>CAWHQZ010000034.1:0-218472 GCA_963831645.1 uncultured Alphaproteobacteria bacterium | reverse complement strand
GACACTAGGGTAGCTTTCCGCAATGACTGTCGAAGTCGGCACAGTTGACCATCTTTCACAAGTCATCTCGCATGTCGTTGCGCCGTCGTTCCTCCTTGGCGCGGTTGCTGCTTTCATCTCGGTTCTGTTCACGCGTATGACTCATATCCTCGACCGGGTTCGCAATCTGAACGCGATTCCCGACGAAGGTCATGAGCGAAGCAATCTCAAGGCCGACATCCCGCGCCTGAAGCGGCGCGCAGAACTCGTGAACAGGTCGATATTACTTTCCATCTGCAGCGGCATCGTCGCGGCGATCCTCATCATTGTTGCATTCGCAAGCGTCTATCTGGGTCTCCAACATGTTTGGGGAGCCGCCGTACTGTTCATGGTCGCCCTTGGCCTGCTCGCTGCCTCGCTCGCCGTGTTTGCCATCGAAGTCAGAATTTCACTCAGCGAGTATGATCATCAATAGAGACTAATGATTGGTGCAACGCTGCTGAGTGCGATCGTGCCGGATAGGCAAGGACTTCGTCATCCTGAACCAGCAAGCAGGCTGAGTTTCACAGGGCCGATCGCTACGTGTGGTATGTTCGCCCAATCCATGCATACGAGGTCGGGGTGTCGTTATCGTCTGCAGCCAGCGAACCTCGGTCGACCGCCGCCGGTGTCGTCACCCCTACCGCGATACTGCCCCTAAGGACAATATCGCTCGGAGGATTTGGCTGCGAAGATCGCTTGCGAAGGCAACATTTTCGTTGATCAGCGCTCATGCATGATCCTAGACCGGGGATCTCGTCGAATGCAGATGAAAAGCAAAATCCTCATCATCGCTGGCGCGGTCATTGTGGCAGGCGCGGCCGTGGGCGGAGGTCTGTACCTCGTTTACCCGGTCCAAGTGTCCACACTTGCCGGACTGACCCGCAACTATCTTATTTCTTGGTCCGCGCCTCCAGGCACGACAACGACGGAAGTGAATCCGGCTTACAAAGCCGCCGCGGCTGCGACGCCCTCGCCTCCCGCCGCGCCGCCATCGCCGGACGCTGCCGCCGGAGACTGGCCGAGCTACAACAAAACGCTCACTTCGGAGCGTTACTCGCAGCTCGATCAGATCAATACGAAGAATGTCGGCAAGCTGAAGGTCTTATGCACCTATGACGTCGATCAGTTCGCCGCCTTTGAGTCCGGCCTGATCATGGTGGAAAACGCGCTGATCGGCACAACCCAATTCGATATTTTCTCCCTCAACCCGGCGACTTGCGCCGAAAATTGGCGCACGCACGAGGACTATCCGCCGCGCCCTTCTGCCGGCCAACCGAGGTGCTGCCTACCTGGACGGAATGCTGTTTCGCGGCACCCAGGACGGGCGAGTGCTGGCCTATGACTTCAAGACCGGCAAGCGGATGTGGGAAACGACTATCGCGGACCCGAAACTGGGCGAGTCGGTGCCGTCCGCCCCGATCGCCTGGGACGGCCTCGTCTTCGTCGGCAATGCGGGCGGCGACTTCAAGGGCGGGAAAGGCCACATGTTCGCGCTCGAGGCGAAGACCGGCAAGATCGTCTGGGAGTTCTTTCTGGTTCCCAAAGTCGAGGGCGACGTGGTCCGCGGACCACTGGGCGCGACGCCGCTCGACGCAGCGACCTGGAAAAACGCGCCGGGCATACCCATCAGCGGTGGCGGGACCTGGACGTCATACACGCTCGACCCGAAAACCGGGCGAGCTTTACGTCCCCGGCGGCAATCCGGCCCCCGATTTCGCAATCGGCGTGCGAGAGGGCGAGAATCTCTATACCGACTCGGTCGTCGTGCTCGACGCCAAGACCGGGGACTATAAGCGCCATTTCAAGATTGTGCCGAAGGACTGGCACGATTGGGACGTATCAAACCCGCCCATCCTGATTCAAACGAGGGGCGGCAAGCAGCTGATGGCGGTGGCACCGAAAGACGGACAACTCTATGGCTTCGATCTTGCCACCAACAGCCTCGTCTACCGCGTGCCGGTGACCCGGGTTGAGGATGTTGCCGAATCTTTCTCGCCCGACACGGCGGTGCATTTCTGCCCGGGCGCGGTGGGGGGCGCGGAATGGAACAGCCCAGCCTACGACCCGCAAACGAACCTTATCGTCGTCGGTGAGGTCGATTGGTGCGACACGGTGACACCAAAGAGCGTCGAAGATCTTCGGTCGGTGGCGATCGGGCAGCCATGGGCCGGAATGGCAACATGGAACCCGTTCGACATGTTCGGCAGAGAAGGCCGTACGGAGGGACACTGGGCCGGATGGGTCTACGCCGTCGACGCCGACACTGGCGTTTGGAAGTGGCGGCTAAAGTCCAACTACCCGATCTTGGGCGGTATGACTCCGACGGCCGGAGGCGTCGTGTTCTTCGGCGATATCGGCGGCAACTTCTATGCGCTCGATGCCGCCAACGGCGAGAAACTTTGGGGCCAGGACCTCGGCGGCGCGATCGCTGGCGGCGTGATCACCTATACCGCGGATGGCGCGCAAAAAGTTGCCGTGGCGATCGGCTTTACAATGGCTCGCCTGGCCAACGAAGATCGTGAAAGCCAAGATCGTAATCCTGGGCCTCGACGGCGGCTCGGCGAAACAGTAACGCAACACCAGCCATGGAACTCGATCCGGTCATCCTGTCGCGCATCCAGTTCGGGTTCGTCATCAGCTTCCACATCATCTTCCCAGCCTTCACGATCGGGCTGGCGGCGTGGCTGGCGACCATCGAAGGCATGCGGCTTTTCACCGGCAATCCGGTCTACCGGCGCATCTTCGACTTCTGGCTCAAGATCTTCGCGGTGTCCTTCGGCATGGGCGTGGTGACGGGGATCGTCATGGCGTTCCAGTTCGGCACCAACTGGGGCGTGCTGGCCGAGCGCACGGGCGCGATCCAGGGGCCGCTCCTCGGCTACGAGGCCTTCACGGCCTTCATGCTCGAGGCGACGTTCTTCGGCATCATGCTGCTCGGGCGCGACCGCGTGTCGCCCGGCATCTATTTCTTTGCCTGCTGCATGGTGTCGCTCGGAACGATGTTCTCCTCGTTCTGGATCCTCGCCAACAACTGCTGGATGCAGGTCCCGCTCGGCCACGAGATCGTCGACGGCAGGATCATCCCGGCGGACTGGCGCGAGATCGTGCTGGGGCCGGTGCAGATGGTGCGCTGGCCGCACATGCTGCTGGCCGCGCTTCCTGACGAGCGCCATGTGCATCGCCGCGACCGGCGCTTGGTACATGCTGCGCGGGGTTCACCGCCCGGAGGCGCGGGTCATGCTGCACTGGGGCCTCGGGGTGGCGGCGGTGCTGATCCCGGTGCAGCTGTTCTTCGGTCACCTCACGGGCCTCTACGTGCTTCAGCACCAGCCGGCAAAGTTCGCGGCGATCGAGGCGCGCTGGCAGAGCCAGCAACCGGCCTCCGAGGTGCTGATCGCCTGGCCCGACACGGCGAGCGAGCGCAACCTCTTCGCGCTCGAGATCCCGAGGCTCGGCAGTTTCATTGCCTCGGGCAACTGGACCGCCCGCGAGATCGGGCTGGACACCTTCCCCGTCGAGGACCGTCCCCCGGTGCTGATCCCGTTCTTCGGCTTCCGCATCATGGTCGGCATGGGGCTGATCATGCTCGGCGTCTCGTGGCTCGGGAACCTCCTGCGCTGGCGCGAGCGGCTGGAGACGACGCGCTGGTTCCTCTGGGGCACGTTCCTGTCGTTCCCGACCGGGTTCGTCGCGATCCTGAGCGGCTGGTACACCGCCGAGGTCGGCCGCCAGCCCTGGGTCGTCTACGGCCTCCTGCGCACCCGCGACGCGGTGACGCCGTCGCTGACCACCGGGGACGTGCTCTTCTCGCTTACCGGCTACGTGCTGGTCTATGCCATCTTCGTCGGCTTCGGCACCTTCTACATCTACAAGCTGCTCCGGGAAGGGCCGGTTGGCAGGGCCGAGGCGATCCCGAACGCGACCCCGAGCCGCCCGCTGGCTTTCGCCGACACGGCGGCCAGCGCCACCGGGAGCCAGCCCGGGGCGAAGGGGTGACGGCGATGGAGCCAAGCACGCTCGCCCTGTTCTGGGCCGGGGTCATCGCCGCCGCGATCCTCCTCTACGTGATCCTCGACGGTTTCGATATCGGCGTCGGCATCCTCTTCGGCACCACGCGCGATGAGGCCAAGCGCGGGCAGATGATGACCAGCATCGCGCCGTTCTGGGACGGCAACGAGACCTGGCTGGTGGTGATCGGCGCCAGCCTCTTTGCGGCCTTCCCGGCGGTCTACGCGGTATTTCTCGGCGCCTTCTACCTGCCGGTCCTGCTGATGCTGTTCGGCCTGATCTTCCGTGGTGTCGCGTTCGAGTTCCGCTATCGCAGCGCCGGCATGCGCCGGTTCTGGGACGGCGGATTCTTCTACGGCTCGGTCGTTGGTCGCCTTCGTCCAGGGTGCGGCGGTCGGCGCGATGATGCGGGGCATCCCGGTCGAGAACATGCAGTACGCCGGCGGCGCCTTCGTCTGGCTGCATCCCTTCCCGGTCCTGACCGGGATCGGCCTGGTGCTCGGCTATGCGCTGCTCGGCGCCGGCTGGCTCGCCTTCAAGACCGAGGGCGCGCTGCGGGACTGGGCCTATGCGCGCATCCCCTGGCTCGTCGCCGGGGTCTTCGCGGTGCTGGGCCTGGCCTTCATCGTCTCGCTGACGATCGATGCCGGCGCCATCGCCCAGAGCAACCTTCGGCTAGCGCAGCTGGGGGCTGGTCTTCCCGATCCTCAGCCTCGCTGCGCTGTTGGCCGTGCTCGCCGGCGCGCGGGCGCGGCGCGATGGCGTTCCCTTCGCGATGGCGGTCGCGTTCTTTGTCACGGCCTTTCTGACGCTCGGCGTGATGATCTGGCCCTACATGATCCCCTATGCGCTCACGGTCGCCGACGCCGCCGCGCCGGAGGCCTCGCTGCGCTTCTTCTTCTATGGCGGGATCGTCGGCGAGGATGCTGCGGTACTCCTCCGCATCCTCCCAGGGCAGCACCGTGTAGCGCGATAACACGCCGTGGCGCAGCGCGTTAAAACGGGTCTCGTCATAGGCATCTTCTGCTGCAATCAATTCCTTCTTAGTGTGTTTCATTTTGCTGATCTCGTAGTGGATGGGGAATAAAATGGGTGACGGTTACGCCGAATTCCACTGCGGATAAGTTCGTGTTGCCATTTGCATATGTTCACTATTCGTTCTATAGGCAATAAATCGGTGGTCACACCTCGGCGCAACCCGCCGGCGACGGGAAACCGGAGGCTCGGCGAGCAGACGCGCCGCTAAACTCGGCGATAGAGGAAATAACGGCCCTCGCGCGCTCCTTTTGGCAGGGGAAGCGGCCTAGCCTCACAGTTTCAAGCGGCTGATCGTTCGCCTCCGTGAACCGCTCGCCGATCCCCAGGCTGCCGGCGATCGACAGGGGGCCGGCAAGCGCGTGCTTGTAGCCCAGATTGCCCTCGAGATTCTTGTTGTTCGGACCACCCTCTACGGGTCCTCCACCTCGAAAAATCCATTGCCGTAGATCCCGCTGTCGAAGGCGTGGGCGGCTTCGAATTTGTAGATCGTATTGAGGGCATCGCTGAAATCGTCGGGCTCGCGTTCGCTCGAAATCTGGGCGCTCAGCGTGGTGCTGCCCGCCAGAGCAGTGCCGTCGAGTGCGAGCGCAAGAAGTCCTGCCAGTGCGGTGCTCTTCACGAGGTCTTCTCCTTGCATAGACGGAGCCGCAAGGCGTGGCCTGCCATAGAGATTGCGGCAGCAGGCAGGTCGGCCCGCGCAGCCGGCGCAAGCAGCGCCAAGGCTAGCGCAGCGCAGGCCCACCGTTTTCGCATGCGTTGGCTAAGCAGAGATTCTCTGGTTGCCCAACAGATCGCGATTTCGCTCTGAGTTCAAGGCCGCCACGGCGTGGTGGATGGCAGCATCGAGGGTTTCGGCACATGACTTGAAAGCTCATCACCTCGCCCACCAGACCTTCACCGATGCCATACGACTTCAATGTCGTTGAGCTCGGGCGCATACTTCGGCAGCCATTCGACGGTCAGCCAGTGGGCGCGGGCTGCGAGCGCCGCCAGCGTCGCCTTGCTGACGTGGATCGGTCCGTTGTCGAGCACGATGACAACGGGTTTGATCCGTACCCCGGGCTTGGCGCCGTACGCAAGATCGATGGCTTGCAGCAACGCAATGAAGTCGGTGCTGCGCTTGGTTCGGGATGTCGTGACGATCAGCCTGCGGCCGAGCCAATCGAGCACGCCCATCATGGCGAATGTAGAAGACAAAATTTGCCAGATCTCCTTGTGAGAACACGATTTGAATTCACTGGATATTTGGCGATGGTCCTCCCCCCGTCTGCCTTGGCGAGAAAGACCTTGGGATCGAACGGTGGCTTTGCCTTGTTCATAGCAGGACCTCTTTGGTTGACCTCCATTTACACTGAGGAACACGGGCTAAAATATAGCATCGTTGGCATTCTAAGAAAATTCTGAAATCGATGAGCGATAAGTTTCGGTCTGGACCCCCTCGTGACGCTGGGCCAGCGCCATCGTTCAGAATCGAAAAAATGGCACCAATTGGCACGTCTCGTCGTTTTGCTGCGGTGCAACGCTTGGGCAGAAGTCGAAGCGCCGAGCTATCCCCCATACGATATCGAGCGAACCGGCGAGAACGCCTATCGCATCTGGGTCGCTGTCGCCGGCTTCACCGACGCTGATCTCTCAATCGAGGCGAAGGAGAACACGCTGACAATCCGCGGCGAGAAGCAGACGAACGACGAGGAGACGACCGGCGACTTGCTGTACCGGGGCATCGCCGCCGCGCGGAACTTCGAGCGCAGCTTTCAGCTGGCAGACCATGTTGAAGTCATGGGTGCGAGCTTGGAGAACGGACTCCTGCACGTCGACCTCGTGCGCGAGATCCCGGAGGTGATGAAACCACGGGTGATCCCGATCATGAGCACTCGTAAGGTCCTCGAGGTCAAGCCGACAAAGGTCGCTGCCTGAGGCTCCTGCCCGCCGACGAAATTAAGGGAGCGCCCCAGGTTTTGGGGCGCTTTCGTTTTTCATGAGCGCCGTCTGATCCGAGATGTGCGGAGTAAGAGAAGCAGCCTCCTGATGACATCGCCAGAGACGCGCACGCTTCAGAACCCTATGCGCGGGCGGGTCCTTCTATTCAAGATTGGTCACGAGTTCTTCGATAAGGCCTCGCACCGTCTGCGGGCTGCCGTCCGTGCGGACCTTGTCCCGGGTTCGAAGAGCGAGCTTCTCGTAGCTGCCGGTCGGTAGTTCCACGCATACTTGAGTAAGCTTCTTGCTGGGCGGTGGAGCAAGCAAAGCCGTGCCGGCCATCGCAGCAATCACGATGGCCAGCACAGTGATCGGTGGGGACAGAGTCATCAAAGCTCCTTTCACTCGGGCGATAGCAAAAAGGCAAAACTCCGGGTCCCGGTGCCGTAGCGCGAAGCTACGCGATGCCTCCGTTTCCTGAAAATGCAAAAACCCGCGCGTGGCTCAACGGGTATGAAACTTGACGGCTGACACCCTATCGAGTTCCAGCGGCGGCCTCCTATCTCTATTGCACAAAGCATGAGGCGCGGTATGCGGATTGAGATGCGCGTTGAGCGAAACGGCAGGTCAATTTTTCGAGCTGAGTATTATACGGAAGTGGGATTAAGTTTCGCCGAATACTCTAAGATGGCTTTGAAGGAGTTCCATCGGCAGCACACAGAAGTATCGCTGCTTGATGATGACGTTTGGCTCAAGTTCGATAAGGTTCGATAAGTTATCCCCAAGGACCAAAGGCGAAGACGCCCAACCAGGCGTGGCGCGTCGGAAGTAGAAATCGAGAAGGTGGTAAGGCTTAGCGAGCTTCAAAACGGAGTGACCTAACCAACGTATTTGCCAAATGATCGGAGGAAAGTATGCCCGTTTCCGTTAGTTTTACCTTGGACGATAATTCTGGCTTTCTCGGTTGGCGCAGCCGCAATGGCAAGCCAGACCTATCGCTTGAAGAAGCCAACGTTATCGCTGCCGCTGAGACAGCGGCGGCTTTGCGCTCAATCGCGGCCGCCATTTCCGAGCTGAGTGAAGAGATCAGGGACAAGCGGCAGCGGCTCTGACTTGCGGCGAAGCGGCGAGCGCACAGCGCCACCGAGCCCCACAAAAGCGGCGGGCCCACCGGCACGAACGACAGGACAAACATAAGGAAGCCGAGCAATAGCGCTTGAGGCACACCGGTGATCCAGAAACCAATGGCTGCCAGGAGGGCCTGGGCGAGCGCCGTGCCGATCAAGCCGTAAAGGACGCCCTTCACGGTCTCGCCCACAACCGTGAGCAGGCGCCGGGCGCGCGGTCCGGCGAATCGTTCGGCGATTTTGTGCACGTAGTCTGCCATTTGCCGGCCGTGGCGCTAGAAGAAAAAAGCGATAAATACACTCAGACCGAGTTCGAGAAGGGCGACGCCGAGCACTGCCCCGCTGGCTACGGCGATGTCGGCGGCCGGGCCGATCAGCCTCTTTAGCTCAATGATGAAGGCGGGTGCGTTGTGGGCCACGCTCTGCCAATAAGCAGCGAGGCTCTCGCCAACCACTGGGAGCCCCGCGACCCAACGCGGTGGCGCCGGCGGGCCCTGCTCGAGAACGCGCGTCGCCGCCGTGATCAAGCCGCTTACGCTGTCTGCTAGTGTCACCACGATGATGGTGAACGGTGCGACCAGGACGAGGGCGACCAGCAATGTCATCAGGGCGGCTGCCAGCCCCCTGCGACCGCCGAGGACCCGCTCGCTCCACCTGTAGATGGGCCACGTGGAGAAGCATATGACCGCCGCCCACAGCAGGGCTGACAGAAAGGGCCGGAGCACTACGGCGCAACCGATCGCCAGCAGAAGCAGGGCACCGATTCCCAGGATCTGTTCGATTGGCTTGCCGAGGGGTAGCATTACCAAATCAGTCCCGATGCGACCTGGGTCGTCAAGTCCCTGCACAAGCGGGGTGGGGAGCGAGGAAAGCGAGATTCCCGGCTGACAAACATAGCGAGGCCGCCTAACGTTGCGAGCCATCATGAGGCTACACTGGGAACGATGATCCAACTGCGTTTAGTCGCTATCGCCTTGGCTGCGCTCGTCGGCACGGCAGCCGAGGCTAAGGTTTTCGAGTGCGTGATCTCGGAAAAGTACGTCTGTGATAGCAGTCGTGGGTGCGGTCAGGTCCACAACGACATCGTGGTGAAGCTCGACTTGACCCGGCAGACGTATTCGCGATGCGACTCCAAGGGATGCGATACATTTGATGTACGGCTCTCCGAGTCAGGAGCCTTTGCCGTGATCGACGTACCTGGCCGAGGCATGTTGGCAAAGCTTAGCAATGATGGATCAGGCTTCGTGGAGGTGGCCACGATCGAAACGCAGGTCCTGATCAGCTTCGGCTCGTGCAAGTAACCGGGTTCCCGTTTTGCTCGGAACTCTGGATCGCTGCAATTGCTGGCATGGCGGCCGTCGGTGCCGCCCAGGCTGAGTGCAATGAAAACTCCCGTTGCATTGTTTGCGGGACAATGAAAGCCCCGGCGCGGGAGGGGATACCGGCCGGGGCTGTTTTCTCGACACCCGCGGGTGTTCGGGGGGACGGCGGGTGTCTCTTGCTCTAACAATACTCGTTTGTTCAGCTGGAAGCTGATCAAAATTGCTCAGCCGCACCAGAGGCACTATTCCAGGGACGCAGAGGCCATGCAGGGCATCGCGAAGGGCGATGTGCCCGAGCGCGCCTGCAGGCCGACCCAACTCCAGAAGGTGTCGAGCATGGATGTTGTTGAACGCCTTGATAACGGGCCGGCCCAGCTGCTCGACCCCACCTCCTCTCCGGCATTCCCCAATGACGAAGTCAGGTGGTTCTCTTGAAGTAGCCGCGCCACACGATGAGATATGGCGTCAGCTCTTCGATCAGTTGCAGCAGACTGACCCCCGGAAGCTATCTGCTGCCGCCGTGTCGTCGGTTATCCTCAGTGGGCGAAGCCCATCAAGCGAATAATTCATCGATTGCTATCTTGACCAATTCGCCAAGCTTTGCCTCAGTCAAATCAGAAATATTTCTTACGCCGAGTTTGTCGTTGAGACTTTCCGTTCTTCTGGGATCAGGATGAATCCTTCTTATCAGGACATTGTCGAAAGGAACCTCGATTGAATAAGAGGAACCGCCATGGACGAGGAGAATTCACGCCATCGCCTGATGGCGAAAGACTGAATTGCCCCTGCGGCATAGCGGCCTGTACGCGTCGCAGATAAGGGATAACAGAATTTTTGAGAGCGCTTTTTCCCTTCTCCGTTCGCTCCTGCAATTCCTCCCGCTGTCCCTTTTCCCACCGCGCAGTGGCATCGCCTTTGCTCGCCGCCTCATCCTGCTTTTTCTTGAGATATGCCGCCAGTTCTTTGGGGTCCATGACGCCAGCTCTCCTCTCTCTACCCCCTGTGTATAGAATAGCGGCCCTGTGCCCTTTTGGCGAGCGCTGCAGGCCCGTTTCGGCCGATCCGACATCGTGCATCATCGGTGCCGTCATGGCCGCTGTCACAATCCTCGACCAAAGATGATGATGAGGGTCCGCGGCATGACGATCGACAGGCTCTTTGCAGCCGGTCGAGGAAAGGTTCGGCGGTTGACCCCTGCTGAACTACGCCGCGCGCGCAAGACTCTCCTTGGCCTCACCGTGGAGGGTTTGCTCGTGCTGTGGGTGTTGCCAACGGTCGCGTGGTTCGCCGGTGGGAGAGCGGCGAGCGTGGGATCTCGGGCACGCTGGAGCGCCTCATGGAATTGGCTGAGGTATTCCCCGCGGTGCGGGCCTTTCTCAAGAGGGCTGGCGAACGGCCGCCTCTTTGATCTCTGATTCGCAATCTGTGCACGCGGTGGGAATATCCGCGCGACTGCTGCTCAAGTCTCGATTGCGAGCCCATACCTCTGGGTGGCGTGGAAGAGACGGCGACCGGATGGCGCATCCAATATGTCTCGCTTTCGACATGTTTGACGCCAAGGACACGTGCGTAGCCAGGGGCGCGGAGATACTCGCGATGGCTCTGGTCCCGGACAACTACACGGTCAAGATGGACTGCCTCGAGGTCAGCGTTCCGGCCAAGCCGTGATGCCCGATGCATGTCGTCAGTGGGTACCATCAGCATGGCTATATGGTGCCGGTCAGGTATCTGCACGATCCGAATTATGTGGAGTTTATCGGACATTTTTACGGCTGGGAGGAAAACCCGCCGTGGGTGACCTTCCACTTTCCTGACGGCGGCAAGCTGAGGGTTGGCCGCACCCGCCCTTTTCAGGGCGGCGCCTACAGGCTATCAAGCGCGGGTGTCCAAGCCGGCTCTGAAGCCCGAAGTCCGCCCCGACGCGCTCATCGCCGCGGCGCGGCGCGCGCTGGGGATCGAACGCGCCGCCCTCGATCTCCTCATCGCCGAGCTCGACGGCGAGCTCGGCAGGGCGCTCGCCCGCGCCATCGACCTCATCGGCGCCGCACGCGGCCGCACGATCCTGTCCGGCATCGGCAAGAGCGGCCATATCGCGCGCAAGATCGCCGCCACGCTCGCTTCGACCGGCACCCCCGCCTATTTCGTGCACCCGGCCGAGGCGAGCCACGGCGACCTCGGCATGATCACTCCCGAAGACGTGCTGCTGGTCCTGTCCAACTCCGGCGAATCCCCGGAGCTCAAGAACCTCCTCAGCTACTCGCGCCGCTTCGGCATCCCGGTCATCGCCATGACCGCCCGGAGCGGAAGCAGCCTCGCCCAGGCCTCCGATATCGTGTTGTGCATGCCGCGGGCCGAGGAGGCCTGTTCGATCGGGCTGGCGCCGACCTCCTCGACGACCATGCAGCTGGCGCTCGGCGATGCGATCGCGATGAGCCTGCTCGAGGACAAGGGTTTCGATGCGCGCCGCTTCAAGGACCTTCACCCCGGCGGCAAGCTCGGCGCCGCCCTGACCCATGTCCGGGAAATCATGCACGGCGGCGAGGCGGTTCCCTTATGCGAGGAACGGACGCCCATGTCGCAGGCCCTGCTGGTCATGACCGCCAAGAGCCTCGGCTGCCTGGGCGTGCTCGATCGCGGCGGCGCGCTCAGCGGCATCATCACCGACGGCGACCTGCGCCGTCACATGAGCCCCGATCTCCTCGGCCGCACCGCTGGCGACGTCATGACCCCGAACCCCCGGACGATTGCGCCCGACGAGCTCGCCCAGGAAGCGCTCAACGTCATGAACACCGCCAAGATCACCAGCCTGTTCGTCATCGAGGCGGGCAAGGCGGTCGGCGTGGTTCACATCCACGATCTTCTGCGCCTCGGCATCGCATGAAGCCGCAGAGCGTCAGGCCGAATGCGGTGGTCGAGGTCGGCGGGGTCAGGATGGGCAATCATCTGCCGCTGGCGCTCATCGCCGGGCCCTGCCAGCTCGAGAGCCGCGATCATGCCTTCATGATGGCCGGACGGCTGAAGGCGCTGGCCGAAGGGCTCGGCATCGGACTCATCTACAAGACCTCGTTCGACAAGGCCAACCGCACCAGTCTCAACGCAGAGCGCGGCGTCGGCCTGCAAGCGGGATTGCCGGTGCTCGCCGATCTCAAGCGCGAGCTCGGCCTGCCGGTCCTGACCGACGTGCACGATGCCGGCCAGTGCCGCGAAGTCGCGGAAGTGGCCGACGTGCTGCAGATACCCGCCTTCCTCTGCCGGCAGACCGACCTCATCTCTGCAGCCGCCAGGACGGGCCGCGCCGTCAACGTGAAGAAAGGACAGTTCCTCGCTCCGTGGGACATGGGCCACGTGATCGACAAGATCACCGCCAGCGGCAACGCCAACGTGCTGGTGACCGAGCGCGGCACGTCCTTCGGCTACAACACGCTAGTCTCCGACATGCGCGCCCTGCCGGTGCTGAAGCAGGCGGGCGCCCCGGTCATTTTCGATGCCACCCATTCGGTGCAGCAGCCGGGCGGGCGCGGCGCGGCCTCCGGCGGCGAGCGGGCCATGGTGCCGGTGCTGGCCACCGCCGCGGTGGCGGTCGGTGTGGCCGCGGTGTTCATCGAAACCCATCAGAATCCCGACCGGGCGCCCTCCGACGGCCCCAACATGATCGCGCTCGATGCGCTCGAAGGCCTCGTGCGCAAGCTCATGGAGTTCGACCGTCTCGCCAAGGCCGAGTGACAGATCAGCGCAAGTGATTCACGACGATTGGCGCCCGGCGGTTGTTACTTCGCCCGAAATGCCGCAGCGATGCTGTTGGCGAGCGCCAGGTCCTCAGGCGTATTGACTTCCATGGGCATCGAGGGAAAGGCGACGAAGCGGATGTCGAGGCGGCCGACTGCGCGCAGCTGCTCGAGCTTTTCCTCCCGCTCGCGCAAGGAAGGGCCCCATTGTTTGAACTGATCGAGTGCGGCGCGCGTAAAAGCGTAAAGCCCGACGTGCGAGCGCACGGTTTCGCGATGAAAGTCGCCGCCGGCGATGCGCACCACGCCGAGGTCGCAATAGGCGGTAGCCATGGCGGTCATGCCCGGGAGCGCGGCGGCGAAGCTCTTCAGATGCGCGGCATCGATGAACGGCATATCGCCCTGCTGGTTGATCACCGTCGGGTGTTCACCTGCCGGATCGACAATAGCGGCGGCGATGGCGACGCGATCCGTGCCGCAGTCGGCATCGCCCGTCAGAACCGCGTTGCCGCCCGCCCTTTCGATCGCCTTGGCGATTGCCGGCGCATCGGCGGCGACCCAGACCGGCCCGACATCGGCCTCGATCGCGCGGCGCCAGCAGTGGACGATCAGCGGCTCCCCGGCGATGAGCTGCATCGGCTTGTTGGCGAGCCTTGCGCTCTTGAGCCGCGCCGGCAAAATGACGAGCGTCATCGGCACGTGATATCCGAGTAGATGAGCACCCTCAAGCTTCTGGAAATGATGAAGACGGGCGTGGCCGAGGCGGCCGCAGTCGCGGCGGGTTCGGTGAACCTCGTGCCCAATGCCGAAGACGGGGTCATCACCGAAACCGATCTCGCCAACAGCGTGCGCATGCGGGCGCTCGGCGATGCGCTGCGCCGGGAGCTGCCGGGGCTGGTCCAGGTCGATGAAGAAGCCGACAAGCCGGGCTTTTCGGATCTGTTGGTGCGTCCGCACGTGCTGGCGACCGACGGGCTCGACGCCAGCCGCAACTTTGCCGGCGGCCTGCCGTTTTGGGGGGTGAGTGTTGCACTGTTGCGCGACGGCGCGCCCTGGCTCGGTGCAGTCGCCGTCGAGTCACGGTCGTTCCATCAGAGTGTGGAGCGGCGGCAGCGACGCAGCACCTCGGGTCGAGGTGCTCGACCTTCAGGGGTCGCGTCTTGCCACGTACGTTCCCCTGCCGACGCCCGCATGGGCGGAAACGAAGCTCGACTTCATGCCTTCTGCGAGGCTCGACGTGCAGGAGCGATGGGAGGTGCTTCCGGGCTATCTCGGTTTCAACCCGTGGGGGGCGTGCGCGCAAATCAGCATGCTCGCGCACGTGCCGGCGCTCGGCGGCGCGCGGGCGGGAGGCGCCCTCGACCGGTCGCGGTTGTGGGACTGGGCGGGGCTGTGGGCGGCGTTCGACGGCTTGGGCGTCCGGCCCTACAGTCTTGCGACCGGAACGGCCCTTGCGAGGCTCGAGGTGGGCACGCTCGACGCGGCAACGTGGAGGCTGAACGAGGACCACGTATGGGCGACCGCGGAGAACTTCGAGTTCATCCGGGCGAGGGTGCTGAAGCGGCGCGGGGCCGTCATCCCATCTGTTCAGCCGGCGACCGGGGTCGACATCAGCCACAGGCCGAACAGCGTGTAGAGCACCATGGCGGCGGCGAGCGGCAGTTCCGATGGCGCCGAAGCGTGACCGGCATCCGCATGGATGAGGCGCGCCAGAAGGACGGCCACGATATGGCCGGCGACGATGCTGCCTGCCTGGAGGTTCCAGATTTGGGTCACGCCTTCCCGGTTGGCGAGAAACGATGTGGTGACGTGGCCCGGATCGATCCCGAGCCAGTTGCGCCCCGTGGCGAAGGGATCGGCCAACGCCCGCCATGCGTATTGGCCGTTCACGAGAAGCGCCGTGAGGTAGTGGGAGAAGTGATAGGCGAGCGCGATCGGCATGATCGAGAAGACCGCCCGGCCGGCGCGGCCGCGCACGCACAGCAGATAGATGGATGACAGCACCGCCCAGGTGAGGAGGAGGCCGAGGGTGTTGGGGACCATGAGCACGGTCCGCCCGGGATGTTCGAGCGGGTTGATGCCGTTCAACCCCAACCACCAGAAGGTTCTGGAGAGCCCGTCGAAGGAGACCGACGCGAGCGCCAGCAGGATCAGGAGCACGCCGCTGGCCGGCAATGGCGGGCCGACTGCCAGCCGCGCGCCCGGGAAGGAGAGCGAGCATGTGATGCGACGCTCAGAGCATGTGCCGTCGCGCACGACGCCTGCCGGCGACAGGGCGCCGAAGTACCGAAACAGCACGGAGAAGGGCTCACCGTGTGTAAGCCATGCCGCCTCGCCGAAGAGCAGAATGGCGAGCATCGTCAGCGACCAGTAGACGATGACCGCGGCCGCCAGCACCGCGGGATCATCGGGTGCAGGATAGACGAGCTCGAACCATGCGAAGGCGAAGAACAGGAGCACGGCGGGCCAGTAGCCGAGCCAGGCGGGATAGGAGAGCGGCGGGGTCCTGCGCAGAGACTCCGGCATGAGCCGGTATGGACCGCTCCAGGGGTTGGTGAAGAGCCACAGATTGCCGGCGACGGCGACGAGCAGGGTGAACCCTACCCACCATAGCGTCCACACGGTGAGCGGCAGCGGGTTGGCGAGGGGATCGCGGCTTCCCGTCAGCCCGGCGATGACCAGAACCAGCAGGACGGCGAAGCTCGCCAGGCTCATGGCAATTGCCGGCGTGGATGGAAGCTCGAGTGTACCTGACCGCCGGCGCGCGAGCCGGATGAGCTGCTGCGCCGGAATGAAGGCGAAGGCCGCCACCGATGCGGCCACCGCCAGGGTACCGCCCAGCAGGTAATATTCGGTCGGCAACAGGAGCACGAACGCTCGGTCGCTCGTGTGGGCGTGCGCCTCGCTCGAAGCGCAGGCCGCGGTGATCGCCAGAGCCGCGATCGCACCAATCCCTTGCCCCAGAGGCATGCGCACCTGCTCAAGGCTCTTCGGATTCGTTCCCGTCAGCTGCCTTTTCTTCGGAGGGAATGGAATATCTTCCGCCGAGCCAGCGGTCGAGGTCGACGTCGCTGCAGCGTTTCGAGCAGAACGGATGAAACTGGCGCACCGAGGTTTTGCCGCAGATCGGGCAAGGCCTTTTCGGCCTGAGCCTCACGGCCGGCGCTGCCTCGCGCGCCATCGTCTATCTGGGCTCATAGTTCATCCACGAATGATACACCGGATAGCCCGCTCCCTGCAGCATGTTGATCGTTTCATAAATCGGCAGACCGACCACGTTGGAGTAGGAATCCGTTGAGATTCCTGACGAAGGCATCCGCGCGGCCCTGGATCGCATAGCCCCCGGCCTTGCCGCGCCACTCGTCGGACACGAGATAGCTTTCGATCTCCTCGCGGCTCAGCCGCTTGAACCGCACCCGGGTGTCGACGATGCGCGTCTGGCGATGGCCTCGCGGCGTGATGAGGCAGATGGCCGAGTATACCCGGTGGGCTCGCCCGGACAGCATCCACAGGCAATCGGAGGCGTCTTCGAGCGTCTCCGCCTTGGGCAGGATGCGCCGGCCGATCGTCACCGCGGTGTCGCAGGCGAGAATGAAGACATTGGCGCCGAGCAGCCTTACCTGGCCGGACGCCGTGGCTGCCCGGGCCTTCATGAGGGCCAGCCGGTTGACGAGGCTCCGGCCGGCCTCGCGTTTCTTTGGCCGCTCGTCGATTTCGACCGGATTGAGAAGGTCGGGGGTGATGCCAGCCTGCTCGAGGAGCGCCAGACGCCGTGGCGAAGCGCTCGCGAGCACCAGTTTCACCCGATTTTCGCTGATGGCGTGCGTCACTGGTGTAAGTCCCCGGCCAAGGACCCCGTGTTACTTGAAGCGGTAGGTGATGCGTCCCTTGGTCAGATCGTAAGGCGTCATCTCGACCATGACCCGGTCGCCGGCCAGCACGCGAATGCGGTTCTTGCGCATCTTGCCGGCGGTATGAGCGATGATTTCATGAGAGTTGTCGAGTTTGACCTTGAAGGTGGCATTGGGCAGCAGTTCCTTCACCATGCCTTCGAATTCCAGCAGTTCTTCTTTCGCCATAGGGGTCCTTGGTGGAAGGGCTCAAATTGCGCCGGACAATGATCGACATGCTCACCAAAAGCAAGCTGTGCAGGAGCCGGAGGAGAATATCGGATGCTGAACGGCGCATGAATGCGGCGTTCAGGGCAGGTCTCCCTTCGGTGTGCGATCAAGGCTGCAGGCAAACCGAGCCAACTCGGGTCATGAAGGAGATCGAAAGATGTCCACCTATTTCGCAGCTACCAGTATCGGAAACGCGGAGGCACGCGAGACCGCCGTCGAATCGGTTGGTCAGCTCATCGCTCGCCCCATCGAAGTTTTGCTGACAGGGCTTATGGCGTTGTTCAGGGCCTTCGAGCCGAGGCGCTAGAAGGTTTGCTTACACTCCGCGAGCCCCCGGCAGGGCGAAGCGGGTGCGCAGGCGCGTAAGCAGACCGTCGCGGACCACCCGGTAGCCGTCGAGAATCTGTTCGCGCGAGCCGAGGCCCGCCGAGGGGTCGGCGGTCGGCCAGTATTCAGCCTCGATCGCCATCGTGCGGGTGAGCTCCAGTGCCTTGTGATGGGCCTCGGGGGCCAGCGACACCACGAGGTCGAAGCTGGTGTCGTCGAGATCATCGAAACTCTGCGGGCGGTGCCGCGACATGTCGATGCCGAGCTCGTCCATCGCAGCCACCATGAACGGATCGGGCACGGCGGCCGCCCTGACGCCCACCGAGGCGATGAACAGCTTGCCGCCATGCAGGTAGCGCATCAGCCCGGCGGCCATCGGCGAGCGAATGGCGTTGTGGCTGCAGGCGAAGAGCACCGCGCTCGGCAGCCCGTGAAGCGGCACGGCGGCCCCCTCCTATCGCGTGTTGCGCCACATGCACTTCGGCTAGCCGCGCCAGTGCAGCGCGCATACGAGCGTGAACAGCCGTCTGGCGGTGTCGAAGTCGACGGCGACCTTTCCCTTGAGCCGCTCCTGGAGGAGTTCGCAGCCTTCGTTGTGCAGTCCGCGCCGGGCCATGTCGAGCGTCTCGATCCGGCTCGGACTCCCCGTCCTGATGGCGGCGTGATAGCTGTCGCAGATCATGAAGTAGTCCTTGACGATGCGCCGGAAGGGCGACAGCGACAAGCCGACGAGGCTGCAACGGGTTTCATTCCGGTCGCTGACGTCGAGGACCAGCCGGCCCTCGACGATGGACAGCTTCAACCGATAGGGACCTTCTTCGTTGCCCTCGACGGCGAAGCAGTTGGCCTCCAGCAGATCATAGATCGCCACCTTGCGTTCATGCTCCGCGTCGGGTGAATGGGCTCCCAGGGCGCCCTCGAGTTCGATGGCAACGAGCCGCCGGGTCGACACCGCGGCCTCGTTCGCCATCGCGTTTCACCCCACCCCTAAAGCATTTTCCGGCGAACTGGCATCACTTCGCCGACAAGAAAATGCGCAGGATCAAATGCGCGGAGCATGTTCTAATCGGAAAAGTGTCTACACTTTTCCGGAACATGCTCCTAGCACTCGCCGCCAGGGGGAGGGGTGTTCGCGTCAGCGGATAGCGGGTGCGCCGGCTTCGGCACGGTTTCCCATTGCGGTCCGAGGTCCTCGAGACCTGTCTCGACGCACTCGACGTCCAGCCGCAGAAGTCCGCCCCCGGCGAACGTGAGAACGATGGCGCCCGAAGGCGGATCGCCCGCTTCGAAAGAGATCGTCAGAAGCGACAGCACTGCCTCCTCCATATCCTGCCGGATGTTGTGCGCCTTGACATTGAGCACGCGGGCGAAGCTAAGGCCGGTGAGGCGCCTGCGGTAAGGGCCATTGCTGTTGCCCACCGCGGCCTGCCAGTCGAAGCGCTTCGCCGTCAGCACCAGTTTCTTGCGCCTCGGCAGGTATTTGATGTCGCCGACGTTCAGGATGGCGTCCTGCATCTGCGCCGAGATGACTTCCAGATCCTGGGCCTCGAACGCCGCGATCCTGAGCAGAGAATCGCCGTCCGTCTGTTTCGGGAACATGCTTCTAGTGGGCCACCAGTCGCTCGACGTCTGCGCCGCAACCGGCGAGTTTGGTTTCGAGGGTCTCAAAGCCCCGGTCGAGGTGATAGACGCGGTGCAGCATGCTTTCTCCCTCGGCCGCCAGCGCGGCGATGACGAGCGACACCGAGGCGCGAAGATCGGTCGCCATCACCTGCGCACCGGTGAGCTTGCTCACTCCCCTGACGTGCGCGGTGTCGCCGGAAAGCGCAATGTCGGCGCCGAGCCTCACCAGCTCCTGCACGTGCATGAAGCGGTTCTCGAAGATGGTTTCCCGAATTGTCGATACCCCGTCGGCGGTGGTCATGAGCGCCATGAGCTGCGCCTGGAGATCGGTGGGAAAACCGGGGTAGGGCTGGGTCTCGACGATGACCGGATAGAGACGGTTGCCGTTGCGCTCAATGTGAATGGAATCATCGCCGGCCCTCACCTTCACGCCGGCCTGGCGAAGCGCCGTCATCAGCGAATCGAGATGCGATGGCGCAGCGCCGTTGAGCCTGACATCGCCTCCGGTCATTGCTGCCGCCATGGCATAGGTTCCGGTCTCGATGCGGTCGGCGAGAACGCGGTGATCGGCGCCTTTGAGCGCTTCCACGCCTGTGATGCGCAGGGTCGATGTGCCGATGCCCTCGATCCTGGCGCCCATCTTGACCAGACACTCGGCGACGTCGCTGATCTCGGGCTCGCGCGCGGCATTCTCGATCACCGTGTCGCCTCTCGCCAGCGTCGCCGCCATCAGTGCATTGTGGGTGGCGCCCACCGACACCTTGGGGAACACGATGCGGTTGCCCCTGAGGCCGCCGGGCGCACTCGCCACCACATAGCCCTGCTCGATCTCGATCTCGGCGCCGAGCTGCGCGAGCGCGGCGAGGTGCAGATCGACGGGCCGGGTGCCGATGGCGCAGCCGCCGGGCAGTGACACGCGCGCCCGGCCGGCCCGCGCCAGGAGAGGTCCGAGCACCCAGAAGCTCGCCCGCATCCGCGAGACGAGCTCATAGGGAGCCGTGGTGTCGACGATTGCGGCGGCCGTGAGATGAACCGTCTCGCCGAGGTCGCGGCGTTCGCCGGCGCGCTTTCCGTCGACCGACATGTCGACGCCGTGGTTGCGCAGAATGCGCAGGAGCTGGTTGACGTCGGCGAGGCGCGGCACATTGCGCAAGGTCAGGCGCTGGTCGGTGAGGAGACTGGCGATCATCAGCGGCAGGGCGGCATTTTTTGCGCCGCTGATGTCGATGCTGCCGTTGAGGGGCCTGCCGCCGCGGATGCGAATTCGGTCCATGGTCTATCCTGTCTCGCCGCCCTTGGGTGGTTCCCCGTCCGGGCTTATTGGCACCTGGGCAGGGCGGTTACAAGCATCGTATTCGGGCTCCGGCGCCCGCCGCTGCCGGGCCTGCTCCTTGCGCCTTCTGAGGTTTTCGCGCAGCGCCCGGGCGAGGCGCTCCCGGCGCACGCTCGAGCGTGCCCGCTCGGGCGGAGGCTCGTTCATGCTCTGATTCATCTCCTTGCCTGGTACTCCACCCTGTGGCACGTTCCGCGCCGCCCAACAATCGCTGTTGTAGCTCAGTGGTAGAGCACCCCCTTGGTAAGGGGGAGGTCGAGGGTTCGATCCCCCCCAACAGCACCATCCGGCGGCACTCAGCTCGTAAGCATTCTGCCGCAACGGACGGGCAATTTGATTCGCGAGCGTGCGGCAGAAGTACTATATTGGCCGGCATGAGAACATTTCTTGCCGTATCGATCCTCATGCTGATCGGATACAGCGATGGAGCTAATGCCGGGGCCGCTCCCCCGCAGGTTCAGGAGCGAGACATCAAGTCACTGACGGAGCAAACACCCGTGACACCGTGGAAGCCGGGCGATCCCGTGCGCGTCGTTCCCGATCTTCGGGAAGATGGCCAAGCCACGGGCGGTGAAAGTGAGGAGCAAGCGCAAACCCGGCAACCGCTGACGCCGATCGTGCGCAAGCCGATCGCACCGCAAACCATGGACCAGAATATCGACGATCTTCCCAAGGTTCAGCCGTTGCAAGAGGGCGACCCCGTCCGGGTCGTTCCCGATCTCAGGGAGAGCGCCCCCCAAGACTGACCGAGCACAAACGGCGCCGCAGCACTGGGCTGCACCTGGTTCGAATCGCAACGAGGGAAGGGAGAAGCCATGCGTGTTCCACGGTTTTGTCGTTCGGTAGCTGCGGTCCTGCTGGGCATGATGGCGGGCGTTCCGGCCTCGGCCCAGGAAGGTGGCCCGCAGCCCAATGTCTACCAGCCCGTGGTCCCGCTGGTCCTCGATACCAATATCGGCGCGGTGCCGCTGGAGGCGCCAGCATGGCGCGAAGGCGATCCGGTCCGCACCGTTGAGGATCTCAAAGAGGAGCTGGGACCGACCGAGCCGGTGCGCGGGCCCGGCGCGCTGCGGGCGTTCACGACCGCCATCGCGATGCCCGTCGAAGGTGTCAACTTCGAAGGCACTCCGGCGACCGGTGTCCTGCCGCCGGACACGGTCGGTGACGTCGGCCCGAACCATTATATCCAGATGGTCAACTCGGCCTTCGCCATCTACGACAAGAGCGGCAATCTGCTGGCCGGGCCCACGGCCATCAACGCACTGTGGAGCGGCTTCGGCGGACCCTGCCAGACGCTCAACAACGGTGATCCGATCGTCCGCTACGATCACCTTGCCGACCGCTGGCTCATCAGCCAGTTTGCGCTGCCGGGCGGGAACCAGGGCTTCTTCGAGTGCATCGCCGTTTCGCGCACTCCCGATCCCGTCGGGGGCGGTTGGTTCCTTTACGCCTTTCCGACCACGGACGGAGCCACCGGCAATCCTGTCTTCCCCGACTATCCCAAGATAGGAGTGTGGCCGGACGCGTACTACATGGGGACGCAACGGGGGTTCCCGGGCGGCGGCCTCGACGTATGGGCGTTCGAGCGCGACAAGATGCTTCTCGGCGCGCCGGCCGCCCTGGTTCAGTTTTCGATCCCCGCGCCGTCGCTGTTCCTGATGCCGAGCGACCTCGATGGACCCCCGCCGCCCGCGGGCACGCCGAATTTCTTTGCGCGTCAGGTCGACGGTGAGCGCTTCGGCGGCGAAGACCGGCTGGAAATTTTCGCCTTCGATGTCGACTGGAGCAATCCGGCGGCGTCCACCTTCGTCCAGGTCTCGAACCTCGCCACCGCGCCCTTCGACTCGGTATTGTGTGTAGCGACGCTTCTCGGGCCGTGCGTTCCACAGCCGGGCGTGGCGCTGCGCCTGGAGACTTCTCACGGTGTGGCCGATGTGGCGCCTGCAGTTCCGCAACTTCGGCACCCACGAGGCCATGGTCGTCAACCATACAGTCGATGCCGACGGCAACGACCTGGCGGGCATCCGCTGGTACGAGCTGCGGCGGGCGGCAGGCGGCGCCTGGTCAATCTTCCAGCAGGGCACCCATGCCCCCGACCGGGAGCACCGCTGGATGGGCTCGATCGCCATGGACGGCAACGGCAACATCGGCCTCGGCTACAGCGTCTCGAGTGGCACCGTATTTCCGGGAATCCGGCGAACCGGTCGGCTCGCGTCCGATCCGCCCGGCGCCATGACGCAGCCGGAGGCAACCATCATCGCCGGCGCGGGCGCCCAGACGCACGGCTCGCGGCGCTACGGCAACTACTCCAGCATGGACGTCGATCCGGTCGATGAGTGCACGTTCTGGTACACGACCGAATATTACGCGAGCACGTCGAGCGCCGGGTGGCGGACGCGCATCGCGAGCTTCCGCAACCCCGAATGCACGATCACGGTCCCCCCACCCGGGGAGAAGCTCGATCACCAATATGCCGCCAAGATGGTGTGCGGCCTGCAGAAGGACCCGGACGGGATGCAGCTGGTGCGCGGCTTCTACGGGACGGCCGTCAACATCCACAACCCCGGCGGCCCGAGCGAAAAGCCCGTCTTCTTCACCAAGAAGCTGGCGCTCACCTTTCCGCCGCGCGAGCAGAAGGCGGGCAAGATCATTCCGATCGCGAAGCACAAGCTCGCACCCGACGAGGCGCTCGAGGTCGACTGCGATGACGTCCGCAAGGAAGCTTTCGGCGGCCAGTTTCCGGAGTCGTTCATCAAGGGCTTCATTGTCGTCGAGAGCGAGCGCGAGCTCGACGTGACGGCGGTCTACACCGCGGCGGGTCTCGACCCGGACTCCAGGGTGACCTCGGTGACCAGCATCGACGTGGAACGTGTATTCGCCCGACGTCCGCGGCGGCCGGATCAGTGTCCCGACCTCATCATCCAGGATATCGGACGGCCCGACGTCAGCTGTCCGGGTGGCGGCGGAACCTGCGTCACCAAGGTGGATGTGGTCGTCGCCAACATCGGCGCCGGTGATGCCGGACCGTTCAGCGTACGGACGATCCTGGATCCCGCCCAATCAGTCATCGTCAACAGCCCCGTTGCCGGCCTCCCGCATGGACAGCAGCACACGGTGGCCGTCACCACACCTCCGGGTGGCAATTGCTTCGATCCCAACTGCGACATCAGCGCGACCGCCGACAGCGGCAACACGGTCGCGGAGTGCAACGAGGGCAACAACACCCTGACCGAGGGCACGCTCGGGTGATTGGATCAGTCGGTCCCCGCGACTTCTGTTGCAACCGGGATACAGTAAGCGATTATTTAAGAATTGCCCTGATTAGGACACAGGACAGGGTCTACGCTTCCCGGTCGAAGGGGTGCGACCTGAGACCTTTATTAAGTTCATTGACCTCAGAGTGGATCATCGTCCGAAGCGGGGGAAGCATATGACTGAAGCTACCACCACACGAGCAATCGACTTGATCGAGCAGCGCCTGATAGAAGCCCAGGATCTTCGACGTGAGATTTTGAACGACCTGCGAGCATGGCATCAAAAACACCGCCCGACGAAGGGCGGTGTCAGCTCAGAAATGCACAGCGCGCGCTAGGCTTAGGCTACCCACGACCTTCAACAGCATGGCCGGCCGGAATGCCGGTGGTGTCGTAGGGTCACGCGGTGCGATGTGTAAGCGTTCAGAGCGTCAACTGGTATGTGGCAGGAACGTAACGATAGTCGCTGTTCTTCTTCTCTACAAAGCCGATCGCCGGGAACGGCATGTGGTAGCCGGTAAACGGAATCTTGTCGGTTGCGACCATGTCGAGCAACCTCTTGCGCGTCTCGACTGCCTTATCCTTGTCCATGTCGAAGCGCACGTGCCATTCCGGCTTCTGCAGCGAGAGCACGAAATGGTTGCAGGCATCGGCCCACAATAGCAGCCGCTTGCCCTCGCTCTCGATGTGGTAGCCCAAGTGGCCCGGCGTATGGCCGTGTGCCATCACCGCGCGGATCCCAGGCGCCACTTCGCCGTCGCCCTTCAGGAACGTCGCCTTGTCCTTGAGCGGTACGACGTTGGACTGGGTGAGCTTGGCCGCGGCCTCGGTCGGACCGGAGAGCCGCTCCGGCGCAGACCAGAAGGTGTATTCAGTCTCGCCGAACAGGTAGCGCGCGTTGGGGAACGTTGGCTTGGCGTCCTCCATGAGCCCACCGACGTGGTCGGGATGAAAGTGGGTAATGGCGACGATGTCGATCTGCTCGGCGCCGAAGCCGGCGGCCTTGATCGCGTCGGCGAGTTTGCCGGCATGGGGACGGCGTGGCGCACCGTTGCCGCAGTCGAACAGCACCAGTTCAGCACCGGTGTTGACGATCACCGGCGTGAACGAGATCTGCATCTTGGTCGTCGGCAGCAAACTGGCCTCGGCGTACTTCTGCACCTCCTCCGCCTGCTGATTGTTGCCGAAAATGGGGTGCGGTCCGTCGAGCACGACAGCGCCGTCATTGACCGTAGTGACCTCGAAGGCACCCAGCTTGAAGCGGTAATGGGTCGGCTGTGACGGTCCCTGCATTGGCGCCTTGGCCGCCGCGGGTTTGGGACGCCCGGCCATCACGTACGGAGCGGCGAATGCGCCCAGGCTCGCGGCCAGTATTTCGCGGCGGGAAATGACAAGCTTCGATTTTCTCATGACTACCTCCCTGAATAGGTCCGGCACCTTTCTGGCATTCTGGCCGGGAGCAGATTGTACGAGCCAATGTAACGGAAAACCGGTCGCCATGGCATGCTCACGAGAAATTGACACCCGTGAAACTCGACCGCTGCTTGCGGACGCTACGTGCGCTGCGGGTCGTGGCGCTACTCGCCGCTAACCCTGCGCAATAGCCGGCAGACAGCGTGGGAGCACGGGTCCACTTGGCCCAATCGCGGCGCAGGGCGTCCACGCGATGGCATGGCCTACTTTCGGGGTTCCTCGATCATCACGACGCGCAGATTGTCGTCGCCGACCATGCCGATGCCGGCTGCATACCACTTGTGGCTGAATTCCATATCCAGCACGTCGGTTTCCAGGGAATAGACGAGGTTGCTCAAAGGTTCGCAGCGGCGTCTCGAGCCTGGCGTCCACATCCACGATCTCGACCCGCTCCTCGGCCCCGGGCGCCATCTCGAGATAGAACTTGTCGCCACGAGCGGGCTTGCCGGGCATGATCAACCCGAACTTCGCGCCGTTCACACCGGACAGCCACGCGCCAGCGTGGCCGACGATCTTTCCGTCCTTGTAGTCATCCACCTCTTCGCCGAAGTAGTAAACGTCACCGGTTGTCCTGTCGATCGCGAAGTAGTTGCGCGCGATCTCGACCAGTTCGCCGCGCTCGCTCTCGCGTTCCTCCACGACGCGCGTTTGCACACCATCGACGACCTTGGTCTCCTCCATGACCGAGAAGACGACCGCTTCGTCCTTCCCGCCCAGGTGGATCCTGAGCCCCGGCGTCAGGGGGAAGTAGGGGTTGTGGCCGACCGTGCCCAGGTTCTTCGGGTCCACGTCGAAGGTCCGCCGCCACCCGGCTTCGTCCGCACGGCCGCCGGCGATCCCGCTAAAGCTAAAGGGCCCTCCGCCTTCGCCGGTCCAGGCGGGACCCGCAGCGAGGGCAGCGGCGGCGCACAATAAATGGCTGAGTTTCATGTCTTCACTCCTGTTGCACACGACACTTTCTCATTGAACCCCGGCAGAGATCGCCAGCGCTTCACCGCTACGCACGAAGTCATAATCAAATCCCGACACAGGGATGGCAGCAAAGAGCGCGCCGGAAAACCTCTCCGGTTGCCGGGTGCGCATAGGCTTCGATCCTGAGGCCGGCGGGGTTCGTTGCTTCGAATTCATAGGCCCCATCCTTTACCTCTATCTCGTGCACCTGATAGCCCTGAACGGTGAGTTTCCGTGCGACCTCGGAGTAGGAAAGCCATTGCGTGGCCGGCACATGGAAACCCCGGGCAACACAAGGGCGACAGCAAAGAAAATGATGACCCTTCGCTGCGAATTCCTGAGTGATCGCGAACTCGTAGAGACATTGCGTGCGCAGCGCGTCGAAACGGCGGGCGCCATCTTCCCTGGCGATAGCGGGTCCTGCAACCGCGGCAACTGCAAGCGAGACGATGAAGAGCTTATGCATCAGAAAAATCTCCAAACCGAGAGATGACACCAACGACACGGCGCCCGTGAGCAGCGTATATTCGCCCGAGTCGACTGACCCTTGGCTGATGGCAACCGTCAGGCAATTGTCAGTTGCATGGGGGCAACATCGAGACGTGACGTTGCGCGACCGGTCTATTCGACTTCTGTTCACAGGCTTCTTCCTTGTCGCAGGCGAGGCTGCTGTCTGTGCTGGCGATGAGGATGAGGATGAGGCCCGGGACCATGACCTCGCGAGGAAGGCAGTGGTCGAGGGACGTATTCGTGCCCTGGCGGAGATCGCGGCGGCGGTAAAGCCCAAGCTGCCTGGAGAGATTCTAGGCGTTAAGATCGAGGTGGAGGACGAAGGCCGTTTCGTTTACGAATTCGACGTGCTGACTCCCGAGGGCAAGCTCAAGGAAGTCGACGTCGATGCTAAAACGGCTGAGATCCTAAGCATCGATGATGAGGATTGATGCGCATTCTCCTCGTCGAGGATGAGCCCGCGATTTCGACCAGCATTGCCGCAGCGCTTGCAGGCGCGGGTTTCCGCGCGGACGTGGTTGCCGACGGCGAAGAAGCGTGGTTTCGCGGCGACACCGAGGATTTCGATCTCATCATCCTCGATCTCGGGCTGCCCAGGCTCGACGGGCTTGCGGTTCTCAAGCGCTGGCGGGCCGCCGGCCGCCATACGCCCATATTGGTCCTGACGGCACGCGGCACATGGCCCGAACGCGTCGAAGGCATTGACGCCGGCGCCGATGACTATCTTGCAAAACCCTTCCGGATCGAGGAGCTGATGGCTCGGGTGCGAGCGCTGATCCGGCGCGCGGCAGGGCACGGATCGCCCGTGCTCGAGGCCGGAGCGGTAACGGTCGACACCCGACAGATGCGCGTGATTGTCAGCGGCGCAGATCTCCCTGTGTCGCCTCTGGAATACCGACTCCTCGCTTACCTTCTGCACCACAAAGGCCGGGTTGTAGCAGCGGGCGAGCTCATTGAGCATCTCTATGGCGACGATGATGCGCGCGATGCCAATGCACTCGAGGCTCTCGTGACGCGGCTTCGCAGGAAGCTTGGCGCGGACGTGATTCAGACGCGGCGCGGTTTTGGCTATTTCGTTGCCACGGCAGCGGAATGACATTCGGGTCTCTGCGGCTGAGGCTCCTGCTGGGGGGTGCGGTCTCCACAATCCTCGCCCTCGTCCTGGCGGCCTACGGCCTGACACTACTGTTCGAACGTCACGTCGAACGGCGCATCGACGCAGAGCTCGGCGTCTACCTCAACCAGCTCGCGGCGCATCTGGAATCGTCTGCCTCGGGCGAGATCATGCTCGCGAGCCAGCCTTCCGATCCGCGCTTTGGGGAACCTCTCTCGGGGCTCTATTGGCAAATCGTGCGAGAGCCGACGGCAGCCGTCTTGAGATCACGTTCGCTGTGGGATTCCGAGCTTGAGCTTCCCGCCGAGCCGACCGTCGGTGACGCTGTCCAGCGCCACCGCGTCACCGGACCCGGCGGCACACAGCTCTATCTCATACAAAGGCGCGTGGAGCTTCCCTTGCGCCTGGGCGGCGGAACGGCGCGCATCGCCGTGGCGTGGGATGCAGCGGAGGTGAACAGGGCGGTCCGGCAGTTTGCCGCAGACCTGAGCCCGCTTCTGGTGACCATCGGCGCTCTTCTCATCGCCGCCGCCTGGGTCCAGGTCTCGGTGGGCCTGCGCCCGCTGGCAACGGTGCGCAGCCGCCTGGCGGCGATCAAGACCGGAGCGAGTCGCCGCCTCGGATCGAGTTTCCCGACGGAGGTCCGTCCTCTTGCCCAGGAAATTGATGGACTGCTCGACGCCAGGGATCTCGAGTTGTCACGCGCAAGGACCAGGACGGCAGATCTTGCCCACGGTCTCAGAACGCCGCTTCAGGTTCTGCACACGGAAATTGAGCGGCTCGCACAAAAGGGTCACGCCGCGATCGCTCAGCACTTGTTTGCCGTGACCAAGACCATGCAGCGCAACGTCGAGCGGGAGCTTGCACGGGCCCGGCGCGCGGCCCCTCTCAACGAGGCCTCTACCGAGGTCGCTGCCGCCATAGATCAAGTAATCAAGGTCATTCAGCGCACGCCCGATGGCGAGCGTCTCGACTGGACGGTGGATGTTCCGCGCGACATGACCGCCTGCATCGACCGCGATGATCTCTCGGAAGCCGCCGGGAATCTGATTGAGAATGCCGCGCGGCATGCGCGGCATGCGGTGTCGGTCAGATGCGAAGCAGACGGCAAATTCATCGCCCTGGCCATCGTCGATGACGGACCCGGTATTCTCGAGAGCCGTCGGGCGGAAGCGCTGAGCCGCGGCGGACGCCTCGACGAACGCGGTTCTGGCGCAGGGCTGGGACTTGCGATTGTAACTGACATCGCTGAGACCTGGGGCGGCGCTTTGACCCTCGAGAACGAAAAGCCGGGACTTCGTGCGACAATCCGGCTCCGCCGCCCGGAGTTGATGTGATTCCGGAAATCCGCTCTTTACTGACGCTCGGCTGATGGAGACAGTCAGGCAGTTGTCAGTCAGGTGAGCATAGCTTCGGCACAGTACGATTGCGCATGTTGCAAATGGGTAAGCTGCTGCCAAGTGGAGAAAGCGCGATGATTGTTTCCAGACTCATGACAGCTTTCGTGGTCGTTTTGCTCACCGTTGCGAACGCTGGCGTCGTTTTGGCGGATGACGACAAGGCGGAGGATGCACGGGAAAGGGCAGCCTTGGCGGAAGCGAAACTTACCCTCGCCGAGGCGATTGCTGCCGCTCAAGCCCTTGTTCCCGGCGGCACGGTGCTCAAGGCGGCGGTTGACACCGAAAACGGTGTGCCGACCTACGTCGTCGATCTCGAAAAGGGCGGCATACAGAGAGTGATCGTCGACATTCGTTCCGGTGAAGCCAAAACAGCGGGGTCTGAAAACGGCGATGATGATGATGAAGACGACGATGACGACGATGAGGAGGAGGAGGAGGAGGAGGAGGACTGACGCGGATGACGTGCCAAACTCGGGCACTTTGCCGAGGGCCAGAGCTCAATCCTCTCCGACGGCGCCCGTTCGCCCGCTGCTGTCGCGGCTGATCCGGTAATCTTCCGGAAACTCGAACTCGCCCTGCCACATGCCGCGTCCCGCCGCCTGGGCCTCTTTTGCCGCGGGCAGGTAGCGCTGCGTGTGCCTGACATAGGCGATTGCCCAGCCCTGGCGCACCATCTCTCGGTTGAGCTCGACACCGTCGGCGAAGCAGGTGCCGATGCCGCGTCCGTAGCGGTCCTGATCGCTGATCCGGCACTCGACGTTCGCTCGCCCGATCAGGCGCTTCAGGGCGTTTCTCGCCTCACGCCCACAGTCATAGAGACGGCCGCGGCCGTCGCGGCATTGCTGGCCGAGCTCAGGCGCGTCGATGCCGTGGAGCCGGATGTCCTCGCCGGCGCGCCGAAGCGAATCGCCGTCGATCGCCGAAACCCCTGCCACCCAGCTGACGGGCTCGAACCCGTTGACTGCATAGAGGATGAACGCCGCCAGCGCGATGACGGCTGTGATATCGAGGAGCCATCGCCACCACGAGCGCTTCGGCGCCGGGAAGCTCCTGTAACGTCGATGCCGCATCTTTCAGCCGCATCGGCTCATTACAGCATTTTCCGGCGAAGTGGAATCACTTCGCCGATAAGAAAATGCGCAGGATCAAGTAGTTGGAGCATGTTCATTATCGGAAAAGTGTGCCACTTTTCCGGAACATGCTCTAGCGGCGCCTGGCTCACAATGCTTTCAGCGCCGCTCCTGCCACCGCCGTGCCGCCTGCGCATCGTCCGATTGGGCCTCGACCCAACGGGCGCCGTCACCCGCCTCCTCGCTTTTCCAGAACGGAGCCTTCGTCTTGAGCCAGTCGATGAGAAAGTGGCAGGCCTCGAATGCCGCCTGCCGGTGCTGCGCCAGGGTGGCTACGAGAACGATGTCGTCACCGGGCTCGAGCCTGCCGACCCGGTGCACGATGAGCGAGGCCGACAGCGGCCAGCGCGCCAGCGCCTCGACCTCGATGTCGGCCAGGGCCTTTTCGGTCATGCCGGGATAGTGCTCCAGCGTGATCGCGCGGATGGCGCCGTGGGCGGTCATCTCACGCACCGAGCCGAGGAACAGCACGCTGCCGCCGGCCTCGGGGTGGCGCGCCTTCAGCGCCCGCAGCTCCAGCGCCCAATCGAACGGTTCGCTCTGCACACGGATCATTGGGTCGCCTCCGGCGCTATCGTGGGTTTTGTCCACGGCCCCTTGACGCTGACCGGAACGCCGAGGCCCGGCAGGGCAGCGGTTCCGTTCCCGAAGTCCTGGCCGTCGGCGAGCCGCGGCTCGATCCGGAAGTCGAGCTCCCGTCTCAGCAGGTCGACGCTGCCCGCCCCGCTCATGCGCACCCGTGGTCCCAGCAGTTGCAGATCGTTGTTCTCCGCCACGCCGTCGCTGAGGGTGAAGCTCGCCTTGAGCAAACTGAAATCTGTCTGTGCTCCCGTGCGCTCCTGCCAGCCGGCAATCGCGCCTTTCGAGAGCCCCTGCAGAATGGCGGCGACGTCCAGGCCGCGAACCGAACCGTTGGTGAAACTGAAGCCGGCGGTGCCGTGGAGGAAGGCAACCATCTCAGCTTCAGTCCGTCCCTGGCTCGCCACCGCCACGGCGATCTCCGTCGTTCCTTCGATGACTTCATATCCGGTGTAGTCCTTGAGCAGCCGGCGGGCGTCGAGTCCTCTTCCCTGGAAGCTCGCCTGCACGGTCGGCGCGCCGCGGGCGCTGTTCAGCACGATCTGGCCGGACGCCTTCCCCTCGAGGAGATCCATGTCGCTAAGCCGGGCATCGAGCATGCCGCCTGACAGCGTTACCTCGCCGTTCACATCGCGGGCCGACAACCCGGCGTAGAGGAGCTCTCCGACCTTGAGCACGGCCGTTCCCTCGATCGTCTTCAATCCGGAAAAATCGATGGGCGCGGTGCTCCACGCGTCCACGCCTTCTCCCGCACTCTTGCCCGGGGAATCGCGAAATGGCGTAAAGCAATTCATATCGAGCCGGTCGATGGCGAGTTGGGCCGAAAGGCGCGGGCTTACCGGCGCCAAGTCCATCGTCAGCTCGCCCTCCGCCTTGGCGCCGGCGAAGACGATGTGAGCCTTCTTCAACGCGAGCACGCCGTTGCGCAGGGAGAGTCCGCCCCTCGCCTCGAAGGGGCCGGAGTCCTGCAGCCATCCCATACTGGCCAGGCCGGCCAACTCGCCGAGCGAGGAGGACTTGGCCTCGATATGGCCTGCGAGCTCCAGCACGTTGCGCACCGCACCGTGGCCGTTGAAGGCGAGCGCCAGCCGCGACGTCGAAAGGTTCAGATCGAGCGGGGATCCGGCAGCCGCGAGCTCATTGGGAGACTTGATGAAGAGGGCGAGCTGCACCCGCTCGCCTTTCCAGTCGGCGTGGCCCGCGAGCTCGACGGGTCCACCGAGGGAAGCGAGCTTCAGCGTGAGGTCGAGATTGGCGAAGGTCTCGGCCCTGCCGCTGCGTTCGTCGCGGAACTCGAGCGTCCCGTCTTCGATGAGGATGGACGACGGCTCCGTGGAAGATGCGTCCAGAATCTCCCTTGGGGGCCCGCCCATCGGGCATGCTCCAGTTCGTCCGGCCTTGCGCATCGACCATGAGAGTGAGCCGCGGCCGCACCAGCCTCACCCGCTCGACATCGGCTCGGCGCTGGAACAATGCGGCGGCATTCATCTCGAGCTTGAGCTGATCGGCCTCGGCGAAAGCGCCTTCATTCCCTTGCGAAGGATCGGCCAGCCGGATCCCCCCGAAGGTAACCGCAACTTCCGGCCACAGGGAAAGCTTCGGGCCCGAGGCTATGACGAGCGTGCGCCCGGTCGCGGCCGCCACGGTGCGCTCAAGCTCCGCGATCAGGTAGCTCGGCGACAGTGAAAAATACAAGCCCGCGAACGCCGTTCCGGCGGCAACGAACAGGGCAGCCAACGCCAGGGCGAGCCGTTTCATGGCTGCTCCGATGGCGCCTTTTCGAATCGAAAGTCAAGAACCGCTTCCGCAGATGGCCGGCCGGAATTAGGGTCATCCATCGGGAGAGCTGGAGCCATGCTTTCGGAGCCCCTTTGGATTCCCACCGAGCGGCGCAGGACCGCCGCCAACCTCACCCGCCTGATGGGCCGCCTCGAGGTGGCGGACTATTCGGCGCTTCATGCCTTCTCGGTCGAGGAGCCCGAACTGTTCTGGTCGGCGGTGTGGGACGAGATGGATGTCCGGGCTTCTTTCCGCGGCGGGATCGTGCTGGCGCCCGCCGCCAGGCCGCGCGATGTCCGTTTTTTCCCCGAGGCCCGGCTCAACTATGCCGAGAATCTGCTGTGCCGCCGCAACGACGACACGGCGGCGCTGATTTTTCGCGGCGAGGACAAGGTGAGAAGCACCGTTTCCTGGGCGCAGCTCAACGCCCGGGTTGCGCAGCTTTATCGTGTCCTCGAGGCGGCGGGGATCAGGGCCGGCGACCGGGTGTGCGCGGTGGCGCCCAATCATCCCGATACGATCGCGGCATTTCTCGCCGTCAGCGCCATCGGCGCCATCTGGTCTTCGTGTTCCCCCGACTTCGGCGAGCGTGGCATTTTTGACCGCTTCGGCCAGATCGCGCCCCAACTCCTCATCGCCTGTGACGGCTACTTCTACAACGGCAAGACCATCGACATCGGCGAGAAGACGCGCCGGATCGCCTCGGCGATTGCCGGCATCGAGCAGGTTCTGCTGCTTGATTATATCGGCGAGGCCAGCGCCCAGGCGCCGAAGATTCCAGGCGCGCGTGGTCTCTCCGACGCGGCCGACGAAATGAGCGCCGCGCCCGTTCCCTTCGCCCAGCTGCCGTTCGACCACCCCATCTTCATTCTTTATTCGTCCGGTACGACCGGCGTTCCCAAGTGCATCGTTCACCGCGCCGGCGGCATTCTCCTCAAGCATCTCACCGAGCTGGCGTTCAACACCGATCTCAAGAGGGACGACCGTCTCTTCTATTACAGCACCTGCGGGTGGATGATGTGGAACTGGCTGGTCTCGGGGCTGGCAACCGGGGCGAGCCTGCTGCTCTACGACGGTTCGCCGTTCTATCCGAACGAGCGTGCCCTGTTCGATTTCGCCGATGCGGAAGCCATGACCGTCTTCGGCACTTCCGCCAAATACATCGATGCCGTCAGGAAGACGGGCTGGCGTCCCGGCGACACTCACAGGCTCGCAGCACTTCGCACCATGTGCTCCACCGGTTCGCCGCTCGCTCCCGAGAGCTTCGATTTCGTCTATGCCGCCATCAAGCGCGATCTGCATCTGGCGTCGATTTCCGGCGGCACCGACATCTGCGGCTGTTTCGTCGCCGGCAATCCGCTCGCTCCCGTGCGGCGCGGCGAGATCCAGGCCCCGACGCTGGGCCTCGCGGTCGGCGTCTTCGATGACGACGGCCGGCCCTTGCGGCAGGGCAAGGGTGAGCTCGTATGCACCAATGCCTTCCCCTCCATGCCGGTCGGCTTCTGGAACGACCCCGATGGGCGCAAGTATCACGAGGCCTACTTCTCCCGCTTCGACGACGTCTGGTGCCATGGCGACTTCGCCGAGTGGACCGAGCACGGCGGCATGATCATCCACGGCCGCTCCGATGCCACGCTCAATCCCGGCGGAGTCCGGATCGGCACCGCCGAAATCTACGCCCAGGTCGAGCAGGTGCCCGAGGTGGTCGAAGCGCTCGCCGTGGCGCAGGACTGGCAGGGCGACGTGCGCATCGTGCTGTTCGTGCGCCTGCGGCCGGGCGCGGAGCTCGATGAAGCGCTCCGTACCCGGATCAAGGGCCGGATCCGCGCCGGCGCATCGCCGCGGCATGTGCCTGCCAAGATCCTGGCGGTCGCCGACATTCCACGCACCAAATCGGGCAAGATCACCGAGCTCGCAGTGCGCAACGTGATTCACAACCTCGGCGTGAACAACAAGGAGGCGCTCGCCAACCCCGAAGCGCTGGACCTCTACCGCGATCTGGCGGAGCTCAGGTTCTGAGCGGCGCCCGGTTTTTCTTCACCTTCGGCGCCGGCCCGGCGGCGACCATTCTCGAAAGGAGGAACACCGGCACGAGGCCCGCCGCCACGATGGTCAGGGCTGCAAGCCCGGTCTCCTCGAGCTGGTCGAGGGACGCCTGGGCATAGACGAGGGTTGCCAGCGTCTCGAAGTTGAACGGGCGCAGGATCAGGGTCGCCGACAGCTCTTTCATCGTTTCGACGAAGACCAGCAGGGCGGCGGTGAAGAAGGCCGGCCGCAGGAGCGGCAGTTCCACTTCGAGGAGCGTGCGCAACGGTCCCCGGCCGAGCGTGCGAGCGGCATGGGAAAGGTTGGGCGTGATGCGCGTGAGTCCGGCTTCGAATGTTCCCAGCGACACCGCGAGAAACCTCACCAGATAGGCGAACACCAGCGCCGCCATGCTGCCCGTGAGCAGCAGTCCTGTCGATCGTCCGAACCAGTCGCGCATGACTGCGTCGATGCCGTTGTCGAGCGCCGCCATCGGCACCAGGACGCCGAGCGCCAGCACGGCGCCGGGCATGGCATAGCCGGCGGTCACCAGCCATGCGGCGGCCTTCACCGGCCGGCTTCCGGCGATCTTTTGCGCGTATGCCATGAAAACTCCGGCGAGAACGGCCACCACGGCGGTGATCCCCGCGACCGACAGCGAGTTGGCGGCCGCGGCGAGGAATGCCGGCTCGAAAAGCTGTCGGTGACGGGCGAGGGCGAATGAGAGCAGCACCGCCGCCGGCAGCAGGAAGCCCAGCAGGAGCGGCAGGAAGCAGGCGGCGGTCGCCAGCCAACCGGCCGGGCCGGCGATCCCGATGCGGCGGAACGGTCGGTCTCTGGTCGACATGCCGTGTGCGACCTCACTTGCCCGCGCCGAGCGCTCGCACAGGATGATGACGAGCACGAACGCCATCATGACGGTGGCGAGTTGCGCTGCTCCGGCCAGGTTGCCCTTGCCGAGCCAGGTCGCGTAGATGCCCACCGACAGGGTTCGCACCCCGAAGAACTCGACGGCGCCGATATCGTTCAGGCATTCCATCATGGCCAGCCCGACGCCGCCGGCAATGGCCGGCCGGGCGAGCGGCAGCGCGATGAAAAAGAAGGAGCGGAGCGGCGTAGTGCCGAGGGTGCGCGCGACGTCGAGCTGGCTCGTGCTCTGGCGCAGGAAGCTCGCGCGGGCGGTAAGAAAGACATAGGGAAAGAGCACCAGCGACAGCACCAGTATGGCGCCGCCCAGGGAGCGGACTTCGGGAAACATGTATTGCTGCGGTGAGGACCACCCCATGAGGCTGCGCAGCTGCGTCTGAACCGGCCCCGCGTATTCGAACAAGTGCACGTAGGCGTAGGCGATGATGTAGGTCGGAAAGGCGAGGGGCAGGACCAGCGCCCAGGTGAACAACCGGCGCAGCGGAAACTGGTAGCGGGTGACGAGCCAGGCGGTGGCGGTTCCGATGAGCAGCGTCGACAGGCCGACGCCGGCCATCAGGAGGGCGGTCTGGGCGAAATAGGACGGCAGCACCGTCGATGCCAGGTGCGACCAGATGCGGTCCTCGGGCGTCGCCGCCAGAACGACGATCGCCGCCAGCGGCAACAGCATGAAGGCGCTGAGGAACAGCGCGCCGCCGGCCCACAGGACATTTCCGTGCCGTGTGCCGCGCATTCGCTATGGCACGGTGCGCCGAAGTATGGTTGGCCGAGGGGCGCCGCCCCGGGTCATTGCCCGAGGGCGGGCCTTTGCCGAAAAGTGCACCGGTTTGGAACCGCTCAATCAGCGAGCACGCGGGTGGTGGGGAAGGTGATTTCCACCATCGTGCCCTTTCCGGGCTGGCTCGAGATCGAGAACTGCGCCCGGTTGGCCTCGGTCAGCGCCTTGGTCAGGGGCAGCCCGAGCCCCGTGCCTTCGACGTTGCCGCGGGCATCGCTGATGACCCTGCGGAATGGCTCCAGCGCATCCTTGAGCTCTTCCTCGTTCATGCCGACGCCGGTGTCCTTGACGCGCAGCACGAGCTCTCCCGCCTTGGTCAGCCGGGCCGAAACGGTGACCTGCCCGCCGGGGTCGGTGAACTTGACGCCGTTGGAGAGGAGATTGAGCATGATCTGGCGGGTCGATCGTGCATCGGCCACGACGCTCGGCAGGTCGGCGGGGATGTTCTTGCGCAGCACGACGCGCGACCGCTGCGCCTGTTCGGCGAGCGTCCTGATCGCCTGATCGGTCACCTCCGAGAGATCGACGCTGGTGAAATCGAGCTCGAGCTTTCCCGCCTCCACCTTGGAGAGGTCGAGGAGGTCGTTGATCAGCGACAGCAGGTGCCCGCCGCTGGTGTGGATGTCGTCCACGTAGCTGCGGTATTTCTCGTTCTGGATCCGGCCGAAGCGCTCCAGGCGCATGACCTCCGAGAAGCCCAGGATGGCGTTGAGCGGCGTTCTGAGCTCGTGCGAGATGCGGGCGAGAAACTCCGATTTCTGCGAGCTGGTGCGCTCGGCCTCGTCCTTGGCCTGGCGCAGCTCCGCCTCGGTCTTCTTCCACTGGGTGATGTCGCGCACCACCGCGCAAAACGCCTGCTCGGCGTTGGAGCGCGCGTTCCTGTCGGCTTTGAAGCGGGTGAGCGTCAGGAAGAGCGGCAGGCTGCCGCCGGGTCCGGCGACCGCCTCCACTTCGCGGCCGTCGTTGAAGACCGAGGCCATGCCCGAATCGGCCATGCCCGACAGATAGTCGCGAAACGTCTTGCGCGTTTCGGCGGTCAGCAGCTCCTCGAACGGTTGCCCGATGACGTCGGCCTTGAGCTTTCCGAACAATGCCTCGGCCCCGGCGCTGAATGACCGGATGTCGCCCTGGGCGTCGAGCATCACGATCCCGTCGCTCGCCGTGTCGAGAATGGCGCGCAGCTCCCGATCGTCGGGCCGCCAGTCTTCCGGCGCTGCGGGCGCGGCGGCGGTGGTCTCGCGGGTCTTCTCCATCTCCGCGGCGCGTTGCGGCGCTGCGGCGGGCGGGGTCGGCGCTGCGGCCGCCGTCTCGGCCCGCGAAACGCTCGGTGGCGCAATCTCCGGTTTTACCTGCCGTTCTTTCACTCCTCCGGTGGCTCTGTCGCGCGGCCGTACCGACAGCGATCGTTCGAGAGCACGCCGCTCGGTCACGTCCTCCAGGGTGATGACGAAGCGCTCGCCGCCGCCGAAAGGACCGTCGAGCATGCCGGCCACCAGGCGTACTTCGCGCCTGCCGATCGGAAGGGCAAGCGGCCGCACCTGGCCCAGCCGCCCGGCATTCCTCAGGCGCTGGATGAAATCCGCCGCCGCGGCGGCATCTGCGAAGAGCGCGGCGAGCGTGTGCTCCTCCAGGTGGCCGAGGAAATCTTCGGCCGCACGATTGTGCTGGCTGATGGCGCCATCGGCTTCCAGCAGGATTGCCGCGACCGGCAGGGCGTCGAAGGCCTGCGCCATCTCTTCCGAAAGGCCGGGCCAGCGGCCGCTCGCCGCTCGTTCGCCGACCAGCAGAATGCCCGGCCGGCCGTCGGGCAGGGGATGCTGAAAACAGGTGAACGCCATCGGGTCCAGCCGCCCGGTGGACGGGAACGACAGCAGCTCCTTGCGCGAAGTTCCGGAAGCGAGCTCCGGTTGCAGCTCGCCGATGCGCGCCGCGCCCGGCTCGGTGACGTGGAACGGGCGGTCGATCAGGTCGAACAGCGTCTCGGCGGCGAACACGGCCAGGCCTGCGGCGTTGGCCCACACGATGCGCAGGCGTGCGCCGTCCCACAGAAAACAGGGTGCGTCGCGCCCTTCGAGATCTTTGATGACGGGTGTCGCCTGCTCGCTCACCCTATCGGCTCCCCGCGTGGATCAAACACCGTCCACGTAAGAGAGGAGAACTAGCCATGTTGCCGCCCAGCGTCCATCGAAACCTCGATTGGGCGGTGGACGCGGAGCCTTAACGTTAATCCGCCTGGCTGAGGGGGAGAGCGAGGCGGCTAGCCTAAAATAGGTGAAAATAGGCGATCCCCTTCTACGGCTTAATAGTGCTTGGCCAACGGACAGTTGTCGTAGACCCTGATCTCTTCCCCATCGGGGCCTGTGTGAGTGACGACCGGAGGCTTCGTCGGCGGCCACGGCATGGGCTCGCACTCACCGCAAAAACAGTTGATGACGATATTCAACGGCCCGGGTTTCTGCACCGCGATCTTGTCGAGCCGTTTTTCGAGCCTGCTACGCATTTGGCCCTTCTCCTTTCGTCCTCTCCAGCGTCTCGAGCCGGCGCTCGATCTCCAGTAGCTCGAGGCTCTTGCGCTGGACATCGAGGATCGACACGAGATCGCGCCCGATGTTTGCGGCGACCTTGCCGCCGGTGACCGCGCGCAGCACGGCCGCGCAGGCCTTGGTCACGCCGTCGACCGTCTCCGTCTCGGGAAGCTCGACGATGACCGGCTCCGAGGAGGGCGCCGGCCTGGTGTGGAGATAAGGTGCGATGAAACGGGCGGCATTGAGCCTCTGGTCCATGGTCGCCTCTCCGTCGCGCATGACGCGCAGTCCGAACTCGACCGGCGTCTCGCCCTCGGCCGCCAGAGCCATCAGTTCGGCGGTCGCCTTGTTTCTGGAGCCTTTGGGCCGGCCCAGGCCTGCATTTCCTGCCATATCGTGTTCCTGTTTTGTTCCGAACACGCCATAGCACCAAAGGAACGGCGAAGGAAACAACGTGGAGGGAAATTAATCTGGCGGCGGATTTCCGGCCCGCTGTGGCACACCGCCCGGCCAACTCTCAAGGCTCTACTTGACCAACTCGATCGTGGGCTGAAGGCACACTTTCGAAGACGCAAGGAATGATTCGAGCGCCGCCGGATCCCAAGGGTCCGATGACGGCATGGCCGGGCCTGCGGGCCAGGCGGCCGTTTGCTCTACGGCCCTGGCCAGTGGGGCCGCACTTGAACTGAGCGTCCCTTTTCGGCATAGGTGCGATTAGCCCTCAAGTGCAGCTGTAGCTCAGTTGGTTAGAGCGTCGGATTGTGGATCCGAAGGTCGGTGGTTCGAGACCACCCAGCTGTACCAATCGCTTAAGCCGCACAGTCGAAGCGCTTGCCACCCCCAAAAGAGGCGTCTTGAGAAAACAGGACGATGTGATAGACAGATATGCGGCATTTCAACAATGGGGGACGGCCCATGCACGCGCAATACATGAAGAGGGTTACTGGTTCCGCTTTGCTCTGTTGCCTGGCGGCGGGCACGCCGGCCATGGGGGCTGTGATTTACAGCGAAGATTTCAGCTCGCTCACCGCGCCCGATCCGGCCCATATCGCAGGGAGCGAAAAATGGGGACCCAACACCAAGTACCACTTGCCCCCGCTCAGCGACCCGAATTGGGTCTTTGGAGGTACCGCGGTACTGGTGATCAACCCAGCCGACGGCGACAGGGCGCTGGCGCTCAATGAACAGCCCGAGCACGGCACCGCGCACAACGACGATTTCCAACTTCACAGCCAACCAGTCTTACCTGTTGACGTTTGATCACTTCGGCGATGACCGGCCGAACACGACGCCCTACGTATTCGATGTTCTGCTCGACAACGTTGTTATCACGACTGTATCGCGAGCCTATTCAAGCCCGGGTTTGGGGGCGATCGCCAGCGTTCTGTTCACCGCGACGGCGGCATCCCATGCGCTGAAATTCATCGACAAGACGCTTGTGGGTGAAGCGTCCGCCATTCTCGACAATATCTCGATCAGCGAGGTTCCTGTTCCGGCTGCGCTCCCGCTTTTCGCCAGCGGACTCGGATTGATGGGTCTTGCCCGCTGGGCGCGCAAGCGACGTACGCGCGCAGCCAGCGCGACGAGCTAGTCTAGTCTAAGTCTAAGCGCCAAACCATCTGGTCTACTTTGACCACTACTCACACCCCAATGAACACGGATACTAGCACTACTTTGGCAGATTCACTCACCTTGCGGCTTGCTGCCAATCCATTTTCGACAATGCGGGCATCGCTGCGGCGGTGGTCGAGCGATGAGCTCGAGGATGGCGTGGCGAACGGCCGGCAACGTCGGCTGAGGCGGTGGCCCACCGATTCTTTTTTTTCCGCCTTGCTGTTGCAAGGCGGCGATGCTGGAGGAAGGCGTAAGCGATCATCGTCATGAGCGCATGACGGTGTAAGGCCGTGCCAGGATCGCCCCTCGAAGTGATCGAGACCGAGTTCTTCTTTCAGTTGCTGATGAGCCTGCTCGCAAATCCATCGCGCCTTGATGGTGGCCGCCAAGGTGCGCAGCTCGGTCTTCGCCGGCAGATTGGCGAGATAGTATTTCTTCTCTCCCGACCTCCTGTGTTCGCCGATGAGCCAGACCTCGTCGCCTGGCAGATGCTGCTGGCCCTTGTCCCTGATCCGCTGCGGCGGTCCGTCGGCGACCCGCACGCGGACAGCAGCAAAATGAGCTTTGAGCTTTCCCTTCGTGCCGGTGCGCCAACTGACCTTTTGCCATTTGGCATTGGCCAGCATGTCTTCGGCCGCGATCGAGACAGTGTCAGGAACGTGCCGCTTCCGGGGACGGCCGCGCCCGGCAACCGGCCAGATCATCTGCACATCGGCAGGGTAAACCTTGAGGTGACGTGGGATACCGACTGCCCAGGCCAGTTTGCGAGCCGTGAGCCCCTGGCGGAACGGCGCACTCATCCCATAACCGGCATCCGCCAGCACGCAGCCAAAGCGCACACCGGCCGCGATGACACGATCGATCTCAGCCAGAGCCATCTCCGGCTTCGTCCGTGCCGTTCGATATTCGGCCGGAACACCCGCTCGCTTCAACCGAGCCCGATTGCTCGTCCAACTCTCGGGAAGAAACAACCGCAACGCCAACATGACCGGCACTTCGCCGCGCGCCAGCGTCAGCGATACCAGGGTCTGGCAGTTGCGGTCTTGCCCAGCGCCGAAGCGTATTGCGGAGCGACCCCCACCGAATGCGTGCCCTTCTTGGGAATCGCGGTGTCATCGATCACCAGCACGGCATCGTTGCCGCCGACGAGCCTATCCGCTTGAACCAGCAGTTCGGTCTCTACCGGCGTCGCATCCCAGACCCCGGCCGCGACGAAGTGGTGCAATTGATCATATTCGCCAAGCGCAAGCCGCTCCGCCATCGGCTGAATGCTCTTGCGATCGCCAGGACCGATCAGCCCCGACACGTAGAGCGGGCACATCTGTCGCCGCGCTTTGTGACCCAACCGATCCAGAAACGGCTTGAGCCAGCGTCCAAGCTCCTCTCTCCAATCCGACGTCCTGCCAACCATGGTCGGCCCCTCCAAAAGCCGACCACCCATAAGTCACAGAAAAACTGATTTGGGAATCCCAGGTCGCTAAAATCCGCCAAAGTAGTGCTAACTCGAAATAGCAATAGCCTTGCGTTCGTCCCAGCCCAAAGTTTGCTCATGGCAGAATTTTCGGCTCTGTGCGGCTCACCTTCTTAATCCAAATACTTCCCGGCTCAGCATTGGCAACGACCTGGGGGAATGCCGCCCAAAACTCGTCCTTGTGATCGTGGGCAAGATAATTCGACGCGCACATGATCTTGAAACTGCTGTTGAAGCAAAGAAATGCTTCCAACAAGTATTGCTCGTTCCACAAAAGCCGTCTTTCGAGAACCCATTCTCTTGGATAGTCCCGGGGGGTGAAAATGTCGTGGACGTGGATGAAGACGCCAGACCTCAACGCGCCGAACAGATGTAGAACCTCGTGGAGGACATCGCCCTGCGGTCGAATCATATGGGTGGAATCGACAAAAAGAACATCGTTCTGATCCAGTCGTCCGAATATGGCGTCGGCACATTTCTCCACCCGTTCTCTGATCACAGTTACTTCCATTTTCTCGAGCCATGGATTGCTGAAGGCCGCGCTCGTAGCGGCGCGAGACGAGCTGGAAGAAGAGATGCGCCGCATTGGGCTCGAACGGCAGATAGCCGAGCTCGTCGACGATCAGCGCGCATAGTGAACCATTCCGAAGGAACCCTGGCAGGAATTGGCGAGGCTTGCCACATCATTGCCGCCGCTATACTTGGGTAATTGCAGCTGTCACGGCCTTCCACAGATGAAGAGACACTGACCTTGACGAAGATAGCGGGCTCTTCGAGCTTCGTCACGAAGCGGCACCGTTCGTCTCGGACAACTCGTCTTCCGGAGTGACAACTGGCGCGGGGCCGGTCTCGCGATCTCCACCCTGGCGCAACTGGATGAAAGATGAAAGTTGGGGGCAGCGTCAAAACTCATATGCTCAGGTTCGATCGTGCGGACTGATGAGTTCAACTCCGTCGAACGCCAATACCGGTACGAGACGGCACCGCACCGGGTTAAGACTGGCTTGGAACGCGCTTTTCGAGTTCAAATATAACAGCATTGCGTGGACCGAGGTATCTGGCCGGCACTCCGCCGTAGATTTGGGAAGCTGGAACGTCAGTGCTGACCAAACTTAATGCACCAATAGCCGATCCATCACCTATACTTACCCCAGGAAGCAGTATGGTGCCTGATCCCACGATTACATGTTTGCCCAGTTTTACGGGCCGTGAATCAACATTCTTTAGTTCAGCAGGGACCATGGGGTTCGTCATGGTTTGTCCGGTATAGTCGTCGCTAGAGGAATACAAACTAACCCGAGTTGAAACTCCGGAATAGTCACCAAGGGTTATTTTTGCTGCGCCTACGAGCGTAGCGCCCACCGCGATGTGGACATAGTTTCCAATTTCGATGCCATCTTCACCGGCTGAAAGGACAGCAAAATCATCTATGCGCACATTGTTGCCGATCGAAATCCGCGGTGCCCCGTAAATCGATGCCTTGCTGGAAATCAGAACGCGCGTGCCAAAGGCCCTTAGTCCAAGAGTGCGAAGTTCGGTTTCGTCCAAAAACATTTTGTGGACTATCGTGCAGCTAACATCTGAATAACCGCGCAAATAACCGATACATAGGATGGTGTCACTGCGCTTCCAGTCGGAAGTACTATGACCTTGCCAGCCACGAGGTCCGTATTGGGCAAGTCGAGCTTCCGATAGGTTGGATCATTCGCAAATTGTGCCATCCGGTGACAGCCAGGCCAAAAATACCTCCGCGCGAGGATGTTCTCAGCGCGTAATGCCTCGAGCAGCCTGTCGCGGCTCACGGGAAAATCCGGTCCGGTCTCGACTACAACATACTGATAATTGTTGTGCTCAACAGAGTCGAAGGACAGCACTTTCATACCTTCAATTCCGCTTAACGCTTCTTCGTACGCCAAGTAGTTTTTTCGGTTTGCCGAAACAACACAATCAAGATTCTTCGAAATTTACGAGACCCATGGCCGCACACACTTCATTCATCTTGCCGTTTGTACCGGCAGAGACAACGTTGTCAAAGCCGGCAAAGCCAAAGTTCCGCATAAGCATGATCTGCTGCGCCAGCGCATCGTCGTTGGTAACGATAGCACCGCCTTCCAACGTATTGAAAAACTTGGTGGCGTGAAAGCTCAACACCTCACAAGCGCCGAAGTTACCGATCATCTTTCTGCCCATGCTGCAGCCGAAGGCGTGCGCCGCGTCATAAATGAGCTTGAGTCCATGCTCGTCGGCAATGCTATGCAGCTGATCATGGGGTGCAGCGCGGCCCCAAAGGTGTACTCCTACAATGGCGGAAGTTCGAGGCGTGATCGCCCCACGAACGCTCGCCGGATCTAAATTGTGAGTTTCGGGATCGATATCAGCGAAAACCGGCTTCAGCCCCAGCCACTGCAGGGCGCTCACGGTCGCTATGAAAGTATAGGAAGGGACAATGACTTCTCCCTCAAGCTTGAGGGCCTTGGCTGCAATTTCAATCCCAACCGTTCCATTGCAGACCGCCAGACAATGGCGAACACCCAGATAACTGGCGATTTTTTTCTCCAGCTGTTGAACCAGAGGTCCGTTGTTGGTAAGCCAAGCTCGCTCAAACACTCCGTTGAGCAGTGCATCGAGTCGTGTCCGGTCGCCGACATTGGGCTTTCCAACGTGCAATGGTTCTCGGAATGCTGGTGCCGCTCCATAAAGGGCAAGGTCCTTGGTGGTGCGGATCTCCCGCTTTACATGTAATGTCATAGTCTACCCGTTCGTAGCGCAGGCTACCTCATCTCGGTTCGTGGAACCCAAAGTAGTCGTAAGTCCTTGTCACGAATCTCCTGACGGATTCGGCCGCTTCGTTCTCAAGCCCCCTGAGGTAGTGATGAACTAGATGCTTGGTCGTGACCGCATGGTCGATATCGTCGAGCCCGTACGCAATGCCATAGCGCGAAAGTCGATGGCCCCGTGCCCACTCCTCCCGACTCTTGCCACTCGCTGGAATGACGATGCTGATACACCCGCACATCGCTGCGAACTGGGAATACATCGTCTCCTCGTCGTAGGAATAAAACACGCGCGTGCGATTAAAAATGTTGGCAATCTCTTCATGCGACAACCCATCGATCTGCACTGAATCTCGTAGGTCGTGAACAAGCGGCCTCCCCTTTCCCTTCCGAAAAATGTAACATGAGCCTGATCGATTTGTGTTTCCTTTGTCCTGGTAACAGGGGTTGAGGGAGAACAGAAAGAGTTGCTGGGAATTGCCGCCGGTCACCTGCAGGTCGTCGCAGAAATCATCGAACTTAAAGTATAGGTCGCCCCTCCCAAACTCCATCCGCCCGGTGAGAAAGCCAGGCTTGTTGAGAAGCCACCGCGCGACGTTGCAAGCGCCAAGGGGGTTCCCGGGAATAATCTCGGGGTAGAGAACGATAACTTCGTGATCGAGCTTCTTCTTCTCTGCAATGGGTGTCAGGAGCGAGGGCGACACATTGAATCGCTTCGGCGCAATCAAATCGTGCAGCCGCCTCCACAATCCTTGCGGATTGAGTGGTCGCATCGGCCAAAGTAGGGCACTCTCGCCCAGTTCATTCAGAATATGGCAGAGCTTGTGCAAAACAATGCTGCCGCCACCATTTTCATCATAACCGGGCGTGTATATGATGTAAGTTGGTCTGCCTCCCATTGTCCTTACCGCGGCAGAAGTAGTGGACATCCTTGAGCACCGCGGCTTGGTCGGCATCCGTCATGTTGAAGTACATAGGCAGCCGAGCCGCTCGCTTTCGCGTGTCGCGTGCCGAAACTCGCCGGAGAAACGGCCGAGTCCCAAGCCGCCTGAGAAGAGTGAAGTGGTGCGTAGTGAAAAGTTGCCAGGATGCCTTGTGACTTCAGATAGCCGATGAAGCGCGTCCGTTCTGATATATCGATCATTTGTCAGTGATTGGCAGCCCAAAGAAGGGGGGATTGTCTGTTGAGCTTCCAGTTGGGTTGTCGATGATGCTGGAAAACACTATACCAACCATGTATCCGGCTGCCGTCAGAGGCAGCACCGTCAGCTCGTATCGCATGTCCAGGAGGCCGTAGCGGTGCTTGAAATAGAAAACGGTGGGCAAGGCGATTATTGAACTCGCGGCCACAACCCATAGCGTTCCATCCAAGTCGAATATCGAGAAAGCAAGGGGTGCAAGCGCATAGAGGGCTGCGATACGCGCCAGCATATTCGGGACCATCAAGGCTGGTTTGCCTAGCGCAATGAAACACTGCCCGGCGATACCGAATCGTGCACCGAACAGGGAAATCGACAGAATTTGGAACATTCTGCCGGAATCCCAGTAGCGCTGATCATAGAGAAGTTCGACGATAACATGACCCGCAGCGAAGAGGAAGCCTGCGCCAAGAAGCATGCAGATATCAATTGGCAGACGAGCGCGATAGTAAATTGTTTTTAGCGTCTCGCGCCGGCTCCTCGCTACTTCGCTTAACGCCGGAAACAGGACACCGGAGGTAACTTTCTCGAGAGCATTTTGCACGGCGCTAATCAATAGAAAGGCGATGGAATAGAGCCCAAACGTCGTGGTGTCAGTGAGGCCCCCGATCACCAGCCGGTCACCGTTAAGCACGAGGAACCCTAAGATCGAAGTAAGGAATACCCATTTGCCGAATCTCATTACTTCGCGCGCCGGGTCGGTGTCCCACTGCAGTCTGTTGTTACTCCCCGACAATCCGGTGTGACTGAGCATTGTGTACGTTGCAGAAGACACCAGAGACCCGGCGACGAGTGCCCATATTGAGCGGTCTAGGATCGCCCACGCGATCATGCAAAGCGCGCCGGTCACTTGGCTGACGAGCCCAATCGTTGTAATTCGGCCGAGAACGAGTGTTCGGCTGGCGACCGCAACTTTGGTTGACTCAAATCCGGCGATGACTGCGTTGAAGGAAAGCGCCACGGCGACCAGAGGAAGGAGCGGGTGGGCGTAGACGCTCGCTTTGGGCAACCAATGGAGCTGGTTCAGCCAATAAAGGGTCGCGGCCATCGCCATGGCCATGAGCCAGATGACCGCGCCCCGTATGATCTGCACCGTCCACACAGTGTTCAGAAAAGCCGCCTCGGCACCGCGCTGGTGCTGCACGATGTTCTGCCGCAGGCCGAGGTCGGAGAATAGATTGACCCCGGTGATGAGAACATGGGCCAGAGCCATGAGGCCGAACATCTCCGGCACCAGCAGGCGCGTCATGATGAGATTCCCAACGAGACGAACAATCTGTCCCGACACGTGACCACCAACCGTCCATGCACCGGCACGGAGCGCACGCGCGCGCAGCGTGGGGGGTCCAGCAGCGCCCGACAGAGACGGATCGACTGCCTCGTGTTGCAAGGGCTCGACCATGACAAGGTTGGCCTGAGTAATCCACTTGCGGGCAGGGGTCAAACCGGGTTCGCTCCACAATCTGGAGAGTTCCCGACGATGCTTCTTCGGTCAGGCAATCCGGCCCTCATGCATTAGATAGGCGATCATGCCTGAGCATCTGCGCGCACTCGTCGTCGTTCTGATCCTTGCTGCGGGTACGTTTGCGGTCGCTCGTGCCGCTTCGGCGAAACTGATTCGGCAGCCGGCGGATTTCCGCCGCTGGCGCAACTTGTGGTTCGCAACGACCCTCGCCGCCTTTTTCGCGCACGATTTCTGGATCTATGCTGCCGCCGCCAGTCTGCTCATCGCTTTTTTCCAGCGAAGCGAGCGCAACACCGTGGCACTCTTCTTCCTTCTTCTGTTCGCCGTGCCCCCGGCCGCAACGCAAATTCCCGGCTTCGGGATCATCAACTACGTATTCAGTCTCGATCACATCCGCCTCCTCGAGTTGGTAATACTGGTTCCCGCATTCTTTCGGCTTTGGGGTCGAAAAGACAAACTGCGTTTCGGCCGGTCGGCGCCGGACAAGCTGATAGCGCTTTATGCCCTGCTTCTGGTCTCCCTTCAATTTCGCGAGACTTCGCTGACCGACACGCTGCGACAGGGGTTTTACCTTTCCACCGGTATGCTGCTTCCCTACTATGTGATTAGCCGGGGCCTGCGGGACCTGAAGGATTTTCGCGAGGCGATGACGGCTTTCGTCCTCGCCGCCGCGGTGCTCGCCGCGGTCGGCGTGTTCGAGTTGGCCAGGCACTGGCTGCTCTACAACGCTGTGGTCGGCGCCTTGGGGCTTGACTGGGGTTACCTCGGTTACCTCGCCCGCACCGGCGGTCTCCGAGCCAGTGGTTCGACAGGCCATCCGATCGCGCTCGGCTATGTAATGACCGTGGCGATCGGCTTCTACCTGTTTCTCAAGGAACGAATCCCCAACAGGCTGCAGCGCGGCGTGGGCCTGGCAGGCCTGGCGGGCGGGCTCGTTTCCGCGCTTTCGCGCGGGCCGTGGGTAGGCTCGGCCATACTGGGAATCGTGTATCTGGGCACCGGACGCTCAAGGTTTCAGCGCCTCGCACTCGCCGGAGTTGCAGTCGTCGCCGTTCTCGGATTGTTGAGTCTTCTTCCGGGCGGCGAGCGCATCATCGCACTTCTGCCATGGATCGGGACAGTCGAGGCCGAAACCATCGCCTATCGTCAACAGCTGATGGAGAACGCCTGGGTCGTCATCCGGCGCAATCTCTGGTTCGGCTCGGTAAATTACCTAGCGGCCCCGGAGATGGAACAAATGCGCCAGGGCGAGGGCATCATCGATGTTGTCAACACCTATGTCGGCATAGCCCTGCACAGCGGCCTCGCAGGCCTAGCGGTGTTTTTAAGTTTCTTCGCGTCGGTTCTGCTTGGAATATGGCGAAGCCTGCGGCAGATGCGCGAGCAAACAACTGAAGTGCACCTTCTCGGCCGGGCGCTGCTTGGCCACGCTCACGGCGATATTGTTCATCATCGCTACCGCAAGCAGCATCACCGTCATCCCCATCGTCTACTGGTCGCTAGCAGCCATGGGGGCCGCCTACATACAGATGGTGCGTCAGCAGACACGATCGCCACGCGCGATACCGGGCACGAGCGACCAGGCACGAGGCGGAAAGCGGAATTCGCCGGATGAGCGAAATTTTGCGGTGCAGAGGGGCACCCGCCATTCTCATCTGGACGTTCGCGCCGCTGTCGGATTGATCCGCGGCAGAACCTGGACGAGCTCACTCCTCCTGCAGGACCTAGCTAGCTCCAATTCACGGGCAGCAGCAGCTTGATCTTCCGCGCCGATGTGGGTCGAGTATGAGGGATGCAGAAAAATCGTGGAAGTAGTAGATTTGTGCTAGTAGCTACAACCAGAAGTTTCCCAGAGGTTTCGATTTTTGCAGATTTTTATCGCGCAGTGAACTCACAGTACATCTCGTTAACTGTGCCAATCACGTCATCGAAGTAGGCGAAGCACCTCGGCAGATAGAATGCCTGCGAACCATCGAAGATTTTGAGCGCTTGCCTTGTCGAGGAGTAGTAGTCCAGATCGAACAATAGGCATCAAATTGGCGGAGGGTCGAATTTCCGAAAAAGCTTTGGCAGGTTTCCGCCACATCTCCGAGCACCAAGGTGGCGGATTTCAATCGGTTCCGCAACGCGCCAACGTTCATGCTGAACAAGCCGGAGCGCCACCAATAGGGGAGATCGCGAAAAGACTGCGGCTGCGGCAGTCCCTTGCCGGTATCAAATCCGAAAATCCCAAGTGCTCGTGGCTTGCCTCGAAGATTTTCCTAAGGAACTGGACCGGGACGGAATGGCTTTCGATAGGGCCCAGGAACGCCTGAAGTTCAGCTACAACCCGGATTCGCTCACCACCAGGTTGCGCACATTCTTCTATTCGCTGAACTCGCGGCCGTTTGTGAGGTTCCTCGAGAACCTGACAGGGATCACGGGCCTGATCCCGGATCCCTATTGCATGGGCGGAGGTTTTCACGAGATCCGTCAGGGCGGGTATCTTTCGGTTCATGCCGATTTCAACCATCACAAGAAGATGAACCTCGAGCAGCGGATCAACGTTCTGATCTACCTGAACAAGGGCTGGCGCGAGGAGTTTGGCGGGCAGATCGAGCTGTGGAGCAATGACATGGTCCGCTGCGAGAGATCATATGTTCCGTTGTTCAACCGATGCGTGATCTTCAACACCAGCTCGCAGAGCAATCACGGCAATCCACACCCAGTGAATCACCCCGAGGGAATTTCCCGTCGTTCTGTCGCCGGACGACGCAGTTCCGAGCCCGACCAGGCACCGGAGACCAGGTCGACTGGCAGGTGAGGATTGATGAAGTTCTGCAAGGCTGGCTGCCGCCAGCCGTCCATCGCAACCTGCGCGTCAGGCGTAGGCTAGCCCGCATCAGGTAAGCGTCGCCACCGGAAGCAATTTCGTTCTTGGCGTGGGTAGCAAATCCGCAGGTCGTTGAGGTCGCCCTCGACAGGATCGACGGATAGGCCGGTGCCACAGGCGAGGATCCAGCCAGGATCGGTGTATGGATTTGAGACTCGGCCCATTGCATGCACCGGGACAGCATGGCACTGAATGCGCCCGTGGTGACAGGCAAAACATTCAACACCGTCGTGACAGCCGGCCGCCTCGCGGCTGCCGCTGTTCTCTGGACATTCATAGTAATTGCGGGGTCCTTGGCGGCCTCCGAACGCGGACAAACATTGACCTTCGACGAGCGTACCGGGCTCTTCGCGATCCGGCACGAGACGGCGCCAATCATTTCCGCGCAATTCGTTTTCTGGCGTGACGAGTGGCGCTGGGCCGGTCTTAACATCTCCGCCCGCGCGCAAGGCGACGGTCGTTATTCAGTCACCGGCACCAACAAGGATACCGGCCTCACCCTCAGAGGTGGGGCGCAGCGAACCGATGAGCGCAGCATTGAGTGGCGTCTCGACCTCGCCGAAACCAACCCGCTCCCTGGCCGCCACTGGGGCGGCATAGCCTTCAAACTCGACGCATCACCCCTCGCAGACGGCGGCAACGTGCCGCGGCCGGTCATCGATAGCGATCAGGGAGGCTTCCGTATCGACACCGGCGCCGGGGCCCTCGCCGTGCGCTTCGAGCCCAGTCCCGCCATGCTTTTCTTCGAGCGGAAGAGCGAGAGCGAGATTCGCGCCTATTTCAACGATACCGCCACACCCATCGGCCGGCGCCATTTCAAAATGACCGTGTCGCTGCCTCCGACCGGAAAAGTTACGCCAACAATGAGCGAGAGAGTAGCAGCTGTCGATCCAGTGTCCTGGCGCGCCAATGCCACGGGCGTGCACCATGCCCCGATCGATCTCTCCTTCCTCAACGCGGCCGAACGGCCGGCGGGACGGCGAGGCTGGCTCAAAGCGGAGGGCGGGCAACTGCGCTTCGCCGATGGAACTCTGGCACGCTTCTGGGGTACGAACCTGACGGCCCACGCGCTGTTCGGCACGGCGCTCGGCGACACGAGACGCCAGGCGCAGCGGCTGTCGCGCCTCGGCTTCAACCTCGTGCGCATCCATCATCACGATTCCGAATGGGTTTCGCCCAACATTTTCGGCGCCAAGGGCGGCGGAACCCGAAGCCTCGATCCACAGGCACTGAAGAAGCTGGACTGGTGGATCAAATGCCTGAAGGACGAAGGCATTCATGTCTGGCTCGACCTCGACGCCGGGCGCACGTTCACAGCGGCGGACGGCATCAGCGATTTCAGCGAAATGGCCAAAGGCAGGGAGCGGGCGAGACCCTCCGGCTTCGCATACGTCAATCGATCCATTCGCGAACGCATGAAGGAATTCGCCGCCCAATATCTGAGTCACGTCAATGAATTCACCGGCCTCGCCTACAAGGACGATCCGGCAATCGCCTTCATCCTGATCACCAACGAACACGACCTGACCTACCACTTCGGCAATGCGCTGCTGCCGGACAAGAAGGTTCCCAACCACAATGCCCTCTACATGGAGGAAGCGCGGAAGTTTGCCTTGGCCAACGGTCTCAATGGGGAGAAGACCTGGCGGTCGTGGGAGCACGGGCCATCCAAGCTCTTCCTCAACGATCTCGAGCACCGGTTCAACGGTGAGCTGATCAACTATCTCAGGGATATGGGCGTGAAAGCCCTCATCGCCACCACCAACTACTGGGGCGACATGCCGATGGCCGGGCTGCCGGCGCTCGCAGCCGGCGACATCGTCGATGCCCACGCCTATGCCACGCCGGACTTCCTCAAGACAAATCCCTGGTTTCAGCCGAACCTCATCCACTGGATGGCCGCCGCCGGCGTAGAAGGCAAGCCGCTCACCGTCACCGAATGGAACGTTTCGCCGTTCCCGGCCATCGACCGCTCCTCGCTGCCGGCCTATGTGGCGGCAACGGCGAGCTTCCAGGGCTGGAGCGGGCTCATGGAATACGCCTACTCGCAGAGCCCTCCCAACGATGCGAAGCCGCCCAACAATTGGGAGTTCGCCAACGACCCGGCTCTTCTCGTCATGATGCCCGCAGCGGCGCTCATCTATCGCCAGGGGCACGTGAAGGAAGGCAAGACGCCGGTCACCCTCGCTCCCACGGCTTCGGATCTTATTGACCGGCCGCTGTCCCCCAACACCTCGCGCGCCATCCGCACGCTGACCGAGCGCCACAAGTTTCGCGTGGCGCTGCCGGTGCTGCCATCGCTTCCCTGGTTGCAGGTACCCGCGGGGCAGCCCGAATTGGCAGTCACGGATATGAACACTGACTTTTCGAACGACACAGGGCAGCTTTGCAGCGATACCGAAGAAGTTTGCAGAGATTGGAGGAACGGAGTCCTCCGGATCGACACGGAGCGCACTCAACTCGTTTCCGGTTGGATCGGCGGCCGGGCGCTGGAGCTGAAGGACACCTCGTTCGCGATCGATACCGCCAACGCCTCCATCGCGGTGCAGAGCCTGGACGGTGCCGCGATCGTCGGAGGCAAAACGAATCCTGATTTCCATGGCGGCGCAGTCGGTCCCTGCCAAGGTGCCAGGAGGTTCACTGATTGAACCGCTTACTGGGCGTATCGCCATCAGGGCAAGGCCTGGGCTGCAAGTATTCGGTGCCGAAGGAGCCGGCCGTAAAACACCTGTCGACGTTTCATACCGAATGGGTTGGTACCACATCAGCCTTGCCGCGACGCCCCAGTGGCTGGTGTTGCAGGAACCGTAGAGCCGGCCTGCGACGAAGTGGGAGGCAACATCGGCTATCGCTCAGGCGTAGCTGCCGCGCTCCCTCGGGATCTCCCTGGCCGGCACGCCGGCCACCACGGCGCCTGGCCGCACATCGTGAACGACGACCGCGTTGGCGCCAACAACCGCGTGGGCGCCAACGGATATCGGCCCTAGCAATCTGGCGCCCGCACCGATGTCTACATGGCCGCCTATCGTCGGCACACCGCTCTTTCCGCGCCGTTCCCGATCGTCACCTGCTGGAAGATGAGGCAGTTCGGGCCGATACGCACGTCTGGATGGATCACGATGCCGTTCGGGTGGGGCAGCAATAGCCCGCCGCCGATGTCGCATGAGAGATCAATTTCCGACTGACATACGAACGACCAGAAGCGATGGTGAAAAGCCCAGTATCGGCGCTTGAGACGCCTGATCAGTTGGTCACCGGAATTCTGTTGATAGCCCCGGATCGAGGCCAAGAGACGCCGAGAGGGGTCCCACCAGCGCCGCGGCCGCTCCCGGGACCAGTCGGCCACCTCCGCAGAGACCAGGCTAGCGCTTTTTATTCAATACCGTTCACTTTAACGATTGGTTGACCATAATTTGCCAAGCTGGTCTTTTCCGAATTCAGGAGATCGGCGTGATGAGTGCTTTCAGCTGCTTGAAGCGAGTGCTGACTGGCGCTGCGTAGTCCGGGCCGCAAGCATCCTCAGGAAAACCGGGGCGACCCCAACCAAGTTCACCTTCCTGGCGGCCCAAGTCAGTCCTTGTGCACCAGGCGCGGCGAGGGATACTCGGCATGGAAAAGACCATGCCGGCGCTTGTCTTCGATCACCTGGTCGATGATCTGGGTGGTGATGGTTGTTGCTCGCTGCGAAAAGCCGTAGACCAGCGCGGTATCGCACAGGATGTTGATGGTGCGCGGAATGCCGCGGCTCAACTGGGCAACCATCTGGCAGGCGTTCGGTGAAAAGAGGGCCCGACGCGCGCCGGCGACACTCAGCCGGTGCTCGATGTAGACCTTGACGTCCTGCTCGCTGAGCGGTGGCAGATGGAAATCCGATGAGACGCGCTGGGCGAACTGAAAGAGTTCGGGCCGCTTGAGAATGTCGCGCAGCTGCGGCTGTCCGACGAGGATGAGCTGCAGGAGCTGGGCCTGGTCGGCATTGATGTTCGACAGCATGCGCAGTTCTTCGAGCGCCTCCAGCGCCAGGTTCTGTGCCTCATCGATGATCAGCACGGTGTGGCGCCCGGCGGCGAATTCGCCAATGAGAAACTCCTGCAGCTGACGGTAGAGAGCCACATAGGAAGCGTTCTCGAAGGGCTGATTGAGAGCAAGCAGGATCCATTCCAGAAGCCGGCCGGAGCCCGGCATGATGTTGGTCACGAGGCCGACGGTAATGCGCCGGTCGAGGCCGCCGAGCAGCTGCCGCAACAGGGTGGTCTTGCCCGAGCCGATCTCGCCGGTGATGACGGTGAAACCCGCCTGATTCATGATGCCGTACTCGAGCATGGCGTACGCCATGGTGTGGGCCTCGCCCCAATAGATGAAGTAGGGATCGGGCAGAATTGAGAAGGGCTTTTCAGAAAGCCCATAGAAGGCTTCGTACATTGGCAATCAGCTCGTTCGCAGCGCTACTCTCAGCGCGGTCTTCATTTGCAGGTCCAGAAAAGCAATGTGCGGGCACGACATTAGTTTCGCGCCACCGGCATCGGCACATAGCCCGAGGTCCAGAGTGCCGTCTATCGGGAATGTGTAGGCATTATTACTAACCGAACCGCTCATAAAAGCAACGATGGCGCGAACAGGCCCCCTGCCACGAGACCATCAGCCGAAGGTTTGGGCAAAGCGAGTGAGTCTATATATTGGTGTGGCAAGGAGACCAGGCGCGATATGACGATGTCGGGAGCCAGCTGATTTTGGGACTCACGTAGCGAAAACAGTCGAAACCAGATCCATAGTTGGAGGAAGCCATGACAATCTCGTTGGATGAAGCCGCCGAGGCCTTTCGCGAGGCAATGCGGCAAACCGTGAAGAAGTACTCGCTCTGGTACCTGATACAAGGCGTGCTGCTGATCGCGGCCGGCGCCCTGGCGGTGATTTATCCGGCGTTTTCCTCAGAGGCGGTGGTCGTCCTGTTGGGGTGGCTCCTGATCATCAGCGGTGTCGTGCAAGGCATCAGCCTGCTCGGCGCCGCGCAAGTACCGCATTACTGGCTGCAGCTCATCTCGGTCATCCTCGCCGTGCTGATCGGATTTCTGTTCCTGCGCGAGCCCGAGCAGGGACTGGTGACGATCACCCTGCTCCTGATCGTCTTCTTCATGATCGAGGGCATCTCCAAGGTCGTTTTCGCGTTGACGATCCGGCCCTTCCCCAACTGGGGTTGGGTGCTCGCGAGCGGGCTGGTCGGGATAGTGCTCTCGGTGCTGCTGTGGATCAGCCTACCGGGGACGGCGGCGTGGCTGATCGGACTTCTGCTCGGGATTCAGCTGATCAGCGTCGGCGCAGCGATTGCATACCTCGCCTGGCAGGTTCAGCGGAGTTGATTGACGACCCCGCGCATTTTCTTCGCTCGCTGTTCGATGCGGCCGTCGACGCCGCCGATCCCGCCCGTTGCGTTCCAAAGCATCTCCCGGCCCCCCCGCCGGGGCGCACCGTGGTGGTGGGGGCAGGCAAGGCGAGCGCTGCCATGGCGCTCGCCGTCGAACAACACTGGCAAGGCCCGCTTGGCGGCCTGATCGTCACCCGCTACGGTCATGGTGCTCCGTGCAGCTTAATAGAGGTTGTCGAAGCCGCTCATCCGGTGCCTGACGCGAGCGGCCGACAGGCAGCGCGCCGCATCGGCGAAGCGGTTGCAGGATTGACCGCCGACGATCTCGTCCTCTGCCTGCTGTCGGGCGGCGGTTCGGCGCTGCTGGCAGCTCCGGCGCCAGGCCTCAGCCTCGAAGACAAGCAGGATGTGAACCGGCAGCTTCTCGCCTGCGGCGCGCCGATTGCCGAGATGAACTGTGTTCGAAAGCATCTTTCGGCGCTGAAAGGCGGCAGGCTCGCCCTGCGGGCCCATCCGGCGCGGGTGGTCTCGCTCATCATTTCCGACGTGCCGGGCGATGATGCCGCGACCATAGCTTCCGGCCCCACGCTGCCCGACCCGACGACCCGCGAAGACGCCCTGGCAATCATCGCCAGATATCACATCAGCCTTGCCGATCATGTGCGAGCCTACCTCGCTTCGCCGGAAGCCGAGACGCCCAAGCCCGGCGATCCGCGGCTGCAACGCGCCGAAGCGCGCATCATCGCCGCGCCCTCCCAATCGCTCGCGGCCGCGAGGGGCGCGGCAGCGCAAGAGGGCATCAGGATCATCGATCTCGGCGATCGCGTCGAAGGCGAGGCGAGTACGGTGGCCAGAGCCCACGCCGCTCTGGTCTGCGAAACTCCTCCTCCCGCGCTCATCCTCTCCGGCGGCGAAACCACGGTCACCGTTCGCGGCGGCGGCCGTGGCGGGCGGAACACGGAGTACCTGCTGGCCCTGGCGGTGGCCCTCGAAGGCAAGCGCGGCTGCTGGGCGATCGCCGCCGACACCGACGGCATCGACGGATCGGAAAACAACGCCGGCGCCATCCTGGCGCCCGACGCGGTCGCCCGCGCCCGGAAGATGGGGGTCGACGCCGGCGCGGCGCTCGCCCGCAACGACGGCTATGGCTTCTTCGACAGCCTCAATGCCCTCATCGTAACGGGGCCGACCCGCACCAACGTCAATGACTTTCGGGCGATTCTGGTCCTTTGAGCGCCTCGAACGGCTGCGGTCCACCGGTGGCCCAGTCGAGAAGCTCGACCGTGTGGACGATGGGTTTCGTGGCGCCGGAAGCAAGCTGCGTCATGCACCCGAGATTGCCCGTCGCGATGATGTCCGGGCTGGTACTTTCGATGTTTCGCAGCTTGCGTGACCGCAACTTGCCGGCGATCTCGGGCTGGAGGATGTTGTAGGTGCCCGCCGATCCGCAGCACAGGTGACCCTCCGGCACGTCCAGCACTTCAAAGCCGACCGCCCGCAGCAGCCGCTTCGGCAGATCATGCAGTTGCTGGCCGTGCTGCATGGAGCAGGCGGAATGGTAGGCCACGCGCAGAGGAGGACCGGGCCCCGAGCTCGCGGGAAGCTCGAACCCCTCCAGAAACTCGCTCACATCCTTGGCGAGGCTCGCCACCTTTGCCGCCTTTACGCGATAGGCAGGCTCATGGGCGAACAGGTGGCCATAGTCCTTGATCACCGTCCCGCAGCCCGACGCATTGATGACGATGGCGTCCAGCTCTCCCCGATAGCTTTCCTTCGTCCACATGTCGATCATCCGGCGCGCCCGCGCCAGCGCATCGCGCTCCATGCCCAGATGATGAGTGAGCGCTCCGCAACAGCCCGAATTTTCGGGGATCACCACTTCCACTCCGAGCCGCGTCAGCAGGCGAACGGTCGCGGCATTGATCGAACTGTCGAGCACCGGTTGCACGCACCCGGTGAGAAGCACCACGCGCGCCGTGCGCTGGCCTTCCGGGCTGTGAACGCCCGGCTGGGTCAGCGGATCCCCGGTCGCAATGGGTCCCGCCGGAACGAGCGCCAGGGCGGCGTCGAGCCTGGACAGCCCGGGAAGGGCGCGCAGCAGGGGTCGCAGCCGCAATGCCCACTGCGCGAGGTTCAGGACGCTGCGGAAGCGCTCCCCCTCCGGCATCACGTAAGCAAGCACAGCGGCGCAAAGCGCGATCGGCAAGCGGGCGCCGGTAGGTATTCTCGACATGAACGCGCGCCTGGTCGATGAGGTGCATGTAGTTGACGCCCGACGGGCATGTCGTCATGCAGCCGAGGCACGAAAGGCACCGGTCGATGTGCTTGACGACTTCGGCCGTGGCCGGACGGCCCTGTTCGAGCATGTCCTTGATGAGGTAGATGCGCCCGCGCGGGCTGTCGAGCTCATCGCCGAGCAGCACGTAGGTCGGGCAGGTCGCGGTACAGAAGCCGCAATGCACGCATTTGCGCAGAATCTGGTTGGCGTCGGCGAGCTTCGGGTCCAGCAGCTGGGCCGATGAGAATCTTGTCTGCATCACACCCCGGCGTACATGCGCCCGCGATTGAGCGTGCGGGCTGGATCGAAAGCGTTCTTCAGCCGCCGGGTGAGCCCGGCCAGCGCCGTCGGCTGCGGCTCAAAGACCGGCACCACCTGACGAACCTCTTCCGGCGCGCGAAAGAGGGTGGCATGGCCGCCGCAGCCGTAGAGCGCCGCCCGCACAGCTTCGGCGTGGGCGTGCGGTGCAGCCGGCAAAGCGAGCCAGATGAGACCGCCGGCCCAGTCGCAGAAATAGGCGGCGGCGTTCAGGCGGCCCAACCTCCGCAACACGTCGGGGCTTGCCGGCGGCGGGACCGAGAGCCGCCAGATCAGATGCTGGGGATAGTCGAGGAGCGGGATCAGATCGCGAACCGCCTGCCAGGCCCGCCGCGACTCCCCCTCGCTGAGCTCACTTATCTTGCCGTCTTCGCCGATGATGTCCTTCAGCGTCTGCACCCGGGCAGCAACCGATGCGGCAAACCCGGCAACCCGCAGGAGGACGCGGTTTCCGGCGAGACCCGCGCTCCTCGCATTCGGCAGGTAGGCGGCCCCGGAAACCTCGAGCGGCGACCGAATGGCTTTGCCCATCGCCGCAACGGCGGCTTCGACATCGAGTCCGCGCAGCGTAACCGTAGCCTCGGTCTCGGGCGCCGGCATGACCTTGAGGGTGACGTCGATCATCACCGCCAGCGTACCCCACGAGCCGCACATGAGCTTGGGCAAGTCGTAACCTGTGACATTTTTGACCACCCTGCCGCCGGCCTTGAAGACTTCGCCGCGACCGGTAACGGCGTTGAAACCGAGGATGAAATCTCGCGCCGCTCCCGCCTGCAGGCGCCGCGGGCCCGACAGGTTGCCGGCGAGCGCTCCTCCCAAGGTTCCGGCGCTGTGGCTGCCGAGTATTTTCGACAGATCCGGCGGCTCGAACGCCAGCATCTGACGATGGTTTGCAACGGCTGCCCATATTTCACGGATCGGCGTTGCCGCTCTCGCCGTGAGCACAAGCTCCTGAGGTTCATAGTCCACGATGCCGCTCAACGCCGAAAGGTCGAGGGCGCCGTGCGCCTCGACGGGCCGCCCGATCGCCCGCTTGGAGCCGAGGCCTATGACGTCGAGAGGCTGGTTCTTTGCGGTCGCCTCCGCCACCGCGCTCGCAAGCTCGTTCGCATCGCTCGGCTTGACGACCTGCACCGGCTAGAACCGCGGCACGTCCGGAAAGGCCAGCTTGCCTCGATGCACATGCATGGCGCCCAGTTCCGCGCACCGGTGCAGGGTGGGAAACACCTTGCCCGGATTGAGCAGGCTTTGCTGGTCGAACGCGCACTTCACGCGCTGCTGCACGCCGAGGTCGGTCTCGGAAAACATTTCCGGCATGAGGTCGCGTTTCTCCACGCCCACCCCGTGCTCGCCGGTCAGCACGCCGCCGTGCTTAACACACAGGCGCAGGATGTCGGCGCCGAACTGCTCGGCCCGCTCGAGCTCGTCCGGCACATTGGCGTCGAACAGGATGAGCGGGTGGAGATTGCCGTCGCCGGCGTGAAAGACATTGGCGACACGCAGGCCATAGTGTTTTGCGAGGGCGGCGATTCCCTCGAGCACGGCCGGCAGCTCCCGGCGCGGAATGGTTCCGTCCATGCACAGATAGTCGGGGGAGATGCGCCCGACGGCGGGAAACGCCGCCTTGCGGCCGGCCCAGAACAGATGCCGTTCCTCCTCGCTCGAGGAGCTGCGAACGCAGACCGCCGCGTTGTCTTTGGCGATCGCGCCGACCCTTTCCACCAGTGCATCCACCTCGACGACCGGACCGTCGAGCTCCACGATCAGCAGCGCTTCGACGTTGAGCGGATAGCCGGCATGAACGAATTCCTCCACGGCGACGATTGCCGGGCGGTCCATCATTTCCATGCCGGCGGGAATGATGCCGGCCGCAATGATGTCGGCGACACACTGCCCGGCGCTCCCGTTGGAGCGGAAGCCGAGCAGCAGCGCGCGCGCCGACTGCGGCTTCCTGAGAATGCGGACGGTCACTTCCGTGACGACGCCGAGCAGCCCCTCCGACCCGGTCATCAACCCCAGAAGATCGTAGCCTTCGCTGTCGAGATGCCTGCCGCCGAGGCGGATGACCTCGCCGGTCATCAGCACCATCTCGATGCCGAGGACGTTGTTGGTGGTCAGGCCGTACTTCAGGCAATGGATGCCGCCGGAATTTTCAGCGACGTTGCCGCCGATCGAGCAGGCGATCTGTGAGGAGGGATCGGGGGCGTAGTAGAATCCTTCCGCCTCGACCGCCTGGGTTATGGCGAGATTGGTGACCCCCGGCTGGGCGGTCACCGTGCGCCCCGGGATATCGATGTCGAGGATCCGATTGAACTTGCCCATGGCCAGCACCACCGCATCGGCAAGGGGGAGCGCGCCGCCCGAGAGCGATGTTCCGGAGCCGCGCGGCACGACGCGGACGCCGTTGGCAAGGCAATACGAGAGGATGGCGGACACCTGTGCCGTCGTTTCGGGAAGCACGACGGCAAGCGGCAATTGCCGGTAGGCAGTCAGGCCATCGGTCTCGTAGGCACGCATCTGATTTGTGCTGTCGATCACGCCTTCACCGGCTACGATGCGGCGCAGCTCGGCTGCAATCTGTCCTTTTCGGGCGAGAATTTCGGGTTTGGGTTCGGGCAGTCGCAACGGCATGGAGCGCCTTCAGGATGTCTGCCATGAACTATACACCCTTTGTGACGTTGAAAATGCTCGCGCTGCGCTGCGGTTGAGCATGAACTGAGCCGATCGTGGAAAGACGGATGCTCGGGGCCTTTCCCCGCTACCCGCTTACCTTCGGGCCAACTCATATCGAGAAGCTCGAGCGGCTGACGGCTCACCTTGGCGGCAAGGTTGCGCTCTATGCCAAGCGGGAGGACTGCAATTCCGGACTGGCCTTCGGCGGCAACAAGCTGCGCAAGCTCGAATACATCGTCCCCGACGCCATCGCCTCCGGCGCCGACACGCTGGTGTCGATCGGCGGGGTCCAGTCCAATCACACGCGCCTGGTGGCCGCAACCGCAGCCAAGATCGGCATGAAATGCCGCCTCGTGCAGGAGAGCTGGGTACCTCACGAAGACGCGGTCTATGATCGGGTCGGCAACATTCTGCTGAGCCGGGTCCTCGGCGCCCAGGTCGAACTGGTGAATGAAGGCTTCGATATCGGCATCCGTCGGAGCTGGGAAGATGCGATCGCCGACGTCACGGCGCACGGCGGTAAGCCCTATCCGATTCCTGCCGGCGCTTCGGTCCACAAGTATGGCGGGCTCGGCTATGTGGGTTTTGCCGAGGAGCTCCGGGTCCAGGAGCGCGAGCTCGGCTTCAAGTTCGACTACATCGTGGTCTGCACGGTAACCGGCTCCACCCACGCGGGCATGCTGGTCGGTTTCGCGCAGGATGGACGGGAACGCAGCGTCATCGGCATAGATGCTTCCGCGACTCCCGCCCGTACCCGGGCCCAGGTGCTCGACATTGCGCAAAACACGGCGAAGCTGATCGGGCTCGGACACGCGATTGCTGCCGAGGACGTAATCCTCCTGGAAGACTATGCCTATCCGCTCTACGGCTTACCTTCCGAAGAAACGAAAGAGGCCATCCGGTTGTGTGCCCGCCTGGAAGGCATGATGACGGACCCGGTCTACGAGGGCAAATCCATGCAGGGCATGATCGACCTCGTGCGCAAGGGCTACTTCCCGGAGGGGTCGAGGGTTCTCTATGCGCATTTGGGCGGCGTACCGGCCATCAATGGGTACAGCTACATGTTCCGCAACGGCTGACGGGACTGCCGCAGCCCGGGCGAGTTGCCGCGATGCCATACCAGAACCGGGTCACTCCATGGGGCGACATCGTTGCGATCGCCGCCCGCGGCACGCTCATGGGCAACCGCGGCGGCAGGCATCACGACCCGAAATCCAAGAAGCTTCTCAGGCGCTGGGCAACCCGCCGCTGGATCGCCTGTGCCCTCCACTACAAGGGTTGGCGCCATGAAGCCATGGGCGAAGGCTATACCTCGCTGTTTTTCCTCGACGAGGTGACGGCGCTCGCGGCGGGCCACCGGCCCTGTTTCTTTTGCCGGCGCCGGGATGCGAGGGAATTTCTCGAACGTGCCGGAATGCTGGGCAGGGCCGACGACTTCGACGCCATCGTCCACGCCGAACGGATAGGACCTTCGGGCAAGCGAACGTGCATCATGGACCTCGCCGGCCTGCCCGATGGCGCCATTGTCGAGGAGGAGGGCAGCGCCTACGCAGTGCGGGGGCAGTCGCTGCTGCTCTGGCAGCCGGATGGCTATGGAGCGCGCCAAGAGCGCGGCCGGGCGGGAGAAGTCAAGGTGCTTACGCCGCGATCCTTCGTACGGGTTCTCGCGAGCGGCTATCAGCCGGCCTGGCATCCCTCCGCAGGCGGCGATTGATCACGCCGGAGCCATTGGGTAAAAGCCCGCTCCATGGCCGGGAAACAAAGTCGCCCCCAGGCCCGGCTCGCCAAGGGCTTTCGCGACATCGGCGCGGCCGAGATCCGCGGCCTGAGGCGTATGCTCCGGACCCTCGAAGAAGTGAGTGAGCGTTACGGTTTCGAGCCCGTTGAGCAACCATTTGTCGAATACGCCGACGCCCTCGGAAAGTTCCTTCCCGATGCCGAGCGTCCCGGGGAAGGGGTCTTCTCCTTCGCCGACGACGATCAGCAGTGGCTGAGCCTGCGCTACGATCTGACCGCGCCGCTCGCCCGTTACGTGGCCGAACACTACGATCTCCTGCCCAAGCCGTACCGCAGCTACCGGCAGGGCTGGGTATTCCGCAACGAGAAGCCGGGGCCCGGCCGCTTCCGGCAATTCATGCAGTTCGATGTCGACACGGTGGGCACGGCTTCGCCGGCCGCCGATGCCGAAGTATGCATGATGGCGGCTGACGCTCTCGAAGCGCTGGGCATCGGACGCGGCGACTACGTCATCAAGCTCGCCAGCCGCAAGATCCTCGACGGCGTTCTGGAGACGATCGGCATCTCGGGCAAAGGACATGAGGCCACGCGCATGACCGTCATGCGCGCCGTCGACAAGCGGGACCGGTTGGGAGTCAGCGGCGTACGGCAGCTTTTGGGCGAGGGTCGCAACGACGAGTCCGGCGACTTCACCAAAGGCGCAGGACTGGCCGGCGGCCAGATCGACGCCATCCTGGAGTTCGTATCGCCCGAACATCAGTCGGGCCTCGTGCCCGTCAGTTCGGCCGGGCACGATACATCCGATGAGGAGATTATTCGTTTCAATGAGTTAGCGCAGTATCATGATTCACTTGCGAAGCTTGATTCATGGCGCCGGCAGGTCCGCAACAGCGCCGTCGGGCAGGAGGGAATCGACGAGCTGGCGCAGATGATCAACCTGTTTCGTGCCGCCGGGTACGGCACGAAGCGCATCGTCGTCACTTCGGAAGTTGTACGAGGCCTCGCTTACTACACCGGCCCGGTGTTTGAAGCCGAATTGCTGTTCGAGGCACGCAACGAGGACGGCCACCTTGTCCGCTACGGATCGGTTGGCGGCGGCGGCCGCTACGATGATCTGGTTTCGCGTTTCCGCGGCAACATCGTGCCGGCTACCGGTATCTCCATCGGTGTCTCGCGGCTGTATTCGGCGCTGCACCATCTGGACAAGCTCGATGCGACCAATTCCGCAGGCCCGGTAGTGGTACTTGTTATGGACCGCTCGCGGCTTGCGCACTATCAGGGCCTGGTTGCTACACTTCGCGCTGCCGGCGTTCGTGCCGAACTTTATCTCGGCACGTCGGGTCTCAAGGCGCAGATGAAATATGCCGACCGGCGCGGCGCCTCGCTCGCCGTCCTCCAGGGCGAGGAAGAACTGGCCCGGGGCGAGGTACAGATCAAGGATCTCCGCGAAGGCGCTCGCTTGGCGGAAGCGATCTCGAGCCGCGAAGCCTGGCGCGAAGCCAAGCCTGCCCAGGTGTCGGTTCCCGAGCGCGAGCTTGTGGCATGGGTGCAGGGCTGGCTGGCGCGCCAAGGCTGAGAGACATGCCCGGCAGGACCTCACACGAGCGCGCCGCGCTTGACCGCCAGAGCCGCCTCATCATGGAGGTTTTCACCGCCGCCGGCTTCGAATTCATAGCACCCGACATCCTGCAGCCCGCCGACATGTTCCTGGACAGCTCCGGCGAGAGTATCCGTTCGACCGCTTTCGTGTTCACCGATCCTGGCGGTGTCGAGCTGTGCCTGCGCCCGGATCTCACGGTGCCAACGTGCCGCTATCATCTGTCCCACGCCGCCAGCCCCGGTGAAGAAGCCCGTTACTGCTATTCGGGCCCCGCTTTTCGCTGCCAACCTGGCGGTCGAGGCCCAGCGGAGCTCCACCAGGCCGGCATCGAATGGTTCAACGCCACCGCGCCGATCGGCGCCGAAGCCATGGTCGTGGAGCTGGCGATCAGAGCGGTCGAGACCTCGGGCTTGCGCGACTACCGCGTTCGCCTCGGCGATCTCGGCCTCTTTCATGCCCTGCTGGCGTCTATCGACATGCCCGAGCGCTGGCGGCGCAAGCTCGGCCACCAGTTCTGGCGGCCGGCAGCGTTTCATGAGCTTCTCGATGTCCTGAGCGGAGCAACGCCCAGGCAGGGCCCGGCCATATCCGATCACGTCGATGCGATAGCCGAGGGCGGCCTCGATCGCGCGATCGAGGTTGTCGAGCGCGAGCTGGAAGATCGCGGCCTGGCACTGATCGGCGGGCGTACGGTCGAGGAGATTGCCACGCGACTGCTCGAGAAAGCCGAAGATCGTCGCGACCGGCCGCTCGACGGGCAGGCCGGCCAGTGCATCGACCGATATCTGACGATCGAGGGCCCGGCGCCCACGGTGACGGCCGAGCTTCGGCGCACGAGCGTCGACAGGGCGCCACTCGATCGTGCGGTCGCCTGCTACGAGCAGCGGCTCTCGGAATTTGAGCGGCGCGGTCTGCAACCGGGCCGCTTTGAATTCTCGGCGGGTTTCGGCCGCGATCTTGAATACTATACGGGCCTCGTTTTCGAGATCGAGGCTGACGTCGAAGGAATCCCTCGGCAGCTCGCCGGAGGTGGGCGTTACGATTCGCTCATGTCCGACATCGGATCACCGGTCGCGGTCCCGGCGGTCGGTTGCGCCATCTACACCGAGCGCCTCCTCGCCGCCAGCGAGGGCTGACGGGCGTTGCGATGAGTGAACCATTGTTCATGGCGCTCCCGTCCAAGGGCCGTCTCCTCGAGGCGACGGAAGCCATGTTTGCCAAGGCCGGCCTGGGGATCGTCCGCAGCGGCGCCGATCGCGCCTACCGCGGCGGTCTCGACGGCCTCGGCGGCGTCGCCGTCGCGTTCCTGTCGGCCTCCCAGATCGTGCGGGCGCTGCGCGAGGGGGGCGCGCACCTCGGCGTTACCGGCGAAGACTTGCTGCGTGACGCCGTCGCTGACGATCCGTCGATCGAAATCCTGGCCCGGCTGGGGTTTGGAGCCGCCGATGTCGTCGTCGCGGTGCCTGAGTGCTGGTTCGACGTTGCAACGATGGCAGATCTCGACGAGGTATCGATACTGGTCCACCAGCGGCACGGACGGCGCCTGCGGGTCGCAACCAAGTTCCTCGGTCTGACACGCCGCTTTTTTGCCGACAAGGGCGTGACGGGGTACCGCATCGTCGAGAGCGCGGGGGCCACCGAAGGAGCGCCTGCCACCGGCGCTGCCGAAGTCATCGTCGATATCACGACCACCGGGGCGACGCTTCGGGCCAACCAGCTGAAGGTGCTCGATGACGGGGTGATTCTGAGATCCGAGGCCATCCTCGCAGGTCGCCGCAGTGTGATCCATGATGAGCGCGTCGCAGAGCTTGCCCGCCGCCTGGCAGCCGCCGTCACGGCGCGGCCGGACCTGTCATGAAGGCGTTGGGCATTCTTCGCATGCAATCGCAGACTTTTTCTGCTATGTTGTGCTGATAAACGAAGTGCTCGACAGGAGGCTCGGAAATGACAACGCGATGGTTGGGTCCAGGCGTGGCCCTGTTTTCCCTGGCGCTTGCCGCCACTGCTGCATTGTCGTGCGACAGGCACAAGGAGCACGTGAACACGACGGCTCAGGAGATTGCTCCAGGCGCGCCGCTGCCCGTTGCCGATCAGGCACCCGCGTCGGCGGCTCTTGTCATCACACCGGCCGCCGCGACGACGGCTCCCATGTCGGCGCCAGTCAAGACCTACGGACGAAACTGCAACTACAGCCGCACCACCCAGGCGCTTACCCAATAGCGCGATTCGAGCGTCCGGCACGGCGCTCTGCGGGACGCCATGGAAGACGACCGGTTCAACATGTCGCTGCGCCGGTTCCTGAAGCGCGTGGGTGTAACATCCCAGCGCGAGATCGAACGGCTGGTTCGCGAAAAATCGCTTCGGGGCAAGGGCAAGTTGAAAGTCCGGATGGTTCTGACCTCTCCCGGCACGCCACTCGCTCACGTCGTGGAAGACGAGATAGAGCTCGACTAGCAGTATTTCCGGAAACTGGGAAACGGCCGAGGCCGGATCGCTCCCCCGACGAGACCTGTTCGATGATTGTGCGCATTTGGCGGGATGTGCTCTAAGCTCTGGCTGCCGCTGATCTGAATCGGCGCTTGCCGGCGGAAGGCCATCTGCCAATGCGCTGCCTGTGCGGCATGCCAAAGCGGGGGCTGAGACAAATGTGTTGGGGTCGCGTCGCGGTGCTCCTTTGTATTTTCGCGATGCCGTCGAACGCGGCGGCGCGCCCGCCGCTTATCGAGCTTCACAGTGGTGAGGATCTCTACCGGCAGATCGGCCGTGCAGAGGCAGAGCGTAATGGAATTCCCTTCGAACTCGTCGATGCCATCATGGCGGTGGAGAGTAGCTATGACTGGAAGGCACGAGGTCGAGCGGGCGAAGTCGGCCTCATGCAACTCCTGCCGGCGACCGCGGCGTTCATGGGCTTCAAAGGATCACTGGCGAGCCTGGCTGATCCCGAGATCAACATCCTTTACGGCGCACGCTATCTCGGCGTTGCCTGGCGGCTGGCAGGCGGCGATCTCTGCAAGACTGTCATGAAATACCGCGCTGGCCACGGCGAAACTCGTTTCTCGGCGCGGTCGAAGACATACTGCCAACGGGTGCGGACCCATCTCGCCCAGGCGGAGGTTAAGCTCAAGGCTGCAAAATCGAAACCAACCCTGATTGCCGCCGCAGGCGTGGCGACAAACGGAGCAGGGCAGAAGCCCACTCTTGACCCGAGCGTGCGGAGGGCTTCTCGCGAGGTAACGACGATGGAGGTCGGCAAGGTGCTGTCGCGCGCCGTGTCGAGCTCAAATGTTGCCGCTCTCGACGTCGCGGCGAAGGCGGAAGTTACTGAGCCGGCCCAAGGCCGGGGGCTGCCGGAGCCTTCTCCGGAGGTGGAGGCGATGGCGGTCAGCAAATCACCGAAGCGTGCAGTGCCGGGATCAAATGTTGCCGCTGTCGGCGTCGCGGCGAAGGCGGGAGTGCCCAAGCAGGAGTCTTCTCCCGAAGTGGAGGCGATGGCGGTCAGCAAATTACCGAAGCGGGCCGTTTCGAGAGCAAATGTTGCTGCTCTTGATGTCGCGGTGAAGGCGGGAGTGCCTGAGCCGGCCCAAGGCCGGGGGGTGCCGAAGTCTTCTTCCGAGGTGGAGGCGATGGCGGTCAGCAAATCACCGAAGCGTGCGGTGCCGAGATCAAATGTTGCCGCCGTTGGCGTCGCGGTGAAGGCGGGAGTGCCTGAGCCGGCCCAAGTGTTCTCCCCAGGTGGAGGCGATGGCGGTCAGCAAATCCCCGAAACGCGCCTTGTCGAGCTCAAAAGTTGCCGCCGTCGGCATCGCGGCAAAGGCGGGAGTGCCCAAGCCGGAGTCTTCTCCGGAAGTGGAGACGATGGCGGTCAGCAAATCACCGAAGCGCGCCGTTTCGAGATCAAATATTGCTGCTGTCGACGTCGCGGTGAAGGCGGGCGTGCCTGAGCCGGCCCAAGGCCGGGAGGTGCCGAAGTCTTCTCCCGAGGTGGAGGCGATGGCGGCTAGCAAATCACCGACGCGCTCAGAACCCAAGCCCGCGCGTGCTGGAGTCGGCCCTGCGGTTAAAGCAGGAATGCCGAACCCGGCACGCGGCCAGGGAGGGCAGGGGCAGACGCCCTCTCTTGAGACGAAGATGGCGGCGGTCAGCGGCAGAGTTGTTGTCCGCCCGTCCCGTGACGAAAAATGCTTTAAGCGCGTCGTCCAGCCGGGCCGCCGTTACGGCGCCTGCATTCCGCGTAGCCTACTGGTGCAGATGGGCCTGCTACGCTAGCTAGTGGGGCTAGTGCTGCCGGCCGTCCCAACAACGGCGCGCTCCCCCGGACATTTGCCCGCTGTTGAGCGCCGGTTCGCGGCGCGCGCTCAAGTACTTCCTCAGATGGGAATCCGGGCAATGGTCGAGCCATAACAAACTGAAATCAGTCTCCTCCGAAGTTGCTGCGAGAGCGGAACGACTGGTTGAGGACGACAGAAATGCCTAGATGTTTACAATCGCTAGTGAATCTGTTTCGCGCACGGAATCCAATCCCGGCATCGTTTCGTATCCGAATCGAGAAAGGTTTTTGCGAGACGCTTCGGGGCTTTGGAACTTTGGAACGCGCTTCGGCTAGGGAACTCCGGAAGGGCGAAAACGAAGCGCCGCGAATTGGGCTCGAAGTTGCAAAATTGGATGAGAAGGCGCGGGCCACGTAGGCTGCAGCCGAAGTTGATCACGCGGCATTTTTCATCCGCGTGATCAGTTGCGAAAGGTGCGATGGCTGGCGGCGCAGAAACGCTTCGAGCCTGGCCGGGTAATCCGCCGCCACGGCGCGCTGCACGGAAGACCGGTGGGCCAGTGCACCGCGCCATGCAAGAAGTCTCGCGCATCTCTCCGCCGGTGCAAGGCCGGCCAGTGTCTCGAAGGCGTCGAGGTAGCGGAACACCGGCGCCCATACCGCATCGACCAGCGAAAACTGCAGGCCGGCAAAAAATGGTCCCTCGCCCAACGCCGCGTCGATGCGTGTGAGCTTCTGGCGCAGGGCAGCTTCCGCGGCACTGAACATCTTGGCGTCCGGCGTGGTTTCGAGAAGTCCAGATGTCGGCAAGCGCCGAGGAGGCGAGCTCCATCCAGCCGCGATGCCGCGCTCTCTCGAGCGGGTCGCGCGGGTGCAGCGGGGCGCCGTGAATTTCGTCGAGATATTCGACGATCGGCCCGCTTTCGAACAACACCGTGTCGCCGATCTTGAGCAGCGGCGCCTTGCCCAGGGGCGAGATTGCATTGAACCAGTCCGGCTTGTCGGCAAGGTCGACTTCGAGTTCGCGTGAAGGCGACGGCTTTTTCAGCAAGCACGATCGCCGCCCGCTGCACATACGGGCAGAGATCGAACGATACCAGCGTAGGTTGGTCGGTCATCTGATTTCTCCGTTCTCCCATCTGGATGCATTCGCATGTAAGTAGGCACATGTAGATGCATATGCATGCACTGTCAAGATTGATGCAGATGCAGCGAGCGGATAGGGTTGACGAATGCTGGCTCGGTCCTCGAAATCGGATCCCATCATGCATGCCTGGGCGCGGCTAATCCGGGCCGGGCAGACTGTCTTCTCAGCAGTCGAGGCCGACCTCCGGCATCAGGGCTTTCCGACCCTCGCCTGGTATGACGTGCTCCTCGAGCTGGACCGGGCGGGCGAACAGGGACTGCGGCCGTTCGAGCTGCAAAAGGAGATTCTGCTCGCCCAGTACAATCTTTCGCGCCTGGTCGATCGGCTGACCCGGGCGGGTCACGTCAAGCGTGCGGCCGTTGCCGAGGACGGACGCGGCCAGCGGCTTTTCATCACCGAAAGCGGCCGCGAACTGCGGCGGGCCATGTGGCCCGCCTATGCGGCATCGGTCCGGCGCCGTTTCGGCGCCGCGCTGAGCGATGCGGAAGCCACGCTGCTCGCTGGTCTGCTGGGCAGGCTTACGGAGCGTGAGTTGGCCAGCCGAAAAGGAAAAGGGCCGTCCCGGTAGTCCCGGAACGGCCCGTTACTCACTGGACTGACCTATTTTAGAAGTCCATGCCGCCCATGCCGCCGCCGCCCGGCATCGCCGGCATCGCCGGCTTGTCCTTGGGCTTCTCGGCAATCATGGCCTCGGTAGTGATCAGGATCGCCGCAACCGAGGCAGCGTCCTGCAGGGCAATTCGCACCACCTTGGTCGGGTCGATGATGCCTTCGGCGACCAGGTCGACGTATTCTTCCTTCTGGGCGTCGAAGCCGTAGTTGCCCGATTTCTCGAGCACTTTGCCAACTACGATCGAGCCCTCGAAGCCGGCGTTTTCGGCAATCTGCCGGATCGGTGACTCGAGCGCCTTCGACACGATGTTGATGCCGGCCTGGATGTCGGCGTTCTTCGAGGTGAGCGCCTCGACCGCCTTTTTCGCCCGCAACAGAGCCACGCCGCCGCCCGGCACGATGCCTTCCTCGACCGCCGCCCGGGTCGCGTTGAGGGCGTCATCCACCCGGTCCTTGCGCTCCTTGACTTCGATCTCGGTAGCGCCGCCGACCTTGATCACCGCAACGCCGCCGGCCAGCTTGGCCAGCCGCTCCTGCAGCTTCTCCTTGTCGTAGTCGGAGGTCGTTTCCTCGATCTGTTGCTTGATCTGGGCGCATCGGCCGTTGATGTCGGCCTTTTTCCCATGACCGTCGACGATGGTGGTGTTCTCCTTCTCGACCCGAACCCGCTTGGCCCGGCCGAGCATGTCGAGGGTAACGTTCTCGAGCTTGATGCCGAGATCTTCCGAGATCACCTGTCCGCCGGTGAGGATCGCAATGTCCTCGAGCATCGCCTTGCGGCGATCGCCGAAGCCCGGCGCCTTGACGGCCGCAACCTTGAGGCCGCCGCGCAGCTTGTTGACGACGAGCGTCGCCAGAGCTTCACCCTCGACGTCCTCGGCCACGATCAGCAGCGGTCGGCCCGTCTGAACGATCAACTCGAGCACCGGCAGCATCGCCTGCAGGCCGGACAGCTTCTTTTCGTGCAGAAGGATATAGGGATCGTCGAGTTCGGCGATCATCTTGTCGGCGTTGGTGATGAAGTAGGGCGAGAGATAGCCGCGGTCGAACTGCATTCCTTCCACGACGTCAAGCTCGGTATCGAGGCTCTTGGCCTCCTCGACGGTGATCACGCCCTCGTTGCCAACCTTCTGCATCGCGCTGGCGATCATCTCGCCGATTGCCTTTTCACCGTTGGCTGAGATCGTGCCGACCTGGGCTACTTCTTCGGTGCCTTTGACCTTCTTCGAGCGCTTCTTGAGGTCCTCGATGACCACGGCCACCGCCTGATCCACGCCGCGGCGCAGATCCATCGGGTTCATGCCGGCGGCGACCGCCTTGGCGCCTTCGCGCACGATTGCGTGGGCGAGAACGCAAGCCGTCGTGGTGCCGTCGCCCGCCACGTCGTTGGTCTTGGAGGCGACCTCACGCACCATCTGGGCGCCCATGTTTTCGAACTTGTCCTCGAGCTCCACCTCCTTGGCGACGGTGACGCCGTCCTTGGTAGTGCGCGGGGCGCCGAACGACTTGTCCAGGATGACGTTGCGCCCCTTGGGGCCGAGCGTCACCTTGACCGCGTTGGCCAGGGTATCGATGCCGCGCAGCATGCGCTCGCGGGCATCGGCCGAGAACCGTACTTCTTTAGCTGCCATAAGCTTTATCCTCTACTGAATTGGCTGATTTTCGATTGGTGACTGATCAGGCGGCCTTCTTGGTGGTCGCCTTGACCTGAAGCACGCCCATGATGTCGCTTTCCTTCATGATCAGGTACTCGACGCCCTCGATCTTCACCTCGGTGCCGGACCACTTGCCGAAAATCACCATGTCTCCGGCCTTCACATCGATTGGAATGAGCTTGCCGGTCTCGTCGCGGCCGCCCGGGCCGACCGCAATGATCTCGCCCTGCATGGGCTTTTCCTGAGCGGTGTCGGGAATAATGATGCCGCCTTTTGATTTCGTGTCTTCATCGACCCGGCGAACGACCACACGGTCGTGCAGAGGACGGAATTTCATGCGTCTACTCCTCGTTTGACGTCAACTGGTTGCTGGTTCCGGCCGGATGTCTCGAAATGTCATCCGGCACTGCGGCTAGCACTCATGTCGGGTGACTGCTAACAGCGGCCGTGACATAAGGGGAACCAAGGCGCGCGTCAAGTGGCAGAAGGCAATTTTATGCAGGCGCCGTATCCGGTCTGCGCGTGTTAGATTATCTCATTGAAATATCTAAGTATTTAACTTCAGGCGATAGCCCGGAAGTTGTCCTCGGGACTTTCCTCCATCAGGCGCCTTATCTGTGCCAGCCCGTCCGCGAGCGCCCCGCGCGTACGCACCGCCCCGATGCAAACTCTGACCGCATGGTCGGCCTCGGACCGAAAGCCGCCAGTTGCAAAGGCCATGCCCGGTGTCACCCTGATTCCCCTCGCTTCAGCGGCCGATGCGAACTCCACGGCCCGCCACTTCCGGGGCAGCGGCAGCCAGAAGAACAGCGAACCCGGCGCCGTCTGTATATCGACACCGGCAAAGATCGTGCTCACCATCGCCTGACGCTCCGCAAGCTCCATCCGGATGTCCTTGAGCACGCCGTCCATCGTGCCGCTGGCGGCCCAGTATCGCGCCACCTCAATGGCGAGGCTGGTGGTGCGCGCTCCTGCGACCATCTGCTGCCTGGCGATTGCATCTGCCATGCCGACCGGTGTGGCGAGAAACCCGCACCGCAGACCCGGGGCAACGGACTTGGACAGGCTGGAAATGTAGTAGCACCGTTCCGGCGCCAGGGAGAACAAGGCCGGCGGCTGCTGTTCGTTCGCAACCAGGCGGAAGACGTCGTCTTCGATGATCGTCAGGTCGTGACGGCGCGCGATCTCGACGATGGCGTGTCGGCGTTCCTCCGGCAAGGTGACGCTCAGCGGATTGTGCAGGGTGGGCACGAGATACAGAAACTTCGCATTGCCGTGGCTGCACGCTCGCCCGACGGAACCGACGACGATGCCGTCATCGTCCATTTGCAGTGCGTGCAGCTTGAGGCCGAGCATTCGCGCCAGCGGCTGGATGGTAGGGTAGGTGAGGGGCTCAACCAGAACATCGTCCCCCGCCCGCGCCACACCCGCCAGACATGCAACAAGGGCTCCATGGCCTCCAGCGGCCAGCACTACCTGGCTTGGCGACACGCCAACGCCGCATCTGGCAAGCCATGAGGCGCCCATGCGCCGCTGCTCGGGGGTGCCGCCCGGCGGTGCGTAGTCGAGCAGCGCCAAGCGGTCGGGGTCCTGGGCTACCTCCAGCAACGCCGCGTCGAAGTTCGAATGGGATGCCACCCGGGGAGGGGTCGCCACATACATGTTGACAGCCCCGCTATCCGAGGAGGGCACAATCGGCGTGGCCGATGGGCGTGACGCCGGCCCCCTGAGAAAGCTGCCGCGCCCGACCTCGCCGACCAGGAGCCCGCGCCGCGCCGCTTCCTGGTAGCCCCGGGTTATGGTGCCGACGGTCAGGCCCAATCGCCAGGCGAGATCGCGATGGGCGGGTAGCCGATCGCCCGGGTTGAGCTTGCCGGACTCGAGATCGGCGGCAATCGCATCGGCCAAGGCCTGGTAGCGCGGCCGGTTACCGGCCAGCTCAGGCACCCAAATTGTCATGGTTACAATCTATCAATTGACGCGAACAATCACAACAAATAAGATGAAGACATTAAGAAAAAACCACAAAAATGGCGAAAGATTGTATCGATACAATATGGAGCCAGGCCATGCGCGAATACACAGCTTTCGAAGCTCAGGCCTTGGGCGGCGCTTCCGTCCTCGGTCGGATCCAGCGCGCGTTCTCAAACTGGCGAAAGCGCCGCCAGCTACAGCGGTTGCTTGACCTTGACGACTACATGCTGTCCGACATCGGGCTCACGCGGATGGACGTCCTTTCCGCCATGCGTCTTGCCTGGTCCATAGATCCCGTCCGCGAACTCGAACGCGCCAGCAGGCAATCGGCAAGAAGGGGCCTTCGCTCCCGCTGACTTTCAGCAGCGGCGGTTACCGTTCATCGGCCCACTGCAAACGGCGCGCCGAGCACCGCCTGAGCAAATACTGCGACGGAAAAAACGGTGCCGGTAATCGCCACCGCAAGGACCAGGGGTCGAACATAGCCTTTGGGAAGACTGCGGCTCCCGATCCATGCCGCCATTGGTAAAACTTGACTGAGGTGCAGTCCGAAGAAATGCGCGACCCGGAGATCACCGCCGGTGCGCGACCAGCCGAAGATCGGCAACCCATTGAAGTCTGTCAGCGAGCCTCCGACCCAGTGTCCGGGCTGCGCGGACATGAAGGCCCCGGTTACTCCGCCGACCACGCCGCCCAAAATGAGGCCGAGGCCTGCGGCAAACACGACCGCATTTGCGGTAGAGCCGTGACGGAGGATCTGCACGCCGATCCAGACGGAGGACGCAACGATGACAACTGCGCCGACCCCCATCAGGTAATACATGAGCGCGGCGATGGATGTGCTGACGTTATAGTGTGATGCCTCGCCGCGTGCCGCCTGCAGGGTTATGTAGACGATCTCGAGCATGGAAGCGCCGACGATTGCGAAGACCGGACCGCGGACCCGCCACGTCCCGCTTTGCGCCTCCGGCAGGCACTGCATCAGCAATGCCACCGTCAGCATCTGCACCGCGAGCGACAGCTGGAACTTGAGCGGCTTGATCCAGACGCTGATGCCGTCGAGGGTGCGAGTATCAAGCCCGGCGGCGAGCGCCGTCGGGATCATCATCAGCAGCAGAAGCACTCCCCCCGCCGCCAGGATGGCCTGGCCGCGATAGGCGCCTTGCAGCAGGCTGGCGCCAGGGGCCGGCCGGGCGATGGTAATGGCGGGCATGAGCAAATTCCTCGCAGTTGCGCGACAGGCGGTTACGATGTGGCTGGCCGGACGTTGAGCGCCGTGCGCAGAGCGAACCAGAGCAACAGCCCGGCGGGCCCGAACAGGAAGACGGCGGGAAGCACCGGAAGCAGCACCCATCGCGACAGCGCCAGTGTCTCGGCATCGCGGGTGATCCAGGCGCCGATGAAGAGATCGAAGGCAAGGTAGTGTGTCCAGCCCGCCAGCAGCAGCCAGGGTGACTGAAACAGGGCCGCGACGGCATCAAGCGACGAGAAGCCCCCGCTGGCGCGAGACCAATACACCGCGATAAGGACAGTGTAGCAGATGGCGAGTACAAGGGGTACCCCGAGGCCAGCCAGCCTCTCCTTCAGGATCTTCGACTTGAACACGATGCCGAGCCCCAGCATGATCCAGCCGGCCAAGGCCACCATATTGGCTGCGCTGAACAGGTTCGCTGGCGTGATTGCTTCCGTAGCCACTTCCATCTCCATCTGGACACCGTCACTCTCGATCGTGAGCCTCTTGCGCTCCTATCTGGTCGGTGTCAAGATGATTTTGACACCGTCTAGATGACGCCATGAAACAGCGCCGGTCTGCCAGCTCGCGACGCAAGGCTCCACCCGTGCCGCCGCGGCCCTATCATCATGGCGACCTTTCCGAGGCCCTGGTCCGGACGGCGGAGGCGCTGGTGCGCAAGAAGGGAACCCATGCCTTTTCGTTGCGCGAGTGCGCCAGGCAGGCCGGGGTCACGCATAGTGCGCCGGGCCACCACTTCGGCGACGTGACGGGTCTCCTGACCGAAGTTGCCGCCCGCGGGTTCGAGCGGCTGACAGCTCAAATGCGCGCCGAGCGGCAGGGGGTCGAGGGCCCGGCCGCCCTGGAGCGAATCGGCCGCGGCTATGTCGCCTTCGCCATCGCCGATCCGGCAATTCTTGCGCTGATGTTCCACTCAGCCCGGGTCGACCGAGGCAGTGCGAGATTGCAGGGCGCGGGTGAGGAGGCTTTCGCGGAACTCGTGTCGGCCGTCGGTTCCGCCAGGAAGAACGCCCCGCCCGACGAAGATGCGCTGCGGTTCGCGTGGGCGGCCATCCACGGCATTGCCATGTTGCTCGTTGACGGTCCGCTGAAGCCGGCCGGAGGAAGCCGTCGCGGCGGGCCGGCCGAACTCGCGCAGGGCACCATCGAGCGCATCGTTCACGCGATCGCGACGTTTCCCGTCGCCGCAAAACATCAGTCGACCAGGAAATAGGAGATCGTGGTCACGACGCGCACTTTCTTGTCGATCTGCTTCTCCGGCCGGTCGTTGGGGATTTCCACCGCCGGGTTGACTTCGACGATGCCCTGATTGGCGCTCTGGATATCGCCGACCTTGGCCCCCAATTCGGCGGCGAACTTCTCGGCCGCCTCGCGCGCCCGTTTCGTCGCCTCGGTCAGCATTTCGCCCTTGAGGTCTGCGATATTGGTGAAAACGAAGGAAGGGCCGGCGTTGTAGGCGTCCGAGGAGAACACGACACCCGTCTTGATCAGATCGCCGACCGAGCGCGAAGCATCGGCGAGCTTCTGCACTTCCGCCGATCGCACGAGCATGTCCTCGGTCAGCACGAAGCGAAGCTCCGGGGGTACTTGCTGTGCGTTGAAGCCGGCGAACCGATCCTCGACCTGAATGTTTTGAACCTGGAAGTCCGCGGGCATGAACCCTTTCGCGGCAAGGTAGGATTTGACGCTGGCTTCCGATGTCTCGAGCGACTGGCGCGCCGCCTCGAGGCTCGCCCCCGTGGCGACGAAGCGGATCGGCCAGAAACCGAGATTGGCTTTGACCTCGCGCTCCGAGAGACCCTTCACGGTGACCACGCGAAAGCCGAGCCGGCTCTTGATCAGCGCTTGGCCAGCGAGAAAACCGGCAGCCGCGACGCCGAGGGCGAGTATCGCTGCGGAGATCACACGGGCGATCGATGACATGAGTTGAGCTCCAGATTGGCGCAGAGCGGTGCCTTGCCACGCGGAAGTGCCATTGACAAGCTGTGCCGCACTTACCCCACACTTACCCCGGGGAGCCGCTTCTGCTATTGAGCGATTGGCCGAGAGGAGGGCGCGAACATGAACAAGCCACAAAAGCACACAGGCGGCGCCGCCTGGCAGCCGACGCCCAACAATCTCGAACCCTTCTTCATGCCGTTTACGCCGAACCGCGCATTCAAGAGGCGACCCCGGATGATTGCGCGCGCCAAGGACATGCACTACTTCGATATGGCCGGCCGCGCGGTGCTTGATGCCACGGCGGGTCTGTGGTGCGCCAATGCGGGCCACTGCCGGCAGCCGATCGTTGCGGCGATTCAGAAGCAGGCCGCCGAACTCGATTTCGCTCCGACGTTTCAGTTTGGCCATCCGAAGATCTTCGAATTGGCCTCGCGCTTGGCGACGTTGGCGCCGGGCGATCTCAACTATGCATTTTTTTGCAACTCCGGGTCGGAGGCTGTCGACACCGCTTTGAAAATCGCCCTCGCCTACCACCGGGCCAAAGGCGAAGGTCACCGCCTGCGCATGATCGGACGCGAGCGCGGCTACCACGGCGTGGGCTTTGGCGGGATATCGGTTGGCGGCATGGCAGCCAACCGCAAATGGTTCGGACCTCTGCTGCCGGGCGCCGATCATCTTCCGCACACCTACGTCAGGGACAAGCAAGCCTTCGTCAAGGGCGAGCCTGAATGGGGCGCCCACCTCGCCGATGATCTTGAAAGGCTCGTGCAGCTGCATGATGCATCGACGATCGCCGCAGTGATCGTCGAGCCGATGGCTGGTTCAACCGGCGTGCTGCCGCCCCCCAAGGGCTACCTGAAGCGGCTGCGCGAAATCTGCGACAGGCACGGCATCCTGCTGATCTTCGATGAAGTGATAACCGCGTTCGGGCGCCTTGGGCATACCTTCGCCGCCGAGCGCTTCGGGGTCGTTCCCGACATGATCACTTTCGCCAAAGGCATAACTTCAGGAGCCGTCCCGATGGGCGGGGTCATGGTTCGCCAGCACATCTACGAGGCATTCAGGACTACCGCCGATCATGTCATCGAGTTCTTCCACGGATACACCTACACAGGTCATCCAATGGCCGCTGCCGCCGGCCTCGCCAGCCTCGAACTCTACAAAGAGGAAGGTCTCTACGATCGCGTGTTGGCCATCGAAGACAAATGGGCCGATGCCGCGATGTCCCTCAAGGGGCATTCGCTCGTTGAGGATGTCCGCACCATCGGCCTCGTTTGTGGCATCGATCTCGCGCCGATTGCCGCTGCACCCGGGAAGCGGGCCTACCTGGCGATGGAAGCGGGCTTCCATGATCATGACATCATGCTGAGGATCACCGGCGACACGATCGCCCTCTCTCCGCCGCTGATCGTCTCCGAAGAGCAAGTTGAGGAAATTTTCGCCAAGAAGCTTCCGGCCGTCTTCAACGCGGTAAGCTAGGAGCGTTGACGGTTCCTCAACCTTGTCGTTGTCAGGCGGCCCGCGAGGAATTAGTCTTGGGCTCATGCCGCCTGGTTCGGATTTCAACCGGCTGACGACCAGGTGTCGTGGTCTGAAATCTTCGCCGTGGAATCTGCACCTCGGGTTTGACCGGCCCGCCAAGATCGACGCGGTTCGGGGGTGTTCATGAGTAGGTCGCAGCTACTGCTGACTGTCGTTCTGGGCATCGCCTGCCTGGCGATCATTGGATTCTGCATATGGTCGGTGATGCAGGGCGGCCCGACGGAGCTCATTCTCGGCGCTGCGGTTGTAACCCTGGGGCTGGCTCAGCTCGTGTCTTTCACCGCGCGCGACGCCACGACGGCTGCCGCAATGCACCGGGTAAGCGATGTGATGAGCGCATACAGCACCCTTGCCCGCGAAGTGCACTCGGTTTCCCGTCGTCTCGACGCTCTCGAATCCGCTGACATGGCACAGCTTCCGCACCACCGCCACCAGAGGCAGCAGCCCGTCTTTGCGCCGCCACCGCAGCGACGCAGCATTGCCAGCGGCGCTTCCGCAACGGGCGCCGGCAGTCTCGATCATCTCCAGGCCAGGCCGCTCACCAATGGCAGCGGCCACGTCGAGGCACCGCCGCCTTCACCACCACCACCCAGCGCCGGCAGGCTCGGAGAGGAAGAGCGTTTCGATCTCTATCTCGAACCGATTGTGCAGATCGAGGACGGGTCAACCCGCCACTATCGGGCGAGCTTGTCGCTGCGAATGGCGGACGGCACGCGCGTCGGGATGGAAACCATCCAGCATCAGGCAACCAAGGCCGGCCTGATGCCGATGCTGGACATCCTGACCATCACCCGGGCCATGTCGGTTCTGCGCAAGCTCATGCAACGTCAGCGCGGTGTCAGCATCTTCTGCACGGCCTCGACGGCAGCGCTGGCCGATACCGATTATATCGCTCGCCTCCACCGCCTGATTGTCGACAACCGCGACGTAGCGCGCGCCCTCGTGGTGGCTCTTGGGCAGCCGGATCTCGGCGCCTTGTCGCCCGAAGGTCAGGAAGGTCTCGCCAGGCTGGCTGAGCAGGGTGTCGCCCTGTGTCTGAGCGATGCCGATGGTCAAGGTGTCGAGGCGAGTACCTTGCGCGACTTGGGTTTCCGCTTCGTCGCGATGGATATCATGACGCTCGCCAATAGCGGTTCGAAGCAGGCTGACGATGCCGTCGCCGCCTTCGTGCGCGATGCATCCTTCCACAACCTGAAGGTCATTGCTTGCAATGTGGCGACGCGCACCGAGCTTGCGGCCATAACCACCCGGGCGGGTCTCGGCTTTGGGCCCTTGTTCTCGCCGCCGCGACTGGTACGCCACGATCTCACCGGCCAGGTAGCCTCCGCAGCCGCCTGAGCGCGAACCGGTTGTGCACGGATTGTCACGCCCCGGCTTCTTCGCCATGGTGATCCCGGTCAACTGCCGATGTTGATTGTCGCGGGCGAAGACGCGGTGCCCGCGAAGGCCAGGCGCGGCGTGGTTGCAATCGGGAACTTTGACGGCGTTCATCGGGGACATCAGGCGCTCCTGGGAACTGCCGAGCGTCAGGCGCGGCACGGCGGCGCACCGTTTGGCATAGTAACTTTCGAACCACATCCGCGAACCTTCTTCCGCCCCGATCAGCCGCTGTTCCGGCTGAGTCCCCAGCCGCTCAAGGAGCGGCTCGTGCGGGCGCTGGGTGCGGATTTCCTGGTCGTATTGGAATTCGATCGCGCCTTTGCCAGGCTCGAAGCCGGCGAATTCGTTTCCAGATGCATCGTTGAGCGGCTCGCCGCGGTTCATGTCGTGACCGGCTACGATTTCCACTTTGGCCACGGCCGTAAGGGCAATCCTGAAACGCTGCATCGGCTCGCGGAGGGAAGGTTCAGCGTGACGATCGTCGACCAGGTCACCGATGACGACGGCCAGGCGCCGTTTTCTTCAAGCGCGATCCGCAACGATCTTCGCCACGGCCGGGTTGCCGAGGCGGCGCACAGCCTCGGCTACTGGTGGCAGTTGACCGGTGAGGTAATCAGGGGCGATGGCCGCGGCCGCGCCATCGGGTTTCCGACCGCCAATATCAGGCTCGCCCCCGCCATCGAGCCTCTCGACGGCATCTATGCGGTCCGCGTGAGCCACGCCGGTCATAGCTACGATGGCGCCGGCTACATCGGTCCTCGCCCGACGTTTGCCGGCGGGCAGAAGTTTCTCGAGGTGCATCTGTTCAATTTTTCGGGCGATCTCTACGGCCAGGTGATCGACGTGCTGTTCATCGACCTGATCAGGCCCGACATGAAGTTCGATTCCGTCGCTGGCCTCGTCGAGCGGATGCGCCAGGATTGCCGTGAGGCGGCCCGCCGGCTGGATGCTGCAGCGGCCTCCGATCCGATGCGCGCCTTTGCCATTGGCCGGCTGCAGGCCCGCGGTGCGCTCTAAAGCAGAGTTGCCAGGCTTGGCCAACGCGTCGGTCAAGTCTGCGGCGGCCGCTTCCAGTCTCTTGCAGCCGAACGCCGGGGGCGGCAGGACGGCTCGTGATCCCTTTCAGACATACCGAAGAGCCGAGGCCGTCCGCGTCGCCCATGTCTGTTGCTATGGCACTGCATGTGAATGCTTGCTTATCCTGCTCGCAACTACGACCTGAAACATGGCCTCGATGGCCGCAACCTGTTTCAATCGGCTTTCGTGCACCAGCGTGCGCCATGTGAAGAAGCTCAGCGCCAGCCGCAATAACGCCCGCTGTTTGGAGTTCAATTGCCGGCCACGCACCTGGCGATAGCTGGCCATGTATGGCTAACCGCCGTGCAGACCCGCGCACCCCAGTGAACGTGTGGAGAAAATCATGGAAACCAAGATCAACGAGATCACCGCCGGCATCTTTCGGCTTTCGACCTTCGTGCCCGAAATCGCGCCGCCTGTCGGATTCACCTTCAATCAATTCCTGGTCCTGGGAGATGATCCCCTGCTGTTCCACACCGGCCCCCGCAAGATGTTTCCGCACATTCATTCGGCCATCGGTCGCCTCATTCCGCCCGAGCGGCTGCGCTGGATCGCCTTCGGCCACTATGAAGCTGACGAGTGCGGTGCGATGAACGAGTGGTTGGCCGTCGCGCCGCAAGCCGAGGTCACGCACGGCCAGACCGGATGCCTAGTCCTAGTACCTAGTCTCGCTGAACGACATGGCTGACCGAACACCTCGCGTCTTGCAAGACGGTGGAGTGATCGATCTCGGCAAGGGCAAGCGCGTGCGTTACCTCGATACGCCGCATATCCCGCATGGTTGGGATGCAGGAGTTCTTTTCGAGGAGACGACCGGAACCCTGCTGTGCGGCGACCTGTTCACCCAACTCGGCGATAAGCCTGCATTGACAGAGACCGACATTGTCGGGCCGGCGATCGTGGCGGAGGACCTGTTCAAGTATTCTAGCCTTAACCCTGGCATGGGGGCGACGATCCGGCGGCTCGCGGAGCTCTCGCCGCGCACATTGGGACTCATGCACGGCCCGTCCTTTGCTGGCGATGGAGCGGCTGCACTGTGCGCCTTAGCCGACAACTGCGACCAGCGCGTTCGCGCCTTGCTGGTTTAGTCCGCGAGGCTGGTAAGTGCTTGCTTTGGTGCGTTAGTTGGTCTCTTCCTGGCACGAACGCGAAGTGACGAGCGGCGAATCTAACCGGAGAAACCCGTCATCAATCGGCTCCATTCAGCGGCAAACTTTTCATTAGGCCTTCGGCCTTCGGCATCGCGCGACAGTTCCGGCCGCAAACGGTTGAGGAAGAACATGTCGAGCCGGCGGTCATGCTTGACCTCGACGGCGCCGCGGGGTTGCAGCTCGAACAGCTCTTTGACATGCCCGGCAACGGTTTCGGAAACATTGATTCGTCCGGGCTCGCCGTTGGCCTCCATGGTCGCCGCCGTGTTCACCGCATCACCCCAGATGTCGAAAGTAAACTTTCGCCGGCCAACGACACCGGACATGACCGGGCCCGTATGAATTCCGATACGCAGCTCCAGAGCCGGCAACCGCAACCGCTCACGCTGTATCTTCATGTGGGCGACTGTCCCCTGCATCTCCAACCCTGCGAGGCAGGCATCGACAGGGTGCTGCCGGCGCGCCTCGGGCACGCCCGCGACAGCCATGTAGGCATCGCCGATCGTCTTCAGCTTCTCCAGCCCAAGGCGGGCCACGATCTCGTCGAAGGCGGTGAAATACTGGTCGAGGAGGCCGATGAGGGCGTTGGGCTCCATGCGTTCGGCTAGGAGGGTGAAGCCCTTGAAATCGGCAAACAGGATCGTCGCCGAAGGCACATATCTCGGCTGCACTTTGCCGTTCTTCTTGAGCTCCTCGGCGATCGGGGCGGGAAGGATGTTGAGCAGCAGCTCTTCGGTTCGCGCCTTCTCAGAAGCGATGTCCGTCCGCGCTTGATCGAGCTCCCGGATGGCCTGGTCGACCTCGACCAGCTGCCGGCGCAGTTCCAGCTGCGTCATCACCTGGTGCGACAGCCTTCTCAGCGATTCGGTTTGTTCGAAAACAAGCTGGCGCGGCTCGAAGTCCATGACACACAACGTTCCGAGCGCATAGCCTTCGCCGGTGATGAGCGGAATGCCGCAGTAGAACTTGAAATACGGCTCGCCCGTGACGAAGGGAATCTCGCGGAAACGCTGATCCTGCCGCAGGTCCGGCGCCACGACCATCTCGGTGCCGCATACCGTCGTGGCGCAGAAGGCGATCTCGCGCGGGCACTGATGGAAATCCGGCGGCAAGCCGTATTTGGCCTTGAGCCAAAGGCGATCGTCGTCCATGAAGCTGATGTAGGCTACCGGGCACTTACAGACCTGCGCGGCCAGTTCACCGATCTCGTCATAGGCAATGTCGGGCGCGGTATCGAGGATACCGAGCGCACGAACGGCGGCAAGCCGCTCAGTCTCGTTGGCCGGCAGTGGGAACTTCATCGCCTCTACATGCACACCTTATGGAGGCTCGAAGGAAGCATCCTGGCGAGCGGTAAGAGGATAATAGCAAGAAATCTTGCGGGCGATACTCACCGTCCCGAAGAATCAATTGCCATGTCAAATAACTGGGCGCACCTTCGCGGCAACGGCGTGATCAGCCACCGGGCTGGCGGCCAGGGCAATCGGGTGAACGAGGTTTTCGGATCGTTTCGAATCCAAGCGCGTCGGTTGAAGTCATTTCCGAATCTGGCAGGCCGACCGAACGGCCGAAAAGAATCAGAAACGCCGTTCACCCGATTCCCCTGGCTGGCGGCAAGAAACGCTGGCGATGTTCCGCGAACCTCATTACACGCGCGCCCCGTGTTCTCGAACGCGAACTCGCCGCCTTGCGCAACGCCGGGATGCGGAATGAGCGTGACCCGCCTTCTGGACACCGACGTTGTGGGCTGCAGCGCGTTCGTAGAACAAAGCGAGTTGGCACTTTCGACACGGCCGCTATGGCACATAGCGTAACACGCTGGGCCGTCCGCTTCCGGGACATAAGCGTCGTTTAGCTTTAGCCCTATCCCTGCATTCGTTGGCGAAGTGGCGCAACCCAGCTTTAGTTTTTTCTTTTTGGATCCAGCAACCGATGCAGGTGCACGATGAAGTAACGCATTTGCGCGTTGTCGATGGTTTCGCGAGCCTTTTCAAGCCAGGCCTTCTCAGCCTCGGCATAGTTCGAATAGATGCCGACGATGTCGAGCGCCTTGACGTTACGGAACTCGACGCCGCTCAGGTCCGTCAGTTCCCCGCCGAACACCAGATGCAACAGTTGCGCCGGCTTGCCAGGTTTCGCTTTGCGCATCGGGAAGCTGCCGTCAGTTTGTCGTGATGGGTCCGTGGGCGAGCATGGCCGCATGCACGGCCGGCGTCGCCGCAATGAAGCCGCTTCGTCGCCACTGGGAAGACTGATAGCGCAGTAAAGCGCCGGCCAGATCGCTCATCTTGCCTCCGGCCTCACAGACGATGAGGTCCGCCGCCGCGAGATCCCAGTCGCTCTTGTAGGTCAGGGCCAATGCGGCATCGGCGATGCCTCCGGCTACCGCGCATATGCGCAGGGCGAGCGATGCCAGGGGTCTTGCGTCAAGCGGGGGCAGAGGAACCTTCCACCGGCCCGGCAGCAGAGAGGCACTGCTGGCGAGCACGACTGCGGCCTCCAGCAGTTCCTTTCCGCTGACCCTGATCGTGGATCCGTTCAGCGTCGCGCCCGCCCCTCTTGCGGCAGCGTAGGTCTGTTGCAGCGCCGGTGCGTGTACAACCGCCACGGTCGGCCGTCCGAGTTCCACGACCGCCACACAAATGGCCCACTGGTTCTCTCGGGCGAGAAAGGACCGTGTGCCGTCGATTGGGTCGACGACCCAGCACGGTCGGTCGGCTGAGACCGCTGTGGCCTGCGACTCCTCCGACAACCAGCCATACCCCGGCCGCGCCAGACGGAGCCGGTCCATGAGCAGCCGGTCAACCGCATGATCAGCCTCGCTCACCGGCGTTCCGTCCTTCTTGCGCCAGCGCCTCGTGTCGCCACGCAGGTATTGCAGCGCCAGATCGCCGGCGTCCGTCACGTTTTTCAGCGCAAGTTCGAGATCGGCCATGGCGCTGGCTTGCGGGTCAGGTGCCGGCAACGGTCATTCCTTCGATGCAACACGTGGGGGCGTTTGTGCTGCCCTTGAATTCAAGGTCATTTGCGCAAGCAAGCGTTCCGAACATCGCCTTGAGATTTCCTGCGATGGTTATTTCGCTCACCGGATAGCTCAGGCTGCCGTTCTCGATCCACAGACCGCTGGCGCCGCGGCTGTAGTCGCCGGTAACCCCATTGACTCCCATGCCGAGAAGTTCAGTTACGTACAGTCCTCGCTTGATCCCGGATATCATCTCGGCAGGAGATCGGGACCCGGGGACCAGGTAGAGATTGGACGATGAAGGCGACGGCGCGCTGCCGGTCGAGCGGGCCGCGTGGCCGGTCGGCTGGAGCTTGAGTTGCCGGGCCGAGCGCGCATCGAGTATCCAGCTCTCGAGAATACCGTCGGCAACCAGGGTCTTTCGCTCCACCGCGACGCCCTCGGCATCGAACGGCCTGGAAGCTGCCCCGCGCGGCATGAGCGGATCGTCCACGATCTGGATGCCGGGCCTGAACAAGGGCTTCGACATCATGTCCTTGAGGAAGCTCGTGCCGCGGGCCACCGCCGCACCGGAGATCGCGCCTGCCAGGTGTCCCAGGAGTGATGCCGCGACCCGCGGCTCGTAGATGATCGGCAAGGCTTGCGAAGCGAGTTTGCGCGGCTTGAGCCTGCGCACCGTCCGCTCGCCTGCTTCCCGCCCGATTTCGCCGGCGGGCTTCAGGTCGGCGAGATGGACGGCGGAACTATAGGCGTAGTCCCGCTCCATTCCGACATCGCTGCCGGCGATAACCGCTACGGAAAAACCGCTGCCCGTACGCTGGTAGGCGCGGAGAAAACCCGTGCTGGTTCCAAGCGCGATACGCCGGCGGCTGGTTGAAGCTCCCGCTCCCGCGCTCTTGCTGACCCCGGCAACCTCCAGCGCTGCGGCCTCGGCAGCCGCCGCCAGTGCGAACAGCTGCTGCTCATCGGCTTCGGCACTGTCGGCGAGATCGAGGTCGGGCACGTCCTTGGCAAGGCAGGAGGGGTCCGCCAGACCCGCAAATGGATCGGCGGGTGCGAGGCGCGCCATGGCGACGGCGCGCTCGGCGGCCTTGGCGATCGTTTCGGTGTCGAATTTGCTGGTCGAGACGATGGCCTGGGACTTTCCGACAAATACCCGGAGGCCCAGGTCGTGGCCCTCTGACCTTTCGAGCTTTTCAGTCTTTCCTTCGCGGATCGAGACGTCGAGCGACTGACCGGCAACGAGAATTGCATCGGCTGCCTCGGCACCCGCACGCCTGGCAGCCGCCAGGGCCGCAGCGACGATGTCGCTCAGCTCAAGCACCGGATGGTTCTCCGGCCAGAAGTGCTGCCAGGAGCGAGCCGGCGAATATGGCCAGGCCGAAATCGCGGTTGGAACGGAACACTTCCAGGCAATTCTCCGAGTCATGGATGTCGAGCCGGCGGATTTGCCAGGCAGCGTGGAGCGCGGCGGTGCCGACTCCGGCGTAAAACGCAACGCCTGCTCCCACCGTCCAACCGGCGACTGCAATCAGGACAAGTGCTGTCGCGAAGAACAGGATGAGCCACTTGCGGGTCGCTTCCCCGAATTTCAGAGCTGTCGATTTTACGCCGATCAGGATGTCGTCCTCCTTGTCCTGGTGCGCATAGATGGTGTCGTAGGCCAGCGTCCAGAAGATGCCGCCCGCGTAAAGAAGTGCAGCGGCCGCCGCCAAGGCGCCATTGACCGCGGCCCAGCCGAGTAGCGCCCCCCAGTTGAACGCCAAACCCAAAAACAGCTGCGGCCAGTACGTGATCCGCTTCATGAACGGGTAGATCGCGACCAGAAGAAGCGAGGCCGCTCCCAGGATCACCGCGAAGGTGTTGAATTGCGCCAGGACAATGAGTGCGCCCAGGAGCTGCGCCGCGAGGAAGGTCACGGCGCCGGCAAAGGAAACCTGTCCGCTGGCGATTGGCCGCAGCCGTGTACGCTCTACCTGGGCATCAAGCCTGCGGTCGACGATGTCGTTGAAAGTGCAGCCAGCGCCGCGCATGAGGATGGCGCCGATGAGAAACAGCGCCAGCAGCTTGACATCCGGCCATCCGCCGCCTCGCGTCACTTGCGCGAGCGAGATCGTCCACCACCCGGGCAGAAGGAGCAACCACCAACCGACCGGTCGTTCCAGCCGAGCCAAGCGCGCATACGGGCGGATCCGCCGCGGTAACCGGCGATCGGCCCAATGCCGGTGCACGGCGTCGGCGACCGGCCTGTCGAGCGGCGCGTGTTCGGCCATGCTCAGTTGTTAGCGTGATTGCCGCGGCGCCGCAAACCATCGCCCTCGGGCGCCGGGATTCGGAGCCTCTCTTGCCGCCAAAAAGCCCGCCCACGACCCGATCGAGGGGGCAGCACTTTGGCGAGGCATATTCTAACGTGCGGCAATGCCCCAGGAACCCAGAGACTGGCTGCGCACGCCCCGACTGTATGTCACCGCCTCGCTCGGCAGTCACCGCGAAGTCCGACTTACCCACGCTCAGGCCCACTACCTGCTCCATGTCAGGAGAGTGAAGGAGGGCGAGCATTTTCGGTTGTTCAACGGCGTGGACGGCGAATGGAGGTGCACCATCATAGAACTCGGCAAACGACATGCTGCGCTGCGTTGCGAGGAGCGCTTGCGGGCTCCGGCTCCTCCCCCTGACATCGACTATCTTTTCGCCCCGCTGAAGAGTGCACGGCTCGACTATCTTGCGCAGAAGTCGACCGAGATGGGGGTACGCCTGCTGCGTCCGGTGCTCACCAGCCGCACCATCGCGGCACGCGTGAACCTCGATCGACTGCGATCGAATGTGATCGAAGCAGCCGAACAGTGCAATCTTGTGTGGTTGCCGGACGTTGCCGAGCCGGCGACGTTGCGCCAGGTGCTGGCGGGCTGGGATCCCGGCCGGCGGCTCATTTACTGCGACGAGCACGCCCCTGTCGCCAGCCCGATCACCGCGCTTCGTTCGGTAGCCGCGGGCCCTTTGGCCGTTTTTGTGGGCCCGGAGGGAGGACTGGCGCCGGACGAGCGGAACCTGCTCGGCGCACTCCCGTTCGCGACGCCGATTTCGCTCGGTCCGCGGGTCCTTCGCGCCGACACTGCTGCCGTCGCCGCCCTCGCTGCCGTGCAGATGCGTCTTGGGCGACTGGCGCTGATCAACGCACGTATGTTTCGCTTGCCGCAGGAAAGACGCGCCCCTAAAGCACCCTTAGTCTGGCTATCGCGTTGTGAACGCATCAACCGAGAAGGCAATCAGCTAACCGGCCAACAGAGAAAGTCGGCGGATAATGGCTCTCGGTCGGCATTCTCCGGAATTGAAATCATCCAACTTGATTGCAGAACGAAAAAATCCGCCGATCTCGCGTGCGCCAAGCACCGGCGACGAGCGTCGCGCCTTTTCAGAGAGCCCGGCGATCCTTCAGCTTTTGTCTGCGGCAGAACCTTTCCCGTTCCGCTGCCAGGCGCGCACGCCATCGGTCACGCGTTCGTGGAAATTGGTCGGGCCGACCGCAGCCTCGACGCCACCGAGCCGCATTCGCTCCCGTACCTGATCGCGCACACGGGCGAAGGCGACGGTGATGCCCTGGCTTTGCAACTCCTTGATGGCGTTCAGCAGCGCGTCGCAGGCGGTCGTGTCGATGAAGTTCACCGAATCTGCATCCAGCAGCACATGCTTCGCCGGCGGGCGGCTCGCGGCCAACGCGGCCTTCAAGCCCATCGCCGAGGTGACCGATGCTCGCAAAGAACAGGTCGCCGCCGGGGCGCCAAATCAGCAACCCGGGGAAGGTGATCGCCTCGGGATGGCGCTCGGACGTCGCGATAGGCCTCCGTGCCCGGCAGCTGGCCGAGCACCGCGCCCTGCGGGTGGGTGGTTCGATAGATCAACATCAGCAGCGACAGCACCACGCCAAGGGCGATGCCGTGCAGGACGCCCAAGGTCAGCTCGCCGGCGAAGACGATCGCGGCGATAGCAAACTCCCACCGGCTGCGGACGAACAGGTCGCGCAGATAGCCGGGCTTCGAGAGATGCAGCATCGCCGCGATGACGATGGCGGCGAGCGCCGGGTGCGGCATGCCTCGGAACAGCGGCGTCAAGAAAACCAGGGTCAGGAAGCAAAAGACCGCTGCGACGAGATTGGCGAGCTGGGTGCGGGCGCCGGCGGACATGGCCACGGAGGTCTTGGACAGGCTGCCGACGACGAGGAAGCCGCCGAAAAGGCCGCTCAGGATGTTGGCGGGCCCGTGCGCGATCAGCTCCTGGTTCGGATCGATGTTGCCGCCGCCCTGCATCGCCGCTGCCTTTGCCCCGCCAAGCGCCTCGGCATAGCCGACCAGCACGATGGCGAGCGCGCCGGGCGCGAGCTCCCGCAGGATTGCGGGGTCGAGGTGGGGCAGGGTGAGGTGGGGCAGGCCGGACGGGAGGTCGCCGACCACGCTGATGCCGGCGGCTTCACCGCCGAGCAGGCCGACGAGGATCGTGGCCACGACCGCGACGACCAGGGCCGCGGGAACGCGGGGCGCCAGATGGCGGAGCAACTGCATTGCGATGAGGCTGAGCAGGCCGGTCAGCATCGGAGCGAGCGAAACGTCGGATAGATGCTGCAGCACGAACCAGAGCTTGGTGAAGAAGTTGCCGGACGTGCCGCTGATGCCCAGCAGATGCGGCACCTGGCCGATGATCGTGACGCAGACCAGGCCTTCGATGAACCCGCGCATCACCGGCGTGGGGATGAAGGCGGCGACCCAGCCCATGCGCAGCGCGCCAAAGAGCAGGAAGAAGGCGCCGATCAAGATAGCGAGGGTGGAGGTGAGCGTATTGAACTCCGCAGTGCCCTGCGCCGCGATGGCGCCCACGGTCAGGGCGGAGATCAGGCCGGTCGCGGTGTCCGGGCCGACGACCAGCAGGCGCGAGGTGCCGAACAGCGCGTAGGCAATCAACGGCGGAACGATGGTGTAGAGCCCCATGATAGGCGGCACGCCGACGATGCCGGCATAGGCCATGCCCTCCGGCACCATGACCGCCCAGACGGCGAGGCCGGCCAGAATGTCCGGCAGCAGCCAGTCGCGCCGGTAGGCGGGAAGCCAGCCGAGGATGGGCAGTAGGCGCTGTACGATGGAGTTTGGGCGAGCAGCGATAGGCATGTCGGTTACTCCTGAAGCGCCAATCGACTTGCCGTGCGCCGCGTCCACTTGCCGAACGATCCGCAGCAATTCGCATCCGCCGGTCTTTCATCCGCCCAGGGCGACGGCGACGAGAACCATAAACATTCCTAGCAGCATGGCTGTCAGTCCGACACGCCAGGGCGGGGCGTCCGTGTAGCGACCCCACCAATACCCGACGACGAACAGCAGCAGTATCAACAGCCAGTTAGACACGTGAAGCGCCAAATTGGAATCGGCAAGCAAAAGAAGCGGGATCACGCCTGGAACGGCCGTGGCCGATACCAGAACGAAGACGATGGCAGCAGCCACGAAATCCTGCCGCCGCAGACCCTTTCGGGCGGGTGTGGCGCGAGCGCTCAGGGCTAGCAAGGATTGATAGAGGCGGGCGCGATCCTCCGGGTGAGCAGCCAAAGGTTCGTCCTCCAGCCCAAATTCCTCCTCCAATGCGGCCAAGGCCTCCGTCTCGCTGCGTGTGATCTTGAGCGCGCGAAAGAAACGCGCATGCCGACTTCGATAGAAGAGACTGTTGAGTACAAACAATGTCGCATCGATCACCCCCCAAGCGATGTTGCATCCGACAATCGCCACGACCAGCTCATGCGCTTCGAGTTGCTCGTCTGCCGCAAATACACGAGCCCCAAGCGTGAACGTGAGCGCCATGATGAAGCCGCCCAGCACCTCCCCCAGAGTTTCACCAGGATCGAGATAGCGGTAGATTGCTAGCCTGCGTGTCATTCGGTCGCTCGCCGCGTTTGCCGGCGAGATGGACCCCGAAGCCAACTGCCACCGGCCGCTAGTACTTCTCCGGGACCATCTTGTAGGGATAGTCGGGCTCCTTGTATCCTCCCCGCTTCTGTCGCCTCGGCAGTTTAATCTTCTGACGCGGTAACTCCTTGTAGGGAATCCTGCTGAGCAGATGCGTGATGATGTTCAAGCGGGCGCGTTTCTTGTCGTCGGAGTGGGCGACGAACCAGGGAGCCCAGGCGGTGTCCGTGGCTTGGAACATTTCATCACGGGCCCGTGAATAATCGTACCACCGGCTGTAGGATTTCAGGTCCATCGGAGACAGCTTCCAGATCTTTCGTCCATCATCGATGCGCGCTTCCAGACGCCGCGTTTGCTCGTCTGGGCTCACCTCCAGCCAATATTTCAGGAGAATAATTCCGGAATTGACCATCTCCATCTCGACGGGGGCAGCGGTCTTCAGGAACCAGCGCGCCTCGTCCTCGGTACAGAAGCCCATGACGCGCTCGACGCCGGCGCGATTGTACCAGCTGCGATCGAAGATCACGATCTCTCCCGCCGCTGGAAGATGCGGAATATAGCGCTGGACATACATCTGGGATTTCTCGCGCTCAGAGGGGGCCGGCAACGCAACCACGCGAAAGACGCGCGGGCTGACCCTCTCTGTAATCGCCTTGATCGTTCCTCCCTTGCCGGCGCCGTCCCGTCCTTCGAAGACGATGCAGATCTTCGTGCCCGTGCTCTTGACCCATTCCTGAAGCTTGACGAGCTCGACATGCAGATGCCGAAGCTCGCGCAGATAGTCCTTGTTTTTCAGCTTTTCCTGAGAGCTAGAGATCTCATTCTTGCCCTCCGTCCTGTGCTTCTTCTGCATCGTTTTGCTCCCCAATTAATCCGCGTCGAACTCACACCATTAATGTCACCGGCTCCGGCAACGGTGAGGGATCAAGACGCGGTTCGATTCCATCGATCGGATGCCGTTGGTGCCATCGAGGCTTGCTAGTACTTGGAATCATAAATCGCTGAGACGGCGGCCCTTGAAGGGGCGCTGTCTGACTTTGGCCTTGGTCCAAACAAACGGTGTGGCGTTTTGATTGTAGCGGTCGATGAAAGCATCGATGTGTTCTCTGAGTTGCTTGACCGAGGTGAAGGAGGCGCCGTTGAGCGATTTGCCCTCAAGGATAGAAAACCAGGTCTCGACCTGGTTCAACCAAGATGCCCGGGTCGGCGTGAAGTGGAATTGGACGTTGGGATGGCGCTTGAGCCAGCGGTCGTCCTTCGGCTTATGAGTGCTGAGATTGTCGAGGATGACAAGGAGGCGACCCCTCTCATCTTGGACTGGATCGAGCAGATCCGCCTGGAAGGATGATCTTCAGCCTGATCTTGCGCGTGAGCTGCGCGGCCCCGTCCAGAGCAAACAGCTGGAACTTGACGCTGGACGAGCCCGCGTTGACGACGAGAATGCGGTCCATGATCTCACGCGGCCGGCAATGGTGAAGCCTTGCGCCGGGCGTCGGCGTAAAGCACCGCGACCGCGCAGGACGCCATCCGGGTGCGCACGGAATCCGCGCGCGACGTGAGAATGATCGGCACGCGCGCGCCGAGTACCATTCCCGCCGCGTCCGCCTTGGCGAGGAACGTCAAGTTTTTGGCCAGCATGTTTCCGGCTTCGAGATCGGGCACGATCAGAATCTGCGCGCGGCCGGCGACCGCGGATGTGATGCCCTTGATCTTCGCTGCTTCGGGATCGATGGCGTTGTCGAAGGCGAGCGGCCCGTCGAGGATGCCGCCCGTGATCTGGCCCCGCTCGGCCATCTTGCACAGCGCCGCTGCCTCGATCGTCGATGGGATCTTCGAGGTGACCGTCTCGACGGCCGACAGGATGGCGACCCGCGGCGTGCCGAGCCCGACCTGGGTGAACAGGTCGATCGCGTTCTGGATGATGTCGCGCTTGGCGTCGAGATCGGGAAAGATGTTGATGGCCGCGTCGGTGATGAACAGCGTCTCCGGATAGGTCGGCACATCCATGATGAAGACATGACTGATCCGCCGCGCCGTACGCAGACCGGTTGCCGAGGCGGTCACCGCGCGCATGAGCTCGTCGGTGTGTAGGCTGCCCTTCATCAGAAGCTCGCCCTTGCCCTCGTGGATCAGCTCGACCGCGCGCGCGGCCGCATCCTCGGTGTGCGCCGCATCGACAATCTCGAAGCGGCTGATATCGACCTTGTGCTGCCGTGCGGCCGCGGCGATTTTCGCCTTGGGCCCGACGAGGAGGGGGATGATGATGCGGGCCGTCGCCGCATCAGCGGCGCCGCGCAGCGAGGTCTCGTCGCACGGATGGACCACGATTGTAGTGGCGGGCGGCACCTGCTTGGCGTCTGCGATCAAGCGCTCGTATTTGGCATGAGTCTGGGCGGGGGCGGCGGCTGGGGAGATTGGCATCGGGAGGACTCCTGTCATGGAGGTGCCCGCCGGGCGGACGTGGTGGGCTTGTTACGCAGACATGCTCGCGTATGCGGGGCTTGCCCGCCTCGTCTCGATCCCCAAGACCTGCGCGAGCCGGTCCAGCCGCTCGGCAATCTCGCCGCTGATCTCACCTGCGGCGCTCAGCACTCCGCGCACGGTGGCAAGCGTCTTTCGCCGCAACGAGGGATCGGGAAGCAGCTCGGGAAGCGCGGCGAAAGCCGCCTCCGGATCGATGAGCAGCATGAAGTACTGCTCGCGCACCATGGCCTTGAACTCGGCCAGCGTCGGCCGCTCCATCCCGTCCTGGATGGTGCGCATCCGGCGAATGGCCTCGAAGCCGCGCTCGTCGACAGCGCCCCGCGGCATGCCGGCATAGAGGAGCGCGCGAATGGCGCCTTCCCGCACGTCGCCGCCGGCGATGCGCGATTTCAGCTCGGCGATCCGCCCCTCCACCAGCTCGCGATGGAGCGGCATCTTTGCCGCCTTCCGCTGGGGCCGCGCATCCGCCGGGTCGACGCCGACCGCGGCCTGCAGCAGTGGATTGCCATAGACCGTAAGAAACATGCGCTCGGCGAGCGTTTCGACCCCATCCCGCCAGGCATTGAGACCGGCGACGATCTGCTCGGAGACGGTCTCCTGCAGCTTGAGGAACGGATTGTCCGCCGCCGGCTGGCGGTTCGCGCGCACGGCGTCCGCCATGGCGGCCACCGGCGCCATCCACGGATTCTTGCCGGACAGCAGCTCATATTGCAGCCGCAGCGGATGCAGCCGATGCAGCCATTCGGCCGCAGGCTCCGAAGTCATGGCGCGCACCATGGGCTGGGCCAACGTGCGGTACAGGGCGAGATTGATCTCCGACACCCGCGCCGCAGTGGCGAAGCGCCGCTCGTCCGCCGCATCGTTGCCGCCCAGCGCGCGGATATCGTGGAGGGTGCGCGCCTCGCAGCGCATGACCCAGTCGCCGGTGACGAGGTCGGGGCTCGCCGTATCCTCGCGCTTCGGCTCGAACACCGCCTCGTAGAGGCCGGGCGGCAGCACATCGATCAGCTCGATGTTGTTGGAGAACTCGCCGTACTCCTTGCGCGCCACCCCGGTCGACACGAAAATTCCGAGATGACCGGCGGACTCGTGAATGGTGTAGACGATCGTCTGGCCGTGTCGGCGGATGTCGTCGACGTCGTCATAGAGGTCGAGAATCCATCCGAGCGCCTGCTGCGGGGGCGTGACGTTGTCGCCCTTGGAGCAGAACACGACGATCGGCGAACGGATGTTGCGCAGGTCGATCATCGTCCCATCCGAGGCCTTGATCATTCCCGCCGCGAGCTTGTTGCCGATGAAGAGGTTGTCGACGATGGCCTGGATTTCTTCGCCGTTCAGGTTGACGTGCCCGCCCCACCAGCGCTCGAACCCGAGATAGCGCGGGGCCTCGGTGTCGATGTTGGCGTACAGGTTGTACTGCTTGGTCCACAGCGTGTTGGCGGGATTCTGGTTCTCGAAATTCTGCACCAAAAAAGTGCCGTCGAACTTGCCATGGCCCAGATCGCTGGTGAGGGCGGTGAGCCAGCTGCCGCCGAGCAGGCCGCCCGAGTAGCGCATCGGGTACTTGCCGTGCACGCCGCCCCAATAGGACAGTGGCGACCCGGCGACGATGATCGGGCCAAACAGCTCGGGACGCATCGCCGCGAGCATCATGACGGCCCAGCCGGCTTGACAGTTGCCGATCACGCACGGCTTGGCGTCCGCATCGGGATGAAGAGCGATCACCTTCTCCACGAACACCGCCTCGGCGCGCGCGATGTCCTCGAGGGTCTGGCCCGGCACCGGATCGGGCAGGAAACCGACGAAATAGCAGGGATGGCCGGCCTTGAAGGCGACGCCGATCTCGCTGTCGGCCTTGAAGCCGCCGATGCCCGGCCCGTGCCCGGCGCGCGGATCGACGACGACGAACGGACGCCGCCTCGGGTCGATGTCGACGCCCTTCGGCGGGATGATGCGTGCAAGCGCGTAGTTGACCGGCCGTTCGAGCGTGCGGCCATCGATCACGACCTCGGCCGCATAGCTGAGCACGTGCGGCGCGACCTCGGCCATATGCTCGTAGTACTGATTGCCGCGCTGCCGCATCACATCCCAGAACAGGACGCTCCGCTGCGCGGCGTCGACGATGTACTCGGTCGCCGCGGCCAACGGGCCGGAGGCCTGGGTCGGGGCCGTGGCTGCAGGTTCATTCAGATTGGGGCTCATTGCTCGTTTCTCCTGCGTCTGGAACCGCGGCGTTGGGCTCCCTTGCAGTTCGAGCGGATGCGCGCTCCGTGGACAGCGGGGCCCGGTCTTCGTGCACATGGCCTATCTCCATTCTCCAGTCGTTTGCGGAATTCGCTGCGATGAGATTGTGACGCTCTAATCTCGCTGCTCCGCTCGGGTCATCATGCCTGCTTCCTCGACGCGGATCATTCGGCCGGTTGCGCATGGGGCGTCAGCTTGCCTTGCGGTTTCCTCTGTGTCCGCTCCCGGAGCGTTTGGAACGCGACGTAAAGCATCGGGATCAGGAGGATTCCGATGGTGCTCGCCGCCAGCATGCCGACGAAGACCGGCGTGCTGACGCTGCGGCGGGCAATTTCCGAAGCACCGTGTGCCCATACCAGGGGCGCCAGGCCGACGATGAACGCGATCGAGGTCATCATCACGGCGCGGAAGCGCAGCTTTGCGCCGAGCTCCGCCGCTTCCGTGATGCTCAGGCCGCGCTCCCGCTGGTCCTTGGCAAACTCGACGATCAGGATGGCGTTCTTGGCCGCCATCGCGATCAGCACGACGAGGCCGATCTGGGCGTAGAGATTGAGCGTCAACTTGAATACCAGGACGCCCGCGAATGCTCCCAGCACGGCTGTCACCACCGACAACAGAACAGGGACCGGGATCATCCAGCTTTCGTACAAGCCGACGAGAAACAGGAAGGCGAACAGCAAAGCCATTCCGAGCACGATCCCGGTCTGCCCGCCCGCCCTTTGCTCCTGAAACGCCGTGCCGGTCCATTCAAACCCAAAACCGGGCGGCAGCGTCTTCGCCGAGATGTCCGCCATGGCGGCGAGCGCCGTGCCGGAGGCAACGCCCGGCGCCGGAATGCCGTTGACGGTCACCGAGCGATAGTTGTTGTAGCGCGTGATGACCTGAGGACCGGTAACGTTGCGCAGGGAAGCGATCGCTTGCAGCGGAACCATGGTGCCCTTGCTGTTGCGGATGTAGATCCGCCAGAGATCGGGCACATCGCGCCGGTTCTCCGCCTCGCCCTCCACATTGACCTGCCAGGTTCGGCCGAACAAATTGAAATTGTTCACGTAGTAGCTGCCGAGCGTCGCCTGCAGGGTGGTAAACACGTCATTGATGGTGAGCCCCAGCGACTCGGCCTTCGCGCGGTCGATGTCGAGATAAAGCGAGGGCGCGGCTGCACCATACGTCGTGAACACCTGGGCGAAGCGGCTATCCTGCTTTGTGGCGTCGATGAGTCCCTGGACGACGCTTCCGATGGTGGCCGGATCTGCCCCCTCGAAACTCTCGAGCTGGTATTCGAAACCACCGGTCGTGCCGAGGCCGATGACCGGCGGCAGGTTGAACGGCAGGACGGTCGCGGTGCGGACCTGCAGGCCGGCGCCGAACGTCTTGGCGATCAGGGCCTGAGCCGAATCCGCGGCCTGCTTGCGGTCCTCGAACGGCTGCAACACGGCCACCATGAAAGCGGTGTTGCTGGACGAGAACGAAGTCGAGGAACGAGTAGCCGACGATCGCGACCGTATCCTTGACCTGCGGCATGGACTTCAGGATAGCTTCGACCTGTCCGACGACCTCGCTGGTGCGCGCGACGGAGACACCGTCCGGCAGCTGCACCTGGACGAAAAACGCACCCTGGTCCTCCTCGGGCAGGAAGCTCGTGGGCGTCACGCGCGCCAGGCCGCCGACGCCGAGCCCGAACGCAACGACGAGCACGACGCCGAGCACCGAGAACCGCACGAGCTTGCGGACGACCAGGGCATAACCGTCACGCACCCCGTCGATCGCTCGGCTGATGTAACCCATCAGGCCGCGGCGCGGGCCGGAGTGCCGCAGGAACAGCGCACACAAGGCCGGCGACAGCGTGAGCGCGTTGAATGCCGAGATCAGCACCGTTGCGATGATCGTCACCGCGAATTGCCGAAACAGCGTGCCCGAGATCCCGGCAATGAACGCGACCGGAACGAAGACCGACAGCAACACCAGCGTGATGCCAATGATCGGCGCCGTGACTTGCGTCATCGCCTTCTTGGCGGCGTCCGCCGGAGAGAGATCCGGCTCTTCCTCCATCACGCGCTCGACGTTCTCCACAACGACGATGGCATCGTCGACCACGATGCCGATCGCAAGCACCATCGCCAGCAGCGAAACGGTGTTGGCCGAATAGCCGAACGCCACCAGCACCATGAAACCGCCGATGAGACTCACCGGAACCGCGATGACCGGAACGATGGTGGCGCGCAGGTTCCCCAGGAACAGGAACACCACGATCGCGACGAGGACGAAGGCCTCGAACAACGTTTTCAGCACCTCATGGATAGTGTCGTTGACGAAAACCGTCGTGTCGTAGGTCGCTCGTGCCTTCAGTCCCTCCGGAAAGCGAGGGCGCACCTTGTCAAGCGTTGCATTCACGGCTGCGGCAGTCGCGATCGCATTGGAACCGGGAGCTAAAAAGATTCCGATCGTCACGGCCGGATGGCCGTTGAGGCGGCTGAAGTTATCGTCGTTCATGGCGCCCAGTTCCACGCGCGCCACGTCCTTGATACGCAGCGTAGACCCGTCAGCGTTGGCGCGCAGCACGATGTTGCCGAACTGTTCGGGATCGAGCAGCCGCCCCTGTGTCTGCACATTCACCTGAAACTGCTGATTTTCCGGAACCGGACGTGCGCCGATGCGGCCGACCGACGCCTGAACATTCTGGCTTTGGATGGCCTTGATGATGTCGGATGGGGCAAGATCGAGGCTTGTCAAGCGCGCCGTGTCGAACCAGATCCGCATCGAGTAATCGAGCCCACCGAACAGTTTGGCCTCCCCGACGCCCGGCGTGCGCGACAGCTCGTCAAGGACGTTGATGATCGCGAAATTGGTGATGAAAAGCGGGTCGTATTTCCCGCTTTCGTCGTAGAGATTCACGAACTGCAATATCGAGGACGATTTCTTCTGGACCTTGATTCCTTGGAGTTGGACCTCCTGCGGCAGCTGCGAGATGACCGTCTGCACGCGATTGTTGACATTGACCGTGTCGATGTCGGGATTGGTGCCGAGCTCGAAACTTACGGTGAGAGTGTACGAGCCGTCATTGCCGCTCGTGCTCTTCATGTAGATCATCTTGTCGACACCGACGATCTTCGACTCCAGCGGCTGCGCCACTGTCGCCTCGAGCACCTCCGCGGACGCGCCTGGATACCTGGTGGTGACTTCGACCTGGGGCGGCACCATGTCGGGGAGCTGCGCGACCGGAATCCTGGTGAGGGCCAAGAGCCCACCCAGCGTGATGACGATCGAGACGACGATCGCAAGCCGTGGCCGGTCGATGAAGACTGAGGAGATCAATTGGTGTCAGCTCCGGCTGGCCAGTGACGTTGCAGGCGCCGGCGCCACCGGCGAATCGGGTCGCGCCCGCTGGAGTCCCTCGACGACGACGCGCTCTCCTTCCTTGAGGCCGTCGACAATGCCAGCCGTCTGCGGCGTCGACTGACCGATCCGCACTCGGCGCTGCCGGGCGATATTGTCCTCATCGACCACATACACGTAGGTGCCTTGCTGATCGGCCAGGATCGCGGCTCGCGGCACGGCGATGACTTGCTGTGGCTCCACCGATTCAAGAAAGACCGTGACGAACTCATCAGCCACGAGCTCGCGAAGGCGCACACCGCCCGCCGTCTGTGATGCCAACAGGGGATTCGCCATGACTGCACGGACAAGTATCGTGTCGGTGTCCTGTGCGATCGTGTTGTTGACGAAATCAACCTTTCCGGTTTCGCCGTACGTTCTGCCGTCCGTAAGGCGAATTCGGATCTTCACTGCATCGAAACCGCCCCTCTCGGCATACTGCTCCCGCAACTCTATGGCGCGGCGCATCGGGACCGGAAACACCGCATATATCGGATCCTGACTGACCACTGTGGTCAGCGTACCGGATGACGAGCTGACCAAGTTCCCAGTCGTCACCGATGTGCGGCCGATCCGGCCGTCGATGGGAGAGTAGATATCCGTATAGTCGAGATCGATCTGTGCCGTCTCGAGCTGAGCCTGCGCCGCTTTCAACTCGGCCGCCGCGACGCGTTGCGACGCTTGCGCGTTGTCGAGGCGCTGCTGGGTACCGGCGGCTGTGTGCAATAGCTTCTGCGCGCGCCCGAGCTCGATGTCGGCGTTCGTGAGCCGGGCCTCGGCCTGCGCGACCGCAGCCTTCTGGCGGTCTACGGCCGCCTGGAACGGCGGTTTTTCGAGCGTGTAGAGCAGGTCGCCCTTCTTGACGTCGGTGCCTTCCACGAAGAGTTGTTTGTCCAGCCAGGCCGTGACACGCGCGACGATGTTAACGCTGTTGATTGCCTGAATACGGCCATTGAATTCGTAGCTGTCGGTCATCGGCTGTCGTTCCACCGTGACCACTCCAACCGCGGGGGGAGCGGAAGCCGCAGGCTGTGCCATTGCACACGGAGCGGCCAATACAATAGCCAGGAACGCCGCTCCAGCCAGGAATGAACCGGGCGTCGCGCTCATCTTTTGCAAGAGTGATGCTGACTGGAGGGCACCGCCTTCTCGCTTCGTGCTCAGATTCGCCACCATTGATTCCGCTGTATTAATTTCAGTGGGCACGATGTCTGAAAATCTCGCTACCGCGAACAGGGTCATAGATGTTCCCTTTTCCTTGCCTGCTGACCTCAAGGCTATGAGGCGCCCGATTAGGGATCGACTGAAGCCCTGCACGAAGTCAGCTTGCTGGTTCGGCCACTTTGAATGGCCCCAAGCACGAGCCCCAACACCTCGCTCGCTTCCATCTGCACACTCAGCTCCGGTCCGCACGGCCACTGCAGCGATCGGGGTTGGCCGAAAACCCAGAGCTATTTTGATCATTTCCGCACCCCGCATCCATTGGCCCTGGGTCGGATTCGTATAATCCAACGAGGAAAGGTCTAGTGCTTTGGCTTAGCACCGTTGACGCTCCAGGAACCTGCCATGAGCTCAGTGCTGCATAATGCAATCCATAGCTCGGCCGGCGGCAGGACTTCAAGTAAAGAATTGGCAGGCGATCCTCCTCACGGTCTGGGAGGCGCGGCATGCTTGAATGCGTCCCAAACGGCCTGATTGGCGCGGTCGAAAGCCTTGCGCGACTCCGCCAGGGCTGCCCGCAACGCCGTCCAAGATTCACTTCCTGCCTGTTTCAGCCTCTGCCGCGCTTCGGCTTCGGACGCGTCTGCCTTCATGTGCTTGAGGGCGGTATCGTTATCGGCGCGCCGCGCGGTTGCCACCTTTGCTGCCGCGTCATGGAGCTTGTCCGCCGCCTCACGCCAAGCCTTCACTTGAGCAGCCGCCACGTCCCGGAACGTTGCCTGCTGCTGCTGGACCTGCTTGCCGACGGTCTGGTAGTTGGGGGACTGCCACTGCGCCAGATGACATACACGCCCGCAGCGGTTACGTTCGATAAATCGACCGACGTAAAATCAAACCAACAACCCGCCGCATCTTTAACCCAGCCAAATTCTTTGTTGTCGTCGCCCATGGCGGTTTCCCCTGCGAATCGCGCTAAGCCGCACCGGAGTTCTGAACGAGAAGGAAAGTTTGAGCCGCTACGTGTTTGGTCTAGGGACGGCCGATTTCATCAGCCGACTCGGCCTGACCGGGAACAACCTATTGAGACTTTCACATCAAGCTAGAGTCTAGCAAGAAACAAGACGCGAGTTATGCCGACGACGCTCCTGCTACACTATCACAGCAGCAACAGGGCCCGTTTCATGTCCAGCGGGTCGGTAACGCCGGTGGCGAACTAATAACAAGCGTGTATCTGGTTGGTCTACATTGAGCTGGATGAAGCAGCGTACGCCATGAGAGATCCTTCCGGCACGACTATTCTCTACGAGAAAGATGGTGATCGATAGTTGCACGCGCCTTTGCGAACGCGTCCTCCTTTGTAGGAGCTGAAACATGATCAGGTTGCGTACGCAAAAGTCGCGGGCCCGGAAATGCACACCCGCCAATCGGGTGCGTGCTGGAGGGCGGTCAAATTGTAGCCCCGATACTCAATGTCGTTTGACGTTTGCACTAGACTAATTTCGGACAGGGGCCTCCAACACTCCTTGCGAGCACCATGTTGTGCCGCCAACCACTACTCTTCATCGCCAACCTAGTCTTAGTCTAGTCTAGTCTATAGTCTAATACTCTCAGCCGCATGAATTCCTTGACCCAAGTCAAAGCGCTGCTGGAGGAAGAGGTGAATTCTTCCTGCGTCCAGCTTACCTATCCCCTTCTTCGATATGGCTGGATATTGCCGAAGCGCTTCTGGATAGATGATTGATAAGGGCGCCGGTGTTGTCGTTCGATGACCGAGTCAAAGAACTTGGTCTCGAAAGTTGGGCAGCAGACGGAGTCATGAGCAAGCTCGGCAGCCGGCCGCAGGCGGGTTGAGCACAACCAGATCTAATGGGAGAACTGCTGTGGCAAAACTGTCATCGAAAGAACCGGACACGACGGGCGCCGTGGAAAAGCCACTGGCCAAGAACGAGCTGGATTTGATGCACGCCTTCTGGCGGGCATGCAACTACCTGTCAGTGGGGATGATCTACCTGAAGGACAACCCGCTGCTGAAAGAGCCGTTGAACACGGAGCACGTGAAGCACCGGCTCCTTGGCCACTGGGGGGCCAGCCCGGCGCTGTCTTTCGTGTGGGTGCACCTGAACCGCCTGATCGTCAAGCACGACCTCGACATGATTTTCGTGGCCGGACCGGGCCACGGCGCGCCGGGCGTGCTGGGGCCGGCGTATCTCGAAGGGACGTACTCGGAGATCTACCCGGACAAGAGCCAGGACGCGGAAGGGATGCAGAAGTTTTTCAAGCAGTTCTCCTTCCCCGGCCACATCGGCAGCCACGTCACGCCAGAAACGCCAGGCTCGATACACGAAGGCGGCGAGCTTGGCTACAGTCTCTCGCATGCTTACGGCATGGCGCTCGACAACCCCGATCTGATCGTCGCCTGCGTCGTGGGTGACGGCGAGGCCGAGACTGGGCCGCTCGCCACCGCGTGGCATTCCAACAAGTTCCTCAACCCCGTCCGCGATGGAGCCGTGCTGCCGATTCTGAATCTCAACGGCTACAAGATCGCCAATCCCACGATCCTTGCGCGTATCAGCCACGACGAGCTCCAAGCGCTGTTCATCGGCTACGGCTACACGCCGTATTTCGTGGAAGGAAGTGATCCGGCTGTGATGCATCAGAAGATGGCCGCCACGCTGGAGCGGGCCATCGGCGAGATTCGTGCGCAGCAGAAGGCCGCGCGCGAGTCGAACACTCCGGACCGTCCGCGCTGGCCCATGATCGTGCTACGCTCCCCGAAGGGGTGGACCGGGCCGAAGGAGATCAAGGGACACAAGGTCGAAGGGTTCTGGCGCTCGCATCAGGTGCCGTTCTCCGACGTGCGGAACAATCCAGCGAATCTGCAGCTCCTCGAAGACTGGCTGCGCAGCTACAAGCCGGAAGAGCTGTTCGACGCGAACGGCAGGCTCGTGCCCGAGTTGCGGGCCCTGGCGCCGCGCGGGGCGCGGCGTATGAGCGCCAACCCGCATGCCAACGGTGGGCTGCTACGCAAGGACCTCAAGCTGCCTGACTTCCGCGAGTACGCGGTCGACGTCCCCTCCCGGGGCACGACGATGTCCGAGAACACGAAGCCTCTGGGCGAGTACCTTCGCGACGTCATGAAGAACAACCCGACCACCTTTCGCGTCTTCGGCCCGGACGAGACGGCTTCCAACCGGCTGCAGGCCGTCTACGAAGCGAGCAAGAAGACCTGGATGGCGGACATGCTGCCCGAGGATGCCGACGGCGGCGAGCTCTCGCGCGATGGGCGCGTCATGGAGATGCTCTCGGAGCACACGCTGGTCGGCTGGCTGGAGGGTTATCTGCTCACCGGGCGCCACGGGTTCTTCCACACGTACGAGGCCTTTGCGCACGTCATTGATTCAATGTTCAACCAGCACGCCAAGTGGCTGGACATCTGCAAGAACCACGTGCCCTGGCGCGCCTCGGTCGCATCCCAGAACATCCTGCTGTCGTCGACGGTCTGGCGGCAGGACCACAACGGGTTCTCTCATCAGGATCCGGGGTTCATCGATTTGGTGACGAACAAGGGTCCGTCTGTCACCCGCGTCTACCTGCCGCCCGATGCCAACACGCTGCTGTCGGTTGCCGACGATTGCCTTCGAAGCACCGACTACATCAATGTGATCGTTGCCGATAAACAGAAGCACCTGCAGTTCACCACCATGGCCGAGGCGATCGCTCACTGCACCAAGGGCCTTGGCATCTGGGCGCGGGCGAGCACGGATGCGGGCGAGGAACCGGATGTGGTGCTGGCATGCTGCGGCGACGTGGCGACCATGGAGGCGCTGGCGGCAGCCGCCATCCTGCGCGAACGGGCGTCGGATCTGAAGCTCCGCTTCGTCAATGTGGTGAATCTGTTCAGGCTGCAGCCGGCGTCCGAGCATCCTCACGGATCGACCGAGCGCGAGTTCGACAGCCTGTTCACTACGGACAAGCCGATCATTTTCAACTTCCACGGCTATCCCTGGCTGGTCCACAAGCTTTCGTACCGTTTCAAGGGGCACGCGAACCTGCATGTGCGGGGCTACAAGGAAAAAGGGAACATCAATACTCCGCTCGAGCTCGCGATACTGAACGAGACGTCCCGCTTCAACCTCGTCATCGACGTCATCGATCGGGTGCCGAAGCTGCACACGAAGGCTGCACATCTGAAGGAAGAGATGAGGAACGCGATCATCGACAACCTGAACTACGCGCACGAGCACGGCACCGACCGGCCTGAGATCGTCAACTGGACCTGGCCGTATTGAAGGTCAGGCCTGGGTCAGGCCCTCCTCCTGACCCCTGCCGGAGCAAGAACGATGAGCACCCCCAATGTCACCGCGCGCAGCGTGGAGAGGGATGCCAAAGTGCTGAACAAGACACTCGACCAACTGTGCGTCAACACCATCCGCACGCTGTCGATGGATGCGGTACAAGAGGCGAACTCCGGCCATCCGGGTACACCAATGGCACTGGCGCCGGTGGTCTATTGTCTGTGGCAGCGCTTCCTGCGCTTCGCCCCCAGTCAACCGATGTGGCCCAACCGCGATCGCTTCGTGCTGTCGGTCGGCCACGCGTCCATGCTGCTCTACAGCCTGCTGCACCTGACGGGCGTGGAGGCGGTCAACCCCAAGTACGAAACGCTCGGGCGCCCGTCGGTCACGCTCGACGACATCAAGCAATTCCGGCAACTGGACAGCCGATGCCCCGGCCACCCGGAATACGGCTGGACGGCCGGCGTCGAGACCACCACGGGGCCGTTGGGACAGGGCGTGGCGACGAGCGTCGGCATGGCCATCGCCGAACGCTGGCTGGCCGGCTACTTCAATCGTCCGGGATTCGACCTCTTCGATTACGATGTCTATGCGCTCTGCGGCGACGGCTGCATGATGGAGGGGATTTCCGGCGAGGCGGCCTCGCTGGCCGGGCATCTTGGGCTCGGCAATCTCTGCTGGATCTACGACAACAACCACATCACGATCGAGGGGAACACCGAGCTGGCGTACAGCGATGACGTCGCCACGCGCTTTCTCGGCTACGGCTGGAACGTCACGCGCGTGGGGGATGCCAACGACCTGGAGATGCTCGAGCGTGCGTTCAGCACGTTCAAGAAGACGACCGACCGCCCGACCCTCATCATCGTCGATAGCCACATCGCCTACGGCGCCCCGAACAAACAGGATACGAGCGCGGCGCATGGAGAACCGCTGGGCACGGAGGAAATTAAGGCGGCCAAACGCCACTACGGCTGGCCGGAAGATGCGGCGTTCCTCGTCCCCGACGGAGTGCGAGAGCATTTCCAGTCGGGCATGGGCGCGCGCGGCGAGGCCCTGCAGCGGGCTTGGTTTGCCGGGTTCGATCAATACAGGCGCCAGTATCCCGATCTCGCCGACCAGGGATACCGCATGGTGCGCCGCGAGCTGCCGGACGGCTGGGACACAGGATTGCCGGTGTTTCCCGCAGACCGCAAGGGCGCCGCGACTCGAGATGCGTCGGGCCAGGCGCTGAACGTCGTCGCGAGAAACGTGCCCTGGCTGCTCGGCGGCTCGGCGGATCTCGGGCCCTCGTGCAAGACACGCCTGACGTTCGATGGCGCCGGGGACTTCGGCGCGGAGAACTCCTGCCGGGCGGAATCTCCACTTTGGTGTCCGGGAGCACGCCATGGGCGCCGTCCTCAATGGTCTGTCCCTGTCGAGCCTTCGGCCATTCGGATCCGGGTTCCTGATTTTCAGCGACTACGGCCGTCCGGCGATCCGCTTGAGCGCACTGATGGAAATTCCGGTGATCCACATCTTCACGCATGATTCGATCGGAGTTGGGGAAGATGGGCCGACGCACCAGCCTGTGGAACACCTCGCGTCCCTGCGCGCCATCCCCGGCTTGATCACACTGCGACCCGCCGATGCCAACGAGGCCGTCGAAGCCTGGCGAGTGATCGCGCAGCTCCGCCATAGGCCGGTGGCTTTGATCTTGACGCGGCAGGCAGTCCCGACGCTGGACCGCACGAAGTACGCATCCGCAGAGGGCGTGCAGCGAGGCGCGTACGTCCTCACGACCGACGACGGCAAACCCGACGTCCTGTTGCTCGCAACCGGCAGCGAAGTCTCGCTCTGTATCGAGGCCCATGAACGGCTCGAGAACGAGGGGATCAAGGCCCGCGTGGTGAGCATGCCGTCGTGGGAGATTTTCGAGCGCTACAGTCGCCTTCATCCGGGGTATCGCGAACAGGTGCTGCCGGAATTGGTCGCGGCGCGGGTTTCGGTGGAGAATGCATCCACGCTCGGCTGGGCACGATATGTCGGCACGGGCGGATACAGTATCGGCATGCAGACTTTCGGCGCATCGGCGCCGCTCGCCCAATTGCAGAAGAAGTTCGGCTTCACGCCGGAGAACATCGTCGCGGCGGCCAAAGAGCAAATCGCGCGAGCGAGGTGAATCATGCGGGTCGCCATTGGTTCCGATCATGCCGGATTCGAGCTCAAGGAGACGCTGAAAGCCTCGTTGATCGAGGAGCATCACGAAATCCTTGATGTTGGCACTCACAGCAGGGATCCCGTTGACTATCCCGACTACGCCGAAGCCATCGGCACGACCCTGCGCGAAGCCAGAGCCGACCGCGGCATCGTTGTTTGCGGCAGTGGCGTTGGCGCGTCGATGGCCGCGAATAGGGTTCCTGGCATCCGCGCGGGCTTGTGTCATGACACTTACTCGGCTCACCAGGGTGTGGAGCACGACGACATGAACGTCCTGGTGCTTGGCGGTCGTGTCGTCGGCATCGAGCTCGCCCGGGAGGTCGCTCGCGCCTTTCTCAACGCGCGCTTCACCGGCGAGGCGCGTCACGTGCGCCGCGTCGCGAAGATGACGGCGCTGGAGAACCGGTTGCGAGCGTTACAGATCCTTGGCCAATCGGTGTGGCTCGATTACATACGCCGCAGCTTGATCACCAGCGGTGAGCTCGGTCGCCTGATCGGCGAAGATGGCCTCCGGGGCGTGACCTCCAATCCGGCGATCTTCGAAAAAGCCGTCTCCGGGAGCTCTGATTACAAGGAGATTCTCGAGGCATCGGACGCGCGCAGGCTCGACGCGAAGACGCTTTATGAGAGGCTCGCGGTTCGTGATGTTCAGGACGCCGCTGACGTGCTGCGTCCAGTGTACGAGCAGACTGCGAAGCGTGACGGATACGTCAGTCTCGAGGTCTCGCCGTTCCTTGCCGACGACACGACCGGGACGCTCGATGAAGCGCGGCGCTTATGGCAAGCAGTGAGGCGGGACAACCTGATGATCAAAGTCCCGGCGACTCCGCCAGGCATTCCAGCTATCCGCCAACTCATCAGCGAGGGCATCAATGTCAATGTGACGCTGCTGTTTGCGCAGGATGTGTACGAACAGGTGGCGGACGCGTACATATCTGGACTGGAGGCGTTTGTCGCCGGCGGCGGTGACCCGCCACGGGTGGCCAGCGTGGCAAGTTTCTTCATCAGCCGGATCGATACTGCGATCGATGCGATCGTTGCAGAACGGTTGCAGGCCTCGACGAATGCGAGGGAGCAGAGCCTTTTGCGCGCCCTGACCGGCAAGGTGGCGATCGCCAACGCCAAGCTGACCTATCAGCGGTACGGGGAGCTCGTCAGCAGCCGGCGGTGGCAGGCGCTCGCGGGCCAGGGCGCACAAACGCAGCGCTTGCTGTGGGCCAGCACCGGCACAAAGAATCCCAACTATCGCGACGTCGTCTACATCGAAGAGCTCGTCGGCCCCGATACCGTCAACACGATCCCGCCCGCAACGTTTGACGCGTTCCGCGATCACGGACGGCTGCGCGCAAGCCTCGGGGAAGATGTGGAGACCGCCTGCGACACGATGGCGACGCTCGCGGAGGTCGGAATCTCGATGAAAGAGGTGACCGACAAGCTGCTCGCCGAAGGGGTGCAGCTGTTCGCTGATGCGTTCGCAAAGCTGTTGAAGGCGGTGGAAAAGCAGAGCCAGCAGGCTGGGGCGGGAAGACTCAATCGCCTGACTTACAGGCTAACCGAGGAACTGACCGCTGCGGTGAAAGGGTCGTTGGCGGAGTGGCGCGCGCAGGGCAAGGTCAGAAGGCTCTGGGGCCGGGATGCGTCGCTCTGGAGCGGCAGGGATGAAGCGGACTGGCTTGGCTGGCTCGGCATCACAAACGGCCAGCTGGCCCACATCCAGCGCCTGGCCGGCATCACAGAAGCCGCCAGAAATGCCGGCTTCTCCCACGTCCTCTTGCTGGGCATGGGGGGATCGAGCCTCGGTCCTGAAGTAATCAGGACGACGTTCGGCACGATTGACGGTTTCCCGGTGCTTCACGTGCTCGATTCGACTGATCCGGCCCAGGTCATAGCCTTCGAGCACAAGGTCGATCTGAAGAACACGCTCGTCATCGTCTCCAGCAAGTCGGGCTCGACGCTCGAGCCCAACGTGTTCAAGGAGTACTTCTTCGACCGCATCGAGCAGCTCGTCGGCAAGAAAGAAGCCGGCCGTCGCTTCATTGCCATCACCGATCCAGGCTCCAAGATGCAGCAGGTTGCCGAAGGCGATGGCTTTCGACACGTCTTCTTCGGCTGGCCGAACATCGGAGGGCGCTACTCGGTGCTCTCCGATTTCGGCCTGGTCCCGGCGGCCATCATCGGAGTGGATGTGGCGAGGTTCCTGGACCGGACCGAGGAGATGGTGTGTGCCTGCATGCCGTCCGTTCCCGTTGAGGAGAATCCCGGTGTCGTGCTCGGCACCATCCTCGGCGTAGCCGCACGCCAGTTCGGCCGCGACAAGATGACGATCGTGGCTTCGCCGGCGATTTACGATCTCGGCGCCTGGTTGGAGCAGCTGGTTGCGGAGTCCACCGGAAAGGAAGGCAAGGGAGTGATTCCGATCGATCGCGAAGCGCTCGGCAAGCCTGATGTCTACGGTCGCGATCGCATCTTTGTCTATCTGAGATTGCTGTCGGCACCGGACGCGGCGCAGGACGCATCTGTGGACGAGCTGGAACGCGCTGGTCACCCGGTTGTGCGCATAGGGGTGGACGATCCGTACGACTTGGGAGAGGAGTTCTTCCGGTGGGAGTTCGCCACTGCAGTGGCGGGTTCCATACTCGGCATTCACCCGTTCGATCAGCCGGACGTCGAAGCCAGCAAGATCGCGACGCGAAAGTTAACCACCGAGTACGAAAGGCGCGGGGCGTTGCCCGCAGAGGCGCCGATCTTCACCGGGGACGGGATCGAGCTCTTCGCGGACGAGAAGAATGCAGCGGTGCTCGCGAAAATGGTGAACGGCGCCCCGACGCTGACGAAATACCTCGCGGCGCATCTCAACCGGATCGGTGAGGGAGACTACTTTGCACTGCTCGCCTACATCACAATGAACGACGCGCACGAGGGCGTATTGCAGACAATGCGCCAGGGCGTCCGCGATACCAAGCGCATCGCGACGTGCCTCGAATTTGGACCGCGGTTCCTGCACTCAACGGGACAGGCCTATAAGGGTGGCCCCAACACGGGCGTATTCCTGCAGATTACGTGCGATGACGCCGTCGATGTGCCCGTGCCGGGACGAAAATATACGTTTGGTGTGGTCAAGGCGGCCCAGGCACGAGGGGATTTTGAAGTTCTGGTGGAGCGCAACCGCCGTGCGCTCCGCGCCCATCTTCGCGCGGACGTTGCGGCCCAACTGGGCACCTTGCAGACTGCATTCCTAGCGGCGCTGCAGTCGTGAGCGACAGAAGCCGCGGGGCGGCGCGAGTGGAGATGGTCGCTCAACGAGGAGATCGCCATGGGTCACCCTTCTGGCCGTGGGACTGTAGCTAACACCTCGCCTCCGAACGTCTGCTTGCTGTCGAACAGTAGTTATAGCGTGGTGCTGACACAGGCCGGGAGCGGATACAGCATCCGCGATGGGCTGGATGTGACGCGTTGGCGCGAGGACGCGACTAGCGACTGCTGGGGACAGTACTGCTACATCCGTGACCTCGAGGGTGGCCGCCAATGGTCGGCTGGTCGACAGCCGCTCGGCGGAGACGCCGATGAATATGAGGCGATCCTCGGGTCGGATCGGGCTGTCTTCCTGCGCCGGGATGCGGACATCGAGACGCGCTACGAGGTCGCGGTCGCAGCCGACGCGGACGCCGAGGTCCGGCGGATCACGTTCACCAACCACGGCGCCCAGTCCCACACGCTGGAGGTAACCAGCTACGCCGAGGTGGCCCTCAACCATCGCCGCGCCGATCAAGCTCATCCGGCCTTCGCCAAGCTTTTTCTGGAGACCGAATACCTGCCCGCCCCCGCGGCCCTGCTGTGCCGCCGCCGGCCCCGCTCCCGAGATCAGAAGCCGATCTGGGCCCTGCACGTCCTGGCCGGCCCGGAGGGCGCGGGCACCCCGGTCGGAGGGATCGAGTACGAGACCGACCGGGCTAGATTCCTGGGCCGGGGCCGCTCACCGGCTCGCCCTGCTGCACTGGATCCCGGAGTGGCACTATCGGGGACCGTTGGGTCGGTCCTCGATCCTGTTCTCAGCCTGCGCCGTCGGGTCCGGCTCGCCCCGGGCACATCCGCCGTCCTTGCCTTCGGCACTGCAGCGGTCACCGACCGCGATGAGGCGGTGGCCCTGGCCCTTCGGTTCAGCGACATGGCCGAAGTAGCCCGCACGTTTGAGCAGGCGAGAATCCACGACCGGGTGACCCTGACCGCGCTCGGCATCACAGCCGAGGACGCCGCTTTGTTCCAGCGGCTGGCCGCTCACGTGCTCTTCACCGGACCGGCGCTCCGGTCGCGAGAGTCCGTCATGGGAAACCGGCTCGGCCAGTCGGGCCTGTGGCCGCAAGCCATCTCAGGAGACCTGCCGATCGTGCTGGCGCGGCTCGCGGGTCCCAACGACCTTGACCTGGCCGGCGAACTTCTCCGCGCTCACGCCTACTGGCGTTGCTCCGGGTTAATGGCGGACCTCGTTTTCCTGAACGATGCCGAGTCGGCAGATGAACTGCACAATTGGCTGAAGGAACTGGTGCGTTTGGGACCGACCTCCAAACTGGCGGACGAGCCAGGCGGCGTGTTCGTGCGAGCCGCGGGAGGGATGGCCCCGGAGGACGTGATTCTTCTTGAGGCGGCGTCGAGCGCGATCCTGCGCGGGGCCGACGGCTTGCTGGCCGCACAGCTCGAGCGGGAGCCTACCCCCGCAATGCTGCCAGCCGACCTGCACGTCACAGCTGCTCGGGCGATGGCGACGGACGGCAAGCCGGTTGCTGTCGACGACGGGCTGTTGTTCCCCAACGGGTTGGGCGGCTTCACGCCTGATGGTCGGGAGTACGTTCTGACCCTGCGCGGTCGCGAGCGGCCACCGGCTCCGTGGAGCAACGTCCTCGCCAACCCTGGCTTCGGCTGCCTGATTACTGAAGCCGGTGCCGGTTACACCTGGGCGGGCAACGCCCAGATGAACCGCCTAACCCCGTGGAGCAACGACCCGGTCGCCGACCCGGCCGGCGAGGCCCTCTATCTCCGCGATGAAGAGACCGGGGAGTTCTGGTCACCCGCGCCGGGCCCCTGCGGCGGCGAGGCGACGACAGTCATCCATCACGGTCAAGGCTACACTCGCTTCAACAGGACCAGCCACGGGTTGGATCAAGACCTCCTCGTCTTCGTCCCCGCTGCCGACCCGGTCAAGCTGTTTCGCCTGCGGGTCGGCAACCCCGGCGATCGGCCACGACGGCTGTCCGCGACCTTCTACGCCGAGTGGGTGCTGGGGGCGCTGCGCGAACAGGCCCCGCTGCATGTACTGTGTACTCTCGACCCGGAGAGCGGCGCCCTCTTCGCCCGAAACGCGTGGGCGGGTGATTTCGCCGGGCGGGTCGCTTTCGCCGACGTGGGGCGCCGTCCGCGTTCGTTCACCGCTGACCGGACCGAGTTCCTGGGCCGCAACGGCACGCCGGAAGCGCCCGCCGCCCTCGGCCGGGCACGGCTCGCCGATCGAGCGGGCGAGCTATGCGACCCCTGCGCCGCGCTGATGACCGAGCTGGAGCTACCGCCGGGCGGGGAGGCCGACGTCGTCTTCTTGCTCGGTCAAGCGGAGAACGAGGAAGAGGCGCGCCGGCTCGTGCGGACCTATGCCGAGGCCGGCCGTGGACAGCGGGCGCTCGAGGAAATCCAGGCAGGATGGGACCGCGTCCTCGGGGCCGTTCAGGTCCACACCCCCGACCCCGCGCTGGACCTGATGCTCAATCGCTGGCTGATCTATCAGGTGCTTGCGTGCCGAGTGTGGGCGCGGTCAGGGTTCTACCAGTCGGGCGGGGCATTCGGCTTCCGCGACCAGTTGCAGGACGCGATGGCTCTGGTCTACGGCGCCGAGGAGGAGGCGCGGGCGCAGATCCTGCGGGCGGCCGCCCGACAGTTCGAAGAGGGTGACGTGCAGCACTGGTGGCACCCGCCCGCCGGCCGCGGCGTCCGCACCCGGATCACCGATGATCTCTACTTCCTGCCTTTCGTCACCTGCCACTACGTCGGCACCACCGGCGACGTGGCTCTGCTGGACGAGCAGGTGCCGTTCTTGCGGGCGCCGGTCCTGAAGCCCGAGCAGGAAGAAGAGTACGGCCTCCCCGAGGTGAGCGATGTTAGCGGGACCGTCTACGAGCACTGCGTGCGAGCGCTGGAGTACGGCCTGAAGGCTCGGGCCGCACGGCCTGCCGCTGATGGGGACCGGCGACTGGAACGACGGCATGAACCAGGTTGGGGCCGGCGGCCAGGGCGAAAGCGTCTGGAACGGCTGGTTCATGCTGGCCACCCTGCGCGAGTTCGCCAGCTTGGCCGAGCAGCGCACGGACACCGCGCGGGCGGCCTGGTGTCGCGAGCGAGCCGAGGCGCTGCGGGGAGCATTGGAGGAACACGCGTGGGACGGCGGCTGGTACCGTCGGGCGTACTTCGACGATGGTACTCCACTCGGCTCGGCGCAGAACGACGAGTGCCGGATCGAATTCGATCGCCCAGACGTGGGCGGTGATCTCCGGCGCCGGCGATCCGGAGCGGGCCCGCCGGGCGATGGCGGCGGTCGAGGATCATCTGGTACGCGATGCGGACCAGATGATCCTGTTGTTCGCGCCACCGTTCGATCGCGGCTCGCTCGAGCCCGGCTACATCAAGGGATACGTGCCAGGCATCCGCGAAAACGGCGGGCAGTACACTCACGCAGCCACCTGGGTTGTGCTGGCGACGGCCCTGCTGGGCCGGGGCGACCGGGCGCTGGAGTTGTTCGCTCTGCTCAACCCGATCCACCATGCCGCCACAGCCGAAGGCGTCGCTCGCTACATGGTTGAGCCCTACGTGGTGGCTGCGGACGTCTACGGGGCGCCGCCGCATACCGGCCGCGGCGGGTGGACCTGGTACACCGGATCAGCCAGCTGGTTGTACCGTGTCGGCCTGGAGACAATCCTCGGCTTCCATCGGCGGGGTGACCGATTGAGGATCGAGCCTTGCGTCGCGAGGGACTGGCCTCGCTATGAGATCACCTACCGCCACGGCTCGGCGACTTACCACATCGAGGTGGAGAACGCCGCCGGCACCGGCCGAGGGGTCCGGGCCGTCCACGTGGACGCGCAGGCCGTGCCCGATGGCGAGATCCCATTGCGAAACGACGGGAAAACTCACAAGGTTCGGGTCGAGCTGGGCTGACCAACCGCCAAGCGAGCGAACAGGAACAAGCGATGGGCGACCAGCTTCAGGCAAAGGAGGACCTGCACCGGCTGCCGACGGACCACGAACTCGGCCGGCTGCAGTGGACCACAGTCCTGTACTACCTGCACGAGACCAACCCGGACAACGGGCTGGTCCGTGACAAGACCGAGCCGGCTGCGCCATGCAGCATCGCCGCTGTCGGCTTGGGCCTGGCGGCGATGCCTGTCGTCGTCGAGCGGGGCATCATCATCCGCAAGTTCGCAGCGAAGATCGCCCGCCGCCAGCTCCGCGAGCTCGTCGATCTCCCCCAGGGGCCGAAGCCGGACGCCGCCGGGCACAAGGGCTTCTTCTACCACTTTCTCGACATCGACACGGGCCGTCGCGTCTGGAACTGCGAGCTGTCCACGCTCGACTCGGCGTTCTTGTTCGCGGGTGTGCTTACCTGCGCCACCTACTTCGACGGCGACACGGAGGACGAGGCCGAGGTCCGCCGTCTGGCCGACGCGCTCTACTGCCGGGCCGACTGGGACTGGGCGCGCAACGGTGGCCCGACACTCACGCACGGCTGGAAGCCCGAGAGCGGCTTCCTGCCATATCGCTACGAGGGGTATGACGAGGGGCTCTTGCTGTACCTCCTCGCCCTCGGCTCGCCGACTCACCCACTTCCGCCGGAGAGCTACGCCGCTTACTGCGCCACCTACCAGTGGAAGGAGATCTATGGCCGCGAGCTGCTCTACTCTGGACCGCTGTTCACCCACCAACTTTCGCACCTGTGGGTCGATTTCCGCGGCATTCGCGACGCCTTCATGCGCCAGCGCGGCAGCGACTACTTCGAAAACAGCCGGCAAGCGACGTTTGTGCAGCAGGAGTATGCCGTCCATAACCCGCTGGAGTTCGAGGGCTACGGAGAGCACTGTTGGGGGTTCACCGCCTGTGACGGCCCGGGCTGGATCAAGCGCGCCGTAAACGGAGTCGAGCGTGAGTTTCACGGCTACATCGCCCGCGGCGCCCCGTTCGGCCCCGACGACGGCACCGTCGCTCCGTGGGTTGTGGTCGCTTCGCTGCCGTTCGCGCCGGAAATCGTCATCCCGACCGTCCGCCAGTTCGCGAGGCTGAACCTCGGAATGACCGCCCCCTATGGGTTCAAGCCATCGTTCAACCAGACTTTCAAGGTGGAAGACAGCGTGACCGGCTGGTGGGTCACCCCTCACCACTTCGGCATCGACCAGGGGCCGGTAGTGCTGATGACCGAGAACTACCGCTCCGGCCTGATCTGGGACATCATGCGCCGCTGCCCAGCCGTGATCACGGGGCTGCGGCGAGCCGGGTTCACCGGTGGATGGCTGTGAGGCTGCCCGGCTAACTTTAGATCTCCGACTGCTTGTACGGTGGGCAAAGCCCTTTTGCATGCCGTGCCCACGCGGCTGGCTCATTGGTCTATCCGTGTCGCGACGGCGCTGGTGCGAATTGCCTTAAGGTGCGGCACCGGGCCTTTGCCAAGAACATGTGAAGCTCTCCGCTCAATGCCAGCTCAGGGTCATGCCGATGTCACCCGGCATACCGTCGGGAAAATCCACGATCTGTACTTTCAGCTTGTAGCCGCGCGGCCGAAAGTACTTCTCCCACAATTGATAGATTTCCTTCGGCGCGCCGGTGAGTGTCTTTTCCCAGCCGGGCTCCTGCTGATTGATGGCGCGCCCCTTGTCCGTGCACAGTTGGTTGGAAAAGCGATAGACCTCAACCTCCGTCGTCCGATTCTTCATCGCGCGCTCGATGATCTTGATCCCGCGGGCGATCGCCTCCTCGTCGGAGATGCCCGACGGTTTGCTGAGTTGATCGATGAGGGCCTTTTTCTCAGCCTGCGCCTCAGCCCGCATCCGCGCCTGCTTTTCGGCCTCTTCGGCCTCAGCCAGTGCAATTTTCTGCATCACCTCCTTGGCAGAAGGCAGCAATGCATCGGGTTTGCTTGTCATGCTTTGCTCCATGGATCTCATATCGTTCCGAGGGCGTTTCGTAGTGGTACGCTGGATAACCGCAGCAGTCCGGTGAACGGCCGGCTCATTTCCAAAATGAGGAAAATTGCGCTTGCCGACGACAAAGCAAACAGCGAAAGGCAAGCGAAGACCGTCCCGTTGAGGGGCGAGAACAGGCTGAAGCTTGCGAATATAATCAGGAGCCAAAATGCCAGAACTGCGAGAAACGGGCTCGGAATGAGATTTTCGGATTCGGCGAAAAGCAAAAAACGTACTTGCGCGAGATCATTGCTGATTTGCACTGCGCGCGCTTGGAGCGAACGCTGGACAGCGTCGTGCGGTGACAGCTTCTGAATCTCCAAATCCACCCGCTCCGCCGCGCCGTCCGTTTCAAATGGGCCGCTTGTAACTGCTTCCTTTTCGCGCCAGAGCCGGTCGGCAAACGGACCCACGGCGCTTCGCATTTCTTCACGGATCGGACGAGCTTCCGGGCCATACTGGGCCAAAAGGTTGTCGAGCAGAATTAGATCGGCGATGATATGCTTGAGGTGAGTGCTTTGGGTGTCGAACGAGCCCTTTGCGGCGGCTATGAGCAGTCCAAGAACCAAGGCGGCGATTGTCGCAGTCAGGCCAACCCCAAGCCGCACCACGTCTTTGGCGTGCTCGTTCAGATGGTGTTTCGGCAACGTGCGGCGAAGCAGCGCGCCGAGAAAAATGCCGCCCAGCGTAGATAGGAATATGATCGCTGATACGGTCAAAGCGCTCATGGCTGACTCAAAGCTGGTTCGGCCGGCGCAGATGGTTGGGAAGCAGGTTCCGCAACCCGGAACCAGGCGACATACAAGGCGGGCAGGAAAATCAGAGTCAGCACGGTTGCTACGGTGAGCCCGCCGATAATCGCAAATGCCATCGGGCCCCAGAATACAGTCGGTGCAATCGGGATCATCCCGAGCGTCGCTGCCGCGGCGGTGAGCAGGATGGGGCGGGTCCGGTGGATCGCGGCGCTCACGACGGCGTCCCAGGGATGGTGCCCGGCTGCAATCTCGATCTCAATTTGGTCGATGAGGATGACCGAATTGCGCGCGATCATGCCGACGAGCGCCAGCACGCCGAGCATCGCAACGAAACCCATCGGCTTCTGCGCCAGCAGCAGTGCCGCAACCACGCCGATGAGGCCGAGCGGCGCCACGCTCAGCACCAGCAACACGCGTTGGAAGCTCTGCAATTGTAACATCAGGATGGTCAAGACCAGGACCGCCATTGCCGGCAAAACTGCCTGCACGGACGCCTGGGCCTTGGCGCTCTCCTCGACCGATCCACCCGGAACGATCCGGTAGCCGCTGGGCAGTGTCGCCGCGAGCCGGTCAATGCTGGGCTGCACGGCCTTCACTGCCGTCGCCGGCAGCAGGCCCGGCACTACATCGGCCTGCACTGTCAGCGTCGGGATCCGGTCCCGCCGCCAGACGATCGGATATTCCTGGGTGTATTCGAAGCTGGCGATCTGGCGCAACGGTACGACGTTTCCGTCGCGCAGGGGAATTTGCAGCGAACGGATCGATTCCAGCGACGTCCTCTCCCTGTGTTCTGCGCGCATGTCAACGTTGATCAGGTATATGCTGTTGCGCACCTGTGTGATCGTGCTGCCGGACACAACGCCATAGAGAGCCAGCGACACGTCCTGGGAGCTGAGCCCCAGCTGGCGCGCCTGGTCCTGGTCGATCCGTACGCGCATGACGCGCGCCGGCTCGGCCCAGTCGAAGTTGGTGTGGCGTATCCCCGTCATCGCCTCCAGCTGCTCGGCAACCTTCAGCGCGATCTCATGCACGCGCGCAAGGTCCGGTCCGCTGACGCGATATTTGACCGGCCAGCCGACGGGAGGCCCAAGCTCGAGCGGATAGATGCGTGCGACCACCGCGGGGAGTTCGCACTGCGACCGCCTGCTCCAGACGCGCGCGCACCTGGTCACGCTCCTTCAGACCCTTGGTGACCACGATCGACTGCGCGAAGAAGTCGTTGGGCAGCGCGACGTCGAGCGGCAAATAGAAGCGAATGGCGCCTTGCCTGACATAGGTAGAGAAGCGCACGACATCGGGGTCGGCGGCGAGCATCTTGTCGAGCTCCGCTGCAGCCTCGCGCGTGGCCGGCACGGAGGCATTGTCCTGCAGCTTCAGGTCCACCAGGAGCTCCGAACGGTCGGAGGACGGGAAGAACTGCTCAGGGACGAACTGGAGCCCCCATAGCGATGCGGCGAACAAGGCGAGCGTGACCAGAATGGTTATCCACTTGGCCCGCATCGCCCCCAGCAGACAGCGTTTGAACAGGCGCATCGGTGCGCTCAGTGTCTCGCCATGTGGATGCTTCGGCGGCCGCAGCAGCGCAATCCCGGCGACCGGTGCGCAGATGCCGGAGACCACCCAGGAGGCCAGCAGCGCGAGGGCCACGACCGCGAAAAGCGAAAACGTGTACTCGCCGGCGTCGCTGCGCGCGAAGCCGACCGGCACGAATGCGGCAACAGTGACGAGTGTGCCGGTAAGGCGCGGTAGGGCAGTGGACGCATAGGCGAATATGGCGGCCTGGGATTTATCGTCCCCGCGCTCTAGTCGGAACACAGTGCTCTCGATGGTGATCATGGCGTCGTCCACCAGCAGGCCGAGAGATATGATGAGAGCCCCGAGGGAGATGCGCTGAAGGTCGATCCCCAACGCGTACATGGCCGCGAACACGATCGCGAGCACCAGCGGAATGCAAATGATGACGATGGCGCCTGCGCGCAGGCCGAGACTGAGCACGCTCACCACAAGGACGATGGCGATCGACTCCCACAACGCTTTCATGAATTCATCGATCGAATGGTGAACCGTATCGGGCTGATCGGCGACCATGACCGGCTCGATGCCGATCGGCAGGTCCGCCTTCAGCTCCTCCATCGCATGCTGGATGTTTTCGCCGAGCGCGAGCACGTCGCCTCCGTCGCGCATCGAGATCGACAGCCCCAGCCCGGGTGTGCCGTTGATACGGAACATCGGATCCGGCGGATCAGAGTATTCCCGCCGCACCTCGGCAATGTCGGCCAACCGCACATTCCGGCCACCGACATCGAAGTTCATCTCCCGAATGTCCTTTTCCGACGCCATGGCGCCGCTCACTCGCAGGGTTATGCTCTCCTCGTCGGTGGTGATGACGCCGGCAGGAGCGACCGCGTTCTGCGCCTGCAGCGCAGCTGCAAGCTCCGCAGGCTTGAGGCTGTAGCCGGCGAGCTTGGTGGGCGAGAACTCGATGAAGATGCGTTCGGCCTGTTGGCCGATCAGGTTCACCTTGTTGACATCGGGCACCTGCAGCAGGCGAGACCGGATCTCCTCCACGTAGTCGCGCAACTCGCGATGGGTGAACCCGTCCGCCGTGAATCCGATAGACGATGCCGTATGTATCCCCGAATTCGTCGTCGGCGACCGGACCGATGACGCCCTGCGGGAGGGTCAATTCGATGTCTTTGATCTTCTTGCGGACCTGGTACCAGGCGTCCGACACCGCATTCGGCCCTGTCGATCCCTTGAGATAGACAAAGATCGTCGATTGACCTGGGTTGGTGTAGCTCTTGATGTAGTCGAGGTAAGGCGTCTCCTGCAGCTTGCGCTCGATGCGATCGGTGATCTGCAGCAGCGTGTCGTTGAGTGTCGCGCCCGGCCACTGTGTCCTCACTGTCATCGCCTTGATGGTGAAGGTAGGATCCTCGTTGCGCCCGAGTTTCATGTAGGAGGCGACGCCAATGACGACGAGCAGCGCCATGAAATAGTGCACGAGCGGGCGGTGCGTGATCGCCCAGGCTGAAAGATTGAAGCTTGTCACGATGGCCCGCCAAATCCTGTCATGATGACCCGCCGAGCAGGCGAACTTTCTGCCCGGGCCGCAGCGCGTGCACGCCGGCGATGACCACCAGCTCGCCAGGCTCGATGCCCTGCGACACGACGATGCTGGAAGAGCCGTGCCGCTCCAGTTCGACGGTGCGCAGCGACACTTGCAAGCTCTTGGGATCGACCACCCACACGGCCGGCTTGTTGTCGACCATCGTCAGCGCAGTCGCCGGAAGCTCGATGCCCTTGCTTCCGAGCATGCGCGCTTGCCCGAACACGGTCGCGCCCAGCCGCATGGCTTCGGGCATTTCGTCCAGCCCGACCTTGACCCGGAAGGTTCGGGTTGTCGGATCGGCCTGCGGTGCGGTCTCCCGCACTCGGCCGGTGGTACGGATGCGCGGATCGTCGGTCAGCGAGACGGTGACCACGACGTCAGGGGAGATCTGGCGCATGAGGGTTGCGGGCACGTCAAAGACCGCGTCCGTCCCGCCATCTTGCGCGACCGTGACGATCGTCTGGCCTGCCTTTACCACCTCTCCCGCCTCCGCGCTCCTGGAGATCACGACGCCCGGCGCGTCCGCCCGAAGCTCGCTGTAGCTGAAATGGTCCTCGGCCTCATGTAATTGCGCCTTGGCGACATCGAGCTGGGCCTTGGCGGTGTTGAATGATCTCTCCGCGGCATCGTAGTCCGCCTTGGTGGACCAGCCCTGGCCCGTCAGAGTCCGCTTGCGCTCCATGTTATTGCTGGCTTCGTGGACAGTGGCCTCCGCCGCAGGTAAGCTTGGCCTGGGCTGCGTCCAAGGCGTCGCGCTGCGGCAGGGGGTCGAGCTCGGCGATAAGGTCGTTGGGCCGTACCACCTGCCCAACTTCCACATGGCGCTTGATCATGCGACCGTCGATGCGGAACGCGAAGCTTTGCTCCTTCTGGGCGCTGATGTGGCCCGTGAGCGAGACCGGTTCTCCGTCCGAGCCGGCAACGGCGGTGACGGTCCGGACAGGCCGGATTTCGGCAGCTGGAGGAGGCGGCTTGTCGCAAGCACCCAGGAGAGCCAAGCACAGCCAGGCAAAAACGGCTGTAAATCTCATTTTACCCCCCATGTTGACATTGGGGCATCCCCGAACGAGACGCCGAACGAGACGCCAGACCCAGGGGGTGCTTTGATATGGATCAAGGGCAGACGAAAGCAAACGTCTCCAGCGAAGGCGGGGGCATCGACTGGCCGAACCTTGACCGCTGCCGGGGTGGTGGTGGAGGTCTGACATGGTAGTTACTTTCTGGAGTTCAGAATATAGAATACGATGAAAGTAGTCCCATGCTCAGGTCGACCAACCGCGCGGCTCGCCTTCCATCGTCAACCTGGTTGAGACTTGCTGGAGCTGCCATAATTCCGGTTCTTTGTTTCATGTCCATACCTTCGGCGGAACGCCGATGTCTCCGCACCCCGGTGCTTGCGGAACCGGGGTGCAGTGAGCTTGCCCTCGTCACTCAGTCTCCGGAGCAAACGATGACGCGCCTGTGCCGCCTGTAGCTGTAGGTATAGTAGCAGCCGTCATCGGCATAGTTAGAGGAAGAGCCATAATTGCCATCGATATAGACGCCATAATATCGACTTCGCCCCCCGTTGCGGCCGTAGCTATAGCGTGCAGATCGGCCGTAGCTTTTGGCTGCGGAGCGGCCATGAAGGTTACGCTGCACACCGTGACGACCACCACGAAGACCAGGAGGATTACCGAGACGAGGGACACCAGCGGGGCCACCGACGCCAGGGCGAGGAGGAGGGCCAGCGAGGCCAGGACGAGGAAGACCACCGACGCCAGGAGGAGGACCAGCGAGCCCAGGGGGTGGACCAGCGAGGGCAGGCGGAGGTGGAGGAGGGCCAAACGCGAGCGCGGCATTTGGCGCGATTGCTGCGGCGCCGAGCACTGCACTCGCGGCCAGTATATTCAGTGTCGTCCGCAAGATCGAGTGCCGGCTCGGTCCGGGACGATGTTGTTGCATCAAGATTCGATCCTCGATCGAATTGCCGATAGATTCGCGTAGTCATTGCGGGCTTCTTCCTTTCTTGACCGGTTGACCGGGTCTCAATTTCAATTTGGACAATTAGGTCAAAACGACAAGTATGTCAAAACGACTATATAGTCAATATGAGAATTGCGCAATTGTGCAATGCAAGAATGCATGGCGAACGGTGAAGTGATCCGGCAGCGGCGGAGATCGGGCGCGAAGGGCGGTTGAGGACGCGCTTCTCTGAAGCCGCTACTGCATGAACCATCCAATGGCTGACCACCACCGACTGGCCGGTCAGCGCGTCCGATGGGAACGCCGCCAGGAATACCGCTATCTCCGCCACCTCGCGGACAGTCGTGAACTCGCCGTCCATAGTCTCCTTCGCATCACCGTCTTGATCACATCCGTCTCGGATATCCCGAGCTCGCGCGCCTGCTCCGGGATTCTGCTTCTCGACCAGCGGCGTGCGGACGAATCCAGGGCCGATCACGTTGGCACGAACCCCATGCGCGGCCCCCTCTTTCGCCACGACCTTGGCCAGGCCGACCAGACCGTGCTCGGCGGTGACGTAAGGAGCCTTGAGCGGTGACGCCTCCTTGGAGTGCACGGATCCCATGTAGATGATATTGCCACTCTTCTGGCTGTACATCTGCCGCAAGGCGGCACGGGTCGTCAGGAAGGCCCCGATCCAGTTGCTGACCAGGATGTCCAGCCGCCCGAAGGTTTGGATCACATGCGCCATCCCGGCTCCCACCTGCTCCTCGTTGCTGACATCCATCGCAACCCCCAGCGCGCGCTGAGCGACCTGATCGATCTCGGACGCCGTCTGTTGGGCCGCTTTCTGATCGAGATCCGCAATCACGACCCTTGCCCCCTCGCGTGCGAAGGCGAGCGCGATCTCCTTGCCGATGCCGCTCGCGGCTCCTGTGACTACGGCGACCCTATCGACCAGCCGGCTGCTGGCGCTCGCGTGCTGGGTCGATGAGATTTCATTTTGCGGATTCATGGATTTTTCCTTTCTGAAAACGGGGCTCGGCCTTCGACAGGTAGTCATGCACAACCTTGGCGAGCGCGAGCGTGAGATCGGCGACAATGTGCATCGCCGAAACCACCTCCAGCACCGGCAGCCCGGCGACAGGAGCCAGCGCATGCGACCATAGATTTAGGGATGCCGGCCCGGTCCAGGCCCCCCAGTTGGATGTCCTCCAGGAAACTACTCCACGAGCTCGCAGATGCGCGGCGTGCCGTCGTCGACATGGGGATGATCTTGAGGAGGAAGTTTGGTTCCGCGAGCGAGGCCTGCATGGATGCGAGGTCGGCGGGTTTGTGCTTGTAGCCCATCGTGGCGGTCGCAACGCGGACCGGGCCGTAGTCGAGCGTTCCCACCAATGTGTCGGTCTCCGTGCGAAGAGTGGGCTCGCAAGCTTCTTGGGAAAGCCCCACAGCTCGCGGCCGCCGGCAATGGGCGGATGGTCATTGGGAAACATGCAGTGGCTGAAGCTGCCCATGCGTCCCCGGAACGAGACCGGGAAAACGGGAGGTTGCACGGAAGCAACGACGAGGGAGCCGAGGCGAGTTGACCCGGCCCTAATTTCGATTTGCGCAACTAGGTCAAACCGACTATATGGTCAATATGAGTACTTCCGTAATTATGCAATGCAAGAAAGGCATGGCGAATGGCGAAGATTGATCTGGCGCGAAGGGCGGAGATCGGGCGTGAGAAGCGGGCGAGGACGCGTGCGCAGATCGTGGAAGCCGGAGCGACGCTCCTTGCGGAGCATCCGCCCGAGGCGCTTACGGTAGATGCCGTCGTTGATGCTGCGGATGTCGCCAAGGGCACGTTCTACTATCATTTCCAGAGCATCGATGAGTTGGCCGCTGCGGTGGGCGCCAAGCTCGGTGAGAGCTTTGACGAGATGCTGACACCGGCCAGGCTCAAGCTGCGGGATCCGATCGAGCGCCTCTCTTTCGCGTTCACGCAATTCCTAGAAAGAGCGATTTCTGACGCCGACTGGGCGCGCCTCGTGGTTCAGAGCTCGCAATCCCCCACTGAGTTCGGCCTGGGTGTCCGCGCGAATCTCAAGGCGGACATCGCCGAAGCGATTGTCCAGGGCCGCGTTAGCGTGCGGGACGTAGAGCTGGCAGCCGACATCGTGATCGGCATATGGCTGCAGGTGGCACGCGGCATTCTCGAGCGAGGCGCCCGGCCCGAGTTGCCACGCCAAGCTCTTGAAGCGGTGCTTCGAGCCCTTGGCGCGTCGTAGTAGCAGAACGCCAGGAAGGTCTGATCGCGGCGTTGGGGGGTGGGCGAATGGCGTTTTTGTGGACGGCGGCAATGTCTGCTCGTGTGAAGGTTTTCGGATGCCGGCCACTCGCAAACGAGACCGCGTGCTCAGGTGGCCGGCGTACGAAAACCTCCAAAGGAGATGCTATGGGGTAGGCGACGAGGACATGGCACCATCGTTGCTGTGAAACCGACAGATGGAGCGTCCGATGAAACGGAACGATTTGAGCCGATCTCTCGTCGCCTTCGATCAGACTAGCACGCTGGTTGCGGTGATTGAATTGAGATTCAAGAGCTGGCTGATCGCGGGTCTTGTCCCTGGCCTCACGCGGCAGCCCCTGAAGAAGCAGGGTGCGGATGAGGAAGCGCTCTTGGTGCTGTTGCAGCGATGGCGGAAGGAGGCCGTCAAAGCCGGCCATAAGATCGAGCGGATCGTAGGGCTTTCGAAGCTGGCCGCGACGGTTTTTGGCTGGCGCGGTGGCTGTGGGGCACGACGGATCGAAGCCTATGTGATCCATCCGACCAGCGTTGCGGTGTCGCGTGAGCGCCAGCGCGCCAAGACCGATCGGCTCGAAAGCTGCTCAAACGCGTTTTTCTCGGCTGGCTGCGTGGCGAGCGTGATCACTGCAAGATGGTAGCGATCCCGACAATCAAGGACGAAGATGCCAAGCGGCCTAGCCGCGAGCGCGAGAGCCTGAAAGCAACGTTGATCCGGCTCGGTATCCGCGGATTCAATCCTAGCAAGAAACAAAGCCGCGAGTCATGCGGCCACCAGCGACCCGCTGGACATGAAACGGGCACCTGTTGGTGCTGTGCTATAGAGTGTAGCGGGATCGTCGTCGGCGTCCAGATCACGCCGACAGATCACGCCGGCTGCCGCATGACTCGCGGTTTTGTTTCTTGCTAGAGCAGGTTCCGGAAAAGTGTACACACTTTTCCGATAAGAACCTGCTCCACCATTGTATCTGGCGCGGTTTCTTGTCGGCGAAGTGATTCCACTTCGCCGGAAACAGCGCTAGAGAAGCCCGCTCAGCCAGCTTCTGGAGATGCCGAAGGTCCCTGACTTGAGCGTGCCCACCAAAGATACGCCCGATGCCCGTGCGCTGATTGAGACTCGCGGCCAGCTCGTCGAGTTCCTTGCCTCCGGCGCACGGCCCCGTGCAGCTTGGCGCATCGGCACGGAGCACGAGAAATTTCCGTTTCTGACCGATACTCTGAGCCCGGTCCCCTACGACGGCAGGCGTTCGATCAAAGCGCTTCTTGAAGGCCTGCGGGATCGCTTCGGCTGGTCACCGGTGGAGGAAAATTCCCATCTGATTGGTCTGACCGATCCGAGCGGCGGAGGATCGATTTCACTCGAGCCCGGCGGACAATTCGAACTCTCCGGGGCGCCGCTCGAAACTCTCCACGACACCTGCGAGGAGGTGCACAATCATCTGGCCCAGGTACGCGAAGTCGGCGACGTGCTCGGTATCGGATTTCTGGGTCTGGGCGTATCACCCAAATGGACGCGCGCCGAAATTCCCATGATGCCCAAGGGACGTTATCAGATCATGGCGCCGTACATGGACCGCAAGGGCAGGCTTGGCCGCGACATGATGTTTCGCTCGTGCACGGTTCAGGTCAATCTTGATTTCTCGTCCGAAGCCGACATGGTGAAAAAGCTGCGCGTTGGCCTCGCTCTGCAGCCGGTCATCACCGCGATCTTCGCCAACTCACCCTTCCTGGAAGGCCGGCCGAACGGTTACAAGACGTTCCGCGCTGAAATCTGGCGTGATACCGATCCCGACCGTACCGGCCTGCTTCCGTTTGCATTCGAAAGCGGCATGGGGTTTGAGCGCTACGTTGACTATGCGCTCGGCGTACCGATGTACTTTGTCTACCGCGACGGTCGCTACATCGACGTGGCCGGCGCGAGCTTCAAGGATTTTCTTGCCGGTAGGCTTGCCCGGCTGCCGGGCCAACGGCCGACCATGCAGGACTGGTCCGACCATCTGACGACGATCTTTCCCGAAGTGCGGTTGAAGAAATATCTCGAGATGCGCGGCGCTGATTCAGGCCCATGGCGGGGCCTGTGCGCGTTGCCCGCCGTGTGGGTCGGGATTCTCTATGATCAGACTTCCCTCGACGGCGCCTGGGATCTGGTCAAGGGGTGGACGGCCGATCAGCGGGAGGAGCTGCGCGCGGCGGTTCCTCGCCACGCATTGGCGGCACGCATCGGTGGCCGCAGCGTTCGCGATGTCGCCCGCGACGTGCTGAAGTTGTCACGTGCCGGTCTCGCGAAGCGCGCACTGAAGGCGTCGCGCGGACGCGATGAATGTTTTTTCCTCGACGTGCTCGATGATATCGTCGCCAGGGATCGCACCCGTGCCGAGGATCTGGTGGCTCTCTTCAATCACGAATGGGGCGGCGACATCGATCGAGTGTTTCGCGACTTCGCCTACTGAGCTCAGGCGCAACGCCGGGTGCGCAATTTCCCCATCATCGTCCGAGGAGATCGCGGAACATCTCCTCCAGCGAGGGCTGCCGGCGCCGCCGCCGGCTCCGCGAATAACCTGTGCTTCTGCTGGAGCCGCTACGCCGATAAGACGAGCGCCGCCTTCGCCGGGGCGACAGCCGGTTCATGACCGCGCGGGCCATGCCGGCGCCGATCGCCGCTACCAGGACCGACAGAATGCCCCGGCCTGATCCCGAAGGCAGCGCCGCCGGGGGCGCTTCGCTTGCCGCGCCGTTCTCCGCATCGGCAGCCGGCCCGGCAAGTTCTTTATGCCGCTTGGCCAGCACCGCGAGCACGAGTGCCGCAGCCACCGGCAGCAGGCGGAGGGTTGCGTTCTCGTCGAGACGCAGGGCTTTCGCAGTCGCACGCGCCTCATCAAGAGCCGCCTCTTCCGAGCCGTAGACACTGACCAGCACGGCGCGGCCGTCGTCTTGCGCATCGCGGCTGTCCGGATCGGCGTCGATGAGCAGATCGCCCGCATCGTCGTCAAGCCGTTCGAGAAGCTGGCTGAACCGTTCGGGATCGCGTGCGGTCTCCTGCATCCGGGCCGCTATTGCCGGACACAGGCCGCCCAACGCCTTGCGGCAATCGCTGGCCGACAGCCCTGCTATCGGCGCCAGTCTTTCGAAGAGAGTACCGCCCTGGGCGGCGTCGAGCGCCTCGCCGATCGTCATCCGGTAACCGCCATCCCGGCCGGCAGCGTCACGCCGCAGTTCCACCGACCGTGATGCGATCCAAACGCAACGTCGGCTGGCCAACGCCGACTGGAACTCCCTGTCCCTGTTTGCCACACGTCCCGATGCCCGAATTCGAGCTTCGAATCGTTGCCGACCATGGAAATGCGCTTCAGCGCCTCGGCGCCGCTGCCGATGATCATGGCGCCCTTGACCGGTGCGCCGACCTTTCCGTTCTCGAGCTTGTAGGCCTCGGTACAGTGAAACACGAACTTGCCGCTGGTGATGTCGACCTGGCCGCCGCCGAAGTTCACCGCGTACAGGCCCGAGCGCACAGAACCAAGGATCTCCTGCGGATCGTGCTTGCCGTCGAGCATCATCGTGTTGGTCATGCGCGGCATCGGCGCATGGGCGAAAGACTGGCGGCGGCCATTACCCGTAGGCTTGACCTCCATCAGCCGAGCGTTGAGCCGGTCCTGCATCAAGCCGACGAGGATGCCGTTCTCGATCAGCACCGTTCGATGGCTGGGCGTGCCCTCGTCGTCGATCGACAACGATCCGCGCCGGTCGTGAAGGGTACCGTCATCAACGACGGTAACATCGCTCGCCGCGATGCGTTTGCCCATCAGTTCGGTGAAGACGCTGCTCTTCTTGCGGTTGAAGTCGCCTTCCAGGCCATGCCCGATCGCCTCATGGAGGAGGATGCCAGGCCACCCGGGACCGAGCACGACGTCCATTTCTCCGGCTGGCGCGGCGACCGCCGTTAGCGACACCAGGCTTTGCCTCAGCGCCTCGCGCACGGCGAACTGCCAGCGCTCCGCGGTGAGGAGATCGCCGTAACCGGCCCGCCCGCCAAAGCCGTAGCTGCCGCTTTCCTGGCGCGAGCCCTCGGCGGCGACGACACTGACATTGAAGCGTACCAGCGGTCGCATGTCACGTCCTGCGAATCCGTCGGGGCGCACCACTTCGACGAACTGCCATTCACCGCTCAGGGATATCGAAACCTGCTTGATGCGGGGATCGAGTGAGCGTGCAAAAGCGTCGGCCTCGGTGAGGAGTGCGACCTTGCGGGCAAAAGGAAGCTCGTCGATGGGATTGCGGTCGGTGTACCGCTGTTGATTCGTCTTCTGTGGCGGCAGAGCATGATTTCCGCCTGTTCGCATAATGGAGCGGACCGTAGTTCCGGCCCGCTTCAGCGCATCTTCCGATACCTCGCTGCTGTGCGCGTAGCCGGTTGTTTCACCTGCGGTGGCCCTGAGACCAAACCCTTGGCTTGTATCGAATGAGGCATTCTTCAGTTGCCCATCGTCGAACACGAGGGCTTCCGACTGACGGTACTCGAGAAAGAGTTCTCCGTCGTCCGCACCGCTGAGCGCCTCAGCGGTAATTTTTCCCGCTTGGCCACGGTCCAATTCCGGAAGCAAACTTGGGTTGGTCATGTTCGTACCGCTCAAGAGGGGCCACTTATGGCGCCAATGTAGGTGCTCCCACGGCCGCCGCCCAGGCCGCCGGGATTTACTGGCTGTCGAGCGTCTCGAGCGCCTTGCCGAAGCCTTTGAGCGAAATCTTCATCGGCAAACCCGCTCCAGGGCCCTGATACACTATGAAGTTGGCTGCTTCCCCCTTGATCATCTTGTCGAGCGTTTCCTGTGACGCTTCTGCGAGGGCCACGCAGAACTGCGGCAGGCAGCGGCTGAACGGTACGCGGCTGATCGGACTTCCGTCGATCTCGAGCGCCACGCCCGTCGGCAGGTAGACTCCGATGGGCGCAAGAAGCCGCATCTGGGTCTGCGTTTTGTCGCCCTGTCTTGCCCTGGCGATGAACAGCGACAGACCGATCTGCGGCACCTTTTCGCTGCGCGTCGTCTGCATCATACCGCAGACCCGTTTGGAAGCTTCTGCCGCGGCCGGCTGCCCGGCCACCTCCGGCTCCTCGGGCGGCGGTGGAGCAAGAGCCTCGCTGTCGGACTTCCCGGACGAGTTCGCCGCGCCGGCTTCGGGCGCAGCGTTGGGATCGCTCTTCTTGGGGGCCCGTGGCGCCTCGCACTGCACTTTCCAGTCATCGAACGTAGCGATCGTTTCAGCGGCTGGACCGGCCTCGCCGCCGGTTGGCGCCCGCGGGCCGAATGCAGGCTTCTTGGCCTGCGCCCTCTTGGTCTGTGCTTTCTTGGTCTGGGTCTGGGCTGGCTGCGCGACATCCGTCGGCTGCTCCAGGTTCAGGCCGGTGCACAAGGGAAGCATGATGGCCAGGCGCAGGAAAAGACCGAATCTCTTGCTCACGATATTCGTCGCTCCATTTCTTCGCCTGGAGAGCTTACCACCCAGGCTGTGCCGGCGAAGCATACTTCAAGCTGCGCAACCGCCGGCAAGGCCGGCTCGATGCTCTAGGGGTCGCATCCGAATGAGTCATCCCCGCGATTGTTGTGTCAAATAGTCGCTGCCGTCGCTCGTTCTGTCGCACGCGAGTGCTGACTTGATCGTTTACAATTGAGGCGGAATTGCGAGATTGATTCCCGCATCGTTTCCCGCGTGCCGGAAGGTTTACCCCCATGGCATGCGGTACGGAGGCTGCTGATTGTGATTGCTCGACGAAAAAGGATTCAACTCCTGCGCCTCCTGGGAGCTGTGGCTGTCGCCTTGGCGATGGCTTTGGCGAGCGATGTTTCTGCGGCAGGCCTCGGCCAGCCTGATCCCTGGCAATTGGGGCTTCAGCAGGCAGCTACGCCGGTTGCCCGGTCGACCGCCTCATTCCACAATTTTTTGCTGCTGATCGCGGTCGCGATATCTGTATTTGTGGTTGCCCTGCTTGCTTACGTGGTCATCCGGTTCAGCGCGAAAGCCAATCCCGTTCCTTCGAAGACAACTCACAACACCGTGGTCGAGGTCGCCTGGACGGTGGTTCCGATCGTTATCCTGATCGCGATCGCCATCCCCTCGTTCAGGCTCCTTTATTTTCAGCGCAACATTCCCGAGGCCGACCTCACGGTGAAGATCACTGGAAACAAGTGGTATTGGTCCTACGAGTATCCCGACCGGGGAGGAATTGCCTTCGATTCGAACCGAAAGGACGACGCCGATGCACTCGCAGCCGGCGAGCCTCGGCAACTGGCCGTGGACAACCCGATGGTGGTGCCGATAAACAAGACGGTCCGTATCCTGGTTACGGCCAGCGACGTCATTCACGCGTGGACCATCCCCTCCTTTGGCTCCAAAATCGACGCTGTTCCAGGCAGGCTGAACGAAGACTGGTTCAAGGCCGAGATCGAAGGCATCTACTACGGCCAGTGTTCGGAACTGTGCGGCAAGGACCATGCTTTCATGCCGATCGCGGTGCGCGTAGTCTCGGAGGCCGATTTCACCACTTGGTTGGAAAAGTCAAAAGGCGCCGGAATTGGCGAGGTGGACCGGTTTGTCGCCGGTCTGGCTGCGCGTGGCGAGGCGGCGGCAGTCCGCATGGCCGACGAGTAGGGGTGCGAGTGGGGTGACTGAAGCGCGCGCGATCGACGGCGAATACGAACATCACCCTTCCGGGTGGCGGCGCTACGCCTACTCGACCAACCACAAGGACATCGGCACGATGTACCTTGTCCTTGCCATTATTGCGGGCGTAATCGGCGGTTTGCTTTCAATCGCCATGCGCATCGAGCTTGCCGAGCCGGGGATCCAGATTTTTCATGGCCTGGCCGAGATGACGTATGGCATCCCCGAAGCCACGGCTCTCGATGCCGGCAAGCACATGTACAACGCTTTCGTGACGGCTCACGGGCTGATCATGATCTTCTTCATGGTCATGCCGGCGATGATCGGCGGTTTCGGCAACTGGTTCGTGCCGCTGATGATCGGTGCGCCGGACATGGCCTTCCCGCGCATGAACAACATATCGTTCTGGCTCCTGGTGCCGGCCTTTCTCCTGCTGCTGATCTCGTTCTTCGTGGAAGGCCAGGATGGCTTCATGGGAGTGGGCGGCGGCTGGACCCTCTACGCACCCCTGTCGTTGGGTGGCGGTCCGGCGATGGACTTCGCCATCCTGTCGGTGCATCTGGCGGGCGCCTCCTCGATCCTGGGCGCCATCAACTTCATCACCACGATCTTCAACATGCGCGCACCCGGCATGAGCATGCACAAGATGCCGCTGTTCGTTTGGGCCATCCTGGTAACAGTGTTCCTGCTGCTTCTGGCGCTGCCCGTGCTGGCGGGAGCCATCACCATGCTGTTGACCGACCGCAACTTCGGCTCGAGCTTTTTTGTGCCCGAGAAGGGCGGTGACCCGATCCTGTTCCAGCACCTGTTCTGGTTCTTTGGTCATCCGGAAGTCTATATCCTCATCATTCCAGGTTTTGGAATGGTCAGTCAGATCGTGTCGACGTTCTCGAGAAAGCCGGTCTTCGGCTATCTCGGGATGGCGTACGCCATGGTGGCGATCGGTGTGATCGGCTTTGTGGTGTGGGCGCACCACATGTTCACCGTTGGGCTGAACGTCGATACACAGGCCTACTTCGTCGCAGCGACGATGGTCATTGCGGTGCCGACCGGAGTAAAGATCTTTTCGTGGATCGCCACCATGTGGGGTGGCTCGATCGAGTTTCGCACGCCGATGCTGTGGGCGATCGGCTTCATCTTTCTGTTCACGATCGGCGGCGTCACCGGCGTGGTGCTGGCCAACGCCGGCGTCGATCGATCGCTGCACGACACCTACTACGTTGTCGCGCACTTCCATTATGTGCTCTCGCTCGGCGCCGTGTTCGCGATCTTCGGCGGCTGGTACTACTGGTTCCCCAAGATGTTCGGGTACAACTACGACGAGACCGTCGGCAAGCTCCACTTCTGGATCACCTTCGCCGGCGTAAACCTCGTATTCTTCCCGCAGCATTTCCTCGGCCTCGCCGGAATGCCACGTCGCTACATCGACTATCCTGATGCCTTCGCGGGCTGGAACATGGTCTCCTCGATCGGGTCCTATGTGTCGGCGCTGGGCATCGCCGTGTTTCTCTTCGGCTTGTTTCAGGCGCTCGCGCGCAAAGACAAGGCCGCCGACAATCCGTGGGGTGCCGGTGCGACGACGCTGGAGTGGACCCTGTCCTCGCCGCCGCCATTTCATCAGTTCAATACCCTTCCCGTCATAAAATAGAGGTCGCGAGGCCCATGCCGATGCCAAGAAGCTCGATCGTTACCCAGGCCGCAACAGCACCGCAGAGCGGCGCGCGGCTCGGCATTGCCTCGGCCGAGGACTTCTTCGCGCTGATGAAACCGCGGGTGATGTCCTTGGTCGTGTTTACTGCACTGGTGGGGATCGTTGCTGCGCCCGGGGCCATTCATCCCTGGCTGGCCTTCGTCGCGCTGTTGGCCATTGCCATCGGCGCCGGAGCGGCAGGGGCCCTGAACATGTGGTACGACGCCGATACCGATGCATTGATGCGCCGTACCGCCAGCCGGCCTTTGCCGCGTGGGCGCATGGCGCCGGGCGAGGCGCTCGGTTTTGGGCTGACGCTGGCGGCAGCGTCCGTACTTCTGCTCGGTCTGGTCGCCAACTGGCTCGCCGCCGGCCTTTTGGCCTTCACGATCTTCTTTTACGTCGTCGTCTACACGATGTGGCTCAAACCCCTTACGCCGCAGAACATCGTCATCGGCGGCGCCGCCGGCGCCTTTCCGCCGATCATCGGCTGGGCGGTTTCGAGCGGGTCGATCGATTGGGCGCCGCTCACGCTGTTCCTGATCATTTTCGTCTGGACGCCGCCGCATTTCTGGGCGCTCGCGTTGTGCCGGATGGAGGACTATGCGCGTGCCGGAGTGCCGATGCTCCCGGTGGTGGCCGGTGTCGACGAGACGCGCCGGCAGATTCTGATCTACTCTCTCCTTCTTCTGCCGGTAGCCTTCGCGCCGGCAGTGTCTGGCATCGTCGGATTGCCTTATCTCGTCCTTGCCGCGATACTTGGCATGTTGTTTGTCCGTTACGCATGGTGTCTCGCGAGGGCTGGCGACAGCGACAGCATGCGCAAGGCTGCCCGGTATCTTTTTGGATATTCGATCCTCTACCTGTTCGCGATCTTTGCGCTTGTGCTCGCCGAGCAGCTTGGCGGGCCGCCCGGGGCGGCCGCGTGACGGGGCGATTGTGACCAGACAGACCGGCCCTTCCGAGCAGGCGGTGAGACGTCGCCGTTCGATCGTGCTGGCGCTCGCCCTCGCCGGGCTCGTCATCCTGTTTTTCGTGACCACCATAGTACGCCTGGGCGGCAACGTCGCTCTGCGGGATTTCTGAGCGCCGCGGGCGATGGCATCGATCTTGAACGCCCGCCCGAATGCCACCGCGGCAGCGGCTTGCGCCGCCGTGGTCGCCGCGATGGTGGCGCTCACCTATGCGTCGGTCCCGCTGTACAAGCTCTTTTGCCAGGTCACCGGCTACGGCGGTACGACGCAGCGCGCCAACGCGGCGCCGACCCGGAGGCTGGCGCGTGAAGTGACCGTCGAGTTCGATGCCAACACCGGCGGCAATCTGCCTTGGATGTTCGCACCCGTGCAGCGCCGTCTGCGGGTGCGCATCGGCGAGGAGGTCATGGCGCACTATCGCGTGCGCAACGATGCTGATGCCGCCGTTACCGGCTCGGCTGTCTTCAACGTCACACCCGACAAGGCGGGCAAGTACTTCTCAAAAATTCAATGCTTCTGTTTTCTTGAACAGACCTTGCAAGCCGGCGCCGCCGCCGACTTGCCGGTGGTATTCTTTGTCGATCCGGCGATTTCCGATGACCTGGATCTCAAAGAACTGAAGACCATCACTCTGTCATACACGTTCTATCCCGTGACTTCTGATGGTGATTGGCTTCCGGTAGCTCCGACCGGGGAAGTCAGGCAACCCGCTGCCGGGAGCGGGTGATATGGCCGACAGCCACGCCAAGCGACACGGCTTTCACCTCGTTGACCCGAGCCCCTGGCCGATCATCGGCTCGGTCGCCACCTTCGTGCTGGCGCTGGGGGCAATCATCTGGATGCACGGTTCGCGGCCGTGGGTGATGCTGCTTGGCGCGCTCGGGGTTCTCTATGTCATGTTCATGTGGTGGCGTGACGTGATCAAGGAGGGCGAGAGGGGCGATCACACCAAAGTCGTCAGTCTGCACCTGCGCTATGGCATGATTCTGTTCATTGCCTCGGAAGTCATGTTCTTCGTCGCTTGGTTCTGGGCTTTTTTCGACGTCAGTCTGTATCCGGGCGACGAGCGCCAGGTGGCGCGCCTGGCCGAAACCGGCGGTCAGTGGCCGCCAAAGGGCATCGTTGCGTTCAATCCCTGGCATCTGCCCCTTTTCAATACGCTGATCCTGCTGACTTCGGGAACTACCGTCACCTGGGCCCACCACGCTCTCCTGCACAATGACCGCGCCGGACTGAAGTGGGGACTGGCGCTCACCATCCTTCTCGGCATCCTGTTCACGGCAGTGCAGGCCTACGAATACGGCCACGCAGCGTTTGCCTTCAACCGCGACCATGGCGGCAACATTTATGGCTCGACGTTCTTCATGGCGACCGGATTTCATGGTTTCCATGTGATCATCGGGACGATTTTTCTGATCGTCTGCTTCTTCCGCGCCATCGCCGGACATTTCAGTCCGGAGCGGCACTTCGGATTTGAAGCAGCGGCCTGGTACTGGCATTTCGTTGATGTGATCTGGCTGTTTCTGTTTTCCAGCATTTATGTTTGGGCCTCGGCGTAAAGTCCGCGCACGGCCGCCATCAGGGATTCCCGTCGGTGCGCTACATTTCCACGCGGGGCTCAGCTCCTCCCCTCGGCTTCGAGGACGTCATGCTTTCCGGCCTTGCCCGGGACGGCGGACTGTATGTCCCTGAACATTGGCCAAGTCTCGATTCTTCGGCGCTGCGGAAGCTCCACGGGCGACCGTACGCTGAAGTAGCCGAAGCTGTGCTTGCCCCGTTCACCCACGGTTTCATGACTGGCGTCGAGCTCCGCCGGCATATTGACCGCGCCTACGCAGTCTTCAGCCACCCGGCCGTCGCGCCGCTTAGCCAGGTCGATAGCCACCACTGGCTCCTCGAGCTTTTTCATGGCCCGACGCTTGCCTTCAAGGATCTGGCGATGCAGCTTCTGTCACGCCTCATGGACTGGGCGCTCGAGCGGCGCGGCGCTCGCGCGACCGTCCTGTGCGCGACCTCGGGCGATACCGGCGGCGCCGCAATCGAGGCATTCCGGTCGAGCAGCCGCGTCTCGATGTTCGTGCTCCATCCGCACGGCCGGGTGAGCGACGTGCAGCGCCGTCAGATGACCACCGTCCCGGCAGACAACGTGCACAACATTGCCGTGGAAGGGAACTTCGATGACTGCCAGGCGCTCGTCAAAGCCATGTTCAACGACGGGTCGTTTCGCGATCGCGTCGAGCTGGCGGCGGTCAATTCAATCAATTGGGCGCGCATCGTCGCTCAGGTCGTCTACTACGTCACCGCCGCCCTGTCCCTGGGAGCGCCCGAAAGAGCGGTGAGCTTTACCGTTCCGACCGGAAACTTCGGCAACATCTATGCCGGGTACGTGGCCAAGCGCATCGGGCTGCCGATTCAGCGCTTGGTCATCGCCTGCAACGTCAACGATATCCTCGACCGGGCGCTGGTAACCGGACGCTACGAAGTACATTCGGTCACTGCTTCCTCGAGCCCTTCGATGGATATCCAGGTTTCGAGCAATTTCGAGCGCCTGCTATTCGAGGTTGCGGGTCGAAACCCGGCAGAAGTGGTTCTTTCGGCTGACCGGCTCGCTCGATCGGGTGCGTTTGCCCTGACTTCCCATGCCCTTGCCGCAATTCGCGCCGACTTTGGCTCCGGCCATGCCGGCGAGGCCTCCGTTCTGGGCATGATAAAGACGATGTATCAGTCTACGGGCAGGCTGATTGATCCGCATACGGCCGTCGGCTATGTCGTTGCGAGGCGGCACGCCGCCACAAGCGATGCGATGGTCACTCTGGCAACGGCTCACCCTGCCAAGTTCCCCGACTCTGTCGAAAAGGCGAGCGGCGTACGTCCGGCGTTGCCCGGGCGGCTCGCCGATCTATTGGTCAAGAAAGAGAGATTTATGGTCTTGCCGAACGACCTCCAGGCAGTCCAGGATTACATCCTGTCCCGGACCTAATCTTCCCATGGCGGTTCACGTATCGCGCCTTGCCAGCGGCATCCACGTCCTGACCGAAGCGTTGCCGCATCTCGAGACGGTGGCGCTGGGCATTTGGGTCAAGGCCGGGGCCCGCGACGAGCAGCCTGATCAAGGCGGCGTCGCCCATTTTCTGGAACATATTGCGTTCAAGGGTACGGGGCGGCGCAGCGCGATGGATATCGCCTCGCAGATCGAGGGGGTCGGTGGCGAACTCAATGCCGGTACGGGCATGGAGACTACGGCCTATTACTCACGGGTGCTGCGCAACGATTGGCCGTTGGCATTGGACATTCTCGCCGACATCGTCAGCGATCCCGTGTTCGACGTCGACGAATTGGAGCGCGAGAAAGACGTCATTTTGCAGGAGATAGCCGCTGCAAACGATGCCCCCGACGATCTGGTTTTCGAACTGCTCAACTCGGCCGCATTCCCGGATCATCCGTTGGGACGCTCGATCCTCGGCGAGGCCCGCCGCGTTGCAGGTTTTGACGCGTCCACGATCCGCGGCTATCGCGAAGCCCACTACCGAACGCCGCGCATGGTCATTGCGGCAGTGGGCCATATCGACCACGGTGAACTGCTAGAGGCGGCTTCGCGCCAGTTCCAGAAACTGCAAAACGGGGCGGTGCCGGTGTGGTCGACGCCTCGATTCGGCGGCGGCTACAGGTCGGCCGATCGACCGCTCGACCAGGTGCATCTGGTCCTGGGTTTTTCCGCACCCGGTTACCGCGACGAACGGATCTATGCTTTGCAGGTTTTGGCGAGCGTCATGGGCGGAGGGATGTCCTCCCGGCTGTTTCAGGAACTGCGGGAGAAGCGCGGCTTGTGCTACTCGATTTTCAGTTTCTCCTCGTCCTACCAGGACGTCGGCATACTGAATGTCTACGCAGCGACCTCTCCCGCCAACGCCAACCAGGTCGCCGACATCATGACTGACGTCATGCTTACGCTGACCACCGATGTCAACGAACCGGAGCTGGCGCGGGCCAAAGCTCAGCTCAAGGCTGGCCTTGTCATGAATCTTGAAAGCGCTTCTTCACGCGCCGATCAGATCGCGCGGCAGTTCCTCGCCTTCGGGCGGGTGCCGGAGCTCACCGATCTGGTGGCGAGGATCGACAAGCTGTCGAGTGACGACATCAAGCAACTCGCCCATGACCTGATGACATCTACAAGACCCGCCATGTCGGCCGTAGGCGCGCTCAAATCCCTTGCATCGACGGATGGGATCGCGGCAAAGTTTGCCTGAGTGGAGCACATTTGTCCGGATGCAGGGATTCGGGATCGAATGCGCAGCTGCGGCCGGGAGTTCTTGAGAGATGGCATTCCTTGCAGGTCTCGTCGACTTGGCTGCGGTGCCCGTGCTGCGCGGCGCGCGGGTTTTTTTGCGGGCTCCGCAGATGGCCGATCACGCGAGCTGGTCTGCATTGCGCGCAAAGAGCCGCCAGTTCCTCGAACCCTGGGAGCCTCTGTGGGCACATGACGAGCTGACACGAACCGCTTTCCGCCACCGCGTGAAGCGGTCTTGGCGCGATATCGAAGAGGATGCCGCCTACCCCTTTTTGATATTCACGCAGCCCGAGTCGCTGCTTTGCGGGGGGCTGACGCTCTCCAATGTCAGGCGCGGTGTGGCCCAAACGGCAACACTTGGGTACTGGGTCGGGGCGCCTTTCGCCCGCCGGGGGTACATGCGCGATGCCATCAGCACGATACTGCCGTACGCTTTCGGCCCGCTGGGTTTACATCGCCTGGAAGCGGCCTGTCTGCCGCATAACGAAGCCTCGGTGCGGCTTCTTGAAGCCAGCGGATTCACCCCGGAGGGCCGCGCGCGCCGATACCTGAAGATCAACGGCGAGTGGCACGATCACCTTCTTTTTGCCATGCTTGCTGAGGATCGTAACGGCTAGGACGAACGGTGAGCATCGATGGCGTGCCTGCTTGCCTTGGCGACCTGCGCCGGGTACCAAGGGACCGAAAAATCGGGGCACTTCGGTTACTAGAGGAACAACAGCATTAGCCGGTTTGCGCACTTTCTCTATCTGATCCTTGTATTGCTGGTGGTCGGCAGCCAGCCGGTGGAGGCGCGCGATATCATCAACGCCGCGCTGAAGACGCCGAGCATCGATCTGATTCCAGTGCTCGAAGCGGTCGAGACCGAGAAGAGTCAGGTGTCGATCGAACTGGCCGGCAGCAACGGAACGCAAAAGACCCGCCTCACGGTGCAGGCCGCGGGCCCTGGACCCCTTCATCGCTGGGTCGTTTTTTCGCTTCTCAATCCGGATGCGTTTCCGCGCGATCTCGTCATCGTCAGTCCACATCAGAGTTTCGTTGCATCCGGCCTCATCTGGCCGAAGCGCCAGGGCAGCCGGTTGTATTCGGTATCGACGAGCGCCGGCCTCGACATGACCAACCTGCGCGCTCTGGGAGCCGACGCCCTGGGGTTCACCATGGCTCCCAACTCGTCGCAGACGTTCGCGCTGGAGTTGACCTCGGCCGGCCTGTCCGATCTCACGCTGTGGCAGCGCTCGGCATTTGCCGCCCAGGATAGCGAGTTTGCATTTTTTCGCGGCGTCATTCTCGGCATCGCAATGCTCCTGGGCATCGCCATCGTCAGCTTCTTCATCGCCCGTCAGAAAGCGGTGTTTCTGGCCGCCGCGCTGTTCGCCTGGTCCTCTGTCGCCTTCCTGGCGATTGAAGCCGGGTACCTTCCGCTGATCGCGGGTTGGCTGCCGCTCGGCTCGGAAGGCGGCCAGCAAATCCGGGCATTCGTTGAAAGCCTGATGTTGGCCGGCTTGCTATCGTGCCTGGTTAGTCTGCTTGAGCTGCGAAGGCGGATGCCGCCGCTTGGAAACGGCTTGGCCGTCCTCGCCGGCCTGGCGGGCCTGCTCGCCGTCTTCGGCTTCTACCAACCTGCCGCCGTCTCCGGGACTGCACGGCTGCTCTTCGGCCTCGTTGCCGTGTTGGGGTATGCGCTCATTTTCATGCTGTGGCGGGAAGGCGGCACCCGTGCCCGCGCTTCCATGTTCACCTGGAGCATCCTGCTTGTCTGGACGGTGGTTGCCGCGGTCGCTGTGCTCGACATCCTTCCGTGGGCGGGTGCTCGTCTGATCATCGCGGCCGGCCTGGCGCTGGTGCTGCTGACCTTGGGCTTCACCCTGGCGCAGTTCGCGTTCAGTCACGGCATACTGTCGAGCCGGTTCTACGAAGACTCGGGCAGACGCGCGCTGGCCCTTGCCGGAGCGGAACAGACCGTGTGGGACTGGCAGGCCGATCGCGGCGCGCTGTACGTCGGTCCCGAGCTCGAGCGCGCTCTCGGGCTGGAGGCCGGCGCGGTGACGGGGCGCGGACTGAAGTCCTGGATAGAGCTTGTTCATCCGGGTGACAGGGCGGCTTATGTCGCTGCGGTGGAGGCAGCCGAACGGCGCGGACGAGGGACCTTTTCTCAGGAGTTCCGGCTGCGCAGGCACGATGGCACGTATCGCTGGTATCTGTTGCGCGCCCGTGCCGTGGTCGGCCCCGATGGCCGTGCGTCGCGCTGTATCGGCACGCTCGCCGACATCACGGGCAGGAAGCGGTCGGAAGATCGCCTGCTGTCCGACGCCGTTCGCGACCGAGTGACCGGCCTCCCCAATCGGGCTCTATTCGCCGATCGACTCGAGGTCGCCATGCGGCGGGCTCACATGGAAAACAATCGCGAGCTGTACGTGATCGTCATTGATCTCGATCGCTTCAAGACCGTCAATGAGGGCCTCGGTTTCGAAGCAGGCGACAGCCTTTTGTCGGTGACCGCGCGTCGGCTTGCTGGCCTGATCGGCCCCGAGGATACGCTCGCCCGGCTGCCTGGCGATCAGTTCGCGGTGATCTTCAACGGCAAGAAGCCCAAGCGGGATGTGATTCCGTTCACCGAGCAGCTGCGTGGGGCGCTTTCACGCCCGATCAGGCTGCGAAACCGCGAGCTGTTTTTGACCGCGAGCTATGGCGTCGCTCGCTTTGTCGATGATCCGGCTTCCGCCGAGGACTTCGCGAAAGATGCCGAGATCGCTCTTTATGAAGCCAAGCGCCGGGGGCGGGATTCGATCGAGTTTTTCCGCCAGGAAATGCGCAGCGAGCGCTCCGAGCTCCTGAACCTGGAGCAGGACTTGCGCAAGGCGATCGAGCGCAGCGAAATCGAGGTCCTGTTCCAGCCGATTGCCCGCCTGGCCGACACTCAGCTCGCGGGCTTCGAGGCGCTGATCCGGTGGCGGCACCGCACGGCGGGGCTATTGGCGCCCGACGCATTCCGCGCGCTTGCAGAAGAGACCGGCGTCATCAAGGATCTCAACCGCCAGGTGCTGAACGAAGCAGCCCGGCAGCTCGGTATCTGGCAGCGTGCCTTTCGCCCGGAGAAGCCGCTTTTCGTCTCGGTGAGTCTATCGTCGATGCAGCTGCTTGGCGCCGATCTGGTCGAAGACATGCGCTCGCTGCTGGGGCGGGAAGACATCATCCCGGGAACGCTCAAGCTCGAAGTGACCGAGACTCTGGTCATGGAAAATCCCGAGCTCACGATCGAAATTCTCGAGCGGCTGAGGGGCCTGGGAATCGGACTTGTCTGTGATGATTTCGGCACCGGCTATTCGGCCCTCGCCAGCCTGCGCCGGATGCCGTTCGACACCATAAAGATGGACAAGAGTTTCCTGGAAGCTGATCCCGAGGACGAAAAGGCGATGATCATCCTCGAGACGATCATCCTCCTCGCCCATGATCTTCGGCTCGATGTGATTGCTGAAGGCATCGAGGGCGAAGATCAGAGATCTCGGCTTGCCGAGCTGGAGTGTGATTTCGGCCAGGGGTTCTTCTTCGGCGAACCGATGTCGGCGAAGCAGGTCGTGGAAGCGCTTGGCGGTAGCGGATATCTCGGCAGCAAGCCCGGATTGGCGGGGTTCTGGGACCGTGTGACGACGCGCAGACCGGTGCCGGCTGCCCGGCCTGCGTCGGCTCTCGCCGCTCCGGACGCCGACGCGTCCCCGCCGGACACCGTTGATTTGCCGCAACCGCCGGTCGTCATTTTTCAGCCCAGTTCGCCCATTTCGGCGCCGGTTGCTTCAAGGGGCAATGGGTCTCAAGCCGAGGCGGTGAAGCCACCCTCGGAGGCCGAGCCATATGAGCCGGACGCGGAGTCAGATTTGATTGCCGCATCAGCAAGAACGAATCCAACCACCCATCTCGGGTCGGAGTCCAAGCCGTTGCGGCCGCCGGCGCGTAGCTTCAAGACTACTTTGAGCCTTCCGGAACCGAACGCTCCGCCGCCGCGCCGCCCTGCGGACATATTTGGCCTGACGCCGCCGTCGACCCATTCGCCGGCGCCGCGTCCTGGAACGGCCGTTCCTGCGCCGCGCATTGCCAAAGCGCCCGACAAAACCACAGAGCTCCCAACCCGCAAAAAGCCGCAAGCCGACCCGCTCAGCGAAATCGTGGTCGAGGAGGGTTCTTCAGGCCCGGACAACCAGGAGCCGATCACTGCCGGCGACATTCACGCCCCAACGCCCGAGGCGCCGGCGGCAGCCGCCTCCAAACCCGACGAAGAAGCAATAGTCGCTGAAGAGTTGCCGCCTGCAGCTCCTTTCGAGGAGTTCGCCGTCCCGGTGAACCCGGACGCAGAAGAGGTCGAACAACCAGGCCAACCGGTCGAAGCCGGCAGCGAGCCCAAGGCGAGGCTCGGACAGATCTTGCGCAAGGCCGGGAAGAAGAAAACCAGAAGCAGACCGAACTAAACCTGAACTAAACCAGAGCAAACATGCTCATACTCACGCGTGACCGGCCTGGCTGGACAGATTGTGCAGACCGATGCCGAGCTTGGTCAGCGCAGCGTGATACTTGCGGTCGTTGTCGAGCTGGAAGATCAGGTTCTCGTCGGCTTCGCAATGCAGCCAGCCGTTGCGCTGGATTTCGCTTTCGAGCTGGCCCGGTCCCCATCCGGCATAGCCGAGTGCGAGCAGTGATCGACGCGGTCCCTTACCCTGGGCGATGGCGCGCAGCACATCGAGGGTTGCAGTGAGACCCAGCCGCTCGCTGATCGGCAGCGTCGTGTCAGCCGAAAAATAGTCGGCCGTGTGCAACACGAAACCGCGGCCGGTTTCAACCGGACCGCCGAACTGCACGGGCATGCGCGAAACGCTATCCGGCAGCGCGATGCGGTTTTCGGCAGGGAACAGATCGAGCCGTTCCATGAGATCGTTGAAGGTGATGTTCGTGGCGGCCTTGTTGATTACGATGCCCATGGCGCCGTCGGCTGAATGAGCGCACATGAAGATCACGCTGCGCTCGAAGCGCGGATCGCCGATGCCGGGCATTGCGATGAGCAGCTTGCCGTCGAAATAGATGTCCTTCGATGGGGTCATGATCTTGCCATAGATACGAGTCTAGAGGATTTTCAGGCTATGTATATACGCAGGAAGTTTGTTGATCGGATGACCACGGCGGCAGCAAGCGTGACGGCTCGGGTCGACGATCCCGCAGGCAGAACAGCCAGGGCGTGGCTGGCTCATTTGATTTGTGGACTGCTGATGATCACTGCCCCGACCACGCTCAGCGCGGCTCCCAGCGCCGCCCTCGCAGCCGCCGAGCACTCGAACGTCCGGCTGTTTGCGGGCGCCGCGGGCGATGGCAGCTGGCATGCCGGCCTCGAGATTGCCCTGCTGCAGGGTTGGAAGACCTACTGGCGGGTGCCGGGCGAGTCTGGGGTCGCGCCGGCATTCGACTGGTCGGCATCCGGCAATCTCGGTAACGTGACCGTGGCCTGGCCGGCGCCGCGCCGCTTCAGCGACTCTGCCGGCGAGACAATCGGCTACAAGGACAGGGTTGTTTTTCCCCTGCGCGTGAAACCGCTTGTGGCCGACGCTCCGGTCAAACTGGTTCTTAAATTGTTCTATGCCGCGTGCAACAACATCTGCATTCCCGCCGAGGCGAACCTGGCGATTGAGCTCTTGCCGGGCGGCCAGGGTGACGTTGCCGATGTCTCACTCATCGACGACTTCGCCGACCAGCTTCCAGACCAACCACGCCCCGGAGCGCGCCCGTCCGTCAGCCGGCTATCCGTGGAGACGGTCGGCGACAGGGCACGCCTGAGAGTTTCGATTGACGGGGAACTCGACGCATCGGCAACGGACATTTTTGTAGAGGGGTACGATCGGGCATACTTCAGAAAACCTCGTCCGGCGGACGAGAAGCCGCTGACCTCCGCCTTTCTGCTGGCGATCGACGGCCTGCAAAGCGCCGACGAGTTGCGCGGGCAGACCCTGATCCTCACGCTCGTTTCGGGCACTACCCGGCTGGAGCAACGGCTGCCGGTGAACTAGTTGCTGGCCTCGCTGCCGCGGAGTATGCAGGTCTCGCAGGGGCGCATGGATATCAGCGCCATGGAGTGACGCATGACGATCAGGGTCGGCGAGCAATTGCCTGAAGCCAGGATTTTTGTCGCGACTGCAGACGGTGACGAAGAGATCTCGTCGCAGGACGTCTTCAGGAACCGCAAGGTCGTCCTGTTCGCCGTGCCGGGCGCCTTCACTCCGACCTGCCATGAGCAGCATCTGCCGAGCTTCCTCAATCATTACGACAACATCAGGAACAAGGGCGTCGATGCGATTGCCTGCATTGCGGTCAACGATATCGACGTGATGAAGGCTTGGGCCAGACAATCGGGCGCCGACGGCAAGATCAGGTTCCTGGCCGATGGCAACGGCGAATTTACCCGCAAAGTAGGCCTCGACGTCGACTACAGCGCCTACGGAATGGGCAGGAGATCCAGGCGCTATTCGATGGTCGTCGATAATGGTGTGGTGCAAGCTCTCAATATCGAAGACGGTCCCGGCGTCGTGAAGTCGGGCGCCGAGACGATTCTGAAGCAGTTGTGATCAATATTTGCTGAGGGCCGAGCCTCGGGCCTTCTTGAATGTCGCCATGCCATCGCGTGCCAGTTGATCGGCGCGAAGATTCTCCGGATGATCGGAATGCCCCTTTACCCAATGCCACCTGATCTCGTGTTGGCCCAGGGCGTCATGGAGCCTTTGCCACAAGGCGGCGTTCTTGACCGGCGCTTTGGAACTGGTTCGCCAGTCGTTGCGCCGCCAGTTGTGAATCCATTTGGTGATGCCGTCCCGCAGATAGACCGAGTCCGTATAGAGCTCGACCACACAGGCGCGCTTCAGCGCCTCGAGCGCCGAGATGGCGGCCATCAACTCCATGCGGTTGTTGGTGGTTGAGGCTTCGCCTCCCTTCATTTCCTTTTCTACGCCGTTGTAGCGCAAGATCGCCCCCCAGCCGCCGGGACCCGGGTTCCCCGAACACGCGCCATCGGTATAGATTTGCACGGTAGATTTGGGCATCAGGCCGGCGCGCGGATGTCCAGAACTGTTGCCGATGCAGCGCGCTTGAGGTCGGCAGGGCCCAAGCGCATTACACAGTGCGGCGTTCCTGCGGCCGCCCAAACCTCGTCAAATTCAAGAAGATCGCGATCGACATAAGTTGCAAGGGCGGTCGAGTGACCGAAGGGTGGAATGCCGCCGATTGAAAAACCTGTGACCGTCCGCACGTAGTCCGCGTCGGGCCGCATCAGTGCCTCACCGATGATCGCGGCAGCAGCTTTTTCATCAACCCGGTTCGCACCCGATACGAGAAGCAGATAAGGCTTTCCCGATTCAACTCCGCGAAACACCAGCGACTTGACGATTTGAGCAACGGTGCACGAACAAGCCCGCGCCGCGTCCTCGGCAGTACGCGTGCTTGCGGGCATTTCGCGCACGTGGACTGCGATCCCGGCCGCGGCCGCGGCTTCGGCAACGCGTTGAGCAGAGGAGGGCAGGGGTGCTGTCATTGTGAACTCGCTTTCTTGGCTATCTGTAGCCATTGCGACCGGCAGATTTCAAACGAATCCGCCATACGCGCCATCGCGTTGCCTTGACAAGATGCTCCCGAAAGTTAGGGTGAGCGCGCGTCGGTTCCGTGCTGTCATGCATGGTACGGCGCGGCTACAGCGGGAGAGTTCGGGTCACTGACCCGGCGCCGAAGGAGCAACCGCCCCGGAAACTCTCAGGCACCGAGGACCGCGTTGCCAAAGTCTCTGGAGAGCAGCGGCCCGTTTGCCGCTCACCGAAGGGCGTAAGTCAGGCGTTCCGGCGCCGGACGAAATCTCTCAGGTTCTCCGACAGAGGGGGCGCCGCCGCTCGTTGGCGGACCCTGTCCCTTGTTGGAGACGCGTGATGGCTCATACAGCATCCGTTGACGGCGCGCTGCGCCGCACCGCTCTCCACGGCCTGCACATCTCGCTCGGCGCCCGCATGGTGCCCTTTGCCGGCTATGAGATGCCGGTGCAGTACAAGCAGGGAATCCTTGCCGAGCATCTGCACACCCGCAAGGCGGCAGGGCTTTTTGACGTTTCCCATATGGGGCAAGCTTTTCTGGTCGGGCCCGACCACCGGACGACGGCGGCGGCCGCGGAAATGCTCGTGCCCGGCGACATCCTGGGGCTTACGCCCGGACGCATCCGATATACACAGCTTACCAATCCGGATGGCGGGATCATCGATGACCTGATGATCGGCCGGCCCGCTGCGGCGGATAAGGAAGGTACGCTCAGCCTCGTGGTCAATGCTTCGCGCAAGTCAGTCGATTATGACTGGATTGCGAAGCACCTTCCCGACGACGTGAAGCTGCAAAGCCTGGAGGATCGTGCCCTGGTCGCGCTCCAGGGCCCGGCGGCAGAGCAGGTCCTGGCGCGTCTCTCGGCAGGTATTGTTGCCATGCCGTTCATGACTGTCATGACGGTCGATCTTGACGGCATCGGCTGTTCCGTTGCGCGATCCGGCTACACCGGCGAGGACGGCTTTGAGATCGCCGTGAGCTCCGACAGGGCCGTTGCGCTTGTTGAGCGACTGCTCGCAGACGAGAGAGTGCAGCCCGCCGGTTTGGGCGCCCGTGATTCCCTTCGCCTGGAGGCCGGCCTATGCCTCTATGGTCACGATCTCGACGAAACGACCAGTCCCATCGAAGCCGGCCTCGGCTGGTCGGTAGGCAAACGTCGTCGGGAGGCAGGGGGGTTTTTCGGCGAATCGCGCATCCGGTCCGAGATCGCCAATGGTCCGACGCGGCGCCGGGTCGGTCTGAGACCGGATGGCCGGGGAATTGCGCGGGAGGGGACCATCATCAGAGCGAAAGACGGCGGCGCCATAGGCGTTGTGACCTCGGGGGGCTTTGGACCGACAATCAACGGACCGGTAGCCATGGGCTATGTCAACGCCGCTCACGCGAGTACCGGCACCGGCGTCCACCTCATCCTGCGCGAGAGGACGGTGGGGGCGGTCGTAGCGAAACTGCCTTTCGTACCGAATGCTTACAAACGCTGACAAGGAGACCGGGATGAGCACGAAGCGTTACACCAGGGACCATGAATGGGTGAAGGTCGACGGCGACACCGCCACCGTAGGCATCACCCATCATGCGCAGGAACAACTCGGCGATGTGGTATTTGTCGAGCTGCCGGCGATGGGAAAAAAGCTGGTCAAGGGCGGCGATGCGGCAGTCGTCGAATTGGTAAAGGCGGCAAGCGAAGTGTATGCCCCGGTGTCCGGTGAGGTCATTGAGATCAACTCCGGCCTCGAGGCCGAGCCCGCCAAGGTCAATAAGGACGCCGAGGGCGCCGCCTGGTTCATGAAAATCCGGCTCTCCGACAAGTCCGAGCTCGACGGGTTGATGGACGAGGCCGCTTATCGGACCTTCATCGCCACAACCGAATGAGGAGCGCCATCATGACGGCTGTCCGTCCATTGCTGAAGGATCTCGAGCCCGGCGCCAATTTCGTCGCCCGCCATATCGGTCCCGACGAGGCCGAGCGCGCGGCAATGCTGCGGCTTCTGGGTGCCGGCACGCTCGATGAGTTCATCGGCGAGGTGGTGCCTGCAAAAATCCGCTCCCGCCGGTCGCTGGCGATACCGCCTGGCAAGGCGGAACGGTCGGCGATGTCCTATTTGCGAACCATGGCCGAACGCAATCAGGTTTTCACATCGATGATCGGCATGGGCTACTACGGCACCATCACGCCGAAGGTGATCCTGCGCAATGTGCTGGAGAATCCGGGGTGGTATACGGCTTACACCCCCTATCAGGCGGAGGTCAGCCAGGGCCGCCTGGAGGCCCTGCTCATTTTCCAGCAGATGGTGATCGATCTCACGGGTCTTTCGCTTGCCAACGCGTCCCTGCTTGATGAGGGCACTGCGGCGGCGGAGGCCATGGCGATGGCCAAACGGGCGGCGAAGTCTTCGGCAAATGCCTTTTTCGTCGACCGGGATACTCATCCCCAGACCGTTGGCGTCGTCGAGACCCGAGCCTGCTCCCTCGGCTTCGATATCGTTATCGGCGATCCCGAGCAGGACATGGATGTTGCGCGATTTTTCGGGGCGCTTCTTTCCTACCCGGGATCTTCCGGTGAGGTGCGCGATTTCCGTTCGCTGGTGACCAGGCTGCACAGCGCCGGCGCCCTGGCCGTGATGGCGACCGATCTCCTGGCTCTGGCTGTCCTGACGCCGCCGGGCGAGCTCGGCGCGGATATCGCAGTTGGTTCGGCACAGCGGTTCGGCGTGCCGATGGGCTACGGCGGGCCGCACGCGGCTTTTTTTGCCGCGCGCGACGAGTTCCGGCGCACCATGCCGGGACGCATCATCGGTGTCTCGGTCGACGGCGAGGGCCACCCAGCCATGCGCATGGCGCTGCAGACGCGCGAACAACACATTCGCCGCGAAAAAGCCACGAGCAACATCTGCACCGCGCAGGTGCTGCTGGCAGTGATCGCAGCGATGTTCGCCGTCTACAACGGCCCGGCTGGAATCAGAAAGACGGCCGAGCGCACCCATCGCATGGCGGAGATATTCGCATCCGCACTGAGATCGTTCGGCTACGAGGTCGCTACCCGGGCGTTCTTCGACACGGTGACCGTTCACGTGCCCGGCCGGGCGGGCATGCTGCTTGCCAAGGCGCGCGAGAAGCGCATCAATCTGCGCTTCGTCGATGCCGATCACCTCGGCGTTTCGTTTGACCAGGCCACCAGGCGCGGCGAGCTGGAGAAGCTACTTGCGTGCTTCAGAACCGACGCTGCCGGTCTCGTCGACATCGATGACCTCGACGGGCGCCTGGTCGAGGTCCTGCCGGAGGGGCTGCGGCGCAAGTCGCATTACCTGACGCATCCGGTTTTCTCGCTCTACCACTCCGAAACGGAAATGCTGCGCTACCTGCGCTATCTGCAAAACAGGGACATCGCCCTCGATCGTTCGATGATCCCGCTCGGCTCATGCACGATGAAGCTGAACGCGACCACCGAGATGATACCGGTGACCTGGCGCGGCTTCGCGCACATGCATCCCTTTGCACCACTGGAGCAATCGCAGGGCTATCAGCAGCTGTTCGAGGAGTTCGAAGCCATGCTGATGGAGATCACGGGTTTCGATGCGGTTTCCCTGCAGCCCAACGCCGGCAGCCAGGGCGAATATGCCGGCCTTCTGGCCATCCGCGGCTACTGCGCGGCCCGCGGCGAAAGTCAACGCGATGTCTGCCTGATCCCGGTGTCGGCCCACGGCACCAATCCCGCTTCAGCCGTGATGGCGGGTCTGAAGGTGGTTCCTGTTGCCTGCGACGAACGCGGCAACGTAGATCTGGCCAGCCTGCGAGCCCGCGCCGCAGAACACACGCATCGTCTCGCGGCGTTGATGGTCACCTATCCCTCGACCCACGGAGTGTTCGAGGAAGCCATCAAGGACATGTGCGATGTCGTTCATGAACATGGCGGTCAGGTCTATCTCGACGGCGCCAACCTCAATGCCCAGGTGGGCCTGGTGCGTCCGGCCGAGCTCGGAGCAGACGTCTGTCACATCAATCTGCACAAAACGTTCTGTATTCCGCATGGCGGCGGTGGACCGGGCATGGGACCGATCGGCGTCAAGGCGCACCTTGCCCCCTATCTGCCTGGCCATCGCGTCGTCACCGGTGTCAATCCGGCGGCCGGCCGCAACCAGGCGCTGGGTCAGGTCGCCGCCGCGCCCTGGGGGTCGGCCTCGATACTTCCGATTTCGTGGACCTACATCACGATGATGGGCGGGGCCGGCCTGACTTTGGCGACCAAGACGGCTATCCTCAATGCCAACTACGTCGCCAGGCGTCTGGCGCCTCATTTCCCCGTCGTCTACACGAGCCCCAAGGGTCACGTCGCCCATGAATGTATCATCGACATGCGCGGCATGCGCGAGCGTTGCGGCATCACCGTCGAGGATGTCGCCAAGCGGCTGGTCGACTTCGGCTATCACGCGCCGACCATGTCATTCCCGGTCGCCGACACCATGATGGTCGAGCCGACGGAATCGGAATCGAAGCGCGAGCTCGATCACTTCTGCGATGCGATGATCGCCATTCGCCGTGAGATTCAGGAAGTAGAGGAGGGCAAGGCCGATCCCCTGGACAACGTTCTCAAGAATGCTCCCCACACCCACCGGCGCCTGCTCGGCGACTGGAAGAAGCCCTACTCGAAGCAGAAGGCCTATTTCCCGCTGCCTACCCGACGCGACAACAAATACTGGCCGCCGGTCGCCAGGGTCGACAACGTGCAGGGAGATCGCGCTCTCGTATGCACCTGTCCTCCCATGGAGGACTACCAGGAAGCCGCGGAGTAGCGACGGTCGCGAGCCGTGCCGCAGCATTTTCGGGCGAAGCCGCGCTATCCGATCAACGCAGACGCGTCTTGATCTCGGCGATGTTCTTGTCGATGAGTTTCTCCCCTCTGGGACCCTTGAGGTCGTCTTGCAGAATGCTGGAGGCGGCGTCGATGGCCAGTTCCGTTGCGGCGGTGCGAACGTCCTTTATCGCCTGTGCTTCGGCTTGCGCGATCTTCTGCTCCGCTCCGGCCGACCGCCGCGCCATCGCCTCGGCGAACCGGCGGCGCGCCTCGGACGCTGAAGCTTCGACGTCAATCCTGGCCTGCTGCAGGATTGCCTCGACTTCCGCTTCGGCGGTCTGGCGTTTCCTCTCCGCTTGGGCAAGGAGGGCTTGAGCTTCCTCGCGCAACTTCTTTGCGTCCTCCAGCTCCCTGGCGATGCGCGCCGTCCGTTCGTCGAGAAATTTGGCGATCATCCGCGGCGCCCCCAGATAAAGGAGCAGCAGGACGAACAGGACGAACCCGACGGCTACCCAGGTTTCGGCCTCCTGAAGCGTTTCCATGTGCTCTTGGGACGCCTAGCCTGGCCTGACCCTGGCGACGACCTCGGCGGCTGCCTTCCGGCTGATTCGCGACCCGCCAAGCTGAGTGACGATGGCCGCGGCGAGCTCGGAGGCCATCTGCTCTACACTCCCGAGGGCTGCCTGCCTCAGATCGCCGATGCGCTTTTCGGCCTTGATGATTTGCCTGCCGAGATCGGAGTCGAGTTTGGCCCGCTCCTGCTCCAGTGCCGCGTCAAGTCTCTGGCGGCCGTCCTGGGCGATTGCCTGGCCGCGGGCACGGGCTCCGGCCAAGGCGGCGTCGTAATCGGCCAGCGCCCGTTCGGTCTCTCCCTTCAGCGAGTGGGCAGCGTCCAGATCACCGGCGATGGTAACCTTGCGGCTTTCGATCGTGGCGCCGACCCTCGGCAGGGCGACTCTCGCCATGATGAAGTACAAAGCGGCGAACGAGATCGCCAGCCAGATGAGCTGTGGCGCCCACGTCGAGGGATCGAGCTGAGGCATCTTCAGCCGTACAGGATCAGCATCGCCACGGCGAAACCGATGAGTCCCGTCGCTTCGGCGAAGGCAAAGCCTAGAAACAGGGTGCCGCGCTGCCCGGCTGCGGCGGACGGGTTGCGCAGCGCGCCCGAGAGGAAGTTGCCGAATATGTGGCCGATGCCGACGCCGGCGCCGCCGAGCGCAATCGCCGCAATGCCTGCGCCGATCATCTTAGCTGCTTCAACATCCATCTTGTCACTCCTTTGATGGGGGGGTTGGACGGGATCAGTGATCGACGTGCAGGGCATCGTTGAAATAAAGGCAGGTGAGCAGGGCGAACACATAAGCCTGCAGGCAGGCAACCAGAAGCTCGAGCCCGAACAGGGCAACCATGGCCGCAAGCGGCAGCCAGCCTGCTGTCACACCCAGAAGGACCACGAAGCCGGCGATGACCTTGAGCATCATGTGGCCGGCCATCATGTTGGCGAACAGGCGGATCGATAGACTGAAGGGACGGATGAAGTACGAGATGATCTCGATCAGCACGACCAGCGGCAGCAGCACCACCGGAACTCCCGCCGGAGCGAACAGCTTGAGATATCCCAGCCCGTTCCGGGCGAAGCCGATGGCGGTTGCGCTCAGGAAAACCATGAGGGCAAGCGCCAGCGTGATGATGATGTGGCTGGTGACCGTGAAAGCGCCTGGAAGAAGTCCCAGCAGATTGCAGAAGAGGATGAAGACGAAGAGCGTGAAAACGAAGGGGAAGTACTGCCGCCCGTGGGGGCCGAGCACCTCCTCGGTTATGCCGAAGACCAGTTCATAGAGGCTCTCGACAGCCGACTGAAAGCGGGTCGGCACAAGCCGACGGGGCGCGAGCAGCATGATCAGACTGACCAGCAGCACGGCGATTACCGCCCACAGCGCCGAGTTCGTGAACGATGCATCGATCACGCCGAGCTTGATCGGAAAGATGCGCTCGATCTCGAACTGATGGATCGGATCGATGGCGCTATGGGCGCCGGCCTCTTGCGCCGTGCCTGCCGCCGGTTCCGTCTCCGTCGCCACGCTCAGTCCTCGTCCTCGTCCTTCGTCGGGGCTGGGGGCTTGTTCGGCTCGTTACCGCCCAGCAACTCCTCCGCCTGCTTGCTGCGCCCGAGGCGCATCACGTTCAGGATACCAGCAGCCAGTCCCAAAGGCAAAAACACCAGCATGAACAACGGCTGGGTGCCCAGATAGCGGTCGAGCATCCAACCGAGCCCCATCGCTACCAGCAGCCCGACCACCAGTTCGGTTACCGCCCTGGTCGCCAGGCCGAGTGCAGAACCTTCTTCGTTTCTGGAAGTGCTCCCGCCCCGCTGCGCCTGCCGGGACTGCTCAAGGCGCCGCGCGAAATCCTTGAGCTTGTCCTCAGCCATGAGCTTCTGTTTAGGATCTCGAAGCCGGATTGCATTCCCGCTCGAGATCGCGGGCGAACATAGTTGGCGCGTAGGACGGTGTCAAGCGCAGGGCGGGGTGCGCAACTATCTGTAATCTTTCGCTTTTCAGCTTGCTTCGCGCAAGCCTTCGGCCATTTTCAGATCGACGGACACCAGCTGGCTAACTCCCCGTTCCATCATCGTCACGCCGAACAGGCGATGCATGCGCGCCATGGTCAGAGCATGGTGGGTGATGATGAGGAACCGTGTATCGGTGCGCTCGAGCATGGCATCGAGGAGATTGCAGAAACGCTCGACATTGTGATCATCGAGCGGCGCATCGACCTCGTCGAGCACGCAGATCGGCGCCGGATTGGTCAGAAAGACAGCGAAAATGAGCGCGAGTGCGGTTAGCGCCTGCTCGCCCCCCGAAAGCAGGGAAAGCACCTGCGGTTTCTTGCCGGGAGGATGCGCCAGAATCTCCAGCCCGGCCTCGAGCGGGTCTTCCGATTCGATGAGTTGCAATTCCGCTCTGCCGCCGCTGAACAGGTTCGTGAACAGCGCGCCGAAGTTACGATTGACCGCGTCGAAAGCCGCGATCAGCCGCTGCCGGCCCTCGCGGTTGAGGCTTTGGACACCTCCGCGCAGCTTGGCGATCGCCTGCACGAGGTCGTTGCGTTCGCTTATCAGGCCGTCGAGCTGTGTTTGAACTGTTGCGGCCTCATGCTCGGCAAGCAGATTTACCCCGCCCAGACGTTCGCGTTCATCGCGTAGCTGTCCGAGCCTGCGTTCGAGGGCGTCCTGCCCGGAGAACTTTTCGGAAACGGCGCCCACAGTCCGGCCCAACTCCTCGGGCGCACAGCTGAATTGCTCGGCGATTCGCCGCTGCCTGTCCTGTTGACGCAACATCGCGGACTCGACCAGCGCGCCGGATCGGGCGTGCTCCTCCCGGGTCTGGGAATGGCGCTCGTTGGCGGTGCGCTGCACCCCGTCGGCGTGCTGGAAGCGGTTTTCACCCGCCGTCAATTCGTCGCTCGCCGCCCTCTGCGCGGCTTCGGCCTGGGACAGGAGCGTCAGGAGCTTGGTCCTTCTGTCTTCGATTTGAGCGGGCACAAGTCTGAGTTTCTCGATGCCGAGCCTGGCCGCATCGACACGCGCCCTGAGCTCGGCAATTTGTGCCGCTGTCTGGCGGCAACGCTCGCTCCATTGCCGGTGTTCAGCCTCGATGGACTGCAGCCGGTCGTTACGCAGGCGCGCCTCGCGCTCCAGGCCGCCGTGATGCGCCCGCGCCTCATCATGCCGAGCCTGCCGCCTTGCGACTTCTTCCCTCAGCGCCTGCAACTCGGTCTGCAGTTCCTCAATCAGCGACAGCTCCTGGACCCGCTGCTCGCTCTCTGCCAGCTGGCTGCGGGATTCTTCCGCCCCATCGCGAAGTCGGCGATCGGCCTCTTCAATGGCGCTCAGCTGCTGACGGCGCGCCGCCGTTTCCCGCTCCTGTTGCTGCAGGGCGAGGCGGGCGGCGTCGAGTGCGGCGACTGCGGCGCGCCAGGCTTCGCGATTCGAGCGTTCGCGCCCGCGCGCTCGTTCCGCTGCTTCCTGGAGGGTGATGAACTTCAGCCGCGAGGCTTCAGTGACCTCCAGGTTCCCGCCGATCCCTTCCTCGAGCATATGAAGCCGGTTGCGTTCTGCCAGGCGCTTGGCTGCCGCAGCCGGCAGGTGGCCGGCTATCGTGAACCCATCCCAGCGCCACAGGCAGCCTTCCTTGCTGACCAGCCGCTGCCCGGGCTTCAGACCGCCTTGCAGGGCTTGGCCTTGGTCCCGTTCGACAATTCCGATGTGTCTCAGCCGGCGATCGAGACTCTGGGGGGCGTTGACGAACTCGGCGAGCGGCGTTGCTCCCGCCGGCAGCGGGGCAACGCCATCGAGCGGCGGCAGAGAGCGCCAGTGCGCCGGTGCTGCCTCGTCGGTGGGAACGTCGAGTTCATCACCCAGCGCCGCCCCGAGCGCTGCCTCGAAACCGGGAGCGACGGTCAACGCATCGACAAGCGGTGGCCAGGACTCTTTTTCCTCCACCCGCAGGAGCGCCACGAGGGTCGCGATTTCCGTTTCGAGGCGCTCGGTCTGCCTTCGCGCTTCATCGAATACCTTTCGTGCGTCGGCTTCGCGTCGGCTTGCCTCGGCGGCCGCGTTTTCGGCATCACCGGCATCAATCTCGGACTTCCGCGCCGCGGCAGCCGCTCCGTCTACTGCGTCCGTCAATGCCTGCGTCAGCTTGTCGCTATCGGCGCCGGCCAGCAGCCGCTCTCGGCGCTCGAGGTTGGCGGCGATTTCGAGCTCCTGTTTCTCGAGCCGGGACCGCTGCACTTGGATGAGTTGCACGAGAGATTCGCGGCGGGCCAGGAACTCAGTCAGGCGGCTGTTCAGCCGGTCGGCCTGCTGCTGCGACTGCATCAGGCCGTTGACGGCGCTCTGCAGTTCGCGATCCGCCTCATCCCTGTTGGCGGCGTCGTTTGCCTGGCTGTCAAGCAGGGATGCTTTCTCTTCGGCAAGCCCCGCGAGGATCGCCGATGCATCGCCAAGTCTCGCCTGCTCGCGTTCGAGGTCGCGTTCGCTCTCGGCAAGATGCGCTTCCGTCTCGGCGTGACGCGATTTGGCCCGCGACTCCTCCTCATCGAGGCTCTGCCCGGCAAGGATCAATCTTTGCAGGCCAGCAGCTTGCTTCGTTGCTTCCTCGCGTAGGCCGGGCAGGATCTCTGCGGCCGTTTCCCTGCTTCGGGTGGCCTCGGAAAGAGCGCGCGTGTCTTCCGCGAGCACTCTGGCGACGGCGTTCAGCTTGGCCTGTTCGCGGCCAACCGCATCGCGCGCTTCCACCCACTCCCGGTAGAGGCCGGCTGCTTCGAGTTGGCGTATTTCGGCAGAGATGTGCTTGTACCTTGCAGCCTGGCGTACCTGGCGCTTCAGGTTCGCAAGCTGGCCCTCGAGCTGAACCACCACATCCTCGATGCGCTGCAGATTGCCTTCGGCCGCCCTGAGCTTGAGCTCGGCTTCATGGCGGCGGGTATGGAGACCGGTGATACCCGCCGCCTCTTCGAGAATTCGCCGCCGCGATTGCGGTTTCGAATTGATCAGCTCGCCGATCTGCCCCTGGCGCACCAGGGCCGGCGATCGCGCTCCCGTCGAGGCGTCGGCAAACAGCAGCTGGACGTCGCGGGCGCGCACGTCTCTGCCGTTGATGCGATAGGCCGATCCGGCGTCGCGCTCGATGCGGCGCGCGACTTCGATCGTCTCCTGATCGTTGAACTGAGCCGGCGCGGTTCGCGACAGATTGTCGAGCGCAATCGCCACTTCAGCCATGTTGCGCGACGGGCGGTTGGCGGTTCCGGAAAAGATGACGTCGTCCATGCCGGCCCCGCGCATGCTCTTGTACGAGTTCTCCCCCATCACCCAGCGCAGAGCTTCGAGCAGATTGGACTTGCCGCAGCCGTTCGGTCCGACGATGCCGGTGAGGCCCTGATCGATGATGAGCTCCGTCGGCTCAACGAAGGATTTGAAGCCCGACAGCCTGAGCCTGGTGAACTTCATATTGCCTCAAGTCCCCCGATCGCCTTGTCGACCGGAGCTGGCCGGAACGCTAGCCGGCTAGGGCCGCTTCGATCGTTTCCCGGAATTCCTCGATATCCTGTTTGCCGCGGAGCCGCTTGCCATTGACGAAGAATGTCGGTGTAGCTTTGACTGCAAATTCGGTTTCGCCGCGCTTCTGGATCTCGAGGATGCCCTTGGCCACCTGCTCGTTCTTAAGGCATGTATCGAATGATTCGCTTGTAAATCCTGCAAGCTGGGCGATCTTGAACAGTTCCTCGCGCGCATTCTTGTCGCGGTTGGCCCATGTACCCAGCTGTTCGAACAACACCTCGATCATGGGAAAATATTTGCCTTGCGGCGCGCAGCGGGCGATCATGAAGGCAGCCAGCGCCAGATCGTCGAACGGGAACTCGCGAAATACGAATCGCACCTTGCCCGTGTCGACATACTCCTTCTTGAGCGTCGGAAAGATTTCCTTGTGGAAACTGGCGCAATGTGGGCAGGTCGCGGAGGCATATTCGACGATCGTTACCTTGGCGTCCGGCGCCCCCAGCGTCTGCTCGCCCAGGCCCGGGGCTTTCATGAGCTCGGTCGAGTTGACGTCGCCTTCCGGACTGTCCTGAGCGTTTGCTCCCGGCGCCAGGGTCATGGCCGGCCGGTTCTGCGCGTACCAGTACACGCCACCCGCAGCGACGACGACGGCTGCGCCGGCAAGGAGAGTTCGACGGTCTAGCTTCATGTGCGAATGGCCTTCAAGAGTGTGAGCCAGGAAACCTTTCCTGGGGCGTGTTCCGACAAGAACATTCCCCAAGTATTTGATTCTGCGGTGCTTTCTAATCGGCGAAGCGATTCCGCGCACCGGAAAAGTGCTATAGAGCATCTTCCGCCGGAGCGTAAGCCCTCGCGGACAGGAGAGCGGACAGGAGAGTTGTCAATCGCGGCGCATCTTGTGTGACTGACTGTGGACGCCAGAGCCAAGCCGGGACAGGGCCTCCTGCAGGCGGTGATCGGCAATCCCTGCCAGCTGGGAGCGGAGAAGATGCAGCACTTTCGCGTTTGGGCGGTCCGTGCCACGAGGCGCGGACGGTTTTTCCGGGAGAGCGTGGCCTTGAACGACCCTGATCGCGGCGATCGCCCCGTAGCCGAAATAGCTGTTGATGCGCTCGATCAGCCGCGGCGCCTCGTATTGAAGATCGAGCGCGCGCGCCGGGTCGATTCGAACCAGCAGGAGGCCTCCTGATTTCCGGCTTGCTGGCGGTTGCCTCGGCCACGTGACCCGCACCGGCGTTGCCCACTTTGCGAGCTTGTCACCGGCAATCGCCGGCCACTGAGTGAGGATCTCGCCATGGGCGAACCCATGGCGTTCGAATGCCCGCCGCGTAACGGCCTTGAAGTGTTTGTCCAGCCGTTCCATCACGGAACAGACAATACAGAGAATATAGTCCCGATCATGGCTTCCCGCGAACCTTTGTGCACCTCTCCGGCTGCCCCCGCTGCCACGGCAAGGGCTGGAGCGCTCCTCGACTGGTACGACCGCAACGCCCGCCGGCTGCCGTGGCGGGCCGGCATTGGCGAGCGGGCTGACCCTTATCGCGTTTGGCTGAGTGAAATCATGCTGCAGCAGACGCGCGCCGCCACCGTGCACGACTATTACCTGGATTTCCTTCAGCGGTGGCCCACTGTCGTTGCCCTGGCTGCGGCATCGCTTGATGACGTGCTGAAAGCATGGGCCGGACTTGGTTATTATGCCCGGGCGCGCAACCTCCATCGGTGTGCGAAACGGATCGTCGGCGAATTCCGGGGCGAGTTTCCCACGACCGTGGAAGGCCTGTCGGCGCTCCCCGGCATCGGCCCCTATACCGCCGGCGCCATCGCCGCGATCGCCTTCGATCGGCGTGTAGCCGCCGTCGATGGCAATGCGGAGCGTGTGTTGTCACGACTGTTCGCGATCGAGACGCCTTTCCCCGAGGCCAAGCAGGCGCTGGCAGAGCGCGCAGCGGCGCTCGTCCCGCCGCGGCGGCCGGGAGACTTCGTGCAGGCACTGATGGATTCTGGGCGCCGAGGTCTGTCTGCCGACCTCGCCTAGGTGTGGAATTTGTCCGTGGGCTGACGGGTGTCAGGCGCACGCCCGCGGAGCTGCTGCGAGCTTTCCGCGCAAGCCCGCCAGGCGACCGATCCCGACCCGGTATGGCAGCGCTTTCCTGATCGAACGCGAGGACGGCGCGGTGCTGCTCCGCCGCCGGCCGGAGGAGGGGTTGCTCGGCGGCATGATGGAGGTTCCATGCAGCGGCTGGTCGACGGCGCGCGCAGCCGGCATCGAATCAGCACCCCTCAAGGCGTGTTGGCAGCGCCTCGAGGCCCCGGTTGAGCATACCTTCACGCATTTCCGGCTCGTCCTGGCAGTCTATCGCTCACGGATTTCCGCCGCCCGTTCCATAAAGCTGCGCGGCGATGCCCGTTGGGTAGCGCGCGCCGACCTCGACCGGGAAGCGCTGCCGGCGCTGATGCGCAAAGTAATTGCTGCCGGGGGTTGGTAGAAGGGAGCGGTCAGCTGATGACGGCCATTCCCTGACGTACCTGCTGACGCAGGAGATCGATGGGGAAGAAAGACTTTCCCTTGCGCACGTGCCAGAAGGTCCAACCGTTGCAGGCTTCCGCGCCCATGACGATGGCGCCGATCTTGTGGATGGAGCCGGCAGCGTTCTTGCACGCGACGGATCCGTCCGCCCTGACCTTGGCGGCAGCGCGCTCCTGCGGGTCGTATAGGATGTCGCCCGGATTGAGGAGACCGCGCTCGACCAACAAGCCGAACGGAATGCGGGGCTCTTCCCGCTTGCCCGTGGACACCTTGAGCACGTCCCCCTCGAGCGGTTGCACCTCCGCGATCCGTGCCCTCGCCGCAGCCGCATAGTCGGGGTCGCGCTCGATGCCGATGAAATGCCGGCCCAGTCGCCTCGCTGCGGCGCCCGTGGTGCCGGTGCCGAAGAAGGGGTCGAGGACCACGTCGCCGGGGCTGGACGAGGCAATGATCACCCGATGCAGCAACGTTTGCGGTTTTTGGGTCGGATGAAGCTTGTCGCCCCTGTCGTCGCGCATGCGTTCATTGCCGCTGCAGATCGACATCAGCCAGTCCGAGCGCATCTGGAGGTCGCCATTCAGAGCCTTCATGGCCTCGTAGTTGAACGTGTAGGCGCGATGCTCGGCGCCTTTGGCGGCCCAGATCATCGTTTCGTGGGCATTGGTGAACCGTCTGCCGCGGAAGTTGGGCATCGGATTGGTTTTTCGCCAGACGACGTCATTGAGAATCCAGTAGCCGACGTCCTGAAGGATGGCGCCGACGCGGAAAATGTTGTGGTAGCTGCCGATCACCCACAGGGTGCCGGTATCTTTGAGCACGCGGCGGCACGAGGTGAGCCACGACCGGGTAAATTCATCATAGCTTTGGAAATCTGCGAAGCGGTCCCAATCCTCGTCTACCGCGTCGACCTTGCTCTGGTCGGGGCGATGCAGATCTCCCCGGAGCTGGAGATTGTAGGGTGGATCGGCAAAAACGAGATCGACGGACTGGGCCGGCAGCTTTGCCAGCTCCTGCCGGCAATCGCCGACCAGAATCGTATCCAGCAGCGGCCGAACTTCCGGCCGCATCGCGAATCCCATCGCGCGACTCCTGACGCGAACTCACCCGTTGCCGGCATGGTGAATCCTAGGAGGTCGGCAGTGAATCCAATTCGGCGGCTATGGTTAACGCTGCCGCAACGGAAGCAAAGGAGCGGCGGTGGTGCGGGCTCGGCCCGTGGCGGCGCAGGGCGGAGAGGTGTGCGGCGGTCGCGTAACCCTTGTGTTGCTCAAAGCCGTAGTCGGGGAACTGGAGCGCCAGCGCGCACATGAGACGATCGCGCGTGACTTTGGCGATGATCGAGGCGGCGGCGATCGACAGACAGCTGGCGTCGCCGTCGACGATTGCGTTGGCATGGCAGTCGAGACTCGGAAGCCGGTTGCCGTCCACCAGTGCGACGGTGGGCGGCGCGGAGAGTGCCCGTACCGCCTCCTGCATCGCCCACAGGGTGGCATTGAGGATATTGATGCTGTCGATGCGATCTACGTCGGCGATGCCTACGCCGATCCATCCCGATTGCACAATCTCATCGTAGAGCCGTTCGCGCGTCTGCGGTGTGAGCTTCTTGGAATCATCGATCCCGTGCGGGACGCGGCCCGGGTGAAGGACGACCGCCGCCGCAACCACCGGCCCGGCAAGGGGTCCCCGTCCCGCTTCGTCGATACCGCAGGTAACGGGCTCGCCGCTCCTGAGATACGTGGCCTCGAGCGCGTGCATGCCAATGCCGGCACATTGTCCCATGGCGGCGACTATGGCGGGATTCGGTGTGTCGATGAAGCCCGGAAGGAAGAAATCCGCCGAAAACGACTGAAGCGTCTTGGCGGATGGTGGCGGCCGGCTGCAACTCATTATGGTTGGCAGGCACCTCGGCGGCGGAGGTCCATGCCTAGTCGAACCAGAACAAACGATTGGGGCCATTGTTTTTTCCGATCGGCCCGCTGTCCGCACGTCTTGGACCTTGGTCCAACGACATGCCAAAATGCGCTGCCCATGCAAAGAGATTCAATCATCGTGATCCGAGCCAAGGGATAGAGCAGATGCTCATAAATCCAACCGAAAAAATCGAACTGGGCAGCACAGGCATCACCGTTAGCAGGATTTGTTTTGGCACGTCGTCACTTGGGAATATGCCGGACACTTATGGTTATACTGTCGACGCAGACAGGGCGAGAAAGACGGTTCACGCAATTTTCGCGAGCCCCGTCAATTTTCTGGACACATCGCGCAATTACGGTTTCGGCCGTAGTGAGGAGCGGATTGGCGAGGTTATACGCGAGCTTGGCGGGCTTCCTCATGGGTTCGTCATCTCGACCAAGTTGGATCGCGACATGGCAACGAACCGCTTCGATGCGGCGAGAGCCCGCCGATCACTGGAGGAGAGCCTCAAGGCCTTGAACGTGGACCGCATACAGCTGCTTCATCTACACGATCCCGAGCATGCAGCCTCGCTTTCGGATATCACCGGCTCTAACGGAGCCCTGGCGGAACTCTTTCGTATGAAGGAGCAGGGCCTCGCCCAATCAGTTGGATTAGCCGCCGGTAAAGTGGACGTCATGATGCCCATCCTGCGGGACTGGGACTTCGACGCCCTGATCACACACAATCGGTTCACGCTCGTTAATCGCAATGCGCAAGCAATGCTGGACTACGCTCACGAGCAGGGGATCGCCGTCTTGAATGCGGCGCCGTATTGCGGCGGCGTTCTGGCAAAGGGCTCAATTGCACATCCGCGCTACGTCTATCAGGATGCATCCTCGGCAATGCTGGAACCAATCAGAAGAATCGAACAGCTGTGCGCTGAATTTGACGTTCCACCGGGCGCCGCCGCCTTGCAGTTTTCCATGCGCGATCATCGGGTCTCCGCCACGATTTGCGGGATAAGCAACGTAGAACGCATCAAGGAAACCCTGGCCTGGGCCGCCTATCCCATTCCAGACGCTCTCTGGGCCGGGTTGATGGCCCTTCCATGGGAGACGGGGGATCCCGAGGCGACTCGCATCTACCGGGCAGGATGACCGCGGTATCTATAGTTCAAAGACCCCACAATCCTCTGGCAATCCCTGGACCCGACACACCGCCAGGGGTTCGACCCGTCTGACATGCACCCAAGCCGTCCTTCAGTGCCTACCGGAACATACTGCACCAGAAAGTAAGCATGCACCGAGCTGGGTCTGTCTGGTGTTCCAATTGGAATCACTGCATGAAACAACAGCCCCTTGGCAGTGGCTTGACTTTTGATTGTCGTGTCAAAGACGCTTCCTGCTGTGAGGCTCACTTTGCCGAGTGCTGCGCGACAGGCCGTGTATCCTTTCGGGGCAGCATAGATGCCCCACCATTCGTCGCCCTGCTGCCTCACGACTTGTCCGGTAATATAGACGTTCTCTCCCTCCGCTATGACCATCCCAGGTACCTTTTCTGCTGGTTCTATCTGGTGAACCCCTTTGGGGCAGCCATGAGCCAGTGCTGTGCATCCCGTGGTTACAATTGCCTGCACCTCAGCTTTACTCATTTGTTTAAGGGGCTTTATGGTCTCTCCGCCGGGTTCACTCACATGGAATTCATGAACGATAGTCATCGGTCGTCTAGGCTCCGCAGTTGCTATCGGAGCTATCGCAGTTATCAGCACGAAGGCAATGAGAGTACGCATAACACGCAAGTACCTCGCGAAAAGGCCACGTGAGAAAACGGGAGTTCGCCAAACCGTACCTTTCACAAAAACTCGACAAAATTGAGAGTGCGACGCGGACGCCGCGCAATGAAGGAGAAGACTGGGGAGTGCATTCAATAACAGCCATTTCGAATGACCGGCCAGCGGCCATCACCCGTGGCCATGATCGCCGCGAGTTGATCGCTGACGGCATCGTCCATGCGATCGGATTGAGTCTCGGGTTGGCTGGAGCGGCCGCGATCATGATCGTTGCGAACAATCCCGCGCGCCCTGCCAACATGCCGTCCATCGTGATTTACATGGCCGCCTTGCTCTCGATGCTCGGTTTCTCTGCCGCCTACAACCTTTGGCCAATCTCCCGGGCGAAGTGGATTCTGCGCCGCTTCGATCACTCTGCCATCTACGTGATGATTGCCGGAACCTACACGCCGCTCATAGCGCAGACGAAGGGCGACGCTGCTTCGATCAGTCTTCTGATCGGCGTCTGGTTGACAGCGGCTGTCGGCGTTACCCTCAAGCTGCTATGCCCCGGTCGCTTCGATCGACTTGCCGTTGTAGCCTACCTGGTGCTTGGCTGGAGTGGTGTGGTTGTTTACGAGCCGATCGCAGCAGCGATCCCGAACTTCAGCGTTTGGCTTCTCGCGTCAGGCGGCGTCCTTTACTCAGTCGGTGTCATTTTCCATATGTGGCAGAGCTTGCGGTTTCAAAGTGCGATCTGGCATGGCTTTGTGCTGGTCGCCGCATCCTGCCACTATTCCGCGGTTCTATACTCTGTGACGCATTGGTGAGGACGAAGGACTGGGGGTCGTCAGTGCAGCTGCACTACTCGCCGCCGCGAGGATCTGCGCAATAGAAGGTGGCTGCTGAACCCTGCCCGGCGAGGGTGCGAATTGACTCGCTATCGCCCGCGAGAGCGCCCATGATGGCGTATCACCGAGTGTGAACAATCAGGCGCCGGTGACAGAGAGCGAAAGACTCCCGCCTGTTCGGCAGAGGAGGATCGCCATGATCGACATCGCCATGATCGACTATGTACCTTTCTACTACGGCCCGAGAGTTGTCGGCATGCTGTCCGGCGTGCTCGACGATGCTTGGCGCGAACTGGTCGACAATCGCGACCCACGAGTGCTCGACCGAAGTTTGACGCGCGATCACGTGGCGAAGCGGATCATGCAGAGCGCGATGCTGGGGGAAAGAAGCCGGAACAGACTCAAGGCCGAGGCGATGGCGAAGGCCGGGTGAGAGATCCGGCCACCTGCTCTCGCCCCTGGGCATGACTGAGAAAGAGGCTGTTTAGTGGTTGCCGTACGGTGGACTTCCATCGTCGCCGCTCTGCCGATCCTGGACTTTTCTCCGGAGGAAATCAGCGTGACAGACTTCGATTATGAAGCACCGGCAGAATTCTATGGCTGGAGAACCCATGGCCAGCTAAGGGGCGCCGTCACTTTCCGCCGCTTTGACTCGGGAGCGGAAGCCGTCCGTCATGCGATGGAAGAAGTTCCCTCGGCCGCTCTGGGCGGTTGCGTGATCGAGGTGAAGAGGAAGCGATTCCGGGGCAACGAAATCCGGGCGCTCTATCTGAGCAGCAAGTTTCCACTGGGCCGGGCGTGATCACGTATTGCAATTCGCAAGTTCATCACCAAATTGCCATATATACGAGTTGCGAAGCGCGACTTTCCCAAAACTCGCATGCAAGCCTTCGCCTAAGCGGCATAGTAGCGTTGTATCGGCGGGCGCTGCGGCATCGCCTAGTACCCTTTGTAAAACGACGCGATATGCAATGAAACAGCAGCACAAGTTCTCGGTCGGTCAGCAGGTTCAGTATTCTTCGTCAGATTCTGATCGCTTTCGGGCCGCCGGAACGTTTGAGATCACCAGGCTCCTGCCCAGCGAAGGCTCCGATCTTCAGTATCGCGTTCGAAATTCGCTGGAGAACTTTGATAGGGTTGCAAAAGAATGGCAGCTCTACGTGCTCGATAAGCGCCCATGAACACGAGAAGCAGTCGCGAGCTGGTGACCTTCCCCCGGTCTTTTCAGTTGACCGGCATGGACAAAATGCTGCCTGCCGGCACTTACGAGGTGACAACGGAGGAGGAGCAGATCGGGGACTTTGTGTACGAGGCCTACCGCCGCATCTCCACCAGCATCTATTTGCCGGCACAGCGGGGCGATCATGGAATCGGCCAGATTGTTTCGATCGACCCGGATGAATTGGCGGACACACTGAAGAAAACCTCCGCTTTGGAGGTCGACAATCCAGAGGAATCAACGTGACAGACTTCAACTACGATGCTCCGGCAGAGTTCTACGGCTGGAAAGGCCAAGGCATGCGACGGGGGGCTGTTACCTACCGCCGGTTCACCACCGCCGCAGAAGCTATTCGCCATGCGATCGAAGACGTTTCATCTACCGCCTTGCGTAGCTGCGCCCTCGAGGCGAACGGAAAACGTATCCAGGGCAGAGAGATCTGGACGCTCTATGCCAATCCCAGATTTCCCCTGCAGCGAGCCTCGCCGTCCGAGCGCAGATCGCGGAATCCCTAGCGAAGTATGAAGTATCGACCGGTACGAACCGAGCATCGACGGATACTCGAGATACTCGTCTCTCGACCGGGTAGAACGCCGATGGCAACAGCCGCCGAACATTCGGAACACCAATACTCCGGTTTTCAATGGCCGACAAACCGGTAAGCCTTGACAGCCAGCGCGGCATGGCCGCGCAAAAGGCGACTGAAATTCGTCGAATGCTGGCGGAAGTCGAGGCCAACGAGATAGGGTTGCGGGCTCGGCAGGAGGAGCTTGAGGCGCAACTTTTAGCGGCGCCGGCTTTAACTTGGCAGGAAGTCAGCGACAAGGCGCGCTATTTGCTAAGGATACTTGCAGCGAGTCCTGAGGGGCGTGATCCACGAAGACAGAAACTCATCGGCGCCGTGCTGGAGGACTTCGATCGGCTCGTCGAGAAATCTCATTTGTGAGCGGTCAGAAGGCGACGTCGGCGCCTCGATCTTTTAGCCCTAGGCTTCTTTGCCAGCAGCTTGCGGGGTTTGCCACACAGTTCCTTGAACTGCTCCTGTCCGAAGAGATATCGTTTGGGGTGACAAAGGCGGACAGGCGAGCTCGCGGCAGCTCGTCGTCGCAGATGTCCTGAACAATGTCAGCTCTCTACGTTGATGGCGGCATCACCTGCATCCTCTGATCGCTTGGGACTGTCGATCGTAGTGATGGGAGTTTGCGGTTCGGGAAAGTCCCTCATCGGCAGCCATTTGGCAGGACGTCTGGGACTTCCGTTCCTCGAGGGTGACGATTTCCATCCGCCTGTCAATGTCGCAAAAATGTCATCAGGCATCCCTTTGACGGATCGCGATCGCTGGCCATGGCTTGATGAAATCGCCGCCGCACTCAACCGCGAACGCCGATCGGGACGCGGTGCCATCGCCACCTGCTCGGCGCTGAAGCGCGCCTATCGTGATCGGCTGCGGAGCAGTACAGAAGGGCAGATTTAATTTGTGCTGCTCGACGGGCCGCGCAATCTTCTCTCGGCCCGCATGGCGCGCAGGAGCGGGCATTTCATGCCCGCATCGCTGTTGGACAGCCAGCTGGCGATCCTCGAAAGGCCCGACCCCGATGAGTGCGCTTTGAGTTCTGGATTTCGGCCGCTCCGTCGCCGAACTCGTAGATGCCGTAGTGGCAGCACTCAAACGATTTTCGGAATGAACCGCGCCTTCGGCAGCTTGATGGCCGACGACAACATGATTACCGCCGGCGATTGCTGTATTTTCAATGGCCTCCGTATCGAAGCCCGAGGAGGATGCAATGGCAGCAATTCAGATATACGGCGCCGGCTTGTCGATTCTGCTGACGCTGGTCGTAAATCCGGCTGATGCACAGGTGCAGCGGTCTGAGACGCAGCTGCAGACGATGCCGCAGCAGCAGGCAATTGTCCCGGCCGCAAACAAGGCCCGCCTTGCCAACCGATTTCATCATCTCAGTAATCAATATGGCGCGCTCAAGCCCGGAACTGCGAAATATGCTTATGCGAAATCTACTCACCCGGCGCTGAGGCAAACGCAATGGGAAATAACTTCCACCACCCGCGAAATTGAAAATCTCAGGCGACACCCTCTCGAACCTCCTGAACAAGGCGTCCGAAACCAACGCTGGGATCATTCGGAACATCAAATAGCGGGCAATCTATTTGCGCCGCATGTCGTCGAATCCAGCTGCGCTAGCTGCGGCCGGTTCTACATGTTGGGATAGTTGGGTCCGCCGCCGCCTTCCGGAGTTGCCCAGGTTATGTTTTGCGCCGGATCCTTGATGTCGCAGGTCTTGCAGTGGACGCAGTTCGGCGCGTTGATCTGGAATCGGTCGCCTTCGCCGTCGCGGACGACTTCGTACACCCCCGCCGGACAATAGCGTTGGGCCGGCTCGGCATAGATCGGCAGATTTTCGCCAATCGGCACCGACGGGTCTTTGAGCTGCAGATGAACCGGCTGGTCCTCTTCGTGGTTGGTGCCGGAGTAGGCCAGATTGGAAAGCAGCTCGAAGGAGATGACACCGTCGGGCTTGGGATAGTCGATCGGTCGCGATTGAGCCGCCCGGTCGATGCTTGCGGCATCCGACACGTGGTGATGCATCGTCCCGAACAAGGAGAATCCGAACAGCTGGTTCACCCACATGTCGAGGCCGCCCAGGGCAACGCCGATCAGCCCGAATTTCGACCACAGCGGTTTCACGTTGCGCACCTTCCGGAGGTCGTCATGCACCCACGACCGCTCATAGACTGTCTGATACTCCGTGAGCCGATCACCGGCGCGTTCGTTGGTTATGGCTCTGAACGCGCACTCGGCGGCCAACATGCCTGTTTTCATCGCGTTATGAGTGCCCTTGATGCGCGGCACGTTCACGAACCCGGCTGCACAGCCGATGAGCACCCCGCCGGGAAACGACAGCATGGGCACCGATTGCAATCCGCCTTCGGTTATGGCGCGGGCGCCGTAGGCGATGCGCCGGCCGCCGCGCAGCACCGGCTCGATCAGCGGGTGGTGCTTGAAGCGTTGGAACTCGAGGTACGGTGAGAGGTAGGGATTGCGATAGTTGAGATGGACAACGAAGCCGAGTGAAACGAGGTTGTCCTCGAGATGGTACATGAAGCTTCCACCGCCGGTCCTCGAGCCGAGCGGCCATCCCATTGTATGGGTGATCTGCCCCCGGCTGTGGTTTTCCGGCCTGACCTCCCAGAGTTCCTTGAGTCCGATTCCGAATTTCTGCGGGTCACGGCCGTCGGAAAGTCTGAATTTCGCGATAATTCCCTTGGCGAGCGAACCCCGCGCCCCTTCGGCGATGAAGACGTACTTGCCCAGCAGCTCCATGCCGGGCTGGTAGTCGGCACGCTTCTCGCCCGACTTCGAAATGCCGGCCACGCCGGCGACCACGCCGCGCAGGGATCCATCCGCGCGGTATAACGCCTCGGAGGCGGCAAAGCCCGGATAGATTTCAACGCCCATGGCCTCCGCATGTTGGGCCAGCCACCGGCACAGGTTGCCGAGCGAAATTGCATATTTGCCATGATTGTCCATGAGGCGCGGCATCAGAAAGCCGGGCAGTCGAAGCGCCCGCTTGCGCCCAAGAAGGAAAAAGCGATCCTCTTTGACTTCAGTGCTGACCGGCGCCGCCCTTTCCTTCCAATCGGGAAGCAGTTCATCGAGAGCGATCGGATCGAAGACCGCGCCGGACAGGATATGGGCGCCCACTTCCGATCCCTTTTCGAGGACGCACACCGAAATTTCGTTGCCGGCTTCCTTGGCGAGTTGCTTCAGGCGTATGGCTGCGGCAAGTCCGGCTGGGCCGGCCCCGACGATGACGACGTCGTACTCCATCGCCTCGCGCTGGTTTCCGTCTGCTGGCTGCCACAGGGGTCTCTCCGCAATTCGCAAGAACCGGACGGCTTGTTATAGTGCACTAAAGAGGCGTTTCAACGAGCACGATCGGATATGGCGCATCCCGCAAATGGCATGAGCCCGGCTGCCGCCGCTGCGGCGCTGCGTTGGCTTCTCGACATGGGCGCCGATGAGGTGGTGGGTGAGCAAGCGGTAGCTCCTTCGAGCCCCACGCCGGTTGGGGGTGCTCAAAGGCCGGTGACAGCGCCCGCGCCGGCGGCCGGGCCGGACGTCAGGGGTCTAGCAAACCGGACGGCGCCTTCCGAAGTCGCGATCTCCGACGCCAACGCGGTTGCCCAGGCATGCGGGAGCCTTGCCGACATCGAAGCGGCACTCCGGACCTTCGTGGCCTGCCCTTTGCAGCGCACTGCAACCAACCTGGTTTTCAGCGACGGCAACCCGTGCGCTCGGGTCATGCTGATCGGCGAGGCCCCGGGTCGAGATGAAGACGAGCAGGGCAAACCGTTCGTGGGTCTTTCCGGCCAGCTGCTCGACCGCATGTTGTCGGCGATCGGACTTTCCCGCCGCTCCGAAGAGCGGGCAACCGCGGTATTCATAACCAATCTGATTTTCTGGCGCCCGCCCGGCAATCGCAAGCCGACGGAAGCGGAAACGTTGATGTGCTTGCCGTTTCTGTTGCGCACCATTGCGTTGGCCAAGCCGGACTTCCTGCTCTGTCTCGGCGCGACTTCGACACAGCGGCTCCTCGGAAATACCCAGGGCATTCTCAAGTTGCGCGGCAGCTGGACCACCTTTCAGGGGCTACCTTTGCTCGCCACGTTGCATCCGGCCTATTTGCTCCGCCAGCCGGCGCAAAAGCGTCTTGCGTGGAGGGACCTGCTGAGCCTCCAGCGCCGGCTGGCGGCGTCGCCTTTGACATGAGCCGTGCGTTTGTCCCGCTGGGCATCTGTGTTCTGACGGTATCGGACACGCGCAGCCTTGCAACCGACACCTCGGGCCAGGTGCTTGTCGACCGTCTCGGCGAGGCTGGACATGTTCTGGTGGACCGCGCGATTGCCAAAGACGAGGTAGAGGCAATCCGCGCCCAGGTCAGAGCGTGGTCAGAGCGTCCCGACGTCGATGTGGTGATCTCTACGGGAGGCACCGGACTTACCGGCCGCGACGTGACGGTGGAGGCGATGCGCGACCTGTTCGACAAGGAAATCGAGGGCTTCAGTATCGCCTTCCACACCATCTCGTTTGCAAAGATCGGCACCTCTACCGTGCAATCGCGGGCAACGGCGGGCATCTGCCGCGGCAAGTACGTTTTCTGCCTGCCCGGTTCGCCCGGCGCCTGTCGCGATGCCTGGGACGGAATCCTGAAATCACAACTCGACTATCGTCATCTGCCCTGCAATTTCGTCGAGATCCTGCCACGACTCGACGAGCATCTGCGGCGCCGCGGGGACTGAGCGGCCAGCTTTTGGTTCTTGATTTGTTCTCAACCGTTTCCTATGTTGGACCACCATGACCGGTCACCTCGATCAGAGACAATACGCGGGGCTCGATAAGCCGCTTCCCGTCCTGCCGGCGCAAACCCGCGGCCGTGGAGCGCGGTCCAACACGAGCGGTCGGTTCGAACAGGCAAAGCGGTATCTGTTCGACGATGGTTGGGAAACCCTGCAGGAAAGCACGGCGTTCAAGACCGAGGTGTTCATCGAAACGGCGAAGACGATCATCACCCGGAATGAATCGCCCGATATCTCCTTCGACCGGTCCATCAATCCCTATCGCGGTTGCGAGCACGGTTGCACTTATTGTTACGCACGCCCGACCCATGCCTACGTTGGCCTGTCCGCGGGTCTCGATTTCGAAAGCAAGATCTTCGCCAAGACGAACGCTGTCGAGAAGTTGAGGGAGGAACTTGCAGATCCGCGCTACAAAGCCGCGACCATCGCGCTCGGCGCCAATACCGATCCATATCAGCCGATCGAGCGCACCTACCGCCTGACACGCGGCATTCTCGAGGTTTTGAGCGAGTGTGATCACCCGGTGGGCATCGTCACCAAGTCGGCGCTGGTGGTGCGGGATATCGATCTCCTGCAGCCAATGGCCGAAAAGGGGCTGGTCAAGGTCGCGATTTCGGTCGCGACGCTTAAACCGGAACTTGCCCGCCTGATGGAGCCGCGGGCCGCCACTCCCGCCAAGCGCCTTCAGGCGCTGGAGATGCTTTCCAGAGCGGGTGTTCCCGCGGTAGCCATGGTGGCGCCGATCGTACCGGCGCTCAATGACGTCGAAATGGACGCGATCCTGAAAGCCGCTTCCGCAGCCGGGGCGCGTGAGGCGGGTTATGTCCTTTTGCGACTGCCGCTGGAGGTCAAGGACATTTTCCGCGAATGGCTGATGAAGGAGATGCCGGACCGCGCGGCGCGCATTCTCTCAGCCGTGAAGTCCACGCGGAACGGCAAGGAAAGCGACGCCACCTGGGGCAGGCGCATGCGTGGAACGGGGCCGTACGCATGGTCCATTGGCAGGCGGTTCGAGCTCGCCTGCTCCAGGCTCGGTCTGAACACCAACCGTATTCGCCTTGACGCCGGTCGCTTCAGGCCGCCGTCCGGAAAAGGTGACCAGCTGACTTTGCTGTAGTACAAATCGTCCACATGGGGTGTGCGTCGGCCAAGACACTCTCAGGCTTTCTTGTACATTTTGCGCGCATATCACCATTATTTGGCCATGAGTGTCCGCCTTAGGTTGGGCGCGGACAAACGGAAGAGATGCATGATGATGATCGTTGATTCGGGTTTCCTGTGCCGAGGCATCGCCGCACTGGCGCTGACGCTTGCCGCATCCGCTCAGGTTGTCGCCGAAGAGGGGCCCGTCGGTTTTGAGGCCTCATCGCTTTCAGGCAACTATCTGGCTGGCCGCTACGCCGGCAAGCTTGGTGATATGGACCTGGCGGCTCAGTATTTGAGTCAGGCGATGCGCGACGATCCGAGCAACGAGAGCTCTGATTGAACGCACGTTCGTGTTGGCGATTTCCTCCGGCGATGTCACCCATGCCGAAGAGATGGCGGCGCTCGTGCTCGATTTCGACGCCAAGAACCGGCTTGCCCAGATCGTGATCGGCCTCAAGGAGTTCCGCAACAGGCGCTACGACAGGGCAGCCGAGTTCTTCCGCAAGAGCGACCAAACTCCGATTGGCGAGCTCTCGGCGGGACTCCTGTCAGCCTGGACGGCGGTCGCGGAACGCAACTCCAAAGCGGCCTTTAGCGCTCTCGACCGGCTCGACAAGAACGACGCGTTCGCCAATTTCAAGAGCTTTCACGGTGGGCTAATCGCCGATCTGCTGGATCAGCGCGTGCGCGCCGAGGCTTTTTACAAGAAGGCCTATGAGCAGGCCGGCAACTCGTTGCGCGTGGTTCAGGCCTACGGAAACTTTCTCGAACGTCAGGGCAAGCGCAAGGAAGCGGACAGGGTCTATCAGCGGTTCCTGGCGGCTACGGAAAGCCAGCCGCTGGTGTCGGAGGCGTTCGCCGGGCTCGAAGCGGGCCGCAAACCCAAACGGCTGATCGCCGATGCCGCCGAGGGCCTCGCCGAGGTGATGTTCTCCATCGCCAGCGCACTTGGCGATGAACAGACACTCGACATCTCTCTGGTCTATGCTCAGCTGGCGCTGGTCCCGAAGAAGGACTTTTTCCTCGGCTTTTCTCTGCTCGGCGACATCTACGAGCAGAGCAACCGCTTTGACAAGGCGATCGAGGCCTACGATCTCATCGCCAAGAACTCGCCCCTGCGGGCCAAGGCCGATATCCAGATCGCAATCAATCTTGGCCGCCTGGAGCGCAATGACGAGGCGCTGGCCCGAATCAACCAGGTGGTGGGCCGGGAGCCAAAGCATTACCAGGCGCACCTCACGAAGGGGGATCTGTTGCGCGCTGGGAAGCGCTTCACTGAAGCCAGCGCTGCCTACGACAAGGCGGTGGCGCTATTGGACAAGCCGGAAGGCAAGCACTGGACAGTGTTCTACTTTCGCGGCATCGCCCTCGAGCGGTCCAAGCAATGGGAGCGGGCGGAAGCGGATTTTCGGCGCGCCATAGCGCTCAATCCGGATCAGCCGCTGGTTCTCAACTATCTCGGCTATTCGATGATCGACAAGCGGATCAAGCTGCCGGAGGCCATGAGCATGATCAGCAAGGCCGTGGAGCTCAAACCCAACGACGGCTACGTGGTGGACAGTCTCGGCTGGGCCCACTTTCAGCTTGGCGAGTTCAGCGAGGCGGTCAAGCATCTCGAACGCGCCGTTGAGCTCAAGCCCGACGATCCGATCATAAACGATCACCTGGGCGACGCTTACTGGCGGGCCGGCAGGCGGCTTGAAGCCAGGTTCCAGTGGCAACATGCCCGCGATAGCAAGCCGGAACCAGAAGACCTTCAGAAAATTGAGAAAAAGCTTCTGAATGGCATGCCAGAGCTGCCCCCCGCCGGGGGCCCCGCGACGAAGCAGACCGAGAACAGCAAATCTCTGAACTGAGACAGGCGTAGTTGCGGACAGGATGGTCCGCCACGTCGAATTTGCGCCGGCCAAGATCAATCTGGCGCTTCATGTCGTCGGCCGGCGGCTTGACGGCTATCATGCGCTGGATTCATTCGTCGCTTTCGCCGATGTCGGCGATGAACTTCATTTCTCGGAATCACCCGATCGGCGCGGACTTCACCTGTCGATCACAGGTCCGTTCGCAGCGGCGCTCGATGACGGCCCCTCGAACATGGTCCGGAAGAGCTGGGATGCCCTGGCTGATCGCTGCCCCTTCGAGGCTCCCGGCATGCGCATCGATCTGGTCAAGAACCTGCCGATTGCCTCAGGTCTTGGCGGCGGCACGGCCGATGCGGCGGCAACGCTGCGCGGGCTCATCCACTGCTGGACGTTGACCATTGCTCGAAGCGAGCTCAATTCCCTGGCTGTCTCGCTGGGTGCGGATGTGCCGGTATCGATCCTGAGTACGGCGCAGCGCATGAACGGTATCGGGGAAACCCTTGAACCGCTCGCCGACTGGCGCCCGACGCCGGCGGTGCTGGTCAATCCGGGCATCCAGTGCCTCACCGCCGATGTTTTCCGCGCGGCCAATCTGCCGCCTGGAGAACCAGCGTTTCCGGGACTGCCGCCGGGGGCCGGGCATGCCGACGCTGCATGGCTCCGGCAATGCCGGAACGATCTCCAGACGACCGCGATTACGCTGCTTCCGGTGATCGGCGAGGTTATTGCCTCCCTCGAGCGCTGCGCCGGAATTGAAGTCGCTCGCATGTCCGGGTCTGGGGCGACATGCTTCGGACTTTTTGACAGCGAGGCTCCTGCCCGGGCCGCGGCAGCGGAGATAGCGCTTGAGCACCCCGACTGGTGGGTGCGCCAGACGACACTGCGGTAAAGCAGCCAAGTAGCGCACTTTTCCGGCGAAGCGGAGCCACTTCTATATTTGGCCGCTGTATAAGCCAATAAAGTCAATGGCTTAGTTAGTGCGCGCGTGAGATGCAGAATTCAACTGTTTCCAGCAACGCGGATTTGTGCACGCTGGCTGGAAAAATTGCCAGGGCGTCCCGGGCGATCGCTCCATAATGGCGCGCCCGCTCGACCGTATCGGCGATCGCATTGTGATGGACGAGAAGCCGCTGCGCAAACGCCAGATCCTCTTCCCCCCGGTCACCTTCGGCGAGCGCCCGTCGCCAGAAAACGCGCTCCTCCTGATTGCCGCGCCGGTAGCACAGCACGACCGGCAGCGTGATCTTTCCTTCGCGGAAATCGTCACCGACGCATTTGCCCATGAGCGATGGCTTGCCGCTGTAGTCCAGGGCATCATCGACGAGCTGGAAGCAGATGCCGAGGTTGCGGCCAAACGACTTGAGAGCTTCCTGCTCGTCGCCTGGCCGGCCGGCGATGACCGCGCCGACCTCGCAGGCTGAGGCAAACAGCGCGGCGGTCTTGGCGTTGATGACCTTCAGATAGGCGTCCTCTGTCGTCGCCGTGTCATGGGCCGCGGCCAGCTGCATGACTTCGCCCTCGGCGATGATCGCCGCCGCGGAGGACAGAATGCGCAGCGCTTCCAGTGAAGCGGTTTCCACCATCATCTTGAAAGCCTGCCCGAGCAGGTAGTCGCCCACCAGCACGCTTGCCTGGTTGCCCCAGATCTTGCGCGCCGCGGCGCGGCCACGGCGTAGATCGCTCTCGTCGACGACGTCGTCGTGCAGCAACGTCGCCGTATGCATGAACTCGATGGATGTCGCGAGTTTCACGTGCTTGTCGCCGTGATAGCCGCACATCTGTGAGGCCGCCAGCGTGAGCATCGGGCGCAGCCGTTTGCCACCGGAATTGATGAGATGGAAGGCCAGATCCGGAATCATGTCGACGTGCGACTGGGCGTGCGCCAGAATGACCTCGTTGACCTTTTCCATGTCTCTGGCGGTAAGCGCCAGAAGCGGCGCCAGGCTGGCACCGCGGTCGCCGCCTGCCTCGAATGGAACGACCACGCCCACCTGGACTACTTCCTCGCTTTCGGTGACAAAGGATAAGGAGGTCATGACCGGCCGGCAAGGGTAACCGCACCCGGCATCCCTCGGCGCGGATTCTTGTCGCAGGTTTCGGCGCAGGCAGATCTCGCCGAAGGCGGACCACCATGGTAGAACTTTTGCGCTCGAATGATCTGGTTCTCATCTCGTATATCCGGCACCTTCTGCAGGATGCAGGAATTGCCTCACTTGTTTTCGACGAGCACATGAGTTCTGTTGAGGGTTCGATTGGCGCTCTGCCGCGCCGCGTCATGGTGGAAGAAGAAGATCTCGCGCGATCGCAGCGAATTGTCGGTAGTTCGGTAACATTGCGCTAACCGTCCCGGGGCAAGAGCCTGTGAATGTAGCCACCCACAATCCAGCAGCGGCCCCGCCGCCACCGGGCCAGGTGCCGGCGTCGCTTACCGAAGACGGCTTTCTCGGCGGCCGGCTGCGCATCCTGCAACCGGAGAAAGGTTACCGGGCCGGAATCGATTCGGTGTTTCTGGCGGCCGCGGTGCCCTGCGGCCCGGGCGAAACGGCGTTCGAAGCCGGCATCGGAACCGGGGTCGCCGCGCTCTGTATGCTCGCGCGTGTGCCCAATGCCCACATTACCGGCATCGAGCTTGCTGCCGGGCATGCAACCCTGGCCGAGGAGAACGCGCGGCGAAATGGCCTCGAGCCCAATGTCCGGATCATTCATGGCGACGTGAAGGATTGTCTCAGGCGCGATCTGGCGCAATGGCCGGCTCCCGGCTCCTTCAACCACGTTTTCGCCAATCCACCCTTCCACGAGGCCGACAAGGTGCGGGCGTCGCCCGAGCTCCTCAAGGCGCAGTCCCACGGCTTCGCTCTCCGCGACCTCGAGCTGTGGATCAAGGTCTTGCACACGATGGCCGGATCGCGCGGCACCTGCACGCTGGTGCATCGGGCCGAGCGCCTGGGCAGCATTCTTGCTGCGATGGAGGACCGCTTCGGCGATGTCCGCGTGGCCCCCCTCTATGCGCGCGAAGGCAGGGCCGCCTCGCGCGTCATCGTGCAGGGCGTAAAGGGCTCGCGGGCGCCGCTGCAGCTGCTTCCCGGGCTTGTCCTGCATGCCGCGGGCAATCAATTCTCGGCCGACGCGGAAGCCATTCTGCGCGATGGGATGCCCTGGCGGCTGCGCTAGACCAGCTTCTGTCTGACCCCACATCTTGCCAGAAATCGACCGGCTGACTATCTGCGCCAGGATGTGGCGTACCTCATCGCTCGATCGATTGTTGCCGCGACGCTTGCGCAGCCATGCGGCGCGGGTGCCGCTCGTGCGCCTCGCGGGTACGATCGGCGTCGGTGCGCCGTTGCGCCCCGCATTGACCCTGCAGAGCGCCAACGATCGGCTGGAGCGCGCCTTTTCCCGCAAGGGCATCGCCGCCGTGGCACTGGCCATCAATTCCCCCGGCGGGTCGGCCGCTCAGTCGGCCCTGATCGCCGGGCGGATCGGCGAACTTTCGCGCCAACACAAGGTAAAGGTGCTGGCCTTCATCGAAGACGTGGCGGCTTCCGGCGGCTACTGGATCGCCTGCTCGGCGGACGAGATCTATGCCGATGGCAATTCCATCGTGGGCTCGATCGGCGTCCTGGCCGCCGGCTTCGGCTTCGTTGACGCCATGCTGAAGCTCGGCATCGAGCGCCGCGTCTATACCGCCGGCACAAACAAGGCCATTCTCGATCCGTTCCAGCCCGAAAAGCAGGAAGACGTGAAGCGGCTGCAGGACCTGCAGTGCGATATTCACGACGCCTTCAAGGCCGCGGTGCGAGAACGGCGACAGGGCAAGCTCAGGCAAGAGGATCCCGAGATCTTCAGCGGCGCGTTCTGGACCGGCCGCCAGGCGCTCGAGCGTGGGCTGATTGACGGGCTGGGCCATGTTCACGGCGTTCTGAGGGCGAAGTTCGGCGACAAGGTCGAGTTGATCGAAGTGCAGAGACCGGGCGGCTGGCTGCAGCGACGCTTCGGCATGACTGCGGTCGACGCCGGCGCCTCGCTCGCGGGAGGCCTGGTCGATGAGCTCGAAGTGCGTGCACTTTGGGCCCGCTATGGGCTATGATGGACAAGTTGAACGTGACTCGCCGGCTGCAGGAGGTTTCCGCCATGATCGCACGCATCGTTTTGGGCGCCATCGGCTTGGTGCTGGCGGTGATCTCCGTCAAGCGCATGTTCGATGACCTGCAGCGGTCGCCCGTTCGCGTTGCAAACGAGGATGGCACTGCCGCGCGCGCCGGAACCCAGCTCAAGCAGGATCCGAGAACCGGCGTCTACTATCCCGCCGACTGATGCCTTGACCACGTTGGGGGTGGGCCATATAGGCTCGGGGGCCTTCCTCCATAGGGTCCCTGAATGCCCTCCGCGCTCGATCCCAAGCGGTCATTCCAAGATTCTCATTCTAACGCTGCATCGGTACTGGGCGGAGCAGGGCTGCGTCATCCTTCAGCCCTATGACATGGAAATGGGCGCCGGGACTTTTCATCCGGCCACCACCTTGCGGGCCATCGGCCGCAGGCCGTGGCGCGCCGCCTACGTGCAGCCGTCGCGCCGGCCCAGCGATGGCCGCTACGGTGACAATCCCAATCGGCTCCAGCACTACTATCAGTATCAGGTCATCCTGAAACCCTCGCCTGCCGATCTTCAGGAACTCTATCTCGGGTCCCTCTACGAGATCGGCATTGACAAGAAAAATCATGACATCCGGTTTGTGGAGGACGACTGGGAAAGCCCGACACTGGGCGCCTGGGGCCTGGGCTGGGAAGTGTGGTGCGACGGCATGGAGGTATCGCAATTCACCTACTTTCAGCAAGTCGGCGGCATCGACTGTTTCCCGGTATCGGGCGAGCTGACCTATGGGCTGGAGCGGCTGGCGATGTACGTGCAGAGCGTCGACAACGTCTTCGACCTCAGCTTCAATGGCCGCGATGGCCCCGACCGCGTCACGTACGGGGAAATCTTTCTCCAGGCCGAGCGGGAGTACTCACGCTACAACTTCGAATATGCCGACACGGCAATTCTGGTTCGGCATTTCGAGGATGCCGAGCGGCAATGCCGTGACCTGCTCGAAGCTGGCGACAAGGGCGGACAACACGAGTTGGCGCTGCCCGCCTATGATCAGTGCATAAAGGCTTCGCATGCCTTCAATCTTCTCGACGCACGCGGCGTGATTTCGGTGACGGAGCGCCAAGCCTATATCCTGCGCGTGCGCGAGCTCGCCAAGAGCTGCTGCGAAGCCTGGGCCAGAACCGAAGGCGGCGTTTGAGCTGAATGGGGCCACGAAGAATTCATGACCGCTGCAAACACTGAACATACGGCGCGATCAGATACCAGGAGCATGTTCTCTATCGGAAAAGTGTGCACACTCTTCCGGTGTCTGCTCTAGGGCTCCGAGCCTGCTTGCGAGCCTTCATGCCGGAGCTTCTGCTGGAACTCCTATCCGAAGAAATCCCAGCCCGGATGCAGTCCCGGGCCGCCGAGGATCTGCGCAGGATGGTGACCGATGGGCTCGCCGAAGCGGGCCTCCGCTTCGAAGGAGCGCAGGCCCATGCCACCCCCCGTCGCCTCGTATTGTCGGTGGAGGGCCTGGCCGCTGCCTCGCCCGACATAAGCGAGGAGCGCCGCGGCCCCCGAACTGACGCTCCCCAAGCTGCGATCCAGGGATTTCTCAAGTCCGTCGGGGTTGCGCTTGACCAGTGCAGGATCGTCGAGGAAGGCAAGAAGAGGTTTTACCTCGCAGTTGTTCTGAAGCCTGGCAGGCCGACCGCAAGCCTGTTGCCCGGCATCGTGTCCGAAACCATCCGCCGGTTCCCGTGGCCGAAGTCCATGCGCTGGGGATCGGGGCAGCTGCGCTGGGTAAGGCCGCTGCATTCGATCCTGTGCGTGTTTGAGGGGGAAGTAGTGCCGTTCGAGATCGAGGGCATCCGCTCCGGCGACAAGACGCTCGGTCATCGTTTCATGGCCTCCGGCCCGATTGCGGCCAGGCGCTTCGCCGCCTATGCCGACTCCTTGCGCGCCCATCATGTAATCGTCGATGCCGAAGAACGTGCCGAGACGATCCGGGCTGACCTGAAAAATCTCGCGTTTGCACGCGGCCTCGAGGTCGTCCCCGATGAAGCGCTCGTTCGCGAAACTGCCGGGCTTGTGGAGTGGCCCGTCGTGCTGGTGGGCGAGTTCGCCGCCAAGTTTCTCGAGGTTCCCGCGGAAGTGATTGTTACCGCCATCAGGACCCATCAAAAGTGCTTTGCTCTGCGGGATGCGAGGTCACAGAGACTCTCCAGCAACTATGCGCTCATCGCCAACCTCGTTGCCACAGACGGCGGCAAGCAGATCGTCGATGGCAACAACCGGGTGATCGCCGCCCGCCTTGCCGATGCGAGGTTCTTCTGGGATCAGGATCGCAAGGCGACCCTCGAATCAAGATTGCCCGCTCTCGCCCTGATCACGTTCCACGCGAGACTTGGCAGCCAGCGTGAACGAGTTCGAGCGCCTTGAAGCATGGGCAGGGGAGCTGGCTCCGGCCTGCAAAGCCGATCCCGCTCAAGCCCGGCTCGCGGCGCGCCTGTGCAAGGCTGATCTGACCACCGGCATCGTGGGCGAGTTCCCGGAGCTGCAGGGACTGATGGGCCGCTATTGTGCCCAGGGCGAGGGACTCGACAGGGACGTAGCGGCGGCGATCGAAGAGCACTATCGCCCCCAGGGACCCAATGACGTCGTCCCGACGCCGCCTGTATCCATGGCTGTCGGTCTGGCCGATCGATTCGATACGCTGGTTGGATTCTGGGCCATCGACGAGAAGCCCACTGGTTCCAAGGATCCCTATGCGCTGCGCCGCGCCGCCCTGGGCGCAATTCGGATCATTCTGGAAAATGGCTTGCGCGTGTCGCTGCTGCAGAAGTTCCAGTGGGGCCTCGGGCTTTATGCGGCTCAGCAACCGCAGGCTTTCTCGGCCGGTTTTGACGGCAGCGACCTGCTTGCGTTTTTCGCCGAGCGTCTCAAGGTTCATCTTCGCGATAGAGGCAGCCGGCACGATCTCATCGATGCGGTGTTTGCCTTGCGCGATGAGGACGACTTGCTGATGATCGTGAAGCGCGTCGAGGCGCTGGCACGCTTCCTCGATGGCGATGCCGGCGCAAGCCTGCTGACCGGAGTGAGAAGGGCGACCAGCATTCTGCGCATCGAGGAGAAGAAAGACGGGCGCGCACACGCGGGACCGGTGGCCCAGGCCCAACTTGTTCAGGCTGAGGAGCGGGCGTTGAACAGGGCAATCAATGGCGCAGAAGCATTGGCGCGTAAAGCGCTCGAGGTCGAGGATTTCGAAGCCGCCATGGGCGCGATGGCGAAACTCCGCACTCCCGTCGATATTTTCTTCGACAAGGTCCTGGTGAATGATCCGAACTTCCGGGAGAACCGCCTGAGACTTTTGCACCGCATCCGCGAGGCGACATTGACCGTCGCCGACTTCTCCAGAATCGAAGGCGCCTGAGATGGCGAAAGCGCCGGCCAAATGGGTCTACCGATTTGGCGGCGGTGCGGCCGAAGGCACGGCCGCCATGAAAGACCTGCTCGGCGGCAAAGGGGCCAATCTCGCCGAGATGAGCAGGCTCGGGCTGCCGGTTCCGCCCGGCTTTTCCCTTACCACCGAAGTCTGCAACAGCTTTTTCGACAATGGGCAGCGTTATCCCGAGGGCTTGTCGGGCGAAGTCGAACAGGCGCTGCAATTCATCGCCGATCAGGCGGGCGCCGCCTTTGGCGACCGCCATAACCCGCTTCTGGTCTCAGTACGGTCCGGCGCCCGCGACTCCATGCCGGGCATGATGGATACCGTGCTCAATCTCGGTCTCAACGACGAGACGGTCGAGGGCATCGCCAGCCGTTCCGGAGACCGCCGGTTCGCTTTCGACAGTTACCGGCGCTTCATCCAGATGTATGCCGACGTTGTGCTCGGGGTCGAGCACCAGCTGTTCGAGGACCTGCTTGCCGAGTACAAGGAACGTCACGACCTGGTGCTCGATACCGAACTGCAGGCAGAAGACTGGTCATTTCTGATCGCCCGCTATAAGGCGCTCGTTGAAGAGCATGCCGCCAGGCCCTTTCCGCAAAAAGTCGAGGAGCAGCTGTGGGGAGCCATCGGGGCGGTGTTCCTCTCGTGGCAATCGGCCCGCGCCAGGACCTACCGGCGCTTGCACAACATTCCCGAGCGCTGGGGGACGGCGGTCAATGTCCAGGCGATGGTGTTCGGCAACCGCGGCGACACTTCGGCGACCGGCGTCGCATTCACCCGTAATCCGTCCACCGGCGACAAGGAGCTTTACGGCGAATTCCTCATCAACGCACAAGGAGAAGACGTCGTCTCCGGCATCCGTACCCCGCAGAGCATCACCGAGAAGGCGCGCGTGGCGTCGGGCAGCTCGGTGTCCTCGCTGGAAACGCTGCTGCCGGCGGCGTTTGCGCAGCTGGCAGACCTGCTCGACCGTCTCGAGCTGCACTTTCGCGACATGCAGGATATCGAGTTCACCATCCAGGAGGGCAAGCTCTGGATGTTGCAAACGAGGTCGGGGAAACGCACTGCCAGGGCGGCGCTCAAGATCGCCGTCGATCTCGCCAATGAAGGGATCATTAGCCGCACCGAGGCGATCGCGCGCATCGACCCCGCTTCGCTCGATCAGCTGCTCCATCCCACCCTCGACCCCGATGCCCGGCGGGAGATCATCGGTTCGGGACTTCCCGCCTCGCCTGGGGCCGCCAGCGGCGCCATTGTATTCGATCCCGACGAGGCCGAGAGGCTCAAGGCGCAGGGGCGGCAGGTGATACTCGTGCGCGTTGAGACGAGCCCGGAGGACATTCACGGCATGCACGCTGCCGAGGGCATTTTGACCACCCGCGGCGGTATGACGTCCCATGCCGCGGTCGTCGCCCGCGGCATGGGCAAGCCCTGCGTTTCGGGCGCCGGCAATATCCGGGTCGACTATGCCAACGCCTCGCTGGTTGCCGGGCGGGATACGCTCAAGGCCGGTGACCTGATCACGATCGACGGTTCGACTGGACAGGTGATGAAAGGCGCCGTCGCCACCATCAAGCCGGAGCTTTCAGGAGACTTCGCGGTCCTGATGAGCTGGGCCGACGGCGTGCGCCGCATGAAGGTCAGGGCCAACGCCGAAACGGCTCTCGATGCCCGGGTGGCGCGCTCGTTCGGCGCGGAAGGAATAGGGTTGTGCCGGACCGAGCACATGTTTTTCGATGCCGATCGCATCATCGCAATGCGCGAAATGATCCTGTCTGACAACGAACATGGCCGCCGCGCTGCGCTCGCCAGGATCCTTCCCATGCAGCGCGCCGATTTCATCGAGCTCTTCGAGATCATGGCCGGATTGCCGGTTACTATCCGGCTGCTCGACCCGCCGCTGCACGAATTCCTGCCCGCGAGCGATGCCGAAATCGAGGAGGTCGCCGACTCGATGGGCGCGGACGCGGAAGCCTTGCGCAGCCGGGTGGCCGAGCTGCACGAGTTCAATCCGATGCTCGGCCATCGCGGGGTAAGGCTGGCGATATCCTATCCCGAGATCGCAGAAATGCAGGCGCGGGCGATCTTCGAAGCTACTTTGGAAGCCGGCAGGAGGACCGGCGCCGCGCCGATCCCCGAGATCATGGTCCCGCTCGTGGCGGCGAAGCTCGAATTCGACCTGGTAAAGGAGCGTATCGTGGCGATCGCCCGCGAGGTGCAGGCCGAGGCGGGCGTGCCTCTGAAGTATCTCGTCGGAACCATGATCGAGCTGCCCCGTGCCGCGCTGCGGGCTGGCGAAATCGCCGCATCGGCGGAGTTTTTCTCCTTCGGCACAAACGATTTGACCCAGACGACCTTCGGTATCAGCCGGGATGACAGCGCGCGGTTTCTCGGCGAATATGCCGCCAAGGGAATTTTCGCCGTCGATCCGTTCATCTCGCTCGACGTCGAGGGTGTGGGTGAACTGGTGCGGATCGCCGTCGAACGAGGTCGTCTCCAGCGCAGTGACATCAAGCTCGGCATATGCGGCGAGCATGGAGGCGACCCCGCCTCGATCCGGTTCTGCGAAGAGGCCGGCCTCGACTATGTTTCCTGTTCGCCGTTTCGGGTTCCGATCGCCAGGCTGGCAGCCGCCCAGGCGGCGGCCGGGCAGTCACCGGGATGATGTTGCCCTGGGGCAGTTCCAAAGGGGTGCAAATCCTGCGGAATGGCCCCCCGCCTGCCCAAATTGCTGCCCGTCGGCTCGAATCAAAATTAACCTGTCAAGTGCATATTTCCTGTTGAGCCCCCGGGGCAATTACTGGCATAGTTAACCCATCCTAAACGGGCTGGAGCTACGGTTTCGGGGTTTGATCAACCGGTAGCCTACCGCCGCGGGACGTTTGGAGTTGAGGGGAAGTGCAGCGAGCAAGACGCCGAAACCGCGACCGTAAAACGCGTTGGGATGCTCCGTGCACGGACGAGGTCGTCCCGGTGCGCGCTTCGATTTTGGGTTTTGCCATGGCGGGGTTGGTGTTGTTTGCGGCGTTCGGTGTCGCCGGCAATCACTTCGGCAATAACGCCGTCGCGCATACTGCGGCAGCTATGATGATCGAATATGATGACCTGGCCACGCCGGCCACCTCTTCGATCATCGGCAAGGGATCTTTGCTTGAACGCGCGACGGTGCATCTGGCCTCGCTGGGCCCCGCTCCGCAATCGTCTGCTTCCGGCAAGGGCGACTTTCTCGCCACCGGCCTGATCCGCGAGGACGACGTAGGCATACGCGAGGACGCCATCGGCGCAGGCAAGGACGCCGTCGGCGGGTTGCCGTCGATCGCCAAGCTTGAGCAGAGCTTCCAGGTCGGCGACGCCCTGAAACGCAAAATCGCCGCGGAGCGTCGATTTCGGCTGGCCGAGCAGGATTGCCTGGCGCGCGCGGTGTACTTCGAGGCGCGATCAGAACCTGAGATGGGACAACTCGCCGTCGCCAAGGTCGTTCTCAACCGCCTGAAAGACCCGAATTATCCCAAAACCATCTGCGGAGTGGTCTATCAGGGCGCCGCCCGGAGCAACTCCTGCCAGTTCTCCTTCGCCTGCGACGGGCTTAGTGATCAGCCCACGGTGCGCTCTTCCTGGAAGCAGGCAAAGCGAGTTGCGGCGAAAGCCATGGCCGGTGATCAGTCGATAAAGATCATGACCTCCGCTACCCACTACCACGCTGATTACGTGACGCCCAAGTGGGCCGCGTCCCTGAAGCGAGTGATCAAGATCGGCCGCCACATCTTCTACACGGACTCCTGACCCGCCGGCTTTCCTGACATGAAGCGGCGCCATTTCGGGCGCCCGTCTGTTTGTGCTACCTGTTGCGCCCATGCATGGCGCGGCCTTCCAGTCCTGGACCTTCTTCGACGGCAAATGGCATCAGGGCAACCCGATGTTCATGGGTCCGATGACGCACGCGCCGTGGCTGGGCTCGTGTGTGTTCGATGGGGCGCGGGCCTTCGACGGCGTGGCGCCCGATCTCGACAAACACTGTCAACGGCTCGTGCGGTCGGTCAGAAGCTTCGGCCTCAAAGAGCTCGTCTCGGCTGCACGGCTGGAGGAGCTCGCATGGGAGGGCATCAGCAGGTTTCCGAAGGCTTCACAGCTTTACATCAGGCCCATGGCCTGGGCGGAAGCAGGGTTTGTCGACGTCGATCCGGAATCGACGCGGTGGTCGATGTCGGTCTATGAATCGCCCCTGCCGCCGCCATCGGGGTTTTCCATTACCTGCTCGCCCTTTCGCCGGCCGTCGCTGGAATTTGCGCCGACCGATGCCAAGGCCGCCTGCCACTACCCGAACTCGGCGCGCGCCATGCGCGAGGCGCGAGGCCGCGGCTTCGACAATGCCGCCATGCTCGATGCGGTGGGTCAGGTGTCGGAGCTCGCAACCGCCAATCTCATGTTGGTCAGGGACGGCGAGGTGCACACCCCGGTTCCCAACGGCACCTTCCTCGTCGGCATCACCCGCGGCCGCGTGATCGAGCTGTTGCGGCAAGCCGGTGTCGCCGTGCACGAGCGCTCCCTCGTCTGGCAGGAGTTTCTGGAAGCGGATGAAGTCTTTTCTACCGGCAATCACGGTAAGGTTCTGCCCGTTACCCGGGTCGAATCACGGCATCTGCAACCCGGACCGGTGACCCGCAAAGCGCGCCAGCTGTATTGGGAGTTCGCTCACAGCGGTTTCTCGCCTCAGCATGTCGGGCGTCACGCTGATTCGGTCGCGTCTTTGGAAGTCCGCTCGTAGCGATGGTGATGGTCAGTGGTCTCGAACCACGGCAGGCGTTCGGAGCAATACACGTGCGCGGTGGGTTCATAGCGACCGGGATCGTCCATCACTCCGACATAGATGTGAACCTCGCCGGGAAATCGCTTCGAGCGATAGGTAAGGGGTGATCCGCAGACCCGGCAGAAACTTCGCCATACGTCACGGGAAGACTCATATGCCTGCGGCGCAGCGCCGGTGAAACGCACATTCTGCTCGTCGAATCCGACGAAGACGGCCACCGCCGACGCGGTGTGCCGCCGGCAGCTCTCACAGTGGCAGTAGGCGATCCACTTCGGCGCCCCGCGGGCTTCAAACTGAACCGATTGGCACAGGCAATGACCGCGGTGAACTTCGTTCATGCCGCCGGCCGCATCACTTGCCACCGGAATATTACGCCTTCATAGGCGTTTTCGCCCGGCCCGATGGCATCGACAGCCGCCACCATGCGCCCCTGGCGGCCGAGCACCTCGTCCGCGAACTCGATCATGCGGCGGTTCGGGGTGGCAACCGGCGAATGGCCTCTGAGCTCTCGGGCGATCGCATGCTCGTCCAGTCCCGGGTTGAGCACGCACATGGCGGTGAAGGCGGAAGCGGTCGACCGACTGATACCTGCCCAGCAATGGATGAGCAGTGTGCCGGAGCGGTCCCAGTTCTCGACGAAATCGATGATTCTCTCCAGGTGGGCGCGCATCGGTGGCAGCATTCCGTCCATCGGCCCGGTGATGTCGTGGAAGACCAGCCGCAGGTGGTTGCGCTCGGACAGGCCAAGCTCTGGATGAGCGCTTTCGGGTCCAAGCAGTCCGAGAACGTGAGATACGCCGGCATCGGAAACGAGCCGGGAAACTGCGCTCAATGGCGATACGATGATCATGCGGGATCAGCTGAGCTCACGGAATTTTCGCAAGTACTGCGCTGAAGCGTCTTTGGGGGCAAGAGGCTTGAGGACGGGAAGGGAAGGGCTGTGTTTGCCGGCAAGCCTGCTGGGTGCACCGAAGTACTTCCGCGCCTCGCGCATATCGAAGCCCGCCAGCTGGGTTGCTTCGAGAAAGGCTGCCGCCCGGTCGGCCTCCTTGATGAGCGCGGCGATTTTGCCCGGCACGGCGGCGGGCAGCCCGAAACGCAAGTGGATGGCGGCGAGCAACCGCCTCTCGAAGGCCTTGTAGTCGTGTCCGACCGCCGCCTTGAACGGGCTTATCATGTCGCCGATTACGTATTCGGGTGCATCGTGAAGAAGACCGGCAAGGCGCCAGCACAAGTCCAGCGCAGGCTGATGATCGACCAGGAGTGCCTCGACGAGCACGCAGTGCTGCGCCACCGAGAATGCGTGGTCGCCCCTGGTCTGTCCGTTCCAGCGCGCCACTCTGGCAAGCCCGTGCGCGATGTCCTCCACTTCAACATCGAGCGGCGATGGATTGAGGAGATCGAGTTTGCGCCCGGACAACATGCGCTGCCAGGCGCGCTTGGCGGCTGCCGCCATCAACTGCGGGTGCGAACGCCGAGGCTGGCGCAGGCCTCATGGCGATGGCAGGCAAGCAGGTGGTCGTTGACCATGCCCACCGCCTGCATGAAGGCATAAACGATCGTGGGCCCGACGAACTTGAAGCCCTTCGCACGCAAGTCCTTGGATAGCTCGAGGGCCAGGGGAGTTTGCGCAGGTATCTGCGCGATCGAACGAAACCTGTTCTGCCGCGGACGACCGTCCACGAAATCCCACAGGTAGCGCCCGAAACCCTGCTTTTCCTGGATGTCGAGAAAGGCGCGGGCGCTGGCGCGGCTCGCTTCTATTTTCGCCCGGTTGCGCACGATCGCGGCATCGTTCATGAGGCGCGCGAAGCTGCGCTCATCGTAGCGGGCGATGATGTCGGCACTGAAGCCGTCAAAGGCACGGCGGAAGGCTTCCCGCTTTCTCAGGATCGTGATCCATGACAGGCCCGCCTGAAACCCGTCGAGAAGCAGTTTTTCGAACAACGCCCGGTCATCGAACTCCGGCACGCCCCATTCCTGGTCGTGATAGCTGACATAGAGGGGCTCGACGCCGCACCAGGGACATCGCGCTACGCCGTCCGCATGCTGCGGGGGAGGCTGCCCGGTCATGTCGGCAGGCCCTCGGCCGTCGGCACCGCAAATCGAGCCCAGACAGGCCTGCAGGGATTGAGCGTGATCCCCTGGGAGGTCAGCATCGACCCGTCGGCGATGCTGTCCGCGAGGCGGTCGAGACGCAGCAGCGCCAGAACGTGGTGGCCTGCTCCTGAGAGCACGCGGCCGACGGTCCGGCCGCCGCCGGCGATATTGCTGCCCATCGCGGGCAGTTCGCCGTCCGTCCGGCAGGGCAGAATGCGGCTGCGGGTGGTACCGCGGTGCTCCATGCGCGAGACGACTTCCTGGCCTATGAAGCATCCTTTTTCGAAGCTGAGACCGCCGATCTGGTCGAGGTTGGCCTCATGGGGGAAGAACTCGCCCGATGGGTAGTCCGCACCGCCTTCGGCAAAACCCAGCGCGATGCGCCGCCGGTGGTATTCATCCGCAGCGGCAGCGGCCGGAGCCTGACGTGAGTAGAGGCGGTCCCCCATGTCTGCTGGCCGCGGGTCTCGCACCGCGCCGGGCGCATGATCGTCGAGAACCGCATGGACCGCTCGCACATAGTCGGTCGCAATGTCGATCCTTGCCCGCAACTTGTAGAACTGCAGGCGCTTCTCGAGGGCGTCGTGCTGGGAGCGGTGGCAATCCAGCAGATAGCGGTCTGCTTCTTCGCGGATCACGAAGAAGTCGAACAGGATTTTACCTTGCGGAGCCAGCAGCGCGCCGTAGCTGGCTTTCCCGATCTCCAGCCGCCCGAGATCGGCCGTGACGAGGCCTTGCAGGAATGACTGGGCATCCGGGCCCTTGATGGTGATCAAGCTGCGCTCCGGCAGATGGACGAGGTGTGGTGCCATGGCGCGGATCCGTGCTTGCCTGGGCAAGGACTATTACGTAAGCCCTGGCAGTTATTCAAGGAACCTGCCTTGGCTCAGCATTTTGATCTCCTCCTCCGCAGTGGAACGGTAGTCAATCACGACGGGACAGGAGTTCGCGATATCGCCGTCAGTGGCGGTCGCATCGCCGGCATCGGCAGGTTTCGCAAGGAAAGCGCCGACCGCAGCATCGATTGCGCCGGCCTTCACGTGCTTCCGGGAGTGATCGATACGCAGGTGCACTTTCGCGAGCCCGGCAGCACCCACAAGGAGGACCTCGCCACGGGCGGCCTCGCCGCCGCCGCGGGCGGAGTAACGGGCGTCTTCGAGATGCCGAACACGCTCCCGCCGACGGTCACTTCAGGGCTGCTGGCCAGCAAGGTTGAGCGGGCCGCGCTGTGCATGCCTTGCGATTTTGCATTCTACGTCGGGGCTACTGCCGACAATGTCCCGGAGCTCGCAAGTCTCGAGCGCATGCCGGGTTGTTGCGGGATCAAGGTGTTCATGGCGTCGTCGACCGGCGGCCTGCTGGTCGAAAAGGATGCCGACCTGGAACGCATCCTGTCCTCGATCACCCGCCGGGCGGCCTTTCACTCGGAAGACGAACCGAGGCTTCGGGCAAGGGCCGCGCAAAGGATAGCAGGTGATCCTTCGAGCCATCCGAGATGGCGAGACGCCGAGACGGCGCGGCTTGCGACGGAACGCCTTCTGAGAATGGCGCGGCGAGCGGGCAAGCGAATCCACGTGCTGCATGTCTCGACGGCGGAAGAGCTGCCGATGCTCGCTGTCAGCAAAGACCTGGTTTCATGCGAGGTGACTCCCCATCACCTCACGCTTGTCGCACCCGAGGCCTATCGACAACTGGGCACGAGAGCCCAGATGAACCCGCCTGTCCGTGATGCCTTCCACCGGGAGCGGCTGTGGCAAGCCGTTCAGTCGGGTCTGTTTGACGTGCTCGGCTCCGATCATGCGCCCCATACCCTGGCCGAGAAGGAGGCCAAGTATCCACAGTCGCCGTCCGGAATGCCCGGAGTTCAGAACTCTGGTGCCGATCATGCTTGACAACGTCAGCAAGCGGCGGCTGACCATCGAGCGTTTCGTCGACATGACCAGCCACGGGCCCGCGCGAGTCTTCCAGATTGCCCGCAAGGGGCGCATTGCGCTGGGCTACGATGCCGATTTCACGCTAGCGGATCTCAACGCTCGTCGCACCATTACCAACGACTGGATCGCCAGCCGCTGTGGCTGGACACCCTATGACGGGTTTGAGGTCCAGGGATGGCCTGTCGGCGCCATCGTACGCGGCTGCGTGACAATGTGGGAAGGCGACGTCAATAGTGCACCGATCGGCAGGCCCATGGAGTTTTGCGACACCATGCCGCTTGCTGTCGACTGAGATCTCGCTCGAAGGATATTCGCATGCAGAGCTTCCGCGCCATCGTGGTGGACCAGAAAGATGGTGGTCAGACCGTATCCTTTCGCTCCCTCGGCGAGGCCGATCTGATGGAAGGCGATGTCACGGTTCGGGTCGCTCATTCGACGGTGAACTACAAGGACGGCCTGGCGCTCACGGGCAAAGCGCCGATCATCCGAAAGTATCCGCTGATACCGGGCGTCGATTTCGCCGGCACGGTCACCGCATCCACTCATCCGGACTTCAAGAGCGGCGATCAGGTCATCCTCAATGGCCAAGGCGTGGGCGAACAGCACCACGGCGGCTATGCGGAAGTCGCCCGGGTTCCCGGCGACTGGCTCGTGCCGCTTCCCCCGGCGTTCACGGCGAGCGACGCCATGACCATCGGCACCGCCGGCTTCACCGCCATGTTGTGCGTGATGGCCCTGGCGGGCCAGGGCGTGCAGCCGACCGATGGTGACGTCCTGGTCACCGGCGCCGCCGGGGGAGTTGGCTCCATGGCTGTTTCGATCCTGTCGCGGCTCGGCTACCGGGTTGTGGCTTCCACGGGGAGGCTGAACGAGGAACCCTATCTGAAGCAGCTTGGGGCGGCCGCGGTGATCGGCCGCTCCGAATTCTCCACGCCACTGAAGCCATTGGCGAAGGCGCGCTGGGCCGGGGCGGTGGATAGCGTTGGTTCGCTGACGCTTGCCAATGTGCTGTCGCAGGTGAAATACGCCGGCACCGTCGCTGCCTGCGGGCTGGCGCAGGGAGCCGACCTTCCCGCCAGCGTCATGCCCTTCATTCTCCGGGCGGTGAAGCTGGTCGGTTGCGACTCGGTCGGCTGCTCGCGGCCCTTACGCCAGGATGCCTGGCGGCGCCTCGCAGAGGTCATGGATGCCCAGGCACTCAGGGCGATGGGGTCGCACGTGAAGCTCGACGACGTGCCGCGTATCGCCGACAGGATCGTGAAAGGCGAGGTGCGTGGCCGTGTGGTCGTCGACCTGTAGCCCGCGGCTACTGCGTGGTGCGGTTGACAGTAAATTCGCCGGCCCGGATCCGATCGGGAAGCCTTGCCGCCAACTGCGCTATCGGCTCCTCTCCGTAGGTTGCGATCAGGTCGGACATGGCCGCGAAAATTGCCGCGGTTGCGATGCAGTCGGGGTCAAGACCGTCATAGACCGCCTCTTCCCAGGCATCCAGAATGTAGCGCAGCGCCGCCTGTTTCGGCTCCTGCTCCTCCCAGGCCGTTGCGGCCTTACCCGAAAGCTTGTTCATCGGCCTGTGCAATAGCCTGCGGTCCCCGATACCGTCAGCCGGTCCCACCCGTCATGCCGTACCGGTTGAAGCGTATCACGCAGGATGAGTGTGTCATGGCCACACCGTCCAAGAAGGTTAATGGCGAAAGCATCATTACAGGGTGGCGGACCTTCGGATTACCTCTTCCGTTCCTTCAGTCAGATCCAGCCCGGCAAGCGCCGTCAGCTCGAACCACTGAACCTCGCTCACATCGCTTGCGGCGCGAGCGGTGCCGGCCCGCCAAACTCCGCCAAAGACGGCGATTGCATAGTGGACATCGACCGTCCCCGCCGCGTTTCGTCGGATCATGTCTACGACGTCCACGATGCGATCAAGGTCGGCGCGAACTCCCGTCTCTTCCAGGAGCTCGCGGGCAGCGGCTGCCCGCAGCGGTTCGCCGAACTCCACGCTCCCTCCCGGCAGCGACCACAGGCCCTTCAGCGGTTCCTTGCCGCGGCGTACCAGCAATATCTGCCGCGCTCGCCAGACGCAGCTGCTGACGCCGAGCACCGGATGGCGCAGGGCCTGCTCGTTTGCCGGCAAGGTCATGCGGTCCCACCGCCGGGCAGGCTCGGCCTACGCTGGCCGGCAAGGATCCGGCGGCCCATCGAGAACACCGGATCGACCGTGTAGCCCAGCTGTTCATAGAACCTGCCGACCGCCGCGCTGTCGGTTCGGACAAGAAGGTTGACGTTCTGCACTCCGCGTCGCCTGAGCCAATGTTCTCCGGCACGGATCGTCTCCTTGCCGTAGCCGCACCGCCGATACTCGGGCGCGACCGCTACATAGTGGAAAATGCCGTGATGGCCGTCGTGGCCGACCAAGATCGCAGCCAGGACGGCTGTCTCGCGAATTCCAACCAGGATGTCGGAAGTGGTTTTGCCGCGTGCAAGCGCGATGTCCTGGTATGGATCGTTTTGCGGGCGGACCAGGCCGCACCTCCTCCACAGCTCGACGGTGGGCTCGACGTCGCGGTCCTGGAGCGGCCGAAAGGCAAGCTCAGCCATCCGGCAGCACCTTGCCCGGGTTGAGAATTCCGAGGGGGTCGAACAGCCGCTTGAGCCCTTTCATCATTTCCATCTCGACCGGCGACTTGAGAGCAGCCATCCGTGCCGCCTTGTGCTGGCCGATGCCATGTTCGGCGCTGATCGATCCGCCGAGGTCGCTCACGATGGCATACACGGCCTCGTTGATTTCCTCGGTGCGCTCAGCGAATCCTGTCGCCGACACGCCCAACGGTTGCGAGACGTTGAAGTGCACGTTGCCGTCGCCGATGTGACCGAACGGAACCGGTCGGCAACCGGGTACGATGTCTTGCACGGCCGCGGTCGCCCGCGCGAGAAAGCGCGGCAGCTCGGACCTTGGAACCGAGATATCGTGCTTGATCGAATGACCTTCGTGCTTCTGGACGAGCGGCAATGATTCGCGGATGCCCCGAAGCTCCCGCCGCTGCGCCAGTGACCCCGCGATCACACCGTCGCGGATGACCTGCCGTTCGAGTGCGCGAGCCAGGATTGCCTCCATCACCGGCGCCAGCTCGCCCGGCTTCTGAGGGGCGGAAAGTTCTAGCAGCACGTACCAGGGCGAGGGCTCCGGCAAGGGATCGCGCACCGCTGCGTGTCTGATGGCAAACTCGAGGCCTAGTCTCGGCACAAGCTCGATCGCGGCGATCCTGTGGCCGCTGAGTTCGGCGGCCAGATCCAGGAGCTCGAGAGCTTGCTGCAGTTCAGACAGGCCAGCCCAGGCAACGGCCCAGTCCGTCGGCTCGGGATGGAGAGCCAGAACTGCGGCGGTAATGACCCCAAGCGTTCCCTCCGAGCCGATGAAAATGTCTTTGAGGTCATACCCGGTGTTGTCCTTCCGGAGCCGGCGCAGGCCATTCCAGATGCGTCCGTCGGCGAGCACGACCTCGAGGCCCAGCACCGAGAAGCGGGCGTTGCCATGGGCGATCACTCCCGATCCGCCGGCATTGGTCGCGAGGTTGCCGCCGATCGTGCACGAGCCCTCCGAGGCGAGGCTGAGCGGAAAATATCGGCGCGCTTCCAGCGCCGCCTGCTGGATCTTGTTGAGCGTGCAACCGGCCTCCGCGGTCATGGAGTTGTTGACGGCGTCGATTTCCCGTATGCGGTCGAGCCGCGTCAGCGACATCACGACCTCATCTCCACCGTCGCGCGGCACCTGTCCGCCGACGAGACCGGTATTGCCGCCCTGGGTTACGATCGGCGTGCGGGTTTCGCTGGCGATCGCCATGATGGCCGCCACCTCGTCGGTGGAGCCGGGCCTCAGCACCAGTGCGGCGTGTCCATGCCATCGGTCCCGAGGCTCTTTCAGATAGGGCTCGATTTGCGCTTGCTCGCGCAGGGCGTGACGCGGGCCGACGACGGCCGCCAGCCGCTCGACCACAACGCTGGCGCGGGATCGCATCTAACGATGGAACGGTGCCGCGGCGCGCCGCAGGCGGTCATTTACCGCTTCGCCGAGACCGGTGTTCGGAATGGTCATCACGGCAATCGTCTGTACACCGGTATCATCGAGTTCGCGGAGCATGCGGAAGAGGTTGGCCGCTGCCTCCCGGAGGTTGCCGGTGACCGAAAGGTTCCGCACCGGGCCCGGATGTTGGGGGATGTCCGGCCCGAATGCCAGAAGCCCTACATCATACCTCGGCCAGATCACGTTCAGAATAACGCGGGCGCGCGGTGCATAGTGGCTGGCGAGTCGGCCAGGCGAAAGTGGAGCGATGGGTTCGTTCGGTGCCTCATGCAGCGGTTTTTTCAGGAGCGCTTCGATGACATTTCGCTCCAGGCCCCCTGGCCGCAGCAGCCTGGGTCGGTCGTCGATGCAAGCGACGACGGTCAATTCGATGCCAACCGGACAAGGGCCGCCGTCGAGAATGGCTGCAACCTTATCGCCGAGATCGGTTCGCACATGACCGGCCAGCGTCGGGCTGATCTTTCCCGAAACATTCGCACTTGGTGCAACAAGGGGTCGTTCGACATGACGGAGCAGCGCCTCGGCCAAGGGATGCGCCGGGACGCGGATCGCGACGGTAGCGAGCCCTGCCGAGGCGAGCATGGACACGGCACATCGCTCAGCGCGCGGTACGACCAGCGTGAGCGGGCCGGGCCAGAAGGCATGTGCGAGCGCGCGCGCGTCCTCGTTCAGCTGCCCGAGCTGCCGTGCCGCCTCGAGCGACGCCACGTGACTGATCAGAGGGTTGAACGACGGCCGACCCTTGGCCTCGTAGACCGCAACGACCGCCTCGTCATTGGTTGCATCCGCGCCGAGGCCGTAAACGGTTTCGGTCGGGAATGCCACCAGTTTGCCGGCGCGAAGGAGGTTTGACGCGTCCTCGATTTGCTGTTCGCTTGCTGCCATCGCAAGCCCTGGCCGCTGCCCCCGTGGCACCGGCGTTGCTAGTGTGGTTGAGTGTGGGCGAAGGTACTTCGCTTCGCCCGAAGTTCTGTAGCACGCACGCAGGGAGCCAGGCCAGTGACGACGCTGCTTTTGCGCCACCCCGATTGCGCTGCTCACGCGCCGCCTGAAGGACATCCCGAGCGTCCCGCGCGCCTGGCTATCATCGACCGTGTTCTCGACAACGCTGCGTTCGATGAACTGGTGCGCGAGGAAGCGCCGTTTGCCACCATCGAGACGATCGGGCGGGCCCATCCGGCGGAGTACTATCACATGATCGAGCAATCAACTCCCGACACTGGATTCGAGCAGCTTGACCCGGATACCTGGATGTCGCCCCGCAGTTTCGCCGCCGGGCTGCGCGCCGCGGGCGCCGGCGTTCGCGCCGTCGACGCCGTCATGCGCCGTGAGGTCCAGAACGCCTTCTGCGCCGTGCGGCCGCCGGGCCACCATGCGGAAACCCGCCGCGCCATGGGCTTTTGCCTGTTCAACAACGTCGCTGTCGCGGCACTGCATGCCCGGGCGGAGTACGACGCCGAACGGGTCGCGGTCGTCGATTTCGACGTTCACCATGGCAACGGCACTCAGGAAATCTTCTGGTCCGATGCCGATCTGTTCTATGCTTCGACCCACCAGATGCCCCTGTTCCCCGGCACGGGGGCTCGTACTGAGACCGGCGTCGGCAACATCGTCAACATGCCTCTCAAAGCCGGCAACGGCTCGCCGGAGTTTCGTGAGGCAATGCGGTCCGCGATCCTGCCTGCCCTCGATGACTTTTCTCCCGATCTGGTGCTGATCTCGGCCGGCTTCGACGCGCACCGGAGCGATCCTCTGGGCAGCATCGAGTTGACTGAGGAGGACTTCGTGTGGGCGACGCTCTACCTCATGGATGCCGCTCACCGCCACTGTGACGGCCGCGTTGTATCAATGCTGGAAGGCGGTTATGACTTGAAAGCGCTTGCTTCTTCGACGGCCGTGCATGTCCAGGCTTTGATGCGAGGCACGGGGAAGCCGGATGCATCCGATGACGAGGATGACAGCTGATGGCGGAGCCCGGCGAAGCCGACGACATTGCGAAAATGAGCTTTGAAGCGGCTTTGCGCGAGCTTGAGAGCATCGTGGAAAAGCTGGAGGCCGGAAAGATTGGTCTGGAGGATTCCATCGCCATCTATGAGCGCGGTGAGCGGCTCAAGAGCCATTGCGAGAAAATGCTGAAGAACGCTGAGGCACGCATTGAAAGGATCACCCTGAGAAGCGACGGCGTGCCTTCCGGAACGGAGCCCCTCAAGGTCGAGTGATGATCACGACCCTCGATCGCCTCGGCTACGTTGTGCGGCAGACGGCCCGTGTCGGCTGGTACATGGGCCACTATGCGGCGGCGGCGCCTTCGCGTGGCCAGAGTGCCGGCGCCGCCCGGCCGAGCGATCGCGTACGCCGGCTGCCTTCCCGGGAAGAGATCATGTCGGACCTGGTCGATCTCTTTCGGCGGGATCTCGAGAATGCTGAACGCGGCGCCTATCCGTTGCCACGCGACCATCACGGTGGCCTCCTGGAAACCATCGGCCGCAGCCGCCGCTTCTTTGCCGATCTGCCGGCGGCCGCGCGTCGCAGGCGTGAAGGCAATAGCCACGAGGCCGGGACCTTGCAGGCAGCAGGGTCGCTGCCCGACTACTTTGTCCAGAACTTCCACTATCAGACTGGCGGATACCTCACGCGGGAATCGGCCGAAATCTACGATTTGCAGGTAGAGGTGCTGTTCTCGGGCTCGGCCAACGCCATGCGTCGCCAATGTCTCCTGCCGCTTTTCGAGTTTCTGCGCGGGCGGGACCAGCGCGGCATGACTCTCCTGGACGCCGCCTGCGGCACGGGCCGCTTCCTGCGCTTCGTGAAAGAAGCGTTTCCGCGACTTGGCGTCGCCGGCTGCGATCTTTCCATGGCTTATGTGGAGGAAGCGGCAGCCCATGTTCGCCCGTATGAAGTGGCGATCATGTGCGCCAATGCCGAGCGCCTGCCGGCGGCAGACATGGGCTGCGACATCATGACGTCGATTTTTCTTTTTCACGAGCTGCCGCCGGAAGTGAGGCGGACGGTAACCGGCGAGATCGCCCGGGTGCTGAAACCGGGCGGGCTTTTCGTATTCATGGATTCACTGCAGATTGGTGACCGCGAAGGGTATGACGGTCTCCTGCGCGCTTTTCCGGAAGGGTTTCACGAGCCGTACTACGCCAGCTACCTCGAGGAGAATCTGGCGGAGATGTTCGTCTCGCAGGGCCTTCGGGTGAAGTCGCAACGGCCCGTCTTTCTATCCAAGCTCGTCGTTTGCGAAAAATCCTAGTGCACTAACGCGGCGAGCTCACCGGCACGGCCGGCAAATATCTGCGTGCCGTAAGGATGTGAAAGCGCCAGACGAGCAGGGCGGCAAAGACAGTAAGAGCGACCGACAGCCCGATCCACACACCGACGGCTCCGTATTCGAGCCTGATGCCCAGCAGGTATGCGCTGGTGAAGCCGATGCCCCAGAAGCTTATGACCGCGAAAAGCATGGGCATGTGTGTGTCGTTGAGACCTCTGAGCGCGCCTGCGCCCACGACCTGGATGCCGTCGGATACGAAGAAACTCGCGCCAAGGACGAGAAGCAGGGAAGCAAGCGCTACCGTTCCCTCAGCGCTGGGCGCGCTCGATCCGAGAAAGAACAGCGGTATCACATTCCTTCCCGCCGCGACCAGGAGCGCCATGGTGATCATGAAGCATATTGCCACCGCGAGCGCGACGATGCCGGCCTGCCGCGTGCCCAAAGCATCGCGGCGGCCGACCGCCTGCCCGACCCTGACCGTCGCGGCCATCGATATCCCAAAGGGGACCATGAACATGATCGACGCGGTCTGCAGCGCAATCTGGTGGGCGGCCAGCGCCGTGGTGCCGATGCGGCCCATGAGCAGCGAGGCGGCCGCGAACAGTCCATATTCCAGGGCGAAGGCGCCGGAAATGGGAAAGCCGATCGTCAGCAGCTGCCGCATGAGGGGCCAATCCGGCCGCCAGAAGCGCCCGAGCGGATGGTATTTGCGGAACGGAGGGTGCCGGCTGCAGATCCACACTGCCGCGGCGCACATGGCGAGGTCGACTGCCGTGGTGGCGATCCCGGCGCCCAAAAGATCGAGCTCCGGCATCCCGAGTCGGCCGTAGATGAGACAGTAGGCCAGGAGCGCGTTGGCCGGTATCGCCACGAGGGTGATCCACAGAGCAGGCTCAGGGCGATTGATGGCGCCCATGAAGCCGCGCAAAGCAATGAACGCCCATGCCGGAACGAGACTCCAGGCCAGTCCCGCCAAATAACGGTCAGCGAGCGCTGCGGTCTCCGGACTTTGGCCGGCCGCGATCAGCATCTCGCGGCCCCATAGCTGCGCCGCCGAGAGTGGCAAGCCGAGGATCAGCGCCGCCCATAGCCCGACGCGCAAGGCACGCCGGACGATCCGGGGCCTGCGTGCGCCATAGGCCTGCGCCGCCAGCGGAGCCACGGCCGAGACCACGCCCATGCCGAGCACGAATGCGGCGAACAACACGGTGTGGGCCAGGGACGCAGCGGCGATGACCGTATCTCCGAGCCTGCCGAGCATTGCGAGATCGGTGGTCATCATCACTACCTGGCCAAGCTGAGTTACCGCCATCGGCCACGCCAGTCGCATGGTTTCAGCGATTTCCCCTCGCCACGAGTTGCTCACGGCAGAGATCCCGGACTCATGCAACGCTTGGAAACGGGTGGTCTAGCGACCGATCTGGCCGCGGTGGCGCAGAAACTGGTCGGCAAGGACCATGGCCATCATCGCTTCGCCGACGGGCACGGCGCGGATGCCGACGCAGGGGTCATGACGCCCGGTCGTCGAGATTTCGCTTTCCTCGCCTTCCGTTGTGATGGTCCGGCGCGGAATTGGGATCGAAGAGGTGGGCTTCACCGCGAATCTGACCACGACGTCCTGACCGGTCGAGATGCCGCCGAGGATTCCGCCGGCGTTGTTCGAGAGGAAATGCGGCTTGCCGTTGCGCATCCGGATCTCGTCGCCGTTTTCCTCTCCAGTAAGCGCTGCGGCGGCGAACCCGGCGCCGATTTCGACGCCCTTCACGGCGTTGATGCTCATCATCGCGCCCGCCAGTTCCTGGTCGAGCTTGCCGTAGATGGGCGCTCCCCAACCCGCGGGTACGCCGGAGGCGACGATCTCGATGACGGCGCCGCACGATGATCCTCTCTTGCGCACGTCGTCGAGGTAGGTTTCGAATACCTCGACCGCCTTGGCATCGGGGGCGAAAAACGGGTTGTGTTGAACTTCCTTCCAGTCCCAGTCCTCACGGCTCACCTTGTGCGGGCCCATCTGGATGAGTGCGCCGCGCACGGTTACGCCCGGCAGCAAGCGGCGGGCCACCGCGCCCGCGGCAACCCGGCTTGCCGTCTCGCGTGCCGATGAGCGGCCGCCGCCGCGGTAATCACGCACGCCGTACTTTGCCATGTAGGTGAAGTCCGCATGGCCGGGACGGAACAGGTCGCGGATCCGGGAGTAGTCCTTCGGCCGCTGATCGACGTTGTCGATGGCGAGGCAAATGGGCGTTCCTGTGGTGATCTGGCCGCCGGTCCGCCCGTCTTCGAACACGCCGGACACGATGCGAACGGTGTCCGGCTCCTGGCGCTGGGTCGTGAAACGCGACTGCCCGGGCCGCCGCTTGTCGAGGTAGGTCTGGATGTCGGTGGCTTCGAGCTTGATGCCCGGCGGGCAGCCATCGATGACGCAGCCGATCCCCGCCCCGTGGCTTTCGCCGAAAGTCGTGACGCGGAACATGTGCCCGAAGGTATTGAACGACATGGCGAGTGCTTAGGCTGCGCCTACGCATTCGTCAAACCAGCCTCAGGTTTCAATCACCGCCGCCGGCGACCGTTATGTCGGGCGCGTCGGGATGCTTCATGCCTACGATATGATATCCGCAATCAACGTGAACGTTTTCACCGGTCACGCCGCGCCCGAGATCGGACAGGAGATACAGGCCGGTATCGCCTACCTCATCGATGGTGACGTTGCGGCGTAAGGGGGCGTTGTTTTCCGCCCAGCGAAAGATATACCGAAAATCGCCGATACCGGCGGAAGCCAGTGTCCTGATCGGTCCGGCCGAGATGGAATTGACGCGGATATTGCCGCGCCCGAGATCGGCCGCCAGGTAGCGTACCGAGGCCTCCAGCGCCGCCTTGGCGACGCCCATGACGTTGTAGTGCGGCATCCACTTTTCCGCCCCGTAGTAGGTGAGCGTGAGTAACGACCCGCCGTTCGACATGAGCTTTTCGGCCCGTTGCGCGACTGCCGTGAAGCTGTAGCAGGAGATGAACAGCGTATTGGAAAAGTTGGCCGGCGTCGTATCGACATAGCGGCCGGACAGCTCGTCGCGGTCGGAGAAGGCTACGGCATGCACCACAAAGTCGAGACCTCCCCAGGCCTTGCGGATGGTTTCGAACGCGGCGTCCATGGACGTGAGATCGGTAACGTCGCAGGGAACGACGAGATTGCAATCGAGCTCCGCCGCGAGTGGATCGACCCGCTTCCTGAGCGCATCCCCCTGGTAGCTCAGCGCAAGCTGCGCTCCGTGCCGGGCACACGATTGCGCTATGCCCCAGGCGATGGAGCGGCTGTTGGCGACGCCCATGATCAAGCCGCGTTTGCCTGTCATCAGGCGCTCGGTTGCGCTCATCGAAGCCACCAGGTCGGGAGTGATATTCGCCAATCTACACGAAAAACGCCCTGGCTATAGCCCTCGCCGCAACTGTTGCGTTCCGGCGGCCGCCGCAATCTGTCTTTCGCGCAACGGGACTAGCTCTGGACTAGCTCACGACCCGCCAGCTGCCGTCCGCCTGCTGGCAGGCGGTTCCCTCGACGATCTCCGGTTCGCCCTCTATCCACACGCGGTGCTCGAAATCACGGCACAACACCCGGCGCGAGTTGTAATAGGATCGCTTGGGCGCGAACCGCCCGCGGTGGCCCGTTGCTGGATTCTCCCACTCCTCCGGCTCGCCGTCGGCCAGCGCGGCCTGGGCGGCAAAATAGGCTCGGTCGCGATCCTGATCGTCGAGTTCGCGCCCGACAGCTCCGCCTACAATGGCGCCGAGGCTGGCCCCAAGGATGGTTGCTGCCGCGTTGCCCCTGCCGTCGCCTATGGTGCTGCCGAGCAAGCCCCCGGCGACCCCGCCCACGACGGCGCCGCCCGCTTCCTTCGGGCCGGCGTCCACCGCACACGCGGCCAACAGAGTGGCGACCGCGAGAGTCGCCGGAAGTTGATTCGCCCTCATCAAAGACCCCCAGTGCTGGCAAATTCGTGCCAACATGAACCTTATGGGGCCGGTATTTAGGGTTGGCAATGTGGTAATCCTGTGACTTGCCAGCGCCGGTTAGGGAACGTGGTGGGTCAGATGAAAGCAGGTAGTCGCGGCGACGCCACGTTAACCAATCAGGATGAAAGACTGGCCGACGGAGTATCGCAGCTTCGGGAGCCGCTGGCGCTGTTCCGCGACTGGTACGAGCAAGCCCGGCAGGCGGAGCCCAACGATCCGGAGGCCATGAGCCTCGCAACGGTGGACAGCCAGGGTTTGCCGAATGTGAGGATGGTTTTGCTCAAGAGTTTCGACGAAAAGGGCTTCGTGTTCTATACGAACCTCGAAAGCGAGAAGGGCAGGGAACTGTTATCGATCGGCAAGGCGGCCTTGTGCTTCCACTGGAAATCCCTGCGTCGGCAGATAAGGGTGCGTGGCGCCGTCGAGCAGGTTTCCGTGGCGGACGCGGACGAGTACTTCGCCACGCGCCCGCGGCTCAGCCAGATCGGCGCCTGGGCTTCCGCGCAATCACGACCGCTGGAAAGCCGATTTGCTCTCGAAGCAGCCGTGGCAAGCAAGACCGCCAGGTTCGCCTTGGGCAAGGTGCCACGGCCGCCCTACTGGTCCGGCTTCCGGGTCGTGCCGGGTACCATCGAGTTCTGGCAGGATCGGCCCTTCCGGCTGCATGATCGGGTGCTCTTCACGCGCGCGCAATTGGAGGGCGGCTGGACGACGATGCGGCTCTTCCCCTGAACTGCGGCGGCAGAATCTCATGGCAGCTGCTCCGGGCAACCTGAAAAAGACGCTTGTTCTCACCGGCGCCTCGCGCGGCATCGGTCATGCGACGGTGAAGAGATTCTCCACCGCCGGATGGCGGGTGCTGTCGTGCTCGCGTCGGCCCTTTCCGGAGAACTGTCCCTGGGAAATGGGCCCTGAGGATCACATTCAGGTAGATCTCGCGGATCCGGCCGACGTCGAGAAGGCAATTGACCGCATCAGGAAAAGCCTCCGGGACCAGGACAACTGCCTGCATGCTCTGGTCAACAATGCCGCCATCTCGCCGAAGAGCTCCGACGGCGGCCGGCTCAATTCGCTCGTCACCACGCACGACGACTGGGAGAAAGTGTTCCAGGTGAACTTCCATGCCCCGATCATGCTGGCGCGCGGCCTGATCGATGAGCTCACCAGGGCAGGAGGCTGCGTCGTGAACGTGACATCGATCGCCGGCTCGCGCGTCCATCCCTTTGCGGGCGCCGCCTATGCAACCTCCAAGGCGGCGCTTGCTTCTCTCACCCGTGAGATGGCCGCCGACTTTGCTCCCTTGGGTGTCCGGGTGAATGCGATCTCCCCCGGTGAGATCGACACCGCCATTCTCTCGCCGGGCACCGAGAAGATCATTCCCCAGATCCCGATGCAGCGTCTTGGCCAGCCGGAGGAGGTTGCCAAGGCCATCTATTTCCTGTGCACCGATGCATCAAGCTATGTGAATGGCGCCGAGCTTCACATCAACGGCGGCCAGCATGTCTGACGGCCATAACCGTCGGCCCGAAGCCGCGTACCCGCGCCGCCCAGGCCGGGCGTCTCATCGACAGCTTGAGCGGCGCCATCGTGCCGGCGCTTCAGCAGGCGACTACCTTCGCCCGCGACCAGAACTACGATCTCATCGGCGGCTATCTCTATGCCCGCAACGGCAGCCCGAACGTTTCGCACGTTGAGGCGCTCCTCGCGGAGTTGGAGCACGGAACCGCCTCGCTGTTCTTCGCATCCGGCATGGCCGCCGTGGCCGCCGTCATCGACACGCTCGAGACCGGTCAGCGCGTAAGCGCCCCCGACATCATGTATCACGGCGTCAAGACCTGGCTGCTGCGGCAGCAATCCAAACGCGGTATCGGACTCGACCTGTTCGATGTTGGCGACCCGGCGGCGCTGGCGAAATCCATCAAGCCGGGCAAAACCGCGATGCTGTGGATCGAAACACCGGTCAATCCCACCTGGGACATCATAGACATCGCAGCCGCTGCCGAAATCGCCCACGCAGCCGGGGCTGTGCTGGTCGTCGATTCCACCTGCGCGCCGCCGCCCACCACCCGGCCGCTCGAGCTTGGCGCCGATATCGTTTTCCACTCCGCCACCAAATATCTCAACGGGCACAGCGACGTTACGGCAGGCGTCTTGACGACCGGAGCGGTGAACCAGCGCTGGAACGAAATCGCCACGCTGCGAACCTCGCTCGGATCGATCATCCCGCCGTTCGAGGCTTGGCTGCTGCTGCGCGGCCTGCGCACGCTATACGTGCGCTTTGCCCAGGCCTCGGAAAACGCGCTGGCGGTGGCCAGGCACTTCGAGGGCCACCCGAAAGTCGAGCGCGTGCTCTATCCGGGCCTCGAGAGCCATCCGGGGCACAAGGTTGCGGCGCGTCAGATGCGGGCCGGCTTCGGCGGTATGATGTCCGTCCTAGTCCGAGGGAGGCAATCCGAGGCCAAGGCCATTGCGGCCAGGTTGAAGGTATTCTTCCCGGCAACGTCCCTCGGGGGCGTGGAAAGTCTCGCCGAGCATCGCCGATCGGTGGAAGGTCCCGACAGCATCGTGCCGGAAAACCTCATCCGGCTTTCGATCGGCATCGAGGCGGCCGACGATCTGATTGCCGACCTGGAACAAGCGCTGGCTGAGATCTAAGCAGGGTTGCGAGACTTGGCCAACGCGTCGGTCAAATCTGCAAAGTCCGCTTCCAGTTTTCTCGCAGTCGAGCGCCGAGGAGGGCAGGGCGGCTTGTGACCCAACTCTGACATAGAGTGCTCTCTGGCACCACTACGACCGCGCCGCCGCGCAGCCCTGCTCGGCATAATAATAGTCGGGTGAACATCATGCCCTCGCGGGCGAGGCCGAATGAATAGGCGCTGATATTCATCTGGCCGATATCGTCACCGAAAATGACGAGGATGTCGGGATGACGGCCTTGCCCCAGCTGACAGTGATCAGATTGCTCGGCACGTAGGAGAATCTGGAGTTCCGGGCGGCGAGGAATTTTCTACGCCCGCATTTCTTCGCGTTCAAAGAGCGCCCTCGTGCTAATGCAATCGGCTGTCGAGAAACCGGATCCCGCACCGCCAATGTTGCCTGCCGCTGGCGCCGCCACAGTTTCGTCAAAGGAGGCGACTATCGCTCTCCTAGGGGATACTCTATTTCATATGTGAAATCGTTCGGCAGGGTTGGCTTGTCGCGCCCCTGCCGGCGCGCCGTGGGGACCGAAGGGGAAAGATATGCGACGAACGTGTTTAGGGCTTCCCGGCATCGTGCTTGCGGCCGCAGCTTTGGTCGCGTGCCAGTCATCTCCATCCATCGCTGCCGAGAGCGGCTTCCAGTCCTATGCACTTGGCACCAGTGCATTCTCAGCTGGGGTGACGCCGCCGCCCGGCACCTACGTGAGCGGTGCGGCAACCTATATAGAAGGCGACATTGGCGGGAACATTACCTTCGGTGGAGTGTCGATCGATGCCGGCCTGGAAGTCAGGGAGTTTATCAGCGGCGCGCTCAATCTCCTGCACGTTCCGGAGACAACATTCCTGGGCGGCAGCCCGGGTGTCTCGGTGACGGTGCCGTTCGGGTTTCTCGACATTAAAGCGCAGGTTACCGGGCCTTTGGGCAACACCGTGGAGTTTCAAACCGATGGCTTCGGCGCGATGGACATGGTCCCCCGGATCCAGCTTGGCTGGCATCATGACGATTTTCATCACGGGTTCTATGTTCAGGGGCTTTTGCCCACCGGGCGCTACGAGGAGGGTTTCAATCCCAACCTCGGGCTCAATCGCCCGACAATCGATTTCGGCTGGGCTTTTACCTATATCGAGCCTGTCTCCAAGCTTCAGTTCAACGGGACATTCGGCTTCGGCTTCGCCTTCGAGAACGAGGCCACCGATTATGACACCGGCGATGAATTCCACTTCGAGTGGGCAATTGGCCGGGATTTCGGAAACGGCCTGGTCCTCGGTGTCGTCGGATACGATCTTCGCCAGCTCACAGATGACACTGGCGCGGGCGTGCCAGCTATCCTCGATGGGTTCAAGGGCGAGAAGGATGCCATCGGCCCGGGGCTCACCTATACGACGCACATCGGCAACACCCCCTTTATTCTCAATGCCCGCCATTATCAGGATTACAATGTCGAGAGACTGTTCGACATGAGCGTCACGATCGTCTCGGGAACTTTTGTATTCTAGAGGGCGGGGATCAAAACTGTCCTCGCGCTTGGCCCGCGCGGGTTCTCCATCGTGCAGCACGGGCTATCGATCCGACCGTGGTCTTGGTACCAGTTGGTCGTCCATTTTGGATAGTCATCCGGGATTCGCCGGCTTTTCGGCCCATGTCACATGGCCCGTCTCCCTGACGAAGCGCTCGAACTCACGGTTTGTCACTGTGCATCGGTCCATCCAGAACCCGTCGACCCGGACCTTGTGGACAGGCGCCTCCTCCGGATAGTGCCGGTCGGAATCCCATGAGAAACGTTCCGCCGGGAATCCACACCATATTTGGATGCAAAGTGGGTCCGCGGCAAGGGCGGTCGGCGCTACCTCGTGCACACTTTCATTTGCTTGGTGCGATTCGTTGCTGTCGATCATTCTGCGCTTTGCGAGGTAATGGATGCGCTTCATCTGAGCCTCCTTTGCGAAGTCTTCTTGGTTGTCTCTCTCAAATTCACCGATTGCGCCTCCGGAAACTTCCATGTGCCGGGCCAATGCGCCCGTCAGGCTATACTGGTCCGCGACGGTCTACGACCGGGCGACATGACCTCGCCTTATTTTGCATTTGGTAATTTCCTGAGGGAGACTGCGCGGCAGTTTATAAACATGGAGAGCAAACATGGGATGCCACATCCTTTTGCGTGCTGCTGCGGTCGCGGCGCTACTTATACTCTCGGGCGAGGCTACGCTGGCGCAGGATGCGTCGAAGCCCAACATCCTCGTGATCTTCGGCGATGACATCGGCATCAGCAACATCAGTGCCTACAGCGACGGCCTGATGGGCTACGAGACGCCCAACATCGATCGCATCGCAAACGAGGGCCTCCGCTTCCTACACTATTACGGCGAACAAAGCTGCACCGCGGGTCGCGCGGCCTTTCTCACGGGCCAGCACGGGATCCGCACCGGGCTCACCAAGGTTGGCTTCCCGGGTGCGCCCATGGGCATGAGCCAACTTGATCCCTCCATCGGTGGGCTGCTCAAGAACCTCGGGTATGCCACGGGCCAGTTCGGTAAGAACCACGTCGGCGACCGGAACGAGACCCTGCCGACCGTAAACGGTTTCGATGAGTTCTTCGGCAATCTCTATCACCTCAACGCCGAGGAGGAGCCGGAACTGCCCGACTACCCGAAGGACCCGGCCTATCTCGCGAAGTTCGGCCCGCGCGGGGTACTCAAGACCAAGGCGACCAACACCGACGACCCCACCGTCGATCCTCGCTTCGGGAAGATCGGAATGCAGACCATCGAGGACACCGGTCCCCTCACGAAGAAACGGATGGAGACCATTGACGATGAGACTTCCGCCGCGACCATTGACTTCATGACGCGGCAGCACGCTGCTGGCAAACCGTTCTTCGCCTGGTTTAACGCGACCCGCATGCACCTGCGCACGCACGTGCGCCCGGAGCACCGCGGCCGATACCAGCACGGCGACAGCGAGTACATCGACGGAATGATCGAGCACGACGATACGATCGGCACGCTGCTCAAGGCCCTGGACGACATGGGGATCGCGAACAACACGATCGTCATCTACACCAGCGACAACGGCCCACACATGAACACGTGGCCGGACGGCGCGATGACGCACTTCCGCTCGGAGAAGAACACTAACTGGGAAGGCGCCTTCCGCGTCCCCGCCTTGGTGCGGTGGCCGGGCGTGATCAAGCCCGGCACGGTCACTAACGAGCTCGTGAGCCACAATGACTGGGTTCCTACGTTCAGCGCCATCGCCGGCGAGCCCGACATCATCAACAAACTACTGAAGGGCTATCAGGCCAACGGCAGGGCCTACAAGGTGCACCTGGACGGGTACGACCAGTCTGCCTTCCTGCGTTCAGTGAGCGGCTCAGCAGCCAACAACAACGGCGTGAAAAGCGCCCGAGACAAGTTCTTCTACGCCGACGACGATGGCTTGCTCGTGGGCATGCGACAGGGCGATTACAAGTACGTCTACGCGGAGCAGCGTCTTCCCGGCACGATGGGTGTATGGGCAGAGCCGTTTACGAGACTCCGGCTGCAGAAGACCTTTAATCTATATCAGGACCCGTTCGAGCGGGCTGACATCACATCCAACACCTTCTGGGACTGGCAGATCAACCACGTCGGACAGGTCTACGGGGCGATGGATGAGGTCTTCAAGTTTGTGGCGACGTTCAAGGAGTTCCCGCCGCGTTCGTTCCCGCCGAGCTTCGTCCCTGCGACGATCATGGAAGAGACCCTCGAAGACATCAAGGACACGAGGCGGCGAGAGACGGAAGAGCAGTAGCTAACAGGGCTCTGGGACCTCGCTAGGCTGCTGCTTCCTTTCATGGTCTCCAGCGAGGGAGGGCCGCCTAACGGGCATCGTCTTGTTTGTTGACCTGGCCCGGGCGATTTGGTGAATGCCTTACTGCTGAGTCTGCTTGTGGCACATACCGTAAGACGCTGGGCGTCGGCTTCCGGGCTATAGCGTCGGTTGGGCTATCCCTGCATGGTTGGCGAAGTGGCGCTACCCCGCTTAGGATCCCGGCCATCAGCGTGTTGACTTGGCGCGTACGACACTGGAAGCCGTTTGGGGGCAGGCTCGTTCACCTTCGTATCAGTCGAGCATCGAGGTTCAAGCCATGGCCAGGCCGTTCACTGAATGGAGGGTTCTCCCCCATGACAAGCTGACTGCGATTGACGACGACATTTTTACCGTAGTCGGCGAAATACCGACGCCGATCGGCAATATCACGCGGCGGATGACGGTGGCGCGGTTGCGTGATCGCCGGCTCGTCATTTTCAGCGCGATCGCACTTGACGAGGGAGAGATGCGCCTCCTCGAAGAATTCGGCAGGCCAGCGTATCTGATCGTACCGAGCGATCATCATCGGCTCGACGCGAAGATCTGGAAAGATCGCTATCCGGCGATTGAGGTCATCACGCCGCAAGGCGCGCGCCGGAAGGTCGAGAAGGCGCTCACCGTCGATGCCACACGCGCCGACTTCGACGATCCCGGCGTTGCGCTCGTAACCGTTCCCGGAACCGGTGAGCGCGAGGCCGCACTGGAAGTCAAAGGAGCGAACGGCACGACACTGGTCCTCAATGACATTGTGTGCAACATCCGTAACGCAACCGGTTTCGGCGGATGGTTGCTGCGGGTTATGGGCTTCGCCGGCGATGAGCCGAACGTACCGATTACTGTCAAAATCGCGATGATCAACGACAAGGCTGCTCTCGCGGCGCAACTCAAGCGGTGGGCCGAGCTGCCGTTGCTGAAACAGATCCTTGTCTCGCACGGCGCAGCGATTGAAGACAATCCCCGAGGAGCGTTGCGCAAACTGGCTGCGTCGCTCGGATAATATGCAACTGTTGGAAGAACCCTGAGCGATGGGAGAAGAATATGCTGCTTCTCGTTACCGGCGCCACTGGAAAAGTCGGACGCCGGCTCGTTGACCGACTGCTCGCGGAACCGAGCTTTTCAAAAGTCAGGCTGCGAGCGCTCTGCCATCAGCGAATGCTCGAGACGGACGACCGGCTGGAGGTCATCAGAGGAAGTATTTCCGATCGGGAATGCGTGGCGTCGGCGATTTCCGGGGTGACGCACGTCGTCCATCTTGCCACATGCAAGGAGATTCCCGAGATCGTCATGGACGTGACAGTCAAGGGAATGTTCTGGTTGCTGGAAGCTTTCCGGGCCAGCCCGAGCGCACGACAATTCATCCTGATTGGCGGCGACGCTGGCGTCGGGCATTTCTTCCATGACCACCACGATCCCGTTACCGAGCGGACGCCGCATATGGCGTATCCTGGTTGCTACGCCCTCTCAAAAGTTCTCGAAGAAGTCATGCTCACGCAGTTTGGCATTCAATATGGCGTCAATTGGTGCATATTGCGCGCGCCTTGGATCATGGAGAAGGATGATTTTCGCTATACGCTTTCCTTCGGCGAGGACGTGTTCGGGGGTCCGGACTGGAAAACTCTCGTGCCGCAGACGGTTGCCGAGCAATGTCGGCGGAATGGAACCGTGCCGCTGCTTCGAGATGCTGATGGACGTCCGTTGAAACGCAACTTCGTGCATGTTGAAGACCTTGTCGATGCGATAGTCATCGCGCTCGACCACTCATCGGCACGGCGTGAACTGTTCAACATCTGTATGGACGAGCCAGTCGACTACGCCGAGGTGGCGGCGCACCTTCTGCAGACAAGAGAGCTCGGGTCCATCGACATTCCGAGCAACTATCACTCCACTTGGATGGACAACAGCAAGGCGAAATTCAGGCTCGGCTGGCGGCCCCGATACGATCTCCGGAGATTGATCGAATCGGCGTGGACTTTCCAAAGGTCACCAGACGATCCTCGCAGAGTCTGGTACCCCGGTTAGGCCACCGGCTTGGAATCAACGAAGCCTCAAAAGCTGCTGATACGTAAGGAGGGCGCCGGTGATCTGTGAGGTATGCGTGGATTCGGTGGCCGGCGTCCGCGCCGCCAGGGCCGCGGGGGCGGACCGGGTCGAGCTCTGCGGCGACCTCCTGGAAGGTGGCACGACGCCGAGCTGCGGCATGATCCGCCAAGCGCGGACGATCACCGGCATCGGGCTGCATGTGATGATCCGGCCGCGCGGCGGTGACTTCCTGTTCGACGACGATGAACTCGCGACCATGGAAGCCGACATCGGCGCCGCCAAGGCAGAAGGCGCCGATGGTGTCGTGATCGGCTTGTTGAGAGCCGACGGCGCGGTCGACGCGACGCGGACACGCGGCCTGATTGGGCGTGCCCGACCCATGTCGGTGACGTTTCACCGGGCGTTCGACATGACCGCCGATCCTTTCGCGGCGCTGGAGACGCTGGTCTCGCTCGGCGTTGAACGCGTGCTCACGTCGGGCCAGGAGGCGACCGTGCTGGAAGGGCTGCCGCTGATTGCGGAGCTCGTTCGGCGCGCCGGCGGGCGAATCGTTGTCATGCCGGGCGGCGGCATCACCGCGCGCAACGCCGAGCGGATCGTTGCCGCCGCAAGGCCGCGGGAGATCCATTTCGCTGCGCTGGAACCGACCGCCAGCGGAATGCAGTTTCGCCGGCGCCATATATTCATGGGAGGCGAATTGCGCCCGCCGGAATATGATCGGCTTGCGACCTCGGCTGCTTCCGTTCGATCGGTGATGGCGAAGGCGTCCGGGTGACCGGCGATCCCCGAGGCTCGAGGTGAGCGAGTGCGGTGTGCGTCTCGGTTGTGTGATCTCCGGGATCGAACTACCATGATCGAAAACGGGGCGACACATGCCAATCGCAGAAGACTTGGCGGCAACTGAATCCGCCGCCGCGCTGGCGGCAAGAATCCGCCGCAAGGAGATATCGCCGGCCGAGGCGGTGGAGGGCGCCATCGCTCGCATCGAGGCGCATAATCCGAAGATCACGGCGCTCGTCGTGTTCGGGTTCGACGACGCGCGGCAGGCGGCGAAGGCGGCCGGGGCTGCGATCATGCGCGGCGATGAGGTCGGCCCCCTGCACGGCGTGCCGGTCGCGATGAAAGACAACTTCGACTACAAGCCGGGGTGGGTCACGACCTTCGGCGGCATTCGCGCCCTCAAGGATTATGTCGCCAACAGCTACTGCATGTTCGCCGAGCGGATGGAGCGGGCCGGCGCGATCATCGTCGGCAAGACCAACAGCCCGGTATTCGGATTCCGCGGCACGTGCGACAACTATCTGTTCGGACCGTCGAAAAACCCCTTCGATCTGGCGAAGAATACGGGGGGATCCTCCGGCGGCAGCGCAGGCGCCGTTGCGGCCGGGCTACTGCCCCTCTGCGAAGGCACCGACGGGGGCGGGTCGATCCGTATCCCGTCCTCCTGGTGCGGCGTCTTCGGCTACAAGCCGTCTTTCGGGCGCGTGCCTCTGGTAACCCGGCCCAACGCCTTCAGCGGCACCGCGCCCTTCATCTTCGAGGGCCCGATCACGCGCACGGTGGAGGATGCCGCTCTGGCGATGACGGTGCTGGCCGGCCACGATTTGCGCGACCCTTACAGCGTGGACAGCAAGGTGGACTTCATCTCCGCCTTGCGCGGTTCCCTCGCCGGCAAGACGATCGCCTATACGCGGGATTACGACATTTTCCCGGTCGAGCCGCGGGTCGTTGCGGTGGTCGACAAGGCCGTCGCCGCATTCGAGGAGGCAGGCGCGCATGTCGAGGAAGTGGGGATCGGTCTCCGTCGCTCACAGCGGGAGCTGAGCGATGTGTGGTGCCGCTTCATCGCTCCGCAACAAGTCGCTGCGATCGAAGGATTCAAGCGCGAAGGCATCGACCTCCTCCGCGACCACCGCGACGACTTTCCACCGGAGTTCCTGCATTGGGACGGCATCGGGCGGAGCATGATGGTCACGCAATACCTCGCCGACCAGGCGGTGCGCACGGAAGTCTTCGAGGCGCTCCGAGCCGTGCTCGACCGCTACGACCTGCTGGTCTCGCCGACTCTCGCCTGCCTCGCCGTCGACAATGCGGCGGACGGAAACACGCTCGGGCCGGCGGAAATCGAGGGCGAAACGATCGACCGGCTGATCGGCTGGTGCATGACCTACCTGATCAACTTTGCCGGCTATCCGGCTGCGACCGTTCCCGCCGGGCTCGCGGAGAATGGCCTGCCGGTGGGCATGCAGATCGTCGGCAAGCGCTATGCAGATGGCGACGTCATTGCCGCGAGCGCGGAGTTCGAGCGACTGCGGCCCTGGATGGATACCTATCGGCGCTGCAGGCTTTAGATTAGAAAAATTGTCTACTCGGCCGAGCCTGCCGACTTCAAAGCTGCTTCTCCGCTGCTACCAGAGCGTATAGCCGCCATCGATCACGAACGCTGCTCCGGTGACGTAACTGGAAGCCGGCGAGGCGAGATAGACCGCCAGCGGTCCAATCTCGTGCGGCTCGCCGGCGCGGCCCATCGGTACGGAGCGCACGAACGTCTCGATCACCTCCGGGTGGTGCTTCGCCCAGGCGAGGTTCGGCTCGGTCATGAACAGGCCCGGGCAGATGGCGTTCACTGTGACCCCGCGCGGCGCCCAGTCGGCTGCTGTGGCGCGGGTGAAATGGATCACCGCCGCCTTCGTCGTTTCGTAGTGACGCCCGCCGATGCCGCGATTGGCGACGAGGCCGCTGATCGGATGCGATGTTGACGACGCGGCCTTCGCCGCGCTCGAGCATCGCGCCGCCGATGATCCTGGTGCAGATGAAGCAATGGGTCAGGTTGAGATCAACGAAGGCCTGCCAGGTCTTGAGGTCGGTGTCTTCGATCGCCACGTCGAGGTTGCGGCCGCCCACGTTGTTGACCAGGATGTCGATGGGTCCGGCCTCCGCGAGCACGCGGCAGCAAAGTGCCTCACACGTGGCGGGGTTGGAAACATCGGCGGCAAAGGTCCAGACTTTACGCCCGCGCTCCCGCACCTCCTCGGCAGTCCTCGCAAGAGCGTCGGGCTCGCGGGCGTTGAGAACAATGTCGGCGCCTGCTTCTGCCGCCGCGAGCGCAATGACCCGGCCGAAGCCGCGGCTGCCACCGGTGACGAACAGCCGCCTGCCGTCCAGCCGGAATCGATCGAGCACATTCATGGTGCTATGCGGGGCGTCCTTGCTGTTCAATCTTATTATATGCTAATTACAAAACAGTTCGGTCATCGTAGTCGACGGAATAACATAAAGACCGGAACCAAGGCGGGAGGAACTGATGAGCGTACGAAAAGAACAGGAATACATCCTGCAGCAGGCAACGCGCCGGCAGTTGCTGCAAGGGAGCATCGACAGGCGTGAGTTTCTAACGCGAAGCCTGGTTGCCGGCCTTGGCCTGGCCGGCGTTGGGACCGTAGCGAAGACCGGCATCGGACCGGCTTTTGGGCAGGACCGTCCGCTGACACCGACGTTCTATCAGTGGATCGAAGATCTCCATCCCGGCATCCCGGCGGTGAACGCCAAGTTCCCGGCCGTCAACTACCAGATCGCGCCGGTCGAAGGTTTTGGCGTCGAGCGCTTCGTGGCCGAGGCCAAGAAGAAGGAGAGCACGTGGGACGTCTACGTCGGCCAGACGCCGTTCGTGGAGATGTCTTCGATGATCGAAGGCGATGTCATCGAACCCTGGGACGACTACATCCCGAAAGAAGTAGTCGACGACATGATTCCCTCGATCCGTGCAGAGAACACAATCGACGGCAAGCTCTACGGCTGGCCGTTTCTTCTCGATGTGATCGGCACGGGTTGGCATTCGGGCCTGACGACCAAGGCGGGCCTGGCCGATACGGCTCCCGCGACCTGGGATGACTATCTGGCGAATGCCAAGAAAATCGTCGATTCCGGCGCCGCCCCGTTCGGAGCTACATTCGATTCGCACGGCTGGCGCTCGCTGGCGCCCATGGCTCACAGCATGAGCAGCAACGTGTACACGTCGGAAGGACTGTTCGACTTCACCAGCGACGCCGCGGTCGAGGCGTTAGTGCTGATGAAGAAGATCATGGCCCTGTCGCATCCGGACATCCTCCTGGAGGGGGCGTCGGATGGCGGCGTCAATGGAACTCCGGACGAGGTCGCGTTTGCCGCCCAGCGCGTCGGCTACTACCACAAGTACTTCAACGCGCCGCTGCGCATGGCCCAGAACTGGGAGGATCCGAAGCTTCTGCACATGGGCCCGCTGCCGAAGTTCGCCAGTGGAGAGGGCTCGACAGTGTTCTGGACCACCGGCTGCGCGCTGTTCAAGCATGGCAAGAACAAGGAAAAGGCGGCCGAATACATAAAGGCACTGACCTACGACCCGCAGATCTGGAAGGACTCGATCGCCGGCACGCCAAGCGGCCATCCTGGCCAGCTGCCGCCCTACAAATCCATCTACGCGGAATGGGATGCCAACAAGCCGGACTGGATGCCCGGCTTCGTCGCGCTGGTGCGCGGCCAGCTCGACAAGGCAAAGGCGATCACCAACCACCTCTTCGGCCTGCAACAGTTCGTCATCGGCAAGCCCGTCTGGGAGACCTATCTCAAAGGGGAGGAGGCCGATCCCAAAGTGGCGATGCAGAAGGTCGTCGAGGCGGTCCAGGCCGAGATGAAGCGCGGCTAGATTACGTTCCGGAAAAGTGTGTACACTTTTCCGATGAGAACGCGCTCCTAGGAACGTCGGATGCGCGCCGGAGCCGTCGCGCCGAACAATGCACCGCACTTCCGTCGTCTGCCCGGGCCGGAAGGAACGACCGCGAGAGCCGCCAGGCTAACTCCGACGCGGCAGGACATCAGCACGTGGGTGTTTCTGCTGCCGGCGCTGGCCTTCTTCGCCGGCTACCAGATCTACCCGATCTTCCGCGTCGTCTGGATCAGTTTCACCGACTTCCAGTACCTTTCCAACGAGCCGGCGAAGTGGGTCTGGTTCGATAACTACATCGCGGCGCTCAACGATCCCCTGATGTGGGCGAGCCTGTGGCGCGCGGCGCTGTTCACGATCATGTTCCTGCCGGGAACGATCATCTTGCCGCTGCTGCTGGCAGTTCTTGTCGACCGGGTGACGAATGCGCGTTTGGCGACGCTCTATCGCGTGGTGCTGCTCATTCCGGCGGTGATTCCGAGCACGCTGGTGTTCGTGCTGTGGAAGTGGATGTACAACTATCAGGTCGGGCCCGATTAATCACTTCCTGGTCGATACCATCGGCCTGTTCACCCTGCAGAACGCGCCGCAGTGGCTGGGTGGGACGCCTTTGACCCTGCCGGCGGTCGCGGTCATGGAGGTCTGGTGGGGCCTCGGCTACCACACCATCTTCTTCCTCGCCGGCCTGGCGGCGATCCCCAAGGACCTGCCCGAAGCCGCCCGCATCGACGGGGCCAACGAATGGCAGGTATTCTGGCATGTCGTTCGGCCGCGGCTCGCGCCGATCATGATGATCCTGGTCGTGCTGCGCTTCGGCACTTCCATGGCGGTGATCGACGAGTACCTCATCTTCGGCGGCTTCAATCGTGCCTCGCCGACCTACACATGGACCATCTTCATGTACGACCAGGCGTTCAAGCTCGGCCTCTGGCGACAGGGCTTCGCTGCAGCCATCGGCATGATCGGGGCGGTCGCGATGATGTTCGTCATGGTCTTCCTGCTCCGCATCTTTCGTCCCAGAGGCTAGCCCGAGGTTGACCTGTGGCCATAGCGCTTGACGACGCCCATCGCAGCACCGTCGCGTGGACGACCGGTGCAGGGCTGGTTCGGACGGAATCGGAGCGCCATCGTCCGTCACGCCGTGATCAATCTCTTCATGCTGATCATCCTCCTGCCGCTCGCCTGGGTCCTCATGATGTCGATCAAGTCGCGGCCCGACGCGATGCGCGGCAATTTCTGGCCGAGGAAATTCGACTTCACCCACTACAGCTACGTCTTCGAGAAGATCGACACGCTGCCGGTCAACCTGTTCAACAGCATCTACGTCACCGCCGGCACGGTGCTGCTCACCACCGTGTGCGCAGTGCTGGCCGGCTATGCGCTCGTTCATCTGAGGCCGCGCGGCGGCGGCATCGTTGTCGCCGCGCTGCTCGTGTCGCTCTATTTCCCGGTGCGCGTCGTCTCGATCATCAGCGTCTACGAGATCCAGGACTATCTCGGCCTCATCAACAGCACCAGCGGCCTCATCCTGCCCTATGTCACCTTGAACCTCGCGATCAGCGTGCTGATCATGCGCAGCGTGTTCCAGCTGGTGCCGCACGAGCTGATCGAAGCGGCGAAGATCGACGGCGCCGGGCCCTGGCGGACGCTGTGGATGGTCGGCTTGCCGATGGTGCGCAACGGTCTGGTGGTCGTGTTCATCGTCAACTTCGTCACGGCGTGGGGCGAGTTCCTGCTGTGCACGACGCTCACCAACGACCAGGACGTGCGCACCATGCCGGTCGTCCTTGCCGGCGCCCAGGGCGGGCTTGGACAGTGGTCCTGGCCGGCCCTCGCGGCCGTCTACGTCCTCGTCGTCACTCCCGGCCTCGTCGCCTTCACCTTCGCCCAGAAGCTCTTCTTCAAGGGCCTGATGGAAGGCGTGGTGAAAGGCTAAGCAGGGTCGCGAGGCTTGGCCAACGCGTCGGCCAAGGTCTGCGGTACCGAGCGCGACCGTGGCATCATGTTTGCGAACGGATGCCAGAAGCTGGTTCGCTTTTTAGCGAGACGTACTGTTGCCCCTTCACAGCGGCCACCACGCTTACGAGTGCGAACCTTGGATTGAGCTCGGGCTTGCCATAGATGTTCCAGCCGGTGAAGACGGCGATCAGGTCGAGTTCAGGCACCACAATCAGGCGCTGGCCGCCGTATCCGAGCGCCGCGTATGCATCGTAAGTTCCCGGACCCTTGCGCGAGAGCACCCACCCTTGGAAGCCGTAACCTTGCCCGGTTCCTGTGGCGTTCACCTGCCACCGCGTGGACTGCGTTATCCAGTCGCTGGGAACGACCTGCCTGCCGTCCCACACGCCGGCTTTGAGATACAGATAACCTAACTTCGCGAGATCGCGGGGTTGCAGGTAGAGTCCGCCTTCGGTGTCGGCCAGCCCCTTCGGCGTGCGCTTCCAGTACCATAGCTGGGAACCGGTCGATCTCGCCCCTACTGCGGCACCGCCGGCAGATCGCGGCGGTCTTCTCTACCACGCGCTCGCCCCATCCGGCTCGGTTGTGGCCCGCGCTTCGGCTTGATCCCTGGGCGCGAGTGGATGACCTCCGGGCCGAGAGTTTGGCCAACCGGAGAGCGATCTCTAGTCCCAGCGGTTGGCATTCTTCGGGAAACCGGGACGCTGTACCCGTACGACACAGAAGCGTTGGCCGGTCGGCGCCTGCATCACCACCCAGCGCTCCAGGCGGTCCGCGACCTTGGCGCCCAATTTCTCCAGGCGCGTCACTTCGGCAGGGATGTCGTCGGTCTCGATATCTATGTGGACGCGACTTTCGTGGTCCACGCGCTGGATCTGCATGATGGGCTCATCGGGTGGGGTCTCCAGCATGCGGTAATTGCCGCGGCTGCCCGGATGGCTGTGGTCCACGGGGCGACCCAGCACCTCGCCCCAGAAGCGGGCTGCCTCATCCACATCGGAGGTTTTGCAGTCGATCAGCACGGCGCAGAGACGGGAATGGTGCATATCAATAGGGCCCTCATGCGAACTCGCTGAATTTCATGATAACGGAAGTCCCCGGGTCCGCCATCGATCGGTTGGCACCGGCTGCCCGCGGCATCATCTCGATCCGCTATCCGATGCCAACGCTTTGGTCTTGTTCGGAATCCCGTCACACTTGTCACTCCCACCGTTCGGAAACCCGGCACTAAATCTATCTCATGACCAAAAGCCGGCAAGTCACATCGAGAAGCGCGTTGGCAAAGCAGAAGGAGGCCGCGACGTCGACCGAGTTTTGTCATTCTGAGACCTTGTCCGGACTGCCGCCTATATCGGACTTTCGGCGGTCACCGGTTGCGTGTGGGTTCACACTCTTGCCGAAGCCTGCAACTCCTTGGCAAGTTTCGCCCGGCATCCCATATCCATCGTCTCTAACCTTGCAAGGATATCCTGCATGCTGGACACGCGCTTGCGCCCGGTGCTCGACGATGCGGGCGACCCGACTGAAACTCTTGCCTCGTCACCGACTGCCGCGCCGCTGAGTGACGGCGATCTGCTCGATGCCTATTCCCAGGCGGTGACCGGTGCAGTGGATCTGGCTGGCCGCTCGGTCGTTCACATTGCGGTTCGAACTTCCGGCCCGCGCGGCGGTTCAGGTTCCGGCGTGGTGGTGGCCGGCGACGGCCTCATCTTGACCAACAGTCACGTTGTCAACGCAGCCAGGCACATCGACGTGACCCTTGCCGATGGTCAACATTTGGCGGCCAGACTTCTCGGCCAGGACCCGGATACCGATATCGCCGTGTTGCGCACCGACGTTAGTCGCGATGTCGTCGCTGCCCCGCTGCACAACTCCAAACTGGTTCGCGTCGGCCAGCTGGCCATCGCCATCGGCAACCCGCTCGGTCTGCAGCAGACCGTGACAGCAGGTGTAGTCAGCGCAACCGGACGTTCGCTGCGCGCCCAGAACGGGCGCCTCATCGACGACGTGATCCAGACCGATGCGGCGCTCAATCCCGGCAATTCGGGCGGGCCGCTCGTCGATTCCAGGGGCCGGATCGTCGGCATCAACACCGCCATCATCGCCGGCGCTCAGGGCATCTGCTTTGCCGTTGCCAGCAACACGGCTCTCCATGTCCTGACCCAGATTCTGCGCCACGGGCGGGTGCGTCGGGCCGAGATCGGAATTCACGGCCAACAGACGGTCGTTCCGCGGCACATCGCCCGCCATGCACAACTGGATCAGCCAACCGCGGTCAGGGTCGTGGAAGTCGAGCCGGGCAGTCCGGCCGAGAGGGCAGGGCTGAAGACAGGTGATATGCTGATCGCCATCGGCGGCGCGACCGTGGCCGGGGTCGACGATCTCGTGCGGCTGCTTGATCATGACAAGGTCGGCGGCACGGTGCTCATCGAGGTGGCGCGCCAGGG
>CAWHQZ010000033.1:0-16377 GCA_963831645.1 uncultured Alphaproteobacteria bacterium | reverse complement strand
TGGCGGGTATGGCAACCCGGCCTGCCGCTTTCCAGTCTCCTCCTGCCACCATGGGCCCTGTACGGCGATCCCCTTGCCACAGGAGAGGCTCCTCCTTGGACCAAGGGCCAAGTTGCGCCTGTGAGGCACATGCTTCATGGTAGTGAAGTGAGGGCCACGGCCCAACTGTTTGGCGCCTATCCTTGACTATTCAGGGGGCAAGAATGGCTTCCGTTACTGCTGTGTCGAAGAGCTCGATGCAGAGATTCCTCGACGGTGTCGAGAGAGTGGGGAACATGGTTCCCCATCCCGTGGTCATCTTTCTCATCCTGATCGGGATACTCATCGTCCTCTCCGCTATCCTCAGCCTATTCGGCGACTGCGGTGACCATGGAGAGGATCAATCCGGATACGCACGAGATCGAGACGACGACGACCGCGTTGCGCAGCCTGCTGGACGCCGACGGCATCCGCTTCATGTATGGATCGCTGGTGCCGAACTTCATGAACTTCACGGCGGTCGGGCTGATGATCGCAGCGATGATCGGCGCCGGCGTCGCGGAAGAATCCGCGTTGATCAACACGCTGATCCGCAAGCTCGTCCTGGTCTCTCCCGCCGGGCATTGACCTACATCCTGGCCTTCGCCGGCATTCTCTCGAGCGTCGCGGCGGACGCCGGGTATCTCGTGCTGCTGCCGCTGGCGGGGGTAGCCTATGCGAGCGTCGGCAGGCATCCTCTCGCGGGGCTCGCGCTCGGCTTCGCGGCCGTCGCCGGCGCCTTCACGGTCAACATGCTCATCAAGCCGCTCGACGCGGTGCTGGTGGAATTCACCAACGATGCCGCCCATCTGGTGGATCCGGAACAGGTCCATCGGTCTTGCCTCGAACGTGTGTTTTCTCGTTGGCGTCGGTGATCTTCCTCGACCGTTCTGATCGCCTTCATCACCGACCGGATCGTCGCGCCGCGCCTGGGTACGTACACGCAGCCCGTCTACGGCCGCAGACGACGGCGCGCAGGGTAACGAGCTCACGCCGCAAGAATTGCGCGGCCTGAACTACGCGCTTCACGGCCTGATCGGCCTCCTCGTCGTCTTCGCGTTTTTGACGATCCCGTCATGGGCGCCGCTGCGCAATCCTGAGACGGGCGAGCTCGATCGGCAACTCGCCATTCATGAACGGCCTGATCGCTTTGATCGTGCTGCTCTTCCTCGAAGCGGCTGGGCCTACGGCATCGGCGCCGGCACGGTGCGGACCCTGTCGGACGTGATCAAGGCGATGGAGAAGGCGGTCACCGGTCTAGGCGGCACGATCTTCCTGTTCTTCGTGCTCAGCCAGTTCGTGGCTTATTTCACCTACACCAACATGGGGACAGTCATGGCGCTCGGCCTGTCCGGCGTTCTCAGCACGGCCAATATCGGGGCGCTGCCGCTGCTGCTCGGCTTCATCGTCGTGGTAGCGATCATCGACCTGCTGCTCACCGGGGCGATCGCCAAGTGGGCGATCTTCGCGCCGGTGTTCGTACCGCTGTTGATGAAGCTGGTGTGGAGCCGGAAGCTGTGCTGGCTGCGTATCGCGTCGCCGATTTGCCGATGAACGCCATCACACCGCTGAACGCCTATTTCGCACTGATGGTCGGGTTCGCACAGAAATACGACAAAAATGCCGGCATCGGCACCGTCGTATCCCTCATGCTCCCTTATGTGATGTGGATGTTCCTGCTTTGGACGGCTCTCTTCGCGATCTGGCAAGTGCTCGGGTTGCCGTGGGGTCTGTGACCATCAGCTCGGCTGTCTGAAACCAAGCAACCCTCAAACCACTGGATGGATATCATGAGCAGCACCTCTATCCCACTCGACGTCGCGGCGGCCGAAGAGCATCTGATGCAGTTCCTTTCCGTCGAGGGCGTAACCGGAAAGGAAGCGAAGATCGCCGCCGCCGTCAGCGACGCGCTGAAGAAGATCGGCGTGCCGGCTTCGGCCATTCGCTTCGATGACGCCAACAAGCGCATCCCGGTGCCGACCGAGACCGGCAATCTCATCGTCGACCTTCCGGGCACGCGGTCCGGGCCGCGCCTGCTGTTCTCCACCCATCTCGATACGGTGCCGCTTTGCGCCGGCGTCAAGCCACGCCGCGAAAATGGCCGCATCGTCTCGGACGGCACACCGCGCTTGGCGGTGATGCCCGAACCGGGGTCGCGCCCTTCTGGTTACCGTCGCCAAGACACTCATCGAGCACAAGCTCCCGCATCCGCCGATCACCCTGCTGTTCACGGTCCGCGAGGAGAGCGGTCTGCACGGCGCTCGCGAGCTGAAGCCCGCAGAGCTCGGTGGCGCGGTCATGTGCATCAACGTCGATGGCCAACTTGCCTCGGAACTGATCGTCGGAGCCGTCGGGCAGGAAAACTGGGAGGTGGAGATCAAGGGCAGGGCCTCCCATGCCGGCGTTGCGCCCGAGAAGGGCGTATCGGCCACGCTGGTCGGAGCCGTCGGCCTCGCGGAGGCTCGGAGCGCCGGCTGGTTCGGCAAGGTCGTCAAGCCCGACGGAAGCGGCACGAGCAACGTCGGCATCTTCGGCGGCAAGGACGGCAAGCCCGCCGGCGACGCGACCAACGTCGTCACCGACTACGCCTACATCAAGGGTGAGGCGCGCAGCCCCAAGTTTGCCTTCGCCACCAGGATTGCAGCCGGTTACAAGGACGCCTTCGCGAAGGCCAAGGCGGCAGTAAGGGACCATGAGGGCGCCACCGCGGAAGTGGCTTTCAGCCAGAAGCCGGCTTATCCGCCCTTCAAGCTGGATGAAGACACCCCGGTCGTGAAACGCGCCGCCAAGGCACTCGAGATACTGGGTATCGAGCCGACCTACCTGTTCTCCAATGGAGGGCTGGATGCCAACTGGCTCGACAAGCACGGCATTCCGACAATTACCATCGGCTCGGGCCAGGCGGAGATCCATACTGTCAAGGAGTATGTGAACCTCTCCGAGTTCGAGAAGGGATGCCGTCTCGGCGTTCTCGCGGCGACGCTGGAGGATTAGCAGAGGCGCGCGCCCTTACAAACCGGCAGACCCCCCTTGATGACCAGCCCCTGAATCAGCCTCCGTCGACACTCCTTTTGGCCCTGCACGGCTCGCATTCAAGCCCGGTACGCCGAGGCGCAAACAGTGCGCCCGAGCATGAAGGATTGGTGGCCCTGGCATGGCCGAATGAGGAGCAGAGCGATTGAGCCCGATAGCTTACACCGCCACCATTATCGCCGTCGCCGTTGTCCTGTTCATCTCGAACAAGCTGCCGGTCGTTATCGTAGCCATGCTGACTGCATTGGCGCTTTGGGCGACTGGCGTATTGACGTTGGGCCAGGCGCTGGGCGGGCTCGGTGATCCGGCCGTCGTCTTCATCGCGTCGCTGTTCGTCGTCAGTTCCGGGCTCGAGGTCACCGGCGTCACCGCGTGGGCCGGTCAACTTCTGATCCGTGGCGCGGGAGAAGAAAGCCGGACGCGCCTGCTGCTCCTGATGATGGGCCTGGTCGCATTGCTGACCGCGATGATCAGCCTCAATGGCGCGGTTGCCGCGCTGCTGCCGGTGGTGGTCGTTATCGCGGTCCGGCTCAAGCGCAACTCTTCGCAGCTCCTCATGCCGCTCGTCTTCGCGGCGCATGCGGGCTCGATGCTGGCTCTGACCGGCACACCAGTGAACGTCCTGGTTTCGGACGCCGGAAGCGACGCCGGTGTGGGAGGGTTCGGCTTCTTCGAGTTCACCCTTGTGGGCGTACCACTCCTCGCCGGCACGATGGCGATAATTGTGCTCGTCGGAAAGCAGCTCCTGCCCGAGCGCAACGGCGCCACGATGCCCGCCGATTTCAGCCGCCACGCCAAAACGCTGGCGGAACAATATGGTCTCGCCAGCGGAATCTACCGGATGCGCGTCCGCGCAAGCTCGCCCTACGTGGGCGCTGCGCCGTCAGCTATCGACCTCAACGCCTACCCGGAACTGCGGCTCGTTGCTCTCCAGGAGGGCGAGTCCGCCAGGCCGCTGCGCAGAGCCCTCATGGTTGAGGGCGATCATGTATTGCTGCGCGGGGATGCCGAACCGGCCGCAGCATTCGCTGCCGAGATGCACCTGGCGTTTCGTGAGGAAAGCGGGTCCGCGCAGAATGAAGAGACCCTGTTCAACCGCAGCTCGGGCCTCGCCGAGGTCGTAATCCCGCCGCGCTCGGGCCTCATCGGCCAAAGCGTCTTCCCGGGCATGGTGACCGATAGCGGCGACTTGATCATTCTAGCGGTACAGCGGGCGGGTGCGGAAATTGGCGAGAGCAGGGATGCTGGCGGAATTGTGCTCCAAGCCGGCGACACAATGCTCCTGCAAGGCACATGGAAGGCCCTTGATGTTCGCCTCAATGATCCGGACGTTCTGGTCGTAAACTCACCCGAACTGGTGCGTCGCCAGGCTGTTCCGATGGGGCCGGGCGCATTCCAGGCCGTCGCCATTCTGGTCGCCATGGTTCTGCTGCTCGCCACGGGTGTCGTCCCGCCCGCAGTGGCCGGCCTCCTGGCGGCCGGCGCGATCATCCTGTCGGGGATCATGAGCGTCGAGCAGTCCTACCGCGCCATCGGTTGGACAACGGTGATCCTTGTGGGAGCCATGATGCCGCTTTCCACCGCCATGGTGGAGACCGGCGCGGCGAAACTGATGGCCGAGCGGCTGGTTGATCTTGTCGGCGACGCCGGCCCCTATGCCTTGCTCGCAGGCCTGTTCGTCCTGACTGCCATGATGGGGCAGCTGATCAGCAACACCGCGACCGCGCTCATCGTCATCCCGATCGGAGTAGCGGCTGCGGTGAGCATGGGCATCTCACCTCGTCCGGTGCTGATGAGCACCGCCGTAGCCGCCGCTGCCTCGTTCTTGACGCCTATCGCCACCCCGACAAACCTGATGGTGATGGGACCAGGCGGTTATGCCTTCGGCGACTACTGGAAACTCGGATTGCCGCTGTTGGTCTGGTTCTTCGTCGTGGCGGTCTTCATGGTGCCGTTGATCTGGCGCTTTTGAGTCTGCGCAATTGCCGCTGGCCCCGGGATCACAGCGGCAGCAGCCAGGGCACCATGACGACGCACACGATCAGGACGACGATGGAAAACGGCACCCCGACCCGCACGAAATCCCCGAAAGTATAGTGCCCCGGCGTGACCACCAGCGTGTTCACCGGCGAGGAGACCGGCGTCATGAAGGCCGTGGAGGCGGCGAGCGCGACAATCATCGCCAACGGATAAGGAGAGACCTGCAGCTCTTTCGCGACGGCGAGCGCGACGGGAGCCATCAGCACCGCAGTGGCGGTATTGGAAATGAACATCCCGAGCAGCGCGGTGATGGCAAAGAGCGTGGCGAGCACGACGTAGGTCCCGGCGCCGCTGGTCAGCGCCCGCAAGCCATCGGCCGCCAGATCGACGCCGCCGGTGCGTTCCAGAGCAATTGAAAACGGCAGCATGCCGACGATCAGCACGATCGTTTTCCAGTCGATCGAACGGTAGGCGCTGGTGAAAGTCGATGCAGCCCAGCGCTCCCATCAGCAGGCACCCGATCAATGCGGCCTGCACGTTCGGGATGACGCCGCTCACCATCAGCCCGACAACGAGCCCGAGGCAAGCCAGCGCTTGCGACGGCTTTGCTGGGCGCCGGGAGCACTTCGTCGAGTTCGGCCGGCAGCTTGAGCGATGACGAGATCGCTGTTGTCGGACTGAAGTCTTTCGATCTCCTTCCAGGGGCCGATCAGCAGCAGCGTGTCGCCGACCGCGAGCTCTTCGTTCAGAAGCTCGCGCTCATGCGCGCGATCGCCGCGCCGCAGTCCGATCACCGTCAATCCGAACTCGGGAGCGGAACTTCGGCCTCGACGCACGGTCTTGTCCAACCAGATCCGACGTCGCGGGCACAATGACCTCGGCCATGCCGATCTCCTGCGATCGGTCGGTGAAATAGGCCCCGCTCAGCGGCATCGCTTCCAGCGCGAACTGCTGCCGCAGCGCCTCGATGCTCGCTGTCCGGGTGCGAACAGGTCGATCAGCAGGATGTCGCCGGCCTGCAGTTCCGTCTTCGCGGTGGGGCGCAGGACCTCCCTGGAGAACCTGCGGTTGCGTTCGAGCGCCACGATGCTTGCGCCGGACACGCTGCGCAGATTCAGCTCCTCGAGGGTCTTGCCGACGAGTGGTGAGCGATCCGTCACGCGAAGACGGTACTCGCGGTCCGCGAGCTTGTACTCGTCGATCCAGGTGGCAAGGCTCGGACGCCGGGATGTCTTCGACTCGCTTCCTTGGCGGCGGTCAGCCAGCGGCGCGCAAAACCATGTAGAGAATGCCGAGAACGAGAATCGGCAGGCCGAACGGCGTGAAGCTGAAGAAGCGAAATCCCTCAATGCCGTGACGTTCGAGCTCGCTGTTGACGACCAGGTTCGGCGCGGTCGCGACAAGCGTCATCATGCCGCTGATGAGCGCGGCGAAGCTGAGCGGCATCATCAGCCGGCCCGGACCGATGCCGGTGCTCTGCGAGATGCGCAACGCCACCGGAATGAAGATGGCGGTGACGGCCGTCGAGCTCATCGTTGCGCCAAGTCCGCAGACGACCATCATCAGAAGGACGATCAGCCGGACTTCGCTGCTTCCCGCCTTTGCGATCAGCCAGTCGCCAAGCCGCTGGGCGACGCCCGTCCGCACCAGGCCGTCGCCAAGCACGAACAGCGCGGCGATCAGGACGATGTTCGGATCGCTGAAGCCGGCCAGCGCCTCACCCATCGTGAGCACGCCCGTGAAGGGCAGCGCCACGAGCATGATCAACGCGACCGCGTCCAGACGCGGCTTGTTGATCGCGAACATCACGATCGCGGCCGCAAGCAGAACGAGAACGATTGCGAGATCAGACACTGTCGATGTTACTGGTGTGAAGCGCTACACAGGTCCGGCCAGAATAGGAGATTTCATGCAGAACGCGCCCACCCTCTCGACACCATCGCTATGGATAATTGCGGAATACGAGGCGGGTCAAGGGCGGTATCATCCGGCGGCGGACGCAGCAAGGCCGTTTCGAAGTACAGCGCGACTACTCTCAGACGTCCGGCTTCGAAACAAAAAGATCCATGCCCAGATGCCGGGATAGAAACTTGGCGACGAGCTGGCCTTTGACGCTGTTGCCGGCGCTGTCGAGCGGCGGGGCGAACGTGCCCAATCCGCCTTTTCCGGGAGAGACCGTGACGATCCCGCCGCCGATGCAGCTCTTGCCGGGCAGACCGATATCGTAGAGCCAATCGCCCGAGGTCTCGTAGAGCCCCGCCGTCGCCATCACGGCGAGCGCATAGTGGCAGATGCTTGGATCGATCACGCGCTCCCTGGTGACCGGATTGACGCCGCCGTCCGCCAGCGTTGCTCCCATGACCGCGAGATCCCTGGCGCTGACGTTGAGCGAGCATTGCCGGGTGTAGAGATCGGTCGCGTGGGCGGGATCGATGTAGATTCGACCGTAGCTTTGAAGCAGGCGCGCGATACCCTGGTTGCGATAGTTCGTCTCCGAGGCGGAGGCGTAGACCTCCTCATTGAGCGGAAGCGTGCGGCCGGCGAACTTGCACAGGCCGTCATGAATGAACCGCCACTTCTCCGCGACCGTTTCGCCTGGAACGAGGCTGGTGGTCGCGATCGCGCCCGAATTCACCATCGGATTGGTCCGGCCGTCGGGGCTACGCTCGATCGCGGCGAGTGAGTTGAAGGGCATGCCGGTGGCGTTCACGCCGAGCTTTTCGCGCGTATGCTCAGGGCCCATCTCCTGGCACACAAGAGCCAGCACGAACGGCTTGGACACGCTCATGATCGCGAACTCGTGGTCGGTATCGCCGGCCGCGAAGACATTTCCCCTCGTCCCGACCACGCATATGCCGAACAGGTCGCTCGGCACCTGGGCAAGCGCTGGATAGACGTCCGAGCTCTTCCCTTCGCTATTGGATTTGAAGCGCCGGTGTGCCTCGGACACCAGGGCCATCACCGCTTCCGGCGCCGGCAACAGCCCGGTTGATACGAATGCGTCTTGGCCTTCGGGATCCACCATCTCGCCTCCTGGAAGAAACCAGCACTACTTGTCTGGATTAGAAGCGGAAGCGTCAAGTACGAGTGCAGCTGCAAGAACCATCTCGCGATGCGCCGTGCCAAGTTTCGAAGTGAACCCTTGAGACTGCCAACGCTTCCAGACTAGCTTCGCTGATGCGTTGCTTCCTGGTACTTCTGTTTTCTCTGCTCTCGCCGGCGGCCTTCGCGCAGGACTGCGTTGTCCTTTTGCACGGGCTGTCGCGGACGGAATCGTCGTTCGTTCTGATGGAAGAGACGTTGAAAGCCGTCGACTTCCAGGTCGTCAATGAAACCTATCCCTCGACCGATGCTCCGATCGAGCAGCTGATCGCCTATGTCGATGCGTCGGTGGCGATGTGCGGCAGGGGCGGCCAAGTCCACTTCGTCACCCATTCCATGGGCGGCATTCTGGTGCGGGCCTGGCTCAGGCAAAACCGGCCCGCGCGTCTCGGTCGCGTGGTCATGCTCGGGCCGCCCAATAAGGGCTCAGAGTTGGTGGACGCGTTCGGCGATATGAAGATCTTCGAGTTCTTCAACGGCCCTGCCGGCCTGCAGCTGGGCACTGGGCCGGACAGTCTTCCCAACCGTCTGGGCGCGGCGGACTTCGACCTCGGCATCATAGCCGGCGACCGGTCGACCAATCCGATCCTGTTGGGCATGTTCAATGGGCCGAACGACGGCAAGGTTTCGGTGAAAAGCACAAAACTCGAAGGCATGGACGATCATATTGTCCTGCCGACGACCCATACTCTCATGATGAACAATCCGCTGGTCATCGCGCAGGCACTGAATTTCCTTCGCCACGGGCGTTTCGATCATGAGCTGACGCTTCGAGATCTCCTCCGGCGCGTTTTCGGGAACTGAGAGAGACAATGCTTCGTTATCTCCTCATTGTTGGCGTAATTGTTGCCGGCGCTGTCATCGCGCTGTCGTTCTACCAGCCGCCGATGCGGCTGATGCCGGCGCCTGCGAAATTCCTCGACGAAGAGATCAATGCTTTTGCGGTCAACCCGTCGTCGACGCCCGATCCCCGGATTGCGCTCTTCTACGCGACGAACCGCTTGCCGATCGGTTCGCGCGACAACCGGCTTTACGCGGTGATTCCGGGTCGTGACCTTCATACGGGTGTGGCGACGATCAGGATCGGCGAGGAGGGCACTACGTGGGACAAGATATACGCCTGGTCCACCCGCGCCAGCGACGATCCGCGGCCCTTTCTCAACCTCGAAACCCTGAAGGAACTCGCGACGATAGAGAGCGCAGAGCCATTGACGCCGCAAGCAAAAGCATGGTTCGCGCAGATCAATGAGGCGCTCGAACGAAGCCGCGACAAGGACATTATCGTTTATGTCCACGGCGCCAACACGACCGTCGAGCGGGCTGCCGGTCAGGCTGCGCAGCTGCATCACTTCACCGGGCGGAATTCCATCGTCGTGCTGTTCGTCTGGCCAACTGCCGAGAATTTCCTGCGCTATTCCAGGGACATGGTCACCGCTTTCGGCGCGGCGCCGCATCTGGCGGAACTGATCGAATTGCTGGCAAAAAACACCGATGCGACGAAGATCGATGTGTTCACCTATAGCGCCGGCGCCACTGTGGGCAGCGACGGGTTGGCCATGGTCGGTCGCGACGCGAAGCAGCCTGGCGCCGTTGCGCCCCGGCTCGGCGAGATCTATCACGCCGCGCCCGATGCCGATTTCCGCGGCTTCGTGGATGATATGCGCGACTATGCCGATGAGGCGCAGCGGGTGACGGTCGCCGTAAACCTGGGTGACAGCGCGCTCAGGCTTTCACAGGTGATCAATCGCGCATCGCGCGCCGGGCGGCCGGATATGAGGGAACTCACCCCCGATGCGACGCGCTGGATACTGGATGCCACGAGGAAGTACGGCCTCGACGTGTTGCGGGTGCGACCGGAGAACATTCCCGGCCTGTCAAACTCGTCGCATACATTCTGGTACGATGATCCGTGGGTCAGCAGCGACGTGCTGATCACGCTTCTCTATCACCTGTCCCCGGACAAACGCGGGCTGGCTCTGGGCGAGTCGCCCACCGGCGCCCGTTACTGGACGTTCATGCCGGACTATCCCGAGCAACTGGCACAAGTGCTGACGCAGCTTCGGCAACAGGGGCAGGCTCTGCCTGAATCATCTCCCTAGAGTATGTCGTGGAACGATCGTTTTACCGACGACCGGCAACGTCGCCGGGCAGCGGCTGGGATTGAACCCACTTTGCGATGTTGCTGAGTTGCCAGCCCATCCCGACCACGGCCAACAGCAGGGCGAGCAATCTCGGCAGCAGACCGCCGCCAGCGTGGTCGAACAGCCCGACATTCGGCAGAATCAAATGTGCGCCGGCCATGACCATGGCTGCGCCGGCGAGCGCGGAGGCGACAACGACGAAGGCGTCGAAGAAAAACGGCACGATGAAGCCGCCGATCACGCCGCAGACTGCCGCCAGAACGAGGCCGAAGAAGCCGCCAAGCCAGCCATCCAACCCGAACAGGGCTGCAATCGAAAGGCCGATCAGGACACCGCCGGAAATACCGAGCAGAACGCGTCGATACGGCTCGAGAGCATACGATAACAACCCGAGAAGTACCGCAGCGCCAATTCCAAGGATGATGGCAGTAGCTCCAACGGTGCCCGTCAACCATCTGCCCAACAGCAGGCCGATCTCGAGGCCGATCAGACCATAGAGCAGGGGCAGCCACGCGTAGAACAGGAACAGGCCGAACGACAGGATCGCCAGGCCGGCCAGGATCATCAGTATGCCACCCAAGAGAGACATGTTTCACCTCCATGAACTGCCCAGTTACGCTAGATGCTAGAGCATCTATGTGATCACCGCCACGCGGTGCATGAGCGATCGATGCCGTGGCCCGCGACAGGCCCATCGCTCAGCACTCCGCCAGCAGCACGTCGAGATCGGCGGTCGAGCGGTGTCCGAGGTCGCCCGCGTGCGCCTCGAGGAAGGCAGCGGCTGCCCGCCGCCCCTCCTCGCGCAGCATTTCCAGGAAGGCGAGCTCTGCGTTCAGCTTCGAGGAGTGACCGAGGTTCGTCATCATCTCGGTCATGATCCGGTGCGTCCGCATCGCTGCCCAGCGCGCTCCCTCGCCCGATCCCGGATCGGCGACCTGGCGGAGTAGGGCGATCATGCGCAACTCCTTCATCAGCGCGGCGTTGAAGGACACCTCGTTCAGGCGATTGAGGATCTCGCCTGCCGAGCGCGGCGTGCCGGGACGCTCGCGAGGATTGATCTGCACCAGGATCGTATCCTGCGCCTCGCTCTCGCGTATCAGCGGGGTGATGGTCGGGTTGCCCGCATAGCCGCCATCCCAATAGGAGTCGCCATCAATTTCGACTGCGTGGAACATCGTCGGCAGGCAGGCTGAGGCGAGCAGCACGTCCGAAGTGATGTCCGCATTGCGGAAGATGCGGCCACGGCCGGTGCGGACATTGGTCGCCGTGACGAACAGCTTGATGGGGGACCGGGCCAGCCGTACGAAATCGATGCTCTCGTCCAGGATGGACTGCAGTGGATTGAAGCCGCGCGGATTGAGCTCGTAGGGCGAAAAGAGCCGCGACATCAGGTCGAGACCGATGAAGACGGGCGAGGAGTCGAGCGTCCAGCGGCCGAGCAGACGGTCGAGGGGTGTGCGCTGCAAGGGACTGAAAGTGGCGGCCCGCGCGACGCGCTTCCAATAGGCATCGAGCGCCGCACGCGCCCCCGATGCCCCGCCCTCCGTCCAACCGTCGGCGACGCACCGCCGCGTTCATGGCGCCGGCCGAGGTGCCGGAAATGGCTTCAAGAAGCAGCCACGGCTCCTCGAGCAGGCGGTCGAGCACGCCCCACGTGAAGGCGCCGTGGGAGCCGCCGCCTTGCAGCGCCAGATCGATGAGGACCGGAGCGCGTTTCCCTGCGGCCTTGGAAGACGTCTTTGGCATCGGAGTTGGATGGTTGTGTCGTGCCGGTTTGGCACGACATATGACGGGACCTTATTTGAGCTTACCGCAGTGCAACTTGAATGGCTAGGATATTGCTGCAGCGCAACTCTGCGGTCCAGGCGCTCACGCGTAAGCCCATATTGCCACGAGGGCGATCACTACTGCCGCCCCGGCGATGAAATAAAGGATCCGCCGGATGAGATAGACGTCATACTCATGGTGGTGTTTCATAGCCGTTTCTCATCCCTCGATGGCGGCGGGCGATTTGACGTTAACAGCCGCGAGGCTACCGCCACCATCCCTATTCCTGTCACAGCGCAGCCGGAGCCTGCCCTTGCGGAGTTCCCCCGGGAAGCTCCAAATGTAATGACGAGGATCCGGTTCACAGCAGCTCGGCGCGCTCACCTCGATAACGGAGCCACATGACAGGAGACCGGGGGTTTCGCGCGGCAGGGGTTCTGATCGCGGTGGTTGCGGTGTTCGGCGCTGTCTATCTGGCCCGCTCCGTCTTCGCGCCAATCGCCTTTGCCCTCTTCATCATTGCGATCGTGTGGCCGCTGCAGAGCCGCCTGCAGTCCCGTTTGCCGAAACTCCTCGCTCTGGGGATCGTCATCCTCGTCACCGTGTTCGTGTTCGTGGTCTTTGCATCGCTCGTCGTATGGAGCTCCGGGCGGGTGGGACGGTGGCTGGTCAGTGAGGCGGGGCGGTTCCAACTCCTCTACGAGCAGGTAGCGGTGTGGCTGGAGGGCTATGGAGTCGCGGTCGCCAGGCTGTGGGCCGATCATTTCAATGTCCGCTGGCTGGTACGCGCCGTGCAGGAGATCACCGGGCGGGTAAACACGACCATGAGTTTCTGGCTAATCGTGCTCGGCTACGTGGTCCTTGGGCTTCTTGAGGTCGACGTCATCGGCCGAAAAATCCGGGAAATGGAAAACCCGGAGGCCGCGCGCGCTCTGCTTGCCGGCAGCCTGGCGACTGCGGCCAAGCTCCGCAGCTACATGCTGGTCAGGACATTGATGAGCCTGATGACAGGTGCATTCGTCTGGGCGTTCGCTGCGCTGATGGGGGTGCAGTTTGCAGCCGAATGGGGCGTCATTGCCTTCGTCCTGAACTACATCCCGTACATCGGAGCGTTCATCGCCACTGTGCTGCCGACCCTGTTCGCCCTGGCGCAGTTCGCGTCGTGGCAAGCCGCGCTCGCGGTTTTCGCCGGCCTGACCGTCATCCAGTTCGTCATCGGCAGCTACATCGAACCGCGCGTGTCCGGGAGCATGCTGGCCGTCTCCCCCCTCGTTGTCTTGTTCGCCGTGTTCTTCTGGGCGTTGCTATGGGGCCTCGCCGGAGCCTTCATCGGGGTTCCGATCACGATCGCTCTGCTGATCTTCTGCGCGCAACATCCCTCGAGCCGCTGGCTGGCCGACCTGCTCGGGGCGCCTACGAAAGAGCCGGAGGCCAACTACCAACGCCTCGTCTAGAAATCGTCATAATTGCCCCGGCATCATCCCACGGTAAATTTCGGAAGGAGAGAAAACATGAGCAGTCTGATCGCGCTTGGCTTCGACGGCATTCATACCGCCGACGAGGTGCTGAACAAGACACGCTCAATGCAAAAAGAGCATCTGATCGATTTGGAGGATGCGTGCGTGGTCGAGCGCGAGAAAGACGGCAAGGTACACATCAAGCAGGCCGTCAACCTGACGGCGATGGGCGCTGCGAGTGGCGGTATGTCGGGGATGATGTGGGGCACACTGGTTGGGCTTCTGTTCCTGAACCCGCTCGCCGGCATGGCCATCGGCGGCCTTGCCGGCGCGGGTGCAGGGGCGCTGTCAGGCTCGCTTATCGACTACGGCATCGACGACAAATTCGTGAAAAAGCTCGGTGAAACGATCCCTGAGGGCTCGTCAGCCCTGTTCGTTCTGGTCAAGAGCGTGACTGAAGACAAGGTTCTCCCCGAGCTCGAACACTACAAACCCCGGGTGCTGAAGACGTCTCTCTCAAACGAAGCCGAGGCAAGACTGAAGGAGGCGTTGACAAGGACATCGGCCGCGAAGGCATGACGAGAACGTTGGCGAAAGAAGGATCTCAGAACATGATGCGCTTGGCAGTTGCTGCCCTCGCCGCGGTGTTCACAGTGGCTGTGCCCAACCCTGCGCCGGCTGCACCGATACCACTCTCAGGGCTTGTGATTCCGGAGGAGGAGGATACCGGTTTTGTGCTGAAAACGCACGGTCGCCATACTTCGTGTCGCCGTGGCTACGTCTGGCAGTGGGGAAGAACATTCAACCATCGTCATTTCCGTAGTGGCCGTCGCGTCGAGGCATGTGGACGTTCGTTTCGGAGCCCTCCACGCGGCCGGCGCGGCTGTTTCAGACTCGGACCAGTTTGGTATTGCCCCTGATCGATCGTGCCCTATCGGATAGAGGGTAGTGCGCGTAGAGTTGTGAGAATCTGCTAACAGCTCGTGCGGGCCGTTCACCTGTTCCGTTCATTCAGTCTGCTGAACGCAGCTGCCGCCCTGGCCACTGCGTCGCGGTCGAGTTCGAAGCCCAGGCCCGGCAGGTCGGGGATTGTGAGCGCGCCGTTCTCGGGCACAAGGTTCGGGCGGGCCACGATGTCTTCGGCGAGGAGCTGCCACATGATCTGGTTGCCGTCGTCCATGTTCGGCAAGGTGGCTGCAACCTGATTGGAGGCGCAGGTGGTAATGCCGGTCTCGAAGACGCCGTGCAGGCAAATGTTGACGCCGGCCGCCTCGGCCACCGCCGCTGCCTTGCGGAAGCGCACGACGCCGCAGGTCTCATGCAGGCCCAGGACAATCACGTCCGCGGCTCGATTGCGGCAGAGCTCGAAGATGTCGTCGGCCGAGTAGGCCGACTGGTCGGCCGCGATGGGGATGCTCGTCACCTGGCGCAGACGTGAAAGTCCTTCCGAGCCCAGGCGCCCGGGCACCGGTTGCTCGATGAATTCGGGATCGAAGGGCTTGAGTTTCTCGAACATGCGCCGCGCCGTCAGCACGTCCCACACCTCGTTGGCATCGAGCCGCAGCCGAACCTTGCTGCCGACGGCCTTGCGCACTTCGGCGACGATCGCAACGTCGAGCTCGTCGCCCCGACCCACTTTCACGTAGAGAACCCTGAAGCCGGCCTCTGCGAGCTCACGCGCGTGGGCCGCGAGTTCGAGGGGTGTGCCGCCCTGGAGGAAGCCGAAGTATTCGACATTGTCGCGCACGGCGCCGCCGAGCAGTTTGTGCAGCGGCAGGCCGGCGGCCTTGCCGATGGCGTCCCACAGCGCCAGCTCGAAGCCTGCAAGCGCCTGTGAGAAGTAGCGCGGTGCGCTGCCTGTGCCTTTCGAGTTGAAGCCGTGCTGGTAGTAGTCCCAGATGGTGCGGTTGCCGTCGTAGACGGACTTGCCGACGAAGTGCGGGATGGCATCGGCAAGGATCGCGTGGACCGGCGCGATGGCCGGGCTTGCCACCAACTCGCCGATGCCGACGATACCGGCATCGGTCTCGACTTCGATGAGAATGACCGGCGCGCCGTGGTTGACACCTTGCGCCCAGTGGTAGGGCTGCTTGAAGGCGCAGTGAAGCGGCGTGGTCCTGATTTTCCGGATCTTCATGACGACATCCTTCCGACTCTAACGCGAAATATTGAGCCGCCGCTCCATGTAACGGACGGCGATCGACAGCGGATAGCTCATGACGAAATAGATGCCGGCAACGAGAACGAACACGGCCATCGGCTGGTATTCGGCAAACGCAATGCTCTTGGCGTCGTTCATGAGCTCGTTCACGCCGATCAGCGAACACAGCGAGGTATCCTTGAGCAGGCCGATGGCGTAGTTGCCGACGGGCGGCAGGACGATGCGGGCTGCCTGCGGCATGATGATGTAGGCCATGGCCTGCGCCGGCGTCATGCCGAGCGAAATCGCCGCCTCGCGCTGGCCCTTGTGCAAGGCCTCGATGCCAGACCTGAACACCTCCGCCAGAATCGCGCCGCCATGCAGACCGAGGCCAACGACGGCGCCGGTGAAGTCGCTCAACCATTGCCAGTTGAGGCCGGGGAAGAGTTGCGGCGGCACGAAGTAGACAATGTACAGGACGACGACGATCGGCAGGCCGCGCGCCACCTCGATGTAGCCGGCAGCAAGGGTCTGCAGGAGTTTGCTGCGCGAGGTCCGGCAGAGTGCGACGGCGATGCCGATCAGTACGGCGAGCAGGAAGGACGCCGCCGCGATCCGCAAGGTGGTGAGGGAATAGTAGAGCAGTTCCGGCAGCCAACGGTGGATGTTCGCAGCGTAAATTTCCGGGAGCTGCAGCATGGTCGGCGCTACTGCCACTCCTGCCGCTGGCGCTCCAGGC
>CAWHQZ010000032.1:0-3139 GCA_963831645.1 uncultured Alphaproteobacteria bacterium | reverse complement strand
ATGGCTTAGGGTGCGCTCGGAAAAGCCTGCCCGTCGATGTAGACGCTATGTAGACAAGCGCTTGTAGAAACCCTATGTAGAAGGTAGCGGTGAGGTCGGCAGTCGCCTAAAGCTGGTTTACGCCCCCCATACCGTTAAGGCATGTCACCGCGGTGCGCCGACATGTGGACATAGTCCACGGAAAAAGCAACGAGAGCCGTTCTGATCACTGCCGTTGTCGCTTCAGCACTGGCGGCGTGCGCCACTCATCAAAAACCTACGCGCCTGACGGGAGAGAAGCCTATTCACTGAGTTCAGGTTTTCTTATGGCAACATTCACTCCACTGGCTTCAGTTTGCGAGCCTCGCGGATCTCAGCGTTGATAAACACCAACAAGTCACTGTCGTCATCTGGCCTCGGTGCCCACTCGGCGCCGAGTTCAGCATATTTAAGTATCTGCCGCTCAAGCACCGGCCATCGGTCCCCCAGTCCCTCTATCACCAGCCGCCGAAGCTGCGAGTCTCCTCAGCTGGCTCACACTGGGGTTGAGGGCCGCCTCCATCGCGGCCAGCTGTCTCTTAAGGCTTCTCGCGCTGATCAAGCGCCTCTCAAGCTCATCCATGCGCGGCCCTAAATCGGCTACCTCATGCAGCCGGACATACACCCCGGCCAGCGTGGCTAGTGGGTGGGCGGCCTTCAATGGCAAAACTTTCGATAAGTTCGCCCTTAGTTACGATCTCACCCTTAAGTTTGATAATGATCTCCCACAAGGCTACCTGAAGCTCCTTCATGCTTCCGATCTTGGCCAACCCACCGCGCTTTGCGCCCAGCCTCGGCTTATGTACCTTATTCGGCATACGTGGGGTACCGTCAGTTGCGACTCACCATTTTGGGCGATGATGAAATCTCAGCAACGGAAGCGCTCACCGCAGCGGAGTCCGAGGCGCGGGCAACGGAGACGATGGATGGGTTGGAACACAAGCCGAATTGGGACCGGTGCCTTTCGTGGTGGCGGAGGTCGTTCACTTTGGGCGTTGGCTACTTCGCTTTGAGTGTTGCGGCGGGCGGAACGAGAGTGCAGAGGGGGGGTGCGCCGTGACTGCGGATGGATTAGCCGCAATAGCTGGTTTGAAACGGCGCAATATGAGTCGCTGAAACGGAATTTCCAGATACCGCCAGCTCACGTAGGAACCTCCATATATCGCAGCAAGAAGCCCCGTGAGTGCCAATGAGCTGGGCACGTTCAGCCATCCCGATTGGTACCAAAATCGAATCATCAGTTGGTGTATCATGTACGTCGAAAAGCTTATTTCTCCGAGAAGAACCAGCGGGCTCCAAGCGAGCACTCGGCTCAGCACTCCCCCACGGTAGGCAAAACAAAGTACCACCAATGCGAAGCTCGCGAACCCTCCTGAACGCACATACCAGTGTGATGTAATAGGGCCTAGGACGGGCGTCAGGTGACTCATCACTTGCGTCATGGTCTTTACGTAAACAAACACTGCCCCGAGCGCTAGTACCTCGAACGCCGTCCACGCCCATACAGGCAGTCGGATGTGCTTGTGACGAACGTAGACGAACCCCAAGCCGACGCCGCAGAGGAACTCGAAGAAGCGAATCGGCGGGCCCATCTGGACGAACGTGTACCAAGTTGGTATGGTTGTCTCGTGTACCGCGTTGACCGCGACTTTGCCGCCGGCCACCAACAACAAGATGGTGAAGACAAAATACCCAGCGAAGATTTTGCTGAACCATCGCTTGGTGACCATGACCAACGGAAAGAGAAGGTAGAAGAACGCCTCATCCGAAATGCTCCACGCGACATGATTGTAGGAGAGGACCGACGAGAGGCTCGGCCACCATGACTGCACCAGAAGCGCATTGGCAATGAATGCACCAAGGCTGCGGTCCGTGTAGCCCGGCACCAGCACAAGTGCCGCAAACAGGAGAGTGGCGACGTGAAGTGGCCAAATTCGTGCGAACCGAGCCAGGTAGAACCGGCGGGCCTTCGGTCCGTCATCGAGGTCTGAGTAGACGTAGCAGAGAATAAACCCGGATAAGAGATAGAAAAATGAGACCGCGAGCCCCAACGGAAATGACGCACGTGGAATGCCGCTGATCCCCTGAAGGTGATGAAGGACGATGGCCCCGGCCGCGAAGAATCGCAGCGACGTCAACGGTGCAATTGATCGTTTCACCATGCGCCGAGAGTAGTGCGGCCGACGGGGCGTGTAAATAGGCGAAATCCAAGTCTAGGCCGCCACAGGTGTTTTGAATAGGCCATGACAATGCGATATCCAGCAATATTTGTTCAATGGCAGGGACGGCGATTTATTACTTCCTCCTCGCTCCTCTGGCGTGACGCCGTCAATGCCGCTGTGGACACGATAGCCGTTGTAGTAGATAAGAAATTCGGAGAGCTTGCGCTCTAGATCAAGCTGGTTCCAGAACAGCACTTGATCGAGCAGCTCTTCCCGGACCGTTCGGATTGCTCTCTCTACGAAGGGATGCGAGCAAGGCACTAATGCTACTGTCTTGATCTGCTCGATATCGAGGATCCTTAAGGTGGCGAGCCAGCGATGAAATCGGAACAAGGGATCATTGTCGGTGGATAGGTACTTGGGTAAGGACTGCTTCGAGATCGCGCAGTTGAACATTCGACAAACAGCGACGCCATCGATGTCACCACGCTCCACGGCAAAGCCGATGAAACGACGAGTGAAGACGTCAATGACCACAAAGCTTTGCAGCAAGATAGATTCGCAACGGAACAAGTCCATGCTCCACAGACTGTCTTTGATGTGGCCAAGGGTGGTCAGGGCCCGTCGTCGTTCAATGAGGGGTCATAATGCTTCTCAAGGATCCTTCTGACGACATCCTTTTTGACCTCTACCCCGAAGGCATGGGTTATCTCTTAGGCTATCTTCAAGCACCCGAACCTCGGATTCTGCCGTTTCATCGCTACGACGGCCTCGATCAGCTCCTTCTCAGGTCCTTTGGGACCGGGCTTTCTCCGCCCTTTCGCACCGAACAGTAGCCGGTAAGTTGCGTAATTGTGTATCGATGACTTTTAATCAGTATGTCGATGTGATTGATCGTTAGATCCTTGGTCATTGCGCTTTAGAAGTGCCGCCAGTGCTGAGGCGCACGAATGAGTGCC
>CAWHQZ010000031.1:0-7398 GCA_963831645.1 uncultured Alphaproteobacteria bacterium | reverse complement strand
GCTTGACGATGATTGGACACCATTCTCGATGTCAACCGACAGGCCTACGATTCGGCCTCGGCTACAGCAGGGAAGAACTGATCGGCAAAGCATAAGAGTGATTTCGACATCGATCTCGACACTGCGTCCATCCAGCGCGTGAAACAGCGCATGAAGCCGGGGAAGCGATCACTTTGAGACCCGCCACCGACGCAAGGACGGCACCTCTTTCCCGTGGAGGTCCGGGTCGGCCAATTTGAACAAGGCGGACGTCGGTTTTTGTGCTTGGCGCGCGACATATCCGAACGAAAGCGCGCGCAAGAGGAGCGCGAGAGACTTCGCCAGCTGGAAGTCCGATCTCGGGCATGTGAATCGCGTGAGTATGATGGGAGAGCTGGCCGCCTCTCTGGCTCACGAAAACCTCCACACGATCGCCACCGCGCGCGCAACGCTACGCTCGTGCGGCTATGCGCTTCTTGGACATGAGACCTCCAAATATGGCCGAAGTCAGGGAAGCGCTCAGTTGTACCGTCAGGGATGCGGACCGCGGCAAAGGTATCGTTGACCGCATCCGTGATCATATCAAGAAAGCACCTCCGCGGAATGATTGGTTTGACATGAACGAAGCCATCGAGGAAGTGATTGAAATGGTGCGGGCCGCACTCGACAACAGTCGAGTCTCCGGTTCGAACCCATCTCGCGGCAAGCTTCGACTTCAGTTCGGGGTGATCGTGTTCAACTGCAACAAGTCGTCATGAATTTGGTCCTGAACTCCGTCGAAGCAATGAGCTCGGTGGAGGACGGCGCGCGAGAGTTATCGATTAGCACCAAGCAAGGCCAGACAAGCGAAATCCTGGTCGCAGTGCAAGATTCAGGGCCAGGAATTGATCCGGAGCATCTCGACCGGGTTTTCGCGCCCTTCTACACCACAAAGAGTACTGGAGTCGGGATGGGACTCTCGATTTGCCGGTCTATCATCGCGGCCCATGGGGGTCGGTTGTGGGTAGACGCCAATCGACCTCGGGGCGCGATCTTTCAGTTCAATCTGCCAGCAGACCTCGAAGATTCATGAATTCTCGTGATGCGGCTTTCCGGATTCGAGAGCCGAACGAAGGCACCGATCGAGGTGGTCGTCATCCACCGGCTTGCAGAGATAACAAACGACTCCATCCTTTAGGGCGCGTCTCCGGACGACCTCATCCGGGTATGCGGTAACGAGAGATCGTCGGAATCGCGACCCCCGCATCGACGAGATGTCTGTGGAGCTCGACCCCCGTCATCCCAGGCATCTGAATGTCGGTGACCAAGCACGCGGTTGAGGTGATGAGAGGCGATGCCAGGAAATCGGCCGCCGAGGGGAACGCTTCGACGGTGTACCCCAGCGACGTCATGAGCTTTCTCATGGATTCGCGAAAGGGCTGGTCATCCTCGACAACCGAAATCAATGTACGTTTCGGCGTCACGGCTCTCACAACTTGCTTGGCCTCACGATACCGGCGCGGTCATGTCTGGCGCCTGCATCTAGACATATGTCGGCGAAGGTGGGCGACAAAGACAATGCCGGCGGACTAAGCCATGGTTTATATTACGCGCTCAGCTATTTGTTTAGGCTGGAACGCCTTTTCATGTCGACGATCCGAGTAAAATGACGGCCATCCAACGCAGAGGCCGGGGATGTCTGAGCTAATCCCAGCGTCTTGATCATCGATGACGACCCCGAGTTTCGCGATTCGGTTGGCCGTCTGTTGCGGTCGGTCGGCCTGCATACGCAGCAATTTTCATCTGTTCTCCGATTTTTTGAACGCCGACCCTCCGGACGGCCCGACTTGCCTCGTGCTCGACATTAGAATGCCAGGGCAAAGCGGTCTTGAGCTTCAGCGCGACCTCGCTTGCGGCGAACCGGCCACTGCCGATCATCTTTATCACAGCGCATGGCGACATCGCGATGACCGTTCAAGCGATGAAAGACGGTGCCATAGAGTTCCTCACGAAGCCGTTCCGCGATCAGGATCTTCTCGAAGCCGTCCAGGTCGGCCTCGCTCGCGACCGTGCCCGTCGAGAAATGACATGGCACTGAGTGGGCTCAGGGAGCGATACGAAACACTCAGCCCCCGCGAGCGTGAGGTCATGGTTCGCGTAACGACCGGTCGTCTAAACAAGCAAACTGCTAACGACATCGGTATCACCGAATCCACCGTGAAAGTGCATCGCACCAACCTGATGAGAAAGATGAAGGCCCGTTCGCTCCCGAGCTCAGTCGAATGGCGGATAGGCTTAAGCTCGCACCAGACCAACCGCAACGCTCCTAATTCGCTATCAGGATCCGCGCAGGTCCGCGCCAAATTCGCTAAACCTCATGGAAGCGAGTAGCGGGCACACGCCGCGTGCAACGCCCGAATTTCGATGTGCGAACACCATTCGCTGGTTTCGAAGATGTACCCCACGCTCAGGACGTATTGCCATTCGGGTGTCTCCTTTGGCGATGGGCGGCAAACGGCGGCGGACTGAGGTGCCTACTTACCCTGCAAGGTCGAGATAAACTCGATAATCGTCGAAATCCGGTCGCGAACATAGGCGTTCCGCAGGTTCTCTGATATGTAATCGCGCGGCATTCGAGACTTCAGCGCTTCCTCGAAGACTTCGCCCCACACCGGCATGTCGCGTCCGTGCAGCATCACCTCCATCCTACCGTCGATCATGGCGTACGTTTTCGCTATCGGAAGAACGCCGTTGTTTCGTTCCGCGATCCTGGTCAGGTCAGCGGGCGGGGTCTTGAGCACCTTGGCCTCCGGACCGCCGCCTACCCGGTCGCGCCATGACATGATGCACAGTACTTTAGATAGTCGGCTTTTCCCTCCGGGCCCGCGAGCGCGCCGCTCACGCTCCATCCAGTCATGGCCAGCAGCGCTGCCAGGCACAGCCACACACGCACACGAACTCGTTTGCTTGGACCCATCAAATGCCTCCATCGTTGGAACCTATCGCGAATTCAGCATCAAATCGCGAGTGGGTCTTTTATGTCGGTGAACGGAAATTTCGCTGGCTCCATATCCGCGAGAGGCGCCGGGATGACGCTTCGTTGCTTTACAGCCATCTACCACTGCTCTATCGCGTATCGTGCGACGGCTCTCCCGCGCTAACTTAAATCACGCCGTCATGCAATACGGCACCATATTTTTTCCGCCAGCGTGGGTCGGGTCCGCGCATGTAGTGCAATTCAGGTCTGGATCAGGCCCAGGAATTCCTTGGTCAGGTTGCGCCAAACTTTGGCATAGAAAAACCTGTTCGAATGCCAAGACGATGTGCTTGATACCGCGACTGAGAGCCGCGAATGAACTGATGTGAAACTACTCATTGCGGACGTCCTTGAAGCGTTGAGCGAGCCCGCCGCGTCGAACGCCTGCGCAATGCGGGCCCAGGATTGCATTGAGCTTGCGTTCAATGCTCGCGCATCAGGAGATCTCGAATTCCTTTGCTGATGGCGCTGAGCGCTTTCTGAAACCACTTATATGTCTGCCATCGGCACCAGGGCTATTAGCTTAACGGTCTGTCAACCTGCCTCTCGGCTTAGACCAGATACTGTTCAGGCAGCGCAAATCATGTTGCCGCGAATGTTCTCCCTTTGCGTGCACGCGCGAGCAATCAGGCTTGCCGACCGGACGAAACAATCAAACCTCTGGTTCAAGAGGGAGCTTGTACCTGCTTTTTTTTCGGCGAAGCGTAATTCGCCCGTGGCCCATGCTTCGAGACGGCGCGCTTCGCGCGCTCCTCGCATGAGGGTGTTCCTCGTTGCAACAAGATAGACCTCATCCTGAGGAGCCCGCGCAGCGCGCCGTCTCGAAGGATGGGCCGCAGCACGGATTTGTAATTCCGGGTACTAGTGGTACCGACACGACGTTGCCATTCCCCCTGATATTCCGCCTTGCGGGGATTCGGCGATTGTAGGCGGTCCGAAATGCTAATTCGATCCACTAGCTAAAATACCTGCAGGAGTTTCAGAACTGCTGTGCACGGAGATGATCGAATTCCGCACGGCAGAACTCGCCAAAAGTTCGAAGCAAATCGAACGATCCGTCTTGAAGTAACGTCTTAAGTTCGGTGTCCGTGAGAACTATGTCCGCATTGGAATAGGTGTCGATAAGCTGTCGTACTACATCCTCGGCGGCCGCAAGGACGTCAGGCGATGATACCACACGCATCTCGCTCGTTTTTGCATACAGACCGACGAGCTCGAGAACGTTGGGTTTGTGGTGCTGCATAGCATCCCCATAGCACCTTGACGCCTGCTCAATAAATTCCTTGTAAAGGCTTTCACGGCGCATCTTGTCCTGGGTGAGCCATTGCGCACGCGCCTGGTGCTGTTTGGTGAGACCCACGATGAAGAAAAGTCGCTGTGCCACCAGTAGCCGCGCCCGCGAGAGCTGCGAGTGCTGAAATCACACTAGCATCCATTGTCTCAACATCTCCCAAGTCCGGCTCTGATTGTCAGGGAAACATACTTCAAGCGCGTGCGGCACGGGATTCGCTTGTGGTTGGCGAAGCTAAGCGAAAGCTTAGAGACGAGATACGACGCGGGAAAACCTTCCATTGTCGCTTCCCTCTAGTAGCTCGCCGCAAACTAGCTGCCGCCGTGAAGGCATTGCCAGCGATGTTGGGCCTGAGAGAAGCTGAACCATGTAGGCGCTCTTCACTGCCGTGGCGCGCGGGTGGCGCAACTGGATGGTCACCGATCGCCGTATCCCCTAGCCTGACTGCTGCGGAGTTGCGAAAGTCGAACACAGGGCGCACGACGTCGGGGTGAACGCCGGCAGATTGTGCGCTCGCTGGCAAATGGCCGCATGCGCCGGAGCCCTTCACCCAGCGCCTGGCCCACAGCACCGAAAGAAGGCTTTCCGGAAGTCTCAGGTGCCCGCAGCCGCAAGCGCGATGGCGATGAGCGCGACCACTAGCCCCGCGCGGCTACGGTCATCAGGCATATCGCTACGACTATCACGAACGCTGAAGGGCAATCGGTGGCCGGCCTGACGCGCGTAGTGGCGTTGCTAGTAGGGCGAGTTGTGCCGAGATCAATCGGCCGGACCTCGTGTGGGCGCGGCGAGACACTGCTGCAAATACGTAACTAATCCATGATGTGGTAGCCGCCGTCGATAAAAACCGTACCGCCGGTGATGAGTTTGGCTGCATCGTGGGCGAGGATCGCGGTCGCCACGCCGACATCGTCGATGTTCACCAGGCTGCGGGCAGGCGCCTTGGTCTTTGCTTTGTCGAGCAGCGCATCGAACTCGGGGATGCCCGAGGCGGCGCGCGTCTGCAACGGCCCCGGCGAGATCGCGTGCACGCGGATGCCCTTCGGACCCAGTTCCGCCGCCACATAGCGGACGGCCGCTTCCCAGCGCCGCCTTCGCCACTCCCATGATATTGTAGTTCTCCACAGCCATCTGGCTAGCCGTAGTAGGTCATCGTAAACAGTATCCCGCCGTTCTTCATAAGCGGCTCGGGGAGATGCGCCATGCGGATGGAGCACGAGCACGACACGTCCATGTGGAAAGAAAGCCGTCTCGCGGCACATCGACGACGCGGCCGCTGCAACGCCTCTTTCGGTGAAAAAGCGATTGAGTGCACGACGAAATCCAGCCCGCCCCAATCCTTGGTAATGCGCTCGAACACCGCCTCTATTTGGCCGGGCACGGGCACATCGATCGGCATCAAGATGGGCGCCTCCACCTCGCGTGCCAGCGGCTCCACGTGTGGGCTGTGCCTTTCTCGTTCAGATAGGTAATCGCAAATTCAGCGCCGAACGCGCGGAAAGCTCTGGCGCAACCCCACGCGATTGAACGATCGTTGGCAATCCCGATGATGAGGCCCCGCTTGCCTTCGAGAAGCTTGGGTGCGGAAAGGATCATGCAGGCTCCTGTTGTTCAGATGTGAGGCGTTTCCGGAACGCGGTCCGAGAATCACGAGCTCGGCCTCCGTGACCGCCACGACTTGGGCGACGGAAGCCCCGGACCGGTCTCGAGCAAGGTTGCCCGCCCGTCGGGAAAACCGATCACCGCCAGTTCGGTGACGACCAGATCCACCGCACGCATGGCTGTAATCGGAAGCGTGCATTGCCTGACGATCTTCGAGGCGCCCTTCGCGCTGTGCTGCATTGCCACGATGACTCGCTTCGCGCCAGAGACGAGATCCATCGCGCCACCCATGCCGGGCACCATCTTGTTCGGGATCATCCAGTTGGCGAGATATCCGCGCTGGTCGACCTGGAGCCCTCCGAGCACGGTCAGGTCGAGATGGCCGCCGCGAATAAGGCCGAACGACATCGCGCTGTCGAACGTGCAGGCGCCGGGCAGGGCGTTGACGGGTCGGCCGCCTGCATCCGTGAGCGTGGGATGCGCCATGCCCTCCGGGGGTGGAGCGCCGGTCCCGATCAGTCCGTTTTCGGATTGGAAGAAGACGTGCAGCCCCTCCGGGATGTAATTTGCCACCAGCGTTGGGATTCCGATGCCCAGATTGACGAGCATGCCGGCCTTTAGCTCCCGAGAGATGCGCCGCGCAATGATGACTTGTGGCTCCATCGGGGCCCTCATGGGTTTGCGATGAGATAATCGACCACCGGTGCGGGGGTCATGATTTGATCGGGTGCAATCACGCCCACCGGCACAATGTTGTCGGAGCTGACGATGACTGTGTCGGCCGCCATCGCGATCACCGGATTGAAGTTGCGTGCGGTCAGCGCATAGCCCAGGTTGCCAAGGTAGTCTGCGACCAATGCCTGCACCAATGCGAAGTCGGCGCGGATCGCGGTTTCGACAAGGAAGCTCTTGCCATCGACTTGGACGATCTGCTTTTTTTCTTGCGCCAGCGTGCCTATGCCGGTTTGCGTCAAGATGCCACCCAAGCCAAATCCCCCGGCGCGGATCCGCTGGATCAAGGTGCCTTGCGGCACGAGCTGTACCTCCAGTTCGCCGGCCATCATCTGCCGCTGGGTTTCGGGATTGAGGCCGATATGGCTCACGATGGCCTTGCGCAACGATTTTGCCGCGACGAGCTTACCGATTCCCTTGCCGGGCGTTGCCGTGTCGTTGGCGATGACCGTGAGGTCGCGCTTGTTCTGGCGCAGGATCTCGTCCACCACGCGCTCCGGCGTCCCGACTGCCATGAAGCCTCCGATCATGAGGCTTGCGCCATCCGGGATCATGGCTACAGACTTTCCAGAGAGATGGTTTTCATGTGTTCAACACCCCGTTCATAGAGCAAAGCGTCGTAGCGCAACTTTCTCGCTCGCCGATGCCCGTGCAGCATCTCGCGACAGCACGGAAAGCGTATGCCGCGCGATCATCAGTTCCTCCTTGGTCGGGATCGCGTAAAAGCGCGGGCAAGACGGTGGCGCGCCGTCGGGCATCCGCGTAGAGGAGCGCCACC
>CAWHQZ010000030.1:0-19130 GCA_963831645.1 uncultured Alphaproteobacteria bacterium | reverse complement strand
TGAACTTGATGTGCGGGATCGCAGTGAAATCGACGGTGGTGTTAATGACCGGATCCATACGAGCTGGATTCCGAGAGTCAGCGTGCTGTTGGGCGTGCCCCCGATGTTCCAGTAAGCCTCGGCGAAACAGGCAGGCTGAGACAGTGTAGCGCATGCGTGGGACCTTTCATCGTCGCCAGACCGCTTCATGAAATCATTCATCGATCCGCGCTTCGGCAACGTCGAGGATGACGCCTCGAGCACGAAGCAGCGGTCCATGCTGGGTCTGGCAGGCAGCCTGCTGGCGAGATCAGCCTGCCAAAGCTTGCGCTGGCCTGGCTGCTGCTGATCGCACTTCCGGGGGTGTTGAGCCCACGCGCACCATCGCACGGCGATCGCGGCCTTTGCCGATGCGGGCACGCTGCGGCTCTCGGTGGGACTGGCGCAGCTGTGGGCCGACGCCTTTCCAATGGTGCTGCCGCCTGAGGCGGCGGACGGGCTCGGCGTCGTTCTCCTCGACTCCAACGCCGAGGCGCACTTCTCATTCACCAACGGGCTCGGGATTGTCCCCGTCGAGCAGGTTGGGAAGCTCAAGGCCGTGCTTCGTCAGTTTCCCCGGGCAGGCTGGATTGTCGCCCTGCACAACCATCTCGTGGAGTACCCGAATCCGGCGCATGCGTTCTCCGAACGGATCGGCACTGCGCTGATCAACGGGAGCTGGTTCGTGCGCCAGCTCCGCCCCGTAGCGGCGAGGATTGTGGCCATGCATGGCCACCGCCACACCGACTGGACCGGCGAGTGCGGCGGCATGCGCATCGTCTCGGCGCCGTCGATGGTCATGGAGGCAACCGACGAGGAGCCAACCTGCTTTTACATTCATGAACTGGCGGTGGGTCCGCAGGGACGGCTCTGCCTGCTTGCACCCGAACGCGTGGACATTCCGGGAGATACGCCGTGGCCTGACGAGCACGGTCTCGCTTGGATCACTTCCCCGAAAGGGCTTCGGCCACGGCGTCATCGATGATGCCGGCGAGGAGAGCGTTCTTGTCCTCTTCGCATCCCTCCTTCAGGGCCGCTACGAACTTGTCGTGCATGGCCGTCTTTGCTTCTTCGGTGATTTCAAACCGGGACACGTCGACCTCGCGATTATAGAGCGACACGGCGACCAGGGAGCGGACAACCTTGTCGATATAGGCCTGATCGCCAGAGGCCTCATCAACCACGCTCTTGCAGCTGTGGTACATTACGGGCAAGGCGTCATCGACGTATTTTTCAGCTGCCGGGTCGGCGGATGCGACGGCGGTCAGCGCGAAATGAAATGCCGGCACTGCGATGGCGGCAATCCAGATTCTCGACATGTTGAACTCCTGACTTTTTCAGCAACCCGACGTATTGTCTTCGCCCACCTGTTTATCGAGTGGCACCGAGGATCGCCCCGACAGCTGCACCTCTTCCCACACCCCTGCCGCCATCGACGATCGCACCAATCCCGGCTCCGATGGCGGCGCCGCGAGCAGCATCTCTGGCACGCCGGGCATCCGCCGTGGTTACGAAGACCGAAGCCAGGATTGCTGTGATCAACAAGAGTCCGAGAAGAAACCGATACTGCGCGTCAGTCCTTTTCTTGAACATGCTCTCACCTCACAAAAGCGCCCCAGCAAATCACTCTCTAGCACAAGTGTGTCGGCGCCCACAGAGGGTAAGTATTCACTTGGGCAGCGTATTCTTGTAGATCGCAGGTCGAGGAACTCTGGAGATGATGCTTAAGAAGTCTGCGGGACGAATTGGATCGAGTGCCGATACCATCCCTGAGACGGAAGGATGGTACACGAGTTTTCTTTCGTCTCTCGCCCAGTCGCGACCGGGACGGTATGGGGCAACGTTTTCGTATTGGGGTCTGGTGGTCGCGACTCTTTTCTTCGCTGCGTCTCTCACCCCGTCACTGTTGCCACGAAATTTCGCTGTTCAGGGATTGCTGTCCGGTCTAGCGCTCGCGGTCGGTTACGGTGTCGGTGTATCATTGGTGTGGATGTGGCGTTACCTGGAACTCCCCGCACCAAGTGCTTGGCTCGAACGGCTGAGCAAGCAGATTACGGTTGTCTGCGTCGTAATCGTCGTGGGGATTTTCCTGTGGTATGCGACCGCATGGCAGAATTCCATCCGACACCTCATGGAGATGGAACCTGTCGCGACCGCTTATCCCTGGCGCGTCGGCGTGATTGCATTCCTGACCGGTATCCTGCTGGTTGCCATGGCCCGCGGCCTGCGGCATTGCTGGCGGTATGTCGATCGCAAGATCAGCCTGGTGGTGCCGCGCCGCGTTTCGCAGCTGTCGAGCGCGGTGGTCGTGGTCGTCGGCCTGTTTTTGCTCGTCAATGACGTCATCGGCAGGCTTGCTTTGGATGCGGCGGATGCCCTCTTTCTGAGACTTGACCGCATAATCGATGAAGGCGTTGAACAGCCCGCGCAAGCCACCGCTTCCGGCAGCGCCGGGTCACTGATCGGCTGGGACACCATTGGGCGTTTTGGAAAAGGATTCGTCGCCACCGGGCCGACCAGGCAGGAGATCAGCCAGTTCTGGGACAAGGAAGCCCTTCAGCCGCTGCGGGTCTATGTCGGTCTGAACTCGAGAGAAACAGTGGAGGAGCGGGCCGAGCTTGCCCTCCAGGAGCTCATACGAGCCGGGGGATTCGATCGATCCACGTTGGTCGTCGCCACGCCCACGGGCACGGGCTGGCTGGATCCGGGCGCCGTCGACACGGTGGAATACCTGCATGCGGGCGACACGGCGATCGTCACCATGCAATACTCCTATCTGCCGAGCTGGCTGACGATCCTGGTGGATCCCGAGCGCTCGCGCGATTCTGGCGGCAGCCCTGTTTGACAAGGTCTACTCCCATTGGAAGACACTCCCCAAAGACCGCCGGCCAAAGCTGTATATACACGGATTGAGCCTGGGAGCGCTCGGATCCGCAAACAGCGCCGACATCTTTACGGTTTTCGAGGATCCGATTCAGGGTGGGGTATGGAGCGGTCCGCCGTTTCCGAGCCCCGCCTGGTCCAGAGCGACCCGCAACCGAAATCCGGATTCCCCGATGTGGCTGCCGACATTACGGGACGGTTCGATGTTGCGATTTACTGGGCGAAGAAACTCGTTGGCCGAGGCGGGAAAGCGGTGGGGACCCATGCGCTTTGTGTATATTCAACACGCCAGCGATCCGATGACATTTTTCGCGCCGGAACTGTTGTACCGCAAGCCTGAATGGCTGGTCGGCGAACGCGGTCCCGATGTTTCGCCGTATCTGCGGTGGCTTCCAATCGTGACCTTCCTGCAAGCGGGCTTTGACCTGCCCATGGCCACCACCGTCCCGATGGGCTATGGCCACAACTTTGCACCGGCGAGCTACATCGACGCCTGGATCGAAGTCACTCAGCCGCAGGAGTGGGATGCCGACGATACCAGGCGACTGAAGCAGCTATTCGCAGAATAATGGCGCCCAGCACGGTCTGACCTGATCGGAGGCCCTTAGCCGGGCGGCGGGCATGTACCCGTTCGCGTGTTGTTGGCTTCGTCGGTCTCCTCCACTTCCCCAGCGCCATCCACGAGCACTTCGAACGCGCACGTCTGCGGACAGGCGGACGGTACTGCTGCGGACACAATCGTGTTCATGCCGGCCGCAAGTGCAGGTGTCTGTGCTACAACTTTGCCCGGCGGGCCGAAGTCGACGATGGTGTGAGAAGCCGCAGCACCGCCCGCGCCCTGATTGTGAACTGTCACGCGAACCGTCCGCGGCGCGGCTGCCGATGTCGAGGTTGCCGGTGCGCACGCAGCGTGCAGCGGCACGAGGTCGGCACGCACCCGATAGTCCGGCGGCTCAGGTTCCTTGGCCTCCCGCTTCCGCTCCCGCACCTGCTCGACATGGAGACTGGTCTGTGGGGTGGTCACGGTATGGATGCCCGTCACGTCGAGGCTGCGCGGACTCTGGATGACCAGGAAGCCCTCCACAAGTGCAGCGGGGAAAACTTCCTTCTCGGCATGTTTTAGAATCTCCGCGCACGCCGTCTTCAGCGCCTGGTCGTAGTCGAGTGAATCGACGCCTATGGGCACCACGCGACCCGGGCGCTGCTCGGCCGGCGGATAGGCGATGGCGAGCTTCTTGAAGAAATGCACGGTCTCGTCGTTGGGATTGTGGACGTTCACCGAGGCGCCGTAGAGGCCGCGGCTCAAAGGATCGCCGGGCCACCGAACCTCTTCGCCGCACGCGAACCTGGCGGAGTATTCGTAAGCTACGCACAGAATGCCGGATTCGAGCCAAGCGGTGTTGTTTCCAGGATTTGGATCTCCCGCCAGGGCCGTCACCGTCGCCTTGTTGGCGATCGGCGTGAACTGCGCGCCCTTGCAATCGAGGTCGAGAGGAAGCCGCAACTGGATATCCACGGTGGCGCTCTCCCCAGGGTCGAGCGCGCGGATATCGCAGGTCAGATTGCCGCCGCGGAGAGGTCGCACAATTGGCCGGCGCCGCCAGCAGTTTTGCCTCGCCCGGAAGATCATCGACGACCTTGCCGCCGAGAGATCGGTTGGGTCCCTTATTGGTGACCGTCAGCCGATAGGTGAGCGGCTGGCCGGCGACCAGGAAGGCCGATTGAACCGCCTTGGCGATTTCGAGGTCCGTCTCGGAGGTCTGCCTATAGAGGTTCAGCATTTCGTCGGCATCGTCTTTCCCCGACGCCACCTCGAGGTTGTGCTTGGGCCCGTCTTCCGAATCTTCGATACCGCGCAGGCTGAGCAACAGGTTCTTCCAGTCGTCCCAGCCCTTGAGGGCAGTGCTGAGGATGGGAGCGGGCGGGTTCGCATCGTCCTTGTCGTTATTGATGTTCGCCTGCGATCCGATTTCGTTCGGCGCGTTGTCGCCGTCCCAGTTGGTGCGCTGATCGAGGCGCATGTCCACCCATTGTCCGAGAACCGGGTCGAACCGCACGGAAAGATTGGCGCTGTCGGTAGGATCGAGCCGCTTGGTCTCATCGAGATTCTGCTCGTTGAGCGAAGGCAGCGGCGCCGCACCGCGGCCGGCGGGCCGGCGCGGCGGTGAAAAGTCGAATATGCGGCAGTCCGGCACTCCGTCCAGGTTGAAGTCCTGGCTCGTGGCGTTGTTGACCTGCTTGATCCCGAAGCCCAGGGCATAGTTCATGATGCTCACATAGTTGGCTTCGAGTTGCGGCGTGTCGGTATCGCCGCCGTGCCGAAGACCGAGCGTATGGCCAAGCTCATGCATCAGCATAGCCGCATGCGTACCGGCCGGGAAAAAGCCGTTGCCGGAGCTGCAGTTCTGGGTCTGCGGCGGCTTGAAGAAGACGAAATCGTTGCCGTGAAACTCCGCCTGGCCGCCCAGCTTTCCGACCAACGGGCCGCTGATCGCATAGCGGAAGGCGAGCCGGCGCTCGGGTCGGAAATTGCCGGCGCGCGCCTCGTAGAACTGCGTCACGCCGTCGCCGTCGGAATCCGTTTCGAGATCGCTGATGTTGGCGGCCGGCAGTGCCCGGCCGTCGCCGAGGTTCGCGCCGCCGACCAGGCTCGAGAAGGCGATATCGCCGACCAGGCAATCGGGATCGCTGGCGTCCGCAAGGCCGTCGGCGCCGTTGTCGGCGCCGTTGTCGGCGCCGTCACTGCAGGTGTTCGGCGCGCCGCCGTCTTCGGCAGCGGTCCCGTCGATGAGGTCACCGGTGTCGACGCGAAAGCTGATGCCGTCGGCATTGTCGGGATTGGCAATGCCGCCGCTATCCTTCGGAGCGGCGGCGAACGCCTCTTTGATCACCTGAATGTCGGCGCGCGACGGCTCCGCTCCGGGCAGCCAGTCGATTTCGAGAAAGAGATCCTTGTGGTTGGGATTGGCGCCCATCGCCGGAAGATCGAGGTCGATGCCGTTCGACGCATCGCAGTCGAGGTCGATGCCGGATGTCTCCCACACATCCAAGAGGCCGTCGCCGTCGAGGTCAGCGAGCGTGGGCGCGATCACGGCGGCGCCTACTGTGACTTTCCCGCCGCCGTCATGGAAATCGGACAGACCTAGGAGCCCGTTCGCTTTCACATCGGCGCGGACGAATGCAGCGTACTCATGGCCCTCCGTGAGAGTTACCTCGAACTGCGGCTGGGCCAGGAACAGCTCGTTCACCGGTTCGATGATCTTGGTGAAGGGCTCGCCGTTCTGGCTCTTGTCTAAAACGACCGCGTTGCCAAGCTCGATGCCGGTCGTGAGGTCGCGCACGATGGCGCGGATGGTGATCGAACCGGCATTGATGTTGCCGAAGCCCTCGAGCCTTCCCTGGGCTTTGACGCCTGAAAGCGTGATGAGCGCCGGCATCGTGGTGGTGGCCTGAAAGCGGAATCCGAGCTCGCCGTGCGCGCTGTTTTCGGAACCCGCCGCTCCACCCTCGGCTCGCACCCGGATCGTCTTGGCGATGTTGTCGACATCGGCCGTCTGTCCGCCGCTGTTTTCGAAGTCCGCTTCTTGGAGGGTCGCGTCGAGAGCGCACACGGCCTCGACGGCGTGGCCCGGAGCGATCATCAGGATCGATGCCAGAAGGAGCGCCAGCGACCGAAGCACGGCCCGGCGGCACAACGCGAGAGATCCGTACTGCAGCAAGGCAGGGACTTCCAGACAGGGGAAAGGCCGTCCCGCAGTCTCAAACACTATCGATTGCCTCCCCGGAGATCAAGGGATGCCCGGTGACCCGTTCGGCACGAGGCGCCACCCGCACCCCGTCTCGCTCGATCAGCCGATCAAGATCGTGCGTCCGGTCCCAAGATCGGCCATCGTAGTTGGCCAAAAGGCTTTAAGTTTGGTGGCTACTGGAAACTCGACTTGCATCTGATGCTCTGGTTCATACTCATCGCGGCATTCCATGTTCCACTGGTCTGGCGATTGCATGAGTGAGCGCGGTTGCGGACTTCGAACCGCTCTATCCGGCTGAGGAAACGGTCAGAGCTCAGCTGAAGGACGGTGATTTCGACCGACTCGGAGACGGTTCGAGACCCGAGCAGGAAGACCACGCACGTATTGTGCGCGGCAACTTCGTTCGTTTTCTACTCCTCGGTGGCGATGACACCTGCCGGCCTCATGAGAAGGGTGTGAGAATCAGCGGGGCGTGGATCAAGGGCGTTCTTGATCTGGAGGGTTGCAGAATACCCCGCGATATCGGACTCAAAGATTGCCGGTTTGAGGCTGTGCCGATCCTGCGCGCAGCGATCATAGACAATCTGCTCCTCGACGGCTCTGCACTGCCCGGGCTTCAGGCCGACGCGCTCGAGGCGCGCGGAGGAGTTTATGTGCGCGGTTCGATGATCTCGGGCGCGGTGCGCCTTGACGGTTCCCGTCTTGGAGGCAATTTCGAAGGCGACGGAGCATCGATCGAGTGGTCACGCAATTCTGCTTTGGAAGCTAAGGGGCTTCAGGCGCGTGGTTTCTATCTGCGCGGCGCCCGGGTGAGCGGCGGAATCGATCTGGTTGCGGCCCGGTTGAGCGCCAGTCTCGATGGAACCGGGATCAAATTGGAGTACCCTGACAACGTTGCAGTAAACGCCGATGATATCGAGGTGCGGGGCAACGTTGCCTTGCGCGGAGCGCACATCGATGGCGAGATTCGGCTGATGGGAGCCCGGATCGGTGGTGACCTGGACTGCACCGCAGCCTCGCTGAATCAGCCCACCGGCGGTGCACTGCAAATCAACCGTGCCGTTGTCCAAGGTGCATTTTTCTTACGCCAGGGTGCTCAGATACGTGGGGCCCTCGACATGACAGGGGCGGTAATTGGAGCCATCCACGATGAGGAGAATTGTTGGCCCGGCAAGGGCGACCTCCTTTTGAACCGCTGTCTCTACGGGGCATTCATTGGCGGACCGGTCGATGCCCGCAGCAGGCTGAACTGGCTTGCAAGGCAAGCCCCGGAACGATGGGGTATGGACTTCTGGCCACAGCCCTATGAGCAGCTGGCGACGGTATTTCGCGAGATGGGCCACAATGAAGATTTAATCGCGGTTCTGGTCGAAAAAGAGCGATTGGCTCGCCGGGCTCGGCGCGCCCGCTCCTCCAGCCCGCTGTGGCGCGCCGTCCTGGCAATGAAGGATGGCGTTCTCGGCGCTACGCTCGGCTACGGTCGACGGCCTCTGTTTGCCTTTGTTTGGTTGACGCTCTTCTGGGTCACCGGAGTTGCGGTTTTTGCCTTCGCCGAGCACCGGGCTGCGTTCAAACCCAACAGCCCGGTCGTCCGGCGCTCCAACGAGTGGACGATGTGCGGCGTCGAAAGCTCCGAGGAACGGTTTATCCCGTCAGTGCAGCAGCAATTTTGGGGTCGAGCTGCAAACGGCCAGTCGCAGCTTTCGTGTTTTCGCGAGCAACCGGAGGCACTGAGCTATCCTGTCTTCAATCCATGGATGTACTCGCTCGATGCGTTGTTTCCCGTTCTCGAAGTGGGCCAGAAGGAGTATTGGCGGCCGGACCCGTCGAAGCCCTGGGGCGCCTTCGCGACCTGGTACTTCTATTTCCAGGCAGTCGTGGGTTGGGTGCTCAGTCTGTTGGCGGTCGCGGGGTTTTCCGGACTTGTGAAATCAAGATAACCCAACGCAACTTTTCGGCGCGAAGGCTCACCAGCCGCAGGCGCGTTGTGCGCCATCCACCGGGTATCCGCCCGCCGTCAGATTCTTCGAGTGCAAGGCGCGACACACTTCCGTGCGGAGCCCATTGATGTTCTCGAAAACACTTCGAATGAGAACGGTGTCATCATCGGATCCGGTGATCATCAGATTTCGATCCGGAACAACCGAAATCGATCGCACCGTGCCGATGTGGCCGGGGAGCGAAACAATCTCCTGGCCGCTGCTCGTGTCCCATACCCTCACGGTCTCGTCATCGGATGCCGAAACCAGCCGGCCGTCACCGACGATATCGAGGTCATGGACTTCACCCCTATGTCCCCGCATCTCGGACATCCGGCTCATCCCGTTGCGGCTGACCTCCCAACCAGCGATCGTCCAGTCCCAGGACGCGACGAACAGCATTTTTCCGTCCCGAGCGAAGCGAAGGCTGGTGACGGATCCCCCTTCCATTACGATGGGCGCCAGCAGCTGGCCGGCGCTCATGTCCCATATCAGCACCACGCCGCGCTCCAATCCCGCTGCGAGGAGCTTGCGGGCGGGATCGTAGGCAAGAGTTGTGATCTGTTCCCTCGTCGACTTCCCGAATTGCGCCATAGCGTTGATCGCATCGGTGACACTGATCGGCGTCGTTTTGCCCGCCGCACCGTCTCGATCATTGAAGAACCGAATTTCGCCGCTGTCCGTGCCGACCGCGAATTGCCCGCTCGTGGAAAGCGCGACCATCGACCTGATCTTTTCCTGAACGCCCTCGAGTGGCGGACCCACCATGTTGCCGCTGGTGACGCTCCAGACCCGCATCGATCCGTCGACGTAACGCGCCGCCAGCCTGGTTCCATCTCCCGAATAGACGATCTCGTCGACGCCGCAATTCCGCCGCCAGTTGACGATCTCGCAGCCCAGCCGCTCGTCTTCGAGAATTTGAAAGGGAATCCGTTCTCCCAACTTCCATATCCGGATAGTGCCATCGTCGCTCGCAGTCGCAAATTCCTCGGGAACGGCGGGGTTCACTCTCACCGCCGTCACGTTCGCTTCATGGGACTTCAGGCGGAGGCGGACATCGTCTGCCTCGAGATTCCATACCCGGGCAGTACGGTCTTCGCCTCCCGAGGCTATGCGTGATCCGAATAAATCGTAGGCCACCGTCCGTACGGGGCCCGTATGGCCGCGCAAAGTTGCCAGAAGGTTGAATGTGCCGGAATCCCAGATTGCGACTGATCGATCCCAGCCGCCGGTAATGATGCGCTTGCCGGCAGGATCGAATATGGCTCTCCAGATATCGGCGGAATGCGCCTCGAGCGGCCTGCCGTCCTGAACCCCTGCCTCCCAATTCCAGAGCCGAATGGTATCATCGTCGGATGCGGTGAGCAGTCTCCGGCCGTCGGGACTGAAGACGACCGATCTCACCGTCTCCTCGTGCCCGCCCAGCTCGCGGTGGGTCGAAGCTCTTCGTCATCACCTGCTCGTGCCCGTGCGGCCTGGCGTGGAACGGAGCTTCTTCTTCGAAATCCCAAACTCTCAGCATACCGTCATTGCCCACCGTTGCGACTATGGAGGAATTGTTGCGGATGAAACACGGCGTCGTAGACGTCGACGCCGCTGTCGCCGACCTTGTGCCCCTCGAGTATCCGCTCCAACCGTCCCGTTCGGACGTTCCAGATGCGCGCGGTGTCGTCGTAAGAGGTCGTAACCAACCGTTCCCCCGAGCTGCTGAATGCCACCGTGCGAACCGGACCGTAGTGTGCAATCCCGTCGGGACCACTTACGAAGTCACGCACCCGGCTGCCGCTCCTCGGATCCCACAGCCGTGCCCTGCCGATCCGATTGCCTTTCGTCGCAACGCTCGACGAGGCCGTCGCCAGGAGCTTGCCGTCAGGCGTAAACTGAACCCCGAGCACCCTGCTGTCTCGCGCAAGTCCGTCGTGGGCATTCTCGTCGATAACGGTGGCCACCTGCCAGGTCCCGGTCTCATAGACAATCGCTTTGCCGTCGAAAGAACCGGTCGCCAGCAGCGATCCATGCCGATCGAACGCGATCGAGCGCAGCTCCTGCCGGTGATCCTTCAGTACGTAGCTCAGTTGCGTGCGCGAGTGCGCGTGCCACAAGGCCCGCTCCAACGAGCCGGCCGAAGCATCCGCTGCAGATCGCTGCCGCAGGTGCTCGATGGCGAGAAGGCTGCCGGCGACGGGATCGCCGGTTAACGCCTCGCTCAAGACATCCTGGGCGATCGCATTTCCTTCGGCGGTCAGTTTCCCGCTCTCGGCTTCCACCTTCTGGCGCCAGTAGTAGGCGGCAACCAGCGCTATCAGAAACACTGCCAGAGCGCCTGCCTGCTTGAGCCGTTTTCTGCTCTGCTTTTCCGCCCGTCTCTCCCGCGATTCCCTGTCCAGGGCATCTACACTCAACCCCAGGAACGCCTTGGTGCGATCGAACCCGCCCCCGTACTGCTCGGCCCAGTCGGCGGTCGGCTGCTCGCGCTCTACCCAATTGAGCGTCAGCTGCAATTCCGGATTGCGCCACGTGCTGGCCTCTCCCGTCGCGTGCAGCTCGGCAGCCTTTGCCAGCCGGCCATAGAGGCGCGCCGAACGTGCTTCTTCGTCCGCCCAGACGCGAAGGCGCTGCCAATTGCGCATCAGGCTCTCATGCGAGATATCGACGACGGTGTCCGCGGTGAGCTCCTCCTTGGCCGCCGGCATCAGGAACGACCGGCCCGGTCGGCGAAAAACGTCGATGGTCCTCGCTGCTTCCGTCGGATCCGCCTGAGCGATCGCACACAGCGACGAAAACTTCGTGGGACGGCGAACGCCGCGCTGATCGGTCGCCTTGTCGGTCAGCGCCATGAAAATCTTTCGGCAAATCTCTCGCTGACCTTCGGTGTCGAGCTCGGCATAGGCGCGGTCGGCGTGCGCATCCAGGGCGCCGCTCATCGTCCCTATGGCTTCATAGTGCTGGAGATCGATCGGACCAGCGCCGCCGCACTTGTTTCTCCAATAGGACCATGTCCGGTTGAGAGCGTGCTGCAACACGGAAAGCTGATCGGGATTGTCCCCCACTTCGTTGACGAGCCGGGTGACCAGAACGATACTGATCTCCGCGCCGGTCACTTGAACCGGTCCGGCAATCGCCGATCGCAACTGATCCCGCGTCAATCGGGGCACGAGGTACTGGCCGGCGTTTATCGCTTCAGGCAGGTTCTGAAATTTGGCACAATCGCCCAGAAAGTCCGACCTCATCGTCAATACGACGTAGATCGGCAGGTGGGGATGCTCCCTGATTTCTATGAGCAGGTTCACGAAGGCGACCGCATCCTCGTTCATTTCCGATAGCTGCGACGTCGCGGGCGCCGTCAGCGCGGCGTAGCGGAACAGCTCCTCGAACTGATCGACGATCACCAGGAGGTTGGTCCCTGCCGGCAATCGCGCCTGCTCGAAGATGTCGATCAGCCCGAGCTTGCTCATGCGAATGGTCGTGCCGATCACCTGCAGGAGCATTTGCCGACCGGCGCCATAGTTCCTGAAAAGCACATTGTCCTCGGCAAGCGCTGCGCTCAGCCTTCCCATGGGATCAATTCCCGGCTGGAACTGCACGATCTTCCAGCTCGTACCGGCCTCGGCCATCAGGCCGCGATGGAGCGCCGGCCCCAGACCGCAGTTCACCAGCGATGATTTGCCGCTGCCGGAAGTGCCAACCACGGCCAGAAAGTGATTCCTGGCCAGCTTGTCGACCATGGAGTCGACTTGCCATTCGCGGCCGAAGAACAGGAATTCTTCCTCCTGCCTGAAGGGACGCAGTCCGGGGAAGGGATTGGTGTGACCTTCCGTCGGGGGCACACTCATCCGATCTTTCCGCCGGCGCCCACTGCCGCCAGGAACGGAGCAAGCTTGGCGCTCGAAAAACCACCGAACCCGTCTATGAGATTTGGCGTCTCCAGATCGATGAGGTCTTCTTTGTCGCCGGTCCTGGGATCCGCAAGGTAGGTGAAGGTCGCGCGCAGCGGCTTGTCGCGGCGGTAGCCGACCATCTTCTTCAGGTCGTTGTCGATGCTTCGCTTCCAGGCATCGTCACCGGCGCCATAGAAAACGATGATCGCGTCGCAGCCGGTCGCCATGCGCTCATTGGACTCCCGTACCGCGGCGGAATTGCCTTCGAAGGCCGGTATCTCGACTTCGACGCCGCATTCCCGAAGAAATTTGCGCAGGGCTACCGTGGCTTTGCGATCGTCTTTGTTGCAGATGACATAGACCATCGTCGCCGCCCCGTCGTCCCGATCCTTCACCTCTATCGCCGGTGCGCCGGTCTTCACTCCTTTGAGCTCTCCGTGTACGGCGGCCCGCAGTCTCTCGAAATCGCCCGTGATCAGGTCCGCGCCGTGCTGAAGTACCGGATCGGCCTCGAGGGCGTCGACGAAGGTTCTCTGCTCATCGCTGCTGGCGGCCGTCTTCCGGGGCAGCCAGATCACGCGTCTCAATCCAGCCGCCCTGCTGCGACCGGCAGCCAGCTCGTTCTGGATTTCCGCACCGGATTTTCTGCTCGGACCATCAATGATCGATCCACGATCGGAGCCGATGAGGTGAACGGCGAGATCGCTTTGTCTCAGAGAACCTTCGACAGCTTCGACATAGGCCGTTTCTCGCGTAGGAAGCGGAACTGAAGGCAGCACTCCGTAACCGTGCGTCTTGAGCTCCGCCATGAGATGCTCCCGATCCTCTTGAACATCGTCGCCGCACGGAGCCAGATAGACATTTCTCGGTTTGTGCCCGTTTGTCGAGCTCTCCGAAACCTTCACGGATTTCATCCGATCGAGAATTTGCTTTATGTCCCACGCCAACTGCGCGATTTTTCGGTAGTAAGCCTGCTGGAATTCCTCTCCATAGGTCGTATCCAGCTCCATCGGCGCCTCGCCATGCTGGCGAGTGAAGAACTCGTAGCCGAGAACCTCCTTCGCAACGGCGGGCAACATCTCGTCGGATTCGATCGGCGTCTTGACGATCTTGATGACGCGCGACTTGTTGTCGACGACGACACCTCCTGTTTCCCGCGCCGCTTCACAGAATTCACGCATTTCGCGTGAGCACCATTCCGATTGTACGTAACGCGGAGTGAGGATCGAAACGAGCAGCGCCGTCTTGCGAAACTGGTCGACGATCTGCCGGCTGAAGATGTCCGATCCGCTGAGTTTGTCGTCGCGCCAAATTCTGACCTCGGCGCCCAGTCGGGTGCTGACGAAGGTCTGCAGCGCCTGATGGAAGCGCGTGATCCAGCCGGACTTGCTCGGTGGCAGCGGCTGATTGTCGAGGTGGGCGTAGCTGATGAAGAGATCCTGCTGGAAGTTCATCGTCAGGCTATGCCAGCCGCGCCGGCCTGCTTCCGGTCACGGCTACCAGGTGTCGTCGGACCCCGGTGGACCGACGTCGGCGGGAGGCGGCTCCGGCGAGACGTCCGTCACGCCGGGGACCCGCCGCAGTTTTTCGACCGCCTTCTTTTCCGACTTGCCGGTAAACACACCCATCTGGTCCATTGTCTGGTCGATCTCGAACCCGGCGGCGGTCAGATCCCTCGCGACGTCGGCCAGCGGCCGCTTGCTGGAGGTCGTGACCACCCATTTCGTCTTCTTTATCGATGCCACGGGCGTCTCGTTTCCGCTGCCGGTTCAGATGGATGGGTTATCGAGCGACTACGGCGCCTGCACCAAGCCCCCGTCCCACACGCGAGGCTGGGGTAACGGAAGCGGCCTGACGCGTCGCCCGCAGTTTGTTCCAAAGGGCCATGCCGCGCAAGGCGGACTGGTCTCGGCCCAGAGCGCGGCGCAGCCCGCGACATGGGGCGTCGCCATGCTGGTCCCGGTCTTGAAGCCGTAGCGGGTCGGCCGCGGCACCGAGGAGAAGACGTCGCGGCCTGGAGCGGCGATCTCGACCTTCCCGAAGTTCGAGAAGCCCGACGGGGCGAGGTTCGGGTCGAGCGAGGCGACCGACATGATCGTCGGCGAATTGGCCGGCGCGCCGGTCGTGCATCGCCGCGTTGCCCGCCGCCGCGATGATCAGGCAGCCGTTGTTGCGAGCGCTGCGGAGCCCGCCGCGGTGTACGCGGCCTGCACCGGCGCCTGTCGATCCGAGCGACATCGAGATTACCGCGCACCGGTTGGCGATCGCCCAGTTCATTCCGGCGAGCACGCTGCCGCCGACGCTCGCTAGCCGGAATTCGACGAGCACCTTGCCGACGAAGATCCGCGACTTGTGCGCGATGCCGTAGCGCGGGGTCGTGCCGGCCGGCGCCTGCGGACCGCAGGCCGTGCCGATGCAGTGGGTGCCGTGGCTGTGCAGGTCCTGGACCGGCTGGCCGACGAAGGTCTGGCTCGCGAAAGCGCGCCCGGCGAAGTCCGGATGGCCGAGGTCCATGCCGGTATCGAGCACCGCCACCTTGATGCCGGCGCCGCTTCGCGTGCTCGGCGGCACCCTGCATCGGACCAGCCCCCACGTCGCGCCGAGCGACCTGAACCTGCTCCTCTTCGTCCTGTTCGGGTGTCCTCAGGTCGGGATTTGCGCCGAGGTCCTCGGACAGCACCTGCACCGCCGCCGCTTGAAGCCGCGCAAGTAGTCGTCTGGCGCCCTCGGCAAAGACGAAATACTCGGGCTCGATCGATTCGATCGGGCTGTCGGCCGCGATCTCGTCCTGGCGCTCATGCCGTGCTCGAGAGCCGGCGCCGCCGCCACGACCGCCACGCCGATCTCCGGCAGGATCACGCTGTCTGCGTCGCCCACATCCTGCAGCGTCACCGCCTGACCCGAGAAGTCGCGGGCATTGACGGAGCGCAAACCGCTTGCGTCAGGGCCTTGTGCGCCTTCGGTCGACTGCGCCTTCCTTGAACGTCACCAGAAAACGGCCGGTCTCGAGCCGCTCGCCACCTTGAGCGAGTGCGGCGAGAAGCAATTCGTCGACTCCGCTGGTTGTCGCGGCTGCCGCTGCCGCAATCGATTGTCCACGCTTCCGTGTTCTCCTGGCCATGAGTTTCCTCCTGTTCCATAGGCAGACAACGTAGGCTTTTCGGCCCCGTGCCGGCCAAGCTGGAACTGGTTGCGTGGAAATCGGCGGCCAGGCTGTGAGTTTCCGCACACGGTCATCGCTTCGGTGAACCCCCGCCGCTTTCATCGACTCGAGCTGCGGTAACAGCGGCGATTGCTGCATCTGTAAAAGATCATCAGCAATTCAATATCAACTCTGTCCAAAGCCCTTGGGAACCGGAACATCGGGCAGCTCTGCGGCGCGCTTTTTGAGTGCGCGGCCAATGACGACCCGGGAGATTTCCGTCGTGCCATCGACGATGCGTAGCATCTGCGCCAGGCGGCTCAGGCGGTCCATGCCGTAGGAGGTGAGCAACCCCATGCCGCCCATGGCCTGAGCGCACATGTTCGCTGCTCTCAGCGCTGCATCGGGTACGAAGCGCTTGGCATGGGCTGCCATGAGTGGGCCCTCGGGCGTACCGAGCGCATTGGCGGCTGCCCGATAGAGTAATCGTGAGGCTTCAAGATCGGTCGCAACCTCGCCCAGCATCCACTGGATACCCTCAAGATCGAGCGCTGTTCCTCCAAACATCTTGCGGTTCTTCGCGTAGGCAAGTGCCATATCGAGGGCCGCCTGCATCAGCCCACAACATCCCGCTGCGATGGAAACGCGCGCGATGTCGATCGCCATGAGCGATCCCTGCAGGCCCTTGCCCGCGGGGAAAATGATGTTCTCCTGCGGGACCACTGCGTCTTTCAGGTACATCTCGGCAACGGGCAGGAAGCGGTAGGATGGCGTGCCATACAGCGGACCGAAGCTGAGACCCGTCGTCCCCTTCGGAACGGCGATCATCGCCATGTCTTTATGGCCCGGCACCTCGGAGGTTTTGACCACGGTGAGATAGATATCCGCCTCGCCCGAGAGCGAAACCCAGGCTTTCGCGCCATTGATGGTCCATGTCCCATCGCCATTGTTGCGGGCACGCGAATACATGGTCGCGGGATCCGAACCCGACTGCGGTTCCGTCAACGAGAAGTTTGCGAGCTTGCGGCCGGACGTCAGGCCTTTCGCCCATTTCCGCTTCAGCGCCTCGCTGCCGAAACCGCACACGGCATGGCTGCAGATATTGTGCATGGAGAGCGCAAAGGCATAGGCACCATCACCCTTCCCAAGCTCCTCATAAACACGAATGCCGTCTCCGAGTGACAGCCCTTGTCCGCCCCATTCGGGGGGACAATACAGTCCCGTAAGTCCCAACACCGCTGCCTTGTCGGAGGCGTGGCGTGGCCATTTGCGCTTCGCATTCCAGCTATCGATTTCCGGCTTGATCACGTCGTTGCAATGTCTGCGGGCGGCCGTGAGCAGGGTGTCGATCCTTTCCGTCATCTTTGCCCGCTCGCCCTGACCGATCCCACGGCGCCGCCTGGAAGCCAAAGGCCCGCAGGCAGACGCACGATGATACCCATGCTAGCCTGCTATAATATAAAGGAACACGACTTGCGTACTGCGCCCCTCGTTGCCTGTGCCGTCCTGTGGCCGGCATACTTCGGCGGGCTGCAAATCCCGGCCTGGGGAGAGGAAAGCCTCCGTTGCGGCTTGCCGGCAGCCGTCGCCGATGGCTGGCAAATTGGCGACCAGGGCGTCGGAAATCGCAAACGCTGAGCGCCTCTGCGCGTTGAGCGGCAAGCTCGAGAGGCCGGACTCGCCCAATGTTCACGCTGTTTTACTTGTTCGCAACGGCACGCTCCTGTTCGAGCACTATCGCAAAGGTCAGGATGAAAGGTGGGGAACATCGATTGGCGAGGTCCGCTACGCTCCCGACGTCAGGCACGATGTTCGCTCGATAAGCAAAAGCGTCGTTTCGCTGCTGGTGGGGATTGCGGTCGATCGCGGTCTGATAAGAAGCATCGATGAGCCCGTATTCACGTTCTTTCCCGGATTCGCTTCGCTGCGCACGCCCGAGAAGGATCGCATACTCGTGCGCCACCTTCTGACGATGTCTTCAGGAATTGAGTGGGATGAGGAGCGACCCTATACCGATCCTGAAAACAGCGAAATCAGGATGATCTTCGCGCCCGATTCCTATCGTTATGCATTCGAGCAGCCGATGGCGTCCGAACCGGGAAAAGTGTGGAAGTACAGCGGCGGCTCCACCACTCTTCTCGCCGCCATTGTCGAGAAGGTTACGGGAAAATCGCTCTTGGCGTTCGCGCGGGAATCCCTCTTCACACCGCTCGGCATAACCGACGTCGAATGGCTGAACGTGCCGAATGGGCAGCCGGCAGCGGCGTCCGGACTTCGCCTGCGGCCGCGCGATCTTGCGAAAGTCGGCCAGCTCTTCCTCAATGGGGGTGCGTGGAACGGCAAGCGCGTCGTCTCGGCGGCTTGGCTCCAGGAGTCGATCGAACCGAGATTCACCGGCTGGAATAGCAATCGCTACGGCTATCAATGGTGGCTGGGAAGGTCGGCCGTGAAGGATCGGATCATCGATTGGACGGCGGCGTGGGGATTGGGAGGCCAGCGTCTGTTCATCCTGCCGACCTACGATGCCGTCGCAGTCGTTACCGCCGGTCTCTACAAAAGTAACACCCAAGACCTGGTCGCCTTCGACATCCTCAATAACTACGTTCTCCCTGCCCTAGGCGATAAGCACGTCACGGCGCCTTGAGCCAATATCCCATTCGCTCATGCTTGCAGCTCATCCATGGCTGTTCATCCGTGTACGGATGGTTACGATCGAGGTGAGGGGCCGGCTCGTGGCACTGACCGGCGAAGCAATGCGCATGCAAGAAATTAGCGGTTCTACTCACGCGGTGGAGCGAATCGGGGAGGCGCTGCGGGCGCGCGGTATTCTCGCGGAGCAGTGGCCCACTCCATACGTGCACATTGCCGATGGTACGTGAGGAACAATTTTAACAGTTAAGAAACGGACGATTTGCAGTCCTTGGCGGACAAGCTCCCTCTCGATTTCGCAGATCGCAGCCTCGACCCCCGGGGAGAAAGAGCTATGCACTGGCTCTTGAGGAGTGAGCAGAGACACAAGCGGGTGGCGGTGCACAGAATAGAAAAAGCAACGATTTCAATGAGGCGTTATCAGTTAGCCACAGGTTTCGATAAAATGGGAAAGCCAAGCTGGTTGCCGGTCGTTGAAAGCTGCCGCCGCATCACAATCCGGGATTTTTCCGCCAAGGGATGCTACGCGATGGCTGCGAGTGGAACAGTCGGATCGATTGGTGGGACGATTTCAGTGTCGAAACCGAATGCGATCGAGGAGGGCCTCGCCATGTTGAAACAGTTCAGAATAATCCATCCCACCAACATACCACAGCAGCATCACAACGACGCGTCCGGGTTCGGCGCCGACGCCACCTTGCAGCGGCAGTGCTCGTCCTGCACGGTGACGTGGAGCACCCCGTCATCGAAGCGCTGCGCTAAGAACGGGCTCAGCTCTTCCCCCTTCTCGGCATAGGAGTCGCTTACCGGCTCCTGGTCCCACTGGGCGGTA
>CAWHQZ010000029.1:0-6780 GCA_963831645.1 uncultured Alphaproteobacteria bacterium | reverse complement strand
GGCGGCCGGCTTCTGAAGCATGCGCTCGATCCCTGTGGTTTGTCGCAGCACCAGCAGCACCGAGCGCAACCTCGATCCACAATGAACCGCCGCGGCGCACCGTCGGCGAACTCGCAGGAGCTGCCTCCACGATCACCGGCGCAAATGCCAAGGCGCTTGCGCTGGCCCCGCCTTCCACCCGCCGCCACGCTTTCCGCCGCCACCCGAACAATTGCTGCGGGGTCAGCCCGTGCCGGCGGGCAACCGCGCACACGGTCTCGCCCCCGCATAGCTTTCGGCGACGATCCGCGCCTTCTGCTCCGCCGTCCAGGCGCGCCGCCGCCCCGGTGAACACTTCCAGCCGGCGCACCGCCTCCGGCTTGGATTTAGGCAAAAGCTCAGTGTCCGACATGTGTCCAGCCCCCTCGATTCAGGGCGGACAATCGCCGATCAGCGGGCGGCGTTAAAGGTGGGGAATAAAGGCCGCTTACCGTCTACGAGCGCGGAGCGCGCGTGGCGCCGGTCTCCGAGGCCGACCTCCGCGATCTATTTCATGTGCGCGAGCACGTCGAGAGCCTGGCGCTCGACTAGTCAGCGCCTAGGTCATCTATTGGTTCGACCTTCGACGGGAACTCGCCAACGATGAGTACGCCCAACTCTGGAGATTGCGTGCGTACTGGGTCGTCACTGTTCTGATGGAGAATCTGACCAAATCCGGTCTAAGAATTAGGATGCGGCCACCGAGGTGAAGACTCTACCAACAACTGGATGAGCTTTAGGGCTCAGGTCAAAAATCACAATCCACGCATATGTTTGCTATGGATGCTTCGTTTCCGCCTCCTCGAAATGCGAGCTTGTAAATCCCGCCTGCAGAAACTGGTATGTCCTGATAAGTTTTACTCGTGCTTATCGTCTGTTTACCTATCGACTTCCCGGCATCATCGAACACTTCCAACCCCACATCACCAGCAAATGTCCCCACACGAAGTAAGACGCTAGCAACTGGCGCAGGAAGCGTTACGTCTACCCCGTCCTTGTGGAATTGTAAGCCCAGCTCTCCCCCAGAGGCATTTATGAAGAGTTTGTTACCGCTCACAACATTATGAAACTGGAATACAAAGATAAAATCATCTTTCATTGGTGTATCGTCAGCAAATACACTGAAGTCGGCGCAAATCGAAACAATCTTCGCCTGGAGCATCGGAGCCGCCAGGAATGCGGCGATAAACAGGCAACCAGCAAAGAGTCCTAACTTTTCGGGTTTGTACATCATCTGGCACATCCTTTCTCGGGATCGGGGGTTGGAATAGCAAGCTATGCAGTCGAGTCTTGGAATCCAGATTCTCATCAAAACGAGATCGAATTCGAGCTCTGCGGTCCCTCACCGAGCAGGGTGGTTTTCACCTGCCACAGCCAAAGAGAGCCGACTTGCCGATCTCTTCTTCAAGTGCCTGTTTTTCAGATAAGGATTTGCTGTCGTAATACCGGTACACCCGAACTGGAGCCACGCTTTCACCCCGCCTTGGATCGGGAGCGGGTATGGCTATCCACACCAGCCGGTGAGTAGGGTCCAACTCTGTATCAAACACAAAATCAACTTCGACCTGTCGGTCAGTTTCCACCCCGCCAGCATCCTTCGTGTCGGCCTTGTCTACCAATTTCGTCAATTCTTCCTTCAATTTCTCGCGATTATATGTGCCTTTCCAGTATTTGATAATTTCTTTCGCGAATTTCTTGTTGTCGCTCGCCTTGTGCTTGATCTTTGCCATTTTTACCGCTCCAAGCGTTGTTTCAGTTCATGTTTTCAATTTCGATACAAGACAAATCTGGGTCGGGGGGGTTTCATCTTTGGGCAAGGCGTGCAGGTAATATTTTTCGCCAGGAACGTTAGGTTGTCCTGCGATAATCATGCCGACGAAATTGCGCTCAGCATCTAATACAGCTGCTCCCGAATCACCACGTTCGCTGAACAATCCGCTAACTAGCCTAACGTAATACTTGTCCATGGAGACACTCTCGTCGATAACACGCCAAGCTCGACCTAGATCTTTTCCGCTCGTCAAGCCGGTTGTTGCCCCGTATTTCGAAACACGGATGCCATCAGTTGGCTGCCGAGCGGCTTTGATTTTCTCAAGACCTCTAATCTCGCGATGGGTAACTGGCGTACCAGCAACGATGTCGGCTCCCGCGACATCAACCCAATGAGTAGCTGATGGCGCTTCTCTCCAAGCCAACTCCATTGAGTCCGCGTATTTCGGGGTAGAGATCTTTTTACCCGAAGCGTGATACATGACGTGATTACAGCTGACACCTCGGTTCTCACAGGGATAGCGCTGAATCTTGATCGTGCTCGCTGGAGCTGCGGTGAAGGCAATAGTACCCCAATAACTCCCACTATTGTTATAATTGGTCTCCTCCCATCAGCGGCCCACTGTGCTGTGGCGGAGGTGCGAACGATATGAAGAGCTGCGCTGCAGCTACCTCTTTTTGCGCGTTTTACTTGATTTTCACATCGGATCCATCCAGCATTTTCAGTTCAAATGCTCTCTGGAATCGTATCTTTGAACCCAGCTTGGACGATCAAAAGAAGACCCCGTCTTCCAGCGGACCGACGCCGGTGATCCCTTTAATACCCAATTTCTCAAGACGGGTTTTTACTCCAAAGAGTATCTCCGAGTAGGGGTCTCTCAGAGACCCTATTCGCGGATCGAGACCTGCTGGTCCGTAACCATGAGATGCTAAATGCACTAAGACCGATCAAGTTGCGTCCTGTACCCAGAAACTCTCTTCGCGAAATCTCATAAAGATTCCTCATGGAGGCACTCCAGCGATTGTAGGGATCTGAGAAATATCATCAGCAGGTTGAAACAGCAACTTTCCTTTGGCGTTCAGGTCAGTAGAGGATAGGAACGGGATTAACCTCATTCTCTCACAGCCGCCGCTGTGCTAGCGAGTCGAAGGGCACGTCGTAGAGACGTCCGGCGGCGAAGCGCGGCCACACGTGACGCAGACCCGGCACGATGACGCGGACTGCGGCGAGCGGAAGTCCTCGTGGGCAAGATCGAGAACTATAGAGTTCGAGGCTGCACCGCCGAAGCAACTCTGCCCATGCCACAGGTCCGTGTCCGTCGAGGGCGGCCGCAGCGACGGCCTTGACCTCCGCACTTGGCCGAATGAACGGCCACTCGTCGATGGAAGCCGCGCCACAGCGCTTAACGAAGTTTGGCGCGTCACTATCGGCCGCGGCACTCGCCAGCCGTTTCGTCGCTTCGAACTGCGTGAGCTCGCCGAGTGCTGAACGCGCGGCATTCTCCATTGTCCACGATGCCGCAAAGCCGAAGAGGCGAAGATTGCGGCCACCCACATCAGAGCTGACGGCCGCAACCACAGGAACCCGCAGGTCATGAGTGAGGTCGAGGAGCCACAAGCGCCTGCCCGATCGCTTCATCCAGGTCTCGAGCGCTTCCGGAACGGGCAGCTGCCGGCGATCGAGGTCACACTCCGGCCGCGGCACCCGCCCGTACCACCAGATCGACACCGCATCGCGCTCGATGAGTTCGAGAAGCCCGCGACCGACGCACGTTTCGACATCAGTGCCCGCTGCAAGACCGCTGCTGTCGGGGACGGGAAATCTCTCTTGCAGAGCTGACGGATAACCGAGAAGGCAGTACGCGGCGGGCACGAACACGCCCGCGCCATTCGTGATCGACCGCGCCTCGATCCAGGCGATGCGCCCGGCGGGTCTTGCATTCAGGCAGGTGATGGTCGGCGCCGACACTCGCATTCCACTCCACCGCGCGCGAATACTGGTGAGCGGAGATAAGGAGAAGCGATGCCGGAGCGATTGTCCTCCCGTCGATATCCGTACACCGGCCCCAGGTCAGCTCGCGGTTTGCCGGAAACACCGCCGACCACCGCTCCACCGCTTCCGCAAGACAGGTGGCGCGCGCCTCGTCCCGGGTGAGGCCGCGGCCGCTCACGACGCGCCGTCTCCCCGCAAAGTCGGGCTTCAGCACCGCCGCGGCGAGGTAAAGCGGACGATCCTCATCGAGCGTAACGTCGTAGATCCGCTCGACAACGCCGGCGCCCCGTAACCCTGCGGCAGCCGCTGTCTCCTTTCCGCGATCCAAGTCTGTTAGAGTAGACGCCTTGAACGTGCCCGGCGCAAATGCCCGTATCCGATCAAGACAGGGAAAGCGACATCGAAAGAGCAGCGGCAAGCGCGGCGGCTCAAGGCGATGTGCGCCGGGAGCTTGCCGTGATCGCCGCCGATCTCGTCGGCTACAGCGAGCTCGTCTTCCGCGATCCGCATACGGGCGTCAAGGTCTTGCGCGAAACGCGCGACCTCCTCGTAGATCAGATCATTGCGCACTACGGCAGGGTGCTCGCCATGCCGGGTGATTTCGTTCTCGCAACTTTTGCCGGGCTCGCCGCGCGGCGGTCGCCGCCCAGGAAGGGCTCCTCGCGAGACACCGCCACGCGCGCGGCGTCGAGGCCGGTCATTGGAAGATCGGCATCGAGTTCGGCGAGGTGTTCGCAGTCGGCGAGGACTACTACGGCACCGCCATCAACGTCGCAGCGCGGCTGCAAGCCCTCGCGGGGCCGGGCGATCTTCATCAGCTCTGCCGTGCGCGAGCGCACGCAGCTTCCGGAGCGACTCACCGTGCAGGAGCTGGGTCCCAAGCGGCTGAAGAACATCGACAAGCCGGTGCATGTCTGGCGAGCCTTCCTGCCCGACTATGACGCGCTCGTCCTCACCTTCCGTGCCGGCTACCGCACGCCGCCGCGGCTCCTGCAACAGCTGCGCAAACCGGTGCTCAGGCTCGAACCGTTCCGCACCCCGGCAAAGCCAGGCAAAGCCGGCCTCCTCGCCGAAGCACTGGTCGACGAGGTGCAGCTCATTCTCTCGCGCATCGCCAACTCGATCTCGGTAACGACCGCAACCCCGCGGACGACCTGGCGCACGACTACGTGCTCTCGGGGAGCGTTCAGAGCGGCGGTCCGCACATGCGCGTCATGGCGCGGCTCGTGGCCCGCCGGGATGGTCTCACGTTGTGGATGGAGAGCTATGACTGCGACTCGCGACGCGGCTTCGATCTCCAGGACCAGATGGCGCAGGAGATCGTCTCGAGCCTGCAACTTGCCCTCACCGAGGGTGAGCAGGCGCAGCTGTGGCGGCGCGGCACCGCCTCCGGCGAGGCCTGGCAGGAGTTCCAGCGCGGCCATGATTTGGAACGCCGCTACACACGCCAGGGACACCGCAAGGCGATCGAGCACTATCGCCAGGCGCTGGCGATCGATCCCAACTATCTCAGCGCCATGGTGGCGCTCGCGCTCTGCCAACTCGACGAGCTTCGGTCTCGGCTGGACCGCCGATCCTGAACGCTCCACCGCCGAGGCCGAGGCGTTGTGCAACCGGGCCATGGCGCTCGAGCAGCGCCATCCCGACGTTCAGGCGCTGCTCGCGTTCCTGCGTTTCTTCCAGGACCGCCAGGATGAGGCGACAGCGGCGATGGAAACCGCCGTCAATCTGGCGAGCCAGTAGCCCGGAGATCATCGGCTATCAGGGCGCGCTCAGCGACCTCATGGGTGACTACGCGGGAGCGATCCGCGCCTATACGCGCGCTCTATCGCTGAGTGCCCACTCGCCGGCCTGGATCGCATCCAACCTCGGGCTCTCGTACCTCGCAGTCGAGGACAACGACGAGGCCGAGCGCATTTTTCGCGAGGTGGTGCAGTACCACCCGAGCTACTACCGGGCTTGGCTAGGCCTCGCGATCGCGCTCACGCGACAAGGCAAGAGCATCGAAGCGAAGCACGCGGCTGAATCAGTGCTTTCGATCGATCCGCACTTTACCGCCCAGGAATGGGCACGCTCGCAGCCCTTCCGCGACGCCGACCTGTTGGCGCGCTTCGTCGCCGACATGCGCGCCACCGGCCTGCCTTAGCCTTTCCCGTGATCGGTGAAAGTCGGCATCCCATTGGCAGCTCACCTTCAGACCTCCTTCATAAGCAACACCCAATCGCCGCTGTCCTTCGACCCGGGAAACGGAATATACGGCCTTCGCTCCACCTCGACAAAACCCCGCCGCCGGTAGAGCCGCATCGCGCCCCTGTTGCTGCTGACGAGCATGACGGCAAGCTTCTTGCGTCCAGCTTCGCGCGCCAACTCTGCCGCCTTGTCGAGCATCGCCGTTCCTGTTCCCTTGTTGCGGAATTCCGGGAAGACGGCGAGCGTCATGATGTACCACGCCCCCACCGCACGCGATTCGAGCTCGAGCATCGGTCCATAAACATGAGGCAGCTCAGCGACATCCGAAGCGCGATAAGGATCCGAAACGACATAGCCTGCAAGAGCACCCGCAATCTCCCCGTCTATCGTCGCCACCATCCATTTCGAGAAATGAGAGGGCAGCGCCTCCTCGTCCCTTATCCGTGTACGCCCCAGCTCAAGTGGCCGACTGTCCGGGGGCGCACATCGTCTGCCACAGCCACATCACGAGCCCGCGGCTCGCGCTGTCGAGGAGAGCAGCCAGATGAAGCGCGTCCTGCCGATCGGCTATTCGGAAAACAGGCGTGAACATCCATTAACCTCGCTGTCGCCGCTCTTTCATCTTGGCATGGGCTTCGGAAGCGACAAAAGGGGTACCAAGGTAGTGCCTTGAATTCTTGAGAGGGCCCAAGTAGCCTTTTAGGGCTCGTGTTACGCAGCGAAGCGCAGCTCCCGAACATCTTCTAGAATCCGTCGAAAGCCAGGCTTCGGAGTGATACACATGGTTCGATACGTGTTCAGGAAGGGGA
>CAWHQZ010000028.1:0-691034 GCA_963831645.1 uncultured Alphaproteobacteria bacterium | reverse complement strand
GGCAAGGATCCGTTCGAAATCCTCGTCCGTCCAGTCGAGCAGGGCGGCGCGATGCTGAACTCCGGCATTGTTGACGACGATGTCGAGGCGACCACGTTTGCCGATCACCTCCTCGAGCGCCGCCCGGCAGGCCCGCGCATCGCCCACGTCGAAGGCGATCGGTGCTGCCCCGGTCCGGCTCGCCGCGTCGGCCAGGGTGCGCGGATCGCGGCCACTTACGAAAACCTGGGCTCCATGATCGGTGAGCGCTTTCGCCATGGCCAGCCCAAGGCCGCGGGAAGCGCCGGTAACGAGCGCAACCCGACCCTTGAGTGAAAAGAGATTCCGACACGGCGATCCGATGACCGAACGTATGCTACCAGCAGGTATAGCCGCCGTCGACGGCGACGATCGCCCCGGTCATGAGGCTCGCCGCGTCGGGAAGCGAGGAAATGCACAACCGATGCGATCTCGTCCGGCTGGCCCACCCGCCCCATGGAAGTCATCTCGAGCCAGGTCTTGTACATTTCCGGATTTTCCTTGATGCCGAAGGCAGTCAGGGGCGTTTCGATGTAGGTCGGAGCCACCGCGTTCACGCGCACGCCGCGCCTCGCCCATTCGGCAGCGAGCGATCGCGTGAGATGATGGACCGCGGCTTTCGAAGCGTTGTAGAACGCCTGCGGCTGCGGTTTCGTCGACGATGAAGCCGGACATCGATCCGACGTTGACGATCCCCCACCGAGCCCTGCCGCAGCATCGCCCGCCCAAAGCTGCGACAACACCAGAACAATCCGTCGACGTTCACGTCCATGTGGAAGCGCCAATGCTCGTCGCTGGTGTCCTCGGCCCTGACGTCGCTGTTGGCGACGCCGGCATTGTTGACGAGGATGTCGACCTGGCCGTGGTTCTTCACACCGCCGCCGACGCTGCGTCGACCTCCTTCGATTTCGTAACGTCGAGCCGCATGCCGTGGGCTTTGATCTTGAGCTCGCGCAGCCCGGCAGCGCACGCCTCGCTTCGTTCCTCCAGCAGGTCGGCGACGATCACCTGCGCCCCCGCTTCGCCGAGCGCCCGTGAGCAGGCAGCACCTATCCCCTGTCCGCCCCCGGTAACCACCGCGACCTTGCCTTCGAGCTTCAGCTTATCCAGATACATCGCGCCCCCGTCGATATCCTCCCGATCCGTTGCGTTGTGCTTTGCCGTCGCTGTCGAAGCGATGGAGGCGGTCGGCGATGGGTGTCAGCCATAACTTGTCGCCCGGCGCGACCGAGAGTTCGCCGGGCGTGCGGACCGTGAGGCGGCCGAGCTGGGTCTCCACGTGCAGGATGGTGTCCGCCCCGAGGTGCTCCGCCAGTTCCACCGTTCCCCGCCAGGTTCCGCTTTTCTTGTCGATCGCGATGTGTTCGGGACGTATCCCGGCCGTGTGAGCGCGAAGCTTTTGCGCTGCCTGCCCGGTGACGAAGTTCATGCTGGGCGAGCCGATGAAGCCGGCGACGAACAGCGTCTGCGGCTGGTTGTACAGCTCCAGTGGCGAGCCGACCTGTTCGATGTTGCCCTTGTTGAGAACTACGATGCGGTCCGCCATCGTCATGGCTTCCACCTGGTCGTGGGTGACATAGATCATCGTCGCCCCCAGCGACTGGTGAAGCTGCATGATCTCGATTCGCATCTGCCCCCGGAGCGCGGCATCGAGATTGGACAGCGGCTCATCGAACAGGAACGCCTTCGGCTCGCGGACGATCGCCCGTCCGATGGCTACGCGCTGGCGCTGGCCGCCGGACAGTTGCCTGGGCTTGCGGTCGAGGTATTCGGTGAGGTTGAGGACCTGCGCCGCCTTGCCCACCCTGGCGGCGATTTCTTCCTTCGACTGTCCGGCCATTTTCAGGCCGAAAGCGATATTGTTGCGCACGCTCATGTGCGGATAGAGCGCGTAGGACTGGAACACCATCGACAGTCCGCGTTTGGCCGGCGGCACGTTGACGGGCGCTCACGCCGTCGATGAAGATGTCACCCCCGCTCAGGTCCTCGAGCCCCGCGATCAGCCGCAGCAGCGTGGACTTGCCGCAGCCCGAGGGACCGACAAACACCACGAATTCGTTGTCGTCGATCGTCAGGTCGGCGCCCGGAATGATGACGACTTCACCGAAGCTCTTTTCCACGCTTGAGAACGATTGTGCCCATGGGTGCGAGCCCTCACAAGTTGGCGACCATTTGACGGCCCCAAAAGTGAGGCCCCTCACCAGCTGGCGCTGCGCCAGCCAGCCAAGGACCAGGATCGGCGCGATGGCGAGGGTCGAGGCAGCCGACGGTTTGGCCCAGAACAGCCCCTCGGGGCTCGAGTAGGATGCGATGAAGGCGGTCAGCGGCGCTGCATCCGAGGTCGTCAGGTTGAGCGTCGAAAACGAGTCGTTCCAGGTCAGAATGATGTTGAGCAGCAAGGTGGACGCGATGCCGGGCACCGCCATGGGAGCGAGAACATACACGAGCTCGTTCCACAGCGAAGCGCCGTCCATGCGGGCGGCTTCCAGGATTTCACCCGGAATCTCCTTGAAATAGGTATAGAGCATCCACACGACGATCGGCAGGTCGAGAAGGAACAGAACGCCGATCAGGCCGATGCGGGTATCGAGAAGACCGCCGTCGCGAAACAGCAGGTAGATCGGTATCAGCGCGCCGACCGGCGGCATCATTTTGGTCGACAGCATCCACATCAGCAGGTCCTTGGTCCGCTTGCGCGGGGCGAATGCCATGGACCACGCCGCCGGAATTGCGAACAGCAGGCTCAGCAATGCGGCTCCAAACGACAGCACGATGGAATTCATTGCGAAGCGGAAATAGTCGGAGCGTTCCTGGACGATTGCGTAGTTCTCGACTGTCCAGTCGAAGAACAGGAACTGCGGCGGCGTCGAGAAGGCGTCGAGCTCGGTCTTGAAGCTCGTGAGGGACATCGACAGTATCGGAAAGAAGATGACGAAGCCGGCCGTCCATGCCGCGAGCGTGGTTACCATCCTTCGTCTCACCGACAGCGCCCGAGCCATGTCTGCTAGCCCTCCAGGTTGCGGCCGATCATCCGGACCAGGAAGAAGGCCACGATGTTGGCAATCACCACGGCGATGATGCCGCCCGCCGAGGCCCCTCCGATATCGAACTGCAGGAGCGCCTGGGCATAGACGAGGAACGGAATGTTGGTCGTCTGCTGCCCCGGTCCGCCGCCCGTCGTCACCAGAATTTCTGCAAACACATTGAGCAGGAAGATCGTCTCGATCAGGATGACCACGGTGATCGGGCGTGCCAGATGAGGCAGCACGATATGAAAGAAGAAGGACAAGGGCGGCGTTCCGTCCATTTCAGCCGCCTCCTTCTGTTCTTCGTCGAGCGACTGAACCGCGGTCAGCAGAATTAGGGTCGCGAACGGCAACCACTGCCACGCCACGATCAGGCTGACTGCCGTCAACGGCGCGTCGGCGAACCAGTCGATCGGCTGCAGGCCCAGCGATTTCGCGATCCAGGCGAAGAAGCCCGAAACCGGATGCATCAGCAGGTTTTTCCATACGAGCGCGCTTACCGTGGGCATGACGAAGAATGGCGCGATCACCATGAGGCGCACGATTTCCCTCCCGAAAAACGGCTGATCGAGCAGCAGTGCCAGCAGCACGCCGCCAACCACGCTGATCGCCAGCACCGCGCCCACCAGCTTCGACGTGTTGCCGAGGGCGGTGAGAAACGCCGGATCGGTAAGAAAGTAGCGGTAGTTGACGAGGCCGATGAAGGTTTCTGTGCCGGGGTCGAGCAGATTGTAGCGCAGCAGCGAGAAGTAAACGGTCATGCCCAGCGGCACGATCATCCACAGAAACAGCACCGCGACCGTGGGGGCGACCGCAAGATTGGCTGCAGCGGTGGTGTGACGGCTCGCCATAGGCTCCCACTCGTCGCTGTCGATGGCCTTGCAAAAAGGCGCCGTCCGGCGGCGAAGCCGGACGGTGCAAGTCGGGGAGGTGAGGCTACTTGATGTAGCCTGCTTTGGTCATCTCGCGGGTGACCGCGTCCTGGGCCTTGGTGAGCGCCTCGTCGACCGTCATGTCGCCGGCCAGCGCACCCGAGAACATCTGGCCGACGGTCGTCCCGATGCCTTGAAACTCCGGGATCGCCACGAACTGCACGCCGACATAAGGCACCGGCTTTACGGTCGGCTTCGTGGGGTCGGCGAGAGTTGATCGAGTTCAGCGTCATCTGCGCGAACGGCGCCGCCTTCAGATATTCAGGGTTCTTGTAGAGCGAGGCCCGCGTGCCCGGTGGAACGTTGGCCCAGCCTTCTTCGGCCGCGACGATGCCGAGGTAATCCTTGCTGGTTGCCCAGGAGACGAACTTCTGCGCCGCGTCCGACTTCTGCGAACCGGCCGGAACGGCGAGCGACCATGCCCACAGCCAGTTGCCGCGCTTGCCCAGACCCGTATCGGGGGCGAGCGCGAAACCGACCTTGTCGTGCACCTTTGATTCCTTCGGGTTGGTCACGAACGAGGCGGCTACCGTGGCATCGATCCACATGCCGCATTTGCCCGAGTTGAACAGCGCCAGGTTCTCGTTGAAACCGTTGGAGGAGGCGCCGGGAGGACCCGGCGTCTTTCATCAGATCTCACATAGAAGTCCATGGTCTTTTTCCACTCCGGCTGGTCGAACTGCGGCTTCCAGTTCTCATCGAACCAGCGGGCTCCGAAGGAGTTCGCCGTTGCCGAAAGAAAGGCCATGTTCTCGCCCCAGCCGGCCTTGCCGCGCAGGCAGATTCCATAGACCTCGTTTGCCTTGTCGGTCATTTTCGCGCCGCCTCGGCGATGAACTCCCACGTCGGCGCGTCCGGCATGGTGAGCCCCGCCTTTTCCATGAGGTCCTTGCGATACATCACCATGGAGCTTTCACCGTAAAACGGCGCTGCGTAGAGCTTGCCCTCGTGGCTGAGGCCGGCCCGTATGGCCGGCAGGAGATCGTCCACGTCATAGTCGGCGCCGAGGTTCTCGAGGGGTACGAGCCACCCCTTGCCAGCCCAGATCGGCACCTCATAAGTCCCGATCGTCAGCACATCGAACTGTCCGCCCTTGGTTGCGATGTCGGTGGTTACCTTTTGGCGCAGAACGTTTTCTTCGAGTGTCACCCACTCGAGGGTTATGTCCGGGTTCTTGGCCGTGAAATCTTCGGTCAGACCCTGCATGCGGATCATGTCGCCGTTGTTTACGGTAGCGATGGTGAGCTTGGTCTCCGCCGCAGCCATTCCGGCAGCGAGGAACGACACGGCACCGAGGATAATGCCTGCTAGACGCTTCATGACTTCCTCCCTAACTGGAGCATTTGCTCCTTTTGCAAGCAAATGCTCTCACACGGTTGACTTTGCGTCAAGGCGGAGAATTGCCCTCGAGGTTTGCTCATCGGTGATGAGCCCGCTCAGCAGCCTGCCGGTGACAGCGGCTCGGATCGCCGCTGCCTTGGCGGCGCCGACGGCCGCGCCGACGATGAGCCTCTTGGCCGGGATCTCCAGCGGCACGCTGGTGATTCTGTCGCGCGAGGGGCCGCCGACGATCTTCCCCTTTAGCGTCGAAACACCAACCGACGATTTCGCCGATGCTGCCGTTGCGGATGAATTCCAGTAGATCGCCGCGGCTGACGAAACCATCCACGTAGATCTGCGCCTCGAGGTCGATCTGGCCGACGCCGACCAGCGTCAAGTCGGCCCGCTGTGCGAGAGTGCGCACCTTCTTGACCGTGGACAGGCTGGCAAACAGATCGCGCTCTTCGGCGGACGATGCGAACAGCGGCAGCGGCATGGGGTAATGCGGCGCCTGGGTCAGATTCCGCCATGCGGGTCAGCACATCATAGAAGCTCGCCGAGCCATCGGGCGAAATATTGCCGACCAGGGAAACCAGTTGATGGCTGGGACAGCTCATCGCCGGCAGCTCTTCGACCGCGGCCCTGAGCGCCCGTCCCGTTCCAAGGGCAATGATGGCCGGGACGTCAGAGCGCAGCCGATGCTCGAGAAACGCTGCCGCGCTCTTGGCGATGCCGGCGGCCGAGGAAGGCGCCTCCGAATTGGTCGGCACGACTTCGCAGTAGACCAGGCCGAAGCGATCCTTCAGGTCCCTCGCGAGCGCCATGCAGGCGGCAATCGGATGCTCGAGGCGGAAGGTGATCAGGCGCGCGGAGAGAGCCAGCGAGACGAGGCGCTGCGCCGTCGGGCGAGAGACATTCAGTTTCCTGGCGATCTCGCCCTGGGTATTGCCGGCGATGAAGTAGAGCCAGCCGGCCCGGGCCGCGTCATCGAGTTCGAGCTCTCATTGTCGCCGCCCATTCAGCGATCCCGATCCGCGGCAAACTCCCTCATGTCACGGAATACGCGGTCGGCGCCGGCGGCGGCGAGCAGCGCGTTCCCGTCGAGGTGCGCGTAGTGGCTGCCGCCGATGAACCCCCACACGGTCATCCCGGCCGCCTTCGCCGCCGTGACACCCTTCACGCTGTCCTCGACCACCAGCACCCGGGCGGGCGTCGCTCCCATGCACTGGGCGGCGTGGAGAAAAAGATCAGGCTCAGGTTTGCTCCGCGCCACCATCGAGCCATCGAATATCCGCAGCCCGAAGCGATCGAGACCGGTGACCGCCAGCGAGTGGGCGATCCGCGCCCGCTGGCTCGATGAAGCGACGCACGAGAGAATTCCCAGGCGCGTAAGCACGTCTTCAATTCCTCTGACCGGCTTCAGCGAAGCCGAGATGCGGCGCGCCAGGTCAGCCATGAACTCCGCCTGGAAGCGCTGGGGCAGCGGTCGCCCCACGGCGCGCCGGAAGGCGTTCTGGACAATCCTGAAGTTGGCTCCCAGGTAGTCATTGAACACATCGCTCATCGATGTCGCCATTCCGTAGTGTGTCAGTAGGTGCGACAGGCACTGGGCGGCGAGAACCTCGCTGTCGACGAGAACGCCGTCGCAGTCGAAGATGACGAGTTCGAACCCATCCCGGAGACTCATGGCGATCGTCTGCCACCCTCGTTGGAGGATCGCAGTTTGCTGAGCTTTTGCTATTAGGGGGAGCAAATATACCACTTGTCAAGCAGGCGCGCTGGTCCAGGTCCGGTCAGGCTCCGCCCTATTGTTGTCAGTCCTCGTGGGCAACGGGTGGATGGCGCGCGTCACCGCGGCGGTTCTGTGGACGGACATAGACGATGCGGGCCTCCGGGTATTCCGTCTTTACCTTGAGCGCGGCTATGAGCGCGTCTTCAGCGGTGACCGCCATGTGACGCGACTTGCCCTTGAGCTTGAGGCCTACGGTGAATTGCATGTGCTGTCCTATCTCTATCCGCTGCCGATATAATAAGCCGTTTCTGCAGCCGTGCCCAAGCGGGCCTACGATTTTTCGGTCTTGCAATAATGCCCGGTAACCCTATTAAGAGTGCGTCATTCTGGTTGGATTGCCGGCGAGCCTTGCCACAAGACGCTGGTTCCTTGCCGTTTTGCGGTACAGTTTGATGTGCCGCTCACGCGATGCGGCGCCAGCGACTGAATTGGAGGAAGGTGATGCCTGTCGGAACTGTAAAGTGGTTCAACGTCAACAAGGGTTTTGGTTTCATTCAGCCGGACAGCGGCGGATCGGACGTTTTCGTCCACATCTCGGCGGTTGAAAGAGCCGGCATGAGCAGCCTGAACGAAGGCCAGAAGATTTCCTACGAGGAACAACGCGACCCCAAGCGCGGCAAGACATCGGCGGAAAACCTCAAGGCGGTTTAGGTAAGTTTCGCCAAAAAAATGCGCTGGCCAGCCGGCCTGGCGTTAGTGCTTGACATGGATTTCTAGCCGCCAGACGGCGCCGGCAGGCAGTGCTTTCCGGCATCGTCGTTCCAGCACCTGCCATTCACGCTCCCGGGCGTGGAATCTTGCTGCATTTTCCCTACGGCGAAGTAATCTTCTTTGCCGGAACGTTGGTGTGGATTTTGCCCCGCCCGGCCAACGCCGAGTGCAAGGAAGGCGGCAGGTCGTCCAGCAAGAGGAGGATCCTATGGCTTTCAAGCCCAGCTACAGGCAGCTGCGCAGCGAGCGAACTCGCGCCAAGCAGCGCAAGAGAGACGAAAAGCTGCAGCGCCGCGAAGAAGAGGCGGCCAAACGCAAAGTTGCCCGCGACCCCGAGCAGCTGCCGGACGAAGGCGCCAAGACCGGCTGAAGACTTGTATTCGCTGCGGTTGATGACTTCGGTCAGCCGATAGGCCGGTCCCACTCGCGCTGTCCCGAAACGGCCAAAGCCTGGAGATCTCTTCCTACCACGTTCCAGTTCACGAGCGTCTGCTCCGTATCGCGGCCAGCGACCCGAAACATGCAAACGCCTGGCGACGGGTTTGTTCGTTTGTCCGCCGCATGGCCGTTGGGCCGAGTCGCGCGGGCGTGTGAGATTTATCACAGCCGGCACGAAATCGCGTCGATACGCTGCTTACGAGGGATCTATCTGCCCCAGGAAGGAGTTCTTCGATGCCGACGCGAGCTATGACCAAAGAGACGGCCCGTACGGAGTTACGACAGGACGTGCAATCCTCCGCTCCGCCCGCCGGCAAGCTCTCCAAGCGGGCAAGCAACCCGAAGGAGAGCGAGACGGGCGACCAAGCCCCGAGGGATACGACGATCGAGCAGCTTCGCTTGCGCCATCTTCGCCGCAGGCGATCCGCTGTAGGCGTTCGACCCCGATGGTCTTGGCTGACGTTGTGCAAGAATGGTGCGCATGCGTGACTCGACAAGTCAGCACAACATATTGTAACTATTAGGTTTAATGATCAATAACTTCAAATATACCGTCAAATATACCGACGTTTGCTGACGGTTGGGGGCCTGTTCGGGAGCACGGCTGGGCATAACCTTCTTTGCGGCGCTATCGATTTCGGGAATATCTGTACCCACTGGGATCAGGGGGCAGGTTCGGTTCCGATGGCGACGACTGAACATACGATCAATGATGCGCTAAGATGTTCCGTTCGAAAGGAAACGGGGGGCGGGCCAGCTCACGCCGCCTTTATGCCCGAGCTGCGAATGGCGCTGGCAATGACCGATGCGAGATCGTCCGGCTCCTTTTTCCGCTGCCCGATATTGGTGATGATGTCGCATTGCCGGTGCTCGGGCACGTGCCCGTAGCTTGAGAATGTCGTCATCATATCGGTGTGGCCAAGATTCTGGCTCCACGCCTTCCATTCCTCCCCGGGGCCACAAAGCCTCTCGCCAAGCCGGGCGAGGGTTGACCGGAAGCTGTGAGGATTGAAGTAGGGAAGCCCAGCGCGAGCGAAGGCTGTCCTGAAGATTTTGCGGATCGGCGTCGTCGTCTGCCAGTGCCGCGGGAAAGTCCGACGGTCGCGGACTGCACCATGCCATGAAGCACCACTTCGGTCGCCGGGAACAGAGGGTCATCAGGACCGAAGCCCTTGGTTTTCAGGAAGTCTACCCATTCCCTGACTATGGTGGGGGGCAGTTCGCCAACGGGGAAGAACTGCGTCACGAAGGTCTTGGCGCGCTTAGTTTTGACTTCGCGGGCATCTTGAAAAACCTTGCCAGTTTCGATGTCCAGATGCTTCAGCTTCAGCGATGCAACCGCCCGGTCGCGCGCCCCGGTCAGGAAGATGAAGGCGATGAGGGCGCTGTCCCGCTTGGCAATTTCGGTGTCATCCGGCATGGCGCGCAGGACTTTCTCGATCTCCTCCGGCTCAGGTATCGGCCTGAAGCGCACGCCGCTGGCGATCCGCTCGTCCTGGCTCGCTGGAGTGAAATAGGCCGCGTCCGCATAGCGGATGGCGGACCGGTAGCCCGGCTGATCGGCAAGCCATGTGAAGAAGGCCTTGAGCTGTCTCAGGGTGGATGCCACCGTCGCCCTGCTCAGGGGTTCGCCGGATCGGGCACCCTTCGCCTTGCCGGTGAGATGGGCCTTGAAACCGCGCGCCTGCTCCACATGGAAACGCCTGAAGTCGCGGTGACCGGTATAGCCTTCGAATCGGGCGATAGCTGCCGCGGCCATGTCGGTGGAGGCGATGCCGTATCCCTTAGCGTCCTTCAGCCATTGCAGGTAACGGCGCTTAATCCGCTTGTTTTCGACGCAGTGCTTTGATCGGGTCATGTCGGGTCTCTCCAAAGTCAACATTTATGGAGGGGCGGGAGCGCTCTAATAGGTGTTGCTCCGTGGGCGGGCGCGTTATCTCCAGATCGCCGGAAACTGCGTCAAGTTTGTCCAGGGCGACGCGGCGGTAAATCAGGATTTCGCAGTCGGGGCAGATGCCCCGCAGATTGCAGATGCGGTCGTTGATCGGCATGTAGTCCGCCATGCCGAGTGCCGGCCGTTTCGGAAGGCGGCACTTGACGCAGTAGAATTCGCCCGGCTTCAGCCTTGCCCGGCCGGGTGAGGGAGCGAACAGGAAGGCCTGAAGGTCGCGGCCGAGGATCAGATGCGGTCTCTTGTCGGTCAGCGCCGGAAGGGCCTTGGAGGTGATCCAGCGCCGCACGGTATGGCGATGGACGCCCAGCACGTCCGCCGCCTCTTCTGCCGTGTAGCTCAAGTGCTTCTTGACCCGCCGGGCCGACGCGCGGCGACGGGTCATGTCAGGCGGCGCCCTTCTCGATCAGGGCGCGGATGTCTTCCACGCGCCAAGCGGTAATTCGAGGGCCAAGCTTCACCGGCTTGGGGTAGCGGCCTTCCTTGACGCCTGCCCACCAAGTGGAGCGGCTAACCGGGATTGGTCCATTCGGGGCGATGATGGAAGGCTGGCGAAGGAAGCCGGTACTCGGCAATTCAGCGGTATTCATCGGGGTGCGACTCCATCCAGTTGAGGATGAAGCCGTTCTAGGAAGTGCAGCCGACTCGGTGGCCGTATTCGGTTTGACTGAAACCGAGTTCGGTTTCAGCACCCGTTATTCGGTTTCGCGAGGAATGAGACCCTTGGCCTCCTGGAGATATTTACGGACGGTATCTTCGTCCAAACCGATACCGAGAACTGGAGGTCATCAGCAATCTCTTTGACCGGCCGGTTCTTTGCCGCAGCAGGGTCATAGGTGTAACCTTTAATCGCCATCCCTATAATAAGGCGAAGCATGCTTTCCCGCTCGCGCGAACTTGCATCCGGTGACGGCACCTTCGCAATCTGATTCTCCTGTACGATTTTTCGCGCCTCCGCCGCGCGCAGGACCTCCTGCAGCTTGCGCTATTTCGGCGTCGCGCTCCGCCACAACTTGGCGCCCGATCTCGAAAGCTTCCGCTTGGGACTGCTTCGCCGACTCGAAAGCATCCGCCTGATGTTGCTTTGCGGAATCCATTACCTCGCCAATTTTTGACTTCGCCCATTCCATGGTCTTCGCATGAGCATCCCTCTCGTTCTCATAAGCCGTCTTCCAATCTCCTATCTGCCCTCCGCGCACCGCGACCACAGCTTCCAGGCTTGGCTTAATGTCCCAGTCGAGCCTCTTGGCCCAGGCTATGAAGAAACCGGGCCTTACAGGATCGTAAAGCTCGGAAGATGCCTTCGCCCTCAGTGCTAGCTGCCGCCGGCGGTTGTACTGAAACGCGAAAGGAGACATGTTTGTGTAGGCTTCGATGGCTTCGATTACCTTCCAGTTCACGCTCTCGGGCGCCCGGCCAAAGGACAGCGCTACCGCTTCATCGAGCGTCCAGTAGGAAAGCCTGCCCCAGTGCGTGAAATCGGCCCTTGCCGCGGGTTGATTGAAGAAGCGGGCATTTTCCTCAGCTTCTTGTTTTCGCCGCAGTTGTTCAACCTCGGCCGCCTTCTCGGCTTTCACTAGGTCGTTGATCTCCTCCGGCGTTTTGCACCGAAGTTCCTGCTCATAGGCGAGTGCTTTCTCGCGCGACTTTCTTCGCCTTCCGATCGATTCTGCTTCAGCCAAGCTGTGAAAATTTGGAAGCTCGATTTTCCAAGCCGGGTAACGACGAGAAACAAGGTATTCGATGGGATCAAAGACTGGCATTCGCACCATTGCGGACCACACTCCCGTTACACAGGACCTCTAGGGCCTGTCTTCAGTTAGGGGATTGAACGAACCCGCTATCGCGGGAGTTGGGACAACGATTTGATTTACGAATCGGGTCTCCCGTCTGAGAACCGCTCATCATGATTTCGTTATTCTTTGGATCGTCGTACGAACGGTGCTCGTCCCACTCGAGCCCTGATGTCATCGTCAACAATGCCGTAGCAGAATGCGTCCTTTTCCGCGTCCGAAGCACCGCATAGTCGGGAAAGTAGATGTGCACTGGGTCATCGACGCTTGCAATCAATCCTCGATCGAGCGCGATCCCGAAGAGGAGCGAGACAACGCTCTTGCTGATCGAGCGGACATCGTGTGGCATGTCCGCCGTGTAGGATACGGTGCCGAGCCGGGTTCCCCAGTTCTCGTCAAAGCCGGTACGATAAACCTCATAGACCAGCTTGCCGCTGCGCGCGACAACTATGGAGTGCACATTAAACCACGGCGATTTGTTGAGCATCTCATTGAGCGAGCGCAAGAGCGCAGCATCGATGAAAAGACTCTCGGGCCCGAGCATCCCCAGGTGGCGGCGAGCCTCGAAGGTTACGCGGCGCTGCTACGGCAGACCGGGCGCCATTCCCAGGCGGAAGAAATGGAAGCTCGCGCGAAGGCAATCCGGAGCAAGGCGCAATAACGCCTGCGTGCGATCTCCCGCCGTCTCGCCCTAGCCAACTCATCAGTAGTGAGTGGCGATCTCTCTATAAACCGCGACAACGTCGGCAGGGTTCTTCACTTTCCAGTATCTTCCGTGGGCAAGATTGGCGATCTTCTTAAGCACTGCCTCGTTGGCTTCATCGCCAATGCCTATGGCGTGAATCTGGATCCCTGTGGGATCTTGCTCTGAATCTTTCAGCTTCGCCTCGAGCGCAGTCCATGTGGTGGTACTGCTTGTGTCCCCGCTATCCGAGAGGATCACAATGCCGTAGCGAACCGAATCCTCCCGAGTTCTTCGCTTGTTTGCCAATGTATCAAACGCAGCAAGCCACCGCATCGTAAAGCGCCGTACCGCCGAAAGCGGTGGTTGATCTGATGTCGCTCAGCAGTTGCACGCCGGTTTCCGACTTGAGCCCTTGGGTCCTGGCATAAATCCGGTCATCAAAGGTGAACCAGGCGAGCCAGTCCTTCGCGTCCATGGCCGATACAAACGCCTGCGCGCCTTGGACAGCCTGGGTCATTTTTTCGCCCGCCATGCTGCTCGACTTGTCAAATACAATGGCGATGTGAGCGTGCTTCTTTACTTCGTGCCATACCTCTCGCACGCGATCGAAGACCTGAACCTCCGGCACTTCAATAGTCACCAGCTTGGCCTCCGGATTAGCACCATATGCCGTTTCCAGAGGAGCACCGAGCGGTGCGTCTTCATCGACCGGCCTGAGGCCGTGCTTGACGAGGCAGCGCCTGCTGTTCGTCGGAGAGCAGATACTTTCGAAAAATCTCTGCCGCTTTGACTTGCTCCGGGCTGACCCACGGTGCCCCGTCAAGAATGGCGAAGGGATGGGTATTGAACACGGTGCCGTCCTGCGGATAGACGGACACCATGGGCTCTCTCAACCCCGACGGGTCATGGTTGAATTCGACTACCTCCTGTTCGTTGGTGACGATAGCGTCCAGATATTCTGGACCGCCGGTTCGCATTCTGTCGAGCAGCCAAGCACTCCTTTTGCCGCTGTGCACTTTGGCTTTTTCGACGGCGGCAATCATCCGGCCACACCCGTTGCCTGCGTCTACATCTTCCATGGTGAGGTCGCCGCTCTTACCAAGGCCCCGCATGCATAGGATGGCGGCAGTCAGGGTGCCCGAGTTGGATTGATCCATGTGGCCGTAGCCCAGCTTGAACTTGCCCCAATCGGGCCTCCCGAACATCGTCCATCCGTCCGCGTTCGTCGCAAGGGCACGGATACGCTCCCATGTGCACTGCGGTTTTGGAGATGGCCAGCACTCCAAAGCCTGGGCTCTCGACTCCCACATGGCGATGACGAGTGGTGTGCGCGCCGTAGCCGGCGCCTGTTCGGTTGTTATCGGCTTGGAGTTGGCCGCCTGCCAATCGTTGTTCAGCTTCGATATCCAGAATTTTTCGGCCGGAGAGGCGATAGTGGGTTTGATCTTGCCGGGCAGGATATCGGCAACCATGGAGCCGGAGCGATAGTGGTCTTTCTTGCCGGGCTCAAGCTGTTCCAGGACCACATCGACAGAGACCGGCTTGCCATCGAGTTGCAGCGCCGCGCTGGTCCTGGAGGCGGCATTGAACGAAGCGATCGCCTCGTTCAGCCACTCCTCCTTGTTGCTGGAGCTGGCAATTGAGATGGAGATGGCCAATTTCGACTGGGGAGACCACAGCGGCCATTCGACCATCACCGCAATAAGGAGAGCGACCATTATCGGCCCGCCGATCCAGGCAGCAGCCCGGCCGTTTGCTGTTTTGGGCCGATCATTTTCAAGTAGCAGGCTATAGACTCGCATCGGCCGTTCGATGTTCCTTAACCGCTGCTCGCCCCTATCCTCGAAGGCGAGAGCAAGCCGGTTGCCGACATTTTCGCGAACCACTCCGGACACAGCGATGCCACCTGGCTCGGCGAGCTGCTGAAGACGGGCGGCAATGTTCACGCCGTCGCCAAGGAGATCCTTGCCCTCAACGATGATGTCGCCGAGATGGATGCCCATCCGGAAACGGATGCGATGGTCCTCCGGCAGCTTCTCATTGCGGCTCGCCATCTCCCTCTGCACTATGACCGCGCACTGAGCCGCTTCCACGACACTGGCAAACTCGGCCAGCAGACCGTCGCCCATCAGCTTGAATATGCGGCCGTGATGGTTTCTGATCTGCGGTTCGAAAAGCTCCTTGCGGAGAGACCTGAGACGCGTGAACGTTCCGGCCTCGTCCTTTTCCGTGTGAGACGAGTATCCCACGACGTCGGCGGCCAGGATGGCGGAAATCTTGCGTTTCGGTTTTGGGTCGCTATCCATCCTGTTCGGCGTCCCCGCTCGTACCCGCCCAAGGCAAAAGCCCTACAGCGGGAATACTACTTACTTCCCGGCCTCGGTGAAGGGCACGGTGGTCGAGGCGATCGAGCACTATCGCCGGTGACGAAAGCCTCGCCGTTGGCCTCCGATCCGCGCCATTGGCTCCTGTGACGTTCTCCTGGGCCAAGCTAGAACTTACATGCAAACTGGAGGAAATGCGCCTCGCAATGAGTGGCAAACCACGTCCACGCTCAAGCAGAGCAGGTCTGCCAGATATCGGGCGGTACTGCCGTTTCCTGCCGAGGGTCCGTTCAGTCGAGCCGCTGGTGTGAGCCATGATCAGGCCTCCTTGCGCCAGCGCCGGGCAAAAAGGCGCAAACGGGGCTTTGGCAGAAGCCAGCAGGATGCCGTGTCGATGCGGCGGAAGCGTTCGGGTCTTGGCAAAGCGTGACTCCGGTCCCGGCCATATGTCGGTCGGTGGCGGCGAGCCGAAGGTGCTCTGATAGGAAACGAGAGTCGCTTCGTACCAATCGTGAAACTTGGCGCTTTCATCGGCGCCGCCGCGGGTCGGGCCGTGGTGAAATGCACGCCCGAGCACCCGGCCGCAGAAACCGTCCCAGTAGCTCCGCGTATAGATAAGGTGCAGATGCCACGCCTGATCGACTTCATCGGAGGGAGTGACGCTGTGGCCCGCCGTCATCGCCAAGTAGCAGAACTTCTTGTACTCGGCGATGACCCGGCTGGCGTAGTAGCGGGACCAGCCGTTTTCCCGCGCCAGGCGCTGAGAGAACGACAGTTGGGCGGCGGGGTCATCGAACCGGAAGTCCTCGATTCGGTTCCAGAGGGGGTCGGCCGAATAATGCCCCGGTTTCGCCCCGCTGCAGCCGGCAACAACCGATGCACCGCGAGCGGCAGGAGTCGCGCCGCTCACGGTCATTCACCCCCGCACCCGCAGCCGCACCCCCCGCATCCGTCTCCACCGCATCCATCGGCACTGAAGCTCCATGTGCCGCTTGCCATCGGCTTCACGGCTGCCGCGAATGCGTCGTAGGCGCTGCCGGCGAGGATCGGGACACCAAACACGCCTACCGCCGTCAGAAGCAGAGGATCGGCGGCGCCCAACCGGGCGGCTTTAGGACGGTCCTTGAGGCGGGCGAGCCGCGCCTCGATCCGTTTCAGGTGCGCCTTGCCGGCCGCGGTCAGGCGAGATGAGAGAAGGGCGTTCGCCGCAATGACCGCCGCGAAACATGCCAGGAACATCGGAAGGGGCGCTTTTGCCGCAGCCAGCGCAATGAAACCGACAAACGCTGCTACTCCCAGCGCCGTTCTCCGCAGTTTCGCCTGGTCCTGCGTCCGCAACAGACCTGTCTCTTCGAGCCTGGTTCGATAGCCGGAGCAAGCCGATCGCAGCGCTTCGGTCAGGCCGAACGCGAAGGTCTCGCTGGCAGCAAGAGGGGTGCTGAACCTGCCGATGAGATCCTTTTCGGCCTCCGTCAAACGGTCGTGCGAAGGTGGATTTTCTGCCGCCGGAGCCTCTGCTCGGTTCCCAGCCAACGCTTCGTTTCAACGACCTGCAGATGTCCGCGCTGCACGAGGTCGAAAAGAGCCAGAGTCAGGACCGCGTTTTCATCACTGCGCAGGAAGGCAATCTCGTAAGGGTCCACATTCCCTGTGATGCTCCCCTGCCGGGGGCGGGGTGCGGGTCAGGAGGTCCGGATGATGCGGCCAATGTCCCTCTCCGCCATAACGCGCGGGATACATTCCGGCGTTGCGCTGCAGTTTCGTGTTCATGATCACCTCCCGTAATCCGAGATGATCCCTGTCTAGGGGCCACTTTCCGGGCTGTCCCGCCGGGCGTGGTGGCATGTGGTGCCAGGAGGCTCGCCGGTTTCGCGGGCTGCCGCGGCCGCTCGCTCGTTCCAGCACGTGCAGGCCCCACACGTGCAAACGGCGCCGGATATGGTAGATTGTGACGGTATTGTCACATTGCGCTGCGCCATAGCGACGGTTCTGAAAATGACCCTTCTGTCGCCGCCACGGGTCCCCCTTCCGGCTGACCATGTCGCGCTGCGCGCGCTGATGAAATACATGAGCAGCGTGCTCAGCATTCCCTACAAATCGATCAGCAGCGGCACCGGTTTCGACGAGAGCGCCGTCAAGAACTATACCAACGACAAGTCTTCCCGGAGCTTGCGGGCGAGCGAGATGTACAGCGCGTTTTGCGAGCGCTGCGCGACGCTTATTTCAGAACGGGCGCCCGGCCTTCGGCTGGATGATTTCGCTACTTCCATCCTGCAGCATCTTTTCGGCGCGCAATGGCTGGAAACGGCGAAAATCAAGTTGCCTGCAAATCATCGGGATCCAGCCATCGACGAGACGCTTGCCAAGTGGCTGGCGGTTTCCCGCGATGACACCGATGAAGTCGAGCTGCGCTACAGCGGCCTGTGGTCCGTGCTGAGGGCGTCTTCGTTCCAGAATGCGGGCGATCCGGCGAACCGCTCGAATACGGAAGAAGTCAGTTGCTCCCTTCTGAACATACGCCCGAGGACGGTAATCGGCGGCACGTTGTGCGATTTTCGCTGGTACAGCCTCGGAAAGGACCGGGAACGGGACGAGCGCCGCGTCTTCGAAGGCTACGTCATTCCCAATGTCGACCGCATCGAATTCCTGGGGCGACTTTCGACGCGCCACAAGCTGCTCACCCTCATGGTCTGGCGCTTCACGTCCAACCCCGAGCTGCATGATCACGCCAGGGTGGCAAGCGGAATCTCTCTGTCGCTAACCAGCTCGGGCCGCCCCGTGGTCGCGCGGGTGCGGGCCTTGTCCGTGGAAAACAGCGAAAATCTCCAAGGTGACGATTTCGAGACCCTGAAGAAGACGCATTTGAACGAGATCGGGGTAAAGCCGATAGCATCTCTGGGATCTCTTGTTCCACCCGATCAGCTCGAGAGCACTCTCTCATTTCTCGCCGAGCACAGACCGATCGCCGGCTTCTCGCCGGCCAGGGACGACGGCCTGGAAGGATGAGTGCGGCTTCGGAACCGGGGAAGACGCATTCACAAACGATGTTCCGAGCGAAGCACGCGCTTCCCGGCCTGGAAAAGATGGTTGGCTCACATTGACCCCACCGGGCTCTGCGCACCGGACACGGCTATTGCAGTGGAAGGTACCGTCGCCTCGGAGCGCCTGCCGCGGCGCCGCACGAACGTCACCCGCACCCGCTTCGAAGTAAGCATGTACGCGGTCAAGATACCGTTGACCGCCAGACCCAGAATGGTGTCGGAATACAGAGTTTCGAGGCTTGTCTCGGTGTCGAGCCCGGAAAAGAAAAATCCAAACGCTGCCAAGTCGACGATGGTTGAAGAGTACCAGAGGAGCGCAACGAACATCAGCGGGGCGGAGGTCCGCCGGGCGAAGAACAGCACGCCTGCGGCAATACTGGCCGGGACCGCAACCGCGGTGGCGGCGAGGAGCAGCAGTACTGCGGGTCTGATCCACTCGCCGGCTGCGCCGGACACCGCCTCGGGAATGTTCCGCCAAATGTGCGCCTCGACATACATGGCGAGCGGGCCAAGCACCACCAGCAACATGATCGGCGTGAGGATGGCACCCAATGCCGGCAACACGAGCCATCCGCGGATGCCTCGCGGGCCGTCTCCCGGCGTGGACCTGGCGCGCGGCGCCGGGTCGTAGCGATAGATCGGCCGGAACGCCAGCCAGATCCCGAGGCCGAGGGCGCCGAGCAGTACGGCGAGCGGCAGCGGTGCGATGGCGAAATCGGCGATGATGCCAACCTCGGGGCCGCGCGTGAGCTGAAGGTAGATATCCCGAATTCATTCGGCCACGGTCGGCGAGATATTGCGGGAGAGCGGCGATCGGCACGTGGTCCGCTAGCGCTACATATTCGTAACGCAAATTCAGCGTTCGTTGCGCATAGCGCACCTGCGAACGGTAGCGGAAGGCGGGGTTGTCGATCGTGACCGTGCCCTCCTTGACCACCCAGTCCTCCGGAAGCCGCGCCGTGATCGACTGTGTGATGTTGACCGGAAATACGAGCGCCAGAGGCGACGTGCGAACCGACCCGTCGAAAGCCGTGGCGTACTGAGACAGCTCATCTGCAGGCAAGAGAAGTGTGAGAGCGCCGTCCTCGCCCTTCGTGAACGCGCTATCGAGACGGTACCGCTCGCGGATCTCAAGAGTGTTCCTCGAAGTATCGTCCTCGACCGCGGCAGGACCCGCGGACTGCACACCGGGATACAGGCGCGCGTAGTAGTTGAGATAGTCCTTCTCCCGCTGGGCCGCGTGGGTCCGCTGGAACTGCTCGCGCATCAAGTCCGCCGTCGCGCCGAAATAACGCGTAGTGACGGCAATCGTCGCCGGCTGCTGCAGCCCCTCGCTGGCGTCGAACTCGACGTGCACTTCGTGACGTTCGACGTCCGTCGCAGGTCGCGGGATCGGCGCCAGCTGCCTCGCTCTGGACAGGTTCGCCAGCAACTGGTTCGCTTTCGCCATGTCGGCCAGCCTATGGGCGGGCCGGCCTTCCGGAAGGCGCTTCACCTGATGTCGCAACGGTCCTTCGGCAGGGATCAGCAATGCATGCTCGTAATCGGGCGGGTCGAGCGCCGCCAGCGGCGTCGTCTGCCTGGCGCGTGTGCCGTCGAGCCAGTAGACGCCGCTTGGCAGGACAGCCCTTACGATGACGTGATCGAAGGCAAACGGGGTCGGCATCGCCTGCGGCAACACATGCCCGCGCCTGGTGTGCACGAGCGCGGGCATAGCATCGATACCGAGCGCGCGCAGCAGCGTCACGAGAAGCAGCGACTTGTCCTTGCAGTCGCCGAAGCGGCGATCGAGCACGGTCTCGGGCGCCGAAGGCCGGTGCGAACCCGGGCCGATCGAAATGCTCGTGTAGCGGATCTCGTCCTGGACGAACTGCAGGGCGCGATGCGCCTGTTCTTCCGTCGTGCCACCCTTCGCCCGTATCGTTTCGACTACACGGCCTACCGCGCCACCGGGGCGATCCTCCACCGGATACAGCGCGCTCATGGCGCGCGCGACTTGCGTCCAGTCCTCCTGGTCCGTGAATTCGAGCCATGGCCATGGTGAATACCACGATGGGCGATCCGGATCCGCCGGTGTCGCCGCGAGGTCACGCCACTCGAAGAGCATCTCCCGGCGTCCATCTCGGATCGTGACGAGAGGTTTCGCCTCGGCCCCGTAAGCGTACGAAATGCAGCACCAGCGTCTGGTAGCTCGGGTCCACGGAAATGTTGAGCTGAGCATTGCTGCTGACGGCCGCCGGCGTCAGCGCGCGGATGGCGAAGTGAGAGTATTCGTCGTGGCCGTTCGGTCCGACATCTATCTGGGTATCGTACAACAGGAAATACGAACCTTCGCGCACACCGTCGCGCGGCGCAGGAGCGTCGTACTCGGCCCGTACCGGTTCGACCCACGCTGCCGGCGGCCCGATGCTGTAGAGCGTTCGGCCGGCGCTTTGCGCCGCTGCGGATGCCGATGAGAGCTGCAGAAGTGCGACGCAACAGAAGGCAAGGACGGCGTGCCACCGACTTGGCATGTCCGAAACTCCTGAACGAAGTTCATTCATGGTCTGCTGCCTGGAACCGGTGTCAAGGCTCGCTTTTCGCCGGTCGCGGTCCGGGCGAGCCGAACAGCTCGCCAAAAATCGCCGCTGCTCCGGAAAGGCCGCTGGCGCTGCCCTCTCCGAGGGTGACCACGCGTTCAGGAACCAGCTTGTGGGCGTTCGCGAGCGCAGTTGACAGCACGTCCGGGTGGTTTTCGAGGAAGCCGAGGGCGCGTTCCGTGAGAAGCTCGAATTTCCGCAGATCGACAACTCGATCCTGGCCCAGAACTTCGACCTGATTTCGCTGGCCTTCAGCGATGAGCGCAAGCTTGTCGCGCTCGCCCTGCCCCTCGTTGCGCCGGGCCTTCATCGACTGCTCCGACTTCTGGAGCTCGATCTGGGCCTTTACCAGTTCATCTTGCTGATCGGCGGTCGCCTTGGCCTGCTCGGTCGAGATGCGCGCCGTCTGAGCGGCCTTTTCCTCTTCGAAGGCGAGCTGGAGCTCCTCCGCGAGGCGCTTTCGTCGTGCCGCGAGCAGCAACTCGGGCGGGATAACCGCTTCTCCGAGACGGATCTCCTTGATGTCGACGCCCGCCTTGAGACCTTCCGGCCTGGCTAGCCGCTCGACCTCGTCCTCGATGACCGGCCTGTTCTCGATAAGGTCCAGCGGGCGGGTCGGCCGAAGAATGCTGCGAACAGTCGGCTTGCCTTCCGCATCGATGATCAAGTCGCCCTGGGCATCTCGCAGCAGCGTTGGGGCGTTAATCATGCCGCCGGTGACGTTACGGACTACCGCCCGGATTACCGGCGACAGAATATCATTTTCAACGCGATCGAGATCGCCGACCGATGCCACGATAACCGGCGCGGCTTCCGGCCTGATCTGCACGAGAACCCGCAAGTCAAGCGGAATGTCCGATCCTTCTATCTTGACCGTTACGGCGATGTCGACGAAGTCCTCGGGCTTGGGAAAATTGTGTGAAACTTCCTTTTGTTCGATTTCACCGTTTTGAGAGACGGTGAGATTGATATCCCTTCTCGTGTAACCGCCCTTGTATTCCCAGGTCTGGACTCGGGTGTCGATCATCGTGACCGAGTAAGCGTCCAGGTTGATGTAATATCGACCGGGAAGCAGGGGGTCAGCCCACGTACCGACACATCCGCGGGGAACGAGCGGCACGGCAAGACTGCTGGTATCAGTCCCTCGGGGTCTGATCGGAGCGCAATCCACCGGTTTGTCGGTGCGCAGATTACCGAAGTCGACGCGAGAGTGAACGTTCGACTTCACGACGCCGACGAAGCCGGGCGGGATTTCCGTCGCGGGCTTCGTCTCCAGCAGCCACAGGTAGTGGTTCACGCGATACTTGCCTGGACCAAGCACGCTCGATTGCGGCCCCTTCTGACCGCCGCGATTCAGGAAATACGCCGCATCACTGACCATCTGGGTCGAGACCACCGGGTCGAACGCATCGGCAAAAGTCTGGTCCGGCCGGAGCGACTTGCCGTCGCGCGCGACGAGATACCCATAATGTCCATCAGGGATCTCCGTCACCTCGCGCATCACCACGTCGTACATGACGTTGATGAAAGGAATGACATGGAAGCCGGGAGCAAGCACCGATGCCTGCGGTCCATTCTCACCCTGGGTGGCGATGATTTTACCCGGGGGCAGTGAACCACCTGCGTATATCTTGTTGAGATGGCCAGTCTGGTTCTCACCGACATATACGAACGAGGTCGAAAGGACAGCCCAGGCAATCAGCACTGCACCGATCGCCCGGATTCCGAATGAGCCAGCAGGGGAGAGGTGTTCCCGGATCAGCGTCGGCACGACAAACAACAATACCGCTCCCAGGATTGTTCCCAGAAAGAGGATAGACATCGGATGATCTCCCTTTCATTTGTTTTGCCGCGGGCCCAAGAAGTCCTTTAAATGTGAATTCGGCTTGTAGAGAACAGTTGCCGAGCTGTCCCTCGAGCCGTTGTGCGGCATCGTGCAGATTGCCGGCTCAACCGGTGCGTCGATGCACCATTCGGGAGGCATGGCGTGTCTCGCAGTCAACCGATTGGGTACTCAAGCATCGAAGCCTCTGATTTGATTTGATAATTCTCCTGGTCGGTCACCGCAATCGCCGGCACGTTCCTGCACGTGTTCGCGTAAGCGGGCCTGGAGCTATGCCGGCGTGTTGCAGGACGCCGGCCTGTCCTGCTTCGAATATGTCGAGCAGCTCACCCTGCTCCTCTTCCTCAAGATGGCGGACCAGCTCACCGAGGAGCCCTACAACCGCGCGCCGATCGTGCCGCCGGAACTCGGCTGGAAGGCGCTGCTGCCGCTCGACGGCGCGGCGCTGGAGGACCAGTACCGCGCGAGCCTCGAAAAGCTCGGCGTCAAGCCCGGCATGCTCGGCGTCATCTTCAAGGGCGCGCGCTGCGAAATCCACAACCCGGCGCTGCTCAAGCAGTTGATCGTCAACCTGCTCGACAAGGTGGACTGGCTGTCGCTGCCGGTGGACGTGAAGGGCACGATCTACGAGGAATTGCTGTCGCGCTCGGCGCAGGAGTCCTCGCGCGGCGCCGGCCAGTATTTCACCACGCGCGCCGGTGATCCAGGCGATGTGCGAGGTGATGCAGCCGACGCCGGCGGACACGATCTGCGATCCGGCGGCGGGCACCGGCGGCTTCCTCTGCAACGCCTATCAATACGTGCTCGACCGCAACGAGCGCGACCTCGACGCCGACGAGAAGCGGGCGCTGCGCGAGGACTGGTCGAAGGCATGGAACTTTCGCCCAAGGTCGGCCGCATGTGCGCGATGAACCTCTATCTGCACGGCATCGGCGGCGAAACGGCGGTGGTGATCCATACCGGCCATGACAGCCTCGCCGCGCCCTGGAGCCGCGAATACTCGATGGTGCTGACCAATCCACCGTTCGGGAAGAAGCAAAGCCTCCTGTTCGTCAACGAGGAGGGCGACACCGAGAAGGAGGACCAGATCGTCGTCCGCGAGGACTTCTGGACCTCGACCAGCAACAAGCAGCTCAATTTCGTGCAGCACATCTACTCGCTGTTGAAGATCGACGGCCGCGCGGCGATGGTGGTGCCCGACAACGTGCTGTTCGAGGGCGGCGCCGGCGAGAAGGTACGGCGCAACCTCTTGCAGAAATGCCGGGTGCATACGCTGCTGCCGGCACCCGAAATCATCGCTGCCGAGATCGCCGATGATCTGGAGGCGGCGCTCGAACAGTTCACCAAGATCGCCGCGCGGCTCGCGAGCCCTTCGCAACCGTAATCTTATTCTCGAGTTTTCTCTCGAGCAGGGCGTCGGTAATCGGTCAGGCTCTTGTCCTTGATCCAGAACAGATCGAGGCTCAGCTTGTCGCGTTTAAGAAGCTCGTCATAGTCGAAGCAGCGCCAGCGGCCTTCGGGGTTGGCCCCGCTCCAGGTCTCGGCACGTTCGTGCGTGCGGCCCGGCTTGTAGCAGGCGATGAACTCGTCGAAATCGCCGCGCCTGATCGGCTTCTGCTTCAGCGTAAAGTGCTGGTTAGTGCGCAGATCATAGACCCAGAGCTTGTCCGTCCAGGCTTCGGCACGGCCCTCTCTCTTGTCGAATAAGATCACATTGGCCTTCACGCCGGGCGAATACCAGAATTCCGGTCGGGAGGCTCGAGCATGCGATCCCGCGCAGCGACGCATCACTTGCCGGGTTTCATAACGGCTCCGGGAGAAACCGACGTACTGCTAAACGTCATGATGGTCTTCCTCGCCGATACCATCCTCATGGTGGGGATCCTGTATTTCCGGCTTCACGCCCTTCCCGAACATATGGCGCACGGGACCAGCAAAGTGCAATTGCAGATCGTAGGTGTTTTGGGGCTCCTCTCGCTGTTCACGCACAACCACATTTACTGGATCGCGGGACTGCTCCTGGCGCTGATACCGGTTCCGGACTTCGCAACTCCGTTGAAGGGAATGGCCGAAATCCTTGGCAAAGATGGCCACTACCAAGCAGCCCGTGCCGAACGTCGAGTCGCTTCCTCGGCCACGCGCTCTCGGCCATCCGCAGGAGGTTGCCGGCGGAGTGGAGGACCTGAGCCATGCTTGAACTGCTCCTCTTTGTCGAGGGCTGGAGAGCCCAGGTGCTGTCCTCCCCCAGCTTCGCGAGCGATTGCGACTCGAAGGGCATGAGAGGCGGGTCAATTCCGCAGCCTTCTCGCCCGACGGGACGCGGGTGGAAATGATGGTGCCCAGGGGCGGAATTGAACCACCGACACGCGGATTTTCAGTCCGCTGCTCTACCAACTGAGCTACCTGGGCGCCGATTGCGGCGGAGGGAGTTGCCGCTCCTTGCCGATGCGACGCGCGTTATAGGAAAGCAGATTTGCCTTGTCCAGCGCCGGCGGCCGAGGCCTGGCCGGATTGCTTATCTGAGCTATTCGGTTAGAAATAGTGATTACACACATTCCCCCCGAGCACGGGGCATTTTGCGCGTTCGGGCTATGACGCGGACGCGGAGTAGCGCCGTCAGCGAGCAGATCTCCCATGTACGAAGCCTTCTACGGGCTCGCTGAAAAGCCCTTCTCGATCCTGCCCGATCCCTACTTCATCTATTGGGGCGAGGCCCACAACATGGCCTACGCCATGCTCGAGTACGGCATCCTGAACCAGGCGGGTTTCACCGTCGTCACCGGCGAGATCGGCTCGGGCAAGACCACCCTGCTGCGGCAGCTGCTCGGCGGCCTCGACCGGCGCATCACCGTCGGCCTCGTCACCAACGTCATGCCGGGCGCCGGCCGGCTTCTGGAATGGATCCTGCTTGCTCTCAATCAGCCCTTCGAGAACGCTTCCTATGTCGGCCTCTACCGCCAGCTGCAGGAGTTTCTCATTGGCGAGTTCGCCGCCGGCCGCCACACCGTGCTGATCATCGACGAAGCCCAGAACCTGGCGCCGGAGGCGCTCGAGGAGCTGCGCATGCTGTCGAACATCAACACCGACCAGGCCCAGCTCGTGCAGCTCATCCTCGTCGGACAGCCGCAGCTGCGCGGCATCCTGAAGCGGCCCGAGCTCTTTCAGTTCGCCCAGCGCGTGTCATCGGATTTCCATCTGCCGCCGCTCACCGAAGAGGAAGTCAAGGCCTATATCGAGCACCGGCTCAGTGTCGCCGGCGCCGGCCGGGCCCTCTTTTCCGCCAACGCCTGCCAGGCGATCGCGCAATTGAGCCGCGGCATTCCGCGCACCATCAACATCCTGTGCGATACCGCGCTGGTCTACGGCTTTTCGCAGCGGACGACGACCATCACCACCCAGATCGTCGACAAGGTGATCGAAGACAAGCGCCGCCATGGGCTCTTCCCTACCGAATACCCGTCGCCGCGCCTGGTGCGCAAGGATTGATGTTATGGCTGCGCCGCGGCTGTCTTCGCCTTGTCGAGCGCCTCCTGCGCCTTGCGGCGCAACTCCCCTTCCGGTGCGAGCTCGATCGCCTTCAGCAGCTGCTCCTGCGCCTCGGCCTTCTGCCCCAGCGCCGCGTGGGTCAGGCCCAGATGATAGCGCACCAGCGCCACCGAGGGCAGCTGCTCCACCGCCTGCTCGAGTTGTGACAGCGCCTGGCGGTAGTCGCCCCTGAGATAGCTGATCCAGCCCGTCGTGTCCCGGAAATGCGGCGCCTGGCCGTCCTTCAGCCGCAGCGCCAGCTGGTGGGCGCGCTCCAGGCTTTCCTTGTCGGCGCGATGATCGGAGAGCAGGCTGGCGAGGTTGTTCACGACGACCAGCGCGTCGGGGTAATCCTCGAGCAGCGCCTCGTATTCGCCGATCGCCCCATCGATGTCGTTCTTCTGCTCGAGGATGCCGGCGAGCGTCAGGCGTATCCCGAAGTTTCCCGGGACCTGGGCAAGCCCGGCGCGAAGCTCCTTCTCGGCCGCCTCGAGGTTGCGCTCGACTCAGATGAAACCGGGCCAGCGCCAGATAGCCGCTCGGGTTCTTGGGCTGGCTGGCGATCGCCTTCTGAAAGCTCGCGACGGCCTCATCCGGCGGCATTCCGCGAGGCCTGGACGGTGCCCAGGAGCACCAGCGCTTCGGCATTGGCGGGATTGGCCTTCAGCACGGAATTGAGAAACGCCTCGGCTTCCGCGACCTTCTTGGCGCGCAGATAGGCCATGACCAGCGAATACATCGGCCTGACCGCAGCGGGGGTCTCCTGGTAGGCCGCCTCGAACCTGCGGATGCTGTCGTCGAATTTGCTCTGCCCAGCGAGGGCGGAGCCGAGGATCTGGTCGGCCACGCCGGATTTGTCGCCGAGCTTTTTCAGCGCCTCGGCGATCTCCTGCGCTCCTTCCCAGTCCTGTCGCCGGAGCCGCACCGCCGCCAGCGCCCTCAGGAGGCTGGTCTCGTTGGGGCGCTGGGCCGTGGCCCGCGTCAGGAGATCGTCGGCCCGGTCGAAGGCGCCGCGGCGGTGCAGGAAGTCGGCATACTTCAACACCAGCGCCGGCTGCATGTTGGAGGCCTTCATCGCGTCCGAAAGACGTTCCTCGGCGAGCTCGATGGAGCCGCTGCGCTCCAGCGCCAGCGCCAGCAGCTCGAGCGTTGCGACCGCATCGGGTTTCTCGTTGAGCACCTGGCGCGCGTCGGCGATCGCCTCGTCGAGCTTGCCTTCCTCGATGCGCATGGCGGCGCGCAGATGGAGCGCCTCGATGTTCTTGGCATCGTCCGCCAGCACCTCGCTTACGAGCCGGCTGGCGCCCGCGGCGTCCTTGCGCTGGAGCAGCATCTGCGCTTTGAGCAGCTTGGCATCCCTGACGTCTCCGGCCGGCTCGCCCTTGCCGATGATGCCGTCCAGAATTTCTGTCGCCGCATCGAACTTGCCGTCGGCGAATTCGAGGCGGGCGAGTGCCAGACGATAACGGCCGGCGCAGTTCGCCGCCACTCTCCATCCGGCGGACCAGTTCCTGGCGGGCCGCGTCCGTGCCCTTGATGGCGCGCAGGAACTCGGCGAGTTCAAGCCCGGCATTTGCGTCGTCGGGCGATGCGTCGGCCAGCGCCCGCATCTCCCGTTCGGCCTCGTCCTTGCGGCCGGTGCGGACGTAGTAGGAGGCGAGCGCCCGGCGGAAGCCCTTCTCCTTCGGATGCGCCGTAACGATGGTGCGCATGATCCCTTCGACGCCCGCTTGGTTTTGCTGCTGCTCGAAGATCTTCATCTTGAACAGCAGCAGCCCGAGGTCGAACGGGTCCTTGGCGAGCCCGAGGTCGAGGGCTTCGAGCGCGCCCCTGGTGTCGCCGCTGCCGAGACTTATCGGCCGCGATCACGCCAGGGCCTCGGCATCGGCGGCATCGAGGCCGAGCGCCCGCTCGGCGTCGGCCAAGGCGCCCTGCCGGTCACCGAGCTTGAGCAAGGTCGCCGCCCGGGTGGTCAGGATGTCGCCGTCGCCCGGCCGCAACGCGTCGGCGGCGTTGACGAGCTGCAGCGCCTTGTCGAACTCGCCGCGCAGCAGAGAGAGGCGCGCCAGGCGCAGGCGGGCGTCGGCATGTTTGGCGTCGAGCTCGACGACCTTCTGCAGCAGCGCAGCGAAGGCCGGGAAGTCCTGGCGCTGCTCGGCGATTTCGGCGAGGCCGAACCAGGCGCCGGCGAGGTTGTTGTTGAGCTGCACGGCGTTCTTGAACTCGATCTCGGCCTTGGCGAGGTTCTTCTCCTCGAGAAGCTCGAGGCCGCGCTCGTAGTGCGACTGGGCGCGCTGTTCCGGTGAGCTGCAGGCCGCGAGAAGCACCAGCAGCACGACGGCGAAAAGGGCCTTACCGGAGCGCGCGAGAATCACGCCACAGTGCGCAGGCGCGGGGAAAAGCCTCGAAGCTTACGTACGGTCATCATGTCGGAGATATCCTTCCAGCATGGGTGTGACATTATCGAGAAAGTCGAGCGCCAGCACGCCCTCGATGCAGGCTCACTCGGTTATTTCAGTTCGTCAGGCCACAAGGCTTTGAGCTGATCCGGTGTGGCGGCGGCGTTGAGGTCGAGCGTGTGCGGAAGGTGTCTGCAGCTTCTGCCTTTCGGCTTCTATCGCGGCGGCTTTCCGCGGCCTGCCCTTGCCCCGTCGCTCGCATCCATGCCGTGTCAAGTGCTGCAAGTCTGCTGTCGCGGGCTTTCCGTATGCGGGACATGTGGATTAGCCGCGCCTTGTCCATGTCATGGTCGATGACACCGCCGGCATCGCGCCACGCGTCGCGGAAGGCGCGGTCCATGCTGCCGATGGCTGCAAACTCGGCATCGGTGAGATTTCGGATTCGCGCGATCTCCGCCTGGCGCTCCGCCGGCCACCTGGCGATCGAGGTGGCGGCATCGCCCTCCGTAACCTGCATAATCTCGACGCCGCCGTCGTGGCGGGAAAGCGCGTAGTATTTCATCACTGATCTCCGAAGCCGACCATGTGCCACGAAGCCGGGTCTGACAGTGCCGGATTATTGCCGCCGCCAGCCGAGTCAGTCGCTTCATCCGCGCATTCGAGCTGTACAGAGCCCACCGCCAATGTGGAGCTTCGTATCGCCGCTCGACGCATCTCGGTTGACGATATGGTCGTTGAGGTCCGTTCAACGGTAACCAGACAGGCCCAGTTTGCAGTCGAAAAATCCGTCGCAATCGTCACGGTGAGACGACCGGTCGCCGTATCGGTGATGCTGGTGATGTTGTAGCTCGTCTGGAGCGTCGGAGTGCCACCGGAAACAGTAACCATGGCCCAGCACTTCGGGTGCCCAGGGTGGTGGTGCTGGTTCGCCGGGTTCACATAGGACGCCGTCGCCGACGCCGCCTCCATGACGGTCTGATTTGCATAGCCGATAGACTGGGCTGCCACGAGCCACCGTGAAGCAGTGGCGTCGTACTGCAGTAGACAGGAAGCGTTGGCGGCCAAGAACATGTCGATTCCGCCGGGGGTATAGAACCTGTTCGCGGCTGTGGAGGTCGTATCGTGTTTGAGACCGAGCACCTGTGATCCAACATTGTGGATCGCCACCACGCGGCCGTCCGATCCCCCCTGCAATCCGGTTAGATACCTCAGCGCGTCCGTGCTGAGCCTCAGCACCGCCGCAGTCGCGTGGCCTGCGGGCGCATAGTTGTCCTGGTCGGCGGTAATCTGCGAGGGCGTGATGTCGCCTGTTAGTGCCAAGGTTTCGGACGCGGCCAGCGTTGTCGCCGAAACCGCGATGCCGGATACCGTTACTACCGCAGGATTGAGCAGAACGAAGTCTGTGCCGTTATACACCGCCACGCAGATGTATCCGGATGCTCCTGTGTCGCCCGCCACCAGGGCAGAACCGGCCCCTTTTTTGACCGTCTTGCTTCCCAGGCTGTCAACATTGACGGTAGGGTTGGTGACTGTGTTGGCGCCGCCGGATACCCACCGGATGCGCATTCCCGACGTGTAGGCCGTGTAGACCGGCGAAAACGTCAGCGTGATGGCATCGACGGTGCCGCCGACGGCGGCGGCCTGCGATACGATGGAGCTTTGCGCCTGTGCAAGCGTCGGCGCGTCGGTCGCCGCCGTCCCGGAGGCCAACCCCGTGATCTTGTTCGAGCCCATGGCCAGTGCTGCAGTCATGGCCGCCGAACCGTTGCGCGGCAGGGAGCCGGTGATTTCGGCACCGATATCATTGATGTTCGCGTTGACCGTCGAGGCAACGGCTATCGCGCCGGCGGTGGCAAAAGGCGTGGTCACCAGCGAATAGACACCGGATCCGTTGCGGGGCATACGCAGAATCTCCTTAAGGAAAAACCGTTCTCATATAACTGTCGAGCTATAATCCGTAGGCAGACTGTTTGCTTCGCTGAAGGCCAGTGACGAGCGCTTGCGCAAGACGCGCCGCAGCTTGGGTCCAGTGCCGGGGTTGCTCTATCTGCGATGAGCCTTTCCGCAACGCTTCGGCAAGCGCCGAATAGTTCACGGCCTTGATACCTCGATTGGTTTTGGCCACCGCGTAGGGATGCCTATCCTCGATTTCCTGGGCCATGACGCCGACCTTGGTGCTCCCGTCGCCCGCGCCGTCACGGTAGCGAAAGGAGTAGAGCCCCGTTCCGTCATTAAGGCGGCCTATGTTCTTGACATCTTTCTTCACGCGGCGGTCGGACAGCGCCCAGCCGCCCAGCGCAGCCGCGCCCAGTTCCGAAAGACCACCAAGCATCGCCCGATGGCTTGCTGCGCGGTTGGCAAAGTTGTTCCCAGTCAGGCCCGCGACGTCGACTCCGGCCACTCCCGTTTGCGGAGTGCTTGCGAACTGGGGCCGCTGCACCTGCGCACCGCCCATGAGCGCAGTGATCTCATTTATGGGCTGGTTGCGCGCTGTGAGCAGTTCGCTCATCGCCTGGCCGCGGGCATCGCGCAGCAGCGAGTTATAGGAATTGTTCCTGCCGACATCGAAAGACCGACGGGCGTCCATGTAGGCCTGGGAGCCAGGCGATATGCCCTGGTTCGCCATCTTTTGCTCGAACTGGCCTTCGCGCTGTTCCCACAGCGGATCGAGGCGTGCCCGTGCCAATTCCCCGATGCGACCCTCGATAGCGTTATTGTCGAGCGTGAAAGGCTGCGCAAGATGCGAGCCAATGCGGCCGGTCTGATCGAGCGCGATCTCGTTGAAGCGCTTGTCGAACTGCTGTTCCTGATCAAGGAGGGCCTGTTGTGCTGGGCTCAGCGTCGTGGTTGCAGTAAATGTCGGCGTCTTGATCGTCTGGAATTTGCCGGTGGGACGACCCTGGCTGTCGAGGACTTCCATCCGTTGTGTTCCAGTTCCCGACTGTGCATAGGTCAGGTCGCCGTACGGCGTCACTTGGTTGGTCATGTTCAGAAGCTGCTGCGAAATAGCGGCGTCCCGGTTGGCTGCACCCTGGGCCTGCGCAGTCCCACCTACAGATGGCTGCTTTGGAGCTTTCATGCGAATTGTCCTCGTTGCCAGTGCATATCAGTTCACCTTCGGCAGAAAACGGCAATCTTCTCGAACCATCCCCATCACAACCGCGTCGTCGTCCTCATACCAGCGGCGCAGCACGCCTTCGACCATCCACCCCCACCGAAGCGCCATCGCCACCAACTTCACATTGCCTTTGCGGGTGCGAATGGTTATTCGCTCGCAGCCGTTTACGTTGAACGCCACCTGCGCCAATTCCCTGCACACATCACGACTGAAGGCACCCTTGCCGACGCAGGTAAGCTCGATGTTGCAATCACAGAAGTCGTTGAGCACCGCCGCGCCGCGCAAGTGTCCGAACCTGTCCTCGATGGCCAGTACAGCGAACGGTGGCACGAACCGAGTTCTGCAACTCGTCCTCGGCAAGCCGCAGCGCTGCCTGCGCGGCGCCGAAATCGCGGACGATCCTCATACCACGCCGCCCATTTCGAACAGCACGTCGTAGCCGGTCATGACAAATCGAAACTCGCTGCCCGCCGCCGTCTCGTCGATGTTGATGTACGTGTACGGACTGACGACCGTGCCGATGTTGCCGTTGCCGCGCCAGGCGCGCTGCACGACATAGCCGTACCAGACGTCCGGCCCGTCCCAGAGCGAGGAATCCCAGGTGAAAAACCCGGTGCTGACGTCCTGCGCCTCGTCGGTCTCGGTAGGATACTCATAATCCACCCCGATGGCGATTTCCGGCGCCACGTTCGGAACGTCGGTGAAGAAGATCGGCCGGCAGCCCTTCACGTGCTTCAGCCGGCCCCTGGCGCCTAAGTGCATATAGGCGGGCAGCATGGTGGCGATGATCGACGCCGTGTTGTCGGACGCGCCGAAGTCCGCCTGGAACACCTTGCCGTCGGTGCCGCCGAAATAGAGATTGTCGTCGAACAGGCCCAGCAGTTGGCTTCCTGGGACCGGAACCGCGACCATGCCCCGGTGATGGTGTTGAACGCGAACTGCCAGACCAGCTCGCCGCCGCCGGCCGGCACGTTGACCAGCGCCATGTTGCGGCGCGGATAGGCCACCATCTCCCAGCCGAACGACGATGCGACCCGCTGTACCGCCTCCGCCCAGGCCTCGCGGATGTTGCGCGAGAGCGCCTTGTTGTTTGCGACGGCGCGGTCGGCATCGCCGCGGAACACGACCGACAGCGGGATCACCCCGTCCTCGGTGAGGATGGCGAGGTCGGCGCCCACCTGGAACAGACAGCGCCGGCCGATCGGCTTGCCCACCCGGTAGACCCCGACCAGCTCCCACGTCGTCGCGGAAGCGGGATCGGTCCCGGCGTAGATGACGATCTCTCCTTCCGAGGAGATGGCGACGAACAGATCGTCCATGCCGTCGCCGGCATCCACCGACCAGGTGCCCACAGCCATGATGTAGCCGCCGCGCTTCAGTTGCGCGCCAAGCGGGAACGACGTGCAGCGCCCGCTACCGAATTCCGTGGGCAGATACCACAAGGTGGTAGAGGCAGACGGCACGAACCACAGCCGCTTCTTGTGCGCGGTGAGGTTGATGAACGTGCTCACCGCCCCCGATGTGCCGGTGATCGACGCGGTGCGGTCCACCCACGACAAGCCGTCATAGGTCCTGACCCCATCGGTGCCGTTGCAGATGACCATGAACTGCCCGCCCGAAGTGGCGAACATCACATGCTGATGGCGGGCGTCGGCCAGGCCCGACACTGCCGCCGCGCCTACCGCGCCGGAACTCGTGACGTTGTAGATCGCAGTGCCGTTGGCCGCGAACATCGCCGAGGCCGAGGCAGACGTGAACACCAGCAGCGATTCCACATTGCCCGACATACCGGTGGCGTGGCTGGTGTAGCCGCGCCTGACCCGTACCCCCTGCGGCTCGGGAAAGAAGTTGTCGAGGATGAGGGCCGACTGCTCCTCCGCATCGACGGGCGATTCCTGCGTCATCCAGCCCTTGACCGGTGCGGGGAACTGCACGGTGCGGCCCTGCGGCGTGCGGCCAGGATTGGGGCGGACGGCCTTGCGCATGGATTACACCTGCGTGATGGTCCCCGGCCACCAGCCGTCAGGCCCGTAGCCGGAGGTGAGACCCTCGAACGGGAGCGCAGTAGAGATCGGCTGCGCCGTCCGGTCGGCGGCGATGTCCATTTCCTTCTGGCGCTCGAAGTCGGCCAAATCCTCGGCATAGTCGAGCTGCTTCGCCTTCTTCCAGCGCCATACCAGGTCGAGCGTCAGCAATTCTTCTGACAGGCGGCTCTCGTCGGTATCGATGGTGAACGCAGCCTTGTCGTTGGTTTCGTCGCTGTTGCCGGTCGGCCTGGCGAAGTAGCGCGACACGTAGGTGTAGCGGAACGAGTCCGACGTAGTGGGCGTCGGCGTAATGTTGATCACCCCGTCGATCATCGTCCAGTACTTGTCCGCTCCCGTCACGTTTTGGGCGAGCAGTAGCAACCACTTGTCCGCGGAGATCGCTCCCGCCAGCGGCAGCCGCTTGTTAACGTCCCAAAGTTTCGTCACCGGGGCGAAACGGTCGAAGTTCGCGGGCGGCTGGCCGGTCTGCGCCTGGGCCGCGACCCCGGTGAACGTCTTGACCTTCAGCAATTTCGACCAGTGATGATCCTTCATCAGCTGCCTGGCGCCCGCGTTGAGCAGGCGCTTGAGCTGCATGGCGTCGGTCGCAGTCGATGAGGCAACCGCCGAGGGCTGGGGAATGCCGATATGGACAGCCGCATCCTGGCAAATCGACAACATCGTCATGCGGTCGGCCGCCGGCCTTCTGACTTCTTAACGGTCACAGGCCGGCTTGCCTCGAACGCTTCCCAGGCCTTGGGATAGCCTCGCTTGTCGGCGTCGGTCGCCTCACGCGGGCCGATCTCACTGGCGCTGTCTATCCGATAGGAAAACAGGATGTGGTTGCCGTCCTCGGAGACAAAAAACCGTGGCCCCGTGGTGTAAACTGCCTGGCGTTCGGTCATGCTTGGGTTCCTTTCATTCGTTTGTCGATTGCGGCGGCGATCATCGCGTCCAGATCGGCTGGCGGGGAAACGGGTGCGGCTCCTGCGAGCACGTTTTCGTAGCGGGCATTCACCTGCGCGATCTGGGCTTTCAGCGTCTCGATCTCGGCCTTCAGGCGATGGTTTTCCGCCGCCAGCTTCGTGACGACGGAGTTGTCGCCGGCGGCCTTGATGTAGGCTTGCGCCTTGCGCACCAGCTCCAGCCCGCCCAAGCCGATTTTCTGGATGGCGCCATCATGCAGATTGGCGAGGTGCTCGAGCGTCGGGACGTTGAGCGCCTTCAGCTCCTTCACCTGCGCCGGGTTGAGGAACGGTACCATTTCGAGCGGCGTACCTTCGGCTGGTTGTTCCTGTGTTCGCTTCCAGTGCTCGTATTGCGGTCCGAAGCGCTGCTTAGCAGCAGCGTCCACCTTCTTGATAAACTCGTCCTTCGAACCCGGATTGATGATCGAAATCATCTCCACGTTGTCGTAGATAGGCCGACCGGCCTGCGCGGACTTGAACTTGTTCTCCACCGCTTCGATGAAGAAACGCAGGATCGGACCGGGCGGGCGCGCCTGCAGGGCCTGCTGCTCGAACGCGGAAAAGTCGAGAGGATCAGTTATGGACATTCGGTCACCTGCTGAATGGAAAAGGCGGGAGCCTTGAAGCCCCCGCCCAGTTTTCGTGGCTCACGCCGCCAGTGCGTCGTCCATCCACGGGCGCTCTATCTCCATCTCGGCGAAAGAGCCGGAAGGAGTGCCGATTGCCGAAGCGCCCTTGGCGTTCTTCACCCGGTCACCCGCCACAACGGCGTCATCCACGCTGCCCACGGTTGCGGTGGCGTAAACGTTCGCGTTGTCCACGAACCCGACAGCACCAGACCCACGGCCTTGCCCTGGATCTGATACCAGCCGTACTGGTTCGCCACGTTCGCTGACATGGCGACCGCCACCGGCCCGATATCGTTGGCAGCGAGCAGCGTCGTGGAGAAGTCGTCCGGGTTGTACAGCACCCACGAGCCGATGGCGGTGGACGCCACGCCCTTCAGGTAGATGAACTCGCCCGCCCCATAGGTCGGATCAGTCGCGCGCACGATCGTGCCCAGGGGATGATTCTGGGTCGTTTCCGTGTTGGCGATGGGCTGCGGACCAATGAGATGGTCAGTGATGCGAAAAGCCATTTGCGTTTCTCCTTTCCGCGATCAGTCTTTCAAGACGCCCTGGAGCGAACCGTTGGACAGGGTCATATTCCCCGCCCAGCCGATCAGCTTCACGATGGCGTCCTGGTTGGTGTTCATGCGTTCCCCGCCGATCGGCACCATGTTGCGCTCGCTGTGCGGGCGGTAATGGATGTAGTCGGTGTTGAGGAAATACATGTGGTTGGTGGGGCAGTTGCCGCCGATGCCGCCGTCGTAGACCACATCCGCGCCCATGTACTTGAGGTTGTCGAAGCCTGCGGACGCCAGCTCCGTGTTGGTCACGCGCTGGATGGTTTGCAGGGATTCGAGATAGAGGCGGTAGTAGTTGTTGTCGGCGACGATGAGGTCCGGGTGATCACGCCCTCTGGCGATGGCGAGGTAGACCCGGTTCATGTAGCTTTGCATCAATGCCGAGGTGGCGGCCGCGCCGAAGTCGGTGGTCGCGTCCTTGGCCTCGTTGCGCCAGAAGGTGTACGTGGCGCGGTTGATGCCGCCCACGGTGCCGGTTGACGGGCTGTCGGCGACCAGCAGCTGAAGCCCGCCGATCTCCTTTGAGCTCGATCCCGTGCCGTCGGCATACATGCCCGTTGCGATGTTATTGGCCAGCGTCTTTTCGGCGTTGCCGATACGGCTTTCGAGCAGGTCGATGACGCGGTTGTCGCCCGCGTTCTGCAACTGCTCCAGGCCCGATATCGTCACCGCAACCGCGCACTGCTTCCAGTCGAACTCGGCGGCCGTGAACACGTCCGACGTTTGCACGTTGAGCGTCTCGTAGCCCGAGTACCACAGGAAGGTGCCGTTTTCGGCGTACTCCAACTCCTGCACGATCGTCCGCCCGCCGCTCGCCGGCTTGATCCTGCCCTTCTGCTTCAAGCGAAACAGGATGGCGTTGTTCTCGGTGACGTTGTCAGCGAGCTTGCCGGTGCGGTTGCGGAGCGTGGTGGTGATGATTTCCGAAAGATTGGGGGAAGCCATCGGTCACTCCTTTCGTTAGATGCGGGCGGCCTCGAACGCTCGTTCGAGTTCCGCGCGCAAGGTGGGGGCTGGTCCGCTGGCCGAGATTGCTCCCGGCACCGGCGAACCGTTGGGTAGGCTGCCTGAAGCGCGGCGGGCCTGATCCGCCTTGCGCCTGGATTCCTCGGCGTCCGCCTTCGTCTTCTCGCTGATGAGAAGGTCACGGATTTCCGGGTTCATCCAGCAGGCCTGGTCGTAGGCGTCGTTGAGTGACGCTTCCGGGTTGGCAGCGATGATCTGACCCATCGTCCGCCGAACATTCTCGAAATACCTGTGTGCGGGGTCGGCGGCGAAGCGCTGAAGCTCGGACTGGACGGCGGCGTTTTCACGCTCCTCCATTTGTCGCTCCCATTTCTGCAGGCGCTGGTCCACCGAATTGAGGCGGTTGAGGACGGGCGCGAAAGCGTCCGCGCTTTGCGGCGCTTGATCGTCCTGTTGCTTACCGCCTGTGAGAAGCCGACCGAGTTGTGCCGGATCGACGTTGTACATCTGGCACAGCGAACGGATTCCATCGCCGAAGTTTTCCGAAAGCTGATTCTCGGCTTCGATATAGGCCGCGACCACTTCGGGTAGGGTCCGGCCGTTTTTGCGCGCCATCTCCACCCACGGATCCAAGCCTTTGTAGTCGGCGAGCTTGGCGAAGCCCCTGGAGATTTCTTCCTCGCGCTTGGCAATGTCTGCCTTAACAGCATCCGGAAGGGCATCGAAGGCGGCCTTGCCGGCTACGGACCAGCCGCGGCGGCGGCCCGGAAGCCAGAGGCGCTGCCGCTACCGGCTGGCCAACCACCGCGGCTGGAGGGGGAGCCACCGGTTTTTCGCTATTGGGTTTGTCTGCCACAGGCTCACCACCTTTGATGAACCGTCCTGATTCATCGCGGGCGCGTTCTGTTGACTCGGGGTGCTCTACTGCGGTCGCGGCTTGTTCGGCTGGCGTGGTCGGTAACTCAGCCGTCGCGTCGTCCGCAAATGCAGCTTCGATGGTAGAGCGCAGGTCTTCCGCCGGCGCGGCAGCGCCGTTCAAAACTTGATCGGTCATGGATTACCTCTGGGTTAGTTGAATGGCCCGCCTGATGTCGTCGGCGAGGCCGGGGGATTTGAACTCAGGGCGGTTGGTTTCACGGATGCCCGCTTCCGGGTTGATCTCGCAGCCGGCCCGGCGGACTTCCTTGTAGTGGCGGGACTTCGATGTGACGACCTTGCCCGTCACAGGCGACCACATCTCAATCGTGTCGGGTCGGATTGCTGGCGCTCGTCGTGTCTCATAGCCAGCGGCGCGCTTGCGGAAGAACGCGATGCAATCGTCCGTAGTCTCGAATACGTGCACCTCGCCCGTCTCCGGGTCGCACCATTCCGTCTCCTTCGTCATGCCGAGAACGTCCCACAAGCGATGACTGAGACGCCTGCGCCCGTCGTGATCTGCCAAGCACCGGTCTTGCTGAACAGGCCCACTTCGATGACGTAGGTCCCAACGCCGCTGCCCGGCGAGTTCGGCAGGATGCTGATCGCAAAGTCCGAGCCGTCCTTGATCGACGTGGCAGCCGTCGCGGCGGTCGCGACGACGCAGATGATGCGCGCCAGATAGTCGCCCTTGGCACCCGTCCCGCCCAATATTTGCGCCGTCTGCGACGCGGCAACGGTCTCGTAGCTGCTGCCATATTCATAGGTGGCTAGTCTCGACACTCTGGTCTTCTCCTCAGATCAACAGGGTCACGATCGCTGCTTCTTCATCGAGAAGCGCGGCATGGATCAATTCCGCCTGTTTTGCGGCTTGCGTGATACTTGACCGGCTGAAGTATTCCGCCGCGATAAGCTGCATCAGTCCGTACCGAAGTTTTCCGATATCCGAGCCGAGTGGCTCGAGTTGAAGTACGTTGGCCAACTCGGCCTGGGCAGCCGCGATGCTGCGCCGGATTTCCGGCTCGATCGCCACCGTTACTTCGGCAGTCGCAGTGTTGTCGTCAAAGGCGTGTTCCAGTGTCTGACGCAGCTCCCGGGCCGCCTTGCGGGCCGCCTCGCGGGCTTGGGAGCGCGCCCGGTCGATGCGCTTGTACTTGTCGATCTCACGAAGATCGAAACCACCTCTGGAAACACTTGTCTCGACAAGCCAGCGTCGATCTGGAACGCATTGTTTTGGAATGCGCTGACCTGAAAGGCGGCAGCCATGCTTTCTACAGCAGCGACTTCACTAACGCACGGAACTGCGGCATCAGCGCATCCCCATCAGTGGAAAGTTGCCACCGGTAGCGGCATAGGTTTGTGCGCTTTCATCGGCATAGTTGGAGAGCGCCTGATAAGTGACGCTCGTTCGCTGGAGCCTCTGATCGACGTGCCGAAGTTGCACCACCGCTTCCATCGAGGCCGAGAAAACCGAAGGCAGCAGCAGACGTGGACCAAACCGTTTACGGTGGGCGTTCCGTCCGTCAGCAGGCCGATGAAATACAGGCCGGGGTCCAGCGCCTGGCTGATCGTCACCGTCTTTCCGCCGGTCGATCCCGTGCCGGTCGATGTGTCTACCGGCGAGCCAGTCGCCTCTTGCAGCAATGCATTCGGCTGGCGTGTCGCCTGAACCGCGCTCCACAATCCAACACGAACGCCGGACGTGCCCTGCAGCGTGTTGATATAGAATTTGATCGTCGTGAACGTTCGGCGCTCAGGCACGACGATCGGCATCATGTAGAGGACGCTCGCGGTCAGCGCCTGCGACGTACCCTGCGACACATATGGAGGACCCAGAAACTGGTCCGATCGCCCCAATAAGGGGCTTGGGGCATTCCGTAGATGTCCGCCCATGCCGGATTTGCGCTTGCACCGGCCGTTCGCAGCGACTGTCCGCTGGTGCCCACAGCCAGCGCCGACCACGCGGAACCGCTACGGTACAGAAGCTCGCCTTGCGTCGAGCCGATCCAATCAAGAGCTTGTGTGGCGGTAACTTCCTCCGCCGCGCCACCACCGCCTGAATTACGCCCTACGATTCTCTGTGTATTGCCAAGAGTGATATCCCCCTCAACATGGGTGTGCGATGAAGCGGCGCCTCCGGCAAGAGTAAGGATTTGCACGCCCGTCAGCTCCTCTGCTGCTCCAGGCGAGCTCAACCGCCCAAGCACCCGATCTGCCGCGAGGGTTAGAGTATGCTCGGCGTTCCAGTTGGACGGCTGCACCAGATTTGCATCGCCGCCGTCTGCGACCGCGCTGGTGAAGGCGTGCTTGAGAGAAATGGTCATTAGTTCAGCCGCCCCACTTCCGATGTATACGTTCTGCCTTCGGGCGTAGTCACGGAGCGCGGGGCCGTGATTGCAGCGATGAGCTGCTCGCTGACCTGCAGTTGCGCTTGCTGGGCTTGCGCCACCATCTCGCCCAACTGCTTCATGGACTCGATCAGCGGGTTGACGATCAATGCGATTTCCTCGGCCTTCATCTCCTGCTCAGCCTCGAGTTTGCTTATTTCGCGCTGCTTCATGCCTTCATCGAAACCCGCCATTGCCTGGGCGTGGGCGATCTCGGCCTGCCTTGCCCCAATCTCAACGCCATGGCGCTCCTGTTCCATGGCAAGCTTGGCTTTTTCAGTCTCGACCTTGGCCGCCTCCGGGTCGCTCCCCGGATTCGCCACCGCTTGTGCGACGCGTTGCTGGACGGCCTGCATGGTGCGCTCGATCTGGTCTTCCAGCATCCGCCCGGCCCTAAACCCCCGCACCGTGAAGATCAGCATTTCGCCGATGAGCGGGGCCATCTCCGGCACCTGCTGCACTACCGGTACGGCCTGCTGGAAGAGCGTTCCGACCGCAGTGACGAACTCGGTTCGCCTCTGTTTCTCGGCATTCTCGTCGGGTTCGATCGTGGAATCAGTCTCGATGTCGATGCGGAACGACCTGAGGCGCTGATTCCGCAACAGTTCCACCGCGGCAATCGTCTCGGCTATTTTCTCGGGCGCCTCGGGCATAAGGTTGGCGGTTTCGACGAGACGGATGGGCTCAAAGCGCTCGGCCATGATCTCGCAGGCCATGCGCACGATGTCGCGGGCGAAGCGGGCCATCTCCTTCTGACGTTCGCGGATGCGCAGACTGCCGAACTGGGACTTCAGCTCTTGCGCAGCCGCCGTTTCGTTCGGGTCGGTGGCTCCGCGCTGGATGTCCGACAGGCCGGTGATTTGATAAACATCCGCAATCAATTGGTTTCTGAGCGTCACGCACTCCTTGAGCACCACGGCGACGTCCTTCACCGGCAGCCAGGCGAGTCCGCCGCCCGCCCCCTTCTCCGAGAACACTGCCCAGCTATCAACCGGGATCACCCTGTTCTCGACGCCGGGCTCCAGCGCCTTTTCGATCGCCGCGGCGTTCCTGTCGCCTGCCGCATAGAAGCCAACGAGCTTCAGGCAATCGGTGAGCTTGCCGATCCTGGCTGTAAGATCGTCGATCTCCTCCGCTTGGTCCATGTAGTAGGCATAGTCCGGCACCGGGATGAGCGTGCCGGTGGTCAGGTTCGAGAACAGCGGCTTGGGGCAGGGCCAAAACTCGGTTAGGTCAAGAAACGGTTCGGATTCCTCGAGCGGTTCGTCGCAGCCCTTGGCGATGAAGAAGACCCGCCGGGGCTTCTTGCACCAGATTCTCGTAGACCGTGGCTTTTGCCTCGATGCCCTTTTGGAGATCGGTCTCGTTGCTGCCGTCGGATTTCATCTCGCTGTGGTCGAGCGAAACCAAGAGCCGGCGCGCCTTGATATTGAAGCGCGCATCAAGCTCGTCACTGGAGAAGTAGCCCTCTCTGGCGACCCACGTCACCTCGTCCCACGTGCGTGCGGGCGAATGCAGAAAACACTTCCAGTGCACGTAGTCGACCTGAACGCGCTCGGCTGCGACGCCGGTCGCATCGGTTTCAGCTTCATACCTCACCCACGCGGTGCCGCGGCCCGGGAGCAACAGGTCGTCGCGGCAATTGCGTAGAACCACGTCGATGTTCATGCGTTCCAGCTCATAGGCCGCGTTGCGCTCAAGGATTTCCGCGGCGAGCCGGCCGGCCGGGTCACGATCCTTGAAGCGGCGCGACACCTGTGGCACCGGCGGCCTCGCATAGATCGAGGGTTTGAGGACTTCGGTGTTGGCCCACAGCATCGCAAACCGGCGCACCGTGTCGGACTGGCCGCGCTGCCTGCGGTAGAGCTTGAGCAGCTTTTCAGAGCGTCGCAACCACTCCTCGCGGTGTTTTTCCGCGCGCGCGATCTCCCTAAGCCATTTCGCGCAAGCTCTCTGGCCGGGCGTTTTATCGTCTGGCTCAGATGCGTATGGAGTGTCTGACTTTGCGCTCGGCATCGAAAAGTTCGTTCAGTGTCATCTCGTGGATGGTGCGGCCCTCGGGCTTTGACTGCGGCACGGCGGCCATCTCCCTCCATGCCATGGCAAGGTAGCGGAAGGCGTCGGCGGTGTGGCTCGTAAAGTCGTGCTTGGGGTTATCTTTGAACACTCGCGCCTTCTCGTCGTACTCAGCGCGATACTGTCGAAGAAGGTCGAGCGCCGTCTTGCACCTGAAGGTATCGAAGAAACACCTAGAGATGGTAAGTCGCGCCGCGTTGATGCCGTCCATGAGCTTGTGGTCGGGAACGAGCCGCGGCCTCAGACCCAGCGCCAACATCGTCTCGATACGTGTTCGCCCGGTACCGAGTTCTCTCGCCCTCGCGTCCTGGGGAACATAGTCGCTGCCGCGTCGCCATGGCTTTGCAAGAACCAGATTAGCGTAATGCTCGAGGCCCTCCCCATGGGTTTCGTGATGATCGAGGACATGGATTTCGGCACCGACAGCCTGCCACCAAAAGATTGCAGTCGAATCACCGATGCCCAGATCCCAAGCCGTATGGACCGGCAAATTTGCATCGGCTGCCAGTTCGCGCACTCTGCCCGACCGCTCGAGTTGAGCCAGCTCACGAGCCCAGTAAGCACCGAGCATGGCTGAATCGAACGAGCAGAGGTATTCCTGCTCGATCAGGGCATCGCCAAAGCCTTCACCGAAAAGAGAACGATATTCACGTCGCTGCACCTCGACCTCCAAATCGGTGAGCACGCCAGTATCGCGATAAGTCGAGATCTCGAGCAAACCAGCCCGGTTCGCCTTTCGCCATTTCGTACATTTTAAGAGCATGGTTGCGTCCACGCGGCGTAGTGATGAACAGCGCCCAGCCATCGTTTTCGGCAAGTATCGGAGCCAGGTACGCCCAAGCTGCGGGGTCGGCTGTTGCCCACTCCGACATGACGACACCGTAAGGCGCCGTGCCGATCAAGCTGTTGTAGCTGTCTGAGCCTACGACCTGCCACGTAGAACCGCCTTGCAGCCTGATCAACATCTCCTGCTCGTTCGTTGAAACACGCATCCTCGCAGGAAACGCCTCGTCGATCCGGCGTTTGCCCGAATGGGGATTAACTGCGTTCCAGATCGCTTTTCGCGCTTGGGCATACTCCGGCAGCATGTGCCAATAGTTGGCACGCTTCTGAATTCGACGCCATTGCTGCCCAGTGCAGTGCTACCTCGTCCTTGCCGGCGCGGCGGTGCCAAACGGCAATTGCGCGCTTGCCGCCCGTACGCAGAAATCGCCAGAGCGGAATTTGGTACAGCCGCCCTCGCCAGTTGTTAGGCAGTGGGAGGTCTAGCCCAGTCATCGGTAAAGCGCACCACCAGCGGCTCTACTTCGTCCGCCGCCTCTTTGCCTTTACCGCACGCGAGCGCCAGAACTTCCTTGATCGCAGCGATGCGCGCCGTTTCCGACTTAGCCTGTAAACAAAGGCGCGCAAGTTCCGCCAGCGCAGAGGGCGCGTGGGAGCGAGCAACGCTGGTAACGTCAAATCGCACTGCCGTATCCTTTGATCGATCCATTCCGCCTCTCCTTGGCAAGGAGGCCCCGTGCGAGGCTCTCCACTCCTCTGCAAGCATTCAGTGGAGAGTCATCTCGCGGGCACTGCGGAACGCAGGGCGCCCAGGCCGAGTGCAGCCAGGATATAAGTGAACCAGTCGCCTTTAACCTCGGCACCGGGGATGTCGATTCCCGCAACCCCTTCGATGAGGGCGATCGCCAATACCATCAGCGCCACGACATACGTCTTGTAACCTTGCAACATTGTCACTCTCCATCTTTTACGGGTTGTGTCGCGATTACGCTCGGGCCGCGTCAGATGCGAAATCAGGCGAGTGAGACGTTTTTATCCCCGCCCATATCGTCCCAGCAGTCCTCGAAAGCGCGGAACGAAATTCCCATATTCACCCCGCGCCGCCGGGTTCGCTGTCGCGCTCGGCATAACCGCCTTCGGCCTCGAACACGTAGTCCATTGCGGTGTCTTGATTCGTTTTCATGCCTCACGCTCCTTTCCTGTACGAGGCCTGCTGAAGCGGATATCGCGACCGGCCATGACGAGGCAGGCAATACCGCCCGGTAGAATGCGAAGCAGCGTCCATGTCTGCGCGTCGCTGACCCACAGCTCGACAACGCCCGCCAGCAATCGCCCGCTCGCCACCAGGTATTCGCCGTAGCTGCCGGAGAGCAGGCGAGCGATCTGCTCATGCTCGCCGCACGTTTGCGGCAGAGCCGGCCTTGCGGCGGGTGTGGCCGGCTCGACGGGGCATAACAACGCTGCACCCAGCACAACAGAAAAAGCCGCTCCCGCGGCCCCAAAGGGCTTCTTCATGTCAGTCTGTCTCCGGGTGGCTGCAGCCGGTCCAGTCCTAGGCGGCGGGATGCAGCGGTCGAAATGGTGCGCCGGGAAGAAAATGCCGGAAGGCCCAAGCCCTCAGGCGCAACTCATCACGATGACCACGTCCAGTAGGTCGTCTCGGCGCCAAAAACAACAATTGGATCGGGAGAATGCGCAAGAATTTGCGGTCAAGTCCGACTTGGATTCTCGTGAGGGTCGTGCGAGGTTAGGCAAATCCTCCAAGAGCGGAGTACAACCTTCTGGGCTTGAGCATGAAGACCGCGCTCAGAGTGCATCCGGTCATACTTTGCGGGGGATCGGGCACACGGCTGTGGCCGCTCAGCCGGCGAGACTTCCCGAAGCAGTTCGCTGTCGTAAGAGACGGCAAGTCGCTGTTTGAGCGCACCTTCGATCGTGCTGCGAACTATTCGCTGGCGGATGGGACGGTGTGTGTCAGCCACCACGACTACCGGTTTCTCATCGAAGAAGTGACGCAAAACGCCGCCAAGCGAAACATACTGATTCTGGAACCCGGACCCCGGAATACTGCCCCAGCCATCGCCTGTGCAGCCCTGTATCTGGCGGAAGCGGAACCCGATGCAACTATTGTGTGTTTGCCCGCGGACCATGAAATCGCGTCAGCGGAAGCATTTCACGCGACACTCACGGAAGCCGTTCACGTTGCCGCCGCCGGCTGGATCACGATCCTCGGGGTCATGCCGTCTCACGCGGCCACGTCGTTCGGCTACATTCGACCCGGTCAGCCGATTGATACGCGCCCGGCACGGAAGGTCGACCGTTTCGTTGAAAAACCCGACGAACGAACGGCGCACGAATATGTTCGTGACGGCTACCGGTGGAATTCGGGAGTGGTGATAGGGCGGGTCGACGTGATCATTGCTGCGCTCTCCCGCCACGTCCCGGCAGTGTTGGCAGCCTGCCGGAGAGCAGTATCCGGAGCCACCGGAGAATACGGTCATGTCTGCCTGCAGCCTGAAGCTTTTCTCGCCTGTGAGCCGGTTTCCTTTGATCACGCGGTCCTCGAGAAGGACGACCGGGTAGCCGTTGTCGATCTTGACTGCCGAGTGGAGCGATGTGGGGAGCTGGGCAGAGCTCGCCAAAGTACTACCGGAGGATGCCAGGCGGAACCGGAGCGTAGGGCAAGCAGAAATGAGATCCTGCGAAGACGTGTTTGTCCATAGTCCCGAGCGATTGACCGTCGGATTGGGGCTACGCAATCTCATCATTGTCGATACTGCGGATGCGCTCTTGGTCGCAGACCGCTCGACGCTCGATGACCTCAAGGGCGTGGTGAACGAGCTGGCGGCGGCCGACCTACCAGAGGTTGCCAGCCACCGGCGCGTCGCACGACCGTGGGGAAGCTATGAAGCGATCGGCCAAGGCAATAACTATCAGGTCAAACGACTTATCGTGAAGCCAGGGGCAAAATTGTCCTTACAGTATCATCATCACCGAGCCGAACACTGGGTCGTCGTCCACGGCACGGCACGTGTCACGTGCGCAGAAAGGCAATTTGACCTGAATGAGAACGAGAGCACTTATATTCCGAAAGGCGCGGTCCACCGGCTGGAGAATCCGGGCAGCGAACCGCTTCAGCTCATCGAGGTTCAATCAGGCAGCTATTTGGGTGAGGACGACATTGTTCGGCTTGAAGACAGCTACGGGCGACTGAAGCAAGCCGGTCGCCATTTGACTTGAGTGAAGATGAAAGAGCGACAGTCTGAAAGACTGCTCAGACCCCGCGACGATTTAGAGCCCGGCGCCCTGGCCGGGGAGGCTCTGCCGCTCATAAAGCCCACCGGTTTCCGCGAGTATGATGCCCGCTGGCTCTATGAAAGCGAAATCAATCTCCCGGGTGTCCACGCACTGGGCCTTGGGTCTCGGCACCCTTCTGCAAGATCGGGGGATAAGGCCTGACATCGTCACCGGCCACGACTACCGCAGCTACTCGGCCGCGGTCAAAGATGCACTGACGAGCGGCTTGGTGGCGGCGGGCTGCACCGTCTATGACATCGGTCTGGCACTTTCCCCAACGGCCTATTTCGCCCAGTTTGCACTGGACGTGCCCGCAGTCGCGATGGTCACGGCATCGCACAATCCCAATGGTTGGACGGGCGTCAAGATGGGCCTGGACCGTCCGTTTACGCTCGAGCCCGACGATATGACTGCATTGAAGGCGATCGTCCTCAATGGTGAGGGCAAGAACCGCGGCGGCGGCAGTCTCGTCCGGGTGAATGACATGCGGCAGCGCTATCTCTCAGACCTGACGTCACGGCCTAAGTTGAAAAGCCGGCTCAAAGCCGTCGTCGCGTGCGGCAACGGCACTGCCGGAGCGTTTGCGCCCCTGGCACTGGAAGCCATCGGCTGCGAGGTCGTGCCGCTTCACTGCGATCTCGACTGGAGCTTTCCCAACTACAACCCCAATCCGGAGGACCTCGCGATGCTCGCGGCGGTCTCGCGAGCCGTCACCGAAGCCCGCGCCGATATCGGGCTCGCCTTCGACGGCGACGGCGACCGCTGCGGCGTCGTTGACAATAAAGGGATGCCGATTTTCGCCGACAAGATGGGCGTGCTGCTGGCGCGGGCCATATCAGCGCGATATCCGAATGCTCGCTTCGTGGCTGACGTCAAATCGACGGCGCTGTTTCAGACTGATCCGGTTCTCCTGGCGAATGGCGCGACGACCGAATACTGGAAGACCGGCCATTCCTACATCAAGCGGCGAACAGCCGAGACGGCAGCGATCGCTGGTTTCGAAAAATCCGGGCACTTCTTCTTCAGGGAGCCGCTCGGCCGGGGTTACGACGACGGACTCGCCACGGCGATCACTGTCTGCGATCTACTCGACGGGGCGGCTGGGCGCTCCATGGCGGAGCTTTATGGCGACCTGCCGACAACATGGTGCACGCCGACGATGTCGCCCCACTGTCCGGACCCTTCGAAGTACCGGGTGGTTGAAACTGTGACGCAGCAACTCGCGGATCTCACGCGCCAGGGCAAGAGCTTCGCCGGTCAGAGCATCGCCGGTCTCCTCACCATCAATGGCGTGCGCGTCACTCTCGAAGATGGCGGCTGGGGGTTAGTGAGAGCCTCGTCCAACAAACCCGAGCTTGTCGTCGTCTGTGAAAGCCCGTCCTCGGAGGCGGCGATGCGCCGCATCTTCCATGCCATCGAGAAGCTGCTCGCAGCGTTTCCGGAGGTCGGCGAGTACAATCAGAAACTGGCTCAGTAGGTGCGTTGCGGCCGGTGAGGCAGATGACGGCCGTCTTTGCCCAGGATGCAGCTGCTTTCGCCGCCACACACCGCTCGGCGAGCTCGTCGATGCAGCGCGCACCGGGCCGATTACGCGGCTGCTCGAGCGCTACGAGGCGCCCATTCACGCCGCCGACGCGGGCACGAGGCCGGACTGGATCAGCTATGCCTGCGTGCTCGTCCGGCGGGAGGCGCTCGAGCCCGCCGGCCTGCTCGATGAGGGATTCTTCATGTACTACGAGGACAGCGAACACTGTCATCGCGTACGGGCCGCCGGCTTCGATATCCGCTATGTGCCGGAGGCGCGAATCGTGCACCTGCAAGGCGGCAGCCCGGCCGTTCCGGAACCGGGGCAGCCCCGCCGCCACCGTCCCTCCAGCTTCTATCGCTCGCGCGCCCGGTATTTCCGGCTTCTCTACGGTCCGCCCGGACCCCTTCTCGCCAATCTCGGCTGGAGCCTGGGGCGCCTGGTGTCCCTCGCCCGTGAGCTCGGCGGGCGCGAACGCCATATCGCCGCGGGCCGGTGGCGGGACATCTGGACGAGGCCCGCGTGAGAGTGGCCTATCTCGTCAACCGTTATCCGGGAGCGAGCCACAGCTTCATCCGCCGCGAGATCCGGGCGCTCGAGGCCCACGGGCTCACGGTCCTGCGCTATTCCCTGCGCCCCGCGGGGCCCGACCTCGTCGATGAAGAGGACATCGAGGAAGCGGGCCGAACCAGGACGCTGCTGGCCGAGCCGGCACGGCGATTGCTCGCCGACATGGCCGCGGCGGCAATCGCCTTTCCGGCCGGCCTCTTCCGTTCGCTCTCCGTTGCGCTGAAGACCGGCTGGCGCTCCGAGCGCGGCCTCGTGTGGCATGTGTTCTACTGGGGCGAGGCGGCGGTGCTCGCCCGCCGGCTGAGGCTGGAGCGCGCGGATCACCTGCATGCGCACTTCGGCACGAATTCTGCGACCGTCGCGATGCTCGCCGGCGAGCTGACGGGAATTCCCTGGAGCTTCACCGTCCACGGACCCGACGAATTCGACAGGCCGGAAGCGATCGCGCTCGGCCAGAAGATCGCCCGCGCCAGGTTCGTCTGCGCCGTCAGCTCCTTCGGGCGCAGCCAGCTCCTGCGCTGGGCCGCCAGACAGGACTGGCCGAAAGTGCGGATCGTGCGCTGCGGCCTCGATGCGGCGTACGTGAAGGCAGTTGCCTCGCCCGTGCCGGCGGCTCCGCGCCTTCTGAGCGTCGCCCGGCTTTCGGCGCAGAAAGGGACCTCGCTCCTCATCGAGGCGGCGGCCGCCTTGCGCGCAAGCGGGACCCGGTTCGAGCTGCGCCTGGTGGGCGATGGACCGCTGCGTGCCGAGCTCGAGGAGGAGATCGCGGCGCGGGGCCTCGGCGACTGCGTCCGGATCACCGGGTGGCTTTCGGGCGAAGCCGTCCGGCAAGAGATCGAGAGCTGCCGGGCCCTGGTGCTGGCGAGCTTCGCGGAGGGTTTGCCCGTGGTCCTGATGGAAGCGATGGCGCTGGCGCGGCCCGTCATCGCCACTTTCGTCGCCGGCATTCCAGAGCTCGTCGTTCCGCGCCAGACCGGCTGGCTGGCGCCGGCGGGCGACGCGCCGGCGCTCGCGGCCGCCATGAAGGAGGCTCTCGAGGCTGATCCCGCCGTCCTCGCCCGAATGGGTGAGGCCGGGAGGGAGCAGGTGCTCCGGCGCCACAATGCCGCGATGGCGGCGGCGGCGCTCGAGCGCCTTTTTCTCGAGGCGGCCCCGTGATGCTTCGTGCTGCTCGACGGCGCGGCGTGGGTGGTGAGCCTGGCTCTGGCGATTCCCGCCATCGTGCTGCTGGTGGAAGTGGGCGCGGCTCTTCTCGGGCGCCGGCCGGAGCCTGCGGCCGAGGCAAGCATGGAGCGTCCCGCCGTCTGCATTCTCGTGCCTGCCCATGACGAGGGCCTGCGCGTGGCGGCGACCCTTCGCGATGCACGTGAGCAGCTTCTGCCGGGCGACCGCCTTCTGGTCGTGGCGGACAACTGCAGCGACGACACCGCGGCCGTGGCTCTGCCTGGAGGGTGCGGAAGTCGTGGAGCGGCACGAGCCGGAACGGCGCGGCAAAGGCTACGCTCTCGCCTTCGGCGCGCGCCATCTCGGGCAGAACCCGCCGGAAATCCTCATCGTTCTGGATGCCGATTGCCGGCTGGGGCGCGAAGCTGTCGGCCGGCTGGCGCGGGCCGCGCATGAGTTCGGCCGGCCGGTTCAGGCCCGCTATCGCATGTTGCCCCCCGATGGAGCGGGCGCCGGTCACCGTCTCGCGGCATTTGCCTTCCTGATGCGGAACCATGTACGCGCTCTCGGGCTGCGTGCTTTGGGCGCACCCTGTCATCTCATGGGAACCGGCATGGCGATTCCCTGGCCGCTCGCCGTCTCGGCCGATCTGGCGAGCGGGCATCTGACCGAGGACCTGAAACTCGGGGTCGAGCTCGCTGCCGCGGGTAAAGGCGCCATCTACCTGCCCGAAGCGGTGGTCACGAGCGCCTTTCCGCTCGCTGCGGCTGCCGCCTCGGGCCAGCACCGCCGCTGGGAGCAGGGATCTCTGCAGGTCCTGGCCAGCCAGGCGCCGGGATTGCTCGCCACCGCGCTGGCGCGACGGGATGCCGGGCTGCTGGCGCTGGCCTTCGACATCCTGGCGCCGCCCATCGGGCTTTACGCGGGAGCGCTTCTCGCCTGGACGGCGCTGCTTCTGGTTCTCGCGGCCGCCGGCGCGGGCTCAGCGAGCATCGTCATCCCCGTCGGCGCGCTCGTCCTGCTGGCGCTGGCGATCGGCCTCGCCTGGCGCCGCTTCGGCGGTGAAGTCTCGAGCGCGCGGGATTTCGCGGGACTTCCGTCGTATGTGCTCGGCAAGCTCGGGATCTATGCCGGGCTTCTGCGAGGCCGAGGCTCGAGCTGGACGCGGACGGACCGGGAGTAACCGGCCGCGAACGCTCGTGAAGAGAGGATGGCTGGGTCAAGATCCTATGCAGGCGGAGTGGACGGGGTGTTACCGTTAGAAGCTCTGATTCCACCACCAGCCATAGGAGGGACTGACGACAGACCGCCAGGTGGCGACCCCGCCGAGGAAGATGCCCGGCGGCGAAGGCTTTTTTGCGATGTAGAAAGGGCAATAAAACCAGATAGTTGCTGCCGGTAAGCAACTATCCACCAAATCGCTTTACATCTGACTCCTAATGACCCACTTATTCGATCGAGCGGGGTAGGAGCTCGGAATGCTGGTACTCAAGGTCACGGCGGCATTCGATTCAGAGGCAAACGTCTGGTACGTGAGCGACTCAAACGTGCCTGGGTTAGTCACTGAAGCATCGACCCTAGAGGCGCTGCGCCAAAAAGTCTTCGGGATGATTCCTGACTTGCTCAGGCTCAACAAGCACGAGGTCGTTTCTCGCATCCCGGCTGAGATACCGTTGGAGTTTCGTACTCAAGAACGGATACGTCTTGAAGCTGCATGAGCGATTACGCTCGTGACGTAAAGAAAGTCCTGTCCGACAACGAATGCTACTATTTGCGCCCCGCAAAGGGCGACCACGACTATTGGTACTCACCAATCTCCAAGCGCACCTTTCCGGTGGACCACAAGATACTCTCGCGCCATACAGCGAATGGGATAATGAAGCAGGCTGGCATAAACCATAAGTTTTGACCAGCTTTTTAGCCCTTGCGTTTCCTCGGTTTCTTTCTTTCAGACTTATTCAGCGGTTCCGGCGCCAGGTGCGCCCACGATGACGCTCGTATTGCCGTTGGTTGCTTGTCGATGTCGAAACGCCGTCGTCGCCTCCGCGTTTGCCAGGCGCCATCCTGCAGATCGACGATGGCGAGCCCGCCGCTCCCCTGCCGTTTCGCACCTGCCTGCCGGTCGGCTGTCTCGTCTCGCTCGCCATCGACCAGAAGACGCTGGCCCTGTTGCGCGAAGGCACTGTGCTCAAGATCATGGCGACGGCGGCAGACAACAACAAGCCGGTCACCTTCACGATCTCGCTGAAGGGCTTCGCCGGCGCCCTCGCCCGCACCGTCGAGCTGACGAAGTAGATTTCAGCCCGCCGCGAGCTTTCGCGGGCGGGCTGTCACCCGAGACAGATAGTTCTCAGAATTCGGCGCTTACGCGCGTCTGGCGATTGCGCCCCAGACCAGGAGGACGATTATCGCCCCGACCACGGCGCCGATCAGGCCGGCTCCCTCTCCTGCCGAATACCATCCGAGCGCCTGGCCGAGGTAGCTCGCTACGACCGCTCCCACGACGCCCAGGATCGTCGTCATGATGAAGCCGGACGGCTCGTTGCTGGTGCCCGGCACTAGAAATTTTGCGATCACTCCGGCTATCAGACCGATGATGATCGTCCAGATGATGCCCATGTCGATAGTCCCTCCGATTGTCGGCTCTCAGCAGCCGAACCTGCCCCACACAAACGACCACGCATGACACACTTCGTTCAAAATCGAATCATACACCATACGCCCGCGCGGAACAAATCCGAGTATCGACTGTTCCGGTCTTTTCGAGTGGAAGTTTCGTCAGCGAAGGAGGAGTGAAAATGGCCCGAGGAATGCCGTCCATGGTGGCGCTTTTGGGACTGCTTGCAGTCGCCGGTTACCAGAACCGCGAGAAAATCGCCGAAATGCTGGGCCGAGCGAACCAGAGCAAGGGAGCGGGCGGAGGCGCCGAACCGGGCGGATCGGGTGGAGCGCTGGGCGGCGCCTCGGCCGGCAGCGTGCTCTCCGGCGGGCTCGGCGACCTCGTGGAACAGTTCAGGAGGAACGGCCAGGGCGAAGCGGCGGAGTCGTGGATCAGCAAGGGGCCGAATCAGCCGATCGCGCCCGATCAACTGGCAAACGCCATCGGCTCGGATATCCTCGACAAGCTCGCCGAGCAGACGGGGCTGTCGCGAAGTGAGTTGCTCGCCCGCCTGTCGCGGACGCTGCCCGAGGCGGTCGACAAATACACTCCGCAGGGTAGGATTCCGACCGCCGACGAGGCGGCCCGCTAGTAGAACCCGCTTTCGACGTCGCGCCACTCAACCAATCTCGTCATTCCGGCGCAGGCCGCGGCGCAGGCCGAATCCCGCTTGGGCTTTTCCGCTTGCGGGGGCCTCGAAGCGTGATACCAGCCCGTCGGGTCGCAGCCCGAGGCATGTTTTCGCTGGTATGACGGACGCGGCGCTCAGAGCTCGATCACAGGTTTGAAGCCGCCCCAGAACATTCGCTTGCCGTCGAACGGCATCGACTTGGTGTCCATGCTCGCGGTAATCCGCGGGTCCTTCATCACCCTGGCGTTGACGCTGTCGCGATGCTTGCGCGACTTGTACGTGATCCACGAGAACACCACGACCTCGCCGGGCTTGAGCTTCACGCTCTGCGGGAACGAGGTGACCTTCCCCGGCTTCACATCGTCGGCCACACACTCGACGTATTCGAGCGCGCCATGTTCCTTCCAGATATGGCCGGCCTTGCGGGCCATCTTCTGATAGGCGGAGAGATTCTTTTTCGGCACCGGCACGACAAATCCGTCGACGTAGCTCATGACAACCTCATTGGAACGTGAGCACTGGAGCCCGAATATAAGGATGCGGAGTTCGAAATTGAACCCTCGTTGCATAAAGACACCGCGGGGCGAGGATATTGCGCCGTCGTATTGGATCCCCGCTTGGCGCGGCGCTTGGCGCGGGGATGACGACCTTTGTTCACTCGCGCACTTCCAAGCCGTCATCCCCTCGAAAGAGGGGATCCAATGAGGCGGCGCAGCTATTACGTTCGCTGCTCCAGCGCCCGGGTCGCGCGCTGATTGTCGCGAATTTGCCTGACCGCCCGGGCAGCTTTTCTTCGCTGCGCCCGGTCGCGCCTGGCGCTTTCCGAAGCGGCATCCTTTAGCGCCTCGTCCAGGGCTTGCCGCATCTCATCATCGTCGCTCGCAGCGATCTGGGCGTGAAACAGCTTCTCGAGCGTCACCCGGTCCTGAACCTTGCCCAGTGCGTTCTGGAGATCCTCCAGCGCCGACAGCAGTTTCCGGTAGCTCTTGCGCTCCTGCTGCGGGCCGGCGAGCGACAGGAAGAACTCGCCCATGTAACGAAGCTTCTTGGCATCCTTGCGGATGTCATGACACTCCTCGGCATCCAGCCGGGCGAGGTTCCTCGCATCGCGCAGGAGCCTGCCCAGACGCCTGTCGAGCAGCCGGCGCGCCAAGTCGGGCGCCGGGGCGCGTTCGCTCTGCGGCCATTGCTTTCTTCCAGGCGCCGACCTCCAGCCACCTGACGAAATCGAACAGCAGCGCTCGGCAGCGCGGGGATTTGAGTGCGCGGACTAGCTCGTCATGCGCTCTATCGCGGGCGACCTCCATGCGCCGCATCAGCCTGCGCAAGCCGGCTCGATTGCCATGCGTCCAGCCCGCTGTCCGCTCGACGGCCACGTCCAGGTCGCGGGCGCTGCCCAGCTGGTCGGACAGCCAATTCAGCTCCCGGCTCAGCACCCGTGACCCGGTGTCCTTCAACATGGGACGGAACAAGGTCATCGCCGAGCGCAGCCGCCGGACGGCAATTCTCGTCTTGTGAATCCCCTCGACGGGATCGGGGCCCTCGATGGCGACCTCATTGACCATGAAGTCGCGCAGGCAGGTCATGCAGATGTCCTGGAAAGCAGCCGGTCCGTCAGACCCGGGGTCGACCTCGGGCAGGGTCGCGGGCCGGGGACGCGCCCAGGCGTCGCTCGCCAGAAGAAAACCCCGCGCGCCTTTGCTGAGCAGGCTGATCCGCAGCGGGTCGCGTTTGAGCAGCTCCGTGGCGTACGAGAACAGCTCCGTGACGCGGCCGTTCTTGATCTCGAGCTCGAGCTCATGGATCGGCAGCCTGGCACCCGACCTGGTCTTGACGCTGCCCTTGTCCAGGCTTGCCTCGATCATCGCTCCGTTGCGCTCCACCGCCACGGAGCGGCGATCGACGGTGGTCGTACAGAAGGCCTTCATGCGGCGGAGGGGCGATCGGGCGAGCGGTGAACCTTGCGCGACGGCTTGCCATTCCTCGGCCGAAGGCCGGTCGTTGCGAATTTCGAGCTCGCGCTCGAACCTGGCGATGCCCGGCCCGCGCGATGATTTCACGGAAAGGATCCGCCTGCCTGACAGCTTGCGCAGCCGCACGCTCAGGCCCTGCGCCTCGAACTGTCTGTCCGGGGTATCGTAGTAGGTGGTCTCGACCCGCGTCTTCTTGACGCCGGTGATAGCCCGCGCCAACACGGCAGGCAGGGCAGCGGCCTCTCTCCCCTCCCCCTCCACGAAAAATTTCAGCTCAGTCTCCCGGTTACGCACCGCACCACTAACCCGGTTTCGACCCGGTCCTCTTAGCGCATTTCACTGTCATACAACATCCACATCTTTGTCACGCGAATGTTTCGGGGGATAGCGTTTCCGGCGCGGCTGGGTCAATCTATCGGGGCTTGGCCGGGGAACTGTGAGAGATTCACGTGATCGAGACGATCCGAATCCTGGTCCTCCTCCTCGCGATCCTGGCAGGCGTCGCCGTGACAGCCCGCCGGCTGAAGATCCCACCGGCCATCCTGCTCGTCGTCGCAGGCGTTCTGCTGAGCCTCGCGCCGGGGATGCCGAAGATCGAACTCGCCCCCGAACTGGTGTTGCTGCTGATCCTGCCTCCGGTCATCTACGTCGCCGGCGTCTCCATGAGCTGGCGGGAGTTCTGCTTCAACCTTCGCCCCATCGCGCTCCTCGCCGTCGGCTGCGTCGCGTTCACTACCCTGCTGGTCGCCGCGGCGGCCCACTGGCTGATCGGGCTCGACTGGAATGTCGCCTTTCTGCTGGGTGCGATCGTTTCGCCGCCCGACGTCATAGCGCCGCTGGCCATCCTGCGTCGCCTCAGGGTGCCGCGGCGCCTCGCGCTCGTTCTCGAGGGAGAGGGGCTCGTCAACGATGCGACCGCCCTCACCTTCTACCGCTTCGCCGTCACTGCGATCAGCCTCGGGACCTTTTCGATCGGGCATGCGACGGGAACCTTTCTCGCCATTGTGGCGGGCGAGATCGCCTATGGCATCCTGGTCGGGTGGCTCGTGTTGCGCCTGCGGCGCTGGGCAAGCGACGCGCGCGTCGAGATCACCCTCGCGCTGATAACGCCCTACGTCGCGTTCTGGGTGCCGGAGCATTTCGGCGGCTCAGGCGTGCTGGCCACCGTGGCGGCAGGGCTCTACGTCAGCTGGAACGGGCCCCGGCTCATCAGCGCAGCCACCCGGCTGCAGGGGGTCTTCTTCTGGGATTTCGTCATCTACGTCATCGAGGGCCTGGTGTTTCTGCTGACCGGCTCACAGGCGGGATTTCTGCTTAACCGCATGGAAGGTCTGCCGGCCGCCACGCTCCTGGCGTACGCGGCGCTGACCAGCGCGGTAGTGATCGTGGCGCGATTCCTGTGGGTCTTTCCTGCCACCTATGTTCCGCGGTGGGTGGTCCCTGGCCTCTCCCGGCGCGACCCCGCACCGGGCTGGCGGGTGGTGTTCGCCCTCGGATACACCGGCGTCCGCGGCATCGTTTCCCTCGCCGCGGCCCTGGCGATCCCGCTGGTGACGGCTACCGGCGAGGCGTTCCCGGACCGCGATCTCATCATATTCCTCACCTTCAGCGTCATCCTCGTCACGCTGGTCGGCCAGGGACTGTCCCTGCCTTTCGTCGTCAAAGCGCTCGGCCTCTCCGAGCTCACCCGCGAGGAGCGCCGCCGGGAACAAAGCGCCGAAGCCGCAGCGCGGCGCAAGGCTCTGGCAGCCGTCGCCAGGCGGGTCGGCGAAATCGGCAGCGAACGGAAGCTTCCCCGCGACATGGTGGATGCCCTCGAGGCGAGCATTGCCGACCGGCTCGGCCTGCTCGAGCTGCGTGCGCACAGCGAAGAGCAGCGCCGGGAGCTGGCGAGACTGCGCGAGGAAATCGAGCTCAGCCTCATCGCCCATGAGCGCGCCCAAATTCACGAGCTCGAGCGCTCGGGTGAACTGATCGACGAGACGCGGCGACGCATCGAGCGCGAGCTCGACCTGATGGAAGTCCGGCTGCGCGGGAATGCGACGGAGTGATTTGCCCGCCGCCTACCCCACCGATAGGCGCCCGGAGGACGTTGCCCAAGGGCAGGGTTTCCGGAAACTCAACCGGCCTTCGGAAACAGATCTTTCACCCGGGCGACGGCGGTTTCCAAGTCGTGAGCCACCGCGTCCCTGCGGACCAGCGGCGGGGCGCCGCCGAACCAGCCGATGCGGCCCTCGCTCGCAAGCCGGCGGAAAAGGCGCGACCGGTCGGCGCTCGTCTCGACGAACCCCTTGTCGAACAGCCATGCAACGGGCCGCAGCAACAGCGGCACGGGGGCAGTCTCCAGCACGTTGCGGCGACACCATTCTGATGCGCGAAAAGCGAGGTTACGGGAGCGCGGGAGCGCATAGACATAAACGGGCTTCTGCGTCGCCAGCGCATCGGCGACCATGGAGACGCTGTCATTGGTCACGATGATCTCATCGGCGAGGGCGAGGATCCGCCGGTAGGGATTGTTCGCCGCGCGGTCATAGACATGAACGCGGTGCGGCGGGGGAAAGCGCCTGAGAAGCTCATCGGACACCTTGCGGCTCGTCCTCGGGCTCGTAACCACATGCAGAGTGCCGCCGTTCTGGACCGCGTACCGGCAAAGGGCGCCCGCAAGCTCCCGGGCGACGGCTCGATCGAGGATTTCGGGAGAGCTCGCGCCGCCGATCACGACCGCGATGTGCGGGCGGTCGCCCGTCAACCGCGCGGCGAGCTTGCCGCCGGCCGGACTGTCGGGCGCCGGTAGAGCGGTGAGCGGCAGCGACAGTTCGACCACATTGGGCCGCGGCGGCAGATGATACTGTGCCGTCGTAAGCACCAGGTCGAAGGCAGCCGGATCGCCGGCCGGCCGGCCGAGGCAGATCAGCTTCGTGCTTCCTCCGGCGAGGCGGCGCAGGCGCCGGGCGATCACACTGGCCATTGCCTCGGCGCAGACGATGGCATCGGGCCACGGCGGCGCGATTCTATCGCTGGCATCGGCCCTGAGCAGCACGGGCGCCAGTGCCGGGATTGCCGGAGGCCGGAAGACGAGCGTCTTGATCTCGAGCGGCCACGACAGCGCCTGCGCGAGCGCCAGCATCTGCTCGAGATCACCGCGGCGACCCTGCGAAAGAAGCCATACTTTCGGCGGGCGAGTTTGCCGGCGGGGCGCCGTCTTCCCCCTCTGCTTCACTGCGACGCCGGCCATTTCTCCGCTCCGCAAACGAGCGGCGCCGGCTTCAACCCGCCAGCCGTTCCGCCATGCACCACGGTGTCCCCCGCCGCGACGACATCCCTGTAGCTCGCCAGCAGGTTCGCGAGCGTATCGTCCCATGCGAACGTCAAAGCGCGTGCCCGCGCCTCCTTGCCCATGTGTGCGCGCAGGTCACTGCTGCCGACGAGAGCGCCAAGCCGCGCCGGGAAACCCGCTTCGTTCCCGGCTCCGACAAGGAATCCCGTGACCCCCTCGATCACCAGTGAGCGGCTGCCGCTGGCATCGGCACACACCGCCGGCAGGCCGCTCGCCATGGCCTCGAGCGTCACGTTGCCGAACGTCTCGCTTTCGCTGGGAAACAGAAAAACATCCGAGGACGCATACGCGCGCGCGAGTGCTTCGCCGTGGAGGAAACCGGTGAAGACCGCATCGGGCAATGCCGCCTTCATGCTCCCTTCTTCCGGCCCGTCGCCGACGATCATGGCCCGGAACGTCGAGCCCTCCCGTTGCAGGGCGGCGAAGATACGGGTCAGAAGGCCGGTGTTCTTTTCCTTGACGAGGCGGCTGGTGAAATTCACCACTACTTCTTCATCGGCAATGCCGAGCGACCGGCGCCACTGCCGGCTGCGCCGGCCGGGATCGAACAACTCGACATCCACGCCGCGCGACCAGATGCGGACCCTCTCGGAGTAGCCCTCCTCCTGGATGATGGCGGCCATGGACTCGGTCGGCGGATACACCTGCCGGCATTTTCCGTAGAAATGGCGCAGGTATCTCTTGCCGAGGGGCTCGAGGCGGCCGAGACCGTAGAACTTCAGATACTGATCGTAGCGCGTGTGAAACGAGGCGACGGCGGGAACATTCCATTCGCCGGCAAGCTTGAGAGCCCGATAGCCGAGCAGGTCGGGCACGGCGATATGAAAAAGATTGGGCCTGAACTCCGCAAGGCGTCGGCGCGCGCGAGCCGGGAGACCGAGCGCAAAGCGATATTCGGGACGGCGCGGAATGGCTAACGAGGGAACCGATACGAGGTCTCCGGCGGCATCGAACGCAGGCTTGGGACCGGTGGGCGCAAAGACGAGAACGGCGACGTGATTCTCCTTCGAGGAACCGTACCAGCCGGTTGAGGGTCAGGGCCACTCCGTCCTTGATATAGTTGTAGTTGCCGGTGAACAGCGCGACCCGCAGCTGCCGGTCACCGGCGCCGGCGATTTCTGCAGCTTCTTCCCGGGTCATCCAGGATTCGCCGGCGCGCCGGTCCTCAGTGCGCGGCCTTAAGCTGCGGCGGCCGCGGAGCCTGAGCCATGACATCGAGAGCGTCATGACGGATATGGTTCCGTGCCATCGCCTCCTTCAGCGTCGCGGCGTCCAGAAGACCCGCATCGACGCATTCCCGCAGCAGGCCGAAGAAGAAGGCCTCCTGGTTGCGGTCAGGATGGCGCGCATAGCTGCCGAGCAGCCCGTGCGCACCGAACAGGACCCGGCGGGCGCGCATGATCCAGCCGATCACCGGCACGAACTCGGTCGGCGTATAGTCGACCCGCAGGCCGGTTTTCCACGGCTGGGTGCGGCGGCGCGTGTTGTGCAGCATCCTGGTGGCCGGCGTCAGCCGGTCGAAATCGTTCCACTCGTCTTCAAAAAATCCAATGCTCTCACGCGGCTCCATGAGGAGCGAAATCCAGTTGTGGTAGTCACGCCGGCCATCGAAAAGCTCCGCGAAGCCCTGCTCCACATTCCAGTGCTTCAGCCTGGTGCAGTCGAGCAACATCACGCTGGTGGCGAAGGCGCCGTTCTTGAACTTCGACCGCCGGCACAAAATGGCCTTGCCCTGCATGTCACGTGTCAACAACTCCCACACGTCACCGACGGCGAAGACATCCGGATCGACGACGAGCGCCCGGCCCCGATAGCCCATGAGCTGGGGCGGCAGGAAGCGGGTCAGCGAGAAGGACTGCAGATCGTTTTCCTGCCATACGCGGCTGACACCATGGCGGCGGTAGGATTGACCATCGCGCGCCCTGAAAAAAGGATAGTCTTCCTGACGCATGATCGTGACGTCGAACTCGCCGGCATGGCGGGAATTCCGTTGCATCGAGTAGGCGGAAACGACCGCCCCGATGGACTGCTTGGCATTCGACTGGATGAATACGTGGGGCCGGGGTGTTTCAGCGTCGGTCATGGCTTTTGGAACTACCGTTGGATGAAGGCGTCGGGTAACGTGCGCCGTGTGACGTCATCATGACATCCAGCAGCGGACTCGATTTCAAGATCAGGAGAGCCCGGGTCGTACCGCGGCCGAGACTCATGGCCCATGTGAATGCGAGTGCTCCTGGTTTCACCGCGCCCGAAGCCGGGGCGCCCCTCGTGTGGATTTCTAGCAAGCCCGCACGCCGGCGACAATCGCCAGCTGCTGACGCTGGCGGACGCATTGGGCTGGCCCTGCGAGGTCAAGCGGCTCGCGTTCCGGCGGCATGAAGCCCTGGTGCGGCTGGCCGCCGCGCCATCGCTCGCGGCAGTCGATGCGGCTTCCAGGCGCCTGATCGCCCCGCCCTATCCGGACCTCGTCATCGCAGCCGGAAGACCGACGGAAGCCGTTGCATTCTGGATCCGCCGCCACGGCAACCCTTCGGCCAAGCTCGTCTATGTCGGCACGCCCTGGACGCTCGATCGTTTCGATCTGGTCATCACGACGCCGCAATATCGCCTGCCCGATCGCGCCAACGTGCTGCACAACTCGCTGCCGCTTCACGATGTGGACCCGCAGAACCTCGCCCGGGCGGCCACGGCCTGGTCGTCGCGGCTTGCCGACCTGCCGCGACCGCTGACGGCGGTTCTCGTCGGCGGCAGCAGCGGTCCTTATGTATTTTCGCCTGCTGCGGGCGACCGCCTCGGGCGGCAAGCGAGCCGTCTCGCGCAAGACGAGGGCGGCAGCCTGCTCGTCTCGACGAGCCCGCGTACTCCGCCCGCCGTTGCGGAAGCCTTGTTCGCCGCCATTTCCGTTCCCCATCACGGCCATCGCTTCCGTGCCGAGCCGGATGAAAATCCGTACTTCGCCTATCTTGCTTTGGCCCAGCGCATCATCGTGACTGCCGATAGCATCTCAATGATGTCGGAAGCCGCCGCCACGGGCAAACCAGTGCTGCTCTTCGACTTCGAGGAGAAGGAGCGCGCGATGCGCGCCGAGCTTCCCGGCCCGGCGAGCGGCGAGAGCCTGCCGCCGCCACACTGGCGGGGCGGCGACCTCGCCAGCACCGCCTTCAGGCTCGCCATGCGGTTTGGCCCGCCGCGATGGTCGCGCGACCTGCGCATCGTTCATCGGGCGCTGATCGAAACCGGCCGGGCGAGCTGGATCGATGATCCACAGCCTGCCCGTGGATCGCCGCAGACGGAAGAGCTGCAGCGTTCGGTGAGCCGGGTGCGCGGCCTGCTGCGCGGTCAAGAGGGCAGAAGCCGCTCCTGGCGGTGACACAATACTTCGGGGTGACGACAAACCCATGCCTGCCACGGTTCCTTCGCAGCTAAAAATCCGGATGGCGCGCGTCACCGGCCGATTGTGGAGCCGCTTCCTCAGCAGAGCCGAACAGTTCGCCTACGATGTTGCCGGGCTGCCGATGGCCGTGCGGTATGTGTTTCGGCCGCTCGCGCCATCGGCCACCCAGTCTCCTGCCGATTACCTGCATTGGGTCCACGGCAGGAGCTACTGGGCGTTGCCGGCCGGCCCCCTCAGAGGCCTGATCGCGACGGTCGCGTGGCCGGTGGCGCTGATCGTCGCGGCCGCGCTCTTCACGCGGCGAAACGGCTCGGCAATCCGCCGCGAGAGCGGCAAGCCGATCGGCCGGCAACTCTCCGAGCAGCTCCAGCTCGCGGCCGGCCCGTCGATCGCCCCTTTCTGGTACTACATGTTCGAGCTCTATCGCGACGGCCGGCGGCGCAATGCCGGTCTCTATCTCACGGCCCATGAAACGGTCGGCTCGGCCTATGCCCTGCTGCAGCCGACGGACAGAGCGGATCTGCTGGCCGACAAGGCCGCATTCGCAAGGGACTGCGCCAGGCTCGGAATCCGCGCCGTGCCCGTGCATTTCCACCTGTCCGGCGGCAAACCCGCGACAACGGATGGCACGGTCCCAGCGCTTCCCGCCTCGGACCTCTTCGTCAAGCCGCGTCGGGGCAACGGCGGCCACCACTGTGAGCGCTGGGACTATCTCGGCGAGGACAGGTACCGCAACAGCTCAGGCGAGACGCTCGGCGGAGAGGCGTTGCTGGCGCGGCTCGAGCGGCAGTCGCTGACCGGCGATATCGTCGTCCAGCCCCGGCTCGAAAATCACCCGGAGCTCGCCGACATCAGCAACGGCGCGTTGGCGACGGCGCGCATCCTCACCTGCCGCAATGAAGAGGACGGCTTCGAGGCGACCAACGCCGCCTTCCGCATGGCGATCGGCAGCAACTGCGTGGTCGATAATTTCCACCAGGGCGGACTGGCGACCGCCGTCGATCTGAACACCGGCGAAATCGGACCGGCCTCGGATATGGGGATCAGGCCCGGCGTCGGCTGGAACGAGATCCACCCGGTGAGCGGGGCGCGCTTTGCCGGCCGGCGCCTGCCGCTCTGGAAAGAGGTCGTGGAGCTCGCCTGCCGCACCCATGCCGCATTTCCGCAACTCGTAGTGGTGGGCTGGGATGTCGCCATGCTCGCCGATGGCGCCTGCATCATCGAGGGCAACAGCAAGCCCGATCTCGACATTCACCAACGCGTGGAGCGCCGGCCGCTCGGCGACCAGCGGATCGCCCGGCTGCTCGCTTACAGGTTGACGAAGCGTGTCGACGCCGGGGCAAGGCAAGGGCTGGAGCTGGCGAGGGGCGAAGTCGATGCCTGATCGACTCTTCAATCTCTGGCCGCTGACACACTGAGCTTGCCGATCATTGCGGCGGCCGTTCGGGCTCGATGACAGAAACCGTCGGGAAGTAGCTTCGAAATCCGCCTGGATCGCGTGTCAACAGGTCGTATCCGCGGACCGCGGCATGTGCCCCAATGAAAAAATCGGGTAAGGGAGAACGGCGGCTGCCCCCACCCCGGCGATAGGCAACATATGCCTTGCCGGCAAGAAATGCGGCTTCCCACGGCAGATCTTCCCGTCGAAAGACAGTTCGCGGTAACCGTTCGTCGATTTCCTCGATCCTTCGGTAGGGGATCGACACTTCGGCGAAGATGATCGGGTTGATGACAAGCTCACGGAGGCGCCCTGCACGCAGGATGGCGTCCCGCGACCGGTCGCCCCAATCAGCGTCCCCCGTCACGAGATCAATGAGAACGCTCGAATTGACCAGAACCGCCGTCATTCACCCCTTGTCAAAGCCATGATTTCTTCCGTCGTCATCTTGATCGTCGCACTTCCGCGAAGGCGATCGAGGGTGTCGACTATTTCCCGTTCGCGCTGCGTCGCTCTGCGGCCGGTCTTGGCAGGACGAAGGAGGACACCCCTCTTCTCCGGCACGAATTCCACTTCGGTTCCCGGCAGGAGCCCTGCCTGACGGCGGATCGCTCCCGGGATCGTCACCTGGCCCTTTTGCGTAACACGCATTGCGTCCCCAGTTCTTACACTCGTATGTAAGAAATAGAACATTCCATAAACAAATCAACCGCTAACAGCGGTCACGGTTAAGTTTCACCAAACATCGGAAACGCCGTCACTCCTCGTACCGTGCCCGCCAGAGGTCCCAACGATTCCTCATTCGCACGCCCCAACCCAGAAACGGCTGGGGCGGGAGCTTGCGTGGACCGCCCAGCGCCAACATGTCGGAAATGAGCGGATTGTCCTCGCCGCAGGCCATGTCGGCGGCGAGCATGCCACCGATCGTGCCCTTGGTGACGCCGACGGCGTTCTGGCAGACCGCGGCCCATACGTTCGGCGCCACCTTGCCGAAGCCCGGCGCGTGATTTTGCGAAAGGCACACGAAGCCCGCCCAGGTATGGTCGATCGTCACCTGATCGAGCATCGGAAAGCGCTTCCTGAATGCCAGATAGTGGTCGCCTCGCACCCGATCGAGAGCTGCATCCGACACATCGTGAGCAGGCGCATAGATAATGTGATGACGGATCAGAAACCGGCGGTCCCGGGTCAGGCGCATGGTCGTGGACACGAAGGCATCGGCCGGAGTAACCCCCCATTCCGCATCGGGCCCGAGCGCCTGCCGCTCTCCATCGGTGAGCGGCCGCGTGAGGCTCGCGTAGGCGACGAAACGCAGAAGATGGCGGGTGAAAAATCCGAACTCGCCGGCAAGCCCGTTGACGGCGAGAATCATGCGCCGCGCCGTGACCGAGCCCCGTGGCGTTTCGAGCGTAACGCCGCCCGAGTAGTCGGCCCCCGTCACCGGCGAATGTTCATAGAGGGTAGCATTGCCCGGCAGGGAGTGCGCGAGACCCCGGGTCAGCGCCGCCGGATTCATGAGAACGCAGCCAGGGGTCCACACCGCGGCGTGATAATAAGAAGTGCCGATCTCTGCGGCGAGCTGTCGCCTGTCGAGCCAGCGCAGCGGCTCGCCGAGGGCCTTGAGCTCGCGGGCGAAGGGTTTGAGAATTTCCGCAGCACCTCGCGCGGAGACCGCCGCGTGGTATTTGCCGCGTCGTGACCAGTCGCAGTCGATGTGAAAACGGGTAAGCTGCGCCTCGTGATAGTCGATTGCCGCGCGGCTCAGGCGGATGTAGCGCGCCGCCCCCGAGAGCTCATCGTGGGAAGCCCCGGTGGTGTGCGGCAGATCGATGGCAAAGCCGGAGTTGCGCCCGGATGCGTTCTCGCCGACCTCGTGAGCCTCGATGAGCGCGATGTGATCGTTCGGCCGGTTCCCGGCGAGCCGCCGCGCGGCGGCGAGACCGGCAAAGCCCGCGCCTACGACCACCCAGTCGGCGCGCCTGGCGCCCGACAGCGGCGGCAGCGGCGTGCGCGGCGGCAGAATGCGGCTCCAGCCGTTGAAGGTATCGTTGCGCGGTAAAACGGTGATCGCGGGCATGCAAAATCTGCGATCAGCCGGCCGACTTTTCGAGGCGCCGGTCGATGACGCGCTGCAACAGCGGCGCAAAGTCGGCGAACGCCGGAGTGGCCATGCCCGGAACCTTGCCCGCCTCGTCCCAGAGGCGGACACGGACGGCCTGGCTGAAATACGGGTCGCTTTCGAACTGCCGGGTCTCGTCGTCCGACATCGGTCCGCCCTGCAGCTTCAGCGTTGCGACGGAGGCCGGCGAGAGCCTGGCAAAATAGCTCCTGTCGGTCGCGCAGAGATATCGCTTGGCGGCCACATGGAGCCTGACGCAGGCCACCACCACAGGCGGAAAAAAGCCTTCGAGCAAACGCGCACCGGCCTCGTCATGCAGGTTGTCGACCCCCTGCTCGATGTAGTCGTCGCCGAACTCGTTGGTGAAGTGGCCGATATCATGCAACAGGGCCGCAGCGATGAGGTCGTCGCCTGCCTCCTCGCGCGCGGCGAACACCGCGCTCTGCAGCATGTGCTCCGACATGGTCACTGCCTCGCCGAGATAGGCTTCCGCCCCGCGTCTGGCGAAGATATCGCCGATAGCGGCAACGATGGTATCGCCGGTCGGCGTGGACGGGATCATTCCGCTGCCTCGTTCATTTCCTCATCGATGGCGGCCAGCGTGGACAGGAGCCCGTCCCGGTCGGCGTAGCAGCCCTGCAGCCAGCGCGAGCCAACGCCCGAAAACGCCCGACGGGCATGGAGAACTCGGGTATTGTCGACAATGAACAACTCGCCGGGAGCGAGCTTGAAAGTCACCGCCATGGCGTCGTCCTCGATCAGCTCGGCAAAACGGCGGTACGCCGAATAAAAGTCGGCCATCTCCTCATATGAAGCGTCCGTGACGGCGGCGAGCGAGCGGTTGTTGAAGCGGATCGCGAGGAGCTCGCCATCGGGTCCAAGCTCGATGATGGGGCGCTTGGCGCGAAGCCGCACGCCCTGAGAGCCGGCAAACTCGAAGCGCGCCGGGACGGCGCTCAGCACCTCGAAGTGACGGGGCTGCTCGCGTTTGAGCCGCTCGACTGCCATGAAGCCGTCGACGACCACCGAGTCGCCGCCCTGCACGGTATTCTCGAGGCACGCCAGGAGCTGCAGCGTCGGGACGGGATCGCGGTAGGGATTGTCGGTATGGGCCTGCAATCCGAGATTGGTGTAGGCGAGGTTGGTGGGATTGACTTCCGCCCTGACGTCGAACCAGCGGCCGTAGTTGGTCTCGCGCACGTAGCCGAAGAGAGAGGCGACCTTCAACAGAGATCCGTTCTCCACCGGAAGCCCGGTCATCACGGCAAAACCGAGGCGCCGGACTGCCGCGAGCCATCGGGCCAGCGCCCCGCGATCCTGCCTCGCCCGGTCCCAGGAGAGCGTGGGTATTCGCGACTTGAGCGAGCCGTCCCAGCGCTCGATGACGGCATCCGTCCAGCCGGCCTCCCGTGGCCCGGTCCGGTCGTAGACGTGACGCTCGAGCCAGCTTACGGCAAAGCGCACGGCCTTGTTCTCGGGAGCAAAGGTGAGATTCAGGTGGTCACCGGAAAGGGCAGCCGCAGCGACGGTCACGGCTTCCGGCTGGTCGAGAATGGTGATCAGCCGCTGCCCGTTGGCGGGACTGCGCGTCGCCGGATCCTGGGCGTTGTCCCTGAGCCATTGAGCATGAAAGCGCGCAATTCCGCCTTCCGCCCAGCGCACCGCGACGGCGCGCCCGGCATCGATTACTTCGACTCTCGTCATGGCTCGCTGGTCCCCTGAAGCGGGTGCATGCTAGCTTCCGGCCGAGAGTAGCAGAGCGTTCAAGGATTACACCATGGTGAACATCAAGGAGCTGGTCGAGTCCGGACCAATCGCCTCGATGACGGCGCGGCGGGCGGGCGGGCGTGAAAGCCGGCGCCGGCTCAGGTCCGCTCCCGTCGCTTCCTTCCCGGTGCTCAGGAGCCGCATCCCGCTCTATGACATCGTGCCCGACGAGGCCATCGAGCTCATTCACGAGGAATCCTGCAAGATCCTCGAGGAAATCGGCATCGAGTTCCGCGACGACGAGGCGATCGCCATGTGGCGAAAGGCGGGGACTTCGGTGGAGGGTTACCGGGTGCGCATCGACCGCGCCCAGCTCATGGAGCTGGTCGGCGGAATTCCTTCCGAATACACCATGCATGCGCGCAATCCGCAGCGCACAGTGACCGTCGGGGGCCGCAATGCGATCTTCGTGCCCATGTACGGGGCGCCCTACGTGCTCGACCTGGAGGGCAAACGGCGCTACGGCGCCAAGCAGGATCTCTATGCCTTCCACAAGCTCGCCTATCTCTCGCCGCAGCTGCATTCGACGAGCTCCATCATCTGCGAGCCGATGGACGTGCCCGTACCGCACCGGCACCTGCACATCATCTATGGCTGCCTGAGATGGTCGGACAAACCGTTCATGGGCATCGTGACCGCACGCTCACGGGCCGAGGACACGATGAAGATGGCAGGCATCGTGTTCGGCGAGGATTTCGTCAAGGACCACACGGTGCTGACGAGCGTCGTCAACTGCAATTCACCACTGGTCTGGGATGTGACGATGCTCGACGCCCTCAAGGTCTATGCGGCGCATAACCAGCCCTGTCTCATCTCGCCGTTCGCATTGTGCGGCGCCTCGACCTCCGCCTCGACGATCGGAGCGGTGGCGCAGGTCAATGCCGAGGCGCTCGCCGGGCTCGCCTTCACCCAGCTCGTCCGCCCCGGCAGCCCGCAGGTCTACGGCCAGTTCATGCTGGCCGTCGACATGAAGTCGGGCGCCCCCATGGGAGGCACGCCGGAGGCCGCGCACATGATGATGCTGATGGGCCAGCTGGCGCGCAAGTACAGACTGCCGTGGCGGACCTCGGGATTTCACGTCGGCTCGAAGCTTCCCGACGCCCAGGCCGGCTATGAGGCGAACATGCTCATGCATGCGGCGATCCTGTCGGGCGCCAACTATATCTGGCACGTGGCGGGATGGCTCGAGGCCGGCCTGTGCGCCTCCTACGCCAAGTTTCTGCTCGACTGCGAGCAGCTCGGCGGCTGGTACAAATACGCGCAAGGCGTCGATATCAGCGATCTCAAGCCGGCCATGGAGGCGGTGCGCGAGGTCGGGCCTGCCGGGCATTTTCTCGGCACGGCGCACACCCTGAGCAAGTTCGAAACGGCGTTTTTCATGCCGCCGATGATGGATTTCAACTCGTTCGAGCAATGGTCGGCCGAAGGCTCGAAAGACGCCGCCACCCGGGCGCTGGAGAAGGCCAGGAGCATGCTCGAAGGCTACGAGGAACCGAAGCTCGACGAGGGCAAACGCGAAGCGCTCGAGGAGTTCATCGCTCGCCGTGAACGGGAGATCCCGGCGACAGTCAGTTAGGGGAACCGGCCTCGACCGACGCACCTACTGTCGATACCAACTTCCGCTGGTATGACGGCGGAGGTAAGGACTTTACCGCGCTTCGAGCCAGCGCACGAGCCGACCGGCCGCCTCGACGAGATCTTCCTCACGGCGTGCGAAGCAAAGGCGCAGGAAGCCCTCGCCGCCGGGTCCAAAGGCCGAGCCTGGCGCACAGCCGACCCCGGTTTCATCGATGAGGGTGCGCGAAAGCTTCGTGGAATCACCTCCGCCGGCAACGCGGAAGAACAGGTAGAAGGCGCCTTCGGGTTTGGCGAACTCGACGCCTGGAGCCGCCGCCAAGGCGTCGCAAATGATGTCGCGGCCACGGGCTGCCCGTTCCACCTGGCTGGCCACAAACGCCTCGCCCTGCTCGAGCGCCGCTATGCAGGCGCGTTGCAGGAACGTGGTCGTGCCGGATGTGTTGTACTGAACGAGGTTCTCGATTGCCTGGCCCAGGAGTTTCGGCGCGATCAACCAACCCACCCGCCAGCCCGTCATCGCCCAGTTCTTCGAGAAGGTGTTGCAGAAGATGATGCGCTCGTCGGGGTCGCAGTGCTGCAGGAAGGAGGGAGGCAGCGCACCCAACCGGCCGTCCGCCGGATAGTAGAACCGCGCGTAGACCTCATCGGCAATGATCCACAGGCCGCGCCGGCGGGCAAAGTCCCGGATGGCGACGATTTCCTGAACCGACATGACTCTGCCGAGTGGATTGCTCGGCGAGTTGAGCAGGATCGCCCTGGTTTTCGGACCGGCGGCCGCGAACAGCCGTTCGAGATCGAGCCGCCAACTGCGACGATCGAACGCCATCACCACTTCCACGGGCCGGATACTCATCATGCGCAGCGGCGCGGCATAGTTCGGCCAGGCCGGCGAGGGAATGATGATTTCATCGCCGGGCGCCAGCGTCGCCTGCATGGCAAGCTGGACGGACTGCATCCCCGACTGGCAGACATAGAAGTTTTCCGGATCTGCCTTGAACCCGTAGAGGCGCCCGTGATAGCCGGCGAGCGCGTCCCGTAACCGGGGAAGGCCGCGCTGCCAGGTATAAAAGGTCTCCCCGGCTCTCAGACCTGCTATCGCCGCTTCGCAAATGAAATCCGGCGTAGGCAGGTGCCCTTCGCCCACCCACAGCGGAATGACGCCGGGCCTGCCGCGAGCGTAGTTGAACGTTTCCACGATGCCCGAAGGGGGCTCGGCGGAAACGGCGGCGTTCATGCCGGCCACTACGTCGGCGACAACAGCCGTGGTGCGGTCAAGCATGAGGGGCCCGCTACCTGTTCTTCAGAAGATCCCTGATCTCGGCGAGCAACGTCTCGGTCTGGGTCGGAGGCGCCGGAGCGGCAGCTTCTTTTTCTTGGCCATGTTCATTGCCTTGACGATCATGAACAGGATCCAGGCGATGATGAGAAAATTGATCACTACAGTAATGAAGCTGCCATAGGCGAGCACGGCGCCCTGCTCTCTTGCAGCGACCAGCGTCGGGGCGGTGACGTTTGCCGACAGGCCGGCGAAGTAGTTGGAGAAATCGAGACCTCCCGTGACGGCGCCAATGACCGGCATGATGAGGTCGTTGACGATCGAGTTGATGATCCTGCCGAATGCGAGGCCGATGATTACGCCGATCGCCAGATCGAACGCATTGCCCTTGATGGCAAAGTCCTTGAATTCGTTCCACATCGAAGTTTACCTTCTCCCGCGTCACGTCCGGTGGAGGTCATATCCTACTCGCGCCCTGGATTGAAGCTGCAAGGCGCGGGTCTTGACAGCGCAAACCTGGCCTCCACTTTCGCCCTCACACATCGGCAAACCATCCCTCATGACCGACCGCAGGACTCTCTATCCCGAGATCGAACCTTATCGCACCGGCCGCCTCAAGGTGTCCCGGCTGCATGAGATCTACTTCGAGGAATGCGGCAACCCGGCCGGCAAGCCCGTGATCATGCTTCACGGCGGCCCCGGTGCGGGATGCAATCCAACCATGCGCCGGCTCCATGATCCCAAAGCCTATCGTATCGTCCTGTTCGACCAGCGCGGCTGCGGGCGCTCGAGCCCGCACGCGGAGCTCACCGACAACACCACCTGGGATCTCGTTGCCGACATGGAAAAGCTCCGCCAGCTTCTGGGTCTCGACCGCTGGCAGGTGTTCGGCGGCTCGTGGGGTTCGAGCCTTGGTCTCGCCTACGCGCAAACGCACGCGGCGCGGGTGAGCGAACTCGTCCTGCGCGGCATATTCCTGCTGCGCCGGGCGGAACTGCTGTGGTTCTACCAGGAAGGTTGCAGCTGGCTCTATCCCGATCAGTGGCAGAAGTATGTCGCACCGATCCCGGCGTCAGAGCGCGGCGACATGGTGAGTGCATACTACAAAAGGCTCACCGGCGCCGACAGAAAGGTCCAGCTTGAATGCGCGCGTGCCTGGAGCCAGTGGGAGGGCGCCACCCTCTCGCTCCTGCCGAGCGCCGCCCGGGTGGCACAGTTCGGCGAGGAAGCCTATGCGCTGGCCTTCGCGCGTATCGAATGTCACTACTTCGTCAACGGCGGGTTTTTCGCCAATGACGGCCAGCTCCTGGACAACGCGTGCCGTCTGGCGCAGGTGAAGGGCGTGATGGTTCACGGGCGCTATGACGTGGTGACGCCGGTAAAAAACGCCTTCGATCTCCACAAGGCATGGCCAACGGCCGACTTCCGGGTCGTGCCGGATGCCGGCCACGCAACGACCGAACCCGGGATTGTCCACGAGCTGGTATGCGCAACCGATGGATTCCGTTGATTTGCCGATCCTTTACCAGTCAGTCATGCAGGCTGCGCATGCAAATCATGCCGGTGCTATTTCTTATCGGCACACGCGCCGGAAATCATGCTATAAAGCTGCCGAACGCAAAACTGCAGCGGCGCAAGAAAGCAAGCATGTTCACCATGCCAGTGCTTCCTATGGTTCACAACCTCGTGTATGGAGTGATTCGAAGCTGCCCTGTTGCTGACCGAGCGTTCGAAGCACGGAATCCGGAACAAGCGATGGGGATTGTAGTTTCTGGGCGGCCCGCAGACACGGCGGTGAGGACCCGACAGTGGAATGTTGCTTAAAAACAGGGCAAAGTCGAAGCCGCCCAAAAATAGTCATGGTTCGGTCGAGTTGCCGCCGAGGTCGGAATGCACGTTAGCGCCATCGATGCGGCGGGGAACTTCATCGACAAGCAAATGTCCCTGATGACCCGAAGTTTGGTCGCGCTGGCTCCTGTCGCCGTCCCGAGCCTGCGTGCACCTGGTCTGCCCGTTCCTCTTGGAACGGGCAGACCACCCTTTTAGGACCCACCATTCCTGACGAACTGACCTTGCGGCATCCGGGCTGACTTGTGTCCCGAATTACCGCCAGCAAATCAGCCGTGCTAGCCTGAATTCAGGGGCGCTGAGAACGAATTCCGGAGCAGCAGTCATGGCCACCAAGTCTAGAGCTATAGCCTCTTCCTCTCCGATGTTGCACCGGCTGGCAGAAAACTGGTGGCTGGAACTGGTGCGCGGCATTGCTGCAATCGTCTTTGGGCTGCTTGCCTTCGTATTGCCGATCGCAACGCTGTTCACCCTCGTTCTCCTCTACGGCGCCTTCGCGCTGGTGGACGGCATTTTTGCCATCATCGCCGCCATCCGGGGCGATCGCACACCAGGTCCGCGGTGGTGGCTGGCTGTCGTGGGAGTGCTCGGCGTTGCCGCCGGTCTCCTCACCTTCCTGTGGCCGGGATTGACCGCCCTGCTCCTTGCGATCTTCATCGGCGCCTGGTCGCTGGCGCGCGGCGTCTTCGAGATCGTCGGCGCAATCCGCCTGCGCAAGGAGATCGACAACGAATGGCTGCTCATCCTCAGCGGCGTGCTCTCGGTGCTGTTTGGGGCGGCGGTTCTGTTCATGCCGGGCGCCGGCGCCCTGGCGATCGTGTGGATCATCGGCGCCTACGCTGTTGTGCTCGGCGCGCTCCATGTGGGGCTGGCGCTGCGGCTGAGGTCGCACTCGCATGAGCCAAAAGTCGCTGCCCGTTGATCTTCGTCGAGTATATCCACAGGGAGCGCGCCACTCCCTGGGAGATATTCCGTAAGCTCGGCAATCAGGACTGGTCCGGCGAAGGCGACAGGATGATCGCCAACCTGGGGCGGACGATGCGGCTGGCCCCCGAGCCTCACTACATGTGCTGGTGGCAGATCCCTTCGATCGTGCGCATGGACGAATGGGAGGCGCATTTCCGGCAGCCGGAAGGGCGGCTCTATCTGGCCGAGTCGCCCACCAACAAGGCGTTGAGTTTCACGCGCTGCGGCCTCTACGACGAAATCGTTGGATCGGGCGCGGTGCCTTCGGGATTACATCTGGTCGAATATTTCGCGCCGGGTTCGGAAGGCAGTGAGCCCGTCAAGCGGTGGTTCAACGACCGGGCAGCCAAGATCGAGAACGGGCGGCTGACATATGTGCTGACGCGGCTCGGGATGCTGGCGCCTCACCCCGGCGGCATCGCGCTGTGGACGTTTGCAAGCTACGCCGAGGCAGAACCGTTCGTTCGCACCAAGACAGACGGCGGCATCGAGATTGTCGACGCCGGTCTCTACCGCAACTTCGGCGAAGATATTCCCTGAAGGGGCTGCGCCGCAGCCCCGGGTTCGGGGCGGCGGCGCTGATGAGCGTTCAGTTTGCCCGGGGAACGTCCTTGAGCCAGGTCCCTTCCACGAGGCTCAGATTGCCGTCGACCCACGCGGCGGCGACCTCTTCAGGCTTTTTCTTCTCGCGGTCGATGGCGAGTATCCACTCGTTGACCATGTCGCCGGTCAGCACCACCTGGCTGAGGAACTTGCCAATGGCCGGCGCCCGGGCGGCAAGCGCTTTCGAATAGGCGATGTAGACGCTGGTCGGGGGCTGGTCGCACAGAATCTTGCTCTTTTCGAGCCAATCCGGCGCTACGCCGGGCTGGTAGAAGGTATAGCAGCCGTCGGCCTTGAAGCGCGGCGTGCCCTTGTAGTCGTCGGTGGTGTAGCCGTCGAACTTGGGCTCTTCCAGCTTGCGCAGGTCGAACACGGCGTGAATCCACTCCGGCTCCCAGTAGTAGAACAGGATCGGCTGCTGCTTGGTCATCGCGGCGTCGAGTTGGGAAAGGAAGATCGGCGTTTCGACGGTATTGGCCATGAAGTAGGGTTCGAAGCCGTACGACTTCGCCCTGACCAGGCTGTGATTCGTCGCTTCCCAGCCGACCGCGCCCGCCCACCAGTCGCCCTTGCCGTCGCCATCGGTGTCGAAGATCTTCGCCATTTCGGGATTGGCGAGGTCAGTGACCTTCCTGATATTGTATTTGTCCTGCACGAATCCCGGAATGTAGATGCCCTCGACGCCGAGATAGGGTTGGGCGTTGAGGAGGATGCTCTCCTTGCTGCCCGGCACGACGAACTTGTTCATCTGCTCGGGAAGATGGTCGGTCCACGCGTCGGGCAGGATGTCGGCGGTGCCATCGCCGCGGTCCATCGCTTCCCACAAGATGGGTTCGGCGGCGGCGATCGAGCTTACCTCGCCCTCCAGGTACTTCTCCATGATGACCTTGAGCACGTGCTGGATGGCGACCGCGCCGGTCCAGTTCTGCTCGCCGATGACCACCTTGGTCTTGGCCTCGGCCGGGGCTGTCGCCGCCAGCAGCAATCCGGCCAGCGACAGTGCTTGGGCAATTCTTCGGATCGACATATCCATTCCTCCCTTGGCGGCGTTTGGTTGTCGGCGTGCGCGAGCGTTACTTGCGCTCGCCTCGCAGGCCGTCGCTGCGCCCGCGCACAATACGATCAAGGGTCATGGCCATCAAGACGATGGCGATGCCGACGAGGAAACCCTGACCGATCTGCAGGAAGTTGAGCGCCCGGATGACCTCGACCCCCAAACCGCCGGCGCCGATGAGGCCGGCGATGACGACCATGGACAGGCTCATCATGATGACCTGGTTGATGCCGGCGAGCACCGAAGGCACGGCCAGCGGCAACTCGACCTTGCGCAGCAGCTGATAAGGCGTGGCGCCGAAGGCGAGGGCCGCTTCCTTTACGCCCTCGGGTACCTGGCGGATGCCGAGCGCCGTCAGCCGGATCATCGGCGGCATGGCGAAGATCACGGTGGCGAGCACGCCGGGTGGCTTGCCGATCGAGAAGAATGCGACGGCCGGAATCAGGTAGCACGAAAGTCGGCAGCGTCTGCATGACGTCGAGAACCGGTTCCAGTGCCGCTCGAAACCGGCGCGACTTGGCCGCCAGCACGCCGAGCGGCGCGCCGATCGCCACGCAAACCAGCACCGAGGTGGCGACGAGGGACAAGGTCGACATGCTCTTTTCCCAGAAGCCGAAGAGGCCGAGGTAGGCGAGCGCGCAGGCCGAAAAAGCGAGCACGCCGATCCCCCCCGTCCACCATGCCACCATCAGGATGAATAGCCCGACCACCGGCCAGGGCGTACGGACGAAAGCCGCCTCGACCCCATTGAGGATCCAGAAGATCGCCAGCCGAATGGCCTCGAAGAATGCACTGAAGGCGACGATCGACCACTTCACGGCCTTGTCGATGGTCAGCGCCACCGCGGGCGCCAATCCCTCCGGCGCCGGAAACTGCGAAAGCACCTCTGCAAGGCCGTCATCATTGAAGCGAAGCAACGTCAACGTATAGGCGAAGGCGATCACCACGGCAGCCAAGGCGCCGCGCACCAGCCGCGTGCGTATCGGGACCGACCGGCCGGCGCCGGGGCTCAGGGCAAATCTCATGAGCGCCAGGCGCAACCCCGCCAGCAGAGTGCCGCCGACGGCGAGCAGCAGCATCGGCCGCACGTAGCCGGTCCCCAACAAAGAAAGGCCGAACCCGACCAGGACCAGCCCGATCAGCTCAAAAGCGGCGGCAAGCAGGAAGGCGCCCCACCATCCCTCACCCGCCGCCCATAGCGGGCCGAGCAACGCCCAGCGAGCGCTTGCGCCACCTCCCGGGGTTTCCTCCTCGGCAACCTGCGGTGAGGGAATGCGCAACGGCTCGACGAGCACGGCGTGTGGGTGCATTTCGTCCTTGCGCAGGGTTTCCGCCACGCCGCGGATCCTGGGACCGGAGGAGGTCATGCGGCAGGTTCCTGAATGGCTCGCAACAGTGCGTGGCTGTGCACCGCTCCGACCGATCGGCCTTGAGCGTTGCGCACCAGGATCGGATGGTTCGTATTCACGGCAAGGTCGACAAGTTCGCCAAGGGTCGCACTTTCACTGGCGCTCGCCCAGGCCGTGCGCGGGGCGGCGCGTTCCTCGGCGGTCAACGGTACGAGGATGTCCCTGGCCGTGAGGATCGAGAGACGCGATATGCCGCGCACGAACTCGCGGACGTAATCGTCCTGCGGACGGTTGACGATTTCGCTCGCCGTGCCGGTCTGCACGAGCCGGCCGTCGCGCATGATGGCGATGCGGTCGCCCAGCCGCATCGCTTCTTCCAGGTCGTGGGTAATGAACACGGTTGTCTTGCGCACCGAGCGCGAGAGCGCAAGAAAGAGATCCTGCAACTGGCGGCGGATCAGGGGATCCAGGGCCCCGAAAGGCTCGTCCATCAGCAGGATTTCCGGATCGCCGGCAAGCGCCCGCGCGAGGCCTACTCGCTGCTGCATGCCGCCGGAGAGCTGATCGAGCGATGCGTTTGCCCAATCATCAAGCTGAACGAGGGCGAGCTTGTCGCGGGCGATCCGCTCGCGGGTCGGGCGCGGCACCTGCCTGAGCTCCAACCCAAACGCCACGTTGTCGAGCACGTTCAGGTGCGGAAGCAGGGCAAAGTTCTGGAACACCATGCCGATCTTTTCCGAGCGCAGGCGGCGAACCTCCGCGATCTCCTTGCTGCCGATGTCCTCGCCGTTGATGAGGACGCTGCCGTCGGTCGGTTCGACGAGGCGGTTGATATGCCGGACCAGCGTCGACTTGCCGCTGCCCGACAGTCCCATGATGCAGAAAACTTCTCCACGTTTGACCGAAAAGCTCACGTCGTCGACCCCGACCACGCAGTCGAAACGCTTTCTTACCTCATCCTTGCCAAGTCCCTCCGAGCGAATGGCGCCCAGCGCCTCCCGCGGGCAGCGCCCGAATATCTTGTAGAGGCCGCGGCACTCGATGGCGGCCGCATCACCGGGAAGGCATTCATGGCGCATGTGGCAGTGCCTCCCTCATCTCGGCCCGCGCCGGAACCGGCAGCCATTCAGGGCCATGATCCCGCGCCCGGCGTCTGCGCCCGCGCCTGGCCTCCTGCGCGAGCTCCCAGAGATAAATGTCCTGGTCGACCTGCATGGTATGGCGAGCCGACGCATAATAGCGCCCCTGGTGACGTTTCTCGTCGACCGCGACGATGCGGTGCATGTCAGCTACGGCAGGGAGCGAGTGTTCGCCGGCGAGATGCGCGGCGAGCCATTTCGCCTGCTGTTCCGCCACGGCAACCACCGTGATGCTCGACTGCACCAGGCCGAGGAAGAACAGGTTGTCGATGCCCGGCACGATCATGCGCTTGTAGAGCGGAAGCCGGTTGTCGCGAACGCCGAGAAAATTCGGATCGAAGAATGGAAAGCTCACGTTGTAGCCCGTCGCCCAGACAATGACGTCGATCGCCTCGCGGCTCCCGTCCGTGAACACGACACTGTCGCCGTCGAGCCGCCCGATGCCGGGGCGCATGACGATATCGCCGGCCGCGACGTAGCCGGGGAACGTGTCGGAAACCGTGCCGTGCGATTCATAGAGGCGGTGGTCGGGCTTCGGCAGGCCGTAGTCCTGCGGGCGGCCGACGACCAGCCGGTAGACGGCGCGTCCGAAGGCCCGTTGCAACGACAGTGGAAGCCACGGCGTCTGCTTGCCCTTGTCGGCGGGAATGCCCAGCATGAAACGCGGGAAGATATAGACCCCGCGCCTGGCGGAGACGAACAGACGGCTGGCGATGTGGCGGGGGCACAGCTCGGAGGCGACATCCATCGCCGAATTCCCCATGCCCACCACGAGCACGCGTTTTCCCCGCATGTCGACGGGCTCGAACGGATCGCGATAGGAATGAACATGAAGCTGCCGGCCGTCGAACTGCCCGGGATAGGGCGGTGTCGGCCAACGCGGTTTCCAGTGATGTCCGTTGGCCACGAAAAGCGCGTCGTAGAAGCGAACCCCTCCGTTCGATAGTTCGATGCGCCATAGCCCATCCACCAATCGCGCCGCGCGAAGCACTTCCGTGTTGAAGGTGACGGTGCGCTCCAGGTCGAAGCGTTCGGCGTAGGCCTGGAAATACGCCAGCACCTGTGTGTGGTGCGGATAGTGCGGGCAGTCTTCCGGAATCGGAAAATCTTCAAACTGCAGCCGCTGCTTCGAGGTGTCGATGTGCAGCGACCGGTAGGCCGCTGCCCGACCGTTGGGATTGTTGAATGCCCAGACGCCGCCGATGCGGTCGCTCATCTCAAAGATGTCGTAGGGAATGGACCGGTCGCGCAGCGCCTTGGCAGCCACGATACCCGAACAGCCGGCGCCGATGATGCAGCACTTCGGCCGCGACGATGACCGGCTCAAACTCTGACGGCCGTCCTCGCGGAAGGCAGCGGCGGAGGACGCGATGCGATCCAGCACGACTGTGACCTTACTGCCTCAGGCGTCCTGGCGCAAAGCCTGCTCGACGAGAGGGAGGCTGCGATCGAGGCGAAAATCGATCGCATCATGTGCTCCGTCGAACTCCTCGTAAAGTGAGGGAACTTGGATCCCCTTGAGCAGCCGTTGCAGTCGACGGGCGCCGAAATGAAGGTGATAGGGATCGGCGTTGCCACAATCGAAGTAGAGCAGCCGCAAGCTCCGCAGTTGTTCGGCGTGAGCCGAAGCGAGCCGCAGGGGATCCCTGGCCAGCCATTTCTCCCAGCGCTCAGGAATCAATTCCGCGGTCGCGAGATCAACCGGCAGCTCGATCTTCGCCGGGTTGCGGGGATCGGGATCGTAGGTCGCCGCCATGGCGATCACAGCAAGGGCGATGATCTCCCGGTCAGTCGGACTTTCGAGCTCCGATAGGTGCGCGATGAACGCTTCCACGGTGCCGTGCCGCGTCACTTCCGTGGCGGCAATCGCCAGATCGGGCAGATATGCGAGCTCGAAGCCCAGGTAGCCGGAATGGCACGCGATGGCCGACCATAGGTCCGGGCGCGTCATGCCTTGCAGCAGGGCGCCGTAGCCGCCGTAAGAGCGGCCCATACAGCCCCGCCTCCCAGCGCCGCCGGTCGCGAAGCGGCTCTCAACCAGCGGCAATACCTCGTCCGCCAGGTGATCGGCGTAGCGGCCGATGCCGGCGCTGTTGATGTACTGATTGCCGCCGAGGCGCGTGAAACAGTCGGGAAACGCCACGACCACCGGCTGCATGGCGCCCGTGCCGATGAGACGGTCGAGCCGTTGCGGCATGTTTTCACCGAAGGCCCTGAAGTTGGTCTCGGAGTGGCCCGAATGGGTGAAACCGGCGAGCCAGACGATGAGCGGCAGCGGTCGTTCCGCGCGGTAGCCCGCCGGTGCATACACGTGAACCTCCCGCACCGCAGGATCGCCAAGCGGATTGCCCTTCAGCACCCGGCTTTTGATCCCGAGCCGGTGGATGGTTCCAGCCATCCCAACATCGCGGCGGCGCACCGATCACTCCAACTGTTCGAGAAGACCCCGTGTCGCAGCATCGTATCGGCCGGCGAAGTATTTCCGCAGCTGGTCCCCGAATACCGTTTCGTCCGGCGCGACCAGGGCGAAGAGCGTCATGGACGAGCGAAACTTGAGGTGGTCCGGGTAGCCGAAGATCTCTTCGATCGTGCGTCCCTCGATGTCACCGACCAGCCGGGTACAGTCCCGAAGTCTGTGACCCAGCAGGTGATGGCGGAGATATGCTTCCGCTTCGGCGCGGGACGCGATGCCGTATCGTTGCGCCAGCTCGCTGCGGCCGAGCCCCCGGAGCTGCGGAAAGACGAACCACATCCAGTGACTTTGCTTGCGGCCCGCGCGCAACTCGGAGCATACCTGGTCATAGACGCTCCTCTGGGCGGCCACAAAACGTTCAAGGTTGAATGGATCATTCAAGCGGGTGCCCTGACGTCTGACAGGAGATCACTATGCCCGAAACGGCCAAGGCGCGCGCGGTCGGTTTCAATCACATCGCCCTCGAAGTCGGCGATATCGAGGAGGCGCTCGCCTTCTACGGCCGCCTGTTTCACTTTACGCTGCGCGGCAAGAGCGACAGCGCGGCCTTCATCGATCTCGGTGACCAGTTCCTGGCGCTGCAGAAGGGGCGCCGCCAAGCCGCCGATGACAGCCGCCATTTCGGACTGGTGGTAGACGACAAGGAAGCGGTGCGCGAAGCGCTGGCCGCCGCCGGCGTGACGCCCCTGCCCGGCCGGTTCCTCGACTTTCGCGATCCCTGGGGCAACCGCATCGAGATCGTCGGCTATGACAACATTCAGTTCACCAAGGCGCCGGACGTACTGCGCGGCATGGGACTGGCTCATCTCAGGAAGAACCACAAGGCCATGCGGGAGCTGGCCGACAAGGGCATGGCGCCGAGTTGAGGCAGAGCAGGTATTGCGGCAGCCCGGCTGCGAAGTAGTTGCGGCTATACGCCCTGATCCGCCTGTTTCTGCTCCATGCTGCGGATGAACGCGAAAATCCGCTCGAGAAACTTCTGGAAGATCGTCAGTACGCGGTCGATATCGGCGTCGCTCGGCAGTGTGAGCTTGCCCTCCGGGGTCTTTTCGTTGGCCAGCTTGTTGAGCCGTGCGGTCAGGACCCCGTTTTCCTCGGTAAGCCGGGCAATCTCCTTGTGCAACTCCGCGCGGTCGTCGGCAACGGCCTTGCACGACCACACCTGGGCTGCGTGCGAGCACTGGGATATCGCGCCGGTTTCGGTGTCGAGGCGCAGATAGACGCCCTGGCCGCCGTCCTTCAGCACGAAGCGGCCGGCCGACTGCTCGGCGTGGCAAACCGCCGGCGCGAGCACCAGCGCAAGTCCGATCGCCAGGCTACGCCGCTTTGCGAGGGCCGGGAGAAAACCGCTCATAGAATCCATCGCCTTTCCTCGCCATGGAAGTGACATTCCTCGGAGCAGCATAGCGCGGTCCGATCCGCCTGGCATAGTACCGGCACCTTTCGAGAACGTGGCGGGCGCCGGCGGTGTCAATATAGGACAGCGGACCCCCGGTGAAAGGGGGAAAGCCGAAACCCAGAATGGCGCCGACATCGGCTTCGCGAACATCGGTCAGCACGCCTTCCTCGAAACAGCGAGCCGTCTCCAAAGCCTGTATGAGGAGAAGGCGTTCCTCGAGCTCTTCGAAGCTGAACTCCCCGGCGCTCCTGGGAGCGCATATCTCGGCGATCCCGGCCCACAGAACCTTCTTGCGGCCCGAAGGATAGTCGTAGAAACCTTTGCCGTTCTTGCGGCCGAAGCGGCCACGGTTGGCGACCATTTCCTCCAGCAGCCGATCGACCGGGCCGGGCCGGTAGGCGGCGCCCAGGTCGGCCCTGGTCGCCTGGAGAATCTTCCACGACAGATCGAGAGCTACTTCGTCGGCGAGCGCCAGGGGCCCTACCGGCATGCCGGCCGCCCGGCCGGCATTTTCGATCAACGCGGCGGGGACGCCCTCCTCGAGCATGTGCATGCCTTCGTTCATGTAGGTCATGACGACGCGGGAGGTGAAGAAGCCGCGCGAAGTCGTTGACGAGGATCGGCGTCTTGCCGATGCGGCGCACGAAATCGAAGCCTTGCGCCACCGCGGCATCGGAGGTCTTCCGGCCGCGGATGATCTCCACCAGCTCCATGCGGTCGACGGGAGAGAAAAAGTGAAGACCGAGAAAGTGCTCGCGCCGCTCAAGATACTCCGCCAGGCTGGTCACCGGCAAAGTGGAAGTGTTCGACGCCAGCAGCGCCTGTGGTCCGATTTCCTTCTCGATGCGCGGCAGCACATCGGCCTTCACCGGGCGGTCTTCAAAAACCGCCTCGATGACGACATCGCACGCCGCGAGGTCGGAAAAGGAGGTTGACGGCCGGATACGGTCGAGGAGCCGGCGTTTATCGTCCGCGGCTGCCCGGCCCGCAGTGATGGCGCGGTCGATGAGATCGGCAGCAAGACGCCTGGCTCGCTCCGCGGTTTCCGTATCGCGGTCGACGAGGACGACCTCAAGCCCGGCGCGCGCGCTCACGAAAGCAATTCCGGCGCCCATGAAGCCGGCGCCGACGATGCCGACCTTCTCGAAAGCGGCTTTGGCGGAACCTTCGGGACGGCGGGCTCCCTTGCTCAGGGCCTGATGGGAGGTGAACAGCGAGCGGATCATGTTGCGTGATTGCTTGCCGAGGAGAAGGCTCGTGAAGTAGCGCGCCTCGATGCGCAACCCGGCGTCGATCGACTTTACCGAGAGGCCCTCGTAAACGCAGCTCATGATCGCCCGCTGGGCATCGTAATTGTCGTAGGTCTCCTTGCGGTAAAGCGCGTTGGCGGCCGGCCACCATGACAACCCTGCCGGGGAATAGGGTGTGCCGCCGGGCGGCTGGAACCCCTTCTCATCCCAGGGCTGACGCGACTTACCAACGGCCGCAAGCCAATTTCTCGCGCTGGAGAGGAGCTCGCTTTTCGGGACGACGGCATCGATGGCCCCCACTCGCAAGGCGTAGGCGGGATCCATGTGGCGGCCCTTCAGCATCAGCTTCAGCGCTTCCTCAGCGCCGATCAGACGCGGCAGGCGTTGGGTGCCGCCGCCGCCCGGCAACAGCCCGACTTTCGCTTCCGGCAGCCCCAGTTTCGTCGCAGGGTCGTCGACGGCGATGCGGTAGTGGCAAGCGAGCGCCAACTCGAAGGCGCCGCCGAGACAGGTGCCGTTGATGGCCGCAACCAGCGGCTTGCCGCAGGTTTCGAGCGCTCGCGCAATGCGCGACAGGCGGCTTGCCTCGCTCATCAGTCGCGCGGTGGCCTGGACATCGCCGTCGCTGGTGCGAGCAGCGAGGAAACTTTCCGCAAGCTCGTCGAGCATGGCGAGGTCAGCGCCGGCGCTGAAAGCCGGTTTGGCGGAAGTGATGATCAAACTCTTGATGGCCGGATCGCCGGCGAGACGCTCGGCGATCCGCTCCAGTTCCATCAGCGTCGCCTGGTCGATCACATTCATCGACCGGGCGGGCATGTCCCACGTCGCGACGGCAATGCCGTCCGCGTCCACTTCGAAGGCAAAGTTGCTCATGGCCGTCAGATGCGCTCGACGATGGTGGCAGTTCCCATGCCGGCGCCGATGCACAAGGTAACGAGCGCCGTATTGAGATCGCGCCGCTCGAGCTCGTCGAGCACCGTGCCGAAGATCATGGCGCCGGTCGCCCCCAGCGGATGGCCCATGGCGATGGCGCCGCCCGCGACATTGACCCTGGCGGGATCGAGATCGAGAAGCTCGTTGTAGAGCAGCACCATTGAGGCGAATGCCTCGTTGACCTCGAAGAGATCGATATCCTGAAGCGTCATCCTGGCGCGTTTCAGAACCTTGCGTGTCACGTCGGCCGGGCCCGTCAACATGATCGAGGGCTCGGAACCGATGTTGGCGAACGCCCTGATGCGGCCGCGCGCCTTCAGGCCGGCGCGGCGGCCGACCCGCCGGTTGCCTAGCAGAACCGCGGCTGCGCCATCGACGATGCCCGACGAGTTCCCGGCATGATGGACATGTTTGATGTTCTCCAGCTCCGGATAGCGTTGAACGGCGACCGCGTCGAAACCATGCTGTTCGCCCCACTCGGCGAACGCCGGCTTGAGCGCGGCCAGCGACTGCATGCTCGCATCCGGCCGCATATGCTCGTCGCGATCGAGAATCGTCAGACCGTTCCTGTCTTTCACCGGAACCACCGATCTGGCGAACGCTCCCGTCGACCAGGAAGCGGCGGCGCGCTTCTGGCTTTCCACTGCATAGGCGTCGACATCATCGCGCGAGTAGCCGAATTTGGTGGCGATGAGATCGGCGGAGATGCCCTGGGGCAGATAATAGCTCTTCAGCGCCACCGCCGGATCGACCGGCCAGGCGCCTCCGGATGCGCCGATGCCGATGCGGCTCATGGATTCCACCCCGCCGCCCACCGCCATGTCGTGCACGCCGCTCATGATCTCGGCGGAGGCGAAATTGATGGCATCGAGGCCCGAAGCGCAGAAGCGATGGACCTGGATGCCGGCGACCGTCTGGGCGTAACCGGCGTTGAGCACCGCCGTGCGCGCGATGTTGGCGCCCGCCTCGGCGACCGGATCGACGCAGCCCAGCACCACATCGTCGACAAGTCGCGTGTCGAGGCCGTTGCGATCGCGGATCGAACGCAGGGTCTGCGAGGCGAGCTCGAGGGCGGTCACCTCATGCAACGAGCCATCCGCCTTGCCGCGGCCGCGCGGGGTGCGCACATGATCATAGACGAAGCATTCGGGCATCTGTGCGATTCCTACAAAGTACGTGCAATGAGCATCTTCATGATCTCGTTGGTGCCGCCGTAGATGCGCTCGACGCGCGCATCGCGATACATGCGGGCGATCGGATATTCATTCATGTAGCCATAGCCGCCATGCAGCTGCAGGCATCGGTCGATGATCCTGCACTGCAGATCGGTCAACCAGTATTTCGCCATCGAGGCGGTGGCGGTGTCGAGCGTTTTCTTCAGGTGTTCGCCGATGCAGTAATTGACGAACACCTTGGCTATGGTGGCTTCGGCTTTGCATTCGGCGAGCACGAACTGCGTGTTCTGGAAATCGATGAGGGCCGCGCCAAACGCCTGACGGTTGCGCACGTAGTCGATGGTAACCTCGAGGGCCCGCTCGATGCGGCCCATCGCGCCCAGCGCGATGACCAGCCGCTCCTGGGGAAGCTGCTCCATGAGCATGTAGAATCCCTGGCCCTCTTCCATCCCCAGCAGGTTCTCTGCCGGCACCTCGACCCCGTCGAAAAACAGCTCGGCGGTATCGTTGGATTTGAAGCCGATCTTGTCGAGGTTGCCGCCGCGGCGAAACCCGTCGCTGTTTTCAGTCTCTACGACGAAGAGGCTGGTGCCCTTGGCGCCCCCGGCGGGGTCCGTCTTGGCGACCACCACGATCAGCTCGGCAAGCTGCCCGTTGGTGATGAAGGTCTTCTGACCGTTGATCACGTACTGGTTGCCGCGGCGCGCAGCGGCGGTGCGGATACCCTGGAGATCGGAGCCCGCCACCGGCTCGGTCATCGCGATGGCAGCGATCATTTGCCCGTGCGCGAGCTTGGGCAGCCAGCGGCGCTTCTGATCCTCGGAAGCGTACTGAAGAAGATAGGGAGCAGCGATCGAGCTGTGGAGGGCGAAACCGAGGCCGAGCCCGTCGATGCCGAACCGGGTCGCTGCGTGCGCTATGACGGCGTCATGGGCGAAGTTCCCGCCGGGCCCGCCGAACGCTTCCGGTACCGAGGGACACAATAGGCCGATGTCTCCCGCCCTCAGCCAGATATCCCTGTCGACCTGACCCTGACTTTCCCATCGCTCGTATTGGGGGGCGCATTCATCGAGGTAGAAACGCCGGCAGGTCTCGCCGAGCAGCTCAAGCTCACTGTCAAACCACTCGGGGGTGGCCACCTGCAACCCGGTCATCTTCTCGCCTCCACGGATTCCGGGTCGTGAAGCTCAGCGCTCGTTTGCGGCCTTCGGACGCTCCTGTACGGCCTTCGGGCGCTCCTGACGTTCGCGTAACATGCCTTCCACTATGCCGCAAGTTCGCTCGAGGTCGGCGATGGCCGCCTCCAGCTCGCTTCGTTGCCGCCGCAGAACCTCGAGCCGATCGCGCATTTTAACCGAGGCAACCTGCAACTGAGTGACCTGCCCATCGCGCAGGTTGTAGAGATCGAGCATCTCCTTGATCTCTTCGAGTGTGAAGCCCACTCGCTTGCCGCGAAGGATGAGCCTCAACCTGGCATGATCCCGGTAGCTGAAGAGCCGCGTCCAGCCTCGCCGGGCAGGCGCCAACAATCCCTTCTGTTCATAAAAGCGCAGGGTCCTGGGTGTCACCTCGAATTCGCGACACAGTTCGCTGATGGAATAGGTTCGCTCCCGGCTCGACCGGACTTGGGCCACTTCATTCACACCACTGTCCTTTCAAAGTTTTTGAGGCTTCCTTCTGAACCAATATGACGTCCAGGTAAGAAATTACATGACCCTGCGGCAGCAGGTCTCACAATCCTCCGATCCCGCCAAAAAAACTCTGTCCCCTCCACAGTTTAACGGAGAGTTTACCGAGAAAGTTAACCTTCGAGCAGGACCATGAGCAGAGGCCTCGGCGCGGTCACCCACAAAAGCGTCCTGGCGATCGCCGTCCCGATCATGCTCTCCAACGTTTCGGAGCCGCTGATCGGCGTCGTCGATACGGCCGTGATCGGCAGGCTGCCGGAGCCCTACTTTATCGGCGCCATCGCCATCGGCTCGCTGATCTTCAGTTTCCTCTACTGGGGATTCGGTTTTCTGCGCCTGGGGACGAGCGGACTTGCCGCACAGGCATATGGTTCGGGTGATGAGCGCGAGCTCGCCGCCGTCCTCTTCCGCGCCCTGCTGGTGGCCGCGGTCTGCGGACTGGGCCTGATCACGGCGGCTCCGCTCATCGAGAAGATGGTCGCCGAATTCGTCCAGGGCTCGGCCGAGGTCGAGCACCATGCGGCAGTCTACTTTCGCATCCGTATCCGGTCGGCGCCGTTCGCGCTGGTCAATTTCGTCGTGCTCGGCTGGCTGATCGGCCAGGGCCGGGCCGGACTGGCGCTGGCGCTGCAACTCTACCTGAATCTCTCCAATATCGCGCTCGATGCGTTGTTCGTCCTGCACTTCGACATGACCTCGGACGGCGTCGCGCTGGGAACTCTGATCGCCGAAATCAGCGCCGCCTTCGTTGGTCTTGCAGTGGTCGGGCTGGAGCTGCGGCGGCGCGGCCTTCGGCCCGACCACGCGCTGATTTTTGATGCCGCCAGGTTCCGGCGCACCTTCATCATCAACTTCGACATCATGATCCGCACCTGGTGCCTGGTCTTCGCGTTCTGGTGGCATGCGGCGCAGGGAGCAAAGGCGGGCGATGTGATCGTGTCCGCCAATGCCGTGCTGATCAACCTGTTCGAGGTAGCCGCCTTCCTCGTCGACGGTTTTGCCTACGCTGCCGAAGCCCTCGTCGGACAGTCAGTGGGGGCGCACGAACGCCAGCGCTACCGCGACGCCGTCGCCATCACCACGCTGTGGGCTCTGGTGGTGGGAGCGCTGCTGGCGCTCGTCATCTACCTCGGCGGGCCGGCAATCATCGATCTCCTGGCCACCAATGCGGAGGTGCGCGCCACGGCCAAAATCTATCTGCCGTGGGTGGCGATTTCCGCGATTGCCGGGGTGATCTGCTTTCAGCTCGACGGCATCTTCACCGGGGCTACGCGTACCGCCGACATGCGCAACATGATGCTCATCAGTCTGGTGGTCTACCTGGCGGTATGGTGGATCGCCACCCGGTCGCTGGGCAATCACGGGTTGTGGCTTTCCCTCAACACCTTCTTCGTGATCCGCGCCATCACGCTGGGCGCGCGCCTCAAGGCGCTGGAAGAGGCCAGCTTCCCGCCCGTTCGCGGGGCCGCGGAACGTTCTGCGAATGTGTAGGAAGATCACAAGTCTTTGCCCGCTATGCAGGGTTGGGAGGCTTGCCAGCGCGGCGCTCAAGTCTGAGGCGTCCGCTTCCGGTCTCTTGCAGCCAAGCGCCGAGGGGGCGGGGCGGCTCGTGACCCGAACTGGACATCCGGCTCGGTAGACTTCCCTGCAGGGCGTCAGTACAATCCCATCCGTAGCTCTCAGAAAGCAATCTGACCCCATGGCCGAAGAACAAGTCACGCGTCGACTTGCGGCCATCCTCGCCGCCGACGTGGTCGGATACAGCCGCCTCATGGAGGTGGACGAAGCCGGTACGCTGGCTGCCCTCAAAGCCCGTCGCAAGAGCGTGCTCGAACCACTGCTCAGGCGCCACCACGGCCGCATCGTGAAAACTATGGGAGACGGAGTATTGGTAGAGTTTGCAAGTGCGGTCAATGCCGTTGAATGTGCTGTCCGCCTGCAAGAGGACATGATGGCGGCGAATGTCGAGGCGCCGGACGATCAGCGGATCGTGCTGCGCATCGGCGTCAATCTGGGTGATATCGTCATCGAGAACGGAGATCTCTATGGCGATGGGGTCAATATCGCGGCGCGGCTGGAGGCGATGGCAGAGCCCGGCGGTATCTGTATTTCTGGCAAGGTGAACGACGAGATCCGCGGCAAGATTGCCCTCGATCTTCAGGATCTGGGCGAACGTGAGGTCAAGAACATCGCCAAGCCGATCCGCATGTTCCGTATCGAGGTCGGCGTGAAACCGTCCTCCGACGCCACAACCAGCGCCGTGTCGCCGTCCAAGCCGTCAATCGCAGTCCTTCCGTTCACCAATATGAGCGATGATGCCGATCAGCAGTATTTCTCCGACGGAATCACCGAAGACATTATTACAGAGCTATCGCGCTACCGGTCGCTATTCGTCATCGCCCGCAACTCCTCGTTCCAGTTTCGCGGCCCGGCGGTCGACATGGGCGCCGTGCGGCGGAAACTGGGCGTTCGTTACATCGTCGAGGGCAGCGTGCGCCGCTTCGGCGGCCGGCTCCGAGTCACGGCTCAGCTCATCAACGCCGCGACCGAAACGCATCTGTGGGCCGAACGCTACGATCGGGACTTGCAGGATGTCTTCACCGTCCAGGACGAGATCGCGCGCACCATCGCCGCCACCCTGGTGGGGCGCGTGGCTGCCAGTGGCACCGAATTGGCCAAGCGGAAACCAACCCCGGAATTGGCAGCTTACGACTATTTCCTGCAGGGGCGGGAGCGTGACGCCTGTTTCGATCTCGCCGGTGCTGAAACTTTCTATGCTCGTGCCATCGAGTTGGATCCCGGTTACATCCATGCCTACGCCTTCCGGGCGCTGGCCCTGGTCGTCCAGTATTGGCTGGACCAAGAGCCTGAGAAACTCCAGCGAGCCGATGCGTGTGCGCGCACGGCCCTGGCGCTCGATGACCACGATGCCGCGAGCCACGACGCGATGGGTTACGTCGCCATGCATCAGCGGAAATTCGATCTTGCGGGCATACATTTTGACCGTGCCGTGAGCCTCAACCCGAACGACGTGTACATCGCGGCCGACCGCGCCAACTGGCTGGTCCGGATCGGCAGATTGGCCGAGGCGGTGCAAAGCCTGGAAGCGGCGATGGAGCGCGATCCCTTTTCGCCGACATGGTTCTGGGAGGTCCGCTTCAACGCGCTCTTTCATTTGAACCGCTACGACGAGGCCATCGTTGCGCTGCGCAACATGTCGACGTTCCATGTCTGGCACTACGCCTTCTTTGCGGCAGCCTACGCACATGCTGGCCGGCCGGATGAGGCGCGTCGGGAGCTAGCTGCCTTCCTGAAGGCTAGGCCCGACGCCAAGATCGCGCTGGTCGCCGCGGCAGAACCCTATGCGGAACCGGCGCTGCTCAACCACCTGCTCGACGGCTTGCGCAAGGCGGGATTGCGGGAATGACAGCTAACCACTCTGGCTTCCGGCAAATTCGCCGCGTTTCTTGGTACAACTGCATCGCGCATCCGTCACAACGCCCCGTGATCCACCATGACGGCCGTCATCACCTGGTTTGAGGCGATCGTTGGCAGCATCCCCCTTCCGATGCTGGAGGTGTGGGGGCGATTCGCCTATATCGTCGGCCTCTTCCTGGCTATCTGCGCATTCGGCGGCTTTACATTCCGGATCGGGGAGCATTGGGGATTCGGCCGGGCGCGGCAGACGTGGGACGCGAAGGCGTTCCTGAGCGTGCCGCTGACGTTCGTGCTGATCATCGCGACCGGCTACATCGGATCATTCATCGTGCTGGTCCCGGGCGCACAGACGTTCGAGTCCTTGAAGGATCTGGTCGTTCTGCTGTGCGTCGTTCTTCTGGGCTACCCGGCGCTCATCACCATTCCGTTCGCGTACGGGTTGTCGGACTTGATCGAGGGTGTCCCTCCGGAGTTCCTGCTCGCCTGGCTGCCGGGATATTTCATCAATCCCGCGTGTTTCTGGATTGCCCACCAGTTCATCGGCAAGAATCCCGACTTTCGGATGGCCAGGACGTGGTGGCGATATCTGGCGGCCGCCGTCTTGTTCATGACGCTGGAACCCGTGTTGTGGGGGTACGTGTGTTCGGATCAGTTCCCCTCGGGGATTTCGTATCACAGCATCACGTCGGCGCTGTTCTTCACGACGTCGATCACCTGGGTAATGGGGCCCGTGGCCTTTCTGGTCGCCCTGCCGCTGGCCAGACGGTTCGGATGGTTCTGGGCGGAGATCCCCGGACACGTCAGAGAACGCGCGATCGGGAGCAGCGAGTGGATCTGGGAATCAGGTCGCGGCGAGACGCGGGGACAGCGCCGACCCGGTACAGGAAGGCCTGCCAATCCGGATCTTCATCTTCACGCCGTTCATCGCACTGGTGCTCGTGATGGTTGGCGCCACGGCGATTGTCGCGCTTCAGAGCGCAGACGATGATGCAGCGATGCTGGCGACGAAGCTCCATCAGGCAATGTCGGCGAACATCCGCATGCGGCTGGACGACTACCTCGCACGTTCGCCGCCGCCGGCAGGCGCCCAGCGCGAAGACGCTCTCGTCGTCTCTGCTGCGAAGCCAGGCCGTCGGCACGGATGGTCGCGCCTTCATCCTTGACGGAACCGGCAAGATGATCGCCTCGTCCGCTTCCGTCGGCGACCCGGTGGTGGAGAGCGCGGTTGCGGCTCTGGCGCGGCACACCGGTCCGTCGGGCCTGTCTGCACGCAGCGACGGAGTTCCAGTTCGATTACGTCACGGCGAAGCCGCTCTCGCGGGAAACGTGGCTGACCTACGCGACCGCGTATCGCGACGACAGCGCCGGCCATCATTGGACTCTGGTCACGGCCATGCCCGAAGCGTTCTATCTGGCGGGCTTGCGCAAAGCCAACAGCCGTTCCGCGATGGTGTTCGCCCTGGCGCTGGTGCTCTCCCTCGTGCTGGCCGCAGCACTGGCGTCGATGGTGACCGCGCCGCTCCGGCGCATGGCGCAGGCGACGCGGACGATGGCTCGCGGGGACCTGAGCGTCCGGGTGCCAGGCAGCAAATTGGAGGAGCTGGATGCCCTCGCGGAATCGTTCAACGCCATGGCGGCCAGGCTCAAGAAGTCGTTTGACGATCTGGTCGGAGAAGTCGAGACGCGGAAGAGTCGCGAGCGCGAGCTGAAGGAAAGCGAAGCCCGCCTGCGCGTGAGCGAAGAGCGGCTGCAACTCGCCATCGACGCGGCAGGGCTCGGCATCTGGGACTGGGACGTCGAGCAGGATCGGCTGGTGTGGGACGACTCGATGTACCGGCTCTACGGCGTTCGCAAGGATGAGTTCAGTGGCGCTTTCGACGCATGGTCGCGGTGCCTCGTGCCGGAAGACTTCGCGCAGGCCAATGCCGATGTCGAGGCCGCGCTTCGCGGCGATCGCGAGTTCAGGCTCCGACTTCAGGGTGCGGCGAGCGGACGGCGCCATCCGCACCATTCGCGGCGTCGGCGCAAACCATCCGAAACGCGGACGGGCGGCCCGTGCGCATGGTCGGCATCAACCGGGATGTCACGGATCTGATCGAACGCGGAGCGCGAACGAGAGCAACTCGTCCACGATTTGCGACGATCCGCGACTTATCTGGCCGAAGCCGAAAAGCTGAGCCATACCGGTTGCTGGGCCAGGAATACGAAGACCGGCGAGCTGTTCTGGTCGCCGGAAGAGTGGCGCATCTTCGGCCTCGACCCGGCAACGACGCAGTTGTCCCATCAGATGTTCATCGAACTCATTCACCCGGAGGATCGAGCTTCTCTGGAAGAGAACAGCGCGCGAGCGATCCGGGACAAGAAACCCTTCGACATCCCGTTCCGCGCCGTGCTGCGCGATGGGACGGTCAAGCACCTTCATAGCGTCGGCAAACCGTTCGAAGAGTCCGGAGACGTGGTCGAGTACATTGGCGTCACGATGGACGAGACCGAGCGCGTCCGCGCCAACGCGGCCATGCACGAGGCGCAGGCGGAGCTCGCGCGAGTGGCGCGGCTCACGACCATGGGCGAACTCGCGGCGTCCATCGCCCATGAAATCAACCAACCGCTCGCTGCGGTCGTCACCTATGGAAATGCGGCGCTCCGATGGTTGGCCCACGCCCCGCCCAATCTCGAGGAGACGAGGGACTCGCTCGAAGGCATCGTCGAGGAGGGCAATCGCGCAGGCGAGGTGATCGCGCGCATTCGGGCGCTGCTCAAACATCGCAAGCCGGAATACATTGCGCTCGACATCAACGAGGCGATCCGGGAGGTCCTCGCACTGACGGCGAGCGCGCTGCGGAGCCGCTCGGTGGCGGTTCAGACGACGCTGCCCGCGGAACTTCCGCCTGCATTGGGCGATCGCGTCCAGCTGCAACAGGTCATCATGAATCTGATCATGAACGGGGCGGACGCCATGAGCTTCGTGACCGATCGACCTCGCGTCCTGCGGATCGGATCGAAGGTCGACGGCGAAGGCAGCATTCAGGTCACGATCAAGGATTCGGGCACTGGAATCGAGGAAGCGATCCGTCATCGCATCTTTGATCCGCTGTTCACGACCAAGCCCACAGGCATGGGCATGGGGCTGTCGATCTGTCGAAGCATTATCGAGGCGCACGGTGGCCGACTCTGGGCCTCGCCGAGCACGACCGCACGGCACTGATTTCCAGTTCACGATCCCCAGTGCAAATCGGCCCATTAAGTCTGCATGACAATGGCTGCTACGGATCGGCTGGTCCGGTTGTGTGAGGGTTTTCGGACTTCTGCTTAGACTTAGAGCCAGTCCTTGACCCCGCTGCCGGTGAGCCGGCTCACATGAGTGATGCCGGCCCGCGCGAGTTTCTGCGATAGTTCCCTGTTGATCGCCCGGGCGATTCCCGGCCCTTGGTAGATCATCGCCGAGTAGAGCTGCAGCAGGGATGCGCCGGCGCGAAGCTTCTCGAATGCGGTATCGGCCGAATCGATGCCGCCCACGCCGATAAGCGGGAGCCTGCCGGAAGTGAGCTCATAGAGGCGCGCCAGCTGACCGGTCGCAAGCTCGAAGAGGGGCCGGCCCGATAGACCGCCCGCTTGCCCGGCATACTTCGACCGAAGGAACGGGCGGGTGACGGTCGTATTGGAGACCACTATGCCATCGATACCGCCGGCCAACGCCACCCTCGCAATGTCCTCAAGCTCGCCTTCGCCGAGATCGGGCGCGATCTTGATGAGCAGCGGCTTCGGGCGGGTGAGTTTCGCACGCGCTTCGCCCAGGCGGGCGATCAGCGCTTCCAGCCGGTCACGCACCTGAAGCGCGCGCAGCCCGGGCGTGTTGGGCGAAGAAATATTCACCGTGAGAAAGTCCGCAACGTCGTTCAGAGCGGTGATGCCTGCGACATAGTCGGCGACCGGATCAGCAGCATCCCTGCCGGCGCCGATGTTGACGCCGATGATGCCTCCTCCGCCGCGGCGCGCTTGCAGGCGACGGCGGGCTGCATCGTGGCCGTAATTATTGAAACCCAGCCGATTGATGATGGCCTGATCTTCTGTGAGGCGGAAGAGCCGCGGACGGGGGTTTCCCTGCTGCGCGGACGGGGTGAGGGTGCCCACCTCGACAGCGCCGAAGCCCAGGGCGAGTAATGCTTCCGCCGCTTCCGCGTTCTTGTCGAAACCGGCGGCAAGGCCCAATGGATTGGGAAACTCAAGACCAAGTACGGAAACCGCAAGTGCAGGATCGCTGCGGGGTTGGCCGCGAGGCAATCGCCCCCACTTCAAAGTTTGAAGCGCCAGGGAATGCGCCAATTCCGGATCGATCTGGAAGAGCAGCGGGCGGAGGCATCGATAGAGGCTGCTCATGCCGGTTCGATTGTCATGGCAAAATCGCTTGCTTCCTGGCGCTATTTTCCTGGACGATCCTGCGCGGCGTGGAAAACGGCAACAATTTCCACGATGTCTGCGGTGACGAGGTAGACTACGATGTAGGGCAATCGGGGCACGACGAGTTCTCGCGTGCCTTCTACTGCTCCACGGCGCCCGGAGTAAGGAAACCGCGACAGTCGATCGGTAGCCGATTTGATCAGAGTTGCGACTTGACGGGCGGTTTGTGGGTCGTCCCGCGAGATGTAATCATGGATCGCTTTAATGTCAGAGCGAGCGGCATCACGAAAGATGACCTTCATCCGGTCAGTTTGCGGAAGAACGTCTTGATTTCGTGCTCGGGGACAACCGCGCCAGGATCTGCCAGCCGGCGTCGCACCTCGTCCTGCTGCTCAGCGGAGAGGCGCACTTTCGACGTGTCCTGCTCCACAATGGACAATAGGATTTCACCGACTTCGTCCTGCCGATCATTGGGCAGCGTTCGCGCTTTCTTATAGGCGCGATCCAAGATTCTGCTCATAAAACCACTATACCATTGTTTGGCATTCATGCTCAAACGACGGAGGCGTGACCTCGACGACAGCACAACTCCGCGGCGCCCAGTTGCTGAACGACCCATCGCCAAGTGCCCGGTTTTCGATACCCGGCCTGGGTGGAAAATGCAGATTGGCTAAAATTGCAGGAACAATGGCCAGCGTTCCACCACCAGCAATCCTGTGCGTCGGCGGAGCGGTGATCGACCGGGTGCTCGAAATCGATCGCGGCTCCGCAAAGAGCGACCTCGAATCCGGTGCGCTCGCGCATCGGCCATGGCGGCGTTGCGCGCAACGTGGCCGAAAATCTCGCCCGGCTCGGATGCCGCGTTTCGTTGGCGAGCCTGATCGGCGCTGACCCGGCCGGGGCGGAGCTCAAGACCGCGATCGAGGCGACCGGCGTGGATTCGCAATACCTGCGCATCGTTACGGAGGCGCGGACCGCGGAATACACGGCCGTGTTCCACGGCGGAGAGCTCTTTGCCGCGTTCGCCGACATGGACATCTTCGAGGCCTGGCCGGCCTCGTGGATCGACGAGCTCGCCCCGGCATTGCGCGCCCATTCCTGGGTTTTTGCCGACTGCAACCTGCCGCAGGCGGCGCTCGCAAGGCTCCGCAAGGCGCGCAAGTCCATTTCCTTCCGCCTGGCGGTCGATGCCGTCTCGGTGGCCAAGTCGGCCCGGCTCGGCGCTGACCTCAGCCAGATCGATTTTCTGTTTCTCAACCGCGACGAAGCCCGGGCATTGACGGGAACACAGGAAGCGCTGCCGGCGATGCGCCGACTGCGGGAGCGCGGCGCCGCCGCCGTAGTGCTGACCGAAGGACCCGCCGGCGTTCATGGACTGGCCGATGGACCGGCTCTCTGGGTCGCAGCGCCGGCCGTGGCAAGGGTCAATGTCTCGGGCGCCGGTGACGCGCTGATCGCCGGAACCGTTCTGAGGCTTGCCGAGGGTGCTTCGCTCGCCGACGCGGTCGAGTTCGGTGCGGCTTGCGCAGCATTCACGGTGTCGTCGCCCGGCGCCGTCGCCACCCGAATGTCACGCGAGAACGTGGCGCGATCGTTCTTGCCGCAGAGCGGGCTGCAGCGTAGCGATGACAGCCATGAGCGATAGCGGCATCGAGATCAGCGCCGAGGTCGAAGCGGCACTGCGCAGCGGTAGGGCGGTGGTGGCTCTCGAGTCCACGCTGATCACGCACGGGCTACCCTATCCGGCCAACGCCGAGGCCGCGCGTGCGGCAGAAAAAGCGGTGCGCGGAGCCGGCGCAATTCCCGCAACGATCGCCATCCTGCGCGGCCGCGTCCGTGTCGGACTGGCGCCTCAGGAGATGCACGACCTCGCCGGCGACAAGTCCGCCGAAAAAGCTTCCCGCCGCGATATCCCCGCAGTTCTCGTCAAAGGCGGTTCGGCAGGCACGACGGTGGCGGCGACCATGTTTCTCGCCGCCAGGGCACACATCGGCGTTTTCGCCACGGGCGGCATCGGCGGAGTTCACCGCGGCGCAGAAACGACGTTCGATATCTCTGCCGATCTCAAGGAACTCGGCTCGACACCTATCGCGGTCGTCGCCGCCGGCGCCAAGTCCATCCTGGACATTCCAAAAACGCTCGAGGTGCTCGAGACGCTGGGCGTCCCGGTGCTGGGTTATGGAAGCGATGAGTTTCCCGCGTTCTTCGCCCGCGCCAGCGGCGCCAAAGTCGCGCACCGCTTCGACAGCGTAGAGGATATCGCCCGGGTGATCGCACGGCACCATGCACTGGGAATTCCCTCGGGGCTCCTCATCGCCAACCCCATCCCTGCGGCCGACGCGCTGGAGCCGGATCTCGTCAACGCTCGCATCGAGCAGGCGCTCGCCGACGCACAATCCTCCGACGTGGCAGGCAAGGAGCTGACACCCTTTCTCCTGGCCCGTCTCGCCGAGCTTTCCGAGGGCCGCACGGTCGGCGCCAACACCGCGCTGATCAGGAACAACGCGGAGCTTGCCGGGCGGATCGCCGTGGCGCTGGCGGCCATCAACCAACATCAGCAGCACGATCACAAACGCGGGAGGACCAGACCATGACGCCAAGCCCTGACCTCGGGGCGGTTTTCGACGCCCACGTGGCGGCAGAGTTCGTCGACCTCGATGTGGACGCCACCATGGCGACGATGACGGAAACGCCGTACCTCGTCCATGTGCCGGTGCTGACGGGCGGATTTGGCCGCGAAGCGGTGAGAGAATTCTATGCTTCCCATTTCGTCGGCCGCTGGCCCAAGGACACGCAGATTCAGCGGATATCCAGAACGGTCGGTGAAAGCAGCGTAGTCGATGAGCTGATCCTGCGCTTCACCCACGACGTGGAGATGCCGGCGATATTGCCCGGCGTCGCGCCGACGGGAAGGCGGGTCGAGCTGCCGTTCGTGGTCGTGGTCGGCTTCAACGGCGGCAAGGTTGCCCATGAGCACATCTACTGGGACCAGGCGTCCATGCTGGCGCAAATCGGACTGCTCGACCCCGCGCTGCTGCCGGTCCATGGCGCCGAACAGGCGCGACATCTGCTTGATCCGGAGCGCCCATCGAATACGCTGATCCGGCGGTAGCTGTCATTCCAGCGCAATCCGCAAGACAATCCGGTATCGGTTGAGGATGCTGCGCCGCCCTATTGGGTCCCCGCTTGCGATGGGACGACGATTGATGACAGGAGCTTGCCGGCCAGCGCATCGGCGATGAGACGGCGGGTCTCCTCGATGCCGTAGAGCGCCACGAACGGGCCAAAGCGCGGACCACGCTCCTCGCCGAGCAGAATCTGATAGATGGCGTTGAACCAGGCGAGCGAAACGCCGGGGCGTTGTGGCGTGGCGCCCTTGGCCTGCAAATCCTGGTAGCGGGGAACGGCCCGGCCGATGTCGTAAAGCAGCGACTGTATCTCATCGCCGGTGGCGCCGGCGGGCAGCGCGGCCAGCCCTTCCGACAACTTCTCCAGCGCCGCGCGCTCGACTTCGTCGGCGGCGCGGTATCTTTTCGCCGGCTTCACGAAATCATTGAAGTAGTTCAACGCGTAGGTCACCAGGCGGTTGATCGCCGGATGAGTCTGGCGCGAGGCGCCGGGCGCATAGCGCTCAATGAAGCCCCACAGGATGTCGGGGTCGGAGGCGTTGCACGCACTGACGAGGTTGAGCAGAAGTGCGAAACTGACCGGCATGTCGACGGTCGGAGGCTTGCCGGCATGGACATGCCACACCGGGTTGGCGAGTTGCCGGGGCTGGTCCTGCCGCCGGTAGGCCGCGAGGTGCGAGAAATATTCGTCGGCATGACGCGGGATGACGTCGAAGAAGAGCCGTTTGGCCTCGCGGGGCCTGTGATACATGAAGAGCTGCAGGCTTTCCGGGCTGGCGTAGCGCAGCCACTCGTCGATGGTAAGGCCATTGCCCTTCGATTTGGAGATCTTCTGCCCGTTCTCGTCGAGGAACAGCTCGTAGTTGAAGCCTTCCGGCGGCTCACCGCCCAACACCCGGCAGATTTCCGCCGACAGTTTCACGGAATCGATCAGATCCTTGCCGGACATCTCATAGTCGACGCCGAGCGCATACCAGCGCATGCCCCAATCAGGCTTCCATTGCAGCTTGCAGTGCCCGCCGGTCACCGGCGTCTCGAAGCGCTCGGCCGTTTCCGGGTCCCGCCACACGATGGTCGCGGAATCGAGCCGGCGTTCCTCGATCGGCACCTGCATGACGATGCCGGTCCTGGGGTGTATGGGCAGGAACGGCGAATAGCTCGACGCGCGCTCGGCGCGCAGCGACGGCAGCATGACGGCGAGCACCGCATCGTAGCATTCGAGCACGCGCCGCAACGCCGCATCGAAACGCCCCGAGCGGTAGTATTCGGTGGAGCTGGCAAATTCGTACTCAAAACCGTACTGGTCCAGAAAACGGCGCAGCATGGCATTGTTGTGATGGCCGAAACTCTCGTACTTGCCGAACGGATCGGGTACCTTGGTGAGCTGCCTGCCGAGATATCGGGCCACCATGTCGCGATTGGGAATGTTGTCCGGGACCTTGCGCAGACCATCCATGTCGTCGGAAAAACACAGAAGGCGCGTTGGCACATCCGACAGGGTCTCGAAGGCGTGCCTGACCATGGTCGTGCGCGCAACCTCGCCGAACGTGCCGATGTGCGGCACTCCCGATGGCCCGTATCCGGTCTCGAACAGGACTTCGGCGGGCATTGCACCGCGACGCTCGAAGCGCTGCAGCACCTTGCGCGCCTCGGCGAACGGCCAGGCCTTGCTGTCGAGCGCTGCGCTGCGGAAGTCGCGGAGATGGTTCATGAGGAGGGCGTACCCTGCAGACCGGGAGGCTGCAACACTGGTAGTCGGGCGGCCTGAAGCGGTCAACGAGATGCGCCGTTGCTTTGGGCGCAAGGCCCGAAACCTTCGATGAACGACGAGCATCCCGAGCGGCCAAGCGAAGTCTTTCCGTTTCCGGTCGCGGTGCAAAAGGGCACGGGGCTGGCGAGGCTTACTGCTCACGGAGCCGCCGAGGAGCTTTCCGCCGCACAGGGGCTCGCATGTCTGGCGCGGGAGCCGCATCTCGTCTGCCACGCGCCTTACCTCATTGACCGGCTGAGCCTTATCGTCGGCGTGTCTCGAAGTGCTGCGCGTGCAGCTGCCGCGGTCCGGCATCTCGACGTCGCAGAGCTCTACGCCTTCGTGTTGCCGGCCCGGTTCGCCATCCCGACCCCGGCGGGGCTTGCAAGGGTTCTCCACGTTAGCCCCCGCGACGGCGCGGAAGCTCTCATCGGCTGCGCCCAGGAGCTTCTCCGCCGGCTCAGTCTTCGCACCTTTCCCGACCGCAGGGAAACGGCCGAGATCGCCAACTTTCTCGGCCGGACGAACTGGCCGTGGGCAGAGCCGGTACTGAAGGCCCTTGCGCAAGGCAATGGCTCTCTGCGGAGCGATGCCTTCGGAACGGGTCTCAACGTCTGGGACCGAATCCCCGAGTGGGAGGATGAGGGACCTCCGACACCGGGATCGCATCATGGGGTCGAGCAGGAGGCAGCGCTGGCGGTGCTCGATCAGCTGCTCGGAGACGATGCCGAAAACCGGCCCGGACAGCGGGCCTATTGTGCGGCCGCGGTTCATGCCTTCGCACCGCGCCAGAAGCCGCACGAGAACAATATCCTGCTCGCCGAGGCCGGCACGGGCCTTGGCAAGACCCTCGCCTATCTGGCGCCGGCCCAATTGTGGTCAAAGCGCAACGGCACGCCGGTCTGGTTGTCGACGTACACGAAAAACCTGCAGCGGCAACTCGAGCAGGAAACAGCCCGCATGTTTCCTGATCCGCAGGAGCGGCGCGAGCGCGTCGTCGTCCGCAAGGGGCGCGAGAACTATCTCTGCCTGCTCAACATGCAGGAGATCTTCGGCCGGCTGACGGGGCGCAACGCCGCGACGTCGCTCACCGCGGCGCTGATCGCGCGCTGGGCGCGCTACAGCCGCGACGGCGACATGGCGGGGGGCGACTTTCCGGCCTGGGTGATGAGCCTCATGTCCGAGGCACACGACACCGGGCGGCAGACGACGCCGCAGAACCTCGGCCTGACCGACCGGCGCGGCGAATGCATCTATTCGGCCTGCCCGCACTACCGGCGCTGCTTCATCGAACGCGCCCAGCGCGCCGCGAGCAGAGCCGACATGGTCATCGCCAATCATGCCCTGGTTCTGCATCGGGCGGCAGTCGACTACGCGCTTGGCGTTGTTCCGGGTGAGGAAACCGACGGCGACAGTCACGTTCGCAGGCTGGTCTTCGACGAAGGTCATCACCTCTTCGATGCCGCCGACAGCGCCTTCTCGGGCCACCTTACGGCGCTCGAGACGGCCGAGCTCAGGCGCTGGATCCGCGGACCCGAAGGTCGACACAGACGAGGCCGCAGCCTCGCCGACCGCATCGGAGATCTGGTGGCCGCCGACGAAACAACCGGGAAACTCGTCGACGAAATCGCCGACACGGCGCGCGTGCTCCCCGGCCCCGGATGGCAGCAGCGAATCCATGCGGAAACGCCCGAAGGCCAGAGCGAGCTCTTGTTGACGCTTGTCCGCCGGCAGGTGCTGGCGCGGGCTGAGAACGCCGGCGGTCAGACGCTCGAGACCGACTGTCATCCGCTGATCGACGGACTCGATCGGGAAGCCGGCCTGCTTTCCGCGCAGCTTGTCGACCTCAAGCGGCCGATGCTGGCGCTCGCCGCACAGTTGCTGAAAAAGCTCGATGCCGAGGCCGGCGAGCTCGAAAGCGCCGAGCGGGCGCGCATCGAGGCAATCGCCCGCTCGCTCCGGCGCCGGGGAGAGCTCAAGATCGGTGGTTTCGTCCACATGCTCGACGGGCTGGTCGACCGGCCGCATCCCTCGTTCGTGGCGTGGTTCGCAATCGAGCAGCAATGGGAGCGCGAGATCGACGTCGGCATGCACAGCCACTGGATCGACCCGACCGAGCCGCTCGCGGAAATCGTGCTCAAACGCGCCGACGGAATCATCATCACCTCCGCGACCCTCAAGGACCGGCCCCCCGAGGCCCCCGACGATTGGCAGAGCGCGGAAATGCGCACCGGCGTCGTGCACCTCCCCTACAGCGTCCGCCGCATCACCCACGACAGCCCGTATGACTATCCGCGCAACGCGCGGATCCTGGTCGTCAACGACGTCAACCGCGAGGACATGGACCAGGTCGCGGCCGCCTACCGTGAGCTCTTCATCGCCTCCGCCGGCGGCGCGCTGGGCTTGTTTACGGCCATCTCCAGGCTCAGGGCCGTTCACGGGCGGCTGATCGAGCCGCTCGCCCGGCGCGGTCTTTCGCTCTATGCCCAGCACGTCGATGCGATCGATACGGGCACGCTGGTCGACATGTTCCGGGCGGAAAAGGACGCATGCCTGCTCGGCACCGACGCAGTGCGCGACGGGGTCGACGTGCCGGGGGACTCGCTGCGCCTCATCGTGCTCGACCGGGTCCCGTGGGGGCAGCCCAGCATTCTGGAAAGGGCCCGCCGCCAGGCCTTCGGCGGCATCGTCTATCAGGACATGATGGTGCGGCTGCGCCTGCGGCAGGCTTTCGGGCGGCTCATCCGCGGCGGGGGCGACCGAGGCGTCTTCGCCGTTCTCGATGCGCGGCTCGCGTCGCGCTTTCTCACAGCTTTTCCCGAGGGCGCACCCGTCGTGCGGTGCGGTCTCGTCGACGCCATCGAGCACGTGGAACGCTTTCTGGGGCTTGCGTCTGCGCCCGCCTGCTCATAGAGCATGCCCCGGAAGCTTCAGGCAATTCGATCCCCGACATGGCCAGCACCATCGATACCCACCAAGCCCTGATCTACGTCATGGTTACCATGAGCGGCGTCGACGGTCATATCGGCGACAAGGAGCTGGCGCGTATCGGCCGGATCGTGGACCGGCTGCCGGTGTTCGAGAACTTCAACCTGGAGCGACTGACCTCAATTGCGCAAGAGTGCGGCGAAATCCTGCAACAGGAAAAAGGCGGGCTCGCAGCGGTCTTAGGCCTCGTGAAGGCAGCCTTGCCGGGCCACCTCTACGATACGGCATTTGCGCTCGCCGCCGAGGTGGCGGCCGCCGATCTGATCGTGGCGCGCGAGGAGATGCGGTATCTCGCCATGCTGCGCGATGCGCTCGGTCTCGACAAGCTGGTGACGGCCGCGCTCGAGCGCGGAGTCATCGCCCGCTACCGCTCCGCCTGAGGCCACCGTCACCCCGGCGGCAATCTTACGACCGCAGATCAGAACGGGCTCAGGGGAAAATATTCCCGGAAGATCGATGCGAACTTGCCGGATGTCTGAAGCCGGTCGAGCCCGTAGTCGAGGACATCCTTCAGCTCGGCGTTGCCGCGCTTGACCGCGATCGCCATGCCGTGGCTGAAGAACTCCGGATCGTTGTAGGCGCCTTCGGCAAAGCGGCAGCAGTGCTGCGAATCTTCGCCGGTCAGCCAGAACATGATCTGGAGGCTGTCGCCGAAGTAGGCGTCGATGACCGCGCCGCGCAGGGCCGTGAACGCTTCCGCGCTGGTGGCAAAGGGGCGGATATTGGAGCGGGAGTAGTACTGCATTACCCAGGCTTCGTGCGCCGAATCCTTTACGACGCCGATGCGCTTGCCGGCGAGGCTGCGCGTGTCGGGCGTGGTCAGGGGATTCTGCTTGCGCACCGCAAAGCGCGCCAGCGACCGGTAATAGGCGTTGGTGAAGTCGGCGGTTTCAACGGTATCCTGGGTGACCTTGACGCCGGCGATCACCGCGTCGACCTCGCCGCGCTCGAGCGCCGGCATGAGATCGTCCCATTTCTTGGTGGTGAACTCGCAAGCGAGCTTGAGCTCCTCGCAGATGGCGTTGGCGATCGCCACGTTGAACCCGTTGAGGGCGCCGGTGCTTTCCTTGAAGCTGAACGGCGGGAACTCTTCATCGACGGCGAACCGCAGCGACTCGACCGCCTTGAGGTCAGGCAGCGGCTTGGTCCGGTCGATATGCCGGAACAGCGGCACCGCATAGCCTGTGGGCTTGGCGGCAGCCTTCGTATCCGGTAGGGCGGCTGGCTTCGCATCCCCGGCAGGCGGTGAAACTGCCTGCGGAGCCGGTCCAGAAGAGGTTTCGGGAGTCCCTTGCGGCGCCGATTCCTGGGCAAGGCCTGCAGATGCCACTGCCGCAGCCGTGGCGACCGCCAAGAGCGGCCGAGCAAACTTCCTTGCGAGAAACGCTGTCAGCACCGCGATGACCTGAGTCTTGGAGCGGGCGATGGGGATCGAACCCACGACATCAAGCTTGGGAAGCTTGCGTTCTACCACTGAACTACGCCCGCATGCCCTATGGATAGTCTGATGCGCTCCACAGGTAAAGCCACCCTCCGAATGAAGGCTAAATGCCGGCCGGTTGCAGAACCTCGGCGCCCCCGGTAGCGGTCGTGGTCATGATTTTTGCGGCTCAGCCGCCGCGCGCGAAGTACAATGGCGACACAACCAGTACCTTCGTATAGTTCCGCCGCCCATGTACCAAAAAGTCACCCACGACATAAAGATCACCGTGCAGCCTGGTTTTCTGGATGACCAGTCGCGACCCGACGACGGCTATTTCGTCTGGTCCTATACCATCACCATCGAAAACCTGTCGGACGTTGCCGTCACGCTCAAGACGCGCTACTGGCGCATCACCGACAGTACCGGAAAGGTCCAGGAAGTGCGCGGCGCCGGCGTAGTGGGCGAGCAGCCGACGCTCAGACCCGGCGACAGCTTCGAATACACCTCGGGCGCGCCTCTTGCCACTCCATCCGGTTTCATGGTCGGATCGTACCAGATGGAGAAGGACGGCGGCGAGGCCATCAATGTCGATATTCCGCTGTTCTCCCTCGACAGTCCGTATGCGCCGCGGCAACTTCATTAGGCCGCCTGGCGCCTGTCAGCCTACGCCGTGACACCTTCCGCCGCCACCCGCGAACTGCTCGGGCGGCTGGTCGCTTTCGACACGACAAGCCGCAACAGCAACATCGGCCTCATCGACTTCATCGAGGACTATCTGGCCGGGCATGGCATCAAGTGCCTGCGTGTCGACTATGAACCGGGCCGAAAGACCAACCTCTATGCCACGATCGGACCGGAAGGGCCCGGCGGCATCGTGCTTTCGGGGCACACCGATGTCGTGCCGGTCGACGGGCAGAAGTGGAACAGCGACCCGTTCACGGCGACCGAAAGGAACGGACGCATCTATGGCCGCGGCACCGCCGACATGAAGGGCTTTCTCGCCGCAGCACTCGCCGCGGCGCCCCGGTTCAAGGCGAGCGCGCTCGAGCGACCGGTCCATCTGGCGATCTCGTGCGATGAAGAGGTAGGCTGCCTGGGCGTGCGGCCGCTCATCGCCCACCTCAGCGCGCACTTGCCGAAACCCATGGCGGTGATCGTGGGCGAACCAACGCTCATGCAGGTGGTCGACGCCCACAAGGCTGTGCTGTCATACCAGACCGAGGTCACCGGCCATGAAGCCCACTCGAGCGCCGCGCATACCGGGGTCAACGCCATCATGGTGGCGGGTGAGCTCCTGGGCGAACTCAACCGCCTGGCTGCCGAGATGCGGGCGCGGGCGGGCCCGCACAGCCGCTTCGACCCGCCGTACACGACGGTTCATGTCGGCACCATAGCGGGGGGCACGGCCAAGAACATCGTGCCCCGCCGATGCTCGTTCGGCTGGGAAACCCGGCTGATGCCGGACGATGATGCGGACGAGGCGCCGAGCCGCCTCGCGCGCTTCGCCGATCGCCTGACTCCGACAATGCGCAAGGTATCCGAGGACACCGGCATCGTCACCCGCCACGTGAACACCGTCCCCGGTCTCAAACCCCACGCACAATCACCGGCGCTCGAGCTGGCGCTTGGCCTCGCGCAGTCCAATCAGACCGCCGCGGTGTCCTACGCAACCGAAGCCGGCCTTTTTCAGGATTCAGGCGTTCCGTCGGTCATCTGCGGCCCGGGCTCGATCGAGCAAGCGCACAAGCCCGACGAGTTCATCGCCGTCGAAGAGCTGGCGCGGTGCGAAGCGTTCCTCGACCGGCTTTGCCGCTACTGCGCCAAAGCTGAATCCTGAGGCTCGACTTCGGATGGATCGAAGGGGTAGCGGGTCGAGCAAAACTCGCAGGTCACGATGATGCGGTTGCCGTCGCGCATTTGCTCGCGCTCCTTGGCGGTGAACCCGCGCAACAACCCGGCGACGCGCTCGCGCGAGCAGGTGCAGTGGCGGCGTACCGGGACCGCCCGATAAACCGTGACCCCGAGCTCGTGGAATAGCCGGTAGAGCAGCTTTTCCGGCGCCAGCATCGGATCGAGCAACTCATGATCCTCAACTGTTTCCATCAGCAGACGGGCCTCGCGCCACCGGTCGTCCTCGGGCGCGGCTTCCTCCGCTCCGGCGGGCGCGTCGCCCGAGGAGATGCTCAGCGGACTTGCAGGGCCATGCGTCGGCAGATGCTGGATCAGAATTCCTCCAGCCCGCCAGGCATCGGCTGCGCCAGCCCCGCGGCCCATGAGGGGTCCGGCGGCAAGTTTGAGCCGGGTGGGAAATCTGTTCCGAGCGTTCGAAATAGGTATGCGCCACCGACGTCAGCTCGCGGCCATCAAGGGCGACAATACCTTGGTAGCGCTCCATGTCGGCGCCCTGATCGATGGTCATCGCGAGATGCCCCTCGCCCAAGAGGGCGCCCGGAGTGGCTCCCGACCCAAGCGAGCTCACCCGGTCAGCATGGAAGCGGGCATAGCCACGCATGTCTCCCGGACTGGTGAAATCGGCCACCAGCATGTCGACGGGTCCGTCGGAGCGCGCCTGCAGGATGAACTTGCCGTCAAACTTGAGCGCGGAGCCAAGCATCGCGGTAAGGGCCACTGCCTCCCCCAGCAACAGTGATACGGGAGCCGGGTAGGCGTGACGATGCAGAATGTCGTCGACCATGGGCCCGAGGCGGACCAGCCGCCCACGCACGCCGAGCGGCTTCACCTCGAAGGGCTGCACCAGGTCATCGCCCAGTTTTTGCGTCAAACGAGACGTGGTGTCGTTCACGGAGAAACCCTCTACAACTCAGCTGCCGTCGAGGCAGTGCAGCAGAATGCTCTTCTGAATATGGAGGCGGTTCTCCGCTTCGTCAAAGACCACCGACTGCGGGCCATCGATTACTTCGGCGGTGACCTCCTCGCCGCGATGCGCGGGGAGGCAATGCATGAAAACCGCCTGCGGCTTGGCGCATCTCATGAGCGAACCATTGACCTGATAGGGCTTGAGGAGGTTGTGACGGTTGGCGGAATCCGCAACGTTCATCGACAGCCATGTATCGGTGACGACACAATCGGCGCCCGAGACCGCCTGGAATGGGTCCTGGGTGACCATGAGGTCGACGTTGTTGGCCCGCGCCCAGTGCTGGATTGCAGCTGCGGGCTCCAGCTCGCGCGGGCTCGCCACGCGCATGGCGAAACCGAATCTGCCGGCAGCATGGATCCAGGAGTTCGTGACGTTGCAGCTGTCGCCGCTCCAGGCGACGGCGAGGTCTTTCAGCGACCCTTTCTTCTCCTCCAGAGTGAGCAGGTCCGCCATCACCTGGCAGGGGTGCGAGGCATCGGTAAGGCCGTTGATGACCGGCACCGTGGCATGTTCGGCCAGCTCCAGCAGAGCCTGGTGGGAAGCGGCCCGGATCATGATGGCGTCGACATAGCGGGACAATACGCGCGCCGTATCAGCGATGGTTTCGCCGCGGCCGATCTGCATTTCCTGCGCCGAGAGCATCAGGGTGTCGCCGCCCAGCTGGCGCATGGCGACGTCGAAGGAAACGCGGGTGCGCGTCGACGGCCTGGCGAAAACCATGGCCAGCAGCCTGCCGGCGAGCGGCAGATTGGCCTCGCGCTCGCCGCGCGCCTTGCCAAGCCTCGCCTGCTTGATGGCGCGGCTTGCGGCAAGCATCGCCGACAGGGCGTCGGAATCAAAATCGGCGAGGTCGAGAAAGTGCCGCGGTCCGCCCATGGCTCCCCGTCTCAGGCCACCGCCCCTGCCGGCGACTTCGCCAGCGCCGCACAGGCCTGTTGCAGCCGCTCGGCTGCGTCGTCGACGTCGGCCGGCGTGACGATCAGCGGCGGCAGCAGCCGCACGACGTTGTCGCCGGCAGCAATCGTCAGCAGATGCTGATCATGGCATGCGGCGATGAAATCGGAGCTCTTCACCCTGCACTTGATGCCGACCATCAGGCCCTGGCCACGGATTTCTTCGATCACCGCCGGATGCTCGTCCTTCAGCCGCGCCAGCCGCTGGGCGAGTTTCAATCCGCAGGTGCGCACGTTGCCGAGAAACCCGTCGGCCAGCACGATATCGAGCACTGCGTTGCCGACCGCCATGGCAAGCGGGTTGCCGCCGAAGGTCGAGCCATGGGATCCGGCAGTAATTCCGGCGGCGGCCCTGGCGGTAGCGAGGCACGCAGCCAGCGGGAATCCGCCGCCGATGCCTTTGGCCACCGCCATGATGTCGGGCTCCACCTCGCTCCACTGGTGGGCGAACAGCAACCCGGTTCGGCCGACGCCGCATTGCACTTCATCGAAGATGAGCAGCAGGCCATGAGCATCGCACAAGGCGCGCAATGCCCTGAGCTTGCCCGGCGATACAGACCTGATCCCGCCTTCTCCCTGGATGGGCTCGATGAGGATTGCCGCCGTCGCCTCGCTGATGGCGGAGTCGAGCTGCCTTTCATCGTCAAGTGCGACCTGATCGAAGCCGTCGACCTGCGGGCCGAACCCTTCGAGATGTTTCTCCTGGCCGCCGGCGGCGATAGTGGCGAGGGTGCGCCCGTGAAAGGCCCCTTCGAAGGTGATGATGCGAAACCGGCCGGCGTCATCGTTGTGCCAGTGGAACCGGCGCGCCATCTTGATTGCACATTCGATCGCCTCGGCGCCGGAATTGGCGAAGAATACCGTATCCGCGAACGTCTGCTCGATCAGGCTGCGAGCCAGCTTCTCCTGCCCGGGAACCAGATAGAGGTTGGAGGTGTGCCAGATGCGCTGGGCCTGCGCAGTCAGCGCTGCCACCACGTGCGGATGGCAGTGTCCGAGGCTCGACACTGCTACGCCGGCGCCGAAATCAAGGTAGCGAGCGCCATCCGCCGTGAACACATAGGCGCCTTCGCCACGCTCGAAAGCGAGGTTGGCGCGGATGTAGGTCGGCAGTACCGGCGCGATCATGAAAGGCTGATGCTCCAAAATCAAAATGCGCCACCGGTCGGCGGCGCACTGACGGATCGCACTTAATATATGCGCCTGACCGGCAGGGTCAACGAAGGCACGGCAGGCGGATGCAGGCGACGAGGTCAGCTGAGTCAGAACGTCGCATGGATCGCCGAGTCCACTGCCTGTTAACCTTCTCCACCGAAACGCCGCGCAACGAAGCTGGGGAAAACAGTCGCGGATTCTTGCAGTGTGTTTTCGACCCGTTGTAGACAATTGGACGCTGGATACAAGATCTAGCAATTTCAGTCAGTTGTATGAGGGGGAAGCGCGTGGGCAGGCGTCCGCGAACGTAGGGGGATTCCAACGTGACCACCGTGCAGGATCAAACTCCGCCCATCGAGAAGCTGGCTTGGACGGAGGAGCGGGTGGAACTCCTGAAAAAGCTCTGGAATGAAGGGTTGAGCGCGAGCCAGATCGCCGGGCGCCTCAGCCATGGGGTGACGCGAAACGCCGTCATCGGCAAAGTGCACCGCCTCGGTCTGTCCGGGCGGGTGACGCCGCAGCGGTCGGCGCGGCCGCGAACGCGCCGGACACGGGAGCCAACCCATCCGGGACGAACGATCCTGCCCACCGCGGGCGCCACCGCGCTCAAGCCCGCCAGCCGCGCGCAACCCATCGCCCGCCCGGAACCGGAACCGGAACCCATTCGCCTCATCGATATCCCGAAAGGCGAACGCATCAACATCCTGATGCTGTCGGATCGCACCTGCCGCTGGCCCATGGGAGATCCCGGCACAGAGGACTTTTTCTTTTGCGGCCACTCGCCCAAGGCGAGCGGCGGACCCTACTGCGAATACCACGCCCGTCTGGCCTATCAGCCGCTGCAGGACCGCAAGCGTCACAGGTCAGCCACGGGCTGAAGAGCGGCCATGCCGCTGAAGTGAAAGACGGCGCAGTGCTATTTCTCGAAGCGCTCGTCGAACGCATATCCCATGCCGCGGACGGTGCGGATGGGATCACGCTCGCGGCCGCGGCTCAACGACTTGCGCAGCCTGCCGACATGCACGTCGACGGTCCTTTCGTCGATGAAGCTGTCGCGGCCCCACACCGCGTCGAGAAGCTGGGCGCGGGAATACACCCGTCCCGGCGACTGGATCAGATGCTCGAGCAGGCGGAACTCGGTCGGCGAAAGGTTGACGTCGCGGTTGGCGCGCGCCACGCGGCGGGTCTTGCGGTCGAGCGTGAGATCACCCTGACCGAGCAATTCCGACACCGTCTCGGGCTTGGCGCGGCGCAGAATGGTGCGCACCCGGGCCATGAGCTCCGGAACCGAAAACGGCTTCACCACATAATCGTCCGCACCGGTGGCCAGTCCACGCACCCGCTCGCTCTCTTCGCCGCGCGCGGTGAGCATCAGAATCGGGATGCGGCGCGTGTCCGACCGCGAGCGCAGCCGGCGGCAGATTTCGATGCCGGACAGACCCGGCAACATCCAGTCGAGGATGATGAGGTCGGGCTGTTCCTCGGCCACCATCATCTGTACCTCTTCGCCGGAAGCGGTGCCGCGCACCTGATAGCCTTCCGCCTCGAAATTGTAGCGAAGCAGGACTTGCAGCGGTTCTTCGTCCTCGACGATGAGAATCGACGTCGGCATTCGCTACCTGCCGAGGGTGCTGACGTTCATAACGCTCGTCTTGTCCTTTTTCGGGCGTTCCTCCTTCAGCGTTTCACCGTTGATCAGATAGTAGATGTTCTCGGCGATGTTCGTGCAGTGGTCGCCGATGCGCTCGATGTTCTTGGCGCCGAACAGAAGATGGGTGCACATGCCGATGGTGCGCGGGTCCTCCATCATATAGGTCAGAAGCTCGCGGAAGATCGAATTGTACAGGGCATCGATGTCCTCATCGGAGCGCCAGACGGCGAGCGCCTTCGCCTCGTCGCGCTGCGCATACGCGTCGAGCACGTCCTTGAGCTGCCCCAGCGCCAACTTGCCCATGCGCAGCAGGCCGTTGACGATCCGGCGCGGGTGGTTCTCGGCGATCGCCAGGGTCCGTTTGGCGATGTTCTTGGCGAGGTCGCCGATGCGCTCCAGGTCGGAGGCGATCCTAATCGCCACCATGATATCGCGCAGGTCGCTCGCCATCGGCTGCCGTTTGGCAATGACGAGAACCGCTTTCTCCTCGATTGCCAGCTCGAGCGCGTCGATCTTGTCGTCGGCGGTAATAATGCGGTCGGCAGCCTCGGTGTCGCGTTTGGCCAGGGCTTCGATCGCCCGCGCGAGGTGGTCTTCCGCCAGCCCGCCCATCTGGGCCAGCATGGTTTGAAGCTCGATCAGCTCTTCGTCGTATTTCTTGTAGATGTGCTCGGTCATAGCGAACTTTCTGTCAGCCGAAGCGGCCGGTGATGTAGTCCTGGGTGCGCTTGTCCCTGGGCGCGGTGAAGATCTGATCCGTTTGCCCGGTCTCGACAAGCACGCCCAGATGAAAGAACGCGGTGAGCTGCGACACGCGGGCGGCCTGCTGCATCGAGTGGGTGACTACGACGATGCAGAAATTCTGCCTGAGCTCTTCGATGAGTTCTTCGATGCGCGCCGTGGCGATCGGGTCGAGGGCCGAGCACGGCTCGTCCATGAGAATCACTTCCGGATTGACCGCAATGGCGCGCGCTATGCACAGGCGCTGCTGCTGGCCGCCTGACAGGCCGGTGCCCGGCTCTTCCAGACGATCTTTCACTTCCTCGAACAATCCAGCGCGCTTCAGGCTGGCCTCGACAACGGATTCGAGATCGGCCTTCGATCTGGCAAGGCCGTGAATGCGCGGTCCATAGGCAACATTCTCGAAGATCGATTTCGGAAACGGATTGGGTTTCTGGAAGACCATGCCGACGCGGGCGCGCAGCAGGACCGGGTCGAGATCGGGGCCGTAGATATCCTCGCCGTCGAGTTCTATCCGCCCGGTAATGCGGCACGAAGGAATGGTGTCATTCATGCGGTTGAGGCTGCGCAGGAAGGTCGACTTGCCGCAGCCCGACGGGCCAATAAACGCGAAAACAGTACGATCCGGAATAACGATGCTCAGGTCTCTGATGGCCTGTTTCTCGCCATAAAATATGTCGACGTTGCGAGCAGTGAACTTCACCGGCTGGTTGTGGGCGACAGGCACCGGTGAGGTTGACGGCGAGGTCACAAGTGAGGATGCATCCATGCGGGGCTTTTCCTGTACTACCAGCGGCGCTCGAAGCGCCGGCGTATCAAAATCGCTGCCGCATTCATTATAAAGAGGAAGATCAGCAGAACGATAATGGCTGCCGCCGTCTTCCCTTGGAAAGCGTTCTCCGGCAGGTCCGACCACAGGAATATCTGAACCGGCAGGGCAGTGGCGGCGTCGGTGAGACCCGTGGGTACGTTCACGATGAACGCTACCATGCCGATCATCAGCAGGGGTGCGGTTTCGCCGAGCGCGTGCGCCATGCCGATGATGGTGCCGGTCATGATGCCCGGTACGGCAAGCGGCAATACGTGATGGAAGATCGTCTGCTGGTGTGAGGCGCCGACGGCAAGGGCTCCCTCCCGGATCGACGGCGGGACGGCGCGAAGCGCGGCGCGGGCGGCGATGATGATGGTTGGCAGGACGAGCAGGGCAAGCACCAGACCGCCGACAAGCGGCGCCGACCGGGGCAGGCCGAAGAAATTCAGGAACATGGCGAGCCCCAGGAGGCCGAAGACGATCGAAGGCACGGCCGCCAGATTGTTGATGTTGACCTCAATGATCTGGGTAAGCCGGTTCTTGGCGGCGAACTCCTCGAGATAGATGGCCGCGGCGACGCCAATAGGAAGGCACAGGACAAGCGTCACCAACAGCATCAGCGCCGAACCGGCCAGCGCACCCCGGATGCCGGCGAGCTCGGGTTCGCGGGAATCGCCTGCGGTCAGGAAACGCCAGGCGAAGTTGCGCTCGATCAGGCCGCGGTCCCTGAGATCTTCCAGGAAAACGGCCTCCCGGTCGCTGATGCGCCGGTCCGTCTCGGGCACGGTGAAACGGAGGGCATCCCATTTGCCGGGATCGACTGGCCCAAGCGACATGGGCGCCAGCAGCGGCTCGGCTGTCATCCTGCCGGGTTCAAGCGCTTCCACTCTGAACGCGCCGCCGTTGGCCCGGACGATATCGCCCGCTTTGAAACCGAGTTTTTCAGGCGCAGCCAGCGATAGGTCGAAGCGTTCGCCATCGGCGGCGAGCGTCAAGCCAGTCGTGCCAGTCAGGCGCACGATGTCGGTCTGGCGGCCCTTGAGATACTGGTCGGCATCGTCGGAGAGCAGAACCGGAATTTCGACCTCGTGGGAAATCAGCGATGGATTGGCGACCACCATGGCGCGCAGCCCCGCGGCGGCGCCCGAACTCAGGAGCCCGTTCAGTAGTTTTCGCTCGGCGCGGCTCGTGGCCTGCGGGAAGAAGGATCTGAGCCGATCACGCAGGAGGCCGTCGAAGTTGCCGCCGACAATGACTTTGGGGTTGCCGGTGGCGTTGGGATCGACGGCCGCCTGATCGATGTTCACGCTCAACAGCAGCTGGTGCTCGGCAAAGGCAGGCAGACCCTTGCGTAGAATGTCGGCAAACAGGAGGCAGAGGAACACCGCCGTCACGCAGAGCGCTGCTACGCCGTAGAGCCGAAACCGGCGCTCGGCCCGGTAGCGCCGGGCAAGCAGGGAGCTCGCGGAAATCGGTTGGCGGGCGGCCAATGTGGCGGTGTCTATGGTCATGTCACTCGTATTGCTCGCGATATCTCTGGACGATCCGCAAGGCAATGTAGTTGAGCGCCAGAGTGAAGAAAAACAGCACAAAACCCAGGGCAAACGCAGCGAGGGTTTTTGCCGAATCGAACTCCTGGTCGCCTACCAGGATGGTTTTGATCTGAACCGTGAAGGTGGTCACCGCTTGGAGCGGGTTCAGGGTCAGGTTGGCGGCCAGGCCGGCCGCCATGACGACAATCATCGTTTCGCCGACGGCGCGCGAGATTCCAAGCATCAAGGCCGAGACGATGCCCGGCAGTGCCGCCGGAATGATGACCTTCCGGATCGTCTCCGACTGGGTTGCGCCCATGGCATACGAGCCGTCCCGTAACGATTGCGGCACGGCATTGATCACGTCGTCGGAAAGCGAGGAGACGAAGGGAATGATCATCATGCCCATGACGAGCCCGGCCGCCAAGGCGGATTCCGAAGCCACGTTCAGCCCGAGCGCCTCGCCCCAGCCGCGGACGAACGGGGCCACCGTCAGGGCGGCGAAAAATCCCAGAACCACCGTGGGGATGCCGGCGAGAATCTCCAGCACCGGCTTGGCGATGGCGCGCACCCTGGGAGTTGCATATTCGGCCATGTAGATCGCAGAAAGGAGTCCCAGAGGGCCCGCCACCAACATGGCGATTACCGTGATGAGGAAGGTGCCCGCCACCAGCGGGACGATGCCGAAGGCGCCCGAGGAACCAACCTGATCGGCCCGGATGGCAGTCTGTGGAGACCAATGCAGGCCGAAGAGAAACTCGACTGGAGACACCCTTTCGAAAAAGCGCACGGTTTCGAAGAGAACCGAAAAAACGATACCGATGGTGGTCAGTACGGCAACCGCCGAGCTGGCGAACAACAGCACCTTCACAAAACTTTCGACCCGGTTACGGGCCCGAAACTCGGGTGAGAGCCGGCTGTACGCCCAGCCAAGGGCGGCAGCCGCAGCCGCAAGGCCGCTCAGGAGGACGATCCAGTGACCAACCACAGTGGCGCTGGCGAAGCGCTGCGCGCCGGCTTGCAGCGCTGCCGACGGCTCGCCCGAATATTGGCCGGCGAGCAGCGTCTCCACGTCGCGCAAGGCGACGCTTCGCTGCAGATCGTCTGTGGCGATACCGGTATCGAATGCCGCTAGCGCGCTCCACTCGGCATACCGGCCGACGAGCAACGCACCCAGGCTGAAGATCGCTAGCAACGGCACCAGGGCCGCAATTGCGAGAAAGTAACCATGGTATTGCGGACGTGAATGAAGGGACGTCTCCCTTCCCCCGGCGAGCGCTCTGGCCTGCGAAGCGCCCAGCAGGTATCCACCGGCCGCAAACACGACAAGGCTGAGAAGATACAGCGCGTTCACGCCACTCTCGTTGCGGAATAGGGCGGCTCCGCTGCCATGGCGGAGCCGCTTTGCCGGTAGGGACCTGAAGCTACTTCAGTTCGTCGCCCTTCAATGTCTGAAGGGCAGTCACCGCCTCGACGACCTTTTCATGGCGGTCGCGCGGTAGAGTCACCAGCCCCTTTTCGGCGAGATAGCCATCCTCGCCGGTGGCCGCGTTCGAGACGTACTCCAAGGCAAACTTGTCGAGCCCCGGGATGACACCGACATGCGCCTTCTTGATGTACACGAACATTTCCCGCGACGGCTTGTACTCGCCCGAAGCGATCGCCTCATAGCTCGGGACGACGCCATCGACGGCGACGCCTTGCAGCTTCGACACGTTCTGCTCGAGGTTGGAAAAGCCGAACACGCCGAACGCGTCGGGGTTTGCTTCGAGCTTCTGCACGATCAGGGCGTCATTCTCACCCGCCTCGACATACGCTCCGTCCTCCCGGACCGACTTCCACACCTTCTCGAACGCCTTGGCGTCGGCTTCCTTCAGCTTTTTCAAGGCCTCGACCCCCTCGGCGCCCTTCTCCATGAACAGCTCATGCATGGAATCACGCGTACCCGAGGTCGGAGGCGGTCCGAGGACTTCGATCTTCTTGGCGGGGAGCGAAGGATCGATCTCGCTCCACATCTTGTAGGGATTGGCAACGAGGTTGCCGCTCGCGTCTGGAACTTCCTTGGCAAGCGCCAGGAACAACTGGGTGCGGCTCAGCTTCAACGGTTCCACCGCCTTCGAATGGGCAACAGTCAGGCCATCGAAGCCGACGAGGATTTCAACGATGTCGGCAACGCCGGCCTTGTTGCAGCTCTCAAATTCACCTTTTTTTATGCGGCGGGAGGCATTGGTTGCGTCAGGGTGATCGGCGCCGACGCCGGCGCAGAACAGCTTCATGCCGCCGCCGGTTCCGGTCGATTCGACCACCGGCGTCTTCATGCCGGACTTCTGGCCGAACTGCTCGGCAACCGCAGTGGTGAAGGGATAGACGGTGGAGGAGCCAACGATACGGATCTGATCGCGGGCCTGCGCCTCGGCGGCCAGGGTAACCAAGCCGGCCAGCAGCGACGTTGCGAGCAAGTGGGTTTTCAGTTTCACAAGACAACTCCTTTTCATGTGAGGGGGATTCAGAGCAGGAGCCAGAGTAAGCAACAGTGATGAGGCTTATGTGACGCCAAGACTACAATACCATGACAACTCAAATTGCTGATTTAACTTTGCTTTTTCCAGAGTCAGCGCTCAGTGCCGCAGGCGCCGCGGGCAACCGGAAGCTGAACCGTGAGCCCTTGCCCAACTCCGAGGAGATCATGAGCTTGCCGCGATGATGGTTGAGGATGTGCTTGACGATCGCCAGACCAAGCCCGGTGCCGCCGAGCGAGCGGCTCTCCTGCACACTTACCCGGTAGAAGCGTTCGGTCAGGCGGGGAATATGTTCGCTGGCGATGCCCGGCCCGTAATCAGAGACGCTTGCCTCGATTTCACTCTGGGAGGCGGGTGCGGCGGCGATGTCGATACGTTTGCCGGCGCCGGCATATTTGATGGCATTTTCCATGAGATTCTGCATGACCTGCATCAGCTCATCCCCGTCCCCGATCACCTTCAGGCCGGGCGCGACGTCGAGGTTGATGGTCACGCCGGCTTGCCGGGCCGCGCCGGCCAGAAGCTCGGTTGATTGGTGCACCACCGAGGTCAAATCGACCATGCCGGTCGGCCGGCGATGGGCATTCAGCTCGATGCGGCTCAGCGACAGCAGATCGTCGATCAGCCGCGTCATGCGCCCGGCCTCTGAACGCATCATCTCGAGGAACCTCCTGCGCGCAACGGCATCGCTGCGCGCCGGACCTTGCAGCGTTTCGATGAAGCCCAGCAGCGAAGCCAGCGGGGTACGCAGCTCGTGGCTCGCGTTGGCGACGAAGTCGGCACGCATGCGTTCCAGTTGCTGCTCGCGGGTGTGATCCTTGAGCATGACGAGAGCGTGCGGCGTTTGCGTGTCACCGCCCCGGCCTGCAGGCAGCGCGAGGGGTGCGACGAAAGCGTCGAACCGCCGTTCGAAGGGAACCTGCAGATCGAACTCCGCATGGACCGGGAGACCCGTCTCGGCGACCTCCGCCACGGCATCGAGCACCGCCGGCGATCGAACCGTCAGTGAAAGCGGCTTGCCGGTGAGCTTGGCGCCGAGAATCTCCTCAGCGGGGCCATTGGCAGCAAGGATGGCGCCCTGAGCGCTTAGAACGAGCAGCGGGTCAGGCAAGGCCCGCACCACCATATCGAGGAGTTGCGCCCCGGCTGCGGGCTCCACAACGGCACGCGGGCCGCCCGGCTGATCTTCCTTCCTCGTCCGGCGCCAGATCATGCACGCCGATCGCAGAGCGTGACTGTCAACATGGGTGGTTCATATTACACTCGGCCGCAAAGATCACGGGGGACTCAGCATGAATGACCAATCCGATATCCTTCCCATCGACCAGGGCATGCTGCGTTTCTACAAGGAGCTGAACGCGGCAAGCCCTCCGGAAGCGGTATCCTGGCCCCTCGAGCGGCAGCGCCGGAGCTGGGAAGAGGTGTGCAAATCCTTCCGCGCGCCGAAACCCGCGGACATAAAGTCGCACGATGTGCTCATCAGCGATCGCGGCCGCCAGCTCCGGGTGCGCATCTATCGGCATTCGGACGGCTTGAAGCGGCCCGGCGTCATGTACATGCACGGCGGCGGCTGGGTGCTGGGAAGTCTCGAGACCCACGACGACATGTGCGCCGAGATCGCGCATGGCGCCGGCGTGACGCTGGTGGCGGTCGATTACCGCCTGGCGCCGGAAAATCCCCATCCCGCCCAGTTTGAGGACAACCTCGCAACGCTCGCGTGGATGCGCGGCGAAGGCGCCAATTTCGGCATCGATGGAGACACCTTCGTTGCGGCCGGCGACAGCGCGGGCGGACAGATGTCGGCTTCGCTCGCCATGTACCTGCGCGATGAAGACCTGCCACCGCTTGCAGGCCAGATCCTGATCTATCCTGTGCTGGGCACGGACCTTGCAACCGGATCCTACCTGCGCAACGCGAAGGCGCCCTGCCTGACCCGCGAGGAGATGAGCTACTACTGGAATGCGGTGCTGGGGCCGCCGGGCCACGCGAACTGGTCGGACAAATACATCATACCCCTTCTCGAGCGCGATTATCGGGGCCTGCCGCCTGCCTTCATTACTGCAGCAGCACACGACCCACTGTTCGACGATGCCGTCGTCTACGCCCAACGCCTGCGAGAGGCGGGCGTTGCCGCCGAGATCAGGCGCGAGCCGCGTCTCGCCCACAGCTACATGCGCGCGCGCCATGTGTCGAAGCCGGCGATGGCCGGATTTCGAGCCATCGTCGCCGCCGTCCATGACCTTGCCCACCACGGCCGCCTGCCGACCAGCGGAGAGGCGGCATGATCCTGGGGTGCGTTGCCGATGATTTCACCGGAGCCGGCGACCTCGCCAACACGCTGGCCCGCGGCGGCATGGCCACGACCCAATTTGTCGGAGTTCCGTCGCAGCCGGCTCGGGCCGTCTGCGAAGCCGGTGTCGTGAGCCTGAAGACGCGGTCGGCGCCGATCAAGCAGGCGACAGCCGAGTCGCTTGCGGCGTTCGCGTGGCTCAAGGCGCAGGGCTGCCGCCAGTTCCTTTTCAAGTATTGCTCGACTTTCGATTCAACCCGCGAAGGCAACATCGGCCCGGTCGCCGAAGCTCTCCTCGATGCAACGAGGGCGCCCATCGCCGTTGTCTGTCCGGCCTTTCCGCTCAACGGACGTCGGGTTTTCCTGGGACACCTCTTTGTCGGAGATCGCCTGCTCTCCGAAAGCGGCATGGAGAAACATCCGCTCACGCCGATGACCGATCCGGACATCCGGCGCTGGCTTCGGTACCAGACGCGGGGCGAGGTCGGGCACGTCCCCTACTCCACCGTGCGAGCCGGGAGCGCCAGGATCGCCGAGGCGCTCGAGCGTGAATCGGTGGCCGGCCGGCGACTCGCTGTTGTCGACGCGATCGACGACGACGACCTTCTCGCCATCGGCGGAGCACTGCAGCAAGCGGTGCTGATCACCGGCAGTTCCGGCATTGCGCTTGGCCTGCCGGCGAACTTCCGCACCGCCGGGTTGCTTGGCGCCGGAACGTCAGGATGGGCGCCGGTTTCCGGACCGGGCGTCGTAGTATCGGGAAGCTGCTCGGGGCAGTCCGTTTTGCAGGTCGCCAAGTACCTGAACACTCATCCTGGTATGAGGATCGACCCCACAGAAGTCCTGAACTGCACGCAGACGCCGTTGAAGGCTGCCGCGACCTTGATGGCAATGCTCGAACGCGAGCCCATCGTCTATTCGACAGCCAGGCCGGAAGAGCTTCTTGCGGCGCAGGCGGCGCATGGGCAGGCCATCACCGCCGTCGCCATCGAAAAGTTTTTTGCCGAGCTCGCCGTCCTGCTCGCCGAGGCGGGAGTCAGCCGGTTCGTAGTCGGCGGCGGCGAAACCTCCGGGGCAGTCGTATCCGCGCTCGGAGTTTCCGAACTGTCGATCGGTCCCGAAATCGATCCCGGTGTGCCGGCAATGGCCTCGCAACGCCGCGACAGGCCGCTCGGGCTGGTACTGAAGTCGGGAAACTTCGGCGCCGCCGACTTCTACGAGAGGGCCATGGCAATCGCGGGCGGAATCGCTCCCCAGGGATAAAAGCGGCGCTCGATAGCCCGGCGCCCGTCAGCAACCGGGCCATGCCATTCCCTGCCGGCATGCGTGAGTTGAAAATCAATCGCTTGTTCGCCGGCGGCTCAGACTTCATATCCCTGTCGAAAGGCATGAATCCATGAACAAGATTGAACCATATCCGACTGTTGCCGCCGAAAGCATGGCGATGGCGGCAGCCTCGGCCCTGCTCGAGCTTGGCTCTGTGCTGCGGGCTTTCATCCAGCGGCGCGCCGAACGCCGACGTGAGCGGATCGGTTTGTGTGAGCTGCAGTCTCTATCTGACCATCTGCTGGAGGACATCGGCCTGAGCCGGCATGATGTGGCGTTTGCGTGCACACTGCCGCAGCGAAACTCTGCCTGACAGCGTCAGGCCCTGCTGTCTACGCTGGTCCCCTCACGGGCTCTGGCCCCGCGGGGTGACTGGCTTTCCACGGCGTCCATTTTCGCTTCCTCGAGCAGCCACTGCACAAACGCCTCGACGTAGGGTCTGCCTTCGGCCGCCGATGACTTGACGATGTAGACGTTGCGGGATTCGGCGACCGAGGTATCGAAAGGAGCAACCAGTGCGCCCGACTGCAGAAAACCGTGCAGGAGGGGGCTCAAGCCCACTGCCACACCCTGACCGTCCACAGCCGCCTGGATCATCTGCTCGTACTGGTTGAAATACAGCGCGCCGGCGGGCTCCAGATCGTGCACGCCGATGGCGGCAAGCCACGACTCCCAGTCCACATAGCCTCGCTGTTCGCCGGTTTGAGTGAGGTGCAGCAGCACGTGGCGACGCAAGTCCTGGGGCCTGGCAAGCGGGAGCAAGGGATCCGCCAGAAGCTTCGGGCTGCATACCGGAAAAGCCACGTGGTCGAACAGGCGGATGGCACCTTCAGGGGCAGCATCGGGTTTGATGTAACGGATCGCCACATCGAGCAGGCTGCGCTCCAGATTGAGTATGTCCACCGTCGCGGAGATACGCACGTCGATATTCGGATGGAGCCTGCGAAAGCGCTTCAACCGCGGAATAAGCCAGAGCGACGTGAACCCGGTGCTGGCGGTGATGGCCAATTGCTGGTTCGTGGCGCCGCCACGAATTTTCTCGGTTGCCTGCTGCAACCATTCGAGCAGTTCCGATGCTACGCGATAGAGTGCCTGGCCCTCCCGGGTCAGGACGAGCTCCCGCGTTCGCCGTTCGAAGAGCGCGGCGCCAAGATGCTCTTCCAGCGCCTTGATCTGCTTGCTGACGGCGGACTGCGTGATGAACAGTTCGTCGGCAGCCTTGGTGAAGCTCAAATTCCGCGCCGCCGCCTCGAAGCCCGATATGAAGTTCAGCGGCGGCAGCTTGTAGCGTTTCGTGGCCATTCCGAAAGCTCATGCTGCAAGTGAAAATCGATCGTTTGTGGGCCGGGGCGCCCGCGACTAGATCATCGTTACACACTAACAGACCCCGGATGGCAGCACCATCCGACGGCTCGCAAAGGAGAGAAGTCCATGACCCACCTCGAAAGCTCATTGCCATCCTCAAGCCGCTTCGCCGGCCGCATCGGGCAGCTCATCGCAAAGTCGTGGGCGGCCTATGTGGCGGCCAGAGAGCGGCAAGCTTCCATAGCCGCGCTGCACGCCCTCGACGACCATGCGCTGAAGGATATCGGCCTGCATCGCAGCGAGATCGAGCGGGCTGTCCGCGGCAGAAACGGCCACGATCTCGAATGAGCCGGCGAGGCTTGAACGGCGCCGCAGGCGGGCGTCGATGAACAAGGAGTGCTTTCCATGTCATTCCGCACGAGTTTAGCAATTGCGGCGAGCCTGATGTTGGGGCTTGCCGCCCTCACCTCTTCGGCTGAAGCCGCCAAGGTGTGCGGCCCGCGCGACAAGATCATCACCGAGCTTGGCGAGCGGTTCGAGGAAAACCGCAAATCCCTGGGCCTTTCCGGCGGGGCGGCGGTCATTGAACTCTACGTATCGCTCGAGGGCAGTTGGACCCTCGTATCGACGGATACGAAAGGCGTAGCTTGCCTGATTGCGGCTGGCCAGGCCTGGCAGGATGCGCCGGCAGTGGTCACCGGCCAGGAATCCTGATCTCCTGCAACCGCAATTGGGCGGCGGCTCTTTCCGGCGCAGCCTCAGACCCCGCGACCCGCGACGATCCCGCGCGCTGTCACTGATTCTGTTTCTGTCTTCAGGTTCCGGTACGCCGTCGCGGCGAGCAGATCGGACAACGCTGTCCGCTCCGCTTCCCGCAGCTCGCGCATCGGCGGCATGACTTTCGACCAGCCGGGTTCTTGCAGCATGTCGCTCAGCGCCCACTTCACACTTGCCACAAACGGGTGCCTGCCCAGCGCATCTCGTATCGCGACAGCCTGGGCGAGCGCGCGAGTTGCGTCGGCTCGCCCGGAGTTTCGCCAGTAGAGCCGCACCAATGATCCGGTGATGTTGGTGGTCGCGGAAATGCAACCGGCAAAGCCTGATCGCTCAGCCTCCGCCAGGCCTGCTTCCGAACCCGGAAACACATCGAAGCCAGGGAGGCGGCGCACCAGCTCGCGCCCATAGGCAAGCTCTCCCGAGCTGTCCTTCACTCCAACTACCGTTTTGGGGAAAAGCTCATGGAGCCGCGCCACGGTATCGGTCGCATAGGGGACAGCCGAGTTCTGCGGGAAATGATAAAGATAGAGGCGGAGCGCCTCGCTGCCTGCCCGATCGACTACAATGCGCACGTAGTCTGCGAGCGCCGTCTGGTCGACGTTCTTGTAGTAGAAGGGCGGCAGGAGCAAGGCGCCCGCATACCCGAGGTCGCGCGCCGCGGCAGTGAGCTTGATGGCGTCCTCCAGAGCAGCCGCACCGGTGCCTACCATCATCCGATCGAGCGGAAGGCCGGCCGCGGCCACCGCCCGCATTGCCGCCAAACGCTCGTCCACCGAAAATGACGTCGCCTCGCCGGTCGTGCCGAGCAGGTTGATGCCGTCGCACCCCCCTGGCCCGAGCAACCACCAACAGTGGCGGATCAGCCGATCGAAATCGATCTTGAGATCTTCGCGAAGCGGCGTGGGGCTGGCGGCAACTACACCGCGAAGTCGGTTGACGCTCGCCTGCATCTAGCCAGGAAAACTCATCCTCGGGTCATTGCCCGAGTTCGCCGAGAAGACCTTGGCCATCGCATCTCCTCGGCTCGCCCCATAGGCTAGGACGCCTGGAAGTTCTGGAACTTCGGCGATCCCAGCACCGGCCGTCTTCGCGATGCGTCTCGATAGTCAGTTTCAAGTCGCGGTTGATCATCGGTTATTCATAGCAGGACGGGAGACGCGACGTCAGGCCGCTCTTGGACACTCACGAGACGACGGACGTGAACGGCCCGAGCCTTCAGGGATGCTCGGCCATGCTCGCAACCGCCACGTGCATTCTCGCCTAAATTAGACGAAAATAGGCGGCGGCATACAACCATTGCGAGTTCTCCCATAGACATGATCGTTGCAGATCGTAACTGATCTGCGGTCTGCCAAGCCTTTCCTATCCCGACATGTGTGCAGGGTCTCTTCCAAGGATGCTCTATAGCACATGAATTCGTTCATGTTTTGATCCGGCCGGGTTCCATGTGCGGTGCAGCTCGGAAACTGCAAGCTTTTCAAACGGTTATTGGAGCAAAAATAAAAGTCGGGAGCGGCGGCTTGGCCAACGCGTCGGTCTAATCTGCAGCGTCCGCTTTCAGTCTCGTGCAGACGATGGCCAAGTGCGGCAGGACGGCTCGTGGCATTTAGCCGTGCGAGCCACGCGATCCATCGGCCGCTGTGAACATCACCGAGCACGCCACACGCGCGGATTGTTATTGCCAGGGCAACGTCGCTATTTGTCGGGGATGACAATCTCTTGCTCCGTCGTATCGACGATGAATATTGCCAGCAGCCGTGCAGGCTTCGTCGAGCTGGCGTTGGCGCTCACCTTATGGTGGTCGCCGGGCATCTCCGTCCAGCTTTCTCCTGCCTTGTAGACATGCTCGGGCTCGTCGTTGACCTTGCTACGAATCTCACCTTCCAGCACGGTTGCGTAGATGAAGGCCGAGGAGGGATGGCGATGTGAGGGCGACGCGGCCCCTGGACCGTATTCAACGAGCACAGCTCGCATGCTCTTATCCGGCACGTTGGGCAACTCGCGGTCAAAGACTTTCGACACTTTCGACGAGACATTCGTCTCCTGCGCCGCAACATTCGTCGATAGCAGTGAGGCGCCTGCAAGTAGCAGGAAAGCGATCTTCTTCACGGTGACTCTCCTTTTGATGGAGGGGTTAGCATTGGGAGCGTGCCCAATCGGCAAAGCGTGTCGGTTCAGCAATAAATCGGCCCGAGGGGGCAAGGCCGTCTTTGTCGAGGACCGCTCCAAAGTACTTCGCATCGGGATCGGGAATGACTTTCCGCTCGTCGCCCATAGAAGTCGACATATGGACGGCATTCCGTCCAGGAAGGACCGATTGAAGCTGGGCCCTCGCCCGTGAGGCTGTCGACACCAGTAAGATAGCGAAGCCACAACGACTTGATGTCCGCCCGACTGGAGCTTGTTTGCAAGCTTACGACCGATGAGGCCGGTTCCGCCTATGATTACGACTTTCATTTCTGGTCTCCAAGTAATGATCTTGCCCATGGCGCAGTTGGCCAACTCCACTGCCCGGTGGGGCAAAGCGATGTCTTGGTGCGTCAGGTCTTGATGAAAGCCAGGATGTCGGGGTTCACGACTTCAGCATGCGTCGTGCACATCCCATGCGGGAACTTCTCATAGACTTTGAGCGTGCTGTTCTTGAGCAGCTTCGCTGAAAGTGGTGCTGAATCGGCGATCGGGACGATCTGGTCGTCGTCGCCATGCATCACCAGCGACGGAACATCGATTATCTTCAAATCCTCGGTGAAGTCCGTCTCAGAGAAGGCCTTGATGCCATAGTAGTGAGCATTTGCGCCTCCCATCATGCCCTGGCGCCACCAGTTCTGGATTATCGGTTGCGAGGATTTCGCGCCGGGTCGGTTGAAGCTATAGAAGGGCCCGCTCGGAAGATCGACATAGAACTGCGAACGGTTGGCAGCGAGCTGCCGGCGTAGATCGTCAAACACCTCGATCGGCAGGCCGCCAGGATTAGCAGCGCTCTTCACCATCACCGGCGGCACGGCTCCGATCAGCACCAGCTTGGCGACGCGGCCCTGACGCTGACCATGCTGGGCGACATAGTGGGTCGCCTCGCCACCGCCCGTCGAATGTCCAATATGGATGGCGTTGCGAAGGTCGAGGTGCTCCACGACAGCCGCGGCGTCGGCCGCATAGTGATCCATGTCGTGGCCGTTGCTGACTTGGGTCGAGCGGCCGTGGCCTCGCCGGTCGTGTGCGATGACGCGATACCCCTTGCCGAGGAAGTAGAGCATCTGGGTGTCCCAGTCGTCGGCGCTCAGGGGCCAGCCATGGTGGAAGACGATCGGTTGACCCGAGCCCCAGTCCTTGTAAAAAATCTCGGTGCCGTCTTTGGTAGTGATTGTACTCATCGTCCTAGTTCCTTTGCTTGGGTGAGAAGAGAGAAGGTTTTGTTCTTGGTCCGCCTGGGCCCGGGCAGCGGCAGGCAGTCCGGCCGCAACGGTGGCGATCAGCCCGCCTAACAACACATCGCGGCGGGATGCGCCTGCGGGCGAAAGTGTGTCTTTGTTCATCGTTGCGATCCATCGTATTTTGAGCTTGGGGTCCGTCCAGCCGCGCTCGGGTCAGGCCACGGCTTATCGCTGCGCCGATGTGCGGCTGAGCCAGTCCTCGAAACGGGTCGAACCGATGCGTGGGTAATCGTCGGGAGGGAGTCAGCGATCGGTCGTTCAGCTCTGTGCCGATGGGTGTAGCCGCCCACATGATCCCCGTAGCGCACCGCGATCACCTGACCGCTCTCGGTGTAGTCGCCGAAGCCGGTCAAATCCGGCATGCGAATGAACTCGTAGCTCACCACCGGCTCGATGATTTCGAGCGGCTCCGGCACCACCCTGGGCAGGGCCTCGAGGTCGGTGCGATAGCGGATGATGAAGTACTGGTGGTCGACGAAGCGATACGGGCCGGGCGGAAAGGCAGGGCTGCTCGGCGGCATCGTGAAGGCAGTCTTTCGTATGATCTCTCAATTCATGGTGTCTTTCCTTGAGAATTGTGCTGGCTACTACTCGGCTAAAGCCTCAGCGCCGAAGGCACAGTTAATGTGCGCGGGCCTGATCTCTGGCGAATGCGGCGCTGTCTGCGCGCCGGTGATTGATTGCCCAGAGGGTAAGCACCGTTCCGATGATCGCGGGCAGTGTGACGGCAGGAAAATCGCGTGGAATCACAGACGGAGAGCAAATTCCAACCGCGACCTCCCATAGATGGAACACCGCGTGCGCGATGAGCCACAACGTCGCGGCCGCTCACAAGCCGACGCGACGCGACGGTGCGATCATCCCGATCCCGAACGCTAGGCCCAGGAACAGCTGAATGATCCCGATGTCGCGGATGAAATGCTGATTGAAGAACCCGGTGTCGGTCACGCCCGGAACGAAATCGTACCAGGCCAACGGAGCGACGAGCATGAACAGGCCGTTCACGGGACAGAAATATCCCGTTAAACGCCACCATGATGACGACTGCGATCAGAACGGCGCGACTACCTTCCGTCATCCTCATGATTTCATATCCTTCATAACTGGGTTGGTACCGTTCGATCGGGCTGGGACACGCCCGTCCCAAGCCATGACGTCGCTCCCTGCCCGACCGACGTGCGGCTTCCTCCGGACGTCGATCTCCTAGCTGGCTTGGCTTTTTCGCAAGGATCGGCTGAGCCAGTCGTCGATACGCGTCGGGCCGATGCGCGGATGTCGCCGGGGATAAGTGATTGATCGTTCACCTTGATGCCGCAACCCATCTCCAGAAGACGATCGGTGCCGACCACCGAGAGCGCAACATGATGCGTCACGCTGGCGGCGGCCTCCGCGGCCAGCAGGTTGCGCCCGGATCTCTCGAAGAATTCCATGGCGGCCTTGTCCTCGAACGACGGCGAGTTCGCGAGGTCGACGACGACCCGGGCACCCGCAAGTGCTTCGGCCAGTCCCTCGCCTGCGACGGTGTTGACGCCTGAGCCGGGAGACGCTGCCACGACCTCATGGCCAAGTTGACGAAGCTTGGCCACGAGCTTTGTTCCGATGAGGCCGCTGCCTCCGATAACCACAATTTTCATACCAGACGGACGCTTGGGCATGGGACCTCCATTCGAAATCGACCACCCATCGCGGTCGGTGTGAGCGAGAATGCACGCAAGCTGGCGAGAAGACTTTGCAGCGACCTTCAATTGCTGTTGAATTTGCCTTGTTTGTTTGTCCAGGAAAGCCGGAAGGGAGCAAGGCCGCGAAGTTCCGGTCGATGCAACACGCCATTCTATCAATGGCTTACTGACCGGCCCCTACCAGTCATCTCGGCTGCCCGCCGCGCATATGCGGCGTCATGGAGCGTCGAAGTGCAGTTCGTATTTGGGATTGCGTGCTCGACCCGGGTCGGCGGGAGCTCACCCGGAAGTCCGCAAGTCTTCGACCTGCTGGTCTATCTGGTGCAAAATCGCGAGCGTGTTGTCAGCAAGGATGATCTTCTGCATGCCGTATGGCGAGGCCGGATTGTCTCCGAAATCGACCCTGACCAGTAATGTCAATGCGGCGCGCAACAGCGCCTGATCCAAACCGTGCGCAGCGCCAACGCAATCCTTGCGGCCAATTCGTGTCCAGAGGAAACCTGCTCCAATCACTCTCGATCCGTGAGCGAGCATCCATCAGAATACTTCGCGCACGGCCGCACCGCGTCTGGCGCGGAGCGTAGTCAAATCGACAGCGATTACCCCTACGCGTGACAGGCACCGACTGAAAGTTCGCCAACTCCCGCTCTAGGCGCGCAGTGGTCTTCCATCACTCCGGCAGCCCGGCCTTGCGCAGTCCGTCCGAGAAGATGGCGAGGTCTTGTGGCCGGCGGATCGGTAGATAATCCGTAAGGTTCGAGATGCGGAGGGTCGGATCGAGCTGGCGTAGGTGCTGCATTGTTCGTCGCGCTTCTTCGGTTCGTCCGGCCAGCGCGTGGCTGGCCGCGATGAAGGCGACCACTATGAGAAAGGTTGGCAGATTTCGGAACGCCTTCGCGGCCCACGACGAAGCCTCGTCAAAGCGCCCCGCGAACAGATGCGCTGCCGCCATGCCAGCCTGCATACGGTACATTTCCGGGTCCAGCGGACTGAGACGCATTGCCTGCGTGAAGTGCTCGATGGCTCCATCTGGATCGCTGCACCAGACCCGGGCGAACCCACCGAGGAACCACGCGGCCGCCAGATTGGGATTGAGCATCTTTGCACGGTCGAGCAACGCGACGCCACCATCGAGGTCGCCGGCGAGATGGGTGAGCGCCGTGCCGGCGCGGGCGAGGGCAACTGCATCGTCCATGCCCAGCTCTATCGCGCGGCGGGTCAATCGCGTTCCCTCGCCAAACTCCCGCGTCCGATCGCTCATCCAGCCATTGATCTTGCGCCATACGTGGCACCAGGCCGCCATGGCATATGCCGGCGCGTATTCTGAGTCGCGCTCGATCGCCTTGTAGAGCAGGCGCAGTGCATCGTCGACGGCCTCTCTCGTCCCGAAGTGCAGGTTCGCCATGCCGCGCAGATAGTAATCGTAGGCCTCGAGATTTTCGGTCGGCTTATGCTTGGCGCGCTCGATTTCGGCGCGTTCCAACTGCGGCGCGATTGCTCCGACGACGCTTGCGGTCATCTGGTCCTGCAGATCGAAGATGTTGTCGACCTTGTCTTCGAAACGCTCCGACCAGAGATTTGCGCCCGTGGTCGCGTCGATGAGCTGACCCGTGATCCGCACGCGGTTGGTCGCCTTACGCAAGCTGCCTTCGAGTAAGTAGCGCACCCCCAGCTCGCGGCCTACCTGCTTCACATCGACCGCTCTGCCCTTGTAGGTGAAGCTCGAGTTCCGCGCGATGACGAACAACCAGCGCATGCGCGACAAGGCGGAGATGATGTCCTCTACCACGCCGTCCACGAAGTAGTCCTGGTTTGGATCGCCGCTGAGATTGAGGAACGGCAAGACGGCAATGGACGGGCGATCCGGAAGGACCAACGCTTGGGCAGCTGGCTCATGCGGTTTTGCCAGGTCTAGCCTCTCCGAAGCATCGGTCTCGCTGACTTCGCCCACGAACCGATAGCCTTTGCGCGAGATCGTGCGAACCAGCCGCTGTGCCTCGCCGGTGTCTCCGATCGCCTTGCGCACTGCGTTGATATGACTGGTGAGAGTGGATTCCGAGACGATCCGACCGCCCCAGACCACATCGATCAGGTTGTCCTTGGTTACGACGTGCTCGCGGTTACGCACCAGATGAACCAGCAAATCGAACACTTGCGGCCCGACCGCGATCGCCTCGGATCCGCGGGTGAGCTCTCGCCGATCCGGATCAAGCACGTGCTCTCCGAACACAATCTTCACGACGACGCTCCGTAATGCGGGCGGGCCCACCGTCAGTCCGAGAAGCTATTGAAACTTTGGACAAGAATCCAAGGTTATTTGGACGGCACGACAAAGTCTTACCATGCGCGATCGATCATTCTCCATCCACCAACCCCTGGATGGAGAAGCCATCATGAAGATAGTCGTCATTGGCGGAACCGGCCTTATCGGAAGCAAGGTCGTGTCGAACCTGCGTCAAAACGGCCATGAGGTCATTGCCGCGGCGCCCAACACCGGCGTCAATACCATCACCGGCGAAGGGCTGGCCGAAGCGCTTGCCGGAACCAAGGTCGTCATCGATGTGGCCAACTCGCCGTCCTTCGCGGACGACGCCGTCCTGGCATTCTTCAAGACATCCGGCAGGAATCTTCTGGCCGCAGAAGCGGAAGCCGGCGTGCGCCACCATGTCGCCCTGTCCGTGGTCGGAACGGATCGGTTGCCGGACAGCGGCTATTTTCGGGCCAAGGTCGCTCAAGAAGAGCTGATCAAGGCCTCCGGAATTCCCTACACGATTGTCCGCTCGACGCAGTTCTTCGAGTTCCTCGATGGGATCGCCAATTCCTCGATGCAGGATGGAGAAGTCCGTGTGTCGCCGGCACACGTGCAGCCCGTCGCCTCCGACGATGTCGCCGCGCTGGTCGCCAAGGTTGCGACCATGGCGCCGATGAACGGAATGATCGAACTGGCGGGACCGGAGCACTTCAGTCTCGACGATCTCGTCCGGCGCTATCTGCAGGCCAAGCGCGATCCCCGTTCCGTGGTCGCGGATGTGCACGCGCGGTATTTCGGCGCGGAGCTCAACGACAATTCCCTGACCCCGGGCGACAATCCGCACATCGGCGCCAGGTCGTTCGATACTTGGTTCAGTCGGTCGGCGGCGCGTGCCAACCCCCCGGGGCCGGCGGCGGAGGTGGCCGATACGGCCGTGGGTAAGGCGGTCAGCAGGAGACAATCATGAGCTTGGACAACACCTCACACCCCGGTAGGCAGGGGCTCGACGAGCTGGTTCCGTCGCGCTACGCGCTGCGGGTCGGCGATATTGACGTGCTGGTGGTCAGCGATGGGGTGCTATCGCTGCCAGGCGCAATGTTGGGCCACAACGCCGACCCGGCCGTCCGAACGGCCTGGCTGAAGGACCAGTTCCTGCCACCGGACGTGCTCGAGTGGGCGCTGAACGAGGTCGTGGTGCGTAGCGGCGGCCGCACTATACTCATCGACTCTGGGCTAGCCCATGTTTGACACTTTGGAGAGGGTAGTGGGCGCTAAGTGATTGAGATTGCACGGGCGGGAGGTTGGTTTTGTTGATTTTGTAGGGACAGAGATGTGTCTGACACTTCCAGGTATTTGTTGCGAATCGCGTTAGGTTGCGCCATGTTGCAGGGACAACGCCTGGGAGGGGCCCGTGTTTCTGCGCGTCGTCAGAGCGGCTGGCAGCAAAGGCGTCAAGCATGAGTATCTGCGCCTGGTCGAAGCCTATCGCGACAGCGCCGGCAAGACGCAACACCGCACCATCGTCAATCTCGGCCGCATGGATGTGCTGGCCGCCCATCTCGATCTCGGCAGGCTCGGGCGCCTGTTGCGCGGCGAAAAGCCTGCCGATCACGGCCACGATGCTGGCCTGCGGCGCCAGGACGTGGCGGCCATTGGCGCGTGGGATTGGGGGCCGGCGCTGGCGACGCGTCGGATCTGGAACGAACTGGGTCTCGATGGCGTGCTGGCGGGGCTTGGCGGCCGCGGCCGCGACGACGGGGTGATGCTGAACGAGCGGGCGCTGGTGCTGGTGGCCAATCGTCTCGCCAGCCCCGGCAGCGAGCATGGACTGGCGCGCTGGCTGGAGACCGATTTCGTCTGCGATCGCCGCGGCCGGCGGTGGATGGCGGCGTGGCGCGACGACACGGAGCGCAAGGCCAGCCGCAGCCCGCGGGTGCGCGTGGCCGCCGGCCAATTGCAGCACTGGTACCGCACCCTGGACCAGTTGCTCGCCCGCAAGGCGAAGATCGAGCAGGCGCTGTTTGTACGGCTGCGCGACCTGTTCTCGCTCGAGGTCGACATGGTGTTCTACGACCTGACCTCGACCTACTTCGAGGGCAAGGGGCCGCCCGGGACCGGCGCCCACGGCCACAGCCGCGACGGCAAGCCGCGCAACGTGCAGGTTCTGGTCGGCCTGGTGCTGGTCGATGGCTGGCCGATCGCCCATCACGTGTTCGAGGGCAACTGGCGCGATGCCAGGACCGTGCCCGATGTCGTCGGCGACCTGGAGCGACGCTTCGGGCTCAAACGCATCGTCCTGGTCGGCGACCGCGGCATGGTGACGAGCCGGAACCTCGACGACCTGCGCGGCGGTGGTCACGGCTACATCGTCGGTCGCAACCGCCGCCGCAGCGGCGAGGTGTTCGACTATATCCAGAGCGCCACCGGACCGTGGATCGAGTGCCCGGTCGGCATCACGGCGCGCGAGAAGGCGACGTCACCCAAGACGCTGGTTCAGGAGGTCGCCGCCACCTGGCCGGGCGTGCGCGTGTTCGTCGTCCACTCCGAAGAACGCCTGGCGTTCGAGCGCGCCCACCGCACCAAGGCCATGGACCAGGTGCGCACCAAGCTCGAAAAGCTGGAGCGGCGCGTCGCCACGGGCAAGCTCAAGGCGGCCCAGAAAATCGGCGCTGCCGCAGCCCGCATCCTCGCCCGCAATCATGGCCATCGTTATTACGACTGGTCATATGAGAACGGGCGCTTCCGTTTCTTCGAGCATCCCGTCCATTTCACCCGCGAGCAGGCCTGCGCAGGGCAAATACGTCATCCAGACCGAAGAGCCCAATCTGTCGGCCGTCGATGCGGTCGGCTTTACAAGGAGCTCTCCGAGGTCGAGCGCGCCTTCGCCAATCTCAAGGACGTCCTCGACATGCGGCCGATCTATCACCGCACCGCCGGTCGCGTCGAGGCGCATATCTTCGTCGCCGCCTTGGCGTTCCTGGTTCACCGCGGCATCGAAAAGAAGCTCAAGGCCGCCGGTCTCGATCTCTCCGCCACGCATGCACTCCAAGCCCTTAAGTCCGTGCGGGTCGTCGATATCGATCTCGGCGACGGCTCCACCAAGCGCTCCGTCACACGCGGCACCCAGCGCGCCGCCGCGGTGCTGCAGGCTCTCGCTATCAACGACATCAATGCCGCCGACCCCGCCACAACGAGACCAAATCGTCGTGTCAGTGACAAAATCGACTCCCGGCCCTCGAAAAATCAACGGCTTACAAGTCAATTAGTCAACATGGGCTAGGGCGGACCCGGACCTGGACTTGTCGCGGGCCGGGCGGTGGGCCCAGCGACTGAAGGCCGCCGGCATCGATCTCGCATCCGTGACCGACGTGGTTCTCACCCACCTGCACATGGACCACGTTGGCGGGCTGCTCGTCGACGGGGTGAAGGACCGGTTGCGACCGGACCTGCGGGTCCACTTGGCGACCGCCGAGGCCGAGTTCTGGGAGTCGCCCGATTTCTCCCGCGTCTCCATGCCGGGGGGGTTCCCGGACGCGCTTCGGCGGACGGCCAAGCGGTTCTTGGACGCGTACCGCAGCCAGTTGCGGCCGTTCGAGACCGAGTACGAGGTGGCGCCGGGGGTGCTCGTCCATCGCACCGGCGGCCACACCCCCGGGCACAGTGTGGTCCGCCTGGCGTCCGGCGGCGACGGGCTGACGTTCGCGGGCGACCTCGTGTTCGCACCCGGGTTCGACCACCCCGACTGGTACAACGGCTTCGAACACGACCCCGAGGAGGCGGCCCGCGTCCGGGTCGGTCTTTTGCGGGAGCTGGCGGCGAACCGCGAGTCGCTGGTGGCCACTCACCTGTCGTTCCCGTCCGTCTGCCATGTGGCGGTCGCCGGCGACGTCTTTCGTTGCGTACCGGCCACCTGGGAGTACTGACCGCTTGTTGGGTTAGGGCCGAACTAGCCGACCGCATGTGTTTGAACAACTGGTCGATCGCTGCCTCGTACGACACCGCCCGTATCTTCGCCGGCTTAGGCTTCGGCTCCTCCACCGCGAGCAGGTCGATCATCTCGCGCCCGCGCCGCACCGGCTTGTGCCCCGGCAGCATGCAGGTGTTGGGGCTGTGCTCGGGATCGATCCGGCATTTCAAGCGGCGCGTCATGGGCGGTATGTAGGGTGTCCCCACGCCGTTTTGCTTTTCGGCCGCAACCCTCTGATCGACCATTGCCCGGTTTCATAGGATAGTTCGCTGCATCTGCTCACGGCAGCAAGTGGCACATCGCGTAACACCTTGGGTGTCCGCTTCCGGGGTATAGCGGCGGTCGGGCTATCTCTGCATTCGTTGGCGAAGTGGCGCAACCCTGTTACGCGGCGAGATACTGGGCATCCGACTGATCAAGCCGCTTTCGAATCCGAGTGATGGCGAAATCATCTTCGGGCACGCAGTTGGACGCGGTCAGGTATTCTCCGGCCTTTACCGGCCGTGAGACCCTCGCGGCCTCGACGAGGCCGAGCGGCATGGCGGCGCTGCGCCGCGCTTCTTCCCAGGTCATCGCCCAGCCGCGATAGTCATATTCGCCGATGCGCCCGAGCGTGTCGCCGGGCTTGAGATCCCGCTTGGCGATTGCCACCGCTTCGGCGACCGGCGCATCGAGCGGTTCAATGTCCGGCCGGCGATGAAGCACCGCGCGTGCCGCCGATAGCGGCGTTTCGAGGCTGGTCAGATGAAAAGGACGGTAGAGAGTGAAGAATGGCCCTTTGCCGACCTTGAGATCGACCATCCTCTCGAGTACTCGCGGATGGCGGGTCTCGACGATGCAGAATACGCCGGGCGCCACACCCCTGCCAATGGTATAGTCGACGACACCCGACTTCGACAGCACGCCGCCGTGCCCGACCGGGCAGAGCACGCTGGCGAGGTCGGCGATGGCGGCGTCGGGACCGTGCATTCCCGGCTTGTCGGGCACCAAACCGGTGGCATTGGCGATGGCGGTCATCTCGATCATCGTCTTCGAGCCGTCCACGAACTCGACCAGCATGCGGGCGTTCATGTTACGGGCGCGGGCCTCGTCCTCATATTCGGCAGGCGTTGCATCGAACTTGAGGGCATTGTTCTTACCCTTGCCGGCCGCGACGACGCTCAGTCCGAGGGTGCGCGCGAAACCGATCAGCTCGACGGTGGCCGCGGGTTCGTCGCCGGCAGCCCCGGTGTAGACGACCCCTGCCCGGCGCGCTTCCGCCTTCAAAAACCGCCCGATGGTAATGTCGGCTTCGACATTCAGCATCACCACGTGCTTGCCATGTTGCATGGCTGCCAGGGCAAACGACGTTCCGGTGTTGGGATTGCCGGTAGCGTCGATCACGACATCGATGCCGTCGGCTGCCGCCAACGCCTCGAAGTCGTCGGTGGTGGCGATCTTGCCCTGTTCCATGGCGCGCGAGATTGAAGATGCGCTGCCGGCTTCGATGATGTCCTCATCGGCGTGACCGGCCATCAGCGCAGCGGCGCGTGCAGCTCCCGGCCGCCGCTCGAACACCCCGCCGATGCGCATGCCGGCCATGAGCGCCACCTGGACCACGATATCGGTGCCCATCTGGCCGGCTCCGGCAAGGCCGATGTTTATCGGCCCGTGCCGTTCGGAACGTTCGCGCAGCTGCGCCAGCAGGGATATTGACATGCAGTTCTCCGAAGATGAGGGCCGCCCCCCAAGAGCGGGGTAATTATGGTCGCAAAGCACCTGGCCGCACAAGGGAGCGGCCCGGCTCTGGGTGTCGGTCGCCCGCCCGCCATTCAATGCTCACGCTCGGCAATGTAGTGCGCGGCTGCCTTGAGCATCGGCGCGCGCCCCACGATGGCGTCGAGTGCGGCTTCGGCCTCGGCGACAAGAGCTTTCAGCTGCGTCCGCGCCCTCGTCGTGCCTAACACGCCCACCAGCGTCGCTTTGCCGGCGGCCGCATCCTTGCCGGCCGATTTCCCGAGGGCTGCGGCGCTGCCTTCGACGTCGAGCAAGTCATCGGCGATCTGGAAGGCCTGGCCGAGCGCGGAACCATAGCGGTGAAGCGCCTGGCGCTGTTCGGGTAGGGCTTCCCCAAGCACCGCTCCTGCATGGCAAGCGTAACGCAGCAGGGCGCCGGTCTTCATCCGCTGCAGTTGGGCAATTTCCTCTTCCATCAGCGGCTGCGGCCGGCCGTCGGCGAAGCGGCCCTCGGCGGCAAGATCGAGCATCTGGCCGCCCACCATGCCGCCCAAACCCGCCGCGCGCGCCAGTGCGCAGACGAGTTCGACCCGGACGGCCGCATCAGGATGAGTTTCGGGGCGGGCCAGGATGTCAAACGCGAAGGTGAGCAGGCCATCGCCAACCAGGATTGCAGTCGCATCGTCGTAGGCGGTGTGGACCGTTGGCCGGCCGCGTCGCAGCGAGTCGTTGTCCATGGCCGGCAGATCGTCATGTACCAGCGAGTAGCAGTGAACACACTCGAGAGCCGCGCCAACCATCAGGGCTCGCTCGCGCGGCACATCGAAGAGAGCCGCAGTTTCGATCAGCAGGAACGGCCGCAGCCGCTTGCCGCCGCCGAGACTGGCGTAGCGCATGGCTTCGAGAAGCCTCGACGGACGAGCGATTTCACCCTCACCCGCCAGCGGGCCCAGCAGCCGGTCGAGAACGCCTTCAGTGTCCGCCGCCGCCGCATTCAAGCGGGCATGAAACATTGTGGTGATTTTCTGGCGGTCCGTCACGGTCTCACCATCCTGCAATCGCGTGTTGCCGCCCGGCAATCAGACGTATAAGCAGGGCCGCGATTATGCTTTCTATCCCCGTCGCATGGCCTGTCAAAATCGCAAACATGGTTTACGTCGCGGCCGTCCATGCGCGCCTTCCAACTGATCCGGTGACGAGACATGCGGTCGATTGTCGTACGAACGATAGATGCATCTACGCGTCATGCATGGGTGGTGATCCTCGCCGCAGTTTTGCTCACGGCCGCATCGGCGATCTATACCGCTCGGAACTTCGCGATTACCACCGACATCAGCCGGCTGATCGCGCCTGATCTCGACTGGCGCGAGCGCGAGAGCGAATTCGAGACCGCGTTCCCGCAGCGCAACGAGACTATCCTGGCGGTGGTTCAGGCGCCGACGCCCGAGCTCGCGAGCCAGGCGACCGACAGGCTGGCCGAGGCGCTGGCCAAGCGCACCGATGTCATCGTGTCCGTCCGCCGTCTGGGCGGCGGTTCCTTCTTCGAGAGCAACGGGCTCCTGTTTCTGTCCACCGAAGAAGTGGCTCGCTCGACCCAACGGCTCGTGGCGGCCGAGCCACTCATCGGAACGCTCGCCGGCGATCCGAGCCTGCGCGGCGTCATGGAAGGCATTGGCATGGGTCTTCAGGGCATAGCCTTCGGGAGGCTGAAACTCGACGACGCCGCTGGGCCGATGAACCTCCTTTCCGAAACGGTCGAGAACGTGCTGGCCAGGCAGCCTGCCAGCTTGTCGTGGCGCGTGCTGATGAGCGGCAAGCCGGCGGCACCCAGGGAGCTGCGCGGTTTCCTCGAACTCAAGCCGGTACTCGACTTCAGCGACCTCGAGCCGGGACGCGCCGCGTCGACGGCCATCCGGCAGACCGCGGCCGAACTGAATCGTACCGACGGGCTTGCCGCCAAAGTGCGTCTCACCGGCCGGATTCCGCTTGCCGATGAAGAGTTCGCAACCGTGAAAGACGGCGCCCTTCTCAATACAAGCCTGACCATAGTGGCGGTGCTCGTCATCCTCTGGCTCGCCTTGCGCTCAGGGCGGATCATCGTCGCCGTCTTCCTGAGCCTCATGGTCGGCCTGGCGATTACGGCCGCGCTTGGCCTGGTGATGGTCGGCGCGTTCAACCTGATCTCGGTCGCTTTTGCGGTCCTGTTCATCGGCCTCGGCGTCGATTTCGGCATCCAGTACAGCGTGCGCTACAGGGCTGAGCGGCACGAGCGTGACGAGCTGCGGCCTGCACTCCTCGGCACCGGCAAATCGATCGGGGCGCAGCTGACGCTTGCTGCGGCCGCGATAGCTGCCGGGTTTCTGTCATTCCTGCCCACCTCCTATCGCGGCGTGTCGGAACTCGGACTGATCGCCGGTATCGGCATGGTGGTCGCCTTCCTCGCCAGCATCACTCTCCTGCCCGCACTGCTGGCGACGTTCAACCCGCCCGGTGAACCAGAACCAGTGGGGTTTGCGGCGCTGGCGCCCCTGGATCGGTTCCTCGAGCGTCATCGGGTGCCGATCCTCTCTGCCGCCGGCATCATCATCCTCGCCGGCCTGCCGCTGCTGTTATTCATGAGGTTCGATTTCAACCCGATCAACCTCAGGAGCCCGTCGGTGGAGTTCGTCGCGACGTTTCTGGAGCTCAGGAACGATCCGGCGACCGGCACGAACTCCATCGACATTCTGGCACCGTCGCTGGACGAGGCGAATGCCATAGCCGCGCGGCTGGCGAAACTGCCGGAGGTGTCGCGAACGATGACCCTGAGCAGTCTCGTGCCGGCCGATCAGGGGCCGAAGCTGGAGCTCATCGGAAAGGCAGCGGCAGCGCTCGCGGGCGCACTCGATCCCGAGCAGGCTGTCCCTTCGCCGGACGATGCGGAAACCGTCGGCGCGATCACCGGAGTAGCCGAGCGGCTGGCGCAAGCCGCGGGCGACAGCTCCTCACCCGGCGCCGCTGCCGCGAAACGGCTCGCGGCCGCGCTATCACAACTCGCGGGCGCCGGTCCCGAGATGCGCGCCGCAGCGCACACCACCATCGTCGCGCCACTGGAGGTGGCGCTGGGCACGCTGCGCACAAGCTTGCGAGCGCAGCCGGTCAGCCTCGAATCCCTGCCCCCCGAGATCAGAAGCGACTGGATCACTCCCGACGGACGGGCGCGGGTGGATGTGGCTCCCAAGGGCGACCCCAACGACAACGAGGTGCTGCGCAGCTTCGCGCGCGCCGTGCTGGCGGCCGAGCCGCGCGCCACCGGCACGCCGGTTTCGATCCAGGAGTTGGGCCGAACGGTTGTCGCTGCTTTCATTCAGGCTGGCTGCTGGGCGCTCCTGACAATCGCCCTGCTGCTTTGGATCACCTTGCGAAGGTTTGGCGACGTGCTGCTGACCCTGGTGCCGCTGCTGGTCGCCGGCCTGGTTACGATGGAGGTATGCGTTCTGATCGGCCTGCCGCTCAACTTCGCCAACATCATCGCCTTGCCGCTCCTCCTTGGCATCGGGGTGGCTTTCCAGATCTATTACGTCATGGCGTGGCGAGCCGGTCAGACCAGACTTCTGCAGTCGAACCTCACCCGCGCGGTGCTCTTCAGCGCCGCCACCACCGGAACCGCCTTTGGCAGCCTTTGGATGTCGAACCATCCCGGCACTTCGAGCATGGGAAAGCTGATGGCGTTGTCACTCCTATGCACAATGGCAGCAGCGGTGCTTTTCCAGCCCCTGCTCATGGGCCAGCCGCGGAAGATCGACTGATCGACCGTTTGTCACTCGACGGCCGGCGGTGGCATCGGCTCCGTCTGCCTCGTCCATTTTTCCCCGCCGCAGAACAGGCCTCCGAGAACGCAGCCCTTGATCCGCAAAACATCCGGCGAAACGAGACGGATTTGGGCGAGGTAGTTCTTGCCGTTTTCGGCGTTGTATACCTTCCCTTCCCACCGGTTTTCGGACACCGGTCTCATCCCCAGCAGTATCGGCAGGCCGACGACGTCGACATTGCGTTTGGCAGGGTCAGGATTGTTCTTGTCCGTGCCGGGCGTCTTGACCCAGGCGATGGCGCCGCAGAGCGCATCGTCGCACGGCGTGATGCGGATCACTGCCGCGCCGCCTTCCGTCAGCCAATCACCCGTCGGATCAGCAGCCTGCGACGACGTTGCATTCAGCGCCCAGGTAAACACAGCCAAACTCACAAATGCCAAGGATATCGCTGATCGTTTCATATCTTCAGCACCACATATGTTGATCCAGTTGAGTGTTTCGCCGAGCTGTCAGTTTCAGCACGTTAGTGACAACAATATGTCACGGCGTGGGCGTGTCGAGAATGCGGCAATCATGGCCCGGCTATTCACATTTGCCGACGATTGCGCCCGCGTAGTATTCAAGGAACCATAAACTCTCAACGCGCGAAGCGAAGTAACGGATTTGATATTCGTCACCATCGCCTGGGCCGGCTTTGCTGCCTGGCTCTATCTGATCGCGGCGCGCGGCGGTTTCTGGCGAGCCTCGGTAGTCGAAGATGACGCGGCGCCGCTCGAGCCGGAGGTCTGGCCGTCCGTCGTCGCCGTCGTTCCGGCGCGCGACGAAGCGGATTCTGATCGCCAACAGCGTGGGCAGCCTGCTCGACCTCGACTATCCCGGCCCTTTCGCCGTCATACTGGTCGATGATCAGAGCACCGATGGTACCGCCGCCGCCGCCAAAGCGGCGGCCGGGCGCCGGCCCGAGCGCAGCCTGACCGTCCTGTCGGGCCGGCCGCTGCCTGGCGGGTGGACCGGAAAGGTGTGGGCCATGAAGCAGGGCGCGGATCATGCCGAACACCTGGCGGACCAACCGCGCTACCTGCTGTTCTGCGACGCCGACATCGCTTTCGCGAAAGATGCTCTGCGGCGGCTCGTTGCCCGGGCAGACGCACAAGGACTCGGCCTCACGTCACTGATGGCCAAACTGCGCTGTGAAAGTCCAGCGGAGCGCGGCCTCATCCCGGCCTTCGTGTTTTTCTTCCAGATGCTCTATCCGTTCCAATGGGTGAACCGTCCGGACTGCGAGACCGCCGCAGCTGCGGGGGGCTGCATGCTGGTCGGCCGGCAGGAGCTGCAGGCGGCAGGCGGCCTTGCGGCGATCCGCGACGAGCTTATCGACGACTGCGCCCTGGCCAGGATCCTGAAAGGCGTGGGTCCGATCTGGCTCGGCCTCACCGAACGGGTACGCAGCCTGCGCCCTTACCAGCACGTGAGCGACGTTGGCCGCATGATCGCCCGCTCCGCATATGAACAGCTCGGCCGCTCGCCGCTGCTACTGGCGGGCACCGTAGCGGCCATGGGGATCACCTACCTTGCGCCTCCTTTGCTCGCGCTCTTCGCCCCAGGCCCCGCTCGCTTGGTCGGCACCGCAACCTGGCTGTTGATGGCACTCACCTATCAACCCATGCTGCGGTTCTACCGCGTCAACCCATTGTGGGGAGGCTTGTTGCCACTCATCGGCGGCGCCTATATGGTCTTCACGCTTCTTTCCGCCTATCAGCATGCCAGCGGCAGGGGCGGATACTGGAAGGGTCGGGTGGGGGCCAATGCATCGGAACTTGAATGAGAAATGCCGCCGAACTGCGATCGGGCAAGGGTCACCGGGATGAGAACTTTCCGGTCGCCTCGCGCCTGATCCGTCCTCGTCATCGTCGGGCGATATTGGCATTTTACGAGTTCGTGCGCACCGCCGACGACGTTGCAGATCACCCCTCGCTGCCCGAGCGCGACAAGCTGGAGCTTCTCGCCCGCCTCGAGGATGGCCTGCTCGGCAAGGCCGAGACGACGCATGAGGCGGCAGAGCTGTGCGCGGTGCTGGCCGAGCGCGATCTATCGCCTCGCCACGCCCAAGACCTGCTGGAGGCCTTCCGCATGGATGTCAGCAAGTCTCGCTATCGCGACTGGGACGACCTCATGCACTACTGCAGGTATTCGGCGATGCCGGTTGGACGTTTTGTACTCGATGTCCATGCCGAGAGCCGCACTACCTGGCCCGCATCCGATGCCCTATGCGCGGCGCTGCAGGTAATTAACCATCTTCAGGATTGCGGCCGCGACTACCGGCAGCTCAATCGCGTATACATTCCCCAGGACGCCCTGGCGCGACACGGCGAGAGGATCGAGGCGTTGGGCACAAAGAAAGCTTCGCTGGCGCTCCGGAAATGTCTCGATGAACTCTGCGACCGCGTGCGCACGCTCCTGTATGAAGCGAGCCTATTGGCGAGCCTGGTCACCGACCTCAGGATCAGCCTCGAAATTTCGGTCATCCACCGGTTGGCGCAGGTGCTGACCGAAAAGCTTTCGCGACGCGATCCGCTGAGCGAGCGGGTGCATCTGACGGCGACAGGCGCCGCAGGAGTTGGCATCCTCGCCGTTGCCCATGGTTTGACGCGGCGAACGACGCGACGCTCCGTGGCGACCAACACGGCCGCTCCCGGCTGAAGGTTTGCATGGCGGTGAGCGAACCAGCGGCGCCAAGTGCCGCCCGGCGGGCCGCCGGAAGCACGTTCTACGCGGCGATGCGGATCCTGCCACGCCCGCGGCGCGAAGCAATCTTCGATATCTATTCGTTCTGCCGGGACGTGGACGATATCGCCGACCGCAATGGTCCGCGCACGGAGCGCCTGGCGGAGCTGAAGCGCTGGAGAGCAGAAATCGAAGCAATGTATCGGGGCGCTCCTTCTGCCCGGTTGCGCAGTCTCGCGACCGCGGCAGCAAGATACGAGCTCGACCGGGAAGACCTGCTCGCCGTCATCGAAGGCATGGAAATGGACGTCGCGTCAGACATCCGCGCGCCGGATCTGGAGTCACTCGATCTCTATTGCGACCGCGTTGCGAGCGCCGTCGGGCGGCTATGCGTGAAGATCTTCGGGATGGCGGCGGTGGAGGGCAGGGAGTTGGCGCATCATCTGGGCCGGGCATTGCAGCTCACCAACATCCTGCGCGATCTCGATGATGATGCAGCGGTCGGGCGTTTGTACCTGCCGCGCGAAGCGCTGCTCGAAGCCGGCATCGGCACCACCGATCCGCTCATGGCGCTTGCCGACAACAGGCTTGCGGCGGCCTGCGCGCTGGTCGTCGAACGGGCTCGCGAGCACTTCCGTCATGCCGACGCCGTCATGCACCGCTGTCCACGGCGGACGGTACGGGCACCACGGATCATGGCGGAGGCCTACAAGCTGAAGCTCGATGGCCTGATCCGACGCGGATGGCGACCGCCGAGGCAAGCCGTCAGCGTCAACCGCCTCGGACTCGTGTCGATTCTCGCCCGTCACGCGATCCTCTGATGACGAACACGGTAGCCCACATCGTCGGCGCCGGGCTTGCCGGCCTCGCCGCAGCAGTCAGGCTCAGCCAGGACGGCAGGACAGTCGTCATGCACGAGCTCGCCGCACATGCCGGCGGCCGTTGCCGGTCGTTTTTCGACCCGGCTTTGGGAACCACCATCGACAACGGCAACCACGTGATCCTGTCCGGGAACGATGCCGCGATCGCCTACCTGCGCACCATCGGCGGCCACAGCCGGTTGAGCGAGGCGGGTCGTGCTGAATTCCCATTCGTCGATCTGGCGTCCAACGAACGGTGGTGCCTCAGACCCAACAACGGTAGCCTTCCGTGGTGGATCTTCAATCGCAGCCGCCGCGTACCGGGCACTCGCGCCGCCGACTATCTTTCGGTGATGCGCCTGCTGCACGCAGCGCCGGACCGCCCCCTCAATCGAGCGATCAGCTGCAACGGTCCCCTCTATGCGCGACTGTGGCGGCCGTTGCTGCTGGCAACCCTGAACACCGAGCCGGCGGAGGCCGCTGCAGGCCTCGCTGCGGCGGTGTTGCGCCAGACGCTGGGCCGCGGCGGCCGCGCCAGCCGACCGCTGATCGCGGTCGATGGACTGTCGGAAGCGTTCGTCGATCCCGCCGTGCGGTTTGTGCAAGCACAAGGCGCATCAATAAAGTACGGTCGGCGTCTGCGGGCGTTGATCTTCGGGGAGCGGAAGGTCGAGGGGCTTGATTTCGGCGACGAGTTGGTGCGCCTGGCGCCGGGGGATAAACTTGTCCTTGCGCTTCCGCCGTGGGTTGCAGTGTCGCTGATACCCGAGTTGAAAGCGCCGACCGAATTCCGCGCCATTGTGAATGCGCATTTCGGAGTTTGCCCGCCGGCGGGTCTCCAGCCGATGATCGGCGTCGTCAATGGGACGATTGAATGGATCTTCTCCTTCCGCGACCGGCTGGCCGTTACGATCAGCGCCGGAGATCGGCTGCTCGAGGTGGCGCGCGAGACGCTGGCTTGCGCGCTGTGGAGGGAAGTGGCAGCCGTGACGGGCATTCAAGGGCCCATGCCACCTTGGCAAATCATCAAGGAGCGGCGAGCGACCTTCGCGGCGCTGCCGGAGGAAAACCGCAAACGGCCGGGAAACGCAACGCGGTGGGCCAATCTGGTGATCGCCGGCGACTGGACGCAAACCGGCTTGCCGGCGACGATCGAGGGAGCGATCCGCTCAGGCAATCGGGCGGCGGAGCAATGCAGCGGGCGAACCTTGCGACAATGACCGGGGCAACGACCAGTGCGCGCACGGGCGGCGCCGCGCTTCGGACGGCCTTCGGCGCTTCAGGTCCCGACCTCGAGCAGAGTATTCGAAGTGCGACGCATGCACTCCTGGATCGTCAGCAGGCTGACGGACATTGGGCGTTCGAGCTGGAAACGGATGCGACGATACCCGCCGAATATGTGCTCCTGACGCATTTCCTCGGCGAGACCGCCAACCCCGCCCTCGAGGCAAAGATCGCGGCCTACCTGCGTCGCAGGCAGGCTGCGCACGGCGGCTGGCCGCTCGTTGTGGATGGCGAATTCAACATCAGCGCAAGCGTGAAGGCCTATTTCGCCCTCAAGATGATCGGCGATTCTCCTCACGCCGAACACATGCAGCGCGCGCGCGAGGCGATTCTCGCCCGTGGCGGTGCGGCGGCCAGCAACGTCTTTACGCGAATCCTGCTCGCCCTCTACGGCGCTCTGCCCTGGCGCTGCGTGCCGACCATGCCGGTTGAGATCATGCTGCTGCCCCGCTGGTTCCCGATTCATCTCGACAAGATTTCGTATTGGGCAAGGACGGTTGTCGTACCGCTGCTGATTCTTCAGGCTTGCAAACCGGTGGCGCGCAATCCGCGAGGCACGCGTATCGACGAAATCTTCACCCGGCCGCCGGATCGGAAGCGTGGGCGCCGCAAGGCACCTCACCAGAAATGGCTATGGTTCCGGCTTTTCAACGCCGTCGACGCCGTCCTGCGCGGCCTCGAGCCCCTCGTGCCGTCGGGTCCACGCCGCCGCGCAATCGAGGCGGCGGTGGCCTTCATTCGGCAACGGCTCAATGGGCTGGACGGCCTTGGTGCGATTTTTCCCGCGATGGCGAACACAGTGATGGCTTTCGATGCCCTGGGCTATGCCGAAACTCACCCTGACAGAAGCATGGCGCGCGCAGCGATCGAAAGGCTCTTGGTGGTAAACGACAAGGAAGCATACTGCCAGCCCTGCAAATCCCCCGTCTGGGATACGGCGCTCATCTGTCATGCCTTGATGGAAACAGGTTTGGAGGAAGCGTCGCGGCGCGCCGCACTCGGCCTCGATTGGCTCAAGCCCCTGCAGGTGCTCGATACCGTGGGTGACTGGGCGGTCCAGCGCAAAGACGTAAAGCCCGGCGGCTGGGCTTTCCAATACGCCAATCCGCACTATCCGGATCTGGACGACACCGCGGTCGTGGTGATGGCGATGGATCGAGCCGCTGCCCCGCGCTTCGATCAGGCCGTAGCGCGCGGGAGCGCCTGGGTCGCCGGGATGCAGAGCCGTAATGGCGGCTGGGGCGCCTACGATGCCGACAACGTTTACGAGTATCTCAACAATATTCCGTTCGCCGACCACGGCGCCCTGCTCGATCCGCCTACCGCCGACGTGACCGCCCGATGCCTGTCCATGCTGGCTCAGCTGGGCGGTACGCCGCAGACCGATCCCGCCATGGCAAGGGCAGTCGAGTTTCTACGTCGCCGCCAGCGTCCCGATGGCAGCTGGTATGGCCGCTGGGGCATGAACTACATATACGGAACCTGGTCGGTGTTGAGTGCGCTCGCCGCAACCGGTATGGATCGGTCAGCGCCGGAAGTTCGCAAAGGCGTCGACTTCCTGATATCGATCCAGAACGCCGACGGAGGTTGGGGGGAAGACAGTGCTAGCTACAGGCTCGACTACAGTGGCCACCAGCCGGCGCCGACGACCCCGTCGCAGACAGCCTGGGCGTTGCTCGGCCTGCTTGCAGCAGGTGAGACGAATCATCCAGCCGTCGAGCGCGGCATCGACTATCTGATGCGCACCCAGAACGCCGATGGAACATGGTCTCAGAGTCGCCACACCGCCACTGGCTTCCCGCGCATTTTCTACCTGCACTACCATGGTTATGCGAAGTACTTTCCTCTCTGGGCGCTGGCGCGCTATCGGAACCTGAAGGCAGGGAACGCGGGGCCTCCCGCGCTCGGCATGTGAACGCAACAGCACGCTTCCAGCCGGTCATCGCGGTGACCGGCCTGGCCTTCGAGGCCCGCATTGCCGCTGGCGCTGGCGTAAGCGTCGTCTGTGGCGGGCACCGACGAGCCTTGGAGGGACTGCTTCACGACGCAACAAACCGCGGCAGCAGCGGCATCATAAGCTTCGGCACCGCAGGAGCGCTTGCCAGGGACGGCGTTCCCGGCAGTTGGGTGATCGCCACCGGCATCGTCACCGCAAGAGAGCGATTTCCCACCAACCTTTTATGGTCACAGAACCTAAAGCGAGCGCTGCCGCATGCAATCGAGGCAGACATTGCCGGGGTTGACGCACCGGTTGCCGATCCCAAGGCCAAACACGCTCTTCACGAGCGAACCGGCGCGGCGGCCGTCGACATGGAATCGCACGTCGCGGCCAGCATCGCGGCCACCCGCGGCCTGCCCTTTGCGGCATGCCGAGTGATCATTGATCCCGTCCATCGGGCGTTGCCGCCGGCCGCGCTCATCCGACTGCGTCCGGGGGGTGCTCCCGACATCGCGGCCGTGCTCGCCTCCGTGCTGCGGCGGCCGGGTCAGCTTCCGTCTTTGTTACGCACTGCGGCCGACGCCTACGCCGCTCGCGCGGCGCTGCGACGCGGCCGCGGCTTGCTTGGTGCGGGACTTGCTCTCCCGGATTTCGGCCTGCTTGAGCGCGACGTGCCGAGAGAACACGAACTCGGCGGGGCGCTGCCGGTCGAGTGATATCTCGGGGGCCATCGTTCCTTCGGTTCGAATGCCGTGCAGGCCTGTCGCAAGAGCCTTCAGAGGGTGGGCGACAGCGTCGCGCACCGCACTGGCCTCATAGCCGCTGTGAACCATGCAGTCGGCGCACTTCTCGTAGTTACCTGTCCCGTAGGCGTCCCAGTCGGTTTCCTCCATGAGTTCACGGAACGTCTTCGCATATCCTTCACCGAGCAGATAACAGGGTCGCTGCCAGCCGAACACCGTGCGCGTGGGGTTTCCCCACGGCGTGCAATGATATGTCTGATTGCCCGCCAAAAAGTCGAGGAACAGACCGGACTGGCTGAATGACCAGGACTTGCCGCCCCGGCCGCGGCGCAGGACCTCTCGAAAGAGCTGCTTGGTCTTCTCCCGGTTCAGGAAATGCTGCTGGTCCGGTGCACGTTCATAGGCATAGCCCGGCGATACGGTGATGGCATCGATGCCGAGACCCCTGGCGCCGTCGAAAAAGGCAGCTACCCGTTCCGGATCGGCGTTGTTGAAGAGCGTACAATTGATGTTGACGCGAAAACCACGCTGCTTGGCGGCACGGATGGCAGAGACGGCGCGCTCATAAACTCCCGACTGACACACCGAGCGATCATGCATGTCCCGGTCGCCGTCGAGGTGCACCGACCAGACGAAGAACGGACCCGGCTCGTATTGATCGAGCTTCTTTTCCATCAGCAGGGCATTGGTGCACAGGTAGACGAACTTGCGGCGGGCAATGATTCCCTTCACGACCTGCGCCAGCTCCCGGTGGAGCAACGGTTCACCGCCGGCGATGGAAACGACGGGAGCGCCGCATTCGTCGACCGCAGCGAGGCATTCGGCTACGGATAGGCGCTGGTTCAGTATCTCGTCGGGATAGTCGATCTTGCCGCAGCCTGCGCACGCGAGATTGCAGCGGAACAGCGGTTCCAGCATGAGCACGAGCGGATAGCGCCGGCGGCGCGCCAGATGCTGGCGGAAGACATAGGCGCCGACCATCGCCTTTTGGAACAATGGAATACCCAACGCAAACTCCTTATCGATTTCAATGGCGCCAGTCGCGCCTGCTAATTAGTCAACCGTGGCGAGTTCGCCTGGCAGGCGAAACTCGGTCTTCTCCTCGCGGCCCGGCAGCGTCGAAACTTCCACCGCACCGATGCGGCGGAGCGCGGCGATGACGTCCTCGACCAGGATTTCCGGCGCCGAGGCGCCGGCGGTGATCCCGATCGTGTGCGCATCACGCAGCCATTCCGGGTTCAGCTCGCTTCCATCGGCAATGAGATAGCTCGGAATGCCCGCCTCGGCGCCGATTTCCCGCAGCCGGTTCGAATTCGAGCTGTTCTTGGCGCCGACTACCAGGATCACGTCGACGAGTTCGCTGAGCTCGCGCACTGCGGTCTGCCGATTCTGGGTGGCATAGCAGATGTCACGCGTATCGGGGCCGACAATGTCGGTGAACCGGCGCTGCAGCGCGGCAATGATGCCGCGCGTGTCGTCGATGCTCAACGTGGTCTGGGTGACATAGGCGACCGGGGCGTCATTGGGGAGATCGAGTTCTTCGACATCGCGCTCCGTCTGGACGAGATAGACCGGATCGGCGATCTGGCCCATCGTGCCTTCCACTTCGGGATGGCCTGCGTGTCCAATGAGGATCAGGGTTCGGCCGCGCGCGACGTATCGCTTGCCCTCGTTGTGAACTTTGGTAACCAGCGGGCAAGTGGCGTCGAGCACCGGCAGGCCGCGGACCGCTGCCTCGTCCACCACCGCCTTGGGCACCCCGTGGGCGCTGAAAATGGTCACCGCATTGGGAGGAATTTCGTCAAGATTTCTCGACAAAACGCGCGCCCTTCGCCTTGAGGCTCTCCACCACGTGCCGGTTGTGCACGATTTCGTGGCGGACATAAACGGGCGGGCCGTACTTGCGCAGGGCGCGCTCGACGATTTCGATCGCCCGCACCACCCCGGCGCAGAAACCGCGCGGCTGTGACAGTATGACCCGCATCGTGGCGGGGGCTTCTGCTGCAGCCAGCGGTACGGTCGATGAAGGCGCCATGCGATTGCTCATCGTCAAGCGACCTGCTCGCCCATGCCGGCCGCGGTGTGGCCCAGCGCATCCATCGCCTTGGCAGCGATGCCGGCGGCGTCGAGCCCGGCAAAGCCATACATGCGATCCGGGCTGTCCTGATCGATGAACACGTCGGGGAGGACCATTGACCGCACTTTCAGCCCGCGATCAAGCATGCGGTGTTCCGCGAGAGCCTGCAGAACGTACGAGCCAAAGCCGCCGATCGAACCTTCTTCGACGGTGATGAGCACCTCGTGCTCACGAGCGAGGCGCAAGAGGAGATCGGTGTCGAGAGGCTTGGCAAACCGGGCGTCGGCGACCGTCGTCGACAGCCCGTGGGCCGCCAGCTCGTCCGCCGCCTTCATGCACTGGGCGAGGCGGGTGCCAAACGAGAGCAGCGCTACCTTGTGACCTTCCCGCATGATGCGGCCCTTGCCGATTTCCAGGGCGATCCCCTCGGATGGCAGCTCGACGCCGACCCCGTCCCCGCGCGGGTAGCGAAATGCGCATGGCCGGTCGTCGATCGCAACCGCCGTGGCGACCATGTGCACGAGCTCGGCCTCATCCGCCGCCGCCATCACGATGAAGCCCGGCAGGCAGCCGAGGTAAGCGATGTCGAATGACCCGGCGTGTGTCGGGCCGTCCGCGCCGACCAGACCGGCGCGGTCAATGGCAAAACGAACCGGCAGGCGCTGGATGGCGATGTCATGAACCACCTGATCGTAGGCGCGCTGCAGGAAGGTGGAGTAGATCGCTGCAAAAGGTTTGAAACCTTCCGCGGCAAGTCCTCCCGCGAACGTCACGGCGTGCTGTTCGGCGATCCCGACGTCGAAGGTACGTGAGGGAAATTCCTTGGCGAACAGGTCGAGGCCGGTGCCGGAGGGCATGGCGGCGGTGATGGCGACGACCCGGCTGTCCTTGCGCGCCTCCCTGATGAGGCTTTGGCCGAACACCTTGGTGTAGGAGGGAAGATTGGATGCGCCTTTCATCTGCGCTCCCGTGGCGACGTCGAACTTGACAACGCCATGATATTTGTCGCCGGACGCTTCAGCGGGGGGATAACCTTTACCCTTCTGGGTGACGACGTGGACCAGAAATGGCCCGTTGCGCGCGTCGCGCACGTTTTTGAGGACGGGCAGCAAGTGATCCAGATTGTGACCGTCAACCGGGCCGACGTAAAAGAAACCGAGCTCCTCGAACAGCGTACCGCCGGTGACGAAACTGCGCGCGTACTTCTCGATGTTGGCAACGCGCTCGAGGTACTTCGGCACCCTCTTGGCGAGGTTTTCGCTTGCCCTGCGAATAGACCGATACGCCCGGCTCGAAACCAGACGGGCGAGATAGGCCGACATGGCCCCGACAGGAGGCGCGATCGACATATCGTTGTCGTTGAGGATGACAATCAGGCGCGAATCCATCGCCCCGGCGTTGTTCATTGCCTCGTAGGCCATGCCGGCCGACATGGAGCCGTCGCCGATGACGCAGATCACGTTGTGCGATTTGGCTTCAAGGTCGCGGGCGACTGCCATGCCGAGGCCGGCCGAAATCGATGTCGATGCGTGGGCTGCGCCGAAGGGGTCGTATTCGCTCTCCGCGCGCTTGGTGAAACCCGAAAGCCCGCCACCCTGCCGCAAGGTGCGGATGCGGTCACGACGGCCGGTCAGGATCTTGTGGGGGTAGGCCTGGTGCCCGACGTCCCAGATCAATCGGTCGCGCGGGGTGTCGAACACGTAGTGCAGCGCGACGGTGAGCTCGATCACCCCGAGCCCGGCGCCGAGATGTCCGCCGGTAACCGAGACTGCATGGATGGTCTCGGCGCGCAACTCATCCGCCAACGGCTTCAGGTCACTTTCGTCGAGACGCCGGACGTCCTCTGGTTCCTTGATCGCGTCGAGCATCACAACTTTCACAACGTTATGGATAAGGCAAACCCCGCATCAATGTGGGCAAGAATGCGGCAAATCATCATAGAATCCAAATAGAATTCAAATAGAGCTTAGCCTATGGTTATTTGCAACGCCCAACCGGAAGTAGTGGTTCCACCCGCGCGCCCCCGTTAACAATGGAGCGCCCGTTGTCAAGCAAATAAGATGCTGCCGCCACGGCGCCCGGCCATCGGGAAGCATTCACTTTGTTTTCGCTCAGCCAGGCCACTGCGCTCGCCAGCGCTGCGGCGACCGGACGCGGCGCATAGCCGAGCTCGCGGCAAGCCTTGCCGATGTCCAGTCGACGCGAACGCAGCGCCAATCGCACGCCCTCGGTAGTCGCTGCCGGCATTCGGTGCGTGACATTGGTTGCCAGCCATTCATCGAGGCTGGCCGCCGCAATCGCCAACTGCGGGGGAATCCAGAACTTCACGGGTTTCCTTCCGGCCAGTTCCTCGAGCATGGCCGCCAATTCCTTCATCGACATATTCTCGCCGCCCAGGATGTAGCGTTCGCCGACGCGTCCATGTTCAGCGGCGAGAATCATGCCCTCCGCAACGTCGCGCACATCGACGAGATTGAGCACAAAATCGAGAGAGACGGGAAGCCTGGCGTCAAGACAGCGCGCCAGCATGGCGGAGGGCGGCGTCATCCGCCAGTCTCCCGGCCCCACGGGAACGGTTGGGTTGACGACCACGACCGGGATGCCGGAACGTGCGGCCGCCATGGCTGCCTGCTCGGCCAGGTACTTCGATCGGGTGTAGGGGCCGGCCATGTCAGCGGCGGTCAGGGCTATCGTCTCGTCAATGAGCTCACGGCCGCCATCGGATGGCATCAGGATCGCCTCCGTCGAGCAATGAACGAGGCGGCGGATCCTGCTGCCGGCAGCGGCTGCGAGAACCGCCTCGGTTCCCGACCGGTTCACGCGATCGAAATCCGCCCGATCAGGAGCCCACAGGTGGGCAATCCCCGCCAGATGAAAGACATGGTCGACTCCTTCGAAGGCGCGCTGGACACCGTCGCGATCCAATATCGAGCCGTGCACGAATTCCGCCTCGCCTGCCGCTTCGCCCGTATCCGCCTGGTCGTAAACCCGCACGAACTCACCGCGCGCCACCAGGGCCGAGACGAGATGCCTGCCGATGAAGCCACGACCCCCTGTAACCAGGACTCTTGTCATAAGCCTCCCTTGTCGCAGGCGGACATGCTGGCTGGAGCTTCCACAATGGCAAGAACATCGCCGCCGATGATGTGGTCGCCACCTGAAAATATCATCACGCCGAAAGATCGAAATCGGCGGCGAAGCCGGCGGGTCAACGATGTGGAAAGCGGACGGCCCGTACATGCTGGACGGCAGCTGACGGCAAGCCGTCATTGACCTTCAGCGCTTGGCATGACACGCTAGCCCAAGCCTAACAAATTGGACAAGAAGTCAAGGGGAGGATGTCGGTACGGTCGTGATGCCACAGGGCATCGGGCGGCAACGTGGCTTCCTCAAGGATATCAACATTTCTGAACATGAGGAAGGAGCAGCTAATGTCTGAACTCGAGTACAAGCTTGACGCCGCATCGAAGCTCGTTGCCCGCGGCAAGCTATCGCGTCGCGATTTCGTGCAACTCGCGCTGGCAACGGGCCTGAGCCTGCCTGCGGCAAATGCCTTGTTCGCCAGAGCCGCCCGCGCCCAGCCCAAAAAGGGCGGCTCAGCCAAGTTCGGGCTGGCGCACGGCGCCACTACCGACGCGCTTGAGCCGGGCAACTACCTGGACACCGGAACCCAAGTGCCGTTCTGGGGCTCGATGTCGAACAGCCTCACCGAGGTGAACGCCAAGGGCGATGTCGTAGCCGATCTGGCCGAAAGTTTCGAGGCCTCTGACGGCGCCAAGAAATGGGTGTTCAAGCTGCGCAAGGGCCTCACTTTCCATAACGGCAAGGAGGTGACCGCGAACGACGTGGTTGCCTCCTTCCGGCATCATACGCGGGAGGACTCGAAATCCGCCGCCAAGTCGCTGCTGGAGCCCGTCGCCGAGATCAAGGCGGACGGAAAGGAAACTGCGGTGTTCACACTCTCCGGCCCCAATGCCGACTTCCCCTACATCGTCAGCGACTACCACATTCCGATCATGCCAGCGAAGGACGACGGCAGCGTAGACTGGCAGTCCGGAGTGCGCACCGGCCCGTTCGTCTTCGAGTCATGGGAGCCGGGCGTGCGCGCCAAATTGAAGCGCAACCCGAACTACTACAAGGAAGGGCTTCCTTACTTCGACGAGGTCGAGTTCCTCAGCATCACCGACGTGGCCGCCCGAACCAACGCGCTCACCACGGGTGAGGTGGATTGGATCGGCCGCCCGGACCTCAAGACGCTCAACCTGCTCGAGGGCAATCCCGACGTCGCGATCACCGAGGTCACCGGTTACGGCCACTACGTATTCCCGATGCAAACCGACGTGCCACCCTTCGACAACGTCGACGTGCGGCTCGCGCTCAAGTGGGCGATGAACCGCGAAGAGATCGCCAAGAAGGTGTTCTTCGGGCACGCCACCGCGGGCAATGACAACCCGATCCCGGCAACCGTCAAGTTCGCCATCGACCCACAGCCCAAGTTCGCCTACGACCCCGAGAAGGCCAAGTTCCACTTGCAGAAGGCCGGCTTGACGTCGCTGAAGGTCGACCTGTCGGTGGCGGACGCGGCTTTCAACGGCGCCGTAGACGCGGCGGTGCTCTATCAGGAAAGCGCGAAGGCAGCGGGCATCGACATCAACGTCGTGCGGGAGCCGGACGACGGATACTGGGACAAAGTTTGGCTGATTAAGCCCTGGTGCGCGAGCTACTGGAGTGGCCGTCCGACCATCGACTGGATGGTGACCACGGTCTATGCCGCCGGCGCCGCCTGGAACGAGACGCACTGGAAGAATACGCGATTCAACGAGTTGCTGGTTGCCGCGCGCGGCGTCACCGACGATACCGAACGCGCGGGCATGTATGCCGAAATGCAGCAACTCATCCACGACGACGGCGGCGTCATCGTCATCGTGTTCAACAATATCGTCGAGGCACATTCGAAAAAGCTGGCGCACGGCGATATCGCAGTTAACTGGGAAGCCGACGGTCTGAAGATCGCCGAGCGCTGGTGGTTCGCCTAGGGCTCGACGAGCATATGTTGCGGGAGGCCGCGACCCATGGCCTCCCGCCGGAACTGAATAGATGCAGACTCTGGTGCAACCGCGCGCTCGGAATCGGAAGCTTGTCCTGACTTCTGCGCAGGACGAGGCAGAAGGCGCGGCGCGGCGTCCTGCGGTCGCCATTGGACCGCCGGCCCGGCCATGAACGCTATCGTTCGTACGGTGTTGCAGCGGCTGGCGCTTGGCGTCGTAACGCTGTTCGTGGTCTCGGCCATTATTTCGCTGGCGGTCGAACTGCTGCCAGGAGACTTTGCCAAGGCCATTCTCGGCCAGGCGGCGACACCCGAAACAGTGGCCGCCTTCCAGAAGGAGATCGGCCTCGATCGGCCGGCGAGCGAGCGCTACATCGAGTGGATCGGCGGCGTCGTGCAAGGCGACTTCGGGGAGTCCTATGCGGGCGCCGGCAGCCTCGGCGGTCACCAGCGCATGGTGATTGACCTGATCGGGCCGCGGCTGTGGAACACGCTGTTTCTTGCGCTGGCGACGGCGATCATCGCTGTGCCGCTGGCGCTGGGACTAGGCATCCTGGCGGCCCTCTATCGCAATACCTGGTTCGACCGGGTGACCAACGCCGTAACGTTGACGACGATTTCCTTTCCAGAGTTCTTCCTCGCCTACATCCTGATGCTGATTTTCGCGGTGAAACTGCGGATCTTCCCGTCGCTCGCCAAGATCAACCCGGACATGGGGCTGCTTGAAAGCCTGGAGCGGATCGCCCTTCCGGTCATGACCCTGACCCTGGTGATCGTCGCCTACATGATGCGTATGACCCGGGCTTCGCTGATCAACCTTCTGTCCAGCCCCTATATCGAAATGGCCGATCTCAAGGGCGTGCCACGCCGGCAGATCATTCTTCGTCATGCGCTGCCCAACGCCTGGGCGCCGATCGCCAACGTCATCGCCTTCAACCTCGCATATCTCGTGGTCGGCGTAGTCGTAGTCGAGGTTGTCTTCGTCTACCCCGGCATCGGTCAGGCGATGGTCGATGCCGTGCGGACGCGCGATTTGCCGGTGGTCCAGGGTTGCGCGCTCATTTTCGCAGCTACCTACATTCTCCTCAATCTGACCGCCGACATCATCGCCATTTGCACGAATCCGAGGCTTCTGCACCCGCGATGAGCGAGGCTCCGACCATCCGCACGGGTACGATCGCGACACGGCGCACCGCCGCGCAATCGTCGCTGCGGTTGCTCAAGACCGCCCCGGCGAGCGCTTGGTTCGGAATGGCGGTGATCGTCTGTTATGCGTTCGTGGCTCTGTTCGCGCCGCTGATCGCCCCTTACGGGGAGTCGCAGGTGGTGGGCGATGCGTACCTGCCGTGGTCGCGCGACCACCCGTTCGGCACCGACCAGCTCGGCCGCGACATGCTCACCCGCCTGTTCTTCGGCGCCCGCAATACCATCGGCATTGCGCTGATGACGGTGCTGTTGTCGTTCGCGATTGGTGGCACCCTCGGAATCCTGGTGGCGATCTTCCGCGGCTGGTTCGACCAGCTCCTGAGCCGGCTGGTGGACGTGCTGATGTCGATCCCCCAGCTGATCTTCACGCTGGTGCTGCTGTCGATCGTCGGTCCCTCGGCCATCAATCTCATTCTGATCATCGCAGTGCTCGACTTCGACCCGAGTGTTCCGGCTGTCGCGGGCGGTAGCGATGAACGTGGCGGTCATGGATTTCGTCGAAGCGGCGCGGCTGCGCGGCGAAAAAACCTCCTGGATCATGCTGAAGGAGATCCTGCCCAACATTCTTCCCACCATGGTAGCCGAGTTCGGCCTGCGCTTCTGCTTCGTGTTCCTTACCATCAGCGCGCTTTCATTCCTCGGCCTGGGCATCCAGCCGCCGACAGCCGACTGGGGCTCGATGGTGCGCGAGAACGCTACCCTGATCAACTACGGCAACATCACGCCGCTCTTGCCGGCCGGAGCCATCGCGCTGCTCACCGTCGCGGTCAATTTCGTGGTCGACTGGTTCCTGCACAAATCGAGTGGATTGCGCGATGAACGTTGAGCAGTCCGGCCGGCCGGTCCGCGAAAAGGGCAAGGTGCTTGTCGAGATCACCGATCTCAGGATCGAAGGATACAGCGACGATGCGTGGCACGAGATCGTCAAGGGCGTGAGCCTGACGCTGCGCCGCGGCGAAGTCCTGGGATTGATCGGCGAGTCGGGCGCCGGAAAGTCAACTCTCGGCCTCGCCGCCATGGGTTTTGCCCGCCCGGGCTGCCGCATCAGTTCCGGCGGGATCGTGTTCGACGGTATCGACCTCAGGGCGGCCAGCGACGCGGACCGGCGCGCGCTGCGCGGATCGCGGATCTCCTATGTCGCCCAGAGTGCGGCGGCGGCTTTCAATCCGGCCCACCGGCTGCTCGACCAGACGATCGAAACGGCGATCGGCCATGGGATCAAAACCCGGGCCGAGGCGGAAAGGGATGCGCGCGCACTCTATGGCCGGCTGCGGCTGCCAAACCCGGACACCATTGGCGATCGTTTTCCGCATCAGGTATCCGGCGGCCAACTGCAGCGGGCGATGACCGCCATGGCGATGGCCTGCCGGCCAGACCTCATCATCTTCGATGAGCCGACGACGGCGCTCGACGTCACGACCCAGGTCGAAGTCCTGGCAGCGATCCGGGACATCGTCGAACAGTTCAATACGGCGGCGATTTATATCACCCACGACCTGGCGGTGGTGGCCCAGATGGCGCATCGCATCATCGTGCTGCGCTACGGCAAGGCTGTCGAGGAGGCAACGACCCGGACAATGCTCAAGTCGCCCCAGGACACCTACACCAAGACGCTGTGGGCGGTACGAAAGCTCGCCAAGAAGGAAGAGCCGGGCCACGACATCATTCTGCGCATTCACAAGCTTGATGCATCTTACGGCAAGGGAACGATCAAGGTATTGGATGACGTAACAGTCAGCGTACCGCGCCGCCGCACGGTCGCCGTGGTCGGTGAGTCGGGTTCCGGAAAGTCGACCTTGGCGCGGGCGATCACCGGCCTCTTGCCGCCGCGTTCCGGCGAGATCTACTTCGACGGCAAGCCGCTGCCTGCCGCCCTCGGCAAGCGCGACAAGGAGCTGCTGCGCCGAATCCAGATGATCTATCAGAGCCCGGATACCGCGCTCAATCCGCGCCAGAAGGTGCGCGACGTCATCGGCCGGCCGTTGGAGTTCTATCTCGGGCTGAAGGGCAGGAAGCGTGACGACAAGATCGGAGAACTGTTGCAGCTGATCGAGCTTGACGAGAAGCTCGTGGACAGGTTTCCCGGCGAGCTGTCGGGCGGACAGAAGCAGCGTATCTGCATCGCCCGCGCGCTGGCCGCCAACCCCGACCTCATCATCTGCGATGAGATCACTTCAGCACTCGACCAGATCGTGCAGGAAGAAATCCTCAAACTCCTGCTGCGGCTCCAGCAGGAGCTCGGCGTCACCTATCTGTTCATCACGCACGACATTGCCACCGTCAAGGCGATCGCCGACGAAATCGTCGTCATGCACCAGGGGCGGGTGGTGCAGCAGGGACAGAAGTCCAGGGTGCTGTCGCCGCCGCATCCCGCCTACACCGAGCTTCTGCTTTCCTCGGTGCCCGAAATGGATCCCGATTGGCTCACCAATCTTCTGACCAGGCGGAGCAAAGCTTCAGCCACGGAGACGGTCGACGCGGGCTGACGCCCGAGCCGGGCACGTGGGCGTTCAGGGGTTGGCGGCTGCCTTGCGCAATGCGCTTATGTTGGCGCCATAACATTCCATGCCGCCGGCGAAGACCGACGAACCCGCTGCCAGAACGTCGGCGCCTGCCCTGACGGCCTGCGGAGCGGTTTCGGGAGTGACGCCGCCATCGATTTCCAGGCGTATCGGCCTTGCACCGATCATTTCGCGAATCCGTGCGATCTTGGCGATCATGGCCGGGATGAAACTCTGTCCGCCGAAGCCGGGATTGACGGTCATGACGAGGACGAGATCGATGCGGTCGAGGACATGGGCGATGGCAGTTTCAGGAGTAGCGGGATTGAGGGCAACGCCTGCCTTCTTTCCCGCGGCCCGTATGGCCTCAAGTGAACGGTCAAGGTGGGGCCCCGCTTCGACGTGGACGGTGATGATGTCGGCGCCGGCGCGCGCAAAGGCATCGATGTAGGGATCGGCGGGAGCAATCATCAGATGCACATCGAGTGGTTTGCCGGTGACCTTGCGCAGGGCGCCCACGACCGGCGGGCCGATGGTGATGTTGGGCACGAAATGGCCGTCCATCACATCGACATGAATCCAGTCCGCACCGGCGGCGTCGAGGGCACGAACCGCGGCCCCCAGCTCGGCGAAGTCGGCCGACAGGATCGATGGTGAGATGGTGATCGGCTGCGCCACGACGGCCAGCGGTCCGGCGCTTAGAGCAGCTTGCCCATGGCCGCGGCAGTGTCGGCCATGCGGTGGGAGAAGCCCCATTCGTTGTCGTACCAGCTGAGCACCCGCACCAGCGTGCCGTCGATGACTTTCGTCTGGTCCATGGCAAAGTTGGAGGAATGGGAATCGTGATTGAAGTCGATGGAAACGTTGGGCTCCTTCGTGTAGTCGAGAATGCCCTTCAGCTGCTGGTTGGCAGCGCGCTCGACGGCGTCGTTGATCTCGCCGGCGGTCGTCGGACGGCTGGTCACTACCTTGAGGTCGACGACCGAGACATTCGGCGTCGGTACCCGGATGGCAACGCCGTCGAGCTTGCCCTTCAGCTCCGGCAATACCAGACCAACGGCCTTGGCCGCACCCGTCGAGGTCGGAATCATCGACAGGGCCGCGGCGCGGGCGCGATAGAGGTCTTTGTGCATTGTGTCGAGGGTCGGCTGGTCGCCCGTGTAGGCGTGAATGGTGGTCATGAAGCCGCGGTCGATACCCACTGCGTCGTTGATGACCTTGGCCACCGGGGCAAGGCAGTTGGTCGTGCACGAGGCGTTGGAAACCACGACATGGTCTCCGGTCAGCTTGTCGTGGTTGACACCATAGACGACGGTGAGGTCAGCACCCTCGGCCGGCGCGGAAACAAGCACCCGTTTGGCGCCCGCTGTCAGATGCGCCGCCGCCTTGTCCCTGGCGGTGAAAATGCCGGTACACTCCATGGCGATATCGACGCGGAGCTCCTTCCAGGGAAGCGCTGAAGGGTCCTTGACGGCGGTGATCCGGATCCGCTGCGGCCCAACTACGATGTTATCGCCCTCAACCTTCACATCGGCGGGGAAGCGGCCATGAACGGAGTCATAGCGCAAGAGATGGGCGTTGGTCTCGATAGGCCCCAGATCGTTGGCGGCCACCACCTCGATATCCTGACGGCCGGATTCGACGATGGCGCGCAGTATGTTGCGCCCGATCCGCCCAAACCCGTTGATCGCCACACGCAGCCCCATTCACTCCTCCTGACTGATCCGTTCCGTGCGCTCTTATAGACGATGGTCCCGGAGGTGAAACCCCCCGCCATTGACCGGCCCCTACCCTTCCCCTATCTCACGGCCGATGCCCAGGCGCGAGATAATTGAGCTTCCAGATCCCATCCTGAAGACGGTGTCGAAACCTGTCGCGAGCGTCACCGACGATGTGCGTCGGCTGATGACCGACATGCTGGACACGATGTATGCCGCGCCCGGCATCGGTCTGGCGGCGGTGCAGATCGGCGAGCCGCGACGGGTCGTGGTGGTGGACCTCGCCAAGGAGGAAGAACCGCGCAATCCGCAGTTCTTCGTCAATCCCGAGATCGTGTGGTCCTCCGAGGAAACGTCGGAGCACGAAGAGGGCTGTCTGTCGATCCCCGAGGTTTTCGACACGATCTCCAGGCCATCGGCCGTCAAGGTGCGCTTTCTCGATCGCGAGGGTGAGCCAAGGGAGCTCGCCTGCGAGAGCCTCCTCGCCACGGTCCTGCAGCATGAGATCGACCATCTGAACGGGATCTTGTTCATCGATCACCTCTCGCGGCTCAAGCGTGACCGAATCGTCAGAAAGTTCACAAAAGCGGCAAGGCGCGAGAAGGCCGACGCGTGAGTTTGCGCCTGGTGTTCATGGGCAGCTCCCAGTTCGCCGTTCCTATCCTTCATGCCCTGATCGAGGCGGGCCATCGGGTGCAGGCGGTTTACACCCGGGCGCCGCGCGCAGCGGGTCGCGGCATGGAGGAGCGGCCAACCCCAGTCCACCACCTGGCGCTCGAACGCAACATTGCCGTTCGCACGCCGGCAGGTTTAGCCAGTGCCGCTGAGCAGGCCGCCTTCACCGGGTACGAAGCCGAGGCGGCCGTGGTAGCGGCCTATGGGATCCTGCTCGGCCTGCCAATTCTCGAGACGCCACGGTGCGGCTGCTTCAACGTTCATCCCTCGCTGCTGCCGCGCTGGCGGGGTGCGGCGCCCATCGAGCGGACCATCCTCGCCGGCGACACGGAGACGGGCGTCACCATCATGCGCATGGACGAAGGTCTCGATACCGGCCCGATCTGCCTTACTCGAGGTATTGCTCTCGATGACATGACCACGGCAGGTGAGCTTCATGAGCGGTTGGCGGCGGAAGGCGCGAAGCTGATGGTGGAGGCGCTGGAGCACCTGGAGCACGGCACGCTCCGGTGCCGGTCGCAAAGCGAAGAAGGGATCACCTATGCTTACAAGCTCGGCAAGGCAGAAGCGCAGATCGACTTTGCCCGCCCTGCACGCGACGTACTCCGTCACATCCATGCATATTCCCCCAGTCCCGGCGCCTTTACTGAGGTCCAGGTTCGAGGTGCGAAGGTGAGGTTGAAGATCCTCAGGGCGGAGTACGCGATCGGGGGCGGCCCGCCAGGCACTACCATCGACGACGATTTCGCAATCGCCTGCAGCACCGGCGCAGTGAGACCGACCGTTGTCCAGCGCCCGGGAAAGGCGGCCCTGGCGCGCCGCGAGTTCCTTCGCGGGCTGGCGATCGGTCCCGGAATGCGAACTGGCTGAAGTCCACGTGCGCTACCGCATTCTCATCGAATACGACGGCACGCCGTTCGTCGGCTGGCAGGCGCAGGACAACGGCCTAAGCGTGCAATCGGCGATCGCCGGGGCGCTGAAGGAACTTACCGGCGCCGACGCCAAGGTGCAGGGCGCGGGGCGCACCGATGCCGGCGTTCATGCGTTTGGACAGGTGGCGCACTTCGATCTCGACGGAGCCTGGGATCCGCGGCGGCTGCGCGAAGGATTGAATGCGTTGGTGCGGCCCCATCCAATCGCTGTCCTCGAAGCCGAAGCCGCAGCCGACGATTTCCATGCCCGCCATTCGGCGACGCGGCGGCAGTATCTCTACCGGATCCTGAACCGGCGGGCGCCTCCAGCTCTCGAGACCAACCGGGTATGGCATGTGAAGCAACCGCTTGATGCCGACGCCATGCATGCAGCCGGGCAGCAGCTTGTCGGCCGGCATGACTTCACGACCTTCCGCTCCTCCGAGTGCCAGGCCGCTTCGGCGTTGAAGACGCTCGACCGGCTCGACGTTCGAAGGGCCGGCGATGCGATCGAGATCATTGCGGAGGCCCGTTCATTTCTCCACAACCAGGTCCGTTCCATGGTGGGAACGCTCAAGGTCGTCGGCGAAGGAAAGCGACAGCCGCGCTACGTCAGGGACATCCTGCAGGCAAAGGACCGCGCCCGATGCGGACCGGTGGCGCCGCCGCAGGGCCTCTATCTGGCGCGTGTCGACTACGGCTGACGTTCGGGAGGCTTGCTACACTTGTCGTCTGCCCTTGGTCCCCGGCGCGAAGCCGTGATATTCGAGGGTATTCGGTCCGTCCTCACAAATAATGCCACTCCCGGACAATCCTGAAAGCAGGGCCCACACATGATTTCCCGTCGCTCCCTCTGCTGTGGCGCAGCAGCGCTGCCCCTCTTTGCAGTCGCCAAAACAGCGGCCGCGGATGAATGTGCCGTCTTCACGCACGACCGGCAGAAGTCTGTGACGTTGGATGACGCACTCCGCATGCTCAAGGCAGGCAATGAACGCTTCGTGGCAGGCAAGAGCCTCAATTGCAATCTGATGGCTCAAGTCCGCGCGACCGCCGGAGGTCAGGCTCCGTTTGCCGCCATCGTCGGTTGTATCGACAGCCGAGTGCCGCCCGAACTCGTGTTCGACCAGCAGATCGGCGACATCTTCGCCGCCCGCATCGCCGGCAACTTCGTCAACTCCGACATCATCGGCAGCCTGGAGTTCGCGACGAAGATCGCCGGGGCGAAGGCCATCGTGGTGCTTGGTCACACCGAATGCGGGGCGATCAAGGGCGCCATCGACCAGGCGAAGCTCGGCAACCTGACGAAGATGCTCGAAAACTTCAACCCGGCTATCGAGGCGTCGAAGTCGGTCGCGGGTGAACGCTCGTCGAAGAACAAGAAACTGGTTCAGGCGGTTGCCGACAGCAACGCCAAACTCGCCGCCGAAATGCTGGCCGACAGGAGCGACGTGCTTCGCGAGCTGGTCGAAGAGAAGCAGCTCGTGATCGCCGCCGCCATGCACGACGTTGGCACCGGCAGGGTCACGTTCTTCGGCTAAAGCACGCTATAGAACAGAATCACCCGGCCGCAGGCGGCAAGCGCGCTGGTTGCCCGTTGAGCGTCATGTTTCTCCAGAAGCAGGCCGCTGAATCCTTTGACCCGTCAGTCCTCGCTATAGTCCCCTTTCCAGTTCACTCTGCGGCCTGCAGTTTCGCGACGCGCGCACGCAATTCATCTGCGCGGTGCTTCTTGGCGACCTCCGCCTCGCCGCCTGATGTCTGGGTGAACATGGCGAGGGTTTCGAGCTCGGCTTCATTCGTAGGAGTGATTGCGACATCGGTATATGACGCCTTGTCGGGATCGCGCTCGACGCGGCGGTAGATGCGGTAGGCCTGCAGGATCATCCAGCAATAGCGGCTGGCTTTTGCGACGATCTCCGCCGCATAGCGCGGGTAGAACACGAAGGGATGCTCGATCGGCAAGCCCGCCCGGCGGTCGCGGCGGTATTTTCTGCGGAAGAAACCGCCTTCAAGCGGGTGTACGCCTTCCACGCGGAACATCAGGCTGAACCAAAGCAGGAGGCGCATCTTCTGGCGTGGCCGTCCGCCCCGAACGGTCGCGGCTCGCCGGACGACGGTCTCGACATAGGCGGGGCTGTAGAAGCTCCGCCATGCTTCCCGATAAGCCTCCTCCCATTCCGTGTCCGACATCCTGGGATGATGGGTCACGCGATGGTGCAGGTCATACTTGTTGAGGTCGGGATCCATCCAAACCCCACGGTCGAGCAGCGTCCGGTGATCTTCGGAGCCCGGCAACGGGGTAAGGAAGAAGAACTCCAGGAGATCGATCGGCAGCTCCCGCTTGATGATCTCGATGTCGCGCAGGATCGATTCCTTGGTATCGTTGGGGAATCCCAGGATGTAGCCGGCGTAGGTCGTGGCGCCATGGGCGCGCCATTGCTGGAGCATATGCCGGTATTCGGTAATCTTGTTTTGGCGTTTCTTTGCAGCCAGCAGATTGTCGGGATTGATGTTCTCCAGACCGATGAAGACCCGGTTGACGCCCGCCCGGCAGGCCTTCTCGATAAAGCCGGGAATCCTGTGGCACAGTGTATCGACCTGGATGACCAGCTTGATCTTGAATCCCAATGTCTCGCGCAGCGAGATCAGCCGGTCGAAAAGTGGACCCCACTCCTTGTTGCGCGCGAAGTTGTCGTCGGTGATGAAGAAATCATGAATGCCCTGGCGCGCGTTGCTGCGAACGATGTTCTCGAGATCGTCGGGCGTGCGAAACCGGCTTTTTCGGCCCTGCACGTTGATGATCGTGCAGAAGGAGCATTGGAAGGGGCAGCCCCGGCCGAGATCGACGCTCGTCAATGCGCCGCGGGTCCGCCGGACCGTCTCGATCGGGAGGAACGGCGTCGGCTGGCCCTCGAGACCCGGCAGGTTCTTCATGTGATTGTAAACGGGCTTGAGCCGGCCCGCGTAGGCATCGCGAAGCACCTCATCGAGAGCGCCATCCTCTGCTTCGCCGGCGAAGATCGAAATGCCCATCTGCTGGGCCGCACGGATCTCCGCCGGCAGCTCCGTCAGCATGGAGAGGCACCCGGATACGTGAAATCCGCCGATCGCCACCTGCAGGCCTTCGGCCAGAAACGCCCGGGCGAGATCGACTGCACGATCGAACTGGTTCGACTGCACCCCGATGAAGCCGACAAGGGAGGGCCCACCCAGCCGCTTGATCTCGGCTGCCATCTTGCGCGGCCTGATGCGGATGTTGGTCTCGTCGTATGTCGAGAAGCGAAATTGCACGCTCGGACCAAGAACCTGGCGGCGCCGGCAATCGAGGGCCAAGCCATTGAGGGCCGCCAGCGTATTGGCCGGGATATCGGACCTGCGCCACTGGATCGGGTAGCCGTCGTCATCGTAGTGCGACGGTTTGATCATGACAAAATGAAAGAAGTCGGATGCCCCCGTTTGCATTCCTGGCTTCCTGAGTGAGGTTCCCGATTCCCGTAGAATGACAGTGCGCCTGCCGCACGAAGAGTGCAAGCGCCAGGTTCCGTGCAGCCGTCACTTGGAGCTAACCGGGCGGGCGGGCGAAGTAATCCTCGAGGATCGCGAGATACGTGTCCTTCAGGCGGGTGAGATCGCTGACGGCGATGCACTCGTCGGTCTGGTGAATCGTGGCGTTGCCGGGCCCGAGTTCGACGACCGGGCAAAAATCCTTGAAGAAGCGGGCATCCGAGGTGCCGCCCGAAGTCGAGCGTTTCGGAGTGAGGCCCGTGGCGCGCGTCACCGCACCGGCGACGAGGTCTACGAATGCGCCGGGCCTGGTAACGAAGACGTCCGCACCTTCGATGTAGCGTGAAGAGAAACGGCCGCCGAGCTCGCTTTTTACAGCTGCAATCTCACCTTCGATCAGGCTTCTCAAGCTCGCCACCGAGTGCGCGTCGTTGAACCTTATGTTGAGGCTGGCCTGAGCGCGTCCGGGAATGACATTGCTGGCGGGATTGCCGACATCGAAGGTCGATACCGCAAGCGTGGAAGGCTCGAAGCTGGCCGTCCCGTCATCGAGCTTCAGGTGCGCCAGGCGGTCGATGAGCCGCGCGAGCTTGGGAACGGGATTGTCCGCCAGGTGGGGATAGGCCGCATGACCCTGCTTGCCGTCGACGGTGATCACGACCGTGATGCTGCCGCGGCGGCCGATCTTCATCTGGTCACCCACGGCATTCAGCGAGGTGGGCTCGCCTACCAGGCAATGCGTAGGCAGCTCCCCGCGCTCCTTGAGCCAGTGCAGCACCTTGGCCGTGCCGTTGATGGCCGGCCCTTCTTCATCGCCGGTGATCAACAGCGAGATGGAGCCGGCAAGCTGCCGGCCTCTGGCGGCCACGAAGTCGATCGCAGCAGCGGCAAATGCGGCGAGCGATCCCTTCATGTCGCAGGCGCCGCGGCCGTGAACCTGGCCATCCGCGACAGCGCCGGCAAAGGGGGGATGACGCCAGCCGGCTTCATCACCGGGCGGCACGACATCGCTGTGGCCGGCGAAGCAGAAGTGCGGCGCTGCGCTGCCGAACCTGGCGAACAGGTTTTCGACATCCGGCGTGCCGGTCTCGCTGAAGCGCAGATGGTGGCATCGGAACCCGTGCGGCTCCAGCAGTGCCTCGAGAGTGGTCAGCGCGCCGGCTTCAGCCGGTGTTATGGATCGACAGCGCAGCAGAGCCTGCAGAATCGGGACGGGATCGGTCAATGCAGGCGCCGCGGTCAGCCGCCGCCGGCCAGCGGATCGGGTCCGAACCGGTTCGGCCCTTGCGTGCCGACAAGGCAGCCGCATTCGACCAGCAGCCAGATGCCGCCGATGACTGGAATGAGCAGTATGAGCGACCACCACCCGGACTTGTCACGATCGTGCCAGCGCTTGGTGTATACGGCGAGCGAGCAGTAGAGCAGGGCGATGCCGACGAGGAAGGTAGCCAGACCCGACAACGGTCCCATCCGCGGCAGGTTGCTGCCTTCGACATACTTATAGCCAAAGACCGTGCCGATGAGCATGTAACTCGCGATCTGGGCCGCAATCAGCAGAGCGACCCCGGCCCAGAACTTACCCCGGTTGATGCGCCCGTCGAAACTCGTCAGAAGCCATCGCCAGTCCATTTGCCGCCTCTCCATAGGCAGGTGATTTCTAGTGACGAAGAATCTCGTTGATCGAGGTCTTGGCCCGTGTTTTTTCGTCGACCTTCTTCACGATCACGGCGCAATAGAGACCGGGGCCCGGGGTCCCGTCCGGAAGGATTGCGCCGGGAAGGCTTCCGGAAACGACGACTGAATAGGGCGGCACACGACCCATGTGAACCTCGCCGGTCGAACGGTCGACGACCCTGGTCGAGCTTCCGATGAATACACCCATCGATATGACCGATCCTTCGCCGACAACGACGCCTTCGACGACTTCCGAGCGCGCGCCGATGAAGCAACCGTCTTCGATGATGGTGGGTCCCGCCTGCAACGGCTCGAGAACGCCGCCGATGCCCACGCCCCCGGAGAGATGAACGTTCTTGCCGACCTGGGCGCAGGAGCCGACCGTCACCCACGTGTCGACCATCGTGCCAGCGTCCACGTAGGCTCCGAGGTTCACGAACGAAGGCATCAGGATTGCGCCGGGCGCGATATACGCCGAGTGGCGCACCACACAGTTCGGCACGGCACGGAAGCCGGCCTTGCGAAACCGACTTGCCGACCAGCCTTCGAACTTCGAGGGGACCTTGTCCCACCACCTGGACTTGCCCGGACCGTTGCCGATCAGCGCCATGTCGTTCAGTCGAAAGGACAGCAGCACGGCTTTCTTCAGCCACTGGTGAGTGATCCACTGGCCGTCGCGTTTCTCCGCTACCCGGAGTTTGCCCTGGTCGAGGAGATCGAGGACGCCCTCGACCGCCCGCCTGATCTTTCCGCGGGTCTTGACGGACAGCCGATCTCGATCCTCGAAGGCCTGCTCGATGGTCGACTGGAGTTCGGCGGATGACATGGAAGGCAAGTTCCGGCGGCGGGAAACCGGCGACAAGCTAGTTCATTTTCGGGCGCAGTGGAATCACCTCGGTTGGCTGGTCAACGCGGGAGAGAAGCCGCGACGCGTTGCAGAAATCCGCTCAGATCGTCGGTCACGTGATGAATGAAGGGCTGCGCAGCCGGCTCGCCCAGGCGCGCGTTGACGATGTTGCCATCGTGATTGTGCAGCGATTGCACCAGCACCGTGGTCATGCCCAGAGCGTGGGGGGTTTCAAGGTTGCGGGCGATATCCTCGAACATCGCGGCTCGCTGCGGGGCCAGTCCGGTCCGGGCGATGAATGCCCGATATGGCTCGGGCGCCGGTTTGGGAACGTATTTCGAATGCACGATGTCGAAGATGTCGGCAAAAAGGTGTTTCACACCCAACCGGTCGAGAACGCGCTCGGCGTGGTACACGGTGCCGTTGGTGAACACCAGCTTGCGGCCGGGAAGCATTGCCAGAGCTGCCGCAAGCCGGGGGTCCGCCATCACGACCGAATGGTCGATATCATGCACGAAAGCCAGGAACGCCTGCGGATCGATTTCATGGGCATTCATCAGCCCGCGCAAGGTCGTGCCATGTTCGTGGAAGAATGCCTTCTGGATGCGCCTGGCTTCCGGCAGCTCGATGTCGAGGAGCCTCGCCACGAACGCGCCCATCCGCTCGTCGATCTGGTCGAAGAGCCGGCAACTCGCAGGATAAAGCGTGTTGTCGAGATCGAAGACCCAGGTTTCGATATGGCCGAAACTTCGGTTCATACGCCGGTTCTGGAGATGCGGGTGCCCACTCCATGGGGCGTGAAGAGTTCCAGCAGGACCGAATGGGGCACGCGTCCGTCGAGTATGATTACGCCTTCGACCCCTGCTTCGACGACGGCGACACAGCTCCTGACCTTGGGGATCATGCCGCCGGTAATGACGCCGGAAGCCACGAGATCCTGCACCTCGTCCAGCTTGAGCTCGCTGATCAGCTGCCTGTTGCCGTCGAGCACGCCCGCCACGTCGGTCAGGAGCAGAAGCCGCTTGGCTTTCATCGCCGCAGCGATGGCCCCGGCGGCGATGTCGGCGTTTATGTTGTAGGTCTCGCCGTCGCGGCCGACGCCGATCGGCGCGATGACCGGAATGGCGTCGCTGTGAATGATGGTGTTGAGAAGGCCGGGATTGACGGCGGCGGGCTCACCGACGAAACCGAAGTCGAGAACCTCGACCTGGCCGGTCGCCGGATCGGTCCTGGACCTCGTAAAACGCTCGGCGATCAGCAGGTTCCCGTCTTTGCCCGAGATGCCGACTGCCTTGCCGCCGGCCTGCTGGATGCCGGCCACGATGGCCTTGTTGATGGAGCCCGCGAGCACCATCTCGACCACTTCCATAGTCGCTTTGTCGGTTACTCTGAGACCGTCGACGAATTCGGACTTGACCTGCAGCTTGTCGAGCATGCGGTTGATCTGCGGGCCGCCGCCGTGGACGACGATCGGGTTGATGCCGCACTGCTTGAGAAGCACGACGTCGGAGTCGAACTTGCGGGCCAGATCGGGGTCGACCATGGCGTTGCCGCCGTATTTGATGACGACGGTCTCTTCATCGTAACGCTGCATGAACGGCAGCGCCTGCGACAGGATGCGGGCGGTTTCGGCGAACGAGGAGTCGGCGGCGGCGGTCGTCATGGGCGCTGCGTATATCATTTTCCGGCGAGGTGGAATCGCTTCCTCGACGTTCTCAGCGCGCGGCAAGCCTGGCGATCTCGGCGCGCAGTTGGGCGAGACCGGAGCCCTCTTCGGCGGACGTGACGTGGATGTGCGGATGGGCCGCGAGCCTGCGGGCGATGGCCAGACGTGTCGCCGAGACGGCCTGTTCCTGCTCCTTCGGCCGCGGCTTGTCGACCTTGGTCAACACGATCTGATAGCCCACGGCTGCAGAATCGAGAACGTCGGCAATATCGAGGTCGGCAGCGCCAATGCCGTGGCGGGCATCGATGAGCAGGAAGACCCGCCTGAGGCCCTGCCGCGAGCGCAGATAATCGGCAATCAAGCCCTGCCAAGCCTTCGACAGCCGTCTCGAGGCACGGGCATAGCCGTAGCCGGGAAGGTCGACGACGGCAAGCTGCCCTTCCTTTCCAAACACGAAGAAGTTGAGCTCGCGGGTGCGCCCCGGCGTGTTCGAAGCACGGGCGAGGGCGCGCCGGCCGGCGAGCGCGTTGAGAAGCGAGGACTTGCCGACATTGGACCGGCCAGCGAAAGCTACCTCAACGGGAAAGGCAGGTGGCAGTTGCGCGAGGCTCGCGACCCCCATGAGAAACCGTACCGGGCCGGCGAACAGCCGGCGCCCACGCTCGATTTCCTCCGCTTCGAACTCCGGATTCTCCGGTAGTACTGGCAAACTTCCTCAACTCGTCGGCTTGCGGTTGAGGAACGGCAGACTTTGACGAATGTTGCCGAGGAAGTCGATCTTCACCCCCTGGCGCTTCATGATCACCGACTGCTGGGCGATCGACAGCAGATTGTTCCATGCCCAGTAGATCACGAGGCCGGCAGGAAATGCAGCCAGCATGAACGTGAAGATGATGGGCATCCAGTTGAAGAGCGATGCCTGGATGGGATCGGGCGGCGTCGGATTGAGCCGCATCTGCATCCACATGGTGACGCCCATGATCAGCGGCCAGATTCCGATCATGAGAAGATACGGGGGATCCCAGGGCAGCAGGCCGAACAGGTTGAACAGGCTGGTCGGGTCGGGAGCCGAAAGGTCCCTGATCCAGCCGTAGAACGGCGCATGGCGCATCTCGATGGTCACGAACAGGACCTTATACAGGGCAAAGAAGACCGGGATCTGAAGGAGCACCGGCAGGCAGCCGGAAACCGGGTTCACCTTCTCCTGCTTGTAGAGCGCCATCATTTCCTTCTGCAGCGCCATCCGGTCGTCGGGATACTGCTGCTTGAGCCGCTCCATCTCGGGCTGCAACTTCTTCATCTTGGTCATCGACTCGTAGGACTTGTTGGCGAGCGGGAAGAACACGAGCTTGACCAGTACGGTGACGATAAGAATGGCGAGGCCGAAATTGCCGACGAGAGCGTGGATTTTCGCGAGCAGCCAGAACATCGGCTTGGTCAGGAAGGCGAACCACCCCCAGTCGATCATCAGGTCGAAGCGGTGGATGCCGTAAGCCTCGCCGTAGGCCTCGATGATGCTCACCACCTTGGCGCCGGCGAAGATCCGGTCTTCGGCGACCGCCTTGCCGCCGGCAGGTACGACGAGACCATCCTTAGCCAGAAAGTTCGACTGAAAGGTATCGGTACCGTTGGCATTCTGGTGGTGAAACGAACCCTCCAGCCTGGCGTCCTGAGGCGGTATCAGAGCCACCGCCCAATATTTGTCGGTTATGCCGAGCCAGCCGCCCGTCGAGGGCTTGGTGATGCTGTTCTCGTCCTCCATCAGGTCGGCATAGTCGACTTCGGTCAGCGTTTTGTCGAAGACGCCCAGCAGACCCTCGTGCAGGAGGTAGTTGTTGGTCGTAACCGGAAGGCCGACGCGCAACACGCGGCCGTACGGGTAGAGCGTCGCCGGCGCGGTCCCCTGGTTCTCAATTTCCCGTCTGACCGTGAACATGAACTTGTCGTCGACCGCAAAGGTCTTCCTGAACAACAGCCCTTCGCCATTGTCGAAGGTCAACGTGACCGGGCTCGAGGGAGTGAGCTTTGCCCCGGCAGGGGCGGTCCACACCGAAGCAGGAGTGGGGAGCTTGATCGGCGAGCCGGGTGCGGCGCTGAAGCCTGTGTCGGCTACGTAGGCGTCCTTGGCGCCGAATGGTGAAAGCAACACGATCGTCGGGCTGCTCGGCTCGACCGTTTCGCGATAGTTCTTCAGGCGCAAGTCATCGAGCTGGGCGCCCTTGAGATTGAGCGAACCTGAAACGGCGGGCGTGTCGATGAGAATTCGGGTGGAGCGGGCCAGCACCTCGTCGCGGGGCGCCAGCCCTCCCGGCACGGCGGCGGGTTGGCCGGGAGCAGTCGGGGCCGGCGGCTGAACCTCTGCCGGCGCTTGCTGCGTCTGTTGCTGCTGTTGCTGCTGTTGCTGTCGCTGAAGTTGCGGACCGGAATACAGAAACTGCCAGGCGATAATCACCAGGGTCGAAAGCACAATGGCCAGGATGAGATTCTTGTTGTCGCTCATCGATAATCCTGCGGGCCGGGCCCACCGCCGATCTCAGAGCTTGCCGCATGGGCGGCCCGGTCGTGCGCGTCGTGAAGATAGTCGAGTGCGGTCAGGATGTCTGCGACGAGTTTGCTGAACTCACGGGCCGCGGTGCCCGCACGCCCCACGAAAACGTAGTCGAAGCCGGGCCTGAGGCAATCCACGGCCGCGATCCGTACCGCCTCCCTGAGCCGGCGGCGGATGCGATTGCGTTCGACGGCAACGCCAAGTTTCCTGGTCACCGTAAATCCCGTCCGTGGCGGGGCCACATCGCGTCGATTACGAACCTGAACGACGGCGCCGGCGGACGCCCGCGACAGTCCCGCGGCAGCAGCGACGAAATCCCGGCGGCGAAGGAGCGGCTGCATCGTGCTCGATGCGCGGTTGTCTGAGTTTTCGGAAACGTTGCGACCCCGGCGCGGTGCGCCGGACATCAGGCCGAGAGACGCGTGCGCCTCAGGGCGCGGCGGCGGCGTACGACGCGGCGTCCACCCTTGGTGGCCATGCGCGCGCGAAAGCCGTGGCGGCGCTTACGAATGAGCTTGCTCGGCTGATAGGTGCGTTTCACTGCGCATTTTCTCCGTGTCTGTTCGTGGAGGCGATCCTGTCGGGCCTCGTATATGGGCCGTCAGGGCGCATCGCTCAAGGACCGATCGTTTTGCGATCAAATGGATCGCGAGGGCTTATAAGTAACGGGGCCCGGCAAGTCAACGCGACCGGCTTCCCGTCACTTCCCGTCACGCCGCATGAAGTTCCATCACAAGCGCTTGAAGTCCACTCCACACCCCCTTCAGGCCGGGCCATGTGTAGGGCCGCGGCAAGAAGTGCGTGATATGATGTCTGTCCAAGGTCGTGCCATGAAGTTCCGACACAGCGAACCAGGCGGTGCGCAAAGGGCAATTGGCCTGGGGCGCTGGACGCCACTGGCGATAGTCGTGGTCGCCGCGTGCCTCGCCTATGGCTTCGGCCTGCATCGATACCTGACGCTCGATGCGATCGCCGAGCGCCATGGCGCCCTGCGCGTGTTCGTGGACAACAGTCTTTTCCTCAGCATCGTCATTTACGTTCTCATCTATGTCGCGACGACCGCATTGTCGCTCCCCGGGGCGGCGATCCTGACGGTCCTCGGCGGGTTTCTGTTCGGCTGGGCGACCGGCGCAGCGGTTGCGGTGGCTGCCGCGACCCTGGGCGCCAGCATCATCTTTCTGGTGGCGCGCTCGTCCTTTGGCGATGTCCTGGCGAAGAGAGCCGGGCCAGTCCTGAAGAAGCTCATCGACGGTTTCACCGAAGACGCCTTCAACTATCTGCTGTTCCTGCGGCTGGTCCCCTTGTTTCCGTTCTGGCTGGTCAACATCGCTCCGGCACTTGTCGGAGTGAGGCTCAAGACCTTCGTCTTGGCGACGTTCATCGGCATCATTCCGGGAACCCTGGCGTTCGCCATTCTGGGATCGGGGCTCGACAGCATCATCGCGGCGCAGACGAAGATGTACCATGAGTGCGTTGCCGAGAAGGCCGCGGCGGACTGCATGCTCTACTATGATCCGGCGGCGCTGCTCACGCCGCAGATCATCGCTGCCTTCGTCGCGCTTGGGATCGTGGCCCTCATTCCGGTGGCGATCAAGCGGCTGCGGGCGCGCCGGCAGGCGACCTGAGCGAACCGTCCATGGGCAGGCTCGAGTGCGATATCGCGGTCATCGGTGCGGGCTCGGGGGGCCTTTCGGTCGCCGCAGCGGCAGCCCAGTTCGGCCGCAAGGTCGTGCTGATCGAGCGCGGTAGGATGGGTGGCGACTGCCTGAACTACGGGTGCGTGCCTTCGAAGGCGCTGCTCGCGGCAGCCAAGCGCGCCCAGCACATGCGGGCAAGCGAGGCCTTCGGCATCGCAAGTGCGGAGCCGGTCGTCGATTTCGCCAAGGTGATGACACACGTGCGCGGGGTCGTAGCGGCCATCGAGCCCAACGACAGCCAGGAGCGATTCGAAAAGCTCGGCGTGACCGTGATGCGCGCCCAGGCCCACTTCCGGGATGGCCGAACCGTCGAGGCCGGCGGCCAGGAAATCACCGCCCGCCGGTTCGTCATCGCAACCGGCTCGTCGCCGGCGATCCCGCCGATCCCGGGTCTCGAGGCTACGCCCCATTTCACCAATGAAACCATCTTTGACAACCAGGTGCTGCCCTCTCATCTGGTCATCGTCGGCGCCGGACCGATCGGCCTCGAGATGGCGCAGGCCCATCGCCGGCTCGGCGCTCAGGTTACCGTTCTGGAAGCATTCACCCCGCTGGCAAAGGACGATCCGGAGCTCGCCCATGTCGTGCTCGAGCGCCTCGCCGCGGAAAGCATCGCCATCCTGGCGGGTGTGCGGATCGCCGAGGTGCGCCGGACCGAATCGGGTCTCGCCGCGGACATCGAAGAGAAAGGATCGAAGCGGACGATTTCCGGAAGCCACCTGCTCATCGCCGCCGGACGTACGCCGAACATCGCCGAGCTCAATCTCGAAGCGGCGGGAATTGGCTACACCAGGGCCGGCATTACCGTCGACCGCGGACTGAGAACATCGAACCGAATGGTCTACGCGATCGGCGATGTGGCGGGCGGGTTGCAGTTCACTCATGTCGCGAACTATCATGCCGGGCTGGTGATCCGGAACGCGCTGTTCCGCCTGCCGGTCAACAATTCGACCCATGCCATTCCCTGGGTCACCTATACCGACCCCGAGCTTGCCCATGTGGGGTTGAGCGAGGCTGAGGCGCAGCGTGCCGGCCGCCAGCCGCGGGTGCTGAAATGGCCGTTCCGCGAGAATGACCGCGCCCAGACGGAGCGCGAGACGCATGGCCTCATCAAGGTGGTTCTCGATGCCCGCGGCCGGGTGCTCGGAGCCAGCATCGTCGGCGCCAATGCCGGAGAGCTCATCCTGCCCTGGGTGCAGATGATTCTGGCCAGGCGCAAGATCAAAGCGATGGTCGATCCGGTGTTTCCCTATCCGACCCTTTCGGAGGCCAGCAAGCGGGCGGCGATGTCGAATTTCGCCACACTCGCATCCAACAAGTGGGTGCGACGCGTTATTGATATGTTGGCAGCGTTCGGATGAGGACCGAGGAGCTTGCAAAGGGAAGAGACAACGGACGGGTTACAGCCCTCTGCGCCCGCTAAAGCGCTACGGCCGTCACTGTGGCGCGGCCTTTCCGGCAAGGTGCTGGTGCTGACCGTGCTGTTCGTCATGGTCGGCGAAGTCCTGATCTTTCTTCCTTCGATCGCCAATTTTCGCATCGCCTGGCTCAAGGAACGGGTGGCGACAGCCGAGATCGCCGCGCTGGCGGCCGAGGCGGCTCCCGACGGCCGGATTTCCGACAAACTTCGCCTGGAGCTGCTCAAGGGCGCCAAGGTCAGAGCGGTGTCGTTGAAGCGCAACCAGGTGAACGAGCTCATCCTGCGCGACGACAGCAACCGCACGATCGAGCGGACCTATGACATCCGCCGACGCCAGTGGCTGGCCTGGATTTTCGATGCCTTCATGGCGCTCGCCGATCGCGGCAACCGGCTCATCGGGGTCGTCGACATTCCGCCCAACATGTCCGGGGAATCGATCGAAATAGCGCTCGATGAAGCGCCGCTCAGGGCTGCCATGTTCACCTACGGGCGCAACATCCTCATCCTGTCGATCATCCTGTCGCTGATCGTGGCGGCGCTCATCTTCGTCGCCCTCAACGCCGTGCTGGTCAGGCCGATGCGGCAAATCACCATGAGCATGCTGGACTTTTCTTCCAATCCCGAAGACCCCAGCCTGATCATCACGCCGTCGCGACGGCGCGATGAAATCGGTATCGCGGAGCGCGAGCTTCATCATATGCAAAGCGAGCTGTCGTCGGTGCTTCAGAACAAGAGCCGGCTCGCTGCCTTGGGGCTGGCGGTGAGCAAGGTGAGCCACGATCTACGCGGCATGCTGTCCTCGGCACAGTTGTTGTCCGACCGCCTGGCGATGATCGACGACCCGACGGTGAAGAAGCTGGCGCCCAAGCTGATCGCCTCCCTCGACAGGGCGATCGCCTTCTGCGTTCAGACGCTCAAGTTCGGGCGCGCCCAGGAAGCGCCGCCGCGCCGCGAGCGGTTCAAGCTTGCGCCGCTGATCGATGAAATCGTCGAAACCTCGGCCGCCCAAGCCTCGAGCCGTATCGTGCTTTACAATGAAGTGCCGGCGGAGCTCGTCGTCGACGCCGATCGCGACCATCTCTACCGCGTCGTCATGAACCTGACACGCAACGCCGTTCAGGCGCTGGAGTCCCGGCCCGAGGACGGCGACGGAGCGGATGGCGTAGTGCGGTTCAGGGGCCGGCGCGAAGGAGCTTCGGTCACCCTTGAAATCAAGGACAACGGACCCGGTGTGCCGCAGAAGGCGCGCGACCACCTTTTCGAGCCGTTTCAGGGCGCGGCTCGGCCGGGCGGCACCGGTCTCGGCCTCGCCATCGCCAGCGAGCTGGTGAAGGCTCACGGAGGGGAAATCAAGCTGGTGCACGCGAGCGGCGAAGGAACGGAATTCTGGGTCATCGTTCCCGACCGCCTGTCGGAGGCCAGAGCGGGTCGGCGCGGCGAAAGGCTCGATCCTCCGGCGGCGTAGCGGACTCAAGCGTTTGCGGATCGAACCCGCACACGGCCCTACGTCACAGGCCAGTCATGGGCCGAGCTCTACTTGACGGGCTTCAATTTTCTGTTCCAGCATGGTGCAAGATTCCCCGAATAGTGAAATAGCGGGCGATGGCACGATGTAGCGCCAGTCGCGGCGCGGCTTGACCGGACAAAGCGCGACATGCCATCACGCACGAAACTTGCACCCGTCTACATTTCCGGCGCTGCCGAAACGGCGCTCGGCAAGGTGATGGACCAAAGCGAACTTTCGATGACCGCGCTCGCCGCGAAGGAAGCACTGGACGAGGCGGGAATGGGGCTTCGCGACGTTGATGCCGTGTTCACCAACTACATGGGCGAGGAAGGCTCGGTTCAGCTTGGCGAGTACCTCGGCATTCGCCCGCGCTATGCCAACTCTTCCGACATGGGAGGAGCGTCGTTCGAATTCTTCATCCACCATGCCATGCTGGCGATCGCCACCGGCCGCTGCGAAGTGGCCCTCATCGGCTATGCCTCACGCCAAAGGAGCCGCCGCAGCCGCAAGCGTGCGGTGACGGCCACCGACGGCACCCTGCCCGCCCAGTTTGAAGCACCGTTCGGCATTCACTTCCCCATCGGCCACTATGCGCTGAGCGCGGCCCGATACATGCATCAATATGGCGCGAAGCCCGATCACCTGGCGCGCGTCGCGGTTGCCGCGCGCAAGTGGGCGGCGCTCAATCCCAAGGCGTGGGTGCGCGATCCCCTGACTGTCGAGGATGTGCTGGCCTCGCCGCTGATCTGCGACCCGCTGCACAAACTTGACTGCTGCCTGGTGACGGACGGCGGCGGCGTGGTGATCGTCACGAGCGGCGAGCGGGCGCGCGATGCAGCGAAACGGCCGGTGCGCATCCTTGGCGCCGGCGAGTCGCACGCACAGTGGCAGGTGGCGCAGTGCCCGGACCTGACCGTCACACCCGGCGTGATCTCGGCACGTGAAGCTTTCGGCATGGCCGGCATCAGGCCCGCGAGCGTCGATGTCTTCGAGCCTTATGACAACTTCACCCATGCCGTATTGCTGTACCTCGAGGACCTGGGCTTCTGCGGAAAGGGAGAGGCAGGCGAGTTCGTTGCCGAAGGCCGTCTGGACCCCGGCGGCAGTCTGCCTTCGATGACCTCCGGTGGCGGGCTTTCGTACAATCATCCGGGCGCGCTCGGCATCCTGCTGCTGATCGAAGCGGTGCGCCAGCTGCGCGGCGAAGCCGGAGTTCGGCAGGCGCCGGATGCCAGGATCGCTGTTGCACACGGCACCGGCGGCCTTGCATTTTCCACCGCATCGACCGTAGTGCTCGCTCGTGAATAAGAACGCTCCGCAATCCCTGAGTGACCAGGGTATCGCCGACCCGACCACCGAGCCTTTCTGGCAGGCATGCATCGAGCATCGGCTGCTGATCCAACGCTGCACCGCGTGCGGCGCACATCAATTCTATCCGCGTCCGCTCTGTCTTGCGTGCGAATGCGGCTCACTGGAGTGGGTGGACGCGGCAGGGACGGGTACGATCTACTCGCTCACAACCGTCAGGATACCGGTGACGGAGGACCTGAAACCGCCCTACCTCGTCGCCCTGGTCGATCTCGACGAGGGACCACGCCTGCTCACGAATATCGAGGCGGACAGCGCCCGGATCGGTGACCGGGTCATCGTGGGCTGGCGCAACCGCGACGGCCTGCCGCCGGTTCCGGTGTTCAGGCCCGCCACCGCCTCCGGCCGCTGATGCCTGCGACCGCAGACAGCATCCGGCTCATCGGCGACCTCGTCTCGTTTCCGACCGTTTCCCGCGACTCCAACAAAGATCTGCTCGACTATGTGACGGCCTATCTGTCCCGGCACGGAGTGAGCTCGCAAATCATCTGGAACGACGAACGGACCAAGGGAAACCTGTGGGCTACCATCGGGCCTGATGACCGGCGCGGCGTGATCCTGTCCGGGCATAGCGACGTCGTGCCTGTCGATGGCCAGGCATGGACGAGCGATCCGTTTCGGCTGCGCGCTGCAGACGGCCGCCTGTACGGTCGCGGATCGTGCGATATGAAGGGCTTTGTCGGCATCGTTCTGGCATTCGTCCCGGAGCTGACGAGACGCAAGCTCGAGGCGCCTGTTCATATCGCCATTTCGTACGACGAAGAGCTGGGCTGCACGGGCGTGTGGAGCCTGGTCGAACGGATTGCCGAACGGAGCACGAAGCCCGCCCTTTGCATCGTGGGCGAGCCGACCAGCATGCAGCTTGTTCTCGGCCACAAGGGCGGCTCCTGCCACAGGGTGACCGTTCATGGGACAGCTGCGCATTCGAGCCTCGCGCCGCGCGCCGTCAACGCCGTCGAGCATGCCGCCGACTCATCTTGCACATCCGCGGCATCGGCAGGGAGCTTGCGCAGTCCGGCGACGCAGACCCGCTTTACGATGTTCCGCACTCGACACTTTCGGTCACCGCCATCAGTGGCGGCACGGCGTTCAACATCATTCCCGAACACTGCGAGTTCGCCATCGACCTGCGCTCGCTGCCGGCGCTGCATTCCGCAACCGTCATCGGCCGGATCGAGGACTACGCCCGCGAAGTCGTGCTTGAGCAGATGCAAGCCATCGCGCCGAACACGGCGATCACCGTCCAGAAGATCGTCGACTATCCAGGCCTCGATCTGGCGGCTGACCATCCCGCCGTCACGTTCATGAAACGGCTTCTCGGACGCAACGATCACAGCAAGGTTTCCTACGGCACGGAGGCCGGGGTCTTCAGCTCACGCGCCGGCATCGTGTCGTTGGTGTGCGGTCCGGGATCGATCGAACAGGCGCACAAGGCGGACGAGTTTCTCGCCCTGAGCGAGATCGAGAAGTGCCATGCTTTTCTCCATCGCCTCATGGAGAGCCTTGAAGGAGGCGGTTTCGCTTGGTGACGGAAATCAAAGAACCCGTGGCGCTGATCGGCACGGGGATCATCGGCCAGGCGTGGGGCGTGGTCTTCGCCCGGGCGGGACATCAGGTGCGGCTCTTCGACAGCGACAGAAGCGCACACTCGCAGGCTGTTCCCGCAATCGCCGGCGCTATCGACTTTCTGGCCCGCGAGGGTCTGATCGCCGACGCAGTCGCGGCCCAGCGCCTTCTTGTACCGGCGTCCGATGCGGCGGAAGCCCTGAAGAATACGATTTACGTTCAGGAAAGCACCACCGAGAACGTCGAGGTGAAGCGGGCCGTGTTCCGCGAGCTTGACCGTATCGCGCCGGGCGATGCCATCCTCGCAAGCTCAGCCTCAGCGATCCCCGGCAGCGAGTTCATGGACGTGCCGGGGCGCGCCCGCTGCATCGTCGCCCACCCGGTGAGCCCGCCATCTCTTGTGCCTCTGGTCGAACTCGTGCCGACGCCGTGGACATCTCCGGAGACAGTCGGGCGTGCGCACCGGTTCCTCACGTCCGCAGGCCAGTCACCGGTGATTCTGAAAAGAGAAATTGCGGGTTTTGCCCTCAATCGCCTGCAGGCCGCCGTGGTCTGCGAGGCCATGAACCTTGTCGGGAGAGGTGTCATCGCGCCTGACGACCTCGATCGTACCATGCGCGACGGACTGGGGCTGCGCTGGGCCTTCATGGGCCCCTTCGAGACCATGGATCTCAACGCGGAGGAAGGCATCGGCGGCTATCTGCGGCGGTATTCGAAGAGCTACGAAATGCTCGCCCGCGACTTGAAAGTGTCCGAACCCTGGTCATCCGATGCGATCGGCACGGTCGAGGCCGACCGGCGCCGGCGTGTGCCGGCGGCAGATCTCGCAAAGCGCCGGCGCTGGCGCGACAAGCGGCTGGCAGGCGCTGCTGAAGCTGAAGCGGGCGGCCGAGCTTCAGGACGAATAAGGAGGAGGAACAGCATGGCCCAGACCGGACCGCGCAAGGTCATCATCACCTGCGCCATCACCGGGTCGGTGCACACGCCGACCATGTCGCCGCACCTGCCGATCACTCCCGACGACATCGCGCGCGAGTCGGTTGCGGCGGCGGAAGCCGGCGCATCGATCATCCACCTCCACGCCCGCGATGCGAAAGACGGCCGGCCAAGCCCCGATCCCGGAATCTTCATGGAGTTCCTGCCGCGCATCAAGCAGCAAGCGGACGCCGTGCTCAACATCACGACGGGCGGCGGGCTCGGCATGCCGATCGAGGACCGCATCGCCGCGACGCGCGCGGTCAAGCCGGAGATGTGCACGCTGAACATGGGCTCGATGAACTTCGGCATTTTCGGCATGGTCGGGAAGTATGAGCAGTGGAAGCATCCCTGGGAGAAGGAGTTCCTCGAGCGCTCGCGCGACTTCATCTTCCCGAATACGTTCAAAAGCCTCGAGTACATCATGAAGGAGATCGGCCAGGGGATGGGCACCCGCTTTGAATGCGAGTGCTACGATGTCGGCCATCTCTACAATCTCGCGTATTGCCTCGACCGGAAATGGATCGCACCGCCGCTCTTCGTGCAGACGATCTTCGGCATTCTCGGCGGCATCGGGCCCGACCCGGACAACCTCGTCCACATGAAGCGCATCGCCGACAAGCTGTTCGGCAGCGACTATGTCTGGTCGATCCTCGGCGCCGGCCGCCACCAGATGCCGCTCGTCACCCAGGGCGCGCTCATGGGCGGCAACGTGCGGGTGGGGCTCGAGGACAGCCTCTATCTCTCGCGCGGCGAACTTGCGAAGAGCAATGCCGATCAGGTGAAGAAGATCCGCGGCATCCTCGAAGCCCTCGGCCTCGAAATCGCCAAGCCGGACGACGTCCGCGGCATGTTGAATCTCAAGGGCGCCGATCAGGTCGGATTCTAAATCTAAAGCAGGGTTGCGAGGCTTGGCCAACGCGTCGGTCAAGTTCTGCGGCGTCCGCTTTTAACTGGTTTCTGTCGCGAAACGCCTCGATTTGCACGGGACCGTTCGAGTTCTCCGATAGACCGGGCACGAGTTTGCCGGGCAAGCTGAGATTTGCACCCGCTGCGTGGGTCGATTTGCCACGAAGTTGGGACGGAGTGGGAGATTTTGTAGTCAGGAGTGACGCTGAGGCGCGGCCGGTTTTTGTCGGCGGCGAGGCGACGACTGATACAATGTCGTCAGCTTGCTTTTCATTTACGAGATGATCGCCTGGTCAGCAACGCCGCAATGTTCATGAGGTTGTTGGCGAGTCTGCACCCGTCGGGCGCTGCACGACCTCCTCGGCGATGCCGCTAATTAATTAGTTCGCCACCGGCGTTGCCGACCCGCTGGACATGAAACGGGCCCTGTTGCTGCTGTGAAGTGTAGCAGGAGCGTCGTCGGCATGACTCGCGGTTTTGTTTCTTGCTAGGACCCAAGCGTTCAATTCGCTGGAGGGGATCGTGTATACGCCAACGGCCGGGACACCCTCAATGGCATCCGCCGCTGGCTCGAGGTCGAGAGCCATACGGCCGATATCGAAGGCATCAACCGCCTGATGACGCGAGTCGCCGAAGGCTATGCCGAGACTGGCGCCAGGATCGAGCGCATTGCCGCGAGCCGCAGTTTGGCTGGCGTCATCTTCGGTCTGCGCCCTCCTTTTCGACCGCGAGCGCGTGCCGACGCAAGCTCCGCGCGAGTGCGTTCGGAAATAAGATCGCGCTCGAACTCGGCGAGCGACGCAAAGATATCGAACACCATCTTGCCCGCCGACGTTGTCGTGTCGATAGTCGCACCCTGACCAGTCAATACCCTTAGACCGACGCCCCCGCAAACCGGCAGGACAGTGGGCTCGTCGCCTAAATTTAGACGCTCAAGACGACGATAACCACAATGGTGACACAGGCGATCAGAATACCTGCTGCAACAAGCTCCATCGGATCGCTGAACTTGTACTGCTTCATGGCCATGCGATAGCTCACGTTCGTTCCTCTTCCGGCAGGTGGTTCTCGATCAGGGCTGTAACGGCGACTGTCATCGCCCTGTTGTTTTCGGTCGCGAACCGCCAATCGGTGCAAGGGTTAGATATACGAACCAACGCAACTCGTATTGCGAACGGATGCCGTATTCTTGCGATTTGAAGTCAATGCTGCTGGTGACTTGGCGAGTTCAGCCTCGCCGCATCTCCTTCGGCGTTTTGCCGGTCCAGCGCCGGCAGGCGTGGGTGAAGGCACTCGGGCCGGCGTAGCCGAGCAGGAACGAGAGCTGGGTAAGCGACAGGTTCGGCTCGTTCAGATACCGGAGGGCCAGATCATGCCGCAGGCCGTCGACAATCTCCGCAAAGCTCGTGTCGAGATCGCTAAGCCTTCGGGCAAGGGTGCGCTCGCTCAGACCCAGATCGGTGGCCACGATCTTGTTGCGTGCCCGGCCGGAGGGGAGGAGCTCGACGACGCGGCGTTCCACCTTCTGCAAGAGTTCGGGCTTGTGCCGCTTCTTCCGGCTCAGCACTTCGTCGCAGTAGCCGCGCAGCATCTTGAGCAGCCGGTCGTCGGAGGTCGGGATGGGAAGGGCAAGGTCGCGCCGGTGAAGTTCGATCTCGATGATGCTGCGGCCGAACCGAACCGGGCAGCCAAAGAGCGCCCTGATCTCGGCAAGCCGTTTCTCCCTGCCGTGCACGAAGGAGACGCTGATGGGCGTGATCGGATGCCGGGTAAATCGCCGATAGGCATGAAGAAGCTACGCTCAGGCAAACTCAACCGCCTGGCGGAAACGCGCAAAAGCCGGGTCCGTGGGCTCCGCCACGATCCTCGCCGTGTTCCCCTCTACGTTGAGCCTGAAGCGGAACGCTTCGGTGACGACATAGCTGTATCGCTCCAAATTGCGCAGTCCGTCCTCAAGCGTGCGGCAGGCGGCTCCCATGTAGGAAAGCGCATCCGCCTTGCGGGGATCGATGCGGGCGCCGAGTTTCGCGCCATAGCAATCGTCCTTGAGCTCGCGGGCGGCGATCTCCATGAGCGCGGCGTGTCGCGTGAAGGGGATCCAGGCTTCTTCGTTGTTGATGGTGCGCGCCTCCAATCCAGCCTCGCGCAGGGCGCTCTCGAGATCGACGCCTGCCTTGCGCAGCTCGCCCGCCACAACCTGCGCCCACGCGGCGCTTACCGAGTTTCCATCCCCGCTCGCCATCGACCCTTCCTTGTCTGCTCGCATCGGAACCTCCGCTTGCCACGCGAAGCGAGCAGTAGGAACCAGTTGGCGGCAGATCGCAAGGAAATGGCGCAAGATAGTAAGCACGCAGGAAGGCAGCGGTTAAGCATGCGGACCGCGTCGGCCGGCCCCCGGATGCAATTGCCCGACAGTGGTAGAGTTTCGGACCCCACATTTCGAGCATTAACGGGATAGGGACCCCTGAACAATCATGCTTCATCATCTCCGCAGGTTGCGCGCAGTCGTCACGGGCGGCCATGTGGGCTTCGGATGACGCGAGCGACCGGTTGCTGCAATTGCACGGAGTCTTGACGTTGGGCTGGCAGGAATCGTAGCTCGTCCTCCAAGCCGGAATGTTGAGCCCTGACGGCTTTACAGCTCTGCTCCTTTCTCCGCCGCTAAGGGACCAGCGTATGTTGTCGGCGAACTCGATTTGGTCGAGCTCAGATCGGCGGGTCGTTCGTCGGCATTCGCGCCCGCATTCGGCAAGTATATCTGAAATATTGTCCCGCAGGGCTCGCCCGGTGTTGCCGTCAGCCGACCTTCATGCGCCTCGATGATCGATTTGCAAATCGAAAGTCCCATCCCCATGCCGCTGGGTTTCGTCGTGAAGAATGGCTTGAAGATGCTATCGGCGACCTTCGGATCGATGCCAGGGCCAGTATCCGCAATCGTGATCAGCACGGTGTCGGCAGGATCGATTTCGGTTCTCAACCGCAGCTCGCGAGCCCGGCCTGCTGACGAGCCCATGGCTTCGACCGCATTCATGATCAAATTCAGAACAACCTGCTGCAATTGAACCGGATCGGCCCACACGCACGGTGCCGGTTTCCTGGCAAAGTCGGTTTCGAGCGCGATATTGTTCGAGCCTATTTTGTGCGTGACGAGTGTTAGGACTCGCTGAATGAGCTCATTGACGTCAACCAGCCTCCGTGGCGTGGACTCGTTCCTAAACATCGCACGGATATTATTGATCACTGCATCAGCGCGGTAACCCTCGCTGACGATCCTCTGCAGGGCGAGCTGCACTTCATCGAGATCGGGGACATTCTTCTTCAGCCAACGCAGACCCGCCCCGCCTTGCGAAACGATGGCCGCCAAAGGCTGTTTGATCTCGTGCGCAATCGAAGCCGCCAGCTCACCGGCGGTGGCCACGCAATTCATGTGCGCCAGATCGGATTCCAGCTTGCTGGCGCTCGCTTCGGCACGGCGACGGCGGCGATTTTCGTGCAGCAGCACGCCGATGAGCGCGGTTTGCAGGAGCAGTACCGTCCCGATCATGACAATCTGCCGATGGTATCGATCCCACACCGTCGGCTCGCGAAATCGCACCTCGCTTCCTGGCGGCAGGCGGCTCTCGCTGATGCCCCAGCGCTGCATTTCTCTCCAGTCGAACTTTGGCGCTGCAAATCCGATGGGCGGTATCTTGATGTCGCCCGCCTTCTCGCCGCCAAGGATGCGAACGGCGACAGCCGCTGTCTGTCGGCTTCCCTCGAGCACGGAGAGAAGCGGGCCGCCAACAATCTCGTTACCGAAGAAGAATTCGTCATAAGAAAAAATGGGTGCGTTGGCGACGGCATGAAGTCTTGCCAACGCCGTGTTGCCTTCGTGCACAACACCCGCCGCGTCGACCGACATCAGCTCCCAGAAAATGGCGGAGTGCGGCGGAAGAGCGGCGGCGTGTTTCAGTATGTCTTCGAACGACAAAGCATTGTACCAGGTAAATGCAAGCCGGTTTTCCAAGGGCTTCACCTTCTTGGCTATTTCCTCCCGCCAGAACTGTTCAATGGGAGAAGTGCCGACCACCACTGCCACATGTTTGGTGTCCGGCAATACTTGCAGGATGTTCTGGATCGCACCCAGATAGTCGATTCGGACCGCGACAACGGCGTCATAGGCGGTGAGATCGGAATACTGAACGCGACGCTGGTCCACTGCCGTGAACACCATCGGGGTGGTGGCAAAGAGCTGTTGCCGGTGCCGCTGGATAAAGCCGGCAGCGGGCGCGCCGATGCTCACAATCAGGTCGGGCGGGCGGTTGGCATAGAGGGCGCGCAGGTATTCGACGAACGCAGTCTCTGGATTCTCATCGCTGGAGCGAGCCGTTACCAGTGAATGTTCAGTGATGTCCAGCGGCCAGGGTGATTGCCGATCTAGTTCTGTGCGGATTGTTTTGGCGTATTCGCTCCAGGGCTTGAATTCTAGGCCAAAAGAATGAAGCAACATCACCCGCTTGGACTCGGCTGTGGCTGCGCCGATCATCGGTAAAAGGAATATAACCGCTCCCAGACACGCGCAGACGGCCCGTACCACTGCCAAGCGAAATCGGACGATACGCGCCGCCCCACCCGCTCGCACGGCTCCAATTCGCAGATACGCGGCCTGCCCGTCTTCAAGCAGTTGCAGAAATCGCAACACAGCAGAACAGCTCATGGATTAAGTAATAGCCCAGCGGTGTTCTTAGCACCACCCGCGCAGTTCCCGCGACAAGATGGCCGGCCAGCGATCGCCCGAACCGATTCCCGGGTTTTGAAGGAAATGACGAGAAGGAAGCATGGGCCGGGCACAAGCAGACGAAGGGGATGGCGAACGATCGCGATGGCGACCACCATGGATCCGGGAGATCGAGCCTTCGGAGACGAAATCGTCCGACCTGAAGCCCATCGAACAGGCCTTCGCCGAGCTCAAGCATCTTCGATTGCCCTGAGCGGCGGCCGGTCGTTCGGCCGCCGGGTTGCCGGGCCCTCGAGCAGCTCACGGGCCCGCGGCATACGGGAAGCCGACATTGCCAAGGCGCTTGCAGATCGCTGCGCCGCCGCCTGGGAATTGAACTTCCGCGCGGAAAGGGTTACCGCTGTTCCGTCGAGGGGTGAAGTGGATGAAGCGGCGGCTCGCGGTCATTCTGATTGTGCTCGGCGGATTTCTGAGCGGCGGGTTCTCCGCAAGCGCAGCGGAGCCGTCGACCGGTCTCGATATGCTCATCGCCGCCTGCGCGGCGGAATATGGCCTGCCCGAGAAGCTCCTCCATCGTGTCATCAAACGGGAGAGCAATTACAACGCCGCGATCCACCGTCGCGGCAATTGGGGCCTGATGCAGATCAAATATGCCACCGCCAAGAGCATGGGTTATCGGGGCCCGGCCAAAGGGCTCCTCAATCCCGAAATCAATCTCAAATATGGTGGCAGGTATTTGGCCGGCGCCTACCTGGTGGCGGGCGGCAATGCCGACCGTGCTATGCGGCTATACGCGCGAGGCTATTATTACGACGCCAAGCGCAAGGGTCTTCTGAAGAGACTGGGCTAAAGCAATGCTTAGAGCGATTGGCCGGTGACGCAGGTTGCACAAGGCTGTGTGATCGATGCGTTTAATTCTATGTGAAGCTACAAGGCATCAGAGAACCATGAGGGGTCGAACGCGAAGACAACCTGATGCGCTCGTGATCGGCGCCGGTATCGCCGGCGTCGCCTCAGCCTGTTTCCTCGCCAAGGCGGGGCTCATTGTGGATATCGTCGAGACCCACCATCCGGCCTGGGGCGCTTCGGGTCGCAATCCCGGTCTCCTGTGGCTCCAGACCAAGCCGGCCGGCTTCCCGATGACATTCGCGATGGCCGGCCGAAATTATGCCGAGGCCCTCGCCGGCGAGCTTCCGGATTTCGGATTCCGCGGCTGTGGCGGACTGATCATCTACCGCGATGAAGCGCTTGCCGATGTGGCAACTGCATTTGTCGAAGACCGAAACTCGGCAGGGCTTCCCACGCGGCACGTCACCGGGCAGGAGGCACGCGAACTTTGTCCAAGCCTCAGCGCCAGGATCGTCGGCGCCATCTGGAATCCACTCGACGCGCATCAGGACACGCGCGGTCTCGTGAAAATTCTCTGTGCGGAAGCGGAGGCCGCCGGATGTCGGGTCCGCGCCGGACGGCCTGCCCTGCGGCTCTTGATGCCGGGCGAACGCTGCTCAGGGGCGATCCTCGCCGGCGGCGAACAAGTCAACGCCGGCACCACCGTCGTGGCGGCCGGTCCGCAGACGAACGAACTGCTCAAGCCGCTGGGCCTCGAGTTCCCCATGGTGCCAATGCGCTTCGAAGCTGCCGAAACGGCGCCGGCCCCGTTTGAAATCGGGCCCGTCATCTGCGGACAGGCGCTCTTCAAGTTCTTCAATACCGTCGGAAAAGGCCGCGACGAGCTGCCGTCCCATCCGGCCGAGTCGATCCGGCCGGACCTCGGGTTCACCGAACAGATCGCCCAGTTCCCAGGGGGATCCCTTCAGTTCGGTTGCGCGTTCGAGGCCGGCGCCACGGACGACCGGCCAACATCGGCGGGACAGCGCATCGCAGAGACAATCATGCGCGACAACATAGCGGGCTTCGCGGCGCTGCCGGTCGAGCGCACGTGGGCCGGTATCGTCGGCCAGACGCCGGACGGTCTGCCCGTCGTCGATGCTCACCCCGGAATAGATGGGCTGGCGATCAATGCCGGACATTTCTTCGGCAATCTGGTAGGCGTGCTCTCCGGGCGCATGCTCGCCGACGTCTGTCTGGGCAATGAGCCGATAGTCCCCGCTGAACGCCTGCGCCTGCGACGCTTCAGTGGCTTTGGGCGGGCGGAACCTTGAAAACGTCGAGCGTCGACTTGCCGGCGGCCAGCTCGGCCTCCCAGCGCACTTCCGCTTCGACCCTTGCCATACACGGTCCGAGTTTCGATTCTGCGAGCGCGTTGGGCACGAACACCAGACCGTCATCATCGCCGATCACGAGATCGTACGGCAGCACCGGCACACCTCCGAAAACCACAGGAACGTTGACGGCGCCGCGTTCCATGCTGGAGGGTCCGCGTGAGGTGATCCACCGCGTGAATACGTGAAAGTCCGCCCACCCGGACAGTGTTCCGACATCGCGAACGGCGCCGTCCAGAGCGACGCCGGCAATGCCCTTGAGCCGGGCGGCGCCGGACAGCAACTCGCCGATGAGCGCGGCATCGCGCCGGCCTGCGGCGGCAACGACAATTACTTCGCCCTCCTGGGCGACATCGATCGCGTGATGGACCGGCCCATAGTCCGCCGGTTCGCACCAGGCCGTGATCGCGCTGCCGACAAGGCGAGACCCCTTGCCGAGGGGACGGATGGGCCGGATGCGGGGGTCGGCGTGGGCGGCTCCGCCCAGCTGATCGGCGGCGACAGCGCTGGATACCGCATGCCACGACTCGATCAAGGATTTCGGCAGACGAGGCTGTCTCGGCTGCTCAACGCGCGTGGGCATCGTCCACCTCGTTCCTTCGTTTGCGTCATCCCGCGACCCGTCCGTGAGCACGCTTCGAGTTCGAAGCCTGGTACCGCTCGACCGCCCGCCGCAGACGGTGCACACCCTCCACGATCACCTCCGGTGAGGAACGGGTGAAGTTCAGGCGCATCGCCGTGGTGAGCTTTCCCTCGAAGTCGAAAACGCTGCTCGGAACGAAGGCGACCTTCTCTTCGAGCGCGAAAGAATAGAGCTTGCTGGTATCGACCGGCGGCGCGTCCACAGATGGCCTGGCGCGCATCCAGACAAACATTCCGCCCGGCGGCGATTCCCACTCGAACCACTGACTCAGATGCTCGGAAGCGGCCCCGAGCAACGCGTCGCGCCGTTCACGATATACCTGCAACAGTTTCGGGACGTGCAGGGCTTCAAATCCGCTTTCGATGAATTCCAGCGCCACGGCGTGGGTGAACATGGAGCCGCTCAGGTCCGCGGATTGCTTCGCGACTGTCAGTGCCTGCACGAGGCTCGCCTCGGCCACGACCCAGCCGACCCGCAGACCCGGCACGACGCTCTTGGACAACGTGCTGAGGTAGATGACGGGCCCTTCGTAAGCGCCGCTGCTGGTCATCGCGGCATGCAGGGCGAGCATACTGGGCCCCGGCCGGCCGTCGAGTTGTAGCGGCAGGTAAGGATCGTCCTCGATGAGCCAGGTGGCGGCGGCCATGACCTTCTCGAGAAGCCGCAGGCGGTCGGCTTGTGCGACCAGTGCTCCCGTAGGGTTGGAGTAATTGGGCACGGCGTAGACGAACTTGGTGCGGCGGAGCGCTTCGTCGAACCCCGGACGTTCGAGTTCCCACGTGAGCTTCTCGTACGTCGCTTCGCGCGGACGCCACGCGTCGAGAGCGCCGAGGTAGGTCGGGAACTGCACCACTGCCAGGTCGCCACGATCGAGAAACACTTTACCCAGAAGCTCGAGTCCCTGCATGGCTCCCGTGGTGACGAGGACGTTCTCGACGCCGAATGTCCGGCCTGCTGATGTGGACATGCGATGGGCGATTGCTTCGCGCAGTGCCGGGAATCCTTCGACCGGCCCATAGTCCAAGGCGCGACTCCCCCAGCGCGCAAGCGCTCGCTCGGCCGCATCGCGCACCGCATCCACGGGAAAGAGCTCGGCCGCGGGCAATCCGCCGGCAAGACTGACGAAATCGGTCCGGCCGCCGATCGACATGAACTGCTGCGTTACGTTGTTGGTCGACCTGAGCCAATTGGCGAGTTCCGGCCGCGCCGGCCGGGCGGTCCTGTCAGCGCGGTTCATCGGGCACCCACTTTCGCCTGGGTGTGGAACGAGGCGACGCAGTCGATTTCCGCCGTTCCGCGGACGACTTCGGCGCCGTCCTGGCGGTAGAGGCCAAGCTGGAGCTCGGACATCGGCCTCCCGGCGATGGTGACCTCCCGAACGACAGCCGCTTTGGCATGCACCGTGTCTCCCGGCCGCACGGGTGAGAGAAAGCGGACCTTGAAGCGCCGGACCGGCCGGTCGCCCGCCCATGAAGCGAGGAACGAGGCCAGGAGACCGGCCGAGAACATTCCGTGCGCCACAACGCCGGTAAGGCCCGACTGGCGGGCGAAGTCATCGTCGTGATGGAGCGGGTTGAAATCGCCCGAAGCGCCGGCATAGCGCACGAGGTCGGTGCGAGTGATCGGACCGTAAGAGAAGCTCGGCGGGTCGGGCATGGCGGCGGCGGTCATCCCGGCTGAGCCTCCTGCTCCACCGCCGTCATGCGCTCAAAACCAAGCCGTTCGGCGGTGTCCGCATCCTGAAGCTCGGTCTCCACTGTGATGATGCGCATCCGCCCGCCGCGCCTGCCTTGCTTCGTCTCGTCACGGACGATGCGTGCGCGGCAGCGCACCATCTGTCCTACGCGCAGCGGTCGCACGTATTCATATTCCTGCTCTCCGTGTACGGTGCGTCGACGGTCGAGCGGAATGAGCTCGCATACGAGCTTCTCGACGAAGTCTGCCGACAGCACGACGGGGAACGTGACCGGAGGAACCGGCGGTTCGCGCCCGCACCGCGGATCATGGACAGCGTGGGCGAACTCGCGGACCTTTCCCCACTCCACCGGGTGCGTCCATTCGGCGAGTACCTGGCCTTTCCGGATCGTCATCCGAAGCTTCTCCGGAGAAGCGATCCCTTTCGCGACAGGACGAGAATCAGGCCAAGTGCGAAAATATTGAAAGCGATCAGCAGCGTGGCCACCGCGGTGATGGTGGGATTGATCTGCATGATGAGCTCATTGAACATCCGCTTGGGGATCGTGAGGTACGTACCGGCCAGGAACAACGTCACGACGACCTCGTCGAAGCTGATCACAAAAGCAAAAATCCAGGCTGCGGCAAGGCTCGGGAGCAGATTGGGGAGCACTACCCTGCCGAGAATCTGCACGCGGGTCGCCCCGAGGGTGGCTGCAACCTGCTCGATGCGGACATCGAGCTGCCTGATGGCAACCTGCATTATGAGCACGGCGTAGGGTATGACGAGGATCGTGTGGGCGAGCACGAGGCCGAAGAAGGTACCGAGGATTCTGAGCCTGGCGAAAGCGATGAACAGGGCGACCGCGGTGATGATCGAGGGAACAATCATCGGCGCCATGAAGTGGGCCTCGAGGACGCCCTTGAACCGAAACGTGCCACGCACGAGGCCGTACGCGGCAAGGGTGCCGAGAACGAGGGCCGCGGTGCTCGACAGGCTGGCAAGCATCAGCGAGGACGTGCCGGCTTTCAGCCAAACCTCGTTCCGGAAAAATGCGGCGTACCATCGCAGCGACAGACCGGGCGGCGGGAACTCGAGCGATTGGGCGCTCGAGAATGACATCGGAACGACGATCAGGATGGGAAGGCACAGGAACAGGAGGATCGCCGCAGCGAGCAGCGTGAGCCACAGCGGCTGACCGAGGGGGGCGGCGGGCCGCCCCGTCATTTCCGCTCGCGCAGCCATTGATACACTCCGTAAAACGTCAGCGTGGCGGCAAGCAGCACGACCGAATTGACAGCCGCCATCTCCCAGCGCGCAAACTTGTTGATAAGTAAGTCGAGCATGTTGGCGATCAGCGGCACGCGGCCGCCGCCGAGAATCGCCGGCGTGATATAGAAGCCAAGGCTCAGAATAAAGACCAGCACCATGGTCGCGGCCAGAGCGGGAACGGTGAGCGGAAAGAACACCCGCCAGAACATCTCCATGCGCGAGGCGCCGAGAGTTTCGGCAACCTGCAGCAGCCGCCCGTCGAGCCGCCGCATGGCCGCGTAAAGCGGCAGGACGAGAAAAGGCAGCAGGACGTTGACCATGCCGAAGGCGACACCGCCTTCGTTGTAGAGAAACTCCACCGGCCTCGCGGTAAGGTCTCCAGCCTGGAGCCAGCGATTTACGATCCCGCCATTGCCGAGCACCACGATCCAGGCGTAGGTGCGCACGAGGATGGATACCCAAAAGGTCATGACCACCAGACCCAACGCAATAATCTGCGGCCGCGGTGTGAGCCGGCTGATCCAATAGGCGAGCGGATAGCCGACGAGAGCGGTGGCGATCGTGACCTCCGCTGCAACCAGGAAGGTGCGCGCGATGATGCGGGCATAGCTGCCCGCCTCCACGAACGCCACATAGCTGGCAAGCGAGGGAAACCCGCCTTCGGGTTCGCTGAAGCTCCAAAGAATCGTGGTCAGAAGCGGCAAGTCGAAGACGAGAAGAACGAATACGAGAAGCGGCGCGAGAAAGCCGAAGCCTTCCCAGCGCCGCCCCGCCCGGGGCGAGTTTTCGTACGGAGCGGAGGCCGCAGTCGCACCTGGCGGTGCTCGCGCGATCTCAACCACGGTGCAAGCCCCCGCGACCGTTGTTCAACCGGTCATTGCTCCAGCTTGAACTCGTTCCAGCGCTTCTCGATTTCGGCGGCGTTGTTGAACCACCAGTCGCCGTCGGTCAGCCACTGAACCTTCTTGTTCTCGCTGTACGTCGGGAACTGGTTCAGCCTGTCTTTCGGCAGCAGCGCCTCGAGATCGGGGCTGGGACCCGGATACGAGATGTACTGGGCGACACAGGCCTGTTTCTCGGCAATCGTCTGGTCGCGGAACCACGTGTGGAGCATCTTCTTTTGCTCGTCGGTGGCGCCCTTTGCGATGACGAACCAGGATACGTCGAGCATACCCTGGTTGAAGGATGTCTCGACTCCCTCCTGGCCGACGACGCGGCCAGACCACGAGATCGCATACTGCGCCTCATTGTCTTTCAGCAACTGCGGAGGCTGGGCGCCCGCCTGCCACCAGATGATGTCGTTCTTGATTCGACGCAGCGTCTTGAAGGCACGGTCCATGTCGACGCCTTTGCTCACTTCCTCCGGTGTCATCCCGTCGCCCATAGCCGCGAACGGCAGGATGAAGTCAGGGTAGTCCGGCAGCCCCCGCTTGCCCGGGAACTTCTCGGTGTCGAAGAAGTCGATCCAGTTCTGCGGCGCGGGCACGCCCTTACGCCAGGCCATGATCGTCGAGTAATAGGACGAGCCGAAACCAAACTCGTGTTTCGCCTCGTCGAACATCGGCTTCGGGTCAACGGCCGTCCAATCGATCTTCTCGATCAGGCCCTCCGCTGCCATTCGCGACAGATCAGCCGTCGAGGCGTCGGTCGACACGTTGTTGATCACGCCCGACTTCGCCTGCGCCGCGAGCTTCGCATAGCCGCCGGGCGTTTCTACCACCACCTTGATGCCCTGCTCCTTCATGAGCGGTTCATCTACGCACTTGGCAACCGCATCACCCCACTGGCCGCCGGCATGCATCACACGGAGTTCTTTCGTCTCCTGGGCGGATGCGGGCGCGATGACCGCCAGCATCACGACGCCGGATACGGCAGCGAAACATCCCAATCTCAACATTGTCATAATTTTCTCCTTCGCGTTGTACTCTGACAGAGATTGAAGTCGCCGCTCTGTCTCCGGCCAAAAGGCTAGATCATGTTCCGGCGGGCGCCGGAGACGAAGCCGGCAAGAGCCACACCTTCGAAGGGTCCCAGGCGACTTCGACCCGATCGCCCTCGTTGGCTCTCCTGCGTGAACCGCTCACATGCGCCGTCAGGTTCATGCCGATGTCCAGTCCGACGACGTATCGTGTGGTCTCGCCGAGAAAAACCGCCTCGCGGATGGTCCCCGCCCACATGCCGCCACCACCACCACCGCCGTTGACGACCTTTATATCCTCCGGACGGATCAGGCCGCACACGCGGCCTTGCGCCACATCGGCACTGGCCGCACAGGCAATGCGCTCGCCGCTGTCGAGGCGGATCACGTGCCGTCCGTCCTGCATTTCCAGCTCACCGTCGAGGAAGTTCGCCAGACCGAGGAAGTCGGCGACGAAGCGGCTTCGGGGCCGATGGTAGGCGGCATCCGGCGTGTCAATCTGCCGGACACGGCCACTCTCGAGCACAACGATGCGATCCGACAGGGACAGCGCCTCCTCCTGATCGTGAGTGACCAGGATGGTGGTGATGCCAAGACGGCGCTGGAGCCGGTGGATTTCGGCTCGCACCTCTTCCCTGAGTTTGCGATCGAGCGCGGCAAGCGGCTCATCGAGGAGGAGAATGTCCGGCTTGAAGACAACGGCGCGGGCGAGCGCAACCCGTTGCTGCTGACCGCCGGAAAGCTCATCCGGCTTTCGGTGGCCATATCCCTCGAGCTGCACGAGGGCCAGGACCTCGTTGATGCGGCCGGCAATCTCCGGCGCCGGCAGCCGGCGAATGCGCAATGGAAACGCGATGTTTTCGAATACGGTCATGTGCGGAAACAAGGCATAGCTCTGGAAGACGAGCCCGGTATTTCGTTGCGCGGCCGGGACATGAGTTACGTCGCGGCCACCAATATGAACTCGGCCCGCGGTCGGCTGCAGAATGCCGGCGAGCAAAGACAACGCGGTGGTCTTGCCGGATCCGCTGGGTCCGAGAATCGTCGCGAACTCGCCCGCCGAGACGCTCAGAGAGACGTCGCACAGGGCCCGGACCGGTCCGAACTCCTTCGTCACATGATCAAACTCGACGGTTGTCATGACGCGACGCCGTTCCGCTGTCGACCAGTTGCTATGCCACGATGGGCCATCTGCCCTTCAGCCTGACACCTGCCCGCTCGGCCATGCCTCTGGCGGAAACGCGTGCCAGCGCATAAACCTCGGCCTCATCCAGCCGCGTCAGGTGCCCGCGGCGGAGTACCACTTCACCGTTGCAGATGACGGTGTCGACGCCCTTGGTCCTGCTGACGAGCATCAGCTGCTTTACCGGCGAGACGTTCGGCTGGGCGTCGGCAAGATCATCGGTTCGGATCACGATGTCCGCGAGCTTGCCGGCTTCTATGCTGCCGACGTCGGCCAGACCGAGCGCTCTCGCTCCACCGAGAGTGAACATCTCGAGCAGCGACTCGGAGGGGAGATATTCACCCCATTCACGGCTCACGAGGTAGCCGATGAATCCGAGTTCTCCGAAGGCCCAGGCCTTGGCGACGTCGGTTCCGAAGGCAATGGCCGTTCCCCGTCGGTGCAGTTCCGGGAACCGGCTTCGTGCTTGCCGCGCTATGCCGTAATACATGAAGTTGCCAGGATGCCAGACGAGGGCCATGCCGCTCGCCGCCACGGCATCGACCTCTTCCTCGGCAAGTACGTTCATGTGCGTGAACACGCTGTTTGGCCCGATGAGGCCCTTTTCCGCGAAGAAGGCGAGGCCAGGCTTGCCGAAGCGGCTGCGATCGTACTCGGCGTCGGCGGGCATGAAATTCTGGTGCTGGTGAAAGACCACACGATGCCGGTCAGCGAGGTGCTTGGCTTCGCTCATCAATTCGATGCTGGCGCTGCCGAGACCATAGAGCGCAACGTGTCCCCGCACCAGCGCATCGGAGCGGTTTCTTCCGAGCTGTCCGCCAAGCTCCCGGCGAGCCCGCAGCGGATCGCAGGGCGCGCGCGGAATATCAGCCGCCATCGGTTCACCGCCGACGATGTCCCACAGCATGCAATCGGTCACTGAACAGCGTATCCCTACCGCCTCCACGGCCTCGGCAACCGAATCGGGCGAAAACGCCGTCGCAGCCTCCACGAAACCGGTAAATCCGTTCTTGACGAGCTCGACCGCGGCGGCGAGGCCGCTGGCGTATTCGTCCTCGTCAGAGAGCGCGTTGATCCAGCGCGTGAACACTCCGGGGCCGGAGCCACCCTCCTCTTCCGACGGGTTCGGATCGTCGGTGATCGATCCACGACTCAGATGAAGGCCGGCATGATAGTGACCATCGACGAATCCCGGATGAACGACGTTGCCGGCCGCGTTGATGCGCCGCGGTGAACGAAACGCGCTTTCGATGGTGCGGGTCGGGCCGACCGCTGCGATGCGTTTGCCCGTGATTGCGATCGCGCCGTCGGCATAGACAGTGCGTCGAGCGTCCATCGTCAGCACATAGCCATTCACAACAAGAAGGTCGCAGACCGAGGGCGCGCGATGCCCCGACGCGGTCATGAGCCGACGACTTGTCCGGTTTCGCGGTCCCAGCAGCCGATCCGAAGGTCGGCCTTCTCTTTCAACAGGGACTGCTTGTGGACCCGCATGGAGGGAGTGCGCTCGAAATCGGTCATCCGGTATTCGATAAACCGAGGCACCTTGAAGGCGGCGAGATTTGCCCTGCAGAACTCGATGATGTCTTGCGGAGGGAGCGTTTGCGGCGTCTCGCCCTTGTTGAGCTGGATATAGGCCTTCACCTCCTCGCCGCGGAGGTCGTCCGGGACCGGAATCACGGCTGCCTCGAGGATCTGCGAATGCGAGCGCAGCACGGCCTCGACCTCCGCCGCCGAGATGTTCTCGCCCGACCGGCGAATGATCTCTTTCCTGCGGCCGACGAAGTAAAGCAGGCCGCGTTCATCACGCCGCACCACATCGCCCGAGTGGTACCAGCCTCCACGGTTCGCCGCCGCCGTCACCTCGGGACGGTCGAGATACCCCGCATAGAGGTCGGGCCCGCCGATAATCGCCTCGCCGGCGTGGCCCACGGGCACGTCCCTGTCCTCGTCGTCAACGATGCGGATGGTGACGCCGGGCGGCTCGACGCCCATGGTTCCCGTGCCGACCAGCTCGTCGGCCAGATGGTGAGGCACGCGGCTCATCACTCCTCCTTCCGTGCTGCCGTACTGGTTGTGCCAGTGGAAGCCGAAGCGCCTGATCATCTCGGCGTGCAGTTCCTTCGGCAACCCGGCATGAATGGCAAGCCGGATCCGATGGTCCCGCTCGCTCGGACCCGGTTCGCCTTTCATCAAAAGAGCGGGGATCGATGCGATCGAGAGAATTTCGGTCGCGTCGTAGTTCTTTACCACGTCCCAGAAGCGCGAGACCGAAAACCGCCGCATGGCGATCATGGTGCCCCGTGATGCCAGGGACGTGAGAAGCTGGATGGCGGGATCGGCATAGTAGAACGGCAGGCAGCACAGCTGGCGGTCCTGCCAGCCGCGGCGGAACATCCGCATGTCGAGATCAATGACCCTGAGCCACCAGCCATGCTGAAGCATGCAGCCCTTCGGCGGACCGGTCGTGCCGGAGGTGTAGTAGACGGTGATGATATCTTCGCGCTGGCAGCTCACCTTGCCGAAGTCGAGCGGTTCGGCCGCCCGTTCGTAGGCTTCAAGTCCGCCGGGCTCCGCGCCGTCGACGACCATGATGTGTTCCAGGGACCCGGCTCCGGCGCGTGCCGCCCTAATGATCGGCTCCTGCGCACTCCCGCAGATGGCCGCGACCGGCTTTGCATCCTTCATGATGTGGCCGGCATCAAACTGCTGGGCCGTCGGTGCGATGGAGACGAGGATGCCGCGGCAGGCGATGATGCCGAACAGAGCGATCATGAACTCCACCCGGTTATCGAGCATGACGACGACCCGGTCGCCCGTCCTGATCTTATCCTTCAGGTAACCGGCAAGACGCTGACAGCGATCAAGAAACTCGCGCCGCGTGATGGTAAGCCCGTCCTCGACGATCAGGACCGGGCGGTAGGGGTCCTCGAGGCAGCCTTTGTGCACGATCTCGATCACCGTTTGTTGCGGCACGGCGCTCCAGGCAGGAGGAACACTTTCGTGCGTAATCCATTCGGGCGGACGCGCCGGAACGTTCGTCGTGCCCAGCTCGATGCGCTGGCGCTCGAGGGTCACGGTACGACCTCCGCATAACCATTCCTGACGACGATATTCCCGCGTCGGTCGACGGCCTCAAAGGCGCAATTCGTTTCCCCCGGCCAGAGTTTTGCGGTCAGCTCTTGTCCCGGCTCGAGATAGAGCGGGTGGGAGAACCGGCAGCCGAGGCGCCGCAGCCGTCTGGTGTCACCGCGGCATGGACCGTCGACGATCGCCCGGGAAATGAGTGCAAGCGTGCACATTCCATGTACGATCGGGGCCGGAAGACCCTTTGATCTCGCAGCGTCGCTGTCGATCGTATACGCAGAATAGTCTCGTGCCGCATCGGCGTAGCGCAAGGTCTGGTCGGCCGCGATCGGATAGCTTGCCGCCCTGCATTCGCCGGCCCGCCCGGGCTTCAGTCGTTCCGGCCCGGGTTCGCCGGCATCTGCGGCTACCTTGGCTCCCTGCACCAGGCAGGTCGCGAACTGCGTGCACACGTCCTCGCCGTCATGAGTACGCGTTTCACAGCGCACCACGAGCAGCGCTCCGGCGGACGAGTTACGGATGCCGACCAGCCGTGACAGGGAGAATAGCCGCTGGCCGGGGACGATCGGCCGGTGAAACACGAAATCGTGCTCGCCGTGCAGGATGAAGCCGTCCGTCGACCGCTCCAGCACCTCGACCATGCTCTGCATGACAGGCACATGATGGAAAACAGGCGATGCGATTTGGCCCGACAAATGCGCGGGATTGCTGTCACCGATCGCTTCCGCGAACTGCCCGAGACGACGCGAGTTCGTGCGGAACTCCTCTGAATCCCGCGCAATACCGACTTTGCCCGTTTCCATAGTCGCGCCGGACGTCGCCATCTACATGCTCAGACCTTCGACGAAGTCCGCGAGATTGGGCGGCGAAGGCAGGTGATCGCGCAGGGCGCGATCGAGTCCGCTCACGGTCCACCTTCCACACGTTCGCAAATCGACCGCAATGCTGGATGGCGCGATGACCTCGATACGGTCTCCGTATGCCTGGAACACCTGATTGGTGGCCGGGCAGTCGGCCCTGGCGAGCCAGACGATCAGCGGTGAAACATTGTCCGGATCGAACACGTCGAAGGCGCCGGCGGGCGGCGCCTTGAGGCTTCCCTCGATACGGGTTCTTGCCGAGGGAGAGACGGCGTTCGAGCGAATACCGTACTTCGCACCCTCGAGCGCCACAACGCGAGAGAGGCCGATGACGCCGAGCTTCGCCGAGGCATAGTTCGCCTGGCCGAAGTTGCCGACGAGGCCGGCAAGCGAGGTGGTGTGAATGACGGAGGCCGCGACCTTTGCTGCCCGCCTTCGACTGATCGCGCCAGTAAGCCATCGCATGACGGGTAGGCGCGGCATGGCCCTTCAGATGCACACGAATGACCGCATCCCACTCTTCCTCGCTCATGTTGGCGAGCGTCCGATCGCGCAAAATCCCCGCATTGTTGACGAGAACATCGAGTTGGCCGAAATTTTCAACGGCGCTCGCGACCATGTCCCGAGCTTGCGACCAGTCGGACACATCGTGGCTGCTTGCCAGCGCGTGCTCTCCGAATGCACGGATCTCGTCGACAACATGGTCGGCCGGGGTCGCATCCCGGCCTCGCCCGTGGAGATCGCCGCCCACGTCGTTGACCAGGACCCTGGCGCCATGCCGCGCCAAGGCGATGGCATGGGAGCGGCCAAGCCCGCGGCCTGCACCCGTCACGATCGCGACCCGGCCCTCGAGATCCGGCGGCCGCGCGTCAGTTTCCGGGTTTGCCTGGATGCCGGCTCGTACCGGGTGGGGCGCGGCAACGTTTTCCTGGGCCATCCTGACGAGCCTCCCCTGACCCCCGCCGCACGCTATTTTCGCTATCCGGGATAGTTTCCAATATGCTGGAATAAATGCCTGAGAGCGTCAAGGTGCGGAGCGCGCAGCCCGATCGGGAGTCCGGAGACGATGAGAGAATTTCACATCCGCCCGCCCGCGGCGATGGACGAGCCGCGCTGGTATTCGATGTTTTCCGCTCTCGTCGCGACGGGTCCCGAACCCTGCTCACCGGAAGCACCAGCTTACGTGTGGGAGTGCGTTTCAGCAACAGAGCATCAAATGAGATTGTTGATCGCAGCCGAGCTGGATGAACGGGCGATCGGCTTCCTTCTCTATCTCACTCACCCCTACTCGTGGACGCGTCGGCCGATTGCGTATCTGCTTGATCTGTACGTTGAGCCGGAGGTGCGCGGTTTGGGTGTGGCGACCGCTCTCATCGAGCGTCTGAGCGAGATCGGGCGAGCCGCCGGGTGGCTCAAGATCTACTGGATGACGCAAGCCGACAACGAAAGGGCTCATGCTCTGTACCAGAAGCTTGCGAGGCGTTCACCGCTCGTGCGCTATGACATGCACCTGAACGACTACTGAGGTGTAGTCAGATGCCGGGACCATGAGCGCCATCACCAAGGGGCCGCGTAACCTCATCACCGATGTCGAGGGATTGCGCGCAGGCAATGCCGGCGATCAGCGCGCGCTTTCGGGCGTCACCGTGCTTCTGCCTGACCGGCCGGTCATCGCCTCGGTCGATGTGCGCGGGGGTGCGCCCGGCACGCGCGACACCGACGCGCTCGATCCCGCCTGCCTCATCGAGGCCGTGCATGGGTTTGCGTTGTCGGGAGGATCGGTGTTCGGTCTCGAGGCCGCGTCGGGCGTTGTCTCCTGGCTCGCCCGGCGCGGCGTCGGCTTCACCTTCGGCCCACAGCCCGTGCCCTGCCCGCTCGTGCCGTCAGCGATCCTGTTCGACATCATGAACGGCGGCGCCAAGGACTGGGGCGAGGAGCCGCCTTATCGCAAGCTCGCGCTTCAGGCCTGCGAAGCCGCGGCCGAGGATTTCGCTCTGGGAAACGCGGGGGCGGGCCTGGGGGCCGTCGCCGGGCGGTTCAAGGGCGGCCTCGGCAGCGCATCGGCGCGATGGGGCGGCTTCACACTCGGTGCACTTGTGGCGGTCAACAGCATGGGCTCGCCGGTGGTGCCCGGAACGAATGATCTGTGGGCGGCGGACTACGCCCTCGACGATGAGCTGCCGCGGCCAGCCCGGGTCCGGCCGTCGGGGCACACGCTGACCGAAGGCACGAAGTTCGAGCTCGCCAATCCGCCCCTGCCCGGCAGCAGCACTACCATCGCCGTCGTGGCGACGGACGCGATTTTGACCAAGGCCGAGGTAAGGCGGCTGGCGATCATGGCGCAGGACGGCATGGCGCGTGCTGTGCGCCCCATGCACACGCCTTTCGACGGCGATACGGTGTTCGCGCTGGCGAGCGGGCGCAGGCCGCTGCCCGAGCCGCGGGCTCATGCGCTGAGCCATCTGGGGTCCGTTGCCGCTGACACGCTCGCCCGCGCCATCGGCCGTGGCGTGTGGGAGGCATCGAGCCTAGGCCCGTGGCTCTGTTATCGCGACTATCTGCGCCGGCGACTTTGAGCGCTGAGCCGCTCGCTTGCCATCGCCTCGCCAGCGTACTACCTAACGCCGTTTCGCGCCCGTAGCTCAGCTGGATAGAGCACCAGACTACGAATCTGGGGGTCAGGAGTTCGAAATCTCTTCGGGCGCGCCACTTCGGAATACGCCATCGGCGCCAAACGCTGCCGTTTCTCCGCCTCAAGGCATCAGGGTGGGCCGACCGTATCAGCCCTCGAACCTCTCCCAACCGCCTCCCACCGTTGCGTGTCGAGGCCGTTGAGGCGTAATCTGCGGCCATGAAGCAGCCAATTGTCTCACGCCGCGCCGACGTGATGGGTGGCACTGCTGTGTTCCACGGGACTAGAGTTCCCGTGCAAACCCTGCTCGATTACTTGGAGGCGGGCGAATCCATCGATGATTTTCTCGAGGGGTTCCCGTCCGTAACGCGAGAGCATGTCATCGCTTTCCTGGAGCAAGCGAAGGACCGAGTAATCGAAGCGGCGTCGTGAAGGTGTTTCTCGACGAATGCGTCGATTGGCGCCTCGCGCGCGACATCGTCGGTCACGACGTGAAGACTGCTCGTCAGATGGCTTGGACGACAGTCAAGAATGGAGAGTTGCTCGCCCTTGCGTCGCAGCACTTCGATGTATTTGTCACCGTTGATCAAAACCTGCCATTTCAGCAGAACCTGGATAGCTTCTCGATCGCCGTCGTTGTCCTTCAGGCGAAGACGAACCGGCTTGCCGATCTCAGGCCGCTGGTTTCAAACCTCCTGGCGGCCATCGAGTCCGCGGTGCCGGGTGTCCCCAAATTCATTGGTGCCGACTGAGCCGAGGCGCAAGTCCGCTGACGATTTGACGGCTGAAATATGGTTCGGGTCCACCCGCGGCCTCGCGCCCCGAGCGCAGCAGTAGGATAGAGCGCGCTGGCGTGGATCGGCAGGTCAGATCGTGGACTCGGCTCCGATGTCATAGCGCCACGGCGAACGAATAGTGCACATCTTCATCGACCGTGGCGCGCCACTTAGGAATACGCCATCGACGCCAATTACCGCCGGTTCTGCGCTTGATCTGACGCCAACAAAGCCACACGAGTTGGATAGCAGGCTTTTCGGCGCTCATAGCTCGTACCCGTGATCCGCCCAGTAGAGCCAATCACCAACGGCCTCCTGGGTCTCTTGATCTTTCGACAGTGGTTGCAGTTGCGCCAAAGGGACAGCAATTTGCTCGCGGGCCCGCCTAACCCAGACAAACATTTCGCTCTCGCACTCCTCTTCCGGTGCCATGCCGAGGACTTCCACTTCTTCTTTGATCCTGAGAACGGAGATGGGCCGCGCGAACCTACAGCGCGCTTTGAATGGAACTTTCATCTTGCCATCAAGGTAGTAATACCAACCCATCGCACGTTCGCCGGAATCGTGAGCATCGACGACGGCCTCCATGGCAATTCGTTGCTCGCGTGCATCATCTTTCGCGCGTGGCATTGTTCGACCCTCTAATGCATCCTTCCAAGCGGTTGTGCTGACGCTTGGCGTCGTTCCTTCGGCGGCGCCAGCGTCAATCTATCCTTGACCTTGCGCGCCGCCTCGTCGGGGCCGCACCCCGCGATATCCACGGACAGATGCGCTCTTTGGAAGGAGCGGCTAAAGTACGTGATGTCCGCTTTTATTTCTCGAAGGTAAAGACGCTTCTCTCGATCCGTCAGACTTCTTTGTATCGGGCGAGAGTTGATGTCGTAGAACGTGATCCTCTTGAGGATATTCTCGGGCGTATCCTTGAGCACGACAATTGCGGCGTCCGGTATCTTGTTGAAGACCTTCCAGTAGACACCCATCATCCCGCTCGGCGGCAACGCGATGACACAATTGCAGCTGTCCTCCCGAGAGAGGACATGTTTCAAGGCTTGTGACGCCGCGAGGCGAAAACTATGAGTCGTCAGGTTGCTGTTTCGAAGACGCTCGATCGATGTTCCGAAGAAACGCTCTATTTCAACATCCAGGTCGAAAAATCGATAATCGAGGAGGTCAGCCAGTTTGGCGCCTACAGTGGTCTTGCCTACGCAGCCGACACCAGCGAGGAATATGCGCATGTTGCAATACTCGATGGAGCTATGCCTTTTTGGTCGAACCTTGCGATCATAGGCGATTCGCGCGGTCTGTTGCCTGGGCTTCTCACGCCCGTGACAAAATTTCTTGTCGTTGGGTGGGTGTCAGCGACGGCAACCACCATGACGGGTGGTCAGACCCGAGGCGCCGCAAACGGCCGCCCACGAGGCGTAGTGCAAGATCGCAGGCCGTCGCAGATTTACCGATTGAAGCGCGTGGCGGGCTGCGGCATCATAGGGGCATGGCGAAGCAATAGTGCCCATCTTCATCGACCGTGGCGCGCCAGTACCGCCGAATCTACGATTTCCTCCGATCTGCCACGCCAGGTAACACTGGACGACAGCGGATCTCTTGCCGTACGGTTGTTGGCCTGAACGTTTGGAAGGCCGCCAATGTCCCGCATTGCAGGCAATTTCTAGCGAAGATGCGAGAGCACGTTGAGCAGCTTGCCGGTCGGGTCGGAAATGAAGAAACGTCTTACGCCCCACGGTTCGTCGGTCAGATCATGGACGACCTTGCATCCGATCTCTCTCGCACGACGATACACCTCGTCCACATTGTCGACTTCGATCGACAGATCGGGCACAGGCGCGCCTGAGCCGCCCTCGCTGAGGATGCTGATCTGGGGGACGGTTGTTTCGCGGGACGCCAGCGTGACGATCCATCCGAGATCCATGACAGCATCGAGCCCGAAGAGATCGGAATAGAACCTCCGAATGTCCGGGACAGTGTCTGCTGCGATATTCGCGACGATGCGCAGTACGGTCATCCCGCCACCTGTTGGCTCAGGATCCAACGATGTCCGAACGGGTCGCGAATACGACCTTCGCGCTTTCCGCAAGGGCGGTCCTTGATCGGAATGACGACCTCGGCCTTTTCTTCAACCATCTTCTCGGCAACCATATCACAGTCTTCGAATTCGAGCTGAATCAGGACCGGAGAGCCCTCCAAAGACATGGGCCGAGACGCGCAGATAGAGCGCTGCCTTGGCGACTGCACTTGCGGCCATCCCATCAATCGATGTTGCTGCGTCGGTCATGGCTCCACCAATCGCTGGATCGCGTGCATCGGAAGCACCAGCCGGAGCGAGTCCGGAAGGCGCACGAAGCCGTTTCCTTCATAGAACGCGGCAGTGCGCTCATTGATCGCGTCCACCACCAGCATTGACGAACCCACCGTGGCCGCGCTCGCATAGGCGCGTTGCACGGCGTCGGCGAGAAGCATTGCACCCAGGCGCTCGCCTTGCCGGGTGTCGGAGACCGCCAGCCGCCCGACGAGCGTGGCGCTGACGAGCGGATAGCGTGGGACGTGCTTGCGGGCGGCGGCGGGCACGTCGCCCTGTGCTACCGCAGTCGCGCACAAGGTGTAGTAGCCCAGCACGACGTCCGGCTTGTCCGGCTCGATCAGAATGAAGACCCCATTCGCCTTGCACCGCACATCCTGGCTCGCTTGCGTCCGGAGATAACGATCGAGGCTGTCGACGCCGCAGGAAAAACCGTCCCGGTTGTGATGCGCCGCGAGCGCCTCGATCTTCAGGTCTGGCCGAGGCGGCGCCATGCTCAGGAAGCGACCCGGCGTTTGTGCTCAGCCAGGGCGCGGACCAACCGCTCGCTCGGCTCAGGCGGATTGACCAGCGCGTCGAAGAACGCCGCGCGGTCGCGATCCGACAGCACCAGCGTCTCATGCTCGGCGATCGTCCGGCGTGCGGTGTCAGTGAGCGCGGTCACGCAGAAGTCGCTGACCTTACGCCGTGACAGATGGGCGGCCCGCTCGATAAGATCCTTCGTCTCTTCATCCAGCCGGAATCCGAGGCGCTCGACGCGGTTGGGCGTTTCCCGTTCGATCTTGCGCTGTTTGCGCGGCATTGGGGTCACTCCTGGTGTGGCCAGCGTTTCACCTACAATGTACGTCATATAGACGAACAAACAAGGATGATCGGGCTAATGGAGCCACTTGAGACCCCGTCGAATCAGGGCCTCGGAGAGCAGGTCATTTAGGTCACACGACGCTCCTCAAGCGCTCTTTGGTCTCTTCCGAGAGCGGACGGGGCCGGCGGTAGCTCGCACCGACGTGTTCAGCGCCACGGCGGCGCGAATGAGCGTCTTCAACGCCTTTTCATCAATCTTGTCGCCCTCATGGAAATCGATGGCGCGCCTGGTGTTGCCTTCGAGGCTGGAGTTGAAGAGGCCTGAAGGGTCCTCCAACGAGGCGCCCTTGGCGAAGGTCATCTTCACGACATTCTTGTACGTCTCGCCGGTGCAGATCATTCCGGCGTGCGACCACACCGGAACCCCTCTCCACTTCCACTCCTCGACCACTTCGGGGTCGGCCTGCTTGATGAGAATTCGGACCCGAGCGAGCGTCTCGCCCCGCCAATCACTCAGCTCGTTGATTCTCGCATCTATCAGCTGAGAGGGAGAGTCTCCTCCTTTTCCTTCCTTCGAGCCGCTCTTCCTCTTCTTCATGGCTGTTGTCGCTTTCTTCATGGTTTGTTGTCGCTCGTGCGCCGTCGCCCTCGGACTTGGGCACTGCATAGTGCGCTGGCAGTCCCTTCGCCGCGGCCTTCATGGGCTTGCGGGCTGATGACTTGGCGTCCGGTCACGGCACGCACCGCACCTCGCGACTTCCCGCTCACATTCGTTCGCCGGGCAATTGGCTGGCTTGCTTCACCCAAGCGGCCAGCTGAACTTCGTCGAGCTGGTCGTCCTCATGGATGTCGAGGTAGCGCAGTGTCCTTGCTCTTGGACTCGCCGGAGGGGACAGGACGCAGCGACGTGCCGCGGAAGAAAGCCACCTTGACGTACTTCGTGAAGCAATGGACGCCGAGGAACCAGCCCTGGCCTTCGACTCCGTACAGCGGCGAGTTCCATTTCACGGCCTTGCGCGCGCCGGGGACGGTGCGCACGATGAGCGCGTCGAGGCGGCGCCCGACGTCGCGTTTCCAGCCCGGCATGGCCGCGATGTAGGCCTGCACGGGGGCGTCGCCGTCGGCCTTCGCGATCTGAGGGTTGCCGCCTGCGAGGAGGGTTGGCTTTGCGACCTTGCGGGACTGCGACTTCGGCGCCGTCTTGCGCGATTGGGCCGCCTTCGCAGCGACCCGCTTGGCGGCCTTTTTTGCGACCTTCGCCGGCGTCTTGGACGTCCTTTTGGCCATTGCGTTCACTCCAGGGCTTAGCAAGAAACAAAGCCGCGAGCATCGACACCGAGGCTGCCGTGACCTGCCGTGACCCAGTCCGATTGACGATCAGGGATTGTGCTCACTTGGCAGCCTTTCCTCTTATATTCAAATCGCTAGACTTGCATCGATGCTGGCGGTGCGATCAGTATCACCTTCGGAAAATGTGTGCGGTAGCGGCGCGCATCGCGCGTGAGCAGCGGCCACCCCTCGATCGCCGCATGAGCGCCGATGAAGAAGTCGGGCAAAACGCTTGTCCGAATACCTCCGGCCGCGCGATATTGTTGAAAGGCCTTTCCGGCCAGAAACAGAGCCGGTCGGGGCGTTGGGGCGATCTCGATCATCGCCTCGCTGAGCATGGCGTCGAGATCTTCGATCCGCTCGTAGCGGATCGAAGTCTCGGCATAGACAACGTCATTGATCAGGACCGCACCGGCAAGCGCGGCTTCCTCCAGTCGGGCCAATGACCATTCCGACCAAACGGCATCATCCGTCACAAGATCAAGCAGGACGTTGGTATCGACCAGGATCACGTCAGTGTTCGCCGCGCGTCATGGCCATGATTTCGTCCGTGCTCAATCCCTTTCCGGCGTGGCCGCGCAGCCGGGCGAAGCGAGTGGACTGGGTCTTCTTCTCAGCCTTGACGATGACAATCCGGCCATCTGGTCCGCGCTCGAAATCAATCACGCTGCCCGGCACGATCCCGAGCAGATCGCGGACCTCTTTGGGGATTGTGACCTGACCCTTGCTGGTGACGGTCGTACTCATGGAACTCTCCGGTAAGGCGATCTGTGAGTCTGGTATTACTTAACACGTCCAGACTGGATTTTCGAGTGTTTGTGGGTGGAACCGAGATGAAGCCGACGGCGTGGACACTCTCAATTGACTCCTTTGTCCACATGGGAACATGCTGACAGCCCAGCGTTCAGAGACGTGAGTATGTTTGCCGTCCTTTGTCCTGGCGCGCGCTGGCGGCGCTACACTGCCGGAGGTTTGTCGCTGCGGTAGTGTTCGGAGCTGTCCCCTTGCCGTCACGGGGAGCCTCAATCGCTATTCAGGGGACTTGGCTAACCGAGACCACGATGTCCGCGATCGATCGAAATAGGACGAATGGGTCGTCCTTTGAGGGTACGAAGCCGCGGCGGCGCCAGAATGCAGCAGCGTCATCGTCCACCGCGTTGACGATCAGCGCGCGGCCGCCGATGAGGCCCGCAGCCGTCACGCAGCGTTGAAGGGCATGCTTGAGCAGACCAGTGCCGATGCCCTTGCCGCGCCAATTCTGATCGGTCGCGAGCTGACCCAGCAGCAGGCAGGGAACGGGATCGGGGGGCTGGCCGGTCCGGATCGAGCGCGCCAGCATTGATGGTACGATGGCCGTCGGTGCTAGACCGCAATAGCCGATCACTCGATTACCATCGTGAACGACAAGAACCGCCGTGAAGCCTTTTTCCTGGTTAGACAACGCCCGGGTCTTGAGCCACCGATCGAGAGACGGTTTGCCGGAGGAGAACTCCGTGAGGTCGTGGGCGGCCGTCAGCGGCTCAGGGCCGAAGATCGTCAAACCTCAGTTCCCGGTCTTTGAACCGCCAGCCTCCCAAGGCGCCGCACGCCGGAAGAGTTCGACCATTTCGGGGACGGGGGTGGCAGGTTTGGACAATGCCGCCATGAAAGCCTTGAAGCCGGCGGGAGTCATACGAATGGGCGCCGTCTCCATCAGCACATCCTCGGCCGCGCGTACCGCAGCGTCGCGCACGAAGTCGGTACGCGAGCGGCCGCGCAACGTGGCCGCGCGATCGATAATGGCAATATCGGCTTCGGGCAGCCGCATCGACAGCGGGTGCTCCTTGCGCTCGACTGCTCGGGACATGACGAACCTCCAGAACATTACATAGTGAATTGTAGCGCATTTTGCAATACACGCCAGGTTGCAGCATGCCAGAGCTTTTTCCTGAACCTGACGCACACAACTGTCCGACGATAACTCCATCGTCATTTGCGGGGGCCAAACACTTGGCTAATATCGGGTGGCGAACGTTGACCGGTACGCGGCACCGTTCAAAGGATGCGCCTCGCGCATGGAGATGCACCAAGTTCGATATTTCCTGGCGGTGTCGCGCACACTCAATTTCACCCGGGCGGCGGAGGAGTGCAACGTCTCCCAACCGGCGCTGACCCGCGCGGTGAAGCACCTCGAAATCGAGCTTGGCGGCGACCTGTTCCGGCGCGAGCGGTCGTTGACCCAATTGACCGACCTCGGCAGGCGCCTGGTCCCGCCGCTCAACCAGTGCCTCGAGAGCGCGCTGATGGCCAAGGTCCTGGCGCAATCCTACAAGAACGGCGAACGCGCCCCGCTCAATATCGCGCTGTCGCGAACCATCCCGATCGAAACCTTGACAGTTCACGTCCGCGCCCTGACGAAAGCTTTTCCCGGCGTCGAAGCGAAGTTCTTCCGCGGACCGGCGCACGAGATCGTGGAGAAGCTCAAGAAAGGCGACATGGAGATGGCAGTCGCCGGTCCACTCGGGGAGGAGTGGGAGCGGCTCGAGGCCTGGCAGCTCTACATCGAGCGATTTGCCGTCGTCGTCAACAGCGGCAATGCCCTTGCCCGAAGAACCGATGTGCGGCTCGCTGATCTCGCAGGCGAACGCCTCCTGGCGCGTCCCCACTGTCGCTTGACTGAACAGCTGGTGGCGCTGCTGGGCAGCCTCGGCGTCGAGAAGACCTTCAGCCACGAAGCAGCATCGGTAAATGACCTCATCGACCTGGTGCGGGCCGATCTCGGCATCGCTATCCTGCCGAAGGCCACGAAATTGCCGGAGGATGTGCGCGCAATCGATGTCGACGGAGTGGAGTTGAGCAGAGCGGTTCGGCTCTACGCCGTTTCCGGCCGCCAGCGGTCGCCCGCCGCCTGCGGGCTCATCAAGCTGCTGCGCGCGGCCACTTGGCAACGGCATTGAGTCCCGGCTACGCCGAGACTGATTCAAGCGCTTCGAGAATGGCTTCCATCTCCATGCGCCGGCGGAAATCCGGATCGACGAAACGGGCGACAACTTTGCCGCATCGGCTGACCACGAAGGTTGCCGGGATCGGCAGGAACCAGCCTTCATCACCGTTGAAATTCGCGAGATCGATGCCGTCCGCGAGATACATCTCGCTCACTTCGCTGCCCACCCACATCATCAGCCCGAGGGACAGCGCATAGGCATTGTTCAGATCGGTCAGGATCCTGAACGGCAGCTCGAGATCGGATTTCATCAATCCGGCAAAGGGCGGCCGCTCGGGGACGATCGAGACGATCTGGGAGCCAATGGCGGCGGCCCGTTCGTGACTTCGCGCCAGCGCCGACAGCTCGAGCTTGCAAAACTGACACCAATGCCCACGATTGAAGCTCACGACCAGCGGGCCAGCAGCCAGCAGCTCTTCAAGCCCGACAAGCTCGCCCTGCTCGCCAGGGAGCACGAAGGGCGGCATCGGATCGCCGGCGTTCGGGGCCGCTGCACCCACCTTGCCCTCGACGAGCCGCCCGACGAGCCGGTCATAGGCTGCGGCATAGGGCGTGCCGAGATCGCGCATTGACCGGGCGAAGGCAGCGAGCCGCGCGCTCAAGGGCGCGTCCATAGCGAGTGCGTCCTCGAAGGCATCGGAAATCCTGCCGGCCGTCATCCGCGTAAAGTCTCGAGAGCCGTCAGGATCTCTTCCGTCGCCATGCGCTTGCGATAGTCAGGATCGATGTGGCGGGCCTTGACCCGGCCATCCCTGCCGACGACGAAGGTCGCCGGGATCGGCAGCGTCCAGAACTGATTCGCCTGGGAGTCCGAGATGTCCCAGCCGGCCGCCGTCATTGCCTGGCGCTTCTCGTCATCGATCCAGATCGCCAGGTTCAGCTCCAGCGCATAGCCATTGTCGAGATCCGTCAGGATGGGAAAGGATGCCTCGGCATCGGCTCGGAGCTCCGAGGTGAACTCCTCGATGTCGGGCGTGATGGCGAGGATCTGTCCGCCCCGGGCAGATATGTCCGGCTCGAAGTCTCGCAAGGGTTGCGGCATTGATCCGGCAATAGGGGCACCAGTGGCCACGGTGGAACGCCACGACAACAGGCCCCCGGTCAATGAGATCCTCGAGACCGACCAGCTTGCCGTCCTGGTCAGGCAGCACAAACGGCGGCATCGGTTGACCCGGCGCCGGCGCGTTCTCGCCGGCGCCGGCGGCCCGCAAACGGTCCACCATGCGATTGACGACATCGGCGAAAGCCGGATTGCGCGACTTCACGTCCTCGGCAAATGCCTGCAGCCGCTCGGCCAGCGGAGCATCCATGCTGCGGCAGCGCAAGGTGGACTGCTCGAGAAACTCAGCGAAGGATTGATCCGCCATGGCCGCTCGTTGGTGCAGTCGCGAAGCTAACACGGGAGGCGATTGTGGTCGACATGGATAGCGAGATCGCTCACGGCTCAGCTCGGCTTCAGTTTGAGCGAGAGGAGCGCTGCAATGAGAAGGGCGAGGCCAATCCCGGTCACACATGCCGTCCAGCCAAGCCGGTCGAAAAGCTGGCCCAGCACGGCACTGCCGACCAGACCGCCCGAGAAATAGGCTGCAAGATAGATACCGCTGGCGGAGCCGCGGTCGGCGGTCGCGGCGCGGTTGACGAAGCCGGTGGTGATCGCCTGGGCAAAGAAGGTTCCGACCCCCACCAGGACAAGCCCCGCCAGGACCGGCAGCAAGGTCGAAGCGAGCACCAAAGGCAGACCAGCGACCGCGACCAGCAGTGCGATGAGGACACCGGTGCGGGCGCCCACGCGGGCAACCACGCGGCCTGCCTGCGGCGTGGTGAAGATCGAAGGCAAGAACACGAAGTAGATGAAACCGAGCTGCATGGGGAGCAGATCGAGGGGTGGGCGCGCCAGCACGAAATTCACATAGGTAAAGGCGCCGATGAAGGCGAAGAGGATGAGAAAGCCGATCGCGAAGGCAGAACGCAGCGGCGGATTGCTCAGATGCGAGCGCCACTGGCGCCAGGGCGAGCGTGAAGCTTTCCGCTCGCTGGCGGCCATGGGGGTTGCCTTGCCGATGGTGAAGAACACGAGCGCTGCGCCGGCGAGATTGAGCGCGGCGAACAGCAGAAAGTTGGCCTCGAGGCCGAAGTGATCGGCGGCGGCGGCCGAGACCAGGCGGCCGATGAAGTTGCTGGCGACGTTGCCGGTGATGTAGGCGGCGAATGCGCCGGCGGCATCCATGGCGCTGCAGCGCTCGCCGAGATAGGCGAGAGTCAGGGTAAAGGCGGTGGCCATGAAGACGCCCTGAATAATGCGCAGGCAGGTGAATGCGCCGAGATTGGGCGCAACGGAGAGGAGCGCGGTCGGAATGGCGAGCAAAGCCAGGCTCAGGAAGATTCCGGCGCGGCGATCGATCTTCTGGCTGAGGAAGGAAACCGCCAGGCCCGCCACGGCCATGCCGAGCGTGCTGGAATTGACGGCAAAGCCCATGGCGGCGGGGCTGACACCATAGGCCCTGACGAGCGTCGGGAGGATGGCCTGGGTGGCGAACAGGTCGACCAGCGTCAGGAATGCCGTGAGGCCGATCACCAGGCTACGCAGGACCGCCCCCGACGTGGGGTGGGCGATGCCCGGAAAAGCGATATGGGAGTGATTCATCTTGAGCCGTTCGGAGTTGTGAGTGGGAGTGCGAAAGTGGCCGCACTCCCGATTGAGACAAATGATGAATTGCTACATCGTGGTGTCGGTGGCATCGTGGAGCACGTCGGCGGAAAACAGCACGACGGGCTTCTTCAACTCGTTGCGCCACCAGTGGGAGACGCCCTTCTCCTCGGCGACCGTGTCGCCGGCCTTGTGGACGATCGGCACCATGCAGGTGCTGCTGTATTCGAGGATCGTGCCCTTGACGATGTGAATGACGGCCGGACGGTCGTCATGGCTGTGCCAGGGGACGACACCGCCCGGCTGGATCTCGAGCCGGCGCAGGCGCAGCGTGCGGCCTTCGATACCGATATTGGCTCCGAGATCCGCCATGCCGAGCACGTTATCGGTGACGTTCTTCGGTTCGGTCATGACGTTTTTCTGCGTGTCGGTGCCGGACTTGCCGGCCGGGCATTGGCCGGCAAGTGCCGAAGTGGTGAAGGCGAGGCCTGCTGCGACGGCGAGAGCCGCCGGCAGGCTCCTTAAAGGATGGAACATCACATATCTCCTTGCTGTTGCGGTTGCTGCAGGCGGAACGTCTGCAACATCACCTTCGATTCTACGCAAGGCCGATAGCGTGCGATAATGCCGAGTGGCTTTCGAAACCATAGGATGCCGCTATGGCCTGCTCGGCATCGCTCCCGCAGCGGGTCATCTCGCCTTGAGGATATCGACGAGCTCGCCCGCAGGCTCGCTGACGTTGCGACTGGCTGCATGAGACCATGAGATGTGAATGAGAGCCGAGGTCGGCGCTATTGGGCTACCCAGCCCCCGTCGACGGGAAGCGCTATGCCGGTGATCGAGGCGGCGGCATCCGAGCACAGGAAAGCGACGGTGGCCCCCATCTCCTCGACGGTAGCGAAACGCTTGTTCGGCTGACGGGCGAGGAGCACCTCCTCGATCACCCGCTCGCGGCTGATGCCGTGTGACTTGGCCTGATCGTCGATCTGCTTTTCAACCAGCGGCGTCCACACATATCCCGGGCACACCGCATTGCACGTGACGCCGGACCTCGCGCCCTCGAGCGCCACCGTCTTGGTGAGCCCGAGAAGGCCGTGTTTCGCCGCCACATAGGCCGACTTGAACGGGGAGGCGATGAGACCGTGGGCCGAGGCGACGTTCACGATACGGCCGAAGCCCCGCTCCTTCATGCCGGTGAACACCAGGCGTATGAGATGGAAAGCGGCGGAAAGATTGATGGCGATGATGGCATCCCATTTGGCTACCGGAAACTCCTCGATCGGCGATACGTGCTGGATGCCGGCATTGTTGACTAGGATGTCGATCTGACCGAAGCGCTGTGATGCCCGTTCGACGAGCCTTGCGATCATGTCGGGTTTCGACATATCGGCATTGTCGAAGGTCACCTCGACGCCATGCTCGCCGGACAGCGAGACCCTCGCGGTTTCAATCTCCTCGGCGTTGCCGAAGCCGTTGAGCACGATTGCCGAGCCCTGCGAGGCCAGCATCGTGGCGATGCCGAGACCGATGCCGCTCGTCGATCCGGTCACGATGGCGGTGCGGCCCTCCAGCGGGCGACGGCCCACGGCCAGGTTGATCTCGGCGGAAGAAAGGGTGGGCATCTCGGTCTCCATGCGGTTGGTTCGGATGGTTTCGATGATCCCGGAAGCCCAGCGCTTTCTGAAATGCCGTTGGGCTATGGTTCGGATGCCGGCAGAACATCGGAGCGGCCCATGCCTCTGCGGATAGCAACCGAGCCGGTTCCAGAGGCTATTTCACTGCCGCCGATGTAATCGATTGCACGACCATCGTCGCCATGGCGAATTGCTCATCGCGGTCGGCGATGTTGTGGCGCTGCTTCACGAATTGCCAATCGTTATAGAGCATCCAGACGGCGCCGTGCTGGTCCTGGTACACGAGGATCCTGACCGGCCAGTCTATGCCCGCCGCCGGGTTTGAGGTGATGAAGTGCGAGCCCAGACCCGGGTTGCCGAAGATCAGGAGTTTCGAGGGCGGCAGCTCGATCTTGGCAGCTGAGGCCAGCGAGGTCTGATCGACGACATTGAACAACATGATGCCTTTGTCCGCGATATCCTTGGTGAGGCGTTCTACCGTCTCATCGACGGAATAGGCGCTCTTGATCTTGACCAAGCCGCTTTCCGCGGCAGCCATGCTTGCATCTTCTGCCGGAACAGAATCGGGCGAGGTCGAGACGAGCACCAAGGTGAGCGCTGCAACGGTGCAGACTTTGGCCAATCGTGCGAACATGAACTTCTCCTTCTGTTAATCGGCCGTGGACAGCAGAGACCGATGGCCGCGATGATGGAGAAATTCGGGCTTCAGCTTAAATGCCGGTTGATTCTGATTTCGATAGGCTAGCGCTATGGCGACGGCGTTGTTGCGGACGGATGTCATCGCCATAACCGCCGGGTATCAAATCATGAGAGAGCCGGCATTTCCCCATGGGCGGCCGTGGCCATAGGGTCTCCTTTGCCGCACCGTGGAGTGCGGCGAGGAGGAAGGAATGACCGACATCGTGAACATAAGCCGCTCATCGCCCGGCGCGAACCAGGTGGTCCTCGTCTTCCAGGGCGGCGGCGCGCTCGGCGCCTATCAGGCCGGCGTCTATCAGGCGCTGCACGAGGCCGAAATCGAACCAGACTGGATCATCGGCACTTCGATCGGCGCGATCAATGCGAGCCTCATTGCCGGCAACGAAGCCGAAAACCGGCTGCCGCGACTCAAGGAGTTCTGGCAACGGATGGCGCAAGAACTCGATGTGGAGTTTCGGCTCCGCCTGGCCACAGCTCGCGCAGAGCCTTGCCTACTGGAGGACGCTGAGCGCCGGCATCCCGGGTTTCTTCGAGCCGAACGTCAGGGCCTTCTGGGGCACCCACGTTCCCTTGGGGTCCGACCACGCCGGCTATTACAGCACCGGGCCGCTCGAAAGGACGCTCGATGAGCTGGTGAACTGGCCGCTGATCAATCGCTGCCGGCCAAGGCTCACCGTGGGCGCCGCGCATGTGCGTACGAGCGTGATGAAGTACTTCGACGGCCGCGATATGGCGATCGGCGTCAAGCACATCATGGCCTCGGGCGCGCTGCCGCCGGCATTTCCCGCCGTACGCATCGATGGCGAGCTCTACTGGGACGGCGGTATCCTCTCCAACACGCCTACCGAGGTCGTCTTCGATGACAATCCGCGCCGGAACTCCCTCATCTTTGCCGTCCACATGTGGAACCCGGAAGGTCCGGAACCGGAGACCATGTGGGAGGTGATGCACCGGCAGAAGGACATCCAGTACTCGAGCCGGGTCGCCAACCATATCGCCCGCCAGATGCAGACTCACCGCCTGCGCCATGTGATCAAGGAGCTGATCGCCGAGATTCCGGAACTGCAACGCCACAGCGACCGGGTGCGCGACCTGGCAGGCTATGGCTGCCTGACGCGCATGCATGTGGTTCGGCTGCTGGCTCCCCGCCTCGACGATGAGAACCACACCAAGGACGTGGACTTCAGCCCCACCGGCATCAAGCGCCGCTGGGATGCGGGATACGAAAATGCCCGCCGCGCCATCGCTACCGCGCCGTGGCAGGGTGAGTTCGATCCGCTCGAGGGCGTCATTCTTCACGAGCTTGCGGCCTGACGCATATGGAACCAGTCACCGATGCGTTCGCCTGGGAAGCGATGGTCGTCCGATTGATCAACCTCATCGGAACCGGGATTGACTTCGCCGGCGTCACGGTCATCGTCGCGGGTATTGCGTGGGCGACCGCTCACTTTGTGCAGCAGCGAATGGAAGAAGGGCACTACGATCGCTACAAGATCCGCATCGGCCGGTCCTTGCTGCTGGGCCTCGAATTCCTGGTGGCGGCCGATATCGTGAAGACGATCGCTCTCGAACCGACCTTCATGAGTCTCGGCGTCCTGGCAGGGCTCGTGCTGGTGCGCACGTTCCTGAGCTGGACATTGGTTTTGGAGATCGAGGGCCGCTGGCCCTGGCAGGCAATCGCTGAGAGGTAGACCGACATGCACCACAAATTCGACGCCATCGTCATCGGCGCCGGCCAGTCGGGCCCTTCGCTCGCCGAGCGCTTTTCACAAGCCGGGATGCGCGTCGCCGTCATTGAGCGAAAGTACTTCGGCGGCACGTGCGTCAATACCGGCTGCATGCCGACCAAGACCCTGGTGGCCAGTGCCTACGTGGCCCACATGGCGCGTCGGGCTCCGGAATACGGCATCGACACCGGCGACGCGGTCAAGGCGGATATGAAGCGCGTGATGGCCCGCAAGGACGCAATCGTGATGCGTTCCCGCAACGGGGTAGCCAAATGGATGGAGGGCCTCGCCACTGTCTACCGCGGGCATGCACGCTTCACCGGACCGAGGACTGTGAGCGTGAACGGCGAGAGCCTCGAGGCGGATAAGATCGTCATCAATACCGGCGGGCGCGCCATCATTCCGCCCATGCCGGGTCTCGATACCGTTCCCCATGTCACCAACAGCTCGATCATGGAGATGGACGCTCTGCCCGGGCATCTGCTCGTCGTCGGCGGCAGTTATATCGGCCTCGAATTTGCACAGGCCTACCGCCGCTTCGGTGCGCGCGTCACCGTGGCGGAGATGGCCGACCGGCTCATTGCCCGCGAGGATCCCGATGTGTCCGATGCGGTGCGTGAGGTGCTCGAGTCGGAAGGCATCGAGGTACGCCTGAATGCAAGGTGCCTCGCGGTCGAAAAACAAGGCAACGGCATCGCCATGAAGCTCGACTGCTCCGCCGGACCGCCGGTGGTGACGGGCACCCATCTGCTGCTGGCAGTAGGTCGCCGTCCCAATACTGACGATCTCGGCCTCGAGGCCGCCGGCATAAAGTCCGATGCCAAGGGATACATCACCGTCGACGACCAGTGCCGTACCAATGTGCCGGGGGTGTGGGCGATCGGCGACGTCAATGGCCGCGGCGCCTTCACGCACACTTCATGGAACGACTTCGAGATCGTCGCCGCCAACATCTTCGATAACGATCCACGTCGCATCTCCGATCGCATTCCGTGCTACGCGCTGTTCACCGATCCGCCGCTCGGGCGCGCCGGCATGACCGAGACGGAAGTGCGCGCCAAGGGCATCAAGGCGCTTGCCGCCAAGTGGGAGATGACCTCGGTCGGCCGCGCGATCGAACGCGGCGAGACCAAAGGGTTCATGAAGATCGTGGTCGATGCCGAGAGCAGGAAGATTCTCGGTGCAGCCCTCCTCGGGTTCGGCGGTGATGAAATCGTGCATGCCATCCTCGACGTGATGGCAGCAGGCGCTCCCTATACCGCCATCTCGCGCACCATGCACATCCATCCGACGGTCGCCGAGTATCTGCCGACCATGCTGGGCGAACTGAAGCCGCTGGAGTGAAATTGGATGGCAACTGGCGAACGGCATCGCCGAGGTCGAGGTCCGCGGCGAGCGCCATGTCCCCGGGGGGATCGGCGTGCAGATACCGTCGCCTGACGCGCTATACCGAACTCGTTCCGCCATTGTTCCGTACATAGCAATCATCGGTTCGCCCTTCTGCGACCGAGTTGAGCAGGACGTGCCAGGTATCAAAAGCCATCGAGGAACGATTTGAACTGGTCGGCATAGTCGGCGTGCCATCGCGACAATGGCGGGCGGTTTTCAATCAGGTCTTCGGCTGCCCATCGAATACGCTTTTCGTCGATCGCTCGCGTCACCTCGTTGTCGGGACACAGAATGTAGAAATCCCCGGCTTCCAGCCGCTGCAGCATGAAGGAAACCGTTTGTTCCGGCGTCCAGGCGCCCGGGGGCTTTTCCGTGCGGCCATTGGCAGTCAAAGCTGTGAAGACAAAACCCGGGATGAGCAGATGCGCCGAGACCAGACAATCGGAGCGTGACCGCAGCTCGTGCTGCAGAGCTTCCGTAAAAACCTTCACGCCCGCTTTCGAAACGTTATAGGCGGGATCGCCGGGCGGCGTCGTAATTCCCTGTTTGGAGCCGGTGTTGATGATGAGACCGGGAGTCCTCTGAGCGATCATCTGGGGTGCGAAGACCTGGGTGCCGTGGATGACTCCCCAGAGATTTACCCGCATTACCTTGTCCCAGTTCGCCGCCGGTCCGAAAACGCCGCTGCCCGGCTGAACCCCGGCATTGTTCATCAGGACATCCACCCGGCCGAAGTGACGCTGCACCGAGCCGGCAACCCTTTGCACGTCTTCCAGGCGACCGACGTCGGCCGAAATCGGCAGGATGCCGGATGATGTGCCGCCGGCAATCGGCACGAGAGCATCGGCTGCTTTCTGGAGGCTTTCATCGTCGATATCGACGATGCATACCCTGAAACTCATGGCGGCAAAGCACCTGGCCGCTGCGAGCCCGATGCCCGATGCGCCGCCCGTGATCACGGCGACATTGGATGGGGAAAAAGCGGCATGAGTCATTCGTGCGCCCATCTCTCAGAGCTGCACGAACGTGTGCTTGAGCTGAGTGTACTTGTCGAATGCGTGAAGCGACTTGTCGCGGCCGATGCCCGATTGCTTGAAGCCTCCGAAGGGGGCCGTTACATCGCCTCCGTCGGTGGCGTTGATATTGACCGTACCCGCCTTCAGTGCGCGCGCCACCCGATGAGCACGGGTTATGTCGCGGGTCCACAGATTCGCCTGCAGGCCGTAGATCGTATCGTTGGCGATCTTCACGGCCTCCTCGTCATCCTTGAAGCTGAGCGTCGTCAGAACGGGACCGAAGATTTCCTCCTGGGCGATACGCAGCTTGTTGCTGGGCGCCTCGAAGACGGTCGGTTCCACGTAATAGCCCCCGGTTGACTTGCGTGTCTGGGAACCGCCGGTCGCCAGCCTGGCGCCCTCCTTGCGCCCGATGTCGATGTAGCCGAGAACCCGATCCATCTGGGTCTTGTCGACCATCGGGCCCATGGTGGTCTCTGGATCCAGCGGATCGCCGGGAGTCCAGTCCATGGCGTATTTGCCGACCAGATCGATGATCTCGTCCTTGACCTTCTCGTGGACGATGAGCCGGGTTGCAGCGGTACAAACCTGACCCGAATTGTAGAAAACGCCTGCCGCCGCTTTCCTGGCGACTTCCTTCAGATCGGGTACATCGCCGAATACGATGTTCGGCGACTTGCCGCCACACTCGAGCGAGACGTGTTTCATGTTCGACTCGCCCGAGTACTTGAGGAAAAACTTTCCGACCTCGGTCGAACCGGTGAAGGCCACCATGTCGACATCGATATGACGGCCGAGCGCCTGTCCGGCGGTTTCTCCAAAGCCCGGGAGCACGCTGAGAACGCCCTCCGGCAGACCGGCCTCGGCGGCGAGCTCGGCAATGCGGATGGCAGTGAGCGGCGACTGCTCGGCGGGTTTGAGGATGACGGAGTTGCCCGCCGCAAGCGCCGGGCCGATCTTCCAGCACGCCATGAGCAGTGGAAAGTTCCACGGCACGACGGCCGCCACAACTCCGACGGGCTCCCTCGTGATGAGGGAAATGGAGTCCGGCCGCTGCGGCGCAAGCTCATCATAGACCTTGTCGCATGCTTCGCCGTACCACTGGATCGTATGGGCGGAAGCCGGAATATCGCTCGAGGTCGAGTTGGAGATGGGCTTGCCCATGTCGAGCGTCTCGAGCAGCGCAAGCTCGTCCCGGTGCCTCATCATCAGCTCGGCGAGCTTGACCAGCACCGTCTTGCGCTTTTTCGGGAAAGCCTTTGCCCATGCTCCCTTGTCGAAAACAGCGCGCGCGGCCGTGACGGCACGCTCGACGTCCTCCTTGTCGCATTCCGCGACCTGAGTGAGCACTTTGCCGTCGATGGGACTTATCTTGTCGAAGCTCTTGCCGGAGGCCGCGGGTACGTAGCGGCCGTTGATGAAGGCCTGATTGCGGTACGACAGTTGGGCGGGCTGAGTGCGAAATTGGTCGACTGCGGCGGCCATCGATGGCTCCTGGGTTGCTCGGAAACGGGTTAGAGCGATTATACCCACGGATGCAGCGCGGAACTATGCAACATTGTGCCGTGCCCTGCGGGCCGTTGATCGGCAGGCGTCATCGTGTAGCGTCGCACGTCATGGCCAAGGAACCGGAAGCAGAGGTGCTCGCGCTCGACGGACGCGAGGTCGCCATCACCCATCCCGACAAGCCCTACTTTTCGCGCACGGTGCGGCTCTCGAAGCTCGACCTCGTGCGCTACTTCCTCTCGGTGGCGCCGGGAGCCTTGGCCGGGATTCGCGACCGCCCGCTCGTGCTCAAGCGTTTTGTGGACGGCGCTGAGGGCCAGCCGTTCTATCAGAAGCGCGCACCCGCAAGCCGACCTGCCTGGTTGCGGACCGTCTCCCTTTCCTTTCCCTCCGGTCGTACCGCGGAAGAGGTGGTCGTCGACGATGCAGCGGGCCTCGCCTGGGTCGTGAACCTCGGCTGCATCGAGCTCCATCCCCATCCGGTGCGGGCGGGCGATCTCGATCATCCGGACGAGCTTCGCATCGACCTCGATCCGACGCCCGGCGTCCCGTGGGCCGACATTCGCCGCGTCGCCCTGGAGGTGAAGGCATTGCTCGAGGAAATCGGGCTGCGGGGCTGGCCGAAGACGAGCGGCTCGCGCGGCATGCACGTGAACGTCCGCATCCGGCAGCGATGGACGTTCACCGAGGTGAGGCGGGCCGCGCTGGCATTGTCGCGGGAGATCGAGCGGCGCATGCCGGCGCTCGCCACTTCAAGGTGGTGGAAGGAGGAGCGCCGGGGAGTCTTTCTCGACTACAACCAGAATGCCAAGGACCGAACGACCTGCTCGGCTTATTCAGTGCGCCCGCTTCCCGATGCGCGCGTGTCCGCACCGCTCGCCTGGGACGAGGTACCCGACTGCGAGCCGGTGGATTTCACCGTGCTGACGATGCCGAAGCGCTTTGCGGAGATCGGCGATCCTCACGCCGGTATGGACGACGTCGCGGGCACGCTCGACGGCCTGCTCGAACTCGCCGCCAGAGACGAAGCGGCGGGTCTGGCGGACGCTCCATGGCCGCCCCACTTCCGCAAGGCGGAAGGAGAAGCTGCGCGGGTAGCGCCGTCTCGCGCGAAGGGTCTGGCCAGGAAGATCCGGCCTGGGATGCCGCTCATCGTCGTCGCCAACTCGCCGGACCGGGAAGCGGCACTGGCCGGACTCGAGCGATGGAAGGAAAGGCATCCAGCGGCGGCGAAGCACCTGACGGTCGACGACGTGCTGGTCGATTCCATGCGCGGACGATCCTCGACCTGGACGCGGATTCGTGTGAACCTGCTCCATGTCCCCGAGGCCATGCGGCCGCCCCAGGGCCGGCCCGATCCCGATGACGATCCCACCCAAGCCTGGAGCGATAGCCGGCGCAGGACAAGACCGAGCGGTTAAATCAAGGACGACGCCATGCTATCGCGGACCGCTCTACTTTCGACCGTGCTTTGTCTGATCCTCGCACTATCGGCGGCGCCCATTGCCCATGCGGAAGGCAGCGTTCTCGCAGGCAGCGAATGGCGGCCCACCAGGATCGGCGGCTCTACCGTCCCCCAAAAGGCGGATCTCTTCGTGCAATTCAGAGGAGAGGGAAAAATAAGCGGGCATGGCGGCTGCAACCGGTTTTTCGGCTCGTTCCGGACCACAGGCAGCGCCATCAAGATCGGCCCGCTCGCGTCGACGCGGATGGCCTGCCCGCCGGAAATCATGAAGCTGGAAGCGGTGTTCCTCGCAGCGCTGGAGAAGGCGACCACTTATCGCAGAGATGGCGCCATTCTCTCCTTGCGCGATGCCCGGGATGACGAAGTCGCAGCACTCCGGCAGGCCGACTGGGATTAAAGCAGCCTGTCAAAATCCAGACTTAGCTAGCTAGCGTCCCGTTGCGAAGATCGCCTCAAGCTCCTGCGCCACCACCACCTCGAGCTGTGCGAAGGTGCAGTCGAGGGGAGGCTTGTCGGGGCGCCAGCGGCGGAACTGTGCCGTGTGCCGGAAGCGGCTGCCCTGCATGTGGTCGTAGGCGACCTCGGCAACGAGCTCCGGCCGCAACGGCACCCACGAGAGGTCCCTGTCCCGGTTCCAGCGGCTCGATGCGCCGGGCCGCCGCTGTTCGCCGTCCACGGCCGCGTCCGCCACCGCCCAGTCCCGCCACGGATGGCCGTCGAGCGTGGCCATGCGGTAGGGCGCGAGGTGGTCCACCAGCTCCCGGCGCCGCGCTTGCGTAAAACTGGCGCTGACGCCCACGTGCTGCAGCTGGCCGCAGTCATCGAAAAGGCCGAGCAGGAGCGATCCGACGGCGCTTCGCTCGCCGCGCCTGTGCCAGCGGAAGCCGGCGACGACGCAATCGCAGTGGCGCGCATGTTTCACCTTCAGCATCACCCGCTTGCTGGGCTCGTAGACGCCTGAGGCATGTTTCGCCATGACGCCGTCAAGGCCTGCGCCCTCAAAGCGGCGGAACCAGTCACCGGCCACGGCCCGGTCGCGCGTCGCGGGCGTCAGGTGGAGCGGCGGCGCCGCGCGCGCCAGCACGGACTCCAGTGTTGCGCGCCGCTCCGCGAATGGCCTCGTCCGCAGGTCGCGATCGCCTTCGCACAGGAGATCGAAAAACACGAGCGATGCGGGAATCTCCTGCGCCAGCGTCTTCACGCGCGACGCCGCCGGGTGCAGTCGCAACTGGAGCGCCTCGAAGTCGAGGCCCTGGGACCCGACGATGACGATCTCGCCATCGAGCACACAGCGTTGAGGGAGCTGTTCCACGAGAGGCGCAATCAGCTCCGGATAGTAGCGGGCGAGCGGCCTGGCATCGCGACTTTGCAGGAACACTTCGGTGCCGTCACGGAACACGAGCGCTCGAAACCCGTCCCACTTGGGCTCGTAGATCCACCCGGCGCCGTCAGGCAGTTCGCTCACCGCCTTGGCCAGCATCGGCAGGACCGGCGGACTGACGGGAAGATTGTTCATGCTCGGCGCCGCTTAGCGCTGGACCAAAGCGCTGGCTCGCCAAGTATCACCCGCCGGTCTCGGGGCGGCCCGCCACCTTCTCTATCGCCGCGATCAGATCGCTGCCGTCGACCGGCTTGGCGAAAAAAGCGCTTGCCCCCAAGCGAAGCGATTCCCTGCGCGCCATGGAACTGTCATGGCCGGTAATCACGATTACCGGTGCGCGTGAGGATCGTTCGGCGAGTTGGCGCTGGACATCAAATCCGCTGAGGACCGGCATCTGCAGGTCGAGAACGATGCAGCATGGCCGGAAAGTTTCCAGACATTCCAGCAGTTCTGCGCCGGAAGAGTATGTGGCGACATCGAATGCCGCTGCATTCAGGAGCCGATCGAGTGCCTTGCGGACGGAAGAATCATCGTCCACCACCGCCACTCGTATGTTCGGTTTCGCCATCCTTCCAGGGAACTTAGGCTCAGCACATATCGCTTCGCAGGGACTCATTGCAGGTCGGCATATTTTGCGCCACTGACGTTCGTCGCCTGCACCACGGTATCCAGTACCTTGGCGAGCCGGGCATCGCGTTCATAGACGTCGGAATAGAAAACGATCTTTCCGGATTCGTCGGGCCACGCAGTAAAGTACTGCAGGTGAACAGGTATATGCTTGTCGAGCGAGATACCTCTGTTCTGACTTGTGGCAATCATATTGTCGATGCGCTTGCGGTCCCAACCCAGCGTATGCTCGGCGAGCTCCCGCGGGTTCTCCACGCGCACGCACCCGTGGCTGAAGGCGCGGACAGGTTCGGCAAACAACTCCTTTGCAGGAGTATCGTGCATGTAGATGCTATGTGAATTCGGGAACAGGAACTTGACCCTGCCCAACGCATTGTTGGCGCCAGGCGGCTGGCGCACCGCAAAAGGAATGTTGTCGCCATGAGCCCACCAGTTGACGGATTTCGAGCTGACAATGCGTCCCTTTTCGTTCACCACTTCGAAACCCTTGCGGTCGAGATAACGGTGGTCCTTGGCCAGACGCGGGATCATTTCATAGCGGATGATCGATTGCGGCACACTCCAGTAGGGGTTGATCACGACGGTCTCCATTTCGTCGCTGAACACCGTGGTTTGAGTTTCGGGCGTGCCTACGATCACCCTCGTGCGCCAGGTTGTGTCTTCGCCATCGATGATGCGCAGCTCGAAGGCGGCCTGGTTGACGAATATGTGCCGCTGACCCAGCTCGCGTGGCAGCCAGCGCAGCCGCTCCATGTTCAGCACAAGCTTCTCGACATCACCCGGTTCGGCACGGGAATTCAATGAGGCCTTCATGGCGGAATAAGCCGGGTGGGGTGGGGCCAGCGATGACAAGTAGATGTCGGGTTGCGCCCGCCAGGACAACTCGTTGAGAGTCTGACCGAGATTTAGCGCAGGCGGCTCGATGTCATAGTAGCCAGAGAGCTTCTTGGGAACGATCCGACCGCTGTGCAGGTGTTGGGCATAGCGCAACGCAATGGCGGTAAGGCCGATATCGAGTCGAGCAAGCGAGACCACATCCCCTTTCATGTCAGAAAGATCGTCACTGAAGGAACCGAGACCCGGAGGAAGATAGTCCGACGCACTCAAACCTTCCTGCTCGGCTTGCCCAAGGAGCGCCAAAGTCCGCCTCGCCTTGTCGTTCAGTCCCTCCGAGGAGACCCAGACTGGTCTGAAGTTGTTGAGTCGGTAGAAACCGATGATGGCATCCTTCTGTTGCGTAGTGACGCGCACAGAGCTTTCCGGTCGGCGGAGTTCGTGAAGAATTGTCGACGCCAGCACCTGATCGGGAATCGGCGCCGCAAGATCCGGATTGCTCAGAGCTACAAGCGTGACTGGTTGATAGACGACAAAACCGTCATCGGGTGACCTCGGCTTTTCAGGTTGCGGATCGATCCCGAGGTTGCGGCGACGTTTACGTTCCTTTTCCGCAGATTTTCTCTCGACCAATTTCCTCTCAACGGATTTCTGCTCGGCAAATTTCCTTTCCGCAGGTTTCTTCTCAACGAACTTCCTCTCAACAAATTTCCTTTGGAAAAACCTTCTTTGCGCAGGTTTCCTCTCGACCAATTTCCTCTCAACAGGTTTCCTCTCGACCAATTTCCTCTCAACAGGTTTCCTCTCGACCAATTTCCTCTCAACAGACTAATATCTCCTCTCGAAAAATTTTCTCTGGGCAGGTTTCCTCTCAACGGATTTCCTGTCCGCAGATTTCTTCTGCTCCCGATAGTCGCTGGGCCTCCCAAAGAAAAATAGAAGACCGCCATTCCATTGCTGTCGCCGGTAATTTTTTCGTTTGGCCTTAAGTTGCTGTCCTTCCACCTTCACAAGTGACCGCTTGAATGCCCGGTCATTATCCTTGGCAGATGATGGAACGCTCAGTCCCAGGCACATGGAACACGCCATCAGAGTAGCGGCAAGACGCAGTACGATTCATCGGGTGCCTCTGGAGACGGATTTTAACTTCGCCGGAGAGAGGCGGCAGCCTGGCCGCGGCGTTGCTCCGCCGCTCAGGCGATCGGAGTGTCGACCCCGAGAGCCCCGCGAATTTCGCCCAGCAACTGCTTTTCCGGTGCGCTGATTTTCTCGCCGCCGAAGCCCAGTATGCCACCCTCGCTCGCTGCGGCCGCAACCTTCTCGGCTACCGACATCGCCCATTGCTTGTACTCGGCAGCCTCAGTCGCGGACGATTTGGAGCCAAGCAGACGAGCAACGGTGCGGCAGTCATCAAGGACGGTAGAGCGCAGCTTTTCGAAGGAAGTGACTCCCTTCTCCTTCAATCGCGCCGTCGCCCATCCTTGAGCCTTCCTGGCCCGCTCCATAGCCGCCTGCATGCCGGCCTGCGGCTCTGGAACGATTTCCTTGATCAGGGGGTTGTCGGGAAAGGACTTCACGCCCGCCAGCACCGAACTGGCGCTGGCAAACAGCTCCTTGCCCGTTCCGAACAAGCCGCTGCTGGCGGCGCTGGCCATTGTCGATCCGATGAGGTGTGGCGTGGTTGCCAGCAGCGACAATTCTTCCTGGGAATAGGCTGATGCCATTGTGCTTGCCTCCTGCTTTCCACTTCCTCGACTGTCAAGCCGTGGCCAAGGCATCCAGTTTCGTTCGAAGAGCATCGATGGAGGGCTTGGCAATCTGGGACACGCTCGGAATTGCCAGAACCTTGTCGAAAAGCGGATTGAGCGCCGGAAGAGCGGCAGCGATCAGGGCAGCCAGTCCTGTCTTCTGCTCCGCCGAGAACTTACCCGCCATTCCGGAGACCTTCTCCAAGGCCTCGGTTGCCTCCTGGAGCTTCGGCAGGGCGGCCTGGGCGGTCGAGCTGTCAGTGATCCCCTCCAGTGAAGCCTTGAGGCGATCGATTGCGGAGGTCACCGAAGCACCGAGATCGACCCCCTCGACGGTCAGGCTTGCCACCGCTGGTTCAGACGCGGACTGGGTCGTGGTCGTGGTCGCGGCAGTCTCGGTGGACGGAGTAGTGGTCGCGGCGGTCGTCTCGGTGGCAGTGGTCGCGGGAGTCGTCTCGGTGGATGGAGCAGTGGTCACGGCAGTCTCGGGGGTGGACTCGCTCGTCGACTGGGTAGTCGTGGTGGCGGCAGTCTCGACCGGTTTGCGCGCCTGCTGGCCGAGGAAATACCAGCCCAACCCGAGCAGTGCGATGAGCGGGAGCGCCCAGGCAAGCCAACTCATGGAGGAGGCCTTTTCGGGCGCCCGGTAGTCGACAGCCCGGTAAGCTGCCGTCTCTGTCGATCTTGCCGTCGAGGCTGCGCGCTCGCCGAGACCATGGAGTACGTCAGTGCCCCGAGAAGACTGGCAAAGCCGGACGGCAACGCCGCCGATATGTTGTCTCTTTGCGCGGTGAGGAGATTTGCGAGCCCCGAGGCGTCAAGACCTTGGGAATTCTGTTGCTTGCCGAGCGTTGCAGCTACGACCGGGCCGAGCAGACCCAGCAGGGAGGAGCTCGCCCCTTCGCCGATGCCCGCAAATCTGCCGAGCGCGCTCGCGAGCCCGCTCTGGGTCGAGCTGCCGAGCAGTGAGCCGAGCATTCCGGAACCATGCTCCGCCAGCGCTTTGTACCCCGACCCTTCGAGTGTCCTGCCGAGGTTACTGAGCGCTGATGTGCCCTCCTGGCTAACTGCTTCCGAAAGCTTGCGCGCTCCGCCCGGTTTCGCGGCGGCTCCGGCAATCGCCGCAAGAATGGCCGGGACTGCGGCGCTGACGGCCTTCTGGCCGGTACTGCGATCAAGGCCCAGCGCGGATGCTATCTTCGCGACGATGTCGGACGTCAGCGATTGCATTACAAGCGAAACGAGATTGATGGCCATCTCTACCTCCATGTTTCAGCGGGCTTGACGCCGATTGTGGCGGAAGTGAAGCACGCCAGAAACCATGAGTCGATTGGACCAAGGGCCAACGCCCGATCGAAGACTTCGCACACTTTCTCTACCGCGAAGGTTTCAACTTCGCCGTAAAAAGGCGCTAGCCGGCCGACTTGCGGCGGGACGGCCTGCCGAAACGGGCGAGGAAGAAATCGAGCTCGGCGAAGGTCACGACGCGACGCGCCTGACGCGTCGGCCTCCAGTGGCCACCACCGCCCAACAGGACGCTGATGCGCGCCCGTTTGGCGGCCCGCAGGAGACCGTCCTGATAGCGGGCAACCGCGGTGGCCGGACAGGCCGGCGATGCGGACACCACCAGCAGGTCGGGCCGCTTCTTGTCGATCAGCACACCAATCTCCTCCAGCGGCGGCCCTTCCCCCAGCCAGAATACTTCCCAGCCCGCCTCGGCGAACACCAGCTCGGCGAGCGACAGGCCGAGCGTGTGACGCTCGCCCGCCACGCTAAAGACCGCCGCTGAGCGCGCGTTCTCCGGCCGCGCGATCGCCCCGGCGCACATCGCGATGGCGCGCCGCAAGGCCTCGCTCGCCGCGTGCTCCTCGAATACCAGACACGCTCCGGCTTCCCAATGCCGTCCGAGCTCGGCTACTGCCGAGGCCACCTCGTCGGCCAGTTCCGCCCAGCTGCCGGAGCGCTGCCGGGCGGCGAGCAGGGCCGACCTCAGGCTGAGCGTCTCGCCCTGCAACAGCGCGGCGAGCCAGCCGGCCACCGGACCCTTTAGCTCTGCCGGGCGCGTTGACGCGATGAGACGGCGCAGCTCCGCCACCGGAATTCGACGGTGGCCGCCTGGAGTCCGCTCGGCGTGCAGCACCCCTCCATCTACCCAGCGCTGGATGGTGGCGGCGGTTACGCCAAGCCGCTGGGCGGCCTCGCCGGTGGTGACCATCGGATCATCGTTTGAAACCATGCCCGTCTGTGTCCCATGACTCGACCGGCTTGCCAAGCCGGTTGTCAGGCAATTGGTTGATTTAATCCTTGATCATGCAATAAATATATGATTTTCTGTCAGCTAAATCAATCATACATGGATCGCGGAGAGCGACAATCAATATGACAGTGCAAAAGCAGGCTGCCTTGCAGTTGCAGCTAAATCGCGAGGAGTTGGCCCATCTCGCCCGGGTTGCAGTAATGGGGGAGATGGCGGTGTCGCTCGCTCATGAATTGACTCAGCCGCTCACAGCCATAATGAGCAACGCCGACGTCGGCGAGCGCCTGCTCCGCCGGCAGCCGACCGACCTAGACGAATTTCGCAACATCCTCGCAGACATAAAAAGGGATGTCCGCCGCGCCGGCGACGTGATTCACGGCATTCGCCGCATGGCAAAAAAGGGAAAGACCGTTCGTGAGTTCCCTCGATCTGAACGACATCGTCAGGCGGGTGCTGCGTATGGTGAACCCGGAGGCGTTGTTCCGCTCTTGTGGCCTGAGAGCCGAGTTGGAGCCTGATCTGCCGGCAGTCGACGGCGATCCAGTCGAACTCCATCAGGTCCTCATCAATCTCATCGTCAATTCCATCGAGGCCATGCGTCACACACCGGTGACCAGTCGCAAGATTATCGTCACGACCAGGAAAAGAGGAGCCTCCGAGGCCGAAGTCAGCGTCCACGACCGGGGGCCTGGAATAACCCAAGAAAAGCGGGACCGGCTCTTCGAGCGCTTCTTCAGCACCAAGGCGGAAGGATTGGGTATGGGACTCGCCATCACACGCACCATCATTCAGTCGCACGGAGGCATGATCGACGCCGAGAACCTGCCGGAGGGCGGGGCACGGTTCTATTTCACGCTCCCGGTCCGGTTCACGGCTTCTCGGGCGGATGCGACAGAATCCTGCAGCTGAACACTGACGCGCACCTATCGGGTCTTGCTGGGTGCGAAGTTCTAAGGATCACCACCTCGACCAGAGGTATCCCCGAGGCGCTCGGCGATGCGGACCAGCTCTGCAACGGTCCGCGCGCCCATCTTTCTCATCATCCTGCCGCGATGCACCTTGACCGTCTTCTCGACGATACCCAAAGCGGTGGCAATTTGCTTGTTGAGCCGTCCCAGCACCACCTGGGCGAACACCGCTCGTTCGCGCGGGCTCAATCTTGACAGCCGCTCCTCCAACTGATCGAGCTCGGCTGAGGACTCGCGCGCCTCTGCGTCCTTCCGGATCGCTTCCCTCACTGCTCTCAGCAGAGCGCCACTGTTCACCGGCTTGGTCAGGAAATCGAAAGCGCCACTCTTCATCGCTGCAACGCTGGTCGGAACATTGGAACAGCCGGAGACAAAGATGATCGGCTGGGAGAGCTTCGAGCCGGCGATCAACCGCTGCAGATCGAGCCCGCTGAGCTCCGGAAGGGCGACATCCAGGATGATGCAACCCGGCAAATTGGGATCGTGCTGGTCAAGGAACGAGCGGGGCGATGGAAACTGCCTCGTCTCGTAACCTTCTGTTGCCAAGAGGCGGGCAAATGCCTTCAGGACAGAGGGATCGTCATCGACTACGTGAACGATCGGGGATTGATTACTCAACTCACATCCTTCCCTGTGAAAGCTGCGTTATGCACAGTCTATTATTGCAGCTCTACGACGAATCGGTTGCAGCGCACAATTAGCCTCAAGTATGGGGTCGGTATCCGTTGGTTTAGAGCGCTGTCGTATCCCGCTACAACGGGTGATCCTGAACTTGCGTAGGGGTAGCCCCTGAGAACAATAGCCCGGGGGCACTGATGTCGAGATGTCGTGCAAACCGTCTGCAGCAGTTTTCATTCTTTTCGCCCTGCTATCTTGGCCAGCCGTTGCCAGTCCCTCGTCACCCGCGGGGAGGTGGCTCGTGGAGGTCATGGGTGGATGCGGTCTCATCGATGACGTGACCGGCATGGGCGCTGCAATCGCTATTTCGGAGCAGCGACCGGAGACACGAGCACACGCAAGGCCTGCTCTCCGGCTATCCTGGGCCAGGAAACCGGATTTCACCGCCTCCTGGCGCGCGTCAGATCGTGGCGCATCGACTACGGAAGGCTCCTGCTGTTCGACCAGACCGGAGCCGCCATGCTCCGTCTGAGCAGGAACAATTAGAAACCTTTGCTCCGCACAAAAAGGCAGTGCCGGGGGCGCCTCGCCACCCTATCCCCGGCGCCGGTTGGCTGGCACGGGCGCTAGAGGAACAGGAAAACAACCGTGAAACTTGCTGTAGCCAGGAAGATCAACACGCCCAGAATATCCTTCAGAAACGTAACATCGGGCTGAGAAGAAGTACTGCGTTCTTGCATTAGCTCGTTGTCCGAAGGTCCCGGGCGCCAATTCTAGGAAGCGATGCTGCTGAGACGTTTTCGATCGCAGATGGCCTTTGCGGCCAAGGGGCCATGCTCATCGCCATCGAAGAAACGATGAATGTCCTCCTCGACAAGACGAAGAATCAGGTCTCGGCGCATGCTTCGCGGTTGTTTGGATTGCTCTGAAAGGCGGTCCAGCTCTTCTCGTTTACCTGTTGAGTGCATCCGATGATCTCCTTGCGAGGCTATCTCCCATCACCGCAATCGAAATCAGAAATCATTCTTAATCCATAACGGCAACGCTGCTGTTCTGATAGTTGGACCTTGGTCCCACGCAGCAGGAAGGGCGTCAGTTTGCTCCAGTTAACGGCGGCTACAGACGACGGCTGACAGCGTCCTCGACGGAATTGAGGAGGTCGTCCGCGGCGTTGCCGGTCTTTGTCCCGCGGCCCAGAATGTCATCGAGGGTGTTGCGGCCGCGGGTGATCGACTCCTGCGGCGGCTGGCGTTGTGGCGCACCGGTCCCGCCGGCGCCGCCAGGAAAGTTACCGCCAAAATGCGAAAATGTCCCTCAGAATGTCGCCCATCTGGTCGGGCGGGATTTGCTTGACGACGACTCGGCCATTGTTGGCCCCGCCGCTGAGGATGTCGCTCAGAATGTCCTCGAGCGGATTGCCGAACCTCGGCCTCGCGGTGAGGGTGCAGGTTGCGGGGCGCGCTGAGCGGCTGCTGGCCGCCGCCGAGCACGTCCTTCAGGATGTCGCCGAGCCCGCCGCCCGAATCCGCCTGGGGTTTCTGCCCCCCGCCCGCCCGACCCCCGCCGGTGTCGGCGTTGGCACGCCCGACGCCCATCTTCTTGGCCAACGCACCCATGACGATCATCGCAATGACGGGAAGCAGTTTCTTCAGGACAGCGGCGCCAATGCCGGACGTGGCCGAAAGCCGTTGCGCCACCTCGCGGCTCGCTTCCTTGTTGCCGAAAATCTGGCCGAGAATGTCGTCACCGGCGGGTTTGGCCTGGTCGAGGCTGATCGCCTGCTCATCTTCGAGAGCGTCGCCATAGCCGCCGGTCAGCACCGACTTGAAAATCTCCTGCAGGCCCTCCGGCGTCTGGGCGCTCCGCCGCATACCTGCCGCAACAACGGGAGCAAGCGCATCCAGCGCGGCGCGCGTCTGCGCCTCATCGAGACCAAACTGGCGGCCAATCGCTGCGATATCCATGAGTTTCCTCCTTCATCAATATGCAGAGCGCGGTCTATCAAGCGCTCTCTCCGCCTCAGAGCCCAGGTCAGCAACCAACTCACCCTTCCGACAGAGCTTGCGCGACCCACGAGTGAGCTGATAGCTGCAGTCGGAAGGACGGAAGGAACGATATGCTCTGGCGCAGGCGTCATAGCGGCAGCGGCGGCCACGCCGAAAAATCTTCCGGGATGATCGCCCTCGATAGCAGCGGACGGGTTGCCGCGACGGCTACGGGTTCTGGCACACGGTCCGGGCATTCTCGAGCGCTTCGGTCATGAACTCCTTCCAGATCGCGGCCGGAAACTTTCCGCCCGTCACTTCTTCAGTTCTATCGCCACGATCGACGCCAGAACCGTGGCAATGCCTGCCATCTGAAGCCCGGACAGCTCTTCGCCCAGAAGCACTACCGCAAAAGCGATGCCAAGCAGCGGCTCGACGTTGCTGATCATGGTGGCCCGGACCGCGCCAATCATGGGCACCGCACAGAAAAACGTCAGCGTGCCGACGGTGGAGCCGAGGGCGACCCCGGCAAAGCCAAGCCAACCCGTCGCGGCCGCTGGCAGTTCCAGGTCGCCGCAGAACATGAAAGCTGTGACGAGCGTAATGGCCGCCGAGAGCATCATGTAGAAGACGACCGCGAGGCCACCGGCCTCCTTGGCGGCGCGGCCATTGCCGATGATGACCAGGGAACCGGTTATGGCTGCAATCGCCGCCAGCACGATGCCGGTCACATTCAACTGGGCAAAGGAAGCGCCGACCGCCAGCGCCAGTCCCCCGAATGCTGCCAGCAGAACCAGCATCATCCTCTTGGATATCGCCTCTTGTCCGAGGCGGGCGGCCAGCAACCCCACCAGCAGGGGGTGAATGAAAAAGATGAGAATCACCGTATTGACGGGAATGAACTCGACCGCCCCGAGAAATCCGTAGAGCATGACCGCGTAGCAGACCCCGGAAACCAGGCAGATCAGCATCGGCCTTGCGCCGACGCGCAGCGACTGGCCGCAGAGGGCGATCAGGAGCCAGGTCAGCAGTACGGTCACAACGCTGCGCGCCGTGATGACGGTCAGCGTGTTGCTGCCCCCGTCGTAGGCGAGCCTGGCGAAACTCGGGACCACCGCGATGGCGATCGTGGACACGATCACCAGCCAGGCGCCAAGCATCCTGGCCGATGGCCGAGCCGCCTTGTTATTCGCGTTGAAATGGGTGTGTAAGGGACGGGAAGTCGCAGCGCTTGTCATGGACCTCGAGCTCCGTTGCTCGGAGCCATTGGTACGTCCTCCACGGGAAACGGCCGTGGGCCGGCGCGGGACTGCGACGGGAATTCGGAAGGCAAACGTTGTGCCGATCGGTAAATGTGCGTTATTGCAGACGAGGCAGGGGCACTGCTGCAGCCAGCAGAACCGTGATGCGAGGCACTAGCGGCCCGTGAAACTGACACTCCTCGGAGGCTTCGAACTGCGCCTCGCCGGCGGCGAGGTGATCGAGCTGCCGGGTCAGAAGGACCGGGCGCTGCTGGCATTCCTCGCCATCTCCGCCGGAACGGGCCAAGCGCGTGAGAAGCTGGCGAGCCTGTTGTGGGGCGACCATGGCGATCCCCAGGCCCGCGACAGCCTGAAACACGCGTTGACCAGGCTTCGCCAGAAGCTCGAGGCGACGGCCGTGCCGGCAATCTTCGCCGACCGGCAAGTTGTACGGCTCGATCCGGCGGCCTTGACCGTCGATGCCTTGCTTTTCGATCAGCTTTTGCGCGCCGGAACGCTGCAATCGCTCCATCAGGCCGTCGGAGTGTACCAGGGCGACCTCCTGGACGGTTTCACGATCCGCTGCGCGCCGTTCGAGGAATGGCTGCTGGTCGAGCGCCAGCGGCTGCGGCACATGTACGAAGGGGCGCTGAACCGGTTGATCGAGGAGTCCACCAAAGCAGGCCTGCCGGATGCCGCCGCCGATGCCGCGCGGCTGCTGCTCGAGCGCGATCCACTACAGGAGAAGGCATGCCGGTCGCTGATGCAGTTTCATGCCGGTCAGGGCCAGACCGTTCAGGCGCTGAAACTTTATGAGGGACTGTGCGCGCGGCTGCGCGAGCAACTCGCAGTAGCGCCGGAGCCGGAGACCACCCGGCTCTACGATGAGATCCGGCAGCGGCGCGTCGTCGCCGCAGCGCGGAGCGATGAGGCCCTCGCGACGAAGGGCCAAGTTGCCGCAGCGCAAACCGAGGCGACACTTTCCGAAAAACCCACGATCGCCGTCCTGCCGTTCGACAATCTGGGCGGTGATCCAGACCAGCAGTATTTCAGTGACGGCATCACCGACGACATCATCACCGAACTTTCGCGGTTCCGTTCGCTGCTGGTGATCGCGCGGCAGTCATCGTTCGCATTCAGGGGAAAGCCGATCAAGGTCCAGGATATCGCCCGGGAACTGGGCGTGGCCTATGCGGTGGAAGGAAGCGTTCGCAGGGCCGGCGACCGGGTGCGCGTCAATGCCCAGCTCGTGGACGCCGCTACCGGAAATCAATGGTGGGCGGAACGTTACGATCGCGAGCTCGTGGACATTTTTTCGGTGCAGGATGAAGTGGCGCGCTCGGTCGCGGCGGCGGTCAGCGGGCGGGTCGAGGCGGCCAGCCGGGACCGCGCCGGAAGGCTCAGCCCGGCGGCCTTACGAGCCTATGACCTGGTTCTTCAGGCCAAAGCATTCACTCTGAACTACCGGCGCGCCGACAACGCGCAAGCGCTGGCGTACGCCGAACGAGCGGTGGAGCTGGACCCTTCAAGTGCCCGGGCAGCGGCGCATTCGGCATGGTGCCATTTCTACAACTACATGGCCTGCTGGCGGGACAATCCCCGTGATTCGCTCGACCGGTTTTGCCCCCCACAATTCCAGCCGCGTCCGCGATCGCCGTAACCCTCGCATCCCGTTGCGGTCACGGCGACCGTGTCCTCCAGCTTGATGAAGCCGCGCGCCGGATGCTGCATCGTCGTCTCGATGGAAAGGACCATCCCGGCCGCCAGCGGGCTTTCCGCGTCGTCTCCCGGGTAGGGCACCGGCCCGGTGCTCGTCAGGCGCGGCGCCTCGTGGGCGACGAGGCCCATGCCGTGGACCATGAAGCCCGTGAAATTGCGGTGTGCTGAACGGGCCAGCACGGCTTTCGCCGCGGCAAAAATCTCCGCTCCCGTGCCTCCAGCCCGGATCGGCTCGCGCGCGGCCTGCTGGACCTCGTCGACCTCGGCAAGCAGCTCATCGAGCTCGCTGTCCGGGTCGCCCAGAATCGCCATCCTGCAGAGGTCGCCGATGTAGCCGCCGCAGTTGCCGCCGGAATCAAGCGACAGGATCTGGCCCTCCTCCCAGCGCTCCTCCGACGGCGCGCGGTTGTGGCTGGCGCCGGTGGTGATGAGGCAATATTCGAAGACCATTCCGCGTGCCACCTCCTCGCGCTTCAAGGCTTCGACGAGCTGCCGCTTCGTCGTGCCCGGTCCGTGGCCCGACATCACCGCGAGCATCGATTCCACGACCCGCTCGGAGGCCTCGCGCAGCAGGCGAAGCTCTTCCGGAGTCTTGCGCGCCCGAAGCCGCTCCAGAACCACAAGTGCGTCGACGATACCGCAGTCCGGCAGCGCCTGCCTGAGGGCAAGATACGCATCGGCGGGCAGGAAACCGATTTCCACGCCGATGCGCCTGATGCCCGGCCGCATGCGCCGCAAATGATCAACCGCAAGCGCCATGGCGTCGAGCGTGCCCCAGGCGCGTGGCGCGACACCCGGCATCCAGAACTTGCCGAGGTCGCGCTCGTAGGATTCCATCGGGTTGCCGACGTAGAGAGAGCGGTCCGGGTCACCCTTCAGATAAACGAAGATCGGCAGGTAGCGGCTGACGCCGATCGCGTCCATGTAGCCGAAGAAAAAGAAGCGATAGCCGCCGAGCAGATACTGGATGTTGTGCTTCGACGTCACGAGCAATGCATCGATTCCCGTCCTCTCCATGAGTTCGTCGAGGCGCCGGGTGTCGAACGGGATTGCCGGAGGATTCGGCATAGAGTTCGCAAGGGTCGTTGGCACGGGGTTCTCCATCTTTGACGTGTATCCTATTCCCGCAGGCCGGTGGTCGACAGACCCTGCGTGATGCTGCCCGACGCCGGCAGCAAGGGGATCAGGCACGCCTGGAGCGCGTGGTAGATGTCCGGCTTGCCGTAGAAGGGCCCGCTCGTCGGGTTCAGCATCTCGTCCAGCTGCGGCCGGAAACCGCCGTATTCGCGGTCGAGTAGATGGCTCGCGACCCAGTTCCAGATGCGGCGATACCACTGTTCATAGAGGGCATCGCCGTCGACGGCGTTGAGCACGGCGGCCGCTCCGATGCCTTCCATGCACGGCCACCAGTAGCGGTCGCGGCGGTGCGGCCTGCCTTCCCAGTCGAGGGTATAGTAGAAACCGCCCTTCTCGACATCCCAGCCTTCGGTGACCGCCTGGCGAAACAGGGCCCGCGAAGCATCCGGCAGCCAGCCCGCCTTCCGGCCGCCCAATTCCCATAGCTGCACCAAGAGCCGCGACCACTCGAGCCAGTGACCGGGCGTCGTTCCGTAGGGACGGAAAACGTCGCTGCCGGCATACTCGCGGTCGATCTGCCAACGGTCATCGAAGTGCTCAGGCAGCCTCCAGCCGTTCCTGGCGGTGATCGATCCGATCAGAAGTGCAGCGATGCTTTGGGCCTTGGCGAGCCAGGCGTGATCGGCACTCGCCTCGAAAGCGGCCATGCAGGCCTCGGCCAGATGCATGTTCGAGTTCTGGCCCCGATAGCGGCTGAACCGCCGCCAGTCGCGCGTGAATTCTTCGGCCGCCGCGCCGTGCTCCGGTTCCCAAAAACGATCCTCGATGACACCAGCGACGTCGTCGAACATGCGGTCGGCGTGCGGATGACCGGCAACCTTCGCGGAAGCTGCAGCGAGCAGCACGAAGGCGTGGCCATAGGCCTGCTTGCCGTCATCGGCGGGGCCCTCGTCACCAGCGGCCCAGAAGTAGCCGCCGTTGGCGAGGTCACGGTGACGGGTCCACAGGTAGTCCATGCCATGGTCGATCATGGCGTTCGCACCCGGCCGACCCATCAGCTGGGCGACGGCGAAGCAGTGGACCATTCGTGTCGTGGCATGGATCTGGCGGGCTCGCGAAGTTCCGGACTGAACGACCGCGGGCAGCGGCCGGCCGGTGTCGTCGAGATCGAAGAAGCCGCCGGCAGGATCGATGCTTCGACCCTCGAAGAAGTCGAGCAGCTCGCTCGCCCGCGCCATCAGCCAGTCGCGATGGGTTGGAATCTCGACCCACTTCCTCATCATGAGGCGGCCTTCACAGCCGTATCTCCTCGGCCATTTCCCGATAGCGGCACAAGGCGTTGGCCAATTGCATCTGCCGTGGCGTCCGGCACTCGGGCTCGAAAAGACCCGGCGCTCCCACCAGAACGCAGACGCAGCGCGCCCGCGACGTGGCGACGTTGAGCCGGTTCAGGCTGTACAGGAACTCCATGCCATGCGGCGCATCGGCGGGCGCCGAGGTCGTCATCGTGTAGATGACCACCGCCGCTTCCTGGCCCTGGAACTTGTCCACCGTGCCGATGCGCGCTCCGGGGAGGCGGCGGCGCAATTCGAATACCTGGGCGTTGTAGGGGGCGATCACCAGTATGTCGTCAAGGCCGATAGCGCGTTCCTCCCCCTTCCCGTTCACCCATGAGCAACTGCCCGCGACCAGCCCGTTCACAAGCATCTGAACGCGATCGGCCTCCTCGGGAGAGGAGCTCTGGTTGCCGTCATGGGTGACCGGCAGATAGCGCAGGCCGCTGCCGGCGATTGGGCCGGAAGAGATGACCCGCTGCTGCTCCAGGCCCGGTTTCGATTTCAGTTTGCTTTCGTAGAACAGCTCGGAGGTGAACCTGCAGATGTCCGGATGCAGGCGCCAGGTCTCGTCGAGAAAGAGGCCGCGGTCGACGGCTATGGTCTTGTGGCCGCCCAGGATGTGGTCAAGAGCGGAGACGCCGGCGCCGTCGGGATGACTGCCCTGCATGGGCTGCTCCAGCTGCTGGGGATCGCCCAGCAGCACGAGGCCCTTTGCCGCGGGAGAAATCGCCAGCACGTTGGCGAGCGACATCTGCGCCGCCTCGTCCACGAACAACACGTCGAGAGCGCCTCTGGCCTCCGGCCGCGCCCACAACCAGGCGGTGCCGGCGCCGATCTCGTATGTCGAGTGCAGGGAGTTGAAAAACTCCTTGTTGTCGGTGGTGAGGGTGATGCACGGCGAGACATATTCCGGCTCCTCCGATTCCCTTATCTTCTGGATGCAGGAGACCGACATGTATCGCTCGTCGGCGGCCTTGATGACTTCAGCCAACAGATTGCCGATCACCTTGTGGCTGGCGGCGGTGATGCCGACCTTCGCTCCCCGGGCCACAAGCTCGCAGATCAGCCGCGCTCCGGTGAAGGTCTTGCCGGCGCCGGGCGGACCCTGCACGGGCAGAACGCCTCCCTCGAGATTCGGGGCGAGCCGCAGCGCCGCTTCAAGCGGCGTCTCCCCGAGCCTGCGCAGCGGATTGCTTCCGACGCGCGGCGGCAGCCGCATCAGAAGATCGCGCGCCGCCTCATATCCATCGTCACCGGCAATGCCGTGCTCGGCCACATGTTCGCCCAGCTCAAAGAGCGACCGGGCAAGCACCTTGGTGTCGATGACGTCGTGGGCGAACACCGCCGCGGGGTGAACCTCGGCGCTGTCCTTTCGTTTCTTTATGTCGACGATGAGACCCTCGAAGGAAATCGCGTTCACCTTTCCAAACCTGTCGCCACCGAGGCACCGCAACTCCTCGCCCCCGCGCAGCTGCGTTTCCTGAGGTGGAAAGCCGTACCGGTGAACGGGCGTCCTCGAGCGGCAGTTTTCTACTTCTACCGCCGCGAGGAAGGCGAGACCCGAAATGGCAGAACGCTCGTCCAGCAGCTCGATGGCCGGCAGCTCCTTGAGCCGGTAGAACTCCCACCATGCTGCCTTGTCTTCGCGGCGGTGCCAATCCAGCACACCGGCGAGCAGCCATCGTGCCTGCTGTTTCTCATCGCGGCCGGCAACGTCGGCGGGAATGTCGGCGGTAAGACGCGCCGCAAGCCGGTCGATCTTCTGCTGCCATTCGCCGACGGTTTCACTGGGCGCGCCCTCGGCAGGCGCCGGACGCTCGATCGCCGAGCCGTTGCCAACGAGGCCATCCCGAAGCGATTCCAGCCAGTTCCGCAGGCGATCGGTCGACGCGCAGTCATCGCGGTTGTAGCTTTCAATGACTGCCTTGTGCTCGCCCGTGATGCTTTCCGGGTCGGCAAGCTCAAGGCAGGCCTGCACGGCAGCCAGCGCCCGGTTGGCCTCCGGCAGGCCGAGCGAGCGCTGAAACCCGTAGAAGGCTTCAAGCTGCTTGATCGAGTAACTCTCGACGCCGGCCCTGATGCCTTGCCTGACGACCGCGTAGAGGTCGACGAACAGCGATGCCCGCAACATCCGGTCGAGCGCTTCCTCACGCGTCGCATATCGCCCCATCAGGCGCTTGAGGGCGCCCGGCTCATAAGGCGCGAAGTGGTAAATGTGAAGATCGGGATACTCGAGCCGGCGTGCGGCTACAAAGTCGATAAAGCACTCGAACGCGCGCCGCTCCGCATCCCGCGACAGCGCCCAGTCGCCCACATACTGCTGATCTCCCGACTTCCCAAAAAACAGATAGCCGAACAGGTACTCGAGGCCGCCGTCGCCGACGAACGGATCGCCCTCGATGTCGAAGAAAATGTCGCCCGGCGACGGCTCCGGCAGCCGGGTGAGCCCGTAGCCCGGCCGCGGATCCAGAACCTCGTGCACGGGCCGGCCCGTCGACCTGCCTTCGACCTGGACGCGGGCCTGTTCGCGGACGCGTACATAGGTCTCGACGGCGCCGCGGCCGGGTTTCCACAGCAAGGGAAGCGCTACTTCGGCGAGCGCGACGGTCGTCTCAACGCCGCGCCCGGCAAGCTCCGTGATCTGAAGCCTGGATATGCCGGCGACCAGGCAGGGATGGTCATCGGCGCGGCGCCTGGCGTCGCATTGCCACCGCCACCGGCATATCTCGCAGTGCTCTTTCGGATCGGGATAGCCGACCGCCCCCTGCTCCCGAACCGCCGCCTCCAGACTTGCGCGCACCAGCCGGTAGTAGGCAGCGAAATCATGGGTCCGGAACCGTTCGGGCTCGAACTTCGACCACGGCGCGACCACGTACATGAACTCGGACTGGAACCCCTGAAGCCTCGCGAGCAGATCGGAATAGAGACACAGCTGGAGAATGGTTCCGCCGCTCGTTTCGCGGGCGAGCTTGGTGTCGATGACCTCGTAGTGCCAGCTTCCCAGCCGGCTCTGGCCCTCCACGCGCCGCAGAATGTCGGCGCGGCCCACCCAGTTTCCATCTGAGAGCGCTCCCTGCACGATGATTTCCGCACCGGAGCGCATGGCGGCGACTGTTTCATCAACCTGCGCCTGATCGATACCGACGCCGCCGATGCGGACGACCTGGCGGCCGGTTGCCGCGAGATGCTCGACGTAGCGCTGCTCATGGGTTGCGCCGCGCTGACGCAGCACCTGAAGGTTGGGGTCCCAGTTCCTGGGTGCGGCCAGCTCGCCGCGCGCCACGGCCGCGTCGAGGCCCGTGAGATAGCGGCAGCTCAGGTGACCGACGAGGTCGGAAGCGCTGAGCAAAGTGATTCCATTGCTGATGCGCACGACCTCGATTATGCGCCACAACACAGGGTCTGCAATGGCGACAGGCGCTCAGCCCACATCCTGAAGAGCTTGGGTCAGCGTGAATAGGTTCGGCCTTGAAGTCCCGCGTACAGCGTCGCAGATCCATGCGAAGTTTCGAGAAGCGTTTTGTATTATCGAATCCGCAATTGTGGCCGCGCAAGGAGTTCGTCTACTGGACCGACGATGGCAGCCGGCAGCCTCAACCTCGACCGCGTGATGGAAGCGATAACCGCCGGCTCTCCGGGTAATCAGTAAACTTTCGCCGAGTCTGACCGGCGCAAGATCGAAATGGACAGCACCCGTGATCTCACGGGTGCTGTCCTCGCCGGAACCCGGCATTACTGCACATCACGAAACCTGGCCGGTGGCCTGCTTTTGGACGCTTGAAGTCGACTACGAGGACCTTTGGGTTCTCCCTCAGGCCGCATGTTCCTGTGCGGCGTCGAGGTCCGCAGGCAGCCGGCTACGGCAAGATCCTAGGGCGAGTGCCAGGGCCGTGCACGTTCAAATCCACACGTCGTTCTGCGCGGTGCGATCACTTTCTGCGTGACCCGTGTTGAGCACGCCGCGCGGCTCAATGAGCAGCAGCTTCACCTCCGTTGCGGCGAACGGCTTGTGCTCGGTTCCTTTGGGGACAACGAACATGTCCCCCTTCGACAGGTGCATGGCGCCGTCGCGAAAGTCGATGCGCAAGTTGCCGTCGATGACGATGAACGTCTCGTCCGTATCCTTGTGGTCGTGCCAGATGAAGTCGCCTTCCAGCCGCACGAGCTTGAACTGATAGTCGTTCATCTCGGCTATGACCTTCGGCTGCCACTGTTCGCTGAACAGCCGGAACTTGTCTTCAAAGTTGATCGCTTGATGCTTCATGTGACTGTCATGCTCCCGGTTGTTACCGAAATCCCGCGCTTTCGGCCATCACGTGCTGATCAATCTCCACCTATTCCAGATATCCGCTTACTGTCCGTCTTGCGTATCCCTTCCCCAGGAAGCGCCTCGTACCAGCCCGGGTATCCTCTGTTCAAGACGGTTGAACCCCTTCGCTGCGATGAAATCGACATACTTGGGCGCGGCAAGATCACGATGTGCCGTGAGCCTCATATCCGAGGAGATGGGCATCTTGGCCGACCTGCTGAGAAAACCGTAGCTGCTGGTTATGGCAGCGTGATGACGAGTCGGGCGACGGCTACACCGCTCGCGGCGAGCCCTGCGGCTAGGATATAGAAGTCGAAGGCAGTCATCGTAGCTGTTTGAGCGCCGCAGCGGCTTAATGCCAGTCGTTCGGACCACCACGGGCTTACGCGTCAACGACCGTGAGATAGCGGCAGCTCAGGTGACCGACGCGGTCGGAAGCGCTACGCCATCAATTGTGCGAGGCGTCGTAAGGGCTGCAATGGCGGTCAGCACGCCCAGGGCTACGCGAAGTCTCGCCGTGCTCTTCAATTTCATGCAGCACCGGTGCTATAGGCAAGCGCGATGGCGCGCCGATAGCTCAGCTGGATAGAGCACCAGACTTCGAATCTGGGGGTCGCGGGTTCAAGTCCTGCTCGGCGCACCAATATTTACTGGCATATTTCGAGATTTGAAATTCGGAAGTGACACTAGTCGGAAGTGAAACCGCTTCCTATCGGCATTTGAGCGGGAAAACACGGCGCATATTCCGCTTTGCAGAATCCTCCGAGGCATGCGGTCATCATCGTGAGGCACATCACCTAAGTCGAAGGAGTAAAAAGATGCCTAGATTAAAACAAATTAAGAAATCCAGCAGGCTGTTGAAATTGACAGCTATCTTTCCGAACAACGCCTGGAAAGAACTGTCGGCGGTCGCCATCAAGGCAGTCCGCAACAAAGCACTCTCAGTCGAGAGCAAACCCATCTCCAACAATGCCGCTCAGAGGCTTGTCGATCAACTGGCGCGGGAGCTGAAGCAGGTTCAAGAGGCGAAGGCAGCCCAAGGACCGGCGCTGCCCTTCTAGCCTGACCCGCGAACCTTTCGCCCCGCGACCTTGATCGGGTCGCGGGGTTTTTGTTTGTGCGTGGGGGGTGGGGGCTCCTCGGCGGGCGCTCCTCTTAGCCTTCGAAAATTTCGTGCCTAGGAGAGCGTTTCGAGCCGGGAAGCAGAGGTAGCTCCCCTCACAAAAAACAAACCCCGTGCGACCCTCGAAAGGCCGCGCGGGGCTATCGTCGGAAGGCTTAAGTCGAGCTAGCGAACGTCCACGCACCGCATACAGGTCGCTAGTAGGTGATTGTAGTCGCCGGAGGTCGCTTCCTTCTGGAACTCTACCGGATCGACGCCGGCCTTGCGTAAGGCGCGGGATACTGTGCCGAGAACGGCGAACGCATTCCCATCGTTCTCACGACTTCGAGCTGGCCCCCTTGTACAGAGGGCTACCCCAAGCGATACTGGTGTGCGACTTCCAGCACCGGTGCAGGCATGTTCGTGGTGAGACAGGCGACAGCCATTCTGCTGATCCTGCCAACCGTCTTCGGTCGGGTATCGTTTGCGGTCGAGCCTTGGGAGGGGTCATGGACGGAAACCCCTCATCCTTACACCTGCGTCGACACAGGACGAGGACACGACACCCCGCTGGTTCGACTGTCTGCGACCGTGCAATACGGCTAGGATGTGGCGAAGCGGTGTAAGCACATGCGTGAGAGGCGCGCGCTGGGACTGACCCCTGACCCTAACCTCATTTACTTTAACTGCGACGAATGGGAACAGCGTCTGGTACTCCCCGGCAAGGTTGTTCAGCCGGCTGGCGAGATCAAATTTGAAACGGAAGCTGACCCTTGGTCTTGTTACATGACCAAAATCACGCGGGTGCTCTCGATGCCGGCTTGGATATTCGATCTGGAATGCTTCGGAGAAGGCGAACCCTGGAAGGACGCGGCGATTATCATGCAGATCGAAGGCGATAACGCCTCACGTATGCGGAGCATTGCCGCGTACAATCTTTTGAATGATGGGCAGGTTTCGAATTTCTTCTTTGCGGCGAATAGTCAGGCGGCTGAGCTTCGATCTCAAGTATCACGTTCACCCCGTGCTCACGCGTGAGAAGTGAAATGGCCGTTCCTGCATATGAAGCGTTTATGAGACCTCTTCTGGCCTTCGGAGCTGACGGCCAGGAAAAAAACATCAATGACGCTATCCGCACAATAGCTGATCAAATGCAGCTCTCTGAAGAAGATCGGGAGCAATTGCTGCCCAGCGGAAAGCAAAGAATTTTGTCTAACAGAGTCCACTGGGCAAGAACGTTCTTGGACAAGGCTGGGGCATTGAGGCGAACCCGACGTTCGCACTTTGTTGTAACGGATCGCGGAATGCTGTTGCTTAAACAGCACCCTGAACGAATCAACGCGAAGGTGCTCATTCAATTTCCCGAGTTTGTGGCGTTTCGAACGCCAAAACCTGCCACCGACGAGCCTATGCAACCGGACAGTATGGCAACTCAAGCTCTGGAAACGGCCACCCCAGACGAAGCGATTCAAAGTGCCGCTATCGAAATTGCCCGAACATTACGTTCACAGCTGCTTGATCGAATTTCAGAATTGTCGCCGGCATTTTTTGAAGGTCTGGTCGTGGACTTGATTGTAGCAATGGGTTACGGCGGGTCGCGAGAACGAGTAATTCAGCAACTCGGAAAAAGCGGCGACGAAGGAATAGATGGGATTATCAACCAGGACTTATTGGGCTTGGACGTGGTGCACATACAAGCAAAACGCTACGCCAAAGATAACACTATCGGTCGAGAACTAATCCAACAGTTTGCTGGAGCACTTTTGAGCCAAGGCGCCAACAAAGGAATATTCGTGACTACTAGTTCATTTTCAAAAGGCGCAATTGATTATGCCAAGAGAGTGCCTCACAAGCTTATCCTCATCGATGGCGACGAGTTGGCGAGGTTAATGGTCCAATATAATGTGGGAGTGCGGACCGAACGGACTATCGAAATCAAGCGCGTTGATCTCGATTATTTTGAAGAGGTCGAATAAAACTTACGGTATCGTCCTTCCTCCGCCGTCACGAGCTTAAGAAAGCTGCTCCGCGAGGGCTCAGCGCCGCGGACAGCGAAGGTCCACGACCGCTCTCCGAGTACGCTGCTGCAGCTCGACCGCCTGCTGGCGGATCACCACCGAAACCAATCGCGCACAATCACGGTCGTAGCCGAGCGCCGATACCACACCAGCAGAAATATGCCGACCAGCACCAAGAACCCACCCACTATTGCCCAGGCTAACATGTCGTTGAGGGCCAAGCCGATGTAACCGAGCATAGCGCCGAAAAGGATCATACAGACCGCGCCAGCAATCCACAGCATCACTCACCACCAGTTGCGTCAACCTCAAAGCCAAGCGCGCACTTTACCCCTTTATCGGCCGAGGCGCAAAGCACTACCGCCGCGCACAGCGGGGAGAGGCTGGTCACTGTGTTCGTAAGCTCGTACGATTTTCCACGCGTGAGACCGCTCACGGTCACTGACGTTACGAACGTGCTCACAAATCAAAAGAGGAGAACTGTGATGGCTATATATAAAAATATAGTTCGCAATCTTGTTCCGCAAACTGATACTGATAAATACCTAATGCAAATTTGTATGAACACTCAACGATCTGCTAATGCTGTCTCTTTCATGGTTTTTGTAATGGTCTGTTTCTTCTTTCTTGGCGTATTAATTGCCTCGTGAACAGGAGGAGCTATAAAATGAAAATAGCTCCTGCGATGAACATTGGCCACGCGCGCGGCCTTTTGTTTGCGTTCCTGTTCCCATTCCCAGATGGCACGATCTAGGTCCAGTTCGTATTTCTCCCGCTGCTCCTCTAGTGTGAGAGTTAGGTGCGGCAGCTCTTCGCCGCAAAAGCGGCATAGCCATTTGCCGTTCGATCTGGTTCTCATCATTCCTGTTCCCTACATTCGCTGTCTCGAATCGCAGCCAGCCAATCCTGTGCGACATACCAAGCTTCGATCTTGTCGCGTGTCGGCTTGATACCGTTGGGTGGTCCTGTCCGGTCTACTCCGAGACCAGAGATCTCCAACGGCAATGGCGCCGGCAAGGAAGGATTGAGCCCGACCAAACGCTGAAGCTTGAATACTTCCCGATTGCGGAATGCCTCAATGATCTCTGGCGTCACGAGAAACCGCTTACGCTTGGGACGGCGAAGCTTGATCGGCACTAGGACTTCCTCCGATTAGAGCGTAGGGCCGGTGGCCGCGGTGCCTCTGGGATCTTCGGCGCTTCAGCCAGGTCGAGATCAAGCTCTCGTAGCAAACGCGCAAAGACGGTGTGCGCGTTTCTCTCGATAGCGATTTCTGGCCGCGTTCTCGGGAGCTTGCTTTTGTCGAGATAAGTCAGGCCGTGCTTCTGTAGAGCAATTCGCGCAGCCTTGGCGCGGTCTAAGGCCTCACAGGCAAGGGTTAGCAAGTGAATATGATGGGGTTCCAACACGTAGGTCTCTACGACAGACCGATACCAAGCAGCAGTCTCGGGGGTAAGGTGGGTAGGTGGCTTCGGGGTCATATTTCATTTGTGGAATTTAAGCGGGGCGTGGGCCAATATAGTTTCCTGGGCCGTCGGTTTTCAGAACACATGAATTTTTTCCATCGCACCTATCCCCAGAGTCATATTCCGCGTCCCTTTGTCCGTGTACGGAAGAAAGGAACAGGTGCCGCTGGAAAGAGGTGATCCAGAACCAACGACACCTGCCCAGTAGGCCACTGGTTAGGAGAGCAGAGAAACCCAGCGGCACAATCCTTCACGCGCACTCTTCCTTTCCGCTGATGGCTACTACTTTAAATTTGCGTTGCGCCAACTTTTGCTTGTCAATAAAGCTTTGCAGCTTCACAATCTGATTCTTTAATTCCGCAATCTGGGCTATGCGCTCCTGCTTTTCCGCATGGATTTGCTCGGCAATGTAAGTCCCAAGCGTGATGGTGAGGGATTCAATCTCTTTGCGCGTTACGTTTGTCATGTTGTTACGGCAGGCCCCCATCCAATTTGATCCAACTTCGCCACGGCATCAGCGCGGATGCGCTCGACACCAAACCAAATCGTACAGCGGATCGCATGGCTGTTCGCTTGCCATAAGCTGACGACCGTTCCGCTCGTTGCCGTTGGTACCGTTAAATCTTGCGCCGGCGCGTCGTCCATCTCCACTGTCGCCTGATTGCTAATCTCGATGGTGGCTGCTTCGACATCACCAGCGATGCCGGAAGCATCGACTAGGTAAAGCTCTCCCGCGTCCACTCCAGCAGAAACAAAACAGGGTACGCCTAGAAGCTCCCCACCATCAGGCGACATACTCAGGAATACGAATTGCCCTGCGGTATCGGTAAGGGTAGCGGCTGCGATGGCTACGTCAGCCGAGGCAACGAAGAAGAGCTTCTGGTTGCCTGTGTTCGGAACCATGCTGAGAAGGTTCTTGAGATCTCCAGCCGCAGCAGCGGCAGTCGTACCGTTCGAATTTATGATCGGGGTAGAGGTATCGACAATGCGCGCTAGGAAGGTAGCGTCCAATGCTTCTGCTGCTCCCTGTCGCAATTGTCGAGAGACGTAGGCCTGCGACGCGGAGGATTGATTGCTTCGCTACCTCATCGCTGATGACGCACATACAAATCGCCTTGAGCAGCGGAATGGTGAGGCAAGTCATCGATAACCTAGAAAGAGGCTTGCCCATTCCTTCGCCAACTACATAGCCGGTCGCAGCGGTCGCGTTGACGCTGATCGGCGTACGCAGCGGCACACGCCATATGTTATTGCCGGTGAGCATCGATACAAATGCGCTCGTGCTGGTAAGGGATTCAATAAAGGCATGACTCGCTAGATTAGCGTCGGTAACATTCGCCACCCATTCAGGGTCCGACAAGTTGCCCGCGTTCATTGCGGCCTTAATGATGCGCTCGGCTCTAGCCGGTAACTCTTGGATCACTCCGCTCTCAACATCATTCGAGAGGCGGGACCATTTGCCCTTTTGCGCAATAAGTTGCTTCGCAATTATCGGGAGGATTATTGAGTTCGTGTGCTATCGGTCGAGACACAGAGGCATCTCCTCAAATTAAATTCGCCGCGAAGTAAATTCCTAAATCGGGAGAGGAGAAAGACCTACTTCAACCAACTTTAGCCAATAAGTTCAAAAATCTTTTGCTTCGCGTTCAATCAATCTTTCCGCGATAGCCTCCAGCGGAAACCAATTCGGACTATTGTTGGCGTAGCCAAACTTCTGCGGCTTGATGTGCCGCCTATCTAACCAACTACGGAATGTCGAATGTTTAATATCTCCTAGTAACTGCCGCGCGTGACGAGACCGGACACAACCGTCTTTAATCTCGAACTCATGAAGTCTACACTTGGCCTCTAGCTCTTCAACTTTGGCTGCCTTGCGCGCTGCTCTTGAATCCTCTTCTGTGATGATAGACCGGCCACCAAGCACGGCGCGAAGTTGTAACAGCTTCTCTCGCTCCTTCGCGTTCGCGGCGATGAGCTGATCAATGATGGTGAGAGAGGTGTTCACTAAATGACTTTAGAACCTTCGGCCTGCGTAGTAGGTCATCGGCTACGTTCCTTTAGTCGGTGTACTGAGGGTCGAGGGCGGCCCTTCGAGGAGCCGCGAGGATCGCCGGGGAGCGCTGTTTCGAGGGTCGGAAGGCGGGGGAGGCGCGGGAAGCCGCAAAACCCCACCCTGCACGCTCCTCGAAGGCTCTAGCCCGCCGTACCGCGCGCCGTACCCCTGTCTCTTTTTTTGGGGCCGTGGGCCTAGCCCAGGGTAGGGCCGCCGCCGTACCCCGCCGCCCCCTAGGAAACTAGGGGTACGGCGGCGGGGATACGGCTCGGCAGAGGCCCCAATACCGCGCCGTACTGCCGCCGTGCCTTCGCCGTGCCCCAGCCATTAGAGGGGTTCGTTGTCGGGGTTTGCCCATTGGTCGATAACTACCCATGGGCGTTTCTCGCGATGCTCATCCGGTCGCACATCCTTTTTTAGGAACTTTTTCTTGAGGCATTCCTCGATGCGCTTCTTGATCATCTTCTTGTCATTGCTATTGCTAGTATCGCGCCCGAGCACCGCGGCGAACGCCTCTCCCACCCAGACCCCATCGACCGCAGCAGCACTGTACCGATATTCACCAGCGTCGATGAGCCCTTGTATGGCGCGGACGGTCGTTAGTGATAGGTCGGTGTTCTCTGGCCATTCCCATGAAGTCACGACACCAATCTTGTCGGACTCAAGGCCATCGGCCGCATTATCCAGATCAACACTCTCCAGCCGAAACCAATCGCTGCGTTCGGCGGGCGGCGCGAGGTTGTTCTTGTCGTCGTAAACTCGGAAGTAGAAGCGGCGCTGCGTCTCAGGGATATTGGCGGCGGCAGCATCGCCTTGGGGCATGGTATTAACGACACGGATCGAGCGTGTCGCAGCCTTCAGCGCCCCCGCTCCGCGCGCATCCTCGGAAGACAATTCGCTCGTAGTCTTTCGCACATGGTGTACCAGCTCAATGGCGCAGCGCTCCGCCTCGGCAATGTCGGCAAATTTCATCGCCACCTGATTTATCAGGGTGTTGTCGTTCTCCGGCACCTCGTGGGTAGATACGAACGGATCGAAGATCGCCACTCGACACCCAATCTCACGGATCGTACTCGCAACGGCTGCTGCCGCTTTGTCTTCAATTATCTTGTCGGTGTCGTTGGCCCATCTGGCCGTCAACTTCTTCAGAAGTATCTTAGCGTTCTTGGATCGGCCAGAACTGATGAACAGCCACCCTTCAATCTCGCTGCGATCGATCTTGAACCAAAGCAGAATGGCATGAAGGCGACGGATGATTTCCTCTAGTGGATCTTCGCCGTTCCAGTAGAAAACCTTGAAGCGTTCTCGGACTTGATAGCCGAGCAGGTTGCGTCCGGTAGCCATCGCCACAGCCTCCACCAGCAACAAGGAGGTTTTCCCTGCGCCGCTACTCGACACTGTGGCTGTGAGATAGGGAACGACAAAATGGCGACCGTATAACCATTCGCGTGGGCGCAAGGTTTTCGGATCGACAGGAGCAAACGGCACATACTCCAAGACACTCGGCATTTGTGCCGTTGCCGCAGCCTCAGCCTCAGCCTTAGAACGGTCCACCCGCTCGTGGGCCTGCTCGATCTGTCGGCGCGCGTAGTTCTCTGCACCATGCCCATGTTCGAGGACGCTTTCCGAGATATCGAACACTGGAGTGAGGAGGATGCCGAGGATGATTTCGTCGGGTACCACCATCCGGACCAAGACGCACACGCAGTCGAATAGCCATGCGCTGCGTGAGTCGTCTTTATCTTTGGTCGCGCCAGGCACCCGCCCATTAATGATTATTGTCTTAACTCGGTCCCCAACGCGCCACGCATCGAGCTCATCAACTGATTTGAGGTATTGCGGAGCGCCAATGGTTCTGTTCGGACCCGCGCCGTTCTTCTTTCCGTGGGCATCCTTCTGCGAACCCGCCACACCGGCAAAATCCTTCAGCTCATAGGCCCGCTCAATTTGCGATACAACCCGGGCCAAGGCCGGTGTGCGACCTCGCTTCAGCTTCTTTGTCGTGGGCCAATTTATGGTCCCCGGCAGCCTCATAATCCGGTCGAGGTTAAAGCAGGCGTCTGCGCCCTCGAAAGCCTGTTTGGCGAGCGCCTCATTAAGTCCCTTGACCTGCGCTCGTGTTGTGTCATCGAGCACGATTGGCTCAGCAAGCCGCCAGTACCCGGCATAGCCGCCACCGGTCATGACTACCGCTGTGGGCTCGGGTACGCCCACCGGTCGCTTTTCTGGGTCGAGGAATAGCGCCTCGATGCGCTCCTGCTCTCGCGCTGGGTCCTCACCGACGCGGAAGTCAACATCGATGTGCAAATAGGGGGCGCGATAGACATTGGCCTCTTTCATTCGCGCATCACCCCAGCCGGATGGAGGTTCGTTGACGGAAAAATATAAATTCCATCCTGCTAGGTTCCGTTCCCTGATCCATTTCGCAGCGGCGTCGCCCTCTCCGGATCGAAACAGCTTGTTCTGAAGTGGTAGATTTTTCTCAGGCGCAGGCCAGATTGCCGTAACCAGCTTCACCCGCTCTTTATGGAACTGTCTTAGGAACGTGATCGCAGCCTCAATGTCGGGCTGAAACGGCACACTCATGGCCGCCTCCGGTAGCTAAGAGGCGCGGCGGCAAAAGTTGTAGTGTTAAATCGGAGTTTCGGGGATAATCTGTCTCGCATTATATATGCACTCTTCAATATGCCCCCGCTGTGCCCTAAACCGGTGGGGGCTTTTCTTTTGAATCAACATCGACATTATTCCGCTGCCGCTTACGCTGCTTCTCGCTTGCGTTTGTTACGTGCCTTCTCCGCACGTTTGCGGCCGGTCTCTTGATCGCGAGCGGTCTCGGTTGACTTTATTGTCCCAGGATTGGCCCTGCGATTTTCGAGCCATTCATCAAGATCGCCTTTCAAAAATATGCGACTGCGAGTGCCGAGCGGAATATGTTTGGGGCCGGTCTTTTGCTCAACGCGCTCGCATAACCTTTGCGTAGACATACCTAGGTAGAGCGCAGCATCAGGCGGCAGCAAGCGCGTGCGCGGATGCATCGCGGCCATTTCGGAAACGCGTTCAAGATCATCCTTAATGAGTTTGGGCATAGCGCAAGGCTCCCACAGCAAAACGGGTTGAGGGGAATTTCTTGCTTGCCGCTAGGCTCCCCGTTCCTCTCGATAGAGAGAGGGAAGTCCGTCAAGCTCGCCTTTGCGCCAAGGGCCTTTGTTCTTCGTGGGTCTCAAATGGCCCACCCGGCCTTGCCCGGAGCCTTACGTTACTATTTTTGGTTTCGGCGCGATTACTTTCGCTCTTTTCTCCTGATTCTCAAAGCGAAATCTTTGCGCGACTTAGATACCTATCTTTCCGCAAACAGCGCCACAACTTTCTCATCACTAGCAGAGCGACCGGCGCGACCCCGCACAGCCGCATAATTTCATCGGCAACCAACTGAGCTACCGCGTGCCGCCGTCGCGGCTGCGGATGAATATAGCCGCTCGTGACGTTGCGACCGGGAGAGTGATGGAGCATCGTGCCGATGGCAGTTAGCGGAAGGTCGATTCGATCTCCGCCATGGTGGCGCAGGTGTGGCGGAGAGCATGAACACTAACATACACACCGCAACGCTTAGCCACCCAACCCAGTATCCAACGCGGTTCTTCAATGTGACCGGATGCGCTCCTTACCGATGGGAACACAAAACGGAAACCCTGATCGATCATCGGTCGGCGCGCTTCCAGTATATCGTGTACAAGGCCGCGCGTAATCGGCACAGTTTTCTTGCGACCTGTCTTTGTGCGGCTCGCTGGTAGATGAATCTCCTGTTCCTCCCAATCAATCTCCGACCACTGGAGCTTCGTCGCCTCCCGCCTGCGCATGCCGGTCAACAGCACCAATACAATATAATCTCGATGCTCGGCATTACGGCACATCCTCAAGGTGTCGTACCAAAGGCTCATCTTCTTCTCAGGCAAGATCGTTTCCCGAACCTTCTTCGGCGCGGGTAGCTCCAGCAGATGATCGGGGAGCGGCGGCAATGGCGGTTCCGAGCGTGGGATGGCGTGTTTGTAAATCGATTTGAAAAGCTTGATGGTGTTCTTCGCGGTAGTCGCCCCATCCCCAAGACGCGTCCCGTTAGCGTTGATCCGCTTCTTGATCCGCTTAAACTGCTCGACCAAATCCTCTGCGGTGATGGCGCCCAACGGTCTATCGGCAAACTCCGCCAGGTGAGTCATCTGGTAATCGTAAAGATGGACTGTCGAGGTTTTCAACTTACCAATATCCATTTTGTGCTTCACATGATACCCCGTACCATTCCTTGAGGCTCGTGCCGCTCTCGCGCTTGCCTTCGGGTATCGATTCCATCCTCCATATCGCGGAGGAGCTTCGACGCTCGATGCCGCGCCTCCTCCGCATCCATCGGCGGGCAGGTTCCGATCTTGAATTCGGCGCTGAGCCACTCGCTTGCCGTCGCGGCGAATATCGCGAGCGGCAATCCGCTTGCGCTTGTTCCTGAACGTCACCAGCAAACCGAAACCCTTCAGTTCGCTATCCCAGTAGGTTGTCGGCTCCTTGGTTTTCGGCGCGGCGCACTTCGCAATGCTTCGGTCGGTCAACTTAAACGGCGCTTGCTTCGCTTTCATGGTTTCCCCTTTTCGATAAAAATTCGGAAGTGAAATCGCTTCCTATTCCGCGACCTTCGACGCCCTCCGGACGCTCTAGGCTTTTACGGTCTACCCTAGCGAAAGGCGGGCTAAAGGAGGCGAAAGCCTTGAATACAAAGGGCAATAGCAGATCGGCTCCGCCCTTTTACCCTCTTTTCGCTTTCTTTCGCTACCCTATGGGGAAGTTCCGAGCCTCTAAGACTTCGAATCTGGGGGTCGCGGGTTCAAGTCCTGCTCGGCGCACCAAATTTTTCAATGACTTACCTCTCAGGAGGTGGTTTGCTGGTTTCTACAAACTACAGGCCAACTACAGGGGCATTCGCGTCGAATACGGCGACGGCGGCACTGGTGGTCAGCACACTCAGGACCGTTTGCTGGCTGACTCCAGCGCAGAACGATCCGTGGGGGCCTCGATCATGACTGTTGTCTTCCCTTAAATTAGCAGAATACCCCTAGCGATCTGGCTAAAATGCGTTTTTTGGCTTTTTCGCCTCACATCGCTTGTCGTTTGCAGTTGTGCAGTTTTCACGTCGCCACGGAATCCTCAGTGCCGAAGCATGTTGATCGCTAGCTGCTAGCAGATATCCCGACAAGCTCGCAACCATGAGAACACTATGCATTCCGCCCAATCTGGCGAAAGAGTTCGGAACCGTTGCAGCACTCTGGCATTCCGATGCCGAGACGCGTCGAGTTGATGCGCTATTGCTCTCATGGGTGAAGCATGAGAAGCAGTTGCGCCGCCTTTTTTGTTTTTTGGTTTTCCAACACGATGGTTTTAACAAGCAAGCGATAGATGGCATCATTTCCGTCCTAGTGGAGCGATGGGATCTCTCTCCAGAAGTGTTCCAGAAAGCGATTGGCGCTCTAGGGGTTAAGTCTGTGCCAGGCCTGCTGGGGCAGCAGTTTGATGGTTTGTCGAAGGAAATGCACCGAATACGCCTGATCCGAAACAAGCTGATGCACGGGCAAATCACTGGGAAGAAAATTACGTCGGCTCAGTTAGAGAGAGACGTGGGGATCGTTGTCGATTGGATATCTACGCTTGCGGCGGCCGCTGATGGGGAGTTCGGATATGACGGTGTCCGGCGGAATACCTTTTTTCAAGCGAAGGCAACATCGCGGATCGCCGTTCAACATTATCCCTTCTCCTCGCCTGAGACGTTGCGAACATGGCTGGTAGGAATCATCAAGAAGGTCAAGAATGCGCGCAACAGATACCCCAATCCACGACGCGGTGAATGATGGCACAAGGTTAAAGGCACACTTGAAAGCCCTGGTGGACGCCATGTGGACGAGGAATTCGCTCTACCGATGTAGTTTGGCTGTAGTTTGGGTCGGGGACACGCAGCCACCTTTACCGAACAATCGTCTGCTGGACCGCTGGACGGACTAGGCAGGTAGGTTCGAATCAAGGGAGGGAATTGGGTAAGGATTCACAGGATCAACCCAAGAGCACATTGGGCCATTCTGCTACGGGTTACCCAAGGTGGATAAGCACCGATGGAAACGATCGGAAGTCAGAAAATTTGGTCTTTCACGCACGATTTGTCGAAGGCATGCCCCGTTTCAAATACTGCCATTCGAACCGGCCCCGGACACACCGTTGGAGGCTTCATCGATCTTGCTAAGAAAGTGGCAGAACTGCAGTTTCGGAACCGTGACTACGTACTCCTGTTTCGAGGGCAGCATTTAGATGTCAAAAACGACCAAGGGAATTCGAGTTTTAAGCCGACACTGTTTCGCTCGCCAAGCCTAGGGACCAACCCGTCACCAGAAGTGCTTCGGGCGCGATTTATGAAGCTGAACGACGCGGAGCAGAAGCTCGTACTGCCGCTATGAAAATGAGGTATGCTTGGATCCGAACGGCTAGAACGGCAGCGGATACTGCGTTGGTCGATATTGCAGCACTATGGCGTCTGCGATACTCCTTTGCTGGATGTCACGCACTCCCTGCGCATAGCTGCATCGTTCGCAACGCTGACCTCACGTAGAGATGGCATGGAGAAGACACAAGCGGAGGCCTTTGTGTTCATCCTTGGAGTTCCGAATCTCAGCGGCGCGATAACTGCCAGCTCCGAAGCGGGTTTGCAGATCGTTCGACTTCTCAAGTGCATGTCCACCATCAGCGATGCGCCCACACCTTCAGGAGGGCTACCTATTGGGAGAATATCCAGAGATATCCGAGTTTGATCAGAAAGCTCACTATCCTCATTACGAGGTGGATTGGGGACGCCGTTTGGTCGCCAAATTTCGATTCACTCCGAGGACGTTCTGGAAAAGCGATACCTTTCCCAAAGTCGCAGATAAGGCTCTTTATCCGACTGGAACTCGCGATCCGCTTGAATCGCTGATGTCCGACTTGAGGGTAGAACTCAATCCGCCAAGTCACTAGACTAGTGCCGCTGAGCGAGAATAAGGGACTCATTTTTATCCCAGCCCGTTGAGTGGTCGCTGGGCCATGGTCCAGCGGAAGGGCTTTGCCATGGTCTGGTTGAAGCAGGCGATGAATTGCTCGATTTTGGCCCGCAACTCGCTTTTGCTGGCGAAGTTGCCGCGCCGCAGGAGCTTTCGGACCAGGATGGAGAACCAGATTTCGATTTGGTTGAGCCAGGAGGCGTGTTTGGGCGTGAAGTGGAAGGTGATGAGATGCTCGGGCTGCCGCAGGTACGCCTCACGGGTTCGCTTGGAGGCGAGCACCCCGGACTTGCCTTTTGACGCCGAGTTCGCTGTTGAGGCCGCAGTGGCGAGCCACGAGGCGGACGACGAACTCCGGAAAGGTGGATGTCGAGATTATCGCAGACGATGTCCCAACGTGTGTTGGGGGCGGCGCAGCAAGTTGCCGAGAAATCGCGCGAAATCTTTCTCAGTCCGCGTATTGCCGATCACGGCCTCGACCTTGCCGGTGGTCACATCGAAGGCGGCGATCAAGGTCTGCGTGCCGTGGCGGCGATACTCGAACTCGCGCCGTTCGACCTTGCCCGGCACCAGGAACTGCACAGGTCTTGATTAGTGACCGACGTCACACAAGACTCCGATCCTCAGTATACTCCTATACTCAAGAGCAGCAGAGCAGCCAGCACCTTCAGGATTGCATTGGGCTCGGACAGTCTGACCTGACCGCCCGATCTTAGAGCAAGTTTCGCCAGAATTGAATTGGGATTCCCTAATCGTTTCGAATGAGCGAGTTTATCGGCATTGATTCGCTGCGATCTGCTGGGGGCCGACGATGCCGAAATCGTATTCTGGTGACCTGCGTGAGCGAGTAATTGCTGCGGTAGAAGAGGGCGCGTCGCGGCACGAGGCGGCTGAGCGCTTCGAGATCAGCGCGAGTTCGGCGGTCAAATGGCTGCAGGCTTGGCACGATCACGGCGTGGCGGCACCGAAGCCGCGCGGGGGTAGCCGTTCGGTTTTGGAGGATTATGCCGAGCGACTTCTGGCTCTGATTGGCGAGCAGCCGGACCGAACGCTGAATGAGATTGTGGTGGTGATGAAGAAGCGGCGGATTCCAGGTAGCCGGAGCGCGGTTTGGCGCTTTTTCGAGCGCCATGGGATCACCTTCAAAAAAAAGCCTGCGGGCCGCCGAGCAACATCGAGCCGACGTGGCGCGGGCGCGGCGGCGCTGGATACGCCAGCAGGGATATCTTGATACGACACGGCTGGTGTTTATCGATGAGACCGCGACCAGCACGAACATGGTCCGTCTCAGGGGACGCTGGCCGCGTGGCGAACGGCTCATCAGTCACGTTCCGCACGGGCATTGGAAGACGGTCACCTTCGTGGCCGCTCTGCGTCACAATAAGATGGTGGCGCCGATGGTCATTGACGGGCCAATCAACGGAGCGGCATTCGTAGCCTATGTCGAGCAGTGCTTGGCTTCGACGCTCAAGCGGGGCGACATCGTGGTGATGGACAACCTTCCGGCTCATAAAGTTCCCGGTGTGCGGGCGGCGATCGAAGCGGTTGGCGCAACGCTGCGCTACCTTCCGCAGTACTCGCCGGATCTCAATCCGATTGAGCTGCCCTTCAGCAAATTCAAGGCATTTCTCCGCAAGGTCTCAGAACAAACTATTCACGGTCTGTACCGGCGCATCGGCTCCTTCGTGCTCAGCGTAAACAGCGCCGAATGTCGCAACTACTTCAGGCATGCCGGCTATACGTCAATATGACCGGAACCTGCTCTAAGTGCCACAGTCGCTGGTGTGAAACAATCGCCGCGCAAAGGTCTAAACTTTTTCGAATGGCCGCCGCTAGAAACGCTGTCTGCCGGGTATGGTATTGTTTGTCGCTTTATCAATCGCCTCTTCCAACTCGGACGATGAAACAAGAACCGTAACCTGTCGAGCAGGCGAATTCTCACAACCGATACGACAGACGACTTGAATGGGTGGCAGGTCAGTCACGAATTTGAAATGCTGCCCGGGCTGCAACCGCACTTCGATGTCGCTAGAGTGATTTCTACTCACCTCGAAAGGCGTTGCCGCGACAGGTAATTCAAAACCCGGGTGGAGAATAGTCTCTGTCGCAGCTCGAAATCCATGACGTTGATGGGCCAGCGCAAAGCCAGAGAAGTTTCCATACTTCTCATGGAATGGGGTTAGGTCGGTATGGTCGATAATAAGATATGCATGATAGGCCGAAATCTCACTTACATTGGCCAGTGTTAACGCGATTTCGTAAGTCTCGGTCGCAGAAATTGCAACACGCCGAAAGACATACCCGACGCTTAGCTGGGGAATCGTCTTGATACGAAGCATGTCACGGACTTCGAAGTCCACCATCGGGCGGGTAGATGCGCCAACTCGTAAAAAATATGAATGATGACCTGGCGCTATGCTCATATGGGGGCGCTGATCCGATCTGCCAATTCGGACAGCAACATAGCCAGCACTTTTGGAGGCTACAGCTATCGGAAGAACTTCAACATCTAGTCTAGGTTTGGAGGTGAGAGATAGGTGGATGACAATTCCTCAATCTTGTTCGCAAAGCGCTGAACATCAGAGATTGGCTTCAGTGTGTCAGCTACCTTCTCATCCTCGCTTGTGCCTCTAGTCCCTACCCCCCAAATCAAGATACCTCCGGTAGCATTGCTGAACGCGGAAAGAGCCTCTCCTAACTTTTGCCTGTCACCTCTGCCAAGGTCGGGCGAGCGGGGATCGCCTTTCTCCTTAAATTCTATGTGTTGCGATTTGCCAACGCTCCTAGTCGTGAGCTCGTTGATTGATGGCTCACCGCGCTGCTTTAGATCATCCCAAGAATCCGTCATCGATTTCGCCACCATTTGAAATCGAACATTGTTGTGAGCTGTCGTTGCAAAAGAAACCGAGGTACGAAGTATTCGGTTCGTGCATCCGCTTCAAGCACATTTGTATCGACACTGAGCGGCCAACTGCGAACCCTCGAAGATCGTAGGGTGCAGGCAGAACGCCCCGGTCGCGTAAACCTCGGGCAGCCCTTCATCACCCCGGTCTCCCCTTCGAACGTACTAACGGCGCAGGCGTTCAGGAAGCTTGGATGTTTTCCGGCAAGTGCGATGACTTCGTGGCAGACAGGCTGGCTCGAAGCATCATGCACCTTTCCCAAGTAGTCGAACGGTTGCAGCGAAAAAGAAGCCTCAACTTCAATGGCGATACGGCAATACCAACAGGCAAGCTAAGAACTTCAAATGGACCTTTAGAATTAACGAAAAGAAACAATGCTGCATTCCACTCGGATCACTACTCAAGTACTTAGAGCATCTCGCCTTGCCGGCGGCTGTAGCGGTGTAACGTTGAGAGCGAGATTGAAAGGCGATTGGCAACGTCAGGTTCCGTAGTACATGGATCCTTCAGAAGTGCTTTGGCTGCTGAATATTGCGCTCAGCAGGCTTTTGGCCGCCCTCCCACCATCCGTTTCGGAGTGTTCAATGCTGCTAGCTTACTTTCCCTAATGATTGATCGCTCGAACTCCGCAAGCGCACCGAAGACATGGAAAATCAACTTGCCGCCTGGGGTGATGATATCGATACTTTCTACCATTGATTTGAGGCCAACTCCCTTTCTATCGAGATCGGCCACGACTTCGATGAGCTGTGCGAGGGATCGAGCAAGTCCATCTAATTTCCACACGACGATGCAATCGCCCATGCGTGCAAAGTTGAGGGCAGCAAGCAATTGCTCTTTATCAAACTTGGCTCGCGATGCAGCATCTCGAAAGATTTGCTCACAGCCTTCACGCGTCACGCGTCAAGTCTCTTTGATGCTGTGCAGTATTGTTCCTTTGCCGCTGGAATGTAGCGGTACAACGTTGAGAGCGACACAGACAAGCGATTTGCCACCTCAAGTGCTGTTATACGTTGGTCACTCAACATCGCTTTAGCGGCGTGGATATCGCGATCTGTTAGTGCCCTGGGTCGCCCTCCGCGACGACCGGCGTGCCTTGCTGCTATCAATCCCGCTTGTGTTCGTTCGCGAATGATTGCCCGCTCAAACTCAGCCAATGCGCCAAAGATATGAAATACGAGCCGACCTCCCGGCGTAGTCGTATCAACGCTCTCCGTGAGGGAACGAAGGCCAATCTCCCTTCTTTCAAACGTATCAACCGTTTCAATCAGGTGGCGGATCGAACGCGCTAGTCGATCCAGCTTCCACACAACCAGGCAATCATCGGTTCGCATGAACCCAATTGCCGCGTTCAGTTCGGCACGATCAGCCCTGGCGCCCGATGCTTTGTCTTGGAAGATTTGCTCGCAGCCAGCTTGTGCTAGTGCTTGCAGTTGAAGATCGATGCTTTGATCGGCTGTTGAAACGCGAGCATAGCCAACAAGCATGAAAGTCTCTTTGTTCTCAATGCCACTTTAGTTGTGAGAAAGGCAGGTTTCAAGAAGTAGTTCTGCGAAACATAAATGACATATTATCAGTTATTCAGTATACGGAGTTATCTCTTCTCAAATACGTTCGTTTTTCAGAATTGGAGCGTGAGGTCATAATGCGTTGGAATGAAGGTCGAATGGGAGCCTCGTCAGCTCACTCCCATGGTGTCTGCGTGCCTCGAGTTGTTGGAGACTGAAAGTGAAAGTTGATATATACGGGCAACTACGCCTACAAGTCCGACGCACCAACGTTATGACTAGAAACTCGGTATCCTTCGCCTTTCTCCCTCGACGTCGGGAAATCATATCCGTGTATAAGGACGAGCTTGAAGAAATTCGAGACATGGAATCCGCTCACATCATGGAATGGGGAATTGGTGGCTTCCTTTGCTCTATGGCCATCACCCTGGCGTTTAGGAGCTGTTTCGCGTGGGAACTCTTTGGGGGCTGAAGCTTCTTATGCTGGTGATACTCATGCTCGGTGGCGGCCTTTTTCTTGTTTTCGGGTATCTCGCATGGAGGCGCAGACGCAACAAGCTCACCAAGATCATAGATCAGACGATGCCGGTTGGTACTTCGATACAAGGAACGAGTAAGGCAACTTCCGCAGGTTGATGGTTAGGGACCCCGACCCGCGTCAGTCCCGAAATTCTCTAATCGAGCCGCCACGTCCATCGCTCGACCGCCTGCTGGCGGATCACCACCGAAACCAATCGCGCACAATCATGGTCGTAGCCGAGCGCCAAAACCACACCAGCAGAAATATGCCAACCAGCACCAAGATCCCACCCACTATTGCCCAGGCTAACATGTCGTCGAGGGCCAAGCCGATGTAACCGAGCATAGCGCCGAAAAGGATCATTAAAAGCGCGCCAGCAATCCACATCATTCACCGCCTTGCGACGTCAACCTCAAAGCCAAGCGCGCAACTTACCCTTTATCGGTCGAGGCGCAAAGCGCTACCGCCGCGGTAGTGGGTCAGTTTGAAATTGCCGGCCCTAATTTGGGGCCATCCCATCCTTGTCAAAGGATGCGAGATAGGCGAGCAAGGCCCGAAGTTGTTCATCCGTTTTGAGGCCGCCGGTGAATTTCATGGTAGAGCCAGGCAACACGCTAGGCGGGTCGCGGAGGAAGGCGGTCAGGGTTGCCTCGTCCCATACGTGGTCTTTCCCGAACTCGACCATGGCTAGAGAGTATGTGTATTCTGGCAAGCTGCCGGGCTTGCGACCGAACAGTTCATTGAGATGGGGGCCGCTCTTTTTCCACTTTTTTTTGTCGCCCACGATATGACATCCTCGGCAAGAGGAAAACTGAAGCTCGCCAAGTTTGTCCTTGTCTTGCGCTGCCGCCGAGGCGGCGCTAGCAAGAAGAGCGAAAGCAATGAGACACCTGCGTATCGCCATAAACTCCCCCTGTTTGAGTCCACCGTCGTATTCACAGGCTGATTGATGTAGCTTAGCCCAAAGCACGCAGAGGTACCATGCCTAAAGGCCCCAAGGGCGAGAAGCGTCCGCGCGATCCCGTCCAGCTCGCCAAGCTTTCCAGTCCGACCAATCCCAATGGTTATCTAGAGTCCAGGTGTGGGCCGACAGCGCCTACCGTTCGGCCGAGACCGAGGCCACGCTCAAGGCGCAAGGCTACAAGAGCCGCGTCCATCGCCGGGCCTGGCGCGGCCGCCCACTCTCAGAGCGCGAGCAGGTCGGCAACACCACGCGCTCGCGGGTGCGCGCCCGCGTCGAGCATGTGTTCGGCCATCAGCATACCTCGATGGGCGGCACGATTGTGCGCACCATCGGCATGGTGCGGGCCGCCGCCAAGATCGGGCTCATGAACCTGGTCTATAACATCAGCCGGCTGGCTCACCTCGAGCGGGTCGCGGCAGCTCCTGCCTGAGCCGATCAAGGGGCGGAGTCTGCCCGGCGTCGCGTAAAATGCCCCCGCGACGCCGAGCCGGGGCCAAAACGGCCCGAACGGGCCCCCCACAAGCACGACCGATGCGATCGCGCGCTCAAGGCCACGCTCAAAACGCCAATTCGGCGTATTATTCGAGGTGCCCTAGAGTTTCGGTCGGAGAATGAAGTTGCCAATCACCCATAGTGGAGTGCCTTTGTACCTGACCTCAGAGGCGGCGCTACGCGAATGGAACCGACGCGTGGCGCCTGCCCCTGAGGTCTCTCGGAGAGTGAGAACAGGGGCCTTCTCCGAGTAACAGTTAGACGTTGTTCCGCGTCCCAGCATGCGATGGCGCGATAGAGCTTGATCTCGTATCGCTCCTCGAGTTCTGCCAAGGTTGGAGCACGCCAGTGCTCTAGCTCTTCATCCCAGATGGAAAAGTGCCAATCATTTTTATTTTCGTCGGTCATTGTCGGATGATCCTTGGGGCGATGAGGCCACGGCTCACTAGTCGGAAGTTACCCTCGATTTTTCGGCTAAGTCATTGAAGAGGAATCATAATGCGGCAAAAACGGATTGTGTTTGTACCCATGTAGATATGACTTTTGGCTTGACAGGTCGGGATGGCCGTGATTTAAGCTTGCCATGTACGTCGAGGTCATCCCCAATCGCAGTTCGCCGCCAGCGATTTTGCTGCGCGAGAGCTATCGCGACGGCGACAAGATCAGGAAGCGCACCCTTGCCAACCTGTCGAGTTGGCCGGCGGCGAAGGTCGCGGCATTGCGCCGGGTGTTGCGCAACGAGGCGGCGACGCCGATGGATCCGCAACGGTTGCGGGTGGTGCGCAGCCTGCCGCACGGCCATGTTGCGGCGGCGCTCGGCCTGTTGCGCAGGCTCAGGCTCGATCGCATCCTCTCCCAAGGCGGCCGGCAGCCCAAGCACCAAGTGGCGCTGACCATCGCGATGATCGTGGCCAGGCTGATTGATCCCGCCTCCAAGCTGGCGACGGCACGCGGTCTTGATGGCGAGACGGCGACGTGCTCGCTGGGCGAGGTGCTCGAGCTGGGGGCGGTTGACGAGCAGGCGCTTTATGCAGCGCTCGACTGGCTGGTGGACCAGCAGGAGCGGATCGAGCGAGCGCTGGCCAAGCGGCATCTGCGGGAGGGGACGCTGGTTCTCTACGACGTCACCTCGACCTATTTTGAAGGCCGCAGCTGTCCGCTTGCCAAGCTGGGCTTCAACCGCGACGGCAAGCGGGGAAAGCTGCAGATCGTGTTCGGGCTTCTGTGCACCGCCGAGGGATGTCCGGTGGCGGTCGAGGTGTTCGAAGGCAATGTCGCCGATCCAACGACGTTGGCGAGCCAGATCAGCAAGCTCAAGCAGCGCTTCAGGCTCGAGCGGGTGGTGCTGATCGGCGATCGCGGCATGATCACCCAGGCCCGCATCGAGGAGACGGTGAAGCCGGCCGGCCTCAACTTCATCACCGCCCTGCGGGCGCCACAGATCGCCAGCCTCGCCGCTCAAGGGGCGATCCAGCTATCTCTGTTCGATGAGCGCGATCTTGCCGAGATCGCCTCGCCCGACTATCCCGGGGAGCGGTTGATCGTCTGCCGCAATCCTCTCTTGGCCGAGGAGCGGGCGCGCAAGCGGCGCGAGTTGCTCGATGCCACCGAGCAGGTCCTGCTCAAGATCCAGGCCCGCGCCCGGCGAGCGAAGCGGCCATTGCGCGGCAAGGACAAGATTGCGCTCGCCGTCGGGGCGGTGGTCAACCGCTACAAGATGGCCAAGCATTTCGAGCTCACCATCACCGACACAGACTTGACCCTGGCGCGCAAGAGCGACGAGATCGCCGCCGAGGCCATGCTCGACGGCATCTATGTCGTGCGCACCGACCTTGACCCCAAAACGCTCGACGCTACCGCGACAGTTGCCGCCTACAAGCAACTCGCCAACGTCGAGCGCGCCTTCCGCAGTCTCAAGACGGTCGATCTCGAAGTGAGGCCCATCCATCATCGCCTCCCTCAGCGCGTTCGCGCTCATGTGCTCTTGTGCATGCTCGCCTATCATCTCGAATGGCACATGCGCCAAGTGCTCGCGCCAATCCTCTTCGAGGATCACAACAAGCCAGATGCCCAGGCCGCTCGCCCCTCAATCGTCGCCAAGGCCGAGCGTTCAAGTGCCGCCGATCGCAAAGCGGCAACCAAGCGCACCGATGACGGCTTCACCGTCCACAGCTTCCGATCGCTCCTGGCCGATCTCGCCACCCTTACCCGCAACATCATGGCGATGGAACCCGATCTGCAGAACACCTTCGTGGTCTATGCAGACCCAACCCCTCTCCACCAGCGCGCCTTCCAACTCCTCAACGTCGCCGTCAAAATGTAGCCAGTAGCCAACCGGCACAATCTTCCAATCTGCGAGTCAGATCAGTAACTTGCCGCTCTTCAATTGAGTTTGCGGCTTTGCGGTGGTCTGGCTAGCGGCGAAAGTCTCTGTGCGCTCGATGGGTCGCGCTCTGGAACTGGGATCCAAGTGCAGTGTCGAACATACCATGCGAAATTCTCGTAGCATCGCAGCACTCAGCCCCTGCCGCTCTTGTCTCTCTGTGAGATGACAAAAGGTACGGAACATTGCGGTGTCTGCTTCCGTCAGCCAGGACGCAAGGCGAGAGTACTGCTTCCAAAGCTGCTCTTGCCGAGGGGTGAGATTGTCTGGCATCGGCAGCATCGGCTTTCTGCCTCTGCGCTTGGCTACAGGGTCATCGTAGAGAGGCCGATGGGTTGTGTTGCCGCGGCGCTCCCGAATTATTGATGGGAGGGCCTTGACGCCCCGTTTAGCCCCTATTCGTCCATTCGGTTTTCTGCCTCGTTTCGCGAGCATCATTCAGCCTGTTTTCTGCCTATTCGATGTTTTCTGTGGCCGTCGGTTTTCAGAACACATGAATTTTTTCCATCGCACCTATCCCCGAGTCATATTCCGCGTCCCTTTGTCCGTGTACGAACGAAGGAGAGCAACGGCACCGTTGGAAAGAAGTGATCAGAACCAACGGCACCGTTGCCCTGCTTGCCGCTGGAGCAGGAGGGCAGACCAACGGCGCATTTTCATGCAGCATCATCTTCATCCTTGCCGCTGATCGCTACAACTTTGAACTTTCGCTGAGCCAACTTTTGCTCATCGATAAAGCTTTGCAGCTTCACGATCTGATTCTTTAATTCCGCAACCTGAGCGATGCGCTCTTGCTTTTCCGCATGGATTTGCTCGGCAATGTAAGTCCCAAGCGTGATGGTGAGGGATTCAATCTCTTTGCCGGCGGCGCGAAGGGCTGACCGGTGATCCTGCCTGCCCACATGTAGGCGGCGCCGGCGGACATGCCGAGCAGCGTCGAGTAGCGAACGAATTCGCGCCGCGTGATCAGCTTGTCGGAAAGCTGCTGCTTCAGTTTCGGTATCCAGAGATGTTCCTTGTCAAACATTTGGCCTGCCTCCCAGGTAGCTGGCGGCATCAGTTGCCAGCCTTGTGTGTTTCTCTCAGCGATCTCTCGTCACCCAAACCAGCGGCTGATCGGTGTGGCAGTCCCCTCTGCCTTGGCCGATCCAATTTGCGATCTGCAAAAGAACAATCGTAGGCCCGGTCAAAACCTGCGAATAATCAGACTTCTGTGGAAGATGTGCAGAATTCCTCGAGGCGAGGGATTTTAGCAAAGCGAGACACAGTCACAGGTCTCAGCCGGCCTGCTCGAGCTTCGCGCCCTGCGCGTTGGGGAAAAAGAGCTGCTGGCCCCCGATCCTGTAGGAGCGGATCGCATTTTGCCCTTCGGCCGACAGGATCCAGTCGATGAACGCCTGGCCGAACTCCTTCTTCACGTTCGGGTGCCTGGCCGGGTTCACCAGAATGATTCCGTACTGATTGAACAGCTTGTCGTCTCCCTCGAGAACGATCTCGAGATCACCCTTGTTCTTGAACGCCATCCAGGTCGCGCGGTCAGCCAGGAGATATGCTCCCATGGCGGCGGCGGTGTTTAGCGCTGCGCCCATTCCCTGACCGATTTCGCGGTACCACGCCGGCTTGGCGGCAGCCGGATCGAGACCGGCGGCCTGCCAGAGCTTGAGCTCGGCTGCGTGCGTACCCGACTTGTCGCCGCGCGATACGAAGGCGGCGCCATGATCGTAGATTGCCTTCAGCCCCGCCAACACGTCCTTGCCGCCCCTGACCCCGGCCGGATCGGACTTCGGCCCGATCACCACGAAGTCGTTGTACATGACATCGAAACGCTCTACGCCGAAACCATCGGCGACGAACTTCTCTTCCTGGGACTTCGCGTGCACGAACACGACATCGGCGTCGCCGCGCCGCGCCGTATCGAGGGCCTGGCCTGTGCCCTGCGCCACCACCCTGACATCGATGCCGGTCTTGGCGGTGAACAGGGGCAGAATGTGACTGAAGAGACCCGAATCCTGGGTTGAAGTCGTTGAAGCGACGACAATCGACTTGTCCTGCGCCAGGGAAGAAGTGCCGAGCGTGCCGACCGCGATGATCGTCATGGCGAAGGTTCGAAGGCGCATTTCATGGGCTCCTGTCGTGATCTAGAGAACGAGCTCACCGGCGAGAAAGCGGCTTGCTTCCTCGCTTCGGGGTGATGTGAAGAACTGGCTGGATGGGGTCTGCTCGACGAGTTTCCCGCGCACGAGGAAAACGACGTCTCCCGCAATCCGTTTCGCCTCGCCGATGTCGTGCGTGGCCATGACGATTTTGACACCGCGGTCGGCCACGCGCGTAATGATGATCTCTACCGCCATGGTCTGGGCGGGATCGAGGCTCGCCGTCGGCTCGTCGAGAAACAGAACCTCGGGATCGCGGGCGAGCGCGCGGGCGAGAGCCAGGCGCTGCTGCTCGCCGCCCGAGAGCTTGCGGGCGGGGCGGTCGGCCAACTCCGCGAGCCCGACCTGATCGAGCAGCCGTGCAATCGTGGCATCGCTTACTTCCCGCCCGGCCGCAGCAAGCGCGAAGGCGACATTGGCGGCTGCAGTGCGACGAAGCATGGCGGGCCGCTGGAACACGATCGCGCGCCGGCCAACGCCTGCTGCATGGGCGCTCCCCCAGGTGAGCGTCCCGGCGGTCGGAGAGATGAGACCCATGGCGAGCTTCAGCAGGGTTGTCTTCCCCGACCCGTTTGGCCCCATGACGACCGTCGGCGCTCCGGCGCCCAGCTCCATCGTGATATCGGAGAGCAGCGCGGCGGCGCCCGCGGTCACCGAGGCGCGATCGAAGGTGATAGGCAGAATGGTCGGCCGGTCCCGCATGATCATCCCGCATGGCGCTCGGCCCACGTGCGCATGCCCCAGGCAAGCGCATTCACGGCCAGAATTATGGCGATGAGAACGATACCCAGCCCGATCGCCATCGCCAGATCACCCTTCGAGGTCTCGAGCGCAATCGTCGTCGTCATGACGCGCGTAAAGCCATCGATATTCCCGCCGACAATCATGACTCCGCCGACCTCGGCTGCCGCACGTCCGAAACCGGCAAGCAGAATGGTAACCAGCGAGAAGCGGGCGTCCCACAGCAGCGTCCGGATACGAGCAAGCGGTCCGACGTCCATGGCCATCAGCTCGTCGCGATACTCGGCCCAGAGATCCTCGATTACCTGTCGGGCCAAAGCGGCGATGATCGGTGTGATCAGCACGGTCTGGGCGATGACCATTGCAGCAGGGGTGAACAGAAGCCCCAGGGCGCCGAGCGGCCCCGAGCGCGAAAGCAGCAGAAAGACGAGAAGGCCGACCATGACCGGCGGCAGGCCCATCATCCCATTCAGCGCCACGATCAGCCCGTTCCGGCCGGGGAAGCGGGTGAGAGCGATCAGCGCCCCAAGCGGCATGCCGAGAAACGCCGCGGCCGCAGTGGCTGTCAGCGTAACAGCAAGCGACAGCCGAACGATCGCGTATAGGGTCCTATCGCCGGAAACGATCAACTCGAGAGCACTGGGGTCCTCCAATGTCCGCTCCACCAAATTGTTGACGGGTGGAGAAGGGCGGTGTTCTTCTCATCGATGTCAAGAATTAGAATTTCTGCAGAAAGATGCACCAAAACGTAGGACTTCAACTCCTCACCACAGCGGAGGCGGCGGACTATATCCGCGTCAAGGAACGCAAGCTCTATGAGCTGGTCGCCGAGGGTGCGATCCCGTGCACCAAGGTCACCGGCAAGTGGCTGTTCCCGCGTGCCGATCTCGACCGTTGGCTGCTCGCCGGGATGGCGCGACCCCTAGGCGTTGTTCCCGCCGACCCGCCGCTGATCGTCGGGGGAAGCCATGATCCGCTCCTGCAATGGGCGCTGGCCGAGAGCCGGGCCGGACTGGCGATTCTTCCCGAAGGGAGCGAGGCAGGCTATCGCCGGTTTCTCAAAGGCCAGGTGATCGCGGCGGCGATTCATTTCCACGCGCTCGACGATCCCGACAGCGACTCCAACACCGCGACCGTGTCGAAGGAGCCGACCCTGTACGACGCGGTGCTCATTGCCTTCGCCAGGCGCGAGCAGGGTCTCGTGTTGGCAGCAGGCAACCCGCTCGACCTTAAGTGCATGAGCGATGTCGTTTCCCGATCGGTGCGCCTCGCCACCCGCCCCGACGGAGCAGGCGCACAGCAGTTGCTCAAAGTACTGATGAAGCGAGACGGCGTTCGAACCGATGCGCTGCGGCCGGCCCTCATCGCGCCGACTGGCCCCGACATTGCCCAGGCCATTCGGGCCAACCATGCCGACTGCGGAGTGGCCTCCCGAGCCGTCGCTACCGCCGCCGGTCTCGACTTTGTGGCGCTCGCCATCGAGCATTTCGATCTGCTCATGCGCCAACGCGACAGCTATCGTTCGCCGCTGCAGGATTTGCTCGCCCTGCTTCGCTCACCCCTGTTCCGCAACCGCGCGGCCGAACTTGGCGGCCTCGATGTTTCCGACTTAGGCAAGGTCCGGTGGGCGCCTTAATCCTAAAAAGGGGCCTGGCGGTGCTTTTCCCCACCTCGACCTGACCCCCGTATCCTGTTCCTTATCCCGCAGGCGCAAGCTTCAGAATACGCCCGTTGTCCTCGTCGGTGATCACCAGGATTTCACCTTCCGGACTTTCCGCGAGATCGCGTATCCGGTAACCAAGCTCCTTCAACATCCGTTCCTCGCCGACAATGTTGTCGCCTTCGAGCTCGAGCCGAACAAGGGACTTGTCACGCAGTCCGCCAACCAGCAGATCACCCTTCCACTCCGGGAATGCCCTGCCTCCGTAAAAAAGCATTCCCGAGGGAGCGATCACCGGAGTCCAGGTGTAGATCGGATCTTCCATCCCCGGCGCATCCTTGGCGCCCGTCCCCACCGGCGTTCCGTCATAGTTGACGCCGTGCGAGACCATGGGCCAACCGTAGTTCTTTCCCGGCTGTGGTATGTTGACTTCATCTCCACCCCTCGGCCCATGTTCTATCTCCCAGAGCCTGCCCGTGTCGGGATGAATGGCCGCAGCCTGAATGTTGCGGTGTCCGTAAGACCAGATTTCCGGCAGCGCATCGCCGCGATCGACAAAGGGATTGTCGTGCGGAACCGAGCCGTCATCATTGAGCCGGACGATCTTTCCGAGGTGCGAGTTCAAGTCCTGCGCCTGGCCGCGGAATTCCTCGTCCGACCGCTCTCCCAGCCCGACGTACAGTTTGCCGTCACGATCGAAGACGACGCGCGATCCGAAATGCTTCGTGCTATTCACCTTCGGCTTCTGCGAGAAGATGACCTGAACGCTTTCCAGTTTGCTGTTGTCCTCGCTCAGTCTTCCGCGAGCCACTGCTGTTGAGTTGCCGCCTTTGCCCTTCTCCGAATAGCTCAGATAGACCGCGCGATTTTCTGTAAACTTCGGATGAAGCGTGATGTCGAGCAAGCCGCCCTGACCGCGCGCGTCCACCTCCGGCACTCCCGAAATCGGCTCGCCTACTTTGCCGCCGGAGGCTATATGCCGCAAGCTGCCTGAGCGCTCCGTCACGAGCATGGCGCCGTCCGACAGCACCGCGATGCCCCAGGGATGATCGAGTCCTTCCGCGATGGTGGAAACCGATATTCGTGCCTGCTCCGTCGTGATGGTCTCCTGGGCTGCTGCGATGGTGGGAATCATGGTGAGAATGAGAAGGGTGGCGATACTGCGCACGATTTTCTCCCTGTTCGGCTGCTATTGATAACTCACAATCTCAAAAAAGGTTCGGATACCGTTCTACCTTTCTTCGACACATCAGGTTCGGGGACGGCCCAATCGAAGACTTTGCGGGCTCCATTGGATCTGATGTTCCCCTGACATACATAGGAGCTGGCGACCACGCCCACCACGCATCGGAGGCAGCTATGTGGAAAGGCTCAACCGCGGCAGCTCTCGCCCTTGCCGGCCTGACAGTGGCCCTGGCAGGCGGCATCGACAATGCCCGGGCTCAGACGATGACCATGGAGGAGCTCGGCTCCGCCATCCTGCAGATCAAAACCCACGTCAGTCCGGACAGGCGCACCGCCGAGACGCTGGGGGTCGAGCGCGAAGGTTCAGGCATCGTCATCGACGAAAACGGCCTGGTGCTGACCATCGGTTATCTCATGGTCGAAGCCTACGCGGTCGAGGTGACGACCAGTAGTGGCGAAACGGTACCGGCTGAGGTCGTCGGCTACGATCACGCGACCGGCTTCGGCCTGTTGCGGGCGACCGCGCCGCTCAAGGCCAAACCCATGAGCCTCGGCAAGTCGGCGGAAATCAGGGAGCGCGATCGGGTGCTGATTGCGAGTTTCGGCGGCGCGCAAGCTGTCGCGCCGGCTTATGTGGTCGCCCGGCGCGAATTCGCCGGCAGCTGGGAGTACCTGCTCGACGAGGCGATCTTCACATCGCCGCCCCACCCGGCATGGAGCGGCGCGGCCCTGATCAGTCGCGACGGCAAGCTCGTGGGTGTTGGATCGCTGATCGTCGCAAACGCCACAGGCACCGGTGAAGCCGTGGCGGGTAACATGTTCGTGCCGATCGACGGGCTGCCGCCAATTCTTGCCGACCTCATCGCGGCCGGACGGTCACGAGAGCCGGCACGGCCATGGCTGGGCCTGACCACGGAGGAGATAGGAGGAAAGCTGGTCGTCGCTCGCGTCTCGGCTGGCGGCCCCGCCGAGAAAGCCGGAGTGCGGCGAGGCGACCTCGTCATCGGAATTGGCGGCGATACGGCGAAGAATCTGGCCGACTTCTATCGCAAGGTCTGGGCGAAGGGCAGCGCCGGGGTTACCGTGCCGCTGGATGTGCAGAGGGAAAACCAATTGCGCCGGTTCGAAGTCCAGTCGATGGACCGCTACGATCATCTCAAGCTGGACCCGACGCTCTAGAGCACGTTCCGGAAAAGTGTACACACTTTTCCGATAAGAATGTGCTCCAGCATTGAATCTGGCGCAGTTTCTTATCGGCGAAGTGATTTCACTTCGCCGGAAACGGCGCTAGGCCTGCTGCGCGGCGAGCGGACTGCTGATCATGACATTGATGCTGGCGTGCGGCGCCAGGACGTGGCGGCCATTGGCGCGTGGGATTGGGGGCCGGCGCTGGCGACGCGTCAGATCTGGAACGAACTGGGTCTCGATGGCGTGCTGGCGGGGCTTGGCGGCCGCGGCCGCGACGACGGGGTGATGCTGAACGAGCGGGCGCTGGTGCTGGTGGCCAATCGTCTCGCCAGCCCCGGCAGCGAGCATGGACTGGCGCGCTGGCTGGAGACCGATTTCGTCTGCGATCGCCGCGGCCGGCGGTGGATGGCGGCGTGGCGCGACGACACGGAACGCAAGGCCAGCCGCAGCCCGCGGGTGCGCGTGGCCGCCGGCCAATTGCAGCACTGGTACCGCACCCTGGACCAGCTGCTCGCCCGCAAGGCGAAGATCGAGCAGGCGCTGTTTGTACGGCTGCGCGACCTGTTCTCGCTCGAGGTCGACATGGTGTTCTACGACCTGACCTCGACCTACTTCGAGGGCAAGGGGCCGCCCGGGACCGGCGCCCACGGCCACAGCCGCGACGGCAAGCCGCGCAACGTGCAGGTTCTGGTCGGCTTGGTGCTGGTCGATGGCTGGCCGATCGCCCATCATGTGTTCGAGGGCAACCGGCGCGATGCCAGGACCGTGCCCGACGTCGTCGGCGACCTGGAGCGACGCTTCGGGCTCAAACGCATCGTCTTGGTCGGCGACCGCGGCATGGTGACGAGCCGGAACCTCGACGACCTGCGCGGCGGTGGTCACGGCTACATCGTTGGTCGCAACCGCCGCCGCAGCGGCGAGGTGTTCGACTATATCCAGAGCGCCACCGGACCGTGGATCGAGTGCCCGGTCGGCATCACGGCGCGCGAGAAGGCGACGTCACCCAAGACGCTGGTTCAGGAAGTCGCCGCCACCGGGCCGGGCGTGCGCGTGTTCGTCGTCCACTCCGAAGAACGTCTGGCGTTCGAGCGCGCCCACCGCACCAAGGCGATGGACAAGGTGCGCACCAAGCTCGAAAAGCTGGAGCGGCGCGTCGCCACCGGCAAGCTCAAGGCGGCCGCAAAGATCGGCGCTGCCGCAGCCCGCATCCTCGCCCGCAATCATGGCCATCGTTATTACGACTGGTCATATGAGAACGGGCGCTTCCGCTTCTTCGAGCATCCCGTCCACTTCACCCGCGAGCAGGCCTGCGAGGGCAAATACGTCATCCAGACCGAAGAGCCCAATCTGTCGGCCGTCGATGCGGTGCGGCTTTACAAGGAGCTCTCGGAGGTCGAGCGCGCCTTCGCCAATCTCAAGGACGTCCTCGACATGCGGCCGATCTATCACCGCACCGCCGGTCGCGTCGAGGCGCATATCTTCGTCGCCGCCTTGGCGTTCCTGGTTCACCGTGGCATCGAAAAGAAGCTCAAGGCCGCCGGGCTCGATCTCTCCGCCACGCATGCACTCCAAGCCCTTAAGTCTGTGCGTGTCGTCGATATCGATCTCGGCGACGGCTCCACCAAGCGCTCCGTCACACGCGGCACCCAGCGCGCCGCCGCGGTGCTGCAGGCTCTCGCCATCAACGACATCAATCCGCCGGCCCCGCCACAACGAGACCAAACCGTCGTGTAGTGACAAAATCGACTCCCGGCCCTAGCAAAATCAACGGCTTACAAGTCAATTGGTCAAACATGGCTATCGCGGCGGCTTCGCCGGCCGGCGGCGCAATAAACGGCTGCATGATTTCCTGAAACGCCGGCAGCGCCTCGAGCCGCGCGGCATGAGCGCCGAGCGATGGAAAATCCGTCATCGAAACCAGTCCGGGGTGCGCTTCGGCGAGAAAGCGCAGCACTGCGGCGACCGCGATATCGGCGTGACCGATGCGGCTGCCAAACCAATAGTCGCCGATTCTCTCGGCGCGATCGGCTTCGAGGACGGCGAGAACAGCCGATATCTGCGAGCAACATCGATTGACCCAGACATCGGACACCTCCCGGTGCAGACGCCTTTCGTAGAATAAGCTGACGGCCTTGTCCGCCAACCCCGTTGCAAGGGCTGCGATCTTGAGCGCCTGATGCCGGGCGGGCTCCCTGGTCGGGAACATCGCGCGATCGGCAGGCACGAGACCGTCGAGATAGTCCAGGATGCTGTGACTTTCGACCAGCACCTCGCCGCTATCCAGCACCAAAGTCGGCACGCGTGTGAGTGGATTATAGCAACGGATCTTGTCCGCATCACCGAACGTCGACCACGGTTTATGCTCGAAAGGCAGGCCATAAAGCCTGAGCGCGATGCCGACGCGACGAACAAAGGGCGAAGTCATACTGTCCGATGAGGATCATGGTTGGGTCACTGGGGCCAGATCAGGTTGTGTCGCCCGAGGTTCCCAACCGAGCGCTCGCCACACAGCGCCATCGTCATGTCGAGCTCCTTGGCGATGATCCGCAGCGCGAGGGTGACGCCCTCCTCGCCCAGCGCGCCGAGTCCGTACAGAAATGCCCGGCCGATGTAGGTACCGCGGGCGCCGAGGCAGAGCGCCTTCAGCACGTCCTGGCCGGAGCGGATGCCGCCATCGAAATGAATCTCGATGCGGTCGGCCGCCGCATCGACGATCCTGGGCAACATGCTGATGGTCGAGGGAGCGCCGTCGAGCTGGCGGCCGCCATGATTGGAAACAATGATTGCGTCGGCGCCGGTTGCGGCCGCGGTGCGTGCGTCCTCGGGATCGAGAATGCCCTTGAGAATGAGCTTGCCGCCCCAGCGCTTCTTGATCCATTCGATGTCTTTCCAGCTCAGTTGCGGATCGAACTGCTCGTGGGTCCACGAGGAAAGCGACTGCAGGTCCGTCACGCCCCTGGCATGACCGACGATATTGCGGAAGGTGCGCCGGGAAGTCCCCAGCATGGCCAGGCACCAGCGCGGGCGCACGGCCATTTGCAGCAGATGCGACAGATTCATGCGTGGAGGAGCGGTCAGGCCGTTGCGCAGATCCTTGTGACGCTGGCCCAGTAGCTGCAGGTCGAGTGTCAGCATCAGCGCCGGGCAGCCCGCCGCCTTCGCCCGGTCGATGAGCTCACCCGAAAACCCGCGGTCGCGCAGCACATAGAGCTGGAACCAGAAGGGCTTCTTCGTGGCTTCGGCCACATCTTCAATGGAGCAGATGCTCATCGTCGACAAAGTGAAAGGCACGCCGAAGGCGTCGGCTGCGCGGGCCGCCAGAATCTCGCCGTCGGCGTACTGCATGCCGGTGAGCCCGGTTGGCGCCAGGGCAACCGGCATCGTCACTTTCTGGCCTACCATCTCGGAGGCCAGCGAGCGTTCCGAGATATCGACGGCCACCCGCTGGCGGAGCTTGATGGCGAGGAAGTCGGCTTCGTTGGCGCGATAGGTGGACTCCGACCAGGAGCCAGAATCGGCATAGTCATAGAACATCCGCGGAACCCGTCGTCGGGCCGCGGCCTGAAGATCGCGAATTTCCAGTGCGCGCATGGCCGACTTATACGATACCGGCAGCAGCCGCACCTACGGTTTCACCGTCGTGTCATATGGAAAATATACTTCCGAGGCAGCTGAAATTGCCCGAAGGGTAGCCCGCCTGAGGCAAAGTCCGAAGCGGCTCCGGGCGAGTTGGACAGGACCGACCGCGGATGAACCGGCGGTTCTGGCCAGTACCCTTGTCACCGCGTCTGGACTGACTGTTGCGGGCGGCCCTACAGCAGCCGTCGCGCCTCGTGTCGCAGAACTTCCCGGTGGAAGTCGCGGTCCCGTGTATCAGCGAGCAAGGCGGGACGCAGCAGGCAATGACGCAGAATCCGGGCCATCGAGGTTGCGTGGTTTCGGACCTGCTGCCATGCGAACGCGGCCGATCTCGCAGTCGATGGCCCCAGGCGGGGAGAGTGGAAATCATGGATTGTGGAGTGTGACATCGGACATGCTCCTCAAGCGCCGTCTTGTCGGCAACCGGTCCCCATGTACGGCACGAGGCGTGAACAGAGCGCTTGGAGGACGTCAGAGCGAAGTTTATTCTCGCTGCTACGGTCACCCATGGTGTGAAAAGTTTGCAAAAGATGCAGTGGGACCGAATTGGTTCGGTGACGACCCAAGGGGTAGGAGCGCTCGCGCGCCATGGCTGGTCTCCACCTGAAAGTACTCGGCGGCTTCGAGGCCCGTTTGGCATCCGGAGAGCCGCTGGACATCGCGGCCAGGAAGACGCGGGCTCTGCTGACCTATCTGGCTCTCCCGGCGGGGCGGCCGCATTCGCGCGACAAGCTCGTGGGCCTCCTGTGGAGTGATCGAAGCGACGAGCAGGCCCGCAACAGCCTGCGCCAGGCACTTGCGGAACTGGTGCGCGCGCTCGCCACCGTGGAACCATCGCCACTGGTCAAGGGACGCGACTCGCTGGCGCTCGATGCCGACGCCGTGGAAGTCGATGCGCTTCTGTTGGAGCGACTCTCAGCCAGCGACGACATCGGTGATCTACGCCGCGGAGCGGCGCTCTATACGGCTGATCTGCTCGAGGGATTCGACGCACGCGACCCGGTTTTCGAAGAGTGGTTGCGCGGCGAGCGGCGGCGTGTCCGTGATCTGGCGACGACCGTGCTCAAGAGACTTTTGACCTACGAGACCGGACCAAGCGCCATCGACAGGGCGCAGCGCCTCTTGGCGATCGATCCGTTGCAGGAGGAAGGCCATCGTGCACTGATGCGGCTCCATGCGGAAGCGGGAGAGACCGGTGCTGCGCTGCGGCAGTACGAGTTGTGCCGTGACCTGCTGAAACGCGACCTGGACGCCGCGCCCTCGCCGGAGACCGAGGCGTTGTGCCGTGAGCTCAGACAGCGGGGGACATCGGCGGCAGCGCCCCCCGTTCGTGCGCCGATCCCGCCTGCTGACGAGCGGCAGCCGGACGCTGCACTCTCATCGAAGCCCACGATCGCCGTGTTGCCGTTCAGCAATTTGAGCGGTGATCCGGAGCAGCAGTATTTCAGCGACGGCATCACCGAGGACATCATCACCCAGTTGTCGCGCTTTCACGAACTTTCCGTCATTGCGCGCAATTCGTCGTTTCGGTTTCGCGACAAGTCGGCGGACGTCAAGCATATCGGCGAGGACCTTGGTGTCGACCACCTCGTTGAGGGCAGCGTGCGGAAAGCCGGCAATCGCATCCGCATCAGCGCCCAGTTGGTCGCCGTCGCTTCGGGGGCTCATCTCTGGGCCGACCACTATGATCGCGCCCTGGACGACGTTTTCGCCATCCAGGACGAGGTTGCGCAAACGATCGTTGCGACGCTCGTTGGCCGACTGAGCGCAAGCGGCGCCGACACGGCAAGGCGCAAGCCGGCCCAAAGCTGGGCCGCCTATGATTGTTTCCTCCAGGGACGGGACCGTCTGAACCGGTACGAGGGGGAAGAAGCCGAACCCTTGCTGCGGCGCGCTATCGAACTCGATCCGCACTTCGCGCAAGCTCACGCAACGCTGGCGGTGGTGCATGTATTTCGTTTTTTCTCCGATGGCCGGGCCGAGAAGCTGCGGGAGGCGCTGGTACACGCGCAGAAAGCCATGTCGCTCGACGAAAGCGACGCGGCTTGTCATTTGGCGCTCGCGACTGTCTACGTGTTCATGCATCGGCTCGATCTCGCCGGAGTTCATTACCGCAAAGCCGTCGCCCTCAATCCCAGTCACATGGAGGCCGCGCTCGGATACGCGCACTGGCTTGCCCGCATGGGCCGTACGGGGGAGGCGCTGGAGAAAATGGACGCCGCCGTCGAGCGGGATCCTTTCCCGCCCAACTGGTATTGGGAGATGCGCGCCATACCGTTGCTGCAGGAGAAGCGCTACGAGGAAATGCTCGAAGTCTATGAACGGATCGACAGGCTGCAGGTATGGCACCATCCCTATCTGGCCATTGCCAATGCCCATCTCGGCCGGATCGCCGAAGCGAAGGCTCATGCTGCCGAGCTGCTGCGATTGAAGCCGGACTTTTCCGCGAAGTGGATAAGCGCGATGGAACCTTATAAAAATCCGGCCGATCTGCAGAACCTGCTCGATGGCCTGCGCAAGGCGGGACTTCCGCAATGAGCCCTGTCGGAGATCTCGAGTGACGCACGACGAAAAGTACCGGCGATTTCGCGAACTTCACGCACGTGCCGAAATCTTTGTCATGCCGAATCCGTGGGACGCCGGTTCGGCGCGCATCCTGACAGCGCTGGGCTTCGCAGCGCTGGCGACCACAAGCGCCGGCCTTGCGTTCTCCATCGGGCGCCGGGACGGTGAAGGCGCGGTCAGCCGGGGTGAGACCCTGGCAAACGCGCGGGCCATCGTGGAAGCGACGCATCTGCCGGTATCGGCCGATCTCGAAAACGGATTCGGCCACGATCCCGAGGCCTGCGCCCTGACCATCCGGCAGGCGGTCGCCACGGGCCTCGTCGGAGGCTCGATCGAGGACGCAACCGGGGAAGCCCACCGGCCTATCTACGACTTCCATGAGGCGGTCGAGCGCGTCGCCGCAGCCGCGGAAGCGGCCCGGTCGCTGCCCTTCGTGCTCACCGCGCGGGCGGAGAACTTTCTCCACGACCGTCCCGACCTGGACGACACCATCCGCAGGCTCAAGGCCTATGCGGGGGCAGGCGCCGAGGTCCTGTATGCGCCGGGGCTCAAGAGCCTCGATGACATACGCACCCTTTGCGCGGAAGTCGGCAAGCCGGTGAACGTCCTCGCCGGCCTGTCCGGCGCGCCTTTCACCGTTGATGAGCTCGCAGCGGCCGGCGTGAAGCGGATCAGTGTCGGCGGCGCACTCGCCCGTGCAGCACTCGGCGGCTTCTTTCGCGCCGCCCGCGAAATCAGGGAACGCGGAACCTTCACCTTTTCGTCGGAAGCGATGCCGTTCGCAGAGGTCAGCAACTACATGGCCAAGGCCGGGAGATAGCCGCTCATCGTTTCGCCCCATGCGGCGCTCGGAAAGAAACCTTGCACTTTCCGCGTCGAACCCCTACATGAGCGTCTTCGAAGTTTCGGCCGATGAGCTTATCGGTCTCGCGCCACGGCAAGTGGCATTTCCTGCGAAGCGGAAACCCGCTTTCAGCGGAACATGCCCGGGGCGCTTGCTGACGAACTGTCTCCCCAAAACATCGATACGAAGGAACCGCGATGGTCGCGGCTCCGTTAGCATGTCGTTTGCATGTCATACGAAAGGTTATTCTGATGACGATCGGTACGGTAAAATTCTTCAATATGCAGAAAGGCTATGGCTTCATTCAGCCCGATGACGGGAGCAAGGACGTCTTCGTCCACATCAGCGCAGTCGAGCGAGCCAACATGAACACCCTGCGCGAAGGCCAGAAGGTTAACTTCGAGGTGATCGCTGACCGGCGCACCGGCAAGGCGGCGGCAGAGAACCTCTCCGAAGCAGCCTAATTCGCCTGCCAAAGCAGCCTGGACTAAAATCCGGCGCTGCTGCGGGCGACAAGTTGGACAGGACCGACCGCGGATGAACCGGCGGTTCTGGCCAGCGGCTTCGTCATCGACTTGTCCAAGAACAACACGAGGCCACCTACTACACCCAGCGAAAGACGATGAAACCGAAGATCAGCGCCAGCACCAAGCCGCCCCACAGGGGCGTGCCCATGAGGCCCAGCCAGGCGAGGAAGATGTAGGCCGAGCCGAGAAGAGTGATGAAGAGACGATCGCCGCGGGTGGTGTCGAGACCGAAGATGCCGCGGCGGGGCGAGCCACCGGGGACATAGTACTCCCACAACGACATCGCGGCGAAACAGAACAGGATGAAGATGAAGAAGGCAGCGGTCTGCCAGGTCCATGCCATCCAGGAAAGCCCTGTCGTTCCCTCCATGGTTTCCTCTCACACGCGGCCGAGGGCGAAGCCCTTGGCGATATAGTTGCGCACGAAATAGATGACGAACGCGCCCGGCACGATGGTCAGCACGCCGGCTGCCGCCAATAATCCGAGCTCATAGCCGGAGGTGCTCGCCGTCTTCGTCATGGCGGCGGCAATCGGCTTGGCCTCCACCGCGGTAAGAGTTTTGGCCAGGAGCAGCTCCACCCACGAGAACATGAAGCAGAAGAAGCAGGCGACGCCGATGCCGGCGGCGATCGTCGGCACGAAAATCTTGAAGAAGAAGCCCCAGAAGGAATAGCCGTCGACATAGGCCGTCTCGTCAAGCTCCTTGGGAACGCCCGACATGAAACCCTCGAGGATCCACACCGCCAGCGGCACGTTGAACAGCGTGTGTGCGAGGGCCACCGCGAGATGGGTGTCGAACAGTCCGATCGCCGAATAGAGCTGGAGGAACGGCAAGGCGAACACGGCGGGCGGCGCCATGCGGTTCGACAGGAGCCAGAAGAACAGGTGCTTGTCGCCGAGAAAGCGATACCGCGAAAACGCATAGGCCGCCGGCAGCGCCACAGCCACCGACAGCACCGTGTTGATCACCACATAGGTGATCGAGTTGATGTAGCCGGAATACCAGGACGGATCGGTGAAAATCTTCGTGTAGTTGGCGAGCGTGAAATTGTTGGGCCACAGGGTGAAGCCGCCCAGAATCTCGTTGGTGGTCTTGAACGACATGTTGATGAGCCAATAGATCGGCAGCATCAGGAAGATGATGTAGATCAGCGGGATGAGGGAGCGCTTGCGCATCATCTCGCCTCGCTGCGCATCATCAGCGTGTAGAACAGCCAGCTCGCGAACAGGATGATCAGGAAATACACGATCGACATGGCTGCGGCGGGGCCGAGATCGAACTGGCCAAGCGCCATCTTGACGAGATCGATGGACAGGAAGGTCGTGGAGTTGCCGGGACCACCGCCGGTCAACACCACCACCTCGGTATAGATCATGAAGCTGTCCATGAAGCGCAGCAGAATGGCGATGGTCAGCACATGCTTGAGTTTGGGCAGCTGGATGTAACGGAACACCGCCCAGGGGCGCGCACCGTCGACCTTGGCGGCTTGATAGTAGGCGTCGGGAATGGAGACCAGCCCGGCGTAGCACAGCAGCACGACCAGCGACGTCCAGTGCCATACATCCATGAGGACGGTGGTGAACCAGGCGCTGAGGGGCTGCCGGGTGTAGTTGAAGGTGATGCCCAGTGAGTTGATGAACTTGCCGAGCAAGCCGATGTCAGGCAGGGCGAAAATATTCCACATGGCGCCGACGACGTTCCACGGGATGAGCAGCGGCAGGGCCATCAGCACGAGACAGACGGACACCCAGGGGCCACGGCGCGGCATGGCAAGGGCAATCACCAGCCCGAGCGGTACTTCGATCAACAGCGCCAGGGCCGTAAACATGATCTGGCGCACGAGAGCTGCATGAAACCGCTCCGAATGCAGCACCTGTTCGAACCACTGCACCCCCGCCCAGGTGAACACGTTATTGCCGAAGGTCTCCTGAACGGAAAAATTGACCACCGTCATCAACGGGATGAGGGCGTTGAACGCCACCATCAGGAATACCGGCAGGACGAAGAGCCACGCCTTCTGGTTGGCGATCTTGTTCATGCTACCACCCAGCCGTCCCGGTAGACCTGGGTATGGGCGGGGTCGAAGGCGATCTGGGCCCGACCCTCCGGGATGTCGGCGCTCTCCGCGACGAGGAGCTTGATGGCGCCGGCGGCGTGCCGGGTCTCGACAATACGATAGCGGCCGGCATCCAGCACCTTGACGACGTCGATGGGGATGCCGTTCGGAGAAAACGTGACGAATTCGGGACGTACCCCGAGCTCGAACCTGCCGGCCCCGTCCGGCACCTTGGCATGGACAGTTTCGACAGCGCGGCCGGCGAACATCACCCTGCCGGCCTTTATGTCGCAGGGCAGCACGTTCATTCCCGGCGAGCCGATGAAGTGCCCGACAAACGTGTGGCGCGGCCGCTCGAACAGCTCGACCGGGGTGCCTGTCTGGACGATTTCGCCCTCATTCATGACCACCACCTGATCGGCAAACGTCAGTGCCTCCGTCTGGTCATGGGTCACATAGATCATGGTGCGGCGAATACGGTGATGCAGCTCCTTGAGCTTGGAGCGCAACACCCACTTCAGGTGCGGATCGATGACGGTCAGCGGCTCGTCGAACATGATCACGGCGACGTCGGAGCGAACCAGGCCGCGGCCGAGCGAGATTTTCTGCTTGCCGTCGGCGGTAAGTCCCGAGGCGCGGTTTTTGAGCGTTCGGTCAAGCTCGAGCATCGCCGCGATCTCGCGCACCCGTTTGTCCACCTCGGTTTCAGCCACACTGCGGTTGCGCAGCGGAAACGCCAGGTTGTCGTATACCGACATGGTGTCGTAGATGACCGGAAACTGGAATACCTGGGCGATGTTGCGGGACTCGGGCGTGGCGTCCGTTACATCCTTGCCGTCAAAGAGGATGCGCCCCTCGGTGGGCCGGAGCAGCCCGGAAATCAGGTTGAGCAAGGTCGTCTTGCCGCACCCCGAGGGGCCAAGCAGGGCGTAGGCGCCGCCGTCGGCCCAGTCGACTGAAATTTTTTTGAGAGCGTAGTCCGCGTCGCGCTGCGGATGTGCCATATAGCTGTGGCGAAGGTTGTCCAGGGTGATCTTGGCCATCAGCCGCGACCCGCGATGAGCCGGCCGTCGTCGCCGAAGAAGAAACTGCGGTCGACATCGACACGGAGTTTCGCCGTCGAGCCGACTTCAAAGGGATGGATGCCGTGCGACTGGGAAACCCAGGTCTGGCCGTTCATGTCGAAGTGAATGACACTTTCCGACCCCGACAGCTCGGCGACCAGCACCCGGCCCTCGACCGTAGCGGCGCCCCTGCCGTTCTTGCGCGGAGTGATGTGATGCGGCCGGATGCCGATCGTGTACTCGCCGTCCGGCAGCGCCCGCGCCGCCCCGCCGGCCTTCCACTTTACCGTCTCGCCAAGCATGAGTGCGGCCCCGCGCTTCGTCACCCTGGCGGTGTTGATCGGTGGATCGGAGAACACCCTGGCGCTCACAAGATCGGCCGGGCCCCGGTAAATGCTCGATGTCGGCCCGAACTGGGTGACTCGCCCTTCATGCAAAGTAGCGGTGTTGCCGCCGAACAGCAGTGCCTCGGAGGGTTCGGTCGTCGCGTACACGACGATGCATGGGCGGCCGGCGAAGAGGCGCGGAAGCTCTTCGCGCATTTCCTCGCGCAGCTTATAGTCGAGATTGGCCAGCGGCTCATCGAGCAGGATGAGATCGCTATCCTTGACGATGGCGCGAGCGATCGCCGTGCGCTGTTGCTGCCCGCCGGAGAGCTCGCCCGGCCGGCGTGCGAGCATCGGCGCCAGGCGCAACAGCTCGGCCACCCTGCGTACACGCCGATCGATTTCTGCAGCTTCCACCCCGGCGACGCGCAGCGGAGAGGCGATATTGTCGTAGACCGAAAAATTCGAATAGTTGATGAACTGCTGATACACCATGGAGACGTTGCGCCTCTGCACCGGAACACCGGTCACATCGGCGCCGCGAAAATGGAGCGTGCCGGTAGTCGGCCTCTGGATGCCGGCCATGAGCTGCATCAGCGTCGTCTTGCCGGCGAGCGTGGTGCCCAGGAGGATGTTGAACGTTCCCGCTTCGAGTCTGAGGTCGGTCTCGTAAATGTAGACGTCGGCGCCGACGCGCTTGGTTACATTCCTGAGTTCGAGAGACATGCGCTCGGCCAGCGAAATTCCGGAGGGACGTTGTCTGCTCCGGGAAGTGTAGTGCACGAAGTCGGGGGCGCGCCAGTGGCGCGCCCCCGATACAACCTGTCAAACCGGAAAGCCGGCTACTGGGCGGTCGTCCAACGCTTCACGAGCTCGTCGTAGGAGACAGTCTGGCCCTGCTCCTTCTCGTTCTCGACCTTGGCATGGGGCCCGCCTTCCTTGCCCAGCCACTCGGCAGGGTCCTTTTCAGGATTGAGTCTCGGGCCGCAGCCGCCGTAGGTCTTGTTGGCTTCGTCTGCCTGCTGCATGCGGGCCATGATCTGATCCATTTCGGAGGCGAGACGGTCCATCGCCTGCTGGGGAGTAAAGGCTCCGGAGTTCACGTCGCCGATCTGCTGCCACCAAAGCTGGGCCAGCTTCGGATAGTCCGGCACGTTGACCCCGGTCGGCGTCCAATTCACGCGATCGGGCGAGCGGTAGAACTCGACCAGACCGCCGAGCTTGGGAGCGCGCTCGGTGAAGGATTGATGGTCAATGTCGGAATCGCGGATGATGGTGAGGCCGACATGGCTCTTCTTCAGCGACACCGCCTTGGACACCACGAACTGGGCGTATAGCCATGCCGCCTTGCGGCGATCGACGGGAGTGGAGTTGAATAGCGTCCACGAACCTGCGTCCTGGTAGCCGAGCTTCTGGCCGTCCTTCCAGTAGACGCCGTGCGGCGACGGCGCCATCCGCCACTGCGGATTGCCGGCGTCATCGACGGTGTTGTTGCCCTCGCTCTTGGGCGCCACCATCGAGGCCGTGAAGGCTGTGTACCAGAAGATCTGCTGGGCGACGTTGCCCTGGCTCAGCGCCGGCAGCGACTGATAGAAGTCGTAATCGGCGGCTCCCGGAGGGGCATATTTGCGTAGCCATTCATCCCATTTGGCGATGGCGTACACGGCAGCCGGACCATTAGTCTCACCGCCACGCGAAACCGAGGCACCGGCCGGGTTGCAGGAGTCCTTCTCCATCCGGATGCCCCACTCATCGATCGGCCGTCCGTTCGGAATGCCGGGCGAGCCGGCCCCCGCCATGGACAACCACGCGTCGGTCATGCGCCAGCCCAAGTCGGGCGCGCGCTTGCCGTAGTCCATGTGGCCGTACACCTTGACGCCGTCGATCTCCTTGACATCCTCGGTGAAGAACTGGGCGATATCCTCGTAGGCCGACCAGTTCACCGGCACACCGAGCTCATAGCCGTATTTGGCCTTGAACCTGTCCTTCAGATCCTGGCGATCGAACCAGTCCTTGCGGAACCAGTACAGATTGGCGAACTGCTGGTCCGGCAGCTGCCACAGCTTTCCGTCGGGCCCGGTGGTGAAGGACTTGCCGATGAAGTCGTCGACGTCGAGGGTCGGCAATGTCACGTCCTTGCCTTCACCCGCCATCCAGTCGGATAGATTGGTGGCGCTCTGCAGGCGTGAGTGGGTGCCGATGAGATCGCTGTCGTTGATGTAGGCGTCGTAGAGGTTGCGGTTGGTCTGCATCTGGGTCTGGACCGCCTGCACAACCTCCCCTTCACCGAGCAACTGATGGTTGACCTTGATGCCGGTGATTTCCTCGAACGCCTTGGTCAGGGTCTCGGACTCATAGGTGTGCGTCGGGATGGTTTCCGACAGCACGTTAACTTCCATGCCCTTAAACGGTTCAGCAGCCTTGATGAACCATTCCATCTCCTTCATCTGGTCTTCCTTGGACAAGGTCGACGGCTGGAATTCGGACTCGACCCACTTCTTTGCCGCATCCATGTCGGCAAGTCCCGGACCCGCGAACGACACGGTCGCGAGCAGGGCAGCCGCAAACGCTACACGCTTTCTCATTGGTTACCTCCCTTAAACTCAGTGAGCAATTGGACTATCAAACGAACTAAAACGAATGTCAATCGAAGACAGACCGTCCATTCAACAGCCTGATTGATGACTATCCCGTCCAATTGCGACCGATTTCCGGCGACCGTCCAATTGCGGGAGAGGCGGCCTGTCTAGTGAAATCTCGGGTGAACAGCTCTGCCTTTCCGCGAGCACAGAACTGCCGTTTGTGAGGCCTTGCAGTGGAACGCCTTTGCGCCGACAATCGAATGTTTCCGAAAGGACGCTTGATGGTGATCGAAACACCCCGGCAACTCGACATCGTGGAACTGGTCAAGCAGGCCGGGAGGGTGAGCGTGGAAGATCTTGCGTCACGTTTCGAAGTAACCCCGCAAACGATCCGCAAGGATCTCAACGACCTTTGCGAACGCGGCCTGCTGCAGCGGTTTCACGGCGGGGCGATGCTGTCCTCCGGCGTTGCCAACTTCGCCTACGAAGCTCGCCGCCAGCTTGCCACGGACGAGAAGCGGCGAATTGGTGTCCGGGCAGCGGCGCTGATCCCCGACGATTGCTCGCTGTTCATCAATATCGGCACCACCACCGAACAGGTGGCGATGGCGCTGAGGGAGCGGCAAGGCCTTCTCATCATCACAAATAACATAAAGGTTATCAATATCTTGGCAGGCAAACCCAACATCGAGATGATCGTCGCAGGCGGGGTGGTTCGGCATACGGATGGCGGCGTCGTCGGCGAGGCGACGGCACAATTCATCCGACAGTTCAAGGTCGACTACGCGGTCATCGGTACATCGGCGATCGACGAGGACGGCTCGCTGCTCGACTTCGACTACCGCGAAGTGAACGTTGCCAAAGCGATCATCGAAAACGCCCGCATTTCGATTCTCGTCGCCGATGCCATGAAGTATGAGCGCTCCGCGCCGATGCGCATCGGGCACATTTCACAGCTCGACTATTTCGTCACCGACCGGGCACCGTCACAGCGGCTCATCGACATCTGCCGCGATACGGATGTGAGGCTGGAAATCGCACTGGCCGCTTGATATTTCGATAAATTGCGATAATTTTCGAATTTATGTCGAACGGTATCCATTTTGATATCGCGATCATCGGCGGCGGGGTGAACGGTTGCGGCATCGCCCGCGATGCGGCCGGCCGCGGACTCAAGGTGCTGCTGGTCGAAAAGAGCGACCTGGCGAGCGGGACGTCGTCGGCATCCACCAAGCTGGTGCACGGCGGACTTCGCTATCTCGAACACTACGAATTCGGGCTGGTGCGGGAGTCGCTCGCAGAACGCGAGGTGCTGTGGCGTCTGGCGCCGCACATCATCAGGCCGCTGCGCTTCGTCCTTCCGCACCATGACGGGTTGAGGCCGGCGCTGCTCATCCGCCTGGGGCTGTTTCTCTATGATCACCTGGGCGGGCGCAAGCTGCTGCCGCCCTCGCGCGCCATCGATCTCGCGAGCGATCCGGCAGGGGCGCCGCTCAAGCAGACATTCAGACGCGGTTTCGAATATTCCGACTGCTGGGTAGATGATGCCCGACTGGTGGTCCTGAACGCCGTGGATGCGGCGAGACGCGGGGCCGCGATCCGGACCCGCACGGCGATGACCGGCGCCACGAGGGCAAACGGCCAGTGGCGGATCGATCTCACCGATGCTCCCTCCGGCGAAAGGTGGGCGGCGAGGGCGCGCATCCTCATCAATGCGGCAGGTCCCTGGGTGGCCGAGGTCGCAGGTCTGGTGCGCAACGAGGACGCCGCCAGCGTCCGGCTCGTCAAGGGCAGCCACATCGTCGTGCCGAAGGTGTTCGACCACGACCGCGCCTACATTTTCCAGAACGCCGACGGGCGCATCGTGTTCGCCATTCCCTACGAGCACGACTACACCCTCATCGGAACGACCGACGTCGATTTCGACGGCAGCCTCGCCAACGTCGAGATTCGCGATGACGAGGTCGAGTATCTGTGCCATGCGGCGAGCGGCTATTTCGCCAACCCGGTGCGACCGGGTGACGTCGCGTGGACATACTCGGGGGTGCGGCCGCTCGCCGGCGGCGGCGATGCACCCGCGCACGCCGTCACGCGCGACTATGTTCTCGAGCTCAGAGGCGAGAAAGGCCAGCCGGCGCTGCTCACTATATTCGGTGGCAAGATCACCACCTATCGCCGGCTCGCCGAGGAAGCGTTGGCCAAGCTGGCGCCGTGGCTGGGCGAGGCGCTGCCGAGCTGGACGCGCGACCAGCCGTTACCGGGCGGCGACCTGCCGGTGGACGGCGTCGATGACCTGGCGCGCGAGGTCGAACAGTCGTGCCCGGCGCTGGACCCGGCAACGGCGCACCGGGTCGCCCGCGCCTACGGCACGGGTGCAAAGGACATCTTCGCTGACGCCATTTCGGTTGCCGACCTCGGGCGCGATTTCGGCGCCGGCCTCTACGAGCGCGAGGTTCTCCATCTGGCGGCCAACGAGTGGGCCATGACCGCGGCCGATATCGTATGGCGTCGAAGCAAGCTCGGGCTCAAGATGACACCCGATGAGATCAAAGGGCTCGATGACTGGCTGGCGAAGCACCGGAATTGAGTGCTGGCCGTGAAATTGCAATAACCGGCGCGGCCGCCCCGCTGAAATTCGAAGCCGAAGAAACCGATGCTGAAGTTCTGCGCCAACCTCACGATGTTGTTCAGCGAAGTCGAGTTTCCCGCCCGTTTCGCGGCGGCGCGACGCGCCGGCTTCCTCGGGGTCGAGTATCTTTTTCCCTATGCCTGGCCCAAGCAAACGCTCGCCGCACAACTGCGCGACAACGGTCTGATCCAGGCGCTTTTCAACCTGCCGGCCGGAAACTGGGACAAGGGAGAACGCGGCATAGCGGCGATCCCAGGACGGGAGGACGCGTTCCGCGAAAGCGTGAAGCTCGCCGCCGAATACGCCCATGCGCTTGCCTGCCCCACTGTCAATTGCCTCGCCGGCATTCCCGACCCGGACGGCGATCCGGCGCGCATCCGCGCCACGTTCGTGAGCAACGTGCGCTTTGCCGCCGAGACCCTGAAAAAGGCAGGAGTGCGCCTCGCCATCGAGCCTATCAACAACTTCGACATCCCTGGCTTCTGGCTCAACCGCGTGGCGCTGGCCAGCGAGATCATCGCCGAAGCAGCGTCCGACAACGCATTCATCCAATTTGATCTCTACCACCAGCAGCGCACGGGTGGTGAGCTCGTCGCCACGTTCAGGCAACACCGGGAGCGCATCGCCCACGTCCAGCTTGCCGACAACCCCGGCCGCAACGAGCCCGGCACCGGCGAGATCAACTACCCGTTCGTGCTCGGCGAGCTCGACAGCTCGGGTTACGCGGGCTGGATCGGCTGCGAATACCGACCGCGCGGGGACACGATGGCCGGATTGAGCTGGATGGCGCCTTACCTGAAACAGAGCACCTGACGGAGAGCGGGCCCATGGACATCGGATTCATCGGACTGGGAATCATGGGAAAGCCGATGGCGGGCCATCTGCTGGCGGGCGGACACACGCTCTTCGCCATGAGCCGATCGGGCGTTCCGGAGGAGCTGAAACGTGCCGGCGCGACGGTGTGCGCCAGTGCCGCCGAGGTCGCGAGCAAGGCCGACATCGTCATCCTCATGGTGACCGACACGCCGGATGTCGAGAAGGTGCTGTTCGGGCCGGCGGGAGTCGCGGAGGGACTGAGCCCGGGCAGGACCGTGATCGACATGAGCTCGATATCGCCCATCGCCACCAAGGAGTTCGCGCGCCGCATCAACGAGATGGGCTGTGACTACCTCGACGCGCCGGTATCGGGCGGCGAGGTCGGCGCCAAGGCTGCCAGCCTGACCATCATGGTAGGCGGCTCCGAGGAGGCCTTCGCCCGCGTCAAGCCGGTCTTCGAGCTCATGGGGAAAAACATTACCCTGGTGGGTGGTAACGGCGATGGTCAGACGACCAAGGTCGCCAACCAGATCATCGTCGCACTGACCATAGAAGCCGTGGCCGAAGCCCTGCTGTTCGCTTCCCGGGCGGGCGCCGATGCGGCCAAGGTGCGCCAGGCGCTCATGGGTGGTTTCGCATCCTCCAAGATCCTCGAAGTCCATGGCGAGCGCATGATCAATCGGACCTTCAATCCCGGCTTTCGCATCAGGCTGCACCAGAAGGATCTCGATCTGGCGCTCAGCGGCGCCAAGACCCTGGGTGTCGCACTGCCGAACACGGCGACAGCCCAGCAGCTCTTCAACGCGTGTGCCGCCCAGGGAGGCGGCGACTGGGATCACTCGGCGATGGTGAAGGCGCTCGAGCTCCTGGCAAACCGCCCGGTAGGCGGAGGCCGATAACCATCCCGCCTGAGACCATCGCGGGTCCTGGCGGTCCCTCCTTGAGCCCGTCATTGATTCTAATTGAATGTTCATTCAATATGTGGGCAGAAGGCGGCAACCAGCGACGGGAGGACGGATGCCAGAGGGTGCCGGCGGGGAACTTTATCCCGACAAGCTCATCGGCATGCTCGAGGCGATCTGGGGCGAAGGGTGGCTGTCGCCCGGCGGGCCGGCGGAGGTAGCGCGCATCCTTGCCGGCATCGACGTTCGTGGCAAGCAGGTGCTCGATATCGGGTGCGGTGTCGGCGGAGCGGACTTCGAGCTTCTTGACCACCACGGCGCCGGCCACGTAACCGGCATCGACGTCGAGGAGACGGTACTGGGCAAAGCGCGGGGGCGCGCGTACCAGCGCGGCCGCGGCGGCGAGGTCGAGTTCCTTACGGTGACACCGGGTCCCCTGCCCTTCGCCAGCCGCCGGTTCGACATCGTCTTTTCAAAGGACTCGATCGTCCACATGGCCGACAAGCACGCCTTGATGGCCGAGGTCTATCGCGTGCTGAAACCCGGCGGCTGGTTCGCGGCTTCCGACTGGCTCATTGGCCATGACGGTACCCCAAGTGTGGAAATGCGCGCCTACATCGCTGCCGAAGGCCTCGATTTCGGAATGGCATCGCCCGCCCGCTACCGCGATGCCATGGATAAGGCCGGCTTCGAGGAGATCTCAATGGAAAGCCGCAACGCCTGGTACCGCAGTACGGCCCGTGAGGAACTGGCGCGGCTGAAGGGCTCGCTCTATCCATCCGCGGTGACGAAGCTCGGCCGGGAGTTCGTCGACCACAATATCGAGATTTGGGGGAAGATGCTGGTGGTGCTCGATACGGGCGAGCATTGTCCGACGCATCTGCGCGGCCACAAGCCCGGATCTTCCGCCAAATGAGCACCGTCGCGGTCGCCGAACAGGCACGGTCGCAGCGCAAGGCCTCAAAGGCGGTTCGCCGCCACCAACTCATCGAGGCCACCATCGATACTCTGGCCAGGAAGGGTTACGCCGCCCTGACCCTCGCCGACGTCGCCAAGACTGCGGGTCTTTCGGTCGGGATCGTCAACTTTCACTTCGATACCAAGGAAAAGCTGCTGGTCGAAACCCTGAAACAGCTTGCCGGGCAGTATCGCGACAACTGGAACGAGGCGCTCAAGTCGGCCGGACCGACGCCGGCGGAAAAACTCGCCCACCTCATGACCGAAGACTTCAATGAAAGGGTATGCACGCCGCGAACGCTTGCAGCCTGGTGCGCCTTCTGGGCAGAAGCACAGTCAAGGCCGACCTATCAGGAGCATTGCTCGTCCAACGACGCCGAGTATTCCGCCGCCATCCTCAAGCTGTGCTCGGACATCATCCGCGAGGGCCAATACCCGTACGAGGCAAAACACATCGCACGCGCGCTCGATGCCCTGCTCGAAGGTCTGTGGCTCGATCTCATGACCATGGCGCGGCCCTACACCCGGCAGGACGCGATCGCCACGGTGCGGGCCAGCCTCGCGGCGCTTTTCCCCAGGCACTTCACGGCCGGGGGGAAAGTCAGAAAAAAGAAATGACCTTCACGCTCCCCGACGAGGCGCGGCGCTGGCGCGACAAGGCGAGAGCCTTCGTGGATCAGGAACTCGTGCCGCTCGAGGTCGAAGCGGAGATGAACGGCGGGCTCCTTCCCGAGGCGACTGCGAAACGGCATGAACGGCTCGCCGTCGAGATGGGACTGCCGGCGCTCGATGCGCCCAGGGCGTACGGCGGCCTGGCGCTGCCGGTATTGACGCAGGTCGCCATCGTCGAGGCACTGGGGCGCGTCACCAACGCGCTCGCCTGGTGCTATCCGGAAGCACAGGGCTGGATGTTCGAGGCGCTCAATGCCGAGCAAATCGAGCGGCTGGTCAAGCCGATGATGCGCGGCGAGCGCCACGTCTGCTATGCCATCACCGAGGCCGGCGCCGGATCCGATCCGGGCGCCATCCAGACCACGGCGCGTCGCGAGGGCGGGCACTACGTCGTCGACGGCGAGAAGTGGCATGTGACCAGCGCCAATCTCGCCGACACGATCATCGTCCAGGCAAAGCTCAAGGGCGGAGCCAACGCGGGAGCGCACGTTCTGCTTTTTGTGCCCAGGGATACGCCCGGCATCCGCTTTGTGCGCACCCCGGCCTACACCCATACGTTCAATCACCACCATCCGGTGATCGCCTTCGAAAATGTGCGGGTTCCGGTGGCCGACCGCTTCGGTGCGGAAGGCGACGGCATGGAGTTCACGCGGGCATGGTTCCGGCGCGAGCGCCTGATGATCGCCGCCCGCTGCTGCGGCGCCGCAGAGCGCCTCATCGAGGAGGCTACGGCATTCGCCAAGACGCGCGTGGTGGGCGGCGAACCGATCGCCGGCTATCAGCTCATCCAGGCGATGCTCGCCGACAGCGCCACGGAACTGCAGGCGGCACGGCTTATCACCTATGAGGCGGCCGCTGCCCATGACCGGGGCGAAGATACCAAGACACTGCATGTCCGCTGCTCCATGGCCAAGCTCTATGGATCGGAAATGGCCTGGCGAGTAGCCGATCGGGCGGTGCAGATTTTCGGCGGCCGCGGCTACATGCGCGAAAACGTGGCCGAACGGTTCCTGCGCGAACTGCGCGCCGACCGGATCTGGGAGGGAACCAGCGAAATCCAGCGACTGATTATCGCCAAAGGGGTGCTGAAGCGCGGCCTCGCGGCGGTGATCGGCGCCTGACGCGATTGATTCTCACCGCCCGGAAGTCCTGAGACTTGCGGGCACAACCACCAAACCGGACGGATTAGAAGCCGGGTCAGACAGCAGGAAAAGGGAGCAAACCACATGAAACTTTCACGCCGTACAATTCTCCACACGGGCGTCGCCGTGCTCGCCATGCCCTATGTCCGCCGTGCCCGGGCGGAGGACAAGGTGGTCAACGTCTACAACTGGGTCGATTACATCGGCGAAACGACGATCGAGGACTTCCAGAACGCCACCGGCATCGAGGTCGTCTACGATACCTACGACTCGACCGAGATCGCCGAGGCCAAGATCATGGCGGGCTCGAGCGGCTACGACGTGATCGATACCTCGTCGACAAGTTTGCCGCGTTTCATCCCGAGCGGAGCCTTCGCGAAGCTGGATAAATCCAAGCTACCCAACTGGCAGCATCTCGATCCGGCGATCCTAAAAGTGATCTCCGACCGCGACCCCGGCAATGAATACTGTTTCCCCTACATGTGGGGAACGGTAGGGATCACGGTCAATCTCGACATGGTAAAGGAACGCATTCCGGATGCGCCGCTGGACTCGATGGATCTTCTGCTCAATCCGGATCACATGGCCAAGCTCGCCGATTGCGGTGTCAATGTCCTGGAGTCGCCCGTCGACGTCATTCCCATGGTGCTGAAGCACCTGGGTTTCGATCCCAATTCCGAGAAGCCGGAAGAAACGGAAGCAGTCGTCAAGGCCTTCGAGGCCGTACGCCCGCACATCAGGACCTTCGACGCGGCCAACTACATCAACGCGCTGCCCAACAAGGAACTCTGCGTGTCGATGACCTGGTCGGGCGATTATGCCACCTCCAAGGCACGCGCGGCGGAAGCCGGCGTCGAGCTCAAGCTCGCCTACAGCGTGCCCAAGACCGGGTCGGGAGCGTGGTTCGACGTCATGGTTATACCTTCGGATGCCGCACACAAGGACTCCGCGCACGCATTCCTCAATTACCTGATGGAGCCGGAAGTCATCGCCAAGTGCACCAACTTCACCAACTATGCCAACGCCAACCTCGCGTCGCGCAATTTCATCGACAAGGCGGTGCTTGAGGATCCTGCCGTCTATCCGAGCGACGACATCATGAAAACACTGTGGATGCAGGACAACGCCTCGCAGGAATACGAACGTCTGCGCACGGAGGCCTGGAGCCGGATCAAGACCGGTTCTTAGACGTTGCGACCGGAGCCCGGCTTGAAAGAGTGCCGGGCTTCATCCTTTATTTCGAGCGCGCCCCAAGACGAACACGTGATGACAGCCGCGACCCACAAGATCCCGCCATGGCCCGACCCGGGCGCCAAGCCATTCATCCATATCGAAGGCGTGAGCAAGAGTTTCGGAGAATTCGTGGCCGTCGACGATGTCGACGTCAAGATTTACAAGGGTGAGCTGTTTGCGCTGCTCGGCGGCTCGGGTTGCGGAAAAACCACGCTGCTGCGCATGCTCGCCGGCTTCGAAACGCCGACCTCAGGCAGAATTGTCATCGACGGCCAGGACATGACCGGCATTCCACCCTACGAGCGGCCGGTCAACATGATGTTCCAGTCTTATGCGCTGTTTCCGCATATGACTGTGGAGAGGAACATCGCCTACGGCCTGAAACACGAAGACATGACCGATGCCGAGCGCCGCGAGCGGGTTACATCGCTGCTTGATCTGGTGCAGCTTGCCGCCCTCGCCGGGCGCAAGCCGCATCAACTGTCGGGCGGGCAGCGCCAGCGCGTAGCGTTGGCGCGAGCGCTGGCCAAGCAGCCGAAGGTTCTTCTGCTCGACGAGCCTCTGGCCGCCCTCGACAAAAAGCTTCGCGAGCAGACCCAGTTCGAGCTGATGAACATCCAGGAAAAGGTCGGCATCACCTTCATCGTCGTCACCCACGACCAGGAAGAGGCGATGACGCTGGCCACCCGCATCGCCGTCATGGACAAGGGCGTCATACGCCAGACCGGAACGCCGACCGAAATCTACGAATACCCGAAAACGCGCTTCGTCGCCGACTTCATCGGCTCGATCAATCTTTTCGAAGGCGAGGTCAAGTCTGCGAAGAACGGCAGCGTAACGGTCGCCTCTGCCGCCGCGGGCAAGGATCTGGTGGCCGAACGGGTCCAGGATTTCGCCAAGGGCGCCAAGGTCGCGGTGGCGGTGCGCCCGGAAAAAATCGAGATAAGCAGAACGAAACCGTCCCAGAGCGCCAACACGGTGCGCGGCAAGGTGGTCGATCTCGGGTACTTCGGCAAAGACTTGCTCTACCGGGTGCGGCTTGCAACCGGCGCACTGGTGCGGGTGAACCACGTCAACGAGCGGCGGGCCGGCGAAAACGAGCGGGTGGCGGTGTGGGAAGACGAAGTGTGGCTCTCCTGGGACCCGTCGTCGGCGATCGTGCTGGCGGAGTAGGCCATGGCCGCCATTCACGGCACCACTATCGCTTCGGCCGCGCCGGCCAGTGACCTGCCGCGTTCCGCAAGCTGGAAACAATGGCTCGACCGCGACGCCTGGCGGCAGGCGATCATCGCCGTTCCCTATATATGGCTGCTGATCTTTTTCGTGGCCCCGTTCCTGATGGTGCTGGCGATCAGCTTCGGAATCAGCCAGGTCGGCATCCCGCCGGTCATCTGGCCGGAAGAATTTCCGCATATGAACTGGGAGAATTACAAACTCCTGGTGACGAAGAACCTTTACTTCCGCGCCTACCTCAACTCCGTGCAGTTGGCGGCCATCGCCACTTTCTTCACCCTGCTCATCGGATTTCCGATGGCGCTGGGCATCGCCCGCTCGGGAGGCGCCATGCGCAATGTTCTGCTGCTGCTGGTGATCCTTCCGTTCTGGACGTCGTTCCTGCTGCGCGTCTATGCGTGGATCGGCCTGCTCGGCAATTCGAGCTGGTTCAACCGCGGCCTGACCTGGATGGTCAACACTTTTCTTCCAGTGTGGGGCGAGATCGACAAGATCCAGATGATGAACACCGACTTCGCGGTGATCCTCGGCATCGTCTACTCCTACCTGCCGTTCATGATCCTGCCGCTCTACGCAACGCTCGAACGGCTCGACCCGACGCTGGATGAAGCGGCGATGGATCTCGGATCGCGGCGATGGCAGGTGTTCAGGGACGTGACCCTGCCCTTGTCGCTCCCGGGCATCATCGCCGGCTCGATGCTGGTGTTCATTCCGGCGACCGGTGAATACGTGATCCCGGCCCTTCTTGGCCGCGGCGACAGTCCGATGATCGGTCGCGTGCTGGTCGACGAGTTCTTCCAGAACCGCTCCTGGCCAGTCGCCTCGGCCGTGGCGGTGGCGCTGCTGTTCGTGCTCGTCATCCCGATCATGGTCTACAACTACATCGAAGGCAGGTCGATGCAGGGAGCGGCCGAGTGAGACGCCTGTCCCCGCTTCTCATCTGCATCTTGTGCCTCGGCTATGCCTTCTTCTATGTGCCGATCCTGTCGATGATCGTCTTCTCGTTCAACAAGTCGCGGCTGGCGACCGTGTGGGGCGGCTTCTCGACCCAGTGGTACGGCAAGCTGCTGCGCAACCAGCAGGTGCTCGATGCCGCCTTCCTGAGCGTCGGCATCGCACTCGTGAGCGCGACGGCCGCCACCATCCTCGGCACCATGGCCGGGATGGCGCTCGCCCGGTTCCGGCGGTTTCCGGGGCGCACGGCGTTCTCCGGCCTCGTCACCTCGCCGCTGATCATGCCGGAAGTGATCACCGGCATCTCGCTCGCCCTGCTGTTCATCAATCTCAGCTTCATCTTCGGGCAACGGGGGGCAACCACGATCACCATCGCCCACATCACGTTCTCGATGTCGTACGTAGCCACCATCGTCCAGTCACGGCTGGTGTCGATGGACCGCTCGGTCGAGGAAGCGGCGATGGACCTGGGGTCGAAGCCGATGCGAGTGTTGTTCGACGTGACGCTGCCCATCATCGCGCCGGCGATCATCTCCGGATGGCTGCTCGCCTTCACATTGTCGCTCGACGATGTGGTCATCACCAACTTTACCAACGGCCCCGGCTCGACGACGCTGCCGATCTATATTTTCAGCAAGGTGCGGCTGGGTGTGACGCCTGACATGAACGCGCTCGCCACCATCATCATCACGGTGGTCGGCTCGGGCGTCGCCCTGGCAGGCCTGCTGATGTATCGGGCCGAGCGGCGGCGGGCACGGGACGTGCAGCAGGCGGTGAGCGCCAACCAGTAAGCTCGCGGCCAACGGGTGTTCACGTTTTGATCCCGCAGGCGAATTGGTTAGCCTGCAGCCATGGAGTTGACCACCATTCTGTTTTGGGCGGCGGGGAAGCCTATTGCTGTCGGTCACGCGGCAGCGGCACTGGGTGCTGTTGTGCTGGCGCTGTTGCTCGCGGCGGTCATTCTGGCCTGGCGGGCCGGGCGCACCCGGCGCGTCGAGGCATTCGACTCCATGCGACGCAACGGTGAGCTGGAGCTCAGGCTGGCAGAGCTTGCCGGGCACCTGCGCGCCTTCGCCGAGCAATCGGCCAGCCACGACGCGCACCTGGCGCGAGCCCTCGACGACCGCCTCGACCAGGTCAGCTTTCGCCTCGGCCAGGGGATCAGCGATACCGCCGAGCGGACCGGGCAGTCGCTGCAGGCGCTGAACGAGCGGCTGGCCGTAATCGATGCCGCCCAGCGCAATATCACCGAGCTCTCGGGCCACATGATCGGCCTCAGGGACATTCTCGCCAACAAGCAGACGCGCGGCGCTTTCGGACAGGCGCGCATGGAAGCGATCATCCGCGACGGCCTGCACCAGAGCGCCTATGGCTTTCAGGTGGCGCTCAGCAACGGCATGCGCCCCGATTGCGTGGTCAGGCTGTCGGGTAGCGAGCTCAAGATCGTCATCGACGCCAAGTTTCCTCTGGAGGCCTTCAATGCGCTCAAGGCGGCGAGAGGGGAGAGCGAAGTCAGGGCCGCCGAACAACGGTTGCGGGGCGATGTCCTCAAGCACGTGAAGGACATCGCGCAGAAATACCTCGTCCCGGGAGAAACCCACGAGACGGCCATCATGTTCGTACCCTCGGAGTCGGTCTACGCGGATCTCTACGAGAAGTTCGAGGACGTGATGCAGAAGGCGCACCGGGAGCGCGTCATCATGGCGTCACCCAACATTCTGATGCTGCTGGTGCAGACCATGCAGGCGATCTTCAAGGACGCCCGGATGCGCGAGCAGGCGGGGCAGATCAAAATCGAAGTCGTGCGGCTGATGGAAGACGTGACCCGCATGCGCGACCGGGTGCTGGATCTCCAGAAGCATTTCGGCCTTGCCTGCCAGGATGTGGACAAGCTGGTGGTGTCCACCGACAAGATCGCCAGGCGCGGCTACCGCATCAGCGAGCTCGATCTGCCCGAAACAAGAGCCGTGGCCAGCGATGAACTCTCCAAGCCGAAGTTGGTCTCGGAGAGAATGTAGTGGGCGGCAGTCAGCACGACAGAACGGTTAAAGCGGTCGGCGCTGGCGCATGGCCGCCGTAAGCGTGCCCTCATCCAGGTAGTCGAGCTCGCCACCCACCGGTACCCCGTGGGCGAGCCGGGAAACCGCAACGCCTGAGCCCGCGAGACGATCGGTAATGTAGTGGGCGGTGGTCTGGCCCTCGACCGTGGCGTTGACGGCGAGCACCACCTCCTTGACGCCACCGGCCGCCACGCGTTCGACGAGTGCTGCAATGTTGAGTTTCTCCGGAGTGCGGCCGTCGAACACGGAAAGCGTGCCGCCCAGGACATGGTAGAGTCCCTCCATGGCGGCGGCCCGCTCGAGCGCCCACAGGTCGCCAATCTCCTCCACAACGCAAATGATGCTGCGGTCGCGACGCGGGTCGCGGCATATGGTGCACGGATCGCAGGTGTCGACGTTGCCGCACTGCGAGCACGCGGTGACCTTTTCAGCAGTGTCGCCGAGTGCTTCCAGCAGCGGGTCCAGCAGCTTTTCCCGGTTGTTGATCAGATGAAGGGCCGCCCGCCTGGCCGAACGCGGTCCCAGCCCAGGCAGGCGGGCCAGCAGCTGAATGAGGCGATCGATTTCGTTGCCGGCAGAACGGCGCATCGTTCAAGCTTTTGGCGTAGCATGCGCTAAGGAAACGGGAACTGCAGTCCGGGCGGCAGCGGCAGACCTCCGGTCATCTCCTTCATCTCGTCGGCGATGGTCGCTTCCATTCTGGTGCGCGCGTCCGTGTGGGCGGCGAGGATCAAATCCTCAAGGATCTCCCGCTCGTCCGGCCGCAGAAGCGAAGCATCGATGCTGATGGCCTTCATCGCGCCCTTGCCATTGAGCGTGACCTTGACGAGACCGCCCCCCGACTGGCCCTCGATCATCAGGCCGTCGAGCCGCGACTGCATCGCCTGCATACGCGACTGCAGCTCCTGCACCTGCTTCATCATCTGGCCGAGGTTTTTCATGGGTGATCAGTCCTGTTGCGGATCCGTCGCGGAGTCTTCAGGCCCGCCGCCGGGAGGCGTCAGGTCACGCACCGCGGTGATCTCAGCGCCGGGAAACCGCTCGAGAACGGCCTTCACGGCGGGGTGGGCGCGCGCCTGGTGCATTGCCGCGTCACGGGCATCGCGGGCCTGCTCGCGCAGCGGCGGCTCGCCCTTTTCCTTCGAAAGAAGCACCAGAAAACGCTCACCGGTCCACGACTCTAGCTTGCGGGAAAGTTCACCCGCCAGACCGGGTGGCGCGTCGGGCAGCAAAGCGATCTCGATCGCTCCAGGTGCGACGCGCACCGGCCGTACGTGACGTTCTAGCTCAGCCTTGAGCTTGACATCCCGCCGATCGCCGACGAGCCGGATGACATCGCGGAAGTGCTGAAAGCGCGGCGAAGCTTCGGCTGTCGGCAGTGGCGGGCGTGGCGAGAGGTCGCGTGCCGTGGGCCCTTCCATGCTCACCACCGGGCTCGTTTCCGCGGGATGTGGATCGGGGCACGGCGGCGGGCGCGCAGGCTGCCGGAAAGCAGGCGGTGCACTCGGTCCGGGCACGGACGATGGCCCCGCCGAAACCGGCTCGGCGCTGGCCAGCTTCACCAGGTCTTCGGAGGAAGGCAGGCTAAGGCCGTAGGCCATTCGTATGAGCAACATTTCGGCTGCCATCAGCGGATCAGCCGCATCCTTGACTTCGGACATTCCCTTGAGAAGCAGCTGCCAGGCACGGGTGAGAGCGGCCATCGGCAGCGAACCGGCAAGCGCTTGTCCTCGCGCCCGCTCCGCCTCCGTGCGCGATTTGTCGGCCGCCGCCGCCGGCACGACCTTGAGGCGCGTCGTCCAGTGCACGAAATCGGCAAGGCCGGCGAGCACCGCCGAAGGCTCGCCGCCCTGCCTGTATTGTTCTTCGAACTCCAGCAGGGCTCTTTCAATCTCGCCCCTCATGATCGCTTCGAAAAGATCAATAATGCGCGCGCGATCCACCAGACCGAGCATGGCCGCCACACAGTCGGCGCTGACCGCCGATCCGCAATGGGCGATCGCCTGATCAAGCAGGGACAGCCCGTCGCGCACCGATCCTTCGGCGGCGCGGGCGATCGCGCGCAGTGCCTCCGGCTCGATCTCGGCGCCTTCCGCCTTCGCAACCTTCGTGAAATGCTCCATCAGCGGTCCTGCGTCGAGGCGCCGGAGGTCAAAACGCTGACACCGCGAAAGAATGGTGATCGGGATCTTGCCGATCTCGGTCGTCGCGAAGATGAACTTCACGTGCGGCGGCGGCTCCTCCAGGGTCTTCAGCAGCGCGCTGAACGCCGGTTTCGACAGCATGTGCACTTCGTCGATGATGTAGACCTTGTAGCGAGCGCTGATCGGCTTGTAGCGCACCGCTTCGATGATCTCACGCACGTTGTCGACGCCGGTATGAGAGGCGGCATCGAGCTCGATCACGTCGACGTGACGCGACTCGAGGATGGCGGCGCAATGTTCGGCAATCTCCGTCATGTGGATGGTCGGACCCGCCTCTGAGCCGGGGCCGGTGTAGTTGAGCGCGCGGGCGATCAGTCGCGCAGTCGTCGTCTTGCCCACCCCGCGCACCCCGGTGAGCATGTAGGCCTGCGCGATCCGGCCGCTGGCGAACGCATTGGCGAGGGTGCGCACCATGGCGTCCTGGCCAAGAAGATCCGCAAACGCCTGCGGCCGGTACTTGCGGGCCAGGACCCGATAGCCGACTGCCTCGGAGGAAACCGCAGTTTCCGGCGTGCTGGTTGGGGCGTCTGCCAAGTTCAGCTCATCTGGATGGAGTGGGAGGTTGGACAAGCAACCCGAGCCAATCTCGTTAGGGCTGCTTCCTTCCGGACCTGACCCGGTTGGCGAGCGGCGCGTCCACCGCCAACCTCCCGAGGGTACTATATCGCCACTGCCGGCACCCGTTGCAAGGATTCCCTTGGCGCACACTGTGGCGAAGCGGCTAGAAGAGACTTCCTTCCATGGCCAAAGCGTCATCACACAGGCATGCGTTTGCCGGCTCGGCGCTCGACCGTCGCGCGGAGCTGCGCGGCTGCGCGGGACGAACGCTGGCGGTCAGGCTGTCGGGTGACAAGGCCGTCGTTGCCGAGGCCGGTCCACAAAGCCACCGGCTGGCCCTGTTCGAAGTAGGCGAGGGCTTGCAGGTCCATCTCGGCGTCCTCGCCGACGGCACGGCGATCGTCGCCCAGGAAACGACCTCTGGCGACCCGCCCGCCGGGCAAACGGCCATCGACCTGCGCTCGCTGGCCATGCAGGGGCTGTTGCCGGACAGCGATCTCGCCATTCTCGCGCAGGCACGCTCGTTGCTGACCTGGCACACAAGGCACCGATTCTGCGCCAATTGCGGACATGCGACGGAAGCGGCCGAGCACGGATACCGTCGGGATTGTTCCCGGTGTCAGGCGCAGCACTTTCCGCGCACCGACCCCGTCGTCATCGTCGCGGTTACGCGCGGCAAACGATGCCTGCTCGGCCGCGGCCACAGTTTTCTTCCCGGTGTCTATTCAGCGCTTGCCGGCTTCATCGAGCCGGGCGAATTGATCGAGGAAGCGGCGCAGCGCGAAGTGCTGGAGGAGACCGGCGTCGCCATCGACGGTGTACGCTACCACTCCAGCCAGCCGTGGCCGTTTCCATCGAGCCTCATGATCGGCCTGCTCGCCGAAGGCCTCAATGAGGACCTCCGCCTCGATACCGAGGAGATTGCCGACGCCCGCTGGTTCGCGAGGCCGGAAATCGAGCAGATGTTCGAGGGGTCGCACCCGCAAGGACTTAAGCTGCCCAAGCCGGCGGCCATTGCCCATCACCTGGTCAAGTCGGCGCTGGCGCTCCTGTAACTCGGCAGGCAGGCAATTTTATGCGTGTTTTCCTTGCTCCGTGCTTGTCTTATGTTTGCAGTGGCGAGGCCAAGGCGGAGGTAGAACCATGAGCGCAAGATTCCTCTTCGTGTTTGCCGCAGCTTTGCCGGCGATTGCGGGACATGCATTTGCGGATTGCCGGGACTACCCGGCGCCAGGCGTCGACTGGTCGGGGTGCGATAAGCCCAAGCTGATGCTCGGTGGCGAGAACCTCGAGGGCGCCAATCTTGCCGGTGCGCTGCTGGCAGGCACGGGTTTTTCGGAAGCGAACCTGAGAAAGGCAAACTTTGACGGCGCCGACCTGACACGCACGACGTTCAAGAACTCCAATATGGAAATGAGCTCGTTCGCAAAGGCGTCCGGCAGCAAGGTGAATTTTTCGGGCGCGAATTTGGCGGGGGCCATGATGAGCAAGATCGAGATCAGCCGCTCCGAGTTCATCGGAGCGGTGCTTGCCAACGCCGACATGTCCAAGGGCGAATTCTCGCGCTGCGAGTTCAGAGACGCCGACCTGACGAATGTAAATCTGAAACTCGCCAATATCTCCCGCTCGGGCTTCACCAACTCGAAACTCGCCGGCGCCGACCTCACCAGCGCCTACATGTATCGCAGCATCATCACGGGGGTCGACCTGACCGCGGTCAAGGGGCTCGAGCAGAGCCAGCTCGATGCGGCATGTGGTGACGCGGAAACCAAGCTCCCGACCGGATTTTCGCCATCCGCGAGCTGGCCCTGCGAAGAGTGAGATCTTGTCGTAGTTTGTTTTCCGCGCAGTCTCGCCGCCATTAGGGCTCCGCCATGACGACGCTTGCCGACCTGGCGCAGCCGCCGCCACTCGTTGTCCAACCGGCCGACACGGTCGCCCAGGTCATCGAAAAAATCCGGTCGGTACCGCGGCAACTGCCTTTCACCTATCCGATGGTGGTCGACGGCGGGGGCCGGCTGGTTGGTCTTTGCGTGATGCGCGACCTGATTCTTGCCGGACCGCAGAATGCGGTCGGGGACATCATGCTCACCGACATCGTAAAGCTGCCGAGCGACATTGAGGTCGAGGAAGCGCTTGACCGCATCAGGGGCCGGGAAATACCGGAATATCCTATCTGCGACGGCAACGGCGCGCTCATCGGTGTGGTGCGGTCCGCCAAACTGCATGAGCTGCAGGAGGCTACGCTGGCAGCGGTACCCGGTCGCATGGTGGGGTTGACGAGCGAGGAGGGCGTGGACACGGCGGTCGCGCGGGCGATCCGCTTCCGCCTGCCCTGGCTGATGATCAACCTGCTGACCGCATTTGCGGCCGGCGCCGTCGTCGCGGGGTTCCAAGACACGCTCAACCAGGTGGTCCTGCTCGCAACCTTCCTGCCTGTTCTCGCCGGCCAGTCGGGAAACAGCGGCGCCCAGGCGCTGGCGATTATGGTGAGAGCGCTCGGCGAACACGGCGACGTCGGCTTCTACGCACGAGCCGTGCGCAAGGAAATGTGGCTTGGCCTCGTGCACGGCCTGGTCACCGGCCTGCTGGTGGGCGCCGTCATCTATGCGGCCGCGGTCGCACAGGAAAATCGCGGACCGGTCGTCCTCGCCCTGATCGGATTTGCAGCCACCCTGATCTCGATGGTGGTCAGCGGGCTTTCGGGCGCCACCGTGCCGGTCATGCTCAAGCGTTTCGGAACCGATCCCGCCGTGGCGTCGAGCATCATCCTCACCACGATCACCGATGTCGTCAGCATGGGATCCATGCTGCTGCTGGCCTCCCTGCTCATCGTCTATCTTGTCTAATAGTCTGCATCCCAGTCGCTCTAGCCAGGCTCGCCGTGCAGCAATTCCTTCTGCCGTCTGGCGATTTCCGCACGGTAGGGGCTTGCCCTGTAAACGCCGAGGACGCGCAGGTGCGTGGTGAAGAACTCGAGCTCCTCGAGTGCCAGCCGCACCGGCCGTTCGGAAGGATGACCCTCGATGTCGGCGTAGAACTGAGTTGCCGAAAACTGCCCTTCGAGTTGATACGACTTCGAGCTTGGTCATGTTGACGCCGGTGGTGGCGAACCCGCCGAGCGCCTTGTACAGCGCGGCAGGCACATTGCGCACACGGAAGACGAAGCTGGTGATGACCGGCGCATCTTCCGGTTCGGCGTCGGCAGGGTCAGCCGACAAGACGAGAAAGCGCGTGGTGTTGTGATCCTCGTCCTCGATATTGGCCCTGAGGGTGTTCAGACCGTAGGTATCGCCCGCCAGCGAAGTGGCAATTGCCGACCGGCTTTCATCGCCGGACTCCGCCACTTCGCGAGCCGCACCCGCAGTGTCGGCGGTGATGACGGAAGCCAGGTTCAGTTCCTTGATGACCTTGCGGCATTGCCCGAGCGCGTGAATGTGGCTGTGCACCGACCTGAGGGCGTCCAGACGCGCGCCCGGCAGGGCCAAGAGCTGATGGTGCACACGCAAGAAATGCTCGCCGATGATGTAGAGATTGGAGTGCGGCATCAGATGATGAATGTCCGCGACGCGGCCGGCCACCGAGTTTTCGATCGGGATCATCGCCAAATGCGCGGCGCGGGAGGACACCATGGCGAAGGCATCTTCAAATACCCGGCAGGCCATGGCCTCATGGTCGGGGAAAGCTTCGCGGCAGGCGATGTGGGAATTGGCGCCGGGCTCACCCTGATAGGCAATCCTTTTCGCTGATGTTGACGCAGGCGGCTCGCGCATTGCTTTCGGCAGGCTCAAGACGGAGTGGACGACGTGGCCGCATGACCGCGTGGGGTCTATTGGCACTGCGAGGCTCTAGGTGTCAACGCGAGCTCTGCGCGTTTCCGCACCTTGGTTGCGCGCTGCGAGAGGAATGGGTAGTTTCCGCGGCCCGGGCGAACGCCGGGCAGCAGCGATTCACAAATCCCTTGTCGCGGCTTCTTCACGAGGATCCAAGCCCGGTAGCGCACCACATGTTCGGAATGGATGGCTTTGAATTCAACAAGATTGCCGGAGCGGTGCTGGGGACCTTGCTCGCCACGATGGGACTCGGCCTCGTTGCCGAAGCGATCTTCCATACCTCGGCTCCTGAAAAACAGGGATTTGTGATCGCGACCGCCGAAGAGCCCGCCGGGACGACCGCCGAAACGGAGCAAGCGGCCTCCGGGGAAGCGAAACCCATCGCCACCCTTCTGGCCAGCGCCGATGCAACCAAGGGAGTTGCAGCAGCAAAACCCTGTCTTGCCTGCCATTCCTTCGAAAGGGGAGGCCCTGGTAAGACCGGTCCCAATCTTTGGGAGATCGTGGGCCGGGCCCCGGGTGCTGTTGATGGATTCGCGTATTCGGAAGCAATGAAAGCGAAAGCCGGCGAGCCCTGGAGCTTTGAATCCCTCGACAAGTTCATCGCCGATCCCAAGGGATATCTCCCTGGGACCAAAATGGTCTTTGGCGGAGTCAAGAAGGACACGGCGCGTGCCGATATCGTAGCCTATCTGCGCACGTTGTCCGACAACCCGGTACCGCTGCCCGCTGCTCCGGCATCGGGGCAAGCCGCGGCACCTGCCGGACAGGAGCAGAGCACCCCACCGCCGCCAGCCGCGACGCCGGAGGGAGAAACTCAGGCACCGTGAAGGTTACAGAGAATTCACTCCGGCGGGCCTACCGCCAGGGTTTTCATTCGTGGCAAAAAGCCGGTCCATGACGGCTTGAGCCGTCAGGAGATGCAATCATGTTTTCCCGCCGCCGTCTGCTGAAACTCATCGGGCTCGCTTGCCCCGGTGGCTTCGGGCTCACGCATATCATCGGCATGACCGCGGCGCGGGGAGATGATCGCGAGTGGCGTCATGGGCTCTCGCTGTTTGGAGAACTGAAGTATCCGCCCGAGTTCAAGCACTTCGATTACGTGAACCCAAAGGCGCCCAAGGGCGGCAAGCTCAGACTCTATGCCGTCGGGTCCTTCGACAGTCTCAATCCCTATTCCTACAAGGGCGAGGCGACCGGGCTTGCGGCCAACAACGAAACGCTGATGACGCCCTCGCTCGACGAGCCTTCAACGGAATACGGGCTCGTCGCGCATGGCGTTTGGCATGCCGACGACTATTCGACCGCCGTATATCGTCTGCGCCCCGAAGCCCGCTTCCACGACGGCACACCGATGACGCCCGACGACGTCGCATGGTCGCTGACTACGCTCAGGGAAACACATCCACGCTATTCCGCCTACTACAAGAACGTCATCAAGGTCGAACAGACGGGCGACCGCGAGGTAACCTTCGTCTTCTCCGAAAAAGGCAATCGCGAACTTCCGCAGATCGTGAGTTAGATTTTCGTTTTGCCACGGCACTGGTGGTCGGCAACCGGAGCGTCCGGCAAGGTCCGCGACATCGCTGCGACCACCCTGGAGATCCCCCTGGGTTCCGGTCCCTACCGATGCGTCAGTTTCAAGCCGGGCCAGTCGATAACGACGAGGCGCGTGGAAGATTATTGGGGCAGGAATCTGCCGGTCAATATAGGTCAGGACAACTTCGACGAGATCACCTGGGAGTTCTTTCTCGACCGCGATGTCGCCTTTGAAGCCTTCAAAGCCGACCGCTATGACTTCCGCCTCGAAAACACCGCCAAGACATGGGCCACCGCATATGATTTTCCCGCCGTCAAGCGGGGCCACGTCGTCAAGGAAGAGATCGGGACGAAAAACGCCGAAGCCATGCAGTGCTTCGTCTTCAACGGCCGGCGGCCCAAGTTCCAGGATGCCCGGGTGCGGCTGGCTTTCAACTACGCATTCGATTTCGAATGGACGAACGCGAACCTGTTTTATGGCGCATATACGCGCACCGCGAGCTTTTTCGCCAATTCGGAGTTGGCCGCGACCGGGCTTCCAACACCGGAAGAGACCGCGATATTGAACGAATTCAAAGGCCAGATTCCACCCGAGGTTTTCACCAGCGAATTCAAGAATCCCGTGAGCCGGAACGCCAAGGAACGGCGCGAAAATCTGCGCACCGCCTCGCAGCTGTTCAGCGCGGCGGGCTGGACGGTTCAGGCCGACGGAAAAGGGAACGTGCTCAAGAACGCCAAGGGCGAGGAGTTGACCGTCGAGTTCATCATCGATGATCCTTCCTTCGAACGGATCGTTGTGCCCTACACCCTGGAGCTGGAGAAACTGGGCGTCCAGGCCATCGTACGAACGATCGATACGGCGCAGATGACTCGGCGAACCCAGGAGTTCGACTTCGACATCATCTGGACGGGCTGGCAGCAGTCGCTGTCACCCGGCAACGAGCAGCGCGAATATTGGGGATCGGAGGCCTCCGACCGGCCCGGTTCGAGCAACTACGCCGGCATCAAGAATGCCGTGATCGACAAGCTGATCGAACGGTTGATCTATGCCACGTCGCGGGCCGATCTGGTGAACGCGACAAGGGCGCTCGACCGAGTGCTTCTTTGGAACCACTACGTGATGCCGATGTGGCACGTGCCCTATGAGCGCGTCGCGCGCTGGGACCGGTTCGGCAGACCCGAAACGCTTCCTGCCTATTCGATCGGGTTTCCGGCCATCTGGTGGTGGGACTCGGAAAAGGCCGGAAAGCTGAGCAAGACATGAAAACCGGCGAGTGTTCCGGCGCCACGGCTTTCGGCGCCGCCTTGCTGCTGCTGTCGGCAGCCGCGGCGGCCGAGCCGCGGCATGGACTGTCGATTTTCGGCGATCTGAAATATCCGCCGGACTTCGCGCATTTCGACTACGTCAATCCCGAGGCGCCGAAGGGCGGCCGGCTCGTCACGGTCGGCACGGCGGCGATGTCGACCTTCGACAGCTTCAACGGCTACATCCTGAAGGGCGACCCGGCACAGGGACTGGAGCTGACCTTCGACACATTGATGGAAAGGGCCTACGACGAGCCGGACGCCCTCTATGGGCTCGTCGCCAAGACCGCTGGCGTAGCGCCCGACAAGAGCAGCGTCGAGTTCGAGCTGCGCCCGGACGCCCGCTTCTCCGACGGCTCGGCGCTGACAGCGGAAGATGTGTGCCACAGCTTCAAGCTCCTCAGCACCGAGGGGCACGAGCGCATCAGGATCACGATCAGGGACGTCAAGAGCTGCACCGTGCTCACGCCCTTAAGCCTGCGCTTTGACTTTGCAGGCGAAAACGCCCGCGACTTGCCGCTCATCGTCGCCCAGCTGCCGATTTTCTCGAAAACCTATTATTCGACCCACGATTTCACCAAGACGACGCTCGAGCCGCCGCTCGGTTCGGGCCCCTACGCCATCGGCAGCTTCCGCCAGGGGGTCAATGTGACCTACGTCCGGCGCGAGGACTACTGGGGCAAGGACCTGCCGGTCAATCGCGGCAAACACAACTTCAACGAGGTGCGCTACGAATACTACCGCGACCGCACGGCATCGTTCGAGGCGCTCAAGGCGGGCTTGCTCGACCTCAATGAAGACTTTTCATCGAAATCGTGGGCCACCGCCTACGCGGGGCTGGCTGCCATCCCGGAGGGGCGGCTGGTCAAAGAAGAGCTGCCGGACGATACGATGTCGGGCGCACAAGGTTTCTTCATCAACCTGCGGCGGGAAAAGTTCCAGGATATCCGGGTGCGCAAGGCGCTCGATCTCGCCTTTGATTTCGAATGGTCCAACCTCAACCTGTTTTACGGCATCTACCGGCGTACCTCGAGCATATTCGAAGGCGCTGACCTCGAGGCCGAGGGCACTCCCCCGCCGCCGAGCTGAAGCTGCTCGATCCGCTCAGAAGCGAGCTCAGACCGGAGGTGTTCGGCGATGTCTACCAGCCGCCGATAACCGATGCTTCGGGTGCAGACCGCAAGCTTCTGCGCGAGGCCTCGCGGCTCCTCGATGAGGCCGGCTGGAAGGCTGAGGACGGGGTCAGACGCAACGCCAAAGGCGAGCCGCTGACGATCGAGTTCCTGGAGAACGATCCGGCGTTCGATCGGATCATGACGCCTTACGTACGCAACCTGAAACGGCTCGGCATCGAAGCGACGGTGCGACTCATCGACGAAGCCCAATACCAGCGTCGACTCGAAGACTACGACTACGACATGATCGTCAGCCGGTTTTCCCTGCCTCTGACGCCGGGAGTTGAGCTCAGGGCCTTCTTTGGATCCGATGCGGCCAAGAACAAGGGGAGCTTCAATCTGGCGGGACTAAGCAATCCCGCCGTCGACAAACTCATCGACCAGATCATCAAAACCAAGGATCGCGAAGAGCTGAAGGTTGCCTGCCGGGCGCTCGACCGGGTCCTGCGCGCTGAACACTTCTGGGTTCCGCACTGGCACAAGCGCGCCTATAACGTAGCCTATTGGAACCAATTCGGCCGTCCCGGGATCAAGCCCAAATACGACCGCGGCATTATTGAAACGTGGTGGACCGACCCTGCCAAGGCCGCTAGCCTGAAACGCGGCCAATGAACATCCGGCGAAGCCTCACGTGATCGCCCAAGCATGAACATGCCCTAGTTCCCGCAATGGGAGCCTATATCCTAAAACGGCTGCTGTTGATGATCCCGACGCTGTTCGGGATCATGCTGGTGACCTTCATCGTGATCCAGTTTGCGCCCGGCGGGCCGATCGAGCGGGTGATCGCGCAAGTTCAGGGCACCGATGTCGACGCCACTGCCCGGATCGGCGGCAGCGAAGGCGGCGAGACCGGCGGCGCCCAAAGCCAGGGCCAGGGCACGGCGGAGCAATCAGCAGCCTTCAAGTATCGCGGCGCCCAGGGGCTCGACCCGGAATTCATTCGCAAACTCGAGGTTCAGTTCGGCTTCGACAAGCCCGTTCATGAGCGCTTTCTGCTCATGATGAAGAACTATCTGCAGTTCGATTTCGGCGAGAGCTATTTCCGCGACGTCTCGGTGATCAGCCTGATCAAGGAGAAGATGCCGGTTTCGATCTCGCTCGGCCTCTGGCTCACCCTCATCACCTATCTGATATCCCTGCCGCTCGGCATCCGCAAGGCGGTGCGCGACGGCTCGACGTTCGATGTGTGGACGAGCGCCGTCGTGATCGGCGGCTACGCGATCCCCGGTTTCATCTTCGCCATCATGCTGATCATCCTGTTTGCCGGCGGATCATATTTCTCGTGGTTCCCGCTGCGCGGCCTCACCAGCGACGGGGCGGAAAACTGGCCGTGGTACTGGCGGGTCGCCGACTATGCCTGGCACCTCGTGCTGCCGCTTACGGCCTTGGGAATTTCCTCGTTCGCCACCATGACCTTCCTCACCAAGAACTCGTTTCTCGACGAGATCAAGAAGCAATACGTCATGACGGCGCGGGCCAAAGGGCTGACCGAGCGGCAGGTGCTTTACGGCCATGTGTTCCGCAATGCCATGCTGCTGGTGATCGCCGGATTTCCCGGCGCGTTCATATCGGCGTTCTTTTCCGGCGCCATCCTGATCGAGCAGATTTTCTCCCTCGATGGCCTGGGATTGCTCGGCTACAAATCGCTGCTCGACCGCGACTACCCGGTTGTTTTCGCTACCGCGTACATCTTTTCGCTCATGGGCCTCCTCGTCGGGCTGATCAGCGATCTGGCCTACACGTGGATCGATCCGCGGATCGACTTCGAGAAGCGGGAGCTCTGACCTCGTGGCGAGGGTTGCAGCGACAGCGCAACGCCCGTGGCTTTCGGGCCTCAACAGAAGGCGCTGGCTTCTCTTCGCGGCGAACCGGCGCGGCTATGTTTCGGCCTGGCTGTTCCTCGGCCTGTTCGTACTGAGCCTGCTCGCGCCGGTCCTCGCCAACGATCGGCCCCTGCTCGCCTCCTACAAGGGCGAACTCCTGTTTCCGGTCCTGACCGACTATCCCGAGGCCAAGTTCGGCGGCTTTCTCGCCGTCACCGACTACCGCGACCCGTTCATCGCCGAGGAGATCGACGGCAACGGCTGGATGATCTGGCCGGTCATTCGCTATCACTACCGGACGGTAAACAACGAACTGCCGATGCCGGCCCCGTCGCGGCCGGCTTTCCTGCTCAGCCGCGAGGAAGCGTGCGTCAAATACCCAAAGGGTGCGGACGACCCCGGGTGCACGTTCGGCAACATGAATTGGCTCGGCACCGACGACCAGGGTCGCGACGTCATCGCGCGCCTGATCTACGGTTTCCGTATTTCGGTGCTGTTCGGCCTCATCCTGACCGTCTTTTCCTCGATCGTCGGCATCGCCGCCGGCGCGGTGCAGGGCTACTTCGGCGGCTGGATCGATCTCCTGTTTCAGCGCTTCATCGAGATCTGGACCTCGGTACCGACCCTGTTCCTGCTCATCATCCTGTCGGCGTTTTTTGTCCCGAGCTTCTGGCTGCTGCTGGGATTGCTGTTGCTGTTCTCGTGGACGGCGCTGGTCGGGGTGGTGCGTGCCGAGTTTCTCAGGGCCCGCAATTTCGAATACGTCCGGGCGGCGCGCGCGCTGGGCCTCGGCAACACGCTGATCATGTTCAAGCATGTGCTGCCCAACGCAATGGTGGCTTCCATCACCTTCATGCCGTTCATCGTGTCGAGCTCCATCGCTGCGCTGACCTCGCTCGACTTCCTGGGCTTCGGCCTGCCTCCCGGCTCGCCGTCGCTTGGTGAGCTTCTGTCCCAGGGCAAGAACAACCTGCAGGCGCCGTGGCTCGGCATCACCGGCTTTCTCGTCGTATCGGTCATGCTGTCGCTCCTGGTATTCGCGGGCGAGGCGGTGCGCGATGCCTTCGACCCGCGGAAAACCTTCCAATGACCGCCGCGCAACCGCGGCTGCTCGAAGTCGCCGATCTGTCGGTGGAGTTCCGCCAGGGCGAGCAAAGGACGCTGGCGGTCGACCGTGTCTCCTTCGCGCTCGACAGGGGCAAGACCCTGGCTCTGGTGGGCGAGTCAGGGTCCGGCAAGACGGTCTCGGCACTGTCGATCCTGAAGCTGCTGCCCTATCCCGCCGCACATCACCCTTCGGGAAGCGTCCGGTTCAAGGGCGAGGAGCTTCTCGATTCCGACGAGGACGATCTGCGCCGGGTGCGCGGCAACGACATCACCATGGTGTTTCAGGAGCCGATGACGTCGCTGAATCCGCTGCACACCGTCGAACGGCAGATCGGCGAGATCATCGAGCTGCATTCGCCGCTGCGCGGCGAAGCGCAACGGGCGCGCATCATCGAGCTCTTGGCCAAGGTCGGGATCCGGGACACCGAGCGCCGGCTCGAAAGTTATCCTCACCAGCTGTCGGGCGGTCAGCGCCAGCGCATCATGATCGCCATGGCGCTGGCCAACAATCCCGACCTGTTCATTGCCGATGAGCCGACCACCGCCCTCGACGTCACGGTGCAGGCGCAGATCCTCGAGTTGCTCCGGCAACTGCAGCGGGAATATGGCATGGCGCTGCTGCTGATCACCCATGATCTCGGCATCGTCCGGCATATGGCCGATGAAGTGTGCGTGATGCAGCACGGACGCATCGTCGAGGCGGGCAGGACGAAAACGGTCTTCGCCAAGCCGAAGCATCGCTACACGAGGCAACTCATCAATGCCGAGCCCAAGGGCTCGCCGCCTGCGACCGATGCGCAAGCGCCGGTCGTGCTCTCGACGCAAAATCTGAAGGTATGGTTTCCGATCCGGCGCGGATTCTTTCGCCGGGTGGTCGGCCACGTCAAGGCGGTGGATGGCGTGTCGGTAGAGGTCAGAGCCGGGCAGACACTCGGCGTCGTCGGAGAGTCGGGATCGGGAAAAACCACGCTGGGGCTGGCGCTTCTGCGGCTCATCGCGTCGCAAGGCCCGATCGTCTACCTCGGCCGCAACATAGAAGACTTCAACTCCGGCGAGATGCGGCCGCTGCGCCGGGACATGCAGATCGTCTTCCAGGACCCCTTCGGCTCGCTCAGCCCGCGGCTGTCGATCCTGCAGATCGTCGAGGAGGGACTTACCATCCAGAGCGACATCGGTCCCGAGGAACGCCGCGCCAGGGTCCGCCAGGCGCTCACCGAAGTAGGGCTCGATCCTAAGACCATGGAGCGATATCCGCATGAGTTCTCCGGCGGCCAGCGGCAGCGGATCGCGGTCGCCAGGGCGCTGGTTCTCGAGCCCAAACTGGTCATGCTCGATGAGCCGACGAGCGCGCTCGACATGTCGGTTCAGGCGCAGATCGTCGATCTGCTGCGCGAACTGCAGCGGCGGCACAATCTCGCCTTCCTGTTCATCAGCCACGACCTCAAGGTCGTACGCGCGCTCGCCAATCACGTGGTCGTGCTGCGTGACGGCGTCATCGTCGAAGAAGGCCCGGCCGAAGAGCTGTTTTCAGCCCCCAGGACCGATTACACCAAGGCGCTCATCGCGGCAGCGCTTCACCTGCAGACGGCGCCCAGAGGCGTGGTCAGGCAATAGCCATGCCTGCACTCGCGCTCTTTCTCACCAACTGGCCGGCCGAGGTCTGGCTTGCAGCCATGCACCGCGCCGATCCCACCGCGGACGTGCGAATCTATCCCAACGAACTCGGCCGAACCGACGACATCCATTACGCAGTCGCCTGGTTGCCGCCTGCAAACACGCTTGGCTCGCTGCCCAATCTCAAGGCGGTGTTTTCGCTGGGCGCCGGGGTTGACGCACTGCTGGCCGACCCTACCCTGCCGGTCGTGCCGATCGTGCGGGTCGTGGATCCGGATCTCACCATGCGCATGAGCGAATACGTCGTCATGCATGTTCTGATGCATCACCGGCAGCAGATGCGCATCGAAGCCAACCAACGGCAAAGGACCTGGGATTCCTTTGCCACGCACGCAGCAGACGCTCTCACGGTGGGCATTCTCGGATTTGGGGTCATGGGCCGCGATGCCGGCGAGAAGCTGTCTCACCTCGGCTTCAAGGTCGCGGGCTGGAGCCGAACTGCGAAGCAGGCGCAAGGGATAGCGACCTTCGCCGGCCAGCCGGGGCTCGACGCCTTTCTGGCCGCCACCGATATTCTCGTTTGCCTGTTGCCGCTCACGGCCGATACCGCGGGAATCATCGACCGCGATCTGATCGCCAAGTTGCGCCGCAACGGTCCGCTCGGCGGGCCGGTTCTGATCAATGCCGGACGCGGCAGGCTCCAGCGCGAGGAGGACATTCTCGCCGCGCTCGATGCCGGAGAGCTTCGCGGCGCATCGCTCGACGTATTTGAAACCGAGCCGCTGCCTCGCACGAGCAGGCTCTGGCTGCATCCGCGCGTCTACGTGAGCCCGCATACGGCGGCGGATTCCGATCCGGATGTCATCGCGCGCTATGTGCTTGGCCAGATCCGCAAGTACGAGACCGGGCAGGGATTGATTAACGTCGTCGACCGCAAACGGGGATACTGATCGCCCTGTGGCTACCGCCTTCTGATACTTGTGACGTCGCCGTACGAGGAGGCAGTACGCGCCATCGCCTCGCCCGCGAGCTCGAGGGCCACCCGCATGTGATGACCGTTGGCGTGCACAAGCCGCTCCCTGTCGACCATGATCGCTACGTGACCATCCCAGAAAATGAGATCGCCGCGCCTGAGCGCGTTATAGTCATTCAGCGGCGTACCCAGCTTCGCCTCCTGCATGTCGGTATCGCGCGGGCAGGAAAGACCTGCGGCCTGCATGGCGGTCTGGACGAGGCCGGAGCAATCAAGCCCGCGCTGGGTCTTGCCGCCCCACAGATAGGGAACGTTGAGAAACTCCTCGGCGACCGCGACGAAGTCGTCCTCGGCGCTGGCGATCGGCTTGAGGTGCAGTGCGTACAGGAAACGCCCGCCTGCCGTTCGAGCGAACCTGCCGTCGTCGCAGATGATCTCGACCACGGCGTTCATCGGGATACTCGTTTCAGGGCGCGCTTTCACATCCGGGACGACATAGAGGAAGGTGGCCGGGACGGCGACGCGGTGGGTGGGCCGGGTCAGCTGGCGCGTCAAACCGGAGGTCGGCACATACCCCACGTAGCCGTCGCGAACGGTCTTGAGCCAGGACCAGCCTTCGGAAGTCGTTTCAAACACCAGGACGCGTTCGCCCAGCAGCAGCTCGGTTTGCCGCGTCGCGTCGGGGCGCGGAGCCGCGTGCAGCGTCACGATGGGCTCGGCAACCTCATGCAATTCTCCGCTTACGAACCGCGCGGCATCAACCCGGCCCTGGAGGGTTTCGTCGGCAAGATCGGGCCGGAAGGCGTTTAGCCGCGGGTCAAGCTTCGCATCGCGCATTGCAATTCTACCGGGCGATCGTGGCGATCGTGTCGGCGAGCCGCTCGAGGTAGAGAGCCCCCTTCACGGTGCGCTGCACCAGCACGTTGCGGCGGTCGCGTTCGTCGCGGCGCCGTCGCAGCAGTTCGTGCTTGCCCATGGAATCGAGGGCACGCGTGATCACGGGTTTGGCCACCCCGAGCTTCTTCGACAGCTCCCGCACCGTGTGCGGCGGCGCTTCCAGGTAGACCGTGAGCAGGATCGTCATCTGGCGAGCCGACAAATCGGGCTCATTGTCGCGCACGATGTGCAGGTTCACATCATGCCAAAGCTTCAACGCCGCGCCGGTTGTTACTTCGCGCGCCATCGCCCGCACTCCTTGGGCAAACATCGTTTCGGTAGCGTTTCATTCTGCCGCCTCGGTCGCCAAAGCGCAAGGACACTTTCAGCCGTAGCGTGCGGCAAGAAGCGCATACAGGGCGCGCGCTCCCTGAACGTCGCCGCCGTAGGGCCGCCCCGGTCGGGCGACCGGCGTCCAGGCAAAAATGTCGAAGTGGGCCCAGAGCGCGGCTCGCTTGACAAAACGGCGCAGGAACAAGGCAGCGGTTACGGAGCCGGCATAGCCGCTCTCCGAGGAGTTGCTCAGCTCGGCAAACTTCGATTCGATGAGACGCTCATAGGGCGTCCACAGCGGCATCCGCCAGAGGGGATCGTTCTGGCCGGCTGCGTGCCGCATCAACTCGGCGGCGAACGGTTCATCGTCGACATAGAACGGCGGCAGGTCGGGCCCGAGCGCCACCCGCGCCGCCCCGGTCAGGGTCGCCATGTCGACAAGGATATCGGGCGCTTCTTCGTCGGCCAGGGAAAGCGCATCCGCCAGGATAAGACGGCCCTCGGCATCGGTGTTGCCGATTTCGACGGTGGTTCCGCTACGGCTTCTCAGCACATCGCCCGGACGATAGGCATTGCCGGCAATCGAATTGTCGACAGCGGGTATGAGCACGCGCAGGCGCACCCGCAACTTGTGCGCCATCACCATTTCCGCCAAGGCCAGCACGTTGGCCGCCCCGCCCATATCCTTCTTCATAAGGAGCATGCCGGAGGCGGGCTTGATGTCGAGACCGCCGGTGTCGAAGCACACGCCCTTGCCCACCAGCGTGACCTTGGGGTCGGCGGCCCGGCCCCAGTTGAAGTCAATGAGCCGGGGGCCACGCGCCGACGCCTGGCCGACGGCATGGACCATGGGAAACTGCCGTTTGAGCGCCGCTCCGCGCGTGACCTTGAAGCGCGCCCCGTGCCTCGCGGCAAGTTTGCTCGCTGCGGTCTCGAGTTCGGCGGGACCCATATCGGAGGCAGGTGTGTTGATCAGATCCCGGGCTTTGTGCACTGCCCCGGCGATACGCAACAGCTCGTCCCGGTCGACGCCTCGAGGACAGGCAAGGGCTGCCGAATTGGCCTTGGTCTTCTTGTAGCGGTCGAACGCATAGCTTTCGAGCAGCCAGCCGAGCGCGATCAGACGCGGTTCGGGCACTGCCGCGTCCAGGCGATAGGAGCCGTACGGAAGCAGGCGGGCGAGCCGCGCGGCCTGGAAAGGATCCGACCTGCCGGCCTTAGCATCGAGGCCGTACAGTATTTTGGTTACGGAGCCGCCGGGGTCGGTCAGAACAAGATGTGATCCGGGAGCCGCGGAGAATTTCTGCCTTCGAACCTGCGCGGCTTCCGGCGCCGGCAGCGATTTCAGCAGCGCCGACAACCCTGAAGTCTCGCAGAAAAGGATCGGCGTTGCACCCTTCGCTGAGGGGAGGAGAATACGGTCAAGGCGTTGCATCGGCAGTGCTGTACAGGATGCAGCGTCGCATGGTGAATGGTTTTATTGGGGGATATCCGGAAAAAACTGCCGCGAGGTCCACGTTCCCGTGGTCCGCCGGGGGACATAGTCTTCAGGTGAGGCTTGTCGCCCACCATGTGCTGGGCAATGTCGCGCAGGCGCCAACCGCCAGGGCGACGCCATAGGGTAGATTCGGCCGCAACGTCATCAGTCGGCGGATCAATGGAACGTTTTCGGCCCGACCGCCGATTTCGATCAACATCTGCAGGAGACTCCAGGCGAGATATCCTATCGCCAATATGCCTCCAGCCAGCGCGGTGTAGACAAGGAAGCGAAGCTCTTGCGGCCAGCCCAGCCATAGCGCCGCTGCCGCCATCAGCTTGGCGTCGCCGCCACCAAACATTCCGGCAGCGGACAGCGCAAAGCCCAAGCACAGCACGACCAGGCCGGCGACCAGATGCCACAACATTTGTTCGACGGGCATGCCCGTGGCCAGGGCGGCGGCGGGAAACAGAAGTGCGATCAGCGCGGTAAGCCAATTCGGAATGCGATAGTTCATGGCATCGCTCACCGCTGCACTGACCATGAGCAGCGAAAATGCGATCAATATGAATTGACTAGTCGATGTCATATGCTTTTGCGCCTGCGAGACGGATCTGAGAGTTTCGTCATGGGCAATGTAAATCGGTCGTTAAACCGGCGCGGCACAAGAGACCACAAAACGAAACCGCCGGCGCTGGCCGGCGGCTTCGGAGCCTCCCATATGTAGTGTACGCGATAGCGCTGGCTCGGTGCGTTCGCAAACAGACGACTTAGAGCGGGGCGGAAACCGACGTGAACGTACCCTGAAGCGCCGTGCCGATGCCCGGCATGACAAGAGCCAGAGCAATGCCGGTGGCAGCCGCGATCAGGCCATACTCGATGGCGGTCGCGCCGGCTTCATCCTTCAGGAAACGAACTAGCTTCGTCATGACTTTCATACTCCTTAGCTACTCAACAAGTTGACAGCACCTGGTGTCGCGCCATCGGCTTCCCGCTGAAACCGCGAACCCATTGGCACTATACGGTCCACGGTTTAATGGTAAGTAAAATTCCCACACGCCGGCCTCACTACAAGTATGCCAAATAAGTATTACTTTATGACTACTTAATGCACTGCCATATCAGTTGGCTCGCGGTAAAAAACAGATGAAACTACTTACATTTTATTTGCAATTTTACTGAGCCCAATAACGGCGCCACTTGACCTGTCTCCCGTTGGGAGACAGAAGGCCGGCATACTTGCGGGGTCTGGCAAACTTTGAGTCTCACCGTCTTTGCCGCTGTTCTCGCCGCGGCTGCGATGCACGCCGGCTGGAACGCCATGCTCAAGATCGAGCTCGACCGCCTGCGGTCGATGTTGATCCTGACCTTGGCCATGGGGTCCTTCGGCCTGGTCATGCTCATGATCTTTCCCTGGCCGGCGCGGGCGAGCATTCCCTTCGTCGTCGCCTCCGGCATCGTGCATTGCGGCTACAAGCTCTTTCTCATCCGGGCGTATTCGGCGGGCGACCTGTCGCAGGTCTACCCGCTCGCGCGCGGCACCGCACCTCTTCTCACCGCCGTGGCCGCTTTTCTGCTCGCCGGCGAAATCCTCTCGCCGCTCACCGCTCTGGGCGTGGTCCTGGTTCTCGCCGGCATGTACGTCCTCGGCCTTTACGGCGGCACACGGCTGGCGCAAATGAACGTACCGGCTGTCCTGTTCGCGCTCGCAACCTCGGTATTCATTGCCGGTTATTCCATCATCGACGGGCTGGGCGTCCGCCAGTCCGGGAGCGCCTCCGGATACACGGCAGCGGTGTTCGTCTTCGATTGCGTTATCTTCTCGAGCCTGGTCCTGCTGTGGCGCGGACCGGCCGCCGTGGCTGCCTTGGGGCAGCATTGGCGGAAGGGCGCCACTGCCGGCGCACTGTCGCTGGGTTCCTACTGGGTCGCGCTGTGGGCCATGACCCAGGCGCCGATCGGCGCTGTCGCGGCGCTGCGCGAAACGAGCATCCTGTTCGCAATGATACTCGGCGTCCTGTGGCTGAAGGAACCGGTCACCGGCTGGCGCGTGGCCGCAGCGATCCTGATCGTCGCCGGCGCGGCGGCCGTGCGCTACGGATAGAATAAATCAATCAAAGGTGCCTGCGTAGCGGCTCCGTAGCTCGGATTTTTGCACCTTGCCCATGATGTTGCGCGGCAGCTCGTCGACGACGAAGATTCGTTTCGGGATCTTGAAGCGCGCCAGGCTGCCGCCAAGGGCGTTGATCATTTCACTTTCCGAAGCCGGCCCATAGGCAACGGTGATCGCGGCTACGACCGCCTCGCCGAGATCAGGATGGGGCACGCCGATCACGGCGGATTCCACGATCTGCGGCAGACGGTCGAGGGCCTGTTCTACTTCCTTCGGATATACGTTGAGGCCTCCTGAAATGATCAGATCGCGGGCGCGCCCGACGATCGAAACTCGGCCATCGGCAGCCATCGTGCCGAGGTCGCCGGTAACGAAGTAGCCATCGTCGCGAAAGTCGGATCCGCCAGGCGCTCTCCAGTAGCCCTTGAAGACATTCGGGCCGCTGACCTCAATCGTTCCCGTTTCGCCGCGCGCCAACTCGCGGCCTTCGCCATCGGCAATTCGGACCGCCACGTCCGGCAGCGGAAACCCGACGCTGCCCGCAATGCGTTCCCCATCGTAGGGATTGGAAGCAATCATGCCGGTTTCCGTCATGCCGTAGCGTTCCAGGATGGCATGTCCGGTGCGGAAGAGAAACGCTGCGTGGACCTCGGCCGGCAGCGGCGCCGATCCGCAAATGAAAAGGCGCATCCCTGCGCAGGCGCTGCGGCCGAACCGAGGCTCAGCCAGCAGCCGGGTATAAAACGTGGGTACTCCCATCATCACCGTAGCCGACTCCAGGCACTGCATGATCTCGCCGACATCGAACCGCGGCAGCCAAAGGATCTCATTGCCGCCGAGGAATGCCGTATGCAGAGCCACGTGCAGCCCGTGCACGTGAAACACCGGCAGCGCATGGACGAGAACATCCCAAGGCTCGATGGCCCACAGGCGGTGAAGCGCCATGGCGTTTGTAGCCAGGTTGGCGTGGGTGATCATTGCTCCCTTGGGACGCCCGGTCGTGCCCGAAGTGTACAGCAGTCCCGCCAGATCGTCGCCGGAGCGCCGAACCGTCACGTGGCGCTCGGTCTGCGCCGCCGCAAGCCGGGCGAGGCTTCCGGCATTGTCCTGATCGAGGGTTTCGAGGCGCACTCCACAACGATCCGCCAGGAGGCGATTGACACTTGCCCGCGCCTGCGAGAACACGATCAGGCGCGGCTCGGCGTCGGAGAGAAAATAATCCAGCTCGTGCTGGGTGTAGTCGGGATTGAGCGGATGGTAGGCAGCGCCGACCTTCAGCACGGCAAGATAAAGCGCCACCGCGGCGATCGATTTGTCGAGTTGCGCACTGACCCGGTCGCCGGGCCCGACGCCGCAGGCAATGAGCGCATTGGCGAACCGACATACCCGGTGGCGCAAATCCCGATAGGAAAGCAGCGGGTGGCCGCCAGCGCTGCGGAATGCAATCTTGTCGCCGGCAGCACGGAACCGATCCTCCAGAAGTTCGTAGAGATTGCCGTCGGGCTGGGCGCCAGGCATGGGTGTTCCGTTTTCCGACAATATGCCTCAGAATTGCGGCAAGCCAATCCTTCCCTGGGCAAGAGTTTCCCGACTGGGGCTTCTAATTTCATGCCTGTCGTAGAGCGTTAATGAGTGCTGCAACCTCCCGGCACGGGCGCACCGTTTCAGTCATCGGGCTGGGGTATGTAGGCTTGCCGGTCGCCATCGCTTTCTCCCGTTCCGGCGTGCCCGTCATCGGTTTCGACACGGACGCAAAGCGTGTGCAGGAGCTGCGCGACGGCAAAGATCGCACTCAATCAGTGGACCCAACGGACCTGGGTCTGGCGACCCTCATCCTGACGAGCGAGCCGGAGGCTCTCGGCCGCGCCGATTTTCATATCGTCACCGTCCCCACCCCGGTCGACAAGCACCGGCGGCCAGACCTCGCCCATTTGCATTCGGCTTCGCGTACCCTCAGCCGGCATCTCAAGCGGGGCGACATCGTCGTCTATGAGTCGACCGTCTACCCCGGCGTTACGGAGGACGAATGCGTACCGTTGCTCGCGGAAGCTTCGGGGCTGAAATGGCGAACCGACTTCCATGTCGGCTATTCTCCGGAGCGCATCAATCCGGGTGATCACGAGCGCCGGTTCGAGACCATCCTGAAAATCGTCGCCGGCGACAGTCTGCAAACGCTGGATATCGTCGATTCCGTCTACCGCTCGGTGGTAACGGCGGGAACGCACCGCGCTCCTTCGATCAAGGTCGCGGAGGCTGCCAAGGCGGTCGAGAATACGCAGCGCGACCTCAATATCGCGCTCATGAACGAGCTGTCCTTGATCTTCGACCGGCTCGGGATCGATACCCGCGACGTTCTCGCCGCAGCAGGCACCAAATGGAACTTTCTCAGATTTCATCCCGGGCTGGTCGGTGGGCATTGTACCGGCATCGATCCCTTCTATCTCACGCACGTTGCGGAAAGCGTCGGCTACCCGGCGCAGGTCATCCAGGCGGGCAGACGCACCAACGATGAAATGGGGTTTCATGTGGCGCGCCAGGTCGTGCGCCACCTCATGCAGGCGAGGACGAGCGACGGCGAACATCCCGTGGTGACGGTACTCGGGGTAACCTTCAAGGGCGATGTGCCGGACGTGCGCAATACGCGCGTCTACGACATCGTTCGCGAGTTGCGGAGTTTCGGCATCACGGTGCAGCTCTACGACCCGGTTGCCGACGCGGCGGAATTCCAGCGCGAATACGGCGTCAAACTCACCCCTTTCGAGGAGCTGGCGCCGGCGCAGGCTCTGGTGCTGGCGGTTCAGCACTCAGCCTTTGTCGAAGGCGGCTGGCCACTGGCGCTGAAACTCCTCAAACCGGAGCACGGCTTCATCGCCGATCTGTTCGGCATGCTGGAGCGCGAGAAAAAGCCTGAACGCGTGACCTTGTGGCGGCTTTAGCTGATTGCCAGGGCGGTCTTTCGTCGCGGCGGCGGAAACGCCTTGTCGAGCGCCGCCAAATCCGTCTCATCGAGCGTCAGATCGGCCGCAGCGGCGTTGGCCTTCACCCGGTCGGCGTGGGCCGATTTGGGGATCGCGATGGTCCCGGGCAATCGCATGATCCAGGCCAGCGCCACAGCGGCAGGCGTCACGCCATGCTTTCGGGCCAGCGGCTCGAGAGCCCGATGCCTGACGAGAGAGCCCTGCCCGAGCGGGCAATAGGCCATGATCGCAATCCCGGCCTTCGCGCAGTCGGGCAGCAGCTGCCATTCAATGCCGCGTTCGCCCAGGTGATACAGAACTTGATTGACCGCACAGCTCTCGCCGGCGGACAGCCGTGCCAGCTCCGCCATGTCGGCGGCATCGAAGTTGCTCACACCCCAGCTTCCGATCTTGCCGTCCTGCTTCAGCCGCTCGAACGCCGCGATCGTCGCAGCCAGCGGATGAGCGCCGCGCCAATGGAGCAGGTAGAGGTCGATCCGGTCGGTGGCGAGTCGCTGGAGGCTGCGTTCGCAGGCAGCAAGCGTTCCTTCGCGGCTGGCGTTGTGGGGATAGACCTTGCTGGTGATGAACACTTCGTCACGCCTGCCGGCGATCGCCTCGGCGACCACTCTCTCCGCTTCTCCCTCGCCATACATCTCGGCGGTGTCGATCAGAGTCATACCCAGATCAAGTCCCGCCCGCAGGGCGCGCACTTCCTCGTTGCGCTGTGCCGCCCTTTCCCCCATTCGCCATGTGCCAAGACCCAGCGCTGCTGCAGTCTGGCCGGACTTGAGGTTCACAGTTCTCATTGCGCTCTCCGGTATATACACCACGGCGAAACATGATTTAGCATGGCCCGGGCGGTCGAGGTCGACGGGGCGGAATCAATGCGCATCGGATTTGCCGGAGTAGGCCGCATGGGCCGCGGCATGGTACTGAACCTGCTCAAGGGTGGACATAGTGTGCGCGTGATTGCCCACAACAACCGCGAGCCGATCGATGAGGTGGTGGCGAAGGGCGCGGTGGAAGCGAGCTCGCTCGCCACCCTCGTTGAAGGTGTCGAGGTCGTCATTCTGTGCCTCAGCGACTTGCCAAGCGTCGAACGGATTGCCGCGGCCATAAAGCCGCATATGCGCCATGGCCAGACCATCATCGACACACGACAGCTCACCCGGCATCGACGCGCCGGCTGGCGCGCGAGTTTTCCGGCATCGGAGTTTCATTCGTCGATGCGCCGATGACGGGAGGCCCGGAGGAGGCGGAGGCCGGCGAAACCGGCGCCCTGGTCGGCGCCGAGGCCGAGACTTTCGCTGCGCTGGCGCCGCTGATCGCGTGTTATGCAAGCCGCATCGTTCACTTTGGGCCGGTCGGAGCCGGGCACACGGCCAAGCTGATCAGCAACTATCTGGTGTGCGGCATGGTGGCTCTGATCGCCGACAGCTTCAACACCGCCGTGCGGGCCCAGGTCGAATGGGATAAGCTCTATGAGGTCATGCTGGCCGGATCCGGCAATTCCGGGGCCCTGCGGAAAATCGTCGGCCCGGCGATCAACGGCGACTACAACGGCTATAAGTTCTCGATCGCCAACGCAGCCAAGGACCTGGGCTACTTTTGCGAAGTGGCGGAGGAGCTGCATCATCTCTCGCCGCTCGCAGCGACGGCGCGGGCGGCGCTCGACGATGCCGTTCAACGCGGCCTCGGCGAGCTCAATGTCAGCCGGCTGATCGATCCGCTCATCCGTGTCGAGGCATTGACATGAACCTGCTCAACCGGGCGATCACGGCAATCGAGGAGGAAGGCGCCTTTGCCGTCCTTGATCGTGCTCTGGCGCTCGCGGCGGAGGGCAAGCCGATCATCAACCTCGGCATCGGCCAGCCGGACTTCAGCCCGCCACCGAACGTTCTCGAGGCGGCTGCGCAAGCGGTGCGGGACGGGCCGCACGGCTATACATCACCCGTCGGAATCCTGCCCTTGCGCGAGGCGGTCGCCGCGCGCGTGGCCACGCGCTACAACATCCCGGTCGATGCCGACCAGATCGTCATCGTGCCGGGCGGCAAGGTTACGATTTTTTTCGCCTGCATGCTGTTCGGCGGCCCCGAGACCGAGATCCTCTATCCCGATCCGGGTTTTCCGCCCTATCGGGAGGCAGCGCGGGCGGCAGGTTCCAGATTCAAGCCCTATCCGATCCGCGAGGACTACGACTTCGGCTTCGACGCCGAGGAAGTCCTGTCGCTCATCACTCCGCAATCGCGCCTGCTGATCATCAACAGCCCGGCAAATCCGACCGGCGGAGTGGTGGCGCGCGGTGAGCTGGACAAGCTGGCGCAGGGCCTCGCCGATCACCCGCAGGTGACGTTGCTGTCAGACGAAATCTACAGCGAGCTGGTGTTCGACGGCGCCCAGTTTGCAAGCATGCTCGAGTATCCCGGCGCTGCGCGAGCGCACCATCCTGCTCGACGGCTGGTCCAAGACCTATGCCATGACCGGGTGGCGGCTGGGCTACGGCGTGTGGCCGAAGCAGCTCGTCCAACATGTGCGCAAGCTCATCACGGTCGACCATTCCTGCGTAAGCGTGGCGACACAGGCTGCGGGACTCGCCGCCATCACCGGCCCCCAGGATGCAGTTCAGCGCATGCGGGAAAGCTTTGCCGAACGCCGCGACGTGGTCGTGAAGGGTTTGAACCGCCTTCCCAACGTGACGTGCCGCACGCCGGGAGGCGCCTTCTATGCGTTCCCCAACGTGAGCGTCACCGGATGGAACGGCCGCGACCTCACCCGGCGGCTTCTTGAAGAAGCGTATGTGGCCCTGGTGCCCGGCGAAAGCTTCGGAGCCAACGGGGCCGGCTATCTCAGGCTCTCCTATGCGGCGAGCCTCGCCGACATCGAGGAGGCCCTGGCGCGCATGGCGCTGTTTCTCGTTACCGCTCGTCCCTGACTGAAAACGCGTTCTGCTGCAGGAATTCAACGAAGATCGGCCATGCCGAGGTCCGCCAAGGGGCAGGAGGCGGCACCTGGCATGGCCGCAGGTCAGGGCTCGCAGGCCGGCGGGGGATGCCGGGGCCTGCAACGTCAACTGTTACCGCGGGCGCGCGACGGTCTGATGACGGGCGAAGGGCCTTGGATTGGCGGAAATCAGGCCCCGGTGCGGCGATCATATTCGAGCACCGCGTTCAACAAGACCTGGCCGCCGGCCGAGCATTCATCGAACGATGTCGATTCGGCCTCGTTGTGGGAGAGCCCTCCGAGGCAGGGAACGAAAATCATGGTGGTGGGCGCGGCCCGGGCGATGTAAGCCGCATCATGGCCGGCGCCCGAGGCCATGTCGCGCGTGGGAAGCCCGCCCTGGCGGCGGCCAAACGCACGCAGTCGATGAGATCCGGATCGAACCTGACGGCGGGCGATTCCCAGATGCGTTTTTCCTCGAGCTCCAGCTCGAGTTCGGCAGCGATTTTGGGCAGGGCCGCGGAATACTCCCGTTCCATCCTGTCGAGGATGTCATCGTCGGGATGCCTCAGGTCAACCGTGAAAAATACTTCGCCCGGAACCACGTTGCGGCTGTTGGGCCGGTTTTCGATGAGCCCCACCGAGGCGACGCCGGGAAGATGACGCATGCCGACGCCATGCACCGCCTCGATCATGCGCGCGGCGCCCAACAGGGCGTTCTTGCGCAAGTTCATGGGAGTGGCTCCGGTGTGCGCTTCCTGACCCCTGACCGTCACCTCATACCAGCGCATTCCCTGCACGCCGGTGACGACGCCGATCGATCTTGCTTTCAGCCTCCAGGATCGGCCCCTGCTCGATGTGCAGCTCGAACATTGCCTGAAATTTCACCGCGCCGGCCTTTGCCGTGCCGTGATAACCGATGCGCTGCAGTTCCTCTCCGAATCTGGCCCCCTGGCGGTCTTCGCGGGCATAGGCGTATTCCGGAGTAAACACGCCTGCGTAGACGCCGGAGGCCAGCATCGCGGGAGCAAAGCGCGAGCCCTCTTCGTTGGTCCAGTTGACGATCATCACCGGCGCGTTGGTCTCGTAGCCCAGGTCGACCAGCGTGCGCATGGCTTCGAGCGCGCCCAGGACGCCCAGCGCCCCGTCGAACTTGCCGCCGGTCGGCTGGGTGTCGAGATGCGAGCCCATGGCGATGGGAAGCGCGTCGGCATTTTTCCCGGCGCGCACGGCGAACATGTTGCCGACTTCATCGACGGTAAGCGTGCAGCCGAGCTTCTCGCATTCGCGCTTGAACCAGTCGCGCACCTTCTTGTCGTCGTCGGTCAGCGTCAGCCGCTTGATGCCGCCCTTCTGCGTGGCGCCGAACCGCGCCGTCTCCATGAGGCTGTCCCACAGGCGCTGGGGATTTATGGTCAGGTTCTGGCCGGCCGACATGTTCCTACGGCGTCACTTCGGCGCGCTGCACGGGACGAGGGGCAGTAAGCTCCCGGTAGGCAGCGTTCGCCACGTGTACGGGCGCGTTGGCCGGACGAGCGATGAAGTCGCCGTCCCCCGGCCTGGCGCGCAGTTCGCCCCGCTGCCAGGCGATGCGGCCGCGCGACAGCACCGTTTGCGGCCCGCCCGTGCACTCGAACCCCTCGAACACGTTGTATTCGATCCGGCTGATCTGCTTGCTGGCGGTGATCTTCCTGGTCGCTGCCGGATCCCAGACCACGATGTCGGCGTCGGAGCCTACGGCGACCGCACCTTTTCTCGGGTAGACGTTGAGAATGCGCGCGATGTTGGCCGAGGTCACCGCCACAAACTCCTCCCGGGTGAGACGTCCCGTATTCACGCCCGCCGTCCACAGAACCGGCAGGCGATCCTCGAGTCCGCCGGTGCCGTTGGGAATCTTCGTGAAGTCTTTTGCTCCCATGCGCTTTTGTTGGATGGTGAAAGCGCAGTGATCGGTGGCGACGACGGAAAGCGAGCCTGCCTGCAATCCGGCCCACAGCGAGTCCTGGTGCTTCTTGTTCCGGAACGGCGGTGACATCACCCGGCCTGCCGCGTGGTCCCAGTCCTTGTTCTGATACTCGCTGTCGTCGAGCACCAGATACTGGACCAGGGGCTCGCCATAGACACGTTTGCCTGCCTGCCGGGCCCGGCGGATCGCTTCGTGAGTCTCCTCGACACGAGGTATGCACGACATAGAGCGGGCAGCCGGCCATGTCGGCGATCATGATGGCGCGGTTCACCGCCTCACCCTCGACCTCGGGCGGGCGCGAGTAGGAGTGACCCTCAGGGCCCGTGACGCCGCGGGCCAGCAGGTCCTGCTGCAGGCGAAACACTACATCGCCGTTTTCGGCGTGAACCAGCGGCAGCGCGCCGAGCCCGGCGCAGCGCTGGAAGGAGTTGTAGAGCTCATCGTCGTTGACCATGAGCGCGCCCTTGTAGGCCATGAAATGCTTGAAGGTGTTGATGCCGTAAGTCTTTACGACCGTCTCCATCTCCTCCCAGATCTGCTTCGACCAGCCGGTGACCGCCATGTGAAAGGAATAGTCGGTCGCGGCCTTCTCGGACTTGTGGCGCCAGTTCTGGTAGGCCGCCAGCATCGACTCGCCAGGTGCGGGGATGCACATGTCGACAATCATGGTCGTGCCGCCGGAGAGTGCGGCCCTGGTTCCCGAGTCGAAGTCGTCAGCCGACACGGTGCCCATGAACAGCAGCTCCATGTGGGTGTGCGGGTCGATGCCGCCGGGCATTACATAGCAGCCGCCCGCGTCGATGACGTCGCCGGTTCGGGCCGCCTCAAGCTTCTCGCCCACCGCGACAATCCTGCCGCCTTCGATGAGCACGTCGGCGCGGCGCGAGTGGTCGTGGTTTACGACGGTGCCGCCGCGAATGAGCGTGGACATGTCTCAGTCCTGAAACGGATATCGCTCACAGCTTGGAGTCTCCGCGTTGCGAGGAGGGTAAGGGACGGGTTCGGATGCCGCCAGATTCGCGGGAGGCCAGTTTGAAGCAATGCAGATCATTGCGCCGGTCACCCTTCCATCTCTCCCGCAAGGCGGCGAGGTCGAATGACGGTTCGAGGGCGTCCAGCCGCGCTATCAGCGGTCACATCGCCTTGGCTGCTTCGGTGACAGCGTGGCTGAAGGCCGGCGGGCGCCTTGCTGATGACCGGATCGGAACCGCCCTTCATCAGCGTATCGACGGTGCGCTGATAGGCAGCCTCATCGAGCGTGCCGTCCGATCCTTCCGTGAGCTTGTTGATTTCTCCCATCATGCGCACCTGGTGAGCCTCGGTCTGGGCGCCGGTGGTATCGTTCTCGAGCACGATCTTGGCGGCGGCCTCCGGGTTCTGTCGGGCCCAGTCCCAGCCCTTCATCGAAGCCCTGACGAACTTGGCCATGGTCTTGACGAAAGCGTCGTCCTTGAGCTTGTCCTCGAGGACGTATAGGCCGTCTTCCAAGGTGGCGACGCCCTGATCTTCATACTTGAACACCACGAGGTCTTCCGGCTTCAGCCCGGCGTCGATGATCTGCCAATATTCATTGTAGGTCATGGTCGAGATGCAGTCAGCCTGCTTCTGGATCAGCGGGTCGACATTGAAACCCTGCTTCAGAACCGTCACGCCATCGGCGCCGCCGGAGGTCGGAATATTGAGCTGGCTCATCCAGGACAGGAACGGATACTCGTTGCCGAAGAACCACACACCCAGCGTCTTGCCCCTGAAGTCTTCCGGCTTGGTGATCCCCGTTTCCTTGCGGCAGGTGAGCATCATGCCCGAACGCTTGAACGGCTGGGCGATGTTGACCAGCGGCACGCCCCTCTCGCGCGAGGCCAATGCCGAGGGCATCCAGTCGATGATGACGTCGGCGCTGCCGCCGGCGATCACCTGCGGCGGGGCGATATCGGGGCCGCCCGGCTTGATCGTAACCGTGAGGCCCTCGTCCTTGTAGAAGCCCTGCTTGTCGGCGACGTAGTAGCCGGCGAACTGTGCCTGGGTGACCCACTTGAGCTGCAATGTAACGTCTTCAGCCCAGGCGCCAGCGGGGAACGCCGCAGCGACCGCTGCCGCCAGTATCCATTTCTTCATGAGCTGCTTCTCCTTCCTGTTGTTGCCGCTCGATACGACGGATGCCAAAACGTGACAATGCGCTCGATCAGGGCGAGCGCACCGTAGAAAGCCGATCCCGCCAGCGCCGCCACGGCGATCTCGGCCCAGACCATGTCGAGGCCCAGACGACCGACTTCAGTGGAGATCCTGAACCCCATGCCGACGATGGGAGTACCGAAGAATTCCGCCACGATGGCCCCAATGAGCGCCAGAGTCGAGTTGATCTTGAGCGCGTTGAAAATGAACGGCATGGCGGCCGGAAGCCGGAGCCGCAGCATCGTATCGGCATATCCGGCGCCGTAGGAGCGCATCAGATCGCGTTCGAGACGGCCCGCCGCCTCCAGGCCCGCCAACGCGTTCACCAGCATCGGGAAGAAGGTCATGACGACCACGACCGCGACCTTCGAGTGCCAGTCGAAACCGAACCACATCACCATGATCGGCGCGATACCGACGATCGGCAGCGCAGCCACCAGGTTGCCCAGCGGCAGCAGCCCGCGCTTCAGGAACGGAATGCGGTCGCACACGATGGCCGTGAGGAAGCCTGCAAGCGAGCCCAGGGCCCAGCCGGGAATCACCGCACGCAGAAAGGTCTGCACGAAATCCGCCCACAGTGTCGGCCCCGACGTCGCAAGTTGGGCCCAGATGTCGGAGGGCGCCGGCAGAAGAACCAGCGGGATGCCAAGTCCCTTGACGATCGACTCCCACAGGAAAAGCAGCGTCGCGCCAAACACGGCGGGAACGGCGAGATCGCGGAGATGGCCGGCGGCGGGCGTACTGGCGGGAGCCGCGCCAAGCGCGCTGTTGAGCACCCAGGCGATTGCCCAGAGCACCGCGACGGTGAGCCAAAAGCCCACGCCTGCCGGCGCAACCATCTCGCCGGTGTGCAAAGGACGCATGGTCAGCCATGCAAACACCGCGAGAAGGCCAAACCCCAGAGGTATCGCCACGGGCGGCAGCCGTTGAAGAAGCCCTGTCAAGCCCAGCCTCCCATGCGGCGGGCGGCCATCCGCTCCGCGGCCCCGACGCCGGAAACCAGCGCCGCCGCCATGATTGCGGCGGCGAACAGAGCCGCCCAGATCTGTATCGTCTGGCCGTAGTAGGAGCCGGTGAGCAGTCTCGCTCCGATGCCGGCCTGGGCGCCGGTCGGCAGCTCGCCCACGATGGCCCCGACCAGAGCAATGGCGATGGCGACTTTCAGGGAGGCAAACAGAAACGGCAGCGATGCCGGCCAGCGGAGCTTGCGCAGGATCTGTGCGGAGCTCGCATCGTAGGTGCGCATCAGGTCGATCAGCATGTTGTCAGGCGACGTCAATCCCTTGACCATGCCGATGGTCACCGGAAAGAAACACAAATAGGCGGAAATGATCGACTTGGGCAGCAGCCCCACCAAGCCGACCGAGCCGAGCACCACGATGATCATTGGCGCAACGGCGAGAATGGGGATGGTCTGCGAAGCGATGATCCAGGGCATCAGGCTCTTGTTCAGAGTCCTGACGTGGACGATCGCCACAGCAAGAACGATTCCGAGAAGCGTTCCCATGAGGAAACCGATGACGGTCGAAGACAGGGTGACCCAGCTGTGGAACAGCAGCGACTTCGGCTTGGTCGGAGCCACGGTGAACACGCTGCGCCACAGCTCGCCTGTCACCTGATGCGGCGCCGGCAGCACCGGCCGATCGAGTGACCAGGAGGTCTTCGCCCTGGCGAAAATATCGTCCGTCTGCCCCGATCTTCGGCGCGGCGACCACGGCATTCATCGGCAGGGCTGCGAGGTACCAGATCGCCACGATCACGGCGAGCATGATTGCGACGGGGAGAAGATCTGCCGGTCGGCACGCGACGGAGCGGCGCGTTCGCGGCGGGCAGGACGTCACTCGTCATAGGAGTGACCGCGCCGCAGGCCCTCGCGCACGCGCTGGGCGACCGCGAGAAACTGCCTCGTTTCGCGGATGTCGAGCCCGCGATGCGGCGGGAGATCGTTATCGATGACGTCGGTGATGCGTCCCGGCCGCGGCGACATGACGACGATGCGGCTCGACAGGAAAACCGCTTCCGGGATGGAGTGGGTGACGAACACCACGGTCTTGTGCGTTTCCCCCCAGAGCTTCAGGAGCTGCAGATTGAGATTGTCGCGCACGATTTCATCGAGCGCGCCGAACGGCTCATCCATCAACAGGAGCCGGGGATCGAACGACAGGGCGCGGGCGATCGAAGCACGTTGCTGCATGCCGCCCGACAGCTGCCAGGGAAACTTCCTCTCGAAGCCCAGCAGATTCACGAGCTTGAGATTGCGCCGGGCAAGCTCGCGCCGCTCATCGGCGGGAAATCCCATGATCTCGAGCGGCAACATGACGTTCTTCTCGACGTTGCGCCACGGGTAGAGGGCGGGAGCCTGAAAGACATAGCCGTACTGCCGCTCGATGCGAGCCTCGGCAGGCGCCAGACCGTTCACGCGGATCGTGCCTCCGGTCGGCTGCTCGAGGTCGGCAATGATGCGAAGCAGCGTAGTCTTGCCGCACCCGGAAGGGCCGATCAGCGAGACGAACTCGCCGTCTTCGACGGCGAGATTGATCTGTGACAGCGCATAGACCGGTCCGTCAGCCGTCTCGAAGGTCAGGGTGACGTCGCGGGCCTCGATGACCCGGGATTTCTCCTGGCGCGGAGCAGGCGTGGGCGGCGTGCTGGCAGCTCTGGGGCGCACCGGCTCCCTCCCCACTTCCCTTCACTGCTGGAGCACGTTCTTATCGGAGAAGCATGTACACTTTTCCGGAACGTGCTCTAGGTTGCACTGCAATTGATCAAATGGTCAAGATTTATGTCCCGCGCTACCCCGCGCAACCAAGCCGAAGACCAGGTTCGGTGAAGCAACTCCGAACGAGTTTTCGCCGCGCATGGTTTGACGGGCGCCCGCCTCGACCAGATCGCAGGTGTCGAAACCGAATCTGCTCTGCTCAAGGGTGTGCTGCCGCGTCGGCCGTGAGGCGAATTACCTGAGCTACCAAGCTACCGTGGCTCTTTCCTCAGGGCGGAAACGGCCTCACGGGCAAGCGCGCCGACCTCTCGCCAGTTTGCAGATTGCACCAGGTCGGGGGGCGCCACCCAGGAGCCGCCGACGCAGAGCACATTCGGCAGCGCCAGATACGCTGCGGCGTTTCCGGCATCGATGCCCCCGGTCGGGCAGAAGCGCAAGTCAGGCAAGGGCGATGAAAGCGACCGGAGATAGCTCACCCCGCCCGCCGCTTCGGCGGGAAAAAACTTCTGGATACGGTAACCGTGCTCGAAAAGCCTCAACATCTCGGTGACGGTGGCCGCGCCAGGCAACCATTCGATGCCGGCGAGCCCGGCAGCTTCGATGAGCGCCGGCGTGCCGCCCGGCGATACCGCGAAACGGCTGCCGGCGCTTGCCGCATCCCGAAACTGGTGTGGCGAAAGGATCGTGCCCGCTCCGATGATCGCACCGCTGACGTGTTTGGCGATCGCTTCAATGGCGGAAAGCGCCGCCTTTGACCTCAGCGTGATCTCGAGCAACCTCACTCCGCCTTCCACCAGCGCCTCCGCCAACGGCACCGCCGTGGCAGCGTCGCGCACGATCAGAACGGCAACCACCGGCGATGCTTCGAGCATGACCGTCAGAGACGCTTGTCGATTCATCATCGGACGTCCCCACGCTCCCAGGTCGCCAGGCGCTCGAGATGAGCCGCGCAGCCACGCAATGCCGGCATTTCCGCAGCTATGATGTTCACCGGAATGGCCTCCAGATAGGGCTTGAGGCGACCCTTGTTCTCGAAGGCCTCACGGAACCGGCGATGATCGATAAGTTTCGCCAGCCGTTCCGTGACCCCGCCGCCCAGATACACACCCCCGCGGGCGCCGAAAAGCAGAGCCACGTCGCCGGCGAGGCTTGCGAGCAGGCTGAAGAAGACGGCGACCGTCTGGCGGGCATCTGCTTCTCCCGCGACGGCGCGCTCGCTGAGGGCAGCGGCCGTGAGCGGCTGGCGCGGGCGGCCCTGCACCTCGCCCAGCGACAGATGCAACTGCTCAATGCCGGGACCGGACAAACACCTTTCGGCCGATACCCGCTCGCGGGTCGTGCGCAAATGTTCGATCACCGCGCGTCCCAGGGGATCGGGTGTCGCCATTTCCATGTGCCCGCCTTCGCCCGGCACCGCCATCCAGCCGAGCGGCGTCTTTACCGAAACGCCAATGCCCAGCCCGGTGCCCGGACCGATGACCGCTTTCGGCCCGTCCTCGTAAGCAGCCGTCGTTGACCCAATCGGCATGAGCTCGGGGTGCTCCAGGAGCGGCACGGATTCGGCGAGAGCCTCAAAATCGTTGATGACCGTCAGAAGCGAGAAAGCGTGCGCCCTGCTGACGCTCGCGAGATCGGTATCCCACTGCGGCCGGTTGGTGAGGCGGAAACGGCCGGTTTCGACCGGTCCGGCGACGGCGATACAGGCGCGGCGGGGTCGCACGCTGCCGGCCATCTCCAGATAGTGACCCAGGGCGGCAACCAGCGAGGGATAAGATGCGTTGGAGAGCGTTTCTATCTCCGCAGGCATCGCTCCCCTGGCCGTTACAAGCCCGAACCGCGCGTTGGTACCGCCGATGTCACCGATCAGAACCGGATATGCATCGGCTGCGGACTTCCCTTGCGTCATGCCGAGGTCCCGGCCGACCAATAGATGTCCACAGGCGCACGGGTCTGGCGCAGGACGGCGCGTACCGGCAACTCCTCGATCCTGCCGGGCTTCAGGGCCTCCTCGAAAATGCGGCGTTTGGCGGGACCCTCGAAGATCAGCACGACCAGCAGTGTGTCGCACAATGCGCGAAGCGTCAGGGAGAGGCGGGCCTCCCGGCCTTCGGCTGCCCGAACTTCGACCGCCTCCTCGCAGCTCGCAGGATCGAGTGCTCGCGCGAGCCCGGGTGCATCGGGAAACAGCGATGCCGTGTGACCGTCCTCACCGACGCCGAGAACGACCGCCGTGAACGGGCGCGGCAGGCGCTTCAATACCGCCGCGGCGGACGCCAGGGGATCACCCGAGCCCGGCCAGAGGGGAAGGAAGCTCGCCGCAGAAGCCTTGCCCTGCAGAAGATGCTCGCCGACGAAGCGGGCATTGGATTGCCGGTGCGTGAGCGGGACCAGACGTTCATCGGCGAGGCTCATGCTCACCTGCCGCCAGTCAAGGGCAGCATTCGACAGGCGATCGTAGAGCCGGGTCGGCGTCCGGCCGCCGGAAACGATCAGCGAAGCCCGGCCGCGGTCAGCAATGTCGGCGCGCAATCCTGCCGCAAGATCGAAGGCGAGTGCGGCGGCCATGGCGACCGGCGCCTCGAAGCGGCGTTCATGCCTCATGCGGCAGGTCCGCCCAGTTGCGGCCGTCGCGGGCCATCAGCGCGACGGACGGCGAGGGGCCCCAGGAGCCGGCCGCGTAGGTGCTCACCGGCTCGCCGGCCTTTCGCCACTCGGAGAGAACGGATTCGATCCAGCTCCATGCGGTTTCGACCTCGTCGCGGCGCATGAAGAGCGTGCCATCGCCGCGCACGACATCAAGCAGCAGGCGCTCGTAGGCCTCCGGCCAGCGGATCTTGAAAGCGTCGGCATACGACAGATTGAGCGGCGTCGCCTTCAGGCGCATGCGGCCGGGCCCCGGGTCCTTGCTCATGAGCCGAAGCTGCACGCCCTCGTCGGGCTGCAGGCGCACCACCAGCCGGTTGGGCTGAATGGCACCGGCATCAGGGCCAAAAATCGAATGCGGAATGCCGCGAAACTGCACCAGTATCTCGGAAACGCGATGCGGCAGGCGCTTGCCGGTGCGGAGATAGAACGGCACGCCCGCCCAGCGCCAATTGTCGATGTTCACCTTGAGCGCCACGAAGGTCTCCGTGTCGGTCGGCCGGCCGACCTCGTCGGCAAATCCCGGCACCGCGACACCGTTGACGGCCCCGGCGATGTATTGGCCGCGCACGACCGCCTGCGCCACCTGGGCACCGGCCAGCGGCCGCAGGCTCCGCAGCACCTTGATCTTTTCGTCGCGCACCGCATCGGCGTCGAAATGGCGCGGCGGCTCCATCGCCACCAGGCAGAGAAGCTGGATCAGGTGATTTTGAACCATGTCGCGCAGAGCACCGGCGGAGTCGTAGTAGGCGGCACGGCCGTCGACGCCTAATGTTTCAGCCACGGTGATCTGCACGTGATCGACAGCGCCGCTGGACCACAGAGGCTCGAACAGTGAATTGGCAAAGCGCAGAACCATGAGATTCTGCACCGTCTCCTTGCCCAGAAAGTGATCGATGCGGAATATTTGCCGCTCGGCAAAGATCCTGCCGACCTCGTCGTTGATGGCCCGGGCGCTCGCGAGGTCCTTGCCGATCGGCTTCTCGAGCACGAGCCGGGTCGCGGGCGTCACGAACCCTTCAGCCCCGAGCCGCTGGGCGGCTATGCAGAACAGCTCAGGCGCCGTCGCCATGTAGAAGACGCGAACGCGCTCAGGAGCCTCGGCGAGAAGACGGCGCAGTTCACCCCAGCCCACGTCGCCCCGCACGTCGAGCACGAGATGCCGGAGACGGCCGAGAAACCTCGCCAGCACCTTCTCGTTTCGGGCTTCGGCGGCGACGTGGCGTTCGAGGCCCGCCGCAATCCTTGCCCGGTAGGCTTCGTCCGTGGCCGGCTTGCGCGAGAGGCTGATCACCCGCGCCTCGTCCGGCAGCTGGCCGTCACGGTCCCGGTGAAAGAGCGCCGGCATCAGCTTGCGGACCGCCAGGTCGCCGGTTCCGCCGAAGACGACGAGATCGAAAGCCTGAACCGGTGTGGTCTGAGCGCTCATCGGTCGCGCATGGTTGTAACGAGAGCGGGCTCGTAACATGGCGGTTTCGGTGAAACCAGACGAATCAGCCATGCTTTCCCTCCCGTCCCTGCCGATCGATGCGATTCTGCCGGAACTCCAGGAGGCGCTCGCCGCGGGCGGCAGCGCCGTCGTGGTTGCCGAACCGGGCGCCGGCAAGACGACGAAGATTCCATTGTGGCTCAGCGACCAAGGCTGGCTGCAGGGGCGCAGAATCGTGATGCTCGAGCCGCGAAGGCTGGCCGTGCAGTCGGCGGCCCGTCACATGTCCCGGCTCCTCGGCGAGGCGCCGGGCGGCACGGTCGGTTACCGGATTCGGTTCGAGGAGCGCATATCCTCCCGCACCCGCATCGAGATCGTGACCGAGGGCATCCTCACCCGGCGCCTGCAAGCCGATCCGGCGATCAGCGAGGTGGGCCTGCTCATCTTCGACGAGTTCCATGAGCGAAGCCTGGACGCCGATCTGGGATTGGCGCTGGCGCTCGAAGTCCAGGCGGCGCTGCGGAGCGAGCTGCGCATCCTCGTCATGTCGGCGACGCTCGACGCCGGACGGCTATCGGCGTTCCTGGGCAAGGCGCCCATCCTCCAGGCAGCCGGCAAGGTGCATCCGGTCGCTCTCCATCATCTCGGCCGCAGCACCCGGCGAACCGTGGCAGCAGACGTCGCCGATGCGGTGGCGACCGCGATCCGCCGTCATGACGGCAGCATCCTCGCCTTCCTTCCCGGCGAGGCAGAAATTCGGCGCACCGAGCGGCTGCTTGGCGCAAGCAGGCTTCCCGCCGGCGTCACGGTGCTGCCGCTCTTCGGGGCGCTCGACGCGGATGAGCAAGACCGCGCCCTGGCGCCGCCAGCCCATGGCTCGCGCAAGGTAGTGCTGGCGACGACCATCGCAGAGACGAGCCTCACCATCGACGGCATCGGCATCGTCGTCGACGGGGGTTTCAAGAGGACGCCGCGCTTCGATCCCGCAACCGGCATGACGCGGCTCGAAACCGTGCGCGTCTCGGCGGCGGCTGCCGAACAGCGGCGCGGGCGGGCGGGCCGGCAGGGCCCCGGCGTCTGCTATCGGCTGTGGCCGGAACAGGAAACCCGTTCGCGCGCAGCCCACGACCCGCCGGAGATTCTGCAAGCTGATCTCGCGCCGTTTGCGCTCGCCGCCGCCAACTGGGGCGCCCGCGAGCCATCGGCATTGCGGCTCCTCGATCCCCCGCCACCCGGCGCATGGGCCCAGGCGAAGGATCTGCTCGCAGCACTCGACGCCATTGCCGCCGACGGCAGGATCACCGAGCACGGCCGCAAGATGGTGGTCCTGCCTCTTCATCCTCGGCTGGCCCACATGGTGCTGCGGGGAACCGAACAGGGATGGGGCAGAACCGCGGCCGACATCGCCGCGCTGCTCGGGGAGCGCGATCTCATCCGCGGCCTGAAAGACGCCAGTGTAACGTCGCGACTTGAGGCGCTGCATGGCTCGCCGTCGCCCGGCCCGGCCGTAGATGCCGCAGCGGCACGCAGGATCAAGGCTGCTGCCCGCCAGATCGCCGCAATCGCCGGGATAACGAATGGAGCACGCAGCAGCGACGCGGGTGCTCTGTTGGCCCTGGCCTATCCCGACCGCGTGGCCAAAAGACGCGAGCGGCACGGCCACTTCCAGCTTGTCGGCGGCGGTGGCGCGGTGGTCGACGACGCCGACCCCTTGGCAGGCGAGCCGTATCTCGCGGTCGCCACCACGGATGGCAACGCCACCAACGCCCGCGTTTTCCTGGCCGCGCCGCTTGCGGAGGCGGCGCTGCGCGAGCTGTTCGCTGATCACATCATACCGGTTCAATCCGTTCATTGGGACCGCCGCAGGGAAGCGGTAGTCGCCTACGAACAGGAGCGTCTCGGAGAGCTCGTGCTGGCGGAACGGCGGCTGGAGAACCCCGATCCGCAACTCGCTGCGAAAGCGCTGCTCGACGGAGTGCGGCTGATGGGGCTCGATGGTCTGCCGTGGAGCAAAGCAGCTCGCTCGCTCCGGCACCGCGTGCTGAGGCTGCGCCGCGCGTTTCCCGAGCACGATTGGCCGGACTGGTCGGACGAGGGTCTTGGCAACTCTTTGCAGACCTGGCTCGAGCCGCACCTCGCGGGGCTGATGCGCCGCCGGCAACTCGATGCTCTCGATCTCTACCGGATCCTTTCGGGAATGCTGTCTGGCCGGCAGAAGCGACAACTCGACGGGCTCCTGCCCGCCGCCATGACCGTGCCTTCAGGCTCGGTACTCGCCATCGAATACGATGGGGAAGGAGAACCGGTGCTGCGCGTCAGGCTCCAGGAGATGTTTGGATTGCGGTCGATACCCGAGCTCGCCGAGGGGCGCATCGCGCTCAAAGTCGAGCTCCTGTCGCCCGCCGGCCGGCTGGTCGCCATTACGCGAGACCTCGCCGGCTTCTGGGCCGGTTCGTATCGGCAGGTCAGAGCCGAAATGCGCGGCCGGTACCCGAAACATCCATGGCCGGAGGACCCGCTGACGGCTATACCCACGCGAAAGGCAAAGCCTCGCTGAATCTTCGGCGCCCCCACCGTTCATCACGGCCGCGGATGCTGCGGCAGCCGTAGAGGATGGACCTGGAATGCGATGGCCATGGCAAGAAGCAGGCCAAGGGCGGCGACAAGGAAGCCCAGACCCGGGTGCGCCAGGGAGGCGCTGGTGCTGATCGACCAGGCGAAAATCTGGGTGAAGAAACCGGGGCCGATCAGGCCGGCGATGCCGGCGATGCTGGCATTGGCGCCCTGCAGCTGGCCCTGCTCGCTCGCGCTGACGCGACGCGACATGAGGGCAAAGGCCGCCGGGGTGGCAAGCCCCCACAGGCTCATTACCGGAATGCCCAGCCAGAAGGTGGAGCCGCTGGGCGCCAGGCCGTAGATCATAAACCCCGCCGCGCCAGCCGTCAGGCCAAGAAAAAGGGCGCGGCGCTCGCCGATCTTCGCAACGATGGGTCTCACCAACCCCGCCTGCACGACCATGGAGCACACGCCGACCGCAGCGACGGTAAGGCCGATCATGCGCGCGTCCCAGTCGTAACGGTAATCGGTGTAGAGCACGAAAATGGACGAAAGCGACCAGTGTGCGAGCTGGTAGAGAAAGATCACCGCCGCCAGGCTCGCCAGTTCGCGATGGGCGCCGAGCAGCTTCAACGCCCCGATTGGGTTGGCCCGCGAAAGCCGGAAAGGACCGCGCTTTTCCCGCGGCAGCGATTCCGGCAGCACGAAACAACCATAGAGAAAATTGCCGATGCTGAGGCCCGCCGCCACCCAGAACGGGAGGCGCAGGTCGATCGATCCGAGATAGCCGCCGAGCGCGGGGCCGAGGACGAACCCGATGCCGAAGGCGGCTCCCAGCATGCCGAAGGCGCCCGCCCTCGCGTCGGGCTCGGTGACGTCGGCGATGTATGCATTGGCCGTGGTCACGCTTGCCGAGGTTATTCCTGAGAGAATGCGGCCGGCGAACAGCCAGGTCAGAACTCGGAGCCCACGCCATCAGGAGGTAATCGAGGCCCAGTCCCAGGTTGGACAACAGCACGACCGGCCTTCTGCCGAACCGGTCGGACAGCGCGCCGAGGAGTGGCGAGAACAGAAACTGCATCAGCGACCACACGGTGGTGAAGAGGCCGTAGATCTGCGCCGCGTAGGCAGTGTCGCCGGCGACGAAGCGCTCGATCAGCTTCGGCAGGATCGGAATGATGACGCCGAGCGCCAGCATGTCGAGCAATACCGTGATGAAGATGAAGGTGAAGGCGGCGCGGCGCGGCGCCTTTGGCGTTTCTCTCATCGGCGGTTCAGTGTCGCTTCTTTCGGCGGGCGAGCGAAGCGCGGGGAAGCCAGAACACTTCTTGCTTACTTGCCTCGGTGTCGAGCCACAGGAAGTCGAGGTCAGGCCGTTCCTGAGAAAGCCTGCTGGCGCCGCTGCCGACTTCGCACAGCAGCCCGCCCTTGCTGGTCAGGTGATCGGCCGCGCCCGCCAGGATGCGCCGCACGACGTCGAGGCCGTCCAAACCACCGGCCAGCGCCATCGGCGGCTCATGGCGATACTCCGGCGGCAACGAGGCCATGGCGGCAGCGCTCACATAGGGGGGGTTCGAGACGATGAGGTCGTACCGCTTTCCGGCTACCGGAGCGTAGAGGTCGCCGGAAAGAAGCGAGATGCGCTGCCTGTCGGGGCAAGCGTCGATATTGCTGCGGGCAACTTCGATCGCCTCGGCCGACAACTCCACGGCATCCACCCGGGCGCTGGGAAAAACCTTGGCGGCGAGAATCGCGAGACAGCCGGAACCGGTACAGAGGTCGAGCACGCTGGTCACCGTCTGGCTGTCCTTGACGATCCCATGCCGCAGGTCGGAGAGCAGCAGTTCGCCGATAAACGATCTCGGCACGATCACCCGCTCATCGACAAAGAACGGGACGTCCTGGATGTAGGCGCGCTTCAGGAGATAGGCGGCAGGCTTGCGCGTAGTGACCCGCTCCTCGATGCGGGCCAGCAGCAGACGGCGCTCGACCTCCGTCAGACGCGCATCGGCGAACGGATTTATGTCGTCGATGGGCAGATGAAGCGATTCAAGGATGAGGAAGGCCGCCTCGTCGAGCGCATTGTCGGTACCCTGGCCATAGCACACACCCGCTTCGCTGAAGCAACTCACCGCGTAACGCAGGTAATCACGAACGGTGAGGAGATCCTGCGCAGGGTTCCCGGGATCAGCCACGAACGCCCCTCACCCCACCCTCTCCCCGGAGGGGAGAGGGTCCTGCGAAACACGCTACTTGTATTGCTCGGCGTTGCTCTTGTCGACGAGGACGGTGCCGGTATCGACCCACGCCTCGAGCGTACCGCCGCTCTTGAGCTTGGTCAGCGCATCGATGCCGAGCGCGCCCATGTTCTTGGGCGACTGGGCGACGGTGGCCGTCATTTCGCCGGCCAGCACCGAGGCTGCCGCGTCGGGGTTGGCGTCGAAGCCGACGACCATCACAGCGGCGAGCTTGTTGGCGGCCTTCAGCGCCTCGACGGCTCCCAGAGCCATGTTGTCGTTGGAAGCGAAGATCGCCTTGATGTTGGGATTGCCGGTGAGAATATTCTCGGTGACGGACAAACCTTTGGCGCGATCCCATTCCGCCGTCTGTTCGGCGACCACCTTGAGGCCGCAGCCTTCGAGCCCGGCCTTGGCGCCCTCGGCGCGCGCCTGGCCCGTGGACTGGGTAACGATCCCCTGCAGGATCGCCACTTCCGAGCCCTTTTCGATCTTGGAGCAAATGAAGTCGGCGGCGAGCTTGGCGCCGGCTTCATTGTTGGTTCCGATGAAGGTGACGCCTTCATTGATGCCCTTGGTGTCGACGAACACCACCGGAATGCCTTTGGCCTTGGCGGCATCGACAACCGGCGCCAACGCGTTGGGATCGGTTGGAGCAAGCGCGATACCCGCGATGCCTTTGGCGATCTGGTCCTCGATCTGGGCGATTTGCGCCTGCACATCCGATTCAGCCGGCGGAGCCAGCACGACGACATCGACGCCGAGTTCCTTGCCCTTCTCCAGGGCGCCGCTTTCGACCGCGGCCCAGAAAGGGTTGCCCGCGCCGGGGCCCTTCATGCCGAGAACATAGGTATCGGCGGCAAGCGCAGCGACGGTCATCGTGGCCAGCGCGACGCCGGCCAGCAACAGCTTCTTCATTTGTTCCTCCCTTGCGGATCAACTCCGGACTGCGGCCCTTCTGCGCAGCACATCGACATAAACCGCCGCAATGATGACGATGCCAATGAGGATCTGCTGCCAGAACACGCTGACATTATTGAGATTGAGACCATTGCGCAACAAGCCGATGATGAGGACGCCGGCGAGCACGCCCAGAATGTTGCCGCGCCCGCCGAAGAATGAGGCGCCACCGATGATGACTGCGGCAATGGCGTCGAGCTCGGCGCCGATGCCGGCGTTGGGAAAGCCGGAGTTGGTCCGCCCGGCGAGCAGCAGCCCGGCAAGCCCGGCGAAGAACCCGCAGATCGTGTAGACGTAGACCAGCACGCGGTCGACGTTGATGCCGGAGACGCGCGCCGCCTGGGGATTGCCGCCGATGGCATAGATATGGCGTCCGATGTTGGTGCGCGACAGGAAGAACCACAATACGAAGGCGGCGATGGCGACCACGAACAGGCTCGCCGGCAGGCCCGAAGGCGGCTCGAAAACCCCGAAATCGAAGTTCTTCTGGCCGAGGTAGCGCACTTCCGGTTTGAGACCTGACACCGGGGCGGCGTTGGTGACGAGGTTGGTGAGGCCGCGGGCGATGTTGAGCATGCCGAGGGTCATGATGAACGGGTGCGGCAGCCGCAGCCAGGTCAGGCCGATGCCGTTGACGAACCCGCAGGCGATGCCGACCAGCGGCCCGATGAGGATCACGACGGGCCACGGCAGGCCGAGACGCTTGTCGGCGATGGCGAGGCACACCATGGCGAGCGCCATGATCGAACCGACCGAAAGATCGATTCCCGCCGTCACGATGACGACGAACATGCCGAGCGCCAGCAAGGTCGCGGACGCGTTCTGCTTGATGATGTTGGTGATGTTGGCGAGCGACAGGAAATATTCGGGCTGCGTCCAGGTGAGGAAGCCGACCATCGCCAGCACCACCAAGATGATGCCGTAGGTGTCGAGGAACTTCGACCACGCGGGATTGGCCAGCATGCTCAGTGGACTTTGTCGTGGGCCAGCGATCCCACATGACCCTTGGTGCCCATGATCCAGCCGATCACCTCATTGCGGTGCGTGTCCTTGAGCGGCGCGTCGGCGAAGTTGGCGCCCTGGTAGAGCGCCATGACACGGTCGCAGGCGTAGAAGATGTCGTCCATGCGGTGCGAGATTACGATGACCGCGACGTCGTGCTCTTTCAGCGTCTTTACGAGATCGAGGACCTTGCCTACCTCCTTGATGGCGAGGGCGGCCGTCGGTTCATCCATGATCACCACCTTGGCGTCGAAGGCGGTGGCGCGGGCGATGGCCACCGCCTGACGCTGGCCGCCGGAAAGCTCCTCCACGTTCTGGTCGATGCTCTTGACGTGGATCTTGAGCTTCTCGAGGTGGGCGGCAGCCATGGCGCGGGCCTGCTCACGGTCGACGATGGTCAAGCCGCCGAAGTTTCTGCCTGGTTCCCGGCCCAGATAGATGTTCTCATAGATCGGCATGTTCCCGGCCAGCGCCAGATCCTGGTAGACCATCTCGATGCCGATGTTGCGGGCATCGCGTGGAGAATGGAAGGTCACGGGCCGGCCCTCGAACAGCAGCGCGCCTTCGCTCGGCGCGTAGAGGCCGGAGAGAATTTTCATGAGCGTCGATTTGCCGGCGCCGTTGTCACCGACTACGCCCAGAGCTTCGCCGGCATCGACATGGAAACTCACGTCGCGCAGGGCGGTGATGGCGCCGAAATATTTGAAGACGCCTCTGGCCTCGAGGCGCGGCGTCGCTGAGGGCGATGACTTCGCCGCCTCTGCCTTTCGTTTGCCCGGTCTTGCCATCGTCCCCTCGCCTCTCGGAAGTCTACTAGAACGCGCCGTCAAGGATCAACGAGGCGCCTTCGAAGCGGACTGAAGCGATTTGCGGCAGCGCGCCGCGGACCCTTTCCTCACGTCGGCAAATGCCCCTATCGTCGTCATTCCGGCGCAAGCCGGAATTCACGGAGGCCATCTTGGCCAGCAAGACCCTCGATCTCATCGCCATCGGCCGCGCCTCGGTCGATCTTTACGGCCAGCAGATCAACTCGCGGCTCGAGGACATCACCTCGTTCGCCAAATCGGTCGGCGGATGCCCTGCCAACGTTGCCATCGGGGCTTCGCGCCTCGGCTTGAGGACAGGGTTCGTCACTCGGGTCGGCAACGAGTCCATGGGGCGGTTCATCCGCGAACAGATGGCGCGCGAGGGCGTGGCGCTCGACGGCATCATCATTGATGAGCAGCGCCTTACGGCGCTGGTGCTGCTGGCGGTTGAAAACTCCTCGACCTTTCCCCTGCTCTTCTATCGCGAGAACTGCGCCGACATGGCGCTCCACGACGGCGACATCGATCCCGGCTTCATCGCCTCGGCGGCAGCCGTGCTGGTCACCGGCACGCATTTTTCCAGCGCCACGACCGCAGCCGCGCAGAAGAAAGCCATGGCCCTCGCCGGGGCCAACGGCAGCAAGGTGATCTTCGACATCGACTACCGGCCGAACCTGTGGGGGCTTGCCAGCCATGCCGCGGGCGAGGAGCGCTACATCAAGTCGGAGAGGGTTTCCCGACATCTCCAGGAGATCCTGCCCGATTGCGACCTGATCGTCGGCACAGAGGAGGAGATCCACATCGCCGCCGGCCAGGAGAGCACGGTTGAAGCGCTCGCCAGGGTCCGCTCACTTTCGAAGGGCGTGATCGTGCTCAAACGCGGCCCCATGGGCTGCGTGGTGTTTCCCGATGCGATCCCGGCACGCCTCGAGGACGGCATCGTGGGCCAGGGCTTTCCGATCGAAGTCTACAACGTGCTGGGAGCCGGAGACGCCTTCCTGTCGGGTTTCCTCAGGGGCTATCTCAGGGGCGAGCCGCACGCGACGTCGGCGACATGGGCGAACGCCTGCGGCGCCTTCGCGGTATCGCGCCTGCTCTGTTCACCGGAGAGCCCGACCTGGCAGGAGTTGCAGTATTTCCTGGCGCACGGCAGTCGCGAGCGCGCGCTACGCAAGGATGAAGCGCTCAACCACGTGCACCGGGCGACGACGCGCCGGCCACAGGCCTCCGCCCTGATGGCGCTCGCCATCGACCACCGTACCCAGTTCGAGGAGCTGGCCGACCGCGCCGGGGTTCCCTACGACAGGATCGCGGTGTTCAAGCAGCTCGCCGTCGAGGCGGCCAGCCGGGTGGCCCAGACGCGGCCGGGATTCGGAATGCTGCTCGACGACGTTTACGGGCAGGCGGCTCTCGTCGAAGCCGCGCGACGAGGTTTGTGGATCGGGCGCCCGGTCGAGCTGCCGGGATCGCGACCGCTCGCGCTTGCGAACGGCCCGGACCTCGGCGGTCAGCTTGTCGAATGGCCGGTTGACCACACCGTCAAATGCCTCGCTTTCTACCATCCCGATGACGAGCCGGGCTTGCGGAGCGCCCAGCAGTCGCGACTGTTCGCCGTACACGACGCGGCGCGGCGGGCGGGTCGCGAGCTGATGCTCGAGATCATTGCCGGCAAACATGGAACCCTGGCCGGTGACACCGTCGCACGCGTGCTTGAAGAGCTCTATGCGCTCGGCATCAAACCCGACTGGTGGAAGCTCGAGCCGCAACCTTCGCGACAGGCGTGGAAGAGGATCTCGGATACGATCGCCGCCAACGATCCGTGGTGCCGGGGCGTCGCGGTTCTCGGCCTCGATGGCGCGGTGGCGGAACTCGATGCCGCGCTTGCCGCGGCGGCGGAGGCGCCGGAGGTGAAGGGATTCGCCATCGGGCGCACGATCTTCGGCGGGGCGGCGAAGGCGTGGCTGGCGGGCGAGATCACCGACGGCGAAGCGGTGAGCGGCATGGAGGAACGATTTTCGCACTTCGCCGAGGTGTGGCAGCGTCTGCGCGGCTAGCCCGACCGGGTGAAAATGCTCTACAATCGTGGGGCAGCGGAGGAAGCGATGGCCGTACGCATCGGCGCCAACCCGATCGGTTGGTCCAACGACGACATGCGCGAATTGGGCGGGAACATCTCGCTCGAACAGTGCCTGACGGAAGCGAAGGCCGCCGGATTCCAGGGCATCGAGCTCGGCAACAAGTTTCCCCGCCAGGTCTCGACGCTGAAAAGCGTGCTGTCGGCTCACGGACTCGACCTTGTCGGCGGCTGGTATTCGACCTTCCTGCTCGAGCGCGATGCCGAAAACGAGTTCCGCGAAGCCCAGGCCCACATGAACCTGCTGCGTGGCATGGGGTGCAGCGTGTTCATCGCCGCGGAATGCACCCGCACCGTGCACGGCGACCGGTCGAAGCCGCTGAAGGCCCGGCCCGTGATGAACAACGGCGAATGGAAGCACTTGGCGCAGAATCTCACCCGCTTCGCCGAAATGGTGGCAGGGGTGGATTTGCAACTCGTCTATCACCCGCACATGGGAACCGTGATTCAGACGGAAGCCGAGATCGACCGGCTGATGGAGATGTGCGGCGGCCTCGGTGCATCTCCTCCTCGATACCGGGCACGCCACCTGGGGCGGCGCCAACCCGGCCGCACTCGCCAAGCGTTTCCGCTCGCGCATCGGGCACGTGCACACCAAGGATGTGCGCAAACATGTGATGGAAGACGCAGGACGGAACGGCTGGTCGTTCCTCGACAGCGTGGTCGCCGGCGTCTACACGGTGCCGGGCGACGGCATGGTCGATTTCACCTCCGTGTTCAAGGCGCTCAAAGGCTATTCCGGGTGGGTGGTAGTGGAGGCCGAACAGGATCCGGAAAAGGCGCCGCCCGCCAAATACGCCAAGATGGGGCACGACAATGTCGTCGAGCATCTGAAGGCGGCGAACCTCGCCTGAACCCGAATGGGCAAGCTTCTCGTCAAGCCGCGGGCCTCGCACGGTCGGGTTCATCACGTGACGCCTGCCTCGGCGGACTGGAGCTACGTGGGCTTCGATCTCTTCAGGCTCGCGGCCGGCGAGGAGGTCGGATCAGACACCGGAAGCCGCGAGATCTGCCTCGTGCTGATCGCCGGCAGGGCGGATGTCTCGGCAGGGGATGAGAAGTTCGGCATCATCGGCGAGCGCCTCGGACCGTTCGGCGGCAAGCCGTGGTCGCTCTACGTGCCGGCCGGAACGCACTGGCGCGCCGTGGCGAAAACGCGCTCGAGCTAGCGGTGTGCTCCTCGCCCGGGAAGGCGGGTCTCAAGCCGCGGCTGATCGGACCCGACCGGGTCTCACAGGAGACGAGGGGCAAGGCCACCAATACCCGGCACGTGACGAACATCCTGCCCGAATGGGAGCCGGCGGAGAGCCTGCTGGTCGTCGAGGTGATGACACCCGGGGGCTGCACTTCTTCCTATCCGCCGCACCGCCACGACCGGGACGACCTGCCGCGCGAGTCGCTGCTCGAGGAGGTGTACTACCACCGCATCAACCCCGCCCAGGGCTTCGCCTTCCAGCGTGTCTACACCGACGAGCGCGACCTCGACGAGACCATGACGGTCGAGGACGGCGACGTGACCCTGGTGCCCAGGGGCTATCACCCGTGTGCCGCCGTGCACGGCTACGAACTCTACTATCTGAACGTGATGGCCGGGCCCAAGCGTACGTGGAAGTTCCACAACGAGCCCCCACACGCCTGGCTCTTGTCGTAGCCTCACACACGCACCTATTCCGTTGGCGGAAAAGGGCTCCAAAGCCGCCTCTTTGGCTTAAATTAGGCAGAAATAGGGGCCCCAGGTCACGCCATCGGCCATCTTCCCTTCGCAGGTCTCGCCTGCGCTTGCGCGCTTCCTGCTTGGCTGTGTCTCACAAATGTGTTGTGGTTCATTGATGTTCATGTTTTGTTCCTACCACGCGCAATTACCCTCGGCAAGCGCCTTCCCGGCGGCCTGTGCGCCGGAACGTGTGCAGGATGTGGCGCCATTCCAACAGCAGTATGCCGGTTCAATAGTTCGGCGTGTCTGCTGCCTCCCAGTTAATTAACCCGCCGAGATGTCGTTCACAGCTGCAACAGTCCCCTCGACATCGGCTTCGTTGGTCAACAACCCTGGCGTCAAACGCGCGTAGCTCACCGCGTAGGGTGTCGTCGATGCCCGGATCCCTTTCTCCTGGAGACGGCGAATGACGTGTCTCGGCCTCATGCCGTCGATCTCAAAACAAACAATCCCCGCCGACAGCGCCGGTGATTGCGGCGTGTGCAAAGTCAAACTCTTGATCGACGCAAGCTCCTTCTTGACCGAGTTTGCAAGACTGTGAATCCGGTCTTGAATCTGCTGCTTGCCGATCGCGAGATGGAAATCAAACGCCTCGGCCAACGCCCAGCGATGCTCGAACGAATGGAAGCCGCCCGGGGTCATCAATCGTCCCGGAGAATCTTTGCCTGAGAACGTGGGAATGATCGGTGTGACCTGGTCCCAAGCTTCCCTGCGACCCCACACGATCCCGGTCCCGCGCGGACCGAACAACCACTTGTGACAGCCCGCAACGTAAAAATCACAGCCGAGTTCGCGCACGTCGAAGTTCTCGACGCCGAAACCGTGCACGCCATCGACGCAGAAGAGCATGCGGTCTTCCGGCGCCCGGCCCTGGTTAGCCTCTTGGACCAGTGCACCGATATCAGCCAGCGGAAGCTTAAGCCCGGAACTCGAGTGGACGAACGTGACAGCCAATACGCGAGTATTGTCCCGAATCGCCTTCCCGAGTCGTTCGACGATTTCGTCTTTGTTTGCTTCGGCGCTTTTTTCAAACAGCCCGATGCGCGTCACTGAACAACCGACCACGGCCGCCTTGTAATCCAGTGCGTCGTTGGTCGAAGAATGATCGTGCACCGTGGAGAGAATTTCCTGATCCTCGCGAATGCGTATTCCGCCATAGAGCAACCCAAGACCCATGGTGGTGCTGTCGGTGAGCGCTATCTCGTCGACGTCCGCTGCCAGGTAACGAGCCGCCGCTTCGCGGACTGCGGCTTCGCGCCCCTCGAACTCGTGCAACGCTTCGGGTGGATTACGATCGAGCGCCTGCCGATACATGGCGATGGCGTTGCGCACCGGCCGAGGATGACTCGCGAGCAAAAGCCCGGCCATATGGATAACGGAAGGATCAAGATCGAATTCCTCGCGGATGCTATCCCAGGACGAACCCACTCCGACAGGTTGCGATTCCGCGGTTGTCTTGCTGAGCGCCATCATCAAGGTGGAAGCGCCGACGGCACCATTACAGACAAAGGAACGCCGGTTGATGAACATAGTTGTTCCTCTATTTCCTCAAGTGAAAGCAACGTTCAAGACGGCCGTGGTGTCACGCTACCGACGGAGCCAATATTGCACGCCCGCGCCTTGATGTTCTGAGCATCAAGCACGCGGTGCTCGACGTTTCTAAGCCCGAGCCGGCGCGCCTCTTTACGCGCGGCCTCGACCATGTTGGGCGAAAAGTCCGTTGAAATCAGGCGCCCATTCGGCCCGATCCTATCGGCCACGGCGAACCCGGTCTCACCTGTTCCAGCAGCCAGTTCGAGAATTGTTTGTCCTGGCTGAGGATCTAATGCAGCCACCATCCGTTCGCTGATATGTCGTGAGCTGTCCCACAACCACTTTCGCTCACGGTCCCAGCCCTCCGCCATCCGCTGCCAAGTTGCATAAGAAACCTGTGAATAGTCCGAGATCGTCATCCGAATTCGGGAACCAGCTTCACCATTCGAGCTCTTGAATTGTGAATGCCGTGGCGTGATCATCATGCGGGATTAGCGAAAGCAGAGTGACCGCTGCCATGGATGAGCTAAGTCTCAACGGTAACTCATGGTCACGGCTCTAATTGTTTGCTGGCGGGATCGAAAACAATTTCCATGGTCTCGTCCTTGCGCTTCACTTGAAGTTCATAGGTTACCGAAATCAGCATAGCGGTGGCGTCAAAAAACGCCGCTACGCGCTTCTTGAGGTATTCTCTCATTTACCGGCCTCCTCAACTGGTGGAGCCCGGAGATCTCGCCGCCAGTGCCCGGATGGATGCGAGTGTGCGCCCAATTGGCCTGCTTACCTACCATGAGCAGTCAGGAATGCGAACGATTTCAATGCGACGAATGGCGAGGCACGATTGCAAAATCCCAGCAATGGCGCATGTCCGTTGTTGGCAACCAGAGTTCCGGTCTTTATGGATGCATGCGATGTAGTCAACCATCGATTACCTCAATCTGAATTCCTGCCTGCGCGGGCCAAGCTTCGTTATTGCGTTTGCCTCCTGCACCTGCAGATTTCATGATGTCCGTCTGACAGCACCATGCAGTACAGCAAGGCATTCGTCGCGGCGCTCCAGTTCATGTGGGGCGAAGGCTTCCTGTCGCCGGGCGGACCGGAAGAGGTTGCAGCGCTCCTGCAGGGCGAAGACTTGAGGGGACGGCGCGTGCTCGACATCGGCTCGGGGGTAGGCGGCGTCGACGCGCTGCTGGTCACTCGCCACGGGGCGGACGAGGTGGTAGGGACCGATGTCGAATTTGCGTTGGTGGCCGAAGCCACTGCACGGGTTGCCGCGAAGGGACTTTCACACCGCATCTGCTTCGTTGCCGTCGATCCCGGGCCCCTGCCCTTCGCCGACGAGTGCTTCGATCTCGTGCTGTCCAAGGACTCCATGGTCCATATCGCCGACAAGAGCGCGCTCTACCGCGAGGTGTTGCGCGTTCTGAAGCCCGGCTGCCCGTTCGTCGCTTCCGACTGGTTGTGGGTGGAGGGCGCCGCCTCGAGCCCAACTGTCCTGGCTTGCCGATCTGCCTTTGAAGTTCGAGTTCACGACACCCATGGCGGCGGCCCGGGCGATGAGGGATGCCGGGCTCCAACTCTGCGACGTCCGCTTCCAGTCTCTTGCAGCCGAGCGCCGGAGGGGGCAAGGCGGCTCGTGTCGTTCCGAACCCCGAGGAACTGCTCCGCTACTAAGGGTGATCACGGGGTGACATACCCTCCAGAATGCCTTGTTAAGGGGGATCAGGAGATGAAATGTCATGGTTGAGCCCACTCCCATTCGAAGCGAACTGGCTTGGGTTGTTGATTCCCGATCACGTGCGGAAACTGCGGCAGGGAATTCCTCAAGATGGTCGGCAGCTTTGTAGACAAAGCAACTCTTGCTTGCCCCCTTTGTGAGTCCGAATCGGACATCACATCGCAGCAATGGACCACCCTCCGAACACACTTCGCAAACTCTATGTCGGAGAAAAGCCCCCGACTGCGCCCGTGAAGAAGCGCTGACAACGACTCAAACAAACCATCAACATTCACAGTTGTTGCCACGGAAGTTGACCTCACCAATCCGATCTTCCAACGACGAAGAAAAGCCCGCGAGAACTGGAAGCGATCCGCTGGCCGGATGGCCCGATCTGCCCGCATTGCAGCACCATTCACGAAGCCACGTTGCTCAGGGGCAAGACTACCCGCCCCGACTTGTACACCGCCGCGCCTGCACGGGGTTCGGCGCGGCTTTTGGTCGTTCGACACATTTACAGTTTGCATGGTCATGCTCCTCTGAAAACAGAGGCAGACCAGCATGCGCCAGCCCCTAGGTCGGCAAGTTCAAGTCTGCTTTCAGAGCACCCCAGCCGCGCCGTCACTATCGACCTTGATCACCGGGTCGACATTAGGCGGGCAGCGTCACACGATCTCCACTGCCAGCTTCCTTGATAGTTCAGCGCCTCGATCCCATATGCCCTTCAAATGTTCCATCGAAGCGTGTGACCCTGCTTAGTCACGAGCGCGACCGAACCAGCTACCTTCACATTGTGAGCGTTTTACCGAAATCGGTTCCGACATTGCAGCCTCAAGGAAGGGGCTAATGTTTCGCCGGGATTGCGATAGCACGCCCGAGGAGCAGAGCATGACCGTGCCAGAGGGCCACAAGAAGCCTGCGTCGGAGCGCGCCATCGAACACAAGACTAGGCAATGTCTGGTTTGCCGGTCGCTATTTCCGAGCGCTTGGGCCGGCGAACGCATCTGCCGCCGGTGCAAGTCCACTTCGGCCTGGCGAAGCGGTGTGCTCAGATGATGCGGCCCCAAAAGTGCTCCCAGCAATCGGATCGCACGCTGAAGCCGCATCATTAATCGAAAGCGATCAATTAAGGGACCTCGACGCTGGTTCACCGATCAGTTGCCATCACGAAACAGGGGTAGCGATGCCGAATGACGCCAAGCGAAGCATGAGAGCTCGTCAACACCACGGGGCCGCCGGGTCATTTTCCGACCGCTCTGCGGAGTCGACGCCGCGGTCAAGCCAAACCAATGCCTTCGCCAATGCCAAGGGGAGCTACGAACGCTACATCGTGCTCGCACGCGCCGCCGCATTGACCGGCGATACGATTCAAACCGAGAACCTTTATCAGCACGCAGAGCATTACTTCAGGCTGATGAGGGAACGGGCGGTCTAGAAAGGTCTTCGACGCCTCTGACCGTTGTATAGTTTTGGTACAGCCAGATCGGGTAGCTTCATCGAAGCTGCTTAGCCGGCTCATGGCAGAGGCTGCGCAGAGTGTTTAGCCCACAAGCTGAAGCCAGCGGCCGCTGGATGCATTCAACTTGCCCGTGGCAGATCAACAGCTGATGTGGCCTGTTGACGGGCGCCGCCATCACCTCTCTGGGGATAACCGGCGAGGCGTGGGAACGAGCCGGTTATCATCAGCAGCATGACAGCCGAACAGTCGCGACAGAGCCGCGACCAGCCCCGATGAGTATTCCCCACACCCTCCGCAGCATCCAACGTATGGAACTTTAGGTATTTCTCGAAATCGTAGGCTTGCTGCTTATTGATGGACCACAATTAACATGTCGGTTCGCATCCGAGGCGTTGAATGGAATGGTGGCGCCAAGACAGGGGCGCGTTTTGGGCCGCCGCTTACTTGCCGATTTGCGGAAGGCTCGTCTCCGGCGCGGCGTGGGCATCTTCGATGGCGGGCCAGGTTCGCGCCACTGACAGCAGCTTTTCCTGTCCGCGCGCGGAACGAAGGATCACTTGCAGATAGCGGCTCAAATCGCGCTCGGCGGCGGACAGCGAGCGGGCCGGGCGTTGCGCAAGCGTCGGCACCTTATAGACGATGCGGGCCCCCTGCGGCAGCGAGGCCGGTGCCACCATTTCGCCCTTGGGACCGACGAACACGCCCTGCCCCACGTCATAGCGCCAGCCCGGCTTGAGCTTCAAGTCGATGCTCTTGCCCACCAACTCCTTGGGCGGCGGAACGGATGGAATCATGATCACTCCACTGACGCTCATATAGAGCGCCATGGCCAGGCTGTTAAGGCGCATCACACCTTCTTCACCGCCTTCGCGAGGTTCGGCAGCGGTCCAATCCGTTGGGTCCGCGGCACGCCCGGCCCCGCAACCTGCGGCGTTCCGGTCTGCATCAGGATCTTGCGCACCTTGGCCGGCGTCAGCGGCGCGCCGTTCTTCGCCTTGGCGCGGCCCTGAACGCAGGCCACGGCGCCGGTGACGATCGGCGAGGCGCTCGAGGTTCCCGAGAAGCGCAGCGTGTACCACTTGTTCTCCGAGGCATCGCCCTGCAGATCGCCATAGGCGAGCGTGGTCACGTGCCAGCCCCAGCCATGCACATTGACGATCTTGCCGTAGTTCGAGAACCAAATGCGCGAGCGCGGCACGCCGATCTTCTGATAGGCCGCGCCGAAGCCGCCGCCGTCGAAATCGAAGAAGTTCGAGGGCGGGATGCCGGCGCCGACGACGATGGCGCCGCTGTCCTTCTGGAGCCCCGTGTTGTTGAAGGCCGACAGGTCGAAATTCTCGTCGCCATTGCCGGCCGCCTCGACCACGGTGATGCCCTGGGCGGTGACGGCGACGATGGCGGAGAAGATATCGGGCCAGAACTGCATCGCCACGTATTTGTTGTTCGGTCCCCCCGGCGCATGCAGCTCGATCAGGATGACGTCGCCCTTCTTGAGCTGGGAAGCCGCGTTGGTCAGCGCCTGCGCCAGATTGAAGACGCCGTCGATCACGGCGGAATGAACCGCACCCTTGGCCTCGTGGCTGATGCCGACGCAGCCCTTGCCGTCGGCGACCGCGACCATCTCGCCCAGCACCGCCGTGCCGTGATTGCGCCAGCCGAGATTGGCGATCTGGGTGCCGCCGAGGAGCGGGATGCCCGATGGCAAGTCCTCATGCGCGCGGTTCCAGGCGCCCTCGATATCGCAGATGGTGATGCCCTTGCCCTTGGCGCCCGCCAGCCCCCAAACATCGGCGGCGCCGACGCCGTCGGGGGCGGAATAGAGATAGCCCTGCGCCGGCTCGAAGAGCCGCGTGCCGACGGCGCTGCCATTGACGCCCGCCGGTTCCGGGCGCGGCGCGACATAGGCCTTCCACACCGCCTTGTCGCGGTTGAGCGCATCGGCGAGCTTCTTCGCGTCGGCGCTCTTCTTGGGTACGATCTGCGCGAAGCCACTCTGCTTGAACTCGGTGTCCGCGCCCTTGGCATCCAGTACCTTGGCCGATGGATTAGGGGGAAGCTTGGCCGCCAAATCGATCCGCTCGCGCGCCTCCGAGACGCGCATGCCGAATTGTGAGCGGACAGCAACGACGTCGAAGCGCTCCAAGGTTTGGTTCAGGCGCGCGGCATCATTCGCGGCCGCCGCGGGCGCGGCGAAGCCGGAGGTGGTGAACGCGACCGGCTTTTCGTATCGCAACTCCGCCACGACGTAGTCAGGAATATCCGGGGTTTCGAACGATCCCGCCGAAAAGCCATGCCGCGCGCGCGATTTTTGGGGTTTTCTCGCCATGGTCGTCGCCTCATCCGTTGTGCGCCACACTGCGATTCTGCCGCGCCACTCGCAAAGGGCGCTTACGTAGAAGATGCCACGTTTCGTCAAGACGAGCAATTCGCTGAGCTGCGGAACGGCCCCCATGCGGATCACCGGGATCACTGACTCTCAGCGCAACACCGGACTCCACGACCCCGAGGATTTGAAGCAGGTGCATGCCCTGCAGGACGCGATCGACGTCGAGCAGTCCGGCGGCCCGGGCAAGTTCGAGATGCCGAACTGGGACCAGGCCAGCCAGAAGAAGGTCCGCGATGCGCTGCTCGTGCTCGGTTCTACGTTGCCGGACTTCAAAGGCGCCTTCGGCACGAAGAGCGAGGTCGACCCCCCGTGCGGCACTTGATCGGCGCGGCGGCGGCTTGGGGCGGCAATCCGCCAAAGGACGCCATTCATCTCAATGTCACGCCGGCCAAGAATGACGGCACGACCGTGTACAAGCTCAATGTCAAGGATGTGCCGGTGGATGGCTTCTGGTCGATCACCGTCTACGACGCGCAAGGCTACCTGCAGGCGAACCCGTATAACGCCTATTCGCTGAACAACATCACGGCGAAGAAGAACGATGATGGTTCATTCGCGATCCAGTTCGGCGGCTGCGATGGGAAAATCCCGAATTGCGTGCCGATCATGAAGCGCTGGAACTACACGGTGCGGCTCTGCCGCCCTCGACCCGATACACTCACGGCAGTTGGAAGTTTCCTGAGGCGACACCGGCCCTTTAGGTCCGCAGTTGTGCAGGTTTCTCGGACGCCTGGATTACGAATCCATCCACGCGCTCTGGCGGCAGGCGTCCGAGAAGCGCCAAGGCACGAAATCGCGGGAAGCGGGGCGCCGACGGTGCAGCGGGCTCTATGGGGATTTAGCGGCGGGCATCGTGGGGGTGGTGGATCGGGCGGGCCGAAGTAGGCGGGGCATCGATCTGGGAAGCCGACCGGGGGTTGCTGGACGCGCAGGAACGGCGTCGAGGCGGTGCTTGGCGCTTGCTGTGAGCCAGGGATGAGGCGCGACAGGGCGAGCGGGATCGCCGCCGGGCGATGAACGGCGTCGGAGACGAGTGGCTTTGCGGCGAGTAATCCAAGCAGCCGTCATGACGTGTCGATCCCGATCGGCGTCGGGGCAGGCGCGGGCTGATATCGTGGCTCGCAGCCGCGCGCGAAGACCTCGATGACGAGCATGCGGCCGCTGCAGCGCGGGCAGGGGCAAGGCAGCACGCGCGGCTCGTTGGGCGCGGCGGCCTTCTCCTCCTCAGGTTCAACGACGCGCGGCCGAGCGCCGAGCAGCTGACGTGCCTTCTCTAGGTTGGCAGCGCGATTGCCATTGGCGAGCAGGCCATATTGGCGGATGCGGTGGAACCCCTTGGGCAGCACGTGCATCAGGAAGCGGCGGATGAACTCGTGCGGGCGAGCGTCATCGTCTTCCACCGGTCGGGCCCGTCGATGCGATAGTCCTTCCAGCGGAAGGCGACGCCGTTGTCGTCGGCGGCGACCAGGCGGCGATTGGAGATGGCGACGCGATGGGTATAGCGCGAGAGATAGGCGAGCACAGCTTGAGGCCCGGCGAACGGGTCCTTGGTGTAGACCACCCATTCGATCTTGCGCAGCGGCGCCAGGAACCTTTTGAACGCTCGTCTGTCGGCGAGTGCCGCGTGGTCGCCGAAGAACCTCAGCCGGCCTTGCGCGTGGGCCTTGGCCAGCATCGCCAGGAACCGCCCCTGGAACAGGCGCGAGAGCACCTTGACGTGCACGAGGAATTGCGACCGGCTGGCGATCCACCGCGAGCCGTCCTCTGACAGCCCGCCGCCCGGCACGATCATGTGCACGTGCGGATGATGGGTGAGAGCGGAGCCCCAGGTGTGCAGCACTGCCGTGATGCCGATGCGGGCGCCCAGATGCTTGGGGTCGGCGGCGATCGCCAGCGTGGCTTCGGCCGAGGCCTTCATGAGCAGGCCGTAGATCACCCGCTTGTTCTGATAGGCGATGTCGCGCAACGGGGCCGGCAGCGTGGGTGGAGGGCGCCGCCTCGAGCCCAACTGTCCTGTCCTGGCTTGCCGATCTGCCTTTGAAGTTCGAGTTCACGACACCCGCGGCGGCGGCCCGGGCGATGAGGGATGCCGGGCTCGAAGATGTGGCGGTGATCGACCGCACGGGTTTGCTTCGCGAAGCGAACCGGCAGGAGATCGAGGTTCTTGCCGGCCCGGCGGCCGAGCGCCTGGCGCGGCGAGGGTCTGGAGATCGTGCGCGCCCTGCCGCACGGGCACGTGGCGGCGGCTTTGGGCACGGCGCGCCGGATCGGACTGGATCGGCTTTTGCCGCGCGGGCCGGAGCGGCGGCGCGAGCTGGCCCTGGCGCTGATCGTGGCGCGGCTGATCGATCCGGCCGCCAAGCTGGCGACCGCCCGAGCGCTCGATGCCACGACGGCGACCCATTCGCTGGGAGCGGCGCTCGGACTGGGCGCGGTCACCGCCAGGGAAGTCTATGCGACGCTCGACTGGCTGGGCGCTGGGCAGCCGGCGATCGAGACGAGCCTTGGCGCGTCGCCATCTGAGCGACGGCACCCTGGTGCTCTACGATGTCAGCTCGAGCCATGTCGAAGGCCGGTGCTGCGAGCTGGCGCGCTTTGGTCACCCGCGCAACGGTCGCCGCGACAAGATGCAGATCGTGTTCGGTCTGTTGTGCTCGCCCGAGGGATGCCCGATCGCCATCGAGGTGTTCGAAGGCAATACCGGCGATCCCGCAACGCTCGGCGATCAGATCGCCAAGCTCAAGGAGCGCTTCGGGCTCAAGCGTGTGGTCATGGTCGGCGACCGCGGGATGATCACCCAGGCGCGCATCCAGATCGCCGGCGCCGAGATGGCGCGGCAACGGCTCGCAAGCGCGCGAGGCAGGCAGGGCGCGCTCGACTCGGGCGACCTCAAGCCCAGCCATCTCAAGGGGCGCAAGCCGGAAGCGCCCAGTGCAGGACTTCAGGCCGCTTCCAGCGCCTTCCTGGCAGCCTGAACGAGGAACCCGGACCGGGTGAAGCCCTTGGCCGCGGCGCGCTCATCGATCTCGCGCAGCATGGTTTCCGTCAGCACGATGTTCACGCGCACTGTGGGAGCGGCGATGTCCGGAACGTGGATCGCCACCACGGCGAGGGCGCTCTTGTAGCCTTCCTCGCGCGACAGCATGTCGAGGGTGGAGGGCGCGGGAACGGCTTCTCGATGTTCGATCAACTTGCGGATATGGATCGCCAACGCCGCCTCGGCTTCCCGCCACACGCCGTCCAGGGTGTCGGCTGCAATCGCGAGTCCGGGAAGATCGGGAAAGCTCGCCATATGGCCGCACACCGGGTCCCGGTGAACGAAGGCGATATAGGTCGGCGGTGGTGGCGAGCGGCGAATTCGTGATGATTTTGCGTTGATACACCTTGATACATTACGCCTCGTAAACTATGCATTCTTAAACTTTTGATGATCTAGCATCTTATATGAGGCTTCGTAATGGACCTCATAGACACCGGAACAAAACTGAAGCATGCGCGCAGAGCGGCAGGCCTGTCGCAAACCGAGCTCGCCGAAAGAGCAAACGTCAGCCGCGCCCGCATCGATGCCATCGAGAACGGCAGAGCCCCCGAAGTGGGGCTGAAACTTCTGCTTCGCCTCTTGCACACCTTGGGTCTCGATTTGCGGTTGGTGACGTTCAATAACAACCGGCCGACGCTCGAGGATCTTCGCGAGGACCGCTTCGACAGATCAGGGGGCGGAGCCTGAGCGCCGATGCTTCGCGTGTGGACCGCCGGCCAGCCCGCCGGAGTGCTCGACCGGCTGAGGGAACGCGGCTCGACTTTCGCCTATGGGCCGGAAGCGCTGCCCGGCGCCGCGGTCTCGCTGACCATGCCGGTCAGGGTCGCTTCGTGGGATACGGATTTCGGCCTCGCCCCGATCTTCGAGATGAACCTTCCGGAGGGCACGCTGCGCGAACGCCTGACGCGACGCTTCGCCAAGGCGCTCGGCCACTTCGACGATTTCGATCTCCTCGGCGTGGTCGGTCGCACGCAGCTCGGCCGCCTGCGGTATTCGGGGATGAAGGAGGACCTGACCGAAGACGTGCCATTCCAATCCGTGAACGAACTGCTGCGGGCACGGCGAAAAGGCGAACTGTTCGACCATCTGCTCGAAACCTTTGCCGTCCACTCCGGCATCTCGGGCATCCAGCCCAAGGTGCTGATCCGTGACGACACCCGGGAACCCGCCGGCGCGGAGCCGAGCCGCGGCGTGCGCGCGCGCCAGCCAAGCATCAGGGGCGCCACCCATATCGTGAAATTCTGGAGCGCCGGCGACTATCCCGAGCTCGCCGCCAACGAGTTCTTCTGCCTCGAGGTCGCGCGATCAATGGGCTTGAGCGTGCCGAAGTTCGAACTGTCCGAGGATGGCAGCGTGCTCATCGTCGAGCGCTTCGACCGGCAGCGGGACGGCTCCTACCTGGGTTTCGAAGACTTCTGCGTGCTCAACGGCCAGCAGACCGCGCGAAAATACGACGGCGGGTACGAGACGAGGCTGTTCCGCCGCCTGAACGACTACATCGCGCCGAGCCGGCGCAGCGAGGACGGCGCAATCCTCTACCGCCTGTTCGTGCTGAACTGCGCGCTCAGGAACGGCGATGCGCATCTGAAGAACTTCGCCGTCCTCTATGACGATCCCCTGGGCGAGAGCGCGCGGCTCGCGCCCGCCTACGACCTGGTCACCACGGCGGCCTATCTTCCGAACGACCAGATGGCCCTGACGTTGGACGGCCGGCCGGACTGGCCGGAACGCCGGCAGCTCGTCAAGCTTGGACAGACGCGGGCAGACTTGTCCCGTGCGCGGATAAGCGAGGTCTTCGAGGCAACCGCGGACGCAATGGCTGAGACGGCGGCCCGGGTCAGAGTCTATTTCAGAGAGTTGAAATACCCTGAGGTGGGCGAACGCATGCTGGCCGCGTGGCAGCAGGGCATCACCGGGTCACTGGGGGCGAAGTTCTGAGTGGCGTCGCGCATGGAGCTGGTTTCGCCATGACCCGGCCGTAGTCCTTTCCCGAGCTTTCCAGCATGATGTGTAGTAGAACGTCAGCTTGCCGCGGCATGGTCGCCGCGCAACAGCCCTCACCCTGCCCCTTGGACCAGTACCCGGGCAGACTCCCTGCGTGTGAATGCTCGCCGATGAGAGATCTTTGCAACCCCCCCGCCCTACCCCCCGGCTCGTCGCCCGAGGGTGTGCGGACACGAGGGCTCGAGCAACTCATGCGGGCAGCGATTTTCATGATCGCCGCGGCCATTGGCCTGACGAGCCCGCCGCCGAACGACCCCGCGGCCCAGGAAACCGTGGCCATCGAAGACTTGCCGGGCCGGCGCATCGATGCCGGCTGGCACCGCTATCTGAACGCGAGGTACGGTCTCGGCGTCGATATTCCGGCAACGGAATTCTCATACGAGCTCAGCGACAACGGCGATGGGGTGACGCTTTCGTCCGCCGACGGAGAGAAATCGATCTCCATCTATGGCTCACAGGACATCGGTCTCCACGAGATCGCCGGCGATCCGGTGGCTGCATTCGCCAGGCTCGCCGAGGAGCAAATCGACGCCATGCGACTTGGCGCCGTCCACATCGTCGAGGATCGCATAGAACCGCTTTGGTTCGAGGTTTCGACGGGCGATGCCGAGTTCCTCTACTACCAGAAGGCGCTCCTGTCGCTCGACTGCCCGACCTTCACGACCAACCTGTGGATCAAATATCCCAATCGCGATGCGGAGGAGTTCGACGCCGTCCGCAAGCGGATGTCGGCGTCGCTCACGGGGAACTGCCCGACCGCAGACGCGGCCGACCCGCCCGAGGGGGCGAAGGTCCAATAGTCGGCGAGGTTCATCGTGATTGGCTCGTGTGTCCCGTCAATAGGCGCCCCAGCCAGGACGTCGCCACGCTTCTTCGAGGCGCCGCCGACGAGCGCTCCGCTGCAGCTCATGGGCCGGATTGACCGTGAGCGGCAAGCTCAGCGCCCGGTCGACCTCGACGCGCTGTACGCCGATATCGTCGAGCAGATGGTCATCGAGGTCGTGGAGCCTGGCAAGCCGCCGGCGGGACCTCCAGTTGCGGAACAGGCGGGAGAGGAGCGATGCGCCGGACGCCGCATTCATGCTTTCCGCCAGGGTGACTGCGTAATATCTCATGACCTGTTCTCCATCGCGACAGCGCTCCGACCGCCCGGTCGGGGCCGCAGCGCTCTTTGGAGCGGCAACCTAAGGCGCTGTCGTTTCACTTCTGTGTCGCGGTGTTTCGAATTCCTGTTTCAATTGTGTCGACTGTTCTACGATAGGGGCTTGTGTCTTAAGAAGAGGATGGCCGGGCCATGCCCGTTACCCGAACACCCTACGGAAACATCGCCGGCGCGCCCGTCGAGCTCTTCGAGATCGCCGACAGCCGCGGCTACCGGGCGCGCCTCATCAGCTACGGCGCGCGGCTCACCGAATTTCATGTCCCCTACAGCGGCGGAACGGCCGACGTGGTGCTGGGCCTCGACAGCCTCGAGGGTTACATCGAGAGCTGGGCGTGCATGGGAGCGACCTGCGGGCGCTACGCCAACCGCATCGGCCACGGCGAACTCATCATCGATGGTGAGCGCCATCAATTGCCGCTCAACTGGCGCGAGCATCATCTCCATGGCGGGCCCGGAGGCTTCGATCGGCAGATCTGGCGGGCGGAAATCCCCAAGCATGAAGATGCGGTGGCCTTCTCGCTCACCTCGCCCGACGGCGATCAGGGATATCCGGGCGAAGTGGAGGCGCAGGTCGTCTATCGTCTTGAAGATCATGGGCTTGCGATCGCCATGGAGGCGCGCACGAGCAGGCCAACGGCGATCAATCTCGTCCACCACTCGTACTGGAACCTCGCCGGACATGGGTCGGGTTCGATCGCCGATCATCAACTCATGATCCATGCCGAGCGCTACACCCCGTTCGACGGCGATCTCCTACCGACGGGCGAGCCGGCGAAGGTCGCAGGCACGCCGTTCGACCTCACCCGGCCGCGGCTCCTTTCCGAGTGCTTCGCCGCGCTGGCGCGCCTTGGCCAGACGGACGGCTACGACAACAACTGGTGTCTCGACGGCGGGCGGGGGAGCTTGCGCCCGGTGGCGAGTCTGATGCATCCGCCTTCAGGACGGCGCATGATCGTTTCTTCGACCGAGCCCGGCCTGCAGGTGTTCACCTGCGGCAGCTTCGCGCAACATACGCCCGGCAAGAACGGCAGCACCTACGGACCGGAAGCGGGCGCCGCGCTCGAAACCCAGGCCTGGCCGGACACTCCTCACCATCCGGAATTTCCCACCGCGATGCTTCGACCCGGCGAAACCTACCGCCACGAAATGAAGTTCGCGTTTTCCGACAAGTAGAACGGCGGCCCGTCAGGCAATCCTGGCGACGGCCTCATCGGCCCTCGTCGCCGTCTGACGTTTGCCGGAAACGATGAGCTCCAGAATTTCATGCTCGCTCGTCCGCCCGATGTAGCGGTCGCCGACATTCTCGCCCCGCTTCAGCACCATGACACGGTCACCGACCGCGAAGATATCCTGAAGACGGTGGGAAATGATGATCTGGGCAACTCCATGCTTCTTCAGCTCGAGCATGGTCTCGAGCAGCCGTTCCGTCGCCATGGCGGAAAGATTGGCGGTCGGCTCGTCCAGGACGACGACCCGCGGATCGAAGGATATGGCGCGGGCGATGGCAACCGACTGCTGGCGACCGCCCGACAGGCTCTCGACCCGCTGGTAGACCGAATTGACATCGACCTTGAGCCGCTTCAGGACCTGATTGGCCTGCGCGTACATCCTGCGTCGATCGACGAAAAAACGCCGGCTCGGCCAGCGGCCGAGAAAGATGTTCTGCCCCACATCCAGGTTCCCGCACAGGGCGAAGTCCTGGTAGATCATCTCGATACCGACTTTCCGGCTCTCATGAGGGCTGCGGAAGTGAACCGGCTCGCTGGCGACGATGACCTCTCCGGCGTCGCGCTGATAGGCCCCGGTGAGGATCTTCATCAGTGTCGACTTGCCGGCGGAGTTGTCGCCGACCAGGCCGAGGATTTCACCGGAATAAAGCACGAGCTCGACGTCGATGAGCGCGTTGACGGCGCCGAAGGCCTTGTGAATCCTGCGCATTTCGACAATAGGTGCGGATCGGACTGTCTCGGCCATGGCGCCTACCGGGTTGCTCGCGCCACCATAGGCCAGCGCATCCGGATCCCGGCCAGGATATTGTACTGGCGAATCCAGATGTCGGTCAGCACTGCACCGATGAGAATGAGGCCGATGAAGACGTTCACCCAGTGCTGTGGCATGACGAATGACTTGCCCCCCGAGGTGATGATGTTGAGCTGGAGCAGCGCCTTGACCAGGGTAATCACGGCGGCGCCGGCGAGCGAGCCGATCATCGTGCCGTAGCCGCCGAAGATCGACCCGCCACCGATGATCACCGAGGCTATGGCGTCGAGCTCGCGCAGCTGCCCGGCCACAGGGTTGAAACTGCGGTAGAAGGCGACGTTGATGATGCCCGCCATGGCGGCACAGCCGGCCGCAAACATCAGCGAGATGAAGCGCACCCGGTTGGTGTTGATCCCGGCATAGGCGGCAGCGCGGATGTTGCCGCCGGTCGCGTAGATCTTCTGGCCGAAGGACGTATAGGCGAGAACGATCCCGGCAATCAGTGCGACGAGCATCATCCAGATCGTCTGGACGCTGACGACATCGGCCACGGCGCGGACGATCCCCGGCTCGAGTTGAATGCCGAAATAGGCGAGGACATCGCCGACCTTGCGCCCGAGCAGGTTGAATTTCTCGGCCCAGCCGGTCAGCTGCTGGCCGGCGACGAACCAGGCGGCAAGACCACGGGCGATGTAGAACATGCCGAGCGTGGCGATGAACGCCGGCAGTCTGAAGCCGACCGTCACCACGGCATTGACCAGCCCTGCCGCCATGCCGGCGAGGAGCCCCATGAAAATTGCGGTCGACGGGTCGGCCCCGAGCACCTTCAGATAGTAAGCCGCCGTGCTGCCGGCCAGCGCGAGCACCGCGCCCACCGAGAGATCGATGTCGCCGCAGGCGATCACATAGGTGAGCCCGACGCTGATCAGCGCGAGCTCGGTGTAGTTGAGCAGGATCGCGAAACTATTGGGCAGGTTCCACCAGTAGTCGGGGCGCAGATACAATCCAACCAGCCACAGGACCACGGCCAGCACGATGGCGAGTGCATCGCGACGGGCGAGGAACCTGCCCAGCCAGCCGGCGTTGACCGCAACGTCCCGAGCTGTTCCCCTGGTCCCACCGCTTTCCATTGCGACACCGCCGATCTCGAAAGCGGGCGGCGGCGGCCTGCCGCGCAACCAGGCCCACAGTCTCGCCGGCAACTGGCGCCGGATGAGGTAGGGTTCGATGAGCACGGCGATGAGCAGGAGTAGGCCGAGGAAGACCGGCACCGCGCCGACCGGCAGCTGGGCGATGGCGCTGACCGAGACTTCCTCATCGCCGATCCTGACGATGCGCGTCGTCGGGTAGCCTTCCCGCAGGACCTTGTCGATCAGCACGGTGAGAGCGGCCCCGAGACAGGACCCGGCGACCCGGCCGCGGCCGCCGAGGATCGAAGCTCCGCCGATGATCACGGAGGCGATGACGATCAGCTCGGCGCTGATGCCGTAGAGCGGAGTCACCCCCTTGTCCTGGGCGCTTGCCATCAGGCCGGCGAGGGTCGCGCACAGGGCGGATATGAGATAGGCGCGGGTGCGCACCCAACGGGTCGGAATGCCGGCATAGACCGCTGCCTGCTCATTGCCGCCGGTGGCGAAGGTCTCATAGCCCCAGCGGGTCTTGGCGAGCACGTAAGCGCCGATCACCGCGATCAGGGCGAAGATGGCGATCTGGTTGTTGAACCCGAAAACGTTGGTTTCTCCGAGGTGGAAGAACGCCGGAAACTCCGGGGCCTTGCCCGGATAGTAGATGGCCTTGCCGCCGGTCAGGCCAAGGACCAGGCCACGGCCGATCAGCAGGGTCGTCAGGGTGGCGATGAACGCCGGCACCCTCAGCACGGTGACGAGGAGGCCGTTGATCAGGCCGATCGCAGCCCCGAGCACGAGGCAGAAAAGAACGGCCGGAATGACGCCGAGGTTAAAGTGGCTGGGCGCGAACAGGGTGGAGAAGACCACGGCGGTAAGGCCGTAGATCGAGCCTACGGATAGGTCGAGGTCCTTGTTGACGATCACGAAGGTCATGCCGACGGCCATCACGCCATAGCGGGCCGTGTCGCGCAGCAGGGCGTGAAGAGCTTCGTTCGAACCGAAAAAAGCGGGATTGACCAGTACGCCGCCGAGATAGAGGAGCCCAAGAAGCGCCAGCAGGCCGACCTCCCATCCGCCAATGAGCTGGGCCGGAGGGCGGGCAGGAAAGGATGCAGCCTGGGCCAGAGACATCCAAGTAGATGCCGGATTGAAGAGAAAGCGGGAGGGGGCCTACCCTCCCGCTGCAGGATCAGCGCCTATTCGAAGTCAGTTCTCGAACCGCTTGCCGACGTTGGCCACGCTGTCCTTGGTCACCAGCTGAGCGCGGGTGTCGAGGTTAGCGGCGGCGATGCCGCGGTCGATCTGCAGCCACAGCTGCATGACCGGCCAGAAGCCCTGCAGGAAGGGCTGCTGACCCAAGGCTCCGGTCAGATCGCCGCTTTTCAGGGCCTCCTGCTGCGCCGGACCGAGATCGAAACCGTAGGCACAGATCTTGCCCGTCTTGCCGGTCTGGGCGACGGCCTTGGCGAGCGCCGGCGTGAACACGTTGTTGCCGGCGAAGGCGCCGACGACGTCGCCGCGCGATTCGAACAAGGTCACGATGCCGTTCACCGGGTCGTTGGGATTGGTGTCGATTCCGGTGTTCTCGGGGCCCGCGTCGACCTTGAAGTTTTCGAGCTTGCCGGCGTCTTTGAGACCCTTGACGATGGCGTTGAAGGCCGAGGTGACGCGATTGTTGACCTCGATGTTGCCCATCGCGGTCGATGACGGCAGCACGATCGAGCCTTTCTCGATGCCCTTGTCGGCCAGGCACTTGACCAGAGCCTCCCCGGCAATTGCCGCCGCCGAGGCGTCCTGGCCGGTGTGGCTGATGCCGCTGCGATTGTAGATCTGGCCGTCGAACGAGTTGGTGGTGGCCACCGGGATACCGTTCTTTTCGGCGGTCTTGACGATGTCGTCGTAGGCGCCGACCTGCGGCGTGGTCATGATCAGCCCGTCAAGCGTCGGATCCTGAATGATCTGGTTGGTGATTTCGATCGCCCGCGCCGGATCGTCGGTCGGCGACTCGGCGCCGAGCAGCAGAACCTTGGCGCCGATCAGGTTGGCGGCAGCCAGGGCGCCGACATAGACCGGGTCGAAGAAACCGTTGCCGGCGGTGTGGGTGACGAGCGCAAACGTCAACTGACCGTCATCGGAGTGAAATTTTTTCGTCGCTTCCGCCTCCTTGGCGGCATCCTCGAAGCTGTAGCCGCCCACCGCCTTGGCGACGGAGCCGGACTGGGCATAAGCGCCAGCCGAAAACAGCATGGTGGCGGCGCTCGCCGCCAGCACTGCAAGAGCCTTGTGCATGAATTCCTCCCGTGATGATTTCATTGCGTTGCCAGACAAGCCATTTGTCTGACAATAAATCCTACGAGGGTGGGTTCGCCGTTGCAAGACCCAGGGCGCCCTTGTTCTGCCTACGGGCGCGCCGTCGCAGAGGCCGACCTTTCTTTTCCCCGCAACCGATCTGTCGGCATCGAGGCGCCGCCGCTCGGATGTTGCAACATAACAGCTTCGGGAATATGCTGGAGCGCATGAACAGGCCGATTTCGGGCAACGACAGCGCGGTGCTGAAGGCGCTGAGGAACAGCGAGCGGCCGCTTTCGGCATATGCAATTCTCGACCGGGTGCGGGTGAGCGGCATCCGGGCGCCCATGCAGGTCTACCGGGCGCTCGAACACCTGCAGAATTCGGGCCTCGTGCACCGCATCGGGGCGCTGAGCGCGTTCATCGCCTGCCGCGAGGGCCCGCACGGCCACCGTCCCGGCTTCGTGATCTGCCGCGATTGCGGGAGCGTGAAGGAGTTCGACAACCGCAAGGTGGAGAACATCGCCAGTCGCGCCGCCGGCGGTGCGTTCGCCATCGACGAGGTGTCGATCGAGGTGCTCGGCTTCTGTGGTCCGTGCCGCAGCAAACCGCGGCGAGCCGCCGGCCGATGAGCGCCTGCCTGCGATTTCGCGACGTGACCCTCGGCTACGACCGCCATCCGGCCGTGCATCATCTGTCGGGCTCGCTGGCCCACGGATCGCTCACCGCCGTCGTCGGCCCAAACGGCTCCGGGAAGTCGACCCTGCTCAAGGGCATCGTCGGAGTGCTGGCGCCCATGGCGGGTGAGATCAGGCATCACGACGGCTGCCGTATGGCCTACCTGCCGCAACAGTCGGAGATCGACCGGGTCTTCCCGGCCCGGGTGAACGACCTCGTGATGCTGGGGCTGTGGCCCAAGCGTGGCATGCTGAGCCGAATCACGGGGCCGGACCGGGAGCTGTTGCGCAACGCCCTGTCGGCGGTCGGCCTCGAAGGCTTCGCCGATCGCAGCCTCGACACCCTGTCGGGCGGACAGCTGCAGCGTGCGCTGTTCGCCCGCGTGCTGTTGCAGGACGCCGATCTCATCCTGCTCGACGAGCCGTTCAACGCCATCGATACGAAAACGGTGAGCGACCTCATCGCCCTCATCGAGCGCTGGCACGGCGAAAAGCGCACCGTGCTGGTGGCGGTGCACGACCTCGCCATGGTGCGCGCGCATTTTCCCGAAACTCTGCTCCTGGCCCGCCATCCGATCGCCTGGGGCAGGACGGCGGATGCGCTGAAGCCGGAACACCTCCTGAAGGCGCGCCAGTTCCACGAAGCATGGGACGATCGTGCGCCGTGGTGCGAGACGGAGACGGCGGCGTGAGCCCCGCCGAGGTGTTCTGGCTGCCATTCGCGGAATTCGCCTTCATGCGGCGCGCGCTGCTGGGCTCGGTGCTGTTGAGCCTCAGCGCCTGTCCCATCGGGGTGTTCCTGATGCTGCGGCGCATGAGCCTGACCGGCGACGCCATGGCGCACGCCATTCTGCCGGGCGCCGCAGTCGGATTCGTGGTTGCAGGCCTCGAGGTGCTGCCGATGACGTTCGGCGGCCTGGTGGCGGGCCTGGTGGTAGCGCTGGCCGCCGGCGTGGTGTCACGCCTGACGGTGCAACGGGAAGACGCAAGTCTCGCCGCCTTCTATCTCATTTCGCTCGCACTGGGTGTACTGCTCGTGTCGATCCGCGGCTCGAGCGTCGACCTGATGCACGTGCTGTTCGGCACCGTGCTGGCCCTCAACGACCAGGCGCTCTATCTCATCGGCGCGATTTCCATCGGGACCATCGCCTGCCTGATCCTCGTGTGGCGGGCGCTGGTGGCGGAGTGCCTCGATCCCATGTTCCTGCGCAGCGTCAGCGGCGCCGGTCCCTTCGTGCACTACCTGTTCATGGTGCTGGTGGTGCTCAACCTGGTGGGCGGTTTCGAGGCCCTGGGCACGCTGCTCTCCGTCGGGATCATGATGTTGCCGGCGGCGGCGGCGCGCTTCTGGGCCAATAGGGTGCTGCCGATGTGCGCGCTCGCCGTGGCGTTCGGCATGCTTTCGGGCGTCGTCGGGTTGCTGCTGTCCTATCACCTCGATGCCGCATCGAGCCCGGCAATCATCCTGACCGCCGGCGCCATCTATCTCGTTTCGGCGGTGTTCGGCCGGCGCGGCATCATCGGCGCGCGCCTCAAGAGCTATCATCGTCATCGCACCGCGTAAGAAGAGGAGACGATCATGAACGATGTGAAGAAAATCACCCTTGCCTGCCTGACGGCGGTCTCGCTCCTTTCGGCCGTCCCGGCGCTGGCCGGGCCGGTCAGGGCGGTCGCCAGCTTCTCCATCCTCGGCGACATGGTCCGCAACGTCGGCGGCGACCTTGTGACGCTGCATGTCATCGTTGGCCCCAACGGCGATGCGCATGTCTACGAGCCCAGACCGGAAGACGCCCGCGAGGTGGCGGCGGCCGATGTCGTGTTCGTCAACGGCCTCGGCTTCGAGGGCTGGATGGAACGGGTGGTGGAGGCGGCGGGCTCCAGGGCGCCGGTCATCGAGGCGTCGGCGGGCATCGCCACCATCGCCTTCGCCGGCGGCGAGCACCACGAGCATGAAACGGAGAGCCAGGAGGCGAAGCACGAGGAAGGCCCTGAAGAAGGCCATGAAGCGGTCGATCCGCACGGCTGGCAGAGCGTCGTCAACGCGAAGATCTACGTCGGCAACATCGCCAAGGCCCTGTGCGCGGCCGACCCGGAAAACTGCCAAGCCTACCAGGCCAACGCCGGCCGCTATGTGGACGAGCTCGCAGCCGTCGACAAGGAGATCAGGGACGCCGTCGCGCGAACGCCGTCCGACCGGCGCCGGGTCATCAGCAACCATGATGCTTTCGGCTACTTCGCCAGGGAATACGGCATCACCTTTCTGGCGCCCGAGGGCGTGTCGACGGAATTGGAGGCCTCGGCAGCCGACGTGGCGAATCTCATCAGACAAATCCGCCATGACAAGGCGGCGGCGATCTTCGTCGAAAACATCAGCGACCAGCGCCTCATCGAACAGATCGGGCGGGAAACCGGGATGAAGGTCGGCGGCTCGCTCTATTCCGATGCCCTGTCGGCCGGCGACGGACCGGCTGCCACCTACATCGAAATGATGCGCCACAACGCCCGCACCATCGTCTCGGCGATCGGGACGGGAAGCTGATCACGCATGTTTCGTGTGTCCAGGGCTTTCGCCCGCTCGTCATCGTCACCCCGGCGAAAGCCGGGGCGAAAGCCGGGGTCCCGCTTGGCAGTCGCAAGAAAGCGGGATTCCGGCTTGCGCCGGAATGACGAAATCCTTCGAGCCGCGCAGGCATGAAGGCTCCGCGCGAAGTCGCGGTCGATACCGCCTTCCGCGCACTTGCCGAACATCACCGGACGGCCGCGCCGCACGACATGCGGGCTATCTTCGGCGCCGATCCCGGCCGCTTCAACAGCTTTTCGGCGCGGCTGGGGGAGATCCTGCTCGACTGGTCGAAATGCCTGGTCAACACCGAGACGATGCGCCTCCTCGTGGCGCTCGCCGAGGCTGCCCGGGTGACGGCGCGGCGCGATCAGATGTTCGCCGGCGAACCGGTCAACGCAACCGAGCGGCGGGCGGCGCTCCACGTGGCCCTGCGCAACCGGTCCATGAGGCCGATGCTGTGGGCGGGCCGCGACGTGATGGGAGAAGTCAGCGAAAGCCTGTTGCGGCTCGGAGAATTTTCCGAGGGTGTCCGTTCCGGCAGTATCACCGCGGCCTGCGGCAAGCGTTTCAGCGATGTCGTCAACATCGGCATCGGAGGCTCCGACCTCGGACCCGCGATGACCACCCGGGCGCTCAGCCCCTATCACGATGGCCCGCGGCTGCATTTCGTCTCCAACGTCGATGGCGCCCACATCGCCGATGCGCTGGCGAGGCTCGAGCCTGCGAACACGCTGTTCCTCATCGCATCCAAGACCTTCACGACCATCGAAACGATGACCAACGCCGCGACGGCGCGGCAGTGGATCTCTGATCGGCTCGGCGAGCAGGCGGTGGGGAAACATTTCGCGGCCATCTCGACAGCCCTCGACAAGGTCGCCCAATTCGGCATCGCGCCGGAACGGACGTTCGGGTTCTGGGACTGGGTCGGCGGGCGCTATTCGGTGTGGTCGGCGATCGGACTGCCGCTGATGATCGCCATCGGCTTTCCGAAATTCGCCGATTTCCTGTCCGGCGCGCACGCCGTCGATGAACATTTCCGCGCCGCGCCGCCGCGCGAGAACCTGCCGATGCTCCTGGGGCTCATCGGCGTCTGGCATCGCGACGTATGCGGCTTCGGCTCGCGCGCCGTCATCCCCTATGACCAGCGGCTGGAACTGCTGCCGGCCTATCTGCAGCAGCTCGACATGGAGTCGAACGGCAAGAGCGTCACGCTGACCGGCGTTCGGGCCGCGCGGGCGACCGGACCCGTCGTCTGGGGCGAGCCCGGCGCCAGCGGCCAGCACGCGTTCTTCCAGCTCCTGCACCAGGGGACCGATGTCATCCCGGTAGAGTTTCTCATCGCCGGGCAAGGCCACGAGCCGGACCTCAGGTCGCACCACGACCTGCTGATCGCCAACTGCCTTGCCCAGTCGCAGGCGCTGTTGCGCGGCCGCACGCGCGCGGAGGCGGAAGCCCAGCTCCTGGAGCAGGGCCGGAGTGCTGCGGAAGCGAGGCGGCTTGCGCCGCACCGCGAGTGCTCCGGCAATCGTCCGTCAATCACCATCGCCTATGGCAAGCTCGATCCCGGAACTCTCGGCAGCATCATCGCTCTCTATGAGCACCGGGTGTTCGTGGAGGCGACAATCTGGAACATCAATCCGTTCGACCAGTGGGGGGTGGAGCTGGGCAAAGAGCTTGCGACCGCCCTTCTTCCCGCGGTGCGGGGCGGGAAAGTGACGAGCGGGCTTGACCCATCGACCCGGGGTCTCCTGGAGCATCTGAGGCAGTTGAGGAGCGACGAACGATGAGACGGGTGGCGACGTGCAGCTGTGGCGAACTTCGTGTTACCTGCGAAGGCGAGCCGGTGCGTCTATCGGTTTGCCATTGCCTGGACTGCCAGAAAAGAACCGGAAGCGCCTTCGGCGCGCAGGCCCGGTTTCCGGAGAGTCGCGTTCAGGTCGAGGGCTCCCCCCGTCACTTTTCCAGGACGGCGGACAGCGGCGCCCTGCTCGACTTCGGCTTCTGCGCCGGCTGCGGTTCGACCGTCTTCTACATCAACAGCGCAGTACCAGGATTTGTCGGCGTTGCCGTTGGCTGCTTCGCCGACCCGTCATTCGGCCAGCCGAGGTTCTCCGTCCATGAATCACGCCGCCATGGCTGGGCGGTCGTGGCGGGAGATGATGTCGAGCACACGGAGTGACGGCAAAGGAGAAGCGGATTCTCGTTACGGGACGTCGTGCTTTGCCCCATAGGAGCGGAACCATCGGCCGAACCGTTCGACGCCTTCGGCCACGGCAAAACGGGGAGTGAAGCCGGTCAGCTTCTCGAGCACGCTCGTATCGGCCCAGGTCTCGGGCACGTCGCCGGGCTGCATGCCTTCAAAGATCTTCTCGGCACGGCAGTCGAGCGCCTTCTCGAGCGCCGCGATGAACTCGAGCAGGGCAACGCGCCGGCCGGAAGCGACGTTGACGATGCGATGGGGCGCCGCGCCTGCGGCGGCGTCGGGCCGGGGCGGCTTGTCAATCAGCCGTACCACCGCCTCGACGGCATCATCGACGTACGTGAAGTCCCGCGCCAGGTCGCCGTTGTTGAACACCCGGATGGGGCGGCCCTCGCGCATCCTGCTGGCGAAGTCGAAGAACGCCATGTCGGGCCGGCCCCATTCGCCATAGACCGTGAAGAAGCGCAGGCCGGTGGCCGGAATGCCATAGAGGTGACTGTAGCTGTGCGCCATCGCCTCGTTGGCGAGCTTGGTGGCTGCATAGAAGGACACGGGCCGGGAGACGGGATCTGCCTCGCGGAGCGGCTGCCGGCGGCTTGCTCCGTATACGGAGCTCGACGAGGCGTAAAGCAGGTGCCCGGGCGGATTCCGCCGGCAGATCTCGAGCAGGTTGGCGAAGCCCACGAGATTGCTGGCGACATAGGACTGCGGGCTGGTGATGCTGAAGCGAACGCCCGCCTGGGCGGCGAAATGGATGACGACCTCGGGCGCGGCGGCTGCCGTGAAGTCCTCCAGCAGTTCCCGCTCGGTGATGTCGATGTTGGCGGCCACGAAGCCGAAGCGGTTCTTCAGGTCGCTGAGACGAGCCTGTTTCAACCCGATATCGTAGTAGGGAGACAGGTTGTCCAATCCGCTTACCGTTGCGCCATCGCCGAGAAGCCGGGCGGCCACATGGTAGCCGAGGAAGCCCGCAACCCCCGTAATGAGAACCCTCATTTTTTCATGCCGGGCCGGCGATGGGTTGCGGCAAAGTCACGGCGCGGCCAAGGCTGTGATAGACAAACGGAGTCCGCGCCATATCGTGCGGGGAGTAGAGATTGCGCAGGTCGATCATCACCGGCCTGGCCATGACGCCGGCGAGCTTGCTCAGGTCGAGGCCGCGAAACTCGTTCCACTCGGTCAGAATGACGACTGCATCGGCGCCCTCCGCGGCCGCATAGGCATTCTTGCACCAGACGACATCCGGGATGCCGGCCGCCCCGGCAGCACCGGCATGCGGGTCATAGGCGGCGACCGATGCGCCTTTGGCCCTGAGTTCGGGGATGAGGCCGAGGGCGGCCGAACTCGCGCACGTCGTCGGTGTCGGCCTTGAACGCCACGCCGAGGATGGCGATCCGCCGGCCGGCGGCGCTGCCGCCCATGGCGACAACGATGCGGTCACACAGCGCCGCCTTGCGGCCGTCGTTGGCGGCGACTACCGCATCCATGAGACGGAAGGGGCTGCCCTGTCCCCGCGCCGCCGCGGCGAGCGCCCGGGTATCTTTCGGAAAACAGGATCCGCCGAACCCCGGACCCGGCTGGAGATAGTGCTGGCCGATGCGGCGGTCCTGTCCCATGCCGCGGGTCACTACCGAAATGTCCGCACCCACCCTCTCGCACAGATCGGCGAGCTCGTTGACGAAGGCGATGCGCATGGCGAGATAGCCGTTGGCGGCATATTTGATGAGCTCGGCGGATTCGATTCCGGTGAAGGTGATCGGCACGTTGCCGGCAGTGATCGGTCGGTAGAGCCGGCGCAGCACGTCGCGGGCGCGTTCGGATTCGGTGCCGACGATGACGCGGTCGGGCTGCAGGAAATCACTGACCGCCGAACCCTCGCGCAGAAACTCCGGGTTGGAGGCCATGTCGAACGCGATGCCGGGACGGCGGCGGGCGATCTCGTGCATCAGCTGGCGCGTCGTACCTACCGGAACCGTCGACTTGGTCACGACGACCTTGTAGCCGTTGAGCGCTGCGGCGATTTCGTCGGCCGCCTTGTGAACGAAGGCGAGGTCGGCTGCATCCTCGCCGCGCCGCGTCGGCGTACCGACGGCAATCATCACTACATCGGCACCGGCGACCGCCGGCGCCAGCTCGGCGGTAAAGCGCAGGCGGCCGACATTGCGGTTGGCGCGCATCATGTCCTCGAGCCCAGGCTCGTGAATCGGCACACCGCCCTGCTGCAGTTCGCGGACGCGGTCGGTGTCGTGATCGATGCAAGCGACGTCATAGCCGAATTCGGCAAGGCATGCGCCCGACACCAGTCCCACATATCCTGCACCGACGATGGCAATCTTCATGACGAAATCTCTCAGGGACGGGAGGCGGCGCCGCCACCGGCGCATGGAGAGGCACTAGCGCATTTTCCGGTGAAGCGAAATCACCTCCGGTCGCGGCCCGGCAGCGTAGCCTATTGCCTAAGCAGAGTTCCGCCACTTCGCCAAACACATGCAGGGATAGCCCAACTGACGCTATACCCCGGAAGCGGACGCCCAGCGTGTTACGCTATGTGCCACAACCGGAACTTGGTCGGGGTCTGACGAGATGCTCGCGGAAGCCGTCGAACACCTCGATGGGCAGGCCACCCGGATTGGCCGGGGTCTTCAACATGATCGGCGCCACGGCGCCGATGAGCGACACGCCCTTGCCGTGGCGAGCGCGTAGTGGGCCACCTCACCGCCGTGCCGATGCCCTCCATGCACGGCCACCAGTAGCGGCCGCGGCCGCTTTTTGCGAGTCACCGATCGGGATTGCTATAGTATCCGGCGAACGGGGCTTTACCAGAGCCGACAGGCGTAAACTGCGGGCCAATGACCGCGCACGTAAGAATGATTTTGGCGACCGTCAGGCCATGGCGTAGAGTTTCTGCCCCGAAAATCATGCCGAACGGAATTGCCGCCAGCGCTAACAGAGCGATAACAGCAACTCCCGAACGGAACTGGTTTCAGCTGCGAGCATGCCTACCGCTCCAACAACGCATTGATGTTCGTCACAGGCTCGTGGCGTTCTTTCCATGCCGACCCCGGTCCGTCTTATCGTAGAATTTCTTGAGGAGAGCTGGAACTGTTGGGTTGCTCGCCATCAGCGTGTAAGCGGCATAGGCCTCTTTGTAGAGCTGATCATCAAGCGTGCGGCCAACCATATCCAGGACGACTTGTTTGGCCGAACGCACCGAGACTTGGTCATTGCGAAGGATTGTCCCCGCAACCGCTTCTGCGGTCTCCATCAGCTTGTCGTGCGGGACGACCTTCGAGACCAGATTAATCTGTAGCGCACGCTGCGCATCGATGGGCTCAGCAGTCAGCAACATCTCAAGAGCGATACCAACCCCACAAAAATTGACCAACCGGGCGATGCCACCATCGCCATGGTGAAAGCCACGCCGGGCCTCGAACGATCCAAACTGTGCCCTTTCGGATGCGATGCGGATGTCGGCGGCCAGCGCGGTCTCGAAACCGCCAGCCAGTGCCCATCCATTGACGGCTGCGATCACAGGCTTCGAGAAGCGGTGCTTTCCACGGGTAGTGCCACCAAGTCCGAGCTTGACCCATTCGGCGACCTTGCCTGGTGTAGCGTTCACATAGTCCGTAACGTGGGTCTTCAGGTCCATCCCACCGCAGAAGGCGTCACCCGTACCGGTGATGATGACTACGTCAACAGAATTATCCCGCTCGAGGTCGTCCCATGCTGCGCAGAGCGCGAGATGCAGCTCGTGGTTGATGGCGTTCTTCGCTTCCGGCCGGTTCATGCGCAGGTAGGCGATGCGGTCTTTCTTCTCGATCACTAGGACTGACATGAGACGCTCACTCCTTTTTCGCTTGAGGAAGGTACATTTCAGTGCTACTTAAACATAACAACGTTATGTAGTCAACTCGTGGCCAATGCGTCCGGTAAGGAGATAGCTAATGCCAACTGATGCTAAGGCACGTCGCAAAACGATGGTTGATGGCATCAAGCGGGACCTCATCAGGTCGTCCGCGAAGAAGCTGTTTGCCGAGACCGGGTTGGACGGAGCGTCTGTTCGCGAGATCGCAAAGCTGGCCGGCTACACGACCGGCGCGATCTACTTCCACTATGCGAACAAGGAAGAGCTGTACGCTGACATCCTTGCCGAGTCGCTCGACCAGCTGCTCACTCGCGTGAGCGCGGCCGCTCCTGACGAAGCCGATCCCGTTCTGGCCTTGGACGGTGCGTTTCGTGCGCTCGTTGACTTCTATGATGAGAACCCGAGAGACCTCGACCTCAGCCTCTATCTCCTGAGCGGGACCAGACCTCGCGGTCTGACCCCAGCCCTGAATCGCGAGCTCAACGGAAAACTGCTCGCCGTGCTCGACATATATCGGCGACATCTTGCCCGCGCAGGCGTCGAGGAAGCGCTCCTCAGCGTCGAGGTTGGTGCACTTTTCGACGAGATGATCGGTGCTCTCGTCGCCTCACACACACGCCGCCTCCGGGTCATCGGAACCAATCTCAAAGCTGTCGTGGATCACCACACGGCAAACCTTGCAGCTCGCCTAACGAGACGAGGCGCGCGGACATCAAAGCCAAGTTCGAGGCAGACGTAGGTCTCTTTCTTCGAAGGAGTTGGAGATGAGTAGAACACTGGAGAGCTTTGAGAGAGGCAGCTCCGACCATCCATTGCTTGAGGCGACGATTGGCCGTCGGTTCGAGGAGGCGCTCGCCACATGGGCCGAACGCGAAGCGCTCGTTGTACGCCATCAGGGTGTCCGGTGGACCTACCGGGAGTTCGCGGCAAAAATTGATGCGTTTGCTACCGGGCTCCTGGCGTTGGGGCTGCAGCCCGGAGATCGCGTGGGGATCTGGTCACCCAACAATGCCGAGTGGGCAGTAACGCAGTTCGCCACCGCCAAGGCCGGAATGGTCCTCGTGACCATCAATCCTGCCTATCGCATCGCCGAGGTCGAGTACGCCCTCAACAAGGTCGGCTGCAAAGGCCTGGTATTCGCGGGCTCGCATAAGACCAGCGACTACGTCGCCATGCTCCGCACACTGGCTCCTGAGATCGCCGAATCCGAGCCAGGACAACTTCGAGCCCACCGCCTTCCTGACCTCAACGTGGTGATCAAGATCGGCGCGCCCCTTCCTGGCATGATGGGGCTTGATCAGGCCTGTGCTCTTGGCACCAAGGCACATCATGCCCAACTTGCTGCTATTGCGGCGACGCTCACGCCTGACGATCCGATCAACATCCAGTTCACAAGCGGCACGACCGGCGCGCCAAAGGGAGCAACTCTCACCCATCGCAACATCCTGAACAACGCATACTTCAGCGGCAGAAACATGCGATTCTCAACACAGGATCGCTTGTGCGTGCCGGTGCCGCTTTACCACACATTCGGCATGGTGCTCTCCAATCTCCTCTGCATGCTTTTCGGAGCGGCCGCGGTATACCCCAATGAGGGGTTTGATCCGATCAGCGTGCTCGAAACAGTCGAACAGGAGCGCTGCACCGCCCTCCATGGGGTGCCCACCATGTTCATCGCCGAGATGGAGCATCCACAATTCTCCAAGTTCGATCTGTCAACGCTGCGCACCGGGATCATGGCGGGTAGTCCATGTCCCATCGAGGTCATGCGGCGCGTCGTCGACGTCATGCATCTCGGTGAGATTACCATCGGCTATGGGATGACCGAGACGAGCCCGTTGAGCTGCCAGGGATCGCCTGATGACAGTTTGGAACGGCGAGTCACGACTGTTGGCCGGGTGCATCCTCACGTGGAGATCAAGATCGTCAATAGCCGAGGTGATGTGATCCCTCGAGGCGAGCCGGGCGAACTCCTGGTAAGGGGCTACTCGGTAATGCTTCGATACTGGAACGATGATGAAAAAACGAAAGACACCATCGATGCCGAGGGATGGTTGCACACGGGTGATTTGGCCACGCTTGATGCGGAAGGTTACTGCAACATCGTAGGTCGGTTGAAGGACATGGTTATCCGTGGCGGGGAAAATATATACCCACGCGAAATCGAGGAACTTCTGTACACCTTTCCGAAAGTAGAGGCCGCCCAGGCATTTGGTGTGCCTGATCCCAAGTTCGGGGAGCAACTTTGCGTATGGGTCAAGCTTCGAGAGGGCGCAGACGCGACGGTTGAGGAGATTCGCAACTTCTGCAAAGAGCGCGTCGCCCACTTCAAGGTTCCTCAATACGTTCGCTTCGTTCACGACTTCCCGATGACCGTGACGGGCAAGGCACGCAAGCACGAGATGCGGAGCCTTATGTCGAAGGAGCTAGGCCTATCCGAGAGCACGACTGCTTAGACGGAGTCCGTCATGCCCATCGATCACACGCCGCACCACGCTCAGATTACGGCCGACGGTTTCCGCAACCTGATCAAGCGCAGTGTCCCGATGGCCGAGTATCTCGGTGCCATGATCGCCTCACCTTGGCGTGGAGAGCTGCATAACATAGGCCTTTGAGTTCGCTCGATCTATCAGCGTGGCTCTGCCGGTCGAAATGCCTCTTAAGGGTCACGAGCCGCCCCGCCCCCTCGGCGCTCGGCTGCAAGAGATCGGAAGCGGACACCGCAGAACTTGACTGACGCGCTGGCCAAGCCTTGCAACCCGGGTCAGGATCAGGCGGCGGCGGCCGCTGCTTTCGCCTTCATGGCGGCTGCGGCCATGGCATAGCCGCCCGCCGCCCCGTCGATGAAATGGAGATGGTCGCTGGCGAAGGGCTGCGGCACGAAGCAGGTGATAAGCGCGCTGTCCTGTCGATGCAGGCCGAAGCGGCAGATCCCCCGGCCAGCCGCTTCCTCGAGCCGCTGCTCGATGCGGGAGAGCCGCTCGCGGCTGACATCGATGGTCAGCTTGAGGCCATCGTCGTATTTGCGGAAATCGGAGTTCTGCGAAAGCTCGCGCCGGTAGCGGCGGGCGTTCAGGGTGCGGAGATTGCCGTTGGTGCGGTTGAGCGCGAACAGCACCAGTGTCTGGGCGAAAATCGACAGCCGGCGCAGCCATCTGGGGCGCGAAGCATCGCCGGAGCGCAACTCGAATTCGATGCTGGCCGGCTTCGGCCACGACAACTCGGGACCCGCGGCGGGCAACGGATGGCCATCGCGCTCCTGTTCACCGATGAGCGCGATGATGTCGCTGACAAGCCGGTTGAATTCCCCGCCTGCGGTCCTCCTCGACAGGAACGACGATGAGGGAAGCGATCTCGCCGTTGTCGGCGCGACTCGGGTTCCAGCGGCAGGAAAGCCCGGTGAGGTCGGGCCTCGTGCCGGGGCCTGCCGGCGGAATCGCGTAGCGGCCGGCTTTCATCTCGGCGTCGAACCAACTGACGCCGCCGCCCGAAAACATGGCGTAGCTCACATCGGGCGCGGCCTGGAAGCGGGCCACCCGGACGCTCAGGCCCCTTGCCCTTACCTCGCTCATCGGAACGAGTGCGGCACGCAGGGCCAGATCCAGCTCCTCCCGTACCCAGACCTGGACAGCCGCCAGTGCCCGGCGGGTTTTCTCCGCCGCCGAGAGCGGCACCGCCAGCAGTGCGCCGTCGCCGCCGAACACGAACGGGATGCGGCGCTGAAGGCCGTTCAATACCGCCGAGATGACCCCCGCACCGGCCATGTTGACGGCCTTGTAGCGGCCCTGCTCGATAGCCTTGGTGGAGCTTACGATGTCGGCGGCAGCCAGATGCCAACTTTGCGGGAGATCATGGAAGTTCCGGGGGTCGACCACTCCGGAAAAGTCGCTGAACGAGGGCAGGTCCGCGAAGAAACCTTCGTTGCCACTGTCGATCATCGCTTCCGATCCTCTCTCCCTAAAGCCCATATACGCAGCTCAGGTCAGGATTGACGCATGAAAGAGCGAGGATCATAGCTCAATTCATCATGAAAATTGCGATGTATGCGCCGCTGAAGCCACCCGACCACCCGACCGTTTCGGGAGACCGCCAGATGGCGCGCCTGCTCATGGCGGCAATGCGAGGCGCCGGGCATGAGGTCGATCTGGTGTCGCGCCTGCGCAGCTATGCGCCGTCGCCGCTACCGGCACTGCTCGCCGACATGAAAGTGAAAGCGGCAGAGGAGGAGGCGCGCATCAAGGAGCGTTGGCGAAGCGGGGGAGTTCCGGACCTGTGGCTCACCTACCACCCCTATTACAAGGCCCCCGACCTCGTCGGCCCGCCGCTGAGCGCCGGTTTTGCCATTCCCTACCTTACCGCCGAGGCTTCCTATTCGGCGCGCCGTGACCGCGACGAATGGGCGCCCTATCAGGCGCAAGTCACCGCGGCCCTGCGCCGCGCCCGGCTGAACATCTGCCTCACCCAGCGAGATCGCGACGGCCTTTCGCACATCGTCGCGGCGCGACGGCTTGCCCTCTTGCCGCCGTTTATCGACGCAGCGCCGTTCGCCCGCGAGCCCGTGAAAATTGGCGATGACCGGCGTGAACCCAGGCTGATTGCGGTCGCCATGCTGCGCCGGGGCAGCAAGTTCAAGAGCTTCCGCATGCTCGCCGCGGCATTGGAGCTCATCGGCGATCTCGGCTGGCAGCTGATGATCGTCGGCGGCGGTCCGGCCGCCGACCAGATCAAGGCGATGTTCAAGGGCTTCCGGCCCGAACGCGTCGCCTTTCTCGGAGAGATGGCGCCTGAGAACATTCCAGAGCACCTCTATGGCGGCGACCTTTACGCGTGGCCTGGATGCGGCGAAGCCTATGGCCTCGCCTATCTCGAAGCCCAGGCGGCGGGTTTGCCGGTCGTGGCCCAGGAAACGGCAGGCGTCCCGGAAGTCGTGCGTTCCGGGACCACCGGTCTGCTGACCCGCGAGGGAGACGTCAGCGAGTTTGCACAGGCCATCCGCCGGCTCGTTCTGGATGCAGACAAGAGGCGACGTTTGGGCGCGGCGGCGCGCCGGTTCGTGCTCGGGGAACGCTCGCTGGAACAGGCCACAGGGCGGCTGAAGACCCTGCTGGAGCGAGTTGCGGCGGAAAAGGCCGAGCCGGCCCATGGATGATTCGGCCGAGTCCGTTTCCTGGCGGCCGCTCGAGGAGGAACTCGTGCGCTGGCAGTCGGCTGGGCGCACCGCGAGGCTGTGGCTAAGGGACGACGACGCCTTCGAGCCCACTGCGGAGCTCGAAGAGCTGGCGACGCTTGCACTGGCTTTCCAGGTGCCGGTGGTGCTCGCCGTCATTCCGGCCAGGACCGGAGAACCATTGGCGCACTGGCTCCGTTCAATGCCTCACATCCATCCCGCCGTACACGGATGGTCGCACCACAACCACGCGCCGCCAAGCGAGAAGCGCCAGGAACTGGGACCGCATCGACCTCGCGACGTCGTTCTCGACGAGCTTCGCCGGGGCCTGAAAGAGATGCGGCTCCTCTATGCGGAGCGGCTGTTTCCGATGCTGGTGCCGCCTTGGAACCGGATCGACCCGGCCCTCGTCGAAGACTTGCCGCGGCAGGGATTTGCCGCGCTTTCTACGTTCGGACCGGCGCCCCGGACTTCGCAGATCCCGGTCGTCAACGCCCACGTAGACATCATCAATTCGAGGGCCGCAAACCGGGCCCGCGCTACTTCCCAACTCTTCCGGCAGCTGGCTGACGAACTCAGCCGGGCGCGCGTTGGAGGAGGCTATCCCGTCGGCGTCCTCAGCCACCATCTTGCCGGCGATGCCGCAGCCCTGCATTTTCTCGAGCGCCTGTTTCAACAGACGGCCCGCCACCCCGCATGCCGGTGGCAAGGTCCGAGTGATCTCGTTCAGTGCGGAGGCGCTTCCCTGTCTTGACTCCATACTCTTCAGTTGGTACAAGCATACCTACTAGTTGGTATGCTTAAGATGATGGCGCCGCCACGACATGAATCGAAGACAAGACTTCTGGATGCGGCACTCAGGGTCGTCCGCGCCAAGGGCTACGGCGCGACGCGGATCGAAGATGTTTGCGCCGAAGCCGGGCTAACCAAAGGAAGCTTCTTTCACCATTTCAAGAGCAAGGAAGACCTGGCGCGGTCGGCGGCAGCGCACTGGGAGGAGTTCACAAGCGTCTTTTTCGCCGGCGCGCCCTACCATAGCCCGCCCGATCCGCTGGACCGTCTGCTCGCCTACGTCGACTTCCGGAAAGCGATCCTGAAGGGCGAGCTACCTGAATTCACCTGCTTCGCCGGCACCATCGTTCAGGAAGTGTACCGCACGCACCCGGAGATTCGAGACGCCTGCGAAAGAAGCATCGACCGACATGCCAGGACGCTCGAGGCCGATATCGGCGAAGCGATGCGGATATACGGGGTCGCCGGAGATTGGACCGCCGAGAGTCTCGCTCTCTTCACCCAGGCTGTGATCCAGGGCGCCTTCATTCTCGCCAAGGCCCGGGAAAGCGCCAATGTGGCCGTCCAGAGCCTCGATCATTTACGCAGGTATCTCGAACTCTTGATCACAAAAGAGCACAGGCCGGCAGAGAGCCACATCTCTTCAGAAGGTTCGAACGCAACCCGCAACCAAAGGAGAACAGCGATGAAACTATATGGGTTCGGTCCCACGCGCTCGCTTCGGGCGCTCTGGGGCCTCAAGGAGCTCGATGCGGATTTCGAGTTCGTCCCGGTCAATCTCCTGGCAGGCGAGCACAAGCATCCCGACTTCCTGCGCCTCAACCCGGCAGGCAAGCTGCCGGTGCTCGTCGATGAGGATGTCGTCGTTACCGAATCCGCAGCCATCGTTCTCTATCTGGCCGAGAAATATCGCGAGAAGGGGCTGCTGCCCGCCGATCTCAAGGAGCGCGCCCAGGTCTATCGCTGGGTGATGTTCGCCATGACCGAACTCGAGCAACCCCTATGGCGGATCACCAAGCACACGATGCTGTATCCCGAACACAAGCGACTGCCGCAGGACATCGCGCTTGCCAGCGATGAGTTCGCCGCGATGGCGTCCGTGCTGGATCGCCACATGGAGGGACGCCGGTTCATCGTCGGCGACCGCATCACCGTCGCGGATTGCGTGACCGCGTATGTGATCGACTGGGGCAACGAGCAGAAACTGGTCGACCACTGCCCGCGGCTGCTAGCGTATCTTGACCGGATGTACGCGCGCCCGACGGCGCCGCAACGGATCGCCGAAGCTTTCGCGGCCATCCGGGCCGCTGCCTGACGACGCGCCAACTGCAGCTCGAGTGGGAGGTTCGGCGCCCCTCACCCTGCCCGCTCCCCCAAGAATGGGGGAGCGGGTTTCAGCGCTTCGTGAAGAACCACGGCCTCTCTGGCGCCGGAAACCGCGAAGCGCAGCCGCCTAGGACGGCCTGACACGGCATAGCCCTGGGCTTGTGCTGTGCGGAGCGTCGCGGCGTCGGTAAGCGCGCGGGCGCCCGCCTGCCGGTTGAACTTCTCGAGCTTGGCGGCGAGATTCACCGGCGCCCCGATGACCGTATATTCAAGCCGCTCTTCGTTGCCGAGGGCGCCGAAGATGACGCCACCGGCTGCGACGGCCCCGTTGACGGCGCCGCGGGGCAGCCGGGACAGGACACCCGAGCCTTGATGCCAGGTTTCCGTATCGGCGATGATGTCGTCGAGCGCCCGCAGCGCCGCGGCGGCGAAATCGGGCTTCGAGCCGACGGCCCCGAAGGTCGCCATGATGCCGTCGCCCAGGAACTTGTCGATGGCGCCGCCGTGGCGGTGCACGATCGGCACGATCCGCGTCTGGTAGGCAGTGAGGAGCGCCACCACGTCGTCGGGATCGAGCCCCGCGGCCATCACCGTGAAGGAGCGGATGTCGGTGAACAGGATGGCGGCCTCGCGCCGCGTGCCCTCGCCGGCCTTCGTCTTCTCGTCGGCGTTGCGGATGCGGCTCGCCACCGGCGCGTCGAAGAAGCGCGCCAGTTCCCGGGCGGTGATGCCTTCGGTGGTGGCGCGGCCGAGGAAATTGTTGGCGCGCCTGAGCGCCAGGGCGAGGATCCCGGTCACCATGAGGATGGAGATGATCTTGTCCAATTCCGCGCCGATGAGCACGGCGTTGCTGGTGAGATAGGTCACGTAGTCGCGGGTGATCGTCGCCTGCGCCGGATCGGCGATCACCACGTAGGTTGCGAGCACAAGCCAGCCGAAAGCGGCGAAGAGGCCGGCCGCGAGCACGAAGCGGGCTTCAAATCTCAGCGCCCTGAGGGCGATGAAGATGAACACGTACAGCAGCGTCGGCGCCTTGAGGTAGAACGACGCGGGCTGGCCGTACTGGACATGGAAGCTCCAGATCAGCAGCATGAGGACCGCCATGTCGAGACCGATCGACACGTAGACCGCCCACGCCGGCAGGTCGCGCCGCATGACCCAATAGAGCCCCACGGCGTTGATCAGCAGATAGATGCCGAGCGCATAGGGAACCGGCGAAAAGGCGGTATGGGCATCGGTCTTGGGCGCCGCCGCGTAAAGGGCCGCCCACATCAGGACGACGGCGAGCTGGATGAGCTTGACCAGCACCTCGCTGGTCATGGCGTGCTGGCGCAGCGCCGCGCGCATGCGCTCGGTCAGATCGCGCGCGGGTTGGCCGGCGACGGCGTCGCGTATGATGGTCAGGGGATTGCGATAGAGAACGGACATGGCGTTCGTCCCTCAGCTCGAGGAGAGTTTCCTGCGCAGTCTTGGTGACTTCACGCAAGTCAACGGTTCTCAAAACTACGCGACCTGGGAACCAATCTGGCCTGCGGCCGGCGAGGGCCGACCCTGCACGGGCAGGAGGACTGCCCGCTTCACGAGGACCACGTCGAGGGCACGTTTGCGGCCGCGAACCTCGATGCGCCTCGCATCCAGGACCGGCGTTGCCGAGAGGCCGGCAGCGTCCAGCACTGCCTTCGAGATCACAGCCTGGACCCCCTCTTCCTTGCCGACGCTTTCAAGCCGGCTCGCGGTATTGACGGTATCGCCGAGCGCGGTCACCCGGCGGGCCGCAGCGCTGCCGCGCAACGCTCCGATGCGGCCCAGGATCACCGGGCCGGCATGAACGCCGATGGCAATGTCGAGCGCCTCGGGCACTTCCTCCCGCAGGCTCTGGTTCAGCGCGTCGAGCACGCCGCCCATGGCCTTCACCGCCGCCAGCCCATTGCGCGCGGCGGCTTGAAGCGGCTGCTCCATGCCGAAGATGGCCATGATCCCGTCGCCCATGAACTTGTCGACGTAACCACCGCAGTCCTCGATGACTTCGCTCATGCGGCTCAAGTACTGATTGAGGACAAACACGACATCGAACGACAGGCGGCCTTCCGACAATCGGGTGAAACCGCGCAAGTCGCAGAATAGAATCACTGCTTCTCTCTCGACGCCCCACAAATACTTGTCCGTACCAAGCGAACCGCCGATACCGGCAGCCGCCGGAAGCAGCAGCGCAATCTCGATGTCGGATTGCGGACGCAGCTGACAGGCCAGCCGCACATTGGCCGGCGCTCCTACCCGATTGAGGACGCGACGTTCCGTATCGAGGGCGGCCGGCTGCTGGGCAAGCCCTCCGAGAACGCGCACCCTGCAGGTCGAGCAACGAGCGCGGCCGCCGCAAACGGAGGCGTGCGGAATACCGTTGAGTCGGCTGATCTCCAGCAGGGTCAGTCCCCGCGGCGCCGCTACGCGCGGTCCGTCGGCATAGCTTATAGCGATCTTGTGGGCAAAATGGTCGCGCGCGAACTGTAGCAGCCGCAGTGCCAGAACGGCCGCCAGCAACAACGCGTAAGCGGCGATGGCGCCGTTGCCGATGGCTGCGAGGTGCGCGGCCTGATCGGGCGAGGGCCCCGGTGGAACCAGGCCATCGAACTCGTGGATACGGCTGGCAGCAAAGAATCCGGTCAGGCCCAGCGCCGGTATCAGCACAGCGAGGGCGCCGAGCGGCCAACGCCATACCTCATAGCGGGGCTTCACCATCAACCAGTGGTGAATGCCGATCGAACCGTGCAGCCACACCACGACGAGGAGCAGCGACTGGCTCAACGCCGATCCCGGCCAGATCGCCGCGAGCACCCGGGAGTAGCTGTCATCGACGCCATACATCTCATGGGCGATACGGGTGCCGATCAAGTGCCTGGCCAGCAGCACCGGAATGAGCAGACCGGATCCCAGCTGCAGCCATTCCAGCGCCCGCATCGTCCGTCGGCGCAGGAATCGCGCCAGACCCAGCACCGGATGAACGGCCGCAGCGCCCAGTAGAACAGTGGCGCCGGGAACGCTGCGCGTCACTGCGGTGCGCCAGTCCTGAACGGCATTCATGGCATCGACCGACACGTGGCCGAACGCGTGGTTGATGAAGTGAGTAGCGGCGAAGGTGAACAGGACGAGCCCCGACCAGAGCCTCGCCCTGGCGCCAATCCCGTTCCAGCTCAACGACAATGATAGCAGCCCTGGCGCCGCCTAGTTGGCCTTGAGCTTGCTGCGGCATTCGCTGAGTTCCGCCGTGGTTCTGCTCAGCTTCTCGGCCAGATCGCGCATGATCTCGATGCCCATCTCGGGAAAATCGGTCAGCATCTTGAGAAAGTGATCCTTGGTAATGCGCAGCACCTCGAGCGGCGCACGGGCGCGCACAGTAGCTGTCCGTGAGATGTCGCACAGCACGGAGATCTCGCCGATCACGGAATTGGGCTCGATCACCGCAACCTTGATCTGGCCGTCTTTGGCGTTGACAAGCACGTCGGCAGTGCCGGTGAGAACCACGTAGGCAGCGTCGCCGGCATCTCCCTGACGGCAGACAACCTGGCCTTCGTTGTATTTGACGCGGTCGGAAGTGAAGGCGATGAGCTTCAGTTTGGCCGGTGGAATCTTGCTGAACAACGGCGTGCGCCGCAGCATCTCCACTTCTTCCATGAGCAACATGGTCAGCTTACTCCTTGTACCTCCAGGCCCGAACGCTTGTGACAGTCACCCGTCGCATTACCCACCTCGATCCGCCGTTGCCGAGTATGGCAATCAAAACATCCTAGGACGATATCAGCCCGGCGAGAATGCCTTTCCGCGCCATGAGTTCGGCAAAGGTCCCTACCTCGGCTACCGTCCCACGATCCATGACGGCGACGCGATCGAACAGCGCGGCGGTGGCTGGCGTCGACAGAACCCAAAGAATGGTTGACCCGCGTCCCGCCCGGCCGGCCTCCTCGAGCACGGCGCGGGTCAGCGTTTCCTGCCCGCGGCTGTCGAGTGCTGAAAACGGGCGTGAAAACACGAGGATGTCGGCCCGCTTCAGCAGGGCGCGGGCGACGTGCAGTTTCTGCCGCTGGGCCGTCAACAGTCGCCTGCCCCCGACCCCGACGTTGAATTCGAGCCCGATATTGAACACCTCGTCGGACAGGCCGATCTCATCGAGGACCCGCCGAACGATAATGCCGACTTTCTCGGCGCCATCGGCGTGCTGGTGACCGATGCGGCCGAACAGCACGTTGTCCAGCACACTGGCCGACTTGTTGTAACGATTCGGATCGTAAGGCTCGAGCGATCCTTTCAGATCTTCGGGCAAATGTTCATGAAAGCTGTGGCGCGCCTCGACGATCCTGGCGCGCAGCGCATCATCGAGCAGGCCGAAACGAAAACGCGGCTCGATGTAAAAGAAGCTCAAATGGATGATCTGGTCGCGGTCGGCAGCCGACACCTCGGCGAAGGGGCGGCCTTCGAGCCGCTGCAAGAGCGCCTGGTAGCCGGGAATCTCTTCGGCGGACATGAAAACGAGTTGCTGGAAAAACGGATGGTCTGGCGGCAGATCGCGAAAGAGCTCGACCGCGGTGCGGGCGATTTGCAGGCCCATGCGGTAAAGCGCTTCATCGAGTTCGAATTTCTTGAGCACACTGCGGAAATAGGAATCGGCAACCAGTTTACCGCCGGCCAGCTTCGGACCGACCGGCGTGCCGAACAGGAGGTTCTCGGCAACCGTGGCCTCGCTGTTGTAGCGGCCCTGCGCAAAAGGCTCGATGAGCCCGGACAGGTTCTCGGCGTCGAGCCTGGAACGCAAGGCGGCGCGCTCCTCCTTGATGCGCTCGACGATGCTCGGATGGCGCCCGGGATCGATCGACACGCGCAGGCCGAAGTCGAAAATGTCGTTGGCGACACTAACGACCTCGAGCACGTGTTTCATGCGAGCGAACAGCGCTTCCGGCCCATCGACACCCGCTGCGGCATAGTCGATCCAGTCACTTCGGATATCGAAGTCCGGATTGCCTGCCTTTCTCGCTTCGTCGATTTCCCACAAACGCAGTTTTTCCCGCTTGCCCTCGTAGGTGACCTCGCGCAGGGGAGCGTGCTTCAGGACGTAGAGCAGATTGTCGCGTATGCTGCCCTGAAACAGCGGCGCCTCGGAAGCGGAATAAGCCATTCGCCGGCCGGTGATCGACTCCGGCAAGTCGAAGACGTCTCGCCCCTTGACGCTGATCCGCCCGCTTTCGGGCCACAGGAGCTTGACCAGGGCCTCCGCCAGGGCTTCCGTACCGCCACCCGCCGTCCCGACGATGGCAAGCTTCTCGCCGGGCCTCACCTCCATGTTGACCCGTTCCAGAAGCCTGGCGCCGCTGTCGTCGAGAGCCGCGACATTCTGGACGGCGACTCCGGCGTCCATGGTGATGGCCGGTTCAGCGCTCATGGCCTGAACCTGGGGATCGATCATCCGATCGACGTCGAACTGCTCCACCACTTGGGCAAACTTGACCTGCACATCCAGGCGCATCTGGTCCCAGTCGATCAACTCCTTGATCGGCGTCGGGAGGTCCTTGTAGGCGGCGATGACCGCCACCAGCTGGCCGATGTCGAGACGGCCGATCAAGGTGAGATAGCCGCCGATCGCGTAAAACAGGAACGGCGTAAGCTGGGCCAGGAAATTGTTCAGGAATTTTACGAAAAACTTCCACTGGAAGAGGTCGTACCGAATCTTGAAGATCCGCCCGAGCCGGGCGCTGATGTCGGCGCGCTCATAGTTCGAGGTGTCATGAACGTGGACGGCGGAAATACCGTCGACAATCTCGCCCACCCGCCCGGCAAGGTCGCGGGCAGTGAGCTGGCGCTGGCGGCCGAGCTCGATCTGGCGGCGGCGAAGCTTGGGGATAATCAAACCCTGGACACCGACGATGCCCCCGGCAATGAGGCCAAGCCAGAAGTTCTGGACGACGATGAAAACGAGAGCGGTGATCGCCTGGCCGCCAAGCAGGGCAGGCTGGACGAACGCGTCGCCGATGAAGCCGCCCAGCGGCTCTACTTCATCCTTGACCATGGTGGCGACTTCCGCGGCCTTGACGCGTTTGAATTGGTTGGGCGGGAAGCGCAACACCCGATCCACCAGCTCATAGCGCAACCGCCGCAACATGCGCTCGCCGAGCCGGCCCTTGTAGGTGTTGATGTAGAACTTGAAGATGCCGTTGATGATCACCAGGGCGAGCATGCTGAAGCTCAGCGCCATGAGCATCTGGAAGCGGTCAAGCTCGAAGCCCGGAAGCAGCTCCAGCGTGCCCGAGGAGCTGATCCACTGCGGCACGTCGAAGGCCACACGCATGAATACCTGCCTCGCCTCCTCGCTTTCAAACCCGCGACCCTGAATCGGACCGTTGACGATCTGTTTGGGCAGGTCGAACGACAGGAAGAAGGTCGGCATCGAGGCCAGCACGATCAGCAGAATCCAAAGCTGCTGCGGGCGCGTGTGTTTCCAGGTGTAACGGATGATGCTCTTGTCCATGCGGGGCAGGCGTTCAGGGAGGGTCGGTGTGCAGAGCCGTCGATGCGGCAGGCTGCGATGCCAGAAAGCGGCGCCGGGCGAAGTCGGAGGCGCCGATCATTGCATCATTGAGAACCTCGACCGCGGCAGCAAGCACCTGCCGCACGGCCGCGGCCGGGCCGGAAAGATGCGGCAAGTCGTCCAGAACCTCCAGACTACGGCCATCCGCCGATCCACGCGGATCACTCCGCACCCGTTTTCCGCCCAGCGCTGCTTCAACCACAAGGCCAGCATACAAGGTCGCCATGGCTCATGCCACCGATAGAGCCCCAGCGAGCGAGGCAAACGCGGCCCTGACCGGACGACGTTGGTTAAACTAATCGAGCTTGAGATCGAGCAGCGGGATCTCCGAATAGAGGAAATCGACCTCGCGCCGCGCCAACACCGGCGATCGGAAATAGCGCGGTGCCCGGATCTGCTCGCTCTCGGCGACCGCAGCGCAGCCGTCCAGGAAGCGCCCATCGACCGCCAGCACGGCAGCTCCAGGGGCCAAGACCCCATTGGCGAACCCTTGCGCATGGCGCGCGAAGACCGGCGGCCGACCGAGATACAAAACTTCGTGGTAGGCGATGTCCGCGCCCTTCTTTTTAACGGAAAGGACAATGAGGCAGTCGCCCTCGGCGGCGCGCAGCAGATGGGGCTGAACCGGCAGATCGCGATGATCCGCCAGGATCAACCGCTCGTAATCCGGGACCTCGGGCGTCAGCGCGGGGAAGCCTGAGAGAATCTCGATGCCCACGTCTTGCCGGCCGCTGCGCCGCCAGAGGAAGCGGGTCTGGTCGAGAAGCACAAGGCCGACTTTGGCCACCAGCCTAAGCGCGGGCGGGTTACTGCTGAAGGTCGTGTAGGTCACGCTCGGGTCGCGGGTCGCGAGCTGCAGCATGGCGAGGCCGATGCCCTGCCCACGCAATGGCTTCGCGAGGTAGAAGGAGCTCATATTGGCCGTCCTGGTCGTGCGGCCGCCTAGCCGGCGGTCAGCGTAGATCACCGCCAGATAGCCTGCGACACTGCCGCGTTCCAACACGACAACACCGCAATCCGGCTTGTCGGCGAGCCACGGATAGTCGAACAGACGGCGCCAGACCGCTGGGCTGATTTTGCTGTTCATCCGCTCCTGTAACAACGCAACCACCGCGTCGCGATCGTCCGGGCCGGCAGCGCGAAGCTCTATCCCCGGAGGCGAACGAGTCATCGCCGAAACACCTCGCGGGCGTTCAGCCAAATGGCGCGTGGATGCGCACACACCCGGCGCAAGAGCTCGGCGACGAATGCCCAGGCCGGCGCGTCGTGAGCCAGGTGGTGGGTCAAGAAGCCGGTCGGTTCCCCCGGATCGGCTGTGCCCACGCGGCGGGCCTGCAGATGGCCGATCAGGTCATCGAGAGCCCGCCCTGTGCCGGTAAACCGCGCGCCTCCTTTCCATTTGATCGGATCACATTGAGCGTCGATCTGAACGAAGCCCGGTACTGGTTCGACGCGATCCGCGGCGCGGTCGGTGGAAAGCCCGAGGAAACCGAGTGCGGGCAGACGCTGCACGACCCGGTCCGAAATCCGGCTCCAGGGCGGCACCAGCACCGGCAGGAAGCGCTCGCCGAACGCCTCGACGAGCTGGCTCCGACCTGCCGCGAGTTCCTCACATACCTGCTCGAGTGGGCGATGATCGCCGCACTCCCAGGCCCCTTCGCCCTTGGGCGCGTAATTGCGGTGGCGATAGCCATGCTGCAGAATCGCGACCCCTTCGAAGCCGGCAAGGCGCCGGATGAGCCCCGGTTCCAGCCGGTTCGGGATGACCGCGAGCGCCAACGGCACCGTGAATTCCATCTGGAGTTCGAGCAGGCGCTCGAGCGCAGTCGTTACCGCGACCGCGTCGTCGTCTCTCCACCAGAACGTCGCCGGCCGGCCCGTTTCGGTCCACAGATCCAACTCGCGGCTGAGTCTTTCCCACGCCGGATCACCGGTGATCGCTGAACGTTCAGCAGCTTCGCCCGCCAGCATGCTCCCACATCCGAGGTCCGGCGCCATCCAGAGCACGGCCGTGCGGGTGACACAAGTGGATGCACTCGCTACAGCGCACTCCTGGGTTTGATCCCAAGAAGTTGGCGTAATTCACGGGCGCTGTTGCGGGCGCCATCAAGATCGAGGCCGTGCGCGGAAGGTTTTGGCAACGCTAGTGTTTGCTCGACTGCTGCGCCGAGAGATGGCGAGTCGAGTTCTGCTTCGGGTATCACTTGCGCCAGCTTCCTCGATTCGAGTTTGGCGGCGCGCGCCGTTTGTTCGGTCTCGCCTTCGCCGGTGAAGGGGGAAACGATCGCGCGACAGCCGGCGCTGAGGACATCGCTCACGGTATTGTATCCGGCCTGCGAAACGGACAGTTCGGCCGCGGCGAGCAGCCCGGCGAAGTCGGAGCGGAACATCTTCGACGACCAGTCCGTCGCCAACTGCCGCATTTGATACGTCCGGCAACTCGGCTTCCCGGCGGGGCCCCGTGATCACGCACCACTTGCGACCTGCCTGCCCGCGCGACCGGGCGGCCAGGATTGCCGATCGCACCAGGTTCGCCCCGGCGGCCCCGCCGCCCGCTGAAACCACGACGTCGTAACGCTCGCGCGACCGAGCGGGCTCCGGCGCCGCGACCAGGCCTGTATAGCGCACGTGACCGGCAATCGCCCCGGCGGCGGCGAAGGTTTCTTCGAGCCGGGCAAAGCTCGGGTCGCCGTGAACCAGCACGCGATCAAAGTAAACGTTCACGAGCCCCACGATCTCCGCCGCGCGCGAAGTTTTCCGGCTCTCCTGGAGGATGTCGCGAATCGACGATACGATACGAGGCTTCGGTCGCATGGCCGCGGCCGTTTCGAGCAACGGAATGAGCTCGAAGCGCATCTGCCGCCGCCCGAACGGGAACGCCTCGAGCATCAGAATGTCGGGACGCCAATCGCGTGCGAGCGCCAGCAGGCGATCACGCCGGGCATCGAGGTGCTGCTGTTGAACCGGATCGCCGCGATCGTCGACGAGCGAAGTGAAATCGATCCCGCCCGAGCGCAGAGCCGGCAGGGCGGCCGTCTTTACGTGCGGGCCGGGGAAGCCTGCAACCGGCATCCCGCCCCGCACCACCACAACATCGAACCCGTCGCGGATGAGAGCGTCGGCGATCCGGCTCGCCCGCACCAAATGCCCGATACCGAGCAGATGCTGGACGTAGAACAGCACGCGGGGACCCGAGTTGCGTCTCATCCGGGCGCCGCCGCGCCTGAAGCAAATGATATCCCGGAATCGGCGAAAAGCCCGACCAGGATGTGAATGCCTTCCTGGTGGTCGAACCGCGACCGGACCGCCGTCTCGGCTGCCGCGCCGAGACGGCCGCGCAACCCCGGATCGCGGATGGCGCGTTCAAGGCCTGCCGCCAGAGTTCCCAAATCGCCGGGTTCGACGACAATGCCGTTTTCTCCTTCGCGCACAAACTCGGTTATGCCTGGCAGCCTCGTCGACACGATCGTCAGCCGTTGGCTGGCGGCTTCGAGCAAGACATTGGGCAGCCCGTCGCGGTCGCCGTCGCCGGCAATGCGGCTCGCCAAAACGAACAGATCGGCTTCGCGGTAGAGGTGCAGAACCTCCCCCTGCGACAGTGGACCTCGCCAGTCGATGCGACCGGCGAGACCAAGCGCCTCGCCCAGGCCGCGCAGCCTCTCCAGCAAGCTGCCGCCGCCGACGTGAATGAAGCGCCAGGTCAGCTGTTTGGGAAGCGCGGCGAGGGCATGCAGCAGCACATCGAAGCCCTTTTTGGCCACCGCTCGACCGACACTCAGGATGATAACCGGGTCGGACGGGTCGGCGCCGTCGCGCAGCGGCAGTTGACGCTGGGTAGGAGGAAAGCGCGACAGGTCGATTCCGTGATAGCTGAGGTGCACCCGACTGGCGTCGGGCGCGAGGCGGCGCAGCCGCTCGGCGCCGGCTTTGGTGCAGGTCACGGCCCAGCGGCAGCCTGCCAGCTTGGCCCTCAGTTCCCACTCGGGAGTAGTCCAGATGTCTTTGGCGTGGGCGGAACAGGTCCAGGCCAGACCCCGCAAGGTACCGGCGTAGGCGGTTACCGAGGCAGGCGTATGCAGAAAATGTGCATGCAGCCAACCCGCCTTCTGCGGCATCTCGGCGGCAAGTACGAGCGCTTGGCCAAAGCGACGGCAACGATTGCGCGACCAGTCGCGCTGCAGGTCGGAGAAGAATGCCTGCCGGGCAGAGCGGTATCCGGCAAGGCGTCGCACCTGCCACCAAGCTTTTATCACCCGCAACGGCTCGTGATGCAGGTATTCGGGAAGATAGCAGACGGGTGCCCGGATTTCGCGGTGAACGGGATGGCGCTCACCGTCTTCCGGCCGGCGCAGTGCGACGATGGCGAGGCCCATACCGTGGCGCTCGAGTCCGAGCAGCTCCTGGGCAATGAATGTCTCGGAGAGGCGCGGATAGCCTTTCAGTATCACTACGACCAGATCGACCATAGGGAAGGTGTCAGATCTTGGCTTCGACCACGGCCAACCGCTGCACCGGACGCTGCCTGATCCAGTTCTCGACCGCAACCCTGATGTTGGGCAGGCCGTCGAGGGCGACACGATGGCCGCGCAGCGAGGGCGGCGGTCGCTCGGGCAACTTTCTCAACACGCCGGTCAGCAGTTCCTGGTTCTGTGTCTCAGCAGGCAGCAGCATGTCGATGAGACCGAGTTCCGCGCCGCGCCGTACCCGCAGGAACTGTTCCTCGCGCGGCGCAACGCGCGGCACCAGGAGCGCCGGCTTGTCGAAGGAGAGCACTTCGCAGAACGTGTTGTATCCGCCCATTCCGACCACCGCGCGGGACCCGGCGATCAGGGTCTCCAGGCGGTTGTCAAACTGGATGATGTCGATCGCCGGGATAGTTTTGGCCTTTGCCCACAGCGCTTCGCGCCGGTCAGCGGGCATGAACGGGCCCATGACAACGAGCGCCCGGTGCGGCATGGCATTGCGCTGATAGGCCGAAAGGACGTTGTCGATGAGGTCGGCGCCGTCGCCGCCGCCGCCGGCGGTTACCAGGATATAGTCGCCGTGAGGCTCGTGGTTGGAGACCGGTGAAATCGGCAGCGTACGATGCAGGAATCCGACGAAGCTCCGGCGGCGCAGCACGCTTGCCGGAGCGTCGAGGCCGACCAGCGGATCCCAGAAATCAGCCGGGCCATAGACCCAGATCATGTCATACAGGATGCCGATCTTGCGCAGCACGTCGCGCTGCGCCCATTCACGGGCGAGAAGCTGTGGTGAATCCATCACCTCGCGCAGGCCAAGCACGAGCGTGGCGCCGCGCGTCTTGAGATACGAGAGCGTCTCTTCCAGCTCCCCGTCCAGCCCCAGCGGCTCCTTGTCGACAATGACGAGATCCGGCTGAAACGTCTCCGCCGTCTGGCGGATCATCAGCTGCCGCATCAACATGGCCTCGTCGAGATCGATATGGCGGTTGTGCGCTGCGTATTCGCCGCCATTGAGCTTGACGACGCTCGGGATCTTCACAAACTCGACGCGGGCGCGAAAATCGAAAGCCCCCGCAATCGGCGAGCCCGAGATGATAAGTACGTGCAGGCCGCGAAAGTGCTCTACGAGATGGTGGGCAATGGTGCGGCAGCGCCGCAGATGGCCGAGCCCGAAGGTATCGTGGCTGTACATGAGTACGCGCGCTTCATCTAACCGCCGCATGACCCGATTCCCTTGTTGGCCCCGCGTTCGAGCCCCCAACCGCCGCCCTCTAGCCTACCTGATCCGGGTGCGCAGCCAAAAAATCGCCGCCCGTGGGCCGTCATTTGTAGGGATCGGCGGCATCGCGCAATCCGTCGCCCATGAAGTTGAACGCCAGGATCACCAGGACCACAGGCACAACCGGCAGCAACAGCCACGGATAGAGAGCTACGACGTTGACGTTCTGCGCTTCGGTCAGCAGCACGCCCCAGCTGGTAATCGGCGGCCTGAGACCGAGGCCGAGGAAACTCAGCGCCGTTTCACCGAGAATCATGCTGGGAATCGAGAGGGTAGCGGCCGCTATCAGATGCGATAGAAAGCCCGGAATCAGGTGGCGGCCGATAATGCGGCTGGTGCCGGCGCCCATGAGCTGGGCGGCCAGTACATAGTCTTCCTCCCTGAGCGCGAGTAGCTTCGAGCGCACGGCGCGCGCCAGACCGGTCCAGTCGAGCAGACCCAGAATGAAGGTGATGCCGAAATATACGAGTATCGGACTCCAGGTGATCGGCATGATTGCGGCCAGCGCCAGCCACAGCGGAATGCTGGGCAGTGATTGCAGAACCTCAATGATGCGCTGGGTGAACAGATCGAAGATGCCGCCGTGATAGCCGGCAAGCCCGCCGATGACGATGCCGAGAACGAAACTTACGGCGATGCCGATCAACCCGATCGTGAGGGAGATGCGGGCGCCGTAGATGATGCGCGAAAGCAGGTCGCGACCCAGCCGGTCAGTGCCAAGCAGAAAAAGTTGCCCCCCTTCAGCCGGACAGAACAAGTGAAGGTCGCCCTCCCATAACCCCCAGAAAAGATACTTGTCGCCGCGGCAGAAGAAGCGAATGCGCTGCACGTCGCCTGGTATTTCCGAGTACTCGCGCTTGAGCGTGTCCATGTTGAGCTTCATCGAGCGGCCGATCACGTGCGGACCGATAAACTCGCCCTGGTGGAAGAGGTGCACCCGCTGGGGCGGCGCAAATATGAAGTCGATGTTGCGGGTATGCAGGTTGTAAGGCGCCAAAAACTCGCAGATGAGAATGGCGCTGTACATGGCCGCGAGAAATGCGGCGGAAATCGCCGCGACCCGGTGGCGCTTGAATTTCCACCACATCAGCCGCCATTGCGACGCCAGGAAGACACGTTCCTGTGCCGTGGTCATTGCCTCGATCGACATGGGGTCGAAAGGCTTCGGGGAGACGTAGTGCTTCAGTGCCTGGCCCGGGGGCGGCAGCGGGGAAGCGACCTTCACTTCGCGCTGCCTCCCTGGAGGCGAATACGCGGATCGAGCGCGGCGAGCGCCAGATCCGAGATCAGGACACCGATCACGGTGAGGAAGGCCAGGAACATCAGAAACGAGCCGGCAAGGTACATGTCCTGACTCTGCAGAGCCTTGATCAACAACGGACCGGTGGTCTCGAGGGAGAGCACGATGGCGGTGATCTCGGCGCCGGAAATGATGGCCGGCAGGATCGAGCCGATGTCGGCGATGAAGAAGTTTAGCGCCATGCGCAACGGATATTTCACCAGCGCCTTGAACGGATGCAGGCCCTTGGCGCGCGCCGTGACCACATACTGCTTCTGCAATTCATCGAGCAGGTTGGCCCGCAGTCTGCGGATCATGCCGGCTGTCCCGGCGACGCCGATGATGATCACCGGTATCCACAAGTGTGCGGCGATCGACTTCGCCTTGGCCCAGCTCATCGGCTGCGAAAGATATTCGGGATCCATCAGGTGGCCGATGGAGGTGCCGAACCAGATGTTCGCCAGGTAGAGGAAAATCAGCGCCAGCATGAAATTGGGAATGGCGAGGCCGATCAGCCCCAGGAAGGTGAGCCCGTAGTCGTTCCAACTGTACTGATGGGTAGCGGAATAGATGCCGATCGGAAAAGCAACGAGCCAGGTGAAAATAATGGTGACGAAGGACAGGAGCACGGTGAGCCAGAGCCGGTCGCCGACCACGTCGGTGACCGGCAGCTGGTATTCGAAGGAATAGCCGAAATCGCCCCGGAACATCCCCGCCAGCCACTGGAAGTAGCGCAGCACCGGGGGCTTGTCGAAACCGTACTCCTTGCGAAGCGCCTCGATCTGCTCGACGTTGACGCCTTCGCCGGCTGCCTGCAGCTCGGCGATGTAGCTCTCGAAGTAGTCGCCGGGCGGCAGCTCGATGATGGTGAAAATCAGCGCCGAAATGATGAGCAGGGTCGGTATCATCACCGCGATGCGCCAGAGAATGTAGCGCAGCACGGCTACCGGCCTCCATTCTCGAGCCAGAACGCGTCGGTCATGTAGACGCCGAAATAGGAGGTCGGATCAAAGCTGTAAGGGGCGCTGACCGGCAGGTTTCTGAGCTTGTCCGTGGCGACGATCGGCTGCAGGGTTGAATTTACGATGCCGATCGAAAACACCTGATCGGTATAAAGCGCGAGCATTTCATGCCAGATGCGCTCGCGCTCGGCCGCCTCCCCGGACAGACGCCACTTCTTCAGCAGTTCGACCAGCCTCGCCGCCTCGGGAAGGTCGGGCGCCGCACCGCGCTCGCCGCGCGATTCGTAATACATGCCCCATTGCGGCCACTGCAGCTGGGTTTCCGTCGTCGGCGCGAGCTCGCCGGGATTCATGTTCGCGGTGGGGATGCCGTTGTCGATGCCCGACCAGGTGCCCATCATCGTCTGGCCGCCGAGTACTCGGCTGCGGAAGACGTCGCGCTGGGTGGCGCGGGCGAAGAGTCGTATGCCGACCTTTCGCCAATGGTCGGCGACCAGCTCGAGCACATCGCTTTCAAGGGTGCTTTCGCCAGCGGTCTCGACGATGATGTCGGCGGGGCGTCCATCGGGCAGCAGCCTGAAACCGTCCTCATCGCGCTCGATGAGACCGGCCTCGTCGAGGAGCTGGTCGGCCTGCTCCGGATCGTGTGCAGCCCAGGCGTCCGCATATTCCTGGCGGAAAAGCGGGCTTTTGGGGAGCACGGTATCCGCACTCTCCCTGCCTAGGCCGAAGAACACCGCGAGGTTGATTTCCCGCCGATCGATGGCAAGCGACAGGGCGCGCCGAAACCGCACATCCTGCAGCACTTTGCGCCACACCGGGTCTTCATAATTGAGGTTGGGCAGGAGCGCCACGCGGGAGCCCAGGGCACTCTGCCACAGGTTCACCTTGATCGGATGCCGTTTCTCGGCTTCCCTGAGAAAAGTGTAGTCATCGAACTGGATAAACGATCCCTGCAGATCGGTCTCGCCGGCGCCAGTCTTGGCGGGAATGATGGAGGAAGAGCTTGCGTTGAGCACAAAGCGGTCGATGTAGGGAAGCTGGCGGCCATTTTCGTCAACCCGGTGGTAGTAGGGATTGCGCTCGAACACGAACTGTTCGCTGGGCGGCGCGGTGGTGTTGCGCCATGGGTCGAGGGTCGGCAGCTCCGGATTTTCCGGACGATACTGGCGGGCCATGCGGGTGTGGAGGGTCGTCCACTTCTTGGCCTTTTTTTTCTTGACCAACTCTTCGAGCGCCTCCTCGGTCTGATACTTCTTGTGAAACTGCTTGAGGTAGTGCGCCGGCATGACCATGTAGAGCGGCTGCGCGGCGGCCAGCTGGGGAAGGAAATCCGGATTGGGAACATCCCAGGTATAGCGCACTGTCAGGTCATCAACGACTTCGAACCTGGGCGGCTTGCCATCGGATAGCAGGTAGGGCGAGAAGCCGCCGGCCGCCAAATCCTCGTTGCTCATCACGTCCTCGAAGGCGTAGCGAAAATCCTCCGCCGTCAGCGGGTGGCCATCCGACCATTTGTGGCCCGGCCTGATCTTGAAAGTGAAGATGCGGCCCTCTTCCACGGTGTAGGCTTCAAGGATGTCGGGCTGGAGATTGAGCTTCTCATCGTAACCGACGAGCCGCGCGTAGCCGTAGATGGTCATGAGACGGATGTCTTTTGGACCGCCGACGAGCATGCGCACCGTGCCGCCGTGTACTCCAGGTTCGCGCCCGTGGCTTTTCATCTCGATAACGCGCGGCACGCTGGGAAGACGCGCAGCCACCGGCGGCAGCTTGCCCTCCTCCACCTGCGCTTTGAGGCTGTCGGACTCGATGAAGGCCGCAGCGGGCGCGCTGACGAACAGCAGCAGCCCCGCCAGGGTGCAGAAAACAAGACGACTTCTCATGGGCGCAGCTCCTCCGGAGATGCATCGCGGCGTGCGAGCACCATGTGATCATTGCCAATGTCCACGTGGGTAAGACCGACCCCGTCATCCCTGAACGACTTGCTCCAGCCGCTGGAAGCGCCGGCGAACCGCAACGGTCCGAAGTCGAGCGGCCGCTTCGAGATCCGGATACGGCACTGCCGCGAGCAGAGCCCGCGTGTACGGGTGAACCGGTGAACGGAACAGCGTCTGCCGCGGGGCAAGCTCGACGATGCGCCCGGCACACATGACCGCTATCCGGTCCGCCATGTAGTCGACGACGGCGAGATTGTGGGAGATGAAGAGATAGGTGAGCCCCAGGTGCTTCTGCAGATCCTTGAGCAGATTCAGGATCTGCGCCTGGACCGAAACGTCGAGGGAGGAAACGGGCTCATCGCAGATCAGCAGTTCCGGACCCAGTGCGAGCGCCCGCGCGATGCCGATGCGCTGGCGCTGGCCCCCTGAAAAACTGTGCGGATAGCGATTGAGGAAGCGCGGGTCGAGTCCGACCGCCTGCATCAGGTTCCTGGCCATCTTGAGCCGGAACGCCGCATCGCCGCGGCCATGGATTTCCAGCGGCTCCAGCACAATGTTCTGGACGGTCATGCGCGGATTGAGTGAGCTGAACGGATCCTGATACACCATCTGGATCTTGGTGCGGAGGTTTTGCAGGACCTGGTCACTGGCGGTTCTGACGTCGATCGGGCCGTCGCCGCCGTTGAAGATGATCTCCCCGGAATCGGGAGTGAGCGCCCGCATGATCAGCTTGCTCACCGTGGTCTTGCCGCATCCGCTTTCGCCAACGAGACCCAGACATTCACCGCGCCCGATGGTGAAGGCGACATCGTCAACCGCCCGGGTCGCGGCCCCGTCCGACGACCCGAACCATCCCGATTTGCGGGTCGAGAAGGTCTTCGAGAGGTTGCGAACCGACAGCACGATCTCGTCAGCTCCCGAACGGGTCTTCAGCCGGGGGCGCGTGCCGAGCACGAGGCTCGCATCGACATCCGCGTCGCGCAGCGCCTTCAGCCGTTCCCCGGGTTTCATGTCGAAATGCGGCACCGCCGCCATCAGCCCCTTGAGGTAGGCGTGCGAAGGCCGGGTGAAGATGTCGGTGACGGTGCCGGCTTCCATGATCTCGCCGTGATAGATGACCACCACCTCATCGGCGAGGTTGGCCACCACTCCGAGATCATGGGTGATGATGAGCACGGCCATGTTCAGCTTGTGCTGCAGATCCTTCAGCAGCTGCAGGATTTGCGCCTGAATGGTGACGTCGAGCGCGGTAGTCGGCTCATCGGCGACCAGCAACGCCGGACGGCACATGAGCGCCATGGCGATCATCGCCCGCTGACGCAGCCCGCCGGAGAGCTCGAATGGATACATGTCATAGGCCCGGTGGGGGTTGGGAAAACCGACGAGTTCGAGCATCTCCTCGGTGCGACGACGCTCCTCGGCTCGAGAAACTAACTCATGGACCTGCAGAGCCTCGCCGACCTGATTACCGATCGTATGCAGCGGCGACAGCGACGTCATAGGCTCCTGGAAAATCATGGCAATGCGGCTGCCGCGCAGGCTGCGGTATTCCGGGCCTGCGGGGTCCAGCGCAACGAGGTCGACAAACTCGCGCCGGGAACCGGTGTCGTGGAAAAGAATGCGTCCGCCGGTAATACGTCCAGGAAGCGGCAGGATACCCATGATCGCTTGCGCGATCACCGACTTGCCGGAGCCCGATTCTCCGACCAGTGCGGTCACCTTGCCGGGAAGGATGCGAAAGCTCGCACCCCTGACCGCTTCGATGTCGGAATGATGCAACGCGAACGCGATGCCCAAGTCCTCGATCCGCAGCAGATCGGACGCTAGCTTACTTGTCGCCAATGACCCCGCCTCTGCCTGGGACGTGCCTGTCGCAGGTGATAGAGAAGTTGATCGTGCCGGAAGAGTCAATGATTTCGTAGCCGTCGCGCCGTGAGTTTTCTCAGAATGGACACAACGCTTTTTCCATCACGTCGGAACATCTTGGACCGCGGCGGAAGTCATCATAGTAGAGCGTCCATGTACCAACGCCTGCCGCACGATAGGGTCCGAACTTGAAGTATTGGTGACTGCCGAGACCGGAGTCGCCATGACCGATGCGGCCCTTGATCGTAACGATCCAATTGCCGTTGGCGAACAACTCGATGTGCCCGGAGCCGTCGGGGCCTGGCTTCGAATAAACGACGAAGTCGATCCAGTCGGATCGGGCGGCGGGCAACCTGTGACCGCGGTCGATGACGGTGATGTCGGCGCTGCAGGCGTTGAAACGAGAGCCGTCTGCGGGTGCAAAATCTTCATCGACGGCGACCAGCGCCCGCGTCTGGTTGGTCTCCGGGCGCAACCACACCTGGGCTTCGTTGGAAGAGCACGCGGCTGCCGTGCCGATTGGTTCCTGCCGGCTCGCTGAAACCAGATTGGTTTCGATCGTGGCGAACAGCTTGCCCCGATTCAGACGCAGCGCAAGAAACGGGCTGAAATCCCCCTTGGCCTCGGGCAGGATCTGCCGCTTCCATTGGGCTATGATATGACGGTGCTCGGCTTGCGGCACGGGATCGGCGAGCTTCACTGAAAAGCGGTACCACATGCCGCGGTCGTAGGGAGACCACAGCCTGGTTTTTTCCCATACTTCGGCGCGTTCGCTGCAATCGTCATCACCGGGCGGGCAGATCGACCTCACCGAAAGGCGAAGCGCCCCCTTCCCATTGCGCGCAACCTCGCTCTGGAACTCGACCGTACCGGCGCTCTGCTCAAAGTTCTTCTTGTAGTAGAGCCCGCCCTCTGGGGCGAAGTCAGTCGATTCGAAACCCTCGCTGAGGACGGCTTCAAAATCGGCCGCGGTGCCCGCAAAGACCGCAACCGATACGAGGCCCAGGGCAAGTACCGCGGCGACGCAGCGTTTCACGACGGACAACTCGCGTATCTCCGGATCAGAGGCCCTTGCGCTCCTCCGGCCGGCGCGTATCGCGATGCAGGAGAACGACTCTTTCGGCATCGGAAAGTGCCGCATCTGTCGGGCGTGGCTTGATTTCGCTGACCACTTCATCCGTGAGGGAAGGGGTCATCACCGCCATGGCCTGGTCAACTCCGCGCAGTCTTTCCTGGCCGAGTTTCGACCATTCACCGCCGCAGTACCCGGCAAAAGCGCCGCTGGCAACTATCACATTCGAGTATTTTTTGGTCATCGTCTCGAGGCGCTGAACGGCGTTCACGGCGGGGCCGAACACGGAAAAAGTAAGGCGATCGCTGAGCCCTACGTTGCCGAACATCACGTTGCCGATATGGAGGCCGATGCCATAGCGGATTTCGTTGAGACCGGCCTGCCGGCGCGAAAGGTTGAAGGCCGCCATGCGAGCCACGGCAACGCGGGCGGAGGCGAGCGCCGAACGACAGGCGACTTCGGTCGGCGCCTTCTGGCGGGGGCAGGGAAAGACGGCGAGAAACCCGTCCCCCAGGAAGCTCAGGATTTCACCGCCTGCTTCGGCAAACGGACTGGCCAGGGCGTCGAAGAAATCGTTCAGGGTGGCGATGTATTCCTGTCGTCCGGACCGCTCGGCGAGCTCGGTCGAATGGCGCATGTCGGCCATCACCAGGGCGGCGCGGATCGTCTCTCCATCGCCACGCTTGATCTGACCGCTCAGCACTCTCGTTCCAGCGCCACCGCCGAGGTAGGTCGTCAGCATGTTGCCGGCAAGCCGGCCGAGAACCGCCATGCGCGATGCCAGCGCGAGGCTGTTCTGTATCCGCAACAAGGCTGCGATATCGCCGTCGGTAAAGCCGCCATCGCGAGCGGTCGCCCATGAACCCATCATGCCCTGGCTGGAATCCTCGCCGAAGCCGGCTGCAAATGCCAGGTAGTCGGTCATGCCCTCTTTCTGGAGATCCTCGAGGATCGGAAACTCAGGTGCTTCTCCAGGGATGATGCGCCGGCGAAGATAATCGAGCTTGTTGTTGAGGAGATGATAGTAGGGGCTTTTCAGGAAACGCTCCGAGGCCGCTTCCGAGGTCACATGACGATAGCCTTCCGATGTGATACCGGCGCCTCGCCGCCACGTGAAACCCATGGCCCGATAGAGCGGGTGCAGCATCGAAAAAGTCAGATGAATTCTGACGAGGGGCACGCCAGCAGCAGCCAGCCGCTCGCAAAAGCCGTTGACCACAGATTCGAGGTCCGCGCCCCTGAGCGCGGTCTGCATCAGCCAGTCGGAAACCCGGTCGAGAAGAATGGCGGATGTCGTGGTTTGGGTCTGGTCCATCGAGTAACTCCAAGGAGGGGTTCCTTTGCCTTACGGAACAGGCCTGCCAGGACGCAGGAAAAGAAGGTCCTTTCCTCTCGGTACCTTCTGCAATAACACGTCCCGTACTAGATAGGCGGCAAAGGAGCCAGAACCAGGGATATAAGGGCCCTCGAGGCTGGCCGCAAATGTCCGACCGAGGCTGAAGGTCAGGGCCGTGGTCCGGATTCTCCGCCACCAGCGGCTGCCGCTGAGGGATTGCTCATAAAGTCCCGGGTGAAGAGCGCACTGGATGCCGCGCACCCGGTACCGGTTGAACCTGGCAATCTCGGGGCGGATCAGGTACTCGTAGCCCTCGATATCGATTTTGACGAAGACCGGATCCGGTCCGGCATGCCGCATGATCTCGTCGACCGAAAGGCCGGGCACGATCGTAGAGGCGCCATCACCGATGTCGAGCGCGCTCGATTCGGAACTGCCGAATCCCGAAACTGCATTCAGCCTGAGCGACGAATTCGGCGACAGTGCGCCTTCGACGATCGTCACGTTGGGATACGCCGGCGCGAGTTGGGCGAGTATCTCCCGGCACCGCGGATCAGGCTCCACGGCCACGACGCGTTTGGCGAACCGGCTTGCCCAAAAGGGCATGACGCCGATCCAGCCGCCGATGTCGATATAGACCGTCTCCGCATCCAGGTTTTCGCGCAGCGCCGCAAAGGTATGGGGCTCCCAGGCGCCGGCCCTCAACTTGCGGTAGGCCTTGCGGTATTCGGGGAGGTCTGGACATTGCACGACGTGTCCGAAAATACTGACGGCAACCGTCTTCACTTGGCTGGCGCCGCGTTCGCGGCTTCCATGCGGCTTGCCAGCCTGAGGTAAAACGAGTTGCACTTTCTTTGGGGAATAGAGCGAGATCGGCCATGTTCGGGATAGTCGAAGGCACGGGATTTGAAACATTCGATGAACGCTTCGCGGGCTGCTACGCGGGCCACGTGCGGGTGGAGCGGCTGTGGACCGGATCGCGATGGGCCGAGGGCCCGGCGTGGTTCGCTGCCGGACGTTACCTGGTTTTTTCCGACATTCCGAACAACCGCATGATGCGCTTCGATGAAACCGACGGATCGGTGTCGGTGTTCCGCCAGCCTGCCAACAACTCCAACGGCAACACGGTCGACAATGAGGGCCGGCTCGTCACCTGCGAGCACGAGGCTCGCCGGGTCACTCGCACGCAATGGGATGGCTTGGTGACGGTGATCGCCGATCGCTGGCATGGCAAACGCTTCAATTCACCGAATGACGTGGTGGTGAAATCCGACGGATCGGTGTGGTTCACCGATCCCCCCTACGGCATTCTCTCCGACTACGAGGGCGACCAGGCAGAAAGCGAGATCGCTGGCTGTCATGTCTATCGCGCCGATCCGGGCACCGGCAGCGTCGAAGTCGTAGCCGACGATTTTGACAAGCCCAACGGAATTGCGTTCTCGCCCGACGAAAAGTACCTGTTCGTCGCCGACACCGGCAACAGCCACAGTAAGGACGGCCCAAAACATATCCGCAAATTCGAAGTGCGCTCCGACAGAAAATCGCTCGGCAAATCGGTGGTATTTGCCGAGTGTGATGCCGGTCTCTTCGACGGCTTCCGCTTCGATTCCGCAGGGCGACTGTGGTCCAGCGCCGGCGATGGTGTGCATTGCTTTACCGCCGAGGGCCTGCTCATCGGCAAAATCCGCATTCCCGAACTTGTGGGCAACCTGACGTTCGGCGGGCCGAAGCTCAACAGAATGTTCATCTGCGGTACGACTTCGCTTTATTCGGTATTTCTCACGACCCGTGGCGCAAAGCGCGGATAACCGGGCATCATTTCACCACCGCCATCGCGAGGCCGTCGTGGCCCTTGGCGCCGATCTGCTGCAACACCACCGCTTCCAGACGTGGTTCAGCGGCGAGCATCGCGTTGAACGCACGGGCAGCCCGGACCGACTTATCGGCGCTATCGGCATCGAGTACGTCTCCCTCGCGCACCACGTTGTCGGCGAGAATGAGACTGCCCGGCCGGGCCAGACGGATGGCCCATCCCAGGTAGTCCGGATAGCTTGTCTTGTCAGCGTCGATGAAGATCAGGTCGAAAGGAAGGTCGCGCCGGCCAGCGATTTCAGCGAGGGTTTCGAGCGCCGGCCCGACCAGGACCGTCACACGGTCAGCGAGCCCGGCCCGGGCAATATTGGCGGTCGCCAAACTGGCATGGCCAGCGTCGTATTCGAGCGAGAGGAGCCTTCCGCCGTCCGGTAACGCACGGCCGAGCCAGATGGCGCTGTAGCCGGCAAGCGTGCCTATTTCGAGAATTCGCTTTGCGCCACAGAGCTTGGCGAGGAGGTACAGGAATTTTCCCTGGCTTGCCGATATGTGAATCTGGGGCATGCCCGCCGTGATCGAAGAGCGAAGGGTTTCCTCGAGGGCGTGATCGGCGGGTGCGAACAGCTGGCCGATATAATGATCTACCTCAGTGAATAAGTCGGCTCTCATGGGTCTTTCCCTATCGCGTTGGCACGGCGGCGGGATATGGGGCGCTTGCGGCTGAAGGGTCGGGACGTCTCCGCTGCCCGGCCCCACAGCCGCAGCTTTCCGGAAACCCCACGCAAGCGATGATCGCCGAAGTCGCGAAATCCCTCCAGTGAAGACTCTCCGCCCTCGCGTCGCACCGCTTCGACGACATGGTCGCTGGCGACCGCAGCGACTCCGAGCCGCCGTGACATTTTTTCGATACGGCTGGCAAGGTTCACGGTCTCGCCCAAAACGGCGAATTCCATGCGCCGCTCACTGCCGATGTCTCCGAGCGCCACGGAGCCCGTATGCAGTCCGATGCCGATCAACCATGGGTCGAGGCCCTTGGCCCTTCGCCTGGCGTTCCAGGCTACTACCTTCTTCAGAATGGCGACTGCGCAGTCGACGCCGTTGGTCGCATCGCGGGGCCCCGCGCGCGGTGTGCCAAAGGTGGCGAGAATTCCGTCCCCTAGAAACTTATCGAGGGTACCGTTGTGTGAAAACACCGCCTCTTCCGCCAGGCCGAGAAAGTCACGCAACAGTGATACCAGTTCTTCGGCGGGCGTGCCGGCCGTAAGGCGGGTGAAATCAATGACGTCGGCGAACAGTACCGTGACGGTCTGGGTCCGGATGCGCCCCAGATCGCCGGCCGTGTGCATGAGCTCGTCGACCATGTTGGGTGAGAAATAGCGGGCAAGCCGAGCCCGACGTCGTTCGGCCTCCTGCAGGCCTTTCTGGGCTGTCACCCAATCGGTGACATCGCGCAATGAGCCAACGGCGCGCCGTGCATTGCCATTTTCGTACACGATCATGCCGCGCAGCACGAAGTGCCGCAGCTGGCCCTGGCAAGCGATAGAGACTTCTGCCCGCATGCGGTTGCGACGCCGCGCAAATAAACCCTGGAACATTCCATTCAGGGCGGTGCGCTCTTCCTGCGGCAGAAGCGCCAGGAACTCCCGGAAATCGGCGCCAAGTCCGCCCTGCGCAAGAGAAAGAAGCTCGTACAGCCGAGGAGAGAAATAGGCCTTGCCGGTGACGATATCCCAGTCCCACAGGCCGTCGTTGGCGCCACGGGCGGCAAGGGCATAGCGCTCCTCGCTCTGGGCCAGCCTCGCATCGGCCTGCGAGCGCTCGATGGCGCCGCCGATCAGCGCCGCTGCCGTCCGCAGCACATTGACTTCCGCCGACGTCCACTCGCGCTCCGTTTTGCCGTCATCGAAACCCAGGAAGCCCCACCACTTGCCCGCCACCATGACCGGTACCGACAGAAACGAAAGTGTGCCGTGTTCCAGAAAGACCTGGCGCGCATAGCCCGTCAGATCGCGCAATCTGGCTTGCACGATCTCTCCCTTTTGGCGGCGCTTTGTCCATTCACCCGGCACGTTCGGCGGATCGCCCTCATCGGATAACGGCATGTCGCGGTAGCGGGGATCGTCGGACAGCGATCGTAGCGGCGCCTCGGCCCAGTCATGTCGGCAGCTCTGCACGAGATAGCCGTGCGCGCCCCGATGGGCCTCAAAGAGGGTCGCCCGGCTTACAGCCGTTGCTTCACCGAGACGACGGAGTAGACCATCGATCTCGCGCCGCCAGTCGCCGGGAGCTATAATTTTCGCCGCTGCCTCGCTGACCGCGTCCATCATTGCCGTTCGCCTGGCAACTTCGCTTTGGGCCTGTTGGCGTTCAATGGCGCTGGCGACGAGCCCGGCGGCCGTCTTGAGCACATCGACCTCGACTGGGCTCCAAACCCGAGGGCTGCGACAGTCGTCGAAGCCGATGAACCCCCACCAGCGGCCGAATGCCATTACCGGAACCGATATGAATGAGAGGGAGTTTGCTTCGGTGTAGGCTTCGCGGAGACGGCCGGTTACCTCCTGCACCGTTGCCTGGATCACCTCACCGCGCTGGCGCCGCAATGACCACTGGCCAAGCTGATCAGGCCGCGCGGGATCGTCGGACAAGTGCATGTTCTGGTACAGTGGATTTTTCGACAGCGGTTCGAGCGGCGGGTCGGCCCAGTCGAAGCGGCAACTCTGCACCTGCATGCCGCGTGGATCTGTGTGCACTTCGAACAGCGACGCCCGGCTTGCTTCGGCGGCACGGCCGAGTTTTTCGAGCATATCGCCGATGGCGCGGCGCCAGTCGCCGGCGGTGACGATGGCTGCGGAAGCGCTGCCAATCGCCGCGAGCATGGTGGAACGGCGGGAAAGTTCCGCCACCGTCGATTCACCCGTCCGCGCCGCCCGTTCCTGGCCCATTGTCCCGACTTTCCTGCCACCGTCACCACTAAGAACCCCTCGACCGCAGTGCAAGCGAAGTCTGGCCGCCTTGCGCCCAGTTACCTGCTCAGGCCGGATGTTGCCGAATTTTCCAGCCGACCTATTGTATGGCGACCGGGCGGCCAGGGATCGCGGCGCACCGGGGTAGCTTGGAATCGATCCTGCAAGGGAGGTGCGCATGAAGCGTTTGTGGTTGGCGGCTATTCTTCTGGCCGCAACGGCGGGCGGTCAACCAGGCTTTGCCCAGGATACGATCCGTATCCTGTGTCCGACGTGGCCAGGCTTCGCCCCGGTGCATGCCGCGCGCGATCTCGGCTACTTCAAGGAAGAGGGGCTGGAGGTCGACATCAAGTTCGAGGACGATCGGGCCAACGTGATGGCGGCTATGGCGCGCGGCGACATAGATGCCGACATGCGCACGGTGGGCGAACACCAGGGGCGACCGCGCGACGAGAACACCCCAGGCGTCATCATCGGCACCATCGATCAATCGCTGGGCGGAGACGGCGTGGTAGCCGACGCCGCCATCAACGCGGCAGCCGACCTGAAGGGGAAGGTGGTTGCCGCCGAACTCAACATTCCGGCCCGGCTCATCCTGCAACTCAAGCTCAAGGAAGCAGGCCTGACGCTGAAGGACCTGCAGCTGAAGGACATCGCAACGGCCGACACCGTCGCGGTCTTCGCCGACCCCTCGATCGCCGCGGTGGCCACCTACGAGCCCTACCTGTCGCAAGCGGTCAAGATATCCGGTCGTCAAGACTCCAAGGTACTTTTTTCCTCAAAGGACACGCCCGGCATCATCACCGACATCATTGCGGTCAGGCGCGAGGAGCTGGCCGCCAATCCGGAGAAGTACCGCAAGTTCCTCCGCGGCGTCTATCGAGCCGTCGACTTCGCCAACAAGGACCCGAAGAAATTCGCCGAGCTGGTGGCGCCCAACTTCAATCTCAAAGGTCCGGAGGTGGAAGAAATGCTGGCGGGCGGCGTCGTGTACACGACGTACGAGGATGCGCTCGCCTATCTCGGCCCGCCCGGCGGAAAGGGCAAGCTGCACGAAATCTTCGATACGGTGATGCAGCTCAACCTCGAGAATGGCGCAGCCGACAACCACCTCGTGGCCACGCAGCAGATCGACAATTCGGTGATCCAGAACCTGTTCGAAGGCAAGACCCGCTAGAGAATGTTCGGGAGAAGTGTACACACCCTCGATCCGGTCGAGGGCAGGCTTTTTCCGATAGCGTAGGGCCGACGTGCTCAGGGAACTGCTGCGCTTTCGCGGCCAGGGTCACCGCGCCGCCGAGCTCGCTGTCGGACTCGGCGCCGGGCTGGCGATTGTCGCTTTCTGGGAGTTCGCATCTCGTACGGGGCTCGCCAACCGGCAGTTCCTGCCGCCGCCGTCGGCGGTGCTGCTGGCGGCGCAGGACATGTTCGTCAACCAGCACCTGCTGTGGCACGCATGGGTTTCGACGCTCCGCGTGTGGGGGGCGTTCCTCGCGGCCGCGCTCATGTCGATTCCCATCGGCATGCTGATGAGCAGCTATCGCATCGTCGGCGCGACACTCGAACCCGTCATCGACTTCATCCGCTATCTGCCGGTGCCGGCCCTGGTGCCTTTGAGCATCATCTGGTTCGGCGTCGGTGAAACGACCAAAATCTTCCTCCTGTGGCTCGGGACTTTCTTTCAGCTCGTGCTGCTGGTCGCCGACGACACCCGCCGGGTGCCGCAGGAGTACGTCGAGACAGCCTATACCCTCGGGGCCAAGCCGCGACAGATTCTCACCGATGTCTCGCTGCGCTCGATGTTGCCGAGCCTCGTCGACAACCTGCGGATCACTCTGGGCTGGTGTTGGACCTACCTGATCATCGCCGAAATCGTCGCCGCCGACCGAGGCCTGGGCTTCGTCATCTGGACGGCACGGCGATATGTCAAGACGCCGGAAGTGATGGCGGGCGTGGTGGCAATCGGGGTCATCGGGCTCTTGACCGACCAGGCAATCCGCATGCTGCACCGCCGCTGGTTCGCCTACCTGTGATGGCGGCCTATCTGTATTTCGACAAGGTTGCCAAGTCGTTCGAAACGAGCTCCGGGCTGCTCGAGGTCATCGCAGGTTTCACACTGGATGTTGCACGCAGCGAATTCGTAGTCTTCCTCGGCCCCTCCGGCTGCGGCAAGACAACCCTGATGCGCATGGTCGGTGGGCTCGAAACGCCGACCTCGGGAGCGGTGCTGCTCGGAGCAAAACCGGTCGGGCCGCCCGACCGGCGGCGCGGCATGGTGTTCCAGTCATATTCGTCGTTTCCGTGGCTCACCGTCGCCGACAACGTCCGTTTCGGCATGCGGTACCGGGATGATCTTTCGCAGGCGGAGAAAAGCGCCCGCGTCGAACATTATCTCGAGCTCGTCGGGCTCGTTGAATTCGCTTCCGCCTATCCAAGCCGCATTTCCGGAGGAATGCGGCAGCGGGTAGCGATCGCCCGTACGCTGGCCGCAGGTTCCGAAATCCTGCTCATGGACGAGCCGTTCGGAGCGCTCGATGCGCAGACCCGCGAACATCTGCAGGGGCAGCTGCGCACCATTCATCGCGAGGACGCCAAGACGATCATCTTCGTCACTCACGACGTCGAAGAAGCGTTGTTCCTCGCCGACCGGCTGATCGTATTTTCGCGCCGGCCGGCGCGCCAGATCGCCAGCGTGGACGTCAAAGGTGAATTCGGTGACGTTCGGGCGCTGGCGCTTCGTGAAACCAAGAGATTCTTCGAGTTGCGCAACGAGGTGTTACGGCTTGTGCGCCGGGAGGCGGGAGGTTCGCATGCAATGAGCGGGCTCGAACTGGAGGGAAGGACCGTGCTGATCACCGGGGCAAGCCGGGGGATCGGCCTCGGCGTGGCGCGCGGTTTCGCCAAAGCCGGCGCCAGGCTGCACCTGCTGGCCGACGATGAGCCGGTCATGGCGGAAGCCGAGGCCCTGGGCGCCGCGGGTCATGTCGCGGATATCACCGATGCTCCGGCGGTCGGGCGGGCGATCGAAGCGGTGGGGAGCATCGATGTGCTCGTCAACAATGCCGGGCTTGAACGCATGACGCCGCTCGACGACGGCAGCGCACAAATGGCGGCGCTGTTCCAGCGCATCGTCGAAATCAACATCGTCGGTACCTATCTGGTGACCCGGGCGGCCGTCGCCAACATGCCCAGCGGCTCGGCGATCATCAATACGGCTTCCTTGTGGAGCCGTTCGAGCGAGGCCTGCTTTTCGGCCTATGTTGCCTCGAAGCATGCGACGGTCGGTCTTACCAAGACGTGGGCCAAGGAGCTCGGACCGAAGGGCATTCGGGTCAACGCGGTGTGTCCGGGGTGGGTCAGGACGCAAGCCTCCATGCTGTCGCTGAGGCGCATGTCGGAGCGTTCGGGCAGGCCCGAACAGGAACTGCTGCGGGCGATCACCGGCGCCCAGATTCTGCCCGGCCTGATGGAGCCGGACGATGTGGCGGGGCCTTATTTGTTCCTCGCCTCGCAGCTTGCCGCCAACATCACCGGCCAGTCCCTGGGCATCGATCGCGGCGAGTTTCCCTGGTAGGCGCAACCTGTCTCGGGGCGGAAGATGCGGTGCGCTGGCCTCCCGTGTCGGCGATTGACAAGGGAGTGTGGCCCCCGCCATATTGAATGAACGTTCAATTAGTATTGGCCAGTCAGGCAGCCGGGAGTCCGTCATGAGCAAGCATAGCCGTCGCGACATCAGCCGGTCGAACGGGCATTTTCGCAAGGCAATCAAGCGGTTACCGCTTGGTGTTGCGTCCACCTTCCGTTATTGGGGCGAGGATCGCACGATCTACGTGCATCATGGCAAGGGTGGGCGCACCTGGGACATCGACGGCAACTGCTACGTCGACTACCGGCTCGGATACGGGCCGGCGATCCTCGGCTATGCCGACAAGCGAGTCGATACGGCGGCGCGCCGCGGCATGGAAGTGGGTGGGGTGTTTGCGCTCGCCACCGAACGCGAGCTGGTGGTGGCCGAGCGCATCGCCAAGATGGTTCCGGCGGCCGAGCTGGTTCGTTATGCCAACAGCGGCACGGAAGCGGTGATGGCGGCGTTGAGGCTCGCTCGCGCCTGGACCGGACGGGACAGCTACGTGCTGATCGAAGGCGGCTACCACGGCCTGTTCGACGCCGCGATGTGGATGGCCAACATGGACGCCTGGGATCCGAAATCCGGAAGCGAGCCGGCGACCGTTCCCTATTCGCGCGGCATTCCCACGCGACTGCGCGATCTCGTGCATCTCACGCCGATGAACGACGCGCAACGGCTCGAAGACATCTTCCGCCGGCATGGCGACGACATCGGCGCCATGCTGATCGAGCCGATCATGGGCAACTGCTGCGCCGTTTCTGCAACCCACGAGTTCGTGCACCTGGCGCGCCGCCTGTGCCACAAACATGGCGCTGTCCTCATCGTCGATGAAGTGAAGACCGGCTTCCGGGTGGCGCGCGGCGGGGTGCAGTCGCTATATGACGTCACCCCCGATATCTGCACCTTCGCCAAGGCGATGGCAAACGGCTATCCGATTGCCGTGGTCGCCGGCCGCGAGGACATCATGCGCACCTTCCGCTATGGCGGGGCGGCCCACGGCGGCACCTACACTGCCCATTCGGTGTCGCTCGCTGCGGCGGAAAAGTGCCTGGAAATTCTCGACGAAACTCCGGCGCTCGAGACGCTCAGCGCCTATGGCGAGCGGCTGAAGGCGGGGATCAGGAAAATCCTCGACGCCCGCGGCATCGTGCATTCCTTCGCCGGCCACTCATCGATGTTCGGCCTGTTTTTCGCGGCAACGCCGCCCAGCGACTATCGCGACTGGAAACGCTCGGACTACACCTTCTACGACACCATGGCCCGGCATCTCCACGAGCTTGGCATCATCTGCGAACCGGACTCGCGTGAGCCCTGGTTCATGTGCGAGGCCCACGACCAGACCTGTCTCGACGATACGCTGAAGGCGGTCGAAACTGCCGTCGACCTTACGCTGGAGCAGCTCGCATCCGGTCGCGAAGCCAGCGCCTAGCTGCCCGCGGGCGAGGATGAAGACCTACGACGCCATCATCGTCGGCGCCGGCCACAACGGGCTCATCGCCGCCTGCTACCTCGCCAGGGCCGGCCTCAAGGTCGTCGTGGTGGAAAAGAACGAATGGATCGGCGGCGCCGCGGTCTCGCGCACCCTCTATCCGGGTTTCACCTATTCCAACTGCTCGTATGTTTCCTCGCTGTTGCGGCCCGAGATCATGCGCGATCTCGAGCTGCCGCGGCACGGGCTGCAGATCCTGCCCTATGAGGGAGGGGCCGTATTTACCCGGGACGGCGGCTACCTCGCGACCTATCGCAATCACGAATCCAACCGGCGCGAGTTCGCACGTTTTTCCAAACGCGACGCGGAGGCCTACGACCGCTATGCGCGCGATGTGTTGCGCCACTGCCGGTTTATCCGGCCGCTGCTGCTGCGCACCCCGCCCGATCCCGCCTCAGCGAGGCCGCGCGACCTCAATGAGCTGCTCTATCTCGGTCGAAGATTCTGGAGCCTCAGCGAAGCGGAAATGCACGAAACCGTCCGCTTTTGGACGATGAGCATCGCCGACTACCTCGATGAATATTTCGAAACGCCGTGCATCAAGGCCTATCTGGCGGTATCGGCGATCATCGGCACGGCGCTCGGGCCCATGTCGCCAGGCTCGGCCTATGTGCTGCTGCATCACTACATGGGCGAGGTTGACGGCAACGTCGGCGCCTGGGGTTTTGCGCGGGGCGGCATGGGCGCCATTACTCAGGCAATGGCGAAGTCGTTGGCAGCGGTAGGCGGAGAGGTCCGGCTCGGCAAGGGTGTCGAGCGCATCCTAATCCGGGGCGGCAAGACTGCCGGCGTCGCGCTGGAGGACGGCGAGGAAGTGGCCGGACGGCTGGTCGTATCGAACCTGGACGTCAAGCGCACGTTTCTCGGCTGCGTAGAGGAAAAGGAATTGCCGCCTGCCTTCGTCAAAGCCGTACGCAACTTCAAGATCCGCGGCTCATCCGGCAAGGTCAATCTCGCTCTCGATCGGCTGCCGAAATTTTCCGCACTGCCGGAGGATGCGCCGTCGCTGCGCGGCGACCTGCATTTCAGCGACTTGCTCGAACGCATGGAGCGCGCCTACGACGACTGGAAGGCCGGCATCTGGTCGCGCGATCCTATCCTCGACACCATGATCCCGACCCTGCTCGATCCGACGATGACGCCGCCCGGCAAACACTTCATGAGCGTGTTCGTTCAATATTGCCCGCCCAGGGTAAAAGGCCGCGAGTGGACGGACGAGGATCGCGACGGATTCGGCGCTACGGTGATCGATCAGATCGACGAATACGCGCCGGGATTCCGGGACCTCATACTCCACGCCGAGGTTCGCACGCCGCGCGAGCTGGAGACCGAGGTGGGTCTCACCGAGGGAAACATCTTCCAGGGCGAACTGACATTCGACCAGCTCCTGTTCAATCGCCCGGTGCCCGGTGCGGCGCAATACCGTTCTCCGATCAGGGGCCTGTGGATGTGCGGATCGTCCACCCACCCGGGCGGCGGCGTAATGGGCGCGCCGGGCCGCAACGCCGCGGCCGAAATCCTGCGCCACCTTGCCAGGCCTGCGCCAATGAGCGAGCCCTATGCCGTTCTTTGACGTCCTGGTCATCGGAGCGGGCACGAACGGCCTTGCCGCCGCCGCACGGCTGGCAAAGGCAGGCAGGCGGGTCGTCGTCGTTGAACAGGCCGCACACATCGGCGGAGGAGCGGTCACGGGCGAATTCGCTCCCGGCTATCGAGCGAGCAGCGTCGCCCACCTGCTCTATGTTTTCGATTCACGGGTGGAACGCGAGCTCGAACTGAAGCGCCACGGTCTCGACCTGGCGGCCGCCAATCTTCCGACCGTGGCGCTCACGCGTTCGGGCGAGCACCTGGTGCTGGAAGGATGCTACGGCGAGGCGCTGAGCGCTTCGCTCGACCGCGCCGAGGCCGCGGCATGGCAGGAGCTCCGGAGCAAGCTCCTGCGGTTCGCCGCAGTGCTGGGTCCTTTCAAGGAGACCATTCCACCGCGCCTTGGATCGGCCGCGCGCAGCGACATGCTCGGGCTGGCTCGTCTCGGTCTCGGCATCCGGAGGCTCGGCCGGAGCCGGATGCGCGAGTTTCTCCGCCTCCTGCTGATCAATGTCGCGGATTTGCTAAACGATGAGCTCAACGACGATCGTCTCAAGGGCCTCCTCGCCTTCGACGCAGTGCTGGGATCACATCTCGGACCGCGATCCCCCAATTCGCTTCTTCCTCTCTACTACCGCCTGGCCGGGAGTGTTTTCGGCAGGCAGGGGGCAATCGCTCTGCCAAAGGGCGGCATGGGTGCGGTTGCCGAGGCCATGGGCAAGGCACTCACCAGCCACGGTGGCGAGCTGCGCACGGGAGCGCGGGTTGCCAGCATCATCGTGGCGGGGGACCGTGCGGCGGGAGTGATCCTCGCCGGCGGTGAGGAGATCGGCGCCCGGACCGTAGTCTCGGCAATCAATCCACGCACCACTTTTCTGGACCTCGTCGGCCCCAGGCATCTTGATACCGGGATTCGTGCGCCGGGTCATGGCAATCCGCACGCGCGGCAATGCCGCGAAACTTCACCTTGCCTTGTCGGACATGCCGAGATTCCGCGGCCTCGCTCCCGAGGCGCATTCCGCGCGGCTGGTCGTCGCGCCGTCGGTCGATGCCGTCGAGGAAGCGTTCAACCCGGCGAAGTATGGCGAGTTGTCCGCCTCGCCGGTGATGGAAATCGTGATCCCGAGCCTCGCTGACCCGTCGCTCGCGCCCAGGGGCGGGCATGTCCTGTCGGCGATCCTGCAATACGCTCCCGTACAGCCTCAGCGGCGGCTGGCAGCAAGGGCGGCGGCGGCTCCAGGACGCCGCCCTTCAGGTCCTCGAAGCCTACGCGCCCGGCATCGGCAGCCTGGTGACCGCAAGCGAGCTCATCACCCCGGAGGACCTCGAGGAACGTTTCGGTTTTATCGGCGGCAACTGGCACCATGGCGAGCTTGCCGTCGAACGGATGTTCTTCCTGCGCCCGGTGATCGGGGCGGCGCAGTACGACACACCGCTCCCCGGGTTGTACCTGTGCGGGGCCGGCTCGCATCCGGGCGGCGGGGTGTCGGGGGCACCCGGCTGGAACGCCGCAGGGCGTATTCTGGCAGGCTGATATCCCGCATGAGCGATCCCAAACTGCACTTTCGCACACCGCTGCTGACCTCGCCCTTCCATGCGCGGACGGCGGCGCTCAACCGGCTCAACAGCTGGGGGCCTTGGGGAGGCTATACGACGGTGCTGGCCTATGAGGATGTCGCGATGGAGTACACGGCCATCCGCAGCCAGGCGAGCCTCTACGATCTCTCCCCGATGGTGAAATACCGCATCGAAGGCGGCGATGCCGCTGCGTATCTGAACCGGCTCACCCTGCGCAACGCGGCGCGCCTCATGCCTGGCAAGGTCCACTATACCGCGTGGTGCGACGACGAAGGCAAGGTGCTGGACGACGGCACGCTGTTTTGCCACGAGGACCACTATCTGCTGTGCTGCCAGGAACGACACTTGCCGTGGTTTCTTGACAGCGCCATCGGCTATGACGTGGCGGTGCGCGAGGTGACCGAGGAGATTGCGGCTCTGTCGCTCCAGGGGCCGTGCTCGTGCGCCGTGCTCAGGAAGGCGGGCTTCGCCGGCGTTGACCGCCTGAAACCCTTTAAGCACACGCGCATCCCGCTGCCGGAGGAGGGAGAGGTCACGGTCTCGCGCACGGGCTTCACCGGCGACCTGGGCTATGAATTGTGGACGACACCCGACCGCGCGCTTGCCCTGTGGGATGCGCTGTTCGAGGCGGGCCGGGAATACGGCCTGCGCGCGGTTGGAACCGCAGCGCTCAACATGGCGCGCATCGAGGCGGGATTCATCATCGCCAACATGGATTTCGTGGCAGCCGGACAGGCGGTGCGGGCGGACCGCAGCCGTTCGCCGTTCGAGATCGGTCTCGGCTGGATGGTCGATTTCGAGAAGGGGCATTTCAACGGCCGCCGCCGCCTCCTCGAGGAGAAAAGCAAAGACGCATCGAAATGGGCGCTGGTCGGGCTCGACATCGACGGCAACGTGCCGGCGGAAAATTCGCTCGTCTATCACAACAAGCGGCGCGAGGTGGGACACGTGACGGCGGCGATCTGGTCACCTTCGACCAAACGGAACCTGGCGCTGGCATCGCTGCAACGCCCTTTTCACGCTGAGAGCAGCGGCGAGCTGTGGGTAGAGATCTATGCGCCGCGCGAACTGCAGTATCACAAGCTGATGGCCAGGGCGCGGGTTGCCGACCGGCCCTTCTTCAGTCCGCCGCGTCGGCGCGCGACACCCCCCGGGGATTTCTAGTCTATAGTCTAGTTCTAGTGTAAGGCGCCTTGAGAGCTTGATACGTACTCCGTATCAGCATATATGAGTGCAATGGATGATCCGCTCGTTTCGATGCCGGGAGACGGAACGCCTCTGGCAAGGGCAGTCGAGCCGCAAGTTTCCCGGCGACATTCAGGACCGGGCACTACGGAAGCTGCGCCAGCTCGATGCGGCATTGACGATGGCAGACCTGCGCACTCCACCGAGCAACCGGCTGGAGGCTCTGAAGGGCGACCGGAAAGGCAATTGGAGCATCCGGATCAACGACCAGTGGCGTGTTTGCTTCCACTGGACGGAAGGTGAGGCTAGTGACGTTGAGATCGCGGACTATCACTGAGATCGGTAGCTATTCGGAAGGGACGCACTATGGGCCAGTTACGCAATCCACATCCCGGCGAAATCCTCAAGGAGGAGTTCTTAAACGAGATCGGCATGAGCCAGAACCAGTTGGCCCTTGCCATCGGCGTGCCATCCAACCGTATCCACGCTATCGTAAATGGCACACGTGACATCACCGCCGACACTGATATCCGGCTCAGCCGCTTCTTCCGGCTGTCCGATGGGTATTGGTTACGCCTGCAAAACGCCTTCGACCTGATGGAGGCCCGGCGCAAGATAGGTTCGGCCATCCGCAAAATCGAACCACTCGGCGAAGCAGCCGAGAGAGCTTGATCGTGACCAGCGCCATAGCCGTGGTGCTTGCCCGCGTCTCCACCAAAGAGCCGGGAAGAATTAGGGCATTCGCTCCCGGCCCAATTGGCTCGGCTACGCGACCACGCCCGTAAAAAGGGCTTTGAGATCGTCAAGGAGTTTGCCTTCTCGGAAAGCGCCGGGGTCAAGATACGCAAGAAGTTCGAGGAAGTCCTGCGTGCCCGGAGCCCGATTCCGGCGCTCCTGCGCGAGAACGTGGATCGCATCACGCGCATTTTCGTGACGCGGTCGATCTCGACGATCTGCGCGTAAATCATGGCTTTAGCAGTCGCACCGCGATTGGAAAAAACGGAAGTGCTAGTCAGGAGAAATGACGTATGCGTCGCGAATAAACAGGGCACGCAGCTTTTCCCAAAAACCGCCGCCAAGGACGAAGAGACTTATCAGGAACATCACGTCGCCGATAACCGCGGCCCTCACCGACTGGCGGCTAAGGGCGGGGACGATATCTGCGAGATAGGGCGACACCCAGCCGACGAAGATCGGAATCGCGAACAGGATGAGACCGATGCGGTAGCGCATCGGACCGACTTCGTGCGGGGGCGCGTAGCGTTTGAGCGCCCCAAAAACGAGCTGCTTGAGCCGGTAGAAGCCGGGCTTACCCATGATGGCGGCTGCGACCAGCAAAAGCGCCTTGTTAAGAGTGAAGTTGATTGTCGCAATCGCGCCCACCGTCACGGCGCTCGCTCCGGCGGCGATGGCCGCGAGAGTGATAAGGTGAATAGCGAAAGCAGAACCGCCAGATGGAACTGGTCGATGCCAGGGCCTTCTCGACCATCTTGTTCTCGTCCCTTCTGGCCGCCGAGCCCGAGATCGCGCCATGCTACTGTAGCGGGCCGCCGATCACAGTCCACCATCTATGGCGCGCTCGGCTGCAAGAACTCGAAGCGGACACCGCAGAATTGCCCGAGCCTTTGACCAAGCCTGGCAACCTTGCTTAGAGCCTTCGAGGCGAAGTGGTTCTGTTTCGCTGGGAAAGCAGTACGCATGGGCTGCTCGGTTGATCGCCGCGCCGTTCTGGAGCAAATTCCCCGAGCCCTTCGTTCATCTTCCAGAAATCTTCAGGAGTTTTGCGGCATGGCGACCAACATCAAGGGACCGGCAATCTTTCTTGCGCAGTTTGCGGGCGATACGGCGCCCTTCAACTCCCTCGACGCCATGTGCAAATGGGCAGCCTCGCTCGGCTACAAGGGCGTGCAGATACCATCCTGGGACGGCCGGCTGTTCGATCTCACGAAAGCTGCTGGATCGAAGACCTATTGCGACGAAGTGAAGGGGACCGCCAAGAAACATGGCATCGCCATCACCGAGCTCTCGACCCACCTCCAGGGCCAGCTGGTCGCCGTTCATCCGGCCTATGACGAGGCGTTCGACGCCTTCGCCCCTGAGGCGGTGCACGGCAATCCAAAGAAGCGACAGGCCTGGGCGGTCGAGCAGCTGATGTTCGCCGCCAAGGCGTCGAGAAATCTGGGCTTAAGTACGACGGTGACGTTTTCCGGAGCGCTGGCGTGGCCGTACACGTATCCATGGCCGCAGCGACCGGCGGGTCTCATTGAAACGGCCTTCGCCGAGCTTGGCAAACGCTGGACGCCGATCCTGGATGCCTACGAGGACGCGGGATGTGACGTGTGCTACGAAATTCATCCCGGCGAAGACATGTTCGACGGCGCGACGTTCGAGATGTTTCTCGCCGCCGTCAAGAATCACCGGCGCTGCAACATCAACTACGATCCCTCGCACTTCGTGTTGATGCATCTCGACTACCTGGCCTTCATCGACATCTACCACGAGCGCATCAAGGCGTTTCACGTCAAGGATGCCGAGCTCAATTCCGACGGCAGGCAGGGAGTCTATTCAGGCTATCAGCCGTGGATCAGCCGGGCCGGCCGTTTCCGCTCGCCGGGCGACGGCCAGGTGAACTTCGGCGCCATCTTCTCCAAGCTCGCCGCGCACGGTTACGATTCATGGGCGGTGCTCGAATGGGAGTGCTGTCTCAAGCATCCCGAGCAGGGCGCAGCCGAGGGCGCGCCGTTCATCGCCAGACACATCATCCGCGTGACCGAGAAGGCATTCGACGATTTCATCGCCGGCAAACCCGATCACTCCCAGGCAAAACGGGTGCTCGGGCTGTAGCGCGGCGCCGGCAGTCAAGGAGGAGTTTTTCATGGCCATCGAGGGCAGAAGCGACGCAACGGCCGGCAGCCGCATCAGGCTCGGTATGGTCGGCGGCGGCCAGGGGGCGTTCATCGGCGCCGTTCACAGGCTCGCGGCACGAATGGACGATCAATATGTGTTCGTCGCCGGGGCGCTCTCCGGCGACCCGCGGCGCGCCCAGGCCTCCGGCAGGGAACTTGGGCTTGCCCCCGACCGCATCTATGCCGACTACCGCGTCATGGCGAGATCGGAAGCGGGTCGCAAAGACGGCATCGAGGCAGTCTCGATCGTGACGCCCAATCATTTGCATTTCCCCATCGCCAAAGCGTTCATGGAAAGCGGCATCCACATCATCTGCGACAAGCCCCTGGTGAACAGCTCGAAAGAGGCGAAAGCACTCCAGGCGTTGCAGAAGAAGACGGGGGTGATCTTCGCGCTCACCCACAACTACTCAGGCTACCCGATGATCCGGCAGGCTCGCGACATGGTGGCCAAGGGCGAACTGGGAGCGATCCGCGTGGTACAGGCGGAATACCCCCAGGACTGGCTGACGACCAACATTGAAGCGGGCGGGCAGAAGCAGGCGGCGTGGCGAACCGACCCCAGGCAATCGGGCGCCGGCGGCAGCGTGGGTGATATCGGCACCCATGCCTACCAGCTCGCCTGCTACGTATCGGGACTGGAGCTCGATGAGCTGGCTGCCGACCTTTCGAGCTTCGTCAAGGGACGGGTGCTCGACGACAATGCCAATATTCTGCTGCGCTTCAAGGGCGGCGCCCGCGGCATGCTGTGGGCAAGCCAGGTAGCTCCGGGCAATGAGAACGGCCTCAAGCTGCGCGTCTACGGAGTGAAGGCGGGCCTAGAGTGGACGCAGGCCGACCCGAATTACCTTTGGTACACCCCCTATGGCGAGCCGAAACGACTCATCACGCGCAGCGGCGCGGGCGCCGGTGCGTCGGCAGCGCGCGTGACGCGGGTCCCGCCCGGTCACCCGGAAGGCTATCTCGAAGGCTTTGCCAACATCTACAGCGAGGTTGGGCGCGCCATCCAGGCGCGGCGCGAGGGCAGAAAGGCGCCGAAGGAAGTGCAATTCCCCGGACTTGAGGACGGCGCTGCGGGGGTACGGTTCATCGAGGCGGCAGTGAAGTCGTCGAAGGCCAACAGCCGGTGGGTAAAGGTGTGAGGGCTGCGATCTGAACGAGCTCTAGAAATGCAGCTCCCGGCCGGCCATCACCTGCGCAGCGCTTCGCGGCAGGTGATCGCGGCGATGTCGACGCTGCTTCCCCGTGAAGCCTCGATTCGGACCGAGCGCTGGCTGCGCGGCTATGAGGACGCAGGCATGCTGGCTCGCGCTGACGGCGTGATCGTCTCCTACGGCAAGAGCGGCCGCACGTGGTTACGGGTCATGATTTCGCGGTACTTCGCGACGAAGTATGGCATTCCCGACGGACGCATGATGGTGTTTGACAATTTCCATCGCTGGAATGCCAAGATCCCGAAACTATTCTTCACGCACGACAATTACATCAACGACTATCTGGGGACAGAGCGCAAGCTCGACATCTACGGCAAGTCGAGGGTGGTCCTGCTGGTGCGCGACCCGCGCGACACGGCCGTCTCGTGGTACTTCCAATGGAAATACCGGATGCTCCGGCGCAAGAAGGTCATCAACCGGGCTCCGCTCGAGGACCCCGGCATCTACGACTTCATCGCCGGCGAGGCAGCAGGCGTTCCCAAGATCATCCGTTTCCTGAACACCTGGGCGAAGGACCTTGACCGGTTTCCCGAGCTGATTGTCGTGAAGTATGAGGACTTGCGCTCCGATGCCCGGCATGAACTGGGCCGCATCCTCATCTTCCTCGGCGAAACGCCGAGCCCGGCCGAGCTCGACGACTGCGTGAGCTATGCTTCCGTCGAGAACATGCGGCGGATGGAGACGGAAAATGCCGGCCGCTGGCTGGCCAACCGGCGTCTGCGGCCGGGTAACGCGAACGATCCCTCGAGTTTCAAGGTACGGCGTGCCAAGGTCGGCGGCTGGCGCGACTATGTCTCGGAGGACGAGGCGCACCAGATCGATGCGATGCTGCGCGAGCGCCTGTCGCCGGTTTTCGGCTATAACCAACCGCAAGTAATATGACCTCGCCGTAGCGGCGACCCACACCGCAGCTCAAGGCAGAGAGAGCCAAGATGTCAATCAAGTACGAGACGATGAATCCTCTCTCGGAGCAGCACCGAGACAAGATGATTGAGCTGCTCAATGGGCTCATGGCCGACATTCTGGACAACCATTATCAGTCACTGCTTGCACACTGGAATACGCGGGGCTCGAACTTCAGCGCGTTGCATGAGTTGTTTCAGCAGTACGCAGGTTGTAACGGCGCGGACAACTGGTGTGATTGGGTGGCTGAACGGATCAGCCAACTCGGCGGGACTGTTGCAACGACAATTCCGTTCATCGCCGCGAACACCTCTCTCAATGAGTACCCGCTCACGATCACCGATGGGGAAGACCATGTTCGCGCGCTCGCAAATTCGGCGAGCACTATCATCCGGCGTCTGCAAGGCGGCATTGTGTTCGCCGAGGAATCCGAAGACTACGTCACGGCCGATATCCTGGCCCAAGTGCAACGGAGTGCGGAGAAGTACCTGTGGTTGCTTGAGGCACATGTCCCGAAAGTCCGACAAGCACCAAGTTTCCGCGACACTCTGAGCTAAGCAGAGTTGCGCCACTTCGCCAATCATGCAGGGATAGCCCAACCGACGCTATACCCCGAAAGCGGACGTCCAGCCAATTGCGGAAATCAAGGCTGTTATTCCGGCAGCCCCGCCTTTCGATAGCCGTCCACAACATGTGCACGTAAATTGTCATCACGAACCGGCTGCGTGGATACCCAATGACTAATTGTCCAATGGGGATTGCTTACCAAAAACATTTGCGCTTCGCTGCGGGCCTCCTTGAGTCGACCGAGTTGGGCCAGACTTGCTGCCAGATACCGGCGTGATCCGGTCCGATAGGTTTCTTCCTTGCGCAGCGTTTCGATTGCAGCCTCATATTGGCGCTCCGCATATTGAGCTTGCCCAAGACACAAATAGTACCAGCTAGGCGGATATGGATTCAGGCGTAGTGCCTTTCGTATCTGTTCGAGACCTTCGGGCACTCGTCCGTTCAACATTGTAAGGTCTGATAACGATGCCCAGGCATCCGCATTGTTGGGGTCAAGCTCAAGCGCGGCTGCGAACTGCGCATCCGATTCCGGCCAGCGCTGCTCGTAGGCGAGCAGGTATCCGAGCACCCAGCGGCAGCAGGCGTCGTTGGAGTCTAGCGCAACGGCCGTTTCTGCAATCTCCAGGGCGATGCGCCTGTTGGGCTCCATCGGCTCGCCCATATGCGCCCATCCCACCCACATGTTCATGGCCAGCAACCCATGTGCCTCCGCATAGGTTGGATCAAGAGCAATCGCTTCCTGCAACAACAGATGTCCTTCACGAGCGGCTTGCGGCGATTGCTCCATCAAAACCCGTGCGCGCACACAAAGGTCATAGGCCTGTATGCTCTTTGGCCTATTGCGTGCCGGTGCTGCTGTTAGGCGGCCCACGAGAGCCTCGACAATCTTGGTCGTGACTTCGTCCTGCACCGCGAAGACGTCCTCAAGGTTGCGATCGAAGCGTTCCGCCCACAAATGGCCGCCGCCAACGGCATCAACGAGCTGTGCGTTAATGCGCACACGCCCGGCAGCCCGCCGCGCGCTGCCTTCAAGTAGATAGCGCACACCGAGATCGCTTGCGATCTGCCGCGCGTCGATAGATTTGCCTTTGAAGGCAAAGGTCGAATTGCGAGCGATGACGAACAGGCTGGCGTTCCGCGACAGATCGGTAATCAGATCTTCTGTCAGTCCGTCCGCAAATTGCTCCTGCTCCGGATCGGTACTCATATTAACGAAAGGAAGAACCGCGATTGATGGCTTGGCGGGCAGCGTCAGCTTCGGGCGTTGGGGTGCTACATTAGGCAGGACTTTGAAGACCCTTACCGGACGCTCAATATTCTTGAGATTCTGTTCTCCCATGTCCTCGAAGGAGAGGTCGAGTCGGCTTCCGATCTGATCGCGAACTACTCCGGAAACTGCGACCGCGCCGGGCGGTGCAATACCTTCAACTCTTGCTGCGACATTGACGCCATCACCGAAGATGTCATCACCTTCGACAATCACATCTCCCACATTCACACCAATACGCATCCGAACAGTCTCGTCCTCCGGAAGGTCGGCGTTTCGCGATTGCATTGCTTGCTGAACAGCCATGGCGCAGGCCACCGCATTCACTACGCTAGTGAATTCGGCGAATAATCCGTCGCCGGTCGCCTTAAATATCCTTCCCTTGTGCTCCGCGATCTTGGGATCGACCAGCTCGCTTCGGAGCAACTTGAGGATGGCCAACGTGCCAGCCTCATCGTGACCCATGAGGCGGCTGTAGCCGACTACATCGGCCGCGAGGATGGCAGCTAACCGACGTTCCAAGTCCGTGCACCCCATGTGGCTGGGAACCCAGCGGGATGCTACGTGAAAGTACAGACCCAAGCGAGGCCCCGGTAAGTCACGACAAATCGTCGTTCGGAAATGGACGGACTATGTCCAGGTTGGGTCACGAGCCGCCCTGCCCCCTCGGCGCTCGGCTGCAAAACCTCGGCTATGAGGTCCAGATCACGCCCGCTGTCGCATAACTCGCGGCTTTGTTTCTTGCTAGACAACAGCAGTATGGTCTCCCACCCGAAGGAGATCGCCGCTGCCGCTTCCTTTTGGGACGGGGCGCGACTACGTCGTCTGCCGCGTCTTCACCCAGCCCCGGGACGCTATGCGAACAGCGGCCGTTCGGCGAGTGTCGGGGTTCGTCGCAATACGTCGAACGCGTCATGGCGGACGTGGTTGTGTTTCATCTCGTCCCGGATCAGTGCCTCTGTGACGATGCCCTTCTCGAGACACTCCTTCAGCAGACCGAAAAACAACCGCTCCTGGTTCCCGTCGGGGTGCCGGCTGTAACGCCCCAGCATGCCGTAGTCCCCGAAAATCCCGCGGCGAACCCGGTGATAGATGTGCTTCGGAGCAAAGGATCGGGCCGCTTCGGGAGGCCGGAAATCGATCGGCAGCCCGGTCTTCCACGGCTGTGTCTGACGCTTGGTGTTGTGGATCATCCGGGTATCGGGCGTCAGATGGTCAAAGTCGTTCCAGACAGCTTCCAAGGGCCCGATCGAACCTTCCGGTTCGAGCTGAAGCGTGACCCACTTCATATAGTCGCGCCCGCCGCCGAACATTTCCTCGAAATTTTCTCTGACTGTCCAGTGGGTGAGCCTGGCGTTGTCGAGCAGCATCACGCTCGAAGCCCAGACCTCTTTCTTTCCACCCGTGCGATGGCGGGCAAGGAGCGCCTTGCCGCTCATGTCACGGTCGAGCAGCGGTCCAACGTCAGCGACGCAAAATACATCCGGATCGACGACCAGCGCCCGGCCCTGAAAGTCCATCAGTGACGGCGGCATGAATCGCAGCACCGTGAAGGACTGGAGATCGTCGTTGAGCCATGTGCGTTTCAGGCCATCGCGCAGATACGTCTTGCCCTCGTGAGCGGCGAGCCAGGGAAAAATGCCCGTTTCTATGAGCTCGACGTCGAAGGCATCGGCGGCTTCAGCGAATCGTGTAAACGAATATTGCGAAACAAGCGCGCCGACGATCTGCTTCTGATTGGTATGGATAAAGATTCGGGGCTTCATGGCGACACTCCCGTTCTGTTTCCGAGTGCAGGTTGAGGAAGGCTGGAGCCGTTGCACGGTGCGCGGGCGAGCTCGATCAGTCGCTGCGCGACACGCAAGGTATCGTCGCGTGGCAGAGCCGGCGGCGGATGCGGCGCCTCGCCAAGGCGCACCGCATGGCCGCCATCGACCAGCAGATCGAAAAAAAGCTGAAAGTCGCGCGCCGGCGGTCCGCCAAGGAAGCGCCGGAAGCGCCGTAGTGAAAAGCCAAGGCCCGCGTCCGCCGCGCGGCGCTGCTCCGGCAGCTCGGCGATGACGAGCGGCTTGCCAAGCCTTGCCACTTCCGTGAGCATGGAAAGACTGTCGCCGGTGACGGTGAACGTATCCCCATGGGCGAGCAGCCCCAAATAGGGATTGTCAGCCCCACCCGCCCTCCAGCGATAGAGGCGGTCCGGCGGCCGCAGGCGCCGCTCGATTGCCTCGGCCGCAGCGGAGGGCGTCCTGCGCGACGTGCTGACGAAGATGCTGCCTGATGCGGCGAAGCTTTCCTGCATGCGGGTGAGCACGCTACCGGCGAACTTCGAGCTGAAACCCATTTGCCCGGTGGCGCCGCCGAGCAGGAGCACGTGTAAAGGCTTCGGCATGGCTCCGAGCGAGGTCGCAAAGCGGCGCTGAGCATCGGCGAGCGCGACCGGGTCGGCAGCAATGAGCGGCAGGCCGATACGGCAGACCTCCGGCCGCTCTGTCATTCTGTAGTAGGACGGGACCACCGCGAGGTCGAACCGGGCGGTTCTGGACTTGGGCGCGTTAAAGAGCGCGATGCGGCAGCGGCCCAGGGATTGCTGCCGGATCCATAAGGCGACCAGCGACATGCGCCTGCCGATGGCAACCACGACATCGGGCCAGGGCGCCAGCAGAGCGCTCGACCGCGCCCGATCGACATGATGGAGCGAAGGATAAACGCGAGGCTTCACCCTGTCGAAATGCGGCTTGATGACGATGTTGCGGACTTCATAGGCGAGCCCCGTCGCGGTGACCGCCCTGAGGACCTGTGCATTGTCGCCAGTCTTGTTGCCTGTCAGCACCCAGATGCGGGGGGCGGTCTCGGTACCGCTCTTGTCGTTCCGTGCACTACAGTCCGTCACTTGCACCATGCAACTTGCCGGTTGAACACATTTTCGACCACGAACGCAAGCTCCTCCAACCTGTCTGCACCTGTCTGCCTGTCTGAACCTTCCTGCCGGCCAATACCGGCCCACGAGCTGTGGTTTCCCACGCTGATTTTAACTATCCTTTGCTGGCGCTCGCGGACGTCAACGTGATTCGCGGAGACTGCGTCCAGGGCGTCGGGCACGTTTAGTCGCGTTAGAGTTTCTGGGGTTTCCTCGTTCCTCAGCGAGCGGAGACAGATGCATATTTTGTCACGCCCGGACACCGGTCCGATCCGGCGAAGGAGCTGTGCATCGCCAAGGGGATGTCCGTGCCACGCACGGCCATGATGCCTGACCAAATGCCCGCCTCATGGACGAACCAGCGCAGCGAACCCGGTTTTTGGTGGCGCGCAGCGGAGCTCCTGGGCTCGGCGCTGGCCATGCAGGCGGCCTCTCCGATGGCTTCAGCTTTCGAGCTTCCCAGCCTCGCCGAGCTGGAAAGCAGCCTCACCGGAAATCCCCTGACGCTCTCTGTCGGCCTCCTCATGGTGGCCGTCTCGCTATGGGCGCTGGTGGTCGTCCGCCGGCTGACCCGAGATGGTGCGAAGTCGCGGCGGCGGATCGCCGAGCTCGAGGGCTCTCTGGACGAAGCCGAGGCCGCGCTCACCGCCGAGCCACACCTCTTGTTCATCTGGCGCGGCAACAGCGCCACTCCCGATCGGGTCGTCGGCGCCATGCGCGGCACCGCGCAGGTCCCGCACGAACCTCAGACCTTGGCGGACTTTGCCCGCTGGCTCGAGCCTGAATCAGCCGTCGCAATCGGCAACGCGATCTCCAACCTCAAGGACCAGGGCCTCGCTTTCAACATCGGCATCAAGACGCTTGCCGGCGATCTTCTCGAGGCCGACGGGCGCGCTGCCGGCGGGCTCGCAACCCTGAGACTCAGGCCGCTGGCGGGCGAGCGCCGGCATACGACCGAAATGGCCTACGATGTCCGTAAGCTTTCGCGCCAGGTCGAGCGCTTGAGCGCCATTCTCGATAGTGCCCCTTTCCCGGTCTGGCTGAGAGACGGCAAGCGGCAGCTCATTTGGGTCAATCGGGTGTATCTCGAGGCAGTGGAATTCGAGGACATCGACGCGGTAGTCGGCAGGGGCATCGAGATCGTGGAGCCGGCAAGGATCGACTTCGACAGGGCCAACCTCAGTGAGGGCGAGCGGCGCCAGGGGCGCGCCCATGCGATCATCGGCGGTGGCAAGCGCTCCCTGGACATTCACGAAGCCGGGCTTTCGGACGGATTCGCCTGCTTCGCAGTCGACACCACCGCGCTCGAGGAATCGCAACGCGAGCTCAAGCGCCATATCCGCGCTCACGCCAACACGCTCGACAAGCTGCAAACCGCAATCGCCATCTTCGGGCCGGACCAGAAGCTGCGATTTTTCAACGCCGCCTATGTCGAGCTGTGGGGGCTCGATGCGACGTGGCTGGAAGGCAAGCCCAGTGACGGGGAGATCCTCGACCGCCTGCGCTCGGAGCGCAAGCTGCCCGAGCAGGCGAACTATCGCGACTGGCGAGCCAACCAGCTCAAAGCCTACACCACTCTCGAGTCGGGAGAGACCTGGTGGCACCTGCCGGACGGGCAGTCTCTGCGCGTGGTTTGCGAGCAGCATCCGTTCGGCGGCGTGACCTATCTTTATGAGAACGTGACCGAAAAAATCCGGCTGGAAAGCCAATATAACGCCCTCATCGGCGTGCAGCGCGAGACGCTCGACAATCTGCATGAAGGTCTGGCACTGTTCGCCACCGATGGACGGTTGCGACTCTATAACCCGACCTTTGCCCGCATATGGTCGCTGGCGCCCGAATTCCTCAACGAGCAGCCCCACGTCGACCAGGTGATCGAGCGCGCCCGACTGCTGTTCGGCGATGCGGCGATGTGGGAGGAGTTGAAATACGCAGTGACCTCGTTCGACACCGGTCGAGAGCCGCTCAATGAACGCATCGCCCGCCCGGACGGCATGGTGCTGCAGGCGGCCACGGTGCCTCTGCCCGACGGCAACACGCTGCTGACCTATGCCGACGTGACCGCCACGACGCGAATGGAGAACGCGCTGCGCGAGCGCGCCGAGGCGCTGGAGGCGGCCGACCGGCTCAAGACCAACTTCCTTTCCAACGTATCCTACGAGCTGCGCACGCCCCTGACCAACATCATCGGCTTTTCGGAAAGCCTGTCGATCGGCATCGCCGGCGAGCTGCAAACCAAGCAGCACGAATACCTGCGCCACATCCAGACCTCTTCCAACGACCTGCTCGCCATCATCGACGCCATTCTCGACCTCACGACCATTGACGCTGGCGCCATGGAGCTGAGACTAAGCTCTTTGCAGGTGCGAGGATCTGCTGCGCGAAGTGGCCGAGAGCATGGACGAAGCCTGCGCCTCGCGGGACCTGACGCTGTTCATCGAAGTCGCCGAAGACGCCACCGAGTTCGTGGGCGACGATAAGCGCATACGCCAGATCGTCACCAATCTTTTGTCCAACGCCATCGGCTTTTCCCCGCCCGGCGGCGAGGTGCGCATGGGCGCCAAGCGCGACGGCGCGGACATCCTTCTCTGGGTGTCCGACACCGGCAAAGGCATAGATCCCGAATTCCAGAGCCGCGCCTTTGACCGCTTCCAGGCGCAGCCGGTGGCCGGCGGCCATCGCGGCCCCGGGCTCGGACTGGCGATCGTCAAGAGCTTCGTCGAGCTCCATGAAGGTAAAGTCACGCTGCACTCGCGGGTCAACAAGGGCACAACGGTCGTCTGCCGCTTCCCGGTCAAAGGTCCGGCCTCGGGAGGGCGGGCGCTCGGCGCCAGCGAAGCCGCGGAAGCCCGCATCCGGAAGGCGTCGTGAACTCGCCCGCCGCCATTATGGGGATTGATACGCAAGTCGAACGACACTTGCCGGACGAGACGGCAACGCTCGCTCTCGGTGGCGAACTGTCGCTCGTAGCAAAGCCCGGCGATGTCATCCTGCTCGCCGGTGACCTTGGCAGCGGCAAGACGTCACTGGCCCGCGGGCTGATCTGGGCGCTTCACGACGACCGCCCCATGGAGGTCCCCAGTCCGACCTTCACGCTGATGCAGAGCTATGAAAGCGGTCGGCTGCCGACGGTACATTTCGATTTTTACCGGTTGAGATCCGCCACGGAAGCCGTCGAGCTCGGATGGAACGACCGAACAGACGGCCAGGTAGCGATAGTGGAGTGGCCGGAGCGGCTGGGTGCGGATCTGCCGCAGGACCGGCTGACTGTGACGCTCGATATGGCGGGGACGGGACGAAGAGCACGGCTTCGAGGTCACGGCAGCTGGGCCGCCCGCGTCCACCGGCTGGAGGTGCTCAGGCTCTTCCTCGAGCGGTCTGCCTGGCGAGGGGCCAGGCGACGATTTTTCGAGGGTGACGCTTCGACCCGGCGCTATGAGCGTCTGGTGCTGGGGGAGAGGCGCGCCGTGCTCATGGACATGCCCGCACGACCCGACGGTCCTCCAATACGCAACGGCAAATCCTACAGCGCCATCGCGCATCTCGCTGAAGATACCCGCGCCGTGGCGGCCATCAACGAGGGTCTCAGATCGCGCGGGCTCAGCGCGCCGGAGCTGTTCGAGGCCGACCTCGCAAACGGGTTCCTGGTCATTGAAGATCTCGGCGACGCGCTCTATGGCCGTATGATGAACGAGCGCCTGCCCATTGACGAGCCGATGACAGCCGCGGTCGCCGTGCTTGCCGACATTGCGGCCCAGGATTGGCCGGCCGCGACCCCGATTCCCAGTGGTGGCATGCATAAGTTGCCGCACTACGACCAGGATGCGCTGGAGATCGAGGTCGAGTTGCTCATCGACTGGTTCTGGCCGCTCGCCAGGCAAACGACGGCAAGCGAGGAGGCGCACGCCGGGTTCATGGCGGTGTGGCGGAAACTTTGGCCGCACGTCATGATCGGCAAGAAAACGTGGGTGCTGCGCGACTATCATTCGCCAAATCTGTTGTGGCTGGCCGGCCGCGAGGGCGCGGCCCGCGTCGGCATCATCGACACCCAGGACGCACTGTTGGGACATCCGGCTTATGATCTCGGGTCGATGCTGCAGGACGCCCGGGTCGAAGTACGGGCCGAAACGGCGCGCGAACTGCTCGACTACTATTGCGCGTATCGGACTGCGGCAGAGAAGGACTTCGATGAGGCAGCTTTCCGCCGCGCTTATCTCATTCTTGCCACCCAGCGGTTGACCAAGGTGCTCGGCATCTTCGCCAGACTCGCAAAGCGGGACAACAAGCCGCAATACCTCCGCCACCTCGGCAAGCTCAATCGCTACCTCGAAGCCAACTTCAAGGCGCCGGTACTCGCCGAGTTAAAGGCCTGGTACGACACTCACCTGCCGCTCGAGGTGCGTGAGCGGGTCGCCTGCGGCAGATGAACGAGCGGCGAGCCACTGCACCGCCGGCGCAGAGACGAACCGCCATGGTGCTGGCAGCCGGCCTCGGCACCCGCATGCAGCCTCTGACGGCGACGATGCCCAAGCCGCTCATAGAAGTTGCCGGCAAGGCTCTCATCGACTATGCCTTCGACCGCCTGCGCGAGGCCGGGGTCTGGCTGGCGGTGGTGAACGTTCACTATCTGGCGGATCAGATCGAACGCTGGGCAAAGCGTCAGTGTGCGCCGCAGATCGTGATTTCCGACGAACGCCGCGAACTGCTCGACACCGGCGGGGGGATCGTGCGAGCGCTGCCGCACCTCGGACCGGAAGCCTTCTTTGTGATCAACAGCGACAGCTTCTGGCTCGACGGGCCAACGCCCGCGCTCGCACGTCTCAGTGCGGTGTGGGATGAAAGCGTGATGGACAGCCTGCTCCTCCTTTGCCCGCGAGACACCGCAATCGGCTATGAGAGCCGGGGCGACTTTGATATCGATGCCGGCGGCCGGCTGATCAGGAAACCGAAGGACGGCTCAGCGCCCTACGTGTACGCCGGTTGTCATCTGGTATCGCCGAAACTGTTCACGGCGGCGCCCGAAGGAAAATTCTCGATCAACCTGCTGTGGGATCGGGTAGCCAGGCTCGGACGGCTTCACGGCCTCATCCACGACGGTCGCTGGATCCATGTGGGTTCGCCGGAATCGATCGGGCACGCCGAAAAAGCATTGCGGTCCCTGGTCGGCCCCCTCCCTGTTGTATGAACCGGGACCTCCGAGTTTTTACGATACCTCCCGATGTTGCGTTCCTGCCAAGTCTCGCGCGAGCCATCCTGGCCGGCGGTTTTCCAGACCCCGGTGCACCCCCGCCGGATAGTCTCGAGCTGCCGGGATGGACCGTGCTTCTGCCTACGAGGCGGGCCGCTCGCACGCTGACGGAGGCCTTCCTTTCCGCGGCCGATGGACGGGCGCTCCTCCTCCCCCGTCTGCGGCCCCTGGGCGACATCGACGACGACCCGTTCGGCTTCACCGCGCTCCTGCCGGACGATGGTTCCTTCTCGGTCCCGCCGGCAGTCGGAGAGACGCAACAGCTATTTCTTCTCTCACGCCTGATCAATGAGTGGCTGAGCGCCAACGCGGAGAGCGAGCTTGCCCGCAGTCTGAGCGGACATCCGGGCCAGGTGTTCGGGATGGCGCGCTCGCTGATCGAGTTGATCGAAGGTTTTGATACCGAAGAAGTGAGCCTCGATGCGCTGGAAAAGCTCATCGGGCCCGACTTTGCCCGGCACCGCGCGGCGATGCTCGATTTCCTGAAAATCATCCGTATACGGTGGCCGCAGGAGCTAAAGGGTCTGGGGCTCGAGAGTCGTACACGGCGCCGCGGCCTGCTGATGCGCGAGGAAGCGCGCCGTCTCGCCGCACAACCCTACCCCCGCCCGATCATCGCTGCAGGCTCGACCGGCACGATCCCGGCGACAGCCAATTTGCTCAAGGTGATTGCGGGGATGCCGCGCGGGGCCGTCGTGCTCCCCGGTCTCGACCAGATGATGGACGATGAAAGCTGGCAGGAAACGCTGGCCGAGGAAAGCCATCCGCAGCACGGGATGCACCGGCTCTTGCGGACCATCGGTATCGATCGCCGGGAAGTCAGACTTTTGCCCGGCATTGCGAACGAACGGCCCAGCACTCCGCGCCTGTGGCTCGCCAGCGAGCTGATGCGCCCGGCAGCTACCAGCGACCGCTGGAAAGATATCCTTGCCCAGTCGGGCGCCAGCCTGCCGCGGGCGCTGGAAGGTCTGCAGATCATCGAAGCACCTGACGAGGCCAGGGAAACGCTCGCGATCGCTTTGATCCTGCGCAGCGTATTGGAGAGGCCCGGCCTTTCCGCAAGCCTCGTCACACCCGACCGCCGCCTTGCCCGGCGCGTCAAGGCGGAGCTCGGCAGGTGGCGCATCGAAGCCGACGATTCCGCCGGCGAACCCCTGGCGCGCCTACCGCAAGGCACGTTCATGCGCCAGATTGCCGAATTGGGGGTTTCCCGCACCGGGACGCGCGAGCTGGCAGCGCTGCTCAAGCATCAACTCTTCACCCTCGGCCGACCGCGGGCGGCGGCCACCTCGCTCATCGAGCGAACGGAAATCGCCCTGCTAAGGGGCATGCCGCCCGCTCCCGGGCTCGAGGCACTGCAGGAGCTGTGCGCAAGGCGGCGCGCCGAGGCGACGGCCAGAAGCAGCGAACATGCGCATCTGCATCCGTCCGTACGGCGTCTTTCCGAGGACGACTGGTCGCAGATCGCCGATTTCATCGCCGGTCTGGCGGCTGCCGCGTCTCCCTTCCTCGACCTGTGCACAACCAACGAGCCGCGCCCGTTGCGCCACTACCTGCACGCCCACCTCATGACCGCCGATGCGCTGTCCGCCTCCCCTGCAGATAGGGACGTGCTTTGGAGAGGGCCGGGCGGCGAGGCGCTTGCCGAACTGGCCGACGATCTGCTGGGCCACGCCGACCATGCGCCTCTACTGCGGCCTGCCGACTACCTGGCGCTGCTCGAGAGTGAGCTCGAAGCTCGCCCGGTATGGCAGCTGCACGCGGGTCATCCCCGCATATCCATTCTGGGGCTGCTCGAGGCGCGGCTCGTGAAATCCGACATCGTGGTTCTCGCCGGACTCACGCAGAACACCTGGCCGCCCAAGCCGCGCGTCGATCCATGGCTATCGCGGCCCATGAAGAAGGAGATCGGCCTGTCGCAGTCCGAACGGCGGATCGGTCTCGCCGCCCACGACTTCGTCCAGAGCTTCGCAGGCGGCGAAGTCTATCTCACCTGCGCCAGGAAGACCGACGGCGAGCCCACCGTTCCATCGCCGTTTCTGCTGCGCCTTGGCGCGCTCATCGCGGCCACGGGTCATCGCCACGATTCGCGATCCGCAAGGTGGCTCGATTGGGCCACGCGCCTCGATCAGCGCCGACCTCCGGCGAGCGTCGGCCCCGCCATGCCTGCGCCCCCCGTGCATCTGCGTCCCCATACGTGGAGCGTCACGCGCGTCGTAAAGCTCATCGAAAACCCCTACCGGATATTTGCCGAAAACATTCTTGCTTTGCGCGAGCTGGACCCGCTCGCCAAACCGCTGGGCCCGGCTGAACGCGGAACGGCGCTTCACGAGGCGCTGCGGCGCTATGGCGAGCGCGCCAGCGCCGGCAATATCGCGGACGGGCAGGTGGTCTTTCTCGACTGCCTGCGCGCCGCATTGGCGCGGTTCGGCAGCGATCCACCTGCCTTGCACCTGTGGTGGCCGCGTTTCGAGCGCATGGCTCGATGGTTCGTCGCCGAGGAACGCAAATTGCGCGAGCGTACGGCACGCCGGCACTTCGAAGTTTCAGGCAGCATTCGCGTGCCGGTGGGCGGCCAGATATTCACCTTCACTGCGCGCGCCGATCGCATCGATGTGCTGACCGACGGACACCTGCGGATCATCGACTACAAGACCGGAAAGCTGCCCTCCTACCAGGACGTCGCTTCGGGCCTGAATCCACAACTCGCTCTCGAGGCATGGCTCGCCATGGCGGGAGCCTTTGCTGGGATCGATCCCAGCCCGGTGACTGAACTCAATTACGTGCGGTTGTCGGGCGGAGCTGTCCCGGGCACGCTGCGGCCGGCTCACAACGCAACCGCAGCAATGACCCTCGCCGATAAGGCAGCGGCGGGGGTACGGCAGCTACTTGCTCAATATCTTGATCCCGCTACACCCTACCTCGCCCTGGCCGACAAGGGAATGAAAGACGCGCGCCGCGGAGGCATACAACACTTGGCGCGTGCCGACGAATGGCGGCTGGTGCAATGACGGTCTTCACTCAGGTCATAACTACAGACGCCCAGCGGCTCGCATCCGATCCGGAAGACTCCTCCTGGGTGTCGGCCAACGCCGGATCGGGCAAAACCCACGTGCTGATCGACCGCATGGTGCGGCTGATGCTGCAGGGGGCCAAGCCCGCCCGCATCGTCTGCCTCACGTTCACGAAAGCAGCGGCCGCCGAGATGGAGCGGCGCCTGTTCGGGAGGTTGAGCGAGTGGACCGGCCTCGACGACACCCGGCTTGGCTCGCACCTCGCCGCCCTGACCGGCATGAGTTCAGACGCCGGCAGAAATTCGGGCGGCGCGGCGACTGTTCGCGACCGCTCTCGAAACCCCGGGGCGGCTCCACATTCAGACCATCCACGCCTTTTGCGAAAGACTTTTGCAGCGTTTTCCAGTGGAGGCCGGCGCTGTACCGGGCTTCCAGATCATCGATGAACGGCTGCAACACCAGCTGCTGACGGCAGCTCAGGACGCAGTGCTCGCCGGCAGGGAGGAAGCACTTGTCGGCGCCGTAGCGACCGTGGCCCGCCACGTGACGACGGCCGGTTTCGAAGGCCTGCTGCTGGAACTTCTGGCCTATCGCGAAACTATCGCACTCTACGGACGTGAGGAAACCAGAAAGCAAATCCTGTCGGCAGCCCTCGAGCTCGCTGCGGAGGACACCCTGGCAAATTTCGCCCGCGACCTCGCCGGCGGTCTCGATCGCGCCGCCTATTCCGAGGCAGGCGCGCAGATCGAAGCCATCGGCTGCGGATGCGCGCTGCTGCCGGCCATCCGGGGTCTGCTTGCCGCGGGTTCAGAGGAGGAGTTGCTCAGCCATCTGCAGACGCTCTTTCTGACGAAGAAAGGCGAGCCACGCAGCAAGGGCGCCTTCCCGCCGCGCCGGCTTTGCGCCGCGAGCCCGGCCTGTGCCGAATTTCTGGCGAGCGAAGGCACGCGCCTGGCCCCCCTGTTCGAGCGCGCCCGCCGCCTCGGCGTGTATGAGGCGACGTCCGCTCTCGTGGCACTCGCCGCGCCGATCCTCAACCGCTACGAGGCGAGCAAACGCGCGCTCGGCTACTTCGACTACGACGATCTGATACACAAGACACTGTCGCTGCTCTCCGATCCTGAAACCGCGAACTGGGTTCTCTACAAGCTCGACGGCGGCATCGATCATTTGCTCATCGACGAGGCCCAGGACACCAGCCGCGCGCAGTGGCAGATCGTCCAGGGCATCGCGGCCGAGTTCTTTGCCGGGGAAGGCGCCCGGTCCGGGCTCAGGCGCACACTGTTCGTCGTCGGCGACGAAAAGCAGTGCATATTCGCTTTCCAGGGCGCGGACCCGGCGGCATTCGAGGACATGCGCAGGTATTTCGCCGCAAGGATTCTGAGTGCCGGCCGCAGCGTGCCGGAAATCGGTCTGACGGTCTCCTTCCGGTCAACGAAGGCCATTCTCGAAGTTGTCGACCGTGTTTTTCCGGACGTCGTCCACGAAGCCAGCCGAACCACTGCTCCGGGCAGAGTAGAGCTCTGGCCACTCGAGACCAGAGACGCTCGGCGCGTGCGCGATGCCTGGCACGCTCCCCTCATCTACGATTTCAGCGAACATCCGCGGCGAAGGCTGGCCTCGCGTATCGCCGGCGAAATCCGCCGCTGGATCGCGGACAAAGAGCCTCTTTCAGGGCGCGGACGAGCGGTCAGTCCGGGCGATATTCTCATCCTCGTCCGCCAGCGCACCACCTTGATGGATGAACTGGTGCGGGCGCTGAAGAAAGAGGGTCTTCCGGTCAGCGGCGCCGACCGGCTCAAGCTGACGACGAATATTGCCGTCATGGATCTCCTCGCCCTCGGTCATGCGGTGTTGCTGCCCGCCGACGATCAGATGCTGGCCTGCCTTCTGAAGAGTCCGCTGGTGGAACGTGACGATGGCAAGCCCATCGGCGATGACGACCTGCTGATCCTGGCCTCCGCCCGGGGGCGGTGCACGCTCTGGCAGCGGCTGCAAGCGGCGGTTGAGGACGGGCACCCCTACCGCACAGCGCTCGCGAGGTTCGAAAAGTGGAGGGAGGAAGCAGGGTATCGGGCGCCATTCGAATTCTTTGCCGGCGTGCTCACTGCCGATCGGGGACGCGAGCGGCTCATCGCGCGCCTCGGAAGTCAATGCGGCGAGCCGCTCGACGCCTTCTTGTCGGAGTGCCTCGACCCCAGCGGTGGGCAAACGGCCTCGCTCTCAGAGTTTCTCTGCTGGATCGAATCCGAGGATACAGTGCTGAAGCGCGACATGGAGCAGGGCGTCAGAAGAAGTCCGCGTCATGACGGTGCACGGCGCCAAGGGGCTCGAGGCCAATATCGTCATCCTGGCAGATACCTGCGAGATCCCCGAGCGTCGGAAGGAGCCGCACGTCCTTGCCGCGACCGTCAAGCATTCCCTTGGCCACCTCAGCGTGCCGCTGTGGCGGGTAAGGTCGGACAAGGACCCGGCTCTGATCGCCGAGCTTCGCGATCAGGCTCGCGCCCGGGCCATGGCCGAGTACGAACGGCTGCTATATGTGGCAATGACCCGGGCCAGGGACCGTCTCTATATATGCGGCTTCCACAACCGTCCGGAGGACGCGTTGCCGCCCCAGTGCTGGTACCTGCGCGTCGCGCCGGTACTTCGGCAGATCGGCAAATCGCGCACCGATCCGGAAGGCCGCATCATATGGTTCTACGAGGGTGTCGAACCGGGTACCGGCGAGTTTCCAGAGGACGAAGAGGATGAGGCCACCTTTGAGCCGCTGCCGGAGTGGATCGATACTTTGCCGGCTGCTGCGGCAACAGACGTACCAGAACTGAAACCCTCGCGCCGGCCTGCCGCTCACCCGCAGGAGACTATCAATCCGCCGCTGCGAGGAGGTGCCGGCCGCGACCGGGCGCGAGGCGTCCACATTCATCGCCTGCTCGAGGCCCTACCCGGACTCGATCCGGCAGCGCGGGAGGCGGCTGCAAGGCGCTATCTTGCAATGCCCGGGCACGGCCTGGATGCACGCGGCCAGGAGGACATTCTTTCCTCCACCGTGGCGGTGCTCGATCACGGCGAATTCCGTGACGTTTTCTCGCCGGAGGGCCTGGCTGAGGTTTCAATCGCCGCGCAGGTGAAGCTTCCGGACGGCAGGGAGGCTGCAATGGCGGGGCGGATCGACAGGTTGCTCGTGCGCGAGCATGACGTTCTTGTCGTGGACTACAAGGCGAGCCGGCCCCCGCCTCGCACTCTGGCTGACATCGACCCGGCATACATCAGGCAGCTCGCACTCTACCGGCTGGCGCTTGCCTCCATTTACCCGCAAAAGACCGTGCGTGGCGCGATTTTGTGGACCGAGTCTCTGAAGCTCATGGAAGTCCCTGCCGGGCTCATGGACACTGCACTTCTTGCTTGTCCGCCTTGAATTGCAGAGATGCCGGTCCTTGACCGTGGCGACGACCGAACCTACCTTCGCTAGACAAGAATCAACAGCGAGATCACAGATGGCGACCGGCAAGGTATCCGACCAGAGCTTCGAACAAGACGTACTGAAGTCCGACGGTCCAGTGGTGGTTGACTTCTGGGCCGAATGGTGCGGCCCGTGCCGTCAAATCTCTCCGGCGCTGGAGGAGATCGCAACCGAAATGAACGGCAGGATCAAGGTGGTCAAGCTGAACATCGATGAGAACCCTTCGGTTCCCTCGCGCTACGGTGTACGCGGTATCCCGACGTTGATGCTGTTCAAAGGCGGCGAGGTCGCCGCGACCCAGGTCGGCGCAGCACCCAAAAGCAAGCTCGTCGACTGGATCAACCGCTCGCTATAACTGCCGGCATCGCATCTGTGGGAACAGGCCAGGGCAACTACCTTGGCGCTGTTCCGCTCACCGCGGACATGCGCTCACCGCCATGTAACGCGAGCACCCGGCCGGCGAGATAGAGCGAGCCGGCAATCAGGATCCGAGCGTCCGGCGCCAGGCTTGCCGCCTTGCGAACCGCCTGTTCGATCGAACCGGCCGAGCAGGCATCGATACCTTCCGACTGCGCGATGCGAACGAGCTCGTCGGCCGCCATGGCGCCCGGCTCGCCCGGTATGGCGAGGGCAACCACGCTTCGCGCCAACGCCCGGAAAGGGTGGATGAAGGCACGGGCATTCTTGGTGTCTAGCATGCCCCAGATGATCACCAGCTGTTTGGGTGAACGTCGTGCGAGCTCGGCCATGCTTTCAGCCAGCGCCTCGCCGCCCAGCGGATTGTGACCACCGTCAAGCCACAACTCTGCTCCCCTACCCGCCAGCTCCGTCAGGAGCCCTGAGCCAAGCCGCTGCATGCGGGCCGGCCAGGCCGCGCTGCGCAGACCCCGCGCCATTGCGACATCGTCGATGGCGCGGTTCGCGATCTGGCGCGTGGCGGCGATCGCAAGACCGGCATTGTCGATCTGAAAACGGCCGCTCAGCCGTGGTTTCGGCAAATCGAGCAGCGCTTCGCCGTCCTGATAGACAAGACCGCCCTGCTGCTCGGACACCAGCCAGTCTTCTCCGGCAACCGACAGGGGTGCGGCGAGCCCGGACGCCACGCGCCTGATTTCGGCCAGCGCTTCGTCAGGCTGATGTCCGATGACCGCCGCAATGCCTTTCTTGAGGATTCCCGCCTTCTCGCGGGCAATGAGGGTGAGGGTATCGCCGAGATGCTTTTGATGATCCAAGCCGATCGTCGTGATGACCGACAGCCGCGGCCGGGCTATCACATTCGTGGCGTCGAGTCTCCCGCCCAGTCCCACCTCGAGCAGCAGATAGTCAGCGGGTAGACGCGAAAACGCCAGAAAAGCCGCTGCGGTCGTAATCTCGAAAAAAGTAATGGGCGCGCCACCGTTTATCTGCTCGCATTCCTGGAGCACCGCTGCGAGCGCCTCCTCGGTAATGAGCTCGCTTGACCCCTGACCGCTTGCCAGCCGGATGCGCTCGTGAAACCTGACGAGGTGCGGCGAAGTGTAGGTATGCACGCGCAGGCCCGCCGCCTCGAGAATCGCCCGCAGAAAAGCAATCGTCGACCCCTTACCGTTGGTTCCCGCTACATGGACGACCGGCGGCAGCCGCTCCTCGGGATTGTCGAGCAGCGCCAGGATGCGCCACATGCGCTCGAGAGAGAGGTCGATGATCTTGGGATGGAAGGCGAGAAGCCGCGTCAGGATGGCATCGCTCAACGCCATGGCACCGAATCGATGTTGCGTCGCGCCTACTGGGCGGCGAGCAGCTCGACCGGCTCAGGCTCGCTGATGACGACCGTCGTCCCGGAAACGGCGAGCGCCGGCGCCTTCATCAGCATGCGAATCAGCCGGGAGAGCGTCGGGCGCAGGTCGTGCCGGGGCACCACTGCGTCGACCATGCCGTGGGCCTCGAGATATTCGGCCCGCTGAAAGCCGTCGGGAAGCTTTTCGCGGATCGTCTGCTCGATCACCCGCGGGCCGGCGAAGCCGATCAGCGCACCCGGCTCGGCCAGATGTATGTCGCCCAGCATGGCGTAGGAGGCGGTCACGCCTCCGGTCGTCGGATTGGTGAGCACGACGATGTACGGCAGTTTCGCCTCGCGCAGCTCCTGGACCGCGATGGTGGTGCGCGGCAACTGCATGAGCGACAGAATGCCTTCCTGCATGCGGGCGCCGCCGGAGGCCGCAAACAGGATAAACGCGCAACTGCGCTCGACTGCGGCACGCATCGCGGTGATGATGGCCTCCCCCGCCGCCATGCCGAGCGAACCGCCCATGAAAGCGAAGTCCTGCACCGCCGCCACGATCGGCATGCCGTCGAGATCGCCATGCGCGGCGAGAATTGCATCCTCGGCGTTGGTCTTCTGCCGCGCTTCCTTGAGCCGATCGCTGTAGCGCCGCTCGTCGCGGAATCCGAGCGGATCGACGGCGACTTGTGGCAACGCCAGCTTCTCGTAGGCGCCGTCGTCGAAAAGAGCCGCGAGCCGCGCCTCCGGGGCAATGCGCATGTGGTAGCCGGACCCCGGGATCACAAAAAGGTTGGCCTCGAGATCGCGATAAAAGACCATCTGCCCGGTCTCCGGGCATTTGATCCACATGTTCTCCGGCACATCCTTCCGGGTGCCGAGAAAGCCCCGGATCTTCGGCCGGATGAAGTTCCTGATCCAGTTCACTGCGCTGCCCCAAGTCGCGGCGTCTGCTTGAGCCCGACGGCGATCTCACGCACGCGGGCGAGCACCGATTTGGGAGTGCGCGCAGTCGCCTTGCCGGCGCGGGTCAAACTGTCGCGCACCGCGGTGACGAGTGCCGAGCCGACCACGACGGCATCGGCAGTGCCGGCGATGGCGCGCGCCTGGGCCGCTGTCTTCACGCCGAAGCCGACGGCGACCGGCAGCGTCGTGTGCTTCTTTATGCGCATGACGTTGGACCTTACCTGTCCGACATCCGGTGTCTTGGTGCCGGTGATGCCGAGCACCGACACATAATAGACGAAGCCGGACGTGTTGGAGAGCACCTTGGCGAGCCGGTGATCGTCGGTGGTAGGTGTGGCGAGCCTGATGAAATTCAATCCGTGCGCCAGCGCCGGCAGGCACAACTCATCGTCATGTTCCGGCGGCAGGTCGACGACGATCAGGCCGTCGACACCAGCCGCCTTGGCATCCTCCAGAAACCGGGTCACGCCATAGATGAATACGGGATTGTGGTAGCCCATCAGGATGATGGGCGTTGCCGGCTCCTGGGCCCGGAAGGCGCGCACGAGCGCCAGGGTCTTGCTCATCGTCTGGCCGGCCTTCAGGGCCCGGAGCGAAGAGGCCTGCACCGCCGGCCCGTCGGCCATGGGGTCGGTGAACGGCATGCCGAGCTCGATGAGGTCGGCGCCGGCCGCCGGCAAGCCGCGCACGATCTCGAGAGATGTCGCATAGTCGGGATCGCCCGCCGTGACGAAGGCGACGAGACCCGCCCTGCCTTCCCTGGTGAGCGAAGCGAATCTCGTTTCGATGCGCGTCATCACAGTTCGACTCCCAGGCGCCGCGCCACTGTGAATATGTCCTTGTCGCCGCGGCCACACAGATTCATGACGATGAGGTGATTCTTCGGCTTGGTCGGTGCAAGCTTGATCACGTGGGCGAGTGCGTGAGCAGGCTCGAGCGCGGGAATAATGCCTTCCTGCTCGCAGCAGAGTTGGAACGCTGCGAGCGCTTCCTGGTCGGTCGCCGAAACATAGTTTACCCGCCCCACGTCATGCAGCCAGGAGTGCTCGGGACCAATGCCTGGATAGTCGAGACCGGCGGAAATCGAATGGGCCTCGGTGATCTGGCCGTCATCGTTCATCAGAAGGTAGGTGCGGTTGCCATGCAGGATGCCGGGGCGGCCGCCGCTGATGGAGGCTGCGTGCTTGCCGGACCGAAGCCCCGAACCTGCCGCCTCGACGCCGTAGATGTCGACGCTCCTGTCGTCGAGGAACGGATGGAACAGGCCCATGGCGTTGGAGCCGCCGCCGATGCAGGCGACGATCGAATCGGGCAGACGACCCTCTCGCTGTGACCATCTGCTTTCGCGTCTCGACGCCGATGACGGACTGGAAATCGCGCACCATCTGCGGGTAGGGATGAGGTCCCGCGACGGTGCCGATGCAGTAGAACGTATCTTCCACGTTCGCCACCCAGTCGCGCAGCGCCTCGTTGAGCGCATCCTTGAGAGTGCGCGAACCCGAATGCACCGGGATCACCTCCGCGCCCAGAAGCTTCATCCGGAATACGTTGGGCTTCTGCCGCTCGATATCGACCTCGCCCATGTACACGATGCATTTGAGTCCGAACCGCGCGCAGGCCGTGGCGGTGGCGACCCCGTGCTGGCCGGCGCCTGTCTCGGCAATGATGCGGGTCCTGCCCATGCGTCGGGCGAGCAGGATCTGGCCCAGCACATTGTTGATCTTGTGGGCGCCGGTGTGATTGAGCTCGTCGCGCTTGAAATAGATTTTGGCGCCGCCGAGGTAGCTGGTCAGGCGCTCGGCGAAATAAAGCGGGCTCGGGCGGCCTACGTAGTGCTCCAGGAAATCGTCGAGTTGCTTCTGGAAGGAAGGGATCCTGCCTCGCCTGCTCGTAGGACCGCTCGAGCTCGAGGATGAGCGGCATCAGGGTCTCCGCGACGAACCGTCCGCCATGGATGCCGAAGAAGCCCCGCTCGTCGGGCCCGGTGCGATAGGAATTGGGAAGATCGAGGTTCAAGCGCTTTTCCTTGAAACAACAGCAACCGGTCTTAGCCAGCCGCCCGCGCCGCCTCAATGAATTTCCTGATCAACCCAGCGTCTTTCACTCCGGGCGACGATTCCACTCCCGATGAGGCATCGACGATGGGCGCGCCCGTAACCTCGATTGCCCGGCCGACGTTGGCGGGGTTGAGGCCGCCCGCCAGCATGAAGCGGCGCGGCGTGCCTTCGCGGGAGAGCAGTGTCCAGTCGAACGCCAGGCCATTGCCGCCGGGCAGCGCACCGGCGAGCGTGGCAGGCGCCTTGGCATCGAACATCATCATCGCCGCAACATCGCGGTAGGGCTTGGCCGTATCGATGTCGGTCCGCCCCTCGACCTTGATGGCCTTGATCACCGGCACACCGGTTGAGCGCGCGATTTCGGCGATACGACCGGCGTCCTCCCGGCCATGCGCCTGGAAATAATCCGGGCGCACAATAGCGGTAATTCGCGCCAGAAGCTCATCATCCGCGTCAACGACAAGGGCCACGATCCCAGCCCTGCCGCGTGCCCTGCCGGCGAGAACGCGCGCCGCTTCCGGATTGATGGCGCGCGAACTCGGAGGATAGAATACGAGCCCCACGTAGCGCGCGCCCGCTTCAATCGCCGTCTCCAGCGCGTCGGCCGTCGACAGGCCGCAGATTTTGACCTCAACCGGCATCCAAAATCTCCTTCAGCACGGCCCTGGCAGCGCCGGCCGGATCGGACGCAGCGGTGATGGGTCGACCGATCACCAGCACGTCGCCGCCCGCTTTGCGGGCCTCGCCGGGAGTTGCATGACGCTTCTGGTCACCCGGCGCGCTTCCCGGCGGCCGAAGCCCAGGCACGACGGTCAGGAACCCCGGCCCGCAGGCCTGCCGGATCGCCGCGACATCATGGGGGCTGCACACCACGCCGGCAAGCCCTGCCTCCTGGGCCAGGCACGCCAGCGCCAGCGCATGTCCGGCAACGCCTTTCGGTTCGGCGAACCCGAGTGCCGCGAGGTCGCCATCATCGAGGCTGGTCAACAGGGTGACCGCCACCAGCCTTGCCCGTCCCGCAACTGCTTCGGCGGCGGCCCTCATCATCGTCGAGCCGCCCAGAGCATGAACATCGATGATGGCCGGCCGCGGCTCGAGCCGCATCAAGGCCTCGATGGACTTTGCAACCGTGTTGGGGATGTCATGGAGCTTGAGATCCAGAAAGATCGGCAGCCCGATCCCGGCGATCGCCTCGTAACCCGTCCGGCCGTGAGCATAAAAGAACTCCATCCCGAGCTTCAGGCAACCGACATGCGGAGCAACCGTCCGTGCAAGCGCCTGGGCGCGCAGGAGGTCTGGAACATCGACCGCCACCGCGACGGGGTTGGGGAAGAGAGCCATGGCGCTTCCATGCACATCCAACCCGGCAGCGCAATCCCCATCGTTCAAGCCCACTCGACCCGGCGGTGGCAACGCAATAGGCTCGCAGTTCGAGGCGGCCCGTGGCGCCGCAGGATTTACGTCCAAGGGAGGACACAATGGACCGTCGATCAGGCCTGAAACTCGCCGCTCTTCTTGCCACCGAACTCGCCATCGCGGGCTTGCCATTCGCTTCGCCGGTACTGGCGCTCGATGATCTGCGGATCATCGCACCGGCAAAGCCGGGCGGCGGCTGGGACCAGACGGCACGCGCGCTCGAGGAAGTGATCAAGGCGGGCGGCCAGGTCAAGTCGGTGACGGTCGAAAACGTTGCCGGCGCCGGCGGCACCGTCGGCCTCGCCCAGCTGGTCGATAGGGAAAAGGGCAACGGCGACGTGCTCATGGTCAACGGCCTTGTCATGCTCGGCGCCATCCTCACCAACAAGTCGCCGGCTACTCTCGAACAGGTAACGCCGATCGCCCGCCTCACCGGCGAATACGAGGTGGTGGTCGTGCCGGCTGCTTCTGAAATCAAAACGCTCGGCGACCTGATGGCCAAGCTCAAGTCCGACACGGGCGCGGTCGCCTGGGGCGGCGGCTCGGCCGGCGGCACCGATCACATCCTGGCCGGCCTCATCGCCAAGGCGGGTGGCGCGGACCTGGCGAAACTCAACTACGTGCCGTTCTCGGGCGGCGGGGAGGCGCTTGCGGCGATCCTGGGCGGTCACGTCACCGCCGGCATCAGCGGCTACGGCGAATGGGAAGGCCAGATCAAATCGGGCGAGCTGCGCGCGCTGGCGATCTCGGCGCCCGAGCGGGTCGCCGGCATCGACATCCCGACCCTCAAGGAGCAAGGGGTGGATGTGGACCTTGCCAACTGGCGCGCCATCGTCGCCGCTCCGGGCCTCGATGATGCCCAGAAGCAGGCGCTGCTCGACCTCGTCGATGCCGCGGCGAAGAGTGACGGGTGGAAGAAGGTGCTGGCCGAAAAGAAGTGGATCGATCTCTACCTGGCGGGCGACGCGTTCGCCAAGCTCATCGAGGCGGAGAACGCGCGGGTGACCGAAGTCCTGAAGACCATAGGTCTGACCCAGTAAAATCATGGGCGGCGACAACGGCGTGTCCCGGGCCGGTCTCATCACCGGTCTCGGCCTCGTTGCGATTGCCGCGGTTATCGGTTTCGACACCTCACGCATGCAGGTGGCGCCCGCCTATGCGAAGGTCGGGCCGCAGGTGTTCCCCTATCTGGCCGCGGCATCGCTCGCCGCGGCAGGCGCGTTCTTCATCGCCGAGGCTTCCCTGCGGAAGCCGCATGCGCTTCGCGCCGATGCTGCGGAAACGGACTGGAGCGCGCTCATCGCCATCTCGCTCGGCTTCTTCGCTCAGGTTCTGCTCATTGAGCGGCTGGGCTTCGTGCTGTCCTCCGCCGTGTTGTTCATGGCGGTGGCCTGGGGCTTCGGCAGCCGTCGCGCGGCGCGCGACGGCGCCATTGCCTTGGCGCTATCGGCAGCGGTCTATGTGGTGTTCACACGCTTCCTCAACCTGCAGCTGCCAGGCGGCCTCCTCTCCGGACTTCTCTGACCGTGAGCGCGCTCGATTCCCTGCTGCTCTGGATTTTCGACCGCGCTCACCATCCACAACCTGCTGTGGTCCCTGCTGGGCGTCACGCTCGGCACGTTCATCGGCATTCTTCCGGGCATCGGTCCGGCGCTCACCATCGCGCTTCTGCTGCCGGTGACCGCCAAGCTTGACCCGACCGCAGCCTTCATCATGTTCGCCGGTCTCTACTACGGCGCCATGTACGGCTCCTCGACAACCTCGATCCTGCTCAATACGCCGGGGGAATCGGGCTCGATCATCACATCTCTCGAAGGCAACCGCATGGCGCGCCAGGGCCGCGGTGCAGCCGCGCTCGCCACGGCAGCGATCGGATCGTTCATCGCCGGCACGATCGGCACGATCCTGCTGACTTTCCTCGCGCCCGTTTTCGTGCGCGTGGCACTGCGGTTCGGGCCGGCAGAGTATTTCGCACTCATGGTGTTTGCATTCACCACAGTCTCGGCGCTGCTCGGATCCTCGATCGTGCGCGGCATCACCAGCCTCCTCGTCGGCATCGCCATCGGCCTTGTCGGCATCGACGTCCTGACCGGTCAGCCGCGGCTTTCCTTCGGCATCCCCGGCCTCCTGCACGGCATCGACATCGTCGTCGTCGCGGTCGGGCTGTTCGCGGTCGGAGAGGCACTCTATCTGGCATCCCGACCCGATCTGCGCGAGGCCGAGATCAGCCCGGTCAAGGGTTCTCTGTTCATGACAGGCGAGGAATGGGCGCGGTCCTGGAAACCCTGGCTGCGCGGCACCGCAATCGGCTTCCCTTTCGGCGTCCTGCCGGCCGGCGGCACCGAGATCCCGACCTTCCTCTGCTACTTCCTGGAGCGCAGGCTCTCGAAGAAACCGGAGGAGTTCGGTAAAGGCGCCATCGAGGGCGTGGCGGGGCCGGAGGCCGCCAACAACGCCGCAGTGGCCGGTGTGCTGGTGCCGCTTCTGACTCTCGGCCTGCCGACGTCTGCAACCGCCGCGATCCTGCTGGTGGCCTTCGAGCAATATGGCCTGCAGCCCGGTCCGTTGCTGTTCACCGGTTCGAGTTCCCTCGTGTGGGGCCTGATTGCCAGCCTCTACATCGGCAATGTGATGCTGCTGATCCTCAACCTGCCGCTGGTCGGACTGTGGGTCCGCCTGCTGGCGATCCCGGCGCCTCTGCTCTACGCGGGCATCCTGGTTTTTTCGACCCTCGGCGTCTACAGCCTCAATCGCTCGACCCTCGACCTGATTCTGCTGTATCTCCTCGGTGTCCTCGGCTTCCTGATGCGGCGCTACTCGTTTCCCGTAGCGCCGTGCATCATCGGGCTCATCCTCGGCCCGCTCGCCGAGGAGCAGTTCCGCCGGGCGCTTGCCATCAGCCAGGGCGATGCGTCGGTGTTCCTCACCCATCCGATCTCCGCCGCATTCCTGATTGCCGCGGCGTCGGTGTTCGTCGCGCCCCTGTTGCTCAAAAAACTGACGGTTGGGGAAGAGGCGAGGTCGGCCTGCTGACAAGGAGCCGTACCGCACGTGCCCCCACGGAGATTTTTTCCGGGACTGTGACTTATCGGTCACTTTGCCAGCCGATGTATGTCTTGCCCAACTCAGGGGAATCAATTCTCATCAAAACATGGCGAACTACATCGTCATGTGCCACCTCACGGGTCCCTATCCATCACCGCAGCAGATGGAAACGCACCTGTCGCGCTACGCCGCCCTGCGCGGCCGGGTGCTGCAGACCGTATGGTGGGTAGACTATCCAGGCTCCGCCGAGCAGCTTTGCGGCCGGGCAAAAACCATCCTCAACCGCGACGATCTCCTGGTGGTGGTCGAGGCCAAGACCGCCGCTTGGTCGAGACGGGACGGGCCAACGTTCGGGGATTCATCCGGCAGGGCTGCGTGAACCGCCGCCGGCTGCGACGCCGGCGGGCTACCTGTCTTGATCTAGACACGATTGGCCCTATCTTGCGCGCGGGACATGGGAATTTTCCGTTCTCGATCTGACCGCGAGCGCCGCCGGGCCGACAACCGGGCCGATCCACAACTGTTCTCCGACCGCGCGGCCAAGCCCGGCCGGCACAAAAACCGCCGTCGGCCGCTCGTCTTTCGGCTCCTCGGCTGGGCAGTGACGCTGAGCGTCTGGGGCGTGATCGCTCTCGCCGCGCTCACAGCCTACGTGTGGCTCTCGCTCGATACCCAGAGCCTGTTCAGGATACCGGAACGCGAGCCTGGGATGATCGTGCTGGCGGCAAACGGCGATGTCATCGCCGAACGGGGCGCATTCTTCGGGGACGAGGTGAGGCTCGATGAGTTGCCGGCATATCTGCCCCAGGCTGTGATGGCCATCGAAGACCGGCGCTTTTACCGTCACTTCGGTATCGACCCCGTGGGCCTGACCCGCGCGATGCTGGCCAACTACAAGGCGGGGCGGATCATCGAGGGCGGCTCGACCTTGAGCCAGCAGCTCGCCAAGAATCTGTTTCTCGATCCCGAGCGGACGATGAAGCGCAAGCTCCAGGAAGTGGTGCTGGCGCTGTGGCTGGAGGCCAAATACAGCAAGGACGAGATCCTGCAGCTCTATCTGAACCGGGTTTATTTCGGCGCCGGCGCCACCGGTGTCGAAAAGGCTGCCCAGAAATTTTTCGCGAAGTCGGCTCGCGACGTCTCGCTGTCGGAATCGGCGGTCCTGGCCGGCGTCTTGCGCGCTCCTTCCGTGCTCAATCCGATCAACAGCCCTCGCCAGTCGCGGGCTCGCGCCGAGCAGGTACTGCGAGCCATGGTCGAAGCCGGGTTCATCACCCGGGGTGAAGCCGACAACGCCGCCAACGCACCTGCCGCCGTAAAATCATCGACTTATCTCCCAGCCACCCAATATGTCGTCGACTGGGTCAGCGAGCAGCTTCCCGAGCTGGTCAAGAACTATGACCAGTCGATCATCGTCGAGACCACGATCTTTCACAATCTCCAGACCCTGGCCGAAAAGGCGGTGCGACGGCGCGTCATTAACGAGGGCGGCAAACTCGGTGTCAGCGAGGGCGCGGTGGTGATGATGGATATGTCCGGCGCGGTCCTGGCGATGGTCGGCGGCAAGTCCTACCTCAAGAGCCAGTTCAATCGCGCCGTCAAGGCCAAGCGCCAGCCGGGCTCGGCGTTCAAGCCGTTCGTATATCTGACCGCGCTCGAGCGCGGTCTCACCCCGGAGAGCGTCGAAATCGACGAGCCGGTTCGATTCGGCGACTGGGAACCCGACAACTACAAGCACAAATACCTGGGGCGGGTGACGCTGACCCGGGCTCTGGCCCAGTCGATAAACTCCGTCGCCGCCAAGGTCGCCGTCAACGTCGGCCCGGAAAATGTCGTCACCACGGCGCACCGTCTCGGCATCAACTCCGACCTCGCGGCCAACGCCTCGCTGGCTCTCGGCACTTCCGAAGTCTCTCTTCTCGAGCTGACCACGGCCTTCACGCCGTTCGCCAATGGCGGGCGGGCCGTGTTGCCCCATGTCGTGACCCGGATCACTACCCGCGACGGCGATGTGATCTATGAGCGCAAGGGCAGCGGGCTCGGCATCGTGATCGCTGACGCCGACGTCGGCGCCATGAACCTGATGCTGCGCGAAGTCATCCGCTCGGGCACCGGCAAGCGCGCCAGAATCGAGAACCAGGATATCGCCGGCAAGACCGGCACCAGCCAGAGCTACCGCGATGCCTGGTTCGTCGGCTACTCGCCCTATCTGGTGTGCGGCGTATGGGTCGGCAACGACGACAACCGCCCAACCCGGAACGTGACCGGCGGCGCCCTGCCGGCCGACATCTGGAAAGACGTCATGGCGCCGGCCCACAAGGGCGTCGAGTTTGCCGCCTTACCCGGCGACTATCAGGCGGTCCCGGAAAGCCCGCCCGCCTACGGCGGCGGCATTTTCGATGCAATCAGCGAACTCTTCGGCCGCAGGCTGGCGCGCAACGACCCGGTGGCGGCCGAGGAGTACGGCGGCGCGCTACAGAAAAGGCGTGCCGAACGCATCAAGCGCCGCCTGCGCCGCATGCACGAAAGGTAGTGCTGGGGGCATCCCGCTCACGAGCCATAGCCATGCAGGCCGGCGCCATGCTGCCTCAGCCATGACCGGGCCGCTCGGCAGCCCGGAGAATGCCGTTCCACCAGCTTCCAGAACGCAGGACCGTGGTTCATCTCGACAAGATGCGCCACCTCGTGGACGGCAACGTAGTCGAGGACATGCGGCGGCGCCAAAATCAGTCGCCAGGAAAACGCAAGGGCTCCCGAGGCCGAACACGACCCCCAGCGGCTCATTTGATCGCGAACGGTGAGCTTGCGGAACTTGACGCCCATGGCCGAGGCGTAGCGCCCGCACGCGGCCGCCAGGTCCTTGCGTGCTTCGGCCTTGAGCCAGTCGCGCACGCGGCGGGCAAGGTGCGCCTCGCTTCCCGCCACACACAGCACCGGCTGGCCGCCCACCCAGGCAGGAAGGACCGGGCCCCGCTGCAGCGGGCGGTGGCACACGAGATGCATCTCGCCGCGCAGCGGGATGACGCTTCCGGCGGCGAAGGCGACCCGCGGAGGAGCGCGTTTCAGGCGCCGCTCAATCCAGCCTTTGTGCTCCTCCGCAAATGCAAGCGCGGCCTCGCGGGTCGCCCGGCGCGGCAAGGTGATTTCGATGGCCGTGCCGGCGCGGTCGAAGCGCAGGATGATGCGGCGGGCCCTGGAGTTGCGCTTGAGGACGACGGGGACCAGGCGTCCATCGACCAACAGTTGGGCGGCCTCGATGGCAGTGCGCCCATCCCGCAGGAGTGCGCGCGAGCCCCCTCGCAATCAGCTTGCCTTCAGGAGGACGGGCTGCTTCCGCTTTGCGGGCTTGAGACCCGTTACGAAGTGCAGCATCTCCGGCAGGGCTCCGTTCCGGAAGCGACTGCCACTGAATACACCATAATGTCCGACTTCCTTCTGCAGATAGTGGCGCCGCCGCGCTGCCGGAATGGCCGGGCACAGGTCGTGCGCGGCCTCGGTCTGCCCGACGCCGGAGATATCGTCGCGCTCGCCTTCGATGGTCATGAGGGCAGTGTTCACGATGGCCGAAGGATCGACAGGCCGACCCCGGTGGCGAAACTCACCGGTGGCCAGATGTTTGCCCACGAACACCCGCTCCACCGTCTGCAGATAGAACTCGGCGGTGAGATCCATGACCGACAGATACTCGTTGTAGAACTCCTTGTGCTTGTCGGCGCGGTCGTCGTTGCCTTCGACGAGGTTCCAGTAGAGCTCGCGATGGGCGTTCACGTGACGCTCGAAGTTCATCGCCACGAAACCGGTAAGCTGCAGGAAACCGGGATAGACCTCGCGCATGAAGCCCGGATAGAAGAACGGCACCTTGACGATGGCATGCCGGCGGAACCACTCGACGCCGCGTTCCTCCGCATAGCGGTTGACGGCGGTCGGATTGCGCCGCGTGTCGATGGGACCGCCCATCAGGATCATCGATTGCGGAGTATTGCGATCGTGGCGCGCCGACATGAGCGCGACCGCGGCGAGCACCGGGACCGAGGGCTGGCATATCGCAACCACGTGCAGGTCGGGACCCAGATGGGCCAGCATCTCGAAGAGGTAGTCGATATAGTCATCGAGGTCGAAGGAGCCTTCCCGTACCGGCACGTCGCGGGCGTCCGTCCAGTCGGTCAGATAGATGTCGCCGTGCGGCAACATGGCTTCGACCGTGCCGCGCAACAGAGTCGAATGGTGTCCGGACATCGGCGCAACCAGCAGGAACCGCGGTTCGTCGGCATCCGATCTGCTGCCGGGCTTGGCGAAGTGAACGAGACGGCAGAACGGCTTCTGCCAGACCACCTGCTCCAGCACCGGCGCCTTCACGCCGTTGCTCTCCGTCATGGCGATGCCGAACGACTGGCGGCCAAAGCGCCGGGTCGACCTCTCCATGAGTTCCATGGAGGCGGCGACGTTGCGGCCCAAGAGGGTTCGGGACAGAGGATTGCTGGGATGGGTCCACAGAAACTGTCCCCATCCCGCAGCCGCGTTGATAGGCGCAGCTGCAGCCTGCTTCAGCTCAAAGAGGTCATAGAGCACCGAATTCCCCCGCTCTGGCTCGACTTTGCCAGAAGATTCGGCTGCGCCGCAATAGCGAATAAGGCTTCCGAAGCATGTATTTACAGTGCGTCAAATTGTTAACGGACCATTAACGCCGGCAGGCAGCGGTCGGGTTTCAGCCGCCGATCGCGCGGGTAATGCCCTCGGCCAGCTTGGCGGCGTCGGTTGAATAGCTGAAGTGCTTCAGGAACCGGCCGTCACGCCCCATGAGGTATATAATGCTCGAATGGTCCATCAGGTAGTCGGCGTCGCTTCCGCCCTTGGCACGAGCGTAGTAGACCCGGTAGGCGGCGGCGATGGTCCGGATCTCCTCAGGTGTCCCCGTAAGTCCGATGAGGCGGGGATGGAAGTTTCCGACATAGGCCGCCAGGACTGCCGGGGTGTCGCGTTCCGGATCGATGGTGACGAACAGGGGCTGGATATCTGCCGCCTTCGTTCCCATCTCGTCGAGGGCCGCGGAGACCACCTGCAGCTCCGTCGGGCAGACGTCCGGGCAGTAGGTAAAGCCGAATACCAGGAGCATGAGCTTGCCCCGGAAGGTCTCGTTGCTGACCCGCTCGCCCGTGTGCGCGGTGAGGGTGAACGGTCCGCCGACCAGCGCTTCACCCGTGGTCACGCTAACCGGCTGAGGCCTGAACACGGTCAGGGCGGCGGCGCCGAGGATTCCCAGGGCGATGAGGATGGTGAGAAATGCGAAGAGCCGGGTGTTCAACTCGGTATCCTGGTGGGCGGCGATAGCCGCCGTTAGAGCACACTCCGCCGGAAAATGAACAGATCCGAAAACGACGCAAGCATTCGCGGACTGCGCCTGCAAACGCTGGTGTGGCTGCGCTGGATCGCCGTGATCGGCCAGACGGGCGCTGTGCTGGTGGTGGGTCTGGGCCTGGGATTCAAGCTGCCGCTGGCGTATTGCCTCGCCGTCATAGCGCTTTCGGCATGGCTCAACATCTTTCTGGCGCTGCGCTGGCATGCCACCGTCCGCCTGTCGGATCACAGCACGGCCTGGCTTCTCGGCTACGACATCGTGCAGCTTGCGGTTCTGCTCTATCTGACCGGCGGACTGGCCAATCCCTTCGCGTTTCTGTTTCTCGTGCCGGTGACCATTTCGGCCACGGCGCTGCCGCGGCGCTTTACGATCTGGCTCGCGGCACTGACGTTGTCACTCTCGACCCTGCTCATGGTCTGGCATCTGCCGTTGCCATGGGGTACGGACGCTCCACTCGTGATGCCGCCGCTCTATGTCGCGGGGCTGTGGGCAGCGTTGTTGTGCGGCACGCTGTTCTCTGCGCTCTATGCCAGCCGGATCGCCGGCGAAGCACGACTGATGTCGGAAGCCCTGGCGGCGACCGAACTGGTACTCGCCCGCGAACAGCAGCTATCCGCCCTCGACGGGCTTGCCGCCGCCGCCGCGCATGAACTCGGCACGCCGCTGGCGACGATTGCGCTCGTCGCCAAGGAGCTCAAGCGCGAGTTCCCGGCCGACAGTCCGCATACGGGCGATCTGGATCTCCTGGTCAGCCAGGCCGGGCGGTGTCGGGACATCCTGTCGCGTCTGGCCGATCGCGAAGCCCGCAGCGACGCCATGTTCGCACGCCTGAAGCTCACCGTAATGATCGAGGAGATCGTGGCGCCGCTACGCGGTCCGGATGTCGCGATCATCGTCGACAACCCGCCCAATGCGCCGGACGAAGACGGCACGGCTCCGGTGCCTGAGCCATGGATTGCCCGCAATCCGGCAGTGGCCTTCGGGCTTGGCAACCTGCTCGAAAATGCCGTTGATTTCGCTACCAGCCGGGTTGACGTCGAACCGCGGTGGACCGCCGACGACGTCGACATCGTCATCCGGGATGACGGTCCGGGTTTCGCGGAGGAAATCATCGGCCGTCTCGGCGACCCTTTTGTCACCACGCGCGAAGGCTACGAATTGCCCGAAACGGACGTCGATTTCCGCGGTCATCAAGGTATGGGGCTGGGCTTCTTCATCGCCAAGACTCTGCTGGAACGTTCCGGAGCCGCCGTCTCGCTCGCCAATCGACGTGGCGGACCGAGCGGCGCTGTCGTAAGGGTCGCCTGGCAGCGACAGGCGATCGAAGCCAAGCCAGAGGCGGCCTAGCGCCGGGAGCGGCGAAATGAAATGATATGCGCCATGAGCGAACCCAATCTGCCCAAGGACAAAACGCTGCTGCTGGTTGATGACGACAAACCGTTCCTCACCCGACTGGCGCGCGCCATGGAGTTGCGCGGTTTCGAGGTCCGGATGGCCGAAACCGTAGCGGAGGGCATCGAACAGGTACGCAAGACGCCGCCGGGCTATGCGGTGGTCGACCTGCGGCTGCGTGACGGGTCCGGCCTCGACGTGATCGGAGCCCTCCATAACGCCAGGCACGACGCTCGCGCCGTAGTGCTCACCGGGTATGGCAACATTGCAACCGCCGTCACGGCGGTGAAGCTCGGGGCCATCGATTATCTGGCCAAGCCGGCCGATGCCGATGCCGTCTACGGCGCCCTGATGGCTGAACAGTCGACCCACGCCGCGCCGCCCGAGAACCCCATGTCGGCCGACCGCGTCCGTTGGGAGCACATCCAGCGGGTCTATGAGCTGTGCAACCGCAATGTGTCGGAGACGGCGCGGCGCCTCAACATGCACCGGCGGACCCTGCAGCGCATCCTCGCCAAACGGGCCCCGCGGTAGCAGAACGCTGGCAAGCCGGACGGGCGACCGGCCGTTGCAGCGCTTCCGCGGTTTCCATAGTGTCAGCCGATGAGCGCCACGGGATCTGCCTTCAACCTCGCGGGACGGCGGGCATTGGTGACCGGAGGAAGCCGCGGGCTTGGCCGGGCGATCGCCGAGGCACTGGCAGCGGCGGGCGCCGATGTGGCGATCGCGGCAAGGCGCGTGGAAACTCTCGCCGGCACGGCGGCGGCGATCGCCAAACTGGGGCGCCGCGTGGTCACCATTGCGATGGACGTCTCCGACGCGAACGCATGCCGCGCTGGTGTCGAACGGGCGGCGAGAGAACTCAGCGGCCTCGATTGCCTCGTCAACAACGCCGGCACCGAAGAGGTGCGCCCAGCACTCGAAGTCGACGAGGAGCTGTGGGACCGCATCATCGGCACCAATCTGAAAGGGGCGTTCTTTGCTGCCCAGTCGGCGGCAATCGCCATGCACGAGGCCGGTCACGGCGGCTCCGTGCTCAATATCTGCTCGCTCACATCCGAAGTCGGCGTACCGACGGCGGTGCCCTACGGATCCTCGAAAAGCGGCCTCCTCGGCATGACCAGGGGACTGGCGGCAGAGTGGGCGCCGCTCGGCATCCGGGTCAATGCGCTGGCGCCCGGATACTTTCGAACCGAGCTCACCGACGTGTTCTACCGCGATGACGACTGGCAGCGCACGATGCTCGCCAAGATCCCCCTCGCCCGCTTCGGCCGGCTGGACGATGTCGGCGGCGCGGCCGTCTTTCTCGCTTCCGACGCGGCAAGCTACGTGACCGGCGTGTGCCTGCCCATCGACGGCGGTTATCTTGCAACGATCTGAGCGGCAGCAGGCGGCCGAGGGAGAAAGCGACATGTCGTTCAAGGTCAATCTGCACCGGCTCGCCGAACTCTCACCGGATGAACGCAGGCGCCTGCTGAAGCGCACCGAGGCCGATCTATCCGCCTACACGATCGGCGCCCAGCAGATCATCGATGCGGTGCGCCGGGACGGCGACGAGGCGCTGGTGCGGTTTGCCCGGGAGTTCGACAAGGCCGAAGTCTCGCCGGACGCGATTGCAGCGCGGCCCGGTGATTTCGAGGCCGCCGAGCAGGCGCTCGACGCCGAGGTGCGTCACGCCATGGAGTATGCCGCAGACGCGATCGGCAGGTTTCACGCCAAGCAGATGCCGCCCGAACTGTGGATGTGTGAAAACCATCCCGGGGTATTTGCCGGCGACCGCCATCGGCCGGTCCCGTCGGTTGCCTGCTACGTCCCGAGGGGAAAAGGCGCCTTTCCCAGCGTGGCGCTCATGACCACCCTGCCGGCGAGGGTGGCGGGTGTGCCGAGGGTCGCCATCGTGACCCCGCCGGGCCTGGACGGAAGGGTGGATGGAGCGACACTGGTCGCCGCCCGGCTCGCCGGCGTCAGTGAAGTGTACAAGGCAGGAGGCGCCCAGGGGGTAGCTGCTGCTGCCTACGGTACCCGGAACATCGCGCCCTTCGCCAAAATCGTCGGGCCGGGGAGCCCGTGGGTCGTCGCGGCGAAAAGGATTGCTTCCGCCGTTATTGATACAGGTCCGCCCGCAGGCCCAAGCGAGATCATCGTGCTTGCCGACGAAACCGTCGACGGCCGTCTCGCCGCCCTGGACGTCCTTATCGAGGCGGAACATGGGCCCGACAGCTCCGCCTACGTGGTCACCTGGAGCCGGCGGGTGGCCGAAGAAGCGCTGGCTGCCATTCCGCAATACGCCCAGAGCCTCGGGGCGCAGCGCAGAGCCTTCGCTTCCGCGGTGCTCGGCGGGGCGGTGGGCGGTGTCGTGCTGGCCCGTGACGAGGATGAGGCCATCGCCTTCGTCAACGACTATGCGCCGGAACATCTCGAGCTGCTGTCCACGGAGCCGCACGCGTATCTCGGCCGCATCGAGCACGCCGGAGAAATCCTGCTCGGGGTGCACACTCCCGCGACTCTCGCCAACTTCGTGATCGGACCCAACCATGTGCTGCCGACCGGCGGCTGGGCGAAGACCGGCTCGGCCCTGTCGGTACACGATTTCCTGAAACGAACCTCGATCGCTCACGTCACGGCGCGGGGCTATCCGGAACTGGCGCGCAACGCCCGCGTGCTTGCTCGATACGAGGGCTTCGAGGCCCACGCCAACGCGCTCTCGGCGGCGCGCGCCAGGATCCTCGAGGGCTGAAGCATGCGCATGCCGGCAGTGAGGCTGCATGGCGTCAAGGACCTCCGCTTCGAGGAGATCACAGCCCCGGAAGGAGCCGGCGAAGGGGAGGTGATCGTGGCCGTCGAGGCTGCCGGTATCTGCGGGTCGGACCTGCACAACTATCGAACGGGCCAGTGGCTCACGCGCACGCCGGCGGTGCCGGGTCATGAGTTCTGCGCGAGGGTGCTGGCGACCGGCAGCGGCGTCACGACGCTGGCGCTCGGCGAGCGCGTGGTTGCTGATTTCCGGGTTTTCTGCCGCAGCTGCGACAGTTGCCGCGCCGGCAAACCACACCTGTGCCGGTCGATCGGCTACCTGGGCGAAGTGATCGACGGCGGCTTCGCCGCGTTGGCCAGGCTGCCGGAGCACCAGCTGGTGCGCCTGCCCGACCAAAACCTTCGCGCGGAAGTGGCGGCGATGGCCGAGCCCCTTGCAGTGGCGCTGCATGCCGCCCAGCGCCTGGCGCCCGAAACGGATACGCCGATCATCGTCGCCGGAGCCGGGCCGATCGGGGCGCTCACCGCAATTGTCCTCGCCCATGACGGTTTTGGGCCGCTGCACGTGGTCGATCACAACGTCGCCCGACGCAACATCGTGGCGCGGCTGACCGGCGCCCGGGCGGTCTCGCTCGATGAGCTGGCCGAAAGCCCCGGCCGATGGCCCTTCGCCGTCGAGGCGACCGGATCGGCCTTCGTGGCAAAGCAGCTCATCGACGCGCTGTCCCCGGGCGGGCGGATGGCAAGCGTCGGTATCTTTCACGCGAACTGCGAGCTCGATCTCAACCGCATCGTCGAAGGCGAGATCGAACTGGTGGGCTGCGCGGCGTTCGGCGAAGAGCTCGGCATCGCTGCGGCGCTTGTGGGCGAGCTTGCAGACAAGCTCGCCGCCCTGACGGGCCCCAGCATAGGCCTCGCCGACGTGCCGCGGGTCTACACCGAGCTGTGCGAAGGCAGAACGGAATGGGTCAAGACGATGATCGATCCCGGCAAAGTGGTTCCACTCGGGCGGAACATGATCTAGGGTCGCGGGCCGTGTGGTTTGGCTAATAGTCAGGGAGGATAGAACGGATGTTCGGCAAAAAGTGGCGTAACGGGTTTGGAGGTGTTCTGGCAGCTCTTGCTGCCCTGGTTTTGACGATCAGTGCCGCCGAGGCCGGCAAAATGCGGCTCGGCATGACGACCTGGGTCGGCTACGGCCCGATGTTCCTTGCCCGCGACAAGGGCTTCTTCAAGGAGAACGGCCTCGATGTCGAGCTGCAGATCATCGAGGACGCCGCGCTCTACATGGCGGCCATCGCCGCCGGCAAGCTCGACGGCAACGCCTCGACGATCGACGAGATCATGAAATACCGCTCGCAGGACTTCTGCTTCAAGGCCGTGGTGGCGCTCGACGACAGCCATGGCGGCGACGGCGTGCTGGTCGCCGACCGACGTCAATTCGCTCGAGGACCTCAAGGGCAAAGCAGGTCGGCGATGAACGAAGGCTCGGTGTCGCAGTTCTGGTTCAACATCCTGCTCAAGCGGGAAGGCATGACGCGAAAACGACCTGCAGATCGCCAACATGACGGCCGACGATGCCGCGGCGGCGTTCATCGCCGGGCGCATCCCGGCCGCCGTCACCTGGGAGCCGCACCTGACGCTGGTCCGCACCAAGCAGCAGGGCAAGGTGCTGATCGACTCATCCACGACGCCCGGGCCTCATCGTCGATGTCGTGGCGCTCACCTGCGACTACATCGAGAAGAATCCGAAGGACGTCGAAGGCTCTCGTGAAGGGACTCTACAAGGCCGTCGAGTTCATCAAGACCAATCAGGACGAAGCCTACGCCATCATGGCCAAGGGCGTGGGCGGCTATCTCGAGAAGCCGGAAGACTTCGCCGAGTCGGCGAAAGGCGTGCGCTTCTACGACCAGGCGCGCAACATGGAGTTCTTCGGCACGCCGGAGAAAGGCGAAGCCGCCGATCTCATCAAGCTCGGCGATGAAATCTGGGGCGGCTTCCAGAAGCTCAAGATGAAAGTCGATTACCCGACGCCTGGTCGATACGTCAGTTCGTCGAGCCCAAGTAGCCGCAGACTTTCGCCGGCTGCACCGACAGGCGCGGTAGCCGGCGAACCCAGCTCCGCGCAGGAGCTGCCGCGAGCCATGAGCGCAGCGCCAGTCGCTCTGGCGGCAGATCGCGACGCCGTTCGGCGACATCCCGGCATGGCTCGCCGATCGCGGCAGGCTGCGCTGATCTGGCTGCTGCGTCCTCGGCGGCTGGGCGCTGGCTTACCTACGGCGGCTGGTCGCCGACATGTTTCTGCCGACCCCCGACTGCGGTCGTCGATGCGCGGCTTCCAGCTCGCTGCCGACGGCACGCTTGTGGGTGCATATGTGGGCGAGCGTCGAGGTGGTGCTGCTCGGCTTTGTCATTTCCTCGCTGGTCGCAGTTCCGCTCGGGCCTCTACATGGGCACCTTCCGCATCGTGCAGGCGGCGCTCGAGCCGCTGGTCAATTTCATCCGCTACCTGCCGGTGACCTCGTTCGTGCCGCTGTTCATCCTGTGGATCGGCATCGGCATCGAGCAGCGCGTCACCGTCATCATCTTCGGCACGTTCTTCCAGCAGCTGGTCATGATCGCCGACGTGGCGCGCGGCGTCTCGCGCGACCTGATCAATGCCTCCTACACGCTCGGCACCAAGCGGCGCCGACGCGGTGCTGGCATGTGATCTTCCCGGCGGCGCTGCCCGGCATCCTCGACACGCTGCGGGTGACCATGGGCTGGGCATGGACCTATCTCGTCGTCGCCGAGCTGGTCGCCGCCAACAGCGGGCTCGGCTTCATATCGCTCAAGGCGATGCGTGGCTTCCAGGTCGACACGATCTTCCTGGCAATCGCGCTGATCGGCATTCTCGGACTGCTGACCGACCTGGCGTTTCGGCGTTGCTGCCGCTGGCTGGCGCCATGGGCGAATTGAACCGGCGAGGCTGCAGAGCCGTCTCGCGGGGCGAAGCTTACGCGTCCGCGGCGTTTCGCTCCGCTACGGTGACGGCCGCGACGAGCCGTCGCTGGCGCTCGACGGCGTGTCCTTCGAGGTCCGGCCGCAATGAGTTCACGGTGATCGTCGGCCCGTCCGGCTGCGGCAAGTCGAGCCTGCTCTATCTCGTCGCCGGCCTTACCGAAGCCGACGCGCCGGCGAGATCCTGGTCAACGGCAAGCCGTCGACGGCCCAGGGCGCCGACCGCGGCATGGTGTTCCAGTCCTACACGCTGTTTCCCTGGCTGACCGTGCGCCAGAACGTCGAATACGGCCTGAAGCGCCGCGCCGTGGCGGCCGCCAGAGCGGCGTCAGGATCGTCGGAACGCTATCTCGACGAGATCGGGCTCAGCGATTTCGCCGACCATTATCCGAAGCCAGCTTTCCGGCGGCATGATGCAGCGCGTGGCGATCGCCCGTGCGCTTGCCAATGACCCGGAGATCCTGCTGATGGACGAGCCGTTCGGCGCGCTCGACAGCCAGACCCGCCGCAGCATGCAGAAGCTGCTGCTCAGGGTCTGGGAGCATTCGCCAGAAGACCGTCGCCTTCGTCACCCATGATATCGACGAGGCGATCCTGCTCGGCGACCGCGTCCTGGTGATGACGGCGCGGCCGGGGCGGATCAAGGCGGAGATCACCGTCGGTCTGGCGCGCCCCCGCGACCCGGCGATCGTCCTCGAACCCCAGTTCATCGACCTGAAGCGCCGTATCATCGAATTGCTGCGCGACGAAATCAGCGAAGATCAATAGACGATCGCGGCCTGGAGTACCTCGCCGAAGCTCGCGAACCTGACCGCACTACGCCTGCGGGTCGTGGATGAAATGCAGTCTGTAGGCGGCCGCGCGCGCGAAGCGCAATGTCACCGCCTTGCGGCGAGCCGGCGGCAGGAGGCGGTCGGAGCACTCCCGCACAATCTCGGCGCCCCACTGGTCGCCGACGATGAGCCCGGGGGAGGCGGGCATCGCCTGAAGCGGAATGCCGGGAGGAACCGCAAAATAGAGCCGGTCGCAATAGCACTCATATTCCGGCCACTTGGCGTCGGCCCTGAGATCGGAGAGACAGGACTTGATCTCCACCACCCAGACCGCTCCCTTGCGATTGATGGCCATCACATCGACCCGCCGGCCGCTCGCCAGCGGCAGCTCGGTCACGGTTGCGAAGCCGTGCGCCTTGAGCAGGCGGCACACTCCACGCTGTACAGCCGCAGCGATGGGCGATTGGCGCCCGTCGGCAGCCGTCAATTCGCAATCGTCAACGTCGGCGAGCGGCGCTGCGCGAATCGAAGCTGGGTCGTGCATGGCAGCCCTGATTCTACTGGAGTAAGGTCGCGGGGAAAGTCCATTCGGAGGGGCGATGGAACGTCTGCTTGCGTTGAGCCGGCTGATCGATGCGTTCAATCGCCGGGTGGGCGTCTTCGCGACCTGGCTCGTCCTCATCGCCGCGCTCGTCTCGGCCTTCAACGCCTTCCTCCGCTACAGCATCAGCGGCCTGTTGTTGATCGGCCGCGAGGCTTCGCCCCTGGCCGGCAGCGTCGGCTGGCTGCTCGATCTCTACCGCGAGAACTCCAACGCACTGGGTGAGGCCCAGTGGTACATGTTCGCAGGCATGGTGATGTTCGGCGCCGCCCATACGCTGCGGATGAACGAACATGTCCGCGTCGATCTCCTCTACGGCGCGGCCGGGGAACGCACCCGCACGTGGATCGACCTTCTGGGTGGCATCTTCTTTTTGCTGCCCATGTGCGCGCTGATGATCTGGTTCACATGGCCCTGGTTTCTCGACGCCTACCGGACGGGCGAGATGTCAGCCAATTCCGGCGGCCTGGTGCGCTGGCCCGTGAAGCTGTGCCTGCCGCTCGGCTTTGTGCTGCTGGCCATCCAGGGTCTGTCCGAAATCATCAAATGCCTGGCCGCCCTCGCCGGGCGCCGGGTACGCGACAGCTTCTATGACAGGCCGGTGCAGTGATTGCGCTTCTGCGCGATCACATGGGCCCGCTCATGTTCGCAGGGCTGATCCTGTTCATGGCGTCGGGCTATCCGGCCGCGTTTTCGCTCGCCGCCGCCGGACTGTTTTTTGGTCTCATCGGCATCGAGCTTGGGCTGATTGCTCCCGGCTTCCTCGGCAATCTCACCTTTCAGCTGTTCGGCGTGCTGTCCAACGAGCTCCTGCTCGCCATTCCCTTCTTCACCCTCATGGGCACCATCCTGGAGCGCTGCGGGCTGGCCGAAGACCTCCTGGAAGGTTTTGGCCAGCTCTTCGGCCCGCTGCGCGGCGGCCTTTCCTATGCGGTGATCCTCGTCGGGGCGATCCTCGGCGCCATCACCGGCACCGTTGCGGCATCCGTCATCGCCATGGGCCTGATTGCGCTGCCGGTAATGATGAAATACGGCTACAACCTGCGCCATGCCACCGGCGTGATCGCCGCTTCGGGCACCATCACGCAACTGATACCGCCGTCGCTGGTGCTGGTGGTGCTCGCCGATCAGCTGCAGAAGCCGGTGGGCGACATGTATCTCGGAGCCATGGGCGCGAGCCTCGCCCAGGTGCTGCTGTTCGCCATCTGGGTTCTGATCCTGAGCATTTTGCGCCCCGCCGATGTGCCGGCGCTGCCCAGCGAAGCACGCACGCTCCGCGGCTCGGCCCTCGCCCTGCTGTGCCTGCGCGCCATGGCGCCCTCGCTCGCGCTGATATTCATCGTCCTCGGCACCATCTTCATGGGCCTTGCGACCCCGACCGAGGCCGGCGCCATGGGCGTCGTGGGCGCCTTCGCGCTCGCGGCGCTGAACCGTCGCCTCAGCTGGAGCCTGACCTATCAGGGCATGCAGACGACCATGCGCATCACCGCCATGGTGGTTTTCATCCTGCTCGGCGCGCGCACCTTCAGCCTGGTCTTCCAGGGTGTGGGCGGCAAGGAGTGGATCGAGGGGCTGCTGACAGGGTTGCCGGGCGGAGTTACGGGGTTTCTGATATTCGTGAACGTGTTCGTTTTCGTGATCGCGTTCTTTCTCGACTTCTTCGAGATCGCCTTCATCATCGTGCCCCTGCTGGCGCCCGCGGCCGCCGCCCTGGGCATCGATCTCATCTGGTTCGGAGTGCTGCTGGGCGCCAACATGCAGACGAGTTTCATGCACCCGCCGTTCGGATTCGCTCTGTTCTATCTTCGCGGCATCGCGCCCTCGTCGGTGAAGACCTCCGACATCTACTGGGGCGCCATCCCCTGGGTGGTGCTGCAAGTCGTACTCGTCGGCATCCTCATCGCCTTTCCCGGGGTGGTCACCAGCCTGATCGACAGACCCGGAAGCTTCGACCCGAAGGGAATCGAGATCGACATTCCAGCCACAGGCGGCGCCGATCTCTCGGCACCGCCTGAAATCATTCCCTAGCTTACAGCAGCTTCTTGCGCTGCTGGCCCATCATGAAGGTGTCGAAGGTATATTCCGAAAGCTGGAACCACAGGTATTGATCGGCCCGGAACGCCATGACGGAGTCGTGTACTTTCTTGAACCCCGGGTTCGCCGCGTTGATTTCGACATAGGTTTCCCGGGCGGCGTTGAAACAGGCTTCGAGCACCGCCTGCGGGTAAGGCTTGAGCTGCGCGCCTTCGGCCACCAGTTTCTTCAATGCTGGAGGGTTGAGCGCATCGTACCTCGCCTGCATGTCGAGGTTGGCTGCCTGGGCGGCGGTGCGCACGATCGACTGGTAGGTCGGTGTCAGCTCATTCCATTTGTCGAGGTTGATCATGGCGTGCAGCATGGCGCCGCCTTCCCACCAGCCCGGATAGTAGTAGTTCTTCGCCACCCGGTGAAAACCGAGCTTCTCGTCGTCATAGGGCCCTACCCATTCGGCTGCGTCGATGGTGCCTTTTTCCAGGGCCTGGTAGATCTCGCCGCCGGCGATCTGCTGGGGCACCACGCCGACCTTGGCGATCACTTTGCCGCCGAAGCCGCCAATGCGCATCTTGATACCCTGCAGGTCTGCTACGGAATTGATCTCTTTGCGGAACCAGCCGCCCATCTGGGCGCCGGTGTTGCCGCACGGATATCCGACGAGCTTGTGGAGGGCATAGAACTGGTTCATGAGATCGATACCGCCGCCGTAGTACATCCACGCATTCTGCATTCGGTTGTTGAGGCCGAAAGGAACGGCCGTGCCGAAGGCGAACGTCGGGTCCTTGCCCCAGTAGTAGTAGCTCGCCGTGTGGCACATTTCGACGGTTCCCGCCGCCGTGGCGTTCGCCGCTTCCAGGGCCGGCACAATTTCATTGGCTGCAAAGACCTGGATCTGGAACTTGTTGCCGGTTGCTTCGGCGACGAATTTGGCGAAAATCTCCGCCGTGCCGAAAATGGTGTCGAGACCTTTGGGAAAACTCGACGTCATGCGCCATTTGAGATCCGGCGCGTCCTGAGCAGCGGCCGGCGCGGCGATTGCGGTTGCGGCGGCGAGGCCTCCCGTGGCAACGAAACGGCGACGATCCATTGGAGAAATCCTCCTGTCCTGCTCTCAAAATTCGGTGCTGCGACAGCCGCCCGGTACTATAGTGGCAGGGCCTGCCTGCACAATGGCAGGCTGTTCGAGAGTGCTGCAAATCTGCCGCAGGCGCGGAGTTGAAACGGCAACGAGGGGTAGCCTTCCATGACGTCGACGAAATTCATTTGGTTTGCCGCTGCTGTCCTGACCACCGCGTCCGCAGGCCCGGTCCACGCGGTTTCCGAGTGCGCCAACAATCCGGGCGACTTCCACGCCTGGCTCAGCGAGTTCAGGACCGAAGCGGAGCAATCAGGGATCTCGCCCGGCGCAGTCGCAGTGCTCGACGGCCTGAAGTTCCAGCAGAGCGTCGTCAACAAGGATCGCGCGCAAGGGGTCTTCTCTCAGACTTTCCTCGAATTTGCGGGCCGCATGGTGAACAAGCACCGCATGGAGCACGGGGCGAAAAAGATTGCCAAGAACAAGACGATTTTTGCCGGCGTCGAGGACCAATACGGCGTGCCGGCGCCGGTCATCGTCGCCTTCTGGGGCCTCGAGACCGACTACGGCGCCAACATGGGCAAAGACTCCACACTCAATGCACTTGCGACGCTCGCGTTCGATTGCCGCCGCCCGGAGAAGTTTCGTCCCCAGCTCATGGCGGCGCTCAAGCTGATCGACCGCGGCGACCTATCGGCCGATCAGATGATCGGCGCCTGGGCCGGGGAACTCGGCCAGACGCAGTTCCTGCCCGAGGAGTACATTGATACGGGTGTCGATTTCGACAATGACGGCAGGGTCGACCTGCGAAGCTCGGAAGCCGACGTTCTCGCCTCGACAGCCAACTTTCTCAAGAAGGCCGGCTGGCAGGCGGGGGAACCGTGGCTCGAGGAAGTGCGGGTGCCCGCCGATCTCGACTGGTCGCAGGCCGATCTCGCCATCAGCCACCCGCGCGCCAAGTGGGCGGAATGGGGGGTGGAGAAGCCGGACGGCTCAGCTCTCGAAGCAGGTGATCTGGCAGCCTCGCTGATCCTGCCCATGGGCCGGAACGGCCCGGCGTTCCTGGCCTTTCCCAATTTCCGCATCTATCTCGAATGGAACCAGTCACTGGTCTACTCCACGACCGCCGCCTACTTCGCGACCAGGCTCGCCGGCGCGCCGCCGGTGCGTAAGGGCAATGCACCGGTGGCGCCGTTCGGGCTGAAAGAAACCATGGAGCTTCAGAAACTGCTTGCCGGGCGCGGTTATGACGTAGGCAAGATCGACGGCCTGCTCGGCGCGGGCACACGGGCCGCCGTCAAGGAGGTGCAGATGCAGCTGGGCCTGCCTGCCGATTCCTATCCGACGCCCGAACTGGTCGAGCGCCTGCGCAACCTCTAATTGCTAATATATCACCATAAGGAGACATGACATGGCTGCCATCGAATGGATGATCCGCGGACCCGAGCTCGCCACCTGCAACTGCTCGTTCGGCTGCCCGTGCCAGTTCAACGCCCTGCCGACCCGGGGGTCCTGCCACGCCGCCGTCGCGATGCACATCGATCAGGGCAACTTCGGGAAGGTCAGGCTGGACGGTCTCCGCTGGGCCGCAGTAGCCGCCTGGCCGGGCGCCATCCACGAAGGGCACGGAGAGATACTGCCGATCGTCGATGAGCGGGCCACGGAGGAACAGCGCGAGGCGTTGCTGACGATCATGTCGGGCAAGGAAACCGAGCCTGGGGCTACGTTCTTCAACGTGTTCATGAGCATGATCGACACCGTCCATCCGCCGCAGTTCAAGACGATCGACTTCGAGGCCGACATCGGCGCCGGCGCCGGCGCCTTCTCGGTCAAGGGCATCGTCGAGGCCACGGTCGAGCCCATCCGCAATCCGATGACCGGCAAGCCGCATTTCGCAAAGCTGTCCCTGCGCCAGGGGTTCGAATACACCGAGGCGGAGTTCGCCTCGAGCACCACCAAGGCCACGGGAGCCATTGCTCTCGACTGGTCTCAGCGTCACGCCCATCTGGCGATGCTGCACCTTACCGGCGCCGGCCCAGTGAGGTGAAATGAGCGGCGAACGTTCCCCGCCGCTCGAAACCTTCCTGCGCCACGACCGGACGATCACCCTTCTGGCGCTGATAGCGATCGTCGTCGCCGCCGCCTGGGCGATGCTCGCGAGCGGCCATGCCCAGATGATCGCGCCCTCCGGAAGCGCGGCCGGCATCGGGCTGCTGTTCATCATGTGGTGGATGATGATGATGGCGATGATGCTGCCGTCTGCCGCGCCGGCGATTCTGGTTTTCAACTCGGTCAGCAGGAGGCTTTCGGACCCGTCCGTGGCGCCGTCGGCTGCAGGCGGCCTTCATCGCCGGCTACCTCGCGGTGTGGACCGGGTTCAGCCTGATTGCCGTCGTGGCGCATCTGGCATTCGCCGCGCTTTCACTCATGCCCGACATGATGTCGCTGTCGAGCCGGGCGATCGGTGGCGGGTTGCTGATCGCCGCCGGCATCTGGCAGCTTACGCCCATGAAGGATGCCTGCCTCAGGCGTTGCCAGTCACCTTTTTTCTATCTCGCCCGCAACTGGCGACCGGGCGCCGCTGGGGCTTTCGTTACAGGGCTGCGGCACGGAGTTCTACTGCCTCGGCTGCTGCTGGGTGCTGATGGCGCTGCTGTTCTACGGCGGAGTCATGAGTCTTGCGTGGATCGGCGGGCTCGCTTTTTACGTGCTGCTCGAGAAAACGCTGCCCCGCCGCTACCGGCTGGAGAAGCTGGCCGGCATATTCCTGTTGCTGTGGGGTGGGCTCGTTCTAGTGCGATAGCTGTTAGCAAACTATCCGAAGAAAAGCTCGCGGATGGAGAGGGTGTACTCGGATTCCATCGTCATGAGAGCCACGAATACCAGGAGCAGAACCGGCGGAACCAGGATGGCATAGACGAGCGCCAGCCGTTCCCAGGCCATGTGCATGAATACCGCAACGATGAGCCCGGCTTTCAGGATCATGAACAGCAGAATGAGCGACCATCTGAGCAGGCCGTGGAGATGGAAGTAGTCTACGAGATAAGAAAACGTGCTGAAGACGAACAGCAGTCCCCAGATCCACAGATAGATGCTGATCGGATGTTGCTGGCCTTCGACGTGCGCTGCCATTTCGTCCTCACCACAGATAGAAGAAAGCGAAAATGAATACCCAGACGAGATCGACGAAGTGCCAGTAGAGGCCCATGGTCTCGACGATCTCGTAGTTGCCTTTCCGGCTGGTGAAGAATCCGCGCGTCTCACGGTCGAAATCACCGCGCCAGACCTTGCGCGCAATGGCGATCAGGAAGATCACGCCAAAGGTCACGTGGGTGCCGTGAAAGCCGGTGATCATGAAGAAGGCGGAGCCGAACTGCGGCGCGCCCCACGGGTTGCCCCACGGCCGGACACCCTCCATGATCAGCTTGGTCCACTCGAAGGCCTGCATGCCCACAAACGTGGCGCCGAGCGCGGCAGTAACCAGCATGAGGATCGCCGTCTTGACTCGGTCGCGCGCATAGCCGAACCGGACCGCCATCGCCATCGTGCCGCTCGAGCTGATCAGGATGAAGGTCATGATGGCGATCAGGATCAGCGGAATGTTCTGTCCGCCGATGTGCAGGGCGAACACTTCGCTGGGGTTCGGCCACGGGACCGTCGTGGAACTTCTGACCGTCATGTAGGACAGCAGGAAACAGCTGAAGATGAAGGTATCGCTCAGCAGGAAGATCCACATCATCGCCTTCCCCCAGGGGACGTTCTTGAACGTCCGCTGGTCAGAAGACCAATCGGCTACAATGCCGCGCAACCCGTCGGGCCGGGTCATGGATGGAGCGACGTCTGTCATTACCGGTCGATTCATGGTTTGAGATCCGCGCCTATCTGATTCCGCAAAGGGCCAGCAGGATACCGAGGTTGTCGTTGCCCGAGAACAGGAGGCCGAACAGCACGAGCCAGAGCAACAGGAGGAAGTGCCAGTATATCGTGCACAGCTCGACGCTCAGGCGCAGGCGGGCGACATCGGCGCCGCCCCCCATAGCCGCGCCGCCGTCCTCGTCCAGGCGACGAGGCCGCCTGCGAGGTGGAGGCCGTGCAGCGCCGTGATCAGGTAGAAGAAGCCGATCGCAGGATTGGTCACGTCGAAGGTGGGCATCTCGCCCAGCTGCTGCCAGGCGAGCAACTGCCCGAACAGGAAGGCAACGGCGAAGACACCGCCGGCGATCATGCCGTTCTTGACGCCGTCGACGTCGCCCCGACGCACCGCCGTCTGTGCCCACTGCATCCCGATGCTGCTCAGGACCAGCATGGCCGTATTGAGCCACAGGAGCCGGGTCTGGGGCGCCGGCCGCCAGTCCTCGAATTCCATGCGCATCCCGTAGGCCATGATCAGCAGCAGAAACAGAACTGTCGCCACTGCGAGCAACACCCGCAAGCCAAGTTTCGCCTTGGGCAGCGCAAACGTGCCGCCCGGGTGCAAGTCGTCCACTCTCGCTTGAGCGGGCTCCCAGGGCTTCGCCGTCAGTTGCGAAAAAAGGCTCATGTGGTTGCAACCCTGGCGCCTGCCGCCTCATGACCCTTCGCGGCCACGACCTTGTGCGGCGGCATGTTCTGCGGCAGGTAGTCCTGCGCAGCGCCAGGCACGGAGTAGTCATAAGCCCAGCGATAGACCAGCGGCAGGGACTTGCCGAAGTTGCCGTGTCCGGGAGGCATTTCGGGCGTCTGCCATTCGAGCGTAGTCGCCCGCCAAGGGTTTTTTTCCGCCTTCTCGCCCCGGAACAGACTCCATACCAGGTTGAAGATGAACACCACCTGGGCGAAGCCGACGATGAATGCGGCGATCGAAATAAAGGCGTTTAGATCGTGAGCCGAGGTGGGAATGAACGCAGTTTCGCCCATCTCGAAATACCGGCGCGGCACGCCGATGAAGCCCAGATAGTGCATGGGGAAATAGATCAGGTAGGCGCCGACGAAGGTAACCCAGAAGTGGAAATGACCCATCGCATTATTGAGCATCCGGCCGCTCATCAGCGGATACCAGTGGTAGATCGCACCGAAGATGACGAGGATCGGCGCAACGCCCATCACCATGTGGAAATGGGCGACCACGAACATGGTGTCGGAGAGCGGCACATCGACGACCACGTTGCCCAGGAACAGTCCGGTGATGCCGCCGTTCACGAAGGTCAGGATGAAAGCGATGGCGAACAGCATCGGCAAGCGGAGATGGATATTGGCCCGCCACAGTGTCAGCACCCAGTTATAGACCTTGATGGCGGTGGGAACGGCGATGATGAGCGTCGAAGTGGCGAAGAAGTAGCCGAAATAGGGATTCATGCCGCTGACGTACATGTGGTGCGCCCACACTACGAAGCTCAGCGCTCCGATGGCCACGATTGCCCACACCATCATCCGGTAGCCGAAGATGTTGCGGCGCGCGTGCACGCTCAGGAGGTCCGATACGATGCCGAAGCCCGGCAGGGCGACGATGTAGACCTCCGGATGACCGAAGAACCAGAACAGATGCTGGAACAGGATCGGACTGCCGCCGTTGTAGGACAGGCTTTCGCCGAACTGCTGTATGGCCGGCATGAAGAAGCTCGTGCCGAGAATCCGGTCGAAGAGCAACATGACGCAGCCGACGAAGAGAGCGGGAAACGCCAGCAGCGCCAGGATGGTGGCGGTGAAAATGCCCCAGACCGTCAGCGGCATGCGCATGAGCGTCATGCCCCGGGTACGGGCCTGCAAGACGGTCACCACGTAGTTCAGGCCGCCCATGGTGAAGCCGATGATGAACAGGATCAGCGAGGCGAGCATGAGGATGATGCCGCCGTCCTGTCCCGGCGTGCCGTTGAGAATGGCCTGCGGGGGATAAAGCGTCCACCCCGCCCCCGTGGCGCCGCCGGGCACGAAAAAGCTTGCCACCAGGACCAGCACCGCCAGGAGGTAGACCCAGTAGCTCAGCATGTTCACGTACGGGAACACCATGTCGCGGGCCCCGACCATGAGCGGGATCAGGTAATTGCCGAAGCCGCCGAGGAACAGTGCGGTCAGCAGGTAGATCACCATGATCATGCCGTGCATGGTGATGAACTGGTAATAGGCCTCGGGCGAGATGAAGGAAAAGGTCTCCGGGAATCCGAGCTGCAGCCGCATCACCCACGACAACACCAGCGCCACAAGGCCGATGGCAGTGGCGGTCACGCCGTATTGAATGGCGATGACCTTGGCATCCTGGCTGAACACCCACTTCGTGATGAAACTGTGGGCATGATAAAGATCGGGATCGGCGACCTCGGCGGGCGGGACATATCCGGCTGTAAAGGGTGCGTCGGTCATCGAAGCGTCCTCTTCGCTTGGCTTCCTGTGGAACCCGAGCCCTCGCCCGGGCTGGCATTCGCTATCATCGCGTTCTGCCCTCTCGCCGCGGCCTGGGTCTGCTGGAAGGTCTGTTGCTCCTTGAGCCAGTTCTGATAGGTGCTTTCATCGTCGACGATCACCATGCTGCGCATGGTGTAATGTCCGGTTCCGCACAACTCGAAGCATAGCACGTCGAAGGTCCCGGTGCGGGTCGGGGTGAACCAGAAAAACGTCACCATACCCGGCACCAGGTCCATCTTGGCGCGGAACTGCGGCACGTAGAAATTGTGCAGGACATCAATGGAGCGAAGCAGAACCTTCACGGGCTTGCCGACCGGCAGGTGCAGCTCCGGGGCCTGGATCAGCACATCGTCCTGGCCCTTCGCGTCGGCGGGGTTGAGCCCGAGCGGATTCTCCGGGGTCAAGTGCTTGACATCGGTGGTTCCCATGACCCCATCGGCGCCCGGCAACCGGTAGCTCCACTGCCATTGCTGGCCGACCACCTCGGTTTCGGCCGCGCCTTCGGGGACAGTGATGAAATCCGCCCACACGACCAGCCCCGGAGCCAGCATCGCCGCGACGCCGACCGCCGTGCCGATAGTCAGTCCCCATTCGAGCTTCTTGTTCTCGGGCTCGTAGTGGGCCCGTTCCCCCTCCTTGTGGCGGAAGCGAATCACGCAATAGGCCATGAACAGGATGACGGCGACAAACACGACGCCGGTGATCCAGAAGGTGATGATGATCGTCGTGTCGATGTATTGCCAATTGGACGCGATCGGCGTCCACCACCACGGGCTCATGAAGTGGAAAACAACCGAGCCGACGGCGAGAAGAATCAAAACGAGTGCAAAAATCATTACATCATGGCTCCCCCGGTTGCCGGAATCCTGCTAGCATAAGATCTTATAGCCTGCTAGCGACGGTGCACGGGAAACTGACGATTGCGAGTGATTGGACGCTCGCTCGGCGCTCTGTCGCAACGGGCCTTTTGTCACAGGGGCGGCCGCTCCACCACTTTGCGGTAGAGATGCCAGGTCGCGTGCCCGAGCACCGGCATGACGACGGCAAGGCCGACGAAAAACGGCACCGTGCCGATGATCAGCAGTCCGGCGACGATGATGCCCCACATCGCCATCGTGACCGGGTTGGCCAGAAACGCTCGCACCGAGGTTTCTATCGCCGTCATCGCCGAGACGTTGCGGTCGAGGAGAAGCGGAAACGACACCGCGCTGATGGCGAGGACTACCAGAGCGAAAAAGAAACCTGCCCCGCAGCCGACGATGATCAGCGCCCACCCGGGTGGAGTGGTCAGCACTGCTCGTGCGAACGCCCAGATGGACGTCGGTACGGCGCTCCCGAAGGTCAGCCAATAAATGCCAAGTGCTGCGCCGAGCCAGGCGAAATAGATCCCGCCCAGCACCGCGCTCAGGACAACGATGGCGCCGATCGACGGCGAGCGGACGATATTGAAGGCGTGCTCCCAGGAGATGTCGAGACCTTCTTCGCGTCTTCGGCTGAGCTCATAGAGTCCGATCGCCGCCAGCGGACCAACGAGCGCAAAACCGGAAAGCAGGGGAAACACAAGCGGCAGAAGCCGGTATCCGGCGGCGAGCCGGAACGCCAGAAACGCGACCAGTGGATAGATCAGGACCAGGAGAACAAGGTGACTGGGCTTCGCCTTGAAATCGTCGAGCCCCTTGACCAGAGCTTCATTAAGATCATGGGGACCGATGGTCCTGATTTTCGGGTGAGCCAGATCGGCCTGTGCGGCGGCGATCGGTCTGTCGTTCGTCATGCTCATGGCGGTGGCATCGGGATCGGCCGCCCTGCCGGCTCATAGCGCGGCAAGGCTACATCTTGGTTTTGAGGAAGGCGATGAGGTCGGCTACGTCCTCAGGCTTCTTCACCCCGTTGAAGACCATCTTGGTGCCGGGCGCGAAGCCCTTCGGGTCAGGCAGATACGTGCTGAGCGTCGCCTCGTCCCACACCACGCCCTCGGCGCCCTTGGCCAACATGGCCGGGGAGTATTTGAAACCCTCGACGGTTGCCGCTTTCCTTCCGACGATGCCCTTCAGCGAGGGGCCGACTTTGTTCTTGGCTTCATCGGCGGTGTGGCAGGCCATGCACAGCCTGAACACCTTGGCGCCCTTCTCGGCATCGCCCTGCGCATGGGCTGCATTACCGAGCGCCAGGAGCGCAAATGCAGCGACAATCGACCTGGTTTTCATCCGACTTTCCTTTTCTGTCCGTTGAAGCGGCGCCACCGTAGCGATTCTTCCGCCTTGTGGGAAGGCGGCGCGACGCAGTGGCATATCACCGGCGGGTTGCCATAAGATTGGGGCTCAATTCCCCCGCAAGGGACGTGAAGCCGATGATCGAAAGAAGATCGCTGTGTCTGGGGCTCGCATCGGCGCTTGCGGTTTCCGGCTCGCCGCGATCCGGCATAGCCGCATCGGCGGGCGAGATCGACGCCGGCGTCGAGGCGACGCTGAGACGTTTCTACCGGCGAGTCGAGGCGGGCCCCGGGCTGGTCAACCGGGCCGCCGCGGTGCTGGTCTTCCCCAGGGTCTACAAGGCGGGGATGGGGGTCGGCGGCGAATATGGCGAGGGGGCCCTTCTCATCGGCGGGGGAACGGTCGCCTATTACAACACCCTATCGGCATCGATCGGTTTTCAGCTCGGCGCACAAGCCAGGTCGGTCATCATCCTGTTCATGACTCCCGAAGCTCTGGCGAGCTTTCGGCGCGTCGACGGCTGGAAGGTGGGCGTCGACGGGTCGGTGGCGATCATAACCGTCAGCGCGGCAGGCTCCCTCGACACCAACCTCTATCCCGTCGTTGGATTCATACTCGATGCCAAAGGACTGATGTACAACCTCACCCTGGAGGGCTCGAAGATCACCCGCATCGAACGCTAGGATTTCCACGGGGCTGCGTCACGCGCCGACCGCCGAGAAGCGCTTCGCCGACCGCGCTCTGGCCTGGGCCGCCATCTCCTCGCGGTTGCGCGGCGGGCTCGCCGTCTCGAGAGCATCCAGCAGCTCGCGCGCGGCTCCGCTCACGGCTTCGACCGCCCGCTCAAAGGCTGCTTCGTTTCGTTTCGACGGTCTGGTCGATCCGCTCAGTTTTCGAACAAACTGCAGGGCGGCGGACCTGATCTCCTCCTCGGTCGCGGGAGGATCGAAGTTGAAAAGCGTCCGGATATTTCGGCACATCTGCTAACTTCCGATGAGAGCTCGGTTGGATACATAGGCTACCGCGCACGAAACGCAACAGCATGGCAAGGGTGTATATTGACAGATATCTATATAGATGATAGTCGATGCATTATGAGCGACCAGCTCGACGCTACGTTCGCCGCCCTTGCCGACCCGACCCGGCGAGCGATCATCGCGCGCCTGACGAAGGGCGAGGCGACGGTTACGCAGCTCGTGCAGCGTTTTGAGCTCACCCAGCCGACGATCTCGGTGCACCTGAAGGTTCTGGAAGCTGCCGGACTGATTTCTCGCGGACGGGTGGCGCAGACGCGGCCGTGCCGGCTGGAGGCGTCGGCCCTGCGGGCGGTGGACAACTGGCTCGAGCGCTACCGGCGCTTCTGGGAAGATAGCTTCGACAAGATGGACGCCTACCTCAAACAGATCAGGAAAGAGACCCGCGAATGACCGCCCGAGCCGGCGCCAGAAGGCTGGCCGATGACGAGCTGCTGATCACTCGTGTCTTCGATGCGCCCGTGGCGCTGGTCTTCCGCATCTGGGAGAGGCGCGAGCACGTGATCCGCTGGTGGGGGCCGAAGGACTTCACCTGCACGAATTTCGATCACGACTTCCGCCCCGGCGGCAGGTGGCGCGCCTGCATCGTGTCCAAAGCCTACGGCGAGAGCTGGATGGGCGGCGAGTTTCGCGAGATCGAAAGGGACAGGCGAATCGTTTTCACCTTCGCCTGGGAGGAGGACCGGCCCACCGAGACGCTGGTGACCGTGACCTTCGCTTCGCAAGACGGCAAAACCGTCCAGACCTTCCACCAGGCGCCGTTCCGAACCGTTGAAAGCCGCGACAGCCACATCGGCGGCTGGAGCGAATGCTTCGACCGGGAACAGGCCTATGCCGAAGGCTTCACGCGAGGTGAGAAGCAATGATCCGGATAAGCGCGTTTCGCTGGGTGCCGCCTTTCGCTCAAGGACTGGTACGCGACTTTCGCGTGCGGTGGGCATTGGAGGAGGCGGGCCTGCCTTACGAGGTGCGGCTGATCGGGCCGGAGGACCAGGCCTCGGAAAGCTATCGCGCGCTGCAGCCTTTCGGGCAGGTGCCGGCCTACGAGGAGGACGGGCTGGTGCTGTTCGAATCCGGCGCCATCGTGCTGCACGTCGCCGCCAAGGCCTCGTCCCTCATGCCGCCCGATGCGGACGGCAGGGCGCGGATGACGACCTGGATGTTCGCCGCTTTGAACTCGATCGAGCCGCACGTTCAGAGGCTGGCCGAGATCGATCTCTTCCACAGCAACGAGGAGTGGGCGAAGACGCGCCGGCCGGCTGTGCTTGCGAAAACCGGGGAGCGGCTGGCGTCGCTGTCGGACTGGCTGGACGGCCGTGACTATCTGGACGGCCCCTTCAGCGCGGCCGACCTGCTAATGACCACGGTGCTGCGTAGCCTGCGCCACACGGACGTTGTCACCAACATGAAGGTGCTGGAGGCCTACCGCCGGCGGTGCGAGGCGAGGCCGGCCTTCGGGAAGGCGATGGCCCGGCACATGGCTCCGTTCGCGATTCATGCACCACCCGAGCGCAAGCTGGCTTAGATTCTTCCGACGAACTCGATTGAAATCGCGGTCCCGCGGCACTATTTCCCGCGCAACGAAAGGGATCCGATGCGGCTCATCCTCAACATCATCTGGCTGGTGCTCGGCGGCTTGCTTTCCGCGCTGGGCTGGTTCGTCGCCGGGATCCTCATGGCCATCACCATCATCGGCATTCCTTGGACACGGTCCGCGTTCATGATCGGCAGCTTCACCTTCTGGCCGTTCGGGCGCGACGTCATCTCGCGGCGGGAGCTGACGGGGCGTGACGATCTCGGCACCGGCGTCCTGGGCACGATCGGCAATATCGTCTGGTTCGTACTGTGCGGCTGGTGGCTTGCCCTGCTGCACGTGCTGTCCGCGGTGGCCTGCGCCATCACCATCATCGGCATTCCGTTCGCCTGGCAGCATCTGAAACTCGCCGGCGCCTCGCTGTTCCCGGTGGGGCTCACTGTCGTCGATATCGAAGTCACCGAAGCGGCCCGCCGCCGCTCGGCCGAGAGCCATGTCACGACCGTGCGCCAGGGAGGCTGAGGGCAGGTCGTCATTTCCAGCGGGCTCGCAACGAACACGATCGATGCAACCGGCTCAGCCATCATAGTATCCGTCCGAACGCCGCCTACCGGCGGGCAACCGAGTAGTCGCGGAGGACATTCGCCTCCAGTTCGAGTTCATCCAATCGATGCCTGACGACATCGCCGATGCTGATGATGCCGATGAGCCTCTCGCCTTCTGTCACAGGAAGATGACGCATACGTCGATACGTCATCGCCTTTGCTACTTCGCCGATAGAGTCGCCCGGCGAGCAGGTCACGACCACCTTTGTCATCAGCTGGGCTGCTGTGCGCCTTAGAACCTCGGCACCGTGCTCCGCAAGTCCGTGGGCGAGGTCGCGTTCCGAAACAATGCCGTCCGCCGTGGTTCCGGTTTCGCTCACAACCAATGCTCCAACGCCCTCCATCCTGAGGCGCTTGGCGAGATGCTCAATGGTCAGATCGGGATGGACGGTGATGACTTTGCTACCTTTCGCCTTCAGAATGTCCGCAACGTACATGGCTTTGCTCCTTCACGCGCCGCAGGCAGACCGCTCGGGAACCATGGACGGACCGCGCCCGGCGGATCCTGGAGCACTATAGCACCAAACGCGACAGAGAGGCGCGCCCGTAAGATTGTTAGCGGCGGCGGGAACTGATCCGGGCCAAGGGCGAGAAGGGAATTCATATTACATCGCAGCCACGAGCCGACCTTCGGTGAATGCATCTGCCCTCAGCTACTGCGCTCTGGCTGGCGTGCTGAAAAACTCGTTAGGGTTGCTGGGATGGCCACGTAGGTTCGGTCACAATTCACCCACAGTGGCACCCTGACATCAAATCTCCCGAGGAGCGCAAAAAGAAGTTCAAGATCGAGTTTCCCGACTTCTTTAAGTGACGCGGCGGCTCCCTTGTACAAGTTTACGTGGATCTAATGCGGTCTTTTGAGCGTAAAGTAATATCGAGGGACGAAGTGTCGGAACGGAGTCAGCCATGCGACACATGCTTCTGAGATTCGTGGCGGCATTCATCGCCCTTGTTGCCTTGTCGGGAGTTTCGCACGCCAAGAGGTATCCTATCATTGCCTTCGGCAACCACACATATGTCGCCGAGACCACCGAATCCGGTCGCGGTGTCCTGGTGCGCGTCTATCGTCGCAGGGGCAGCACTACCTGGTATCGCTACGGTGGCTTCACCCTTCCGGCCGGTCGTCTCGCTGCCCGGCGTGCCGAAGTGAAACGAAACCCGGCGGCGGCAAGCGCCGCCGAGCGCGTCTATTTCACAGGCCGTGTGGTCGGGTCGACACCGTTCAGGCCGAGCGATCCCATAAATATTGAATCGCCCTTCATCGATTTGTTAGATTGAGAGCTAAAGAAGGTTCGCAGGCTGCCGCTATACGGCTCCGCTTTCGACGCGCGGTGCGAAACTCGCCTTTGTCCTCGACCGCTACCCGCTGGCGATGACCTTTGAGATCGTAGCTTTGAGCTACCGGATCCAAGCTAAGCCAACTCTTCCTTTTCAGTGCTACCAGGAAACATTCGCTCAGCCATATCTGCAACGCTTTCACTGGGAAGTAGGAAGCGACGGAGGCTCCACACGAATTGCACGTCGGCCGCTTTGTCATAGGCCTGGGCCCGTTAGTCGAGCCGGTTGTAGGTTTTCCAGCGCATCGGGGTGGCTTTGGCGGGAACTCTCAATCAGCGTACTCCTCCTGCCAGTCAGGCGGTCCTTTTCTGAGCACGCGCTTGGCCGCCTGTGCCGCGCCATGCTGATATCGAAACTGCGACGCTAGGCGCTGAGATTGATATTGCAGACGGCAGCGGAAGCCCAACGGGAGCGGAAACGCGCCTAGCTCCAGAGGCTGATAGAGCACCCTGCAGCGGCGATTGCTGGTAGGACAGATCAAATACCAGCGATAGCCTCCGAAGGGCTGGGCGAATCTTGGGTGGCAGAGACTTCGAGAGTACTGCTCCAGTTGCGTCAGTGAATAGCAGGTCGAATGCGCCTGCGGCGGATCGCGAAAGCGTAACCCGGCCTGATGATATCGGGTCCTTCGTCCAAAGCGGGTCATTCCTCTCATTCAACCCTGCGCTGGGATAGTAGGCGTAGCCGTTGCTACTGCCACATATGGCAATGTCCTCAGCCACGGCCGTGCTGACAGAGCAAAGAGCCGCGCACAGAAAATGTCGTTGGAAAGCCGGTCCAGCGAACCTCCTATGCGAACGAGCGCCGAATCATGCAACAGCCCTCACTATGAAGGCTAAGCAAGGCTAAGCAGAGATTCTCGGTTTGACCAACGGATCGATGCTTCGCTCGATGTTCAAGGTGGTTACGGCGGCATGGATGGCGCGATTGAGCTCGGGCGCGTACTTGGGCAGCCATTCGACGGTGAGCCAATGGGCCTGGGCGGCCAGGGCAGCGAGCGTCGCCTTGCTCACGTGGATCGGCCCGTTGTCGATTTCAAATTCATGTCACCGGCAATGAAGAACGGTAGATCGGCGAATACGAAGATGAGCTCGAGGAGAAACCGTTAGCGACATGGTCGATCGGATTTTGAGCTGAACGCATAGGGGATAGGACCCCGAGCCGCATCGAACCGGTCACCGCTTTCCTCTACATTGATCGGATGCGCAGCTGAAACGCCAAAGCATCGAATGCGTCAGAGGGTGCGCGTCTGAGTTAGATTTCGGTGGGTTCGAATCGTGCGAGACAAAACTTGAGGGGTTGCCTTAGGGCAAGAAAGTTCTAAGCTTCGTCGGGCTAGGTTTGACGTTCGGACGGGTCGGGGCTTAACCGATGGCGCTTGATCGACGCCGCATGGCGGTCATTGCCGTTGCCGTGGGAGTATTTGCCGCAAGCTTAGGCGCTGGGGCCGCACTTTCCCGCGCGCTCTCGGACAAGAAGCCGCATAAAGGCGTCGCCGCGGCCCACGCGATGCCGGTCCAGGGCATCGACGTCTCCTATTGGCAGGGCGACATCGACTGGCAAAAAGTCGGCGATGCGGGAGTCCATTTCGCTTACATCAAGGCGACCGAAGGGGGCGACCGCCTCGACCCGAAATTTCTCGACAATTGGCACGCGGCGAAGCAGGCCGGCGTCGCCCGCGGCGCCTATCATTTCATGTATTGGTGCCGGCGCGCGCATGAGCAGGCGTTGTGGTTCACGTTGAACGTGCCGGCAGACGGCGACGCGCTACCGCCGGTGCTCGACGTGGAGTGGAACAGCCACTCCCCGACCTGCCCGCGCCGCATCGCGCGCGACACCGCCATCGCCAAGATCAAGATCATGCTCGAGGCGATGGAAGCGCATACCGGCAAGCGGCCGATCATCTACACTGACCCGAAGTTTCACCGCGAGGTGCTCGAAGGCGAGTTCACCAATTATCATTTCTGGCTGCGCTCGGTGGCGGCGAGGCCGGAAGCGAAGTACCGGGCGCGCAACTGGGCGTTCTGGCAGTTCACCACCACTGGGCGGGTGCACGGCGTCGCCGGCCCGGTCGACCGCAACAGCTTCAACGGTACGCGCGCCGATTGGAAGCGCGTGCTGAATAGGCTGCAAGCCGGCCGCTAGATAGGCGTCACTCGACGGCACGGGCTGTATGGAAGTGCGTGATGAACGCGCGCAGGCTTATGAGAAGGCGGCCGATGACGTATTCTTGTGGCGAGTTCGCCGGCCTTCTCCTACCCGGCGAACCTTTATTAGTATTCTATCTGCTGACTTCATCTCACCAGACCAGCGCCGGCTGCTATCAGTTGCCCGATGGCTATGCGTGCTCTGATCTACGATGGCCGCTGGAGCGCTATGCGGCGGCGCGACAACAGCTTGTCGAAGCGGACCTTATTCGCTTTGATTCCGAGCGGAAATCCTCAACACCAATTACCTGAGTGGCAGGCGATAGGGACACCCTCCCGACACTGTGTCCACACCCTCCCTAAACTGTGCCGACATAACCGAGACAGAGACAGAGACAAGACCAAAACCATACTTAGACAGAGAGACACGTTTTTCGCATATGCTTGCGGTGCCGAGGCTGATGTCATCGCCCAAGGCTCTCGAAGAAAAGTGATGAATCAAGGATCTGCTCGACGCCTCAGATCCTACCGCTCGAGATTTCATGCGAATCGTCGATGAGCGGAAGGGCCACACTGCCGGCTTAGTCGGGATCACGTACCGATAGTTACTACTTCTAAAGACTGTAAGTGCTAGCAGTTGCAGGGCTACCCTTGATTGGTCCGACCGATTAGGGTGCTATTGTGCTTCGGGAAGCCTCAGTCAATGTCGCACCCGCTTTCTATTGCTCTCGCCCTGGTCATCACCTTCGTTGCGGTCGGCGATGCGCTTGCGGCGCGTCGGGTCAACTTTTGTCTCGTCAAGAGTTGCGAAGCTCAGCGAGATAGGACGCATACGAAAAAGGTTGCACGCAAGCCGAGGGCAACCCGCGCCCGGGCGGTGGCCAAGGTAACGCCCGCGCCGGAGACCGCACCAGCCACCGTTGCGGCGACAACGAACCTCGTGCCGCAACCTCAACCGCCGCCTGAAGCGGAGCAGGCCACAGCGCTTCTTGCTCCCATTCCGGTGCCGCGCCCGATCCGACCTCCGCTCGCCGAACCCAACGCTGCGGCGCAGGCTACCGCTGCCGCCGTGCTCCCACCCGCCGCCGCGGTCATGTCGAATAGCGCCATGCCCGATCGCCAGAAATTCTTCGAGAGGCGGGAGTCTTATCGCAAGCTGGCGAAAGCCGAGGCGCTGCGCCAGTGCGTTCCTTTCCCACTCGTCGATGCCGTCATGAAAGTGGAGAGCGGCTACGATCCGAGCGCGCTCGGGGCGGCGGGCGAGATCGGCCTCATGCAGCTGATACCGGAGACCGCCGCACTTCTGGGCTTCCAAGGCACAGCCGTGGAGCTGGCAGAGCCCGCCGTCAACATCACCCTCGGCACCACGTATCTCGCCCGTGCCTGGAGCCTGGCGAAGCAGGATGTCTGCACCGCCGTCATGAAATACCGGGCCGGGCATGGGGAGAGCAGGTTTTCCCAGCTCTCAGTTACCTACTGTGAGCGTGTCCGGGCGCACCTTCTGGTCAGTGGTTTCCCCGTAACGGGGAGTTTGCCGAAAGTAGATCTAGTGCCTGCACCGTCAGTGTCGGCAACGGGCGCAGATCGATCCATCCACCCGAAGCTGATGGTCCCCGAGTTTTCCGAGCTTGCGCCAGATCGGTTCGTCAGCCCGAATCGATCTGCTGCGAGCCGGCCAGGGAAAATCCCTAGACGTCATCATCGGGGAAAGACCTCACGCCTGATGGCAGCAGAAAGCTCCGCATGGGAAACCGCCGACGGCATCACTGTGTTAGTGGATCTTCAGGATGCGGCGTATCGAACCAAGATTTGCAGCATTGCTGTTGAGGCGGCGCGCGAGCGGCTCATCTGCATGCCTCGCCTCGACGCAACACCGCGTGCAAGTGACGACGCCGGCGCATTCGGCGACGCGGGTGACGAAGTCTTAGGCGCCGCCCAAAATTAACTGCATCTCAGAGAGTGCGCGGCGGCGCCACCTTCAGCCAATCGATTTCCATGAAATGCAGGAAGGGCATATAGTCACGGTAGTGCCCTACCTTGAATTTGGTCACTGTCGGCGGGTTCTCTGTATCGGGCTCATAACCAATTTTGCCCGTTACCCGCACAATGAACCGCCCATCGGCATGCACTTCAATAACGGCTTTACCTGAGCGGCCCGCCTCGACGCGGTAGCTCATCTCGACCCATTGCCCGAGTGCTGAGGGCAGGTCAGGGTTCGCTCCGTATTCGGCCTTTAGAGCGGCCTTGCAGGTTTCGCCTATCTTCGAGGGTTTCGACCACTCGCAGTACTCCTCCGGGATCGGCCCGTCTTTCCATTTGACTTTCGAACCGTCTGGATTCGGCGCCGACGCTACCTTGCAGCGGCAATGCTCGTCCTGCACCGTGACGTGGAGCACGCCGTCATCGAAGCGCTGCGCCAAGAACGGGCTCGGGTGTTCGCCTTCGTTGTAGAGGACCGGCTCGTCCTTCCACTGGGCGGTAACCCAGCGTATCGAATCCGTTCGAATTCTCGATATGCCCGGGCATACGGAACCGCAAAGAATATTTATGAGGCTTGTCGGCGTTATGCCGGTGGTGTGGCTGAAATCGTAACTCTTGACGCTGTATGCACTGATCAGCCGGCTGTTCTTCTTCGCCGCCGGCGAGGGCGCGGCGCTTGACCTCCTCGGTGCAGTAAGGATTTTTATAGGGCTTTTTCGCCAGCGGCCGCACCAGGCTCGGACCGAGCGGCTCGGGCAGGTCAGGTTCGCCAGCAATCTCGCCGAACTTTTCGTACTCGGCGACGGCGGCGGGCAAAGTGGCGGGCGGGCGGCATTCATAGGAGGTGTGACACTCATTAACCCCTGAGCGAGGCCTCATTGGCGGTGATTCGTACGATATCATCGCAGGTCGGGATCAGGAGGAAACTCGAGCGGGGCGTCTTTCATGTCGATCTGGCAAGGGCACCAGTATTTCCAGTTCAGCTCGCTGTCGAATTCATCCTCGAGTGATGTTTGAGCGGCGGTAGGCGCGGCAGGAAGACCGGCGATCAAGAGGGCGGCCGCAAGCACCGCGAAGCAGCGCCGCTTGTATGTTCGAAATCCAATCATGCCCACGGCACTATGTTGATTAGTGGTAAAAAGCTCCCCTGGGTAATCCGATTTATTTAGGCAGGCATGCAGACTGACTTCTTGCGCCTGCCGAGCCAAACCCATGGCTGCGATTTCGATTGAGCATTTGCCGTCCCTCGAAATCCATTCTTATTGCACTCGACGCAGTACTCCGCTCTCAAGTCGTGCAGACTAGGCATTTCGTGGACTGTGCCGTCCAAATTGGTTGTACCATCGCGCATTGCGGCGCGGCAACAGCTTGTCGATGCGGACCTCATTCGTTTCGATTCCGATGTCGGCGTGGTCTTGATAACGCGGTGGTTCAAGCACAACCCGCCGATGAGTGAATCCCATCTCACCGGTATCGAAAGGGTGCTGGAGCGCATTCCTGCCGATGCTCTTCGGGAAGCCGCCCAAGAAGCCCTACAAGAGTCGTGGGCGTCGATCGAGGCGCAAAGGGTAGCGAAGGCTCAGCGAAAGCAGAAACCCGCCCACAGCCTTCCCAACGGACCTGGCGAGGCATCGCCCGACAGATTGTTCAACACGAGCCTCATGCGACGAACTCAGGGGCGATAGACCCGACACCGGAGGGCTGCAAGATTTCGGCATCACCTTCCTATTTTCCAAGGAGTAGCAGGTTGGCGGTGCAACTAAGCATGGGCGCCTCACCACAGCACCAAGACAAGTGGCTTGAGGGTGACAGCAAGACTGCGTTCAAGGTGTGATCGAAATCGAGACCTGGTCCACTACGTCGCTGATCGCGCTGGCTGTGGTGATCTGATCCGCAGCAACGCCGAGCCTCTTCAACTCGCTTGCTACGGCGGCCGCCCGCGCCATGGACATCCGTTCAATATCCGGCTTGACGTTACCAGCGGCAGGAAGCAACGACATGTCAATGCTGGCATAGCCGGTGATGCTGAACTCGGCACGGGCTACCCTTCAGGGACCTGGCTACACCAGCCAGACGCGCTGCTGCTCCGTTCGGGAGCTCCGCTCGATTTTCCTCGTAGCCCGTAATTTCAAGAGCGGCGATATTGCCGCATGCGCCTGACGTAGACGCCTTTGTGACAGCGCGCTTTGTCAACTCCCCTTGTTTAGCATCTCTCGCGGCCTCGAGCCGCGCCGCCTCCGCCTTCTTGCGTTCTTCCGCAGCGGCTGCAAGCCTCGCCGCCATCACCTTCCTGCGCTCTAAGTCAGCGGCTGCAAGCCGCGCTTCCGCCTTCCTGCGCTCTAAGTCAGCGGCTGCCCTCAAGCTTCTTGAGCGCCTGATTTCTGGCGAGCACCTGATTTCTGGCGAGCACCGTCGTGGCGGCACGCTGCGCCCATCCACTGGCAGGTCTCTTCACTCGGAACAGCCCTTCTTGCCGTAACACCACACGCTTTCCGCTCACCTCCGTACTGGCATCCCCGGTTGGGATGAGAGCTCTCGGATCAAATTGCACGCCGTCCACGGTGATTCCGGTGATGGTAAGACTGCGAACTCCGAGTTTTCCCTCGCTCGATCCGGCACCGCTACTGAATCCTATGCCGAGGGATCTCACGTTCTCGATGGCCGGGACAATGAACACAAATTGGCCGCCGTAATGCGCGAGCGTTTCTCCTGTAGATTGCGTTACAACGCCGCCGTATTTGTCGGGCAATCTGCCGAGTTGTACCTCCCCCACAAAGTGGCCGTCGGCCCACAGACGAAACTTCGGCACACTGCCGAAGGATTCTCCTTCGGCTATGACAACAACGCGAGCATCCTTCGCCGCGGCGGTGCTTCCGAGAAGACCGAGAGCGATCAAGGCTGCACCAAGCACCTTCCGCATAAAACTCATGCTCGCTTCATGGCTCCACCTCCGGCGTCACAGGCACTTGCTCTTTTAGTCGACATACAGCGACACCGACAGCATCATTTTCGGGATGCTTCGGGAGGAGTGCCGGTGGTTGGGGAAGGCGAACTAGAGCAAGTTTCGCCAGAATTGAATCGGGATTCCCTAATCGTTTCGAATGAGCGAGTCTATCGGCATTGATTCGCTGCGATCTGCTGGGGGCAGACGATGCCGAAATCGTATTCTGGTGACCTGCGTGAGCGAGTAATTGCTGCGGTAGAAGAGGGCGCGTCGCGGCACGAGGCGGCTGAGCGCTTCGAGATCAGCGCGAGTTCGGCGGTCAAATGGCTGCAGGCTTGGCACGATCACGGCGTGGCGGCGCCGAAGCCGCGCGGGGGTAGCCGTTCGGTTTTGGAGGAATACGCCGAGCCACTTCTGGCTCTGATTGGCGAGCAGCCGGACCGAACGCTGAATGAGATTGTGGTGGTGATGAAGAAGCGGCGGATTCCAGGTAGCCGGAGCGCGGTTTGGCGTTTTTTCGAGCGCCATGGGATCACCTTCAAAAAAAAGCCTGCGAGCCGCCGAGCAACATCGAGCCGACGTGGCGCGGGCGCGGCGGCGCTGGATACGCCAGCAGGGATATCTTGATACGACACGGCTGGTGTTTATCGATGAGACCGCGACCAGTACGAACATGGTCCGTCTCAGGGGACGCTGGCCGCGTGGCGAACGGCTCATCAGTCACGTTCCGCACGGGCATTGGAAGACGGTCACCTTCGTGGCCGCTCTGCGTCACAATAAGATGGTGGCGCCGATGGTCATTGACGGGCCAATCAACGGAGCGGCATTCGTAGCCTATGTCGAGCAGTGCTTGGCTTCGACGCTCAAGCGGGGCGACATCGTGGTGATGGACAACCTTCCGGCTCATAAAGTTCCCGGTGTGCGGGCGGCGATCGAAGCGGTTGGCGCAACGCTGCGCTACCTTCCGCAGTACTCGCCGGATCTCAATCCGATTGAGCTGCCCTTCAGACAAATTCAAGGCATTCTCCGCAAGTTCTCAGAACAAACTATTCACGGTGGCGCTGGTTTGAGCGGCTTCGCACCCGGCCCGCGTAGGCCCATTATCTAACCTTCATGAGTTTTTGCATAGACACAGTGCTATTTGATGAAAGTCATTTTGCGTGGATCGAAAGTGAGAATAATCCTGCGCCAATCTTCATATTTTTTGCGTGGTAGCCGATCGTACGGCTGACAGAGCAGCACCGCTCGAACCGCCTGTGTAGCAGCGACATCGAACAGCGGATGCGGATGCGGCTGACGATTGATGAACGGCTTCCCTTTTACTTTGCCCGACTTATCGAGTTCGGTGACCTGCAGCGTCTCTTTCACTTTGCCCGACTGATCGAGTTCGATGACCTGCAGCGTCCCTATCACTTTGCCCGACCGATCGAGGTCGAACTGCACATGCACCTGAAGATTTTTCGCCTCAAACACTTCGACGGGCGCGGCATAGCACTTGGCGATTTTCTGCCGCAGCCAATCCACCTCAGCGAAGGACAGGCGACTGTCGTCCTGCGCTCGCACCTCTGCCACACAAAGCATTAAGCCGAGTGCGGCACCAATTCCGAGTGCCCCGAGACTCTCCGGCGACACACGGCGAGTTTTATGCTTCATCTTCATTCCCCTCCTAAAGGTTCTGGGCATTCATTCCGGACCGGCTGCCCGCGCACGCTGAAACTAAATAAATATGCGGCAGCCGCGCCGATCCGCGACGAACAGTTCGCCGTCCTCGAAGGCCGGTATTATGCGCTCTAACCACCTCACACCTTTGGGCCGCGAGAGCCACGGATGTGCGCGAAGCTCATGTATCGACCGAAGACTTCGTGCATTTTCAGGTACGATTTTCGGTGTGCTTCCAAGTCGGCCAACCATTGGCTTTTGGCTTTCTCATACTGCTCTCCGACCCGTTCAAGACGCATGAACGTTTCAGTTTCTCGAAGGCGAAACCCGCGATCACCCACTTCCTTTAGGAAGGCGTTCACGTCATCACCAAATAGGAACTTCGATTGCTCGATCGTCTCACGGAACCGGACATCGTCGTCTATGTCTGGCATACCGTCTACAGTGATGCTCGACAGGTATCCTCGTAATGCCTTGAAAACCGCTAGCCGCTGTTGGAACAGATCGAGGTTTAGCTTGTCATTTGCTGTTCGCCACTGACGATAAGCGATGTAGATGCCAAAAACCGCAAGGGCTGGCACCGTGGCAGGTTCTAGCAGTTGGATCCACATTGGTAGTTGAGGGTTCACTCCGATCGTTCCTTGCGTGCATAAAACGGATGCTGCTCATCTACGGGAAGCCCGTTGACATCGGCGCCTTTGAACGCCACGCCACGGCCGCCGCGCGGATGATCGACAGCATTTGTTTTCACCGAGTGGCACGAGTCACACATGCTCATGAGCCCGTCCAACTCCGGGAACGCCGGGCCGCCGCTGTCGACGCTCTTGATGTGGTCGACCGTGGTCGCGGGCACCAGCCGGCCACGCTTCATGCACACTTCGCACAGCACGCGATCGGCGAGCTTCCGACGGCGAAGCGCCTGCCAGGCGGCGGTGTTGTAGGGATAGTCAGCCATTTCAGGAACAGCCAAGTAGAGCCTTTAATTGCCCGTGCGGTATGAGCAAAAAGGCGGGAACGACGGACAGCGCGACCGCTCCTAGAAACACCAGCATTTCCCAGTTGTCGTACGTTGCTGTCTTTTTCTCGCCGAAGTTCGTTTCCCAAGCCTCATTGAAATTCCACACATTGTTTTTCAGATGTACGGTGATCTTCCTAAGCCGTTTTCTTACTCGGGTGATGCGACGGTTGTAGTGCCAGTACAATATTGCGCCGAGCGCAGCCACCGCCACAGATAGAAGGAAGATGTGTGCCCGCATCGTCTCGAGCCCCGCAGTTGCGGCGGCGGCCGCCAGGGCGAGGTTGATGGTGATGACCCACTTAGCGGCATTTGCGCGATGGGTCTTAAGCTCACCAATGACAGCACGGCAGTCATTGAGAAACGAAAACGTGATCTGCAACTGTTTCTCGGCAGTCTCGTGTGCCTCCGGCTCCGGTGTCTTAGTCATCCCGCGCTCCCTTTGCCGCTTTCATGGTCGTCTCGCCTCGCCGGCCAACCTGTACAGGGCGGCGATGATGTCGCTTTTCTGTTCGTGGAACTGTTCCGGGTCTCGAGAGGAAGGCGCAAGCCTCTCCACCTTCTGAGCCGGGGCGATCAGGTCCTCAAACCGGACAACCGGACACCCTTATAGTCTTACTGCGTCACGAACGAGTTGGACGCCGGCCTGATTTGAGCGGCACAGCAGGGGCAGCGTGGTAGCGTCTTGACCAGACCGACGATCAGTCGTCGGCGCATGGTTGCGATCGAGTTCCGATGTGACGTTCAGGCCGCAATGGCGGCGCCTCGTGGTCGATAACCTTCGGGAACGGCAACTTTCGCGAACGAGCGTGGCGGTGCGTTGGGCCTGAGGGGGGAATCATCTCCCGCTCGGAGATCAGGAAACCGTAGGCGGCGATGCACAGCGTGGCGTGATGGTGGAAGCCGCGCCATCCGCGTCCCTCGTAATGTCCGAGCCCAAACTCCTGCTTGAGTTCCTGATAGTCGCGCTCGATGCGCCAGCGCAATTTGGCGAGATCGACCAGCCGGCGGAAGGAGATGTCTTGCGGCAAGCGTCGAAAGCCAGTATTTGGTCGGTTCTTTCTCGCCCCGCGGCCACTCGATCAGCAGCCATTCCTCCGGCCGGCTTTCGGTCAGATTGTAGTCTCGATGCGCAGCACGCACCCGCACGCGCGCAAAGCGCGAGGACAGCGCATCGGTTGTACCCTCTCGCCACGTGATCGTGCGCCATGCTCGCTTTGGCAGGCCGACAGCAAGTTGCCTTGACCGAGATCGGTTGATGCCTGTCGTCCCGACGGATGAGCTTAGGTGGTCGCCCGCGGCCAGACCACGCTTTCGGCGGCAGCGGCTCCCGACCCGATGCCCACACGCCGTGTGAGGCAGGATGCCGGCGACATAGCACAGTGCCAGCGCGCTGATGCCGGCGCGAAGCTGCGTGTTGCAGCCATAGCCTGCATCCATCAGCACCACGCCGCGCGGAAGGTCAGCCTTGCAGGCGGCCGCGATCTGCTCGAGCGCAATCTCGGGTTTGGTCTGCAAAGCCGATATCCTCGGGCACCCCCGCCTTGCACCGGCGTTCGTGGTCCGTCGCCCAGTCTTGCGGCAGATAAAGCCGGTAAGCGATCGGCAGGCTCGCCTGGCGATTGGCGAGCGACAGCGACACCGCCACCTGGCAGTTATCCTGCTTGCCGAGCTGGCCGCAGTATTGACGCGTCACCCCGACCGAGTGCCGCCCTTCTTGGGAAAGCCGGTGTCGTCGATGATCCAGGCCTCGATCGGCCCGTGCCGCTCGATCGTCGGTAGGACCATCTCGCGCACCTTGGCCAGCACCCGCTCGTCCGACCAGCCGCCCTCGCCGACAAAATGCAGCAGCGACTGGTGCTGCGCCGCCGTCCGCGTCGGCGCCGTCACCGCCGCCATCGGCTCCACGCTCTTGCGCTCGCACCGGCATCATTAGCCCCATGCAATAGTCGCGCAGCGGACCGATCCGATCCGCGTGGCCGATCACGCTCGCAAGACCATCGACATACGCCGCAAACCGCAATTCGCTGCCAGTCGCCCCGCAGAAATCCATCCCAGCCCCCTTCCGCCGCTGTGTGAACCTCTCCGCTTATCTGAGTCGGAACCCGCGTCACCTGCGACTTTCTAACTCAGTAAGAATAGCGGGGTGTCCGTGTCTGTCCGGTCTTTGTTTGTCGCCGGACATTTTCTCGTTGTCCGCTAATGTCCGGCATGTCCGGTCATCCATACGTGTTCATCCCAAACGCCAATTAAACCAAGTGCTTGCAGGCGGCTCACTGCCCGGACAAAGGCCTTCTGCGTCGTGTCCGGGTCATCGCCGTCTGTGACCGTTCCCGTGTAGCAGTACTGGCGCCACAAATTTAGGGTCGTTGTCCGGGTACTTTTCGGGATGTGGTTGCTCGCCGGCGCCGGCTGTCCGGCGTCCGAAATTGCCCTTCGAAGTAGGTCGAAAGCGACCTTCGCCGCACCCGTCACATAGTCCCGATCGCCGGCTGACTTGCCGTCGCCGTCGCCAGGGACAACGACACAGCTCGTTACCGGATCGTCGTCGTCATCCTTGCAGACTTCCCATTGCTCCAGGCGGCTGACTACGGTCGCGCCGTCCGGGCCATCCTTGGCGCACTCGACTGCGGCGACGACGTTGCTGGCAGCGTCCCTGGTAACGGCGATCTGAGCGTCGACGGCACCCAACAGCGCACTATGTCCTCGAGGCCGGCTGCCTTCATGGCCGCAATGATGCACCAGGATGACCGCACATTTGAAAGCGGCCACCAGCTCGTCAGCGGCCCGGATGTAGGCCGACATGTCCTCGTCGTCGCTTTCTGAGCCGTTGAGCGACCGGTTGACGGTATCGAGCACGATGGCCGCTACTTCGGCATTGGCGCCCAGTATGGTGCGAGCGCAGTGGATGAGCCCACGGCGATCGGCGATGAGGTCCATTGATACCGGCATCAAGTAGAACGGCACATCCTTGTCGGCGGCCAGTCCGTGGTACTTGCGGAAGGCCTCGGCACGCGCCTTGAAGCCTTCCGCACCCTCGAAGGCGCAGTAGATGACCGTGCCCTGGCGCACCTTGTGGGCGCGATATTTCCAGCCCAGGGCGACATGCATCATGGCGTCGAAGGTCCAGAAGGACTTGCCGCACTTCGGCTTGCCGTACACCAAGGTCAGCCCGTGGGTCGGGATGATCGGCTTGATGAGATACCGAACCGCCGTTCCGGGCTTGAGGTCCTTGAACTTGACCAGCGGGAAGCGGACCTTGTCATGACCGTTCGCCTTGCCGCGCCGCGCTTGTTCTTCTTCTCGATCGAGGTCGGCCACGCTCACGTATACGAAGTCGTTCATGTAGTGGCCCTCCGGTGAAGGATGCGGGATCTATCGAAACGCGGCGGGTTGAGCATCCCGGCGAGCGATCGCGCGTGCTCTGCATCCTCGGCTTCGAGCAGCCCGAGCGCATTGCCGAGCCAGTACGGCACGAACCGATGGTCAAGGATGACAACGCCGCTGCAGCCGGACTTCAACCAGTCGATCGGCCGCCGATGCACCTTCAACACCCGGCCGAAGGACCAGCTCGCCGGGTTTGTGACGTTGCTTATGCCCAGGGCATGACCATCGCCGATCGCCGTGGCGAAGATGTCCGGCGCGTCGATCGGCCATGCAACCAGGTCGACTACCGTCGCGGCATCGTCGCCCATGACTTCGATGACAAAGGCCGGCGTGCCGCCGTCATAGAACTCAAAGAAGCCGTCGCCAGTGAACACGCAATTGATGACCGCGCAAATGCCCGCGTGCGCATAGACCAGCTTGAGGTCCAGGCCTTGCTCGGCAACATAGGCCTTCGTCGCCAGGGACCAGTCGGCGCGGTCATGGAACAACTCGCAAATTGCAGGGAAGGGCAGAAGGTGATAGAGGTCGTTTCGTTGAGCCGTTTCGATATCCGCCCGTGCCACGGTTCCAGCCGTGGCCGGGCTTCGTTTTTCTGGAGGCCCGGCGGAACCTCTGGCGAACGTTTTCTGCGGACATTGCGCGGACGCGGCTTCTAGCGCGCCGTCAGAAGCTTCGGCCAACTCATTGAAAAAGTTGGCGCACCCGACAGGATTCGAACCTGTGACCTCTGCCTTCGGAGGGCAGCACTCTATCCAACTGAGCTACGGGTGCAGCGCGGCTGAGATATAACGGATGGCCATGGCCGCGGCAATCGCCGAGCAATCACTGCCCGGCTTAGTTGTTCTGCGCTTCGCCGGTATTCCACCTTTTACAGGCTGCCGCACATTCAGTTGGATGAGGCGAGGGATATCGACATTGTCGTTATCGGCATCCCCTGGGATGGCGGAACAACCAATAGGCCGGGACCTCGCCACGCCCCACGCCAGATGCGCGACCAATCCTCGATGGTGCGGCAGATGCAACAGACCCTCGCTTATACGTCCCTATGATCTCGCCAATGTCGCAGATCTTGGCGATTGCCCGGTGAATCCAGCGAATGTCGATGATGCGCTGAAAGGAATCGAAACCTATTTCAAGAAGCTCGTGAAGAGTGGTATTCGCCCGCTCTCCGCCGGTGGCGACCATCTTTGCTCGCTTCCCGACGGCGGAAAACGTCGCAAAGCGGCGCAAACGATGCGCGCAATCTCTACTACAATAAAGCCGTCACGAGCTTCGAGAGCTCAACGACGAACCAACCCCCGACGTCGACACTCTGAAACACGGGTTGGGGCAGAGAAGTCGGTTCATAGAGAAAGCCTTTCGCAGGTGCAAAAAAGTCGCGGGGCCCAAAGCGCCCTCGGGGCTCCGTCTATATCGCAACCGTTCAAGCAAATGCGCTCGCCATTTCAAAAGAAATAGGCTACGTTTCAGACGCGCACAGAGCGTCACTGAGCGGGGAAAACTTCAGCGCTGTGGAAATAGCCGCGTTTGAGCGCTTAAAACGCCCTGTGCGCCCACTGCTGCAACAGCAGGGTCGCCACTTCGTCAGAACCGCAAGTTGCCCCGAAGTCCTACTGACGTGGGTTCTCAGGTTGGGCCAAGCTATGATGCGGCCTTAGTGAGCCGGTTCGGGAGTGTTCGATGACCAGTATGCCATTGCGTGGCCTCGCCTTGCTGATCGCCTGTTGCTCTTTCGCAGCTACGGGATCGGCTGACCAGCTGCCGACCAAGGAGGGCGTCGCAGTCGTCGCCGCGCCTCAATACTCGCCCTACGCCGGGCGAAATTTTCCGACCCGCGTCCTTTGGGGCGACACTCACCTGCATACCGCCGTCTCGGTCGATGCGGGCACCATGTGCCGGGTCGGCCAGGAGGATGCATACCGCTTCGCGCGCGGAGAGGAAATCACCACCACGCACGGACTCCGCGCCAAGCTCTCGCGACCGCTCGACTTCCTGGTGATTGCCGACCACGCCGAGATGTATGGCCTGATGCCGCAATTGCTCAGCGGTGACCCAGAGATCCTCTCCACGGAGACGGGGAAGAAAGTGGTATGACGCCTTGACGAGCGGCAACAATGACATGGTTTTCGCCACCGCCATGGAGATCGTGGGCTCGCTTTCCGGCGACGAGCCGCCCATCAAGAGCGACGAGGCAGTTCGAAACGCCTGGCAGGCCTACACTGCGCTGGCCGATAAATACAACGAACCTGGTCGCTTCACCGCGCTGATCGGCTACGAATGGACCGCCATCGGCGGCTACAACCTGCACCGCAACGTGATCTTTCGCGGCGATGCCAGCGTCGCCAACCGCACCGTGCCCTTTTCACAGTATCGACAGCAAGAACCCGGAAGTTCTCTGGAAGCATCTCGCCGATTTCGAAAAGGAGACGGGGGCGGAGGTGTTGGCCATTCCGCACAACGGCAACCTGAGCAACGGGCGCATGTTCACCGTCGAGACCTTCGACGGCAAGCCGCTCACCAAGGAGCTGGCTGCGATGCGCATACAATACGAGCCCCTCGTCGAAGTCACCCAGATCAAGGGCGACGGAGAAGCACACCCGATGCTTTCGCCGAACGACGAGTTCGCCGACTACGAGAAGTGGGACAAGTCCAACCTCAACGGCACCGAGGCCAAGACTCCGGACATGCTGCAATGGGAATACGCCCGCGAAGCCCTCAAGACCGGCCTGATGCTGGAGAAAGAGCTCGGCGTGAATCCCTACAAGTTCGGCATGATCGGCAGCACGGACGCGCACACCGCGATGGCTGCGGTCGAGGAGGAGAATTTCTTCGGCAAGCACTCCGGCGTCGAGCCCGAGCCGCACCGGTGGGAGCACGTCGTCATCGCGGCCCCTGATCCCAAGTTCACCATCAAGGGCTGGCAGCAGGCCGCCGGCGGCTACGCAGGGGTGTGGGCGACCGAGAACACCCGCGAAGCGATCTTCGACGCCATGAAGCGCAAGGAGACCTACGCCACGACCGGCCCGCGCATGACCGTTCGCTTCTTCGGCGGATGGGACTTCACCGAGGACGACGCGCAGTCGCGTCTTCCGGCCGAATGCCGGCTACGCCAAGGGAGTTCCGATGGGCGGCGATTTGCGCGAGCGCCCCGAGCCGGCAAGTCTCCGAGCTTCCTCGTCGCCGCGATGAAGGATCCCTACAGCGGCAACCTCGATCGCATCCAGATCGTCAAGGGATGGCTGGACGAGGACGGTAAGACCCAGGAGAAGGTCTACGACGTCGTCTGGAGCGGCGATCGCAAGCCTGGCGCGGACGGGAAAGCTGCCGCCGGTCGGCAACACCGTCGATGTGGAGAATGCGACCTGGAAAAACACGATCGGCTCCCCGGAACTGATCAGCACCTGGACTGACCCGGATTTCGATGCCGACGCAGCCTCGCCTTCTACTACGCCCGTGTCATCGAGATCCCCACGCCGCGCTGGACTGCCTACGAGGCGAAGCGGTTCGGAGATCGACATGTCGAAGGAGGTGCCGATGACCACGCAGGAGCGCGCCTACACCTCGCCCATCTGGTATACGCCAAAGAACTGAGCTTCCGACCGCTGTCTATATCGCGGCCCGTCGGGAACGACGGGTGGCAACTGGACAGCCGCTTTGGCATATTCGGTTCATGAACGCATCTCCCGCCGCGCGCCCGATCGGCAAGGGCGACAATCTCTATCTCATCGACGGCTCCGGCTACATCTTCCGCGCCTACCACGCGCTGCCGCCGCTCACCCGCAAGAGCGACGGGCTGCCGACAGGCGCCGTACACGGCTTCTGCGGCATGCTCAACAAGCTCCTGCGCGAGATGAAGAAGGCCGAAGCGCCCACCCACATCGCAGTCATCTTCGACAAGTCGGAACGGACCTTCCGCAGCCGCATCTATCCCGAATACAAGGCCAACCGCGCGCCGCCGCCCGACGATCTCCGGCCGCAGTTCGGTCTCATCCGTACCGCCACCCGCGCCTTCTCCGTGCCGTGCATCGAGCAGGACGACGTCGAGGCCGACGACCTGATCGCCACCTACGCGCGCCAGGCCGCCGCACTGGGGGCGAGCGTGCGCATCGTTTCTTCCGACAAGGACCTGATGCAGCTGGTCGGCGACCGGATACGGCTCTACGACACCATGAAGGACCGCGACATCGGCCAGGCCGAGGTCAGGGAGAAATTCGGCGTCACGCCCGACAAGGTCATCGACGTGCAGGCGCTGGCGGGCGATTCGATCGACAACGTCCCGGGCGTGCCGGGCATCGGCATCAAGACCGGGGCCAAGCTCATCACCGAGTTCGGCAGCCTCGAGGAGCTCCTGGCGCGCGCCTCGGAAGTGAAGCAGCAAAAGTGCCGCGAGAACCTGATCCAGTATGCCGAGCAGGCGCGCATCTCCAAACAATTGGTGACGCTCAAGGACGACGTCGAGGTGGAAGAGACGCTCGATCAGTTCGGGGTCACCCATCCGCAGGCAGGCGTGCTCATCGGCTTCCTGAAAGCGCTCGAATTCACGACCCTCATGCGCCGCATCGCGGCCGACATCGGCGCCGATGCGGCGGCGATCGAACCCGTGCCGGTCGCGGTCAGGGGCTGGCCGCCAACAGGCGCAGCCGCCGACGTCCCCGCCGAGGCCGAGGCTCCGGCCGCGCAACAGCCAGGCGTGTTCGGACAACGGATGACGCCCGGAGAAGCGGTCGAGGAGCTGCGCCGGCTGGTCAAGGCAAAATTCGACCCCCAGGCTTACGTGACGGTCATTGAGCGTCCGGACCTCGACCGCTGGCTGACGGCCGTGCGCGAACGGGGGTTCTTCGCCATCCACACCGAAACGTCCTCTCCCGATCCCATGCGCGCCGATCTTGCCGGCATCTCGATCGCCGTCGCACCCGGTTTCGCGTGCTACATCCCGGTCGGCCACCGAAAGGGCGACGGCCTCGACTTCGGCGCCGAACCCGTCCGTCAGCTCGGCGAGCCCGAAGTGATCGCCGCGCTGAAGCCGCTGCTCGAGGCGCCGGGCGTGCTCAAGGTCGGGCAGAACTTCAAGTACGCCTACCAGGTCTTCGCCCGGCGGGGCGTGGCGACCGGGCCCTACGACGACGGCATGCTGATGTCGTACGCCATCGAGCTTGGCCTCAACGGGCACGGCCTGGATGAGCTTTCCGAGAAGCATCTGGCGCACAAGCCGATCAGCCTCAAGGACATCGCCGGCGCCGGCAGGTCGCGGGTCACGTTCGATCTGGTGCCGCCCGAGCGAGCTACTTCCTATGCAGCCGAACGGGCGGATTTGAGCCTGCGCCTGTGGATGCTGCTGAAGACCGAGCTGGTGGAGAAAGGCAAGGCGACCATCTACGAGACGCTGGAGCGGCCGCTCATCGCGGTGCTGGCGGGGATGGAAGCACAGGGCGTGCTGGTCGACCGGCCGGTGCTGGCGCGCCTTTCCGGCGAATTCGCGCAAAGCTGCCTCCGGCTCGAGAAGGAAATCCATGGACTGGCCGGCGAAAACTTCAATATCGGATCACCTAAACAGCTCGGCGATATCCTGTTCGGCAGGATGGGATTGCCGGGTGGCAGAAAAACTTCCACCGGTGCCTGGAGCACCGATGCAAACACCCTCGAGGAGCTGGCCGCACAGGGCGTGGACCTCGCCAAGCGGGTGCTCGATTGGCGTCAGATCTCCAAGCTCAAGTCCACGTATACGGACGCGTTGCCGGAATATATCCATCCTGAAACCGGCCGGGTGCACACCAACTACGCCCTGGCCGCTACCTCGACCGGCAGGCTTTCCTCCACGGAGCCCAATCTGCAGAACATTCCGATCCGCACCGAAGAGGGCCGCCGCATCAGAACCGCCTTCATAGCGCCTGCGGGCTCCAAGCTCATCAGCGCCGACTACAGCCAGATCGAGCTGCGCGTGCTCGCCCACGTGGCCGAGATTCCGCAATTGCGCAGAGCCTTCGCGGAAGGCCTCGACATTCACGCCATGACGGCGGGCGAGATGTTCAATCTTCCCGTCGAAGGCATGGACCCCCAGGTGCGCAGGCGCGCCAAGGCCATCAACTTCGGCATCATCTACGGCATCTCGGCCTTCGGCCTTGCCAACCAGCTCGGCATCGCGCGGGAGGAGGCGGGCGAGTACATCCGTACCTATTTCAAGCGCTTTCCCGGCATCCGCGACTACATGGAAGGAACCAAGAAGTTCTGTCGCGAGAACGGCTACGTCGAGACCGTATTCGGCAGGCGATGCCATTTCCCGCGCATCGCCTCGCCCAATCCCTCGGAGCGGGCCTTCCAGGAACGCGCCGCCATAAACGCGCCGATCCAGGGCTCGGCCGCCGACATCATTCGCCGCGCCATGATTCGCATGCCGGCCGCACTCGACAAGGCCGGGCTCGCCTCCCGCATGCTGCTGCAGGTGCACGACGAGCTCATCTTCGAGGCGGAAGAGGCCGAAGTGGAGACGACGATGAAGGTCGCAAAATCCGTGATGGAAAAGGCGCCGGAACCGGCAGTGCGCTTCATCGTGCCGATCGCCGTCGAGGCCCGCGCCGCCCGCAACTGGGAAGAGGCGCATTGATAACTATTTCGTCGGACGTCGGCCCGGCCATTTGCGGCCGCGGCGCCCGCCCTTCTTGCACTTCTTACTGCTCTGTGCCGGCAACTTGAGAGCCACGCGCTCTTCGCCGCGCAGCACCGGCCGCGCCTCGACGGTGAGCACGAGGCCGCCGAAACCATCGGCATGGTGGGCGATGAAGCCCGATGCCAGTGCGTGATCGGCGAGAACCCGCCATTGCGTCTTCGTCCAGTCGCTGCCGATGCCGTAGGTACTCAACCGGGCATGCCCGAGACGGACGACCTTCTCGGTCTGCGCACCCATGAGCACGTCGATGACGTGGCCTGCGCCGAAGCGTTCGCCGGTGCGGTAGACGCAGGAGAGGAATTTCCGCATCTGCTCGGTGACATCACCGAGCGCGCCCGTATTCAGACAGACGTCGCAGGCGCCGCACGGCCCCGGCCTACTCTCGCCGAAGTACGCAAGCAAGCCCTCGCGGCGACAGCGGCCGGCGCGCAGGATCCGCAGGAGCTGGTCGAGCTTTGCGTGCTCGATTTTCTTGCGGGTGTCCGGCGCCTCCGATTCCTTGATGAAGCGCCGCAGGGTCATCTCGTCGCCGGCGCCATAGAGCAGCCACGCCTCGCTGGCTTTGCCGTCGCGCCCGGCGCGGCCGGTCTCCTGGTAGTAGGCTTCGACGTTCTTGGGCATGTCGAGATGAACGACGAAACGCACGTCGGGTTTGTCGATGCCCATGCCGAAGGCGATGGTGGCGACGGCGATGATGCCGTCTTCGGTCTGGAAGCGCGCCAGCGCGTTGCGGCGAACCTCTCCCTCCATGCCGGCATGGTAGGCGAAGGCGTTGTAGCCCGCTGACTTCAGCAGCGCGGCAATTTCCTCCGTGGTCTTGCGCGCTCGGCAATAGACGATGCCGGAATGGCCGGAGTGCCCCGCCAGGAAACGCAGGAGCTGGGCGTCGCGATCATAGAGGGAAGCGATGCGGTAGACGATGTTCGGGCGGTCGAAGCTCGCAATAAAGGAGCGGCCACCGGCGAGATGGAGACGCTCGATGATCTCCTGACGCGTGCGCAGATCGGCGGTGGCCGTGAGCGCCACCCGCGGCACGGCCGGGAATCGCTCGGCCAGCGTCGTCAGCGCCAGATATTCGGGCCGGAAATCGTGACCCCATTCGCTTACGCAGTGGGCCTCGTCGATGGCGAACAGCGCCACCCGCATCCGCCCGATCACCCGCTCGAGAAACACGGGCATCATCAACCGCTCCGGCGCCACGTAGAGGAGGTCGAGCGAACCGGCAGCGATGTCGGTCACGATGCGGTCGATATCCGACTCGCTCGCCGCGGAGTTCCAGGCTGCCGCGCCCACACCGCGCTGACGCAGCGCCGCGACCTGGTCCTGCATCAGCGCAATGAGCGGCGATACCACGACGGCGATGCCGGGCCGGCACAGCGCCGGGATCTGGTAGCACAGCGACTTGCCGCCGCCCGTGGGCATCAGAACGAGCGCGTGGCCGCCGCCGATCAGATGGCGGATCGCCTCTTCCTGAAAGCTTCGAAAAGATGGAAAGCCGAATACCGCCGACAGAACTTCGCTGGGCTCGCGCACTGTCAGGTTCATGCAACCGCTCAGGCGACGCTGATGGGACCTGCCGCCTTCACGCCGGGAGCTACCGCTGATTCGAGACGGGCAAAATTGCTTCTGAACATCTCGGCCAGGCGCGCCGCGCCGCGATCGTAGGCCGCTCGATCCGGCCAGGTTCGGCGCGGATCGAGAATGCGGGCATCGACATCAGGAGCCGCCGTCGGCACCTCGATCCCGAACCAGGGATCCTTGCGCGTTGGAAGCCCGGCGAGGCGGCCGTCAAGCGCGGCGGCGAGGAGCGCCCGCGTCACGGCGATCGGCATGCGCCGGCCGGTGCCATAGGGCCCGCCGGTCCAGCCGGTGTTGACCAGCCAGCAGCGGCTTTCATGTTGCGCCAGCAGCCGGGACAGCAGCAGGCCGTATTCACCGGGATGGCGCGGCATGAACGGCGCGCCGAAGCAGGCCGAAAAGGTTGCCTGGGGCTCCTTCACGCCCTTCTCGGTGCCGGCGACCTTGGCCGTGTAGCCGGAGAGGAAATGATAGACGGCCTGATCCCGAGAGAGCCTGGCGATCGGCGGCAACACGCCGAAGGCGTCGGCAGTCAGCATGACGACGTTGTGCGGATGCCCGCCGCGTCCGCTCGGTGATGCATTTGCGATGTAGTCGATGGGATAGGCGGCGCGGGTATTCTCGGTCAGCGAGCCATCGTCGAAATCGAGCCGCCCCGTCGCCTGGTCGATCTTCACGTTCTCGAGCACCGTCCCCTTGCGCCGGGCGGCGGTATCGATCTGGGGCTCGGCGTCCGGCGACAACCGGATGACCTTTGCATAGCAGCCGCCTTCAAAGTTGAATATTCCATCCGGTGACCAGCCATGCTCGTCATCGCCGATGAGCGTGCGTTCGGAGTCGGCCGAAAGCGTGGTCTTGCCGGTACCGGAAAGTCCGAAGAACAACGCCACATCCCGCGCGCGTCCCTGGTTGGCGGCGCAATGCATCGGCATGACGCCTCTTTCCGGCAGCAGATAATTAAGGACACTGAACACCGATTTCTTCATTTCGCCGGCATAGGAAGTGCCGCCGATGAGAACTTCGCCTGCGCCAAAATTGCAGGCGATCACTGTTTCCGAGGCCGTTGCGTGGCGCCGGCGATCGGCGCGGAAGCTCGGCAGGTCGATGATCGTCAGACGCGGCGCGAAGCCCTGGAGCAGCCGCGCTTCCGGCCGGATCAGCAAGTGGCGGATGAACAGGGCATGCCAGGCATATTCGCACACGATCCGCACCGGTAGCCGGTAGGCGGCATCGGCGCCGGCAAACAGATCCTGAATATAGAGCCGCCTGGTCTTTGCGTGCGCCAGCATGTCCTTTCGCAGCGTCGCAAATTGCCGGGCCGCCATCGGTCGGTTGTTCTCCCACCACACGCTCTTGCGGGTTGTCTCGTCCTCGACCACGAACTTGTCGTTGGGCGAGCGGCCCGTGTGCAGGCCCGTGGTCACCACCAGCGGACCTCCCTCGGCGATCAACCCTTCGCCGTTGGCCACCGCGGCGTCATAGAGTTCCTCCGCCGAGGTGTTGCGGATGCGCCCCTCGCCCGTCCACTCAGACCGCCGCACACGGTCGTCCTCCGATCGTGAAGAAAGCCCCATTGGATACCTCTGTGTGAGGCTATCATCGCCCGAGCGTGGGTGATATAGACGCGCAGCTACAGCATTTCCGGCGAAGTGGAATACTTCGCCGATAAGAAAATGCGCAGCATCAAATGCTTGGAGCATGTTCTTGTCGGAAAAGCATGTACACTTTTCCGGAACATGCTCTAGCTGTCGGCGCCGATCAGCTGGGCGCGTGGAAAGTTTCAATGCGGCCGAACCCTGCGACATAGTGGGCCATCGCTACGGTGAAGCAATAAAAGCTGAAGTCGCCGAAATCGGCGTAGCCCGCGGCAGCCGGATGCTGCGCAAGATACCGGGCTCTGGTCTCTGCACGGTCATCGCGCGCCAGAGAGCCGATGAGACTCGCGCGCGCTCCCTGGAGAGCATCGCGCACCGGTTCGCGCGCGGACAATAGAAGCGAGGCGCGCGCGTCGGCCGCGATGTTGCGTGTATGCCAGGCGAGCGTGGAAAGCAGCAAAATGGGCTCGCCGTTGTGGCGCGGTGCGACGTTGACCAGCGATACGTACGGCCCGCCGCCGTCGGGAAGCAGGGTAGCGAGCGCGCCCGAGCGCACCTCGCGCATGAGGGCTGAAACCTCGCCCGCGAGGTCCTGCCCGGCGGATTCCTGCGACATGGTGCTGCCCTATCCTCCCATCTTTCCGTACTTGGCCCGGACACGTTGTGGGTAGTAAAATCCTGCCACATTTTGCCCCAGTTCGCTCTATACAGCCGCAGACAGGGACGAGATCAAAAATGGGTCAAAGACGTATGCCGGTCATAGCACTGGTCGACGACGATCGAAATATTCTCACTTCGGTCAGCATGGCGCTTGAAGCCGAGGGCTATCAGACCAGCTCCTATACGGACGGGGTGGCCGCGCTGCAGGGCATTCAGGACAATCCGCCCGACATGGCGATCTTCGACATCAAGATGCCGCGCATGGACGGCATGGAGCTGTTGCGACGATTGCGGCAGAAGACCGATCTGCCGGTCATCTTCCTCACCTCCAAGGACGATGAAATCGACGAGCTGTTCGGCCTCAAGATGGGCGCCGACGACTTCATCCGCAAACCATTCTCGCAGCGCCTGCTGGTGGAGCGGGTCAAGGCTGTCCTGCGCCGGGCCGTTCCCAAGGACGGCTCCGCGCCGCCGGTCGAGCTCAACAAGACCATCGAGCGCGGCAAACTGGTGATGGATTCGGACCGCCATGCTTGCACGTGGGAGACCCGGCCGGTAACCTTGACAGTCACCGAGTTCCTGATTCTGCAGGCGCTCGCCCAGCGTCCCGGCATCGTAAAAAGCCGCGACGCGCTGATGGATGCGGCCTATGATGATCAGGTCTATGTTGACGACAGGACCATCGACAGCCACATCAAGCGGCTGCGCAAGAAATTCAAGCAGGTGGATGACCAGTTCGAAGCCATCGAAACCCTCTACGGGGTGGGCTACCGGTTCAAAGAAGCCTGACGCATCGCGCTGCCTGCCGGCCGGCTGCGTCACGGCGGAATAGAGCGTCATGGTCGCCAACGTCGAAGCCTCCGAGCGGATCGAGGCCGATGATCACGCCGCGACTTCCGACGCCGCCGGTCAGGCGAGGGCAAGGCTCCTCGACCTCCTGATGCCGGCGCGGCTGACGAGCCGCATCGTTTTGCTCAACATCGCCGGTCTGATCATCCTGGTTTCCGGCACGCTGTTCTTCAACCAGTTCCGCCAGGGCCTCATCGACGCCCAGGTGCAGAGCCTGCTGGCGCAGGGCGCAGTCATGGCGGCGGCGGTTGGCCAGACGGCTTCCAACAATACGGACTCGATCATCATCGATCCCGACCGCCTGATCGAACCACAGCCCGAGAGCGGCCTCGTTCCCGACAGCGACGCGCTCCGCAACCTCGACTTTCCCATCGGACCGGAGCCCGCTGCGCGCGTGCTCAGAAGCTCGACGATCAACATCCGCGGCCGGATCTACGATCGCGACGGCCTGCTGCTCGTCGATTCAAACTCGTTCTATTCGCGCGGCGATATCACGCAGGCCGACCTGCCGCCGCTCACGCGGCGGAGTGAAAACCTCGCGCTCGATCTGTGGCGCAAGTTCTACGCTTGGCTGTTTCACAACAACTATCCCCTGCAGCAGGAATACGGCCTCGACAACGGCCGCGACTTTCCGGAGGTCGTCACCGCCCTCAACGGCTCAACGGTATCGATCGTGCGCGTGAACGAAAAGAACGAGATCATCGTTTCGGTCGCCGTGCCGATCCAGAGCGTCCGGGCGGTGCTGGGCGCGCTGGTGCTGTCGACCAAGGCCGGCGACATCGACAAGGTGGTGGCAGCCGAGCGCAAGATCGTGCTCATGACATTCCTGGTGGCGATCCTGGTAACGGTGCTGCTTTCGATTCTGCTTGCCGGAACCATCGCCGAGCCCATTCGCCGGCTGTCCGCGGCCGCCGAGCATGTCCGGCGCGGCATCAACCGGCGCGTCGAGATTCCAGACTTCACGGGGCGCCGCGACGAGATCGGTCACCTCTCGGGCGCCATCCGCGACATGACCACCGCGCTCTACAATCGCATTGACGCGATCGAGGCCTTTGCCGCGGACGTCTCCCATGAGCTCAAGAATCCGCTCACCTCGCTGCGCAGCGCCGTGGAGACCCTGCCATATGCAAAGAACGAAGAGCAGCGCAACCGTCTGACCGGCATCGTCAAGGACGACGTACGCAGGCTCGACCGCCTCATCACCGACATCTCGGACGCCTCGCGCCTCGACGCCGAGCTGGCCCGCGGCGGCAACCAGCCGGTCGACATACGTCAGCTCCTCCAAACCGTGGTGATGCTGGCCAACGAGACACGCCCGTCCGGCACGGCGGCCATCGAGATCGAGGAACTGCCGGTACCGAGGATCATCGAAGCCGAGCAGCCATACCGCGTGCTCGGACATGACCATCGCCTCGGACAGGTAGCTCGCAATCTCCTCGACAACGCCAAGTCATTCACCCGCCCGGGGACCCGCGTCAGAGTCCGCCTGCGCCGCACCGCCCGCAACGTCGAGTTCCGGGTCGAGGACGAAGGGCCGGGCATCCGCCCGGAAAATCTCGGCCGTGTTTTCGAGCGCTTCTACACCGATCGCCCGGAAGGATACTTCGGCAAGAACTCCGGGCTTGGTCTGGCGATCTCGAAGCAGATCATCGAGGCCCACCGCGGTCGCATCTGGGCCGAGAACCGCCTCGGCAAGAGCGAGCCGGACGGCGAGCAGCCGGTTCTGGGCGCGACCTTCATCGTTCGCATTCCAGCGCTCGACGATGACTGGGAAGCCAATGACCGAGCCTGATCGCGGCAGGACCGTGTGCCGTCTCCACGGCTCCTGTGTCGCCTTGGGGCGACAGGGAATCCTCATCCGCGGACCGTCCGGGTCCGGAAAGTCGGACCTGGCGCTGCGGCTCATCGACGTTCCCGGATGCGGCGCCGGTATCTCGGCGCTGCCCGCCCGCCTGGTCGCCGACGACCAGGTGCAGATCAGCCGCATCGGCGACAGATTGATCGCCCGCGCTCCGGACCGGCTCAGGGGCCTGATGGAAATCCGTGGTCTCGGCATCGTGAACGCCGCTTGCGAGCCTGAGGCGCCGCTCGCCATGGTGGTCGATCTCGTGCCCCGAACGTCGATCGAGCGCATGCCCGCCGATGCCGGCGAAGCGGTTCTGCTGGGCGTCAGGCTGCCGCTCCTCAAAGTCGATGCAACCTCGCCCTCGGCCCCGGCCCGGCTGCGGGCCGCAGTGGCGGCGCTGGTCGTGCCGGTCGAGGGGTTCTTGTCGTCGGCGACACGTTGAGGGTTGCGAAGCGCATGCTGCCGAATATCGACACGGCCCCTCGTCGTGGGGCCGGCAGGGAATGATCGGAATCGTCATCGTCGCGCATGGCCTTCTGGCGAACGAATTCCGTTCCGCTCTCGAGCACATCGTGGGCCCGCAGGACCGCATCGCCACTGTTTCGATAAAGCCCGAGGACGATGTCGAGGGCCGCCGCCAGGACATCGTGGGGGCGGTGGCTCGCGTCGACGACGGCAGCGGCGTAGTCATTCTCACCGACATGTTCGGCGGGACGCCTTCCAACCTCGCCATATCGGCCATGGACGACGGCAGGGTCGAAGTGCTGGCGGGAGTGAACCTGCCCATGCTCATCAAGCTCGCACGCGTGCGCGACGACGTCCCGCTCGCCAAAGCGGTCGCGCTCGCGCAGGAGGCGGGCCGCAAGTACATCTCGGTCGCCAGCCAGATTCTGGGGATTCATCTGAAACGCGGCCCGGCTAGCACCATCAGGCGGGAAATGGAAATTCTCAATGCCCGCGGCCTGCATGCCCGCGCCTCGGCCAAGTTCGTCAAATGCGCCGAGCAGTTCGACGCCCTGATCGAGGTTACGCGCGATGGCCAGACCGTGCCCGGCACCTCGATCATGGGTCTCATGATGCTGGCGGCGCAGCGCGGCTCGACGATCAGCGTCGCGGCGCGCGGGAAAGAAGCCGCGGCGGCACTCGAGGCGCTGGCCGGTCTCATCGCCGGTCGCTTCGGCGAAGACCAGGAAACCACATAAAGAAATCTTTATGTCATGTTGCCCTGGTGGACGACGGCTGCTAGAGCATGTTCCGGAAACGCGTGCACGCTTTTCCGATGAGCTCGCCGCTGCCGACAACACAACGGACAGGAACCGCCATGCCCGCCGACTATCAGGTAGCCGACATCGCGCTCGCCGACTGGGGCCGCAAGGAAATCGCCATGGCCGAGATCGAGATGCCCGGGCTCATGTCGCTGCGCGCCGAGTTCGGCGAGGCCCAACCGCTCGCCGGCGCGCGCATTACCGGCTCGCTGCACATGACGGTGCAGACCGCCGTGCTGATCGAAACCCTGCGCCACCTCGGCGCCAGGGTGCGCTGGGCGTCGTGCAACATCTTCTCGACCCAGGATCACGCCGCCGCCGCCATGGCCAAGGCCGGCGTGCCGGTGTTCGCCATCAAGGGCGAGACGCTGCAACAGTACTGGGACTTCTGCGACCGCACCTTCGACTGGCCGGACGGCGAGCCCAGCAATCTGATCCTCGACGACGGCGGCGACGCGACGCTGCTGGTGCTGCTGGGCGCCCGCGCCGAGAGGGATCCGGCGGCCGTGTCGAAGCCGGAGAACGAAGAGCAACAGGCGCTTTACCAAGTCATCCGCCACCGGCTCAAATCGCATCCCGGCTGGTTCAGCCGCATCAGGAGCGCCATCCGCGGTGTGTCGGAAGAGACCACCACGGGCGTGCATCGCCTCAATGAGCTGCAGCGCAAGGGCGAGCTTCCCTTCCCGGCCATCAATGTCAACGACAGCGTCACCAAATCCAAGTTCGACAACAAGTACGGGTGCCGCGAGTCGCTGGTCGACGCCATCCGCCGCGGCACCGACGTGATGATGGCCGGCAAGGTGGCAGTGGTCTGCGGCTACGGCGATGTCGGCAAGGGATCGGCACAGTCGCTGAAGGGCGCGGGAGCGCGTGTCGTCGTCACCGAGATCGACCCGATCTGTGCGTTGCAGGCGGCTATGGACGGGTTCGCCGTGCAAACGCTCGAGGATGTGGCGGGCCACGCCGACATCTTCGTCTCCGCTACCGGCAATCGCGACGTGATCACGGTCGAGCACATGCGGCAAATGAAGGACATGGCCATCGTCTGCAACATCGGCCACTTCGACAACGAAATCCAGGTGGCGGCTTTGCGCAACCTGAAGTGGACCAATGTCAAGCCGCAGGTCGACGTGATCGAGTTCCCGTCCGGGCGGCGCATCATCCTCCTTTCCGAAGGCCGCCTCGTCAATCTCGGCAACGCCACCGGCCATCCAAGCTTCGTCATGTCGGCATCGTTCGCCAACCAGACGCTGGCCCAGATCGAGCTGTGGCAGAACCGCGGCGCTTACGACAAGGAGGTCTACGTGCTGCCCAAGCGCCTGGACGAGAAGGTGGCGCGCCTGCATCTCGAAAAGCTGGGCGTGAGGCTGACCACCCTCGAGCCGGAGCAGGCCGAATACATCGGCGTTCCGATACCCGGCCCCTACAAGCCCGACTACTACCGGTACTGAAGCAGTTTGCTGCCGACGCACCTCTGAGACGGACCAACCCGGCTCTACTTCTCGTAGATCATGATGGCCGTCGCGAGATCCTCGATCGCCGTGCCGCACGACTTGAACAGGGTGATCTCGCCCGCCGAGCCGCGGCCGGCGACTTCGCCGCGGCACAGCCGGGACAGATCGCCGACGATGTCGGCCATGCGAAAGCGGCTTTCCCGGGCGGCCTGGAGAAGGTCGCCGGCTTCGCTCCGTGCACCCTCGACAGTGTCCACGTAGACGCGCGAGCGCGTGACCGCCTCGCAGTCGGTCTCGCGCATGTCGGGAGTAAATGCGCCCATCAGATCGACGTGCGTACCGGGAGTGAGCCAGGCGCCGCGGAGGACTGCCGTTTTCGAAGTGGTGGCACAGGAGACAATGTCAGCCGTGGCGCACGCCGCTTCGAGCGACGGCGGCACGCTCGCGTCAAAACCGTCTTCACTCAGCGCTGCGCACAGCCTGTCGGCCTTGTCCCGCGACCGGTTCCACACCAGCACCCGGTTGATCGTTCGCAATACGGCATGCGCCCTGACCACATGCGGCGCCAGCGCGCCTGCGCCGATCATGAGCAGCGTGCGGGCGTCGCTGCGCGAAAGGTAACCGGCGGCGAGGGCTGCCGCCGATGCGGTTCGCCGCAAGGTGATTTCGGCGCCATCCATGACAGCCAACGTCTCGCCCGTCGCGGCCGACACGAGGAGATAGCTGGCCTGCACGGTGGGCAAGCCGCGTTTCGCATTGTCGGCGATCACCATCACCGTCTTCAGTCCGGCATAGGCTCCCCGCGCGGCCGTCCTCGCCGGCGCCCGCGTCCACGACGGCATGAGAAGGAGGCTCGCCGGGGCTCCGCCAGGCCGGGCAATGACATGGTGATGGCGTGCGGGAACTTCGATTTCACCACAGAAGGCCTGCCGCAGAGCTTCGATCACCTCCCGATAGGGCGCCTTGGCAGCGATCTCCTCGCGGCTGAAGAGGCGCACTCTTATGGACCGTCGAGGAAGGGCCTTGATGGCTCGGCATCGTCACGGGCGGGCACTCTCTCCTGCTCGAGCCGGGCATTTTCCGACTTGAGCAAGCCGTTCTCCGTCCTCAGTTCGCGCGCCAGACGACGCCATTTTCCCTGCTTCAGCCACGCGGCGATCCAGCCGGCGATGACACCGATGAAAAGACCGAGGATCGTCACCGCCCACAGCGGCAGGTGCAGCGCGAAAGCAGGATTGTTCCGGTCGAACGGGTCCAGGGAGACATCGACCCAGTTGCGGTTGGCGATGGCAAAACCGATGATCAGAATCGCCGACGGCAGCCCGATGAGCCACGCCAGGAAGCGCTTCACGACTCCCCGGCCGCCTGACTTCTGATTGAGCCGCTCGCGCAGTTCCTTTCCGGTCTTGAAGAACGGCACCCGCTTGGCGCCGACCGCCACGGAGGTGCCGGTGCGAGGATTGCGGCCCTGCCGGGCATTGCGCGCCTTCACGGAAAAGGCGCCGAAACCACGCAATTCGACGCGGTCTCCCTCGCCCAGCGCCCTCACGACTTCATCGAGAACCGTGTTGATGATCCGCTCGACGTCGCGATGGTAGAGATGGGGATTGGCCTGCGCGATCTTCTGAATCAGCTCCGATTTGATCATGTGGCCCCTTTCGCCGCATTTTCGCCCGGGCCGCAGACTGAGCGGCCCGCGCAAATGCACGCTTGAGCACGTTCATTCCGGAAAAGCGTAGGACGCTTTTCCGGAACATGCTCTAGCGGATGTCAGGGTGCCAAACGGACAACAGACCGTCAAGGCGGGCGCCGCCTGCGGCAAGCGCGTGATCGAGAGCCTGGACGAAGCCTCCGAGGCCCAGGGCGGCGAGCAGGGCGCGCGCCGTGGCGAGGCCGAGATCCGACGGGCCGAGGCGGCCGTCCGCATGCCAGTCGATGATTTCGAGGTTGGCCGGAACGCTCCTGTTCGTGGTCAGCCATTGCCGGGCGACGTCCTCACCGCCAATGGCGTCGATGAGTTTCGCCGACAGCGCCTGACGGCCGGTATAGACCCGCCCGTCGGCGAGCAGCCGCACCTGTTGGACCGGAAGCCTGCGCCGCTCAGCCACCAGAGCCGTGAACCAGTCGAAGGCATCCGCGACCATGGCCAGCGAAACCTGCCGGACTTTTTCCGATGCCGGCTTGAACGGCGACGGCTCCGCCTTGAGCTCGCCGGACTTGAGCTCCTCCACCTTCACGCCGATGGTATCCATGAGCTTCGTAACGTCCGGCCATTGGAATATGACGCCGATGGATCCCGTGACGGTATTGCCGCGCGCCACCACGTGGTCGGCGGCCACGGCCGTCGCGTACCCTCCGGAGGCGGCAACCGTATCCATGACGGCAACTACGGGCTTTTTCGCCGCTACCTTGCGCACGACCTCGTACAGCGCCTCGGCCCCCACTGTCGTGCCGCCGGGAGAATCGACGTGCATGACCACCGCTTTCACGCGGACGTTGTCGGCCAGATCCCTGAAGAGCTTCAGCGTCGGCTCGTCGCCGGAGATGAAGCCGGCGATTTTCACGCGCGCTACGTGGTCATAATACTTGCGGAAACCGGTTTCGCCGCCGAACATCAGCGCCAGCAACGCCACCAGGCCGGCGATGACCGCGGCGCCACGCCACAACGAAAGCCGCCGCCGCAGACGCCGGCGGGCAACGATATCCAGAGCCTCCTGCGCCATGGATCCTCGCGGAACCTCTTCTACGCCTCTTCGCCCTTGCCGTTAGGCCTCTTCGCCCTTGCCGTCCTTCTTGGCCTTGTTCAGGGCCGCGCCCAGAATGTCTCCGAGCGAGGCGCCCGAGTCCGACGAGCCGTATTGGGCAACCGCCTCCTTCTCCTCGGCGATCTCCCTGGCCTTGATCGACACGGTGATCTTCTGGCCCTTGGCGTCGATCTGGGTGATCCTGGCATCGACCTTCTCGCCGACCGCAAAGCGGTCAGGGCGCTGTTCGGAACGGTCGCGCGCGAGATCGGAGCGGCGGATGTAGGCGGTGGCTTCCGAGCCGGCGATTTTGACCTCGATGCCGTTTTCCTCGACCTTGATGATCTCGCAGGTCACCGTGTCGCCCTTCCTCAGTCCGGCCGACTTCACCACGTCACGGGGATTGACGGCCAGCTGCTTGATGCCCAGCGAAATTCGCTCCTTCTCGATGTCGACATCGAGCACCTGCGCCTTCACCACGCTGCCCTTCTTGTAGTCCTTGATGGCTTCTTCGCCCGGCCGGCGCCAATCGAGGTCCGACAGGTGCACCATGCCGTCGACATCGCCGTCGAGCCCGATGAACAGCCCGAACTCGGTGATGTTCTTGACCTCCCCCTCGACGTTCGAGCCGGGCGGGTACTTGGCGGCGAACGATTGCCACGGATTGCCGATGGTCTGCTTCAGTCCGAGCGAGATGCGCCGCTTCGCGGCATCGACCTCGAGAACCTGCACCGTGATCTCTTCGGAGGTCGACAGAATCTTGCCCGGATGCACGTTCTTCTTCGTCCAGCTCATCTCCGAGACGTGGACGAGGCCTTCAATTCCCTCTTCGAGTTCGACGAATGCGCCGTAGTCGGTGATGTTGGTGACCCGGCCGGTGAACCTGGCGCCGACCGGATACTTCGCCGCAACGTTTTCCCACGGGTCCTTGTCGAGCTGCTTCATGCCGAGCGAGATGCGTTGTGTCTCGGGGTTGATCTTGATGATCTGCACCTTGGCGTTCTGGCCGACGGACAGGACATCGGAGGGATGATTGACCCGCCGCCAGGAGATATCGGTGACGTGCAGCAGCCCGTCGATGCCGCCCAGGTCCACGAACGCCCCGTAGTCGGTGATGTTCTTGACGATGCCGTCGACGATCTGCCCTTCGGCGAGATTCTGGACGATCTCGGAACGCTGCTCGGCGCGCGTTTCCTCCATGATCGCGCGCCGCGACACGACGATGTTGCCGCGGCGCCGGTCCATCTTGAGGACCTGGAAGGGCTGCGAGATGTTCATCAAGGGGCCGACGTCGCGGATGGGCCGAACGTCCACCTGACTGCCCGGCAGGAATGCTACCGCGCCGCCGAGGTCGACGGTGAAGCCGCCCTTGACGCGCCCGAAGATGACGCCATCGATGCGTTCGTTCTTCTTGTAGGACTCCTCGAGGCGGGTCCATGCTTCCTCGCGCCGCGCCTTGTCGCGCGACAGCACCGCTTCGCCGAGCGCGTTCTCGATCCGCTCGAGATAGACCTCGACCTCGTGTCCGGGCTGCAGCTGCGCATCGCCGCCCGGCTGACTGAACTCGCGCACCGGCACGCGACCTTCCATCTTGAGGCCGACGTCGATGATCACGAAGTCGTTTTCGACCGCGACGACCTTGCCCTTGACGACCGAGCCTTCGGCAGCACCGGCGGCGGCGAAGGATTCCTCGAGAAGGGCCGCGAAATCCTCCCGCGACGGGTTGAGCGAAGCTGCAGTCGTCATGTATCTCCTCAGGTTCTCGACAAACCGGGCTGGCCTGGCGGAACCACCCCAGGACCTGGTCAAACCGATCCGCTGTCTCCAGAAAGTGGAGCTGCCCGGCCCCAGGCCAGCGCAGGCACGAACGTCCAGCATCCGGAAACGGTGAAGGGCCAGACCTTCGAGCATGTGGCAGAAGAGCTGGATCGCCTTTCCGGCAGTGGCTGCGCTAGGTCTGTCCCGCTTGGCGCCCGTCGATGATGTGCCGGGCGGCCTGGAACGCCGCTTCTATATCCAAAGAAGTGGTGTCGAGCAAGTGCGCCCCCGGCGCCGGCTTCATCGGCGCCACCGGCCTGGTGCGGTCGCGCTCGTCGCGCTCGCAGATCTCCTTCAGGATCGCCTCGAAATCGGCGGCTTCGCCGCGCGCCGCGAATTCCCGCATGCGGCGGCGGGCCCGCTCCCGCGGCGAGGCCGTGACATAGAACTTCACCTCCGCTTCCGGGCACACGACGGTGCCGATGTCGCGGCCATCGAGCACCGCTCCCGGCGGCGTGTGGGCGACCCGACGCTGGACGCCGATCACTTCCGCCCTGACCTCGGGGTGGGCGGCCACGACCGATGCCGCGCGGCTCACCGGCTCGGTGCGCAGCTCGGCATCCTCGAACATGGACTGCCGAAACCGCCTGGCGGCGGCGAACGCATCGCTCTTGCTGCGAGGGTCGCCGCCCGACCGCAGCACGCTGAGAGCGATGGAGCGGTAGATCGCGCCGGTGTCGAGATGCTTGAGGCCATAGTGCCGCGCCAGCCGGCGGGCCAGCGTTCCCTTGCCGGAGGCCGCCGGTCCGTCGACCGCAATGATCATCGAGCATGTTCCGAAAGCTGAAACCTCGCTCCAAGCCCCTTCATGAGCGAGCGAAAGGCGGGGAAGCTCGTGGCGATGGTCGTCTCGTCGTCGACCGTCACCGGTTGCTCGGCGCCGAGACCCATGACCAGGAAAGCCATGGCGATGCGATGGTCGAGATGGGTCCTCACCAGCCCGCCGCCCTGAACGCGTCCGCCCTGCACGGTGAGCCAGTCGGGGCCGGCTTCCGCTCGCGCGCCGTTCGCCGCAAGACCCACGCTCATGGCTTCCAGCCGGTCGCTTTCCTTGACGCGCAGCTCGCCGATGCCCTCCATGCGGGTCGTCCCTTGCGCGAAGGTTGCGGCAACGGCGAGTACCGGATATTCATCGATCATCGATGCGGCACGAGCCGCAGGCACGCGGATGCCGCGCAGCCGGCTCGACCGGGCGGTCACGTCGCCGACCTCCTCGCCGCCGAGCGAGCGGACGTTGCCGATCGTCAGATCGGCGCCCATCTCGCGCAGTGTTTCGATGAGCCCGGTGCGCGTCGGGTTCAGCATCACGTTGCCGATGGTGATTTCCGAATCCGGCGTGATGAGCGCGGCGACGATCGGGAAGGCCGCCGAGCTCGGATCGGCCGGTACGGCAAAGGTCTGTCCGCGCAGCTCGTGGAAGCCGGTCACCGCGATGTGGTTCAATCGCCCGTGCCGTTCGGTGTCGACCCTGGCGCCGAACGCCTTGAGCATGCGTTCGGTGTGATCGCGCGTGGGCGTCGGCTCGATGACGGTGGTGCGGCCGGGGGTATTGAGGCCGGCGAGCAGCACCGCCGACTTCACCTGGGCGGAGGCGACCGGCAGCTCGTAGGTGATCGGTACGGGATCGCGGGCGCCGCGGACCGTGGCCGGCAGTCTGCCGCCTGAGGTGGCCTCGAACCGCGCGCCGATTTCCTCGAGCGGCGCCATCACTCTGCCCATGGGGCGCCGGATGAGCGAGGCATCGCCGGTGAACCGGGCGCTGATCGGCGTCGATGCGATGAGCCCCATCGAGAGCCTGACGCCCGTTCCGGAATTGCCGAAGTCCAGTTCCTTCTTCGGCGCGTGCAAGCCTCCGAGGCCCGTTCCCTCCACGCGCCAGCGGCCTTCGCCGAGCCGCTCGACGCGGGCTCCGAGGGCCGCCATCGCGGCCGCCGTGCGCATGACGTCGTCGCCTTCGAGCAGTCCCGTCACCTGCGTCTCGCCGATGGCGAGCGCGCCCAGGAGGAGCGCGCGATGGGAGATCGATTTGTCTCCGGGAACGCTGATATAGCCGCGGAGAGCGCGCGAGGGCAGGGCCGTCAGAGGAGTGGGAACCGCCGCGTGATGCAATCGGGATGCCGGGGCTGGAGAGCTGCGCCGGCTCCCCTATCACACCGGTCCTGCAGCCGGAAGCTTTTCGTTTTGACAGACCCCGGACGCTGTGGCAGGGGAACGGCCACTCACAACAGGTCCAGAGGTTGATTGCCGTGGTCAAGGCGGAACTCGGAACCAAGCGCACGTGCCCCAGCTGTGCCACGCGCTTCTACGATCTCCTGAAGCACCCGATCGTGTGTCCCAAGTGCGGCCAGAGCTTCATCGCCGAAAGCGTCCTGCCGTCGAAGGGTGATGGGCCCATGGCAGCTGTTCCCAAGCCGCGCCCGGCGATGAAGCCCGAGCCTGAGGAGACGGTCGCCCCGGAACTGGTGAGCCTCGAGGAGGCGGAGGAGCCGGGCGACGATGAAACGGCGGCCATCGAGGATGTGGATCTCGGCGAAGAGGTCGCCGTCGAAGGCGAAGAAGCCGACACCTTCCTGGAAGAGGAGGAGGAGCCAAGCAAGGTGCCGGGCGACATCATCGGCGGTCCCGCCGAGAAGGATCCGGAGGAAACCTGAGGCAGGTTCCACCCGGCCGGAAATTGTTCCAGCTTCCGAGACACCATATATTCGGAGCGACGAGTTTTCGTGGGGTCATAGCTCAGTTGGGAGAGCGCTTGAATGGCATTCAAGAGGTCGGCGGTTCGATTCCGCCTGGCTCCACCATTTAACTTATTGAAAAATATGTAGATTTGCACTTTAACTTATTTCTCAATTTACTAGAATTCACTGCGGGGAAGCACCGGGGAAGCATCTGTGGGATGATCCGGCCGTGCTCCTGCCCGTCAGAAGCGAAGCTGGCAAGGGGCGCTAAACCGAAGTTGCCAAGAAAAACGGCGTGGATTACAAAAATAGTTGTGCGTTTTCAATTGTTTACATGAATATTGGAGCGAATTTCAGTGGATCGCTACTGGCTACAAAAAAGCGTTCTAGTTCAAGCAGATATACGATTACGAGTCATGGCTACAAAAACACACATCCAGAAGTTGAGGAACTGCATTTCCTGAATCAACTGTATCCCTTACCGGTGTGAGCCTTCCCAAAGTCGGGTAACTTCGGGCTAAAGACCAAGGAGCACGCGATGTCGGAAACTCAATATCGTGATCGCCGCGATCGGTTTAGCGACGTGCAAGAACCTAAGAAAGTTGCCGCGGCTCCGTTCAAGGGGTCAGGTCGCGGACAACCAAGTCAACGGCGGCTAGAGCCGCCAAGCTTGTACCCCTGTTGCATGTCGTGCCCAGGCGCTCGGCCCGACCTGGATGAATGAGATTGCGAAAGCCCTGAGCTTGCTTCGCCTGAGTGGCAGTCTCCGGCTTTATCAGCCCAAGTTGTTCCGCTCCCGCGATATATTCGCCGAGGGTCCACTGCTCCAGTGCTTTCTTTTGCGAAGTTGGAATCAACCTAGCTTTCCCGGAATCGACTATTGCCCAGAGCAGGAGCGCTTCGACAATCGCGCCGGCCAATACGGTTGCGGGCTTCCATTCAGCATTGTGAAATGAGCTAAAGGCGGTGCTGATGTCATTACGGACGTTGGCTCGGTAATCGCCATCAGCAATAAATGCCAGGTCGGCGGTGCCAGCAGGAGGGTTCTCGTCCGGGCACTTCTTGAGGACATCGCGAATGACAACTACGGAACTCTTCCTCTTAATCCGAGGAGGGTCAGCGTCACCTCCATGCTGAAGCCAACGATTCACAGCGTATCGCAAGCTCTCTAAGCTGGACACAAGATCACTGTAGTCCTGTCCGCTTATGGTCAGTAATTCCTCAGGGATCTCAGCTACCAATCGAACTATGGCCGACAGAGTGGGAGCATTCTTCGAATATAGCTTGAGGTTGTCGGCCGCGTCTGGAAAGGCCCCCTCAATGAGGGCGACGATCTGCGATGGAAATACACGCGGCATAGTCTCTGTTCCTTGCAACTCTCACAGTTTAGTTAGGTACGCCCGTGCGATGCTTTTCGTGCGCTAGGGCAGGGAATCGTCTCAATGGTGGATTCGGATTTCAACACGATTGGTGCCCGAGCCAGCCTATCTATCCAAAAATTTCGTGAGCGCGGGCGTCCTACTCAAAAGGAGAATTCCAATACCCGAACTGAACGACCGACTGAGGTAGGCTGGGAGAAACGACGCGATGGACCCGGCTCGCTCATACTGGAACACGTGACGGCACTCGGCAGCAACTAGTCGGTCGTTTCCGAGGTTTGAATCATATCATGCGGCTTTGTTGAGCTTGTAGAACCATGTGTGGACGACTGGATGTCGATTGACCTCGTCGATGGCGGCCATGATGCGATCCTGCGATGGTGATCATTGACCAGGGTGTGAACTTTGCCAGTAAGCAGATCAGTCCCGGCCAGCAAGCTGAGCGTGCCGTGGCGCTTGTATTCATGGTCGCGCGCAAAGGTCGCGTGTACACCGGGCCGGGGCGGCAAGTCCGGCGCCGTCGTTGCGATTGCCTGGATGCCGGGCTTCTCGTCGTAGGAGAGTACCGCCACTGCCTCGGTCGGCTTTTTCGACGCGGCGGCAACCTTCTTCAGCATTGCAACCTCGCGGTAGATGCACAGCACCTGCGCCATCTTGTCCTCGAACTCAGCATCACGACGTTCCAGGTAGTAGCGCACCTTGTGCGGCTTCACCTCCCTATCCCGTCGCCGGTCCATGCTCGCGCGCATGGCGGGCGAGCAGCCGCGTCGTCCACAACTCGTGCGGATAGCCCAATTCCTTCGCCTTGCGACAGGCCAGGTCCACCAACTAAGCCTTGGCTTCGACCGTGATCTTGGGCTCCTTGCCAGGCCGCGGTCGATCGTCGAGTGCCGTCAACGGACCATAGGCAAAGGCCCGCTCGACGCAGCGCTGTACAGTCTGATGATGCACTCCCAAAGCCCGCCCCACGGCAAAGAACGACGGATCCTCTCGGTACGCCAGCAGCATCCGCGCCCGCTCGACCCGGCTCGCCGGCTCTGTTCGCGACCGCGCTATCGCGGTCAACCGCGACAAGTCCTCATCTCCAATCGTCAATTCCAATACCTGTCGCCATGCTGCCATGATCTTCCACCTTGTTCAGCGAATCACCAACGAGGCTACAACGCCAGGCAATCATGAAGAATTCCGAAGAAACGATCAGATCTATGGAATTGATGGTCTAGGAATTCCACGCGCGCCAACGTTTCCGGCCCGCACACACGGTAACTCGGCGGGCAGCCTTGCCCTTGAGCACAGTGTATTGCGCTTGAGTCATGATCGGTTGATGACGTGCGATGATCTATCCGATCTCTACAACGACTGCCCGCCACCATGGTCATCCTGAAGGGCGACTGCTACTCGGCCTGCACTATGTGGCTAAGGCCGCAACGTCGCCCATGACGCAAATTTGACTCAGGAATACCCGTCGGCAGACAACGTATGGAAGCGTGTCCCAGATGCAATAGCCACTTGTGGACTCAAATTTGAAGCTTCGATCAATGGAAATCAAACAGCAACTACTATTGGCGATGATCGCAGTTTGGTTCGGCGGCCGTCGAGCGCAAAAGAGCTCGGAAGTCTGGAGCGCGGCGCAAGCAAGGCGCGCTCAACCTCGTCGCGACGGAGTTCCATCGCTGCTGCAGCGGAGGTGGGATTGAGCACGCGCCTGCTCAAGGATGTCTGCGCTGCGGGGATGTCAGCAATGCACGCGCCGTTGACTTAGGGGTCAGCTTGACTCGCTCATTTTTTTTGGTGCCTAATGAAATCTCAAGCCAAGCGACCGTTGCAGTTATCAGCCGGCGCACGCTCAAGGGAGGATAACGACATGGGTTGGACTAAAGGATCGCGGCGTAAGTTTCTCAAGGGCGCAGCACTCGGAGCGACAGCTCTCACCTTCCCCCTTCCCTGGGTCAGGCGCGTCAATGCGGCGGACAAGATTTGAATCGGGCGTTCCGTCGTCACTTTCCACACCCTATGGCGTCGCCGACGATCACGATCATCTGAACGGAACCACCCTCGCCCTTGAGGAAATCAACGCTGCCGGCGGCGTGCTGGGCCGCGAGATCGAACTGTTCGTGCCGGACGTCGACAAGCTGTCTCCCGAAAGCTGCCGGCAGAGCATCGCGGCATGTATCGACAAGAAGGTGCACGCGATTTCGAACGCCTTCCTCTTCGCGCCGATTCCGGCGATGGACGAATCGGCCAAGTACAAATGCCCATACCTGCAGGGCAACACGCAGCGCAACGCGACCGAGGCCTACAAGGCCGATCCCGAGAAATACAGCCAGGTGCTCCAGACCGACCCATCGGAAGTCAACTACGGCTGGACCTATCCGCTGTGGCTGACGAAGATGGAGAAGATCAGGGCTGGAAGCCGAAGAACCGGAAAGTTCACATCGTCGCCGAGCAGGTCGGCTACTGCCAGACCATTCTCAAGGCGGCGAGGGAATCGATCCCGAAGTACAATTTCGAACTCGCCGAGGTGACCGACATCCAGTACCCGGTCAACGACTGGGCTCCGGTCATTCAGAAGACTGAAGGAAGTCGATGCCGGCGCCATCATGATCGATCACTGGGTGGCTGCCGAATACGCGGCCTTCTGCAAACAGTTTGCGGCCGACCCGGTGACGGGACGCGATCGTCTATCTGCAGTACGGCCCTTCGCAGCCTGAGTTTCTGGAGCTCGGCGGCAGCGCCACCGAAGGCTTCTGCTGGAGCACCGTGCTCGGCGTCTACGGCGACCAGATCGGGCAGGACTTCCGCAAGAAATATCTGGCAAGGTTCCCGGAGTTTCGCCCGGAAGACCACCATGGGCCTCGTCTACACCGGCAACGGCTACGACATCGTCCAGTATCTTGCTGCCGCCTGGGACGCCACCGGCGCACCGACACCACGCCGGAAGATTTCAAGAAGAATGTCGACTGGATACGAGCCAATCCCTATCGCGGTGTCTGCGGCATGATGAACATGAACAACGAATTCCAGGAGGCGCTGCACTATCCGGACAACGGCTTCGGCAATCAGGCCGACGACCTCGAGAAGGGCATGAGCCAGCTCTACGTCCAGGTCCAGGACGTCCAGCACAAGATCATCTGGCCGAACGAAATCGCCGAATCGAAGCTTCGACCCTCGCCCTGGTGGGGCTAGCGGCCCGTTCTTAATCCCTGCCCGCTCAGGCGAAGTTGACTGCAGCTTTGCCTGGCAGCCGGGGGAGTCAACTCACCGGGGGACAACATGGATGGGGCTGACGTTCCCCTCTTCTCCTGCGAGGACCTCTCGCTCGACCTGGGCGGGCGAGAAGTCCTGCGCAAGATCGAACTCGAGGTCAGGCCCGGCGAGGTGCTGGGCATCATCGGCCCGAACGGTGCCGGCAAGACGAGCCTGCTCGAAATCCTGTCGGGCAGCTACGCGCCGAAGACCGGCAAAGTCTTCTACGAGGGCAAGGACATCAACGCGCCTGCCCCTGTTCGAGCGAGCGCGGATAGGCATCGGGCGCACCTATCAGACGCCGGTCGTGCCCGAAGAACTGACGGTCGGCGAGACCATGAAGGCGGCACGACAGGCCTTCCGGCCTTGGCTGACGCGTTTCGACGCCGAATACGGCGCGAACTTGGTCAACTTCGTCGTCGACGAGAGCGGCCCACCTCGGTGCTGAAAACCTTCGAGCGGCGCAAGCTGCTGCTCGCAGCCTGCTGATGCGACCGCCGAAGCTCTTGTTGATGGACGAGCCTGCCGCCGGGCTGATCAATGCGAGATCGACGAGATCGACCAGATCCTGCGGATGCTGTCGAAGGAGATGAACATCGCGGTCCTCATCGTCGAGCACCGCATCGAGCTGCTCGATACCATCGCCGACGGCGTGATCGTGATGGACGCCGGTGAGATCATCGCCCAGGGCAGCCTGCACGACATCATCGACAGCCCCGCCGTGCGCGCCGCCTACTTCGAGACGCAACTGAGCGGACGATGACCGAACATCCTGAAGATCGAGGGTCTGTCCGCGGGCTACGGCCCCCTGCGGGTCATTCATGATCTCGATCTGACGATCAGCCGGGCGAACGGGTCGGCATCGTCGGGCTCAATGGTCACGGCAAGACGACGCTCTTCTATGCCATCGCCGGACTGACCGGCTGGCAGCGCGGCTCGATCGTCCTCAATGGCAAGCAGATGGGCCGAACGCGCAGCCAGGGCCCGGGCCGCTACACGCACCAGATCGTCCGCCAGGGACTGGCCATCATGCCGCAGGGCGACGAGACTCTTTCAGGGACTGACCGTCGAGGAGCATCTCGACTCCGGCGCGTTCACCCGGACGGCCTGGAGGACCCGAAAAGAACGGAAGGAACGCGTCCTGGCGCTCTTCGAGCCGCTGCGCGAACGCTTGAAGACGCCGGTCGGGCGTCTGTCGGGCGGCGAGCGGCGAATGGTCTCGATCGGTCGCGGCCTGATGACCGATGCCAAGCTCTACCTTGCCGACGAGCCATCGCTCGGCCTGGCGCCGAAAATCGGCATAGGCGTGATGGAGGCGCTGTTGGAGATCGACCTCAAGGACTGCGCGATGTTCATCGCCGAACAGAACGTCGCGCTTGCTGGAAGGCAAGGTCGATCGCGTCATCGGCATGCATGCGGGCAAGCTGAAAGGCGAGGCATCACTCGCTCCTTCGTAAGGACGAGGAAGGCATGAGTCACGATCGGGAGTGCCACATGGCTCGCATGCGTGCATCGAGAATGAGGATGTCTCGGCTTTGGATATTGCGTTCATCCTCATCAACGCCATCGTCGTCGCCAGCATCTACGGGCTGATCGCGGTCGCCGTGTCGATCACCTGGTCGAGCCTCGGACTGATCAACCTGGCCTATGGCTTCATCTTTTCGCTCGCCGGCTATGGCGCCTATGTCACGGCACAATCCCTTTCCGAGTTATTCGCCGGTAGTGCTGCTGGCCGGCATTCTCGCCGGCGCCGTCGGCGGCATCATCGTCTGCGCGCTCGTCTTCATTCCGCTCCACGACAAGCCGGCCTTCACCGTGCGCGGCATGATCGCGACGCTCGCCATCAGCCTGATCGGCAGCCAGGTCCTGCTGTGGTGGTTCGGCCCGCGCAACAAGTCGCTGCCGGAACTATTCGGACGCTGGCAGGTCAGAATTGGCGGAACCATGCTGACTTCCGACAAGATCGGCATCGTTGTCTGCTCGATCGTCATGCTGCTCCTGGTCGTTCGTGGATGAGGTCGAGCCGGCGCGGTCTCGAAATCCGCGCCATGATGATGAACCCGCACGCCGCCTCGATCGTCGGCATCGGCATCCGGCGGACCGGATTCTACGTGATGGGCATTACCGGGGCGATGGCCGGGCTGGCGGCGGTGCTGCTATCCCAGACCTACTACATCGCGCCATTCTGCGGGCTTACGCCTCTGATCAAGGGCGTGTCCATCGCGCTGCTGCGGCGGACTGGGCAGCGTCAGGGGCGCGGTCATCGCGAGTGTCCTCCTGGGCCTTGTCGAAGCGCTGACCAACAAGCCTGGGCGGTCAGTATGTCCTGATGACCCAGTTTCTGTTCATCATCCCGATTCTGATCGTGAGGCCGCGCGGCATCGCCGGGCTACTCGACAAGGCGCGGGAGCAATGACGACAGAACGCAAAAAAGACAACGCCTACGTCTGGAAGAATCCGCTTGCTGTCTGGGGAGCCAGGGGCGGCAACTACGAGGTGCCGAGCATACGGGTCGAGGATCCAGCGACCGTCTGGCGCAAGCAACACGTCATTCAAGGTGCCGCTGAAGCCGGTCGGACGCCTCAAATACATCCTCAAGTGGCCAAATCATGGCAGACGCATCTGGAAGAGGCAGAGATGGTGGCCGACGCGGCGCTCCGTCCTGCTCATCCGCGGACTCTACAACAGGAAATCGCTCAAGGCCGAGAAGATGATCGTCGACAAGCGGCCGATCTATTGGGTCCTGTGCCTTTTGGCGTTGTTCCTGGTGCCGCTGTTCTTGCCGGAGAGCCTGCGTCATACCATGCTCACCGCCGGTGCGACCTTCGGGATCTTTGCGGCGATCAACGTCTGCTGGACGCTGATCATCGGCACCGCGTCGATCTTCTCGCTCGCAACCTATGCGGTGGTCGGCACGGCGGCCTTCTTGACGTCGTGGCTGTCCATCAATTTCGGCCTGCCGTGGTAGATGCTGCCGCCGATAGGAATGGTGGTCGGAATGCTGTTCGGCGCGATCCTGGCGCTACCGGCGTTGCGGCTGGACGGCTTCTATTATGCGCTGCTGACACTCGGCCTCAACGAACTCTTCCGGGTCTTCTTCATCACCTCGAAGCAGTTCGGCTCCGCGTCCGGTGGTCTCTACGGGGCCTCCACGTACATCAGTTCAGAACTGGCCGCCGCTGACCCAGTCGGTGGTCGCCTACTACGGGGCATGCGCGCTGCTGATCGCAGCGCTCTTTCCTCTTCCGTTTCATCAACGGCAGGCGCTTGGGCCGAGTACTGCGAATGGCGCCCGAGAAGCGCGAAGCCTTCGCCGCGGCGACGGGGGTCGACTACAAGCGGGCGCGAATCATCATCTTCCTCATTTCCTCGGTCGCGCTGGGCTTCATCGGCGGCTTCTATACCGCCCAGTATCGCGGTGTCGCCTACTCGATCTTCGATTTCGATACCGTGCTGCTTGGCCTCGCGATGATGACGATCGGCGGCATCGGTCGAGCGGAAGGCGCGGTGGTGGGCACGCTCATCGTCATCGTTCTCGACAAGGTCTTGAACACCGTGGGGCCCATCCGGCACGTCATGATCGGGCTTTTAATGCTCTGGTCGTGCTTTTCCTGAACAACGGCTTGTTCGGCATGAAGCAGCAGTTCAAGGCCTGGCGGGACAAGAAAAAGGGAGAATGGAGATCGACTCGGACCGAGAAGGGCGGCGAGGCGCTGCCCGAGGAGGCGACCGAGATCGATGACAAGGATGCCCTCTACTTCCGCCGCTTCGACAAGATGCAGCGCGACTACCTGAAAACGCTCGTCTGCGATGAGGTCATCGAGGAGCACCGGAGAAAACCGCTCGGACAGCACAGCGAGGCGCTGGAAAGGTTGCTGCTGTACTTTCGCCGCGTCCCCCAGATCGACAAATACGCGATCAAGCGCGACCCGAGAAGCCGACGCTACAAGATCGTCGCGTTCTCCGGTGTTCGCGGAACGTCTCCCCGACTCGTGGAGGATAAGGAATTCGAAAGCGTGGAAGAAGCCTATCACGGCGTGTTCCGGAGGCGAGTCTATGACCTCCTCGAGTTCCTGAATGATCCGGGATGTCCACTACCGCGAATTCTTCCGCAGGAAGCAGAGGGAATACCTGCGAACCGTGATCTCAGACGAAATCATCGACGAGCACCGCGACCATCCGCGCGGCCAGCACAGCGAGCCCCTCGAGAGGCTGTTGAGCTATTTCCGCCACGCACCGTTGAAGGACAAATATGTGGTTACGCGGTCAGAGAAATCACGTGCGTTCCGGATCGCCCAGTTGTCCGGAGAACGCAGCGCGCCGCTCAAGGGCGTAAGTGAAACGGAGTACGCAACGGCGGACGAGGCATACCATGAGATATTTCTTCGTCGGGTTCGCGAACTTCTGGAATCGGATGACTGAATACAATGAACGTTCGGTACAAATAGATGGCAGAGATCAAGATCTTTGGTTACGCGAACCGGATTTCCGTCAGGCAGGGCGAAACCGTTGACTTCCACGTCAGTGCCGATGGAACGAATTCCGCCAAGGCGCAACTCGTCCGGCTCATCCACGGTGACGAGCATCCCGACGGGCCGGGTTTCGTGGAGCAGGAGATCGATCATCCCGTCAATGGTTCGTGGACGGTCAAGAAGCAGTTCACTCAGCTGGGATCTTACCTGGTTGTCGATGACCCGGAACGGCGTCTGAGTCTTGCCGGAAGCTTCTCGCTCTTCTGTTACATCTGGCCGACCCTGCCGAACTCAGGCGCAGCGCCAATGCGTGATCGGCAGGTGGGATACGAGGACGAATGAGGGCTATTGCCTCGGCATCAATCCTCAGGGGAGACTGGAATTCTGGGTCGGGGACGGCAACGAGGTCGACTATGTCACGGCGGAACTGCCGCTGCTCGAGAAGGTCTGGTATTTCGTCGCCGCCAGCTTCGATCATGCGACGGGCACGGCGACCTTGTATCAGGAAGGCGTGCTCAACCGGTACAACTCGCTGATCGGCAAGGTCGTACCCTACGATTACAGCTCACATGTCGAGACGACTTTCCGGTTCAGGCAGAAGAACCGGGAGGATGTGCCGTTCCTCGTGGCTGGCGCCCAGGATTTTCACGAGCTCCGAGGAAAGTTCGTCAGCGATACCTATGCCGGCAAGATCGACCGGTTCGGGGTGTGCAACCGCGTGCTCTCGCGCCAGGAGTTGAATGCGATCTCGAGCGGCAAACGGCCGGCCGAGGATTCAATCGTGGCTTTCTGGGACACGACCAGCGGCTACACGGAAAACGGTATTGGCACCTCGGTATCGATACCGGTCCCAATGCGCTCACCGCGAGGGGGATGAATCATCCGGTGCGCTGCCTGACCGGCTGGAACTGGAACGGGAAGAACGACTGCTTCCGGCTCGCACCCGGAGAATACGGCGGCATCGAGTTTCACCCCGACGCGATGACCGATTGCCGGTGGGACGTGACCAAGACGATGCAGATCCCGGCCGAGCTGAAGAGCGGCGTCTACGCGATGAGGCTGCGGGGGGTGAGGGCATCGGCCTGGCCGAGGAATATATCGTCTTCTTCGTCCGGCCGGCAAGACCGCAAGCGAAGCTCTGCTTCCTCGTGCCGACGGCGAGCTACCTCGCCTACGCCAACGAAAAGCTGAGCTTCGATGCGCAGATCATACAGCCGATGACCGGCCAGCCGCCCATCGTCTCCGAGGTCGACATCGAGACCTACAAGAACCGCGAATTCGGACTGTCGACCTACGACAGCTACGAAGACGGCGCCGGCGTCTGCTTCAGCTCATACCGCAGGCCGATCGTCAACATGAGGCCGAAATATCGCATGTCGAGCATGGGTGTTCCCTGGCAGTTTCCCGCCGACCTTTCGATCGTCGCCTGGCTGGAGCAGTGCGGGCACGACTACGACATCGTCACCGACGAGGACCTGCACCGCGAAGGCCTGGCTGCCATCGAGCCCTACAAGTGCGTCATGTCCGGCACCCATCCGGAATATGTGTCGGAACGGATGCTCGACGCCCAGGAAGACTACGTCGCCCAGGGCGGGCGGCTTATCTATATGGGCGGCAACGGCTACTACTGGGTTGTCGGCTTTTACGAAGATGAGCCGTGGTGCATGGAAGTGCGCAAGCTCGATTCGGGCATGCGGGCCTGGGCGGCGAGAGCCGGTGAGCATTACCTCCAGACGACCGGCGAGAAGAGCGGACTCTGGCGCAACCGCGGCCGCGCGCCGCAAAAACTGACGGGCGTGGGATTCATCGCCGAAGGCTTCGAGACCAGCGCCCCGTTCCGGAGGATGCCCGACAGTTATCACCGGACCGTATCCTGGATCTGTGAGGGCATCGAGGGCGAGATCATCGGCGATCAGGGGTTGGCATATGGCGGTGCGGCAGGACTCGAGCTCGATCGCTACGACCTGTCGCTCGGCACACCGCCGCATACCCGGATCATCGCCTCATCGGGCGGCCACAGCGACAACTACGTGCTGGTCACCGAGGAGCTCCTGTATGCGTACGCTGGCCTGGTCGGAACGCTCGATTACCGTATTCGCGCCGACATGACCTACTTCACGGCCCCCAACAACGGAGCCGTGTTCAGCACGGGATCGATCGCATTCGGTCAGGCGCTCCCGGTGAACAATTACCGCAACAACTCATCGGCTTTGCTGAAAAACGTGGTCGACAGCTTCTTGAACGATGGCGAGCTGCCGGGTTCCAGATGGACTCTCGAGGAAAAGCAGTGGCGGTGACGGCGAGACGCGTCAGCCCGTAACACAAAGGGTTCGAGCTTGGGCGAGACCGCCTCGTTGGCGCATAAGCCGGCGCTCGATGCAGTAGACGTTCCAGGTTTTCATACGCGCACTCACTTAATATCGATTTTTGCCTTCCGCGCTTTTGCGATCAGATAGGAAACGAAAGACGCGCACGCACCGAACATGAATTGCGCATCGATCGAATCCACATTGCCAACCGCATCAAGAATTGGATGCCTGATGCCCTGTTCATCGTTCGTGTATCCGTAGATTTTGTCGAAGCCTTGCTTAAGAGCAGGATGGACCTTCCCGTCGCTCTTAAGTCGTTTTAGCGCCGGTCCCAGCGCTTTACTTGCCTCTGGATCGAGAAGTCTCGCAACAGATTCCACGGCGTGAATGCTCTCCCTGATGCTATCGGCATCCTTCCCGGCAGTGAGCATTTCGGCCACGAGCAGTGCAAGTACTCTTTCGCCACCGAACTCTATCGCTGCGAGGTCCGCGAATGCCTTTCTTACTGCTACGCCTTCGCTGTCGTTGGAAATTGGAGCAATGGTTCTGTTGTCGATCACTCTATAAGCGGCGCGACCTTTTTCGAGAGCCCAATCTATCCCCTCCGCAAATCGATATGGGCACTTTCGATGCCGAATGACGTATTGCAGAAACCCGAAAATCCGGAGGTAGTCACCGTGTTGAACAATTTCTTTCACGGCGATTCCTGTGTGGCGAAACGATCATCGAATTCGTCAATCAGACCGTGGAGCACATAGACGAACCTGTTCTCAAGTATCTCCCTCCAACTTCCAATAATGCGCGACGGTCCGAGGTCGCCCAATGAATTGCGGGAGCGATCCTTCGCAAGGGAGGGTTGCACAACCGCCCACAGTCTGGCCCGAAGCTCTTTCGAGATTTCCTTTAGCGCTAGAGGTGCCGGTAGCGGCTCTGCTCCTTCAGCCTGTTCGAAGGTCAGTGTACTTCGGTCCATATTGCTAATCGATAGGCGGAAACCTCGGTGATCTCTTTGTTACCCGTGGCGTTACCCCGGACACTTTGTAGATCCCAATTCGACTGGCTAAGTCTTTGAAAAATTGGCTCCCCGAGCTGGACTCGAACCAGCGACCATCCGATTAACAGTCGGATGCTCTACCAACTGAGCTATCGGGGAACTTCGGCAGGTATAGCAAAACGCATGTCGCCGCGTAAAGGCTCGCAAATGCGCTGCACCGCCGCCGGACCTTGTATGACCGGTTGCCACGGTCTATCTCCCGACAATGGCCAGGATCAAGTTCGGGGACAGGGCAGTCGAACTGCCGCGCAGTCGCGTATTGAGAATTCTGATTGGATGCGGACTGATCCTCTTCGGAGTTCTTGGTTTCCTGCCGATCCTGGGCTTCTGGATGATCCCGTTGGGCCTCCTGGTTTTGTCGGTCGATCTCCCCACCGTCCGCCGCTGGCGTCGCCGGACCGTTGTCTGGGTCGGGGGGTGGCTCAAGCAACACTATCCTGGGTTGGCAGCGAAGCTGGGCTTTGGTAACGGTGAATTTGCCGGTGTTTGAGAGGGGGAAGCTTCGCGGACGTGCAATCGCAGGAATGCCTCAAGGGGGGTGAGTGCCGCAATGCAGCCTTACTTGGATTTTAATCTGCCACGTTTTCTCATGGCCTAGCCTGCCATCGTCGAGATCGCGGCTTCGCCGATCAAACTGAAATCTTTGAGTGACCTCGCGACCACGTCGCCACGAAGTATTCAATCAAAATGGGGGCAGGTGACGAGGGTGGTTCGGATGGCGCGTCAAAACCGTGGAGGCGAAGATGGCTGTAAATCTCGTTTCGCTTGTAATGCAATCGCTAACGTCCGACATCGTCGCGAAGATAGCGTCAGCGCTGGGCCTTGATCGCAGCGCCGTTCAGAAGGCCGTCAGCGCGGCAATCCCGGCAATTCTCGCCGCGATTGCCGGAGCCGCCGCGAAACCGGGCGGAGCGCGCAAGCTTTCGGAAGCAATTAGCCAGGAAGGTACATCAGCCCTCAGTAACCTGGGCAAGACGCTCGAAGGGTCGGGATACAAGGCGCTGGCGGAGCATGGTTCCGGATTGCTCGGCTCACTGCTCGGCAGCTCGACGCAGAGCGGGCTCGCGAGCGCCCTCGGCAGATTTGCGGGCATCGGCGAAGGGGCGAGCTCCTCGCTGCTGGGTCTGCTCGGCCCGGTCGTAGCTGCAACGCTCGGCAAGCAACAGAATTCCCAAGGTCTTGACGCCTCGGGGCTTGCAAATCTCCTCACCGCGCAAAGAGACAACATATCGGCGGCGCTGCCGTCCGGCTTTGCCAGTCTTCTTGGGGGGACTGATGTACTCGATGGTCTCGGCGAGCGCGCAGCCTCGACGGCAAAATCGACAGCCACGGGGGCTTACCGGCCTGCCGAGAAGACCTCCTCGATGAGTTGGCTCGCCTGGGTGATCCCGCTCATCGCGCTGCTCGCGCTCGGCTGGTACTTCTTCGGCCAGCAGGCACGCAAACCGACCGAGCCTGCAACGACAACTACCCAGTCCACCCCTGCACCAGCGGCAAACCTGACCGTCGAGGGGGTCGATCTCGGTGCTTCGGTGACCTCTGCGATCGACGGTCTCAAGGCCTCGCTGGAGAGTATCACTGACAGTTCGACCGCGCAGGCCGCTCTGCCGAAGCTCCAGGAAGCGACCGAGGCATTGGACAAGGTCTCCGGCCTGGCGGGCAAGCTCGCAACGGAGCAGAAGACAGGACTGGCTGCGCTGATTGCTGCTGCACTTCCGACACTCAATCCGCTCTTCGACAAGGTTCTGGCAATCGCGGGGGTGTCGGAGATCGTCAAGCCCGCCATCGATGCTCTGCGAACGAAACTGGATGCCTTGGCCAAAGCTTGACGGTCGAGGAACCGAAAATCACGAGGCAGGCGCAGGGCGAGCACGCTTCACATCACCGTCTGCCGATGAGGTTCTCCGGCCAACTGCTTGAGGCAGGTGCGATCTGCCGTTCACAGCGAAGCTGCAGTGCGATATAGCTCGACTTCCCGATACCTCTGAGCAAGGGGATATCGAGGATACGCTTGCGCCTGTGTGAGGAGTGATTGGCGATGGCTTATACCGAGGACGAGCTGAATCTCCTGGCCTGTGTGCCGCAGATGATCGGCACGGCCATCGCATCGGCCTCGAGCAGCGGACTCTTCGGGACCGGCAAGGAGCTCTTCGCCAGCGCAAGCTCGCTGGTCGAGGGCGTGAAGTCCTATCCGAACAATTCTCTCATCAGGCAGATCGTGCCCGATCCAACCGGCGACCGCGCCAAGGCGATGGAGCGCGCGAGAAAGTCGCGGGATTGGGTAACCGCCCGGATGAAGGCGAAGGGCGTCAACTCGGCCGAAGGGCTCAGGGCGTTGATGCTCGAGGATACCAGGGCAGCCTCAACACTTCTTGCCGCGAAGGCCTCGCCCGCCGAGGCCAGTGAGTACCGGCAGTGGGCGCTGTCGTTAGCCGAGAAGGTAGCCAATGCGTCCAGTGAAGGTGGATTTCTTGGTTTCGGTGGCGAACGCGTCACGGCGGCCGAAAAAGCGCTCATCGATCAGGTGAAGTCTGCGCTCGGCGTCGCGATGAGCGGACCCCAGGAAGGTGAAACGGCTCGAGCCGGCTTTGGGCTGGGCCGCAGGGCTGCGTCGGCGCAGTCCGCTGCCATGGCCGAAAAGGAATCTGCGCCGGCCGCGCGGACATTGACGGGTCGCAAGGTCGTGATCACCGCTGGTCCGACTCATGAGCCGATCGACAAGGCGCACTACATCGCCAAGCAATCCTCGGGCCGGCGGGGTTATGCACTTGCCGAGGCAGCGGTTGCGTTGGGGGCCGAGACGGCATTGGTGTCGGGACCCGTCAGTCTGCCCCTGCCGCCGGGCGCGCAGGTCATGATGGCAAACACCGCGCTCGACATGCTCGACACTTGCGATCGCGAGCTTCCCTGTGACATCGCAATATTCGCTGCAGAGGTCGCCGAGTGGCGCGTGGATGGGTCTTCCGGCGGACAACTTTCGAGGGACCAGGTGGAGCTCAGGCTTGTCAAAAATCCGGACATTCTCAAGGCCGTCGCGACACGAAAGAACAAGCGGCCCACTCTTGTTGTCGGGTTTGCCACCGAAACCCAAGATGCCATCGAGAATGGCCGCAAGAAACTCGTAGCCGGGAGCTGTGACCTGATGGTTGCCTATGATGCCGGTCCGTCGACGGAGATCATGAGCAGCGACAGGAACACAGTCCATCTCATCTCGGGAGACGGCGTCGAAACATGGTCCCGGATGAGCGGGCGCGAGGTCGCTCGTCGGCTGATGGCGGAGCTGGCGAAGAAACTCGCTGCCCGATGAGCTCGTCCAGGATCATGCAGTCTTCGGATGTGCGGCCTTGCCCGCACCGCGGGCTTAGGCAACACTCTGCGTTAGCGACCAGACACTTTGGGCAGGAGGCCCTTCAACATGAGGCTCGATAGGGAGCGTCCGAGCGATAACATCGAGGATCAGCGGGGCCGGGGGGGTGGCCGAGGCTTCGGCTTCCCGCGTGGCGGGCGTGCCGCTACCATTCCAATCGGCAGACGTGGCGGTTTTAGCCTGTCGACCCTCCTCATTCTTGTTCTGCTCTATTTGGCGGCCAAGTTCCTGTTTGGCATCGACTTGCTTGACATGTTCAGAGGCGGCACGCAGGGACCGGGCGGCCAGACCCAGACTGAGTACACGGTACCGGACGGCAACACCGATGTCACCAATCCGGGCGACACCGGCGGCGGTGTGCCGCCCGGCGATGTCACCACCGATGCCGGAAAGGAATTCGTGTCCCGTGTCGTGGGTTCTACCGAACGTATCTGGGACGGGATCTTCAAGAACATGGGCCGGCAGTATCAGAAGCCTAAGGTCGTCTTGTTCGAGGGTTTCGTCCAATCCGCCTGCGGTAAGGCGCAGTCGGCGATGGGGCCGTTCTATTGTCCGCTCGACCAGAAAGTCTACCTCGATCTGAGTTTCTATCAGGACATGAAAACCAAGCTCGGCGCGCCGGGCGATTTCGCCGAGGCCTATGTGATCGCCCACGAGGTCGGCCACCATGTCCAGAACCTCTTCGGCATCGCCGAGAAAGTGACGCAAGCTCGAATGCAATCCTCGCAGGAAGCAGGCAATGCGCTGTCGGTGAGGATGGAGCTTCAGGCCGATTGCTTTGCCGGCATCTGGGCAAAGCAAGCCGATGCCTCCGCCAAGATCCTCGAACAGGGCGACATCGAAGAAGGTTTGAATGCAGCTGCCCAGATCGGCGACGACCGGCTGCAAAAGCGGAGCCAGGGTTACGTGGTGCCCGATGCCTTCACCCACGGCAGTTCCGAGCAGCGCGTTCGCTGGTTCAGGAAGGGATTGGCGGCAAACGATCTCCGCGACTGCGACACGTTCGGAACCGATCAGCTGTGAAACGCACTGACTTTGCTCACCCGGAGAGGAAGCCATGAATATTGATGCAATCGGCCGCCAGTTTGGTCTCGATGAGGCGCAGACGCGCGCCGCGCTGGATGCGCTGGCTCCCGTTGTCGCGGCCGGTATGCGGCGGAGCGCGCAGACGCCGGAGGGCCTGCAGGAGATTTTCAAGTCGGTGCTGACCGGCGGCTATGGCGGCGCGCTGGATGACGAGCAGGCGATCAGCCTCGACCGCGCCAAACCCGCCGGTGACGACATTCTCGGCCAGATTTTCGGTAGCAAGGAAGCGAGCCGCGAGGTGGCGCAACGGCTTTCGGCCACGTCCGGCATTGACGCCTCTGTCCTGAAGAAGCTGCTTCCCGTCATTGCAACGATCGTCATGGGAGCGTTGGCCAAGAAGCTTGGCGCCGGGCGTGCCAACGCCGACACCGGCGGGGGTCTGGGTGATGTTCTGGGCGGGGGACAGAAACCCCAGGCGGGCTCGGGCGGCGGGCTCGGCGACATCCTGAAGGACGTGTTCGGCGGCGGCCAGCAGCCAACTCAGCGCGCCCCGCAACCTGTGCCCTCACCGCAAGGTCGAGGTTCGGGTAATCCGCTCGAGGACATTCTGAGCGACATCCTGAGCGGCGGGGCCAACGATGGCCGGGTGATCGTCAAGCAGATCCCGCCCGACCAGATGGGCGACATTCTGAGGGATATTTTCGGCGGCAACTTTCCTGGTGGCGCCGGCGGGACCGGTGCGCCGCCACGCCAGCCGCCGCAGGAGTCGATCACCCGCGGCCGCAATACCCTCGATGACATTCTGGGCCGCGGGACGAAGACCGGCAACGCCGCGGACGACCTCCTCAATTCCGTCGAGGGCGCCATCGGACGGCGGCGGTAGATTTTTTCGAGCGGCCGCTTTCGCGCTGGTGGACTATGCTGCGTCGGCGGATTGCGCTGCACATCCTGTCAAAGAGTTCCACGCTGCCGGACAGGCAACCTACAGGTATCCGAGTGCGTGGAGGCCTCGCCCGGAATTGAACCGAGGTTCGCGGATTTGCAGTCCGCTGCATCGCCACTCTGCCACGAGGCCGTGCGGGTTTTATAGTGGATGACCTGCGGGGTTACAACGCAACCATGCGCTCGGGGTTCGGTCGCCGATCATGAACGAAATGGACTTCGCTCTTGCGCGCGCCAACATGATCGAATCGCAGGTGCGACCCAACGGCGTCACCGATGATCGCGTAATTGTCGTCATGGCCGACGTGCCGCGCGAACTCTTTGTGCCGGAGGACCGCCGTTCGATTGCCTATGTGGACGACGACATCGTGATCCGGCCGAAATCGGCGTCATCGCCGGGCCGATTCCTGATGCAGCCCATGACTTTTGCGCGGCTCCTGCAGCTTGCGGCGCTGCGTCCAGCCGACCGAGTTCTGGATGTCGGCTGCGGCACCGGCTATTCGACGATGGTTCTGGCAAAACTGTCTGTCTTTGTCACTGCCCTCGAGCGCGACGAGGAGCTGGCTGCAAAGGCGCGAGAAATCCTTAGTGAACAGGCTGTCACGAATGCCGAAGTGGTTTGCGGTCCCCTTGAAGAAGGCTCACCGAGGCACGGCCCGTTCGACGTGATTATTGTCAATGGACGCATCCCTCACGTGCCGCAAGGGCTCTTTGACCAACTCGCGAAGGCCGGGCGCCTGGTAGCCGTCGTCGGCGAATCTCGGGTCGCCAAGACAACAGTCCACATCCGTGACGATGGCACAATCGGGGTGCGCAGCGCATTCGATGCTTCGGTGTTGGCTCTTCCAGGCTTTGCCCCGAAGAGACAAGCCTTTGTATTCTAGCTTCAACGGGATAGTTTGTATCATCGGTTAGTATGATTCGTCGGGGATCGGCATGACGGGGAGGGACGGTTGCTCGCTGGCCTTAACATGGATCAGTACCGACGAAGATGTCGGCGCTCTCCGACGTTTGCTGGGTGCATCCGCGATCGCCTTGAGCCTGACGCTCGGACCGGGGAGTGCGACGGCCGAAAGCCTCGCCGCTGCTTTGGCGCGGGCCTACACTTCCAATCCGGTCCTGAGGGCCGAACGCGCACGCCAGCGCGCCACCGATGAGCAGGTGCCGCAGGCGCTATCGGGCTGGCGTCCGACGGTTACGACCGCCGCCGACGCCGGGTTCGAATGGAGGGATACCGATCCGGGACCCAAAACCGAGACCGAGCCAGGGAATGTGACCATCGCCTTGAGCCAACCGGTATTCCGCGGCTTCAAGACGACGAGCGGCACGCGCCAGGCGGAAGCCGTTGTCGAGGCGGGCCAGCAGGATCTGCTGGGTGTCGAGCAGCGGGTGCTTTTCGACGGGGCAGTCGCCTACATGGACGTTTGGCAAGATCGCCAGATTGTCACTTTTAGGACGAGAAGCGTCGAGTTTCTGGCGGCGGAGGATCGGGCGGCACGAGCCCGCTTCGACGTCGGAGAGGTTACCAGAACCGATGTGTCGCAGGCCTTCGCGAGCCTCAGCCAATCACGGGCCGATCTTGCCGTGGCCAAGGCCAATCTTGCCGCCAGCACGGCGGCGTTATGTCCGCGACATCGGCAATGAGCCGGGTTCGCTCAGTCTGCCGAAGCCCAGGCGGCACATTCCGAAGTCCCTGCAGCTCGCACAGACGATTGCTGCGGAGACCAGTCCGGAAGTGCTGGCGGCGTTCTTTGACGAGCTGGCGTCGCGCTACAATATCGACGTCGTGCGCGGCGACCTGCTGCCGCAGGTGTCATTCGAGGCTTTTTACACGCATCAGCATGAACCAGCCGAAATTATCGATTCGATTGACGTCGGAGTGGTGCGCGGCGTTCTCGATGTGCCGCTGTACGAAAGTGGCTTCATATACTCGCAAGTGCGCGAGGCCAAGCAGGTGGCGAGCCAGCGCCGCATCGAAATAATCACGGCGCACCGCTCGGTGCGCGAGCAGGTTACCACGGCCTGGGCCGCTCTCGAATCGGCGGCAGTCGCCATTCGGGCGATTGCCGATCAGGTGGCGGCAAACAGGCTGGCGCTTCAAGGGGTCAAGCAGGAGGCGCTCGCCGGATCGCGGACGACGTTGGACGTGCTCGATGCCGAGGACGATTTGGTCGACTCGCAGATCAACGAGGTCATCGCGCGGCGGGTCGAAATCGTGGCGGCCTATCAGCTGATAGCGGCCATGGGCCGCATGACGGCTGCGCGACTTGAGCTGCCCGTTGACATCTACGATCCCGAGGTTCACTACCGCAAAGTTCGCAACAAGTGGATCGGCACTTCGGCGGACACCATTGAGTAGCGTTTGAGTACGATGTGCGGCACGACACCCCTAAAATACGGGGATAACTGTGACTCGCCGTTTGCGGCGCTTCCGCATCTGCGGAATTCTGGCTTCGGCCTTCTCGCGTATGCGGTAGGCAACGAGCAGGGTGCAAAAGGTGACAGCAGAGCCGAAAATGGAGGATCTCCTTGCCTCCATAAAAAGGGCGATAGGCGAGGAAGCTCGCGAGCTGCCTCGAGCCGTCCTGCCCGCACGGGAGCCGCATCTTGCCATGCGGCCGGCACGCCGCTCTCCGGAACCGGGTGTGAGATTCGATGAGGTTCCCCGCGGACCGACCGCCCGCGTGCGCACACCTGATTTGCCTGCGTCCCCGTTGAACGGCCGGCGCGATCGCCCAAGTACCGCGGCGTCAAGCGATATCCTGGCGCTTCGTGACAAGATCGGCACGGAGTTGAACAGCGAAGCGGATCCCTTTGCCCCGCAGGCTTCAGCGGTCCTTCCGCCCGGACAGCCCTTTCGAGTCATACTGAGCGGGCCGGAGCAGCGATCCACAGTGCGCCGTGATATGCCTGCGGCGCCGGCCGCGGTTGCCCCGCCGCCCTGTTCGGCCGACAGCCCCCCTAAGGACATGGCGCGCCACCGGCGAGCTCCGGATCAGCCGTCGACGGCGCTCAGCCGGACGCCGGGATCAGAATCACAGGCCACGGCCTTCGATATACCGGCACGCGGCGCCACAGGGTTCAGACCCCCCTACGGCATCGGAAGTTTTGGCATTCGCGGTTATTCTCCGCCAAGCGACCGGCAGGAGCCGGGCATGATGTCGGCGGAGGCGGGCTCACTCGCCAGTGGGTCGTTTGGCAAGCTTGCCGATGTCCTTCACCAGGACGATAAGAAGTCCATCGACGAAATTGCGAAGGAGCTGCTGCGGCCGATGCTGAAACAGTGGCTCGACCAGAACCTTCCAGGTCTCGTCGAGACGTTGGTGCGCGAAGAAATCGAGCGTGTCACCCGACGCGGCGGTAGATAGACCGACGCCTTAGCATTTTCCGCCGAAGAGGAAACACCCTCGGTAGTTGCCCAGTCGTTGCCCGGGGGCAGGGTTTCGCCGACGGGAAAACGCTCGGTCTCGCAGCTTTTCTTGTGGACATGCGCCTGGGCTTGCGCCGTTGCAACGCAGCGGAGGCTCGTGTTTATAGCGGCTTCCGACAGGAAACCTTGCAAGCCATGCTCGAAAAGACGTTCAACCCTGGCGCAATAGAAGAACGCCTCTACCGGTTGTGGGAAGACAGCGGCGCCTTCCGAAGCGGCAAGCGCCCCTCCGCTCCTGCCTTCTCGATCGTGATCCCCCCGCCCAACGTCACGGGCTCCCTGCACATGGGCCACGCCCTGAACAACACGCTCCAGGACATCCTGGTGCGTTTCGAGCGCATGCGCGGCAAGGACGTGTTGTGGCAGCCGGGAACCGATCACGCCGGCATCGCCACCCAGATGGTGGTGGAACGGGTGCTCGCCGAGGAAAACAAGACCGATCGCCGCAGCATGGGCCGCGAGCATTTCATCAGGCGAGTGTGGCAGTGGAAGGAGCATTCGGGCGGACTCATCATCCGCCAGTTGCGCCGGCTTGGTGCGTCCTGCGACTGGAGCCGTGAGCGCTTCACCATGGACGAGGGATTGTCGCGCGCCGTGATGAAGGTGTTCGTTCAGCTCTATCGGGAAGGCCTCATCTACAGGGACAACCGCCTCGTCAACTGGGACCCGAAGCATCTGACCGCCATCTCCGACCTCGAGGTACAGCAGGTCGAAACCAAAGGACATCTGTGGTTTTTCGACTACCCGATGGCGGATGACCCCGCCCAGATCATTACCGTTGCCACTACCCGTCCCGAAACCATGCTCGGAGACACCGCGGTTGCCGTTCATCCCGACGATGCACGCTACGCGAGTCTGGTGGGAAGGTACGTGAAGCTACCGCTGGTAGGCCGCCTCATTCCGGTCATTGCCGACCGCCATTCCGATCCGGAAAAGGGCACCGGGGCGGTCAAGATCACTCCTGCCCACGACTTCGACGACTTCGAGGTCGGCCGCCGCCATGGGCTGGCGTTGGTCAATGTGCTGGACCAACAGGCAAGGTTGGCGCTCGTCGGCAACGATGAGTTCTCACGCCACGGCGAGGTGCCGCGGACGACCATGGCGCTGCACGGTCTCGATCGCTTCGCGGCCCGCAAGCAGATCGTCGAACAGATGCAGGCACTGGGACTGTGCTCGAAAATCGAAAGCCACGTGCACCCGGTGCCGCACGGCGACCGTTCCGGCGTGATCATCGAGCCCTGGCTGACCGAGCAATGGTACGCCGACGCCGTGGCTCTTGCCGGACCTGCCATTACGGCGGTCGAGCAGGGCGCGACGGCTTTCGTACCGAAGCAGTGGGAGAAGACTTACTTCGAGTGGATGCGCAACATCCAGCCGTGGTGTATCTCGCGCCAGTTGTGGTGGGGGCACCAGATACCGGCCTGGTACGGACCGGACGGCACCGTGTTCGTGGAAGAGACTGCTGATGCGGCCGGCGCCGCGGCCGCCCGCCACTATGGCAAGCCGGTTGTTCTTACGCGCGACGGGGATGTTCTCGACACCTGGTTTTCTTCTGCGCTGTGGCCGTTTTCAACCTTGGGCTGGCCGGAGAAGACGAAGGAGCTCGAGCGCTATTACAAGACCGACGTCCTGGTAACCGGGTTCGACATCATTTTTTTCTGGGTGGCCCGCATGATGATGATGGGCCTGCATTTCATGAAGGACAGGCAGGGGCGGCCGGAGGTGCCCTTCCACACGGTCTACATCCACGCCCTGGTGCGCGACGAGCGCGGCCAGAAGATGTCGAAATCGAAGGGGAACGTCATGGACCCCCTTTCACTCATCGACACATACGGAGCCGATGCGCTGCGCTTTACGCTTGCCGCCATGGCCGCGCAGGGCCGCGACATCAGGCTCGCCGCCGGTCGGGTCGAAGGATACCGCAATTTCGCGACCAAGCTTTGGAATGCAGCGCGGATGGCCGAGATCAATGGCTGCGTGCGAGCTGTCGACTTCGATCCGGTCGCCCTTCGCCTCGCTGTAAATCGGTGGATTGCCGGCGAAGTGGCGCGTGTCGGCGATGCCGTAACCGCCGCTATCGAGGATTATCGCTTCAACGAGGCAGCGGCGGCCATCTACGGATTCGTCTGGCACGTCTTCTGCGACTGGTATCTCGAGCTGATCAAACCTCTGCTCGCGGGTGACGACGAGGAGAGCAAGTCCGAAACTCGCGCTGCGACCGCTTGGATCCTGGACCAGATTCTTCTCATCCTGCACCCGTTCATGCCGTTCATAACGGAGGAGCTGTGGCAGAAGACCGGAGAGGCGGGTCCGTCGCGCGAGACGTTGTTGATTGAAGGGAAATGGCCTCGCTACAAGGGACTCGGAGACCGCAAAGCGGATTCTGAAATGAACTGGGTGGTCCGCATGATTTCGGATGTGCGATCCCTGAGGGCGGAGATGAACGTGCCGGCGGCGGCGAAACTTTCCTGCACCATCGTCGGGGCCCGCGCCGAGACTCGCCGTATCGCGGGCGCGTGGGAAAATGAGATCGCTCGCCTGGCGCGTCTCGACACGATCGTCTTTTCCGATCGGGCGCCTCGCGGCGCCGCGCAACTGGTGCTGGGTGAGGCGATTGTGGCGCTGCCTCTCGCCGGAGTGATCGATATGGCTGCGGAACGAAGCCGTCTGGAGAAGGAACGGGAAAAAATCGCCGCCGACATGCAGGAGATTTCGGCCAGGCTCGCCAATGCGGGCTTCGTGGCCAAGGCGCCGGAGCAAGTGCTCGAGGAAGCCCGGGAACGAAAGACCGCACTGGAAGCCCGGCAGTCGCGAATCAGCGAGGCGTTGCGGCGCCTTGCAGGTTGACGCGCCGCCCACCGGTGGATTCTCGGCGGCAAATCCATGGCGGATTTGTGCCAAATAATGTGCTTCCAAGCATCGTTAGCCACCTCGACCTCTCAAGGAAGGTTAATTCGTACAATAGCTTAGGCGCCATCTTCCCCAGCCGTGGAAGAAGTTGCTAGATTGCCGCAGGTGGGAATCATGGCCAAAAAAACAGCAAAACCGAAGCGCAACGGGAAGAAAACGGGAACAAAGCCGATTGCCCAGGCCCGGAAAGCGCCTATCAAGTCCTCGCCCAAGGGCGTCACCGGCCAAGGCGACGCGCATGTCCTGACCCTCAAGGGCCTCTACAAGCGCTGGAGCGAAACCAAAGGCGGAAACTTCGAGGAGATTGTGGATTTGCTCGCCGACGACGCCGTTTGGCGCTCGATCGCCAACGGGCTTCATGGACTGAGCTTCGCCAAGGAGCCGCTCAACAAGGCCAATGTTCGAACCTATTTCGACAACCTGTTCAAGGATTGGGAGCTGGTGTTCTTCGACGTAGAACGCATGGTGTCGCAGGCCAACACCGTGGTCGTGATTTCCGAGGCATCGTTTCGCCACCGCCGGACCGGCAAGTCGTTCATGTCGCCGAAGGTCGACGTCTGGGATTTCAGGCGCGGCAAGGTCGTCGGCTTCTGCGAGTACTTCGACACGGCATCAGCCATCCGATCGGCGCTCTGACCTGCGGGTTTCGCAGGCGATGCGGCCAATCTGGCTGGGTTCCGTCTTCTTCGACTTATCAGGATCGTCATCCCCGCGCCCAGCGAATCGCCCTATCTATTGGGTGCCTGTTTCCGCGGTTTCATCGCGTTCACGTGAACCGCACCACCTTCGTCATACCAGCGAAAGCTGGTATCCCGCTTTGAGGCGCCCGCAAGCGGAAAAGCCCTAAGCGGGATTCCGGCGTGCGCCGATTGAGTGCGCGATTCCACTTGTCCCGAAAATACTGTAGCCATAACACGCCTTATTCTCGATTCCGCGAATGCGCCTCAATATGGGAGTTTCCAGCGTGACATTTGCCGGCCGTGTCGCCGACAGGAAGCAGTGGATCAAGGGTGTCTCCGGCGATTGGGAAATCGTCATCGGCCTCGAGATACATGCCCAGGTGTCATCGAAATCCAAGCTGTTCTCCGGCGCGTCGGCCGCCTTCGGTGGCGCGCCCAACGATCACGTCTCTCTCGTCGATGCCGCGATGCCGGGCATGCTGCCGGTGATCAATTCCTTCTGCATCGAGCAGGCGGTTCGAACCGGTCTCGGCCTGAAAGCTAGGATCAATCGGCGCTCGATATTCGACCGCAAGAACTACTTTTATCCCGACCTGCCGCAAGGCTACCAGATCAGCCAATACGAGCAGCCGATCGTGGGCGAGGGCAGCGTAACCGTGGATATGCCGGAAGGCTCGATTGTCGTCGGCATCGAACGCCTGCATCTTGAGCAGGATGCCGGTAAATCGCTGCACGATCAGCACCCTGAAATGAGCTTCGTCGATCTCAATCGGTCGGGCGTCGCGCTCATGGAAATCGTATCAAAGCCGGACCTGCGGTCGGCAGATGAGGCGAGGGCCTATGTTACCAAGCTCAGGACAATCATGCGTTATCTGGGCACTTGCGACGGCAACATGGAACAGGGTTCGCTCAGGGCCGATATCAATGTCTCGGTGCGCCGACCCGGCGGCAACCTCGGCACGCGTTGTGAGATCAAGAACGTGAACTCGATTCGCTTCATCGGGCAGGCGATCGACCATGAGGCTCGCCGCCAGGCCGACATTCTCGAAGACGGGGGCTCGATCGCCCAGGAAACACGCCTGTTTGATGCGCGGAAAGGCGAAACCCGCTCCATGCGTTCAAAAGAGGAAGCCCACGACTACCGGTACTTCCCCGATCCCGACCTTCTCCCCCTGGATCTCGACGAGGCGCTCGTCGCTACCGTCGCGAGCTCGCTGCCCGAGCTCCCGGACGAAAAAAAATCCCGGTTCCTGCGCGACTACGCACTCAATTCCTATGACGCCGGCGTACTGGTCGCCGAGCGCGAGACCGCCGACTTCTTCGAGAAGGTCGCCCGCGGGCGCGATGGCAAGAGTGTTGCCAACTGGGTCATTAACGAGCTGTTCGGCCGGCTCAACAAGGAAGGCAGGACGATTGCCGACAGCCCGGTATCCTCTGGACAGCTTGGCGCTATCATCGACCTGGTCACAGACGGCACGATATCGGGCCGGACGGCGAAGAACGTTTTCGAAATGGTGTGGAACGAAGGCGGCGATCCCAAGCTCATCGTCGAGAGCCGCGGGCTGCGCCAGGTGACCGATGCGGCGGCTATCGAAGCGGCAATCGACGCCATCATCTCCGCAAATCCCGACAAGGTCAGAGACGTTGCGGCAAAGCCGAACCTCGTCGGCTGGTTCGTGGGCCAGGTGATGAAGGAGACGGGCGGCAAAGCGAATCCCAAGGCGGTCACCGGGCTGTTGCGGCAAAAGCTCGGATTGGCGTGAGGCCGGAATGCATGGCACTGAGAAAATCGCCAGTATGACGGAGGACGGATTTACGCCGCTTACGGCTCCGGTGCCGCCGCGGGCACTACGCAAGCTGAGCCGGCGGGCTAACCGCGGCAAACTGCAGTGTGCGCTGGTTTTAATCGCTGCGGCAGGTCTCCTCGCCGCCACGCGGCTATCCCGGTTGTGGACGATTTTCGACGCCGCGAGCCACTTCACGCTTCATTTCGGCATTGTGGCGGTGGCGTTCCTGATCGGCTACTTCATGCCGCGCGCCCGCGTCTTTACCGGCCTCTTGTTGTCACTCCTCGGGTTCATCGCCATCGGCCTCTACGCCCACATCCTGAGCGACAGGCCGCAGATGATCGGCGTACTGCAGCCTGGCGAACAACAACTGAGGGTCGCGACCTTCAACACCTCCGTGCGTAACGAGCAGGCGGAGGCGGTGGCCCGCGAGGTAGTCAGGCTCAATGCCGATGTAGTGGTCCTGATCGAGCTTGGCAGTGACAAGCGCACGGCACTGACTCTCCTGAAGGATGCCTACCCCTACCAGACCCAGTGCATCTCGGAGAAGTCCTGCCTCATGGCAATCGTCTCCAAGGAGCCCATCATTTCCTCCGAAGCTCGCGGAGTCTGGAGGGGACCGGCATTCATCCGCGCGACGCTGGGGGGCAAGTTCCCCGGGTATACGATCATCGGCACCCACACGTTGCGGGTGCCGCACGTCCGGGCGCAGTTTGCACAGTTGCATCGTTTGGCGGATTACGTGAAGCAATTCGACGGCAAGGTTGTCGTGCTGGGCGATTTTAACGCCACCCCTTTTTCCCGCGCGTTGGCGGAGTTCGAGGAACGCAGCCGGCTGCGCCGTGTCACGGCAGTGCCGAGCTGGCCAGGCTATCTGGAGCTGCCCCAGCTCGCCATCGATCATATCCTTGTCTCATCCGACATGAGGGTGCTGGAACGCGCGCGTATCGGCAATCGGTCCGGTTCCGACCATTATCCTGTGGCGCTCACGGTCGCGGTGCTCAAGAACTGAGGATGAGGTAGTGGGTCGCTGTCATGTCGAAGCCTTCAACAGTTAGCAAAGCACCCCGCCGCGCTGCGCGGGCCATCGAGCTGTATTATTGGCCGACGCCCAACGGCTACAAGATTTCCATCATGCTCGAGGAAACGGGTCTGCCGTATGTCGTTCGATACGTAGACATACAGAAGGGAGAACAGTTCGCCCCCGCATTTCTGGCGATATCGCCCAACAACCGCATGCCGGCCATCGTCGACCCCCAAGGTCCAGGCGGGCGGCCGATCTCGATATTCGAGTCGGGCGCCATCCTGCAGTATCTCGGTGACAGGACAGGCAGGTTTTACCCGGCCCGACTACGCGCCCGCATAGAGGTGGATCAATGGCTGTTCTGGCAGGTCGGCAATCTCGGCCCCATGGCCGGCCAAGCGGGCCACTTTCGCAATTACGCACGCGAGAGCCTCCCGTACGCCGTCGAGCGCTATACCCGTGAGGTGGCCCGGCTCCTTGGCGTGATGAACAAGCGCCTCGCCGATCGCAGGTTCCTCGCAGGACAGTATTCGATCGCGGATATGGCATGCTACGGCTGGATCGTTCCCCATGAGCGGCTTGGGCAGGATCTCGGAGCCTTTCGCAATCTGAAGCGCTGGTTCGATGAGATCAGCAGCCGGCCGGCGGTCAGACGCGGCATGGCGGTTGGCGAGGACAAGCGCGCCGCTGCCGTCGACCTCAAGACAGACGAGCGAGCGCACCGCATCCTGTTCGGCGGCCAGACTTCCTGAAAGCCTGCCGCGGGCGCGCGAGTACCTGACTCTTAATACTGAGGCGTCTGCAAAGGCTCGGTCGAAAAGTCGTGGTCGTAAAACCGGGACAGCTCGTCTTCGAAGATCCTTTGCTCCCGCTGCTGGCGGTGGATCTCGCTCTCGTATACGTCTGTCTGACTGATAAAGCGGTCCTCGGCGCTGTTGACAGGCGGTAACTCCATCCGCTCGGGCGAGTAGCCGAGACCAAGGGGAATGAAGTTCTCTAGGGCGTGCGCTGGAATCGCAAGCCCGCCGAGTGCGGCCAGCAAAATCGCGAGTCGGAACATCGACATATTGTTTCCCTAAGCGAGCCGCTTCTGCCATGGCGGCGCAGCAGGCTTGGAGCCATTCTATCCTGCATTTTGCCTAACATTCAATTAGGCATAAGCGGATTGTCGATGCTGTGACTTAATTGTCGAAACCGACCTCATCGACAAGCTCGCTCGCCCGCTTCTCATGCCTCGCGATCTCGGATACGGCTAGCGAATCTGGAAGGAAGTTCCCCCAAGATCGAACGATTTCAGAGCTTTGCACACTTGAGTTAACAGGGTACTCGAAGTTACCCTCGGCATACATGCGTTGTGCTTCCGGGCTGGCCAGAAAACTCATCAGTTTCATTGCATTGGCACGATTGGGGGCATGTTTGGCGAGCAGCATGCCGGAGATATTCACGTGCGTGCCCATGCCGGGCGATGACGGAAAGACGATTCGTACCGATTGCGCCCACTGTTGCTGTTCCGGTTCATCGCTGTTGGTCAGCATTTTGCCCATGTAGTAAGTGTTGGCGATGGCTACGTCGCATTCGCCTGCGTGAACGCTCTTGGCCTGCGACCTGTCGTTGCCGTTCGGCTTGCCGATCAGGTTGCTCTTGACGCCTTGCAACCACTCTTTGGTCTTGGCATCGCCTTTGTGCGCGATCATCGCCGCGATCAGACCGAGGTTGTAGGGATGTTGGCCGGACCTGAGGCACACTTTTCCCTTCCATTTCGGCAACGCCAGGTCTTCGTAGGACAACGAGGTATCGCTCACGCGCTCCTTCGCAACGTAGGCGACCCTTGCCCGCATGGTCAAGCCGAACCAGTTGCCATGCGGGTCGCGGAGGTTTGCCGGGACGTTGTCATTGATCGAGGCTTCGTCGAGTGGGGAGGCGAGTCCCCGGCTCGTTGCTTCCACGAGGCGACCGACGTCGGCGGTCAGGAGAACGTCTGCCGGGCTGTTTCGGTCCTCCTGGACCATGCGCTCCACCAAACCCTTCTCGGCGAAGATGAGGTTCACTTTGATGCCCGTGTTTTTTGAGAAGCTCGCGAGCAGGGGCTCGATCAGCGTGGGCTGCCGGTAGGAGTAGACATTGACGCTCTCCTCGGCGGCGTTTGCCGGCGATCCCGCAAGGGCGGCGAGGGTAGCAATCAGAAATGGCAGCTGCTTTGAAAAGGTCATCTTCTCACTCTCCCTGTGTCGTGCCGACATGCATAAACCGGAGCTGACTGGCGGGTCAAGAATATCCGAGTCTAATAGTCGGAATTAGAATAATTCGAAACAGTTAGAGCTTTCAGCCGCTTAGGTGGTACCAGTTGCTGAAGCGTCGCCTCGCATGCTGCGAATCGCCTTCACGGTGACGTGGACCGCGCCTTGTCATATGTTGCCCCGAATGGGCAGCGTGAACTGCATAGCGATGGCACTGATACCGCTCGTGATGTCAGCCGTCGTGGCGATGGCGTTGGGGCAGGCGATTGTCGAACCGATCAATGAGCGGCTCAAGAATCTGATACGCCCTCATTTAAGGGATGACGTGCCAGGCGTGCCGCCTGGCCTGATGGGAGCGGTCGAAAGACTCGTGTTCGCTCCAGCTTTTTATCTCGCACCGATAGCAGCTGCGGCAGGCGCTCTCGTCTGGCTCGGTCTCAAAATGGCTGCCAACTGGGAACATTCGCCGGTGAATGACCCAGCCTACCCGAACCTGACCCTCGTTCACCGCCGTCACTCGGTTCGCGCATTGCTGATGGGTTTCATTTCACTTGCGGTTGCCGCCGCCTCGGGCCTGTTCTTTCACAAGATCGCAGCCTTCGTTGAGCGCGGCTCCATACAATTGTGCGAGCTTCAACAGACACGCGCCTTTGCTTTGCCGAGCTTCACGAGCGCAGTGGGGGCTTGGTAGAGGAGGCGTGACGCTGGCTGGCGGAGGTTATCGGGAAATGTCTGCCGAAATCCTTGAGTGTCAATGTGGATCAACGACAAAGCGAGGGACTCATGAGCCGCCCCGAAGATATCAAAGCAATCCGGCTCTTCGCCGCATTCGATGACGATGAAATCGAGGCGTTCGTCGCTGCTGCCGATCGCAAATTCGTGCCGGCAAATCACGTCTTCTTCGGCATGGGTAGTCTCAATTCTTCGCTTTTCATCATTCGCACGGGCTCTGTCAAAGTCGATAGACTTGGCACTGCTGACGATATTCCACTCGCGACGCTGGGGGTGGGTCAGATCTTTGGAGAGATGTCATTTATGGACGGGTCTCGGACAACGGCTGCCGTGACTGCGAGGGAACCAACTGAGGTTTTTGAAATCTCGCGTGAGTTTGTGGATAAGCTGCTCAATGAGAAGCCGAGCTTGGGCCTGAAGCTCTGGCGGAATTTCGCACTCGATCTCAAGCAACGGCTGACCAAAACCAATGATGTGATTGAACAGTACATCGATATCAACCAGGTCCTGCTTCAGGATCAGTCGCTTCGTGAATATTATGGTCGGCTGTAGGCGGTGCCCGGAGGTAGCGCCGCAGTCCTCATGCTGCCGCGGCAATTATGGTTCGCCTGAAGCTCCCAAAACACAAGTCTCCTTCGGGGTTGGGGAGGTTACGAAATCTGGCGACGCCACCAGCATGCCCGACAGCCATGCAATGGCGGAGACGGAGGGATTCGAACCCTCGATACGCCTTTATGGGCGTATAACGGTTTAGCAAACCGCCGCCTTCAGCCTCTCGGCCACGTCTCCCCGTAGGCCCAAGCACTAGCATCTAGGCGCATCGCTGAAAACCGGGAATTGGCACCTAAACTTGTTGGCGCTCAAACCGCCGATCCACCGTTCCGTTGTTGTTCGTAAGGATTTCTCGATTATCCATGAGGGTTCGCAGGCGATTCTTTCTTCCGCGCTTCGAAGAAGCTCCCGTCTATTCACGCTGTCTTCGTCATGAAGCGAAGTCCTCGAGGCCAAGAACTCCCCAACCCGTCTTCTCGTTCATAGCTCGTTGGTCTCAAAGGTATCGCAGTCGCGGAGGTGTGTTGCCTCCAAGCCCCTCATGAACCAGCGCACGCGCTGTTCAGAACTGCCATGCGTGATGGCATCGGGCATTGCGTAACCCTGGCTCAGCACCTGTAAGCGGCCATCTCTGATTGCGTCGATGTCGCTCTGGTCGGTTGCATTGGTTTCCCTGGCCCAGAGACCGGCGAAGCAATCAGCCTGAAGCTCCATCCGCACCGACAGCGCGTTACCATCTTCTGCCGGCGCCCACGTGCGCGCCTGCGTCACTTGCTCCGCGATGCCGAACAGGTTCTGGACATGATGTCCGACCTCGCGGGCGATGACATAGGCCAAGGCGAAATCACCGGCCGCGCCCAGCCTGGTTTTCATGTCCTGATAGAAGCTCAGATCGATGTAGACCTTCTGGTCGAGCGGACAATAGAACGGCCCCTTTGCCGACTGCGCCATACCGCAGGCGGATTGGGCAGAACCCGAGAACAGGACGACGCTCGGTTCCTTATACTGCCGCCCCATGTTCCGGAAAATACCGCCCCAGATGCGTTCGGTAGAACTCACGACGCGGGCCACGAAATCCTTCTCGACATCCATCAGCTGCGCATCCTGCTTTCCAGGCTGCGAAAACCATCCCTTATTCACATCCAGTGCGCTTAACCCCCAGATCAGCAGCATTGTGCAAACACCGCCGAACACCAAGGCTTTCCAAATGGATTTCATGAAGCACCGTGCCCGCTGATCAAGGATGGGGCCATTTCGCCCGGATCCAGGTTCAGTTCTCTTCGAGTTGCCGCGCGGGTAGATGCAAGGGTACCCTATCGTCCATCAGCTCCCTGGCGAGCTTTCTCCGCGCCTGCGCAATATGCCCGGCGACATGTCGCAAGACAGCCAACTCGTGCTCGCGGCTGGAACTCCCTTGAGCTGGGCTCTTTACGCGTCCTAGGGGGCCCGATAGCTCTGTCAGGCGTCTGATTGCGCTGCGTACGTGGTCATCCCGTGTTGGCTGTTTCGTGGTCATCGTCCTGCATCCCCAGTGGCCAATGCCTGCGCGAAGATTCACACACACACGATTCACACCGCAACGATTTAGTGACGTCGGCATGAAATATCTTTCGATCTGTGCGGTTTTGGCCACAAGGCGCTGTAGCGGGCTCGAGCTGGAGCGCCAGCCGCTATTTGAGGCCTCGTGGTGAACAAGGACCCCGAGATTGTATTGGGCCGCGGCATGACCAACAGTCGTTAGCATTGCGGGACCGGGACCGTGTCGCCAAGCGCATGACGCCCCTGCAGGGCCGACACGCTCCAGCGCGCTGCTGATCATCATCCTGCCTTCCGCGCCATCCTTCCTCGACTCGATCGATTGACGGTCGCTGGGCGGCTCGTGTTTACTGATCCGCCGTCCAAAGCTGCCTGATGCAGTGCATGACGAATCGGAGGAAAGACATGGCGTACCCAGATCTGATGCCGTTGATATCGCGTCGTCGTTTCAATTCCGGCATTGCGACCGCGGCCACGCTGGCGACCGCGGGATTCTGGGGCCATTCGGCGGCCGCCCAGGGCAAGCCCGGCGGTGCCTTGATCGCCGGCTTCTCCGCCGATCCGGCCGGTTTCGATCCGCAGCGCGGTCCGAGCGGCATGTCGCATGTGGTGATCGAGCAGGTGTACTCCACGCTGATGGCGCTCGACCCGGATGCCAAACCCTATCCGGAGCTGGCTGAAAGCCACGAGGTTTCGGACGATGGCCTTACCTACACATTCAAACTGCGAAAGAACGTTCAGTTCCACAATGGCGATCAGCTGACCGCGGACGACGTGAAGTTCAGCTTCGACCGGCTGCGCGCCAAGGACTTCGGCTATTCCTATGGCGCGCAGGTCGAAACCATCGCCAGCGTCGATGTCGTCGACCCGCACACGGTGCAGTTCAAGCTGTCGAAGCGCACCGGCCCGTTCCTCATATACATGGCGTTTCCGGGTTCCTCGATCGTGCCGAAAAAACTGGTCGAGTCGGGTCATGACCTGAATGCGAAACCGGTGGGCAGCGGGCCGTTCAAGTTCGTCAGTTACCAACCGCGCCAGGCGATCGTGTTCGAGAAGAACCCGAACTACTTCGAGGCGGGCAAGCCCTATTTCGATAAAATGGAGTATCGCATCATTTCCGACATTACCGCGCTCACCAACGCCGTGATGTCCGGTGAGGTCAATTTCTCGAACGAGATTCCCCCCAAGGACTGGGCGACGATCCAAGGCAACGGGGATCTCGTCGGCGTCACCCTGGAGGGATCGCGTTACAACTGGCTGCTCTGCAACACCGGCAAGAAGCCGCTCGACAATCCGAGGGTGCGCCAGGCGATCGCTCAGGCGATCGATCGCGAGGCCCTGGTGAAGGGCGCCTTCTTCGGCCAGGCGACGCCGATCCTGGGGGGTGTCATCCCATCGTGGAACTGGGCCTATGCCGACCTTCAGTACTTCAAGCCGAACGGCGACCCGGAGAAGGCGAAGGCGCTGTTGGCCGAGGCAGGCTTTCCCGACGGATTCGAGACTTCCATGACCATCGCATCCTCGTTTCCTGCGCAGATGGCGATGGCGCCCATCATCCAGGCGAACCTGGCACAGGCCGGCATCAAGGCGAAGATCGGCACAATGGAGATCCCGCGCTTCTGGGACGAAGTGTGGTCGACCAGCAATTTCGACATCACCACCATGTACTGGCTGTCGCCGCTCGCCGATCCGGATGATTTTCTCACCAACAACTACAAGTGCGGCATGTCCATCAACGTGCAAAAATACTGCAATCAGCAAATGGACGATCTGCTGGAGAAGGCCAAGAGCGCGGCCACGGAAGCGGAACGTGCGGAACTCTACAGGCAAGTGACGCAACTGTCCCTCGACGATATGGGTCAAGTTCCCCTCGTCAACGGCTGGCTGCTCATCGCGCACAGCAAGAAGCTGCAGAACTACAAGCCGATGCGCACCGGATTCCTCAAAACCCTGAAGGATGCGTGGTTCGAGGGCTAGGCGTCCGGCGCCTGCCGGATGACGCCCGAGGCGGGTGCGATCGACGAAAATGCTTCGACTGATCGCGATCCGTCTTGCCGTGTTCATCCCGACGCTGCTCGCCGCCTCGCTGGTGCTGTTCATTGCCATCAACGTCGTTCCGGGCTCCGCGGCGAAGGCGGCGCTGGGCATTGATGCCACGCCGCAGGCGATCGCCCGCTTCGAGCATCAGCACGGTCTCGACCGTGCGCTGCATGTTCAGTACTTCGACTGGCTCGGGCGGGTGCTCGGCGGCGACTTCGGCACGTCATTCCAGAATCACGTACCGGTCGGGCCCGAGGTGTTGAAGCGGCTGCCCGTTACGCTGGAGTTGGCGATCTTCGCCTTTCTCATCGCCAATCTGATCGCCATACCGCTGGGGGCGCTCGCCGCCTTCTACCACCAGCGCGCAGCCGATACGGCAATCACCTTTCTGGCTACGGTGTTCGGCGCCATCCCGAATTTCTGGCTCGCGACCTTGCTGATCCTCGTGTTTGCATTGACGTTGCGCTGGCTGCCCGCCGGGGGTTACGCGCCCCTGACCGACCAGCCGATCGTCAATCTGAAGCAGATGATCATGCCGGCGGTATCGCTGGGAGTCGTCTCCTCGGCACTGCTCCTGCGCATCATGCGCACGTCCATGATCGAGGTGCTGACATCGGACTACATCAGAACCGCCTTCGCCAAGGGAGCGACCCGCGGGATCGTCATCTGGCGCCATGCAATTCGTAATGCCCTCATCCCCTATCTCACGGTCGGCGCCGTCGAGTTCGGATTCCTCTTCGGCGGCGTGGTCATCATCGAGGACATCTTCCTGCTGCCGGGAATCGGGTCGCTGGTGCTGGTCGGCATCATCAACCGCGACTATCCCGTGCTGCTTGCTGCGGCGCTGGTCATAACGGTCGTCGTGCTGACCGCGAACATGGTGGTGGACATCATCGCCGGCCTGCTCGATCCCCGTCAGGTGCGCGCAAAGGCGGCCGCATGACGGTCGAGGCGGCGCATTCCGGTTCAACGGCTCGTCGCCAACCCATCAACTGGCGACGATGGCGTCTTCTCCTCATCGGCGGGGCTCTCGTCGGCATCATCGTGCTGTGCGCCGTCTTCGCCGGCGTTGTCGCTCCTTATTCGCCATACGACCTGGACGTGTCGACCATGTTGCAGGGGCCGAGCGGGACACACTGGCTCGGCACCGACGAAGTGGGTCGCGACGTGCTGTCGCGCGCCATCTTCGCAGCGCGCATTTCCGTCCAGGTGGCTCTGGTCGCGGTCGGCGTCGGCCTCGTCGGCGGCACGATCATCGGCATCATAGCCGCCTATTTTGGCGGCTGGATCGATCTGGGGCTGATGCGGCTGATGGAGCTCCTGTTCTCGTTTCCGGCGATCCTGCTGGCGGTCATTCTGCTGGCGAGCCTAGGCACCAGCATTCTCAACGCCATGCTGGCGATCGGCATCATCTTTATCCCCGGCTTCTCGCGCCTGGCGCGCGCCGCCACCAACGATGTGCTGCGCCAGCAATATGTCGACGCTGCCCGCGCCGTCGGCATGGGCGATGGGCGAATCCTGCTGCGCGAGATCCTGCCCAATGTGGTGACGCCGCTCCTGGTCGAGGCGGCCGTCGCGTTCGCCTACGCCGTGCTCCTGGAGTTGGCGCTGTCGTTCCTCGGACTGGGGGCGCAGCCGCCGGAGCCCTCCTGGGGCAACATGCTCAACACCGGCCGCGGCTTCATGGCCCAGGCACCGTGGCTCAGCATCGTGCCGGGTATGGCCATGTTCCTGTGCGTGCTCGCGTTCAATTTGCTCGGTGACGGCTTGCGCGATGCCTTCGACCCGCACCTGCGCGAATAGCATGTCCGTCCCCCGACCGTATCGCCGCACCGACCGGCCGCCGACACTGGCGATCGATCGCCTGCGGATCGAGATCGTCATGCAGCGCGGTGTCGCGCGCGTCGTCGACGATGCGACGCTGGAGGTCTGGCCGGGCGAGATTGTCGGCGTCATCGGCGAGTTCGGCAGCGGCAAGACCATGACCGCGCTGTCGGTGCTCGGACTGCTGCCGCGCCGGGCAAAGATCGCGGGCGGCGGGATCAGTCTGCGGGGCCAACCGATCACGCGGCTGAGGGACGCAGAGCGCCGCAAGCTGCGCGGTGACCGTATCGCATTCATCCCGCAGGATGCACTGCGCGCGCTCAATCCGGTGCTCCGCGTCGATCTGCAGGTGGGCGAGCCGCTCAATATCCATCGCCAGACGCCGTGGGCGAAGGCCAGGCAGCGTGCCGTCGAGCTGCTCGGAGCCGTGCATCTGCCGCACCCGGCCGAGCGGGCGCGCGAATATCCGCACCAGTTCAGCGGCGGCATGCAGCAACGCGCCATGATTGCCATGGGTCTGGCGCTGGAACCGGAACTGTTGGTCGCCGACGAGCCGACGACCGCGCTCGATGTTACGGTTCAGGCACAGGTGCTGAAGCTCCTGCGCGAGATCCGTGACACCCATGGGACGTCGATCCTCTTCATCACGCACGACCTCGGCGTCATCGCCGAGCTATGTGACTGGGTCTATGTCATGTACGCTGGCGCGGTACTGGAGCAGGGACCGGTCGAGCGCCTGTTTGCCCAGCCGGCCCATCCCTACACGCAGATGCTGCTGCGGGCGACGCCGACGGTGCGCACGGTGCAGGCAGAATTGTTGTCGATTCCGGGCCAGATTCCGCAGCCATTCGACCTGCCGGCGGGCTGTCGCTTCGCCGATCGCTGTCCGCGCCGTTTCGAACGCTGTGGCAGCGAGCCTCCGCATTTCCACATCGTTACTGAACACACGGCTAGATGCTGGCTCTTGTCAGACGGCTCGGCGCCTGACGAGCAGCACCAAACCCTCGCTGCGCCTTCGGTTCATTCGGTCGCGCGGTAAGGGACAGATGTCGGAAGCGCTCCTCCAGTTCCGCGGCGTCTCGAAGAGCTTCGAATCGGGACTGATGCCCTGGACCAGGCGGCATGTGCGCGCGGTCGATGACGTCAGCCTCGATCTCCGGGCGGGCGAGACCCTTGGTATCGTCGGCGAGTTCGGTTCGGGAAAATCGACGTTGCTGCGGATCGGCCTGCGGTTACTTCGCCCTACTTCCGGGCAAGTGCTTTTTGAGGGACGCGACATCGGCGCGCTCGAGGGAGGCAAGCTCAAGAATATGCGACAGCGGATGCAGGCAGTATTTCAGGATCCGGCCTCCTCCTTCAACCCGCGCCAGAGCGTCGGTCAGATTCTGCTTGCGCCGCTGGAAGTGCACGGTGTCGGGACGAGTGCATCGCGGTCCCGGCAGGTCGGCGACACGCTCGAGCTGGTCGGTCTCGACGCTACCTTCATGGACCGCTATCCACATCAGCTTTCCGGCGGTCAGCGGCAACGCGTGGCGATTGCGCGGGCCATAATCCTGCGGCCATCGCTGGTCGTGGCCGACGAGCCGACCTCGGCGCTCGACGTCTCGGTCCAGGCGCAAATATTGAACCTGTTCAAACAGACGAAACGCGAGCTGGGCCTCACCTGCTTGTTCGTCAGCCACAGCCTCGGCGTAATCCGCTATATCAGCGATCGGGTGGCCGTCATGCGCTTGGGCAGGATCGTCGAGATCGGATCGGCCCACGACATCTTCACGGATCCGCAGCACGAGTATACGAAAACCTTGCTCGCCGCGGTGCCGGATGCCGATGTGAGACGCCTTGCGGCCGAGTAGCTGTCAGACAGGGGAAATGCACCATGCTCGAGCTGAACACTTTCTCGATCGCCGCGCGCTGCGAGCGTACTGGCATGCTGGGCGTCGCGGTGTCAACGGCTGTGCCCGGCGTTGGCGGCATTTGTCCGTTCATCGCGCCCAATGCCGGTGCGGTATCCACGCAATCCTGGGTCAATCCCTATCTCGGCATCGATGGCATGGCTCTCATGGCCAAGGGCATGAGTGCCAAAGCCGTGCTGAAGAAGCTGATCGCCGGCGATCCTGGACGCGATGTGCGCCAGGTCGGCCTCGTCGACAGGAAAGGGCAGAGCGCTGCCTTTACCGGCAAGAATTGCGTGCCATGGGCCGGTCATCGCATCGGCAAGAACTTCGCCGTCCAGGGCAACATGCTGGTTGGCGAGCCGACGGTGCAGGAAATGGCGGATGCCTTCGCGCGCGCGAAGGAATTGACGCTGCCCGAGCGACTGATGGTCGTTCTCGAAGCCGGACAGGCTGCGGGCGGCGACAAGCGCGGGCGGCAATCCGCCGCGCTCAAGGTCTACTACAAGGAGGAGTTCCCGTATCTGGACCTGCGCGTCGATGAGCACCGCCATCCGGTGGCCGAGCTGCGCCGCGTGTTTGAAGTAGCGCGCCACCAACTGCTGCCTTTCGTTCAGGGTATGCCCAGTCGCCGGAATCCCTTGGGTGACCTGCCCGAAAGTGTGGCCAGGACGCTGCTGGATCCGCCGCCCTTCCGCCCCGGAGGCGGCGGCAGTGCACCGTAGCATTGGCGCGGACGATGCAAGTGCCGGAAATCGCCATCGACCGACAAATCATCGAGAGCTCTATCCTGGAGCAGGGACGCCATGGCGCCTGGCACGGGACCGGCGTGTGGCGCACCGTCTACTCTCCTGAATGGGTGGGGCCCGGCTCGAGCTTTCTTGGCGGGTGACAAGCGATCATGTTCCATGCCTGAGCGATCCGATGATTGTGACTGTGCTCTAAGAAGCGGCTCGTGCTCAAAACGTGCCCATTCACGGTATTGGCAAGCGGAGCCGGACACGATACGCAGCAAATGGCAAAGTGCGCCAGGGTGGCGATGATCTTCGTACGCAGCAAGGACGGACGCAGCCACACATCCGAGGATTTTTCCTCCATCCCGGATATCGTGACCGGGATTGAACTTCTTGCGGCAGGACTTCATAGGCTCGCTTACTAGGACTTCTAATATGAGTCAGGCATTCAAAAAAAGCCGAGATCATCGTGCCTGCTGGCTCCGTACGACATAGACACCGGCCCCGATGATCATCGCGATGCCGACTAGGGTCCAACGGTCCGGAACAGCACTGAAGACGATGATCCCGAATACCGTCGCCGCTATGATCTGCGCATAGCTGAAGGGTGTCAGCACATTCGCAGGAGCATAGACAAAGGCGCGGGCCATGAGCGCCTGGGCCGCTCCGAAGACAAGCCCTAGCAACATCATAAGCAGCCAGGCCGTTAGGCCGGCAGGTGCCCACGTGAGGATGGCGACCGGCGCGGCGGCCACAACACCTGTGGCAAGCGTCCAGGCGAGGGTTGTGTTCGGGTCTTCACCCGCCGCGGCTAGGCGGCGCGTCATGAGTTGGAACAGGGCATAGAACACGGCGGCGATCAGCGGAAACGCCGTATACCCGGAAAGTTCGCTGAAACCCGGTCGCGCGACTATGAGGACGGCAGTGAAGCCGGCAAGAACTCCGATCCAGCTTGGCAGACGCACGCGCTCTCCAAGGTACCGTGCCGACAGCATCACCACCAGGAACGGCCCGGCGAACAGGATTGCGGTCGCGTCGGCGAGCGGCAGATAACGCACCGCCAGGACCATGGTCCCGCCGATGACCAGGGGTGCGATCCCGCGCAGTATCTGCAGCCCCGGCCGCGCGGTTTGAAAGAAGTTCGCCCAGTTCGCCGGCCGAGTAGCAGCGAGAAGGACAGGCAGCGCCAGCGCGTAGCGGGCGAGAACGATCTGGCCAAGGGACTGCGTTTCGGCCAACACTTTGCTGATGCCGTCCACGACGCCAAACAGCGACACCGAGAGGACGAGGAGGATGATCCCGCGAAGGCGATCACGGTCCAGTTGGCCATCGCGCATCAAGACGACTTTCAGAGTTGGGAGCAGGACGACCTGATCCGCTGGCGATGGTGCAACGAGCAAGCCTACCGGAATCGCGAGATTGTTCAATTGCCGCTTTGCTGTCCTCGGGTTTCGGTAGGTAGTTGGTGCTGATCGACGAACTATTGCGGAAGCTCGCCTTTCTAGAACTGTAACGGAGCCAACGTGGGGTATGAAAACGCTCCCAACGCGTGGCATCACCTGAACCGAAAACTCCCTATCACTTGGATGTGATTGCCGCGGTGCGCGCCGCAAACGACTAGGCTTCACACTAGGCAAGGCACTTCGTACGTCACTCTTGGGGCTCTACTCAAATCGAGCCGCGAGCGCAGAAAGTCCGGCTATTTCCAGCCGGGCTGAGGAAAGCCTAAGACGCGAACTGAAGGTGATTTAGGCGGGCCGCATGCCGACGATGCGGCCGGTGCGCGAGTTCACGAGGACTCTGAAGACGTCTCCATGCCGTCCGGCCGAGGTACGTGAACGTGCGTCCCTGACACTCAATCGTGCGGACACGTCGAAATCCGCGTTCAAGCAGGATTTCCCGGCCTTCTCCACAACTGATGCCGTAGTTCACGCTGTAGCCGTAACCATGCCAATATCGCTCGGGATACCAGTACCCGTCGTACTCGAAGCGGAAACGGTTATCCCTTTTGCGCCGCCGCTCATGCTTATTGTCGTCAAACCTCCAGTCGGACCGTGCCTGCCTCTTGCGCTTGATATTGTCGTCGTCGTAGCCCCGATTCTGACTTTCACCGACATTTGGGCCTTCCTGGATGGAGCGCTTGCGCCGAAGTTCTTCATCGGATGCCCGATCTTCATCGTCACTCCGCTCAACCCTCTGACGCCTGGAAGAATAGTCTTGCCTGGGCTGGTCAGATTCCTGGATCTCTGGATCGGGGCAGCCCTGGGGACCGGCGCAGCCGCCGTCTTGCGCGCTGGCCAGTCCGCCTGAGCCAATGACGGACAGCAAGGCTATTGTCGAAGCAATCGAAGCGTTGCGCACGAAACAGTTCACGGGCGTTCCTTTCATCAAGAATGGAGCTGACGTGGCGCGGGTGTTCTGAACCTCACGCCATAAATCACGGGGGCGCTGATCGGTTCCATTCGCATCACAGGAATGAATGGCAACCCTCCCGGCTGTTCATCTGGCGTTCATATTGACTTCGCAGGCCGCGCGCCGCCGCTTGCTGCCCCACACCTTTTACGCGCGATAGGTCAGTCGACTTGCCTCAAATCCGCACTTGCGATGTTTAGTGAATTGTGGTTTGCTAAACAAAATTACTAAACAAGATGGAGCGGCTCCAAGCTCCACACGAGTGGGCATGGCGGCAGCGCCGCCGTTGCCTTGGGCAAAGCGAAACAGGAGGAAACCTACATGAAGTCTTTTGCCAAAACTGCCGCCACGGCGTCTGTCGCAACCCTGGCGCTGAGCTGCCGGGGCCTCACAAAGCGCCGCGGCCGAGCTCACGCTGTGCTGGGCGGCCTGGGATCCCGCCAATGCGCTGGTCGAGCTTTCCAAGGATTTCGAGAAGCAGTCAGGCACCACCATGAAGTTCGAGTTCGTGCCGTGGCCGAATTTCGCCGACCGCATGCTCAACGAGCTGAACTCGGGCGGCAAGCTGTGCGACCTGCTCATCGGCGACTCGCAGTGGATCGGCGGCTCCGCCGAAAACGGTCACTACGTGAAGCTCAATGATTTCTTCGACAAGGAAGGGATCAAGATGGAGGACTTCGCACCGGCCACCGTCTATGCCTACTCGACGTGGCCGAAGGGCACTCCGAACTACTGGGCCCTGCCGGCCATGGGCGACGCCAACGGCTGGTTCTATCGCAAGGACTGGTTCGCCAAGCCCGAGCTTCAGGCCGAATACAAGAGCAAGTACAACCGCGATCTGGCGCCGCCCAAGACCTGGTCGGAGCTGAAAGACATCGCCGAGTTCTTCCAGGGGCGCGACGTCGACGGCAAGAAAGTCTATGGCGCCGCCATCTTCACCGAGCGTGCCTCGGAAGGCATCACCATGGGCGCCACCTCGGCGCTCTATCCGTACGGCTTCAAGTACGAGATGACCCCCGGCAAGTACGACATGGAAGGGGCGGTCAATTCGGCTGACGCGGTAGCCGGCCTCGAGAAGTACAAGGAAATCTACAAGTGCTGCACGCCGCCCGGCTACACGGACAGCTACATGGGCGAAGGGCTCGACGCCTTCAAGTCAGGTCAGGTCGCCATGATGATGAACTGGTTCGCTTTCATGCCGGGCATGGCCAAGGATGAGAACGTCGGCGACAAGACCGGTTTCTTCGTGAATCCGGGCGAGAAAGTGCCTGCCTCGACGCTCGGTGGCCAGGGTATCTCGGTCGTCGCCAACACCGACAACATGGATGGCGCGCTCGCCTACATCAAGTGGTTTGCGCAGCCCGAGGTGCAGAAGAAGTGGTGGGCGCTCGGAGGTTATGCCTGCCACAATGCCGTTCTCAACGATCCATCCTTCAAGGGCTCGCAGCCTTTCGCGGCGCAATTCCTTGATGCCATGGGCGGCGTGAAGGATTTCTGGCAGGAACCTGCCTATGCATCCCTCATGCAGGCAATGCAGAAGCGCCTTCACGACTACGTGGTTGCCGACCAGGGGACCGCGAAGGAGGCCCTTGATGGACTGATCGTCGACTGGACCGGGATCTTCAAGGAAGAAGGCAAGATTTCAGTAGCCGCTAACCTCCCCAGCGGCTCGTCCCCGGGCTCGTCCCGGGGACCCTTTTCTCGTTGCCGGCATTCCGGCGGGGACTGGAGGGAGAACCGGTTGCCATGTCCAGAATCGAGGCGCTTTCCGATCATGCCGCGCAGGTCACGCCGCCCGGCATTGCCCGGACTTTGGGCGGCCTTTCCGACCGCTCGATTGCCTGGCTCTTCATTGCCCCGACGGTTCTGCTGCTTCTGGCCATCAACATCTTTCCGCTGTTCTGGACCATCTACCTGTCTTTCACCAACTACGCCTCGAACCGGCCCAATCGTCCGATCGTCAATGTCGGGCTGAAGTGGTATCGGGATATTCTGAGCTCGCCGGAGGTATGGGCGGCGATGCAGGCGACGGCCCACTTCGTGTTCTGGACGATTCTGTTCCAGACGGTGATCGGATTTGCGCTCGCCTATCTTATCGATCGCCGGTTCCGGGGCCACGCCTTCTGGACGACGATCATTCTCATACCGATGATGCTGTCGCCGGCGGTCGTCGGAAACTTCTGGAAGTTCCTCTATCAGCCGCAAATCGGCCTGTTCAACTATATCGTCTCGTTTTTTACCGGCATCGATCCTTCGTCGTTCGAAATGCTGGGGTCGGTGACGCTCGCCCCGTGGGCCATCGTCATCGTCGATACCTGGATGTGGACGCCTTACGTGATGCTCATCTGCCTCGCCGGGTTGCGTTCCATTCCGAGCTACATCTACGAGGCGGCCGAAGTCGATCGCGCGTCGAAGTGGCGCCAGTTCTGGTCGATCACCCTGCCGATGGCGCTTCCATTCATAATGCTGGCGGTGCTGTTCCGCGGCATTGAGAACTTCAGAATGTTCGACATGGTCATGCTGCTCACCGGCGGTGGTCCGGGATCGACGACGGAGGTCGCCTCGATCACCCTGAAGCGCCAGGCCTTCGAGGCGTACCGGACGGGCTATTCCTCCGCCTTTGCCATCATTCTGTTCGTGACCGTGTTCGGTCTCGCCAACATCTACGTGAAGGCGCTGAACCGGGTGAAGCAGCGATGATCGGCGCCGCAGTCGCAGCTCACTCGGTTGTCGAGCCGACAGTCGGCTCGAAGCGCGTGGCCGGCTTCGTGGTGATCCTGTACGCGCTGATATCGATGGTGCCGCTGTTGTGGATTTTCGCCACCGGCTGGAAAACGCCGCCCGATTCCATTTCCTACCCGCCGAAGATCCTGTTCAGCCCGTCTCTCGAAGGATATTGCAATCTCTTCACCACCAGAACCCGGCAGACGGACGAATACATAAAGGCGCTGGGACCGCCGCAGGGTGTGTGCGAGGAGGTTACGCGGCGGCGCGAAATGGTGATTGCGGGGCCATCCAACTACGCGCCCCGCTTCGTGAATTCGCTGGTCATCGGCTTCGGTTCGACGTTCCTCGCGGTGACGCTGGGTGTGCTTTCGGCCTATGCGTTTTCGCGCTTCCGCATCCCGCTCGCCGACGACCTGCTGTTCTTCATTCTGTCGACCCGCATGATGCCGCCGATCGCGGTCGCCATTCCGATCTATCTCATGTATCGAAAGCTGGGGCTTTCCGACACCGCACTCGGCATGATTCTCCTCTATACGGCGGTCAACGTTTCGCTGGCTGTCTGGCTGCTGAAGGGCTTCATCGACGAAATCCCCAGGGAGTATGAAGAAGCCGCGATGATTGACGGCTACACGCGCCTGCAGGCCTTCGTGCGCGTGGTTCTTCCCCAGGCGGCGACGGGCATCGCCGCCACGGCGATCTTCTGCCTGATTTTTGCCTGGAATGAATACGCCTTCGCGGTGCTGCTGACCTCCGGCGAGGCCCAGACCGCGCCGCCGTTCATCCCAACCATAATTGGCGAGGGCGGCATGGACTGGCCTGCGGTCGGCGGCGGCACGACCCTGTTTCTCATTCCTATCCTGATATTCACCGTGCTGCTGCGCAAGCACCTCCTGCGCGGCATCACCTTCGGAGCGGTGCGCAAGTAATGAGCGCCAGCCACCCCCTGTTGTCGCGGTTCCTGCGCCTGCGTCGGGGTCCGTGGGAAAATTTTGCAACAGTGGTCATCGCTCTTGGCGTCGTGATGCTGCTGCAGCCCGTTTCGATGACGCTCTACAGTTGGTCGTTCGCTGTGACGCTCCTCGGGACGGTGATGTTCATCGTCGTCTCGAAGTTTCCGGAGTAGGTCATGGCGGAAATCCGGGTCGAAAATCTGCACAAGCGGTTCGGTGAGTTCACCGCCGTGCGGGATTCGACCTTTGCCATTCCCGATGGCTCTTTCTTCTGCCTTCTCGGCCCCTCCGGATGCGGCAAGACGACGACGCTGCGGATGATCGCCGGCCTGGAGCTGCCGACTTCGGGCCGGATATTCCTCGGCGGCGAAGACGTCGCCTACCGGCGCGCATCGGAGCGCGATATCGCATTCGTCTTCCAGCTGTTCGCGCTCTATCCGCACATGAACGTTCGCCGCAACATCGGCTTTCCGCTGCTGTGCCAGGGTCTCGGCCGAAACGAGATCGCTGCCCGGGTAGCGGAGACGGCGAGCCTCTTGCGTATCGATCACCTGCTTGATCGCCCGGTTTCCGGTCTTGCCGGAGGCGACCGCCAGCGCGTCGCCCTGGGTCGCGCGATCGTCCGCCGCCCCTTGGCGTTTCTGATGGACGAGCCCCTCGGCGCGCTCGACACCGAATTCCGCAGCCTCATGTGCGATGAGTTGCGGCGGCTTCACGATCGCATCAAGGCGACCACGGTCTATGTCACCCATGACCAGCTCGAAGCCATGTCGATGGCCGACTACATCGCGGTCATGAATCAGGGCGTCATTGAACAGCTCGGCCCCCCGCAGGAAGTCTATGACCGGCCTGCCACCATGTTCGTGGCTGATTTCATCGGCTCACCCGCCATGAATCTCATTCGCGTCACCGGTCCGCTTGCCAAGGGCGCCAAGGCGGTCGATCTCGACGGCGCGCGCGTGACGATCCCAGAAACCCGCGAGCCTGTTGCGGGCGGTGAATTCATCCTCGGCGCCAGGCCCGAACACATCCGTTTCGACGACCGCTCGAAACTTCGCGGCGAGGTATTCGGGGCCGAGTACCTGGGCACTACCCAGGTTGTCACCGTCAGTACCGGACGCGGCAGGCTGAAAGCCCGGCTGCCTGCGAACTACAAGGTGCGAAGCGGCGAGCAGGTGGGTCTTGCCTTCGCGGGCGCACAACTATCGGTGTTCGACGGCGCGTCCGGCAAGGCGATCCGCACGGCGCTTCATGACGGGGTTGGACGTGGCTGAGGTCGCTCTGAAGAATGTGACCAAGCGTTTCAAGGCGGTGACCGCCGTCGATGAGCTGAGTGTCAATGTCGCCGACGGCGAGTTCGTCGTGCTGTTGGGCCCGACCGGCGCCGGAAAGACGACCACGTTGCGCCTCCTGGCCGGGCTCGAGAAAGTCGACTCCGGAGAGGTCTGGATCGGCGGGCGCAATGCCGGCCGGCTCGATCCGGCCGAACGCGACGTGGCGTTTGTCTTCCAGCAGTACTCCCTCTATCCGCAACTATCGGTCTACGACAACCTCGCGTTCCCCTTGCGCTCGCCGGCCCGGCGAATGGCCGAGGATCGGGTGAGGGAGCGGGTGGAACGGGTCGCCGAGCTGCTGCACATTGCCCACAAGCTGCCGAGCCGGACGACCCAGCTCTCCGGGGGCGAGATGCAGCGCGTCGCCATCGGCCGGGCCCTGGTGCGCGAGCCGGCGATCTACCTGATGGATGAGCCGCTGTCCTCGCTCGATGCCAAGCTGCGCGGCGAGCTACGCCTGGAGCTCAAGCGCATCCAGCAGGACGTCGGGGCCACCATCCTCTATGTCACGCACGATCAGACCGAAGCAATGACGATGGCCGACCGCATCGGCGTCATCAGCGCCGGCAAGCTTCTGCAGATCGGCTCGCCGCGCGACATCTACGAGCAGCCCGCCAACATCTATGTCGCGCAGCGACTGGGCCTTCCGCAGATCAATCTCATTCCCGCCGGCGTGCTCGCCAATGGCCGCTGGCGGGAGGACGCCGCAATGATCGGCGCCCGCACCGAGCATTTCCGGATTGCCCGGACCACCCGGACCACTTCCAGCAGCAACGGCACGATAGACTGGATCGAGCATCTGGGAGACCAGAACCACCTGCACATCACCATCAAGGGCCACAAGATCACCACCCTCGCCAGCCCGGCCGACGGCCTGAAGGCCGGCGACAGGGTTTCGGTCAGCCTCGACAACCCGCTCTGGTTCGACCGGAGCGGCAACCGCATTGGCGCCTGACCCATGACACCGGATGTCAAGAATCTCGTCGAGACGGTAGCCGCCCGTGTCATCGCGGAAACCGATGAGCTGACGGCCCTCGATTCGGCGATCGGCGATGGCGACCATGGCCTCAACATGAAGCGCGGTTTCGACGCGGTGCTGGCCGATCTGCCGGCGATCGCCGGCAAGCCCCTGCCTGAGGCGTTGCAGTCCATCGGCATGAAACTGCTCATGAAAGTCGGCGGGGCGTCAGGACCCCTTTATGCCACCCTGCTCATGACGCTGGGCAAGGAGTTGAACGGCACACCCTCGGCCTTAGAGACGGCCCGGGCCCTCAACGCTGCCGTGCTCGCTCTCAAGACCCGGGGCAAAGCCGACATCGGCCAGAAGACCATGCTGGACGTGCTGGCGCCGGTTGCCGCGGCGATCGCGGCGGGTGAGTCCCGTTTGCCCGCGATCCGGTCGCTTGCCCGGGAACGGGCCGCGGCGACCGTCCCCATGCAGGCGGGCCGCGGACGCGCCTCGTTTCTGGGCGCCCGCTCGATCGGCCACATGGATCCGGGCGCCCGCTCGAGCCAGCTGATGATCGAGGCGGTGTGCGACGTGCTGGAGGGAACACAATGAACGACAAGGTCGGCATCGTCATCGTATCGCACTCGCTGGATGTGGCACGTGGCACCGCCGATATGGTGCGGCAGATGGTAGGCGAAGACATTCCGCTCGGGTTTTGCGGCGGCAACGGCGACGGCGGCCTAGGCACCAGCGTCGAAGGAATTCTGGCCGCCATCAACAGCGCCTGGTCGGACAGGGGCGTGGCGATCCTCGTCGATCTGGGCGGGGCGGAAATGAACAGCGAGATGGCCGTGGAACTGCTTCCCGAGCGCAAGCGCGGCAAGGTCGTCATCTGCAACGCGCCGATCGTCGAGGGCGCGGTCATGGCGGCGACGGAGGCTTCGGGCGGAGCCAGTCTGCAGGACGTGAAACGGACCGCGGAAGAACTTTCCCCGGCCTGACATGGGACACGAGGGCATGGCAGACGATAGCATTCGAGGCTCGGTGGTCGTGACCCACGATATCGGTCTGCACGCGCGGCCCTCGGTCAAGCTGACGCAGCTCGCCAAATCGTTCAGCGCGGCAATCGAACTGGCCGCGTCGGCCGAAGGTCCCTGGATCGATGCCAAGAGCATCAGCAAGGTCATGAAGCTCAAGGCGAGACGTGACACGAAGCTGTTCTTCCGGGCCACGGGCACCGACTCCGAGGCCGCTCTGGCAGCCTTGTTGTCGCTGGTCTCGCGCGACTTCGACGAGAATCGAACCGATGCGACCCGCAGTTGAGCTGAAGGGCCGGCCCGCCTCGGGAGGCCTGGCCATCGGTCCGCTTGTCAGGGTCGCCGGTCCGTTTCAGCCCCGCCCGGACAGTGGCGATCGCGCTTCTGAACAGTCAGCGCTCGAGGCGGCGATCGCTGTTTCCATCGCCGAGCTGAACCGCCTCATGGAAAAGGAAACCGGAGAAGCCGCCAGTGTCGTGGCCTTTCAGGTGGCAATGCTTGAAGATGATGCGATTGTAGGGCCGGTTCTGGCCGCCATAGGCCGCGGGGTCTCGGCGGAAGACGCCTGGAGCAGGGCCCTGGATGTCGAAGTCGAAGGTTATCTCACCTCCGACGATGAATATTTTCGCGCCCGCGCCACCGATCTCCGAGATGTGCGCGACCGCGTGCGGCGGCATCTTGCCGGCGTCGGAGAAAACATCGCACCGCCCCGGGGAGCGATATGGGTCGGCGACGATGTGGCTCCGACGCTCTTTCTGGAAACCGACTGGAGCGGGGGAGGGGGGCTTGCTCTCACTGGCTCCAGCCCATCCAGCCATGTGGCCATGCTGGCGCGCTCGCGCGGGGTGCCGATGGTCGTCGGTTTGGGAAATGTCGAGCTTGATAGCCATGCCGAGGCCATCATCGATGGCGAAGCCGGACGGGTTGTCCTGAGCCCAGATGTGCGGGAACGTTCGGCCTTTGCCGAGGCCAGGCGCGAAATGTCGCGTCGGAGGGAAGAGGCTCGAAGATTCCTCGACCGACGCGCGGTTACCGCCGACGGCACGCCCATCGAGGTGTTGGTCAACATCGCCAGCCTCGATGAACTCATCGGCTTGAACCCCGCGCACTGCGACGGCATCGGTCTCATGCGCACCGAGTTTCTGTTCCGCGATGGCGCCGGCCTGCCGGATGAGGAAGTCCAGTATCGCGCCTATCGCCGCCTCGTCGAATGGGCCGCCGGCAAGCCCGTCACCATTCGCACCCTTGATGCCGGGGGCGACAAGCCGATCCGGGGCCTGACCCCGGAGGGGGAAAGCAATCCGTTCCTGGGGTTGCGCGGCGTGCGGCTGACGCTCGCTCATCCGGAGCTGTTCATGGTTCAGCTTCGAGCGCTGGCGCGGGCCGCCGTTCACGGCAATCTCAAAGTCATGTTGCCGATGGTAACCGTGCCTGGCGAGCTTGCGGAGGCGTCCGCGCTGCTCGATCGTGCCGTCCGTTCCCTCCAATCCCAGGGTGTCAGCTGCGCGCGGCCGCCGCTCGGCATCATGGTTGAGGTGCCCGCGGTAGCGGTTGTGCCGGCTCTCTTTGCCGATGCCCGGTTCTTTTCCATCGGCAGCAACGATCTCACCCAGTACCTGACCGCGGCAGCGCGCGGCGAGGCCGGCGTTGCCGACCTCAATGATCCCTCTCATCCTGCCGTCATGAAGCTCATCGGAGAGGTGGCGCGCTACGGCGCGGCGAGCGCGATCCCTGTCAGCATCTGCGGCGACATGGCGGCCGAAACTCGCCATGTGGCAAGTCTGCTCAACGCCGGCTTGAGGTCGCTGTCGGTCCACCCATCGGCGGTCGGGCAGGTCAAGGCGGCGATATCTGCAACGCGTCTCGAGGCGTAGTTCCGTGCCGCACGAGCAGGTCGGAAGGGAATCCCCGGCATCGGCGGCTGCGATCGAATACAAGCGCATTCTTGCCGGTGTTCTCGATCGCCGTCCATCCGGTACCCGTCAGCGCCTTGCGGCCGCGCTGGGGAAAAACCGAAGCTTTATTTCGCAGATATCGAATCCCTCCTACGCGACACCCGTGCCGGCAAGCCACCTCGACGTCATCTTCGAGATCTGCCATTTCGGCAGCGACGAGCGCCGCCGGTTTCTCGAAGCCTACAGCCGCGCCCACCCGCGGCGACCGGTTTCTCTATCGGAGCGGCACGCCCTCAAGGCTCATACCGTTCACCTTCCGGACCTCGGGGATGATGACAGCAACGCCCGGCTTCATGCCCTGGTCGCCGAGTTTGTGCGCCGGGTTGCCCGCCTATTGGAGGCCGGACCGAAAAAGGGAAAGAGCAGATGAAGAAGCTCATCAACGATGTCGATGCCGTGCTGGCCGAAAGCCTGGACGGCTTTATCGCCGCTCACGCAGGCATCGTGACGGCCGGAGCGGAGGGCAAATTCGTCCGGCGTTCGGCGCTGAAGCCCGGCAAGGTAGGCCTGATTTCGGGCGGTGGCTCCGGTCATGAACCCCTGCATGCAGGTTTCGTGGGCCATGGCATGCTGGATGCCGCCTGCCCGGGCCAGGTCTTTACCTCGCCTACGCCAGACCAGATGTTGGGCGCCGCTGAAGCGGTCGACACGGGCGCCGGGCTCCTGTTCATCGTCAAGAACTACGAAGGCGACGTCATGAATTTCGACATGGCCCGCGAGATGTCGGGTCGCGACATCGGGACCGTGGTCATCGATGACGATGTCGCGGTCGAAAACTCGCTCTACACCACCGGACGGCGCGGTGTTGCCGGCACCCTCATCGTCGAGAAGATCGTCGGAGCCGCCGCGGAGCATGGCATGGATGCGAAGTCGCTGAAGGCACTCGGCGACAGGGTAAACCGCAACACGCGGTCCATGGGCGTCGCGCTGACGAGTTGCACTGTGCCGGCGGCCGGCAAACCGACCTTCGCGCTTGGCGAAGACGAGATGGAAATGGGAGTCGGCATTCACGGCGAGCCCGGACGGCGCCGCGTCAAGCTCGCAAGCGCCAATGAAATCGCCGGTGAGATGATGAACGCGATCGTGAGCGATCTTGGCCCCGCGGCTGCCGGCAGCGCGCTACTGCTCGTCAACGGCTTCGGCGGCACGCCGGCCATGGAACTCTATCTCATGTACAACGCTGTCCGGCAGATCCTCGACGGTCGCGGGATTGATGTCAGGCGCTCGCTGGTCGGTTCCTACGTGACCTCGCTGGACATGGCCGGGTGCTCTTTGACCGTCAGCCTGCTCGACGACGAGACGACCCGTTTCTGGGACGCTCCGGTTCATACCGCAGCCTTGCGCTGGGGCATGTAGGTATCGCGCGCTCGCGGCCATGAAGATCACGGGAATTGAAACCATCGAACTGCGGGTTCCCGGCTGGGCCGGAGCGACTTTCGACGGGTCCTATGACAACTGCGTCATCATCGTCCGTACGGATGAAGACGTCGTGGGCATTGCCGAGGTTGACAGCGTTCCCTCGGTGATACGGGCGATTGTCGAGGCGCCGCGCTCGCATAGCCACGCGATGGGACTGAAGGAAGTCCTCGTAGGCCAGGATCCCTCCGACGTCGAAGGGCTGTGGGATCGCATGTATGACCTGACGAGTTACTACGGCCGGCGGGGCGTGTTGATTCATGCCCTGAGCGCCGTCGACATCGCCCTCTGGGACATTCGCGGCAAGGTCGCCGGCAAGCCCGTGGCCGACCTTCTGGGGGCCGCCCGGCAGCGCGACCGCGTGCTTGCCTATGGCACGGTCTACCCCCTCGGCGAGACTCCGGACGAGGTGCGCCGCTCGATCGATCGCGGCCTGAAGCTGGGTCTGAAGGCGATCAAGATCGTCGCCGATCCGCACTGGCGCGACGATCTGACCAAGGCGGAAGGACTGATCCGCGCTGCCCGCGAGCACGTCGGGCCGGACATCCGTCTGATGGTGGACGCAGCGACCGCCTGGTCGAAGGCGGACGAGGGCCTTCCCCTGATGCCGCTCTTTCGTGACCATGGCTTCGAGTGGGTCGAAGCGCCGCTGCCCGTCGACGATCTCGCCGGTCATGCTCGTTTCCAGGGATTTGGTGTCCCGATCGGCGGAGGAGACCTCGGGCTTACCACCCGTTTCGAATACCAGCAGCTGTTCGACATCGGCAAGGTCGACATCGCACAGCCCGACGTGACCATGGCCGGCGGCCTGACGGAGCTGATGCGTATCGCTGCAATGGCGCGCGGCCGGGGGAAGCGCGTGGTCCCCCATGGCTACAAGTCGAACATCACCATCGCGGCAAATCTGGCCTTCCTGGGACAGCACTGGGCCGAGGAGCCGGCGGAGTATTCGACCAGCCAGTCACCCCTGCGCTGGCACTTGACGCGGGAGACCTTCCCGATCGGCGGCGACGGCAGGATCGAGGTGCCGGACCGGCCAGGTCTCGGAGTTAGTCTCGATCTCAAGACCATAGAAAAGTACCGCGCCCCGCAGGCTGCCTTCTAACGGCCGTCAGTCCTCAGGCGCGCAACCAGCTCCTCGTTCAGGTCGATGCCCAGGCCGGGGCGATCCGGCAGCGCCATGTGACCATCGACGACCTCCGGCTCCGGAGAGACGAGCTCGCGTCGCAACAGGCTGTCGAAAACCTTCGGTGACACGTATTCGAACACCGGAACCGGACCGCAGGCGGCCTGGAAATGGCGGCCTGCCGCCGAGGTGATGCCTGTCTTCCAGCCATGCGGGACCACTTCCGCGCCATGCAGCTCGCAGATTTCGGCAATTCGCCTGATTTCGGTGAACCCGCCGGCCCGTCCGATGTTGGGCTGCACGATGCCGACCTTTCCCCTAGTCAGCCACTCGAGAATTTCCCAGCGTGTTGCTGCCGCCTCCGCGCCGCCGATCCGGATGCTGCTCCTCCTCGCAAGCTCGGCATGGCCGGCCAGGTCGTCATGTTGAAGCGCGGCCTCGGCAAACAGCACGTCGCAGTCGGTGATGCGTTCGAGAACGTAGAGTGCGTCGTGCCAGTTCTGCCAGCGGTAACCAAAGTCGACTGCCATCTCTATGCCGCTTCCCACCATGCGGCGACCCCGGCGGATGAGGTCGATCAGCTCTCGATCCGTGACCAGATCGAAGAACAAAACCTCCATCTTGACGGCCCTGAAGCCGGCATCGATGGCAGCCTCGAACTGGCGTTCGATTTCCTGCATCAGCTCTTCGATATCGCGGCCGTGGGCGAGGCCCGGATAGATGGTGCAATAAGGCCTGAGCTTGTCGCGCCGGGCGCCGCCGAGCAGCTTGTACGCGGGCACGCCCAGCTGTTTGCCGGCCAGGTCGTGGATCGCGATGTCCAGAGGCGGAGATGGCGTGGATGCCCAATCCTCGTCGTCCAGGCCAGAAGGTTCCTTCGTAGAGCTTTTGCCATAGAGCCGCTGCTTCGAGCGGATCCGAACCGATGAGAATTTCAGCGGCGTTCCGGCTCCACAAATGCGCGGTCGGCATCTGGAGGAAGTCCCTGACGACGTGGGGCGGAGCATCCGCCTCTCCGATGCCGAAGCGCCCGTCTTCGTCGGTGATTTTCACGATCACCGTGTCGGTGGTGCCGTCCAGATCGCTCGCGGCGGCATCTGGAGAAGCGATCGGAATGACGTCGACTTCGGCGATCTTGGGCAAGCGTCAGGACATCTCTTTTCGAGGAACTCGGGCGATGAGGTCGCTCGGGTCGTGGCAGGCCGCCTTGCATTAGCGGCCTGACTGGCTTTCGGCAAGTCTGGCTGCAACTTCATCCATCAAACTCGCCTCGACGTTTGCGAATGCGAGTCTGAGGTAGGACTCCTGGCCGGGTCCGAACATGCTGCCGGGGAGGCAGAGGAGGTCGTGGTCGCGGGCCAGCCGCTGCGCCACGGACCTGGCCGATGTCCCTGTGAACGGATGGCGCACATAGGCGAAATAGGCTCCCGCGCTGGCGAGCGAATAGGCGAGGTCGCTCCGCGCGAAGGCGGCTCTGAGCGCCGCGGTTCGCGCTGCCATCATCTGGCGCTTTTCCGCGGCCCAGGGCGCAAGCTCGCGCAAGCCGAACAATGCCGCGAGCTGGGAGATCCTTGGCGCGCTGATCGCGACGCAGTCCATGATCTTGGCGATCTGGCTGATCAGCGATGGGCCGGCGATCACCGAGCCCACTCTGTAGCCGGCGAGGGCGTAGACCTTGGAGAAACTGTAGAGCTGCACCAGCCCTTCCCGCCAGGAAGGATCGCGGAAGAGAGTGTGGGGCGGCTGTTCGCCGATCAGGAAGTCCTTGTAGGTCTCATCGATGACCAGCGCGACGCTCCGCTCGCGAGCCAGTCCGAAAAAAGCGCTGACCGTTTCAGCCGGAAAGACTGCACCGGTGGGGTTGTTGGGGGTCACCAGCACGATGGCGCGCGTACGCTCGTCGATGAGGTCGTGCGCGTGCCCAGGCTGCGGCACGGCACCGTCCTGGTCGAGCGACGAGAAAGTCCTTGCCTCGATTCCCTGCATGGCGAGCCACATCTGGTGATTGAAGTAGAATGGCGCCGGCAATAGGACGTTATCGCCCGGGCCTGCCAGAGCGGTCAGTGCAAGGCAGAAAGCCTGGTTGCAGCCGGCCGCGATGAGCACGTCTTCCGCCTCGATCCTGCCGTGGTACGCCTTGGCCATGTGGCTCGCCAGCTCGGATCGAAGCTCCGGCAGCCCGGCGATTTCGGTATAGTGGCTGGTTTCCGGGTTGAACGCGGCATCCGCGACGTGCTGCTGCAACAGCGGGGAGGGCGGATAGCTCGGAACCGCCTGGCAAAGGTTCAGCAGCTGCCGGTTGCCGGCCGTGCCCGCCACCCAGCTCATGGCCTCGGCAATCGGCGGCGCCTCGACCACATCGACAAATCGATTTACACGGTAGGCCATGGATCATCAGGTGAAAGCAGGAAGGATCAGGGCATGAAGGCAGTGCGTATCGCCCGCGTCGGCGGGCCCGAGGTCATGGAGGTTGTCGACGTGGAAGTTCCGCCTCCAGGCAAGGGCGAGATCAGGGTGCGGCACACCGCCATCGGCCTCAACTTCATCGATACCTATCATCGCTCAGGCCTCTACCCGGTGCAATTGCCCTCGGGCCTTGGCCTCGAGGCGGCGGGCATCGTCGAGGAGGTGGGCGAGGGCGTGAAGGGCCTGAAGCCGGGAGATCGCGTCGCCTATGGCACGGGGCCGATCGGCGCCTACGCCGAGGCCCGGAACCTGCCCGCCAAAAAAGTCTCCAGGCTACCCAGGAGCATCGGCGATGAGCAGGCAGCGGCGATGATGCTCAAGGGTATGACAGCCCGTTATCTCCTGCGTGCTACCTATCGCGTGAAGCGGGGCGAGACGATTCTCGTGCACGCCGCCGCGGGCGGCGTCGGAACCCTGTTGAGCCAATGGGCGCGAGCGCTCGGTGCAACCGTCATCGGCACGGTCGGCTCGCCAGAGAAGGCTGGGGTGGCGAAAGCCCATGGCTGCCATCACGTCATCGACTACCGCAGCGAGGACGTTGCCAAGCGCGTGCGCGAGATCACCGGCGGCAAGGGTGTTCCTGTTGTCTATGACGGCGTCGGTGCGGCAACCGTCGGGGTTTCGCTCGACTCGCTGGCGCCGCGCGGCCTGCTCGTGAGTTTCGGCAACGCCTCCGGCCCCGTGAAGTCTCTCGACCTGGGCCTGCTGTCGGCCAAAGGGTCCCTGTACGTGACCCGTCCGACGCTGATGAGCTACACGGCCACCGACCAGGACCTGGCCGAAACTGCTGCCGATCTCTTCGAAGTCGTGAAAAGCGGCAAAGTCAAGATACCGGTCATGCAGCGTTATGCCCTGAAGGATGTCGCCTCGGCCCATCGCGATCTCGAAAGCCGCAAGACGACGGGGGCAACGGTGCTTCTGCCGTAGGCTCGATCGAAGGCCACATGCGACACGGGCCGCTCGTCCTTCGTCATTCCGGCGCACGCCGGAATCCCGCTTTGGACGTTTCCGCGCTGAACTGCCCTAAGCTGGTGGCAACTTCGCTGGATATCGAACAATGGGAATAGAGGAGACAGACCGGAGTAAATTAGGCGCCGGGGCAGGACTCCGCCGCCTGCTTGGCAAGCGCGGCCCAGTTGCTGGCACAGGCCATCTCGCTGCAGATGAACTGGGCGAGGGCGGGAAGCGCCACGGCATGGGCGAGATTGAGCGGCCGCCCGTTGCCGTCCGAGAGCGTGCTCACGACCATGCCCACGAGCTCACCGCGTTCGTTGAACACGGGGCCGCCGGACTCGCCTTTTTTGGTGTCCATGCGCAGCACGATCGCGTCGGGATAGCCGAATCCCTGATAGGCGACCGCGCGCCCGAAACTCATGGACTCCACCTGCCCGAATCGCGCCGTATCGCCCTGGGCGTGCGGCTTGCCGAGAGTGAATATCGGCGCGCCCTTCCTGAGACAGGCCGAGCCTGAAGGCTGAACTGCGGTGCCGGAATAGCCGGAGAGCCTTATCAATGCCATGTCGTTGCTCGGCCTGACGTCGACCACCTTGCCGGAATAGACGCGGCCATCGGGGCCCTTGGCGCTGACGGTGAAGCCCTTTTCCATCGCCACATGGCCTGCAGTCAGCACATAGCCCGACGGATCGACCAGGAAGCCGCTGCCTGCGGTCACCGGCGACGACCGCCTGTCGGTTTGGCGCCCGCTGCGGCTCCGCTCGCTGATGATGAGGGTCACATAGCTGGGGTTCGCATCGGCAACGAGGCCGGAAAGCGAGGAAGAAAGTGCGACACTTGCCGGCACCGCGCCTGCCTCGACGTTTATGACGCGGCTGTCGAGTTGCTGCGCCTGGTTCGCCGTGCAGGCTACGAGCGTGAGCGCAGCAAGAGAGAGAGACAGGAAGCGAGGCAGCCTGGATGTCATGAGACTAACGGGGTTTAGAACGAACACTACGGATGATCTACCAGCCGAGTGTGGCGGCAACAAGTACCGTCCAGGCGCATATGAAGCAATCCGGGCGCACTGTTGCATGATTGCACCGACGAACGCGTTTGAATGGCCTCGAAGACCGATTCGCCTGCGGTTTTCCATGCACGACCTGTGGAAACCTGTGGAAACCTGTGGATTAAGGGTCACATTCTGTAACCGCGAAACCCCCGCGAGGGACCCCGCTCCGATGAGGCTGGGTGAACCTCCTTTTATCTGCGATGCGAATTCATCTCGCAACGAGTACTGGTCTTGACTCCGTCCTCAGCGGACTCGACAGATCAGACTCTCTAAGGAAAGCATGGACGTAGTGAAGAAGATCCTGCCCAAGCCGCATCCGATGTCTGGACAGTCGAAGGGTGGTGTTTCCGCCCTTCTTGCGGCGGCGGTAAGCGCTCATCGAAGCGGACGGCTCGACGAGGCCGTGGCGCTATACCGGCGCGTTCTGGCCGTGAGCAATGACAGCTTCGATGCGCGCCACCTGCTGGGCGCAGCCCTTTGCCAGAAGGGAGATCTCTCCGCAGGTATTGAGCTTATCGAGAGGGCTCTGGCGCTGAAACCCCGTTCGGCCAGAGCTCTCTTTAATCTCGGCAATGCGCAGCTGCAGCTCAAACGCACCGAAGATGCACTGGAAAGTTTTCGACGGCTCACGGCGATCAATCCTGATGATGTTCAGGGCCTGCGCGGACAGGGCAGGGCGCTGGCGGCGCTCTTTCGGCCGGCGGAGGCGATGCCTCTCTTGTCCAAAGCGCTGCGGCTTCGACCGCAGGACCATGAAATCATGAATGACATCGGCACCTGCCATGCGGTGGCGCGAGAGTTCATCGAGGCACGTAAGGCATTCAGGTCGGCGCTTCGCCTGCGCCCGGATTACCTTGACGCGCTGATCAATCTGGCAAATGTGCTGGGCGAGCTCCACCTCTATCGGGAATCGGCGCAGCTTTACCACCGCCTGCTCGAAAGCCACCCGAACGACATCGTCGTGCTGACCAATCTGGCGCGGGTGCTCCGCCGCCTCTGGCAGGCGGACAAGGCGCTCGAGCCCGCCACCAGGGCGCTCGAAGTTGCGCCGAACGGTCCCGGCGTCAAGCTGGTCATGGGCAACGTGCTCATGGATCTCGGCCGCAACGACGAGGCTCAGCGCTATTTCAAGGAGGCGATCGCGTCCGATCCAGGCTCGGTTCCGGAGGCGCTTGCGAGCTACGCCCAAATCCACAAGTTCGCTGGCGATGAACCCGAGATCGAGATGATTGCGGCGCAACTGGCGCGGAGCAATCTGCCGCCGCCTGACCGAGAGATGCTGGGCTACGCCCAGGCCAAGTGCTTCGATGATAGGAAGCAGTATGAACGTGCCTTCGAAGCTCTCGTTCGTGCCAAGGAAGTCTATCCGCTGGCGTTTGCAATCGATGGCTATCGGCGGTTCGTCGATGCAAATGTCGCCACGTTCACCCGGGAGTTCTTCGCCGAACGAGAGCAATTCGGCATCGACAGCGAAACCCCGGTCTTCGTAATCGGGATGCCGCGGTCGGGAACATCGCTCACCGAGCAGATCATAGCCAGTCACCCGCAAGCGTTCGGCATCGGCGAGCTCAACGATGTTGGAAATCTCGCTCGCCGCCTGGGCTTCGACGTGCGCGCTCCGGAAAAGACGATTTCTGGCGCGCTGAGCCTTACGGCTGCGAAAAGCCGGGAACTAGCCCAGGAGTACCTGCGAACGCTGACGGAGGCGGCGCCGCATGCGGCGCGGATCGTCGACAAGATGCCGCACAACTTTGAACTCGTCTGGTTCATCACGCTGCTGTTCCCCAAGGCCAGGATTGTCCACTGCGTCCGCGATCCGATGGATACGTGCCTTTCGGTGTTCATGCAGCACTTCTCCGGAAGTCACGGCTATAGCCGCGACCTCGCTAACCTGGGAAGTTACTACCGTGAGTACCAGCGCCTCACCAGGCACTGGCACGGTGTGCTTGGGCATCCGATGCTGGACCATTCTTATGAGGAGCTTACCCTCGATCCGGAAGGCCAGGCACGACGGCTCATTTCATTCATCGATCTGCCGTGGGACGAGCGGTGCCTTCACTTTCACGAGACCGAGCGGGCAGTGCTGACTTTCAGCCGCTGGCAGGTGCGTCAGCCGATCTATCGGACCTCGGTGAAGCGCTGGAAAAACTATGAACCTTGGCTCGGGCCATTGGCCGAGGCGCTGCGGGAGTAATGTTTGCCAAGCGGATTGTTCACCATCGACGAATAAGAGAGTCAAATTCTCGTGTATTCTCACGATCTGCCCGAAGCTGCTGGCCCTGAAATAGGCCGGCCTGTACCGGTTATTGCTGGGAATTTCGCCGCTAGAACAGCGATTTAGAGAATTTTCACCTTGGCTTTGTTTTGCAGACTCCTCCCATAGAAGGCTAGCGGCGATCTTCGATCGCGCACGAGCTGAGCAGGTTATGGCGAGGTAGAGGAAATCGGAGCTGACTCGATTAAATGCTGAGCGCTCGTGCCACGCGGCGCCGCCGATTGAACGCCGCACGCTCGTAGCGATCGATCGCCATGACTTCCGCATCACTCATTACCCGTGCGAGGAGAGCTGCATCGTTGATCTTCTTGGACGACGCCACCGCTCGATAGCTTCGGATTTTGCGCTTGATGATTTTCTGCCGCACCGCTTCTACTTGCATCCACGAAAGGTGAGCCACCGCAAACTCGGTGGCTGCCTCGCGTATGGTCGGGTCACAGGAGGAGCCAACCAGAGCATCGACGATGGCATCCACACGATGTTGCGGAAATGACCTCGGCAAGAGCCGCGCGGCAAGACCATGCTTCAGTGCATTCTTTCGTACCTTCGTCTTGCCTGATCGAGTGCGCGGCCCGGTGCTTGCCTGAGCGTTTCGTCGATTGGCTGCGCTCCGGCGTTCCGAAGCGCCAGTCAATTGTCGACCTCCTCGCTGGCAAGATCGAGCGTGATTGGTTCTGGCGCATGCGGACTACCGACTGGCCTGAAGTCGTTCAAGCTCCCGGAACAACGCATCACGGCGCCGCTCGCGGTCTGCGATCAGTTTCTGAACCCGCGCAATCGCGTTCGATGTTCTCCTTGAAAGACTTCGCCATCTCCGTTCTCCGTCACAGGAACTTCGTGCGGTGCCGACGGAGGTTTCTCCGCCGGGCGTTCCGTCCGCCGGGCGTTCAGGTTCGTCGTAGTTGTTGTCGAAATGTGAACATCGAAAACTGCCACGTCATCGCGGTGCATCGCGGCGGTCGAGATCGTAAAGCAATCCACCATCGACTCGACGAAGTCGCCCAATTTGCCAAGTCACCACTACGATATCCCACACGATCAGGCGTTCCTGCCCAGTGTCCGAGGTCGGTACTCCTCGATAGCTTCCGCAAGAAGACGCTGGAAGTCGGCCAGCCTTTCGCCCGGTAACAGCGGGGGCTTGCCCAACGATCTCCAAGGCGCCAGCTGCCCCGTGGTCTTTCCGCGAACTTTCTCCTTGAACCACCTTTGCCGGCGGCGAACTGCTTTGCATCAAGTTTCTTACCTGCCAAGCGCTATGGCTTGACGTCGACCTGGTCTCGTTTGTCATTTCCGAATCTCCTCGAATAGGGCGCTCGCTTGCTTAGCGCGGCAGGCGCCTCGCAGCTGATTGTCGCCTCCGGGAGTGGCGAGGGCCAATGAAAAACCCGGCGCCTCGCTCACCCCCGTCGAAACGGGTGAACAAAGCGTCTCGGGTTTATCTGGACTTACGTGCGCATGGACGCCGATAGTGCCCATGCGCCGCAGCTTGCCTTTAATCGCGAGGCGCGATTCCCTTATCGTCCAAGCTCGCCGCAATGTCAAATGCGTTCGACATCGTCATTTGTGGACAGTCTATCCAACCCAAGTCCCTTAGCAGGACACCAGGGTCCCTCTCCGGATCGCCCATAACACCCTAACGCCTGCGCGCTTTAGGTAATCGAACACCAGGCCCGCCCTGGGAGTTCGGGCGCAATGAATATTATTCCGGCCTTCTCCAAAGCCTCTTGGACGCGCAGCACCCGTTTCCACAGTTCCACCAACAATGCCGTTCCTTGAACTCGAGACGATTCACAGTCATGTCGACTAAGCCGCAGCCCTATTGGCCAGTTCCGTCTGGGTCCAGCCGAGCAGCCCGCGTGCCGCCCTTATTCTGCTCGCCGTACAGCAATGAAGTAACTCATAAGTTTTTTTGACATTGTAAATCATTACTGTGTCTAAAAACAACAATACGGCAATATGAAGTGTAACCATATGGATATCGACAATTCATGAGTTCTGGAACTTGCCCGTTTCACCGAGCTTCGTCGCCGGCTACTTGACGTTGACCCTGATCTCGACGAGCCAACACTGTTCGACACGCTCGAAGGAGCAACCGACCTCAGAGAGGCCATCGGCTGCGTCGTGCGATCCGCACTCGATGACGAAGCATTGGTCGACGGCCTGAAGCTCCGCCTCGACGACATGAAAGACCGAATGGACCGGATCGAGGCGACCGCTGTCCGGAAACGACAGGTCGCCCTGGCTGCCATGGAAGAGGCCGGCATCGACAAGGTCCTGGAGCCTGACTTCACCGTCTCTGCGAAGTCCGCGCCGCCTTCGATTGTCATTACCAGCGAGCCGGACATTCCACCGCCATTCTGGCTGCCACAGCCGCCGAAGCTCGACCGGCGCAGCATTCTGGAAGCCCTCAAGACTGGCGGCGCCGTTCCTGGGGCTGAACTTGCCAACACCCGCATCATCCTTTCCGTGAGGACTAAGTAGCCATGGGATTCGCCGATAAGCAACTGCGCAGACTGCAAGCCGCCCTCAAACCCCAACATATCAAGTCACGCGAGCGCCGAAGGCGTTACCCTTCACTACCTCGAGGGCTGGCACGTGCTGGCCGAGGCCAACCGCATCTTCGGCTTTGATGGCTGGGACCGCGAGATGGTGGCCTGCCAGTGCGTGTGGACCAAGCAATTGACCAGCCGCTTTACCGCCGCCTATGTGGTCCGGGTGCGCATCACGGTGCGTGCCGGCGAGACCCGCATCATTCGAGAGGGCTCGGGCGCCGGTGAGGCTACCTGCCAAACGCCCGGTGAAGCCCATGCGCTGGCCGCCAAGGCCGCCGAGACCGACGCTACCAAGCGGGCTCTCTCGACCTTCGGCAATGCCTTCGGTCTCTCCCTCTACAAGGGCACTGCCGACCCCTCACCGAGTCAGCCCAATCGATTAAACGGGTCGTCCGCTCCCACGCCGATCGTTACACCTCCGAAGCCATTGCAGGTGAACTACGATTTCCTGCCGGCAGACCCCAAACCATCCGTTCGTGGACAAAAGCGTGCTACCCAGGTCGGAACCCAGGCGACAGCGCAACCCGGACCACCTGAAATTTGTCACCAACCAACCCTGCTTGATCTGTGGCCGCCAGCCGAGCCACGCTCATCATTTGACGTTCACTCAGCCCAATGCCCTGGGCCGGAAAGTCAGCGACGAGTTCACTGTGCCGCTCTGCAACCTCCATCATCGCGAGCTGCACGACCACGGCAATGAACGTGTCTGGTGGATCGACCGGAAGATGAATCCGCTTCCGGTGGCACGCGAGCTCTGGACCCGTAGTCACGGCTGGTCAGCACCCTCCGGGGCGGTAGCACAGCCGCGTTCGGAGGCGACTGACCTCGGAAAGGAATCAAATGTACCGCCACCCTTGGGCTCGCCGGGAACTTAAGGCTCGCCGGGAACTTAAGGCTCGGCTCTTCATCGGGTCTTACGGCGAACTCCTCTACTTCTGGTCTCGTATTCTGGTCGGATTCTCTGACAGGAATTTCATGGGCTATGGATCGACAGCGGGCGGTTTGGGCTAACTTTAGGACGAAGCTAAAGCGATCAGAATTATCGCCCGGAGTAGCCCCATTGTCACGAACGACACCCACGCTATCCGCCCCCGTACATGCCAAAAGAGCTCAATCGAACGATGTCCTTACAGCCGCTGTCAATCTGGAAGTGGCCGGGGACGCGCCGCGCGCGGATTGCCGGAACTCTGTAATTTGCCAGTACACCAAACAGCCTCACGGAACAAAGCGGCCATCTTGCGGGATTCCGGCGCGCGGTGGAGTCTCTAGCGCCTGGCGGCCGTCCTCGGGTCCACGTGGTTTCGACCGTTCACGTTAACCGCCTACCGCGAACACACGGTGAAGCCCATGCGCTGGCTGCCAAGGCCGCTGAGACCGATGCTACCAAAAGAGCTATTTCGACATTCGGCAATGCCTCCGGCCTCCCCCTCTACAAGGGCGCCCCGAGCCACCACCCAGCGAACCCAGCCGGTTGAACGGGTCGTCGGCTCTAGCGGCACCGACAGCGGCAGCCCCGCAGCCATTGGGGGGTGAACTACGATTACCTGCCGGAAGATCCAAAACCATCGCAGTCCGTAGACAAAAGCGTGCTGCCGAGGTCGGAACCCAGGCGACAGCGCAACCCGGACCACCTGAAATTCGTTTCCATCCAACCCTGCCTGATTTGTGGCCGCTTGCCGAGCCACGCCCATCATTTGGCCTTCACCCAGCCCAATGCCCTGGGCCGCAAGGTCAGCGACGAGTTCACCGTGCCGCTCTGTAACCTGCACCATCGCGAGCTGCACAACCACGGCAATGAACGCGCCTGGTGGATCGACCGCAAGATCAACCCGCTTCCCGTCGCGCGCGAGCTCTGGACCCGTAGCCATGGCTGGTCAGTGCCATCCGGTGGTGAACAGCAACGCTCGGGGGCAACTGAACTCGGAAACGACTCAGGTGTAGTACCGGCCCTGGATTCGCCGGTAACGTAGTCATTTTTCGGCAACTTTGACGGCGAGCTCCCGTACTTCTTGTTTTGCATCTGCTCGGTTCGCTGATGGCATCCACAGGCTATCGGCAGCGGCGGCATGCCGGCGCCATCCGTGCAGTCCTCCCACACTTCGCCTCAATGAAGGCCAACGAGATGTCTTGTCGCCTGGTGCGCGCGCTCTAGCAGGCTACTGAAAAAGTCGACTGAGTGGACTGATTTTCTCCGGATACGGACCAAGTCGTGATTGATTGTCCGCGCCGTGCGCGGCTTGGCAACAGATTTGCTCATTTTCGGCTCAAATTCTCAACTCCGGACAGACTCATCCCGCAGCCACCACACCGAACCTTCTTCACAGAAAAGATCGTGTTTGCGGGTCTTGACACAACTTGGCGAAGCGTTCGCGGGGCGAGTCCTCCCGCCTCAAGGCGCTTTGCTTCTGTATGCGCTTCGGTGCGCTAAAAATCTTGGCACCTGACACCAATCTTTCAGACTCTGATGAACATTCCGTCGTCGAGGGATCACAAAATCAACTTGATCCTGGCAACGGACTGTCGCCGCCAGCATCCACGCGATCTCACCGAAATTGCCGAGAACGTGGTGCGCATCGCCCCGGACATCGCCGTGCATGTCGTCTCCACCGAGGATAGTCCTTCAGCGAGAAAAGTGGAGGAGGTCGACTATAACGGTCAGCTTCTCCCCGATGAGCAACTTTGTTCCCCCTCGCGGACCCGTGTTCATGTGCCGGGCAATTCCGAAACTTGATCAATTGCGCGGTTTCAGGCCTCGGGGATTCGAACGCCGCGTACCGAACACTTCGAATTTGGCAAGTCGTACAGTCGTGAAGGCTGGTCGGAGTTCGTAGTTCTGAAGCCATTGCCGCTGCCCATGACGTCGGCAGAGGGTAACAGCCGAATCTATCGGACCCATCGTCTGGAGCAGCTCACTCTCGCGTCCTTGCCACACGAGCATTTCCTGAAAACCGCACCAGGATTGGTGCAGTCCTTCGTCGATACTGGGTGTTTTCCCTGCAAATGGCGCGTGCTCACGCTTTTCGGAGAACCACTTTATAGCGCCCTGTCTCGAAGCGCAGTGCAGAGGGCGCCCCTTACTGCATCCGACGATGAGATCGAGAAGTCGGTCATTGACGAGGCGTTCCCGAAAATGCCAGTGCTTGGCTGCGATATCCTTCAGCGTGAACAGGACGGTGCCCTGTTTGCGCTCGAAATCAATGCCGGCGGGAACGTCTGGCATTTTTCCTCCGCGAAGCGACCCTATCGAGAGGCACTTGGAGGCCGCCAGGCATTGATCGATCAGTTTGGAGCATGGAGGAAAGCCGCCGAAGCGTTGGTCCGCAAGACACGAGAGTTTGCCGCATAGGCGGTAAGCGCTCTCGAAAAACGGACGCTCCGACAGGACCGCAACGACTCGAGGTGCCCTGCGACCGAGCAATGTCCTAGCAAAACTGAAGATCGGGACCGGGTTATCCCCACCGTCGTCACGGCTGCACACTCAGGGCTGCGCTTACGAGGTCATTCGGCTGCGTGAATGATCTCGAGATCCGGCAGGCCCCAGCATTGGTGACCCATGTCGCGGGCGAGGATCCCCAGGCCCTCCGTCTCGATCTCGCCTTTTCCCCACACGGGGTGCATGGGCCTGATCGCGGGGCTCTCAATCCCGTAGCGGAAGGGCGGGAAGATCAAGCCGTCGCGGTGGAGGTTGGCACGCACGAGCAGTATGGAGCCTCCGACGGAATCGAGCCTCACGGGGCTCGCAGAGCCCCGCCTGTGCTCAAGCCGACAGTGGCCATGATCGGACCAGCCGTTGCGGTCGAACGTCGGCCCACCCGGTTCAAGCACGCAGTGCGGATGTACGATGTCGAGGTCATAGGCAAGAAGCAGCTCGACGATATCGGCCGGGAACGCGATGACGTCGACGTCTAGCCACAGCACCCAATCTTCATTATCCAGCGACCGGAAGAGCAGATTGTTGCGCGCCCGCGCGAGAATGCAGCGCCGCACGAGCTGATAGGCCGGCGCCCAGCGCTCGACGCCTGGGGGCATGCTGAACCCGAAGTCGCGCCTGAACAGGCCGACACGGCGGCAGCGGGCCTCAAGACGCTGGCCGAGTGCCGCGAGCCCTTCCCAGGTTCCGTCGCGGCTGTCGCTTTCAAGAAGGCCGATGGATAGCGCCTGCCGCGGATAGGTGAGACCCTCGATGCGCTCAACGTAACCTGCAAGATGGTGCGCGGCGTCCTTGACGGGCGTCAGAACGAGCACTGCCGGGTAGCCAACAGAAAGTTCGCCGTCTCGACTATTGGTCACGGCAGCCTCCCTCCCTTATGCTCTGCGCAGCGATTAGTTGCTGCCGCCACCCGATGCAAACGGTATCTTCCGACGATCATAAAGCCGAGCTCGCGCGCCGTCTCGCGAGCATCGATCCCTGTCCGGCCGGGCGCTTCGCAGGACGCGGCATCGTGGTGTGCGCGGGCGGCGCAAAGATATTCACCTCAGCTTACGTGCTGCTCTCCATCCTCCGTCGGACGCTCGGCTGCTTGTTGCCAGTCGAGGTCTGGCACTTCGGCCGGAGAGAGATGTCCTCCGGCATGAAGATGCTCGTCGCCGAACTCGGCGCCGATACGGTCGATGCCGAGGCGGTGCTCGCCTCCCATCCGGCAGCGATCCACGACGGCTGGCAGCTCAAGCCCTACGCACTCATGTGGTCGCGCTTCGCCGACGTGCTGCTACTCGACGCCGACCAGGTTCCGGTGCGGGATCCATCGCCACTGTTTGACTGGCCGGCCTATGCGGAGACCGGCGCGGTGTTCTGGCCCGACGTCGTCGATCTCGATGAGTGCAATCCGGCCTGGGCAATCTGCGGGCTTGCGCCCGAACGATGCCCGTCCCTCGATAGCGGCCAGGTCCTTGTCGACAAGCGCCGGCATTGGGCCGCCCTGCAAGTCACCCTCCATCTCAACGAGCGGGCGGAGACCTACTACCGAATGATCTACGGCGACAAGGATACGTTTCTTCTCGGCTGGCGGTTGGCGAAAGCAGGTCACATCGTCGTGCCGCATCGGCCATTCGAGGATCAACGCTGTCTCTACCAACGCGACCTCGAAGGCCGGCCGCTGTTCCAGCACCGGACGCGCGCCAAGTGGTCTTACGCCGGCTCGCAGGAGGCCATTCCCGGCTTCGTCCATGATGCGGCCTGCCGCGCTTCCATCGCCCAACTGCGCGAACGCTGGAACGGCTTCATTTTCGACGCGCCGGCACGCACCGCACTGGCGCGGCGAGTGGAATCTCGTCTCGCTTCCACGCGGCTCCGGATTATCGTGCCAGGCGAGGACGAAATTGCGGTCGACCTACTGGCCTGCGGAGAGTTTGGTGCGGGCCGCTCTCCCGACCGCCAGAACTGGTATGTCACGGAGGTGGAGTCGAGCCTTAGACTCGTCTTCCATGATGGAACTCGGGAAACGTGGATACTCAAATCGGCAGGCGAAGGACGATGGATCGGCCGGCGTCTCGTGCTGGGTGAATCGGAGGCCACAGCCGTCGCATCCGGTACGCACGCTTCGAGCATGGTAAGTCGGACGCTTGCCGATGACTTTCTTGAGGCAAGCGGCTTGCCGGCGATTCCTCCGGGCGAGGCCGGTCCCGGATTAGTCGACGCACTGAGGCTTCTCGATCGCATCGAGCCCGGCGTTGCAGCGCTGCTGCGGGCACGGGCCGCAAAGCGATCCCAGGAGTTCGGATGATCGCCTTCAGCGCGCCCTTGAGGATCTTGCGTTGGCGGTCGAGGCCACCGCAGGCCAGCACCAGCGTCGCGAAATACGTTCCGACTGGCACCTATTGCGTCCGCTTGGCCCGTTCTATCGTTCGCCAGACGGAGGCTCCCGACCGTGAACAGCCGTCGCCCCGCGGCGCTGATGATCGCACCCGCGATGCCGGCTCGGACCGGTAACGGTTTGGCAATGCGGCTCGGCATGTTCCTCGAGGCGCTCGCCTCGGTGACCGACGTCGATCTCGCCGTCGTGCCTGTGGCCGGCTGGTTCGAGCAGCCGCCGATTCTTCCTCGCATGCTCGGCGTTCAGACCGCAGTGATCCCGTGGCAGGGGCGTGCCGATACGCAATTCATGCTGCTGTCGCAGATCCGCGACCCGGATCAGAGATTGGAGGCCTTCCGCCGCTATGCTCGTCCTTCCGTCGCGGCCTGCCTGTCGGCTCCGGTCGTCGCCGATCTCGGCCGCCTGACCACAGCCAAGCGTTACGACCTCGTTCACGTCGGGCGCGGCTACATGGCTGAAGCAGCGATCGCGGTTAGTGGTGATGCCGTTCTCGCGCTCGATGCCGACGAGGATGACCGCGCCTCGTTCGCAAGCCGCGCTGTCCTAGCGCGCCGCCAGGGGCACCGTGCACACGCAGAATGGCTCGACCAAGAGGGCTTAGCTTGCGACCGACTCATCGAACGCTTGGGTTCGCGCTTCAAGCTGATCTCCGTCGCCGGCCCGGTGGACCGGCAGAGCCTCGCGGCTCGCCATCCTGGGCTCGGCGTGGAGATCATTCCCAATGCGGTAGAGAGCCCGGCGAGACGTTCTCGGCACGACGATAGAGATATGCTCCTGTTCATCGGCTCCTTTGGCTACGAGCCGAACGTCGATGGCATCCTGTGGTTCGCGGAGTCGATCTGGCCACGGCTTGTCGCCAGATATGCAGGAACTCCCCGGCTCGTCATCGCCGGGCCCGACCCGCCATCACCAGTCCGCCGACTCGGTATGCGGCCAGGCATTACTGTCATGGGCCAGGTTCCGGACCTTGCGGCCCTCTACCAGCGGGCAAGCCTCGCATTGGCGCCGCTACGCGCAGGCGGTGGCACCCGGATCAAGCTGATCGAAGCGGCGGCGCATAACGTCGCGACGGTGGCAACGCGGACCGCGGCCGCCGGCCTGATTTCAGCCCTGCCTCCCCGCGGGTGGACCGCCGACGGCGCAAGCGAATTTGCGGCGGCCTGCGCGGAAGCACTCCGCAATCCGTGCGAACGCCGCCTACGGGCCAAGCTCGCCGCGGCCATTATCGCCCGCGACCATGACCGCCGGCGGATCGTTCGACAACTTGCTTGCATGTTCCGAGAACTTTCGGGTAAGCGGTGCAATCTCTATCCATTGCCGCTCAAGCTATCCATGACAGGGAGAGAATAGCCTCGTGCCGGAATTCGATGAGGCAAGCATCTTCCTGCGTGCGGAAGGGTGCGAAATGAGCCCTGTTGCGGACGGCAGGGTCGTCTACCAGCCAGGGCGCGACCGGGTGCATTTCCTCAATCCGACTGGCTTTGCCGTGTACGAGCTGTGCGACGGGGAGCATTCGGTAGGCTGGATCGCGACGTTCCTGCAGGATGCCTTTGGACTCGATGAGCGGCCCGCCGAGAATGTGCGGCAATGCATCGATTCGCTTCTGACCGAGGAATTGGTGGTTCCGTGCAGCCGATCATCATCCGGACGTTGAGGCGGGAGTATCGCATCACGACCCCATCGCCTTCGGTAGCCGCCACTCTCGCCTTCGCCTCGGCCGAGCCCGAGATTGTCGGAGCGTCTCTTGAACTTGTCGACCTCGCCGTCGGTCCCGTTCACGGCTTCTTCCGATTGGCGCTGCCCGGCGGCGGAGACGCAGTGGGGACGGTGCGGCACATTGTTGATCAGCTCGATCGCGCCATTCTGCAGGCGACGATGCGCGAATTGCCTGGATCGCCGTTCGTGGCGGCCGCATCAGTGCTGGGGCCCGCTGGACGGATTCTGCTCATCGGCCCGTCGCGATGCGGAAAGACGACTCTGGCGCTGCACCTGCTCTCGGCCGCCTTCGATGTCGAAGGAGATGCGCACACTGGTGTCTGCGATGTCGAAGTCGTTGCCCGCCCGACAAGGCTGCGAATCGCCGAAGGAAGCCTCGCCTTCTTGCCGCGCTTAGCCCCGGCGATCCGCAAAGCGAGATTCGCTATCAACGCGGCCGGCACCAGAGTGTACGCGGTCGATCCCACTCTGTCCGGCCGCTCTTGGCGGATTACGGCTGGGCAGGCCGATCATCTTGTCTTCATTGAGGCGAATCACGGCGGCCGCTCGGTGATGGGTTGGGTGACGCCAGACGATGCCGTCCGGCGGCTCCTTGAGACATCGCTGATGCCTGCTGAGGGCAAAGCGAAGGCCGCAGCGCGTCTGCGGCAGCTGGCGCTGCAAGTGCCGGCATGGCGGCTTTCACTCGGCGATCTCAAGGGGGCGGAACGTCACATCCGGCATCTGACGCCACTGTCGATAGCTAATTAACTTGTGCGGCGCAGCGTTCGCAGGTAGTATTTTTGACGGGGAAACTGCAGAGCGGAGGGGAAAATGCGTGCAGCAAATAGCTTGAAAAAGAGCGCCGAGGAAGTGCTCGGGACGCTCGATCAGGAAAAGCGCGAGGCGCTGCGTCCGGTGATTATGGGCACGCCATATGCCGCACCGGCCGTCACCTCCTTTCCGATTGACGGTCATGCCGTAAGCGACTGCTTGGCGCATAGCGGCAACGGTCCGTTCTGGGCCTGAGGACGCTTCACTGCGCGCGGCTTTTATCTGCAGGTAAATGCCCCTCCCCACGATCACGGCATCGATGATCGTGCGGAACGAGGAAGAGCTTCTTCCGGGTTGCCTTGATTCCATTGCGGGAGAAGTCGATGAGATCGTTGTTGTCGACACGGGCTCGAGCGACCGCTCGGCCGATATCGCGAGGCGGTATGGTGCGTGCGTCATCGATATGCACTGGCGGGATGATTTCTCGACCGCGAGGAATCGCGCTCTGGATGCAGCCTCCGGGACCTGGATCCTCTATATCGATGCCGACGAGCGGCTCGAGCTGCCGGAGGGGTTGAAGCTCGCCCACGCCATCGATGACAGCGCTGCCATGGCGGCCTATGTCCGTTTCCAGCCTCGCCCGGGCTACACGCGCTACCGCGAGATCCGCCTGTTCCGCAATGATCCGCGAATCCGGTTCGTGGGCGTCATCCACGAGAGTGTCCACCCGGCAATTGCCGCCGTTTGCCGGAAGGACGGTCTCGTCATCCGCGACAGCCCCGTCCGCCTCAATCATCTGGGATTCGAGGGCGACCAGTCGCGCAAGCACGTCCGCAATCTCCCGCTGCTCGAACGCGCCATCGAGGACAATCCAGGTCGAGTCTACTATTGGCATCACCTCGCCGAAGTGCTCGCCGCTCTCGGTCGCGAGGAGGAGGCGATCGTGGCCTGCCGGAAAGGAATCGCCGCAGCCTGCGCTGATGGGCAAGCGAAGCAGCAGGCCGACGCGAGTCTCCGCCTATCAGACCCTCGCTCGGCTGAAGCTGAAGGCGGGCGGCAATCCATTGGGACTGATCGAGGAGGGGCTTGCATCTTTTCCCGAAGACCGCGCACTTTGGTATCTGCGCGCGAGAGCGCTCGTGGACGCCGAGCGTTACGATGACGCGCTCACGACTATCGACCAGCTCACGGCCCAGGACAAAGACGAATTCTTCGATCCTCTGCTGTCGTATGACCGCAGGATCTTCGGCGAGTTTGCGCACGACCTTGCGGGCATCGCGCTCATGCGTCTCGGGCGGATGGCGATGGCGGCAACAGCATTCGCCGCGGCGGCGGAGGAGGCGCCGGAGCCGCTGGCGTATCGTGCCAAGGCAGCGGCAGCAGCCATCGCAGCCGGGCGGCAATGACTGTCGGTTACTCGGCTTCGGCCATGGTCTTGCCGGAGAAACGAGGCATGGGTATTCGCTCAGACCGCAATGTCAGCAGCGGGGTTGCATGTGGCCGAAGGTGGTTATGAAGGCCGGGAGCGCGACCTACTGTCACTGCTCTCGAGCGCAACGGGTCCCTCATTTTCGGTCAATCTGAAGAGGGTCGGGAGCCTGCCTCTGACGAGCGGCGGCAAGCGGCATTTTTGCGTCAACACCACAGTGTGAGTTCAGGGGTGTGAGCGCACGCGAAGCTCGATCTTGCGTACCATGAGACTTGTGAACTCGCAGATTTCGCTGAAGTACCAATCAAATCAGGGTGACATCGTGTCCATGCCGCGCCGATCGGAAGGATGCGCGAGTAACTTGTCGACGCCGAGTTTGTTGTTTTGCCTCGGGAGGCTGCTAGCTTCACGTTCGCCGCCGGGTTGAATACGATCCGGGCTAGCCGCGGAGCAAGAAGGAGCAGGAAACTGTTCGAGGAAACTCGCGATGCGTGGGCGACGAGGAGCCTGATCATGGTCCACCGCCCGGGTTTTCTCGATCCTGCCGATTTCTTCAGGATTCGCGACAAGATCAGCGCCATTGCGCCCGAGATCGACGTGTTCATCGTAGCCAATACGATTTCATCTTTCGCCGCAAGAAGGAAGGCGGCGGCAAATCCGACCTTGCTGTTCTCACCGACTCGACTAAGGAGGTTCCGGCCACTGCGCGGCAGGATTCTACTGTGGCCGTACCATACCCAAGCTTGAACAGATGCGTCTGCTCGAGGCGCATGGAATTCCGGTTCCGAAGTGGAAGGTCATAGAACGGGGAACGAGTCTTCCAGTAGAGGAATGGGGGCCGATCGTCGTTGTCAAGCCGGTCGCCTGGGCCTTTGCGAGTTTCAGCAAGGGGGTCGAAGCGAGGCTCACGGCCGAGGTGTGTTTTCAGCCTCCCGAAGCCTATCCCGAGGGCCATCCCGGCAGCCGAGGGCCTATGGTTGCCCAGCGGTTCATCGACACCGGCCGACATCCTGCTCAGATCCGTGTGCTGACCCTGTTCGGTACGCCGCTCTATGCCGAGAAAATCGCTTCGGAAGAACCGCAGATCATTCCCGAGACATTGACAGCCGATTGCCTGCGGGATGTGCGGATTACACCTCTGACCGGTCCGCGAACGCGGGCATTCGTCTACGACGCGGACGTCCTTGACCTTGCCCGCCGCGTCTATGCGGTTGCGCCCGATGTTCCCCTCCAGGCGTGCGACATTCTGAGGGAAAGTCGAACGGGAGAACTTTACGTGCTCGAGTTCAATCCCGGCGGCAACACCTGGCACTTCTCGTCTCGGTGGGGCAAACACCAGGTGGTCGAAGGCAGAAAGCGGGACGAACAGTTCGGCGCTTTCGACATCGCCGCACGAGTGCTCTCCGCCAAGACCATGGCCGAGGCCGAATGACCGGCAGTCATTGCAGCCCTGCTGCGGTGGTTGCTGCCGCCACACTGGCACGATACGCCAGCGGCTCCGGCGGCCGCCGCCACGCAGTTTAGCTGTATGGGAACCGGCGGGCTATCTTGCCGAGCCACTTACTCCACATGGAGGGCGGCTTGTGTGGAGGGCACGACCTATCGGTCGATCACTCTAGCAAATAATTAAGCAAATTTGAAGAAGTCCAGGAGAACGCCAGGGCAATCGGGTGAACGAGGTTTTCGGATCGTTTCGAATCCAAGCGCGTCGGTTGAAGTCATTTCCGAATCCGGCAGGCCGACCGAACGACCGAAAAGAATCTCAGAAACGCCGTTCACCCGATTCCCCTGGAGAACGCGCTCCTCCCTTTCGTTCAAAAGCTGTCTTTGATCTTCCCGATGTAAGACGAGGTTCTGAGGTTCGCGAAGTCCTTGAATTTATGCAGTGCTTTCTTCTGGAGAAGTTCGTTTGGTGACTGGGAGCAGCGATCAAAAAAGAGCTATTGCACAGATGCTGGTCGCCGCCACCGTTTGAGCACGGCTCGGCGTCAGGCCATCCACCAGCGCTCGAAGATTTTGCCCCCGTCGTGGTCATAGTTGCCGGCGATTTCGCTGCTGTTGGTGAGCGCCGTTGAATGTGCGGAAACGAAATTGTTGAACATGAGCACTATGTTGCCGCCGTCGTCGTGAACGAGCTGCTGCATTTCCACGTACATCCCGGCTCGCTTGCTCTCGTCCGTTTCGGCGCGCGCCGCAAGCAACAGCTCATTGAAGCGCGGGTGCTTCCAAAAGGTGTCGTTCCAGGCCGCGTCTGCAGCGTAGCCGTAAGTGAATATCCAGTCTGCCGTGGGCCGCCCTCCCCAATAGGACAGGCACCACGGCTTTTTCATCCATACATTGTCCCAGTAGCTGTCGTCAGGCTCGCGCACGATGTTGATGTCGATGCCGCAGGCCTTGGCCTGTTCGCGCATAAGCGCAGCCGCATCGACTGCTCCGGCGAAAGCCACATCGGCTGCCGAAAGATTGACCTTGAGCGACGACAGGCCCGCCTTTCCGAGATGGAACCTCGCCTTCTGCGGATCATGGCTATGCACCGGAGCAGGATTGATGGCGTACTTCATCGTTGGCGCGATCGGGTTGTCGTTGCCCACCGTGCCGTGGCCAAGCAGCACCTTTTTGAGAATTTCCTCGCGGTTCACGGCCCACTTGAGCGCCAGCCGCACATCAACGTTGTTGAACGGTGGCACCGTCACATTCATCGGCGCTACATAGTGGCCAAAGCCTGTGAGATCGGTGATCTTAAGCTTGGCATCCTGCTTGAGCAGGTCGAGGGTTTTCAGATCACAGCGGTCGATATAGTGAACATCGCCGGCGGTCAGCGCGCTGGTTCTTGCTGCCACGTCCAAAATCGACAGCATTTCGACCTCATCGAACCACGCGGCATTGCTCTTGTGGTAGTTGGGGTTGCGCTTGGCTTTGACCGTTACACCGGGCTCGAAAGCCTCAAGCACATAAGGTCCGGCACTTTCTCCTTTCTGCCAGCTGATGCCTTCGCCCTCCCTGGCGGGGTAGATCGGCAGATGATAGTCACTGGCGATGTAGGGGAAGTCGGCGTTGCGGCTCTTGAGCGTGAATATCGCAGTTTCCGGGCCATCCGCTTTCACATCGTCGATCGTCTTGAGAACCGACTTCACCGCCGACTTCGATTTTTCGGCGCGATGATAGTTGTAGGTGGCAACCACATCATCTGCGGTGATGTTCTTGCCGTTGTGGAAGCTCAGGCCCCGGCGCAGCTTGAAGATCCATTGCTTGGCTCCGCGCCGGCTCGAAGCTCTCAGCCAGGTGGGGAACGACGGTGTTCTTGGCATCAATTTCCGTCAGAGCTGCGCCGAAGATCCCGAGCCCCATGCTGGCGGAGAAGGTATTGGTCCATGTTGCGGGATCGAGCGTATCGGTGGTTGAACCGTGGCCTACTCCTGCCCTGAAAGAGCCGCCGCGCCTGGCCTGGGCCCGCGCGGCGGATGTAAACATCCTTGCGGCTACCGGCACCGTGAAACCGGCGGCAATTGCCAGCTGCATGAAATCGCGGCGGGAGAGTCGCCCAAACGCCGCGAGCGAACTCAGTTTCTCTACGTCCATCGCTCCCCCGACTGTTGGCTGTTCCGACGCCAGTATGCCCTTGCTACAGGCAACATGTCGACGGTGATTATTGACTAGCGACCTGATACGCGCAAAGCCAGATCCGAATTTGTCCCGCTGCATTTCTGCATATGACGAGAATTCCTGGTTACAGGTCGTGGCTTCATCGGCAGGCATCTCGTTTGGGCCCTGGTGGCGCGCGGCGAGTTCAATCAAAACGGAAGAGTTTATGGGCGAGAGTACGTGGCGGCCGGTCGGAACCGTTGTTGAAGAATCCTGACACTTCGGAGATTACATACATGCTGGAACGCTTCCGAGGAGCCGTGGGAATATAGTTGCTGTTCCCGCTCGAAGTGCCCGCCTCTGATGGCGAGGCCAGGAACGTACTCTCAGAGTGAACGGCAACCTAAGGTGGAAGGTCGATGCGGAACTTGGTGATGTCGTACCATCCTGACGGTCTCGACCCCGCTGACTTCCTGAAGATCGCCCGTCGCATAAAAGAGCTAGCGAGCGATATCGCCGTCTATATCGTGACGGACCGGCCGCAGCCTCCCACCAAGCTCCAGTTGCTTGCCCAACGCCGGACCCTGGTTTTTTCCCCACATCGTTTGAAATACTTCAAGCCTCTGCGCGGGGCAGTTTATTGCGGACGGCGTTTGGCGAAGGACCAGCAAATCGAAACTTTTGGCAGCGCACGGAATCCGCGTGCCGAAGTGGACCTATCTCAAACCTGAAACCAAGCTCAGCGAGGAGGAGTGGGGACGCTACGTAATTGTAAAGCCCATCGCTTTCGGGAAGGCAACCTATGGCCGTGGTGTCGAACTAGCTAGAACGTCGGCACTTAAGTTCAAGCTGCCGATGCAGTTTTCGAAGAGAGATTCGGGGCGCCATGGGGCGATGATCGTGCAGCAATTCATAGATAGCGGAAAACACTCCGAGGACTACCGGGTGTTGACTTTGTTCGGCGAGCCTTTGTCTGCCACGCGAATCCGAAGGCGCACACCGATGCCCGATCCTCGACAACCCGACATGGACTATAGTGACAGACGGTGTTGCTAGTAACGCTGCGCGCGACTTTGACACTGCCTTCTGCTACGAGGCCGACGTGTTGAAGTTTGCTTCAAGCATCTACTTGAGCATTCCACAGGTTGCTCTGCAGGCGTGTGATATTCGACGCGACCGTCGATCAAGTCGCCTTTATTGTCTTGAGATTAACCCCGGTGGGAACACCTGGCATTTCTCCTCGCCAATTTCCCGGCACCTTCCCATCGATGGCAAGCGTCGAGAAGATCAATTCGATGCTTGGGATGTTGCCGCCAGGACCTTGGTCAAGCAGACGCGGCTCCTCGCGCAATGACAATGCACCATGTCGATACCGTCCGGGCCCCATCCCCGAGCCCGCGCGCAGCGTTTTAATAACTTCCCCGAGCAGAAGAAGCAGACCTTAAGGGCCTCGGAAAAAGCCGTATCGAGCCATGTGCGCCGCTCCGCAGCCAGTGTTTCGGCGCACCTGGGGGAGTTGTGGATGGTCCCGCCGCGTGTTTCAGGAAGGGGAGGCAGCCTTTCAATGGACAATCCTCACCAGAAATCTGCAAAGCGAGTCAGGGCAGCGCCAAAAGTAACTGGCCAACTTATCTGCTCTGTTTATCAGATGATGTTCGCCAGCTTGGGCCGGAGCGTTTTCGGACTCTCAATCTCGGGGAGCAAAGGTGAAAGGTTTCAGCCGTATGTGTACGCGGTGATCCTCGACGCCTTTTCTTTCATCGTCGGGCCAAAGACCCCGATAGTAGTGCTTCTGCCATTTCTGGGTATGAGCCTCCGATCCGGGGAGACTCCAGATCGGCTAGAATGCGGTCGCGTTTGGTTTTCCAGTCGGCGTGCACTTGTTCGAGTTCCGGATCCTCGGAGATCGACTTCAGCACTGGTTCAACAGATTCAAGGCTGCCTCGGAGGATCGGAAAAAAATGACAGATCGGTTCGCCCTTCACAAAACGCACCGAATGATCAACGCGCGTGAAAAGCCAGTTCATCGTGAAAGTGTAGGGGGCCCAGTCGGTTTCAATGATGCCCGACAGAGCAGCAATGCCATCTTTCGGCCTATTTACCGGCCCCTGGACCAGGAGATCGTACTTGGGCTCAGTTCGGAAAACGCAATTAATGCGAAAGGTGAGAATGCCGTAGCCGAAATGGCCACAAGGTGGGTTGTTCATCTCACCCTCGGGCACAACGGCAACGCCGCCGGGCTCACGCGAGCCATTCCAAATCGCGGTGAACGAGCCCGGGCAAAGAATCTCCCAACCGTGCGCGTTGGCAATGTTGAGCGGCAGACAACGGTAGGCGAAGCGGTTGTTCGTGGCATTCATCCAGTCTCGCGTGGCTGGAGCCGGACGAATGTCGATTGAATGGCCCTCAATCAGGTAGGCAACGAGTTTCATTGGCTGAGCCCCAACCCGGCCGGCGGCGCGAGCCGCAGGCATCTGCCGGTACGCTCCACGATGCCCTGATCTATGTCAGTGAACGGGCTCTCGGCACTGTATCTGAGAAAGGCCTTGGCGTAAGCTCGCTCCTCCCGCAAGCGTCTGAAGGGCGCCTCCCTACCCCCAATCCAGGCGGTCCACAGGCCCACTTCATGAGCGAGACCGTCGCGAAAATCACCCATGGTCCACTTGTCGTCGAGCCAGTCGGGCCAGGGTGAATTAACGAGGAACTGTTTATAAGAGCGGTACGCTCGCTCGAACTGGAACAATCGCCGCCCCTTACCGAACCGCTGCCACGGCTTGTTCGGACCGTCGTAGTGGACGATGACCGGCTCGGCGGCGGATCGAACCCGGCGATGAGACCAGACGCGCGCCCGCATGTTCCAAAGAGGCGAAAGCTCCGCTATTTTGCCATCCAGGACGGCATTCAACGCATCTTCGTCCGGCCAAATGCACCATGACGCGTTGCGTCTGGTGAAATCCAGAGCACGTCGCCCGATCTCACCACGGTTCCACTTCTCCACATCAATATAGAGGACGCCGGAATTGAAATAGCGAAAGGGCTCGCTCATCCCGAGACCGCGAAAGTGGGCCAAGGTTTCTTCCTGCAGGGGCGACGAACGGGCCGCCGGAACTGCCGCCAATGCGAATTCACCCGTGTCGAGCGAGTAGATACGCCCAATATCGCCCTGAATCATCACATCCGCGTCGAGATAGAGGATGCGATCGTATTTCCCCGAGAGCTGCTCCGGCAGCAATAGCCGGGCCATGGTCACGTTGGTCAGCCGCTTTAGCGGTGATCGGATGTCGGCAAAGCAAGACAATTCCAAGCTGTCGGAGATTTGGATGCCGTGTTGAATTGCCCAGGTCCTGTCTGCCGGTTTAACATCCTCTGGGCCGACGAAGACGATCACATCATATACGCTCGAAGAGCGGGCCAGATTTGATCGTGCGGCCTTGGCAACAAGGAGGGCAGGGACCAGCATATTCCTGTCCGCGCAAAGGCAAATCACGTTTCGCGTCAACGAGCGTGGAACCCAGCCGATGGCCCCGGCGTCGCCAGCATACGCAATTTCATCGAGGACTCCTTGCGCGGGATCAGCTTCGAGACCATGCAACTGAGCGTTTCGAAGCACAATACCCTCCTTTGCCGCGTTCTCTGCTTCTGGAGATCGATCAATTCAAGACGCGTGCAGCATGAGAAGGAAAATATGTTCGGCCAAGAAACTTTCGTCCCTTCGCGGAAGGGGCGACTCCCAAAGCTATCTACTGCTTACGGTTCCGATGCATCATCGACAAGGTGATTCGCGCCAGAACTCGACAAATGGGTGCTTTAGTGAAATCGTCAGGCTCTGGACGGGCGATCACTCTCACTCGCGCAATGTCCCGCGCATTGACTGGAGCCAGGAGTGAAGAAACCGGGCCACATTGTCGTTCTTGGCGCCGGACCCTGTGGCCTCGGGCTTGCATATCGGCTGAACGAGCTGGGGTACGCCGATTTCTCCGTCCATGAGCGGGAGAATCGGGTCGGTGGGCTCGCCGCCTCGTACCACGACCCGATGGGGTTCACTTGGGACTGCGGCGTCCACGTACTCTACTCGCGCTCGGCGTATTTCAACGCAGTGATGGATTGTGTCCTCGGGGACGAGTGGATTGCCCAGCGCCGCGATGCCCAAATCTGGATGCTCAAGCGATTCGTGCCGTATCCGCTGCAGTACAATATTCATCGACTGCCCAAGAATGTATGTCGCGAATGTGAACTCGGCCTCGCACAAGCAGCAACGCGACAGGCTGACTCCAACAATTTCCTCGACTGGATCGTGAATTCATTCGGTGATGGGATCGCTCGGCACTTCATGGTGCCCTACAACGAAAAAGTCTGGGCGGCACCGCTCGACAGCATGAGCCATAGCTGGATCGCGGAGCGCGTACCACGGCCCGATCTCAAACGCGTTCTGGCAAATCTACATGAGTGCCGCGATGATGATTTATGGGGTCCAAACGCACAGTTTCGTTACCCGCGCGCCGGTGGAACAGGGGCGATCTGGCAGCGTGTCGCCGAGCGCATCCCCTCCCAGCAGCTCAGCCTGCGGCGCACGGCGACACGCATAGACACAAAGCTGCGACGGGTGTGCTTCGCGGATGGGAACACTGAGAACTATGACGTGCTGGTGTCGACGATACCGCTCGACCAACTCGTTGACATGACAGGGCTCGACGGGCTCCAGGAGCCGGCATCGTCGCTCATATCTTCAACAGTGCATGTCGTCGGAATAGGCGTCGAAGGCGAAACACCAGCCCATCTTGCAGATCGCCGCTGGATTTACTATCCCGAGGCTGCCGTGCCGTTCTATCGGGCAAGCGTGCCGTCCAATTTCTCGCCCGCCAATGCACCTGCGGGCCACTGGTCGCTACTGGCAGAAGTGAGCGAATCCCCGCACCGACCTGTAGACGGCGCGCGGTTAGCCGAAGGGGTTATTGCCAGCGCAGTGCGAGAAGGCATAGTCGCGAGTTTGTCACGGGTCGTCAGCCTTTGGCACCGAGTGGTCGCTCCCGGTTATCCTACGCCAACGAAAGCTCGCGACGCGGCGCTGGTGGTGCTGCTTCCAACGCTCGAGGCGATGGGGATCTACAGTCGGGGACGATTTGGTGCCTGGAAATACGAGATCTCCAACCAGGATCACTGCTTTCTGCAGGGAGTGGAGCTGGCCGAGCGGCTTATCCTTTCCAAACCGGAGCGGCTTCTGAACAGTCATCGGTGAACGCCGCCGGCAGCTCTTGATGTATAGATTTTGCATCGGCGCCTTGCTCACTCGCCTTACCTTAGCCAGTTGAAAATTTTACCAGGCTCTTCGAATTGTTCCCCGGTTGCAGACTGCGTTTTGTGCAAACGATGTGGCACCACCCGCCAAGCTGCCTCGTCGAGCGAGATTTCGAATTTGTCCGGCTCCTGGGGCACCGCCTCGGGTTCCGGTCGTTCATAGACCGGCGCAGGTACTCCCGAGAGTTCGTAATAAGCTTCAAGGATCGTTGTCTGCAACATGGCGTTTTCCTGGGTATAGTAGCTGAAATGCGCCACAGTCATGTCCCCGAAGACTTTACCGTGCCGGCCAATCAAAGCAGGCAGGCAGGCCGAAAGCCACTCTTCCTCATTGTTTTCGGGGGCATAGAAGTACTCTCCCAGGGCCGCCTTTTCAGCGCCGAAGAAACCGATGGCGTTGATCGAAAAGCGGCTGAACCGGATCTCCGCATCCGGAATACGGAAGAGGTCGAGGCGGTTCTGGCGCACCGCATCAATGAACACGGGATGCAGCGCCATTGGAAATCCGGCGTAGCGCCAGGTGTAAGGACACATTGCCTGGGACGAGACTGGCCCTCTGATGGCGATCCCTGAGAAGTACTTCAGAAACCAGTTGCAGATAGCGTTGTTGATGACCACGGGCGAGAACCAGAGAGCGCCACCGCGTTCAGTCTTGGCCCGCGCAACAAATTTTGGAAAGAACTCCTTTTCCAAGAAAACGATGTCGTCATCAAGGCGTAGATAGAGCGCCTCTGGATCGTCGCAGAAGCGGAAAAATTCGCCGATGACACCACAACCCCCATCCGCGCCCTCGACTTGCTTCAGCTTGCAGCGCGGATCACTTGCCGCCAGACGATGAAGGTAGGCGCGGTCGGCTTCGTTGCGGCAGTTTTCCCAGAGCTGCCACTCGTCGACCTCAACGCTGCCGAGGACGAAGTGACTAAGAAGACGGAGGTACCTCTCGCGCCCGGCTGGCGTCACTACGACCAGTCTCATGCAAAGCCCCGAAAGCGACGTGAAAAGAAGATACCCGGAGCATGGTGACAAGCGTCAACGAAAATGCAAAGCATGGTGTCCGTCTCCGCATTAGGCACATCGATTTTTGCCCCGCCTGCTTCCGCAGCCGACAGGTCCACGAAGTATAAGAGTTCGGCACTGAAAGCCGACCGAGAGGAAAGTTACTTCCAGGCTGCGGACGACGGCACGCGGACGTCGGCGTGTCGCTCGCCTAGCCTTGTTTCTAGCGCTTCGATAGCGGCTGCCGTGAGCGACCCGGCGCTCCGCCGGGAAGGGCTGTAGAACCACGCCAACTTAACACCGCGCATGCGCCGGTCACCCTGCCGGTTGTGGAAAGCTTCCGCAGACCCTTGCAAAACCGGCATGGGGTATCGCACTGCATCAGGCAAGCCTAAAGCACAAGACCGCATTCAGCATACTCGCTGACGTGGTCACGCGCCTACAAAAACACCAGCGGCGGCTTGGTGCCGCCGAAGGGCCGAGCGTCACAGTGGCGGTTTGCCTACCTTCAGTGCCAGCGCATCACTGGCAGTTCCACTGCCATAAAGGGTGAGCACTTCGATACGGGCAAGATCTACCGGCTTCATCGCGGGTTTCTTAGTCATTCGAACGATTCCCAGTTAACTGCACCGTTGTCAGGCTACCATTGGCACGGATTGGGTTCAAGCGAGTCGATGGCGATTGACCTGAATTCTCCATACGGCTGTTGAAATGCTCTAATGGTGACTCGACCAAAAGGGCCGCGATCTTCCTCGCTGGCTGCCTATTATTATTAAGCCAACGAAATAGATCGCGGTCGCACCTTTGATGGGCGTGATGAGCGGCATGGTCAATCCCGACAGATTTGCGGAAGTCGAACCCACACGAAATCTCGTAATGGTGTACAATCCGAAATTCCTCAGCGTCGGCGATTTCGAGGAGATCCGAAACCGGATCCTGGCCCACGCTCCCGATATCGAGGTCTTCATCGTACCCTTGACAATACCGGCCTTTGCCAGCACCCGGCGAACCGCGAACCGGCGCTCCCTCATATTCGCACCCCAAGGACTGGGCCGGTTTCGGCCGCGGCGTGGCAAGGTGTACCGCGGCCGCATCCTGCCAAAGATCGATCAGATGCAGGCGCTCGAAAGGGCAGGAATCCGGGTTCCGAAATGGACGGTACTGACGCCTGATACGAAGCTCGACCCCGGCGAATGGGGACCGGTAGTGATTCTCAAGCCCGCCGCGTGGCGAGTCGCTTCCCTCGGCAAGGGCATCAACCTCATGCGTACCGCCAGGGTGAAATTCAGAGACTGCGCAAGCTTTCCAGCGGGCCACCCGGGCAGGCAAGGCTCGATGATCGTGCAGCAGTTCATTCCGACCGGGGACTATCCCACCAAGACCAGGGTTCTGAGCTTGTTCGGTGAGATTCTTTACGGATTGGAGCGCGTCCAAAGCGAGAAGCTGCCCGATCTCAATGCCCCTGACGATGTGCTTGAATCGGCGCGCGTCGTAACGACCGGTAAGGCACGGCGGGCGACACTCGTTATCGATCAGCCTCTTATCGATCTCGCGCGCCGGGTGTTCGACTGCTTCCCTCTCATTCCGCTACAGGCCCTTGATGTGATCTTCGATAGCCGTGACGGAACAGCGTATGTGCTCGAGATCAATCCGGGCGGCAATACCTGGCACTTCTCGTCCCGATTTGCGGCAGCTTTCGAGAAGGAGCTCGGTGGCAAGAAGCTCAAGGATCAGCTCGGAGCGTTCGACATTGCCGCCGGAGTGCTCATCGAGAGAACCCGACGGGAAGCTGAGTGATCGTTTCACCGGGCCTGTGGTATTATCGCAACATATGTGAGAAAATCAGAGTAACGACGCCGACTAGCTTGAGAGGGATGCTAGGTAAAGGTAATAGGAGATAGTTGGTCTTGGAGAAGAGGAGAATCATCACCATGAGCACGAAGCAGCATGCAATGAAACCGGTGCAGCTATCCGAAGTCGAGGTGCTCAAGCTCTATGGGGACACGAAGTCCAATAGCGCGCTGGCACTGAAGGTTGGAAAGGCTGAGATTCCTCCGCTCCGCCTTGACGACGCTCGCCGCGATTGAATGGACGGAAGAGAGAAATCTTGACCGGGCAAAAGCGCGCAACAGTGAAACTGGTGAAAGTGGCCGAGGTTGAGGCGCTCAACTCTATGGGGGCGTAACTCGGACGGTGCCTTGGCACTCCGGGCTGGAAAGCCGGGTCAACTCGGGCAGTATCATGTTTCTCCTCAGGACGGTAGCACGTCAGACGACACAAGTTACTGACAATTCGACCCACCTATGACCTAAAGAACGCGCGAGGCGCGGGCTCTTTACGCGTTGTGATGCACTGCCGAGCGTCGCGGAGCGTTGTGCAAATATTGCAATGAGGTTCTCTCCCAGTGAGGCGCGAGGACGGGCAGTGGCGCGGACGATGCGCTCGCGCCTCGGCAGGAGTCTCATCGCGATCGCCAAAGCTTCCGAATTGACGTCCGCCGACTGGTATCCGCGCCTGCTCGAGATTGCGAGAATCGCCGAAGGCGATCACCCGGTCGCCCCCGGCCTTTTCGCCGCCTATCACGATCTCATCGCGCTGATTTCGGCCGAACGGTTTGATGAAGCTCAGGCGGTGTTGGAGGAAATCGCCTGCGGCGGGTGGCGGGCGAGTCCGCTCTCCGTTCGCGATTTCAGCGATGAAAATTTCTCATCCCGCACCCTGGAACGATACCGGAGATATCTTTCGGTTGATCCGACGACACCCTTGAACCTGAGAGCGCCCGGCAACGGCCCGGGGACGGCGATGCGAAAGCGTCTCCTGAGGGCCCTCCATCTCTTGAACGTACTCATGCCGATCTCGCGGCGGAAGTCCGCCAAATCGTTTCCGAGATCGTACTTGCGGTCGATAGTGGTGAATACCGCGGATCAGTCCGACTTCAGCGGCGCCAGCTCTTTCGCCTTGTGGGGCGCGATCTTCCTCAACACCGATGAGCATGATGACGCTGCCGAGATCGCCCAGGCCCTGGCCCACGAGGCCGGCCACCTGCTGCTTTTTGCCGAGGCAGTCGACGGTCCACTGGTCGAGAACCCTGAAAGCGAGCGCTTTTCGTCGCCGCTGCGCCACGATCCGCGTCCGATGGACGGGATCTTTCATGCAACCTTCGTCACTGCCCGCATGCATCTGGCAGCAAGGGCTATCTATGAACGGGGCGGCCTCTCAGACACTGACAAAGAGCGCCTGCGGCAGGCCATCTTCACGCATGAAATGAATTTCGACGGCGGCGTCGAGACGCTCCGCCAGCATGCCGCGCTGACGAAACTTGGCTACGAAACCTTGTCTGGCGCCGAGGAGTATATGGCCACCGCCAAAATTCAATAGTCTTCAGATGGGGTTGCCAGGGCCCCAGAAATGTCTCAGGAGAAGGTCCACCCCAAAATCTGCATGTATTTGCTGTGTGTTCGCCGGACGGCAGGAGCGGGAGTGGGTACGCGAAGTTGTTTGACGCACACAACTTCTGTCGTAGCTCTCAGCGATCGTGAAGCGACCCCCCGCCAGAACTCTCGGGATTTCTGCTTGAAGACCTGCCCGCTGGAGCAAGGTCTCCAAGCGCGGCGATCAGCGGCTGCAGATGGCCGGCGTAGTGCCGCCACCGTTCAACGGAACTGGAGTAGATCGGCTGGCGGACCTGCCAGCGGCTGAGCGTTCTCACTGCGCGGCTGGTTTCGAAGTACTTCAAGCATGCGTCATCCCACGGCAAGCCCAGGAATGAGATAAGCGCTCGGGTCTCGCTCTCCTGATTGGCAACCAGCTTTTCATAGCGAACTTCATGGATTGGCAGTGGCAACGACTGCCTCCAGTGTTCCATGAGGCCGTGATACTCCCGATAGTAAAGACCCAATGTGGTGAGGTCCGTGCTGTAAGCATGGGACCGATTCAAGGCCTGCATGAAGCATGAGACACAGGTGTCGATCGGCTCGCGACGGCAATGAATGATCCGCGCGCTGGGAAACAAAATCGCTATCAGCCCCAAGTGCTCGAAATTGAGAGGCAACTTATCCGCTACGTGCCTGGAATTCGGAAACTTCTTTCGCACGCTCGCCAGGTATTCCTGGGCAAGTTCATGGGATTGCCCCCTGGTCATGCTGATCACTTGGTGCCGGTAAGGTGTCAGGTCTGAACGATCGAACCCGATTTTCCTGGCCACCTGGCCAATGAGTGGCAGTTCGCCTGCGCCCGTAACTTCCGGATGGCTGGAAACAATCTGTTCGGTGAGGGTTGTTCCAGAGCGCGGCATGCCGACGATGAATAATCGGCATCTCCGTCGGCTCTCCGAATCCCTGTCGTTCAGCGAAAAACGGCGCGCAAAAAATGGCCTTAAGATCATTGTACAGTTTGCGATGCGCTGAGACGTCGAAGCGCCAGCCTACGAGTTCATTAGCCTTCGCATAATGGGTGAACGCCCTGTCGTACATTCCCAAATCGTCGTAGATCTTCCCGGCAGCAAAAAGGAGGCGCCACCGCACCACGTCGGGCATGCTATCGACTGCGAGGAGCTTCTCGATAAGATCGATTTCCGGGTCTGCCGGCTGAAACTTGTGAGCGTCCGCGAGACCGACGAGTGCTCGTGGCAGCATGAAATTGTAACCTATCGTATGGCGAAAGTAGGCAGTCGCCTCATCCATCCGACCGAGGTCGCTCAGAACTTCCGCCAGGTTCAACGTCATCAGCGGGTGGTCGGGATTGATTCTCAGCAGCTTCCACGGAGGACAGGGCTCGGCTCGTCAGCCCAAGATTGCGGTAGGCACGCGCCAGGTTGCAATGCGGTTCGACGAGTTGAGGCGCGATCCGAATAGCCTTCTCCAGATGTCTGGCGGCTTCATCGAACCGCCAGATCTCGCAAAGCGCATTCCCCAGATTATTCAGATAGAGTGGATGGTCGGGGCACAACCGAACAGACCCGCGGAAGAATTTCACTGCTGCAGCGACATTCCCGGTTTCGAGAGCCAGTGTTCCCATCATCTGCAGGGCCTCGGGATGCTCCGGATTCTCTTTCAGCACCGATCGATATTGCCACTCCGCCTCCTTGAAACGCCGCTTCACCTGCAACCGATGGCCTTCGTTGAGAATTCTTCCTGCCAATGGCTGGTATGCCTTAGCGTCCCTGGACCGGTGCGATGCCGTTTTGGTATTCCCGGTTGCATTCACTCGTTGTCCTTTGTGTCAGCCACAGCGGCAAGGTCTGGAGAGCAAAGTTCCGATTTTGCCCCAGGTCAAGCTGGCACAGCCACTGAATTGCTAGCAACCAGGCTCTGGAGGGCCTCTGTTTGAAGGACTATCGGCTGGAGCAAGGTCTCCAAGTGCAGCGATCAGCGGTTGCAGATGCGCCGCATAGTGACGCCAGCGTTGTAAGGAACTCCTATAAATCGGTTGGCGGACCTGCCAGCGGCTGGGTGTTTTCACTCCCCGGGCGGTTTCGAAGAATTCTCAGGCACCTGTCATCCCAGGGCAGGTCCAGGAATGAAAGGAGACTTCGTGTTTCCTTCTCCTGATCCCCGACAAGCTGCTCATACCTCACCTCATGAACAGGCAGGGGCAGGGTCTCTCCCCAGTGCCTCATGAGATCAAGGTATTCGCGGTAGTAAAGACCCAAGGTCGAGAGGTCCGTGTTGTAGCCGTGAGCCTTGTTGAAATAGCGCATGAAACAGGAAAGGCAGGTGTCGATCGGCTCGCGGCGGCAATGAACGATGCGGGCATTCGGAAACAGGAGCGCTATCAGTCCGAGGTGTTCAAAATTATGGGGCATCTTGTCCGCTATCTGCCGCAAGTCGGGATGCCGCGCCCGAACGGCGTCGATGTAACCCTGGGCAAGCTCGCGTGATTGCCGCGGTGTCATGTTTGTCATCTGGCGCCGGTATTCGCTCATATCGGAGCGATCAAACCCCATCCTTCTGGCCAACCTGCCAATCAATGGCAGCTCGCCGGCGCCGGTGACCGCCGGATGACTCGCAACGATCTGTTCGGTGAGAGTGGTTCCGGAGCGCGGCATTCCGACGATGAAAATCGGCACGGCCGCGGGATCGCCGAATCCGCGCCGTTCGGCGAAAAAGGACTGAGAAAAGATGTCCCGCAGATCGTTGTACTGCCTGCGGCGCTCTTCCAGATCAAATCCCCAGCCCACGAACTTCTTCGCAGCGGCGTAGCGATCAAAGGCTTTGTCATAATCCCCCAGGTCATCGTAGATCTTGCCGGCAGCGTGAAGCAGCCGCGACTTCACGACGTTCGACAAACGCTCGCCGGCAAGCAGTTTTTCGATGAGATCGATTTCCGGGTCTTGGGGACCGAACTTGTGCGCTTCCGTAAGCCCAACCAGGCTGCGGGGCAGCATCACTCCGAGGCTTATGACCTGGCGAAAGTAGCGGGTCGCTTCGTCAGGTCGGCCGAGATCGGTAAGGATTTCAGCGAACGTCAGGATCGATAGTGGATAGTCGCGATTGATCTTGCGAGCGGTCTCGATGCAGGTAAAAGCCCGGTCAGTCAGGCCCAGGTTGCGATAGACGCGTGCCAGATTGCAATGGGGTTCAGAGAGCTGGGGAGCGAGACGAGTGGCTCTTTCCAGATGCGGGATTGCCTTCTCGAATTGCTCGGTCTCGCAGAGCACATTGCCGAGATTATTCAGGAAGAGGGGATGGTCAGGCTCGAATTTGACCGCCCTGCGGAAGTACCTTTCGGCTTGCGAGGGATCGCCTGCTTCAATTGCGAGGGTTCCCATCAATTCCAGGGCTCCGGCATGCTCCGGATTGTCCTTCAGCACCGATCGGTAATGCCGCTCTGCCTCCGCCGAAACGTCGCCTCTTCTGCAATCGAAGGCCTTCCTCGAGAACCTTCTGCCAATGGCTGGTCTGCCTCAGCGTCTCTGGACCGGTGCGATGCCGCTTGGGTATTCTCTCTTGCATTCACCGGCGTCCTTTGTGTCAGCTACAGCGGCAAGATCTGGAGAACTAAGTTCGGATCCTGCCCCAGGTCAAGCCGGACAGAAGGATCTCTGAGATGGTGCTCCGGCCAACCCGCTCACAGGGAATCGAGAGGGCGAGCGCTCGGGCAAGGGCGCACAAGCGAAAGTCGACAGAGGATGGAAAGCAAGCTGTCTCCTCCTCGGCCCAACTGACCTCGATGTTCTTTGGTACGCCGAAGCCAACAAGCGCCACCGCCCGCTCGGTCAGATTCCCGGGCAAGCGATGACTTGTTGCACACTTGTCGGCGAGACAAAAAATCAGCCCGTGGCGAACCACGGGCTGACTGCATGTCTTTGTGAACTCAGGCGTCTGGGTCAGAAGCTCCAGTAGCCGCCGAAGCCGCCGACGATGGCATCGCCATCATTCACGACCCACTCTCTCTCTCTGAAGCAGTCCCTCCGTCATCATCATCATCCCGTTCGATTTCTCGATTTTCAAAAGAGTGCCACCCGACACCGACGCCCAAGGTCAACTGATCGACCGGATTCCAGAACAGCGACGCCTCGGCATCAAGAATTCGAGTTCCTCATCGCAATTCTCGAACTGGCAATCGTCGTTGCCTAAGTTCCGCGCATAAGCTCCGCTCAGCTGAAGCTTAACGTCGGTGGCAAATCCGCCGAAGATGAAGCCGCCGGACACCGCCCACCATCGCTCATCGTCGGCGACGTCGGCAAGCGGAACGATGGCGGTGCCGCTATCCTCGCCGAACGCTGCGCCGATAGTGAAGCTGGACTCGGCAAACACGCCATTCATGCCGATGCCGGCCGACCAGTCGTCATTACTTTCTTCGGTGTCGAACTCATCGTCATCGAGTACGAGCGCTCCACCTATAACTTCGCCTTCGCGGAATACGGTGACTTCGCTTTCGTCCTTCTGCCAGCTTGCCGCACCGGTGAGTTGAACCCGCCGCCGCCATCCCACAGGAAATAGCCACCGATCTGTGGAATATCCGATTCAGCGCTATCCGCGCAGAAATCCAATTCGGTTTCGAATTCGATTTCATCTTCGCCTTCGTCGTTGTCGTCTTCGTCGATCTCAAGAGCGAAATGATCTGTTGGAGCAACTGGCGTCGTTGTCCTCGATGCCGATCGCAAACGTGGCCCGCCTTGCCTCCTGCGAGGTCTTCGCTCGCATCCAGGTCAAACGGATCTGCTCGTTCGAGGTGTTGGTGAAGCCAGCCCTACCACCGGAGAGGTCGATATTGTGCTGCCAGTCCACACCGGCCTGCAACGAGCCGGTGTTGTACCAGTAGCCGCCGCCTAGCTGAAAGTTCGGTGTCGCCTTCCACCAGCCCCAGGCGACGTCCATTTTAACGGTTTCACCCTCATGAGCCTTCCCATGGCGAGGTGTAGCCGCCGTCATAGTCGCTTTCGAGACGGAGCGTGGCTCCCACCTCGCCGACAGCGGTCTCGGTCTTGCCGTCTGACGCGCAGACGACCGCGGGCATCGATACCCAAGCCGTCCGTGTCGCAATTGCCGCGCGTACGAATGAAGTTGTCGTCGGCGTCATCACTCACAAACGGGCGCTCACCACAGGGAAATCGTCGTCATCGTCATCGTTATCGCGGTTAAAGCCGCCACTGCCATCATGGTAGCCGTCGAAGAACAAGAAATCCTCATCAGAGATGAACAGCGCCCGGGCACGCACCTGCCCGCTCACGGTCACCTCGGTTGTCGGCAGCGGCATGTCAGCCGTTGGGCTTATGGCGAAGGTGAAGCCCTGATGCTCACGCATCCGGTCCTTGACGGGCTCGGGAACAATCACCGATGACGTCAACTGCCCCCGACGCGCCGTTACCAGGCTCGTACCCTCCGGCACAGCCGCCGGCCGTGGCGCGGCTTCAATCTGAGCAACACGTGCTTGCAGCGCTGCGAGCTGGGCTTTGAGATCGGCCAGCTCGTCGGCCTGTGCTCCGGTGGTCAAAGCGCCCAGCGCCACACCACCCAGAAGCCCCCGCCGGAGCCATTTCATTCTAGTCATCAGTTCTCTCCCGATTCTGGAGTTGGTGGAGCCCCCCGATCCCCTTGTCTCTGGAGGCGATGCACGAGTGAATTGCACACAGCCATATTAGTGGCCGAGGCGCAGTTAAGGGTCAACGCGAGAGCAGGGTGCCTACAAACATTTCCGGCGAATGTGCCAAAAACGCAACACCTCAACTAAGACGAAGAAATGCTTGACTCTTTTGGCGCGCGACCAGCTTCGCTCGGCTTTCCGTGCTCCCCACGTACCGGACTCGGCGCGCCGCACAAGTTGCTTCGATGCCCAATCCACCGCAAAAAGCAGCGACTCAGCGGTCAGCCATAATTTTTCAAGCCGGTTGCATCACTCCGGGCCTGATTGTAGTCAGCATTCTCGCATTTGCGGACTTGGCGGGGCGAATCGCAGCGTGCGCAAGAAGAGGGGCGAAAAGGAGAAACCTGAATGAAGTGTCGACCGCGCAAATGGCTATGGGGTCTGATTCCATTGCTCGTGCCATTCGCCGCCGCGTGGTGGCTCGGCACGGATTCTCTCGAGCGAAGACTGCAGACGCAGGTCGAGGCGAAGCTTCGGCTGGCGGGACTTGAGTGGGCGACTGTCAAAATGGACGGCCGCGATGCAGTCCTCAGGGGCGAAGTGGAGACGGAAGAAGCCAAGAGAAAAGCCTTGGACACGGTCGCGGGCCAGTATGGCATCAGGCGGGTCGCCTCGGCCGTGGCTGTCATTCCGCCCGTCGTTCTGAACGTCCCGACCGTCAATTCCGTCGCCACCAACAACCCGGCGCTTCCCATAACCGGAACCTGGCAGGAAGGCGTGGCCAAAGCTCTCACCGTCTCGATCGCCGGCCAGAAATATGTGCTTGGCAATGACCCCGAGCTTTCGTCCTCGAACGGCACATGGTCGCTCAAACCCCGAACGCCGCTGCCCGATGGAGTGTATGATGTGAAGGTCGAGATCAGCGATGGAAATAGAGCCAGGGCCGCCGATGCCACTGCCTCCGAGGTGCTCCTCGATACGACCCCTCCGCAAGCACCTTCGGCCGCCGCGACGACGAACCCGCCGCTCAGCGGCAAGTGGGATGAAGAGCAGGCGAAATCGCTCAAAGTCACCGTCGCCGGCAAGACGTATGTATTGGGAATCGACGGGTCGCTCTCTTCCGACGGCAAGGGCAACTGGAAGCTGGTCCTGACCGACTCTTTTGCTCCCGGCGGCTATGACGTCGCGGTCGAAACTTCCGATGAGTTCGGCAACGTCTCCAAAGACGGAACGGTAGGGGAACTCGCAATCGCACCCGATCTCACACCACCTGCCTCGCCCACGATAACGCCCTTCGCCGGCGACAGAAGCCCGGCCGAGCTCGCCGGAACCTGGCCCGAGGGTGATGCGGTCTTTCTGGCGATCACCGTGCACGGACGGTCTTACATCTTCGGCAGCGATCCGACGCTCAAGTCGGACGGCAAGGGCAACTGGCGCCTGGCGCTGGCCGATGAGCTGCCCCGCGGCGTACATGATGTCGCGATAACGATCTCGGACGCCTCCGGGAATCGATCTGCAGACCTGACGCGCGGGGAAATCCAGGTCAAGGGCGCGCCGCCAGCCAAGCCTGTTCCTGCTCCTCCCGAGCCGGCCGCGGCGCAAGCAACCGCGCCACAGGCCGCCGCACCAAAGGCGCAAGCAGCTGCACCAGAGGTGACTGCGCCAAAGGCCGCTGCACCGCAGACGACGGCACCAGCGGCAACTGCACCACAGGCGGCCCAATCGGCTGCACCACAGGAGACTGCACCACAAGCCGCCGCGCCACAGGCGACCGCACCACACGCCGCCGCACCACAGGCCGCCGCGCCAGCGACTGCACCACAGGCGGAACAAGCGGCTGCACCACAGGTAACCGCGCCACAAGCCGCTGCACCACAGGTGACTGCGCCGCCACAAGGCGACGCACCTCAGGCTGCCGCACCAGAGGTAACCGCACCGCCAGCGGCACAGGCTGCTGCACCACAGCCGACTGCGCCACAGGCTGCGCGCCACAAGCGACGCACCACAGGCGCCGCACCAGAGGTGACCGCACCACAGGCGGCACAAGCGGCTGCGCCACAGGCTGCCGCTGCACCACAGGTGACTGCACCACAAGCCGCCCCATCACAAGCGTCCGCACCACCGGCTACTGCTGCCGAAACGGCAACGCCGGCGGTCGCTGCTAATAATGCCGCCACGCTGGTGCCCGCGGCTCCTGCGCCGCCGGCGCAGGAGACCAAGGTCGCATCCCTCGCTGAACCGGTGTTCGAGCCCGAGACGGATGTTTCGGTGAACCGAAGCTGCCAGGAGGCCATCAATGCCGCGATGGCTGGGCGGTTCATCTTTTTTCTCTCCGACGGCGACACGATCGCTCCCGAGAGCCTCGAACTCCTGAAGAAGGTCGCCAAAGCGGCTGAGAAGTGCCCGCGAAGCAGAATAGAAGTCGGCGGCCATACCGATGCGACCGGCAGTCCAACCCATAATCTCGAGTTGAGCGAACGGCGCGCCGGCTCGGTTCTCGAGGCGTTGGTCACGAGCGGCCTTACCCGGGCTCGCCTTTCAGCCGTCGGCTACGGCGAACAGAAACCGGCGGCCACTAACAAGACGCCGGAGGGACGTGCTATCAATCGGCGCATCGAATTTGTCGTCGCGCAATAGGGAGGGTCGGGATGGAAGACGCGGGGAACTTCAAGGACGTTATCATCGTTGCAACTCACAACTGGCTGTGGCTCGCCGCCGCGCTTGCGCTCGGCATTGTCGTCGGTTGGACCACCTGCCGGCCCGACACGTCGCGCCGGACGAACTAACTTCAACCAGGGGCCGGTCATTATGTCACATCTGGTGCTTGAACTGCTCTTATGGATCGTTTTTGCCTTCTTCGTCGGCTGCATATTGGGGTGCGTGTTCCGCCGCTTGTTCGGCGCAGAGCCGGAACTTGTAGTGGCAAGCGCCGCGACGAAACCCGCCGCGACGAAGTTTACGGCGGCAAAGCCGCCTGCTAGTGCGAAGCCTGTCACCACCCCGAGTATGAAGACTGTTGCCGTTCCGAGTGTGAAGTCTGCCGCCGAGCCGAGTGCGAAGCCTGCCACCGTCCCGAGTGCGAAGCCTGCCACCGTCCCGAGTGCGAAGCCTGCCACCGTCCCGAGTGCGAAGCCTGCCCCAAGTGCGAAGCCTGCCGCTGCGGCGAGTGCGAAGTCTGCCCCAAGTGCCAAGCCTGTCGCGGCACCGAGTGCGAAGCCTGCCGCCGCCCGAAGTGCGGAAACTATTGCCGTTCCGACTGCGAAGCCTGCCGCCGCTCAGGCCGCATCAGCCGCCGCCCTCGAAGCTGAGGCCGTTTCCGCGACGTCTGCGCTGCCCCTTCTGCAGCCGAGCGGGAAACCGCAGCAGCCCAAGGGCATGGCGGCCCCACGCAGCGGCAAACCCGATGATCTGAAGTTGGTCTCCGGCATCGCGCCCAAGATCGAAAGAACTCTCCACGGGCTTGGCTACTTTCATTTCGATCAAATCGCCTCATGGACTGCCGACGAGGTCCAATGGGTCGACGAGCATCTCAAGTTCAAGGGCCGCATTGCCCGCGAGGAGTGGCAGAACCAGGCGAGGCGCCTGGCGGGTGGCGGGACCCAGAGCGAGGCTTCGGGTACCGCCGGGAAGCCGGACGAGCGCAGACTGCCGGCCCGCAAGCGAGCCAAAAAGGAGAAGTAGAAGGCCGCAAGCCTATGCTTCGCAAGCCCGGACCTCGCACGCCGAAAATACACGGTGGATCGCCGACAGGCTCTCGGGCTCGTCGAGAAACGGCACATGACCACGATCGGCGACCGTGACAGCGATGAGGGCCGGGTGAAGCCTTTTCATGTGCTCGACGGTATCGGCGCTCAGAAGATCGGAATGCTCGGCGCGCAGGACAGCTGTGGGAACCGGCCTCAACGCCGAATAGGCCTCCCACATCTCCGGCAATCCTCGCGCTTGCTATGTCAGCGGGGGTAGGGAAGGCTTTCGCCAGACGGACATCGTAGTCGAGCTTCGGAGTACCGGACTGATCGCGAAAAACACGTTTGGCAAAGTCGAGCCACGCTTGCGGCCCCAGTGCTTCAAAGCCGATGTTGGTGGTCTTCAGTGCCTCGACCGCACCATCCCAGTTGTCGAGCCTGGGCTCACGCCGAGATGGCTGGCGATGCGCAGCAGGCCCTCTTTCTCGAGGCGCGGACCGATGTCGTTGAGGACCGCCCCCTGCAGCCGATTCGATGCCCGCTGCGCCATCAGCATGGCGATGATACCCCCGCGCGATGTTCCGATGACGATCGCCTTGTCCACTGAAAGGCAGTCGAGCAGCGCGATCACATCGGCGAGTTCCTGCATCGGGTTGTAGGTCGAGACATCGTCGGCGTACTGCGAGCGGCCGCGTCCGCGGTAATCCGGGCAGATGAGCCTTCTGTCGGCAGCAATTTTCTCGGCGAGCGGCAGGAAGTCGCGCGAGCTTCGCGTCAGGCCGGCCAGGCACAACACGGGAAGGTAGTGCGAGTTCTCCGGACCGAAATCGCGCGCAAAGAGTTTGAGCCCGTCCTGCGAGCGGTAGAAATGCGTCCGCTCAATCACAAACGGCGATCAGGCCAGCCATCGTTTGCGCAGTTTCCCCGCAGGACTCTCCGCCGGCAGCGTCGATCCGCGCCAGTTCGAACTTGCCGGCGGCGCCGCGGCGCAGGTCATGAGTCATGGTGTGCGCTGAATTGGGATCCAGGCGCCCGCGGTAAACGTGGGTGTTCTGGAGCACCTTCTGCACGTAGTTGCGCGTTTCCGTGAATGGGATCGACTCTACCCAATCGATGGGATCGACTGTTTTCGAGCGCGGATCCCCGTAGCGTCCGATCCAGTCCATCGACCGGCCGGGGCCGGCATTGTAGGCGACCAGCGTCAGGACGTATGAGCCGCGGAAGTCGCGCACGAGGTCGCCGAGGTGCGAAGCTCCGAGGGTGACGTTGTATGACGGGTCCGAGGTCAGGCGCTTTGGGTCGTAGCGCAGCTTGTACTGCCGGGTGATCAGTTTCGCCGTGCCCGGCATGATCTGCATCAGGCCCTTGGCCCCGGCATGGCTGCCGGCTTGGGCATTGAACTCGCTCTCCTGGCGGGTCAGTCCGAACACCAGCGCCTTTTCGACGTTTGGCCCCATTTGCTTCCAGCGCGGCATCGCAGTGACCGGGAAGCCCCAGTGGTCGATGTCAACTCCGTTGCTGGACGCAAACTTCGCAAGACGCACGGTCATGGGTGCGCCGCCTTCGTTCCAGACAAACCCGGCTGCCGCCGACATCTCTTCCGCCGTCTTGAACCGCTGGGCGAGCGGCGACAGGAACAGGCCGAGATCGCCTTCCCGGCCGGCCCGCGCGAGAATCAGGAACGCCCGCATCATCTCGTCGCTGGCTACCTTGGTTTCAACCGCAGGCGCCGGCTTCAGTCCGGGAACCGCAATCGGCCGCTTCTCCAGGCCGAGAGCATCGCGCGCCAGTTGGCCATAGTAGAACTGCTCGTGCTGGGCAGCCTCCCGGTATGCGCCGCCAGCGAGGTCCTTGCGCCCCATCACGCTATAGGTGCGACCCAGCCAGTAGAACGCCCGCGCCTTCTCGGCGCGACTGCTCGCGAACGTCGTGAGCCTGAGGAAGTGCTCGAGCGCGGCCGGAGGCTGATCGAGATAGCGCAGCATCATCCAGCCGGCGAGAAATTCTCCCTCCACCGCGTCGGAGCCGCTCTTGAACCCGTGCGCCGCGGCTAACCCGTAGGCGGTTGTCCAGTGCTTCTTGTACCTGGCGCTGAGCAGGTCCCGGATGACGATGCGGCGCTCAATCCACACCGGTTCGGGGTGGGTGACCTGCTTGTCGTATTTGGCCAGCTTGGTCAGCGTCCCGGCCGCATCGACATATTTCCTGGCCTTGCGCTGATAGCGGGCGAGCGCATAGAGCAGCGCCGGTTCGTTTCTGAGCGACACCGGAAGATTATTGTATCCTTTCACGCCGCCTGCCTGCTCGCGCAACAGCAGCTGGGCTGCCTGCGCCGCCTGCTGGTAGTCGCGCGGCAGGCGCTTGGCGACCCGCACGGCGGCATTCGATTCCTCCTGATAAATCTTCGACCACAGCCGCGCCTTGTGATCGTCGCTCGTGAGGTATGACCCGAACTCCGAGAGCAGCCGCTTTTCGACTGCCTCGTCGGCTTCCGCGCTGACCCATGCCTGCCCAACCCACTTCTTCGCTTGTTCACGCTCGCCTACTGCCGCCATGACGCGCGCCATGGCCAGCATACCTTCCGCGGTTTCCGGCTTGCGTGCGGCGAAGTGCGCCAGGATGACTTGTGGTCCGTAGCTTTGCTTCAGCAGCGCCCGCTCGGCGCTATGGCGAATATCGGCAATCTTGGGCCACTGCGGATTTTCATCGACAAACGCCATCAGGCGTTGATAGCCGGCCCCTGAACCGGTGGTGCGCAGATAGAACCACTCGACCAGCTTGACCGCCGCACTGTCTCCGGATCGGTTTGCCAGCGCCCGGGCCTGATTGAAGTCGCCTCTGCCGGCGAGTTCCGCGGCCAACGCGGCCGCGTCGTTGCCGCGGCGCGCCTTCGGCTTTCTGCCGAACGTATCGTCGATTTTCGGCTCGCCGTCCTTTTGCTTCGCGACTGCCTCGCCCGACACCGACACCGCCGCCGCACTCAATCCAAGCGGCAGAAGTGCGAATGTGAGAACGAACGCCAGCCGGGGAAAAAGCGCCATTCGATCACCCTCTACTGCGCTGGCCACCAGCGCCCGCCGTCAAATGCCATCAAGGCACACACCGGCGTCTTGTTCAACTGCAAGTAGACCTAAACACTGCAATTTGGGCGGCATTGTGCCTTTTCTGCAATACGTGTTGGTGCCATGATGTCACGCCGAACGCTGGCTTTCATGCTTGCGCTTTGCTCTTTTCCGACTCCCGCATTAAGGCTAAGGGTGTGCGGGTTTACAAATCATTAGCAGGAGCGAAATAGCGTGAATTTCCGCGGCTCCATCACTGCAGTGATTACGCCCATGGTGAATGGGCATACGGACGAAAAGGCATTCCAGTCGATTGTCGACTGGCAGATCAAGGAAGGCTCGCATGGCCTCGTTCCGGTTGGAACCACCGGAGAATTGCCGACCCTGTCGGAGAGGGAGCACAAGCGCATTGTCGAGCTCGCCGTGGAAGCGGCCGCCGGCCGCGTTCCGGTGATCGCCGGAACGGGATCGAACAACACCGCCGAGGCGCTTGAATATACGCGCCACGCCCGCAAGGCCGGGGCAGACGCGGCGCTCGTTGTAGTTCCCTATTACAACAAGCCGACCCAGGAAGGGCTATATGCACATTTCCGGGCGATCGCCGAAGCGGTCGACATCCCCATCTTCGTCTATAACGTCCCGGCCAGGACCGTAGCCAACATCAGCCCTGAAACCCTTGCCCGGCTTGCCAGGGACTGCCCGAACATCATCGGTACGAAGGATGCTTCTGCCGACCTCGCGCGGCCGTCGAAGCAGCGCCTCTTGTCCGGCGAGCAGTTCGTTCAGCTTTCCGGTGAAGATGCTACCGCCCTCGGTTTCAACGCCCATGGCGGCGTCGGGTGCATTTCCGTGACCGCCAACGTGGCCCCGCGCCTTTGTTCCGAGTTTCAGACCGCGACGCTGAAGGGCAACTATGCGGCAGCCATCAAGATACAGGATCGATTGATGCCGCTTCATGTTGCGTTGTTCGCCGAGACGAGCCCCGCGCCGGCAAAATATGCCGTGAGCCTGCTCGGGCTTTGCCGTCCGGATGTACGCTTGCCGCTCGTTCAGCCGGGTGAGGCGTGCAAGCAGCAGGTTCGCGAAGCGATGGTGCATGCCGGGCTTCTGAACTGATGAATAGAGGAACGTGAACAGGCCCGCCGCGTCCCGCCCCGACCGGCCGAGGGTCTCGCATGGCCCTGACAAGCCGCAAAAGGTCGTCGCCGACAACCGGCGGGCGCGATTTCACTTCGAGATCCTCGATACCTACGAGGCCGGCATCGAGCTGCACGGGCCGGAGGTCAAATCGCTCCGGGCCGGGCGATCGAGCCTGAGCGACTCCTACGCGGTAGTGCAGAAAGGTGACCTGCTTCTGGTCAATGCCTACATCCCTGAATACCGCCAGGCGAACCGTTTCAATCACGAGCCTCGGCGCCCTCGCCGCCTACTGCTGCACCGGCGCGAGATCGACAAGCTGGCGCATGGCGTTTTGCGTGACGGCCTGACGATTGTGCCCCTGAAGATCTTCTTCAACCCGCGTGGACGGGCCAAGGTGAACATCGCCCTGGCTCGCGGCAAGAAGGCGCACGATAAGCGCGAAGCGCAAAAGGAAAGGGCCTGGCAACGCCAGCGTCAGCGGATCATTCGCGACCGCGGCTGATACGGAGACCTTTCCGTCTGTCGTTCATGATTGCCGCGAACACCGCTTGGAACATGCTCTTGGTAAGCCGGCCGGTATTAGTATTGTGGCGCGAGCAATGATAGCTGTCGAACAAGGCGATTCCGTTCAGCTCATGGCGCTTGCCGTGGGCAAAGCCGAAGGTGCTGCGCCTGGCTCCGGTCGCGTCGAGCGTGGCGTCGTGGGCGATTCTTCCCAAAGCCAGCACCGCGGTCAGCGCCGGCAGCGCCGTCAGCCGAGCTTTGAGGAACAGGTTGCACGCAGCGATTTCCTGCGGCTTGGGCTTGTTGTCAGGGGGCGCGCACCGTACGGCGTTGGTGATCATCACGCCACGGAGCGTCAGCCCGTCGTCCGGGTCGGCCGCATACGATCCCTCCGCGAGGCCGAACTGCGCGAGTGTGGCATAGAGAAGCTCGCCCGCAAAATCGCCGGTGAAAGGCCGCCCGGTACGGTTCGCTCCCCTGAGACCCGGGGCCAAACCGACAACGGCGAGCCACGCGCCGGGATCCCCGAACGACGGCACAGGGGCGTTGTACCAACTCGGGTTGGCGGCTCGATTGTCGTTGCGGTAAATGGCGAGTCGCGGGCACAACGGGCAGTCGGTCGGCGGCTCCAGCGCGCCTTTTGCCTCAGCCACCGGGCAACCTAGATATTGGCGAACTCTTCGAAGTCGTCGCCCTTCTGGACCGGCTGCGCGCGCTCGGCCCGGCGGCTCTCGCGCTCAGCCGGATCGCGCCCGATTTCCGGCCGCAACTCCATGAGGTCGACGAACTGATCTGCCTGGCGACGCAGGTCGTCGGAAACCATTGCCGGCCGGGTGGTGAGCGTCGATACCACACTGACCTTGCGCCCCTTGCCCTGCACCGCTTCGACGAGCGAACGAAAATCTCCGTCGCCGGAAAACAGCACCAGGTGATCGAGATTGTCGGCGAGCTGCATCATGTCGATCGCAATCTCGATATCCATGTTGCCTTTGACCTTGCGGCGGCCGAGCGAGTTGGTGAACTCGCGGGCGGGCTTCGTGACGACCATGAAGCCGTTGTAGTCCAGCCAGTCGATCAATGGCCGCACCGGCGAATATTCCGCATCTTCCATGAGCGCGGTGTAGTAGATGGCCCGCACGAGCCGCGAATTCCGTCGGAAGTAACTCAGCAGTTTGCGGTAGTCGACATCGAAGCCGAGCGCTTTGGCGGTGGCGTACAGGTTGGATCCGTCAATGAAGAGAGCCAGACGGTCCTGCTGATGGAAATGCATCTCCAAACTCCTCGAACTATCCTGTTGTCTGAATGCCGGGGCGCAAATTCGCCGCTGTGCTTGAATGTCGATCACCCTATCTGCATCGACAGCGGGTTTCAACAAGGTCGGGCATGATCCTCATCGCGCTTGGCAGCAACATCGGCGGGCCGTGGGGTCCGCCGCACGCTACGATGCGCACCGCGCTGCGGCGGCTCGATCGCGACGGCGTTCGCCTCGGGCCGGTGTCGGCGCTGTTCCAGACCGCGCCGCTGGGAAGGCTCGAGCAGCCCCCCTTTCTCAACGCCGTCTGCGCGGTGGCGACAGGCCTCGGTCCGGAAAAGCTTCTGGCGAAGCTCCAGGCGATCGAGAGGGATGCCGGGCGGCATTGCGGACCGCGGTGGGGCGCGAGGACGCTCGATCTCGATGTTCTCGACTACCATGGTTTGCGGCGCTCCGGCGGCCGGTTGACTCTTCCGCATCGGGAACTTGCCAGGCGACCCTTTGTTCTCGTCCCGATCGCCGAGATAGCGCCGGGCTGGCGCCATCCCGTGTCGGGTGAAACCGCCCGGCAGCTTTTGGACAAGCTCCCGGACAACGAGCCGGGGAGGATCGTCGCGCGAATGCTGTGGTAAAGCCCGTGCTTGCAATTCCGGCGGCCTGGCCCTAAAAGCCGGCCCAACCCAGTTCACAGATCATCCGTTGCTTCAGGAGGCGAGCCCGATGGCACGCGTAACGGTCGAAGACTGCATCGACAAGATGCCCAACCGGTTCGAGCTTGTGCTGCTCTCGGCGCACCGCGCCCGCATGATCGCCCAGGGGGCGCCGCTCACCGTTGGGCGCGACAACGACAAGAATCCCGTCGTGGCGCTGCGCGAGATAGCGGACACGGCGATCAACCGCGATGATCTGCGGGAAAACTACATTCACTCCATGCAGAAGCAGGTCGAGGTCGACGAGCCGGAAGCGACCGAAGCGCCGCTCATGCTCACTGCCGGTGATGGGGACGCGACGGCACCCCCCGCCGATGAAGACGCCCCCGAAATGGACCGCATGACCGAGGAAGATTTGCTGCGCGGTCTGGAAGGCCTGCCCCCCGCCGAGAGTCCCGGGAGCCAGCGTTCCGGCTACTGAAGGCAACGGCGTCGCCGCCAGGGGCCGATGTTCGGCCGCGGTCATGTTTTGCTTAACGTATCTGCCGCACTATGCTTGGGTGCAGTTGCCAACGTGCGCCTGGACCTGCGATGCGCCAATATGAGCTCGTCGAAAAAGTCACCGGTTACGACAAGGACGCTGACGAGAAGCTCCTGAACCGGGCCTACGTCTACGCCATGAAGGCGCACGGATCCCAGAGGAGAGCGTCGGGCGATCCGTATTTCTCGCACCCCCTCGAGGTGGCGGCCATCCTCACCGATCTGAAGCTCGACGACGCCACGATCGCGGCCGCTCTCCTCCACGACGTCGTGGAGGATACCGAGGCGACGCATCAGGAAATCGAGGATCTTTTCGGCAAGGAAATAGGCGCGCTGGTTGACGGGCTGACCAAGATCCGGAGGCTTGATCTGGTCACCAAGGAGGCGGCGCAGGCGGAAAATCTGCGCAAGCTGCTGCTGGCGATGGCCGACGACATCCGGGTGCTGCTGGTGAAGCTCGCCGATCGGCTGCACAACATGCGCACCCTCGGCCACATGAAACCCGACACGCGTCTGCGCATCGCCCAGGAGACATTGGAGCTCTACGCTCCGCTCGCCGGCCGCATGGGCATGCAGAACATGCGTGACGAGCTGGAGGACATCGCGTTCCGGGAGCTGAACCCGGAGGCCTACCGGACCATCGTCGCGCGGCTGCACAAGCTGCATGCGGAAAGCGGGGACGTCCTGAAGGAAATCGAGAGCGAGCTTTCGGCGCGGTTCGCCCAGGCCGGCGTTGCGGCCATGGTGACCGGTCGTGAAAAAAGGCCCTATTCGATCTGGCGCAAGATGGAGAAAAAGCAGCTCTCGCTGGGCCAGCTTTCCGACATTTTCGGATTTCGCGTGATCGTCACAACCGTCGATGAGTGCTACAAGGCGCTGGGCGCGGTCCACCAGACTTGGCGCATGGTTCCCGGGCGCTTCAAGGACTACATTTCAAATCCGAAACAGAATGACTACCGCTCGATCCACACGACCGTGATCGGGCCCCATCACATGCGCGTGGAGATGCAGATACGCACCAAGACGATGCACGAGATTGCCGAGCGGGGGGTTGCGGCGCATGCCTTCTACAAAGACATCGTGAATGCCGAAAGAGCGACTACCGGGGTGAGGTTGCCGAGCACCGAATCAAATGCCTATCGCTGGCTCCGGCATCTGGTCGAAATGTTGTCGGAAGGAGACAATCCCAAAGAGTTTCTGGAGAATACCAAGCTCGAGCTTTTCCACGACCAGGTGTTCTGCTTCACGCCCAAGGGGGCGCTGATCGCTCTGCCGAAAGGGGCCACCCCAATCGATTTCGCTTACGCGGTGCATACCAAACTCGGGGATGGCTGCGTCGGTTGCCGCATCAACGGTCGCCATGCCTCGCTCATGACCGAGCTCGAGAACGGTGATGAGATCGAGATCATTCGATCCAAAGCCCAGGTGCCGCCGGCCGCCTGGGAAGGCTTTACGGTTACCGGCAAAGCCCGGTCCGCCATTCGTCGCGCGACCCGGAATGCCGTACGCAACCAGTATGCGGGCCTCGGCCGCGAGATCCTGGGTCGCCTCCTCTCGTCCGCGGGTGAGTCGTTGAATGACAAGAAACTCGCCAGCGCCGTGCCGCGGCTTGGAATCAGGACCGCCGAAGACGCGCTTGCCGCGGTAGGCCGTGGTGAACTGGCCGCCGCGGACGTGCTCCGTGCCATGGGCATTGAGGTTGCAACGAAGCGCAAAAGAGAGCCCCGCCACACCAAAGGCGCTGCTGCAAAAACCGACGGGCCCCCGATCGCCGTGCGCGGAGTCAATCGCGATCTCCCCATCAAGATATCTGCCGAGACAGGGGCTGTGCCGGGCGACCGTATCGTGGGGATCCTGACACCGGGTGAGGGTATCGTTGTCTATCCTATATTCGCCCGGGCGCTGCAGGCCTTCGACGATCAGCCTGAACGCTGGGTGGACCTGACCTGGGACACCAGCGGCGACAACGTGCGCTATCCGTCGCGCATCAAGGTGCAGATCCACAACGAGATCGGCGCCTTGGCACAAGTGGCCCAAACCATCGGCGAACTGGACGGCAACATCGACCAGTTGCAAATGTTAACCCACGCCATCGACTTCTACGATCTTGACATTGTCGTCGAAGTTTATGACTTGAAACACTTGAACTCCATTGTAGGCGGATTGCGTTCCAAGCCACTGGTGAGCGGAGTTAGCCGTGTCACGGGCTGACACGAAGCGTTCAGGGTCGGGCAAAGGCGCAACGAGGCTCACCGCTATTGCGTCAGTGCAGTCGTAAATGATCAGCCGTGAGGAGGTTTTGGCCGAGTTTCGCGCCGCCGGGGCGCTCCTGGAAGGCCATTTCGTCCTCTCCTCGGGACTGCACAGCGCCAACTACCTGCAGTGCGCGCGTGTGCTGATGGATGCCCGTCGCGCGGAGCGGCTGTGCAAAGCCCTTGCGGCCATTGTGCGTGAGGTGGCTGATGGTCCTTTCGACCTTGTGGCTTCTCCTGCAATGGGAGGCGTCATTATCGGTTACGAGATGGGCAGGCAGTTTGGTGTCCCGGCGATTTTCTTTGAGCGCCTCGAGGGCAATCTCGCTTTGCGGCGCGGCTTCACCGTGCCCCGAGGAGCACGGGTTCTGCTGGTGGAGGACATCGTCACTACCGGGCTCTCTTCGCGGGAGTGCATGGCCGGAGTCGATGCGGAAGGAGGCAAGACCGTAGCAGCTGCCTGCCTGATAGACCGATCGGGGGGCAAGGTCGACCTCGGGGTGCCTCTGGTGAGCCTCGCCTGCCTTGAAATTCCTGTCTATCCCGCTGACCTCCTGCCGCCGGAACTGGCTCGAATTCCGGCGACGAAGCCGGGCAGTCGGGGTCTGGGCTAGAAGCCGATGTTCAAGCGTCGGGAAATCCCCTCGTTCAGCGCCCGCCTCAGAGCCTACCTCTGGCCGCGCAAGGGGCCCTCTCGTGCCTGGCCTTATCTCTGGCATCGCATTCGACGCATCAGGGCTGCTCCGCATTCGATTGCGCTCGGGTTGGCGATCGGCGTCTTTCTGAGTTTCACCCCGCTGATCGGTTTCCATATCATTCTGGCCGCCATTGTCTGCGCGGTCCTCGGGGCGAGTTTTCTTGCTGCCGCAGTGGGCACGATGCTCTGCAACCCGCTGACCTGCCCGTTGATGATGATCGGGAACTACCAGCTCGGCGAACTTGTTCTTCGAGAGGAAGGCCGAGCCGACTTCAAGTTTGATGTGCCGGACGCAACATTGGCCCAGCTCATCACGCACCCGCTTCACGTGATCGGCGAGTTGACGGAAGCACTCAGCCCCGTGCTTCTGCCGATGTTTATCGGCAGCACGTTCCTCGGTCTTGCCGTCGCGGTGCCACTCTATTTCATAGCGCGCTCGGCCACGGCGGCACACCAGCGTCGCCGCGCCGAGCGGCTGAAGGCCCGCGCCCTGGCGATCCGTGGCTGAGTCCGCGGATGATCCTGGGCATTGGCAACGACATCATCGACATAAGGCGAATCGAAAGGATTCTCACGCGCTACGGGTCAAAGTTCACCCGTAGGGTGTTTACCGCCATCGAGCGCCAGAAGTCCGACCGGCGGCATGCGCGCGCGGCCTCCTATGCCAAGCGTTATGCGGCCAAGGAGGCCTGTTCCAAGGCGCTTGGAACCGGGTTTTCCCGCGGCGTGTTCTGGCGCGACCTGGGAGTCGTCAATGACTTCTCGGGTAAACCAACGATGGTGCTCACCGGAAATGCGCGAACGCGTCTCGACGCCATTACTCCGCCGGATCACGACGCGGTCGTTCACTTGACCATCACTGACGAGTTCCCATATGCGCAAGCCATGGTCATCATCTGGGCAGTCAGGCGCTGAAGTGGCTGTGGCCTGGAGGCAACATATGTGCTTCATATCCCGCAAGGGCAGCCGTCCAGATTGCCTGGAGCCGGCGCGCGGGCTATAGGCTCCACTCCCGATTTGGCACACCCGGTCCAATTGGGCCATCAGCCAAGAGAACGGCACATGGCGGCGAACGTGCAGGAAACCCGCAAGGAAGAGAGTGCCTGGGAGATCATCAAGACGGTCGTCCAGGCGCTGCTGCTCGCCTTCGTGGTGAGGACGTTCCTGTTTCAGCCGTTCAATATTCCCTCCGGCTCGATGTACCCCACGCTCAAGATCGGCGACTACCTGTTCGTGTCGAAGCTTTCCTATGGCTACAGCAAATATTCCTTCAACTTCGGGGTTGAACGGCTGGGGTTCAAGTTTGGCCCAGTGCCCATCGACGGCCGGGTGTTTTTTGCCGAAGAGCCGACCCGCGGCGACGTGATTGTCTTCAAGCTGCCCGCCGACAACGAGACGGACTATATCAAGCGCTTGATCGGGCTGCCGGGCGATCGGGTGCAGATCATCAACGGAGTTCTGCATCTCAACGGTGAAGCCGTGAAGCGCGAGCGCATTGCCGACTACGTCGACCTGACGGGCGAAGGCGACGGCGAGCCGGTTCCGCGATACCGTGAAACGTTGCCCAACGGCGTGAGTTACGAGACCCTGGACGCCGATCCCGAATCGCAGGGCGACAATACCATTGAGTACGTCGTGCCTCCGGGTCACTACTTCATGATGGGCGACAATCGCGACAACTCCCAGGACAGTCGCTTTCTACAACCAGTCGGTTTTGTCCCGGCGGAAAATCTCGTCGGCCGGGCCGATCTCATCTTTTTCTCCCACGACGGCACTGCCGGCCTGCTCGAACCATGGAAATGGCCGATGGCCATAAGGTGGAGCCGCTTCCTCAATACTGTCAATTGACAGGGCCGCGCGCGCATTCCTCGCTGGCTGGTGATGTCGCCGCCAAAACGGGCTATCGCTTCGGCGACGAAGCGCTGCTCGTTCGCGCCCTTACCCACCGGTCGGATGTGTCCGCCCTGCACAACAATGAAGCGCTGGAGTTTCTTGGCGATCGAGTGCTGGCCCTGGTTATTGCCGAGCATCTGCATCGCAGCTCGGCCACCGGCAGCGTGGGGGCCCTGGGTCAGGCTTTAAACAAATTGGTCTGTACCGACACGTTGGCCGAGATTGGCAGGGAGCTCGGCATCGCTGAATTCATGCGCACCGATGTTCGCGCCATTCCGTCGGCCAAGGTGACCGTGCGAATGCTCGCCGACGTCTGTGAGGCGCTGATTGCCGCCGTCTATCTCGATGGCGGCCTCGCCGCCGCACGCGCCTTCATTCACCGGCACTGGCGAGAGCGGTTGGGGAGTGCCCGGCTTGGCATCAAAGACGCCAAAACAGCTTTGCAGGAATGGTCGGCGGCCCGCTCTCTGGGCACTCCGGTCTACAGCGAGGTGGGTCGCGTCGGCCCGGCCCACGACCCCAGTTTCGCGATCAAGGTCGTAGTTACCGGCCTCCATCCCGCACACGGGCATGGTAACTCCAAGCGCCAGGCCGAGCAACGCGCTGCCGAGGCACTGCTCAGGCGCGAGGGGGCCTGGCCAGGTGGAACATGAGACGCGCTGCGGTTTTGTGGCCATTGTCGGCGCGCCCAACGCCGGCAAGTCGACGCTTCTGAATGCTCTTGCTCAAGCCAAGATATCCATCGTTTCGCGCAAAGTGCAAACCACGCGCGCTCGGGTGCGTGGTGTCATAGTCGAGGGCAAAACTCAGATCATCGCTGTCGACACACCGGGTATCTTCGCGCCGCGGCGCAAGCTCGATGCGGCGATGGTCAACGCTGCCTGGCAGGGTGCAGCAGGGGCTGACGCCGTCCTTCTCGTGGTTGACGCAGCTCGCGGAATGACCGCCGACGTTCAGCGTATCACGACAGAGCTCAGGGTGCGTCGGCCCGCCTTGAGCCTGGCGCTCAACAAGATCGATCTGATCCCACGCGAGAAGTTGCTTACCCTTGCCCAAACGCTGAACGATGCCCTGAAGCTCACGGCAACGTTCATGGTTAGCGCCGGGACCGGCGATGGCGTTCCGGAGCTTCGGCGATATCTGGCTTCCATCATGCCCCCGGGGCCCTGGCTTTATCCCGAAGACCAGGTAGCAGATCTGCCGCTGCGGCTTCTGGCGGCCGAAATCACCCGCGAAAAAATACTTGATCGGCTTCACCAGGAACTGCCGTATAAATCAACGGTCGAGACCGAGCAGTGGGAAGAGCGCCCCGACGGTTCGGTCAGGATCCAACAGGTCATCTATGTCGAACGAGAAGGTCAACGAAAGATTGTACTGGGCGAGGGCGGCCAGACCATCAAGTATATCGGCCGGCTGGCCCGTCTCGAGCTCAGCCGGCAGCTCGCCAGGCCCGTGCATCTGTTTCTATTCGTCAAGGTGCGTGAAAACTGGGCTAGCGATCCCGAGCGCTTGAAGGCAATGGGTCTGGAACCCTGAGCGGCATGCAGTGGAGCGAGGAAGGCATTGTTCTGGGCGCTCGCCGGCATGGCGAAACCAGCGTCATCCTAGAGCTGCTGACCGCCCGTCACGGACGCAGTCTGGGACTGGTGCGCGGCGGCCGCTCGCGTACCATGCGGCCGGTGCTGCAACCTGGCAATTCGGTGCTGGCGACGTGGCGCGCCCGGCTCGAAGATCATCTGGGACTCTACATCGTTGAGCCGGCGCGGCTTCGCGCCGCCAGCCTCATGGATTGTCCCTTCAGGCTCGCCGGCCTTACGACCATGTTGGCCCTCAGTCAGCTCCTGCCGGAACGCGAGCCCCATCCACGTCTTTATGAAGCGACCTTTGTCGTGCTTGAAAGCCTGGCCGACGACGAGGTCTGGCCCGCCTTGCTGGTGCGCTGGGAGCTCGGTCTGCTCGACGAGCTGGGATTCGGCCTCGATCTCACCCGTTGTGCAGCGACTGGAGCGAGCAGGGCGCTGCGCTACGTATCGCCGAAAACCGGCAGGGCAGTAAGCCTGGAGGCGGGCGAAGCCTACCAGAACCGACTGTTGAGGCTTCCGGCTTTCCTGCTCGGCACTGCTCATACGCCGGATCGAGCCGACGTGCGCGACGGCTTCACTCTGACCGGGCACTTTCTCGAACGCCATCTGCTTGCTCCGCGAGGCCTCTCGATACCGGAGGCGCGCTCCCGCTTGCTGGCGCAGCTGCACTGAGGGGTGGCCATGCTGGGGCGTCTGAATCACGTCGCCATCGCGGTTCCGGATTTGACGGCTGCAGCCGAGCGCTACCGAATGATGCTTGGTGCCAAGGTATCGGCGAGCCAGGCCGAGCCCGGCCACGGTGTATCCGTTGCCTTCGTCGAGGTTGCCAACACGCGCATCGAGCTTATGGAGCCATTGGGCGAGGCCTCGCCGATCAAGGCGTTTCTCGACCGCAACCCGGCCGGCGGCATTCACCACCTGTGTTTCGAGGTTGACGACATTATCGCTGCCCGCGATCACCTGCGAAGTCAGGGAGCACGCGTTTTGGGCAGCGGCGAACCACGGCTCGGAGCTCACGGCAAGCTGATACTTTTTCTCCATCCTCACGATTTTTCTGGGGCGCTTCTGGAACTGGAACAGGCATGAGCATTGGCAGCGCCATTGCCATCTATTTTATCATCTGGTGGACAGCCTTGTTCGCAGTGCTTCCATGGGGAACGACCAGCGCTCATGAAACGGGCGCAGATGTGGCCCCGGGCCATTCGCCGAGCGCCCCCCTGCGGCCGATGATGGTCAGAAAGCTCCTTGCCACGACGGTTCTGGCGGCGTTGATTTTTGCCGGGTTCTTGTGGCTGAAGTCGTCCGGCTATCTTTCATTGCTTTAACGCGGGGCGTGGTAGGGCCGGCTGGAGCAAAAGAAAAGCAAGGCTGGCACCTTGCTTTGTTAGTTTACCGGTCTTGATCCCGAGCGGGTCTTTCCCGCCCTGGTTGAGCGTCGCCAGACGACTGGTCAGCGGCGCGCCAAGGCCATACCTCCCCAGACTTGGAAACCGGAACCTGATTCCGAAGAATCCGATCCGGTGTCTCGCCTTGTTATTGCGCGGCGCACGATAGCCACGGCGGGACTGTCTGTCATGTTAAATGACATTTAAATGCCATTGCCGCGATAAGCCGACCCCAAAGAAACGTTCATCTGCCTCTGTCCTTTGTTTCCCGGGCGAATTCGCCTAAAAAGGCTGGGGTTTCCTTATGTTGCGGCGAGCTTGTGAGCTCCAGCCCTTCTCCTCCGGATCGGTCATGCGAATTTCCCGGTACTTCATGCCTGTTCTCCGCGACGATCCCAAGGAGGCCGAGATCGTTTCCCATCGTCTCATGCTGCGTTCGGGCATGATCCGGCAGGAAGCTGCCGGCAGCTATTCGTGGCTGCCGCTGGGACTGCGAGTCCTCAAGAAGATCGAGGACATCGTGCGCGAGGAACAGAACCGGGCCGGGGCAATCGAGGTGCTGATGCCGACGCTTCAATCATCCGATCTGTGGCGCAAGTCGGGCCGGTACGAGGTTTACGGCAAGGAAATGCTGCGCTTCAAGGACCGTCACGATCGCGAGATGCTCTACGGTCCGACCAACGAAGAGATGATCACCGACATCGTGCGTCAGGGCATTCAGTCCTACCGCGATCTGCCGCGCAATCTTTATCATATACAGTGGAAGTTTCGCGATGAGGTGAGGCCGCGCTTCGGCGTTATGCGGGGGCGGGAGTTCCTGATGAAGGACGCTTATTCCTTCGATATCAGCGCCGAGGCCGGGAAGCACTCATACAACAAGATGTTTGTGTCCTACCTGCGCACTTTCGCGCGTATGGGCCTGAAGGCGATTCCGATGCGCGCTGAGACCGGGCCAATCGGCGGTGACAACAGTCATGAATTTCTCGTGCTGGCGGAAACAGGCGAGAGCGCGGTTTACTTCGACCGCGACTTCTACGATATGGACTGGAAGTCCTTTGACATCGACTACGACGACGCGGCGGCCGTCGCCTCGGTCGTCGCCGATTTCACCGGCAAGTATGCAGCCACCGACGACAAGCACGATCCAGCGGAATTCGAGCGTCGCGTGCCGCACGAACGCCGCCTGACGGGTCGCGGCGTGGAGGTTGGCCACATCTTCTTTTTCGGCACCAAGTACTCCCAGCCGCTCGAATGCCTGGCGCAGGACCACGACGGCAGGCCGGTGGCGGTCGAGTCCGGGTCCTACGGTATCGGTGTATCGAGGCTCGTCGGCGCCATCATCGAGGCCAGTCATGATGCCGCCGGAATCATCTGGCCCGAGCCCGTGGCGCCGTTTGACGTCGGTCTCATCAATCTCAAGCCGGGCGATTCCGGTTGCGACGCGGCCTGCGAGAAGGTTCACAGCGCGCTGAGGCGGGATGGCTTGGAAGTCCTTCATCATGACACCGACGAACGGCCGGGGGCCAAATTCGCGGTGATGGATCTCATTGGCCTGCCGTGGCAGGTGATCATAGGACCGCGCGGGCTGAAGGAAGGAGTTGCGGAGGTGAAGCAGCGCGCCTCGGGCGAGCGCCGGAGCGTATCGCTTGACCGGGTTACCTCGGAGCTGTTTCGCGGCTGGTAGGCATGAAACCGGATTCCCCTGACACACGGCCCTTTGCGGGCTTCGAATGGATGATCGCAGCACGCTATCTGCGAGCCCGACGCAAGGAAGGCTTCATCTCCGTCATCGCCGGGTTTTCGTTCCTCGGCATCATGCTCGGCGTGGCGACGCTGATCATCGTCATGGCGGTGATGAATGGCTTCCGCAGCGAGCTGATGAACAAGATCTTGGGGTTCTCCGGCCACGCGAACGTCTTTCACGCCGAAGCCCTGCCCATCGCCGAATTCGAGACGCTCGGCCGCGACCTCCTGAAGTCGCCAGGCGTCGTGAGCGCTGTTCCCTACGTCGAAGGCCAGGTAATGGTGGCTTCCGAACGCCAGGCGACCGGCGGCCTAGTGAGGGGACTGCGCGAAGCTGACATCAAGAAGGTGGGTGGAACTCGTAAACGACGAGCTTCGCGGCACCCTGGAGGGTTTCGATGCCGGGGACGGGGTCGCCATCGGCTGGCGTATGGCCTTCAAGCATCAGCTCACTCTTGGTGGCGAGATCACACTGATAGCCCCCAACGGTCCAGAGACCCCCTTTGGCACCGCTCCGCGAATAAGAAATTTTCCGATCGTCGCGCTGTTCAATTTCGGCATGTCGGAATACGACGAGAACGTCATCTACATGCCGTTGCACGCGGCCCAGGAATACTTCCTGGTTGAAGAAGGGGTCAGCGGCATCGAAGTGATGGTCGATGATGCGGAAGCAATCGATCGGCATGTCGAGACGATGGCTGCCGCCGCTGGCCCGCAGTACACGTTCGTTACCTGGAAGAGGCGTAACGAGACCTTCTTCAGCGCGCTCGCCGTGGAGCGCAACGTCATGTTCATTATTCTATCGCTGATTATTCTCGTGGCGGCGCTGAACATAATTTCCGGACTCATCATGCTCGTGAAGGACAAGTCTCACGACATTGCCATCCTGAGGACGATGGGCGCCTCGCGCGGCACGGTGCAGAGGGTATTCCTGATCACCGGCGCCTCGATTGGTGTCGTGGGCACGCTCGCAGGCCTGGTGCTCGGCGTTGTGGTCTGCCTCAACATCGAAAGTATCCGCCAGTTTGTCGCCTGGCTTACACGCACAAATATATTTGCCGCCGAGACCTACTACCTCTCTCAGCTCCCCGCTGAGATGGATCCAGTGCAGACGGCGTGGGCGGTTTGCCTTGCACTGTTGCTGTCGATCATCGCCACCCTCTATCCCTCATGGCGGGCAGCAAGCCTCGATCCGGTCGAAGCCTTGAGGTACGAATGACGGCCGCTCTTCGTCCGGCCCTTGAGCTTCGTAATATCGACCGCAGCTATGCCGAGGCGCACGGACGCCTCGACGTTTTCCGCAACCTCAGCATGAGCGTCGAGCCGGGGGAAATCGTTGCCCTGGTTGGACCCTCAGGAGCCGGCAAATCGTCTCTGCTTCACATCGCCGGACTGCTTGAGCGGCCGACGGCAGGGGAAGTGCTGATCGCCGGCAGGAACTGCACGGGCCTGGACGATCGTTCGCGCACCCGCATTCGCCGCATCGGTATTGGTTTCGTGTATCAGCTCCATCACTTGCTGCCGGAATTTACCGCGCTGGAAAACGTCGTCATGCCGCAACTCATTGCTAATACCGCGCACGCCGAAGCGCGCACGAGGGCCAGTGAGCTGTTGGCGCGGCTGGGCCTTTCCGAACGACTTGAGCACCGCCCCGCCGAGCTTTCCGGCGGCGAACAGCAACGGGTGGCGATTGCCCGGGCCATCGCCAACAAGCCCCTGCTCCTTTTGGCGGATGAGCCGACCGGCAATCTCGATCCCCGGACGGCGGAGCAGGTGCACGCGGAGTTTCTGCGGCTCATCGCGGAAGAAGGGCTTGGCGCCCTCGTCGCAACGCACAATCTCGAGCTTGCCAGCCGCATGACCCGGATAGTCAGGCTCGACTGCGGCGAACTCCGTGCCGGCTGAGAGCCGCAGTGCCGGCTGGCCGGCCTCGCGGAATTTGTGCACACCCGCACGGCAGGCGCGCAACCCCGGCGCCGGTGAGATAATGTCGGGTCGATGACCGATTCTCGGCATGCATTCGTTCACCTCCGTACGCACACAGCCTACTCGTTGTCGGAAGGAGCGTTGCGGATAAAAGACCTCGCCCAGATGGCCCGGAACCTTGCCATGCCGGCACTTGCCATCACGGACACCGGCAATCTCTTCGGGGCGCTCGAGTTCTCCGAGGCGATGTCGGATCAAGGAGTGCAGCCGATCATCGGATGCTCGCTGAAAGTCGACTTCACCGACGCGACCGCAGAAACCCGGGTTCCTGCCCTGGCAACCCTTCCGAGCCTGGCGCTGCTGGCCAAGGACGAGCAGGGCTACGCCAACCTGATTAGGCTATCGAGCATGGCCTACCTGGACAGCCCCGACAGCCACGCGCCGCATGTTTCGATCACCAGCCTGGGTGAGTTCGCGAGCGGCCTGATCTGCCTTACCGGCGGGCCGATGGGGCCGCTGAACGAAGCCCTTGCCGATGGGCAGATGCTACTGGCGCGCCAGCGCGTTCTGAAGCTGCAAATGATCTTTGGGGATCGCCTCTACGTCGAATTGCAGCGTCACAGCATGGACCTGGAAGTTCGCGCCGAGCACGGCCTCATCGAGCTGGCGTATGAACTCGGCCTGCCTCTCGTTGCGACCAACGAGGCGTACTTTCCCACTGCCGACGACTTCGCCGCGCACGACGCGCTGCTTTGCATCGCCGACGGCGAGGTGTTGGCCTCTGAAAATCGCCGACGCCTCACTCCCGAACACTACTTCAAGACGCCACGCGAAATGGTGCGTCTTTTTGCCGATCTCCCCGAGGCAGTCGAGAACACGATCGAAATCGCCAGGCGCTGCGCATTCCGACCTACGCCGCGCGAGCCTCAGCTCCCGCGATTTGTCACTGCCGCCGGACACGACGAGAAAGACGAGTTTCGCGCCGCGGCGCGCGAGGGACTGGCCCTGCGACTGGAGGTCAATGGCCTGGCGCCGGGCACGTCACGACACGACTACGAGAAACGGCTCGAGTTCGAGCTCGATGTCATCATCTCCATGCACTTTGCGGGCTACTTTCTGATCGTCGCCGACTTCATAAAGTTCGCCAAGTCGCAGGACATACCGGTTGGTCCCGGCCGCGGTTCGGGCACGGGGTCGCTCGTTTCCTACTCCCTCACAATTACCGATCTCGACCCCTTCCGCTTCAATCTTCTTTTTGAGCGGTTTCTCAATCCTGGGCGCGTAACCATGCCCGACTTCGACATCGACTTCTGCCAGGACCGACGCGACGAGGTCATCGCCTACGTCCAGAAGCGCTATGGCAGAGAACGCGTGGCGCAGATCATTACCTTCGGCAAGTTGCAGGCCAGGGCCGTGTGCCGAGATGTCGGCCGGGTGCTCCAGATGCCCTACGGCCAGGTCGACCGACTTTGCAAACTCATCCCCAACAACCCGGCCAATCCGATAACTCTGAAGAACGCCCTGGCGGGCGAGCCGCGGCTTCAGGAAGAACGCGAACGCGATGCGAACGTGGCCAACATGCTCGACATCGGAATGAAGCTCGAGGGACTATATCGCCACGCCTCGACGCATGCGGCCGGGGTTGTGATCGGAAACAGGCCGCTGCAGGAGCTAGTGCCGCTCTATCGCGATCCGCGTTCTGTCCTTCCAGCAACTCAATTCAGCATGAAGTGGGTCGAAAAGGCCGGCCTCGTGAAGTTCGATTTCCTGGGCCTGAAGACCTTGACGGTGATCAAGAAAGCTGAGGCCCTCATTCGCGAGCGCGAGCCTAGTTTCGATATCAAGCGGGCGCCGTACGACGACCGGCTCACCTACGAGATGCTGGGTCGCGGCGACACGCTGGGGGTGTTTCAGCTTGAAAGCTCGGGCATGCGCGACGTGTTGCGCAAAATGTCGGCCGACTGCATCGCGGACATCATTGCAATCGTTGCGCTCTACCGCCCTGGACCCATGGACAACATTGCCCGCTTCATCGCCTGCAAAAAGGGGGATGAGCAGCCGGATTACCTTCATCCCTTGATCGAGCCGATCCTGAGAGAGACCTACGGCGTCATGATCTACCAGGAACAGGTCATGCAGATCGCCCAGATGCTGGCCGGTTTTACGCTCGCCGAGGCCGATGTGCTTCGCTTCGCGATGGGCAAGAAGATCAAGACTGAAATGGACCAGCAGAAGGAACGTTTTGTGCGCGGCGCCGTCGCCAGGGGCGTCCCCAACCATCAGGCGGACTACATTTTCGAGCTTGTGGCCAAATTCGCAGGTTACGGATTCAACAAGTCTCATGCCGCAGCCTATGCGGTCCTGGCCTACCAGACGGCTTACCTCAAGGCGAACTTCACAACCGAGTTCATGGCGGCCTCGATGACCCTCGACATCGGCAACACTGACAAGCTCATGATGCTGCGTCGCGAGGGCGCGAAGCTCGGCGTGCGCCTTCGCTCGCCCTCCATCAACGCTTCCGGAGTCGAATTCGATGTCAGGGAGGGCGTCGTTCAGTATTCCCTGGCGGCCCTGCGGAACGTCGGAACGGGCGCCATCGAACACCTGTCGGCGCTGCGGGCCGCCAAGGGACCGTTCAACTCGATCGGCGACTTTGCCCGCAAAATCGATGGCCATCTTCTCAACAAGCGCGCACTGGAGAGCCTCGCCAAGGCCGGCGCATTCGACAGCCTCAATCCCAACCGGAGGCAAATTTTTGAAGGCGTTGAGGCTATTCTGGCGCTCGCCAATCGCACCGCCGTCGCGGCCGAAGCAGGGCAGGGAGACCTCTTCGGTCACTCTGTTTCAGACGCCGCTGACGGCGGCCTTCGCTTGCCGGCCGTCGAGCCTTGGCTGCCCATGGAGAAGCTCGCCGCCGAGTTCGAGGCCGTCGGCTTCTATCTCTCGGGTCACCCGCTCGATGATTACATGGGGCTGCTCAGCAAGATCGGCGTAGAACCCTGGACCGTTTTCCAGGAAAAGGTGCTCAGCGGCCGCGGGAGCGTGGCGAAGCTCGCGGGCACCGTCACATACAAACACGAGCGCCGTTCGAGGAACGGCAGCCGCTTCGCGTTTGTCGGGCTCTCCGATCCTTCAGGCCAGTTCGAGGCGGTCGCATTCTCCGACCTGCTGGCAGCGGCCCGTGACCTACTTGAACCCGGTAGCGCGATCATCGCCAAGGTCGAGGCCGATGTGGATGGTGAAGAAGTCCGGCTGCGCCTTCAGGGTGTCGAGTTGCTCGAGCAGGTAACCGCCGGCATACAAGCTGGCATTACCATTTTCCTTAGAGACGAAGCGCCACTCGAATCCATAGCCCGCCGTCTCAGCAATGGCGGCAGGGCGCCTGTTCAGCTGATCCTGCAACTGCCGGGAGGCCGCGAGGTCGCGATCGCGCTGGGTAACAAATTCTCCGTGAGCCCGCAGCTCAAAGGCGCCATCAAGGCGATCCCCGGCGTGGTTGATGTTCAGGATCTTCTGATCAGGGGCTCCTCTAATCCAAGGCCAAGGCTCCTCTGAAGCTCCTCTGGGGCTCTCTGCGACGCCTCTTGCATCGCCAGCCGGCCTCCACTAGAAGGCCTTCTCTAAATTCACACGCGGACGCTGGGTCGCCGGGCGCGGGACTGTCATCCCCATATAGCCTGCGACCTTCCGGTGCTGGTGCTCGCACCATCCCCAACGCGCCCGCGGCGGTCCCAACCGGAGAAGGAGTGACAGGGCATGGCTTTGCCTGATTTTTCCATGCGCCAGCTTCTGGAAGCAGGCGTCCATTTCGGCCATCAAACCCATCGCTGGAATCCAAAGATGAAAAGCTACATCTATGGATCGCGCAATGGCATTCACATCATCGACCTGGCTCAGACGGTTCCGCTGCTGCACCAAGCCCTCGTGGCCGTCCGCGACGCCGTCGCCCGCGGGGGTCGGGTCTTGTTTGTCGGCACCAAGCGCCAGGCATCCGAGCCGATCGTCGAGGCAGCGAAACGCTGCGCCCAGTACTACATTAACTCACGTTGGCTCGGGGGCACTCTCACCAACTGGAAGACGATCTCAAACTCGATCAAGCGCCTGCGCCAGCTCGATGAGCTGACGGCCAAGGAAGGCGTGGGTCTGACCAAGCGTGAGCTCCTGCAACTGACGCGCGAAAGGAAAAAGCTCGAAGACGCCTTGGGCGGTATCAAGGAAATGGGGGGAACGCCGGATATCATGTTTGTGATCGACACCAACAAGGAGCAGCTGGCCATCAAGGAGGCCAATCGGCTGAATATACCTGTGGTGGCTGTGCTCAACTCGAACAGCGATCCTGCCGGCGTATCCCACCCGGTGCCCGGAAACGATGATGCCGGTCGAGCCATCAACCTCTACTGCGATCTGATCGCGCGAGCGGCCCTCGAAGGTCTCAGCGTTTCCCAAATGCAGTCCGGGGTCGATATCGGCGCCTCTGCAAACCCGCTGACGGAGCCTGTACCGGATGTTGCAACGCCACCCGCGCCCGCGGCCAATCACGATGATGTTTCGCTCATCAGCGGCATCGGCGCCACGCTGCAGAAAAAGCTCGCCGCCGAAGGGGTGACTTCATTGCACCAGATCGCTGGCTGGACGCACGATCAGGTAACGGCCTTCGATGAGAAGCTGAAGCTCAAGGGCCGGATCGGCCGCGAGGAGTGGGTCGAGCAGGCGAAAGGCCTGCTGTCAACTAATTCGAACGTTGCTCCAGCCGACCATGTCGCCGGCTGAAAGTTGCCTGCACGAGGACCTGGGAATGGCTGACATCACCGCGAGCATGGTGAAAGAGCTGCGCGAGAAAACCGGCGCGGGCATGATGGACTGCAAGACTGCGCTGCGGGAATCGCAGGGAAGCATGGAGGTGGCGGTCGATTGGCTGCGGGCCAAGGGCCTAGTCCAAGGCCGCGCGAAAGGCGGATCGGCTTGCGGCGGAAGGACTAGTCGCGGTCGCGGTGGATGGCTTGCGCGGCGCGCTCGTCGAAGTCAACTCGGAGACCGACTTCGTTGCCAGGAACGAGAAATTTCAGGCCATGGTGGCGCAAATCGTTCGGCTCGCCGTCCAGGCGGGCGGCTCCCTCGACAAGCTTCGTGGCGCAAGTTTCCCCGGCTCCAAACAAAGCGTGGCCGAGCATGTCGCCGAGATGGTGGCGACCATTGGTGAGAACATGACGGTTCGACGCACCGCCGCGCTGGCGGTCGCCAATGGCGTCATCGGATCCTACATTCACAACCGAATTGCGCCAGGAATGGGCAGGATTGGCGTTCTGGTGGCTCTCGAGTCGACGGGAAAGCATGACGGGTTGAATGAGCTGGGGCGTCATCTGGCGATGCATGTGGCCGCTGCCAACCCGCTTGCCGTCGACTTGTCCGGTGTCGACTCCGCGACGCTCGCCCGCGAAAAGGCCATATTGACCGAGAAGAACGCGGGCAAGCCCGCCCAGGTCCTGGAAAAGATCATTGCGTCCGGGCTGCGGAGTTTCGCCAAGGAGGCGTGTCTCGTGGATCAGGTCTACATTCACGATGGCGCAAAGACGGTTGGCCAAGTGCTCAAGGAGGCGGAAGCCAAAGTGGGCGCACCGCTAAAGCTCGCGGGCTTCGTTCGCTACCAGTTGGGCGAGGGCGTTGCCAAAGCGGCGGGCGTAACTTGATACAAGTGCAGCTCCTATTCGGAACGCCGGCAGCCTTTGCGGTTGCCGATGCATGACAAGCTCAAATTCCGGCGCGTGTTGCTGAAGATATCGGGCGAAGCGCTCATGGGTCCTGAGCCATTCGGCATTCATACGCCCACCGTCAACCGCATCGCCGGCGAGGCGGCAGGGTGCCTGGCAGCGGGCGCCCAACTGAGCATCATTGTTGGCGGCGGCAACATTTTTCGTGGCATGGCGGCCGCCGCCAAAGGCATGGACCGCGTGAGTGCCGACCATATGGGCATACTGGCGACCGTCATGAACGCGCTCGCCATGCAGGGAGCTTTGGAAGACCGGGGCGTTGATGCCAGGGTGCTCTCGGCGATCCCGATGCCTACCGTTTGCGAAACCTATTCACGCGCCACGGCAGTACACCACCTGGAGGCCGGTCGGGCCGTGATCTGTGCGGCTGGTACGGGACTGCCGTTCTTCACCACCGATACGGGGGCGGCCTTGCGCGCCGCCGAAATGGCATGTGATGCCCTGCTCAAGGGCACGAGCGTAGACGGCATCTACAGCGCCGATCCGAAGACGGTGCCGGACGCCAAACGGTATGAGGAGACCACGTTCAACGAGATCCTGGTCAAGGATTTGCGAATCATGGACCCAGCCGCCATTGCACTTGCCCGCGACAACCGCATTCCCGTGGTCGTGTTCTCCATCAGGGTACCGGGGGCGGTCCTGGAGGTCATTCACGGGCGCGGACGTTTCACCATCGTGAAGGCATAGGACATGTTTCGCCCAGGCGAAGTAATTCCCCGCAACGAGAAAATGCAGTTAGATGGCGGACCACTCATGGGAGTTTGGCGATGACCCATATGACCACGTTCGATCTCAAGGAGGTTGGCCGGCGAATGCATGGTGCAATCGAAGCGCTGAAGCATGAGTTTGCGGGCTTGCGCACCGGTCGCGCCTCGGCGGGTCTGCTGGATCCGATCGTCGTGGACGCCTATGGGGCGATGATGCCGTTGAATCAGGTTGCCAGCGTCACGGTACCGGAGCCGCGGCTCATTTCGGTGCAGGTCTGGGACCGGGGCGTGGTCATCGCTGTCGAAAAGGCCATCCGTGCCTCGAACCTGGGCCTCAATCCGCAGACGGAGGGTCAGGTGATTCGTCTCCGCATTCCCGAGCTTTCGCAGGAGAGGCGCAAGGAGTTGACCAAGGTCGCCCACCAATACGCCGAGAAAGCACGCATCGCGGTGCGAAATGTTCGCCGCGACGGAATGGAGCTTTTGAAGAAGCTCGAGAAAGACCACAAGATCAGTGAGGACGAGCATCGCACCATGGCCGAGGAAGTTCAGAAACTCACCGACCAGACAATCAAGGAAGTCGACGCTGTGCTGGCTCACAAGGAAGCAGAAATCATGCAGGTGTAGCAGGCGTGGTTGCCGGCACATGGTTCCAATGGCGCGATCTTCAGATCAGGATCGCCTCAGCGGTCGTTCTCATTCCATTGGTGATCGCCGCAGTGCGCCTGGGCGGCTGGTGGTATGCCGGTCTCATAGCCGTGCTCGCGGCGCTCATGGCGAAGGAGTGGACACGGCTGGTCCACGCGGGAAGCGCCACTCAGTTCCTCCTTCATGCGGCTGGCGGAATCGCGGCAACCATCCTGCCGGCGCTTTCTGTACCTGCGCTGGCTGCGGCAACCATCCTCGGGCTATGGATCTCAAGCCTGTGGCTGGCGCATCTCTCCGGCGCTCCGTTCAGCCTGTGGTCACTGGCCGGAATACCCTACCTGGCGCTCCCTGCCGCCTCGCTGGTGCTGTTGCGCTCCGATGAGAGCTGGGGTTTTCAAGCCGTAATGTTGGTCCTGCTGGTGGTTTGGGTTGCAGACACGGCCGCATACTTTGCCGGGCGCGTCATCGGTGGACCCCGGCTTGCCCCGACGCTCTCGCCGAACAAGACGTGGGCTGGCTTCAGCGGTGCAATCGTCGGCGGCGCGCTGGCCGCTCTCGCCGCTGGCGCATGGTCGAACGTAGCAAGGCTCTGGCCCCTGATGCTGCTTGGCGGCCTTCTGGCCATGATCGAGCAGGCCGGCGACCTGTTCGAAGTCGGCCCTCAAGCGGTGGGCAGGAGCAAAGGACTCAGGACAGATGATTCCAGGACATGGCGGCGTGCTCGACCGTGTCGATGGGCTGGCTGCGGCCGCTGTGGCTGCTGCCGTGATCGGCCTCGCCCATGGCGATGGCAAGTCTGCCGCGGCGGGACTGCTTTTGTGGTAACTCTGCTGGCGCGTCGTATGGAGCTTGGGTTGACTGCGATACGGAGCTGGCGTCCTAATGCGAACAAGTTCGCAACACCCATCGTTGATGATGTCACTGGTTGTTGTTGGATGAGGAGCTATCGATGCTGTCGACATTTTTGAGCCAGTTTGGAACCGCCTTGTTTTCTTTTGTTGCCTTTCTGTTTGTTCTGACGGTGATCGTTTTCATTCATGAGCTCGGTCACTTCCTGGTTGCCCGCCGCTGTCGGGTTAACGTCGAGGCGTTCTCCATAGGCTTCGGCCGCGAAATCATCGGCTTTACGGATCGGCTCGGCACGCGGTGGAAATTTGGCTGGCTGCCGCTCGGCGGCTACGTGAAATTCGAGGGTGACGCCAACCCGGCGAGCCTGCCTTTGCCGCAATCCCTCGACGAATCGGCACGCCTGTCGCCTGGCAACTTCTACGCCAAGAGCGTCGGTGTACGAGCGGCAATCGTGGCCGCGGGACCGCTCGCCAACTTCCTTTTATCGACGCTGATCTTCGCGCTCGGCTTCGTTGTGGTCGGGGTTCCAATGCTGGAGCCTCGCGTCGAGACGGTGCAACCGGGTAGCGCAGCCGAGGTTGCTGGCATCCTGCCCGGCGATATCGTCCGGCGCATCGACGACCAGGAGATCGTCAATTTCAGCGACATCCAGAGAATTGTCATGCCGCGGTCCGGAGAGATGCTTCGCGTCGAAGTCGACCGGGCGGGCCAGCCAATCGAATTTGAGATCGTTCCGCGATCCACCGAGATCGATGATGGTCTTGGCGGCAAGATCCAGGTCGGTCTTCTCGGCGTTTCAAAGAGCCCCAGTGACCTCCACTACGTCCGCAAGAATCCGGTCGAGGCGCTATGGCTCGGCGGCAAGGAGACTTGGAAGCTGATCGAGCAGACTCTGCATTTCATTGGACGAATCTTTACCGGCAAGGAGAGCGCCAAGCAGATCGGCGGAGTGCTCAGCATTGCCAATATTTCGGGCAAGGCGGCAGCGCAGGGCATCTATGATCTCATACAGATTGTTGCGTTACTGTCGGTCAGCATCGGGCTCATCAATCTCTTTCCGGTGCCTATGTTGGACGGCGGTCACCTCCTCTACTACGCCATCGAAGCTGCCCGCGGCCGTCCGCTCGGCGCCAATGCCCAGGAATGGGGATTCAAGGTTGGCTTTGCGCTCGTCTTGGCGTTGTTGTTGTTCGCCTTCTGGAACGATCTGGCACGCTACTTTCCGGGCTTCATGTCTCGCGGTTAAAGTCAAGCGGCCATTGCCAAATTCTTGATTTGCAATGGGAGGCAAACATCGTTATTGATCGATGCTGATTTGCATGCCACGCGGGGTGGGTGTCATTAGCGGGTGAATGGCTCCAGGATGCGATATCGGATTGTTTTCATTGCCATAATGGCGCTTGCCGCCGGTATGGGACCGACTTTCCCATGGGGAGGATTCGGTTCCGCGGCTGTTGCCCAGACTGTTCGCAACATTGTCGTAGAAGGCAATCAGCGCGTCGAGACGGATACGATTCTCGCCTACATGCAGGTCACCGAAGGCGACGTCGGCAGTTCGGAGGCCATCGACGAGTCCGTGAAAAATCTCTTCCAGACCGGTCTGTTCTCCGACGTGCGCGTTTTCCGTCGCGGCAATACAATCGTCGTTCAGGTCGAGGAAAATCCGCTTATCAACCGGGTTGCGTTCGAAGGCAACAGCGAGATCACCGACGAGAACCTTGCCAAGGAAGTCGAGTTGAAAGAGCGCACGATCTTTACCCGCTCGCGCGTCCAGAGCGACGTGCAGCGCATCGTCGCACTCTATCGCCGCTCGGGTCTCTTTTCGGCGCGCGTCGAGCCCAAGATCATCCGCCTGCCGCAGAACCGGGTCGACCTCGTGTTCGAGGTCCAGGAAGGCGCCTCGACGCGCATTGAACGTATTGCCTTTATCGGCAATGAGGCCTTCAGCGACGGGCAGCTGCGCCGTGCCATCTCGACGTCGGAATCGCGGTGGTGGAAATTTTTCTCGACTACCGACAACTATGACCCGGACCGTCTCGAGTTCGACAAGGAGTTGTTGCGCCGCTACTACCTGAAGAACGGATATGCGGATTTTCGCGTAATCGCGGCGACCGCGGAACTCGCGCCCGACGGCGAGAGGTTCTATATCACCATCGCGCTCGAAGAAGGACCGGAGTATTCGGTCGGCGCGGTCACGGTAAACACCGGTTCGACCTCGCTCGATCCGGCCATCCTCAATGCTTCGATCAGAACCGAGACAGGCAGCCGCTACAACGCCAACAAGGTCGATCAGACCGTCGAGCGGATGACGCTCGAGGCCGGCAAGGCCGGCTACGCGTTTGCCAAGGTCGAGCCGAACATCGAGCGCGACCCGGTCAATCGCACCCTCAGCATCGTTTACAACGTCCAGGAAGGGCCTCGCGTATACATCGAACGCATCGACATTCGCGGCAACGTCCGCACTCTCGATCGGGTGATCCGCCGGGAAATTCGCCTTGTCGAAGGCGACGCCTTCAATCGTTTTCTGGTAGACCGGGCGCGCCGGCGCCTGACCGCTCTCGACTTCTTTGAGAAGATCGACATTCGCGAAGATCCCGGCAGCTCGGCTGACCGGGTCGTGCTGGTAATCGAGGTTCAGGAGAAATCGACAGGTTCGATTTCGTTCGCCGCCGGCTACTCGACCCAGGAAACCGTCATCGGTTCCATAACCCTTGCCGAAAGGAATTTTTTGGGTCGGGGGCAGCGTGTCAGTATCTCGACTTCCGCCAGCTTTAAGCGCCAGAACGTCAGCTTCTCGTTCACCGAGCCCTACTTCTTGGGACGCCGGATCTCTGCAGGCGTCGACGCAGTCTTCCAGAACACCAACCAGCAGGAGGAGTCCTCGTTTACCACTCAGCAGTACGGCGGCGGGTTCCGCTTCGGCTTCAGGCTGGATGAAAACTCGACGGTGATGACGAGATACAACTTCACGCATCGGATCGTTGACGTCAACGATCCGGACCAAGTTTCGCTGGCCATCAGGGATGCGGAAGGCACGACGAACAAGTCGATGATAGGTACGAGTTACATCTACGATCAGCTCGACAATCCGATAAAGCCGACGTCGGGTTATCGCTTTCAAACCGATACCGAAGTGGCGGGCCTCGGCGGTGACGTGCATTACCTCAGCGGCGAGTTTGCGGGCTACTATTTCTACCCCTTGCTTGAGGGCTTTACGCTGAAGCTAAAGGGCACTGCGGGCCAAATGGAGCCGTGGGCTGGTGATGAAGTGCCGATCCTCGACCGGTTCTACAAAGGCGGTGACACGTTCCGTGGCTTCGCGCGGTCGGGCATTGGGCCGCGCCAGGAGCGCGAAAATTCTTCTGGCACCGATGCGATCGGTGGGCAGACCTTCGGCGTGGGCACCGTTGAAGTCATTTTCCCACTGGGCCTTCCGCAGGAGTTCGGTTTGTCCGGATCGATCTTTTCGGACTTCGGTACCCTGTTCAATGCGCCTGAGAAAGACGTTACCGTGACCGATGGCAGTTGCGGGGCCGACGGTGTGTGCAAGGTGTTTGATACCGCCGAACTGCGGGCTTCAGCCGGCGCCGGCATCACCTGGGAATCACCGTTCGGTCCATTGCGTTTCGACCTCGCCTATCCCTTCCTGAAGGCCGACTACGATGAAGTGGAGTATTTCCGCTTCGGCGTCGGCAGCAAGTTTTAGGAACGGCACGCTGGCCCAGGCAGACATCGCCCGCATTCTCGAGCTTCTGCCCCATCGCTACCCTTTCCTGCTCATCGACCGGGTCGTGGACATGGACGGTGAGCAGTCGGCGACCGGCATCAAGAACGTTACGATGAATGAGCCATTTTTTGCCGGTCACTTCCCGGGCCGCCCCGTGATGCCGGGCGTCCTCCTGGTCGAAGCCATGGCCCAGACCGCGGCAGCCCTGGTGATGAGCAGTCTTGGAGCGGCGGGCGCGGACAGCATCGTCTACTTCATGTCCATCGATCGCGCGCGCTTCCGCAAGCCGGTCCTGCCCGGCGACACGGTCCACTTTCCGGTACGGCTCGTCCAAAAGCGGCCCCCGGTGTGGAAGTTTTCGGCCGAGGCTCACGTCGAAGGAAAGCAGGTGGCTGAAGCCGAAATCAGCGCCATGTTGAAGAGCGGTCGGCAATAGCCTGGGGAGCGCCTACTTTGCCGCGGCGGCTCAGCGGTACATAGTCCCGCCGTTTTGATCCCGTATAAAGCTGCCGCGGCCGGCCGATCCGGTGATCCGGGTCTTCGATCATTTCCTTCCACTGGGCAATCCAGCCGACGGTGCGGGCCAGCGAAAAGAGCACCGTGAACATCGATGTCGGGAAACCCAGCGCTTTCAGTGTAATCCCTGAATAGAAGTCGATGTTCGGGTAAAGCTTGCGCTCGATGAAGTACTCGTCCCTGAGCGCGATCTGTTCAAGCTCGCGCGCGACATCGAACAGCGGCTCGTCCTTGATGCCGAGCTCGTTGAGCACCTCGTGCGTTGTCTTCTGCATGATCTTGGCGCGTGGATCGTAGCTTTTGTACACACGGTGCCCGAATCCCATGAGCCGAAAGGGATCGTCCTTGTCCTTTGCCTTGGCGACGTATTTTGGGATGTTCTCCGGCCGGCCGATTTGCATCAGCATGGCGAGCGCCGCCTCGTTCGCGCCGCCATGCGCTGGCCCCCACAGACAGGCAATCCCCGCGGCAATGCAGGCAAACGGATTGGCCCCGGAAGAGCCTGCGAGCCTCACTGTGGAGGTAGAGGCGTTCTGCTCGTGATCGGCATGCAGGATGAAGATGCGGTCCATGGCCCGCGTCAGGACCGGATTTGGCCTGTATGATTCGCAAGGTACCGCAAAGCACATATGCAGGAAGTTCGCTGCGTACGAAAGATCGTTGCGCGGGTAGATGAATGGCTGCCCGATCGAATATTTGAAGGCCATGGCCGCGATGGTCGGCAATTTGGCGATCATGCGGCGGCTGGCGATCTCGCGCTGTGCCGGGTCGCTGATGTCGGTGGAGTCATGGTAGAAGGCAGAAAGTGCCCCTACCGTTCCGACCATTACCGCCATTGGATGGGCATCGCGCCGAAAGCCCTGATAGAATCTCGCCATCTGCTCGTGCAGCATGGTGTGATTGGTGATGGCATTTTCGAATTCGCGCCGTTGGGCCTGGTTCGGCAGTTCGCCGTAATAGAGCAGATAGCAGGTCTCGAGGAAGTCGCCGTGTTCGGCGAGTTGCTCGATCGGATAGCCACGATAGAGCAGAATTCCGGCATCGCCATCGATATAGGTAATCTTCGATTCGCACGCTGCAGTGGACGTGAATCCGGGATCGTAGGTGAACACGTCGGCATCCTTGTAAAGGGTCGATATGTCGACAACGTCCGGCCCGACCGTGCCCTTTAGCACCGACATCACATGGTCCTTGCCGTTTAGTGTAAGAGTTGCCGAATTGGCGCCTTTAGGCATCGCTTGACGCTCCATGGTGAGGCACGTTGGCTACCGCATCGGTCTCATTGCTGCAAGTGCTGTCCAAGGTATTGCGTTGCAATATGGCTATTCACGAGATCGCGTGTAGAGGTCGATGCGCCGCAGCGTTTCTTCGCGGCCGAGGGCTTCCATGACCTCGAAGACACCGGGCGAGGTCGTGGACCCGGTCAGCGCTGCACGCAGGGGCTGGGCGACGTTGCCAAGCTTGGTGTTCAGCTGTTCGGCGAGCTGCCGCACCTCGCGATCGAGGGCCGAGGCGGTCCAATCGGTGTTGGCGGTTAGGATCTGATATGCGTTTCTCAGGATGTGTGCCCCTTCGTTATCGAGAAACGCCAATGCTTTTTCGTCAGGCTGCGGAAGCTCGAACAGAAAGCGCGCGTTCTGCGCAAGCTCCTTCAACGTCTTTGCCCGCTCCTTGAGACCCGGCATCGCTTTCAGCAGCCTGCGGCGCGCCTCGATGTCAACGCTCCCGACATTGGAAGTCCGATCCTGGCTGAGTGCGAGAAAATCGATTAGCGCTTCCACGAGGTCGCGATCGGCAGCGGCGCGCATATAGTGTCCGTTGAGGCTTTCGAGCTTTGCGAAATCGAACCGCGCTGCAGATCTGCCAATCCCCTCCAGTGAAAACCATTCAATAAGCTGGCGGGTCGAGAAAATTTCGTCATCCCCATGGCTCCAGCCGAGACGAGCGAGATAATTGCGCATGGCTTCCGGGAGGTAGCCCATGGCACGATAGACCTCTACACCCAGGGCTCCGTGACGCTTCGAAAGCTTGGCGCCATCGGGGCCATGGATCAGGGGAATATGCGCCATCACCGGTATCGTCCAGCCGAGGGCGCGGTAGATTTGTGACTGGCGCGCAGCGTTGGTCAGATGATCGACGCCACGAATGACATGCGTGATACTCATATCATGGTCGTCGACCACTACCGACAGGTTGTAGGTGGGCGAGCCATCGGAACGCAGAATGACCAAATCGTCCAAATCCCGGTTCTGAAACTCCACTCTGCCCTGGACTTGGTCTTCGATGACGGTGGTACCCTCGAGCGGCGCCTTGAACCGGACGACGGCTGGCACCCACGTGGGCGCCTCCGACGGGCTGCGGTCCCGCCAGGTTCCGTCGTAGCGTTGCGGACGCCCCTCAGCCTTGGCTTTGGCGCGCATCTCCTCAAGTTCCCGGGGACTGCAGTAGCAGCGATAGGCTTGCCCGTTGGCAAGGAGTGTCTCGGCCGCTTCCCGGTGTCTCGTCGCCCTGGCGAACTGAGAGACAGGCTCGCCGTCCCACGACAGACCGAGCCAGCCAAGGCCATCGAGAATGGCTTCAACCGCCGCTTGCGACGAGCGCTCGCGATCGGTGTCCTCGATGCGCAGCAGCATTTTACCCTGCATGCGTTGTGCAAACAGCCAGTTGAACAATGCGGTCCGAGCGCCGCCGATGTGCAGGAACCCGGTGGGGGAAGGAGCGAACCGGGTTATTACGGGCGATGACATTTGCGCCGATGTCCGCAATGATCGTTGGTGTGCGCGGCGGTCTAGCACAGCGCGCCAAATGGTTTAAGGGCGGGAGAGCGGTGAGCGCAGTCCTGGAGGACACTCGACAGCTGGAGGGGGTTGGCCGGCTGCTGCACCGTTTTGGCTCGCTAAGAAGTGCAACTTGCGTCGAGCGCGAGGCGGGCCGGGGATTTCTCTGGCTGCCGGTCGGGCTCGTGGCCGGGATTGGTGTCTATTTCTCGTTGCCCATAGAGCCCGGCGCTGGTGTGATCATGCTGGCGCTGGGGGCTCTTGCCACTCTGACTTACACGTGCTGGCGTGAGCGACCTTGGGCGGCTGCGATGTTTGGCGCCGCGCTGGCGGGATTCATATTGGCAAAGTGCAATGCGATCTTGTCAGGCACGCCCCTGGTCGCCTCAGTCACCGAAGTTTCCCGCTTCGAAGGAGTGATCGAGAACATTGACCGGCGCGGGCGGCGCAGCGCCGCGCTCACTGTGCGGATCGTTGCGCTCGAGGACCTTCCCGTCAATGAGCGGCCGAAACGGATCGTGCTCACTGTCCCCGTGAGCGGTGATCTGCGTATCGGGAGGTTCGTTTCCGGCAGCCTAAGGCTGTTCCCGCTGCTGACCCCGGTGGCTCCCGGAGGCTACGACCACGCACGCAGTCAATGGCTGCGCGGTATCGGGGCGACCGGGCGCGTTCTAAATTCGCTCGAAGTCGATAAGCAGCGCTCCGCGGGCCCCATTCTCGAGGTGAAGCACAGGCTGGAAGTGCTCCGGGAGCTCATCGGCGGCCGAATTTCACAGGCGCTTCCGGGGGACGTAGGAGCCTTTGCCACGGCGCTCGTGACCGGCGATCGGAGCAGTGTGTCGGCGTCCACCACTTCGAGCTTGCAGGCCTCGGGCCTTGCGCATGTCATTTCGATCTCCGGCCTTCACATGACGCTGGTCGCCGGAGGATTCTTTTGGTTGGTGCGGGCACTGCTCGCCTTGTCGCCATCGTTGGCTGCAAACTGGCCGATCAAGAAATGGGCCGCTTTGGGCGCGTTGACCGTTGGCGCCTTCTATCTGCTCCTGTCCGGTAGCGAGGTACCGACCCAGCGCTCCTACATCATGCTCGCTATCATGTTCGGCGCCATACTGTTCGATCGCCCGGCGCTCAGCTTGCGCAACGTGGCGATGGCCGCTCTCGTCGTGCTCCTTCTGCGGCCGGCATCCGCGCTTGATGCGGGATTTCAGATGAGCTTTCTTGCTGTTGCGGGACTCATGAGCTTCTACGAGGCGGCCCGCGACAGAAACTGGCTCGATACCGAAGGCGAAGTCAGGTCAAGTCTTGTACCCCGGAGCGTTCGGCGGTTGATCCGAGGCATCGTTTTTGCTGCCGCCACCAGCCTGATTGCCGGTCTGTGCACCGGTCCGGTTGCTGCCTTTCACTTCAATCGAATCGCCGTCTACGGTTTGCTTGCGAACCTGCTCGCCCTGCCGGTCGTGAGCTTCATCGTCATGCCGATGGCGCTTGGAGCTACTCTGCTCATACCGTTGGGGCTTGAACCATTGCCGCTGGCGGCCATGGGCTTCGGTTTGGACGCCGTAATGGCAATTTCCGATTGGACGGCAAGTCTCCCCGGAGCCCAGATTGTCGCCGCGAGCTATGGCTCGCCAGCCGTACTGCTAATGATCTCAGGGTTGCTTTGGTGCTGCATTTTCAAAACCGGCGTGCGGTGGCTGGGAATGCTGGCTCTGCTGGCTGGATTGCTGATCGCCGGATGGCGCAGCGAGCCCGACATCCTGGTCGAGCGCACGGCCCGCAATGTGGCTATTCGCAACTCCGCGGGCGAGCTCGTCCCGGCGTTGGCGCGGCGCAGCACCTTTGCTGTCGAGCGCTGGCTGTTGAGTGACGGCGACGGCGCCAAGCCGATCGATGCTCACCGCCGGCAGGGCTGGTCCTGTAAACCCGAGGTCTGTCTGGCCGTCGTCAAGGGCCGACGAGTAGCTTACCTCACGGAGGAAGCCGAACAGGACTTTTCTTGCCCCGAGGTCGATCTTGTCGTGGCGGCATTTCCGCTGCGCCGCCGCTGCCGGAACATCACCCATCGCGTCGACCGTTTCGATGTGTGGCGGCATGGCGCCCATGCGATCTTCATTGCGGATGATTCGCTGAAGATGAGCACGGTTCGCGAGCACCGTGGCCTTCGGCCGTGGGTCGCCGAGCCCAAACCGCGCAAGCGACCGGCAGACCCTCCCGCGCGCCCAGGAAGCAAGGACTCCTGACGCAGGGACCCAGCCGTCAGTACCGGCGAATCAAGCCGACGAGTTTTCCCTGTACGCGAACTCTGTCCGGACCGAATATTCGGGTTTCGTATGCCGCGTTTGCGGCTTCGAGGGCGATTGACGCTCCCTTGCGGCGAAGGCGCTTGAGCGTCGCTTCCTCATCATCGATCAAGGCGACGACAATGTCGCCCGTCTGTGCTGTGTCGGCTTTCCTGATCACCACCGTATCGCCTTCGAAAATTCCGGCGTCGACCATGGAGTCGCCCTTGACCTCGAGCGCAAAATGATCGCCGGTGCCGAGCATCTCGGGTGGAACGGCGATGTTGTGCGTGTGATCCTGGATGGCTGATATCGGTACGCCGGCGGCGATCCTGCCCATGACCGGCACCACCGCACCGCGCGGGCTTCCATCGGCTGTCTGCGGCAGCGCCTTGACCCGTCCAAGTGAGCCCTGGATGACATTGGGGCTGAACGCAGTCTTCTGCCGTTGTGCGAAAAGGCTTGGAGCCACCAATTCCGGCAACTTTACCACTTCGAGCGCCCGTGCCCGATGGGGCAGGCGGCGGATGAAACCGCGCTCCTCGAGCGCCGTGATGAGACGATGGATGCCCGACTTCGATCGAAGGTCGAGGGCCTCCTTCATCTCATCGAAAGAGGGCGGCACACCCGCCTCCTTTAGCCGTTCGTGGATGAACATCAAAAGCTCAAACTGCTTTTTGGTCAGCATCTCGTCAACCTTCTGGCTGCGGCGGGTAACGCCCAAAGAATCGGAACAAAACCGCAACATTTATAGTTGTTCTAGTTATGTTCGACAATATTTCTTTTTCATCCGGAACTTTTGTGGGCGGGCGAGGTTCGTTAGTGGGGCAGATTATGCGCCGATAAATAGATCCCCGTGTCGGTACTTGCGCGGCGAGACTTGCAGTTTCTTCAAAGAGCCTTGCAATCCGTCGGGTGGAATACGCTCAAGAGGAATGCCATGGACCTGATCGTCCCCAAATCCGGTAAGGGAGGCAACAGGCACGCGCGGGGGTCGGCCGCTGGCGTGTTGAGCACACCCAAGACGACGAACGGCACTGCCCGGCAACTGGACGCGCTATTGTTGGCTTTGCAGGCCATGCGGGCCGGCGACTTCACGGTCAGGATGCCTGGCAACGCTGACGGCACCGTTGGCAAGATCGCGGATGCCTTCAACGACATCGTTGGCGCGAGTCAGCAGATGGCCCAGCAGCTCGAGCGATTGGGTCAGGCGGTCGGCCGGAAGGGTCAAACCCGCCAGCGCCTCCGCAACACCCTGTCCAAGGGTGCGTGGGGGGATATGGAGACCTCCGTAAACACGCTGATTGATGATCTTCTGTGGCCGACCAAGGAAGTGACGCGTGTGGTGGCTGCCGTCGCTCAGGGCGATCTGCTGGACACGGTTCGGCTCGAGGTGGATGGCCGGCCACTGCAGGGCGAATTTCTGCGCTCGGCCAACATCGTCAATAAAATGATCAAGCAGCTCGCCGTGTTCACCTCGGAGGTGACCCGCGTCGCCCGCGAGGTGGGCACCGATGGCAAGCTCGGCGGCCAGGCCCAGGTCAGCGAGGTCACCGGTGTGTGGAAGGAATTGACCGAGAGTGTCAATTCGATGGCCAACAACCTCACCGGTCAGGTGCGGAACATTGCCGAGGTGACCATCGCGGTCGCCAACGGCGATCTGTCGAAGAAGATCACCGTCGACGTGCGCGGCGAGATCCTGCTCCTCAAGGAAGCCATCAACACGATGGTCGATCAGCTGCGGGCTTTCGCCGCTGAAGTTACCCGCGTCGCCCGCGAGGTCGGCACCCAAGGCAGGCTCGGCGGCCAGGCGGTGGTGCCGGGCGTGGCCGGCACCTGGAAGGACCTGACCGACAACGTCAATCTGCTCGCCGCCAATCTAACCACCCAGGTGAGGAACATCGCCGAGGTGACGACCGCCGTGGCCCGCGGCGACCTGTCGCGCAAGATCACGGTCGACGTGAAGGGCGAGATCTTGGAGCTCAAGAACACCATCAACACGATGGTCGATCAGCTCAACGCCTTTGCCGGCGAGGTGACGCGTGTCGCCCGCGAGGTCGGCACCGAGGGCAAGCTCGGCGGCCAGGCGCAGGTCTCCGGCGTCGCCGGCACCTGGAAGGACCTGACCGACAGCGTAAATTCCATGGCCGGAAACCTGACAGCGCAAGTACGTAACATTGCCGAAGTAGCCACCGCCATCGCGAGTGGTGATCTGTCACGCAAGATTACCGTCGACGTGCGAGGCGAGATCCTGCGAACTCAAAGAAACGCTGAACACGATGGTCGACCAGCTCAACCGGTTTGCGGGTGAGGTGACGCGCGTCGCCCGCGAGGTTGGCACGGAAGGACGCCTCGGCGGTCAGGCGACGGTGCCTGGTGTTGCCGGCACCTGGAAGGACTTGACCGACAGCGTCAACTCGATGGGCGGCGATCTCACCGGCCAGGTGAGGAATATTGCCGAGGTGACGACCGCGGTGGCCCGTGGCGACCTGTCACGCAAGATTACCGTCGATGCGAAGGGCGAGATTCTGCAGCTTAAGGAAACCATCAACACGATGGTGGATCAGCTCAACGCCTTCGCCGGTGAAGTGACCCGCGTCGCCCGCGAGGTGGGTACCGATGGCAAGCTCGGCGGCCAGGCTGCCGTGCCGGGGGTTGCCGGGACCTGGAAGGACCTCACCGAGAGTGTCAATTCGATGGCCAACAACCTCACCGGTCAGGTGCGGAACATTGCCGAGGTGACCATTGCGGTCGCCAACGGCGATCTGTCGAAGAAGATCACCGTCGACGTGCGCGGCGAGATCCTGCTCCTCAAGGAAGCCATCAACACGATGGTCGATCAGCTGCGGGCTTTCGCCGCTGAAGTTACCCGCGTCGCCCGCGAGGTCGGCACCCAAGGCAGGCTCGGCGGCCAGGCGGTGGTGCCGGGCGTGGCCGGCACCTGGAAGGACCTGACCGACAACGTCAATCTGCTCGCCGCCAATCTAACCACCCAGGTGAGGAACATCGCCGAGGTGACGACCGCCGTGGCCCGCGGCGACCTGTCGCGCAAGATCACGGTCGACGTGAAGGGCGAGATCTTGGAGCTCAAGAACACCATCAACACGATGGTCGATCAGCTCAACGCCTTTGCCGGCGAGGTGACGCGTGTCGCCCGCGAGGTCGGCACCGAGGGCAAGCTCGGCGGCCAGGCGCAGGTCTCCGGCGTCGCCGGCACCTGGAAGGACCTGACCGACAACGTCAACGTGATGGCGGCCAACCTCACCGAGCAGGTACGCGGCATCGTGAAGGTCGTGACCGCCGTCGCTGACGGCGACCTCAAGCAGAATCTCACCGTCAAGAGCAAGGGCGAGGTGGCGGCGCTTGCCGAGACCATCAACAACATGACGGGCACACTTGCGACCTTTGCAGAGCAGGTAACATCAGTCGCTCGCGAAGTGGGCGTTGAGGGCCGGCTCGGAGGTCAGGCGAACGTGCCTGGCGCCGCCGGCACCTGGAAAGACCTCACTGGCAACGTCAATCTTCTGGCAGCCAACCTCACGACTCAGGTGCGCGCCATTGCCGAGGTGGCAACGGCCGTGACCAAGGGCGACCTCACCCGGTCGATTCAGGTCGACGCTCGCGGCGAGGTTGCCGAGCTCAAGGACAACATCAATACGATGATCGGCAACCTGCGCCTGACCACCGATCGCAACACAGAGCAGGACTGGCTCAAGACCAACCTCGCCAAATTTACCAGCATGCTGCAGGGCCAGCGCGATCTGGGAACCGTCGGGCGGTTGCTGCTGTTCGAGCTGACGTCTCTCGTCGGGGCCCAGTTGGGGGTCATCTACCAGATGCAGGCAGGTGAGGTCCCGATCTTGCGCAAGCTCGCGTCCTACGCCGAGGACGATATCGGCGGCTTCCGGCCGGCGATAGGGTTTGGCGAGGGGCTGATCGGCCAGTGCGCTGCAGACAAGCGCAGAATGCTGATCACTGACCTTCCCGCCGACGTTCGCTCGATCGGCTCGGCCCTGTTCAAGACGAGTCCGAGCAATGTCATCGTCTTGCCGGTGCTGTTCGAAGGCGACGTCAAGGCGGTCATCGAGCTTGCTTCGATCACCACCTTCAGCAGCTTGCAGCTTGCGTTTCTCGAGCAACTGACATCGAGCATCGGCATCCTGTTCAACAGCATCGAGGCCACCATGCAGACAGAAGGCCTCCTGACCCAGTCCCAGCAGTTGGCAGGCGAACTTCAGACACAGCAGACGGAGCTGCAGCAGACCAACGAGCAGCTGGAGCTCAAGGCGCAGCAGCTGGCCGAGCGCAACGTCGAGGTCGAGGCCAAGAACCTGGAGATCGAGCGCGCCCGCCGGGCACTCGAGGAAAAGGCATCCGAGCTGGCGCTCACGTCGAAGTACAAGTCGGACTTCCTCGCCAACATGAGCCACGAGCTGCGCACGCCGCTCAACAGCATCCTCATTCTGGGCCAGCAACTCGGCGACAATCCCGAGCGCAACCTCACTCCCAAACAAGTCGAATTTGCGCGTACCATTCATGCCGCCGGAACCGACCTGCTGAACCTGATCAGCGACATCCTCGATCTGTCCAAGATCGAGTCGGGGACTGTGTCTGTAGAGGCCGAAGAAATTCCCTTCAGCAATCTCCTGGAGGTGGTGGCGCGGCCCTTCCGGCATGAAGCCGAAAGCCGGCGGCTGTCATTTGAGGTGGCGATCGACCCAACCCTCGGTCGTAGCCTCGTCACCGACTCCAAGCGGCTGCAGCAGGTCCTCGAGAATCTGCTGTCGAACGCCTTCAAATTCACCGCTCAAGGCGGCATCCGGCTGTCGGCTTCCGCGGTAGCGGTGGCTTGGCAGGGCGCCCATCCGATGCTCCGCCAGGCCGAACGCGTGGTGTCGTTTGAGGTTTCCGATACCGGAATCGGCATTCCGGCGGAGAAGCAGAAGATGATCTTCGAGGCCTTCCAGCAGGCCGATGCCAGCACCAGCCGCAAATATGGCGGCACCGGATTGGGTCTGGCGATCAGCCGCGAGCTCGCCAATCTGCTGGGTGGCGAGATTCATCTCAAGAGCACGCCCGGCAGCGGCAGCACGTTTACCTTGTATCTGCCGCTACGCTACGCCGGTCCGGCTGTACCGCCCCGTCCGGTCGGCGGCCCGTCGGCAGATTCGTTGCCGCTGCTGCTGGCGGCAAGCGAGCGGCGCGTGACCGAACATCTGCCCGACGACCGTGACTGCCTCGAGCCCGGCGACGCTACGCTGCTGATCGTCGAGGACGATCCCCACTATGCCCGAGTAATGATCGATCTCGCCCACGACAAGGGGTTCAAAGTTATCGCCGCGATAAGTGGCGCAGAGGCTCTCGAGCTGGCGCACCAATACCGGCCGACGGCGATCTCGCTCGATGTTTTCCTGCCTGACATGCTCGGCTGGACGGTTCTGAGCCAGCTCAAGCAGGATCCCGCAACTCGCCATATTCCGGTGCAGATCGTCACGCTCGATGAAGACAGGCAGCATGGGCTGGCACGCGGCGCCTTCTCGTTCCTGACCAAGCCAACAACCACAGATGGCCTCGGGCAGGCACTCGACCGCATCAAGGCCTATGCCGAACCGCGCCGCAAGCGCCTGCTCGTCGTCGAGGACAACAGGGCCGAACAGGTCGGCGTAACCGAGCTTCTCGCCCACGACGACATCGATGTCGCAGTAGTCGAAACCGGCGGCGCGGCGCTCGCAAGTCTACGAAAGGATCCTGCCGACTGCGTAGTGCTCGATCTCAAGCTGCCCGATATGTCGGGGTTCGATGTGCTCGAGCGCATGCGGACCGATGCGTCGCTGGCCGACATACCCGTCGTTGTGTTCACCGGACGCGAGCTGTCGGCGGACGAGGATGCTCAGCTCCATACAATGGCACGCAGCATCGTCGTAAAAGGTGTCGAGTTCGCCCGAACGCCTGCTCGATGAAACGGCTCTGTTTCTGCATCGCGTGATCGGCGATCTGCCGGCCGGCAAGCAGCAGATGATCGAGCGGCTGTTGTGTTCCGATGACAACCTGGTCGGGCGCGCGGTCCTGCTCGTCGATGACGATGCGCGCAACATTTTCGCCTTGAGCTCCGTTCTCGAGCGCCGTGGCATGCGTGTCCTGACCGCCACCACCGGGCGCGAAGCGATCACGCTCGTCGACCGCACGCCCGATTTGGCGCTGGTTTTGATGGACATCATGATGCCGGAGATGGACGGCTACCAGACGATTGCCGCAATTCGCGACCGGGCAGCGCTGAGAAGGCTGCCGATCATCGCACTAACGGCAAAGGCCATGCAGGGCGACCGCGAGAAGTGCATCGAGGCCGGCGCTTCGGACTACCTCGCGAAACCCGTCAATACCGACCAGCTCCTCTCGGCCCTGCGCCAATGGCTGCATCGCTGAGCGAAACCGGCGCGATGGTTGACCACGATGAGGTCAACATCCTTCTGGTCGACGACCAGATGTCCAAGCTTATCAGCCATGAGGCGATCCTGGCGGACCTCGGCGAGAATCTTCTCAAGGCCTCATCGGGGCGCGAAGCCTTGGAATTGCTGCTCAGGCACGAAGTCGCGGTCATCTTGATTGATGTCATGATGCCGGAGCTGGACGGTTTTGAGCTGGCCGCGATGATCCGGGAGCATCCCCGCTTTCGCAAGACGGCCATTATCTTCATCTCCGCCATTCAGCTCGGCGATGTCGATCGTCTGCGCGGCTATGAGCTCGGCGGCGTCGACTACGTTCCCGTACCCGTCGTGCCGGCTGTCCTGCGCGCCAAGGTGAAGGTTTTCGTGGACCTTTATCGCAAAACTCGTGCTCTGGAAGAGCTGAACCGCGAGCTTGAAAGCAGAGTTGCCGCGCGCACGGCGGAACTTGAGCGCGCTGCGGTGCGGCTGAATTTGGCGTTGGAAGCTGCAAAGCTGGGTACGTGGGAGCGAACGTTACCCACGGGCGAGATGTGGTGGTCGGAAGGCAAACACGCGCTGCTGGGATATCGTCCCGGAGAGATCACGCCGAGCCGCGAGGCTTGGCGTGCAAGAGTCCATTCCGAAGATCTGCCCGCCGCGACAGCCGCTCTACAGCAATCGGAGTCGACGGGCTCCGACCTGCATGCCATGTACCGCATCGTACGCCCCGACGGTTCGACCGTTTGGGTCGAAAACTTCGCTAGATGTGAGCGCGATGCGACCGGGGCGCCGGCCCGCATGCTTGGTGTAATTATGGACATCACTGCGCACAAGAGAGCGGAGGAACAGCAGCGGCTCATGGTGCGCGAGCTTCATCATCGAGTGAAGAACACGCTGTCTACCGTGCAGGCAATCGCCAGCTTCACCGCGCGCTTCGCCTCCGACATTGACACCTTCCGTCAGTCGTTCGTACAGCGGCTTCATGCCCTGGGGATGACGCATACGCTGCTGGTCACGAACAACTGGTCGCGCATTGGGATCCGCGATTTGCTGTCGATCGAGCTTGATCTATTCGACGACACGGTACGGCCGCGTATTGAGCTCGAGGGGCCAGCCATCGAGCTGCCCTCCGACATGGCGCTGTCGCTCGGCATGGCGTTTCACGAGCTTACCACCAACGCGGTGAAATACGGGGCGCTATCGTCTCGGCGCGGGAGCCTCAAAGTTTCGTGGTCATTGACCGACGAGGCAGAACAACGCTTGCGCATTCTCTGGCAGGAAGTTGGCGGCCCCGTGGTGGCTCGACCGCAGCGTAAGGGCTTTGGCACGCACTTGATCGACAAGTTGTTCGCCTCCCAGACCGGGGCAGATGTGCAGATGAATTACCAGCCGCACGGGCTGGAGGCTAAATTCGAAGTGCCGCTTCCGGGGGAGGATGTGCGCGGCAACGGAAGGCCGCAGCCAGCCGTCGAGCGTCTGGAAAGCGAGCGGGGTTCCGAGGCCGGTGCGCCGCAAGCCGGGACGCTGATGACGAGGGGCAATCACCGGTATTCGCCGTAGACCAAGAATGGGAGGTTCTTCATGAAGAAAGCGCTGATCGTTTTAGCTGTCCTGTTCGTGTTGTCTTCCGCCGCTGCACTGGCCCATCATGGCTGGGGCAGTTACGATGCCGCGAAGAAGTTTGTGATTGCGGCGCCTGTCGAAACTTTGAGCTGGCAAAATCCCCATGTACATCTCATGCTCAAACACGAGGGTGCGGTTTGGATGATCGTGCTGGCGCCGATCTCCCGGATGCAGAACCGCGGCCTTACCCCGGAAATGCTGGCCTTGGGCAGTCCCGTGTCGGTGGAAGGATATCCCTCCACCCGGACGGCGAATGAAATGCGGGCGGAGCGCATTGTCGTAGGAGGCAAGACCTTCGAATTGCGCTGACGGCCGACGCTCCCCATGTTTGCAAGCCTGCTCGCCGCGATCGAGAGCTCGTGGCTCGGACAAGCGGCCCGATCGCTGACCTGGCTATACCCGGCAGCCAACCTCGGCCATGTGCTGGGCGCGGCATTGCTGGTCGGCGGCATCGCCGTGTTCGACATGCTGGTGCTTTTCCGCCGCTACAGCGAGGCCGCGGCGGCGGGCGGCGCGGTCGTCCCCCTTGCTGCCTTGGGTATTCTGATATTGGCGGTTACCGGGCCGGTGCTGTTTGCCGCTGAAGCCGGCGCCATCGGTCTCAATCCCGTGTTTCAAGTGAAAATGGCGCTGCTGCTGGCAGGATTTCTCAATGTATGCGCCTATTACTTCTTTCGCCGCCGGGCAGGTCGCGGGCAAGGCAGCCTACCGCCCGCTGCCAGGCTACATGCAATGGTGTCGGCAGCCGTCTGGATAAGCGTACTTTTCGCCGGCCGCGCAATCGCCTATCTTTAGCGTTTACGGGTACTGGATGAGGTCGCTTCTGCAAAGAGTTTCACTATCTCTCCTTGCCGTCTTTCTCCTTGCCGCGTCTGCGCCCGGCTTGGCTCTGGCGCGGCCTCCACTTGTCGGGGAGGGAGATCCCAGGGAGCTTTACCGCCACATCGGCCGTGCCGAGGCTGCACGCCATGGCGTTCCCTTTGCGCTTATCGATGCCGTCATGTGGGTGGAAAGCGGTTACAATGCCAAAGCGCGCGGCGGTGTGGGAGAAATCGGCCTTATGCAGGTACGGCCCTCCACCGCGGCGATGATGGGCTTCACTGGATCGCTTGCCCGATTGGCCGAGCCTGCCACCAACATCTCCTATGGAGCGCGTTACCTCGCTGAGGCATGGCGGCTGGCCCGCGGTGACATCTGCACCACGGTCATGAAGTACCGTGCCGGCCATGGCGAGACACGCTTTTCGCCTCTTTCGGTTCACTACTGCAGGCGGGTGCAGTACCATCTGGGAAAGGCGGTTCTTGCTAAAGGCGGCATTCCGGTCGAGATGGCCGGATTCTCTGCGGATTGGGATCCTGTCACAAAGCCGCGCACCTCAAAAAAGAAGGACTGTTTCCGACGCGTTGTCCAACCGGGCCGCCGCTTCGGCGCCTGCATTCCTCGCAGCGTTCTGGCGAAGAAAGGTCTGCTGCGGAAAGCCTGAGCACCGCGTTCCTTCGGAACCGTGGCGCCGCTTGCTCGTTTTCTGAACATGCCCGACGCATTGAAACCTGCCGCACGCGGCAGGCGTCATCCGGTGATGTACACTGTCGTCTTCTTCGTCGCGCTCATGTCGACCGCACTTGCCTTGGGCGGAGCGCTTGCACACTTGTTCGAGCTTCCGAACAAGATCGGCCTCCCGCGAGATGCGTACTTCACCGTCCAGGGTATCTACCGCGGCTGGTTCCAGCTTGCTTATGTCCTTGCGGTTCAACTTGTTTCGATGCTCGCCGTCGCCACACTCTACCGCCGGCAGCCGCTGGTGTCAGGTTTTGCGATATCTGCCGTCTTGTGCCTCGCAGCAGCGCAGGTGATTTTCTGGGCTTACACCTATCCCGCCAATGCCGCGACCGCCAACTGGACCAGTATTCCGGAGAATTGGGCGGGGTTGCGCCGTCAATGGGAGTATTCGCATGCCGCCGGGGCCGCCTTCCAGCTTCTCGCCATGGGTTGCCTGATCCTCGCCGCGCTTGCGCGACGTCCGATGGAATGAGGCGCGCAGAACCGCCCTATGGGAATTTCTTCACACGCACCTGAACTATAATTTCGCTTCGCGCCGCAACAGAAATAACGCCATCCCCAAATTGGGTCGCTGACATCGAAACCATACTATTCCAACAGTAGGCTGCTGTGTCGAGCTTCCGCATTTCGGCTTCGGGTCAGTGGACGAAGTCGGCATCGTTTGTGGAGTCATACGCTATAGTCAAGGTTCATTCGGGTTGGTGCCATGCCGGCTAACGCTGCTCAGGACCGGACGGACGTGGGGAGTCTGGCGATCCTCATCGGTACCGCTGCTGTGATCGGCATCAGCTACGGAATGTTCCCGCCGCTGGTCTCTCTCAAAGCCGAGGCGGCAGTATCTCCTCATCCTGGAACGGAACTCTAACCGGCGCCCCGGCCATGGCCGTTCTCCTGTTGGGTCTGTTGTATCCACCGGTCATCCGAGGGCTGGTCGAGGGCTGGGCATGCTGTCGAGTTTCTATTTGGGAACAGCGACGGCGGTGATCGCGGCGCTGCTGTTCCCACAATTCGACAATTATTGGCTATGGCTGGCACTGCGTTTCATCATGGGGGGAGCGCTGGGGCTGCAGTGGGTCGTCAGTGAGTCATGGATCAACACGCGGCGCGGCACTATCCTTGGCATCTATATTGCCGTCTTCGCGGCCGGTCTGGCGCTGGGCCCCCTCATGCTGAGTTACACAGGGTCCCAGGGTTTCCTGCCTTTCGCCGTGGCGGCAGAATTGCTGACGTTGTGTGGACTGCCCTTGCCATTTGCCCGACCGGCAAAGGACGCTGAAAATCGGCATGCTCGACGGTCGGTCAGTTCAACTCTGCGCATCGTCTTGGCCGAAAACATTGCGGGCTTCATTCATGGTGTAAGGTATGCAAGCTCGCTTGCGTTGCTGCCGCTCTACGCGATCCATCTAGGGTCAGAGCCCGGACGGTCGCTGAGGTTCCTGACCGCCATGTACGTGGGAAGCCTGATCTTCCAGCCGATCTCCGGGCGGCTGATTGACCGCTTCTCACCGCGTGCGATGTTGCTGGCTTGCGGGTTGGTGCAAGTGGCGTTTTGCGCAGTGCTGGCATCCGCCGTCTCCTCGGATTTCCTGGTGTGGCCGCTGATGCTGGTCTGGGGAGCGAGCGGCGGCGCCATGTACACTGCCTGTATTACCGGCCTTGGCGCAAAGATCCCCACCGGCGATCTGCCCGCCGCGACGACAGGATTTCTCATGGTGTGGCAAAGCGGTGCTCTATTGGGCCCGCTGTTTGCGGGCGTCGCCATGGAAATCTGGGATCCTCACGGAATGGCGATTGTATTGGCGGCCTTCGGTGGCATGCTTGTCCTGACATCGCTTCGCCGTGTTCCGGTGGCACAGACAAGCTGATCCCCGCCTGCCCCCGTCCTGGCCGCGGGTTCCAGGGTGGGACGAAAGCGACCATCGTAGCCGTTTTCCAGCGCGCTGGGACTTCACCAGAGTGCTCCATGATCAAGATCGCCGCATCAGTGCTGACTGCGTCCCTGCTCGGATTGGAGGTGGCGCGGGGCTTCGGTGTTTTTCGCGTCGATGACGCCATCGACGAGATTGAGCGTGAGCAGCAGTTCCGAGGGCAGATCGGTTCTGGTCAATGGCCGCCCTTCAATAGGACGCGCAAGCAACTCATGTTCGGCGCGCCGCGCCACGACCGCTTCAGCGATGGTGACCGAGGTGAATCGAATCGTCGTCCCCGGTCGCAATTGCGCCAGCCGGCCAATGTCGGCGCCGATGACGGTCGCGATCTTTGGATAGCCACCGGTCGGCTGGCGGTCGGCCATCAGCACGATAGGCTTACAGTCGCCCGGGACCTGGATGGCGCCCAACGCGACGCCATCGGAAACGATATTGAAGCCCTTGGCGTGCGTTAACGAGGGCCCGTCGAGCAGGCAGGCCATGCGGTCGCTGCGCGGCGAAATCGTCCATGGCCCGTCGAGAAACGCTGCGATCTGATCAGAAGCGAAGAAATCGTCCTGCGGGCCGAGCACGACGCGGATGGGGCCAGAGGCGCGATCGAGCCAGGGCGCAACAGAATCCGCTGCGGCCGTGGCGACGACGCGCGGCGACGCTACTGGCAACACGTCTCCGGTCGCGAGCGCCTTGCCGTTCAGACCGCCGATGCCGGAGCGCGTATGCGTCGAGACCGAGCCGAGCGTCGCGCGCACGTCGATGCGCCCCGCGACGGCGACATAGCACCAGCAGCCGGCGGCGCCCGGTCTGATCGACAATGTCGCGCCCGGCTGGAGTGTAGCGCGCACCCGCGGCGGCATTGTCTTGCCGTCGACCGCGACCTTGAAGTCGCCGCCGGCGATCGCGATCGTCAGCGCCGCGCCTTCGTTCGCGAGGTCGAGCCCGCCGAGCCACGCCTCGATCGCCGCCGCATCTGGCGCCACGCCGACGGCGAGGTTGGCGGTCGCATGCGCGAGAGGATCCATCGGTCCAGCGCCGGTGACACCGAAGCGCAAATAACATCGGCGGCCGCCATCCTGGAGGGTCACGCCCGGTCCGGCTGAGAGGATGCGCAGCGCGCCGCTCATGATCGAGAAGCCTTGCGCGCCACGGTTTGTCCAGCGGCCGCGCGTGCTTCGAGAGCGTCGAACTCCGATCGGCCGATCGGCTCGAAACGCAACGCGTCGCCAACCTTGACGAGGAAAGCTGGTTCCCGGGCAGGCGAGAACATTCGCTCCGGCGTGCGTCCGATCAGCCACCAACCTGTCGGCATCGAGAAGGTCGAGATCAAGGTAAGGCCGCCGCCGACGAGGACGGTGTTCGGCGGGTGCGGCGGCCTGGGCTGCACGCGGCGCGACACCGCGAGTTCCTTCGGCAGGCCGCCGAGATAACAGAAGCCCGGCGCGAAGCCGTACATGTAGACGCGATAGTCGGCGCCCGAATGAAGCCCGACGACGCGCTCGTGCGACAGCTTCGTCTGTTCCGCGAGCCATCCGATATCCTCACCGAACGCCTCGTCATAGCAGCAGGGGACGACCCACAGGTCAGGATCGATTCTGTTGGCGCGCGGCGATTGTTGAATTTCACCGACCGTTTCGATGAGGCGGGCGCGATCGAGCGTCAGCGGATCGTAGTGCACCATGAGCGACCGATAAGTCGGCACTGTTTCGCGTACGCCCGGTAGCGCGCGCGCAGTCAATCCGGCGTCAAGCGCCAGCACGCGATCATGAATCGCCGGATCCACCTTGTCGCCGAACTCGACAACGAGCGCCGTTTCACCGGCGTCCAGAAACCGCGGCTCGTTCATCGCGCCCTGCGCTCAGCTCATTGCAAAAGGCGCAATGACGAAGCCCGCCGCTTCCAGGCGCGCGCGCAAGGTTTTCGCCGTCGCAACCGCATGCGCTAAATCGCCATGCACGCAGACCAACTCGATCGCCGTTGGTATTCGCCGCCCCGATGCGGTGATGACGGCTCCCTGTCCGACCATGGCTATGATCCGCTCGGCGGCTTCGTCTGCGTCAAGGATCATTGCGCCGGGCTTCCCGCGCGGGATGAGCAGCCCCTCATCGGTATAGCCGCGATCGGCGAAGATCTCGGCGACCGCCCTTAGACCCGCTTTCGTCGTCGCCGGCGTCTGCGCGCCCAACGGTCCCGCCAGGATCGCGAGATCGCGATCGACAGCGCGCACGGCGCGCGCCACGGCGTCCGCCACATCGCGCTCCTCCTCGGCCATATTGCCGAGCGCGCCGTGCGCTTTCACATGAGAAATGCGATGGCCAGCGTAAGCTGCGAGCGCCTGGGCGGCGCCGACCTGATAAGCGATCAGCCGCTCGATCTCGCCAAGCGAGACGGGAATGCGCCGGCGTCCAAAACCCCAAAGGTCCGGAAAACCTGGATGTGCGCCGATCGCGACGCCTTTATCCTTGGCCAGGCGAAAGGTGCGCGCCATGATCTCCGGATCGCCGGCGTGAAGGCCGCAGGCGACGTTCGCCGATGAGACGATGTCGAGCAATTCCTCGTCCGCCGTGAGGCGGTAGGTGCCATAGCCTTCGGCGAGATCGGAATTGAGATCGATCGATGGCATTGGGGCTCGTGGTCAGATGCGGACGATCGATGATGCACCGGGCGCAGGCGGGTTTGAAGGCCTTATCGCGCAACATTTCCGCGGCACGATTGTGAATGCCAGCCATCTGAGCGGCGGCAAGGTCTGCTTACCATCGAAAAGCAGCCGGAGCCGAAGGACGCCGACCGACTTTCCTTGCGCGCTTGGGGTAAGGTCTGGCAACGCCAATGGGGCGTGCCGAAGCGGCGTATCCGGCGTTTCTTCGCACGCAACCTGAAACTATAATTTCGCATCGCGTTGCAACTGAGGGCAAGGTCGATGCGGCTCACAGACTTCAAAGTACTCACCTTTGACTGCTACGGCACCTTGATTGATTGGGAGAGTGGCATCATCGCCGCCCTCAAGCCGTTGACCGGCAGAGCCGGCCGTCATCTCACCCGCGACGCAATCCTCGAGGCGCATGCCCGCCACGAGTCCGCTCAGCAGCGCTTCACTCCGGCGATGCGCTACAGTGATTTGCTGGCCGTGGTCTACAAGCGCCTCGCTGAGGAATGGGGCGTGGCGCATTCCTGGGCGCAGTGCCTCGCCTATGGAAACTCGGTGAGGAAATGGCCGGCCTTCGCCGATACGGTTGCCGCCCTTCGTTACCTGAGAAATCACTACAAACTCGTCATTCTGTCTAACGTCGACAACCTGAGCTTTTCCCATTCTGCCAGGAAGTTGAAGGTTGAATTCGACGCGATTTTCACAGCCGAGGATATCGGCTCCTACAAACCGAGCCGGCGAAATTTCGAATACATGCTGGAAAAGCTTGCGGGCCTCGGGATTGACAAGCGGGGCATTCTCCATACGGCGGAAAGCCTGTTCCACGATCATGCGCCCGCCAATGAACTCGGGCTTGCCTCCTGCTGGATCTGGCGCCGGCACGGCAGGGAAGGGTTCGGCGCCACCATGAGCCCTGAGCGGGCGCCCAGGCACGATTTCCGCTTCACCAGCCTCGCCGACATGGTGTCTGCCCATAGCCGTCAGCTGGAAGGCTGAGCGTGGGGCCTATTTCACCGCACCTGCGGTCAGGCCTTTGACAATGAAGCGTTCCAGAAAGATGCCGATCAGGACGAGGGGCGTAATTGCCGCCGTCGACAGGGCCGCCATCGACCACCAGTTTATGCCCTGTGAGCCGGTCTGGCTGGCCACCATGACGGGCAGGGTCTTGGCGTCCGTGCTGGTGAGCAGGGCGGCGAAGAAATATTCGTTCCAGCAAAGTACAACCGAAAGAATGAACGCCGCCACCATCCCCGGCAGCGCGATCGGCATCACGATGCGCAGGAACGCGCCCCAGATGGTGCAGCCGTCTACGAGTGCCGCCTGTTCAAGCTCGACGGGGATGGTGTCGAACTGGTCACGCATGATCCAGATGACGATCGGCAGGACGGTGAGCGTATAGACCAGAATCAAGCCCACCTTGGTGTCGAGCAGCGCCAATTCCTTGTAGAGCACGAGAAACGGCATGGCGAGCACGACCGGCGGCAGGATGAGTTGCGACAGGAAGAAGAAGGATATGTCCTTGTTGCGCCAGGGTCCGAACCGGTATTCGAAGCGGCTGAGCCCGTAGGCGGCGGGCGAGCCGATCACCACCGCCAGCATCGCCGCACCGACCGAGACCAGCACGCTGTTCTCGAACCGCTTCAGAAACTCTTCCCGCACGGTCGAGGTCGAGCCGATCGTATCCGGCGAGAGACCCAGCGAACGCCACCCTTTCCAGTCCGGAGCAAAGTCGAGCCAGGGGACGACATGGCTTTGCATTACATCGACGGCGGTCTTGAACGAAGTAGTGACGGTCCAGTAGATGGGAAAGAGCGAGATGAACGCCCACAGGAGGAGAGCGCCATAGATCAATGCCCGGCTCACAGCGAAGCGGACCCGTCTTGCGGTGCTTCGGTCGCGCGCTTCTTCCGCAGTTGTCGCAGGAGCGCTCATTTCGCGGCTCCTAGGTCACGTTCCGCACCCTGCGGCTGACCAAGTTCAGCAGCACGGTCACGAAGATGATGATGATCACGAGATAGAATTCGGCAAGCATCGTTCCGTAGCCTACGTTCGAGCGGTCGCGGTACTCGCGGAAGATGAAGCTCGACACGGTGTCGGTAGCGCCGCCCGGACCTCCCGCCGTCACGTTGATGACGATGTCGGCGAGCTTCAGCTCGAAAATGATCCTGATGATGACGGCCGTAATGCTCACCGGCAGCATGAGCGGAAAGGTAATTTGCCAGAACGACTGCCACGGTGTGGCGCCGTCCACCTTGGCGGCCTCGGTGATCTCTTTCGGCAGTGCCTGCAGTCCGGCAAGCAACAGGATCATGATGAAAGGAATGGAAACCCAGGCATCCATTGCCATGATGCTGAGGCGCGCCACCCAGGGCGTTGTGAAGAACGCCGGGCTATCCCAGCCCAGATAGCGGGCGAGCGTCGCGGCGGGGCCGAACCGGTACTCCATGATCGATTTGCCCACCATCCAGCTCACCGCCACCGGGCTCAACATGAAGGGCAGCAGGAACGCGACGCGGAAGAACTTGCGCGCCCGAATCTCTGCGTTGAGCAGCAGGGCGAGCCCGAACGCAATCGCGTATTGAACAAGAACGGCCAGCACGTAGTAGACCATGTTGCGGAGCGCGTTCCAGTAGTAGGGATCGCCGATGAGCGCCCTGATGTTGTCGAGGCCGCTGAACCGACGGCCCGCGAAGGAGCTGAGATTCCAGTCGGTGAAAGCGATATAGAGGCCGAAGAACGTCGGGAAGATCGCCATGGCGACGGTAAACAGCGCCGCGGGCAGCAAAAACAGCGCTCGGTGCCCGGCCTCGCCGCGTATCAGAACCTGTCCGGCGCCCAAGGCGACCATCCAGACAACAAAGGCGTACAACACCGGGCGCCAGTTGGCGAAACCGGCGGCGATGGCGTCGGCCGCGTGCAGCGCCTGAACGAGCAGCACCGCAGCCAGCACAAGCGTAGCCGCAACTATGAGCGCCCGCCCCGTGTTGGCCCGATTAACTAGGCCGGTCCGGACCGCCCTCTCGGCGCACTCTTTTTCGTCATTCCGGCGCAAGCCGGAATCCCGCTTTGACTTCTCCGCAGTTGAGGCTCCCTAAGCGAGATACCGGCATTCGCCGGTATGACGGATGTTCCCTCACAAGCCAAGCGAGGCCTTGTAGAGCGCAATCTGCTTGTCGCGGCCGATCTGTTCGGTGATTTTCTCCCACGCCGCGGCGATGGCGTCGGCGCCCGTCTGCGCGTCCGATCCGCCGGCGAAGATCTTCTGCAGCTCATCCTCGGCCACGCTGTAGTACTGGAAGATGCCGGGAATGCGCGGCTCGATCGCTGCGTTGGGATGGTTGTAGGAGTTGGCTTCCGAGTTCAGATACGAAGTGATGAACGCCTCATCGTAGCCGGCCGTCACCCATTCAGGGATGTTGAAGTGGCTGTTGCGGTAGGGCTGGAAGCCCGAAGGGTAGGCCGCCATCCAGAGCGAGATGTCTTTCCCGCCAAGGTGCGCTGCGGCGCTCCATGCCGCCTTCTGCTTGGCCGCATCGCTATCGACCCGGGCCATGACATAAACTCCCCAGCCAATGTAAGCCATGTTGGGAGCATAGTTGGGACTGGGGAGCTTGTCCCATTGACCGGTCTTGGCGTTATAGACGTCGTCTGAGCCAGGAAGGATATCGAACCCGCAGACGTCGCCGATGACCGAGGCGTCATTGGTCTTGGCGTTCGATCCGATATCTCCCCACCACGACAACATCGAGCCCGTGCCGGCGAGAAACTGCTGGAATCCGGTAGTGCCTGGATCGGCGTTGAGTTGATCGGCTGGCTGCGAGGGCAGCGTGTCGATCACGTCCTGAATGGCGCGCACCCATGCCGGGTTGTTGATGCGCGGCTTCATGGTGTCGACGTCGAACAGCCACGCCTTGTCGTCCGGGTGCTTGGTGTACGCGGTCGCACGGCTGCCGAGGAAATAAAACCCGAAGCCGCCCCATCCTTTGAGCGGATCGAGGTATCCAAAGGCATCCTGGCCCTTGAACTTCTTGCCTTTCAAAAACCTGGTCACGGCCTGCACCTGCTGCCAGGTCTTCGGCACGCCCCATGGTCCCTGGCCGCCTTCGGCTGCCCAGGCAGCGCCAAGGTCGGCATCGGAGAAATAATCGGTGCGATAGTTGAAGGTGTGGCAATCGCCGTCGATCGAGATGCGGTAGGTCTTGCCTTCCCAGGTGCCCACCGGAGCCTTCAGGTACCCCACGTAGTCGTCCATATCGATCTGCGTCTTGACCCAGTCAGGCATTACCGATGCCAGGCCCTTGCCGCAAACGTCGCCCTCGAACGGCGCGCCCATCTCGAGGATGTCGAAGTCTACCGTCCCGGTGGCGATCGCCTGCTGCAGGCGCGGGTTGTAGTCTGCCTGCGCCAGGTCGATCCAGGTGATCTTGGCGCCTGTGTAGGCTTCCCAAGGCTTCAGAAATCCGCGGAACAGGAGGTTGTGCAAGTTCTGGTTGTTGAGCCCCATGAAGCTGAGTTCGACGCCCTTGAACTCGCCTTCCTTGATGGTCGCTTTGGTGGAGCCGAGGCAGAGTTCGCCCACCTTCTGCCAGTCGGCATCGGTCGGCGAGCCTTTGCCAACGCCTGGGATCTGGAGAATCTGTGCCCTGAGATCGCCCTGCGCCCGCGCAGGTGCGGACAGCGTTGCAAGCCCCCCGGTTGCGGCAAGTGCCGAGGCGACAGCCGCCCCCTTCAGTACGGTGCGCCGGTTCATTTCCACAAACCGGTCATATTGCTTCAGTCTCATGGCGATACCTCCCACTGATGTGTTTGTTTTTCATCGCCAGTATGCAGCCGCCCTTTCGCAAGTCAATCAATCGGGCGGAATGACGCCCTTTTTGAAGACGAAACAGCCATAGAAGCGGCGTTCGCCGGTCTGCATCACGCAATAGGACTTCTTCGCGAGCTCGTAGAAGGCGAAGCGCTCGATCGAGCCCATGGGCCACGAACGCCCTTCCGCCGCGTCGATCTCTTTCTGCACCTCGGCCTGCACCGGCGGCACTTCCGCTGGCCTGCCGACAACTTCCATGCGCAATGCCGGCTTGTCGACGAACGAGTCGAGCGGCATCAGCGAGAGGATCGCTCGCACGGCTCGGCCCGCGGTCACTCCGTCCAGGCGCAGCAGGCGTCCGACGACGCTCTGTCGCGCCACCGAGTCGGCGGGAAAGTTGGTGTCGCAGAGAACAAGATCGTCGCCGTGGCCCATGGCTCGCAGCGCGTGCAGCACCTCCGCGTTGAGAATGGGATCGATCGACTTGAGCACGCCGCAAGGCCCCTTTTAGTTCAGCCGCTGCCCCGTCTCGGCGTCGAACAGATGTACCGCTGCCGGGTTGGGCGCGATCGCCAGCATGTGTCCCGGGCGCGCATCGATCCGCTCCCGGAATACGCCGACGATTTTCTGCCCGCCAAGTCTTGCGAACACCTGCGTTTCCGATCCCGTCGGCTCGACGACAGCGACCTCCGCCTTGACTGAGTTGCCGCCGAGCGAGAAGTGTTCCGGCCGGATGCCGTAGATAGCGGGTCGGTCAGCAGCGGCGGTGGGCGCCGCGGCCAGCGGAAGGGCGATACCGCTGTCGGCCAGGAAGGACGGCTTGCCCTTGCCGCGGACGGCGCCTTTGATGAAGTTCATGGCGGGCGATCCGATGAACCCCGCCACGAAAAGGTTGGCCGGCCGGTCGTATAGCTCGAGCGGCGAGCCCACCTGTTCGATCACGCCGTCGTTCAGAACGACGATGCGGTCGGCCATGGTCATCGCTTCGACCTGATCGTGGGTCACGTAGACGGTGGTGGTCTTCAGGCGCTGGTGCAGCTCCTTAATCTCGGCACGCATCTGCACTCTGAGCTTGGCGTCGAGGTTGGAGAGCGGCTCGTCGAACAGGAACACTTTTGGATCACGGACGATGGCGCGGCCCATCGCCACCCGCTGGCGTTGGCCGCCCGAGAGCTGGCGCGGATAGCGGGAGAGATAAGGTACGACGCCGAGAATTTCCGCGGCCCGGCGCACCCGCGTCTCGATCTCCGCTTTGGGCGCGTGCCTGAGCTTCAGCGAGAATCCCATGTTTTCGGCGACCGTCTTGTGCGGATAGAGGGCGTAGCTCTGGAACACCATGGCGATGTCGCGGTCCTTGGGCGGCAGATCGTTGACCACGCGCTCGCCGATGCGGATGATGCCCGAGGTGATGGGCTCGAGGCCGGCGATCATCCGCAGCAACGTCGACTTCCCGCAACCCGAAGGGCCGACAAGGATCACAAACTCACCGTCAGGGATGGAGATCGACACTCCATGAATGATTTCCTGCGCGCCAAACGACTTGCGCACGTCGACGACGTCAACCGATGCCATGTCCACCTGCTTTCATTTGACGACGTTATTGGATCGTCCCGCTCCGGTCGAGACCCTCATACGCCGCGCGCTACCGTGCCATCGATCCAGGCGGAGAACGCATCCAGAATCAGCTCCAGGACCTCGCTGTCCTTGCGCCCTGTGCGCGCCGGCACGTGAAAGGAGTGGTCGGCGTCGTCGAACACTCTCAAGGTAGCGAGTGCGCCAAGCCGGCGGATGACCGGTCTCAGAAGTTGCAAATCGGCGAGCGTGTCCCGGGCACCCTGCAGGAACAGCATCGGGACCTTGACGTTGAATAGATGACTGGCACGTTCGTCTGACGGCCGGCCAGCCGGATGAAGTGGGAAGCCGAGAAACGCAAGTCCCCGGATTTCCGCGATTGGCGAGGCGGCCTGAGCATGCGAGGTCATGCGGCCACCGAACGACTTGCCGCCGGCGATGAGCGGCAGCGCGGGGAGGTGTTCCGCTGCCGCAGCCGACACGGCGCGGACGACGGACTGGGCCAGGTCTGGAGGGTCCGGCCGCCGGGTGCCCCTTTCCATGTACAGAAACTGGTAGCGCAGGGTGGCGACATCGCGCCGGGCGAGCCCCTCAGCTACCGATCTCAGGAACGGATGGGTCATACCGGCGCCCGCTCCGTGAGCCATCACAAAACATGCCCGGGCATGGACCGGCGCCAGCAGCAGGCCAGAAACCTTGGTGGCAGCGTCGACAGGAATGATGACCTTGCTCGCCTCGCGCATGAAACCCGAACCGGCTGATGAACGGAGGTTACGTTTCTATTGAGTGGGGCACTCCTACTCAAGAGTGTCGGGCGGGGCCTGGCGAAAAGTGTTACCATCCCCTGCATAAATCTGAGGATTGCAATGACGGACGCGGTGGCAGCCAAAAAGAACTGGAGCTCGGCACTCGCGAGCTACCTGACGCCGCGCATGCTGATCATCCTGGCGATGGGGTTTGCCTCCGGCCTGCCGCTGCTGTTGACGCTTTCCACGCTTTCCTACTGGCTCTCCAAGGTGGGAGTCGACAAGACCACCATCGGTTTGTTTGCCCTCGTGGGCACACCGTACAGCTTCAAGTTTCTATGGTCGCCGATCATCGACCAGGTGCCGCTGCCCGTTTTGACGGGGCTTCTTGGACGGCGTCGAAGCTGGATGCTCCTGACGCAGGTGCTGCTCGCGATCGCCATCTTCTTGATGGGCCAGACCGATCCGGCGCAGGCCCCCCTCAACACCGCCGTCATGGCGATCATCATCGCGTTTCTTTCCGCCAGCCAGGACATCGTGATCGACGCCTATCGGATCGAGATCCTGCCGCAGGACGAGCAGGGCCAGGGAGCCGCGGCGACACAGACGGGCTATCGCTTTGCCCTTCTGCTCGCCGGCGCCGGCGCGCTCGCCATGTCAGACTATTTCTCCTGGCCGCTGGTGTTCACCGTCCTGGCTGCGGCGATGGCTGCCTCCATCATCGTCACCCTGTTGGCGCCTGAGCCGAAGGCTCCTGCACGACGGGCGGCTCGCGACTACGCTCAGTGGGTGAAGGAAGCAGTCATCGACCCGTTCGCGGATTTCATGCAGCGCCGTGGTTGGGTGGTCATTCTGCTGTTCGTGCTGTTCTACAAGTTCGGCGATGCGCTCGGCGGCACAATGGCGAACCCGTTTTATGTCGAGATGGGATTTCACGGGAAGCGAAGTGGCCGCCGTCAGCAAGTTGTGGGGTGTGTGGATGACCGTGCTTGGTGCTTTGATCGGCGGGCTGGTGGTGGCCAGGTGGGGTGTTTTTCGTGCCCTGTTGGCCGGTGGCTTGCTGCAGGCGCTCACCAACCTTGCCTTCGCCTTCGTCGCCGTCAGGGGCCATGATCTGCCAGCCCTGACGGTGGCGATCACAGCCGACAACCTGGCAGGCGGCGCTGCCGGTGCGGCCTTGGTGGCTTACCTTTCCGGCCTGTGCAATGTCGCCTACACGGCTACCCAATATGCGCTGCTCACTTCGTTCATGGCACAGGGGCGGACATGGCTGTCATCCGGCAGCGGCTGGCTTGCCGACCATACCGACTGGGTCACCTTCTGGACATCGACTACCTTGCTGGCCGTGCCCGGGCTGTTACTCCTGCTCTGGATCATGCGGCTTTACCCCGAACGGGAAGAGGCGGTGGCGCCAGCTCGGTGAGACGACGGGCCCGCTTGCCGGCCGGCGTGCTATTGAGGGGCGCGACCATTTCAGCCTGGAAGCATGTTCCGGAAAAGTGTACACACTTTTCCGACAAGAACATGCTCCAAGTATTTGATCCTGCGCATTCTCTTATCGGCGAAGTAATTCTACTTCGCCGGAAAATGCTAAAGGGAGTTGGAGATGAAGTCTCTGAAATCAGGTCTGTTGCTTGCTGCGGCGCTGGTTTTGCCCCTGTGCGGCGCACCACCGGCATCGGCGGGTCGCGGCGTCAACGTCGGCTCTCTCAACTGCACCATTGAAGGTGGCATCGGTCTGATGCTCGGCTCCTCAAAGGGCATGGACTGCGTGTTTCATCCGGCCCGAGGAGGCTCACGGGGGCACTACGTGGGATCGATCAAGAAGCTCGGAATTGATATCGGTGTGACGAACGAAGCCTACGTTGGCTGGCTGGTATTCGCGCCCGGATCGATCGGTCACGACGCTCTCGCGGGCACCTACGTCGGCGCCACCGCCCAGGCCACGGTGCCTGCTGGGACTCGGAGCCAATGTTCTGGTTGGCGGCTTTCAGAAATCCATCGCGCTCCAGCCGGTGAGCGTCCAGGGCCAGACCGGCCTCAACATAGCCGCCGGCATCGGTTGGCTGAGCCTCGAGTACACGAGGTAGGCGGCAAATTGCAGATTCAAAGCTTCCTCGAGCCGAAGGTCGCGCTTCCGGCGGACGGCACGCGAGGCTCTCTTGTCGGCAGGATTTGGCGCCCCGACGTTCGAGGCCCTTCACTCGTTCGGCTGGTGGGTCATGAGGTCATCGACATCACGCGCACCTATCCAACCTGCCGCGATCTCTGCGAGCAGCCTGATCCGGCAGCCGCGCTGAGGGGTTGCGCCGGTGAGCGCATCGGCGAGCTTGCCGACATACTCGCCAATTCCGAGGAGGACAGCCGCGATCCCGCCAAGCCTTACTTTCTTGCGCCCATCGACCTGCAGGTGATCAAGGCGGCGGGCGTCACGTTTGCGGCTTCCCTGATCGAAAGGGTGATCGAAGAGAAGGCACACGGCGATGCACCTCTTGCCCAGGAGCTGAGGGCAGACGTCCGCGCGCTTATCGGCGAAGACCTTTCGCAACTGAGACCCGGCTCGAAGGAAGCAATGGTTCTGAAGTCGGTGCTTACCGCGAAGGGTGCATGGTCACAGTATCTCGAAGTGGGAATCGGCCCTGACGCCGAGGTTTTTACCAAGGCACCCGTGCTTTCGTCCGTCGGCACCGGGGCCTGTGCCGGTTTGCACCCGCACTCAGACTGGAACAATCCGGAACCGGAAGTAGTCGTCACGGTGGCTTCGACGGGCCGGATCGTCGGCGCCATGCTCGGCAATGACGTCAACCTGCGCGACGTCGAAGGGCGCTCGGCACTTCTCCTAGGCAAGGCCAAGGACAATAACGCCAGCGCGGCCCTGGGCCCATTCCTTCGCCTGTTCGACAGGACATATTCACTCGCAGAGCTGGGCGGTGAGAAGGTAACACTGGCAGTGCATGGGCCCGAGGGTTTCTCTCTTGAAGGCGCAAGCTCGATGAAGCTGATCAGCCGCACGCCGGAGGACCTGGTGAAGCAGACGATCGGCCCGCATCACCAGTATCCGGATGGGTTCGTTTTGTATCTGGGAACCATGTTTGCGCCCATCGAGGACCGCGAGGGACAAGGTCGCGGGTTCACTCACAAGACCGGTGATGTGGTGACGGTCGCCGCGAGGGGCCTTGGAACGCTCGCCAACACGATGCGACCATCAGACGCTTGCGCCCCGTGGACCTTCGGGGTCGGTGACCTGATGCGAAACCTGGTGCGGCGCAATCTGCTGCGCCCAAGTTGACGTTTCCGCCGGTCTTGATGGGACGAACATTTGTACCAAGTTCGACACCAATGGCGATGGCAACATTGATGAATCTGAATTCCGGGCCGGCACGGATTTGAGCTTCAAGGCCGACATGCATGCGAACAAATTCGACAAGACCCGTTATGGCGAGTTTGCCAGTTGGGCAAGAACTCGGACGGGAAGCTTGATCGTACCGAGTTCAATGGCGGGTTGTTTGCGTATATCAACAACGACGCTGACCCGGCGACGATGAACGAGACCGTGTTCGCCAGGCTCCAGCGTCTGGAGCAGCATCAACTAGGGCAGCGTGATAACCAGGGTAGCGCGATTAAACTGATCCCCGCGGGCTGCCGACGCCCGCGGGGGTTTTGCGTCTACTTCTGTTCCCAGCCGGGAACCGGGCGACACGCAAGAGCGTTTCAGTCACTGACTACATCAAGTGGAGGACCAGCAAATGGCCAAGAGGAAGAAGATAGCGCTTCCCAAGAAAATTGCCGGTGTGCGAGTTCCCAAGATGCTTCGCGCCCTCAGCAAGGATGTGCTTTCTGGTCCGATGGGACGTTCAATTGTAGCGGGTGCATTGGTGGAAGCTGCCGCAGCCCTAATTCGTAAACAATCTCAAAGGGGTTCTGCGATGCGAAAGGCCATCGGGCGTCCGGTCGAATCAGCCCAGGCTGTGGGCTCAGCAGGAATTGATGCCGCATCTGCGGTGGGTAGCGCGGCGACAAGCGGCACCCAGGTGATCGCTCGCGCTATTGAGGGCGCGCTGGCTTACATACAGAGCCGGGTTCCGGAGGCGGCGCATGAGCCAAGGCCCCGGAAAAAGCGAAGCAAGGCCGAGAAGCGCCGCGACCAGCGGCACAACGGTCGATCTGCAGAGCACCGCGCCAGCCACTAGTTTGCCTATTTCCTCTTGCCCGCATGCGTGCCGGCGGCAGGTGTTGCCCCGGCGGGTGCCAGGTTTTGTGGCCAAGTCAACACAGTTCGCGGACAATCCGCGCTCACCCACAACTATCGCGTTGCAGTGTGTCGCTTGGGCATGTGAATCTAGGGCTGTCGGCAGGTTGCTGCCGCCAGAACGATGGGCTGGGGAGCTGATGGAGCAGAGGGAAGGAGAAACGATCGATCGCGGAGCCGAACGTCTGACTACAGGGGACGGCAACTGCCGACGCGGCGTTCAGCTGCATGAATTGCGTGCGGCGCTGTTGACCGGGCAGCGGTTCCTGAGGAAGGACTTCGGTTCCCGATCCAGGGCGGGCGCAGTCGGATAGCATCACGAGCGGCCCGCGGACGAATCTGCGTTCTGAATACACCCAGCAAGCCGTTGAGCTTGGGTATCTTACTTTTTCTTTATGATGCTTATATGCCCGTCGCCTTCGATATACGCTTTTTTGACCTAGGCAGGGCCTTCGACCCCTTGTTGACGAAGCTGGCTCATGAGCTCGTCCTCAGAGATCGCTTCCTTCCGCATGTCCTGCTTGAGCATTTTTCCGTTGCTGATCAGCAGCAGAGGCTGGGAGCGCATCAGGCGGTTAAAGACCGGGAACCGGTAACCAAGCCAGTCGAATACATAGTCCCAGAATACGATCGTAAGGATCAGCACCAGGCCTTCGCTGAGCGAGCCATAGTCCTTTGAGAAGGCGTTTCCGGACACGTCGGCAATGATGACGACAAGCAGCAGATCTGCGAGGCCGATCGCACCTGCTTGGCGCTTGAGAAGCAGGCGAAGGACCAGGAAAAGGAGGATGTACATGAAAGTCCCGCGTACGGCCATCTCCGCAAGCGAGTGCGTGGGAACAACCAGTGCCGACCAGTCGATGTCCAGAAGTTTGCTCATTCAGGCTCCGGGTGTCATTGCCGGATCAGCTATAGCGGCTGAACACCCGGGCTGAACAACCATTTCGTCTCAACCTTGTGAGACGTTAGGTTGCGCAAATCCTGCAAGTGTCAGGTGGGCTTTCGCCAGGACGACGACACAGGCGGTCGCCGGTCAGGCGTTAAGCGGCACGAAAAAGCAGATAGTGCGGGGCTTGGTGTCGGGATTGAGCCGCCAGCAGCCATGAAAGCCGCCGTCGCGGGAATGGCGAGCTTCACGGAGCGGGATCGTTTCGTTGATCGCGCCGAAACGGGCCGATACATAGTGAACGACCCAGCCGCTCCGGGTCTCGGTGATGGCATCGATAGGAATTGGCTCGCAATCGCGCTGCGAACAGCAGTTCGGCGGATACCAGTGACCTGGATCGTTGAGATTGTGGAGGGATTCCGCCTTGGCCGCTCCCCCCAGAAGCATGGCGGCCATGGCAATACGAATCACCATGGACATGGATCATAGCACGTCTAGCGCCAGCGCGCCTGCTCCCGCCGAGATATCCCGGATATCGGCTCGAATTTGCGCGGACGACCAGCGTATTGATGGCAGTGTGACAAATTAGCGTCGTTTCCGAAGAGGTGGACTCACCCTCGGTTCATTGCCCGAGGACTAATGGCGCCGCAGAATCGCTGACAACCTCGGCTACGCTGGCGGCCGTCGAGATTTCCCGGGCGTCCAGTTGTGGGCCCATGCAAAGTCGCGGGACGCTAGCGCTCTAGCGGCTGACTTTCCCGCACCGGCTGCATTCTTGGAAGAACCCCGTATCGTCGTAGCTCATGGTCCACGGGCAGAGACGCAGCCGGCACCTGAGCCATTGCAACAGACGCATATTCGCACTCACTCACTTACCAAACGCGTGACAGTTTGCACCGTCTGTAGAATTTCGCAACCGGTGACCGAAACGCCGCACTCGTGCATGAAACTATTGGCCCCGGAAGGAGGAATCCAAGGCCTCGCAAGCCTCATTCCTCGCGCAGCGCCCGGGCGAAGCTGTCGGTTACGGGTTTGAGCAGGTAGGCGAGGGGAGTGCGTGCCCCGGTCCTGATGAGTACCTCCGCCGGCATCGTCGGCGATTATGCGGAAACCTTGACGCTCGTGAGGTAACTGCGGGAGGATATTGTTGATTGTCGTGACTTCAGTTGTGTCCGGCCTCGATTTGAGGGCCGGTTACGAGGGGAGTGGGACCCGCGATTTTGTGAGACAAGCATGCCAACGGTACTGATCACAGGTGCGAATCGCGGTCTTGGCTTCGAGTTCGCCCAACAATACGCGGCTGCCGGATGGCAAGTATTTGCGACATGCCGCGATCCGGCAAATGCAAACCAGCTCCAAAAGCTAAAGGATGCCACCGGCATCAGGGTAACCGTAGTCGCCCTCGACGTGACCGACGCCGGAAGCATCCGGGACGCCGCGCTGCGCCTCAGGGAGGCTGCAATAGATGTGCTCATCAACAGCGCGGGAATCGGGGGCGCCCGCGGGCAAACCACCGGCAATGTCGACTACGAATCCTGGAGCCGCGTCCTGGATGTGAATGCGATGGGTCCGCTGCGGGTCACAGAAGCCTTTAGCGATCACCTTGCCCGCAGCGAGCGCAGACTGGTAATCACGATCACAAGCGGCATGGGTTCCCTCGCCGACAATACGTCCGGCGGGTCAATCGCCTACCGCAGCTCCAAGGCGGCCGTGAACATGGTGATGCGAAGCGCTGCAATCGATCTCGCGTCGCGCCGGATCAACTGCGTTCTGATCAATCCGGGCTGGGTCAAAACCGATATGGGAGGCCCGGGCGCAAGGCTGACGCCGGAAGAGAGCGTGACTGCGATGCGGCGGCTCATCGATGCCTTCGGCCCAGCGGACTCAGGCAAGTTTTATCATTATGACGGCAGCGAGTATCCGTGGTGAGCGGGCGGCGCGTTTGTTACAGCGTCAGACAATGCGGACTTCGAGATTTCCGACATTGTCGATATGGCCACGAAGTCTGTCGCCGCGGCTGACTGCGCCAACCCCGGAGGGGGTTCCAGAAAAGATGATATCGCCAGGTGTCAGGGTGAACAGACCAGACAGGTGGCAGATCATTTCCGGAACCTTCCAGATCATCTGATCGAGATCGCCGGTCTGCTTGCGCTGGCCATTGACGTCCAGCCAGATGCTGCCTCGCGACGGGTGGCCGATCACACTGGCCGGCGCCAGCGGTGAGCAAGGCGCTGAGGACTCGAAGGCTTTGCCGACTTCCCACGGCCGCCCCATGTCCTTGGCCTTGCCTTGCAGGTCGCGACGCGTCATGTCGAGACCGACGCCGTAGCCGTAAACGCAGTCGAGCGCCTTCTCCGGCGCAATGTTCCGCCCGCCGCTTTTCAGCGCGACGATCATTTCAATCTCATGGTGAACATCGTTCGAAGCCGGAGGGTAAGGAAACTTTCCGTTCGGATCCAGGTTGTCGGGATTCTTCTGAAAGAAGAAGGGCGGCTCGCGGCCGGGATCCCCCCCATTTCGATGGCGTGGGCGGCATAATTTCGCCCGACGCAGTAGACGCGGTGCACGGGGAACACGGCCTTGGAGCCGCGGACGGGCAAAAACGATTGCGAGGGCGGGGGAATCACGAATTCCATCGGCCTGTTGCTCCTGTTCTGGGTGGTCGATCAGTTGCGTGAAGCGGCGAAGTACTCGAAACGCCGCTCAAGCCAGGCCAGTGCCTCGTTGATGGCGAAAGCGAAGGCGAAGAGCACGAAGAGCAATGCCCAGAAATGCTCCATCAGGAAGCGGGAGGAATAGATTTCGAAGAGCCTTCCAAAGCCGACGATCGATACGAGCAGCTGGCCGATGACGACACCCTTTACGGCACGGATGAGGCCGAGGCGTACGCCCGCGAGGATCTCCGGCAGCGCGGCCCAGACGAAGATCTTGGTGAAGGCCTGCCAACCGTTTGCTCCGAAGCTGCGCGCCATTTCGACGAGCGAGGGCGTGATGTTCTTCACCCCGGCGCGGGCATCGAGCACGATGATCCAGATGGCGAACAGCACGACCGTGAGCACGATGGTGGTCTGTCCGGCGCCGAAGATCACCATGATCACCGGTACAAGGGCCGAAAGCGGCGCTGACAGAAACATGTTGACCCAGGGCAGGAGCACGCGGTCGGCAATGATCGACCGGCCCATCAAGACGCCCAGCGGTATGCCGACGCCGACTGCGATGAGGTTGCCGATGATGAAGGCTCTTGCCGGTGATCCACAGGGCATCGCCGAAGGCGGCGGTTGGCACGATTTCGACGATGCGTGCGAAGATTCGGGAAAGGGGCGGGATGATGAAGCTCGCGCCGCTCCGGCCGGCGATCTCCCAGAGCGCAGCCCAGATCACCAGTGACGTCATGATGGGGAGGCGTGAGCCTGCCGATCGTCATTGCCAGGCGCCTCAGTCCAGGTAGCGTTTCAGGCCTTGCCAGATCGACTCGACCGCATCGAGATAGGCCGGGTCGCGGCGGATGCGATCAGGATCGTCGCCTCGCCGAATGGAGGGTTCGACGATGGAGGTAACCCGGCTCGGGCGCCGCGACAGAATCGCGATCCGGTCGGAGACATAGACCGCCTCCTCGATCGAATGGGTGACGAACAGGAAGGTTCTGCGCTCCCTGGCCATCAGCTCGCAGGAGGTCCTCCTGGAACTTGCGCCGGGTTTGCTCGTCGACTGCCGAAAACGGCTCGTCCATCAGCAGTACCTTGGCGTTGACGGCGAGCGCCCGGGCGAGGCCGACGCGCTGGCGCATGCCGCCGGAAAGCTCGTGCGGATAAGCGTTTTCGAACCCCTTGAGGTTCACGCTGGCGATGATACTGTTCCGCCACCGCCTCACGCTCCGACCGCGCTACACCCTTCAGCTCGAGACCGAAGGCGACATTGCGCATGACATTTGCCCACGGCATCAGTGCGAAATCCTGGAACACGAAGGCGCGTTCCGGCCCCGGACCGGTGACCGTGCGGCCGTCGACCCTGACCTCGCCCGCGGTCGCAGGAATGAGGCCGGCGATGATCTTGAGGAGCGTGGTCTTGCCGCAGCCCGAGGGGCCGAGCAGGGATGTGAGACGTCCTTCGGTGAAATCGATCGAAATATCGTTGAGCGCTTCGACGCCGCCGTCGTAGATCTTGGAGACATGCCTGGACTTCGACGATCGGCCGCGGGCCGGCGGCGTTTCTCGGGGAAGTCTCGGTGTTCACGATGTGGCTCGCTCTTCCGGGCGGAACAGTGTTGTCTCGACCTGCTCGAGGATCGTCGATGAATACGACCGAGAAGGCGATGATGGCGAAGATCGCGGCATACATCTTCGGATACTCGGCGATCGACTGGTTGTAGGTGATGATGTCGCCGATACCGGTCGGGGTGATCAGGAGCTCGGCAAGAATTACGCCGATGAAGCCCGCTGGCGCAGCCGAGCCTCAGGCCGGCAAAGATGACGGGACTTGCCGCAGGCAGAATGATCTTGGCGATCAAGTTGCCGGCGCGTGCCGAGAAACGACCGGGCCATGGCGATCAGGGATGTCGGGCGTATGACGCACCGCGTTGAGCGAATTGAGCACGATCACCGGCATCGCCATGATGCAGACCGTCGAGCACCTTGGAGGTGAGGCCGATGCCGTAGGCGAAGGTCAGGATCGGGATCAGCGCGGCGAGCGGCGCCGATTGCGCGATAATGAAAACCGGCGATCCGAGCCATTCGGCGAAGCGGTTGAGCCCCATGAGCACGCCGAGGCCGACGCCCACGGCGACCGAGGCAGCAAGTCCGAGGCCGAGCGGTTTAAGCGTGACGAGGAGGGCCTTTGGCAGTGAGCCGTCGGCGATCATGGCGAAGAGCGCTCGCGCCGTCTCGGAGAATGGCGGGAAGGCCGGACTGATCGGGTAGCGGCCGGCGATTTCCCAGGCGCCGCATACGATCGCGACGGATAAGAGCCGCAACACGGTGGCGTGGCCAAGCGCCGCCGCGGTTGCGTTTCGCCGGCGTACCGAAGCTGTCCCGTGATGACGCTCATGGACCCGTTCTTTGAAACGGTGCACTGGTCATCGCGCTACAATTTTCGGGCGAAGCCCAGCGCTACGGGCAATGATCCGAGGGCGATTCAAAACCCTCGGATCCGCCTAAGCTGTTATCCAGGCTGGACGCTCAGCCGCCAAGCGCCTTCTTGGCCGCCTCGAGCGGTCCGAGATCCCAGAAGTCCTCGACTTTCAGGCTGTCGGCGGGTCCCTGCATCTGGCCGGCCTCGGTGTAGAACTGGAAGTCGACCTTGGCGACCGCCGCGGATCCTCGAGCGGCGCATAAACGCCTTCCTTCGTGGCTTCGGTGTAGAAGGGCACGACCTCGTCGCGCACTTCCTGCGGCTGGTCGGCGAGCAGGTTGCGCTTTGCCCGCTCCTGCTCGATGATCCCCGGGTTGGTCTTCATCTCGCGCCAGAGCTTGTGAAGCTCTTCGACGATGATGTTGGCCTGATCGCGATTTTCGTTCAGCCAGGCGTCGCTGGCGAACACGAGTTCATCGCTCGCCGGTTCATCGACTCCCGGCAACACATGGAACTTGTCGCCCGCCTTGGCCATGAGCACATTCTTGTTGGCGAGGTCGACGATGGTCGCCTTGATCTGCCCGTTCATCATCGCGATGATGCGGTTCTCCGATCCAGGCACGTAGCTGCGCTCGCCGAATTGCGATACCCTCTCGTTTGGCGATGATGTTGCCGATCGCTTCCGTGCCGGTGCCGCGGGCGTGAAAGGCGAAGGGCTGGCCGTTCAGGTCCTTCCACGATCTGGTATTCCATGGACGCCACGGGAAAGAACACGAGGCGTGACATCTGGTAGATGTTCTTGAGCGGCAGTTTCGACTTCTGGACTACGGCGTAGGGGGTGCCGACTCCGATATCGGACTCTGGCCATTGATCATCGACTGGATCGCCAGCTCCTCCTTGGCGAATGAGGTGAGCTCGTAGTCGACACCGCGATCCTTGGCCCTTTCCATGGCCACGACGAAGGCGAGCGTCTCGACCGAGACCACGTCACCCAGGGCGACGCGCACCTTGTCGGCGGCTTGCGCGGTCGCCAGGGCGAGAGTGAACATGAAGCATGCTGCAGCTGTGAGCGACAAAACTCTGACGATTGATTTCATTTGGATCCTCCCAAGACGGCTGTTCGTACGCTTGAGGCGTCTTGCGCCCTGGGCCAACTTAACCAATTCTTGATTGATCTACACAACGGTGTCGTATTGGTTGCGCAAGTAGTGGGCGCGCAAAGGCCGAGGAGCGGGAAGCCGTTACATGGACGAGGCACAAGGTGCACTCACACAGCTGCGGGCCTATCTCGCCCAGCGTGATTTGCCCGCCAACACACAGTTGCCGGCAGAGCGCGAACTTTGCGATCTGCTCGGTGTATCGCGCGGTGAGTTGCGCAAGGCGCTGGCGGTGCTCGAAGGCAACGGCGAGCTATGGCGCCATGTCGGCAAGGGCACGTTCATCGGTTCGCGGCCGGTGGAGGAAAAGACCAGCATCGCCGACATTGCCGCGGCCAGCAATCCGCGCGAGGTGATGCATGCCCGCCTCGTCATCGAGCCGATGCTCGCGCGCGAGGCGGCGCTCAATGCGACCGCCGCCGATCTCGCCGAGATGCGCCGATGCCTTGAAGGCTTCGCGCGAGGCCGCGACCTGGCGACAGTACGAGAACTGTGACAACCGCCTGCACCGGCTGGTCGCCGAAGCCTCCCATAACACGGTTCTCGTCGCACTGTTCGATATGCTGAATGCGGTGCGGCGCACGGTCGTGTGGGGCCGGCTGCGCAATAACTGTCGACCGGCCGCCGCCCGATCATCACAGCTTCCATGAGCATGAGGTGCTGGTGGAAGCCATTGCCGACCGCGACCTGGCGGCGGCTGCAACGGCGATGGACTGCCATCTTCACGCCGTGCAGGTCAATCTCCTGCGCTTTCGCCACGCCGCCGAATAGCGAGTTTCTCTTTAGGACAAGTTCTGTGGCGGTAACTGGTTTGATATTTTCGATGCTACTTTCGTCTTCAAACGGCCCTAGCCTGCTGCCCTCCGCACCTCAGTGCGCATCAGATCGAGATCCAGATCCAGCCCCAGAAAGGGACCCGGCGGCAGCGGCGCCTCCAGTAGCCGCGGTGGCGGTAGCGTCGACAATGGCGGCGCACCCGGCGACGGCGCCTGCGGTGTGACGCAAGTTTCTACCTCCCCATCCAGCGCCGCTGCCGGATCTTGTTCCAGTAACGGCTTGCCAATATCAGGAAGGACATCGGACTGTCGGCGATGGCCCCTGACGGGATCGCAGCCAGCGCCTCGGCTTGGTGTGGTAACGCGGAAGCGATGGCCGCCGTACCGACCACCCCGAGCAGAGTTGTAAGAAACAACCTTCTGTCCATTGCTGACGCCTTCCGGCGCTGATCACCTCCCGGTAAATGCCGACTGCGGCAAATCGTTCCACGGCAACGAGACCTCCGGGTTCGAATATTTTGCGCCCGTGCTCGACCAGCATGCCCGCGTTTTTGCTGAACTTGAGCCGCAGAACTCAATGCACCGGGAACGCGAACGGGTCGTATGGGTAGCCGGCGTAGACGAGATTGCCGCCACCGGAGCTCAGCAGCGCTTCCACCCTCTCGACCGTCTTCGCGATCTCGCCGTGGGGCTTGCCGGCCTCGAGCTGCCGCTTGACATCGACAAGCGCATCATTGGCAGCGTCAAGACGCCGCGCCAGAATCGCGGCGATGTAGAGCGTGGCGGCCGGATCATCAGCGAGCAACGCCGATGTGTCTGCAACACTGAACTCCGATCGCTCGAGGGCGCGCACGTCCGCGGTGTGCGGCTTGTCCAAGAGGGCGGACAGCTCGCCGAACACTGCACCAGGTTCCGAGATCTTCGCGATCTGAGTTCCATCCCTGACGACCTCCACGGTACCTTGTCTGAGTACCAGCAATCGTTCCGTCGTCGAGCCCGCTGCAAGCACGATCTCTCCTGGCAGGTATGTCGAGACGGGCAGGGTTGCGAGTTTCTTCTGAAAGGCGGCGACATCCGGAATGAGCGGCATGTGCTTCGACCTCCAACGGATGAACGTTAGCGAATACAGCCCTCGACCAGCATGTCACAAAGCGGCAATGAACAACAGCTGCGCACAGCGTGGTTCTGGCCTCTCGTCACACCTCATTGAACGGCAGGGCAAGATCGCAAGTCTGTCGAAGTCTTCCATCTGCGGCGACAGCACGCGACCTCGCCAGATATTCCATGGCTGCTCGCACGCCGCCCTTCTTGTGCGGCACGCCGGCGAGGCTCAAACCCATCTCGACGCCGCAGAGCGTGCCCATCAGCATCAGGTCGTTGAAGCTGCCGAGATGACCGATACGGAATACTTTGCCGGCCAACTTCGACAACCCGGCGCCGAGCGCGAGGTCGTAGGCATGCAGAGTCACCTTGCGGAATTCGTCGGCATTGTGGCCGGCGGGCATCAGGATGGCGGTCAGGGCGCTCGAGTACTCCGCCGGGTTGGCGCAGAGAATCTCCAGCCCCCACGCCTGCACGGCCCTGCGCGTCGCCTCGGCATGACGGTCGTGCCGGGCGAAGACGTTGTCGAGGCCTTCCTCCATCAGCATCTCGATAGCTTCGGAGAGGCCGTAGAGCAGGTTGGTCGCTGGGGTGTAGGGAAAATAGCCGGTCTTGTTGGCCGCCAGCATCGGCGTCCAGTCCCAGTAGCTGCGGGGCAGCTGCGCCGTCTCGTGGCTTGCCAGCGCCTTGGCGCTGATCGCATTGAACGATAGTCCGGGCGGCAGCATCAGGCCCTTCTGTGAGCCGGCCACTGTGACATCGACGCCCCATTCGTCGTGGCGGTAGTCGATCGAGGCCAGCGAGGAGATCGTATCGACCATGAACAGCGCCGGATGCCCGGTCGCTTCGATCGCCTGCCGGATGGCGCCGATGCGGCTGGTCACCCCGGTGGAGGTTTCGTTGTGCACGACCATCACTGCCTTGATCGCGCGGCCTCGGTCCTCGGTCAGCCTCGCTTCGACGACGGCTGGATCGACTCCATGACGCCAGTCGCCGGCAACGAAATCGACCTGGAGGCCAAGCCGCTGGGCAAGCTCGCGCCACAGCGAGGCGAAATGCCCGGTCTCGAACATCAGCACCCGGTCGCCGGCCGACAGCGTGTTGACCAGGGCCGCTTCCCAGGCGCCGGTACCGGAGGCGGTGTAGATCACCACGCTCTGGCTGGTTTTGAAGACGCTTCTGATCTCGGACAGGACCTTGCGGCAAAGCGCGCCGAATTCCGGCCCGCGGTGGTCGATGGTGGGGTGGTCGATCGCGCGGAGGATGCGATCCGGCACGTTGGTCGGCCCGGGGATTTGCAGGAAGTGGCGGCCGCTCGGGGCGTTGCTGAACTGGATCATGGCGTTCTCCCCGCAATAAGCTTATGTCGATCAACCATACTTGGCCCGCATGCGGGCGCTCCTCTCTAACCACTGGGCCTCGATAAGGCCACTCCCATCCAGGGCGCGCTGGGAAGGCTCTGCCGCTGGGAGCAGACGCTTGGTTTTGCCGGCTGAGCGAGAGCCGAAATGCCTTTCATCGTTATCGAAACGATCGGCAGCGGTATGCTAAGCACAGGGCATGATTACTCGCCTCATTCAGCTCTTCGCAGTGGCACTGCTTTTTTTTGTGGCGCCTGGCGCGGCCCAGGCCGAGCCCTGCCGCAGCGAGGCCTTCAAGGGGGCATCCTATATCGTTTGCAGCTTCAACCCGACCAAGGAGGACCTGCGCATCTTCTGGCGGGGGGACGACGGCAAGCCTTACCGGACCTTTGCAGCGCTCGCCGCAGACCTCGAAGACAAGGGCAAGTCGCTGCAATTTGCCATGAACGGGGGCATGTACGAGGCCGATTACCAACCGGTTGGACTCCATATCGAGAATGGCCGTGAACTGATCCAGGCCAATACTGCCACAGTGAGCGGCGTCCCCAGTCAGATACCGAATTTCTACAAGAAGCCGAACGGCATTCTGTTTATTGGCGGCGGCAGCGTGGGCATTCTGGAGACGGAACGATTTCTCGCCGATAGGCCGGAAGCGTATTTCGCCACTCAGTCCGGACCGATGCTCGTGATCGACGGGAGGATCCACCCGGCGTTCATCATGAATTCAGCCGATCGCAAGCCGCGGAACGGCGTCGGCGTGTCGGGCCCGACCGGGGTGCATTTCGTCATCACCAGGACAACGGTGAACTTTCATGAGTTCGCCAGTTTTTTCCGCGACGGCCTCGGCTGCACCAATGCCCTCTTTCTCGATGGAGGGAGGGCATCCGGGCTCTATTCGCCGGAGTTCGCGCGCAACGACGCGCCGGGCCATGGCGGCTATGGGCCCATCATCGCAGCAGTTGAATAGGTGCAGTTTCAATTCGCCTGATTGAGCGGAGGCGGCGGGTAGCTCAACAAGACGCATAAAACACCACTCCGCAGACATTCGTCCCATCCGTTCCATTTCTCCCTGATCTCTACCGGACCAAACCCCCAGAGCAGATTGACGTTACGGTGGTAGTTCTCCGGTCTCCATACCGGATCCGCATCCATGCCGCCCGGAGCTTTCGGGTCATGAATGATGAGCACGCCCTTGATTGAGTCGGAAGTCATGGTCGCCTGAGCGGCAGCCGAAAGCGCCAACAGGCACGCAGCAGGAATCAGAAATGATCTGAGGATGGAAGCGCGGAGCGCGGTCAAGATGGAACTGGAACTCAGCTGCGCGTTAGCCGGAGGCGCGGCTTGCCCCGATTGAGATACCCGTAGACTATGTTGTCTCCCTTGCGGAACAACTCGCCACATTTGGTCTGGCTGACGGTCGCCGAGAAGGTCAGGCAGAATTTGTCACCTTTGGCGCTCCCTTTGACGCCCCAATGACCCCTCGCCGGTATGCCGGCGTAACGACCGGTGACCGTGCCATTGGTGGCGATCGAAAGCTTCAGCGGAGTTCCCTTGTAGTGGCCGGACCAGTTCCCGGGTGCCACTTTGCGGATTTCGCTGGCAGTGAGTCGCTCATCGCCGAAAGCCTGAGGAACAGCGACCACAACCATGACGGCGATTGCAGCCAGGGTCTTGATCATTTTGGCAGTGGACAGAAACACGGAACCTTCGTCAAGATGACGTTATGGTCGCGCTCGCCGAGCAGGGGCGAGGATCGGTCCCCGCACACCGGTCCTCGCCCATATCAAAAAACGCTACCGACTTAGACTTCCCTCCGTGAGATGCATAGTGAGCTTTCAATTCGGAATGAAATGTGGCGCCGCCTTGTCCATTTTCAGAAATACGCGCCTGTGGATAACTCGGAGTTCGATCGGCAGTGGATCGGGAACCAGATAGCGGTGTTTCGAGCGGCGCACCTTGAACAGTTGAACCGGTGCGCTGGGCCGTGACCGGCTCGTCATCGCGGGATCAGCGAGGGGGCGGCCCCCCAATGCCAGCCCTGAGTTTATTCGCGCGTCGTGACGAGGGCAGACGGAGGTTGCGGTCCCTGGTCGTACTTCGGCATGTTTCCCGGCCGGCACCCATGGCTGTCTTCGATGATTGATTTAAAGAAATGGTCGATCGAGGGCGATGCAAGAAACCGGGTCGCCGTGCCGGCCTCGATCTCGCAAAATTGACGGTAGGTCTGGCCCACCCGGACCAAGAGATATCTGTTCACCTCGTCGTAACAGACACGACTGATGCGACTTCCCTGGGGGATCTCGGTGCACTGGAATGGCGTGAGTTCGATTTCGTCGCCATGCTGGACCGCGGCCATTTCTGCGCGAAGCTGAGCCGTTGCTGCCACAAGAAACACAACAACATGGAAAGCATTGAGGGCCTTTGTCCTCACCTGCGTTCTCCCAGCCTCAAGCGGGCCACTCTGCGCCACAAAGTTTCTGCTGTGAAGAGCAATTCTGCCCTTGAAAGGACTTAATCCACAATCATCCGCTTGGGACCGCGCCCAGTGTTTGACGCGATAGCAGCGGCTCGCGGAGGTCACCGATGAGCGAACAACAAGTCACCATCAACCGAGAGACCTGGCGGCGGTTCGTCGGCTTCGTCAAAAGTTTCCTGACATCGGAAGTGCGCTGGCAGGCCCGCGGCATGTTCGCTCTTCTCATCGCCTTTGCGTTGATTGTCAACGTCTTGAACGTCGTCAACAGCTACGTCGGCCGTGACTTCATGACGGCGATCGAACACCGCGACTGGGCCGGCTTCGCCCATCAAACCATCCTGTACGTCGTCGTTTTCGCTGTCTCGACCGGGGTGGCAGTTTTTTACCGCTTCATCGAAGAGCGGCTCGGGCTGTTCTGGCGGGTCTGGCTGACCCGGCAGGTTACCCGTCGATACCTCGCCGACCAGACCTACTTGCGACTCAAGAAGCTTGCCGCCGTCGAGAATCCCGACCAACGGATCTCCGACGACCTCCGTGCCTTCACAGCGACAGCCCTGTCGTTCACGCTCATGTTCCTCAACGGAGCGTTGGCAGTACTCTCCTTTTCAGGAGTGCTCTGGACGATCAGCCCGCTCCTGTTCGGCGTCGCCGTCGGGTATGCAGCGATTGGCACACTGGTGGCGATCTACTTCGGCCGCCCCCTGGTCGGGCTCAACTACCGCCAGTCCGATCAAGAGGCCAACTTCCGCTCGGAGCTGATTCACATCCGCGAGAACGCCGAGTTCGGTGGCCCTGTTGCGCACCGAAGGCCGGTTGACCGCCCGACTCTTGCGGCGGATCGACATCCTGGCCGAAAACTTCCGCCGGATCACCACGGTCAACCGAAACCTCGGGTTCTTCACTACCGGGTACAACTTCCTGATCCAGATCATCCCGACACTGATCGTGGCCCCGCTCTTCATGCGCGGAGAAGTCGAGTTCGGGGTGGTCACGCAATCTGCAATGGCCTTTGCGCATCTGATCGGGGCATTCTCGCTCATCATCAACCAGGTCCATGGCCTCACGATATTCGCCGCGGTGATCGCCCGGCTCGGCGCGTTGGGCGAGGCTGTCGAGCGCCCGCTCCCGTCCGAGGCCACGGATGTCATGACTGTCGAGACCGACAACCGGCTTGGCTATGAGGGTTTGGCGCTATTCGAACCCGGGAACGGCCAGGTGTTGATCAGGGATTTGAGCCTGGAAGTTCCGCGCGACACCCGGGTTCTGATCGCTGGGCCGAACGAAGCCGCGAAGACCGCGCTGTTCCGGGCCACCGCCGGAATGTGGCGTGCGGGGGTCGGGAAGGTTTTTCGCCCTCATCTGGACGCGATCTACTTTCTGCCACAGCGACCGTATCTGCCCCCGGGGACGCTCCGCCAAATCCTCCTCGGCACGGGCCAGGAAAAGGTCGTGCCCGAAGAGGTTGTTTTGGCCGCCCTTGATGACGCCGGCCTCCGCTCGGTACTGGAGCGGGCGGGCGGGCTGGACGTCGAGCACGACTGGCCGGCTGTACTGTCTTTGGGAGAGCAACAACAGCTTGCCGTCACACGGGTGGTTCTCGCCCGTCCGGCGTTCGCCATCTTGGACCGGATCGACTCCGTGCTCAATCCTGCCCAGGTCCGTCGGTCGCTCAGGCTATTGGCCAAGAACGGCATTGCCTGCGTCATGTTTGCCGAGTCTGCCGAGTTGGTTGAATTGTACGACGCGGTTTTGGAGATCGATACCACCGGCGCGTGGCGTTGGAAACGGATTGACTCCGAACGAGTTGCGGTGGGCTCAAGATCGACCAGGTGAGAATGCGAACACCACGGCCCGTCCGCTGCTTCGCCAAGCCGCGCAGCCCGTGAGTCAGGCCGCCCGCCTCCAGTCCCTAGTCGTCACCACTCCAGTGCCGAAAGCCAAGGCCGACAAACGGCGCCAGTAAAGGAAATGTACGCTTAACAGGTGGATAGGGATAGTCCTCATGATCGTAAGAGGGCGCATAGGATGAATAGGCATCGTGACGGGGGTAGTAGTCGTCACGAGGGTAGTAGTTGTCACGAGAGTGAAAGTCGTCACGAGAGTAGAATTCGTCACGAGGATAGTGGTCGTCTCGTGAGTAGTCCTCGTCTCGAGCGTAATAGTCGTCACGAGGGTCGTAGTCTCCGTCGGGGTAGTAGCCGTTGTACGAGGTCTGATCATCGGTGCCGAAGCCAGGGACAAGATCAGCTGCTGTACTGGTCTGCGGCAGGGCCGCCAAGCCGCCTATGGCTGCTGCGGCAAGCAGAGATTTGAGGTTTCGCATAGCACACCTCCGTAGAGTGGGCCCCTCACGTTGCACTGTAGCACTGTGGAGCTGCCGACGATTGGCAGGGCCAGGAAAATTATTTGCAGTGATGGTTAACGGGGAGGCGCCCATGAAGCGGTTAAGGCCTGCCGCTGGCAGCTCAGTGGAAGGTTTCCCGGGCTTATCGTCCATATTGTACCATGCTGGTCGCCTGCGACGCTTCGAAACATCCCCAACCAACACAGGTCCCCAAGTCCCATGGTTTTCCTCGAAATTGCCTTGATCCTGATCCTGGTTCTGATCAATGGACTGCTTGCCATGTCAGAACTCGCGGTCGTGTCGGCAAGGCCGATCCGTCTCCAGGCGCTGGTCAATCGCGAGACGCGCGGGGCACGCCGGGCAATCAAGCTCGCCTCCGATCCTGGCCGGTTTCTCTCGACGGTTCAGATCGGCATCACGCTCGTTGGTGTCCTCGCGGGAGCAGTGTCGGGCGTTACGCTCGGCGGCCGCTTGAGCAGCCAGCTGCAGCATTTTGGCCTCAGCGAAAACGTCGCCGAACCGATCGGGTTTGGGCTGCTGATCGCAGCCGTCACCTATGTTTCGCTGGTGCTGGGCGAACTTGTTCCGAAGCAGATCGCGCTGCGCAATCCGGAACGGATTGCCTGCCTCGTCGCGCCGGGAATGACGCTGCTCGCACAAGTCGCTTCGCCGTTCGTCTGGCTCCTGAATGCATCCGGTCGTGCCGTGCTCCGGCTTTTGGGCCACCATCGGACATCCCCGCAAAAAGTGACGGATGAGGAAATTCACGCACTCGTCGCCGAAGCCGAAAGCACAGGCGTGTTGGAGTCGCAGGAGCGATCGATGATCGCCGGCGTCATGAGGCTGGGGGATCGGCCGGTTCGAGCGGTGATGACGCAACGCCAGCAAGTCGATGCCATCGATCTGAAAGACGATCTTGACACGATGTCTCGAAAGATTCTGAGCAGCCCGCATTCACGGATTGTCGTCACCAAGGGTTCGTCCGATGTTGTTACTGGGGTAATCAATGCCAAGACCCTGCTGGATGCGTTCCTGAAGGGTCGCAACGTCAATCCGAAAAATTACGTCGCAAAGGCTCCGATCATTCCAGAAACGATGGATGCACTCGATGTTGTGAACGTTCTCAAGGCATCGCCCGTGCATATCGCGCTGGTCCATGATGAATACGGCAGTTTCGAGGGAGTCGTCACCTCAGCGGACATTCTCGAGGCCATCGTCGGCGAGTTTCGCACGGAGGAAGGCCCGCCCGAGCCACAGATTGTCAGGCGAAAGAACGGCTCCTTTCTCGTCTCTGGAACAACTCCAATGGATGAGCTGTCCGCCGTTCTCAAACAATCTTTCCCCGAGAACCACAACTATCACACGGCGGCAGGGTTCATGCTCGAGCACCTTGGCAGAATCCCTGCTGTAGGCGAACATTTCACAATGAACGGCTGGCGTTTTGAAGCGATCGATCTGGACGGCCGGCGCATCGACAAGCTGCTGGTGTCTCGCTCGAGGAAAACGACCCCGGCGGCCGGCGCATCGTGACAAGTAGTTCATGTTCAAGCGGCGGCAAAAACCTCGGGTTCCTCGATGTACGACAGAAAGCACCGCGCAGCCTAAATCATTCCGCTTTAGGTCCCGGTGGCAAGAACGAGATCGAAGACTCCGCGGAGATGCCGGCCGTCCTGTTTCAATTTGATGGCGAGCGCCGGTTTGCGGCTGGCAAAAGGGTCCTTGCCGATGAAGGGGTCGTCCTGAAAATAGAGTTGCGTGGTGAGGGGAACGTGCAGGGCTTCGATGGCCCTGAAGTGTATGTGGGCGGGCCGCGTCTGGCCGGCGAATTGCTCCAATCCTGGAAGCCCGGGCGGGATGGGGTAGCGACCCGGCATCACGGTTCCGATTTCGTAATGGCCACGCTCATCGGTATTCAGCATTCCACGCAAGTGAAAAGAGGTGGCCTCGGTGTAGTGGCCGGGTATGTCGGTATCGTAGTGTCCGGCACTGTTGGCCTGCCAGACTTCGATCAACGCCCGAGATAGCACGGTTCGACAATCGGAACTGTAGACGGTGCCGGAAACAACCAGCTTTTCACCGGGTTCGTTCGGCGCTCCAAGGCTGGTTTGAAACGGCGCCCCGAAGCGGTAGAACGGACCGAGGATATCGGGCGGCGTAAGACTGCACTCCCGGGCCGCGGCAGCAGCTGGGGTTGCCAGGACAGCGCCGCCGATTGTCGCTGCGGCTCCCTGCCAAAAAGCTCGGCGCGAAAAGATCAATGATCGATCGCCGTCGCTGCACATGCCGCTCTCCTGTCGCCAGTTTCTAAAAATCGCTGTTCGGCTCACTGGGAACTTATCATTGAACACGCATCGTTGTCAGAAAAGATGATATGTCGGCAGCACTCCTTTCTTCAGGAACGGCGCGATGCCCTGACGCGTTGGGAGCAACACTTGCTTGGCATCGTCGAGTCTCGGCAGGCGAACGTGCTGCCGTTCAATAAGGCGTCCACATAATGGCGCATAGGCGGAGGGTCGCCCCCGCGGTGATAGAAATCGCGCTGAAACAAACAATTGCCTTCTTTCGCGCAAATCTCAACTTGATAGAGCCGAACCCGGATCTTGTTTACAGGTTTTCTATCGACCTCGCCTTGGTGAAGTTCAGGCAGATCGCGGCTCATTCGGGCGTTGAGGCAGAGCAGTGGTTGGCCGCTCAGGTCCATGATGCGTCTTTCGGAGACGATGACAGTGACGCCATAATTCGAGCAATTGCGGCAGATCGCATCAGGTCCGGTAGAATGGTACCCATGACCCTTCGCGACTATGTCGTCAGTGCCCTGCTGCTGCCGCCGCACAAGCAAAGGCGCGGCCACAAGGGAAAGCCGGGCCCCAATCGTTTTGTCCGAGCCGGCCGAAACGCCTTCATCAAAGGTGCCATCGAGGGAATGAACCGTAGGTACAAAATTCCACCGACGAGGAATTCCCTCAACAAGACAAATGCATCGGGATGCTCGATAGTGGCGGAGGCACTCAACGTGCTTGGCATTCCCATGGAGGAGGGGGCGGTTCAACAGGTTTGGAACGGCTGGAAGCGCTCCATCGCTCGGGAGAAACGTGCGTCTAAATAATTAGCTCGAAACTTGTCAGACGAAATGGCCGAGAAATCCTGATATTTGGCTAGAGGCTCTGCAACAACATGGAGTCTCGACAAATGCAGACAATCCATCAGCCTGATGACGATGAGTATGGCTCGATCGATGAGGTTTGCCGCCTGATCGGGGGGAAGACGAAGCCTGTCTCTCGCGCGACAGTCTACCGCATGATCGATAGAGGCCTCCTTTCGAGGCCCGAGAAGCCGACGGGGCCGGGAGGAATCTCACGCTGGCGGCTCTCGAAAATTCGGGCTGCCCTCGATGCACGCGCCGCCGCTCAGAACGGGGAGGCATCTTGAGCGATGCCTTCAAACAAGCGGCCCGCCAGAAGGACCGGCGGGCCTAAGAGATTTGTCGGGTTTCCTCGACGCGACAACTCTCCCAATAGACCGAAAAATTCCGGCTGGATAGTGCCGTGAGCGAGCGGCCCCACATCCTGCCGCGCGTGGAATTGGCTGACCCGCTCGCCGCGCTGCATCGTGCGGCTGACATCCGGGCCGTGCGCTACGCCCACGACATTCTCGACATCTACGGCCACGGCGACGGCACGCCGATCATCACCAAGGTCGTGGCCGACCGAAGGACATTCGGGCGCGCCGAGGTTGTGCTCGCCGACGATTTCGACGCGGCGGTCATAAGACGGTCGGGCATCCAAGCGGTGCCGCTGCCGATGGTCGTGATGTCATGGGCGACTTGGCTCCGGCTCTTGAGGCGGCGATGAGCGCGATCATCATCCCGTTTCCGAAGCACCGGCGGCGTCCGCCGAGGAGCTTCATGGCGCCAAGTCGGCGGTCGCCCGCACCAACTTGGCGCTTTAAATTTCCCGTCACCGGCGTCCCCGACAGACCCGACCTCCATGAGCTGATGCGCTTGCCCGGCATCAGGGGTCGTGGCGAGCGGATCCTGCGCGAGCGTGGGCCGGTGGCCGCTGCGAGGTACATGGTCGGTCAGCGTCCATCTATCTCGACCCCAAGCGCTACCGGCAGTTGATGCGCAGATCGTCTTGAGTGGGTGGAAGGGGCCATGACGATCGACTTCGTGAGCCTTATGCCGGCGGTGGCGCGCAAGCTGTGGGGCGAGCCCAACCCGCTGCACTCGACCAAGCACGAGCTGCGCTGGGGCACCAATGGCAGTCGCAGCGTCGATGTCATGAGGGGCCTCTTCTACGATCATGAGGCCGATGAAGGCGGCGGCGTGCTCGATCTGCTCGCCCGCGAAGGCTTCAAAGGTCCCGACGGCCTGAAGTGGCTGGAGGACCACGGCTTTATCAACAGCATCCCTCATGCGCCGAAATGGAAGGCCGTCGCCGAATACACCTACCAAGACGAAAACGGCGAGCCGCGAATGCAAGTGCGCCGATACGAACCAAAAACCTTTCGGCAATTCAGACCTGACGGCAGGGGCGGATGGATTGCCGGGGTCAAAGGCGTGGAGCGAGTCCCCTATCATCTCCCAGAACTGCAAGAGGCCGTCTCCTTGGGGCGGCCGATCTATATCCCGGAGGGTGAAAAGGACGTCGAGACCCTTCGCGCCAACGGCCTCGACGCAACATGCAATGCGGGTGGCGCTGGAAAATGGCGCGACGAATTCGGAAAGTACTTCGACGGTGCCAACGTCGTCATCCTGCCCGACGCCGACGACGCTGGTCGGAATCATGCCGATCAAGTAGCACGGTCGCTTAACGGCACAGCGGCGAGCGTTCGTATCCTCGAAATGCCGGGCGTGAAGGACGTGACTGAATGGTTCACCGTCGCTGGCAATACGGCCGAAGCCTTCAACGATCTGGTCGCGAAAGCGGCGAACGGCAAAACGGAGCGCAAGAAGCTCCTCCTGAGCAGCGCGGCATTCGTCGCCGGATACGTCGCCCCTGACTACCTGATCGATGAGGTGATGCAGAAAAGGTTCGTCTACTCCTTCACGTCACCTTCCCACAAAGGAAAGACCGCCCTCGCTCTCCGCATGCCGCGCATGTTGGACTCGCCAAGCTGCTTGGCAGGCTTGAGGTCGAACAAGGGCGAGTGCTGATCCTCGCCGGAGAGAACCCGGACGATATCCGGGCTCGCTGGCTCGCTTTGGCGGAGCAAATGGGCTTCGACGCGGAAACAATTCCGGTCTACTTCATCGACGGCCCGTTCAAGATTTCGGACGCGAAGAAAAGAATTGCCGATGAGGTTGAGGAGTTAGGCGGCGTCTCTCTGGTCATCGCGGATTCGAGCGCCGTCTATTTCGAGGGCGACGACGAAAACGATAACGTCATGCAGGGCAACCATGCCCGGATGTTCCGTAGCCTAACCAAACTTGCCGGTGGCCCCTGCGTCCTTGTGATCTGCCATCCGGTCAAGAACGCGGCCAACGATATCGACACTTACGTGCCGCGCGGCGGCGGTGCGTTCCTGAACGAGATGGACGGCAATCTAATCTGCATGAGCGGCGACGATGAGAAGACCGCCATCCTGTGGTGGCGCGTGAAGCTACGCGGACCCGGATTCGAGCAGGTGCCGTTCGAGATCAGGACCGTCTACGCCGAGCAGGTCAGAACCGCCAAGGGCAAGCAGATCCCGTCCGTGATCGCAGTTCCAATCACAGAGCGAGAGCAATCGGAACGGAACAAGAAAGCGACGAAGGAACAGGACGACCTGCTCATCGCAATGCTGGAGAAGCCAAAAGCGTCCTTGGCCGAACTGGCGAACGAACTGGGATGGTTTTTCAAATCCGGGGACCCTGACAAAACCAAGGTCGAGCGCATCATCAAGAAGCACTTCAAGACGCGCAAGCTGGTGGAGCTTGGACGCACGTGGGTGCTCACCAGGAAAGGAAAAGCGGCGGCGGAAGAGGCCCGGACCAACCGCGATCTGGCAGGGGCAACCTATGACTAAAAAGGCTGCTACGACGCTGCTACGACCGACCCTCCGTCGTAGCAAAACTCGTAGCACTGCTACGACTGCCTGCTACGACTTGAAAAAATCCGGACAAAATGCAGCAAACTCAAGGGGATGTGCTGCTACGATTTCTGCTACGAAAGCCACGACGGGAGGCGGGTCCGTAGGACCCTCCCGTGGCCGTAGCGTAGCAACCTTCTCCTTAGGAGAGGCGAAGTTGCTACGAACCACGGCTTTGTGGGTGCTCCCCGTCCACGTTTGGATGGGGTCCCCAAATCATTTTACTGCCCCCCGTATGGGGGTCGATGAAATCGTCCGTGTGCTGACCGAAGGAGGCCGGGCCTGAAGCGCCCCCTATGGGGGTCGATGAAATCGCCCGTGTGCTGATCGAGTAGGCCGGGCCCGGAGCGCTGTGGGACGGCATCGGCGCGGCTCGCCCCGGGCCCGGCGTCAGCAGGGGGAGAGGAGTTCATACTTCCCTGCAGGCAGACTGGTGAGTTAAGCTTCGAAGAGCCCGCTGACCTCGCCAGCGCTCCGGTTTGCCGGAACAGCTGTTTCGCAATCAGCGAGTCCGTGCACAAATTCCTTGCGATGCCAGCTGGTTACAGGAACGCATTGCCCAATTGATCTCTTTTGGGGCAACGCCGGGGCAACATTTCGATCGATTTCGAGATGCATCCGGCGCCGCTTCGGCGTTGGACACTTCGACCTTGTGGTGATCGAAGAGGCAGTCGCGAGAAGGCGAGCCGTGAGTGAGGGTCGTCCTTGGCGAACAGGGGGCTATGAACCGAACTTCATCCTGTTATTCCCCTGCTTCCATCCTGCTATTCCCCTGTTCTCAGGTCAGGGTTGCCTGATGGGCCGGTAAGCCGCGTGCCAACGATGAACGCTACCCGCTGAGGGCCGGTCGCAAGTCGCAAGCTCGGACAACGCTGCGCTAGTCGTTGGCACCGGTGCGGTCGGAACCGTTTAAAGGTCCATTCGTGCCAATCCGTGGATGCGCATCGAGAGGCTTCAGTTTTCCATCGGCAATGCCGCGCGCAATGATCGCGTCCAGCTCATGATCGCGCAGCTCATTGACTGCCTTGAACTCGGCAGCATTCGAGGTCGTGAACTGCGGCGGTTTTCCACAGCCGCGATCAAGAATAGCGATTGCCGCTTGCAACCGCACCGTCTCCGCTTTTCCTTTCTTGAAAAGCTGAACCAACGCCTTAATCGCCGCAGTGCTGAACTTGCGTGCCAGCGCCGTGACCTGCGCAATCTCATCTTCGTCCGTGGACAGAAGTGTTCGCCGACCGCCCGGATTCCCCGATTGGCCCTTGACCCACTGATTGGCTGGCGATGGATTACTCAATCTCTACAATCCCGATAGAGTTTCTATTACTGTTCTCAGGAAAGCACAAGAGGCTGGAGCCACAGGTAGCCGGAGCGCGGTTTGGCGCTTTTTCGAGCGCCATGGGATCACCTTCAAAAAAAAGCCTGCGGGCCGCCGAGCAACATCGAGCCGACGTGGCGCGGGTGCGGCGGCGCTGGATACGCCAGCAGGGATATCTTGTACGACACGGCTGGTGTTTATCGATGAGACCGCGACCAGTACGAACATGGTCCGTCTCAGGGGACGCTGGCCGCGTGGCGAACGGCTCATCAGTCACGTTCCGCACGGGCATTGGAAGACGGTCACCTTCGTGGCCGCTCTGCGTCACAATAAGATGGTGGCGCCGATGGTCATTGACGGGCCAATCAACGGAGCGGCATTCGTAGCCTATGTCGAGCAGTGCTTGGCTTCGACGCTCAAGCGGGGCGACATCGTGGTGATGGACAACCTTCCGGCTCATGAAGTTCCCGGTGTGCGGGCGGCGATCGAAGCGGTTGGCGCAACGCTGCGCTACCTTCCGCAGTACTCGCCGGATCTCAATCCGATTGAGCTGCCCTTCAGCAAATTCAAGGCATTTCTCCGCAAGTTCTCAGAACAAACTATTCACGGTCTGTACCGGCGCATCGGCTCCTTCGTGCTCAGCGTAAACAGCGCCGAATGTCGCAACTACTTCAGGCATGCCGGCTATACGTCAATATGACCGGAACCTGCTCTAATTCATAATCTAACGGCGCTGATCGACCCGCAGGGCCCCCAGATCAATATGATCCCACATGAGGAAGCAGAAGGTAACATCGTTCGCGAAGGCTCGCAGAATACGAGAGAGGCGGAACTCCAAATAACAGACGCTGGGCGGGCCTATTTAAAGAAAAGGAGGGGCTAAGTGCAGTATAAAATCCAGAGATGAGCAATTTTG
>CAWHQZ010000027.1:0-5218 GCA_963831645.1 uncultured Alphaproteobacteria bacterium | reverse complement strand
ACCTTCTGATCTGCGGTTGATCGTGCAGAACGACGCTCAACAAGGAGCTGTGGACTTCCAGGTTCCCGTTGTATTCAATGAAGCCCAATTGCCGAAATCTGTTCATGAAATAGCTCACACGAGACCGCGTGGTGCCGATCATCTCCGCGAGCGTCTCCTGGCTGACCTTCGCGATGATCGGCTCGGGTCTGCCTTCCTTGCCAAAATTAGCTAGTAACAGAAGAGCCCGTGCCAGGCGCTTCTCACTCGAATTGAACAGTTGATCGACCAAGTCCTCTTCGACGCGGATGGTCCGAGCCAAAAGATGCGATAGGAACATCTCGGAAAATGCTGGCTCGTCATGGAGGGCGCGGACGATGGCCTGCTTCTCCAGTCGCATAATCTCGCACTCCGTTATTGCCGTAGCTGTCGCCATGCGTCGCGGCTGACCGGCCAGGCAACCTTCGCCGCAGAATTCATCCAGCCCCAGGATTGCGACGACCGCTTCCTTCCCTTGCTCGGAAATGACGGTGACTTTGACCTTGCCGTCCTGAATGTAGAAGACAGAAATCTCCCAGATCTCCTTGTGAGAACACGATTTGATTCACTGGATATTTGGCGATGGTCCTCCCCCCGTCTGCCTTGGCGAGAAAGACCTTGGGATCGAACGGTGGCTTTGCTTTGCTTTTCATAGCAGGACCTCTTTGCTTTTGCTTAACCTCCATTTACACTGAGGAACACGAGCCAAAATTATAGCATCGTTGGCATTCTAGACTAAGAAACTGGAATCGATGAGGGATAAGTTTCGGTCTGGACCCCCTCGTGACGCTGGGCCAGCGCCATCGTTCAGAATCCAAAAATAGCACCGTCTTACGTTCAATTGGCACGTCTCGTCGTTTTGCTGCGGTGCAACGCTTGGGCAGAAGTCGAAGGTTGAGCGGACCATCCACGGACATAGTCGAGTCGACGCTCATGACCCCCTAAACCGGACATTCGACCAATGTAGGATGGGGCTCGCCGGGAGCTTTTGGGGCTCGCGAATCAGGGGCTGGCAGTTTCCCGTAACTTGCGAATGAGCGCGGCGGTCGCACCGTAGAAGCTGTCGGTCGGGTTCGTGCGGCAGTAATCGTCGATCCACTTCGTCAGCTCCTCCGTACGCTGTCCGCCGGACACATCCCCCTCCTGGTCCACACCATAGTGGTTATACGCAGTCACATAGCCGAGCACCCACGCGACCATGGTCGCGGCGTCGACCGCATCGCCAGCTCGACGTTCAGACCACGAACTGCAGGACAGGTTACCTTGTCCCAATACGGGCAGATCTTGCGCGGCAACTTCTATCGTCAACGCGAGCAGCGTCGCAGAGAGTAGAACGGTCCGCTTAATCCTCTTCTTCATGGAGATGAAGCGGGCGCGAACCAAATTCGCGCCCACGATAAATCTCGTCTCGAAGAAATCAGTAGTCCATGCCTCCACCCATTCCCATTCCACCACCCGGCATGGCCGCGGCCTTGTCCTTGGGTTTCTCGGCGATCATGGCTTCGGTGGCGATCAGGGCTGAGGCGACGGACGCCGCATCCTGCAATGCCACGCGCACCACCTTGGTGGGGTCAATAATGCCAGCCGCCACCATATCGCAGTATTCTTCCTCCTGCGCGTCGAACCCATAGTTGCCCGACTTCTCCAGGAGCTTGCCGACGACGATCGAGCCCTCGACGCCCGCGTTCTCGACGATCTGGCGGACTGGCGCTTCGAGCGCCTTCAACACGATGTTGATGCCGGCGGTAATGTCGGCGTTTTTGGAGGTGAGCGCTTCGACGGCCTTCTTGGCTCTCAGCAGGGCGACACCGCCGCCCGGAACGACGCCTTCCTCGACCGCGGCGCGAGTAGCGTGCAGCGCGTCATCGACGCGGTCCTTGCGCTCCTTCACCTCGACTTCCGTCGAGCCGCCGACCTTGATCACGGCAACGCCGCCGGCGAGCTTGGCAAGCCGCTCCTGCAGCTTTTCCTTGTCGTAGTCCGAGGTTGTCTCCTCGATCTGCGATTTGATCTGGCCGATACGAGCCTGGATGTCGGACTTCTTGCCGGCGCCATCGATGATGGTGGTATTGTCCTTGTCAACACGCACGCGCTTGGCACGGCCGAGCATGTCAAGTGTCACGTTCTCCAGCTTGATGCCGAGATCTTCGGAGATCATCTGGCCGCCCGTAAGGGCGGCGATGTCCTCCAGCATGGCCTTGCGACGATCGCCGAAGCCTGGCGCCTTCACAGCAGCAACCTTGAGCCCGCCACGCAGTTTGTTGACGACCAGTGTCGCCAATGCCTCGCCTTCCACATCCTCGGAGATGACGAGGAGCGGTCGAGCCGATTGAACGACGGCTTCGAGGATCGGCAGCAGGGCCTGCAGGTTCGTGAGCTTCTTCTCGTGCAGCAGGATGTGCGGATCCTCAAGCTCGACAGTCATCTTGTCGACATTGGTGATGAAGTAGGGTGAGAGATATCCACGATCGAACTGCATGCCCTCGACAACGTCGAGTTCGGTTTCCATACCCTTGGCTTCCTCGACCGTGATGACGCCCTGGTTGCCGACCTTCTCCATCGCCTTGGCGATCATCTGGCCGATTTCGGCCTCGCCGTTAGCCGAGATTGTGCCGACTTGGGCTATTTCATCCGAGGATTTGATCTTCTTTGACCTTTTCTGCAGGTCCTCAACGGTGGTTGCTACCGCCATCTCCACGCCGCGTCTGAGGTCCATCGGGTTCATGCCGGCGGCAACCGCCTTGGCGCCTTCTCGAATGATTGACTGAGCCAGAACGGTGGCTGTCGTTGTACCGTCGCCGGCGATGTCGCTGGTCTTGGATGCAACCTCACGGAGCATCTGGGCGCCCATGTTCTCGAACCTGTCATCAAGCTCGATTTCTTTCGCTACACCTACGCCGTCCTTGGTCGTGCGTGGCGCGCCATAGGACTTGTCGATGACCACGTTGCGACCCTTCGGTCCAAGCGTCACCTTTACCGCGTTGGCGAGAATATCAACTCCGCGCAGCATGCGCTCGCGCGCATCGGCGCCAAACTTTATGTCTTTGGCAGGCATGTTGGAATTCCTTTGGTTGAACTTGTCAGGCCGTCGAAGTGTCGAATCAGGCGGCTTTCTTGACCGGCGCCTTGATCGTCGCCTTGCCCTCGACCACGCCCATGATGTCGGATTCTTTCATGATCAGGAGTTCTTCGCCGTCGATCTTGACTTCGGTGCCGGACCACTTGCCGAACAGCACCACGTCGCCGACCCTCACGTCGATCGGGATGAGCTTGCCGGCTTCGTCCCGACCGCCCGGGCCGACGGCGATGATCTCGCCCTGCATGGGCTTTTCCTGCGCAGTGTCCGGGATGATGATGCCGCCTTTGGTTTTGGTGTCTTCTTCAACGCGACGCACGACCACACGGTCATGCAGAGGGCGGAATTTCATGCGTAGACTCCTTGGCTTGAGCGTCATTCGCAGAAGCCGCGCTCCTGCGTCACCGCGCATATGTGCGAAATGTTTTTGCTGTGAGAACTGCACTCGCACTCGATGAGCGTGAGTGCTGACGGCTACGTCATACATGGTGTGTCATTTCCCATCAGCAAGGTGCGGCTTGAGGGCGCCGAACGAATTAGTGAGAAACGAATTCAGAAAGAAGAGCAGTATTGTAATTCGCAAGTTCATCACCACTTACAACCAATACGCGAGTCCCTATCGCGTGGTTTATCCCTACGAAATTCTGTGTGCAGGACGTGCGGTTGCTATTCGTCCCGGACAACTTTAGCAGCACAATCGTATAGTTATCTTGGGGCGCCACGGTGTCGCTGGTAGCGTCCTCACCTCCGTTGGCGTAATTGCGGGTTATTGCGAACGGAGCGTCCCAATGAAACAGCAGCACAAATTCTCGGTCGGTCAACAGGTACGGTACTCATCGACAGACCCGGATCGTTTTCGGGCCTCTGGAATATATGAGATCGCCGGTCTTCTGCCGATCGAGGGCTCGTATCTTCAGTATCGAATTCGAAACTCGCTGGAAAAGTTTGATAGGGTTGCCAGCGAATGGCAGCTTGACGTGATTACTGCACGCCAATGAACACCAGAAGGAGTTGCAAGCTCGTAACTTTCCCCCAGTCTTTTCAGTTGACCGGCATGGACAAAATGCTGCCTGCCGGCACTTACGAGGTGACAACAGAGGAGGAGCAGATCGGCGACTTTGTGTACGAGGCCTACCGCCGCATCTCCACCAGCATCTATGTGCCCGCACGGCCGGGCGATTATGGAATCGGTCAGATTATTTCGATCGACCCAGATGAATTGGCGGACACACTGAAGAAAACCTCCGCTTAGGCTCCCAGGTTGGCAAATCCGGAGGAATCAACGTGACAGACTTCAACTACGATGCACCCAGCAGAGCTCTATGGCTGGAGAGGCCAAGGCATGGGCCGGAGAGGCCAAGGCATGCGACGCGGGGTTGTTACCTACCGCCGCTTCACCACCGCCGCAGAAGCTATTCGTCATGCGATAGAAGACGTTTCATCTGCCGCCTTGGGTAGCTGTGCACTCGAGGTAGACGGACAACGGATTCAGGGCAGAGAAGATCCGGACGCTCTACACCAACTCCGAGTTTCCGCTGCAGCGAGCCTCGCCCTCCAGGCCCTCCAGACTTGTTCCTCGATCGCGGAACGCCTAACGAAGTAGTTGAACGGTGCGAACCGAACGTAAACGGATTCTCGGATCATCAGTAGGGATATCAGGAGATTGACCCTTATGAACAACGGTTCCGAGTTCTTCGATCAGGATTTCTACCCAGTTGACAGCCGAGTATCAACGCCACCTGCCGAGCAGCGGATGGCAACAGCCGCCGAATATTCAGCACACCACTTAGGAAAGATCAGCCGCAATTTGGAGCGCTTGATTTCAATCTTAGAGAAAAGGGCCACTCCTGACGGTGGCACTGTCTAAGGTATGACCCCATATCGCCAGGGTTGGCACTAGGCGCCCGAACCTTGACCGCAATCATTTGAAGCGGTTACTGTGGGGCGGGAAGGTCCCAAACGCGCCCGCAAAACTACACGGCCTGTTCAATTCTGTTTGCCGTCTGACGGTGGGCTCCAGCAGCGAGCCACGAAGGATCTCGCCCGTGACCGGCAGCTTGCTCACAAGCTTTTCGCGCGTGGCACGTATCGATCACCGGAGGATGCCAGCCTGCTGGGCCAATT
>CAWHQZ010000026.1:0-88903 GCA_963831645.1 uncultured Alphaproteobacteria bacterium | reverse complement strand
AGAAACGGCTTATTATATCGGCAGCGGATTTCGGATGTCGGACAGCACATGCAATTCACCGTAGGCCTCAAGCTCAAGGGCAAGTCGCGTCACATGGCGGTCACAGCCGAAGACGCGCTCATAGCCGCGCTCAAGGTAAAGACGGAATACCCGGAGGCCCGCATCGTCTATGTCCGTCCACAGAACCGCCGCGGTGACGCGCGCCATCCACCCGTTGCCCACGACGACTGACAACGATAGGGCGGAGCCTGGACCCGCGCGCCTGCTTGACAAGTGGTACATTTGCTCTCCTTAATAGCAAAAGCTCAGCAAACTGCGATCCTCTAACGAGGGTGGCAGACGATCGCCATAGAAGTTCTCCGGGATGGGTTCGAACTCGTCATCTTCGACTGCGACGGCGTTCTCGTCGACGGCGAGGTTCTCGCCGCCCAGTGCCTGTCGCACCTACTGACACACTACGGAATGGCGACATCGATGAGCGATGTGTTCAATGACTACCTGGGAGCCAACTTAGGATTGTCCAGGACGCCTTCCGGCGCGCTGTGGGGCGACCGCTGCCCCGGCGCTTCCAGGGGGAGTTCATGGCTGACCTGGCGCGCCGCATCTCGGCTTCGCTGAAGCCGGTCAGAGGAATTGAAGACGTGCTTACGCGCCTGGGAACTCTCTCGTGCGTCGCTTCATCGAGCCAGCGGGCTCGGATCGCCCACTCGCTGGCGGTCACCGGTCTCGATCGCTTCGGGCTGCGGATATTCGATGGCTCGATGGTGGCGCGGAGCAAACCTGAGCCCGATCTTTTTCTCCACGCTGCCAAGTGCATGGGAACGGCGCCCGCCCGGGTTCTGGTGGTCGAGGACAGCGTGAAGGGTGTCACGGCGGCGAAGGCGGCCGGAATGACCGTGTGGGGGTTCATCGGCGGCAGCCACTACGCGCACCTCGACGGGACAGCGCTGCTCGCCGCCGCCGGCGCCGACCGCGTCTTCGGTGACATGAGGAAGTTGCCGCGGACCGGGATCGCTGAATGGCCGGCGACAATCGAGGGTTCGAACTCGATGACGCGGCCCGGGCCGGCTGGCTCTACTTCATCGCCGGCAATACCCAGGGCGAGATCGCCAGGAAACTGAATGTCTCTCGCCCGACGGCGCAGCGTCTCGTCTCGCTGGCTCTCTCCGCGCGCCTGATCACCTTCCGCCTCGAGCATCCGATTGCCGCCTGCATGGCGCTCGCGAGGGACCTGAAGGATCGCTTCAGCCTGGTCTGTTGCGAGGTCGTGCCGACCGATTCCGAGGCGCCTTCCTCGGTCGCCGGCATCGCCAAGAGCGCGGCAGCGTTTCTCGAGCATCGGCTGCGCTCGGACGTCCCGGCCATCATTGCGCTTGGAACGGGACGGGCGCTCAGGGCCGCGGTCGAAGAGCTGCCGGCGATGAGCTGTCCAGCCATCAACTGGTTTCCCTGGTCGGCAATATTTCGCCCGATGGCTCGGCGAGCTTCTATGATGTGCTGACCCGCATCGCGAATCTGACCCAGGCGCCGCATTACCCCATGCCGCTGCCGCTGTTCGCATCGTCCGCCGAAGAGCGCGATCTGTTTGCCAGCCTGTCCACGATCAAGAAGGTGCGCACTCTCGCACAGCGGGCCGACTTGACGCTGGTCGGCGTCGCAGTCGACCTCGAGGCGCAGATCTACGTGGATGGTTTCGTCAGCCGCGGCGACCTGCTGGAGTTCATCCGCAACGGCGGCATCGGCGAAATCGTCGGTTGGTGCTTCGACGCTGGAGGCGAGATCGTCGCCGGCCCCTCGCGCGACAGAATCACCAGCGTGCCACTGGAGATCCCGGCCAAGAAACTCATCGTAGGTGCGGCCGTCGGCGCCGCCAAGGCGGCGGCGATCCGAGCCGCTCTCACCGGCAGGCTGCTGAGCGGGCTCATTACCGATGAGCAAACCGCAAAGGCAATTCTTCGCCTTGACGCAAAGTCAACCGTGTGAGAGCATTTGCTTGCAAAGGGAGCAAATGCTCCAGTTAGGGAGGAAGTCATGAAGCGTCTTGCAGGCATTATCGTCGGTGCCGTGTCGTTCCTCGCTGCCGGCATGGCTGCGGCGGAGACCAAGCTCACCATCGCCACCGTAAACAACGGCGACATGATCCGCATGCAGGGTCTGACCGAAGATTTCACGGCCAAGAACCCGGACATAACTCTCGAGTGGGTGACGCTCGAAGAAAACGTTCTGCGCCAGAAGGTGACGACCGACATCGCAACCAAGGGCGGACAGTTCGATGTGCTGACGATCGGGACCTATGAGGTTCCGATCTGGGCTGGCAAGGGGTGGCTCGTACCCCTTGAGAACCTCGGCGCCGACTATGACGTGGACGATCTCCTGCCGGCCATACGGGCGGGCCTGAGCCACGACGGCAAGCTCTACGCAGCGCCGTTTTACGGTGAAAGCTCCATGGTGATGTATCGCAAGGACCTCATGGAAAAGGCGGGGCTCACCATGCCGGACGCGCCGACGTGGGAATTCATCGCCGAGGCGGCGCGAAAAATGACCGACAAGGCGAACGAGGTCTATGGAATCTGCCTGCGCGGCAAAGCCGGCTGGGGCGAGAACATGGCCTTTCTTTCGGCAACGGCGAACTCCTTCGGAGCCCGCTGGTTCGATGAGAACTGGAAGCCGCAGTTCGACCAGCCGGAGTGGAAAAAGACCATGGACTTCTATGTGAACCTGATGAAGGACGCCGGTCCTCCCGGCGCCTCCTCCAACGGTTTCAACGAGAACCTGGCGCTGTTCAACTCGGGCAAATGCGGCATGTGGATCGATGCCACGGTAGCCGCCTCGTTCGTAACCAACCCGAAGGAATCAAAGGTGCACGACAAGGTCGGTTTCGCGCTCGCCCCCGATACGGGTCTGGGCAAGCGCGGCAACTGGCTGTGGGCGTGGTCGCTCGCCGTTCCGGCCGGTTCGCAGAAGTCGGACGCGGCGCAGAAGTTCGTCTCCTGGGCGACCAGCAAGGACTACCTCGGCATCGTCGCGGCCAAAGAAGGCTGGGCCAACGTTCCACCGGGCACGCGGGCCTCGCTCTACAAGAACCCTGAATATCTGAAGGCGGCGCCGTTCGCGCAGATGACGCTCAACTCGATCAACTCTGCCGACCCCACGAAGCCGACCGTAAAGCCCGTGCCTTATGTCGGCGTACAGTTTGTGGCGATCCCGGAGTTTCAGGGCATCGGCACGACCGTCGGCCAGATGTTCTCGGGTGCGCTTGCCGGCGACATGACGGTCGACAAGGCGCTGGCCAAGTCCCAGGACGCGGTCACCCGCGAGATGACCAAAGCAGGCTACATCAAGTAGCCTCACCTCCCCGACTTGCGCCGTCCGGCTTCGCCGCCGGACGGCGGCTCTTGCAGGGCCATCCATAGCGACGAATCAGTCCATGGCGAGCCGTCACACAACCGCTGCAGCCAATCTTGCGGTCGCCCCCACGGTCACGGTGCTGTTTCTGTGGATGATCGTGCCGCTGGGCATGACGATCTGGTTTTCGCTGCTGCGCTACAATCTGCTCGACCCCGGCACTAAATCCTTCGTCGGCCTCCTCAACTACCGCTACTTTCTTACCGATCCGGCGTTTCTCACCGCGCTCGGCAACACGCTGAAGCTGGTGGGCGCGGTGCTGGCGATCAGCGTTGTCGGCGGCGTGCTGCTGGCGCTGCTGCTCGATCAGCCGTTTTTCGGGCGGGGAATCGTGCGCCTCATGGTGATCGCGCCTTTCTTCGTCATGCCCACGGTAAGCGCGCTCGTATGGAAAAACCTGCTGATGCATCCGGTTTCGGGCTTCTTCGCCTGGATCGCGAAATCGCTGGGCTTACAGCCGATCGACTGGTTCGCCAACGCGCCGTTGACGGCGGTCAGCCTGATCGTGGCGTGGCAGTGGTTGCCGTTCGCGACCTTGATTCTGCTGACCGCGGTTCAGTCGCTCGACGAAGAGCAGAAGGAGGCGGCTGAAATGGACGGAACGCCGCCCTTGTCCTTCTTCCTCCATATCGTGCTGCCCCATCTGGCGCGGCCGATCACGGTGGTGGTTCTGATCGAGACCATCTTCCTGCTCAACGTGTTCGCAGAAATTCTGGTGACGACCGGCGGCGGCCCGGGCCAGCAGACGACCAATATTCCGTTTCTCGTCTATGCCCAGGCGCTCTTGCAATTCGATATCGGGGGCGCCTCGGCGGGCGGCATCATCGCCGTGATACTTGCCAATATCGTGGCCTTCTTCCTGGTCAGGATAATCGGCAAGAACCTGTAGAGGGGCTAGAGGGGGCTAGAGGGCAATGGCGCGAGCGCTTTCGGTTCAACGACGGGTAGTAACCACGGCCGCGGCGTGGACCGTGGGTTTCGTCATCTTCTTTCCGATCCTGTGGACGTTCCTCACGAGCTTCAAGACCGAGCTCGACGCCTTCTCGACGCCGCCGCAGTTCCTGTTCTTCGACTGGACGGTCGAGAACTACGCCATCGTCCAGGAACGCTCCGACTATTTCCGCTTCGCAATGAATTCCGTCGTGCTGTCGTTCGGAGCCGCGTTGCTGAGCCTGCTGTTCGCCATTCCGGCGGCCTGGTCCATGGCATTCGCCCCGCGCAAGCGGACCAAGGACCTCTTGATGTGGATGCTGTCGACCAAGATGATGCCGCCGGTCGGCGCGCTGATACCGATCTACCTGCTCTTTCGCGACAGCGGTCTGCTCGATTCCCGCATCGGCCTGATCGGCGTTCTGTTCCTCCTCGACCTGCCGATCGTCGTGTGGATGCTCTATACCTACTTCAAGGAGATTCCGGGTGAAATCCTGGAAGCTGCCCGCATGGACGGCGCTTCGCTGTGGAACGAGCTCGTATATGTTCTCGCTCCCATGGCGGTGCCCGGCATCGCCTCCACCTTGCTGCTCAACATCATTCTGACCTGGAACGAGTCGTTCTGGACGCTCAACCTGACGACCTCCGATGCAGCCCCGCTGACCGCCTTCATCGCATCCTACTCGAGCCCCGAGGGGCTGTTCTGGGCCAAACTCTCGGCTGCCTCCACTCTCGCCATCGCGCCGATCCTGGTCCTCGGCTGGCTGGCGCAGCGCCAGCTGGTGAGGGGCCTCACTTTCGGGGCCGTCAAGTGATCGCAGACATGTGAGGGCTCGCACCCATGGGCACCATCGTCCTCAAGAACGTGCACAAGCGCTTCGGCGAAGTCGTCATCATTCCGGGCGCCGACCTCTCGATCGACGACAACGAATTCGTGGTGTTTGTCGGTCCCTCGGGTTGCGGCAAGTCCACGCTGCTGCGGCTTATCGCGGGGCTCGAGGACCTGAGCGGGGGTGACATCTTCATCGACGGGGTAAACGTCGGCAACGTGCCGCCGGCCAAGCGCGGCCTGTCGATGGTGTTCCAGTCCTACGCGCTCTATCCGCACATGAGCGTGCGCAACAATATCGCCTTCGGCCTGAAAATGGCCGGACAGTCGAAGGAAGAAATCGCCGCCCGGGTGGGCAAGGCGGCGCAGGTCCTCAACCTCACCGAATATCTCGACCGCAAGCCCAGGCAACTGTCCGGCGGCCAGCGCCAGCGCGTAGCCATCGGACGGGCGATCGTCCGCGAGCCCAAGGCGTTCCTGTTCGATGAGCCGCTGTCCAATCTCGATGCCGCGCTCAGGGGGCGAATGCGAATCGAGATCATGCAGCTTCACCAGTCGCTGGGGGCGACGATGATCTATGTCACCCACGACCAGGTGGAAGCCATGACGATGGCGGACCGCATCGTGGTTCTCAACAGGGGCAACATCGAACAGGTCGGCTCGCCACTGGAGCTGTACAACCAGCCGCAGACACTGTTCGTCGCCGGCTTCATCGGCTCGCCGCGCATGAACTTCCTGACCGGGCAGGCAGCGGAAAAAGTCCGGGCTCACACGGCCGGGATACGGCCGGAGCACATCGCGATGAACTCGAAAAGCGGAAGCTGGAAGGGAACGGTGGCGCTGGCGGAACACCTCGGGGCGGACACCATCCTGCACGTGGAGGCGGGCAAGCTCGGCCGCCTCACGGTCCGCGCGCCCGGCGAGCTCTCGGCCGTGCCGGGCGACAAGGTATGGCTGACACCCATGGCCGAGCGCATCCACCGCTTCGACAGCGACGGCAAAGCACAACGCAACTGACCGGGATAAGTCGACGGGGGGCGCAATGTATCTGGATAAGTTGAAGCTCGAGGGCAAGGTGGCCGTGGTGACCGGGGGCGGACAGGGCATAGGCGCTGCCTGCTCACGGGCGCTCGGCGAAGCGGGGGCGCTGGTGATCGTCGCCGACCTGCTGGAGGAACGAAGCGAGGCCTGCGCTGCCGGGCTGCGCAAGCTCGAGATCAAAGCCCACGGCATGCGGCTCGACGTTACGAAATCGAAGGAGGTCGAAGCAGCGTCGGCGGCGGTGGCGAAGAACCACGGCCAGGTCGACATCCTCGTCAACAATGCCGGCGTCGCGAAAAGCGACGTCAGGGCCGAGGACACCAGCGACGAGCATTGGCGCTTCCACATGGACGTGAACGTCGATGGATTGTTCTGGTGTTGTCGCAGCTTTGGGCGGTCGATGCTGCGGCAGGGCTCGGGGGCGATCGTCAACGTCGGATCGATGTCCGGCTTCATCGTCAACAAACCGCAGCCGCAGGCGTTCTATAACGCCTCGAAAGCCGCGGTCCATCATCTCACGCGATCGCTCGCAGCCGAATGGGCGAGGCGCGGCGTGCGCGTGAACGCGGTGGCTCCGACCTACATCGAAACGCCCCTGACCGCCTTCGGCATCAAGGAAAATCCGGAAATGTACAGGACCTGGCTCGAGATCGACTCCCATGGGGCGGGTCGGCCAGCCGGACGAGATCGCATCGGTTGTGCATTTCCTCGCTTCCGACGCGGCCAGCCTCATGACCGGGGCGATCGTCGTCGTCGACGGCGGCTATACCTGCTGGTAGCATTAGCGCCTTTTCCGGCGAAGTGGAATCACTTCGCCGATAAGAAAATGCGCAGGATCAAATACTTGGAGCATGCCCTTATCGGAAAAGTGTGTACACTTTTCCGGAGCATGCTCTAGCTGGGTCAGTCGGATCGCCGTGTCAGATCTCTTTTCACTCGAGGGACGGGTTGCGCTCGTTACCGGCGCTTCCCGCGGCCTTGGGCTGGCCATGGCGAAAGCGCTCACTGAGCATGGAGCCCAGGTCTTCGTAAGTGGCCGCGATCCGCGCACCCTGGCCGACGCGGCGAGCCGGATCGGAGCAGCGCCGATCGCCTTCGACGTGGGCGATGCGCGGGCCTGCCGGGCGGCGCTCGGGGAGGTCATCGGCAAACGTGGCCGCATCGACATCGTCGTCAACAATGCCGGAGTTCAGCATCGCGCCACCCTGCTCGACTGGACGGACGAGGATTTCGAACGGATCCTTGCCACCAACCTGACGGCCGCGTTCCGGCTGTCGCGCGAAGCCGCGCGGTTCATGGTTCCGAACAAGTTCGGCCGGATCATCAACACCGGCTCGATCGCCGCGATTCTGGCGCGCCCGACCATTCATGCCTATGCCGCCGCAAAGGCGGGCCTGCACGGTCTCACCCGGTCGATGGCTGTCGAGCTCGGCCGTCACGGTATCACCGTCAACGCCATAGCCCCGGGATATTTCGCAACCGAGCTCAACCAGGCGCTGCTCGCCGACAAGGCGTTCACGAGTTGGGTTGAAACCCGCACGCCGGCCGGACGGTGGGCGCAGCCCCGGGAAGTCGAGGGAGCGGTGGTGTTTCTTGCCTCGGACGCGGCGGCCTACGTAAACGGTCACGTTCTGGCGGTCGATGGCGGCTTGTCCACGTCGCTGTGAAACAGTCGGGCACCTCGAATAATACAATAATACGCCGAATTGGCGTTTTGAGCGTGGCCTTGAGCGCGCGATCGCATCGGTCGTGCTTGTGGGTGGCCCGTTCGGGGCCGTTTTGGCCCCCGGCTCGGCGTCGCGGGGGCATTTTACGCGACGCCGGACAGACTCCGCCCCCTGATCGGCTCAGGCAGGAGCTGCCGCGACCCGCTCGAGGTGAGCCAGCCGGCTGATGTTATAGACCAGGTTCATGAGCCCGATCTTGGCGACGGCCCGCACCATGCCGATGGTGCGCACAATCGTGCCGCCCATCGAGGTATGCTGATGGCCGAACACATGCTCGACACGGGCGCGCACCCGCGAGCGCGTGGTGTTGCCGACCTGCTCGCGCTCTGAGAGTGGGCGGCCGCGCCAGGCCCGGCGATGGACGCGGCTCTTGTAGCCTTGCGCCTTGAGCGTGGCCTCGGTCTCGGCCGAACGGTAGGCGCTGTCGGCCCACACCTGGATGCTGGTGTTGGACCGGTCCAGCACGTCATCGAGCTTCTGGCTGTCATGCACGCTGGCGTCGGTCGGCGCGTAGCGGCGGATGAGCTTGTGCTTGCGGTCGATGCTGATGTGGTTCTTGTAGCCGTAGAAGCTCTGGTCGTGCTTCTTGGTCCAGCGCGCATCCTTGTCCTTCTGGGCGTTCTTGGCTGGGTTCGCCTCCCAGGCTTCCGGCGTCTCGCCGGCCTTGATCGCCTCGTTCTCGCTCCGGCTGTTGCGTTGTATGGGCGCCAAAACGATCGTGGCGTCGACGATCTGGCCGCCGCGCGCGATATAACCTTTGGCCTCCAGGTGCTGGTTGAACAGCGCGAACAGCTTGGCTACCAGTCCGGCTTTCGCCAGCGCCTCGCGGAACAGCCACACCGTGGACGCGTCCGGCACAGGGTCCTCCAGCCCAAGGTCAAGAAAACGCATGAACGAGAGCCGGTCGCGGATCAGGTATTCAAGCTGCTCGTCGGCCAGGTTGTGCAAAGTCTGCAGCACCAAAATCTTGAACATCAGGATCGCGTCGTAGGGCTTGCGGCCGGCGGCGCTCTTCCTCTCATCAGGCTTCAGTCGCGTAACCGCCTCGATCTCGGTCCGAAAACTCTCCCACGGAACCGTCGCCTTAATCAGTTCAAGCGGATCGCCTTTGGCGCTGATCGCCGCAAGCCGATCGTTGAGATCGTAAAACCCTATCTGACCCATAAACCGTCCCTGCCAGCAGCATCCCGCGCAAATCACCGAATCTGATTTGCAACGCCATGGCTAGAGGTATTTTTCGAGGTGCCCATAACAGTTCCAATGTGCAAACTGTAATAGTCCCTGTAAGTTATACGCCGATTTGTTTGTTTTCAATCAGATTGTCGGAATGTCGGAATTATGTAAGCTACTATTATTATGCACAAAAGTGGTGCCGCCTGTCAAACTCGAACTGACGACCCCCGCATTACGAATGCTGCCAGCTACCCAGCCAACAAAATGACCTCAGTCAATCGCCAATAGAACCGGTGTTTTATGCTATCCGAGGATAGCGTTCCCGGCCACTGAAATCATCTTGCCGCCGGATGGCTGTGACAAGCTTGTGACAAGGCTTGAGCAAGCACAGGATGGAATGCAGACGATTTCACTCGCGGACCGAAGGCGCTCTTGCGGATATGGAAGACTGGTGGACGTTGGTAATCCAAGACGATGGATCGCATGGCTTTAGGAGACCCCGATGATCGAAGCCTCCTGCCACTGCGGCGCCGTACAGTTTGCAGTCGAGACCGCGCCCGGCGACGTGAACGACTGCAACTGCTCGATCTGCCGTCGCTACGGGGCGCTCTGGGCTTACTATCACCCGCAGCAGGTGCGGTTCGTCACCGAGAACGGGCCGACCGACATCTACATGTGGGGCAACCGGAAGCTGGAGTTCCACCGCTGCTGCACCTGCGGCTGCATCACCCACTGGTCGGCTGTGGACCGGACGCTCGGGCGTATGGGAGTCAACGCGCGGCTGATGCCCCCCGAGGTGCTCGCCGCTATCCCGGTGTTCCACGGCGACGGCGCCGCGATGTAGGGCTGCTCTCGCCTCTAGGCGCCACATATGCCACGTGCACTCGCTGTGGCGCCCTGAGTGTGAGTTCGCGTTAGGGTCACGAGTTGTCCGCCGCGTTCGGCTGCAAGAGACCGGAAGCAAACGCCGCAGACTTGACCGACGCGTTAGCCAAGCCTGTCAACTCTGCTTAGTTCGCCACCGGCGTTGCCGACCCGCTGGACATGAAACGGGCCCTGTTGCTGCTGTGATAGTGTAGGAGCGTCGTCGGCATGACGAGCGGTTTGTTTCTTGCTAGGGCAGCCAGTGCTTCGAACAGTTCATATAGGACGACCGAATAGCTGCCAGCCGCCTTCTCCCGATATCTCGCGGCTTGGCGTTTCCCGCGTCTAAGAGAGTCTACCAGCGGCCTTGAGCCAACCAGAGTACGCCGGACTCCCAGGCGGCTTTGAGTCTCCGCAGGCATCGTAGGCCATTCCAGAGAGCATCAGGATGCAAACGTTTGCCGCAGCGAACGACTGCTCTCGGACTGCAAGAGCTACGCGACAGCCTTAACTCGTCCTCGCGTAGCTAGCCCTACTTCACGCTCCAACGCTGCCAGCGCCTAACCGCTATGTCCAACCACTGCAGTGCAACCTCCAACAAACTCTCCCTCCTCTTCAATTCACGTTCCTCAATTTCATAATCAGGAGGATATCCATACGTTGGCGGCAGATACCCGTCCTGCATCATCGCCTTTGCCGGACGGAACTTTATCTCCTTCTTCATCACACGAAGTCTCCCAAGCTCGATTAAAAGAGACCAACCCTTCACCGACGAACTCGGCGCTCTCGGAGCATATTTCACGTCTCACGGTAAGTCCAACTCGGCAGCGCTATTGTTCCGCGCTGTGTGCATAAGATCGCTCAGCTCGAAGCCATCGTCGCCGCCAAAGACACGGACGAAATTAAGAACGGCAGAGGCAATCACAATGTCACTGAAGGGACCATACCTCGCTCGCCGGATGCCGTTTCCCGCCGGTCGGGTAAGCCCTAGCAGCGCGGTTTCGGGGGTACCCGCTACCACCCTACCGGGGTGGGTGAAACGCTCTGTACGAGTCGCTTTTTTGAGGCGCGACTAGCGCCGCTTGAATGCCCATCCGTCAACCCTAGCTACCCCACATCGGCCAGAAGATCGGCCAGTTGACGGGGGTTGGCCAGGGGTGCGGATAGCGCCGCGAGGCGCCAAGCTGAAATCCGCAAGTGTACGGCCGTTAAAAGAGGTGGCCCCCGAATCTCGGACAGCAGGTTAAGGTGGATCGCGACATGAGGGGGACGATCCACGATGATGCAGGCTGGAAGGCAACAAATGGCATTCTAGGCGCGGCTGAATCGGTACCTGAATGGGTGTTTTGGAATGGCCGCCTGAATGGACAACTGAATGGACAACTGAATGCCCGCGCAGACCGGTAAGCCACTTGCGGGGGTCATAAGCCGGGGCTGGATTGCTTACGTCCCTGTCTAGTACGTAAGGCCGCTCCAGAGGGCATCGTGAAATCTGTGCCTCGCTCTGATGCAAGAGGCCCCGCTTCGCTAACAACAACGGCGAAGGCTTTAGCGTGTTTTTGAAGTTGGTTTGCAAAATCTATAGGAGTTAGAGTTTTTGACTTAGGAGAGGCTCATCCGATTTGCCCCACAAAATAAACGAGCGCCCAGTCGGGGGGCCGGGCGCTCGGTGCGTTTAACGCTATGCGTCGGGAGGGGAAAGCCGACGCGTACGGCTATCAGCGGTCAGATTAGCGGGGGCAGTCGGACCGCCTTTAACGACAGCCTGTACTAAAGTTATCTATGCACACCGCGAGCGGGAGTGATAGTTACATAAGCGTAATAGTTACATAAGCGTAATAGTTACATAAGCATAGGTCGGTATCGGTGCGTCAGCCGCGGCTAGCAGCGGCAGTCGCAGAACTCACGGCCCGGTGCTTAGGTGGAGCCGCGCGAGGCATTGTTCTCACGAGCAATATTGGTCCCGAGCCAATCTCTCATTCCCGACCACCCGTCGTTTTTGTAGACACGATTGGGATTAGTCGGAATATCCGGCGGCAACCGTCCTGATTTCATGAACTCCCGCCACTCCGTTTCAGATTTCAGTTTAAGGCTTTGCGCGTAAGCTCGTGCTTTCTCGAATGGTCTGAACGTTCTGCGGAAAGTGGCGATTTTTCCCGTCCCAAGCCAATTCCCGAAACCTGCCCAGCAACGGCCTTTATAGGTTGATGAGGGATTGGCTGGAATATCAGTGGGCAGACGTCCCGATTTCGTGAATTGATACCATTCCGCTCGGGACTTGAGGTTGAGACCTCGTGCGAACGTTCGCGCTTCCTTGAACGGTCGGTATTTGCGGAGGCGCGGTGCAATTGTTCCCGTCCCGAGCCAGTCTCCCATGCCCGCCCAGCCATGGTCCCTATAAGTCCGATTGGGATTAGAAGGAATATCCGGCGGCAACCGTCCTGATTTCGTAAATTCAAGCCATTCCGCCTGGGACTTGAGGTTCAGGCCACGTGCGAACATTCGCGCTTGCTTGAATGGTCTGAACTGCCGAAGTCGGTTAGAGACGTTTCCCGTCCCGAGCCAGTCTCCCACACCCGCCCAGCCATCGTCCCTATAAGTCTGATTGGGATCGGCTGGAATATCATCGGGCAGACGTCCTGATTTCGTGAAATTGAGTTCATTCCGCGTGGGATTTAAGGTTCAGACCTCGTGCGAACGTTCGCGCTTCCTTGAAAGGCCGGTACTTCCTCCGGAAGTAAGCGATTGTTCCCGACCCGAGCCAGTCTCCCATGCCCGCCCAGCCATCGTCCCTATAAGTCTGATTGGGATAGGCTGGAATATCAGCGGGCAGCCGTCCTGATTTCGTAAACTCAAGCCACTGCTCACCAGACTTGAGGTTGAGACCTCGTGCGAACGTTCGCGCTTCCTTGAACGGTCGGTATTTGCGGAGGCGCGGTGCGATTGTTCCCGTCCCGAGCCAGTCTCCCATGCCCGCCCAACCTGTGTCCCTGTAGGTTTGATGGGGATCGACCGGAATATCGGTAGGGAGCCGCCCCGATTTCGTGAATTCAACCCACCCCGTCTCGGACTTTAGGTTGAGTCCTCGTGAGAAGGTTCGTGCTTGCTCATATGGCCTAAACTGTCGAAGTCGGTTAGAGACGTTTTCCGTCCCAAGCCAATCTCCCCAATTCATCCAACCTTTATCCTTGTAGAGATGATAGGGAGAAGCCGGAATGTCAGCGGGCAGCAGATCAGATTTCGCTAGTGTTGTGTCCAGCAAATAACTGGACAATCAGCTGGTTGCAGAATATCTGGACCGCCACCGTGGAATCCATTTGCAAGAAACTGTCGAGGTGCAGGCAAACCCTCGAACAGATACAACCGGGGTGCACCAGACCACCAGACCACGCACCCCCAGACGCAAAAAATCACTGTCCAGTTAATTCGTGGACACTACACTAGCTTCCTCCATTCCACTGTAGATTTGAGTTTGAGGCTTCGTGCGTAAGCACGTGCGTTATCAAACGACCGCCAATTGGCTCGCCCAACTCGCTCCCAGACCTTTGTGCTGATCGCGTCGGCGAAGCTATCCGCGTCGAGCTTCAGCCCGACCGGCACATCACCTTCTATCTCGACGATCTTCCCGCGCGGCCTGCGCCCATGTCCCATGTCGAACGATACGGAATTGATCGGCGATGCGCTCATCCTGCGTCGATAGCGCAGTGATGGTTCTAGCGACCTGCCGAAACTCTGTTGTCTCAGCGAACTTCGTCAGGTCGAAGCCATCGGGGACGGTCAAGGGGAGAAGGATGTATCCATGCTTCTTATCTCCATACCGTCGCATCGCACGTCCAGCGGCCTGAACGATGTCAACCGTGCTCTGCTTGGGATCGGCGAACAGTACACAGTCGATGGCCGGAATATCCACACCTTCCGTGAGACAGCGGGCGTTTGTCATGAGAGCACGACGATGCGCGACAAAGCTCTTCATCAGTTGTGCCCGTTCTCCCGCCGTCCTTTTGCTCGAAATGTGAAGGTTGACTGACCGCGAGCCGACGTTCTTGAGCCGGTTCAGCGTGTCCTGCTGTTCGCGGAAACCATCTGCCGAGCGGATGCTGCGATGAAACGAGATTGCATGTTTGATGTCATGGCGGCCGAACACCCGCTTCAGCGCTACGCCTGCCGCCAAAGCTTGTGCCTCGAACGGATCGCGCTTGCTTTTGCTGATATCGAGCAGCCGATTTTCGCGGATTAGGTCACGGACATGGCGGTCACTGACGGTGACGGTCAGTATCCTGTAATCGCTGACGACCTTCTGGGCGATGGCCTCCTTGAAGGTCATGAGGAAGAACCGGCGGCCGTAGATGGCCTCATCATCCATGGATAGAACTTCGTCACTCTCGCCTTTGAGAACCCGCTCGGTCGCTGTCATGAACAGACGCTTGTGAATGGAGATGTTCCTATCGAACAGGAGGGTGGCAAAGGTCTTACCCTTCACTCCTACCGTCTTGTGAGCCTCATCGAGTATTGCGAGGTCGAAGCGATGTCTCGCCGCGCGGGCAGCCTTGGCAAGGCGCGGGCTGCTCTGGTAGGTCGTGAAAACGATCTTGTGGCCATTGGCCGGCCTCTTCAGGAAGGCCGCAATTTCTTTCCGATTGGTAGTTGCCGGGATGCCGAGATCATAGGTCTCGCTGACGAACTCATCCTGATCTAGCTTGCCGGTGCTTTCGTCGCTGCACACACACAGCCAGTCCGGCACGATGCCACGAGCAAGAAACTCTCGCGTCCAGTCGGTGAGGCTTTGGCGGATCAGCGCAAGGCTCGGCACCGCTACCAAAATGCTTCTGGGCTTCAATGTCTCGGCGATCCAGAAGGCGGTCAGGCTCTTGCCGGTGCCGCAGGGCATGATCAAGCGACCACGTGCTTGCCGATCCGCGACGAAGTGAACCTTGGCGGCCGTGACGGCCTTCTGCTGATGAGGTCGCGGCTTTCTAGGTTTGATCGGTACTTTGCGATGTCGGCAGAGCGCCCTGATCTGCTCCCATTCATCTTCGGTCAGTGCCAGCCAGCGGTCGAGGCCGATCTCGGCCGTGTTCTTGAGCAGTTTGCGTTTGCGAATAGGCTTTGAGGTTGTGTGAACGACCAGCGCCAACGCGATGCCGCGGCAGGTGACGAAACTCAGGTGGCTAAAGGTCGAAAGTTCCTTGTACGTCAGCGGATCATTGGCATCGCCGCGGAACTTGCACTGAATCGTCCAGTATTTGCCGTCACATGTCTTTGCGACGAGATCGATGCCGACGTCCTGCAAGGGGATACCCAGCCGTCGGCGCACGCTCTCGGACAACTCGTCTTGAACCCGCCAAACATTGCGCAGCTTCGACCGGTACTCAGGCTTGGTGAGTAGGTAGAGTTGCGTCAGCCGCTCGAAAACGTCGCCAACGGTTTTTGTATTGGGCCTGATTTGCTTATCGACCAGCCGCTTCCAAGAGGTCGTCCCACGAGTGGCAGGACGCTATGACGCGATCTAAAGGGGTCAAGGAAGAAACCGAGAACCCTGAGGCTCCCAAGCCGCTTTGAGTAGGGGCATCGGGAAATCTGCGGCACGCTCTGCTGAAAAAGATCCCGCTGCGCTAACAACAACGTTTGAGGCTTTAGCGGATTTTTGAAATTGTTCGAAACGAACGGAGGCGGGGCAAGGCGCAAATAGGAGACTTCATCATTCAGGTTATCGGATCAATTCTGCTTTGCCAATGTTAAGCGTGTAGTAGCGCTAAAAGGAAACTTCTGATCGATAAAGCGGACAAAGGCTGCTCCTATCTTCTTTCCTAGGCTGTCCAATCCGACCTCCGTCTGCCAAAAACAGTTGTCCAGAAGCTCCCAATGTTTCGCCCACACTTCACCAAACCCTTTTCCCGTTACTTGCAAGTTTGGAAGAAGGCGGTGGTACATCCAAGCGAACTCGTTCTGTCTGTTCATAAACATCGCGAAACTCCGCTCATCGTCTACTGCTACTAGACTTGGCCCTCTCTTGCCCTCTTTCCACCTCAAAGCCTCTGATGCGGCTGAAAGAAAGGAACCGTGTGTTTCCCGATCAAGCAGTTCCGTCACTGACGAGAGCAACTCCACATCCTCAGGAGAGAGTTCGGATTGCCTACCGTAAAAACGATCCAGTAGGTCAAGTTCAGTCTGCTTTCTTTGTCGTCTTCGCCGATTGTTTAGCTCTCCAGCAGTTGCCTTTTGCGGATCAGAAGCCGAAATGCCCATAAGTGCGTCATGCGTTACCCTTCGCTGAAAAAGGGCAGACAGATAAATCGTACGATGCTTCACGTCTCGCAATAAAACCAAAGCGGAACCGGGATAACCGTTTGCAGTAAGCACGCTCGCACCGCGTAGTCGCCGAAATAACATCATGAGATCAATAAATACGAACCAAAAACCAGGCAGGGTTTTCTCCGCTACTACAACATCTTCTTTCGACACAGAGAGAATCGTGTCGAGCGCGAAGCTTTGAGCACAACTCGCAAGGTGTCCATGGCCGATATACTTCTCGGCGAACCATGCACCCGCGCTCCGTTCGAGATCGAATACCTCTTGGAGGGAAGAGTTCTGTAGCCCCCTCGACATGAAAGTATCCGTGAGGCGCTTCTGCCATTCCCCCACGGAGAGGATTTTCCTCACCAACTAAGTTGCCCCCAGCACCCTAAATACAGACCTCAACCCAACGCGAAGCCTCTTGGCGATCTCCACCTTCTTCACTCCCGCGTTTGCCAACACCTTGATCTGATCCGCCTTCGCCCTTGCTGTCGGCGCTCGCCCCTTATACCGACCTTCTTTCTTTGCCTTCGCAATCCCCTCACGTTGCCTTGCGAGCATAATGTCCCTCTCGAACTCTGCGACTGAGCCGAGTACGGTGAGCATCAGCTTGCCTTCAGGACCAGACGTATCAAGTCCCATGGAAAGAACCTTCAGGCCGACGCCTTTGGTCTTCAGGTCTTCGACGATGGCCAAGAGGTTTCGCACCGACCTTGCCAGCCGATCAGGCTTGGTCACCATTAGGACATCCCCATCCCGAACGAAGGAGAGGGCCGCTTGCAGTTGAGGTCTTTCGTAGGCGAGAGCCGACACATGCTCCTTGAATAGCCTTTCGCAGCCCAGCGCTCTCAGGTCTCGCTCCTGCGCCTCTAAACCTGCCTCTTGCTCAACCGTCGATGTACGCGCGTAGCCAACAAGCATGGTGGCCTCCTTTCGTGCCATTAACCGATACCACTTGTGGCACGTAGAGTGCCATAATGTCAATGTGCTATGTCGTATGGCACGATTTAGGGCGGCCAAAATCAACTTCACCCGCAAGTCAGGCCCTATTGGCGCGGCAAGAAGACTGTAGACTGTAGAGCAGGGTCAGCCCTTTACAGAGACCTACGGCCTTGGGGAGACCCACAGTGCATTGAATGGGTTCTGAGCGTTCATGGGATCACGTTTCCTCAGAGCTACCTCGGGATGCCCGAGGGACGAATGAGTTGTACGGCCATCCTGTGGCTTCCTAGAGGGGTATTTACGGAAGCATTGGCAGCTGTCGCAATTTATCGCGGACAGCCTTCAAATGTTGTGCCTACGTTAAGGTTTGTTAATAAAAGACCGTCAGCTAGCGGGTGCGATTGAGCTACTGACAATCCCTGAGCTGTATTTTTCAGCAACGCTGACGGTGCTCCGTTTCCAGCCAAAGCTTGAGATAGTTCCCGCATACGTCGGCTGGGAATGAAGAGATTGATGGGCTTACCTTCACGTATCTGAGAACGCCAAATCCATTGGATCATCTCTGACAACGCATGGATGTCTTCGAAAACCGGGATGCCTCGGTCCTCAAAGAAACCCTTGAGGATCGGCTGGTGGAAGATGTTCGCCATAGGCCATTGCAGTCTTGTCGCGGTAGTCATTCGTTGCCTTGGTGTTAACCGAGATAAACCCTCTAGCGTAGCCTTTACCCTTCAGTTTTGTCCGCACCTCTCGAACGTCGTCCATCCAGCATGGGCAGACTTGCCTATGGCTATTCTCGTGAACAAGTTCTGCGTGGAGTTCTTGAGCCGCTTGAGAGCGTCAGACTAGCTTTGTCGAACCAACTTGACGACAATGGATTGCTCCTCCCCACCGGGTCGCCAATGTCGTTCATGGAGCCCGCATAAAGCTTGATTAGGGGACGAGGTTTCTTTGACCTGGCTCTCGTCCACTTCCGACCAGTCTATGAGTTGGTTTCCCTGAATGGCCCTCATGGTGTAGGTTAGACCTTCAGCATGAAAGTAGGACATCATCGGAGAGCCATGGAAGAGGTAGGTCAGGATGTAGACCTTTTCAAAGCAGCGAAGGAACTCTGACGGGAACTCCCAGATCAGGACAACGGCGTCTTCTGATGGATTCATAGGTCCGGTTCGAGTTTTTTCGGCAGGTATGCAACGAGGTTGCCGTTGTCACAAAGATTTCTGATGTCATTGAAGCGGCCTTCGTAACCCGGGTGAGTGGTGTGGTTCCACCGCAGTCTCGACGTATGTGGATCAATGGAAACCAAGCCTCGCTCGAAGAGCAGCTTCTGATCGGCTTTGGAGATGGTTTTCAGCATTTCCACACAAGTGACTACTTCGTCGATCACGAGGACGTACTTCCTCTTCTTCAGAAGCTCGTAGATGTCCCGGTTCAGCATCGAAAAGAGGGCATGAGTGGTGCAGACGTTCTGACCTTCTTCGAGAAGGGTCTTCAAATGATAAAGCTTTCGCCCTTCGATGGGCTGAGGGTCACGAAAGTTCAACGAAGGACAATAGGCTTTGACCCGATCCACTTCAGCCAGCATGGGCGCGACGTAGAGGTATCTTGGCGGGTCAAACGTAGGACCACGCAGCCTTGAAAAGGGTGGATCGAACTCTGCGTTGAGGTAGTTGAGCATCCAAGTGGTCTTGCCGGAACCCATGATGCTGTCGATGATGGTGATGGTGTTCAATTGGGTTTCTTTCCACTAGATCGCTCTGCGTTCTTGAAAGAAGCAAGAGGGATTGAGCCTTGAGAGCGTGGTTTGGGTTGAGAGAAGGGAGACGGAAGGAGGAAGAGGAGTGAGACGGTGTTGTGTCTTCCTCAATGCCGCTTTGAGCCGGCTTCGGTCGCGCTCTACGCGCGAAGGACGCGCTTGAGATTGACCTTGTTAGTACCTCTTTCCCTTTAACGAAGAGGCTTAATTATGGAATGAAGAACAGATACTTATGAGTTCAGTGCGGAAGTTGCTTGAGCTCGAACTTCCGCATTTCAGCCTAACTCGACCGTTGCCAAGAACTGACTTGAGTTGGCCAAAGTGGCACAAATGCACCCATCTCCTCGAAGACCAGCCCTGAGCAGATCAGATCGTTCCCTTTACTGAGCAAGTCTACCATATGGCAAATTTTCTCCAAATCCGAGCCGAATCAATGGGTTCTGCCATATTTAGAAATATCTATCAGCGCCATTCTCGAAACATTTTCTTACGTGAAAACCTACCGAGGAAGCTTCTCGATTATCCTCTCCCGCATCGGATGAGCATACCGAAACAGCATCCGCATATCCCGATGACCGCTGATGAGGGCCACTTCCGGCACTGACAATCCCTTCTCGAAGAAGCGGCTGATTGCTTCGTGGCGAAGATCGTGGAAGTGAAGGTCTTTGATTCCAGCTCGGCGCTTCAACCGCTGCCAAGACAACCTGAGAGCGTTGGCTGTCAAAGGAAACACAAGATCATCAGTTGGCGTAAGGCTACGTAGGATACGAAGCGCCTCAAGACTGAGCGGAATAATCCTCGCATGGCCATTCTTCGTTTCAGGGATCACCAATGTCCTCTGCCTTCGTCAAAGCACGAACGCCGCATGGCAACGATTTCGCCGCGCCTCATAGCAGTCTCAAGCGCCCATCGAATGATCAGCCCCATAGGAGTAGCTCGGCACTTGTTCGCTGCCGCTATCAGTTTCTCGAACTCACCTTCCCTCAGCCGCCGCTCTCGTTTGATCGATTTTCAGGGCAGCCCCATCTTTGCCAGAGGATTGCCACGCAAGGGGAAACCCCACTGATAGCGAGCGACCTCAAAAAAGGTTATGAAGCGTCGAGACTCCTGCTTTACAGTACTAGCTCGAACTGATTTCAGCCTTTGGTCTCGGTACAGTACGAAGTCTGCGGGCGAGAGCAGCGACAGTCTTCTATTGCAGATACGGACGACGAAGAAGCGCGTTTAGGGCGATCTTCTCAACTTCATATCCACGTTTCTGGACGCTTACGGTGTCCCTGTAGCGCTAAACAAAGTCTCTGAGGCATAGCGACGAGAGAGGCGTAGAAGAACCCTCAACAACCCTTCGTCGGCTTGCGCCTCTGCCTGCCTTGCCCAAGTAACTGCTTCTGCCCGTTTGGCGAAGGTGCGGCTCAAGGTCGCCATGCCCCTTCGTCTCACTTGGACCTGCCATTTGTTCTTTCGTAGACGAATTGTAGCCATAAGAACTCCTGTCGTTGTGACAAAGTTGTGACAACAGGGTTCGATTGACGTTTGAAGAGAGGAGAGGGCAGGAGGGTTTCGCGCGTATTTCCAGCTACTTGGAAATGGTGCCGCCTGTCAGACTCGAACTGACGACCCCCGCATTACGAATGCGGTGCTCTACCAACTGAGCTAAGGCGGCATCCCGGCGGTCGCTTTCTCGATCTTGCGTTCGCCGGGCGCGAACTCACTGGATAGCGCATTTCGCCGCCGGGGGGAATTCGCGCTTCAATCTACGCTCCGGGTCTTCCCCGCCACATTCGCGGCAGGCCGGCAGCTTCCTCCTTAAGAGGCGGACCGGGATCATCGGGCAGCGGCAGGGAAGGCGCCGCTTGTTGCAGCACCGGTGCGGGCGCCTGAGCCGGCGGCAGCTCCCTGGCAGGTAGTTCTTCGATCGCCCGCACTTCCAGGTCTACCTCGTCCTTCCCTTCTTCCGGCAGTGCGTGCGGTTCAAGCGCAGGCGGTTTGTCGGGGGCCTCGATCGCCAACCCTTCCACCGGGACCTTCCACTGGAACGCTCCGAGCTCGCCCGTCAACGGCGAAGCGGGCAGCCATTCGTCCGACACGAAGCCGTCGGCCGTCCACTGGGGACCGCGGGGCGCACGGACCGCGCGCGACAGCCATTCGCGCGACAGTCCCCGGTCGCCCTCGCCCTCGGCAATCTCGGCCATCAGCGCGCAGACGCGCGAGTTCGGGGACGGGTTCGCATAGGGAGTCAACGCCTCGCGCGCTGCCGGCCACTCCCGTGCTTCCACGGCTGCCTGGGCCAAGGCGACCGCCCCCTCCTCGCCGCCGGCCGCGCTCGCGACCAGGTCCCGGACCTTCTTCAGCCGGTCAGGCGCCGAAGCCCCCGGCCTCTGAAACGCGTAGATTCGGGCCAGGCCCGCATGCGGATGCCGCGACCATGTCTGCTCGATGAGCCGGGCTGCCCGGCGCGCCTTGCCTTTCTGGGCATGACAGCGTCCTGCCACCATGGCGGCGGGCACGAAAGACACGTCGAGCCGATGCGCCTTGAGCGCCAGGGCCAACGCCTCCGTCACGTTCGTCTTTTCCAGCTCTATCGCCTGGGCGGTCAGTACGACGGCCTGTTTTCGCTTCGCCGTCGCCTCATCGATGAGGTGAAGGCGACGCTGGCTTTCGAGCGTGCGCGCCGCGCCGTTCCAGTCGCCGGCTGCCGCCTGAATGGCGAGCAGCGCCGATGAAGCCCACGGCAGGCCCGGATTCTGATCGAGCGCCTGTTGGGCGATCTTGCGCGCCAGCGCCCGGTTGCCGTCCGTCTTGGCCTGCCGGAAGAGGCCGCGCAGCCCGAGCAGCTTGGTCTCCGGCTCCTTGGCCATCGCCGCGAATATCGTCTGCACCTTCGCTGTGTCGCCCGCCAGCTGAGCCGTCTGGGCTTCGAGCACTTTCGTCAGCGGCTCATTGTCGAGCACGCGCGACGCGATCAGCGCCTGCTTGCGCGCCGTGACGAGATCCCCGGCGCCTACCGCGACGATGCCGCGCGACAGCGCTTGGTAGCCGCGGCGATTTCTCCGTGAGCGGAAGAGTTCCCCCATCGCACCCGGCGCCTGCCACATCCGGCGCACAAATCCGTAGGCGGCGTGCAGTACCAGGATGGCCGCCAGGAGGGCCGCGGCCGCCACGACCACCGGCATCTCGATCCGATAGCCGAGCCAGTCGAGGGTGAGCGACCCGGGACGGTCGGCGAGCCAGGCGACCGCGCCCGCCAATGCGACGATCGCCGCAAGCCAGACAATGAAACGGATCATGGCGGACCGGAAGCTTCCTTGTGCACCGCCTCCGCCAGCATCTGCTCGGCCCGGTCGACCGCGGCTCGCGCCTGCGCCTCGGTCAACCATGCTTTGAGTTCCTCGGGCACCGGGCCTTCGATCGCCTGCAGGACCGCAACAGCCTGGCGGCTGTCGCCGCGCGCCAAATGCCGCATTGCCGCCGTCATGCCTTCGATCCATCGCGCCTGGTCGAGATCACGAATTTTTACGAGGCCCGAGATCCTGCTTCGCAGGCCGTCCCACAGCCCCTGTTCACCGCCCGCAGCAGCCGGCTCACGCTGCACGGTTTCACGATCGACCATCGCCTGAAGGCGAAATGACAGATCCGCGAGGCTCGCAGCGCCGGTCGCGGCATGGGGCCTCAGTTCCTCGAGCCCGGCCAACCCAGGGGAAATTTCGGCGATCCTGTCCAGCTCGGCGGCGAAGGGCCGGCCTTCTTCGAGAACCCTCTCGAGGTCGGTCAAGGCTGCCGCCAATTCGGTGTTTTTCGATTCCTGGGGCGCCGGAGCCGGAGAGGGTGCAGGCGGCGCCTTTGCAAGCGCTGCGACTTTTTCATTGAGCTCTTCGATGCTTCCCCTCAGCGCTTCGATCTCTCTGCTCGCCGCCTCGTCTCCCGATGCCGCCTGCCCGGCAGATTCGATCGCGGCCAGCGCGCTTTGCAGCTTGCTCTCGACATCTTCGATGCGCGAGTTGATTTCGTCCAGTCCCCGCGGGGTCTCGCCGGATATCCGCTCGAGCGTGGATTTAAGCTCGGCGGCGAAAGCGTCGATCCTCGTGATGTCTTCTCCCGCCGCGCCGATCCCTTTCTCCAATGCCTCGATTCTCTGGAGCAGCGCGGCCGTTCGGTCGTCGTCCCGGTTGAAGCGGTAGCCGGTGGCGCTCAGCGCCCACGCGGCAAGACCCAGCAGCACCATCGCCGCGACTGCCCCGAGCATTACCCGAGCGGCCAGGGAAGCGCCCGCAGACCGCCTGCCGCCCGCCTCCTGGGCCGCTTCCTGCTGCACGCCGCGATCCGGCACCGCTTCGGAGACTTCCGGCTCGACGTCGATGACCGGCGGTTCCACCGGGCGTTCCCGCTCCCGCTTCTTCAGAGCGTCATGGTCATCTGACACGGCTCAGACCTCTCCCCCTGCCGCCCTGCCGACACCATCGATCCGTTCCAGCATGGCGTCCTCGTCGGCGGTTGTTGCCGTGATTGTCTGCCACTCGCTCGGCAGCGCCCCGGCCACCGGGGGAGATAGACAGAAGTGAAGCAGGCTCTCCATATACGGAATGAGGTTATCGGCGGCAATGCATTTGGCCCAGATGCGCGCGGTACGGGGCGAATAGAGAAGCACCCCGTCCGCCGTGCCGGCTCTCAGCGCTTTTGCTGCCGCCACCGCTACGTGCGCCGCAGGTTGAGCTGCGTAGAGGACGGTCCGATCGACCGTGAACCCTTTGGCGGCAAGAACGCCCACGATGTCGCCCGTCGTTTCCTCGCCCGAAAGATAGAGCAGCGGATCGTCTCGGTTGGACAGCGTTTTCTCCACGTGTCCGATGAGAGCAGCGACGTTGCCGCCCGTCTGAGTGACCTCGCGGAAGCCCGCCTGCCGCGCGGCTGCGGCCGATTGCGGTCCGACCGTGAAGGCCGGCAGACCGACGAGGCGGGTTCGCGCCTCGTGATTGGCAAGCGCGCGCGCCCCGTTGGCGCTGGTGATGAGCACCGCCTGGTGCCTGGCGTGTGGAATGGGCGCTTCCGGAATGCCGACGATTTCGAGGAGCGGTGACAGACAAACCTCATGCCCGCGCGCCTCGAGCCGGCGCTTGAGTGGGGCAGCATCGAGGCGCGGCCGGGTAACGATGAGCATCATGGGATCGACAGACAAACCCCGCCCTTGCGTCTGACTTCCTCACCGGCGTCGCGACCGAGCGCTTCGGCCTCTGCCGGCACGCCCTCACGTTCGCACCCGAACGCCTGGCGGCCGTCAGGCGTCAGCGCCTCGCCGGCAAAGCTCAACAACCCGGCGATGATGCGCGCATGCCCGGCGATGGGCGTGCGGCAGGAACCTTCCAGCGCCGAGAGAAAGCCTCGTTCGCAGGCGGTGGCTCGAGCGCTTTCCGAATGGTTGATGGACGAAACAAGCTCTCGCACCCGGCGGTCGCGTTCTCGGATTTCGACGCACAGGGCTCCTTGCGCGAGTGCCGGCAACATCTCCTCGATGGCGATGCTCGCTGTGATCTCGTTCGCCAGCCCGAGGCGGCGAAGCCCGGCGCAGGCGAGAAAGGTCGCCTGCACCTCTCCCCTCTTGAGCTTGTCGAGGCGCGTGTCGATGTTGCCGCGGAAGCTCACGATGTCGAAATCGGGACGCACGCGCCGGAGTTGCGCAGCCCTTCTGACCGATGAGGTTCCGACACGCGCCATCACCGGCAAGCCGGCGATGGATCGGGCCGCCGGGCTGACAAGCGCATCGCGTGCATCTTCGCGTTGCGGCACGGCGCCGATCACCAGTCCGTCCGGAAGGTCGGCCGGCATATCCTTCATGGAGTGAACGGCGATATCGATCGCACCGGCAAGCAGGGCCTCCTCGATCTCCTTGGTGAACAGCCCCTTGCCGCCGATTTCGTTCAGGGGCCGGTCGCGGACACGATCGCCGGTAGTAGTGATCGTCACGATTTCGATGCTGCCCGGATCGAGTCCGCAGGCCGTCGCAAGCCGGTCCCTGATTTCATGCGCCTGAACGAGCGCCAGTTTCGAGCCGCGGCTTCCGATGCGCAGGAACGGAGTTTGCATGGCGGGTACCGGAGTGCTTTAAGGGCGAAATAGCAGCTAGCATAGCTCGCGCGCGCTAGCGGAAAAGTGTACACACTTTTCCGAAAAGAACATGCTCCAAGTATTTGATCCTGCGCATTTTCTTATCGGCGAAAGCCTGCCCTCGGGCCGCGACCCGAGGGTGATCCCACTTCGCCGGAAAATGCTATGGAAGCCGGAGTGATTCGACTGCCCATGCCCAGCGACCAGGTTACTGTTCTGGGAATAGAGACTTCCTGCGACGAGACGGCCGCCGCGGTCGTGCGCCGCGCCGCAACCGGGGGCGGGCACATCCTTGCCAACTGCGTGCTGTCGCAGATTGCCGATCATGCGCCGTTCGGAGGCGTAGTGCCCGAGATCGCCGCCCGCGCTCATATCGTCCACCTCGATTCCCTGATCTCGAGAGCGCTTGCCGAAGCTGCCGTCTCGTGGCCGGCGCTCGATGCCGTCGCTGCAACCGCAGGGCCAGGATTGTTGGGCGGCGTCCTCGTCGGCATGAGCATGGGCAAGGCAATCGCCCTCGCACTCGGGCTGCCGTTCATCGCCGTCAACCACCTCGAGGGCCATGCGTTGACGCCGGGTCTGACCGAGAGCCTGGCGCCGCCTTATCTGCTGCTCCTGATTTCAGGCGGCCACACGCAACTGCTGGGTATCGAGGATATCGGCCGGTATGTCCGCTACGGAACGACCATCGACGATGCCCTGGGCGAGGCATTCGACAAGACGGCGAAGGTGTTGTCGTTGGGCTACCCCGGCGGTCCCGAGGTCGAGCGCCGCGCTCAGAGCGGGAATCCGCGGCGGTTTGCCTTCCCACGTCCGTTGTTGGGACGAAACGATTGCCATTTTTCCTTTTCAGGTCTCAAGACAGCGGTGCGTCTGGCGGTTGGCGACAGCGGTCCTCTGACCGAGGAACTCATCGCCGACGCCTGCGCGAGTTTCGAGGCCGCGGTTTCGGATGTGCTGGCCGACCGGGTAGCCAACGCAATGGAACGGTTTCGCGCCTCGCACCGGGATATCGCCGTTCCGACTCTGGTTGCTTCCGGCGGCGTGGCGGCCAACGCGCGCATCCGCAACACGCTCCTTGAGCTATGCAACAATCGGGGCTTCCGCTTGTCGCTGCCACCGACGGCCCTGTGCACCGACAATGCCGCCATGATCGCATGGGCCGGCGCCGAGCGGCTCGTGCGCGGCATGACCGACCAGCTCGACGCCGTCGCCCGGGCCCGCTGGCCGCTCGACCCGGCGGCGGAGCCGGCGCCCGGAGCCGGCGTCAAGGCCTGATGGGAGCGGGACTCGACCTCGGCATCATCGGCGGGGGAGCGTGGGGAATGGCTCTCGGCGCCGTTGCTGCCCGGGCGGGGCACCAGGCCCTGATCTGGACCCGGCGGCCCGAAGTGGCAGAGCGCATCAACCGCGCCCGCCGCCATGCTTCGGTTCCAGAGCAGGTGCCTCTCGAAGCGGGAATCTGCGCCACGATCGAACCGCGCGACTTCGCTTTCCTGGACGCCATCATCTATGCCGCCCCGGCCCAGGCGATGCGCGCGAACCTGCGTCTCTTTGCACCCTTCATCGCCGCCGACACGCCGGTAGTCATCGCAGCCAAGGGGCTGGAGCGCGATACCGGCCGTCTCCTGATCGACGTTCTGCGCGAAACCTGTCCCGATGCGCGCCCCTTCGCGCTCTCCGGACCGAGCTTCGCTCTCGATGTCGTTCTGGGCAGGCCGGTGGCGGTCAGTTTCGCCGGTGACCGGCTCGAAGAAGCGGCCGGCCTTGCGCAACGCCTGTCCATTGCGGCATTTCGAATCTATGCCAATGACGACCTGCGGGGGGTGTCGCTCGGCGGCGCGGTCAAGAATGTGCTCGCCATCGCCTGCGGTATCGCCGAAGGCAAAGAGCTCGGCGACAGCGCCCGCGCTGCGCTGACCACCCGGGCTTTCGCCGAGCTCATGCGCTTCGGTCAGGCGCTGGGCGCCAAGCCTCTCACCCTTACCGGCCTATCCGGTCTAGGCGACCTCATCCTGACGTGCGCCTCGCTGCAGTCGCGCAACTTTTCGTTCGGAGTGAAACTCGGCCGAGGGGAGAGTGCTGCCGCTGCTCTCGCCTCGACGTCGGCCACGATCGAGGGCGTTCACACGGCGAAAGCCATCGTTGCGCAAGGCCGGGAATACAAGCTCGATCTGCCGATCTGCGAGACGGTTCTGGACATCCTGGAAGGACAAGCTACGGTCGAAAGCGCGATATCGCGGCTGCTTGCCCGGCCGCTCCGCAGCGAGCATTTCGAGTGACGAAGAACTACTGGTTGTTCAAGTCGGAGCCCGGCAGCTGGTCCTGGGAGCAGCAGAAGAAAGCCGGCAGCAAGGGCGAGCCGTGGACCGGCGTGCGCAACTACCAGGCACGCAAGAACATGCGCGCGATGCACGTAGGTGATCAGGGTTTCTTCTACCATTCCGGCGACGACAAGGAAATTGTCGGCATCGTCGAAGTGGTGAAGACCGTCCATCCCGACTTGACCGACAAGTCGGGTGAATGGGACTGCGTCGATCTGCGCGCTGTCCGCGATCTGCCGAAGCCGGTCACCATAGCTGCCGTCAAGGCCGAACCGAAACTCAGGGCGATGGTTCTGGTGAGGAACTCCCGCCTGTCCGTGCAACCGGTCACCGCCGAGGAGTGGCGCCTCGTGTGCGCCATGGGCGGCATCGGCAAGTCATGATGAGTTGCTGGTCATGACTTTCGCCGGCCTCAATTATCTCGCCATCGTGGTGGCTGCGGCTCTCGGATTTGCCGCCGGTTTTGCCTGGTATGGCGCTTTGGGCGACAGATGGATGGCAGCGCTGGGCAAGTCGAGGCAGGAACTGCTGCCCGATGACAAGCCGCCGGTGACCGCCATCATCGCCTCCGTCGTAGCGCTTCTCGTCATGGCCTGGGTGCTGGCGGGCGTCATGGGACACCTCGGCCGCTACGGCGTCTGGCCGGGCGTGGTGAGCGGCTTTTTCCTGTGGCTTGGTTTCGTGCTCACGGTGCTGATCGTAAATCACCGGTACCAGCGCTCACCCTGGTCGCTGACGTTGATCGACGCCGGTCATTGGCTTCTCGTGCTCATCGTCCAGGGCGCCGTCATCGGCTGGTTCGGGGTTGCTACTCCCTAGCCTGGTTGTCGAACCACAGGGCGATCATCACCAGCGCCAGGCTGACGGCGAGCCAGAGATTTGGGCTTTCGGCAAAGAGCACGGCGCCGATCACCACCGCACCCGGTGTGGAGATGTACACGGCCTGCATGGTGGACACCGGCCCGGCGGTCCTGATGAGCCGGAAATATGCGATGCGCTCGATGATCCACATCGCCGTCGCGGCTACGATCAAAGTGTAAGCGAACCCGAAATCACGCGGCTGTGCGAGTTGGCCGGGCCACAACAGAAACGGCGCCGCCAGGGCCGCCGACGTCCAGGATTTGGCGATCCCGACGGTCAGCGTCCCGGCGTGGCGCGGCCACCACGCGGCGGTGAAATTGTTATAGACCGCAAACAGCAGGGGCAGAACGAAACAGGCGAAGGCGAGCGGGTTTGCATACGAGCCGGCTGGGCCGTAGCGGGCAACGATCACCACCAGCGCTCCGATGAAGCCCGTCATCAGCGCCGCGATGCGCCACACCTTGACGCTCTCGCGGCCGATCGCCAGCGCCACGCCATAGGTGGCAAACGGCGTGGTCGAGACGATGAGCGCGTAGGTGGTGACCGGCAGCCGGCTCGCGAAATAGAGGCTCGCTGCAAACGCCAGATTGAGCAGCGCGGCGCAGCCAAGGCCATACATCCACACCACCCGGCGGTCGAGACCCGAACGACCCTTCTGCCGGAGCTGGAGAACATAAAGTCCGAGGCCGACACCGAGACCGGTGAGGACGATGACCTGGGCGGTGGGGATGCCGGCCTCGCCCAGGAACTTGTAGAGCGACGGCGACAGTCCCCAGAAGAGGCCGAGGCCGATGATGCTGGTGTTGTGTTTGATGCCGCTCATGCCCGCCGCAGGCTAGCCGGGCGGGTTTCAGTGCGGTTGCCGGATCACGGCATTGCCGGTCGTATTTGACCTCCTGCTGCCAAAGTGCTCACATTTCCCCGCTCGCGAAAAACTGCCGGGGAGATCTCTGTCGATGTCGGAGAAAGTTTATCAGGTGCCAGCAGCCTGGAAGCGGCGCGCCTTCGTGAACGATGCTGCCTATCGCAAGCTCTATGCTGAATCGGTCAACCATCCCGAACGGTTCTGGGCCCGCCAGGCCAAACGGCTTGACTGGTTCAGAGCGCCGAAAAAGATCAAGAATACCCGTTTCGACTATCCCGATGTATCGATCAATTGGTTTGAGGACGGCGTTCTCAACGTCGCCCACAACTGCATCGACCGGCACCTGAAGAAACGGCGCCACCAGACGGCGATCATCTGGGAAGGCGATGATCCCTACTACGACAGGAAGGTCACCTATGGCGAACTCTACGAGAACGTCTGCCGCTTCGCCAATGTCCTGAAGAAGCATGGCGTCGCGAAGGGCGACCGCGTCACGATCTACATGCCGATGATACCCGAGGCCGCCTACGCCATGCTGGCGTGCGCGAGGATCGGCGCCATCCACTCCGTCGTGTTCGGCGGTTTCTCGCCGGATTCGCTGGCCGGCCGCATCATCGACGCCAGCTCACGCTTCATCATCACCGCCGATGAGGGCTTGCGCGGCGGCAAGAGGATTCCGCTCAAGGCCAACGCCGACGAGGCCCTGAAAAAATGTGCCGGCGGCGAGAAATTGCTCGTGGTACGCCGCACCGGCGCTCCGGTGACCATGAGCCCGGGGCGCGACTTCTGGTATCATGAGGAAGCGGCGACCGTCCCGGTCCAATGTGCGGCCGAAAGGATGAACGCCGAAGATCCGCTGTTCATCCTCTACACTTCGGGTTCGACCGGCAAACCAAAGGGCGTCCTGCATACGACCGGCGGCTATCTCACCTACGCCGCCATGACGCACCAATACGTATTCGACTATCATGACGGCGATGTCTACTGGTGCACCGCCGATGTCGGCTGGGTGACCGGCCACAGCTATATCGTCTACGGCCCGCTCGCCAACGGCGCCGTCACCCTGATGTTCGAAGGCGTGCCCAACCATCCCGATGCCTCGCGGTTCTGGCAGGTCGTCGACAAGCACAAGGTCAACATCTTCTACACCGCGCCGACGGCCATCCGCGCCCTGATGGGCGCCGGCGAGGACTTCGTGCGCCGTTGCTCGCGTGCCAGCCTCCGCCTGCTCGGGACCGTGGGCGAGCCGATCAACCCCGAGGCCTGGGAGTGGTATCACCGGGTGGTAGGCGATGGCCGCTGTCCGATCGTCGACACCTGGTGGCAGACCGAAACGGGGGGAATTCTCATCACCCCCCTGCCCGGCGCCACGATGCTCAAACCCGGCTCGGCGACGCGCCCGTTCTTCGGCTGCCAGCCGGCGCTCGTCGATGAGATGGGCAAAATCGTCGAGGGCGCAGGGGCGGGCAACCTGGTGATTCTCGATTCCTGGCCGGGCCAGATGCGCACTGTCTACGGCGACCATGACCGCTTCGTCCAAACCTACTTCTCTGCCTACAAGGGCATGTATTTCACCGGCGACGGGTGTCGCCGGGATGCCGACGGCTACTACTGGATCACCGGCCGCGTCGATGACGTCATCAATGTCTCCGGGCATCGCCTGGGGACGGCAGAGGTCGAATTGGCCCTGGTGGCCCACCCCAAGGTTTCCGAGGCGGCGGTGGTGGGCTACCCCCACGACCTCAAGGGTCAAGGCATCTATTGCTACGTCACGCTGATGGCCGGCGAGGACGGCGGCGAGGATCTGCGCAAGGAGCTTGTGCACTGGGTGCGCAAGGAGATTGGCGCCATCGCCCAGCCCGACAAGCTTCAGTTTGCGCCGGGCCTGCCCAAGACCCGATCCGGCAAGATCATGCGCCGCATCCTGCGCAAGATTGCCGAGGACGACTACGCCAATCTCGGCGATACCTCGACCCTTGCCGATCCGGCGGTGGTCGACAGCCTCATCGACAATCGGCAAAATCGGAAGGAGGCCTAAAGTGAGGTCTTGCCTGAGTGGCCTGATTTCACATATTTTTAATTCCGTTTAGTGCAAAGTTTTGTCAGGGGAATCACAGATGCACCGACGCACCTTCATTTTGGGCGGCCTTGCCGCCCTCGCCGCTTCGCCCGCTTTCGCAGAAGCTCAGTGGCCGAGGCGAAGAAAGGGTTTCAACAACTTCAACCTCGGCCGCAAGGACCGTCGGACACGGTACCGAGGCAAGACGCTTGTCGAATATTCCAGCAGGGAACAGCCCGGCACGATAATTGTCGACACCCGGAAGCGAACCTTGTTCTACCTCCTCCCCGATGGCCGCGCTATTTCCTACGGCGTCGGTGTCGGCCGCGCAGGTTTCACGTGGTCGGGCATAGCCCGTGTCGGCCGCAAGGCCGAATGGCCGCGGTGGATTCCGCCAGCGGAAATGGTCGCCCGCGATCCGCTCGCGGCACAGTTCGCCGACGGCATGCCCGGCGGCCGCAACAATCCCCTTGGGGCGCGAGCCCTCTATCTTTTCCAGGGCAGCCAGGACACGCTCTTCCGCATTCATGGGACCCGCGAACCCTGGACGATCGGGTTGGCCGTTTCCTCGGGCTGCATCCGCATGCTCAACCGGGAGGTCATCGATCTCTATAACCGGGTTGACGTCGGCACCAAGGTGGTCGTGCTCTGACCGGCAGGCGTAGCAGCCTGCAAATTTACAACGTTGCGCATTGCGCAGGCCGCGACCGGCCATCATATAGACGTTCGCCATGAACGTCTTTCGCACCGGGCTTCTGCTCGCAGCGTTGACGGGTCTGTTCCTTGCGATCGGCTATTTGCTCGGCGGCGAGGCAGGCCTGTTGCTGGCGCTGGTGTTTTCCGCCGTTTCCAACGCCATTGCATACTGGAACTCAGACCGCATCGTGCTCGCCATGCACGGCGCCCACGAGGTGAACCAGGAATCCGCACCGGAGCTGCACGGGCTTGTTGGCGAGCTCGCCGAGCGGGCAGGCTTGCCGATGCCCAAGGTCTACGTGATCGATACGCCGCAGCCCAATGCCTTCGCCACCGGCCGCGATCCCGCTCACGCTGCGGTCGCAGCATCGGCCGGCCTTCTCGAAAGCCTGAGCAGGCAAGAGCTCGCCGGCGTTCTGGGCCATGAGCTCGCGCACATCAAGAATCGCGACACGCTCACGATGACGATCACCGCCACGCTCGCCGGCGCCATTACCTCCTTCGCAAGTTTCGCTTTCATGTTCGGTGGCCGTGACCGCAATAGTCCCCTCGGGCCGCTGGGGGCCATTCTGATGCTGGTCCTGGCGCCCCTTGCCGCCATGCTGGTGCAAATGGCCATCAGCCGCACCCGCGAATACGCCGCCGACCGTCTGGGCGCGCAAATCTGCGGCGAACCGCGCTGGCTTGCCTCGGCGCTGGCGAAGATTGCCGGCGCCGCACCGCGCATTCCTAACGAAGCGGCCGAGGCTAATCCGGCGACCGCTCACCTCTTTATCGTCAATCCGCTGACCGGCGCCGGGGTTGACAATCTGTTTTCAACTCATCCTGCGACGGAGAACAGGATCGCTGCGCTCGAGGCGCTGGCCGCCGAATGGCAGCCATCCACAGGCGCGAGCTTCATTCCGCGAGTGAAAGCACCCCGGGGTCCGTGGGGGTAGGACGATCAGCTGCTGGAATTGCAGCTGACGGCGAGGGACTGGTCGCCCGCGCCGAGGCTCTCCGGCTACTGCAACTCGTACTTCACCGCCATCAACGCTTCGACGAGGCATTCGCGGCCTCTTGCGAGTCCGGGGTGCTGGCCGGCCTTGCCCAAGCCGATCGCAGCCTGTGCTACGCGATCGTCGCCACATGTCTTCGCCGGCACGGAGAAATCGAAGCGGAAGTTGCCCGACACCTCGCCAGGCGCCTTCCGAAGTCATCGGGCGCCACGCGCCACATCCTGTGGATCGCCGCAGCCCAGCTGCTGTTCATGGGCGTGGCGCCGCATGCCGCGGTTGATACGGCGGTCACGATTGCCCGCCATGACCACCGGGCGCGACATTTTGCCGGCCTGGTCAACGCGGTGTGCCGCCGGATTGCGGCCGGCGTCGCTGATTTTGGCCAGCCGCCGCCGGATCCGTTCATCAACACGCCGGCCTGGCTCGGCGAACGCTGGCGCGCTGCCTATGGCTTGGCGGAGGCCGCAGCCATTGCATCGTGTCACTCTTCAGAGCCGCCGCTCGACATCACCGTTCGCAGCGAGCCGCAGGCATGGGCGGAGCAACTGGGGGAAGGATCTTTCGCAACTCGACCGTACGGCTCGACGGTCACCACGCGCCGATACCGGCGCTCCCCGGCTACGCGGAGGGTCGCTGGTGGGTGCAGGATGCGGCATCGGCCCTGCCGGTGCGCCTGCTCGGAGATGTGAGCGCCAGCCGGGTGCTTGATCTGTGCGCCGCGCCAGGCGGCAAGACGGCGCAGCTTGCAGCTGCTGGCGGGGAAGTCACCGCCTTGGACCGGTCGGCAGCGCGCCTTGGGCGCCTCGAGCAAAATCTCGCCCGCTTGCAGCTGACTGCGACGACGGTGCTTGCCGATGCTCTCGAATACTCTGCGGACCGCTACTTTGATTCAGTGCTGCTTGATGCGCCGTGCTCCGGCACCGGAACCATCCGGCATCGCCCCGACGTGCCGTTCCTCAGAACGCCAGCCCAGATAGCCGAGCTCTCGTCCCTGCAGCGCCGGCTGCTGGACAGAGCCGCTCACTTCGTCAAACCGGGCGGCCGCATCATTTTCTCCACCTGCTCTCTCGAGCCCGAGGAAGGTGAAGCCCACGTATTGGATCTGCCTCATGGCACGGAGCTAGTTCCGCTCGAAGCCGGCGACCAGGGGATTGACCCGCAATGGATCGACGCCCGGGGCTGTCTCAGGACGCGCCCCAGCCAAGGCCTCGACGGCTTTTTCGCGATGCGGCTCGAACGCCGTTGACATGGCGCCGGCCGGGAATCCTCGGCCGGTAAATCGCAATCAATATTAATGGCTTACGTGAAGCGCCCGGCTCCGGGCTTCGGTCACGCTTGGCGGCGAGATTTTTGTCTTCACCGTTATCGAATCGTTAACGGGCTTTGCCGATACAATCGCTTCTGGACTTCCATCCGTGCCAGCGCACGGGGCCACTCGTTCCGGAAATCGATGACACAAGCAAGGACAGGCTTTCTCCTTGAGCCCGGATCGGACCGTCGCGAAAAACCCGCGCCGCAACGGCCCGCCAACTTCGCCTCCGGCCTGACCGGCTACCGAGTTGAGGGTCCGGGCGCCGCCATCGTTCCACTTGTCCAGGGCAGCGCCGAGCTCGGCAGGGACATCTATCGCGGCTGCTTCCGCATGGCGGGCATCGAGGTCGATTGCCAGGGGTCGATCCTGTTCGACCATGCTACCGCCCACGCGGACTGGCAGGAAATTCTTCACGGTTTTTCCTGGCTGGAACACCTGCGTGCGACGGGCCGCGAGCTCGGTCGCGTGCATGCCCGGGCGCTCATCGCCGACTGGATCGGCCGCCGGCACAGACGCAGCAGCACGGCATTGGCTTCCGGCATCATGGCACGGCGGCTCATGTCATGGATCTGTCACCTTTCCTTCTGCCTCGACGGCGCCGGAGAAGAATTCTCGGACTTGCTGTTCAGGAGCATGACGCGCCAGCTGCGTGAACTCCAATACCGCGTGGCGTTTCACCGCCGCAGCGATGCCCATCTACCGATGCTGCTCGCCCTATGCCATGCCTCGGTCGGCCTCCGCGGTCTCGAACGGCTTCGCGCCCAGAACTTTGCCTCCCTGGCGGAGACGCTCGACCGCTCTCTCTACGCCGATGGCGGGCATGCCTCGCGCAGCCCCGCCGAACTCGTAAGCTTGCTGCTCGACCTGCTGCCGCTGCGCAAGACCTGTGAGGAAATGCGCCTGCCGATGCCGCCAAAGCTGTACGCTGCAATCGAGCGCATGTTGCCGATGCTGCGGCTCTTCATGCACGGCGACGGCGGCATCGCCATGTTTCAGGGATCGAACGACACGCTCGCCGACGCGTGCCGGGCCATATTTTCCGCCGACACCGTGGCCGGGCGTCCGGTCAGCCATGCCAGCCACTCAGGTTATGTGAGGCTTGCCGCGGGCGCCATTACGGCGATCGCCGATGCCGGTCTGCCGGCCCCGGAGACGGCCAATCGCCGCGCCGCCTTCAGCCCGCTGGCATTCGAGTTTTCCGACGACCGCCATCAACTCGTGATCAACTGCGGCAGCCCGGGGTCAGCCAGCCACGAGGCCATCGCGGCTGCGCGCCTGCCGGAGGCACACAGCACCGCCACTCTGGATGCCAAATTGTCGGCCTCGACCCGTTCGATCGCCCGATGGCTGCATCGTCTGGCAGCGGGTGGGGGTCAGCGGTCGGACAAGGTGGCAGCGCGCATCGAGCCCTCGCCGATGGGCGTGCTGTTCGAGGGCCGCCACGATGCCTATGTCGCCCCGACCGGATATGAGCACGCGCGCAGTCTCTTCCTTTCGGCCTCTGGAAATGATCTGCGCGGCGAGGACTGCTTCAGGCGGAACGGCCCATGGGCGATCGGCGAGGTTGCCTTCACAATACGTTTTCACCTCCACCCGGCCGTCAAGGCGACGCTTTCGAAGGACCACAAGAGCGTCATGCTGCTGCTGCCGAGCAAGGCCGGCTGGCGGTTTTCAGCCCGCGGCGCGAGCCTCGGACTGGAAGAAAGCATCTGCTTCCACGGCCCGGGGCCGCAACGCTCGACCCTTCAGATGGTGCTTCGTGGCCTGGCTGGGGGACCGGAACCCATAAACTGGGCCTTCAAGCGGATAGAACGGCGGCCGGCAGCTTCTCAACAGGCGCCCAAACTGCCGGAACTTCCACTGTGAACCTTTGCCGTGTTACTGCTTCCGTGGTGATTGCCAAAGCCCCGATCCGTCGGCTGCTTGCCAAAGGTTGATGCCGGCCCCCCTGCGCCGCGCCCTGTTGTCGGTATCGGACAAGACCGGCCTAGCCGATTTCGCCGCCTCGCTGACGGCATTCGGCATCGAGCTGGTCTCCACCGGGGGTACCGCCGAGACACTCAAGGCCGCGGGGCTGTCCGTCACGGACGTCAGCACCATCACCGGCTTTCCCGAAATCCTGGGCGGCAGGGTCAAGACGCTGCATCCGAAAGTCCATGGCGGCCTGCTCGCCCGGCGCGGCAACGAGGCCGACCTTCTGGCGCTGCAACGCCATGGGATCGGCTTCATCGATCTTCTCGCCGTCAGCCTCTATCCATTCGAGGCGGCGTTGGCGCAGCAGCGTTCGTTCGCAGACATGATCGAGCTGATCGACGTCGGCGGACCGGCGATGATACGCGCCGCGGCCAAAAACAGCAGCGAGGTTACCGTGGTTGTCGATGCGGACGACTACCGGCCTCTGATCGAGCACCTGCGAGCTCACGGCGGAACGACGCGCTCGGCGTTCCGCCGGCGTCTCGCCGCCAAGGCATTTGCGCGGACGGCGGCGTATGACACCGTCATCGCCGGTTGGCTCGAAAATGCCGGAGACCGACCTCCGAAATACTTCACTGCGGCCGGAACGCTCGTTCACAAACTGCGCTATGGAGAAAATCCGCATCAGCAGGCGGCACTCTATGCCACCGGCCACCACGGGCCGTCGATCGTGGCGGCCCGGCAGCTTCAAGGCAAGGAGCTGTCGTACAACAACATCACCGATGCCGATGCCGCTCTGGAATGTGTAGCCGAGTTCGATCCGGCCCAATCGGCTGCCTGCGTGATTGTCAAGCACTCCAATCCTTGCGGCGCCGCGCTGGCGCCTTCCGCCGTGACAGCCTTCCGCCGGGCGCTCGCCTGCGATCCCGCGAGCGCCTTCGGCGGCATCGTCGCGCTGAACCGGACACTGGACGAGAAAACGGCAGCCGCGATCACCGAGCGATTCACAGAAGTGGTCGTGGCGCCCGATGCGGAAGAGAAAGCATCGCAGGTAATGGCAACGAAGAAAAATCTGCGGCTTCTGCTCACTGGAGGCCTTCCCGACGCCGCAGGTATGCGGGTGCGCAGCATCATCGGCGGCTTGCTGGTGCAGTCGCCGGATAATTATTCTATTGACTCTTCGGATCTCCGCGTCGTGACCAGACGGCAGCCGAACGCCCGTGAAGCATCCGATCTCGAATTCGCGTTCCGCATCGTCAAACACGTGAAATCGAATGCCATCGTCATTGCCCGCGATGGCGCCACGATCGGCATCGGGGCCGGCCAAATGTCACGCATCGATGCAAGCCTGCTAGCCGTGCGCAAGGCTGCGGAGGTATCAGCGGCGATGGGCGCCCCGCGCTCTCTTGCCGCCGGAACCGTCGCGGCTTCCGATGCATTCTTTCCGATGCCGGATGGTCTGGCTGCGCTCACCGAGGCAGGCGTCACCGCCGTCATCCAGCCGGGAGGCTCGATTCGGGACAGCGATGTGATCGCGGAGGCCGATTCGGCGGGCATCGCCATGATATTCACTGGCCTCCGGCACTTCCGGCATTAAGTTGCGAAGTAATTGGCGGTCTGGCGTTGTTTCCATGCCACACTTTTTAATATTTCTTCCGCTTACGCTCCAAGTGGTTGAACTGCGGTAGGTTTCTGGCAGGTTCGGGTCTGGGCCTTGCCCGCGCGGGGATGCGCATGAGGAGTAGATTTTGCCTTGCGGGCGTTTCGCTGCCCGCGATGGTTCTCGCATTGACGGCGGCGAGCCACGCTGCCGACTATACCCCTGTGCCGACATATGACTGGAACGGGTTCTATATCGGCGCCCACGTTGGTTACGGCGACATCGAAAACGATGGATTCTTTGCGACTTCCGTCGACATGCAGTTCGGCGGCGGCGACTTTCTGGGCGGCGGCACAGCCGGCTGGAATCTTCAGCGCGACTCCTGGGTATTCGGGGTCGAGACGGACCTGTCTTTCCTCGAGTGGACCGGCAAGAACCTTCGCGAAGAGCACTACATCGCCGAGGCCGACTTTCTTTCCACCCTGCGCGGGCGGGTCGGCTGGGCAGATGACAACGTCCTGTTCTATGTGACGGGCGGCGGCGCGCTCCTCAATGCCGAGGCGACCACGAGCGAGGGCGGCCTGGATGCGGATCAACAGGGCAATACCGACGGCAAGGACGTGTCGGCACTGGGCATTGCTCTCGGCGCCGGTATCGAATGGGGCATGACCCGCAATCTCAGCGTCAAGGCGGAGGGTCTCTACCTTCTTTTCGATGAATTTTACAACCTCGTCGACCTGGAAGAAGGCTGTTCGCCTGATTCGCCCCCGGATGACGGCTGCTTAAAGGTCGGGCCTCCGAACAACTTCCAGATCGACGATGGTTTTGTTTTCCGGCTCGGCGCCAACTGGCGGTTCGGCGGCGGTGGCACCGCCGAGGAGGAAGCGGCACTTGCGGTGGCTGGTCCGCCTCGTGACTGGAGCGGCGTCTACGTAGGCCTTCATGCCGGCTATGGGGGTTTCGATACGGACGGCACTTACATCAATAAAGACGGCGTCCGAGTGACCGCAGCCGATCCCCCGCAGACGGTCCCTGTTCGCCTCGGCCAGTTCGATAACCACGGTCTGCTGGGCGGTGTCCAGATGGGCTTCAACTGGCAGGTGGGCTCGCGCCTGTTTGGCATCGAAGGCGACATATCTGCCGTCGATTGGGACAATGTGATGGTCGACGTCCAAGTCCCGGTCGAGCCAATAACCATGTCGCTCGACGTCGACTTCCTCGCCACCGCTCGTGCCAGGGTCGGCTGGGTCCAAAACGATATGCTCTACTACCTGACGGGCGGTGTCGCTTTCATGGAAGGCGAGCTCAGCGTCAGAGCGGCCGAGCTGAACGGCGATCCGACCGATCCCGACAGCAAGGACTTTTCTGCAGTCGCCCCCGTCATCGGTGGCGGCGTCGAGTGGAAATACACGCCGAATCTGGCGCTCAGAGCCGAAGGACTCTACCTGATGTTTGACGAGGAAGTAGACCTCGCCGATCTCCAGGGCGCTGGTCTCGAGGGTGATGAGATCAAGATCGACGATGGATGGATCTTCAGACTCGGCGCCAACTGGCAGCTGTGGCCGCAAGCTTCGGACGCGGAATACTTCGCCTATCCGGCTGCAGAGGTGACGCAGGAGGGTCCCCGCTACGACTGGACCGGCTTTTACGTCGGCGGCCATGTCGGCTGGGGCGGTCTCGTCACCGACGGTCTGTTCAATCCCGCTCTCGACGATGCGGAGGAACAGACCGCGAATCAGGCCATCGATCTCACCGGCGTCAACGATTTAGGCGTGCTCGGTGGCGGGCAGGTCGGATTCAATTGGCAGGCAGGCCCGCTGGTGCTGGGAATCGAGGGCGACATCGCCGCGGTTGATTGGGACGGAAGCGAGACCGAGTTCGCTCGACCGGGCGATCACATGGATTTCAACAGCGACTACCTCACTACGCTGCGGCTTCGCGCCGGTTACGCCGATGACAACCTCCTGTTCTTTGCGACGGCCGGCCTCGCCTATGTCGACGCCGAGCTCGACAATACCGGCAACCGCGAGGTTACCGTCGCCGATGACGGAGGCGCGCTCGGGGACATGCTCGATCGCCGGTTCCCCGGGAACCGCGAAGGATGTCAGCGTGTGGGGCGGGGTCGCCGGCCTCGGCATGGAGTGGGGGATCACCCAGAACCTCAGCGCCAAGGTCGATGGGCTGTTCCTGTTCTTCGATGACACTACGAACATCGAAGGTATCGGTGATGAGAGTGATCCCGGTGACTTTTTCCAGATCGACGACGGATTCGTGATTCGGGTCGGCGCCAACTGGCGGTTCAATCCCTTCGTCAGGAATCTCGGCGATCAGGCGTCGTATGTCGGCGGCACGGCGGCTTTGGCCGAAGAAGAGGGAAGATCCCGCGAGCGCGGCGGGCGAGGAAGACCTCGGCCGAAGATGGCAACCAGAATCCGTGGAAGCTTTCAGGTGTGGTCAATCGTGCGGCGCTATTCTGGGATGACGGCGAGGAGGAAGACGTCTATTCGGTCGACAACTCTCAGGACTTCGAGTGCCATTGAGATCGAGGGCGAGTTCGATCTGGGTCGCGGCTGGACGAGCACGTTAGGCATCGTCTTCGATATCTTCTATGCCTCGGCGGATTTGGTCGACCAGCTTGACAGCGATGGCGATGGCTTTGTTGTCGAGCTTCCCTATAATTTTGTCGAGTTCAGCCACGACAAGTGGGGCCGGATCATCGTCGGCTTCAACGACACGGCGAGCGACGAGATCGACAACATCAATCTCGCCGAGGCCGATGCGGTGGCCGACGCATCCTTTGAGCAATTCGCCAACAACTTCTTCCTTCGCGCCGAGGGGATTTCCGGCAATGCCGGCTTGGCGACGGGCAGAGACGATGCATTCAACGAGGGTTTCGGAGAGCTCAGATGGGGAGACTTCCTGCCGGCCAAGTTCTCGGGCGAGAGCGGCAGGGTGATCCACTACATCAGCCCGCAATACATGGGTTTCACCGCATCTGCCGCAGTCGCGCAGCCGCAAGATCTTGCGCTGGTGCGGGATGGACTGAACGACGAGGGCGATTTCGTATTCTCCGACAGAGATCACGGCGTGTTCTTTGACGCCGCTTTGCGTTATGCGGCGGACTGGGGCGATCAGTTTCGTGTCGAGGCAGGCGCCGCGGTGTGGCACGACCTGACTGAAGAGGTTGATGCCATCGAGGACACCGAGGATACGGGGTTTGGAGGTTCGTTTGCCGCACGGCACAATCCGACCGGTCTCAACTTCGCCGTCAACTATGCAATTGAAAGCTTCACCGACGAGTGCGCCAAGCCCGGAGTGGTGAGCGGCGACTGCCGCGGCAATGACGAGTTCCTCTATATGAAGGCTGGCCTTCTGCGCGACTTCGTCGAATGGGGTCCGACGGCGTTTTATGGCGAGCGCTACTGGGGCTGGACATCACCAAACGAGAGCGACCGCGACGTTCTATGCACCCTCGGGCTCGATGATTGTCCTGTCGTCGGCCCATTGGACCCTGAGCCGATTGAAACGCGAGAGCTTGCGGAGTCGACCGCCATCGGCTGGGGCGTGGGTGTGGTGCAACATATCGAGGCCTACGATGCCCAAGTGTATGTCGGCTATCGCAATTATGAGCTGGACTTCGATCTCATAGACGATGATGGTTCGATTCCGGCGCTTGAGATTGACGATTTCCAGACCATCGTCGCCGGCGTCACCATCAGCCTGGGCCAGTACGAACAATACCCCGGCACCGAGGAAGCGGCGGAATAAGGATAGTCCTCTCTCCGGCTGCCTCAGGCAAGCGTTGCCGCGATGTAGCCCCGGTAAGCTTTCGCACAGTCCCGATCATCGCCAAGGTCCGGTAACCCACCTTCCGGCAGGGCTCTGCCGCAGAGCTCAGCAACACGTCTGAGCGTGTCGTTGGGCGCCTCGATCATGTCGCCGTAGCCGACCTCTATCGCCAGCGGCCCCAGCTTGTCGAGCCAAAGGTCGGTCATCTGGCGATACCACGACAGATGCTCGAAGATGGTCTTGACGTTGTACGCATAGTGGTTGCCCGACCGGTAGTGCTTCATGAATATGCGCAGCGCCAGATCATCATGGTCTCTGCTCATGAAGATGAAGCGCGCATTCGGGATTGCCGAGGCGATGCGGCCAACATAGGAGATGATCGCCGGATAGGTGTCGGTGACGATCGTCGCCCCTTGCGCGAATTCGCCGATCTCGTGCCGATAGACCTCCCGCAACCGGTCATCGAGGGCTGGCGGCAGATCGTTGGCGTCGATGGTGGTCAGGATACCGGACATCTGGGAGGTGCGCCGCACGGCCCGCTCGACGAGGCGGCTTTCATAGCCGCGCTTCATTCCCTCGAGGGTGCCTGCGAGCCGTTCGAGGGTGGACTTTCCTGATCGGGAAGGCCCGATGATGAACAGCGACGTCGGCAAAGATCTGGATGACCTCGGCCACGATGAGCGCCTCGAGCACGGCTTTGCTCGGTTGCCGCCCGTAAGGCGGCTTCCATGCGAACGACGTGTCGGCGATGGGCCGGTTCGTGTTTTGGATACTCTCGCTGGTTTGCGTCCACGAGACTCCCCCAGGCTTCCGGGTAACGGCCCTGCTGATCGAGCGCCGCGGCACGCGTAAACGCCACGAAGGTCTCGAACTCTTCGTGGTTCTCCTCCTGCTGCCTTTGCACCCCGGCAAGCGCACTCAGGATATCCATTCCGGTTAGCGACCGCGGCAACTGGCCAAGCGCGTAGAGGATTGCCACCGAGCCGGGCTTCAGGGCATGCGCCCGCTGCAGCGCCGCTGCTGCATCCGCGAGGAGGCCGAGATGGCCATAGCAGTCGCCCAGCCCGTGCGCTGCATCAGCCTGTGCCGGCATGAGCTGCTGCACTTTCCGGTAACACTCCACGGCCAACCCGTACTCGCGTTCCTCCCGGTAGACCTCGGCGAGTGCGCTGTAGACGACCGCATCGTCGGGATTGAGCTTCCGCGCCTGTTCCAACGCCTGCGCTGCCATGTCGCGCGCCCCGAGGCGCAGATACGCAGCGGCGAGGTTGGTCAGGTTGATGCCGTCCTTCGGGCAATGCATCACCGCCTGGATGAAACAGATGAAGGCCTGGTGGTAGTTCTTTCTGGCGAGGTGCACGACGCCCAGAGTCTGCAGGGCTCCGACATAGTCGGGATAGTCCTTCAACAGGGACTCGCACAGGCTCCGGGCGCGGTCGAGGTCTCCTTTGCGGCGGCACGTTTCCGCCTCAGCCAGCCGAACATGTGCAGGCTTTGTTGAAGTGGCTTCAGTACGGATCTTACGCTCCATCCGACTATACATCTGTTGCAGCTGTGCAACATCGCCAAACAAAAAACACTTCAGCGCTACAATTGAGAGGGATTAACCAAAAATTCATCATAGAGTTGCCCATCTCGCCTCTCGTGCCGAAGATGCCGGTGTAGCGTGAGCCGGCTAGAGGCGGGGTGCCGGATGGTGTCCCGTAATGTTGCGTTCTGCGTTCAGTCCACAGTTCCGCTGCCGATTGGCTAGCACCATTGCACTGGCGTTCGACAAGTTCCCGGCTCCCGCAGCTGTTCTCGACATAGCTCCCCAACCCTTCCATCCGGCAATTCAGAGCCCGGACCGAAGCGCCAAAACATATCTACTCACACCCGGCAACGATCTTGCATGGGTGCACGCGGATGGCACCCGAGTGTCTCGTGTCGGCACACCATCGGCGGCCGGGTGCGCCAAACCACTCTCATCGGAGCGTAGCAGATGATGCGCAGAATAATCGACTGGAGCCTGAGGTTCCGCCTTCTCCTGGTGGTAGCTGCCGCCGTTTTGCTCTTCTTCGGTGTCGGCAGGCTCCGGGAGATGGCGGTGGATGTCTACCCGGAGTTCGGCCCGGTCGTCGTCGAAGTTCAGAGCGAAGCGCTCGGGCTGTCGGCGCACGAGGTGGCGGAACTCATCACGGTTCCGCTCGAGGCCGACCTCCTGAGCAACATTCCATGGGTCGATATCCTGCGTTCGACAGTCGGTGCCCGGCCTGTCCTCGATCGAGCTCGTATTCGAGCCGGGGACCGACCTCATGCGCGCCCGCCAGGTCGTGCAGGAGCGGCTTTCCGAGGCCGCTGTCGCCCTGCCCGGCGCCTCGAAGCCGCCCCAGATGCTTCAACCTCGCTCGTCCATGACCCGCGTCATGATGATCGGCCTTACCTCGGCCAGTCAGTCGACCATCGACATGTCGGTTCTGGCGCGCTGGAACATCCGGCCGCGATTGATGGGTATACCCGGCGTCGCCAATGTCGCCATCTGGGGTCAACGGGAGCAGCAACTTCAGGTGCTCGCCGACCCCGCCAGGCTGCAAGCCCTGCGTGTGCCCCTGCAGGACGTCATCGAAACGACTGCCAACGCGCTTTGGGCCTCTCCGCTGAGCTTCGTCGAAGCCGCGGTTCCCGGCACGGGCGGTTTCATCGATACGCCCAACCAGCGCATCGGCGTCCAGCATATTTCGCCCATCACCAGCTCCCCTGATCTGGCCCGGATCACCCTCGCCGGGCGGCCCGATCTGCGGCTTGACGACGTCGCCTCGGTGGTGGAGGACCACCAGCCGCTGATCGGCGACGCGATCCTCAACAACGGCCCCGGCCTGCTGCTGGTCGTCGAGAAGTGGCCGGAGAGCAGCACGCTCGAAGTAACGCGCCGCGTCGAGGAAGCGCTGGCGGCAATGGCTCCCGGACTTGGCGGGATCACGGTCGATTCCTCAATCTACAGGCCGGCCAGCTACATCGAGCACGCAATCGACAACCTCACCCGTTCTCTGACTGCTGCGGCGGTTCTTCATCGCTCCTGGTATTCGTGGCGTTTCTCTTCGACTGGCGGGCCGCCTTGCTTGGCGCCGTTACCATCCCGCTGTCCCTCGTCGCCGCAGCGGTAGTCGTGCGACCTGCTCGGCGGAACGATGAACCTCATGGTGCTCGGCGGCCTGGTCGTGGCGCTTCGTGCTCTTGATCGACGACGCCGTGCTCCGCGCTTTTGCGATCCGGCGTTCACTCGGCGAACAGTACCCAGGGTACCGGAGTCGACTGCCATAGCAATTCGCGAAGGCCTGGCGGAAGCGCACCGGCCGTTCACCTACGCGGCGCTAATCGTCCTCGTCGGCTCTGCTGCCGCTTTTCTTCTTGAACGGCGTAGCCCGGCGCCTTCTTTCCGCCGATGGCTCTCGCCTATGGCGCTGCGATCGTGGCGTCTGGCGTGTATCGCCGCTACGCTGGCGCCGGCCGTCGCCATGATGCTCTACCCGGCAGAGCCTCGGCAGCACCAGTCGTCCCGGTTTGCCCTGTGGCTCCGGCAACGCTATGAGCGTGCCCTTGCGTGGGTATTGGCGGAGCCTCTCCCGGTAATCGCCGCGGCTGCAATTCTCACCCTTGTCGGGGTTGGGCTGCTGACCCAAGTGAGCCAGCCAAGCCTATTGCCCGGCGTGAAGGAGCGCAATCTGCTCGTTCGCTGGGACGGCCCGTCCGGCACCTCGCATCCCGAAATGGTCCGGATGGTGAGCAGGGCGGCGAACGAGATCAAGGCCATTCCCGGCGTCAGTGGGTGTCGGCTCGCACGTCGGCCGCGCAATCACTTCCGACCAGGTCGTGGGAATCAATTCCGGCGAGATCTGGATCAACATCGCTCCTGAAGCGGACTACGAGGCAACGCTTGGCGGCAATCAACAAGGCGACCAGTGCCTACGCCGGTCTCGGCCCCAGTCTCATCACCTATCCCGAGAAGAGAGTGGGCGAGGTGTTGACGGGCTCGCTCCAAGGACGTGGTCGTGCGCGTCTACGGTCAAGAATCCGGCGCTCTGCGCACCCAGGCGGAGGTCGTCATGAAGGCACTGGCCACACCGAGGGCCTCGTCGACCTCGACGTTGGAGCTCCCGGAAGAGGAGCCACGGTGGAGATCCAGGTCGATCTCGCTGCCGCCGAGCGGCTTGGCATAAAGCCAGGCGATGTACGTCGTTCGGCGACGACGCTGCTGTCAGGCTTGCAGGTGGGCAGCCTCTTTCAGGAACAAAAGGTCTTCGAGGTCGTGGTGTGGAGCACGCCGAGAACCGAGCGAGCGTGAACAGCATTCGGGACCTCATCATCGACACTCCCGCCGGTGGCTTCGTGCGGCTCGGCGACGTGGCGGACGTTCGCATCGCACCGAAGCCCGCCGTCGTTGAGAGAGAGTCCGTATCTCGCTACGTCGACGTCACCGCCAATGTAAGCGGCCGCAGCGTTGCCGCCGTCGAGGACGAGATCAGAGCCGGGCTCAAGATGCTGAGCTTTCCGATCGAATATCATGCGGAAGTGGTCTCCGATAAGGCCGGAGGCTTCCGAGCACACGCGGCGGCGCCTGCTGCCATACCTCATTGCCGTCTGCAGTCGGCATTTTTCTCCTGCTGCAGGCTGCCTTTGGCTCGTGGCGGCTTGCCACGGTGGCCTTTGTGACCATCCCGGCCGCTTTGGTAGGCGGGGTCGTTGCGATCCTGCTGGCCGGCGGCGACGTTTCGATTGGTTCCTACTTCGGCTTCCTGGCCCTTCTCGGACTCAGCGTGCAAAACGGAGTGGCGCTCGTAAGCCGCTATCTCGCGCTCGAGCAGTCAGCGGCGGGCTGACTTCAGTGCCGATCTTGCGGTGCTCGGTGCTGCCGAACGTGCCGGTCCGGTACTCGTAACCGCGTTGGCTGTGTCGCTGGCGCTGCTTCCTGCACTGTTCATCGGCAACCAGCCCGGTCTGGAAGTCATCTACCCGCTCGCGGTGGTCGTTCTGGGCGGCCTCGTCACGTCAACGCTGATCCACCTGTTCGTGCATGCCGGCCGCCTGCCTCAGATGGTGGCCCGCAGGCAGCAGGGAAACTTCACCGGGCTTCGATGAATCCGCTCTCGATCTGATGGGGCAGGGTCAGACAGCCATGAACCGCCTCAAGACCTGTACGCGCTGGATGTTCGCTGCTCTGGTTTCCGGGGCCTCCATTTTCGCGGCATCTTCGCCACTGCATGCGGCGGACCCCAAGGCGGGACCAGCCAAGGTCGAGCCCATCGAGGGGTCTGCCTGTTGCCCGCGTAACGCTGATCGAAATCGGCGCGACATCGCCTGGGGATCGAGACCGCGCACGTCCGTGAAGAGCTGATCGCACCGCGAGATGGCAAGGGGTCTCCGGCGCTTCGTAAGGTCATTGCCTACTCGGCGGTGATCTACGACACGAGCGGTGCGGCCTGGGCATACACCAATCCCCAGCCTCTGGCCTATCGTGAGAGAAGTCGCTCGACATCGACTACAGCCGGGGCGACTTGACCGTCCTGCGGGCAGGTCCAGCAGCCGGAACTGCCGTTGTCGTGGTCGGTGCAGCCGAGCTTTACGGAACCGAAACCGGAGTCAAGTAACGAGAGCCGCGCCGCCATGATGCGCTTCATCATCAAGAAAAGCATCCAGTTCCGCTTTCTCGTCATCGCGACTGCGGTTGCCCTGATGTATTTTGGCACGCGGCAGCTGCAGAACGCGCCGGTCGATGTCTTCCCCGAATTTGCTCCGCCGCGCGTCGAGATCCAGGTACCGGCGCTTGGGCTGTCGGCCTCCGAGGTTGAGGAGCTCGTCACCATTCCGCTCGAGGACGCCCTCAATGGCGTCGAGGGCCTCGACGTCATGCGCTCGAAGTCGGTCGCTGCCCTCTCGGTCATCAACCTGATCTTCAAGCGGGGAACCGACCTGCTGCTGGCCCGCCAGCTGGTCCAGGAGCGCCTGGCGACTGTGACGCCGACCCTGCCGTCCTGGACCAGCCCACCGGTGCATGATGCCGCCGCTCTCCTCGACCAGCCGTTTCATGAAGATCGGCCTGTCGTCGAGCACGCTATCGCTGATCGATCTTTCCATGATCAGCTACTGGAAGATCAGGACCCGGCTGCTGCGCGTTCCCGGCGTATCGAACGTGATGATTTACGGCGAACGGCTGAAAATGTACCAGGTGCAGGTCGAGCCGGACAAGCTCGCCGCCAACAACGTGCCGCTCAAGACCGTGCACGAGACGATCGGCGACGCTCTCGACGCCAGTCTCGTATCCTTCTCCGAAGGTGCGTTCATCGGCAGCGGCGGGTTCATCGACACTCCGAATCAGCGCCTGTCGATCGGCCATGTGCTGCCGATCGTCACGCCCGAGGACCTCGGCAAGGTCACCATTAAGGGACGGCCCGGACCTCAAGCTGACCGATGTGGCTCGGCTGGTCGAAGACCACCAGCCGCTGATCGGCGACGCGATCATCAACGACGGTCCCGGCATCCTGCTGATCGTCGAGAAGTTTCCCTGGGCCAATACGCTCGACGTTACCCGCGAGTGTCGACGAGGCCTTGAAGGAGATGGCTGCCGGGCCTGCAGGGGATCGACATCGACCCGGAGATATTCCGCCCTGCCACCTTCATCGAGGTATCGATCGGCAACCTCACCAATGCGCTGATCCTCGGCAGCGTTCTCGTAATGGTGATCCTGTTCTTCTTCCTGTTCGAATGGCGGACGGCGTTGATCAGCGTCATCGCCATACCGCTGTCTCTTGCTGACGGCCGGGCTGATCCTCGATCTGCGCGGCACGACCATCAATGTGATGATTCTGGCCGGCATGATCATCGCCATCGGCGACGTTGTCGACGACGCGATCATCGACATCGAGAACATCTGGCGCCGGCTGCGCCAGCGCCGCAGCGAGGGCAGCACCCAGTCGCTCGCCTCGATCATTCTCGATGCGTCGATCGAGGTCCGAGGCGCCATCATCTACGCGACCCTCCTGGCCATGGTCGTGCTGGCGCCGGTATTCTTTCTGGAGGGATTGTCCGGCGCTTTCTTCCAGCCGCTCGCGATCTCCTACACCCTGGCCATCCTCGTCTCGATGGTCGTCGCGCTCACGGTAACACCGGCGCTGGCCTACCTTCTGCTTCGCAACGCGCCGCTCGAGCAGCGTTACTCACCGGTTGTGCCGTGGCTGCAGAAGACCTACCGGGCCATCCTCGCCAGGATCATTCAACGGCCGCGCTACGCCTACGCCACCGTCGGCGTGATCGCCCTCATCGGCGTGTTGATCCTGCCGGGTCTTGGCCGCGAGCTGCTGCCCGAGTTCAAGGAACGGGACTTTCTGATGCACTGGCTGACCAAGCCGGGCACCTCGCAGCCGGAAATGGCCCGCATCACCACGCGGTGCCAGCGTGGAGCTGCGCTCGGTCCCCGGCGTCCGGAACTTCGGCGCGCATATCGGTCAGGCCCTCCTTTCGGATGAGCCCTACGGCCCCTATTTCGGTGAGAACTGGGTCAGCGTCGATCCGGCGGTCGACTACGACAAGACCGTAAATGCCATCCAGGAAGTCGTGGACGGCTATCCCGGCATCTATCGTGACGTTCAGACCTATCTCAAGGAACGAATTCGCGAGGTCCTCACCGGCGCCAAGCAGGCGGTCGTCGTCCGCATCTACGGCGACGACATCACCGAGCTGCGCACCCAGGCGGACAAGATCAAGGCGTCGCTCGAGGCGGCTTGACGGCCTGGTTTCATTGACGGTCGAGTTTCAGTACCCGATTGCGCAGGTCGAGGTAGAGGTCGACCTCGGCGGCCGCCCAGCGCCACGGCGTCAAGCCTGGCGACGTCCGCCGGGCATCCGGCATCCTGCTTGCCGGCGAGGAGGCCGGCGACATCTTCCGCGACGGCAGAGCCTACGACGTCCAGATCTGGAGCACCCCTGAAACCCGACACAGCATCGAAGACATAAAGAACCTGCTGATCGACACGCCGCGGTCGGGCCCGATACGCCTGGCAGAGCTTGCGGATGTGCGCGTGAGGCCCACGCCCAATCACATCGACCGCGAGTATCAGTCGCGCAAGATCGACGTCACCGCCAACGTGCAAGGGCCGGGACCTCGGTTCGGTCTCCGCCGACGTCAAGCAGGATTGTGAGCAATGTCGGCATGCCGCTCGGCTACCGCGCCGAAGTACTCGGGGAAAGCGCCGAACGGGCCGCGGCCGCAGAGCCGCCTGCAGACATACGCGCTCATCGCCGCGATTGGTGTGTTCTTCCTGCTCCATGCTTCCTTCGGCAGCTGGCGCCTCGCCGTCCTCGGCTTCATCACCCTGCCGTCGGCGCTGATCGGAGGCGTGCTCGCCGCCTGGTTCGGGGGCGGCGTTCTTTCCCTCGGCTCGCTTGTCGGCTTTCTCACGGTGCTCGGCATCAGCGCCCGCAACGCAATCATGATGATCAACCATTTCCAGCACCTGGAGAATGAAGAAGGCGTGCCCTTCGGTCCGGAACTGGTCCTGCGCGGTGCGGTGGAACGCATTTCGCCGATCATCATGACGGCGCTGGCCACTGCCTTCGCCCTGGCGCCCCTGCTCATCGCCGGCAGCATCCCGGGTCACGAGATCGAACACCCCATGGCCATGGTCATTCTTGGCGGGATCATCTCGGCGACGCTCCTCAATCTGTTCGTCGTGCCCTCGTTGTATCTGCGTTTTGCCAAGGCTTCTGCGGGTCGCAGCCCGCAAACAGCAAACATGGGAGTTGCATCACATGCGGCGTCATGATCGGTTGGCGTTTTCGGTTCTGCTTGGCACGGCAGTGCTGGCGGGCATTCCCTCGGGCATTGCGATCGCCGCCGAAAGCCCCGGGTTGGCCAGGGTGGAGGCGATCCCCAATTCTGAGCTCAAGAAAGTGATCCTCAGCCCCGAAACGGCAGCGCGGATCGCCCTCGAGATGCATCCGGTTCGTGAAGCGCCGGTGAAGCGCTGGCTGCTGGTCGATGGCGAGGTGGAGGCGGCGCCAGAGGACCCAACTCCGGAGCCGGCGACAAGCGAAGCTCCGGCTGCCGCGGTGATTCCTGTCCGTGTACGCGTGCCGCGGCTGGACGGCTCGGACACGATCGGCCGCCAGACCATTGTGGTTCTGTCGCTGGGAGAAGATGACGATGATGATGACGACTCGGAGAAGAACGACGACGCCAACGATGACGACACCAGCGACGACAGCAAGATCCTCGTCCTGACGATCGACGATAGCGCCCGCGCCAACGTCAAAGCTGCGCCGCTCGATGAAGCGTTCGCGGACAAGGCGCAATACTACGAAGTGAGCAACACCAACACACGCCTCACTCCCGGGCAGCTGGTGCAGGTCAAGCTGGCACAGCCGGACAGCGGCAAGCCGCAGAAGGTGATCCCCTACTCGGCGGTGATTTATGACCTGCATGGCGAAACGTGGGTATATGGCAACCCCGAGCCGCTGGTATTCGTGCGGCTACCCGTTACGGTTGAATACGTCCACAAGGATCAGGCGGTCCTGAAGGAAGGGCCCCCTACCGGCACGGTTATCGTGAGCGTCGGCGCGGCTGCATTGATGGGGCTGGAACAGGGGGCAACGAGATAGTCTCTCCACTCGGGATCTCTGGGATCTCTGTGATCTCTGTGATTGACGGGCAACCGTAGTGGCGCGATACTCATTGAGCACGGTGGTGTAGCGGGTAGCGGCAGGGTTCGTGCAGGCCAAGCCGCCGTGAGGGGTGTACTAAAGGGTCGGCGTAACGTTTGGCGTCCGGTAAGGGACCGGATGCTCAAAGTCGATGCTCGTGCCTTGAAGGGTAGAGCATGACCGCGGGGAGGATCAAATCTATGGAGATCATGCAGACGATCGGGACCATTCTGTTTGCGTTGAGTGCGCTGGGCTACCTGTTTCTCGCGGTTTTTGACAAACCTTCGCTAGACCGACAGCGGGTCCACACGAGCCCGGAAGTCGAGCCGGCCTTTGATGCTGCGGCGCAGCCTCGCATGCTGCGCGCCATCCTCGGCAAGCTGAGGTCAGCAGGCGACCGCGACGTCCCGGAGGCCGAGCGGGACGGAATCCGGCGTTCGCCGGAACTTGAAAAGGCTGCCTGATCGCAGGCAACCAAATACAAACGCCGTCGTCGGCGGTCGCCCGCGCAGTGAGGACGGAATAGCCTCCACTGTGATCCTCGGAACTTTCCCGAAACTCGCACGTTCGCATTGTCATCATTTGCGGCGCGAGTTCGGCGTCGAGAGAGGATGCCATGGAAAGGTATTTCGTGCTTTTTCACAAACAGAAGTGGATCGTCAAGCATGGCAGCAGTGGCTTTGATGTCTTTCCGGATCGGGACGCGGCCATCCGGGCGGCCATCCAACAGGCAGACAATTCCGGGAAGGCCGGCGTCAACAGCAGCGTCGTGGTTCAAGACGCGGAAAAGGAGGACCTCTTGTTTCGGACCGAATGGAGCTCCGTCGCGGATCACCATCCGCCGCTCCGGTAATCCTGGATCGGGTACTGGTTACCTCGATGCCCGGCGCTTGGGCGCTGCCTTGCGCGGCGCTTCGCGCTCGGCTTCCTGCTGATTCTTGAGACTTCCCTTCAGGGCCTGCATCAGATCGATGACGTTGCTCACCGGCGCTTCCTCCTCCGCCGTCGTGACGATCTTCTTGCCCTTGGCCTTTTTGGCCACGAGCTCCTTCAGCGCCACAGCATAGCTGTCGTGAAATGCCTCGGGCCGGAACGGCGCCGATTTCCGTGCGATCAGCTGGTTCGCCATGTCGATCAGTTCGCGATCAAGCTTGGGGTTCGGCAAGTCGTCGAAGAACGATGACGCCGCCTTGAGCTCGTTCTTGTAGCGGATGATCTCCATGAGAAGGCCATTTTCGACCGGAGTCACCGCCACAAGGTGCTCGCGGCCATGCATGGTGATCTGCCCGATCGCTGCCTTGCGCGACTGTTCGAGCGCCTTGCGAATGACAAGATATCCCTCGGCGGCCAGATCATCGGCCGGCACGATGTAGAACGGCCGCTCGAAATAGCGGGGATCGATCTCGTCCTTGTCGACAAACTGGGAAAGCTCGATGACTTTCTTGCTTTCAAGCCTGATCGCTTCCAGCTCCGCCGGCTCCAGGATCACATACGTATCGTGGTCCACCGGGTAGCCCTTGACGATGTCACTGGCCTCGACCGGGCCGATTCCCGGCACCACTTTTTCGTAGCGGACGCGTTTCTTCGACGGCTTGTGGATCTGATTGAAGTGGATTTCGGCGGCGCTTTCGGCGGCGTTGTAGATTTGCACGCTGATCGTAACCAGCGACAGACGCAGAAACCCCTTCCAATACGGACGCCCGGGACTTGCCACGGCTTTACCCTCACTAACTGACCGGCATGACGAGATCTATTGTGCCGCCGAGAGGTTAACAGTTTGGCGGAAAAGACAGCGCGGAGTCAACGCGGCCTCCCGCTTATGGTTCCCGGCCGTTCTAAGCGGGCAGGCGCTGCCGCAGCCTGTCGATGCCCGCCCAAGGATCGGCTTTCAGGTAATCGAGGCGCTGGCGCAGATTGTCGATGCTGAAATGGCTGGGGCCGATGGCCTGCGAGAGCTCCTCCCAGGCGAGCGGTACGCAGACGGACGCTCCCGGCCGGGCGCGCGTTGAATAGGCCGCTACCGCGGTAGCGCCGCGCCCGTTGCGCAAATAATCGACGAACACCTTGCCCTTCCGCAGCTTTTTGGTCATGCGGGCCAGGTAGAGACCAGGGCCGTCGGCCGCCATCGCTTCAGCGATCCGGCGCGAAAAGTCCTTGACCTCGTCCCACTGCGGCCCGCGCGCAATTGGCGCCACGACATGCAGACCCTTGCCACCTGAGACTTTTACGAAGCTCTTGAGCTTGTGCTCCCGGAGCCGGCTGCGCACCTCCCGCGCTGCCTCGATGACCCTGCTCCAGGCAACGTCCTCTCCCGGATCAAGATCGAAGATCACGCGATCCGGCTCATCGAGCTTGTCGATGCGCGACCCCCAGGGGTGAAGTTCGAGCACGCTCGCCTGCACCAGGGCAAGCAGGCCTTTGAGGTCATCGATGGCGATCATCGGCTCGCCTTCGCCCGTGTCGACGAGCTTCACATGATCGCCAAGACCGGCCCATGCGTGTTTCGCATAGAAGCACTGCTTGTCGACACCCGACGGGCAGCGCACGGCGCTGAGCACGCGCCCGGTCACCTGCGGCAGGATCCATTTCGCTATGTCGGCATAGAAATCGGCGAGACCCTGTTTCGTCACCCCTTTGTCCGGCCACAGGATGCGCTCCGGATGGGTAAGCCGTGGCGCCACCCGTGGAGCACCCTGCGCGCGAGCCGTGGGTTTTTTCTCGAGCACGATCTCTTCTGCCGGCTTGTCCTCGCGCAGGCCTTTGAATGAAGCCTGGCGCACGAGACCTTCCGAGCCCCAGCCGCGGTATTCAATCTCTGCCACAAGCTTTGGTTCCACCCATTTCACATCCTTCACGGCCTCGCGCGAAGGCTTGTCGCGGAACGTCGGCTGGTCCGCGGCAATCGCCTGAAGCTTAAGGGCCATTGTTACGGCGGCCTTGGCCGAGAAGCCGGTGCCTGCTCTGCCGGCGTGGACGAGCCGTTTGTCATCGTAGTAGCCGAGCACCAGTGAACCGACCGAGCCTTGATGGGCGGTCGAGGGCACATAGCCAACCACCACGAACTCCTGCTCGAGAACGCATTTCGATTTCATCCAGTGCGGACCTCGGCCGGACAGGTACGGCAGGTCGCTTCGTTTCGATACGATGCCCTCGAGCCCCATGCGGCAGGCCTGGGCCAGGACCTCGTCGCCACGGTGATCGAGATGATCGCTGAACTTCAGGATCGACCGTTCGGGAAGGTCTTCGAAAAGGAGCTTGAGTGCCGCCCGCCGCGCGGAGAGCTGGACGCCCCGATAGTCGAACCCCTCGCAATAGACGAGATCAAAGGCGAAGTAGGCGATCCGGTCGCGGCGGCCTTCGCCGAGATCCGACTGCAGGGCACCGAAGCTGGAGATCCCCCGCTCGTCCTGGGCGACCGCTTCTCCGTCGATGAGGGCGGACGATACCTTCAGCTTTCGCAACGCTGCCGAGATGGTCGGAAAACGTTTCGTCCAATCAAGACCGCGCCGGGTGAGCAGCTGCACCTTATCGCCATTCAGGCGCGCCTGCAGGCGGTAGCCGTCGAACTTGATTTCGTGCACCCAGTTGCCTCCGGAGGGCGGAACCTCGACGGGCTGCGCCAGGCTCGGCTCGACGAACACCGGCAGGATCGCCTTCCGCGCCCCGGCCGGCTGCGCCTGGCGCGCTCTGCCATCGTCGCCTGCGCGCCTCTTTTGCTCGCGCGCCGAGTGATCGGCGCGCAGTCCTCCGGCCCTGGCCAGATCCGCATTCGACCGGCCGCTCAGCAAGGATGTCGTTTCCTCGTCAACGATCTGCGCAGCGGCGGCTCGGCGCGCGTAGGCGTCCTTTGCCTTGATCAGGAGCCACTGTTCGTTCCTGTCCTGGGGCCTCTTGGCCATGCGAACCAGATGCCAGCGGCCCTTGAGCCGCTCGCCGGCAAGAACAAAGTCCAAGTGGCCCTTGGCAAGCCCCTTTCGGGCATCGCCCGCGGTATCCCATAATCCGCGGTCCCACACGATCATCGTGCCACCGCCGTATTCTCCTTTGGGGATGACCCCTTCCCATTCAAGATACTCGAGAGGGTGGTCTTCGGTTTGGACCGCGAGGCGCTTCTCACCGGCCACGAGACTGGGTCCGCGGGTCACCGCCCAGCTCTTGAGGACGCCGTCGAGCTCGAGCCTCAGATCGAAATGAAGGCGGCGGGCATCGTGTTTTTGCACCACGAAGCGATGACCCCGGGTTCCGCGCCAGCCGGGCTCAGGCTCGGTGGTACGGCTGAAATCACGTTTTGCGCGATACCCTTGCAGCCGCGCGGACTTTGATTTTTTGGCTGCGTCAGCCACTTGTCACAGCCATCCCGCGGACTTCCCGTACACCACCAATGGACCGCATCGCTCAACGATTCCATAGAGCGAATGTGATGACAACCTGTCGACGCGGTCACCTACGGGAACAAGGGATGACAGTCATTCGCGATCCGAAACGAGCGCCCATTCCCGGGGGTCCTTACGCCTCGGACGACCGCCACATTTCTGCCTAAATCGGGCCTCGAGAAAAGTTGGGCAGGGTTAACAAAGTTTTACCAAGAAAGGGAACCAGTCCTGCCTTCAGGGGTTCGCTCCCCATGGTGGCGTACACAGAGCTTCCGGGAAAGCCAGCAATCCCGCGATTTCCGCCTCTACCCTGAGTTCAATCCCGCACAGTCGGGAGTCGGTTTGTTAGGGTAAAAATACCGTTCAGATTCAAAGAGTTGCCGCGAGAGTTCTGAACGCTTCGTCAACTCCTTCCGTCACATCCTACCCAAGACGGTAAGGAGTTATCGAGCCATGATGACATCAACCGCAGTAACCTGTTTCGCCGGGTACCTGATGCTTGCATCTACAACCACTGTAACCACCACCCCCACATTGCGCTATGGCGCCCACGACCCTGTTAACCGTCCCCGGGAGCCAAACCGAGCTGTGTGCGCGCGAGCCTGACTGCGACCCTGTTCGGCGCGGTCACGCACTGGCTGCCACCCCGGCCTTCACCATCCAGCGCGACGTCGAGCGGCGGCGGGCACTTCGCCGATGTCCCAAGGACGCTGGCTTCCAGGCGCCAGCGGTTTCCGGCGATGAACGTCGAACGGCCGGCGCAACCCTGTTCTTCTTCCCACTTTTGAAGGAACGCTGGTTCAAAGACCGCGTCCATGACGTCGCTGCCGGTTCGCGTGATGCGAAGGAAGTAAGGCCGCATGGCAGGCATCCGACTCCGACCCTTACCGATATCACCGGCCGCGAGCCGAGTGCGGGTTCCGCCCGCGCCAGCGCAACTACCGCTCACGCCGCGATAAGCCGGACACGCACGCCGATGCCTCATCGGAAGGAGCGCTGGTTCAAGGATCGCACGATCGCCGTGGCTCCCGCACCGATGGCCATGGCCGCCCGAGTTCGGGAGAAGGTGTCGGCAACCTCGCCGAACCCCATGGTGGTCAAGGAAAAGTGGTTCCGGCCTCGGGCTTTCTCGGCTCGGAACGCCGGAGCCGGCGCCGAGTCCCAAATATGCCGGCGGAGACATCCTGCCCAAGGGAGGCGGCCGCCAACAACTCGGCACGCCTTACAAGGTCGCCGGCCGCTGGTTCGTTCCCAAGGAAGAGCCCGGCTATGATGTCAACGGCCTCGCGTCCTGGTATGGGCCCCAATTCCACCGCCGCATGACCGCCAACGGCGAATGGTTCGACATGGAATATCTGTCCGCCGCCCATCCCACCCTGCCGCTTCCGAGCTACGTCAAGATCACCAACCTCGACAACGGCAGCGCCATCATCGTGCGGGTAAATGATCGCGGCCCGTTCGTCGGCGACCGTATCATCGATGTCTCGAAAAATGTGCCGAGACTTTGGGCTTCAAGGACCGCGGCACCGCCAACGTCCGCGTTCAGTACATAGGAAGTGCGCCGCTCGATGACAGGGGCGGGCACTTGCGCGCGGTGAATCGGGAACTGAGGCGCGGCACACCCCTTGCTCGCATGATGGTGGCCGCGGATATCGCTGCACGAAAGGTCGCTGCAGCGGAAGGCTCGCGCGCGAAAACCTTCTGATCGGGTTTGCGAGGATCAGCGGCGACCCACTTGCTTGAGGGCTGAGAGCGCACGGTTTCGCGCCGCGCCGTGCTCAACGATGGGCGCTGGATACATACTGCCCAACGTCAGCCCCGCCTGCTTAAGCGCCTGCTCAGGCGCCAGCCACGGCTGGTGAAGATATTCCTCCGGCATTGACTCGAGCTCAGGAATCCAGCGTTTCGTGTATTCACCCCGGGGATCAAATTTCCGACCCTGCAGGACCGGGTTGAAAATGCGGAAATACGGGGCCGCGTCGGCGCCGCATCCGGCAACCCACTGCCAATTCATCGTGTTGTTGGCGATATCCGCATCGACGAGCGTGTCCCAGAACCACCGTTCGCCCTCGAGCCAGCTCACCAGAAGGTGTTTTGTGAGGAAGGAGGCGGTAATCATGCGCACCCGGTTGTGCATGTACCCGGTTATCCACAACTCACGCATTCCGGCATCGACGATCGGATAGCCGGTACGACCCTGCTGCCAGGCGGCAAGCCCCTCACCGTCGGCGCGCCAGGGGAACTTCGCGAAGTCCGCCCGGAACGGCTCTCTCGGCAGTTCCGGTGCATGGTGGAGCAGGTGGTGGCAGAACTCGCGCCACAGGATTTCATCGAGAAACTTGTCCCCCGGCCCGTCGATCCGGCCACCCGCAGCCGCCATGGCGTTCCTTACGGCGTTCCAGCACTGGATCGGCGAAACCTCGCCCCAGTGGAGATGAGGAGAAAGCCTCGAGGTCGTATCGATCCAGGGGTGGTCGCGGCCGTCGGCGTAGCCGGCGAGCGCACCCTCCACGAAGGCATGCAGCCGGGCTTGCGCGCCTGCCTCGCCCGGGTTCCAGATTTCGCCGAAACGGCTTGCCCAGTCGGGCTTCAGCGGCAGGAGTGCCCAATCCTCCGCCCGATCGCTGGCCGTTGTCCCCGCCCATCCGGATGCGGCAGCCGGCTCTCCCACCGGCGGTCGGGGGTCGCCGAGGGCGCGGCAGGCCCGGGCGAAGGCGGTATACACTTGATAGACGCCGCCACCGCCGGTCCGCACCATCTCGGGCTCGTGCAACAGGTAGCCACCGTGGCGGTGGCATTGGACGCCTTGGGCATCGGCGTTCCTTTTCACGCGCCTTTCAAGATCCCCGGCCCATGGCGAATAATCACGGCTGAAGTAGATGGCTTTGGCGCCCACCTCGCGGCAAATCTCATCGATCACGGCGTCGCTCCGTCCACGGCGCAAGGTGAGTTTGAGCCCGAGCTTGCCCAGATCCGCAGACAGACTGTTGAGGCTATGGTGCAGCCACCACCGGCTGGCCCCGCCCAACCGCCATTCACACGGCGTCACGTCATCGAGCACGAACAGGCAGAGAAGAGGGCCCGCCGCAGCCGCACTTCGCAGCGCCTGGTGGTCGGCAATCCGCAAATCCTGCCGGAACCACATGATGACCGGTGCTGTCATCTGCTATCCTGGGGGCGAACGCGGGCGTGAATGGAATGAGCATTGGGCAAATGGAAGTGGACAGCATCGCCGCCGAGGCGTTCGCCGTCGTGCGCAGCGGCCGCCAGATTGCACCGTTCTCCGGTCGCTATCCCGGCTTGCAGATGGAAGATGCCTACCGCGTCACTGACGCCGTTCGCCGCAAGCGCGAGACTTCGGGCGAACGGCCGGTCGGACGCAAGATCGGCTTCACCAACCGGACGATCTGGGCGGAATACGATGTCCATGCGCCGATCTGGGGCCATGTGTACGACCGAACCGTTCATGACATCGCCGACACCGGCGACGGTTTTTCACTGGCAAGACTCGCTGAGCCGCGCATCGAGCCGGAAATCATGTTCGGGCTGGCGACAGCTCCCGTTCGCGGCATGGACGACCACTCGTTGCTGGGTTGCATCGAATGGGTCGCCCATGGTTTCGAGATCGTGCAATCGGCCTTTCCCGGCTGGAAGTTCCAGGCCACCGATACCGTCGCAGCCTGCGGCCTGCACGGCGCGCTGCTGGTAGGAATTCGCCATCCGGTGGCGCCCCGCCGCGCGGAGTGGGAGCGTGAGCTTTCAACTCTCGAGATCGATCTGTACCGCAACGGGACTTTTGTCGATCGCGGTCGCGCGTCCAACGTGCTCGATGGGCCGGTCTCGGCATTGCGGCATCTGATCGACCTGCTCGCGGCCGACCCGGTCAATTCGCCGCTCGCCGCCGGCGAGATCGTGACCACCGGGACGCTCACCCGCGCCTTTCCGGTCGCTGCCGGCGAGGTCTGGTCGACGCAGTTGCTGGGAACTCCGCTTACCGGGGCTCGAATTCGCTTCATCTGATGCGCTACTGCGGCGCCGCAGGTTTGGTGATGTCGTTTTCCGGATTGATCTGATACCCCGGCCCGAGCACCAGCGGCTTCTCCGGCATGATCGACTGGTCGACCTGGCTGCGGTAGACGCGCTCGAGACGTTCCAGCTCTTTGCCGGCTTCACTTTCCTTCAGCACGACCGTTACCTTGTACGGCACATCCTTCTGGATGCCCCTGACCGGCGGCGAGCGAAACGAATAGCGCAGCCTGCCCTCGATCACAGGCTCGCGCAGGGTGATCGGCGGTCCTCCCGCGGGATCCTCGAATTCAGCGACCAGCAGCGAGCCCTTCGGCAACTGCCGCTCCGCCTTGACGACGATGCCGTAGTAGGATTCTGCGATCCGGTAGTTGAAGATGAACCCGCCGCCGGCGACCGTCAGGTACGGCTCGCCGCTGTCATCCCCGCAGCCGGCGAGCAGAAGACCAAGGGCAATGACCGATACGGACCACTTCATCGATCGCTGTCCGATCTGAGTGTCACGCCGAGCAGGCCCTCCGGGCGCACGGTCAGCAGCACGAGAACGAGCCCGAACACCGCCACGTCCCGATAGCCGATGTTGAAGAAGGTCGTCCACGCGGTTTCCAGCGCCGCCAGCACGAACGCACCGGCGACCGCACCGGCGATGGTGCCAAAACCGCCGATCATCGAAGCGAACAGGGCTTTGAGGCCGAGCATGAGACCCATGCTGAAGCTGACTCCGCCGTAGTAGATGGCGAGCGTGAAACCGGCGGCGCCGGCGAACACCGCCGCCAGCACGAACGCCGTCGCTGTCACCAGTTGCACGTCAACGCCAAGCAGCACGGACAATGCCCGGTCCTGCGAGCAGGCGCGCCACAGCCGCCCCAGCCGCGTCAGGCGCAGCACGCCGAACAGGCAGGCAATGAGGAAAAAGGTAACGGCTACGATGAGTGCCTGGATGGTCGTGACCCGAAGGGCAAAACCGCCGTCGGACATTTCGAGCAATGGCGAATTCAGAATTGGCTCGAGCCACTGCTCGCGCCCGCGCGATTGCAGGCGCATGACTTCCTGGATCACCAGGCCCAGGCTCGCCGAGGCAATGAGCAATGCCTGGCTCCTCACCCCCAGCAGGGGCGCGAACACGCTGCCATAGGCGAAGCGACCGAGGGCCGCCGAACACACCGCCGCCGCCGCCATGGCGATGATCATCGCGGCTCCCGCTTCAACACCCAGCGAGAAGGCGATGAGCGCCCCATAGGCCGCACAGAAGGCAGCAAACATCGCCATGTCGCCGAACGACAGGACGATGCGGTTGGTGAGGCCGTGCACGAGGGCATAGGAAACGGCAAGCAAGCTATAGAACGAGCCCACGACGAGGGCATTGCTGATTTGTTGGAGGGCGTACGCCAGTGACAACATCGCGTCCGTTGATATTCGTTTCGATTGCGCACGTTCCGGCAAAGTGCGCCCGCCGGCGACAGGCGTATGTTTCCAGCATCTAATCGGTTGGGCCGCAAGCCGTTTGGCATGCGCCAAAACCGAACCGGCGCCTCAGGGATACCGAGGCGCCGGCGAGACTTCGATTTGGACGATCGGTTACGGTTGGGTCGTGGTCGTGCCCGTGCCGCCACCCGCCGCAGGCTCGGTCGTGGTCGTGCCCGTGCCGCCCGCCGCAGGCTCGGTCGTGGTCGTGCCCGTGCCGCCCGCCGCAGGCTCGGTCGTGGTCGTGCTCGTGCCGCTGCCCGTGGCCGGTTCGGTCGTGGTCGTGCTGGTTCCGCCGGAGGCAGGTTGTTCGGTCGTGGTCGCCGGTGCCGGCGTTTCGGCCACAGGGGCCTTGCCGCCGCCGAACCAGCCTGCCCACCAGCCTATCAGCGCGAGAACGATGATCGCGGCGACTGCCCAGAGGACCAGATTGCGATTTTTATCTTGAGGGTTGGCCATGCATTACTCCTTCCGCTTCGAGCTACTGCATTAGAGCATAGTTTGTTCGAATGACGCTACCTTCCAGTTCTACTGCGCCGGAAAATGCACTAACGGGGACTCCGTCCGCGGCGGAGCGCCTCGATCTCATCAAGGAGGTCGAGGATCAGGGCCACGGCGCCGAGATTGATCTCCAGGTCGACCTCCAGTCGAATCGCCTTGCCGGCGCGCGCCAGCGCCTGGCCGCTGAAGCGCCAATCCTCCGGTGCGGGACCTCCTGCCGGAACAATACCTTCGGCAACCAGCTCGAAGATTTTCTCCCGCCGCACCGAGCAGAACCGCGCCACATCATCGATCGTCATCTCGGTTGCTTCGTCGACGATGACACCAGTGATGTACTCGGGGGTGGGGCGGCCATGACGGTCAAACTCCCATGTGCTGACGCGGATTGAATGCGAGCTTCTGCTGCATTTCCCTGTAGATGCGCTGCGCCTCCGGACTGGCCGAAGAGGGGAGCGCGATCTGTAGAACGATGTAGAGATCGCCCGGCTCGCGCGCCGGGATACCGCGCCCCCTGAGGCGCAGTTTATAGCCCTGCCCGGAGCCTGCCGGTATGGTCACGCTGACCACGCCCGAGGGCGTCGGAGCCTTCACCTTGCCGCCCAATGCAGCCTCCCACGGCGCCACGGGGAGATCGAGATACACATCTTTGCCGTCGACACGGTAGAGCGAATGGGGATTGAACTCGACCTCGAGAAAGAGATCGCCGGCGGGGCCGCCGCCGATGCCCGGGCTCGCCTGGCCGGCCAGCCGGATGAACTGGCCCTGGCGCACTCCCTTCGGAATGGAGACGTTCACCTGGCGCTCGCGCAAATGCACCTGGCCATCTTCACCGAGTTCGGCTGCCCGCAGCGAAATCGAGCGCGGCGCTCCGCGATAGGCATCTTCGAGGTCGATCATGATCCGTGCATGATGGTCCTGGCCGCGCGCCCGGAACTCGCCTGCCGCCGAACGCCCGCGCGCCCGCCCGAACAGCGATTCGAAAAATTCGCTGAAATCGCCCGCGCCCGGCCGTTCCTCGCCGCTGAATTCGAAGCCGGCATCCCAGCCGGGTGACGGACGGAAATCTTCGCCCGGCCTGAAGCCCTTGCCGAGCTGGTCGTAAGCCGCCCGCTTCTCCGGGTCCTTTAGCACTTCATGCGCTTCCGATATCTCCTTGAAACGCTCCTCCGCACCTTTGTCCTTGTTGATGTCCGGGTGGAACTGGCGAGCGAGCTTGCGATAGGCGCTCTTGATCTGATCGGCCGCTGCATCGCGCTCGACGCCGAGAATCTTGTAGTAGTCCTTGTACTCCATCGGGCCGGGCTCCGTCGCGGCGAGTGCCTCCTGCGGCGAAAGATGCGCTCTTCCGCCTTGTCATTGAATCGCCAGCGGCATTCCTTTGTCCCGAAGCAGGCGGTAGAAAGGCGCCAGTATGCCCGATTTCGCGATTGTCGACAGCCACGTGCATCTGTGTGACCCGACGCGCTTCTCCTATTCGTGGATGAAGGCCGCACCGTCGCTCGAGCGCACGGTTCTCCCCGGAGACTTTGCCAGAGCCGCAGCGCCGATAGAGATCGACAGGTTCTTGTTCGTCGAGGTCAGCATCGACCTTCCACAGCACCTGGCAGAGGCGGAATGGGTTTCAGGACTGGCGGATGCCACACCGCAGCTCGCCGGCATGGTCGCGGCCCTGCCGCTCGAGCGCGGCGAGGCGATCGGGCCCGAGCTTGAAAAACTTCGCCGGCACAAGGTCCTGCGCGCCATCAGGCGCTTGATCCAGAACCAGCCCGATCCCGAATTCTGTATTCGTCCCGGCTTCATCGCCGGCCTGAAACTGCTGGCGCCCCATGATCTCGCCTTCGAGATCTGCATCTACCATCACCAGATGCCGAACGTGATCAGAATGGTCCGGCAGTGCCCGGAGGTCCGCTTCGTCCTCGACCATATCGGCAAGCCCGGGATCAAGGCCGGTCTGCTGGACCCCTGGCGAGAGCATCTGAGCGAGCTTGCTGGCATGCCGAATGTCCATTGCAAGATCTCCGGCGTGATGACCGAGGCCGATCACCGAGCATGGACGCGCGAGCAGCTCAAGCCCTACATCGCCCACGCGATCGAAACCTTTGGCTTCGACCGCATCATGTTTGGCGGCGACTGGCATGTCATGGAGCTTGCCGGAACGTATCCGCAATGGGTCGAAATCGTCGATTGGGTGGTTACCGGCGTGAGCAGCGATGAGAAGCACCGGCTGTTCCGAGACAACGCTGTTCGCTTCTACCGCCTCGACCGACAGTAGGCCTTCCGATGCGTTCCTGCCGGCCCGTCTACGACGTGCCTGTTTCCGGCGCCAGCCGCTCGGGCAGTCTGTCGATGCTCGGGAGCGCCTCGCCCTTGATCGCAGCCTCGAACGCCCTGAGGCGCTTATAGATCGAAATCAGCTCCACGATCGTGGTCCACGAATTGACCAGGTACTGCAGCGAATTGCGCACCTGCTCGAAGGCATTGAGGATCTGGTTCATCGCGCCGAGAGTGATCTTGCCCGCCACGATGGTCGGCGCCAGCACGATGTAGGGGAAGATGTTGTCGGTCTGCAGGTACACGATCCGCCCGATGTTGAAGTACATGTAGTGGAAATAGAGCCTGAAGTAGTTCTGACGCACGTGCGCAAAGAGTTCCGCGACCGTTGCCGGCTGGGCGCGTGACGTGTCGTCCTCGCCATAGACCAGCTCCTTGCGGTAGGCAGCCTCTACCCGCTGGTTGCGGAATTCGAGGCCCGGCAGCTTGATCCCGATCAGCGCCAGGAACGCCGTGCCGAACAGCGACCAGACAATCGAAACCACCACGAGTGCATAGGGCAGGGTGCCGATGATCGGGATCTCCGTGACGTTGGCCGACAGCAGCACAAGTACCGGCAGAAACGCGATCAGGGTCATCACAGAATCGATGAGGTTCACCCCCAACCCCTCCATCGTTCGCGCAAATCGCATCGTGTCGTCCTGCACGCGCTGCGAGGCGCCTTCGATGGAGCGCAGCCTTGACCAGTGCGCCATGTAATAGTCGTTCATCGCCGTGCGCCAGCGGAAGATGTAGTGGCTGACGAAGAACCGCGTCATCACGCCGACGGCGACGGCGACGAAGGCGATGCCGGCGAAGCTCACCAGATGGCCGAAGAATTGCGCCTCCGTGACTGGCGCTGTTTTCGCGAGCGCCGCCTGGATGAGATCGTAGAACGGCCTGTACCAGGCATTGATCGCCACACTGACCTGCACCTGGAAATAGGTCGCGAAGATGATCAGCGCCGAGCCGAAGATCGACCAGTTCGCCCACCGGTGCGGGGCGTAGAAACTCCAGAACGCCCCGAACGCGGCGACCGCTGCGCCGTAGTAGATGTAGAACCAGATGAACGGTCGCGAAGCGAACACCGTTACCGAGGCGGGATTTACCGGCTCACTCGGCGTCGGCAGGATCCCCAAGGCCCTGCCGGTTTCTTCTCCCGCCAGATACCAGAAGCAGACGACGGCGATCGTCCATAGCCCAACTGACCAGAAGAACGGTCTCGGATTGGGAAAGAAAGATACCAACATGCTGGTGGATTCCCTCTGCGGTGTCGCTTGCCGGGCACTCTGTCGGACATTGTGACAACTTTGCCGAGCAGGCTAGAGCACAATGGCGCCGATGCACCGTTAACCCCGGCGGTACAGGAAGTAGCGGCCCTCGCGTGCTCCTTTGGGCAAGGCAAGCGGCAGCAGGCTTGCGTGTTCAAGCGGCAGATCGGAAACGACCATGCCGTCTCGAGCGAGCGCTGCCGGTAAGTGGCGACTCACCAGCGCGCTCATCGCCAGATTGTATTTCTCCGTATAGGAACCCACGTCGGTATGGGCCAGCACGACCTGACCCTGGAAGCGATGCGCGGCGTCAGCGAGCGTATCGCCGATCTCGCCGAGAATCAGCCGGTCTTCGGGTGGCCTGCAGTCGTCGAAGCAATCGACCTCGCGATCGAATACATAGATGTCCCGGTCCGGCAGATGGGTCCGCAGGTAATCGTAGGTCCGGCCATGCCCGAGCCCCAGTTCGAAGACCAGCCCGGGGCGGTGCGCGATCTCGCCGAACGCCCAGCTCAGGCAGGCATGCTGCGCTTCGAGCCTGAAGAGCAGCCTTTCGAGTCTCGTCAAGCGAAGCATTCGAGCTCTCCGCGGTTCGCTTAACGCCGGACCGTGATCGACGAATTCCACTTTACTTGATAATCGGGCCGAGATTACATCGCCACCGGGCAACGCATGCCGCTCCGCGGAACCAATCAGGAATTCAGCCGTCCGGTCAATCGCTGCATCGTCCTCGAGGCGATCTGGACCCGCGGGTCCATTTCCCGAGCCGACGCCGGCTCGATCCCGCCACCATCGTGATCGGCGGCTACCGGCACGCGGCTCATTCTGTCCGCCCACCGACGAGACGCCCCGGGCGCCACGCAACCGCGGCTCGGTTTACGGTCTCACCCGCATCCATTGAAACGAAGGAGAAAGCCATGAAACGCATACCCAGACTAGACCGCCGCAGGCTGCTCAAAGGTGCAGCCTCGGCATCCGCCGCAGGGCTGATCGGCTCCAGCCTGTCGCTGCCGGCGCTCGGCCAGGAGACCACACTCAGCGTATTCTCGCCGCTGCCGCCCGATCCCGCCCCGCCGGGAGCTGCGAAGTTTTCCGATGACGCCTTCGCCGCCTGGCAGAAGGACAACGACGCCAAGGTCACCTACGACATGGTCGCCTGGCCGCAGCTTCACGACAAGATGGCCACCACCTTCGCCTCCGGCGAACATGTATGGGACGTCGTCTACATGTCGGGCTGGGTGCCGGAGTTCGCCAAGCTTCCTCACGCCGTTCGCGGACAAGCTGCCGAAGGAACTTGTCGACGATCTGCCCAAGTCGAGCTTCGCGACGGTCACCTGGAACGGGAAGTCGAGCGGCGTCGTGTTCACGCTGTCGCTGCTGACCCTGTTCTACAACACCGAGCTTCTCGAGAAGGCCGGCTTCAAGACGCCGCCCAAGACCTGGGACGAGCTCAAGGCGGCGGCCAAGGAACTGCACCCGTGACGGCAAGTTACGGCTGGGTGCTCAACTACGGCGAGCCGGCGGGCATCGGCGGCATCGCCTCCTACTGGATGTGCTTCCTGCAGCAGGCCGGCGGCAAGCTCTACGGCGAGGACGGTTCGCCGGCCTTCAACAACGAGCCGGGCATCGACGGCCTGCAGATGATGATCGATCTGATGCCCTCCACCGATCCCGGCTCCATCTCCTATGTCGGCATCAACGATGCCACCAACGTCATGACGGCCGGCAACGCCGCGATGATGATGAACTGGCCGTTCATGTGGAAGCCGGCCAACGATCCGGCGACCTCCAAGATCGTCGGCAAGCTCGCCGGCGCGCTGCTGCCGGCCGGGCCGGCCGGAACCGCCTCGATCGACGGCACCGACGCCTGGACGATCACCAAGACCTCCAAGAATCCCGAGCTCGCCCAGAAGCTGATCGAGTTCTATCTCGACAAGGAGGTGCAGAAGCGCCAGGCGATCGACACCGGCTGGCTGCCGATCCGCCTCTCGGTGCTCGCCGATCCCGAAGTGCAGAAGGCGCTGCCCAACGCCGCGGTGGTCCTCGAGCAGGCGAAGCATCCCTACGACAGCTTCGTCACGCCCGACTACAACGAGGTGACGGTCGCGATCGGCACCGAGATCCAGAAGGCGCTCGCCGGCAAGTCGACCGCCAAGGATGCGATTGCCGAGGCGGCAAATCTCGTCGCAGCCATCGTCAAGAAACGGAGCTAGCTGAGCTAGAGCGTGTCGTAGTCCATGGCCGGGGCCGCGCAGCTTCTGTTCGATGCGCGGAGCGGCGCCCGCAGCCGGCAGAGCCGCGCGGCCCTGTTGTTTCTGGCGCCGGCGCTGGTCGTGCTGGCAGTGCTGCTCGCCTATCCGGTCGCTCTATTCGATCCGGCTGTCGCTGACCGACGCCAGGCTGCGGCGGGTCGCCTCGAGGCGCCGTTCATCGGTCTCGACAACTACGCTCGCTGATCGCCGACAAGGCCGTGCACGACGCCCTCCTGAACACCCTCTACTTCACGGTCGTCGAGGTCGTGGCGGTCGTGATCCTGGGCCTCCTGGCCGCGCTCCTGCTCAACCATCCGATGGCGCGCTGGAGCGGCTTCCGGGTCCTGTTGCTCCTGCCATGGGCGATCGCGCCGGTCGCCAACGCCGTGCTGTGGAAATGGATCTACCATTCGAACTACGGCATCCTGAACGCGCTCCTGGTGGGCTTCGGGCTGATCGACGGCAATGTCACCTGGCTCGGCGATCCCTTCCTGGCGCTCAACATGATCCTCATCGTCGACATCTGGAAGTCGACGCCGTTCATCGCCATTCTGCTGCTCGCCGCCCTGCAGAACATCCCGAAGTCCCTCTATCGCGCCGCGCGCATCGACGGCGCCGGCCCCTGGCAGCAGTTCCGCCACATCACCCTGCCGTCGCTCAGGACCGCGCTGGCGATCGCCGTCGTCCTGCAGACGATCTGGTCGCTCAGGATCTTCGACCTCATCTTCGTGCTGACCAAGGGCGGTCCGGCGGACGGCACCGTCGTGATGAACTTTCTCGCCTATCGCGTCACCTTCAACTTCCTCAAGTTCGGCTACGGCGCGGCGATCGCCAACGTCATCTTCCTGGCGAGCCTGCTGTTCGCCATCGTCTACGTGCGGCTCATGCGGCCGGGAGCAGACCGCCACGCATGATCTGCTTCCCGTTCGTCGCAGCGGGTCGCGATCGCCTTGCGCGCTCGCGGTCTTTGTCGCCGCGGCGGCTGGCGCCGATCGCCTGGCTGCTGCTGTCGAGCGTTCTCGAGCAGCAGGCGCTGATCGCCGCACCGCCGGACTCTCAGGCCCGCCTCGTTCACGCTCGACAACTACGTCGCGGTGTTCGCCTCCGCGGCCGAGCTGTCGCGCGGCATCGGGAACTCGCTCATCGTCTCGCTCCTGACCACCGCGCTTGCCGTCGCGCTCGGCGCGCCGGCGGCCTATGCGCTGAGCCGCTGGGCCTGCGCCATGCCGATCCCATTCTTCTCGCCGTTCTCGCCGCCCAGATGTTCCCGGCGATCGTCATCGCCATCCCGCTATTCATCGCCGCCGCCAGGCTCGGTCTCATCGATACCCGCTCAACCTCATTCTCGTCTACCTTTCCTTCAATCTGCCGATCGTCATCTGGATCTTGCGCGGCTTCTTTTCCGGCCTGCCGGCAGGACTCGAGCGGGCGGCGCGCATCGACGGCGCGACGATCTTCCAGACCTTCCGTCTGATCGTCCTGCCGATCTCGCTGCCGCCGCTGTTCGCCGCGGCGATCTTCGCCTTCATCGAAGCCTGGAACGAATTCTTCTTCGCCCTCATCATGACGCGTCAGGCCGCCCAGACCGTGCCGCTGGCGATTTCGGCCTTCGCCGGCCAGTACCAGACCGTGTTCGGCCAGATGATGGCGGCTGCGGCCGTTTCGGTCGCGCCGGTGATCATCCTCGCGATCCTGCTGCGCAACACGATCCTGCGCGGCTTCGCCGACGGCATGCTGAAGGGTTGATCCAGGTGCCCGAATCCGAGCTCGTCGACGTCAGCAAGTCCTACGGCAGCCGGTCGAGGTCTGCCGGGCCATCCGACCTTGACATCGCCGATCGGCGAGTTCGTGACCCTGCTCGGCCCGTCGGGCTGCGGCAAGACAACGACGCTCAACATGATCGCCGGGCTCGACGAGGTCACCTCGGGCGACATCCTGATGGACGGCCGGCGGGTCAACGATCTCGAACCCGTTCGACCGCGACGTCGCCATGGTGTTCCAGAACTATGCGCTCTATCCGCACATGACGGTGGCCGAGAACATCGGCTTCAACCTGCGGCTCGCGGCGCCAGCCAGCGCCCGAGATCGATCGCCGGGTCAGGGCAGCCGCTGTGGCGCTCGACCTTGGTCATCTGCTCGAACGCTACCCGTCGCAGCTGTCGGGCGGCCAGCAGCAGCGGGTGGCCATCGGGCGCGCCATCGTGCGCGAGCCCAAGGTTTTCCTGTTCGACGAGCCGTTCTCCAATCTCGATGCCGCCCTGCGCAACCACATGCGCGGCGAGGTCAAGGAACTGCACGAGCGCCTCGGCGTCACCTCGATCTTCGTCACCCACGACCAGGAGGAGGCCCTGTCGATCTCCGACCGCATCGCCGTCATGCGTCAGGGCGCGGTGGAGCAGGTCGGGACGCCGGAAGAGGTCTATGCCAGGCCCGCCACCGCCTACGTGGCGCGCTTCATCGGCAATCCGCGCATCGAGTTGCTGCCGGCCGACGTCGAGGAAGAATCGGGTGTAGCGTTCGCCGTGTGCGGCGAAGCCCGGTTCGCGCTCGATTGCGCCCAGGCGGCGTTCCTGCGGAAGCACTGCGGCCGGATCGATCTGGGGCTGAGACCCGAACATGTCGCGCTGGCCGAGGCAGGCATTGCTGCAACCGTCAGGGATGTGCAGCCGGTCGGCCCTTCGACCCTGGTAGGGCTCGCCTGGAAGGGCGGCGCGCTCACGGCCCGCCTCAACGGCATCATCCGGATGGCCCCGGGGACGGCGGTCTTCGCCAGGCCCGATTGCTCGAAACTCATGTTCTTCGACCGCGCCGATGGCCGGCGCATCGACACTTCGCAATGAGGAAGCAACGATGAAGTACGCGCACGACTTTCAGACCGTTCTCGGCCGCAACCTGGTCGGCGAGCTCAAGAACTTCGTTCATCGCCCGTTCCTCCTGTGCACCATGGAAGACATGTGGCCCAAGTTCCGGCACTTCTTCGACGACGCCGAGTTCATTCCATATTTCGTGCATTCGGTCGACCAGGAGGCGCTGGTCAGCGATCTCGGCTCGCTGCCGCCGTTCGAGGCGGTGGTGGGCCTGGGCGGCGGCATGGCCGTCGATACCGCCAAGTTTTTCTGCTGGAAAAAGCGCGTACCGCTGTTCCAAGTCCAGACCGCGCTGTCGATGAACGCCTCATGGGGCCAGCGCGCCGGAATTCGCATCGGCGGCGCCGTCCGCTACATGGGCTGGGCGGTGCCCGAGGCGGTTTACATCGACTACGATGTGCTGCGGGCAGCACCCCGCCACCTGAACTACTCCGGCATCGGCGATATCCTGTGCAACCACACCGGCATTCTCGACTGGCGCTACGCGACGGCGAGGGGCTTTTGCGAGGCCAAGTGGCCGTACGACGAGAACATGGCGGCGGCCTCCATGGCCAAGGTCGAAGCCGTGCTGAAGCACCGCGACGACATTCGCGATCTGACCGACAAGGGCCTCGACGTGCTGATCGACGGCCTGCGCCACGGAACGACCTACCATGGCTCAGGTTGGAACCCGCGCCACATCGAGGGCATCGACCATTTCTTCTTCTATTCGCTGGAGTATCTGACCGGCAAAAAGTTCCTGCACGGCCAGCCCGTGTCGCTCGGCATCTACATCGGCTCGCTGCTGCACGAATTCGCGCGCCGAGGAGATGCTTCGCTGCATGCACGACATCGGGCTCGACATCCGACCCGAGGCGATGGGTGTCAGCTGGAACGATGCCGCCCGGGCGCTGTTCGATCTCAAGGACTACGTGAAGGCCAAGGGACTGTGGTATTCGATCGCCCACGAGGCGGCGATCACCCAGAGCTTCGTCGATCAGGTGCGCAGCAACATCGAGAGAGTCTATGGTCCCTGGCGTCCTTGAGGCAAATACGCTGGAGGCGCAAGCGGGCCGGGCTCGACGGCACCAATGTTCTGATGAGATCGACCGGTCATGTTCCGCGGAACATGGCTCATTTAGGCGCCCGCCGCTTGCGCGAACGGCCCTTCGTTGCTGGAGCGTCGGGCACCTCGCCCACGACCATGAACGGAATCTCTTCCTGGTCGACGCGTCCCCCGGACTTATTCCAGCTGATTGTGATGGAGTCACGCGTCACCCTGTCATTGATCCTTGCTCTGTAGGAGCCGGCGTGAGGGAAGGGAAACATAAGAGCGAACTGACGCGCAGCCACCATCGAAGCGGGCGTCTTGACGAAACGTCCGTGGGGACCAATCTCGCGTTTCTTTCTCAACTCGAACAAGGCGTCGCTGGCGCCTGCAAGATCGAAGGGATCAAAGCTGATATCGACGCTTCCGCGAATGCTTCCGCCGCGTGGAATGAATATCATGCCGCTCAGAATCCTAAGTGCCATATCTGTGTGCTCCTATGAAGGTGCCGTCGGCCATACCCCGACCCTTGTTCGGTCGGGCGCCACAGTCAGGAAATCGCGGGTCTTGAGGCTGAGGCTACACTGAGCATCCCGCAGACTCAACCAGACGGTCGCCTTGTTGACTTGATCGCACTTCCGGCGAGCGGCGGGTGCGATGTCGTTGTCACATCGCCCTTTCCGTCGCCGCATCAAACAGCGACGCGCGCGTCAGGTTGATATCGATGGCGATCCTTTCGCCGGGCCGGCTCACATCATGAGCCTGGAGCTCGGCCACTACCGGCTCGCCGGCGAGGCGAAACGTCGCGTAACTCCGCGCCCCTGTCGGTTGGATGAGCTCGATGGTGGCGTCGTACCGCACTGCCCCCTCGCCTGGCGTACCGTGAGCACGCGTCAGGTGCTCGGGCCTGAGGCCGAGCAGGACCGCCGCACCGTCGGCGCCGCCGTTCAACTTGCGGCCGCGCGGCAGCGCGAAGACCGGGCCCTGATCGCCGAGCCGGACCGCATCGCCGGCGGCCGAGCGTACAAGCCGGCCCGGCAGAAACGACATCTGCGGCGAGCCGAGGAATGCGGCGACGAACCGGCTCGCCGGGCGCTCGAAGAGATCGAGGGGCGCCCCCTGTTGCTCGATCAGGCCGTCGCGCATCAGCACGATCCGCTGGGCGAGCGTCATCGCCTCGATCTGGTCATGGGTGACGTAGATCATCGTGGTCGATATTTTCTGGTGCAGCTGCTTGATCTCCCCGCGCATCGCGTCGCGTAGCTGGGCATCGAGATTGGAGAGCGGCTCATCGAACAGGAACAGCCTGGGTTTGCGTACGATGGCGCGGCCGATCGCGACCCGCTGCCGCTGGCCGCCGGAGAGCTGGCGCGGATAGCGGTCGAGCAGCGCGGTGATCCCCAGCATCGCCGCGGCGCGCCCGACCCGCTCGCCGATCTCCGCCTTGGCCATTTTCCGGGCCTTGAGGCCGAAGCCGATGTTGGCTCCGGCGGTCATGTGCGGGTAGAGCGCGTAGTCCTGAAAGACCATGGCAACGTCGCGGTCGCGTGGGCGAACGTCGTTGACGACTTCTCCGCCGATCTCGATGTCGCCCTCGTCGGCGTCCTCGAGCCCGGCGATGGTGCGCAGAAGCGTGCTCTTGCCGCACCCCGAGGGGCCCACCAGCACGGCGAACTCCCCGTCCGCGATGTCGAGATCGACGCCGCGCACCGCGCTCACGGCGCCGAAGCGCTTGTGCAGTCCGGTGATCCTGACGTGCGCCATGGCGGCCGGCCTACCCGCGCACCGCGCCGAGCGTCAGCCCGCGCACGAGGTGACGCTGGGCCAGGATGCCGAGCGCGATCGACGGCAGCAGCGATACGATCGACAGGGCCGCCGATTTGCCGAATTGCGAGCCCTGGAAGCCGAGGAACGCGCGGAACACGGTCGGCAGCGTGAAGGCGTTGCGGCTCGTCAGGATCAGGGCGAAGAAGAACTCGGTCCAGCAGGCGATGAAGGCGAACACCGCGGCGGCGATGATGCCGGGGGCAGCCAACGGCACCGCCACTTTCCACAGCGCCTGCCAGCGGGTGCAGCCGTCGACCAGCGCTGCTTCCTCCAGCGATCGCGGCATCTGCCGGAAATAGGCGAACATCATCCACACCGTCACCGGCAGCGTGAACACGGTGTAGGCGATGATGAGACCGAGGTGAGTGTCATTCAGCCCCAGCCTCCGGTAGATCAGAAAAATCGGCAGCACCACCGCGATCGGCGGCAGGAAACGCTGCGACAGCACCCAGAACGCAAGGTGCTGGCCGCCGGTGTTGAACCGGGCGAGGCTATAGGCCATGAGCGTGCCGAGAAAGGCGGAAAGCGCGGTGGCGGCCGACGATATGATGAGGCTGTTGGTCAGCCCTTCGAGGCCGCGATAGGAAAACATCGCCGCGGTATAGTGGACGATGGTCGGATGCTCAGGAAAAAACACCGGCGGCACCGTCAGGAAATCATCGCTCGGCTTGATCGAGGTGATCGCCACCCAATACAGGGGGCCAAACATCAAGATCAGGAAAAAGCCGAGCAACAGGACACGCCACACAGGCCACCGACGGCGGCCGCGGCGCTTGCGCCTGCCAGGGCTCACGCCGTCTCCGCCTTCAACAGGCGCCGCACCAGCACCGCGATGACGCCGGCAGTAATGATGAGGAAGATCCAGCTTCCGGCGGTTGCCTGCGACAGGTGGAACTGGGTGAATCCGATCGTGTAGAGATAGTAGGAGGCCGAATAGGTCGTCGATCCCGGACCCCCTCCGGTCATCACGTAGATTGTATCGAACAGCTTGACCGCATCGAGGAGGCGGAAGGTGACTGCGAGCAGCATCATCGGCGCCAGGTGCGGGACGGTGATGAACCAGAAGGTCCGCCAGGCGCCGACGCCGTCAAGCTCGGCTGCCTCGTAGATATGCGGCGGAATGGCGGTTAGACCGGCGAGCAGGATGACGAACATGAACGGCGTCCATTGCCAGACGTCGGCCATGATGATGGCATAGAAGTTCCACGGCGCCGTGTTGAGCCAGCTGATCGTCACCTCGTGGCCGGTCAGCAACCCGAGCAGGAAGTTGGTCGGCCCGAACGGGCGCTGGAGAAGCAGCGCCCACGTCTGGCCGACGATCACCGGACTGATGAACAGGGGAATGATCAGGATCGACATGATCACTCCGCGCCCCTTGAAGTTCTTCGCCATGGCGAGCGCCAGGGCGAGCCCGAGCAGGAATTCGATGAGCACGCTCGCGAACGACAGGATTGCCGTGACCACCAGCGACCAGCGGGCGATCGGATCGAATACGACCTGGCGAAAGTTCTTCAGCCCGACGAAGGCGTGGCCGGGAACCGTGAAGTCGTAATTGACGAACGATACCCAGATCGAAAACAGCAGCGGATAGACCGAAAGCGCCAGGATCAGCAGCGTTGCCGGCGCAACCAGCAGCCACTTGAAGTGACGGTCGGTCCACTCCGACAGCGAACGCGAGCCGGCGGCCCTTCGCGCACCGAAAGCACGATCGATCCGGCCGCCCTGCGCCATTTTTCACCGGGAGAGGCTTGCTGCTGGTGGGGCTGCTGATACCCCCCTCTCCAACTCTCCCCCACAAGGGGGGAGAGGGCAGCCCGCACTCTTTTTGTCCCCTCCCCCCTTGTGGGGGAGGGTTAGGGAGGGGGGCGCCCGGCGCTCGATCATGGAGTCGTGTCGGAGGCGCAGCAGAGCGATTCTGAATTCTCGTCACTCGATGGTCACCGCCGCGCCGAGTTTCTCGATCGTGTGGTCGGAATAGGACCCGGGCAGTTTCTTGAACTCGGCGTAGACCGCCTTCATCACGTCGACGCCGGTGCGCTCGGTCGTTGCATCCCATTCCGCCGCCGCCTTTTCGAGCGTCGCCTTGGGATCGCTGCCTGCCCACACCTCGGTGCACATGCGATCGATGGTCAGAGCGTAGTCCTGCCAGCCCGGCATGATCATGTCGATCACCGCCTTGTTGGCAGAGTTGCTGAGATTGACGAGGTAGTCCTTCGCTCCGGGCCACAGCGCGCGATAGAGAGGCGACTTGTAGTGCGACAGCCGGTAGGGGTCGCGCAATGCGAACGGAATCATCGTGCGCGCCAGCGACACCTCCGGGCAGGTCGTCCACTGCATGAAGAGATACGCTGCCTCGGCGCTCGGCGAATCCGACGTTAGCGATTTCACATAGCCCGAAGCGTGTTCGGGATTGCCCGGCACCACCGCGTAGCCCTCCTTGCCGGCGATCGTCGAGCTCGGCACGAAATTGAACGCCTTGTCACGCTGGGCATAGTTGGCCGTGATCCGTCCCGACGGCGGCCACGAATAGATCATCGCCAGCTTGCCCTGGAGCCAGGCCGTCCAGACCTCGACAGCGCCGAAGTCGTTGTTGCCAGGCATCGAGGCTTTGTTGGCCGCCACCATCAGCTCGAGCGTCTTGACGCCGGCCTCCGATGCAAGCTGCGCCTTCATGGTGTTGTCGTCGAAGAATACGCCGCCGTTCGCCCGAAACTGCTGGAGGAAGTCGAACTGGTTGCCCGGGCTGCCGGCCTTGCGGAAATGCGCCGCGCCGTAGACGTTCGGAGCCAGCTGGTCGGTGATGAACTGGGCGACTTGCGCGTACTCTGCCCAGTCCTTGGGAACTTCGAGCGGCTTGCCGTACTTGGCCTGGTAGGCCTCCTTCAGCTTCGGGTCCTCGAAGATGTCTTTGCGGTAGTAGAGGGCGAAGACGTCGCCGTCGTCGAAGAAGCCCCACGTCTTGCCCTTGTAGGTCGCCATCGCCTTGTACAGCGGATGGTAGTCGTCGAGATCGGCCTTGTTCAGGTATTTGTCCATGTAGTCGTCGATCGGTGCGATGACGCCGCCGTCGGCGAGCGCCGGGATCCACGCCGGCTCGATGTCGAGGATGTCATAGGCGCCGGAGGCCGCGATATGTTCGGCGATCGGTTTCGAGTACTGGTCGGGATGGGGTAGCTCGATGACGTTCGAGGTGATCCCGGTCAGGTCCTGCCACAGCGGGCCGGAGAAGTTCTTGGGCTCGAGCGCCTGCAGTCCTGACTCGTATGTCATGTTGAGCGCCGCACCTTTGAGCTTTTTCGCCGCATCGACCGCCCGGAAGGCTGAGCCTTCCGCCGGGCCTTCCGTCGAGGCTTTCACAGCAGCCGCCTGCGCCTTTCCGAGCGGTGAGGAGGGATCGGCGAGCTCGGCGGCGGCCCAAGCGAGCAGACTCGAAGAGGACAGAAGCGTGCCGGACGCGGCGAGCATCGCCCCCAGCTTTGCGGACTTGGTCAGAAACTCGCGCCGGGTGTTGTCGCCTCTGAGCCAGGCATCGACCTCTTCACTGAGGCCCACATTGAAATCGCGTCGCTGGCGTTCGTTCATTTTTTCCTCCCTGGCGGATTTGCCTTTGCCGGTGCAAACCGTAGCCCCGTTGCGGGGAGCGAGTTCAAAATCTGCCGCGAGCGCTGACCGCTGCATGGCCGCCGATGTGTACCGGCATGCGCCTCTGCCCCCACCTGCCGGGGCGCGCCTCGAACACGCCGGGGATCGCGGCGCTGCAGTTGCCGCAACGGAAGTCCCGGGTAAGCCGCCAGGCGGTGATCTCGTACCAGTCGCGTCCGATCAGGCGCTCGCCGCATCCTGGACAATAGGTGCTCTGGCCCGTCTCGTCATGGACGTTGCCGGTGTAGACGAAATGCAGTCCGACCTCGATGGCCGCATCCCGGGCCATGGTGAGCGTGCGGGGCGGAGTGTGACTCGCCTCGAGCATCCTGTAGTCGGGGTGGAATGCGGTAAAATGCAGGGGCACATCGGGCCCGAGCTTCGCCATCACCCATTCGCTGAGCTTCTGCACCTCCTGGCGAGTGTCGTTGTGACCCGGGATCAGCAGCGTCGTGATCTCGAACCACACCTTCGTCTCGTGCTTCAGATATTCGAGCGTCTCGAGGACGGCGGCGAGATGGCCGGTGCATAGCCGCCTGTAGAACTCCTCTGTGAACGCCTTGAGGTCGACGTTGGCCGCATCCATCGCGGCGAACAGCTCCTCGCGCGCCGCCGCGGCGATGTAGCCCGCCGTCACGGCCACGTTGCTGATGCCGCGGGCCCGTGCCGCACCGGCCACGTCCACGGCATATTCGAGGAAGATGACGGGGTCGTTGTAGGTGTAGGCGACGGAGCGCGAGCCGCTGGCCACCGCCGCCGCCGCGATGTCCTCCGGCGAGGCTTCATCCTGCAGCCGGTCGAGCGCGCGGGCCTTGGAGATATCCCAGTTCTGGCAGAACTTGCACGTCAGGTTGCATCCGGCGGTGCCGAAGGACAGGACCGGCGTGCCGGGCAGGAAGTGGTTCAGCGGCTTCTTCTCGATCGGGTCGACGCAGAACCCCGAAGAGCGCCCATAGGTGGTGAGCAGGATCTGTTCGCCCTGCCGCCCGCGCACGAAGCAGAGGCCGCGCTGGCCCTCGTTGAGCTTGCAGTAGCGCGGGCAAACATCGCACTGGATGCGGCCGTCCTCGAGCCGGCGCCAGTGGCGGCCGGGAACGCCTTCCAAAGGTTCATGTACGGTCATAGAATTTCATCCGGTGTCCAAAGCTCGCGCGATACGCGCGCCCGCTGTTGCCGGCTCATTCTATCCCCGGTCGGCGGCGACGCTAAGGCGAACCGTCGCCGACCTCCTGGCCGCGGCCAAAGCCGGGGAGCGCCCGGGCCGCCGCGGCGTCATCGTGCCGCACGCGGGCTATGTCTATTCCGGAACGGTGGCGGCCGAGGGTTTCGCCGGCGTACGCAGCCCTCAGGGCGGGTTTCGGCGCGCCATGATCGTAGGGCCGGCGCATTTCGTGCCGTTCCGCGGCATCGCCGCGCCGTCGCACACTTCGTTTGAAACACCGCTGGGCGAAGTGCCCGTCGATGTGGCAGCGGTCGAGGCGTTGAGCGGAGCCGGCCTCGTTTGCATAGCCGATGAGCCCCATGGCCCCGACCATGCGATCGAGGTGGAGCTGCCGTTCCTGCAAGCCCTATTCGGCAGCCTGCCGATCGTGCCGCTGCTCTTCGGGTCGACTTCGGCCGCGGCGGTGGCGGAAGTGATCGCCCGGCTGTGGGAGCGACGACACGCTGCTGGTCATCAGCAGCGACCTCTCGCATTACGAAGACTATGAAGCCGCCCGCCGTCATGACGCGGAGACTGCCGCGGCGATCGAGCGCCTGGACGAGTCCGCCATCGGGCCTGAGGACGCCTGCGGCCATCTCGCCGTTCGCGGCGCGCTCATCGAGGCGGCACGAGCCGGCCTCGCGCCCGAGCGACTGGCCCTGTGCAATTCAGGCGACAACGGGGGCGACCGACACAGCGTCGTCGGCTACGGCAGCTGGGCCTTCCAGACCGCCCAATCCTAAAGGCCTCCGAATACCCGGGATAAGCTGGCTTCGATCGCGGCCGTCATCTATGTCTTGGTCGTGCTCACCTGTCGGAGCCGCATCCTTGTCGACCCCATCCTACCGAAAACTCGAAGAGAGGTTCCGCCGCATCATCGCCGTGGATGAAGCGGCCGACATGCTCTACTGGGACCAGGTGACCATGCCGGAGGGTGGGCAGTCGGCGCGTGCCGAGCAGTTGGCGGCACTCAGTGTGCTCTCCCACGAGCTCGTTACTTCGCCGCAGACGGGGCAGTGGCTGGCAGAGGTGGACGAAGGCGCGCTCGATTCGTGGCAGGCAGCAAATTTGCGCGAGATGCGGCGGAAGCATGCACATGCGACAGCGCTCACGCCGGACCTGGTCGAAGCGATGAGCCGCGCCGCGACGGTCTGCGAGGCAGGATGGCGCGGAGCCCGACGTGAAGACGATTTCGGTGCAGTCAGATCACTGTTGGCGGAAATCGTGAACCTCGCAAGCCAAGCCGCCACCGCGAAGGCCGAGAAGCTCGCAGTACCGCCTTACGAAGCCTTGATGGACGCCTACCTGGCAGTCCTCACGGATCGATCTTCCATGATGTTCAACTGCCAATTGGCGGTTGATGCGGAAGCCAGCCAATCACTCGCAGCCCCACACTCAGGAACGGCCGACTGCTACCGCAAGAAGTATAGGACCAAAGTGAGGATGGCGCTGACGACGATCGACGTCATGATGGGAAAGTAGAAGACGAATTTGCCGTTCGGACTCTTGTACTTTATGTCTCCCGGCAGCAGGGATAGCGCTGAGGCCTCGTCACTTTGGTGGTTTGAGCGCCTGCTGGAAACATACGACACAAGCCCCAGCGCCAGCATGATGCAGGCAGTCGTGAGCAGGAACGTGGTCATATGATTTGTCCCGCACGGTAAGCGAGTGAGTTCCGCATTAGCACTCCAGCCAAGTACTGCATACTTTTACCGCCTGCAATCGCCACACTACCAACGCACTCGGCCGCCTCCGGCTATTCGGACTGCGAAGACAGACACAGGTCGATAAGGGGGCAACCGCATCGCTCCTTCATCGACATCGGAATGATCGTGCCTCGGCTTCATCGCGTCGAGGCCGTCGATGATCATGCGCTGGTTCAGCTTCAGATTGTCAATGAAGAGACAGTGAGCTTGCCCCGCGCCTAGAAACCACAGTAGTCGAGATTAGGCTGTTTCTTCCCCAGTGACGTCGCCGGCGTCGCCAACGCCATCTTCAGCCTCCGCGGGCAGCAAATTCGCGCCCACGAACGCCTTGGCGTAGGCGGCTTCGATCGTTTCGACTTCTTCGTCTGTAAGAAGCGCGAACTCCTTGGTCCTTGCCCTCTTCGAGAGCCTGCCCTCGTTTTGCTTCAGGAAGCGGTGCAGCAGGTCGACCATGCTATTGGGCATGTCGACGATCCTCAGGACCTGCTGCGAAAAACGATCATAGGCCTCCAAATACGCCACTTCATCGGGCAGGTCGCGTTCCACTGTCTGCTGCACACACTCATACAAAAACTCCGCATGAGCCGTGGCGTCGAAGTACCTGTAATAATCGGCCGTGTCGTTTACCACTTCGACGTTGTGATCCGGTGTCGGCCGCCAATCGATGAATTCCAGTAATGGCTGCGAGTACGATTCCAGCACGCGCTTGTACTCGTCCATCCGCCTGTAGATCGTCGAGCTGATTGGAAACACGACGCCCGGCGGATTGTACCCTGCCCCGCTCAGGATGTGATGGAAAAGCCAGCGATGAACGCGGCCATTTCCATCTTCAAAGGGATGAATGTAGACGAAGCCGAATGCGAGCGCAGCGGCTGTCGTGACAGCATCCACGATATTGACTTTCGCGCGATCGGAATAGGCCGCCAACCCGTGCATCAGGCTTGGCAGATCGCCCCAACGTGCGCTTATGTGTACCGGCAAGGGATCACGGGTGCGCCGATCATGCTGGCCGATGAATCCGCCGATCTTGCGAAGGCCCGGCTTGACGAACCTTGCATCGGCGAGGACGATCCTTTGAAGGCGCTCAAGCTCGTCGATCGATAGAGGTCGCGATCCCGCTTCTGAGATTGCCTGCGCCCACCGCGCGACAAGCTTCGCTGTCGGCCGCTCGTTCTCAATGAAGAAGGACTTCCTGCTGTCATCAAGAAGAAGAAACGCAGCGGCTCTTGCAATCACGTCGGGATGGGTTCGCCCAACAACCTCGCGCGCGAGCTGGTCAAAGCCCTTCGCTTCGAAAGCATCGAGCTGCGGGGTTCTCCAGACGAGCGGGCAAAACTCCCGCGTGCCAGGGAGATTGTCGATGACGCTATGGCGCGCGGAGCGATTGCCCCCCTCCAAGCCAAACTGCTTATCCCGGTCAATGACCGGCACCGCTCGAATCTTCGGTACGGGGGGAACGTCGAGCAATTGCTCCGTCATCCACTCGTAGATGAACCAAACCCGACGCGTGCTGGCGCCACCTGGGGCGGCGCGTATCCACGCCTCGAATTCTTCCTTCGGCACAACACGAAACAAGGCGCTCAGGACAGACAGGTTCACGCCCTCATGCTTGAGCGCAAATTCAAGCTGATCGCCCAAAGTCGCCGGCACGGCTTGTCTGTTCGTGATCAGCTGCCATCTATCGGAGGAGACTGGATTGCGGCGCCTCCCGATTGCAGCAAGCCGCCGTGGTAGAGGAATTTGAAGGTCGTAGCGGTCGATCAGAGCGCTATAGCCAGCCAGGATTGCGGGCTTAGGGAGGCGCGCGCCCCTGAACTCTGCCACCGGCTGCCCAAATCCCTCACCGCTCTCGGTCATCTGCCGAATCCGGTCACTGCGTTGCCAGTTTCGGTCACTTACGGTCCAACTGGCCAAAGCTGGTCACAAGCCTAGCAGATTCAATCACTGGAAGGCCGAAGCTGCCCCGTTTCACGTACTTTGTGACATTTTTGATCACCCACGTCAAACTGTTGGCAAAATTGGTCACCAAAAACGCGGAGCGGCCAAATTCGAAACGCGCAAGTAGGCCCGCGCCGTCAGCCCGCACCGAGATTCAGTTGATTCAGGAAAATCCAGTTCCTCAACCTCTGGATGTAACCACGTTGTAACCGCGGCCCTCGGCGCGCAGGCCGGCTATCGTGGCCGGTAGGTAGGCAGCGCAGCCGCTCCCGGCGGCACGCCGAATCTGGCGCACAGCTGCTCGATTTTGCGGATCGGCTTCAGCATTCCACGCGTTGCATCCTGATAGACGTAACGCGGATGTGCATGAGCCCTTGGCCAGACCCGCTCCTCGCTGCGCCCGAAGCCGTAGTTGCGCGATGTGTCGAGAAAATTGACCGGGCTTGCGAAAACTTCGCGCACCGTCGCTCTCGCCCTCTCGGCATCGACGGCATGGCCATAGGTGTCGGGCATGTTGCCGAGCGGCGCCATGCCGAAACAGATCCTGCTGTATGCCTGTGCGGCCCAATGGAACCTTCCCGGCAGGATCGATGGCCATGCGTTCTCTTCCCTGGTTCGAACTGGACCCGGTGGCACTTTGTGCAGGTCAGGGTTGTTTAGCGAGCTCGACCATTGAAGCCGCCGGCAACCGAATGCTACGGTCGATGGTCGACAAAAAAGCGTAGGGAGGAAGCAAATGAAATCACATCGTCGCAAAATCCTTCACGCCGCCGCCAGGGCGGCACTTGTAGCGGCCACCACCTGGCTTGCCATCACCACCGGAGCCGCGGTGTCCCGGGCCGAACCGGTCGAACTGGTCATGTGGAACAATCCGGTCTCCGAACTCCTACACGAAATTCTGGAAGAGCTACATCGACGACTTCCACAAGACCCACCCCGACATCCGCGTCACCTACGAACAGTTCGATACCGAGACCATGAAGACCAAGATCCGCGCCGCCCTGCTGGCCGGCACGGAACCCGACATCTGGTTTTTCAATCCCGGCGAGTTCACGACGATCAATCATCGCCAGGGGAAGATCCGTGGTCTCAACGACATCCTGCCGGTTTCCGACTACTCGGAGGCGGGCAGACGTGGCTGCAGCGACGGCGAGGAGATGATCTGCATCCCGCTCTACCTCGCCCCGAGTGCCGTCTATTACAACAAGGCCCTGTTCGCGAAGGCGGGCGTGGATCCGAAAACGTGGGCCGACCCCGGCCGCCCGACGCTCGTCGAATTCAACACCGCCATCGATCGGCTCCTGGCAGCCGGCATTACACCGATCGCCATGGCAAACTCGGCAAAGTGGCCGTTCATGTTCTTCTACTGGGCAGCCCAGAACCGCTACGGCGGGACGAAAGCGCTCGACAATGCGATTTTCGCCAAGGACGGTGCATCGTTCAAGGACGACAGCTTCGTCAAGGCCGGGCATTTCGTCCAGGACCTGGTCAAGCGAAAGGCGTTTCCCGCGGGCTTCAATGGCATGGCCGAGTCCGAGATTTACGCCCAGTTCAGTCAGGGAAATGCCGCCATGATCTATATGGGGCCGTGGCTCATTTCCATCACCGAGGAGCAGGCGCCGCCCGGTTTCGAGTACGATCTGTTCGACTTCCCGAGCATCGAGGGCGGCGCTCCCGACAGCCAGGGCGACGTGATGGCCGGCATCGATGCGCTCTTCGTGTCGAACTCCTCGAAAAATCCCAAAGCGGCCGGAGAATTTCTTTCCGGGTTCAGCGCGCCGGATACCGCCCGCCGGTTCATGATCGAGACCAAAAGCATGTCCACCATCAAGGGCGTGCTCGAGGATGTCATCAAATCCGGCGAGGCCAACGAGAAGGTGGCCCGCCTGGCTGAGTTTCTCGCCAAGGCGGAACATACCTATCAGTGGTGGGACTGGCTGCTTCCGCCGCCCCCGGCCGAAGAGATGCTGAACCTGTCACAGCCGCTTGGGGAGGGCGACGTGACACCTGAGGAGGCAGCTGCACGGCTCGAGAAAGCTGCGCGTCCCTGATTGCTTCATTGACCGGGCGCCGCGTCAGGAGCCCCGGCCAGCGGGCATTCGCCACGGCCGGGCTCCTGAACCTGCCGGCGCTCGCGGTCCTCGCCTTTTTCTTCCTTCTTCCGGCCGCGATCAGCCTGTGGTTCGCGTTCCGCAACTGGGACGGCCTCTCCGATTCGGCCTTCATCGGGATCGGCAATTTCCAGGAACTGGCGGCGTCATCGCGTTTCTGGCACGCATTGTGGATCAACGTCGCGCTGGCCGGCCTGACGCTGATCACCCAGGTTCCGCTCGCCTTCTTCGTGGCGGTCATCCTCTTCAAGCGGCGTCAGCAGACGCGCTTCCTGCGCTCGCTGGTATTGTTTCCGCAGGTACTGTCGATCGGTGCTGCAGGCCTCCTGTGGCTGATGATCTATCATCCGCAACGAGGCATTCTCAACGCAGCCCTTTCGCTCATTCTGCCGGGGGAGGTCAGGATTGCATGGCTCGGTTCATCGGCTACGGCGCTGGGCGCGGTCATCCTGGCGTCGAACTGGTACTACTTCGGTCTCCACACCCTGATTTTCCTGGCCGGAATGTCGGGCATCCCCGGGGAGTACTACGACGTGCTCCGACTGGGCTCCAACCGCCTGCGCGACGAACTGCGTCATGTCACGCTTCCCATGCTCCGCGAGCAGTTCCTGGTATCGTTCATCCTCGTCATTTCCGGATCTTTCGGACACGTGCTGGGCTTCGTGTCGATCCTGACGAATGGCGGACCGGCGGGCAGCACCGAGCTGCTGGGACTTCTACGCGATCGAGATCGGCTTCCGGGCCGGCCGGTTCGGACTCGGCAAGCGCGATCACCGTGGTGCTTCTCGCGGTGGTGCTGTCGATCGTCATCTGGCCCATCGTGCGGGTCGCGCGAACCCGGCTCGAATACACATGATGAGCTCGGATCACTCGACGCGCGGCAGGCCCGGCGTTCGCGCTGGCGCTGGCGCTGGCTACCATCGGGCCGGTCGTCTGGCTGTTATTCGTTTCGATGAAGACCCAAGGCGAACATGCGGCTCGCCCGTTCGGCCCGCCGTCGGCGCTCCGGTTCGACAACTACGTCTCGATCCTCACCGACCCGGCGTTTCTCCGCTTCGCGTGGAACAGCCTGATCGTGACCTCGAGCTCGGTGTTCGTGATCCTCCTGCTGTCGACGATGGCGGCCTACGCTCTGGCGCGGCTCGACTTCGCGGGCAACCGCCTGCTGTTCGTCGCCTATCTCTTCGGCGAAGTCATCCCGATCTTCCTGATCCTCCTGCCGCTCTACGTGCTGCTGGCCAAGACAGGCCTCGGCGGCACGCTGCTGTCGCTGATCCTCGCCTACACCGCGGCCGGCCTCGGCATATCGATTCTGGTGCTGCGAAGCTATTTCCGCTCGATACCCGCCGATCTCGAGGACGCTGCGCGCATCGATGGCTGCAATACCGCCCTCCTCATCTGGCACGTGATGATGCCCCTCATCCGGCCCGGCCTGCTCGTGGTGGCGGTCTTCAATACCTTCAACATCTGGAACGAGTATCTTCTCGCCGCCTTCCTGCTGCCCAGCCAGAAGCTTTTCACCCTGCCGGCGGGGCTGGCGACCAGCTTTGTCGCACAGTATTCGACCAACTGGCCGGCGATGGCCGCCGGCATCCTGCTGTCGGCGATTCCGCTGATCCTCATTTTCGTGGCGGCCCAGGACAAGATCGTGGAGGGCTTCTCTTTTGGCTCGAAATAAGCCGTCGGCGGCAATGAAGACCGTCGGCATCGGCGTCATCGGCTGCGGCACGATCAGCGGCGCCTATCTTGCTACCGCAAGAGTGTTTCCGATTCTCGAGGTCCGGGGGGTTGCCGACATCCACAGGCAGGCCGCCGAGGCGCGGGCGAAGGAGTTCGGTGTCAAGGCGCGGAGCGTCACCGATCTCCTCTCCGACCCGGAGATCGAGATCGTCGTGAACTTGACGGTGCCGGCCGCCCACGCCGCCGTCAGCCGGCAGGCGATCGAAGCCGGCAAACACGTCTATTCCGAGAAGCCGCTGGCCATCGAGGTCGGTGACGCAGCAGAGCTGCTCGAGACGGCGAGGAAGCGCAGTTTGCGCGTCGGCTGCGCCCCCGACACCTTCCTGGGCGGTGCCCATCAGACCGTGCGCAAAGTCATCGACGAAGGTCTGATCGGCGAGCCCATTGCCGCAACCGCATTCTTCATGGGGCCGGGGCACGAAAGCTGGCATCCCAATCCGGGCTTCTACTATCTCAAGGGTGGCGGGCCGATGCTGGACATGGGCCCCTATTACATCACCGCGCTAGTCGACCTTCTCGGCCCCGTGAAACGGGTGGCCGGCATGACATCCCGCCGTCGCGGCGAGCGTCTCATCACCAGCGAGCCCTTGAACGGCACCCGGGTTCCGGTCGAGGTCGAGACCCACGTCGCCGGCACGCTCGAATTTGCATCGGGCGCCATCGCCAGCATCGCCATGAGTTTCGACGTCGCGCGCCACGCCCACCGGCCGATCGAGATCTACGGCAGCGAAGGAGCACTCTCGGTGCCCGATCCCAACTGGTTCGGCGGCCAGATCGAGGTGGCGACCGCGACCAGCACCGACTGGCGGCCCGTCCACACCATCCATCCCTACGCCAACGGGGATTTCCGCATGGTCGGCGTGGCGGACATGGCCCATGCCATCCGTTCCAACCGGCCGCACCGGGCCAGCGGCGAACTGGCATTTCACGTGCTCGAGGTGATGACGGCGTTCGAACGCTCCTCGGACAGCGGCGTCCATGTCACCATCGACAGCCGGCCGGAGCGGCCGGCGATGATTCCCGTCGAGATCGCCAACGGCGAGTTCGACTGATATCAATCCACAACATCCGGGAGGTGATCCGATGCGCGAGGCAATCATCGTTTGGGGCGGCTGGGCAGGGCATGAGCCGGAGCAGGGAGCTCACATCGTCGCCGATGTCCTGAAGGAAAACGGATTCAAGGTGCGGCTCGAGAACTCCACCCGGGCACTCGCCGATCCGGCCATTGCCAAGATGAGCCTGGTGGTGCCGATCTTCACCATGTCGACGATCGAGAAGGATGAAGTCGCCAACCTCGCCAACGCCATCGAGTCGGGCGTCGGGCTCGGCGGTTATCACGGCGGCATGTGCGATGCCTTCCGCAACGCCACCGATTACCAGTTCATGTGCGGCGGCCAGTATGTCGCCCATCCCGGCGACGAGGCCAAGGACTGGTACGTCGACTACACCGTCAACGTTACCAGGCCTGACGATCCGATCATGAAGGGGATCAAGGATTTTCCCTACCGCTCCGAACAATACTACATGCACGTCGATCCCTCGAACGAGGTGCTGGCGAGCACCACGTTCTCAGGCGAATACGGAGACTGGATCGAAGGCGTGGTGATGCCGGTCGTGTGGAAGCGGCGCTACGGGAAGGGACGGGTGTTCTATTCCTCGCTCGGCCACGTAGCCAAGGAGTTCGAGGTTCCGGAGATGAAGACCATCCTGACGCGCGGGCTTCTGTGGGCGGCGAGGTAGGCAACGGGAGCATAAAGATTCGTTTCTAGCCGTCTGCCGGGGACCACACATTCGCCAACCCGGCGCACGGCACGCTGTGAAGAGCAGGGATAGAAGGAGCGCAGAAGGCGATGACGACCGGAGCTGAACTGCCCGAGCACGTCGCCCGCAACCGGGCGCACTGGGACAAGCTGGCGGATGAGTTCGTGGCGTCCGGTGAGCGCGCGTGGCGGATGGCGCCCGGCGAGGAGCGCTGGGGCATCTTCGGCATCCCGGAGGCCGAGCTCCATCTCCTGCCGAACGACCTCGCAGAGCTCGACGTGATCGAGCTCGGCTGCGGGACCGCCTACGTGTCCGCCTGGCTGGCCCGCCGAGGCGCGCGTGTGGTTGGCATCGACAACAGCCCGAAACAGCTCGAGACCGCCCGTCGCCTGCAGGCCAAGCACGGCCTCAACTTCCCGCTCCTGCTCGGCAATGCCGAGTCGGTCCCTTACCCCGACGGCGCCTTCCACTTCGCGATCTCGGAGTACGGCGCCGCGCTATGGGCCGACCCATATGCGTGGATCCCCGAGGTCTCACGCCTGTTGCGGCCTGACGGCCGGCTCGTGTTCCTCACCAACTCCCTCCTCACCTACCTCACCGTGCCGGACATCGAAGCCGATGGGCCGGCCGACGAACGCCTGAAGAGGCCGCAGTTCGGGATGCACCGCATCACCTGGCCGGACGACGACAATCGCTCAGTAGAGTTCCATCTCGCGCACGGCGACTGGATCCGCCTGCTCCGATCTAATGGTTTCGAGGTCGAGGATCTTCTTGAGGTCCAGGTGACCAAGGATGCCACGACCAGCTACCAATGGATGAGAGCCGAGTGGGCGTGCCGCTGGCCGTGCGAGGAGGTCTGGAAGGCTCGCAAGTCCCGTTGAGCGCTTGGCAATGTGAAAGCCAAACGAGCTTGGATTTGGTCAGATTCGGTTATTCATGTGATCGGCGGTACCGTCTGCTTTCCACCGAGAAAGCAGCCGTAAATCGCGCCGCTCGTTACTTCGCATTCGTGCCAATTCCAGATTCCGCGAGGTACGAACGTACTGCTGGTGGAGCTAATGACGAATGAGATTGGTAAAGAATAGCGAACCTATGCGGCTGTCGACCCGCCGCTTTAGCTCCTGGTTGGTCCTGACTTCGTTGACGAATTTCTCCATCGCCTTCGAGAAATCGTGGGTCAGAACGGCGACGCTGATTAGCACGAGTTCGTACAGCGTCGTCCTTCCTGTGCGGTCCGTTGTCGATGTAGCCGAATTTCCGGGGCGGATTAGTCCTGCTGTGGAGAGCGGCGACACTACCGTAGCTGTGCAGCACCGCGCACCGCGCCGCGTACATATCGACACCCTCGTACTGATATTCCGATGCGGTGTCGGCCTTGAGGTACTTATCAACCCAGCCGATGAAATCGGCGCGTGTTTGGCTCTGCTGGCCAAGCGGACATGCCAGCAACGCCATTGTATCGAGGCCCACATAAACCATGGCCAAGGCTGCAACAGCCGCGCCGGCATCCTGGGCCTTGCCAATCTCTCCGAGGAGTCGAATGAGCGGCGTATAGCTGCCGGCTCCGTTGCTCATGGGACGTGCTCTGAATCAAACCATGCGCACTATAGCTGAGGTTCGCCGCTGGGCGCTCGCGCACCGAATTTGAATATCCCGCTTCCCCCGTGCTTCCCCCGGCCACCTGCCCGCTTGGCACTACACGGGCAGGTCGGCATACTCCATTGAATTTATTATTG
>CAWHQZ010000025.1:0-10054 GCA_963831645.1 uncultured Alphaproteobacteria bacterium | reverse complement strand
CCGCGGCGTTGGCGCCCAGCATTCGATAATGTTCGAGTTGGGTGATGGGCGAGTTTGAAAACAGCTCCAGGTTGTTGTGCGGCAGCCGATCCTTCTGGTGGATGACCGCCGTCCCTTTGGCCTGGAGGCCGATGCCAATGCCGGAACGCGAAAGGCGCGCTGCCGACAGGGCGAGAAAACGATGTATCCGCGGTATGTTTGAAACGCACTACGCGAGCCCTCAGCCCCCGGCCTTCGATCGCTTCCGTCATGACCTGCAACACTCGAGCCAGGGAGTGTCCAGCGACTGTCTGAAACAGCTTGATACCGAAGGCGGGGCTGATGCCGATCACCACCTCTTCTTCACTGGTTTCCGGCAACGGCTCGCCGCGAATGCCATAGAGGATGCGGCGCTTTTCCGCCGCTTCGTGCATCGCCTCCGATCTGAGCACTTCCTTATGGTCGAGCACCTCGCGAATGCCGTTGATTTCCTGGCGGCGAAGCTCGCTGACGCGGTATCCGGACCCCGGTCCGGCGTAAAGGTTCGGGTCGTTGATCGCACTGAGCACGCGACCGTCGCGCACGATGGCAGATGTCTGCAGGTAATCGCCCGACAACCGCAGCTTGACCAGCGATAGCAGGTTTTCGGCCTCCTGGCGATACCCGCAACGCTCCAGAGACCTGATGACATCGACGACGGTGATATTGCGCTCCCGGATCTTTTCGCTGACGATCGCTACATCCCGCGGCACATAGCTTTTGGTGCTCATCCCGACCAAGCCGCGACCACGCTTTCCAGCATCGATTGCGTCGGCGCGCCCAGCCCAAGGTCCCGGAATACCGCCGCCAGCGCCTCGACGGCTCGTTGTCGCAAACCGACAATCTGCGTCTCATCGACCGAGGTGAGACCGCCATCGGCTTCGAAGTCGCGCTGCAACACCAGATAGTCCTCGAGTTCTTCGCCGTTGAGCAGCGAAGGATTGAAGGAGTTGTCATACTTGAGGATGGACCCGAAGCCGGAGCAGATGAGATCGGAGCCGGCGACCAGATAGGGCAGGATTTGGCCCCCACCCGGATCTCGCTCTCGGTGCTGCGGGCGTCGTTACCGGAGGCGCACTCGACCTCGAGCCATACGGCGATCAGGTTCTCAGCCATCAGTTCGCGCACGCCCCCGGGCACGGTCGCAGTCACGGGCGCGCCGTCGATGCCACCATTCTGGGTACCCTGAACGCCCATCGCCCGCTGCAGACACAGGCAGCGGGCCTCCAGGTAGAGCAATGACTTGGACTTATGGAAGCCCATGAGCAGCTCGGAGCCTGCTCCCGACGTGCACCGCATCTTGATGCCGCGCGAGGCATAGGCAGCGGCCAGAAAGGCCTTCGACCACGGCGTGTCATCGCCATCGATAAAGGCCTTTTCCGTGCCATACACCGAAACTGTCTCGGCGTAGGAGGTGAATCCGGCCATGGCGATGCGCAGCTCTTCCGCCTCCTCGCTCGAACATTGGAACAGCGTGCCCCATCTCCCCACGGAGGCACCGACGGCGCATGCCAGCGCGTTCGACCATGCATTGCGCGATACCCGCATGGTGGTCTCGATCTTGTCGATCTCGAATGCTACTGCGGTTGCCGCGTCAGCCGCGAGCTGCAGGGGATCATCCTTGGCATTGGTCACGTGCGCCTGGTTGCCCGGTGTCTGCCGCGCGCGCATCTTGGTATAGGCGAAAGCGATCTCGAGCGCGTTGAGGCAGGATACGACCTCCGCCAGCTTTGCCGGCGTGAGACCATGCGCCATGTGCACGAGTTCCGTGCGCGGAACGTTCATGTCAACCAGCTTGCGCGCAATCTCCAGGGACCGCATCGCCATCGCTTCTTGCGCAACCGCAGGATCGATGTGATGGCGCGCCACAAAGTAGTCGATCATGTCGAAGTCGGCCGCGGCGACACCGTCGAGCACCGTGACCCGGTTGTTGTCGATCGTCAGCGAGGGCTTGGTATTCGCCGGGCTGGAGAATGCCGAAGGCCCGGACCTTTCTGCAGCGAATTTATCCAGTCGAAGCGGGCGATTGTCCCACTCGGTAAATCGCCGCCAGCGGTTTGACATCCCGTTCACCGGACGCAGCCTAGCACCAAAGGGAACTGTGCCAAAGCTCAGCGGATCATGTATGCCTTGCGCACCGTCTCGTGGACCCGGCAGGCGCCCTTCCAGTCCTTCGGGAAAAAAGCGGTGGTGCCGGGCGTGACTTCGATCACCTCGCCGGAGGTGTGGGTGTAGGTGCAGCGGCCCGAAAGGAAATGACAGAATTCGTCGCGCGTCACATGGCAGCTCCAATAGCCGGGAGTGCATTCCCAAATGCCGCACTCCGAGGAGCCGTCCTCGTTTCGATGCAGCAGCATGCCGAAGGTATGCGACCGACCCTCGATCATCGTCGGAACAACGCCCCAGTCCTTGAGTTGGCCGGCAGGCGCGCTGGTGTGCGGCGCAGAAGAGGACGGGCCGGTCATGGCGCCGCCCCGCGCGCCAGCCGGTCGAGGATCGCCGCCGCCTTCTTTGGTCCGGGCCTGGCGCGCATGTACTTCGACGTTCTCTTGAGCTTTGCCTTCATCTTCTTGTCGCTGATCATGGCGTTGATCTTCGCCGTTAGCTCCTCGTCGGTCCAGTCGTAGCGGTGCGACTTGAAGCCGTGCCCGGTTTCCGCGACCCGCGTCGCATTGTCATGACCGTCCCATACATAAGGCATGATGAGCGCCGGCTTGCCGAAATAGAGGCACTCCGTGAACGAGTTGTTGCCGCCGTGGTGAATGACTGCATCGACCCGCGGGATCACCGAAGGCTGCGGAAACCAGCTGTCCATGATGACATTGTCAGGGACTTCGGAGTACCGGTCGCGGTAATCACCGACGTTCACGAGAGCGCGCACCGGCATGCGGCCGAGGAGCGCGATCAGCCTCTTGAGAAGCTCGACATCGCCTGCCCCCAGTGATCCGAAGCTCACATAGAGCAGAGGCTTGTCATTGTGTCTGCCAAACTTCGGCAACTGGTACGGCTTTTCCTTGCGCACACAACCTTCCAGGTAACGAAACTTCGCAGCGGGAAGTTTGTGCCGGCGTTTGAACTTCACCGGCGTCGGGTACAGCAGAATGTTCATATCGGGCGAGGCTTCGAAAAACTGGCCGAGCGGATATGGCGCTTCGTCGCGCGAGACGAGAAATGAATTAAAGTCGTCGTGAATTGGCTTGATCACCTCGTTGAAGCGTTCGCGGAACCGCGCAAATCCTGCCTTGTCATTCTGCGCCAGGCCTGACAGGTGCGGAGGTATCTCGGGGTCCTCGATCTCGTTCTCGGAGCATGAGATGATGCGCACCCATGGCCGACCCGCTTCGCGGGTATACTTCTTGATCGCCGGAAAGAGAATGACATTATCGACGCAGACCACGTCCGGCTTGAGCCGTGCCAGCACCTCCGGCAGGTCCTTCTCCGCCCACTTCGCCGTCGAGACAATGGCCTGCCAGCAGTCCTTCACATAGTTGTCGATTTGGTCAAACGGACTTTTGCGGAAGTTCGGGATGTGACCGTTTATGAATTCGGTCCAGAAGCTGGCCATTTCTTCGGGCGGCATGGGCTCGGACAGATTGACCGGATGGGCCTCGAAGCCGTAGCCCCTGTACACCTCGAGGAACCCCGGGTCGGAGAGGAACACCGCCTTGTGCCCGAGTTTTTCGACCGCCTGGGCGATGCCGACCGAGTTAAGCGCCGGCCCGAACGCCGCTTCGGGAAAGAAGGCGATAAGCTTGCCCTGCTTCCTGCGTACTTTTCGTGTTTTGCCGCGTACAGGCTTCCGCGTTCTACCCGTCGTGGATTTACTTGTTCCTCTGGCAGCAGGTCTTGCCTTCCGGGCCATGTGGGCCTCCTGTTGTGGGCCGGCTTCTAGACCTCAAGATCGACCCCCGGTCAAGGCTCCGCGATCTACCCGTTGCGACATGAGAACCATGGCGAAGCTCAGCGCCATGATGATCGTCGCCATGGCGTTGATCTCGGGCGTCACTCCGAAGCGCAGCATCGAATAAATCCGCATGGGCAGAGTGGTGGAAGCCTGCCCTGCCCCGGCGGTGAAAAAAGCGATGATGAACTCATCGATCGACAGTGTGAACGCGAGCATGGCGCCGGCAACGACGGCCGGAGCGATGAGTGGCAGGATGATACGCCGAAACGTAGTCGTCTGGCTGGCGCCGAGATCGGCCGACACTTCCACCAGCGACCAATCGAAATTGCGCAAGCGGGCTCGCACGACGGCGCAGACGAAGGCGACGTTGAACACCACATGCGCCATGATGATCGAGTGAAGACCGAGCGTGAATTCGAGCATCGTGAAGAATGAAAGAAGTGCGATGGCGAGCACTACGTCTGGAATGATCATGGGCGCGAACAGCAACGCATCAGCCGCCGCCGAAGCTCGTCTCCGTTCCACCCCGACGGCCAGCAAGGTTCCGAGCACCGTTGCGATTGCGGTCGACGCTACGGCGACGATGAGGGAGTTCAATGCCGACTTGATGATGTCTGGACTGTGGGCGAGCTTCCCGTACCACGCAAACGAAAATCCGGTCCAAACGGTAGGCAGACCTGCCTCGTTGAAGCTCAAAACCATCAGCATGACGATCGGTGCGTAGAGAAAGACGAACATCAGACCCAAGTGCGTTCGCAGGGCCTTAGGCATGAATTGCTCCGCGGGTGCGACCGGCGGCGAGCGCCTGCGCAAACAGCAGGACCATCATGACGCCAATGAGGATGAGCGACAGGGTGGCTCCGAATGGCCAATCACGGGCGATCAGAAACTGGTCATAGATTAGGTTGCCGACCATTTGCATGCGTCCTCCACCAAGCAGGTCGGGAGTGATGAAGTTGCCGATCGACAGGACGAAAACAAAGACACCGCCCGCTGCCACGCCCGGCATGGTCAGCGGCAGGGTTATCCGGAAGAACGTCTGCCACGCTCCGGCTCCCAGATCGCGGGAGGCTTCCGCAAAAGACAAATCGAGTCGCTGCAGTGCCGAATAGACGGCCAGGATAACGAATGGGCAATAGTTGTAGACAAGCCCCAGGACGACGGCGAATTCGTTGTAGAGGAGGTCAAGGGGTTCGTGCACGAGCCCGAGCCAGCCGAGCGTTTCATTGATGACACCCTGACGGTTGAGCAGGACCATCCATGCATAGGTGCGGATGAGATAGTTCGACCAGAACGGCAGCATCACCAGCACCAGCAGGGCGTTCTGCCGGCTGGGCGTTGCCCGCGTGATCGCATAGGCCGCCGGATAGGCAATGAGGATCGAGACGGCCGTCGCGATGATGGCGATGCGGGCGGAGCCGATCAGAATCGTGAAATAGAGCCGGTCGGTCGCCCTTGCGAAATTCTCGAGTGTCGGGGCGTCGAAGTCGATGCCGCCGTAGACGCCGCGCTCGAAGAATGCGAGCCCGAAAACGACTAGACAGGGCGCGACCATGAAGAATGCAAGCCAGCCGAGGCCCGGCAGCATCATCAAAAGCGCGGTCCGTTGCAGTCCGGATGCGCTCATCACGCGTTCATGTGCCGACAATACCGATGAGTCCCGAAAAAGACGGCCGGGTCGATCCCGGCCGTCATCGAGAAGTGGCCCGGGCTGCCATTGCCCCGGGAGGCCGCCAGGACGCTACTGAGCGGCGAGAATCTCCGTAACGGTCTTTGAAAACGCCTTCTGCCCGTCTCCGAGATCGCGCATCTGCTCGAATTTGAGCAGCTCGGCCGGCGCGATACCCATGTTCGGGAATTTCTGCAGCATGGCCTGGTCGATGGCATCCATGCCGGCCTTGTTGGGCGACTTGTACATGATATTCTCGACCACCCATTTGGCGGTATCGGCCTTCAGGACATAGTCGATGAACTTGTGCGCTGCGTCCTTATGCTCGGAAGCTGCGGTGACGACCATGGTGTCCACCCAAAGGTCGGAACCTTCCTTGGGTATGACGTATTTGATCTTGTCGTTTTCGGCGATGCCGTAGTTGCACCAGCCGTCCCAGGCATGGGTGAGGCTTGCTTCACCGGATACGAGTTTTGCGAAGAAGGTAGTATCGTCGTATGCGAGAATGTTTTTCTTGGCTTCGGTCAGTTGCGTCTTGGCGGCATCGAGTGTCGCCTGATCGACCGAATTCACGGATTTGCCCATGGCGAGGAATGCCGCCGCCATGAGCCAACGGTCGGTCGAAAGCATGGTAAGCTTGCCCCTGACGTCATCGGCGGGTTTGAGGATATCGTTCCAGCTCTGTGGCTCGCTCTTCACCAGGTCGGAGCGGTAGCAGATCCCGGTGGTTCCCCAGGTATAGGGCACTGAGTATTTGTTGCCGGGATCATGCTGCAGGGAGTTGGCCTCCGGATAGAGATTGGCCAAGTTCGGGATCTTCGAATGATCGATCTTCGCGCTGATGCCGAGTTTGTCGAGCACTTCAGCGAAGGGCGAGGAAACGAACACGACATCGTATCCCTTACCCCCGCCCGCCGTGAGCTTGCCCATGATCTCTTCGTTCGTCGCCTGAACGGCGATTTCAACCTCGATACCGGTATCCGCCGTGAACTTTGCCGGCAGGTCTTTCGGCATGTAGTTGTCGAAATTGGCAACGACGATCTTCTCCGCTGCCTCCGCCTGACCGAGGTTGCCGACGGCAACTAGGGCCGCGACGAGAAGCGGCGCTGATTGCAATAACTTCATGATTTCCTCCCTTGCTTTGACGGTCATTCAGGGCCGGTCCCAGGTCAGGCCGTCATTTCCTTTGTGGAATTCGCGTTTCATACCAGCGAAAAGCCCATACGATGAAGAAATAGAGTGTGACATAGATCGCGAGGACAAGCAGTAGGGGTTCGTATACGCGGAAAGTATCCTGCCTGATCTTGTTCGAAACTCCGAACAGATCGAGCACCGTCACCGTGGCGGCGAGCGGTGTTGCCTGGAGCTGCAGCGCGGTTTCCCCGGCAAGCGTGGGCAGGGCGAGCCTTATCGCGCGCGGCAGCCAAATGCGCCGCAATACGCCCCAGCGCGACATTCCGAAGGCTTTACCAGCCTCGAGCTCGCCCTTCGGGACGGCAAGGAAAGCGCCCCGCATCACCTCCCCCTCGTAGCCTGCGAAACTGATCGTGAGCGCGAACAAGGCATAATAGTAGCCCTCGCGCAGGATCGGCCAAAAGATGCTCTGCCTGATCCCGGGAATTTGCGGGAACAGCGAGCCGAAACCGTAATAGAGCAGCCATATCTGTACGAGCAGCGGCGTGCCGCGGATGAACGTGCAGAATGCACGCGCCGGCACGGCAAGCCATCTCGGTCCGGTTGCCTGGAAAAGTCCCAGCGGTATGGCGAGGACCATGCCGAATATCACCGAAAAGACGAGCAGACTTATGGTGATCCGCAGGCCGCTGGTCAGCAGAGCTGCGTATTTCGGCACCCAGTCCCAGACCATGTATTGCGTGAGCCAGTCCATGGGTATCCCTTCAGCCGAGTTTCGGCATGCCGCGCCGGAAATATGTCTCGATGCGGCTGAAGGCTTGGTTGGATGCGAGCGTGACGAGCAGATAGACCAGCGCTGCAACGCTGTAGAACGCGAGATAGTGCTTGGTGTTGCCCGCTGCCTGGCGGGTGGCAAGCAGCAGTTCGGTATACCCCACGACCGCAATGAGCGAAGAGCTCTTCGTTACAATGAGCCACAGGTTGGCCATACCCGGAATGGCGAGCGGCATCATGGCCGGCACGATGATTCTGGTGAGCCTTTGCCACGACGACATCCCAAAAGCCTTGGCGGCTTCGATCTGGCCCACCGGGATCGCCTGAATGGCCGCCCTTAGGACTTCGGTGGCATAGGCACCCTGCGTGAAGGCGAGAACCCCAACCGCCGCCATGAAGCCGCTCACCGCAATGGCCTTGAAGTCGTAGTGCGCAAGCAGCTGGTTCAACGCGCTGGTGCCGGCGTAGTAGATCAGCAGAATGATGACAAGTTCGGGCGAGGCACGTACAAAGGTCGTGTAGAAGTTGAGCAGCCCGCGCGTGATCCGACTCCCGCCGAGCTTGCCCATGGCGCCGGCGAGACCAATTAGCAGCCCGATCGCGTAGGCAAAAAACGAAATCTGCAGCGTCAGGAACGTGCCGCGGAGGAGCTCATCGCCGTAGCCCTTGTCGCCAAATGCGAAGTCTCCCAAGATGTCCGACATTGCGCCGCGTTCGCACCCATCAGAAACCACGTCCGGCTACCTGAGCCGGACGCGGCATTATCGTATTTTCCGGCTGGGTTTAATCACACCGCCGGCAAGAACCGCACAGGCTACTGTGACACCGATGGTAGGATGATCTGCCCCTTCAACTCCTTATACTTGTCGGTGATCCTTGCGATTTCACCCGACTCCGCGAGCGCCGCAATAGCTCCATTGATCTTCTCCTTGAGGGCCGTATCCTCCTTGCGGATGCCGGCGCCCGCCCCTAAGCCCAGAATTTCCGGATCGTCCGGAACCGCGCTCTTCAGCTCGCAGCAAGCCTTGCCCTGGTCGGTTTTGAGGAAGTTGGTGAGCGCCGCACCGTCGGCCTGCACATAGTCGAGACGGCCGGCTGCCAGATCGTTGTTGGCCTCATCTTGCGTTTGATAAGTCTTTATCTCCGAACCGGCACCGAAGTACTTCTGCAGGTACCGCTCGTGGGTGGTCGAGACCTGAGTGCCCATCACCTTGCCCTTGAGATGTTCGGGCGAGATGTCGAGATCGCCGTCTTTTGCGCCGATGATGAAGGCGGGTGTGTTGTAGTAGAAGTTCGAGAAGTCGATGGTTTTCTTGCGCTCTTCGGTGATCGACATGGAGTTCCAGATCAGGTCAATCTGCTTGGACGTTAAGGCAGGAATGATGCCGTCCCACGCCACCTCCACGATTTCACACTTTTCGTTCAGGTGTTTGCACACCGCGTCCATGAGGTCGACTTCCCAGCCGACCCATTTGCCGGAAGTGTCTTTGGACGTGAACGGCGCGTAGGGTTCCGGCGCGATGCCGAATTTGAGATCGGCCTGTGCGGCGCCGGCCCCCACAGCCAGGGCAAACACCGCTGCCGCCGCCAACTTGAAAACGTCACTCATGAGCTGTCTCCTTGCAGACGTTACATACTCTGGGCGTGAATTACTGACGGGACCAAATCCATGAGCACACACCCTAATGCTGCTTGGTTTTGGTGAACTGGCGGCACCGCTCACTTTTGGGATCGTCGAACACCCGGGAGGGTGGGCCCTCCTCCTCGATCAGCCCCCGGTGCAGGAAAATCACGTGACTGGACACGCCGCGCGCGAAGTTCATTTCATGGGTTACGAGTATCATCGTTCGCCCTTCTTCGGCGAGGTCGCGGATCACCTTCAGGACCTCGCCGACGAGCTCCGGATCGAGCGCCGAGGTCGGCTCATCGAACAGCATGACCTTGGGTTCCATGCACAGGGCGCGGGCGATCGACGCCCGTTGCTGTTGACCGCCGGACAGGAACGCCGGGTACTGGTCCTTCTTCTCGTAGAGGCCGACTTTGTTCAGCAATGCTTCGGCTCGTTCGACGGCCGCCGCCTTTGCAAGTTTGAGCACGTGCACCGGGGCCTCGATGACGTTTTCCAGCACAGTCATGTGCTGCCACAGATTGAAACTCTGGAACACCATGCCAAGCTGTGTGCGGATTCGTTCCAGCTGCCGCTGATCGGCGGGGACCGACACTGCCGTCGCGCACGGGTTTGAGCTTCACTTCCTCGCCTGCGACGACAATCCTTCCGCGAGTTGGCATTTCGAGAAAATTGATGCAACGCAGGAAGGTACTCTTGCCCGATCCGGAAGCGCCAATGAGCGAGACGACGTCGCCTTCTCTTGCCGTCATCGAGACGCCCTTGAGGACCTCGAGCGTTCCGAAGCTCTTGTGCAGGTCATAAACGGCGACCGCTTCCGGCTGCACTGCCGCTCTTTCGGCAGTTGCTGAACGACGTGCCAAACAAACTCCTCCCGGTCGGCGACGATCTGTTGATTAGCTGCCAATCTAACACGCCCCATGGCGGG
>CAWHQZ010000024.1:0-77668 GCA_963831645.1 uncultured Alphaproteobacteria bacterium | reverse complement strand
GCAACCACCAACATTCTGCATACGGTTTTCGTTTTGCGAAGATCGCCTATCGCTGGCACCCGCTGTTTGGAAGAACGTTGCGGGTCTCGCCGTTTCGCCGCGGCAAGGATCTGACGTGCATCTATACGGACGAACGGCCTGACCTTAGCCGCGAGCTGCCGAACTGGATGTTCGACGGGAGCTATTGCGCGGGCATGACGCACGGGCTTCCCGAGATCAGTGTCGAGGGTCTCAACGAACTTGCCGCCGTGCTCGCGTCATTCGGTGCAAATCGCAAGCGGCGCGCACAATCCCATCCTTCGAGGGAGAAGGAGAGAGAGACAGTGCGGAGAAGCAGATATCGAAATCGAGGGCAGCTCGTTCTCGAACTGGAATGTCAAACTCCTCAAACGCCAGTGAAGCGAAACACGAAGGGACTGGTCGAGGCCCTGGCCGATCTTCTGCTGGAGGCTCTGGCGGCCGGAACAAAAAAGGGAGGCGTGGATGAACACCAAGATCACGCCTGACCATCTCGGCCGGACCGCAGTGGTGTACGTTCGCCAATCGACCATGGCGCAGGTGACCGGCAATCTTGAGAGCCAGCGTCGGCAATATGACCTGGCCAGAGCCGCGGAAGCGACGGGCTTCGCATCGGTTACGGTGATCGACGACGATCTGGGCCGCTCGGGATCCGGCACGATGCAGCGTCCCGGCTTCGAGCGGCTTGTCGCCATGGTGTGCTCCGGCGATGTCGGCGCGGTGTTCTGCATCGAGGCGTCACGCCTGGCGCGCAACGGGCGGGATTGGCATCACCTGATCGACTTGTGCGCGTTTGCCGGTACCCTGGTTATCGATCCGGATGGCGCCTACGATCCGCGGCTCGTCAACGATCGCTTGTTGCTCGGGCTGAAGGGAACGATGTCGGAATACGAATTGAGCCTGATGCGACAGCGGGGCATCGCGGCTCGCAATTCCAAGGCGCGGCGCGGCGAATTCCGGTTCATGCTCCCGCCCGGATTCCGCTGGAGCGAAGCGGGCAAGATCGAAATTGATCCCGACGAGCACGTGGCCGATACGATCCGGCTGGCCTTCGCGAAGTTCCGCGAGTTGGGCAGTGCGCGGCAGGCCTTCCTGTGGTTGCGGTCGGCCGACATCAAGATGCCCGTCGTCTTGCGCAACGTCGATGTCTGCAAGCTCGTCTGGAAGGCGCCCGCCTATCACAGCGTCATGCAGATCCTTCACAATCCCCTGTATGCTGGCGCCTATGCCTTCGGCAGGAGGGCGCAGCGAACGACGGATCGTGGATGGGCGCGCTCGCAAGGCCAGCGGCTTCGCGAAGCCCAGAGACGAATGGAATATCCTGTTGCGTGATAATCATCCTGGCTACATCAGTTGGCAGGAATACGAGGATAACCAGAAGCTCCTACTCGAGAACGCGCATATGAAGAGCAACTGCGCGCGCAAATCAGCGCGCGGCGGCCGCGCGCTGCTTACCGGGTTGATGCGGTGTGGGCGCTGCGGACGGATGATGCGCATCTTCTACGGCATGGGGAAAGGCAACGCCCATCGCTATCAGTGCCGCGGCGATGATGCCCATGTGGGCGCCGGGCTGTGCATCGGCATCGGAGGTGTTCGGATCGATCGTGCTGTTGCCCTGCACGTTCTGGAGGCGGTCTCCGACCGCGCCGTGGAAGCCGCGATCTTCGCTTCGGACCAAGTCGAGCGTTCGCGGAAGGACATCATCGCCGCCGTTGAGCGGGAGCTTGAAGGGGCTCGCTATGAAGCATCGCTGGCCGGACGCCGATACGAACTGGTGGATCCTGCCAAACGCCACGTCGCCCGCGAACTGGAGGCGCGCTGGAACGACGCGTTGGAGCGTGTGGCTGGACTTGAGCACCGCATCGAGGACCTGTGCCGCTATGTCAGCGGCGCGCCCAAAGATTGATCGCGCACGTCTCCTCCAACTCGCCCACGACCTGCCGGCGGTATGGAATGCAGCTTCAACCGATACGCGGACCAAGCAGCGTCTCATCCATATCCTGGTTCAAGAGGTCGTGTGCGAACTCGATGACGCGACCAACGAGGCCGTGCTGCTGATGCCATTGGACCGGCGGGCGCCGTCCAGAGGTGGTCCAGTTCCTCGCGTCAAGATCGGTCGGTATCCGAGCGACACGTCGCCTACCGCAGTCGATGCACTCCGCAAGCTCGCCGGACACTGGCCGGACCGTGAGCTTGCCGTATCGCTCAACCGGATGCGCTGCAAAACCAGCAACGGCGAGACTTGGACGACAGTGCGCGTGCGCGAAATGCGCGAGCGTCTCGGCATACCCGAATATGATCCGGCCAAGGCTAACAACCAGATGATCAGTCTGATGAAAGCTGCCGAGGTGCTCGGCATCTCGTGGGCTCCGCAAAGAGCCTTGTGCTCAAGGGTATCCTGCCGGCGACGCAAATCATGCCGGGCTCGCCGTGGCTGGTTCCGGTTGAAGCGCTCACCACAGAGGAGGTGCGCATAGGGGTGCAGCGCGTTATCGATAAAAGACCGAAGTTCTCAACAATATCAATACGATAAGGTTATCCGACTGCCGAGAATCTGGCGAGAATGCATAATGAAACGCGTTGCGCGCAGTGATTCAAGCTGCGCATGTACGTCGCTGTCGTCCCGAACCGAGGCTCACGTCCCGCGGTGTTGCTGCGCGAAAGCTACCGGGATGGCGCCAAGGTCCGGCTGACGGCTAATGAACAAGTCGGATCTTAGCGCCGCCCTGGCGCTGAACAGTCGCGGTCAGACTTTGGACCATCGCAACGAACATCGTAGCCTACTATACCAAGGTCCAACTAGGCAGCGATGGATGACGTGCTACAGGAGTCTCAACAATCTGAGCAGCAACTGCTCAGCAGGAAGCCTTTCGCAACCAATCGTCAAAACTTCGTCGTCATCACGGTCTAGTGCAGAGCACTGGCGCTGAAAGTCAGTAAAAGGCCAGACAGCCCAGGTCGAATATTCGCGAAGCTAATCCACACAATCGAGAGATGATTATGGAGAGACGAGCATTCTTAGCAGGTGGTGCTGCAGCCGTTGTTGGAGCATCGGCTCCGCCGAGCGCCCACGCGATGTATCTCGGCCATGACCCCGCTGGCGATCGTCAACCTCTGTCGCCCAGCGAGTTGGAAGCGGCTGTAGCGCGGCTGCGCAAGCAGTTCCTGGCAGAGTTCGATCCTGCCTATGTGGAGAACGTGATCGTCCCGTGGTTCCTGAACACCATCTATCAAGGGGAAAGGCTCTTCCTCCCCATGATCGATGTGAAGTTCACCAAAGAAAATGCCTTGCCCTATGATCTTTGGGGGTTGCTGAGCGAGACTTGGAAGCCTGCTCCCCAGGATGGCGTCACCGTCTTCCTGCAAGGCTTGGAGAAGCGCGGCCCGGACAACCGACGAAAGCGCATCTACATGTCCGCTATGACGCCTGATCTGTATCGCCCAATGTATGGCGACAAGGTCACGCAGTTTTTCGACAAGCTGCTGGACGTCAGCAACGCTGGCAAGCCGCTGATGCGCCGCTATCTCGAAAACTATTTCGACCTGTATTGGGATTTGCATCTCGGCGTGAACGGTGACGCCATTCCAGCCCGAGTGCGCGAGATCGGGCAAAGCTTCAACACTGTCCTTGCCTATCGTGATCCGACACAGAAGATCGTCTATCAGAACTATATGACGGTGCGCTTCCACCTCGATTTCCTAAAGGAATGGATTAACGACAGGCTTGCCGACATCGTCAGCGGCAAGACACCCAACCCAGAAAAGACCTTCGCCTTCTACTGGATCAAGAACGCCGGGGACGGGAAAGATTTCGCGCACAAGGACGTGGTCTTTGAGGTCTTCCACAACTTCGTTGCCCTGAGTCAATGGGGCAACACGATGTACAACATCATGCTGAAGCTGGCGCGGGATACGGGTGACCCAGATGCCAAGGCTTGGTTCAAGAAGACCATGGAGGGGAACTTCGACGATGCAGGCGGCAATGCCTTCACGCCGCTTGAACGCTTCGTCATGGAGTTGTTCCGCACAATCACGCCCAATGGCGGAAGCATATCGGCCGTCCAAGAAGTGAGGGTGCCGCCCTTCGAGAGGCACGGCTATGTCGCGAGCCCGCATGAGGCGACGAGCTTTGACGCCGTGCAATGGAAGAGACGCCAATAACTTCGATCCCGACCGTTACAACAACGCCCCGACAAGCCATCAGATCGATGAAGCCAAGTGCGAGCAGGTCGGCTTTGCCAAATGCCCGTTCGACAGAACGGCCTTCGAGGTCAAGGATGGCAGGAAGGCGGTCATGCACAACAGCGGGTTTGGCACCGTCTATGGCATCGTCGATGACAAGCCGCTGCCGGTCTGCGACCATGCTGGCTTCGCACCCTTCGGTTTCGGTTACCGCCGCTGTCCCGGCGAGCAACTCACGATCCAGGTGTTCGAGGATTTCCTGCGAAAGGTCTGGAAGGACAAGATCGAGTTCGAGAAGCTCGACATCGCCACGCCGGAACCGCTTCCCATCGGTCCGAACCACGGTCATCGGAGACGATGTTGGATTTCGCAGAGGCACATAGGGAGGGGACCTAAGACATGATTCACTTGGTAGGTGCTGCACTCGTCGTCTTGTTTACTATGGTTGTCCCCAACTCTGTGCCGGCTGCAACCATACCGCTTGCCGCGGTAGCGGTTCCGGAGGTGGACTCCAGCCTTGTCCAGAGAGTGCACGGTCGCCATCGCCAGTGTCAGCGGGGTCGTGTTCCACAGTGGAGAAGGACGTTCAGAGGAGCATCGCCATGTCGGTAGGAACTTTCGCCCCGACCCGTGTGGACAGGGAAGCCGGAATCGTCCGAGCAACTGGAGCCGCCGCGGCTGCTTCAACATCGGACCACTTTGGTATTGCCCGTGATTGATTGTGCCGGCCGCTGATCCTAATCGGGGTCGCGCCATAGTCGTCATCGATACACGCGCGCGCTTCCGCAGATTTCAAGGTTATGGCCGTAGTAGAGATGGTTTCTCATGGCCTTAGCCTAATACCGGCTTCCCACTGTTAATCTTCCTCGAAACGAAGGCCCGCCGAGGCCCATGACACCCGGGCGGGCCAAGTCACACAAGGGTTCACCGAACAGCAGACTGTTCGACAGTCCATAAGCGGGGGCGGGCGTAGAAATCTTGGGTCCTGATCGAGATATTTTTGAAAGCCGGAGCCGGGAACGAGCGTCAGTCAGTATTGACCGAATGCCTGATCGTCGTGGACCTGCTCGTTGCGGGCCTAGTCGTGGACATCGTCGCGGATCGGGCTGATATTACTGGCGCTCCGATCACCGGACCACTAATGGCCGCGCAGCTGGAGACCGATGTGCCGCAAAGGGGGGATAACCGATGGGAAGGCGCTATTGGCTCGACCTCTTTACCGGAACCACCTGGAACGAGTTCCTTAAGGCCGGAGGCACCGTTTCTGGCTTCTCGCAAACGCGATGGAACACGGTCCGCCAGCTTCGACAAGGTGACTACCTTCTCTGCTACCTGACAGGGTGTTCTTCGGTGGATAGGCGTTCTTGAGGTGACCGGTGAGCCATACCAGGATGCCAATACCAAAATCTGGAGCCTGGACCAGTTTCCGGCTCGTGTGCCTGTCAAAGTGGTGCTGCGGGTAGAACCACTTCACGCGGTGCCGATACTGATGATGGAGGATCGGCTGTCCATCTTTCAGAAGACGCAATCGCCCAACGCATGGACAGGCGCTGTAAGAGCATCCCCAGCTCAGTGGTCGAAAGCTGACGGGGAAGCAGTAGTAGCGGCCTTGGAGGAAGCGCAGCGTAATCCCGCACCAAGGCAATTCGACCCGAAGAAATTGGCCAAAGTTCCGCCGCTCTATAGAACGAAGCAGGCAGGTGCAGTCACAATTCCGCAGGATGATGAGGAAACTGACAGCGAGGAGGTTGAGGAAACCAGTGCCCGAACAACCACGCCCGGCAAACCAAGAGAGGCATAGCGAAGTTCAGCTCATGTTGCTCAGGCTCGGAAGTGACATGGGCCTTGACGTGTGGGTCGCCAGAGACGACCGCGGGCGAACGCACAACGGACAGACGTTCTCGTCTATCGCGCGGCTGCTCACCGAGCTTCCCGTTTCCATTTCGACGAAGCTACAAATACGACAATCGAATTGATTGATGTGCTCTGGCTCAGAGGAAAAACTATTGTCGCGGCATTTCAAATCGAAAGCACGACTTGGGATTCTACTCGGGCCTCTTGCGGATGTCCGATCTAATTGCGATGCAGCCAAATTTGAACATGCCGCTGTTCCTCGTCGCTCCCGACGTTCGTCGCGACAAGGTGATACAAGAAGTGAACCGTCCCACGTTCTCTCGGCTTTCTCCACCCATGACGGAGATGTGCCAATTCATCCCGTTTGGGGCATTGCGCGAGCCACGTGGAAAAGGCAGGTGCGCTAGCTCGATATTTGCGGCCGGAATTTCTCGATGAAGTTGCAGAAAACTACAAACTACCAGAAGACTAGAGTTACCACTTGCCAGTGGGTTCTCTGTCTCTATCGACCAGCGCTCTTCGCAGCCACATCCAACCAACCGCCGATGTTTTTGTGGCTACTGCGCGGCGAAATCGTATTCAATTGTCCCTCGGTTGAGCGGCGTCACTTGTCCATGGCCAGGTTCAGCCAGATAGGCAGGTAGTCTAACCGCGCCCGTATAGTCCGAATAGCGATCCCAGAACGGACCGCCTTTCCACTCGAACAAGCGATAGGTGCCGTCCATGATCCTTCCGATTGCCATGTGACTGATTGGATTCTGCCCTCGGACATCAGGCGCGAGGCGCTCGTGGTGCCGGGATGCCGTTGATATGGATCGCCAGCAAGCCCTTGCCATCGATCACGCTTCGGGCGATCTCGTATCTCACCCATCGCCTGCTCCACGTATTGAAACCGACCAGCACCGCCACCACAGACGTGTAATCAACGCCCTCTCGGATTAGCCTCTTGATAGCTTCCGGACCCTCAAGCTTACGCCTCTCCCACAGGCTGCTGTCATAGAACGTAGGTTGGTAGATGGTGCCTGGGTTGTAGACTTTGAAAGCGTTTCGAACCGCGTTCACCCGCATCACGTCGTCATAGTGAAAGGAAAAGAACGTCCTGCGCTTGGTTGAGACAGATGGAACGCCAAATGGAGCCAGGCCGCCGATTAGAGATGGTCTGCGATATCGAGAAGGGCTACCGAAGCCCCCGAAGGGATTGCTCATGCCATTTCCCCGAAATAGATGATAACCAGAACCCCGACCGTCAAAGCAGCATAGAAGGGCCAAATCGACCAACTCGCCAGCGATGACCAGAGTTCAGATGGTGGCACTCTCTCCGGGTTCAAGTCGAATGACGGCATGGTGTCTGGCGGTTCCGCCCGCACGAGGGCATACGAATCCCGGTATCGCCGCTCGGTTCGCAGATACTGAACATCGAGGCCGGCAAAAACGATAATCGGCAGTAGCGCAATCAGGCCGATCGCCGGCTTGCCCGCGGTGATCGCCACGCCGACCACAGCTGTAACCAGCGTTATGCAGTAGTTCTTTAGATCAGCGCCGTAGCCCGCCAGACGCGCGATGATCGCCTGGACGAACTCCAGCTGTCTTACCCAGAGCTCTTGGGTGCCCGTGCTCATGGCGGCCGTATAGGGGCACCGGCTCGCAAGTCAAGCTGTGCCGCGCCACAGCACTTGTCTACTCGTCACCAGACAAAGCGCTGAGCGCCGCGCTTGTCCAAGCTTCGAGGAGCGGCAGGACGCGACCAGTGTCGGCGCTCGGCAATCGGTAAGTATTGGCTGTTAGCGCCGGGCCAAAAAATTGGCGCGTTCGATACTGTAGAGTTCCTCCGCACGCCGCTTCACCTTCATGTGGGCAGCGATCCATGCGCCAGAGAAGCCGGCCGCAGGGGTGAACGATGGCGTTCAAGGAGCTCGCTGATGAATGGCCGGCGCGGGTCGCGCGCGGGAAACGCTCACATATATGCCTGCAGCTTCTCGAAGCGCTCAGGTCCGATGCGGCTGCGGACCTTCTCTTCCGGCAGCAGCTCCTCGTTAATGAAGCGGGCTAGCAGATGCAGGCCGTTTTCGCGGATGTCAGACTGCTTGAACAGCCATTCGTGATGGTCGTTCTGCGCCCGGTGATCGCGGTAGCGATGCAGCCGGTAATTCTGGTGCCGGCCGAAATACAGTATTCCCTCCTGGCGCTCCCTCCACTTGGCGCAGATATGCTCCAGCTTCGTTTCATCGAAGGTGTAGCTTGGTTAGCCTGTGGCATGAAAGAACGCTTCCAATAGCGCAGCCGCAACTCAAAGGCGATCGACAGAAAGACACCGTAGGGCATGCCCGCCATGTCGGCGATCTGCCGACCGCGCCAAAGAGAGCGCAGGGTTTTTTTATGCTTCTCGAAGGTTTTCATTTTATAGAAGTAGTGAGGCTCGACCAGCTTCACATGCTTAGACGTCTCATGGTCGAAGTTCGAACCGCGGAAGTGCTTATAGGCAATGTTATACTCACAGATGTAGCACAGAGTGGCTTCGAACGGCGGCATGAAGCGATAGTCGAACCACTTGGTCGTCATGAGAGCGCGTTCGAGGTGCAGCCAGCCCGTTTCGCTCATACGACCAAAAACCAGTTGAGCGACTTGGGTGCGGTTCAGACCATGCTCAAATGCCAAAATTGGTTCAGTCATTGACTTTCAGATCCGATGGAGACCGGAGAGATGGCTTGCCCGCACAAATCAGGCCGGCGGCTTGAAGGGGGTCCAGATGCCTTGTTCCTCAAACGAAGCGGCCCTCTCGAGCGCGGTCCGAACTTGAGACCGACTGATCGGTCCGGACGTTCTGGAAAACTGGTCGGCAATCTCCGCGCGCGAAGCCTTGCGCCCCTTCAACGTCTCGGTAATCACCTGTGCAACCCAAACGCGCACATAACGTTCCTCGTTTCCCTCGATCTTCGCGAGAACTCTTGTTGAGATGTTCCGCAGCGGTCGCGCGCTTGAGCAGTGCGAGACGTGACTTGGCCTCGGCGCGGATGGCATTCACGATCGTCACGGCTCCCTTGGCGCGGGCCTGTTCGGCTGCTCGCTGGTCTTCCTTCTTGGCTTCCCGCTCGGCGCGTTTGCCGTCACGGTCGGCGCGTTTCTTTAGTTCCCAGCTCCTCCACCCGCTCAACTCTTCCCGGTTCCAGGCCTGCTCGGCGCTGACCTCCTCGTTGGGCGGTTCGACAACCTCGAAGTGGCGGCCGTGCGCGTCGAGCGGATCTTTGTGCACTTTCGGCACGACGCCATATTTGGCGCCGATAGCCGCCATCAACTCCGCCGCCAAGGGCCGGCAGGTATTGATGAACGGGCAGCTCATGCACTCCGGAGCGTCTTCATGAAAGCAGAAGGACGATCCGTAGCAGCCTGGCGCCAGCGAGGGGTCAAGGCGGTCAATGATGGGGCGCGCAACGGTGGGCTCGACCTCGCGCGCGGTATGGTCGGTCATTCGTTTCTTCTCCCAAAGCTGGGACGTCTTGTCCCGCACAAAAAAAGTCGCCAGTTCCGTAAATGTGACTTCGCACAAAAAAAGTCGCCAATTCCGGTGATTGGATCATCTGGTGCTTAGACACGCGAAGCCATCGCGGCCGTAACCGCGAGCTAAGTTTCCTGCTTGTCCAAGCTACTAGCTCCGCCGGGCTTCGCCACAGCGTCTTCGCGGTTCTTGGTGAGCTTCACCCACGCTGAAATTCATCAGGCGTGATGAAGTGATTATAGGATAGCTCATTCCCGAGTTCTTTTGCAACGTATTTCGCGATTCCGTTCTGACAAGTGATGGGCCGGACCTTCACTGATCCGGAGGGAACGAGCCGTTTCCAAACAGGCTCGGCTAAGGAGCAGACGAGTCCCTCCTGGACCGCTACTTCATGCAAGGTGTCGCAATTGCTGAAAAACCGAACTAGTCCATGCCAGTGCGGATTTGAGTTCGGCTTCTCAAGAAACCAGAAGGCAAACATTCGATCGGAACTCCTCCACCACTGGGTTCCGAGGAGCTGGCGATTGATCCGTCCATCCCACTCTCGAAGCTTGTCTCTCAGGAAAGCGAACGGCACCTGTGAGCCCGGCAACCGGCGGTTGGCAAGGGTCGCATCGTTTGTCGCGAGCGTGATGAATTGAGTGAACCGCCATTGGTCGAGCCACGCGGGGATAGCTGCCTTGACCTCTGAATCGTCGCGTTGGTATCAGAATTTTGGACATTACTTCTCCTTGGGCGCCGCGCTTTCGCTGCCGCACAACCTTGCTGTTTGCGTTTACGATTCAGCTATAGCGTTGGCACTCGTGGGTCACTCGCATAACGGCTATGCCAATTCGTCGCACCTCAGCGACGCTCGAATTCCTCGTCGCTGAGCTGGTCACGCAAGAGGGCTATCCCTGCTGCGCTAAGCGTTAAAAGTGCCCGTGCGTTCATTCCTGCAAATCCTGATAGCGTTCCAATGCGTTATTGGCGCAGCAGACCACCGGGGCGCATCTGTGCGCGCAGTTCAGTCGAAACTATCTGCTTGATGGTGGCTTCTGCCGTGCGCACGATCAGATTGACCCAGCTCGCGATCGGCAGCGGGTCCGCGAGAGCCGGCTTCGACGCTGACGTTGATCGTCGGCGACACGGTGACTGAGTTGCCACCACCGCGAGCCGTTGGAAGGGCGCGAACGTCGGGGAGAATACTGTGCGCCCATCCCTGCTAGTCCTCGCAACGTCCTGTAGCGCGAGAATGCTTAACTCAGGGGTCACTGCCCTGACCCCCAAGGGCGAAGTGCGACGTCTCATGGCGAACTCACCCGTGCACCAGAGATCAGGACCTTGCCCATGTTTAATTCGCCACGCGCCATGGACCCTCAACTATGACGTTGGTCGGTTGCTCAAAATCTTGGTGCAGGCTGAGGAAGGAACTCACCCGCGACGCAGCCGAGCTATCGCGTTGATGATTGGAGACCGCCGCGGCGACATCGCCTTAGCCGCATTGGTGTGCCCTAGATTCTGCCAAAACGACTTCTGGGTCGGTGGATGTCCCCGTTGTCGAGGTTTCGGGCCTAGCTTGGCGAATAATGTAGAGAAGAGAGCCACGGGGTTGCCTGTTCCACAGCGCCTTGGTCTCGGGTCTTCTCTGTAGATTTGCCTCTGTCGGAGTTTCCCCGAGAACCTATGACATGCCCAAGTCCATGCTCTCGTATGCTTGTTACAGAGAACTAAAGTTGATGAACTGAGGTAGAGGGTATGGACTTGAGCATCACTCCCGGGGAACGATCTCGGGTATCTATTCTGACAGACGTTTCAAGGGTTCACTGGTCCCGGATGTGCTCTGGAGCTTGGTGTAGCCGAGCCAGGTTTCTATAGAGCGTCGCGCTATTCCCGTCGGTCAGTTCTGACTGCTGATTTTGGGCTTCGGAAATCGGGGGAGCTCGTTTTTGTTGACCCTCGTTCTGCTGGGCTTTGCCGGCCGAGAACCCGAAAACCCGAATTTCATGACAACCACGGGACAACCACAGGGAAACTTAGGGGAAACTTAGCGGTTCGTTTGGCCCGCCTTTGGGTATCTATTTTGGTTATTTTGGGGTCAAAACACCCTCTATGTTTCCCTTATGTTGCCCTCGTGAACTACCTAAAGTTGCAAAATGGAACCATAAGGGAACCATCGGGAAGCATACTGGAGCTTGTAGAGCGCATCGTTCAACAGATGAGCAAAGAGGACGTTGGCACTCGGACAGGCGCATCGGATTGTTTGAACCGGAGCGGACGGTCACTGACGTTCGCCAAAGGAAATCGGATAGGCGGCGCTGCGCACGTCGATCATCGGATCGACCGGTTCGATGCCGTCGGGCACGTTATTCGGAAGGAACAGCAGGCTCCTGCTCAATCCCTCCTGGTCGGCCGCCATGCCCGTAATCGTCAGTGTGCCCAGTTTCACCAGTTCCCGATCCTCCGGCCAGGGGGTCGATGGGTCATCCGCCTTGTCACTCGGCTGCGCGATCTGCGCAAACCAGTCGAACATGACGGGGGCCTTGGCGACACGCGCTGCGATCTCTTCCATGAGGTAGTTCGGCCCCTTTGACGCCGCGGTTGCCGCGTCGAGATACTTCTCACCCGCTTCCGGAACAAATCGATAGCGCACTGTGGTCTTCTTGCCGGAGGCATCGACGAACGCAAATGCATTGACGCCGAAATAGGTGGTCGTCGCGAAGCTTTCCGGCGGCGGATTCTGCTGTGTGACGAAGGGCACGGCGTTGGGATGGGCTTGCAGGTATTTCTCGATCGGCGTGGGCTTTGCCGCTCCGGGCCCGCTCGCCGCAACAGCCTTGAGGAAGGTGTCGAAGTCTGCGGCCGTAGCGGCGGGAAAGCCATTGAAGCTGTGCGTGACCAAATCCATCTCGGAGCCGTCGCCGAGCGTGAACTTGACCGCGAGCCCATGAGGGCTGGCATTGGGATCGGCATCGGGAATCTCGGGTATGCCTGTCGTATCCGAAAGGCGCACCGTTGCTTGAAGCTTGCCTGCGAAAACGCTCGCTTTGCTGAGCTGGCGCGCCTGCTCCGTCGGTTCGAAGGTCGCTTCCAGAACGACTCCCTTGGCGTGCACGGCGCGAGCATGATGTTCGCCGAAGATGGCGTGAATATCCCTGACCAATTCAGCCGGGTCTACGTCCTGCGCCGCACCCCTTCCGTTCAATGCGAGCGCGTCGAGACCCAACAGCATAACAGCGAGAGCGCAAGTCTTGAGCATTCTTGGTGTCATGATCGAATCCCCTCGCTCCATGTTGACGCTCATTTCGCGTCAAGGCTTGCAGCTCGCGACGACAGTCCAAGCCTCGGGCGAGCTTGCCGCTCGCCTACTGCGGCTTCTGGAGTGCCGCATGGTCGCCGTTTACACCGGCAAATTGATGGCATACGCAAGGATCTGGGAATCTCCGCTTCTGGCAGCACGTAGCGTAATACGCCGGGCGTCTGCGTCCGGAGCATGGCGGCGGTTGAGCTATCCCTGCATGTGTTGGCAAAGTGGTCGCAACCCTGCTAGCAGAGTTGCCAGGCTCGGCTAATGCGCCGCGGTCAAATCTGCGGCGTCTGCTTTCAGTCTTGTGCAGCCGAGCGCCGGGGGCGGCAGGACGCTCTACCGAAGCGGCCGCGCGTGCGTCGGTATCGCAACGCAATGGCAGCCCCCCTGCATTCTCTTGGAATGTGGGCCGTCAATGGATCCCTACAACACACTATTGCCGCGTCGGGTAAATCATCTTGCCGTCCTTGTAAGTCGACTTGACCCTAATCGACGAGATGTCGTCGGGGTCGACGGTCAGAGGATTCGCCGAGAGGATCGCCAAGTCAGCCCGTTTGCCGACCTCGATTGAACCCTTGCTGTCCTCCTCGAACAGATGTCGGGCCGCATTGATCGTGATCGCTTTCAGGGCTTCATAAGCGGTGATCCGTTGATCCGGGCCAAGCACGTCGCCATTGCGCATCCTTCGCGTTACCGCCGTCTCAATCACCATCATGTGGTCGATCGGGACGACGTTGAAGTCAGTGTGGTTGGTCGGCTGCAAGCCGCGATCTATCGCATCGCGCATCGGGCTGAGATAGGCAGCCTGTTCAGGTCCACGGTTGGCGACGTGGCTGTCTCCGAAGAAGAAGGTGTGCTCGGTATAGAACGACGGGATCATTTTATACTCGACATACTTGTCAAGCTGATCCGACCGAACGAACTGACTATGGATGATCGTGGTGCGTCGGTCGGCAGTGGTATCTTCCGAAGCCTGAGCGTGGGCTTCCAGCAACATGTCGATGGCCCCGTCGCCATTAGCATGAACGTTCACAGGTAGGGCCATCGCATAGAGATCCTTCAACATCTTGTTGACGGCGTTCTGCGGGAAAGTCGGCTCACCTTTCCAGTTCGCCTCACCGCCCGGCCCACCTGTGAGGTAGGGTGTCGTGAACAACGCCGTCTTGCCTTGCGGTGAACCGTCCATTGTAATCTTCACACCGGCGAACTTTAGGCCGTTATTGTATTTCCGCCATGTCTCGACTGGATGCTCCGCCAGAACCGATTCGAACTCAGTGATGAAGGGGAAGATTGCGACATCGATGAACAGCCGACCTTGCTCTGCCCCTCTTGCCAGCGCATCGACCTGCGGTTTTGCGGTCGCACCCTCCTGTGCGGTCGTGATGCCATTGGCGGCATAGAGCGCCTGCGCACCCTCAAGCTGGCGCATTAGCGTCTCTTCGTCGGGCTGAGGTATCTTGGTGAAGATCGGCATCCACGCCGTCTCCATGATCAGTCCGAGCGGCTCAAGCGAGCCATTGCCACGGCGAAGTATCACGCCGCCTTCGGGTGTAACCGTGTTTGCGTCGATCCCGACCTTTTGAAAGGCGGCCGAATTGAGGACCGCGCCATGCAACGAGACGTGCTGGACCGCGACCGGGTTGTCAGAAAACGCCGCATCGAGATGATCGCGCGTTAGCTGATTGCCTTTCGGCATCAGATTCTCGTCATATCCGTAAGCAAGTATAATCTCGCCTGGCTTGATGTTTCGATCTTCGGCGAACTGCTTGATTATCTCGACGATGTCATCGGGCGTCTCAGCAGTGCCCACCGGAGGATAGGAGATGTTGGGCTGGTCCTGCATAGCCAGTGCATTGAAGAAATGGCTGTGCGGATCGATGATTCCTGGGATCATTGTGCCCCCGCCCATATAGACGATCTCGGTTTCGGGGCCACGCAAGTCCATCACGGTGCCCTCGGACCCAACGGCGACGATCTTGCCATCGGTAACTGCAACGGCCTTGGCTATTGGTTGCGCGTCGTTGACAGTGACAACGTCGCCTCCAATGAAGATTGTGTCCGCACTTTGCTGGGCGGCTGCCGCTGTAAACATCGCGACACTGACACAGGCGACGATCGATAAACGCAGCAACACCTTTGCAGATTCCATGGCCGGACCTTCTCTCTGGGTGAGTTATTACTACTTAGCCAATTCTCCCGATATTTGGCTATTGGGCGTCGATCTTTGACCAGGATCAATTCACTCCAAATTGCTCTGCGCGAGGCCAGCGCGCGTCGGTTAAATCTGCGTGTCCCCTTCCAGTTCCTTGCAGCCGAGCGCCGAGGGCGGCAAGACGGCTCGTGTCGCAACCTGTTTCAATCGGCCTTCGGGCACCAGCGTGCGCCACGTGAAGAAGCTCAGCGCCAGCCGCAATAACGCCCGCTGTTTGGAGTTCAATTGCCGGCCACGCACCTCGCGATAGCTGGCCATGTATGGCTAACCGCCGTGCAGACCCGCGCACCCGGAGAAAATCATGGAAACCAAGATCAACGAGATCACCGCCGGCATCTTTCGGCTTTCGACCTTCGTGCCCGAAATCGCGCCGCCTGTCGGATTCACGTTCAATCAATTCCTGGTCCTGGGAGATGATCCTCTGCTGTTCCACACCGGCCCCCGCAAGATGTTCCCGCACATTCATTCGGCCGTCAGTCGCCTCATTCCGCCCGAGCGGCTGCGCTGGATCGCCTTCGGCCACTATGAAGCTGACGAATGCGGTGCGATGAACGAGTGGTTGGCCGTCGCGCCGCAAGCCGAGGTCACGCACGGCCAGACCGGATGCCTAGTCTCGCTGAACGACATGGCTGACCGAACACCTCGCGTCTTGCAAGACGGTGGAGTGATCGATCTCGGCAAGGGCAAGCGCGTGCGTTACCTCGATACGCCGCATATCCCGCATGGTTGGGATGCAGGCGTTCTTTACGAGGAGACGACCGGAACCCTGCTGTGCGGCGACCTGTTCACCCAACTCGGCGATAAGTCTGCATTGACAGAGACCGACATTGTCGGGCCGGCGATCGTGGCGGAGGACCTGTTCAAGTATTCTAGCCTTAACCCTGGCATGGGAGCGACGATCCGGCGGCTCGCGGAGTTCTCGCCGCGCACATTGGGACTCATGCACGGCCCGTCCTTTGCTGGCGATGGAGCGGCTGCACTGTGCGCCTTGGCCGACAACTACGACCAGCGCGTTCGCGCCTTGCTGGTTTAGTCCGCGAAGCTGGTAAGTGCTTGTTTTTGGTGCGCAGTCGGCCTCTTCCTGACACGAATGCGAACTAACGATAGATGCTATTCGCGGCTGCTCCCAGGCTGACAGCGGACTTTCCCATCGCTAAAATGAATCGCCGATCTGACCCGGAGGAGAAGTGGTATTCATTTCGGCAGACCGCCGTTGGCCGGTCCGTGTCGGCATATTTCACTGTTGAAGTCAAAGCCAATATACCGGGGCAAATTGTCGGCCACGTCGAACCAAGACAATTTCTCTGGGTAAAATACGTGGTTCGTCGGGACGAAAGTCTCGGGCTCGTCCAGGGTGCTGATGTGAAATTCGAAGATGTGACCCCTTTCGGGAATTTTGCTTTGGCCTTCCCAGGTGAGGGGCGTTCCGCACGCGCCGCAGAAGGCTCGGCCCACGCCGGGTGAGGAGTTGTAGACCCGTCGCTGGCCCTTAGTGAAAACGACTTGGCTCGCGCTGAAGCCGGCGAAGGTCACGACCGGTGCGCCCGAGTGCCGGCGACAGCTTTGGCAGTGGCAATGCCCGACCCAGAAGGGCTTGCCGCTGGCTTGGTAGCGCACCGCTCCGCACAAGCAGCCGCCCGCGTGAGTGTCTTTGCAGTCTTCCATTTTTGTCCTCCTTTTCCTTGGCTCAGCCGTTCGCCGTCGGCTGGATGTTCTGGTTCAGGCGAAAGAGATTCTCTGGATCATATTTGTTCTTCAAGGCCACCAGACGGGCATAGGCCTCGGGCCCATAGGCAGCCTCGACGCGGCCCACGCCCTCATCGCCACTTTGTCCCAAGTAATTGACATAGACGCGGCTCGAGGCATTAGGCGCTAGGGTCTCGGAGATGCTCTGAACCCACCCGACGTTCTCCGCCTTGGCGTGCCTCTCGGGCCACATGCCGAGGATCAGGAGATTGAAGCGCGATGCGCGGTGGTTGAAGGCCGTATCCTCGGCCGAAACCCGGGCCACCGCGCCCCCCAGTTGTTCGATGGCGATCGCGGCCTGGGGCGAGGGCGCTTGCCGGAACCGTTCGACGATGGCCTCGATGCCATCGCCATCGAGATACTCGAGGAAGCTCGATCGCCAGTAGTTCTGCAGTCCGGCGGGAAAGCCTTCGTCGAACATTTGCTGGATTTGCGTGTAGCGCATGGGTCCGATGGTATCGGCCAGCGGTGAGCCGAAGGCCCGCAGGGGCGCCAGCAGGACCTCGCCTTCTTCGGGTGGGCCGTTGTAACAGACCGCAAGGGCTGCTACCCGTTCGCCGTCCGGCGAGGTAACGAAGAGGAGCATCGAACCGAGCGCGTCCGGCGCCTCGCGCGTGAACGCCTCATAGAAACGGAAGAGGTCGGCAGCCTGCTCCAGGGGGTGAATGATCAGACCACCCAGCATCGGGCCCACCGGATGAAGCCGGTACTCGAGAGAGGTGGCGACGCCGAAATTACCGCCGCCGCCGCGCAGACCCCAAAAGAGATCGGCGTTCTCGCTGGCGCTGGCCGTGACCAACTCGCCCGCCGCGGTCACGAGATCGACCGAGAGAAGGTTGTCGCAGGCCAATCCATAGCTGCCCATCAACCAACCGAGGCCGCCGCCCAGTGTTAGACCGGCGATGCCTGTGCTGCTGATCAGACCGCCCGTCGTCGCCAGGCCGAAGGCTTCGGCTTCGTGGTCCAGATCGCGCCACAGCGTGCCGCCTTCCGCGCGAAGGCTCTGTCGCTTCGGATCGACCCGAACGCTTCGCATCAGGGAGAGATCGAGCGTCAATCCCCCGTCGCAAACGGCGTTGCCGGAGACGTTGTGGCCGCCCCCTCGCACCGCAAGCACGAGACCGCTCTCGCGGGCAAATTCGACCGCCTGGATGACATCGGCGACGCCCGCGGCTCGCACGATCAACGCGGGGCGTTTGTCGATCATACCATTCCAGACCCTCCGCGCCTCATCATAGTTGTCGTCCCCAGGGCGTAGCAGCTGACTGCGGAGCCGCTTCGCGAACGCCGCGATCTCGGATGTGGTGAACATGGCGTCTCCCGATGGATGCTGATTTGCGATTGACGGTCATCATCGGGGCGACGGCCGGGTCGTGGCAAAATCGAATATTTGAGGTGTTGGGTGAACTCAGTTCATCTAGAATCAGGACAATGAGGTCTTTACCCCCATTGGCTCAACTTCGCGCCTTCGAGGCGGCCGCGCGCCATTTGAGCTTCAAGGCTGCAGCGGATGAGCTCGCGGTCACGCCAACGGCGATCAGCCACCAAATCAAACTGCTGGAAAGCTGTTGCGGGCGCCCCCTTTTTCGGCGCCGCCCACGGCCACTAGCCTTGACCGAGGCCGGCGCCCGCCTTTTCCCGGTAATTCGCGAAGGGCTCGATTCCTTTGCCGATGCGCTATCGGCCGTCCACGAATTTCCCCTGGAACGCTCCTTGAAAGTTTCGACCACCAACGCCTTTGCGAGCCGATGGCTGGTGCCACGCTTGCCCTCGTGGCGCGAGGTGCATCCGGGCATTTCACTGGAAATCATTGGCACCGACCGCGTGCTCAACCTGCAGGGTGGCGAGTGCGACATCGCCATTCGTTGGACCTCGGACCCGCCCGCCGGTTTGGCCGCCAGGGAACTCTTTAAGAACAAATTCCTCGTCCTGTGCAACCCGAGTTCGCTGCCCGAAGGCAAACCGCTCGGAGGTTACCATGAGCTCAGATTCCACACGGTGATCCATTGGTATTGGTCGCCCCAGGCCGTTCACCCGCCGACTTGGCGCTGGTGGCTGGATGGTCTTCGCGCCGAGGATCCCACGGTCCCCTTCCTCGAGGAGCTCGATCAACTGACTTTTCGGGAAGAGTTGCATGCGATCGATGCCGTGATCGCCGGACAGGGTATCGCCATCTGCGATGACCTTCTGGTGGCCGAGGAGCTGCGCAGCGGCAGACTCGTCAAGGCCCTCGACAGCGAGCTTCCAGGAGCCGGCTATTACCTGCTCTATCGCGCCGATCACCCCAATAAAGCTATCATTGAGGAGTTCTTCAGCTGGGCGAAGTCAGCGCGCTGATTTTCTTGAAATCAGCCGCTGCTCGAGTTTCCTGGGATTAGCTTTGGGGTCGCGAGCCTCCGCCCATCGGCGCTCAGCTGCAATGACATGGCCGGTTATCTTTGCCTCTCCTTGACGGAAAGGGCCACACTTAGCCATTTTTTTGCTGCCGACACCCGAGCCATCCGGATCATGGATAGAATTTTTTCCTAGGACTTCCACCCCTGTCCACCGACCCACGCCTTGTCTGTCCCTCAGAACCAACCGGCTCCCAGCGATTTGATGGGTCCCGCTGACCCAAGCCTTGCCTATCCGCCAGAACCTACCGGCGTCTCTGTGATTTGGCGGGTCCCGCTGACCCAAGCCTTGCCTAGCCACCACAGCCGCCCACTGAGACCGCATACCGGCGATCATGTTCTCGACCTTGGCTATTCCGGACACGACACAAAAATTGAGGGAGCACCGAAGAGCTCCCTCGAGACTCTACGCAGTTGCTAGATTTAGGGTTCGGGATAGGGCGTGCCATCCTTGTGCACGAACCGGCCGTCGGCGTTGGAGCTCATCATGTCGATGTCGGAGCAGATGGTAACGTCGGCGGGCGAGCGCGTGCCGACTTCAAGATAAACCGCCATCGCGCCCGATTTGTTGATCATGTGATGGCCGTTGCCGGAGCCTTTCGGAAAGGCCGCGCAATCGCCGGCGCGCAGCACCGTCTCGCCGCCATCTTCGATCAGCGTCAGTTCGCCTTCGAGCACATAGACGAATTCGTCTTCGGCCGAATGCCAGTGGCGCTGGCTCGACCAATTGCCCGGCGGCAGGCGCATGAGATTGACCCCGAAATCAGTGAGCCCGCCGGCGTTGCCCAGCCGCTGCCGCACGCGTTCGGCACAGGGTGCGTCGAATGGCGGCGGATAGCCCGAGCCTTTGCGTTGCGGCACGGCGGCGATGTCGATCTTGGGCATGGCAGTCTTCCCAGCGATCAGCGACCGAGCTTATGCGCGGCCAGCGCATGGCCGACCTAGCACAATTCCGGGGAGAGAACATGTCGGTCGTTGCGACCCCGGCCTTAAGCCGGGGGAAGCAATCCATGGTTCGACAGACTCACCATGACGTCATCCTGAGCTTGTCGAAGGATGGATCGCCGCCGGCGGTGGAACTTTGCAGGTTGCGCCACTTCGCCAACGAATGCAGGGATATCCTAACCGACGCTTATGCCCCGGAAGTGGACGCTCAGCGTGTTATGCTATGTGCCAGAAGCAATCGTCCAAGGCAGCCAATCGACATCATGGATGATACCTAACTTCGCGGAGCGAGGTCGACGCGCACGATATTCGGCTCGCTCTCTGACCATCGCGGCCAGCGCTCGAGCACCTGGGGATCATGGCCGGGGATGATGAGATCCTCGCCGTCAGCCAATTCTTCGCACAGGCGGTAGCCTTCGAGCATCTCGCCGACGTGCAGGACGACCGGGAAGGGGCTCCGCCTGGTGCGATTCTCGGTAAAATGCGATGCATCCGAGGCGAGCACGAGCCAGCCGCGCTCGGTGTGCACGCGGACGACCTGCAGGCCGCCGGAATGGCCGCCGACACGGTGGACCGTGAGGCCGGGCGCGATCCGCGCCTCTCCGTCATGAAATCGCACGCGTCCGGCATGGACGCACCGGACCATGCCAACGACATCCTCTACGTCGAAGACCTGCGAAAGCACTTGATGGCACATGTAGCGGCCGGTGGCATAGGCCATCTCTCTGTCTTGGAGATGGAATGTGGCGGCCGGAAAGAGGTCGATATTGCCGATGTGATCGTAGTGCATGTGAGTTACGATCACGTCGCGCACGTTGCCAGTCTCGATGCCGATCAGCTTGAGCAGATCGGCCGGGTCATGCAGGAAAGTGCGTCCGCGGCGCTCGCCCTGAGCCTTGTCGAAGCCGGTATCGACAAGAATGGTTCGCTCGGCGTCCTGGATCGCCCAGACGAAATAGTCGATCGGCATACGTGTCTCGTGGGCGTCGGCGAAGATGAAATTGTCACGGCGCACGCGGGAGGCCATGGTGGCATAGCGCAGCGCGAAGACTTTATAGCCGGGGAGTTCGGACATAAGCTTCTCCGACTTCGTCCAGACAACGGGGAAGGTGCAGATGAGTAAGGATATCACGGCAGAAACCGACGAACTTTTCAACTTGGGCCTTGAGATCCGCCGCGAAGTATTGGGCAAGGACTACGTCGATGCGTCGCTTGCCTCAGCGAATGATTTCACTATGGCCTTCCAGCGCATCACCACCGAATGGTGCTGGGGCTACGGATGGGGCCGTCCAGGGCTCGATCGCAAGACTCGCAGCCTCATCAACCTCGCGATGCTGACCGCGCTCAATCGGCCCGCTGAGATCAAGTTGCATGTGCGCGGCGCGCTCAACAACGGCTGCACCGTCGAGGAAATCAAGGAGGTGCTGCCAGGTGACGACCTGCGGTATCGCAGGCCTCGAGGCTTCCGATCGCCCAACGCAGTACAAGGAGCCGTGCATGTCAGTTCCTGTGAGGCCGGGGATTGAACACCGGCCAATCGATCGGCTTCATCGGCATCGGCAACATGGGCTGGCCGAATGGCAGCGAACGTCATCGCCGGCGGGCACAAGGTGGTCGTGAACGATGTGTCGCAGGAGCGCGTGCCGGCCCTCTGCAATGAACATCGCGCAACGACGGCACTTCGAATGCCGAACTGCCCGCCAATGCGACATCGTGATCCTGATGCTGACGAGCAGCGCTGCCATGAACAATCGCTGTCGGGAGCGATGTCCGCAATGTCATGCGACAAGATGCGCTCACATCGCTATGCATCCGGCAATCCTGCGAATACCAATGAGCGTGCTCGTAAGATTGCTGACGCGGGCGTTTAACTCTGATCCATTCGCCGGTCTCCAGCGGCGTGCCGCGTGCCTGAACCGGCGACCTTTCGATCATGGTCGCCGGGGAGCCCATGCGCCGCTCGCGCCGAGCCGGTGCTCAAATGCATGGTAAGCCCGATCATTTGCTGCAGTCATCGTCGGCACCGCGCGTGCCATACGCCATAATCGATGCGAAAGCGGCTTATCTGACGCTTGGCCGGCGCATTGGAGAGAGGGTCGGTCTCGACTTCCGGTCAACTTACCTTATCGTCTGACCGGGGCGAACGTCGCGACGCAGCGCAATTCAAGCAGATGGTCTGACATGCAGGTTCGAAGCGTTTCGGCAGCGATTAGGTCAAAAACTCCCGAAATCGCCAACCCAGCCGCCACCTTTCGATGATCCAATATGAATGCAGTTAGATGCCCGCCGGCCGACCAACCGGTGACTATGACGGGCCCCGCAATACCGTGCTCGACGCCCTTCGCCTCGAGCCAGTCGAACGCTGTTCGCAACTCGTTCGTGATCTGCGTCAGGCTCGCCTCAGGGGCAAGCGTATAGCCCGGCAGCGCTGCCGACCAGCCGCGCGCCAAAGCACCCTCGGCGAGGCAGGCAAATATCTCCTTGCTGCCGCGCTGCCAGTAACCGCCGTGAATGTGAACGAAGCACGGCACTTTAGGGTCGGTAGCAGGATATAGGTCCCACTTCGTCCGCTCTCCTGGAGCATACGCCAGATTGAGATGCACCGGGCGCTGTTCGCGGAGAATTTTCGAAGCTGCGGTCCAGCTTTCGGTTTTCGTCCGAGCGAAATCGGCTCCCACATGCGCTACATTGTTGTAAGCCAGGTTGCGGGCCTCAAGTGACATGGTCATCCAGTCCATTCCGGCCTCCATGACTTCTTTCGCGCCAATGGCAGTGGGAGCTACGACACTAGCTGCAGTCGCAGCCACAAAAGTGCGGCGGTCAAGTGCTGCCATGATTGAACCTCCCTGATTTCTGAAATTCGGCAGCGCTCTGGCAAGCTCTGCAACGGACGCGCCTCACTGAATAGAGAACGCTAATAATCTTCTCGAGTAAAGTTACAGCGTGAAGGAAAGAGGGCGCGCGGCGGCCGGCTACGTTGATACATCCTCAAGGGCGAGAAGCCGGCCGACCTTCCGGTGTTCTACCTCAAGACGTGAAGGGCGCTCGGCCTCGACGTGCCGCTGACGATGCTCACCCACGCCGAGACGTGATCGAATGACGGCGCTGTATGACTGCTTCGGGTCACGAGCCGTCTTGCCGTGGCAACTCTGCTTTGTCCTCCGACCGTGCTTCGCGCGGACCGGGGGTCGCCTCGCGATGACGGCCCCAAGACAATACGCTTTCTCTTGAGTTGGAACGACTCAAGTTCCACTGCCATATGCTCGTGCATGTCATTCATCGCGTCTTTCATGGCCGCACAGACCCCATGTCGATTGCGCTGAAACTACCCGGTTTCGAGCATGGGCTCATGGACGAGGCCCACTTGCCTCAGGCGGATCCGCACATTTGGCTGGCTGGAATATTTTGGCTAGCGGCTCCTCGTCTTTCTTGTCGAGGGCAGGGTCGGTGTTGCCGGACAACTTGCGGATCACGTTGATGATCCGGGTCTCGTTCCTGGTCAGCGGGGTGATGCCGACGCCGGCCATCGCCTCGTGCAGATCAGGCCAATACTGCTCTAGGCCTAAGCGAAACAGGAAAGCCACATCGACATTGATCGCCTTGGCGAGTGCCGGGATCTTGTCGAGCGGGACTTTGGCTTCGCCACGCTTGAACATCGAAATGATGTTCGGCTTCTCATAGCCCATCTCGGCGGCGATCTGGCGCTGAGACTTTTCAGCCTGCAGGGCATTGATCTGCTTGGTGAGATATTGGGCAATCTTGGAATGCGCGAACGGCATTCCGGGTCTCATTGAAGTCATCGGATTTACCTCCAAGCTGCTGTTTTCTAGTAGACACTTGTATAGCAACTGCTCGATGGGACGCTCACACCTCCGGGGCGGAAGTTTGCCCACCACCGGGAGCAATTTGCGGGAAGGGTCGATCGCGCGTAGAGGCGGTCTCATGAGCAGTCAGGAGGAGGGCATCATGATGAATTTGTCGGGCAAGCGGGTATTGGTCACTGGCGGAACGCGGGGCATTGGTCTTGCAACCGCGCGGGCGTTCCTCAAGGCAGGGGCGCGTGTAGCTTTGAACGGAAGTAGCGTTTCGTCCGTAAATCGAGCCGTTTCTGAATTGCGAGGACAGGGGGAAATTGTCCCAACCCCCGGGAATCTCGCGAATGTTGATGATTGCAAGTCTACTGTCACAGCGGCAATCGCAGGCCTTGGTGGACTGGATGTGCTGGTAAACAATGCTGGAGTTGGCGGACCGGGCAAACCCATCGAGGAAGTGACCGAAGCCGAATGGAATGAGACCGTCAATGTGAACCTCCGGGCGGTCTATTTTTGCACCAAGTTCGCCGTTCCCGCGCTGCGCCAATCCAAAGGCAACGTTGTGAACATCGCGTCGGTCTATGGGATCAGAGGGAGCGGCACGCATGACTTCGATCTACTGCACGACAAAAGGCGGCGTCGTGAACATGACGCGAGACCTCGCGATTGAGCTTGCTCCAGATATTCGTGTGAACTGCATATGTCCCGGCGCCATCGACACAGACATGCTTCAGGAGGTTGGCCGCTTTTTCGGAGGCGGCAGTGTCGAGGCCGGCTACGATAAGTTGCGTGAGAGCATACCGATGAAACGCATTGCCAGCACTGAAGAGCTCGCCAACGCAATCATCTACATCGCCTCAGATTTGGCGAGCTTCGTGACGGGTTCGATTCATGTCGCGGATGGAGGAGCCACTGCAAAGGTGGGTATGCCGAGTATTCCACTGTGAAGAAGACATCATCAGGCATTTCACAGAACTGATTCGGGAGGAAATGTTCGTCGCGCCAGCTGGAATCACCTTTGGGCCGCCTCGTGGCCTTTGTTCGAGCACCCTCCACGTATGCTGCTACGGCAGCAAAGCTTCCTTCATCGGGATGAGAGTTTGAGGACGAGTATTTCGCATGACATCTGTTAGGCGCCCGGTAAGGTGCCAACGATCCGACAGCCGAAATCGCTTCGGGGCGGAGTTGGCATGAAGACTGTCGTTAGCGCGGATGGCACGATGTCGCCTATGAGCAAGGCGGCAATGGGCCACATCTCGTGCTCGTTCATGGAATGGCAGCGAACCGCGCGCGCTGGGCATCGATCCGCCCCCGCTTCGAGGAGCATTTCACGGTCACCACTATGGACCGTCGTGGCCGGGGCGACAGTGGCGACAGCCCAGAGTATTCCATCCAGCGTGAGTTCTAAGACGTTGCCGCGCTCGTCAACGCCCTCGATGCCCCGATGCTCCTGTTTGGCCACTCCAATGGAGCCGTCTATGCGCTGGAGGCGACAATGCAGACGGACAAACTCGCCGGTCTCGTCCTCTACGAGCCGGCGATCTACGGCGAGGGCGAGAGCGGGGTTACTCCTGAGCAGCTCGATCGTCTGGAGGCCCTTCTTGCCGTCGGCGACCGCGAAGGCGTCGTCACAGCGTTCATGGGCGAGATCCTCGGGATACCGTCGCATCAGCTTGAAGCCATGAAGTCCTCGCCAGCCTGGCCCGGCCGCGTTGCCGCGGCACACACGCTGCCACGGGAGCTTCGGGCAGAAGAGGCTTACCGCCTGGCCGCCGACCGAGTCGGTAAGCTATCGATACCCGTCCTGCTTCTCCTCGGCGGCGAGAGCCCGCCCTTCTTCGGACGGGTCATCGCCGAGCTCGAGAAGACCCTCCCGAACTCGCGCACGGTGATAATGCCCGGCCAGCAGCACATTGCCATGGATACTGGTCCCGACCTGCTCGTTGGTGCCGTCCTGGGGTTCTGGCGCGATGTGAGCTAAGCCGCGCTGGCGCGCTGGTCTTTTCGCAGGCCAATCGCGAACGAGCGCCCGCACGGCGAACTTTCGAAATGCAATTTCATTTGTGATCCGCTGCTTGTATGTGTTGCCCTACCAAGGCACCACTTTGGGTCTTGTTTTCCGCTAGCGACTTATCGCAATCGATTGCAGGCGGCTGCTAACGGCACGAAGACCTCGTAGGAACGAGAGAATCGTGAAGCCGAGGGCGGCGACGCTGGAAGCGTCCTGTCGCGCGGATCGGACCTGACGAAGCGTTGGGACCGCTTGCCGATCCAGCTCCTTCAGATGCATCATCGGGCCGAGCGGGTTGACATCATACATGGCCTTGTCTCCTTTGAGTTATCCGCGAGAATAGACAGCGATCGTGAGCCGAACGTCGTGGCCAACGTCAAAACTCCGCAAAATCAACAATTGAAATCCACCGAGGGTTTGCGAATCTGCCTCTTGGGGCCTGTAACGATCGTGAATAATGGTGAACAGTTGGCCATCGCCTCGAAGAAGGCGCGTGCGCTGATCGGTTATTTGGCGCTGCGCCAGGGCACCGAGGTTTCTCGCGGGGTCCTGACTGGCCTTTTGTGGGGCGAGCGCAGCGAAAGCCAGGCGCGAGCAAGTTTACGCCAGGCGCTCTCGGAGCTTCGAGGCGCACTTACAGGCTCTGCGCAGCGGTCGATTGTCGCGAACAAAGAGACCATCAGCTGGGTGCCAGGATCGGCTTGGATCGACGCCAAAGTGCTAGAGACCGCTGCCAGTTCCAGAGACGATGGCGCGCTACGGGATGCCGCTGAACTGGTCGGCGGCGATCTGATGGAGGGCCTGTCGATCCCAGAAGCAGGTTTCGAACAATGGCTAACGGCCGAGCGCCAACGCTTTCGCCTCCTCGCCTGCACCATCTATACGCGATTGATGGAACGGGCGGAGCACATTGGAGAATTGGAGGAGGCGTTGGCCCATGGCCTCAAACTTCTCTCTCTCGATCCGCTCCAGGAGCGTGTCCACCGCACCCTCATGCGGCTCTATGCGGCGCAGGGGCGCTACGATGCCGCGCTGGCTCAATACGAACGGTGCCGGCGCGAACTGTCAAACCAGCTTGGGGTGCGGCCGGAGCCTGAAACAGACGATCTCGCCCGGTCGATACGGACAAACCGCCGCGATGGGCCGGCAAAGCCGCAGGTTTCACCGACGCCCGCTCCGGAGTTGGGTCAAGGCAAATGGCCCGCATTGCCAGACCGCCCCTCGATTGCTGTGCTGCCCTTCACCAACCTCAGCGGCGATTCTGAACAGCAGTATTTCAGCGACGGCATCACCGAAGACATCATCACCGAGCTGTCGCGCTACCACTCGTTGCTCGTCATCGCGCGCAATTCCTGCTTTCAGTTTCGCGGTCCGTCCGTGGACATCGCGGCCGTGAGACGGGCACTCGGCATCCGCTACATCGTCGAGGGAAGCGTCCGCAAGGCGGGCAGCCAGATACGCGTGACGGCGCAACTGAGCGATGCCGTTACCCAAACCCATATCTGGGCGGAGCGATATGACCGCCAGGTTGAAGATATCTTTATCGTCCAGGATCAAGTGACGCGCGCCGTGGCCTCGACTCTGGAGGGCCGCATCGCCGCCAGCGGCGCCGAGCATGCCCGGCGAAAGCCGACCAACGACTGGGTCGCCTATGACTACTTCCTGCAGGGGCGGGAGTGCGCGTATCGCTACCAGGTGGTCGAGGCCGACTCCTTCTTCGCGCGTGCGATCGAGCTCGATTCCGGCTACGTGCATGCCCATGCCTGGAGAGGAATGCAGCTGGGTGTCGCATATTTGCTCGACGAGCGTCAGGACACCCTCGATGTAGCATTCGCCTGTGCGCAAAAAGCATTGGCGCTCGACGAAAATGACGCCTGGAGCCATCACGCAATGGGTTACGTCGCCCTGCGCCGGTGCGAATTTGAGCTTTCCGGCCACCACTACGACAGAGCCATCAGCCTTAACCCCAATGACGTATTTACTGCGGCTGCCCGCGCGAATTGGCTCATGCACGTCGGCAGATTGGACGAGGCGCTCGCCAGCCTGGATTCGATTCTGGAGCGGGATCCTTATCCTCCAACCTGGATCTGGGACATACGCGGCTACGTCCTCTATCATCTGAAGCGCTATGACGAAGCGATCATTGCCTTCCGGAGCGTGCGGGCTGCAACCCTTCTGGATAACGGGAATGCTTGCGGCGGCCTATGGTCAGGCGGGTCAGCTCGACAATGCGCGTCGCGAACTCAGCAGATTTCTCGTGCTCAGACCTGGTGCGACGCTCAGCTCTGTTACCGATAAGATTATCTATGCCGACGACGCTTTGCGCGATCACTGGCGCGATGGCTTGCGTAAGGCCGGCCTGTCGGAGTGACGGTTGATCGCCTCAAAGTCAAAAGCGGTCGCCCTTGGGGCAACACCCCGTGGGCTGCCCTCCTAGGGCAGTGCTTCATTCTCGCTAGGCCGTAAACTCATGAATCTACCAGCTTCCACCGTCTAGCGACTCTACCTGAGGTCGCGAGAATGAATTGAACCAGTTCAGTCAGTCACCGTTATCGTTCTTTTAGCCCGAGGACCAACCAGCGCCAGCGCGACTGTCATTGTTGCAAGCGATAGCCATATCCATGCTGAGTGTTGTTCGCCAAAAATGATCATGCCCCAGATAACTCCGCAGAGCGTCACCAGGTTTGCCACTTGGCTGGTGAACACCGGGCCTGCACGATCAATGAGCTGAAAATAAAGCGTGTAGGCGGTAGCGCTAATGACGCCGAGGCCAATCATCGCCCACTCGACGGGTCCCCATGGCCAGTTAAGGGGCGTAAAACTCTCGGTCAGGAAAACGACCGGCACCATAATCAAGGATGCCGCTACGAACATGCCACAGGTCACAATGAAACGAGTGGCGCCGGGAGGCGTTTTGAGAGATAGAACCATGTTCAAAGTGGCGTAACAGACCGAGGAGATCAATGCCAGCAAGACCCACGGCAGTTGAGATCGGTCAGGCAAGCTCTCCGTTGGAGCGACCAGAAATACAATGGCCAGCAGTCCAAGAGCCACACCCGCCATGCGGCCGATAGCGACTTTTTCCAAACCGTAGGCGGCGGAACCTACAAATGTAAGAATTGGAACGATAGCGACAGAAATGGACAAGACGCCCGCCGAGACCCGCGATGCAGCATAGTAGAAAAGCGCAGTGGGAATAACCAAGCCCAAGAGTGCGATGACTACGTAGAAACCAATCACTTTGGCCGTGAGCGAAATCGGCCGGCGTTGTCCGCAAGCGATGGCGATCAGCAGAACACTAGCGGTCCAGCATTGCCAGAGCGAAATGCTAAGAGGATGAGCCCCACCTGTCGCGGCAATTTTCGCAAGTGAAAAGGAAAGCCCCCACGCCAATCCCATGATAAGCAGAGCTATCCAAGCCCATAGTCTATTTGCCGTGGTTGTTGCCAAGCTCGCTCTCTAATAATGCATCCCATGGCTTTCCGAGGATGTCCAGGTGTCGACTGGAGAAACGAAGGACAGACGGCCTAGAATTGATTGATGACGGTGATCCCTGTGCCCATGTAGCGATCCATGCCGGCCAGTGCGGCGCCTGCATCCTCGAGCGAGATCGTCTTCGTCACCAGACGTGAGAGACTCAGTCGTCCATTCGTGATCATCTCGATCAGTGCCGGAAAGCGGCTCGCGGCGATGCCGCGCGTGCCCATGATGGAGATTTGTCGGGAATAGACCAGCTCGAGGAGCGGGAGCGACGGCTCGGCATGGCGCCCCACAGGGAACCCGATCTGCACGTGCCGCCCCAGTTTGCGCAGGCCGCGGATGGAATTGTGGAAGGTCTCTGTGACGCCGAGCGCATCGATGGACACGTGCGCGCCACCGCCGGTCAGGTCCCGCACGGCCTCGCCGACGTCCCGGATGCCCGCGACGTTCAGCGTCCGGGTGGCGCCGAGCGAACGGGCCAACTCCAGGGCATCGTCTTTAGCGTCGATGGCCAGCACCGACGCGCCGACCGACGCGCCGATGAGGAGGGCCGACAGTCCGACCCCGCCGCACCCGTGAATCGCCAGCCATTCGCCCGACTGGAGCTGCGCGCGATCCACGACCCCTCGGAAAGCGGTCGTGACCCGGCATCCCATTCCCGCCGCCTCGACGAAGCCGATCGCTTCCGGAAGGCGGACAAGGTTGAAGTCCGCGCGCGGAATTGGGACGCGCTCGGCAAAGGTGCCCCAAGCCGAAAAGCCGAGGACATGCTGATGAGAGCAGACGGTTGCGTCGCCACCAAGGCAGTCGGGACAGTTACCGCAAGCCAGTATGAACGGCGCGGTCACCCGATCTCCGACCTTGAACTGGCGGCAATCGGCGCCCAACTCCTCGATCACGCCCGCGAACTCATGGCCGGGGACATGGGGCGCCCTGACATCTGGGTCGGCTCCTGTCCAGGCAAGCCAGTCCGACCGGCAGACCCCACACGCCTCGACCCCAACGATCGCGCCGTCCGCCGGGCAATCTGGGTCCGGCGCGTCTCGGACGTTCAGCGGTGCATTGAACTGATCGAAAATAGCGACTTTCAATTGCGCCGAAGCCCCTGTTCCAGCGAACTGTATTGCGGATCACGACGATCTGTCGAGCGTATCGGGAGCCGATATGCAGTTTGAGAAAGCTGAATGTGGGCATCGGATCAAACTTCGACGGTGATCAAGGTTGATAGCGACGGCGCGACCGGGGTGCCCTGAAAGCACACTGAACTTGCGGACCCAGGGACGGGCTTTCTGACCGGCCTCGTCCACGCCGGCGATCCGATGATCGACATTTCCTTGCCGAAGGCTCAATCTTTTGGTTTCAAGCTGCAGACTTTCCTGTGGCTTTCAGGAACGGGAGGTTCGTATGGGATCACACCTACCAAGAAAACTCCGCAGCTGCCTTTGGCTGTTGACAGTTTGCGCCGCCACGGCATTGCCCGCGCTACCCAGCCTTGCCGAGGATATCAATGTCGTGGAGCGTGCCACTTCGGATGCCGTCCTTGACACCGGAACCAAGGGTGACAGCGCCGGTGACATTCTTACCTTTGGCAATGAGATCTACGATGCCGACAACAAGAACAAAGTGGGCGACAACAACGGCTGGTGCATTCGAACCGTAGTCGGCAAGGCGTGGGAGTGCTTCTGGACATTATCTCTCCAGGATGGACAGATCACCGTCGCAGGACCATTTACTGACGGCAAAGACTCCGTTCTGACCATTACTGGAGGCACCGGAAAATACCAGAATGCCCGAGGCGAAATGGCTCTCCATGCCAGAGATCCTCAGGGCAAAGAGTATGATTTCAAATACCGTCTGGCCGAGTGAGAGGAATGATTGCCACTATCAAGGCGAGCGAGGCTCGAGCCTGAAAAGCTCGCGGTGACTCGCCCGCAGATAGCGCCGTAGCCGCCGCGCGAAACGCTTGATTGAAGGGCTGGAGTTTCTACCTCTGGCTGTCGCCGGATGCACCTTACCCCAAGATCCGACGGGACGCTCGCAAGTGCCAGCTGTTTCGCTACAATGCCGCACTACAGCTAGGAGATTGGTCCTTGCAGCTGCAACAACGCAGGCTCGCGGCAATTCTGGCCGCCGACGCAGCTGCTCATGGCGGCTGACGAGGCGAGCACGTGGCACGTCTCAAGCAACTACGGGCCGGAGCCCAGCATCCTTCAGTTCGATGGGAGTATCGTCGGTTCCGCTGGCGACAGTTTGCTCGTTGAGGCCGGCAGTGCAGTGAACGCGGTGCAATGCGCCATTGAAATGCAGGAGAAGCTGGTAGCCGAGGGTGGCACAATCTACGGTGACGGGGTGAATATCGCAGCACGCCTTGAGAAGCCGAACCCTCGGACGCAGAGTCTACGATCAGGTTAAGGGTAAGCTTCCCAATACCTACGCCGACCTTGCGGCCAGCGGGTCCATAACATCCCGGAACCGGTGCGTGCCCTTCCACATGCTCGTGTAGCATTCAGGCCTCGAACCAAACTAGCGTTTGAGGTGTGGGTTCTGCAGCTTTGAATGATACATGAGAGAAGCCGGCGCTTCGGCCCATGTTCTCATATTCCCGGGCGGTGTAAGAATCTCCCTGTGGAGGTCTGGCCGAGCATCATGTAGGCGAACATCGCCGGAAAAGGTGGCGAAACCCGATCCTCGTTCGGGACGAACTCTAACGCGACGGCGCGTCCGCCCTCCGCTAACGACTTGCGAGTGTGCGACAGAAGCTTGACGCAATCGTCCAGGCTGAAGTGGTGCAGGAAGTTTGTCAGCAGCACGAGGTCATAGCCATCCCCCCACTCGACCTCGAAAGCGCTTCCCGGAATGACCCGATAGCGCGAGGCAACGCCCGCAGCAGATGCGTTCTCCCTCGCCACCTCGAGCACTTTCGGCCAGTCGATAGCGGTCACCTCCAGGGCCGGAATTGCCTGGGCCAATTTGACTCCGAAGATCCCGTGTCCAGCGGCAATATCCAGCACGCGGCGCGGCGGGCGCGGCCACGCCGCGACCTCGGCGGAAATCAGCTCGGCAGAGGGGGGTCACGAAGGGTATCATTGCGCGAGCGAATTTGACCCATATGGGGCTGTCCGGAGCCTCGCTGATGAGCCCGAGTGAGCCCCCCTTGCGAACGAAAGATGCTGAATCGGTGAGCCAAAGTCCGATCATTTCCGGCGATGCCAGGAAGTCGGCGACGGTTCCCATGTAGGCAGGCGACTCACGTGTGAGAAAAGTCTCGGTCGAAGGCGTCAGGCGCCACCTCCCGCCTTGCTTCTCAAGAAACCCATGCACGGTGAGGTAATCGCACAGGATGCGGATACCGCGTTCGGATGCGCCGGTCCGGTTGGCAATTCGCCCAAGATCGCCTTTCTCAGCGGCGATCGCCGAGAAGAGGTTAAGCTCGATTGCGGCTTTCAAAGCAGAGGTTTTTAGAAAGCCAAGAAGGTCATTCAAAAACTGATCTGGTGAGACTGTCATGAAGGATCCTCAAAAACGGGCAGGCTCGGGCGCTACATAGACCCACCGAGGTGGCAGAACGCTATGCCGAACGGTCGCTATTAGTGAGCGGACATCAAAATAACTTGGATTCTGGTCGCGGGCAAATCTGCCACCCGCCCGCATCAGACAGTGGGCCAACCCGCTTCAGCTTCAAGCGCCTGACGATGTCGGGCTTTTCCGTTATTAATCGTCGCGATCGGGTTCGAGCATGAGCCGCAAACACGCAGGTCTGCTCTTCTGCGCCCTTGTGTGGTTTGGCGCAATGTATTGGTTGGCAGCGAACGGCGTGTTTGTCAGCGGTCCGGGCGAGCGCCCAGTGGCCCTCGCGGTAGCCTTCCTCGCACCCATTCTGCTGTTCCTGGTCTGCATGCGCGTGCCCGGTTTGCGCAGGCTCTTAGTGTCAATTCCCCCGTGTTTCTGATCGCCCTGAATGGATGGCGATTCATCGGCTTGGGTTTTCTGATGGGGTATGCGGAAGGGATTCTGCCGGGCGGGTTCGCCTGGCCTGCCGGGCTCGGCGACATCGCCATGGCGATTACCGCGCCATGGATCGCAGCGCGCGTCGCCGCCGATGATCAATTCCGATTCAGCAGAGGATTCCTTGTCTGGAATCTGTTCGGCATCGCGGATTTCGTAACCGCCGTCTCCCTCGGCACACTCTATCTATGGCCGGGATTTGCCTCTTCGGTCGACACAGCGCTGATGCAACGCCTGCCGTTCGCACTGATCCCTTGCTTCTTCGTGCCGTTGGTGGCGATGGCGCACATCACACTCTTGGAGCAGCGGCGGGAGCGGAAGGCAAAGGGAGGTGCAAAGTGAGAGCCGAATCCCCTTTGCTTTCAATGGCCCGTTGCTCCGGCTGCACATGTTGACAGCAACCGCCAGGCTCTAATTAAGCTAGTCCGCTAGTCGCTACTGGATGAAAGTTGGGGTAACGTCAGCTGGCTTAATCGAAGTCAAGATTGTTATTCGGCTTCGAATTTTGGCAATTCATCGATATCGATGATCCAACTCTGCGCCGACCGAAGCCAATACTGGGCACGCGGTGTAAGTGAGTCGCGCTGGCGGAGTGGCCCTACACGCAGGCCGAAGTAGTCGGATTTGCCATCCGCCGGTTTCGAATAGATCGAGGTCCCGCACTCCGGACAGAAAGCCAGCGCGCGTTTGTTGCCGCTGGCAGCTGTTTTTACATATGTCTTTGGTTCACCTGAGAGAAATCTGAACGATCCCTCGATAACCGGAACGGTAACACGGAATGCGGAGCCGGACAGGGTCTGGCAATCCGAGCAGTGGCAAATCAAAACCAAATCCGGATCGACGTCAGCTTCGTAGCTGAGGTATCCGCAAAGACAGCACCCATCCACTTTCATCATTGCGGCAGCCTACCACGCGCGCGCACTGCTTCACCAAGACCCCGAAGCTTATCGCTCGAGCATTCTGCCATTGGAGAAACAAGGCAGATGCGGGAAGTTCTTGCGGGGCACCGATGATTCCCCTTGCAAGCCAGAAGGCAGATCGATCTCTGGTTCCCTATGGGCTTCAAACAGACACTCCCGCTTTACGGAAGCCGTCGAGCCAAAGCTCACGGTCTTCGGACAAGGCGCACATTTTCGCGGAGTTGCGAGCGTAGGTGGTCGCATCGAAGGCATTCGGGACCTCTTGCACTATGAGTTTTGCCTCGTCCGCCCTGCCAAGCTGGGCGTGGCATGCCGCCTCGCTCAGCCTGAAGAAATATGGCGGGTCGATGAGAGTTCTGTAGGCAGCCAGCGCCGCGTCGAACCTGCGCATGAGATAATAGCAGTCCCCAAGGCTCGAAATAAACGCGGGGGGCAAGTGCGGCTCGACCTTGCAGGCCCGCTCGACGAGAGCTAACCCTTCTTCATGCCTGCCTGCACAAGCAACTATATATCCTCGAGTGACGAGAACATTCATATCCCGGGGACTCATGGAAATCGCCATGTCTGAGTAGCGCATAGCGTCGTCGATTTTCCCAACCATCAAGAGACAGGAGGCAACGGTGGCCAGCACGGAGGGATCGTTCTTGTCGGCCGCAATCGCGCGTGCCGCGAACTGCCGGCATTGCTTGTCACGCTCGGCATCCGTTGCCGCGCTCGGCTCGCTGAACCGCCAATAGGCATAAGTTGCTCCGAGGCCCGCGAGCGCGGGCGCATAGGTTGGATCGATACGAATCGCTTCGTGCAAATGTTCGCGCGTCGCCGGATCATCGCCGTTGCGCCAAGCCGCTAAAGCGCGGAGCCAAGAAGTGTAGGCCGAGATACTCGTAGTAGGATTTTTTCCGCGCACGGAACCAGCGGCATCTTGTAGGTTGAAGAATAAACGCCCGACGATCGCCTCAACGATTTCATCCTGAACGGCGAATATGTCCGCCATCTCGCGATCGAATTTCTCGGCGAAGACATGAGCGCCGGTCTGCGCATCGATCAACTGCACGGTGGCGCGCATGCGCTCACCCGCCAGCCGAATACTGCCTTCGAGGACGAAATCAGCGCCAAGCTGTCGGCCCACCTCCGCCACATTCACTGATCGGCCCTTAAATGTGAATGTCGTATTTCGTGCCACCACGGAGAGATTCTTGAACCGGCTCAACTCCGTGATGATGTCTTCGGTGATGCCATCGGCGAAATAGTCCTGTTCGGGGTTTCCCGACATGTTCGTGAAGGGCAGAACTGCGACGGAGGTGAACTCTTTGCCGCTGGCGAGCACGGCGGAGGACGAGGATTGAACGAGTGGCTCATCCGTTCCCACCGCGAAGATCCTTACAGGCGTAGCGATGTTCTTGAGCTGCACGGGACCGAGGTCCTTCGTCGTGATGTCGATCTTGCCCCGCACTTCATTGTGGACCTTTTCGGACATGCAGACGCCGCCCGGCTCAGCCAGCGCTTCCAACCGTGCCGCGATATTGACCCCCTCGCCATAAATGTCGAAGCCCTCACCGATTACATCACCGAGATTGATGCCGATCCTGAGCATGACCTGCCGCGCCTCGGGCACGCCCTTATTCGCCTCCGCCATCTTCCGCTGAAGCTCGAGTGCGCCCTCAACCGCGTTGACCGCACTGGCGAATTCGATCAGCACCCCGTCGCCCATCAATTTGACGATGCGCCCGCCATGAGAACGCACCACAGGTTCGAGCACATTCTTTCGCCGCTCCTTCAGCGCCTCGAGCGTCCCCGCCTCATTCGCCTCCATCAATCGCGAATAGCCAACCACATCGGCGACGACGATGGCAGCTAAACGGCGCTGCTCCTTCAACCGCACTCTACCGTCCTCTTCATTTGCGACATGTGCGACAATTCTTTTTTGAAGCCGAACTCGCTGGATCGTCTCCAGCGTGTAACTTTGGGCTGGAGCACTGAAGGTGGCAGCCTACCACGAAGCTCACGTAGCTAATTGTTCAAACCTCGTAGATGAGCGCGCTTCGCCGATTAGCCGAGCGTCCCGGTCTCAAGCCACTCCCGCGCGTCGCTGCTCAGCTCCCGTTTGACCGCGGCGTGGTAAAGGCTCAAATCGTCAGCCGTCAAGACCTCCCGCCATCGCCCATTGGTGCCTTTGTTGATGAACGTATTGGGACCGCCTCTAAAGGAGAAGTGGGTGTCTGGATTGATCTGTTCCGCATCTCGCTTCATGCCTGAGAAAGTCACAAGCTCTGCGATGTCGTCCCGCTTCCTATTGGTCAGTTCGATGCCCAGATAATCAGCAATCCGATCGAGCTCGCCTTTCAAATCTGCTAACAAAGTGTTGTAGTGGACAAAGAGGATGTTCGGCAGATGTCGGAAGTTCCACCAGCTCTGCACGTGTCCGAGGTTCGACCAGAATGGATAACCTTCAGATTCCCATTCGAACCAGCCTGCGCTGATCCAGTTCGTCCAGAACGCGCGGATGTCGGCAGGAGCCTCAGGCATCGGAGCACCGACCCGTCCAGGCGTATTGTTTAATTGGTCCATAAATTGCGGCGTGTAATTCGAATAATGGTTCCAGAGCGACATGAAAACGTCGCGGGCGTCGCGCCCAACAACAATGCATTTCGCTTCCCCGAAATAACGCAGGCCGTCGAGTGGTAGATGCGTTTTGATTGCCCGGCGATGCCCCTGCGCCTCAAGTATGTCGATCATTTCCTCGAGGGGGTCCGCACGCCAGTCGAGCCAAACTGAGTGCTTCCAGATATCTCGCTTATGCAAATCCTGAAAAATTAGGTGGAGGACGATCGCCTGCATCCAGGTCGTCCCAGACTTGATCGGCGTGGCGATGACGATATCACCGACGCGGGGCCTGAAATAGTCCCAACGCGTGGAGTCAAGATGATGATTTTGATACACGCGCTCAACACGCGGCAATTTTCCTACCACTGTCGCCTCCTCAAGTTGACGTTTGCGCGAGGCAGACTTTGCCGCGGGAAATCATCAGTGCACAACAAAAGAATTGAATTCGTGGCCTTGGCGAATCTTTATGCGCGAGCGGCATGCTGTTGAATCATTCTGCGCCAAAGCGCCCCGCAGAATGGTTCACACGACCGAGACCCGAACGGACTCGGCACATTATCTGCTCAATGATACAAGCGCTAAAACTTCTGCGGAATATGCTCTAGTTTTCCGTCAGCAAGGGAAATCGGCATGGAACGCCGACTCGCCGCCATCCTGGCCGCCGATGTGGTGGGCTACGCCGCGCTCATGGAACGCGATGAGGCGGGCACCTTCGCGCGCCTGCAGGCGGGGCGGAAGGAGCTGTTCGAGCCGGAGATCGCCAGGCACCACGGACGCATCTTCAAGCTGATGGGTGACGGCCTCTCTGGCCGAGTTCGGCAGCGTCGTCGACGCGGTCGAGTGCGCTGTGGCGCTGCAGCGCGCGCTCGCCGAACGCAACATCTCCGTGCCGGAGCCGGAGCGGGTCCAGGTGCGCATCGGCATCAATCTTGGCGAAGTGATCGTCGAGGGCGACGATCGCTATGGTGACGGGGTGAATGTCGCGGCCCGGCTGGAACAGCTGGCGGAACCCGGCGGCGTCTATGTGTCGGGCAAAGTGGCGAAGGAGGTGGAGAAGAAGCTTGCCTTCGTCTTCGAGTCGATGGGCGAGCAGAAGATCAAAAATCTTGCCGAGCCGGTGGCAGTCTACCGGATCAAGCTCAATGGAGCGCCATCCCGTTCAAGAACATCGACAACCTTGCAAGGTAAGCGCTGGGGCATCCTGGCGGCTGCTTTTGCATTGATTCTCCTAATGGCAATCGCCGCCTTCTACGCCTACCGGCAAATGCCGGGTCAAGGTCCGGCACTCCCCGACAAGCCCTCGGTCGCCGTGCTGCCGTTCGCCAACATGAGCGATGATCCGCAGCAGACCTACTTCGCCGACGGCATCGCCGAAAACCTGATGACGGACCTGTCGCGTCTTTCGGGACTCTTCGTCATCGCCCGCAATTCCGCTTTCGCCTACAAGGGCAAGGCCGTCGATGTGCGCCAGGTGGCAAAAGAGCTGGGCGTCCGCTACGTGGTCGAAGGTAGCGTCCAACGCTCGGGCGACCAGGTGCGCATCAATGTCCAGCTCGTGGACGCCACGACCGGCGGGCATCAATGGGCTGAGCGTTATGACGGCTCGCATGGCGATATCTTCGCTCTCCAGGACAAGGTCACCAAAGCCGTCGTCGACGCGATGGCGCTGCACCTGACGCCGGGCGAACGGCAGAAGCTGGGGCAGCACGAGACGGCGGTTCCTGAAGCCTACGACGCATTCCTGCGCGGCTGGCAGCATTACCAGCGAACGACCCCCGAGGAGTATGCCGAGGCCATTCCCCATTTTTCTCGTGCGATCGAGTTGGACCCGAGCTACGGGCGCGCGCACGCGGCACTCGCGATGATTTATTTTCGCGCCTACGAGCAACTCTGGGCCGGCTTGCTGGGAATATTAACCGACCAGGCGTTCAGGAGGGCTCGCGACCACTTGAACCTTGCCAAAGCCCATCCGACCTCGACCTCATACCAGGTGGAAGGCAATATTTCCCGGCAGCGCGGCTGGTATGACGAAGCCCAGAAGCAGTTCCAAGCAGCAATCGCGCTCGATCCCAGCAATTCGTGGAGCTATGCCGATCTTGCCTACACGCTTATCTCGGCCGGCCGGTCTGCCGAAGCCACCGAGCCCATCGAGAAGGCGATGCGGCTCGACCCGCACTACCCGCCCGTGTTTGTCTTTTATCGTGGCTTGATCCAATTCGCCCAAGGCCAGCTTCCGGAGGCGGCGAAGACGTTCGAGGAGGCCAGCCGGCTTGCCCCCAACGACACGATACCGCAGCTGTTCCTCGCAGCGACCTATGGCCTGAGTGACCGCAAGGAGGACGCCGCCGCTGTGATAGCCGCTTTGAGTGCCGCTGAGGTCCGGCGTGGCGGTGTGCCCTTCGCCATGATTGGAATACAGATCGAGGAGACAGGTCGTTTGTTCAAAGTTCCAGAGAAGTCCCGCCTCATTGATGGTTTGAATCGGGCTGGAATTCCTTACAGTTTCGAAAAGGTCTTCAACGGGCACCAACTGACCGGCGCCGAAATCGATGCGCTCGTCTTCGGCAAGCGGCTGCACGGCCGTTCGCTCGATACCGGCAGGGAACATGGCGCCTCAATCTCCGGCGACGGCAGAACTGCAATGGCCTTCGGCGATTGGACCAACGGCACCGGCTCGGCACATATAGAGAGCGATCAGCTGTGTTTCGTGTGGTCGAGCGTAACCTGGTGCTGCACCATCTATCGCAACCCGGGCGGAACGAAAGCGAAGGAAAACGAGTTCGTGCTATTCATCCGCAACTGGCCCTACACCTTCTCGCCGGTCGAGTGACCTGCGCTTCTTCTTGGCGGATCGTCATCCAGTATATTGGCTCGCTGTTGTGGTAGTCTGCCGCGATCGTTGAGGGGGAAGGAAAAGGGCGGTGGTCGAGCAGCGCGTCGAACGTAAGCTCGCAGCGATCCTTGCCGCTGATGTCGCCGGTTACAGCCGGCTGGTGGGCGCTGACGAAGAGGGAACGCTCGCACACCTCAAGGCGCTTCGGCGTGACCTCGTCGACCCCAAGATCGATGAACATCGCGGGCGGATCGTCAAGACGACGGGAGACGGGATGCTGGTTCAGTTTGCGAGCGTCGTGGACGCTCTGCGCTGTGCCGTTGAGATTCAGCGCCACATGCTCGAACGCAACACCGAGACGCCCGGGGAGAAGCGGATCGAGTTTCGCATGGGGATCAACGTCGGCGACATCATCATCGACGGCGACGACATCCTTGGGGACGGCGTCAACGTGGCGGCGCGGCTCGAAGGATTGTCCGAGCCGGGAGGCATCTGCGTTAGCCTTGGCGTCCGCGAACACGTGGGCGACAAGCTCGACCTCACCTTCGAGGATGCAGGCGAGCAGCAGCTGAAGAACATCGCGCGGCCGGTGCGGGTTTATCGAGTGCGGCTCAGGGGAACCGCGACGCTGGCAGCGACGCCCTTGGCGCTCCCGGACAAGCCGTCGATCGCAGTCCTGCCCTTCGAGAACATGAGCGGCGACCCCGAGCAGGAGTATTTCGCCGACGGCATGGTAGAAGAGATCATCACGGCGCTGTCGCGCTTCCGCTGGCTGTTCGTGATCGCCCGCAATTCGAGCTTCACCTACAAGGGCCGGGCGGTAGACGTGAAGCAGGTCGGGCGCGAGCTGGGTGTGCGCTATGTGCTCGAAGGCAGCGTGCGCAAGGCGGCAACCGAGTGCGCATCACCGGTCAGCTCATCGATGCCTCGACCGGCGCCCATCTGTGGGCGGACCGTTTCGACGGGGCGCTCGAGGACATCTTCGATCTGCAGGACCAGGTGACGGCGAGCGTGGTTGGCGCAATCGCGCCCAAGCTGGAGCAGGCCGAGATCGAGCGCTCCAAGCGCAAGCCGACCGAGAGTCTCGACGCCTACGACTACTATCTTGCGCGGCCTGGCGGCGGTTCATCGTTGGACCAAGGAGGCTAACAACGAGGCACTGTCGCATTTCTACCGGGCCATCGAACTCGACCCCAAGTTCGCTTCGGCTTACGGCTGGGCGGCGCGGTGCTACTCACAGCGCAAGGCGTGCGGGTGGGCGACGGACCCGGAGCAGGAGATCGCCGAGGCCGCACGGCTTGCACGGCGAGCGGCAGAGTTGGGCCGGGATGACGCGGTCGCGCTCTCAACGGCAGGGATAGCTCTCGCCTTTGTGGTCGGTGACTTCGACGAGCGCTGCAACGCTAACCGATCGGGCTCTCGTGCTCAATCCGAACCTGGTTTGGGCATGGCTCTTCGGCGGCTGGGTGAAGCTCTGGCGAGGGGAGCCGGAGGTGGCGATCGAGCGCTTCGCGCGCGCGCAGCGGCTGAGTCCCAACGATCCTCAGTTCAGCATGCACGACGGGATCGGGGCAGCCCATTTCGCTGCGGGCCGCTATGCCGAGGCGCTGTCGGAAACCAAAGCAGCGCTGCGCGAGCAGCCCGCTTTCATCCTTTCACTAAGCATAGCTGCAGCGAGCGGTGCTCTGACCGGCCAGCTCGAACAAGCCGAAAGAGCCATTGCGAGTTTACTCCGGCTCGAGCCCACGTTGCGCTTTTCAGGTCTGAAAGAACGATTCCCGGAGTTCAGTCGGCCGGAAGTTTTTGCCAAGTTCGCGGAGGGCCTCCGAAGAGCCGGGCTGCCCGAGTGAAGGTCGCCGGCATCTGCCCCTATCAGAGTCGGCTTTGCCTGGGACAGTTCATCCGCTGTGCCTCTCGTGTGGCTCAAGCATGCAGGAGGAGGCGAAACTGCAGAGAAACTCAGACCGGCGTGAGTTTCAGGACTCTCTCCACGGTCCCTTCGGAGGTAGCACTCTATCCAACTGAGCTACGGGTGCAGCGCGGTTGAGATATAACGGGTGGCCGCGGCTGTGGCAATCGCGAGCAATCACTGCATCGGATGGCTGTGCAGAGGGCTCCTTCGGCAGAGGTCACAGGTTCGAATCTGTCGAGTGCGCACTCGGGGTGAGCTTGGTCGTGTGCCGCGGGTGTGCCTCGACAATGCACTCGTGAATACAGTGCTCTCAACCAGGCAGGGCGCGTTCAGTGGCGTTTCTGCGAGCTTAGGTTCGAATCCTCATGAGACGCCCCGGCGCTGGAGGGTTTTCCGGCCGGGGCGCTGATCTCACTTAGCAAGCTGGGAAACGTGAGGTGAGACCAAGTGGAACAACGCGGCAGCCCAGCTTAGGTTCCGGGCGAAGAAAAGCCCCGGTCAGGCCGGGGCAGTTTGAGGCACTGCACCAATCATCGCAGCCAATTGTTGCCGCTGGATGACAGCCCCAGCCGTCCCGCGCCCGAAGGGCCTCTGGTCTGTGGTCAGCGCCCCGACCAGCGGGGCGTCTGGATGCCAACGGCTTCAGGCTGCAGGCTCCTCCTCTCGGTCCCTCAGCACCAGCATTCGGTCGTGCACATGGAACATTCTGCCGCAGCCTGCATTTAGTTTAGCGGGGAGACAGCAATGGACAGGCGGTCATTTCTCACAAGTCTGCTCGGTGTGGTCGGCACGACCGCCATCGCCGCTGTTTTACCACGCCAAGCCGAGGTTCTGGCGGCGGTCCCGCCGGGGGCCTCGCTCCCCTCCGATATCCCCTCAGGTTGGAGACCCGGCAGAGGGCGTTGAACTTGCGTCGCACCGCAGGCGCCGCAGACGCCGGCGTCGGCGCTGGCACCGGCGTCGGCGCTGGCACCGCGCCTGCCGCCGCTACCGCCGCTACGGCTACTGGGGGCACCGCTGTCGCCGGGTGCGCCGCCACGGGATCTGGATCTCGGTCTGGATCTGATGCGCGCGGCCATGCGGCATTGTGGTATCTGGAGAGCCAGCCACTGCAATCCAGCCAGGTTGCGTGGTTAGGGCCGGTGGAGAGCAATTCGCGCATCCCGCACCTTCCCATCGGCTCGCTTCGCCACGGAAGCGGGGGCAACTTCCTACCGGACTAGGGCACCCTCCAGATTTTGTTGACGCTGCGGACCGCGCCGACGAAATAAAGCCCCGGCGGGAGGGGATGCCGGCCGGGGCTGTTTTTCTCGACACCCGCGGGAGAAGTCGGGGGGCAGGTGGGTGTCTCTTAACCCCCTAACGCGGCTGCGCTCGAAAGGTTCCAAAAAGAAAACCCCGGGCAGCCCCTTCCCGCACCTCCCATCGGCTCGCTTGAAGATCGTCAACTACGCCGCGTCAGCCACCTTCAGTGCACTACCGCGATCGCCGTTGTTCCATGCCGTAGTAGCCTCCGTAGAGTCTGCTCCAGCTTCGGAGCCGCCCCTGCTCGATGCGGCTGCCGCTGTCGCCGCCCGCCCGGCCCAAGGAGAACACCCATGACCACCACTCCATCCGGCCCCTGCGGTCCTGCTCCTTGGCGCTCAGGAGCCCGAGGTCTGCCCGGAGCACAGGAACTGGCCCGTTTGGGGCTCCGGGGAGGGACTTAGCCTTCGTTGACAGCCCCGAGCGGGGCCTGATCGATTCTCCCGATCCGCTCTGTCACCTCGGGCCGTGAAATTGTCGAGCTGATGAGAGAGGGCGTCTTGGAGGACGAGAGGAGCCCCAAGACATCGGCCGCCTGCAAGACGCCAAACTCAGGCCGATATTACATAGCCGAACCCTCGCACGGTCCGTATCAATGGATTTTCGCCTGCCGCGTCGATCTTCCGGCGAAGGTATCGTATGTAGACATCGACCACCTTCGTTCCGGGGTGGAGCCAGTCTCCCAAACGTTGTTGAGCATACGCGTCCGGGCTGACCACGACGCCGGGATTGGCCATGAGATAGGCGAGGAGCATGAACTCCTTCGCGGTCAGGGCGATTTCGCGCTCGCCACGCCTCACCGTCTTTGCGAGCGGGTCGAGCACCAGGTCTCCGACCTTGGATCTGGGTCGGCGACCAGACCGGACGATCGGTGGAGCAGAGCCTGCACTCTGAGAACCAGCTCATCGAAGGCGAAGGGCTTGGTCAGATAGTCGTCGGCGCCGCCCTTCAGCCCTTCGATCTTATCCTGCAGGCTGTCCTTGGCCGTGGCATCAGGACAAGGCTTCGGCGTCCCTCCCGCCGCAAGACCTTGCAAATCTCGACACCATCGAGCCCAGGAAGGATACGGTCCAGCACGATCAGGGGATAGTCGTTCTCCCGCGCCATGGCCAAGGCATCGTCACCACTCCCGGGCCACATCGACCACATAGCCTTCTGCGGTCAGCCCGCGCTTCATGAAATCCGCCAGGTCGGCGTCATCCTCGACGAGTAGGATCTTCGACATGCTATAACCTACTGGGTCATCCACGAGCCCCGCGCCAACAAGCGCTACGCCTCCGCCCGGGGGATCCTGATCCGGACCTCTGTGAAGTGGCCAGGTTCGCTCGTAAGCGCGATTTGACCATCGTGCTTCTCCACCAGCCACTTAGCGATCGCCAGTCCGAGACCGCTGCCCGGCTCCTTCGACTTGCCGGGGGAGCGGGCCGCGGTAGAACCGCTCAAAGACATGGGAGATTTCCTCGGCGGGAATACCACTGCCCTCGTCGCGGACCACGACCTCGCCATGACCGTCGGCGGCGGTCATCTTGAGCGTCACCGATCGTGCAGGCGGCGAATACTTGATGGCGTTGTCAAGCGCGATCATGAGCGCCTGCTTGAGCCGCTGCGTATCGGCGCGGATCCAGATCGGTTTCGTCGGGTAGTCAGCCTCGAGCGCAATGCCCTTGTGTTCCGCCGATCTTGCCGTCGCTCACCGCATCCGCGACAATTTCATTGAGGGGGGTTCGCTTCCAATCGAAGCGGATGGTATCGGTTTCGGAGCGGGCGATAAACAGGAGATCATCGACAAAACAACTCGATCCAGCTCTGCGCGACGATCCGCGCAAGCGCGTCGCGATAGATTTTCTCGGACTTCGGACCATGCCGCAAGGTGATCTCCGCCTCGCCACGTAAAGTCGTCAACGGCGTGCGCAGCTCATGTCCAATGTCGGTGAGGAACTGAATGCGCATCCGGTCGAGATCGGTAAGACGCTGGTTGGCAGCGGCGAGCTCCCCCGTTCGCGCCTTGCGTTCCTCGGTCCGCGTGGCGACCTTCTCCTCAAGGTTCGATTGCGCGGCGAGCAGAAGGCCGCGCTGCTCATCTTGCTTGGCGGCCATTTCGTTAAAGCCTGCGCGCTGGCGCGCCATGCTCGTCCTGGCCAGCGTAGGCGATGCGGTGATCGAGCTCATCCCGCCGGATCGCTTCCGTGCCCGCGATCAGGAGGCCGATCGGGCGCGTCAGCGATCGCACCAGAAGAATGCCCGCGGCAATGCACACCGCCAGCGCCGCCAATGTCGTTGCCAGGGCCGTCCATCTGAGTTTCTGCCACAGCGCTTCGGCACTGCGTTTCGTGCTGTCAACCTCCTCTTTTTCGTCGAGAACCGCCGATTTCAACAGGTTTTCCAACTCGGCGTCGAGACGAATGTCGATCTGGAGCTGAAAGTCTTGACCGCCTCGTCCTGACGCCCCCGATTGCGCAGGTCGACGAGCCTGACGAGAGCCTGATCGATCTCACCGAAAAGCGTGCGCATCCGCTGAACGCGATGCAACTCGTCCAGCTCTTCTTCTCGCTCTTCGGGGCTTCGGAGGAACGCGAACTCGTTTTTGGTCACTTGCTCGAGGCGATCGAAGCCGGCTTCCAGCTCGGTGCGTGCGCTGTTGAGGTCAGGGCGTTCCGCTTGGCCGATCAGCAACAGCTCGGCAATCTGTTCGGAAAAGCGGTTGGCGCTCACCGTGAGTGCGGTGATAGCCTCGAGCTGGTGGCTGGCCAATTCGATGCGCTTCAAATAGTGGTTCATCGGGACGAAATCGTCAGCAGGACGATAGCGCCCGTCGTCGGGAGGAACAGGAGAATGATCAGCTGAAACAGGTGGACGCGAAATCTGATGCTCATGGCTCTCCGCCGCGGCATTTGGGAACCCGGCGTCGATGAGGTCCATCGCGTTTGAGCAACTAGAGCAAGCGGCTGCCCGGTGCGCCGGACGAGGCCTTCGCAAAGGACGTTCGAATCGCCGCATGGCATCATATTAACACCGCGGATGACCATGCGACGGTTCAGATTAAAGTTTCGAAAGACCGAGATTAAGAGTTGGCGAGAACCAGGAAACCGGCCTAGGCCCGCATGATTGACGGCGAAGTCTCTTATCGCTGTGATCGGGCTTCTTTGCGATACCAGCCCTCTCCCGCAATGGTGTTGCGGAAGATCCTCACTCGCAGCTCGCTTTCCTCGGGGAACTCGGCGCGAATGACCGCCGCGATCTGGGCATCGCTGCGCCGAAAGGGATGACACCGCTGGGGCGTGCCTTTCTCCAGCACGTATGTGCCATCTGGACCGGTGGCGAAAAAGGGGAAATGGATGAGCGAGGCATATCGGTCGGTATCGACGACCCCGGCCAGGGTTTCAAAAACCGGGTGCGGGCGATTGAGCGGAGGCAGGAATAGACAACTCCAGCCGGGCGGCGTGCGTATGGTCCAATAGTTGTGGAACTTGCACGGCGGGCGCGGCTCGCGTGGATTGCCGGTTACCTGGTGAGGACCATGATTGCTGACCATGACGCGATCGAATTCCCAGCCGGCATCGACGGTCCGGCCCTCGTCCTTGACTTCCAGCCGCACTGTCGCGGCCAGCGGAAGAATCCATCCTGCCGAGAGAGCATCCACAAAGGGCATGCAGCGCTTTATGGTGAGGGCGTTGTTGGTCGGCGTGAGATGGTCCTTGGCGATGGCGGGAATCTTGCGGAACCAATCCGGGAGATGCGCCTTCGCCGGTTGCGGTTCGGCTATGACACTCTTTGTCCTCCGGACGGCAGAGAAATTCGATCTGCGCATTGCGTCGGCCAAAGAGCATTGGAATACCAGGTAAGATCCTGCTTTTGATCGATGTCATCGCAACGCACCGGTTCCGGCCTTCTCATGTAGTAACAACGTTCCGGTTTGTCGACATTCTCTCCAAAATCTAACCTTCCATTCTCATAATTCTCCCCCGCTCCACGCAAAAACGCAACGCGTCACCGCCAATATCCCTGGAAGGTTGCGGGGCATCTCGACCCCTGGCCTTAATCAACCAAGGAGGTATTCCGTGAAGAAATCCATGACCGTTACGACGATCGTAGCTGCGGTGACAACGCTTTCTGGCGCTGCTCACGCAAATTTCGCGCCGGAGTTCTCGTCCGCCGATCCCGGCGCCTTCCAACGGCCGGTTGTGCTCGCCTATGCGACGGAAGCGTCGGAAGCGCCCCGCATCGTCAAGCAAGAGCCAGGCTCGTTCGTCACGGCGGGTAATTCATCGTCGAACAGCTCATCCAACTCCAGTTCCAACAGTTCGTCCAATTCGAGCTCCAACAGCTCGTCCAACTCCAGCTCCAAACAGCTCCTCGAATTCGAGCTCCAACAGCTCATCCAATTCCAGTTCGCGATTCTTGGCGACTCTGGCGGCGCTGACGTTAACCGCAAGCAATTGGGCGAAGGCCGGTCAGCTCCGGCTTTCGCTCAAGCTGGCAAAAGCAACATTGAGTGTGTTTCTCCGTCATGTTTTGTCTCTAACATCGAGGTCAGTGCAGATCGCGCATGATCACCAATCGAGACTTCGGAAGCTGGGGCAGCATGATAAAACCTCGTATCCATCTTGTCGCGCTCGGCGGGACCATCGCGACACGGCCTGGCAAACTGGGCATGGAAGTCGGGCTAAAACGCCGACGACCTCCTGCGCATGGTGACGGACCTCCAGGCGATGGCCGACATACATGCCGAGCAAAACATCCAGCGCCACATGTCAATGGGGGCCAAAGCCAGCAAGCATGGTCTCAAGAGGATCTTCTTTCAGAGCTCAACGACGACGCCGTCCTCGGCTGTTTCGACGCCTGCAGATTTGATCTCGCTAAGGCGCGCCAGCATGGTCGGATTCATATGGGTAAGCATAATGCGCCGCGCGCGCAGTTGCGGCAGCCGCGGCTTGAGAATTTCCCATGTGATGTGACCCGTGAGGGGGCCGGAATAACCATAGCACTCCACAATGAACAGATCGGCCCGGTCGGCGACGGAAGGAAGCGCGTCGACCCATTCGGTGTCTCCCGAATAGGCAAAGAGTTTTCGGCCGTCGAAAAGTCGCAGCGCCGTTGACGGAGCGCCGGAGAAATGCACGACCTCCGTGGTGGTAACCGAAAGGCCGAGCATATCGGTCGGCTTCCCGATCTCGATCTCCATGATCTCCCACGTGAACCGCCACTTGTTGGCTGTGGACCTCGGAAAGAATACTTCGAGTGCAGCGTAGAGGCGCGCGCGCGTTCCGGGCGGGCCGGCGATCAGGAGGGGCCGCTCACGTCGGGACAAGAACTGGGCGTCGAGCAGCAGGAACGGCAGGCCGCCGAAATGGTCGCCGTGGAGGTGCGAGAGGATAATGCCGTCGACGCTGCCGTGGTCGAGGCCGCGCGCCTTAAGCGCCACCAGCGACGAGGCGCCACAATCGACCAGGAACGTCGACTTCGCGGTTTCGAGCCAGAAGCAGGTATTGAACCGGCCTCCCGAGCCGAAGGCATCGCCCGAACCGATGATCGTCACGCGCATGGTCAGGCCGTTGCACTCGGGCGCGTAACGCGGCTACGTGCGAGCGCCGCGAATTGGCGCAGTCTTCCAGAACGACGAGCTTGCCCGCGTTCATGTAGTCGATCGCAAAGAGGGACGATCCCACCGGGTCGATTAGTGGTCACGCGACCGTGTAGTGACCATTCTTGGACTTGATCTGCCCAGCCTTCTTGAGGTTAGAAAGCGCGTTGGTGATGCTCTGCTCGGCGGACTTGTTTCCCCTGGCGTGAAGCTTCTCCAGGATCTCTCCTCGAGTCATGCCGTTCGATGAGTTCTTCAAAGCTGCCAGGATGCGCGGTCGCTTTGAGGAACCTCTGCGTCTCTTCGCGCGGGTTGCCTTGCCCTTCCGAGCTGATTCGAACAGGTCGAGAGCCGCGAGATGCCGTTTTAGGTTAGCGAGCTCTCGAGTCATACCAGCAAGCTTCTTCTGGCCTGCGGCCACGAGTTTCTTCAAACGTCGCCTCTCGGTAGAGAGGAATTTATTGAAGGTCGGCATGAACAACTCCACAGTAAGTTAATACTATATGATAACCATTTGATTCGTATGGCTATATAGGGAAATGTAGACAAAAAGATAAAGGGGGTGACCGCTATCATGGCGGAAGCATCGACGATTAAGCAGCATCTCGCAGATGCGTATAAGCTCCGCCGCGAGATACTGGACGATCTGCAAGCATGGCGCCTAAAACAGCCTCTGATGGCGGAGGCTTGTGGCATGCTCCACGAGAGGACGAGCCCGCTCGCACCACAGAACCCGTTTTAAATCATTGTGGGCGGGCAGAGACCGAACTGGCTTTGGTCCCCGAACTCGGCATCTACCGGACCACGAGCCAGTGTTGGCTACCTAGTGACATCATGCACCAAGTTCGGCATGTCGGAGATCATCATGCGGCTTGATTACAGAGCTGCTGCCGCGTTGGCAGTAGCGACCGGCTTGTCAGCTGCATTGATGCTGTCGGCAAAAGCGGATGACGTTAAATGTGACCGTAGCCCCGAGACTACCGAACACAAAGTGACAGGCTCTCACACCTTCACCGACAATGGGGAGACCCTGGTTTGGGAATCTAGAGCGCAACGTCCTTCTGAGTCGGAAGACTTATGGCGCCTCTATTACTGTGTTGAGAACCGTCGCGAGCATAGGGGTTACGTCGTCGATTGGCACGATGGTGCAAATACTCACTTCTTCAAAGGATTGGTGCCTAATAGAAGCGAACAATTCAATTTCCGGGAAACAGTCACACGGGAACATTCCGCATTGAATTCCGTATGGAAAGGACTGATAAAGATTGGAGACACTGCTACTGACGCTGAAGCTATCAGCACATCAGCAAGCCATGTCAAAAATGAAAAGAGAAGTCAAGCTTCGGTCTCATTCGGTCTTTGAGGTGCCGGCGCATCCACAGATCGCGTCGGCAATCATGTCGGGTTCATACACTTCCTGGAAATCAACTGATCTATTCAGGGTCACGATAGATTTTACTTCTACTTTCAACCCCAATAATCCCAAAATCTGGCATGATCTTGTAGTCTCAGTTGTCGGCGACGAAACACAGGCTTCTTCGCTGAAGGATTTTCCCTTAGAGCTAGACGTTCGTTCCCCGGGCAGCTTGCTAGGCAGCAGCAAGAAAATCTTCTGGGGTGCGCCTTTGCGCGTTTCTGGCTTCGTGAGGGACGCCTCTATCGCAAGCACGGCGATGCGAGCAAAGAAGGGAGATGTGACGGAACAAGTCGGCGTCATTGCGATCGGACTTGGCAACGTAAATTACGGGCTTGTGCCCATTACTTTCTTCACGCCGATCATCCGTTAGCGTGCTACCGAACATCCACGTATGGGTCACGCGACTGGGGCCAACGCTGAAGGAGTATCGGTGCGAGAGACCTTCAATCTGACTAAACGACCAAACGACGCTGGTGAGCACCTATTGCGCCCAAAAGCGCATCCCTATTGCTTGCGTTGATTTAGCGTCAACAAACTACGTCCGTGGAAAAGGGCCACATTCGAGCGATTTCCGCGGGATATCGACGGCAGAGGTCATCGAGCGTGCGCCATCGCCGCTTATGAAGTGATCGATCTCCTGACAAAGAGTGTGCGCCGTCAGCGCGGATAGAGCGGGCTCAGGTCCAAGCCGGGATAGCTGACTGCATCGATCATCTCGGCGCGCTGGCGCAACATGCCTTGCTGCAGGGTGCCGTATCGCCCAGTCATGGTGTGATTGGTGTGACCGAGCAGTATTCCGAACTGCTCATCCAAAAACCCAGCGAGACGGAGAGCGTCGGCGAAACCGTGGCGAAGGCTGTAGAGGCTCAAGCCTCGACCGTGCTTGATTCCAATGCGCGTCAGATAGCGATTAATGTCGCGGTCGAACTCTGCGGCCATCTGCCCTCGGGCATTCCGCTCGGCGTCAGGAAAGAGCCGCTTCTCTCCACGCTCCACCATCGACCGGTGATAGGCGATGAAGCCAAGCTTCTCGAGCTCGGGATGCACCGGCAGCACGCGCATTGAGCCCTTCGTCTTGGTGCTCTTGGTATCGTCACATTCCTCGGTGATGTGAATGATCCAGCGTCCGTGCGATTGGTGCACGTCGTCAACAAGCAGCTGGGCGATCTCACCGGGGCGAGCTCCGCTGTAGAGCATGATCAGCGGCAACCAGTATCGATGATCGCGGATCCGGTGATCGCCGGGCAGGTGCCACTTGTCATTGGACTGGCAGCCGGTGAACAGTGGGGAGTTGAAGAGGGTCTGGAGCTGCTCGGAGGAGAAGGGCTTCGTCGCTCGGCGCGACTTGTCTTGACGGATGTAGAGATTGTGGGTGGGGTTTGCGTTCAAATATTCGTGGTTCATCAGCCAGTCGCAGAACGCACCAAGCCCGCTCAGATACCGGTTGACGGTCCTGGGGGAGATGACCGGCTTCCCGACCTTCTCGTTAGCGATGACGGTTTCGCGAAGCGACATGCCTTTGAAGGCCGTCATCTCAGCCGCCTTGACGGGGTATTTTAGAAGCAGGGCCTTCCAATTGCGCACGACCTTCTTGTCCATCATGGACACCGGGAAGCGGTCTCCCACTGTGTCCACAAACAGCCGAACCGCCATCCGCGACTGGTTCAGCGTGTCAACTCGGACCTGAAGCGGGTTTTCGGCCGCATAGCTTTCGAACAAGCCCATGATTTCGTCCTTCTTGCCACTGACACCAGCGACAGGTGGACGTATGAATTCGTCGTTAGGCTTTCCACCAAACTCACCTCGGTCACGCTCCTGGGCACGTTTGAGCGCCTCAATCTCGGCCCGCTGCAGGGCGTGGGCGAGTTTCCGGTAGTCAGGGCTTTCCTCGTGCAGCTTGACCTGATCGGCAACCGATCGTGTTTCGCCGCGTGCCGCCTCCTCCTGCAAGGTGGCGAGGCGTTCGGCCCGCTGCTGCTTTTCGACCTCAAAGCGGTCGCGGATGAACTCAAAGATTCGGTATGCGTGAAGGTCATACTCACCGAACTCCCGGACGACATGTGCGTATATCTTGTCTAGGTCCTTGTCAGTGGGCAGCGAATGCCGGAACTGCTGGTCGGCTTCGAGCAGCTCCTCATAACGCTTCCATACGGCCTCCTGGAGATCGTGCTCGGATAGAGGACCTCGATGACGCGCGGTGGCGAAGTCGCGATCCCACGCATCGAGCACTTGTCGCCCGCGCCGCTTCGCTTCAGCCGGATCGCTTGTCTTCAGCGATTTCCACAGCTCCTTTTTTCCTTTGTAGAGCGAGAGCAAGTCGTTCGGGATTCTGGCGCGAGCGTAGTAGTTTTTTGAACCGAGGCGGCGTTGGATATTTGAAACGAGCCCCATGTTCTTCCCCTTCTTTTGACAGCTGTGACTGTTACGCTTTTTGGAGCATGTGTAACAGTTCTGCGTAACAGTTTTATCTGCTAACTACAAGAAAAACCTATTGTTTTCGATAGTTATATAGCTTCAGCTGAAAATCCTGGCGCCCCAGCCAGTTCGGAGACGGCCCCCGAACATTTTTCTCACTATTGAGGCACTGCGGGAGGAACGCGTGCCGCAGCTTCACCGCTCCGACCGGATTGTCTGAAGCAGACACTTGTCCTCTAAAACAGTTGCGCTGAATTGCGGAAACCAGGAGCAGCGGGAGGCAACTCGTGCGCGTGAGCGAGAGGGCCGTGGAGAGTGCAACCAGGAACTGGTAGCTCAGGCAGGCGTTGTGTTCCATTGCGTACACAGTATGATAAATGCCAGCCGTGCAATCCTGCCGTCCTTTCGCGGGCGGGTAGCGGTCGCTAAATGAGAAAACAAAAAGACGCCGGTCAGAGCGCGTTCAAAAGCAGAGCAAACGAAACAGGGAGGAAAATGCATGTTCCAGAAGTTGCAGGTCACATCGCTGATTCCGGCGGCGCTCGCCGGCGTGATCGGTTTCGCCGGCGCGGATGAAGCGCAAGCCCAATGGAAGCCCACCAAGACGGTGGAATTCATCGTGCCGGCCGGCACCGGAGGCGGCGCCGACCAAATGGCCCGCATGATCCAGGGCATCGTCCAAAAGCACAACCTCATGGAGCAGTCGCTGGTCGTCGTGAACAAGGCCGGCGGATCGGGCGGCGAAGGCTTCCTGGACATGAAGGACTCGGCGGGCAATCCGAACAAGATCATCATCACCCTCTCCAGCCTGTTCACGACCCCGCTGGCTACCGGGATTCCCTTCAGCTGGGAGGATCTGACGCCGGTCGCCATGCTGGCGCTCGACGAGTTCGTGCTCTGGGTAAACGCCGAATCCCCCCACAAGACGGCACAGGAATTTGTCGATGCCGCCAAGGCTGCCGACGGCAAGTTCGTCATGGCAGGCACCGGCTCCAAGCAGGAGGACCAGATCATTACGGTCGGCCTGGAGCAGGCGACCGGCGCGAAACTCAAGTACATCTCGGAAAAAGGCGGCGGTGACGTCGCCAAGGCGCTTGTCGGGAATCACGCCAATTCGACGGTGAACAACCCGATCGAGCAGGTGTCCTTCTGGAAAGCAGGCCAGACACGGGCGTTGTGCGTGTTCGACAGCAAGCGCATTGCGATGACCGAGAAGGTCACCGACGACCATGGCCTGGAGCGACATCCCGACCTGCAAGGAAGCGGGCTCTGGATATCGAGTACACGATGCTGCGCGGCATCTTCATGCCGGCCGGCGTGGAACAGGCAGCGGTCGACTACTACGTCGACCTGTTCAGCAAGGTTCGCGAGACGCCCGAGTGGAAGGAGTTCATGGCCAAGGGCGCCTTCAACCAGAGCTTCATGACCGGCGATGAGTACAAGGCCTGGCTGGCGAAGGCGGCCGACCCTCCACAAGGATCTGATGACCAAGGCCGGCTTCATCGGCGGCTGACGAAATACGGGGGCTCCGGCGGCAACGCCCTGGGCCCCGTTTTCGTCCTGAGGATCGATCCCTCCAGCGGGATTCCGCACGAAGAGGCTTCGGATGAAGCGTGAAGACGAAACCGGCGACAGCCTGGTGTCGAAGCGGTCGGCTGACATCGTCGTCGCCCTGATCCTGGTCGCTGTCGGCGGGCTGGTGATCGCCGACAGCTTGCGGCTGGGCATCGGCTGGGCCGAAGACGGCCCGAGCCCGGGCTATTTCCCATTCTACACCGGACTGCTGATCGTGCTGTCGAGCCTTTGCACGATCGCCCTCGTCCTGATGGGGCGCATGAAGAGCAGCGGAGCCTTCGTCGGACGCGGGCAGCTGCGCGATGTCCTGAAGGTCTTCGTGCCGTCGGTGATCTACGTCGGCCTGATCGGCTTCATCGGCATCTACGCGGCGAGCGCGCTTTTCATCGCCGTATTCATGCGCTGGCTCGGCCGGTTCCGATGGCCGACGATCATCCTGGTCAGCGTCGCCGTGCCGTTCTCCTTGTTCCTGATTTTCGAGCTCTGGTTCCTGCTGCCGCTGCCGAAAGGGCCGCTCGAGGACCTGTTCGGCTACTGACCGGCCGGAAGATGGCGCGAACCGCCGCACGAGGGAGAATTACGTGGAAGCATTGAGTTCGTTGATCGCCGGCTTCAGCGTCCTCGGCGACCCGGCGAACATCATGTACATGTTCATCGGCATCACGCTGGGCGTCCTCATCGGCGTGCTGCCGGGACTGGGCGGCGCCAACGGCGTCGCCATCCTGCTGCCGCTCACCTTCAGCATGTCGCCGACCTCGGCGATCATCATGCTGTCCTGCATCTATTGGGGCGCGCTGTTCGGCGGCGCCATCACCTCGATATTGTTCAACATCCCCGGCGAGCCATGGTCGGTGGCCACGACGTTCGATGGCTATCCGATGGCGCAGCAGGGGCGTGCCGGAGAGGCGCTGACAGCCGCCTTCACCTCCTCGTTCTTCGGGGCGCTGTTCGCCGTCATCATCGTCACGTTCCTGGCGCCGCTGATCGCTTCGATCGCGCTGGCGTTCGGGCCGGCCGAGCTGTTCGCTGTCCAGCTCCTGGCCTTTTGCAGCTTCGTCGGCATGGGCAGGGAACCGCCCTCGAAGACGGTCGCAGCGATGATGCTGGGCTTCGCGCTCGCCGCCGTCGGCCAGGATCCGACGACCGGCCAGCTACGCATGACCTTCGGCTGGTACGAGCTGCTGCGCGGCTTCAACTTCCTGATCGCGGTCATCGGCCTGTTCGGCATCGGCGAGATCCTGCTGACCATGGAGGAAGGTCTCGCCTTCAAAGGCCGGAGCGCCAGGATCAATCCACGCGTCGTGCTGCAGACCTGGGCCAAGCTGCCGAAGTACTGGGCGACATCGTTGCGGGGTGCAATCGTCGGCTGCTGGATGGGCATCACGCCGGGTGGCGCGACGCCGGCCTCGTTCATGAGCTATGGCCTGGCCAAGCGCTTCTCCAGGCGGGGCGCGAACTTCGGCCGCGGCGAGCTCGAGGGCGTCGTGGCGCCGGAAACCGCGGCGCACGCCGCCGGAACCAGTGCACTTCTGCCGATGCTGACATTGGGCATTCCCGGCTCACCCACCGCGGCAGTGCTGCTGGGCGGGCTACTCATCTGGGGCCTGGAGCCGGGGCCCATGCTGTTCAAAGACCAGCCGGACTTCGTCTGGGGCCTGATTGCGAGCATGTATCTCGGCAATGTCGTGGGGCTGATCGTGGTGCTGACCACGGTGCCGTTCTTTGCGGCGATCCTGCGCATCCCGTTCAGCATCATCGCCCCGGTGATCATCGCGGTCTGCGCGATCGGCGCCTATACGGTGAGAAATGCGATGCTCGACATAAGCTTCATGCTGATCTTCGGCATCATCGGCTACGTCTTCAAGAAACTTCAGTATCCGCTCGCCCCTCTGGTGCTGGCGCTGGTGCTCGGCGACATGGCCGAGTCCAACTTCCGCAATGCCATGGTGCTGTCGGACGGCAGCCTGTCGATCTTCTGGTCGAACGGCCTGGTCGGCTCGATCTGCGGTCTGGCCGTGTTCATGCTGTTCTGGCCGGTGGCTTCGTCTGGCCTAAGACGACTCCGGTCCGCCGCATCCCAGGGCCAGGCTGCCGAGTAGCCGCAAAGGAGGCGTTCATGGTCAGGCCAATCTGCCCGAAAAGCTTGTGAGCGTTCTGGAACATGGTGTACAGTATTTTAGATGCGAGATTGAACTACCAGGCGCAGGGCCAACATGGAGTGTTACCCCGGAAGGAGAACCAGACGTGCGCGCGCAGCAGGCGAGTTCACCCCCGAAGATTCGGGTCCGGCCCCTCGATACCACCATCAGCTTCCGGAACATGGCTTACGAAAGGCTGAAGAAGGCGATTACCGAGATGGACATTTATGACCATCCGGACGAAATCCGCCTGGACGAGCGCCAGTTGTCCCAGGATCTCGCGGTCAGCCGCACGCCGGTGCGCGAGGCCATCACGCTTCTCGAGCAGGAAGGCTTCGTGCGTTCCCTTCCGCGCCGCGGCGTCTTCGTCATCAAGAAGACGAAGCAGGAGATGCTGGAGATGATCACGGTCTGGGCAGCGCTGGAGAGCATGTCGGCGCGTCTCGCCGCCCAGCAGGCGACGGACCACGAGTTGAGAAAGCTCAGGACGCTGTTCTCGGAATTCGAGAACGAGAAGCCCACGGAGCACATCAGCGAATACTCGGACGCAAACGTCGCCTTTCACCAGACCATCATCCGTCTGGGTGGCTGCAAGCTGATTGCCGATATATCGGAGAACCTGTTCATCCACATGCGCGCCATCCGCAAGGTCACGATCCGGCAGGACAATCGCGCCGAGCGCTCGATCATCGATCACATGAACATCATCGAAGCCCTGGTTGCGCGCGACGCGGATCGGGCCGAGCGACTGGTGCGCGAGCACACTTTGGGACTGCGCGCGCACGTCGAGAAGCACGGAGACTTTCTCGGCTGATCGGTCAGCGCTGGTCCGGGCCGATCGCAGGAACGGACGAGCTCGACGTAGGGAGGAATGTCCATGGCGACGACCACTCTGGCGGCCAAGTCGACAGCGACGACGACTGCGGAAGACACCCTGAAGCAGAAGAGCAGGGACGCCAACGTCGTTTCGGGCGGACACCTGGCGGCCAGAGCGCTGAAGAACGAGGGCGTCGATACGATCTTCACGCTGTGCGGCGGCCATATCATCGATATCTATGACGGCTGTGTCGACGAGGGCATCCGCATCATCGATGTGCGCCACGAGCAGGTCGCGGCCCACGCCGCCGACGGCTATGCGCGCCAGACCGGCAAGCTCGGCTGCGTGGTGACGACTGCCGGGCCCGGCTGCACGAACGCCGTCACCGGAATTGCCACAGCCTTCCGGTCGGAGAGTCCCGTCCTGCATATCGGCGGCCAGGGCGCGCTCACCCAGCACAGGATGGGCTCGCTCCAGGACCTGCCGCACGTCGATATGATGCGGCCGATCACGAAATTCTCGGAAAGCGTGCGCTCCACGGAACGCGTCGCCGACATGATCGCCATGGCCGCCCGGGAATGCTTCGCCGGCGCTCCCGGCCCGGCCTATCTCGAAATCCCGCGCGACGTGCTCGACCGCGAGGTGGATGTCTCGAAGGCCGTCATTCCGGCCCCGGGCGGCTATCGCGCATCGACGAGAGCGCTCGGCGATCCACGCGACATCGAGAAGCTCGCCGACATCCTGGTGAAGTCCGAGCGGCCCGCCATCCTGCTCGGCCAGCAGGTGTGGACGGCACGCGGCCATGAAGAGGCGACGGCGCTTCTTCGCGGGCTCGACATTCCCGGCTACTTCAATGGTGCGAGCCGCGGCTTGCTGCCGCCGGGCGACCCGCATCATTTCGATCGCACGCGCTCGCTGGCTTTTTCCAAAGCCGATGTGATCGTCATCGTCGGCACGCCGTTCGACTTCCGCATGGGGTATGGCAAGCGCATCAGCAGGGATCTGACGCTCGTCCAGATCGACATGGACTACCGGACGGTGGGCAAGAACCGCGACATCTCGCTCGGCCTGGTCGGCCATCCCGGCGCTATCCTGGGTGCGGTGCTCGACGCGGCGAGCGCGCGGATTGACGGCGGCAAGCGGCAGGCCAGGAAGCAGTGGATGCAGCAGCTGCACGAGGCCGAGACGAGCGCCACCGAGAAGCTGATGCCGCTATTCAAGTCGGACAGCGTGCCGATTCACCCCTATCGCGTCGCCTGGGATATCAACGAATTCCTCACTGAGGACACGATCTACATCGGTGACGGCGGCGACGTCGTGACCATCTCGGCGCAGGCAGTGCGGCCGCGCCGGCCCGGCCACTGGATGGATCCGGGCGCACTCGGCAGCCTCGGCGTCGGCACGGGCTTCGCCATGGCTGCAAAGCTCGCCCATCCGGGCAAGGAAGTGCTCTGCTATTACGGCGACGGCTCCTTCGGCATGACGGCCTTCGACATGGAGACGGCGAACCGTTTCGGTGCGCCCTACATCGCCGTGATCGGCAACAACTCCGCCATGAACCAGATCCGCTATGGCCAGATCGCCAAATACGGTGAGCAGCGCGGCAATGTCGGCAACCTGCTGGGCGACGTGCCGTTCGGCAAGTTCGGCGAAATGCTCGGCGGCCGCGGTGAGGAAGTGCGCGAGCCGGGAGAGGTCGGGCCGGCTCTGCGGCGGGCGCGCGAGTCCGTCCATAAAACAGGCCGCTCTGCCGTCATCAACATCTGGGTGGACCCGCGGGAATACGCGCCGGGGACCAAGGCGCAGACCATGTACAAGTGACCGCACGTCGGGGCCACGGGGTCAAGGAAAGCAAGAGACGAAGCTCGAGAGGAATAGTATGGGCAAAGCATTGGATGGCGTCCTGGTTCTCGATTTCACCCACGTGCAGTCCGGCCCCACCTGCACCCAGCTTCTCGCCTGGCTCGGCGCCGATGTGATCAAAGTGGAGCGGCCCGGCGTCGGCGACATCACGCGCGGTCAGCTGCGCGACGTTCCGGATGTGGACAGCCTCTATTTCACCATGCTGAACCACAACAAGCGCTCGATCACGCTCGACACCAAGAACCCGAAGGGCAAGGAGGTGCTCGAGGCGCTGGTCAAGGCCTGCGATGTGCTGGTCGAGAACTTTGCGCCGGGGGTGCTCGATCGCATGGGCTTCGGCTGGGAGCGCATCCAGGCGCTCAATCCGCGCATGATCGTGGCGTCCGTGAAGGGTTTCGGTCCCGGTCCCTACGAGGACTGCAAGGTCTACGAGAACGTCGCCCAGTGCGCCGGGGGTGCTGCGTCGACGACGGGCTTCGATGATGGCCCGCCCATGGTGACCGGAGCCCAGATCGGCGACAGCGGCACCGGCGTGCATCTGGCGCTCGGCATCGTCTGCGCGCTCTACCAGCGCAACGCGACGGGCAGGGGACAGAAAGTGCTGGCCGCGATGCAGGATGGCGTGCTCAATCTCTGCCGCGTCAAGCTGCGTGACCAGCAGCGCCTGGCTCATGGTCCGCTCAAAGAGTATCCGCAGTATCCCCACGGCAAGTTCAGCGAAGCCGTCCCGCGTGCGGGCAACGCATCGGGCGGCGGCCAGCCGGGGTGGATCCTGAAGTGCAAGGGGTGGGAGACCGATCCCAACGCCTATATCTACTTCATCACCCAGGCGCCGGTGTGGGAGAAGATCTGCCAGGTGATCGGCAGGGACACCTGGATCACGGATCCGGACTACGCGACGCCGGAGGTGCGGCTGCCGCGTCTCATGGATATCTTCGCCACCGTCGAGAAATGGACGATGACCAGGAACAAGTTCGAGGTCATGGACATCCTCAACGAGTACGACATTCCCTGCGGGCCCATCCTCTCTATGAAGGAGCTCGCCGAGGAGCCGTCCCTGCGCAAGACCGGCACGATCGTCGAGGTGGACCATCCGACGCGCGGCAAATATCTGACGGTCGGCAACCCGATCAAGATGTCCGACAGCCCCACCGAGGTAAGACGCTCACCGCTGCTCGGCGAGCACACGGAGGAGATCCTGCGCGACGTACTGCGGTTCGACGACGCCCGGATCGGCGAGATCAAGGCCTCCGGCGCCCTGGGCGAGATCCGGCGCGCGGCAGCCGAATAGGAGCGGCGATGACCGACCGGGCAGCGAAGGCAAAAGAATCCGCGCAGCCGGCCGGATGGAGCGCCACGCCGGACAAGGGCGCGGTCCGGAAGGTTCTCGAAGCAGTGAAGGCTGGCGGCCGCACCGCTCTCACCGCACCCGAAGGCAAGCTCGTCTGCGACGCCTACGGGATCCCGGTGCCGAAGGAAGCTCTCGCGCACTCGGGCGAGGAGGCCGCCAGGCTCGCGGACGGCATGGGCTATCCGGTCGTGCTCAAGATCGTCTCACCGGACATCCTGCACAAGACGGAAGCGGGCGGCGTGCTGGTCGGCCTGAAGAACGCCGGCGAGATCTCGAAGGGTTACGAGACCATTCTCGCCAATGCCAGGAAATACGACGCCGGCGCCAGGATCGACGGCGTCCAGGTTCAGCAGATGCTGACCGGCGGCCAGGAGGTCATCGTCGGAGCCGTCACGGATGCCAGTTTCGGCAAGCTCGTGGCGTTCGGTCTCGGCGGCACCCTCGTCGAGGTCCTGAAGGACATCACCTTCCGTCTGGCGCCAGCCAGCAGCGAGGACGCCCTCTCGATGCTCGATGGCATCCAGGCTGCCGAGATGCTGAAGGGGGTGCGCGGTGGCGATCCGGTGAACCGGGACGCCCTTGCCGGACTCATCCGGAAGGTCGGCGATCTGGTCAGCGACTTTCCCGAGATCGTCGAGATGGACCTCAATCCGGTGTTCGCAACGGCCGGGGGCGCGACTGCGGCCGACGTGCGCATCATCGTGGACTTCGCACCGAGGGAGAGCCGCTATCGGCCGAAGCAGGAAGACATCGTCCGCCAGATGAACCGCATCATGAAGCCCGATGCGGTGGCGGTCATCGGCGCCTCCGCCGAGGACGGCAAGATCGGCAATTCGGTGATGAAGAACCTGATCAACGGCGGCTACCGGGGGAGCATCTATCCGATCCATCCGAAAGCCGACGAGATCATGGGCCTCAAGGCCCATAAGTCGGTCAAGGACGTGCCCGGCGAGATCGACGTCGCGGTGTTCGCGATCCCCGCCAGGTTCGTGGCGCAGGCCCTCGTGGAGTGCGGCGAGAAGAAGATACCGGGCGCCGTTCTCATTCCGTCCGGCTTCGCAGAGACCGGCAATGTGGAGGGGCAGAAGGAGATTCAGGAGATCGGGCGGAAATACGGAGTGCGCCTGATGGGGCCGAACATCTACGGCTTCTACTATACCCACAAGAACCTGTGCGCGACATTCTGCACGGCCTATGACGTCAAGGGGCAGGCGGCGCTGTCCTCGCAGTCGGGCGGCATCGGCATGGCCATCATCGGCTTCAGCCGCTCGGCGAAAATGGGAGTTTCGGCGATCGTCGGCCTCGGCAACAAGGCCGATCTCGACGAGGACGACCTTCTCACCTTCTTCGAGCAGGACGACAATACGCAGATCATTGCCCAGCACTGCGAGGATCTGAAGGACGGTCGTGCCTTCGCGGAAGTCGCGCGACGGGTCACCAGGAAGAAGCCGGTCATCGTCCTCAAGGCCGGCCGCACGTCGGCCGGAGCGAAAGCCGCCAGCTCACATACGGGCGCGCTCGCCGGCAACGACAGGATCTACGACGACGTACTGCGGCAGTCCGGCGTCATCCGGGCTCGCAGCTTGCGCGACCTGCTGGAATTCGCCCGCGCCATCCCCGTGCTGCCGACGCCGAAGGGCGAGAATGTCGTGATCATCACCGGCGCCGGGGGGTCCGGCGTGCTGCTGGCGGACGCCTGCGTCGATAACGGCCTGAGCCTCATGGCGATGCCGGCCGACCTCGACGCGGCCTTCCGGAAGTTCATCCCGCCCTTCGGCGCGGCCGGCAATCCGGTCGACATCACCGGCGGCGAGCCGCCGACCACCTACAGGAACACGATCAGGCTCGGCCTCGAGGACGACCGCATCCATGCACTCATCCTCGGTTACTGGCACACGATCATCACGCCGCCGATGGTCTTCGCGAAGCTCGTTGCCGAGGTCGTCCAGGAGATGAAGGCGAAGGGGATCACGAAGCCCGTCGTCGCCTCGCTCGCCGGCGATGTCGAGGTCGAGGAGGCCTCCGAGTATCTTTTTGACCATGGAATACCGGCCTATCCCTACTCGACCGAGATCCCCGTCGCGGTGCTGGGCGCCAAGTACAAATGGGCACGCGGCGCCGGCTTGCTCTGACCGTCATTCTGTGGCGCAAGCCAGAATCCCGCTGGCGGCTTCTCCGCTGGTAAACGCTCAAAGCTGGATTGCGGCGTTCGCCGCAATGACGGTTGAAAGGTTTTTTCCGCGCCTTTGGCGCTGACCGAATTACTTGCGCAGTCCTTCCAGTTGAGGTGGGAGAGTGAGGCCCGGGTAAAGACCGTCAATTTTGAGAACCGTTTCCCGGGCGCCAGGCACGTCTCCAGCCATCAGTTGGCGGAGCCCATGGAGGACCAGAATCTCCGGATGACCTGGGGCCTGGTTGAGCAGCACGTCGACCTCGCCGCCGCCTTCGGCCAGTCTGCCGGACTGAATCAGTATCGAGGCAAGCATCAGCCTGAGGTCGAGATTGCCCGGTTCGGCTTCGACCCTCTCCCTGAGGAGCGGGACTGCCTCGTCGATGCGACCTTGTCTGGCCAATAGAGCCGCCAGGTCCGAGACGACCCTTGCATTCTGGCCATTGCTCGCACGAGCCTGGCCGAGAATGGCGATGGCTTCGCCTGGATCGCCCAGCGCCTCGCGGATCCTGGCCCGGACGAGCCAGGCTTCGACAAGCTGCGGATCCATCAGGGAGGCTGTAGCAAAAGCGGCCTCAGCCGCCGCCCAATTGCGGGTCGACAACGCCAGCCCGCCGATTGCCATCTGCGTTTCGGGGAAATCAGCCTTGGCGAGAAGCGAAGCCTTGAGCTCGTCCAGCGCGGCACTGAGATCCTTGCGCGCGTCTTCGGGAAGATCGGCGGGAGAGACGCCAGAGAGCTCGAGGGCGGCAGACATGCGAACCGAGGCGACCGGATCTCGAAGAACAGGCAGGAGAAGCCTGATACGATCTTCATCGGGGGCCACTCGCACGAGGCGGGCAGCAGTGGACCGGATGAGGTCGCTCGGGTCGCTCAGCAGTTCGGCAACGGGCAGGCGCTTGAACGCTCCGTCATCGTCGGCCAGCTCGGCGAGCGCCGTTGCTCTGGCAATCGCGGGCTGGGCTGCATCGACTGCGACGGTGATGAGCGCCTGGCGGGCCCTCTCGGTCAACCTGTTCTGGCTGCCTTGGCGTGCCATCGCAAAAGCCTCGGCATAGGCTGCTGCCGAGCTTGCGTGTGCCGGAGCCCATTGTGCGATACGCTCCGCTGCCCATTCGGCAGTCTTCCCGGAATGGCAGCCGGTACAGGCATCGGGTGCGCCCGTCTTCTTTGAAAGAAGCGGATCGGGGATGCGGAAGAAATGATCCCGGCGGCCGTCGATCACCATGTATTTGCGTTCCGGCATATGACAGTTGACGCACTGCGCGCCGTCGCTGCCCGCAACGTGGTGGTGATGGGTGGGTGAGTCGTAGTCCTTGGGCTTCAGCGATGAGAAACCGGCTCTGCCGACGGGGTTGTGGCATTGCGTGCAGATGGCATTGCCGCTTGCCAGCAGCGTTCCCGCGTGCGGTTCATGGCAGTTCGTGCAGGTTACGCCGCGCGCATGCATTCTGGACTGAACAAAGGAGCCGAGAACATAGACCTCCTCGTTTTGCTGGCCGTCCGGGAAATAGAGCCGGCTGCTGAGGGGGGCCAGTTTGTAGTGATCGCCGAAGCCGGCGCCGGGCAGGGGCTGTCGGCGCCGATCTGCTCCCGGCGCGAGTGGCACGGGCCGCACATGTTCTCCTCGACGCGCCTGGCGTGTCTTGCCGCTGGGCCGGACGAGCCCGTGCTGATCGATGTTGTCGAAGTCGGCCGGATCGAAGTCGGCCCTCTTTCGGGTCCAGGCGATATGTGCCTCGCCCGGACCGTGGCAGGCCTCGCAGCCGATGGTCAGCTCACTCCACCGGCTCTGATATTGCCGGGCCTCGGGCTCGTAGTTCTTGTGAAAATCGGTCTGATGGCAGACGGCGCAGCGTGCCTGCCAGTTCTTGTAAGGTCCGGTCCAGTGCAGGCCGTTGCCGGGTGAAACATCTTCGTCGGGATAGAGATGGAACCAGCGTCGCGCCGAACTGTCCCAGGCTATGTCGAGGACTTGCAGCCGTCCCGCCCCGGTCTCGACGAGATACTGCTGAAGCGGCGCCACGCCGACGACATACTTGACTTCGAACTCCTTCAACGCGCCGTCCGCGTCATCGGTTTCGACAAAATAGCGCCCGTCGCGACGAGAGAATTCGGGAGGTCAAGCCGCGATGGGTGAACTGTGCATTATTGAAATCACCGAGAACATTCCCCGGGGCCGGCTCGCGCAACGCCCAGCTATGGTGCGAGTTGGTCCACGCTTTCGTTTGGTGCTGATGGCAGGATTGGCAGGCGAGGGAGCCCGACATATCCAGGGCTCCTCTTGGCCAACTCCAGCGCTTCCGCCTTCCCTGTCAGAAGCAGCATCGCGAGAAGACAGGTTGCTCGCATCGAAAGCCTGAGCGGGGCAACAAGGCCCGCAGCCGCTTCACCCCCGCAAAACTCAGACAGCGCGTTCCTGACACACCACCCAATTTGCGGGAAACTGGGCGGGGCAGCTTGGGGCGCGCGCTTCACGTCTCGGACCGCAAATCGACAACGTAAACGATCTTTTTTCTACTTTCGATCAAGCCTATAGTCTCTGGCAGAGACTTCTTTGACGCAGGTCAAGGAATCTTTTCCCGTCTGGTACATCAGTGATCAAGGCGTTCTCGCCAGTGATTAATGGAGTGAGTGATGCGAAATCTCAAATATCTGCTGCTTGCCGCGGCGTTAGGCGGTCTTGTGACCCTATCGCAAAGCAGTTCGGCCAGCCCACTGGCCGCCGGCCTGGCCGAAACAGGCTCAACAGAATCGGAGATAGCCTCCGGTCTGGTCGAGAAGGTCGGTCACAGGAGGTATTACGGACACCGGAGGCACTACGGATACAATAGGCATTACCGTCGTTATCCTCATCGCCGTTATTACCGTCAGCGCTATCGTCGCTATTACGATGATGACAATTACGGCTACTACCCTGCTTACGGCTACACTCCCTATTATTACCCTTATCGCCGCCACTATGCCAATCCATACTTCGGTGGGCCGTTTATCGGCGTGCCATTTATCGCCTTCGGCTTCGGAGGCTTCCGGGGCGGCTGGGACGACTAGAAATCGTTAATTTTGCGCATTCTTGGGGCGAGGTGATTTTCACCTCGCCCACAAATGCTATAGGACTAGGAAACTGGCCTGCCGTCCCCCAGCCTCAGAGATATGCCCCCAGTCATTGCGGACCTGTCAAGTCGAAATCCCCAGTTCTCGGTTCAGCTTATGGGATCGGAAGTGGCGGGCGAAGGACTCAGATGTCCAGACAACGGGCGGCGGTGCGGTTAGGATGACGAGTGTCGATTGTACGCGCACTTGCAGTGACTCCGCGCGACCTTGGCCGCCATCGACCACTTCAACCAATACCCGGTGGTCTACGCCTGGTCCTCCAAACTCGACAAAGCCGCCTGATATGATTCTAATCAAAGAAACGATGGTCTAGGGTCCGAATCTGCCGAGATAAGCCCCAAGAAGCGGCGCGATTCAGCCGCAAGTCTGACCAGTGCGCGTTAGACGGCCTGAATAAAGCACCAAACTCGGCGTGCAAAAGGACGAGATGCAGCCGGAAGCCACCTTGACCGCCGCAACCTTGCGGGCGCCGCGTGCCGCCGCCATCGCAGGCATCCTCTTTTCAGTTCTGCTGCTCGCCAGCCTTGTGCTCCTCCGGCTTTCCGTCCCGGCTGATCCGCTGGAGGCGGGGGCATGGCTGCGTACCCGCGCCAACACCGTTGCGCTGGCGCTGAACCTGGTGCCGTTCGCGGGCATTGCTTTTTTGTGGTTCATGGGCGTGTTGCGCGACCGCCTCGGCGCGCGGGAGGATCGCTTCTTTGCTACTGTACTTCTCGGCAGCGGGCTGCTGTTCCTCGGGATGTTGTTCCTCTCCGCTGCGGCGGCGGGCGGCATCATTATCACCTTCATGGCGATGCCTGATAACCTGCTCGGCTCGGCTACGTTCACTTTCGCCCGCGCCACTTCCTACGAGATCCTGAATGTCTACGCGATCAGGATGGCCGCAGTCTTCATGATCGTTACGTCCACGCTCGCTTTGCGCACAGGATTCATTGCGCGCTGGATTGCTTTCGTCGGCTATGCGGTGGCGCTGGTTTTGCTGTTCATCAGCCGCTACGTCGAAGGGATCTTGATGGTCTTCCCACTCTGGGTGCTGCTGGTCAGCTTGCACATCCTGTTCCGCGATATACCCGAAGAACCTCAAAAGTCCGCGCCGGTATCAAGGCAAGAATGATGGCACAAATGCTGGCTGCTTATGCCCAAATCCTTCAAAGGTCCGCAGATTGGTTCGGGCGATCACTGCCTAGACCTATTAGATGCCCGACGTTCCCCCCAACCCCTGGAGATCAGGGACACGGGCAAGCGCCAGATCCTCCGGGAACGGGTAGAGCTTCTCAAGCGCACGATCGAGCAAACCCAGCTCGGCGTGCAATGCGGGGCGCCGTTGCTGCGGCAGTGTCTGCGCGAGGTTCTCGATCATCGCCCGCAGGCGCCGCGCGATCTGGAAGTTCTCCGCTCCGTAGAGGCGTATTTCGCGGAAAGTCAGATGAACGAAGTCCTCCCAGTCCGGAGTGGGAAAAATCACGCGCAACTGCCCGGACCCATCCAGTATTTCATCGCCCTGGAGATGCCGCTTGCCGACCATGCCAAGCAGGCGATGAAGTTGATCGATGGCCAGAACGGCGGTCGTCGGATCGTTGATGGCTTTCGATAAGGCCTTGATGGCGATGTCGACGATGATGCGGAATGCAAACGTGGAATCCTGCTCGATGGTGCGCTCGGGCCCGAACGCAACCATTCCGCGGAGCCTGTGCTCGTCGATTGAGCCGGTGTCGCCATACAGCCTGAAGAGAGGTGCGCCTTGATCCACGAAGTCGCCCACGCGAGGCAGGAACTCGATGATGGCGTTCGCCTTGCGCGCCTCGACGACGATAACAGGGAGATTCACGGCCAAAACGATCGCGGACTTGCCGTTATGCGCGATAGTCCGGTCCGGCGGAGGAAGCTTCTCGCGCAAGCCTATGGAGGCGCCGAGTTGCGTGAAGAGGTGGGGGTAGACGCTCTCGATGGCCGCGCGCCCCTGCTCCCCAACGTGCCACACGATGCTACCCGGACGCAACCGTCTCGCCGAGGAATCGATCAGAAACAGGAACGCCGCTATCGAGCCAAAACCAAGGATAGTTGCAAGCCCGGTAGCTAGAAAAGGAACCTTCGGTTCCAACCTGACCAATGCGCCCGCCGCCATCAGCATCGTCAGGACGAACAGGCCAACGATGAACCGGATGGTGTTGTTGCGCAGCAGCGTAGTCGCGATGATGCGCGGCGTGAGCTGCGCGCTGGCGACCTGGATGGCCACGAGCATGAAACCGAAAGTGAATACCATGAATGTGAGCGTCAGCGTGATGATCGTCTCGAGTACCGCCTTCGTACCCGACTGCGTCCACGGCCACAGAGGCAACGATTCGATCGATACATCGATCGCATACAACACACGTATGGCCGCGAAATAGAGCAGTAGAGCGACGAACGGGACGATCCACAGTGAGGATCTCACATAGCTCCTGAGACTGTACCACTGGTTCCAGGGCATTTTGTCCCCCCATTTGTTGCCCCGGGCGCGCCATAGGCCTCCCGGCCGACTTGGAAAGTACTCCAGACCGACAGCACATTGATCTAGCGCAAGGCTGGAGCCCCGATCTCCGGATAGCGTTTGATCGACATCTCAGAGCGCACGTGTCACCAAGTGGGCATTAGCGCACCAACCCCGCTGGGAGATCGAATGACCGCATTTTCCTCAGCCGAAATCAAGCCGGCCATTAGCCATCGCCCGCTGCAAGGCCGTACCTCCATCGTGACCGGGTCCACGAGCGGTATCGGTCTCGGCATTGCCACGACGCTCGCCTCGCAGGGTTCGGCCATCGTCCTCAACGGTTTGGGCAATGACGAGGCGATTGAGAGCACCCGTTGTTCGCTGTCGGGCGACCACGACGTCGAGGTCGCCTACGACGATGCCGACATGTCGAAGCCCGACATGATCGCACGGCTGGTCGAGCGCGCCTCGGAGCGCTTCGGCCGGATTGATATCCTGGTCAACAACGCGGGTATACAGCACGTCTCGCCGATCGAGGAATTTCCCATCGACAAATGGGACGCCATAATCGCCATCAACCTGTCGGCCGCCTTCCATCTCACCCGCCTGGTGTTCGCCGGCATGAAAGAGCGTGGCTGGGGCCGGATCGTGAATATCGCCTCCGCCCACGGCCTCATCGCCTCGCCCTTCAAGTCCGCTTACGTTGCCGCCAAGCACGGCATCCTGGGTCTGACCAAGACAGTGGCACTGGAGGGTGCGCGATCCGGCGTCACCTGTAACGCCGTTTGTCCCGGCTATGTATGGACGCCGCTGGTTGAAAAACAGATCGATGACCAGGCCAAGTCGCACGGCATCAGCCGCGAGCGGGTGATCGACGAAATACTGCTCGGCAACCAACCGAACAAACGCTTCGCAACCGTCGAGGAGATGGGCGCCACCGTTGCTTTTCTGTGCTCGGAAGCCGCCGCGTCGATTACCGGTATAGCGCTTCCGATCGACGGAGGCTGGACGGCGCATTGAGGTCCCGGCCGGAGAACGCTCCCCCGCTGAGCAGGCCGATCTTCAACCTCCAAGGGCGATGGCGATGGCCACAAGCACGACACCCAGCGCCATCACGCCAAAACCCACCAGCCACGGGTTAGCGTTGGTATAGCGCGCCCAGCAATAGCCGGCTGCGAATAGCAATCCAGTCATGAGCAGATTGGAAAGGCGCAACGCGAGCCAGGCGTCGTCAATGACAAGGAACGGGGCAATCGCCGGCAGCGCCGTGGCGAATACAAGCAGGAACACGGTGATGGCTCCCGCGAGATCGTCACGCGTCACCCGAGTTCGAGTTCGGCTCGGATCGAACAACCAATGCGTGGACGCTGCGGTACAGTTGATTGCGGTCCTCCTCCTCTGTGACCGACTCGAGGCCTGGCTCCATCTCCGCGCGGATTGCGGCCAAGGCCGCTTTCTCGTCAGGAGCTGCCTTAATGGCGACAAACAGGCGGGCGCGCCGGCTGCGGACGAACATGTTGCCCATGACATAGAGCGCGGCATCGATGATGCCCCAGGCAAGGTTGCATCCGAGCGTCGCAACGAGCAACTCTCTCGCCTCACCGGCCCCTGCACCCGTCCGGACCGCGACGCCGGCGCCGAGCGTGAAGGTCAGCACCATGATCATGCCAAACAGAATCTCACCAAGCGCTTCGGCCGGTTCGAGATGGCGCAGAGAAGTCAGTTTTACGTCTCCCGAGCCAGGGGTCGCCCTGTTTACGCTGTGCCGTCACTGCCGAGCAGACTTTCAAGTGTCACCGCCCGGTCGAGGCCCTCGACTTTTTCAGCTACGCTATCGGCTCGCAGAAGATCGCGCAAGCGTCCGTGGGCGCCGACGATGCGCAGCGCAATACCTCGGGTGCTAAGGTCGCTGTGCAGCTCATGCAGCATGCGCGAGCCGGCGAGGTCGATCATGGGCGATGCCGAAAGATCGCAGACGACCAAACGGGTGTTGCGTGGATCGGCTGCACGAAGGCGGCTCAAAACGGTCTCGAGAACAGCGTCGGCATTGACATAGATCAGCGGCGCCTCGGGACGGAAGACAATCACGCCGGGCAGCGGTTCGTTTTCCGGATGCCGGGCGAAGTCGGAGTAGGTCTTGGTACCGGGCACCCGGCCGAGGAACGCCACGTGCGGGCGCGACACTCGGAACAGCAGCAGCATTATGGAGGCCAGCGCAGCGAACAGGATGCCCTGCAGGATACCCAGAAGCAGCACTGCGAGCAGGGCAATGGCTGCGGCGTAAAAATCGATGCGGCTCACTCGCCACATGTGGACGAGCGCCGGAAAATCGAACAGACCCAAGATCGCGGTCAGCACTACCGCAGCCAGCACTGCCTTCGGCAGGTTTTCCAACAGCCCCGTGAGGAAGAGGAGGCACAGCGCGAGGGTGATCGAGGCGAACACAAGAGCGAGCGGGGTGCGTGCACCGGCCTTGTCGTTGACTGCCGATTGCGACAATCCCCCCGCCACGGGATAGCCCTGTCCCATCGCCGCCGCTAGATTTGCCGCACCGATGCCGAGGAACTCCTGCTGCGGGTCCAGGGCATAACCATGCTTTGCAGCAAAGGTACGCGCCGCAGAGACGCCTTCGATATAGGCGAGCAGCAGGCATCCGGCGGCCAGCGGAACAATGCCTTCTACATCACGCAGCCGCAGCGCCGGGCCCTGCAGGTTGGGTAGGCCAGCCGGGATCTCTCCCGTTGTTGGGACCCCGAGAGCTGGAAGCCCAAGCATGGATGCAGCAGCGATTGACAGCGCAACAACAGCAAGCGCGACCGGTTTTCCCGGCAGCAAGCGCGCGCCGAATACGAGCAAGCAGACAGCAATGGCGCCGATGGCAAGCACGAGGTAGCGGATCTGGCCTAACTGCCCGGCGAACAACACAGCACGTTCCAGAAAATTGTGCCCGCCGCCAGGCGCGCCAAAGAGGCTCGGCAACTGGGTCATGGCGATGGTCGAGCCGGCGCCGATCTTGAAGCCCACAAGGATGCTGTCACTGATCAACTTGACCAGCGCGCTCAGCCGCAACAGCCAGGCGAACAGGCAAAGCGTGGCCACTGTGAACGCGGTAAGGCTGGCGATCTGTGCGTAGCGCTGCGCGTCTCCGTCCGCCATCGCACCCACGGTTCCGGCAATCATGAGCGAGATAGCGGACGTGGGACCGACTGCCAGTTGGCGGGACGACCCAAGGAGCGCATAGCCAAGTCCGCCGAGCAAATAACCATAGACCCCGACCTGAGGAGGCAGGCCCGCAAGGCCGGCGTAGGCAAGGGAGACCGGGATCGCATAGGCCGCCAGGGTGATTCCGGCCACGATATCACCGCCCAACCAGCCGACCCGGTAATCCGCCAACCAGCGAGCCGGTGGCAAATACCGAAGCCATGAATCCTCGGCTTGGCGTTTCATCAAATCTTTAATTCGCCGCGATCATGACCGAGGTCGAAAGTCGGAGACGGGGCACTCGGCGGCAATCGGCGCGCTTACCGACCCTTCCGGCAATTGTGCGCGGCGAAAAGGGCACTATCAGTATTGCCGTCGGGGCTATCGCGCGGTTCATCCCGGCAGAATACTCATCCGGGTTACTTCAACCCTAACAGGTTACGCCAGCCGCACAGCGGCGCGCTGAGCGCCGCGCCACACCGGCGACACTTACGGGGGTCAGCGGTCGGCCTACTCTTGCCTCTGCAGTTGAGACTAGGCTGAATAATCCTGGCCTGGAAAGTTGTTCCCCAGCCTCCAGCCCCATGAGGCCGACGATGCCGGTCACCAGCACGATGCTCAGTTTTTTGGACAGGGTCATTGGGCAGCTCCCATCATCATATGTTTCGGAAGTTCATCGAGATCAGTGAGTTCGTTATGCTCGACCTTTTTGGCGCTGGTCGCGTTCGTAAAGCCAAAATCACCGGCCGCGACCTCACTGCCGCTCTTCCAGTCTCTGATCTGGACGCTGTATTGCGGCACCTGCAAGACCTTCTTGGTGGTGATGACATATCTGCAAGGATACGGGCGCTCGCCCTGGGCGATCCAAATCTGCCAATCGACTTCCTCGCCGCGGGCCGCAAGATGATCGCATTCCGTGCCTCCAATCACCCCGCTGCCGAGATCCTTCAGCTCGGTGACATCCTCCATGAGCGCATCATACACATTGGGCAAAAGCAGGTCCGCTCCGGGGAGCGGCTTTTGAAACTTGCCCCTCAGCTCCTCGATCAGATTATCAACAGTGCCAGGCACCTCGGCCTGAGCATAGAGATTGGCATCCTTGCCAAACAACGTCAGGGTCTTCCCGTCAAACACCAGCTCGACATTGGCAAAGCCGCCGGAACGAGTGGCGTGGATCTTGTCAGGCCGGCTCAGATTGATCGTACCTGAGCTCGCCAGCAGAAGCTTCTGCTGCTCCTTGGTAACGACTTCGAAGTTGGTATCGAAGTCAAACGAGATGTTGTTCTGTGCCGCCATATAGTCGGACATGGCCTTGAGCAGACCCTTAGCCTCTGCCTCGCCTGCCTGCGCGCCAGCGTGCGCGCCCAGCAGGCACACAACGGCCAACGCCGCGGCAGATACCGTGGGAAACCCCACCGCACTCACAGGCTTTTTCATCATTGGAGAACTCCTAGGAAATTATCGCCCGCGGCAAAAGGGCTATCAATCGTCAGATGGGTAGGGACCAAGCTATCGGACAGTCACAGCGATGTTAGCTGCCACAGTGTATTCGCCCGGACATTGACCTGGATCAATTTCTCGGCGATCTGCTGCTGACGTCGGCAATCTCTCGGTGCCTGCAGTCACATTCGTGCTTTCTGCATGCGCGTACCGTGTAAATTCACCAGCGCTATGCCAACCTTCTCTGGGTCGAAACCAGAATTGAGCTAACGGGATCACTTTAATCATGGAGAAGAAATCTCTTGCATGCGATGCTCGACGCCACGCTCCAGACTGAAGAGTGTTGTGGTTATTCGTCATTTCGACCTCGCGATCCGTCATCATGAGTTTGCGTAGTCGGACCGGGTTATGCGCGCAGACTGTAACTATTACAAACTCGGAACAAGAGGAGGCAGCGGTGGCTGAGATAGTCGAGAACAGAATTACCTCGCGGCTCCGGCGGGTGCCGCGACAACTCCTCCTCGCACTGATCAATGGAACCGCGATCCTGGTGATCGTCGCAGGGATCCTCGCCCTCATCGTCTTCTCGCGCCTGCAAACTCTTGCGGGCGATATCGCCGCCACCATGACCGACAAGGTCCTTGCGGAGGTCTTCCCAGAACCGCAGCGCGCCCAGGCGGACCTCGCCAGCCTGATGACGGAAGTTCACGCTCTTGGCGCTGCCCTCAAAGCCAAGTCAGCGGAAGGCGACGCGAAGCTCGAAGCCGCCATCGTGCGGCTGAAGGCCGAGCTCGGCGATCTTCGGGCCGGTATTGAGCGGCTCGTTGGTACGAAGACATTGCTCACCGATGAAGTCATCGTTCGGATCGGAGGATCGGACGCACGGTGACGGATGTCTTTAGGGATGTGCGGGGCTGTTCGACCGCGACTGCCGGAAAGATCTAGAAGAAGATCGTATGGCACCGCTTGTTACTTCGCATTCGTCGGAGCTTGTTCCCGGCATCGAGGAGCAACGCGCGCAACCAGCAGGATGAAAGGCGTGGCTTTGCCCGCTATGACTGCGTTTGACGGTGCGACGCTACAAGCCCGGCCTTTCCAACGGAAGAAGCAGATGGCATCCCGCTGCGGGACATGATCGAGCTGGAAATAGCACAAAGCTCCCGATTGCTTTTCCTGATGTGCTCTCTCACTGTGCAAAAAGGCGGCCGACCAGCCTATCGGCTGTATGGCGATCGATGATTTCAAACGACCGGCTGCCGCGCCCATAGGCGTACATGCTGCCACTCGCAATGTCTAACCACCAACCGCTCAGCTGGAGTGCCTTGACGGCGACCTGATCGCGGACAACAGGGTAGGACATCAGGTGCTCCAGCTGCACGAGCACGTTGAGTTGGGAAAGTTGGTCATGGAGTTTGAGGCTGGCATTCAGCGCCCCCTCATGCTCGAGACGTACAACCGCGGTACTCGCGTTGTGCAGCCACTTGTCAAGGTTCGGCGTCTTCCCCTTCGAGGTTCCTGAGAGCACGGCTTTCATCGCACCGCATTCGGAATGACCGCATACAACGATATTGGCGACCTTCAGAACCAGTACCGAATACTCAATCGCGCTTGCCTCGGAGAGATCGCCGGTCGATGTTCCCTCCACCGTTGCCGGCGGTACCAGGTTGCCGACGTTGCGCATCGTGAACAAGTCGCCTGGTTGCGTCGACGCCAAGAGGTCTGGCACTACGCGACTGTCCGAGCAGGTTATGAACAGCGTATCGGGGGATTGGTTGAGTGCGAGGTCGCGGAACCGCTCGCCATATTGCGGCAGCATTCGCTCGCGGAAATCAACGATCCCCATGATCAGTTTGCGCACGGCTAGTGACCCGCTCCGAAGTGCTTCATTGTAATTGTCGTCGCCTATTTCGATGTTGGCAGAGAACTTCGTAGTCCAATGTTATAATCGCTATTGAAGATTGTCAGCAATGCCAACGCCAGGCAGCACCAACGCCGAGGGCGACTGAGGGGTAACGGCGACTATGGCCATAAACCTCCCGACCGGGGAGGGTCAACTCTTTTGGGCCACTTTTGGGCTCCTGGAATGAAATGAGTGGAGTAGTCCATGCGGGCACGATGCCGACGAACGACCCGGCTGAACCTGAGTTCGACCAAATCGGGTTCGTCGACAAAATACCTGATCCCTTGGCGGGATTCTCGAGGCAAAGAACTATTCTGACCGCGGCCGTTGCAATATTGCCGATCCGGCTCAACCGCGCTTTCTCATGTCAGCCAAGCAGACGCCTGGAACAACAAATGGGGAAAAGGCTGAGGTTGATCGATACGAGACTCAACCAAGTTTGAGCAGAGCTGTGATGCCTTCAGGTCTCAGGACTTCGGCACATTACCAGGTCGCCAGCAAGCCCAGGCTAAACGTCTGTGATGCAGTTCCCACCTCTTCAAGATTTTCGATGTCGACATAGGTTGCCTTGAAGCCGAGCCGGCGCGTGATGGGGAACCCGGCGCTAATCGACCAGCCAACGTCTCGCTTGTAATCCTCCTTCTCGATACCGTTTACTGTTGATTGACCACCGACACCGATCCCTGCGCCTACGGAAGCCCACAGGCCGGAGGGGAAGTCGTACTCGATGCTTCCATCGACAGTGTAGAGCGGATTCTGCTCAAGGCGGTTACCGTTGAAGAATGAGTCGTTGTCCGTATGGATAAACGCTGTTCCTGTCAGCTCGAATGTCCAATTGTAGTGCTTGTGCTGCGCGCCGAGCTGAGGCCGGAATGTGAACCGGTTGCTGCCGAGGTTGATCAGCTTGTCTTCCATGTATTGGCCGGTTGGAAGCTGCACGCCGAGCGCCGCGCCGATAATGGTTTCAACCTCCGTATGGGCACGGTAGGCCGAATAAGCATTTCCGGCCAGTGGCGGTGCCCCTAGCAGGTTCACCGCAAATCTTACGAACGTATCGTCCAAGCCTTCACGCTCGACTGAAGTGGGCACGCCGGCGAGCAGTCCGCTCCAGGTTCCTTCCTTCCAGGCTTGTCTGACCTCGATGCGGGCCGTCCGGTCCAGCAACTCAAACGTCCGGATATAGCCGAACAACCAAGTGTCCAGATCCACAACGGCATCGTCAATCTGAAGTACGGGATCGAAGGCGATGTAGCCCGAGGTGTGTGCAAAGTTGGCAGTGACGAAGTTCCGATCGATCGGCAGGTGGTTCCACCGGCGAATTTCGAGTTCCTGCGAAACGGCAGTTGAACTCAGTCGCAAGAACATGGCGCTGCAGAGCATCAAACAAGTAGCAATGCGCGGAGCGAATGACCTAGTTGGAACATTCATGATGTCGCCGCCATTAATTTCGGCACCGCATTCACTCTACTCACATCCGGGCCACGGTAAAGGTCATTGTGGCCAATCGCGCGCCTCCTCCTTGATCGGTCTCAAGAGAGGGGGTTCTGGACCGCATGACGATTGACCATCTGATCGAAAGGCGATCTCATTGAAAACTCTAGCTCTTTTCCTCTTTGCAGCGAGTTCGAAAACACGAACGCAATCAATTGGCGCTTTTCCTCGGTTTTCGAACGTTCGAAGATGTCGGCGGCGCGGAAGCTAACGAAATCAGGCCTTCAAGCGTCAATTCTGAACTCGTCCTGGCCCTTGCTATTCTGTTCGATCCGCAATCCGCACTTCTGACTGCGAGTTCTTCAGTCGATTGCCTTTTGTCCTTGTAGTAGTCGGGCTGGGTAATCCGCCACCGTGGCGCCACGCGTGGCGCAGTGATGAACCTTAAACTAAGCCATTGTCTTGGGAACGAGCCGTTCATCTTAGGCGATCGACAGGCGGCGATCAAGTCAGCGACAGTCAGCGCCAGCCTCTAGTTCAGCAATTCAGCGGCGCTCGCGATTGTCTTGCACCAACCCGAATGTCACCGGAACCTATGAGCGCCCGGCGCTCCGAAAGTCCCTTGCGGCCCTGCTGCATCCTTCGCAGTCTCGGCCACAGTCGTCTCGATTTCAGACAAACTACCTCCTGTCGCGGCCGCCAATACTGCCGCGGCCGCTGCCTTCTCATCAGGGAACTCGCTAATAACCAACCAATCAAAGGGACCAAAGGTCAAGCACTTGATGAGCCTACCCCCGACGCTCTCAAACAGCTTGGCAACGGAATCCTCCCGATCCTCTGGCTTAGCCAGTATGCCTTTGACAGCTGAAGTGAAGCGGCCACGCGAGACGTAGATCGGCATGAGGATCTCTCTTGAAAGAATCTATGCTTGGCAGCGTTCATGTATCTGCGCCGGTAGAAACTTTCCTTGATATGCATCAAAGGAGATCCGCTCCTTCCCCTAGAAGGGCGAAGGGCGCAGCATTGTGGCCGCAGCTCGCAGCCTGCATTTAATCTGACGCCCACATCAAGCCCCTGTTTGATTGAATGTGCGTGAAACGCTCCAAATTTGCGCTAGATCAATTTTTTGATCGATTGCAAGGCATAGTCTGACCCACGGTCGCTTCAAACAGGAGGTTCACATGACCACACGTATTGCTATCACCAGCCCTCTTTTTGCCATCGCCATGTTGTTGCTCCCAAGCTCAATGGCGTCGGCAGAAATAACCGGCGCTTGCGCGAGTGATGCCAAAGCGCTTTGCCCAGGGGTGCAAGCTGGGGGAGGCGCGATCAGGGAGTGCATCAAGACGAACCTCAAGGGCCTGTCCGAGGGCTGCCAGACAGTGGTGCTCAAGGCTGTAGTAGCCAAGGCCTGTGCGGATGACGTGAAACAACATTGCGCGGGCATCGAGCCTGGCGAGGGCCGCATTGAAGCCTGCATAAAAGATAAAGTCGCCGATGTTAGCGATGCCTGCAAAGTAGGCATAGCGACCGCTGTAGCTGGCGAAGACTAAGAGTCGAAAAAAACCAAGGCTTGCCGCCTCATTGCGCAGGAGCTCTCCGGGCTGCGTCAGAGCATGGCCTGAACATAATGATCGTGCCCTCGTCGATGACCTGAGAAGTCCATTGTCTTTGCTTTTCGGCGGTGACGGGCATGGCCAATCCATCTAGCCTATCACGCGCGGCGACCCTTGCCGATCATGCCAGAAGCGTGTCCCGGCCCGTGTCGTCCCCG
>CAWHQZ010000023.1:0-581226 GCA_963831645.1 uncultured Alphaproteobacteria bacterium | reverse complement strand
TTGTACCTGGTTCGGTTGGTCTTGCTGGGATGGCTTCGAGTTCGTCTGCCTGCCACACCGGGACGACCTGAGGATAATCTTCCGGAAACGCCAGGAAGAAATGCCGAGCGTCGCGCAGGTAGTAGTCCACCTTGCAATTACGGCCGCGACCTTCATTCACCCAAAAATGATCCTTCAAGCAGGCAGTAAGATGCGCGGCTCGCTCATTGGGATTGGCTGGCAAGTCGAAAGGAAGTCCGGAAACCTTTCGCCAATATCGGCCCTGATCGAAATAGGGCCGGAAAAGAAGCGCTAGTTCGAACGCTTCCGGATGATCCAGGAGCGCTCTCAGCATCATTGCGATCAGGCTGTGCTTACTGACCTCGCCATCAAGCGCAGCCGCTTCGCCGCGGTGCGTAAGCTCCTGGTGCAGGGCCTTGGCGCCCGCGTCGTTCGTAAGCTGGTGGATGTTCCTGATCGATTTTGATCCTGTTGGCAGTTTCGCGCGGTAGTTGTTCAAGCGCAGCCGTAATCGGACTGATGTCCCTCTCCTTGAGAGCGGCGACATTGAGGCCCAGGTCGATCTGTTTTCGATCGAAGTACTCGGCGAGTAACGCTTTCGGACACCCACGCAAAAACGCTTTGAGCGAGTAGGCGCTGGTCATGGCTACATCCTTCCAAAATTCACAGCTTCGTAGTGAACCGAGCGCAGTCAACGTGCGCTCCTTCGATTCATCCCTTTTGGGTAGGGCTCACAGCCAAGTCAAAGCATGCGGAGCAACTATACACACTGTTCACTGTTTGTACTGGCAAAGCCGCCGAAGGAAGATCGGGCTGCTTGGCAGCGGCAATCTGAGATTGGCCAGGAGACCGGAGAGTCGAAATTGAAGGAACTTCTCCCGAGTGAACTCCAAACGCGTCCATGACGCGCGTGGAGGGCTATTGGCTATCCCCCACAGAGGGGCGAAAGGCACAAGGCCGCTGTACGACCATCCTGGAGTTCACGGGGAGCCATTTCCGCTCCTGAAGGTGGAAAGCAAACTTCGGCGCCGATCTAGCGAACAGCCCATACCCTTTGGTGTAGGTGAAATAGGACTCCTTCTCGTTGAATCAAACTTCAACGACCATGCCGAGTCTTCGGCGGCTTCGATCCCAAGGCTGTTGTTCTTTCCGCGGACGCTTGCCTACTTAAGGATGCAAGCTCATAAAATATGGATGGACGGCATGGGCACCGGTTGCGTCGTTGGAGAGGCCAAATAAGGAGCGGTTGGATGGTCAACAATGCGGACTACTTTTTTCAGGAAGCTATACCGGCTTCTGCAAACCTGCACTATTCCCAAGAGCGCCACCTTTGTTGGCGTTGGCGCGTTTGGGTCATGGGCATCGTTTTTCTGCGCAAGAATCGGCGTTCCAAACATAACGCTCATCAATCCCAGCAAGCAGTCAGGCGGTAGACATAGAGGGACGCAGCATAGCTTGCGGCCCTTATCGCAATGAGCACTTTGGTGTTCCAAAAGTGCAGGCGATGAAGCAGTTAATCTTGGAAGCGAGACCAAACGCGAACGTCTCTGCCATCGAACGGGCAATCATCCGAGCACTGACGGCGATCTTCTTCAGGGCGTCGTCTTCAACGGGGTATCCGATGTCTCGGTGTACAAAAAAATATGGCGGGAGTGCCGAGAAAGAGGCCAACGTTGCGTGAGCGGCATTTACGGCGGGGTAAATGCTGGTGTGCTGACCGAACCGCCATCGGAAATCGAATTTATCTTGGATGCGCCGGTTTGGACAATCAGTGCTGCCTTGTCTGGCGCACTAGCTGTGCATGCAGTTTGCACAAACTCTGGCGGCGCTTATTTCGGTGACCTGTCCGACATAGGTTTGTCCAAAAAGAGCCTGGAGAAACGCCTGCTGGGCATGCCGCGAAAAGGAATTTGATCGCTTACGAGGCTGAGGGCAGAAAGAGCTTCCAGTCCTAGGCACCCATATTATCGAACCGCTTACGATTTCGGAGGCTAACGGCAAAATCGATTGGACAGCAATCAAGCCTCGATCTTTGAAGCGCTCAATTCGACCGATCTTTGTTGTTGGTAGCCCTCGCAGTGGACCTCCTTGATGGCGGCCTGCATCGGCAACGTGTCCGGCTACTACGTCAAAGAGAATCGCTTTTCTTGCTAGATTGCTGGTCAATATTTGCGAACCTCCATCAGGGATAAACCGCCGCAGGCAGTCAGCACTGGCCGGATACATTGCAGCACCCGAGCTTCTGGAACTGATTGGGGTCCTAGCTGACGGTGTACTCACATCGGCGCGCCCGAGCGCTAATTCGAGGTTTGTGGACCACACCCCGTGGTATGGCGCGATCATTCCATTCATCCTGCGTATTTATCCGGATGCCCAATTCATCCACATGATCCGAAACGGTCGCTTTGTAGCAAGACTCTCTGGGAGTTTCAGCCGGTTCTGGATTTGCATGGGCGGGCGGACGTCTCCGAGAGCGTTTGCTGCTTTGGCGCGAGCTGGTGGTGACGACTAAGGAAAATGCCCCGCGCTTTGCTTGAACGGTCAGCATACCTCGAGGTGAGATACGAAAGTCTTTGCCGAGGGCCGCGTGCTGAGCTGCAACGCGTTTTCCAGTTCATCGGTGAACAGTCGTGGGAAGAATCAACGAGGCAGCTGGCCATTCCACACGCGACACCGTCGAGAGAGAAGCAACTGCTCGCGGTTTTCGAAGACGGTGCCATAAGGCTGACCCCCGAGAGCAGCCTCTCCATCCACGGGGTTGGTCATCTGCGAAGGAACGCATCTTTGCAAGCGTATGCGGTCGAATGGCCGCCCATCTTGGATATCTCGTCGCGGACGAAAAGTTGCGGTCACATGCGTAAAAACGATCTGAAGCCGAGCGAGCTAGATGCGCGATTGGCCGCACCAAACGCATGGCGGGATCGCTCTTTACACATCATCCATGCGTTAGAGAACGAGTGGTACCGTTCAGTCTTCATCGCGCATAGCGAGATCTTGAATACGGCTTGGCAGGTTTTCGGCCCATTTGGATTGCGACCTGTTATGGCCCCGATACTTACCCAAGAAATATCGAGTCCGTTAGCGCCTTCAAGCGACAGTCTTCCCGTGGCGGTGGAGGTTTTTGGCACCAAGACATACTTGGCGTTCGATGCAGTTCCACTTAGAATATCTGGTGCGTCATCATCATCGGGGCGTTTGGTACGCAATGCCAAGTTTTCGCGGAGATCCGTGCGACACGCGTCATCTTAACCAGTTCTTTCATGTCGAGGCCAAGTATGTGGAGGCCTCGAAGATGCAATGGAGCTGGCGGAGTGTGTCGTCCGGGAAGCAATGGCGAGCGTCGCAAGGTTTCTCGACGCGAAGGTTTGGCCAGAGCTAACTACGCGTGCGGAGTTGCTTCAGCGGCGCGTGCCGAAAGTAACCCTCAAGGAAGCGGCAAGCCGCTTGCAGATACCCCCGGAGCAGTTGAAATCCGAGGAGGAAAGCCATTTGCCCTAACAAAACTTGGTGAGGCACAGATGGTGCGCAATGCTGGCGGAGCAGTATGGGTGATCTCCCCGCCGGTTGACGCTGTTCCATTTTATCAGGCAGCGCTTGGTGAAAAAGCGTTGGCTGCGGACTTGCTGCTTGGATTGGGTGAGGTTGTAGGATGCGGAGAACGTTGCGTGTCAGCCTCTGACCTGCGAGCATCCCTCAAACGAGCCAACCTCGATATTGCTGATTACGGCGACTACATCCTTCTAAAGGAGAGGTGGCCGCTCCGAACGTCAGGCTTTGGCATTGGCCTCGAAAGGCTGATAGCGTTCATGCTCGGCCACGACGCATCCGAGACATACCGCTGTTTCCCCTTTTCCAAAGTCCTCCCGGTGCATGCTGAAGATGTAGAAGGGTTGCTCTACTCAGATCTCGTTGGTTTGGTGGGCGAGACAAACCGTCCCTCAGGTGGAATCGTTACTATCCAGGAACTTGTTATGGCAGCCATGCTGCGATCTAGTTCGCTGGTCTTAGAAATAGGATGTACGACAGGCTTCTCTTCAATTGCCATAGCTGAAATCACCGGTGCGAAGGTGATCGGAATAGATGTTCATGCCTTAGCCCTCGAACGAGCGCGTAGCGTTTCTGCGGATCGAGGTGTCTGTGGCATCGAATTCATAGTTGCGGATGCGAGTAATCTTCCTTTTGAGCATGACCAGTTTGACCTTGTATGGGCCAGCAACGTTCCGTCGTTCGTTGCTAATCGACGAGCAGACGTCTTGGCCGAATGCATCAAGGTTTTGCGGCGTCGGGGCTCGCTTGCGCTGACGCCGATATTCTACCGGTCGCCGCCTTCTCCCGAGGTACGGCGTTCGGTGGAACGGCTGCTCGGAGTTCCAGTTCTTGATTGGACTCCTCGGATTGGATCAACAATGTGCAGGACGCAGCTAAAGACGTGGGCAAGGTAGCCGAACTGGTTCATGTCAGCAGTCACACTTATGAGGATCAAGCCAGTCGCTTAGCGGCTTGGTGCCACGCGCGTTGCGCGCACTTAGATGCGACGCTGGGACCTACATTGGCCGAGGCGATCGCAGATAGATTATCTTCGGGCTATGGCCATATTTAATGAAAATCTGAGGAACTGCGGATATTGCCGTTTACTTCTCCGTGTTGACGAACTGCAGGGATACGAGGACGAGCTTTTCCTCGACTCGGTCAGACAGTGCCGGACTCGCCACATCCTAAAGCCTTGGAAGTCCGCCGTGCTCAGTCCGTCATCTTCGCCACGGCGGTTCCCACGTCGTCAAGCTCGCGCCCTTGCTGAGCTTCGGCGTCACTTCACAACTGTACACCTTGGTTCAGGATGGGGCCGAGACATTGCTGGAGAAGCTGGCACTCCCCAAGAAAGAGCTCAAGAGTTAATGGAGCTAGCGAGAATGCCTTCTCGACCGCTGCTAATCGCATCAACTGGAGGGTATTCGTGCAACGAGTTGCTTCCGTTTTTGGACTACGATGAACTTGCAAGATTACGCGCCAATATCTGCGGCTTCAGCGATGTGTCGACGATCTTGCTGGCGATCCTTGCGCGCTCTGACCTCATCTCATTTCACGGGCCGACTGTGCTGCCCACCTATGGAGAGGCGGGGGGCATTGACCCTACACTGAGGCAAATTTCTATAATGTACTTTTCGGACGTGGAGGCGAGATTGAGTTACGGCCTCCTTCTACTAGTTCCGGCAGTTTCGCGCGGTGGGGATAAGACGATTGCCTGCGCCGCCCCAGGATACCTGTTGATCGGTGGACTACCATCAGAAGCGGCGAGGCGTTTGGCGTCGCGATTGCCTCAAATTTAGAAGCCCTTGAGCGGCTGATAGGTACGCCCTATCTGCCTGACTTGCGGAACTCTCAATTCTTGTACTGGAAGAGGCCGACAATAGTCTGGCTCGGACGAGGAGTCGCCTAGCGACCATCTAATGCAGACGGGTTTGTTACAGCGCGCCATTGGTCTCATATTCGCCCGAACTGTAGTGGATATGACACCCGTGGGCTATATCTACTCTTTCTGAGATCGGCGAAAGATTGCGCATCCCGGTATTAGCCGATTTCGACATTGGCCACACAGACCCAAATCTAACAGTGCCTATTGGCGCTTCACGAGAATGTCCCGCTCTCTGTTGAAATAGACGGGTAGGCGTCGATCGCCTCGAGCCAGTAGGCTTGAGTTGCGAATCAAAAACCCAGGAGAGGGACCGACGCCATGACCAAGACTATTGCAAAGCCAGGATTGAACCAAGTGACCGCGGTGACCAGTGGGACGCTGCCGTTGCCGCCGCTGGTGATCGAAGGATTGGCGGAGTTTGCCGGCAGCTTCGATCGGCTGTGCCTGAGGGCCGGGATGGCGGCCATCGACACGCTGCTGGCCGGCGATGTCGAGCGGCTGTGCGGCGAGCGCTACGAGCGCCGGGGGCGGCGGCGGGGGCACCGCTGGGGCCGGACGGCGAGCGAGATCGGCTGGCACGGCGGCCAGGCGGTGATCGAGCGGCCGCGGGTGCGGGCGGGTGGCCGCGAGGTGGCGTTGCCGAGCTGGCAGGCCATCCAGGAGGCCGATCTGCTGTCGCGGTGGGCCTTCAACCAGATGCTGATCGGGGTGACGACGCGCAAATACGCCCGTTCGGTGCGTCTGCCGGAGAGTGATGTTGCCGCAGCGGCGGGCCGGCGGGCCACGGGCAAGTCGTCGGTGTCGCGCCGCTTCGTGGCGCTGAGCGCAATCAAGCTCGCGGAATGGATGTCGGCGGATCTGTCCGGGTTGGATGTGCTGGTGATCCAGATCGACGGGTTGCATGTCGGCGACCATATCCTGGTGGCCGCCATCGGCATCGACGGGAAGGGCGAGAAGCACATCCTGGCGCTGCTCGAGGGGGCGACCGAGAACACGGCGGTGGTCAAAGCGCTGCTCGCCGATCTGATCGGCCGCGGGCTCGAGCCCGATATCGCCCGGCTGTTCATCGTCGATGGTGCCAAGGCCTTGAGCCGGGCGATCCGCGGCACGTTCGGCGCGCCTGCGCTGATCCAGCGCTGCCAGGTGCACAAGGGGCGCAACATCGTCGAGCGGTTGCCCAGGCAACTGCAGGGCAGTGTCCGGCAAGTGCTGCGCCAGGCTTGGGACAGCCCGACGGCCGCACAGGCCGAACGGTTGCTCAAGAACCTCGCCCGCCGGCTCGAGCACGATGCGCCGGGAGTGTCGGCCTCGATCCTCGAAGGGCTCGACGAAATGCTCACCGTCATCCGCCTCGACCTGCCCAGGGAGCTGCGCCGCTCGCTCGCCTGCACCAACACCATCGAGAGCCTGATCGCCGTGATCCGTCAGGTCTGCCGTAACGTGAAACGGTGGCGCAACGCCAGGATGGCTGTGCGCTGGACCGGCACGGCCATGCTCGAGGCGAAGAAAACCTTCCGTCGTCTGAAGGCCTACAGGCAACTGTCCATGCTCAGAGCGGCGCTCCAACGTCATCAGCATTCCCTCGCGAGCCCGTCAGACGTTGCCGCCGTTGGAAAGGTCGCATAATGTTCAACCAACGGCGCCTGCCCGCTGAATTTCAACAGAGGCAGGGACAATTCCGCGCTGCACTCTGTCTAGACGCAGGTACGAAGACTGTCTCGATACGCATTCCAAGCCGCTAATGTTTGCCCCAAACGAGTTGCCCTGTGATCCTGAAACCCTCGTTCTGCTCCCCTCCGGATGCAGTGCCGCTTCAATTAGTGAGGCAGCTTCCGACGAACGTATTGCGCGCTTTCTTGAGTGGGCTCCTCACCGTACAGTCGAGGACGGGCAACGTTTCTTAGACTTGTGTCGCACCGAGCTGGAGGAGTTCAAGGGGGCGCACTATGGCATTCGCACCGTGACCAATCAGATACTTGGGGTTACCGCGCTCACAAACATTGATTGGCAGGGTAGGGAAGCAGAAAGCACCACTTGGCTAATCGTGAGCGCGTGGGGCACCGGCGTCAGTCGGAGAGTAAGGCTCGCCATGCTGCGGTTGGCATTTACCACATTCGGCTAAGCCGTGTGAAGTACCGTGTTGACGTTAGAAATCTGCGGAACGTGGGCGCCCTAAGCAAACTTAAACCGCGCTTGATTGATCTGACGCCGCAAGGAATTCAATCAAACGAGGGCACTGCGCCCTGCTTCATATTCGAGATTGAGCGAGGTGATTTCTTACGGCGGCCATTGTGAGACAACGAAACAAACAAATATACCTTGCTGTCTCAAGACTTGTAACTCCTTTGCTTGTTTATGATGCGAGATCGTTGTGGTCGTCATGCAGCTTACTCCAAATCTTGGACCAAGCTCCAGGCTCGCTATCTTCGCCTCTGTAAAGGCATGTTACTTTCAGCCGGCGCTCAAGAAGGCTTGTGGAGCGGGTCTTGGGGCCGGAAATATCCTCGAATCTCGAGTTGCAGGTTGCCCGCGCGGCAGGATTTCTTTTCCGCGATATTGTTCTGAATGGGCTGGGTCGCTCTGGCCGTGTCCTAAAAGAGGTGGCGCTGGAGGGGGGACTGGTCACCTGTGAAACTCCGCGCGACGCTTCAATCCTGATGTCACTGGCTGGCGTCGGTCCAAATCAAATTCGCGTAGGCATACGGCTCCGTCCCTCTAGGCTTCGCTTTGGTGCCGCCTACACGGATGAAAGCAGCAAATTGGGGCTGGATTGGCAGCCGACGAACAAACGAGGATGCTTATCGGGTCTCTTGAACGCCATCCCGCGATCCGCCTCGAGGCGTTGCACTGTCACGTCGGCAGTGGGCGGTGCGACGCCTAGGCACCTAATGGAATTGCTGGCCTCAATGGAGCAAGCGCTTCAAGTTCTCCGGTCCCACGGTTTGGGTAGTAACATAGAAGTCATTGATCTAGGCGGCGGCCTGCCCGCTCATGAACCAGGCATCTGGTGGGAAGCTGAGGGCGCGCTAAGGCCAATACTAGCCAGGGTGTCGCGCATTTTACCACACGGGCGTCTCTTTCTCGAGCCGGGTCGTGCAGTGTTCTCCTCGGCCGGTTTTCTTGTGACGAGTGTCGTTGATGTTCGACGACGCGGCTCAGTTGTTGATGTTGTTGTGGATGGCGGAACCAACGTACTGTTGCCACTACAAACGGCCTCTTACCAGTTGCTTGAGCCGATCCCCGCCGGGGGCGACGTGCACCTAATTGTGGATGGTATTACAAATCCCGAGAACGTTATCGCGAAAGTGCGTCTCCAAGTATCGCCACGGATTGGAGAACGTCTCTTGATTGGGCAAGCGGGCGCATACACCCAGTCTATGTCTGAGTTCTGGATTTATCAGCCGTGTCAGATTGCTTGGATCGATGACAGCGGTAGATGCTCTCTTGTTTTGACCAACAAAGCTATCGGCCGTGCCGGCGGCATTTTATTGGGATTGAAAGTCCAGCGAACTCAAACCGCTTAGATGGCATGCAAGTGCATGCAGGGATTTCAAGCCTATGTGTAATGATAGCTGGTTTGTTGTTTGCTACTCCGTCGGGTCCGGAGTTGTATCCAGCACTTCAGGAAAGCCCGACTACAAAGCCTTGGGTGGCCATCGGCCGTGAGCCCGCGATTCCACGAAAGCAGAGCCCTTGAGCCAGCATTGCTTCTAGCGGCCAACGTGGCTCAACGCGCTATCTTAAGGCAAAGCGGAAAAGTCAACCGGGTTACTGCACGCTTGCGGGATTGGAAAATTCGATTGGGGATTAGTGCAAATCTTTTATGCCGCCAGCAGTTTGGAGGCAGCAACTTTTGCCCTGAGAGAGGTGGTCCCGGTATCTGAGACAGTTTGGCGGCTGGGTTAAGGTGGATCATGGGTGACATGCCGCCAGTCTGGTCGGCGCCGGGACCGGGGCGAGCCCCGGTGCCGGCGGCGCGATTTTCGTAGCATAGACCTCGGCCGGCGTCCTGCCGCCGAAGGATGAGTGGGGGCGCCGCTTGTTGAAGAACGCAATCTCGCAAGCGCCTTGAAGTCAGCTCCACTGGCGAAATCCGGGACCGTGTCCGATGTCTGAGCGTGGCAATACCGAGCAGCCATAGCGCCATGGACGCAATCACTACCCACAGGTAGAGCGGTTCCAGGAATCGGGTACGACAAGGGCAATGGCCCGACTCTCAGTTCAGATCGATCTAAGACGGTGTAGAAGGTCGTGCCTTGCCCGATCACGTCGCTTTCTATGCTGGATCGGTTGCGCCGACGGCTGTAGCAAACTTTGGGATATTAGGCTCTCCATGACTCCAGGATGGCCGTACAGCGGCTTTGTGCTTGAAGACGTAGCTGGTCGGGGGGGCTAGAACCGACATGCTTCCTAGCGGGCCATCGCGCGCGCGGCGGCTACGGCGCTACCTACGGGCGCGCCGCCGCGCGCTCCGGCCTAGGCTGCGACTCTCGGAAGGTCAACTAAGCGGCGCGAAGCTCAGGCAACCGATCCCCGAAAATACCCGTTGGAGGGTTCGAAATGTCCGAACGATCTGCCTACCCTGCTTGGTTCGAAGTGCGTCCACTACGGGGAGCCACCATTCTCCCCAATTCTACCAGGGCCCCAAGCAGCACCGATTTCTGTATTGAGGTAGCATCACAAGCCGAATGTACCGACCATCTCGGCGATGCCGAGCTCTGGCCCGACCCCTGGCTCGTCGCAATACAGCAGGAGTTCGCAGCCGCAAGACGGGGCGCACGGTCACCAAGTTCATCGGCGAGATCGAGAGTGAGGCGAAGGCGCTCAAGCGCGCCGCCGCGGAGGTCTCGAAGAAGGCCGGCGTGATGCTCGAAGTTCGCGAAGCAGCAACCGATAATTGGCACCGCCCTGGTGACCAATCGGTGCTTGTCGCGAAAGGTTTCGAGCGTTTATCTTGAGCGTATGACCTCCGAAGGGATGTTGCTAAGCATCGCGCTCGCTTGCGGCGGGGCGTGGTGGGTGAAATCAGAAATCGAGGCGCGCCGCGGGCGGACGTCCATGCGGCCGGAACGTGCCGAGCAAGTGTCCTTCCTACGGCGTGTGGATGGTGTCCGTCGGGCTTCGAAGTTGAGTAGAGCAAGCGCCCTCGGGCTGATCGCCCTACTCACGGCCTGCGCCGGGGACATGCGGACTAAGGATAACGTTACGGACATAAACGTTGAGGCATGGTGTGGTGTCGGTGTGGCCGACGAGCAGAATGCACCGCCCGGATCAGTCGAAAGACTTCTCTACAGCCGGGCGAGCGGTGGATTCACCCTACGTGCGCGGCGACAGTTCTGAGCGGGTGAGCGCGTCGGAAGTGATCCGCGACGACGACGACCAGATACTGTTCCGCAACCAAACCTTTCGTGAGTGCGGGGACTGACACCGCCCGCGCGGCGGGCCGCCGGTTTCGCAGGACCTCGGATTTGCTAGCCGGGCCAATTGGTCGCACTATCCGCCCAATTTTGGGCATCTGTAGCTGGGAGATGTCCGGGCTCCGCCAGTTGAGGAGACACCCGCCATGAGAAAATATCTAAAGGGCACCTCGAATAATACGCCGAATTGGCGTTTTGAGCGTGGCCTTGAGCGCGCGATCGCATCGGTCGTGCTTGTGGGTGGCCCGTTCGGGGCCGTTTTGGCCCCCGGCTCGGCGTCGCGGGGGCATTTTACGCGACGCCGGACAGACTCCGCCCCTTGATCGGCTCAGGCAGGAGCTGCCGCGACCCGCTCGAGGTGAGCCAGCCGGCTGATGTTATAGACCAGGTTCATGAGCCCGATCTTGGCGGCGGCCCGCACCATGCCGATGGTGCGCACAATCGTGCCGCCCATCGAGGTATGCTGATGGCCGAACACATGCTCGACGCGGGCGCGCACCCGCGAGCGCGTGGTGTTGCCGACCTGCTCGCGCTCTGAGAGTGGGCGGCCGCGCCAGGCCCGGCGATGGACGCGGCTCTTGTAGCCTTGCGCCTTGAGCGTGGCCTCGGTCTCGGCCGAACGGTAGGCGCTGTCGGCCCACACCTGGATGCTGGTGTTGGACCGGTCCAGCACGTCATCGAGCTTCTGGCTGTCATGCACGCTGGCGTCGGTCGGCGCGTAGCGGCGGATGAGCTTGTGCTTGCGGTCGATGCTGATGTGGTTCTTGTAGCCGTAGAAGCTCTGGTCGTGCTTCTTGGTCCAGCGCGCATCCTTGTCCTTCTGGGCGTTCTTGGCTGGGTTCGCCTCCCAGGCTTCCGGCGTCTCGCCGGCCTTGATCGCCTCGTTCTCGCTCCGGCTGTTGCGTTGTATGGGCGCCAAAACGATCGTGGCGTCGACGATCTGGCCGCCGCGCGCGATATAACCTTTGGCCTCCAGGTGCTGGTTGAACAGCGCGAACAGCTTGGCTACCAGTCCGGCTTTCGCCAGCGCCTCGCGGAACAGCCACACCGTGGACGCGTCCGGCACAGGGTCCTCCAGCCCAAGGTCAAGAAAACGCATGAACGAGAGCCGGTGCGGATCAGGTATTCAAGCCGCTCGTCGGCCAGGTTGTGCAAAGTCTGCAGCACCAAAATTCTTGAACATCAGGATCGCGTCGTAGGGCTTGCGGCCGGCCGGCGCTCTTCCTCTCATCAGGCTTCAGTCGCGTAACCGTCTCGATCTCGGTCCGAAAACTCTCCCACGGAACCGTCGCCTTAATCAGTTCAAGCGGATCGCCTTTGGCGCTGATCGCCGCAAGCCGATCGTTGAGATCGTAAAACCCTATCTGACCCATAAACCGTCCCTGCCAGCAGCATCCCGCGCAAATCATCGAATCCGATTTGCAACGCCATGGCTAGAGGTATTTTTCGAGGTGCCCTAAAGGCGTACGAAGGAGTATTCAATTCCGCTGCCATTCCGGTTCTAGTCGACGCCTTTGACGAGGCTTGGAAGGCCGCCCAGGACAGCGGCGCTATCAACGCGACGGAAGCGGCTCGCGTGGCTCTTGCCAAGCATATCGTCGACGCGGCTTTGATCGGCGGGTGCGATCATCGTCGGCTGCGTGACGACGCTCTGCAACACCTCGCTGACGTTTCGCGTGTCTCGGCTTAGCCGAGGGTATGAGCGAGGCACGCAAGTTCCCACCGCCCTGGCGCGTCGAGCAAACGGACGGCGGTGCTTACGTCGTTGTCGACGCCAACGGCTTCCGGCTTGCCTGCGCCTGGACCATCTGTCGCCGGCCGAGGCGCGCAAGCTTGCTTTGATGATCGCGCAGTTGCCAGAGGTATGGCCGAAGAAAAGCTAAGGGCGACCGAAAGCCGCCCTTAGTGGTCATGCGACCTGTTGCCTCGCCTTGGCCGCGCCATGCCTTTCGGGGAAGAGGCGTCAGCATCGAGGCGTCTGTCAACTTGCAGCGGCATGTCGGTCCCTGAAAGGCAAATCAGGGATGCCGGCAGGCTGACGGGAAGATGCTACCTGAGACCCCAGCGGGTGCAAGGGCGCGCGGCGAAGTTTCCACTGCTGCTTGCCTGCTGGAGTGAGTATGAATTTTCAAATCTGTTCGCACGATGAATAGGCCGAGGAACAGAGCCAGCTCGCGCAGTTGCCGGAAGAGCCTGGAAGAAGGCTCAGTAGCCGGTTAGGGCCTATCCTCCATCGTGCTTCGAAGCTGATCGCTCGTGTAGAGCAAACGGGTGCTCTCGGAGCCACCTACTGTATCGCCTCCACACAACCGTCACCGCTGCCAGCTCCTTGTGAGAGGCACCCTTGCTGCGGAGGTATGCGCGCATGGCCCCGATGTGGTCGAACACGTGCGGAAGGTCGTCGGCGTCGCGGCGCATAATGGCAATGAGGTTGCCGGCTGGGTTGGCAGTTATCCGACTGCGTTGCAGCCAACGTTGGGTCCAGACCATCATTTGCCCCCACTCACTCATCCCCACGCCCATCTTGCTCGGTGTGCCGCAGGAGCGCAACCGGGCGCCCCGCCTCCTCGTTCGGGCGCGGGACCGCTCGGCCGGGGTTGTTTTCTCGACACCCGCGCGAGGCTTGAAACGCGGCTCCGCGCGGGAAAGAGGCGAAAGCCGGTTGGCCCTACCCTGACACCTCTGAGGCTTCGAAATCGCGCCGCCCTACCTCCGGTTCTGAGTCATCCGGCGCGGGTTTCGGCTTAGGTTCAGCGGCGGCTAGTTCATGGAGGATGTCCAACTCGACTTTGAAGGCGAGAGCGGCAGTGCGTACCCTACGCGCGATCATCGGCTTCATGGTGTTCACCCTGATTCGTCGTCCGCGCGGAGACTAAGCGACGTCGAACAGATTCGACGAGCGGTTCTGTTGCCGCGACAACACGCAGCCGCGACCTCGCGACGATGCAGATTGAGCGCGTGAGAAGAAACTTGCTTGCGGCAAGGGCGCCGGTTGGCATAGCGTGCGGCTGGGCAGATGTTGTGAAGGGGTTTTTCCGATGGGATATTCCAGGCTTTTCGGCCTCGCGGCCGCATTGGTGATCGTCACCCTGGCGGGAGCGAAGGATGCATCAGCACGGGGCTATCGCGAGTACGCGGCCGGGCTGCTCAACCCCTTGCCGCCGTCGGTGACCCTGCGCCCCGATCTCGAGAGCTATCTGGATCAGCTTGCCGGCGCCGCGCGGCGCAAAGCCGACCAACCAGCGCTCACCGCGAGCGCGCTCGGCAAGCAAGCGGCGCGCGCACAGGCAGTCGAGATGGTGAACGGCGATTTCGTTGGCCACTCGTCGAGGAGCGGGTACCGCTTGGAGCACGCATCGAAGCCATGCTCGGCGAGGGCATTGCCCGCTCCGGCGAGAACGCGGCGCGCGAGCGCTCGCCCGGCGCCGCCGACCAAGCCAAAGCACGCCGCTTGTTCCAGCAATGGATCGACAGCCGGGGGCACCGCCGCAACCTGATGAACGCGAACTACCGCTTCGTCAGCTCAGGCGTGGTCCAGAAGGGCGACCAGCTCTATGCGGTTCAGATTTTCTGGGCAGAGGCGCAGGCGTCGAGTGACCGAAAGCGCGGCGTGACAATCGGCGGCATATTTCCCTTCATCTGGATAGTCAAATTCCGCTAAAATCCATTCAAACCCAGCAGAGTCTCTTGCTCAGTGGCTCGGATTAGTCCGCTCACGATAGGTGAGCGGGTTCCTTCTCATTGGATTGATCCGATTTTTCGCGTGCCTACGATGGTGCCGGAACTGGCGTCTACCGAGATCCGCCATGCGGAGCCGCGCCTGATGCCGCGATAGCGATAGACATCACCAGAGCATCTGAGGGAACTCACGGAGTTGTAACCGGCGCGGCGAACGATGCGCATGCCTTGCGAGCAACTGATGAAATCCTCATCCCGGTCATAGTCGCGGCGGTAGCCTGGATCATAGTCACGGCGGTAGCCTGGATCGTACTGGGGCCCAACGCCGATACCGATATTGATGTCCTGGGCCTGCGCCGCGTGAGGTTGAGCCAGGAAAGCAAAGGCGATCATTGCGCCGGCAGCCAATAAGCTCCTTGTAATCATCCCACTTCCTCCTTCGTCTGAAACCGTTCTTGGATCGTCTCAAACCTTCATCGCGTCGTCCTTGAGTCTCGAAGGATTTCTCTCACCTAGCAACGCACTCTGCATGATCCGCTGCGCAACCTGCTCGCGCGTCAATTTTCCACCGCGCACATGCGGATCAAGGTCGCGCCAAGCATCATCCAGGACCCGGCTGAGCATTCCGCGAACGGTGTGAGTAAAATGAGCTCGTTCGAAGTCTGGCATCGCAATTCTCCCACTGCCTGTTAACAGGCGAGAGTTTTGCGCCCTCGGTCACCGGCGCCTGATAGCACCCCGATCGGTGATGAGTAGGTTAATGCGCCCATTCATAGAGGATTGCGAGTCGAATCCGGTCTCCGCATTCATGCCGCGGGACGGTCACGAACGTAACCGAAATATTAACGATCCCCAGCTATGAAGATGAAGGGGCGAAGCCAACCAAAGGTGCTTAGGTCATGGCAGAAGCTTCAACCACACAGACTGTCGATAAAACTGAGCTGCACTTGGCGGAGGCGTCTGCTCTCCGCCGTGAGATGCGGAACGACCTGCAAAGCAGTACAGCCCCTGCCACCCACGCTCAAGAGCGCGCGGGACAGGCCCGCGCCTGATTTAGATTTGCCCCGTGATGCGCGTTTGATAGCACGGGCGCCCAATTTTCGAGTCACGTCGAGCCTGGTGCGCGAGGTAGTCGCTCGCGAGCTGACCTTGAATCAATGTTACTCGCTCAGGCGCTCAAAATAGTTTTGCAACACAATCCAGCTAGTGTAGTGTCCACGAATTAACTGGACAGTGATTTTTTGCGTCTGGGGGTGCGTGGTCTGGTGCACCCCGGTTGTATCTGTTCGAGGGTTTGCCTGCACCTCGACAGTTTCTTGCAAATGGACTCCACGGTGGCGGTCCAGACGAAAGGCCGTGGTTGTTCGTTCCAAGCGTCGAGGAACTCGTCGATGGCCCGCTTGAGGTCGGGCACGCTGACGAAAGTGCCGCGGCGAATGCGCTTGGAGGTCAGTTCGGCAAACCATCGCTCCACGAGATTCAGCCAGCTGGAGCTGGTGGGGATGAAGTGCGCCACGAAACGAGGATGACGCTGCAGCCAGGCCTTGACCTTGGGATGCTTGTGCGTGCCGTAGTTGTCGAGCACCAGATGCAGAGGTACCGGGCCGGGGAACTCATCGTCCAGGCGGCGCAGGAAGCGAAGGAACTCCTGGTGCCGGTGGCGTTCAAAGCATTGACCCACGACGCGTCCTTGCAGGACGTCCAGGGCGGCGAAGAGGGTCGTGGTGCCGTTGCGTTTATAGTCGTGGGTCATCGTGCCGCAGCGACCCTTCTTCATCGGTAATCCCGGCTGGGTGCGATCCAGGGCCTGAATCTGGCTCTTCTCATCGACGCACAGCACGATCGCCTGTTGCGGCGGATTGAGATAGAGCCCGACCACATCGGTCAGCTTCTCCAGGAAGCGGGCATCGCGCGACAGCTTGAAAGTCTCGCTGCGGTGCGGCCTCAGATCATGGCCGTTCCAGATGTTGTTGATCGTTGACTTGCTGACCCCCTGGCTGCGCGCCATCGTGCGGCAGCTCCAGTGCGTCATCCCTTTCGGCTTGGTCCGAAGCGTCGCATCCACGATCGCTGCGATCTTCGCCGGCCCGTATGTCGGCTTGCGACCGCGACCGGGAGCAACCTCCCACAGACTCTCGATCCCGTCCGCCGCGTAGCGCTCGCGCCACAACGTCACCGTCTTGCGATTGATCCCAAGCTGTCCAGCCACGGTGCTGTCGCTCGCACCGTCGGCGCTCGCCAGAACGATACGGCCGCGCAAAGCCACCTGCTGCGGCGTTCCATGCGCCTGCAACCACCGCTCGATCTCGCCGCGCTCACTCGGAGGCACCCTAAGGGCAGGCACGCTCAAAGGCATGCGCTACCATATTCTGCAACCAGCTGATTGTCCAGCTATTTGCTGGACACAACACTAGAAGCAGCTGCAAATCACGCCGTTCGCCACTTCGGCAAGCGTCCATAATGGTCAGCTTACTTCACAACCGAGAACGCTACACGCAGCGTACGGCCGATTATAATTAAGAGCTTATCCAGACTACGGGGGCCGTTTATCGGGGGACCGGTTATCACCTTCGGCTTCGGCTTGGGTGACTGAGATGACTAGAGCAGAGTTCAAATAATCTCTCACTCTCTGCATCTCTCCAAGGCTAATGGCGCGCGCGGGAAGAGCCGGCTACGGCCCCGGTTCCATCCGCGCTTCAAGAGTTTTCGAATTGTGGACCGGCGCGGGCTTGTTCGCGGGGCGGTCGCACTTAACGACAACTGTGACCGGCTCATCGAACTGACGTGCGTCGGCAAGGGCGCTTTTAGCCGTGGGATACGCGAGGGCTTGGCCGAGTACATGTTTGTAACTCTCAAATGCGAGCGGATCAGTGTCAGGAAGCAGCGAAAAGACCACCGAGTCGTGTGGCTCGCAACGCGCTGGGGTTGGAAGGTAGAGGGCATCCTGCGCCGATAGTACGACGACGACCACGCCATTTTCCTTGGAATGCTCAGGAAGTAATGCCGCTTCTTGCGACTCCGCATGTGCTGGGATTGAGGAAGGCAACAGCTGGGCTGTCGGCGCTTTGTCGTACTTCGGCACGTTTTCGGGGCGGCAGCCATGGCTGTCTTCGATGATTGACTCAAAGAAATGGTCCAGCGAAGGCGACGCGAGAAACCGGGTCGCCGTGCCGGCCTCGATTTCGCAAAACTGGTGATAGGTCTGGCCCACCCGGATCAGGAGATATTTGTTCTCCGCGTCGTAACAGACACGGCTGATACGACTCCCTTGCGAGATATCGGTGCATTGGAATGGCGCGAGGTCGATTTCGCCGCCATACTGGACCGAGGCCATTTCTGCGCGAAGCTGAGCCGTTGCTGCCACAAGACAGACAACGACATAGAAAGCATCGAGGCCTGTTGTCCTCACCTGCGTTGTCCCAGCCTTAAGTGCGTCATTCTGCGCTGCAAAGTCTCTGCTGTGAAGAGCTATCTCGTCCGGCTCGCTTACGAGTATTGTCACGAGGAACCGGGAATGCAGGTAGACCACCTGTAGCCAGCCAAGAGGTCTGGAAAAAGACGTAGCCGGCTAGGGCTTATCCCCCATCGTGCTTCGACCCTGATTGCTCATCTTTAAGAGCAAACGGGTGCTCTCGAAGCCACCTACTGTATCGCCTCCCTGTATCGCCTCCACACAACCGTCACCCCTGCCACTGCCTCGTGAGAGGCACCCTTGCTATCGAGCTCGACACCAACGCTGTCGAGCGGGCCATTCGGCCCATCGTGCTCAATCGCAAGAACGCGCTCTTCGCCGGTCACGATCAGAGAGCGGAGAACTGGGCCTGCATCGCGTCGCTCATCGAGACCTGCAAACTCAACCGCGTCGATCCGCAAGCCTACGTCACCGACGTGCTCATCAAGCTCGTCAATCTCTGGCCCGCCTCGCGCCTCGACGAGCTCATGCCATGGGCCTGGGCAGCCGAGCGCTCCGTCCATAAACTCGCGGCGTGACGCACCGAATCGCGCCGCAGCCACCGAAAAACCGGAAAAATCAAGCCATCAGAGCCGTGTCGTCAGAAGACCGCTTACATTTGACGGATGCTGGCGGGTCTCTCGCTCTCCAAGTAAATGTGGACAACCGGGTCGCGCGGCCCAGGAACGCGTTTCAGTTCAGAAAAACTTGGGTAATGTTTTACGGAGGCCACAAAACCAGCCTGGATAAGAAAAGCATCAATGAAGGCGTTGCATCTCGCCGTCATCGCCAGCCTTGCGCTCATCGGCCCGTCCTTGGCGCGCGCCGCCAAGGCCCGCATCCTCATCGAAAATGACCATGGCGGCCACACCCAGCCCTACATCGACAGAACCGTCCAGCAGGTGCCGATGGAGATCAGAGGCGCCTGTTACTCCGCCTGCACCATCTATCTCGGAAACCCCAACGCCTGCTTCCACCCCAATGCGGTGTTATACTTCCACGCCTCCTCGTTCGACTACGCTAGGAACAAACCTGTTCGCACGAGAAAGCCGACGAGGGATGAACGCATCGCCACTGAGTTGTACGTGATGGCGTACTACCCGGCGAAGGTGAAGAGGTGGATCAGAGAGCATGGCGGTCTAAAGGTTACGCTCGATGACATGCTCAAGCTGAAGGGAGAGGAGCTACACAAAGTCGCGCCGATCTGCCGAGATCGCGTGCGCGATGCGGCGATCCGCAGTCACAGGACGGCTGTTCAGCGTCAGGCTCTCGAGGAACTCAAGACCATGGGCTTCAAGCGCAGCATGGAACTGATGACCACCGGCAAAGGCTCGATCCACCGGGAAGCGGTCGTAGCCGCCGGCAAAGGCGATTATCAACCCTAAGAGGGGGCATCAGGGGAGCAGGTGGGTCGAGCAACAGCTGAGCCGGCTCGTCGGGTTAACCCGCCTTTAACTCGGTTGCAGGAACCTTATTCGTTGCCTTGACGTTTTCCAGCGATCGTACGGCAAGGTTAGAGACTCCGCCTTATCCCGCTGAGGCGATGTGAGGTTAACTTCGGAGGAGCGCCATGCCAAACCTCGAGTATCTACTGGCTATCGCAGCGATCGGCAGCTGCATGATCCTGTCGCAAACAAGTTCAGCAAGCCCTCTCGTCGCCGGGCTGAATGAAGCAGACCCGACAGCATCCGAAATGACCTCCGGTCTAGTCGAAAAGGTGGGTGACAAGAGGTATGACGGCCACAAGAGGTATTATGGTCGCAAGTATTACCGTCATCGTTATCCTCATCGCCGCCCATGGCCTAACCTGCCTATAGCACCGAGCTATCGCGCCTATGATTGGCCCTATTACTACAACCGCGGTTATTATCCGACGCATATCGGTCCTGGCTATGTCTACTACGGTTATCCGTACTACTACAGAAGCAGTCATTATCCGAGATGCTCCTATTGGCCCGCGAAGACCTTGCGCCGAGCTTGGATCGATGCCCGGAGATGCCTCTACAATTAGGACTACGACGGCCGCGTAAGATATGTGGCCCGTTAGCGGCAAATGCGAACGACCGACTTGAGTTCCTTGCCCATCAGCATCAACCCCGGTCAGCAATCCCTGTTCGCGTATCCACTTCCTCACCTTTGGCGGGTATACCGACATCATGTAGTTATTCCGTCGCTGTCGCTCTCCCCCGCCGTTCCTGTTGCTCCTGTTTCGTGACTGGACGGACTTGGTCCAAGTTATGGGAGGCATGGAAGTAGAGTACCGCATCGGGGTGAACGCAAGTGCGAGGATTGCCCAGGTACAGGTTGCACGCGGATGAGCATATGCCCCGTATCTGGATGCTGGCGTTGCGGAGGGCATTGGCCCTCTTGGCGTAAACATCCAAGTTGCCACCGTAGTCGTTCTCGATGATGACATGGGGTTTTGCCGCATGCGCAGCGGCGCCAATCAATAGCAACGTCAGTGCCGCGAGAAGCTGTTTCATTATGCCATCTTGCTCGGCGTGGGGCAGGAGCACAACCGGCGCGCCGGCGATGAAGCCCCTGAGGACGAGGCAACACGGTCGACGCCTATCATGCTGCTGTGGCTTTTCTCACATACAAGACCGGCATTCGCGATGATGACTACGAGGATTACACTCGCAACTAGGAGGCTACCAGGCCGTCACAGGAGAGAGCGTCATGCGTGCTGCCGCACCGATGTTCTTGCTTTTCACCACCGCGCTCATCGGAGGACCATCCATAGCGGCGCCGGTAAGCCCATCTGTCCCAAGGTTGCATTATCAAGGCTACGCGGGCCGCTGTCGCAAGTCGCCATTACCGGGCAGCGCTCGGTTCTCTCTATGAGCGCTATCTAAGGACGCTCCGAACAATATCTGAATCGCGATCCGTGGGCGGTGCGTCGGTGTGACTCAGGCCGGTGGGATTCCGGCTGGCCGCGAACAGACGTAAGTCGATCACGTGATCGACGAAGGTGCAATCCGCCATCGCTGGGAGACGGTCGGCTCGAAGCTTGATGAGCGCGGGCGGCGCCTGTTCGCGGCAGCCGAGGTGCAGGCGGCCGGCTACGGCGGTCTCGCCGTCGTGTCCCGGATCACGAGGCTCGCCCGCTCGACCATCAATCGCGGTGAGGACGACCTCGGCGGGGCGCCGCTGGCGAAGGGGCAGGTGCGGCGCAAGGGCGGCGGACGCAAGGCCGTGAGCGAGGTCGATCCGGGCCTCGTGCCCGCGCTCCAGCGGCTCGTCGAGCCGGCGACGCTCGGCGATCCCATGCGACCGCTGATCTGGGTGTCGAAGAGCATGGACAAGCTCGCCGAGGCGCTGACCGAGATGGGCCATCCGATCAGCGCGGACACGGTGAAGAAGGAACTGGTCAAGCTCGGCTTCTCGCGGCAGGTGAACCGCAAGGCAGACGAAGGCTCCAAGCATCCCGATCGCAACGCCCAGTTCGAGCACATCAACGCGAAAGTGGTGGCGGCGCAGGCCAAAGGGCAACCGGTCATCTCGGTCGATACGAAGAAGAAGGAGCTCGTCGGCAACTTCAAGAATGGCGGCTCGGATTATCGGCCGAAGGGCGAGCCTTTGCGTGTCAACGTGCACGACTTCGAGGACAAGGCGCTCGGCAAGGTGGTGCCCTACGGCGTCTACGACGTGACGGCGAATGCCGGCTTCGTCAGCGTCGGCGTGACGAGCGACACGGCCGAGTTCGCGGTCCAGTCGATCCGGACCTGGCTCCAGCGCTCAGGTCGGAAGCGCTATCCGAAGGCGCGCGAGCTGACCATCACGGCCGATTGCGGCGGCTCCAACGGCGCGCGCGTGCGGCTCTGGAAAGTCGAGCTGCAGCGGCTCGCCGACGAGACCAGGCTGACGCTCCACGTCCATCACTATCCACCCGGCACCTCGAAGTGGAACAAGATCGAGCACCGCCTGTTCTGCCACATCACGCAGAATTGGCGCGGCCGGCCGCTGACGAGCCGCGTCGCCGTCGTTGAGCTGATCGCCGCGACCACGACCAAGGCCGGCCTGACGGTCGACAGCACACTCGACGAGCGCACCTACGTGAAGGGCCGCAAGGTGAAGAAAACCGAGATGGCTTCGCTCGACATCACCGGCGATCCGTTCCATCCTGAATGGAACTACACGATCAAACCGCGTCGAACCACCAAGACGTAGCGGTTATTGTTCGGATAGTCCTAAGCAGAGATTCTCTGGTTGCCCAACAGATCGCGATTTCGCTCTGAGTTCAAGGCCGCCACGGCGTGGTGGATGGCAGCATCGAGGGTTTCGGCATCGGTGAAGGTCTGGTGGGCGAGGTGATGAGCTTTCAAGTCATGCCATACGACTTCAATGTCGTTGAGCTCGGGCGCATACTTCGGCAGCCATTCGACGGTCAGCCAATGGGCGCGGGCTGCGAGCGCCGCCAGCGTCGCCTTGCTGACGTGGATCGGTCCGTTGTCGAGCACGATGACAACGGGTTTGGTCCGTACCCCGGGCTTGGCGCCGTACGCAAGATCGAGGGCTTGCAGTAAGGCAATGAAGTCGGTGCTGCGCTTGGTTCGGGATGTCGTGACGATCAGCCTGCGGCCGAGCCAATCCGTCTCACGCGAAGCGCCGCCCATGGCGACGTGATTCTTCCCCAGCGTCAGGGCTCCGCTTCGCAGATCGCCTCGGCGTCGGCAGCATCGTTCTTCTGCCGCATGACGTAGGGCTTCACATAGGCGGCGGCATCAGGCGCACCGTATGTCAAAGAGCCTGCAGTTCACGCGACCAATGATGCGCCGATGCGCAGGCCTCGATACCGACGAGGCACCGCGGCAGCTTCTGGAAGAACGCCAGGAGGTAGCGGCGCTTCAACTTGATCCGATCACGCCTCAGCCGTCATGCCGCCAACCGCATGTCCCGAACCTCCTCCAAAATGCGCTGGAACCCCGGTCGCGGCGCGAGGCACATGGTTCGAAACGTGTTCAGGAAGGGGAGCCAGCCTTTAATAAGGGCACGCTCTCGATTTTCACCCCTTGGGGCGGAGAGCTTTTCGGACTTATCAATCCCGGGGAGCGGGGCTGAAGGGCTTCAGCCGTATGTGGACGCCGTGATCGTCGACCCCTTTCCTTTCGTCGTCGGGCCAGAGGCGCCGATAGTAGTGCTTCTGCCATTTCCGGGCATGAGCCTCCGATCCCGCAAACTCCAGCACTGTATCTGAGAAAGGCTTTGGCGCAGGCCCGCTCCTCCCGCAAGCGCCGGAAAGGCCTCCGCGGACGCCGGCGTCAGGCGCGCCGCTACTGTTTCGCCCGACGCCTACTACGGGCAGCGATCACTTCGAATGACCCGGCGCGCGTAACCGCGCCGTTCACCAAGACGTCGACGACGTGGGTGCCCGGCCGCGGAACGCGCGTGGTGTGTACGGCCAGCGAGATAGCTGTGCGAAGCTCCACCCGCTCGCGCGGCGGCAGCGCGATGCGCTTCACCTTGAACACCTTCGGCGCGGCGCGGCCCTTGGCCTTGATGAAGTGGACAGCGATGTCGACGAGAAGCATTTGATTGTGCCGCGACTTGCTGCGCAGAGCGAAACTCATGACGACCCTGCCACCGATGGCGACCCGCGGCGGATCGAAGCGCACCTGCTCGATGGAGACGGCGGCCTTTTCCCCAAACCCGAGGAGCCGCAGCGCATCTGCATGGCCGCGCTTTACCGCACTCCGCAACGCATGTTCGACCAGGGCTCGGCCTTCGACCGAGGCGCCCTTCAGCCAGCGGGCACAAGTCGCAGTCAGGAGATCGGGCCAGACCTTTCCAAGATCGTTCAGATTGTTGGCAACGCTCCGGCGCACCAGGCTCGACGGATCGTCCTTCAGCGGATCGAGAAGCTCGAGGACGCGATGCGGATTGCTGTCGAGCCAAGGGACGCGGGCCGCCCAGGGAAGGCGCAGCCGCGTACCTTCGGAAACAAGACGACGCACGTGAGCGTTCTTGTCCGCTGTCCAGGAGCGCAGGACGGCCAACGTCCGCTCCGGATCTCTGGCTATGTACGGGCGGATGCTCAATTCCGCGCTGAAGCGTTTGGTCAGCTCGTACTGAGCGTGCATCGACAGCTCGAAGTGTTCCAAACCCCACTCGGCGACAAACACGGTGTGCGGCAGATAGAAGAATGGCGCCATACCTGCGCCGACGAGCTCATCGGACGGATGTTCGGGGCCGAGAGATCGAAGCAGCACGTCGATGGCTTGCGGATATTCCTGTGGAAGGTACTTGTGAAGAGAACGGGCGATGCTCCTGCCGCGATCGAGCAGCTCGAGCGAGTCGAGGCCTGCGCACGCGTGCTTGACGAAAGCGCGTGCCGGAAAGCCGGGATGGATACGCGCAACATCGGCCGCAAGCCGGCGCACGAGCGCAGGCGAAAAGAACGTCTTGAGGGATTCAGCCATGGCGGCGGATCGGGCATTTCAGCTGCTGCAAACCGCTTTCCACGACAGGGCAATACACCTGCCAAGGCCGGCGGAAGTCAATGTGCCTTGCCCAAAGGGCTGCAGGCAAATACCGTCTACCCGAAACCTGTCCCTCAATCCGCCCTCATGGACATCAAGCCCGACGTAATCGCCGCCATCGGCAACACGCCTCTGATCAAGCTGAGGAAAGCATCGGAGGCTACGGGCTGCACTATACTCGGCAAGGCCGAGTTCATGAACCCCGGTCAGTCGGTCAAGGATCGGGCGGCGCTGTTCATCGTCAAGGAGGCCATGGAGCGGGGAGAGCTCAATCCCGGCGGCACGATCGTGGAGGGCACAGCCGGCAATACCGGCATTGGTCTCGCGGTCGTGGCCAACGCGCTGGGATTGAAAACGGTGATCGTCATTCCTGTGACGCAGAGCCAGGAGAAGAAAGATGCGTTGCGGCAGCTGGGTGCGGAACTGGTCGAAGTCCCGGCGGTACCCTACAGCAATCCCAACAATTACGTGAAGTACTCGGGCCGACTAGCGCAGGCGATGGGCGGAGTGTGGGCGAACCAGTTCGACAACGTGGCCAACCGGAAGGCCCATGTAGAGACCACGGCGCCGGAAATCTGGAATCAGACGGAGGGCCGAGTAGACGCGTTCGTCAGCGCAGTGGGCACGGGAGGGACCATCGCGGGCGTTGGTTTCGGGCTGAAGGAGCGCAAACGCAAGGTAGTGGTCGCGCTCGCCGATCCCATGGGAGCTGCGCTCTACAACTTCTACAAACACGGCGAGCTGAAGGCGGAAGGCTCGTCGATCACCGAAGGCATCGGTCAGAGCCGCATAACCAAGAATCTCGAGGGCGCGCTCATCGACGAGGCGTTTCAAATCACCGACGCCGAGGCCGTCTCGATCGCCTTCGACCTCCTCGAGCACGAGGGCCTGTGCATGGGCGGTTCGACCGGCATCAATGTCGCCGGCGCCATTCGCCTGGCGAAACAGATGGGGCCTGGACATGTCATTGTCACGGTGCTCTGCGACTACGGCACCCGTTATGCTTCGCGACTTTTCAATCCGGCGTTCCTGCGCGAAAAGGGCCTGCCGGTGCCGGCGTGGCTCGAACAAAAGGCGCAAGCACCGGAGGTATTCGAAGATGTTTCGATCATCGAGAAGCCGGTATGACTGCTCTGCTCTTTCGTGACGATGCCTACCAGACCTCGTGCACGGCACAAACGACCGGCGTCAACGAGCGGGGCGGAGTGCTTCTGGACAGAACGATCTTCTACGCCACCTCCGGCGGACAGCCCGGAGACCAGGGAACGTTGGCCTTCGAAGGACGCACAGTCCCGATTGCGACAGCCGTCTACGACGCCGAGAAGAACATCGTCCATGTGCCAGCGGCGGCTGCCGAGCTTCCGGCAGCCGGCACACCGGTGAGCCTGTCGATCGACTGGGCCACCCGATACAAACACATGCGAGTACACACGGCACTGCACCTGCTGTGCGCACTCGTTCGTTTTCCGGTTACCGGCGGGCAGATTGCCAGTGATGGCGGCCGTCTCGACTTCGATATCCCAGCCGCCGGCGCGATCGACCGGGAACAGCTCGAAGCCGAGATGAACCGGCTGATCCGCGAGGACCATCCTGTCACCGCCACAGCCATCAGCGATGCGGAACTTGTCCGCAAGCCCGAGCTCGTCCGTACCATGGCAGTCAAACCTCCCATGGGCACAGGGCAGGTGCGGCTTGTGTCGATTGGCGAGGGCGGCAGCATCGACCTGCAGCCCTGCGGAGGCACTCACGTGCGCTCGACCGCCGAGATCGGACCCCTCAGTGTGGCGAAGCCGGAAAGTAAGGGCCGCCAGAACCGCCGCATTCGCATCAGTCTGGCCTGAAGGGAGATCCGGGGTTGAACGGCTGGCTGGTTTCGACAGATTGGCTTTTCGAGCACCTCGAGGCGCCCGACGTGGCGATACTGGATGCGTCCTGGCATCTGCCGCAATCGGGCCGCGATCCACGGGAGGAGTTTCTCGCCGGGCGGATACCCGGAGCACACTTCTTCGATATCGAGGAGCTCTCCGATACTACCAGTCCCTACCCCCACATGCTGCCGAGAGCGGAAAAGTTCTCTTCGCGGATGCGCAAGCTCGGAGTTGGCGATGGCAAGCAAGTCATCGTTTACGACACACTCGGCATCTATTCGGCCGCCCGGGCGTGGTGGATGTTTCGCGTGTTCGGAAAGGACGATGTCGCGGTGCTCGACGGCGGTCTCAAGAAGTGGAAGGCGGAGGGAAAGCCGGTCGAGGACGGTCCTCCCGTCGTGCCGCAGGAGCGGCATTTTACGGCACGTTTCCGGTCCACTATGGTGAGCGACCGCAGCGAGGTGTTCGGCGCCCTGCAGTCCGGTGCGGTGCAGATCGTCGATGCCCGCCCAGCCATGCGCTTCGCCGGCACCGAACCCGAGCCGCGGCCGGGCGTCCGCGCCGGCCACATGCCGGGTGCGAAAAACCTGCCGTTCTCCTCGCTCGTCCGAGACGATGGGACCCTGCACTCGCCGGCCTACATCGAGGCGCAATTCCGCAAGGCAGGCATCGATCCGGAGAGGCCGATCACCACCTCATGCGGATCGGGAATTACCGCAGCGATCCTCAGCCTCGGCCTGGCGCACATCGGCTCCTCTGAAAATTCCCTCTATGACGGATCGTGGAGCGAATGGGGCAGCATATCCGAGCTGCCGGCTGCCACCGGCAACGAGCGCTGATGCGCAAGGCCGGACACTCGCGACGCATCGAGACGGTCGTCACCTATCTCGAGATGACGCATCCGCCGGGAAAACAGGTTGAACCGCCGGCGAACCTCAAGCTGATCCTGCTGAAGGCCGACAAGATTCCTTTGCATTTCTACCGCTATCTCTACGACGCGGTAGGCAAAGGTTTGCACTGGGTTGACCGGAGCGGTCTGAGCGATGCGGAGCTCGCGAAGAGCCTTCATGCGCAAGGTGTCGAGATTTTCGTTCTCTACTCGCGCGGTGCGCCGGCGGGATATTTCGAGATCGACGCACAGGAGGCCGATGTGGCTGAAATCAAATATTTCGGTCTCATCCCCGATTTCCGCGGACGCGGCATCGGCAAGTGGTTCCTCGCCGAAGCGATTGCTGCGGCATGGTCAAGCTCGCCGAAACGGGTGATCGTCGACACCTGTACGCTCGATGGCCCCGCCGCCCTGCCCCTTTACCAACGCGCCGGTTTTGTTCCCTACGCACGTGAGAACAAACTGATACGGGTGACACGCAACAGGGCGCCGCCGTCGTAGCATTGCTTTGCACGGGAGCGATGCGACTTGCGCTGCCGCAATTCCGGACCCGCTTAGCCGGCATGACGAGAGGGCTGCCAGCCTCAGTGCAGGATTTGGCTGAGAAACAGCTTTGTTCGTTCGCTCTTGGGGTTGGAGAAGAACTCGGCCGGCGAGTTCTGCTCGATGATCTGTCCCAGATCCATGAAGATCACGCGATTGGCCACCTGACGTGCAAAACCCATTTCGTGGGTGACGCAGAGCATGGTCATGCCGCTCTGGGCGAGGTCGACCATGACCTCCAGCACTTCCTTGATCATCTCGGGGTCGAGCGCCGAAGTCGGCTCATCGAACAGCATGATGCGCGGGTTCATGCACAGCGCACGGGCGATGGCGACGCGCTGCTGCTGGCCGCCCGACAGCTGGCCCGGGTACTTCCTGGCCTGCTCGGGGATCTTGACCCGCTCGAGATAACTCATGGCCGCTTCCTCGGCCTCCGCCTTGGGCATCTTGCGCACCCAGATGGGCGCCAGAGTCAGGTTCTCGAGCACGGTCAGGTGCGGGAACAGGTTGAAATGCTGGAACACCATGCCGACCTCGCGCCGGACCTCATCGATGCGCTTCAGATCGCCGGTGAGCTCGATGTCGTCGACGACGATCCTCCCCTTCTGGTGCTCCTCGAGACGGTTGATGCAGCGGATGAGCGTCGACTTGCCAGACCCCGAGGGCCCGCAGATGACGATGCGCTCACCCCGGTAGACGGTGAGATTGATGTCGCGCAGAACATGAAAATCGCCGTACCACTTGTTCATTCCGGAAATTGCGATCGCCACTTCGTCGGAGACCGCCAATTTCCTTTCCGCCGATTTCGCCATGTTTCTGACCTCAGCGTCTGTGGCCCGTGGCAAGCCGTCGCTCCATGTAGATCGAATAGCGCGACATGCCGAAGCAGAAGAGTATGAAAATGATGGCGGCGCCGAAGTAGCCTGTGGGCGCAGTCACCGGCGACACCCACTTCTGATCGGCGAAGCCAGCCTGGACGATGCCAAGGAGATCGAACAGCCCGACGATCGATACCAGCGTCGTGTCCTTGAAGAGACTGATGAACGTATTGACGATGCCCGGAATGACAATCTTCAGCGCCTGGGGCAAGACGATGAGAACCATCATCTTCCAGTAGTTCAGGCCGAGTGCCCGGGCCGCCTCATATTGTCCCTTGGGAATGGCTTGCAGCCCACCCCGCACTACCTCGGCCATGTAGGCCGCGGAAAACAAGGCGACCCCTACAAGCGCGCGAAGCAGCTTGTCGAAGTTTGTTCCTTCGGGAAGGAACAGGGGCAGCATGACTGATGCCATGAACAGGACGGTAATGAGAGGCACGCCGCGCACCATTTCGATGAAGGCGACCGACAGGAGCCTGATGGCCGGCATCTGTGAGCGGCGCCCCAGCGCCAAGGCGATGCCGATCGGCAGCGAGGCGACGATGCCCGTGACCGCCACCACCATTGTGACCAGCAGGCCGCCCCATTGCTGGGTCTCCACGACCGGCAGGCCGCGATCCAATCCGCTGATCAGGATAAACATCGCGAGCACCGCCGCAACGCCCAGACCCTTGGCGAGCATGCGCGGCCAGGCAACGGCCTTGCGCGCCGAGCGCCAAGCCATCGCGCCAAGAATAAGGCTCGCAGATAAAACGTAGTCGAGCCAGAAGCCTGCGGGCGAACCGAGAAGCCCGCCGATTGCAACGGCTATGAGATCGATGATCGAGGCGATCCAGCGAAAAGGCGCTGCCAGCCATCCGAACAGCAGCTGGAAAATTTCGCCATCGATGACCACTGAAACGATGCCGTCGAGAACCGTGCCGATCGCATGAATGACCGAGGCGAGAAACAGAATGAGGCTCTTGGCGAGCCAAGTGGCAAAACCAAAGATGGCAAACGGAATGGTCGTCCCGTACAGAAGGTAAAAAGCCAGAATGGGAAATACAACAAAAAACAGCACCGCATTCAGGGCCTTCCACGGCGCCCCGGGAGTGAGCAGAGGAACGAGAAGCACGGCAAACAGCAGGAACACGAGATTGGGCCGCCAGCGCAGCTCAATCGGATAGAAGCCGTAGATCCATTGGCCGAACTTTGCCTTCACGTAGGCCCAACAGGCGCCGAGCTCTCTGCCCTCGGCCGCTCCGGCAATGCAGCCTTCGCGGTTGTCCGCCGTGAATACGGCATCCAGAACTGCCCACGACAGCATTCCCCAAAGCAGGGAAGCCGCAAGGACCGTGAACAACCCCGCCAGCAGCGCCACCCACCAGTTCGACACCAGGTTACCGCGAAGCCAGCCGTTGATGCCGACGGCATAGGACGGAGGCGGAAGCGATGGAGCCTCCTGCGTGCGGACATAGGCAATGTCCTTCGGCCCCGACATCGCTAACGCTCCACCAGCCGCATTCGGGAGTTGTACCAGTTCATGAAAGCGGAGGTCAGCAGGCTCAACGTGAGATAGACGATCATCCACATGCTGATGATCTCGATGGCCTTGCCGGTCTGGTTGAGAATTGTTCCTCCGACCGCCACCAGGTCGGGGTAGGCAATGGCGACGGCCAGCGATGAGTTCTTGGTGAGGTTCAGATACTGATTGGTCAGGGGCGGAATGATGACCCGCAGGGCCTGCGGTATGATCACCAGCCGCAGGGTCGGCTGGGCGCGGAGACCGAGGGCATGGCCAGCTTCGGACTGGCCGTGACTGACCGCTAGGATACCGGCCCGCGCGATCTCGGCGATGTACGCCGAGGTATAGATCGATAGCGCCAGGAAGAGTGCGATGAACTCAGGGATGACCACTAGTCCGCCGGCGAAATTGAATCCCTGAAGTTCCGGGTACTCCAGGCTGACCGGTATGCCGCTGAGCACGGCGGCGAGCAACGGCAGTCCAATGATGAGCGCAACGTTGGTCCACAGCACCGGAAATTGCGCACCCGTCTCCTCCTGCCGCCGGCGCGCCCAAAGGCGGACGAAAAAAGCCGTTACGATGGCAGCTGCGAGCGCGAGTGCGATCGCGACGGCGCCCTCCTCAAACAGCGGGCGCGGCAGCATGAGGCCCCGATTGCTCAGGAAGCCGCCCAGCGGAATGACCGAGAAAACCGGCCCGATCCACTTCCCGGTCAGGCCCACAAGCAGCCCGAAAGCAATGAACAGCCCCACCGTCGCCGCCAGGCGCTTCATGCCGTCGGCAGTCTGTTGAAAGACCCTCACGAACCCGTATACGGTGAGGGCGAGGAGAGGCACGAACACCCAAAATCCCGAGCCGGGCAGCGGGATTCCGAGGTCGATCGCCTGACGCGGGTTGGGCAGCGGCTTCAGCACCGCCGAATACCAGATGAGGATCTGGAGCAGCAGCGGAACATTCCGGATGCACTCCACATACACCGTGGCCACTCCAGAAATGACGAAGTTTCTCGACAACCGCATGATGCCGACTACAAAACCGAGCACCGTCGCGGCGATGATGCCAAGGGCTGCAACGATCAGGGTATTGAGAAAGCCGACGAAAAGGGCGCGGCCGTAGGTCGATACGTTGCTGTAGAAGACCGGCCGCTGAATGATGTCGAAACCGGCGGTGGTGGTGAGAAATCCCCAGCCGAAATTCTGGTTGAGCCTGGCGAGGTTCGCGGCGGTGTTCTGCACCACCTCATAGGCCACCCAGACCAGCAGGCCCAGCAATACGCCCTGTACGACGAGCGAGCGGACCCTGGGATCGTACAGCAATGAGGTTTGAGGAACCGTCCGTTCCCCGGTCGCCGCGCTCATCCCGGATCCCGCCCTAGCCTCTCATCTGGGGTGCCTGTGCCGCCGGGTCGATGAGTCGCGCGCGAGCATTCCCTTTGAGGTGCCGAACCGGCAGCCGGTGCAGGAAATGTGTCACCCTGCGACCGGCCGCCGGAACGGAATGAGCGTTAGCGGATCGGCGGCGCGTATTGCAATCCGCCCTTGGTCCACAGCGCGTTCTTGCCACGGGCAATCTTGAGCGGTGTCGTCTCGCCGACATTCCGCTCGAAGATGTCGCCGTAGTTGCCCACCGCCTTGACGACGTTCACAACCCAGTCATTGGCAAGGCCGATGCCGACGCCGAAGTCTCCCTCGGCGCCCAGAATGCGGCGGAGCTCAGGGCTCTGGGTGTTGGCTTTCAGGTCGTCGACATTGGCCGACGTTATGCCGAACTCTTCTGCTGTCAGTAGGGCGAAATAGGTCCATTTGACGACGTTGAACCAAGCGCTATCACCCTGCCGTACCACCGGGCCCAAAGGCTCCTTGGAGATGATCTCCGGCAGAACCAGATGATCGTCAGGCGACGACATCTTGAGACGGTCGGCGTAAAGGCCCGACTGGTCGGTAGTCAGGGCGTCACAGCGGCCCTCATCGTAGGCCTTCAGCACTTCCTCGTTCCTCTCAAACGCCACGACCTGGTAGGTCATGTTGTTGGCGCGGAAGTAGTCGGCGAGATTAAGTTCCGTCGTAGTACCGGTCTGCGTGCAAACCGTTGCGCCGTTGAGCTTGAGCGCGCTGTCGACGTTTAGCGATTTCTTCACCATGAAACCCTGTCCGTCATAATACATGACGCCGGCGAAGGTCATGCCCTGAGACGTATCACGCCCCATGGTCCATGTGGTGTTGCGCGACAGGATGTCGATCTCGCCCGAAGTAAGCGCGGCGAAGCGATCCTTGGCCGACAGCGGCGTGAACTTCACCTTCTGGCCGTCGTTGAAAATAGCCGCCGCGACGGCGCGGCAGAGATCGACGTCCATGCCGGTCCAATTGTTCTGTTCGTCCGGATTGGAGAAACCGATGAGACCTTGGCCTACGCCGCATTGTAGAAAGCCCTTGGCCTTCACATCATCGAGCGTTCCGGCCGAGGCGCTCGAGGCAGCAGCCACGCCGGCGGCGGCGCCAAATGCCAAAGAAAGCAGCTTGCGTTTCATCTTGTTACCTTTTCACAGAATTGCGATGCTCGGCTGGGCTTCCCCATCCGATTTCCGTCATCGGGATGCGGATGGTTCGACCAGGTTTCAACACACTGGATCTGGATCCACTCCCTGAGAGCGCATTGGGTGCACTCGCGGCCATCGGAGCCCAAATCCGCCCTGTGGTCAACCGAAAACCGGCTCCTTCCGCGGCACCTACCGGCCCGGTGGGCCCTGTGCTAACTCAAACCTGCACCGCCGCCATTTTTCTTTCCTACGGTCCACTCCTTCCGATGCCCAGGAAGATCGCCGATCCGGCAAGGCTCAGGCCGGAAACACAGCTGGTCGTCGCAGCGCGCGATTATACCGAGCATGGCATGGTCAATCCGGCCGTTTACCATGCCTCGACCATTCTGTTTCCCGATGTTCGAACCCTCACGGAACGCAGCCAGCGATACCTTTATGGCCGGCGCGGAACGCCGACCTCACGGGCGCTTGAGTCGGCAATCGCACTGCTCGAAGGGGGCCACGCAACCAAGGTTTGCCCCTCCGGCCTCGCAGCAGTCAGCACCACGCTCCTCGCATTCCTGCGGGCCGGCGACCATCTCCTGATGACCGACGCTGTCTACGAACCGACGCGCCGCTTTTGCGACGGCGTGCTGCGTCAATTCAGCGTTGAGACCACCTACTACGACCCGGTCGTCGGATCGCGGATCAGCGAGCTGCTGAAGCCCAACACGCGGCTTGTTTACCTTGAAACGCCCGGATCGAATACGATGGAAGTCCAGGATGTGCCGGCGATCGTCGAAGCGGTCCACAGGCACGGCGGGCTGGTGGCGGTCGACAACACCTGGAGTGGGGGACACTACTTCAAGCCGTTCAGCAAGGGCTGTGACATCTCGATCCAGGCGGCGACCAAATATGTGGCCGGGCACTCCGACGTAATGCTCGGCCTGGTCACCTGCTCGAAAGACACCTGGCCGCAATTCAAGGACGCATACGAGCAGATGGGACAGTTCGCGGGTCCCGACGACATGTACTTGGTGCTGCGAGGCCTGCGCACCCTCGCCGTTCGTCTCGACCGGCACATGAAGAACGCCCTCAGCGTCGCCCAATGGCTGCGCGAACGCCCCGAGATCGACCGCGTGCTACACCCTGCCCTGCCAGATCATCCCGAACATGAACTTTGGAAGCGCGACTATCTCGGCGCCTCCGGCCTCTTCTCGGTGGTCCTCAAAACACAATCACACAAGGCTATGGCGGCAATGCTCGACGGGTTGTCGCTGTTCGGCATGGGATACAGCTGGGGCGGGTTCGAAAGCCTGGTTGTGCCGTTTGATCCCGCCCGGATGCGCACAGCCACCAAATGGCAGGCCAAGGGCCTGGCCCTCAGATTCCACGTCGGGCTGGAGAACACCGACGATCTCAAGGCCGACCTAGCAGCAGGTTTCGAGCGCCTCAACGCGATAACCGATGCGGAGTGACCGCGGGTCAGGAGACATTCATGCGCAAACGCCTGCTATCGTTGCTGTCCGCTCTTGCTCTCGCAGGAGGATGGCTGAGCAGCAATGCGCAGGAAGCCGACGATCCGGAACTCATCTTCAAGAAGACCACCGTGTTCCGCTTCTTCTCGCCCGATGCCAAGCTTGCCACCTATGCCTTCGACGACCCCGACATCAAGGGCGTCGCCTGCCACTTCACAGTACCGGAGATCGGCGGCTGGAAGGGATGGGCCGGCTTCGCCGAGGAGCGCTCGGAAATCTCGCTCGCCTGCCGGCAGGTGGGTCCGATCGCCTTCGCCACCAAGTTCGAGCAGGGGCATGAAATCTACCGCCAGCGCCGCTCGCTGTTCTTCAAGAAGATGCAGATCGTGCGTGGCTGCGATCCCAAGCGCAACGTCCTGGTCTATCTCGTCTACTCCGATCGTATCATCGAAGGATCTCCGCAAAACTCGACATCGACCGTGCCCATCATGCCATGGGGGCCGGCCCCTGCGCCGGCGTGCGCCGACTACCTCGTCGAATAATAATCCGCCTACGGAGCGATCCCACAAACAGGTGGTTGACCCTCAGGTAAACTGGTTCTTTTTTTTGCCCGATTTTACCCCTATCGCACTTGTGGGGCGCCGCTGTGGCGGTGCTCAGGTATGCGGCAAAAGAGGGGACGGCAGTGGGAGTACGCACGTGGCTGCGGCACGCAGCTTGGATTGCTATGCTCTGTTTCGCGTTGGCGGGCGCGGAGAGGTCCGCAATGGCAGTCCCGCCGGCCAATCCGACGCGGCTTAAGGGACCGATAAGCCCTCCGCTCTACACACTCGCCAGCGTCGGACGGGACCACGGCTCGGCGTGGCAGGAGAGCCACCTCGGCAAGATTGAAGGGTTGAACATTCGGTTGAAGAGCGCACTGGCCGAGGTCAGCCGGTACTTCGGCAGGCCGGTCGTGGTTACCAGCGGCTGCCGGTCGCCCGTTGCCAACAGACGGGCAGGCGGCGTCAGGCGATCGCTGCATCTTTCCTGCCTCGCTGCGGACATCAAGGTGGCCGGGGTTTCCCGTCTGGCCCTGCTGCAGTTCGCGCGCGGCCTGTCAAGTATCGGCGGCATCGGCATCTATTGCGGCAACAATATCGTGCACCTCGATCTTGGGCTGCGCCGGACCTGGTCATACCCATGCAGGAAGCGGCGAGGGCAGCGGGCGTAGCCAGCTTAGGCTTAGCTGGTCCTGCCAGATTTTTCGCTTGAACGGCGCGCAGCGCTGCCGCACGCTCCCCTGCATCAACGTGACAGCGCGATGATACGGGTCGGCATAGGCGGATGGACCTTTGAGCCGTGGCGGGGGACGTTCTATCCGGCCGGCCTTAAGCACGCAGACGAACTGAGCTACGCCAGCCGTCACCTCACGACGATCGAGATCAACGGCACTTTCTACCGCACCCAGTCGGCGGCAAGCTTCAGGAAGTGGCGCGACGAGACGCCGGAGGATTTCGTCTTCTCCGTCAAGGGTCACCGAGCGGTGGTCAACCGGCGCAATCTTGCCGAGGCGGGCGAGCCGGTCGAGTGGTTCTTCAAGAGCGGCGTTCTCGAGCTTGGCGGCAAGCTCGGGCCCGTCCTCTGGCAGTTAGCTCCGTTCAAGAAGTTCGACGCAGACGATCTCGAGGGCTTCTTCGAGCTCTTGCCCCGCAAAGTCGACGGTCGGGCGCTGCTGCATGTCGTCGAAGTTCGGCATAAGAGTTTTCTCGTTCCCGAGTTCACGGCGCTATTGCGTAAACACGATATCGCGGTGGTTTTTGCCGACTCCGATGAATATCCGGTGCTCGCCGATGTGACGGCGGATTTTGTCTACGCCCGCCTGCAGCGCACCGAGGAGAAGCACGAAACGGGTTACGCGCCTGCCGAGCTCGAATACTGGGCGAAGCGTGCGCGGAGTTGGGAATCGGGCGGCGTCCCCCAGGACCTGCCGCGGGTCGATGACAAGAAGCCCCCGAAGCGCAAGCGCCAGGTGTTCGTGTACATGATCAGCGGCGCCAAGATCCGTGCGCCGGCTGCAGCCGTGGCCCTGATCGAAAAAATCAAGCGTTGATCCGACTTGCCGTCACGCGAATTTGCGGCGTAGGCTGGTGGCCATGTCGGACAAACATGATTACGAGCATCTCAGCCGCATTCACGGCGAACTGCATGCCCACCTTCCCCCGGAGCCTGCGCTCAGGGTGAAGGCGCTCGAAAGCCTCCTGGTGGAGAAGGGGATGCTCGATCCGAGGACGGTCGATGCCTGGATCGAGACCTACACGGAGGACATAGGGCCAAAACGCGGCGCACGCTTGGTGGCACGCGCATGGCTCGACCCGAAGTTCAAGGCTCGCCTGCTGAACGACGGCACCGCAGGCATCAGGGAACTCGGAATCGAGGGTTCGGCGAGTGCGCATCTGACGGTCGTCGAGAACACCCCCGAGGTGCACAATCTCGTCGTATGCACGCTGTGCTCCTGCTATCCGGTCGGGCTGCTTGGCATGTCGCCTGCCTGGTATAAAGCGGCTGCCTACCGGGCGCGCGCCGTGCGCGCGCCGCGTGGCGTGCTGGCCGAATTCGGCGTCAGCATCTCCGACGAAGTCGAAATTCGCGTGTGGGACAGCACCGCGGAACTGCGCTATCTCGTGCTGCCCCAGCGGCCGGCCGGTACGGAAGGCTGGGATGAGCCGAAGCTCGCCTCAATCGTCACGCGCAATTCCATGATCGGAACCCAGCGGGTGCTTGTAGCGATCTCCAGGGGAGCCTGATGGATGGCATCCACGACCTCGGCGGGAAGCAGGGCTTCGGCCCTGTCGATGTCAGGGAGAAGGAGGAACCGTTCCATGCTCCGTGGGAGGCGCGGCTTTACGGGATCGTGCGCGCGATGAGCCAGGCGCCGGAGTGGAACATCGATCGCTTCCGGCATACCCGCGAGTGCATCGATCCGGTCGACTATCTGACACGCCCCTATTTCGATCAGTGGCTGCAGACCTACGGCGCCCTGATGATCGGTTCCGGCATCGCCACCGCCGAGGAACTGGCGACCGGCCGTTCGAAGTCGAGGACTGCCAGGCTCGGGCCACCGATGGGGCCGGAGGCCGTCGCCTCGGCCAGCAACGTTTCGGTCCGTTTCGACAGAGCCGATGGCGAGGGACCCAGGTTCGCGGTTGGCGACCGTGTCCGGACCAAAACGCTTGGCTCTGCCGGGCATACGCGGCTGCCGGCCTATGCGCGGGGGCGGATCGGCGCGATCATTCGCCACCACGGGGCTCACATCCTGCCCGACCTGAACGCACGCGGCATCGAAAAGGCCGAAGCCTTGTACACTGTCGCGTTTGCGGCGGCGGAACTCTGGCCGGAAGCGGTGAACCGGCACGATCGTGTTTTCATCGATCTGTGGGACAGCTATCTTGCGCGGGTCTGACTTACCGGAAATCCGGCCCCTGGCAGGACGCGATGGCGAGGCCGCGTTCGAGGAACCATGGCAGGCGCACACCCTGGCAGTGGCGCTCTCGCTTGCAGAAAACGGCATCTTGACGCGCTCCGAATGGTCGGCGGCACTGGGAGCGGAACTTCGCCGCCGCGCTGCGCTGGGTGAGCCCGATTCCCGGCACACCTACTATGTCGCAGCGCTGTCAGCTCTCGAGATGCTGCTGATCCGGAGCGCGCTGATTACCGAGACGGCACTCCGTGGACGAACGGAGCAGTGGCGCCACGCCTATCTCAACACGACACACGGCCGGCCGGTCGAACTAGACCCAGGCTCAAGCCTGAAATGAATAGACTCGGGCGAGTCCGGTCGGTGCGATGAAGAGCTCACGTGCATTCTGGAAGCCTGCTTCATGTCCCAGCGAGAGCCATCGCGAAGAACTCTCGGGGTAGTCGGCGGCGCGGACGTGGGTCAGCATGGCGGTCCATTCATCGCCAGAGAGAGCAGACCAGCGAGCACGGCTTACCGTCTCGAATCTTGCGACCCAGCCATCCCGATCTTCCTCTTCGATAGTGGTGGGCTCCCAGATCAGGAAAATGCCGGGACAGCGGAGCACGCTGCGAACGTCACGCATGAACACGAGCTTCGCCGGCGAAAAGTCTGTTGGCAATTCATGTTTTCCGGGACGTTCATTCGATCATCGTTGCAAGTGAAAAGCACAAACTCGCCCGATTGCCGAATTCCGGCACTGTGAACTCGAAAAGAGGATCTCGCGGAGCTTGCGAATGGGCGCGGGCCTATTGAAGCGCGATCAGTAAACCTTCGGTATCCCTTCCAGGTGACATATCGCGCCGTCGCAGAGCCGATTACGATTGCGCTCGCCATGGGCGACCTTGTCAATGAGATACTTCGCAAGCTCGGCCCGCGCCGTCTCGGTGCTGGAAAGCGTCGGGTATGCCGTTCCACCGTCCTGAACCGACTGCCAGGCGTCATCAAAAGCGGCCGTCAAAATTTGTATGGCTGCCGGATCAAATTTCCTCAAATGAGGGCTCAGATATCTGTTCACTTGCCGCACTCCCCAACTTCCCGGCGAGAGTAAGCCTCCTCTCAGTCAACGGAATGCCGGACACCAGAGCCGATGATTGTCGATATTGCGCTCAATCCATCTGCTTGGCGAATCCTATTCACTCAGCGGATTGTCGCTGCCGACTAAAACGCGATCACGCTCTCGGTCGCGGTGTAAGACCTTGACGCTGATCGTACGAGCTGGAGGCGCAGGAAACCGCGCCAATGGACTTGGCCAAGGGCTGGCACCGCGATATGAACGGTTCGGCCACTTCAAAACCCCTTAGGCCCAAGATTGTCACCCATGTCTTTGGACGTTCCGTTACCTATGTCTCCGGAACGGACCATTTGAGGGTGGCGACCCCGGGAGGACTCGAACCTCCGACCAACAGCTTAGAAGGCTGCTGCTCTAATCCGCTGAGCTACGGGGCCGATATCGTTAATGGGTCCACAGGTCCTTGCGACCGAAGCGAAAATTGTCAGCATAGGACTTCTTGGGCACACGGGCCGGCGGCGGCTCGACGACCTCGTAGCCAATGCCGTTCCTCTCCGCGTAGGCGACCGCCTCCTCCTTGGAGGAAAACTCCAGGCGCAACTGCTGTTTCATATCCGTGGACGATGTCCAGCCCATGAGTGGATCGACCGTCTTCGGCGTCTCGGGCGGGTATTCGAGCACCCAGCGGCCCGCTTTGCCCTTGCCCGACTGCATGACATTGCGGGCGGGACTATAGATGCGCGCAGCCATGCCGGTTCTCCGTCAGATGGCGCTGATTGTACATGACCAAGCCAATCGGTTCCACTCCCACTCCGGCAAGAGCAGCGCAAATCGGCCCGCCTCCGAGATCGCGTAATGGTCGGGGCGGCCAGATTTGAACTGACGACCCCCTGCGCCCAAGGCAGGTGCGCTACCAGGCTGCGCTACGCCCCGACAATACGGGTGGAAAGCCGCCCTTATACGGATTTGCGCCCGGATCGCAAGCAACCACGGGAATAGCATTTGGAGTAGCATCCTGGGCTAAGGCGGGCTAAGGCGCATTGCCGAAGAACCGGTGACGTATGACGCTGCCTCGGACAATGCCCAGCCGCTCGCTGGTGCCGGCGGAGACTTCCAGCACTGCCGCCACCAGCTCCTGCGCCTGTATCACGTCGAGGGACTGAGGCGTCGTGTGCGCAACGACCTCGGCCACGGAGCCGTCTGATCTGATGAATATCATGTCGAGCGGGATGAAGGTGTTCTTCATCCACATGGAGATGCGCTGCGGCGTTTCATACTCGAACAGCATACCGTGACCTTCCGGGAGATGGTGACGGAACATCAGCCCGCGCTCGCGGCTCTCAGGCTCGTTGGCGATTTCGACCATCAGGGTGACGCGGTCGACCGGGGTCTCCACAACCAGGGTCTCCATGACCGCGGCGGTCGTGTCGCCGGCAGTGGAAGAACCTGCCGAAAGCAGAAAAGCTGTAATCGCGAATAGCAGGAACCGGCGCAACACGCAGAGATTCTCCTACAGCCTGTCCAGACCCTTGGGCAAATCAGGATATTGTAGAGCAGAAGCTCGCGGGTCCGCGACCCAAACGGCTAATTTGTGAGCGAAGCACCTGCTTCGAGCGTCAGGCGCACTTCCGCAGCCATCTTGCCCTTCGGCCCGTCGCCGAATCGAACATACACCCATTGATCGGGCAACAGCTCGGCGACCGCCGTCTTGCGGAGCGTTTCCATGTGCACAAAAATGTCGGGCATGCCCTCGCCTTCGGTGACAAATCCGAAGCCGCGCGTCCGGTTGAACCACTTCACCTTGCAACGTACCCAGGCGCTGGTCGGAGTAACCGTAACATGCGTGCGGCTCGTGCGTTCCACCGGATGGATGGCGGTCGAGGTGTCCACCGACAACACTCTCAGGCACTGGATACCCTTCGGGCGCTCGACCGCCTCGCAGCTTACGCGCGTACCTTCGAGCGGCGCCTCGTAGCCGTCGCGCTTCAGGCAGCTCAGATGGAGAAGGACATCGGGTGCGCCGTTATCCGGAATGATAAATCCGTAGCCGCGCGCCGCGTCGAACCACTTCACGAAGCCAATAACCTGAAAGATTCGAGCGTTCGAACTCCTGAATCCCAGGAGTCTCGCCCACCTTCACCCGAAGGGAGCCGTTCCCTGACATGACTGACACCTATATGCCTCTGTGCCAGCGCTTCTTGTTTTTGTTGCGCAAGCTTAACGCCAATCTGCGCAACTCATCCGGGTTTGTACAGAGTCGTTTCACGTCGCGTGTGGAAAAAGACCGCCGCTATCGACGGCGCGCGAATCATCTTGGCCAAATAAGCTAGATTGTTTGATAATTTTCCAGAAGTTAGAAGGTTCTGTGACATAGGTGCAACGACCACGCAGAATATTTTCGACGCCTCGAACGGTTGACAATGTGTTGCGAAGGGCTCTGCCGATGGAGTGATTCGCGCGAAACCGGCGCGAAGCACCTCTCACGCCCCGGCGATGAAAGGCTCGAGCGTATTACCGATGTCGTCGTGTATGACGAGATCTGCATCAGCGTCGACATCGGTGCGCTCGCGATTGATCACCACGAGGCGAGCGCCCCAGCGCTTGGCAAGGATGGGCAAGCCAGCGGCGGGATAGACGACGAGCGACGATCCGAGCGCCAGGAACAGGTCACACGCCTCCGTGACCCCATGAGCCCTGGCCATTTCCTCCTCCGGCATCGCCTGGCCGAACGATATCGTTGCCGTCTTGACGATGCCGCCGCATGAGGTGCAGGCCGGTGAGCGTTCGTGCTCCTCGACAAACGAGCGTGCCCAGGAAATTTCATGGCGTTTCCCGCACTCGAGACATTTCGCATAGGTCCCGTTGCCGTGAAGCTCGATCACCTGGTCGGGAGCGAGGCCTGAATCCTGGTGCAGATTGTCGATGTTCTGGGTGATGACATGGGTGAGCTTGCCCCGCTGCGCCAGTTCGAACAACGCGCGATGACCGCGGCCGGGCCGGGCCTGGCTGACGGCATCGTGAATGTGAAAGTAACGCCGCCAGGCGGTCAGGCGCATCTCGGCCGAGCGCATGAACTCCGAGAACTCGATCGGCTGATATTTCGACCATAAACCACCGGGAGAGCGAAAATCTGGGATCCCACATTCGGTCGAAATGCCGGCGCCCGTGAAGCCGACGATCCGCTGTGCCGCGCCAACCAGCGCCAGAAGTTGACGCCTGCCGGGCGTGTCGGCTTTCATGGCGGGCCCGTTGCGTTCATGAGGAAAGGCGGAAGCCCAATGAAGTATCTCCACACGATGGTTCGCATCTCCGACATCGAGCAATCCCTCGATTTCTACTGCAATAAGCTCGGCCTCGTCGAGCAACGTCGTTTCGAAAACAAAGACGGCCGCTACACGCTCATCTTTGTAGCCGCCCCCGACAACCCCGAGGCGGCGGTGGAGCTCACTTACAACTGGGATCCGGAGAGCTATTCAGGCGGGCGCAATTTCGGCCACCTGGCCTTCGAGGTGGACGACATTTATCAGACCTGCGACAGGTTGATGAAAAAAGGCGTCACCATCAACCGCCCGCCGCGCGATGGCCGTATGGCCTTCGTGAAGTCGCCCGACGGGATCTCGATCGAGCTGCTCAACAAAGGCGGCGCCCTGCCGCCCAAAGAGCCGTGGACCAGCATGACCAATACCGGGTCGTGGTAGGTCATTAACCCACGGAGGCCCGAAGGCCCTTCCCGGCATTAAAAACCAGTCACTTTGGCGAAGCAGGCGCTGGTGTTAGATTGGGGGGATGAAAAAATCCCTGCTCGCGGTCGTGCTTCTGCTGCTTCTGGGCGCCGGCGGCTATTGGCTGCTGAACTCCGGAATCGCCCTGACCGCGGTTGAGACAGTCATTCCCGGAAGGAAGGCGGCCGCTCCTGCCCCGCCGCAAGCCAGGGCCGGCGGCCGCGGACCCCTGCCGGTGGAGGTCGCAATTGCCGCCCAGATCACGGTCAGCGACGACGTGACTGCGATCGGCACGCTGCTGGCGGAAGAATCGGTCGACATTTCCGCCGAGACGAGCGGGCGCATCGCAAACATCCTGTTCAAGGACGGTGATACGGTGGCTGCCGGGGCAGCACTCTTCGAGCTTGATGCCGACCTTCTGAACGCAGAGCTTGCCGACGCGCAAGCAAAGCTCGAGCTTGCCGAGGCCAACTTCGAACGCAACCAGAAGCTGCGCAAATCCGGCAACATGGCCCAGAGCGCCTTCGACGCATCGGCGACCGAACTCGAACTCGCCCGCTCGGCGGTAGAGCTCGCCAAGGTCCGCCTCGACAAGCTCATCATCAAGGCGCCGTTCGCCGGCACACTCGGCTTCCGCGCGGTGTCGGTCGGAGCCTATGTCGCGGCCGGAGCACCGCTCGTGCATCTCGACAAGATCGACCGCCTGAAGGTGAGCTTCAGCGTCGCCGAACTCGAGTTCGCTCGCCTCGCGGTGGGCCAGGAGATCGCCCTCGTCGCAGACGCGCTTCCCGGCGAGAGTTTCACTGCCACGATTTCCGCCATCGATCCGGCGATCGATGTCAACGGCCGGGCGCTCAGGGTGCGCGCCGACCTCGACAACGCCGCTCTGAAGCTCAGACCGGGCCTGCTGGTGCGCGTCACCGTGAAGGGCGCGCCGCGCCGTGCCGTGACTGTTCCCGAGGCGGCCCTCGTGCCGCGCGGCAACCAGACCGTCGTCTTCATCACCGAGAAGAATACCGCCCAGGAAGCGAGGGTGAGCACCGGGCGGTATGCCGGGGGTGTGGTGGAAATCGTCTCCGGAGTCGAGGCCGGTCAGGAGGTGGTGGTCGCCGGTAACACGCGGTTGTCGAACGGGGCGGCAATCGAAATCGTGCCCGCCAGCGGCGCGACCAATTGAGGTCCCGATGACCCTTCCCGAACTGTGCATCCGGCGGCCCGTATTCGCGACGGTAATGAGCCTCATCCTGCTGCTGGTCGGCTTCATGGCGTTCAGCCGGCTCACCATCCGCGAATATCCGAATATCGACGAGCCGCAGGTTTCGGTGTCGACCGTCATACACCGGCGCCTCTGCCGAAATCATCGAAAGCCAGGTGACCCAGGTGCTCGAGGGCTCGCTGGCCGGGATCGAGGGCATCGACACCATCGAATCGACGTCGCGCGCCGAATCGAGCCGCATCACCATCCGCTTTCGCGCCGGCATCGACGTCGACACGGCAACGAGCGACGTGCGCGACCGGGTGAGCCGCGTGCGCCGCAGCCTTCCCGACGAGATCGACGAACCGACCATCTCCAAGGTCGAGGCCGATGCGCAGCCCATCATGTTCCTGGTGATGCGCTCCAACAACATGACGCGCGCTCGAACTGACCGACTATGTCGACCGCTACGTCGTCGACCGGTTCAAGAATCTCGACGGCGTGGCCGACGTGACGGTCAACGGCGAGCGGCGCTATGCCATGCGCGTGTGGATCGATGCGACGCGGCTGGCAGGGTTCGGCCTCACCGTCCAGGACGTCGAGAACGCCATCCGCAACCAGAATGCCGAAATCCCGGCCGGACGCATCGAGAGCACGCGACCGCGAATTCACCGTGCTGTCGCGCACCTCGCTCGGCACGCGCGGAGGAATTCGCCAACATCATGCTGAAGTCGGCGGGCGGGCTGCAGGTGAAGCTCGGCGATGTGGCGCGGGTCGAGCTCGGCACCGCCGATGTCCGCCGCGAAAGCCGCTATAACGGCGAGACGGCGATCTCGATCGGCATCGTCAAGCAGGCGGTCGCCAATCCGCTCGACGTGTCGAACGCCGTCAAGGCCAGTCCTGCCCCGCGTCAATGCAGTCGATGCCGGAGGGGATGTCGCGAGCATCGGCTATGACTCGACGATCTTCATCGACCGTTCGATCCGCAACGTGTTCACGACGATTCTCGAAGCGACGTCGCTTTGGTGATCGTCATCATCATCCTGTTCCTGCACTCGTTCCGGGCATCGCTGATCCCGATCGTCACCATTCCGGTCTCGCTCATCACCACCTTCGCGCATCATGTATGCGGCCGGGCTCACCGTCAACACGCTGACCCTGCTCGCCATGGTGCTGGCGATCGGTCTGGTCGTCGACGATGCCATCGTCATGCTCGAGAACATCTACCGGCACATCGAGGAAGGCATGAAGCCCGTTCGCGGCGGCGCTGAGAGGCGCCGCGCGAAATCGGCTTCGCGATCGTCGCCATGACGCTGACGCTGGCCGCCGTCTATGCGCCTGATCGCCTTCACGCCGGGCCGCACCGGACGCCTGTTTCTGGAATTCGCGCTCACCCTCGCCGGCGCAGTGCGTGGTATCGGGCTTCGTCGCGCTGACGCTCACGCCGATGATGTGCTCCAAACTGCTGCAGCATTCGGAGACGTGGCAATGTGCTTTCGCGCGGCATCGAAGGCATGCTGCGACGGACTACGAGGAGGGCTACCGGCGGACCTTGCGGGTGGCGCTCAGGGGCCGCTGGCGTGGTTCTCGCCCTGGCACTCGGCGTGGCCGGCGTCGGTGTGCTGACGTTTCACCCAGCTCAAATCCGAGCTGTCGCCGACCGAAGACCGGGGCACGGTCATCGTGTCCGGCAATGCGCCCGAGGGCGCCAGCTTCGCCTACACCAAGCCGCTATGCGGAGCAGGTCGAGGAGATCCTCGCCCAGGTCCCCGAGCTTCAGTCCTATCTGGTGATCGTCGGTGCGGGTGAAGTCACCCGGTTCAATTCCTATTCGCGGCTCAAGGACTGGAGCGAGCGAGAGGTCAGCCAGCAGGATATCGTGCAGAAGCTACTGCCGAAACTGCGCAAGATCGCCGGCGTTCAGGCTTCGGCGTCCAATCCGGCCTCGCTCGGCGTGCGCGGCTTCGGCAAGCCGTTCCAGTTCGTCATCCAGTCGTCGGCTTCCTACGAGGAGATCAACAGGATGGCGCAAGCGCTGGTCGACCAGCTTGAGGACAATCCCGGGCTTCGCCGATCTCGACACCGATCTGCGGCTCAACAAGCCGGAAGTCGAAGTCGAGATCGACCGCGAGCGCGTCGCCGACATGGGGCTCGACATCTCGGTGATCGGCCGGACGCTGGAGACCCTGCTCGGCGGGCGCGACGTCACGACCTTCGAGATCGGCAGCGAACAATACGACGTGACGGTGGCGCTGCCGGCGCGATCAGCGGACCTCACCCGATACGCTCGTCGCGCATCTTCGTGCGCAACGCAAGCGGCGAGATGGTGCAGCTTTCCAACGTGGTGAAAGTCCGAGAAACGGTCGTTCCGCGCGATCTGCGGCGCTTCAACCAGCTGCGCGCGATCACCATCGAGGCCAATCTCAGTCCCGGCTACACACTGGGCGAAGCGATCGCCGCGGTGGACGCAGGCGGCACGCGAGGTGCTGCCGGAAGGAACGGTCACCGACCTCACCGGCCAGAGCCGCGAGTTCCGCGACGCCAGTTCCAACCTTGCGTTCGTGTTCGTGCTGGCGCTCGCCTTCATCTACCTCGTGCTGTCGGCCCAGTTCGAGAGCTTCCGCGATCCGATCATGATCATGCTGACCGTGCCGCTGTCGATGACCGGGGCGCTGGCTGCCCTCTATCTCACCGGCGGCACGCTCAACGTCTATTCGCAGATCGGGCTGGTCACGCTCATCGGGCTCATCACCAAGCACGGCATCCTGATCGTCGATTTCACCAACCGGCTGCAGGACGAGGGCAATGGCGCGCAGCGAGGCCATCGTCGAGGCCGCGGTGCTGCGCCTGCGGCCCATCCTGATGACGACGGCGGCGATGGTGCTGGGCGCGGTGCCGCTGGTGCTGGCCCACGGTGCGGGTGCGGAAAGCCGCGAGCAGATCGGCTGGGTGATCGTCGGCGGCATGGCGTTCGGCACGCTGCTGACGCTATTCGTGGTGCCGTGCGTCTATTCAGTGATGGGCAGGCGTGCCGCGAGAGTAGAGCCGGCTATCGCTACATCCGTTCCCGCGGCCGCAGAGCCGCGCGTTCTGCCCCACGCAGCGGAATAGGACGGCTATCAAGGCAGGTTGGCGTCCTCGGACGTGACTTGCCTCTGCAGCAGGATAAGTCCCGCCGCAACTATGAAGCCGGCGCCGACCACCGTACGCGCACCGGGAACCTCGCCGAACGCCAGGTAGCCGATCAGGGCGGCGCCGATCAGCTCCAGATATACAAGCGGCGCGAGAGTCGATGCTTCCGCAAGCCGGAAGGCAGCAATCGAGAGCATGTGACTGATGGCAGAAAACAAGCCCAGCCCGGCGAAGAAGAGCAAATCGTTCCATGCCGGCAGAGACCAGGATGCAACGGCTTGGGGCGCCAGCAGGAGAGTGCCGACGACACACTGAAACGCCAGCGTCTTCAGCGGATCGCTGGCTTCGGCCGCTCGCCGGGTGGTGACCAGATAGAACGCAAAGAAGATACCTGACCCGAGCGCCAGAAGCATTCCCCAATCCATCGAACCGCCCGGCCGCAACATGATGATGGAGCCCGCAAACCCGAATATGAGACCGAGCGCTTTGCGGGCTGTCATGTGCTCCTTGAGCACGAGTACCGACAGCACAACCGCCACGATCGGTCCGACAAAGAACGTGCTGATCGCCGTGGCCAACGGGATGCGTGCGATCGAGAGGAAGTAGAGCGTCATCGAGGTGATCAGAAACACCGTCCGCAACATGTGCGAAGCCCGCCGTTCCGCCGGAAACAGTCGAGTTCCATGGACGGCCGCGGCAAACGGCAAGACGATGAGGCAAGCCGCTGCGTATCGCGCCCAGCTGATGAACAGCGGCGAATAGCCGCCGCTCAAATACTTCGCCAATCCGTCCACGAGCGGGATGGCGAGCATCGCTAGGGTCATGAGCATGATCCCGGTCGCCGGGTGCGAACGGTCTACAGAACCTGCTGGATTCCCTGTCATCGCACGTATTCAGTGTCAGTAGAGCTGGTGGAGATTCGATACTGAAGGCAAAGGCGCGCGCCGTCCGTTGAGTTGCATAGCAGGAATGTGTATTGTACTGTTATTTTATACACACGACAGCGGATGTCGCCAATGCGCACCAATATCGAGATCGATGATACGCTTATGGCAGAAGCCCAGAAGGTTTCCGGACACGCGACCAAGAAGCAGACGGTAGAGCAGGCGCTTCGTTTGATGATCAAACTGCGACGGCAGCAGGGCGCCGAACTCGGCTTTCGGTAAATACCGCTGGCGTGGCAACCTCGCCCGCAGTCGCAAAGGGCGAGGGACCGGTTGATCGTCGTTGACAGTAGCGTCTGGATCGACTTCCTCAGAGGCCGCCGCGCACCCCATGTCCGGCACCTGCGCGCGGTCCTCGGGGCGGAAGAGATCATCGTTGGCGATCTGATGCTTTGCGAGGTGCTACAGGGCCTGGCGAGCGAGCGGGCAGCTCGCGAGGTCGAAGCTCTACTGCGCCGCTTCGAAATCGTGGCCATGGCCGGTGACGCGATGGCGGTAGCAGCGGCCGGCAATTTTCGTTCCTTGCGCAGGCGCGGCATCACCATCCGCAAGACCATCGATTTGCTGATCGGCACCTGGTGCATCGAGAATCGGATGCCGCTGCTCCATAACGACGGCGATTTTCATCCCATGGCGCGGCATCTGGGGTTGATCGAGGCGCCGGTGACAGCGTGACGATATCGAAACAGTCGCTGCGGGTGGGTTATATCCGCGCGTCGTCGGCAATTATTGCGACGGTCCGCTGTGCGATATCGCGCATCAACCCGATCTCGCTCATGTCGCGTTTATCTACAAGCGCCTTGGCGACGATCGCGAGCTCGTGCCAGGACAGGCCGAGCTCAGGCGGCGCTTCGCGCATCCACAACGCCGTGTGCAAGAACAGCGCGGCCCATTTGTCACGTTGCCGCGCAATTACGCTCTGCAAGAGGTAGGCCGCAAGCTTCGCTCGATTGCGGTCGCGCGCACCGGCTATCGCCTGGGCGATCTCCGGACTGTCCTCGAACCAAGACTGCGCTACGGCCTCCAGGTCGGCCAGCTCACCGCTCTTTCGCAACACTGCTTCGACTCTCTCCCTTCCGTGCATCGCTTCGGGAAGCTCGGCAATCAACTGGGCCAGGGTGTCGCCAAAATTCATGCGCGCGGGTTGCCAATCGGCGCCGCCGATTGTCTCGGCAACCTGGAGCAGGCCGAGGGGCGGCGGTTGCCCTTTCTCGACGCCGAGGGCCAGGTGGTGCGCCAAGACGCTGTCGAGATAGGACCGGGATACGCTAAGCATGGGACCGCAAATGCCGGAATCTGCCAAGGTCGCCTCGACGCGGCGGGGCGATTCCGGCTCGCCGCTCCATGCATCTGCGATACCCCCCTTGGTCAGGATGGACGAGAGCCGTTTTTTCCGGCCGGCCGGCGACACCAGCAAGAATCCCTGCGCCCCTGCACCGTCGATGGCGGTGGCGAAAATCGTTTCGGCGCTACACGCCTCCCATTGCGCGCAATCGATACCGGCCGCACGCGCCTTGCGGACGATGGCGTCGACTTCGGTGCGCTCCTTCTCGGGCCGCCAATTACGCACCGCGATCAGTCGCCGAACTTCGGTCGGCGATAACGTGGAGGCAACGCCAGCGAGCGTTTCTGCAACGTTGTGGCGGACGACAGGCTCCGGATCCAGCAGAAACAGGACCGCGGCGCCGCGCGCGTCGGACGGGCCGCCGACTGCAAGCTCGGCGCCCACGACGGCGCGCGCCTCTGCAGGCATGGCATGACTGAATTCGGCAAGCGAGCCGACAAGAGCGAAATGATCACCGTCGCAGAGTTCGACGAAGTCTGCGAGAGCGCCGCGGATATCCTCCTGGAGGGGGCCTCTCTCGTCGTCATCCACCGGCTGCCTCGCCGACGCCGCAGCAAGCTCCGGCGACACGGGTATTTTCGACTGGTGCAGGGCCCCTCCCACGTGGGCGAGCACGTGCCCATCAATCTGCTCTGCCTCCACCCGCGTGGCCACCTCAGCCTGAAAGTCCGCGATCAGACGGGCGGCGTCCGCGTAGCCGCGGTCGCTGCGGTAGCGAAGATGCTCGAGCAACCCCTGCAGGAGAAACAGATAGCCTAAGGCGAGAAGTCTCGTCCTTGCCGGCCGGAGGCATGTTGCGAGCCACGCCGTCGAAAGCAGTAAAGACCTCGTGCGGAGAGTTTTCGAAATACAGATCCAGATCGAGATCGGGCCTAAGCGCTGGCCGCCGGCCCCTGGCGATCGCAGCCGCGATCCTTCTTGCATGTTGATCGGTCGGGGAGGAATTTGGTTGGGCTCGGCTCATCACGGATGTCTCCACGAATCGCTCGATGTTACCTGCAAGTCCAATGTCGGGCTCGTCAAAATCAGTGAAATCCACCGCGGACTCGCGAGCCCGACGATCGGTCGAACTTGACGAGGTTGAGGGTCGGCAGCGGCCCACCGGGAAACTGGACCAGTCTGCGTGAGACGAGGAAGCTTCCCTGACCGTTCGGAGGACGCGGGCCAGGCACAGCCCCAAAGGGGTGAGCATCAGCGCTTAGCGAAGTCTGCAGCATCGGACTCCTGCGGTGCCGCCCGCGCCCTGCTCCCGTCGTAGCAAAGGAAATAGGGGCTTGAGATAGGCTCTTTGAAGGTCCCTTGCGCGGAACCAGGAGCGCATGCCGTCTGTCAGCGCGCCTCGCGCTAAAAATCGTGTTCGCCTCATCGAAACACTTGTACCCATATTGGGAACATGCCATCTATACTGTGCCATGAGGGTCATTGCTCGAAACAAGACTCGTGGAGTTTTCGAGCAAACACCCGGAGATGAAGGTTGCGCTCGAACGCTGGTACAAACTCGTCAGAACCGCGCATTGGACGTCAACGGATGAGGTTCAGAGAGCGGCGCCGAAATCCAAGGTGCTGAACCGCGAGCGCGTCAGGTTCGAAGTTGCGGGAGGAAGCAACCGCCTGGTGGTCGCTTTCGATTTCCGCCGAAAGACCGCCTTCGTGAAGTTTATCGGCACCCATGCCGAGTACGACCGCATCGACGTTTTGACCATATCGCAATTCTGAAGGAAACATTTTGATGGAGATCCGGCCGATCCGTACGGACAAAGATCACCGGGCCGCGCTCGCCGAGATCGACGCCTGCTGGGGCGCACCGGAGGGCACCGAGGAAGGTGACAAGCTCGACGTGCTCCTCGCACTTGTCGAAGTATACGAAGCGAAGCGATGGCCGACCGCCATCGACGAGGGCTTTGACCCGATCGACGTGCTCAACTATGCCATCGAGGAACTCGGGCATACCCAGGTAGAATTGGCTGAGCTCTTGGACTCGCGCTCGCGCGCATCGGAAATCCTCTCACGCCGACGCGCACTCACGGTCGACATGATCCAAAAGATCAGTGAGACATGGAAGATTCCGGCTGACCTTCTCGTCCGTCCTTACAAGATCGAACGGGCCGCTTGAGAGCTCTTTCGCACATGCCCTTCGACGGCAGGCGCCTTCGTAGCACGACATCGCGTTTGGCTGCCTGCGGTCATGGCAACGTGCTCCGGCGCAGGCGGCGCCACCCCGTGGCGCTATGATGCCGCAGCTCGCGCCGCGGTTCAATCGGCCGGTTTTGGCGTTCCCTGTTTCGTACCGAAATGGCGCGCCCTACGGGAATCGAACCCGTCTTTGCAACGTGAAAGGCTGCCGTCCTAACCGATAGACGAAGGGCGCGGCGCGGTTTTCTATAGGGAGGTTCATCAGCCCAGGCAAGGAGTCCGCGGGCACGCTACCTCCGGATCTCGGCCACGTCATCGATCATGAACTGCACTTCCCGGGAGCCGTTCCAATCATCGGCGAGCAGGCGGCCGGCAACGTGCAGCGGGGTCTGCCGCTCGGATAGGAGAAGCTCGCCCAGCGGCGTGCCGAGCGAACGCATGGCGACCGCGTTGAGCCTGGCACCATCGCCGCCAACCAGTCGGCAGCGCACGTGATCGGTACCGGCGCCACCGGCAAAAGCCACCCGGTGCGCGGGCAAGGCAAAGACCGGCGAGGGGTTTCCGGTGCCATACGGCCCCGCCCGCTCGAGCATGTCGACAAGCTGGAGACTGGCGCCACGCGCCGAAACAGCCCCGTCGATCTCGACGACGTTGCGCAGGCGGGCGCCGGCGACCGGAGTCTCGAAACGGCGCTCGAAGAATGCCCGCAGGAGCCCGAGCTTTTCGTGCGCTACGGTGAGTCCTGCGGCCATCGCGTGTCCGCCGCCTTTCTCGATGAGCCCCTGTTCCACCGCCTCGCGAACGGCTGCACCCATGTCTATCCCGGCGATCGAGCGCCCGGACCCTGACGCGCAGGTCCCGGAGCCTCGGAACCCAAGCGCGAAACTCGGCAGCGCGAATCTCTCCTTCAGCCGCGCGGCCACGAGGCCAAGAACGCCCGGATGCCAGCCCTCCCCGGCAACCACGATCACCGGAGCGCTTCCTTCCTTGCCCAGCGCCGCTTCGGCCTGCGCCATGGCCGCGTCGATCACCTTCAGCTCGATTTGCTGGCGCTCACGATTGAGCCGCTCGAGCTCGGCGGCCACCGCCATCGCTTCGCCGCGGTCATCGCTCAACAAGAGCTTCAGAGCGGTGGCGGCGTGACCGATGCGGCCAGCCGCGTTGAGGCGAGGTCCCAGCACATAGCCCAGCGCGTGGGCGTCCGGACGGCGCCGCAGCCGCGCGACATCGGCGAGCGCAGAGAGTCCCACGTGTCCGCGGCTGCCGAGCACCTTCAGACCCTGCACGACATACGCCCGGTTCAGCCCCAGGAGGGGCACGACATCGCACACCGTGCCCAGCGCCACGAGATCGAGATAGTCGAGCAGCCGCGGCTCGGGCCTATGGGCATCATACCACCCCGCCTCGCGGAGCAGGCGATTGCTGACCGCAACCAGGGCCATGGTCACGCCCGCGGCGCTCAGGTATCCGAGGCCGGAAACATCGTCGAGGCGGTTGGGATTGATGATCGCCAGGGCCTGTGGCAGGTACTCGGGCGCCTGATGATGATCGACGATCAGCGTATCGAGGCCGAGCTCGCTAGCCAACAGCAGAGGATCGTGGGCCATCACACCGCAATCCACGGTCACCAGCAGCTTCACGCCCTTGGCGACCAGCGCCTCGACTGCCGTGCGGCTCGGCCCATAGCCTTCACCAAGACGATCCGGAATATGCACCTCGGCGCCGCTGCCCACAGCGCCCAGGAAGCGCGCCAGCAAGGCCGACGACGTCAAGCCGTCGACATCGTAGTCGCCGATGATGCCGATGGGCTCCGATTGCGTCACCGCGTCCGCAAGCCGGCGGGCGCCTTTCTCGATGTCGCGCAGCGCCATCACCTGCGGCATCGACTCCCGCAGCGTCGGCTTCAGGTACCGCCCGATACCTTCCAGCCCGACCGACCGGCCGGCGAGGACGCGGCCCAGGAGCTCGGGGAGGTCATAACGCTCGGAGATCGCCAGCCCCTGGCGGTTGTCGGGCAGGCGGGAGCGCCAGGCGCGCCCGCTGACCGACCGCTCGACGTCGAGGAAATATCGCTGCGCTTCCTGCTGACTTAACATTCGGCCTGCTCTTGCGATTCCTGCTGGCTCCTGCTCATCAGGGATAGCGAGAGTCGCTGCCGAAGTACAATTGACCCGGCGCGCCTAAAGACGCTCGATGCGGATCATCCGCGGCGGAGCGGCAGCGTGGCCGTCGGCCTCGATGCGGGCGAGCGCCTTGCGCATTGAACTTTCGAGGGTGTCGTGCGTGATGAGGATGAAAGGAGCGGTCGCGGCTTCCGACTGCGGCGCCCGCTGCACGATGCTTTCGATGGAAATTTTCATGTCGGCCAGGCGGCGCGCAACACCTGCCACCGCACCCGGCCGGTCGTGGAGCTCGAGCGCCACATAATACCCGCCTTCATGGGCCTTGAGCTTGGCCTGCCGGTAGGGAGCGAGACGGGTTGCCGGCACCCCGAAGGCCGGAACCCGGTGACCGCGGGCGATGTCGCAGACGTCCGACAGGATGCTGGAGGCGGTCGGATGCGCGCCCGCTCCCCGCCCCTCGAGCATGATGTCGCCGACGAGATCGCCCTGAATGGCGACTGCGTTGTAAACGCCATCAACGTCGGCTACGGGTGTGCCTTTCCGCACCAGCGTCGGATGGACGCGCTGCTCGATGCCATCGTCGGTTTTCACGGCAACACCCAGGAGCTTGATCCGATAACCGAGGTCGTCGGCGTTGGCGATGTCGGTACGCGTGATGTTCTCGATGCCTTCGATATAGATCGATTTAACGTCGGGCATCGTGCCGAAGGCCAGCGACGTCAGGATCGCCAGCTTGTGCGCGGTGTCGAACCCGCCGACATCGAAGGCGGGATCGGACTCCGCGTAGCCGAGCTTCTGCGCTTCCTTCAGCACGTCGGCGAACTCCCGGTCCTCGCTCGTCATCTTGGTGAGAATGTAATTGCAGGTGCCGTTGAGGATACCGAACACACGTTTGACGCGGTTGCCAGCGAAGCTCTCGCGCAGGGTCTTGACGATGGGGATGCCGCCGGCAACCGCGGCCTCGAAGCAGAGTGCTACACCGTTGCTCTCGGCCAGTCGCGCCAACCTGCTGCCGTGGTAGGCGATCAGCGCCTTGTTGGCCGTGACCACGGCCTTGCCCGCCTTGAGAGCCGCCTCGACCGCCGCCTTTGCCGGATCGCCGTCACCGCCGATGAGCTCCACCAGCACATCCACGTCGGCCGACGCCGCCATCTTCACCGGATCGTCAAACCACCTCCACGCCGAAATGGCATGGCCGCCACGGTCCTTGCGCCGCGTGCGCGCACACACCGCCGACACGACCAGGGGCCGGCCAGCCCGCTCAGCCAGCGCTGCGCCGTGGCGCACAAGGCCGTCGAGAACGCCGGTGCCGACGGTTCCGAGGCCCGCGATACCCAACCGCAAGGCATTGTTCATGAGCAGTCCCCATACTGCGCGCGCCGGGCGCCCGCGAAGCCGCTCCTTATGGCGGCTCCACCAGCCCATTTCAACCGTGTTGCCAGTTCGCGGTATGAAGGCCAGGACCTCGTTGTTACATTGGCTCCGAGGCGCATCAGGTTCGTAATGACGAAATCGAGTACCGATATCTCCGGCGATTTTTCACTCCCCGACCCGGCTGAATTGACCCGCAATCTCGGCGATGCGTTCGCCCGGGCGGTCCGCGTCGCCAACCTGATGGCTGGACGCCGCGACGCCCTCAACCGGGAAATCAAGGCGCAGATCGTGCCGGCCGACGAGGTTGCCAAAACCCTGGGCGCCATCGCGAGAGCCTATCTCATGAACCCAAAAATGCTGGCCGACGCGCAGCTGCGATTGTGGCAGGGATATACCCAGCTGTGGCTGGGCGCATGGCAGCGTCTCGGCGGCCAACAGGTCCCCGCGGTGGCGGTTCCCGACCCGCACGATCGCCGCTTCAGGGATCACGAGTGGCAGGACAATCCGTTCTTCGACTTCCTCAAGCAGGCGTATCTCGTCACTTCGCGGTGGGCGCTCGATGTGGTCAACGAGGCGGGCGATGTGGACGATCATACCCGCCGCAAGGCGCGGTTCTATGTCGAGCAGATCGTAAATGCGCTTTCGCCGACCAACTTCGTATTCACCAATCCGGAAGTGTTGCGAGCGACCTTCACCAGCAACGCTCGCAATCTGGTGGAGGGACTTGAACGGCTGGAACGCGATATCGAGGCCGGCGGCGGCCGCCTGCGCATTTCCCAGACTGATCGGCGCGCTTTCGAGCTCGGGCGCAACGTGGCCACCACGCCCGGCAAGGTCATTTACCAGAACGAGGTCATGCAGCTCATCCAGTACGAGCCGTCGACCGATAAGGTGGCGGAATATCCCCTGCTCATCGCTCCGCCGTGGATCAACAAATACTACATTCTGGATCTCAATCCGGGGAAGTCCTTCATCCGCTGGGCGGTGGCGCAGGGGCTTACCGTGCTGGTGATTTCCTGGATCAACCCCGACGCGGAGCACTCGCACTGGACCTTCGGCGACTACATGCGCAAGGGCTTCTTCGCCGCCTGTGACGCCGCCCAGGCAGCGACCGGCGCGGCCAAACTGAATGTCGCCGGCTACTGCGTCGGTGGTTCGCTGGTGGCTGCCAGCCTCGCCTACATGGCAGCCAAGGGCGATCAACGGATCAGTTCAGCAACGTTCTTCGCCACACAGGTGGACTTCGAGCAGGCAGGAGATTCTGCTCGTCTACGTCGATGAAGAACAGGTGAACTGGATCGAGCGCCGCATGGCCGACAGGGGCTACCTGCCCGGCCAGCGCATGGCCGACGCTTTCAATCTCCTGCGCTCCAACGAGCTGATCTGGTCGTATGTGATCAACAATTATCTTTTGGGCCGCGATCCCTCGGCGTTCGATCTTCTTTACTGGAATTCCGACGGCACGCGAATGCCGGCCAACGTGCACTCGTTCTATCTGCGTGAGTGCTACCTGAACAATCGGCTGTCGCAGGGACTGGTGACGGTCGACGGCCAGCGGCTGAACCTCAAGGATGTCAAGGTGCCGGCCTATAATCTCGCCTGCCGGGAGGATCACATCGCACCACTGGCCTCGGTGTTCCGGGTCGGCAGGTTTCTGGGCGGTCCGACACGTCTCGTGGTCGCCGGCTCCGGACATATCGCCGGCGTGATCAATCCGCCCGAGGCGCGCAAATACCAGCACTGGACCAACGACAAGGAGGCTGCGAGCATCGAAGAGTGGATTGCCGGGGCAGTCGAGCATCCCGGCTCCTGGTGGCCCGACTGGGCGAAGTGGATCGGCAGCCGTTCAGGCGGCCAGGTGAAGGCGCGCACCGTCGGGTCGGGCAAACTGAAGCCGATCGAAGATGCACCCGGCAGCTACGTTCGCGTCCGAGCGGAATAGTTCCGCACTGAGGACGGCAACAGCTCACCCGATTGCATCGCCCGCTCGCCCGGTGGCATGGTGTAGCCATGTTGAGCCTGCGTCATGTCAACAAGAGTTTCGACGGCAACGCAGCCTTGCGCGACGTCTCGCTCGACGCCGCACCGGGCCGCGTGCTGGCGATCTGCGGCGAGAACGGGGCCGGCAAGACAACACTGATGAACATTCTGTCCGGCGCGCTGGCGGCCGATCGGGGCGAAATACTCCTCGATGGCACTGAGGTGCAGATCGGCACCCCTTCCCGCGCCATGGATCTCGGCATCCATGCCGTACACCAGGAGTTAAGCCTGCTTCTCCATCTGAGCGTCGCGGAAAACATTCTACTCGGAAGACTGCCGCATCGCCGTCCTCGCTGGATTGTCGACTGGCCCCGGATGCGCGAACGCGCGACCGAAGCGCTCGACGATCTCGGCTTCGCCGACATCGATCCCGATGCCAGGGTCGCGGATCTTTCCGTTGCCATGCAGCAGATCGTCGAGATCGCCAAGGCGCTCATTGCTACTCCGCGCATCCTCATCCTCGACGAGCCCTCGGCAGTGCTGTCGGCGCACGAGACGGCGATCCTGTTCCGCAAGATCCGAGCGTTCAGCGCCGGCGGCGCCACGGTCCTTTACATCTCACACCGCCTCGACGAGATCTTCGATATCTCCGACGATGTCTTCGTGCTCAAGGATGGCCTTGGCGTCCTGTCGGCAAAAACCGGCGCAATCCAGCGGGATACGTTGATCCGTGCCATGGTCGGCCGTTCCCTCGATGCCGTCTATCCGACTCGCCGTCCGCACGCCGGCGAGATCGCGCTCGAGGTTCGCGGACTATCACGCGGTTCCGCATTCAAGGACGTGAGCTTCAGCGTCCGCACAGGCGAGATCGTCGGCATGTTCGGCCTGGTCGGCAGCGGCAGAACAGAAATCGCCCGGACGATCTTTGGCGCCGAGCCCGCCGACGGCGGCGAAATTCTAATCACGGGCCGAAAGGCTGTAATCTTCTCACCCTCTGAGGCCATTGCCCACGGCATGGCGTTCGTGACCGAAGACCGCAAGCGCGACGGTCTCGTTCTCGAATGTTCCGTTCTCGACAACGGCGCCCTTGCCTCGCTCACCCGTTTCGCCCGCGCCGGGGTTCTCGACGGCCCGGCCCGGCGCAAAGCCGTGAGCAACAAGCTCGATGACCTTGACGTACGCCCACGAAACGTCGACTGGCCGGTCCGCAAGCTCAGCGGTGGCAACCAGCAGAAAGTGGTCCTGGGCAAATGGTTGCTGGTCGAGGACATCCGCATCTTCCTGTGCGACGAGCCCACTCGCGGCGTCGACATCGCCACCAAGGTCGAAATCTACCGGATGCTGACCGAACTCGCCGACGCCGGTCGGGCAATTCTTCTGATCTCCTCGGAAATGCCCGAAGTGCTCGGCTTGAGCGACCGGCTCATCGTCGTGCGCGGCGGGCGCATCGCGGCCGTTCTCGATCGTCAAGACTTCAGCATGGAGAGGGTCTTCGCTCACGCTGCCGGAATAGAACTCGGCCGGATGCCCGCATGAGGCAGTTGTGACGACCGCGACCGGCAGCCCGCCTCCGGCGCAGCAGAACTCGCTTGGCTCGGCTTCCTCGATTGAGCCTCGCCAATGTCGGCTTCACCCTCGCCATCCTCACCCTGGTGATCACAGCGAGCGTAGCCTCCGACGTGTTTCTCACCGAACGAAACATGGTCAGCATCTCTCGCCAGATCGTAACCAACGGCCTGCTCAGCCTCGGCATGCTGCTCGTCATCCTGACGGGAGGCATCGATCTATCGGTCGGGCCGGTGGTTGCGTTTGCTGGTCTGCTGGCCGCCGGGCTCCAGGCTCACATGCCGTTTCCGGCGGCGATCGCGGTGGCGCTCGGCATGGGTCTTGTGGTCGGCGTGTTCAACGGTTTCATGATCGCCCGCTTCAACCTGCAGCCGTTCATCGTGACGCTTGCCACGATGGGGAGCCTGCGCGGCCTGCTCTACGTCTATTCCGAGACCCCGCAATACCCCGCCGACCCGTTGTTCCGCAGTCTCCTGGGCGGCGGCTTCATCGGCCCGTTTCCGGTGCCGAGCCTCATTCTTCTCGCCACGATCCCGATCGTCTGGTTCTACCTCAACCACACGGTCTCCGGCCGCGCCGTCCATGCAATCGGCGTCAATGCGGAAGCCGTTCGTCTGGCCGGCGTCAATGTGCGCCGGCACCTGATCGCCGCCTATGCGGCGTGCGGATTCCTTGCCGCGCTGGCGGGGGTGATGCTCGCCTCGCGCCTGGGCATTGCCCAGCCGAGCGTCGGGGTCGGCTACGAGCTCGATGCCATCGCCGCGGTGGTAATCGGCGGCGGCATCCTGGGCGGCGGCGGCGGCACGGTTATGGGGGTGGTTGGCGGCGTGCTGGCGTTGGCGCTCGTCGACAATGTGCTTAATCTCTTCAACGTCGAGTCCTACTATCAGCAGTTTCTGAAGGGCCTGATCATCCTGGTCGCGGTGCTGGCCAGGCGCAAGAAAACCTAACGTAAACTGGGAAAAAGGGAGAACACATATGAAGTATCTGGGTGGGATGTCTGCCGGACTTTTGATGCTGGCAACAGCCGGCGCAGCGGTTCCCGCCGCAGCCAAGGACCTCAAGATCGGCGTCGTCAACCTGTCGTTGTGCTGCTCGTATTTCGTCGGCATGGACAAGGCCGTGAAGGAGGAGGCGAAGGCGTTCTCCAACGTAACCGTACTCTCGACCGACGCCGAGGGCGACGTGGCCAAGCTCACCTCCAACGTCGAGGATCTGCTCAGCCAGAAGGTCGACGGACTGATCGTCAGCGCCGCGTGGATCGAGGCCGCGCCCGAAGCGCTCGATGCCATCAAGGCGGCCGGCGTGCCCGTGGTTCTCGTCGACCGCATGCTGAAGGGCGGCGAGTTCACCAGCTGGATCGGGCCCGACAACTACGCCATCGGCGTCGGCATCGGCGAATACATCGTCAAGCGGCTCGGCGGCAATGGACTGCTGGCCGTACTGCGCGGCGGACCGGCCGACAACTCGATCGGCCTTGACCGCACCAACGGTGTTCTATCGGTCGTCGAAAAGTCAGGCATCAAGGTGGAAAAAGCACCGGACTTCGGCGGCTGGAGTGTCGACGGCGGCTTCAAGCTCATGGAGGACATGCTCACCAAGTTCCCCGACATCAATGCGGTGTTCTGCGAGAACGATTCGATGTGTCAGGGCGCGCAGAAGGCGATCAAGGACGCCGGCCGTTCGGATAGGATCTTCCTCGCCTCGGTCGATGGCGAGAAGGGCACGCTCAAGGAGATCATGAGCGAGGGCACCAATTACGGCGCTACCGGCCACAACAACTCCGACCAGATCGGCCGCGCCGGGTTCCACCGGCTGATGGCGATCCTGGCCGGCGCCGCGGCGCCGCAGCAGACGGTGCTGCCGTCACCGATCATCACCAAGGACAACGCGGTGAAGTTTTACAATCCCGACAGCGTTTTCTGACGGCACCTTCGTTCTCTGGCCGGGCCGTCGCTGCGCGGTGGCATTGCTTGTTCGTCATGGCCGTGCTTGACACGGCCATCCTTTTGGAACCAACCGCCTCTACCGGACTGTGCAATATGTTGTGAATGAAGTTGGCGCAGCGAGAATGATCAGTGTATGAATTGCACTTGCATGCGCAAGCTCTACGACTGCATGAAGTGCCCAGGCTACTGCTGCTCCTACCCTGCGGTGATCGTGACCAAACGAGACCTTGAACGCCTCGCCAGACACTTTCAACTCGAGCCCCGCGAAGCCGAGCGAAAATTCTGCAAATCCGGGTACGGCTACAAGCGGATCATGCGCCGCAAGAAAGACCAACACTTCGGCAAGATCTGCCGGTTCTTCGATACGAAGGCTCGCTGCTGCACCATCTATGAAGCACGGCCCTCGGGCTGCCGGGAGTTTCCGGGGGACGGACGCTGCGGCTACTGGGACTTTCTCGCTTTCGAGCGCTGTACCCAGAACGACAAAAACTATGTTTCGACGACTTTTCACGACGACTAGAAGGTTTGCCAGGGTGAGCGCGCGCTAGCTGTGGCTTCCGGCCACCGGAATCTGTCAGCAGGCTTGCCGGAAGTCTTGATAAGTCCTGTTCCGAATATTGCCCGTGTTCACGTTTCGGTCTAAGCCCTTGCCCATGGCCGAGGCCAAGAAAATCATCTCGATCCAGGGCGCGCGCGAGCACAACCTCAAGAACATCTCGCTGGAACTGCCACGCGACCGGCTCATCGTGTTCACCGGGCTGTCCGGCTCCGGGAAATCCTCGCTCGCCTTCGATACCATCTATGCCGAGGGGCAGCGGCGCTATGTGGAAAGCCTTTCGGCGTACGCGCGCCAGTTTCTCGAGATGATGCAGAAGCCGGACGTCGATCAGATCGACGGCCTGTCGCCGGCTATTTCCATTGAGCAGAAGACAACCTCGCGCAATCCCCGCTCCACAGTCGGCACGGTCACCGAAATCTACGATTACCTGCGCCTGCTCTTTGCCCGAATCGGCATCGCCTATTCGCCGGCGACCGGCCTGCCGATCGAATCCCAGACGGTGACCCAGATGGTCGACCGGGTGCTGGAACTCAAGGAAGGAACGAGGCTCTATCTTCTGGCCCCCATTGTGCGTGGCCGCAAAGGCGAATACCGCAAGGAGATTGCCGACCTGCAGAAGAAAGGCTTCCAGCGCATCAAGGTGGACGGCGCCTTTCACGAGATCGAAAACGCGCCCGTGCTCGACAAGAAGTTCAAGCATGATATCGACGTGGTGGTGGACCGGATCGTCGTTAAGCCCGACATCGCCACCCGCGTGGCCGACAGCCTCGAAACGGCGCTCAAGCTGGCCGATGGCATCGCGGTGGCCGAGTTCGCCGACCGGCCGCTGCCGCCATCGGCCACCTCGGAGGAAAGCGCCAACAAGTCGAAAAACGAGACCCACGAGCGGATGATCTTCTCGCAGAAGTTCGCCTGCCCGGTCTCCGGCTTCACCATCGATGAAATCGAGCCACGCCTGTTTTCGTTCAACAATCCCTTCGGCGCCTGCTCGAAGTGCGACGGTCTCGGCACCGAGTTGCGGTTCGAAGCCGACCTGGTCGTGCCGGACCGGACGCTGTCGCTGCGAGGCGGGGCAATCGCGCCGTGGGCCAAGACCGGGGCCACGTCGCCCTACTACGTGCAAACGCTGGAAGCTCTGGCCAGGCGCTTCAAGGTATCGATGACAACGCCGTGGGAGAAGCTGCCCAAAAAAGTTCAGGATGCCATCCTGTTCGGCACCGGCGAGGAGGCTGTGGCGATCACCTACGATGACGGACTGCGCGCCTACAAGACCAAGAAACCCTTCGAGGGGGTCGTCGGTAACATCGAACGGCGCTGGCGGGAGACGGACAGCGAATGGATGCGCGAGGAGCTCGCCCGCTATCAATCGGACCATCCGTGCGATGCTTGCCAGGGTTATCGGCTCAAGCCGCAGGCGATGGCGGTAAGAATCGGGGGACTGCACATCGGCCAGGTTACCGATATGTCGATCCGCGGCGCCCGCGATTGGTTCGACGCTCTCCCGCCCGGGCTAAAGCCGAAAGAAAGAGAAATCGCCAGCCGCATTCTCAAAGAGATCCGCGAGCGCCTGAAGTTCCTCGTCGATGTCGGGCTTGACTACCTGTCGTTGTCGCGCAACTCGGGCACGCTGTCAGGCGGAGAAAGCCAGCGTATCCGGCTCGCCTCGCAGATCGGCTCTGGCCTGACCGGCGTGCTCTACGTGCTCGATGAGCCGTCCATCGGCTTGCACCAGCGCGACAACGCACGCCTGCTCGAGACGCTGTCACACCTGCGCGATCTCGGCAATACCGTGCTGGTCGTCGAGCACGACGAGGAGGCCATCCGCAGCGCCGATTTCGTCGTCGACATCGGCCCGGGCGCCGGGGTGCACGGGGGCGATGTGGTAGCCTCCGGCACGCCCGATCAGGTCATGGCCAATCCCGCCTCGCTCACCGGACAATATCTCGTCGGCCTGCAGCAGATCGCGGTGCCGGTGATACGCCGTCCCCGGCAACGCGGTCGCGTGATCACGGTCAGGGGCGCCAAGGCCAACAACCTCAAGAACGTTACGGCGGAAGTGCCGCTCGGTCTCTTCACATGCGTCACCGGTGTTTCGGGCGGCGGCAAGTCAACGTTGCTCATCGACACGCTCTACCGTGCCGCCGCCCGCAGGCTCATGGGCTCGCGCGATCACCCGGCCGAGCACGACCGCATCGAGGGCCTCGAATACCTCGACAAGATCATCGATATCGACCAGTCGCCGATCGGACGCACGCCCCGATCCAATCCCGCCACCTACACCGGCGCTTTTACACCCATCCGTGACTGGTTCACGGGACTCCCCGAGGCCCGGGCGCGCGGCTACGAGCCGGGCCGCTTCTCATTCAACGTCAAGGGTGGACGCTGCGAGGCCTGCCAGGGCGACGGCGTGATCAAGATCGAAATGCACTTCCTGCCGGATGTATACGTGACCTGCGATGAGTGTCACGGCCATCGTTACAATCGTGAAACACTGGAGATCAGGTTCAAGGACAAGTCCATCGCCGACGTGCTCGAGATGACCGTGTCGGAAGCGGCCGAATTCTTTCGCGCCGTGCCGTCGGTGCGGGAGAAGATGGAAACCCTGCAGCGGGTGGGACTTGGCTATATCAAGGTCGGGCAACAGGCGACCACGCTTTCCGGCGGCGAGGCGCAGCGCGTGAAGCTTGCCAAGGAGCTGTCGCGGCGGGCCACCGGGCGCACAATCTATCTGCTCGACGAACCGACGACCGGGCTGCATTTCCACGATGTCAAAAAGCTGCTCGAGGTGCTGCACGAGCTCGTCGATCAGGGGAACACCGTGGTTGTCATCGAGCACAATCTCGAAGTCATCAAGACCGCCGACTGGATCATCGATCTCGGACCCGAAGGCGGGGATGGCGGCGGCGAGATCGTATTCGCGGGCACGCCCGAAGAGTGCGCGAAGGAGCCGCGCTCTTACACCGGTCAGTTTCTCAAGGAGACATTCCGGCGCTGGCGGCGCGCCAAGACCGAGGCCGCCGAATAAGCTGTCCGACGGCGAAGCAGCGCATGGTTACAACCACCCTTTCCACTTGAAGTAAGCGAGCGGAAGGATTGCCGAAACAAGCATCAAAGCGAGGGCCAGGGGATAGCCGTAGTCCCACTTGAACTCGGGCAGGAACTCGAAATTCATCCCATAAATGCTGGCGATGAGGGTCGGCGGCAGAAATACGACCGCCGCCACGGAGAATGTCTTGATGATCGCATTCTGCTCGATCGACAACATGCCCAGGATGGCATCGAGCAGAAACCCGATCTTCCCCGAAAGAAAGGTCGAATGATCGGTCAGCGACTGGATGTCGCGCTGCACCGTCTTGAGATGACTGCGGACATCACGCGGCGCCTTGACGGAGCCTTCCATCACGGCGGCGAAAAAGGCGACGAGCCGGCCGATCGAAACAAGGCTCTCGCGAAGCTTGGAGTTGAAATCCCCCTCCTCGCCGATGCTCTGCAGCCGCTCCTGGATGATGCGGCTGCGGGTCCGTTTGGAGGATTGGGCATGAAAAACATCGTGCGATGCCTGGTCGACGACTACGCTCACATTCTCCAGGTGGTCGGCGGCGCGGTCGACCACCGTTTCGAGCAGATTGATGAGGATGCCGTTGCCCGAAGGCTGACAGGTACCGGGCTTCAGCGCCCGCTTGATGAAAATGGCAAAGGCACGCGGCTCACTGTAACGCACGGTGATGAGGCGGCCGTCCTTGAGAATGAAAGTAACCGGCTGGGTTTCCGCCTTGCCGTCGTCGCCGCGGCGAATGAGCGTCGCCGTCATGAAGGTGGCCCCGTCCTCCTGATAGAGGCGGCTCGACGCTTCAATCTCGGCCAATTCCTCGCGGGTAGGAATGTCGATGCCGAACGCGGCTTCTACGAGGGCTTCTTCATCGTGGGTAGGGCTAAGCAAATCGACCCAGGCCACCTCCACAAGGGAAAGAGGTCCCTCGCCCCGCACCCGTGGGACCAGGCAGTCGCGCTGAAAGCCGTATACATCCAGCATCGTGTCTCCCGCGCAGGTATGGATTGGTGCGGCCACGCATGACACGGGCCGCCTTCGGAAGCAAGGCGCCGCCGAGGCCGGTTAGAGGCCGGTTTTCGCAAGTCTGTTGCGCTATTTCGCAACGCGTGCCGAAATCGTCCGGTTGACCGCGATGACGTTCTCCGCCATCCGTGCGGATGCCGCGTCTATCATCTTGCCGTCGAGCTGAGCAGCGCCCTTGCCCGCTTTGGCGGCCTCAGCCAGTGCTTCCAGAATTCGATGGGCGCGCCGGGTCTCGGCTTCGGTGGGCGAAAAGACCTGGTTGGCGAGGGCGATCTGGTTTGGATGAATGGCCCACTTGCCCTCCATGCCGAGGGCCGCGGCGCGCCGGCCGGCCGCAAGGTAGCCGTCGGGATCGTTGAAGTCGCCGAAGGGACCGTCGATGGGTCGCAAGCCATAAGCACGGCAGGCCACCGTCATTCGCGACAGTGCGGCGTGCCACTGGTCGCCGGGATAATCGGGATTGAGCCCGCCGATGTTGACGGTGCGGGCCTTGTTGTAGGCGGCATAGTCGGCGACGCCGAAATGCATCGCCTCCAGCCGCCGCGAGCCGTCACGGGCGATCGCTTCCACGTTCGCCATGCCGAGGGCAGTCTCGATCAAAGCCTCGAGACCTACCAGCTCCTTGATGCCCTTCGCCATCTCGATCTGGTTCATGACGGCTTCGCACAGGTACAAGTCGGCAGGAACGCCGACCTTGGGCACGAGTATGGTGTCCAGGCGGTGGCCGGCCTGCTCCATGACATCAACGAGGTCGCGATACATGTAGTGGGTGTCGATGCCGTTGATGCGCACGCAGATGGTCTTTCCCCTGGCGCGCCAGTCGATCTCGTTGAGGGCCTTGATGATGTTGGCGCGCGCCTGCTCCTTGTCGGCGGGCGCGACTGCGTCCTCGATGTCGAGGAATACGTAGTCGGCTTCGCTGTCGGCCGCGCGGTCAATCATCTTCAGGTTCGACCCGGGCACCGCCAGCTCACTGCGCTGCAGGCGCTGACGGCGCAGGTCGTATCGCGTGTGGCTCATGGCTCCTCCGTCCAATCGAGAACGATCTTGCCCGCCGATCCCTGCCTCATGAGCTCGAAGGCGCGGGCAAAGTCGCGGGCCGCGAGCCGGTGGGTGATCACATTGCGCACCTCGAGACCGGACTGCAACATGGCGATCATCTTGTACCAGGTCTCGAACATTTCCCTTCCGTAGATGCCTTTGATGGTCAGGGCCTTGAAAATGACCCGCGCCCAATCGACGGGAGTCCTGCCTGCGGGTATCCCGAGCATAGCCACCCTGCCGCCCATGATCATGCTGTCGACCATCTGATCAAAGGCCCTGGGTGCGCCCGACATCTCGAGCCCGATGTCGAAGCCCTCCTTCATCTTGAGCTTCGCCATCACCGACTTCAGATCTTCCTCGGCCACATTTACGGTCACCGCATCGGCCACCTTCGCCGAGAGGTCGAGCCGGTATCTGTTGATGTCGGTGATCACCACATGGCGGGCGCCCACGTGCCGGCAAACGGCGGCTGCCATGATTCCGATGGGACCCGCGCCGGTGATCAGGACGTCCTCGCCGACAAGATCGTAGGCAAGCGCGGTGTGCACGGCGTTGCCCAACGGATCGAGAATGGCGCCTAGCTCATCATCGATCTCGTCGGGGAGATGGATTGCGTTGAAGGCCGGGATCCTCACGTATTCGGCGAATGCCCCGGGCACGTCGACCCCGACGCCTCTGGTCTCCGGGTCAAGGTGAAAGTGGCCTGCGCGCGCCATGCGGCTCTTCATGCCGATCAGATGGCCCTCGCCGGACACCCTGTCTCCGACTTTCACCGTGCGTACATGGCTGCCGATCCTGTCGACCACGCCGGCATACTCATGACCCACCACCATCGGAATCGGGACGGTCTTGCGGGCCCATTCGTCCCAGTTCCAGATGTGGAGATCGGTGCCGCAGACGCCGGTCTTTTTCACCCGGATCAGGATGTCGTCGGCGCCGATTGCCGGGACCGGCTCATCCCGCATCACCAGACCGGCTTCGGCCTTGTCCTTGACGAGCGCCCGCATCAAACGATGCCCATCTTGCGGCCGACGCGCACGAACGCCTCCACCGCCTCGTCAACATCGGAATCGGTGAGGGCGGCAGACATCTGGGTTCGGATGCGAGCCTTGTCCCTGGGAACCACCGGATAGAAAAATCCTGTCACGTAGACGCCTTCGTCGAAAAGCATCGCCGCCATGTCCTGAGCCAGCCGGGCACTGCCCAGAATGACCGGAATGATCGGATGCTCGCCGGGCAAGAGGTCGAACCCTGCCGCCGTCATAGAGGCGCGGAATCGCCTGGCATTTTCGAACAGCCTCGTTCTGAGGTGCTCGCCGGCTTCAGCGAGGTCAATGGCCTTGAGTGCTGCCCCCACCAGCGGAGGCGGCAAGGTGTTGGAGAAGAGATAAGGCCGGGAACGTTGGCGCAGCAAATCGACGATCGGGCGCGCTGCTGCAACGAAGCCGCCGGCCGACCCACCCAAAGCCTTGCCGAGAGTTCCTGTCACGATATCGACCCTGACGCCGGCCTTGGCCGGAGTACCGCGTCCCTTGGGTCCGATAAAGCCGGTGGCGTGGCAGTCATCGACCATGATCAGGGCATCGTGGCGGTCAGCGAGCGCGCGAATCTCTGCGAGCCTAGCGAAGTATCCATCCATGGAGAACACGCCGTCGGTGACGATAAGGACGCGGCGAGCGTCGGCGGCACGGGCCTCTCGCAACCTCGCCGCGAGATCTTCCATGTCGCCGTTGGCATAGCGGTACCGTCTGGCCTTCGACAGCCTGATGCCGTCGATGATCGAGGCGTGATTGAGGCTGTCGGAGACAACGGCGTCGCCTTCGCCCAACAACGGCTCGAAAAGCCCACCGTTGGCATCGAAACAGGCGGCGTACAGGATCGAATCCTCGCAGCCGACGTAGCGAGCGATGCGTTCCTCGAGAGCAAGGTGCAGGTCGGAAGTGCCGCAGATGAACCGGACCGAGGCCATGCCCAGCCCACGGCTGTCGAGCGTCGCCTTGGCGGCGGCGATCAGCTCGGGGTGGTCGGCAAGGCCCAGGTAGTTATTGGCGCACAGGTTCAGCACAGGGCGGGCGGAGCCGTCAGAAAACACCCGTATATGGCCGGACTGCGCTGACACGAGCGGACGCTCGGTCTTCCACAGGTTCTGGCTCCGGATCGCCTCAAGTTCCGCTGTGATGTCTTCGAGTACGCGAGACAACTACACTTCCCGGCGGCCGATGAGATACCAAGCGCCCGGTAAAACTACAGCCGCCAGTACCAGCTTCAAGGCATCGCCGATCAGAAAAGGATAAAAGCCAGCCGCCAACACCTGTTGGGGTGTGACCGGTTGGGATGTAACACCGCTTAGCGCGTAGGCTAGCATGATGAGCCCCGGAATGTAGATGAGGGCATTGCCGGCCAACATGGCGACGGCCGCTCTAACAACATCCCGGTCCCAGCCCTTCTCGGCAAGCCAGCCGACTAGGCCGGCGGCTAGGATGAAGCCGATGATGTAGCCGAACGTAAACTTAAGGGGGGGGCCACCGGGCGCGAATACCGGCAGACCCGCAAGACCCGCGGTCATGTACAAAGCGAGGGTAGCGGCACCAAGACCCCATCCGTAAGCCATACCGATTACCAAGACGGCAAATGTCTGCATTGTGATAGGCACTGGGTGCAGCGGCACCTGAATATGGGCGGCGACTGCCACGAAGATTACTCCAGCGACCATCAGGACCAGCCAGCGCGTCAGCGATCCGGCCGGCGCAGGCCACAGAGCCGCCGCAAGTGTGGGTTGGTCGTTCGTGAGTGTCGTCATCGTTTCCCCTCCACGGATAAAGCAGTGAAATCAGCCATCGGGCGATTGCGTATTTTGTCATAAACTAGACGGATGAAAAGCAAAGACCAAACATGGCCCCTGTGAGACCCCTTCACGTCATAGGCGGGGGACTGGCCGGCTGTGAGGCGGCGTGGCAGGCGGCCGAAGCCGGTGTCGCCGTAATCGTTCATGAGATGCGGCCGCGCCGGCAAACCGAAGCACACAAGACGGACGACCTTGCCGAACTCGTATGCTCCAATTCGTTCCGGTCCGACGATGCCGAAACGAACGCCGTGGGCCTGCTGCATGCGGAGATGCGGCTGGCCGGTTCTCTCATCATGGAGACGGCGGATCGCCACAAGTTGCCGGCCGGCGGGGCGCTCGCCGTAGACAGGGATGGATTCTCGGCAGAGATCTCGAAGCGCCTGCACTCCCATCTTCTGGTCGAGATAGTACGCGAGGAAGTGTCGGACCTGCCGCCGGCCTCCTGGGACAATGTGATCATCGCAACCGGGCCCCTCACCTCGCCCGCTCTGGCGGCAGCGATCGGGCAGCTTACGGGAGAAGCGAATCTGGCGTTCTTCGACGCCATCGCCCCGATCGTCTACCGCGATACCATCGACATGTCGGTGGCATGGTTGCAGTCGCGCTACGACAAGGCGGGGCCCGCCGGGACCGGCAAGGACTACATCAATTGCCCCCTGAATCGCGACCAGTATCGGGTATTCGTTGCGGATCTGCTGGCGGGAGAGAAAGCCGAGTTCAAGGAGTGGGAAGCCTCCACGCCCTACTTCGACGGATGCCTGCCGATCGAGGTCATGGCGGAACGTGGCCCGGAGACCTTGCGGCATGGCCCCATGAAGCCGCGCGGCCTCACCGATGCGCACCGGCCGGCCACCAAGCCGTTTGCTGTCGTGCAGCTGCGCCAGGACAATCGCCTCGGCACGCTCTACAACATGGTCGGGTTTCAGACCAAACTGAAGCACGCGCAGCAGGTCCGCATTTTCCGGACCATTCCGGGCCTCGAGAGTGCCGAGTTCGCGCGGCTTGGCGGACTGCATCGCAACACCTTCCTCAACGCACCCCGCATCCTCGATGGGCGGCTGCGGCTCAAGGCAGATCCGCGCCTGCGCTTCGCAGGCCAGATTACCGGCGTCGAGGGCTATGTCGAAAGCGCAGCGACCGGATTGATCGCGGGCCGGTTGGCCGCCGCCGAGTGGCTTGGAACGCCCTTCACGTTGCCGCCGCCAACGACCGCACACGGGGCGCTCCTCAATCACATCACTGGCGGGCACATTGCCGCCCCCGATCAGGCGGCGGGATCCTTCCAGCCCATGAATGTCAACTTCGGCCTCTTTCCACCCGTTGCGCAACCTGAATTCGCAAATGGCAGGCGTCTCCGTGGCCCCTCCAAACAGGTAGCGCGCAAGAAAGCGTATACAGCGAGAGCGATCGAGGAGTTCCGCGCCTGGCTCGCCCGGCCCCCGCTCCGATCGCCGGCCGCCACGGCAGCGGAATGATGCTCACTTCGGCTCCTGTTTGTGCCCCGCCATCGTTTTCAGATAGGCGAGCACCTCTTCCGCGAGGACGTCCGGATCGGGATGAGACGCGAAGGTCGGCATGGTGGCATTGTAGCGGATCGATCGCGGATCCATCATCCAGCGCCTGATCCACGCATCGGAAAGGTATTCGGTGACACTCGTCGGGTAGTTCAGTTCGGGAGCCTTGCCGCCGCCCTCGCCGTTGACGGTGTGGCACGGCATGCAGTGTTCACGAAATGTGATGAACCCCTGCCTCACCGCCTGCGATGCTCCTTTCGGAGGACTCACCTTCGGGAAGCGATCCGCGAAGTCCACGAGATCGACCCCAACCACCTGATATGGCCACCCGCTCGCCCCTGCTGCCCGCAACTCCTCCGAGTCGAGATTGTCCCAAACAAGGTAGTAGGGACCGAGCGGGACATCACTTTCATTCTGATAGCGGTTCTGAACCTTGAACTCCTGCAGATCCAGCCTTCGGTACGCGAGGAAGCTCCGGTATCGCTTGAAGCGATCCGTGGGCAGAGAGGGCTGGTAGCCGTCGGCGCACGTGAACAGCACCTCCTCAATGTCTTTCCACCCATCGCCATAGATGGCCTGAAAAAGCCTGCTGACCTCAAATCCTTCGTAGGTCACGTTCCTGTCTTCATGCGGCTCCCACACGGAAATCTGAACGGCAGGCGCCGCTTGTCTGAGGGCGTCCAGGCTCCATTGACCAACGAGCTTTCCGCGGTTGTAGAAGCCCAGCGGCTGTTCTTCCGCTGCGGCAGAGAACGAGACGAGAGTCGCCAGAACGACGACCAGGCATCGAATTTTCCGCCCGTACATCACTGAGCCCTCACGCTGCTGGCACAAAACTCGTACCAGTCAGGCCACATTAAAGCATTCAGAATGTTCCCGCCCTCGCGGCCCGCCAAAGCCGAAAGAGGCGCGTCAAAGGGGAGATTTCAGCAACAGTCGTCAGCGCATCGAAGTTCCTGCCCGAGAGCCTAGCGGCGTATGCCTCGACGAGCGCCAGCGGCAGGAAAGCCGGCAAGGCCAAAGGTGATACCAGGTTGGTCAGGCTTCGCGCTTCAGCAAGCCGCCGGATCGCCAGCAGACGCAGTTCGCACAGGGCGTCTTTCATGGGCTGGCCCTGGGCGCCTGACAAGACATGCCCGGGCTCGAGGCCATGCCGCGCCAGAACGTCCCGGGGGAGGAAACACATGCCCTTGGCACGCTGAAACGGCAGGGCGCGCAGAATGCCCACGAGCCCGTAGGCCAACCCGGCAGGGAGGGCGGCGGAGGCAGCCCGGGGCGCGTTGCTGCCGTGGTCGAGGATCATGGCAGCCAAATGGACAACCGCTGATGACGTCTCTGCAAGATAGGCCTCGAGATTACCAAGTGAGTCCATTGGATCTGCAGCGCGATGCAACCGGCGCGCTTCGATCAGTTCAACGAACGCCTGCTTCGGAAGCCGTCGCGCCTGGCAAGCCTCGGCGAGGGTCCGGGCCACAGGATGGTCGACCGCAGCGCCCGCATAGATGGCTTCGATCGCTTCCGACCACCAAGCAAGCCTGATCTCTCCGGCGGCAGGCTCGTGCACAAGATCGCGAACCCGGGAAATCTCGTGATTAAAGGCATAGAGCCCCCAAAGCAGGGGGCGTGAATCATCGGGAGCGAACAGGCTGGCCAGATAGCGATCGCGATCCTGCCGGCGCAGGAGTTCCCGGCAGTACTCGATGCTGTCTGCGGATGCCCCCACAGGAGGATCCCGCTCCTCAGGGCTGCACTTTCTCCCCAACCGGAGAAGTTTCGCGGATCGAGCCCAGCAGAATCAACACCGGCGCCGCCACAAAGATCGAGGAATAGGTGCCAATGATCACGCCAAAAATCATCGTGAATGTGAAGCCCCGGATGACTTCGCCGCCGAAGAAATACAGGGACAGCAGCGCCAGCAACGTCGAGGTTCCGGTGAGCATGGTGCGCGCCAGCGTGGAATTGATCGACGCATCGATCAACTGGGCAAACGGCATTCTCTTGTATTTCCGCAGGTACTCGCGGATGCGGTCGTAGACGACGACGGTGTCGTTCAGCGAGTAGCCGATGATGGTGAGGATCGCCGCGATGATGTTGAGGTTGAACTCGATGCGCAGTACGGACAATACCCCGATGGTAATGATCACGTCATGCAGGAGCGACGCGACGGCGCCGATCGAGAACTGCCACTCGAAGCGGAACCAGATGTAGATGAGCACGAAAATTATCGCAAACACCACTGCAATGATGCCCTGCTGCGTCAGCTCACCCGAGACTTTAGGGCCCACGACCTCGACCCGGCGAAACTCGACGTCAGCGCCCAATGCCTGCCGCACCTTGCCGACTGCCGCGTTTTGCGCCGCCTCGCCGCCGGCCTGTGCCTCGAGCCTAATCAGCACGTCGCTCGGCCCGCCGAATTCCTGCAACTCGGCATCGCCAAGCCCGAGGTCGCCGATCTTGGCCCGCAGCGTTGCGAGGTCTGCAGCTCCCGTGGTCTTGATCTCGATGAGCGTGCCGCCCTTGAAGTCGATCCCGTAGTTGAGATCAAACGTCAGGAACAGCAGCAGCGCAACGACGCAAAGGATGCCGGAAAGGAAGAACCCGTACCGCGACATGAGCATGAACGGCAATTTGGTGTCATCGGGTACGAAGCGAATGCCGCGAAACTTCATGTGATCATCCCCCTCACAGCGGCACTTCCTTGGGCCGGGTCGATCTCAGCCACCAGGCGATAATCAACCGGGTAAGGGTAAATGCGGTGAAGACCGTAGTCAGAATGCCAAGGCCCAGCGTTACAGCGAAGCCGCGCACCGGGCCCGAGCCGACGCCGAACAGTACGGCGACCGCGATGAGGGTAGTGAGATTGGCGTCGATGATGGTGGCCATGGCGGCGCGAAATCCTGTTTCGATGGCGCTGACCGGCGATCGGCCGGATCGCCACTCCTCGCGAATGCGCTCATAGACAAGCACGTTCGAGTCGACCGCCATGCCGAGGGTCAGCAACAGCCCGGCTATTCCGGGAAGGGTGAGCGTGGCGCCCATGAGCGACAGCAACCCCACGAGCATGGTCAGGTTGGCGAGCAGCGCGATGTTGGCGAAAACCCCGAACAGGCCGTAGCCGACCACCATGAATACGACCACGCCGATGAGTCCGATTATGGTCGCAATCACGCCGGCGCGAATCGAGTCCGACCCCAGGCTCGGGCCAACAGTGCGTTCTTCAACGACGGAAAGCTTGGCGGGCAGCGCTCCGGAGCGCAGCACGATCGCCAGATCACTTGCCTCCTCGGTCGTGAAGCGCCCGGAAATCTGGCCGGTCCCGCCGAGAATCGGCTCGTTGATGACGGGCGCACTCATCACCACGCTGTCTAGAATGATTGCAAAGGGCCGGCCGACATTTTCCTGGGTGAGCTTGCCGAAACGCAACGCGCCTTTCTGGTTAAAACGGAAGCTGACGATCGGTTCGTTGGTGCGGCTATCGAAGGCGGGTTGTGCATCAACCAGATCCCCGCCCTCGACGGTCGCCCGGCTCGAGCTCTGAACCCACATCCGCGGTGCGCCCGCTTCGCGCACCGGAAACTCCTCGCAGTCGACTGGCGGCCTGTCGGCTTCCGCATTTGGCTGGCTCTCACACAGAAGCTTGAACTGGAGCTTGGCGGTCTTGCCGATGAGCTCCTTCAGGCGCTCGGGATCCTGCAGCCCGGGAACCTGGATGAGAATGCGGTCGACGCCCTGGCGCTGAATGGTCGGCTCCCGCGTGCCGAGATCGTCGATGCGCTTGCCGAGAATCTCCAACGATTGTTCCACGGCACGGGAAATTTTCGCTTCCAGCCCGCCGGTTGTGTAGGTGAAGCTTATGACGTCACCTTGTTGACTGACGTCAAATTCGTTCATGATCGCGCCGGTGCCGAAGATGCCGGTGGCCAGCGGTTGGGACAGCTTTTTCAGCTCGGTGAACGCCCTGTCGCGATCGGCAGCCTCCGTAATGCGCACTGTCACGGAATTGCCAGCACGCCCGAGCCCGGAGTATTTGATCTTCTGCTCACGAAGGGTTTGGCGGATATCCGCGATCAACTGTTTCGACAGCTGATCCTCGAGGTCCTGGCGATCGACTTCCAGCAACACGTGCGATCCACCCTGGAGGTCGAGCCCGAGCACGACCGGATTGAGCTCGCCCACCACCGGAAGCCGCTTCCACAATGCCGGATCGACGGCATTCGGCAGTGCAAACACCAGCCCGATGAAGACCGCGAGGATGATCGAAATCGACTTCCAGCGCGAAAAATGGAGCATGCCGTCGGGACCGCGCGGCCGTTATCTGGTGGTCGGTTTCGCCGTGCCGGCGGCCTTCACCGGCTCAGGCTTCGATCGCACTTCCGAGATGGCGTGCTTGACAAGCCGAACCTGCACGCCCTCCGCCAGTTCGACCAAGACCTCCTTATCGTCGATCACCTTGGCGATTTTGGCGACAAGGCCGCCGGATGTCACGATCGTGTCGCCGCGGCGGACGTTCTTCAGCAGTTCCTGGTGGTCTTTCATCTTGCGCTGCTGAGGTCTGATCAGAAGGAAATAGAAAATCACCATGATCGCAAGCAGCGGGAACAACATGCCGAAAAAATCGGTCGCACCGGGCGCGGCGGTCTGAGCGAAGGCAGGAGAGACGAACATTGGGGGGGTCTCGCGGGGCCTCATTCGGCCCGATGGTTTTGGAGATGGCGGAATATAGCGTTCGAAGTCCCTTTTGCAACCATACAGGGCCGACCGGCTTGCGAGGCCTCGTGGTGCGGGGATATGCATAGACATGCCGAAAAAACCACAGCAATCGCTGGTGGCGCTAGCCGAACGCATCGCCACGGCGCTCGAACGTCTCGCCCCCGGGAAACCCTCGGCTGCCGACCTTAAGCGAGCTGACGCGTTCATCTGGCACGCTGCAGGCGAGACCTTGCAACCGGTTGCAAAGGTCAACAGCGTCCCGCTGGAGTTGCTCAAGGGGATCGATCAGGTGCGCGACATCCTGCTCGCCAATACCGAACGCTTCGCATCAGGGTTGCCGGCCAACAATGCTCTCCTGTGGGGCGCGCGCGGGATGGGCAAGAGTTCGCTGGTGAAGGCTGGTCACGCAGAAGTGGCGAAAAAGGTCGATGGCAAACTAAAGCTGGTCGAGATACATCGTGAGGATATCGAGACCTTGCCGACGCTCATGGCGCTCGTGCGCAAGAGCGCCGCCCACCGGTTCATCGTGTTCTGCGACGATCTGTCGTTCGCTGCCGAAGATACTTCCTTCAAGTCGCTCAAGGCGGCGCTCGAAGGAGGGATCGAAGGCCGTCCCGACAACATGCTCTTTTACGCCACCTCAAACCGGCGCCATCTGTTGCCGCGGGAAATGCTCGAGAACGAGCAGTCGACCGCCATCAACCCCCACGAGGCAGTCCAGGAGAAAATATCGCTCTCCGACCGCTTCGGTCTTTGGCTTGGCTTCCACAACTGCTCGCAGGACGAATATCTGGCGATGGTCGACAGCTACGCAGGCTACTTCAAGCTCGCCATCGCCGCGGCCGATCTCCATGGGCAGGCGATCGAATGGTCTGCAACCCGCGGCAGCCGGTCAGGCCGTGTCGCCTGGCAGTTCATTCAGGATTTGTGCGGCAGGCTCGGCGTCAAGACATCCTGAGGGGAGCGTCACTTCAGGCCAGGGACTTTTCGTTGGCGAGCCACTCGTCGGGGTTGCGGCCGACGGGCACCATCACCCAGCTGCGATAGGCAGGGCGGGACTGCAGCTCCAGGAACCAGCGCTCGAGATTGGCCAGCGAAGGGCGCGGCCAGTCGAACTGATTCAGCCGCCACACAAAGCAGCCGAGCGGGATATCGGCGAAGCTCAACTGGTCGCCGGCAAGGAAGCGCCGGGCCGCCAGAGCCGCATCAACGGCGGGAAGGCGGCTGCCAAGTTCCTGAGCGCTTTGCGCGATGGCAGCCTCGTTGCGCCGGTCCGAGGGCGTGCGGACGATCTGCATGAACACCGTTCCCGCATGTGGAGCGATGGTGGTTGCCGTCCACTCCATCCACTGCTCGGCCAGAGCGAGCGCCTTTGGCTCAGTAGGCCGCAGGCTGCCTTCGCCGTAACGGGCAGCCAGATACCGGACAATGGCGTTGGATTCGAACATCGTGATGTCCCCGTCACGAAGGACGGGTACCAGACCGTTCGGGTTCATCGCCTTGAACTCGGCCGACGTGGTGCCGCCGAATGATCCGCCGGCATTCCGGCGCTCGAAAGACAGGCCAAGCTCGGCGAGCGCCCACAGCACTTTTTGCACGTTGATGCTGTTGCGGCGGCCCCAAACAACGATCATGACTCGTTCTCACAAGAGACGACGGCCGACGCATCATCGCCAGCCGGCGTCTTGTAGCGGAGGCGTCGATCAGTTGGCAACGGTCGCGGAGGTCAGATATTTGACCGGATCAACCGCTGTTGCGCCTTTGCGCAGCTCGAAATGCAACTGAGGGCTTTCCACCGAGCCGGTGCGGCCTGCCTTGGCGATCATGTCACCGCGTTTGACTGTGTCGCCGCGCTTCACGATCAGTTCCTTGTTGTGCGCGTAGGCGGTGACCCAGCCGCCCTGATGGCGGATCAGCACCAGATTGCCGTAGCCCTTCAGTTCGTTGCCCGCGTAGGCAACCACACCACTGTCGGCGGCGCGCACGCCTGCACCTTCCGGCACCGCGATGTTTATGCCTTCGTTGCGCATGCCGCCGGGCTTGTCGCCAAAGGTCGAAATCACCCGGCCCCTGACCGGCCAGCGAAAATTCTGCACCGCATTCTGCTCCACGGCGGGCTCTTCGGCTGACGACGGTGCTTCGTCGGCTTCGCCGCCTGGCAAGGGCTCTTCCTCGAGACGCTGTTGTGACTTGCCGCTTTCGGCTCCGGCGTCCCCGATCTGGGTGTCCTCGAAGCCATCCGAGGCAGCGCGATCGGCTACAGGAGCTTCGGCTGCGATCGCCGGGGCGGAGGCAACCCGCGTGCCTCCCGCAGGGATGCGAACCTTCTGACCCAGATGCAACGGCGATGTATGCGAAAGACCGTTGAGGTCGGCGATTGCATAAGGATGCAGCTTGTATTTTCGACCCAGCGAGAACAGCGTGTCTCCTGACCGGACGGAGTGAACCCGTCCGGACCGCGGGAGGTTGCCGGAGGCCGGCGCCTTGGCCAGTTCCACCCTGTCCGGCGATCCGCCAGCATCCGGTATAAGGATTCTCTGCCCTACCCTGACGTGGTACGGCGCCGGGATTCCGTTGGCGGAGGCGACAGACTGCACCGATTTTCGGTGGGCGCGGGCGATCGAGTAAAGAGTTTGCCCTTGCGCGACTACGACGGAGCCTTCCCCGGTCGCGCTGCCCGCGGCTGCTCCCCGGTATCGGCCATCAGGCTCGTACTTGGGGGGACTGTACCCGGCTTGCGCGTGGTTCCGGCTGCTGCCCCCTGCGAGAGGTGAGCTTTGAATGATCTCATCTCCACCTGAACCACGCCCCCGTGATGGCGCGGAGGCGGTATGGGTATTGTCGCTTTCCCCTGGATAGTCGGTAAACCGGTCAATGGAGCTCGAGCACCCCGCAAGCAGCAATCCTGCCAGTGCTGTTACGAGCGTCGATGTCGACAGGGACTCGCGGCTCAGGGGAACGAAAAAGTTACGCATACCAACTCTCTCCCAAACTGACGTCAAACCTCATCTTGGTCGGTTTAAGTTAAGAGTGGGTTTACGCTTGGCGGAAAATGGCCGCCCCGAACCAATGATCAGCCGTCCCTAGCCACGCCCTGGACGAGCGGTACGAACCTGACGTGGAGCAGGTGATCGCTTCGCACTCCCTTGCTGGTCCTGACAATGCGCTGGAGTTCCTGCCGGGCCGGCGATGTTTCAACGGGGATGATCATGATGCCGTCGAGAGCCAGCTGATCAATCAGGTCGGCCGGCACCTCGGAAGCAGCGGCGGTCACAATGATACGCTCAAACGGTGCTTGCGCGGGCCACCCCTTCATGCCGTCTCCGACCATGGCGGTGATGTTCGACAGCTCAAGCCGCCTGAACCTCTCCACTGCTTCGCGATTGAGCGGGCGATAACGTTCGATAGTGTAAACACGGCGGCACAAATGCGAAAGTACAGCCGTCTGATAACCGGACCCCGTCCCCACTTCCAAGACCTTCATGCGGGCGCCGACCTTCAGCCGGTCGGTCATGAAGGCGACGATGAACGGCTGGCTGATGGTCTGCCCGCAGGCAATCGGCAGAGCCTGATCGGCATACGCCTGGTGCTCGAAACTGCTGGGCAGAAACAGGTCCCGCGGCACGTTTTCAATGGCTTCGAGAACTCGGGTATCGCGAACGCCCCGATCGCGAAGCATCATGAGCAACTCGATCTTGCGCGGGTCTTCGGTCATGCGATCAGGACTGGAGGCTGGCGCCGATCAGCGTGCGAAGGGCCTCCATCGATTCGATTTGAGTCAGGTTCATGTGCAAGGGGGTAACCGAAATCAGGCGATTGCAGATCGCGTGCAGGTCGGTGCCGGGCGCCGGCTCGGTCTGTTCGCGTTTGAAGCCAAGCCAGTAGTAGGCGCGCCCCCGAGTGTCGATTCTTTCATCGACCAGCAACAGGCTTTGATCCCGTTTGCCCTGCCTCGTCACTTCAACGCCGCGTACCTCGCCGGGCCGGCAGTCGGGGAAGTTGACATTCAGCAGAACGCCCGGACCGAGGTCGGCGGAAGCGAGTAAGCGCAGAATTTCGGCCCGTGTGTCGCGGCGACGGACCAGTCGGCATCGCCACCCCTTGACGTGCCGAATACCTGGGAAAGCGCAATCGATTTCAGCCCGAGGGAAGTCCCTTCCATGGCGGCTGCAATCGTGCCCGAGTACGTCACATCATCAGCCATGTTCTGGCCGCGGTTGATGCCCGACAGCACCAGATCGGGCGGCGCCGGCATGACCTTGCGCACGGCAAGGATGACACAGTCGGCCGGTGTACCGTCGACGGCCACCCGGCGTTCGTCGACTTTCCGCATGCGCAGGGGATCCGAAAGCGACAGCGAATGGGACTTGCCCGACTGTTCGGTTTCCGGCGCGACTACCCAAACATCGGGCGAAAGCGCTTCGGAAACCCGTTCCAAGGCCGCCAGTCCCGGTGCGTGAATGCCGTCGTCATTGGTGACGAGAATGCGGAGCGGCTCGCCCTCTCGATTGAGCAGAGATTGTTCAGCCATGGGCTCCGACTGAGTCAAGACCGCCCATGTACGGCTTGAGTGCTGCAGGTATCGCGACGCTGCCGTCCTTCCGTTGAAAGTTTTCCAGAATCGCAATCAGCGTCCTACCGATAGCCAGGCCCGAGCCATTGAGCGTGTGCAGGTAGCGCAACGACCTGCCCTGGCCGGCTGGGCGGTAGCGCGCTTCCATGCGCCGGGCCTGAAACTCTCCACACAGCGAGCAGCTCGAGATCTCGCGGAAGGCATCCTGCCCCGGCAGCCAGACCTCGATATCGTAGGTCATGTGAGCGTTGAAGCCCATGTCGCCTGTGCACAAAATGACGGTGCGGTAGTGAAGACCCAAACGCTCGAGCACCATTTCGGCCGCTTGACGCATGCGTTCAAGCTCCGCGCGCGCAGCTTCGGCGGTCGTGATCGAAACCAGCTCGACCTTGGAGAACTGGTGCTGACGCATCATGCCGCGGGTATCTTTCCCAGCCGATCCTGCTTCAGATCGAAAACAAGGGGTATAGGCGGTCAGCCGCAGCGGCAGGTCCCGTTCCTCGGTAATCCGCTCACGGACGAAGTTGGTCAGTGAAACTTCGGCGGTCGGAATGAGCCAGCGGCCATCCGTCGTGACGAACAGATCCTCAGCGAACTTCGGCAAATTGCCGGTCCCGAACATGGCTTCGTCGCGAACGAGATAGGGAACGTAACTCTCCGTATAGCCGTTCTCGGCGGTATGAAGGTCGAGCATGAAATGGCCAAGGGCGCGCTCGAGGCGGGCTAGGGCGCCCTTCAGAACAACAAAGCGGGCGCCCGCAATGGATGCCGCGGTATCGAAATCCATCAGGCCCAATCGTTCGCCGATCTCGAAGTGCTGCCGCGGTGGAAAATCGAATGACGGCCGCTCTCCGTAGCGCTTCACCTCGCGATTGGCCCGCGAGTCCTCGCCATCCGGCACTTCATCAAGCGGTATGTTCGGAAGTTCCGACAGCCTCTGCCGCATTTTCTCCGCAATGGACTGTTCGGACTCTTCACCCGTCTGGATGATCTGCTTGAGCTTTACCACTTCCGCACGGAGCCGCTCCGCTTCGCCGTGATCCTTGGCCGCCAGGGCGCCGCCGATCGCCTTGGAGGCTGTGTTGCGGCGCGCCTGTGCGTCCTGGAGTTTCTGCACCTCTTCGCGACGCGACTGGTCGATAGCGAGGATTGTGGCCGACTGTGGAGCAAGACCACGCCGTTTCAGCCCGCGATCGAACTCGTCGGGGTGGTCCCTGATCCACTTGATGTCGTGCATTGCGCGCCGAACCGCCCGAATTCTCTCGACTTCCGCCGCCGGAGTGTATAGGCGCGCAGCCGGACAGGGTAAAGCGTCAGGCGCTCTGCGAGACTTCGCGGCGCTTCTCGGCTGCCGCGCGTCGCTTTTCAAGGAAGCGAACCGCCTGCACCGCAACCTCGTAGAGACCGATCAGAGGTATTGCGAGAGCGATCTGGCTGATCGGATCCGGAGGAGTAAGAACGGCCGCCACAACGAATACCCCGACGATGGCAAACTTTCGCCCGCTCTTCAGACCGTCATAGGTCACCACTCCGATCTGACCTAGAAGCGTCAATATCACCGGAAGTTGAAAACAGACGCCGAACGCCAGGATGAGCGCCATCACGAAGCTCAGGTATTCGCTCACTCTCGGCAGAAGCTTGATCTCGGCCTGACCGAGAGCCCCACTCTGCTGGTAGCCGATGAAGAACTTGATGGCGAGAGGCATCAGCAGGAAATAAACCACTGCTGCGCCGAGTATGAAGAACAGCGGGGTGGCGATCAGATAGGGACGAAACGCATCTTTCTCGTTGCGGTAAAGCCCGGGGGCAACAAATCGGTAGATCTGAACGGCGATGAGCGGAAAGGTGATGAAGAGCGCTCCAAATAAGCCAATCTTGATCTCGGTGAAGAATTTTTCGGGCAGTGAAGTGTATATGAGCTCGAGGTCATAGCTCTGGCCGAGCGCCCAGAAAAAAGGTTGCACAAGGACATTGAATATCTGGCCGGCGAACGCGAAGGAGGCGACGAAGGCAACCACGACGCCGATGACGCAATAGATGAGGCGTTGCCGCAACTCGATCAGATGGTCGATTAGCGGCGCCTCGGTCTTGTCGATGTCCTCCTGTGTCATGACGCCTTCGCCTGGACGTCCTCGGAGGCGGGCTCGGTGGCGGGCTCGGGCGGTTGCGTAATGGCGACCGGCGCAGGCGGTTCCTTGGCTTCCAGCAGCTGCTTCATGTCTGTGCTCTGCTTGCTGAAGGTATCCGACATCTGCCTGCCGATGTCGCCCGTCACGGCGACGTTGGTCAGATTTCTGACGTCCTTTTTCACATCTTCGATGCCGGATTCGCGCATCGCCGCATCGAGATGTTTCTGGAACTCGCCGGCCATGCCGCGCAGTTGATTGACGAAGCGCCCGACGGCACGAAGAACCCTGGGCAGTTCCCGCGGACCGACGACAATAAGCGCCACAACGGCGATGATCATCAGCTCACTGGCGCCGATGCCGAAGTCAAACATTGGCGTTCCTGTCCTTGCGGCCGGCAATCCGGCCAAGTCGCGACAGGCTAACTGTCGGCTTTTTCCTTGGCGCGTTCCTGCGCCTGTGCGGCCGCTTCGTTGCCGAGGGATTTGATGTCGCTGGCCGCGGCGGTGGCTTCGTCCTCCGTCAACCCCTTCTTGAAGCTCTTGATACCTTTGGCAACATCACCCATCAGGTCGGAGATTTTGCCGCGACCAAAAAGCAGGACAACGACCAGGATGACCAGCAACCAATGCCAAATCGAGAATGAACCCATGACTGCTCCTTGGATGTGCGAGCGGGGCACACCAAAATGCGCCCATTTGGGCCATTATCGCAGATAAGGCCCCTGCCCCGCAACCGAGGCGGCGCTGCACACATTGAGTTAGTGATCGATCCCTCAAGTTGCAAACACAAAAACATGGGCGGGATCAGCGACGAACCTTATTGTTTCGCCTGCGGTAATGCCGGCCGCCGCCGGCACGCGGGCGAGGAAGGGACGATCCATGGCTTCGAACAAGACGGTCAATAGGAGATCATCGCCCAGGAACCGTGCATCGAGGACGCGCGCGACTGCCCCCTGCTGCCCCGCGCGCAGTGGAAGCAAACCCTGTGGTCGGATCATGACTACAGCGTTTGCGCCCTCGGGCAGCCCCCGGGAGGACATCTGACCAAAGGGTGTGGGGACCCCGCCGTTCACCACCGGCGCTTCGATTTCATTGAAATGGCTGAAAAAGCGCGCGACGGCGGCGTCAACGGGAACATGGTAAAGCTCGCGCGGCGTACCTTTCTGTACGAGGCGGCCCTGCCGCATGAGGAGTATTTGGTCGGCCAGTTCCATGGCTTCGAGGGGATCATGCGTGACAATGAGAGCGCTGGCCCGAGTTTCCTTCAGAATCTCGAGGGTGCCCCGACGAACACCCTCCCGCAGGCGCTGGTCAAGGCCCGAAAAAGGTTCATCCATCAGAATTACACGTGGCCTTGGCACAATGGCGCGTGCCAGGGCCACGCGCTGCTGTTCGCCGCCGGAAAGCGCCCATGGATAGGTTTCAGCGTATTCGCTGAGCCCCACCCGTCGCAAAGCATTGCGCGCTTCAGCAAATGCGGCGCGATGATTTAACGACTTCAGTCCATAGGCCACGTTCTCCACGTTGGTCATGTGCGGGAAGAGCGCAAAGTCCTGAAACATCAGCCCCACACCCCGCTGCTCGGGAGGAACGAAGGTCCTCGGCCCAGCAACCTCCTCCCCGTCCAACAATACGCGGCCAGACTGAGGTCTATCGATTCCTGCCGCAATCCGCAGCAGGGTCGTCTTGCCGCAACCCGAAGGGCCGAGCAGGCAGACGATCTCTCCCGGAGGCAGTTCGAAGGAAACCTCGCGAACAGCCTCGACATTGTCGAATGACAGGCTGACATTCTCAAACGACAAGCGGGCCGCAAAGGTCGCACCAACAGTGCCCCGTGGCCCCCAGTTTTCGGCAGTTTCGGAAGAGCGATTGTGACGTGCCGCCATGAGCAAGGCCTTACATGACTTCACGAAGCGGCAAAACCGGGTAAATTTGATCGGCTATCGACCGGAGTCGGGCTCTTCGGGTTCCTGCAGATCCATTTCGAGACCCATCTGCTCGTCGCTGTCGTCGAGGGGGTCTTCTTCGGTCGTGAGTTCGTCGCTTGCCGGCGGCTGCGGCACGTGAAAGTCAGGAGGCAAGTTGGTCTCCAGCAGGCCGGCACCTTTCAGTTCGACCAGTCCGGGAAGGTCGACAAGGGCATTAAGCCCGAAATGGCGCAAAAACGCCTCCGTAGTGCCGTAGGTGACAGGTTGCCCCGGCGTTCGCTTTCGGCCGCGCATCCTGACCCATCCGATCTCCATCAGTATGTCGAGCGTACCCCTGGAAACCGCCACACCGCGAATATCTTCGATCTCTGCTCGCGTCACCGGCTGGTGATAGGCAACGATCGCAAGCGTCTCGAGGGCCGCCTTCGACAATCGTCTCTGTTCCGAGGCTTCGCGGCGCAGCAGAAAACTCAGATCCTCCGCCGTCCTCAGGGTCCATTTTCCAGCGACCTGCACGACGTTAACGCCGCGATTGCGATACAAAGCCTGAAGGTCCGCAAGCAGCGCTGCAACGTCGGTGCCTTCCGGGAGGAACGACTTGAAGTCATCGACCCGCAGCGGCTCGGCGGCGGAGAAGAGCACGGCCTCCATGACGCGGAGCTGGTTGGCGAGATCGACCCGCGGGTGAAGGGTGATCTTGGCGGTTTTGCCGCCTGCTTCATCACCGCTGGTCATCAGTTCTGCGGCGGTGCGCGCATTTGCCATGACGTCACACTCCTTTCTCAATCATCGCAGTTCGGACTCCGCACGACGTCGCAGGTAGATGGGCCTAAACGCTTCCGCCTGTCGCATTTCGAGCACTCCTTCACGCACGAATTCGAGGCTGGCCGAGAAGCTGGAGGCAATGACCGACCGCCTGCGCTTCGGCTCGGCGAGATAGTCACGCAGGTAGATATCGAATTGCCCCCATTCGTGCATCTGAGCAATCATCCCGCCAAGCACCTCCCTGGCCTCCTTGATCGACCACACCGCGGGACGGCTGACCTGCAAGGATCGACGGGCCGTCTCCCGCTGGCGGCGATCGGCGTATGCCTTGAGAAGATCGAACAGGTTGTCCGAATACCGGCGGTTGATCTTCAACGCCAGCGGTTCGGGAGCGCCCCGCTCAAAAACGTCGCGCTCAAGCCGGTTTCTCGCCATGAGCTGCGCCGCCGCATCGCGCATTGCCTGCAGGCGCCGCAGGCGCAATGCAAGCAGATCCGCCAGCTCTTCGGCAGCCGGCTCACTGCCGGCGTCGCCGGTGGAAACAAGAGCTCGCGACTTGAGATAGGTGAGCCACGCCGCCATGACCAAGTAGTCGGCGGCAATCTCGAGCCGCATGCCTCCGATCTGCCCGATAAATGCAAGATACTGCTCGGCGAGGCGCAGCATCGAAATGCGCGTCAAGTCGATCCTGTGACGGCGGGCGAGCTCGAGCAGGAGGTCGAGGGGTCCCTCAAACTCTCCCACATCAACGCAGAAGGCATCGCCGCTTTCGGTGTGACGCGGCGGCTCGTCAGCATCGGCCCAAGTCTCTTCAGAAGCCTGCGCTTTACCGACTCCGGACTGGTTGGCCTGAACCATGTTGGACTTCGAGCCGTCCTTCCCTGCGCAATGCCCGCTCGCCGACCACCGCTGATTCGGGACCGCCGCGATAGACTAGCCGCAAGTTCAGGCGGCGACGAGATTCAATTCCTGGAGATCGGCCAGCGCGCGGCTGCGATCAAATTTTTGCGGCCGACGCAGCTGGCTGAGTGCCGAGCGGGCTCTGGAGCCGGCCGGGCCGCGGAGTTCTCCCGACGCCGCTGCTACAGCAATCATTTCGCTCATAACGCCATTGCAGTGAAGCATCATATCGCACCCGGCGTCCCTGGCCCGGACAGCCCGCTCCCGCATGTCACCGGACAACGCCTTCATGGAGAGGTCGTCGGTCATCAGCAAGCCGTCAAATCCTATGGTCTTTCGAATAACCTCGACTACCCGGGCCGAGTGCGTGGCCGGCGCGTCAGCATCGATCGCCGAGTAGATCACGTGAGCGGTCATAGCCATCGGAGCATCGGCCAGCGCGGCAAAGGGTGGAAAATCGATCAACTCAAGATCCCTTCTTGATGCGTGCACCACCGGCAGGGCGAGATGGCTGTCGGCGGTTGCCCTGCCGTGCCCTGGAATATGCTTGATGACCGGCAAGACGCCGCCACTCATCATCCCCACCATGGCCTGCCGCGCCAAGATGGTAACCTCGGCCGGGGACGCGGCATAAGCGCGGTCGCCGATAATGTCGTGGCCATCCGGCTGCGGTACGTCCAGAACGGGAAGGCAATCCACATTGATCCCGACTTGACGCAGATCGTCGGCCATCAGGCGGGCGAGGCGCCTGGTCAAGCGAGCGCCACGCACGGGATCGCCTCGAAATATGTCGCCCAAACGACGCGCCGCAGGATATTTGCGCCAGTGGTTCGAAGGAGGCCCCATTCGCTGGACCCGTCCGCCCTCCTGGTCGACGAGCACTGGAGCGTTGCGGCGGCCGACGATGTCACGAAATTCGCTCACCAGCTCGCGCAACTGATCCGGGCTCTCAATATTGCGGCGAAATACGATCAGGCCCCAAGGCTGGCTGTCGCGGAAGAACCTCCTCTCATCCCGCGTCAGTCTCAATCCGGAGCAACCGGACACGAAAGCGCCAGTCATTCGAATTGTTTTAGCAGGGAGTCAGGAGCAGGAATCGACTGGCAAGGCGTGGTCCAATCAGCGCGGTCTGACGATACAGTCCTTTTCTCCGGCGGCGAAAAGGGAGCTGCAAAGGCTCTTGGCCGCTTCGCGAGTGCGAATAACTCCGACGGCTTAGTTGGTATCGGGTGCCGCTCGAACCAAGATTGGTTCTGCGAACACCGGGAGACAGAGAACCAACGAGGCTGGCGTGACTTTGCCGCAGGCGGTCAAATTCGGCGAGCGCCTCAGCTTCCGAGCGATGCGAGGAAAACAGCATGACAAAGCCCGAAGCCGCAGGCGTGGCCTTGGCTTCCGGCTGGGGCTGTGGCTGTGGCTGTATTGTGGTGGAAGAGCGGTTTGCTTTTCGGGTTCTGCGGGAACCGGTTCGGTCGCGACGCGCGGGTTGAACAAGGCCGGATCGATCGAGGCAACCTGCTGCTGCGAGACCTGCTTGTTGAAATTGGAAGCGGTTTGTCCTGCCGCTTGCCGATCGCTGACTGTTTGCCGATCAGTGCTTTTACTGTTCGTGCTGCCAATCCTGGTATTGCGGACGGTCGTGGCATTCGGCACCGGAGGGGGCAAGGCCGCAAGGCTCGGATTGAGCCCCCGATCCGTTCCACCAAGTTGTGGTACGATCTGGACCGGACCCGTGCTGCTCAATGCTGGTTCCGGCTCGGGCGCCCGGGTGACGACCTTCTTGGATCCACCGGAAACGATCAAATCCTGCTCCGGATCGTTGCTGGCCACGATCTTTTCACTGCTTTCGGCGGATGCGTTGCTTGCAGGCTTGGACTTGTCCCCAGAATCGGCCTGGATCGCCGAAGTCGGCGACGGCTGCACAACAGGCTCCGTTGTTGCCGTTTGTGCGGTAGTTGAGGCGGCAACAGGAACAAGGGGGTCAGGCTCGTCGGTGATGTCTAGCCCGCCCAATTCTTCGTCAGGAGACCCGCCAGGGGGCGGGGGAAGCGGCAACGGCAGCGGTTCCGAGTTCGAGGGCCTGGCCGGACACCGAATCGCTCTGCGTCTCGAGCGCGGGGCCGGCGTTCTGGCTCTCGGGCGGAGGCTTAAGGGGCTGCTCTTCCCCGGGTGCAAGTTTCTCCTGCTCTTCGAGAGTCGTTTCGCCGAGAATCCGATCGTAGATTTGCTTGCGCTGAGCACTGCTCGGCACGCTTGGTGCGGACGAAACCTGCTGCTTGCCGGACTGGTTGTTCTCAGCGGGCTCCTGGACATCCACAACAGCTTCAGGCTCGGCCTTCACGGCCTGCCCGTCACCCGCCACGACCGGTACGGGCGCCTCGTTCCTGGCAAAAAATGGACCGGCAGCGTTCTTCTGGTAGAGATAAATCGTGCCGGCGGCAATCGCCGCCACAGCAAGAAGCGCAAACAACAACAGAAACGGACCCAGACGACGACGCGAACTCCTCCGGATAGGAAACCTCATACTCGCGATAAGCCTGGTGGTAGTCTTTGGCGTCCGCGCGACGCGGCGGGGAAACCTGCTCGTCTTCAAACAAATCGTCGCCGCGGTCTTCGACGCTGGAGAGCTCGCGTGCATGCGCTCCCCGGTAGTTATTGGGATCGCGAAACGCATTCGATCGCGCCGGTTCATTGCTGCGATGGAGTGGGCTTTCATCATCGTACTGGTCGTTTGGGCCATAGCCACGAGGGCCTGCAGCATCGCGCCGGTACTGATCAAGGTTCGGCGGCGTCTGGCTTAATCGCGGCCGGGCAGGTCCCGGCCAAGCAGAATTCGCTGCCAGACGACAGCGAACGTGGAGAGGGTGATGCCCGCCGCAGCGTCGCCGCACCAGTGGGCGGGGGAGTAGGAGGCGTTGTGCCTGGGCTAAGGCCCGGGCGCTGGCCGCCAGGGGCTCCACTGAACCTCGAACCAACGGGCGGACCCGAGGCAAGCCTCTCGGCGGCAAAAATCGGCCGCTGTTGCGGCGCCTGGTTCCATCTTGCGCGCTGCGCCGCAGCAGCGCCCATCGCAGCGGGATCCGGCCGGGTATGCCTGAGTTCTTCTTCCGCGAAAGAAAAGCGCGGCCTCGGTGTTTGCGAAGCTTGTGCAGATGGCGGAGCCGGCACGGGCGCAGGCTGTATAGTGCGCTCCTTCGCTTCAACGATGCGCTGCTCGGCCATTCGCTCGGCGGCTTCACGCTGCTGACGGATGCGCTCGGCAAGGTCGGTATTGGCGCCACCCTGCGGCGCTACCGCTTTTGGCGCAGCGACAATGCGCGGCGCCATAGGAGCAGGCTTGACCGGAATCGGACGCGCCGGCGGTCCGGCTAACGACGGCTCGGCTCGCTCGGGCGAAGAGCTGCCTGAGGGGCTGACAAATTCGGCAGCGATCCGGGGCAGTTCCTTCTTTATGCCGAGCCTATCCCGCCAGGTACTCTGGGTACCTGCGGATTCCTTCTTCGCGCTTTCCTGATCCATACCCCAAGTCCCCTTCTACATCTCTTCAGCGGGCCCCACGCCGAGGATATGAAGGCCATTTGCCAGAACATACCGAATCACGCGCAATAAAGCGAGGCGCGCCATCGTAACCCTTAGATCTGTAGGCACAATAAAGCGCAAATGCGGCGACTCTTTGCCCTTGTTCCACAAGCTGTGAAATTCCGACGCCAAATCATATAGATAGAATGGGATTCTGTGCGGTTCGAGCGCCTGTGCCGCGGCCTCAACGAGCCGTGGATATTCCGCCAACCGGCTGACAATGGACAATTCGGCGGGATCGACGAGTGCTGACAGGTCAGCCGCCATAAGGGCCGAGTCTGACAAATCCTGGCCTTGCAAGCTCTCGCCGGCGTTGCGGAACACAGAAGCAATCCGTGCGTGGGCATATTGCACATAAAACACCGGGTTGTCTTTCGACTGCTCTGTGACTTTTGCGAGATCGAAATCCAGCGGCGCATCGTTCTTGCGGTACAACATCATGAAGCGCACTACATCGGCACTCACTTCATACAGAACTTCTCGCAGCGTAACGAACTCGCCAGTGCGTTTCGACATCCGCACCGGTTCGCCGCCGCGATAGAGACGGACAAGCTGACAGATCGTGACGAAGACCCGGACGCGGTCACCGGCCAAGGCCTTTGCAACCGCCTTCAGCCGTTTGACATATCCGCCGTGATCAGCCCCCAGCACGTAGATCAAGTCATCGAAGCCGCGTTCAATCTTGCTGTCGGCGTAGGCTACATCGGATGCAAAATAAGCGTAGGACCCGTCTGACTTCACGAGCGGTCTGTCGATATCGTCACCGAACTCGGTCGCCCGGAACAGGAGCTGCTCGCGATCCTCCCAATCTTGGGGCACCTGACCCTTGGGAGGCGGCAACCTGCCCTGGTAGACAAGACCCCTGCTGAACAACGTGTCCATGGTCTTGCGAACGGCGCCGGACTCGTGCAGCGATCGTTCCGAGAAGATTACCTGGTGCCGGACGTTAAGGGCGGCAAGATCGGCACGGATCACAGCCATCATGGCCGCCATCGCCTGCTCGCGCACGACCGGCATCCATTCGGACTCTGGTACCGCAAGCAGTCTGTCGCCATAAGCCTCGGCAAGCTTTTTTCCGAGCGGACGCAGGTAGTCGCCGGGATAATACCCGTCCGGAAACTTGCCGACCTCCTCGCCCAGCGCTTCGCGATAACGCAGGTATGCAGAGCGCGCAAAGACATCCACCTGAGCGCCGGCATCGTTGACATAATACTCGCGCGTTACTTCGTAACCGGCAGCCTCGAGAAGGCCGGCCAAAGCGTCTCCGACCACCGCCCCGCGCACATGTCCGACATGAAGCGGGCCGGTCGGATTGGCTGAAACGTATTCCACGTTGGCCCTTCTGCCGGCGCCGATCTTGGAACGGCCGAACAGCTCGCCCATCCGCAATGCGTCCCTGACAATGCCCTGGAGAACTTCGGTCTTGAGGCGCACGTTGATGAAACCTGGCCCAGCCAGTTCGACGGCTGCAAAGGCGTTATCGTCCCGTAGTTTCTCGATCAGCATCGAAGCAATTTCACGCGGTTTGCCGCCAACCTGGCTGGCAATGACCATCGCTGCGTTGCTGGTGACGTGCCCATGAAGGGGATCGCGCGGCGGCTCGACTGTTATCTTCGCCACGTCGACCGAATGAGGAAGCAGCCCCTCCTCCTTCAAGGCAGCGATGGCGTTTGCCGTCGCGCCGCGAAAGTATTTGAACGGCTCCATGGCCTCGATCAGCTTGCCTGTCAGCCGGCGAAAGCGGAGTAGCCGCCATCGCCACCACAACGGGCTTTGGGCCTGCGCTTGTGCCAAACCTGGTGAGGAGTTCTCGCTCTATCGAAACAGCGGATCAAGGTCAAACAGTCGCTTGTGTTGGTCCAGCGCATAACGATCGGTCATTCCGGCTATGAAATCGCAGACCTGTCTCGCATAACCGCTCTCATTGTCGAACAGGGCCTCCTCGCGCCACCCGTCCGGAAGCAGTTTGGCATCGTTCATATAGGCTTCGAACAGGTCCCGAACCACACGGTGCGCGCGTGCAACGATCATAAGCACCCTGTCGTGTTCATACATGCGACCCGCCAAAAACGACTGCAAGACGCAATTCTTCTCAGCGAGCTGTGCGGAAAACGAAACCAGCGGGTAGTGCAGTGATCGAACATCGTCTGCAGAGGTGGGTCGAGAGCGGGCGATGCGGTGCTCCGTCTCAGCGACGACATCGTGTACCATCCAGGATATAAGTCGGCGAACCGTTTCGTGAATCACCCGCGACCGATCGATTTTGGGGTGGGCTTTCAGGACTTCGGCAAGGGCTTCACCGGCAAGCGGCAGATCACCGAGGTCGATGACATCGAACAGTCCGGCTCGCAGACCATCGTCAATATCGTGGGCGTTGTAGGCGATTTCATCCGACAGGGCTGCAACCTGCGCCTCGCAAGAAGGAAAGGTCTCCAGCTCCAGTGAATGCTGACGGGCAATCTCGCGCACAACCTGCGGCACTGACTGCGCTACCCGGGGGCCATTGTGCTTGGCCAATCCTTCAATGGTTTCCCAGGTAAGGTTCAGGCCATCGAACAGAGCATAGCGACGCTCGAGCTTGGTCACGATGCGCAGCGACTGGGCGTTATGGTCGAAACCCCCGAACGAGGCCATCTGGCGGTCAAGTTCGCTCTCGCCAGCATGTCCGAAAGGTGTGTGCCCCAAATCGTGGGCCAGCGCGAGCGCTTCCGTCAGATCCTCGTCGACGCCCAACGAGCGCGCGATCGCACGAGCAACCTGCGCCACTTCAATCGAATGGGTCAACCGTGTGCGATAGTGGTCGCCTTCATGGTAAACGAACACCTGAGTCTTGTGCTTGAGACGCCGAAAGGCGGCTGAATGTATGATGCGGTCGCGGTCCCGCTCAAAATCGGAACGTGGCGGGCTCTCCGGCTCCGAGACGAGCCGCCCCCGGCTGGTGATTGCCTTGCAAGCGTACGGCTTCAGCAGCCCTCTCACGTCTCAGCCCGTTGACAACCCATGGTAATCGCCCAACATAATGCCCATGATCGCTGAAATCACCTTAACCTCGCGGGCCGCCGACCGCATCCGCGATATCGTCGGCGCAGACCCGGGCAAACGCTATCTGCGGGTAACCGTAGCTGGCGGCGGATGTTCCGGCTTCCAGTATGTCTTTGCACTCGACGGTAACCGGAGTGACGATGACCTTGCCATCGAGCGTGACGGCGCGACGATGGTGATCGAACTCTTTGTCGTTCGCTTACATGAAGGGAGCCGAGGTTGATTTCGTCGACGACCTCATCGGCGCGTCGTTCAGGGTCAAGAATCCCCAAGCCACGGCGTCCTGCGGCTGCGGAACCAGTTTCACCATTTAGGTCTTGCGTGGCCTGCCTGACGCGGCAAATTGTCCGGCATGCTCGTCGCCACCTGGAACATCAACGGCATCAAGGCGCGTCTCGATAACGCCGTGCAGTGGCTAAAGGCAGCGGCGCCGGATGTTTGCTGCCTTCAGGAGATCAAGGCGGAAGACGCTTCCTTTCCCAGCAGCGCAATCGAAGAGTTAGGCTACAACGTCGCGGTCCATGGGCAGAAGGGATTTAACGGCGTCGCCATCCTGTCGAAGCGGCCGTTCTCCCATGTTCGTGTGCGGCTGCCCGGCGATCCCACCGACCAGCAGGCCCGCTACCTCGAAGCGGTTGTGCCCACCGACAGCGGCATAGTGCGGGTCGCCGCCATCTACCTGCCCAACGGCAATCCTCCCGACACCGACAAATACCAGAACAAGCTTCGGTGGATGGACCGGCTGACGATGCATGCGCGCGAGTTGCTGGCGCTGGAGGAGCCGCTCGTGCTGGCGGGCGACTACAATGTCATTCCAACGCCGGCGGATGCCAAGTTTCCAGGGAACTGGATCAACGACGCATTGTATTTGCCACAGACCCGGGAAAAGTACGGCGCTCTTCTGGGTCTCGGGCTTGTCGATGCACTGCGCGCCACCTCCTTGAAGGCGGGCATTTTTACGTTTTGGGACTATCAGGCCGGGGCCTGGCAAAAGGATAACGGCATCCGAATTGACCATATACTGCTGTCACCTCAGGCGGCCGACCGCCTGCGAGCCACCCGCATCGACAAACATTTGCGAGCCTGGGAACGTCCTTCGGACCACGTGCCGGTCATCGCTGACCTGCAGCTGTAGGCAAGCGGATGGTCTTGCGGTCAAGATCCGGCGTCTGGCCAAGCACCCTGCGGTGGCGGAGGGACAGGAAACTTCTCAGACCACAGCCGCGCTCTCGTTTCGGCTTCGGGGCGCTGGTCGGCAGTCACTTCGTCCACCATTCGGTTGTAGCGATCGAAAACCGCCGGATTTTCTTCCGGTCGCGCTGATTGCGTAGCAAGGATGTACCACATCAGGGCGCGGGTCCGATCACGCTTTACTACATCGCCCTGCCAATAAAGATCGCCGAGGAGCGCTTCGGCAGGGGCGTAACGCTTCTTGGCCGCCAGGAACAACCATCTAAGGGCCTTCGCCGGATTTGCCTTTATGCCCTTGCCCTCAAGCCACATGAGGCCAAGTCCATAGTCTGCAGCGGGATGCCCGTAGGACGCCGCGGTGGTGTAAAGCTGCAAAGCCGTCTTCGAGTTCGGCTCGACACCTTCCCCGGCATCGCCCTCGCGATAGATATCGGCCACGCGCACTTGCGCATCGACCACGATGCGCAACCTGTTTGGATCGGGTTCATTGGGAGTGAAGGCGCCGGCAACGCTCTGATAGTACTGCAATGACTTCAGCGTTGACTCCTCAACCCCGCGTCCGAGCCGATACATATTGCCAAGATACCAGGATGCGGTAACGTTTCCGCCTGCAGCAGCGGTTTCGAGATAGCGGCGCGCCTTCTCATAGTCGCCGCTGCGGTAGGCCGCGCGCGCCTTTTTCATGTCATCGGCCCACGGTGATACATCACCTAGAGGCGCCGGACTGAGCTGCAACTTTCCTGGAACAACGGAGTAGAAGTCCAACAAGCCTCCCTCCTGGGCGCGCGCCTGATCCTTTCCCTGGAACGACAGCAGAATGACCAGCACCATCACCACTGCGAGACCCCAAACGGCTTTCAAGCCGTGGCGGGGGTCAGATATCAGCATAACATGCACGTTCGGCCTCCCCGCCCGGGTGGGTCACCGCTCCCGCGTAAGCGGGGCCCACCTGCTGGGCGTACTTGTAGAGCGCTCCGGCTCCGTATCCATGATCTCGCGGTTTCCACGAACTGGCCCGCTTTTCGAGCTCCTGCTTCGAAACGCTTGTTTCAAGCGTTCCGGCAACGGCGTCGATGGTGACCCTATCTCCATCGCGGAGATGGGCGATCGGACCGCCGAGTTGTGCTTCGGGGCCGACGTGGCCGATGCAGAAGCCACGCGTTGCGCCCGAAAAGCGGCCGTCGGTAATGAGCGCCACTTTCTCGCCCATACCCTGCCCGTAGAGCGCCGCCGTCGTGGCCAGCATCTCGCGCATGCCGGGTCCTCCGCGAGGGCCCTCATAGCGGATCACGAGGACGTCTCCTTCCCGGTAGTCGCGCTGGGTGACCGCGGCAAAACAGGCTTCCTCGCAGTCAAAGCAGCGCGCCGGTCCGGAGAACCGCAAGGTCTTCATGCCCGCGACCTTCACGATGGCACCATCGGGTGCGAGGTTGCCGCGAAGCCCCACGACGCCGCCGGACGCCGTGATCGGCTGATCGGCGGGGTAGATGACCTTCTGCTCCGGATTCCACCGCACCGGCTTGAGGTTTTCGGCGATGGTGCGACCGGTTACGGTGATGCACTCCCCATGCAGGTAACCATGGTCGTGCAAGGTCTTCATGAGTAGCGGTATACCGCCCGCCTCGAACATGTCCTTGGCAACATACCGGCCACTGGGCTTGAGATCGGCGATATAGGGCGTGCGCTTGAAGATCTTGGCGACATCGAAAAGGTCGAACTTGAGGCCGCATTCGTGCGCAATGGCCGGAAGATGCAGCGCGGCATTGGTGGAGCCGCCTGATGCGGCAACGACCGTGGCCGCATTCTCCAGCGCCTTCCTCGTGACGATGTCACGCGGGCGGATGCGGCGGGCGATCAATTCCATTACCATTTCACCCGCCGCCTGACAGAACCGGTCGCGTATTTCATAAGGCGCGGGCGCGCCGGCCGAATAGGGAAGCGCCAGTCCGATCGCCTCCGAAACGGTGGCCATCGTGTTGGCCGTAAATTGGGCGCCGCACGCTCCTGCCGAAGGGCAAGCGACCTGCTCGAGTTCGCCGAGATCATCATCGGACAACTCGCCGACCGAATGTCTTCCGACCGCCTCAAACACATCCTGTACCGTCACGGGTCTGCCCTTGAACGTTCCGGGCAGGATCGATCCTCCGTAAATGAAGATCGAGGGCACGTTGAGCCGGCACATTGCCATCATCATACCAGGCAGCGACTTGTCGCATCCGGCAAGACCTACAAGTGCGTCGTAGCTGTGTCCGCGAATGGTAAGCTCGACCGAATTGGCGATTACCTCCCGGGAGACGAGCGATGACTTCATGCCCTGGTGGCCCATGGCGATGCCGTCGGTTACCGTGATGGTGCAGAATTCCCGAGGCGTGCCACCGGCAGCCCCCACACCCTTCTTGACAGCCTGGGCCTGCCGCATCAGCGAGATGTTGCATGGCGCCGCTTCGTTCCAGCACGACGCGACGCCGACGAAGGGCTGGTGAATCTGTTCTCGCGTGAGCCCCATCGCATAATAGTAAGATCGGTGGGGCGCGCGTTGCGGTCCCTCCGTCACGTGGCGGCTTGGGAGCTTGTTCTTGTTCTGTGTTTTCGCATCCATCGCGACGTATCCAGGCAATCCTGTTCCACTTTCCGTTTCGCCAGCCAGCGGGAACGCCGGCGACAAACGTCTACCTTGGCCAAAAGCGCCCTCCGACGCCTTTGACACCCGACACCCCTTTACGCGCGCGGCTGGAACGCCCCTGTCCTAGTGACTTGGCCCTTCCAAGGACCCGTTCTGATTTCGCTCGCTAACGGGAAGCTAGAACCGGTTTGAGGCGGAATGTAGGGGGAATATGGTAGAGAAAGGGCAATGGTGCACAAAAACCCGCTTTGTGACTAATTTGCAATTGGGCTGCGGAGCCATGAGATCGGCGTCTGAACCGCCATTAGTTTCAGCTACTTAAGCAAAAAACAACCAACGATAGAGTAGCCGCGTGGGCCAACTTCATATCGCCATCGCAACTTTCAGGCCCTCGAAGACCGCCTCCTCGGCAGTGCGGGGCGCCAGACAATCACCGATCAGGTGAAGCTCGCCCACGAGCGGGCGCAGCACCTCGGCAAGCTCGTCATTGGGTTCGTTCGGACAGGCAAGCACCACGGTGTCGACGTCTTGGAGCACGACGGGAACCTGCGCGGCGGTATGGATGAAGTAGGCCGTCGATCCGTCTATGCCAAACAGTCGCATCATGGGCAGCATCTCGACTCCTGCCTTGTGCAAGGCGGCAAGGTGAACGTCGCGAACGTAGCTCTGGATCGCCGCGGCGGGCGCCAGGCCGTTGACCGCTATACGCACATGGGCGCCTTCGGCCGCGAGCTTTTCGGCGACGCCGGCTCCGATCCAGTCGGCAAGCCAGTCATATACAACGACCCGCGCGCCGGTCCTGGCCCTGCCCGCCAGAACGTCCACGGCGTGCACGATGTTCGAGGCTTGTTCGGCTCCTTCGATTGCAGGTATTTTCAATCGCGAACCAGTTGCAAGTATCAAAACATCGCACGATTCACGGGCTACGAGTGCCGCGTCCACCGGCGTGTTTTTCATGATTCGAACGCCGGCAAGTTCGGCCTCGCGGGACAAATTCTGGACGATGCCGCCGAACTCGGCACGACCGGGAACCAGCTGCGCCAGGTTGGCCTGCCCTCCCAGGCGCCTGTGTCGCTCGCACAGCGTTACATCGTGTCCGCGTTGCGCCGCACAGGCGGCGGCCTTGAGCCCGGCGGGGCCTGCTCCAGCGACAATTACTCTCCTGCGCCGGAGCGCGGGCGGCTTGCTACCGTAGCTCAGCTCGCGACCTGTCTCGGGATGCTGAATGCAAGAAATAGGCAGTCCCAGTTGAAAGTGACCGATGCAGGCTTGGTTGCAGGCTATGCATGCGCGAATATCATCCGTCCTGCCCTGGCGGGCCTTGTTGGCCATTTCCGGATCGCAGATCATGGCCCTCGTCATGCCGCACATGTCAGCCTGGCCTTCGGCGATAATACGTTCGGCCTCCTGGGGCTGGTTGATGCGGCCAGCGACGAAAACCGCCGATCCGGTGGATTGCTTCAGCTTTCCTGCATAGGAAGCGAGATAGGCGTGGCGCACAGTCATCGGCGGCGCAATGTGGACTGCACCGGCCGAGGCCGCCGATGTTCCGGCGATCACATTGAAATAGTCGACCTCACCCTTCAGGAGGCGAGCGATCGCGAGGCTCTCGTCTTCGGTCAACCCATCGGCGTCATATTCTTCGCCTGAGAAGCGCAAGCCGACGACAAAGTCGCCGGGCACCGAACGGCGAATGGCGGCAAGGGCATCCAGGGTAAAGCGGGCCCGGTTTTCCAGGCTCCCTCCGTACCGGTCGCTGCGGGCGTTGACACGAGCATTCAGAAATTGCGCCGGAAGGTAGCCATGGCTTGCGACGAGCTCGACACCATCAGCGCCGGCCTCGGCCATGCGGCGGGCCGTCGCCGCGTAGCCAGCGGTGATCTCTTCGATCTGATCGGAGCTGAGTGCCCGTGGCACGGTTCGAAATCGTTCCGAGGGGGCGCAGGAAGGTGCATATGCAGCCTGAACTACGCCTTCCGGCCTGCTGAGCAATTCGCGTCCAGGGTGGAACAGCTGTACCAGCACACGCGTGCCGTGAGCCTGAATCGCTCCAATGAGTTCGCGGAATTTCGGGATGCAGTGATCATCGGTCCCCATCAGCAGCGCGTCGGTGTAGCGGGCGGTTTCATGCACGCCGACGACCTGGATAATGATCAGACCTGCGCCCCCTTTGGCGCGCGCCTCCTGATAGGCGACCAGCGCCGCCGAAGGCAGACCATTCTCCGGCAAGTATGTGTCATGCCCGGTGGAGAATATCCGGTTTCGAAACTCGGTACGCTTGATCCGAAACGGCGAAAAGAGATGGTGAAAATGCATGCAGGAAAGGGTTCTATGGGAAAAGCGCGACCTGCTCCAGACCGGTGGTTTCCGGAAAGCCGAACAGCAAATTGAAGTTCTGGATTGCCTGGCCGGCGGAACCCTTGACCAGATTGTCGAGCGTCGAGATCACGATGACACGGCCCGCAATGCGGTCCTTGTAGCATCCGAGCAAGACGTTGTTCGATCCACGCACGAACTGCGTCGCCGGGAAAGCGCCGCCCGAAGCGATGTGGATGAAGGATTCATCAGCATAGCGTGTGGCCAGCGCGCGCGAACATTCCTCCGAAGTGGCACGGCCGGAAAGCCGGGCATATGTCGTGCAAAGCTCGCCACGGCTCATGGGAACAAGATGGGGCGTGAAACTTATGGTCACGTCGCGGCTAGCGGCCTTGGAGATCTCCTGCTCGATCTCCGGCGCGTGCCGGTGGCTCGCGACGCCGTACGGCGACAAGCCCTCGCCCGCCTCGCAAAACAACGTGCTTTGCCTCAGACCGCGACCGGCGCCTGACACGCCGGACTTCGCGTCGATGATCAGATCGTCCGCGTCAATCAGACCGGCATCCACGAGCGGAAGAAGCGCCAGCAGCACCGCCGTGGGATAGCAGCCGGGGCAGGCCACGAGCCGAGCTTTCTTTATCTCGCTGCGGTAATACTCCGTCAGTCCATAGACAGCTTGCTTCTGCAGCTCCAGAGCCCCGTGCGGCTTGCCATACCATTGCTGGTAGACCAACGGATCGCGCAAGCGGAAGTCGGCCGACATGTCGATGACTTTGACGTGCGGCGGCAAGGCTGCGATCACCCCCTGGCTGGTTGCATGCGGCAGACCGCAAAAGGCGACTTCAATGGTGGACCATTCGGTATCCTCATTCTTGACCAGCGACGGAAGCCGCAGTGCTGCCAGATGCGGGAACACTTCGTGCATTGCCTGGCCAGCGTGGGCATTGGCGGTCAGCGCGGCGATTTCAATGCCCGGGTGCGCCGCCGCCAGCCGCACAAGATCGGCGCCGGTGTAGCCCGACGCACCCATTACGGCAGCCCTGATCCGGTTTCTTGCCATCAGTCAGTCCGGAGACGAAATCGAGGTGATCCTTAGCGGAACCTCTCATTCAGCGAAAGCCGCCATGAGCAAAGTGTCCAAGCGGATCTGCGGTCAGACGATGGAGATGGAACACTGCAGCGGCCAGGAGCAGCAGGGCGCCCGCCTGGTGCAGGAGCGCAAGCTTCATCGGAACCGCAGCAATCACTGTGGCGACGCCCACCAGAAATTGAGCGGCGACTATGCCCGCGAGCAAAACTCCGCTACGGACCGCACTCGGGGAGGCGCCGCCGCGATGGAGGAGGTACACGTGGACGGCGATGAAAACGACTATGAGGTAGGCCACAAGCCGATGATTGAAATGCACGGTCACTGCATTCTCGAACAGGTTGCGCCACCACGGAGACATTTCCAAAAGCCCGTCAGGAACGAGTTTCCCGTTCATGTCCGGCCATGACATCGCCACCAGGCCGGCATCCATGCCTGCCATAAAACCGCCGATGACCAATTGCAGGAGGACCAGAACCACAAACAGCATCGCGCGCAGCGCACCGTTGTCGCGAAGATACCGTCTCGGCGAAGCACAGCCGAGCGCAATCCAGATGATGGAGGCCAGCAGGACGGCGGCAAGCCCCAGATGAGCCGCGAGCCTATAGGGGCTGACGTCGACGCGGTCGGTCAGGCCGCTCTTGACCATGTACCAGCCCAGCCCACCCTGAAGCGCGCCCAAGAGAAGTATGACGGCAAGCTGCGCGGCCAGACCCCGCGGCAAACGGCCGGAAATCCAGAACCCCAAGAACGGCAACAAAAACGCCACGCCGATAACACGGGCAACGGCGCGATGAGTCCATTCCCACCAGTAAATAGTCTTGAACTCCGAAAGACTGATGCTTTTGTTGACGAGCTCGTACTCGGGAATAGTCTGATATTTGGCAAAAGCTTCGCGCCACGCCGCCTCATCCAAGGGCGGGATGACCCCAAGGATCGGCTGCCACTCGGTAATCGACAGACCGGAGTCTGTGAGGCGCGTAGCTCCACCTACAATGACGGTGACGACGATCATGGCGGCGACAAGCCAGAGCCAGACCACAACCCACGGCCCCACATCTGTTTGGGTACCCGTCGCCCGGGAGTGCATGCTGAATTCAGTAGGAGACATTATGGACAGAGACACAGGCGACCAAGCGCCGCAGTACTACGCGGAGAAAACTCATCACGGGTTAGGCGATTAGCAGGCACCTCGAGAAACGATTCCCGGCTAGCGAGCTGCCATGAACATTCGGCTTCGAAAGTTCCTTGGCACCGTCGCCGTGATCGGATTCCTGGTGGTTTATTGCCTTGCCGCCATGACGCTTGGGTCCATCGTTGTGTCGACCCGCGGGGCGGCTGCGCAGTTCATCTATTTTGCGGTTGCGGGGTTTGCCTGGCTCCCGTTCGTGATGCTGCTCATTCGTTGGATGCTCCGGACCTGACCGTTCGGGCCAGCCGGAGACGGTTGAAGCCACCGAAATCCTTCCGACAGGACGGTAGGGACGCCCGACAGCAGCACATCAAGATACCGCATCTCCTGGTAGCGGCCATCGAGCGGGATTCGAGGCAGTGCCAGCAGATGATGCCGATGTTCAGGAAACACCATGCCCTTGCGAGCGGTGACCGCAGCCTTCAAACCCGCCTTTGCTGCCAGTGCGAACTCACGCGGACCGGCCGCCGCCGGGTCGCCGTAGGGATAGGAAAAATACTTCGGACGTTCGCCGAGCTCGACTTCGATGCGGCGGGATGACTCCGCGATTTCGGCCTCCGCATCGTCGATTGTCAGCCGTGCGAGCGAGAAATAGTGAACCGATTGGGCGCCGATGGTGCACAGAGGATCGCGAGAGACGGTGCGAATATCATGCCAGCTCATTGCCTCGGCCCTGCACATGGCCTCGAGGTCGATGCCGCGCTCACTGCAAAACTGCCGTATGAACTTCTGCTGCCGGCGCGGCTCCATGCTGCGGATATGCCGATAGACCCTGCGCCAGGCAGCCTGCTTCTGGGCATCGGTAACGGTCGGCATCTGTCCCGAGGCCTCCAGCCACTCGAGCGGCATGTGTGTTTCGCCGGCGATGGCCGCTTCCAGGCCGCGCCACCAGAGTTGCCCGGTGCCATCGGCGACAGCGGTCGAAACAAAAATGGTGAACGGGCAGTCGTGCTTGCGAAAGACCGGCCAGGCATGAACCAGGCCATCACGATGGCCGCCATCGATGGTAAAGACGACAAATGGCGGTCCCCTCCGGCTGCCATGCTGCAAACGCAATGTAGCATCCCTGAACGATACGATGTCGAAGCCGCGATCGCGCAGATGCACGATCGAAGCCTCGAGAAATCCCGGGGCGATCACCAAACCGCCGTTGGGATTGAAACAACCTCGAACCGGGCCGCCCGGTCTGATATTGTTGAGTTGAAGAATGGCTCCCACGCCCCGGCATATCGGCGAAAGTGCGCGCGCTGCGCCCGAGTAGAACATCAGATCCAGACCGTGGCGTCCGAAGCCCATCATACTTCCGCCCAAGGCGTTCCTTCGTGCTCGCCGGCGGGCTTGCGATGGCCAGGGGTCCAAGTCTTCCGCCGGTTGCAAATGCCCGCCCCGCATCGACCGAGCGAGGTGTCTGACAACAATCGATCTGTCGGGTAAGGAAATGATTAAGCTAACCGCCGGCGGGCTCGCCGGTGAGCGCAATGGTGAAAATGAAGGCAGGTGGTTGGAGCGTCCCGGCTGCGGAAGCGTCAAGCTCCGAAGCTGGCGATGCGCTGGACGAACCAAACGGCGGACACAGCACCGATGACATGCGTTGTCCAGAGCCGGGGCTTGGCGGAGCGGACCGCCAGCAGGAGGCGGAGCCTCGCGATTGCTAGCAAGGCAAGCGCGACAAAGACGAGCTGACCCGCCTCGACGCCGAGATTGAAGCTGAGCAGCGCCAGAGGCACATCCTTTTGGGGGAGGCCGATTTCACGCAGTGCGCCGCCAAAGCCAAAGCCGTGCAGCAGCCCAAAAAAGAAAGCGATAACCCAGGGATATCGGCTGGAAAGATCGAATTGGCCGCGGCTGTTGCGAATGATTTCGGCCGCCACGAGAGCAATACTCAGCGCCACAAGGGCCTCGACGGGCGGCTGAGGTGCCGCGGCGATGCCCAGCGCAGCACACGCGAGCGTGATCGAGTGCGCAAGAGTAAACGCAGTGATCGTCGCAATCAGGGTTCGGGTATCGCGGATCAGCAGGAGCAGTGCCAGAACGAACAGCAGGTGGTCGAGGCCCAGCATGATGTGCTGCATGCCGAGAACAAAATAGGTCGCTGCCGTATCGGTTGCGGTGGGCGCGGCAATAGCTGACAGCTCAGATGCGTCCGGCGTGAGTTGAGCCGTTTGCACCGTTCCGTCGGCGCTTACGATGCGTGCAAGAACGTCGGTATAGGTTGCGATGAGTCCTTCGATGTAGAGCTTTTGCCCTGGGAGGCCGCCCGCGCAGCGGACGCTCCAGCGGCTCGCCATCGCGCCTCCGGCGTCGGTAGTGGCAACCGGGGAAGTCTCGCTGCAGGACGATGGAAGGCGTACGTGCAAGGATAACCTGAACTCGCCGCGGGCCGGTACTTTCCACAATAGCCGTAGTGCTCCGGCGCGGTCTCGGTGATTTCCAGATAAGCGGGACGCAACTCATGGGAAACCACTGCTGAAACCGAAAAAGAGCGCAACAAGGACGACGAAAGCGCTGAGAACACGCGTCATTGAGTCGTTGCCGTCCCCGATGGCACCGAGGTTGTCTTCGGTTCGGGCCAGGCAACAGTTACGTCGTATTTTGCCCGCACGGACCGATAACGCTCTTCGGCAATGGCGTGGCGCTTCTCGGTCTGCCATTCACGAAGTACGACTGCGCGGATCTCGTCGAGCTCCGGCATACGTGCCGGTGTCCGATCATCTATGTGGATGAGATGCAAGCCGAATGTCGACTCGACCGGCCCTGTCCATCTGCCGGTCTCGGCGTGGCCGAGAGCGTTCGTGAAGTCGGCGCCGAAGGTGCTTTCGATCTCTTCGACCGGCGTGAGCTGCATGGCGCGCGGCAGCAAAGTCGGGTCGCCCAGCTCGTCCAAGTCCAGCGCTTGTATATCCGACCGCAGAGTGTTGCTCAGGGCCTCGACTTGAGCTCGAGCCGGGTCGCCTCGTTTCTGCAGATCGAAGAAGATTTGACGGAATGCCACCCGCTCGGCGATGCGAAACATATCCGCCTTGGCATCCAGAAGGGTTTGAAGCTCCTTCTCGGTAGGCGTCAGCTCGGCAGCAGTCGGCTCCATCAGGAATTCCATCTTCTGTTGCAGGCGACGTCGGAAGACGGTGTCATCGCGGTCGAGGCCTGCCTTGCGCCCCTCGCGATAAAAGATCTCCTCCTTGATGAATGCTTCAATGAGACCGTTCACCTCATCTCGTGACGGTGGACGCTGCCATGTCCTCGAAAACGTCTCCAGGAGTTGGGCAATGCGCCCCGGACCGATCTCGATGGACTGCGGCTCAGCCTCCGGAGACGATCGCTCGACGGCCGAATAGAGGCCGAAAACGCAGATGCCGATTAGGAGGAACTGGACCAGGGGCTCGCTCAGCACGCGGCGAACTAAAGTCATGCAGGGGTTCTCGCTGGCAGGAGTTCGAGCGTCAGCACGAGGAATGCGCTGGCAGCCGTCCAGGACCCAAGTACCCTTACGGCGATCTTCTGCCAAGGGCGGTGGAGCGACGCTGCCAAACCACCTACATAGGTTACTGCGAGAACCGCCCCGAGGCCTGTTCCCGACAATGAAAGCCAGATCTGCGAAGCAGCGATACCATCCGGCTTCGAATTGAGCCCGACCAGCGTACCGGCCGCCGCAGCCAGCGCGATGGGAAGGACCATACCGGGCGGCCAAGATAAAGCGACTGCCAGCCCGGCTACTAACGCCAGTGACAGAAGCGCCGGCCGGGGTATTGGCGTCCCCACGAGCACTGCAGCCGTCAGAGAGATTGCGGCGGCAAGCGAGAAAATCGAAAGTGCGGAGCGGCTCGAGAGCGGCGCACGCTGACCGATCAGGAGTCCGACCGCAAGGAGCGCAAGAAGATGAGCGGGCACCAACAGCGGATGAAGCATGCCGTTGTAGAACGCGCCGATACCCTTGATCGGACTGTGCGCTTCGGCCGCGTCGATGAACCCGGCCACAAAGAAAATTGCCAGCAGTATCAACCTTCCAGCCATGCAGCCACGGTCCGGTCCCTTTAAGTTCTTCCGCGCACTACTCTCCCTGCTCAAACTCTGGCGAGTAGGCGCCAATCCTCATCGTATAGGTTTGATTATGGTCGGAGCGGCGGGATTCGAACCCGCGACCCCTACCCCCCCAGAGTAGTGCGCTACCGGGCTGCGCTACGCTCCGACGTAGGCCTCTATAGCATCCGCGACACTGCCGAGAAAGCGGGAGCTGAAGCTTGGTGCCGTCAGCTGTCGCTGCTCAGAAGCTTGCGCACGGCCGAAAGCTCGCCCAATGCTTCGCGGAGCAAGCCCATCTGATGGACATTCAAGACAGAGGGCGGAGACGGCGCTTGCGTTGTATCCTCCGAGTCGTCGGAGCCCACCTGCCGCAACGCCGCCCTGGCTGGGCGGCGAGGAGCGATCGCTACCGACTTTGGTTCGTTTTCCGAAACGTCCGGCGTGCCGGGCTTGATTTCGCCGCGACCGATCGCCACGACATGAGCAGTGCCGCTTTCCTTCAAGATGCGCTGCACGCCCCGGATCGTATATCCTTGGCCGTACAAAAGCTCTCTTATGCCCTTCAAGAGGTCGATGTCGTTAGGCCGGTAATAACGCCGTCCGCCGCCGCGCTTCATAGGCCTGATCTGCGAAAATCGGGTTTCCCAGAATCGCAGCACGTGCTGGGGCACGTTGAGGCTATCGGCAACCTCGCTGATGGTACGAAACGCATCGGGGGACTTTTCCCGTCGAACTTCCTCCTCCTCCACTTCACGGGTCCGTTCGGCGATCTGAGCCACCTGTCTACTCCATGTCCCCGGCATGCTCGCCGTTGATCAGATTCTTCATGACCTGGCTTGGTCTGAACACCAGTACTCGCCGAGGCGTAATCGGCACCTCCTGGCCCGTCTTCGGATTACGACCCATGCGTCCGGACTTCCGCCTCACGAGAAAGGTTCCGAACGAGGAAAGCTTGATACTGTGACCATCGACGATGCTGTCAGTCATCGTGTCAAGCACCAGCTTCACGAGATCGGCCGACTCTGTCCGCGATAGGCCGACCTGTCTATGCACCGCCTCGCTGAGGTCGGCCCGGGTCAACGTCCTGCCAGCCATACTGCCCCTCATCGACGTCCGGCAGTAAGGTTAGGAGCATTGAGCCATTGAATCAATAGCCAGGACGCAATACCAGCGAACAATGTCAATAGCTTAGTTCGCCACCGGCGTTACCGACCCGCTGGACATGAAACGGGCACCTGTTGGTGCTGTGCTATAGAGTGTAGCGGGATCGTCGTCGGCGTCCAGATCACGCCGGCTGCCGCATGACTCGCGGTTTTGTTTCTTGCTAGAGTCTCTGGCCTAGTCTCTGGCCGCACGGCAGCGCCTCTAATACCGGACAAGGGTGGCACCCCAGGTGAACCCGCCGCCCATCGCCTCCATCAACACCAGGTCGCCGCGCTTGATTCGGCCATCGCGCACGGCGACGTCAAAGGCCAGCGGGATCGAGGCAGCGGAGGTGTTGGCGTGCCTGTCGATTGTCATGACGATGCTCTCCTCGCGCAGACCAAGTTTGCGCGCTGTACCCTCCAGAATGCGGCGGTTCGCCTGATGGGGTACGAACCAATCGATGTCCGTCGCCTTGATGCCCTCCTCCGCCATCGTTTGCAGCATTACATTGCTGATATTGGTGACAGCATGGCGAAAGACTTCACGGCCCTCCATGCGCAGATGACCAACCGTCCGCGTGCTCGACGGGCCTCCATCGACATAGAGTTTGTCGCGAAAACGGCCGTCAGAATGAATGCGCGAAACCAAAATGCCGCGATCGGCGGCAGTTCCGTTACCGTGCCCGGGCTCGATGACCATCGCACCCGCCCCATCACCAAACAGAACGCAAGTAGACCGGTCCTTCCAATCCACTATCCGTGAGAACGTTTCGGCGCCAATAACGAGAGCGCGTTTTGCCTGACCGGCCCTGAGGAAGCAATCGGCTGTCGTGAGGCCATAGACGAATCCAGAGCAAACAGCCTGGAGGTCGAAGGCGGCACCCGAGGTGATGCCGAGGCGCGACTGGACCGTCGCGGCCGTGGCCGGAAACGTCTGATCAGGGGTGGCGGTTGCCAATATGATGAGATCAATTTCGGAGGCTGCCAAACCGGCGTGCTCAAGCGCTGCGGTTGCAGCAGCCGTCGCCAGATCCGAGGTCATTTCTCCGTCAGCGGCGATACGCCGTTCGCGGATCCCCGTTCGGGCAACGATCCATTCATCGCTCGTGTCGACCATCCGCGCGAGGTCGTGATTCGACAGGACCTTCCGCGGCAAATAAGACCCCACGCCGGTGATGAGCGAGCGGATCATGTAATCGGTTGCGACAGTTCGACTTGCTCAGGCGGCGCGGTATCGGTTGCCGTCTTGATGCTCATCATGTTCATCGCCTGGAGATCGGCTGCAATTTTCGCGATCACCGAATTCTCGGCCATTTCAACCGCGACATCCACCGCAGCAGCAAAGCCGAACGGGTCCGTGGCGCCGTGGCTTTTCACCACGATGCCGTTAAGACCCAGGAACACGCCGCCATTATGGTGCTTGGGATCCATCTTGTCCTGCAGCGCCTTGAATGCGCCCCGTGCAAGCACCGCACCAAGCCGTGAACTCCACGTTCGAGAAAGCGCCCACTTCAAATAGGTCATCAGCTGCTTGGCGGTACCTTCCGCGGTTTTTAGCGCGATGTTCCCGGTGAAGCCTTCGGTCACCACGACGTCGACGGTTCCCTTGCCCAGGTCGTCGCCCTCGACAAAGCCGTAGTACTCAATGGGCAAAGCGGCTTCGCGCAAAATGCGCCCGGTGTCGCGCACAACCTCGTTTCCCTTCACCTCCTCGGCTCCCATGTTCAGCAGTCCGACGGTAGGCCTCTCGATACCGAAAATGCACCGTGCCATGGCTTCACCCATGATCGCAAACTGAACGAGCTGCTCGGCGTCGACGCCAATCGTCGCGCCGACATCGAGCACGATGCTTTCGCCCCGGAGCGTCGGCCAGATGCCGGCCATCGCCGGCCGTTTGATTCCCTTCATGGTTTTCAGGATGAAGGTCGCCATCGCCATCAGCGCACCGGTATTGCCGGCTGAAACTGCGACATCGGCCTCGTGATGCCTTACGGCGTCAATAGACAGCCACATGCTACTCTTGAACCGCCCCCGCCGCAGCGCCTGGCTGGGCTTGTCGTCCATCGCTATCCAGACGTCGGTATGGCGCACGGTTACGGAGTTGACACCGTGACGGAGCCGCGACAAGAAGGGCTGAATCCGACCTTGGTCGCCATACAGAAGAATTCGGACGCCGGGGTGCCGTTCGACAATCATGTCCAGAGCGGGAACCACCATAGCGGGTCCCAGGTCGCCGCCCATGGCATCGATCGAGATGGTCAGCGCCTCAGCCATGCGCGCGGCCCTTCATGACGAAAGCACATTTCGAGCCGCCGAGCCTGCCGTGCGAGTCGAAATCTCCGGGCAAACACGGACTACCCAGATGGATCATGCGCGGCCCTTGCGAGAAACGCCTGTCGCCTTGATTCTTGCCAGTACAGCGAAAGGATTGGCTTCCGAATCACCGCCAAGGGCTTGGTTTTCCGCCGGCTCGAAAATGGCACCCGGTTTTCGCGGATAGGGATCGATTGCTAAGCCGAGCGTTTCAGCCAGGAGTTCTCCAATGTCGATGCAGTCGCCTGTGACGGTGTCTGGAGCATCCTCATCCAAAGCTTCGACTGAATGCACGGAAGCGGCGGGGCCGGGCATGTTCTGCCCGACAAAATAGCGAACAACTTCATCTTGCACTGCGACCTCGAACAAATCCAGCGTCACAACGCATGTCTGGACAATCACGGCATTCAGGCGACCGATGACCTTGACACCGCCGCGCCGCCAGGGCTCGAGCCGGAGAAGGCCGCTGAGTTCGTTAATCGCAGCGAGGCCGAAACGACGGGCCGAGGCATTGCGTTCTGCCTCACTGGCAACGACATGCTCCATCACGCCACCTGGAGGCACTCGACTCACCGCCACGCATCGGCTCAACTCGGGGGTCATCGCGAAGCCAATGTCAGCGCATAGTCGGGAAGAAGAACTCGGCCGGAAACAAGATCCGACATGTCTTGCCGGTCGAGGAAGGCTGCGCATCTGGCGACATAGCTGGCGAGGTCACGCGCAATCCGATCATCCACACCGAGCGGATAAAAATTGCGCATCAATGCGCGGCACAGTGTCTCTTCCGTCCCTGCAGCAAGGGCATGCCGGTATGCTGCGGCGCGTCCATAAAATATTTCAGCGAGCCGGCGCACCCGTTTTCCGACCGACAAGTCGCCAACACCCATCTCGCGCAGCGAGCGGTCCATGTCCTGAAACAGCTGATCGAATATCGCCTGGCTCAGGTCGCGCGCGGCCTGCGGTCCCTGGCCCAGCCGACGCATCAGCAGGACCGCAAAAAGCACCAGAGCATCGAAGCGCCCCTCGAGAGTGTCGGCTACCTGCAAATGCTCATACAAGCCCCGTTGCCGCGCCTTGGCCACAATCAGTTCATAGACCTGCCGGGCTGTCCGATCATGGTCGTCGCGAACGAACAGACGCCGGAAGAACATGCGATCCTCATCTCGCCGATTGATGCCTGCCGTAACGGCTGCCCGGCGCCAGTCGACCCGCGGCCATCAGTATGCTAGCCAGAGCTCCCGATGACTAGGCCGCTTGCAACGATACCGTCCCCGTCGCGACAGATACAGCGCTGTTTCCAGCTCAGCGCAGCGCTGGTCGTGCTGGCGGCCTGCCAGCCCACGATCGACTATCGCGGCTATCAGGCCCGGCCGGGAGACCTGGACCGCGTACAGATCGGAATGGCAAAGTCGGAAGTTGAAGCAACTCTCGGCTCTCCTTCCACAACCGCCAGCATCAAATTCCAAGGCGACAGCTACTACTACATCTCGAGCCGTGTGGAACAGCGAGCATTCTTTACGCCCGAGGAAACGGACCGCCAAGTCTATGCGATTCGATTCGATCAGAATGACCAGGTCTCTTCATTTGCCAATTATGGGCTGGAGGACGGTCAGATCGTGGACTTCAACAGCCGCAAAACTCCCACCGTCGGCAAGGAGCTTACGATTCTGCAGCAGATCTTCTCCAACGTCGGCCGCTTTTCGGGCGGCAAGAAGTCTCCGCCGACTTCCCCCATTCCGAAGATCTGAGCGCCGACGTCACTGGGCGAGAACTGCCAGCAACAGCAATGCCACGATATTGGTGATCTTGATCATCGGATTCACCGCGGGCCCGGCCGTATCTTTGTAGGGATCGCCGACCGTATCGCCAGTTACTGAGGCCTTGTGCGCTTCCGAGCCCTTGAAGTGCTTCTGGCCCTTCGCATCGACAAACCCGTCTTCGAAGGACTTCTTGGCATTGTCCCAGGCGCCCCCCCCGGCGGTCATTGAAATGGCGACAAAGAGACCGGTTACGATAACCCCCAACAGCATTGCTCCGAGGGCAGCAAAACCGGCAGCCTTGCCGGCGATGAAAGTGACCAGCGTGAACACCAGGATTGGCGACAACACCGGCAGAAGCGAGGGTATGATCATTTCCTTGATCGCCGCCCGGGTGAGCATGTCCACCGCGCGACCATAATCGGGCCGATCCGTGCCCAACATGATGCCTGGTTTTTCCTTGAACTGCCGCCGAACTTCGATCACCACCGATTGCGCGGCACGCCCTACCGCGGTCATGGACATTCCGGCAAACAGGTATGGCAGGAGCCCGCCGAACAGCAGGCCCACAACGACGTAAGGATCGGCGAGAGAGAACGAGATGTCTCCCAGTCCGTAGAAGAAGGTTCCTGGTTCGGCAATCGCGGCGAAGTATTTCAGATCCTGAGTATAGGCAGCAAACAACACGAGAGCCCCCAGACCCGCCGATCCGATGGCGTATCCCTTGGTCACCGCTTTGGTGGTGTTTCCGACTGCGTCGAGTGCATCGGTATTGTGACGCACGTCTTTGGCCAGACCCGCCATTTCGGCGATGCCGCCGGCGTTGTCCGTGACGGGACCAAACGCATCGAGCGCCACGACCATGCCGGCCAGGGCCAGCATCGTGGTAACCGCGACGGCGATGCCGAAAAGACCCGCCAGGTTGAACGCAACAATGATCCCGGCGATGATCACGAGCGCCGGAAGCGCGGTTGCTTCGAGCGACACCGCGAGACCCTGGATTACGTTGGTGCCGTGACCGGTGAGGGAGGCCTCGGCGATCGAGTTCACCGGACGGCGACCGATTCCGGTGTAGTATTCGGTGATCCAAACGATCAATCCGGTCACGACCAGTCCCGTTGCACCGCACCAGAACAGACGCATGGCCGTAAAGCCACCGAGATCGGTGGCCATGCCCCCGAACACGTAGCTGATGAGGGGATAGAGGACGATCAGTGAAAGGACGGCGGTGACGACGAATCCCTTGTACAGGGCGCCCATGATGTTGTTCGAGGCGCCAAGCTTCACAAAATATGATCCGATGATGGAAGTGACGACGCAGGCGCCGCCAATCGCGAGCGGCAGGATCATTCCGGAAAGCCTCATTGCGTCGGGAAGCACAATCGCCGCCAGCACCATGGTGGCAACGGTCGTCACCACATAGGTTTCGAAGAGATCGGCGGCCATGCCGGCGCAATCGCCAACATTGTCGCCAACGTTGTCGGCTATGGTTGCCGGATTTCGCGGATCGTCCTCCGGAATCCCCGCTTCAACCTTGCCGACCATGTCGCCGCCCACATCTGCTCCCTTGGTGAAAATTCCGCCGCCGAGCCGCGCAAAAATCGAAATGAGCGAGGCGCCGAAGGATAGCGCCACGAGCGCATCGATCACGGTTCGACTGGTGGGGGCGAAGCCCAGCACTGTGGTCAGGAAGCCGAAATACAACGTCACGCCCAACAGACCCAGACCCGCGACGAGAAGGCCCGTGACCGCGCCCGACTTGTAGGCAAGATCCAGCCCCTCGGCTAGCGACTTCGTCGCGGCTTGCGCCACGCGGACATTGGCGCGCACCGAAACATTCATGCCGATAAAGCCGGCCGCGCCGGAAAGAAAGGCTCCGAGCGCAAAGCCAAGAGCCGAATAGCCTCCCAGCAACAGCCAGGCGACAACGAATATCAAGGCGCCGACAATCGCGATCGTAGTGTACTGGCGCTTCAGATATGCCTGTGCCCCTTCGCGCACGGCGGCGGATATCTCCTGCATGCGAGCCGTCCCCGCGTCGGCGGCCATCAACGCCTGCGTAGTGAATATTCCGTAGACGATCGAAAGGGCACCGCACGCTACAATAAGCCACAGCGTCGAAGTCATAGATCAGTCCCCGCTTGATAGGATGATGAACTTGTTTGGACGGTTTTCAGATACGGAAGCCGCGATCAGGGAGGCCAGAGGCCACAACTCTGCTCCCAGCCGTCCGCGGTTCCCTGGTAGTCGAAAAAATCGCGCGGAACATGCCAAATGGGCGAAAGAAAGGCAAACAAATTAGCGCATCCGAAGCCATGCGCAAAAGCGCAGCCGCGGCGTCACCAAACTTCGTAGCCGCCGCCCTGGCGCCTCAGCGTCGCGTTATGTTTCGCCAATGCCATGGCGCTAGGTCGCAACGGTGCGCACGCGCAGCGCGGCAAGTCCGACGGCGATCAGAAGACCGCCGCCGATGCGATTGATCACGGCGACTACATTGTTGCTGGTTATAGCTGCGCGCGCCCGCGATGCCAGAAGCGCATAGCCGAGCGCATTTGCGAAAGCGAGCGTTATGAAGCTTGCTTCAAACATGGCCATTTGCGTCCAGAGATCAGTCGCCGGATCAAGGAACTGCGGCAGAAAGGCTACAAAAAAGTCAGAACTCTTGGGATTGAGGGCGGTCACAATCCAGGCGTCGGCCAGCATACTTGAGCCAGCGGGCCGCCCTGCAATCGGAGCTGACTGGAGCCTCGTGCCGGAGCACCACAGTCGTACACCAAGATAAATCAGATAGGCGGCGCCCAGCCACTTGAGCAACGTAAACACCGTCGCCGAGGCCGACAGCAAGACTCCAACACCGAGCATCGAGAGCGGCATGGCGGTGAACTCACCCAGAGCCACGCCAACGGCTGTTGGCAAAGCGGTTCGCAGCCCTGCCCCAACGCATACGAGACAACGAGCAGGATCGTCGGCCCGGGAATGACAAGCAATACGGCCGTGGCTGCGACAAAGGCGAGCCAAACCTCAAGTGTCATGTTGCAACTCCTCTCGACCGCCGCGCTGTGGTGACGAGCCACATCAGCAGCAGCAAACCTGCTGCGACCATCGGAAACACCGCATAATTCACGGCATACCAGCCCAACGCCTCGAGAATCGCTCCCGAGGTGAGCGAAGACAGCGCTACGACCGCGAAGATGGCAAAGTCGTTCAAGGCCTGAACCTTGTTGCGCTCCGAGGCGCGATAGCAATCAACAACCATGGTGGTTGCACCAATAAAACCGAAGTTCCAGCCGAGACCAAGCAAAACGAGCGCCACCGCGAAAACCGGGAAGGCCAGACCGAGCAAGGCAGCCGCCGCCGCGCCGGCGAGCAGCACCATGCCCATCGCGGTTATTCTCTCAACGCCAATCCAACCGATCAAAGTGCCGGTAAAGAAACTCGGCAGGAACATCGCGACCGCGTGCCATTGGATCACCCAGCTTGCTGCGTTCACCGAAAATCCGCAGTCGACCATGGCGATGGGGCTCGCCGTCATGACCAGGCTCATGACACCGTAGGCAATGGTGCCGCAAGCAATTGCAGCAACCAGCCGTGGTTGGCGAACGATGACGCCGAGGGGCCTTTGAACGCCGGCCGCCGCCAGCGTCGGCGGCGGGGAGCGGAGAAAAGAAATGACAACCACGCTGAGCCCCGCGCACGCCGCGCTTGCGAGATAACAACCCGCGAACAGATATGGCGCAAGCATGTCTTTGGTCTGCATCACCAGCAGTGTGCCGAATACTGCCGAGGCCACGCCGCCGGTCAACACCCACGAGACAGCCTTCGCCCGAAATCCCGGGGACGCAATGTCGGCGGCCGCGAAGCGATAGTACTGGCTGGATGCCTGATAGACGCCGAGGAGAAAGGTCGCGGTGCTGAACAACGCAAAGTCTCCAACGTAGATCGCCCAAGCCGACAATAGGCAGGCGAACACGCCGACCAGAGACCCGCCGATAAACCCGAGCTTGCGGCCGAAGCGGCGCATCAAGAGCGCGACCGGTATGGTCGAACACATGGTGCCGATCACGAAGGTCGAGAGCGGCAAAGTCGCCCAAGCGCGCGAGGGAGCCAGGATGGTGCCCACCAGCCCTGCAGTGGCAAACAGGCTGACCGCAGCGGCGCCATAGAGTGCATTGGCGATGGCGAGAACAACAGCGGCGTGCTTCGCCTCAGCGTCGTCAGCTTCGATGACGATACCGGAGTCCATGCTCACTTACAGTCGCGGAGTAGCGAGCGACCTGGCGAGCCGATCGAGCACGCCGTTGATGAACGAAGGCTCTTCGTCCTCAAAAAAGGCGTGCGCTACGTTCAAATATTCGGAGATCACCACCTTGGCGGGCACATCTTCACGGAACATCAGCTCGTAGGCGCCAGCCCTTAGTATTGCACGCAGTATCGCATCGAGGCGTGCGAGATTCCACCCGGACGCCAGGCAATCGGCGATCCGGGGGTCGATGGCGCGCTGCTCGCGCACGACTCCGGTGACGAGTTCCTCAAGGAACGCGAAATCGGCAGCTCCGCATTCGCCACCATCAAAGTTTTCGCCGGTGGTGCGCGTTGAAAACTGCTTGAGCACATCCGCCACCTCCGCTTCGGCAAGCTCCATCTGGTAGAGAGCCTGTACGGCGCCGAGCCGGGAGGCCGAGCGTCGGACAAGGCGGGACTTCCTTGCCGTTCGAGCGGCGCCAGCCATGCCTGCTATCAACTCTTTCCGGTCATCGTTGTGGCAACCGCGATCATACGCAAGGCTGCTTCCGCAGCTCCTCCACCCTTGTTCATGCCATCCACCCGCACACGCGACCAAGCCTGCTCATCGTTTTCACACGTGAGCACGCCATTGCCAATGGCTATGCCCTGCAGCGTCAGATCCATCAGCCCACGAGCGCTTTCGAACGCAACGATATCGTAATGCGATGTTTCACCCCGGATCACAACACCCAGCGCGACGAAGCCGTCAAACCGGCGTGATCTTGCGGCAAGCGCGATGGCGCAGGGAATCTCAAGCGCGCCGGGGACCGCCAGTCGTTGCCAGATCGCGCCCGCCCGTTCGATGGCTGCCACGGCTCCCCGCACCAGCTCGTCAGAATACTGCTGGTAGAAACGAGCCTCGACTATGAGCACACGAGCCCTTCGCTTCAGCACCGGTTCGATGCAACGGGGCTTCTTCATGGGGTGCGGAAGTCGATCAGCCGCGCCACATAGCGCGCCAAGAATGTCGATCTCGATGTTCATCGCCTGGCCCACGGCGGCAGTGCCGAAGGTCGTAGTGGCAAGCGTGTGCGGAATGAGATTTAAGCCGAATTCAGCGCTATTGACTTCATTGACCGTGAGCGACGCTCCATCGAGGCAAACGGAGCCTTTCGGAGCAATGAAAGGCATCAACTCGGTTGGGGCACGAATGCGCATGCGCACCGAAGCTCCCTCCGCCGTCATTGTGACAACGCTGCCCACGCCATCGATGTGTCCCGTAACGAGGTGTCCGCCAAGCTCATCGCCGATCTTCAGAGCCTGCTCGAGATTCACCTTTGTCCCAACACGCCAGGAGGCCAGCGTCGTCCTCGCTTTGGTTTCAGCCGAGGCCTCGATAACAAAGTACGGCTTGCCGCCCAAATCGCCCCTGGCAACGGCCGACAGACAGATTCCCGAACACAGGATCGAGGCGCCAATGTTGATTTCCGTCGCATCATGCCCGCACGCAATGGTCACGCGCGTGTCGCCGCGCGATTCCACAGCCATGACTGTGCCCACATCGGAAACAATGCCGGTGAACATCCCGTCCAAGGCCCTTGCGTTCTGCGCGGCCGGCAGACCGCTTTACATTCTCTCATACCGGGTGCGACGGTCGTCCCCAAGCACTTCCTCTTCCACCGTCTTGAGGCCGGGCAACGGAAGCGGAGCTGCGACGCCTTGCGGTCCCAGAACCATACGAGAGGTGAATACTACTGCTTCATCGACCAGGCCAGCCGCCAGGAACTGGCCGGCCAGAATCGCGCCCCCTTCCACCATCAGACGCTGAATTCCGCGCCTGGCAAGCTCGGCAAGCGACTCGGCGATGCCGATCCGGCCGGCAGCGTCGACAGCCCCGTCCAGAAGGACTGCGCCGGCCCTCTCCAGTGCAGCATTTCGCAGACCCGCGGCGCACATGATCCAAAGCGGGCGCTGGTGCGCGCGTGTTACGAGCCGACACGATGTCGGCACGGTGAGCAGCGAATCCATGATGATCGCAATCGGCGAACGATGCTCCAGACCAGCAAGGCGGCAGGTCAGCGAGGGATCGTCGATACGAACCGTATTGGCGCCGACCATGATGGCGTCGGATCGCGACCGCATGAGATGAACCTGCGCGTTGGAGCGCGGCGAGGTGATCGCAGTCCGCTCCCCCGGTCGTTTCGCAAGCTTGCCATCGGCAGACAGGGCAAGCTTCAGCGTGACATAGGGTCGTTGACTGCAAATACGCATGAAGAAACCCGCCAGATCGTGCTGAGCCTCATCACGACATACACCCGTGCGGACAGCGATACCCGCAGCCCTGAGCCGGTCATGCCCACTACCCTTGACGCGCGGATCCGGGTCCTCGATGGCGCTGACGACGCGGGCGATACCGGCGGTGATCAGCGCATCGGCACAAGGCGGGGTGCGTCCGCGGTGGCTGCACGGCTCGAGGCTGACGTAGGCAGTCGCGCCCCTGGCCTTCTCGCCTGCCATGGCGAGCGCCTGGGTTTCGGCATGCGGCCGGCCGCCCTCCTGCGTCCAACCTACGCCGACCACGCTGCCCGCGCGCACGAGAACACACCCGACCGCAGGATTGTCTCCCGTCGCTCCCATGGTGCGGCGGCCGACACCCAGGGCCTGGAGAAGGTAGTGGCGATCCTGCTCGTTCATGAGACCGATCGGTTGCTGCAACAATCCAGGCGTTTCGGCGGTTGCTCACGCCTTCTTGATGCCCTCGCCCGCGTTGCTGCGTGGCTCCTCGCTGTCATCGCCCGAAAGTTCTCCCAGCAGCTCCTCGAAGTCCTTGGCCTCACGGAAGTTCTTGTAGACAGACGCAAACCGTACGTAGGCGACGTCGTCGAGCCCGCGTAACGCTTCCATCACGAGCTTGCCTATGGTTTCGGATTTGACTTCGTTCTCGCCCAGACCCTCCAGCCGCCTGACGATGCCAGATACCATCCGTTCGACGCGCTCCGGGTCGACATTTCGTTTGCGCAATGCAATCTGGATTGAACGCATCAGCTTGTCGCGGTCGAAAGGCACGCGGCGGCCGGAGCGCTTCAATACCTGAATCTCGCGCAGCTGCACCCGTTCAAATGTTGTAAAGCGGCCGCCGCAGTCCGCGCAGTAGCGGCGCCGCCGGATCGCAGCGGCATCTTCACTGGGGCGCGAGTCTTTGACCTGCGTGTCGCCGTTACCGCAGTATGGGCAGCGCATCAGCCCCCCTTTGAGCCCTAGCCATAGACCGGAAACCGGCCGGTAAGCTTCAGAACCTTCTTCCTGACCGACGTTTCCACGCGAGAATTGCCCTCTTCGCCGTTCTTCGCAAGGCCGTCCAGCACTTCGAGAACAAGCTCCCCCACGCGCCTGAATTCCCCGGCGCCAAAACCTCGAGTGGTGGATGCGGGTGTTCCGAGCCTGATTCCCGACGTTACCGTTGGCTTTTCCGGATCGAAGGGGATCCCGTTTTTGTTGCAGGTAATGTATGCACGGCCCAAAGATCGCTCGACGACGTTGCCGGTCAGCCTCTTCTTGCGCAAATCGACAAGGAGAAGATGTGTGTCGGTGCCGCCGGAGGTGATCGCCAGTCCGCCGTCGCCCATGGTTTCGGCAAGTCGGCGAGCGTTTGCGACGACATTTCGGGCATAAGACTTGAAGGTTGGGCGCAGGGCTTCCCTGAGCGCAACGGCTTTGGCTGCAATGACGTGCATCAGCGGGCCCCCCTGCAGGCCCGGGAAAACAGCGGAGTTTATGCGCTTGCCCAATTCCTCATCGCGCGACAACACCATGCCACCCCGAGGCCCCCGCAGCGTCTTGTGGGTGGTGGTCGAGACGACATGGGCATGCTCCAGCGGATTGGGATGAACACCTCCCGCAACCAGGCCCGCGAAGTGTGCCATGTCGACCATGAAGATTGCGCCGACCGCGTCGGCGATTTCGCGAAAGCGCTTGAAATCGATGATCCGCGGATAGGCGGAGCCGCCGGCGATGATGAGCTTCGGCCGTTCCGTCTCGGCGATGCGCTGTACATCGTCATAGTCAATGCGATGGTCGTCGGGTCTGACGCCATAGGGTATTACGCGAAACCATCTGCCTGACTGATTGACCGGCGAGCCATGCGTCAAGTGACCGCCCGCATTTAGGCTAAGCCCCATGAAGGCGTCGCCCGGTTTCAGCAGCGCGAAAAAAACCGCCTGGTTTGCCTGAGCGCCGGAATGGGGCTGTACATTGGCGTAGGCGCAGTCGAAAAGCTTCCTGGCGCGCTCGATGGCGAGCTGTTCGGCTTCGTCCACATATTGGCAACCGCCATAATATCGTCGGCCGGGATAGCCTTCGGCATACTTGTTAGTAAGCGCGGAACCTTGCGCTTCCAGAACCGCCCGCGAAACGATGTTTTCGGAAGCAATGAGCTCGATCTCGTTTCGCTGCCGCGCAAGCTCTTTCCGGACAGCGCCGGCCAGCGGTGGATCAACCGCCGCAAGCCGCTCCCGAAAGAACGCGGAAATCGAGCGCCGACGGCTCCTTTTTGCGGCTTTTCTAGCCATATCCACCCCCCCATGACGGATCGAATATGCGGCAAACACCTATCGAGCACCGCCTATCCGTTTGCCTCGCCACCAAACGTCATATCCGATGCTTTTTGCGCCTTGGGGGATGGAAAAGCGCATTGTCTCTTCTCGAGAGCAGCTACAAATCAGGTGGTGGACCCGAATCCGAACATGCAATGGAGTTTTAGACGCGACAACTAATTGGAATCCTGTGGTCCAAGGGACGGTACGGACCGCTTGCCCGTCAATGTCGATACTGACGTTGTTCGCTTCTTCGGCTTGAAATTGGCGATTCCGGGAACAACGGATTTCTGCTTCTCCGGCTTCGGCAACTGGACGGCATCGGATTCCAGGAAGACGTCCGGGCCCTCGTCGCCGTAGGGAATGGGCTCCGTCGTCCAGCGGAGACTCCCATACCCCTCGCCCAGCGGCAGCGGCTGGCCAACCACAAATCCACTTCCGTCCAACTCATACACATCGGGTCGGAAATGCACCCGGCCGTCTTCCGTCGCCCAGGCGGTCAGATACGCCCAGCGCAGTTGCGGGCCGTCACTAACCTTGACATCGACCCGCTCGGCTGCGTCGGCAACCTCGGAAATGCGATCCATGTCCCAACCCTCTTGACCCCGCAGGATCCAGTCGACGAGCGTGTGCACCTGTTCTACGCGCACACAACCCGAGGAGAAATAGCGGTCACCCACGGTGAAGAGCTTCTTGGCCGGCGTATCATGCATGTACACGCCGAACGGGCTTGGAAAATTGATCTTCACGGTCGCCATGGCGTTCTCTCCGCCTGGCTCCTGCCGGAAATGGTAGCGGTCGCCCCGCGTGTTGGCCCAGTCGACAGTAGCGGGGTCGACTTCAGGTCCGCCAACGCCGTCAAATATCCGAATGTTCATCTTCTCGAGGTGATGCCGATCCTTGATCAGTTCGGGAATGATGTCCTTCTCGACAATGCTCGCGGGTGCGTTCCAGTAGGGATTGAAATTGAGGTCCGCGATCTGCGTCGCTACCACCGGTGATGGCCGCTCGGGCTTGCCCGCGATGACGTTGTGGCGCGAATATGCACTGCCGCCACTAACTGCCTCGAGCTGTGCGGCTGGAATGTTCACGATGATGTAACGATCGCCCAGATTGCGCGCGTATTCCTGAACACGCGGCAGGTTGGCCCGTAGTGTGGCCAGTCGGTGGTCGGCCGGCACATTCATTATCCGTGCGACCTGTTTGTCGATTCGCCCAGTTGGAGCCAAGCCATGATTGCGCTGAAAACGCAGCACGGCCTGATGGGTCGGGCCATCGAACGTCGGGTCAGCGGCTTGATCCGGAGCCAGATAACCTTCGGCCGCCAACCGCTGCTTCAGTCTCACGACAGCAGCGCCATGGGCGCCAGGGACGAGCTTTCGGATGTTGTCGAGCCTGGGCCAGCCGCCCCGCGATACAATCAATTCATAGCGCGCGATCGCCCTCATCATCGCCAGGTCGCTGCCCGGGAACAGCATCGGCGCCGAATCGCGCACGTCTTCGACGACTTCAGTTACCGTGGTCGCCTTGCTCCTGTCTTTGTTGCTCCGCTTCGAGAAGAAGGCCGAGGCGGAGTCGCCGGCAACGGCTAGAAACGCACCACCAAGCAGTAGCAGCGCGGTGCGGCGGCTAAGCCGGCCACCTGTATGCATGAGGTGCTGCTTGGCAACCAACCCGGCTGCCTCAATATCTTTCTGACGCACTTTGCTCGCTCCCGTGCCCACCACCCGCAACACTCTCCTCTACCAAGATGGCGGGTTCACGTCAAAACACCGTGGCAATCAAAATCCAGACGCAGATTATCAGAGAGAACTGTAGCATTTGTGCAACAGTGGGTGCTCAGAGCCACAATAGGCTGAATGAGCGCGCGCGTGGCGTACGGGATTTCGATCAGAGTCGATACAGAATCTGATCCCTCCAAAAGCGCTCAAGTCGGGCGAGAGCCTTATTGAGGCGATCGAACTCCTCAATCGACAAGCCCGCCACATCCGTAATGGAAAGGATCTGGCGATTATAGAGTTGATCAACCCTGCGGCGGATTACCTGACCCCGTGGTGTGAGCCTCACCCTCACGGATCGCTTGTCGGAGGTGGAGCGTTCATGATTCACGTAGCCCGCCTCGACGAGTTTCTTGAGGTTGTAGGAGACGTTCGAGCCTTGATAGTGGCCGCGCGTCTTGAGTTCTCCGGCAGTCAACTCTGCATCTGCGATGTTGAAAAGCAGGAGAGCCTGGACCGCATTGACCCCCGGATCGCCCTGCCGCTCGAACTCATCCTTGATGACGTCCAGCAGTCGGCGATGGAGCCGCTCAATGAGCACGAGTGCCTCGACATAGCGATGCTTCACTTCCTGTCGCCCGGAAGTGAGCGCTTCGACCGCCGCGGCGGCAGTCTGATACTGCATTTGGACACCTGCCTGTAATTCCCCGAGGAGGTTCTTCTTTTTCTGACCCTTCCTCAAAACGAGGGAGAAGCATAGCCGCTCGTCGTTAAGACGAGGCGAAAAGCTTTGGTAAAATAGAGCTGACTATTAGCGGTTGTCGAAACCCATTCGAAGTAACGTTGACCGATCGTTACCCTCGGGCCTGCTCGACGACGGCCGCGCAAAATCCCGCGAGTGATCGCCTATTTCGCAGCGGTCGGTCAGCAGGCATAATTGCACCCCACCCGGGAGCACAAGAATGAACAGAAATATCGACAAACACACAAGCTGGCAGCCCGCCAACCTGCTCGGTAAGGAGCATCCGTCGAGGATGGATCCGGGGTTCCCGGCAACTCGCCTGCGGCGCGGCCGAAAGAGTGCCTGGTCGCGCAATCTGGTGCGTGAGAACGCGGTTACAGTAAGCGATTTGATATGGCCGCTGTTCGTGATCGAAGGAAACCAGGCGCGGCAGCCCGTGGCATCGATGCCAGGCGTGGAACGACTATCGATCGACCTGGCGGTGCGGGCGGCCGAGGCAGCGGCCAAGCTCGAGATTCCAGTCATTGCCCTCTTCCCCAGTGTCGAGCCCTCGTTGCGGTCTCCCGATGGACGCGAAGCTCTCAACCCGGACAACCTCATCTGCCGCGCCATAAAGGCCATCAAGCAGTCCGTGCCGGATATCGGAATACTGTGCGACGTTGCACTCGATCCCTATACGAGTCACGGCCATGACGGCCTCATGGATGGTCAAGAGATCACAAATGATCGAACGATCGACGTGCTGTGCCGTCAGTCCCTCATCCAGGCGGAGGCAGGCTGCGATATCATAGCACCGTCCGACATGATGGACGGCCGCGTCGCCGGGATCAGGCAAACACTCGAAGGGAACGGCTTTGAGAGCGTAATGATCATGGCCTACAGCGCCAAGTTCGCGAGCAGCTTCTACGGCCCGTTTCGTGACGCGATAGGCTCCTCGAGCGCCCTGGTCGGCGACAAGAAAACCTATCAGATGGATCCGGGCAATAGCGACGAGGCGATGCGGGAGGTCGAGCTGGACCTGGCCGAGGGCGCCGACATGGTGCTCGTAAAGCCCGGCCTGCCGTATCTCGACGTCCTATTCCGGGTGAAACGGACATTTGCCGTTCCGACCTTCGTGTATCAGGTATCGGGAGAGTACGCGATGATCAGGGCTGCAGCGCGCAACGGATGGCTCGACGGTGACAAGATCACCGATGAAAGCCTGCTCGCGTTCAAGCGCGCGGGCGCCGACGGTATCCTGACATATTTCGCCTGCGAAGTGGCCAGTCGCATCAAGACGGCAAGGGCGTAGTCTTCGTTCCAGAGCCGGCAAGGCCTGCAGCTTCATGGCTGTCACCATCCAGGACATCGAGAGAGCCTGCCAGACGTTGAAGGGTCACGTGGTTAGAACGCCGCTGCTCTTCTCCGCAAAACTCTCCGAGGTCACGGGCGCACAGATATACGTGAAGCTTGAAAGCATGCAGGTGACGAATTCTTTCAAGGACCGTGGCGCCTACAACAAGATGTCCAGCCTCTCCTCCGCTGAGAAGGCTCGTGGCGTGATAACCATGTCGGCCGGCAACCATGCCCAGGCGGTCGCTTATCATGCGAAGCGGCTCGGCATCCCGGCGACCATCGTGATGCCCGAGACGACTCCCGCCAACAAGGTGGAACGAACCCGCGCATTGGGCGCCAGCGTAATCCTCTCGGGCGAGAACTCTTGCCGACAGCCAGGTGGCTGCAGAAGGCATCCTGGGAGAGAGGTCCCTCACCCTCGTTCACCCATACGACGACGACCAGATCATCGCGGGCCAAGGCACTATCGGGATCGAGATGCTGGACGACGAGCCCGAGCTGGATGTCATCGTAGTTCCGATTGGTGGCGGCGGGGTCATTGCCGGCACCGCTCTTGCGGCCAAGCACCGAAAACCGACCATCGAAATTCTCGGGGCCGAGGTCAAACTCTATCCTTCGATGTATTCGGCGCTGCGTGGGGAGGTCGCGGTCTGCGGGGGCTCGACGCTGGCCGAGGGCATCGCGGTAAAGAACGTAACCGAGCGTACAATCTCGCTATGCCGCCAGTTTGTTGACGACGTGCGCCTTGTGGGCGAGTCGGAGATCGAGAGTGCGGTAATGGCATACCTCACACATCAGAAGATACTGGCCGAGGGAGCGGGAGCGGCAGGACTTGCCATGGTGATGGCCGAGCCGCAGCGCTTCCGCAACCGGAAAGTCGGTTTGGTGCTCTGCGGCGGCAACATCGATGCTCGCATTCTCGCGTCGGTCATCACCCGCGAGCTGCAGCGCGAGATGCGCATCGTGAATCTGCGTATTCTCATCGACGATCGTCCGGGCGTTCTCGGCCGCATCGCGACGCTGCTGGGCAGGAATGGCGCCAACATTCTCGAGGTTTCGCATCAGCGCATGTTTCTCGATGTGCCGGCCAAGGGGGCAGAACTTGAAATCATGATCGAAACGCGCGACCGAAAGCATGCTGAGGATATCGTGGCGCTGGTCGCGGAGCAGGGCTTCGTTATCCGCGTCCTCGACGCGCCGGGCGGCAAGGAGTTGGCTTGAACTCACTTTTCCGGAAGCGGACTCATGGTAGTATCGGGCAGGAAACGACAAGGGAAAACGATTGAGCATCGAACGCCGCCACTTTCCGCAGTTCTTCATCACTGCGCCGGCCCCCTGCCCGTATCTGTCGGGCAAGCTGGAGCGCAAGGTGTTTACACACCTGATCGGCCACGATGCCAAGCTCCTCAACAACACGCTGTCGCACGGCGGCTTTCGGCGTAGCCAGAACATCGCCTATCGACCAGCCTGCGACGGCTGCGCATCGTGCGTTTCCGTTCGCGTGCCAACGAAGATGTTCAACTGGCGCAGCAGCTTCAGACGGATTCTTCTTGCCAACGATGACCTGGCTGCAAGAACGGTCTCCGCGAGGGCCACTGCCGAGCAGTACGCCTTGTTCCGTGCTTACATCGATGCCAGACATGCTGATGGCGGCATGGCCGACATGACGGTACTGGACTTCGCGGCCATGGTGGATGAGACCTTCGTCGACACCCGCCTGATCGAGTATCGTCGCCCGGCCCGCGGCCAGCAGGGTGAGGCGCAGCTGGTTGCGGCAGCGCTCATCGACGTTCTCCAGGATGGAATTTCCCTCATCTACTCGTTCTATCATCCTGATCTGCCGCGCCGCAGTCTGGGCACCTATGTCATTCTCGACAACATTCGCCGGGCCCAGGATCGGGGATTGCCTTTCGTCTATCTCGGCTACTGGGTCGGGGGATCGAGCAAGATGAACTACAAGGCTCGTTTTCTTCCCCAGGAGCGACTGACACGCGACGGCTGGGTTCTCTTCCATAAGTGACACTGCTACAAGGGTCGCACGGGCATTCCGGTCCACTTACTATTCTATCCGCCGGATGAGTCGCCTCCGTCATCGATCCCCGGCAGGTATCCGAAGTGGTTGCTCCTGGGGAAGCCTTTCGGCGCCAAACGCCCGCTTTGTGCCCGCTCACCAATCCAATCGCGAAGCTCGATCAGCGTGAAACTGCGGCCGGAAGAGTCCATCCATGACAAGCCCCGCCGGAGATTGAGTGCGCGAACATCCGACAAACCGCCATCTCTATACTTCTGCAGCCTTACGCCTCGGCCGCGGCTCATGGTGGGCACATCGCGCATCGGGAAGATGAGAAGTTTGCGATTGCCACCAATGATGGCAACATGATCATCCGTCTCGCGCACGGCTGCGCAGGCCTGGGCCATCGCCGGCGCCTTGACGTTGAGAACCTGCTTGCCTTTGCGTGTAGTAGCCAGACATTCGCTTTCGCCGACGACAAACCCGTTTCCGTCGCTGGAGGCAACAAGCAGTTTGCGCCCAGGTCGGTGGACGAACAAAGCCACGATGGCGTCTCCCGCCTCGAGATCGGCCATCAAGCGGAGAGGCTCTCCGTGACCGCGCCCACCGGGAAGCCTCGACGCGTCAAGCGTGTAGAACTTGCCCGATGAGGCCAGTAAAAGAATCCTGTCGGTTGTTTCCGACCTGACGACAAACTTGCCCGCGTCGCCGTCCTTGTAGACAAGGTCTTCGGTGCCGTCGAGATGACCCCGGATCGCTCGAATCCAGCCTTTCTGCGAGCAGACGACCGTGATCGGCTCCCTGACAGCAAGGGCCTGCTCGCTTTCGACGTCGACGTCGGGGGCCACGTCGAACCCGGTGCGTCGCCTGCCGAGCGGCGTCTTCGCGCCGTACTTTTCCCTGGTCCGCCTGATCTCGTCGCTGATCTGCGCCCATTGGGCGTCGCTGGAACGCATCAGCGCATTGAGAGTCGCGCGCTCCTTCTTCAAGGATTCGTGTTCTGAGCGGATCTCGATTTCCTCGAGCTTCCGCAAGGCACGCAGGCGCATATTGAGTATGGCTTCGGTCTGAACATCGCTGAGCTTGAACCTTCGTATGAGGACGGACTTCGGCTCATCCTCGCTCCGGATGATCTTGATGACAGCGTCGAGGTTCAAGTAGGCGATGAGGTAACCATCCAGCACCTCGAGGCGGCTGGCGATCTGGTCGAGCCTGAATTTGGTTCGGCGGATGAGGACGTGCTGGCGATGGTCCAACCACTCGCGCAGCGCGTCGCGCAGGGACATCACCAGAGGGACCTTGCCCCTGCTGAGGACATTCAGGTTGAGAGGAATGCGCGCCTCGAGCTCGGTGGCGATAAACAGCGACTCCATGAGCAGGGTGGGGTCGACAGTGCGGCTCTTGGGCTCGAGGACCAGACGGATATCCTCGGCCGACTCGTCGCGGACATCGCCCAACAGGGGGAGTTTCCTCTCGCCGAGAAGCTCGGCAATCTTCTCCACCAGCCTGCCTTTCTGAACCTGAAACGGAATTTCGCTGACCACCACTTGCCAGGCTCCGCGACCGAGGTCTTCCCGAATCCAACGAGCCCGGGTCCGAAAGGACCCGCGGCCGGTCCGATACGCCTCGACGATGGATTCATGGGGTTCAACGACAATGCCGCCGGTTGGGAAGTCCGGCCCGGGAATAAACTGCATCAGCTTATCGACCGTCGCCTTGGGATATTTGATCAGGTGCAGCGCGGCCTCGCAAAGCTCCGCGGCATTGTGAGGGGGAATCGACGTCGCCATGCCGACTGCTATCCCGGAGGCGCCGTTGGCAAGGAGATTGGGAAAGGCGCCGGGCAGCACAGTCGGCTCCTCCCCTTCGCTGCTATAGTTCGGCCGGTAATCAACGGTGTTTTCGTCGATGCCATCGAGCAGCGCGCGCGCCACATCGGTCATGCGAGCCTCGGTGTACCGGTAGGCGGCCGCACTGTCGCCGTCGATATTGCCGAAGTTTCCCTGGCCTTCAACGAGAGGGTAACGGGACGCGAAATCCTGGGCCAAGCGAACCAGTGCGTCATAAATCGCCTGATCGCCATGGGGATGAAATGATCCCATGACATCGCCGACAATTTTGGCGCACTTCTTGAAGCCAGCGCCGGGGTTCAGCCGGAGAATGTGCATGCCGTACACGATGCGGCGGTGCACGGGCTTGAGACCATCTCTGGCGTCAGGCAGCGCCCGGTGCATGATCGTGGAGAGGGCATAGGCGAGGTAGCGTTCTTCCAGGGCGGCACGCAGATTGATGCTCTCGACGGATTGAGGTGCGGGCGGCGCGGTTCGCTTACCCATGCTTTGCTTCCCTAGAGAGCGCGTTCAGGCAACGTGGAATCCACCTACCCAGCAATCGTTGTGGGTGATCAGCAGGCCCGAGTGAGATTCGCATCGGCACAGATTTCTACATCCTGTGCAAGGCGACGTGACAAACAGGTTTCTTGCCCCAAGCCGTATCGGCGGCGCGGCGAACGGCATGACGGATCAACTCGACGACAACGCTGTCGTCCCTGCGTTGGGCGCGCGGCATTGAATCTAGCGCGCAGTCAACCACCTCGAGCAGAAAGTCCGCGAATGGCGTTCCCTGCTCATCGGACGCGGGCAGGCCGTCTGCCTTCACCACCGGGTCTGCAACTATGTTGCCGTTGTCGTCGAGCGCCAGGCTAACGAACACAATGCCGACGAAAGACAGCTTGCGGCGCATGCGGGCCGGGCCGTCGATGGCGGTCACGATCAAACGCCCATCCACATGGAGGCGCCCCGCCGGTGCGTAGCCGGCCACCTCGGAGGGACCGGGCGCCAGGCGGAGGATTTGTCCGTTGTCGATGATGACGGCTTTCGGGACGCCGCAGGACCTCGCGAACTCGGCATGACTTTGGAGATGCCACGCTTCGCCGTGCATCGGCACCACAAGTTGCGGGCGCAGCCACTGGTAAAACTGCCGAAGTTCCTCCTGCCGGGGATGACCCGACGTATGCACGGTTGCCTGGTCAGCAGTGACAATCGAGATGCCGCGACGCGCCAGGTTGTTGATTACGGCGCTGACTGCTTTTTCGTTTCCCGGGATGGTTTTCGACGAGAAGACTACGGTATCGCCCGGATCGAGAGCTATCGAGGGATGGGTCTCCTCGGCGATGCGCGCGATCGCGGCGCGCGGCTCTCCCTGGCTTCCCGTGCACAACAACAGCGTGCGCTCGGGGGCCAAGTAGCCGAACGCCTCCTCGTCCAGGAATTCACCTTCGTCGGCAAGAAGACCTATCGCGCGCGCGCAGGAAATCATGGTGCGCATGGCGCGGCCGGCGACCACAACCTCCCGCCCCGCCCGGCGAGCAGCACGTGCCGCGGAAGCCATTCGACCGACGTGGGACCCGAACGTCGTTACAGCGACGCGTCCCCTGGCATCGGCTACAATGCTCTCCAAGACCGCCGCCACATCGCCTTCGGAAGGAGAAGCGCCAGCCCGGAGCACGTTGGTCGAGTCGCAAACGAGTGCGCAGACGCCTTCCTCACCTATCGCTTTGAGACGTGCGTCGTCGAGTTCCGGCGGAATCGACGGCGCGGTGTCGATTTTCCAGTCTCCAGAATGCAGCACCGTGCCGAGCGGGGTCCGGATCACGAGCGCATTTGATTCCGGGACCGAATGCGTCACACTGATGTATTCGAAACTGAATGGGCCAAGCTCAAAACGAGCCCCAAGGGGCAGCGTCTTGAGGGGAATCTGCTCGAGGAGCGCAGATTCGGCGAATTTGAGTTTCAGGACTTCTGCTGCAAAGGCAGTGCAATACACCGGCTTGCGGAGACGATCCCAGAGCCAAGGCAGGGCACCCATATGGTCTTCGTGGGCGTGGGTGAGAACAATTGCCATCAGCCTCGCCCGTTCGGCTTCCATAAAGGCCAGGTCTGGCAGCACCACATCGATGCCAGGTTCCTGTTCCTCGCCGAACTTCACGCCGAGATCGACCAGAATCCACCGCCGATCCAAGGACGGGCCATAGCCATAGGCATAGCAGTTCATGCCGATCTCACCCATGCCGCCGAGCGGCAGGAGCACAAACTCCGCAGCCGCAGACTCGTGCTGCTTGCTCATGAAGCGCCAGTCTCGGGCATGATATCGGCGGACAATACTTCGCCGGCGTTGATTTCGACGAGTTGCCCGTCGGCGAGCCGCAGCAGCAACGCGCCCGAATCCGCAAGACCGGCGAATGTGCCGGAAAGCGGCTCATCGCCCCGCTTCACGACCATCCTGCGACCCAGGCCGTCCGCATGGCTCATCCACGCCGCGCACACTGCTGCAACTCCGGCCCCGCCGTCCCACATGGCGAGGGCGAGCGCCATTTCGCGGACCAAAACCTCGAGCGCTGCAACGGGAGATGCGTCGACGCCATGCTCGCTGAGGCTGGTTGCACCGTAGCGTGAGGAAAGCGGGGCGTGGCGGAGGTTGAGCCCGCAGCCGATGGCGAAAACATATCGGTCACGGGATGGCATCGTCAGGGATTCCACCAGAATTCCCGCCACCTTGCGCCCGCCCAGGAGCACATCATTGGGCCACTTGAGCCGGGCCCTCATGCGATCAGACAGGAAACCATTGACCGTTGCCAGGACCGCCAAGGGTGCGGCCAGACTCAAGCTCGCGGCATTGTTTGGCCGTGCGTCGAGAGTGATCAACAGGGTCGCATAGAGATTGCCCGCAACGGAATCCCAACGTCGGCCCCGCCGCCCCCGGCCCTCATGCTGCACATCCGCCCATATCCACAAGGGTCCCTGCTCGCCTGCCTGGGCAAGCCTGAGCGCTTCGGCATTTGTCGAATCGACGCTGGTCAGGTGTCTTGCCGGCGCGCCGATGGCCAGTTCGAGAGTCACAAAAGTTACAGCAGGGACGTTGCCGCTGACTGCGCCAAGGCAACGATCGGCTGTGCAATCAGCACAAAGCCGACCACGAACAGCCCGGCGAGAAGGATCACCAAACGCACCTCTCCCGGCGCTCGCAGGAATGCCTCCACCGGTTCGTCGAAGTAGATGAGCTTGACGATGCGCAGATAATAGTAGGCGCTGACCACGCTGGCGATAACGCCGATTACGGCGAGGGCGACCAGCCCGGACTTGATCGCCGCCATGAACACGAAGTACTTGGCAAAGAACCCGGCCAGCGGCGGTATGCCTGCAAGAGAAAACATCAGCATGGCCAGCACGAACGCCATGACCTTGTCGTGGCGGGCGAGTCCCGCCAGATCGGCTATGGTTTCGACAGGGCCGCTTTTTCTTCGCATCGCGACGACGCAGGCGAACGTCCCGAGGGTCATGATCATGTAGACGATCATGTAGACGACAACCCCGCGCACTCCGTCAGCGCCGCCCGCCGCCAGGCCAACCAACGCAAAACCCATGTGACCGATCGAGGAGTAGGCAAGAAGGCGTTTGATGTTGCTCTGCCCAATTGCTGCAAATGCTCCCAATACCATCGAGGCAATGGAAATAAAGACGAGTATCTGCTGCCAGTCGCCGACCAGAGCCGGAAACGGCTCCACCATCGCCCGGGTGAAAGCGGCCATTGCCGCAACTTTCGGTGCGGCAGCGAAAAAAGCGGTCACGGGAGTTGGCGAGCCCTCGTAGACATCTGGCGTCCACATATGGAACGGCACGGCGGAAATCTTGAATGCCAACCCGGCAATGAAGAACACCAAGCCGACCACGAGGCCGAGGTTCGTCCCGGACGCCGATGACGCCGCAGCGATGGTGGCGAAGTTCGTGCTGCCGCTGGTGCCGTAGATGAGCGACATGCCGTACAGCAGCATGCCGGAGGACAGTGCGCCCAGGACAAAGTACTTGAGACCCGCTTCCGACGAACGCGCATTGTCGCGGTCGAAAGCAGCGATGACGTACAACGTCAGCGATTGCAGCTCGAGCCCCATGTAGAGCGCGATGAAATCGTTGGCCGAGATCATCATCAGCATCCCGACGGAAGCGAGAAGGACGAGAACCGGATACTCGAAGCAGGCCATGCCCTCGACCTTCATGAAATGGTGCGAGAGCACGAGGGTGACTGCAGTCCCGAAGATGGTGAGTATCTTCATCGCGCGCGCAAAGCTGTCGACGATGTAGGCTCCGCCGAAACCGCTCACCTCGCCCGCCGGTCCCGAAACCACCAACACGGCTGCTACCGCAAGCGCCACCAGGGCAAGAGTGTTGGCAAACTCCACGCTGAGCCTGCGCATGACCACACCGAGGATGAGCAGGATCATGGCGGCAAGCGAGAGCACGATCTCAGCCGCTGCCGGAAGTGCTTCGGCGTGATTCAAAATGGCAGTCAGCTCCGGGAGCTTCGTTTCCATCACTTCGACCACGCCCAGTATGTGCTGCCGGCGGTATTTCCGGGCGGCGCCAGACCACTCAACAGTTGATCCACCGACGCCGCAAATACATCCAATATCGGTGCGGGATAGAAGCCGAAGAAGATCGTAAGAGCGATCAGCGGCACGAGCGCCAGCATCTCGCGACCACTCATATCCGTCATATGCATGAGGTCCGGCTTCTCGAGCTTGCCGAAGATTACCCGGCGGTAGAGCCACAGCGCATAGGCCGCCGAGAGGATAATTCCGAAGGTCGCCAGGAATGCCACGGTCGTATTGACTCTGAACGCTCCAGCCAGAGTCAGGAATTCGCCAATGAATCCGCTGGTGCCCGGAAGGCCGACGTTGGCCAGCGTGAACACCATGAAGGTCATGGCGTAGAACGGCATCCGGTCGACCAGGCCGCCGTAAGCGTCAATGTCGCGAGTGTGCAGCCGGTCGTATGCGACGCCCACACACAGGAACAGCGCGCCCGACACGAAACCGTGGGAGATCATCTGAAACAACGCCCCGTCAATTCCCTGGCGTGTCATGGAGAAGATGCCCATGGTCACGAAGCCCATGTGCGCTACCGACGAATAGGCAATCAGCTTCTTCATGTCTTCCTGGGCCAGAGCTACCAGTGAAGTGTATATGATCGCCACGATCGAAAGCGCGAACATGAGCGGCGCAAACTCCGCGGAGGCTTCCGGGAACATCGGCAGCGAGAAGCGCAGAAAGCCGTAGCCGCCCATCTTCAGCAGAACCGCCGCCAGCATGACGGACCCGGCCGTTGGAGCCTCGACGTGCGCATCCGGCAACCAGGTATGGACCGGCCACATCGGCAGCTTGACGGCGAACGAGGCAAGAAACGCCAGCCACAACCAGGTTTGCATGGAGGCCGGAAATTTGCTGTCGGAAAGCAGAGCCACAATGTCGGAGGTACCGGCGTGCCAATACATGGCGAACATGGCCAGAAGCATCAACACCGATCCCAGGAGCGTGTAGAGAAAGAACTTGAAGCTGGCGTAGACGCGCCGCGCGCCTCCCCAGATGCCGATGATCAGGAACATCGGAATCAGGCCGGCTTCGAAGAACAAGTAGAACAGGAACAAATCGAGAGAACAGAATACGCCGATCATCATCGTTTCAAGCACGAGAAAGGCGATCATGTATTCCTTCACCCGCTGCTCCACTGCCCAGCTGGCAAGAATGCACAGCGGCATGAGCAGCGTGGTCAGGATCACGAACGGCATGGAAATGCCATCGACGCCCATGCGATAGCTCGAAAAGTTGCCAAGCCAGGCTCGTTCCTCGAGAAACTGAAACCCCGGCACGCCACGATCGAAATCAAACAGGATATTGAGTGAAAGAACGAAGACCAGCACGGTGGTAAACAGCGCAGTCCAACGCATGTTGCGCCGTGCGACGGCGTCGTCGCCGCGAACCACGAGCACAAACAGCGCGCCGATCAGCGGCAAAAACGTTACAAGCGAAAGAATAGGCCACCCGGGCATCAGGGACGGCCCGCAAACATGTACCAGGTTACGAGCAGCGCCACGCCGATGAGCATGGCAAACGCATAGTGGTATACATAGCCCGTCTGCAGGCGGACGACGCCGCGCGTCACATCGATTACGCGGGCGGCGACGCCATCCGGACCCAGCCCATCGATAAGCGAGCCATCTCCCTTCTTCCACAGCAGGCGGCCCAGCGCCTTGGTCGGGCGAACGAAAAGCACGTCATACAGTTCATCGAAGTACCACTTGTTGAGCAAAAACCTGTAGAGCGGGCCGCTTGCCGCCGCCACCCGCTTCGGCCAGCCCGGGCGCACGATGTAGAACAGAAGGGCAATCGCCAACCCCAACGCCATCATTCCTGTCGGCAGCTGTTTGACGCGCCACGGCACATTATGAATCTCGTGCACGATTTCGTTTTCGGGGCGCCGGTAGATGGAATTGCCCCAGAACAGCGCTTCGTCCGCGCCGAAGAAATAGTCCTTGAAGAGATAACCCGCCAATAGCGAACCGGCCGCCAGGATGTAGAGAGGAATGAGCATTACCATCGGCGATTCGTGGACATGGCTCATTACTTCCTCACTGGCGCGTACCTTGCCGTGAAAAGTGAGGAACATCAGCCGCCATGAGTAGATTGAAGTCAGAAGCGCGGCGACGATGAGGGTCCAGAAACAGATGTCGGCGACCGCGGCGTGACTGGCAAAAGCCGTTTCGATCACCGCATCTTTCGAATAATAGCCCGCCGTGAGCGGAAATCCCGTCAGAGCCAGGGTGCCGATCAGCATCATCGCCCAGGTGATGCGCAAATGGCCGGCCAGACCCCCCATCTGCCGGATGTCCTGCTCACCGGACATCGCGTGAATGACGGAGCCCGAGCCGAGAAACAGGAGGGCCTTGAAAAAGGCATGCGTAAAGAGATGCAACATGCCGATGCCGTAGGCGCCCATCCCCATGGCGACAAACATGTAGCCGAGCTGGGCACAAGTCGAATAGGCAATGATCCGCTTGATGTCATTTTGCACTACGGCGACTGTCCCGGCGAAGAACGCAGTGATCGCGCCGACAACCGCCACCACCGCCTGCGCGTCTGGCGCATCCTCGAACAGCGGCGACATTCGAGCCACCAAGAAGACTCCGGCAGTCACCATGGTGGCGGCGTGTATCAGGGCTGATACGGGGGTCGGGCCCTCCATGGCGTCGGGAAGCCACGTGTGCAGCAGGAACTGCGCTGACTTTCCCATCGCTCCCATGAACAGCAGAAGGCAGATAGTCGTCAGCACGTCCCAGTCGGCGCCCAGGAACTCCATGGTCTTGCCGACATGCAACGGTGCGCCAGCAAAAATCGAATCGAGATCGAGTGTACCGAAGACCGCGAAGCAGGCAAAGATTCCCAACGCGAATCCGAAGTCGCCAATCCGGTTGACGATGAAGGCCTTGATGGCCGCGGCATTGGCGGAAGAACGATGATACCAGAAGCCAATCAACAGGTAGGAGCAGAGACCAACGCCTTCCCATCCGAAAAACAACTGCACGAGATTGTCGGCCGTTACCAGCATCAGCATCGCGAACGTGAACAGAGACAAATAGGAAAAGAACCGCGGCTGATGCGGATCATGGTTCATGTAGCCGATAGAGTAGACATGCACGAGGGAAGAGACCGTTGTGACCACCACGAGCATGACGGCGCTCAGGGTGTCGATGCGCAGCGACCAAGGAGCAACGAGATCCCCGGAACGAATGAAAGCCAGCACTTCGACTTTCTCTACTCCGCCTGCGGGCACGTGGTAGGCGATGAATGCAACCCACGACAGGATTGCCGAAATCACCAGAAGTCCGGAGGTCAGGTAGGCCGGCCATTGCGGCGAGTGTGAATGCCGATCAACAGGGGCATGAAATGCGCCGGCGCCCGGCCGAACCAGCCCTTCGCCAACGGCCTTCGGCAACGCCGTTGCCAGCAAGCCCGCGGCGATGGCGCCGAGAAGGGGCAGAAAGACGATCAGCTTATACACGTTCCCTCAGCCCTTCATCAGATTGATATCCTCGACCGCAATCGTGCCGCGGTTGCGGAAGTAGGCAACCAGGATGGCCAGGCCGATCGCCGCCTCAGCCGCGGCGACCGTGAGCACCAAGAGCGCAAACACCTGGCCTGTGAGGTCGTTGAGGAAAGAGGAAAAGGCGACCAGGTTGATATTCACGGCAAGCATCATGAGCTCGATCGACATCAGGATGATGATGACGTTCTTGCGATTGAGGAAAATGCCGAAGATGCCGGTCGTGAACAGGATCGCCCCGACAGTGAGGTAGTGGGAAAGTCCGATGACCATGTTGTGATTGTCGCCCCTCAGATCCCCTGCCCCGGCCGCACCTTTCGCACCTCGATGGCGCCCGCCCGCCGCCGTGAGACCTGCGCGGCCACGTCCTGGCGCCGTACGCCCGCCTTGTGGCGAAGGGTCAGCACGATTGCGCCGATCATTGCGACAAGAAGAACGAGACCGGCCGCCTCGAAGTAGTAGATGTACTTCGTATACAAGATGCGCCCGATGGCCTCGGTATTCGAGATCCCCGGCGTGGGCGGCGCGGCTACGACCTTGAGCGCCGTTGCCGATACGGACCACGTGACGAGCACCAAAACCAGCTCACCCAGCAGAATGAGCCCGACAATGCTCCCGACCGGCAGATAGGCGAGCATGCCCTGCCGAAGCTCTACGAAGTCCACATCCAGCATCATCACCACGAAGAGAAACAACACGGCCACGGCGCCCACATAGACAATGACCAGAATCATGGCGATGAACTCGGCTCCGAGCAGAATGAACATGCCGGCGGCATTGAAGAAGGCGAGAATGAGAAACAGCACCGAATGCACCGGGTTGCGCGAGGTGATGACCATCACTCCCGACGCCACCGCGACGGCCGAAAACAGATAGAAGAATAGGGCCGAGACTGCCATGTGCCTGTGCCTGTGCCTGCGACCGGCGGTCAGCGATAGGGAGCGTCAAGCGCAAGATTGCGCGCGATCTCGCGTTCCCAGCGATCACCATTGGCCAGAAGCTTCTCCTTGCTGAACAACAACTCCTCGCGCGTTTCCGTCGCATATTCGAAGTTTGGTCCTTCGACGATGGCATCGACGGGACAGGCCTCCTGGCAAAGCCCGCAGTAGATGCATTTGACCATGTCGATATCGTAGCGTGTGGCGCGCCGGGTGCCGTCATCGCATCGCGGGCCCGCCTCGATCGTTATCGCCTGCGCCGGACAAATCGCCTCGCACAGCTTGCAGGCGATGCAGCGTTCTTCGCCATTGGGGTAGCGCCGCAATGCATGCTCACCGCGAAATCGAGGTGATAGAGGGCCTTTCTCGAAGGGGTAGTTCAAGGTCGCCTTGGGCGCGAAGAAGTAGCGCATTCCCAGCACCAGCGCGGAAACGAACTCGAAGAGAAAGAGACTACGGGCAGCCCGAGCCAGTTTCATGGCGAACAGTCTCCTTCAGTTTGATAGTTGCCGGACGGCATCGCCGAACAGGGACTCCCCGAACAAAACTCCCAGGATCGGCAACACCACAAGACTCTGGAAACGTACAAAATTCATGACCTTGGTTGGATCAATGCCGTGGCGGCCGGTAACTTTTTTCATCTCGTGGCGGCGCCGAACCGGAGGGTAGATCACCCGGTCAGCGAACAGCACCCCCACAAGACCCAGGACGAGTGCGGCCAGGCCGACGGCGATGCTGACGGGTGAAAATGAAATCATGCGCATCACCACTATGGCGCCAGGTCAAGGGCGACAAGCACGCTGGCCGTCGCTATGACCCAGAAAATCGACAGCGGGAGAAATACCTTCCAACCAAGGCGCATCAACTGATCATAGCGATAACGCGGCACGATGGCCTTGACCATCGCAAACATGAAAAAGACTACCCAGACCTTGAGCAGAAACCAGAAGATCCCCGGAATCCAGGTGAAGGGAACGGTGTCGAAAGGGGCAAGCCATCCGCCGAGAAACAGGATCACCGTCAGGGCGCACATGGTGGTTATCGCCACGTATTCGCCGAGCATGAACAGGAGATACGGGGTCGAGGAATATTCGACCATGAAGCCGGCGACGAGCTCCGATTCCGCTTCGACAAGATCGAAGGGGGGCCGATTGGTTTCAGCAAGAGCGGAGACGAAGAACACAATGAACATCGGTAACAGCGGCAACCAATACCAGTTTAGGAACGCCGCCCACGGCAGCCCGAGATGCGCGGCAAGCCCGGTTTTCTGTGCCGCCACGATGGCGCTCAGGTTGAGCGAGCCGGCACACAGCAGCACCGTAATGATGACGAAGCCGATCGAAACTTCGTAGGACACCATTTGGGCGGCGGAACGCAGGGCGGCCAGGAACGGATACTTCGAGTTCGATGCCCACCCGCCCATGATGACGCCGTACACGCCGAGGGACGAAATGGCGAAAATATACAGGATGCCAACGTTGATATCGGCGATTGTCCACCCATCGGCAACGGGAATGACCGCCCAAGCGGCAAGGGCCAGGACACACGTGACGATAGGCGCGATGATGAAGACCCCTTTGTTCGCGCCATCGGGAATCACTACTTCCTTGAGCACGAACTTGAGCAGGTCGGCGAACGACTGAAACAGCCCCCACGGTCCTACAACATTCGGGCCGCGGCGCAGCTGAACTGCCGCCCACACCTTGCGATCGGCGAGCAAGAGATAGGCGACCATGATCAGCAGTCCCACCAGCAAGGCAATACTCTGCAATAAGATGATGCCCGTCGTGACCAGCAATTCGATCATGCGGCTTACTCCGCAGCAAACTTGCGCGGCGCGTCGCGGAGCTCGCTCAGCTCCGCCATCACGCGTGACGCCCGCGCGACAGGATTTGTGAGGTAGAAATCTGCTATCGCGCCGACGAAGGGTGCCGCGGTTATACGGCCGCCGACTTGCGCGAGCGCTTCGAGCTCCCTCCCGTCCGCCAGCGCAAGTTCGCCCTCGTGCTCGAGATGCGGTACCGCCTTGTACATCCGGGAGCGGAGTTCATCGAGCGTATTGAACGGCAGCGCCGCTCCCAGCGCCTCCGACAAGGCGCGGATGATGGCCCAATCTTCTCGCGCATCGCCTGGTGGAAAGGCTCCGCGACGGGCGAGCTGGGGACGCCCTTCGGTGTTGACGAAGGTGGCAGACTTTTCGGTGTACGCCGCCCCAGGAAGAACCACGTTGCCACGATGGGCCCCAGCGTCACCGTGCGTTCCCACATAGATGACAAAGGCCCCGCCCAGTGCGGCCATGTCGATCTCGTCGGCCCCGAGAAGAAACACAACGCCTATTTCACCCTTTCCCGCTGCCCGGAGGACCTCGGTGGTCGATTTGCCTCCGCGCACGGCTGGCAGTGCCCCCAGGTCAAGGCCGCCAACCCGGCCCGCTGCCGTGTGAAGGACATTGAACCCATTCCAGTCGGATCTGATGGCGCCGACCCCTCGGGCGAGCCTGGCGGCCAGGCTAAGTATTACTGCCCCGTCGCTGCGCGCCAACGCACCCTGCCCGAGGATCAGCAATGGATTGTGCGCCTTTTTGAGGGTCGAGTTGAACGCGCCATTGCCTTCGGCCAGTTCCGCCAGGGTCTCAGGCCCGTGCCCAAGGTGCTTGCTGTAATAGGTGAGATCGTACGTCTCGCCGATGTGAGCTATGGGTACGTCGCGACTGCGCCACGCTTTGAGGATCCGGGTATTCAGAACGGCCGCCTCACGCCGCGGATTGGCGCCGACAAGCAGAATTGCGTCGGCTCGTTCGATTCCGGCAATGGTGGAGTTGAACAAATATCCGGCGCGACCTCCCCGCTCACCAAGCGAGGAACCATCCTGGCGACAATCGATGTTTTTGACGCCAATGGCGACCATCAACTCCTTCAAGGCAAAAATCTCCTCGCAGGAAGCAAGGTCGCCGATCAGGGCCGCCGTCTTTTGAGGGCCTGCGGCTCTCATTCTTGCAGCGGCGATGGTCAATGCCTCTGACCAGGTAGAGGGCCGGAGCCTGCCGCGTTCCCTGACGTACGGCCTATCGAGCCGCTGGCTGCGCAAACCATCCCAGACGAAGCGCGATTTGTCGGAGATCCACTCTTCATTCACGTTGTCGTTGGTTCGGGGCTGAATCCGCATCACTTCGCGGTCGCGGACGTCGACGCGAATGGCAGAGCCCACCGCATCCATCACATCGACAGTCTCGATTTTGCGCAGCTCCCACGGGCGCGCCCGGAACTCGTAGGGTTTCGACGTCAACGCGCCAACTGGACAGAGATCAATCACATTGCCCTGGAGTTCGCTGGTCATGGCGGCCTCCAGGTAGGTAGTAATCTCCATATCCTCGCCACGGCCAATTGCTCCCAGTTCCTCGACGCCCGCCACTTCTGTCGAGAAACGCACGCAACGGGTGCAGTGGATACACCGGTTCATCTGGGTCTTGACCAGCGGGCCGATGTATTTGTCTTCAACCGCACGCTTGTTCTCGGCAAACCGGTTGCTGTCGATGCCGTAGACCATGGCCTGGTCCTGCAGGTCGCATTCGCCCCCCTGGTCGCAAATCGGACAGTCGAGCGGATGGTTGATGAGCAGGAACTCCATCACACCCTCGCGGGCTTTCCGTACGGTGGCGCTGCGGGTGGTAACCTGGGGAAGCTGGCCATTTGGACCTGGGCGCAGATCGTTAACTGCGAGGGCACACGACGCCTGGGGCTTCGGCATGCCCTTGACCTCAACCAGGCACATGCGGCAGTTGCCGGCGATCGACAGCCGCTCGTGAAAGCAGAAGCGCGGTATCTCGGCGCCGGCCATTTCGCAGGCCTGCAAGAGCGTAGTGCCGCTTTCAACTTCGATTTCGACCCCGTCCACGACCAGCTTCGGCATGGCTTTATTCCGCCGCCATCCGGCCTAGTGCGTTATCCGGGTCGGGATTGGCCGCATATTGAGCGATGCGCTTTTCGATCTCCGGCCGGAAGTGACGTATGAGCCCCTGTACCGGCCAGGCGGCGGCATCGCCGAGAGCGCAGATGGTGTGGCCTTCGATCTGATAGGAGACATCAAGCAGCATGTCTATCTCCCGGCGTTCAGCCCGCCCCCGCCGCATCCTTTCCAGCACGCGCCACATCCATCCGGTTCCTTCCCGGCAGGGTGTGCATTGGCCGCAGGATTCGTGCTTGTAGAAGTAGGCGAGACGCGAGATTGCCGCGATGATGTCGGTCGACTTGTCCATAACGATGACCGCCGCCGTGCCGAGACCCGATTTCAGATTGCGCAGCGAGTTGAAATCCATGGGGCAGTCAAAGATCTCGTGGGCCGGCACGCAGGGTACGGAGGAGCCGCCGGGAATGACCGCCAGAAGGTTGTCCGGCCCGCCGCGGATGCCGTCGCAATGCCGGTCAATCAGTTCACGGAACGTGATACCCATTTCCTCCTCGACGTTGCACGGCCGCTTGACATGCCCCGAGATGCAAAACAGCTTGGTGCCGGTGTTGTTGGGGCGACCGAGCCCGGCAAACCACACCGCTCCACGCCTCATGATGGTGCCGACGACGGCAATCGATTCCACGTTGTTGACGGTCGTTGGCGCACCATAGAGGCCGACATTGGCTGGGAACGGCGGCTTCATTCTCGGCAGGCCCTTTTTGCCTTCCAGGCTTTCAAGCAGAGCCGTTTCTTCCCCGCAGATGTAGGCACCGGCGCCGTGGTGAATATAGAGATCAAAGTCCCAGCCGTTGTGATTGTTCTTGCCGAGCAGCTTGGCGTCATAGGCTTCGTCGACAGCGCTTTGCAGACGTTCGCGCTCGCGGACAAATTCGCCCCGCACGTAGATGTAGCCTACGTGTGCGCCCATGGCAGCCCCGGCGAGCAGGCATCCCTCCACCAACAAGTGCGGATCGTGGCGCATGATGTCGCGATCCTTGCAGGTGCCTGGCTCGGATTCATCGGCATTGACCACGAGATAGTGCGGCCGCTCGCCGATCTGCTTGGGCATGAACGACCACTTGAGACCGGTTGGAAATCCCGCACCTCCGCGACCCCTGAGCTCCGAGGACTTAATCTCGTTGACCATCCAATCCCGGCCACGGTCGATGAATGTTTTGGTGTCGATCCAGCATCCGCGCCGACGCGCCTCCTTGAGACCCCAATCGTGAAGGCCGTACAGATTCGTGAAAATGCGGTCCCTATCGTGCAGCATCACTTGTTTCGCTTTTGTTTCAAGTCCGGCTCGGCGGATTTGACGCCTCCGGCCGGTCGGGCTGCTGCCGGGGGAGGCGATTCAACCCGCTTGAAGGTGCGCTGGCCTGAATAGAGCGTGGGGTCCGTGAGGCTGGTCAGACCGCCCAGCGGTGCTGAATGCGTTCTACCGTTCTGGGGACCCGGTTTGGGCCGACCTCCAGCTGCGATTTCGGCGAGCACGTTCTCGAGCCTCTCCGGCGTCAGGTCCTCAAAAGTATCGCTGCCGATTTGCACGACCGGAGCGTTGACGCAGGCGCCGATGCATTCGACCTCCTCCCACGAAAAGCGTCCATCGGCCGAGAGTTGGTGCGGCGCCTGATTGATACGTCGTTGACAAACTTGCTTGAGATCTTCCGCACCCAGCAGCATGCACGGCGTGGTGCCGCATACCTGAACGTGCGCCGTGCGACCAACCGGGGAAAGCTGGAACATCGTGTAGAAGGTCGCTACTTCATAGACGCGGATGAAGCTCATTCTCAAAAGCGCGGCAACGTGCTCCATTGCCGGCTTCGAGAGCCAGCCGCCGTTCTGTTCCTGGGCGCGCCACAGAATAGGGATGACTGCCGAAGCCTGTTTGCCTTCGGGGTACTTGCCAACCACCGCCCGAGCCCAGCGCAGGTTTTCCGGCGTGAACGCAAAGTTTTCGGGCTGCTGGGAATGAAGTCGGCGGACGCTCACCTGTCGACCTCCCCAAAAACAATGTCGATGGAACCAAGCACAGCCGCCACATCGGCGAGCATGTGCCCGCGGCAGAGGAAATCCATTGCCTGCAAGTGAGCGAAACCCGGAGCCCGCAGCCGGCACCGGTACGGCTTGTTGGAGCCGTCGGCCACGAGATACACGCCGAACTCTCCCTTGGGTGCTTCCACGGCCGCGTAGACCTCGCCGGCAGGCACCTTATAGCCTTCGGTATAGAGCTTGAAGTGATGGATGAGCGCCTCCATTGACCGCTTCATCTGCTCGCGCCGTGGCGGAACGATCTTGCCGTCATCGCTCGTCACCGGTCCGCCCCCGTCCGCGGAATTGAGCTTCTCCAGGCACTGTTTCATGATGATGACCGACTGACGCATTTCCTCCATGCGGATCAGGTAGCGGTCGTAGTTGTCGCCGTTCTTGCCCACGGGAATGTCAAAGTCGAGTTCAGAGTAGCATTCATACGGCTGGGCCTTACGCAGATCCCAGGCTGCACCCGAGCCGCGTACCATGACCCCCGAGAACCCCCACGCGAAGGCGTCTTCGAGCGTAACCACGCCGATATCGACGTTTCGCTGCTTGAAAATCCGGTTCTCGGTCAGCAGGTCGTCGATGTCGTCCAAAACCCCGGGATGCCGGTCGCAGAACTTCGCAATGTCGTCCAGGAGTTGTTGCGGCAAATCCTGGTGAACTCCGCCGGGACGAAAGTAGGCGGCGTGCATCCGAGAGCCGGAAGCCCGCTCGTAGAAGACCATGAGCTTCTCGCGCTCTTCGAAGCCCCACAATGGAGGAGTGAGCGCGCCGACGTCCATCGCCTGCGTCGTAACGTTCAACAGATGCGACAACAGGCGCCCGATCTCCGAATAAAGCACCCTGATCAGCTGGCCGCGCCGGGGAACCGTGATGCCAACCAGACGCTCGACGGCGAGCGCAAACGCGTGCTCCTGATTCATCGGCGCGACATAGTCGAGGCGATCGAAGTAGGGTATGGCCTGCAGATAGGTCTTGTACTCGATGAGTTTCTCGGTACCCCGGTGAAGGAGCCCGATGTGGGGATCCACGCGGGTCACGACCTCGCCGTCAAGTTCGAGTATCAGACGCAGAACACCGTGCGCTGCGGGATGCTGCGGTCCGAAGTTGATGCTGAAGTTGCGGAGCTTTGCTTCCGTCATGTGCAGATGGCCCCCAAGCGGCGGTCAGCAACCTGTGCCAAGACCGATGTCCGCCCGGCTGCTAGCCTCCTCCGCTCTTGTTGTTCGCCTTCTCATCGCCCGGCAACGCATAACGTGTTCCTTCCCACGGCGAGAGGTAGTCGAAGGTGCGGAATTCCTGGTCGAGTTTAACCGGGCCATACACAACCCGCTTCAGTTCGTCATCGTAGCGAACCTCAACGTGGCCGGTCAGAGGAAAGTCCTTACGCAAAGGGTGGCCTGAAAAGCCATAGTCGGTCAGGATGCGGCGCAGGTCCGGGTGCCCGGCGAACAGCACGCCGTAGAGATCGAAAACCTCGCGCTCGTACCAATTGGCGGCTGGGAAAACTCCTATGACGCTGGGTACCGGAGTACTTTCATCGGCTGCAATCTTTACCCTCACTCGCAAGTTCTGATAGGGGCTCAGAAGAAGGTAGACGACATTGAAACGCTTTTCCCGGCCAGGATGATCGATGCCAAAAAGGTCGGTGAAACAAACGAAACGGCAGCCCGGGTCGTCACGCAGGTAGGTCAACACGGACACGATTTCGGTTGCCGGTGCGACGACTGTCAGCTCTCCGAACGAGTGCTCAACGCCTGTGACTGCGGCGCCGAGGTCGGCGACAATCTTGTCGCCCAATGTCTTGAGTTTGTCATCCATGGCAGAGGCGCGCTTTAGCGTTCGATCGTGCCGGTGCGGCGGATCTTCTTCTGCAGCTGCAGGATGCCATAGACCAGCGCTTCGGCGGTTGGTGGGCACCCGGGAACGTAAATGTCGACCGGCACGATGCGATCACAGCCGCGCACGACCGAATAGGAGTAGTGATAGTAGCCGCCGCCGTTGGCGCAGGAGCCCATCGAAATTACGTACCGCGGTTCCGGCATCTGATCGTAGACCTTGCGCAGGGCCGGAGCCATCTTGTTGGTCAGCGTTCCAGCAACGATCATCACGTCCGATTGTCGAGGGCTGCCGCGCGGCGCAAATCCGAAACGCTCAAGATCATAGCGCGGCATCGACGCCTGCATCATTTCAACCGCACAGCAGGCGAGACCGAAAGTCATCCACATCAGCGATCCGGTGCGCGCCCAGTTGATGAGGTCGTCGGCGGTGGTGACGAGAAACCCCTTGTCAGCAAGCTCGGCATTCACCGAGGAGAAATACTCCCGGCTGGTGTCCGGGCTGAGCACGACGCCGGGCGTTACTATCAATCCCATTCCAACGCTCCTTTCCGCCACTCGTAGATGAAACCGACGGTGAGGATCGCAAGAAAGATCATCATCGACCAGAAGCCGAATAACCCTACCTCTCTGAGCGACACGGCCCAGGGGAAGAGAAAGGCCACTTCCAGGTCGAAGATGATGAACAGAAGGGACACCAGATAAAACCGCACATCGAACTTCATTCGGGCGTCATCAAACGGGTTGAAGCCGCATTCGTAAGCCGAGAGCTTTTCGGGATCCGGCCGGCGAACCGCGATAACCAGGGCTGATCCCATGAGCGCCAGGGCAATGACAAGGCACACCGCCATGAAGATTGCGACCGGCAGATAGTCGCGCAACAATTCCGGGATATCCATTTGGCCGACCGAATGCCTCCGAGATCATGCCGTTTCCGGCGAAACAGCCCTGCTTCGCCAGGAAACGCGGACTACGGTAGCACGGGCTCACCCTCGCCGAGGTGAACATGTGGCCGCACCTCGAGTGTCGTGGTAACCCACAGTAAGCCCAGCATGCAAGTGATTTGGAACTCGCGCCACGGTCAGAAGATTGAGACCACGACGGTGGCCGAGCCCGGCACGCCGAAGTCGCGAAGCCTGAAGAAATCGCCCGCGCCCGCTAATGCATTTGCTCCATCTCCGGCCGCGACCAGCGCCGAAATGGGCTCGGCACCGACTGGTAACCGGCAAGGTTCAGGTTCTATTAGATGAGCTCGCGGCACTCGCGAAAAAGAAAGGGCGACCCGAAAGCCGCCCTCTTACCCGATCGCTGATAATCTAGCCCACTTAAGGGATTGACTATTTTGCCAACTGAATGGCGGCGCGACCAGACACACGGACGTTAGCTTGAGCGTGCGATTGTTGTCAAAGCTCGAGTTTAGTTTTTCCACAGAAGTGATGTCGGCGGCCCGATGCCGTGCTTCGGGTAATCTTCCAAAGGGAATTGCGGCGCTGCCTAGACCATCTCAGGAGTACGCAAGCCTGTTGGATTGAGCCGCGGTTACAAGCTGCACAGGCAGATGTCCCCGTAAGGGTGGCGACGCCAACATCCTCACGGCCGAGGCCGGTGCCAAGTATCGCTGATTGCGGCCCGAACCTGCAGTTCTATCCCTGCTTGTTTTGATACTTCGGCCACCGCTCGCCGGATCGCATCGGCCCTGGCCTCGAGGTTGCCGACGAACTTGGCCACCAAGCACCCCCCGCGGCGCTCGAGGGCATAGATATTCCAACGCATCATCGCACGCACCCATTGCCTCACCACAATCTGAGCCGCGCTGATTTCCGGTCCAGCCTGAACGGCAGAGCCATCACTACAGCATCAACGCAAGAACTCAGGACATTCGTCCCATGGCCGAGAACCGTAGGCAATGGCATAGTCAGCGCAATCTTCAAATAGTGGTTCACTGTCTCCTAGTTGCAACAGAGATCGAGAGCCGGAACAAAGAGCGGGCTCGTGAGGACCGCCCTTCAGTCTTTGCATCGATGCGGCGCACGGTTCTCTGTGCGTCCACCGGTTTCGCGACCTGCACGGTCAACGCGCCCTTGTCGTACCTGGCGTCGACGTCTTCGTTCGTTGCTGCGAAGGGCAAAGCGCACCGAACGTGAGAATGAACCGAAGCGGCGCTCGAAGTAGCGGGAATTGCCGTTCCTTCGCTCATGTTCGCCCTTCTTCTCGCCTTTGATGGTGAGCAGGTCGCCGGAGAGCGTCACCTCAAAGTTCTTCTCGTCGAGCCCCGGGAGTTCGGCGGCGACGACGATACTCTTGTCGGTCTCGGTTGGAAAAGCGCTGGCTGAAAAGTTGGAATGTCAGCAGGCTGTGAAAATATGGCGCGAGTGACGGGGCTCGAACCCGCGACCTCCGGCGTGACAGGCCGGCGCTCTAACCAACTGAGCTACACCCGCATGCTCGCGTGCGGCGTGCATAGACCGTGGGTGCGGGCGGTGTCAACATCGGCCGATAGGATGAGCAGGGCGACGAGGTCAGGTTAACGCGGTTTTTGGCTTGACGGTGAGTAGCGGGGTCTTCCGCCGACCGATCTGTGGTGATTCTCTTGAATCATGTGTGATTCGGGAGGGTCTGATGGAAGCCTTGTCACCCAAGCCACGGCTGCGTGTGTTGCTCGATCATTTGGCGGCGATCAAGGATACCCGGCAATCCTGGAAGGTCGCCTATCCGTTGCGCGAGGTGCTGTTCCTGGTCGTGTGCGGGACCATCACGAGCGGTGACGACTACGACGACATCGTCGATTGGGGCGAAGCGCATCTGCCGTTTCTGCGCGGCTTCTCGGAGTTCCACTACGGCATCCCATGCGTCGATTGGCTGCGCACGATCATGAACCGGGTCGACCCGGAGCTGTTTGCGGCCTGCTTTTCGTCGTGGGTCGCCGAATGCTGGCCGGGCAAGCCAGACCTTGTTGCCATCGACGGCAAGACCTCGCGGCGCAGCCACAATCGCAAGACCGGCCAAAAGGCCCTGCATCTGGTGTCCGTCTTCGCCACCACCCGCCGGCTCGTGCTCGGCCAGGAGGCGGTCGGCGAGAAATCGAATGAAATCACCGCCATTCCGGCCCTCCTCGAGCGCATCGACCTCGCCGGCGCCTTGGTGTCGATCGACGCCATGGGATGCAATGCCAACATCGCCCAGGACATTCGCGACGCCAAGGCCGACTATCTTCTGGCCGTCAAGGACAACCAGCCGACGCTGCATGCCGATATCAAAAGCTATTTCGAAACAGCCCCTTGCGGCGAGGTCGAGCGGTTCGAGACCCTCGGCAAGGATCACGGCAGGCTCGAGATGCGATCCCACGCGGTCTCCCACGCCGTCGACTGGATCGCCTCCGAGCGTTCCTATCCGGGCGCTCCCCGGTTCCCCGACATCCTGGCCGTCGCCATGGTCGAAAGCCGCATCGAAAGAGGCGACAAGATCGCCACCGAACGACGATCCTACATCTCTTCCCGCGCGCTCTCGGCCAAAGCCTTCGCCGCGGCCGTGCGAAGCCACTGGGCCATCGAGAACAACCTTCACTGGACCCTCGACGTGACTTTCAACGAGGACCAGTCACGGCTGCGAGCCGGTCACGGCGCCAAGAACATGGCCGTCGTCCGCCACTTCGCACTCAATTTGGTTCGTCAAGTCGCCGACAAACGATCCATCAAAAGACGACGTAAGCGCGCCGCCTACGACCCCCAATACTTGCTCCAAATCCTCCAGCCGCTTCGCCGTTAACCTGGACTCGGTGCCCTGATAGGATGAGATAGGATGAGCATGGTGGGCGGTGAGAGTTTCGAACTCCCGACCCTCTCGGTGTAAACGAGATGCTCTACCACTGAGCTAACCGCCCGGCGTTGCCGTTAATGCACAACGAGGCTCGCCAGGCAAGCAAGACGATCGAAGAGATCGACAACGAGGAAAGATACTCCAGCCTTGGATAGGCTGGAGCAGTCCTTCGCCGCACCAGGTTTATTAGCCGTTTATCGCTTCCTTGAACGTTTTCCCGGCGCGGAACTTGGGATTCTTCGAGGAGGGAATCCGAATGGCTTCCCCGGTCCGTGGATTGCGCCCTTCGCTGGCCTTTCTTCGCGATACCTTGAAAGTGCCGAAGCCAACCAGGCGGACATCATCGCCGCGTTGCAGGGCTTTCATGATATTGGCGATTGTCGCCTCGATGGCTTCGGTGGCGTCGCGATTGGTAAGCTTGGTTTCCTTGGCGACCCTTGAGATGAGTTCCATCTTATTCATTTCTAGGTGTCCTTTCTCGCATGCACCTAATGTTGGAGCGATACGCGGGTTTCTTACCTGGTGCCGCCAAGTGCGCCTCGCAGCCGGCGGGTTGGCGGAAATGCAAAGAATTTTCTGGTTAACGGGCGGTTAACGCGCCGCACGAACACGCTATGGGGCTGATATTGCGCCCAATTCAGGCGAGCGGCCCACAAGGCGCCAAAGCGCCAAAACCGCTCTTTCCAGGCTTCTCAGGAAACGAGAATCACTTTGCCGGACTTCAGTGTGCGGTAACGCCTTCGTCCTTTGACGGCTCCTCACGGGCGAGAGCGGCCGCCTCCTCCGCCTCTTCGTTCCACGCGATCGCCTTCGGCTTGCGTGTCAGCGCCACCTTCAATACGTCTTCCATGCGCGACACCGGTATGATGTCTAGATGCGACTTCACATTGTCGGGAATCTCCGCCAGGTCTTTCGCGTTCTCCTCCGGAATCATCACCTTTTTCATGCCGCCGCGCAGCGCCGCCAGCAGCTTCTCCTTGAGGCCGCCGATAGGCAGCACCCTGCCACGGAGCGTGATCTCGCCGGTCATCGCCACATCCTTGCGCGCGGGGATGCCGGTGATCACCGAGACGATTGCCGTCACCATCGCGATACCGGCCGAGGGTCCGTCCTTCGGGGTCGCGCCTTCGGGAACGTGAACATGAATGTCACGCCTGTTGAACAACGGCGGCTTGACACCGAACTCGACGGCGCGCGAGCGCACATAGGACGAGGCCGCGGATATGGATTCCTTCATAACCTCGCGCAGATTTCCGGTTACCGTCATCTTGCCCTTGCCGGGCATCATCAGCGCTTCAATGGTAAGCAACTCACCCCCCACCTCGGTCCAGGCCAGACCGGTGACTACGCCAACCAGGTGCTCGCTCTCAGCTTCCCCGTAGCGGAACTTCGGCACACCCAGAAACTGCTCGAGTTGCTTCTTTACAATCCTTACCGTCTTGAGTTTCTTGTTCTTGAGGAAATTCTTGACCGACTTGCGGGCAAGCGTCGAAATCTCGCGTTCGAGATTGCGGACTCCCGCTTCGCGGGTGTAACGACGAATGATGTCGACAAGCGCATCTTTTTGGATCTGAAATTCATTCTTGCTCAAGCCATGGTGTTCCATGGTCTTGGGAATGAGATGCCGCTGGGCAATTTCGACCTTTTCATCCTCGGTGTAGCCGGCGATTCGGATCAACTCCATTCGATCCATGAGCGCCGGAGGAATGTTCAGCGTGTTCGCCGTGGTAACGAACATCACGTTCGACAGGTCGTATTCAATCTCGAGATAGTGGTCCATGAATGTCGAGTTCTGCTCGGGATCGAGGACCTCCAAAAGCGCCGATGACGGATCGCCGCGAAAGTCCATGCCCATCTTGTCGATCTCGTCGAGCAGGAAAAACGGGTTGATCTTTTTCGCCTTGCGCATCGATTGCAGAACCTTGCCTGGCATGGAACCGATGTAGGTGCGGCGGTGGCCACGGATTTCCGCTTCATCACGCACGCCTCCCAGCGACATGCGCACAAACTCGCGCCCGGTCGCCTTGGCAATCGACTTGCCGAGCGACGTCTTGCCCACTCCCGGCGGGCCGACCAGGCACAAAATCGGGCCCCGCATGCGGTTGGTGCGCGCCTGAACCGCCAAATACTCGACGATGCGCTCCTTGACCTTTTCAAGGCCGTAATGATCTCGTTCCAGGACATTTTCGGCGAAACTCAGGTCACGCTTGACCTTGCTTTTGTCCCCCCACGGAATTCCCAGCAGCCAGTCGAGATAGTTTCGCACCACGGTGGCTTCCGCCGACATCGGGCTCATCTGCCGGAGCTTCTTCAGCTCGGCTTCCGCCCGTTCGCGAGCCTCCTTGGAGAACTTCGTACTCTTGATGCGCTGCTCCAGCTCGGCGAGTTCATCACGCTCCTCGCCGTCACCCAACTCCTTCTGGATGGCTTTGATCTGTTCGTTGAGATAGTATTCGCGCTGCGTCTTCTCCATCTGCCGCTTGACGCGGGAGCGAATGCGCTTCTCCACCTGCAGCACCGAGATTTCGCCCTCCATGAGGGTGTAGACCTTCTCCAGGCGGGCGGTAACAGACAGGACCTCGAGCAACTCCTGCTTCTCGGCGAGCTTGATCGCCAGGTGCGAAGCAACCGTGTCGGCAAGCTTGGAGTGATCCTTTATCTGGCCAATGGTCGCAAGGACTTCCTGCGGCACCTTCTTGTTGAGCTTGACGTAGCTGTCGAACTGCGAAGCGACTGTACGGGCGAGGGCCTCGGTTTCCTTGCCGAGGCCAGCATCGTCAGCAGACACGTGCTCGACCACCGCCTCGTAGAAGTCCTCGCGATTGGTGAACCCAGAAATTCTGGCCCGGCTGGCGCCTTCCACGAGCACTTTCACCGTTCCGTCGGGAAGCTTGAGCAGTTGCAGCACCGCGGCGATAGTGCCAACTTCATAAAGCGCCGCCGGCGCGGGATCATCGTCGGCGGCGTTACGCTGCGCAACGAGTAGCACCTTCTTGTCCTCGCGCATGACCTCTTCCAGGGCCTTGATCGACTTCTCGCGACCGACGAAAAGCGGCACGATCATGTGCGGAAACACGACGATATCGCGCAGCGGAAGCACCGGATAGAGCGCGTCCGAGTATGCGGTTTTTTGCACAACTGGGGCTGGTTCGGTCATTGAAACGCTTCTTCCTTTCAGGCCAATCCAAGCACGCGCCGCTCCTGCCTTCAAGGTTCGATCGGCCAGTACGGAGAGCGTGGCGGCGCAGCGGCAAGCCGGTTCGTCCCAACTCTACCAGCCATGCTCGATTCGACCAGCAATTGCGGCAGGTTATCGGATGGAAAATGGATGGGACGGGAAAAAATTCAACCCCCAGCCCGGAAACCAAAACCCGGAACGCAAGCCCAGCGCTGCCGCAACGTAACCTGCGGTCCCCACATCTCGCAGGCCAGAAAAGGCCTCAGGCCGAGGCCGGGGCAATCTTGGCGGTCTTCTCACGATCGGAGTAGATGAGCAACGGCTTCGCCACCCCATCCACGACTTCGTTCGAGATCACCACTTCCTGCACGCCGTTCATGCCCGGCAGATCAAACATCGTATCGAGAAGAATGGCTTCCATGATCGAACGCAGTCCACGCGCACCCGTCTTGCGGTCAATGGCGCGGCGGGCGACGGAACGGAAGGCATCTTCAGTAATGGTGAGCTTTACATCTTCCATTTCGAACAAGCGCTGGTACTGTTTGGCCAAAGCGTTCTTCGGTTCGATCAAGATTTGGATGAGCGCGGCTTCGTCGAGATCCTCGAGGGTCGCTATTACCGGCAGACGACCGACAAATTCCGGAATCAGACCGAATTTCAGGAGGTCCTCGGGTTCCAGGGCACGCAGCACATCGCCGGTTCGGCGATCGTCAGGAGACTTCACCTCGGCACCGAAACCGATGCCCGAGCCGCGGCCACGCGCGGAGATGATCCTTTCCAGCCCGGCAAAAGCGCCGCCACAAATGAAAAGTATGTTGGTCGTGTCTACCTGAAGGAACTCCTGCTGAGGATGCTTGCGGCCCCCTTGCGGCGGCACGGAGGCGATCGTGCCTTCCATGATCTTGAGCAACGCCTGCTGAACGCCTTCACCCGAGACATCGCGGGTAATGGAGGGGTTGTCGGATTTGCGGCTGATCTTGTCGACTTCGTCGATATATACGATGCCCCGTTGCGCGCGCTCAACGTTGTAGTCCGCCGCCTGAAGAAGTTTCAGGATGATGTTCTCCACATCCTCGCCGACATAGCCAGCCTCGGTAAGCGTGGTGGCATCGGCCATCGTGAAGGGTACGTCGAGGATGCGCGCCAGAGTCTGGGCAAGCAACGTCTTGCCGCAACCGGTGGGACCGACAAGCAGGATGTTCGACTTCGCCAGCTCGACATCGTTGTTCTTGGCGGCGTGGTTGAGCCGCTTGTAGTGATTGTGAACGGCCACCGAAAGCACGCGTTTGGCGTATGGCTGTCCGATCACGTAGTCGTCGAGCACCTTGCAGATATCCAGGGGCGAAGGAACTCCATCCCGCGACTTCACGAGCGAGGACTTGTTTTCCTCGCGAATGATGTCCATGCAGAGTTCGACGCATTCATCGCAAATGAATACGGTGGGTCCGGCAATGAGTTTGCGAACCTCGTGCTGGGATTTCCCGCAGAAGGAGCAGTACAGGGTGTTCTTACTGTCACTTCCGCCAGACTTGCTCATGACCAGTCCTCACTTCGTCCGGCGGCCTTGCCGCCGTCGCAGCTCCTCTTCCGCCACCTACCAGGGCGAAAGTCTCCTCAACTCACATCACAGCATGCGCTGCGCTGGTTAATCAAGAATTGATTCATGCCAGCCGGCGGTCCGCCCGGCCCGACATTGCCGCGCGCTTCTGCCACCGTGCCTAAGCTTTTCCTTCCGCCGGCAACGGGCGTTTTTCGATTACCTTGTCCACCAAGCCGAAATCGCGGGCTCCCTCCGCCGTCAAGAACGTATCGCGTTCCAGCGCCTGCTCGATCTTGTCGAGGGATTGACCTGTATGCCTGACGTAGATCTGGTTCAGCCGGGCCCGTAATTCGAGGATCTCCCTGGCATGCCGCTCGATGTCGGAGGCCTGGCCCTGAAAACCTCCGGAAGGCTGGTGTACCATCACACGGGCGTTCTTGAGCGCAAAACGCATGCCCTTCTCCCCGGCGCACAACAACAGCGAACCCATCGACGCGGCCTGACCGACCACCGTGGTGGACACCGCCGGGCGAATGAACTGCATGGTGTCGTATATCGACATACCAGAAGTAACGACGCCGCCCGGCGAATTGATGTACATCGAGATTTCTTTTTTGGGGTTCTCGGCTTCGAGAAACAAAAGTTGCGCCACAACGAGGGTGGCCACGGTGTCTTCGACCGGCCCGGAGACAAAAATGATCCGCTCCTTCAGCAAGCGCGAAAAAATGTCGTAGGCGCGCTCGCCACGGCTCGTCTGCTCGACGACCATGGGCACCAGCGTATTCATGTAAGTGTCAATGGGATCGCGCATGTTGTCCCTGCAGAACCAAGTCGACCGATCACCATACATAGTCACTGAAGTGAGCGTGTAAAGGCGGTCGAATTTCGAACTGGAGCAACCTATTCCATCCAAATTGCTTCAGGACTCCAACATGAACCACGCAGCATCAGCGTTCGTGGTGGTCGTGACTGTGACCCTGCTCATGACCGTGCCCATGCTCGTGATCGTCGTCGTGACTATGATCATGGCGGTGATCTTGCCCCAAAGCGACGGAATCGTTCGATCCCACTTCCTCCGCCGCCTCGATCAGGCTCCGGCGCGACACGTTCCTGGTAGTCAATTTGACCTGCCCGATGATGTGATCGACTACCTTCTGCTCGAATATGGGACCGCGCAATTCGATTAAGGCATTTGGATTCTTGCGATAGTAGTCGAACACATTTTTCTCCTGACCAGGATAGCGGCGCGCTCGTTCGACCAGCATGCGCTGCATTTCCTCGTCGCTCACCGAGATGCCGGCCCGCTCACCTACAGTGCCGAGTACGAGGCCAAGGCGCACCCGCCGTGCCGATATCGCCCGATACTCCTTGCGTGCCTCCTCCTCGGTCGTGTTTTCGTCCGAAAAAGTCTTGCCTTCTGACCGCATTTCCTTGGTCAGGGTGCTCCAGATGGCCTTGAACTCGGCGTCCACGAGACGCTGGGGAAGCTCAAAGTTGTATTGCGCATCGAGCTTGTCGAGCAGATCGCGCTTGAGCTTAAGCGCGGTCATCTTGGCGAGTTCCGATTCAATGCGCGCCTTGAGGCCGGATTTGAGGTCGGACAGACTCGCGAGACCGACTCTCTTGGCTAGCTCGCCGTCTACCGCGGCCGTCCGGACGGCCTCCACGGATTTTACCTGAACCGAAAACTCAGCCGGCCTGCCCGCCAGTTGCTCGACGCCGTAATCGGCCGGGAAGGTCAATTTCAGGCTCAAATCGTCTCCGTCTTTGCAGCCGATGAGCTGTTCCTCGAAGCCGGCGAGGAACTGGCCGGAGCCCAGTTCCAGAGGGACGTCCTCCGCCGTGCCCCCCTCGAAGGGGACACCATCGATCGTGCCGGCAAAGGATACCGTCACCCTGTCACCCCTCTCAGCTGCTGCCGGCGGGGACTTGGCCTCAAACTCCTTGTGTTGGCCGGCGATGCGCGTAAGCGCATTCTCCACATCTTCGTCCGTCGCCTCCGCGACGAGCTTCTCCAGTTCGATAGTAGTGAAGTCCTGCAATTCAATCGGCGGCACGACCTCGAAGCTCATGGTGAAGGCGAGATCACCCTTGCCGGCCATGATCCGCTCCATCTCGGCCTGATCTTCGGGGAGCTCGATCTCAGGAGGGTAGGCAGGCTTGAGTTGCCGGTCGGCGATAGCGCGTTTGGCCGTATCGTCGACTTTCTTTTGCACCACCTCGGCCATGACCGACTTGCCATAGACCCTGCGGAGATGCACGGCCGGCACCTTGCCGGGGCGAAAGCCCTTGAGCCTGACCCGGCCAGACAATTCCGTCAGCCTTTGTGATAGATCGGACTCCAGTTCCTGCGCGTCGACGACTACTCTGAGTGCGCGTTTCAGGCCCTCGTTCAAGGTCTCGGTTACTTGCATGGTGCTCGACATCTGAGAATTCCAAATCGGGCGGACGGCGGCCTCCCAGCCGCTTCAACCGGCGTCTGAACAGGCGAAACTGGTGCGGGCGGAGGGATTTGAACCCCCACGGGCTGTGCCCACAGGAACCTAAATCCTGCGTGTCTGCCAATTTCACCACGCCCGCGCTGGAGAGCGGTCGGCCGCGCAATCGGGCGCCTCTATAGCAAAGCGCCTGGACCAATGCCATGGAGAAATGGGTATCAGCGCAGGGCCTTCAAGACGGTGGGCACGACCGTCGGCAGATCTTCGGCGATCAGCCCCGGGCCGAGACGGTTTGCTGCTTCGCCGTGGATCCAAACCGCCGCGGCCGCTGCTTCCAGTGGCGGCATTCTCTGCGCCATCAGTCCGGCCAAAAGGCCAGCCAGTACATCCCCGGATCCGGCAGTCGCCAGTTCCGGTGGGGCATTCGCATTCAGTACGGCGCAGCCGGCCGGTACCGCCACTACCGTGTCGGCACCCTTGAGCACAATTGTCGCTCCCGAGAGCGCCGCCGCCCGCCGAGTACGGTCGACCTTGGATCCAGTAGCGCTCGGCGCATTTCCGAAGAGGCGGACAAACTCTCCTTGGTGCGGGGTCAGCGCTACCGGACGTGCCGGCAGTTGCGAGATGGCAGTGAACAGCTCCTGCGGCTCCTCGGCAAACGAAGTCAGGGCGTCAGCATCAAGAACTACCGAGACTCCTGAGGCCAGCGCTACATGCGACGTCATTCTAGTCTCTGCGCCGATACCGGCGCCCGGGCCCACGACCACAACATTGATCCTGCGATCCTCAAGAAGCTTTCCAAGCGCCGTCGCGTCTTCGATCTCTTTCAACATGATCGACGTGAGGTGCGCCGCATGCACGGGCAGAGCCTCCCGGCGTGCGGCAACGGTCACAAGTCCTGCCCCGGCGCGCAATGCCGCGACCGCTGCAAGACGGGCCGCACCCGAGTTCCACGGTCCTCCCGACACAACAACTGCATGGCCACGATCATATTTATGATCGGCACCCTCGCGTGTGGGCAACCGCCACAGGGAAGGGCCATTTTCGAACAACCTGGAACCTGCCCTTTCCACCGCACTGTCGGGGACACCAATGTCGGCAACGACAAGCTCGCCACAATGTTTCCGGCCTGGCAGCAACAGATGCCCAGGTTTCTTGCGGCAGAAGGAAACCGTGAGTGAGGCTGCTATGGCCACCCCACGAACCGCACCCGTCGTACCATCTATGCCAGTCGGCATGTCTACCGCAATGACGGTGCTGCCTGATGCGTTCACCGCGGCAATAACGGCGGCCATCCTTCCTTCGATGTCGCGAGCAAGACCGGCCCCAAGCAGCGCGTCAACGATGAGACTGCCGGCCTGAACAAGATCCGGCGACGCCTCTGCAACCGGCTCGCCCCACCGCTCAGCGCTGGCGAGGGCATCGCCGCTCCTTGCTGCGCCGGAACCCGCCGAAAGCACCCGAACCGGCCAGCCGCGTTCACGCAGCAGCCGTGCGGCAACGTAGCCATCCCCACCGTTGTTGCCGGGCCCGCAGAGCACCGTAACCGCCCCCAGGGGCCAGCGCCGCATGATTTCCGCCACCACCGAGGAACCGGCGTTTTCCATCAGTGTGAGGCTCGAAATTCCGGCCCTGACTGTCGCGGCGTCGGCCTTTGACATCTCGGTCGGAGTCAACAGCGCCGCTGTGCTTCTGCTCAGCACCGCCGCCGCGCGCGTCTCCAATGGCGTATCCTTCAATCCAACGGCCATGTCACGATCGGCTCTACTCGGTGCCCATTTTTTCAGCGACTGCCCAGCCAATAGGCAGACGGCAGCGTCGAAGTCCTTGTGGATCGGCTATCTAAGCTACTGATTGAGTTCGCTTTTCCACTTGTGGCCGCAATGGCATGAGGCTTGCCAAGGCAACGGAGCATCTCACAGGGCCGAAACATGAAGAAAATCGAAGCCGTCATCAAGCCATTCAAGCTCGACGAAGTGAAGGAAGCACTGCAGGAGGTTGGACTTCAGGGCATGACGGTTACGGAGGCGAAGGGATTCGGGCGCCAAAAGGGTCATACCGAGCTATATCGTGGCGCTGAATATGTCGTGGACTTCCTACCCAAGGTCAAAATTGAGATCGTGCTGGCCGACGACATGGTGGCAAAAGCAATCGAAGCAATCAACAATGCGGCACGCACCGGCCGTATCGGTGATGGCAAGATATTCGTTTCCGCCGTCGAGCAGGCAATCCGCATCCGGACGGGTGAGTCAGGCACCGACGCACTCTAAGAAGTACAGAACTACCATTCATCAGGACGCAAGGGGCGGTTCATGGCCAAGTCGAAGGACGTCGAAGCAGCACTACAGCTTTTCAAGGAGAAGGAAGTCAAATTCGTCGACCTGCGGTTTACCGATCCGCGGGGCAAGCTCCAACACGTCACGATGGACGTCCTCTTGATGAACGAAGACGCCTTCGCTGACGGCGTCATGTTCGATGCTTCCTCCATCGCCGGCTGGAAAGCCATCAACGAGAGCGACATGACGCTGATGCCCGATCCTGACACGGCTCACATCGACCCCTTTTACTCCCAGCCCACTGCAGCAATTTTTTGCGATATTCTCGAACCCCTTACCGGGGAGGGCTATGCGCGGGATCCGCGCATGATCGCCAAGCGCGCCGAGGCCTATCTGAAACAGACCAAGATCGGAGACGTCGTCAATGTCGGGCCGGAAGCCGAATTTTTCATCTTCGACGACGTCAAGTTTGCGGTCGAACCCTACAGCACCGGCTTCAAGCTCGATTCCTACGAGTTTCCCAGCAATGGCGAGCGAGACTACGAGCGTGGCAATACGGGTCATCGCATGCGCATCAAGGGCGGCTACTTCCCAGTGAACCCGCAGGATTCCGCCCAGGACATTCGCTCGGAAATGCTCTCAACAATGGCGAGCATGGGCGTGACCGTCGAGAAGCATCACCACGAGGTCGGCGCTGCTCAGCATGAGCTTGGGATCAAATTCGCTCCGCTGGTCAAAATGGCTGACCATATGCAGATCTATAAATACGCAATCCAGAACGTGGCGAACGTCTACGGTAAGACCGCCACCTTCATGCCCAAGCCCGTCAAAGGCGACAACGGATCAGGAATGCACTGCCACTTCTCGATATGGAAAGATGGCAAGCCGTTGTTCGCCGGCAACCAGTACGCGGACCTGTCGGAGACCTGCCTCTATTTCATCGGCGGGGTAATCAAGCACGCAAAAGCGTGCAACGCGTTCACCAACCCTTCGACCAACAGCTACAAGCGGCTGGTGCCGGGGTATGAAGCGCCGGTTCTGCTGGCGTATTCGGCGCGCAATCGCTCGGCGGCCTGCCGCATTCCACACGGTACCGGGCCTAAGTCCAAACGAGTGGAAGTGCGCTTCCCGGATCCCTCGGCCAATCCATATCTCGCGTTTGCGGCTGTGCTCATGGCAGGGCTGGACGGCATTCAGAACAAGATTCACCCTGGAGATCCCATCGACAAGAACCTGTACGATCTGCCGCCAGCAGAATTGAAGAACGTGCCGACAGTGTGCGGCTCTTTGCGCGAGGCGCTGCAAGCCCTGGAAAAGGACCGCGAGTTCCTGAAACGCGGCAGCGTATTCTCCGACGAGCAGATTGACGCGTATAGCGAACTCAAGATGGAAGAAGTCATCCGCTTCGAACAAACCCCCCATCCGGTTGAATATGACATGTACTACAGCTGTTGACCGATTGTGGCGGCGGCAAGAGCCTCGAGTAGCGCCCGAGAGAAGTAGTCGAGTTCAGTTTCGAGTCCAACGCTCACCCTTATGCAGCGATCGAGCGGCGCCACGCCGGGCATGCGTACGAAAACCTGCCTATTCGCAAGTTCACTCAGCAAGCGACGTGCAAAGCCGCCGTCGCTGCCACTGTCGACGGCAACGAAGTTGGTGGCTGACGGGAGCGGGCTGAGGCCCGCGCCGACGGCGATCGCTGCGATACGTTGGCGAGCGAGCTTCGTATCGCCGATGACCTTGGCAAGGTGCGCCTGATCCGTGAGCGCTGCCAGAGCACCTGCCTGCGCGAGACGATTCACGCCAAAATGGTTCCGCACTCGATTGAAGCTTTCGATAAGCCCCGCTTCGCCCAGGGCATAACCGATCCTGGCGCCCGCGAGACCATAGGCCTTTGAAAACGTCCTGAAACGCAAGACTTGCGGGTTGCCGACGTCGATTGGTGGCGATGTGCCTTCCGGAGCAAACTCCAAATAGGCTTCATCAAGGCAAAGAACGACGCCCTCCGGCAAGTCGTCAATGAACCCTTGCACCTCCGCGGCGCTCCACCACGATCCCATGGGATTGTCTGGATTGGCTAGAAACAGGAGCACCGCCCGTTTCCGGCGTGCCAGTGCAAGGAGCGCCTCCATATCCTCGCGGTCGTCGCGGTAGGGAGCGGTCGCCAGTCTGCCTCCATGAGCGGCCACATGGAAATTGAACGTCGGATACGCGCCAAGAGAGGTAACGACCGCGGCTCCCGGCTCTACGAACATTCTTACCGTGTAGCCCAGCAGGCCATCAATTCCCTCACCGATGGCGATGTTTGCCGGCTGCAGACCGAGGTGGCGAGCCAGCGCCTCTTTCAAGTCATGGTTTTCCGGGTCGCAGTATTTCCACGCTTCGAGGGAGGCCGCAGCCATCGCTGAGACGGCCCGTGGCGAGGGCCCGAAAGGCAACTCGTTGGCTCCTATTCTGGCGAGAAACGCCCGGCCACGCTGACGTTCCTGGGCTTCCGGCCCCACGAACGGCACAGTGGAAGGAAGCTCCCTGACGGTAGGCGTATATGGCGGCTCACGCATCAGGAGCGATCAGCCCTGACGCGATCAGCGGCAAGGTTTGTACGCGCCGGAGTACGAGAGATAGAGGCCGGAATCGGGATCGAACGAGCGATATCTTGCGGAACAATAATCCAGCCACGCCTGGGTGCCGGCGGGAGGAGCGTTGCGCCGGTTCGTGGCAGTCATGCACCGCTCATAAGCATAGTCGTAGTCCTGCTGCCACCTGCTCGCCGCATTTGCGACGCCAGCAGCACCGCCTACCCCGGCACCGATCAATGCGCCACGGCCAACCGATTTTCGCTTGCCGCCAATGATGCCCCCCAAAACGGCACCACCAACGGCTCCGGCAAGTGCGCCACCGACAATGTCTCCTCCTGCCGAGCTGTATGAGTTGGCAAAGGAGCGTGCCTGATCGTTGCAATACGCGGCGGGTTGGCCGATCGCGGGGGGTACACACCACATCAGGATTGCACACGCCATCGTGGCGCTTGCAATTTTCTTACGACTGCCCATTCCCTCTATCTACCGGACAATTATGACGAAATTGGTTCAATCCAAGATAGGAGATGACCCCCGGGTCGCCAACGTTGCGCAGCCACCGGCCGCCACAACCCTGCCTGGGACTGAGGGCATCAATCACCGGGGACACACTTCACCTCGGCGACTTTGCACGGCGGTGGTTAACAAAACCTTGATACGGGCACTTCAGCAGGTGTGGTGAATGTCGCAGGGTCAAACCTGAGAATTGGCAAGGACCTCGACCCACAGCCTGCCGGCCATGCCCATGTCGCCGAGCTTGCGGCGCCTCAGCAGCTTCTCAAGCGGCCTCCCGGCGCAGAGGCTGGCACATGCAGTGGACCCCGCCGCCGGCCCAGGTGAACATCGTCATATCCGGATCGTACACCTTGAAGCCCGCCGCCCGCATTTTGCCGTTGAGGTCGCTTGCACCCGCGGTCGACAGGACACGGTCGTTGCCCAAAGCAACCACGTTGCATCCGAGCGCCATGGTTTCCCTGAAAGCTGTAGGAATTATTTCGATCTTCTTCGCTTTTAGCCACGCCACGATTTCCTCGTCAGTCGTATCGAGGCACACTGCAGCGCAATGTTCGTTAAGCATGCAGACCATCAAATCGATGTGCACATAAAACTGGTCTATGGGAGCAAATTTGATCTCCCAACCTTCGGCGCGCAACCACCCCGCGACCTGACGAGCAGCTATTTCTTCCGAGCGATGATCGGTGTAGCCCACCAAGGCCACACCCGGACGGATGATGTTGAAATCCCCACCTTCGAAGTTGCCGGCGCTCACCATGTCATAGATCGGAATGTCATGATCAAGATAGAAGCGCAGCACCGAGGCATATTCGCCGCGGCGGCGGGGATTGGCGAGCTGGCAAACCACGGCGCCGTAGGGCGTCATGAAGGAAGAGTCGCGCGCGTAGACCTGATAGGGCGTCTGCTCATCGATCGGCAGAAAATGGCAGGTAATGCCGGCTTCCTCGTATGCGTCGACCATTTCCCGGTGCTGGCGCATGGCCAGCTGCTGATCGAAGCGACGGCCGCGGCGCAGCGTGTCGCGCGTCAAAGACGACCACTGAGCATTTTCTGCGCCCAGCCAGCGAAAGCTCTCCGATGGTCCGAGCAATACGTCCTTCAGCAGTCCGGTTTCGGATTTGAGGTACCACTTGGTCATAAGAGGCGTTCCGCCGCCTTCGCGCCGAGCGCGGAGGGCGATCTGGCTCGACGAAGGAGTGGTCAATGACCAAACTCCTCCGCTCGAGCCGCCAAGCTGCCAAATCTTGCTTCGGCGCGAGACATCAATACGGCAACTCGAGGTAGCGTTCGCGACTCATGGCGAAGAACTGAACCGCTTCCGCGCGGCCGCCGCCAACCGGGTATCTTGCGCTGGACTTGGCCCATTTGAATCCTGCCCGTTCCGCCAACCTAAGCGATGCCGCATTGCCAGACATGACCTTGCACCACACCCGCTCGGAGTCCAAGTGCTCGAAAGCCAGCGCCAAAAGTGCCAGGACCAGCTCCCGCCCAAGGCCGCGGCGCCAATGTGACGGGTTGAGACCCCAGCCGATTTCGGCATTTCGTTTGTTGCACTGAATGAAGCCGTCAGCGATGACCGCGTTCGATTTCTTGAGCTCGCCGGCAATAGCCAGGTTACCGCGGTCATCCACATTTCGGCGCGCGACAGCACGCAGTACATGGTCGCGAACCTGGCTTGGCGATGCCAGCCGCACGGCGATGTGACGCTGATATTCGCCGTCGGTCATGTAGCGGGCGAAGCACTGCCAGTCCGTTGCGGCGACCTCGCGCACCAGCAGCCGTGGCGTTTCGAGGGTCGGCAACCGAGCGGGCGTCGACATGCAGCAAGACTAGCAGTTACGTGAATCGGCGCCAGACTTGACATTCGCGGGCAACCCGGCACCCCGCCAGGGAAAGAATGCCGGGGCTGCCCACTCCTCAAGAAACGTGCGGAACCACCCGGCGAGGGCGGCGTCATACATGAAATTGTCGGCAAGCTGGCGCGCCGGCGGATGGGCACCTGGCGCGCGGTTGCGCTCACCTCTGCGCCCGATCCACGCTTTCAGCATTTGCCGAGTGGCTTCGGGGTGAAACTGTAAACCAAAGGCTTTCTCACCGTAGCGAAAAGCCTGGTGAGGATAGAGCTCGCTTGACGCCAGGTTCCGAGCCCCAGCCGGCAGGTCAAACTGATGATAGTGGGACTGTAACACCATCAGTCCATCAGGGATCAGAGCGAGCCCATCAAGTGTCGGCCGAAGGGGGTAGTAGCCATACTCATGAACGCCGTCGGGATGAGGCCCCACCCAGGCGCCCAGTTCACGGGCGAGCAGCTGTGCACCAAGGCACAACCCAAGCACCGGAATGTCGCGTTCAAGAGCTTTGCCCAAAACACGCATTTCCAGGCTTAGAAATGGATAGGACGCCGTGTCGGGAACGCCGTAGCGCCCGCCATACACGATCAGGGCCCTTGTGCTGTCGTCCAACTCGGGAATGCTGTCGCCTTCCGCAGGACAGCTCCACACCAGTTCCAAACCTCGAGCCGCCAGAAAGGCCGACGCGCGATCGTCCTTTTCATCACTCCTGTGAACAATGAGCAGAGCTTTCGACCTCATCTACGCAGGATGGGTCCGGTTGCGCACAGCGTCAACTCGAGACTAAACGGCTGATGAACGAGGCGTTCAGGGCCGGTTGAAGGGCGATCGCATACAGTACGTTCCACATCGAAACTGGAACGCCCGGGACGGCGCGACAGATCGGGCGGCCGCCGCTTGAAGTGGAGGCCGCCCGAAGCCTTTTGTCGGGGGTCGCTCGGCCGGCAAACATTCTCGCCACCTAACGGATAAATGAACGCGCCGTTCAGTGCAGGTTCCGAAAAGCTCCTGCAATATGCGGACAACATAAGCCAGACACGCAGGAGAGTTCCATGACAGCGATCACTGCATCGCAGACTTTTCCCGGCCAGGGCACCGGTCACAGCGGCACCTCGATCGTCGCTTGGCTCATTGCCCGGATCAAGGAAGGACGTTTCAACGCAGCGCGCCGTCCACGCAGCGGACAGCTTAGCGATGCTCTTCTCAGCGACCTTGGCATCTCGCGCACTCAGGCAGAGTTCGGTAACGCAAGTTTGTGGCGATAGGCGTTCCCGAGCGGCAGGCGCGCCGCGCTAACGGGTCAGATGTCCAGCTGCTCGTCGGTGACGAACGCGGCACGCTCGCTGATAAACTTGAAGCGTTCCTCAGGCCTGTTGCCCATCAGCCGCTCGACCGCCGCCGCTGTTGTCTTCTTCTCGTCTTCGAGCAGCATGACCTTGAGGAGCGTGCGCTTCGAGGGATCCATGGTGGTTTCCTTGAGCTGACCGGACAGCATCTCGCCCAATCCCTTGAAGCGCGACACATCCACCTTGCCGCGCCCAGCGAATATCGTGTTCATCAGCTCGTCGCGATGGCGATCATCGCGCGCGTAGGCGGTGCGGGGGCCCTGGGTAAGCTTGTAAAGGGGTGGCACGGCCAGGAACAGGTGGCCATTCTCGATGAGCTGCGGCATCTGACGATGGAAGAAGGTGATGAGCAGGCTCGCGATATGAGCGCCATCGACGTCGGCGTCGGTCATTATGATGACCTTGTCGTACCGCAGATCGTCGTCGCGATAGCTGGCCCCGACACCAGTTCCGAGCGCCTGGCAGAGATCAGCCAGCTGCTGGTTCTGGGACAGTTTATCCCTGCCGGCGCTAGCCACGTTCAGTATCTTGCCGCGCAGGGGCAGTACCGCCTGCCTCTCACGGTCACGCGCCTGTTTGGCTGAGCCTCCCGCCAAATCGCCTTCGACAATAAAGAGCTCCGAACCCTGCCGGGCGGTTGCGGAGCAGTCGGCAAGCTTTCCCGGCAGGCGGAGCTTGCGTACGGCATTCTTTCGTCCGACTTCCTTTTCCTGGCGACGGCGGATTCTCTCCTCTGCACGTTCGATGATCCAATCGAGAAGCTTGTCAGCCTGTGCCGGGTGACCGGTGAGCCAATGGTCGAAATGATCGCGAATCGCCTGCTCGACGATGCGGGTTGCTTCGGCAGTCGCGAGCTTCTCCTTTGTCTGTCCCTGGAACTCGGGCTCCCGGATGAATACCGACAGCATGGCGCCGGCCGAAACCAATGCATCGTCCGCCGTGATCAACCCGGCTCGCCGATTGCCGGACAACTCACCATAACCTTTGAGCGAACGGGTGAGCGCCTGACGGAAGCCTTGTTCGTGCGTTCCGCCCTCCACGGTTGGAATAGTGTTGCAGTAGGACGAAACAAACCCATCGTCGCTGCCGGCAAACCAGGCTGCCGCCCACTCTACCGAGCCGTGGCCGCCCTGTCTTGAAACCCGCCCGGCGAAGATTTCATCGGCAATTCGGGGCTTGCCCGCCAATCGCTCTTCGAGAAAGTCCTTGAGACCGCCGGGAAAGTGAAGCTCCGCTTTCGCGGGCACATTCGGCCTTTGCTCGAGCTGGGCCGGATCGCAAATCCATCGAATCTCGACACCGCCGAACAAGTACGCCTTGGAGCGCGCGATGCGGAAAAGCCGCTCGGCATCGAACCTTGCGGCCTTTCCGAAAATCTGTGGATCGGGCTTGAAGCGGACGGTAGTGCCGCGCCGGTTCTGCATCCTTCCCAGGTCTTCGAGCTTGGAAACCGGCTTGCCGCGCGCGTATGTCTGCCGGTAGAGCCGCTGGTTGCGCGCTACTTCAACTTCCAATCTTTCCGACAAGGCATTTACGACCGATACGCCGACGCCGTGCAAGCCGCCGGAGGTTTCATATACCTTGCTGTCAAATTTTCCCCCGGAATGAAGCGTTGTCATTATGACTTCGAGGGCGGATTTGTTCCTGAACTTGGGATGGGGGTCGACGGGAATGCCGCGGCCGTTGTCGGTCACGCACAGCCAGCCGTCCTTGCGATATTCCACCTCGATCCAGCTTGCGTGACCCGCCACCGCCTCGTCCATGGCATTGTCTATGACCTCGGCAAAGAGGTGATGGAGTGCCTTTTCGTCGGTACCACCGACGTACATCCCCGGTCGGCGCCGCACGGGCTCCAAGCCTTCAAGCACCTCGATGTCAGCGGCAGTGTAGCTTTCTCCGCCCTGCCGTGAGAACTTTGGTCTGACACCCCGTGCCTTGGTGGCGTCTGGAGCAAGGTGGGCTTCCAGCTTGTCAAACAAGTCGCGGACTTTGGACATTCGTGGTCAGATCGCTGTCAATTCATGCCCGAATCAAGGGGCGCCAGGATGGCGGCTGTTGCCGTGGCACAAGATCGCTAAAGCGCTCTCTCCATTTTGGCAATCTTTCATATCCCCTCACCTCTACTCATCTCAGCTTTCGCTCGCGATACCGCCCACTCCTGAAAGTACAGTGCCAGGTCTGGCGAAGCGCCTATTCACCGCCAAATTCACCGCCACCATGGCCATCGCTCTTCACCACGAATCACGCGATACTGCCGCCCGGGAGAGGGGGAGAGCATTCAAATGGCTCTGGCAAAGAAACTGGCTGCGGAGGCGATCGGCACCTTTACGCTCGTGGCGGCTGTTTGCGGGGCGGCGCTCGTTTCCGGCAACGCAGCTGGCCTAGGAGTGGCCTTCGCCGTTGGCCTTGCCGTCATGGCTATGATCTACGCGATGGGTCCCGTTTCAGGCGGGCATTTCAACCCGGCCGTGACCGTCGGACTGACAGTGGCCGGCCGCTTCAATTCACGCAGCATCCCGGCATACGTGGCGGCCCAGGTAGTCGGAGGCGCTCTGGCAGCCCTTGTGTTCTATGTCGTGCTTTCAACCAAGGCAGATTTCCAGCCGTCGGGGTTTGCCTCCAACGGTTATGGTGCACATTCGGGTGGTGGATACTCGCTCTTCGCTGCAGCAGTTACCGAAATCATGCAGACGACGTTGTTCGTTTTGGTCATTCTGCGCGTGACCCGCTCTGCGGGCGGAGCAGGAATCATGGCCCCGGTGGCGATCGGTCTCGCCCTCACCGCCATGCACATCATGAGCATACCGATCGCCAATACCTCGCTCAATCCGGCCCGATCAACTGCGACTGCGCTCTTTGCGGAGCCTTGGGCTTTGCAACAGCTTTGGCTGTTCTGGATTGCTCCGCTCGCCGGTGGAGCGCTCGCCGGTCTGATTGACACCTATTTTGGGGACTAGCAGATAACCTCCCACCGCGTAACAAACTCGGGCGGCTTTTTCGCCGCCCGCTTCTTTTTGTCAACCTTGCGATGCCGGCACAAATTGACATTTGGGCCGCAATTACTATGTTCATGCCAGAGGGGCGCTAATCAACCCGGCGACCATATTCTTCTTGCGCCCCGCTTCATCCATAGTCGCCAGATCGGTATTCTGTCATAAATGTCTTTTGACAATCTGGGCTTGAGCCCGAAGGTTATCGAGGCGGTCAAAGCCGCCGGCTTTACCACCCCTACACCCATCCAAGCGCAAGCAATCCCGGTGGTACTGTCGCGCCGTGACGTGCTGGGTCTGGCTCAGACCGGGTCGGGAAAGACGGCGGCGTTTGCGCTGCCGATGCTTTCCCTCATGGAGAAGGGCCGCGCCCGCGCGCGCATGCCGCGCACCCTTATTCTCGAGCCGACACGGGAACTCGCTGCGCAGGTCCAGAACGCCTTCGAAACCCTGGGTAAGCAACACCGACTGACGGTGGCCCTCCTGATCGGGGGAGTGTCCTTCGATGACCAAGACCGCAAGATCGATCGCGGAGCCGACGTCGTGATCGCTACGCCTGGCCGTCTTCTGGATCATGTCGGCCGCGGCAAACTGCTGCTCAACGCAATCGAAATTCTGGTGGTGGATGAAGCGGATCGCATGCTCGACATGGGGTTCATTCCCGACATAGAGCGAATCTGCAAATTGCTGCCCATGCACAGACAGACACTGTTCTTCTCGGCTACGATGCCGCCGGAAATCCAGCGGCTCACGAGCCAGTTCCTTCACCACCCGCAACGCGTCGAGGCCGCTCCACCCGCAACCACGGCCGCCAGCATTCAACAGCAGGTGGTGCGGGCGCCGGCGGAGGCGGCAGCGAAGCGCGCCGCTCTGCGTGATCTGCTGCGGGCGCAGGGCAATTTGAAGAACGCCATCATATTTTCGAACCGCAAGACGACCGTCGCGGTGCTGGAAAAGTCGCTCATCCGGCATGGCTTCAATGTCGCTGCCCTTCATGGAGACATGGATCAACGGGCGCGCATTGCCACCCTCGAGGCCTTTCGAGCAGGCAAGATCACTTACCTGATCGCTTCCGACGTTGCGGCACGTGGACTGGACATTCCTGACGTCAGCCACGTGTTCATTTTCGATGTGCCGGTGCATGCGGAGGATTATGTGCATCGCGTGGGCCGAACCGGGCGTGCCGGCCGTGAGGGTCATGCGCTGATGTTGGTCACGGCTAACGAATTGAAGGCTCTCAGAGGCATTGAGCGACTGATCCGCATGCAGATTCCCTGGAATGGCACGCCCGCCGCAGACGAAAATGCAGAACCACAAGGACAGGCCCGCCTGAACAGGCACCGGGCGGGTGGACGGTCCAGAACAGGGTCGCAGCCGCGGGAGCTGCGGCCGCGCCGCGACACCCGGGTGCCGCCCGCGCCGGATCGTGGCAATGCGGCGGCGGCACAGTCGAAGACGAAACGCAGTGCCAAATCGCGCCGCGATAGAGGCATTCAGACGGATGGGTTCCGGGACCATGTGCCGGCCTTTCTGCAAAGGCCGGTGCGCTAATGCTATTTTAGCTTAAGTCCCTGTCTTTGAGCTTCGATTTTCCAGAGGTTGTGCGTCGGGCGCGCAGAGCGGCCTGATAAGCCTTGCTGGCCCACAAGGTCATGGCATCCGGATCATCGAAGCATTCTTCCGGGGCGACATAATACGACATGGTAATCGGCCTGCCGCCCTTGTTGTAAACGAACGGCTTGAGGCCTCTTGCCTCGAACTCAGAGGCGCCTTGGCCATCCGACCTGAGGTAAAGCACATCATCGGCAACAAGACCGACCATGTGTGGACCGCAGAAAATTCCGGCTCCACCGAACATCCGGCGTGCCGCCATGGCGCCGACACCGGCCATCTGCCCGGTGACAAACTCCAAAAATTCCTTGCTCGCCGCCAAGGTTCCGGGTTTCGGCCGGTCAGGCGTCCAGAAGTCTCTCGCGAGGCAGGCTTCAACTGCACGCTTTCGCCACAGCCGCACGCCGAGGTCTGGTTCGGATTGTCAAATACGAACCCGGACTTGAGGGGTTCGATTTTGAAGTCCATGACCGCGCCCAGCAAAAACAGCACCGCCTTGGGATCGATCAGCACTTTCACGCCCTTGTCCTCGACGACTTCGTCCAAGGGGCTTTGCGCTTCAGCCCACTGCATGGTGTATTCCATGCCTGCGCAGCCGCCGTTCTTCACTCCGATTCGCAACCCGGCAACCGAGCTGCTGTTGTTGGCCATGATCTGGCGCACCCGTTCGGCGGCGGCGTCGGTCAAAGTCATCACCTTGGCTCGAGACCGCACTGCGGCCATTTCAATTGTCCTTCTGGTTACGATGGTCAGCCTACCACATATTGAGGCTCATGCGTGCTTCATCGGACATGCGCGAATGATCCCACGGCGGCTCGAAAACCAACTTGACCTCGACCGTGCTCACTCCGTTTACCGCAGCTACCGCGTTCTCGACCCACCCGGGCATGTCACCAGCCACGGGGCAACCCGGCGCGGTGAGGGTCATGTCAATCGTGACCTTTCGGTCGTCGTCAATATCGATCCGATAGATAAGCCCTAGCTCGTATATATCAACCGGAATCTCGGGGTCAAACACGGTCTTGAGCGCTTGAACGATGTCCTCAGTCAACCGGGTAAGTTCAGCCTCGGGAATGGCGCTCGTGGCAACGTCTTCCGGGGACTCTGAAGCGTTCACTGGATCCGACTTGTCCATAAAAGCTCACAAAAACATCTTCTGTGCGGTTAAAAGTGCATCGACCAGGCGGTCGACGTCGTCCTTAGTGTTGTACATGGCAAACGACGCCCGGCAGGTAGCCGTCGTACCAAACCGGGCGAGCAACGGCTGGGCACAGTGAGTACCCGCCCGAACCGCGACGCCCTGTCGGTCGATCACGGTTGAGACGTCGTGCGGATGCGCGCCCCTCATCGCGAACGAGACGATCGCTCCTTTCCTTCTCGCCTGGCCAAAAAGCGTGAGCGAGTTGATTTCCTTGAGCCGGTCCGTGGCGTAGCGCAGCAGCTCCGCCTCGTGAGCAGCGATGTTCTCCCGGCCGATCGCCAGCATGTAATCGAGTGCGGCACCGAGTCCAACAGCCTGAACAAAGGCGGGGGTGCCTGCTTCAAAGCGATGCGGCGGCTCGGCATAGGTAACGCGATCAGGTGTCACTTCGCCGATCATTTCGCCTCCGCCCTGGTAAGGCGGCATTCGACTGAGATGCTCGATCCTCCCGTACAGCACGCCGATGCCTGACGGACCGTAGGTCTTGTGACCCGTCATCACATAAAAGTCCGGACCGAGGTCCTGCACATCCACGCTCATGTGGACAGCCGCCTGACTGCCGTCGACGAGCACGGGGATGCCGCGGTCGCGGCAGATTCGAGTGACTTCCTTTACCGGGACAACGGTGCCGAGAGCATTGGACATATGGGTGATAGCCACCATTTTTACCCTCGGGCCGAGCAGTTTTTCGAACTCGCCCACCAGGAAATTGCCGTCGTCATCGACGGGCGCCCATTTGATCGCCGCACCGCGCCGTTCGCGATGGAAATGCCACGGCACGATGTTCGAGTGGTGCTCCAGAATCGACAGGACGATCTCGTCGCCCTCGCCGATCACCAGCCCACCGAAGCTTTGTGCAACGAGGTTGATTGCTTCCGTGGCGTTTCGGGTGAAGACGATCTCGGAGACCTGGCCCGCATTCAGAAATCTTCGGGCCGTCTCGCGCGCCTGCTCGAAGTTATGCGTTGCCGCATTGGAAAGGAAATGCAGGCCGCGGTGAACATTTGCGTATTCCTCTTCGTAGGCGCGTTTCATGGCCTCGATTACCAAGCGAGGTTTTTGGGCAGAGGCTGCGTTGTCAAGATAGGTAAGCGGCTTGCCGTATACGGTGCGCGACAGAATTGGGAAGTCACCGCGGATCGCGGCCGCATCGAAGGTCGGCGCTATGGTGCGCTGTTGTACCGTCATGCTGCGACCTTAAGCCCTTCGAGCCACTTGGCAGCACGGTTGCGGAGCGCGCGGCGAACCGCATGGTGAGAAACGTGATCGAAAACCTCGCCGACGAAAGCCTGGATCAGCATGGCCTTTGCCTTCGCAGCGGGTATCCCGCGGGCGCGCAGGTAGAATAGCTGGTCCTCATCGAGATCGCCTACCGTTGAGCCATGTCCGCAAATGACGTCATCGGCAAAGATCTCAAGTTCCGGCTTGCTGTCGAACTCAGCGGAGGGCGACAAAAGCAGAGCATGACTTGACTGTTTGCCGTCTGTTTTTTGCGCATTGCGGCGCACCGCGACCTTGCCCTGAAAGATGCCACGGGCCTGCTCGTCGATAACGCACTTGAACAGTTCTCGGCTGGTGCAGCGGGCGGCTTTATGGTCGACGAGAAGTCGTGTATCGCAGTGTTGTTTGCCCTTCAGGAGGTAAACTCCGTCGATCCTCGCATCGGCTCGCTCGCCGGCAAGGGTGACAAAGCCCTGCTGACGTGTGACGCTGCCGCCCGCGACCAGGGTGCAGTCGCGCAGGAGGGCCTCCTCGCCTACCTCAGCGTGAAAGTTCGCGAGGTGAATGGCTTGTGGTCCCTCCAGCTGCAGCTTTACTCGATCGAGACGAGCACCAGCGCCGATGGTCGATGACGTCAGGCTGTTCGAAACGTGCGCACCACCGTCGCTCAAGTGCGTTTCCACCAATGTTGCAGCCGACCTTTCCTCGAGTTTGATCATGAGCCGGCCGGCCATGGTCAGCGGCTCGTCAGCCAAGGCGATGTTCACCACTTCGATCGGCTTCTCAACCTTCGTTCCGGCAATGATGCGGATCGCCACGCCTCCGGTTGCGAAGGACTGATTGATTGCCAAAATTGGATCCGCTCCAGCCGGGGCAAGTTGTGCAGCCCAATCGGGTAGGTGAGAAGAAAGATCTGCGATTTCGATGCCCGCCAATGTCGGCATCACCGAGCAGCTTCGATCAAGCTGCCCATTGACCAGCACGAGACGGTCGCGGATTGATTCGCCCAGTCGAGACCGTCGTAAGGCCTTCGGCAGCGGTCTCTCGGCCCGCGGCCGCTCAAGCGGCGGATACTGCCTGTCGATGAGTCGGCGCAAATCCGTCCACCGCCAGTCCTCCAACTGGCGATGCGGCAGGGTAATATCGGCCCCGGCGATCGCATAGGCCTGTTCAGCCGGGGTCCTCGGAGCCGCGATGTTCATGGCATTTGCCTGCGCAAGATCATCTATGCCGCATCCCTCTCGAATGCGGCATAACCGCTGTTTTCGAGTTCCAGGGCCAGTTCCTTGCCGCCGGACCTCACCATTCGGCCCTTCGACAACACATGCACCCGGTCAGGCACAACGTAGTCCAGAAGGCGCTGATAGTGGGTGATTACGACCATGGCGCGCTCTTTGGAGCGCAGCGCATTGATGCCATCGGCAACGATTCGCATCGCGTCGATGTCGAGGCCCGAGTCGGTTTCGTCGAGGATGCAAAGGGCGGGTTCCAGCACCGCCATCTGAAGAATTTCCGCACGCTTCTTTTCGCCGCCTGAAAAACCTACATTGACCGGGCGCTTCAACATCTCCTGCTCGATCTTGAGCATTGCCGCGCGTTCCCGCACGAGGCGCAGGAAGGCAGGAGTAGATAACTCGGTTTCGCCGCGGGCCCGGCGTTGCGCGTTGAGGGCAACCTTCAGAAACTGCATGGTGGCGACCCCGGGAATCTCGATCGGGTACTGAAAGGCCAAGAACAGCCCGGCAGTGGCACGCTGATCAGGCTCAAGCTCCAGCAGATTGCGGCCCCGATAGAGAATCTCGCCGGCGGTTACGTCATAGCCGGGACGGCCGGAGAGCACGTAGGAAAGTGTCGATTTTCCCGACCCGTTGGGTCCCATGATCGCGTGCACCTCGCCCGCCATCACCGTGAGGCTAAGGTCGTCGAGAATTCTCCTGCCCGCAACTTCCGCCTGAAGGTTGCTGATCTGGAGCATCGCATTCGTAGCATCCTGCTTCATTCGGTACTGCTCTTGTCTCTTGCCTTCTGCGTGCGGCTGCTAGCCGACGCTTCCCTCCAAACTGATGCCGATGAGCTTTTGCGTTTCGGCCATGAACTCCATCGGCAGTTGCTGCAGCACCTCACGCACGAAGCCGTTCACGATCAGCGTCACCGACTCTTCTGCCGACAGACCGCGTTGACGGCAGTAGAACATCTGGTCGTCGGAAATCTTCGATGTGGTGGCCTCGTGCTCGAAATGAGCCGTCGAAGTCTTGGCTTCGATGTAGGGCACGGTATGGGCGCCGCACTGATCACCGATGAGGAGGGAGTTGCATTGGGTGAAGTTGCGGGCATTGGTCGCTTTTCTGTGGGCTGACACCAAGCCACGATAGGTGTTGTTGGACCGCCCCGCCGCGATGCCCTTGGAAACGATGCGGCTCGATGAATTCTTGCCCAGGTGAATCATCTTGGTGCCGGAGTTGATCTGCTGGCGCCCGTTAGAAATGGCGATCGAGTAGAATTCCCCGCGTGAATCGTCGCCGCGCAGAATGCAGCTCGGATACTTCCAGGTAATCGCCGAGCCGGTCTCCACCTGGGTCCAGGAAATCTTGGAATGGGCGCCCCGGCAGTCGCCGCGTTTGGTGACAAAATTGTATATGCCGCCCCTGCCTTCCTTGTCTCCGGGATACCAGTTCTGCACGGTCGAATACTTGATCTCAGCACCCTCGAGGGCGATGAGTTCCACTACCGCGGCATGCAGCTGATTTTCGTCACGCATCGGCGCGGTGCAGCCTTCGAGATAGCTGACATAGGCGTCGCGATCGGCGATGATGAGGGTGCGTTCGAACTGACCGGTCTGCTTCTCGTTGATGCGAAAATACGTGGAAAGCTCCATAGGGCAACGAGTGCCGGGGGGCACGTACACGAAGGAGCCATCCGAAAAGACTGCTGAATTCAAGGCAGCATAGAAGTTATCGCCCTGCGGCACGACGCTTCCCAGATATTTCTGCACAAGATCTGGGTGCTCACGCACCGCCTCGGAGATCGAACCAAAAATGACACCCGCCTTCTTCAGTTCCTCCTTGAACGTGGTAACCACCGAAACGGAGTCGAAAACCGCATCCACAGCCACGTTCGGGGATCCGCTTTCAACCCCGGCCAATATTTCGCGTTCGCGCAGCGGCACACCGAGCTTCTCGTAGGTTCGCAGCAGTACCGGGTCGACATCCTCCAGACTGCGCGGTCCGGGCGTTTTCCGTGGCGCTGCGTAGTAGTAGAGATCCTGAAAATCAATTTTTGGATAGTCAACCCGGGCCCAGGCTGGCTCGGTCATCGTCCGCCAGCGCGCAAAGGCCTCGAGCCGCCAGGCAAGCATCCAGGATGGCTCGCCCTTCTTGTCGGAAATAAACCGCACCGTCTCTTCATTGAGCCCCTTTGGGGCCTTTTCGGATTCAATGGCCGTCGTAAAGCCGTACTTGTACCTGTCGACGTCGATATTCCTGATGCGATCGATGGTATCAAGGTCTGCCATTTTACGCTGCGATCCTGTTTGTTCGTTCGACAACTCCGCGCAAGGCGGCAATGAGTCTGTCAACTTCGGCTTGCGTTGTGCTCCAACCGAGGCTGACCCTGATGGCGGAGTTTGCCAGCATCGGTCCGACGCCCATCGCCTGAAGCACGTGGGAGCGCGCTACTTTGCCTGACGAGCAGGCAGAGCCCGTGGAAACGGCAATGCCATCAAGATCGAGCGCTATGAGAACCGTGTCGGACCGAAGCCCCGGCAGCGCGAAGCATGAGGTATTCGGCAGCCGCCCGGCGGCCCGCGAAAAGATTGTGGCTTCGGGGCACAGCTCCTCCAATCGCGTCTCGAACTGGTCACGCAGCACATCGACTTGCAGCAGACCGGTTTCAAGGGCTGCGGCAAAGCCCGCGAGCGCGGCAACATTTTCCGTGCCGGCGCGGCGGGATAGCTCCTGCCCGCCACCCGACATCTGTGGCGATAGAGCGCTTCCATCTCGCGCCACCAGAGCACCAGCTCCCATCGGGCCACCAAGCTTGTGGGCCGAAACGGTCATGAGATCTACGCCCAGCTCCACGAAGCGGACTGGAATCTTGCCCAGCGCCTGAGCTGCATCGGTATGGAGAATGGCGCCATGGGCCCGACAAAGCTCCGAAACACGGCGTAGCGGCTGCAGGGCACCCGTCTCATTGTTGGCCAGCATTATGCTCACCAAAGTCCGCAGCCGGCTCCCTTTCAGCAAGGCGTCGAGGGCGACAATGTCGACAACGCCGGTCCGGTCCACTGGCACCAATTCCAGGGCCAGCTGCCGGCTACGCGCGGCCTCAATGACGCTCGGATGCTCCACCGCAGAAGCGAGCATACGTTCCACCGCCAAGCCGCGAATGGCGAGATTGTTGGCTTCAGTGCCGCCCGAAGTGAACACGACCATCGATGGCGATATGGCAAGGTGGCGCGCGAGAACGTCACGCGCGTTCTCCACCGCGGCGCGCGCTGCCCGGCCTTCGTAATGTATTGACGATGCATTGCCGTGCGCCAGTGCAGCGATCATTGCCGCTTTCGCCACCGGCTTGAGAGGGCTCGTCGCATTGTGATCCAAGTAGGTTCGCATGATCAAACCATTGCCCGAACCGGATGCGCAGTGGCCCTGCGGACCGTTGCCTGGAGGGCCAGATTGCGCCGATTTACGACGTCGCCGAGCGTGATGGCCGACAGGAAGCCCTGAATCTGACGCCCAAGAGCAGACCACAAATCGTGGGTCAGACACTGCCGCCCAGCGACGCAGCCCTCAATTGCATCCCCTTGACAGCGCGTGACCACCAGTGGCTCGTCGACGGCGCGGACAATATCGGAGATCCGAATTTCCTCGCTGTCCTTCGCCAGCGTATAGCCGCCACCCGGGCCACGAGTGCTTTCCACAAGACCTGACCTACGCAACTTCAGGAAGAGTTGCTCGAGGTAGTCGATGCTGATGTTCTGGCGAGCCGCAATGGCGGCCAAATTGACGGGCTCGCCGCTCCCATTTACCGCGAGGTCGGCCATCGCCATCACCGCATAGCGGCCTTTGGTCGAGAGCTTCACAGGCAAAGTCCCAATTGCGTCGCGCAGAGCTTCAAAGACTTGCAATCCAGCTTATGTTTCATGGTAAGACCCGCCTCGGCCGACTATATAGCCAGTGCAATCTTGAACTGTTCTAAAAAGCGGATATAGGAAACCTGAGTAAGTTAGTCAACTATTTAGGTCAGCGAACAGGCCGAGGTTGCCGGTGAGATGCCAGAGGTGATCTTCAATGGCCCTGCCGGCCGAATTGAGGGCCGCTACCACCACAACAAGGCGCCCGGTTCCCCGATCGCGATTCTTCTCCACCCGCACCCCCAGTTTGGCGGCACGATGAACAATCCTATTGTTCACGCGATGCACTATGGATTTGTTAAGCGCGGATTTTCGGTGTTGAGGTTCAACTTCCGTGGTGTCGGTCGTAGTCAGGGTCTGTTCGAGAACGGCGCCGGCGAGCTTTCAGATGCTGCCTCCGCTCTCGACTGGCTGCAGGCTTACAACAAGGATGCCAAGATCTGCTGGATCGTTGGAGTATCCTTTGGCGCATGGATCTCCATGCAGCTTCTGATGCGCCGCCCCGAGATTTCCGGTTTTATCTCCATCGCTCCGCTCGCCAAGCATTACGACTTTTCGTTTCTGGCCCCCTGTCCTTCCTCGGGACTGTTTGTGAACGGTGACCTCGACTCGGTAACCCCGCCCGAGGCTGCGCAAAACCTCGTTTCCAAGCTCAAGACACAAAAGGGCATCGTGATCGAGCACAAGATTCTCCCCGGCGCCAACCACTTCTTCGAGAACAAAATCGATGAACTGGTGGCGGTATGCGGCGCGTATCTTGACCGCCGCCTCGCCAAGGAGCTTCAGACTGCGTGATAGACGCCACCCGTCATGGGTTGCGGAACGCGGGTCGTTGAGGGAAAGCTCAGCGGCAGTTTCTTGAAGGACCTCACCGCGAGATACGCGAACGCTTCCGCCTCGATCGTATCGCCGTTGAAGCCGAAGTGCTCGGCCGGCTGGACTTTCTCGCCCAACGGCGCCAACAGGCCGTTGATCTTCTCGACCAAAAAACCATTTCGCCGCCCGCCACCACATAAGATCCATACTTTGGGCCGTTCGGGAAACCAGTCGGCCGCCCGAGCAATCGATGTTGCGGTAAAATGCGCCAGCGTGGCTGCCCCATCCTCAAGCGTTTGCCCGTCGAGGCTGCGATAATCGAAGTCGTTACGGTCGAGCGATTTCGGCGCCGGCCGATCGAAGAAGGGGCTGGTGGCCAGTGATTTCCAGATGTCGATGGCGATCCCACCACGACGTGCGAGAGCGCCGTCGCGGTCGAAGGCTTCACCCGTATGTCGCCTTACCCAGTCATCGATGGGCGCATTTCCGGGTCCCGTGTCGAAGGCCAACAGGCCTTGCGCGCCGATCCACGTAACGTTGGCAACGCCTCCGATGTTCACAAAGACAACCGGCCTTTCGGCGACCGACGCTGCCAGCGCCTGATGATAGACGGGCGCAAGAGGCGCCCCCTCGCCACCAGCGGCTACATCAGCGGAACGAAAGTCGTTGGTGACCGGAATGCCCGTCAGCCGGGCAAGCAGCGCGCCGCTGCCGAGCTGCACAGTCAGGCCGGACTGAGGCCGGTGCAAAACCGTTTGGCCGTGAAAGCCAATGATATCGATTCCATGGCGCTGTACCGAACACTCAGCAACAAACCTTTCAAGCGCCCGGGCATGCCAAAGGGTAAGGTCACGTTCGAGCAGGTCAAGATCAGACGGTCGTTCGCCAATACGGGTAATGGTCGCGGCGACGTCGAGCGCGGCGGCCAACCGCATTCGCTGGCTGTCATCATAGGCGTAGCTGCGCGTGGGCCCGTGCCGAATATAGGCCTTGCCGTCGGTTTCAATCAACGCCGCATCGATCCCGTCCATCGATGTGCCGCTCATCAGGCCCACTGCGGTCAGTCGTTTGGTCACCAAAAGTTCTCGTGCTAATAGCCCCCGCCTAAGAGACAGAGCCGATGGCCAAGTTCAAGTCGGATTTTCTTTCTATACTCGCCGAACGCGGCTTTATCCATCAGCTGTCGGATCCGGAAGGCCTCGATCGGGCTGCCATGTCGCCCCCGATCACAGCCTACATTGGCTTCGATTGCACCGCGCCCAGCCTGCATGCGGGCTCGCTGGTACAGATCATGATGCTCTACTGGCTGCAGAAAACCGGAAATCGGCCGATCGCGCTGATGGGCGGAGGGACGACCAGGGTAGGCGATCCTTCGGGCCGCGATGATAGCCGAAAGCTGCTGAGCAGCACCGAGATCAGCGCCAATATGGAGGGCATCAAGCGAACATTCGAAGAATTCCTGCACTTCGGCCCCGGCCCCACGGACGGCATAACGGCCGACAACGCCGACTGGCTCGATAACCTCAAGTACATCGATTTTTTGCGCGACTATGGCGCCCACTTCACCGTCAACAAGATGCTGAGCTTCGATTCAGTGAAACTGAGGCTGGATCGCGAACAGCCTCTTTCCTTCCTCGAGTTCAACTACATGGTGCTCCAGGCCTACGATTTCCTCGAGCTTGCCCGACGCCACGGATGCATCCTGCAGATGGGCGGCTCCGATCAGTGGGGCAACATCGTCAACGGCATCGAGCTCGGCCGACGCGTGGAGGGAGTTCAGTTGTACGCACTGACGACGCCGCTACTTACCACCTCATCAGGCGCCAAGATGGGCAAGACCGCCGCCGGAGCGGTTTGGCTCAATGCCGAAAGTCTGATGCCCTATGAGTATTGGCAATACTGGCGCAACATCGAAGACGCCGACGTTGGTCGATTCTTGCGACTTTTCACCACCCTTCCAATCAGCGAGATCGGGCGGCTCGACCGACTTCGCGGGGCAGAGACGAATGAAGCCAAGAAAATCCTCGCAACCGAAGCGACAGCGCTCGTGCATGGCCGGGAAGCGGCTATCAAGGCTGAAGAGACGGCGTCGCGTGTCTTTGGCGACGGTGGGGCACATGATGGCCTTCCGACTGATGGCCTTCCGACGATAGTGGTTACCTGGAATGAGCTTTCGAACGGCTTTGGACTTCTCAAGGCGCTGGTTGACGGCGGTTTCGCTGCTTCAAACGGCGAGGCGAGGCGCGCAGTGCGCGGCGGGGCAGTAAGAATCAATGATCGGGTCGTGGCGGATGAGCGAACGTTGCTGCAGGAATCGCATCTCAGCGCGGACGGAGTAATAAAGCTTTCGCTCGGCAAGAAGCGGCACATGATCGTCAAACCGGCCTAACAGCCGAATCGACCGCTATCTCCTATCTCCAGTTCCTGCGTGGCGCTGCCGGCTTCCGGGCGGGAGCGGGACCCCCGGCGCCAAACATATGACGGAAGATCCCGGGTGCCAGCGCTGACACCGGATTCACAACCAACTGGGGATCGGACATGGTCCCCCGCAGGGCAAAGTTCATGCCGAAAACGCCCTGTCCCTTGCCGCCGGTCAGGATCTCGCCGAGAATCGGAAACTCGCCAAGTGCCGAGTTGATGGCGTATGCAGGAATGACCGTGCCGCCGATATCGAGGGCGCCGTCCTGCTTGCGAATGACGCCCTGTGCGGAGGCACCGATTTCCGGGCCTTGAACGAGCGAGTCGCCGATGCGCACGAAGTTGGTATCGGTCGAGAACGGCATGGTCAGCTTTGAAAACGAGATCTTGCTGGAACGCGGCCCTGCTTTCGTGCCGCTCCCGGACTGGTCGATCTCTGTAAGCGCACCTTCTTTCCGGACTTCGAAGTTGCGAACGACAAGCTGGCCACGGCGGACCGAGGAATTGCCGACCGCACCAAGCATTGCAGCAAACTCAAGCTGGCCTCCGGATATCTTCGAGTAGAGATTGGACGCTCGCAATGCTGCACCGCCGTCGCGGCACACTATCCGAAGCTCGCGGTTTCCAGCCTGGTCGGGGGTTATTCGCAGACTTGCCGGCGCGCCGCCTAGAAAGGTGCCTTGCGCATCCGCTCTGCTCACATAAGAGCCCTGGACTAGAAACGATCCGACAACACCCTTCAGTTCCTCTCCGTAATGAGCATAGACACGGTCGAAAGTTGCCTCGACACTCACTGGCGCCGCAGAAAGGTCAGCGGAAGACTTAGTGCTCGAAAACAGCCCACTGATCAGGCTCCTTGCGTCGAACTCCTTGCCGTCGATTCTGGCTGCGATTCCTTTGTCGTTGCGCTTGACTTTGAGTGAGAAGCGGTTTTCCTCGTCAAGCGTCACCTTGGGAAAATCAGCGCTGATTACTTCCCCTTTCTTTCCGAGGATCAGCTTGCCGGTAACCAGGAGGTTTTTGCCCTCGACTTTGAGATTGTCGACGACCTTGCGCCCGGGATCGGTAAAATCGATGTCGAAAGACGCAGCGACCTTCGAGCCGGGAGCTCGCCGCCAGCGGATGGCGTCAATACGCAACTCGGATCTCTGAAGATCGGCTTCGACATGCGCCTTGCCGAGTCTGCCGCGCATGTTTTGGCCGGCAAGCCTGATGCGGGCCCGGCCGTGAACGAACCCGCCCATATCGAGTCCTAGCTGCTTGCGTTCAAGATCGTTTAGATCGGCCTCGATCGTCAGCTGTTCGTCGCCGCTCACGCCCTTCCCCACCCGCCGGGACCAATTGATTGCCGCCGGCACGCCATTGAGCTTCACGGTTCCTTCCCCAGACACCGCGCTGTTGGCGTAATTGAACGTCATCGTGCCGCCATCAATGTCGGCCTGCTCGAACATTCCGACCAGCGACATGTTGTCGACCACGGCTGTGGCGGTCATGGACACTTTCGGCTTCTGGCGCTTGATGAAGGGAATATCGAAGTGCGCTTCGACCCTGGCATTGCCGCCCATCTTTTGCGGATCCATGCCGCCGGCGGCTGCGTAGTTGAGTGGAGGCTGGTCGAGAAGCTCGAGTACATGATTCGCGCTGCCGCTCGCTTCCACGTCGATGGTGCCCGGTGACAGCTGTGCGGTGAGCGAACGGGTTTCCAATCGCCCGTTTGACACCGTCAACATTCCGCCGGAGGGAACCTGTATGCTGCCCCTGTCGAGGAGCAACTCAAAACGGTCGCCCTGCAAGCGGCCCCTACCCTCCGCGTTGATGACTGGCGGCAGGGCGCCGAAGTAGCGCGTATCGAAATTGCTAAGCGTAAATTCCAGGTCGACTTGCTCGTTGGGAATCGGCTGGCCCTTCATGGCCTGCGCCACGGTGTCGCCGGGTAGATTGATCCGGAACGAACCTTGCGGGATTACCCCCTTTATGACATTCGTTGCGAACCACTTCCTCGTTCCGGGCGCGACGGTCGGAGGCCAAAGCTTCTTCACGAAGCCAGCCGGCAGCTGCCGCATTACACCATTGAGCTGGACACCGATTGCCTCGCCTGCAGCTGCGAAGCTGCCGCGCAGGCGAATGCCGGCCGACCCGGAGTGCAACTCCAGATCATCAATGTCGAATCGCCGCTCGCTGATCGAAGCGAGGCCCAGGAGCTTGATGCTGTCGAAGGCGACAGCGTCAGCATCCCCGGCGCTCGATGACATCCCCAGGTTGCGCACGTTGAGGGACACGCGCAGCGCGTTCAGGCGCCCGTCGGCAAACCGCTGCGGTTCGAGGCGACCCTCGAGCAGCCCGGTCCCGGTCAATGTCGTGATGGTGCTGTCGTTCAGATGAAGCGAACCGGTCGCCGGGTTGAAATCAAACCTCAAAAGACCTTCGTTGATAGCAATGGGCTCAGAGATGTAGTTCGGAAAACCGATCATGCCTTTGGCGGCCGCCAGTTCCGCACTCGCTTTGGTGACTTTTCCCAGATCGGTGACCTCGAACTCCGCCTTCCCCGAAAGCGGAATTCGAACCTGAGCGAGCTCCGAGAGGGCAAAGATCTTGTCGGAAAGTTCGGCCGGAATGACGTCGAATACATGCGCGCTGACCGAGAAAGTGCGATTGTCCGCGCGATAATTGGCCACCAGCTCCATTCTCCAGGGGGACTTCCCCGTGGCGAGTTTCACGCTCGCGACGGTCGCGAAGCCATATGGCATGCGCTGAAACACGAGATTCGCAGATGGCGCGTACCATTCAGCCTGATTGATTTCGTCAAACAAACGAATCGAAGCGTTGCTGATCTTGACCGCTTTCAGAGTCGAAACAGCAGTGCTGCCGCCGCCGCTGGTAAAAAGTTCGCGTTCCAGAAACTCACGCAGCTGCGCAGCCTGGCTGGGCGCGGCGGGCGACAAGGCCGCGTTGTCTTGAGCTTCGGTGCTCGCGGTCGATCTGCTTTCGCCGGGAGCCGCCACACTCGTGTCGACGAAACCAAGCCGGAACGTTCCATCAACCTTCCGCTGCGCGAGAATTCGCGCTCCAATCAGCTCCAGCTGATGCGGGGCAAAGTTGCCGAGCAACGCATCCATTCGGTTGATGCCGATGGCGGCCTTTGGCGCGCGGGCAATCGGTTCGCCGGCGCTGTTCAACAACACGACGTTGCGTAGCCTGAGCCGCGGCTGCCGGCTTTCGCCGTCGAGCTCAATAACGGCGTCGGCGAGTTCTACCCGATAGCCCGCGAGATTGCTGTTGATGGCCCGCTGAATGCTTGCGGTAAGAAAAGTCAGCGGGACCGGCCCCTGTGAAAGCCGAAATACGAATGCCGCAGCTGCCAACACGATGAGGCCAACCACCGCGCCGATCGTCAGCAACGTAATTTTCTTGGCCGTGCTGGTCACATCAACCTGTGGCTTTCTTGGTCATGCCAGCGACCCGCCTCGGCATCTGAATTGACGAAAGCACGGTCCAAACGCCTTGAGGGCCCCTCGAGTCGCTAACGCCATAGTTGCGTATTCCTGAGGCGGATCAAGCACAAAGTTTGCGAACTGCTGCGTGCAAGAGCTAACGGTCAAGGAAATGCCCCAATTCCCAGACAAAGGGAATAAAGCGACAAAAGCAAGGCCGCTGTTGGGTATTCGCAGGCAATGGGTAAACAAATGCTTGTCGTTTGCCCAAACCCGATACATAAATTCCTTGCCAGTCGTGCTGGGGCGGGCTTCGCGTACTGTGTCGCGTTGATCACGGGACCGAGGGGAACACGGCATGCGCCGCCACAGGCAGCACCGAGCTCGCAACCGTAGCCGGGGGTTGCTCGCAACCCTTGTATATGCTTTCCGCGAGCGGCAAATTTACCTTCGTTCTGAAGGGGAAGTGCAATTCATAACGTTGGGGCCCTGGGCGCAGGCTGCCGGCCTGGTTACGCTTCTGCTTGGTCTGTTTTGGCTGGCTTTCTCTTCCATCAATGTCGCCTTCAAGGACCAACTTCTAGCCTTGCGTGAGCGAGGAATGTACGACGCCCGACTTGAGTACGAGGACCGCATCGCCGGGCTGCGCAAGGAGATCGACAAACTCAATGACCGGCTCATGATCGATCAGGGCGAGTATCTCAGCAAGATCGATCAGGTGCGCCTGGACTACAAAAAGCTTGTCGACAGGCACAAGCGGCTGGTGGACTTCTTCCGCCAGACAGAGGCCGGAAGAAGTGAGCGTAGCCAAGACCAGAAGACTTTCGATGAACCGTGGCAGGAAACTCCAACCGAAGGGGTACCGCCGGATGCGAATGACAGCCTCCAGCACGGCACGCCGTCAGAAAAGAACGACCTCAACGAGGAGAAGTTTACTGTAAAATACAGCTCTGAGTTCCGCTCGGCGAGAGACGGCGAGCGCCCGCTGGAAGATATGGCTGAAATGTTTTCGAGGTATGAGCGCATGGAAATCGCGCTGCTCGATGAAGCGATCGTCAAGGCCGAGAAGAAGGTAAGCGAGGCGAACAGGATATTCAGCAAACTCGGTCTGGACAGCAAGCGCATTGCCACGAAATCGAAACATCGGCCTGAATACATGGGTGGTCCATTTATTGCCGCGACCAAGAGTGACGACAGCGTTGAAATCACGCGACGCGTGGAAAAAGTCTTTGATGCCCATTCGACCTTCAAAAAACTCGGATTCCAGGCCACACAGCTTCCGCTTGCCCGGCCATTAAAAGAATCAACACGCATCTCCAGTGGCTTCGGCATACGTAGAGATCCTTTTCGCCGCACCTTCGCCATGCACCCAGGGGTTGACTTCAGGAGCCCCGCCGGAACGGCCGTTCTTGCTACTGCCGATGGGCGGGTCGTGGCCGCGGGCTGGGAAGGCGCGTATGGCAGGATGGTGGAAATCGCCCATGACAATGGAGTGCACACACGCTATGCTCACCTCAGCGAAATAAAGGTTGCCGTTGGACAAAGGATTGTCACTGGTACGGTCGTTGGAAACATAGGAAGCACTGGACGAAGCACTGGTCCTCATCTTCATTACGAGACGAGGGTGAACAGCCGGGCGCTGGACCCCGTAAAGTTTTGGCAAGCACAACATGTTGTTCAAGAACTTTGGCAGGAAGAATAACGGCGGGGGCGGAAGGAGCCGATCGTCAGGACCGTCCATCATCACGGAAGACGTGGTGATTGAAGGCAGTCTCATCAGCGGCGGAGAGTTGCAGATTGACGGCACGGTCAACGGAGACGTCCGAGCCCACTCCGTCGTCGTCGATTCCCAGGGTGTCGTCCATGGCGAGGTGATTGCCGAAGAGGTGTTGGTTCGGGGCCGAATCATTGGACCGATCCGTGGTATCCATGTGCATGTTTACGCCGGAGGCCACGTCCAAGGCGACGTGATCAACGAGACCATTTCGGTGGACAATGGCGCCTACATCGATGGCACCATCCGCCGTTCTGACGATCCATTGGCTGAATCAGGGTCGCCGCAAACATATGAACCGCAGTACGAGGCGGGCCAGACCACACCCCAGCTCGGCGTTCTGGACGATCAGGGCTACCGCCCGGTTATCTTCAAGACCCCGGCAAAGGGCGGCGGCTAGACCTTACGGCGAAGTACAATCCGCACCGGGATATCGGGGCAGGATCGAATCAAGATCTTACGACGCAGGGCCGCCTCTCAATCGATATCTGTAAACTCCACTGACCCGCCGCCGCGAAGGCGCTGTGACAGTGCCGCGTGTATGAATTGGTCGACATCACCGTCGAGTACGGCAGCCGGGTTCGTGCTCTGAACCCCGGTACGCAAATCCTTCACCAGCTGGTAGGGTTGCAGAACGTAGGAACGGATCTGATGGCCCCAGCCGATGTCGGTCTTCTGTGCGTTGGCAGCGTCAATTTTGGCCTGCTTGTTTTGTAGCTCTATCTCGTAGAGCCTGGCACGAAGCATGGACCAAGCTGTCGCCCGGTTCTTGTGCTGGGAGCGCTCCCCCTGGCAGGCCACAACAATGCCCGTGGGCAAATGCGTTATCCGCACTGCGCTGTCCGTGGTATTCACGTGCTGGCCGCCGGCGCCCGAGGAGCGGTACGTGTCTATGCGTACATCCTTGTCGGCAATTTCGATTTCGGTGTGATCGTCAATCACCGGATACACCCAGACGGAGGCGAACGAAGTGTGGCGCCGGGCATTGGAATCGAAGGGTGAGATGCGGACAAGACGATGTACGCCAGACTCCGTTTTGAGCCAGCCATATGCATATTCGCCCTTGATCAGCAGCGTCGCCGACTTTACCCCGGCTTCTTCGCCGCGGTGTTCATCGATGGCCTCTACTTCGAAGCCGCGATGCTCCGCCCAGCGAACGTACATGCGCAACAACATGTTCGCCCAGTCCTGGCTTTCAGTACCTCCGGCACCGGCATTGATCTCGACGTAGGTGTCGTTGGGATCCGCCTCGCCGGAGAGCAGGGCCTGGACTTCCTGTCTTGCCGTATCTGCCTTGAGTGCCGCCAGCGCAGCCTCGGCTTCCCGGACCACGGTCGTGTCGCCCTCGGCCTCACCCAATTCGATGAGTTCGGCATTGTCGCCCAGACAACGCTCGATCTCTTCGATGGTCCGAATGCGCAATTCCAGCTGCTGGCGACCGCGCATTACTGCCTGGGCTTTCAGCGGATCGCGCCAAAGCGCCGGGTCCTGAGCCCGGGCGTTCAGGTCAGCAAGTCTTCGCTTCGCGGCATCGATGTCAAAGATGCCTCCTCAGCAGTGCAATTGACTGCTTGATTTCGTCGACGATTGCCGCAGTTTCGGTGCGCATTTCGAACGCGACGCAGCAGAACTCAGTAGAGTCCGCCGGTGCCGACCGTCAGTCCACCATCAATGATGGCGGCCTCGCCGTCGATGGGCGCCATGTTGGCCCCGATCACGACCGTCTGGTCGGACGGAATGTCGCCTGGTTTGAAGGCCTCGAGAATGACGTTTGGGTCACCGTAGGCGGCGCGCTGGCCGGAATTCGGATCGATCGGAATCAGCTGGACACCACTGGGCACGCGGAACGGGGTAGCAGGCTCATCCTTGAGAACCATCTGCATGTAGTCAGCGACAATTGGCGCGGCAAGCTCGCCGCCGGTCGATCCCTTGCCCATCGGTTTTGGCTGGTCATAGCCAAGATACACGGCCACCGTCAGGTCGGGCGTAAATCCTATGAACCAGGCATCTTTTTCCTCATTTGACGTCCCCGTCTTGCCTGCCACGGGCTTGCCTACTGCCTTGGCACGCTGGCCGGTGCCTCGCTGCACAACCCCTTCAAGCATGGATGTAATCTGATACGCCGTGTAGGGGTTCATCACTTCGTCGCGATTGTCCGATATTTCCGGCTCTCGCTGCTCCTGCCAGTCTTCGGCGGTGCAGCCGAGACAGGCACGTTGATCGTGGCGAAATACGGTGCGGCCATAACGATCCTGGATGCGATCGATCAGCGTCGCCTTGATTCGTTTTCCGCCGTTGGCAAACATGCTGTAAGCGGTTGCCATGCGAAGCAGCGTAGTTTCGGCAGAGCCCAGCGAATTTGCAAGATGCTGCGGCATGCTTTCGTAGATGCCGAGGCGCTCGGCGAGCTCGGAAACTCTCTTCATGCCGAGTTCCTGGGCAAGGCGGACTGTCATCGCATTGCGTGACAGCTCAATACCCCGGCGCAACGTCGAGGGACCGTAAAATTTCTTCGTATAGTTCTGTGGCTTCCAGATTGTGCCGTCTGAGAGCTTGACCTCGACCGGCGCATCCATGACGACGGAGGAAGGTGTGTAGCCCGAGTCGAGGGCGGCCGCGTACACGATGGGCTTGAAAGAGGAGCCTGGCTGCCGCATTGCCTGAACTGCGCGGTTAAACTGGCTCTTGCCGTAGGAGAACCCGCCGACCAACGCGAGGACGCGACCAGTATGGGGATCCATGGCCACGAGAGCGCCTTCGATTTCCGGCAACTGCACCAGATGGTACTTTCCTTTTTCTTTGGCAGGCGCGACATAAATCACATCGCCGACGCTCACGATGTCACCAGGTGCTACTGCCTCGGCTGCCACAGCGTTTGCTTGGCCGGCCCGCGCCCACGCCATCAGCTCAAGCGGTATGCTGCCCGTAAGCTGTTCCCCGCCGGTCTCGGTCTTGCCGTCTTCGGAGGGCTGTGGCCGCAGGCCGACTTTGGCGTCGTTGCCGGAAACCTCAAGAACGACAGCAAGGGTCCAGGGGCGCAGGTCCGAGGCAAGAGGCAACTTCAAGAGTTCGCTTGCCCACTCGCTGTCCGGGTCAATGCGCGTAACGGGACCGCGAAAACCGGATTTGCGATCGTACTTGAGCAGGCCGCGTGTCAGGGCCTGGCGCGCCATGATCTGCATTTTCGGATCGAGGGTGGCGCGGATAGACAAGCCGCCAGTGTAGAGCTTCTCCTCGCCGTAAAGCTGTATGACCTCGCGGCGAACCTCCTCGGTAAATGACTTCCGCGGCGAACACCTGTGCCGCAGCCGGTCGTGGCGTTACGTTGAGCGGCTTCTTCTGAAACTTCTCGGCTTCCTCATGCGTGATGTAGCCGTTGTCCGCCATCCGGCTCAGAACCCAGTTTCTGCGTTCGACGGCCTTGGCATGCCGTTTATGGGGGTGATAGTTGTTGGGACCCTTTGGCAGGGCCGCCAGATATGCCATCTCGTCCACCGATAGGCCGCTCAGAGGCCGGCCATAGTAGTTCAGCGATGCAGCTGCTACGCCATATGAATTGAGACCGAGAAATATCTCGTTCAGATACAACTCGAGAATCTGCTGCTTGCTGAATGACTGTTCGATGCGCAGCGCCAAAAGCGCCTCCTTGAGTTTGCGCTTCCACGTCTGCTCGCTGGTCAAAAGAAAGTTTTTCGCCACCTGCTGCGTGATCGTCGAGGCGCCCACCAACTTCCTGCTGCCGCCATTGATCATGTTTTGCGCGTTGACCAGCACAGCGCGCCCGACGCCCGGCCAGTCCAGGCCGGAGTGTTGATAAAAGCTTTTGTCCTCAGCCGATATGAACGCCTCGATGAGTTCCCGGGGAACGACACCATGCGGCAGAAACAGGCGCCGCTCCGTGGCATATTCGGCAAGCAGCGAACCATCACCCGCGTGGACCCGCGTCATCACCCGCGGTTCATACTGGGCAAGCTGCTTATAGTCGGGAAGATCAAGCTGAGTCTGCCACAGAAGGTAGCCTGCGCCTGCTGCCAGTCCGCAGAAGACGATAAAACTCGCAGCAAAGAGCCATCCCAAGAGTTTCAGCATAGACGCTCAGCCATGTGCATCTTCAAGCACAGTTGCTCCGATCATCTCTATGCAGCTCCCGCCTCAATCTCTGTCCAGCTCCCGCTCTGCTGAACTCTTAGCTTCGATTACGTGTCAATTATGGCATCGGCGCGGCCATCCGGCTCATGGGCTGGAAGCCACAATCGTTGCAAAGTACTTTTCGATCGCGCCCACCATCTGCGCAGCGATTCTGGCGCGCCAGGGGGGAGATTGCAACTGACTTTCGTCAGCATTGTGTGACAGGTACCCTAGCTCGAGAAGAACTGAGGGTACATCGGGAGCACGCAGCACCCGGAAGCCGGCCGAGCGCATGGGCTTGCCGGTAAATTGCGTTGCCTTTTTCAGTTCAGTCACAACCGATCGGGCAAAAAAACTGGCATGGTTTTTCGCTTCGCGTTGAGCGAGGTCGATCAGGATTCCGGCGATTTCATCGCTTTCCTCACCAAGATCAACGCCCGCAATGAGGTCAGATTTATTTTCATTGTGCGCCAATTCTTCAGCCTCGGCGTCCGATGCCTTCTCGGACAAGGTATAGACGGTGGCTCCCCTGACAGCCTTGTTGCGTACTGCGTCGGCATGCACGACGATAAACAGGTCTGCGGCGTTCTCTCGAGCAATGCGTACCCGATCCCGCAAGCTGACGAACGTATCGCTGCTGCGAGTGAGAACAACCTTGTAGTTGTTGCCACGCTCGAGCTGTCCTTTGAGCTCCTTGGCGAAGGCAAGAACGATCTCTTTCTCCTTCGTACCGCTTTTGCCCAGGGCACCCGGATCGATGCCACCATGGCCCGGATCTATCACGATGGTGCGGACTCCGTGCGCCTTAGGCTTGGTGACTTGACGATGGCGGGGCGGCACAGCCTTGCCGGGGCGCGGTAACGGGAGTGGAACTGCCTGATTGTCGAATTCGGCACTTTCGTCCACCGCCAAGGCAGAGGAAATCAACGGACCGGTTTCTTGCTGACCCTGGTCGGCAGAGTCAGGGCGGGCCGACTGCCGCCGGTAGAGCGCCGCGAAAGTTGCCGGCGCCGTGGGTGTAACGTCGACGACGATCCTTGCCGGCTGGCCGTTTTCAGGCGCGACGATAAAGGCTCTCTCTATCAAGATCGGCCCCTTGGCATCCATCACGATGCGGGAGCGACCTCGATCGATGAGACCGTAGCGGTACGCCCGTATGAGCCCGAGGCCGGTGCTGCCGATCCCGACCGGCAGCCGAAACTCTACTTCCTCCAGGTCGATCACCACACGGTAGGGTTCCGGAATGGCATAGGCTTTAAACTCCACGTTCCGGCTGATGTCGGCCACAAAACGAGTGCGGTTCTGGTCGCCGGCAAGCCTCGTGGCGTTCGCTTCCGGCACTTGAGCCGCCGCGACGGGTCGGTTCTGGTCGAGCAGCGCAAGGACAGCAACAAGCAGCCACAACCCGCCGGCAAAGCGCCTCACCGCAAGAGAGGCACCGACTTGTCGCCGACGCCGACCGCGAAGTCGGTTCAAGAGTTTCAGGCAAGCCTCTTGCATTGCAGGGTCCATCGCCGCAGATATGCGCCAACGAAGTTAGTTCATGGTTGGTTAACCTTCGGTTTCGGCCTCGACAGGGCGAGCCGTCGCAAGTAGCGCCGTTACCTGCGATACCTGGCTGATACCTAGCGCAATCCACTTGCCAAAACATGGCTCTGTCCCTTAAACAGTGAGCTACTTCGAGCTTGCGGTGGCTCAGACGGTCACGCAATCTGAGGACGTATTTTCGCACCAGTTTGGAATCCGGGCAAAAACGTTGCTCCCAAGCGGTTGCGTCGGGGTAAGGCCGAGAACTGGGACCCGGCAACCCCGGCCGGGACACAGAGTGTATCCGGCCTGTTCAGTCGAGCGCTTCGGCAGTAACCGAAGCAAAGGAAAAACGGCAATGATCGCAAGCACTGCCACAGCGCCAAGAGACGGCCGATCCGACCGACCGTCGCCGCATTGCGCAACTGCCTTGCACTTGCCCTTCACGCGCATAGGGTCGCCCCGTCATCCGAGACTTGAGCCCGGATTGGAAATGGCTGGCGGGTTCCTTCCCGATTGCAGCAAGGATACCCAAAGATGGGAAGCAAAATGCTTATTGATGCCACCCATACCGAGGAGACTCGGGTGGTCGTGGTCCGTGGAAACCGTATCGACGAATTCGATTTTGAATCGGCTGCGCGCAAGCAGCTAAAGGGAAACATCTATCTCGCAAAGGTAACGCGTGTAGAGCCGTCGTTGCAGGCAGCCTTCGTAGACTACGGCGGCAACCGGCATGGATTTCTGGCGTTCACCGAAATCCACCCCGACTACTACCAAATCCCGATTGCCGATCGGCAGGCGCTCTTGCGACAAGAAGAGGATGAGGCGCGCCGCAGCGACGAAGAATTCGAAGCTGCGGAAAGGGCGAGAAGTGCAGGCCGGCCGGCCAGTGCGGCTTCAGACGAACTCCCTGACGCGCCAGCCGAAGAATCGGCCATGGCGGCGGCTGACGCGGTGGGAGCGGTCGAGGCGTTCGCCTCAGGAGAGGTAGAGCAGGAGCCATTCGCTGAGTCCTCGACAGGGACCTCTGCCAATGTCACGGCCACCGCCTCGGCGGGCGGCGAACAACCGGGCGAGGAAGTACCGCCGCGAGCGTCCTCGGTCGAAACGGTCGACGAGGACCCTGAAACCAGGGCCGTGGAGTCGGTGGGAGCGGAGGACGCACTGGAAGAGCTGCCGCAGCGGCTGCGCCGCCAGCAACGCCGACACTACAAAATTCAAGAAGTCATCAAGCGCCGGCAGGTCATTCTGGTCCAGGTGGTCAAGGAAGAACGCGGCAACAAGGGTGCGGCGCTGACAACCTATCTGTCGCTGGCCGGGCGCTATTGCGTTCTCATGCCCAATACGGCGCGCGGCGGCGGCATCTCGCGCAAAATAACCGACGCGAGCGACCGCCGACGGCTGAAAGAGGTGGCCCGCGACGTTGAAGTGCCTGAGGGGATGGGCTTGATCGTGCGTACAGCGGGTGCGCAACGAACGCGGCCCGAGATAAAACGTGACTATGACTATCTCATGCGGCTTTGGGAAAGTGTGCGCGATCTGACCCTCAAATCGACCGCCCCCTGTCTGGTCTATGAAGAAGGCGACCTCATCCGGCGTTCCATCCGCGACCTCTACACCAAGGATGTAGACGAGGTGTTGGTCGACGGCGAGAACGCCTACCGCGACGCCAAGGACTTCATGAAAATGCTCATGCCAAGTCACGCGCGCAACGTGAAACTGTACAAGGATACGCGTCCGTTGTTCTCGCGCTATCCGGTGGACACGCAACTCGACAGTCTTTTCAATCAGAGCGTGACGCTGCCCTCCGGCGGCTACCTGGTCATCAATCAGACCGAGGCGCTAGTATCGATCGACATCAATTCCGGCAAGGCGACACGCGAACACAACATCGAGGATACGGCCCTCAGGACCAATCAGGAGGCTGCCGAAGAGATCGCGCGGCAGTTGCGTCTGCGCGATCTTGCCGGCCTGATAGTCATTGATTTTATCGACATGGAGGAGAAGCGAAACAACCGCGCCGTGGAAAGGCGTCTGAAGGAAGCCCTGAAGAATGATCGCGCTCGTATTCAGGTGGGCCGCATCAGCCACTTCGGACTTCTCGAAATGTCACGCCAGCGTCTCCGCCAGGGTATGCTCGAGGGCTCGACCAAGGTGTGTCCGAGCTGCGAAGGCCGCGGCGTCATCCGCTCAGTTTCGTCATGCGCGCTGTCGATCCTGCGCAATATCGAGGAGCAGTTCGCGAGCCGCAAACCAGAGAACTTGACCGCCACCTGCCACCGCGATGTGGCGTCCTATATCCTGAATGAGAAGCGCGAGCACCTGCTTGCTCTCGAGCAGAACCTCGGCATTTCCATCTATATCGTTCCCTCCGACAGCGTGAAGGCGGCCGAATGCACCATCGAATTCGGCGCTCAGCGAGCAGCTCCCGCGCGCAGAGCGCAGCTACCCGGTCAGGCCGTCAAGATGGAAACCGCGCTCAGCGAGGAGACCGATCCGGCCGATTCCGATGTTGAGGCTCCTGCCGAGGACGAAGCTGGTGCCGATTCACCTGAGCGCGTAACCGAAGGCGAAGTGCATGACGAGAGCTATGAACGCCGCCGCGGGCGGCGGCGCGGGCGGCGCGGGCGGCATGGGCGGCGCGGTACCAACGGCCGCGGCAGTTCAGCATCCGATGAGGCGCGAGGAGAGATTCCCGGCACGGGCAGGCAGCCCTATCCAGACCCGGGTGCTGGCAGTGCGGAAGAGAAGGCGTTCGAAGGCGAAGGCGTGACTGATCGCGGGGAGTCGGCGGATCAGCGAGACGAGGATCGTAACGGACGAGGTTCACGGCGCCGCGGCACTAAAGCGGGCATTTACCGGAGCGAGGTTGACGGACAGCGCGCGCCTGCCGAATCCCAGAAGGATGAGCGACGCGATGGTTCCGCTGCAGAATCACCGATCATGCCGTCGGTCGACGCGGCTTCCGAGCCAGTGGCTGCCTCTTCTGAGCAGGAACCGACGGCAAATCCAGCACGCAGATGGGCACCGCCAGTCGCCAACGTGGAGCGCAGCAGCGCGCCACGCAAAGGCGGTTGGTGGCAAAAACGCACCGAGTAGCGCCGTGAGCAACCGCTGCGAGCCTCAAACTCGCCGCATTTGGCAATGAGAGAGATGCAAGGGGACAGGGAAACCCATGCGAGGTTGTATGCGTCAAACAGTGCCGCTGAAATCGATCTGCGTGGGGGTCGCTGCAAGCCTTTTCCTCGTAAGCTCCCAACCGGCGGCAGCACAGGGCAAGAATTTGCCGCTCATCCGCGACGCGGAAATTGAGAATCTGATGCGGGCCTATACGCGCCCCATTTTCAGGGTCGCCGGCATCAACGAGACGGCGGTAAACGTCTATCTTGTAAGTCAGCCGAGCATCAATGCCTTCGTGGCAGGTGGCCAGCGCATCTTCATCAATACGGGGCTTCTGAGCCAGTCAAAGAACCCGAACGAAGTCATCGGCGTGCTGGCCCACGAGACGGGGCATATCGCCGGCGGACATCTGGCACGCATGGGACAGCAGCTTGAAAAGGCAAGCACCCAGGCGATCATCGGCATGCTGCTTGGCGCCGCTGCAATGGTGGGCGGTGCTGCCAGCGGCTCGGGCCAAGCCGCCCAAGCCGGCCAGGGCGTAATGCTCGGCACGCAGGGACTGGTTCAGCGCAACCTGCTGGCCTATGTGCGCGCCCAGGAGTCCGCTGCCGACCAGGCAGCGATCGGCTTCCTCGACGCAACCGGACAGTCCGGACGCGGCATGATCACCCTGTTCCAGAAGCTCGCCAATCAGTCGTTGGCCTCGCTCACCAACGTCAGTCCCTACGTGCTGTCTCACCCGATGCCGCTCGAGCGCATTCGCAACCTCGAAGCGGAGGTGAAGAAGAGCCCGTTTTACGATCGTGCCGATTCGGCGAGCCTCATGCTCAGGCATGAACTCATGCAGGCAAAACTTCTGGGCTTCCTGTCAGGACCGCAAGTGGTGTTCCAGAGGTATCCGACAAGCGACAAGAGCCTGCCTGCCCGCTACGCGCGTGCCATCGCCTCGTTTCGGATCGGTGATCTCAAGAATGCCTTGCCTGAGATCGATGCACTCATCAAGGCGCAGCCCAAGTATGCCTATTTCTGGGAGCTGAAAGGACAAGCGCTTCTCGAAGGAGGCCGAGCGCAAGAAGCCGTGGCTCCGCTCAAACAGGCTTCCGCGCTTTCCCAGGGCAACGGACTGATCAACATTATGCTCGCCCAGGCCCTTCTGCAGAGCGAAAGCCGCAGCAACGCCGAGGCGGCGCTGAAAGTACTTCGGGCCGCCAAACGCACGGAAAGCGAGACGCCCTCGCTGCACACCAACATGGCCCTTGCCTTTGCGCGGCTGGGCAATGTGCCGCTGGCCGATCTGGCGACCGCCGAAGCCGCGCTTCGCCGCGGTGACACCGAACTTGCAGGCCAGAAGGCGAAGGCAGCCTCCACGAAGCTGAAGCGAGGGTCTCCCGAGTGGGTTCGCGCCAACGATATCATCAACTTCATCGATCGAAAGAAGACCTAGGATCATGGACCCGATCTCAATGCCTTTTGGTGATTCTCTTCGCCATGCACACCCGGGAAGGTCGAACAATTTAAAAATTCCAGCGCGACTGGCCGCCGCTGCGCTCGCCTGTTGGCTGGCGTTGCCGTCGCTCGCTGGAGACTTCAGCGAATCGCAGCGCAGCGAAATAGGCCGAATCGTTCGCGAGTACCTGCTCACCAATCCCGAAGTGCTGCGAGAAGCGATGGAAGAGCTCGAGCGTCGCCAAGCCGCAATGGCGGATGCGCGGGCCGCCTCAGTCATTAGAACCAATGCCAAATCGTTGTTCCGCTCCGCAGAGGATCTGGTGCTGGGCAATCAGAACGGAACGATCACCATGGTCGAGTTTCTCGACTATAACTGCGGCTACTGCATGCGCGCCTACTTGGAAGTTCAGCAACTCGTGGAGGACAACAAGGACCTGCGCTTGGTGATCAAGGAGTTCCCCGTCCTCGGCCCCGGCTCCGAGTTCGCGGCCAAGGCCGCTTTGGCCTCGAGGAAACAGGGCAGCTATAACGAGTTCCACCACGCCCTGATGCAGCACAAGGGCAGCAAAGGCGAGGCCGCGGTGTTGGCGATTGCGTCTGCGGCGGGCCTTGATGTCGAGAAACTAAAGGCGGACATGGCCGATCCGACGATTGCCGCCACCATCGCGCGAAACTATCAGTTGGCGGAGCTCCTGGCGATCAACGGAACGCCGGCCTTCGTGATCGCTGACAAGATCGAGCATGGCGCTGTGGGTAAGGAAGCTCTCGGCGCCCGCATCGCGGCAGTCCGCGACACCGGCGCCTGTAACATCTGCTAGAACGATCTTCCATGGCCGCCGCATACCTCCTATAAGCGTGAGGCGGGCAAAACGGCACACGGCCACCAAGAGCATCTTGTCTCCGAGCGTATCTGATCCGGCGGCGCGAGCGGTGTTGCAGCGGCAACGGCGATGGTAAAACCGGTCTACATACTGAACGGACCCAATCTCAATCTCCTGGGAGCGCGGGAACCCGAAATATACGGGCACGAGAGTCTGACCGACATCGCCCGACGCTGCGAAGACAAGGCAAGAGCATTAGGCGTCGAGGTGACGGTACGCCAGACCAATGTTGAGGGCGAACTCATAGGCTGGGTGCAGGAAGCCCGGGAGCGCGCCTCAGGGATTATCATCAACGCGGCGGCCTACACCCACACGTCCATCGCACTGCACGACGCCCTCAAATCGGCAGACGTTCCCATCGTCGAGGTTCATCTGTCCAACGTCTACCGGCGTGAGCCGTTTCGTCACAACAGCTATGTTTCGCCCGCGGCTGTAGGCGTGATCTGCGGCTTCGGCGGCCTGGGGTACGAATTTGCGTTGGAGGCTCTCGCAGCCCGGTTCAAGAACGGCGGGAAGTAGCGATCCATGGCAAAGCCGAAGAAGCCCGCAAAAGCGCCCTCCCATGAATCTCCGTTCGTCAATCCTTCCATGGTGCGCGAGCTGGCATCAGTCCTCATCGAAACCGGCCTCACTGAAATCGAGTTCGAACGAGCCGGCTTGCGTCTGCGGTTGCAGCGGTCCGGACAAGCATCGGGCGGCGATCGTGCGACACAGCACATTCTCGTGGCGAGCCAGACCGAGGCCGAAACGAAAGCGACTCCGGCAGCGGATTCGGAGGCCGTCGATCTCGCCGCGCAACCCGGAACCGTCACATCGCCGATGGTCGGCACCGCCTATCTTGCCCCGGCCCCAGGAGCGGCGAACTTCATCGAAGTCGGCTCCCCGGTCAAAGAGGGCCAGACGATCCTGATCATCGAAGCCATGAAAACGATGAATCAGATTCACGCCCCTAGATCGGGCAGGGTGGTGCATATTTTCGTGCAGAACGCCCAGCCGGTGGAGTATGGCGAGCCGCTGGTAGTGATCGAGTAGCCGATGTTCGACAAGATCCTGATTGCCAACCGGGGCGAAATCGCTCTGCGGGTGATGCGGGCTTGCCGTGAACTCGGCATCGCGACGGTGGCGGTACACTCTACCGCTGACGAAAACGCCATGCATGTCCGCCTCGCGGACGAAAGCGTCTGCATCGGCCCGCCACCTGTTCGCGACAGCTACCTGTCGATTCCCGCCATTGTCTCGGCTTGTGAAATAACGGGGGCCGAAGCAGTTCATCCCGGGTACGGCTTTCTTTCTGAAAATGCCAAGTTCGCCGAGATCCTGGGCGAGCATGGCATCACCTTCATCGGCCCCTCGGCTGAGCACATTCGAATGATGGGCGACAAGATCGAGGCCAAGCGTAGTGCCGAGACCCTGGGAATCCCGGTCGTTCCGGGCTCGGAAGGGGCGATCTCGGATGTCGGTGCGGCGCGCACCATAGCAGCTGACATCGGGTACCCGGTCATCATCAAGGCGACAGCCGGAGGCGGCGGCCGTGGTATGAAGGTGATCAGAAGTGAAACGGAGCTTGCCAGCGGTTTGGCGACCGCCCGGGCAGAAGCCGAGGCGGCGTTCGGCAATGGCGGCGTCTACCTGGAAAAGTATCTCGAGAGACCGCGCCACATCGAGATCCAAATACTTGGAGACGGCCGTGGCGAGGCGGTTCACCTGGGTGAACGCGACTGCTCCCTCCAGCGTCGGCACCAGAAAGTATGGGAAGAGGCCCCCTCCCCCGCCCTGAACAACGCCCTGCGAGCTGAGATCGGCGGAAACGTAGCCCAAGCCATGGCCAAACTAGGCTATTCGGGCGTCGGAACTGTGGAGTTTCTGTTTGAAAACGGAAAATTCTACTTCATCGAGATGAACACGCGTCTGCAAGTCGAACATCCGGTGACCGAGATGCTTACCGGTCTCGACCTCGTTCAGGAGCAAATTCAGATCGCATCCGGTTCCGGTGTCCGCTATCGTCAGCAGGACATAACCTTCTCCGGCCATGCAATCGAATGCCGCATCAACGCTGAGAATCCCCGTTCCTTCACCCCCTCACCGGGGCGCGTCGAGGCCGTGCACGCTCCGGGAGGACTCGGTGTCCGCGTCGACTCGGCCCTCTATGCCGGGTACAGGATTCCGCCCTATTACGACAGTCTCATCGGCAAGCTCATCGTTTTCGGCAAGACCCGCAACGAGTGCCTGATGCGACTTAAGCGAGCACTCGGCGAGTATGTCATCGAGGGCGTAGAAACCACTATTCCATTGTTCCAGCGCCTGCTGCGTGAGCCTGACATCACCAACGGTCAGTACGATGTCCACTGGCTGGAGCAGTTTCTCGCCCGGAGTTGAGGTGGTCGGTGGGCACGATCACGCCGCAAGTCATCCTGCAAGCATACGCGGCGGGAATCTTTCCGATGGCGGAAAGCGCCGAAGACTCCAATCTGTTCTGGGTTGAGCCAGAGTTTCGCGGCATCCTCCCGCTCGACAACTTCCACGTTTCCCGAAGCCTGAGAAAAGCGGTGCGGCAGCGAAGATTCGATGTACGGATCGATACCGCGTTTGCCGACGTGATCGAGGCCTGCGCGGCGAAGACGCCGGCGCGTTCCTCCACCTGGATCAATGTCCCGATCCGCAGATTGTACACGCAACTTCATCGAATTGGGGCGTGCCATTCCGTTGAAGCCTGGCAAGACGGCAGGTTGGTGGGCGGTCTCTACGGCGTGAAGATCGGCGCAGCGTTCTTTGGCGAGAGCATGTTCTCGAAGATCCGCGATGCGAGCAAAGTTGCCTTGGTGCACCTGGTGGCCCGCCTCAACGTCGGCGGCTTCTCCCTGCTCGACGCGCAGTTCGTAACCGAGCACCTCCGGCAGTTCGGAGCCCTCGCCATTCCGCGCAACGACTATCAGCCGCTGCTCGAAGCTGCCCTGTCCGGCCGCGCCGATTTTTTGCGGCTGGGAGAAAATCCGGCTGCGGCGGAGGTGCTCGAAGCAGCCTGCCAATCGCCACGGACGAAGTGATTCCTGCCCACCGTCTTTGCCCGATGGCAGGCTTTCGCCGGCAAGCCTACTCATTGTCCTTCGGCTCGCTCTCGGGATCGATGGCGACCGGATCAAACTGCTCGTTTACCTGCGGTTTTGGAGCGCTCGGATCGAGGCAAGCGGTCAGCCAAACATCATAGACGGGGTTCTCGACGGCGTTCAGCCCAGGGCTTTCAGCCAACATCCAGCCGGTGAAGATTCGTTTCGAGGTCGTATCGAGCTGCACTTCGTCGACTTCGACGAATGAAGTGGTCTTGGGTTCTTCCTCGGGTGGGCGCGAATAACAGACACGCGGGCGTACGATGAGAGCGCCGAATTGTTTCGTATCGTCGATCTTGACCTCGAAGGCCGTGATGTCCCCGGTAATCTTGTCGAGTCCGGCAAACAGGGCCACTGGGTTGCTGATGCGGTCGGCCAGAGCCGTGGAACAACAACCAACCACCAATGCACCGTGAGCCAGAATAGCGACTGTTCTCATTCTTTCACCGCTTCAACCCTGAGCCGTACATAGTCCGCCGTCCAATTGCCACGGGCGTCACGCAAGGACGGCCGCAACAGGTCTTCGACTTCATCCAGCACCTCGTCTGCAGCCGCCCCAAACTGCTCAAAGAATGCCCCGCGAAACACCCCGAGCCATGCCTTCATGCCGGTCGCAAGTGGTGTCGGTCGGGGATAGAGTCCGATCCGCTTGATCTTGAATCCGAGGCTTTCGAGCATCTCTTCATAAACTGCGCAACTCGGGAAGAACCATAGGCCGGCAAGGTCTGCAGTGCCGTGACGCCGCTTCGCGACGGCCCGCATTGCGGTGACAATCGCCGCCACATTGCCATGGCCGCCAAATTCGGCGACAAAACGGCCAGCCGGACGCAGGGCCCGGCGAACCCCCACCAGCACCTGTTCGCCATTCGTCATCCAGTGCAGAGCTGCATTGGAAAACACCGCGTCGAACTCGGCCTCGAACGTGAGGTGTTGACCATCCATGATTCTGGCGTCGACGCCGCGTTTTCGGGCAGCCCGGACCATGTCCCGGTCCAAGTCGACACCCACGACCGCAACCCCTGCGTCCCGCAGCTTGGCGGACAATACCCCGTCGCCGCAGCCAAGATCGAGGATGCGCTCGCCACTCCTGGGCGCAAGCCAGCTCAGGATTTCGTCGGCAAGATCACTAACGAATTGCGCATGCCGATCATAGGCTGCGGCCGACCATCTCTGCGAACGCGTCCACTCATTGCTGACCATCGGTGGCGGTCGGAGGTTTGTTGAACATGGATTCGCTCACAAGTTTCCAAATATCGATGGCACCCTGGGTGTTGGCGATTTCTCCGCCATCCTCGAGCTTCGTTTCCCCGCCCCCGGGCTCCAGGGCGATGAACGCATCGCCCAACAGGCCCTCGCTGCTAACTTTCGCGGAAGTGTCATCAGATAGTCGGACGCCCGGATTGATCGCCATCGTCACCCGCGCTTGGTAATTTGCCGGATTCAGTTCCTGAGCCTCGACGCTGCCCACTTTGATTCCCGCCAGGCGCACATCCGTGCCTATGTCAATGGCGCCGACATTGTCGAACTCGGCAAAAAGACGGTAGCCCGCCGATGCGCCGGCATCACCGGAGGTCCGGTAGATGTAGAAGAGGAAGGCCATCGCAATGGCGATCACCACGGCGCCGACCGCGGTTTCTACGAGGCTGTCCTTCATCGCTCCCTCCCCTTGCCGGTTGTTCTGTCGACCACACTGCGCTGGCGTCGTGACGAACGCGGCTCTTCCTCAGGTTTCCAGGCTTCATATCCAGAAGCAACGGGCTGGGGGGCGGTCTGTAGTATGCTTCCCGGCGGCCGGTACGCCCTTGCTGTGCCGGTCAAGTTCTCCTGATGCGGCTTCTCCCATTTCCGTGGGGCATAATTGCTGGCCGGGGGCTCCTCGGCTCGATGGTGCATCCACGCGTGCCAGCCCGGCGGAATGGCGGAAGCCTCCGCATAATTCTTGTAGATCACCCAGCGTCGTTCAGGGATCGATGCCGGTATCGCGGAGCGCGCCCGATAGTATTTGTTGCCCAATTCATCGGCTCCCACAAAAGCGCCCTTGCGCCAGGTGAAAAAGCGTGTGCCGAGCGTCTGGCCGTTCCACCAGGTGAAAACCTGCCGCCAAAACCCCATGACGAAATCTCTTCTTTCAGGCCCGCGGGCCGCGCGGAATATGCGGGACAGCCTCCCTCAAGTCCAGCAATCTGCCCGGCCCAGACGGCCCGCCGAGCCGTTCCCTTCGGGGTGGATTGTCGGGCGACATGGAAAACTGCACCGGTGGCGACACAAAGAAGTGCGCCACCGCGGGAGAAGGCCATTAACCAATTAACCAAGGTTAACTTCGCAGCCTGCAAACCAGCCCCCGATTTGCTTGCGGCCAATGCTGCAGAAATCTTGCCTTTTGAGCACGAATTGTGCGGACTATGGCGTCCTCACTCGGTGAGTCAAGCTTCGGCTACAACATGTTGTAGTAACCGTTCATTAACACACTAGTTGTTGACGCGAGGCCGGGTTTGGGCATACAGTTCGTGTAGGGCTGAAGGGGCGTCGGGGTGTCACAAGCACCCCTGACAATTCGGCGACAAGCCGATCCAAGCACAACAGAAGCCATAGCGACGGCGCTTAACGGCTCCGTTGGACGGGTGAGGTGCGTTTCGAACGTGGGTTTCGCGGCCCCCGCGCGAAGGCGTGTGCCGCGAGGCATCGCCGGACCGCCGGCCAACAAAACGAGGGAACCCCATGCGCATCGAGCGGCGCTTCACCAAAGCCGGAGAACTCCCCTTCGACGCGATCGAGTTCAGGAAGACGACCAGCGAGATCAGGAATCCCGATGGCTCAGTGGTTTTCCGGGCATCCGACGTGGAGGTGCCCGCCCAGTGGAGCCAAGTGGCTGCCGACATCCTAGCGCAAAAATATCTGCGCCGCGCAGGGGTTCCCAGAGTCCTGCTGCGCATCGAAGAGAGCGGAGTTCCGTCTTGGCTCTGGCGCTCGACCGGCGACCAGAAGGCGCTCGAGGATTTGCCGGACAGCGACCGCACAGGAGGAGAAAATTCCGCCAAGCAGGTCATCCATCGCCTCGCCGGCACGTGGACCTACTGGGGGTGGCGGGCGGACTACTTCGAAACCGAACAAGACGCGCGAGCATTCTACGACGAGCATTGCTACATGCTCGCCGCGCAGATGTGCGCGCCCAATTCACCACAGTGGTTCAACACGGGCTTGCACTGGGCCTACGGTATCGACGGACCGGGGCAAGGGCATTTCCACATCGACCACGAAACCGGCAAGACAATCAAATCGAAATCGGCTTATGAGCGTCCACAGCCGCACGCCTGCTTCATCCAGTCAATCTCGGATGATCTCGTCAACGAGGGCGGCATCATGGATCTTTGGGTGCGCGAAGCGCGCCTGTTCAAGTACGGCTCCGGAACGGGCACCAATTTCTCACATCTGCGCGGCGAGAACGAACCGCTCTCGGGCGGCGGCAGGTCGTCGGGACTTATGAGCTTTCTAAAGATCGGCGATCGTGCGGCGGGCGCCATAAAGTCCGGCGGCACGACGCGACGGGCAGCGAAGATGGTGGTTGTCGACGTCGATCATCCCGATATCGAGGCCTACGTCGACTGGAAAGTGAAGGAGGAGCAAAAGGTCGCCGCTCTGGTCGCCGGCTCAAAGATCGCCAAGAAGCATTTGGAACGAGTCATGAAGGCATGCGTCAACTGCGAGGGGCCGGGTAATGACTGCTTCGAAATCGAGAAGAACCCGGCGCTCAAGCGCGCGGTCAAGGAAGCTCGGTGCAACCATGTGCCCGATAATCAAATCAAGCGCGTCATCCAACTGGCTCGGCAAGGGCACTTCAACCTCGATTTCGACACCTACGACACCGACTGGGACGGCGAGGGCTACCGGACCGTGTCGGGACAGAATTCCAACAATTCAGTGAGAGTGACGGACGGGTTCCTGAGAGCCGTAGAGTCCGACAATGATTGGAACCTCACGTGGCGACTGAGAAGGACGGTTGCCAAAACACTCAAGGCACGGGACCTGTGGGACAAGATCGGATATGCCGCATGGGCTTCGGCCGATCCTGGCATTCAATTCCATTCCACCATCAACGACTGGCACACCTGCCCGGCCTCTGGAACGATACGCGCCTCCAATCCGTGTTCGGAGTACATGTTCCTTGACGATACAGCGTGCAATCTGGCTTCCCTCAACCTGTTGCAATTTCGCGACAGGAGCACCGGCCGCATCGACGTGCAGGCCTTTGAACATGCAGTGCGCCTGTGGACCATTGTGCTCGAAATATCGGTCACCATGGCCCAGTACCCGTCCCGTGAAATCGCCAAACTGTCGCATGATTACCGTACGCTGGGGCTTGGATTTGCAAACGTCGGCGGCCTCCTCATGACGGCCGGAATCCCCTATGATTCGCCCCCGGCGCGAGCCATGTGTGGCGCACTCGCGGCACTCATGACCGGAGTTGCCTACGCTACATCGGCTGAAATGGCGCGGAAACTCGGCCCGTTCGCCGGCTTCGCCAAGAATTGCGAGCCGATGCTGCGCGTCATGCGTAACCACCGGCGGGCCGCCTACGGCGCCGCCGTCGGCTACGAGGAGATCGCAACACCCCCGGTGCCGCTGGACGACAACTGTCCTGATCCCGAACTCGTGATCCATGCGCGCCATGCGTGGGACCGAGCGGTCAACCTCGGGGAACAGCATGGCTACCGCAATGCCCAAGCGACAGTCATTGCGCCGACGGGAACGATCGGCCTGGTAATGGACTGCGATACGACCGGAATCGAACCTGACTTTGCGCTCGTGAAGTTCAAGAAGCTGGCCGGCGGTGGATATTTCAAGATCATCAACCAAGCGGTGCCAGAAGCGCTCCGGACGCTCGGCTACCAGGCTGGCGAGATCGAAGACATCATCGCCTATGCGGTGGGTCACGGCACCCTGCGAAATGCTCCCGCCCTGAGCCATGACGAACTCAGAGCCAAGGGGTTCGGCTCCTCGCAGATCGAGCGCATCGAAAGCGGTCTGGCCTCGGCCTTCGATATCAAATTCGTGTTCAACAAATACACGATCGGAGAGGAATTCTGCCGCAATGTGCTCAAGCTCGATGATTCGGATCTAGAGGACCTTGCTTTCGACCTTCTCGGGCATCTGGGGTTTTCCAAGGCGGAGCTAGACCGCGCAAATATTCACGTCTGCGGCGCCATGACCATCGAAGGAGCGCCGCATCTCAAGCCCGAGCACTATTCGGTGTTCGACTGCGCCAGCCCCTGCGGTCGTTTGGGCAAGCGGTGCCTGTCGGTAGAAAGCCACATTCGCATGATGGCGGCAGCCCAACCGTTCATTTCGGGGGCTATATCAAAAACCATCAACATGCCCAGCGAAGCGACTGTCGAGCAATGCCTGGCAGCCTATATGCTTTCCTGGAAACTGGGGCTGAAGGCCAACGCGCTCTACCGCGATGGCTCCAAACTCTCTCAACCGCTGTCCGCTCAGTTGCTCACCGACGATCCCGAGGACGCCGAGGATGCGGTGGAAGCCCTTATGGCAAAGCCGCCGATTTAGCGGGTGGAAAAGGTGGTGGAGAGAGTTGTCGAGAAGGTGGTCGAGGTGTTGCGCCCCCGCGGCCGGGAACGGCTTCCCGAGCGTCGCAAGGGATACATCCAGAAGGCCATCGTCGGCGGCCACAAGGTCTATTTGCATACCGGAGAGTACGACGATGGAAGGCTGGGCGAAATCTTCATCGACATGCACAAGGAAGGCGCGGCATTGCGGGCAATGATGAACAACTTTGCCATTGCGGTATCGGTCGGCCTGCAATACGGCGTGCCCTTGGACGAATTCGTCGAGGCCTTCACGTTCACGAGGTTCGAGCCGGCCGGGACTGTGCAGGGCAACGATGCCATCAAGAACGCTACCTCGATCCTCGACTACATGTTCCGTGAGCTGGCGATTTCCTATCTGGGGCGAAACGACTTGGCCCACGTCGAGCCTGCCGACATCGGCTTTGACGTTCTGGGCCGGGGCGAGGACCCCGGCGCGAGCGCGGCCAAGACCCCCTCCGTTCCCGGGGCTCGGGTGATTGCCTCCGGTTACGTCCGCCAGCGCGATTTGACGAACGTCCTGGTCCTGCAGGGTGCGGGCGCGGCGGCCGCACCAAACGCCGTGCAGACCATGCAGCAGCGGGCTGCCGAGACGATGCGGGGCAGCGCCGCATTGGCGGTCGCCCAGGAAGCGCATGCCCGTCCGACCGCGGAGAGGTCGTTGACTTTCCCCAACCGGGTGCTCGACGACGAACGCGCCGAGGCTCGCCTTAAAGGCTACGTCGGGGAAGCTTGCAGCGAGTGCGGAAACTTCACCATGGTGCGCAATGGCACTTGTCTGAAGTGCGACACATGCGGATCGACCAACGGATGCTCATGAGACACCGCCCCAGCACGAGAAGTTTTCAGCAGCGGATCGTGCGGCAGCCTTGTCCCCGCCCCCGGATCGCCGGTAAGCTGGTCACCTCAGGGAGTTGTTTGGAACTGAAATGAAGCCTGTCACGTGGGGCATTGTCTCGACGGCCAAGATCGGCACGGAAAAAGTCATTCCAGGCATGATGCGCTCGTCCGGAGTTGAGGTCAGGGCCATCGCTTCACGCGACGTAGCACGTGCCCAGAGGCAAGCGACCGCCCTTGGCATCCCAAGAGCATACGGTTCCTATGACGAACTGCTCGCCGACCCTGAGATTGAGGCCATCTATAATCCGCTTCCCAACGACAGCCACGTGCCATGGACGCTGAAAGCGGCAAGAGCCGGCAAACATGTGCTGTGCGAAAAGCCCATGGCCATGAGCGCCAGGGAGCTGTCGGTCCTGAAACCGCTCGCCCGCAAGGTGCATATCGCGGAAGCTTTCATGGTGCGCCACCATCCGCAATGGATTGAGGTGCGAGAGTTGCTGCGCAGGGGCGAGGTTGGCCGCGTCACCCACATGCATGTAGCGTTTCAGTATTACAACGATGACCCGAAAGACATTCGTAACCAGACGAAGACGGGCGGTGGCGCACTCTATGACATCGGTTGTTACGCCATCGTGGCCGGCCGCTGGTTTTTTGAAGCCGAGCCCAAGCGCGTGGCCGGCATGGCCGATCGCGATCCACGTTCTAAAATCGATCGCCTTTTCTCGGGACTCCTGGATTTCGGCAAGGGCAGGGCCCTCACGTTTTCGGTCGCGACGCAGAGCGTTCCGCACCAGCGTGTCCACGTCTTCGGTACCCAGGGCCGTTTGGAGATTACCATTCCCTTCAATCAGCCGCAGGATGCACCGACCATCTACCTCATGAGCGATGGCTCGTCCCTCTCCGGCCTCGATGCCAGGCAGATAACCGTACCTGCCGCCGATCAATATATGCTGCAGGCGGAGGCCTTCGGGCGGCTGCTCCGTACCGCCCGGCCAACTCCGCGGCTGCTCAACGATGCGATACAGAACATGAAGATCATCGACGCCCTGTTTCGCGCCGCCAAATCTGGCCGATTTCACAAACTCTAGCGGCCGCTGTCGGAACGTTTTCGACCTAACCGACCGCGCGCAACCCGCTCCGCAGTGGGAGGCTCCGGCTCGCGTCGGCGATCCGCCACGCCCCCCGGCTATGATCCGTATACAGAGCGCCCGCAGATTTCAGCGCCCACCAACCCTGGATAGCCTTCCGGGTATTTCATCTGTGTGCGGATGACATTCCAACGCCCAGGCCGTTTACCGGTTGCTAACAATTTTAGCCGACGGTATGACTGCGTATTCGGCATATTGCCGAATCACCGAAACCGGTTCAAAAGAACGATAGGACGGAGTTGAAGTGCTTCTTGAGTTCGAGCTAGCCACTTGGCCCCGTCACTAGTAAGTGCATTGAACCTGCGTTTTGTGGGGCTCTAGAGGGAGATAAACCCATGGCTGCCAAGAAAGCCAAAAAGGCTGCGAAGAAGTCCAAGAAAGCCAAGAAGAAGAAGTAACTTCTTCCTACTTTCTCTTCGTGAGACGGCCCCGGCTGGGTAGCTCCACCGGGGCCGCTTGGTTTTCCAGACCCGATGCTTCGTTCTCGTAGCCCGGCCGCTACTGATAGACGTAAACGCGCGCTCCTAGCTTCACGCGATCGTAGAGATCCACCACATCCCTGTTGAGCATGCGAATGCATCCCGATGACACCGCGCCGCCAATCGTGCGGGCGTTGTTGGTGCCATGGATGCGAAAGAGCGTTCCGCCGATGTAGAGAGCACGCGCGCCGAGCGGGTTTCGCGGGCCGCCTTCCATGTAGGCAGGTATCTTTATTCCCTTGGCGGCTTCACGTTCTATCATCCGTCGCGGCGGCGTCCAGGAAGGCCACTCCTCCTTGCGCACAATAGTTGAACTGCCGGACCACTGAAATCCCTCGCGACCTACGCCCACCTTGTATTTGACCGCCTCGCCCTCAGGCAGGACCAAGTACAAAGCGCGCTCGGGTGTGCGCACGATGATCGATCCCGGCGCATAATTGGAGCTTTCGAATGCAACGACCTGTCTGAAGCTGCGCGTCGACCCGAATCCGCCGATGCTGGAGCGAGCAGTCGTTCCGAACAGGCATTTCAAGCCACCGGTGCACTTGCTTTTCTTCGCTTGCCCCAAAGCGGGTTTTCTCGTCGCCGACTGAACAATATTCTGCCGCTTACTTGCGCCGCTGGTCGCTGCCCCGGCGATCTCGCCGAGGCTCAAACCGGCCAAGGTGGCGACGATCACCACCGCCAGGCCCCTGATAACTGACGTCATGCAAACCCCTCCAATGCACCGTTCCCCGAGCCCAACCAATAGCGAAGGTGTCCCGGCAGATCAACCCGACGAAGCCTTGGCAGGAAGCGGGGGTCCTTGCGCCGGCGACTGCGGCCAGCCGATTTCTCTTGCGCGATCTACTGGTTCGTGTACTGAATAAGTTCCGGGATTTTGCTCATGCTCTGGTATCGATTCGTGCCTCGCAGCCTGGCATTTGGGCTGGCGTTTCTGATTGCGTTTTCTTGGCCCAGCTTGGAACCAACTGTGCAGGCGGCCAAAGAGCCTCCAGTTGTGAAGGCCCTCCTCGACAAGCTCGCCGTTCAGTTCGGTTCGCGGCCGACCTACAAGAGAATCAAGAAAGCCAAAGACGGCACCATTACTATCCGGGCGCTGACGACCGAACCTTCTGCGCCCGCGGCGGCAACACCCCAACCCAAGACCACACTTTCAATCGGTGAGGCGGTGTTGCGCGGCGTGGAAGCGAGGCCCGACGGATTGTTTGACATTTCCGAGGTCAAACTTTCGAGTGTGATCCTGATCGGTGATGACGGAGTTGATGTGACGGGAGCGTTCCGCGTTCCCGAGGTGGTCTATGAACACTACTATGTTGCCCCGGCGGTCGCGGAGCCGACTGCCGGCGATCGTTTGCTCGCCCTGAGCAATCTCGCCGGCAAAACGTCGATCAGGAACGGCGTCCTCTCATTCGGGGGCTTGTCGCTTCACATCGGGGGCTGGGAGTTCGACCTGGACAGGTGACGCGCGAAGCGGCGCCGGCACTTACACGCTGCGCATCGAGGACGTTCGTCTGCCGGCGACCGTGGTGACGAGAATCGATCCGGACGGACACCTGGACGAGCTGATCGGCGGCGGCGATCTGGTGTTCGACGTCAACGCCTCCGGCGTGGGCAAGATCATCAACGACCTGCAAGGCGGCTCGATCGAGGCTTCCGTCAGACTGGAATCGCTGGGAGTGCTGAAGGTCTCGGCTGGTTTCGATGGCATGTCCCAAGCCCTTCGGGCGGAGCTCAAGTCACCGGCATTGCCGAAATGGACAACGCTCGAGCCGTTGCTTGCGCCGGTAACCATCAACGGGCTCTCGGCGCGCTTCGAGGACCAGTCGCTAACCCGCAAGGTAATGAATTCGTTCACCGCCCAGCGCGGACTGGACGAACCTGCGTTGATCGCCAACGCGGCATCGGCTGTCCAGTTGGGTCAGACCGACCTTCGCATGCAGATCTTCAACGATCAGCTGAACGCGGCCGTGCGGGCTTTTCTTGCCGATCCGAGGTCGCTCGCCATTCGGACCCAGCCTGCCGAGCCGATCGAGCTCGGCAGGTTTCTAGCAAGGCTGGCCACCGATCCAGGCTCGGTCGTACCCATGCTCAATCCGACGATCTGGGCCAACAACTGATCCGACGAACCGAGCCGGCAGATTATCGGGCCGGTAAACTCAGGCGGATGTGAAGCTCGCGAAGTTGCCTGGCCGAGACTTCGGTCGGCGCGCCCATTAGCAGATCCTGAGCCTGCTGATTCATAGGGAACAACACGACTTCGCGGAGGTTGCTTTCGCCGCACAGCAACATGACGATGCGGTCGATGCCCGGCGCAATCCCGCCATGCGGCGGCGCACCATATTGGAAGGCGCGATACACCCCTCCGAACCTACTTTCCAGCACCTCCTCGCCGTAGCCGGCGATCGCAAAAGCCTTTTTCATCGTCTCCGGCCGATGGTTCCGAATTGCGCCGGAAGACAATTCAATCCCGTTGCAGACGATGTCGTACTGATAGGCCAGGATCGAAAGCGGATCTTGTGTGGTCAGAGCCTCCAGACCGCCCTGCGGCATCGAGAACGGGTTGTGGGAAAAATCGACCTTTTTCTCTTCATCGTTCCATTCGTACATCGGAAAATCGATGACCCAGCAAAAGGCAAACTGGTTTTTGTCGACCAACCCCAGCTGATCGCCGATGAAAGTTCTGGCCTGGCCGGCGAAGCGCTGAAACCTCTCCGGCCTGCCGCAGATGAAAAAGGCCGCATCCCCGGCCGACAACGCGAGCTGGGTGCGGATCGCCTCGGTACGCTGCGAACCTATGTTTTTGGCGATGGGACCGGCGCCACCCTCCTCACCCCCCCTCCAGAAGACATATCCCAGACCCGGTTGCCCCTGACCTTGAGCCCATCCGTTCATGCGATCGCAAAAGGCGCGCGAGCCTCCTTTGGGGGCAGGTATCGCCCACACTTCTACGGCATCATCCAAAGCTATCGGATCGGCAAACACTTTGAAGCCGGAGCCGGCGAAATGATCGGTGACGGGTTGCAGGATGAGCGGATTGCGAAGATTCGGCTTGTCGGTGCCGTACTTACGGAGAGCGTCACGGTAAGGTATCCGGGGAAACGACCGAGTGACCGGCTTGCCGCTGCCGAACTCCTCGAACAAGCCGCGCAACACGGGCTCGACCGCTCCAAAAACGTCTTCCTGCGTGACGAAACTCATTTCGATATCGAGCTGATAGAACTCTCCGGGCGACCGGTCAGCGCGGGCATCTTCATCGCGAAAACAGGGCGCGATCTGAAAATACCGGTCGAAGCCCGACATCATGATGAGTTGCTTGAACTGCTGGGGCGCCTGCGGCAGAGCATAGAACTTGCCCGGATGAAGCCGCGATGGGACCAGAAAGTCGCGCGCTCCCTCTGGCGAGGACGCCGTCAGAATGGGCGTCTGAAATTCGAAGAACCCCTGCTCCCGCATCCGCCGCCGGATTGATTCGATGATGGCGCTGCGCTTGACGATGTTGCCGTGGATACGCTCGCGACGAAGATCGAGGAAACGATAGGTAAGACGGGCTTCTTCGGGATACTCCTGATCACCAAACACCGGCAAGGGCAGATCCCGGGATTCCGCCAGCACCGTAAGGCCGGTTGCGTAGACCTCTACCAGACCGGTTGGAAGTTCGGGATTTTCACTGCCGGCCGGCCGTGCGCGAAGCTGCCCGTCAATGCGGACCACCCACTCGGAGCGAAGCGTCTCGGCCAACGAAAAGGCAGCAACGTCGGGATCAACAACCACCTGCGTCAACCCGTAATGATCGCGCAGATCGATGAACAGCAGACCGCCATGGTCGCGAACGCGATGTACCCAGCCTGACAGGCGAACCTGCTCGCCGATGACGTTCGGGCGCAACTCGCCGCAATTGTGGCTTCGATATGCGTGCATTCAGTCGATCCTGGCGGGCCGAAATTGAGCGGCGGAGAAGGCGCACGGAGGGGCATCCTTGTCAAGATTGAGGGCGAGCCGCGACGGATGAGCTTCAAGGTTGCCGCAGCCCCGTTGCCGCATCGGGGTTGCCTTGCTACTGGCATGGCATGCTCGCCACGGTACGCACATTAATTCCGATGTTTCTTGCCGCGGCGCTGCTGCTCGGCGGCAATGGGCTGCAATCCACCTTGCTTTCCCTCCGCGGCGCGCAGGAGGGCTTTCCCAATGGGCTGATCGGACTCCTCGGTGCGGGTTACTTCACGGGCTATATCTGTGGTTGTTTTGTCCACCCATGGCTGGTGCGCGAGGTAGGCTGCGTATTCCGGTGATGGCGGACAGGCATTCCATTTGAAGGCGGACAGTGATTCCGGTCGATGGCGGACAGCATTCCGGTGAAGGCGGACAGCGGCTCCCGTCGACGGCTTCATGGGGTCATGCGTCCTGCTTGAGGTCAAGTCCGGCGCGTTTGGCGGCGGCCTTGCGCAGGCTTTCGCCCTTGAGCGTTAACCGATGCGCGTTGTGCACGAGCCGGTCGAGGATGGCGTCGGCGATGGTCGGATTGGCGATCGCCTCGTGCCAGTGCTCGACCGGCAGCTGGCTGGTCACGATCGGTCGAGCCGCGATTGTGCCGATCGTCGACGATCTCCAGGATGTCGCGACCCTGCTCCGGCGTCAGCGTGGCGAGGCCCCAATCGTCGAGGATCAGCAGTTCGACGCGCGCCAGGCTCTTGAGCAGCCGTGCATGACGGCCGTCGCCGCGTGCGAGTGCCAGGGCATCGAACAGCCTTGGCAGGCGATGATAGAGGACGGAGCGATCGTCGCGGCATGCCTTGTGGCCGAGCGCACAAGCAAGCCAACTTTTGCCGATGCCGGTCGGGCCGCAGATCAGCAAGCTCTGGTGCCGTGCGATCCAGTCGCCGGCGACGAGCTTGGCGAACAGTGCCTTGTCGAGACCGCGCGGCGCCTTCATGTCGACATCCTCGACGACGGCGATTGGCGCAGGCTGGCGAACTTCAATCGGCTGACGAGTCGCTTGTTCTCGCGCTCGATCGCCTCGCGGTCGACCATGAGGGCGAGCCGCTCCTCGAAGCGAGCGCGGCAATGTCGGGCTGCTTGCGTTGCTCCTCCAGCGCCTTGGCCATGCCGGTGAGCCCGAGCGCGACCAGGCGGTCATGGGTGGGATGCGTGAGCATTGTCTCTCCTTTCGTTTTCATTTGCCCGCGGGGTTCGTTCGCCGTGCATCCGTTGCGTCAGTGGTAGTAGCCAGACCACGGATGTTGGCGTGCCGGATCGGCGGGCCGTCCGGCGCTTTCGAGTTGGCGTAGGCTTTGTCGAGCCCGTGTCTTGAGGATCGAGGCGATCGAGCCGTAGGTGGTCGCGCCGATGTCGTTGCCGCGCCGGCTGCGGCCTCGACGCGTCGGTACGCCGTAGCTTCTCGCCAGGCCCGATGATGCCCAGGCACGATCGGAAGCCCTGCTCGGGATGAGGCTTTGCCTTCATGATCGCTTCGAACAGCGCGATGGTCGCCGGGCCGACCTTGGCCGCCTCGCTCATCATCTTGGCCGGCGTCCATTCGGCGTAGCGGCGGTGCGCGCTCGGCATGTGCTCGGTGATCGTCGTGTGCCGGTTGCGAACGGCTCGAGACGCGCATGGCTCGCGACCCGCTGGCCCTTGTGGAAGACCTCGACCGTCGCGCTGGTGATGCGCGCCTCGACGATCTCGCGGATCAGCCGCGACGGCACCGAGTAGTAGTGGTCGGCGATCTCGATGTGATAGTCGGGCGCGACGCGGGCCCGCTTCCATTCCGCATAGCGAGTAGGGCGTCGTCGGCAGCGCATTGAGCGCCGGGCGGTCGAGCCGTCTCCAGCAGCTCGTGGCGGCTCTTGCCGATGCGGCGTCATGACCTTGGCGTTGATCGTCGTTACGCAGTCGCGGATCGCGGCGTTCAGCTCGGCCAGCGAGAAGAAGCGGCGGTTGCGCAGCTTCGCCAGCACGAAGCGCTCGACGATCTGGACCGCGACCTCGACCTTGGCCTTGTCGCGTGGCTTCCTCACGCGCGTCGGCAGCACCACGCAGCCGTAGTGGTCGGCGAGGTCCTGGTAGGTCCGGTTGATGCCGGGCTCGTAGCGCGACGGCTTGGTGATCCCGGCCTTCAGATTGTCGGGCACGAGCGCCTTCGGCACGCCGCCGATCGCCGCCAGCGCGTTCACATGCGCGCCGATCCAGTCGGGCAGCGTCTCGCTCCAGCGCGCCTCGGCGTAGGTGTAATTCGACGCGCCGAGCGCCGCGACGAAGATGTGCGCGCGATGCTCCTCGCCCGGTCGCCGGATCAAACACCGGGATCGTGTCGCCGGCCCAGTCGACGAACAGCTTCTCGCCGGCCACATGCGTCTGCCGCATCGTCGGCGTGATGCACTTCCGCCAGTCGCTGTACCGCTCGCAGAACCAGCTGTAGGCGTAGCCTTGGGCGTGCTCGGCGCGATACTCCTGCCAGAGCAAAGCCAGCGTCACCCCGCGCCGCTTCAGCTCCGCATGGATGTGCGACCAGTCCGGCTCGGTGCGCGCCGCGGACGACGCTGCATCCGTCGGCGGAAACAACCGCCGCTCCAGCTCGGCATCATCGATCTCGTCCGGGAGCGGCCAGCTGAGACCCGCCACGGCCGCGCGACGCACGTACTCGCCGACCGCCGTCTTGCCGATCCCCGTCGCCTCGCCGACCAAGCCGCCGGCTCATCCCCATCGCGTGCGTCAGACGCAGCACGTCACGTATCTTCCTCATCGACACTCTCTCCGCTGGCATCGGTCACCCCCTGGTTGCCAGGGAGACCGATCAGCTGATTCGACTGTCGACGGGAGCGCTCTCTACGCCGCCATCACCTGCTGTCCGCAATCACCGGATTGCTGTCCGCCTTGCCGTGGAATCGGTGTCCGCGTTGCACCGGATTCCGCAGTAGGCCATATCCGGGTTTTTGCCGCGCTGGCAGCGCTTATTGCGGCCGGCACTCTCGGCTACACCCTCGTCGTGGAAGCGTGGGCCTGGATCGCCATTCGGACCTGCATCGGCTTCTGCTTCGCCGGCATGTTCGCCTTGATGGAAAGCTGGCTGAATGCGGTTTCGACAAATCAAAACCGCGTCCGGTTTTCAGCGTGTACCGAATTGTCGATCTGGCAAGCGTGGCGGCCGGGCAATACGTCATGCCGTGGCTCGGCCTCGGCTCGGCAGCCTTCTCGTTCATGGTAATCCTGACCTGCCTGTCGGTTATTCCCGTAACGCTCGGCGACAGGTCTGACCCGCAGCCGCCGCGATTGTTCAAGGTCAATCCACGGGCGACCTGGTCCGTGTCGCCCATCGCAGCGGCCGGCTGCGTGGTCGTCGGGCTCAACAATTCGGCGTTCTGGCTGATCAACCCCCTGCAACTCAACTCACAAGGGTTCACGCTGGGTCAAATCGCCACGTTCGTCGCTTGCGCAATTGCCGGCGCCGTTCTGTGTCAGTTCCCGTTCGGATATTTGTCCGACCGGGCGGATCGCCGCCTCGCCCTTGCGGTTGCAGCCGCCTGCGGCTCAGCGGCGGCGTTGGTTCTCGCGCTCGTCGATCACCTCGTCCCGTCGGTTGCCTTCGCCTGCGCTTTTGTATACGGGGCTGCAACGCTACCGCTCTATGCCTTGGTTTCGGCTCATGCCAATGACAGAGCGCAAGCCGGGCAATACATGATCATGGCTTCCGGCTTGTCGTTTTTCTTTTCCTGTGGCGCCGTGATTGGGCCTCTGGCGGCCGTGACCCTGTTCGACCAGTTTGGGCGTCCCGGGTTTTACGGCTACCTGGCTGCGGTGCTCGGCGGACTGGCCGTCCTGGCCGCCATTCGGATAGCTGTACGGCCGGAACCGGGCGAGCGGCTCGCAGAGACGTTGACCGGGGTGACAGACTCAGGTGAGGTGGGGTCCAGGTAGGCTGATGGAAATTATTACCACGACCGAGGGCTTGAAGGGCCTCTGCCACGATCTTGCTCGCGACCCGTTTGTCACCGTCGACACGGAATTCATGCGCGAACAGACCTTTTGGCCGGTGCTGTGTCTGATCCAGATTGCCGGCAGGGATCACCAGGCAATTGTTGATCCTCTGGCCGAAAATATCAATCTCAAGCCCTTTTTCGACCTGATGGGCAACCGTAAGGTCGTCAAGGTCTTCCATGCCGCAAGGCAGGATCTGGAGATTGTGTGGCTGAAGGCGAAACTGATTCCACAACCGCTGTTCGACACGCAAATAGCCGCAATGGTATGCGGATTTGGCGATCAGGTCGGCTATGAGGTGCTGGCGCGCAGGATCGCCAAGGTACAAATCGACAAATCTTCGCGGTTCACCGACTGGAGCCGCAGACCCCTTCTGACCAAGCAGCTCGCCTATGCCTTGTCGGATGTAACTCATCTGCGACTCATATACGAAAAGCTCAGGGACCTCCTCGATCGGTCCGGCCGCGAACAATGGCTGGACGAGGAAATGGCGGTGCTGACCTCGCCTGCGACCTATGAAACTCACCCCGAGGAGGCTTGGCGGCGAGTGAAGTTCCGGCCAAGGAGTTGCAAGCAGCTTGCCGTGCTCATGGCGGTTTCGGCCTGGCGCGAACGGGAGGCCCAGGAGCGCAACGTTCCCCGCAGCCGTGTGTTGAAAGATGAGGCGATTGCCGAGATTGCGACCCAAGCGCCTGGCGATCAGACAGCCCTAAAGACGCTGCGAGCGCTGCCGCGCGGGTATGCAGGGTCGCGGATCGGCGAGACGTTGTTGAAGGCGGTTGCGGCAGGTCTGGGGGCGGATCCGCAAACCCTGCCGAAGCTCGAGGATCAGAAGGTGTTGCTGACGGAGCGGGCCTCGGTCATCGCCGATGTGCTGAGACTTGCGCTGAAGGTGGTATGCGACCGGGAAGGCATCGCTCCGCGAATCGTGGCAAGCGCCAGCGATCTCGAGGCACTGGCCATGGATGATTTCGCCGATGTGCCCCTGTCAAAAGGCTGGCGGCGCGCTGTCTTCGGCGAAATTGCGCTCCAGGTGAAGTCCGGACACATGGCAATCGGACTCCACAACGGGAAACCGCAGCTGATGCCGTATCACGGCAATTCCCTTCCTGAGATGAAGGCGGCGGAGTAGCGCCGAGGGATTCTCTCCTTCAGGCCACCTTGATGCGCGGACTGAGGCCGAGGTGGAACGCCAGTTCCGCCAATCGCTTCTCGACGCGTTCCCCCATGAGGTCCCCATGCTTTCTGGGTAATCGGAGGAGCAACTCCTTGCCGGGGCGTTGTCGGAGCTTGATGGCGGGCAGTAGTCCGGGCATGGCGGCAGAAAGAACGTAGGCGAGCCGCATGGCGGCGCTGAGGTAGCGGGCCCGCTCGAGTTGACGCTCATCAATGAGCCGCAGGAACTCTTGCGGCGCATCTTCACTGTCGGGGCCCTCGTAGCGAAAGAACACGGTGAGGGCGAGGAAAACCCGACCGGGATGATCGACCCCCACAAACGCCGCCTGCGAGATGATGGTGAGGGAGCGGCTGCCCCGATATTCGGGATGGGCGCGCCAGCCGATATCGGCAAGCAGACACGCGGCGTGGCGCAGCCGCTGCTCTTCGCTGCTTTCCTTTAACGATTCCGACCTTACGAGGCCGTCGGTCCATTCGCACAGCTCAAGCTCGTGGCGCGGCGAACGTGCGTATCGCCGAGTGATGTCCCAACATGCCGCAAGCAACACATCCTGTTGCCGCCGGCGCTTGTCGAGTTTGGAGTAAAGCAGCCCCTCACGCACTCCGAATACCGATATTGTCACGCTGCGGGCCCGGGATAGGTCGAGGAGCCGCTCGAGCACCATGGCGCCGAAAGGCAATGTTTCGGATCGGCTGCGGGAGAGGACACGAATATCCTTCAATGATGCGGGTGAGAGCCCGGCGACAAGCTCGGCGACCGAACGAGCTGCCTCGCGCGCAATCCGGTATTGGTGAAGCACATGAAGAGGATATTCCTGCTGCGCCATGTGCAGGCGACCCAGACTTCGCCAGGTTCCTCCAACTGCATATAGGTCGCGTCCGCGCAGTCGATCGAGCAGCCTCGTGGACAGCAAAGATTCTTCGACGATCCGTCGCGCCGCCTTCATCGATCCGCCGGACAGGTCGATGAGCCGCAGGGCTCCGATCGGCAACGTAACTCCGTCCCGCATTTTGCCGTCACGGACATCGACAAGCTCAAGACTGCCGCCGCCGAGGTCACCGACCACGCCGTCGGCATCAGGGATGCCCGAAAGAACCCCAAGGGCCGCGAATTGAGCTTCCTGCCTGCCGGAAAGCACATCTATCGATGCCCCGAGCGCCGCTCGGGCCTGGCGAATGAAGGCCGGGCCATTCTTCGCCTCCCTTACTGCAGCAGTAGCGACGGCAGCGATCGGCGTTGCGCCGATCGAACGGCATAACGCGCGGAACCGCCTGAGTGCCGCGAGAACGCGGGCAACCGCCGCGTCGGACAGCGTGCCGGAAAGAGCCACGCCGGCGCCCAAACCGCAGAGCACCTTCTCGTTGTACAGCGGAGCCGAACTGCGGCACAGGCCTTCGTACACCACCAGCCGGACAGAATTTGAGCCGATATCAACTACAGCCACCGGCTTCGTGCGCGATGGCCTGACCTCCAGCCCCGATCTGACAGTCACCTCCTCGATCCGACCTTCCTGGGCAAGCGATCTGACAAAGCTGGTGGCGGACTGTCCTTGAGGGAGCTGCCGCGCCCAGACAGAGAGGGATTGGTCATGAAATAGTTGTGGGCATTGAAAGGCTCTTCGTCGCCTGCATGTACGCGCTTCGAGCTGCCGTCGGCCAGAAGCTCCCAGCTCTGCTGGTTGTCTCGGAGATTGGCGGCCATGATCTGGCCAAGTACCTGCTCGTGTACCGTCGCAACTTCAATCGGTACCAGCGTCTCGACCCGGCGGTGCAGGTTGCGGGGCATCCAGTCGGCCGAAGAAATATAGACCCGCGCCTTGGGGTGCGGCAGACCGTGGCCCGAACCGAAGCAGACAATTCTGCTGTGCTCGAGATATCGGCCGACTATGCTTTTGACGCGGATGTTTTCCGACAGGCCCGTAACTCCCGGCCGAAGGCAACAGATGCCGCGGACGATCAGGTCGATGCGCACACCCGCCTGGCTGGCTCGATAGAGGGCATCGATCATCCCGGGATCGACCAGGGAGTTCAGCTTGGCCCAGATCTGCGCCGGTCGGCCCGCCAGCGCGTGCGAGCGCTCCTCGTCTATGTGGGCGAGCAGCTTTTCCTTGAGGTTAATGGGCGATACAGCCACTTTTTCAAGCTCCTCCGGCCGCGCGTAGCCCGACACGAAGTTGAACAGCCGGGCCGCATCGCGACACAGCGCAGCGTCACAGGTGAAAAAAGACAGATCGGTATAGATCTTGGCTGTCACCGGATGATAATTGCCTGTCGCGTAGTGCACATAGGTGCGCATTTCGCGACTTTCGCGGCGCACCACCATGGCCACCTTGGCGTGAGTTTTGAGTTCGATGAAACCAAATACGACCTGAGCGCCGGCCCGTTCGAGATCGCGGGCCCATTGAATATTGGCCTGTTCGTCAAAGCGCGCCTTGAGCTCAACCAACGCCGTAACCGACTTGCCCGCCTCAGCTGCCTTGGCGAGGTCGGCCACCACCGGACTGTCCTGCGACGTGCGGTAGAGCATCTGCTTGATGGCGACGACGTCGGGATCGTTTGCTGCCTGACGCACGAACTGCACCACGACATCAAAAGATTCATACGGATGGTGTACGATTATGTCCTTCTGCCTTATTGCCGCAAAACAATCGCCACCGTGATCTCGAATGCGCTGCGGGAAGCGCGCATTGAAGGGCTTGAACTTTAGATCCGGCCGTTCGTCGATGATAAGTTGTTTTGTGTCGGCGTAGCCGATCAGTCCGCTGCAAAGCACTATCACATCGCTCGGCACTTCAAGCTCTGCGGCTATGAAACGGCGCAGATTATCCGGACAGGCGGCGTCTACCTCCATGCGGATGACGGTGCCGCGCCGGCGGCGTTTCAGCGCGCTTTCAAAGACGCGCACCAGATCTTCGGCCTCCTCCTCGATCTCGATGTCGCTGTCGCGAATGATCCGGAATACGCCTTGCCCCTTGACCGAATATCCGGGGAACAGCCGGGGCAGGAACAGCTTGAGCATCTCCTCGAAGACTATGAAGCGGGCTTCGTTGCGGGCTTTGTCGCCAGGCAGTCGAACAAATCGCTCGAGCTGCTGCGGGATTGGCAGCAGCGCCTTCATCCTCGTACCGTCGTCCTTGCGGCGGAGTTCGAGGACCATATTGAAGGCGCGGTTGGGAATGAAGGGAAACGGGTGGGCAGGATCGATGGCCATCGGTGTCACGACAGGCAGAAGCTGTTCGAGAAAACGCTGATCGAGCCAGGCACGCTCCCCAGGCGTCAGATTGTCGCCATCGGCGATCGCGATGCCTGCTCTGGCCAGTTCCGTTTTCAGCGCCAGCCAGCGGCTATCCTGTTCGGCCATCAGCTCCTGGGCAAGCTTGCGCACGCGATCAAGCTGTTCGGCAGGAGTCAGTCCATCCTGGCTCGTCTCCATGATCCCGGTACGCATTTGGCCAACCAGACCAGCCACCCGAACCATGAAGAACTCATCGAGATTGTCACCCGATATCGAAAGAAACCGCAACCGCTCGAGCAAAGGGTGATGGGGGCTGCGCGCTTCCTCGAGAACCCGAAGGTTGAAATGAAGCCAGGAAAGCTCACGGTTGATGAAACGAGCCGGGTTGGCCAAGTCTAAAATTGCAGTGGGGGTGTCGTCGGCCATGATTTCGCCCGAGGTTGCCAGGTTCGGTATATTACGACTTGATGACCAACGGATGAAGCTCGCTGTCAGCACCTGGCAGGCTGTTTCGAGCCAAGCGTCTTAACAATCCTGTTCGCGAAACAACGGTCCGGCCCCTTCGAGTTCACGTATCACGCGCGCTGCAAGATGGCGGGTAACCGGCGTTTTGTGCTCGAGAGAGGTCAAATCGATGGCGGCGACGAGCCGGCGGACGGCAGCGGCAGAACGCTCCATACGGGTAACCATATAACTCAAGACCGGTTCCGTGACGGCGATCTGCCGGTCACCGAACAGCTTGACCAGAAGCCCCCGCAACAGTTCGTCGTCGGGCTCATCCAGCTTAGCGACGGGGATGGCCTTGAGCCGTGAGATGAGATCCTTTAGCCGGAGGTTCCACGCAAGGGGATGAAGTCGCGAGGCAATTAGTACGCTACCTCCCGCCTCGCGAGCAGCATTGAGGAGATGAAACAGCGCCTTCTCATCCGGCGCGTTTCCCGGAGCGTCTTCGATCACCAGGGCACGCTTGGCAAGCAATCGCGGGACGCTCTCGACGCAGACTGCATCAGCGCGGCAGAGGTGTGCGCCCGACCTTGCGCGCCAGACCTCCGCGAGGTGGGTCTTACCACACCCTGCGCCACCCAGCAGAACCAGCGCCGGGTTCAGCCAGTCAGGCCAGCGGTCGACGAGGGCCACGGCCTGAGCGTTGGACGCGGTGACGAGAAAGTCTTCCTTGCCGAAGGCGGGACGCAGCGGCAAATCGAACACAAGTTGCCGGTCGGCAGGCGGCGATCGCTTGGTGCGGGTCATGGGCGCTTGCGGGCAGCATCGACGCCCTGATAGAGCGGACTTGCAAGGTATTTTTGCAGCGCGAAGCGGGTAAGTACGCCGGTTGCAGCCGCCAACGGCACGGCGAGCAGCAGGCCTACGAATCCAAACACGTAGCCAAAGGCGAACAGCGAGAACATCAGCCAAACGGGATGGAGTCCGACCCGGTCACCGACAAGTTTCGGCGACAGGAAGTTACCTTCGATGAACTGCCCGGCAACGAAGATGGCCGCTACCACGAGCACTGATATCCAATCGGGCCAGAATTGCGCGAGCGCCATGCAGACCGATACAAGCCCGCCGGTAAGCGATCCAACGAAGGGGATGAAGTTCAAGAGGCCCGCACCCACGCCGATGAGCAGGCCGAAGTTCAATCCGGCGATGGTGAGGCCGATGGCGTAGAACACGGCCAAGAACAGGCAAACGGCACCCTGACCACGGACAAAACCGGCCATCGCTGCGTCAATGTCACTCGCGATCCCGCGAATGGTCTCGACATGCGGGCGTGGCAGCCACTGATCTACCTGCTGCACAAGGCGGTCCCAGTCGGTCAACAGGTAGAACGCGACGACTGGAGTGACGACCAGCAGCGAGAAAAGATTGAGAAGCGCCAAGCCGCCCGACAGGATGGAAGCCAGCAGGCTGCCGATCCATCCTGCCGCTTTGCCTGCAATATCGGTCATCGAGGCCGGCAGGTTGGTACCCGAGCGAGCCACCATATCCTTGAACCACGCCGGCGCCAGTTCATTGAAACGTGTGACCAGGGCGGTCAACGTTGGCGGCAGATTGGCAGCAAACTTGCCGACCTGGTCGGCCAGGATCGGGGCAACCAAGACGAGTGCCACGACGAGGATGAGAATGGTTATCCCGAGGATCAGCAAGGTTGCCGCGACTTTGGGTAGTCCCACTCTTTCCAGCGCGTCGGCCAGCGGATCGAGAATGTAAGCAAGGACGAGGCCGGCGATGAATGGCAGAAGAATCTCGCGCAGGAGCCAGAGGCCCAGCACCAGCAGGATAAGGGCGCCGGCCCAGAACAGGAATTGCCGCTGCAATGTCATGCTTGGCCTCACAGTGACGATTGCGAGCCATTGGCCATGTGGCGGGCCCAGAAGCGCAGATACTGAGCGCCCGAGATCACGGTCAGCGCCGCGACAAGATAATAACCTGCCACAAGCAGGTTTTCATTCACAACGCCGAAGCCTAGGGCGGCAAGGATAAAACCGGCGAGAACGATTTGACCGGCAGTGTTGATCTTGCTCAAGGCAAGAGGCTTCAGGCTGACGGGCTTTTCGACTACCCACGCGAGCATCACTCCGCCGATAATCAGTACGTCGCGGCTGACGATGAGGATAACCAACCAAGCCGGGACAAGGTCTGCAAGCCCCAGCGACAGGTAAATGCTCACCAGCAGCAACTTGTCGGCGAGCGGATCAAGGTAACTGCCGAGCTCGGTCGCTTGTTGAAACCGCTTGGCAATGAAACCGTCTACGCCATCGCTGATCCCGGCAGCAATGAAAATCCAGAATGCCAGGCTGTAACGGCTGGTAACGATCAACCAGATGGTAAGCGGAACAGCCAGTATGCGGGCAATCGTGATTATGTTTGGGACGCTCATGACGAGATCAGTCGCGAGCTGTCGCCATCAAAGCGGCTGGAGCACCAGAGCCCCCCTCATGTCCACCAGTCTCATGCCGACGATGGCCAACGCCTGCTGAAATTCATTAACGCCCGAGGAGATCGAAAGCCGGATGCGAGCGCCGCCTGCGGAAATCGTCGTGACATCGACACCCGAAACGCCCTGCACGGACAGCAGTTGGGCTCGAATTGAGTTCCACTGTGCGGCTGACTTGAACGGAACCGCAATCTCGAGGACGCGAGAAGGATTAACGGCCGCGCGAGAGAGTGACTGGCCCTGCTTCCATTTGTCATTGATGACGGCAACAAATCGCTGGGCGGCGATCGCCGCTGCTGCCTCATGTCCTCCGGCTTGAGCTTCATAAACCTTGTCGAACGACATGATGCCCAGCGGCGACTGCCCGCTCATCACGGCGCGAATACTGTTTTCGCCAATCGGCTCGGCAAAGGCCACCAGAATCGCCTCGGCCTCGTAGCGAATCTTCAACGATTCAAGCTTGATCTCGTTGCCACGCAATGCCTCTTCGGCGCTGATGGCCCTGCTGTCATCGAGATCACCCAGGGGAACGATGATGGGAACCAGATCGCTCTCGACGTTGAGATCAAGCCAGGCTTTACGCCAGGGATTGTCCTCCCAGGCAGACGGGACGCCACCGCCGTTCCACACCGGAAGGATGACAATCCTGGGTGCGCGATCTTCCGAGATCTCCAGACCCAGTTTGGAGAAGGTTTCACGCACCTTTGCCGAAAGAAAGCTCACTGACAGCCTGCCGATATACCTTCCCGGCCCCGACTTCTCGCTCTGAATGGATAAACTCGCCATCATGCGACCGATCTCGGCTGCCTCGAGATACTCGATAGCGCTTGCAGCGTCCGGCCCGCCGAGGCGCGCCGCCAGAATGGCGAAGGCCTTGACCTGGGCTTCCGATATCGCCTTGAGCTTTGCGGTGGAAGCATCCTTGTCGGTAACATCAACATCGACATTGGATACCGTGTAGAGGCTGCCTTGCTGTGCGCGGACTTCTACCGGCGGGAAACAAAGCAAGAGCAGGCCCGCAAGTGCACCACACAGGCTTAGGCAGGGAATATTCATCGCCGCTCCTACTCAAGCTCCCTAGCCGACGCGAGGATTTGGTGGCGAGACCTGCTGGCCAGACGATCGCCGATGCGATTTTTCTTGCGTCATTGTGACAAGCCAACCACAACGGCAGGCAACCGCCGCAATCGGGCGGCAACCTAGCGGCATGGCGAAACCAGCACAAGATCCACCGATCAGCTCGTACAGGCAGTCGGGCGTCGATATCGCTGCCGGCAATGCCCTCGTCGAGGCAATCAAGCCATTGGCGCGCTCAACACGCCGGCCCGGAAGCGATGCCACGCTCGGGGGGTTCGGCGGCCTGTTCGATCTCGCGGCATGCGGTTTCCGTGATCCCATTCTGGTGGCTGCCAGCGACGGGGTCGGGACAAAGCTGAAAGTGGCCATTGATGCGCAAAAGCTTGAGACAATCGGCATCGACCTTGTTGCCATGTCGGTCAACGACCTCGTGGTTCAGGGGGCTGAGCCGCTGTTTTTCCTGGATTACTTTGCCTGCGGTAAGCTCGACGTCCAGGAGGCTTGCAAGGTGATTGCGGGTATCGCCGAAGGATGCCGACAATCGGGCGCAGCACTGGTTGGCGGAGAGACGGCGGAAATGCCGGGGATGTACAGGGATGGCGACCTCGACCTGGCAGGCTTCGCTGTCGGTGCGGTCGAGCGAGGGCGCATTTTGCCCCGCATCGACGTATGCCCGGGAGACGCCGTGCTGGGTCTCGCCTCGTCAGGCGCTCATTCAAACGGCTATTCCCTGATTCGCCACCTCGTCGAAGTCAAAGGTGCTCGATACGATGAACCGGCGCCGTTTGAGCCAACCAGGAGCCTTGCCGACATCCTGCTCACTCCGACGATCATCTATGTGAGGCCGCTGCTCAAAGCGCTCGGCATTTCGAACGGCGTCAAAGCGCTTGCCCACATTACCGGCGGCGGCTTCATCGAAAACATTCCGCGCGTGCTGCCGCCCGGGCTGGCAGCGGATATCAATCTTGCAAAGTTTCGCTGTCCGGCGTTGTTCGGCTGGCTCGCCCGGGCCGGCGGAATCAGCGAGCGCGAAATGCTCAGGACGTTCAATTGCGGCGTCGGCATGGTGGTCATCGCCGGAGCCGATGACGCGGGGTTGCTCAGCTCGCTGTTCGCCGCCGAGGGGCTGGGAGTTTCGAACCTGGGCCGAATTGTCCGGCGCGCCGAACAAGCGGAGCAGGTCCTGTTCCGCAACAGCTTGCCACTCTAGAAGCACGCCACATGCGCCGGCGGGTTGGCGTTCTCATATCAGGGCGTGGCTCGAACATGGAGGCGCTGATCCATGCGACGAGGAAGCCGGCTTACCCGGCTGAAATCGCAACCGTCATTTCAAACCGACCTGGGGCTTCGGGGCTTGGCATCGCCGGTGCGCTCGGCGTAGAGGCAATCACGATCGATAGTTCCAAATTCGCCAGCCGCGAGGCGTTCGAAAATCAGCTGAACCGGCAACTGCGCTCACGCGGCGTCGAATACATCGCATGCGCCGGTTTCATGCGCTTGCTGACGAAGGAATTCATCAACGACTGGCGCGATCGCATTCTCAACATTCATCCCTCGCTTCTACCGTCTTACCGCGGACTACATACACATGAGCGGGCACTCGCCGATGGCGTAAGAATTCACGGGTGTACGGTTCACATTGTCCGCCCTGCGGTCGACGATGGACCTATTGTCGCGCAAGCCGCCGTCCCGGTGCTCGCCGACGACACCCCCGGCACACTGGCGGCACGCGTCCTGCAGGCGGAGCACTTGATCTACCCGCGGGCGCTGGGGTGGCTCGCTGCCGGAAAGTTCGAGTTCGCAGGTGAGCGCGTGATATATAAGTTCGAGGCGGCGACCGCCGGCGCGCCACTCCTTTCGCCGGCCGCGACGGGATAGACCAGCCTCCCCTGCTCCCACCAACGCTTGAACAGCCGGTCGCGATGCTCGGGCAACCGCGCCGCGAGGACGGAGGCCGAGTCGATTCTGTCGGTGCGGAAATGTCGGAACGCCTGACGCAATTCACACCAGGCAACGAGCAATCGACGGTCCTCGAGGTATCCGAGGGCGATTGGCCAGACAATGCGCTCAGTCTTGGCTGCTTTCTCGTCCTCGTAGGAGATGTGAAGTTTGCGCTGTTCGCGCAGCGCTTTGCGAATCAGAGCAGCATCGATCCGTTCGACCAGCGGTCGATTGCAGGTCGGCGGCATCAGCGGCGCGTCGAGGAGAACAGGCCGCAACGGCTTTGGTACGACGGCGGCAATTTTCGCTACTGCGTCTACGGCGGCGTTTGAAAGCGACGGGTCGCCCCGCTGCTGCACGATGCGCGCCCCGAGCATCAAGGCCTCGAGCTCATCTGGTGTGAACATGAGTGGCGGCAGGTCAAAACCCTCGCCGAGCACATATCCGACGCCCGCCTCGCCCAAAACCGGCACACGGTTGCCTATGAGCGAAGCAACATCGCGGTACACAGTGCGCACCGTCACCTCGAGCTCACCGGCGATCTTTGCCGCCGTCACCGGCCCGCGGGCGCGCCGGAGCACCTGAATCAACCGCAAGAGGCGATCGGCTCTTCTCATGGACGACATTGTCTGCCACCTGCTCACACAATGCTGTCAGCATATTGTCAGCAGAACGACTGTTTGGCCAGACACAATCTTCCCTGCTTTGCCGGCGGCTTGGTCGGCAGAACCGCGATCAAGTGGCTCTTGGCGATACTCAACAGCGGGTTGACAAGCCCTTGCGAAGCTCCAAGAAGGCCTCAAGGTTTTCAGTCGAGACTTCCGGCAACCACCGCGACTTCGGTCAGCGTAGCCAGAGCAAGCATGACTGCAATCAGGGCCAGTATGACGCGGGGCCAAGTGCGCTCACTCATAGGGGCTGATTCATTATGCGATTCTCGGCCGCCATAAAGTGAATCTTTTGACCCCCCGCGAGATGCTCCGCTACGATCACCGCGCGACTCGGGCTACCTCACACCCACAACGGTATCGCCGGCGAGAAGCCGAAGCTCGGATCCTGGAGAACCGACCGAAGCTCCGCGATCACTTTGGGAAGCTACGTAGCTTGAGTAGAATTGCTCGCAGAGGGAGCAAAACATGAAGTCGCATGTTCGGGTGGTGATCGTTGGCGGCGGTGTCATGGGCGTGGGCCTGCTTTATCACCTGGCACTCGAAGGGTGGAGCGACATTGCGCTGCTGGAGAAGGGAGAGCTGACATCCGGCTCCACCTGGCACGCCGCAGGCCAGTGCCCGCAATTCAATGGCTCGCTGAACATGACCAAGGTGCACGTGTACGGCACCCGACTCTACCCGAAGCTGGAAGAGCTGACCGGTCAGGCGGTCAGTTGGCATGGTTGTGGCGGAATTCGACTGGCCCTCAGTGACGAGGAAGTGAGCTGGTTTCGGTATGTCCACGGCCTGTCGAGACTGGCCGGCTATGAAGCTCATATTCTCAGCCCCAATGAAATCAGGCAGTTCCACCCGTTTGTGGAGACTTTTGGCGTCAAGGCCGCGTACCTGACCGTCGACGACGGTCACGTGGCGCCGGCAGATATCACCAACGCGATGGCGGCCGGCGCGCGTAAACTTGGCGCAGAAATTTATCGCCGGACGCGAGTAACGGACATCCGACTCCTGCCGTCGGGCGAATGGCAGGTGATCACCGATCGTGGCAACATCGTGTGCGAGCATGTCGTCAATTCGGCTGGCTCCTATTGCAACGAGGTAGGATCGTGGAGCGGCCATAACGTTCCCATCGCGAACATGCTGCACCACTACGTGATCACCGAGCCGGTGCCGGAACTGATTGCGCTGGAAAAGGAATTACCGGTGGTGCGCGATCCCTATGCGCACTGCTACCTGCGCGAAGAGACAGACGGGGTGCTGGTCGGCCCTTATGAAACCGCAACGGCGCACGTGTGCTGGGACGGCAAGGCGCCTCCGCGCGACTTTGAGAGCGAGCTCATCGCGCCCGAGCTCGACCGGCTCACACCGTGGCTCGAGAAGGCAACTGAACGACTGCCTCTGTTCGGCAAGGCCGGCCTGAAATCCGTTATTTCGGGAGCAATTACCCACACGCCCGACGACGCCTACCTTTCCGGACCGGCTGCCGGCCCTAGAAACCATTGGATGCACTGCGGGGCATCGATCGGAATTTGTCAGGCGGGCGGCGCCGGAAAATATCTTGCACAGTGGATGGTGCATGGCCAAGCCGAGATCAACATGCGCGAGTTTGACCCGCGCAGGTTCGGCAACTGGGCTACCCAAGACTATACGACTGAATTGGCGATCGCCCACTACCACCACATGTACCATTGTTACAAACCGGGTGAGCAGCTCGAGGTCGGCCGCGGCCTGCGGACTTCATCGCTGTATGAGAGGCTCAGGCGCGCGGGGGCGCAATTCAGCCAGGTCAACGGCTGGGAGCTGCCGCGCTGGTACGATACGAGCCGCAAGGGAGAAGCGTTCTCCTTCAAGCGCTCCAACTGGTTCGAAGCAGTGCGCCGCGAAGCCCGGGCTGTGCGCGAAGGGGTGGGGCTCATGGATCTGTCGACGTTCTCTAAATACGAGATCAGCGGCAAAGATGCGGCGGCGTTTCTCGAGCGTATTTGCGCCAACCGGATTCCGACCAAGATAGGCGGCATCGCGCTCGGGCATCTCCTGACCCCGGACGGATTCATCGAGAGCGAGGTAACGATAACCAGGTTTGGTCAGCAGGACTTCTATGTGCTTTCCGCAGCAGCCGCCCAGCTTCATGACCTCGATCAGTTTCGCTGGCGTTTGGCGGCGAACGATGCGGTCGAGATCAGAGACGTGACCGATGCATTCGACGTCCTGGTGCTTGCCGGTCCGCAGGCTCGCGCGGTCCTCCGCGAAGTGACGGACGCCGATCTTTCCAATGCGCAGTTCCCCTGGCTCTCAGCCAGACAAGCACAGGTAGCGGGTTTCGCAGGCGCGAGGCTCTTGCGCGTCAACTATGTCGGTGAGCTGGGCTGGGAAATCCACCTGCCGATGGCCTCGATGCCCGTCGTATTCGATGCGCTGATGGCGGCAGGCCGACCGCACGGCATCACGCTCTTCGGAACCTATGCGATGAATTCACTGCGCATGGAAAAGGCGTATCGCAGCTGGGGCGGTGAACTCACCAACGAAGTCGACATGTTCGAGGCCAGCATGGAACGCTTCATCCGTCTGGACAAGGAGGCGTTCATCGGGCGTGAGGCAAGTTTGATCCGTAAGCAAAATGGCGAGCGCATGAAGCTCGTTTACCTCGCCGTCGAAACAACGGACGAAGATTGTCTGGGGAATGAACCGGTCTACAAGGACGAGCGACTGGTCGGCGTCTCGACGTCAGGCGCCTTCGGGCATTCGGTGATGAAGTCCCTGGCGTTCGCCTACGTGGACCCCGCGCTCTCGCAGGAAGGAGAGGAACTCGATATCCTGATGTTAGGCGAGCGACACCGAGCCCGGATCATCCCGCAGCCGATCTGGGATCCGCAGAACACCCGACCCCGGGCATGATGAAGTGTGCGGTCAGGCGACCAGCGTCTGCCGCGACTTCAGAAACCACCAAAGCGCTGCGACCCCGACCAGCTTGCTCACTACCTCAAGGGCGAAAGCGGCGGGCGTCAGGTACCCGGCGAGATACTGGAAAGCGAACGTGTCGACCGGCGCCGCCAAAAGGCTCGACAGCAGGATGCGCTCCTGAAGAGGGCGTCGCGTGAAGGAATAGACCGCCCAGTCCAACCCCTCCGACAGTAGGAAGGCTGTGACGCTCGCCGTCGCAATGGCCGGATCGACCATGTAGTAGGTAAGAACGCCGGCCACCAGCGTGGCCAGCAGAACGTAGTGGCCGATCTCCCGCTGCGCGTAGTCGCGGAGCACGAAAACGGCGCCAACCACGAAGTTGGCATAATAGATGTCGCCGAAGGCCGTCGCTACCGCGGGCAAGGCCAGAAACATCCAGTTCACGCCGACGATGGCGGCGATGTATGCAATAACCCACATCGGCATCCAGAGTAACGGTCGGTGTCAGCCGACTATTTCACCCGCCTTGAAGCAGAACCTGATCTCCTTCGCGGCATTCTCTACGCTGTCCGAGCCGTGTACCGAATTGGCTTCGATCAATTCTGCAAACTCTTTGCGAATCGTGCCCGGCCGAGCTTCGGCGGGATTGGTAGCGCCCATGACTTCACGGTACCTCGCTACCGCTTCTTCCCCTTCGAGCACCTGCAGCACGATGGGGCCCGACGTCATGAACTTCACGAGGTCCCGGTAGAACGGGCGAGCCGCATGGACCTTGTAGAACGACTGGGCTTCCTTTGTTTTCCACAGGGTGCGCTTCTGGGCCACGATCCTGAGGCCGGCAGCCTCGATCCTGGCGTTGATCGCGCCCGTCAGATTGCGGCCGGTCGCGTCCGGCTTGATGATGGAAAGCGTACGCTGCTTGGGCATGCCCGCTCCTGATCGTCGGCTTGTTAGCCATTGGCTTCGATCGGTGCAAGAGCGTGCCAGAACCGACCAGTGAAACGTTCCGCTCCGCCGGTCGGAAAGTTACCCAGCCTCGTCATTCCTCCAAATCGTAGCCGGCGACCAGCGGCGTGACACGCCTTATCGTTCCGCGGCGATTCTCCTGCTCGGGGTCGGGCGTGGGAATCTTGAGATAGCGTTCGCCAAGCCCTACCGTGGTAATGTTGCCCTCGTCGATGTTGTAAAATTCGAGCAGCACCTCCTTGATCGCCACGGCACGCGCCTTCGAGAGCTTGAGATTGTAGGCATCGGATCCGACGGCATCCGTGTGGCCTTCGATGACAAAAACCTCATCTGGGTGGGCGGTCACGATGCGCTCCATGATGCTGCCGACCCGATCGAGGTCGGCGACCTCTTCCTCTCTCACAAAGGCCTCATTGAATCCGAATGTGATCGTGTCGAGTTCAACACTGGGGAGAGAGTCGCGCACCTCCGGCCTCGTCAGAACCACCTCCGGCTCGTCGAACAGCACTTCGCGCGGATAGGTCCGCTCAATGCGCTTTCGCGGACGGGCGATGAGCTGCTGCTCGATGTCCCAATCGTCCTCTTCCGCAGCCCAGATGACCGGCGGGGGGGCGGAAGCGCCCACTCCCAGATTGATGTTGATGTCGATATCGAGCTCATTCCTCTTGCGCCGACGCTCCAGCTCGCGGCCGCGGGCGACCTTGTCTCGGCCATATCGGCGATGAAGCTCGCGGCGGCTTTCGCGCAGGTCGTCGCGGAGGCGTGCAAGCTGCCGCTCGTCATACCGGTCGTCACGGGCGAGATCGCGATAGATGAATATGCGGCGGTTCAGCTCAACCTCGGAGAGGTCATTGAGCGGACGGCGATCCTTGACAACGAAGTTGGTCTCCTCTCGCGTCGCCCGCTGGTCGAGATAGACGATGGATACCGGACCGTTGAAGTTGATCTCGGGCTCCGACTTGCCAGCGCCCTTGGAGCCCTTCGACGAGGTGGTTCCGGAAGCCGTCTCAGCGCCGCCGGCACCGGCCTGATTCGCCGCCGCAGCCTGCTGCTCGGCAAGCTTCCGAGCGGCCACACGGGCGCGCAGAATTTCCCGTTCCGCCTTGAGCTTGTTGCGCAGGCTGCGCTCGGTTTCGCGGGACAATTGTCCATCGTCCAGAAGTTCGCGATAGGAACTCGAGGCGCTCCCTCAGCGCATCGTCGTTCATTCTCTCAACGACTGTTTTGTCGGCGAGAAAGTCCGCTGCTTTGACCTCAGCTTTCTGCGAAACGTCGGGCTTCTCGACGGCTCGATTTTCCGCCTCGGATGGCGGCGGCGTCGGGGCGGGCGGCGCCTCCTCCACCGTCTGCTGGGGCTGCTGCTCGGTAGTGCCCGGCTTGGGCGCCGGCTGTTCACCGGTTTGTTGCCCTTGAGCTTCGCGAGAAATCAGCTCGCGCCGCGCCACGTCGATGAATTCCTGCAGAACGTTCCTGGTGTCATCGGCTATGCCGTCGGACTTGCTCAACTTGCGCGCAGCCTTGATGCGAGATTTGATATCGTCCTCCGACATCGATGCCAAAGATGAGCCGCCATCCAGAATCGCTTGTGCCTCGGCCTGCGCCGCATCATCGACCTGCTCTGAAGCCGGCTGGCCTGCTTGATCGGCCGGTTTTTCAGCCGGAGCTTCCGACTGCTGCGAGTCGGGCGCTGCCGGCTGCTCCTGTTGGCGTGCCTGCCGGGTCACCAGCTCCTGGCGAGCCGTACCAATGTAGTTCTCGAGGGCGCCGCGGATGTCGTCCGGCAAGCCTCCCGTCTTGGCCAGCCGGCGGGCCGTCTTGACGTCGGCCTTGATGTCCTCCTCGGCAAGAGCTCCCAGACTGCGTGCCCTGGCCAGGATTTCCTGCGACGATGCGACGGCGGCAGCGTCGACTGCGGGTTGCTCCGGGGCGGGTTCGACTGCTTTCTCTGGCTGTTGTTCCCGCTCAGGTTGCTGCGCCTGCTCGGCCGGCGCCTGTTTCCGGGCAGGCTGTTCCGGCTGTTGCTGGGCCTGGGACTGCCTGGCGATCAACTCCTGGCGTGCTGCCGCGATGAAGCCATCAAGCGCGCTTCGCAGGTCTTCGGGCAGGCCATCGCTCTTGGCGAGCTTCCTTGCCGACTTGATACGCGATTTGATTTCGCGCTCGCTGAGTCCACCCAGATTGCCGGCATCGCTGAGAAGCGCCTGCGCCTCGGAAACGGCGGCTTCTGCGCCGGCCGGTTCTTCCTGCGCCAGCGCTGCCTGAGGCAACCAAAGCAAAGTGGGCATAGACAGCGCCAAAAGCGCGGCGCCGAGGCGTGCCGCGTTCAAATGGAACCTCATCGCGTTGTCTCCTTATCGGTCTATTGAAAGCTTCTCTTTCAAAAGCCCCATGTCGATGGCGCGATATTCGCCAGCAGTTTGCGGCAGAATTGCGGGCATGATACGCAGAGTTCGCCAGCAACGCTTCAGATGCCGGCCACAATCCCCTACAGCCGTCCTGCTTCGATGATCCGCCTCAGGAAGGCCCGCGTGCGCTCACGGCGCGGCTCATTGAAAAGTCGCTCCGGGGGCCCCTCCTCGTGGACGACGCCATCGCAAAGAAAACAGATCTTTGAAGCCACCTCCCGCGCGAAGCCCATTTCGTGGGTGGCGAGCAGCATGGTCATGCCCTGTGTCGCCAGGCCGCGCACGATGTTGAGTACTTCCGAGACAAGTTCGGGATCGAGCGCCGAAGTGATTTCGTCCAACAGCAGCAGTTTCGGCTCCATGGCAAGGGCGCGGACGATGGCAACCCGCTGCTGCTGACCACCCGAGAGCCGGTCCGGATACTCAAGCGCCTTGTCCTCGAGTCCAATGCGCTTGAGAAGGCTGAATGCCTTCGCTTCGGCCGCGCCACGCTCGATGCCCAGGACCTTGATCGGCGCAAGCGTCACATTCTCGAGCACCCGCATGTGCGGAAACAGGTTGAAGCTCTGAAATACAATCCCGACTTGCCGGCGCAATCTGTCCAGGTCGACGCCCGGACCCGATACCCGGTCATTGTCGAGCCTGATTTCGCCACCCTGAATTTTTTCAAGCCCGTTGATACAGCGCAGCAGAGTGGATTTGCCGCAGCCCGAGGGCCCGATGAGGCACACCACCTGATGCTCGCTCACATCGAGATTGGCGCCGCGCAGAACCGTCAGTGGACCGAACGTTTTTTGCACCTCGCGGATTTCGAGAAACGCCATGTTCAGCTGCCTGCCTTCATGCGGGCATTGTCGCGCTCGATCAGCCTGTCGACGAAGCGGGCCTGCGGAATGGTGATGACAACGAAGATTATGGCGACGATCGTGACGGCGGACAGGTTGAAGGCGTTCGAAGCGATGATGCGCGACTGGTTGAAGGCGTCGATCACACCGATTACCTGCACCAGTGCGGTGTCCTTCTGCAGGCCGATGAAATCGTTGAGCAGCGGCGCGATGATACGGCGGATTGCCTGCGGAATGATGACATAGCGCAGCGTCTGAAAATACGAGAGCCCGAGAGAGCGCGCGGCCGCGAACTGGCTCCAGTGGATGCTCTCGATTCCGGAGCGATAGACCTCCGCAACGTAGGCGCCATAGGTCAGGGTCAGGGCGAGTATGCAATACCAGACAAGCGGTACTCTGCCGAAACCGGGAATTTCGGCGGGGATGATTCCCGACAGCGGAATCCCGAACCCCACCAGATAGAGCACGACGACAGTCGGCAGGCCGCGAAAGACGTCGCAATAGATGATGGCCAGAGCGCGGATCGGCCGCCCTGCCGGGCCCGGCAGCAATCGTGCAATGGCCACCACCAGACCCCAGATGAGGACGAGGACTTCGGCGACCATGAAGACATAGAGGTTGTTCCAGAACGCCTTGACGACCAAACCCCATTTGGCCTGCATCAACGGCAGAAAAAAGAACGTCCTGCCGACCGCGGCGTCGTTGGTCAACACAAAGCACATTCCACCCAGGGCGATCAGCGCGAAGGCACCCCAACCAAAGGTCAAGTAGGCGAATTCCCGGGATTCGGCCGTTGCAATGCGCGACGCCACGATGTCCTGTCTGATGAGCGCATCGCGGGCCCGGCGGGAGGAGATCAATGCTCTCCCGGAAGGATAGAGGAGCAGCGCGGCGGCGCCAATGATGAGGCCGAAGGCAACCTCCCAGGCCGCCGAATACACAGCAAGATGCTTGAGCGCGTCACGCACAAGCCGAACCGCGCCAATCGCTGCAACAATGCAGAGGAGAGAAAACAGGGCACCAGCCGCGGCAAGCCCGTCGGCCTGATGTGGACGCGGATGGTGCTGCGCCGCTTCGGTCACTCTATCACGTGCGCCATTTACCCAATACGCCAAGGTACCCGCACCCTCGATCGGGTCGGGGCAGGCTTTTGGCGGCAAGAAGCATGCCCGCCGGGGCGGTACCAGCCTTCGGATCAGGGATTGAAATACGGGACCTTGGCCGGATCCTTGCCCCACACCGCGGCCAGATATTTGTCGGCGAGCTTCGACAACGTGCCGTCGTCAATCATCGCCTGAAGTATCTTGTCCACTGTTGCGTTGTTGGCATTGCCCTTGGGATAGAGGGCGCCGTAGGTTTCGCCGGTCTTGTATTGGCCGACCACCACGACTTTGCCGCCGCCGTTCACTTCCTCGGCAAGGGTGATCGCGGTATCGGTAATGGCAGCATCGATCTGACCGGCACGCAATGCGGTGAACATGTCTCCCTGCTCGGGATAGACCTGCAAATTCTTCAGCCCGATCTTTTCCGTGGCGAAAGCTGCACCCGTCGTTGCCTGCTGCACGCCCACCACCGCTTCTTTGATCGACTTCTCGTCAACCGGCTTCTCAGCGCGCGTCAGGACGCCCATGTCGGAATAGAAATATGGGATCGAGAACTCGACCACCTTCTTGCGCGCATCGGTGATCGAGATCTGCGAGAGCGCGAAGTCGAAATTCGATGTTTGACCGGTAACCAGGGGATCCCAGCCGACATTCACGACCTCGAGCTTGTCATAACCGGCGCGATGAGCGATCTCGGCGGCCATGCAGTATTCCATGCCGTCTTTTATGGCTTCCGGAGTATCGCCGTTCCACCAGATCGGCGCCGGCAGGGACACCTCGACCGTGATCTGACCCGCCTTGGCCGGGTTGGCGATGGGTACCGAGCCCTTGGGTCCGACCAGCTCGCAATTGCCGATCATTTCAGCCGCAGGAACATTCGTCGACATAAGGGCGCCGGCGGCGATACCCGCCAGCAGACCAAGAGACTTCATACCCATCATCAAGGAAACCTCCCGTGGATTGCATAGTGGACCGGCAAATCCCCAGCCCGTAGCGGCAGTCTACACCTCTATTCCAGTTCCCGTACAAGGGGCTCGAAGGTAATGACAGAGGTCCGCGGGCAGGCTAGAGACGGACCCCGTGATTGCGATCAAGGACCTGTCGCTTCGGCTTGCGGGGCGCCTGATTATCGATGGGGCGTCCGCTTCCGTGCCTGCCCGCCACCGGGTGGGACTCGTCGGACGCAACGGATCCGGCAAGACAACGCTGCTGAGGCTGATCGCCGGGGAACTGGCTCCGGAGCAAGGCTCCATCAGCCTGCCGCGCAATGCACGAATTGGCTCGGTAGCCCAGGAAGCGCCTGGCGGAGAAACCAGTCTGCTCGCAACTGTGCTGCAGGCGGACCGACAGAGGAGCGATCTTCTCGCGGAGCTCGAAAGCGCCACGGACGCCCATCGTATCGCCGTAATTCATACCCGCCTGGCAGACATCGGGGCACACTCCGCACCCGCACGGGCAGCGTCCATCCTGGCCGGCCTCGGCTTTGCACAAGCCACCCATGATGGTCCGTGCTCGAGGCTATCAGGCGGATGGAGAATGCGGGTTGCCCTTGCCGCCGTTCTGTTCTCGGACCCCGACATCCTGCTGCTCGACGAGCCAACCAACTATCTCGACCTCGAGGGCACGATCTGGCTCAAGTCCTTCATCCGCAACTACCGGCACACCTTGCTTGTCGTAAGCCACGACCGCGATTTCCTGAATCATGCGGTCGATTCGATTCTCCATCTCGATCAGGGCAAACTGCAGCTCTACTCCGGCGACTTCGACAGTTTCGAGCAGCAACGCCGAGAGAAACGCTCCCGCCTCGGCAAACTGCGAGAAAAACAGGAAGATCAGCGTCGGCATATGCAGGCGTATGTCGACCGCTTCCGCTTCAAACAATCAAAGGCACGGCAAGCGCAAAGCAGGCTGAAGGCCATCGCCAGGATGGAGCGGATTGCGGAGCTGGTCGAGGACCGCGTGCCGCCGTTCAATTTTCCGGGTCCTGAAAAACCACTCAGCCCGCCGCTCATCCGCTTTGATGGAGTGGCGGTGGGCTACCAGCCTGCCCAGCCGGTCTTGCGAAATGTCTGCCTGAGGATCGACCCTGATGATCGGATCGCGCTTCTAGGCCGCAACGGAAACGGCAAGTCTACCTTCGCGAAGCTGCTCGGCGGGCAGCTGCCGGCGATGGCCGGGGCGATGCGCCGCAACGCGAAACTGATCACCGGGTACTGCGCCGAACACCAGCTGGATGAACTCGAGGGAAACCGCTCGCCTTATGACTATTTTCGCTCGCTCATGCCGGCGGCGACGGAAGCACAGCGCCGTGCCCGGCTTGGCGCCCATGGCTTCGGTTCCGACCTGTCGGACACGAGGTGCGATACCCTGTCGGGCGGCGAAACGGCCCGCTTGCTGTTTGCGCTGGCCGGCTTTCATGGCCCCCATTTGTTGATCCTGGACGAACCGACCAATCATCTCGACATCGATTCCCGGGCCGCGCTTGTGCAAGCGCTCAATGGTTACCCCGGCGCCATCGTTCTCATCAGCCACGATCGAAATCTCATCGAAACGACCGCCGATCGCTTGTTGCTCATCGCCGATGGAACGGCGAGACCCTTTGAAGGCGATCTCGATGACTACAACGAATATGTGCTTGAACGCGTTCCGACGGGATCGGACAACGCTGAGAGAACGGTCAGCAAGGTTGGCGCCAAGAGGAATGCAAAAAGTCAACGCCGCGTTGCGGCGGCTTGCCGAGCCGGGATTGCGCCGGTGCACAAGAAGATCGCGGATATCGACGTAGCCATGAACTCGCTCGGCAAGAAAATAGCGGTGCTCGACCGCGCCCTTCACGATGGAACGCTTTTTTCCACCGAGCCTGAAAAGGCGCAAGACTTCGCGAGACTGCGCGCGAAGCTCATCATCGAACTGGAGCAATCAGAAAGTCGTTGGCTCGAGGCGCATGAGGAGCTTCAGGCTCTCCAATCGGAGCCCAAACGGTGACCTTCGTTCAGAAAGACTCGAGGCGCGGCCGCAGGTCGATCTCATGCGACCAGGCAGTGGCCTTCTGGCGGTATAGAGCGAGATAGGACTCGGCGATGGCTGCCGCATCCAGGGCTGACTCTTCCTTGCCGGGCGCGGGAACGTACACATCGCTGCGGATGCCGCCATCGATTATCACGTGCGCGACATGAATGCCCTTCGGTTGCAGCTCGCGCGCCATCGACTGGGCCAGGCCGCGCAGCGCGAACTTGGCCATCGCGAAGCCCGCGGAGAGCGCGAATCCCTTGATGCTGGCGGTAGCGCCGGTAAAAAGGATCGTGCCGCTCCCAATCCTCAGCATACGCCGCGCCGCCTCCTGACCCACCAGGAAGCCGCCGAAGGCCCCGACCTTCCACGCCGCGTCGATCTCATCGGCAGCCAGCTCGGTGATCTTGCCCCTGATCCTGAGGCCGGCGTTGTAGACGACGAGAGACGGAGCGCGCCCTTCCGTATCGAGAGCCTCGAACAACCGGCGCACTGAGGCGGGCTCGGCCGCGTCACAACCCTTCGCAACGGCACCGGTTTCGCGGCACAAGTTGTCAAGCTTGGCTGTATTGCGGGCTGCGAGGACGACCTTCATGCCAGCACCCGAGAAGGTCCGGGCCAGCGCCGCCGAAAGTCCCGAGCCGGCGCCCACAATCAGCGCATGTGTGGTCATTCTTCCTCACCCGCTCTGCTGCCAGCGGCCAGTCTCATCCTGGCGCCAATAGGTGGTGCTGTGGCCGCGAGCCTTGGCCTCCTGCCAAACTCCGTCGGCGCTTGCACGGGCCGCCGCGTCGCGGCCATCGAACATAAAGACGACACGGTCAAAACCATCGAAATCCACGCCGAATTCACCATCGACCATGAAGCGCACGCGAGCACCGTTCGGATTGTCGCTGTCGGTAGTGATCCAGACGGGCTGGAGATCGGCGTTGCCGTCGCGCGTCGTGCCGTGGGGACGAAACGATTGCTCTCCAGTCGTCCACAGTGCGGTCGATATTGCTTCGACGCGCTCTTCCGAGCCCACTTGAATGACTGCGCGCCAGCCGCGTTCCAGCGTCCTGTCAATCAGCACCGGCAGAACCCGTTCGAGCGGCTGGCGCTCCAGGCAGTAGAGCAGGACCTCCGTCACGTCTCATGCCTCGTAGTGTGCCGCCACCAGGCGATCGAGAAGGCGTACCCCCCAGCCAGAACCCCAGCTCTGATTGATGGGCGATTTCGCAGAGTCCATGGCCGTTCCCGCGATGTCGATGTGCGCCCAGGGCACGCCGTCCACGAAACGCTTGAGAAATTGGGCGCCGGTTATCGCGCCGGCATTGCGCCCGCCGATGTTCTTCACATCGGCAATGTCGGAATCTATCAGTCGGTCATACTCCTCGGCCAACGGCATGCGCCAGAGTCGCTCTCCGGTTTCGATGCCGGCTGCCACCAGCCGGCTGGATAGCTCGTCATCGTTGCAGAAAAGGCCCGCATACTCCTTGCCGAGAGCGATCATGATCGCTCCCGTGAGCGTGGCCAGGTTGATCATGAGTTTCGGTTTGAAGCGCTTTTGCGTGTACCAGAGGGCGTCGGCCAAAACGAGACGGCCTTCCGCATCGGTGTTGAGCACGGCGATGGTTTTGCCCGACATGGATGTCACTACGTCGCCGGGGCGCTGAGCCGTGCCGCTCGGCATGTTTTCCGCCAGGCCTACCACTCCCACAGCATTGACCCGCGCCTTCCGGGACGCGAGCGCATACATCAAACCGGTAACGCACGCCGCCCCGCCCATATCACCCTTCATGTCTTCCATACCCGCCGCTGGCTTCATTGAAATGCCGCCAGTATCGAACGTGACGCCCTTCCCGACGAAGGCCAGGGGAGGCGCGCCTTTCTTGCCGCCAGCCCAGCGCATTACGACCATCCGGGCCTCGTTGGCCGAGCCTTTGGCCACGCCGAGCAAAGCTCCCATGCCGAGCCTTTTCATTTCGCGCGGTGACAGCACCTCGACCTTCAGCCCTGTCTTTGCCAAGCCCTTTGCCCTGTCGGCAAACATCATCGGTGTCAGGTGGTTGGCCGGCTCGTTAACGAGGTCGCGAGCCAGATGAACGCCATCGACGACGGCGTCACAGCCGGCAAAGCGGCGCGCAGCCGCCTTTGGGTTGGAGCACAAGATTCGAACCCGATCTAGATCGGCGCGCGCCTTGGCTTTCTTCGATTTGTACTTGGCAAACGAGTATGTCCGAAGCCGGATGCCAGAGGCGAGGAAAGCAGCTGCCACAGGTGGCTCGATCGCGGTGGGAAGCTGCATGTCGGCGGCGACCGCAGCCTCCCGCACCTTGGCGGCCGCCAGGGCGCCGGCAGCATTGCCGCCGGCGTTTTCGAGGTCACGCAATTGCAGCTTTTCGACTTCACCCAAGCCGATGACGATCAGCCGCCGCACGGTGTTTCCGACGGGCGCAAAGAGGTCGAGCACCTGATTGCCACCTGATTCGAACCGAGCGGCAGCAATCGCCCGCCCCACATGGCCACGGGAGGCCACGTCGGCGGCCCTGGCAACGCCCGCCAGCTTGTTTCCCGGAGCCGTAAACACCACCAGGGCGCCGCCCGGTGGCATTTTTGCAGGCGCAAACGAGATTTTCATTGGCAAATTCCACAGAATTTCGGGCCGAAAGCGAGGCGCCCATCTACCTGCTTCGGCCCCTCACCGCAACCTCGGCCGCGTGGGCGCGTATCGGCAGACGGGGCAACTTTCCGATAACACTTTCAACTATTTCACATTTTCGCCCTTCCGTTTCGAGGTTTGAAGGGTTAAAACGGTCTACGACGCATGCGTCTTTGATTGCGTTCGGGTGGATTAGCGGGCAATCATGCACTTGCAGGGCAATGGGAGCTTGCGCGCCTTGCTGTGGGCGAGTCCCGCTTGGCGCAACGGCCTCGTTACGCACCGGCGGGCAAGCTCCGTGCTGGCGCTCGTAATAGCTGTCCTCATGACATTCTTCGCGTCTGCGGCGAGTGCCGGTTCTCTGTTGTCGCCCGAACTGGCCGTCGACGCGCCAGAGTTCGATATCCGCAAGCCGCCTTCCGGCACGCGCGTCCAAGTCGATGCGGAGGTCCTGAGCTACGATCCGGTCACCAGGACCGCTACTGCACGCGGGCGCGTGGTCATCACCTACGGGCCCTACATCCTCGTAGCCAACCGGGTGAGCTATGATCAGGATGACGACATCCTGCGTGCCGACGGCAACATCAGGTTGCGCGAACCCGGCGGCAACATTCTGGAGGCCGATCTCATCCAGCTGCAAAACAAGTTCCGCGACGGATTCGCCGAACACTTGCGTTTGTTGCTCACCAACGATGCCACGGTGACTGCGGAGTATGCGCGCCGCAAGGACGGTGTCATCACCGTGTTCGAGCGCGCAGCCTATACCCGGTGCAAGACGTGTGTGCTCGCCGACGGGACTCCGCTGTGGCAAATCAAGTCGCGTGTCGCAATTCACGATCAACAGGCGCATGAGGTGCGCCATGAAGACATGACGTTCGAATTTGCGGGGGTGCCGGTTTTCTGGCTGCCCTGGTTCTCCCATGGCGACGGAACGACCGAGCGCAAGTCTGGTTTTCTTACTCCACGGTTCGCCGCCTCGGATGATATCGGCTTCGGTGTCGTGATTCCCTACTACTGGGCGCTTGCGCCTGACTACGACCTGACCTTCCTGCCGTTGATCACCACGGATCAGGGAGTGATGCCGCGTGCCGTCTGGCGGCAGCGCACGGCAAGCGGACAATATTTTGTTGATCTGGCCGGCATCTACCAGCTCGACGCCGACTTCCTCCAATCTCCCGGAAACCAGGACTTGCGTGGATCAATACGCACCGAGGGCGAGTTCATGATCAACGAGAACTGGACCTGGGGCTGGGACGGCGCAACGGCGTCGGACAGAACGTTCATGCGGCGATACGAGGTCGATGATCGTGAAGAAATCGTCAGCCAGGCGTTCATCACCGGTCTGGACGATCGCAACTTCTTCCGCGCCCGAGCGCTGCACTTCCAAAACTACGTCGTCGACAATTCCGATATCTTGCCGGTGGTACTTCCCTACGTCGAGCACGACTACACCTTCGACCATTCGGTGCTGGGCGGTGAACTGGGAATCAGATCTTCGGTCTATAGCCTGAACCGGGAGGATTCCGCCGCCGATCTCTATCCAGGCGTCAACCAGGGCACCGAACAAACGCGAGCTACGACGGACGTCCACTGGCAGAGGCCAATGACCAGCAACGGCGGCGTCCTCGCCACGCCCTTCGCGCGATTGCGGGGCGACGTTTACATCAACGACAATCTGCCCGATCCGCCTGAAATCAACGAGCACGAAACTGCAACCCGCCTGCTGCCATCGGCCGGCCTGGATCTGCGGTGGCCGTTCGTGCGCGCGACTACCGGCGGCCAGCACGTCGTAACGCCAGTGGCCCAGGTCATCGCTGCCACCGATGAGACCGAAGAGGACGAGATCGGCAACGAGGATGCCATCAACCTCAATTTCGACCACACCAACCTATTCCTGCATGACCGCTTCTCCGGCGACGACCGCTATGAGGGCGGCACGCGGGTCAACGCCGGCGTCCTGTACAGCTATCTGCTGTCAAACGGAGGGTTTTTCAGGGCAAGCATTGGCGAGTTGTTTCATGTTGCGGGCGAGAACAGTTTTGTTGATGGATCGGGCCTCGAGGAGTCGGAGTTCGATCTGGTCGCGGCGCTAGCGCTTCAGCCTTGGGAGAATTTGCGTTTCACCTATCAGACGCGTTTCGACAACGATGGCTTCAACATGGCGGTTCAGGAAGCCACCGTCGACCTGGACCTTGGCGGGTTTGCGCTCAACGGCGGCCTTACAGACGTTGAAGCCGCCCCCGCCTATGGCCGGCCGACCGACGAGCGCCAGGCGTGGGCGGCCGCTACGGTGCCGCTCGAAGCCGGCTGGAGCATATTTGGCGGCGTCAAGTACGACTTCATCGACGAGCAGATGATCCGCCATCAGATCGGCTTTGGATATGACTGCGACTGTTTCGAGTTCAAGTTTGCCTACACCGGATCGCGGGACGAGGACGATGATGGCGACCTTGACAAGGATCACTCGTTCATGTTCTCCGTCAACTTCAAGACGTTGGGCGGAAGCGGAGATGACGACGGCTTTTAGCCGCCACAATTCTGTGCCAATCAGCGCCGGCGATGGCTGAACAACCCGTGATCCCCCAACCCCTCCAGCGTTCCTGTTGCAGTCCCATGCATAGGTGGGTGCTCGTTCTCGCGCTCGTGGCGCTGGCGCCCCTGCCGGCCATGGCAGCCTCGGCTGCCAACCAGGGAGTCGTCGCGGTCGTCAGTGATCAGCCGATTACAAATTTCGACGTGGAGCAGCGCATCAAGCTTACGCCAATTCTCGGTTCCGGGAAGCAGCTTTCGCGCAAGCAGGCACTTGAACTCCTGATTAATGACGTCCTCAAACGCAACGAGGCAAAGAAATTCAATGTCACGGCAAGCGAAAAGCAAATCGATGCCGCAGTCGAAAAACTGGCGAAGGGATCCAATACCGACGTGAGCGGCCTGACCGCCAAGTTGAAAGGCGCCGGCATCAGCATGAAGACGCTGCGACAGCACCTCGCAACCAGTACGTCGTTCAACCGAATCCTCACAAGCAGATACAAAAGCACGGCGAAAGTCGACGCGGCAGCGGTTGATCGCAAGCTGGAAGCCATGAAGAACGATCCTCGTCACAAACCCGTGTCGGCTTATGAGATTCAGGAGATAACGCTGCCAATAGAGAACACCGGCGATGCCATGATGGACGAGCTGCTGGTGGCACGCGCTGTCGAAGCAAGGCAGTTCATGGCGAACTACAAGGGGTGCGGGTCCGCGAAGGCGGCGGCTTCCGGCATTTTCAATGTCCAGATCAGCAAGACCATTCAGACCGATCCGTCACGCCTTCCCACGCCGCTGCGGGCGGCGCTCGACAAGGCCGGTCCCGGCAACATCTTTGGCCCGATGCGATCCAAAGCCGGCATTCAGATGATCGGCTTCTGCGGCAAGCGTTCGATCGAGCGGCAGGCGCCGACCCGCGAACAGGTCGAGAGCATGATGCTCAATGAGCTCTATGAGGGTTACGAAGCGAAGTATCTCAAGGAACTCCGCCGAACGGTCTTCATCGACTACAAGAATCCGGAGCTGTCGCTGGATCAGACGCAGTGAACGGGGCGCCTGGCGCCAAGCCTTTGGCCTTGACCCTAGGCGAGCCGGCCGGCATCGCTCCCGACATCACCTTGACGGCTTGGCGTCAAGTGCGTTGCGACCCCTCGCTGTGTTTTTTTTGTATCGGTGATCGGGCGCTTCTGGAATCGCGGGCCGAGCGGCTGGCGATACAGACGAATATCTTCAGCATCGATTCCCCGAGCGAAGCTTCGGCCGCATTCGCCACCGGGGTGCCGGTTTTGCCCATGGCGCTGGCGAGCATCCCAGAGCCTGGATCTCCCCAGCCCGACAACGCGCAGGCGGTAATTCAATCGATTGAGCGTGCAGTTGACTTTGCTCTGGCTGGCAAGGTCGCCGCAATCGTCACCAACCCGATTCACAAAAAGGTCCTGTATGGGGCGGGCTTTACTTATCAGGGACACACCGATTTTCTCGCGCACCTGGCGCAGCGAAAAGGCCAGCAGGCGTGCCCGGTCATGATGCTGGTCGCTGAGGATCTGCGCACGGTTCCCGTCACCATCCATGTCGCGCTGAAGGAAGTAGTCGGTGCGTTGAGCATGCCGGCGATCGTCGCGCAGGCGGAAGTTACAGCGCGTGATCTCGAACGCTATTTCGGGCTGGCCGAACCGCGTCTCGCCATCACAGGCCTCAATCCGCATGCCGGCGAAGGGGGAACCATTGGCAACGAGGAAGCAAGAATCATCTTACCCGCCATCGACGAGCTGCGGCGACGTGGCATCAAGGTCGCAGGTCCGTTTCCGGCTGACACCATTTTCCACGCAAGCGCGCGGAAAGCCTTCGATGCAATCATCTGCATGTATCACGATCAGGCGCTCATTCCGGTCAAGCTCCTTGCCTTTCATGCCGGGGTGAACGTGACCCTCGGACTGCCGTTCATCCGCACTTCACCGGACCACGGGACTGCCCTGACGGTTGCCGGCACCGGACGGGCTTGCGACAAGAGTTCTGATCGCGGCGTTGAAGCTTGCCCGCCGGATGGCGACATGCAACGCGGGACCTGGACGATGAGCATTCCCCTGCCACCGCTGCGGGAAGTGATCTCGCGGCATGGACTCAGCGCAAGGAGGAGCCTTGGCCAGAACTTTCTTCTCGATCTCAATCTGACGCGCCGCATCGCGCGCGCCGCCCAACCTCTGGCAGAACACACCATAATCGAGGTCGGGCCAGGTCCGGGAGGGCTCACGCGGGCGCTGCTCATCGAAGGCGCAGGCCGCGTCGTCGCAGTCGAGCGCGATCAGCGAGCGCTGCCGGCCATCTCGGAGATAGCTGCCGCCTATCCCGACAGACTTGACATCGTTTGCGGAGATGCTCTGGAAACAAACTGGGCCGCGCTGGCAACGGGCCCGACAAAGGTCGTGTCCAATCTGCCATACAACATCGCGACGGCGCTGCTGATCAAATGGCTTACCGTGGACACCTGGCCGCCATGGTATCAATCACTCACGCTGATGTTCCAAAAGGAAGTTGCGCAGCGGATCACGGCCGGGCCCGGTGGAAAGGCATACGGACGGCTGTCCGTGCTTGCGCAGTGGCGCACCAAAGCAGTCAGACTGTTTGACATCGGACCAAGGGCTTTCACTCCCGCTCCCAAGGTCACTTCAAGCCTCGTGCAGATAACGCCAGGGCCGCCGATCGAGCCTGGTTGCCGAACGGCTGCGCTTGAAGAGGTTACGCGACTTGCGTTCGGTCAACGTCGGAAAAAGCTCCGCTCGAGCCTGAGGGGACTTCCAACCGATCCCGCGACTGCCCTCACCCAGGTCGGTGTTGACCCGAATGCACGCGCCGAGGAGCTTTCCGTCGCCGACTTCTGCCGACTGGCCGCAGTGCTGGAGCGCTGACACAATTGGGCCCAACGATGCGCGCGCAGGCCCTGACCGGGTACGGCAAGCCACTGGAGTATGTCGCCCGTATCCCTGCGCCACCCCGGGGCTTAGAAGTGTTGCTGCAAGTAAGCCATTGTGGCCTCTGCCACAGTGACCTGCATCTGATCGACGGTTTTCTGGAATCGGGCGGCGGTGAGCGGCTCGATATGCGCGGAAAACAGCAGTTGCCGCATATCCTCGGTCACGAAATCTGCGGGGTGATAGCCGACGCCGGCACTGGGGTCGCCAGCTCCTGCCGCCAGCATGATCTATTCGCGGTGTATCCATGGATCGGCTGCGGCAGCTGCGCGCGCTGTGAAAAAGGTGAGGACCAGCTGTGCCGCGATACCCGGTATCTGGGCATCGACTGCGACGGCGGCTTCGCCAGCCACGTACTGGTTCCCCACCCGCGCTACCTGATCGATGCTACCGGGCTCGATGCCCGCCTTGCCGGCAGTCTCATGTGTGGCGGGCTCACTGCCTTCAGCGCCCTGAAGAAAGCGCTGGCAACCGGGTGCGACGGATCCCTGCTGATCATTGGCCTTGGTGGGGTCGGGCTCATGGCGCTGCTCTTGTCGGCGGCGACGACAAGTCTGCGCGTTGTCGTTGGCGACATCGATGCCTCGAAGCGGCAAACGGCGCTCGCCTACGGTGCTGCCGGCGCTATTGATCCGACCCTCCCCGACGCCCAAAGAATGCTGCGCTCGCAGTTCGGTACCGTGGCTGCGGTTATTGACTTTGTCGGATCCGAGCAGAGCGTCGCATTTGCCCTCAGCAGCCTAGGCAAGGGCGGGACGGTGGTGATGGTCGGCCTGATGGGCGGGCGGCTGTCGCTGCCCATTCCGATGCTGCCGCTGCGCCAGTGGTCCCTTGCGGGTTCATTTGTCGGCTCTTTGCCGGAGGCGCGGGACCTCGTGGACCTGGCAAGGACAGGCCGGCTAAACCAATTCCCCGTGGCGGTTCGACCCCTGGACGGCATCAACGCGGCAATCGACGAGCTGCGAGCAGGCAAAGTCATCGGACGGATCGCACTCGAGCCGTAACGGCCGGTTGCCGGAACGCTGAAAGCCTGCCGATCGCTTGGGTCAGAGGTTGTCGACGAGACTGCGCACGAAGCGTGTCAAGCCGGTACGGCGTTTCCGTTTGAGACGTTCGGCGGCAAGAATGTTGGCGATGTCGCGATCTGCAGTCTCGAGATCATCATTGATGATCACGTAATCATATTCTGCCCAGTGGCTGATCTCTTTCGAAGCTTCGGCCATGCGCTTGGCGACGATAACGGCTGAATCCTGCGCTCGATTGACCAGCCGGTCGCGCAGGGCCTCGGCGGACGGCGGCAAGATGAAAACACGCACCACATCGTCTTCCAGCGCCTGGACCAGCTGTTGGGTGCCTTGCCAATCTATGTCGAACACTACATCGCGCCCCCTAGCCAAAGCATCCTCAACCGCTTGTCGGGGGGTACCATAGTTATTGCCAAAGACCTCCGCCCACTCGAGAAGCTCGCCAGCGTCCCGCATGGCTGAAAAGCGATCTTTGGAAATGAAGTGATAGTCCTTGCCGTCGACTTCACCGGCGCGCATCGAGCGCGTGGTAACGGAAACCGACATGGCGACATTGATGTCAGCGGCGAGCAGTCTTCTTGCCAGGGTCGTCTTGCCGGCGCCGGAAGGTGAAGACAGCACGAGCAGCAAGCCTCGGCGCGCGTCAACGCCCGCCGGCGAGCGCCTACTCAAGGTTTTGCACCTGCTCGCGCATCTGGTCGATGACGATTTTCATCTCGAGGCCGGCTTCGGTGATGGCGTAATCCACCGCCTTCGAACAAAGTGTGTTGGCTTCGCGATTAAGTTCCTGGGCCAGGAAGTCAAACTTTCGCCCAACGGGTTCCGGGCTTGCGAACAGATCGCGGACAGCACCGAGGTGGGCAAAGATGCGGTCAAGCTCTTCGTTTATGTCTGATCTGCTGGCGAGCAGCACCGCTTCCTGGTGCAGCCGGTCTCGATCCAGACGCGCCCCGGTCTCCACCAGACGGTGCACCTGCTCGGCCAATCGGTTGCGCGCCAATTCCGGACTGCGCGCTGTGGATTCCTTTGCCGCACGCGTCAGCTCTTCGATTCTGTCAATATGTGTCAGCACGATCATGCGCAGTTTTTCTCCCTCGGCACGGCGCATCTGCGCTAGGCTTGCAAATACTCCGTGAAGGTCAGAGAGCAATGCTTCGTCACGGGTGGCGATTGCTTCGCCGTCTTCTTCTGCCGAGGCAAGCTCGAGCACGCCACGAAGCGCAAGGAGCCCTTCCGGCGATGGAGCGGCAAGGCGATGCTTCCGCCGCAGGTGGCGGGCGATTGCCACGATTTGGGCGAGCGCTGCTTCGTTGACCATGATGGTCTCGGCGCCCACCGCACGTCTGATCTCCAAGGTGACGTAGAGACTGCCGCGCCGAAAATTTGCTTGCGCCAGAGCGCGAATTTGAGGCTCGAGGGAGTCGAGACCGGCCGGCAGCCGGCAGCGGATGTCAAGCGTCCGGCCGTTTACACTTTTCACCTCCCACGTCCAGCTCAGGTCACGGCGATGCCCTGCCTTGCGCGCGAAACCCGTCATGCTCGAGAAGGTCATCGGAGCCAGTCCAACAGAATCAACATCTGATGGGCAATGTAGAGTAATTCTCGGTGCGGCAAATCCCGTTCAGGCAGTCACGGTCGCTGAATGGCGACCGCAGCCCGCCGGCCGGCGAGACTCGGTTACTGCAGTTTTGGTCGCGGTGCGGGAATGGGTATGAGTTTGCCCGCCACCTCCACGACGCTGCCCGGCTTCAACAAGTCGGGGTTCGCCAGGTCGGGGGTGGTCTCTGTGGGCGCCAAGGTACCGGCAGGCGGCTCCGGAACCAAGGCAGAGTCCTGCGAGCTGATCACCTCCGTCGATTCAACAGATGCCAGAGGGGCCTGTGGTACCTCCTGAGAAGAGACCGCCGCCGTATCGTCTGGGTCGTCGGCCATATTCGCCGCCTCGGCGGGTTGTGTTTCGACACTTTCGGCTCTTTCAATTTTACGCCACTTTTGGACGTTGCGATTGTGCTCTTCCAGAGACTTGGCAAAGACGTGTCCACCGGAGCCGTCGGCCACAAAATAGAGTTCCCCGGTGTCGATCGGATTGAGCACGGCCATGATGGATTCCCGACCCGGATTGGCGATGGGCGTCGGGGGCAGGCCCGATACCTGGTAAGTGTTGTAGGGATTCTTCGCGTCTATGTCCTCCTGGAGGATCGGCCGGTCGAGTTTTCTCTTTCCAAGGGTTATGCCGTAGACAATCGTCGGATCTGATTGCAACCGCATCCGCTTTCTGAGCCGATTCAGAAACACCGCAGCAACACGCGGACGCTCTTCCGGTTCAGCCGTCTCCTTCTCGACGATCGATGCCAGAATCAGCGCTTCTTCCTTGGTTTCTATCGGCAGATCGGAGGCGCGCTTGCTCCACAGGTCCGCCAGCAGCTTATCCTGCGCCTCACGCATGGCGTCGATCACGGCCTGACGCTCGGCGCCACGACGATACCCATAGGTGGCCGGAAGCAAAACTCCTTCCGGCAGATCTTCCGAAATCGTGCCGGCGAGCTCGGCACGCGAATTCAGTCGGTTGACGAGCTGGGCTGTGGTCCATCCTTCGGGCAAGGTGACTTTGTAGAGGTATTCCTTGCCCGAGACGATCACGTCCATCACTTCGGCCATGCTGGCTTGTCTGGTGAATTGATATTCACCCGCCCTCATACGCTTGAAGTTTTGCGTCAGGTACGCAGCAGCAAGAAAAACGCGGTCATCCGAAATAATGCCCTTTTTCTCGAGCGCTGCAGCGATATCAGGCGCGCGCATGCCTCGGGAAATCGTCAGGACCGCGTCCGCGCCCAAGGGCCCGGGCGCCTCATAGACGCTACGCCCGTAAAAGATCGCCGCCGCTCCCAGCGCTGCCGCCAGGACCACCAGGGTCGCCAGCGATCTCGCTACGCGCGCAAATGAGGTTCGGCGCCTGCGCCTTCTCTTGTCGAGCACCCGATCGATCCCCGGGGTTCAGCCGTCGTAGCGGCGGAATATCACCGATGCGTTAGTACCTCCAAAACCAAATGAATTGGACAAAACTGTGTTTATCTCCTTTCGCCTGGGCGTGTTGGGGACAAGATCAATCGGCGTTTCGACCGAAGGATGGTCCAGGTTGATGGTCGCTGGCGCAATGTTATCGCGGATGGCCAGTATAGAAAACACCGCCTCGACCGCTCCAGCGGCACCCAGCAGATGCCCGATAGATGATTTGGTGGAGGACATCGACAGCTTGTCTCCCCGGTTGCCGAGGACGCGCTCGATGGCCTGCACCTCGATTTCGTCGCCGAGCGGCGTTGAGGTGCCATGTGCGTTAACATAGTCGAGGTCATGGGCGGAGATCCCAGCACGCTTCAGAGCCGCGCTCATGCAGCGGTAGGCGCCATCGCCGTCCAATGACGGCGCGGTAATATGATGGGCGTCGCCGGACAAGCCATAACCTATGATCTCCGCGTATACTCTGGCTCCTCGCGCTTCGGCGTGCTCGAGTTCCTCGAGAATCAGGACCCCCGCCCCTTCCCCCATCACGAAGCCATCCCGATCGCGGTCGTAGGGACGGGAGGCCTTCCGGGGCTCACTATTGAAGCCTGTCGAGAGCGCCTTGCAGGCCACAAAGCCGGCAACGCCAATCCGGCAGATCGCCGATTCTGCGCCGCCGGCAATCATCACATCGGCGTCATCAAGAGCGATAAGGCGAGCCGCATCGCCGATGGCGTGCGTCCCGCTGGCGCAGGCGGTGACCACTGCATGATTGGGGCCCCGGCAACCGTGCTCGATACCGATCACCCCAGCGGCGAGATTGATGAGACTGCCAGGAATGAAAAACGGGCTCACCCGGCGGGGTCCCTTGTCGCGAAGCGTCAAAGTCGTTTGCTCGATGCTCGGCAATCCGCCGATGCCGGCGCCTACCAACACGCCGGTCCGGCATTGTTTGTCGTAGGTGTCGGCTTCCCACCCGGCATCGTGCAGGGCCTGTGTGGCGGCGGCAGCGCCGTAAATAATGAACTCGTCGTAGCGCCGCTGATGTTTCGGCTCCATGTATGCATCGGCGTTGAAAGTACCGTCCGTTCCATCGCCGCGCTTCACTTCGCAGGCAATGCGGCAAGCCAGATCGGCGGCGTCGAACTTGGTGATTTCGGTGGCCGCGGACTCGCAGGCCAGCAATTTGCGCCAGCTTTCTTCCACCGTCGCGGCGAGCGGCGATACCATGCCCAACCCGGTGACGACCACTCTGCGCATACTTGAAACTATCTCCTCTGAGCAGGACGTTCCGGCCGGCATCGTCGCGCCCAATGCAGGAACGCGGCGGCAGGATCATCAGGTCCCTGCCTCCGCGTTGAAACTCAAGAGCCCCCGACCGAAGCGGTGCGGGCCGGAATCAGGCCTGACTCTTCTCGATGAATTTCACTGCGTCGCCGACCGTCTGGATCGTTTCTGCGGCGTCGTCGGGGATCTCCACCCCGAACTCTTCTTCGAAAGCCATGACGAGTTCGACGTTGTCGAGGCTATCGGCCCCCAGATCATCGATGAAGCTTGCTTCGAGAGTGACCTTTTCTGCATCGACACCAAGGTGCTCGACAACAATCTTTTTCACTCGCTCTGCAACGTCACTCATGGTTGATCGTCCTCGCTCTTGGTCCGGCAAATGAATGGCCACCACGTTTAAGCCCCCAGGGCCAAAACTCGCCATCCCAAAGGCTCCCCGGTCAGTTGCAGATTCCCTAACACAAAGGCCGTTGCATTAGAAAGGGTCAATCGCGAACCGCCGCGCGGACCCCTTGACAGTCTTCAAATCATGGCCAGACCGCCGTTGATATGCACCGTCTGACCGGTCACATACGCTGCTTCAGCGCTCGCCAAATAGACTGCCGCTCCGGCAATCTCGCCCGCCGTTCCAAGCCGGCCGACGGGGACGCGGGCCAAGAGAGACTCTTTCTGTCTGTCGCTGAGCGACTCGGTCATGGAGGTCGCAATAAAGCCTGGCGCAATGCAGTTGACAGTTACGCCGCGGCTCGCCACCTCGTGAGCAAGACACTTCATCATGCCGATCATGCCCGCTTTCGCCGCCGCATAGTTGGCCTGGCCGGGGTTTCCGGTAACGCCCACAACCGACGTGATGCCGATGACGCGGCCGTGGCGCCGCCTGATCATGCCGCGCAGGGCGGCGCGCGCAAGCCGGAAGGCGGCGCTCAGATTGAGCTCGATGACGGTCGACCAGGTTTCGTCATGCATGCGCACGGCCAGCGCGTCACGCGCCATGCCGGCATTGTTTACGAGAATGTCGAGCGATCCCATCGCCGCTTCGGCGGCGGGTACGAGTTTCTCGGTCGCATCGGAATCGGCAAGGTTGCACGGGAATATGTGGACGCGAGTGGCAAGCCGAGTTCTCATTTGCTCGAGCACCTCAGTGCGGGTGCCGGAAACAGCCACCGTCGCTCCCTGCTGATGAAGCGCGACGGCAATTGCCGCGCCGATACCGCCCGTCGCCCCGGTGACGAGAGCTGTTCTGCCGGTTAGATCGAACATCGGATTCTCCCTAGGTTATAGGTTACTGCCGGCGACCCAGCTCTCGAGCCGCCGCAGCTATTTCCTCGACCGAGGTCGCGGCTATCGCCAGCGCGGCCGGCGCATTGCGCCTGGCAAGGCCAGTCAAGACCCTGCCTGGGCCAAGCTCCAGGAATTTGGCCACCCCTTGGCTGGCCATGAACGCCACACTCTCACGCCAGCGTACAGTGGTGACAATCTGTGTAACCAGCTCAGCGCGTATGTCATCGGCCGAAGTCATTGGCCGGGCCGTCGCGTTGGCGACCAGCGGAACAGCAGCTTCATGCAGCCGCACAGCCTGCAGGGCCTCGGACATTACCTTCGCGGCAGGAGTCATCAGCGCACAATGAAACGGCGCGCTAACCGGCAGCAGCGTGGCGCGCCTGGCGCCTCTTGTCCTAGCTATTTCAATGGCGCGGTCGACTGCTCGCCGGTCGCCCGAGACGACGACCTGCCCCGGAGCGTTGTCGTTCGCCGGCTCGCAAACATCTCGCTCCGCAGCCGCCCGCGCGATGTCGCTGGCTTGCGCAAAGTCCAGCCCCAGAAGCGCCGCCATCGCGCCGGTGCCGACGGGCGTTGCCTCCTGCATTGCCAGCCCCCTCGTTTTCAGCAGACGGGCCGCATCAGCAAGCGTAAATGTTCCGGCCGCGACGAGTGCAGAATATTCACCAAGAGAGTGGCCAGCCACAAACTCTGCGGATTTGACAAGATTGATTCCGTGCTCGGCCTCCAGAACTCGCACGGCCGCAATGCTTACTGCCATGATTGCCGGTTGAGCGTTGGCAGTGAGCGTCAGCTCGGCATCCGGTCCGTTCCACATGAGCGACGAGAGGTCCTGGTCAAGCGCCGTATCGACCTCTTCAAATACCTCCCGCGCGACAGGCGACTGCCGAGCCAGTTCCCGCCCCATGCCGGTCTGCTGACTGCCTTGCCCTGGAAATGTAAATGCGACCTTCATAGCCCCACCGAAGGTTTGAGACCGTCTCGCGCTTTTCCGAAGATGGCTGCATGTCGGACCGAGGGCAATACGCATTCGGTTGCACCGACCCGAACAGGATGACAGGATGCGGTCCTATGAATGCGGTCCTGTGGATGGTCCTATTGCAGCACTCAATCGGTGGGCCTATAAGCCTCCGACCCCGGAACCGGTTGGGGGCTGAACGGAAGACTCGGCTGGCGCCAAGAGGCTCCACTGATGCTGCTTCCCGTGTCCCCGCTCCTTCGAGGAACCGTATACTCTGGCCTTTCGGTACGATGGGCTCGAGTGAGGCTCTGCGCCGGAACCAGGCAGGACCGACATTGAAGAAAGGTCAAGGCTTACATGTCCTTCTACGAACACATTTTTCTGGTGCGCCAGGATGCTTCCCAACAACAGGTCGAGGCGCTGGCGGCCCAGTTCAAGTCGGTCGTCGAAAACAACGGCGGCAAAGTCGGCAAGACGGAGAACTGGGGCTTGCGGACGATCACCTTTCGAATCAGAAAAAACCGCAAAGCCCACTATACGCTCATGAACATCGAAGCGCCCGCAGCGGCGATCTTTGAAATGGAGCGCCAGATGTCGATCAATGAGGACATTATCCGCTTCATGACGGTCCGCGTGGATGCGCTCGAAGAGGCCCCGTCGGCGATCCTGCGCCAAAGCAAGGCGCGGGATCGCGATGATGACCGAAGCTTCGGCGGTTTCGGCGATCGTGGCTTCGGCGGATTTGGCATGGACCGCGGCGCGCGCCGGTTCGAGCGCGGCGATCGCGCGGGATATCGTGACCGCCCACGAGCGCCACGTCCCGAGGGTGAAACCGACAGCCCGGCGCAACCCGAGGAGACGGTTTAATGGCACACTCCGCAGGACCGGCCCGTCGCCCATTCTTTCGCCGTCGCAAGAGCTGCCCGTTTTCCGGCGAGGGAGCACCCAAAATCGACTACAAGGACGTCAAGCTGCTATCGCGCTTTGTCTCGGAGCGCGGCAAGATTGTTCCGAGCCGCATTACTGCGGTGAGCGCCAAGAAACAGCGTGAGCTGGCCCAGGCCATCAAGCGCGCCCGTTTCCTCGGCCTTCTGCCATATGTCTTGAACTGAGAGACCGCGACCCTCACGGGTCGAGCCTCCAGGCTGGGGCGAGCTTTGGAATCGCCTCTAACCCAACCGTTCGATCGGGGACAGCCGAGTGAGAAACAACTTCTGGATCGCCATTGCTGTTGTCGCCGGTCTTTCGGCAGCGGTGCTGCACGCAAGCGGGCTGACATTGTCACCGTTGTCGTTCCTGCTGATTTATCTGGCCCCCTTGCCGCTGTTTCTTGCAGGACTCGGTTACGGGTGGCTGACTGCCGCTGCGGCCGCAGTTGTGGGGAGTGCGGCGACCATTCCCGTGCTGGGCGCAAGAGCAGGCCTGTTTTTTCTCTTCTCGGCCGGCGCAGCGCCGGTCGTCCTCAGCCGTTTGGCACTGATCAGCCGGCCAATCGCCCATAATTCCGGCGAAGGCGAGGTCGAGGGGAGCGGCGTCGAGTGGTACCCGGAAGGTCGTCTGGTGCTTTGGACCGCCGCTCTGGCCGGCACATTTCTTACCCTCGTCATCGTTGTCGCGGGTCCCGGCCTCGAGGCCTTCCGCACTCAGCTCAAGGAATTCGCCCTCGAGTTCACGACCTCGATCACCGGCGGAATGTCTCCGGATGAACGAAAGGCGCTCGCCGGGCTCCCCGATTTGCTCGTCATTCTTGCTCCACTGGTCGGCGCGTCGGCCTGGCTCGTCTTCATGCTGGCCAACATGCTCATGGCGTCGCGACTGCTGAAGAGGTGGGGAAAATCGCTCAGACCCTGGGCAGCTTTTTCAAAACTTACCTTTCCTCCTCAGTCGGCTATCGCTCTGGCGGCATTGTGCGCCGCCTCCATGTTGCCAGGATTCATAGGCGTCGCCGCTGCCGTGTTTGCCGCGCCATTGGCTACTGCCTTTGCAATTCTCGGCCTGGCGGTCATCCACTTCCTGTTACGAGATCACTCAGCCAGATGGCCCCTGCTGGCCGGTACGTACGCCGCCCTGATGTTGTTCAGCTGGCTCGTCATGCTGCCGCTTGTCGCTGTCGGCCTGGCCGAGACCGGATGGAAACTGCGGGCACGGACCGCTAAAGGAAAAATCTAGTTTGGACTGCAATACTGACGCTTGATGGAAGGAGAAATCGGCATGGAAGTCATCCTCTTGGAACGGGTGGAAAAGCTCGGTGCGATGGGAGAAGTCGTGAAAGTAAAGGATGGTTATGCGCGAAACTTCCTGTTGCCGCAGGGCAAGGCGCTGCGGGCGAGCAAGGCCAACCGGGAGAGGTTTGAGCGGGATCGGGCAACTCTCGAGGCACGCAACGCCGAACGTCGGCAGGATGCAGGCGGTGCAGCCGTAACGCTCAACGGAAAGAGCTTCGTCCTATTGCGCCAAGCAGGCGAGAGCGGACAGCTTTACGGTTCCGTTTCAACCCGCGACATCGCCGAGGCGGCCGCAACTACCGGCGCGACCGTTGCCCGGCGCCAGGTTCAACTCGACCAGCCGATCAAGACGGTCGGCATCTACAAGGTGCGCATAGCCCTGCATCCCGAGGTCGTGACCGAGGTGCAAATCAACGTGGCGCGTTCGCAAGATGAAGCAGACGCACAGGCCCGTGGCGAAGTGCTCGCCGGACAGCTGTCGGCGCGGGAAGAAGCGAGATTGGCGGCCGAACAGATATTCGAGGCTGAAACCGCGCCGAAAGAGCTTGATTCCGGACAAAGCCGGAGTTGACCCTGCCGGCCCTGTGAGGCGTTGAAAGGGTCCGCTGGCCAGCCGCATCTTCGCATTTTCAGGGAAAAATTGAATTACTTTGCCTGATCAAATACTTGGAACATGTTCTTGCTGGAAAAGTGTGTACACTTTTCCAGAACATGCTCCTCCAGTTGCGCGCTCCCGAAAGTCGTGATTGAATTCGTTCATCGGCGGAACCGCATCGGCTCATTCCAGAAGAAGCCGAGCGGCAGGGAATGATGGCAATGTTCGTGCTGCTCGATCATATGCTGAACCGAATGGTTCGGGACGGCTCACTGTCGATTACCGACGCGCGGGGGCAGAACCACATGTACGGCAACGGCAGGGGCCGCACCGTAGCTGCGCGAATCATCGGCCGCCGCACCGAATTGAACCTCGCTCTCAATCCTGATTTCCATTTCGGCGAGGCGTACGTGAATCGCCGCCTGATCATGGAACGGGGGAGTATCTCAGACCTGGTGACGCTGTTGTTTGCGAACATGGAGGGTCGTGACGCGTTTTCGGCGTTGCCCCGGTACCTATACTGGATGCTGCGCCGCCGTTTCCTGACATACAACCCGATCGCCACGGCGAAACGAAACATTACCCATCACTACGATCTCTCTGGCAAGCTCTACGACCTGTTTCTCGACCGCGACCGACAGTACTCATGCGCCTACTTCGAGACCGACAAGCAGTCCCTCGAGGATGCCCAGCTTGCCAAAAAGCGCCACATCGTGGCCAAGCTGATGATCAAGCCCGGCATGCGGGTTCTCGACATCGGTTCGGGATGGGGGGGCCTGGGTCTCTATATTGCAGAAGTTTGCGCAGCAAACGTAGTCGGCGTAACGCTGTCGGAAGAACAACACACGCTTTCGAATGAAAGAGCGCACCAACGCAGAGTTGCCGATCGGCTGCAGTTCCGGCTGCTCGACTACCGACTCCTCGAAGAGCGCTTCGATCGCATCGTCTCGGTCGGAATGTTCGAGCATGTCGGCTTAAGGCATTTCTCCGAGTTCTTTGACAAGGCCCACTCGCTGCTGGAGCCGGACGGGGTTGCGCTCCTGCACTCGATCAACCGTTCCGATGGGCCGGCCACCACGAGTCAATGGATAGCCAAGCATATTTTCCCTGGCGGCTATATTCCGGCCCTGTCGGAAGTCATTCCGGCCATTGAACGCGCGCGGTTGTATGTAACCGACATTGAAATATTGCGACTGCACTATGCCGAAACACTCAAGGAATGGCGGCGCCGCTTCCTCGATCACCGGGAGCAGGCAAAAGCGCTCTACGACGACCGTTTCTGCCGTATGTGGGAATTTTACCTCGCCTCATCCGAAGCAGGTTTCCGCTTCGGAGGCTTGAACAACTTCCAGATTCAGTTCACTAAAAACCAGCGGGCACTGCCCTTGACGCGCAACTACATGCTGGAAGAGGAAGAGCGGCTGCGCGAAATCGATTGCCGGCGGCCACGTTTCAAGTCGGTACCTGGCGAATAGCCCAATCGTTTGGTTTGTTGCTTGCGGAATGCTGGTGCTCGCCCTGACGCGAAACGGGCGCGAATGCAAGCACTATGTTGTGCAGGCCTCTACTCAAAAGCGTGCTGTGGATAGCGTGTACAGTCATCACTTGCGCGTTCTTTGTCTTTCTCGACTTCGCTATGACGACAGCAGACCGATGAGCTCCGCCATTCCACGCCCCCAGCTGACAGCTGTTCAACCCACGCAGGGCGCCGATTCTCATCGGTTGGCGCCGCACAATCTCGAGGCGGAACAGGCACTGCTGGGCGCCATCCTGGTCAACAACGAGGCTTGCGACCGGGTCAGCGGCTTTCTCGCCGCAGAGCATTTCTACGAAGGCATACACGCGCGCATCTTCGATGCCGCCTCGACACTGATCCGGGCCGGCAAGCTGGCAAGTCCGGTAACGCTAAAGACCTTTTTCGAGCACGACGAGACGCTGAGCGAGATTGGCGGCCCGGCTTATCTTGCCCGCCTGGCCGCCGCGGCGACTACCATCATCAACTCCGCCGAATACGGCCGCACAATCTACGAGCTTGCCATGCGCCGGCGGCTCATCGACATCGGCACCGACATCGTAAACGATTCCTTCGATACGCCGGTGGATCTGACCAGCCGCGAATTGATCGAGCAGGCAGAGCAGAGCCTGTACGACATTGCCGAAACGGGGAAATACGGCCAAGGCTTCCGGCCATTCGCGCAGGTGCTCACAGAAGCCGTGGATATGGCCGCCGCGGCATATCAGCGGGACGGAGGACTCTCCGGTATTTCCTGCGGACTGCGGGACATCGATGCAAAAATGGGCGGCCTGCAGAAGTCGGACCTGATTGTGCTCGCCGGCCGGCCGGCCATGGGCAAGACTGCCCTGGCCACAAACATCGCCTACCATGTAGCGAAGACCTACCGTGCCGAGCATAAGGCCGACGGTAACGTCAGCGTGCTCGATGGCGGTGTTGTGGCCTTCTTTTCTCTCGAGATGTCGGCAGAACAGCTCGCCACCCGAATCATTTCCGAGCAGGCTGCCATAGCCTCCGAGAAGATCCGACGCGGCAAGATCACCGAGCAGGAGTTTGGCCGAATCGTCGAAGTGAGCCGAGAGCTGCAGTCGCTACCTCTCTACATCGACGCGACCGGAGGTTTGACCGTTGGTCAGGTCGCGGCCCGGGCCCGACGCCTGAAACGACAGCGCGGCCTCGGCCTTGTCGTCATCGACTATCTGCAGCTGCTCGCCGGATCAGCGCGCAGGGCAGCCGAGGGCCGGGTCCAGGAAGTTTCGGAGATAACCACGAGCCTCAAGGCCCTCGCCAAGGAACTCAACGTTCCCGTCCTGGCACTTTCCCAGCTGTCGCGACAGGTCGAAAACCGCGACGACAAGCGGCCGCAGCTGGCCGATCTGCGCGAGTCCGGTTCGATCGAGCAGGATGCCGACGTCGTGCTCTTCATTTACCGCGAGGAGTATTATCTCGGTCGAAAGGAGCCGCGCCCCAATACGCAGGAATTCTTTGATTGGCAGCAGCAGATGGAAAAGGCCGAGGGCATCGCTGAAGTGATCATCGGCAAGCAGCGGCATGGGCCGACAGGCACGATCGCCCTGCAGTTCGAAGCATCCTTGACGAAGTTCCAGAACCTGGCGGCCGAAGATCACCTTCCGGAACAATTTGGCTGACGACGACAAAGTGCCGTCCTCCTCCGCGAACTGGACTCTGGGGCGCATATGCGTGCGTCTGGACCCGTGCGCAGGCGATCCGGCGGACCGAATTGGCGATGAATGAAGCGGGCTCATTCGAGCAACCCGCGCTGCCCGCGCGGGCCGGTGCGACTATCGCAATCGATCTCAAGGCACTTCAGCGCAACTACCGGCTGATGGCGCGCACGGCCAGCCCAGTCCGCTGCGGCGCTTCGTTGAAGGCAAACGCGTATGGCATCGGGCTCGCCCAGGCGGCGCAGGCGCTCTTTGCCGTCGGTTGTCGGACCTTTTTTGTCGCATTTCCCGACGAGGGCGAGGCCGCGCGAACAGCGCTCGTACCCGAAAAGGAGACGGCAACCGTCTATGTGCTTGGTGGCCTGCTAGCCGGGGAGGCCAGATTCTACGAGACGCATCGGCTACAGCCGGTCCTGAGCGGGCCGGATGAGCTGTTGGAATGGACATCCTACTGCCGCAGCCGGGGCCGCAGGCTGCCGGGAGCCATCCATATCGAAACCGGGATGAATCGCCTGGCCTTTACGGAGGCACAACTGAGAGAAATTGTTGCAGGAGAGTCGCCGTTTCAGCATCTCGAATTGTCCCTGGTCGTCAGTCATCTGGCGCGCGGCGAAGAGCCGGAGCACGAGTTCAATGATCGCCAGCGCCGCCGTTTCGACGCCCTGCGCGCGCTGCTTCCAGAGGTCCCCGCGAGCCTCGCCAATTCCGCCGGCAACTTTCTTGGTGAAGCCTTTCGCTACGACCTGGTGCGGTCAGGCATCGCTCTCTATGGCGGAAATCCCGTCCCGGGCCGACCCAATCCATGTACGCCGGTTGTACACTTTCTTGCGCGGGTTCTGCAGTTGCGCGACATCGCCACCGGTGAGTCTGTGGGATACGGTGGCAGCTGGGTCGCGACCAGGCCCAGCCGCATTGCCGTTCTGGGCGCCGGCTACGGCGACGGCTATCCGCGCTCGCTGGCCTCGGCTCCGGGGCAGACGCCAGCGCGGGTGCGGATCGGTGAATTCTTCGCACCACTCGTCGGTCGCGTATCCATGGACATGATCACGGTGGATGTCACGGACCTGCCGGAGGGGGCGGCCGGGCGCGGCGCCGTTGCCGAACTCATCGGCGCTCACGTGACGGTGGATGAGATCGCGCTCAAGGCGGGCACCAACAGCTTCGAGGTACTCACGCGTTTGGGAAGGCGCTGCCCTCGTCTATATTCCAGCCTCGAATCGCTTCGGGACAAAGGCACTTGAACTTTTTCGCCAGTCTAGGCCGCGTCATGCTGGCTCTGTTTGCGGAGGTGGGAAAGGCGAGCCTGTTCCTGCGCGATGCGCTCGTCGCCGGCGTCACGCCGCCTTACTATGGCCGCCAGTTTCTCGAGCAGGTAATGCGCATCGGGTACTTCTCGCTGCCGGTTGTCGGACTCACCGCTTTCTTCACCGGCGGCGTGCTCGCGCTCCAAATCTATATCGGATCATCGCGCTTCAACGCCGAAAGCCTGGTATCGTCGATTGTCGCGCTGGGCATCGTGCGCGAACTCGGCCCGGTAATGGCAGGCCTCATGGTTGCCGGCCGGGTCGCGGCGGCCATAGCGGCCGAACTGGGCACCATGCGGGTCACCGAGCAGATCGACGCGCTGACAACACTCTCCACCAATCCCTATCGCTACCTCGTAGCGCCACGCCTGGCAGCGGCGCTGGTCACCCTGCCGGTGCTCGTGGCCATTGCCGACACGATCGGCATTCTCGGCGGCTACGTTGTGGGAACGCGGGCGCTCGGCTTCAACGGCGTGGCCTACGTCAAAAATACCGTGGATTTTCTCGAGACGGGAGACGTCCTGTCCGGCCTCATCAAGGCCGCGGTCTTCGGGTTCATCATCGCGCTGATGGGATGCTTTCATGGATTCTATTCGCGCGGCGGAGCGCAGGGGGTGGGCCGGGCGACGACGAATGCAGTGGTGAGCGCCTCGGTTCTCATCCTGGCCGCCAACTATGCCCTGACCTCGCTGTTGTTTTCGGATTGAAACATGGCAAGCGCCAGCCACATCGTTCTCACCAACGTGGGTAAGAGCTTCGGCAGGAAGGTCGTGCTCGATGGCGTCAGCCTCTCGGTACCGCGTGGCCGCTCACTGGTCGTGATCGGCGGATCGGGTACCGGCAAGTCGGTGATGATCAAGTGCATTCTCGGTCTGCTGCGTCCCGATCGGGGCTCCATCATGATCGGCGGCGAGGAGATGGCCGGAGTCACAGGGGCCGACCGTGATCGGTTTCTGGCCCGCGCCGGCATGTTGTTCCAGGGTTCGGCACTCTTCGACAGCCTGACGGTATGGCAGAACGTCGCTTTCGGCCTGATCCAGGGAAAGCGTATGGAGCGCAAGGAGGCGCGCGCGATCGCCATTCGCAAGCTGGCGCAGGTAGGACTTGGAAGCGAGGTTGCCCTGCTCTATCCGGCGGAACTATCGGGCGGCATGCAAAAGCGGGTAGCGCTGGCTCGCGCCATCGCCGCGGATCCGGAGATCATCTTCTTCGACGAACCGACGACCGGTCTCGATCCCATCATGGCCGACGTAATCAACAGCCTGATCGTTGATTGCGTGCGCAAACTCGGCGCCACAACGATCTCGATCACCCACGATATGGCCTCGGCGCGCAAGATCGCCGATGAGATCGCCATGATCCACAAGGGCCGCATTCTCTGGCAGGGTCCGGCCCACAACATCGACTACAGCGGCAACGACTATGTGGAGCAGTTCATTCATGGCCGGGCCGAGGGCCCCATTGAAATGGATGTCCTGAAGCCCTAGCGCATGGCGACAAGTGTTTTCGTCTGCCAGTCTTGCGGAATGGCGGCTGCAAAGTGGTCGGGGAGATGCGACAGCTGTGGGGCATGGAACAGCATCACCGAGGAGCCGGCCGAACGGCCGGTCTCCGGGGGTGGTGGAAGGAGGCTGCCCAAAGGCCGGCGGGGAGAACTGGTCGGTCTAAAGGGAGGAACACCCGCGCCGGCGCGGCTGCTCACCGGAATCTCCGAGCTTGACCGGGTGGCGGGAGGAGGCTTCGTTGCCGGTTCCGGCGTCCTCATTGGCGGTGACCCCGGTATCGGCAAGTCTACGCTTTTGCTGCAGGCACTCGCCGCACTGGCAGGCCGCGGAGAGCGGGTGATCTATTTCTCGGGCGAGGAGGCGATCGCACAAGTCCGCCTGCGCGCCCAACGGCTGGGGCTTGCCGATGCTCCGGTACTGCTCGCCTCGCTCACCAACGTTCCCGATATCCTTGCTACCATCAGCGATGCTGAGCCGCCGGCAGCGGTGGTGATCGATTCCATACAGACCCTATGGACGCCGGTGATCGACGCATCCCCCGGAACCGTCTCGCAGCTACGTGCCGGCTCGGAGGCCCTCGTCCGCTTCGCCAAGCAGAAGGGCACGACAGTTCTCCTGGTCGGCCACGTGACCAAGGAAGGGCAGATCGCCGGACCAAAGGTGATCGAACACCTGGTCGACACCGTTCTTTATTTCGAGGGCGATCGCGGGCACCAATTTCGCATTCTCCGAGCGGTGAAGAACCGCTTCGGGCCGACCGACGAAATTGGAGTTTTTGAGATGTCCGATGGCGGCCTCAAGGAGGTGGCAAATCCTTCGCGGCTGTTCATGGGTGCGCGCGAAACGGCAACTGCCGGATCAGCTGTGTTCGCTGGAATCGAGGGGACGCGACCGCTGCTGATGGAGGTGCAGGCGCTGGTTTCGCCATCGGTACTGGGCAATCCTCGGCGTGCCGTCGTTGGCCTGGATCCCAACCGGCTGGCCATGCTGCTGGCGGTGCTCGAGGCGCGAGCCGGCGTCGCCATCGGTGGTCAGGATGTGTATCTCAACGTAGCCGGCGGCCTGAAGGTACGCGAGCCGGCGGCCGATCTCGCCGTTGCGGCGGCCCTCCTGTCATCGCTCAGCGGCACGGTGTTGCCCGTGCAGGCGGCATTTTTCGGCGAAATTGCGCTTTCAGGAAATATCAGACCAGTCAGCCAATCTGAAGCACGGCTCAAAGAGGCCGCCAGGCTTGGCCTCACGCACGCCATCCACGCCCGAGACGAGCAGCTTGCAGTCAGAGGCATGACCAGTAAAGCCCTCGAAACGGTCGCCGATCTGGCGGCGCTCGTAGCCGCACCCTGATGCATTTTCCGCCAAGAGGCCGGCTTCGACCCAAGCGCAGGTGCACGCATCTTGGCGGGATGCGCTTTTGAGTTCGCGCGGCGAATCACGTTGTTTTCGTGCAACGTTTCAGACAGCGTGCCTGCAAACAGCGCCCATCTTCAAGGAGAATCTTTGCTTTAGACAGTCCCGGCAAAGCCACCTATAAACGGCCGGACAAAAACAACCGTTGGGCTGCCGCGCCATGCCTTTTCAGCTTCTTGACCTGATCCTGATCGGCATCATGCTCATCTCGGGCCTGCTCGCCCTGATGCGCGGATTCACGCGAGAGGTTCTGTCGCTGGTAGCCTGGGGAGTTGCGGCGCTGGCCGCACTGGGCTCGATCCTGTCACCAGAGCTTCTCGGTATCGCCCAGCAGTATCTGCAGCCGGAAATCGTCGCCAAGATCGCACTCGCCGGCGGCGTGTTCCTCATCGTTCTGATCATCATGTCGTTGATCAGCGTCCGTATCGCCGACTGGGTCCTGGACAGCGCTGCGGGAGCCTTCGACCGGTCTCTGGGCTTCATATACGGCGTAGCGCGCGGCCTGCTGCTGGTGGTGATTGCCTATCTTTTCTATATCTGGCTGGTTCCGAAGGAAAAACACGAAGACTGGATTCGCACCGCGCGGCTTCTGCCGGTCGTGGAGCAGGTAGGCACGGCAATACTCTCCTTTCTCCCCGCAGACATCGCCGACGTGCTGCGGGGCAAGACCTACATCAGCAATCAGCAGCCGGATCCCGCCGCCGAGCAAGGGGGCACACAACCAACCCAGCAGATCGAGGCTCCGGCTGCGGAGCAGGAAGAGGACGGGTATCAGGCCGGACAACAGCGCAATCTCAACCAGCTGATCGAAGGGACGCAGGGTGGAACTGCGGACCAACAGCCTGGAACCGCGGACCAACAGCCTGGAACCGCGCCTGAAGGCGGGGCGACCGTCGAAAGCCCGGATACGGGGCAGCAGCCGGTATTCGGCGGACAAGGAACCACGGATCCCTAGTTCGCAGCGCTCAGCCCGCGGGTGAACGAGCAAAATGGCGCCGGCAGGTCGATGATCAGGACAGAAAATCCGTTGAAAGCCGGCATTGATATGGGGGAGGACCGGTTGCGCGAAGAGTGCGGAGTGTTCGGTGTCTTCGGGCACGACGATGCGGCCGCCCTGACCGCGCTCGGACTGCACGCGCTGCAGCACCGCGGCCAGGAAGCAGCGGGGATCGTAGCCTATGACGGCGAACGCTTTCATCTGGAGCGCGGACTGGGGCTCGTCAGCGACCATTTCTCCAATGAGGAAACGATCACCCGGCTGAAGGGCAGGATGGCGATTGGCCACGTCCGCTATTCGACCACCGGCGAGACGATCCTGCGCAATACGCAGCCATTGTTCGCCGAACTGGCCACCGGCGGCCTCGCCATCGCGCATAACGGCAATTTCACCAATGGACTTGCTCTCCGGCGCGACCTAATCGCAGCCGGCGCCATCTACCAGTCCACCTCGGACTCCGAAGCCGTGCTGCATCTCGTGGCGCGATCTCCGAAGCGGCGTATCATCGAGAGGTACATCGACGCTCTGCGCTCTCTCGAAGGCGCCTATTCCCTGGTCGCATTGACCAACAAGAAGCTCATCGGCGCCCGAGACCCGCTGGGAATCAGACCGCTGGTGCTCGGAGAGTTCAACGGCGCACAGGTCCTGGCGTCGGAAACCTGCGCCCTCGATATCATCGGAGCGAGGTTCGTTCGGGAAATAGATAACGGCGAAGTCGTGGTCTTTACCGAAGCTGGCGCCGAATCGCTCCATCCCTTCCCGAAACTGCCGCCGCGACCGTGCATTTTCGAATACATCTACTTTTCGCGGCCGGACAGTCACGTAGGCGGCAGGTCCGTCTACGAAGTGCGCAAGCAGATGGGACGGCAGCTCGCCAAGGAAGCGCCGGGCGACGTCGAGGTGATAATTCCGGTTCCCGATTCGGGTGTTCCGGCGGCCTTGGGCTATGCACAGCAGTCCAATGTTCCCTTCGAGCTCGGTATCATTCGCAATCACTATGTCGGACGCACCTTCATCGAGCCTTCGCAGCACATCCGGGCGCTCGGCGTCAGGCTGAAACACAACGCCAATCGATCGGTGATCCGGGGCAGGCGTGTGCTGCTGGTGGATGATTCGATTGTGCGCGGAACGACTTCGGTCAAGATTGTGCAAATGATGAAGGAGGCAGGAGCCAAAGAGGTGCACATGCGCATCGCCAGCCCGCCCATTGCGCACCCCGACTATTACGGAATCGATACCCCCGAGCAGCGTCATCTCCTTGCGGCAACCCACAGCCTGGAGCAGATGCGCGCATTCATTGGCGTCAAGTCCCTTGCCTTTCTTTCAGTTGATGGAATCTACAAGGCCATGGGATTGGAGGGGCGCGATCCAGCGAGGCCGCAGTTCACCGATCACTGCTTCACGGGAGACTACCCAACCTCGCTCACCGACCGTGATGGCCCGCCGCCGCCGCGCCAGCTGTCGCTGCTTGCCGAAGCCCGTTGAGCCAACTGCTGCTCGGCCGCACCGCTGTCGTGACCGGCGCTTCGCGCGGAATCGGGCGCGCCATCGCCAAAGAGCTTGCGGCGCAAGGAGCTCACATCATCGCAGTGGCACGAACCCAGGGGGCGCTCGAGGAGCTCGATGACGAGATTCGGGCCGGAGGAGGCGCCGCCACCCTGGCGCCGCTCGATCTCCGCGAGGAAGCAGCGATCGATCGCCTCGGAGGCGCCATTTTTGAACGATGGAAACGTCTCGACATTCTCATCGGCAATGCCGGAGTTCTGGGCACGCTCTCGCCGCTCGCCCATCTCGACCCGGAAACCTGGAACGAGGTGTTCTCGGTGAACGTGACCGCGAACTGGCGCCTTATCCGTGCCCTCGATCCCTTGCTGAGGCAATCAACGGCAGGCCGCGTGCTCTTCATTTCATCCGGCGCGGCGCGGCAATTTATTGCCTATTGGGGCGCATACTCAGCGTCCAAAGCGGCTCTCGAGGCCCTGGTAAAGACCTATGCGGCAGAAACGGTGTCAACGCCGGTTCGGGTAAATCTGCTCAACCCCGGCCCAGTTCGAACGCGCATGCGGGCACAGGCGATGCCCGGGGAAGATCCCGAGAGATTGACGCCGCCAGAGGCTATCGCGGCGCGAGTCATCACTCTCGTCGAGCCAGGACAAACGGCGCACGGGGCTATGTTCGATTTTCGAGATGGCCGCCTGACCGATCATCATCGTCCCTGAGTGCTGCCAATCAAATTTTGTTGCGATGACATTGATTCGGTTCTGAGCGACGCTGCCACCAATAACGATTGAAAGGACCAGCAATCTCCAATCTTCTGCTTTCGAGCGTCGCCATTCCTGGCGCATTGGGCATTCTCATTGGATGGATCGACCATACCCGATGGAGGAACGCTGCATGGTCGCGCGCCACCTGGCTGCTGGCTTTTCTGACAATCTATTGGCTACTCGAGGGCTTGCCGTCGTTTCCGCCCGTCGCGGCCAAGCAAAAGCTCTTCTACCTCATTGTCCTGCTGGCATTGTCGGCAGCGCTCGCGTCACGATGGGTAGACCGTGGATTTGCTGCCGTCTCGGCGGCACTGCTGACCGCCGCGTTCCTCTGGCTCGGCATCAACAAGTTCGCCGGTGGCGTCGGACTGGTGACGTTCGTTCCGGTAGCAGGCGTCGCTTTCCTGCTGATCTCAGGAGCAAGTTTCGTCGGACTGGATGGCAACAAACATGCGGGCTTCGCAGCGCCGCTGGCCATCCTTGCGATGGCTCTCGGCGGAGCGGTGCTCGCCATGGCGGGAGCGTTTATCGGACTGGCCCAACTCCTCGGGGCGACTGCGGCGTTGATCGGCGGCTTCCTGGCACCGCGCTATCTGGTCGTAGTTTCCGGTGGCGCGCCACCCGCGACTGCGATGCCCCGCGACACGCAGTGGTTTGTGCTTGCCGTTGTCGTAGTCATGCTCCTGCTCACGAGTCTCCTCGCTCCCAATGTAAGTCTTGCGGCAATGGCGATGCTAGCCTTGACGCCCGTGGCGACCGCCGCCGCACCGTCCTTGCAATGGGTCGCCCACCCAATCGTTCCGCTTCTTTCCGGGGTCATCGCCGCCATACCGGCGGCGGCGGCGATCCTGGCAGCGCTCTGGCATATCGGAGCCCGCGCCGCCAAATGAGCAGCCTCAGCAAACCGGCCGGTCAACCACTGCAGGAGTAGCAGATGAACAAGGCAATCATGACGGTTCTTTCGTTGATTTTGGTCGGCGGCGCGGGGCATGCCGCCGACAGCTACAAGATCGACCCTGCCCACGCCTGGGTCTACTTCACCATCAATCACGGCGGCTGGTCGAAGGCCATCGGCAGGTTTGATGCGGTCGCTGGCGATATCTCGTTTGACAAGGACGACGTCGCGAAAAGCACGGTCAAAGGTCGACCATCGACACGATGAGCATCAATACCAACCAGAAAGCCCGCGATGACCATCTGCGCAGTCCGGATTTCTTCAATGCCGCCGAGTTTCCGTCGATGACGTTTGAAAGCACCGCCATCGAAAAGACTGGCGACAAGACAGGCAAGATCACCGGAAACCTGACCTTGCTCGGGGTCTCGAAGCCGGTGACGCTCAATGCCGCATGGAACGCGGAGGCGCCCTATCCTTTTGCCGAGAACATCATCAGGACCGGCTTCTCCGCAACCGGCGCCATATCGCCCGCAGACTTCGGCATGACCAAGGTCGTGGAGTTCGGCATGGGTCCGGAAGTTAACCTGATGATCGAAGTAGAAGCGGACCGGCCGAAGTAGTCACGACCCATCACTACGGCGCCCGGCAAAGGGGTTGTTGCCCCGACGGAGCGAAATACGGATCGGTATGCCAGGAAACCCGAACTCGTCGCGCAGTCTGTTGACCAGGTAGCGGCGATACGATTCGGGCAGTCCCTTCGGGTTGGAGCAGAAGACGACATACGTGGGAGGGCGAGCGTTGACCTGCGTCATGTATCTTATTTTGATGCGCCGGCCGGCCGGCGCGGGCGGCGGGTTGCGGTCGAGCACGTCCGCGAGCCAACGATTCAACACCGAAGTGGGGATGCGTTTGTTCCAGGCATCATAGGTCGATAGCACTGACGTGATGAGCCGTTCGAGACCCTGGCCGCGCAAGGCCGAAATTGCTGCCAGCGGAACGCCGCGGATCTGGGGCAGGCTTTCCTCAACCTCTCGCTTCATCCTGTGCAGCGCGGCCTGCTTGTCGGCTATTTCATCCCACTTGTTCACGGCAATGACCAGGGCGCGCCCTTCCCTGGCCACGAGGTCGGTAATCTGCAGGTCCTGCTTTTCGAGCGGTACCGTCGCATCGACGACGACCACCACCACCTCTGCAAAACGTATGGCGCGCAGCGCGTCTCCCACCGAGAGCTTCTCGAGCTTGTCGCTGATCCGCGCCCGGCGGCGCAAGCCCGCCGTATCCCACAGCTGGATCTGCCTGCCAGCGAAGGTCAGGTTCGAGGCAACGGCATCTCGAGTGATTCCGGCTTCCGGCCCCGTGAGCATCCGCTCCTCGTCGAGGAGAGCGTTGACGAGTGTCGACTTGCCGACATTTGGCCGGCCGACGATGGCAAGACGCAGAGGTTTGAGGACGGAATTTGAACCGGCGGCTTGTTCCTGGCCCTCCCTCTCGCCAGGATCCCGCGGCGCCCCGATCAGGTCTTTCAGCGCATGAAACACATCGTCGAGCCCCTGCCCGTGCTCGGCGGAAATAGCAATCGGCTCTCCCAGCGCCAGAGCATACGCCTCGTGCACGCCGGCCTCCGCAAGAGACGTTTCCGCCTTGTTCGCAAGCAACACCACCGGTTTTGCCTTACGCCTGAGCAGGTCTGCAAAATGCCGGTCGAGAGGTGTGGCTCCGGCCCGTGCGTCGATCAGAAACAGACAAACGTCCGCCTCGTCGATTGCCGCCTCAGTCTGAGCGCGCATACGGCCCTCGAGGGTCCTCGCCGGCGCCTCGTCGAGGCCGGCGGTATCGACAAGAGTGAACCTGAGGCCGCCGAGCGCTGCCTCAGCCTTGCGCCGGTCGCGGGTGACACCCGGCCGGTCGCTCACAAGCGCGAGTTTCTTGCCGACAAGGCGATTGAACAGCGTGGACTTGCCGACGTTCGGTCGGCCGACGATTACAACTTCACAGGACATTAAGTCCCCACCGCAAACGGCCAAGCCGCCGAATATGCTTGGCTACCTCAGCGCGATGATATCGCCGTCATCGCCAAGAACGTAGAGCGTGCCTGAGGCGATGATGGGATCGATGTAAACCTTTGATCCGAGTTCGATTGTGGTGAGGAGGTCGCCCGTCTGGGGAGAAAGCAGGGCAAGAGCGCCCTCGGAGCTGGCGGCAATGAGCCTGCCGCCGCCCATTACCGGACCCGACCAGTTGCCGGAAGGCAACTCCCTGATCCAGCGAACTCCTCCCGATCGGCGTGCCACGGCCACCAGCTTGTTGCGGCCGGTGATCAGAAATACGTAGTCGCCTGATACCCACGGCGTATGGGTGCCGGCGAGTTCTTTCTGCCACTGCCGTTCGCCGGTGGCGGCGTCAAATGCCGCGAAGACCCCGGAATGGGAAATTGCAAAAACCTGGCCTCTGTCGATCACGGGGCGTGCGGAGATGTCGTTGAGATTGGCAAGCGATGAGGTCGTGTCGCGCGAAGCGAGCGAGTTGGTCCACAGCGGCGCACCGCTGCTCAGGTTGAGGGCGGTGATGTCGCCCGACGTCAGGGGTGCGACGACCGTATCATCGGATATGGCGGGAGAGGTGCTGGCGATTACGGCAGCCTGCTCACCAACTCCTTGTGAGTTCCACAATTCCGATCCATCGGCCGTCGCCAGGCAGAAGATCTGGTTGCCCGAGGTGACAAACACCATACGGCCGGCGGCAACCGTCGGCGACGACCGGATCGGGGTGCCGACGGTCTTTCGCCAAATGACTTGGCCGGATGCGACATCGAGCGCCAGCGCCTCGCCGAACGCCGTTGTTGCATAGAGCCGCGAACCATCCGATGCCAGGCCGCCGCCGAACGCTCCCTTGCCATCTTTGCCTTGAGGCACCAGGGAAGCCGCCCACAGGGACCCGCCACTCTCAGCCGAGAGGGCGCGCACCCTGGCCTCGGCATCAAGCACGAAAATGCGGCCGGCAACGACGATGGGACTGGCGGTAATGCGCCCGTTGCGGTTCGAACCCTTGCCGGCGCTGGCAGCAAATGCTCGGGCGGGCTGTGGATTGAGCGAGAGATTGTGAAGAGCGTTGGAAGATGTTCCGCCGGGTTGCGACCAGCTTGGATTGGACTGGGCCGCGGGAACGACGATCGGATCGCTGGCGATTGCCTGGTCGGTGGTCTCGGAGTTGTTCTGCAGAACGCTTTCGCGCTTGCCGGGTAGAGCGACGTCGTCATCCTTGCCGAAATTCAACAACTTGCTGGCCGAAGTTCCACATCCGGCGAGCAGAAACGTCAGAGCAAACACCAACCAACTTTGCCGCGTCATCGCTCCCATCCCCTCTCGCCCTATCCCCTGTCGAGCTATTGCGCGGCAGCCACCGGCTTGTCGAGGCGCGGCGCCAGAACGGAAATCAGGACTTGCGCTCGCCGACGCTGCGTCTCCGTCGCTTCGGGATCAATCAGTACCTCGTTCATCAGGCGGTCGGCGGTGATGAAGTCGCGACTGCGGTAGGATGCAACGGCGACGATTTCCCGGGCCATATTGCGCCATGGACTACCGGCGACGTTAAGTGCCTCCACGCGCTTGATGAGGTCCGCAGGCACTGCTGAGTCGATCAGCAGATAGGCAGCTCTGATCCGGGCGAGATCGCGGACGGCGGGACCGACATCCGTCCGGGCCGCGACGGCATCGTAAGCCCGCACCGCTTCGTCGGTCTTTCCGGCCTTGGCGATGTCCGCACCACGCTGGAGACGCGCCAGCACGGCGTAGCCCTCGTGGCTCCCCGAGGCAACCGCCTGCAATGCGGTCTCCGCCTCGGCGGCCTTTCCTTCAGCCGCGAGGTTCATCGCCGCGAAGTAATCCCTGGCGGCAGCCTCGGAGCGCTTCAGATCAAAATATTGCCAGCCCTTGAAACCGGCGACGGAAGCGATGACGACGAGGCTGACGGCTACGACCAGGTTGCCGTAGCGCTTCCAGAGCTGCTGATACTGCTCGAGCCTTACTTCCTCGTCGACCTCGCGAACCAGCAATTCATCAGTCAATGGATGGGGCTCCATTTCGGAAGTCGGCCAGCGTGCTTGGCACAGCGCAGATGAAGCCGCTAAAATAGCCCGGTGTCCAAATCAAGGCAAATTCAGACGCTTGCCCTCTCCTACAGGCAGGAACGAACGGAGGCTAGCGGACGATGGCAAGGTCCTGCCCCAGGCGGTGTATCCTCACGCGCAGGGGCTTGAAGGCCGACGCACGAGTGTCGCGTAACTCCTGGACCGTGCGGATTGCGCGGCCGTCCAGGGCGCGTATGATGTCGCCCGCCCTGACGCCGAGACGATCAGCTGTCGAGCCCGGACTGACTTCGAGCACCGCCACACCGGAAACACCGCTGTCGAGGCCGATGTCTTCGGCCAACGCCGGCGACAGGCTGGCGACTTTCGCACCGGCCAGCGGGCTCAAGCCGGATAGCCAAGTCTCATCGGCAACGGGCTCCAGCGGCGGCGCCGTCAGCGAAACGGCAATCTCCGCCTGCGTCCTGTTACGCACAATGCGCAGGCGTGTCTTGCCACCCACGCTCCTCGTCGCGACGCGGTAGCGCAAGGCCTGCGGTTCATCGACGCGAAACCCGTCGACCGACAGGATGATGTCCCCACTCATCAGGCCGGCTCTTGCCGCCGGACTCGCACCATATATCTCGGCGACCCACACTCCCTGCCCCGGGGGAATGCCGGCAAGCGCCGCGATTGACGGTGGGACCGGGCGAGCGGAAACGCCGATCCACGGCCGCACCAGCGGCTGGCGGCGGGCAGCGCTCTCCACAATGATCTTCACCATGTTGCTTGGGACCGCGAAGCCCAGCCCCTGGGCTCCAGCAGCCGCGGAATAAATCGCCGTGTTGATCCCTACCAGTCTGCCATCGAGAGAGATTTGGGCGCCACCCGAGTTGCCGGGATTGATGGCGGCGTCGGTCTGAATGAAGAAGCGGAGGTCGCCAACCCCGACGCTGGTGCGCGCCAGCGCAGAAATCACGCCACTCGTTACCGTTTGGCCGAGGCCGAAGGGATTGCCGATCGCCAACACGAGATCGCCAACCTTGAGCAGATCGGAATCGCCAAATTCCAGGAATGGCAGACCCGCCGCAGGCGTTTCGGTTTCCAGTACTGCAACATCGCTGCGCGGGTCGGACAAAAGAAGCTTGGCCCGAAACGTGCGCCCGTCCGCCAGGGCGACCAGAATACCTTCCGCAGCATCGACGACATGGTGGTTGGTGACGACAATGCCTCGAGGATCGACGATAACTCCGGAGCCGAGCGAGTTTTCGATGCGGTCCCGCCCGTACCCGAACAGGAAGGTGTCCTGGAACAGTCGCCAGAATGCCGAACCATCCAGCAGCTGCGTCGGGGAACGCGAGCGGACGATCTTGGCCGCATAGATGTTCACGACTGCGGGGGCCGCCTTTTCGATGAGCGGCGCGAAGGTAAAGGATTGGCTCGCCTGAGGATGTGGCGGCGCATCGACCGCCGCACCTGATCGTCCGGGCGTTGCGGCGACCAAAGCAAGCACGAGAAGAAACCGGATGGCAACGGCGCCGACGTTCATCGCGCCTGTCTATCTCCAGGGAAAGTACTGCGGCACAAGAATGATTGCGATAACGATCCAGAACAGACCCACAGAGCAATATGCGGCGCTCTTGAAGTGGGACGTAATGCGTCGGTCGGCGGGAAAATCCTGGTCCTTGAACTGGCTGTAGATCTGGTCCCAAAGATCGGTGGCGCTGGATGCAACGATCCGCTCACACTTTTCGATGAACGAGCGCTCGGTGTCACCGCGTGGACGGTTGCGCAGGTAGTCTCGATAGAAGTCGTAGTCGAGAACCAGCTCCAGGAACACGATGCGAGGATAGAGGGCGACGACGCCGCGGTCGATCGTCAGAACCACGCGATAGGCGAACCAGACCACCAGCGAGGCCACAACTCCGGCCGCTATGATCAGAGGACGGCTGGAGATCCTGAGACTGAGGCTCAGCAGGAGCCAGAAGTACGAGTGCGCGACCGCGTGACCGAAAGCATACCAGATGTTGTAGGAGCGAATGAGCGCGAGGCGCTGGTCGTGAATCGCCTGGTATTCCACTTCCCTTGCACCGGCAGCGGCCTGCCATTTGCCGAGGTCTGGGCCGGCAGTTGACTTTCTCGTTTTCACGGCTGCCCCGATTGTTGCCATTTTGCCTGCGTTTGCAAGGTTGCCGGCCGCGGGAAGGATTCGCGAGCTTGTGAGTTTCTGCACAGACCGAGCGAGAGACCCGAACTATTCAGGGCATATGGGGTCGCCGAACGCCGGCGCGGTTCAGCCAGCCGGACACAGTCTGCGAGAAGTTTGGAGCGGCCCGTGAGTGAATCTACAGGAGAACCTGCCATGTCGAGGCAATCCAATCGAGCCAACAGGCACCATGAGGCGGAAATGTTCGATCTCATGATCCACGGCATCTGCCGCGGCTGGCTTGCAAGCCCGCCCCGGCCTTCCTATGGCGGAGACGGAGGCCGCCTCAAGAGAGAAGACGCGCCGTCCGGACCGCTGTTCCACATATCGCCCGGCGGCCTTGCGTCGTCCCTGATCGCCGTTGCCATCCTGGCGGTCATCGGGTCGGGAATTGCGAGACCCTGGCTGATGGATCCAGTGCGTGTGGATGCGCTGGCCAATGTCGATGGTTCTGCGAAGCAGCCGACCTCCGCAGATCACTGACCGGATCGGGTCGTACCATCAGACTGTCACCTCGAACCAGGTTTGAGCGCCCGCATCGAAGTGCTCGGCGATGGTACTGGAGATGAGCCAGCGGCCGGGATTGTCGGCAATGAAGATGATCTTCACCGGCTCGATGGGCGGGCACACGAAAGTGTCACCCCAGCTCGCATCGATGGCCGGGCGCCCGGACCGTGCTACGACCCGAGCGACATGGCCATGAATGTGGATGACATGGGTGTGACGGGAGATGTTGTCGACGGTCAGGATCACCGTCACTCCCCTCGAGACACGAAACAAAGGCTCCTCGCCCAAACCTGCCTGGCCGCCATATGACCATACATTTCCACGCGCCGCACCAGCGCCTTTGCCGCTCTCGATAGTGAGCGTGGGGCTCTCGGTTGCCGAGTAGTTGAAGTAGTCGGGGAGCGGATTGGCTGGCAGCGGCGAAACGGCATGGTTGCCCGGCGCGGCACTGCCCACCCTTGTGATGGTGGCGATTTCAGTTACTCCGGCGTCAGTCCACACGGCCATCAACGCTTTGCGCGTCCCGGAGGAAAGAACCAGATCTGCCCGTTGGCCCGGCGCCAGCGGGACGGCGTTATCGTCTATGCGCAGCGGCGCAATGGGTTGGCCGTCGCGGGCCATGACCCAACCCTCTGCTCCCTTCAACAGTACCTCGATGGTGCGAGCGTTGGCACAATTGAGGACGCGTAATCTGAGTTCCCTGTCGGCGGGCGCTTCCAGCGTCGGCCGGGCCATGCCATTGACGGTGAACCGGTTGCCGAGGCGCCCTTCGCCTGCCGCGTGTGATGGCTCGCCGAACGACGCATCGTCCAGCTGCCCTTGCCGGTCGAGAAGCCAATCGTCGATCACCAGCGGCACATCCGCCCTGTCCCGATCGGGATTTTTCTCCTCGACCAGCAACAGGCCCGAAAGCCCCCGCTCGCGCAGGCCGGAAGCGTTGAGGAGCGGGTGATACCAATAGGTGCCGGCGTCGGGAGGCGAGAAGGCATAGTCAAACATGCCGCCCGGCGCTACCGGCGCCTGGGTCAGCGAGGTGCCATCCATGGAGTTGTCGAGCCTTATGCCGTGCCAGTGGATGGCTAGAGGTTGATCGAGTCCGTTGGCGAGCCGGACCCTGAACGGCTCGCCCTGCCGGGCTCGAAGCACTGGTCCCGGCACTTGACCGTTGAAACCCCAGACCGAGGTCAGAAGATTCTCATCTTCAAGCAGGCGGATCCTGCCCGGCGCGGCGCGCAGGACGATTGCATCATCGGCTGGCGCTGTTTTCGGGCTGGAAACAAACGCCGCTCCTGCAACGAGCCCACCCAGGAACCGCCGCCGTTCGTTCGACTGGAGCGCTGGGTCCATCAATTTCTGCCGGCTCACCCTTCGAGCTCGTAGGTGTTCTCTTCTCCCGGAAACCGCCGCGCGCGCACCTCCTCGGCATAGGTCTTGATCGCACGGTCAATCGCCTTTCCCACCTTGCCGAATTCCTTGACGAACTTCGGCACGCGCGGCGACAGGCCAAGCATGTCTTCCATGACGAGGATCTGCCCGTCGCATTTCGCGGATGCACCGATGCCGATGGTGGGAATGGGCACCGAGCCGGTAATCCGAGCGGCGAGCGGCTCGGCTATGGCCTCGAGAACGACAGCGAAGGCGCCGGCTTCGCAAACAGCCAAAGCATCATCCTCGATCGGCTTCCACTCCTTGCGCGTACGGCCCTGTGTTTTGAAGCCGCCGAACATGTTGATGTATTGAGGCGTGAGCCCGATGTGGGCCATGACGGGTATGCCGCGATCGGTCAGATGACGGATGGTTTCCTGCATGCGTCTGCCGCCTTCGATCTTGATGGCGCCACACTGCGTCTCCTTGATGACCAATGCCGCGTTGCGAAAGGCCTGGGCGGGGCTTTCTTCATAGGATCCGAAAGGCATATCGACCACGACGAGCGCCTTTTTGGCGCCGCGCATCACCGCACGGCCATGCATGATCATGAGCTCGAGCGGCACGGGCAGCGTGGTTTCGAAGCCGTGCATAACCATGCCGAGTAAATCGCCGACCAGAATGAAGTCGACATGCCGGTCGGCGATCGCTGCGGTATGAGCGTGATAGGAAGTCAACGCAACGATCGGCTTACCGCCCTTGCGTGAGCGAATATCAGGTGCGGTGGTGCGCCTGGGCGGACGTTCTGCCGACATGTCCGATCGTCTCCACGATGTGCAGCCAACCCTATTTGCTGGGTCCCAGTACCGCAACTGCCGTGACGGCGCGCGCCGTCAGGCAAGAGGCCGGTTCAGTACATAGGGGTGAAAAACATAGAAGAAGAACAAGAACATAAGCACCCCAGCGAGCACCGCGATGTAGTCATGGCGGGGGTTTGGAACGATGGCCGGCGCTTTTCCTCTAATAATGGTGTTCACCGCAATGTCCGCCAGGGCGTAAGCGAGAAATGCCCCGAATATCAGGACGCTCGGCAACTCGCCATTGGAGAGCAGATGACCCGCGGCCCAAAGGCCGACGGCAAGCGACATCGGGTTGCGCAACCAAACCTTCAACCTTCCCTTGTGCAGATAAACACCAAGGCAAATGAATGCCAGAAACACCAGCAGCATCGTCGCATGCCGGGCCCACCCGGGCGGTTGATATACGATGGCCGGTACGGACGACCCGGCCGTCGTCACCGCGTAGCCCCAGATCATGAGCGCCACTCCAACTGCGGAAACCAGCGAGAACGCAATCCTGTACGCGCGCTCGCCGAGGCTGCCCACAAGAGAGGCGCGCAACCCAGGAGCGAGCGGAACGAGGTGGATCAGAAAAAACAGCGCGATGCCGATGACAAGAATGTGCATGAGCAGCTCTCCCAGCGCGCGCATTGTCGCAGTTTGCCAAAAAATCGACCCAGCGCACGACCGTCGCCAGTTTGTCAACAGGGCGCGGCTCGATCAATCGTGGGCAAAGGCTCAAAAAAATCAATGCACTTGGTCGCGGTTATCAGCACGCGAAAAATAACGATGTACTTTCGGAAACGAACTGGCTTGAATACGCGCGCTCAGTCGCCATAAATCGGTCCCTTTCGACACCGAGGTATGGCCACTGGACGGGACCGTCAACTCAACAAATCTGGGGCCAACGTAAATGAAACCGACACTTATTCTGATCGGCGCAGATAAGGGGGGCGTCGGTAAGACGACGATTTCCCGCGCCCTCCTCGACTATCTGTCGCGCAAGAGTGTCCAGGCTCGGGCATTCGACACCGAGCACCCGCGAGGGACTCTCCACCGCTTCTATCCCGGCAACACCGAGGTCATTGACCTTCCTCATGTCGCGGATCAGATGAAAATCCTCGATACCCTGGATACGGCGAGCGTTCGCGTGACGCTCGTCGACCTGAAAGCCGGAAATCTTTCCCTGGCGCTCGATATCTTCGATCGGATCGGCGTGTTCGAGGCCGCCCGGGCCGGCTACTTCGATCTCGGCCTCGTGCACGTGATCGGGCCGGCGATCGCCTCGATGAACGAAATTGGAGAGGTCGCCAAATATGTGAGCGGCGTCGACTATGTGGTCGCTCGCAACTTCATCAACGAAACCAACTTTTTCGAATGGGATCCCAAGACCTACCGGCGCTACTTCGCGCGCGTGAAGGAACAGGGTGAGCTCGATGTTCCGAAGCTGAATGAAATGGCTTACGAACAGGTCGATCTCGAAGGCGTGACGTACAAGGATTTCATCGACAACCGGGCGGCGGATGGCCAACCGGGCAATTTCTCATTCGTGCTTCGGGGCTACGTGCGGCGGTGGTGTCACGACATTGATCAGCAGCTCGAGCGGCTCTCGCTCATGCAGAACCTGCTGACACAAGCTCGACAGCCGGTCGCGGCCGCCGCAGCCGAGTAGTCATGATCAGCATGGGCCGGCGCCAATTGGCGGTTCCGGCCCACGCCAGTCGGAAATACGCGCATGACGCCGAAGATCCACGTCGTGTGCTCCGACCAGACGCGCAATGGCAAAACTCTCCTGGCGCGCCTCATCGCCGATGACCTGACGCTGGTCGGTCGCGAGCCCGCTGTTTTCGACGCCGAGTGCCCGCTGGGCGGCATTCGCGCTTATTTGCCGGAGCGCACCCGGCTCGTCGATCTCAGCCGCACGATCGGTCAGATGGCGATGATCGATACGATGCTCGGCCACGCGCCGCGCGACTATGTGATCGATCTCTCCTCCCGGATGCTGGCCGACACCTTCGCGCTGTTCGAGCACATCGACTTCATCAACGAAGCGCGCCGGGCGGGCTTCGTGGTCATCGTTCTGTACATCATCGATCGGCCGTTTGCCTCATTAAAGCTGGCCCGCCAGATTTTTCATTGTGGTCAGCTCGACCGCTTCGTGCCGGTGCGGAACGACGCGGTTGGCCACGTCAGCGACTACTGCCATGTGGTCAATCTCTATGCCGAGCTCGTCAAAGGAGGAGAAATATTCGTGCCGGTGCTCGATCGCGAAATCCTGCGTATCGCGGAACAGCGCGGCTTTTCCTTCGCCGCCTTTCTTCTCAACCGCTACCCACATATCACCGCGCAAATGCGGGCCGAGCTGCGCCGGTTCCTCAACGGCATGTTTGCGCAGATTCGTCAGATCCACGGCCAGGTGGAAGTGCAGGGATTGCGGCGCATGGGGCTGGTGTAGCTTCGAGCGTCCGCATTCAATATGCTGCGCAAATGGAAAAGCCCGGACTCGCGCTGTTCGAAACAGCGATCGGCCCTTGCGCGGTTGCATGGAGCGACCACGGCATCGTCGGGCTGCAGCTGCCGGAAAAGTCCGCCGTTGACACCCTGAAGCGCCTGCGCCGCAGATTTCCCGAGGCGAGTGAAGCCCACCCACCGCAGCCCGTGCGGGAAGCGGTTCAGGGGATTACCCGTCTCCTGAGGGGCGAACGCATCGATCTTGCGGCGATCGAACTCGATTTCCGTGACGTCGGTGCCTGGGATCGTTCCGTATATGAGTTGGCCCGCACGATCCACACCGGAGAGACGCTCACCTACGGTGAAATCGCTGCTCGCCTGGGAGACCCGGCCCAGGCCCGAGAAGTGGGGCAGTCGCTTGGCCGCAACCCCTGGCCCATCATCGTGCCGTGCCATCGCGTCACCGCAGCCAACGGCAAGGCGGGCGGCTTCTCCGCTCACGGCGGGGTTACGACCAAGCTGCGACTGCTGGCGATCGAGAGCGCACACTCGACCTCTGCCCTGCCGCTGTTTGCCGGCCCGCGGAGCGTCTGACCTCCATCGGCCGGTATCAGCTCGAAGGCGCCTTGCAGTCGGCGCACGTCCATCGCTGCCGCACGGGTCGCACCAACTGGGAAGAGGTGGTTCAGTTGTACGACGCGCTGCTTGCGCTAAGGGGCTCTCCGGTTGTCGCCATCAATCGAGCTCGCGGTCGCGGAGATAGATGGCGCCGGCCCTGCTCTCGATGCCATCCAGGAGTAGGCATCCGACGGGCGGGTCGCCGAATACCAGCCCTACTAGTCATGCTTCGAGCAGCACCGCGAGGCGAGACGCGTTGCCAGCGGTGAAGGGATTGATGAACTCGACGCCGCTCAGTCGCCGACCATCCTGCATATCATCGCTGAGAATCGAGGAACAGCCGATCTGCCGTGCCGTGGCCCAGAGCATCGCGTCCCAGAACGATAGCCGGTGTTCGTCGACCGCGTTCATGGCGTCGACAAGGGCCGCATCGTCGGCCGAGGTGACGTGAAAGACGTCGAGCAAGTCGCGCACGAAGGTGCTTGCACGGGCGGGCTCAAGCAGGTTTTTCCGTGTCGTCGCATAGAAGAACTCGGCGAGCGCCTGAACCGTCAGCACGCAGTCGCGCTTAGCGGCGCGCCCCATGAGTTCCCTGGACCGCACGTGCCGTTCGCCGGCATCCCGATCGACAGCATAGACGAGAATGTTGGTGTCGAGGGAGAAGCGCCCCTTAACGGTCATAGAGTTCTTCCCGCTCTACTTTGAGACCGCCGAGCGAGGCGCCCTCCTCCAGTCGCGCCATCATCCGCCGATAGGCCGCCGACCACTCGGGATCGACAGTCTTGTCGGCCATGTGAGGCACCAGTTTGGCTATGGGGCGACCGCGCCGAGTGATCAGGAAGCCCTCACCGTGCTCGACTTCCTTGATGAGCTTGGAAAATTTCTGGTTGGCAGTCATCAGAGTGACGGTGCGCATTGGTTTTTCTTTATCTAGTATGTACTATATTTATGTGGGCATGCGTAGCGTCCGTCAAGGGCAGAGTTGGGCCTTGTCGATAGCCACCACGCTGGACACCGTGCGAAAACGTTTCCAGATCAGCGAGAGGGCGTTATCAAAGTGCAATTTAGTCCAGAGAAGGAGCAGACCCGATGAAGGCAAATGACCCCAATACCCGCCGCGCCGCGCCGCTGCACACCCCGACGGATCTCAGCTCGAACGCAACGCGCGACGTCGCGGCGGCGCTGAACCTGCTGCTTGCGGACGCTTTTGCGCTCTACATCAAGACCAAGAACTTCCACTGGCATATCTCCGGTCCGCACTTCCGCGATTACCATCTGCTCCTGGATGAGCAAGCCGAGCAGATCTTTGCGACAACCGACGCCCTTGCCGAGCGTGTTCGCAAGATTGGCGGCACGACATTGCGTTCCATCGGACACATCGCGCGGCTGCAGCGCGTGTTGGACAACGACGCCGAATACGTCGCGCCGCTGGACATGCTGGCGGAGCTGCGCGACGACAACAAACAGATGGCCGCGGCGATGCGCGAGGCCCACGGGGTGTGCGATGAGAGCGGGGACGTGGCCAGCGCGAGCCTGATCGAAGTCTGGATCGACGAGACCGAGAAACGCACCTGGTTCCTTTTCGAGGCCTGCCGACGGGGCGATGAACCGAGCCGCTAGAGCGAGCTTGCAACCTGGTATCCAGCGTTGAGCCCTCCGCAGGCGGAATAGCCTCAAGCGATAGGGGGTGACGATGGGTTTACTGCGACGCGGCGGTGTTCACAGATCCCTTTCGGCGAGCTCGCGGAACTCGTCGGGAATGGAGCGCGAAGCTTCCAGCGCGGCCAATCCGTATCCGATCGCCGTCACGTCCGAAGCGCTCGCGAACCGCGTCGATCGCGCAGTCGGCCACCCAGCGCGCCATAGCCGTTCTTGCGCCGGGCAGGCGCGCCTCATCCTCAAGTCCAAGCGGGAGCTCCAGCTGCAATGCAGGGTGCTTTTCCAGGTGCGACACCGATATCGCCAGCAGCGAGATTATCTTCTCTTCCAGATGATCTGCCAGGACGCCACGCACCAGTTCCTCTGCGATTTCGGCAAGGATCAAAGTTGCCGAGATCGGTGCGGGCAGCGTCAGAGATCGAGTGACTGAGCGAAGGTCGGCGAACCGCACCCGCACCGTCACGGTCCGGCCGGAGCGGGATTTGGCCCGGAGCCGGGTGCCGATCCTGTCAGCGAGATACCGCAGCGTGGGCCGGAAAACGCGCTCATCGGCAGGCTTCCTGCCGATCGCTGACTGCGCTCCGGCCGACCGCGCCCGCCGATGCGTCTTGATTTCCCGCGGGTCGCGATTCCACGCCAGCGCCGCCAACTTTTCCCCCACCGCCCGGCCGAGCAGTCGCTCCAACGAGCGCCCCGAAATCTTCGCCAACTGCCCGATGGTGGACACGCCGGTCTCGCCCAGTCGCGCCTTGGCGACCGGGCCCACTCCCCACATCAGCTCGACCGGCAGATCGTGAAGGAACTCGAGTTCGGTCTCAGGATCGACGACAACGAGCCCGTCGGGCTTGGCTACCTGCGAGGCGATTTTTGCCAGGTGTTTGGTGCTCGCCACGCCCACCGAAATCGGCAGTCCCAGCTCCTTGCGCACGCGTCGTCGTATCGCCTTCGCAATTTCGGCTGGCGGACCAAAGAGACGCGCTGTGCCCGCCACGTCGGCAAACGCCTCGTCGATGGAGATCCGCTCGACGAGGGGCGTGAAGCTCGCCATCACATCGATGGCGGCATCGCCCAGCCGCTGATACTCGTTGAAGTGGCCGCTGACGAAAGTGAGTTGCGGGCAGAGCTCGCGCGCCCGCCGTCCCGGCATCCCCCCGCGGACCCCGAACGCCCTCGCTTCGTAGGACGCAGCAAGCACTACCCCGCCGCCGACGGCAATGGGTTTGCCGCGCAGCGACGGATCCAGCAGCTGCTCGACCGAGGCGTAGAAGGCGTCCAGGTCCGCATGGAGGATGGTGGCCATCGTGTCCATGTACGGCCGGGTTTTTGGCCCCTTGGCTGCGAGAACATAGAGAGAACATCTATGTGGGCGACTGTCAAGGGCGCGTGTGACATGTCAATTCTGTGCCGCAGCGTTCGACGACAAGATGGAAATCAGACCAACATGAAGGAGAAACCCGATGACCACCCGCAAGACCACGACTTCGACGTCGGGCCGCGATCTCGTGCTGAAGCGCGTGATCGACGCCCCGCGCGAAAAGATGTTCAAGGCATGGACGGACCCCGAGCTGCTCAAGCAGTGGTTCGCACCCAAGCCGTGGACAACGCCGGCCGTTGAGACCGATGTCCGTGCCGGCGGCGCGAACCGCATCGTGATGCGCAGCCCGGAAGGTCAGGATTTCCCGAACCAGGGTGTCTATCTCGAAGTCGTTCCGAACGAGCGGCTCGTCTTCACCGACGCCTTCACGAAAGCGTGGGAGCCCTCGGAAAGGCCGTTCATGACGGTGATCCTGACCTTCGAAGATCATGGCGGCAAGACCAGGTACACGGCGCTGGTCAGGCACTGGACGGTCGGCGACCGCGAAGAGCACGAGAAGATGGGTTTCCATGAAGGCTGGGCGATGTGCGCCGAGCAGCTCGCCGCCTTCGTCGAAGGGGAAACGAAATGAATGCGCGGCAATCGAGCCCTTCCCCACCAGCCTGAGCCCCATGGACGGGCGCTTCTGCCCTTCGACGCCGGCATGAAGGTGCTCCGATCGTGGCCGAAACAGGGCAGAACTCGCTTGTCACCCCTTCAGAACTCCGCCCCGGTTCCATCTTCATCATCGCCGTGCTCTATTCCATCCCGCGCACATCGGTTCTCGGCTTCATACTGCTGACCGGCTTTCTCGGCGGCGCGATCGCCACCCGGAAGTCCCCTGTTCACGCACACACTTTTCGGGCTGTATCTCGGTGTGATGGCCTGAGGCGGGCTTTATCTGCGCGAACCTGCGGCTATCAACGTCACGGTTTTCTCGCAACCCATCGACCTGCCGATCTTGGATCAACGCATCGGCAAGGTCCTCATGCGGGAGCGCGACCGCGCGAACTCGCGATCGACGTCACGGCTTGCCGCGCTGAGAGCTTGCGATATGTCCACGACCATCTGCGCCGACACGCATAAATTCCCTGAAGCACCCAGCCGAGCTCGACGATCGCGACGATCGTAACCAACCCCGGGCGATCGGCCGTCAGTTCATTCTCGACGAACGACCGGGCACGCGCCGACTGATCTCTGTCGTCCGCAACGATGTAACGCACGAGGATGTTGGTATCGACGGCAATCACGATACCGAACGCTTGAACTTCCGGGCGGCGGCCGCGGTTATCGTTCGGTTCATGTCCTCAATGGAAACCGGTGGGCCGTCATATTTGATGATCCCCCGCAACACCCGGATATCTCCGGTTCTGGGCCGCAGCACGAGCTCACCCGCCTGATTTTCGACGAAGTCGACCTTGGTGCCGGGATGGAGGCGAAACCTGGCGCGCACTTCGGCAGGAACGGTGATCTGGCCTTTGGATGTCATGGTTGCGGCTGACATGCGGCACTCCTGTCTCAGTCATCTAGAGCAAGCCGCCCTACTCCCACTCGATCGTCCCCGGCGGCTTCGAGGTGACGTCGTAGACCACGCGATTGATGCCCGGCACCTCGTTGATGATACGGGTGGCGCAGGCCGCGAGGAAGGCGTGGTCGAACGGAAAGCTCTCGGCCGTCATGCCGTCGCTGGAAGTCACCGCCCTGAGAGCGAGCGCGTTGTCATACGTTCGTCCATCGCCCATGACGCCTACAGTCTGCACCGGAAGCAACACCGCGAAGGCCTGCCATATGGCGTCATAGAGGCCGGCTTTGCGGATCTCGTCGAGATAGATCGCATCGGCCTTGCGCAGCATTTCGAGCTTCACACGGCTCACCACGCCTGGAATTCGGATGGCGAGTCCGGGGCCTGGAAACGGATGGCGGCCGACGAAGTGTTCCGGCAGCCCGAGCGCGCGGCCCAACGCCCTCACTTCATCCTTGAACAGCTCGCGCAGCGGCTCGAGCAGCCGCATGTTCATCCGCTCGGGCAAACCGCCGACGTTGTGATGCGACTTGATGGTGACGGACGGTCCGCCGGTGGAGGACACGCTCTCGATCACATCGGGATATAGCGTCCCCTGGGCGAGGAATGCAGCGCCGCCTGCCCTGCCTGCCTCCTCCTCGAACACCTCGATGAACAGCCGGCCGATAGTCTTGCGCTTTTCCTCGGGATCGCTCACGTCCGCCAGCGCATCGAGAAACAGCTGTGAAGCATCCACGTGATGAAGCGGAATGTTGTAGGACTTGCGAAACAGCCCGACCACCTCGTCAGCCTCGTCGCGGCGCAACAGGCCGTGGTCGACGAAGATGCAGTCGAGCTGCTCGCCGATCGCCTCGTGGATCAGCACGGCAGTCACCGCGCTGTCGACGCCGCCGGAAAGGCCGCAGATCACCCTTTCGAAGCCGACCTGCTTCTTGATGCGGTGGATCGCTTGGTCGCGGAAGGAAGCCATCGTCCAGTCGCCCCGGCACCCGCAGATCTCGATCACGAAGTTCTTCAGAAGACGGCTGCCGTCGGGAGTGTGCGCAACTTCCAGGTGGAACTGGGTGGCATAGAACTGGCGCTTGTCGTCGGCGATCGCCGCAAAAGGCGCGCCCTCGGAAACGGCCACCGTCCGGAACCCCGGCGGCAGCGCCACGACACGGTCGCCGTGGCTCATCCATACCTGATGGCGCTCGCCGACGCTCCAGACACCGTCGAAAAGCGGGCAGTGTTCACTGATCCCCACGTAGGCGCGGCCGAATTCGCGGTGATCGGAAGACTCGACCCTACCGCCGAGCTGGGCACACATGGTCTGCTCGCCGTAGCAGATGCCGAGCACCGGAACGCCGCGGGAGAACACCCGCATGGGCGCGGTTGGGCTTCTATCCTCGAGCACGGAGGCCGGTCCGCCGGAAAGGATGATGCCCTTCAGTTCCGGCCAGTCGAGTGCGCTGTCGGCCTTCTTGTAGGGCACGATCTCGCAATAGACGCCGGCCTCGCGCACCCGGCGCGCGATCAGCTGCGTCACCTGCGATCCGAAGTCGATGATCAGGATGCGGTCGTGCGCCATCGGCGGGAATTACCGCCTCGCATTCGAAGTCCGCAAGCAACCGGCAGGACCCTACGCCTAGGCGCGCTTTCGGCTTCGCCAGCAGCAGGGCGATGCCGGCGACAAGGACGAGCGCGCGCCGCTGTCCACCGGGCGTTGCCACAGTCACGCCCCCTTGAACGAACCACCACTCCGGCTATATTACTGGAAATATCTGGAGGGCACCGTGGGCACCTCGCAAAAGCGCGCCATTCAGAACTATCGGTCTCGTCTAAGCGAGCGCGGGCTTGCGCGCTTCGAGGTGCTGGGACGTGATACCGATCGAGACCTCATCCGATCACTCGCGCGGCGCCTCGCCGAGGACGGGCCTGAAGCCTCACGGCTGCGGGCCGCCGTCAGCCAATCTATCGCGGGCGAGCCTCCCAGGAAGGGGAGCATCCTGGCTGCGCTCCGACGCTCTCCGCTGGTTGGCGCTGATCTCGACCTGACGCGTCCTCGCGAGGAAGGACGTAAGGTCGGGATTTGATGCGGTACCTGCTCGACACCAACATCATCAGCAACATCGTCAAGCCGTCCGCTTCGGAATCCCTGCTGGCATGGATGGCAGAACAGAGCGACGAAGACCTTTTCATCACCTCGCTCACGGTCGCTGAGATCCGCCGAGGGGTGCTCGAAAAGCCCGCCAGCAAGCGGCGCGACCAGCTCGAGGCCTGGTTCTCCGGGCCGGAGGGACCGCAGGCCCTATTCTCGGGCCGCGTGCTGACGTTCGATGTGCGCGCTGGCCTGATTTGGGCACGGTTGATGGCCGACGGCAAGTTGAAGGGGCGGCCGCGAAGTGCGCTCGATACGATCATCGCCGCCGTCGCAGAGGCTAATGATTGCGTGATCGTCACTGACAACGAGAAGGATTTCGACGGGAATGAGATTCTCAATCCGCTGAGAGGGTGATCTGATGACCCAGAGAAGTGGCGCCGCTGCAGGCGTGCGTCCAGCCTAGGCACGCGCTTTCGGCTTCGCCAGCAGCAGGGCGATGCCGGCTACAAGGACGAGCGCGCCGAGGACACCGGCGAGCGCGATCACTCCGATGCGATCGGTGAGAAAGCCGAAGGCGAACAGCAGCGCGGAAGCGACAACGGTGCTGACCATGACCTGCACGGAGACGACCGTCGCGCGGTGTTCCAATTCGATATGGCGATTGGCATAGGTGCTGGCGAGCGGCCGCAGAAACCCCTGCACAAATCCATACAGGAACAGGATCGGCACGGCGAATCTGCTGGCGAGGAGCCCGAGCGCCACAAGGCTTGCGCCAAGCGCCAGGAAATTCAGCCAGAATGCCGCGGTCTCGCCCATGCGCGAGGTGATCTTTTCCGACCAGGCGCCGCCCAACGCCTCGCTCACGAACATCAGCGGCAGGATGAGCGCGAACTGCGACACGCTGAAGCCAACCTGGATCAGGTAGGGCTGATAGGAGCTCGTGAACGTGTAGCTGACGGCGAAGACGATCGCCATGGCGCCCATACTCCAGAGCACGAAGCGGTCGGCGAACGCCTTGCCAGCCCCGTCGCGGATTTGTCTGGCGTAATTGCCGGCGGAAAACGGCTGCATCGAAGCCGGGGCTGCCTCGCGGTAGAGAACCATGGCTGCGAGGGCCGCCGCGAAGGGCAGCGCCGAGGTAAGATAGGGAAGCCGGAAATGCCGCGTGAACAGGAGCGGTCCCACGGCCCCCGCCAGCGCTAGGCCGATGATCGAGAACGACAGGGCGCGGCCGGATATGCGGTGAAACAGCTTGTCGTCCTTCAGACTGTCATAGAGCAGCGCTTCCGAAGAACCGGAAATCAGGGAAAAGCCGAGCGCCCAGATCAGAGAGCTCAGGAACAGGTGCAGGAAGTTCTGCGCATTGCCGGTAGCGATCGCGCCAACGATGAGCACCGCGAGCCCGGCGAGCATGGTCCTCTTCCTGCCCATGAGGTCGGCGAGCGCGCCGCTCGGGACTTCGAAGAGGATGAACATGAGCATGTAGATGGCGTCGAGGGTGAAGATCTGCGCATACGAGAGGCCGAGCTTCTGCTCGAACAGCACGGTCGTGCCGGTGGCAATGTAGAAGCCGACGAGGAAGCTGAACGCATAGTACACGAGAACATTGCGCCGCTGCGCCGGCTCGAGCTTTGGACGAAGAGCGGCAGCGGGCCTGGGCGGCTGCTGCAATGAAGTCGTCAACGGCCGATGACGGCAGGAATCACTTTTCTGAACGGAACGCTGCGCCATGGGCACCCATCCGTCCTACCAGCGAAAGCTGGTCTCCCGCTTTGACGCCTCCGCAACTGGAGAAGCCTCAAGCGGGATTCCGGCCTGCGCCAGAATGACGATGGAGAGAAGTCATGAAAGTCAAGGTCGCACGTATCCCGACTGCATTACAGCGCGCGCTCTACCAGAGCGACGGCGGCGGCGAGCCGCTCATCGACGACGTGCAGGTACTCCGACCAGTCGGCGTAGCGGCGCAGCTCCTGCGTTCCGTCGGAGATGCCGCGCAGGCCGATGAGCGGAACCTCGAAGCGCATGGCGGCGCGCACCACCGCAAAAGTCTCCATGTCGACCATGTCTGCATCGATGGCGTCATAGGCGGCGCCCGAGACGATGGCCGCGCCGGTCGACAAGGTTGCCTGCGGAAGTCCGGCAATGACGGGTTTGAGCGGCAACCGAGCCGGCAGGTCCAGAAAAGGCGTCGTTCCCCTGGCAAAGCCGAGCGGCGATGCATCCATGTCACGATAGGAAACAGCGCTCGCCTGGTAGACTTCGCCCTGCGCAAGGCGGCGAGAGCCCGCAGAGCCGAGGCAAACGATGAAGTCGGGGAGTTGACCCTTGTCGCGAAGCCGGGCGAGCACGAACGCCGTGGCGGCGGCAGCCTCCACCGGTCCGACACCGGTGATGACCGGCTTGATATGGCGCTTGAGGTGTGGACCAAGCTCCGCCTCGGTGGCCATCAGGTAGAGAATGTTGCTCTTCATGGTGGGCTCTGGTGCTGTTCTACAACGCCAATGAAGAAGCCGTCGGTGGCATGATCGCGCGGCGTCAGCAGAAGCGTGTCCTGCGCGCCGTCGGCGGAACGGGGCGGAGCCCCTCCGATCGCCTTCGCCCAAGTGTTGCCAAACGGAGCGAGGCGGAAGTCGGGACGCCGGTTCAGGAACTGCTCGATCTGATCGCGGTTTTCCTCAGGGAGGACCGAGCAGGTGACGTAGACGACACGCCCGCCGGCTCTGACCAGTCCCGCCCCGCGATCCAGCAGCGTGGCCTGCTCGGTGCACCGCCGCTGCAGCGCCTCCGGCCTGAGACGCCATTTGGCATCCGGCTTGCGCCGCCACGCTCCGGAACCCGAACAGGGTGCATCGATGAAGACCGCGTCGAGCCGCCCGGCCAGCGAGTCGAGGCGCTGTGGGGCATCGGACGGGATAACCTGTATGTTGCGGGCGCCGGCGCGCGCCATCCGCTCGAAGATGGGCCGGAGGCGATGTTTGTCCTGGTCGTAGGCATGAATCTGGCCGCGGTTCTGCATCATTGCCGCGAGCGCCAGCGTCTTGCCGCCGGCTCCTGCGCAAATGTCCGCGACCTGCTCGCCCGGTGCGGCGCCCGACAGCAAGGCGGATACCTGAGAACCCGCATCCTGTACCTCGAACCACCCCTTGCCGTGAGCGGGTTCGGCTTCGACATTGGGCGTGCGCCCGTCGGGCGGGGGAACGGGCAGGCGGACGCAGTGCGGCGACAAGGGGCCTTCGGCGGCGCCTCAGCCTCTCCAAAGCGCGCAGGACCTTGCCGCGCGATGCCTTCAGCGTATTGGCCCGCAGGTCAACGGGAGCGCGCGTGGCGAGCGATCGTCCCTGGTCGCTGCGCCCCTCACCGAACGCACGGGCGAACGACGCAGTCGAGCCACTGCGGATAGTCGCCGGTGATCCAGGGGTGCGATGGCGAGGCAAGTGCACCATTCAGCCGGGAAGCCTGACCGGGAGAAAGCGGCTGAGGTCCATGGGGGTCCGACGCCAGCGCAACGACTGCATCGATCGGCAGGTTCCACACTGTCATGCAAGGCTGCCAGAACGAGGGGGCCCGGGTCCTCGCTTCCCGCCCTGTCCGCGATCGAGGACTTCCGGCGCAGCACGTCGTATACCAGATTGCCGATGGCTGCCCGGTCGCCGGAACCTGCAAAGCGGTGGGCGATACCCCAATCCTTCAGAGCTTCGGCGGCCGGCCGGTGCCGAAGAATCACCTCTGAAAGAACCTCGATTGCCGCCTGGGCACGCCCGGCCAAGCGCATGGGCGTACCCCTAGAGCAAGACGAATTTCGTCACCCCAGCGAATCTGAGGTCTCTGCTTAGTCGGTCCCTAGAGCCGCTTGCCAGCGGGATTCCTCCTCGGGCTCGACCCGGGGATTGCGCCGGAATGACGATTGGTGGGTCATCTTCGCAATCCGCTCTACGGCTGCCGCTGATAGTTGGGCGCTTCGCGAGTGATCATGATGTCATGGGCGTGGCTTTCCCTGAGCCCGGCGCCCGAGATGCGGATGAACTGCGCGCGCCTGCGGAACTGTTCCAGGTCGGCAGCACCGGTGTAGCCCATGGCGGCACGCAAGCCGCCGACCAGCTGATGCAGCACGCCGGACACCGAGCCCTTGAAAGGAATCTGGCCTTCGATGCCCTCGGGAACGAGCTTGAGCTGATCCCTGACCTCCTGCTGGAAGTAGCGGTCGGCCGATCCCAACGCCATGGCGGCCACCGACCCCATGCCGCGATAGGATTTGTAGCTCCGGCCCTCGTAAAGATACGTCTCGCCCGGGCTTTCCTCTGTCCCGGCAAGCAGTGAGCCGATCATGGCGGTCGCCGCGCCGGCGGCGAGCGCCTTGGCAAGATCTCCGGAAAACTTGATGCCGCCGTCGGCAATTACCGGAACGCCCGCCTTCTCGGCTTCGGCCGCGCATTCGAGGATGGCGGATAGCTGCGGCACCCCCACTCCGGCGACGATGCGTGTCGTGCATATGGACCCCGGCCCGATCCCGACCTTGACGGCATCCGCACCCGCCCCGGCGAGGGCGCGGGTCGCCTCGGCGGTGGCCACATTGCCGGCCATCACCTGCACCTTGTTGGAGTAGCGCTTGATGCGAGCCACCTGATCGATGACGTGAACCGAGTGCCCGTGGGCCGTGTCGACGACGATAATGTCGGTTTCAGCCTCGATCAGCGCCCGCGCACGTTCGAAGCCATGATCCCCCGTTCCAGTTGCGGCAGCGACGCGAAGCCTGCCCTGCTCGTCCTTGGCAGCGTCGGGATGCAGCGCCGCCTTTTCCATGTCGTTGACCGTGATCAGCCCGACACAGCGGTGCTCGTCGTCGACCACGAGGAGTTTCTCGATGCGGTGCTTGTGCAGCAGCCGCTTGGCCTCCTCCCGATCGACGTTTTCCCTGACCGTGATCAGCGTTCTGGTCATCAGGTCGCCAACCCGCTGGTTGAGGTCGGTGGCGAAACGCACGTCGCGATTGGTGATGATGCCGACGAGCTTTCCGGCGCCGTCCACGACCGGGATGCCCGAAATGCGATGCCTGTCCTTGAGCGCCAACACGTCAGCAAGCGATGCAGTCGGTCCGATAGTGACCGGATTGACCACTATTCCGCTCTCGAACTTCTTGACCTGGCGCACGTGATCGGACTGCAGGTCGGGCGCCATATTGCGGTGTATTACGCCGAGACCGCCAAGCTGGGCCATGGCAATGGCCATCGAAGACTCGGTCACCGTATCCATGGCGGCCGAAACGATGGGGATCGACAGCTCGATGGACCGCGTGAGCCGCGTGCGGGTCGTGACCTCGGCCGGCAGCACCGCCGAAGCGTTGGGCCGCAGCAGGACATCATCGAAGGTGAGGGATTCGGGAAGAGCGCCGACGTCGGGCCGTTCCATTGCCATCTCCTTGTACCGCGGCAGGGCCGGCTTACAGCACCAGCCGAATCGCTCAGGGTTGGCGGCTGTCTTTAACACCGCGGAGAGCGGGGCGTCCAGTGCGCCGGCAGCGTTTCAATCGCCGCGCAGTCCGTGTATTACTCGACGCATTCGAAGGAGCAGCGGATGGCGCGTGCAAAGGTGGCGATGCTGACCGCCGGGGGTCTCGCCCCATGCCTGTCCTCGGCTGTCGGCGGGCTGATCGAATGCTACACCAGACTTGTTCCCGCAGCCGAAATCATCGGCTATCGCGCCGGCTACTGGGGGCTCCTTAAAGGCCAGTCCCTGCCCGTCACGCCGGAGGTCCGGGCCAAAGCCGCCATCCTGCATCACCATGGCGGCTCGCCGATCAAAAACAGCCGGATCAAGCTCACCAACAAGAAGGATTGCGTCGCCCGCGGCCTCGTTACGGAGGACCAGGATCCGCTGCAGGTCGCGGCAGAGCAGCTGGCGCGCGACGGCATCACCATCCTGCATACCATCGGAGGCGATGACACGAATACCGCCGCCGCCGACCTCGCCCGGCATCTCGCGAGCAACGGCTACCGGCTCACGGTCGTCGGCCTGCCCAAGACGGTCGACAACGACATCGTGCCTATCCGGCAGTCGCTCGGAGCGGTGACTGCCGCCGAACAGGGCGCGATCTTCTTCGAGAACGTCGTGAACGAACAGAGCACCACCCCGCGCATGCTGCTGATTCACGAAGTCATGGGGCGGAACTGCGGGTGGCTCACCGCGGCGACGGCAATTTCGTATTGCGAGCGGCTGGCGGCAATCGACTTCCTGCCCGAATTCAATCTCAGCCGCGAGCACAAGGAGATCGACGCGGTCTACGTGCCCGAGATGAAAGTCGACCTCACGGCCGAGGGCCGGCGGCTCAAGGACGTGATGGGCCGCAAGGACTGCGTCAACATCTTCCTGAGCGAAGGAGCGTACGTGCGCGAGATCGTCACGGAGATGCAGTCGCGCGGCGAGGCGATCGAGCGCGACGCCTTCGGCCACGTCAAGCTCGACAAGATCAACGTGGGCGACTGGTTTGCGAAGCGACTGGCCAAGCTCGTCGGCGCAGAGCGCACCCTGGTGCAAAAGTCCGGCTACTTCGCCCGCTCCGCTGCCGCCAACGCAGAGGATCTGCGCCTCATCCGCAGCATGGTGGAACACGCGGCCGATAGCGGCCTGCAGGGGTGAATCAGGCGTCGTCGGTCATGACGAGGAGCACGGCGGAACGCTGCGCGCCATCGAATTTTCCCGCATTCGCGGCGGCAAGGCTTTCGACATCCGAACGCCCGAGTTCAGCCGTCTTCTGAAAGCCATCGGACAGCCGATGGCTGCCAGAACCGCGACCGTAGAAGCGAGCGCCGGATGAGGGCCAGGAGCCCGATCGAGACGACCTGCTGCATCGCGGGGGGCGGTCCCGCAGGGCTCATGTTGGGGTTGCTCCTGGCGCGTGCCGGAGTCGACGCAGTAGTGGTTGAGAAGCATGCAGACTTTCTCCGCGATTTCCGGGGCGACACCATCCATCCCTCCACCATGGAGATCATGGGTGAGTTGGGTTTTCTCGATGACTTCCTGAAGTTGCCGCACCAGCCGGTGCCGCGTCTCGCCGTCCGGTTCGGCGAGCAGCGCGTCGTACTCGCCGATTTCTCCCGCCTGCCGACGCGAGCACCGTTCATCGCCATGATGCCGCAGTGGGACTTCCTGAATTTCATCGCGGAGAAGGCACGCCGCTACGCCACCTTTCGGCTGATGATGGATTGCGAAGCGCAGACATTGATCGAGGAAGGCGGTGACGTTGTCGGCGTCCGCGCCCGGACATCCGACGGACCTGTTGAAATGCAAACGAAACTGGTGGTCGCCGCCGATGGACGCAATTCGGCGCTGCGGCGCCAGTCGGGGCTCGCACTCGAGGAGCTGGGTGCGCCCATGGACGCCCTGTGGTTCCGCTTGTCGCGCCATCCGGAGGATACGGAGGAAACGCAAGCCCGGTTCGATGCCGGCGCAGTCTTCGTCATGCTGAACCGGGGAGACTACTGGCAGTGTGCGTTCGTGATACCGAAAGGGGGATACGAGCGCGTGCGCGCCGGCGGCATCTACTCGTTCCAGAAGACGATCGGTGAGCTGGTGCCGTTTGCGCCCTCACGCACCGATGAAATCAGGGGCTGGGCGCAGGTGAAGTTGCTCAACGTTCAGGTCAACCGGCTGAAGACGTGGTGGCGACCGGGCTTCCTGTGCATCGGCGATGCCGCCCACGCCATGTCGCCGGTCGGCGGGGTCGGGGTCAATCTGGCGGTTCAGGATGCGGTCGCGGCAGCGAACATTCTGGCCGAAGCGCTCCTGCTGGGGCGACTGGAAGGGGAACATCTCGCCCAGGTTCAGAAGCGGCGCGACTGGCCGACCCGGGTGACGCAACGTCTTCAGCTCGCGGTTCAGGAGCGCCTGATCAGACCGGCACTTGCCGGCAGCTCAGGCCTGAAGATGCCGCTGGCGATGCGCCTCGTCGCCAGGTTTCCCGTGCTGAGCGGCATTGCGGGGCGCGCCGTCGGGCTCGGCGTCAGGCCCGAACATGTGCGAACAGAGCCTGCGTCACTGCAGCCCTCCGAAGACTATTCGCCGCCGCGGAACCCGGTAGCCAACATGTAGAACTCGGCCGATCCGCTGCGGCTGGCGGCGGGCTTCACATGCCGCACCGTGGTGAAGGCGCGTTTCAAGGCGGCGAGAAGCTCACCTTCAGCGCCTCCCTGCAGGACCTTGCAGAGGAGAACGCCGCCAGGCTTCAGGGCCTCTCGTGCGAAGGAAAAGGCTGCCTCGCTTAACGCGACAATCCTGAGATGGTCGGTTCGGCGGTGACCCGTGGCGTGGGCCGCCAGATCGGATAGAATGACGTCGACCGGTGCTCCGCCCAGGATGCCGCGCAGAAACTCCCGCGCCTGGTCTTCGAGAAAATCCACCTTCAAAAAAGTGACGCCTGCAATCGGCTTCATGTCGTGCTGGTCGATCGCGATGACCCGGCCGCGGCCTTCGCCCGCCCTGCTCCGGCGTGCAGCCACCTGCGACCAGCTACCCGGCGCGGCGCCAAGGTCGACGATCGTCTGGCCCGGCTTCAGCAACCGATATCTGTCGTCGATCTCCATGAGCTTGAAGGCCGAACGGGCCCGCAGCCCAAGCCGCCGGGCTTCATGAACATAGGGATCGCTAAGTTGACGCTGGAGCCAGTTCGTTTGCGACGGCGTGCGGCCCTTGGCAGTCCTGAGCCGAGCCTTGCGATCCCCGCGGCCGCCTCTAACTGTGAACGCCATTGGGTCGCCCGTACGTACCGTCCTCCTTCATCAGGCTCGTGAGGATGCCTTCGCGCAGTCCGCGGTCGGCAACGCGCAGGCGCTCGGCCGGAAAAGCCCTGCAGATTTCCTCCAGTATGGCGCAGCCCGCAAGTACGAGATCCGCCCGGTCATAGCCAATGCATGGACTGGCAGCCCGCTCGGCGTAGCTCATGGCCATGAGACGCGCGGTCACGTCGGAGATATCACCCATGGTCAGCCACGAGCCATCGACGCGGGACCGGTCATATCGCGCCAGCCCCAACTGCACTCCGGCAATCGTCGTCACCGTGCCGGAGGTTCCCAGCAAATGATCGGGGCCTGAGGACAAACCCGTGCCGGCGACGAGCCGCGCCCGGAACGGTTCGAGCATCTCGCGTACGTGCCTGCACATGGCGCCAAAGGCGTCTCGCGTCACTTCGACGCCGCCGAACATTTCGGCGATTGTCACCACGCCGGCGGGCAGAGAAATCCAATCCCGGATGGCTCGCTCGGCGGCCGCGCGATCAAGCCAAATGAGTTCGGTGGAGCCGCCGCCGATATCGAAAACAAGAACTTTCTCGGCGTCAGGCTCGATCAGAGGCGCCGCTCCGGCGACGGCGAGCTTCGCTTCGGTTTGCCGGTCGATGACTTCGAGCCGCAGTCCCGTCTCGGATCTCACGCGCTCGATGAACTCGATTCCGTTGGCCGCCATCCTGCAGGCCTCCGTCGCCACAAGCCGCCGACGCTCGACTTTGCGCCAGATCAGCTTGTTGGCGCACACGCGGAGGGCGTCGATGGTTCGTCGCATCGCCTGGTCATCGAGGCGCCCGGTGCGAGTTGCCCCCTCACCCAGTCTTACGATGCGCGAAAATGCATCCACCACGGAAAACCCGCCGGTACCCGGTTCGGCGAGCAGCAGGCGGCAGTTGTTGGTGCCCAGATCCAGCGCGCCGTAAACCAGAGCCGGCTCGGCCCCCGAGGCATGCGGCGCCGACGGGCGAGGCCTGCGTGATCGCGATGAAGGCCAGCGGCGGCGCCTGGCTCGTGACTGGAAGTCGCGCGTCCCGTCCAAATCGGTTCCATTCGGCCCCAGCGGTTCCCGCACCCCGCCTTCAAGGAAGTTGTGCGGGGGGAAGCCCGGCTGCTGCCCAAATCGTTACGTTGAGGGCAGTCTAGCATCGAATCCCGGGGCGTAAAGGCCAGCACCGGCTTCGTGCAACAACCTGAAGGCATCGGTCGTGTATGCCGATTCTGCTGTGAATCATTGACGTCTGGTTTCCCGTCGCCAGCCTGCGGGCGAGGTTCCGGCGATCCGTTTGAAAGTCCGGCTGAACGCCGCCTCGGAAGCGTAGCCGACCTCGCGGCCCACCGCCGCCACCTTCATCGTCCCGTCGGACAGGAGCCGCGCTGCGATCTGCATACGCCACTGGGTCAGGTACTGCATGGGCGGACAACCAACCAGCTGGACGAACCGGTCCGCCAGCACCGATCGCGACATTCCGGTCCTGTGCGCAAGCTCTTCGAGTGTCCATGAGTGGGCCGGACGCTCATGCAGCAGCGCCAGAACGCGGCCGACCGCCGGATCGCGAAGCCCCGAGAGCCATCCCGCCCCCTCGACCGGAAGCGTCGCCAGATAGCGGCGGACCACCTCTATGAAGATCAGCTCGCTCAGTCCGAGACGGATGCATTCGCTCCCGGCGCGGCCGATGCGCGCCTCCGCGAGTGTGAGATCGATCAGACGGTCGAGTAGATCGCTCTCCAGGTCGGCAGGGCGTTGCATGTGCAGGAGCCTCGGCAAGGTGCCGAGCAGCGGGTTGAACGGGCGCGCATCGCAACCGAGAAAGCCGCACACGAACTGAGCCCGCTCGTGGCCGCCGCCACCTTCCTCGACCACAAAAGACAGACGGCCCGCCGCCATGTCGCGGAAGAACTGCATGGCTTCCTCAGCGGCGGAGGCGGGCGGCTGCCCCGGCTCGCTCAGCATGGCGTAGGGATCGCCGTGCGGAAAGACGATGATGTCGCCCGCGACGAATGGTGTCGGTCGGCCTCCATCGACGCTGGCATAGCCAGACCCTTTGAGGACGATGTGATAGGAGACGATATGCTGCGCCTGAGGAAAGATGATCGGGCCGAATACGTCCGCGTGCGGCACTACGACGCCCCACGGGGAAGTTGCATCGACAAGAAAAAACAAGGCTCCCGTAAGCTTTACCGTGCGCAGGACTGCGGACAGCGGATCCGTGACGGACGGTCCGGCAAGCGATCCGGACGCTCGATCATGGGTCTGGACCATGGTGCAGAATACAATGGCCTCCACACCACATCCACATCGTCCTGGCACGGAGGTACCCATGAACGTCATCGAGAGAACGCGCACCCCGGCAGAAGTGTATGACGAGCTCTTCGTCCCGGCCCTATTCCGGCAGTGGGGTCCAATCGTCGCGGGCGCCGCCCGGATCGGCGACGGCGAGCGGGTCCTCGACGTCGCCTGCGGGACGGGAGTCCTGGCCCTGGCGGCGCTCGAGCGCGTCGGCCCCGAGGGCACGGTCGCCGGCCTCGATGCCAATCCGGACATGCTGTCGGTTGCGCGCCGCAAGAGCACCGCCATCGAATGGCGCGAGGGAAAGGCGGAGTCGCTTCCTTACCCGGACCAGAGCTTCGACGCCGTGGTGAGCCAGTTCGGGCTCATGTTCTTCGACGATCGCCCGGCTGCGTTCCGAGAGATGATGCGGGTATTGCAGCCAAAGGGGCGACTGGCGGTGGCGGTTTGCGACGCGCTCGACCATTCGCCGGGCTATGCGGCGCTCGCCCGCCTGCTCGAGAAGCTATTCGGCGACCACGTGGCAGACGCGTTCCGGGCGCCGTTCGTGCTCGGTGATCCGGACAAGCTGCGCCGGATTTGCGCGGCGGCAGAGCTCGGGAACGCGAAGATCGCCCGCCACAACGGCAGCGTCAGGTTCGCCTCGATCGCATCCCTCGTCTCCACCGAGCGGGCCTGTGTCTGGACGCTCGGCGGTATGCTCGACGATGGGCAGTTCGCGACGCTGCTCCGGGAAGCCGAGCAGGCGCTGAAGCCGTTCGCCGACAAGGACGGCACGAGCGTGTTCGATATGCCGGCGCTCATCGTCACGGCCGACAAAGCATGAAACCGCTGATCTAACGCGGTGGCTTCTGGCCACCCGCGGCGACGATGACCGCGATGATGATCAGGCCGGTGGCGAGATAGCGCAGGCCGGCCGAGAGCTGGTAGGTGTTCAGCATCGACTGAACCAGAAACAGGAACAGGGCTGCACCCCACAAGCCGGGAACATTGCCGTTGCCGCCGGCGACCGAAGTGCCGCCAATCACCACCACCGCGATCGAGGCCAGGAGATATTGCTCGCCCATCGAGAGCGAAGCGCCGCCCGAAAAGCCGGAGAAAAGATAGCCGCACAGAGCCGCCAGAAGAGCACTCATGACGTAGGTCATGAAGCGGATGCGCTCGACGTTGATGCCGGCGAAGCGAGCCGCCCTGGCACTTTGGCCAATTGCCAGCAGCGACCGGCCGTAGATCGTCCGGTGCAGGATGATCACCATGACCGCAGCCAGCAGGACGACGCAGACGGCGAGCACAGGTACGCCTGAGACCACCGCGGTGGTGAATTCAGCGAGCGCCGGCGGCGGCTTGATCCGGAGGCCGCGTCCATAGGCGATGGCGGTCGATAGCACTATGAAGCTCGACGACAGAGTAGCGATGATCGGCGGAATGCGCAGGATCATGATCAGCCCGTAGTTGAGCACGCCAACCACCAGCCCGCAGGTGAGCGCAACCAGGAGGCCTATGAAGATCATCGAATCCTGATTGTCCATTACCTTCATGGCGACCGAGCCTGCCAGCGTGATGGCGGCAGGAATAGAAAGGTCCACGTTGCCGGGTCCGAGCGTGATGACGAACATCTGGGCGATGCCGGTGATCACAAAGAAGGCGGCGAAAGTGAAAGCCGCCGTGAGCAGTTCGCCGCCGCCCTGGCCTTTGGTGAAGGCGATGGTGGCCAACCAGACACCGAACGCGGCCACGAACGACCACAGCCATGGTTTCTCGAGCAGACGTCGATGGATGTTCATCCTTTCCATCCCGTCCGGTCGATTACCGCGCGCATCGCAAGCACGACGATGAGGATCGCGCCCTGCGCTCCAATCTGCCAGTCAGGGGGAATGCGCATGAAGGCAAGCAGCGAGCTGGCCAGCGTCAGCGTGATGGCGCCAATCACCGCCCCGACGGGAGAGATCCGTCCGCCGACGAAATCGCCGCCTCCGAGGATGACGCCGGCGATAGAGAGCAGCGTGTAGCGCTCCGCGACGTTTGCCTGGGCCGATGTCGTGAGCCCGATCAGCGCCAGGCCGGCGAGCATGCCGAACAGGCCGGCCAGCGCGAACATCGTCACCTTGGCCTTGAGCAGCGACCAGCCCGCTCGCTCGATGGCCCCGGGATTACCGCCGGAACCACGCAGGATCGAGCCGTAGGAAGTCCGCATGAAGCCGATATGAGCGAGAATTGCGATGACACCGGCCGCGATGATCGGGAAGGGAACGTAGCCTGGTTTCATCTTCATCAACCAGGCGATCCAGGCCGGCGCCTGGCCGCCAGGTCTCGGAAGGATGAGGATCGAAAGGCCCAGCCAGACGAAAGACATGCCGAGGGTGACCACGATCGACGGCAGATCGCGCAGATGGATCAATGCGCCAAGGAGCGCGTAGGCGAGCACACCGGCGGCAAGCACTGCCGTGCCCATCAACGGCGTCTCATTCAGCCAGGTGGCTGCAACGCAGGCGACGAAGCCTACATAGGCTCCGATCGATAAATCGAGATCGTTGACGGTTATGACGCACATCTGGGCGATGGTGGCCAGCGCGATCGGGACAGCCAGATTGAGCATCAGGTTCAGGCCGGCGTAGCTCATCGTGCGCGGCTGCAGCCAGAAGATCGTGCCGAGCAATATGGCGAGTGACAGCGGCGGCAGCAGGCTCCTGAGCAGCCAAGGCGAAACGAGAGTCGCAGTCATGCGCCGCCTTCCGCAAACGAGGAGTGCAGCACTTTCTCCTCGGTAAGCTCGCTGCGGGGGACATCGGCGACGATCGAGCCGTTGCGGAACACGTAAACGTGGTCGCAGTTCTTGAGTTCGTCCATCTCGGTCGTATACCAGATGAAGGTACGGCCCCTGTCGGCCTCAGACCGGATCATGCCGTAGACTTCCTGCTTGGTGCCGATGTCGACGCCGCGCATCGGGTCGTCCATCAATACGACGCCGGCGTCCGAACCGAGCGCGCGGGCGAACAGCGCCTTCTGCTGATTGCCTCCGGAAAGTGACAGGATGTTGTTGTCGACATCGGGCGTTCGGATGTTGATGCGCTCGCGCCACATCTCGGCCATGGCCGCCTCGCGTTGCGGATCGATGAGCAGCCGCCTGACCATGCGCGCCATCGACCCGACGGTGATGTTCTTGCCGATCGACCACAGCGGCAGGATGCCGTCATTCTGCCGATCGCCGGCGACCAGCGCCACCGGCTCCTCGACCGTGGTGTCGCGGCCTTTTCGGCAGGCAGCGTCGAACAGCCGGATCAGCATTTCGGTCTGGCCCTGCCCGTCGAGCCCGGCAAGACCGACGACTTCCCCGCGATAGGCAGCAAGCTCGCGTCCATCCGCCTGCCCGATTGGCCTGGCGCGCACGCGCGGCTTGCCTTCTTTTCGCTTCGACAGGCGCGTCAGCTCACGCTCGCCTGCATCGTCCCTGGCGACATTGCCCATGGCCGCGACCAGGGAATCGCGATTAAAATCGCTGGCCGGGCGCTCGGCCACCACTTGTCCATCTCTCATCACGACGATCCGGTCGGAAGATTCTCAGGATTTCGCCGAGGAGATGTGAGATCAGGATGCAGGCGCCGCCCGCCGCCACGAAACGCCGCACGAAGGCAAGCAGCTGTCCGGCGATGACCGTATCGAGTGACGAGGTAGGCTCATCGAGAATGACGAGCCTCACCGGAGCGTCGGTGACGGTGAAGGCGCGGGCGACCTCGACCATCTGGCGCCGGGAGATCGACAGATCGCCGACGATTTCGTAAGCATCGATACCGTGTCCGGGAAAAATCTCATCGAGCTTGTCGATGATCAGAGCGCCCGAACGCTTCCTCCAACCCCATCCCTGCAGAGTAGCGTGAAAGACGCGTGCGTTTTCGGCAACCGTGAGATTCGGACAGAGCGACAACTCCTGGAAGACGCAGCGGATGCCGTGGCGGTGCGCGAGGGCGACTTCGTAACTATCAGCGCATTCCACGCCGCCGATGTTGATCGAGCCCCGGTCGGGGCGCAGCGTCCCGGCGAGCACATGCATCAGCGTCGACTTGCCGGCGCCGTTGTGGCCGACAAGGCCGACGCATTCACCAAGGCGGCAGTCGAGGTTCACGCCGGCAAGAGCGCGGACGGCACCGAAGGTTCTTTCGATGCCGTCCAGACTGACTATGAAATCGCCACCGTGCATGGCCCCGAGAGGGATTCTCCCCGGTCGCGGGGAACGCTATGGCCTCTTTGTCACCTTGCTATTTGGCCCCGTCGACCACTTTCTGTGCGTCATCGGCCGTATATTCGACGTTGGCGACGCCGCCCTTCTCCGTATTGGCGAGATTGGCTTCGAGGTTGTCCTGATCGATGCGCAGGAAAGGCACCGTCAGGTCTTTGGGCACTTCTTTGCCGTCGAGGATCATCTGGGCAACCCAGAAGGCCAGCGTCGAAACGCCGGGAGCGATGGAAACCGACATCGTCTCGTAGCCGTTGGCGTCCTTCTGTTCCTTCCACCACTTCAACTCATCCTCCCGGTTGCCCATGATGATGAGCGGGGTCGGGCGGCCGGCTGCCTTGAAGGCCTGCGCCGCACCGTATCCGTCGCCGCCCTGGGTCACGACCGCGGTGATTTCCGGCAGGCTCGGCAGAATGCCGGCGACGGCAGCCTGCGCCTTGGCCTGGTCCCAGTCGCCGTGGACCGAGCCTACAATCTTGAACTGCGAGTTTTCCGCCACACCTTCCTTGATGCCCTTGGAGATCTCGTCATCGACGAACACGCCGGCAAGGCCGCGGATCTCGAGGAGATTGCCGCCCTTGATCTTGTCCTTCAGGTAGAGAACCTCGTCCTTGCCCATCTGCTTGAAATCGACAGCAATGCGCCAGGCGCACGGCTCGGTAACGATGCCGTCGAACGACACGACGGTGACTCCCGCGTCGCAGGCTTCCTTGACAGCGCCGTTGAGCGCGTCGGGTGAGGCCGCGTTCAGGACGATGGCGTTGTAGCCCTGAAGAACGAGGTTCTGGATCTGGGCAGCCTGCTCGGTCACCTGGTTTTCAGCCGTGGTGAATGGATCAGCGGCCGCGACGATCCCATCGGCCACCGCCTGTTTCGTAACCTTGTCCCAGCTACGCAACATCGCCTGGCGCCAGGAGTTGCCGGCGTAATTGTTGGATAGCGCGATCTTCTTGTCTTTGGTGTCGGCGGCTACCGATCCGCTGGCGATGCCTACACCCAAGGCTGCCAGTGCCAAAATTCTTCCAACGCGACTCATTCACTCCTCCCTTGTTTACCGGCCGCTCACCGGCCGACGATCATCCGGAAAATGGCAGACGGGAGCGCGTTTGTAAAACGCCGGCTGCATTTTTGTCTGATGATTTAGATAATGAGGCGAAAAGCAGCCCGCCGAAGCCGTGCTCACGCTTGCGCTGAACCCGCTCACTCTCTAACTTCCATAGACCTGCAGGGAACAGGCAGTCGTCTTGCGTTCCCGACTTTCTCGGCTATCGCGAGACCACGGACGGCAAGCATCGCAACCGTGCTCTACGGTCTCGACATCGGCGGCAGCACGCTGAAGGCGGTGAAACTCAGGGGCGATGGTACGATTATCGGTACACGCATCGAACCTGCAGGCGGACACCTGCCGCGTGAGCTGCTATTTCAACAAGTCCAGTCCGTCATCGACGGGCTGGCAGGTGGCGAACGGCCGAGGTACATCGGCCTGGTATTCGGCGGCGCCGTTCAGCCGGACGGCACGATGCATGCCACCAGCACCAATCTCCCCAATCTCGCCGGCCTGCCGCTCGTCGAAACCTTCTCCGGGTTGCTCAGCGCGCACTGCCGCATTGAAAACGATGCCCGTGCCGCCATGCGCGGCGAAGCCTGGACCGGCGCGGCCAAGGGCTTGAGCAATGCAATGGTGCTGACTTTCGGCAGCGGGATCGGCGGGGGAGTTCTTGCGGGCGGCCGGATCATTGAGGGCGCCCATGGAAAGGCGGGCGAGATCGGCCTGTGGCATCTCCATCCCCGCCCCGGCAATGAGCCCTGGCTCAGCTTCGAGGATATTGCCGCACCAGCACGCCTCGCGGTCCGGGAAGGGCAGGATTTCGGCACGCTGTTCGCCGCTTGGGCCGCAGGTGAAAGGGGCGCCATTCAAACTGCGATCGAGGCGATCGGCCGCGCCATTGCCAATGCCCATCTCCTGCTCGATCTCGATGCCGTGGTGCTCACCGGAGGCATCACTGCGATCGGCGAACCGTTCCGTTCGGCTGTCGAGCAGGCATTCAAGGACGCATGTCCGAAGGATTTTGGGGAGGAGCTCGTCATCCGACTGGGAAAGCTTGGCCAATTCGCCGGCGCGGTCGGCGCGGCATCGCTGTGGCGCGGAGAGGGGGAATGATCGAGATCGTCAAGGCGCAAACCTACGGCGACATGAGCCGGATCGCCGCTGACATCGTGGTCGCGCAACTCGAGCGGAAACCTGAATCACTGTTGGTGTTGCCGACGGGAAATTCACCGCTCGGCCTCTTTGGTGTGCTTGTCGAGCGGCGATTGGCCGGCGAGGCCGATTTTCGCGACGCACGATTCGTTACACTCGATGAATATGCCGGAGTTGGCGGGGACGATCCGCGCCGACTCCTCTCATGGCTCAAACGCGAACTGCTCGATCCTCTGGACGTTGCTGCCGACCGCATCCACTCATTCGATCCGGAAGCAGCGGTCGAAGCGGATGCGGAGCGTATCGAGCGCCTGATCCGCGATGCCGGCGGAATCGACCTGGCAGTGCTCGGGCTCGGCCCCAACGGACACCTTGGATTCAATGAGCCGGGGAGCCCTTTCGATAGCCGTACACGGCTGGTAACGCTCGCGGCGGAGTCGATACGGTCGAACGCCGTCTACTGGGGATCGGAAGCCGCCGTGCCGCGCCAGGGCGTGACGCTTGGCCTGGGCACGCTTTACGAGGCCAGGCAATGCCTGTTGATTGTGAGCGGCGAGAGCAAGGCACAAATTCTTGCGCGGACACTTGAAGGGCCCATCAGCCCGGCTATTCCCGCAACCCTGCTGCATCGCCGCTCCAATGCCACCGTGATCGCCGATCGCGCGGCGCTCGGAAGATAGCAGCCCCCGGGAGCGTCAGCCGTTGTGGACCGCGGCGATGTGGCCGGCGAAGGAGCAATCCTGCATGAGGCGCTTGCAGCGTTCGAAGCGGTTCGTCGGCATAGGCCCAGAAATCATCGACGGGGTTCTTGTTGGCGAGCTGGATCAGGCCCCACAGCGTCCACAGGAGATCGCACATCGCCTTGTAGATGACGATGCGGCCCACGCTCGGCTGCGCCTCGGCTCGCCGCCGAAATAGGCGTCGCATCATCTCCTCGCTCCTGACGCGGCGTCGAAGCCTGCCTTCGACCGACAGGTCGCCGAGGTCCCACATGGGATCGTTCATGCCCGAATATTCCCAGTCGACGATCCACATGCGTTCGCCGGTATCGAGAAAATTCTCGCACAGCGGATCGCAATGGCAGGCCGCCGAGCGGCAACGGATGCGCGGCGAGCGCGCTGCGCACGCTTTCGGCCTCGCTGCAGCACGTCGTGATAGCCCTGCGGCAAAGTCGACCTCCTTGGTCGCCAGCACCTTCAGATAGTCATCGATCATGCTGAACAGCTCGAAGCGGAACGGAAAGACGGCGCCGATGTCGTGGAGCTTGCGGAATGCCTGCGCCGGCGCGCGCCGGCGATCCCGGCCGCGACTTGAACGTCTCCGGCGACATGGTCGTCGGCGCCGTCGATGAAACCGTGTGACCATCACGCCCGAGTCGTTGCATCGAAGTGCACCACCTCGGGGCTGACGCCGGCCCGCGCCGCCTCGCGCGCGGCCACGCGCCTCGTTGGCGCGGTTGATGTATTCCTCGGTGCCCTTGCCGGGAATGCGCAGGCAGTAGTCGCCGGCGCGGAACACCAGATTGGTGAGCCCGCCGAGCCGCGTCGACCGGCGCCGTCGTAGCCGTAGAAGACCGAGATGGATTTCATGGCGCGCAGCGCTGCTTCTATATCGGTCATGCCTTCAGCCGCTCCATCTTCGGGTCGTAGAGGCAGCGCGGCCCGCGCCTGGCTGGATGACGGCATGCCGAAAGCCTCGATCTCGAACTCCGTTTCCCCTGCAAGTTCAACGGGCACATAGCCGAAGGCGATCGTCTTGCCGAGCGTGTGGCCGAAGCCGGCGCTGGTGATCGAGCCGACCACCGTGCCGCCATGAAAGATCGCTTCGCCGCCATGGAAGGGCGCAAAGCCGTCGACGGTGAACGAGCACAGCTTCCGCGTGCACGCCTTCGGCCTTGATGCGCGGCAAGCGCCTCGCGGCCGATGAAGTCGCCCTTGTCGAGCGCGACGCAGAAGCCGAGACCGGCCTCGTAGGGATTGTAGTCGGGCGTGATGTCGCCCGACCAGTAGAGGTAACCCTTCTCCATCCGGCAGGAGTCGATGGCGCGATAGCCGGCATTGGCGATGCCATGCGCCCGGCCCGCCTGCCACAGCGTGTCATAGACATGCCGGCGGCGTATTCCTGCGGCACATAGAGCTCGTAGCCGAGCTCGCCGACATAGCCGACGCGCACCGCGCGCCACGCGACGCATTGCCGACACTCGATCGTACGCGCGATCTTGAGGTACGGGAAGGCCGCGTTCGAGAGATCGTCGTCGGTGACACCGACTGCAGCACGTCGCGCGCCTGCGGCCCGCAAATATTGATCGTCGCCCAGGACTTGGTGACATCGCGTCAAGGTCACCGAACCGTCCTGCGGCAGATGGCGCGTGATCCAACCCGCATCGCGCACGCCGAAGCCCGAGCCGGTGACGACGTAAAGCAGGTCGTCGGCGACAGTGCACGAGCGTGACGTCGGCCTCGATGCCGCCCTGTCTCGTTGCAGAGCTGCGTATAGACCGCCTTCCCGGGCGGCCCGGACAAGATCGTTGGCGGCGATGCGCTGCAGGGCCGCGAGCGCATGCCGGCCCGAGATCTCGAACTTGGCGAACGATGTCTGGTCGATCAGCGCGACCCGCTCGCGGATGGCGCGGTGCTCCTCGGCGACCGCATCGAACCAGTTGGGCTTGCCTTCGAAGCTCGGCCGATCGCGCGCTGGCCGCGCCGTCGCGCGCGAACCAGTTGGGCCGCTCCCAGCCGAACTTCGAGCCGAAGACCGCGCCGGCATCCTTCAGGCGATCGTAAAGCGGGCTGAACGCCGCAGGCCGCGCGCCGCATGCGTCTCCTCGTCCGGCCAGTGGATCTTGTAATAGGCGCCATAGGCCTCGATCGCCCGCGCCTCGAGATAGCGGCCTTGCGCGTGCAGCGCGCCGAAACGGCGCACGTCGAACGGCCAGAGGTCCATGCCGGGATCGCCATGAAGAATCCTGTTGGCCATCGCCTCGCCGGCGCCGCCGGAAGCGGCGATGCCGGCGGTGAAGCCGCAGGCGACGATAGAAATTGTCGAGTTCCGGGGCCGAGTCCCATGATCGGCTCGCCGTCGGCCGAGACCGGGATCGGTCCGTTGATCACCGTCTGGATGCCGATCTCGTTGAGGACCGGCAGCCGCTCGCGCGGCCGGGCAGCGCGAACAGCTCCAGCCGCTCCATGATTGGCCGGGAACAGCTCGCGGGCGAAATCGAACGGCGGCAGGCCGCGCCAGCAGCCCTTGGTACCCTCCTCCCAGCCGCCGATGGCGAAGGCGCCGGTATCGGGCTTGAGATAGAAGTTCTTGTCGGGATCGCGCAGCGTGGTGAGATCGGCGGATCGAAGTCGAGTTTCTTCTCGGTCAGGAAATACTGGTGCTCGACGACGCCGGCCGCAAGCGGCACGCCCGCCATCGCGCCGACGCGCTTCGCCCAGATGCCGGCGCAGTTGACCAGGATATCGCAGGCGATGGTGCCGCCGTCGGTGACGACGCCGATCGACGCGCCGGCCTTCGACGGCGATCTCCGTCGACGCACACGCCCTCCTCGATGCTGCACGCCCTGCCTGCCGCGCGCGCCTTCGGCATAGGCCATGGTCAGCGAATAGGGATCGACATAGCCGTCGCCCGGAATGAAGGCGGCGCCCTCGATCCCGTCGGTCGCGATGTAGGGAAAGCGCTGCTTCGCCTCGGCCGCCGACAGCGAATGGCACTCGACGCCGAAGCTCTTGGCCTGCGTCATCGAGCGGCGGATCTCGCTCCAGCGGTCAGGCGACTGACGGCAAGCCGCAGCGAGCCGACCTTCTGCCAGGAGATCGCCTGTCCGGTCTCCTGCTTCGAGCCGGTCGAAGACCGCGACCGAGTTCTGCATCAGGCGCGTCAGGTTGCGCTTGCCGCGGAGCTGGCCGACGAGGCCCGCGGCATGCCAGGTGGAGCCATGGGTGAGCTGCGCCTTCTCGACCAGCAGCACGTCCCTGGCGCCGGCGCGGCCCAGGTGATAGGCGACGCGAGGCTGCCGATGGCCCCGCCGCCGATGATGAGGATGCGGGCGTGACGGTCGGCGCGGAACGGCATGACCCTCACGTCCGGATCCTGGCATTGGTCGGGTCGTAGAGCGGCTTCGAGCATGGATGCGGCGGGCTTGCGGTCGTGGCGACGACGAGCTCGTAGCTTCCGACGCGGAGATAGTCGTCGGTGACGCCCTCGGCGTTGCGCACATAGCCGTAGCCGATAGGGCTGCCGATCGTGTAGCCAAAGCCGCCGCTCGTCAGGTAGCCGGCCTGCTTGCCGTCGCGCAGGATGGTCTCGCGGCCGAGCAGCACCACGTCAGGATCGTCGCGACGTGAAGCCGGCGAGCTTCTTCTTCGGCAGCCGAGTTCGACGACTGCTCCATCGCCTCGCGGCCGAGGAAGGCTTGGTGCGACTTGAGCTTCACCGCCCAGCCAGGCCCGCCTCGAAGGGATTGTCGTTGGGCGTGATGTCGGAGCCCCAGGCGCGATAGCCCTTCTCGAGACGCAGCGATTCGAGCGCGCGGTAGCCGGCAAGCGCCAGGCCATGGGGCTGGCCCTGCCGCCATCAGCGCATCGAATACGTCGCCCGTCCGGACGATCGGAATGTGCAACTCCCAGCCAAGCTCGCCGACATAGGTGACGCGCAGTGCGCGAACGGCATGACCGGCGAGATCGAGGACCCGTACATGGCCGAAGGGAAAAGCCGCGTTCGATACATCTGCCGAGGTTGCGGAGGCGAGGATGTCGCGCGCGCGTTCGGCCCCATCAGCGACAGGGTGCCGAAGTCTTCGGTGACGTCGCGCAAGGAGACGTTCGCGCCGCCTTTGATGTGGTCGCGGATCCAGGCCAAATCATGGGTCCGAAACCCGGTGCCGGTGACGATGTAGAAGTGATCTTCGGCCAGCCGCGAGACCGTCAGGTCGCATTCGATGCCGCCGCGCGATGTTCAGCATCTGCGTGTAGGTGACGCGCCCCGGCGGCTTTGCGACGTCGTTGGCACAGATCCAGGACAGCGCCGCTGCCGCATCGCGACCCTGCAGCTCGTACTTGGCGAATGACGACTGGTCGAACAGACCTGCCTGCTTCACGTACCGCCCGGTGCTCCTGAGCCACCTGCGTCAAACCAGTTCTGGCGGCCCATGGAGTAGAGGTCGACGGGCTCGACGCCATCGGGCGCGAACCAGTTGGGCCGTTCCCAGCCGAGCTTGGAGCCGAACACGGCGCCGCGGTGCTTTCAGCCGGTCATAGAGCGGCGAGACGATGCGCGGCCGGCCGCTTTCGTACTCCTCGTGCGGAAAGGCGATCGTGTAGTGCTTGCCGTAGGCCTCGAGCGTGCGGGCGCACACCCATTTGCGGTCGCTATGCAAACCGGAGAAGCGGCGGATGTCGACCACCCACAGATCCATCGGCGCCTCGCCGGTGGTGACCCACTCGGCCAACACCCAGCCGGCGCCCCCCGCCGAAGCGATGCCGAAGGCGTTGAACCCCGCGCCGACGTAGAAGTTCTGAAGCTCCGGCGCGGCGCCCAGGATGAAGTTGCCGTCCGGCGTGAAGCTCTCGGGTCCGTTGATCATCTGCCGGATGCCGGCCTTCTCGAGGGCCGGCACGCGGGCGAGCGCCTCCCGCATGTGCTGCTCGAAATGGTCCCAGTCGTCGTCGAACAGCCGGAACTCGAAATCCTCGGGCACGTCCCCGGCCGTCCAAGCGACCGGATCGGGCTCATAACCGCCGAACACCAGGCCGCCCACTTCCTCCTTGAAGTAGGTGCGCCGGTCGGGATCGCGCACGGTCGCGAGCCCCGGCGTCACGCCGGTCGATCTTTTCGGTGATCACGTACTGATGGCTGACAGGCTGGAGGGGCACGCTCACTCCGGCTAAAGCGGCGATCTGGCGCGACCATTGGCCGGCGCACAGCACGACTTTCTCGCAAGCGAACATCCCCGAGGCCCGTCCTGACCGCCGTGACGCGCCCACCCTTCACCTCGAAGCCGGTGACCGACACGCCTTCGCATATCCTCGCGCCGTGCATTCGTGCGCCTTTGGCGAGCGACTGGGTGATGTCGGAGGGGTTTGCCTGGCCGTCGCTCGGCAGGAAGCTCGCGCCGACGAGGTCGTCGGTCGTCATGAGCGGCCAGAGCGGACTTCACTTCCGCCGGCGACAGAAGATGCATTTCGAGGCCGAAGCTGCGCGCCGTGGTGGCGAGGCGCTTGTATTCGAGTCCAGCGCTCGTCCGTTGCATCGCCAGCCGCAGGCAGCCGGTCATCTTCCAGCCGGTATCGAGCCCGGTTTGCGCGCTCGAGGCTCCTGTACAGCTCCACCGAGTAGCGCAGCACCTGGGTGATCGAGGCGGACGACCGAAGCTGGCCGACGAGGCCCGCGGCATGCCAGGTCGAGCCCGAAGTCAGCTTCGCGCGTTCCAGAAGAAGGACCTCAGCCTTGTGGTCGCGTCACCAGATGGTAGGCGGTCGAGGCGCCGATGATGCCGCCGCCGATCACGACGACCTCCGCGCGGTCTGGAAGCGCTTCGGTCATAACCTGCCGTGCCGGGCTTCGAAGCGCGTGACCGCGTCTTCGGTGCGGCGCAGGTATTCGCGGGCGTGGGCGGCGTAATCGGCGCCTGGCGCCGACGAGATGCAGCTCCGAAACCATGGCCCACATGGCTTCGCGCAGCGCGCTCGCCGCCTTCATGGCGTCGAAGGACCGCCTGAGCTCGTCGCTCGGCGTGCGATTGAAGTAGCCTTCGAGCAGCCGCTCCTCATCGCTTTCCGAAAAGCTGCCGTTGGCGGCTATGTTGGCGAGATCGAACAGCGGCGTGCCGAAGCCGCCGTACTCCCAGTCGATGAGCCACAGGCGTTTCCCGTCGTCGAGAAAGTTGCCGGCGAGGAGATCATGGTGGCCGAGCACGATGGGAAGCGCCATTTGCCGGTCCTCGAGCGCATCGGCGAGCTTCGAGAAGCGGGGAAGATCGGCGGCGAAGCGGCTGTTTCCACGCTTCAGGGTCTCGACATAGTCGCGGATGACGTGGAACACCCAGAAGAGATTGGCGGGGCCCCTTACCATGCGGCCGACCTTCTCGTGACAGGTGCGCAAGAGCGGCAGGATGCGCCCGATGCCGGCGCGCATATCGGACTCGGTCAGAGTCTTCCCGGCAGATGTGGCGGAACACCATGATGCCCGGCTCGGCGTGGACAAGCTCGGGCGAGAGCCCGGCCCGGAATGCCGCCTCGCAGATCGCGCGCTCGCGGTCGCGGAACACGTGGTGGACGGCGATATCGCCGCCGCAGCGGACGACGTACTTCAGGGAGCCGTCGGTGACCACGAACGAGGCGTTGCTCAGGCCTCCTCTCAGCGGCTCGAGAGTGACCCTTCCCGACCAGCAGGCAAGCGCGCGGACGCGGGATTCGAAATCGGTTTCGGTCATGCGGGAGGATCAGGGGATAGAGGTTGGCCGGCGCACTGTCATCCGGCCGCGATTGCGGTGTCAACCGTCGCAGCTACACCTGCCGCTGTTCGTTCAAGACGATGCCATGGTCGCGTTCAGCCGATCCGTTATCAGCATCGAGCCCGGCTTGTGAGAGATTGCGATGGCTGGGCGGGCACTTGCCACGGCCAGCTGCGGGGTGACGCCACAGGCCCAGAACACCGGAATCTCGCCCGGCAGGATGTCCACGGGGTCGCCAAAATCGGGCTTGCCGATATCGTCGATGCCGATTGCCCGGGGATCACCGAGGTGTACGGGCGCACCGTGCACCTTTGGAAAACGCGCCGTGATCTCGACGGCGCGAATGGCATTGGCCGCGGTCATCGGGCGCATGGAAACAACCATCGGCCCCTTGAAGCGCCCGGACGGAACGGTCTGAATCGACGAACGATACATAGCTACGTTTATTCCCAGCTCGTGATGCCGCAACGGTATCCCGGCCTCAACGATGGCAGCTTCGAAGGAAAAGGAACAGCCGATGACAAAGCTGACAAAATCGTCCTGCCATAGATGACGAATGTCGTTGACCTCGGCCATGATCTCGCCGTCCCTGAAAACACGGTAGCCGGGCAGGTCCGTTCGAATGTCGATATCATCTCCGAGCGCCGGCACAGCCGGGTTTCCCGGCTCCGATACCGCAAGGAGCGGACACGGTTTCGGATTGTGCAGACAGAAGCGCAGAAATTCATCCGACCATGCCCGCGGCAGGATCATGAGATTGCCCTGGACCACGCCCGGAGCGAAGGAGGATGTAGCGCCGGTCATCGCCCCGGCGCGAATGGCGGCGCGAACGTCGCGTGCCCGAGCGATGGCGGCGATCGCGCTCGCGCGACAAGCCTGCTTCGCGCGCTGCCGATTGGATGATGTGGTCCATGCTGAATGGCTGGCTCAGGCGATCGGTCTTCGTCATGCCTGATCGATAGCATGACTGTTTAACAAGCGGAACGCAGGTCAGTCGGCGAATACCGCTTGCAGAGCGGAGCGCATGACCGCCCGATCGGGCCGGCGTCCGGTCCAGTGTTCAACACCGATCACGCCCTGCATCACCAGCATGTCGAGACCTTCGAGGGCTTCGCACCCGGCCGCCCTGGCTGCCCGAATGAGGCGCGTCTCGGGCGGATTGGGGATCACGTCGGCGATGAACGTGCCGCGCTCAAGACGGCTCTCGTCGATCGGGATGCGGGCATCAACGTCGGGGTAGAGGCCGATGGAGGTTGCGTTCACCAGAAGGTGGGTGTTTGCCGGGACCGTGTAGTCGCCGGCCCACGGGACAAACTCGGCCGTGACCGACCTGCCCAGCGCGCGAGCGACGTTGCCCGTGAGCAGGTCCGTCAGCGCATGTCCGCGGGCGCGGGCACGGTTGACAATCGTAATGTGGCCGGCTCCGGCGAGCGCAAGCTCGACGGCGATGGCGCGGGCCGCCCCTCCTGCTCCCAGAATAACGACATTCAGGCCCTTTGGAGAATTCGGCAGCGACAGTACGAAGCCCTTGCCGTCGGTGTTCTCGCCGATGAGTTTGCCGTTTCGGTGGACGACACAGTTCACCGCGCCCATCAGCCGCGCAGATGCTCCCAGCGAGTTCGAGAAAGGGAATGACGGCGACCTTGTGCGGAATGGTGCAGTTGAAGCCGTGGAAACCCATGGCGCGCGCTCCGGCAACGGCGCGACCGAGATCGGCGGGCGCCACTTCGAGAGTAAGGTAGCGCCAGTCGAGGTCCATGGCTGCGAAAGCCGCCTCGATCATGACCTGGGTTGGATTTTCCGCAACCGGCTGACCGAAAACCGCGACGATGCCCTGCTTGAAGCTCCTCCTGCTCATGTCCCGCCTCCCTCGATGCGGATTGCTTAAGCGCCAAAGAGCGGGACTGCAATCGCTCCGGCGCTACTTCTCCTGAATGAGGGAGAGGATGTGGTCGGCGGGGTCCTTGAACCAGGCGATGGCCTTCGGGCCCATCTTGCCGTCGCCGTGGAAAATCCCCTTGGCATCGGTCTTCATGCCCGGGAGATCGTAGTGCTCCATCTTTACGCCGCGTTTGCCCAAGGTCGTCGATCGCCTCGTCGATGTCGTCGACGAGAAAATTGAGCACCGTGTGCTCGGGCGCGTGATAGTCGTCGGACGGATAGACGAAGACCGGAATGCCGCCGCCGGCGAGATGGAGCTCGAGGCCCTCCGGGATCTCCTTGACGCGGATCCCCAAAGTGTCGCCGTAAAATTTCCTGGCTTTTCCTATGTCGTCGGTCGAGAAGCTGGCAAAGGCCTTGGTTTGATTGAGCATCGCGGGTCTCCTGCATGAAGCTGGTGGGGAAATAAAACGATCCGCCGGCTTATTCGTTCCGCCGGCTTCCCTCACTTGGCGGTTTTCTTGACGTCACCAGACGGGCATCAGGCAGTACGGCCGCGCGCCTTGGCGAACTGATCGAAAAAGACGGCGAGCACGATGATGACGCCGATGATGATCTGCTGCACGTAAGGCGAGACATTCATCAGCACCAGGCCGTTGATGAGCACGCCGATGAGAATCGAGCCGATTACCGTGCCGGCAACGCTGCCGACGCCGCCGAACAGGCTGGTGCCGCCAATCACCACCGAAGCGATGACTGTCAGCTCATAGCCGATGCCAGCCACCGCTTCGGCCGAATTGAGCCTGGCGGAAAGAATGAAACCGGCGAGGCCGGCGAAAAACCCGATGATCACATAGACCAACACCAGAATGCGCTGCACGGGAAGCCCTGCCAGCCGCGCCGCCTCGATGTTGCCGCCGACCGCGTACACGTGGCGGCCGAAGCGCGTGTAGGTCAGGACGATGTGGGCAATGAGGGCGAAGGCAAGAAACACGACCACCGGCGCCGGAACCGGGCCGATGCGGCCCTGCCCCCACCACACGTAGCCCGCGTCGAAGCCGCTGATCGGCCCGCCGCCGGCGATCAGCAATGCCGCGCCGCGGAAGACCGACAGACCGCCCAGGGTGACGACAAAAGGCGGCACCTTCAGGCGCGTAATGGCCATGCCCTGCAGCCAGCCACCGGCGACGCCCACCAGCACGGCAACCAGCATCGCGAGGCCCCAGCCATAGCCGGCCGCCTCGGTCGCCGCGCCGACGGAGAAGCGCGACTCGATCCCGCCCTTGGCCACGATCGCCGCGGCGAGGCCGGCCAGCGCCAGCAGCGAGCCGACCGACAGATCGATGCCGGCGGTCAGGATGACGAGCGTCATGCCGATGGCGAGGAGACCGGTGATCGAAATTTGCCGCATGACGTTGAACAGATTGACCGAGCGACAGAAACCGCGGCTCGAGCACTGCAAACACGATCATCAGGCCGGCGAGAAAGATCACCGGGGCGAACTGCCCGACGCGGCGCAAAACCACGCTCCTGCCGATCGTTCCCGCTACCGTGTGTTCCGTAGTCATGGCCGGCTCCCGGTCATGCCGCCCTGGCTTCGCCCATCGTCATGAGCTGCATCAGCGCCTGTTCGCCGGCCTCCTCACGTGCAATCTCTCCGGCGATGCGCCCTGCGCGCATGGCGATGATCCGGTCGCTGATGGCGATCAGTTCGGCAAGCTCGGAAGAAATGGCAAGGATGGCGATGCCGCCTTTGGCCATCTCGTGCAACAAGTGATGCACTTCCGACTTGGCGCCGACATCGATGCCGCGTGTCGGCTCGTCGACGATCAGAATGCGCGGGCCCAGCGCCAGCCAGCGGGCAAGCACCACCTTCTGCTGATTGCCGCCGGACAGGTTCTTTACCGGCTGTTCGGGGCCGGACATGCGGATGTTCAGGGACTTTCGGTAGCGTGCTACCAGCTCGCGCTCGGCGCCGCGGCGCACGAAACCCCAGCGCAAGAGCTTGCCCAGGGCGGTCACGGTCAGGTTTTCGCGCACCGCAAGCTCCAGAAACAACGCCTGCTGCTTGCGGTCTTCGGGCACCAGCCCGATGCCGGCGGAGATCGCATGCTCGGGCGAGCGAATGGCGAGCGGCGAGCCCTCGACCTCGACCCGGCCTGCCGTCCTGGGATCGGCGCCATAGAGGCAGCGCGCCAGCTCGGTGCGCCCCGAACCTACCAGCCCGGCAATGCCAACGATCTCACCGCGCCGCACGGTAAAGGATATGTCCTCGAGGACCACCGCCCGCGGATCGGTGACGGCGCCCTTCCGCGACAATCCCTCGACTTTGAGAACGACGTCGCCCGGGGAGCGCGGCGGCAGGGGCTTGAAAAGCTCACTCGACGAGCGGCCGACCATCATGCGGATGATACGATCGACGGTGAGGCCGGCGGCGTCTGCGACGCCGCTCAATTTTCCGTCGCGCAAAACCGTGACCCGATCGCAAATCTCGAGGACTTCCGACAACCGGTGGGTGACGAAGATGGTGCTGATCCCTTCGCGGCGCAAATCGCGGACGATGGCGAACAGCCGCTGCGTTTCCTTGCCGCTGAGCGCCGACGTCGGCTCGTCCATGATGATCAGGCGTGAGCGCATGGAGAGCGCACGGGCGATCTCGACCATTTGCTGTTGGGCTACCGAAAGATCGCGCACCTCCTTCGCAGCCGGCAGGTCGAGGCCGTAGCGCCGGGCCAGCTCGCGGGTGGCCCGGCGCATCGCCGGCCAGCTGACGAACGGCCCCGCACCCGGCTCCTGGCCCAGAAACAAATTCTCCTCCACCGTCATCGACGGAATGAGGTTGAACTCCTGATAGATGGTGACGATGCCGAGCTTCTGGGCTGACTGCGGATCCGGCAGTGTCACGGGTTTGCCCTCGAACTCGATGTCGCCGGCGTCGGGTGTCAGCGCCCCCGACAAAATCTTCAGCAGCGTCGATTTTCCCGCGCCGTTTTCACCGAGCAGCCCGTGGACTTCACCTTCGGCGACCTCGAGCGAAACCCCGTCTAGCGCCTTTACGCCAGGGAACTGCTTGTCGACGCCGGTCACGCGCAACAGCGTGCGGTTCGTCATGAGCGACGCACGATCACGTGAAGGAAAGGGCCCGCGCCGTATCGCGGGCCCCGGATCATCCGATTACTTCACCTCGCCCAGCCGCTCCGCCTGGTCGAGATTGTCCTTGGTGATGGCAATGGGCGTGAGCAGGATGAGCCTGTTCTCGGGGTCCTTGTTGTTCTTGACCTTGTCGAGAAGGATCTGAAACGCCTTGGAGCTCTGGCCGCCGGGAAGCTGCTCGATGGTGGCGGTGAGCCTGCCGTCCTTGACCGCGGCGATCGCCTCGGGAAGCGCGTCGAAGCCGATGATGGCAATCTTGCCTTCGAGACCGCGCGCCTTCACCGCTTCCATGGCGCCCAACGCCATGTCGTCGTTGGCAGCCACAATGACATCGGGCGGCTCGGCCATGCCGGCAAGGCCCGCCTCGGTGACCGACAGGCCTTTGTCGCGGGCAAAGTTGGCGGTCTGCTCGAATACGAACTTGTACTTGTCGGCCATCTTGTCGAGCACGTTGTGGACGCCCTGGTTGCGGTCGATGGCAGGGCTGGAGCCGGGCTGACCCTGAAGGTTCATCACCTTGGCGCCGTCCGGGAACAACTTCACTACGAGCTCGCCCTGGGCCTCGCCGCCCTTGACATTGTCGGCGCCGACGTGAGCGAGAATTCCTTCCACCTTGTCGACACGGCGGTCGATGGTGACCACCGGTACGCCGGCCTCGATGGCGCCCATGATGGCAGGGCCCATGGCGTCGACCTCGTTGGGGCTGATCAGGATGCCCTTGACGCCCTTGACGACAGCGGCCTCGACGTCGGCGGTCTGCTTCGGCGATGATCCCTGGCCGTCGCTCTCAACGATGGTGACGCCGCCGAGCTTCTCGGCTTCGGCCTTCACCGCTTTCTGCATGTGGACAAAAAACGGAAACGCCATGTTGGGCATCGACGACAGAACTTCGACGTCTTCGGCCAGCGACGGCCCGGAAGCGCCGGTTGCGAGCATGAGGGCGCTCGCGCCCGCCAGAAGATGGCGGCGTGTGAATTTGAACATGAAAACCTCCCGCATTGATGTGCTTGGCTGACGATGACGATCGTCGCGGCAACTATCGTCGGTTTCCCAGGTCGAGGCAACCGGCCCGATGCAAAGACAAAAAAGTTCCGCTCCACCGCGCGGCAAGGATGGCCGGGCCATCCTTTTCCGGGCCGCCCATCGCTGGCGAGGCCAGCGCATAAATCACGCGGCCGACCTGGGACTCGCGAATGCAGTAGGAGCACATCGCGCACGGTTCGACGTTGGTGTAAATCGTGCAGCGGCCAAGCTCGCTCCGGCCGATTGCCTTCTGCGCGGCAGTAAGTGCGATGACCTCGGCATGGCGGGTCACGTCGCCCTCCCGGACGGCATGGTTGATCGCTTCTGCCACCACTTCTCCGTTGTGGGCGATGACCGTGCCGAAGGGATATTCGCCCTCGTCAACGGCCGTGCGCGAGAGTTCGATCGCGCGCGCCATCATCGCCCGGTCGGTCGCTTTCTGGGAAGAATCCATGTCGGCTGGCCTTGCTTTCTCGGAAAGCGTCGGGGGAACGTCAACGATCGGACTACATGGGCACTGTCCTCCGGCAGCGATTGCCGTGTCAACTGACGGGCCACCTCGGACTGCCGGGCGAAGCAGAGCCGTTTCGCCGACCAGGATACGCCAGCAGCAAACACTTGCGAATCACGCCTGTGCTTCGGTTAGCTTGAGTATCGAGCGAACTGGGAGGGGGCCCCGCATGTATCTCTATCTGATCAGCTTCGATTTGCACGATCCAAGGGTCTACCAGCCGCTGTGGGACAAACTCAAAGCAATGGCAGCGTCCCGGCTTTTGGAGTCGCTGTGGCTCGTTTCCTCCTCGGCGCCGGCTCCGGAGATTCGCGACCAGCTCGCGGCCGTCGCGCACCCCGACGATTCCTTCGCAGTGATCGAAATGCTGCCGGGCTCCAACTGGGCAACGATGCGGGCCAAAACCGACGGCATTTCGTGGCTGTCGGCCAACCTCGCCATGGCGGCCTGACTTCCGGGGGCACATGCCGGGAAAGCGAATCCAGCTCGATGAGCGAACCTGGCAGGCGATCGCTGTCCTGGCCGACGATCGGGGCGTCGATTTCCAGACTCTCGCCGAGGAGGCCTTTCGTGACCTCCTGCGCAAGCACGGCCGAGCGACCGATCTCAAATCAGCGCTGCGCCAGAGTGTAGGCAGCAGCAAAAATGTTCACCCGTTCCCGGAAAAGAAACGATCAAAGAAGAAGGACCGTCGGGCGTAGGTTTTGGACCCCGCCAATGGAACCATTGCTGCAGGTGTGCGTTGTGCAAGCGGACTGGGGGCTCACCAGAATGGAGCATCATATGATCAGGACTACAATCGCGACCGCGGGTCTGGCGCTTACCCTCGTCACCGGGGCAGCGCTCGCCCAGCAGGCAGGCCTCGTGAACGTTGCCGTCAAGGATACTCAGCTTCTGAACGACCTGAAGTTGCAGGCGCCTGTTACGGTGCAGGTTCCCGCGGATGTGGCAGCCAGCGTGTGCGGCATCGATGCAAATGTCATTGCCGAAAGCAGCAAAGACGCCAGCTACAGCTGCGAAGCAAAAGGCAACGCTCAGGCCTTGAGCCAGTTCGTCACCAAACAGTAGCAATTGCAGTGGCAATCGGCGTGAGGAGGCAAGCGCCTCCTCACGCATGCTTCCTCAAGGCGCGACTCGTTCCTGGTTTTGCGATGGCAACCGCGCTGGGGCAAATCTGCAGGCGCTGTCGGCGCGAGGCGCGGGATCTTTGACCGCTCTTCGATCCCGGTACTTGCGGGCGATCACCGTCTCCATGAACCGCCTGAGAGTGACTTCCCTTTCCTCGGGGGCCGGTCCGATCGCGTAGCTACAAATGCCGGGCGCTTCAATGACCCCCGGGACTGTCCGGGCAGGCGCCTGATCGCACAGCATTGCGCATGCAATGAGAGTGAGAACACCCCGGCGAATCACAGCTTTCCCCCGGAGATTCTACCACAAGAACCGACCCGCCATCGTTCCAGAGTTACGGCTCTGAGAGAGGGATGAAGGCTTGTGCGTTCTGCCACAGAACGTCGCGTGTACGTGGGGGCATCATGCCATCTGCCGCAAGAAGGAGGCACCGATGCCCGAGCTGACACTTTCCAAGCAGGCGCTGATCAAGCTCCTCGAACGCGCCTCACCCGATCCGTGTGAGCCTTACGGATGTGATCCATCCGAACCGCCAGGCGAGCCGCCCGAACCGCCGCCTTGGGAGTTCCCGCGATTGCTACGCCTCAATCCCCAGCCTCTTCCGCCCAGAGGTCACTGGCGACCCGTGACCGCAGCTCGAATGACCATCGCCCGGATGCTCGCCTTGCACGAATCCGCCGAACTCATCGGCGGCGACGGCGGCCGGCGGGCGACGGGCATGATCGAGCGCAGGGTCACCGAACTCGTAGACGACTGGTGCGGCACGCGTCCACATCCAAGACCCTTTCCCTGGCCCTGGGGCCCGATCCTGCGCGGTAGCGAAGAGTTGCAGCCGATCGATCTCATCGTCGCGGGCGCTCAGTTCCAGAAAGCCGCCGAAACGCTGGAAGGCTGCGCCCTTCGAAAGAGCTTCGAAGAAGCAGCGGAACGCCTGCTGACAACGGGGGTGTCGCGCCTCGAGGAGGCGGATGAAACGTCTCACCTCGCAACGTCGTGATCATAACCGGCGAAACCACAAAGCGCGACATGGCGTAGCTTCCTTCACGAAAGCGGAGGGTTCCCTCACATGAGCTTATCGGGTCGGCACGCCATCGTCATCGGCGCCAGCATGGGCGGGCTCGCCGCCGCCCGCGTGCTCGCGGACCGTTACGAGCAGGTGACGGTTCTGGAGCGCGATACTCTCAGTCAGGATGACCAGTATCGTAAGGGAGTGCCGCACGGACGCCACGCCCACGGCTTGCTGGCCGGCGGATTGAGGGTGCTGGAAACATGGTTTCCCGACGCCGTCCGCGAACTCGCCGCCAAAGGCGCCATACTGCGCGACGTACTGGCCGACAGCGTGTGGTTCAATCACGGCGTCCGTCTCGCCCAATGCCAGAGCGGCCTGACAGGCCTACTGCTCAGCCGTCCGCTGCTCGAGGGCCACGTGCGGCGCCGTCTTCGGCAATTGCCCAACGTCCAGATATTCGATGACTACCGGGTGTCGGCTCCGATCTTCAATGGCGATCACACCGCGGTCATCGGCGTCGAGCTCGCGGGCTCGCAATCGGTCTCTCCAGAGAAGGAACTGTGGGCCGACCTTGTCGTCGATGCGACCGGCCGAAGCTCACGCACCCCCGCCTGGCTCGCAGCCCATGGCTACGCTTCACCGCGGGAGGACAAGGTCGAGGTGGGAATCAGCTACACGACCCGCCTCTACCGCCGCTCCCCCGGTCAGGTCCGCGGCAACCAGGTGATAGTGGTCAGGAGCCAAGCCCCACACTACCGCTTCGGCGTAGCCCTCGCCCAGGAAGGCGGCCGCTGGATCGTGACGCTTGGCGGCTATCTCGGCGATTCGGCATCGACCGATGATGAACGCTTCCGAGCATTTGCCGGGTCGTTACCGGCGCCCGAGATTCACTCCATCATCAACAGTTCCGAACCACTGTCGGATTTTTGCGGGTTTCGTTTCCCTGCGAGCGTGCGCCGGCACTACGACCGGCTCGCCCGGTTTCCGCGTGGTTATCTCGTGCTCGGAGACGCACTGGCGAGCTTCAACCCGGCCTATGGCCAGGGAATGACCGCTGCGCTGCTCCAGGCCGACGCGCTCGCGGCCTGTCTGGCAGCGCCGCAAGGCATGGGTCTGGCACAGCGCTTTTTCCTCAAAGCAGCCAACATCATCGATACCCCGTGGAAAATCGCCGTCGGCGCCGACCTCGCCAACCCGAACGTCGAAGCACACCGACCGCTGCCTGGACGGTTGTTCAATTGGTACATCAGAAAACTCTACCAAGCAGGCGCCCACGACACATTCCTTGCCAGGCGCTTTATCGCGGTTGCCAACCTCGTGGCGTCACCGGCCTCGCTGCTCAGCCCTTCAACGGCGTTGAGAGCCGCCGCCGGCAGCATGCGATGCGGGCGCGATGCCCCAATCCACACGGGTCTCGCCGAAGTCAGGGGCGCTTGAACGATCACGCGGATGTCATCGCGTCCTCGGCGTGGGCTTCGCCGGCTTTACTCCCGCACGCGGCCGTACCAGCGCCAGGGCAACCATCATCGAGGCGAAGGACAGCCAAACCCATATGGAGTTCTGCTCGGAAAATATGACGATGCCCCAGAAGACGCCAAACAGCGTGACCATGTTGGCGGTAAGGCTGGCAAACACCGGGCCGCCTCGTTCGACGAGCAAGAAATAGAGCGGGTATGCCACTGCGTTTGCGAGGCCCAGGCCGACAAGCGACCACTCGGTTGCGCTCCACGGCCAGTCGAAGGCCACGAAGCTGCCGGTCGAGTAGACGACGGGAACCATGAGCAGGGAACCCGCCGCAAACATGCCGGAGGTCAATAGGGGAGAACCGGCGCCGGGCGGCGCCAGCAGCGCCAGAACGAGATTCAACGCCGTATAGCAGACAGCCGCGACGAAGGCGAGCAACAGCCAGGGCAGTTGTGCCGGGTCGGGCAAGCTGCCCTGCGGCCCTACCAGCAATACAACCGCGAATGATCCAAGCACGACACCGGCCGCGCGGCCCGCAGCAAATTTCTCAAGACCGAAGAAGGCCGAAGCGGCGAAGGTCAATATGGGCACGAGGCCGATGGTAATCGAAAGCACGCCGGCCGGCACATGCGCAGAGGCATAGAAAAAGACCGCACCGGGCAAAACCATGCCCACAAGACCGGTGAACAGATGAAAACGGATGAGGTGGGGGGTAACCGGGACGGGGATGCGCCGCGCACCCATGAGGCAAAGGAGCAAGAGCCCTGCAATCCAGCATTCCCAGGCAAGAACGCCGAGGGGATGCGCGCCCCTCGTCGTGGCAACCCGCGCCAACGAGAACGTCAGCCCCCAGGACCCTCCCATCAACAAAAGCACAGGCCACGCCCAGATCAGGGTCCTGGCGCCTGCCGGATTTGCCTGCGGCGATTCCGACCCGGGCATGGCGCACTCTTACGATGGCACGGTGCATGAAATCCAGACCTATGCCATCCTGCACCCAACCAACACTCGGGGATCCCGACATGAGCGCGCGTCAAGAAGCCGGCGCCAATGGAACCTTCGACTTCTACGGGCCGCAATATGCCCGCTTCGGCGCCGCGCTCGCCTCCGAGCTGAGGCGCGAGGTCTACGGGGAAGACCTGGGACAGCAAGGCTGGCGCACCGTCGCCGAGCAGGCCGAGATCGCTGACCTTCTGTGCCTCGCTCCCGACCGCCATGCCCTGGACGTCGGCTGCGGTTCCGGCGGCCCTTCATTGGCGCTCGTCGAGCGCACCGGCTGCCGGCTCACCGGTCTCGATGCCGAGGCCGCCGCGATTGCGTATGCCGAGAGCCAGGCGGCGGCACGCGATCTGGCTGCCCGGGCCACGTTCGCCGCCATTGACTGCAATGGCCGGCTGCCGTTCGATGACGGTGCGTTCGATGCCGTCGTCTGTATCGATGCGATCTCCCACCTTCGCGACCGCTTCGGGACGTTGATTGAATGGGCTCGCCTGCTACGCCGCGGCGGCCGCCTGGCATTCACCGATTCAACCATCCTCACCGGTGCGGTAGCCAAAAGTGAGCTCGACATCCGCGCGGCGGTCGGCTTTTTCGTCTTCGTCCCGCCGGGTCTTGACGAGCAGGGAATCGAGGCCGCCGGCCTCAAACTTGTGCGCCGGGATGACCTTACCGGGGCGGCAGCCGAGATCGCGGGGCGCTGGCACGCCGCCAGGATGCGCCGTGCAGTCGCACTCGAGCGCGAGGAAGGTGCTGACTGGTTCAGGCGGCGGCAAAGTTTCCTGGCGACGACGGCGGAACTCGCGCGCAGCCGCCGGCTGTCGCGCTTCCGCTTTGTCGCCGAAAAGACTATGTAGGCCCGGATGTCAACCGGGTGTCTGCCCCATGCCTGAATTCGATCTGCTGATATCGATCGCGCTCGGCGTGGGACTGGCTGCAGCAACCGGCTTCAGGGTTTTCGTTCCCATGCTGATCACCGGCACAGCGGCCTATACCGGGCATCTTCCGCTGAGCGAAGGTCTCACATGGCTCGGAACGCCGGCCGCTCTCGTCATGTTGGGGGTGGCCTCGCTCGTGGAAGTGCTCGCCTACTACATCCCGGGAGTCGACAATCTGCTTGACGCGCTGGCTTCTCCGGCAGCGGTTCTCGCGGGCATCGTCGTATCCGCTGCAGTCATGACGGATCTTCCGCCGCTCGTGAAGTGGACCACAGCGGTCATTGCTGGCGGTGGCGTGGCTTCCATGACTCACGCCATGACCGCGGCAGTACGCGCGGGCTCCACCGTGCTGACGGCCGGCCTCGGCAATCCCGTCATCGCAACCGCTGAGCTCGGCGGCGCACTCCTGCTCTCGCTCCTGGCCCTGGCGGTCCCACTGCTCGCTCTGCTCGTCATTGCCGCGTTTGCCTGGCGCCTGCGCGGCACTTGGTGGAAGTCTCCGAAGAGCCCTCCGGGCTGAGCGCCGCCGTTCAGCCAGACAAAAAACGGCCAGGTCAAACCCCGGCCGTTTCGCGAGTCTACCTCAGATTGCCTTCCATCCCCAGAGGCTCGGGCGCCAGCCAGGCTTCCGACTTGCGCCAGAGGTGCTCTTCGCCGCAGACAGGGCAAATAAGCTTCGCCGGCACGTCGGGCAGTTTCCTGAAAGTGTCCGCGTCGGTGTCGATGCCTGTTGCTATTTCTCGCCACGTTCGCGGACAGCGCGTGGTGATCATGCACATGTGACCCTCCCAGTGGCTCCTGACATTGGTCACGAATGCGACGATTAAGGACCCTTGTCGACCGAGGAGTCAAGCCGAACGCCGCGTCCGGTGTTGTCGGGATGCGATGGCCGGAAGGCAGTCTGTGAATGCATTTTCGACTTGTCGGCCAACAAAGCGCGGATGCGGTCCAAAACTACCTTTGGCTCATAGGGGCGCGCCAGCAGCGGCCCGTCATCGCAAAGCGCCGCCGCTGCCTCGGCCGCGCGCACCGGTCCTCCGACGAGGATGATCTTCAGCTGCTTGCGATGGCCTCTGATCCATTTTGCCAGCGCGAATCCTTCTTCCGTTTCCGCACTTATGAGCACGACGTCGATGGCAATGTCGGCGTCGAGCACCGTCATTGCCTCGGCCGTGCTTACCGCTTCGATGACCTTGTAGCCGCAACTACGAAGATACTCCGCAATCGGCATGCGAACGAGAATCTCGTCGTCGACGACCATGATGGTTTCGATGGTTTCGGCAGTGGGAGGCGGGTTTGGCGTCATGTCTACTCCTCTTCCAGAAGAGCCCTTATTCGCCGTGCGAGATAAGCGAAGTCGTAGGGTTTGCTCAGAAAGGCATCCACGGAGCTGGGCGCGTCGGGGATCTGCCCGGACGCCACGACGATCTTGATCCCCGGCCGTGCCGCCCGCACGAAATCTGCCAGCGCCATTCCATCCATCGGACCGGGCAGGCGGATGTCGGTGAGCAATACGTCCAGTTTCACCGAAGTGCGCATGACCCCAACTGCTTCCTCGGCTGTACCTGCTTCAATCACTGAAAAGCCGGCGGCACGCAACTCGTCGGCCGTGGCCCAGCGCAACAGGACTTCGTCCTCCACGTATAGGATCGTAGGCCGATCATTCTTCGGTATCTGCTTTTCGGCGGGCCAGCTCACGGCATTCCCTTGGGCTGACAACGCCCGAAAGCCAATCCGGTTCCCGGGCAGACCTCATGAATCGTCATGCTCGCCGCGGCGCACCACTTCCAGCCGATAAATGGTCACCGGGCCGGCGCGCAGGAGGTTCAGAGCGGAAACGATCATCTCGGCCAGCCGGGCGGGCGATACGTCCTCGCCATCGATGTCCAGTAGAAAATCCTCACCTTCGACATGGCCACCGTTGACGAAGTCGACCCTGAACTTGAATTTCGCCCGGTGCCGGGATTGCGGATTTGCCCGATAGGGCGGCGCCTCCGGATCGGGTGTGAAAGTGATCGGGAACGCGGCCATGAGCGCTTCTTGCGCGCGGATGGCCGGTTTGTCACTATCGGCGCTCCTCTATGCTTTCCGCAGCCTCGGGACGGACCATGGACGACTTTGCGAACATCGTCAGGCTCGAGGCGGTGCAGAAATATTTCGGCGCCGTGCACGCGCTGAAGAACGTCAATCTGGCAATCGGCAGGAACGAGATCGTCGGCCTCATCGGCGACAACGGCGCCGGCAAGTCGACCCTCATCAAAGTAATGACCGGCGTGTTCAAGCCGACGTCCGGGCGTATCTTCGTGCGCGATCTGCCGGTCAACCTTGCGCAGTATTCGGTGAGCGTCGCGCACGCGATGTCGATCGAGACTGTCTACCAGGACAAGTCGCTGGGCGAGAAGCAGCCGCTGTGGCGCAACTTCTTCGTCGGCCGCCAGATCGCGAACCGGCTCGGCTTCATCGACATCCGCAAGGAGAAGGAGATCGCGCAGGAGATCCTGACCAAGTCGATCGGCCTGCGAGGCGCCGGCCTCGGCGTCGAGGCGACGGTCAAGGAACTTTCCGGTGGCGAACGCCAGGGCATCGCCATCGGCCGGGCGATGTACTTCAATTCCGATCTCATCGTGCTCGATGAACCGACCGTGGCGCTGGCGGTGAAAGAGGTCAGGAAGGTGCTGGATTTCGTGCGCCGCATCAAGCAGTCGGGCCGTGCCTGCATCTACATCGAGCACAACCTGGCGCACGTCCACGAGGTGGCCGACCGCCTGGTGGTGATCGATCGCGGCGAGATCGTCACCGAAATCGCCCCCCGCGACATGACGGTAGCCGAACTGACCGAATTCCTGATCGGTCTGCAACAGCAGCAATGACCGGCGCGAGCAAACCCCGCCGGCTTCCGCAGCACATCGAAGGGTTGCCGATCATCATCGTGTTCGCGTGCCTGCTGATGCTGTTCATGTTCACGGCACCCGGAGTGTTCCTCGCCCCCAACATCTACACGACGTTTCTTTCCACCCTGCCGCCATTGGTGTTGCTGGCCCTCGGACTCACCTTCGTCATCGGCGCCGGCGAGATCGACCTGTGTTTTCCCGCCATCATCGGCTTTTCGGGATTCGTGTTCGCTATCCTGTTCAAGGAGTATCAACTGGGCTGGGTCGCCGTCCTGATGGCGCTTGCTTCCGGGTTGTTCGTCGGCCTGGTCAACGGCGTGCTGGTGGCAAGCGTCGGCATACCGTCGTTCATTGCAACGCTGGGCACCCAGTTCTTCTGGTTCGGCATGGCGACAGTGCTTTCGGGCGGCAAGTCCTACGCACTGCGCGGCGCGGAGCAGTCGAGCGTCTGGCAGTGGCTGGTAGGACGCTTCGGCGATCCCACCTCCTATGAGTGGCACAACCAGATATCGATCCAGGGGCTGTGGGTATTCATCACCGCGGTGGTCCTGTGGTTCATCCTCAACCGCCACCGGTTCGGTGAACACATCCTGTTCATCGGCGATTCCAACGATGTTTCGAGGGTTGTCGGCATCAACGTCGAGCGCGAGAAGATCAAGGTATTCACGTTGATGGGAGGGCTGGCGGCGATGGCAGCGATGTTCCTGACGCTCGAGAACAAGAACTACTTCGGCAATCAGGGGCAGGGCTATCTCTTGACGGCGATCGCCTCGGTGCTGATCGGAGGGACTTCGATTTTCGGCGGCAAGGCCACGATCGTCGGCACCGTGTTCGGCTGCCTGATCATCGGCATGATCGAGGCCGGCCTCGTCGCCTCCGGACTCACTGGAGAATGGGTGCGCACCGTGCAGGGACTGGTTTTCTTAAGCGCGGTGCTGTTTTATCTTACCATGGAGGAACCGCAGCGGCGGCGGGCGTTCCTGGCGCGCATCGGCGCGCGCAAAGGCTGATCCGGGGCCAATGAGCCCCTCATGATGGGAGGTTGTAATGAGCGTTGCGAAGTCTCTACTTTCCGGAGTCGCGATGGTTGCCTGTCTTGCCGGTCAGGCCTCGGCCCAGGACATGCCGGGCAAGGGCGTTACCATCTACATGCAGATGGGCGGCAATGCCGGCGACGGCGCGACGCTCGCCCGCCAGACCGGCGCGGCGGCGGCCGCCAAGGCTCTCGGAGTCGACCAGCTCAACGAGCAGTTTTCGGCATGGGCGCCCGAGAAAATGATCGAGCATTTCAAGCAGGCGCTGGCGGCGAAGCCCAGCTGCATCGTGATCATGGGACATCCGGGCTCGGACGCGTTCAAAGACCTCGTGACGCAGGCGACGGCCCAGGGTGTGGTCGTAACGCATGGAAACTCGCCGCTGACGCCACTCATGGAGGCGCACGGGCCGCAGGGCTTCGGCTATGCCGGCGTCGATCTTTACGCCGGCGGCTCACTGACGGCCCAGCGCATGATCGAGGCGGGAGGGCTGAAAAGCGGCGACAAGGCGATGGTCTACGGTGTGTTCAGCCAGGCCGAGCGCGGCCAGTCGGAGAAGGGTCTGGCCGACACCCTCGAGAAGGCAGGACTTACGGTAGAGCGCCTGGAGATCACCCAGGAAGCCAACTCCGATGCGTCACTGGCGGTGCCTGTTCTGGCCGCCTACGTCCAGAACAATCCTGACCTCAAGGCCATCGGCACCCAGCACGGCGGCATCACCAGCGTGCTCGCGGAAGTCCTCAAGAAGGCGGGAAAGAAGCCGGGTGACATCACGGTCGGCGGCATCGATCTCGCCCCGGCGACGATCGACGGCCTTAAATCGGGTTATGTATCGGTGGCCCTGGATCAGCTGCTCTACCTGCAGGGCTTCATGCCGGTGCTGCAATGCGTGCTGACAGCGAAATACAAGATGCCGGGTCTCAACCTCAATACCGGCGCGGGCGTGGTCACGCCGCAGTCGATCGACGCTCTGGTGCCGCTGATCGAGGCCGGCATCCGGTAAGCCCTCGCCTGCTGCGCCTGCCTCCGGTCGCTGATCGGCGGCTAGCGCTGATCATCGGCGTTCACGGCGTACAGGCTCGCACTTGCTCCCTTGACCTCGATCCGGCGCTCGAAACGCAGACCCACCCGTTCCGCCGTCCTTATGGATGCGGTGTTCATGGGATGGATGAGGGCAATGAGGCGGGCGAGCCGCAACCCGGTGAAGCCGTGGCGTACCAGCGCTCCGGCAGCCTCAACACCGAGGCCCTGCTGCCAGAACTCCCTGGCGAGCAGATAGGCGATCTCGACCTCGGTCTTGCCATCGATGGACCACGGGATGAGACCGCAGCGACCGATGAAGCGTCCGGACATCCGATGGATGGTTGCCCAGAGACCGAGATCGGCGTGCTCCGGAAAACCACCCTCCAGGGACCAGTCGATCTCTTCTTTGGTTTGAGTCGGGTCGAGGACGCCCTCCGGGAAGTAACGCCGCACCTCGGCGTCGGCATAGAGAAGGCACAGCGGATCGAGGTCACCCGCGCAAAATTTGCGCAGAATGAGGCGCGGCGTCTCGAGCACAGTCACATTTTTGTCACTCCCGCTACTCACATTTGCGGTTCCCCGGCACGCAGCCTTGTATCATACTCGGCTTCACCGGCAGAGGGCCTGCACTTCGCGACAGAATTTGTTCACCAACACCTGGTAGCAGGTACATCTCGGGGATCGTGTGCTAAGCATGCTGAACATGAATAGGCGGAAGTTCGTGGTCTTGGCGGGAGTCGCGTGGTGTGCAGGAACCTGGAAGGCCAGGGCTTCCAGCGAGCATCCCGTGCCCGTGGCGGCGCACACCGCAATGGATAGTTTCCGAGCCGCCGAAGACGAGTACAGGCAGGTCAAGACCCAGTACCTTCCACAAACGGTCGACTATGCGACCGAAGAAGCGCCGGGCACCATCATCATCGATACCGACCAGCGCTTTCTCTATTTCGTTCTCGGACCCGGCGTGGCCAAGAGATATGGCGTCGGTGTCGGTCGCGATGGTTTCGCGTGGTCCGGGACGGCGACGATCCAGCGCAAGGCCAAATGGCCGAAATGGTACCCGCCGGCGGAGATGCGGGCTCGCGATCGCGAGGCACGCCGGTGGCGCTTCGGGATGCCCGGAGGACCGCGCAACCCGCTGGGCGCACGGGCTCTCTATCTCTACAAGGGCAATGCCGACACTCTGTTCCGCATTCACGGCACGCGCGAGCCGAAAACGATCGGTTCGGCAGTGTCGTCGGGGTGCATCCGCATGCTCAACGCCGACGTCAGCGAAATCTTCGAGCGCGTGCCGATCGGCGCCAAGGTGGTGGTGCTGGCGAGCGAGCAGACGCTGGCGAAGAAGCGGACGCCTACGAGGAAGCAGACAGCGGCGAGGAAGCGGGGGTTTGCCGAGGCCTCGAAGCGCCGACGCCGGAAGGTGCAGACCGCCGCCCTCGAGTGGCGCCGCCCGTTTCGTACGTTGCGCCGTCCTCAGCGGCGCAGGCGGCGGTTCCTCTTCGACTTCGACATTTTCTGACCTTCGGCTTAAGCATTTTCTTACGCGGAGGAATGCTGTAAGGAGCCCCGCTAGGCTATCCGGATGGGGGATCGTCTAACGGTAGGACATTCCTTGTTCGTAAATCGCTTCAAATTTATTGAAACGATTAGCTTTACTTGGGAATATGCTTTTATATTCTGATATTTAATCGTTTCATGGTCTCCGATAATCGTTTCATGCGGCTCTTCGACCAAGTCATCCTCGACTATATTGCCGCCCATCCTGGTGCTCGGCGGGAGGACGTCCGCCGCAGTGCTGCGGCGGACGCAAGTGACACCACGGTCTGGCGCGCGCTCAAAAAGCTCATTGACCAAAACAAGCTCGAGGTTTCGGGCAAGGGACGGGCTACGGTTTATACCCTTGCGGGCGCCGCGGTCGTCCGCGCTTATCTCGCGACGCCCTACAACCGCCGTAGGCCGTCGCGCTACAACAAGGAGTTCCTCGACCGCTACATACCTGGCAAGAGCTTCTATTTTGGCGAGGTTGAGCGGAGGAAGCTGCGCGAAGCCGGCCGGCCGGCCGCGGCACTGCAGGCGGGATCCTACGCGCGCCGCATCCTTGAGCGGCTCCTTGTGGATCTTTCCTGGGCGTCATCGCGCATGGAAGGCAACACCTACACCATCCTCGAGACCGAGCGGCTCATCCTCTTCGGGCAGGAGGCCTCGGGCAAGGACCGCAAGGAAGCCGTGATGATCCTCAACCACAAGGAGGCGATCCAGTATCGTTGTCCATCCAGCGGCCCTTGCCGAGCATGGAGATGGCAATGCCGTTGTTCTTCAGCAGCCCGGTGAAGGCCAAGCTGGTGAACTGCGAACCCTGGTCGGTGTTGAAGATGTCCGGCCTGCCATACCTGGCGATCGCCTCCTCGAGCGCGGCCACGCACCATGAGATTTCGGTTCAAGTTTGACCTGTTGCGCCTGTATGTCTAGTGCTACGAGAGTCTCCTGCGCCCGGCGCAAGAAACAGCGCGTCGTTCTCAACCCGGCGTGGCGAGTTCACCTGTGGAGACGACGCCGACGATGGCCAGCGAGTACGTTCTCCAGACGAACGACCTGACCAAGGAGTTCAAGGGGTTCACCGCCGTCAACCGGGTAAACTTGAGGGTGAAGCGCGGCACCATCCATGCGCTGATTGGCCCAAATGGCGCCGGCAAGACAACCTGCTTCAACCTGATCACGAGGTTCCTGCAACCAACGACAGGCACTATTCAGTACAAGGACCGAGACATCACCAACGCCAGACCACACGCGGTGGCGCGCATGGGCTTGGTGCGATCGTTCCAGATCTCGGCTGTGTTTCCGCATCTGTCGGTGCTCGAGAATGTGCGCGTCGCGCTGCAGCGATCTCTCGGCACTTCCTATCATTTCTGGCGCTCGGAGCGCTCCGTCGACGTGCTGGACGAGCGCGCCCTGCAGCTGCTGGAGGACGTCGGCGTCAAGGCTTATGCCGGGCTGCCGGCCATCGAGCTGCCGTATGGCCGCAAGCGTGCGCTGGAAATCGCCACCACGCTCGCCCTCGATCCCGAGATGCTCCTGCTCGACGAGCCGATGGCGGGCATGGGCATGGAAGACGTCCAGCGCACCTCCGCATTGATCCGCCGAGCCGCCAAGGATCGCACCGTGCTGATGGTGGAGCATAACCTCTCCGTCGTCGCGGACCTGTCCGATTGGTTGACGGTGCTGGCCCGTGGCGAGGTCCTGGCGGAGGGCCCTTACGCGGAGGTTTCGAAGAACCAGCAAGTGATCGAAGCCTACATGGGCACCGGCGGGGAAGCCCGCCATGCCTGAGGCACAGCTCGCCGTCGTAAATCTGCACGGGTGGTACGGCGAAAGCCACATCCTGCACGGCATGACGTTCGAGGTAAACGCCGGCGAGGTGGTGACGCTGCTCGGCCGAAACGGCGCCGGCAAGACCACCACCATGCGAGCCATCATGGGTATGCTGCCGAAGCGCAAGGGCTCGGTGCACTTCGAGGGCCGGGAGCTGATCGGCCTGAAGTCGGACCGTATCGCCCGGCACGGCCTTGCCTATTGCCCTGAGGAGCGCGGCATTTTCGCCAGTCTCAGCGTGCGCGAGAACCTCCTGCTGCCGCCCAAGGTCAAGGACGGTGGGCTATCCCTCGAGCAGCTCTACACGCTGTTCCCCAACCTGCAGGAGCGCAGCGCCAGTCAGGGCACCAAGCTCTCGGGCGGTGAACAGCAGATGCTGGCGATCGCCCGCATACTGCGGACGGGGGCCAGGCTGATTCTGCTCGATGAGCCGACCGAGGGATTGGCGCCCGTCATCGTTCAGCAGATCGGCAATACCATTCGCATGCTTCGCGAGACGGGATTTACCATCCTGCTCGTGGAACAGAACCTTCGCTTCGCGGCGACAGTGGCCAACCGGCACTATATCGTCGAGCACGGTCAGGTGATCGACATGATTCCCAATGTTGCGATCGGGGCGAGCAGGGAGAAGCTCAAGGTCTATCTCGGAGTCTAAAAGGAGGAATGGCAAATGAAACGGGAGTGGAAGACATTCGTCGCCGCCGGCGCCCTGTGTGTCGCTGCCAGCGCAGCGCAGGCACAGTACAGCGACGGCGCCATCAAAATCGGCGTCATGAATGATCAGTCCGGTACCTATGCCGACCTGTCCGGCCAAGGCTCGGTCTGGGCTGCCAAGAAAGCGATCGAGGATTTCTGCGGGTCGGCCAAGTGCCACAACAAGATCGAGGTCGTGTTCGCCGATCACCAGAATAAACCGGACATCGGCTCCAACGTGGTTCGGCAGTGGTACGACGTCGACAAGGTCGACGTGGTGGTCGACGTTCCAACCTCCTCGGTGGCATTGGCAGTCAACACCATCACCAAAGAGAAGAACAAGGTCTTCCTCGTGTCGGGCGCTGCTGCCTCCAGCCTGACGGGCAAGGATTGCAGCCCCAATACCATACACTGGACCTACGACACGTGGGCGCTGGCCAACGGCACCGGCAAGGCGATCGTCACGACCGGCGGCGACTCCTGGTTCTTCCTCACCGCTGACTATGCCTTCGGTCATGCGCTCGAGGCTGATACCGCGGCAGTCGTCGAGAAGAACGGCGGCAAGGTGCTGGGCAAGGTGCGCCATCCCTTCCCGGCGCAGGACTTCTCGTCCTTCCTGCTGCAGGCTCAGCAATCAAAGGCAAAGATCATCGGCCTCGCCAATGCCGGCGCCGACACCACGAACGCCATCAAGCAGGCCGCTGAGTTCGGCATCGTTGAAGGCGGCCAGAACCTTGCCGGGCTGCTCGTCTTCATAACCGACGTGCACGCACTCGGGCTGGAGACGGCGCAGGGCCTGATCCTCACCGAAGCCTGGTACTGGGACAGCAATGACGCCAACCGCGCGTTCGCCAAGGACTTCGCCCCGGCCAACAGGGGCAACATGCCGACCATGGTGCAGGCCGGCGTCTATTCGGCCGTAACGCACTATCTGAAGGCGGTGCACGAGCTTCAGAGCGACGCCGACGGCGCCGCGGTCGTCGCCAAGATGAAGTCCCTGCCTACCGACGACAAGCTATTCGGCAAGGGCACCATCCGGCAGGACGGCCGCAAGATTCACGACATGTATCTTGTCGAGGTCAAGAAGCCGGAGGAGAGCACCGGGCCGTGGGATTACTATAAAGTTCGCGCGACCATCCCGGCAGCCGAGGCCTTCCGTCCCATCGATCAGGGCCAGTGTCCGCTGGTGCAGTAACAGGTTGGCGCCGGCAGGTCCCGACAGCCCCCTGCCCGGGACTGCCGGCCATCGAGAGGAATAGGCGCTCCGTGTTCGAGGTGATTGGTGTGGCGCCGCAGGCCTTATTCGGCCAGTTGCTGCTGGGCCTGATCAACGGTGCGTTTTACGCGCTCCTTTCGCTCGGGCTCGCAGTGATCTTCGGGCTGATGAACGTGATCAACTTCACGCACGGCGCCCAGTACATGATGGGTGCGTTCTGCGCCTACATGCTGCTCGCCTATTTCGGCATTCCCTATTGGGGCGCCCTGATCGTCGCTCCGATCATCGTCGGCATCACTGGCATCATCATCGAGCGCCTGTTCATCTCACGCCTCTATCACCTCGATCATCTCTACGGCCTGCTGCTCACCTTCGGGCTGGCGCTGATCATCGAGGGCCTGTTCCGGCAGCAGTACGGCTCCTCCGGGCTGCCCTACGCCAATCCGATGCCCGGCGGCATCAACCTCGGCTTCATGTTCCTGCCCTACTACCGGGCCTGGGTGGTGGTGTTCTCGCTCGTGGTGTGCCTCGGCACCTGGTTCATGATCGAAAAAACCCAGCTCGGATCATATCTGCGCGCGGCCACCGAGCGCCCAGAATCTGGTGCAGGCCTTCGGCATCAACGTGCCGCGCATGATCACGCTCACCTATGGCTTTGGCGTCGGCCTCGCTGCACTGGCAGGCGTGCTGGCGGCGCCGATCTATTCGGTCAACCCGGTCATGGGATCGCACCTGATCATCGTGGTGTTCGCCGTGGTGGTGATCGGCGGTATGGGCTCGATCCTGGGCTCGATCATCACCGGTTTCGGCCTCGGCGTCGTCGAGGGCCTCACCAAGGTCTTCTATCCGGAGGCTTCCAACACTGTCATTTTCATCATCATGGCGATCGTACTGATGTTGCGCCCGCAGGGCCTGTTCGGGACACCCAGGTAGGAGCGCTCGATGCGGACAACGAGCAACCGCACTCTGCTCGCGTTTGCCGCGCTGGTGGCCATCGGGCTGGTGGCGCCGCTCGTCGTCTATCCGGTCTTCCTGATGAAGGTGCTGTGCTTTGCGCTGTTCGCATGCGCCTTCAACCTGCTGCTCGGGTATGCCGGCCTGCTCTCCTTCGGGCATGCCATGTTCTTCGGCTTTGCCGCCTACATCTCGGGATATACGGTCAAGGAGCTGGGCTGGCCAACCGAGGCCGGCATTCTCGGCGGTACGGCCGTGGCGGCGATCCTCGGCCTCGTGACAGGCAGCATCGCCATCCGCCGCCAGGGCATCTATTTCGCCATGGTCACTCTGGCTCTGTCGCAGATGGTGTTCTTCTTCTGCCTGCAGGCGAAATTCACCGGCGGTGAGGACGGCATCCAGGCGATACCGCGCCGGCCGCTGTTCGGGCTCCTCGATATCAGCGACGACCTCGTATTCTGCTATGTCGTCCTGGCGATCTTCTGCGCGGGCTTCCTGATCATCTGGCGCACGATCCACTCCCCGTTCGGACAAGTCCTGAAAGCGATCCGTGAGAACGAGCCGCGCGCCATCTCGCTCGGCTACGCGGTGGATCGTTTCAAGCTAATCGCGTTCGTGCTGTCGGCGACGCTGGCAGGCCTCGCCGGCGCCACCAAGGCCATCGTATTCCAACTCGCCTCCCTCACCGACGTCACCTGGCAGATGTCGGGCGAAGTAGTGCTGATGACGCTGGTCGGGGGCATGGGCACAGTGTTCGGCCCCATCGTTGGCGCCGGCGTCATCATCACCATGCAGAACTATCTGGCGGGCTTCGGCGAATGGGTGTTGGTGATCCAGGGCGCCATCTTCGTAGTCACCGTGCTGCTGTTCCGGCGCGGCATCGTCGGGGAGATCATGGCGAGAGCATCCAATTGGCGTGGCCGCGGAAAATCCAAGGCTGAGCCTCCCGGTGTCACCCATGGACAGCCGGCCGAATAAGCACCGCAGGTCAGCGAACTGCTTGCGTGCGCTTGTGAGGCTTGATCGTCGCAACTCAGCCGACTCCGCTACTCGCCGATATGAGCCGCTTGGTCCTCGTCGTTTCGTGAGGGTTCCTGCTCGCGGCACCGCAGTCGGCAGGCCGACCCTCGAGCGCAGCCGCTGTGCCCCCATCAACCGCCGCTTGCTGCCGGCGAAGTAGCCATCCGCACGCGGTCAGCTTCGCGTGTGACACGCACCCCCAGACGCAAAAAATCACTGTCCAGTTAATTCGTGGACACTACATTAGCGCGGCGCGCCTGCCGGTCGGGAACGCCTATCGCCACAAACTTGCGTTACCGAACTCTGCCTGAGTGCGCGAGATGCCAAGGTCGCTGAGAAGAGCATCGCTAAGCTGTCCGCTGCGTGGACGGCGCGCTGCGTTGAAACGTCCTTCCTTGATCCGGGCAATGAGCCAAGCGACGATCGAGGTGCCGCTGTGACCGGTGCCCTGGCCGGGAAAAGTCTGCGATGCAGTGATCGCTGTCATGGAACTCTCCTGCGTGTCTGGCTTATGTTGTCCGCATATTGCAGGAGCTTTTCGGAACCTGCACTGAACGGCGCGTTCATTTATCCGTTAGGTGGCGAGAATGTCTGCCGGCCGAGCGACCCCCGACAAAAGGCTTCGGGCGGCCTCCACTTCAAGCGGCGGCCGCCCGATCTGTCGCGCCGTCCCGGGCGTTCCAGTTTCGATGTGGAACGTACTGTATGCGATCGCCCTTCAACCGGCCCTGAACGCCTCGTTCATCAGCCGTTTAGTCTCGAGTTGACGCTGTGCGCAACCGGACCCATCCTGCGTAGATGAGGTCGAAAGCTCTGCTCATTGTTCACAGGAGTGATGAAAAGGACGATCGCGCGTCGGCCTTTCTGGCGGCTCGAGGTTTGGAACTGGTGTGGAGCTGTCCTGCGGAAGGCGACAGCATTCCCGAGTTGGACGACAGCACAAGGGCCCTGATCGTGTATGGCGGGCGCTCCGGCGTTCCCGACACGGCGTCCTATCCATTTCTAAGCCTGGAAATGCGTGTTTTGGGCAAAGCTCTTGAACGCGACATTCCGGTGCTTGGGTTGTGCCTTGGTGCACAGCTGCTCGCCCGTGAACTGGGCGCCTGGGTGGGGCCTCATCCCGACGGCGTTCATGAGTATGGCTACTACCCCCTTCGGCCGACACTTGATGGGTTCGCTCTGATCCCTGATGGACTGATGGTGTTACAGTCCCACTATCATCAGTTTGACCTGCCGGCTGGGGCTCGGAACCTGGCGTCAAGCGAGCTCTATCCTCACCAGGCTTTTCGCTACGGTGAGAAAGCCTTTGGTTTACAGTTTCACCCCGAAGCCACTCGGCAAATGCTGAAAGCGTGGATCGGGCGCAGAGGTGAGCGCAACCGCGCGCCAGGTGCCCATCCGCCGGCGCGCCAGCTTGCCGACAATTTCATGTATGACGCCGCCCTCGCCGGGTGGTTCCGCACGTTTCTTGAGGAGTGGGCAGCCCCGGCATTCTTTCCCTGGCGGGGTGCCGGGTTGCCCGCGAATGTCAAGTCTGGCGCCAATTCACGTAACTGCTAGTGTTGTGTCTAGCAAATAGCTGGACAATCAGCTGGTTGCAGAATATGGTAGCGCATGCCTTTGAGCGTGCCTGCCCTTAGGGTGCTTCCGAGTGAGCGCGGCGAGATCGAGCGGTGGTTGCAGGCGCATGGAACGCCGCAGCAGGTGGCTTTGCGCGGCCGTATCGTTCTGGCGAGCGCCGACGGTGCGAGCGACAGCACCGTGGCTGGACAGCTTGGGATCAATCGCAAGACGGTGACGTTGTGGCGCGAGCGCTACGCGGCGGACGGGATCGAGAGTCTGTGGGAGGTTGCTCCCGGTCGCGGTCGCAAGCCGACATACGGGCCGGCGAAGATCGCAGCGATCGTGGATGCGACGCTTCGGACCAAGCCGAAAGGGATGACGCACTGGAGCTGCCGCACGATGGCGCGCAGCCAGGGGGTCAGCAAGTCAACGATCAACAACATCTGGAACGGCCATGATCTGAGGCCGCACCGCAGCGAGACTTTCAAGCTGTCGCGCGATGCCCGCTTCCTGGAGAAGCTGACCGATGTGGTCGGGCTCTATCTCAATCCGCCGCAACAGGCGATCGTGCTGTGCGTCGATGAGAAGAGCCAAATTCAGGCCCTGGATCGCACCCAGCCGGGATTACCGATGAAGAAGGGTCGCTGCGGCACGATGACCCACGACTATAAACGCAACGGCACCACGACCCTCTTCGCCGCCCTGGACGTCCTGCAAGGACGCGTCGTGGGTCAATGCTTTGAACGCCACCGGCACCAGGAGTTCCTTCGCTTCCTGCGCCGCCTGGACGATGAGTTCCCCGGCCCGGTACCTCTGCATCTGGTGCTCGACAACTACGGCACGCACAAGCATCCCAAGGTCAAGGCCTGGCTGCAGCGTCATCCTCGTTTCGTGGCGCACTTCATCCCCACCAGCTCCAGCTGGCTGAATCTCGTGGAGCGATGGCTTGCCGAACTGACCTCCAAGCGCATTCGCCGCGCCACTTTCGTCAGCGTGCCCGACCTCAAGCGGGCCATCGACGAGTTCCTCGACGCTTGGAACGAACAACCACGGCCTTTCGTCTGGACCGCCACCGTGGAGTCCATTTGCAAGAAACTGTCGAGGTGCAGGCAAACCCTCGAACAGATACAACCGGGGTGCACCTCAGTTGCTTGCCAGCGCTACGGTATTGAGCGCTTTGTCAAGCCGGGTGTCGCGATTGTAGATGTCGGAATGGAAGACAATCTTCCCGGATTCGTCGGGCCACGCGGTGAAGTAGTTCAAGTGAACGGGAATGTGCCTGGAAAGCTTGATGTCCTGGTTCTGACCCGTCGCAATCATGTCGTCGATGCGCTCGCGCTCCCAATCCAGCACGTGCTCGGCGAGCTCGCGCGGACTCTCCACGCGCACGCAGCCATGACTGAAGGCGCGGACAGGCTCGGCGAAGAGCTCCTTTGCCGGAGTGTCGTGCATATAGATGTCATGTGAGTTCGGAAACAGGAACTTGACTCTCCCGAGCGCATTTCCGTCGCCGGGCGGCTGGCGCACGCCGAAGGGAATGACGCCTTTATAGGCCCACCAGTTGACGGATCTGGAGCTGACGAGGCGCCCTCTTTCATTCACCACCTGGTAGCCCAGGCGGTCGAGGTACCGGCGGTCCCTGGCGAGACGGGGCATCATTTCATGGCGGATGATCGACTGCGGAACGCCCCAGTAGGGGTTGATCACGACAGTTTCCATCTGGTCGCTGAACACTGCGGTTTGGGTGTCGGGCGTGCCGACGATCACCTTCGTGCTCCAGGTGATATCGCCGCCGTCGATCAGGCGCAGCTCGAATGAAGCCTGGTTGACGAATACGTGCCGCTTACCCAGATCGCGCGGCAGCCAGCGCAACCGTTCCATGTTCAGGACAAGCTTCTCGGCATTGCCCCGTTCCGGGCGGGAGTTCAAAGCCGCGACCGTGGCCTTGTCGATGGATCCCGTCTGCTTGATCCCATGATTTGCCTGAAACACCTTCAAAGCCTTGGACAGCGGCTCATCGAGCGTTGCCTCACCCTTGCCGGTCTGCAGACTGTACGCTGCGGGCTCCGCTATCATGGCTGCATCATCCTCAGGCAAGTACCCGAGCTCGACCATGCGGGCCCGCACAAGAGAAACCCGAGCATCCTGCCCACCAGGCTTCACGCGCTCGCCCGCCGGTATCGGCTCTTGTTCGCGTTGCACACTCTCTTTCTCGAACGCCGCCAACGAAGCCTTCATGGCAGAATAGGCGGGGTGGGTCGGAGCCAATGAGGACAGATAGCGGTCGGGATCAGTCCGCGCCGACAGCTGGATAAGGACCTGACCCAGGTTCAGCACCGGCGGCACGATGTCATAGTAGCCCGAAAGGCGCTTTGGAACGATCCGGCCGCTGTAAATGTGTTCGGCGTAGCGCAACGCCATGGCGGTAACGCCGATATCGAGGCGAGCCAGGGAGCCGACATTCCCCTTCAGTGCGGAAGCATCATCTACAGACGAACCGAGGCTCGGGGGAACATAGTCGGAAGGATTCAAACCTTCTCGCTCCGCGTCCGCAAGAAGCGCCAAGGTGCGTCTTGCCTTGTCGTTCAGCCCCTCCAGGCCGACCCAGAGCGGCCTGAAGTTGTTGGTTAGATAGAAATCGACGATGGCATCTCTTTGTTGCTCCGTCACCATCAATGGGGATTTGGGCTCGCGAAATTCCTGCAAGACCGCCGCTGCCATCACCCCAGGGACTACCTGGGACCCAAGATCCGGCTTGCGTAAAGCCACGAGCTGGACCGGCCGGTAGATCTCAAAGCCGGCATCAGGAGACTTCGGCCTACTGGGCTGGGGATCGGCTCCGGCGAAAGTGAGCCGGCGTTTGCGTAGTTGGGGTTTGACTGCGACGCGCCGTTGTGAACCGGAGAAGAAGGTGAACCGTCGTTTGCGCAGTTGGGGATTGACGGTGGTGCGAAGTTGAGGCTCAACTCTAGCGAAAGTGAGCCGGCGTTTGGGTGCCTTATCGACAGACTTGTTGTCCCGCTTCTGGGGCGTCAGCTCCTGCTTCCTGGGGGCAAACAGAAAAAATTGTCGCCGGGGTTTTTGCCGCCTCGTGTTGAGGCTTTGGGCCTTCAGCGGTCTTGTGAATGATGGCCGGCCGTCAGTGGCCTTGGCGAATGATGGATCACTCAGCGCTCCCAAGCACGCGGCTCCAAGCGCTATTGCCAAAAGACGCAGTATACTCATGACGCACCAGACCTCTCAGCGACCCGTTCGAGTTCTGCCGCGACCGAAAGGGAAAATCGACGATATGCGATCTCAGCCACGACGGCAAGTTGTCCGAAATCAGATGATTCGTCCTCAACCGACGTCTCTGACAACGCAGAGACCTCCCCAAGCGTTCCCTCACATCGCCAGCAGGCCAACTTGCGTGACAGTACCGGCCGCCAGCGTCAGTATCCCCAGACCGATCAGGATAAGGCGCAAGAAGCGTACATCTGCAGTTTGTGTGGCGTTCATTTGGCTCCCGTTTCTTTGCTATTGGTGTTGCTGTGAGAGGGAGCTTAGAGCGGTTTCCTCAAACGTTCGATTGCACGGAAGTAAAGCGCTCCGACCAAATCGTTGGCTCCTCTATACGAAAGTATAGTGTACTCTCGGTTAGCGAAAGCTGGCCCTCGGCTGCCCCGAACGCAAGCCTGCGCCGATAAGAAAGCACGCAGGATCAAATGGTTGGAACATTTTTTGGCCGGGAGGTTAATAAACTTCCGGAACTGCTCAGGCGGCATGCCCGTCGTAGGCTCGCCGCAGCTCTTCGAGGTCAAATTTCCTCATTCCGAGAAAAGCCTTGGTAACCCGTCTCGCCCGTTCGGCGTCCGGGTCCGTCAGCATCTTGGGAAGAGCCGTCGGAACGATCTGCCACGAGAGGCCATATTTGTCCTTAAGCCACCCGCACTGCTGCTCTCCACCGGACTCCGCCAGCTTTCCCCAGAAGTAGTCGATTTCCTCCTGGGTTTCACAGTGGACCTGGAAGGAAATGGCCTCGCTGAACTTGAAAATCGGCCCGCCGTTCAGCGCCACGAATTTTTGCCCCTCGATTTCGAACTCGACGGTCATTACCGATCCCGGCTGTCTTCCGTGGATCTCCTGGCCTTCTTTACCATAGCGCGAGAGGTTCAGGATCCTGGAATTCCTGAAGACAGAAACATAGAAATTAGCGGCCTCTTCGGCCTGGGAGTCGAACCATAAGAAGGGGGTGATTCTTTGTGAAGAGAGCTGCATGGATTCCTCAGAAATGCGTTCAATTTCATGCCCGCTGGTGAACGGCGCAGGTGCAGCCGGGCGCATAGCCGCCGTTGCCCTCCACCCAAGAGAAGCTTGCGCGCGGCGAACCTGTGAGTTCGTGACACAACTTCGAGGCCCCAAGCTTGTTCTCCACGGGTTTCTACATCCTCGCCTATGGTCGAATGGGTTGCCTTCAAATCGACAGGCCTCAGGGACAAGCCGGTGCTGCGTCCGATAAATTCTGCGTTGCTTTCGAGTTGAGGCGGAGTGAAGCGTGAGGATGAAATGCCGACCTGGGATCCCCGAGAATACCTGAAATTCGCCGATCATCGCCTGCGCCCGGCGCTCGACCTGTTGGCGCAGATACCACTCGATGATCCACGCACGGTCTATGATCTCGGCTGCGGGCCCGGCGCCATCACTCGACTGCTGGCAAAGCGCTGGCCCGGCGCCGCCGTTGCCGGCATCGATTCGTCCCCGGAAATGCTCGTCAGGGCAAGCCAGGAAGCTCCGAATGTCACATTCCTGCAGGCCGACATCGCGCAATGGTCGCCGCCGGCGCCGGCCCACCTGCTGTTCTCCAACGCGACGTTGCATTGGCTCGACGATCACCGGCGGTTGTTGCCGCGCCTCATGGCGCAGCTGGCATCGGGCGGTGTGCTCGCCGTGCAAGTGCCGTGCAACCGTGACGCCCCCTGTCACCTGCTGATCGACGAAGCCGCCTCAGACGGTCCGTGGAAGCCGCTGCTGTCCCAGGTGCGGCCGATCTACCGATCTGTCGAATCGCCGCAAGCGTACTATCAAATCCTGGCGCCCCTCGCGCGGCGGGTCGATATCTGGGAGACCGAGTACCTCCACGTGCTCGAAGGTGACAACCCGGTCGTCGAGTGGGTCAAGGGAACGGCGCTCAGGCCCTATCTCGATGCACTCGACGAAACGCATCGCGACGCCTTCCTCGCCGCCTACGCCACTCGCATTTCCACAGCCTACCCGAAACAGCCGGACGGCCGCACGTTGCTGCCTTTTCGCCGGATTTTCCTCATCGCTCAGGTGTGAGTTCGCGCAAGGATACTGTCCTACGCCCGATTCCGCCGGGCCCAAGCCGTGAAGAACGGCTCGAAGTCGGCTGGCTGTTCGTCGAACACGAGACCGGTGATCAACGGCCTCAGCCATGGCAGGGCGCGACTTGCCCATACGTGCCCGACCGGGACGAGGCCGTCCGGGTCATCAAGCGTACCCGGCTTGATGTTGACGATCGCCCGATTGCGCTCCGGAGCGTGATAAATCCTGGTTCCGCAGTTCGGGCAGAAGGTGCATGCGACAACGCGCCCACTTGCGGCGATGCGATGCCATAGCTTCGGCTCGCCCCGAACGATTTCGAATCCGTCTCGCGGAACGGGCATCGACATCCCGAAGCCGCTAGCCGACTGCCGTTGGCAATCACGGCAGTGGCAGACATAGAGCGTCAAGGGCGGGGCCGAGACGACGTAACGAATTTCGCCGCACTGGCATCCGCCCGGCCGGTCGTTCATCGCTCTTTGCCGAGCGCCCGGGCTCCAGCCAGTGCCGCTTCAACGGCACGGAGGTCCTCGGCAGTCAGTGCGGCTTGTGGCGGAACCGGATCGCCAACTCGATACCCCTGCGCCTGCAGCCCGGCCTTGATGCAGGCGGCGAGATTGAAGCGGGCGAAGATCTCGTTAACGCGCCACAGGCGGCGCTGCAGCTCCGCCGCCTCGGTCCAGAGCCCGGCCCGGCATAGGTCATAAAGCGCAACGCTCTCGCGCGGAACGAGGCAGGCCGGGCCCGCCATCCAGCCGACGCCACCGATAAGCATCACCGCAAGCGGAATGTGAGCGGAGGCGGCAAAGACGCGCATCTGCTCGCACCTGATCATGATGGAAAGCAGGCGCCCGGTATTAGTCGAGGCATCCTTGATGTAGCGGATGCGCGGGTGTTGGGCGAGACGAGCGATCACGTCGAGCGACAGGTCCGAGCGCTGGAACTGCGGGTTCGTGTAGAGCACCACCGGAATGTCGACGGCGTCGGCGATTGAACGGAAGTAACTCTCGATGCCAGCCTCGTTCACTGGGAAATAAGCCTCAAGAATTGCAAGGATTCCGTCGGCGCCGAGTCGTTGATAAGTTTTCGCCTGCGCGACCGCGTCGGCCGTCGTGGTTGCCGCCACGCCGGCGATCACCGGCACGCGCCTGCCCGCCGCCTCAATGGTCGCCTGGACGACTGTTCTGCGTTGCTCGTTGTCGAGATAGGCGAACTCGCCCGTGGAACCGAGCGGAGTCAACCCATGCACACCGGCCTTGATGAGATCGTCGGCAAGTTGTCCGAGAACGTCACCCATTACGCGACCGGAGGAGTCTACCGGCGAGACGAGATAGGGAAAGACACCATGAAAGCCTGACATGACGCTCATGACACGTTTGTCCCAGATGGAACCGCGCCCTACTTCGTCTGTCCCAATACGGCATGAGGATGCGCGTGCCAACTTGGGCGTTGCCGTTTCCCGACATGATGCATCCGCACGGTTGTCGCGCAGACAGTTTCGTGGGAGAGTTTGTGCTTGGGGAAAGACGAACCACTGCGTAGATGGAGAGCGTCATGGGGACTAACATCGTTTGCGCCGCCGCAGCCGCCGCCGGCTTGCTCCTGTCGGCCGGCGCATTTGCCGCGGAATTCGGCACAGCAGAAGAGGCCAAGGCCATGCTCAACCGCGTGGTCGCCGCCATGAAAGCCGATCCGGCGGCAGCAATGGCCAAGTTCAATGCCGGCGCTGCCGAGTTCAAGGACCGAGACCTCTATCCATTCTGTATCGGTGCGGACGGCGCCACCACGGCACATCTCGATCCGACCCAACTCGGCCGGCACGCCCGCGACGTGAAAGACGTGGACGGCAAGGCCTTCGGAGAAGAGATTTTCAAAGCCGGCGAAGAAGGCAAAGTCAACGAGGTGACCTACAAATGGCCGAGGCCCGGCAGCCAGGAGCCGGTGGAAAAGGTAAGCTTCGTCACCAAAATCGGCGACCAGACCTGCGGCGTGGGATATTACAAGTAGCCGCCTTCAAACGACCGTACCGCGTTCGTTTGAGCCGCGCCAAGGGTTGGCGCATGCCGCCGAACACGGTGAAGGTCGACCGCTCGACGAAGTGGGGCAACCCGTTCGTGGCGGGCAGAGACGGCGACCGGGCCCAGTGCGTCGCACTCTACAGGTCGTTGACCGCCCCGCCGACCTCGATCAGTTGCGCGGCAGGAACCTCGCCTGCTGGTGTCCGCTCGACGAGCCTTGCCATGCCGACGTGCTGCTTGAGCTGGCGAACCCCGGGGTCCGACGCCTTAGCGGAAAACGCCGTATGCGCCCAAAGAAACCGGATTGAAGAATGCAGACCGGCGGCTGTCAGTGCGGCGAAGTCCGATATTCAATCGAGGCGAAGCCGCTGGCTCTCTATATCTGTCATTGCCGCGAGTGCCGGAAGCAATCGGCCTCGGCGTTCGGCACGTCGCTCATAGTTCCTCGCTCCGGCTTTCGTCTCACCAACGGTGAGCCGCGGTTCTGGGCGCGCGACGCCGACAGCGGGCGCCGCGTGAACTGCGCATTCTGCCCGGTATGCGGCTCGCGCCTCTGGCATGAAGCTGACGCAAAGTCGGCGGAGATCTCGATCAAGGCCGGCTCCCTTGACGTCGCGATCGATGCCTCGCCGGCGATTCACATCTGGACCACCCGCAAGCTGCCCGGAATCGCGATTCCCCCGCAGGCCAGGCAATTTCCCGAGGAACCGGAATGAAAACCGGCAGGGGCGGTCTGTGGTCAGTGCCTAATGCAGATGCGGACTCTCCCCGCCGATCGCCTCGAGCACCGACTCGCGCCATTCACGCTTGATGGGCAGGATGGGCGGAACGGGTGCGAGATCCGGTGCGGCCGTCGGCGCGGCGACTGCATCCTTGCGGTCCGTAGCCGAGCCTTTTTTCATGAACAGATTGTAGATCACCCACTGGAAGCGCTTGCGCCGGCCGGTTACAGGAAAGCGGCGGGCGATTGAAGACGGGCGCATAGAAGGTCTCATAAGCCGAAATGTGACCGAGCCGCAGCGTCTCGCCGGTCATTCCGGCAGGCCGGTAGACGACGTTGGCCTGGTCGTATTTCTCCCAGTCGAAGGAGACGATCCGGTTGGCCTTCTTCATCTCGTACCACGTGAGCGTGCCGGGGTACGGCGTCAGTACCGAATAGGCGCAGGCATCGTAGTCCGCCTCGATGTTGAACCTGGCGGTTTCCTGGAAAACGTCTTCGTCGTCGCCGTCGAAACCGAACATGAAAAGCCCGAACACCATGATGCCGTAGGAATGCACCTTCTCGACGAGGGCAGCGAACTGGTCGGGACGGTTCACGTGCTTGTGCACGCTCTTGAGCGTATCGCGCGAGATCGATTCAAAGCCGATCGACAGCATGGTGCACCCGCTCCTGGCCGCCAACTCGAGCATGCGGTCGTCCTGCGCCAGTTTCGAGGTGACGCCCGCTTGCCACTGAACGCCCCGGCCGATCAGCGCCCGCATCACCTCCTTGGGCCGCTCGGGAGTGCCGAAGAAATCCGCGTCGTTGATGCGAGATCATGCGCGAGCCGCAGCTCTCGACCTCGCGCACCACCTCCTCGACCGGGCGGTAGCGGAACTTCAACCCGTTCATCAGGGGCTCGGCGCAGAACGTGCAACCCTGGTGACAGCCGCGCGAGGTCTGCACGAACGTCGTGTTGACGTAGCGGTTCTTCTTGAGCAGGTCGTAGCGAGGCATGTTAAGGCCGACCATCGGATGCAGTCCCTCGGCCCGGTAGGTCCCCTGCAACCGTCCTTCCTCGAGATCGTCCAGCAGCTTCGGGATGACAAGTTCGGCCTCGCCGATCACCACTGCGTCGCTATGCCGTAACGCCTCCTGCGGCATGAAGCTCGGGTGCACACCGCCCATCACCACCGGCACGCCCCGGGCGCGGAAGCGGTCGGCGATCTCGTAGCCGCGGTTGACGTAGGCCGTCATGGCGGAAATGCCGACGAGGTCGCAACAGAGATCGAAATCGACGTCCTCGATGTTCTCGTCGGAAAGCACCACCTCGTAACGCTCGCGCGGAATGGCCGCGGCCACCGCCAGCAGACCGGCAAGCGGCGAATAGAGCGCCCGATTCAGGTAGAGAGGGCGAGTAGTCAACGAGTCGGTCTTGGGATTGATAAGGTGGATCACCCGTGTGCGCATCGACGCTCCTCTCACACAATTTTTGCGGACGGTAACCCAAGGCCCCCAAGGGCGCATCCAAGCACAAGTCGCGAGGATGCCCAAGTTCAAACTTCCAGCTTCACCGCCATAGTGAGAAAAACCGTCATCCCCGCGAAAGCGGTTATCGCATGCACACATCTCTTCGGCGTATGCCGGCGCGCGAACTCCAACGTCCCACCGCTCCATCCATTTCGTCATTCCGGCGCACGCCGGAATCCAGCTTCGGACCTCTCCGCTGCTGGACCGCCCAAAGCTACCAGCTTTCGCTGGTATGACGGCGGCGGCGTGGTTCACGCGAGCCCTGAAAAGATGTGTGAATTCGCGCGAAAGCGGGGGACCAATGGTGAATCTAAACCGCTGCTGCGCCGCTTTATTGGATCGGGCACCTCGAATAATACGCCGAATTGGCGTTTTGAGCGTGGCCTTGAGCGCGCGATCGCATCGGTCGTGCTTGTGGGTGGCCCGTTCGGGGCCGTTTTGGCCCCCGGCTCGGCGTCGCGGGGGCATTTTACGCGACGCCGGACAAACTCCGCCCCTTGATCGGCTCAGGCAGGAGCTGCCGCGACCCGCTCGAGGTGAGCCAGCCGGCTGATGTTATAGACCAGGTTCATGAGCCCGATCTTGGCGGCGGCCCGCACCATGCCGATGGTGCGCACAATCGTGCCGCCCATCGAGGTATGCTGATGGCCGAACACATGCTCGACGCGGGCGCGCACCCGCGAGCGCGTGGTGTTGCCGACCTGCTCGCGCTCTGAGAGTGGGCGGCCGCGCCAGGCCCGGCGATGGACGCGGCTCTTGTAGCCTTGCGCCTTGAGCGTGGCCTCGGTCTCGGCCGAACGGTAGGCGCTGTCGGCCCACACCTGGATGCTGGTGTTGGACCGGTCCAGCACGTCATCGAGCTTCTGGCTGTCATGCACGCTGGCGTCGGTCGGCGCGTAGCGGCGGATGAGCTTGTGCTTGCGGTCGATGCTGATGTGGTTCTTGTAGCCGTAGAAGCTCTGGTCGTGCTTCTTGGTCCAGCGCGCATCCTTGTCCTTCTGGGCGTTCTTGGCTGGGTTCGCCTCCCAGGCTTCCGGCGTCTCGCCGGCCTTGATCGCCTCGTTCTCGCTCCGGCTGTTGCGTTGTATGGGCGCCAAAACGATCGTGGCGTCGACGATCTGGCCGCCGCGCGCGATATAACCTTTGGCCTCCAGGTGCTGGTTGAACAGCGCGAACAGCTTGGCTACCAGTCCGGCTTTCGCCAGCGCCTCGCGGAACAGCCACACCGTGGACGCGTCCGGCACAGGGTCCTCCAGCCCAAGGTCAAGAAAACGCATGAACGAGAGCCGGTCGCGGATCAGGTATTCAAGCTGCTCGTCGGCCAGGTTGTGCAAAGTCTGCAGCACCAAAATCTTGAACATCAGGATCGCGTCGTAGGGCTTGCGGCCGGCGGCGCTCTTCCTCTCATCAGGCTTCAGTCGCGTAACCGCCTCGATCTCGGTCCGAAAACTCTCCCACGGAACCGTCGCCTTAATCAGTTCAAGCGGATCGCCTTTGGCGCTGATCGCCGCAAGCCGATCGTTGAGATCGTAAAACCCTATCTGACCCATAAACCGTCCCTGCCAGCAGCATCCCGCGCAAATCACCGAATCTGATTTGCAACGCCATGGCTAGAGGTATTTTTCGAGGTGCCCGATCCTCTCTTTCGAGGGAATGACGATTTGGTTCTTTCGCTTCACCTCTCCGTCGTCCCTGCGGGAGCAGCCGGTGAGGATGACGGCGCGAACGAGCGCTCGAAGCCGCCGGCCCGAGCGGCTAGATATCGGGCGAAGTCGAAGTTCGGCCGCTCGAGGTGGCTGAGATGTCCGGGCTTCGCCGCCTCGGCGCAAACTCCCTTGAAGACCTTCTCCGTGCAGCCGCGGTCCTCGACGTTGACCTCATCAAGCAGCGTCTTGAGCTGCCGAAAGTGTCCCTGGGCCTCCATCGAGCCGGCAAACTCCGGCGCCATGCCGCCGCCAAAGGTAATGTGCACCCTGCCTACTCCCCTGGGATGCAGCGACAGATACCAGAAGTACCCGGGCGTCAGGGTGATGAGAAGGCTCGGATAGATGGTCAGCAGATAAGTGGTGCGCCGCCGTTCGCCGCGCATCCGCGTGTTGTCGGGATGCGCCATGGCTATCTTCAGGGACTCGTCCTTGAGTATCGTGTGGAAGTTGAAAGCGGGCCGCCCCGGCGGGCAAATCATGTCATCGAGCTTCGAGAGACCACCGATCGTGGCGGCATGGCAAACCGGCAGGTGGTAGCTCTCCATGAAATTCTCGGCGAGGATTTTCCAGTTGGTGTCCCAGACATGGGTCTCGCGAAATGTTTCGATGTAACTTTCCATCCCATAGTCAGCGATGAGACCCTCGAGCTCGGCGAGCCCGGCGGCGACCGGAGCCGCGTCCGGGTTCGAGCGTAACCATCACCCACCCCAGCCACTCCTCGCATCTGATCCGAGGCAGACAATAACGATCCTTCCCGAAACCTTCGTTGCGCGTCATGGCCGGTGCGCCGCGAAGGGTGCCATCGAGATTGTAGCTCCATGCATGATAGGGACATACGATGACGCGCCTGTTGCCCGCGCCCTCGAGGAGGGTCGACATGCGGTGCAGGCACACGTTTGACATGGCCCGCAGAATGCTCTCGTGGTCGCGGATGACAAAGATCGGCTGCCCAGCCAATTCGTAGGTCAGGTAATCGCCGGGCTTCGCCAGGGCGCCCGCGCGACCCACACAAACCCATTCGCGCGCAAATATGCAACCGAGCTCGCGTTCCAGAAACGCCTCACTCCTGTAGACGCTGGGCGGCATCGATCTGGCCCGTTCGAAGGGCTGGCTGACACCCTCGACCAGCTCGGCGACAGGCCCGATAGAAGCCGCAGGCCGGTCGTCAGTCGGTTGCCGTGGCGCCTCGCCGAGGACCACCTGTCGGCTAGGCGGCACCCGGCGTTTCTCCCGCGATGCGATCGAGCTTCGCTGCCATGATGAAATCGTTTTCATGCAGACCCTTGATTTTCTTGGTTTGAAGCGACACCGACGCATAGCCCCAGCCAAACGTGATGTCGGGGTGATGGCCCTCGGTCTCCGCAAGCTCGGCGGCGCGCTCGACGAACGCGAAGGCATCGCGGAAGTTTCCGAACTGGAACTTGCGCTCGATCCTTCGGGAATCGTCGAGAAGCGACCAGTGGGTTGCTTGCGCCTGATAACGCCGGGCTTCATCGGCGGTAAGCGGGGGTACGCCGCCGCGGCAGGGCGTGCAGACCTTTTCGGTCAGAGATACGGACATCGATGCTCTCCTTTGCAGCCGTGCCCCGGTCAAAACCGATCGGCTGCTCGACATGCATCCCAACATATGTAGTGTGGAGTGTATATCGTCACGAGGAGGTGCTCCAGTGCGTCACATGCCAAGCCGTCGCGCAATCCTGCCGGTCGCCGTCGGAGGCGCCGTGCTGGCCGCCGGGATCACGCCCGTTCCCGCGCAGACACCGGAGCTTCCGGAGATCAGGGCGTTTCGCAATCCGGGCTGCGGCTGCTGCGAGAAATGGGCGGAGCATCTGAGGGCAGCGGGCTTCAAGGTGACCATGACGGACGACGACCTCGCCGGCCGCCGCCGCTCACTGGGCGTTCCGGAGACCTTCGCCGGCTGCCATCTGGCTGAGGCCGGACCCTATATCATCGAAGGTCATGTGCCTGCACAGGACATCCTCCGGCTGTTGAAGGAGCGGCCACAGGCAATGGGTCTTTCGGTGCCGGGAATGCCGGTCGGCTCCCCCGGCATGGAGGCCGACGGCGGTTCCGAGAGCTACGCCGTGCTCCTCTTTTCGAAAGATGGCCGCAGCGAGATTTACAGCCGGCACTAGATCATGCCGAGACCGGCACATAGAGACAGCAATCTTTTTGCTATCGACCATGATGCTCTGAAGGCGGTCCTGGCCGACGCCAACCGGAGGCTCATTGAGCGTAAGAATGAGCTGTGCTCGGCACTGCCGCGAGTTCCCGAAGCACTCCTGTCAGCGGATCACATTTCACGAGCGAAAGTCTTCGCGAGACAATTGCAGGACGCTCTTGGCAAGTCGCGTTCCTCACGTCTGTCGGACGGGCGACCGTTCCGCGAGGCAACAGCCACCGTCACCGCGTTCTTCCGTCAGATCGATGGCCCGCTTCAGGCTGCAGTAGACATCGTCAGCGAGCGTCTTACGGCCGCAGCACTGCGGTGCCGCAGCAATCAAATCAGCCCGGACCGAGACGTTCCGGTCGGCGTGGATCTCTCGGGGAATGAGATCATCGCCTCAAGACCGGCCCCATCCGGCCCCGAGTTGGGCGGGACCACCATCGATCTGGATTGGGAGGTCGATGGCCTGGACAGAAATGCTCTGGACCTCGAGTCGCTCAGACCCTTTTTCACTGACGCTTGCCTGTTGACGGCCTGCAAGAGACACTTGGCTGCTCGCGGCACCCAATCACTCGAGGGCGTCACTTACAAGCAGTCGGCTCGCACCCGATGAGAGAATGAACAAAGCCGTCCGTTTCTCTTGGAGACACGGGCGGAGTAGGACAAGCGTATTGGCCGGGCGGACATGGCCCAGATAGCGCCCATGCACGCGGGGCGACCCTCACATTTAACGCCGGCAGCGGTCAGTACTGCTTGCCCAGAACCTTTCGCAGGTCGGATGAGGCTTTCTTCGCGCGGCGAACGGTAGGTTTGAAGGCAGCGCGAAGGGCTTTGCTCAGATCGGTGCCGACCCGCGTCACCTGCATGGGTCCCCGGACAACCACTCTCGTGCCCACCGGTGCACGTTCGAACAGGTCGGCCACGTCGGCGTTCAGCATGCGGATGCAGCCCGACGACACGGCTCGCCCGATCGTCGTCGGCTCCCGGGTGCCGTGGATTCTGTAGAGGGTGTCGACGTTGCCCTGATAGAGGTAAAGCGCCCGTGCGCCCAAGGGATTGCCCGGACCTCCGGGCATTCCATCGGGCCATTTGGCAGCCTCGCGATCACGCTCCATCATTTCCGCCGGCGGATGCCACTTGGGCCATTTCTGCTTGCCGCCGACGGTTGCGACACCGGACCAGCCGTATCCAAACCGGCCGACACCCACACCATAGCGCTTCGCTTTGCCGCCTTCCTGAACGAGATAGAGGTAGCGACGCCGCGTATCGATGACGATCGTGCCGGGCGGTTCATTTGTGGCATAGTCGACGATCTGTGGCCTGAACTGAGGCTTGACTTTCTGGTAGTCCTCGCTGGAGATCGGGTACGGCTCTCCCGCGTTCGCGGGGGCAACCTTCTGCTCGACCGGGGCGATCTTCTGCTCGACCGGAGCGACTTTCTGCTCCACCGGGGCACCCTGCTGCTCCGCCAAGGTCTCGCTGGTAGCCGAAGCATTCCCTGTCCCGCCAAGAACAAGGCCAGCGAACGCGAACGCCACGAACCAGCGCCTCTTCATGATCATTTTCCCCTACCCGCTACGCTCAACACCGTCCCGACCGGTTGTGTGCGCGCAACGGCACGTTCAAGCAAGAATGTGGCAATAAATCGCCGCTACGGTGAAATCTGCGGGTGCAGAATGGGGCGGCCACTCCGGTCCAAATGCACAACCTATTGAAAGCACACATCTAAACCAAAACTGGCGGCAGGCGGCGTTCCGGTTGACTTCGCATCCGGAGCATTCAACAACTACCCTGGCGACCACAACCCAGCCGGAACGCAGGAAAAACGACTCATGGCCACCGTCGATGTCCGTGCAGTCGTCAAGCGTTTCGGCGGCGCCGAAGTCCTGCACGGCATCGATGTGACGATCGAGGATCGCTCCTTCGTCGTGCTGCTCGGGCCATCGGGCTGCGGCAAGTCCACCCTGCTGCGCATGATCGCCGGGCTGGAGCAGATCAGCGACGGTGAGATCGCGATCGGCGGGCGCGTCGTCAACGACGTGCCGCCGAAGCAGCGCGACGTCGCCATGGTGTTCCAGAACTACGCGCTCTATCCGCACATGAAGGTCTTCGACAACATGGCCTTCAGCCTGAAGCTGGCCAAGGTCGGACCGCGCGACGATCGACGACCAAGGTCCGGCGCGCCGCCGATATCCTGGGCCTCACCGACTATCTCGACCGCTATCCGCGCCAGCTCTCGGGCGGCCAGCGCCAGCGGGTCGCCATGGGCCGGGCAATCGTGCGCGACCCGCAGGTGTTCCTGTTCGACGAGCCGCTGTCCAATCTCGACGCCCAGCTGCGCGTGCAGATGCGCACGGAGATCAAGGCGCTGCACCAGCGCCTGGGATCGACCTCGATCTATGTCACGCACGACCAGATCGAGGCCATGACGATGGCCGACAAGATCGTGGTCATGCGTGACGGCCGTATCGAACAGGTCGGTGCGCCGCTCGAGATCTACGACCATCCGCGCAATCTGTTCGTCGCCGGCTTCATCGGCTCGCCTGCGATGAACCTGATTCCCGGGCACGACTGCGCGGCAGCAGCGGACGCTGGCGCGTCGAGACCGACGACGGCGTGGCGCTGCCGCTACCGGCGCGATGCACCGGGCGAGTGACGGGCAAGCCGGTCCACTACGGCGTCCGGCCGGATCACCTGATCGTGGCCGCTGCCGGCGTCGAGGCGACTGTCGAAGTAGTCGAGCCGACGGGCGCCGACACCCTCGTCTTCGCGCGCGTCGGCAAGCAGAAGATCTGCGGAGCCTTCGCCGAGCGCTACAGCTTCCAGCCGGGGGAATCGCATCGCCCTCGCGCCGCGGCTCGGACTGCGTCCATCTGTTCGACGCACAATCGGGCGTCAATCTGATGCTCTAGAGGATAGCCGGGTCGATCCCCGGATCAAGTCCGCGGACGGCCATGACGATTTGGAGAGGGAGGATCGTGATGAAGAGATTTACCAGACGTGACTCGTTGAAACTCGGCGCCAGCGCGTTTGCCGGCGCAGCCATCGGCACGAGGCTGTCCGGCCAACCGGCGCGCGCGCAGGAGCCGACGCTCGACCTGAAGCCCGAGGCAGGTGCGACGCTTGCGCGTGCTGCGGCCGGCCAAGTTCGTCGCCGGCGACGAGAAGCTGTGGCTCGAGAACACGGAGAAATACACCAAGCAGACCGGCGTTCAGGTCAAGGTCGAGAGCCAGGGCTGGGAGGACCTGCGTCCGAAGGCTGCGGTCGCCGCCAATGTCGGCAAAGGTCCCGATGTCGTCTATGGCTGGTACGACGACGCCCATCAATATCCGGAGAAGCTGGTCGATCTCACCGATCTCGGCGAATATCTCGATAAGAAATATGGCGGCTGGTACGACGTCGTGCCGGAAATTCGGCATGCGCGACGGCAAGTGGATCTCCATTCCGCTGGGCGCCGCCGGCGCGCGCATCGTCTATCGCATCTCCGCCCTGAAGGAAGCCGGCTTCGACGCGTGGCCGACCGATCTCGACGGCATGCTCAAAGCTTACGCAGGCGCTCGCCGCCAAGGGTAAGCCCGGCGGTCTGGCGCTCGGCAACGCCGTCGGCGACGGCAACACCTGGTGCCACTGGCTGGTGTGGTCGTTCGGCGGCAGGATGGTGGACGAGAACGACCAGGTCGTCATCAACAGCCCGGAAACCATCGCCGCGCTCGAATACGCCAAGGAGCTCTATCAGACCTTCGTGCCGGGAACGCTGTCCTGGCTCGATCCATCCAACAACAAGGCGTTCCTCGACGGACAGATCTCCTGGACCATCAACGGCATCTCCGTCTACTACGCCGCCAAGAATTCCGAGGATGCGAAGATCAAGGCGCTGGTCGACGACATCGGCCACGCGATCCTGCCGGTCGGACCGGTCGGGCATCCGACCGAACTGCATCTGACCGTGCCGGCGATGGTGTTCGCCTATACCAAATATCCGAATGCCGCGAAGGACTACATCCGCTTCATGCTCGAGCGCGAGCAGTACGTGCCGTGGCAGGAGGCGTCGATCGGCTATTTCAGCCAGCCGCTGCGCGAGTACGAGAAGAGCCCGATCTGGACCGCCGATCCGAAGCACACGCCCTATCGCGACCTGATGGCCAACATGCTGTGGCCGGGCTATGCCGGATCGCTCGGCTATGCGTCGGCCGGGCGTGATGGCCGACTTCGTCATGGTCAACATGGTGGCGCAGGCGGCCTCGGGCGACAAGATCGCCGGAAGACGCCGCGGCCGAGGCGCAGAAGCGCGCCGAGCGCTACTACAAGGTCTGAGGCGTCAGCAGGCCGGCACCATTTCGGAACTGCCGCGAAAGGCGCCCTCGTCCGCGTAGCCGCGATGACCCCGCAAGTGGTGCCGAGGCTGACATCCCGGCGTCGCTGGCGCAGCTGCTCGACAACCGCACGATGTTGTCGGTGTTGTTCATGCTGCCGGCGGCCGCGATCCTGCTGCTCTTCCTCACCTATCCGCTCGGCCTCGGGATCTGGATGGGATTTACCGATGTCCGCATCGGCCGGCCCGGCATCTTCATCGGGCTCGAAAACTACATCTCGCTCTTCGATGACGACGTGTTCTGGCTGTCGGTCTTCAACACGCTCGTCTACACCATCGTCGCGACGATCGCTGAAGTTCGGGCTCGGGCTGTGGCTGGCGCTGCTCCTCAACCACGCGCATCCCGTTCAAGGCCTTCATCCGCGCCATCGTGCTGCTGCCCTATATCGTGCCGACCGTGCTGTCGGCGATCGCCTTCTGGTGGATCTACGATCCGCAGTTTTCGATCGTCTCGTGGTCGCTGCACGAAGCTGGGGCTGATCGACCAGTTCATCGACTTCCTCGGCGTTCCCTGGAATGCGCGCTGGTCGGTCATCGTCGCCAATGTCTGGCGCGGCATTCCCTTTGTCGCCATCTGCCTGCTTGCCGGACTGCAGACGATCTCGCCGTCGCTCTACGAGGCGGCCGCCCTCGACGGCGCCAATTCCTGGCAGCGCTTCCGCCATGTCACCGCTGCCCATGCTGATGCCGATCCTGGCGGTGGTGCTGACCTTCTCGGTGCTCTTCACCTTCACCGACTTTCAGCTGATCTACGCCATCACCCGCGGCGGCCCGCTGAACGCGACACATCTGATGGCGACGCTCGCCTTCCAGCGCGCCATACCCGGCGGCGACCTCGGGCAGGGTGCGGCGATCGCGACGGCGATGATTCCGTTCCTGATCGCGGCGACGGTGTTCAGCTACTACGGCCTGCAGCGGCGCAAATGGCAGCAGGGAGGTCACGATGACTGATAGCGCCAAGCCGCACTGCCGCCGCCAACCGACGACACGACCGGCATGAGTTATCTCGAGACCTGCCGCGGCGCGTGGTGACGGTCTACATTCCGCTCGCCCTCTTCGTCATCGTGCTGCTGTTTCCGTTCTATTGGATGGGCGTGACGACGTTCAAGCCCAACGACGAACTCTACAACTTCTCCGACCACAATCCGTTCTGGATCAGCAGCCCGACCCTCGCCAACATCAACAAGCTGCTGTTCGAGACCGACTATCCGCAATGGCTCGCTCAACACCATGACGATGGCGGTGTGCGCGACCTTCCTGTCGATCTTCGCCAGCGTGCTCGCCGCCTATGCCATCACCCGGCTGCGCTTCCGCGGCGCCCAGACGGTCGGGCCTGCTGATCTTTCTCGCCTATCTGGTGCCGCCGAGCATCCTGTTCATCCCGCTCGCCATCATGGTCTATGGACTCGGCATCTACGACACCAACTGGGCGCTGATCCTCACCTACCCGACCTTTCTCATTCCGTTCTGCACGTGGCTGCTGATGGGCTACTTCAAGAGCATTCCCTATGAGCTCGAGGAATGCGCGCTGATCGACGGCGCCACGCGCATCCAGATCCTCTGGAAGATCACGCTGCCGCTGGCCGTGCCCGGCCTGATCTCGGCCGGCATCTTCGCCTTCACCCTGTCCTGGAACGAGTTCATCTATGCGCTCGCCTTCATCTCCTCGACCGAACAGAAGACGGTGCCGGTCGGCGTGCTGACCCAGCTGGTCGAAGGCGACGTCTATCACTGGGGTTCGCTGATGGCGGGCGCGCTGCTGGGCTCGCTGCCGGTGGCGATCTTCTACTCGTTCTTCGTCGAGCACTACGTCTCCTCGCTGACCGGCGCGGTCAAGGAGTGACGAAGCAGATCACTCGTCCAGGCGACGCACCTCAATGTCTTCGAGAAGATTGAAGCGCCGCCGCCGCAGCTCTGCGAAAAACGGCGCTACTTCGAAGTATTCTTCAGGTCCGAAAACTCCCGGGCGCCGGGGCCCATCGCCGAGAAGCTGAACGCCAATCGACATACCCATCGATGTCCCGGCGTCGGCGTAGCCCGCATACATCGGGTCCGGCGAGCCGATCATGGCGTTGTTGACGGTGACGGGCCTGCCCTGCCGCTCGCCTTCGCCAATGGCAAGGTGGATTTCGTGCAATGCCGTCTCCGGTATCAGATGACCTCGGCGTTCGAGATTTCGCTTGATGAGGGCCTCCAGGAAGCGTCCGGGAGCGATCGCGGCGCCGTCGACGAGCAGTGGATCCTCAAAATCGGCAAAGCCCGCCTTGACCAGACCCAGCCACGCTTCGTGCTCGCGGTCAGGCAGGTGCAGCCGCCAGGTGAAGTCCCGGATGTGCTTGTCGCGGATGCCGGCGCTGAACGGCACGGTCAGCGGCTCGGAATGCTGGGAGAACATGAAGGCTGTGCGCCCCCACGGCTCCGGCAGATCGAGCACCTCGTGTCCCGATAACGGCGGCATTTCTTGCAGCGCGCCATCGAGAAACTGCTGCGATGGATTGGCATATTCGCCAAGCACGGTCGAAACTGCATAAGGCGGCACGAGCACCGGACACTCGGGCCCGATCCGCTTGGCGGCCCAGTAGAGACCGATGCGATCGATCCGGTCGAGGCGCTCCGCCACCGCCCGACACAGCATGTTCGAGATGCCAGGATCAGCGCCAAGCCCGATGACGGCGGTCACGCCGGCTACCTGCCAGCGGGCATGCTGCTGCTTCTGCCTCACCGTGTAGACGCCCATGCCGCCATAATCGGCGTAGGTCACCCCTGCCTCGAGACAGGTTTCGAAGATCGCCAGCTGGTGGCCCGCGAAGGTCGGAACCGCGTTGATGCACAAATCTGCCTGGCTCAAGACCCGGCGCAGTGCTTCGCCATCGCGCACATCGAGCGTGACCGCCGAAACGCGCCGATCGCCGATCGCGGCGACGACCTCTTGTGCCGGGCCAGGCAAGGCGTCGGCAACAACGATACTTTCCACGTGCCGCGAGTATGGCGCTGCAAGATCACGCACGGTGCCGCGCGCCATAGCGCCCGCACCTCCGACGACCAGAATTCGCATTCCCTGCCATCTACCCGGTATCCCACTGAGCGAGCGAGCCCTTTTTTCAACGCGATGTCGATTTAGGGACGGCCCATTCGACCATTGGGCAGAAGGGCATGTTGCGCCCATGAAATGACAAATCTCAACCAAAGGAGAGCGAGATGGATCGTCCGAGCACCGTGTCGCGAGAGACGTGGCTGGCGGCACGAAAAGAGCTGCTGGTCAAGGAGAAGGAGCACATGCGGGCCGGTGACCGCCTGAGCGCCGAGCGGCGTGCGCTGCCCTGGGTCAAGATCGAGAAGGAGTACGTCTTCGATGCCCCGGAGGGCAAGAAGACGCTCGGCGAGCTGTTTGCCGGATGCCGCCAGCTCATCATCCATCATTTGATGTTTCACCCCGATTGGAATGCCGGCTGCCCCGGTTGTTCGTTCCAGGCCGACCATATCGACGGTCCCGGTCAACATCTCGAGCCCCATGACGTCAAGATCGTCGCCGTCTCGCGCGCACCGCTCGCGAAGCTTGCGGCCTACAAGCGGCGAATGGGCTGGCGCTTCGATTGGGTGTCCTCCTACGGCAGCGACTTCAACTTCGACTTTCACGTATCGTTCGCGAAGGACGAGATCGCCAAAGGCCGTGTCCACTACAATTTCGGCACGATCACCGATGACACCCGCTACCACAGCGAGGAACTGCCCGGCGTCAGCGTGTTTTACAAGGATCGGGACGGGCAGGTCTTCCACACCTACTCCACCTACGCGCGAGGACTCGACGCAATACTCGGTGGGAATCATTACCTCGACCTGACGCCCGAGGGGCGACGCGATACCGACTACCCGAACTGGCCGCGGCGCCATGACGAATACGGGGAGGTTGCGAGCTCGGCGACCAGCGCCGTGCAGAACCGAGCGTCAGGCGGATCGTAGCTTAGGGCAGCCCCGCCTTCGCCAGACCGTCGACGATGCGCTGAAAATCGCCGGGGTTTTTGTAGGGCAGGACGCTAGCGCGCTGCGCCAGCGAGAACGACGCATTCACCTTCAGAAGATCCGCCCAGATCGCGCGCGCATCCTCGGCACGTCCCAGGTGACCGTAGCAGGCCGCAAGCAACATCCGGCTGGCGTCGGTGTCGGGGTTGCGGGCAATGCGCTCGAGCAGGCGCCCCGCGGCCGCTTCGTATTGGCCGAGGCTGAAGTGTGCCTGCGCCAGCATATGCAGCAGCATGTTGGAATAATGGGGGTCCATGCGCATCGCGGTCGCGAAAGGCTCCAGCGACTCCGCTGCCCGGCCCGCATACATCAAGGCCATACCCATGAATGCGTGGCCCTGCGCAAAGTTGGGATCGAGCTCGACTGCGCGATTTACCTGTAGCAGAGCACCGTCATGGTTGCGCTGCCAAAGCTGCACGCCGCCGAGCGCCATGTGGCTAACCGGTTCCTGATCGTCGAGTTCGAGCGCCCGGCGCGCCCAGCGTTCGGCCTCCTGCAGAGCCTGCGCCGGATCGGGCGCCCAGGCATTGATGTAGTCGGCGAGCGCAGTGAACGCGAGGCCGGCGTGAGGCGCGGCGAATTTCGGATCGATCTCGATCGCCCGCCGGTGCATGGCCCGCGCTTGAGCAGCGGTCTCGCGGGTGCCACGCCCGAGCAATTCGCGTGCGCGCCACCAGAAGTCATACGCCTCGACGTTGGTGGTGCCGCGACGCCGCAGCCGCTGTTCCTCGCGGCGCGTCAGCTTGATCGCCAGCGCGGCGACGATCTTGTGCACCACCTCGTCCTGGGTCGCGAAAATGTCGGTCAACTCGCGATCAAACCGGTCGGCCCACAGGTGTCCGCCGCTGTCGGCATCGACGAGCTGCGCGGTGATGCGTACGCGATTGCCGGCCTTGCGAATGCTGCCCTCCAGCACGAACCGCACGCCGAGCTCGCGGCCGATGTCCTGCACCCGGGTCGCCTTGCCCTTGTAGGCGAAGGAGGAGTTCCGGGCGATCACGAACAGGCCGGAGATTTTCGAAAGATCGGTGATCAGATCCTCGGTCATGCCGTCACTGAAATATTCCTGCTCGGCGTCGCCGCTCATGTTGTCGAACGGCAGCACGGCGATCGACGGCTTGTCCGGCACCGGGGGCGGCGCCGCAGTGGATAGAGCGGCTGCCGGCCGGTCCGCCACGCCGATGCGGAAAACACGCACCGGCTTCGAGATGTTCTTCACCGGCCGTTCGCCCAAGTCTTCCAACGCAATCTCGAGTTTGTCGCGCACCGAGTCGCGAACGGCGCGCGAGACAAAGATCGCACCGGGCTCGGCGATGCCCTCGAGGCGCGCTGCAATGTTGACGCCGTCGCCGTAGATGTCGTCGCCCTCGATGATGACATCGCCGACATTGATGCCGATCCGGAACTCGATACGACCCTCGTCAGGTGCGGTGCTGTTGCGCTCGGCCATGCCGGACTGGATCGCCAGGGCGCAGCGTACCGCTTCGACGGCGCTGGCAAAATCCACGAGCAGGCCGTCGCCGGTACGCTTGACGATGCGTCCCCGGTGCTGGGCGATGCGCGGCTCGATCAGCTCGCCCAAATGCGCCTTGAGCTCGCGAAGCGTCTTTTCCTCGTCCCGGCTCATGAGCCGGCTGTAGCCGGCGACGTCCGCCGCCAGGATGGCCGCGAGTTTGCGTTCGGCGTGCAAGTCTTCCATAGGTTGGCGCTTTATCCCTGCGAGCAGGCTGGACGCTAACGACTTCGGAGGCCCCTGCTTCGCGCACCGTGGACGAAGCTTCGGGAGCCGCACCTGCTAGGGGAACCGGCCTCTACGCCTGGAGAGAGTATGGCGGAAATTCGTCCGAAAATGTCAGGGATCAAGGAAGGGCACCTTCTGAAACTGAGGATCATGCGAGGGCCGACATTAGGCAGCTAGGAAGCAGACGCAAAGTTTCAAGTGCCGCTGCCGGCAGCCAAAGGCCATGTGCGCGCTTTGGAACACTTCGCTACGAAGCCTACGGCTATCCGCGGTCGTCACTCAGACCCAGCTCCTTCTTGCGTCTCGCCGCCCACGCGCCGAACAGGCGGTCGGCGATGATGCCGATGAAGGCGATACCGAGACCCGCAAGGAGGCCGCGGCCGGTATCGGCGCCGGGAAGCGCCTTGTAGATTTCCTGGCCAAGATCGCGCGAGCCGATGAGGGCGGTGATCGCCACCATGGCCAGCGCCATCATGATCGTCTGGTTGATGCCGAGCACGATCTCGGGAAGCGCGATCGGCAAGTTCGACCTTCCAGAGCCGCTGCCAGGACGTGGTGCCCGCAGCCCTTGCCGCTTCGATGGTGACCGCCGGAATTCGCCTGATGCCAAGATAGGTGAAGCGGATGGCGGGAACGCTGGCGTAGGCGAGCGATCGCGACGATGTTGGAAAGGTCGCCCACCTTCAACAGCATGATGACCGGAATGAGGTAGATGAAGCTCGGAAACGTCTGCAGCGTGTCGCACGACCGCCATGGCGACGCGCGCAACGCGCTCGTTGCGCGAGGCCCAAACGCCCAAGGGAATGCCGATCAGGATGCTGATGGATGGTCGCGCCGGTGACCAGATAGATCGTCAGCATCAGCGGTACCCAAAATCCGGTCACCAGCATGAAGACGGGAGAGCGCGACAGTGCAGGATGGCAAGGCGCCGAGCCGCCAAGACGCCACCCGAGGAGACCGATGAGACCGATCACCATCGTCCACGGCAGCCACAGATAGAAATCGCGCAGCGGCAGCAGCAGCAAGAGGGTGACCCAGTCGCGCACCGGCTTGATGTAAGCGTAGAAGTTCTTCGAGATCCAGCGCACTGCGCCGTCGAGCGCCGGCCCGGAGCTGATGGTCAATTCTTTCGGCAGAATCGCGAGAGCGGGAAACATGCGCGCGGCCAGAGATTGAAACGGCAAGCACGGTAAGGAAAACAATAGAGATGCTGGTGGCGGCTCAGCCACGACGTGCCCGGAGCGAAGCGCGTGAGATCGCGATGGGCATAAGCCTGTGTCAGCCGGTCGAGCACGATGGCGATGAGGGTGATGGCGATCCCCTGCTCGGTCGCCTTGCCGATCTGCAGTTGCTGCAGGGAGAACAGGAGCTTCTGGCCGAGACCCGAGGCGCCGACCAGCGAGGCGATCACCGCCATGGCGAGGGTCTGCATGACCACCTGGTTGAGACCGAGAAGCAACGTCTGCTGGGCGGCCGGCAGCTCGACCTTCCACAGCAGCTGCCGCGAAGTGCAGCCGGCCATGCGGCCGGCCTCGATGACCTCGGGCGAGACCGTGCGGATGCCGAGGATCACGCAGCGCGCCATCGGCGGCATGGCGAAAACTGAGGGTCGCCAGCATGGCCGGCACCTGGCCAAAGCCGAACAGCACCACGACCGGCCCGAGATAGGCCATGTGCGGTGTCGCCTGCATGATGTCGAAGGCGCGTGGAGACGAGGCTGTCGACGCGGCGCGAGCGCGTCGCCCAGATGCCCAGCGCGAGCCCGATCAGCGGCAGCGAGCGGCACGGTGACGATGACGATCGCCAAGGTCTGCATCGCATCCGGCCACAGGCCGAAGACGGCGAGGTAGAGGGCGCAGAGCACCGCTGAATGCCGCCAGCCTCATGCCGCCGATCCAGTGTCCGAGAATGGCTATCGCCGGCGACGATCGCGATCCACGGCAGCGGTGGCCACCCATAGGCGAGCACGCCGCGATAGAGCAGAGCCTCGACCAGCGACAGCGGCAACGACAGAAGCCACGAAATGAAGCGCGTCAAATCCTTTACCGTGAACAGCCCGAGGCTCGCTTCCTGGGCGAGCCAGGCGAAGAAATCGGTGATCCACTGGCGCGCCGGAACGATCCATTCCGCGGGCCAGCGCCCAAGCCACGGCAGAAACTGCGCCAGTCCGACGGAGAGCAGGATCACCAGCGCCGGCAGCGATCAACAGCCGATGCCGCCGGAGCTCCAGCGTCATGCCGGACCGCGGAACGGAAAGCGCCACCGTCATAGAGGATCACGCGGATAAAGCGCCGCGTATCATTCGCTCGCGAGTTACGACGCCGACCGCCTCGCCGCCTGGGCCGAGCACCGGCAGGGGCTCACCAGTCGCCAGCACGCGTGCGGCGATATCGCCGATGCTTGCGTGTCCGCCGGAATGCCGCTGCCGCGTCACGATTCCCGCTTGGCTCCTCCATGATCGAGCCAACGGTGATGATGCGATCGCGGGGCGCGTTCTTCGTGAACTCGCTGACATAGTCGTCGGCGGGGCGGGTGACGATTTCCTCGGGCGTGCCCAACTGCACGAGGTAGCCGTCCTTCATGATGCCGATGCGGTCGCCAAGGCGGATTGCTTCATCGAAGTCGTGGGTAATGAAGACGATCGTCTTCTTTAGCAGCTTCTGGAGCCGCAGGAACTCATCCTGCATCTCGCGGCGGATGAGGGGGTCGAGCGCCGAAAACGGCTCATCGAGAAACCAGATGTCGGGCTCGACCACGAGCGAGCGGGCGATGCCGACACGTTGCTGCTGGCCGCCGGAAAGCTCGCGCGGGAAATAAGCCTTCGCGACCCTCCAGACCGACGAGCTGATCATCTCCCTGGCTCGTGCTTCGCGCTCCTCGCGGCTGGTAGCCGCGCACCTCGAGGGGAAAGGCGACATTGGAGAGCACGTTGCGGTGCGGCAGCAGGCCGAAATGCTGGAACACCATGCCCATCTTGTGACGGCGAAGCTCGATCAGCTCGCTTTCGCTGACCTTCAGAAGATCCTGGCCATCGAAGATGATCTCGCCGGCAGTCGGATCGTTGAGGCGGGTGAGGCACGGATGAGAGTCGACTTGCCGGAACCGGAGAGACCCATGACGATCAGGATCTCGCCTGGCTGAACATCGAAGGAAACGTCGCGAACGGCGCCGATATATCCTTCAGCCTTGAATGCATCGGCGCCCGGAGCGCCCTGTGGCGCGCCAGAAAGGCCGCACGGATCCGGCCCGAAGACCTTCCAAAGGTTTCGGCATGAGATCTTTGCCTGGCGCATGTTGCTGCCCGCGAAGCCTGGCCCTGGGAACTCCGAAAGAAAATCCCGGGCGCAACGGCTCGTTGCGCCCGGGCTACGATCCGTATCGAAGAAGCTACTGAGTCTGCAGCCAGCTATCCACGGTCGCCTTGTTCTCGGTGATCCACTTCTTGGCAGCCTCCTCGGGAGTCATGCCGTCGACGTCGACCATCGCCGCAGCGGCAGCGATCTGCGCGTTGGTAAAGTTCACCTTTTTGAGCACCGCGGCGGCGGCGGGCCATTTCTTCTCGAGGTTCGACCGAACCGGCCTTCTTCAGATAGCCCTTCTTCGGTGCGCCGCAATCGATAGACGGCATCGGGATTCATGCCCCATTTCGGATCGTCATGGCAGGCCTTGTCATAGTCGGGAAACTCCACGAACTCGCCTTCGAACTTCGCTTCGATGAAATTCGGCGTCCAGTTGAACAGGACGACCGGCTCCTTGCGGTCATAGGCGGCCTGGAGCTCGGCCCACAAAGTGGCGGCCTGTCCGACCGGCACTTCCTGGAAGTTCATTTTCAGAGCCTGGATACGCTCGGAATAGTGCTTGCCCCAGTCGGCCGGCGGCCCAACGAAGCGGCCCTTGTCGCCGGTCTCAGCGGTCGCGAACTTGGCCGCGCAGGCGTCGAGTGCCTTCCAGTCAGGCAGTCCCGGGCAAACGTCGCGTTCACATATTTCGGATACCACCATTCTTCGCGCGTGATCGCGTCGTGAGCGCCGAGATCGACGGCTCCGCCCGCCAACGCCTTCTCGAAACTGTCGCGCTGCGAGCCTTCCCAAACCTCGACCTGGAAATCCATGTCGCCATTGGCCAGCGCCTGATACTGGAGCTGGGTATCCGACGACTTGTACTCGACGTTGTAGCCCATGCTTTTGAGCACTTCGCCAACGACGATCGAAAGCACCAACTGGCTCGTCCAGTTGTTCTGCACGATTTTGATCGGGTCGGTCGACTCCGGGGCCGCCGCAATCGCCGCCGTCGCCATCAGGGCAGGCGCCATAATGCCGGCAGCAAGTAACCTCTTGAATGTCTTCATACACATCCTCCCACTTCTGACTGAGCTGGCTGAACCGCCGCGCGTCTGCCTGGCATTGCACCGAGGCTCGCACGCTGAAGCGACCATAGCGTCGGCGCCGTGACGCTACAAGTCGAGACCAGCAACCGATTAAGGTCTAATTTTGGGCGCAACGAGACGCCCCCATGTTGCCGAGAACCTGGAAACCCGCGCTGGTGGCATTGACCTTTTGCGCATTGGCTTCCGACCGGCAGCCGGCCGGAGCACAGGTCACGGTCGACCTCGAGCTGATGCTCGCCGTTGATGCGTCCGGTAGCGTCAGCCCGGCGGAGTTCAACCTCCAGGTGCAGGGGCTCGCTGCAGCGTTCCGCGATCCCGAGGTGATTGACGCTATTCGCAAAGCGGGCGGCATCGCCGTCGCCGTGATGCAGTGGTCAAGCCCTGGCCAGCAGGTGGTAGTGGTCAATTGGTCGGCGGTGACCGATGAAGCCTCGGCCGAGACGATGGCGCAGCGGATCGTCGGCGCCGGGCGTCTCATACTCGGCGAAACTGCCGTCGACGGGGCGCTGAGGTTCGCCCTGGCTGAACTCGCCACCAACTCATTCTCCGGCACCCGTCAGGTCATCGACGTCTCCGGCGACGGGGCAACCAACTGGGGACCCCTCCCCGACCGCGTCCGCGACCGGGCGGTCGCGGCGGGAGTCACCATCAATGGTCTGGCGATCGTAAACGAACAGGAAAATCTCGGCCGCTACTACCGGGAGCACGTCATCGGAGGTCCAGGGGCCTTCGTTATCGTCGCCGCGGACTATGCCGACTTTGCCCGCGCCATGCGGCAGAAGCTGCTCGAGGAGATCAGCAACAGGCCGACGGCCGACCGCCAGCGGCATGATGAATTGAATGCACTCGCCAAGGAGGAAACACGATGGAAAGCTGGCGCAACCGCAAGACGCTGATCCTGAGCCGCACCGAGATGATGGGCCTGCTCACGCCCGCGGAGTACAACGCTTGCGTCGAGCAGGCCTACCGCATGCACGGCGAGCGGCGCTTCTACATGGATCCGAAGGGGCACATCGTCCTCGACAAGTATCCCGGCGAGTGGGAGGCGATGCCCTCCTATATCGAGGAGCCGGAGGCGGCCGCCTGCAAGTGGGTGTCGATCCGCGAGCGCAACCGCGAGAAGTATCGATCTGCCCACGGTCTTCTCGATCCTGATCTACACCCATCCCGAGACCGGCTTTCCGCTCGCCATCTGCGACGGCAGCCATCACACGGTCATGCGCACCGGCGTCGGCCGCCGCGGTCTCGGCCAAATGGCATGGCGCGCAAGAACTCGAAGGTCCTCGCCATCGTCGGCGCCGGCCACATGGCCGCGGGCGTGCTCGCCACCTGCAACGAGGTGTTCCCGTGGGAGGAAGTGCGGGTGTGGAGCCGCTCGCAGGCGACGCTCGACGATTTCGTCACGGAGCAGCAGCCGAAATATCCGCAATTGCCAAGCTGCTGCCTCGCTCGACCTCGAGAGGCGTGGTCGCGGCGCCGACGTGGTCGTCACCGTCACGCCGGCGCGCGGTCCCGATCGTGAAGAACGAATGGATCGCTCCCGGCACGCACATCGCCGCGCTCGGCGCCGACAAGGCCGGCGACCAGGAACTCGACCCGGCAATCCTGCAGCGTGCGCGCATCTTCGTCGACGACATCCGCCAGTGCCGCACCGACGGCGAGATCAACGTGCCGCTGCGCCAGGGCTTGATCAAGGAGCAGGACATCGCCGGCGAGATCGGCGAAGTCGATCACCGGCAAGAAGAAGGGCCGCACATCGGACGCAGGAGATCACGCTGTTCGACTCGACCGGCATCGCGCTTGCAGGACTCGGCCACGATCCCGCTCGAGTACGAGCGCGCGCTGGCCGCCGGCGTGGGCATCGAGAAGAAGATGATCTCGACGTGACGCAGCCTTGCAGATGCGTCACCCTTGACTCACCGTTGCCGGCGGCGAAAGATCGCTCGAGCCTCAAGCCGCATGCGTCAGGGTGAGGTGCGCCAGCATGTCGACAGCAGGCGAAAGAGAACCCGGCAAGCCCCCGCCGGGAAGGGAGGTTGACATGACAGTTTCCAAGACCCGGTCCGGCCTTGTCCGGGCTCGCAAGATCAGCCGACGCCGCGTCCTGAAACGGCCGGAGCAGCCGCCGGCCGCTTTCGGCGCCGGCGTGATCGACGGCTTCCCGCTGGTCTGGTCGCAGAACATCAAGGACGTGACGCTGGTGCAGGTCGGCGGCTCCTATTCGGCGATCATCGACATCGCCGAGCAGGCGACCAAGGATCTCGGCTTCAAGGTCGAGATGCAGAACGCGCCCACGATGCGCTGCTCAACCGCCTCGCGACACAGCCCGAATCGCTCGACATCGCCGACATCGAGTACTTCTTGCAGACCAAGCTTGCTCCGCGCGGCATGCTGCAGCCCATCGACCTGAAGAAGTTCAAGTAGTGGGACAAGGTCGTGCCGATCTTCACCAAGGGCGAGTATCCGGACGGCCGCAAGGTGTCGACCCAGGGCATCCTGCCCTTCGAAGTGCAGTACGTCGAGGCCCGGACGGCAAGAAGTTCGCCAAAGCCCCGACCGACTGGGCGACCGGCATCCCGACGGTCTACAACGCCGACACGCTGGGCATGCGGCCGGACCTGATCAACCGCAAGATCGAGAGCTGGTCGGAACTGCTCAATCCCGAGTTCAAGGGCAAGACGGCCATCGTCGTCGTGCCCGCCATCGGCATCATGGACGCGGCGCATGGCGATCGAAGCGCGCGGCGACATCAAGTACGACGACAAGGGCAACATGACCAAGGAGGAGATCGACAAGACCATCGAGATCCTGATCGAGGCCAAGAAGTCCGGCCAGTTCCGCGCCTTCTGGACGACCTTCGACGAGTCGGTGAACCTGATGGCGTCGGGCGAGGTGGTGATCCAGTCGATGTGGTCGCCGGCGGTGACGGCGGTGCGCTCGCGCGGCATTCCGTGCTTCTACGCGCCGCTGAAGGAAGGCTATCGCGCCTGGGCGAGCTACATCGCGCCGATGCGCCACCTCAACGGCATCAAGCTCGACGCCGCCTACGAGTACCTCAACTGGTACATGTCGGGCTGGCAAGGCGGGTTCATCGCCAAGCAGGGCTACTACAGCTCGGTGCCGGAGACCGCCAAGAAGTTCATGACCGAGGACGAGTGGGACTACTGGTACGAAGGCAAGCCGGCCAAGGGCGAGATCAAGGATCCCTACGGCAACCTGATGGAGAAGGCCGGGCACGGTGCGCGACGGCGGCGCCTTCTGGGAGCGCATGGGCAACGTCGCCTGCTGGAACACGCTGATGGACGAGAACCGGCTACATGGTCGAGAAGTGGAACGAGTTCCTCGCGGCCTGACGCGTCGCCTTCGCCAGCCGCGCCTCACCCTGCCCGCTCGAGTCGAAGCCCGAGGGCAGGCTCTCTCCCCAAAGGGGAGAGGGAACTTCGGGGCAGCTGTCGCGCATCGCGCCCTACCTGCAGGTCGCGCCGCTCACCCTGGTGCTGCTGGTGTTCTTCGGCATTCCGCTGCTGGTGGTCATCGCCGTCAGCTTCTTCGACTTCGACGACTTCAACATCGTGCCCGGCGTTCGTCTTCGGCAACTACGCCGACCTGTTGGCTCGCGGACGACGCTCATGCTCTACCTGCAAGACGATCTACTACGCGCTCATCGTGTGGGCGATCACGCTGGTGATCGGCTTCACCGTGGCCTACTTCCTGGTGTTCCACGTGCGCAGCATCCTGTGGCAGATGGCGCTGTTCCTGCTGTGCACGGTGCCGTTCTGGACCTCGAACATCATCCGCATGATCTCGTGGATTCCGTTCCTGGGACGCAACGGCATCTTCAACCAGGCGCTCATCGGGCTCGGCGTCACCGACAAGCCGCTCGAGTTCCTGCTGTTCTCCGACTTCGCGGTCATCGATCGCCTACGTGCATCTGTTCACGCTGTTCATGATCGTGCCGATCTTCAACTCCATGGCCCGCATCGATCGCTCGCTGATCGAGGCGGCGGTGGACGGCGGCGCAGCGGCTGGCGCGTGATCTGGGACATCGTCATCCCGCTGTCGCAAGACCGGCATCGCGCTCGGCTCGATCTTCGTGCATCACGCTGGTGATGGGCGATTTCTTCGTGGTCAAGATCATGAGCGGCGGCCAGAGCGCCTCGGTGGTGCTGGCGCATGTCGAACCAGATCGCCGTGCTGCAGTATCCGCCGGCAGCGGCGAGCGCGGTGATCCTGCTGATCATCGTCACGCTGATGGTGGCCGCCATCCTGCGCCTGGTCGACGTGCGCCGGGAACTGGCGGGATAGAGGCAGCCGAGGTTGACCATGCGGCATCAGCAAACCGGCAAGCGCCCCTGGACCTTCTACGCTCTCGCGGCGTTCTTCACGCTGTTCGTGATGTTCCTCTACGGACCGATGTCGGCATCTTCATCCTGTCGTTCCAGGGGCCGACCGGCGGACTCACCTTTCCGATGAACGGCGTCTCGCTGCACTGGTTCGTGGCGCTGTTCGGACAGCAGCGCACCGGCGATTTCCAGGGCTCCTTCGCCCGCTCGATCGCGCTCGCGATCATCGTCCTCATCCTCACCGTGGTGTTCTCGGTGATGGCCGGGCTGGCGTTCCGCCGGCGCTTCGCCGGCGCGACCTTCGTGTTCTACCTGGCGATCGCCAGCCTGATCATGCCCGGCCTGCTGATCGGGCTCGGGACGGGTCTGATGTTCCAGATGCTCGGGCTCAAGTCGAACTGGTACACCTCGGCGCTGGGCGCGCAGCTCACCTGGACCCTGCCGTTCGGCCTGCTGATCATGTTCGCGGTGTTCAGCCGCTTCGACCGGGCCTTCGAGGAAGCGGCGCGCGATCTGGGCGCGACCACCTGGCAGATCTTCAATGCGTGGTGCTGCCCATCCTGCTCCCGGCATCATCGGCGTTGCGCTGTTCGGTTTCACGCTGTCCTATGACGAGTTTCCGCGCACGCTTCTGACCGTCGGGCAGCGCAACACGCTGCCCATCGAGATCTGGGGCATGACCACCAACGTCACCTCGCCGGCGCTCTATGCCCTGGGCACGGTGACGACCGCGGTCTCCTTCGTGGCGATCGCGCTGGCGCTCGGCTCGATCGCCTTCATCCAGCGACGGCGGCAGCGGGCCGGCGCTTCACCGGCGACGGCCGGCGGTTAGCGAACCGAAAGCATCCGGCACATGGCTGCACGCGGCACATCGAGCTGGCCGACGTCACCAAGCGCTTCGGCGAGACGGTCGCGGTCGACGACATCAACCTCAAGATTCCGGGCGGCTCCTATTGCTGCCTGCTCGGCCCCAGCGGCTGCGGCAAGACGACCATCCTGCGCATGATCGCCGGTCACGAGACGCCGACGACCGGCGAGGTCCGCATCGACGGCGAGAACGTCGTCGGGCTGCCGCCGGTCGGGCGCGGCACGGCCATGATGTTCCAGAGCTATGCCCTGTTTCCCGCACCTGACCTGTCTCGACAACGTCGCCTTCAATCTGAAGATGACGCGGAGCGGCCAAGGCTGAGCGGCGGGCCCGGGCACACGAAATGCTGCGGCGCGTGCAGATGGAGACATTTGCCGACCGCATGCCGGCGCAGCTTTCCGGCGGCCAGCAGCAGCGCATCGCGCTGGCGCGCGCGCTGATCACCAACCCGCGCGTGCTGCTGCTCGACGAGCCGCTGTCGGCGCTCGACGAGTTCCTGCGCCTGCAAATGCGCGGCGAACTCAGGCGCATGCAGCGCGAACTCGGCATCACCTTCATCCACGTGACCCACACGCAGCCGGAAGCGATCGCGCTCGCCGACATGGTGGTGGTGATGGATCAGGGCCAGATCGAGCAGGCGGCGTCGGCTCGCGAGGTCTATGCCGAACCCTACAGCGCCTATGTCGCCCGCTTCATGGGCGGCCAGAACGTGCTTGCCGGCCGCGTCACCGGTAAAGCCGACGGCAAGATAAAGGTCGATCTCGCCAACGGCAGCACGATCGAATTTCCGGCGACCCAGGCAACACCGGCCCCCGGCACGACGGTGCACGTTTCGGTGCGGCGTGACCGCATCGCCTTGTCAAAGAGGGGAGACAAGGGCGGCGTAACCACCAACGCAGTCACCGGCAAAGTGCGGGCCATCGAATATCAGGGAACCTGGGTCAAGGTCACTCTCGACGGCATCGGCCCCGAAGAGTTCGTGGTCAATCTTCCCGACAGCGATTTCTTCGCCGATCCGGCGAGCGCCGGCGATGTCGTTCATGTCCGGTGGGCGCCGGAGGACGTTCATGTCCTCAAAGGCGGAGCGGGCCGCAGCGATCGCCCGTATGCCAAAGGGCAGAATTGAAGCAGAGGTTGAAGCCTGTCGGAAAAAACTGACGCTGGAGGATCACAGTGCCTTTGGAAATTATCGGTGCAGGCTTCGGCCGCACCGGGACAAACTCGCTGAAACTCGCGCTCGAGCATCTGGGCTTCGGGCCCTGTCATCACATGTTCGAGGTCCGGGACAATCCCGAGCTTCTGCCGGATTGGGAGGCGGCGGCGCGAGGCGAGGCAGTCGACTGGGACCATGTTTTCCGCGGCTACAGGTCACAGGTTGACTTCCCCGGGGCGAGGTATTGGCGGGAACTGGCACTGCACTTCCCCGCCGCCAAGGTGATCCTCTCGGTCCGCGATGCCGACGACTGGTTCGACAGCGTGCAGGCAACGATCGCGCCCTTCCTCTCGGCGCGCGGGACGCATCCTTCGCCACATGTGAATGCTATCGCCGAAATGGGGTACCAGACGGTCGTCGTCCAGGTCTTCAACAACCGAATGTCGGAACGCGACTATGCCACGCGAGTGTTTCGCGAACACGTCGCCGAAGTCCAGTCTACAATTCCTTCCGACAGATTGCTGACGTTCGATCTGCGGGACGGCTGGCAACCACTGTGCGCCTTCCTCGAGGTGAAGGTGCCTGACATTCCGTTTCCCAGGACGAACTCATCGAAGGCTTTCGCCGATGAGGAGTGGAAACAGGATTAACAAGAGCAAGCACTTATCCGACTCCCCCGGCGGAGCTCTTTCAGTCCGGAAGCCCGGCTATCCGCAGTCCATCCGCGAGCCTGGCCAGATCAGGCGGTCGAAGGAAAGGCAGCAGGCCTCCTAAGGTAGAGATGCGCAGGTCTGGACGAAGCTGTCGCAGGCGAACCATGGCCTTCTCTGCTTCCGCAAGCCGACCCGCGAGCGCGCCGCTGGCTGCGGCCATGCACACCGCGACAAAGAAGTTTGATTGCATTCGCATGGCCCTTTCGGCCCACGACAATGCCTCCTCCGCACGGCCGGCAAAGAAATGGGCGAACGCAGTAGCCGTTTGCATGGCGAAAATCTGCGGATCCTGAGGGCTCAGCCGCATGGCACGCCCGGTGTACTCGATCGCGGATTCCGGCTTGCCAGCCAGCAATTTCGCCCATGCGCCGAAGAGCCAGGCCCACGCCAAGTTCGGATTGAGTTCCAGAGCCCGCTCAATGAGGGCGGCGCCATCGTCGAGGTCGGCAACAACCACTATGAGTGCCATCCCGGCGGTGCAAAGCGCTACGGCGTCATCCTTGCCAAGCTCGGCAGCCCGTCGCGCCAGCCGTTCGGCCTCGGCAGTCTCGCGCGTGCGGTCAACCATCCAACCGAAGCCGACACGCTGCCCGTAGCAGCGCGCGGCCATGCCAACGGCGGAGGCGAAATCGGGATCGAGCTCGATGGCGCGGTAGAACAGCGCGAGGGACTCTTCATGACCCTCTCTCGTATACCGGTGAAAGGCCGACATGCCGCGCAGATAGCAGTCGTAAGCATCCAGGCTTTCCGTCGGTTTGCGCTTGGCCCTTTCGATCTCCGCCTGTTCCAGCTTGGGCCCGATGGCACCGACCACGCGCGCCGTCACCTGATCCTGCAGATCGAAGACATCCTCAATCTTGCCGTCGAAACGATCAGCCCAAAGATGAGCGCCCGTCGCAGCATCGATGAGCTGGGCCGTGATGCGCATGCGATTTCCCGCCTTGCGCACGCTGCCTTCCAGCACGTAGCGCACGCCGAGCTCGCGTCCGACCTGCTTTACGTCCACCGCGCGGCCCTTGTAGGCGAAGCTCGAATTGCGGGCGATCACGAACAGCCAGCGGATGCGCGACAGGGCGGTGATGATCTCCTCCACCATTCCGTCGGCGAAGTATTCCTGCTCCGGATCGCCGCTCATGTTCCGGAACGGCAGGACGGCGATCGACGGCTTGTCCGGAAGTTTGAGCGCCGGGCGGGCAGTCGGAGGATTGATGGATGTATCGGCGGCGCGGAAACGATAGGCCTGAATTGGCCGCGCGATGTTCTTCAGGGTTTGCTCGCCGATATCCTCGAACTCGGAAGTCGGCCTTGCCGCGGACTTCCTCGTAGACTTTAGCCGAGATGCAAATCCCACCGGGTTCAGCAAACGCTTCGAGCCGCGAGGCAACGTTAACCCCTTCACCATAGATATCCCTGCCCTCCCCGATCACGTCGCCGAGGTTGATGCCGATGCGCAGAATGATCCGGCGGTCTTCCGGCAAGTGTGCATTCGCTTCCGCCATCCTGCGCTGCAGGTCAGCAGCGCCGGTAACCGCGTTGATCGCGCTGCCAAACTCGACAAGGACACCGTCGCCCATGACCTTGACGATGCGCCCTCCATGGGCGCGGATGGTCGGCTCCACGATCGAGGTCCGCCTTTCCTTCAGGGCAGCGAGGGTGCCCGCTTCATCCGCTTCCATAAGGCGGCTGTAACCGACCACGTCGGCCATCAGCACGGCGGCCAGGCGGTGTTCCATGAGCGTAAGGATTCCTCAGCAGGCAGCTTAGCTTCGGTGACTTCAACAATCCATGCCGGCGCGGCGCGGAGAGATCGCTCGTTTGAGGGTGAATTCGAGCCCAGCAGGGTAGTCCCACTTGTCAGCCCATGAAAGCCAGACGTAACATCCTGATCGCGCCAATGGAACATGCCCGCCGGTTTCGAGTTGGGCAGAACGCACAAGGGGAGGACAGGAATGGCAATCAGGATCATGGCGGCGGCCGGTTTGGCAGCGGCGCAGATGGTCAGCGCCGCGCCGGCTTTCGCCGACACCGGCAGCGTGAAGGCGTGGGAAACCATGCGCGTCGACCGCATGGGCACCCATTGCGCCGAGGACAGGAACTGCTTCAACCGCATGCACCCGGCCATCCCGGCGGTGATGACGGCGAAACCCGGCCAGCACATCGTTTTCAGCACACGCGATGCGTTCGATCTCGGATCTCACACTGGACTCGAAGCCAGAGGACGTGACGGCGCTGGATCTCAACCTCGTCCATCCTCTGACCGGTCCCGTCAACATCGAAGGCGCCAAGCGCGGCGACGTGATCGCGGTGACGCTTCTCGACGTGGCGCCCGACGAATATGGCTACACGGTCATCGTTCCGGGCTTCGGTTTCCTGCGCGACAAGTTCACCAATCCCTACATCGCAAACTGGAAACTGAGCCGTACGCAGGCGGTCTCCGAGCAAATCCCCGGCGTCGTCATCCCCTTCAACGGTTTCATGGGAACGGTGGGTGTCCTGCCCGGCGAACCTGAAACGGTCACGATGCTGGAGCGTGAGGCGGGACTTGCGGCAGCCGGCGGCGTGGCGCTCACGCCACAGCCCATGGGCGCCCTTCCGGCCACCGTTTGCGGGCCGGAGGGCAGCCACAAGGACGCTTGCCTCCGCACCATTCCGCCGCGCGAGAACGGCGGCAATATGGACATCAAGCAAATGGTCGTCGGCACCACCACGCTGTTCCCCTGCTTCGTCGATGGCTGCGGACTGTTCGTCGGCGATGTGCATTTCGCGCAAGGAGACGGCGAAGTCTCGGGCACGGCGATCGAGATGGGCGCCACGGTGACGCTCGTCACGGAGATCCGGGCAGGTCTCGGCGCGTCGGTGAAGGTGCCGCACTTCGAAGGCGGCGACCAACTCGTCAAGCTGGCGCCGACGGAATTCTACGCGACCACCGGATTCCCGCTCAAGGCCAAGGGCGAAATCCCTCCGCAGCATGCCTATCTGGGCGGTGAGAAGATCGGACCGCTCGAAAATCTCTCGGAAGACCTGATGCTCGCGGCGCGCAACGCGCTGATCGCGCTTATCGACTGGATGGTCAAGGAGAAGGGTCTGACGCCCGAACAGGCCTATGTGGTGGCGAGCGTCGCGGCGGACCTGCGGATCGGCAATGTCGTGGACGTTCCCAATTATGCCGTTTCCGCCATCCTGCCGCTCACCATCTTCAAGGAGTGAAGTGACGGAATCTACACGGCGCGCCGGCGAGCTCGCGGCTCGCCGCCGATTTCTGAAACTGACGCTGGCGGGCCTTGCCGGGTTGGCGTGTTCCGGGCATGCGCCTTACGGCCAGTGGGGCATCTACCGCAAGCGCTATTTGCTGATCCTGACCACGCGCGCCGACCCTGCCTCTTTCGAGCTGGGCCGCAAAGTGGCGGCGGCGCTGCTGCGCGAATTGCCCGAGAGCCAGGCACAGGTGAGCCGGGCGCCGCACAAGGCGCGCATCGCAAGTCTCCTGAGCTCGCATCAAATGGACCTGGCGCTGATGCGCCCGGACGATGCCGCCGCCTTACGCGAAGGCAAGGCGCCTTTTGCCGGCTACGGGCCGATGCCGCTTATGACCCTTGTCGGCGTCGAGGATTTCCTCCTCGTCTGCCGCGACGATTTCGCAGCGCTCCACGCTTGGCTCATCGCCGAGGCCCTGAGCGCGAGCGGCGCGGACTTCACCGTGAAACCAGCCAAATCGGAGCCACCCGCCGCACCCGACCCGCGTCTGCCGCTGCATCCCGGCGCCATCGCCTTCTTCTCCGGCGGCGCCAAGCCCGAAGGGCCTGAGCCGAGCCATGAGGATGTTCACGATGCGGAGGAAGTACATGTTCCGTGATACTGAAGAGACACGAAGCGTACGAGTTTCTGCTTCATCGGCAAGATCGAGCACCGGCAATGCCATGCATGTCACTGAAAACGACCTCGAGCGCCAGCTTTCGCTCCTGGCGGCGCATGCTCAACCGCTGAAGGGTCTATTCGGGCCCCATTCGCTTTCATGGACAGTGAACCGGGAGACGGTAGTGTTTCTCGGCGCGGGGCGCGCCTTGCTGCTGCAGCTCGCCCATCCGTGGATCGCGGCGGCAATCGCCGATCACTCGTGCGCGCTCGACGCCCCGTTAAAAAGATTCCACCAGACCTTCAGCATCTCGTACAGCATGTTGTTTGGCACCGTCAGTCAGGCATTGACCGCGGCGCGTCGACTTCATCGCCGTCATGCGATGATCCGTGGCAATCTCGCGGCAGCCGCCGGGCCTTTTCCCGCCAGATCCCCGTACTGGGCCAACGAGCCTTCAGCGCTGCAATGGGTCCACGCGACGCTCACGGAAAGCGCGCTCGTCGCACACGATCTGGCACTGCCGCCGCTTACGAATGAGGTGCGGGAGCGCTACTACGGCGAGAGCCGACGCTTCGCGGCCCTGTTTGGTCTGGATGCCGGTTCTCTGCCAGCGGACTGGAAGGCCTTCACGGCCTACAATGAATGCATGTGGCAGTCGGATGTGTTGACGGTAACACCGGCGGCCCGCGCGATTGCCGAGAAAATATTCGCCGATACCGGCTCATGGCTGCACCCGCCCGCCTGGTATCGCGCCTTGACGGCGCAACTGCTGCCACGGCGGCTGAGAGAAGGTTTCGGGTTACGATACGGGAGAAGCGAGCAGCGAATGGCTGAGGGGGCTCTCGGCTGGATCAGGCGAATTCATCCCATGCTCCCCTATCATTTGCGCTACGTCGGCCCCTATCAGGAAGCGCAGGCCCGACTCTTCGGGCGGACGCGGCTGAGCCCGATCATCCAGGGTGCTAACCTGCTCTGGATCGGAAGGCGATGGCTGGTGTGATCTGGGCCCGGCCTCTACCCATCTCTGATGGCGGCCCGGATCTGTGTCTTGAGGGGCTCAGACAAGTGGTCGACGCCATGCGTGGTGCGCGCGTGATCGGCAGCCTTCATCATCACCTCGTCCTCGCCTTCGCCATGAATGACGAACTTGCATCCGGGAACGACGTCTCCGCATTTGAGAATCTTGCTCATGTCTGCCCTCCTTCGGTTCGTCCTCCATTCTACCTCATATTTAAGCCGTGCTGTCCTTTGACAGGGTAGCGGCGCTCGCGCGAAGTGGACGAGATACGACTGCGCCCGAAAGTCCGTGCCATCGCTTCGGCACGAGCCTACTCTCACCGGCGCGGGTGAGCGGTTCAATGTCCGAGTGAAGCGCGAGCATGTCGGCCCGCCCGCTGGCTGGTAAGAGTGGTCCAGTGCACATGCCTGCGATAGCTGCCGGCGTAACATCCGGCCTCATCCCGCCCGCTTGAGAAGAGCCAAGGTCCGGCCCCTGCTTTTCAACCTTTCACAGCGCCCTGCAGCATGGCTTCGACCACGAATCTCCATACCAGAACGACGAGAATCAGGGTTGGAACGAGCGTGATGAAAATCGCACTATTGAGCAGCCCCCAGGATACATCCGTGTTGCGCGCGAGCGCCGTCATCACAACTGAAACGGGACGGCTGCGTGCATCGCCTGACAGCACCATCGAAAACATGAATTCTGCGTAGGACAGCATGAATGCGAACAGGCCGGTCGCGATCATCGACGGCAGGGCGACCGGGCAGGCGATCCAGTAAAAGCTCTGCAGACGATTGCATCCGTCCATGGTGGCTGCCTCGAACAGCTCGGTCGGGATCCTGCGGAAAAACACCGAGAGAATGAGGACGGTAAACGGCAGCGCCCGCGCCGTGTGAATGAAAATAATCCCGATCTTGCTGCCAAGCAGGCCGGCTGCTTCGATCATCATATAGATGGGCGTGATGAGCGCTATGGTCGGTACCAGTGGGCTCAAAATCAGAAACATGAAGCTGGGTTTCTTTGCCGGAAACGAGTAGAGAGCGAAAAGAAACGCGGCGGGTGCGCCAAGAATGAGATTGAATGCGGCAACGATCAATGCGATCTGCGCCGAGTTCCATAAGCTTCGCGGCACCTGGCGCGCCGCGTCCGAGATCATCGCGCGGTTGGCCCCTTCCTGAAGATAGGCCGCCGGAAGCTTGCCGGTGAATATGTAGCGGTAGTTGTCGAGGCTGAAGCCTTCATCCAGCAAGCCTCGATTGGGATCGAACAAGACGCGGTCCGGGACCAAACTGCCGACCAGCACGAGCAGAACAGGCCCGCCGGTGAAGAGAAGAATAGTCAGGGCGCCAATGAGCGTCGGAAGCGGATGAGAGCGCCGTCGCACTTCAGCCGTCCTCGAAAAGATCCGAAGGGAGCGCCTTGGTGATCGCGACGATCATCGCGCCGGAAATCAGCACCACGATGAAGGCGACCGCAGAGCCGGCTCCGAAGTCATACATCGAAAAGCTTTCGCGCCAGATCTGGAAGGCCAGCAACGTGGTTGCGGTTCCCGGACCACCTCCTGTCATCGAGTATACGAGATCGTAGCTCGTGAAAGCAGTCAGTGCGTTGTAGACGAGCAGAACAACCACTATGGCTTTGATCTGCGGAAAGACCACATGGACGAACCTCTGCCAGGAAGAGGCGCCATCCATTTCCGCGGCCTCGAGGGTCTCGCTGTTGATTGCTGCGAGCGCCGCCATGATCAACACGACCGAGAATGGTATCTGCGTCCAGGCATGGGCCAAGACGATGCAGGCAAACACCAGTTTCGGATTGGTGAGCCACGGGATGGAGCCGCTTATCAGTCCAAGAGCTCTCAGACCTTCGTTGATCACTCCAAAACTCGGGTGGAATACCCAGATCCAAAGGACCGCGCTGATCGCCCCGGGCAAGACCCACGGCAGCAGCACCACCGAGCGGACAACCGCCGAGCCAGGAAATTTCCTTTGAAGAAACAGCGCCGTCGCAATTCCCGCCGCCACCACGAGCGGCGCTGTGAAAAATACGAAGCGCAGCGAGTTCCACAGCGCGACACCGAAATACTCTCCTTGGACGACAGCGCGGTAATTCTCAAGTCCGACAAATGGCTCGCCAGGAAACAGGAGCATCACCTGATGCAGGCTGGTCCACAATGCATCGGCGACTGGGTAGAGCGTGAGCAGAGCAACCGGCAGGAGCGCGGGCAGCAACCATGCGGCGGGATAACGTCGAATTCTCCACATGCGAAGTGTGACGGATGGCGAAAAGGCTTCCGCCATCCGTTTCGCGAGCTATCCGCCCATTTTCTCCCGCATCGAGTTCCAGCGCTCGGCGCCGGCCTTCATCGTTTCATCGACGCTGGCCTCGCCAACCATCGCCTTGGCGAGCAATGGACGAAAATAAGCCGACCAGACAGCAGTCCACTCCTTCCATGTGCCGCCCCTGGCGTTTGCGACCTGGGTATTTAAAGTCGGCACATCGATCCATTTCTCCCATGAGGCGATGACTTCTGGATCCTGGAACAACGACAGCTGGCCGAAGCCCAGGCCCTTTTCGGCGGCCCATCGCTTTGCAACCAGGTAGGGTTTTCCGGCCATGAAGTTTACAAATTTCCAGGCAGCTTCGGCGCGTGCCTTATCGGCGGCCGTCCTCGCGGTGATCGCATAGAATTTTGTGAAGCCAAGGGTGCTGTGAGCCGCTCCCGGCATCGGCGCCAGCGCAAATTGCCCGGCCAGCGGCTGATCGGCCTTGTTATTCAGCGCCGCGAGAACATAGTTGAACACGATGGTAAAGGCATGTTTGCCGGTGTTCATGGCCGGAATGATTTTCGATTCATGCGTCTCCGGCTGCACGAGGCCTTTGGCGAAGGCATCGGCAATCCATTGCAGCTGCTTATAGCCTTCGTTGTTCGGATCGTCGAAGACCGCCTTGCCGTCGGCATCGAACAGATCACCACCGCGGCCGTATACCTGCGCTACGAAAGCATCGAAGAAGTTCGGCAGCTCCTGATTGTATTCATAGACAATCGGATGCTCCATGCCACCGGCTTTCAATTTTTCCGCCGCTGCTGTCACTTCCTCCCATGTCGTGGGCACCCCGATGCCGTTGTCGCTGAGGATTTTCCTGTTGTATGCGAACGATATCGTGTCGGCATAATAAGGCAGGCCGTAAAGCTTGCCCTTGTACGTCATATCGTTGAGGGAAAAGCCGGCGATGTCCTTCTGGAGATCCGCCAGGACATCGGCTGGAGCAGCACTATCCAGCGGCGCAACGAAACCGGCCGCTGCCCAGGCCGGCAACCAGTCCTGTCCACCATAGAGTATATCGGTCTGGGTATTGGCCCGGAATCTCAGAACGAGGCTGTCCTGGTAGTCCGGCCATGTATAGTCGGTTAGGGTGACCTTGATATCCGGATTGTCGGCTTCGAATTTCTTGATGTTGTCCTGGATCGTGTCGATCGAATAGTTCCACACGACGAACTCGAGCGTGGTTGTTTCTGCATTTGCTGTTTGGCTGGCCAGAACTGCTCCGGTCATCGCCCATGCAGCGAAGACTGCTTTGAGACGCATCATGAGACTCCCTGTCGCTTATGTTTCCACTGAGCGGCGCCCCGCTCAAAGTTCAGATGACGGCGGGCCAATGATGATTGACAGACCGCTCCGGAACGCGAGTGTACGAACAGACAATCGTTCATAACAGCTGTTTTTGAAGGAGGACCGGGTGCGGTACGAAGAGCTCAGCGTACCCAAGATCGAAGCACTGGACCGGGACCACACGGTCGTGGTCTTGCCGCTCGGTTCCGTTGAACAGCATGGCCGCCACATGCCGCTCGGAACCGACACCATTCTCGCCCACTCGGTAGTCGAGGCCGCAGCGGAGCGGCTCAGCGGCCGCATCGTCATTCTGCCATCACCCTGGTACGGCCTTTCCGCCCATCACATGCGTTTCGAGGGGACGATTAGCTTGCGCGCAACCACCCTGATGGCGCTCGTGGAGGACATCATTGCCAGCCTGGTTGCCCACCGCTTCCGCCGTATTCTGGTTGTCAATGGCCATGGCGGAAACAACGGCACTTTGGATGTTCTTGCTTCCACCCTGGGCCATCGTTTTCATGGCATCGCGCGGATAGCGTGCCTTACCTATTTCCAGCTGGCTCGTAATGCAATCGCTGCTCTGCGACAGTCGAACACAGGCGGTATGGGGCATGCCTGCGAGTTCGAAACCGCCATGATGCAACGCGTCCGGGCGGATTTGGTTGATACCGCCGCAGCCATCACCGAATATCCCGATCCGGGCTCATCCTATCTGACAACCGATCTTCTGGGCTCATCGCCGGTGTGCACGTATCACGATTTTCTCGATCTCTCCCCCTCCGGCACATTGGGTGATCCCGCCCTTGCCTCCCCGGAGAAGGGCGTCCAGTTTCACGCAGCGGTCGTGGAGGAATTGGTCAGTTTTATCGACGATTTTTCGGCCTGGAAGATGGGATGACGGTGAAGCAGCACAACGCGTAACACCCTGCCTAGCAGCCGGCGAGCTCATTGAAGGCGGAAAGAGATTCTTCGACGCGGGAACGCATCAGTCCCTTGGCGATGATCACCAGCCGGGTCGTGGCCTTGCCGTCCGGCCAGGCATCGAGATGGGTCGGCGGATGGATGGTGTGCTGAACGCCATGAACCACCACGGGCGTGGCCACGCCGTCTATGTGCAGCAATCCCTTCACGCGCAGGATGTCCTGACCATGACAGTTGAGCAACATGGTGAGCCAGACGGCAAACGCCGGCCACGCCAGTGGTTTGTCCAGTGACACGCAGAAGGTGACGATATCGACGCCATGACGGCTTACGTCATGGCGGTGGCCACCGTTGCCTTGGGGTTCGGTCGAGTGATCCACTTCATCGGCGAGCCAGCGGCGCACCTCCTCGCTTCTGGATTGAGGATCGTAAACATCGGCCAACAGCGCCCGTGCAGAAACAAAATCCCGGCGCGCATCGACTTGCGTCGCCGCGCCGTTGAGCCTCTTCAACTTCGTGCGAAGCCGTCCGACATTGGCGTCATCGGCGATGTCGGTTTTGGTGACCACGAGACGATCGGCGACGGCGACCTGCCGGCGCGACTCCTCATAGTGTTCGAGATTCGAACTGCCGTTTTTGGCGTCAACCACCGTGACGATGCTGCCAAGCCGAAAGTGACGGCAAATCACCGGATCGGCCGAGAGGGTCGCGACGATGGGAGCGGGATCGGCGAGGCCGGTCGTCTCGATCACCAGTCGGTCGAACGGCGCAACCTCGCCGCGCTCTCGCCGGTCATAAAGCTCGCGAATGGAATCGCGCAGGTCGCCGCGAATGGTGCAGCACAGACAGCCGCTTTTCAAGAGCACGATCTCTTCATCGACCCGTCGCAACAGGAAGTGATCGATGCCGACTTCGCCGAACTCGTTGATGAGCACCGCTGCCGTGCCGAGATCCGGGTCGCCGAGGAGACGCTGGAGCAGCGTCGTCTTGCCGCTGCCGAGGAAACCGGTGATCAGGTTGACCGGAATGAGGTTACCACCGGTCATGACGATGAGCTTCCCGGCGTGACACGCCGCTGCAATTCCCCGAGAAGCTCGGGGTCGAGCGGATCGCAGCGGCGCCGGGCGAGGCGTTCCGCTTCCGGCCACAACGCGCCCAGGTGGGGCACGAGCGCGCTCCCGCCGGTCCGGTTCTGAAGGAGCGCTGAGCCGCCTGCCGTATCCCTAAGCGTCAGGCCGTAGTGCCTGAGTACGGCGCTGGCGATCCGGTTGCGCACCTGGCGGCGCTGGGTCCGGGTGGCACCCGAAGCACCCGTTTCCCCGTCGCTCCAGTGCTCAGCGCCGGCCAGGACTCCACACAAACCGCACAAGAGACGCGCTTCACTTTCGGCGCGGCCGGCGCCTGGCGAAGTCCCGGGCAATCTCCTCGAAGGTGACGAACTTCACCCCCGGATGACTGCTGATGTGCGCAAAGATGCGCTCGTGCATCATCAGCACGTGCGGCTTGCCCGAGACGTCGGGATGAATGGTAATGGTGAACACCGCATAGTCCATTTCACGGTAGACCCAGTCGAACTGGTCGAGCCACATTCGCTCGACATCGTGCGGGCTGACGAAGCCGTGGCTGTTCGGCGCCGCCTTGATGAACATCATCGGCGGCAGGTCGTCGATGTTCCAGGATGCCGGGATCTCGATGAGGTCAGTCCCGCGGCCGCGCACCAGCGGCTTCATCCAGTCCTTGGGATTTTTCGTGTAGTCGATCTTGGTCCAGCTGTCGCCGACCCGCACATAATACGGCTCGAAATCGTTGTGCATCAGGCTGTGGTCATAGAGGATGCCCTTCTTCAGCAGCAGCTCGTTGGTCACCGTGCTGAATTCCCACCACGGAGCCACGTAGCCGACCGGCTTGCGCCCCTGAAGCGCTGTGATCAGCTCGATGCACTTGTCCAGCACCGCCTCCTCCTGGACGGGGGTCATGGCGATCGGATTCTCGTGCGAGTAACCGTGGATGCCGACCTCGTGGCCGGCTTTCGCGACCGCCTTCATCTCGTCGGGAAAGGTCTCGATCGAATGGCCAGGAATGAACCACGTGGTCTTGATACCGAAGCGATCGAAAAGCTTCAGGAGCCGGGGCGATCCGACCTCGCCCGAAAACATGCCGCGCGAGATGTCGCACGGCGAGTCCTCGCCGCCGTAAGAGCCGAGCCAGCCGCCGACCGCATCGACGTCGATGCCATAGGCAACGAAAATCTCTTTCGCCATGTCACTCTCCCTCTCGCTGACGGTTCGCCGAAATATAAGCATGGCGGCAGACGACGACCAAGTGCCTGCGCGGACCAGGGCGCTCGCCTATCCGTGAAGTGACGCTGAACCTCGGCGGTGCTAGGCTCAGGCATCCCTAAAAGAGGAGAAAAACATGCACGATCCCCACATTTCGCGGCGTACCGTCCTGGCTGGTTCGGCGGCTCTTGCCGCAGCAGGCCTTTGCAACGCGCCCTTCGGCACACCCGCAGCAGCCAAAGCACCGATGGCCAACACCCAGACGCCTGCCTTTTATCGGTTCAAAGTCGGTGCCCTCGAAGCAACCGTCGTATCGGACGGCCCGGTAGGTCCGCTCGGGCGAGCCTGCGCGACATTTTCAAGGGAGCGAGCAAGGAGGAGCTCGCCAAGACGTTCGCGACAACTACCTCGCCTATGAAAAGATCGCGCTCGCAACTCAATACGCTGATGGTGAACAGCGGCGATCGGCTCGTTCTGTTCGACACCGGTATGGGAAGTGCCCAGCTGTTCGGACCCAATACTGGCCGGCTCTTCCGGCCACGCTCAAAGCCGCCGGTACCGATCCCAAGGATATCGACGCCGTCGTCCTCACCCATGCACATCCGGATCATTGCTGGGGCCTCATGGCCGAAGGCAGCAAGCCTAGCTTCCCGAACGCGCAAATCTACATGACTGAGGCTGACTATGCCTTCTGGACCGACGAGGCCAATCTCGCCATCGAACCGATCAAGGCGATGGTAGAGGGCACCCGCAACACGCTGCCGCCGCTGCGCGAGCGCATCAAGTTCGTCAAAAACGGCGAGGAGCTTGTGCCCGGAGTCCAGTTGATGGCAACGCCCGGCCACACGGTGGGACATGCAAGCTATCTCCTGACGTCGGAAGGCCAGACGCTGGCGGTCATCGGCGATGTGGTGCATCACCACATCCTGTCGACCGAAAGGCCGCAACTGGAGTTCGCCTTCGACAGCGACCCAAAGCAGGGGGTGACCACGCGCGTGCGCATCCTGGAAATGCTGGCTTCGCAGCGACTGCCTTTCCTCGCCTACCACTTCCCGTGGCCGGGCATGGGCAACGTCACCAAACACGGCGATGGCTTCCGGTATCTGCCGATGCCCTTGAAGATGGTGCTCTAACGGCGCGAGTTCGGTCTGTGATCGAGCGGCTTCGTGCGGTGTGGTCCGTAGGGTTCTCCGAAACGGGCCAACGCGTTGCGTGCGAGCAGCCGGGTCAACTCGCCAGCCGGCATTTCCCGGCAAAGAGCCGCCGATTGACCCGACCACAGGGGGGAGAAGTCGCCGGAGCCCCGCGCCTCGGCAGCAGCCTTGAGCGGCATGAGCGCGCCGCCGGCCAGGGGAAAGCCGGCGCATCGGGAGACAGCGGCCCCACCTCGCGCATGATACGGCTGACGACGCCGCGCGCCGGCCGGCCCGTGAACAGGTTCGTCAGGGCCGTCCCGTCATCGCAGGCACGCTTCAGCGCGTCCTTGTGCACGTGGTCGTGTTCGCCTCCGGACAGAAGAGGTAGGCCGTCCCGATCTGCACCGCGGCGGAGCCAAACGCGAAGGCCGCCACGATGCCGCGCGCGCATCGGCGATGCCGTTCCAGGTCCGGCCATGGGCGCCAGCACGATCGGATGCTCGATGCCGAAGAGTTCTATGATCCTGCGATCGGTCCACATCGTCGCCTCCAAGTTCACAAATGAAGTGCAGCACCAGCTTTTGTCGCTATTCGGCGGATATCCGATCGGCGGGCCCTTCGAAGGTCCATGAGAAACCTTCGGGCGCGAAGCTCAGCTCGACGGTGCCGCCGGTGCGCTGTTCCATCATTTCCTTGACTACCAGCATGCCGAACCCAGTGCTCTTCGGAGGACGGACCCTGCGGCCGCCAGTTTCCCGCCACTGCATGCGGAAGCGCTTGCGCCGATCTTCGTCCACCACCAGCCAATTGACCAGGATTCTTCCGCCGCGCCGAGCCAGGGCTCCGTGTTTGCTCGAGTTGGTGGCGAGCTCGTGAATGGTCATGGAGAAGCCTTCGGCCGCCTCGGGGCTGAGGCGGAATATCGGTCCATCGACGACAAGTCGATCGTCGCCCTCGGCGACGAACGGCGCCATCTGGCTGCGGACCAGTGCACCGACACTCACGCCTTCCCAATTGTGGTGGACCAGGATGTCCTGAGCGGCCGATAGTGCCTGAACGCGCCCGGCGAAAATCTCCTGAAAGTGAGCGAGGTTGCGGCTACGTTGTGCCGTTTGCCTGGCGATGCTGAGCACGATGCTCATCAGATTCTTGGTGCGGTGCGACAGCTCCCGCAGCACGAGGCCAACCTGCTTTTCGGCGGCCAGGCGCTTTCTGATGTCGAGCACGACGGCGACGGCGCCTGTCAAGGCGCCCGTACTGTCCTTGATCGGGGCAATCGAAACGTCGACCGCGACCTGCTGACCGTCCCTGGCGATGAGAACCGTTTGCCACTGCGCCCTGTCGCCTTTTTCGGTGCGGCGCCTGAGACTGTCGCCGCCATTACGCCTTTCCAGCGGCTCCAGGATGTCGCTTGGCTGACCCCTGGCCTCATCCGACTTGTAGCCGAACAACTCTTCCGCGGCCGGGTTCCAGCTGTCGATGACACCGGCCAGCGACAGCCCGACCATTGCCTCGCTGGAGCAAGCGACCATGGCGGCATAACGCGCGTCCTGTTCACGCCTCGCCGCAAGCTCATCAGCCGCCGCAGCGAGCGCCGCGCTCAACTCGATTCACTTCGCGAACCGGAGATACTACAACCTCCGGAGTTTCGCCGGTCGCACTTCTCTGGGCTGCTTCTTCCAGCGCGACGATGGGACGTGCGACCATGCGCCCAAAGAAGGTGGCCAGCATGCCCGAGAGTATGAGCGCGCCAAGCCCCAGGATAGCGAAAAGCGCCCAGGCACGATGAAGCGTGGCCTCGATCTGCTCCACCGGCGCCCAGATTGCCACAGACCAACCCGACACCGCATGCCGCGCCACGGCGCCGAACACTGGCGCTGTCGATCCCTGCGGCCCCCGGAAAGTGCTGTCTCCTTTGGGCCGGCTGCGGACGGAAACGTCGCGCACATATTCCAGCACCTCCTCGCCGGACTCCGGGAAGCCTGCCAATGTGCGATGCTGGTGGTCGAAAATGGCTCCGGACCACCCTTGTGGCAGCTCGGCGCGCAGCACCCCCACCAGACGCTCGAGCTCGATGGATAGCCGCAGGAATCCGGCGAGCCGGCCCCCTAGAAGCACCGGCGCCGTGATGGCGTAGACCGGCCGCCGCACTACGGCGCCGATAACGACGCCCGAGACCGCCGGCTTCCCCGTTTCCTGGACGCGGGCATCGATGGCCGGCAGGAGCTCTTTCGGCAGCGGGCTGCCCCACGGCACGCGCGTGTTGAGCAATTGCTGGCCTCCCGGCTCGACGAACAATACATTGAGGTTTTGAGGCCGCAGGATTACCGATGCCTGGGCGTGAAACTCGCGAAAGTTGCCGTCGTGAAGCTGCGGCGACGCAGCCATGGATTCGAGGGTCGTAGTCAGGGCGGCGATGTCGCGGTCGATCTGCTGGGCTAGCGACCTCACATCTTCGCGCGCCTGTTCGCCGTAGGCCTCGCGCTGCAGCGAAGAATAGCGATGGATGACGAAGCCGTTGTAGAGGAGGATCGGCAGGACCAGCGCGAGTGCGAACAGTCCAAGATAGGCGGCAACCGGTAGAACCAGAACGCGTCTCGCCTTCCGCTCCTGCGGGACGACCGCCGCAGGGGTCGAGTTATCAATTGAAGCCGGGCGAGTTGCCTGCCGAAGGCCTTTCCTGATCTGCGAGCTGCCTGTCGGGTCCGAAGATATTTCCATCATCGACGCTCGCGATATTCAAGCCGACGATGGCCAGCACCGCCAATGCAAACGCGGCGACGAGGTACGGCGTATAGGAGCCGGGCTCGTAGCCCTTCCGAAAGGGATAGGCGTCCCGTTCTTCGTCCAGATCGCGCATCGGATCATAGCCCATGCTATAGTAACGCGGCTCGGCCGAGCAGGTTCCCTTGGAGCCATGCTTCGGAAAAGTGGACACAATCATGCTCCGGAAAATGCCTGCAGGTGAAAGTCACTCCACTGCAACTTGGGCCGCTCCCGGTGCGCGTGCCCTGGTATCGAAAAACAACGCCTGGCCGATGACGGCCTTGACCATGTCGGGTACGAAAGGCTTGGTGATCAGAAAGGCCGGCTCCGGCCGCTTTCCAGTGAGGAGACGCTCGGGAAACGCCGTAATGAAAATGACCGGGACCTCGATGCTCGTCAGAATTTCGTTGGCCGCATCGATGCCGGAACTTTCATCGGCCAGTTGAATATCGGCGAGCACCAGACCCGGAGTCGTCCGAGCAGCCAGTTTTACGGCTTCCCTGTGGGTGCGCGCGATGCCGGCGACGCGATGCCCAAGCGTTTCGACCAGCGCCCGCAAGTCCATTGCGATCAGCGGCTCATCTTCGATGATCAGTACATCGGTCTGCACCTGCTGAGCAATTTCGGCGGAAGCCTGGCTGATGAGCTCGGATACCTCTCCGTCATCAACATCGAGGATGTGTGAGGTCTGCTCCACCGAAAATCCCTCGACACCCGTGAGGAGAAAGGCTTGGCGGGCTCGCGGCCCAATGGCCGACAAGCGGCGCTGGGCGCTCCTCTCCCAATGGCTGGACGGCGTGTCGGCGACATTGTTGATTCCCAAAGAACCCCACAGCCGACACAAAAGCCGATAGAGCCCTGTGCGAGCATCTGCGCCCTCCTCAATCAGGGAGGGTTCGGCGATGACGGCTTCCAGGAGTGCCGTAACATATGCATCACCGCTCGACTGGCTGCCCGTCAGTGCGCGGGCAAACCGGCGCAGGAAGGGCAGGTGCGGTGTAATCTGCTCGGCGACCCCCATCTTTGACCCTCCTCATTTCTGACCGGAACGAAATCGCACGAAAGGCACAACGCGGCAGCTGCCGCTATTGTTCCGCCAGTCTCCGGGCAGCTATATACGCTAAATGCCGCTGAAACGCGCAATGGCGCCAACGAGTTTCTGGCGGCGCACGAGTCAACCCAAGATCCTCATGGATCCGGGGCGCATCCATTGATGCCGCAAGCCTTCATACTGCCGCTCCCAAAAGCGTGACGTAACCGGCCGCAAGTGCCAATAAAAACAGCAGAGTTCCCGTTCGTTGCAAGAATTGAACGTCTGCAGGCTCACCGATTGCATTGACCTTGCTCTTCGCACTCAGTTTACTCTTCATGGTTTTTCCTCACGAGACGATATGACGATGCCGTCCAGTTCTGGGCATCAGGCACCGGATTTGGATGGCCCGGCAGCCCGCTTGCTTTCCTCCGAGGAACCGTCGCGGCTGCAGAGCACATCGATGGCCTTCCGCACTTCAATAAGACCGCTGGATTCGCCGCCCACCATGTTCTCCTCCGCCGCTACCTGCAGATCGCGAGCTTCGAGCTCCCACCGCTTCAGGACCTCGAGTTTCTGTTCTGTGGTGAGCGCACCAGTTTCCACCACTTCCATCGGCGTCTTGAAGACCTTGGTGGGGCTCAGCAGAGCTTCATCAAAGTCTTTCGCCGTAAAGATCGCTGCCACTTGCGGCCGGCAGTCGCTGTTTAGTAACGCTCCAGCCAGCGGTCGATTTCCTGGGACACCTGGTCTTTCGCGTAACCGTACCGCTTTTGAAGTATCCCTTCGAGCTCTTCACGTTGCCCATCGATGACATCGAGATCGTCATCGGTGAGCTTACCCCACTGCTGCTTCGCCTTGCCTTTGAATTCTTTCCAGTTTCCCTCGATACGATCCCAATTCATCAGAAACCTCCTTGTTTTCGTCCAACGTTGGCCGACGCCGATTGGCCAATGTCGCTAAACGCGCGGTCGTGAAGGAAGTTCCTCGCGGAACATCATTTGCGCGCTTCACGTCCTAGCTAGAAGGGCCGTGGCCATCGAAACCGGGCCGCGGCTCTTCGTCATGACTTCGATGCAACTTCGAGAAGCTTCGGCAGGTCAGTTTCGCAAGCTGGCGAGTTTGGACGGCGCCGCGATCACAGTCGTCTCCAGCTCGAAGTTTTCTCCCTGGGCGGCCACGCAGGCCACGCCGTCTGGCCGAACCACCACGATGGTCCAGGACCCGCTCTGTGGATTGGTGAAGAATTTCACGACGTTTCCCTCCGCCATGCCCATCGCAAAAGCCGCTTCACCAAAGCGAGTTCCGAGCGCCTGCTCGATCAAGTCTTTGCGACCGCACGGGTGTTCCGCCGAGGCCGGCCCTGTGGGCAGAAGAAACGCAATGCATGCCAACGCGGTGCGCATGGCCCGCCTACCAGTACGGCACGGCACCATAGTGGCGGTGCACTCGCGTCTCCCAATCGCGGCTGGCCCAGGCGTCGTCGCTGAATTCCGGGGCGTCTTGCAGCTGCCTCTCCGTGATGCCGGTCCTGAAGCCTTCCAACGAGGGGTCGTATTTGAGCGCGCTCCAAGGAACAGGATAATGGCTATGTCCCATATCCAGAAATCCGCCGAAACTCATGACCGCGTAAGTTACACGACCGGAAACCTTGTCGATCATCAGATGGTCGATCTGGCCGATCTTGTCATCGTTCGTGCCATAGACGTCGGTGCCTTCGACATCTTCACTCGAAATCAGTGAATGGTTTGGATGGGCTGTCGTCATTTTCGTTCTCCGTAGTTTCTGCATGGCCGAGAAACGCGGCTTGCGGCCCACCGGTTCCAGAGCGGGCCGCCAATAAAACGAGCCGGACGGACGACGGACGCGGAACGATTTGACAGGTCAGGCGTTGAGCCCAGCTTCGAGGCTGCGCCGCGGGACGCGGTTGGCGGCTTGCGATTCACTCTAAGAGGATACCGACCAACATGCGCACACATTTCAAAAGTCTTTGCGTCGCGGCGGCAGCTTTGATGCTGCTCGCCCCCGACGCCTTCTCCGAGGTCGTCAAGTTCAAGGCCGATCTGAAGGGGGCAGCGGAAGTGCCCGCCAACGACAGCGCCGGAACCGGCTCCGCCGATGTCAGTCTCGACACAGATACGAAGAAGCTCACCTGGACCGTGAACCACGAAGGGTTGACGGGGGCGCCCACCGCGGCCCACTTCCACGGTCCGGCAGCCCCCGGCGAGAATGCCGGGCCGGCGCTGGACGTGTCGGGCAACCTGGCACAAGGAAGCGCGGATCTTTCCGACGCCCAGATTGCGGATCTGCAGGCCGGAAAGTGGTATCTCAACCTACATACCGAGAAGTTCCCGGATGGCGAAATCCGCGGGCAAGTAGACAAGATGTAGCTCGACAGCGCTGGGATGTGTGCGTCCGGCGGCATCGGGCGGCGCACACTCGATGCTCACCACACCCCGCCCCGATTACTGGAAAATCAGGCTATGGAACTGAGCTTTGGGGTAACCGCGACGCATTTGGCCCCGCTGGAAATCATCGTCCGGTTAGCCCTTGCCTGCTTGTTCGGAGCGGCCATCGGAGCCGATCGCGAATTCAGGAAGCAGCCGGCGGGCCTGCGGAACTCACATGCTGACAGCATTGGCCGGCGCCGTGTTCACCATTATCGCACTCGAGCTCTACCACTTCGTCCGCGCCACCGGCGACAAGATGTCGGCGGACCCAATACGCGCGATCGAAGCGGTTACCGCGGGAGTGGCATTTCTAGCCGCAGGCGGCATCTTCCGGAGCCGGGGGACCGTCCGTGGACTGACCACCGGAGCAGCCATGTGGCTGGCCGGCGCTGTCGGAGTGGCTTGCGGCGTGGGTTATGCGCAGATCGCGCTTACCGCCTCCATCCTGGCTCTGCTGATTTTGATCGTTTTGGGGTTACTCGAGCGTTATGTCGAGTCGTCGGTCAAGAAGAACGGCCAAGCCAACGGACACTAACAGCCAAGGCAGAAGATGATGCGAAAATATCTTTCAGCATTGAAGGCCCGGCAGGCTGAGATCACCAGCGGGAGGACGCTGAAAGTACTCATTATATCGTTAGTCTTGGTAATAGCCGGATACAGCATCCTGGCATCGTATTATTGGTGATCCTGGCGGAAAGGTACCTGCCCGCAACGGGTGCCTTGACCGGCGCGCGCTCAGAACCGGCCCGTCAGTACCAGAACCAGGACAACCACCAGTACAATGCCGACCAACCCGGACGGGCCATAGCCCCAGGAGCCACTGTATCCCCACCTGGGCAAGGCGCCGATGAGAAGCAGAATGAGCAGGACGAGCAGGACGGTACCGAGCATCTTGATTTCTCCATATGAAAAGAAAGGCTGAGTTACAACGCGGGAAGGTCGCGTCGAGTTCCTTCAGAGGATGAACGATTGGCGGTCCGGCCCCGAAAAGAGGATCAACGTCAGGCGCTTACAGTCCTTGCTGGAAGCTGGACCGGCACTGTTTCCTGTCCGAGAACGTCCACGGTGAGCTTGTGTGCAACCCCGTCGTCGACCAACTCGATACGGGCTGGCGCGGTCAGGAAACCCTCTCGCCCAGCGGGCCGGTCGAGCGGCCAAGCCTTCTTGCGGCGCACTACCTGAATTTCATACCGAGTGCCGCCGAACTGGATCACTACCTCGAAGCCATCCCATGCAGCCGGCATTGAGGGAGCGACAAGCAGCGTGCTGCCGGCGCGGCGAATCCCCAGTATCGCTTCCATTCCGGCCCGGTACATCCATCCGGCGGAGCCCGTATACCAGGTCCAGCCGCCGCGCCCGACATGGGGGGCAACTGAATAAACGTCGGCAGCGATCACATATGGTTCGACCTTGTAGCGCAACGCGTCTCGCGCCGCAGCCGAATGATTGATGGGGTTGAGGATGGAGAACAGCTTAAAGGCACGCTCCGCATCACCCAAGCCCGCGTAGGCGAAAACGGACCAGATGGCTCCGTGCGAATACTGTCCCCCGTTTTCACGAATGCCCGGTGGGTATGCCTTTATGTATCCGGGATCATGCACACCCTTGTCGAAGGGAGGCGCAAACAGCAGCGCTATCCTGTCGTTCCAGCGGATCAAGTGCTGCTCGACGGCATCGAGCGCCTGCGCGGCACGGGCTTCGTCGGCACCAGCGGAAATTACCGCCCACGATTGGGCGATTGCATCGATCCGGCATTCATCGCCGGCCCGCGAACCTAATGCCGTTCCGTCGTCGAAGTATCCGCGCCGGTACCAGTTTCCGTCCCACGCTTTCTCTTCAAGGGCGCGTTTCAGCTTGCGCCGCTGATTGTGCCACTTCTTTGCCAACGGCTTCTCTGCTCGCGCATGCGCAAGCTCGGCGCATGCCCGCAGGCATGCGACACGAAACCAGCCCAGCCAAACGCTTTCACCCGCGCCATGCTCGCCGACGCGGTTCATCCCATCGTTCCAGTCGCCGGTGCCGAACAGCGGCAAGCCGTGAGAGCCGACAGCCGAGCCAACCTCGAGCGCACGCACCAGGTGATCAAAAAGCGTGCCGGCATCGGCGGCAATGTCGGGCTGAAAGAATGCGTCCGCTTCTCCGGCGGCGAGACGGCGACCGTCGAGATATGGGATCTGTTCTTCAAGGACCGCACGGTCGCCGGTGTAGCTCACGTAATGAGCTACGGCGTAGACCAACCACAAGGGATCGTCGGCGATGCGGGTGCGCGTCCCCTCCCCGGTCGCCGGCAGCCACCAGTGCTGCACGTCACCTTCGCGAAACTGGCGGCCGGCGGCCCGCAGCAGATGCTGGCGAGTGATGTCGGGGCGCACCGCTACCAGGGCCATCGCATCCTGCAATTGATCGCGGAAGCCGTAGGCGCCACTCGCCTGGTAGAATCCCGATCTTGCCCACATACGACAGGCAAGCGTCTGATAAAGCAGCCAACCATTGAGGAGGATATCCATGGAGGGCTCCGGCGTCCTGACCTGCACCGCTCCCAGCGCTCGGCTCCAGTGCCTGCTTACGCTGTCAAGCTCGACGCGAAGATCGGAATTCCGGTATCTGTCGACCAACGTACGGACTTCTGAAATCTGGCCGGCGTCGCCAAGCAGGACAAGGACCTCAGCCCGATCGCGAGGATCAAGTTCAAGAACGGTCTGCAACGCGCCGCATGCATCCAAACCCGCTCCCACGGTCTTCGACAACGGACTGTCAGTGGCAAGCGCCAGAGGATTATCGAGGGCGCCATGCCGGCCGAGGAACTCACGCCGGTCGCCCGTCCATGACGTCTGGCGGCCGCCCAAATCAAGAAACGCCGTGCGTGCCGCATGTCGTTCCTGCCAAGCGCTGCGCGCCAGCATGGCGCCCGTCTCGGAATCGATTTCGGTCACGATGTGCGGCGCGGTTGTGGCCCGAGCATGGCCAAGCACCCATTCGACGTAGGCGGTCACGGAAAGCCGCCGCGCCGATCGGGAGAGATTGTGCAAGGTGAGGATCGAGACCTTGATGCAGTCGGCGAGCGGAACAAACTGCAATAGTTCGAGCCTTGCATCGTGGGCAACGCATTCGAACCGACAATAGCCGCGGCCATGACGTGCCACGTATGATCCGGAAACATCGCGAACCGGCAGAAACGTGGGACCCCACAGCTCGCCGGTTTCCTCATCGCGGACGTAGAGGCATTCGCCCGGCCGGTTGCTGACCGGATCATTGGACCAGGGGGTCAACTGACGATCGCGGCTATTGGTGGACCACGTATAGCCTGCCCCTTCCGCCGCGACCTGAAAGCCAAAATCGGGGTTGCTCACGACGTTTATCCACGGGGCCGGGGTCATCCGGCCTCCATCGAGAGCAGTGACGTATTCCCGGCCCCCCTCTGCAAAGCCGCCAAAGCCATTGAAGAACTCGAGTTTCTCGGGGATCGAAGGTCCCGCCGACTTCTCTGGTGAAACCGAAGCGCGGGGCGGCGGGGGAGCTTCGGCGGGAGTATCCTGAATACGGGCCAGCTGATCGCTCAGCGTTCCCCGCCGGCCTTCGAGAACGATCCGCGCAAGGGTCGGCAGCGCGGATTTGGCCTGAGCGCTGATCAGATCAGCTCGCAACACGAAAATCTGGCCCTCCCGCAACCCAAGTTGCGCGGCCGGCGCCGGCCGCGCCGAGCGCACCATTGCTTCCAGAGCGGCTTGCAAGTCCTGGACGTAGGAGGCGCCGCGTTCGTTCATGATGACCAGATCGGCGACAAACTGCTTGGTCTGCCAATACTCGCGCGCGCGAAGGAGGTCGCCTACCAGATCGACATGTTCGATGTCATCCACACGGACCAGGACAATCGGATAATCACCGGAAATGCCATGAGGCCATAGGGCCGCCTGGCTTGCGGGGTGCTGGGCCAAATGGCGCGAGGAGGCACGCAAGGTCGGGTTGGCATACAGGAGATGCCCGACCAGCTGCTGATACAGGCTGGCCTTCTCGGCAGTGATCATGAGGTGACGCAACTGGATTTGCGCCTGGGTCCAGGCGAGGGTGACGACCCGCTCGAAAGCCGCAGCGTGGCGGTGCTGATCGATCACATCGAGAAGCTCGTCACGCGTTTCGGCGGCCAGAGTCCACAAAGTGCATCTGGCACTGGCCCCAGCGCGCAACTTGACGCGGCGGCGGAGAGCAAAGACAGGATCCAACACGGTGCCCGTCGAGTTGGACAGAGTGCGCTTGTCGAATATTGCGGTTGCGGTACGCAGGTCGTTGCCGCGGCCGAGAAAAAGACTGCGATCGGTCTCGAACTCAAGCTGACCTTGTGTCTTGCCTTCCACCAGCATGAACTGCGCCAGCCAAACCTCGGGATCGTTTGGCGAGCGCCGCCGGCGGGTGGCGATCAGGGCGCCAAGTTCCGGCAAGTACTCCGTAACCACGAAAAGCTTGGAAAACGCGGGGTGCGCCGTGTCGGCAACCGCCGGGGCGAGGACGAGCTCGCAGTACGAGGTAAGCTCGAGCTTCCGCGAGCGCCGGCCTGAGTTGGTGAGCGTCAGATGGCGAACGTCGGCGGCGCGTTCGGGGGATACGATGCACTGATAGGTCGACTTGATCGAGCCATCCCGACGAATGATTTCGCAACGGTCCTCGGTCAGCACTGCGCGGTAGCTGTCCGCTGCTGTCGCCGTGGGCTGGAATCCGGCCGACCAAACGGCGCCGGCTTCGTGATCGCGCACATATATGTACGTGCCCCAGTCGTCGAGCGTCGGATCTTCACGCCAGCGGGTGAGAGCGATCCCCCGCCACTGCGTGTATCCGGAGCCGGCAGCGGTGATCATCACGGTGTATTGGCCGTTGGAGAGCAGGTGCCCAACCGGAACGGATGTATGCACGGAGCGCACACGCCGCACAGCCGGCGGCAAATGCTCGCGAACGGTCGCCGCCGTTCGCAGCTCCTCGGCCCTTGCCTGTGTAGCCGGAACGCCATGCGGGGCACGTTCCTGCAGGAGCAACTCGGTTGCTGCAATCATCGGTTCCGCGTGAAAGCGGGAGCGGAACAGTCCGTCGAGCAGGACATTGGCGAGTGCAACGATCGTCATACCCTGATGATGCGCCATATATGCGCGTACCACGGCTCTCTTGCTTCCTTCAGGAACGCGCGAGGCCGTGTAGTCCACCGCCTCGTAATACCCATAGCGACCGCGCGCTCCAGCCTGGGCGAGGCGCCGGAAATTGCGCGCCGCCTCCGCCGGCGAGACCATTGCGGCGAGGCCCGTAGCATAGGGCGCCACGACGACGTTTTCCGCCAACCCGCGTTTCAACCCAAGTCCCGGAACGCCGAAATTCGAGTACTGATAAGTGAACTCGACGTCGCGCGAGTTGAAGGCGGATTCCGACACCCCCCATGGTATCGACAGATCAGAGCCGTAGGAGATCTGGCGCTGAACAATGAGTTGTGCCGTCTGGTCCAGAATGCCGCCCTTCGGTTCTCTCATCACCAGGGCGGGCATGAGATACTCGAACATCGATCCCGACCAGGAAACGAGGGCAGCACCGGAATGAACGGCCGCGACCGGACGGTCCAGCTTGAACCAGTGCTTGGTCGGCACCTCCCCCTTTGCAATTGCGATGAAACTGGCGAGACGTGCCTCCGAGGCCAACAAGTCATAGCAGCCCTCGTCGGGCGCCCCTTCCGAGGCCCGGTAGCCAAGAGCGAGAAGGTTGCGCCGGGGTTCGAGAAGGAAATCAAACTTCATCTCGCCGACCATCGCCCTGGCATCCTGCTCGATCACAGCGATGCGCTGGCGCAGCCGCTGGGCGGCATCGGCGGCAAGGGTGGCGTCGCGAAAGTGGCTTTCTATGGTTTGTCTGACAAGCTTCGCCCAGGCAAGCACTTCCGCGCCGGCTCCACCGTCAAGCTCTTCGGCCAGCACTTCCGCGAGGTCGATGATCGAACCGGCCTGCCGGGACAGTTCGATCAGCCTGACCGCGATGAACGACGCCGGCGGTCTGGACGCGGTCAGGGCCGCTGATAGGGCCCGGATCGCCGCATCAAGCTGGCGCCGACTGGACTTTGCCGAGCGGCCCCCTTCCGGCAACTGCTTGAAGGCTCGCTTCAACAGCCCAATGCAGTCCGCGATACCGCTGATGGCGTGAGGAGAAACAACCGGCTCTTCACTCCACGCCCGGCAGGAGTTCGCCAGGGCGATGAGGTGACCCGCCAGATTGCCGCTATCAACCGTAGATACGTAGTTCGGCTCGAGGGCGCGCAGATCCCGGGTGTCGTACCAGTTGTAGAAGTGGCCCCGGTAGCGTTCGAGTCGCTTAAGCGACGCAAACGTCTGTTCGATCCGCTCGGTGGCCTCGCCGATGCCGAGCCAGCCGAGTTCGCGGGCGCTGGCAATTGACAAGAGGTAGAGCCCGATATTGGTCGGCGAGGTGCGGTGGGCGGTGACGGGGCTGGGCTCTTCCTGAAAGTTGTCAGGCGGCAGCATGTTGTCTTCAGGCGTGACGAAGGACTCGAAAAACCGCCAGGTTCGTCTCGCGATAAGCCGGAAGGCGCGAACATCGGCTTCGGACACCCGCACCACTCCGGTGGCCGGCGCTCGGCTCGACCAACAGGCGATGGCCGGCGCGACAAGCCATGCGCCAACCCAGATCAGAGCCAGCGGCCAGGTTTCCCGTCGAGCCAGGACCAATGCAATCAGCAGGGTCGCCGCCAGCACCACGCTGCCAAGCATGCGGCGGTAGTATCCCGCCAGACCGACGCTCGATCGAACTTGCGCGGTGGTGACCCATTCCAGCAGCCGCCGGCGGCTTATGAAAAGGCGATAGATGGTTCGAAGGATCGCATCCGCGGCGAGCCATGCCTTGTGGGCAAGGAAGGAAAACGTGAGGGCCACCTGCGCCGACGCCAGTTTGGTTTCGCGCCACAGCCAGCGAAAGTGACTGCTCGGCGTGGTTGCGGCCTGACGACGAAAGAGGCCTTCCAGGATGGGGAGGGCGAAGGGAGCGGCCAAGCTAAGAAAGAGCAGCCCGCTCCATACTCCTGACGCCGGCAATGGCAGGAGGAACCAGCCGGCCGCGAGAGCCGCAACAGAGGCCGGGGCCAGAAGGGACCGGCGAAGGTTATCGAGAATTTTCCAACGACCGAGCGAGGGAATCGCGTCGATCTGTTTCCCGCGGGGCGACCGCCGCAGCCCGAGAAGCCACGCCAGCAATTGCCAGTCGCCGCGGATCCAGCGGTGCTCGCGAGCGGCAGCTACTTCGTAGCGGGAAGGCTGCTCCTCGATAACCTCGATATCCGTAACCAGTCCGGCGCGGGCGAATATGCCTTCGAAGAGGTCGTGGCTGAGCAGGCTGTTTTCAGGCACGCGAGCATCGAGAGCGTCGGAAAACGCCTGCACGTCATAGATGCCCTTGCCGGCGAATGACCCTTCATCAAACAAATCCTGGTACACGTCAGAAACGGCGAATACATAGGGGTCGAGGCCATGCGGACTTGAGAAGGTGCGCTGGTAGATCGAACTTTCACCGGTGGTTGGCAGCGCTGGAGTGACGCGCGGCTGCAAGACGGCATGCCCGGCGACGATCCGGCCCGCCGTGGGATCGAAGCTGGGCCGGTTGAGAGGGTGCGCCAGTTTACCGACCAGTTTCTGCGCGGCCTCGCGAGGCAGTCGGGTGTCGGCATCAAGGGTGATGACATAACGCACGTCGGCCGGCAGCCTGCCGCCGATGACGATGAACGTCGTATCGACCACGCCCTGCAGAAGCATGTTGAACTCATGCAGCTTGCCGCGCTTGCGCTCCCAGCCCATCCAGCGCCTCTCGCTGCTGTTCCACACCCTGCGGCGATGCATGAGGATGAAGCGGCCGTCTGAGCCCGTTGCTGCGTGTTTTCGATTCAGTTCCGCTATGCCGTCGAGGGCAGCACCGAGCAGGGGCTCGTCTGTCGCAGCATGCTCGCTGTCGCAGTCTGTCCAGTCGGTCAGCAGGGCGAAATACAGCTCGCCCGCCGCGTTGGCGAGGAAATGGACCTCGAGGCGATCCAGTTGCTCTTCGAGAGCCTCGTGAGAGGTGAGAAGCGTGGGTACTGCCACAACGGCTCTAAGGTGCGCTGGAACGCCGCTCTTCAACTCGAGGCCGGGCAGGAGGTGAACGCCGATCAGCTTGGTGGCGCCAAAATTCACCAACATCAGCGCCAGCTCGGAGGCCGGAATTATTGCCAGGAAAGCCAAAGTCCAAGCGGCCCACGCGGGAATGGGCATGATCTTCCATAGCGCGGCGCCAACCAGAACGACCGTTGCCGCCAAAACGGCCCCTACGTAGCCCGCCGCACCCATGGATTTGACGCCGCGCTCGACACGTCGACTGATCGACGGAGTGTACCTTATCGAGGTTTCGAATTCGGGCCTTCCGGCGCCGATCAAATAGTGACCAGGGTCATCGGCGCTCGGCGTTATGCGGTTCGCCTCTGCCTGCCGCGCGGCGTCGAGGACCCGCTCGGTAACCTCAAGCTCCGAGAGAGGGGAGTGTCGCGCCAAGTCTTCGATTGCGCTGCGGTACAGATTGCGGGTCGGGAAATCCATCTCCAGGAACAGCGGATAGCTCTTGAGGGCAGCATCGATCAGACTTACGGACTCGAACCAGACCGCCCAGTCGACTCCGGAGATGAGGCGCATGCTGGTGACGATGTTGCGCACTGTGACGTTGGCTGCCGCCTGGCGCTGATGTTCATCGATCACCACCGCCTCGGTGGTAAGTCCCAGGCTTGCCAGCCTGGAGGTCAGCCATTGCTGAATCTCTCCCGCGCCGGGATCGGTGCCGTGCAATCGTTGAATTAGCTGAACGGCAAACGGCTTCAGAGTGGCAGTCGCCTCGAATTCGCGCAGCGACTGGGCAAGAGTTTCTGCGACGTTTTCGGGTTTTGCCAGCAAGCTGTCGTAAAGAGCATCGGCTTCCTCGCGCGCCACCCGGGCGTTGATGATGCGATCCGCAAGCCGTCTGAAGTTTTCAACAAGAACCAGTCGGAAGGTGATGGCGATGGCCCATAATTCGCCGATCGTCAGCGGCTGCACCCGCTGGTAGGCAAGCACATATCGCGTAAGAATCGCGGGGTCGAAACGGCTGTCGGTATGGGCGATGAACGCCCAGATCAGGCCAAGAACCCGCGGATATCCAGCGAACGGACCGGACGCGAGCTTCGGCAGCTCCCTGTAATACGCCGGGGGAGATCCTCCCGTATCTGTCGGATCTGCTCCTCGACGATATAGTAGTTATCGACCAGCCACTCGGCTGCCGGGGTGATCGGACGCCCGGCAATCACAGCCTGACAGATGTTGCGGTAGGCAGTCAGCAGCGCCGCTGCATTGTCGTCCAGACGAACCGCGAACGCTTTGCCGGCCGACGACGGCTCGACGATGAACTGCGCAGCGGCCAGGGTTTCCGCATGCTGTTCGAGGCGCTCGATGCTGAACAGCTCGGCTCGAACCGGCTCGGGATTGTCCCACGGCGGCACTGACGCAGAAGCCGCGAGAAAGCGCCGGTTTGACGCCATTCGTTTTTTCCCCTTTTTCGGAAACGGACCGTGTGGAACCAAGCGTTTTTCTGGCAAGTGAGAATAGCCCAGAAATGCGTCAAAAGTTCACTCGGAAAAAAGCGCCGCCGGTCAGGTTCTCATGGCTAAATGTGAATAGGCTTCCGCGGAAAGACCATATGTCCAAGCTACTGCCTCGGCCGGCGTGCTCAGTTCAGGCATGAGCCAGTCCGGAACAGCCACCCCCTTCCATGAGTAATGGCACCAGCCGTCCGGGTAGCGAAGTGCCGGGCCGACGGCACTGTGCAGGCGGGCAATGGACATCCAGCAATCGCGGTACTGCTTTGGCGAAGCAACTTGCGAGAGCGTCAACCGGTCGACTCTAGTCCGCGACAACGCGCGCTTCCCTGGGCTCCAGCTCGCGCTGCCGCCGAACCCGCCAGGTCCCTTCGGGAAGGTGGATGGGTGCGTGCTCCTCGTGGACGACGCGAGCCGTACCCCGGTGAACTTCCAGGTGACCCACATACAAGCCCTCGGGGACCCCGGCGGCCAGACCATCGTCGCGAAAGAGGGTCACCGCACCATACACGGCGTGGCGATGGCCGGAAGTCTCACCTTCCGCCAATATCAGGGCGCCGTCGCCAGCCGGGCCGGCTCGATTCCCGGCAACCGCCGGTTTCTCCACTTTCTCAATCAGCAGATCGCCCTGGGCGAAAAGGATTTTCATGCTCGCACCTCCCACAAGGATTCATTATCTGTCACTAACGACGAACCCGCGAGCCGGTTCCGCGGCCGGGCAATTAGTTGCAAAACTCCGCAGCTCCCGACCCGGTCCTGGACCGGGCAGTGAATACCCAGGTGGCAAAAGTGCAAGAGCAATCCAACGAGGCCCCGCAGATAGAGCTCGGTCTCCCGTTTTTCACCAACCTTGCGATCCTCGGGACGTTTGCCATCCTGTTCTGTGCCTGTCTCTATATCGCCCGGGATCTTTTCATCCCGCTTGCACTGGCGATTCTGATCTACCTGACCCTGATCCCGCTGGTCCGGTTCTTGAGTCTCAGGGGTGTACCCGAAGTGGTGAGCGCAATCGTCCTGGTTGTCCTCGTCACTCTTGGCGTCGGTTTCGCGCTGATGATGCTCCGCGAGCCCTTCATGCAGATGATCAACGACGCGCCGCGGATCGTCGATGACGTTCAAAAAAAGCTGCGCATCGTGCGAGAGCCGGTTGAGGCGCTTATCGAGGCCGGCAAGCAGGTCGAGGAACTTGCACGCGTGGATTCGGGGCCAACGGTGGCCGTAGCCGCGCCCCAGCCAGGCTTATGGTCGTGGGCTGCGGGGACGGTGGCACGAGTTGTCACGACAAGCAGCGTAACGATCGTGCTCATCGTCTTTCTTCTGTCATCGGGAGATCTCTTCCTGCAGAAGTTCGTGCGGATGATGCCGACCCTGACCGACAAGAAGAAGGCCCTCCGGGTCGTGCGGGCCATCGAGGGGGAAGTGTCTCGTTACCTGTTGACCGTTACAGTCATCAATTGTGGGTTGGGAGTTGCAATCGCCGCCGCCATGGCGATTCTGCAGCTGCCCAACCCCGTATTGTGGGGAGTCGCTGCTGCCGTGCTGAATTTCATTCCCTATCTCGGCGCGGCAACGGGAATCGTCTCAGTGGCGGCGGTTGCCATTGTAACTTTTCCGACGTTTCTCGCCGCCGCTATACCGCCGCTCGCCTACCTCGCGCTGAATACAATAGAAAACATCATCGTCACTCCATTGGTGCTCGGCCGGCGTCTGGAGCTCAATGCCGTGGTAATTCTGATATCCTTGGCTTTTTGGGGATGGATGTGGGGGATCATCGGCACCTTTGTTGCCGTGCCCATGCTGGTTATTACCAAGGTGTTCTGCGACAACTTTCCCGGCCTTGCCAATTTTGGGGACTTTCTCTCCGGAGAAACGCCTCAGGCAGATCGCGACCCTCACGATTCCGCAAAAAATTAGGAGTCCTGTTTCCGAACACTTGCCTCTCGGGTCCTGCCTGACTTCCGGAGAGAGGGAACCAACTGCCTTTGAGGGCGTTCCTTCATTGAATTCGCGCTCGCGAACTCAATCACGGCCAAATTTTGGCGAAAGGAACACACTATGAAGAAGCTGATGCTTACAGTTGCAAGCGCGGCTCTTGGCGTGGGCATTGCGTGGCCCGCCAGCGCCCAGATCTCGGATGCAGACTGCCAAAAAATGTTCGAAACAGCCGACGTCAACCAGGACGGGTCGCTCGGGGCGGGTGAAGTCGACAAATTCCTCGTCCTCATGAGCACGAAGCCCAAAGACGCCAGCATGGTCACCCTGGATGAGTTCATGGCCGAGTGCCGGAAAGACTCGTTCAAGACCGTGCAGGAGGCGGCTGTTGCGCCTGCTCCCGACACCAACAATGCCGCCAAGAGCAGCGCGGATGAGAACGTGACTGCCGAGCAGCCTTCGACAGCGACCGAACAGCCAGCGACGGCAGAACAGCCGGCAGCTGGTCAGGACTCCAGCACGTCGACCACCACAACTACCGAGCAGTCGGCGACGGCAGAACAGCCTGCCGCTGGCCAGGACTTCGAGCACTGCGACTACTACCACAACCGATCCCGTGGTGACGGCGGAGCAGCCGGCAGCCACGACCGGTCAGGACGCAAGTGCTACCGGGCAATCGGCAGCCCCCGAGCAGCCGGCAGCCACGGAACAACCTGCTGTCACCCCGGAGCAGGCGGCAACTCTCCAAACGCCAGCCAGCGTGTTGGCTTCCAAGCTGATCGGCGCGACAGTGATGTCGGTCGATAACCGCAACGTCGGCGAGATAAACGACCTCATTATCGGCGTCGAAAGTGAAAAAGCCGCGCAGGCCATAATCGGCGTTGGCGGCTTTCTGGGCATTGGCGAGAAGGATGTGGCCGTAGATCTGAGCCGGCTGAACATCAAGACCGACAGCACGACCAATGCCTGGACAATCGTCATTGATACGACCGAGGATGAACTCAACCAGATGCCCGAGTACCAGGCAGCTGCCAAGTAGTTCCGCAACACACACTCTGCGGATACCGGGAGAGAACCTACTCTCCCGGTTTTTCTTTTCGGGATCAGGCAAACTCGCGCGAGCATCGGCGGGGTGCGGCTGAAAGAGGGTGAGCAGGGCCTTCATCTCCCGGTCACAAGACTCACATAGGAGTTGCCTGGTTCGCAGGGGTAGCAATCTCAAATGTCCAAAACAGCAGTTGCGCGCCTGAACGCGGAGCCAGCGAGAACGGCGCGCGGCCTGGTCGGCCGGGCGGTGCGCCGACATCGGTCACTCTCGAGGGAAGGCATGGCCGAAAGGCTGTTTACCCTGCTGTTTTCCGGCCTCGTCTATCCCCAGATCTGGGAAGACCCCGTCGTCGATCTGGCAGCCATGGAAACAGGGCCCGAGCATCACGTGGCTACGATCGCGTCGGGCGGCTGCAACGTACTGAGTTACCTGGTGGCAGGGCCCGCCAAGGTAACCGCCGTGGACCTCAACCGCGCGCATGTGGCGCTGACCAAGCTCAAGCTCGCCGGCATCAAGCACTTGCCGTCGCATGGTTCGTTTTACCGCTTCTTCGGCGAGGCCAGGGAGCGGGCAAATCTCGTCGACTATCATCAATACATCGAGCCGCATCTCGATCGAGAAACAGCGGTATTCTGGAATTCCCGCGGCCCCACGGGGCGGCGCCGAATTGAGCTCTTCCGTCGCAATCTCTACCGTCACGGAGTGCTCGGAAAGTTCATCGGCGTGGCCCACCGCCTTTGCCGTTCCTATGGCGTCAATCTGCAGGACCTGCTGGCGGCGCCGGGCCTCGCTGAACAGCAGATGCTTTTCGACAGGGACATCGCGCCTCTATTCGACAAGCCACTGGTGCGCTGGATCACGCGTCGCCCGTGTGCCCTTTTCGGTCTCGGAATACCGCCGGCCCAGTATGTGGAACTCGCTGGTGCGGACAATGGAGATATCGCTGCTGTGTTGCGCGACCGCGTGCGGCGTCTCGCCTGCGGCTTTTCAATGGAAGACAACTACTTTGCCTGGCAGGCCTTCGGCCGACACTACCCTCCCGAAGGATCGGGTTCGGCGCCGTTGTATCTTCAGGCGCAGCACTTCAGGTGCATTCGGGATGGCGCGTCACGGGTCGAAGTGCATCGGACATCGATGACTGAGGCGCTCGCCGGAATGGAGGCCTCGTCAGTGGATCGTTTCGTTCTGCTGGACGCCCAGGACTGGATGAGCAAAAGCCAACTCGATGCACTATGGATCGAGATCACCCGGACTGCGCGGCCGCACTCGCGAGTGATCTTCCGCACCGCCGGCAACCGCTCGATCCTGACGGGTCGGCTCGATGATGCGATTGTGAGGCGATGGCACTACGAAGAAACCCGCTCACGCGCGCATGGGGCTTGCGACCGCTCGGCGATCTATGGCGCCTTCCATCTCTACACGTTCAATGCCTGATGCCACAGGCAACCTCCCGACCGCCGGTCGGGCGCAGGAGCGCTCCGAGGCGCTGCTTGATCGGATCTATCGTCATCAGCGGCACATCTATGATCCGACGCGAAAATTCTATCTTCTCGGTCGAGATCGGCTCATCTCCGGGCTCGCAGTATCGCCGGGAGAATCCGTGCTCGAAATCGGCTGCGGCACGGGGCGCAATCTCATCGTAGCGGCCAGACGCTATCGGCAGGCAAAGTTTTTCGGTGTGGATCTGTCAGCGGCCATGCTGAAGACGGCGTCCTCCTCGATTGCGAAAAGTGGCCTTGCCGGCCGCATCAGTCTCGCGCAAGCCGACGCCGGCACTTTCGACGCTGACAAGCTGTTCGGCTCGCCTTGCTTCGACCATGTTTTCTTCTCCTATTCACTCTCCATGATCCCGAACTGGCGTAACGCCATTGATCGTGGGTGGGCGTCGGTCGCGCCTGGTGGGAGTCTCCACATCGTCGATTTCGGTCAGTGCGAAAACCTGCCCGGCAGCTTCCGGACGCTCCTGTTCGCCTGGCTGGCACAGTTCCATGTCGTGCCGCGCGCCCGTCTGCATGGCATGCTGTCCGCGGTCGCTCTGCACTCGGAGGCAGGATTTGCCTTCGAGACGCTCTATGGCGGCTATGCCTGGTATGGAGTGCTTGCCCGAAGGTCAACGCAATCCGGTGAGACGATTGGCGAGACAAAAACGAAGGCCCGAGCCGCATTAGCGGCCCGGACCTCTTCCGGAGCGGGAGGGGGAATACCGCCGCCGGTTTAACCCTGCAAATCTTCGCTAACCTCTCCAAACGTTGCCATTGCGAGAATTCACGTACATGACGAACGTCCTGCCGTTCCTGTTCGCGCGGAACGAATAGGTTCGGCCGCTGCATTCGCGAGTGCGGATACGATGGTAGCCGCGGTCGCGAAGGATGGAGCGCGCCTCGCCGCAGCTGATGCGATTGTAGCCCCTGCGGTGGCGCGGGTAGTCATTGTAGTACCGCGGATCGCCGTAGTAGCCCGGGCTGCCAAAGCCGAACTGCAGCCTGACGTCCACGTCATCATCATTGTCGTGCCAACTCCTGTGGTTTGCGCCGGCATCCATTGGAATAGCCACTACACCCGCCGTAAGAGCCACGGCAGCAGCCATGAGCGTCTTTCTAATCATGAATTGTACTCCTTCGATTGGCTCGTCCGCCCTTCGCAGGGGGAAACGCCGACCCTTTGAATCGGTTCCATCGAAGGGTTGCACTAGCGAGCGCGAAAGCGCCCGGCGTTCTGCGCTACCGGCATTTCCTTTTCCGTCGCGCGGGGCTCGGAGTGTTGGTCCTGCTCCACCCCAAGGATTTCGCTCAACCGCACTCGCGCCCGGTTTACCCGGCTCTTGATCGTGCCGACTGCAACGTTGCAAATTTCAGCGGTTTCCTCGTATGAAAACCCGGAGGTCGCCACCAGCAGAAGGGCTTCCCGTTGGTCGCTGGGCAACTGGTTGAGCGCCGCGCGCATATCCGCCATATCGAGGTGGCCGTGCTGCTCGGGAAGCACGGCGAGCTGGCTTGAATACTTTGCGTCCACATCCTCGATCTCGCGGCGCTTTCTGCGCATCTGGGAGTAGAATTCGTTTCTCAGGATGGTAAACAGCCACGCCTTCAGGTTGGTACCCAGTTCGAAGTCGCTCTGGTGGGCCCACGCCTTGGTCAAAGTCTCCTGCACGAGATCGTCGGCGCGTTCGCTGTTTCCTACCAAAGCGATGCCGAACGCTCTCAATCCGGGTATTGTCGCAAGGAGCTGGGTCCGGAATTCCGGCGATCTGACCATTGAGATCCCTGTAGTACGCTTGTCGATCGCGCTCCCCTCAGCGCGGCTTCTTCCCCGATTCCTTCTCCTCGAGCTGTTTCAGCAGATCGATAAAGCGGTCGGGAATCGGCTGGTCGACGATTTGATCGTAATAGCTGCGCAGGCGCCTTCCGATCGCCAAATGGATTGCCTGCTCGCTCGCTATTTCCTGTTTCATTGGGTGATTGCTGTCAGTTTTTGGTCCTCGGTTCTTGTCTGCGCTCTTTCTTCGGGCCATCGGCTAACCTTTCTCACGGACGAAGCGGGGCCTTCCGCATGGCCGCGTAGTAGCATCAATGCACCAGGGTTAAGACAGTTCCTGACTTGCAGCAGTTTTTTGCTTTATCATGGAACTTTGTGCCTGACAGATCGTTTAGGTCTTCACGTAGGCTTACTCGGTGGAGAACGAACAAGCGAGCATGAGCGTTGCTGAGCAAATTGCACCGCACCTTCCCTTCCTGCGCCGGTTCTCCCGTGCTCTGACGGGCAGTCAGAGCAGCGGAGACGCGTATGTTTCGGCGGTTCTGGAATCGGTAATCGAGGAGCCGGCTTCGCTGGCAAGCGAGGCCAACGTCAGGGTCGGCCTCTACCAGATGTTATGCCGGCTATGGGGCTCGGTGAGCATCAACCTCAAACCCGATGCACCTGCCGAACGCTGGGAACGAAATGCGCAAAGCCGTATTGCGGCAATTCCTCCGCGGGCTCGCCAGGCTTTTCTGCTCACCGGGCTGGAGGGCTTCTCGATCAACGATACCGCGGCTATCCTCGACACCGATGCCGATGATGTCGCGGCGCTGATCAGCTCGGCCAGCGAGGACATCGCCCGGCAGGCGCGAACCGATGTCCTGGTCATCGAAGACGAGCCGCTCATCGCCATGGATCTTGAAAGCCTGGTGACGGGCCTCGGACACCGGGTCGTCGGAATCGCGCGAACCCGCAGCCAGGCCGTCGATTTTGCCCGCGAGCATAAGCCCGGTCTCGTTCTGGCCGATATACAGTTGGCCGATGGGAGCTCCGGCATCGACGCTGTCAACGACATCCTGAAGGGCGTCGAAGTGCCGGTTATTTTCATTACGGCGTACCCGGAGCGCTTGCTGACCGGCCAGCGGCCGGAGCCGGCATTTCTGATTACCAAGCCATTCATGCCCGAGATGGTCAAGGCCGTGATCGGCCAGGCCTTGTTTTTCGATACGCGATCTCATCCGGCCTCGAAGCCGGCCGCTGCCAGCCGTTAGTTCAGGCACAGACGGGCCTGCCGCACCTTGGTGGACCGCGGAACTGTCCGGGGATTTGGGCGTTAATGAAAAAGTTCAATCGAGGGAGAAAGGCAAATGCGCCATCTCTATGCAGTTCTGCTTGCAGCCGGCATCTTGTACGCGGCTCCGATCGTTGCCAATCCGCTGCCAATGACAAAATCCATGGGCGGGGCTTCAGTTCACTTCAAGACGGTTGAGGAGGGCCTTTGGCCATATCGGTCCCAAACGGCGAAAAAAGGTTACACAAACCCGGAAACGCTGACTTCGCTTCCTGGCCCTGCTGCAGGTCAGTGGATCTGAAGTCCATCACCAGGAGAAACAAACATGCGTGGTGTCCTGTTATGGCTGATCGGGCTTCCGATCCCCATCATTATTCTACTGTACCTCTTTAACGTCATTTGAAGCCCGGCACGGAACTGCCGCAGAACCACGGCGTTCTGCATGGAGTCCAACCCCGAAAGGAGGGCTACTCATGACCTATGATCCGCTCGACCCACGACCCATCGATCAAAAACCTCGGGACGACAGACTGGATAGACAGGAGACATTGCGTGACCGCTACGATCGCACGTCCGGGCTAGGCTCGCCCACTCAAATCCTGGTCGGTCTCGTGCTTCTGATCGCGCTCGTCGTAGGCTTGGGTCTGTTCTTCGCCAACGATACCTCGGACATCGGCACAACTCAGACGAGCCAGACTGAAGGTCAGGCGACGCAGCCAGACCAGCCCGCACCACAGATCGAGCCGCCTGCGACTCAGCCCGGACAGTCAACCCAGGCGCCGGCTGCGCCCGCGGAAGGAAACACTACAAACGCCAACTGAGGCGTCAAACCTGGTTCGGCCCATTCAATGAAGATAGCAGTCACCAAGCCGATGGGCGTGGTATTGTCGCCGAAGTAGTTCTACTTCGGCGACAAATGCAGTGTAGCGCGGAACCTTTTTCCGCGCTCGGCGTTCATAATCGTGCCGCATTATCGGCATAATTTCGAACACTTTTCAGCAGGAGAAATCTCATGAACTGGGAGCGCATCGAAAAGGATTGGGCTCGGTTCAAAGACAGGGCCAGGCAGCAGTGGGGAAAGCTCACCGATGACGATTTGGAAACGATCGACGGCCAGCGGGTTGAACTCGAGGGAGTCCTGCAGCGCCGTTACGGCTATGGCAAGGATCAGATTTCAAGAGAGATCAATATCTGGCTCAACCGCATCTGACGAGTGAACCAAGCTCAGGGCAACAGCACCAGAAAACTGAAGGTTGCAAACAGCACGAGGTGTACGAACCCTGACAAGATATTGGTGCGGCCCGTCGCGAAGGTTAGCAGGCTGACGGCGAAGGTCAAAAACAGAAGCACGGTGTGTTTGCCATCGATGCCCAGCAGGAGGTCCCTGTCGATGGCGATTGCGGCGGCGCCGATCGCCGGAACGGTGAGACCGATCGAGGCCAACGAAGATCCGAGCGCCAGGTTGATGCTTTTCTGCAATTCGTCGCGACGCGCCGCGCCGATGGCCGCCACGGCTTCCGGAAGGAGTACCAGGAAGGCGACCAGCACACCGGTGACCGCTTCCGGCATGCCGGTTTCGGCCAGGGCCGTTTCGATGAGTCCGGCAAACTTCTTGGCAAGCAAAATCACTGTGGCAAGCGAGACCAGCAGCAACAGCAAGCTATGCGCTACCTGAGCCATGGAGGGAGGTGTCGATCGGTCCTCCGCCGGCGCCCGGGCCGCAATGAAATACTCGCGATGCCGAATCGTCTGGATATAGAGAAATACGGCATAAAGCGCGATTGTCGCGATACTGATGAATACGAGCTGACTTTCAGAAAAGAAGGGCCCGGGCGTGGAACTGGTGTAGTTGGGGAGCACGAGCGTCAAAACGGCCAGAACCATCAGCACGCTCAGATACGAACTCGCGCCGGTAACTCGGAAGCTCTGCTCGCCATGGCGAATGCCGCCGATCACGATGCACAAGCCGACAAGGCCGTTGCAGACGATCATGACGACCGCGAACACTGCATCGCGGGCGAGAGCCGCATTGCCCTTTCCCGAGGTCATGGCCGAGATGATCAGCGCCAGCTCGATGATCGTTACGGCGGCCGTCAGGATGAGCGTTCCATAGGGCTCGCCGGTGCGGTCGGCAATGACGTCGGAATGATGCACCGCCGCGAACACAGTCGTGAACAGGACGGGTATCAGTGCCGCGCCGACGACAAGTTCAATGAGCGAGGCACCCCGGGCCGGCTCGACCCCGAGAAGATAAGCGACGGCTGTGAAGGCGGCCCCGACCGCCGGCAGCGCCCACCACAAGGCGTGCGCTCGTATGCCGGCGGCGGCTGGCTTGCTCACGACAGTCTGCGCAGCCGCTCGGCGAGCAGTGCAAAGAACCCATCCGCGTCGACCTCGCGCAGAAACATGACATTGCGCGGGCGATCGGTGACACGCCACCAGTCTGCCACCGTCATGCCGAGCGTAAGCTCGCTGGAAGTCTCAACCACGACGTTTACTTCCCGGCCGCGATACAGGTGCGGGGCGAGAAGGTAGGCGATGACATTCGGGTCGTGCAGCGGCGCGCCGCTCCAACCGTATTTTGCGCGATCGAAATTCTCCGAGAAACGCAGCATCCCGGTCACTGCGCGAGCGGCCCGGTTGCCGATCGATTGCAATGCCTCGAAGCGTTCAGGCGTCACCAGAATCTGATGGGTCACATCGAGCGGCGCCATGGTGATCCTCAATCCGCTCTTCAGCACGACATCGGCGGCGTCGGGATCGGCGAATACGTTGAACTCGGCCGCCGGCGTGATGTTGCCGCCCTCGAAGCAGGCGCCCGCCATCATCACGATTTCGTCAATGTGAGAGCAAATCTCCGGAGACTTGATGAGCGCCGTCGCGACGTTGGTGAGCGGCCCGAGGGTGCACACGGTAATCGGGCCCGCTTGCGCAGCCAGCAGCGTTTCAATCAAATAGTCCACTCCGTGTTGCGTGCGGACGGCGCCCGTCGGGCCAGGGAGCCCGGAGCCGTCGAGGCCGGTCGGGCCATGCACGTGCTCGGCGGTAACCGGTGGCCGTCGCAGAGGACGCGAACATCCCGCAAAAACCGGGATATCCGGACGTCCGGCAAGCTCCAGCACCCTCAATGCGTTGGCAGCGGTGTGCGGCAGGGGAACATTCCCGGCAACCGCAACTACGCCCATTACTTCAATGTGCTCAGGCGCCGCCAGAGCGAGCAGCATTGCCACCGCGTCGTCCTGGCCGGGGTCGGTGTCAAGGATGATGCGGCGCTTCATGGCCCAATTGTTTTTCATATGCGGTGCGACGCCGCAACGGCAGGCGGCGAGTTGACCCACTGCGAAAATTCGTGACTATACGCCGACGGGCAGCTCATCCAGGGCAGAGGATGGCAATGGAAAAGGGTCGGCTGGGTCGAAGGGAGTTCCTGTCGGGGGCGACAGCGGTCGCCGCATTGGGGCTGGCATCGCCCGCGCATGCCTACTCGCGAAAGCCGAGCAAGGCGGCACTGGCCTATTTTGCCGGCACGGCAGACGACAATGGTGTCGTTTTTCGGCTGACCAACTGGAAAAAAATCAAGCCGGTTTGGCGGCGGCAGCTCGTTCCCTATTTGAGCACCGAACCACAAGGCACGGTAGTCGTGGATACCGCCAACCACTTTCTGTACGTGATTTTCGAGAACCAGACGGCATTGCGCTATGGGGTCGGCGTTGGCCGCGACGGTTTTCGATGGTTCGGTCGCGCCCGCATCGACCGCAAGGCATTGTGGCCGCGCTGGGTGCCACCGCCGGAAATGCGCGCCCGGCAGCCCGACCTTCCCGAATATGTCGACGGCGGCGCCGACAATCCGCTGGGCCCACGGGCATTGTACCTCTATCGGGATGGCAAAGATCTCGGTTATCGCCTGCACGGGACGCTCGAGCCTTGGTCGATCGGGGCTGACGTCTCCTCCGGCTGCATCCGCATGTTTTCGGAGGACATCATTGATTTGTACCAGCGCTGTCCCAAGGGGACGCGAGTTCTCGTGATAAAGCACCTGGGTGCGCCGGCGATCGATGAGGCAGCACCCGTGGATACGCAGCCTCCCGGATAGGAAGAGATCGGAGGGAAATGAGATGAGGGCGGGGATCGCGACCAGCTTGCCAAGCGCGGCGGTGCTGGGAATTGTTGCCGGCCTGCTGTCAGCCTGCGCGAGCACAGGCGGGGGCAAGACAATGCAGTCGTCGCCCCAAGGCGCCGAAATGGTCGGCATCAACGCGCAGCCCGGCAGCGAGAAGGACTTCATGCTCAATGTGGGCCGGAGGACTTTTTTCACACAAGGCTCTGCCGAGCTCGACGACACTGCGCGGGTTACGCTCGACAAGCAGGCGCAGTGGCTGCAGCAATATCCGCAATGGAAGATCAAGTTGCAGGGTTTCGCCGACGATCCGGGCTCGCTTGACCAGCAAAAGACACTGTCGCAGAAGCGCGCAGACGCGGTGCGCCAGTATCTCGCCTCGCGCGGCATAGGCGCGGACCGCATGTTGGCCAAGGGCTATGGGCGCGACCGCCTGGTAGCAGAGTGCCAGGAAATCGAATGCAAGGCACAGAACCGCCGCGTGATTACCAATCCGCAGGATGCGCCGGATTTTTAGACAGCTTCTCGCCTGCTGAATAAGGAAAATGACAGCGATACGCTCGTGACGGCGATGGCCGGCTCAGCGACGGCGCCACCTTCTGGCACATCTCCCTCGCCACCGGGCAACGGATGTGAAACTCGCAACCCGGCGGTCGATCGCGCAGGCTCCCGACCTCTCCCATGAGTGCGAGGCTCGTGCGCCGCCGGTCGGGATCGGGGTTTGGCTGGGCCGCGATCAGCCCGGCGCTGTAAGGATGGGCCGGCTGGCTGAAGATGTCGGCCGTCGGGCCCTGCTCGACGAAGCGTCCCATATACATGATGGCGATCTCGTCGCTGACATGGCGCACGACGGCGAGATTGTGGGTGATGATGACGTAGGTGAGGCCGAACTCCCGCTGCAGCCTGACCAGGAGATTGAGGATCTCGCCCTGTACCGAAACGTCGAGGCCGGCCGTCGGCTCATCGGCGATGATGAGCTTGGGGTTGAGCGCGATGGCGCGGGCCACGCCGACGCGGCGCGCCTGGCCGCCGGAGAGCTGGTGCGGATAGCGGCGGTCGAAATCCTGCGGCAGTCCGACCAGCGCCAGCAGTCGGCGCGCCTCCGCTTTTCGGTCCTTCTCCTTCAGGCCATGGACGATGAAGGGCTCGGTGACCAGAGCCTGCACCGTGCGGCGCGGCGTCAGGCTCGAGACCGGGTCCTGGAACATCATCGACACCTGGCGATGATAGGCGCGTCCGCCATCACGACTTGCGGCGAACGGGTTCTCGCCGTCGAACAGTATCGAGCCGCCGGCGATCGGTACAAGCCCGGCAATGGCCCGGGCCAGCGTCGACTTGCCCGAACCGCTTTCACCGACGATGGCCAGCGTCGTGCCTCGGCTCACGGCAAAGGAGACGTCGAGAACGGCATCGATGTGGCGATTGGCGAGCCCGGCGAGCCTCGCCTTGATCGGACCGGCGACGGCGTAGCGCACGTGCAGGCTCTCGACCTTCAACAAGCGTCATGCGACTGTTTCGCCGACAAGCAGGCAGCGGGCCATGTGTCGCTGCCCCACTATCACTTCGCCCGGGCGGGTGAGGCGGCAACGGGCAATGGCCTGCGGGCAACGCGGCGCGAAGATGCAACCCACTGGAATTTCCCGCAGATTGGGTACGTCGCCCGGAATGACCGGCAGTTCGCGCGTGGTCTTCTCGATGCGCGCGGGATCGCATTCGATCAGCGCCCGGGTATAGGGATGTTGCGGCCGCTTCAGAATGTCACGCACCGGGCCCTGCTCGACGACCTCGCCGGCATAGAGCACGACCACGCGGTCGCAGATTTCGGCGACGGCCCGAGATTGTGCGAGATGAAAAGGATCGAGGTGTTGAGGTCCTGCCGCAGGTCGCGCAGCAGATGGAGGATCTGGGCTTCGAGCGTGACGTCGAGCGCTGTGGTGACTTCGTCGGCGATCAGAAGCTTCGGCTTCTGCAGCAGGCTCATGGCGATCGCGATGCGCTGGCGCATGCCGCCGGAGAACTGGAAGGGATAGCGGCTGAGTTGGGTCTGGGCGTCCGGAATGCCGACCCGCTTGAGGGCCGCAGTCACCTTGGCGAGTTTCTCCGCCGCGTCGAAGCCGCATCCCGATACTGGATATCGATCATCTGCCGGCCGATCGTGCGCACCGGATTGAGCGAGGTCATCGGATCCTGGAACACCATGGACAATCGCGTACCGCGCAGCGCGCGCATCTCCTCGGGAGAGCGTTTCAGGAGATCCTGGCCGCCGAAGTCGATTGCGCCGCCGATGACCGCGGCATTGCTGGGAAGCAGCCGCATGACGGCCAGAGCCAGGGTCGACTTGCCCGAGCCGCTTTCGCCGACGACGCCGACGATCTCCGCCCGCGGCACTGTCATGTCGATTGACGCAGCGCCAATACCGGTCCTTGCTGGGTGTCAAAGCGGATCGACAGGTCGCGGATATCAAGAACGTTCATACGATCCGTCTTAAGCGCGGGTCGAGCATGTCGCGCAGCGCTTCGCCGAGGAAGGTGAAGCCCAGCGTGGTGATGATCAGCGGAATGCCGCCGGCGACCACGATCCAGGGCGCCTCGCGGATCACGCTGAAGCCTTCCTGGAGGATTCGGCCCCAGCTTGGCGCCGGCGGCGGAATGCCCATGCCGAGATAGGTCAGACCCGCCTCAAGAGCTACGACCGAGGGGATGTCCATGCTGGCGATGATGAGCAGCGGCCCGACGATATTGGGCAGGATGTGGACGCAGATGATGCGCAACGGCGACGCGCCGAGCGACTCGATCGCCTGGATGAACTCAGACGTCTTGATCGAAAGTGTGGCGGTTCGAATCAGGCGGGCATAGGCCGGTGTCTGGATGACGATGACCACGAACATGAGCGTTGCGATGCTCGGGCCCAGCAGTGTCAGCACCGTGAGACCCAGAATGACCGTGGGGAACGAATAGATCGAATCGAAGAGCAGCAGCAGCGAGTTGTCGAGCCAGCGCGGGCCGTAGCCGGCGATCAGGCCGAGCATCAGGCCGAGGCACAGGGCGATGGCGATGGTCGAGATGCCGCACGGTCAACGCGATCCGGCTGCCGGCGATGACGCGGCTGAAGATGTCGCGGCCCAGATTGTCGGTGCCGAAGACATGGCTGAGCGAGGGCGGCTGAAGCCTGTCGGGCACGTTGATCTTGAACGGATCGAAGGGCGCGATCCATGGGGCGAAGAGGCCGCAGAAGACCACCAGTAGCACCAGCGCCAGCCCGAGCAAGCCCGAGCGGATCGCTGCGGATGCGCCGCCACATCAGTGACAGCGGCGCCGGCGGAAGCTATCGGCGGCAGCGACGTCAGAAAGTTGCACGGACACGGGGATCGAGCCAGGCGATGAGGAGATCGGCGATCGGCATGGCGAGGGCGAACAAGCGCCACCGTCGTCAGAACGGCGCCCTGCACCACCGGATAGTTGCGCATATTGGCGGCATCGACGATGAGCTTGCCGATGCCCGGCCGGGCGAAGATCGCTCTCGACGAAGACGGCGCTCGACAGCAGGTCCGCCGATGGCCAGGCGAGCAGCGTGACGGTCGGCAGGATGGCGATCCGCAGGGCATAGCGACTTGACGATCTGGGATTCGGGCAGGCCGAAGGCGCGCGCGGTGCGGACGTGATTCTCCCCCATCACCTCGAGCATCGAGGCGCGCACGATGCGCGAGAGATAGCCGACCCAACCCAGGCCGAGCGCGAAGCTCGGCATGATCAGATGGGCAAGCTGATCGCCGAGATCGCCTCGCTCGCCGGCGCCGATGACCGGAAACCAGTTCAGCTCGATGGCGAAGAGCAGCATGACGTAGATGGCCACGACGAAGGAGGGGATCGAGATGGTGCCGACCGAGATGACGCCGGTGAACCTGTCGATGAACGAGTTGCGTCGGATGGCCGAGTAGCAGCCGAGCGGAATGCCGAGCAGAGCCGCCCAGCCGAGCCCGGTGCCGATCAGGGTCAAGGTATAAGGCAGATTGTCGAGAACCATCTGGCTTACCGGCCGCTGGCTCCACATGTCGGTGCCGAGATTCGCCCTGCAGAAGTCTGCCGAAGAAAGTACCGAGCTGCACCATCACCGGATCGTTCAGACCCAGTTCTTCGGTGATGCGGGCCCGCATCTCGGCGCTGGCGCGCGAGCCCAGCATGATGGTCGCCGGATCGCCGGGGATCAGCTTCAGCGCCGAGAACAGCATCACCATTGAGGTGATGCAGATCAGGATGGCCAAGCCGATCCGCTGCAGGGCGTAGAGCAGCATTGCGCTATCCGCCCTCTGTTCCTCACCCCCGGCGAGAAGCACGAGCTGGATGTTGCCGACGATGCCGACGCCTGCTCCGTCGGCAACTGCTCAGGCCTTCTTGAAGTGCTCGACGACGCAGTTCGCCGCCGGTATCGAAGGTCGGGCACGATCTTGTCGCTGTGGGCGTAGTACGAGCGGATCGCAGGTGATCCACACATAGGCGCCGGTGTCCTCCATGATCTCCTGCATGCGCAGATAGATTTCCTCGCGCTTGTCGTTGTCCGTCTTCGCCGAGGCCCTTGGTCCACAGCTCTTCGAACTCCGGGTCGGACCAGCGCTCCCAGTTCCAGACGCCGACCTGGTTCTTGACGAACCACTGGATGGCGTCGGAGGGATCGGGCGAGGCAGCGGTAGCGCATCATCCACAGCTGCAGGTTCTTCCACTCCTCGCCCTTGGATTCGAGGCCGAGGTTCCAGAACGGGCCGGAATCGAGCGGGATGATCTCGACCTTGATGCCGACATCGGCGAGGTTGGCCTGGACGATCTGGGCGGCCGTCACCCGATACGGCCTCGTTCAGCGTCTTGAACTCGAGCGACAGATCGGTGACGCCGGCCTCCTTCAGCAGGGCCCGCGCCTCGTCCGGGTTGTAGGAGTATTTCGACTGGGTGCGATGGCCGAGGATGCCGATCGGGCACGACGCCGTGGGCCTGCGGCGCCGCGCCGCCATAGGCCGCCTCGAGGATCGACTTGACGTCGATCGCCCGCTGGATCGCCTTGCGCACCCGGATGTCCTTCAGCTTCTCATGCTGGGTGTTCATGCCCGATCCAGGTGTAGTAAGGGCCCGGCACGTTCGATGAGCTTGCGCGCCCGCCGGCATCTGCTTCAGTAGCGCGCGCGGTCTCGGGCAGAACGCCGGTGATCTCGACCTCGCCGGCCTCGAAGGCGAGTTCGGCCGCCTTGTGTCCTCGATGTTGATGAAATGGACTTCGGCGAAGGCCGGCTTGGCTGCCCTTCCAGTCGGGATTGGCCTTGAGCACGACCTTCTGCTTCGGCGTCCATTCCGACCATGGTGTAGGGGCCGCACTGGCCGGGAAGCTCGGTCGTGAACTTCTGGTCCTTCAGCTTTTCGACCGCGGCCTTGGGCAGGATCGAGCCGGATTCCGAGGCGACGCCGATCAGGAACGTCGCCGCGAAGGGCGACTTCAGGACGATGACGCCGCTGTACTTGTCCTTGACCTCGACCTTATCGAGGGTCGGCCAGCGTGCCGCTCCAATCGGATTTGAGCATGCGCTCGAAGGAGTACTTGACGTCGTCGGCGGTGACCTCGCCCAGATCGTCGCTCCACATGAAGCCCGGCTTCAGGGTGAAGGAGATGTGGGTCGGATCGTCCTGGGTGACCTTCTCGACATAGTCGGACGGCTCCCAGCCCCACTGCGCCGTTCTCGTCCTTCACCGGAACCGCCAGCCGCGGCAGGCAGGCGAACTGGATGGTCGTTTCCGAGCCGCCGATCATGTAGCCGGGATCCAGCACCTGGATGTCGGCTTCCATGCGGCACTTGAGCAGGTCACCTTCGACGGCAAGCACCTGATCGGGCTTGATGCCGAGCGCGGCCAATAGCCGAAACCGACCGCCGCATTGCTGCAAGCAGAGTCCCGGCGGCTCATGGTGAAATCGAACATATACTCCTCCCTAGGGTGTTGACCGAACATACGGCGAGAGCAATTTTTCTGGTTTCTTCACTCGCCACGGCAGAGGCCGCGGAGATTGGACCGCTTGGTGCCTGACCTGTCAATTTCAAACACTTGTCAGACATGATCGCGCTTGAACGAGCGGCGGAAAGTCCGGCTGATGAACGGCTTGCCGTCGTCAAAGGTTTTCACCCAAGCCTCCAGGTGAAACTGGTCGTGGTCCGAGGTCATGACCAGCTCCGTTTCGACGCGGGCGTCCCAGGCGCCGCGCCGGTAGTGCCCGGTGCACGCCACAACGGAGCGGGTGCCTGAAGGATCGGCGCGGTTGACGGCGAAATCCTTGAGCTTGGTGAAAGTGATTTCCGTGCCGATGTCGTCGATCACGTAGGTACCGTCGTTGCGCCTGATTGTGAAGTTGGTGCGCTGCTTGTCGATGTCGTGAATGACGTGACGGGTTTCCGCTCCGGGCTCTTATCACCGTCACCGCACCCGGTTGCGACTGTTCGGCGGGTGCGAATCTGACCTTGGCCAGCCCCGTCGTTTTCTCCAGCACTGGTACCTCCGCTATCGATTTCGATGGATCGATGGTGACGGTCGCAAGCTCCGGCGATGGCCAGGCCATCGGCCAGTAGCTGGTCGATATCGCCAGCCTGAGGCGGCAGCCGGCCGGGATGGTCTGAGCAACTTCGTTGAGCCTTACAGGCACGTCATAGAAGCGGCCTGGCTTCAGCGGGCTTGGCTTCTCCGAACCGGCGCGGTGGGAGAGGTTCAGCAAGCCGTATGTCACCCGCTCCACAGCGCCGTTCTCATGGATGGCATTGAGCCTGACCGCGATCTGCGCCTGCGGCTTGTCCGAGGCAAGACGAAGCCGAACCCGCGGGCTGCCGAGAATGGCGATGGGCCTGGCCAGAGGTTCGCCATCGAAAACGAGTGAGCCGCCATCATCTTCACGCTGGTCGAGAGCGAGTTCGGGAGCAATCTTGCCAAGGCCGTAGGCGCACCATTCGCCGGCCGCGAGACCCACCGTGAGGGGCGAGCAGATGCGCAAGGGCTTTGCCTTTCGGCGTCTCGCATCGAGTGTGCGGTCCCCAAGATAGAACTTTCTCAGCTTTACGTTCCGGCTGGGCCACGCCGGCAATCCGATCCACCTGACCCTTGCGCTCATCGAAATGGGGCATGGGCGGCTCGCTTTCCTGCAGCCACAGCCGCAGCGGCGGATCCCTTTCGACCCCGGTGTCGATGCCTTTCAGCCACTTGTCCCACCAGCGCTTCAACTCCTGTAGGAAGCCGATGGCCGGGCCCGGGACGCCGATGTGGGGATACTTGTGGCCCCACGGCCCGGCAATTCCCTTCACGGGGCCCTCGAGGTTTTCGACCAGGCGAAACACTGCGGCGGTATATCCGTCGACCCAGCCGCTCACGCTCAGGACCGGACAGGCGATCGCCGAATAATTCTCGCACACCGACCCGTGTTTCCAGAAGCCGTCGCGCCGCTGATGTTCCATCCACAACATGGGATAGCAGTCGAGGTTGTCGAGCCGGTGCTTCCACAACTCGCGCCAGCGATCACGGCCGACGATCTCGGGATCGGGCGGCAACGATCCGCAGGTGAAGAAATAACCGCCCCAATCGAGGGTGTCGTTGAGGATACAGCCGCCCATGAAATGCACATCGTCGGCATAGCGATCGACCGTGGAGCACAGCGAAATGACCGCCTTGAGCGCCGGCGGGCGCCGGGCGGCTACCTGGAGGCCGTTGAAGCCTCCCCACGAGATGCCGATCATGCCGACCGCGCCCGTGCACCAGGGCTGGCTGGCCAGCCAGGCGATGATCTCGACCGCGTCATCCTGCTCGCGTTTGTGATACTCGTCCTGAATGAGGCCGTCGGAGTCGCCCGAGCCGGAAATATCAACCCGCGCGACGCCATAGCCGTGGGCAGCGAACCAGTAGTGGGTCTCATCATCGCGCGGTCGGGTGCCATCGCGGCGGCGATAGGGGATGTATTCGAGAATCGCCGGAACGGGACGGGCGGCGGGGTCACGCGGCAACAGCAGACGGGCCGCAAGACGCCTGCCGTCTTTCATCGGGATCCAGGCGATCTCGACGTTTTCGACAACGTCCCGGTAGTCGCGAACCTGCGCGGCCATGTTGCCTCCCAGCGATATTGGTGATGAGCTAAGGCGCAACGAAATCGGAGTCAACGCGGGGGTCGTAAGCAATGATGTTCTGGGACTTCGAGAATGCCGCAGAGCTGCGCGGCGATTGGCTTTTTCCGACCGAAATCCGCTTCGGCGCCGGACGCATCGCCGAATTGCCGGCGGTCCTTGCCCAGCACGGAATGCGCCGTCCGCTCATCGTCACCGATCGCGGGCTCGCCGCGACGTCGATACCTCACCGGATCCTGGCGCTCGCCCAAACGGTTTCCACGCCCCGGCTTTGGGCGGAGGCGGACCAGAACCCGACCGGCGAGCAGGTGATGGCGGGCACCGAAGCGTTCCAGGCGCATGACGCCGACGGGGTCGTCGCGCTCGGCGGCGGCAGCGGTCTCGACTGCGGCAAGTCGGTGGCGCTCCTGGCAGGATGCGGCGGGGATTTGTGGCGGTTCGCGTATCCGCGCAGTCTGCAAGTCACAGCGGAGCGATCCAGGGCGCCGATCGTCGCGGTCCCGACCACCGCCGGAACCGGAGCGGAAGTGGAAGCCAGCGGCATCATCACCGACCCGTCAAAGCCCGTCAAAGCGGGCATCGTCAATCCCTCAATGATGCCGCGCGCAGTGATCGCCGATCCTGAGCTTACTCTGTCGCTGCCGGCCGATCTCACCGCCTGGACCGGCATGGACGCTCTGTCGCACAACCTCGAAGCGCTACTGGTCAGACAGTTTCACCCCATGGCAGACGCAATTGCGGCCTCGGGCGTGGCGCTGTGCCACAAATGGCTGCCGCGTGCGGTGGAAAACGGCAAGGATGTCGAGGCGCGGTCCTACATGATGGCGGCGGCAATCATGGGAGCCACCTCATTCGGGAAAGGCCTCGGCGCGATGCATGCATTAAGCCACGCGATCGGGGCGCTCGCGGGATGCCAGCACGGGCTCACCAATGCAGTGCTGATGCCGCACGTGCTCGACTTCAACCTGCCGGCCGTCACAAAGCCGATCGAGGCCCTTGCGGCGCACCTGCGGCTGGAGAGAAACACCGGCGCGTTCCTGGAAGCCAACGACCGACTGGCCCGGCGCGTCGGCATTCCGCGGCGCGTTACCGACATCGGCGTAAAACGTCAGGACTTCGAGCGCCTCGCGCACATGGCTCTGCCGGACATCAACGCTGCTACCAACCCGCGCAAACTCGATCACTCCGCGCTGATTTCGATTCTCGAGGCAGCGAGCCGGTAGCGTGATTGCACCGTCAGACGAGATCGCGGGTGATTGCCAACGTCCAATCCTTGGCCACGACCTGTTGGTCGCCTTCGAAAGCGGCGAGACTCGCGGTAAGGTGGAAGTGAGTTGCCGTCGACGTCACTACGATACTGGTCTCACTCGAAACCTTCCAGTTTCCCCGGCGATAGTGCCGCCGATAGCGCGTCTCAATCCTGGCGCTCAAGGGATCGTCGGCTTTGATCGCGTAGTCATGCTCGCTGCGGAAACCCACTTCCAGGCCGATCCCTTCGATCACACGGATACCCTCATCGGCGAACCGCCTCACCGTCGTTTCACCAGTGAAGACGTCGAGCTCGGCCCGCCACCCGCTGCCGCCCTGCTCGACGATCGTCTGAGCGAGCTTGGGCGCAGACTTCGCCTCCGGCATCGGCGCAAGGGTCTGGGCCATATCGTACGTTGGGCGAACCGGCAGGCTCAGCAGGCTCCGATCGCAGAAGATCGTAAGTGACATCGCCTCGGGCGACGGCCAGACAAGCGGCCAGTACGCAGTGGAGACGGCGATCCGCAACCGGTTGCCGCGTTCGAAGCGGTGCGCGGCGGCATTGAGCTGGACGGTCACTGAATATCGGCGACCGGGCTCCATGGGCATGGGATGTTCATGGCCGTCGCGATGCGTCAGATTGAGCAGCCCGTAGGTTACCCGGGTCGCTGCGCCGTCGGGAAATACCTCACAAAGGGTCACCGCAACGAGACCGTTCGGCGTGTCGGCGGCAATGTCCAACGCCAGAACAGGGAAGCCCAGTATTTCAACCAACTCCGGGAGAGGATCGGTATCGAAGATCGCCTGGCCGCCCATTTCGGCCCGCTGATCGAGCGGCTGGTCGGCCCACATGCAATAGGGACACCACTTGCCGCCGGCGAGGCCGGTGGTTTGGGGAGAAGAAATTGCAACCATGCGCGCGGCGGGCTTTTCTGCCGGGGAACCAAGTCGGCCGGGGGACAACTGCCACCCTGTGCTCGCGATACGCCGGGCCGGCCAACCTGCCTCGGCCACCCAGCGGCCGGGCTTCTCATCGTAGATTGGTTTCGGCCGGGCCGGTTCTTCCATCCAAACTCTGAGCATGGGCTCGTCCATGACCCCCGTTTCGACGCCCTTGAGCCATTTGTCCCACCAGCGCAGGCACTCCTGCAGGAAGCCGATTTGCGGACCCGGCTTGGCGAAGTGCGGGTACTTGTGCCCCCAGGGTCCGATCAGCGCCTTGCGCGGTCCCCCGAGATTGGCGAGCAGCCGAAAGATCGAGTTCGTATAGCCATCGGCCCAGCCACCCACGAGGAACACCGGGCACTCGATGGCGGACCAGTCCTCACAAACCGAGCCATGGGTGTAGAACGCGTCGCGACGCTGATGGCGAAGCCATGTTTCGAGCCACAGGCCGCTTTCTTCCAGCCGCCTCATCCACATGGCGCGCCAGGCGGGCCCGACGACATCGGGATCGGGCGGGGCGGTGTTGAGGGAAAACATCGTTGAGCCCCAGGTCACCTTGTCGAGAAGAAGGCAGCCGCCCATGAAGTGAATGTCATCGGCATATCGGTCATCCGTAGAGCAGACGGAGACCACGGCCTTCAGCGCCTTTGGCCGCAAGCAGGCCATCTGCAGTCCGTTGAAGCCGCCCCAGGAGATGCCGATCATACCGACGGTTCCTGAGCACCACGGCTGGGCGGCGATCCAGGCGATGATGTCGAGCCCGTCCTGCTGCTCCTGCGGCAGATATTCTCCCAACAGGACGCCCTCCGAGTCGCCTGAGCCGCGCATGTCTACGCGGATGCAGGCATAACCATGTCCGGCGAAATAGGGATGGGTAAGCGCGTCCCGCTCTGCCGTCCCGTCACGGCGCCGGTAGGGCAGATATTCCAGGATCGCCGGAACCGGATTTGTTTCGGACCCGATGGGCCGCCAGATTCGGGCGGCGAGGCGAATGCCGTCGCGCATCTCGATGCGTACCGCGTCATCGACCTTGATGCGGAAGGGAAGATCCAGATTGGCGAGCATGACGATCAGTCCCTTTCCGATTGTGGAAGTCCATCGCTGATAGCGAACCAGGGCGCCTTCGATCCAACATAGATGTGCCGCTCGCGCGCGCTCTCGTGTCCGGGCGAGCATCCGTCATCGAGCGAGCCCGGCGCATAGAACGTGATGGCCGGACGCCGGGCTTCCTCGCAGTAGATCTGACAGCCGCACGCGGCGCAGGAATATCGATAGACCCCCGGCGAGCTTTCGAAGCCCCGAATGTCGTTTTCTCCGGATACAACGCGGAAGGCGGAGCGCGGGACGATCGCGTAGGTAGCGAAGACTGCTCCATGGACCTTGCGGCACATGCTGCAGTGGCAATGATACAAATCCTGGGCAGCTTCCGTGACTGCATAGCGGACCCTGCCGCATTGACAGCCGCCGGTGGCGTTGAAAGCACTCATGCGATCCCCCCAAGCAGAATTTCACCCTCGCCGAGTTGCAGGAAAACCATGTCAGGTTCGCCTGTCAATGCATGGCCTTTCTTGCGTTGTCCCCGCGCCCCCTGTTCAATCCCCTGCAAGTCCATTTTTGGAAACAGCAACGATATGAAGTTCCTGGCGATCGAGAAGCCACGGTTCACCGTCGAAGAGGTGCGCCGATTCGCGCAAGAACACTATGGTCTGGCGGGAACGCTGACCGCCCTCGAGAGCGAACGGGATCAGAGCTTCCGCATGACGGAGGCGGGCGGACGGCAGGCGGTCGTCAAGATCGCTAACCGGCACGAAGCGGACGACATCGTCCCCTGTCAGGTGGCGGCGCTGGAACACATCCGTCTGGCTGATCCCGCCCTGCCGGTACCGCGCGTCTTGCACACACGGAGCGGCGCAGCCGTCGCGTGGCTCGACAGCGATGCAGGCCATCGCCATGCGGTCCATGCGCTTTCGTGGCTCGAGGGCGAGGTGGTCGCAGAGAGAATACTCGGTGACCGACAGCTGCAGGAGCTCGGAGAAACGACGGCTCGCCTGGGGCGAGCCCTGCGCGGCTTCTTTCACAAGGCTGCCGGCGATCGGGAGCTTCTATGGGACAATCGCCACGCACCGCAGCTTTTGCAGTTCGTTCCGTTGCTGGCGGACCAACGGCAGCAGGAATTGGCGCGCTGCATCCTTGAGCAGTTCCGCGAACGAACGCTGCCCACGCTCGCAAAACTTCGGGCGCAGGTGATTCACGGCGATGTCCATCCCTACAACGTGCTGCTTGGTCCCGCAGGGGCGGTCACGGGCATCATCGACTTCGGCGACCTGATACACGGGGCGCTGATACAGGACCTGTCGAACGTGGTCGCCGACTTCATGGGGCCGGCACAGGACTTCGAGAAGACCGCCACCGCGATCATCGGCGGCTACCGAGGGGTTACCGAGCTGGAGGAGGCGGAAATCGATGTGCTGCCTGGCATGATCGAAGCGCGGCTGCTGCAGACGGTCCTGGTGAACCGCGTTCGGGAAGAGAACCACACCATGCCCGAGAGCTATCTCGCGGGGTTTGGTGTCCGATGCTTTCCGTTGCTCGAGGCTCTCCGATCCGGGAGCAAGGCGTTCGTCGCCGCCATCCGGCGGGCGGCCGCCCTCTCCTCCCGCCCCGCCGCCGGAAGCTCGTCGCTGGCTGACTTGATGGCGCAACGCATCCGTCACATGGGCAGATCGCTTTATCACTTCTATGATCCACCACTGCACCTGGTGCGCGGCGAAGGTGTGTGGCTCCATGACGCCGGGAACAACCGTTTCCTCGACTGCTACAACAACGTTCCGCACGTCGGGCACTGCCACCCTTACGTGACCGAGGCAATTGTCCGACAGGCACGACGGCTCAATACCAATACTCGCTATATCACCGACCAGTCCCTCGACTACGCGGCCAGGCTGGCCGCCACCGCCGATCCGGCGCTGTCAGCCGTCGTCTATGTAAATTCCGGCAGCGAAGCCAACGATGTCGCATGGCGCATGGCCAAGACATGGACCGGCAACAGAGGCGCCTTGGTCATGGAGTTCGCCTATCACGGCGTGTCCGAGGCAACGGACGCGCTTTCGCCGTCGAATGCGCCGGGCAGCCCGATCCAGCCGCACGTGCGAACGATCCCTCCGCCCGATGTCTACCGCGGACCCTACCGGCGCGGAGAACCCGATCTCGGCATCCGCTACGCGGACCTCGCCGACGTGGCGATCGCCGAGCTGCAGGAGAGCGGATTGGGCGTCGCCGCGCTCATCATCGATTCCGCGTTCATGACCAACGGCATGCTCGAACCGGTACCTCGCTATCTTGCCACTCTCTGCGCGAAGGTCCGCGCCGCCGGCGGGCTTTTCATCGCCGACGAAGTGCAGTCGGGTTTTGGGCGCCTCGGAAACGCCATGTGGGGATACCAGCATCACGGCGTCAGCCCCGACTTCATCACCATCGGCAAGCCGGCCGGCAACGGACATCCCATAGGCGCCGTCCTGACCCGGCCGGAAATCCTCGACCGGTTTACGCGCGAGGCGCAGTTCTTCTCCACCTTTGGCGGCAACAATGTCTCCTGTGCGGCAGGCTTGGCGGTGCTCGACGTCATTCGTGACGAAGATCTGATCGCCAATGCCGCGCACACCGGAAGCCTGCTCAAGACAGGGCTGCAGAGGCTCATGGCAAAGCACGACATCATCGGCGATGTGCGGGGCAGCGGCCTTGCCATTGGCGTCGAGCTCGTCACGAGCCGGCGCTCCCTGGAGCCCGCCAAGGCACACACACTTCAGGCGCTCAATCTCATTCGAGATGAGGGCGTTCTGGTAGGCAGCGAAGGGAAGCTCTCGAACATCCTCAAGATCCGGCCGCCGATGGTCTTCGAGCCGCGACATGCCGAACTGGCCGTGGCGGCGGTGGATCGCGCCTTGAGCCGACTTTGAGTTTTGCTGTCCCTCAAATCCGATTGACCCGTTCTTTTGATCGCTGTTAGCGTGCCGGCCTGCGAGGTGGGTGGGCGTGATGGCTCGTGAAGCAAGCTACCTGACGGCTCATGAGCCGCTGCTCAGGCTTCAGGGCATCGCCAAGAGTTTCGGCGCCATAGAGGCGTTGCGGTCAATCAGCTTCGACATCGGCAGAGGTGAGATCGTGGCCCTCCTCGGCGACAACGGCGCCGGCAAGTCGACGCTCGTAAAGATCATCGCCGGAGGCCTGCAGGCGAACTCGGGAAAAATCGTGTTCGAGGGCACCGAACGCAACTTTGCCTCGCCGGCCGAGGCAAAAGCGGCAGGCATCGAAACCGTCTACCAGGACCTATCGCTGTGCACCAACGTCGACGTAGTCGCGAACTTCTTCATGGGCCGCGAGATCGTCAAGCGCCGGCTGGGCGTCCCGATATTGCAGGAGCGCGCCATGCAACTGGCTGTCGAGAAGGCGCTGGCGGACGCAGGCACCCATATTCCGTCTGTGCGCACCAACGTCGAGCACCTGTCCGGTGGCCAGCGGCAGGCAATCGAGCTCAATCGGTTCGTCCACTGGGGCGGCAAACTGGTACTCCTTGACGAGCCCTTTGCCGCGCTCGGCGTCAGACAGACCCGCCGGGGACTCGAAATGGTCAAACGCATCGCTGCCCAGGGCGTCGCGGTTGTATTCATTACCCATGCCATGACGCAGGCGTTTCAGGTAGCCGACCGGCTGGTGGTGATCCACCAGGGGATCGTTGCCGGTGACGTGGCGAAGTCCAGCACCAGCCCCGAGGCAGTCGAGCGAATGATCACCGGCGAGGCCACTGCTGCCCTCGCCCAACAAGAGAGACCGAAGGGTCCGCGAGAAAAACTCAAAACAGGAGATGTCGCATGAAACGTCTTATGAGCCATTGGATCGCGGCTATCGCGATAGCCGCCGTGGCACTGATCAGTCCCGCTTTCGCGCAGGGCAAGGGAAAAATCTACTACATGGTTCCAACCCTGCTCGATGAATTCCAGACCGAATCGGTCAAGGGCATCGAAAAATTCCTGAAGGATGTCGGCTATGAAGCGGTCACGCTCAACGCCGACAACAAGACCGATCTGCAACAAAGCCAGATGAACGATGTGATAAGCCTGAAGCCGGCAGCCATCATCCTGGCCGCGGTCGACTTCAACGCACTCAAGCCCTCCATAGAAAAGGCGCGGGCGGCCGGAATCCCGGTGATGATCTTCGACCGCCAGATCACGGCCACGCCTTCCGACCTCACGTCGGTCGCCGGCACGGTCGAAATCGGCCAGATCGCCGCGGCGGAAATCCAACGCCTGCTCAAGGAAAAGAACGGCGACGTAAAGGGCAAAGTGCTGCAAGTCCTCGGCGATCCGGCCGATCCCTACACTCTCGACATCCAAAAAGGCTTCGAAGAGAAGATGAAGGAGTTCTCCGGCGTCCAGATCATCTCGCTGCCTGCCATGCAGTGGGAGGCTTCCAATGCCGGCACCATCGTCGCCGACCAGCTTCTCGCCAATCCCGATATCGATTTGATCTTCGTGCATGCCGCGCACCTTGCGGTTGCGGCGGTCGCTTCGCTGGAAGCAAAGGGCAAGAAGCCGGGCGACGTGCTCCTCGTTTCCTCCAATGGAGCGCCGGTCGGCCTCGATCTAATTCGCAAAGGCTGGGAGCAGGTCGAAGTCGAGCAGCCATTGTACGCCCAGGCTGCCGCCGTCGCGATGTTTGCCGACAAGGTGGTCAACAAGCAGCCGATCAAACCCGGCACCTACAACGTCCTGGGGCTCAACTCCGTTCTCACGATGGAGGCCTGGGGGCCCAACCTGAAGATTCCAGGAGCCGCCATCACCAAGGACAACGTCGACGAGCCGCGTTTCTGGGGTAACCTGAAGGCTCCCGCAGATCCGGTGAAATCCGTCGAGTGATGCGGCCCGAGTTCGGGTCCCGGGTCATTTCAGACCCGGGGCCGTCCACGGCAAAGCCGGCCCGGCTCAGCGCGCGGCAAAGAGCGCTCATCGAGTTCGTTCTCGACAATCTCGTCTGGATCATGCTTGCCGTCGTGTTGGCGGTGTTTTCTCTCACCATTCCACAATACTTTCAGGTCGGCATTTTCGCCAACATCGTCGAGCAGTCGACTTTCGTCGGCGTAATGGCGATCGGACTGGCGATCGTCATCATCGCAGGGAACATGGACCTGTCGGTCGAGTTGGTCGCCGGACTGACCGCGATGGTGACCGGCATACTGTTCTGCGCGCGCGGCATTGGCCTCGGATACTCCTTCTCGCCCGCCTGGCTCGTTCTCCCGGTATCGTTGGCGATCGCGCTCTTCGTCGGCGGCATCATCGGCGCAGTGAATGGCTGGCTCGTCGTGAGGCTCAAGATGAACGCCTTCATCGTGACACTCGCCGCCTACATATGGGTGCGCGGCCTGGTCGTGACGATATCGGGCGGGCGCTCGGCGCAGGATTTGGCGCCATCGCTGCGGGTTATCGGCATCCAGACGTTTCTCCATGTTCCGCTGATCGCCTGGATCGCCATCGCCTGCTTCGCACTTTCGACGTTCGTCATGACGAAGACGCCCTTCGGCAGACACCTGGTGATGATCGGCGGAAACGCCGCTGCGTCCTTCCGGGCAGGCATCCGGGTCGATCAGCTCGTGCTCATTACCTTCGTCCTGGCCGGCGCCGTGTCGGGTCTGGCCGGCTGGCTGCTCGCCATTCGCACTTCGGGCGCTACCGCCAACCTCGGGATCGGAATGCTGTTCCAGGCCTTCGCGGCAGTGGTGATCGGGGGTGTCAGCCTCAAAGGCGGTGTCGGACAACTTCCCGGGGTCTACGCGGGTGTGCTGCTGCTTTCATCGATCAACACGGCCATCAATCTCATGGGGCTGCCGGCTCACTTCACCCAGATGATTCATGGAGGACTGGTGCTGGCTGCGGTTCTGCTCGATACGGTCAAGCTCGCCATACGTCAGAAGATTCAGTAGGGGCGGCTGTGCCGGCGAGCAGACGTTCTACCTCCGGTCGGCGCGGCAAGGGAGCGACGGCGCCGTAGCCGAGGGTCGAGAGCGCGGCGGCCGCATTGGCGAACTGTGCTGCGGCGGCAAGTCCGCGGCCACGCGCGAGCTCGGCCAGAAACGCGCCGGTGAACGCGTCGCCCGCGCCGGTTGCATCGACTGAAGCAACCTTGAAACCATCGATGCGGCGCCGGGTTCGATCCGTCGCAACCAGCGCTCCAGACACTCCGAGCGTCACGACAACCACCTTGCTGCCGAGGCCCAGAAAGTGATCGGCGATGCGCTCGGGCTCCGTGAGACCGAGCAGCTCCCTTGCATCTTCAAGCGACGTCTTGAGGACCTCTGCTCTCGCCGCCGTCGTTTCGACCGTCGTTCGCGCCTCTGTCGCCGACCAGAGACGAAGACGAAGATTTGTGTCGTAGGAAATCTTCACTCCGGCCTCGATGGCCATCGAGACCGCGTAGTCGACAGCGCTCGCCGCCGTGGCGCTGATGGCCTGACTGATGCCCGACACATGGAGAAACCTGGACACGAGAACCAGTCCAGGGGGCACGTCGGCCTCGGTCATCAGGCTCGCCGCCGATCCCTTCCGGTAGTAGGAGAAACCGTGTCCCAGTGACGAGTGCGTCACGAGATAGATGCCCGTCTGAGCCATCGGATGCCGACTGACCGCATGACAATCGACCGACTCACGGCGCCACAGCTCCGCGATTGCATCGCCGAACGGATCGGAACCGAGCTTGGTGAGGATTGCCGCCCTGGCGCCGAGGCGGGCAGCCGCGATGGCGACGTTGGACGCATCGCCGCCAAATCCGGGAAGAAATCGGCCATCGTCCTGCTGGTTGAGCTCGAACATCGGCTCGCCCATGGCAACGACGTCATAACGCAACTCAGTCGACAAATTCCGCCGTGACCTTTCCCAGCTCACCGAAATCCGCTGTCACCCGATCTCCCCCCGCAATTGCCAGCGGAGCGAGGCAAGTGCCGGTCGTCACGACCTCGTTCACCTGCAGCGGAATGCCGAGGCCGGACAATTCGTTGACGAGCCAGGTCAGTGCGATCCGCGGATCACCGAGAACGTTGGCGCCGCTGCCGTCGCGCTGGAGCTTTCCGTCCACCGAGCCGGTTACGCGATGCTGTGCGAGATCGATCGATCGCCACGATGGCGGCGCCTCCGGGCCAAGAATGAAGAAGTGCGCGCACGCGTTGTCGGCAATGAGCTGCGGGGCACCGACGATCGTGTAATCTTCATAACGCGAGTCCGGAATTTCGATCGCCGGGTGCAGAGCATCGACGGCCGCGAGAACCTCTTCCAAGCTGTAGGACGATCGTCTCGACGGCAGCGTCTGCGCCATTCGAAATGCAAACTCCGGCTCGGCTACCCGCATGCGGTTGGCTCCGAGCGCCATCCGCCGGCCGGTCTCGAATGCGCGTTCGGCAAACAGTCGGCCGGCCAGCGGGCCGTCCACGTTGATATGCTCCTGGCCGGCCCGGCTGGTTGCCGCGACTTTCCACCCGAGGAGCTTTTCGCCGCCTCTCGGCAGTAGGCGCGCCTGAATCGCGTATCCTTCGGCACGCGTTCGGGGCTTGAGGGCCTCCGGCAACTGAGCCAGGACGCGCCCCTCCCGCCAGTGCCGCAACAGCAGGTCGCACGCCTGATCGATGTGGTCGGCCTGCATCAATAAGTGGCTCTGCCGCCGGTTAAATCGAAGGTGAAGCCGGTGGTAAAGCTGCAGGCGGGCGAAACGATCCAGGCAATCATGGCCGCGGCCTCGGTCAATTCCCCGCACCGGCGCATGGGGATTTTGTCGGTCATGTATTTGACAGTTGCCTCGGGCAACGCATCGACCATCGGCGTTCGGATCACCGCCGGGGCAAGCGCATTGATGGTGACGCCAGTTTCCGGATAGTCCTTGGCCATCGATTTCACCAGGCCGATAAGCCCCGATTTCGACGCGGAATAGGCAGTCATGCCGGCATTGCCCTCCTTGCCGGCGATGGATGCGACATGGAGGATGCGGCCGTAGCGCCTGGCCAGCATCGCCGGGAGCACTGCCTGGGAAACAATAAGCGCTCCCAACAGATTGATACGATATACGCTGTCGAAATCATCGAGACTGACCTCGTGCGCCTTGACGTTGGTCCTGCCCGTGACACCGGCGCAGTTGACGAGCGCCTCGATCGTGCCGTGCCGCGAGATGGTCGCTTCCACCGCACGGTTCACCGAGCTCTTCTCGGTGACGTCGATGTGATATGCGGAGGCGGCACCTCCCGCCTTGACGATGCGCGCGGCGGTTTCTTCAGCGCCACCTAGATCCCGGTCCATACAGGCGATGGACGGTCCCTGGGCGGCGATGAACTCCGCCACCGCCCTGCCGATGCCGCTCGCCGCTCCGACGACAACCACGCTATAGGGCCGTTTGCTGAAGTAGTTCATCTCTTGCCTCGATGGGTTCGCAGCGCTGCCGCCGAGCACCCTCGGGAGCGCTTCGTGGCCCGTCAGCTGCCAAAGTGTTTGCGGTAGCTTTCGAGCCGCTGCCGGAAACGCGGCTGATCCACAACCTCCCGGTTGACGATGCCGCGCGGAACCCGGCCATGCTGGATGTCGAGCGCCGCCTTCACGTCGGCAGCGCCGTTGCCGGCAAAACACTGATCCGTCCAGCACAGGGCGTGGGGAGCGAGGATGACGTTGTCCAGCTTGAGCAGAGGATCAGCGGGGTCGGTAGGCTCGTTCTCAAACACATCGAGACCTGCGCCGGCGATTTTCCGGTCGGCCAGGACCCTGGTCAGCGCGGCCTGATCGACGATCCCCCCACGCGCGGTGTTGATGAAATATGCCGTCTTCTTCATGAGAGCAAGGCGTTCGCCATTGACAAGATGGCGGGTTTCTTCGGTCAGCGGGCAGTTGACCGTCACAACATCGGAACGTGAAAACACCTCGTCCAACGACACGAGCTCAACGGCAAGCTCGCGGGCAACGTTGGGATCGGCGTAGGGATCGCAGGCAATGAACTTCATGCCGAATGGCTTCGCCAGCCGAAACATTTCGGCGCCGATGTTGCCGACCCCGATCGAGCCCAGCGTCCTTCCCACGAGACCAACGCCCATGTGTTCGCCGCGCGCGGAAAAGCCGTCGGGCCCCAGGCGCGCCAATTTGTCCTTGACCATCAGCTTTCCGGTCAGCGCCAGGATCAGGGTGATGATCGAAACGGCCACCGGGCGACGCACACCATCGGGCGTGATGACCAGTGCGATGCCTGCCCGTGTGCAGGCCGGAACGTCGACATTGTCGTAGCCGACGCCAAACCGGGCGACCGCCGCAAGCCTGCCGGCGGGATGAATGCTTTCGGCCGCGAACTGCGGCGCCAGCAGAATGAGAACATCGAAGTCTGCAAGCTGCTCCGCTGCGATCGGATTGGCCTGATCGAGGTAGGCCACCTCGAGATCGGGCGCATTCCGAAGCGGCGCCAGGTCGAAATCAGGGAATACGGGCGAGCCGTCTTTCTTTCGAAAGTCCCCGGATAGTGCAACACGGAACCGGTCGGCCATCGGCACGTTTACCTGCACCCGGCGCGCAGCTTGCTGACGGCTTCGGCCAGCGCGTTGTGAAGCACCCAGACGTCGCCGGAGTAACAGCAAAAGTCGAATCCCTGCCTGTAGAGCTCGATACCCAGCTCGGCGGTGGGCACAAGACGGCCGAGCGATTTGCCATGCGCTTTGGCCGCGGCGACGGTCTTGTCGATCGCGGCTAGGAAAGCCGGGCTGTCGAACTGACCGGGAACGCCCAACGACACCGAGAGATCGAAATGTCCTACCCAGAGACAGTCGACACCGTCGACGGCGGCGATGGCATCGGCATTGTCGGCGCCCTCTCGGGTCTCGATCTGGCAGAACAGCGCCGTGCGGTCATTGGCAGCGGCCAGTTTTTCCGGCACTGGGCCGGATCGATAGCGATCATGCGCAACCTGAAGCGCCACGCCGCGCTTTCCTTCGGGAAAATATTTCATGCTCTCGACGATGGTTTTCGCCTCTTTCGCGCTACCCACCATCGGCACCATGATGCCTTCCGCCCCCATATCGCAGGCGCGGGCGATGTGATGGTACTCCCTGGATGGCACACGCACGATGGGCGCGACGTCGGCCGCCTCGAAGTAGCGGATTGCGCTTTTCACGGTTTCGAAGCCGAAACCTGAATGCTCGAGGTCGAATAGCGCGAAATCGCAGCCGGCAGATTTCAGAATGTGCCCGATGCCGGGGGTTGCGAATTCGACGATGAAATGGCCGAGCTTGACGCTCCTCGTCCGTGCCATTTCCCGCAAAGATTGACCGGCCATTCGCTCCCCCATACTCGAACAGGCGCCCTATCCCGTCCACGAGTGCTTCTGCCTCGCAACGCCCGGACCGGCCTGCAACTTGATGCAACTTACGAACGGATGCCAAGGGCGTCAATTCGCCATCCCGGGCGATGGCGATGACAGCGCAAGTTGTTCTGGTCTAGATTGATGAACGGCGCTAGAGCTTTGCCCCGATCATCCGCCATCGTGAAAGGAACGTAATGCGATACGAGTGCCCAACCACGACCAAGGACGCCGTGAATCTGCTCTCCCGGGCGGCCGGGCGGGCCTACGTCCTGGCCGGAGGAACCGATCTCCTGGTGCGTCTGCGAACCGGCTTCATCGAGCCTTCCCTGATCGTCGATATCAAGCGCATCGCTGCCATGCGAACGATCCGCAAGACGGCGGCGGGCTTTGAAATCGGCGCGGCCGTTTCCGGGGCCGAGCTCGGCGAGCATGTGGCGGTTCGCGCCGCATGGCCAGGCGTGGTCGAGTCCGTAAACCTGATCGGTTCCAAGCAGATTCAGGGTCGCGCCACGATGGTCGGTAACCTGTGCAACGCCTCCCCTGCGGCGGATAGCGTGCCGGCCATGGTGGCCGCCGGGGCAAAGGCGGTAATCTCAGGCCCGAGGAAACGACGAACCATAGCGGTTGAGCAGCTCTTAAAGGGTCCCGGCCAGATTCACCTCGGCAAAGGCGAGATCATCGAGTCCATCCTGCTTCCCAAGCGACCTGCCCGCTCGGGCGATGCCTATCTGCGGTTCATCCCGCGCACCGAGATGGATATCGCAGTCGTGGGCGCAGCCGTCAGCCTGACGCTCGACAACAAGGGCAAATGCACCAGCGCGCGGGTGTCGCTTGGCGCCGTCGCCCCGACGGTTTTGCTGGTTGAAGCTGCCGGGAAGGCCCTCGTCGGCTCGACGGTCGATGACGAGGCGCTCGAAAAAATGGCCGCGGCGTGCTCCGCCGCATGCCGGCCCATCGACGACAAGCGCGGCACGAAGGAATTCAGAATCAAAGTCGCGGGCGTGCTCGCCAAGCGCGCCGCCAGGATCGCGCTCGATCGCGCAGGAGGAAGATAATGTCAGGAACTCATGTCGCCACGGTCATCAACGGCGATGCAGTCGAATACGTCTGCGACGCGGAAGAGACCCTCCTCGACGTGCTGCGCAACCGGTTGAGCCTGACCGGCGCGAAGGAGGGCTGCAGCACCGGCGATTGCGGCGCCTGCAGCGTGATCCTCGACGGGCGGCTGACCTGCTCGTGCCTGGTGCTCGGCGTGGAAGCGGACGGCCGTGAGATCGAAACAATAGAAGGCATGGCCAAGGGCGAAACCCTGCATCCGTTGCAGCGCAAGTTCATCGAGCACGCAGCACTTCAGTGCGGCATCTGCACACCCGGCTTCCTGATCGCGGCCAAGGCGCTGCTCGACAGCAACCCTGACCCGACGGAACAGGAAATCCGGTTCGGCCTGGCGGGAAACCTTTGCCGCTGCACCGGCTATGATAAAATCGTTCGCGCCGTCCAGGACGCCGCGCAGGAATATGAGAGGAGGCTGACGATGCCGCTCGATACCAGTTTCACCGGCCAGCAGATTCAAGGTTGTCGGAACGCGGCCGCTGCGGCCCGACGGCATGGACAAGGTCACCGGCCGCGCCAAATTCGGAGCCGATGCATCGGCTCCCGGCCAGCTCGTGGGTCTCATTTTGCGCTCCCCCCACGCGCACGCAAGGATCAGGAAAATCGATACCGCAAAAGCGGAGAAGCTCGCCGGCGTGAAGGCAGTCATCACCAGCGCCGATCTGCCCGATCTCACCAACGGTGATCGCGCCATGCGTGACATTCTCGAGAACTGCATGGCGCGCAAGAAAGCGCTCTACGACGGCCATGCGGTCGCTGCCGTGGCGGCTGTCGACGCGGCGACCGCAAAGAAGGCGCTGAAACTCATCCGCGTCGACTATGAGATCCTGCCGCATGTGACCGACTGCGATGAAGCGATGAAAGCTTCAGCGCCGGTGCTTCACGACGACGTGTTCACCGAAGGCGTCGAACCAAAGCCCGAGAAGTCCTCCAACGTCTCGAAACGCTCGGAGTTCGGTCACGGCGATGTGGAGGCAGGTTTTCGGCAGGCCGATGTGATCGTGGAACGCAGCTTCAAGACGGAACAGACGCACCAGGGCTACATCGAGCCGCACGCCTGTCTCGCCAACGTCGGCCCCGATGGGCAGGGCGAGCTGTGGGTATGCACCCAGGGCCACTTCGTGTTCCGCAACCAGTGCGCGCAGCTGCTCGGCATGGACATCTCGAAGCTGCGGGTCACGGCTTCCGAAATCGGCGGCGGTTTCGGCGGCAAGACCCACATCTGGATCGAGCCCGTGGCGCTGGCCTTGTCGCGCAAGGCCAACCGGCCGGTGAAGGTGGTGATGTCCCGCGAGGAAGTGTTCAGGGCATCGGGGCCGACCAGCTCCACCTCGGTCGACGTCAAGATCGGCGCGACGAACGACGGCCGGATCACCGCCGCCGAGGCGACCCTGCGCTATCAGAACGGCGCGTTCCCGGGTCCGTGGGCAGAGCTCGGAGCCATGACGTCGTTCGCCTGTTACGACCTCCAGAACGTTCGCACCGTCGGCTACGATGTCATCGCCAACCGGCCAAAGACAACCGCATATCGGGCGCCCTCGGCGCCCATGGCGGCCTTCGCCGTCGAGAGCGTCGTCGACGAGGTCGCCAAGAAGATCGGCATGGATCCGGTCGACTTCCGCATCAAGAACGCAGCCAGGGAAGGCACCAAGTCGTCCTATGGCCCGACCTACGGACCCATCGGTATCGGTCCGACGCTCGAGGCGGCGAAAAACCATCCGCACATGCGAGCTCCCCTGGGCAAGAATCAGGGCCGCGGCATGGCATGCGGGTTCTGGTTCAATTTCGGCGGCCAGACCTGTACTTCGATCAACATCAACCTCGACGGAACGGCGGTGATCGCCGTCGGCACCGTCGACATCGGCGGCTCGCGGGCCTCCATGTGCCTGATGGCGGCAGAAGAGCTCGGCATCCCCTATGAGAATGTGCGCTGTGTCGTCGCCGACACGAGCTCGCTCGGCCACAACGACATGAGCGATGGCAGCCGGGTGACCTTCTCATCGGGCATGGCAACGGTGCTCGCCGCCCGCGACGCCAAGCGGAAACTGTGCGCAAGGGCGGCGAAAATGTGGGACATCCCGGAGGAGGCCGTCGAATGGGAGAACGGCCATGCCAAGCCCGCCGGAGCCAATGCGGGGAACTTTCCGCCGCTGTCGATCAAGGAAATTGCCGCGGCGGCGGCGAATACGGGCGGTCCCATCGCCGGCCATAATGAGTTCGTCGCCGACGGCGCAGGTGTCTCGTTCGCCACGCATATTTGCGACATCGAGGTCGACCGGGAGACGGGTGCTGCGAAAGTCATTCGCTACACGGTGATCCAGGATGCCGGAAAGGCCATCCACCCATCCTACGTGGAGGGCCAATACCAGGGCGGAGCGACGCAGGGGATCGGCTGGGCGCTCAATGAGGAGTACATCTACGGCGCCGACGGCCGGCTTCAGAATGCGGGCTTCCTCGATTACCGCATTCCGGTCTGCTCGGATTTGCCCTTCATCGACACGGTGATCCTGGAGATTCCCAACCCCAACCATCCCTACGGAGTGCGCGGCGTCGGCGAAACCTCCATCGTGCCACCGCTGGCTGCCATCGCCAATGCGGTCTCCAACGCCGTCGGGGTACGCATGACCCACATTCCGATGTCGGCCCCGCGGATTCTCAAGGCGATCGAGGCAGCCCGGGGCTGATGAGTGGTGAAGGTCGTCCTGTGGGGCTCGCTCAAGCCCCTGGCGGGCGGCCAATCGAGCGTCGAGATCGAGGCACGCAATATCGGCGAGCTGTTGGCGCGGCTGGGTGATTCCTATCCCGGGCTGAAGCCGCGACTGCAACAAGGCGTCTCGGTGTCCATCGACGGCCGCATCTTCCGGGATTCGTGGCTGGAAAAAATCCCACCCGGAAGCGAGGTCTACCTGCTGCCGCGGGTATCGGGCGGATAGGGAATGGCCTGCACTCCGCGGAAGCGTCCGCGCGGGGCGGGCTCTGGCGACAAGAGTGTGTGTCCGCCATTGAAGCTGGTGCATTTCTTATCGGTTATGCGAGTCCGTGGCCTTGCCTCACGTTCTTCCCTATTATTCTTGCCGCGTGCTCCGACTGCAAAGTCAGTCACGTGCTCGCGCCACATCCAGACTGGAGTCGATGATTTCATGGCCACCGGCCGAGTTCGGCAAGTCCAGCAAGAAGTGTTCGATCCTGGAGGATAGCTGGCCGGCTGGAACGAAGGAGGCAATGCTATGAATCTCAAATCATGGCTGGCGGCGTGTGGGTTTGCCGCATGCCTCGCGTCTGAGCCGGTTGCGGCGGGGCAATTTGAGGACGGTCTGGCTGCCTACGAGCGCGGGGACTACGCGACCGCGCTCGAATTCTGGAAGCCGCTGGCCGAGCAGGGCGCCGCGGCCGCCCAGTACAAGCTCGGCGTCATGCACGCCGAAGGACATGGCGTGCCGAAGGATGATGCCGCGGCGGTGATGTGGTATCGCAAGGCTGCCGGACGCGGCCATGGCCCCGCCCAGTCGAGTCTCGGGCTCATGTATGACAAAGGCCGGGGCGTGCCGCAGGATTATATGAAGGCGGTGAAGTGGTACCGCAGGGCCGCCGGGAAGGGCGATGCCGTTGCCCAGACCAATCTTGGACTCATATACGAGAACGGCTGGGGCGTGCCGCAGAACCATATTCAGGCGCGCGATTGGTACTCCCTCGCGGCCGATCAGGGCGTTCCCGTCGCCCAGCAGAAACTAGGGCTCATGTACCTCGAAGGCCGGGGTGTTCCGCAGGACTATGTGCAGGCGTATAAGTGGCTCAACATCGCCGCCCAAATTGACGTGGATGCCGCAAAGAACCGCGACATCGTTGCCGCGAAGATGGCCTCGGAGCAGGTAGCACAAGCGCAGAAGCTCGCGAAGGACTGGATGCTCGCCAAGGCACAGGAGAAGGCAGCACGATGCCAAATCTTCAAGGTGGAAGACTGCGATTGAGGCAGCCGCGCAGTCCGGCGGAAGCCACATTTGGTTAGTGAAGCAATCGAGGGAGTCCGAGGATGAGGCGGTCTTGTCTCAAAGTGCCGATCCTTGCTTGCCTGCTTGTGGCCAGCCCGGCTTTCGCAGCCGAGGAACTCGCCGCTGAGAAGCTGATTGTTCAAGCAAAAGTCCACCGCCTGGTCTCGGCCATGGAGTTTGGTTTCGATTCACTGTGGATGATGATCAGATGTGGCGCGCCCTTGGCGCGCATCGAACCCACAAACAACGAGCTCACGGAAATCAGAATCGACGGGATCGACACTCCCCAGAGGATGGCAATCGGTGAGGCTGCAGTCTGGCTTTCTGACGTAAGAAAGAGAGCGATTTTCAGAATCGACCCGAATGATTATTCAGTGACGAAAGAGATACGGGTGCCGATGCTGTCGACCGAGGGAAGCATCGGTGTCGGTGAAGGTGCGGTTTGGGTCATAACCGCAGAGGAATTTGACAACACGCTGACGCGGTTCAATGCCCGAAGTGGCATTGCGGAGGCGAAAATTTCCTTGCCGTCGAGCGGCTCCAGCGTGGTTGTCGACTATGGCTCGGTGTGGGTAACGGGATACGCCAGAAACGAACTCTACCGGATCGATCCAAGGACCAACACCATCACCTCGATCACCAAACTTCACGAGTTCCCACGCTTCCTGGCCGCCGGTGAAGGATCTATCTGGGTGTTCAGCCAGGGCGATTCCTCGGTGCAGAGGATCGACGCCAAGACCGGCGAGCTTGTGGCCACAATCAAAACAGGGCTCCCGCTCGGCTCCGGGAGCATTACCGCCGGTGGCGGGTATGTCTGGGTGTCCATGCCAGGCGCTCCCGTCGCGCAGATCGACCCAGGAACCAATACGTTGATCCGCAGGTTCATCGGAGGCCATGGCATAGGCGGATATATCCGCTACGGCGCCGGTTCACTCTGGATTGCAGGAGGCCGCGTTTCGAGGCTGCAGCCCCCGAACCAGTGACCAGCATGCTGTCACCCGCTTCGGCTGTGCATCCGGAAAAACGGCACAGTCTGCGTTCCACCTGGACGCAGTCGCAAACACCGGGCCTGCGCATCCAATTCGGGCAGCGAACCGGATGAAGATTTTCCTGTCGTATGCGTCTGAAGACCGCGCCATAGCCGAAGAGATATCTCTGGCCCTGGCAGGTGCGGAACACGAGGTGTTCTTCGATCGCACGAGCCTGCCGGCGGGGGCCGATTTTCATGCGCGCATCGAGGCGGCAGTCAAAGCATCGGATCTGGTGATCTTCCTGATCAGTGCCCGATCGATTGCGCCGGGCAGCTACACCCTCACCGAACTGAGGTACGTGCGTGAGAGATGGCCACACCCGAAGCATCGCCTGCTGTCGGTGCGGCTGGGCCCGGTAGCCTTTGAGGCGATCCCGCCGTATCTGCGCTCTGTCACTGTGCTGGAGCCGGAGGGCCATGTGGCGGCCGAAGTGGCCAGCGCGGTAGCGGGATGGCACGCGGCAGAGTTGAGGAACGAGGCAAGCCGCACCATTGTCGGCCAAGAGGGGTTAGGCCTCCCCAAGGTCACCGGTGGGCTGGGAACGCGTTTCGCTCTGGCGGGGGCCGTGGTGGTCGCGGCGGCGGCATTGGGCTTGCTGCTTCTGCGGCCCGCATCTGATCCGTCACCTGGCGCAGCAGAAACACCGGCGATGGTGGCCCAGCCCGCCGGGGCTGCTGCCAAGCTGCTGCAGCAATTGCGCGATGCCAACGTGGTCACCAGTGTCGAGCCTGAAGCAATGCAGACCTGGCTGGAGCATCCGTACGAAATCTACCGCCGCATCGCCGAAGGCAGTCTGGCCCTGCTGAAAGACCGGCGACTCAAAGACCGCGCCAACCTCGATGTGATTGCCTACAAGTACGCGCTGGTCCTGGGCCTGAAGGGAGTGGACGATCTGCCGCCCCAGCCGAAGATCGACGGGGTGTCCTTACAGAAGGCGCTGGTGTGGGCCTACAACGAGGAGAACGGCGCCGGCGCGAAGAGCCTGGACGAGATCGTGGAGCCGCGCCGCAAATAGATGGATGCACCGAACATGTAGCTGATGCGCGCCGGGAACTGCCTACGAGCCAGGTGCAGAGGCGAACTACGCCATCTGGCAGTCAGTGTGCGAGGAGAAAGTTTATCGCCTGAGCCTCGATCTACTGCTGGTCAGGGCAGGGGTTCCCCTCACCGCCGCATTCCGCCGCAGGCTGAGCAGCAGCTGCATCGTCCGCAGGCGGTTCGGCCTCCTGCTCTTCGCCCGGGGCGGCAGTTTCTTCAGCCGGTGATGCCTGTTCCTCAGCAGGTGCTTCGGCTGCAGGCTCCTCGGCGGGTGCTGCAGCTTCTTCCGCAGGCGCTACGGCTGCAGGCTCTTCAACTGCTGGTGCGGTTTCTTCCGCAGGCGCTTCCGCCGCCGGTTCCTCGGCGGGTGCTGCAGCTTCTTCCGCAGGCGCTACGGCTGCAGGCTCTTCAACTGCTGGTGCGGTTTCTTCCGCAGGCGCTTCCGCCGCCGGTTCCTCGGCGGGGGCCGCGGTTTCTTCAGGTGGTGCTTCGGTTGTTGTTTCCTCCGCGGGAGCGGCTGGTTCTTGCGTTACCTGCTGTTCGGTTTGTGCGGCAGGTTCTTCTGCAGCCGGCTGCTCGGCCCATGTTTCAGCTGCCGGCTGTTCGGCGGCAGGTTCCTCCGCGGCGGGCTGCTCAGCAGTGGTTGCAGCGGCCGGTTGTTCGGCGACGGGCTCTTCTGCCGCAGGCTGATCCTGCGCCGGAGCTTCCGTTCCGGCTGATGGCTCGCCGGTGGCTGCCGTATCTGCAGCTGGCTGCTGCGCCTCAAATGCAGGTTCTTCGCTTGCCGGTGCATCCTGCTTTGCTGCTGCAGCTTCAGGCCCTTCCGCCGCGGGCTCCGCCGTGGCAATAGCCTTGATCGCCTGGGCATCCGATACAACACCGTTGGCAACTGGCTCGATCTTGGCCTTCGTCAGCTCCTCAGCCGGCAGCGCCTCATAGGCGACCGCAGCTTCATTGGTGACGTTGATAATCTGCGTGTAGTTGATCTCTTGATACTGGATGATGACCGGATCGGGCTGCAGCACCACGACTTGCGGAACTGCATAGTCCTTCTCGTACCACGCATCATCGCGGCCATCGTAGTAGCCGTCGTAGTAGCCGTCCCAGTAGGTATCGGCGAGGTTATACTTCCCGGGATCGTAGCGGAGGTCGTCATAATACTCAGGGTAGTAGTGCTGCGAAGAGACGGAGAGAGCCTCGAACGCACCGTCAATGAAGGCGAGAGTGATCAGGAGGCCCGCGTAATCCTCTTCATCCTCATAGTCATATCCTTCGTAGTCGAGGCGCTCGCGGACCCGGATCACTTCCCGGTTCAGGGCTTCGTTGTCGCGTGTACGCTTCTCGAGCTCATCGACACGGGTCCCAAGCTTGCGCACCCGCTTCTTCAACTTCTTCGTCTCGGCGGCACTCTGGGCAACCTTGCGATCGGTCTGCACCATGTAGCGCGCAGCATAGGCGTTCCAGTTGTTGTTGAGCGTCTTCATGCCGGTTTCGGCACGCTTCGGCTTGGTGGCGGCAAGGGCGTAGTTCGTCTGCAGCTTGCCGATGGAGCGGGTCGCGTTCTTGCTCGACCCCGAAATCTTCTTGGTATCTTTCGACTTGATGGCGCCATCAAGATCGTTGAGCGCCGTCGCGGTTTCCTTTGTCGAGGCGAGGACGAGACCCCCGCTCTGATGGGCGCCGGGCTTCTTCACTTCATCGGCATAGCTTTCGGCAATGAGGCCGAGGGAGGCGCGCATGTTGTTCAAGAGCTTACCCGCATCGGTCACCTGCGCGCTGCTGGCGGTGGTCACCGGCTTCGCCGCTGCCGTTGCATTGCCATTCTGGTCGACGGAGACGCTGACCTGAACGGGCTGCGCCTTGTCCGGCGCATATGCTGGGCCAATTACCTGGTAGGCTGCGATGGCCAGACCGCCAAGGGCCGCTACACTCGAAGCGATCATCTGAAAATTATTGAGTTTCAAGGCTTTCCCCACTTCAGATCGTTTGGGTGCTCATATGGGGAGCAATCTGGGCAGCCATATGGCCTCAAGGGCGCGATTACTCGAAAAATTCGGCAGATAAGTCCCCATTGCGTCACCCATGAATGGTGATCTTCAACCGTCATAGGCGAAACACGCTAAAATTGTAATAGTAGCGCATTCGCCGCCGAATTAGGTTTCTTCTGCGCCGCCAGCTTGCTTTTGCGCTTTCGTTCTGAGCCTCACCGCTGCGCGACCGGCTCTCCGCAGTGTCCGTAGACGCCTTCCAGCAATTGGATCTGATGGCTGATCGCCGTGGGGGTAACCCCGGGTTCCGTTGCGGTCTGCTTAAAGCTCAAGTGCCTTGCAGCAGCATCAAACGCCCGCAATGAGAGGCAGCGGCGGGCTCATCTATCGCCTGAGATCCTTGATTTTGCTCGCTGCTGGCTTCTTCTGTGATATGGTCGATCGACCTCACAGCACGCTCGAATGCCAAGAGGGTCTACAGCATGCAGACCTTGGCAGTTGGCATACCGACCGAAGCCGTCGCGGTTTCCGGCAAGGACTTCGCGGCAAACTCGTGCTGCCAACTGATCCCCGGCAATGAAGCCATTCTCCTCCGGCGCCGTCTACGTGAACAATCTCGGCGATGAGGGTGAGGGTCGAGTCCGGGCTGCGTATGGGTCCAACTACCAGAGGCTCGTGACGTTGAAGAAGAAGTATGACCCCACGAACGTGTTTCGACTGAACCAGAATATCAGACCCGTCGCCTGACCGGGTATCGCTGCCGAGCAGTGGAGGAAGGAGAACCGAAGATGATCAGATTTGCTGCAGTGTTTGCGGCAATGCTTGCTGTGGTCGGCATTGCCACGGCCAACGCGGAGTCGCCGCGTGATGAAATCGAAGCGGCTCTCGTCACTTTTGCAGACGCATTCAACAAGGGCGATCATGCGGGCGTGGCCGCTCACTATACCGAAGACGCCGCGGTCCTTCCGCCCGATGCGGCACGCGTTGACGGCCGCGCCAACATCCAAGCCTTCTGGAAAGGAGCCATTGACGCCGGACTTTCCGATCTCAAGCTGAAAGCCGTCCAGGTCGAGGGAAGCGGTGATCTGGCGTTCGAAGTCGGCGAGGTTTCTTATTCCTCGCCGGACAAGACCGGCGGGCGCGCGGCGGCGACAGGAAAATACATCGTCATCTGGAAAAGAGGTGCGGACGGTGTCTGGCGCCTCTATCGCGACCTCTGGAACTCAAATCCAGCGAAATAGGTCAGGCGGCGAGCTTGACTCCGGCAGCCGTCGCGAGTTGCTCGAGATTGGCATGTCCCAGGCGGGCATAGGCGAGCGGGTCAGCCTTCTGCGGATCCTGTTCGGCCTCCCCACGAGCCAACCTGAATAGCCCGCATCCGCCAACGTCTCGAGAATTGCCGAATAGTCTATGAAGCCGTCTCCCGGTACGGTGAACACTCCTGCAAGCACTGCGGCCATGAAACTCAGCTCATCGCGCCGGGCCATCTCCAGGACCTCGGGTCGGCAGTCCTTGCAGTGGACGTGGGCGATGCGGTCGACATGCCGGGCGGCGACGCCACCGGGTCGCCACCGGCAAATGCTGAATGTCCCGAATCGTAAAGAAGCCCGACGGCAGCATCGGTATGGCGCATCAACAGATCGATATCCGAGTGCAAGCCCATGCCGCTGCAGTATCGGTTTCAGCTCGGTCGCGTTGCGGGGAAACTTGCCGCCGAGCTCAATGCCCGCGAAGCCCGCCTGCCTCGCTTCCGAGAGACAGTCCTCGAGCGGTGTATCGCCACCGAGCTCCGGCACGTCGTCGTTCGTCCAGGTAATCGGATTGATGCCCAGCATCACTGCCATCGCCGGCCTCGCCTCATTTTCATAACTCTCAGGCAGCCGGCGTCCAAGTAACCTGCTCAATCCTGGAGCAGTGGGTCGCCAGCACGAGGAGCCGGTCAAAGCCGAGTGCTGCTCCGCTCGCCTCCGGCATCGATGCGAGCGCGCCGAGGAGGTCTTCATCCAGCGGATAGCGCTCGCCGTAGATGCGTTCCTTTTCGGCCATCTCGCTCTCGAAGCGGGCCCGTTGCTCGCGCACATCGGTAAGCTCGCCGAAGCCATTGGCGAGCTCCACCCCGCATGCATATAGCTCGAAGCGCTCCGCTACCCGCCGGTCGCCGGGTTTGTGGCGCGCGAGAGCGGCCTCGGGTGCCGGGTATTCGCAAAGAATTGTCGGCGCGCCGCTCCCCAGATAGGGCTCGATGCGGTCAACGAGCACGCGGCTGAACATGTCCGACCACGAATTGTGTAGCCTGGCCTCGATCCCGGCGGCCCGGACCGCTTGCGCCAGCTCCACGGCATCGCCAGCCCCGTCGGGGGAAACGGTTGCCAACAGATCAATACCGGCAAAGGCCGCGAAGGCTTCAGCGACCGTCGTCACCCGAGGGATGAGAAAAGGATCGCAACGCCGGTCGCGATAGCGGAGATCACCGGTCCCGGCATGGATCAGCGCCAGACGCAGCATGGCAAGGGCGTCCTCCATGATCTGCTCGCAGGGTTCCTCCGCCCGGTACCACTCGAGCATGGTGAATTCCGCGGCATGCAGGGGCCCCTCTTCACGATTGCGGAACACGTGCCCCAGACTGAAGATGCGCCGCTCGCCGGCAGCGAGAAGCTTTTTCATCGCGAACTCCGGCGAGGAATGCAGATAACGCGGCACGCGCTCGCCGTCCGAGCGCACTACCTCGACCGCAATCCCGTGTATGTGCGCCTCATTTCCGGGCGAGATCTGAATGGCGCCGACATCGATCTCGACGAAGTCACGGGCCAGGAAATAGCCGCGCACCGCCTGCGCTACGGCATTGCGGGCGAGAAGAAGCCCACGTCGGTCGGCGTGAACCTGGGGGCGCCACCAGTTTTGGGCGAGCCGCGTCAATCGTGTCTCCGATAGCCCGGTTTGCAACCTGGAGTTTGCCTGCTATTAGCCTTTTCACCAACCCGCCACTGGCCGGCATCGCGCAAACATCGCCGTGCCCGCCCAATCAAAGAGACCGTCATGGCCAAGGTTATCGCCAGCAGCTTGCGCAAAGGCAACATCGTGGAAAGCGAAGACGGCAAGCTCTACGTGGTCCTTCAGGCGGAAAACTTTCATCCCGGGAAGGGCACGCCGGTGACCCAGGTCGAGATGCGGCGCATCAGCGACGGAGTGAAGGTCAACGAGCGCTACAAAACTACCGACACCGTCGAGCGCGCCTATGTGGAATCGAAAACGCACAACTATCTCTATCAGGACGGCGATTCCTACGTATTCATGGATCCGGTCAGCTTCGAACAGGTGCATATCGGATCCGAACTGATCGGCGACCAGTCGGTCTACCTCGCCGAGAACATGGAAATACAGATCAGCCTCCACAACGGTTTGCCGATCTCGCTGGAGTTGCCGCAGCGTGTCGTCCTCGAGGTGATCGAGACCGAGCCGGTCGTAAAAAACCAAACCGCATCGTCCTCCTTCAAGCCGGCGGTGCTTTCCAACGGAGTGCGCACCGCCGTGCCGCCGCACGTAACGGCCGGAACAAAGATCGTCGTCATGACCGATGACGGTTCGTACGTTGAGCGCGCCAAGAGTTAAAGCGCGTGCCGGCGCCGGTCGCGCCGCTCAGCTCGCCTCCGCCGGATAGGCGAATACGATGCCGTAGCCGGCGGCAAGGCTGACTTCGACCGGTCCGCACGCGAAGTTGGAGAGCGTCAGCGTGCTCCCCAGGTCCACGTCGACGTCGGCCAGCGGCCAACGCGTTCCCTGCAGACTTAGTCCCCTGAGGTCGGCAAGAGGCAACAGACTCAAGCGGCTTTCCGGCGGCAGGGAGAGCGACAATCCGCCCGGCAGCAGGGGATGAGCTTCCTCCGAGCCGGTCGTGAGCATTGTCGTGCAGCCTGACCGGGCAAGTCGGAGCGCCAGGGTGAGGTGGGCGAACGCGTGGTCGGTCTGTCCGCCCATCGCGCCAACCAGCACCAGGGACGTGGCGCCGCGGGCGAGCGCTGCGGCGGTTGCGAGATCGCCGTCCGTCCGGTCCTTGGCAGCCGGAAAGGTCTGGCGCTCGACATGACGATATCGCCTTTCGAGCTCCGGACTCGATGAGTCGAAATCGCCCACCCAGAGTTCAACCGTCAGGTCCAATGGCCGGGCGTGCGCCATGCCGCCATCGGCGGCGATACAGCGGCAGCCGCTGATCTGCCGGCGCAGGCGAGGAGTATCAGTCACCGACCCGCCGAGAAGAACGCAAAACCGCGACATGAGCCTGACGTAGCTCACCGATGCGGTGAATGCCAGACCGCCCTTGCCATTGCTTGCCTGGACTTCTATGTTTTCGCCGCTCTTGTGGGGTGCCCGATGAAGGGCTGAGAGGCGCGAATCGCGCCAACCCGATGAACCTGATCCGGGTCATGCCGGCGGAGGGATTGGGAGTTCACCCGACACTCACTCACCGCTCGCCGTCATGCTCTCATGGAGGCGAATGTGAAGAAGACGACGCTTGCTGCTTTCATCGTGGCGCTGCTCGCCGCCGGGCCGGCCCTCGGCAAGGACACTCTCACCGTCTACACCTACGAAAGCTTCATCGCCGAATGGGGGCCCGGACCGCAGGTCAAGGCCAAGTTCGAGAAGCAGTGCGACTGCGTGCTCGAATGGGTCGGTGTCCAGGATGGCGTTGCGCTGCTCAACCGTCTCAAGCTCGAGGGCCCGCAAACCAAGGCCGACGTCGTGATCGGGCTCGACAACAGCATCGCAGCCGAAGCCCGCGCTCTCGGCCTCTTCACGCCGCACGGCATGGACGCTGCCGATCACCGCGTCCCGGGCTGGAACGACGATTCGTTCATGCCTTTCGACTACGGCTATTTCGCTGTCGTCTATGACACGCAGACCCTCAAGTCGCCGCCGGCGAGCCTGGATGAGCTCATCAACGGGCCGAGCGAACACAAGATCGTCATCCAGGATCCGCGTACCTCGACGCCCGGCCTCGGACTACTCTTGTGGATCCGGTACGTGTATGGCGACAAATCCGGCGATGCCTGGGCAAAGTTCAAGGATCGTATTCTCACCGTGACGCCGGGCTGGAGCGAGGCCTATGGCCTGTTCACCAAAGGCGAGGCGCCGATGGTGCTGAGCTACACCACTTCGCCCGCCTATCACATGATCGCGGAGAAGTCGGAGCGCTACCAGGCCGCTGCGTTTTCGGAAGGACACTACCTGCAGATCGAGGTGGCAGGCATCACCGCGCCGTCCGGCAAGCGGGCGCTGGCAAAGAAATTCCTCGAGTTCATGATGAGCCCGGGGTTTCAAGACGTCATCCCCACTACCAACTGGATGCTGCCGGCGGGCAAGACATCGCAACCGCTGCCGGAGGAATTCGACAAGCTCGTGAAGCCTGAGAAGTCCCTGCAGTTCTCACCCGCCGAGGTTGCCGCCAATCGCAAGGCATGGACGGATGAGTGGCTCAACGCCACGAGCCGGTAACCTGACGCAAAACCGATGGGCCGTTGCTTTCGGATGGCTGGCGGCGGGTGTCATTGTCGGATCGACACTCCTGTGCGCGGGGACCTTGCTCGTGGCGCACGGCGGGCCAGGCAACCTGCTGCGGCTCGCCGATCCGTATGTCCTGCAGGCCCTGCGTTTCACCATTCTGCAGGCAGGTCTGTCCACGGCCATTTCGATCGCTGCGGCCCTTCCGGTCGCCCGCGCACTGGCGCGCAGAGAGCGGTTCCCGGGGCGTAAGCTCATCCTCAAGCTCTTTGTTTTGCCTGTCGGGCTTCCCCAGCTGGTCGCCGTGCTCGGCATCCTCTCGATCTGGGGCAGGCAGGGCTGGATCAACGATGCCCTGACTGCGGCGGGGATCGCGCCCCTGCCGCAGGTGTTCGGTTTGGGCGGCATTCTTCTGGCGCATGTGTTCTTCAACCTGCCCCTGGCTGTCCGCTACATCCTCGCCAGCCTTGATGGCGTGCCGAAGGAAAACTGGCGGCTCGCCGCCAGCCTGGGCTTCGGAGAGCCGGAAGATCTTCCGGCATATCGAATGGCCCCACATCCGTGCGGTGCTGCCAGGGGTTGCCGCCCTGGTTTTCATGCTGTGCGTCACGAGCTTTACCGTCGTCCTGACGCTGGGCGGCGGTCCACAGGCCAGCACTCTGGAGGTGTCGATCTACCAGGCGCTTCGCTTTGACTTTGATCCCCCGCTGGCGGCCCGCCTCGCGCTCCTGCAAATCGCCCTGTGCGCGTGCCTGTTGGCGATTCTCGGCCGTTTTGCAGCGCCGGTTCCGGATACGGTTCGCCTCAGGCTTACCGGCGATCGGCCCGACACCGCGATGGGCAGCCGCATTCTGGACAGCGCTGTCATCGTATGTGCTACCGCCTTCGTCGGCTTGCCGGTTGCGGCGATTATCGCGGACGGGCTCACTGCCGACTTCGCGCGGCTTGGCAGCGACGAAACGCTGTGGCGCGCGCTGTTCGTCAGCGTGGCCATCGGCGCCGCATCGGCCGTGGTCGCGGTCGCGCTGGCCTACGTGCTTGCTCAGGCATCGCTGCGCAGCAGAGCGCCCCTCGCCGCCGCAGGATTCCTGTCGATCGGCCGCCTGGTGCTCCTGGCGCCGCCGCTCGTCCTTGCAGCCGGCGCGTTTCTGCTGAGCCACCGCTTCGTCGAAATCCGCCGTGGCGGCGCCGATGGCAATCGTGGCGATCAATGGCTTTATGGCCCTGCCCTTTGCCCTTCCGGCGCTCGTGACGGCTCTGCAGCAATCGTTTCTTGCTCACGACCGCCTTGCGGCGAGCCTTGGTCTCACCGGGCTCGACCGGCTGAGGCTGGTGGAATGGCCGGCGCTGCGGCGATCGCTCCTGCTGGCGGGGCTCGTTGCAATGCTGGTCTCGCTCGGAGACTTCGGCGTCATCGCGTTCTTCGGCAGCGAGAACCTCGTCACCCTGCCTCTCTATCTCTATCAGCGCCTCGGCAGCTATCGCACGAACGATGCGGCGGGAATTGCGTTGCTGCTGCTCCTGCTCTGTCTGGCAATAGCGCTGCTGATCGATCGGGCCGCGGCCCGTGTCGGCGGCCTGCGCGCATGAAACCTGTGCTGCTCGCGCTCGAACGAGTCACCGTCGAGATCGGCGGCATGTCGATGATGTTCGACCTCGAGGTCGGCAGGGGCGAGCTGGTCGCCATCATGGGGCCGAGCGGCGCCGGGAAATCGACGCTGCTCGATGTCGTCGCGGGATTCATTGCACCATCGGCCGGTACGGTCCGCATCGCGGGAGAGGACATGACAAGGCGGCCGCCGAAGGATCGACCGCTGTCCATCCTGTTCCAGGACAACAACCTGTTCGCCCATCTCGACGTTGAAACCAATGTGGCTCTGGGCGTTTCGCCGGCACTGAAGCTCGATCGGACGCAACGCGCCGGCGTTGATGCTGCGCTGGCGCGCGTCGGACTGGCCGGCAAAGAGCACCGCTTGCCGGCCCAATTGTCCGGTGGCGAGCGCCAGCGCGCAGCGCTCGCGAGGTGCGTCGTCCGGCAACAGCCTCTGCTTCTGCTCGACGAACCTTTCGCAGCCCTTGGCCCGGCGCTGCGCCAGGAAATGGTGGCGCTCGTCAGGGAGCTGCATCTGGAGCGCGAGTTGACGGTTCTCCTGGTGACCCACCTGCCCGAAGATGCGGAGCTTGCGGCCGATCAAACGGCGTTTCTCGACGCCGGCCGCATCGTCGCGAAGCGGCCCACACGCGAATTGCTGGAGTCTCGCGACGTGCCCGGCCTTGCCGCCTACCTGGGCAAGTAGCGCTTCCCGCCTGGTGCGAGAAAGCCTCCGAGATCACGCCATCTTGACGTAGGCGCCGCGAAAGAATGCGAGGGGCCGCCCCTCCGGATCGCCGCTCGCCTTGACCACCTCGCCAACGAAAATCACGTGATCGCCGCCCATGTAGGTGTGGGCAATCTTGCACTCGAAGACAGCCAGAACATCAGGGAGAATCGGGCAGCCGGTCTCCCCGATGTGGTACTCGACGCCTTCCCATTTCGTGGAGGAAGGCTTTGCGAAACAAGCTGACAGGGCTTCCTGGCCCTCGCGAAGCACGTTCACGGCAAAATACTCCGACGACAGATAGGCCCGCATGGCGAAGGCAAGCCGGCCGAGGCTCCACAAGATCAGCGGCGGATCGAGCGATACGGAGTTGAAGGAGTTGACGGTGTTGCCGATTAGCTGGCCGCGGTGATCGCGCGTCGTGATGACGGTGACGCCGGTCAGAAAGGAGCCCATGGATTGCCGGAAGTGTTTCGGATCGACGCTCATAAAACGGCTTTCCAGACCACGCTGTAGGGGACAGTCTTAAAGAGTAGCACGAACCGGCAGCGGCGGATTCATGAAACAGACCGGCCGCTTTCTTGCTTTCGTGCATTCCACCGCATAGGTTTGCGTATTTCGCCCATGCGCACGCCCCATACAGCCTGGTCTTTCTCCATATGCTTGACCTGCCAACCTCTCAGACACCGTCCACGACTCCGCGAACAAGCCTGATCCTCAGACCAGGCATTCCCAGCCTGCCGAAGGGCGTCGAAAGATATCGGATCCGGGGCCTGGGCTCTGTCGTGGTCCCTGTCGAGGCCGGTGACGAGATCACCCTGGTCGACGCCGAGGGCGGACAGGTCTGCGAGTTGTGCCATACGGACAGATCGGGGCGGTTCGACGTATCCGCGATCGGCGTCGCAAAGGCGAACCCGCCCGACGGGTTGAAATCGGTGCTTGCGCAGGACGACGAGAGCGGCCGGCGCACCCGCCGCGCTCTCGAGCGCCGCGCCATCGACATCGGCAAAGCGGTGGCAGTACGGGTCTTTGACGATTTCTCGAAGGCCGGCGCGAAGGCAACGTTTCCGGTCCTGCGCGACGGACTTGTCATCGCCGCAGCGCCGGGCCGGCCCATGGATCCCGGCGAACAGGACACCGCAACGCCGATCGAGCTCCTGTTGAAGCGGGGCCGGCGGCGCGCCGGCAAGGAGGCGATGGTTCTGCCCGAGCCCCTCGCCGATCCGCTTCAGGACATACGGATCAGTGCAGCGACCGCCCAGGCCTATGTCGTCAGGAGCGGCGAATACATCCAGGTCATCGACGTGGCAGGCCGGCAGTGCTCGGACTTTCAGTGTTTCTCGCTGCGCAAGATCGACAAGGGCGTCGAGAACGCGCTCGACGCCACCGTCACCCGCACGCTTACCGGCCGCAGCTATCCAACGCCCGGTCTGCCGTCGAAGGCGTTCGGGGGGGACTTCGAGCCGCTGGTCGAGATCGTCCGCGATACGGTCGGCCGGCACGACGCCTTCGCTACCGCGTGCAACAGCCGCTACTACGACGACATGGGCTACCCGGGCCACCCGAACTGCACCGAGAACTTCAACAATGCGCTGGCGCCTTACGGCATCGCCAGGCGCAAAGGCTGGGAAGCGCTCAACTACTTCTACAACACCAACATCGACGCCAACAATCAGCTCTATCTCGACGAGCCGTGGTCGCGGCCCGGCGACTATGTGCTGATGAAGGCGCTGACGGACCTCGTCTGTGTTTCGTCATCCTGCCCCGACGATATCGATGCCGCCAACGCGTGGGAGCCAACCGACATCCACCTGCGCACCTATTCCTCGCAAGAGAAGTTCTCCAGAGCCGTGGCCTATCGCATGACCCCCGATGCAGACGCAGTTCTCACGCGGGAAACGGCATTCCACCCCCGTTTCTCGGCGCTCACCCGCAACTACACCGAATACCGCGGCTACTGGCTGCCGACGCGGTTCAACAATGCCAACGCCGTCGATGAATACTGGGCCTGCCGTGAGCGTGTCGCGGTAATGGATCTTTCGCCGCTACGCAAATTCGAGGTTACCGGTCCCGACGCCGAATCGCTGCTCCAGCACTGCCTTACCCGGGATGTGCGCCGGATGTCGGCCGGTGAAGTGGTCTATTCGGCCATGTGCTACGAGCACGGCGGCATGATTGATGACGGCACCGTGTTCCGGCTCGCCCAGAACAACTTCCGCTGGATCGGCGGCGACGAGTTCGGCGGCCTGTGGCTTCGCCAACAGGCGGAAGCGATGGGCTTCACGGCGTGGGTCAGGTCGTCCACCGATCAATTGCACAACATCGCGGTGCAGGGCCCGAAGAGCCGTGATCTCCTTAAGGAGATCATCTGGACGCCGCCGGCCCAGCCGGCGGTCGGCGAGCTGCAGTGGTTCCGGTTCTGCATAGGCCGTGTCGGCGGCTTCGAGGGCCTTCCCGTGGTAGTCTCGCGTACCGGGTATACGGGCGAGCTCGGCTACGAAGTGTTCTGTCACCCGAAAGACGCGCTTGGCGTGTTCGACGCGGTGTGGGAGGAAGGCCGCAAGCACGGCATTTCAGCCCTGGGACTCGAGGCACTCGATATGCTGCGTATCGAAGCGGGGCTGGTTTTCTTCAACCATGAGTTCTCCGATCAGACGGATCCCTTCGAGGCCGGCATCGGTTTCACGGTTCCCCTGAAGACCAAGAACGAGGACTTCATCGGCAGGACAGCGCTCGCCGAGCGCAAAGCGCACCCCCGCCACAAGCTGGTCGGGCTCGAGATCGACAGCAACGAGAACGTGGGCCGCGGCGACTGCGTGCACGCTGGCCGCGCCCAGATCGGAACGGTGACGAGCGGTGCGCGCTCACCCCTCCTGAAGAAGAACATCGCGTTGGCCCGCATCGACGTCACTCATGCTGCGCTCGGAACGGAAGTCGAGATCGGCAAGCTCGACGGCCACCAGAAACGGCTGCCGGCCCGCATCGTTCCCTACCCTCACTATGATCCGCAGAAGCTGCGAGTTAAGTCCTAAAGTCTTATGCAAGGTACGAACGGGACAGTTGATAACCAAACATTTTCCGTGGCGCAGCCAGCTCACGCAGGCAAAATGGCAACGCCTATGAACGACCCGACCCTATCGATCGTGACGACGTGCAAGGGACGCCTGCACCATCTGGTCAAATCTCTACCTACATTTCTGAAGCAGGCGGCGACCGAGGTGATCGTCGTCGACTACGACTGCCCGGACAACACCGCGTCGTATCTGGCCGTGCATTTTCCAACTGTGCACACCGTGAAGGCGACCGAGGCAGCCGACTTCAACGTCTGCAGAGCGAGAAACTTCGGCGCGAGAGCGGCTCGCGGCGAGTTACTTGCTTTCGTCGACGCCGACGTTCTGCTGTCCGGCCACTTTGCGACATACGCCGTACAACACGTTCGACCGGGCTATTTCGGCTGCTTTGGCAAGACGGAAAGCACATTCAATGCGATGGGGACATGCGTCATTCCGCGCTCCGCCTTTGATCTCGTCAACGGATATGACGAGGCACTGTCGGACTACGGTTGCGATGACGAGGATATCTATTACCGGCTCAAGTTGTCAGGTTTGAAAGCGATCACGCTCGAGCCTTCGCTGATCGACCGTGTTCTGAAACATGGCGACGCCAGAAGAACGCGCCACAAGGCGATCAAAAACCTGGAACTGAATCGTCTAATTACTTCCTGTTACTGCCAAATCAAGAACATGGTTCTTCGGTTGGAAGGCAAGTGGGAGCTCGACATCGACGTTCGCCAGAGCGTTTATGAGAACGTAAAGGCCGAGGTGCTAAGACACTTCGACGGCCACGCCGACTTCAATATCGCCATCAGCGTTCCTCCCGATAGCACCTTCGTAAAGTTCGGCGGGTTCGATGTTGCCAGGATGATGGCGGTGACGGTGAGAACGAGGTTTCCGCGTCGACGCGAGCCGAGCCACAATGTGACGCCCGCCGCCCTTTTGTCCAGCCGAGCTGGGGGCTACGCCGAGACACAGAGAGACAGGCGAGCCTAAGCAGAGTTGCTTAGGCTTGGCCAACGCCTTGGCCAAAATCTACGGCGTCCGCTTTCAGTCTCTTGCAGCTGCGCGCCGAGGGCGGCAGGACGGCTCGTGGTAGAAGTGGATACTTTGTCGCTGACTTGTGTTGCGTTCCCGAGAGCAAGGTTTGTGGTTCAGTAGTCGCGATCCCTACATGTGCGCTCTCCGGCGAACCACGGGTCCAGGCCAAAAGCGACCAGATAGGAGGTTGAGAAGGCGCGGGCGTAGGCCTGTGTGGCATCGGAGAAACTCTGACCCCGCGCAGCGCCTGCTGCAACTCGACCCCTCGCATGAGGCGACGCATCGGAAGCACCCGCCTACATGGATCTGATGGGTTGTCATCTTGCATCCTCTAGCCATACTCACTGGTTAGCAAACGGAAGTCGACGGAGGCCCACTGTGAACCGGCAGGCTATCATCCACGGGCACGCCCGCCTTGCGCAGCGCTTTCAGAAGATGTTCAAGGTCCGCATTGCCCCGGAATGGCCATCGAACGGCGAAGTAATTGCGCCAATCTGCAGAATCCTTGAGTGCTTGCATCACCGGCGTCTCATTGGCGAGTTCGAGAAAACGTCTGCATGCGGTTTTCGCTTCGTCCATGCGATCCAACTGTGCAAAGCTCGCAGCGAGCAATGCCACAACAGCAGGTGAAGGATCCCGTACATTGCGTATAAGCTCGATAGCTTCCTCGTAGCGGTGGGCAGCAAACTTCGCCAACCGACCGAACGACCGAAAAGAATCAGAAACGCCGTTCACCCGATTCCCCTAGAGGAAAATCATGGCCGACAAGACTTTACCAATCACGGGAGGCTGCCTGTGCGGAGCGGTGCGGTTTGAGGCGACTGAGCCGCCTACGTGGGTCGGCCATTGCCATTGCCGAATGTGTCAGAAGGCCTACGGTCAACCCTCCGGCATTTTCGTGGCGTTCAAGGGGGCACAAAAAGGGGTGCTGCGGTTCACCAAGGGTATGCCGAAGTATTACCAATCATCTGCATGGTTGGAGCGCGGCTTCTGCTCCAACTGTGGCAGCCCGCTTGGAGCCCGCACCCCGCAGGGACACAGTGTCATGGTCGGTACCCTCGATCACCCCGAAGAATGGCCGCCAAACGAAGCTCACTCGGGGATCGAAAGCCAAATACCATGGAACGTCATCCGTGATGATCTTCCGCGCTGGCGAACCGAGGACGATCCTGACTTCGTTGCCGCGAACGAAGCCGCTGAACGCCGGTAGGGATGACACTCTGGTGCTAAGCCTCTGCTGGCAGTCGGCGATCTACAATTGCGGCCGGCTGTGAGAACTTGGTCTGATTATACCCCGGCGCTCCCTGGGAGCGTCTGGTGACTGGACTCGTCAGAAAGTTAGTGAGGGGTTGGATCGAGGTCTTCCGGTTTTGGCAACATAGCGCAACACGCTGGGCGTCTGCTTCCGGGGTATAGCGGCGGTTGGGCTACCCCAACTTCGTTGGCGAAGTGGCGCAACCCTGCTTAGAGCTGCTTAGAGCCCGAGCCGACAACGATCCTACAGAATCATTCGGCTGCTTGCCTCGCCTCACCGAGTAGCTTCTCGGCGAGCGCCTTCTTGTCGGCCGCCGACATCTTCTTGATCTCGTTGTTCAGCACGCGCTCGTTGACCGACTGGTTCCAGTAGTCGAGCGACTGCTGAAGCCGAGCAGCGCCGACTTGCCGACGAACTGGCGCAGCACCTCGTTGGTCGGACCCATCACCCAGCCGGCCTTGCCGTCGCGCAGGTAGCGCTCGATGCCGAGGCCGGCTTGTAGCCGGTGCCGCCGCAGGCATGCAGCATCTTGTCGGTGACATGGGCGACGTTCTTGGCGGCGGCGAACTTCACCTGCCACATCCAGTGCAGGAACTGGGCGCGCGGCAGGGCGTCGAGATCCTTGTGGATCGACCAGTCGCAATTGTTGGTGACGCTCGTCCATGGCCTGCGCCATCATGGAAGACGAAGGAGCGGCAGGCGTTGGTGTCGATGATCGCCTCGCCGACATAGTCCTGGATGGTCGGATAGTCGGCCACGCGCATGCCGACGTCCACGTGCTTCTTCCTGGTGGTGTGGCGCTTGGCGATGTCGATCAGCGCCAGCGAGATGCCGTTCCAGCAGGCCGAGGAGCACAGCAGGAAGAACGGATCGACGCACTCGTCGTTCGACTTGGCGCCGTCGCCGTTCGGGCCGACCAGGCGGTCCTGCGGGACGACGCTGGTCCGACCTCGAGCGTGCCCGACTGGTTGCCGCGCAGGCCGAGGCCGTCCCACTTCGCGGGCTCGGCCTTGACCTCGTTGCCCAGGATCAGCAAGCAGGAGAGGTCGGAGTAGTTGCCGCCGAAATTCGGGCTGGTGGTCTGCACGATGTACCAGTCGGCGAAGCCGCCCGAGGTGGTCCAGGAGGCCTTCTTGCGCACCTTCCAGCCGCCTCGACCTTCTCCGCGCCGGAGGAAATCGGATACCAGAAATGCGAGCCGGTCTCGGGATCGGAATAGGAGAGCGTGCCGACCAGGCAGTCCTTGTCGATGCGGCGCATGATGTCCTGCATGCGGCTGGCTGTCGTGGTGGCGGAACAGCGCGGCCGCGACCGCGCCGATATGCATGGTGTAGCACATGGCGGTCGACGGGCAGCCGTAGCGGGCGATGGTCTCGACCACCATGGCGGCGCAGACATGGTTCTCGCCCATGCCGCCCAGCTCCTTCGGCACGAGCAGGCCGAGCAGGCCGTGCTTGGCCAGGATCTGGAAATTCTTGCGCGGGATAGAGCAGCTTCTTGTCGCTCTCGATGGCGTTGTCGCGCATCTCGTTCTCGCAGAGCGCGATCAGCTGCCTGCAGATCCTTCTGCTGTTCGTTGAGCAGCCATTGCGGATCGTACTCGAAGCCGAGGCCCCAGAAGTCCTCTTTCCCCCATTTTTTCTGCGACATCTGAAGTCTCCCTGACCACTTGCCGCGCGCTCTTGTCGTCCGTCATGGAAGCAGCGCTTGCGCATACCAATCCAAGCCGGTATTTGCCCAATCGCAGACCAATTTGTCAAAGCCTTTGCTTCGCGCTGGCTCGACGGGCACCGGATCATGAAGCGGATGGCAGACGCCGAACTTCGCCGGCAGTTTTTCGGATGGCAGTGCCGCATCCGGCAGATGGCATACCGGAACCACGGCGGCGTGCCGCCTCCCGGTGCACGACCGCACGCGCTGACGCGGTCTGGCGCTGAACTCATGGCCGCGATGACGGTGCTGCTGGTGCCAGGCTCGCCACAGCAAAGCACGGCATTCCTTAAGTTTCAGGTCGCACGCAACAACGACCCGCGAGCGGTATACGAAGCGGGACTCAAATACCTGGCGGACGAGCTCTACCAGACGCCCGAGCTTTTCTCCGACGAGATGACGGCGCTGTTCGCCGCACAATCGAGAACGGCCCGGGCATTCCTCGCCGCAAGATCATGCCTTCTCGACTTCGAGCAATTCTCCCAGCGTTTCACGTTGTCATGCCGCGTCCGGCGGCTGCGCGCTAGCGACCCGGCCTACCAGGCGACCTGGTGGCACAACCGCATCTTCAACCCGGAAGTACCGAATGGCGCCGAAGTGCTGGCGTTCAAGCCTACCTGGAAGAGCGCCAAGGCAGACCCCTGGCCGGAGCATTCACCTCAGAGTTTTCGATAGGCATCGTTCCACTCTGCTTGCGATCCTTCTATTCATTTCGCTGCACCCTTCACACATCTCTTCTGCATATGCCGGCGCGAACTCCAACGTCCCGCCGCTCTACCCATTTCGTCGTTCCGGCGCACGCCGAAATCCCGCTTATGGCCTTTCCGCTTGCGGGCGCTTCAAAGCGGGATACCAGCTTTCGCTGGTATGACGGAGGTGGCGTGGTTTTCGCGAGCCCTGAAAAGAGGTGTGAATTCGATAGCCGCGGCCAACACGTGGCTGATCACGAGTAGAGATCCCCGTTCAAACCTTGCGGTAGGCCTCGTTCAGCTCGACCATCGGGTGCTTCGGCGACATCTGGAAACGGATCAGCAGCTCACGCGCCAGCATGTCGCGATCCTGCTGATTGTCCGGGCAGCTTCACATTCCTGGGGATGCGCACCCAGCCGTTGACATTACGGTCGAAGATGGCGGGCAGGCCATCCTCATAGCCCATGTGGACATCCTCGAGCCAGTTGAGATCGTCCCAGCCCATGAATTCCAGGTAGCTTCTGAGGAATGGTGTGAGCCTGGTGTAGTCGGGCAGCAGATTGACGTCATAGCGATAGCCGATGTGCTGGCCGATCTCCTTCTCGCGTGATGACGAAAGCCCGGCCTTGTCCTTGATGAACTGGTCGACCGACCTGATTTCCGAGCCTTTGTAGCTTGTGCCGGCCATGGCGTTCTCCGATCAGCTTCAATATTTGTGGTAGTCCTCGACACCGACCGTGTGGTTGGTTCCGGCCAGCGGAACCTTGCACATGGCGGAAGCCTCCATGGTGAGTGCGGCGAGGTCTTCCGGCTCGAGCGAATGGATGTTCGTCTTGCCGCAGGCGCGCGCCAGAAGCTGGGCTTCCATCGTCAGGGTATGGAGAAAATTGTAGACGCGCTCGGCCGCCTTGTCGGGATCGAGTCGGCGCCGCAGAACGGGGTCCTGGGTGGTCACGCCGACCGGACAGCGCCCGGTGTGGCAATGATAGCAATGTCCCGCCTCGACTCCGATCTCGGCGGGGTAGTCGGTGATGCCCGGCAGATGCTTGTTGCAGTTGAGCGCCATCAGTACGGAGTGGCCGAGCGCGATGGCGTCGGCGCCAAGGGCAAGCGCCTTGGCCACATCGCCGCCGTTGCGAATGCCGCCGGCATAGACCAGCGAAATCTCGCCCCTCTTTCCGAGCTCATCGATCGCCCGGCGCGCCTCGCGAATGGCGGCGATGCCCGGGACGCCGGTGTCCTCCGTGGCGACGTGCGGGCCGGCGCCCGTGCCGCCTTCCATGCCGTCGATGTAGATCGAGTCCGGATCGCACTTCACCGCCATGCGCACATCGTCATAGACGCGGGCCGCGCCGAGCTTGAGCTGAATCGGTATCTGCCAGTCGGTCGCCTCACGGACTTCCTGAATCTTGAGCGCCAGATCGTCGGGCCCCAGCCAGTCAGGATGCCGGGCGGGCGAACGCTGATCGATGCCGGCGGGGAGCGAACGCATCTCCGCCACCTGGTCGGTTACCTTCTGGCCCATCAGATGGCCGCCAAGCCCGACCTTGCAGCCCTGCCCGATGAAGAACTCGCAGGCGTCGGCAAGGCGCAAATGATGCGGATTGAACCCGTAGCGCGACTGGATGCACTGGTAGAACCACTTCATCGAATAGCGGCGTTCGTCGGGGATCATGCCGCCCTCGCCCGAGCAGGTGGCGGAGCCCGCCATGGTGGCGCCGCGCGCGAGCGCGATCTTGGCCTCGTAGGACAAGGCCCCGAACGACATGCCGGTCACGTAAACCGGGATATCGAGCACCATGGGCCGCCTGGCGCGCGGGCCGATAATGGTCCTCGTCTCGCACTTCTCGCGATATCCTTCGATGACGAACCGGGTGAGTGTGCCCGGCAGGAAGGTCAGATCGTCCCAATGGGGTATCTTCTTGAAGAGCGAGAACCCGCGCATGCGGTAGCGGCCAAGCTCCGACTTGATGTGAATGTCGTTGATCACCTCCGGAGTGAAGATCTGCGAACGTCCGAGGATGTATTTCCGGCTTTCGGCCGGTGAACCGGAAAGCGCGGCAAGGCCGCTCGCGGTGCGCGACGCGGGTACTGCCCTGGTCTTCGGCCTCACCGCCGAGGCCTTGCTGATTGCCACGCCCCGCCGCGCAGCAATCGTTCGAGACTTCTTTTGCGCCATGACAGACTTCCGTGCTTAGAGGACGAGCTTCTTTTCGCTGGGCTCGAGATTGTCGTAGTTCCAGAGCTGTTTGCCGGCCACGATCTTGCGGAAATGACCGATCCCGCGTTCGGGAAGCAGCTCATACATCTTCAGCTTGCGCTGTAGCCAATCGGCGATCGCCCGGCAGCATTTCCGACCACACCGCGTCAACGCCGAGCGAACGCGGTTCGCCGCCGATGTAGATGGTGCCGTCATACATGGAATCGCCGAGGTTCTTGCCGGCATCGCCGCAGATCACGATTCGCCCCCGCTGCATCATGAAACCGCTGAACGACCCGGTGTCGCCGCCGACGATGATGGAGCCGCCTTTCTGGTCGACGCCGGTGCGCGAGCCGACCGAACCCTTGCACACGAGGTCGCCGCCGCGAATGGCGGCGCCGAACTGCGAGCCGGCGTTTTTCTCGATGACGATGGTACCGGCCATCATGTTTTCGCCGCATGACCAGCCGACCCGGCCCTTGATGCGGACATTGGGGCCGTCATTCAGCCCGCAGCCAAAGTAGCCGAGCGAACCCTCGAAAATCAGATTGAGGCGATTGAGAATGCCCACAGCCAGCGAGTGTTTCGAGCCCGGATTGCGCACGACGATGGTGCCGTAGCCGCGCTTCATCAGGTCGCGCAAAGCTCCGTTGATCTGCCGCGTGTTCATGTTTTCCGCGTCGATCTCGGCGCGCTTGTTGAAATCGACGTCAGGCGCGTCGGGATAGCTGAAACCTACCCGCTCCTCCGCGACGTCGAAGAACCGCTGCTGAGTGCGGCCGCGCAGCCCCTCGGTATGCATTCCCATCTCATGGGAGAGATGGTCCTTGTCGGCTGTCGTCATGCCCGCCACACGCGCACCTCCTCATCATATGGATCCCAGGTATCGATTTCGTGGGGAATGACGCTGCGGATCGCCACTTCCTCGGAAGCCAGAGCAACGAGATCGTCGCTCTCGTACAGCACCATGGGCTTGGCCGCCATGGTGTCCTTGGCCATGCCGAGCTCGTCTTTGGTGGAGACCAGATAGGTAAACACCCCGTCGATATCCCTGATCGACTGTTTCAGCGAGTCCTCGAGGGTGGCGCCGTGCTCGAGATTGTAGGCGGTATAGACCGCCAGCAGCTCCGAATCGCAGTTCGACACGAAGCGATGGCCGCGGCGTTCATAGTCACGGCGCATCTGCCAGTAGTTGGTGATCTGGCCGTTATGGACGACCGCAATGTCATTGTAGGGGTAGGCCCAATACGGATGCGCGGACCGGATGTCGACATCGGACTCGGTGGCCATGCGCGTGTGGCCGATGCCGTGCGTGCCCTTGAAATCATTGAGCTTGTATTGACCCGCGACCAGACCGGCATCGCCCAAATCCTTGATCAGCTCGAGCGCATTGCCCATCGAAAGGATTTCGGTGCCGTCGACGTCCTCGACGTAGTCGGCGAGCTTCTTCATGTCGCCGTCGTAGTGGATGCGATAGCGAAAAGCATATTCGGTCGCCTCGTCGCGATCGATCACGGTAACGCCGAGTTGCCGCAAGCGATCCTCGACCTTGGCCCGCCGGCGCTTGATCTCGTCGTGAATATCGAAGCCGTGCCGGGTGTCCTCCTGCTCGGCGACCTTGAAGCGCATCACATGCTCGTTACGGCCGGGCGTCCCGTAAATTGCATAGCCGGTTGAATTCGGGCCCGCGATGCTTCAGCGACTGCAGCATCGCCGTCATCTCGTGGCCGATGCTGCCGGCGCCGTCGCGATGGATCAGGCCAGCTATTCCGCACATGTTTCCGTGACTCCTCTCTCAGCCATTCGCCGGCAACGATTTACGGCAGGCAGTTCAGATAGGTGTTGATGTCCCATTCCGTCGACGTATGCAGGAATCGCTCCCACTCGTCGCGCTTGTATTCATCATAGAGACGGTGCATCTCGCCCGGCATGGCCGACTTGATGACCTCATCCTTCTTCAAGGCTTCGAGTGAATCGCCCAGCGTCATGGGCAGTCTCCGGACCTGCTTGCCGGCCTCCATGGCGGCGTAGATGTTTCGCTCCTCGGGCTGGCCCGGATCGATCCTGTTCCGGATGCCGTCGTCGGCGGCCTTGAGGATGGCGCCGGCCATGAGATAGGGGTTCACCATGGCATCGACGGCGCGATATTCGAACCGGCCGGGAGCGGAGACGCGCAGGCCGGTCGTCCGGTTCTGAAACCCCCAGTCCGCGAACACCGGCGCCCAGAAGCCGGTGTCCCACAAACGGCGATAGGAATTCACGGTCGAGCAGCCGATCGCCGTCAGGGCGGCCAGATGCTTGACGATGCCGCCGATGACGTGAAGGCCGGTCTTGCCGGGCATCTGCACGTCGTCGGTGTCGGGCATGAAGGAGTTCTTGCCGCCGCGACGATACAGGTAATTGTGCTCGAAGCCCGGCAGCTTCTTGCGATCGTTGCCGAGCGCCTTGAACTCGTCCTTACCGCCCTTCCACAGCGAAATGTTGTGGTGGCAGCCATTGGCCGAGACACCCATGAACGGCTTGCACATGAAACAGGCGATGATGTTGAACTCGCGCGCCACCTGCGCGCAGATCTGCCGGTAGGTGGTCAGGCGGTCGGCGGTGCGCAACGCGTCGTCGTAGTTGAAGTTCAGCTCGAGCTGGCCGGGCGCGTCCTCGTGATCGCCCTGGATCATGTCGAGGCCCATCTTGCGGCCGTACTCGATGACCCGCATGTACACCGGCCGCAGGCTCTCGAACTGATCGATGTGATAGCAGTAGGGCTTGGAATAGCCGCCGTCGGGATTGCCGTCGTCGTCCTTCTTCAGCCACATCATCTCGGGCTCGGTTCCGTGGCGCATGTGCAGCCCATGGTCCTTCTCGAACTGATCGTGGATGCGGCGCAGATTGCCGCGGCAGTCGGAAGTCAAAAAGGCGCCGGGATTGTCCTTTTCCTCGCGATTGCGGAAGAGCGTGCAGAACATCCGGGCCACGCGTTTGTCCCAGGGCAACTGCATGAAGGTTTCGGGTTCCGGAACGCCGACGAGCTCGGCGGCTTCGGGACCATAGCCCAGATACTCGCCGCGCCGATTCATGAACAGATTGACGGTCGCGCCGTAGACCAGCTGGAAACCGCCGTTGGCGATGTTCTCCCAGTGCTCGGAGGGAATTCCCTTGCCCATGATGCGACCGGTGACGGAGACGAACTGCAGGTAGAGATAATCGATGCCCAGCTCATCGATCTTGCTGCGCACCTGCTTGATGAGATCGGCGCGACCTTGGGCGCTGGTGAACTTTTCATAGTCCGTCGATACTCGCATTTTCGCTCCCTTTACGGGGTCTCGTGAAACTTCCTGAAGTGCCATCTTCTTCAACTCCATGGGAACGGGCTCTTTGACACCGGATGCAGTTTGCCCTCCGCATAGCGTGAAAACCGGAACGGCTCGAGCAGCTTTGAGCGCTCGCCGGCAATTTCCTGGGCCACCAGCTTGCCGACGCCGAGCATCTTGTAGCCGTGGTTGGAATCGGCCACGACATACACGTTGTCGCGGAACACGTCGAATACCGGAAAGCTGTCGGGGGTAAAGCATCCCAGACCGCCCGACTTTTCGTCCTTCTTGTAGATGCCGATCTTTCCTTCGAAACGCTTCTGGCAATGGGCGAGCATGGAGCACCACGAATGCACGAAGTTTTCGCCGACGATGAAGTCGGGGCTGGCGGGCCCATAGGGATCGACCTTCACATCGTTCGGATCCTGCTCGACCACATAGGGCGAAGAGCCGCCCTGCACGCCGCCGAAGCTGAAGTCGGGCTTGTAATAGAGACCCCACAGCTCATCGGTGATCAGTGAACCGTCGACGTCGGAGTAGAGCGGAGCGTCGGTGTCGACGTGAATGACGGGCGGCATATTGCCGTCGTTGGTCTTGTGCATGTTGGGATCGACGCCGAGGGTGCCCTCCTCCAGGCACCAGTATTTCCACATGCGCACGCCTTCGTGCAGGTCGCCGTCGCGAGCCTTGATTGAAACAGTCCGCGGCAGCTCGAGCAGGTTCCAAATCCTGTTCACCCATGGACCGACGGCCACGACGACATAGTCACAGGCAATCCTGCCCTTGTCGGTCAGCAGTCCGGTGACGGCACGGCTGTTGGAGCCGAATTCGAAGCCCGTCACCTCGACCCCGGTCAAGATACGGACGCCTGCGTCCTCCGCCTTCGCAGCGAGGCCGTACATGGAAGCTGTATTGTTCGCGTAGCCGCCCTTCTTCTCGTGCAGCACGGTGGTGATGCCCCTGGCCTGCCAGTCCTCGAACAGGCCCTTCATGTATTTCATCGAGTTCTTTTCGCCCTCGACGAACACCGAGGGATAGCCGATGGTTCGCTGCTGCTCGAAGATCGAAGCGCAGCCCTCGTGCATCACTTCGGGAGAAATCTGCATGTAGCCGACGGGATGGTAGCTGTAGGCCCGGGGATCGCTTTCCCACACGCCCACCGAGTGGGCCATGAGTTCCCGCATGGCCGGCTGGAAGTAGTTGTTGCGAACGACGCCACAGGCAATTCCGGAAGCACCGGCTGCGATCGCCGTCTTGTCCAGCACCAGGATGTCGCGGCCAGACCCGCGACCGGTCTCCTTCAACCTCAATGCCAAGTGGTAGGCCGTGCTTAAACCATGAATTCCCGCACCGATGATGGCGTACTTTACACCTGCCGGCACGGACATCCCGCACTCCCTTTGCTCACGCCGCTCACCGGCCCCGCCCGCCTTAGGCGCTTGACGGAACCCGGGTTATTGGTCGCATAATGATTCATATTTTGGAACCAAAAGCAAACCGATTGTTTCCAATTTCGCCCAATACGCGGTCCAATTCATGCCACCCAGCCAACAGACGCCCCGGGAAACAGCTTCGAGCCTTCAGCGCGAAGAGTCCGAGTCAGAGAACTTCGGTGTGGCGCCGGCAAGAAGCGCCAATGCCATAACCGCCCGACTGCGCCATGCCATCGAAACCGGAGTGTTCAACGACGGGGACCAACTGCCGCCCGAACGCCAGCTCGCGGTAGCGCTGGGAACGGCCCGCTCCACGATACGCAAGGCGCTCGACCAGCTCGAACAGAAAAGCCTCGTCGTGCGCCGTGTCGGCAGCGGAACGTTCGTCAACTACTCCGGACCCCTGCAGTCGACAGCGGGCGACGTCGCCGATCTCATCAGCCCGCTGCAGCTCATCGAGACCCGCATGGCGGTCGAGCCATACATGACCAAGCTCGCAGCGATCAACGCGACGGAAAAGGATCTCGACGCTATCGAAGCCAGTCTGGAGCAGATGGAGTCCAGCTCGGCTGACCAGGACCGCTTCACCCAGTGGGACGCCGAGTTCCATCTTCGGCTGGCGCGCTGTGCCCGCAACCCGCTCATCCTGCACATCTACCAGGAAATCAACGACGTTCGAGCACACGCCCAGTGGGAACGGATGAAAAGGATGATCCTCACGCCGCAAAAAATCGCTGCCTACAACGTGCAGCACAGGGCGATTCTGGATGCCTTGCGAGCCCGCAACGTCGCCGGGGCGGTCGACCTCATCGGCAGGCATCTCGAAACAGCCCGGCAGGACCTGCTCGGAGCCGAAAACGATTAGCCTGAAGCCTCGAGGCGAGGGCAATTCTCTCCATGAATCCGGTGCTGCTGGGATTGATCGGCGCTGTCTCGTGGGCGGTTCACGATGTCATTGCCGCCCGGGCGAGCCGAAGCGTGGGCGCCGTCAGGGCGGCTGCCATCGTCACACTGGCGGGATTGCTCATCCTTTCGGCGTGGCTCGCCTGGCAGGGGAAATTTCCGTCCGACCCGCACAACTGGATCTGGCTGCCTCTGAGTGCTGGCGCGGGCATCGCGCTCGCCACCATATGGTTGTTTGCGGCACTCGCCGCAGGTTCGCTTTCTCTCGCGCTGCCCATCGTGATGTCCTATCCTGTGACCTCGCTGGCGCTCGGCGCGCTCGCCGGCAGGTATCCCTCGATGCTGCAGCTCGCGGCCGCGGCGGTCACTATGGGCGGTGTGCTCGCTGTGGCGAGGTCCGAAGGCGATCCGGCAGCAAGCGGCAGAGATGCTTTCCGACGCACCCTGACGTTCGGCGCGCTCTCGCACGTCGCCTACGCCGTCGCCACATTTGCAGGCCAGCACTCGGCAACCATTTTCGATCCGCTGGAGGCTACCTGGCTCGCGCGTGTCGGGGGGTCGTTGACCGTTTTACCCCTGCTCCTTCGCAATGCGGCCGGGCTTCCCCGCGTTCTGGGGCGTTGGCTGCCGGCTCTGGTGACGATGGGCGGCCTCGACGTGCTTGCCCTTGTCATGATCAATCTGGCCGCGCTGACCAACTACGCCGAAATGGCGCTGGTGGCCGCTTCGAGTGCGGGAGTGATCAGCATTCTGCTCGCCCGGGTGATCTTCCGGGAGCACATTGCCGTCAAGCGCTGGATCGGCATCTTCATCACCTTCGCAGGGATCGTATTGCTGACCGCCGCCCAGTGATGGAGTCCGCCCGATGATCAAACTTACGCAAGAACAGTTCAAGGCTTTCGATCGCGACGGGTTCGTCATCGTCGAGAACGCGCTGGACGAGAGTGCGGTCGCTGCCGCGCGGGACCGTTTCGAACCCCTTTTTGCCGGCGAGTTCGAAACCGGCCTCTATCCCGACGAGTGGAACTGGCGCCGCGGCCGGGATCGGGAGGACCTGACGCGGCAAATCTGCAATGCCTGGAAGTCCGATCTGACGATTGCTTCCGTGGTGCTGAGGCCCGACGTGGGCGAAGCCGCCGCAAACCTGCGCGGTTGGCCCGGCGCACGCATCGGCCAGGACAACGTCATCTGGAAGCCGCCGGGCGCCAAGCCGCTCGGCTTTCACCAGGACGACAGCTACAACGCATGGATCGTGCCCGGCGAAATGCTGACCTGCTGGATCACTCTCGACGATACGCAAGCCCATCAGGGAACGATCGAATATGTGCGCGGCTCGCACAACTGGCCCATTTCGCCGCCGATCGCACAGTTCCATGCGCCCGATGATGCTCTGGCCGACCTTCGACATGCGGCGGCTGCCGCGGGCATCGGCAACTACGAGATCTGCCCATAGAAGTGCCGGCGGGAACGGCGGTATTTCATCATGGCCGCACCTGGCACGGTTCCCGCGACAACCGCGGTGACAGGCCGCGGCGTGCCGTCGTGGCCCATTGCATTTCGTCGGCAGCGCAGTTTCACCCTCATCAGGTGAGCTACATCTATTCGCGCTACAAGAGAGTCGACTCGACAGACATGGAAGAAAGCTACTTTCCCGTCCTCTGGTCGGAGAACGGCTATCGTTCCCCCTGGCTCGACGCCTATGTTCGCAACGGGAGGGCGGCGATGTGAAAGACGTCGATGATCTTGCGCAGAGTTTGCGCGTGCTCAAGCCCAACGCGGTGACCTACGCCTTCTATGACGGCCGCATCGACAACCGGCGCCTCCTGGCGGGCGGCGACAATTGGCTCGACGATGGAGCATTTTCACTCGGCACCGCCAGCTTTGCCATCGTCGATGACAACGAGGCCCTCCTCTACGACGCGCATATCACGCTTGACCATGCCCGCCGCATCCGTGTCTTCATCGAGAGGATGGGAATCCGGAGCATCCGGCTGATCGTCAGCCATTGGCACCTTGATCACGTCGCCGGCAACGAGGTTTTCGCCGATTGTGAAATCATCGCCAACCGGCGAACCGTGGAGCGTCTGAAGAAGCATCAATCGGCCATCGAGCAGGGACAGCATCATGGCCCACCCGCCATCCAGCCGCTCGTGCTGCCCAACAGCGTTTTTGACATCTCGGCACGGATGCGCGTGGGCCGGATCGATGTCGACCTGCGCCACCTCAACATCCACAGCGATGATGCGACGGTCCTGCTCGTGCCGGAGCTCGACCTGCTTCTCGCCGGCGATACGCTCGAAGATACCGTGACCTATGTCGCCGAGCCGGACGAGTTCGATGCCCACCTGGCCGACCTGGACAGGATGTGGAAGTGGGAAGTTGGAAGAATTTTGCCGAATCACGGCGATCCTTCGATAATCGCCAAGGGTGGCTATCAGCGCACGCTCATCCGCGCCACGCAGCAGTATGTCCGAAGTCTGCAAAGGTGCACCGGTGAGCCGGCGCTGCGCTTGCTTGGTCTCAGAGAATTCATCACCGGTCCGCTGCAGGCAGGCTGGGTGAACTACTTTGAACCCTATGAGAAAGTGCACCGGGCCAACGTCGGGGCCGTGTCCGGCGCATAGTTTCAGTCGCGTGATGCCTGCGCCAGGCAGTCGTCATATGACAGCCACCAATTTGACTTATGGCGGTGTCAGCAGCATACCACGCCTGCGACAGTACTAAGGGAGACAGCCGAACATGGTGGCCATGATTCGACCGATAAGGCGCCGCTTCAAGGGCCCGGACGGCCAGGAAGACATGCCCTATCTGCTGACACCCGGTCCGCTGACAACTTCGCGGACCGTGAAGCTCGCAATGCTTGCCGACTGGGGGTCCTGGGACAGCGAGCTCAAGTTCATCGTCGCGGAGATCCGGCGCCGGCTTCTCAGGCTGGCGGGATGCGACGACACCTATACCTGTGTGCTCATGCAGGGTTCGGGGTCCTTCGGCATCGAAGCGGCGCTCGGAAACTTCGCGCCGATCGGCCGCAAGAAGCTGCTGATGATCAGCAATGGAGCTTATGGCGATCGCGCCGTGAAAATGCTGCAGCGGCTCAACCGGCCGCATTTCCTCCTCAACTGCGCCGACAGCCAGAAGCCGGCCGTAGAAGAAATCGACCGCCTGCTGGTCGAAGACCCGATGATCTCGGCCGTGTTCATGGTTCACTGCGAGACGGCGTCAGGCGTGGTGAACCCGCTCCAGGACATTGCCGCAGTGGTCAAGAAACGCAGCCGCCAGCTCATCCTCGACGCCATGAGCTCGTTCGGCGCCATCCCCATCGACATGGCCGAACTCGGCGTAGATGTGATGATCTCGTCGGCCAACAAATGCCTCGAGGGCGTGCCGGGGTTCTCTTATGTGCTGTGCCGCTGGGACATGCTCAAGCAGTCCAAGGACCATTGCCATTCCACATCGCTCGATCTGTTCGAACAGTGGGACCACATGGAGAAGACGGGCCAGTTCCGCTACACGCCGCCTACCCATACGCTGGTCGCCTTCTACCACGCGTTGAAGGAGCACGAAAAGGAGGGCGGTATCGCGGGCCGGCTCGCGCGTTATGTGAAAAATCGCGACACTCTGCTGGCCGGCATGAAGCGCCTCGGCTTCCATACCTTGCTCGCGCCCGAAGACGCCGGACCGATTATCCAGACATTCCTGACGCCACGCGACCGCAAGTTCGACTTCGAGAAGTTCTACAATGCACTCAAGTTGCGCGGCTTCGTGATCTATCCCGGCAAACTCACCAAGCGGCCCAGCTTCCGGGTCGGCAACATCGGCCAGGTCGATGCCGAAGTCATGCAGGCGCTGGTGGATACGGTCCGTGAAACGATGCGGGAAATGGGAGTGCGCGACATGACGCCGGAGGACGAAGAAGACGAACGGCAAGCTTCGTAGGGCGGGTCAGAAGGCTTCCCGTAAAATGCCAGCATCCGTCCTGGTCAACGGACGCCCCTACCACTGGCCCGACAAGCCCCTCGTCGTAATCTGCTGCGACGGAAGTGAACCGGACTACATGGAGCTGGCCCGCGGCAAGGGCCTGATGCCCAACCTCGACGGCATCATCGCCGGCGGCGAGAACCGGCGCGCCCTTTCAGCCATGCCGAGTTTCACCAACCCCAACAACCTGTCGATCGTCACCGGAAGACCGCCGGCCGTGCACGGCATCAGCGGCAACTATCTGCTCGACCGAACCAGCGGTGAGGAAGTGATGATGAACGACCCGCACTGGCTGAGGGCGGTGACTGTATTCGAGAAATTCCAGAAGGCAGGCGCCCGGGTAGTAGTGGTAACGGCCAAGGACAAGCTGCGCACCCTGCTCGGCAAGGGTCTCCGCTTTGACGGCACAGCAGTGTGCTTCTCCTCGGAGAAGGCGGACCAGGCGACTTCGAGCACCAACGGCATCGCGGACGTTTGCGACTTCGTGGGCCTCGCTCTGGCGGAGGTCTATTCAGCACAGCTTTCGGAATTCGTGCTGGCTGCCGGCGTCAAGCTCTTAACCTCAGTGCGGCCGCATCTCATGTACCTCTCGACCACAGACTATGTGCAGCACAAGCACGCCCCCGGCAGCAGGCAGGCCAATGCTTTCTACGCAATGCTCGACCGCTATCTGGGCGAACTCGATCGCTCCGGGGCGAGTATCGTGCTCACCGCCGATCACGGCATGAAAGACAAACATCTCTCCACCGGCGAACCCGATGTCATCTACCTGGAAGAAGCGCTGGAGGAAGCATTCGGCGCGGGCACGACGAGGGTCATTCTGCCGATCACCGACCCCTACGTCGCTCACCACGGGGCGCTCGGGTCATTTGCAACCGTGTATCTGTTCGGTGCCTCAGCGGAGGCGGTCACCGATTACATCCGGCGCCTCGACGGCATAGACCTGGTGCTCGCCGCCGCGGAAGCCTGCAAGCGTTTCGAGCTGCCCGCCGACAGGATCGGCGACCTGGTGGTGATTTCGGGCGGCCCGCGGGCGAGCAAGGTGATCGGATCGAAGCGGGCCAAACACGACCTATCGGGGCTTACCGAGCCGTTGCGCTCGCACGGCGGCCTCACGGAGCAGGAAGTCCCCTTCATCACCAACCGCAAGATCGTCGGCGTGCAGAAGGGTTTGCGAAACTTCGATGCCTTCTCCGTCGGCTGCAATCATCTGCGGTCGATTGCCGAGGCGGCCGAGTGAGGAAAACGGTGGCGGCCACGTGAACAGGATCGATGCCCGGGCTGAAATCCGTAAAGAGTCCATGCGCATCGGCGGGCGAAAAGTCGATGCCGAGGAGGTGATTCCAGTTGGCTATCCGTACACCGGCCAGGTAATCGGCTCCGTGCCGGCCGGGCGCGCCGAGCACGTGCGCGAGGCATTTGCGATCGCTGCCGGCTACCGCTCGAAGCTGACACGATATGAGCGCCAGCGCATTCTGTTGAAAGCCGCTGAAATCATCGAGGCGAGCAAAAACGAGCTTTCCGATCTCATAACGCTCGAGCTCGGCATTGCAAAGAAAGACTCGTTCTACGAGTGCGGGCGCGCCTTCGACGTATTCACGCTCGCCGGCCAACTCGCCATCCTCGATGACGGCCAGATCTTTTCCTGTGATCTGACGCCACATGGCAAAGCGCGCAAAATTTATACCCGGCGCGAGCCGGTGACCGCCATATCGGCGATCACCCCCTTCAACCATCCGCTGAACATGGTGGCGCACAAGGTGGCGCCGGCGCTGGCGACCAACAACTGCGTGGTCTGCAAGCCGACCGAGCGGACGCCGCTCAGCGCCCTGCGGCTTGCCGATATTCTCTACGAGGCGGGCCTGCCGCCGGAGATGTTCCAGGTAGTGACCGGGTGGCCGGGAGACATCGGCGATGAAATGGTGACCAACCCGCACGCCGACATCGTCACCTTCACGGGCGGCGTCGCCGTCGGCAAGATCATTGCCGCCAAGGCCGCGGGCAAACGCGCCGCGCTCGAACTCGGCGGCAACGACCCGCTGATCATCTGCGATGACCTTTCGGACAGTGATCTCGACCAGGCGGCCGAGCTGGCGGTCGCAGGCGCTACCCGCAATTCCGGGCAGCGGTGCACGGCAGTCAAACGCATTCTGGTGATGGAGCGCGTGGCTGACCGGTTCGCCGAACGCGCGCTGACCAAGGCGAAGAAGATCAGGTTCGGGGACCCGATGAATCCGGCTACCGATCTCGGCACGGTAATCAGCGAGGACGCCGCGCGGATGTTCGAGCGGCGCGTTCATGAGGCGGCCGAAAAGGGCGCCAAGATTCTCTACGACCCGGGCCGGAAGGGCGCCGTGCTGCCTCCGATCACCCTCGACTTCGTCCCACCGCGGGCGGAGTTGGTATTCGAGGAGACGTTCGGCCCGGTCATCCCCATGATCAGGGTGCCCAACGACGACGCAGCGGTCATCGAGATCGCCAACTCGACGCCCTTCGGATTGTCCTCGGGTCTTTGCACCAACCGTCTCGACCGCATCACCCGGTACGTCGATGGACTCAAGGTGGGATCGGTAAATGTGTGGGAAGTGCCGGGATACCGCACCGAGATGTCGCCTTTCGGCGGGATCAAGAACTCGGGAAATGGCGTCAAGGAAGGCGTCATGGAGGCGATGAAGTTCTTCACCAACGTAAAGACCTATTCGCTGCCGTGGCCGGCGTGAGCTAAGCAACCGGCCCTGGCCCGGCGCCCTGCGCCGCGGCTCAAAGAACGATGAATCCCGGCACCCTGCTCATCGTCAACCTCCTCGGCGGCGTGGCGCTGCTGTTGTGGGGCGCCCGCATGATCCGCACCGGCATCGTGCGGGCGTGGGGCGACCGGCTCAAGCGGTTTATCGAGCGCCACCTGTCGAACCGGATCACGGCAGCACTCGCCGGCGCCGTCGCCACGAGCTTCCTGCAAAGCGGCACCGCCATGGCGCTCATCGTCACCGGCCTTGCCGCCGCGGGCACGTTCAAGTCTGAAATCGGACTTGCGGTGCTGCTCGGAGCCGACATCGGTTCGGCGCTCGCGACCGCCGTATTGGCCACGGGCGGGCTGTCGCTGGCGGCGTGGCTGTCACCCCTCCTGCTGTTGGCGGGGTATGCGAGCTTCAGCATCTCGTCCGAATACAAGCCGCGCAACATCGGGCGAATCCTCATCGGTTTGGGGCTGATGCTGATGGCGCTTACCCTGGTTTCCTCGGCGTCGGCGCCGCTCAACGAGGCAACGCTCTTTCACGACGTGCTGGCGACCATCGGCCGGGATCCTCTACTCGCCTGCGTCACCGGCGCCATCGTCACTGCGCTAAGCTACTCGAGTCTCGCCATCATTCTCATCATCGCCTCGTTCGTCGCTAACGGCAGCCTCGAGCCGGCCAATGCGCTGGCATTCGTGCTGGGCGTCAACTTCGGCGGCGGTGTTCCGGCGCTGCTTTCGACCGGAGAGTTCATGCCGGCGGCGAGGCGGCTGCCGCTTGGCAACCTTGTCTGCCGGGGGGTGGGGGCGGCGGCCCTGCTGCCAGCGCTGCCCAGCATCGCCCCCCTGCTCGCCTCATACATCCCGGATCCGGTGCTTCAGGTGCTCGGCGCGCATGTCGGATTCAACATCGCCCTCGCCGCCGTGTGCCTGCCGCTGGCGACGCCGATCATGGCGCTCGCCCGCCGTGTCCTGCCGGATCGCCACGAAAGTGAGGACTATCTGCTCGCTACCCGCTACCTCGACCGCATGGCTCTCGACGTCCCGGCGGTCGCGCTGTCGAACGCGGCGCTCGAGACGGCGCGCATGGCGGAGCTGCTCGACCGGATGTTCCGAAAGGCCGTCGAGGCGCTGATGACCGGCAAGACCGAAGTTTCCAGGCCTGCCTCGAGGACGTTCAGGCTCATCACGGCGATGCCTCGTTCGTGGCGATCACTGGCGATCTCGCGGAACGTGGCGAGATCGCCGCGTACGAAGCCCTGAAGGCGCTGCTCGCGGAATTCCCTTTGCACGCCCATCTGATGATCGGCAACCATGACGACCGCGATAATTTTCAACGAGTCTTCAGTGAAGCGCCACGCGACAGCAAGGGTTTTGTTCAGTTTCGGGTGAGCGCGGAGAATAGGCAGTTTCTGTTTCTCGATACCTTCGCGTCGCCTGAAACATCGGCGGGCGCATACTGCGAGGCGAGGTGCGAATGGCTGCGCCGGGAGTTGCTTGTGGCGCGGAACTCGGACATCTATGTCTTCATGCACCACCCGCCCTTCGATATCGAGCATCCGCTCATGGATGCGATCAAGCTCAAGGAACCGGAAGGATTTTCAGCGGCGATTGAGGGTTTCCCGGTGCGGCACCTGTTTTTCGGGCACGCCCACCGTCCGATCGGCGGTCAATGGCGAGGCATCGGGTTTTCCACGATCCCCGGTACGTGCCATCAGCTGCCCCTGGTGAGGGAGAGCCTGCCGACCGTCTACAGCGATGAGCCGCCGATGTATGCGGTGATTCACCTTTTCGCCGACCGCACCGTCGTGCACGCCGACGCCTATCGTCACCGCAAGCCGGCCGCCATGGGGACAGAGGAGGAGCGCGGCAACTGGTACTAGCCTGTGAGCCGGTGTTTGCTCGACCCGCCAAAGTCAGTAGTCGCGATCCCGACGTGTTCGCTCCTCGCTCGACCACGGGTCCTGCCCTAAACCTAAAGCGACCAGATAAGTCATTGAGACGGCGCCGGCGTAGACCGGTATGGTATCCGACAAGCGCTGACCGAGTTTGAGTTTTGGCCATCTGGGAACTCCAAATTTTGGCAGATGAAATGACCTTATTGAAACCGCGGTCAGGATCGTCATTGGAGTTTCCTTTCAGGTACCGTTGCCTTCGTCCTGCATCTCAGCATCGCGACCAGGCCGTGAGGCAGGGGTGAAACGCGGCGTGAAAATCTCCGAAAAAACCCAAAAAGTCCGACAATTAGCCATGACCCAAGCCCGGCTTGAACTATTGGGCGGCTTTCACCTGATCTCGGGCACAGGACGGCACATAGATGTTCCGGCAAAGAAAAACCGGGCCCTCATCGGCATTCTGGCCATGGCGCCACGCCTTGAGGTGACCCGCGACCGGCTTACCGGTCTGCTGTGGAGCGACCGCGCCGAGGAGCAGGCGAGAAACAGCCTGCGTCAGGCGCTGGTTGCACTCCGAAAAGACTTCGCGGCACTCGATGCCGACCCGCTGGTGCTGAACGGAGACCGCGTGGGGCTCAATACGAAGCTGGTCGGCGTCGACGTCGTCGAGTTCCTTGCGGCATCGGCAAGCACGGATGCGTCCGAGCTTCGGCGCGCGGCAGATCTTTATGCAGGACCCTTCCTGGATGGCCTTACCATCGCTGATAGCGCATTCGAGGATTGGCTGCGCGAAGCCCGCGCCGATCTCGCTTCGCGCGCAATCATGGTGCTGGATTCACTTGCCGCGGCGCTCGCCGGAGATGAACGCATTGTCGCCGCACAAAGACTCGTGACCCTCGACCCGCTGCGAGAGGCCTCGCATCGCGCACTCATCGAAGCATATGCGGCAAAGGGAGAAAAGCCGCTGGCCATCAAGCAATACGAAGCGTGCAAGCTGATCCTGAAGCGCGAACTGCATGTTGCACCCGGCGTGGAACTGCAGGAGCTGCGCCGCTTCCTCGATGCCAATGACGCAAAGCCAGGAATCTCAGCACGCCATGACCGCAAGCCGGTCATTGCAGTGCTACCCTTCGATAACCTAAGCGGCGATCCCGGCCAGCAATATTTCAGCGACGGCATGACCGAGGACATCATCGACCGATTGTCGAGGTATCGGATTCTCTCGGTAATCGGCCGCCATTCGTCGTTTGCCTTGCGCGGCCACGGCGCGGATATGCACGAGATCCGGGAAAAGCTTGCAGCGGACTATGTAGTGACGGGGAATATCCGGAAATCCGAGGACCGCATCCGCATCGCTGCGCGCCTGACCGATGCCAAGACCGAAGGCGTGTTGTGGGCGGATCACTACGACCGGCCGCTGCGGGACATCTTCGCGGTACAGGATGAAGTCGCCAACACCATCGCCTGCACCCTCATGGGACGGCTCGAGATGGAGGTCGCCACGCGCAGCCCAGGTGTGAGCCTGGAGGGGCTGTCGAGTTATGAGCATGTCTTGCAGGGAATGTGGCACTTCAGAAAACTATCGCGGGCAGCCACTGCCCTGGCAGCTGATTGCTTTCAAAGGGCGATTGCCGCAAATCCAAAAAATGCCGAGGCGCACCGGTGGCTGTCGGCATGTCATCTGAACCGATGGTACCTTGATTTTTCAAAAGAAGACCTCTCGAAGGGACTGAGTTCTGGCCGCACGCGCCGTTGAACTTGATCCAGCCAGCGCCAGATGCCACACAGCTTACGGCCTTTGCCAGTTACACTTGGAGGGCGTGGAAGCCGCAGAACCTTCCTATCAGCAGGCACTCTCGCTCAATCCAGGCGACCCCGATGTGCTGGTCGAGATAGGATTGCTCAATGCCTATTCAGGAAACCTCCCGGCAAGCCGTGAGTATTTCGATCAAGTATTTAGATTAAATCCTTTGCCGCCGCTCTGGTGTGCGTCGTGGCGCGGCGTTGCCGAATTTGTCGAAAGCCGATACGCGGAAGCGCTTCCGGCCTTCGTGGCGATTGCCGGCGATGCGTGGGACACGATGTACGCCATCGCCTGTTTGGGGCATCTTGAAAACCGAGAGCAGGCCATCGCGCTGAGGTCGCAGTCGGCAAGCAGGAACTGGGACTTGCTCGCGGGCGCCGAGGCCGAACCTTTTCGCGATCCGGAGCCCCGCCGGCGCCTGATCGCCGGTATCACGAAGGCGCTCGCGTTCTGACTGTACCACCCATGTCTTCACCAAGCCTTGAGCACGAGGCAGAGGCGCGCCGGCCTTCCTTCTTCTTCATTCTCGTGGCGATCAGCGCCATTGGGCCGCTGGCGCTAAACATCTTCATTCCCTCGATGCCCGGATTGCAGGGAGAGTTCGGCATTTCCTATGGCGTGGCACAGTTGACGCTCACGCTTTACCTGATGGGCATGGCCGGGTGCCAGATCGCATATGGCCCTTTGTCCGACCGCCATGGACGAAGACCCCTGCTGCTGCTCGGATTGACGCTGTTCGTAGCCGCGAGCGCGATTGCCGCGGCGGCGCCATCGATCGAAGTGCTGGTCGGCGCACGTCTCCTGCAGGCAGTCGGTGGAGCGGCGGGCCTGGTGCTCGCCCGCGCCATGGTGCGCGACGTCTACAGCCGTGAGAAATCGGCGAGCGTCATCGCCTACGTTACGATGGCCTTTGTGGTGGCTCCCATGGTGGCTCCGGCGATCGGCGGGGCGCTCGATGCAGTTGCCGGCTGGCGAGCAGGCTTCTGGCTGGTTGCCGGTCTCGGCGCCGTCGCCTTGCTCATATCCTGGCGCCTGCTTCCCGAGACGCATCACAACCGGTCCTCTTCGGCACCCGCCTTCGGCCTGCTCTCAGGCGCCCGTCATCTGTTCGCCATGCAGCGCTTTCGCGGCTATGCCCTGACCCTCGCCTTCGGGTCGGCAGTATTCTTTGCGTTTCTGGGCGGGGCACCTCACGTAATGGTGGACGTGCTGGGAAGGATGCCGGTCGAATATGGCCTCTGGTTCGTCGCAATCTCACTTGGCTACATGGCCGGCAATTTTCTCTCCGGGCGCCACAGCGAACGCCTCGGGATCGACAGGCTCATTCTCCTCGGCACCGGTCTGACCCTTGCCGGCGGAATCATGTGTCTGATCGCGGCGATCTCCGGCTTGCTGGCGCCGGCCACCCTCTTTGTCCCGATGGCAGTGGCGGCTTTCGGCAACGGCCTCACCATCCCCAACTGCACGGCGGGCGCCATCAGCGTTGACCCGCGCCTCACGGGCGCTGCGGCGGGATGGTCCGGCTTTACCCAGATGGCCTGCGGGGCCGCGGCCTCGCAGCTCGTGGGCTCGCTCCAGGACGGCTGGCCGTTCGCCCTGTTCTGGTTCATGGCGGCCGCGAGCGTCCTCAGCATGGTCACCCATGTCATGGCGATGCGCGAGTAATCCGGCGTCAGGCCATGACCGGCTCCGCCTGGTCGAGCCCACGCTCGGCAATGCGGGCCCGCTGCCGCGTTTGCTCCTCCACCCGCTCCTCTCGCCGCTTCAGCACCTCGTAGGCAATCGCTCCGGCGAGCGAGATGGCGATGATGATCACCGCCAGGGCGGACAGCGCCGGAGTAGTGCCTTGCCGCACGCGTCCGGCGAGCACGGTCACCAGGGTCTTGTCGGCCAGGATAGCGAAGGTGGTCGTGTTGTAGTTCTCGAACGAAGACAGGAAGGCGATGATGGCGGCCGACAACAAGGCAGGCTTCAGAAACGGCAGAAGGATGTGCCAGAAAACCTGCGGATAGCTGGCGCCGAGATCGAGCGCGGCCTCTTCCTGGGCGCGGTCGAAGCGCTGCAGCCGGGCCATGATGATGAGCAGGCAATACGCCGCGATGAAGCTCGTCTGGCCAAAGATGGCGAGAATAATGCCCTTGTAGAGGAACGGCTTGGTCATGGTGATTTCAGCCAGATCCTTCCAGAAGATCACTGTGGAGATGCCGATGATCACTCCTGGAGTGAGCACCGGGGAGACGGTGACCAGGTAATAGAGACCGCGGGCACGGGAATAGATCTGGTTCATGACGATCGCCGCCGCGAGCCCAGCCGGAACCGACAGCGCCACCACGCCGAACCCGATGACGACCGAGTTCCACAATCCCTCCATCATGTCGCGGTCGGCCAGGAGGTCGCTGAACCAATGCAAGGTGAAGCCCTCGAAGGGATAGGCGGTGGGATAGTTGGGCGTGTTGAACGCGGTGACCCCCATCACCAGCAACGGTCCGAACAGGTAGGCGAAAAAGATCAGGACGTAGAACCCGATCATGATCCTGATGACGGTCTTCGATGTCATCTGATCGTTTCGCCCAGCGACACGCGGAACAACCTCAGAACCGTCATGACGAACACGATACAGGCGATCAGCAGGATAAAGGCGTAAGCGGCGCCGCGCGGCCAGTTGAATGCCTGGAAGAAGAAGTCATAGACGACCGAGGTGAACCACAGTGTGTTCGGACCGCCGAGAAACTGCGGCGCGGCAAGAGAACCTGCCGTTAGCATGAACACCAGCGTGCAGCCTGACGCAATGCCGGCCTTGGCATGGGGCATGACGACATTGAGATGGATATGCCACCACGGCGCTCCGAGATCACGCGCCGCCTCGATCTGGTTCTTGTCGAGGCTCTCGATGGCGTTGTAGAGCGGGAAAATCATCACCAGGAGATACGCATAGGAGAGCCCGACGTAGAGCCCGACGTTGGCGCCGAGGAAGTCGAATGGCTCATCGATCACGCCGAGCGCCTGCAGCAGCCTGTTGATCAGCCCCGAGGAAGCGAGCAGGACGCGCATGGCGAACGCCCGCAACACCTCGTTCACCCAATAGGGAACGATGAGCGCCATCAGGCAGAGGCGTACCTTCTGGGCGCTGCCGGCCTGGGCCATGTAGTAGGCAAGCGGATAGCAGAGCGCGAAGTTGAGCGCCGTGACGAGGATTGAAGCGACGATCGTAAAGAGGAAGGCGCCCATGTGGTTGACGTTGAGCGCGCCCCCCATCGGCTCGAAAATGAACGAACGGTATTGGGCAAGCGTGAGAACATCCTCCGGCCCGCCGCGGGCGATCGGCCGCAGCGTGGGATGGAAGCTTTCCTGGACCATGTAGAGGTAGGGCAGAACGACAAGGAACAGCGTCCAGAATCCGACCAGAACGATGAACACGACACCGAGCATCGGGCCGTTGCGTTCGAAAAATCCCTTACGGGTCGGGTCGTGGCCGACGATGCGCCGTTCGTAGCGGGCCATGGCCATGAACATGGCGATGACGGCGAACGGCAACAGGAAAGCGAACGCCCTATTCACGGGCGAGCCTTCCTTCGGGAAGGACGAGACCGCTTTCGGGCTCGAAGGAAACCAACGCCTTGGCCCCCTGCTCGGGAACGGCGGCTTTGGCGTGGCGGCCGACAGTCAGCGTAATATCCTTGCGGCCCGAGCCTTCCAGGAACAGATGGCTGGCGTTACCCTCGAAAGCCACGTTCTTGACCCTGGTTTCGATGGTCGCATCCTTTGCGCCTTTGCCGAGCACCAAGGACTCGGGCCGGACAAACAGGATCGCCTTGCTGCCGACTGCGAGACCTCCAGGGTTGCGGCCGCGCAGCCAGCCAAAATGCGTCTCCACAATCGCGCTCGCGTTGACCCTCTTCACCACGCGCCCGGCAAAGGGATTGTTCTCGCCGACGAAAGAGGCGACGAACGGGGTCTTCGGCTCGTCGTAGATCGCCTTGCCGTCGCCCACCTGCTCGATGACGCCTTCGTTCATGACCGCAATACGGTCGGACATGGTCAGCGCTTCGCCCTGATCATGAGTGATGTAGATGAAGGTGATGCCGACGCGCTTCTGGATGGCGCGCAGCTCGTTGCGCATATGCTGGCGCAGCTTGAGGTCGAGCGCCGACAGGGGTTCATCGAGCAGCAGGACCTTGGGCTCGACCGCGAGGGCGCGGGCGATGGCGACGCGCTGACGCTGGCCGCCGGACAACTCGCTGACGAGCTTGCCGCCCTGCCCCGGCAGCTCGATCAGCTTCAAGAGATCGTCGGCCTTGCGCTTGCGCTCCTCGCGTGGAATGCCTCGGACCCTGAGCCCATAGGTGATGTTGTCGGCGACGCTCATCAGCGGGAACAGCGCCAGATTCTGGAAAATGAGGGCGGTCGGCCGCCTGTTGGGGCCGATTCCCGCCATGTCCTGGCCGCCGATCCGCACCGCTCCCTGGGAGGGTTCGAGAAAACCGGAAACGGTGCGCAGGATGGTGGTCTTGCCGCAACCGGACGGGCCCAGGAACGAAAAAAACTCACCGTCCTCGATGCGAAGCGTGGCCCCTTCGACGGCGGTGAACTGGCCAAATCTGATCGTTACCCGATCGAGTTCGACATCCGCCCTCATTCTGCCCTGCCCGCTGGCCACCTTCTTCGCGCAACATAATACCGCCGCCGACAGGAACCGGAAGCGGCATTCGATTCACCGGCATCGTGCTCTAAAAACAAAGCAGCCCCGGGTTTGCCGGGGCTGCTCGAAACATGGCCGGCTCAAGCGGACCTGAGCTTGTCGGCGTATTGGGTTCTGAGCTCGCCGAACCAGGAGGGCTCGGGAATGCGATGCCACAGGTTCTTGAGGGAATCGCCAGGATACGCTTCCTGAAAATTCTTCTTGAACGCATCCGAGGTCAACGCGTCCGCCCCGGTTACCACCGGATTGTAACCCGATCCCTCGGCCACCTGTGCAGACACCTCCGGCGTCTGCAGATACTCGAGGAATGCGTAGACCTGGTCGACATTCTTGGCCGCTTTGATCAGGGACAAGCCGTCCAGCCAGGTGATCGCTCCCTCCTTCGGCGCCTGATACGCAACCGGCTTGCCGTCCTTCTTGAGCGACAACACCGGGCCGTCCCAGGTCTGACCGATCCACACATCGTTTTCCAACAGGTTCGATTTGGTGTTGTCGGCCGAGTCCCAGAACGACTTGATCCAGGGTTTGCGTTCGATGGCAACGGGAAGGATCTGGTCGTAGATCTTCTTGAACGACTCTTCATCCTTGAATGAATCGGCCATGCGGTTGGTGGGCAGCTTGCCGTTGCCATCCATCCACAGTCCGATCCCGAGCAGGAGCGAATGCGGCCGGCCCTGAACGTGGCCCTTCACGTCTTCGCCCCAGAGGTCGCCATAGGACAGCTGGGCCGGATCCTTCGGCTGCCATTTGTCAGTGCGCCAGGAAAGCGCCTCGGAACCCCAGACGTGCGGCAAGTGATAGAGCCCGCCGTCCCAGGTCCAGACACTCGCTGATCCCTCGAGCATCGAGGGGATGAGGTTACCGGCGTTCTTCACCTTGCCCATGTCGAAGGGTGCGAGCAACCCGAGATCCTTGAATTGCGGTGAACGGTCACGGGTTGGCTGGCAGAGATCGAAACCCTCACCGCCCGTCGCCTGCAGCTTGTTGATCTGCTCCTCGTTCTGAGAGAACGGTGTCTGGTTGACCTTGATGCCTGTCTTGGACTCGAAATTCGGGATGACCGGATTGGGAAACTCGTCGGACCACATCAGAAGATTAATCTCGCCCGAGCTCGATCGAGCGTTGCGAACGAGCGCCGGACCGGCGAGCGATATGGCGCCCGCCGCTGCGCCAGCCTTGAGCATGGTACGGCGGCTAAGGCGTTTGGCTGCCAGCATCGTTGCCGCTGCTGAGCAAGCCGACTTCGTCGATTTCGTCATTGACACCTCCGAGGATTTGCGGGGCCACTACCCCACTCTGGTTGCTGTCATGGACACATGACAGCTTCGTGGCGGCCGGGTTTCCGCCGGCTCGTTTTTTGGTGGCGGGATACTATGACGTTTCCGTGACATACGGCAATGGGCGGCACAAGGGCAATTGCATGAATTCGACGCAACCAAGGAGACTGAAATGACGGGACCGCTGGTCGGCACGAGAGTTCTCGACCTGTCGCGAGTACTGGCGGGGCCCTGGGCAAGTCAGATCCTCGCCGATCTGGGCGCGGAGGTACTCAAGATCGAGCGGCCCGGCGAGGGCGACGATACGCGCGGCTGGGGACCGCCGTTCCTGACCAACGCCAACGGCACGCCGGGCGATGCGGCCTACTTCCTGTCCGCCAACCGCGGGAAGAAGTCGGTGGCCGTCGACATCGCAAAGCCGCAGGGACAGGCTCTGGTGCGCGATCTCGCCAGGCAAAGCGACGTCGTAGTGGAGAACTTCAAGGTCGGCGGCCTGGAGAAATACCACCTCGACTATCAGAGCCTCAGAATGATCAACCCCCGGCTCGTCTATTGTTCCATCACCGGCTTCGGACAAAGCGGCCCGTACGCGAACCGGGCGGGATACGATTTCATGATCCAGGGCATGGGCGGGATCATGAGCGTCACCGGAACGCCGGACGGCGAGCCCGGCGAAGGGCCGATGAAATGCGGTGTCGCCTTCGCCGACATCTTCAGCGGGCTCTACGCCACCATCGGCATCCTGGCAGCACTCGGCCATCGCGACCGCACGGGCGAGGGCCAACACATCGACGTGGCGCTGCTCGATTCACAGGTTGCGGTGCTCGCCAACCAGGCCCTGAACTACCTGGTGAGCGGCGTTCCGCCCACCCGTCTCGGCAACGCGCACCCGAACATCGTCCCCTACCAGACGTTCGCCACCGCGGACGGACACATCATCCTGGCGGTCGGCACGGACCGGCAGTTTCGCGAACTCTGCGCGATCGCCGATCTTCCGGGTCTCGCCGACGACCCGCGGTTCCTTACCAACCGGGCGCGGGTCGAGAACCGCAAGTCCCTCATTCCCCTGATCGCTGCCGCCGTGGTGAAGCGGACTACCGCAAGCCTGGGTGGCGGCGCTCGAGCCGGCGGCAGTGCCGTGCGGACCGATCAACACGCTCGACGAAGTCTTCGCCGACGCACAAGTTCGCCACCGGCAGATGAAAATGGAACTGTCACGGAGTGACGGCGTCAGTACGCCGACGGTAGCAAATCCGATCCGCCTGTCGGCCACGCCGATCCGCCATGAGCTGGCGGCGCCGAAGCTCGGCGAACACACCGGCGAGGTGCTCGGCGCGGTGCTCGGGATGAATGACAGAGAGCTGTCGGAGCTACGGCGCCTCGCCGTGATCGCCTAAAGGAATTTTGCTCGCGAGAGCGGCGGGAAGCCTCAGAGCGCCCTTGTATGGGGCTTTCCGAGTTAAGAGCAATTTCATCTTCAAGAGTCATTTTTCATTGTCGTCCTCCTCTGCTGACGGCGATCTGTCGACAGACGAAGCTCCGACAGGACGTTCCAAGGCGAGCCTGCCAGGGGTGGCGAGGATCGCGCCACGACCTTGTATGCGGTGGATCTTGAGGATCCGAACCATGATGCAGTCATGCGTATCGCGGCAAGGCTCCAAGGAGGCGGGCCCATTCTCTCCCTCGGCACGACAGCCATGGGCACTGGCGGGTCATCGCCCACCTTGGATCGTCTGGGTTACATCGCGTCTGGGACGCAGGATCGCCGAACCTATCGGACATAGCGAAACGTATGTTGTCTCCTTGTGCGGATTCGATTGTATCGCTTACTTCGCCGGCCGCAGCACCGCACCCACCGGCACCTCGCCAGCAGTCACATAGCGCCACAGTGCGATCAGCAGCTTGCGCGCCAAGGCCCCGATCATGGTCTTGCGGATATCGCGCCGAGCACTGGCGGTGCGGGCCCGATACCATTGTGTCAGGGCACTGTCCTTCTGGAACATCAGCCAGCGCCAGGCGAGCTGGATCATGCCGCGGCGAACCCGTGCGTTGCCGGCCCTGGCGAGCCCCCTTTCCCGCCGTTTGCTGCCGCTCTCGTCTGGCGCTCCGGTAAGCCCGGCATAGCGACCTACGGCCCTTTGGTCGCGCAGGCCGCGCGTCAGCACCTCGTGAACCAGCATGTCCGCCGTCTCAAGCCCGACCCCCAGGACCCGCGCCAGCATCAGCATCATGGGATGAGTTCCTTCCATTGGTGCCTGGCGAAGCCGTTCCAGCCGCAGGGTCTCGAGCTCCTTGATCTGGTCGCGGATGAGACCCAGCCGCGCCATGTCGTGGCCGATCTCCGCCATCGTGTTCGCCGGCAACGGCACCCCTTCCGGACCGCGCAGTTCCGCCACCCGCTGCGCCGCCTTGCGCAGCGTGACCTTGAAGTTGCGGATGCCGAGCCGAGCCATCGTCGCCTTCAGTCGGCATATCAGCCGGCTCTTTTCACCGATCAAGTGTTCATGCTCCCGGCTCGGGCGCTTGGCATCCTCTTGTTCCACAGTCGGGATCGCCGCCATGCTGCAGTGCTTCGCCTCGCCGCGTAGCCAGCCGAGCACCGCCCGCATCAGCAACGCCGTATCAAGCCGGTCGGTCTTCGCCCGCCGATGCTCGCGCGACACCGCAACGCTCGTCGGGTGGATAACATACGCTTCGATGCCGCGCGCCAGCAGCCATCGCGCCAGCCAAAAGCCGTCCCGGCCGGCTTCGAAGGCCACCACCAGCCGTTCGATGTTGCAGCCCGCCTTCACCGCCTCCCTGGCCCAGCGCTGCAACAGTCCCAAGAGGGCTTCTTCATCCGCGGCTTGCTTCTTCAGCGGCTGACGGGCCAAGCCAGGAACAAGCCCAGCGATCAGCCAGCTCTTGGCGCTCAATTCGACCACCGCAACCAACGTGCTATTCTGATCGAAGGCGACGAGGCATCGGCTCAAGTCGTTCCGTTTCATGGGACGCTCCATCTATGGTTTCGACAGCAACGATGGTGCCATGCCCTCGTCGCCCGCCCCATAGCTTCTCTCCCCCCTTGCGGGGGAGAGCTGGAGAGGGGGGTCTTCAGCCAACGCCCTCGCGATATCCGTCAGCACGCCTTCGATGTTCTCCATCACCTCGATGTTCTGATAGCGCAGGATGCGAAACCCCTCCCGCCTTAACCAGTCTCCCCTTCGCCGATCGGCGACTATTTCCGCTACCGTCGAGTGCGTCGCGCCGTCGACCTCGATGACCACGCGCCTGGCAAAACACACGAAGTCGCCAATGTAATACCCGATTGGCGCCTGGCGACGAAAGGCAAAGCCGTTGAAGCGATGACCGCGAAGCTTTGCCCACAGCCGCCGCTCAGCTGTGGTCATTTTGCGGCGAAGATGTTTGGCTCGATCGCGCATTTGGTCGGTGATCAGCCGATGCGGCATGCTGATGGTTCTAAACGCCGACCAACATAATGGCCACGGCCATCCCACCCCCCTCTCCAGCTCTCCCCCTTGTGGCTACGGCGTGCACGGAAGTGATTCCCAAGGATAGTGGAACATGATTTAAAGCTCTGACCATGCGGTTGGAGGGTGTCATGCCATTGGCGATCGGGGATGTTCGTACGGAGGCGCGCGGAGAATGGCTGATGGAGCGGGTAGGATCGACCGGCTCGCTGGTCGTGCGCAAGCTCGGGAGAATTGGGCGGGGGAGATTGCGGTGCACCGCTTTTTGTCCTCGCCCTACGTGTCGCCGGATACGATCGTGGGAACGCTGGCGGCACGCACCGCCGAACAGAGTGCCGGGCGCCACATCGTTGCCATCCAGGACACGACAGAGATCAATTTTGCCGGTCGTTCCGGCCGGCGGCGCGGCTTCGGTCCGGCCGGCAACGGCCGGGATCCGGGCTATTTCATTCATGCGGTGATCGCCGTCGATGTCGAGGATGAGGCCGTCATCGGCCTGGTCGGCATGGACATCTGGACGCGATCGCAAACGCCCGCCACGGCGCGGCGGATGCGAACGATCGAGGACAAAGAATCGATCCGCTGGCTCGACGGCTGTACCGCAGCCGAAACAGTGCTCGCTCAGGCGGCTTCGGTGACTTCGATCTCGGATCGTGAGGGCGACATCTATGAACATTTCGTCCGCCGTCCTGCGCACGTTCACCAGATCGTGCGGGTTGCCCAGAACCGAATGCTTGAGGATGGCGCCCGGGTCTTTGAAGCGCTCGAAAAAGCCAAAGTTCTCAAACAGCACACGCTCAGCATTCCGATCCCAGGCCCTGGCAGCAAAACACGCACGGCGGTGGTCGCAATCAAGGCCGGGAATGTATGCATCAAGCGACCGCGTAACAGCAAACCGGACCCGGCAAGGCCCGAGTATCTCGATCTTACTCTGGTGGAGGTGCGGGAGATCAATCCCCCCGATCCCAAAGCGGCGATCTGCTGGCGTCTCTACACTAGCCAAGAGGTACATACCGCCGAAGACGCCAGCCGGATCGTCGCTCTCTATAAGCTGCGCTGGCGCATCGAGCAGGTGTTCCGGGCACTCAAGGGCGACGGTCTGCGTCTTGAAGATAGTCAAATCGCCGATTGCCGGCGCATGTTCAATCTCGCCACTGTGGCGCTCGCCGGGGCCGTCCGTACCCTGCAACTGGTCGATGCTCGCGACGGCAGCCCGCGACCGGCGACCGATGTCGTCGATGCCGGCTTCCTCGCGCCGCTCGCCAAACTGTCGAACCAGCTCGAAGGCAAGACGGAGCGTCAGAAAAACCCCCACCCGCCCGCGTCTCTCGCCTGGCTCGCCTGGATCATCGCACGTCTTGGCGGCTGGAATTGCTACTACAAACCTCCTGGGCCAAAAACCATGCGCGATGGCTGGACTTACCTCGCTACATTCCTCAGCGGATATGCCTTCGCCACCATCGGCGAAGCAGATGTGTGAATCCCGTAGCCCGCAAGGGGGGAGAGCTGGAGAGGGCGCTCAGAGTGATAAGCAAACACCCCGCCGAACGGCGGGGTGTTGCGCAAGAAGGCAAATTCTGCGCGATCAGGACTTGATGCCCCACTCCTCGGCGAAGAAATAGCGCGTGGGATGGGCGGCGAAGCCTTTGAGCTTCTTGTCGACCGGGAAGAAGACCGACCGCCACAACGGCTGCGTGATCGGCCCGTCCTCCTGCATGATCTTCTCGAGCTCGCCGATGATCTCGCGCGCGCTTGTCGACGTCGAGCGTGCCCTCGGCCTTGGTCAGCAGTTCGTCGAACTGCTTGTTGGAATAGGCCGACTCGTTCCACGGCACGCCGGTGCGATAGGCGAGCGCCAGCACCATGAAGCCCAAGCGGGCGATGCGTCCATTCGGTGAAGCCGAACGGCACCTTGTCCCACACTTCCCAGAACTTGTTGCCGACGGCAGCACGTTGATCTTGGCGCGAATGCCCGCTGCCTTCCACTGTTCGGCCATCGCCTCGACCGCCGCCTGCTCCCATGACGGGTCGGGCTTGCAGTTGATCTCGACGTCGATGCCATCTGGGAAACCCGGCCTCGGCCAGAAGCTTCTTGGCCTCGTCCGGCTTGTAGCCCATCGCCGGCATCTTGAAGTAGTCGGGATGCACCGTGCAGACATGATGATGCTCGGCCGCTTGGCCGACACCCTTATGCGCGATCTGCAGGCACTTCTCGCGGATCGGTCGCGAGCCGCATAGCCTTGCGGACCGCCGGATTGTCGAACGGCTTCTGGTCGAGGCGCATGCGCGCCACGCCCGTCTGGGCGGTCACCACTTCATGGATGTTGATATGGTCCATGGCCTTGTAGATATCGAACTGCTCGATATTGCCCTGGTAGATGCCGATCGACCTGCTTGGACGGCAAGGCTGCGGCAACCGCCGAGGGATTGTCGCCGAGGTCGATGAACTGCAATTCGTCGACATGAGCCCGGCGTGTCGTCGATCGCGCTTGAGCACCGCCTTGCGGCCGACCTCGAGATCGACGAGCTCGAAGGAGCCCGTGCCCTTCGAGCCGACGCCGAACGCGCCGTTCTCGGCCGGATCGAGCATGAGGAACGGATAGTGGAAGAAGTGCTCAGGCACCGCGACCTGGGCTTCCTTGAGGTTGAGGACCAGAGTCTTCGGATCCTTGACCTCGATGGCATTGGCGTCCCACAATTCGGTCGTCATCACCGCGTTGCCGTTGTCGTCCTTGGTGCCGGTGTCGACGTCCTTGAGCATGTAGCCCTTCATCAGGCCGACCACCGAGGAGCCGACCTTCGGATCGAGGCAGTGCTTGATGTTCCAGGCGGCGTGCTCGGCCGTCAACGGGCCGCCCTTGTGCCAGGTGGCGTCGGCGATGGTGAACGTCCAGGTCTTGAGATCCTCGGAGGCTTCCCACTTCGAAGCGAGATGCGGACGCGTGATGTTGTCGACGCCGGTGCGGGTCAGATAGCCGCAGACCTGGCGCACGATGTTGGAATCGTAGACCCACGAAAACGTGTGCGGATTGTCGAGCTTGGGCACGCGCTGCGCGATCTTGATCGTTCCGCCCTTGGGCATGTCCTGCGCATAGGCCGGCGGCGCGAAGGGCTGACCGGTGATCTTGCCTGCCCACATATAGGCGGCGCCCGCCGACATGCCGAGCAGCGTCGAGTAGCGAACGAATTCGCGCCGATCGATCTTCTTGTCCGCAAGCTGCTGCTTCAGCTTGGGTATCCAGATATGTTCCTTGTCTGACATCGATATCTTCCTCCCAGGGAGGTTCCCGGAGCCTGCCGGAGTAGAACGGCTCCCTTTGTTGCTCCAGACCGGACCGGTGATTGCCGCAACCTAGCAGTTGGGCGTTTCTACTCAAGTAGCGATGAGGCGGGGCATTGCCTGCGCCAAGATGACATTTCGGTTACTTGTCAAGGATATCGGGGCGGCGGCGTAAACGCGTAGTAATCGCGCTCCAGAAGTGCCGCGAAGCGAATGGCGGTCATGTCATGGTGCTCGGCGGCGACGATCTGCACCCCGACCGGCAGACCCTGCGGCGTCAGCCCGATCGGCGCGACCGTCGAAGGGAGGAAGAAGGCGCCGGAATATCCAGCCCAGAAGAGCTGATCGGTCGTCGGCACCCGATTGCCGTTGACGACGATGGTCCGCTCGTGGCGCTCACCTTCATGATCGTGAGGAAAAGCAGCCGAGGCGGCTGCCGGACACAACAGGACGTCACATGTCTTGAAGAATTCATTCCAGCGCTGATCGCATGTCGATGGCGCCGGTGGTTGACGGCCAGCCAGTCACGATGCGCCATGGTCTGGGCGCGGAGCATCTGCGCCAGGTAGCTGTGGTCATCGCGCGCCAATGTCTTCGACCTTCTCGGCGTTGGCGACAAACTCCTCATCGCTCTGCCGCCGGCTCGTCGCGGCGCGCAGCAGCGCGATATAGACGTCCATCGCCTCCCGCGTGCGTGAAGTCCGGCCGCGCGGTCATGGAAAGACTCTTGACCTTTGCTTCGAGAAAGCGGGCGAGCCTCGCAAGCAAATCCTGCACCGGCTGATCAACCTCGCTCATCGGGTCGGTGAGCATCACCGCGACGCGAAAGTCAGACAGGCGGCGGCCGCGGGGCGGTTGCAGCCTGTATGTGTAGCCCTCCGCATCGATGCCTTCAGGGCCCGCCAGCAATCTTCAGCGCGAGTTCCAGATCGCTCGCAGAGCGGGCGAGCGGTCCGGCAACCGAAATATCCGAGGGAGCAAAGACCGAAGGCAGGAAGTGCCCGCGCATCGGAACGACGCCATAGGTCGGCTTGTGACCATAGACACCGCAATAATGGGCCGGATTGCGGATCGAGGCGCCGATGTCGCTGCCGATCTCCAGCGCAGACATGCCGGTCGCGAGTGCCACGGCCGAGCCCCCCGAAGAGCCGCCCGGCGCGCGCGATTCATCCCAGGGGTTGTTCGTCGTGCCGTAGATGTCGTTGAAGCTCTGCCAGTCGGCCAGCATGAGAGGAACGTTGGTCTTGCCGAGAACGACCGCGCCTGCCCGCGTGAGCCGTTCGACCGCGACCGCGTCGGAGCGGGCGATGTTGTCGCGATAGGCGGGCGTACCCCAGGTCGAGGGCGTTCCGGTCCAGTCGAAGGATTCCTTGATGGTGATCGGGACGCCGTCGAGCGGTCCTGCAGGCTCGCCCTTCCTGAGCCGGCGGTCGGCAGCGCTCGCGGCTTTTTCCGCCCGCGCATAATCAGTGATGATGACCGCGTTGAGCTTGGGGTTGTGCGCTTCGATGCGCGACCGGCAAATGCGGAGAAGCTCGCGAGCGCTCACTTCCCGCTTGCGCAGCAGGAGCGCGAGCCGGGTTGCGGATTCGAAATAGAGGGGCAGGCGATTTCTCATGCCCCGAGCTTGAAACGAGCCGCTGGTTTGCGCAAGCCGGCTATGGCAGCTTGCAACTGGAGGAAAACACGCGATCACGCCGAGGGAATGACGGAGAAGGTGAGGCGAAAGCGCCAAAAATTGTCATCCCCTCGCAAGAGGCCTCGCGAGGGGATCCAATGAAGCGGCGCAGCAGCGGTTGAGATTCACGATTGGGTCCCCTCTTGCGAGGGGATGACGGTTGCTCTACGCGACCGTGTCCGGCAGCACTTCCTTGCGCTTTGCCATGAAGGCCAGCAAAGCCTCATCGATGGCGGCGTCGAGAGCGGGGGCTTCGTATTCGCGCAGCTGCCTCTTCCACATTTCGTTGGCGCGGACCGCGGCGTCCTTCTCGCCGCCGTCTCGCCACTGCTCGAATGAATTGTTGTCGGCAACGGCGGAACGCCAGAAGGCAGTTTCGAAATTGGCCTGCGTGTGGGCGCAGCCGAGGTAGTGCGATGCCGGGCCCCACTTCGCGGATCGCCGACATCGCCTGGCCGTTTTCCGAATAGTCGATGCCCTCCGCCAGGCGCTGGAACATGGTGAGCTGATCGGCGTCGATGACGAACTTCTCGTAGGAGCTGACGAGGCCGCCTTCCAGCCAGCCCGCGGCATGAAGACAGAAGTTCACACCCGCCAGCATCGTCGGCCACAGCGTATTCGAAGCTTCATGGGCGGCCTGGGCGTCGGCGACCTTCGAGGCGCACAAGCCGCCGCCGGAGCGGAACGGAACCCCGAGGCGGCGGGCCAGCTGGGCCGCCCCGAACAGCACATGCACGGGCTCCGGCGTGCCGAAGGTGGGCGCGCCCGACTGCATCGAGATCGAGCTGGCGAAGGTGCCGAACACCACCGGAGCACCGGGACGGCATAGCTGCGCGAACGCCATGCCGACGGTTGCCTCCGCCAGGATCTGGGTCAGCGTGCCGATGACGGTCACCGCCGACATGGCGCCCGACAGGATGAAGGGCGAGATCACGGTCGCCTGGTTGTGGCGGGCATAGACCTTGAGCGCGCCGACCATGGTCGAAGTCGAACACCAGCGGCGAGTTGGCGTTGATCAGGTTGATGATCACGCAATTGTTTTCGACGAACTCGTCGCCGAACACCATCTTGGCCATGCTGACCGAGTTCTTCCGCCCGCTCGGGCGCAGTGACCGAGCCCATGAACGGTTTGTCGGAGTACCGGATGTGGCTGTAGACCATGTCGAGGTGGCGCTTGGCCACCGGAATGTCGACCGGCTCGCACACCGTGCCGCCCGAGTGATGCAGCGCCGGCGACATGATAGGCGAGCTTCACGAAGTTGCGGAAATCCTCGATCGTCGCATAGCGCCGGCCCTCGTCGAGATTGCGTATGAACGGCGGCCCGTAGACCGGTGCGAACACCGTGTTGCCGCCGCCGATTTCCACCGAGCGGGCGGGATTGCGGGCGAACTGGGTGAACTGGCGCGGCGCCGTGCCGATCAGCGACCGCACCAGGCCCCTGGGAAAGCGGACCCGGTCGCGATTGACGTCGGCGCCGGCCTTCCTTCCACATGTCGAGCGCTTCCGGATCCTCGCGGAAATCGACGCCGATCTCCTGCAGCACGGTGTCGGCATTGTTTTCGATGAGGGCCAAACCCTCCTCGCTCAACACTTCGTAAATCGGAATATTCCGCCTGATGTAGGTGAGCTGCTGAACCGGGCCGCCGCTGCGGGCGGCGCGGCGCGCCTCGGCACCGCCTCCGAAACGGCGGGAACGGCGCTCGCTTGCAGGTGGGCTGCCGACATTGCTCATGGCCTGGCTCCGATCCTCGCCTGACATACACGAGACGGGCTCCATCCGCCGCCCGCAAGCGTCCCTCAGTGGGGCAGAAACGACGCCCTACCAAACCACTCTCAGGCTCTCCAGCCCGTGGAAATGATAGGAGTCGCGGTAGCGCGGCGCCTCTGCCAGACGCAGGCCCGGCAACCTGGAAAACAGGACCGAAAGGGCGACCTCGAGTTCGAGACGGGCGAGCGGCGCGCCGACGCAGAAATGGATGCCGGCGCCGAAACTCACATGTGGGTTGGGCGTCGCGTTCGGGCAGGAAGCGGTCGGGCTCGGCGAACCGCGTACCGTCGCGATTGGCGGAGGCGAGAAGAAGGCCGATCTCTTCACCTCGGCCGAGGCGCAGGCCATCGAGATCGACGTCCTCCAGAGCATAGCGGGTGAACAGATGCAGGGGCGCATCGAAGCGCAGCAGCTCCTCCACCTCTGCGCGCACATCGTGGCCCGAGGCGAAGCCATCGACGGCCTGCGCGCTGTTTTCGAGCAGCGTTTTCACCGCATTGCCGATGGTGTGGACCGTGGCTTCGTGCCCGGCGTTCAGCAGCAGGATGGCGGTAACGATCATCTCATCCTCGGAAAGTGTCGCTCCCTCTGCCTCCGCCGCGATCAGAGCGGTCAGAAGATCGTCGGCCGGCTGCCGCCGGCGCGCTTGCACATAACCGCGCATGAAAGCTGGTGAACTCCCTGGTCGCCGTGACGGCGTCGCGCTCGACCTCTTCATCTCGGCGGAACTGATACATGGCCACCATGCGATGCGACCACTCGAGCAGATCGGGCGCCATGGCCGCCGGCACACCCAATACCTCGGCGATCACAATCACCGGAATGGGCGTGGCGAAGGCCGGAATGAGGTCGATGGCGCGGGCGCGCGCGAAACCGTCGATCAGCTCGTGGGCGATTGCCGCGATGCGCGGCCGAAGCCTGTCGATCCGGTGCGACACGAAAGCCCGGTTCACGAGGTTTCTGATCCTCGTGTGATCGGGTGGTTCGAGCTCGAGCAGCGAATGCCGCTCGAAGTCGTAGAAGGGTGCGAGGCGGGCGGGCAGCTCGGACAGGCCGCGCTCCTTCCTGCTCATGACATGGTCGATCTGCCGGCCAAACCGCCGATCGCGGAGAACGGCCGTCACGTCGGCGTGGTTGGCCAGGCACCAATGGCCATATTGCTCCCACTTGAAGCGCGGACAGTCGTCCCGCAGCACCTGATAGGCCGCGTAGGGATTCTGGACGAATTCGTCGCTGCGGGGGTCGAGGTCGACGCTTGCTTTGGCCGTTTTTACACGCACGGATTTAACCTATGCGGGGTTGCGCCACTTCGCCAACACACGCAGAGATAGCCTAACCGACGCTATACTTCGGGAGCAGACGCCGAGCGTGTTACGCTACCAGATTCCAAGTCAGGGTCGAAAGGTCGCTGCCATCAGTCATGACCTATGTGACTATGACCGCGCGACCTTGTCGGCCAGATCCGCACTGAGTACGGCGAGCATGGCGGTATTCATCTCTGAATCCCGACCGAGCATTTTGTTCAACGAGCCCGAAGACCATTCGACATACTTCGTGCCTTTGGCGAGTTTGACCGTCGCCGAGGCGCGGCGCTTTTGTAAATAGGCAACTTCACCCACAAACATGTCGCCCTCCCGGGTCCTGCTTTTCCCGCGTTTGGTAATTTCGAGCTTTCCTGAAAAGACATAATACAGGCTCGTTACCGGGAGTCCCTCGACCGTCAGCACGCTGTCGTTTCCGGCAACCTTCCAGTCGGCATGCCTCGCCAGGCGGCGGAACTGTCCCGGCGACAGCCGGCCGAAGACGTTGTAGAGCGCCTGTTCACGCGGGCTCATGAAGCCCGGTTTGCGGTCGCGCAACAGCATGAACAGATAGGCGAAATTCACGGCGACCAGCAGGGAGTTCCAGAAAATCGCATCCCACATCGGCTGCGCTGGGACAAGAAAATAGAATGCGATATAGAACAGCGTGCCGAGAATGACGAGGCCGCGCAATATCACCTGCTCCTTGAAGAAGAAGCCGGCGAGCGTCGTCAGCGAAGCCAGATGGACAAGGCTTTCCTTGAGCAGATGAAGCAGAAACATGACGATCCTCGGGCACGCATGGGAAATTTGGTTCTTGTCACAGGCAGCCAGTTCTCAACGATGGACCCCGGCTGTCTGGAAAGACTCATTGCATCCGGCATACAATAGCTCCCGCAATGAATTGCTTCCCGTGGCGGTCGTCTGGAACAGAGCGCAGGAAGCAAGCGCCAGGGATGCTTCTTTGCTCGATCTCTCAGCTAACATCGCGGCTCCGAGCGAGCACACGACGATCAGGACGGTTACGAGCATTCCCTCGAACGGACTATGCCGGCTCTCTGGATTGCTAAGCATTGCACTCTCCTCGCAGGAATTGGCAGGCGCTTCAGCTGGCCCGCTTGCGCACTTCCTCGAGGCGGCGCCGGAGAGCGGTCCGCTCGAGTGCCGCCGCCGGATTGACGGTAAGGGGCAGGCTCATCGCCCAGTAGACGTCTTCGCGCGTCAGGCCGATGTCATCGAGCATCCGGTCGTCGAGCGCCCAGAGCCGGGCAAGCCGACGGCGCGATCGCCAGTGACGGTACATGCGGGATAGGCGAGAGAGGCTCGATGAGGCGGCCAGGTTCTCCGTCCGATGGACGACATGGGATGTCATCGACATATCCTCCGGTAGCCGTGTGTCACGTCGTAGCGGGTGAGGCCAACGTCGCGCAGCAGACGGTCGTCAAGGGCAAGCAATTCCTGCTGGTCGCGATGCCGCCTTAGCCAGCTCCGAAACGACGCCGACAGGGTGCGTGCGGTGGCGAGGATCATCGCTCCCCAGGGAGCGTGAGCCGGCATTCGCGCAGTCGCTTTCGTGATCATTTGTCTCTCCGTGGCGGCGCCCGTCAGGGGATGGTTGTCGGGGGGTGCCGCGGAGCAGCAAATACGACGACAACGTTTCGCTCGCGTGTCGCTGCGGGCCGATCTTGTGTTTCAACTGTATCTGAAGCCAGGCACGCTGTTGGTTGAAACTATTGCTATACTTCTGCGCTACGAAATGCTGCACCGACTACGGCTGGCGGGGCCGGAACCGGCCGCAAGTGTCGTTTTCTGACGGCTTGCCGTTTTCAGCCAATCGCATATACGAATCGCCATGGCGCAGCTCATCGTCACATACTGGCGCGACATCCCATCCCAGGTCAGCGTGAAAGCCGGACGCAAGGAGGAAAAACGCATGCTCGACACCCGCTTCCAGGAAGCGATCGACATGGCCGCCATGCGCGTCAATGCCACCGATACCGACGCCTATCTCGCCGACTGGCGGCGCGGCTCCCCGCAAACCGTCGGCGACGATCTGGCGGCGGAGGCAGACAAGGCCAAGGCCGACATCGAGGCTGCCTGTGACGTTGAAACCTTGAAACACCTCATCGCCAACGGCGGCCGCTCATCCTCAGGCGCCTGAACAGGAAACATATGACGCATACGCTCGTCGCTTCCGCAACGAAGCAGCACATCATCGGCTTCGACCGGCCGTTCACCATCATCGGCGAGCGCATCAACCCCACGGGACGCAAGAAACTCGCGGCGGAAATGGTGGCTGGCAATTTCGATACGGTGAAGAAGGACGCACTCGCCCAGGCGGCGGCCGGGGCCCATGTGCTCGACGTCAACGCCGGGGTGACCGCGGTCAATCCCAACGAGACCGAGCCGCCGCTCCTGAAGCAGACGCTCGAGATCGTCCAGCAGCTCGTCGATCTGCCGCTGTGCATCGATTCCTCCGTGCCGTCGGCACTCAAGGTCGGGCTCGAGACGGTCAAGGGCCGCCCGCTGGTCAATTCGGTAACCGGTGAGGAAGAGCGGCTCGAAGTCATCCTGCCGCTGATCGCCAAATACAACGTGCCGGTGGTCGCCATCTCCAACGACGAGACCGGCATCTCGGAAGACCCCGACGTGCGCTTCGAGGTGGCGCGCAAGATCGTCCAGCGCGCCGCCGATCACGGCATCAAGCCGCACGATATCGTGGTCGATCCCCTGGTAATGCCGATCGGCGCCATGGGCACGGCCGGTCAGCAGGTATTCCGCCTGGTGCGCCGGCTGCGCGAGGAACTCAAGGTCAACACCACCTGCGGAGCCTCCAACATATCCTTCGGCATGCCGAACCGCCGGGCGCTCACCGGCTACTTCCTGGCCATGGCGGCATCGCACGGAATGACCAGCGCCATCATGAACCCGCTGCACGATGAGGACATGCACGCCATCCACGGCGCCAATGTGCTCAACGGCACCGACAGAAACTGCAAGTTCTGGACCAACAAGTTCCGCAACCTGGTGAGCCCGACAGCCGCCACGGTGGCGGTCGGCGCCGGGCTGCCGGGAGCATCGGCCGAAGAAGTCGAGAACCGGCGCCGGGCCCGCGAGGAGCGCAGGCGGCGACGAGGCTAGGACACTTGCAGCATGACGGTTGTTTCTTACGCGAGCCACCAAAACCGATAGGAACTCCGCGTGGAATGGCCTCTACGAGACCTTCAACCAGTGAGGATGCTGCACCGCTTCGGTGGATCCCCGCTTGGCGCGGCTATCGTATGCACACATTTAGTCACCGTATGTCGGTGCGTGAACTCCGACATCCGGCCGCTCCACTCATTTTCGTCATTCCGGCGCAAGCCGGAATCCCGCTTAAGGCTTTTCCGCTTGCGGAGACCTCAAAGCTGGATACCAGCTTTCGCTGGTATGACGAATGCGGTGCGGCGTGGCGCGGGGATGACGGATTTCTTCACAAGCTCTTGAATGACCGAGCTGAAAAACGACGCCTTCATCGTCTTCACGCCGTCCGGCAAGCGGGCGCGGTTCGCCCTCGGCACGCCCGTGCTGCAGGCGGCGCGCTCGCTGGGCGTCGACATCGATTCCGTGTGCGGCGGCCGGGCGATCTGCGGGCGCTGCCAGATCACAGTCGGGCAAGGCGAATTCGCCAAGCACGGCATTACCTCATCGAGCGCTCATCTCTCCGCCTTTTCCAAAGTCGAGGAGCGCTACGACGAAAAGCGCGGCCTCATGGGTGGCCGGCGCCTGTCCTGCCAGGCAACGCTGCTCGGCGACGTGGTCATCGACGTGCCGCCCGACAGCCAGGTGCACAAGCAGGTCGTGCGCAAGCGCGCCGAGGCGCGCGCCATCGACATGGACCCGGCAACGAGGCTTCACTACATCGAGGTGGAGCAACCCGACATGCACAAGCCCTCCTCCGACCTCGAGCGCGTCTATCGGGCGCTCGAAGAGCAGTGGGGTCTGAGGAACGTCACCTGCAACCTTGCGATCCTGAGCGCCCTACAGAAAACCCTGCGCCAGGGCGAATGGAAAATCACCTGCGCGGTCAATTCGCGCGTGCCGGGCGGCGGCCTCGAGCTCATTGCCATCTGGGCTGGTTACCATGACCGCGCTTTCGGCCTGGCGGTCGATGTCGGCTCGACGACGATCGCGGCGCATCTGACCGATCTCTCGACCGGCGAAGTCGTCGTGTCATCCGGACTCATGAACCCGCAGATCCGCTTCGGCGAAGATCTCATGAGCCGCGTGTCCTATGTGATGATGAACCCGGGCGGCGAACGGGAACTGACGGCGGCGGTGCGCGAAGCGATCAACGGACTTGCCCGACAGGCGGCCCAAGAGGCCAACATCGAACCTGGCGACATCCTGGAGATCGTTCTCGTCGGCAACCCGGTCATGCACCACCTGTTCCTCGGCCTCGATCCCACCGAACTGGGCGGCGCGCCTTTTGCGCTGGCGACGGGTCTCGCCATCACCCGGCCCGCCCGCGAGCTCGATATCACGCTGAACCACGGCGCCTATGCCTATGTGCTGCCCTGCATTGCGGGCCACGTGGGTGCCGATGCGGCGGGTGTGGTGCTCTCGGAGGCGCCGCACGAGTCCGACGACAACATGCTGGTCGTCGATGTCGGCACCAATGCCGAAATCGTCCTGGGCTCGAGGCGGCGGCTGCTCGCCTGCTCCTCGCCGACGGGGCCGGCTTTCGAGGGCGCGCAGATCTCCTGCGGCCAGCGCGCTGCACCCGGCGCCATCGAGCGCATCCGCATCGATCCCGACACGCTGGAGCCGCGCTATCGCGTCATCGGCTCCGACCTGTGGTCGGACGAGCCGGGATTCGAGGAGGCCGCGGCGGCAACCGGCGTAACCGGCATCTGCGGCTCCGGCATCATCGAGGTGATGGCCGAGATGTATCTTGCCGGCATCATAAGCCAGGACGGGCTCATCGATGGCGCGATGGCCGCGCGTTCGCCCCGCATCTATGCCAGAGACCGGACGTTCTCCTATCTGGTGCGCGAGGGTGAGCCGCTGATCTCGATCACCCAGAACGACGTGCGCGCGATCCAGCTGGCCAAGGCGGCGCTCTATGCCGGCGTGCGGCTGCTCATGGACAAGCTCGGCATCGACAGCGTCGACCGCATACGCCTCGCCGGCGCGTTCGGCAGCCACATCGACGTCAAATACGCGATGATCCTCGGCCTCATTCCCGACTGCCCGCTCGACAGAGTGCAGTCGGCGGGCAACGCGGCAGGCACCGGCGCCCGCATCGCGCTCCTCAACTGCAGGGCGCGCGACGAGATCGAGATGGTGGTGCGGCGCATCGAAAAGATCGAGACAGCTGTCGAGCCGATGTTCCAGCAGCATTTCGTCGAGGCCATGGCGATCCCGCACAAGACGGCGGCGTTCCCCAATCTTTCGCGAGCCGTCAAGCTGCCGGCGCCGAAGGAAGCAACAACCTTCGATGATGGCGGCGCCAGGAGACGCCGGCGGCGTTAGCCGCGTGCGGGGCGCTCCAGCGAGCCGCTGGCCCTGCGCCAGGCATCGAGGCCGCCCTGGATATGGCAGGCCGTCGCGATACCGGCGTCCTGCGCGGCCTGCACCGCCATCGCCGAGCGTTCCCCGAACGCGCAATAGAAGACCATGCGCTTGCCGGTGGCGCCGGCAAGCTCGTGCAGCATGCCGCCGGGGCTGATGTTCTCCTGAAGATCGGGATAGGGAGCATGCAGCGAGGCCGGGATGACGCCATGCTTCTCGCGCTCGGCGCGCTCGCGCAGATCGACGAGCGCGACGTTCGGCCGACCCACGAGCGCCATCGCCTCCTTCGCCGACAGCGCCCAGCCTTTGCGGGCGATTTCGTCCTGCGCGAGACCGACGTGCATGTTGGCGGGCACCGCCACGTCCATCATTTTCGGATTTGGCAGATTGAGCTTGCCCATCAGATCGACGTATTCGTCGACCGACTTCACCTGCAGGCGGGGATTGAAACGCTTCTCTTCGCCGATGCTCGATACCGTGTCGCCCTTGTAGTCGTGGGCCGGAAAGACCAGCGTCTCGTCGGGTAGCTTCAGGAGTTTGCCGAACAGCGACTCGTACTGCGCCCTGGCGCTGCCGTTCTGGAAGTCGGTGCGGCCGGTGCCGCGGATGAGCAACGTATCGCCGGTGAACACCCGGTCGCGTAAGCAGGAAGCTGTAGGAATCGTCCGTGTGGCCGGGCGTGTAGAGGACATCGAGCGCCAGCCCCTCGATGGTGAGCTTGTCGCCCTCGGCCACGCGCATCGAGACGACATCGACCTTGGCCATCTCGCCCATCACCGTGATGCACTGGGTGCGGTCGCGCAGCGCGCCCGAGACCGGTGATGTGATCGGCGTGGATGTGGGTGTCGACGGCCTTGACCAGCCTGAGATCGAGCTCCTTCACCAGCTGGAGGTAGCGGTCGACCTTCTCGAGCACCGGATCGATGATCAGCGCCTCACCGCCCTGCCGGCTGGCGAGAAGGTAGCTGTAGGTGCTGGAAACGCTGTCGAACAGCTGGCGGAAGATCATGGGCCTCGGCCTCTCCGGCTAACGATGCGGGTTTGCCGCCAGACATAGTGGGAGTGCACGGAGAAAGCACCGCAAATTCGGTCATTTCTCGCCTAAAATAGGTAGGGCACCTCGAAAAATACCTCTAGCCATGGCGTTGCAAATCAGATTTGGTGATTTGCGCGGGATGCTGCTGGCAGGGACGGTTTATGGGTCAGATAGGGTTTTACGATCTCAACGATCGGCTTGCGGCGATCAGCGCCAAAGGCGATCCGCTTGAACTGATTAAGGCGACGGTTCCGTGGGAGAGTTTTCGGACCGAGATCGAGGCGGTTACGCGACTGAAGCCTGATGAGAGGAAGAGCGCCGCCGGCCGCAAGCCCTACGACGCGATCCTGATGTTCAAGATTTTGGTGCTGCAGACTTTGCACAACCTGGCCGACGAGCAGCTTGAATACCTGATCCGCGACCGGCTCTCGTTCATGCGTTTTCTTGACCTTGGGCTGGAGGACCCTGTGCCGGACGCGTCCACGGTGTGGCTGTTCCGCGAGGCGCTGGCGAAAGCCGGACTGGTAGCCAAGCTGTTCGCGCTGTTCAACCAGCACCTGGAGGCCAAAGGTTATATCGCGCGCGGCGGCCAGATCGTCGACGCCACGATCGTTTTGGCGCCCATACAACGCAACAGCCGGAGCGAGAACGAGGCGATCAAGGCCGGCGAGACGCCGGAAGCCTGGGAGGCGAACCCAGCCCAGAACGCCCAGAAGGACAAGGATGCGCGCTGGACCAAGAAGCACGACCAGAGCTTCTACGGCTACAAGAACCACATCAGCATCGACCGCAAGCACAAGCTCATCCGCCGCTACGCGCCGACCGACGCCAGCGTGCATGACAGCCAGAAGCTCGATGACGTGCTGGACCGGTCCAACACCAGCATCCAGGTGTGGGCCGACAGCGCCTACCGTTCGGCCGAGACCGAGGCCACGCTCAAGGCGCAAGGCTACAAGAGCCGCGTCCATCGCCGGGCCTGGCGCGGCCGCCCACTCTCAGAGCGCGAGCAGGTCGGCAACACCACGCGCTCGCGGGTGCGCGCCCGCGTCGAGCATGTGTTCGGCCATCAGCATACCTCGATGGGCGGCACGATTGTGCGCACCATCGGCATGGTGCGGGCCGCCGCCAAGATCGGGCTCATGAACCTGGTCTATAACATCAGCCGGCTGGCTCACCTCGAGCGGGTCGCGGCAGCTCCTGCCTGAGCCGATCAAGGGGCGGAGTTTGTCCGGCGTCGCGTAAAATGCCCCCGCGACGCCGAGCCGGGGGCCAAAACGGCCCCGAACGGGCCACCCACAAGCACGACCGATGCGATCGCGCGCTCAAGGCCACGCTCAAAACGCCAATTCGGCGTATTATTCGAGGTGCCCGGTAAAAATAGGCGTCAGAATTCTTCGCGTTGGGCAGTTCTGCCTTTCTGATTTCTCTTGCTCACGCCTGTTTCCACTCTATGTTCATACTTTGTTCTCAGGCGATTGTCCACTCGGCAAGAACTACGCCGCGACTTCTCGTTGTCCAGACTCCGCTCAATGTTCGTCCGCTTTGGTGACGGCTCCTTCCTCATCTGCGGGTAACTCGACGCTCTCTGGCGCAACCTCGACGAGCTGACCGTCGCGCCATATCACGAGAGGGACGCCCAGCTGCCGGTGCCGGATGATAACCCGACGGCGGGCGGCGATGAATGGCCCGATCGACGCTGATTCAGTTTGGCAATCAATTTGGCAGAGCATTTGTTACCGTTGACAACTTACAATTTGGCGTTTCTGAGGTTCCTCTCCCCGCCGCCCTTCCGCTCTTCGGTGCCGGACTTGGACTCATGGGTGCTGTTGGTTGGTGGAAGAGACGAAAAGCAAGCGGCTCAGAGTTAGGTTTCCTTTGAGGCCACTTTAAAACGCGGCTGCCCTCGAAAAAGGTTCCAAAAAGACGCCCCGGCGCTGGAGAGGTTTCCGGCCGTCACCACTACCATTTGGTAGTTGCCGCGCGGTGGCACGATGCGCGATGGTACAAGCCATTGGACAATTGCAGTTAGATCATACTGCCGTCAGGCAAGGAGGATGGCCATGCGCAAAAGCAAGTTAGTTGCAGTCGCGATTGTGTTCGCAACGATGCTTTGCGTTAGTGCGAGATCAACTATCGCGGCCACGTTTCAGATCGATTTCTCGGGAACATTGAATAATAACGTGAGCGGTACGAGTATATTCGGCGGCGATAGCATAACGGGTAGTGTCTTATTCAATGCTGACGCGTCGCCGCAAAGCGGTAATTCAAGTGGGGCGCAATTCTGGAATAATGCAACTGTCTCTAGTTTGGTAGTCGATGGTGAGAGTGTCGGACCAGGAAACATTGTTCCGGTAAATTTCACGAACACACAAAATAACGCAATTTTCGCAAACTTCTATTTGGACGCGACAACCGGGCCTTTTGCACCGGCGAGCGGAAACGGAAGCATGAATGTCATATTCCAAGCACCAACCTTATTAGCTGACGCATTAGATTTGTCATCATTGACCTTGGCGCAGTTGTTGGCGGCATCATTTTCAGTCAGGTTACACACGAACTTTAGCTTCGCCGGAAGCTCATTGGTGAATATCTCGTCCTATAACATCACGGCCGTTCCACTTCCTGCCGCTCTCCCGCTCTTCGGGGCCGGGCTTGGACTGATGGGTGCGGCAGGTTGGTGGAAGAGGCGAAAGCGGGCGGCTCAGAGCTAAGGTTCTTTTTCCGCGCTTCACGGCAATGCGCGCTGCTCCGCCGAAAAAGAAAAACCCCGGGGGAGAGCCGGGGCAGTTTGGAAGGGTACTGACTCAACTAACTGGATCAATCATCGCAGCCGATTGTTGCCGCCGGATGACAGCGGGCAGCCCCGCCACCGGCTCAGTGTCCTTCTACTCCTGCCAGCAGCGCGACCGCCTCTTTAGCAAGCGATGAGCGGAGCGGCCAGCGAGCGTGCTCTCGAAGGCGAAATCGGCGCGGGCGTTTGCCGGTTCCCGGAGACGCGCCAACATGACCCTACCTGCTCCGATTGCCGCCGACTCCGGGCTGAACCCCGCCAGTCCCTGGGCGATTACGTCCGCATTGACGAAAGCGTCGATGCCAACCGCATCGCGAAGAAGGTCCGGAGCGGCCGACGTCTTCCCGGCACCGTTCGGCCCGGCGATCACGATTGCCTGCGGCTTGCGCGCTGGATTCATCCGGAATTTCGTCGGCTCATCGCGCCCAGATTAGCGGCACCGAAAGCGATCAGCCCGGTTTCCCTTGCTCGAACAACCACCGCTTCGGGGGGTCATGCTTGCTGCGATCCGGGCTGGCGTACGACGACCTTCATGTTGCCCGTCTTCTTTCTTGCCGCGGGCTTCACGGTGACTTCGATGTCCTGACCGAGAACGGTCAGAAACTCCATCAAACGACCCACCGAGACGGACACAGGTTTGCAGCGCATGAGGGCCGAAACCTGCGGCTGCGTCGTGCCGAGCAGCCTTGCCGCACCGTGCTGGGTGAGCTTGCGGGCCTTGAGCAGCTTATGGATTTGCAGCGTGAGCTTGGCCTTGATGAGTTCCTGCTCGGAATTTTTGAAACCCAGATCTGCGAAAACGTTGCCGCTGCCTACTTCGTAGCCCTTACTCATCTCGATTTCTCCGCCACTCTGGCCGAATGCAACTCTGCGGCTTGTTTCAATCGCTCGCGTATCACTTCAATCTCCTGCAGCGGCGTGGCGATGCCCCGCTTTGCCTTCTTCTGAAAGACATGCAGCACATACACCGCCGTGACGAACCGCACTGTATAGACGGCGCGATACGTGCCGCTGCGGTCATTTTCCAGCAACTCCAGGACCCCGGACCCTCCGAAGCCCTTCAATGGCTTGGCGCCCGGCGGGGTCTCGCCGCACTGAACAGCGAACAGCGCCTGGCCAAAGGCGCGCCGGACAGTCGTGGGGAGCTCACGCATGTCACGGCGGCTCGCGGCCATCCATACGAGTGCCCAGGTTTTCCACTATACGATTATATGTATTTTTGACTAGAAGCAAGCCTTCAGATTGCGGATTTCCAGCGGGTCGCCGTGCCCGGCGAGTGCCGGGTCAGAAATCAGTCGGGCAGCCCGCCCTTCTCGATGCGACCCACCACCAAGACATCAAGCTCTTCCGCGATCGCGCTCTCCATTCGACGGCACGCGGTATTCGGCGAGCGCGCCTGCTTCCACAGGGGCGTTGGCGCGCTTCCAAGCGACTGGCAAACCGGCGGCGGTTCACTGCTGAAAAGTTGCGCCATCATGCTTCGGGTTTGTCGCCCGACTTGATGGGAGTGCACGGAGAAAGCACCGCAATTTCGGTCATTTCTCACCTAAAATAGGAAAAAATGGGCTTTCGTAGATTGTCGGTTGGCAGGTCGACCTTTCCGGTACCTCATGTTCGCGTTCGTTCGGGCATTTTATGTTCATACTTTGTTCTCCATGGCCTGTCCACCGGAGAATGATTGCAGCCCAAAACGTGGCGCGCGCCGGTCCAGCCCTGTCAAATCCCGCCAAGTGTGTCCTGCCATGCAGGGCATGCAGCCACTCCCGACATGTCGCTGTCGCACATGGTCATTCGGCAGGCTCGCTGGACCGCCCGAGCAATAGACGAGGCTGCTCGCGCAGGACGGCTTCTAGACGTCCGCAATCCTGAATGGCGCGAAGATCGTTTCACCGACCGCTGGCCCGAGAACGCTACCCAGCAATTGGGTTTCGCTCGCGCATTGCACGACCTTGCCAACGGCCTCGAAGCCATCAAGCAGGGTGATGTACAGTTGGAAGACTTGCAGGACTGGCTCCGTAGTCGCTTCGGCGAACGCGTCGTCTCTCGATCACTTAAGACATTCAACGAGAGGAGCGGTCGCGCGATCTGCGCGAGCGGCCAGAGCTATACACGCTCCGGCGGCCTCTTCGTCCCGGCTGCGCCCGCTACCATCGGCGCAGCGAGCATGGTCTCTCCGGTTGTCGCGCGGCCCCACACCCATCGACGGCGGAGGCATCTGTGGGATCCTACCAGCCTCCGTCCTGTCGGAGCTCGAAGTGCGGTTTCTTCAGGGAGGCCCAATAACGCAGCACTTCGACATGATTGCCGGCACCTCGACAGGCGGCATCATTGCACTTTGCCTTGCTCACGAAAAGACCGGCCGCGAGATTTGTGACATCTATACTGAGCGCGGGGGGCTCATCTTCCCGCCAGTAGGGCCAATGGGCCGGCTCGCACGCAAACTACGTCGCATCGCGTGTCACGCGTACGACAGCCGTGCGCTCGAGGGCGAATTGCTGCGTATCTTCGATGATACGCCATTTGGTGCGGCGCGTAGTCGGCTCTGCATCCCAAGCTTCGAAGGTCGGCACGGCGAACCATGGATTTATAAAACGCCTGAACGCGATGGGCGTCAAGAAGTATGCAGGAACCACCCGCACATCGGGACGGCGCGCCGTATGGACTGGACGAGTCAAACTTCGACGAATGGCTCTTGCCGCACCCCTGAAATGGCGGCGACCCCTGCGCATCTTCGTGAACTCCATGTCGGACCTGTTCCAAGCGCCGGTGCCCGAAAGCTTCGTCCGGAGCGTGTGGGAAGTAATGGAACAGGCGCATTGGCATACGTTTCAACCCACAAAGCGCCCGGAGCGCATGCGCGACGTGCTGAAGACCGGCTACTTCCCCGCGCTCGAGAACGTATGGCTAGGCACATCGGTTGAAAGCCAGGAATTCGCCGCTCGCATCGATTTGCTGCGCGAAACTCCGGCTCATATCCGGTTCGTGTCGTTCGAACCTCTGCTCGGTCCCATCGTCGACGCCGATCTCTCGGACGTACATTGGGCCATCGTCGGTGGCGAAAGCGGTCCCGGCGCGCGCCCGATGGAGCCATGGTGGGTTGAAGCCCTTCGCGACGAGTGCCGCCGGCAGGGTGTGGCGTTCTTCTTCAAGCAATGGGGCGGCGTTCGGAAGAAGCGTAGCGGGCGCACCCTGGCGGGACGAACGTGGGACGAATATCCGGTGCAGGCCATGGGCGGACGCCAGAATTCCCGTGGGGCGAGCGTTCGTGGAATTGCAACCGCGACTTTCCTCCAGTTCGGTGAGGTGTCCGCTTCTCATTGCTACCATCCAAAGGGTTTCTGGCCCGTCAGTAACAGGCATTACGGCCCTTGGCCAAGCTGGATGCCGGCTTTCGCCAGCATGACGATAGATGACATGCAGGAGATGCTCCGCTGCATCCGCTGCGGCGCGTGCATGAACCACTGCCCGGTGTACAAGACGGTCGGGGGGCACGCGTACGGCTGGGTGTACCCCGGGCCGATGGGCGCGGTGCTGACGCCGTCCTACGTCGGGCTCGAGAACGCGCTCGACCTCCCGCACGCGGCGACGCTCTGCAACCAGTGCGGCGTCGTGTGCCCGGTGCGGATCCCGCTGCCGGACCTCCTGCGCAAGCTGCGCGAGAAGCAGCTCGAGCGGCGTCTGCGGCCGCAGCGCGAGATGCTGGCGTTGCGGATGTGGGGCTGGATGGCGCAGCGGCCGCGGCTCTACGCGCTCGCGACGCGGTGGGCCGGGCGCGACCTGCGCATCCTCGGCGGCGGCTCGCGCCGCATCCACCGGCTGCCGTGCGGCTCGGGCTGGACGCGCGAGCGGGACTTTCCCGCGCCGCACGGCACGACCTTCCGCGATCTCTACCGGAAGCGGAAGGCCCCGCCGGCCTAGCCCGGCGCCAGCGCGCCGAGGTAGCTCCGCACCGTCTCCAGCTGCATCAGCTCGGCCCATCCGGGCGCGTGCGCGAGCCGGCCGCGATTCACGAACACGAACCGCTCGCAGGTCTCGCGCAGGATGTCGAGGTGGAAGCGCTCGGTCGGATGCAGGCACAGGAACACCAGCCGGTCCTCGCCGCGCAGCCGGCGGAAGAAATCGAGCATGAACCCGATGTACCCGTCCTGGGTGCTGAACTGCGGCTCGTCGAAGAGGTGCACGAGCGGATAGTCGCTCGCCGCCGGCTCGAGCATGAAGCTCGGCACCGTCCGCTTGAACGCGCGCACCTGGTAGGACTGGTGGTAGTGGATCGCGAGCCGGTCGCGCTCGCGGTAGCGGACGCGGTGGATGTCGCGGCCGGCGACGAGCACGCGCCCGCCGGTAGGCAGGTTCGAGCCGGTGATCAGCTCGAAGAGCGTGGTCTTGCCCGAGCCGTTCGGGCCCATCACGCCCACGATCGCCGGCCCCGGCACGCGGAAGTCGGCCTCGAGCGAGAAGGTGACCTCGCGCTTCAGCGTCCCGCGCGTGTATTGCTTGCGGAGGGCCTCCACGGCGAGGAGCGGTGCGCGGCCATTCGCTAGATCCCGAGCAGCCGCGAGCGCAGCGCCGCGTCGTCCGCAAGCGCGCGGGCGGGGCCTTCGTGCACGATCCGGCCGCGGTCCATGACGTAGCAGCGGTCCGCCACCGCCAGCGCGGCGGCGACGTTCTGCTCGACCAGCAGCACCGCGATCCCCTCGCGCTTCAGACGCTCCACCGTGCGCATCACGTCCTGCGCGATCTTCGGCGCGAGCCCCTGGGTCGGCTCGTCGAGCAGCACGAGACCCGGCGAGCCGAGCAGCGCGCGCGAGATCGCGACCATCTGCATCTCGCCGCCCGAGAGGTTCTCGCACTCGCGGTGGAGCAGGTGCTCGAGCGCGCTGAAAATCTCGCAGCACTCCTTCTCGGTCCACGCGCGGAAGCGCGAGCGCTTGCGCGCGATCGCGAGGTTCCGCGCCACCGTGAGCGAGGGGAAGATGCGCCGGTCGTCGGGCACCCAGCCGACGCCGGCGCGCGCGATCTCGTGCGTGGGGAGGCCGGTCGCGTCGCGGCCGTCGAAGCGGACCGTCCCGGTTCGCGGCCGCGTGAGGCCGAGGATCGCCCGCAGCGTCGTCGTCTTGCCCGCGCCGTTCGCGCCCAGGAGGGCGACCGCCTCGCCGGCGCCGACCGAGAGCGAGACCCCGAAGAGGGCCTGGGTCTCGCCGTAGAACGCGGTGACGTCCTCGATGGCGAGTATCGGGCCGGTTCGCGGCACCGGAACCGCGCTCACGCCAGCTCTCCCAGGTTCGACCGCTGCACCCACGGGTTCGCCCGCAGCTCGTCGGGCGTGCCGCGCGCGATGACCTGGCCCCAGTGGATGACCGAGATCTCGTCGGCGAGCCCGAACAGGAACCGCATGTCGTGCTCGATGATCACGATCGTCAGGTCGCGCCGGATCTCGCGCACGAGGTCGGCGAGCCGCGCGGTGCCCTCCGCGCCGAGACCGGCCGTCGGCTCGTCGAGGAACAGGAGCCGCGGCCGCGCGCGAGCGCGACCGCGATCTCGAGCGCCCGCCGCTCGCCGTAGGAGAGGCTCTTCGCCCGCACGAGCTCCTTCCCGCGCAGGCCCACGCGCGCGAGGACCGACGCGGCCTCGTCGACGAGCGCGGTCGCGCGCGCGGCGTCGCGCGCGAAGTCGAACCCGCGCGCCCGCAAGCCCGGCAACGCGACGAGCACGTTCTCGAGCGCGCTCGTCTCGTCGAAGAGATTCATGATCTGGAACGAGCGGGCGATGCCGCGGCGCGCGATCTCGCGCGGGGCGAGGCCGGTGATGTTCTCGCCGGCGAACCAGACCTCGCCGCGGTCGGGCCGGTAGCGGCCGGTGAGGCAGTTGAAGCAGGTCGTCTTGCCGGCGCCGTTCGGCCCCATGATCCCGGCGAGCCGGCCGGGCGCGAACGCAAGGTTGACGTCCTCGAGCACGACGGCGTCGCCGAAGCGCTTGGAGAGCTTGCGGGCCTCGAAGAGCGGGCGTCATCGCTTGCGCGCCACGACGCTCTGCCAGATCCCGGCGATGCCCTCGGGCCGGAAGAGGACCATCGCCATGAAGAGCGAGGCCGTACCAGAGGAGCCAGGTCTCGGTGTACGCGCCGAGGAGGTCGCGCGCGAGGATGAAGAACGCGGCGCCGATCACCGGCCCCCAGAAGCTGACCAGCCCGCCGCCGATCAGGACCATCATCACCACGAACCCGGAGTTGTGCAGGCTCATCACGTTCGGATAGGCGGACTGCTGCGCCATCGCGAAGAGGGCCCCGGCGAGGCCGGCGATCGCGGCGGAGATCACGAACGCGAGCCACTTGTAGAGCCACACGTTGTGGCCGACGAACGCCGCGCGCATCTCGTTCTGCTTCACGGCGTGCAGGATGCGGCCGAACGGCGAGTGCACGAGCCGCCACAGGCCGACCACCACCAGCACGAACACCGCGAACGCGAAGTAGAAGAGCGCCTCGTTGGAGGCGAGGCTCACGGCTCGCGAACCCGAACTCGGCGGGCAGGCGCTTGAGGTTGAGGAGGCCGTCCTCGCCGCCCGGTGACGCTGTGCCACTTGATCGCCACGAACCAGAACACCTGTCCGAACGCGATCGTGAGGAGGGCGTAGTAGATCCCGCGCCGGTGGGAGATGAACGCGGCGACGATCGCGCCGGCGAGCGCCGCCGCGAGCACCGCGAGGCCGAGGTCGAGCCAGAGGTGCGCTGCAACGTACTTCTGCGCGAGCCCGAACCCGTAGGCGCCGACGCCGAAGTACGCGCCGTGGCCGAAGGACGGCAGCCCGGCGTGGCCGAGCAGCAGGTTGTAGCCGAGCGCGAACAGCATCCAGATCACGATCTCGAGCGCGAGGTACTGGTAGAGACCGATCGCGCCGAGCCAGAGCGGCGTGCTGGCGAGCAGGGCGAAGGTCGCCGCCATCGGCCAGGTGAGGAGCCCGGCCGGCGCGAGGCGCGCCGGCGGCGGCGCCGGCGCCCGGACGAACAGCTCTTCCGCGGCGCTCGCCATTCCCGCGTCTCCTCCTTCGGTCTCTCGCCGGTCTGGACAAATCGCAATATACGTTCTATTCTTGGAACAAGCAAGAACGTTTGTTCTAGCGTTTGTTCCAGGCCGGACCGGCCGATGGCCGCGCGGCCGGCGACGTACGACGAGCTGAAGGACGCGATCTCGCGCGAGTACCCGCGGCTCTCGAAGCAGCTGCAGGCGATCGCGCGCTACGCGCTCGAGCGGCCGCACGATCTCGCGCTCAGCACCGTCGCCGCGATCGCCGAGCTCCCTCGGCGTGCAGCCCTCCAGCCTGATCCGGTTCGCGAACGCGATCGGCTTCGCCGGCTTCTCCGAGATGCAGCGCCTCTTCCGCTCGCACCTGGTGGCGCGCTCCGGGGTGTCCTACCGCGAGCGCATCGCCAGCCTGCGGGCGCGCGGCAAGGGCGGCGGGACGACGCCGCCGGAGGTGCTCCACGGCTTCGTCGCCGACTCGATCCACGGGCTCGAGCGGCTCGAGGAGGCGATCCGCGCGGCCGACCTGCGCTCGGCGGTGAAGCTGCTTGCCGGCGCCCAGACCACCCACGTCATCGGTCTCCGGCGGTCGTTCCCGGTGGCTGCGTACCTCGCCTACGCGCTCGGCCAGCTCGAGGTGCGCACGCAGCTCCTCGACGGCGCCGGCGGGATGAACCGCGAGTTCGCGCGCATGGCCGGCCGGAAGGACCTGCTGATCGCGGTGAGCTTCCGCAACTACACGCCCGAGACGGTCGACATCGCGCAGGCGTGCCACGACCGCGGCGTCCCGGTGATCGCGATCACCGACACGCCGCTGTCGCCGCTCGTGCGCTCCGCCACCGTGGCGTTCGAGCTCGGCGACGACTCGAGCCGGCCGTTCCGCTCGCTCGTCGAGCCGCTGTGCCTCGCGCAGGCGCTCGTCGTCAGCGTCGGCCACCATCTCGCCGAGCGGAACGGCGCCTCCCGGAGGGCCGCGTGAGCCGCGGCGCAAGCGACCTGCGCACGAGCGAGACACCGAGGCGCTCGGACCTTCGACGTGATCTGCGTCGGCCGTGCGGCGGTCGATCTCTACGGCGAGCAGACCGGTGGCCGCCTGGAGGACATGCTGACCTTCGCGAAGTACCTGGGCGGCTCGCCGGCGAACACCTCGGTCGGCTGCGCGCGGCTCGGCCTCAAGGCCGCGATGCTCACCCGCGTCGGCGACGAGCACAACGGCCGCTTCGTGCGCGAGACGCTCGCCGCCGAGGGCGTCGACGTCGGCCACGTGGTCACCGATCCCGGCCGTCTCACCGCGCTCGTCTTCCTGGGCATCCGCGACAAGGACACGTTCCCGCTCCTCTTCTACCGCGACAACTGCGCCGACATGGCGATCTCGCCGGCCGACTTTCGACGCGGCGTTCATCGCCTCGGCGAAGGCGCTCCTCCTCTCCGGGACGCACCTCTCGACGCAGCAGACCTACGACGCCTGCCGCACCGCGATGCGCTTCGCGCGCGCGGCGGGAACGCGCGTCGTACTCGACATCGACTACCGTCCGGTGCTGTGGGGCCTCACCGGGCTCGGCCTCGGCGAGCAGCGGTTCGTCGCGTCGGACCGCGTGAGCGCGCATCTGCAGACGGTCGTCGCCGAGTGCGATCTCATCGTCGGCACCGAGGAGGAGATCCACATCGCCGGCGGTGCGACCGACACGCTCGCCGCCCTGCGCGCGTTGCGCGCGCTGACGCCGGCGACGCTGGTCGTGAAGCGCGGGCCGATGGGCTGCGTCGTGTTTCCCGGTGCGATCCCCGATGCGCTCGACAAGGGCGTCGTCGGCCCCGGCTTCCCGGTCGAGGTCTACAACATCCTCGGCGCCGGCGACGCGTTCATGGCGGGTTTTCTCCGCGGCTGGCTGCGCGACGAGCCGCTCGAGCGCTGCGCGGCCTACGCGAACGCGTGCGGGGCGCTCGTCGTGTCGCGGCACGGCTGCGCGCCCGCCATCCCGAGCTGGGAGGAGCTCGAGCATTTCCTCGCGCACGGCAGCCGGACGACCCGGCTGCGCGAGGACGCCGGGCTCGAGCGCCTGCACCGCGTCACGACGCGGACGAAGCGCTGGCCGTCGCTCGCGGTGCTCGCCTTCGACCATCGGGCGCAGCTCGAGGCGATCGCGGACGAGCACGGCGCGCCGCGCGAGCGGATCCGCGACTTCAAGCGGCTGGTCGCCGAGGGCGCCGTGCGCGGCGCCGGGGACACCGCCGGGCGCCGGCGTGATCCTCGACGACCGCTACGGCGAGGACGTTCTGCCCGTCCTCACCGGGCGGGGGCTGTGGATCGCGAGACCCGTCGAGGTGCCGGGCTCGCGGCCGCTCGCGTTCGAAGCGGGCGACAACCTGGCGCTCGCGCTGCGCGCCTGGCCCGGCGAGCACGTCGCGAAGTGCCTCGTCTACTACCACCCCGACGACCCGCCGGAGTTGCGCCGCGCGCAGGTCGCCAGACTGCTCGCGCTCCAGGCCGCGTGCGCTGCGACGTTCCGCGAGCTGCTCGTCGAGGTGCTGCCGCCGCGCGAGCTCGCTGCGGACGCCTCGACGACCGCCCGCTCGCTCGCGCAGCTCTACGAGGCCGGTATCCTATCCCGACTGGTGGAAGCTGCCGCCGGCGGCCGACGTCCGCGCCTGGTCGGAGGTGACCGCGGTCATCGAGCGCCACGACCGTCACTGCCGCGGCGTGGTGATGCTCGGGCTGGAGGCGGACGAGGCGACGCTCGAGGCGAGCTTCGAGGTCGCGGCGCAGTTCGGGATCTGCAAGGGCTTCGCGGTCGGCCGGTCGATCTTCGCCGCGCCCGCGCGGGCGTGGTTCGCGGGCAGGGCGTCGGACGGCGAGGTCGTCGACGACGTCGCGGCGCGCTACGCGCGCCTCATCGGGATGTGGCAGCGGGCGCGCTCGAGTGCGCGCGGCACGAGAGTTCACTCGGCAACGGAGACGACATGAAAGAGCGGATCGGCTTTATCGGCATCGGCCTCATGGGGCACGGCATGGCGAAGAACCTGGTGGCGAAGGGCCACCCGCTCGCGTTCCTCGTGCACCGCAACCGGTCGAACATCCAGGATCTCCTCGACGCCGGCGCGAAGGAGGCGAAATCGGTCAAGGCGCTCGCGGAAGGCGCCGACATCGTGTTCGTCTGCGTGACCGGGACGCCGCAGGTCGAGGCGAACGTCTACGGCGAGGGCGGGCTGCTGGCCGTCGTGCCGCAGCGGGACGACGGTCGTGGACTGCTCGACGGCGGAGCCCGACTCGACGCTGCGGATCCGCGCGGACTTCGCCGCGAAGGGCGTCGAGTTCGTCGACGCGCCGCTCGCGCGCACGCCGCGCGAGGCCGAGCTCGGCAAGCTCAATACGATGGTCGGCGCGAGCCCCGAAGCGTTCGCGAAGCTGAAGCCGGTGCTCGAGTGCTTCGCCGAGAACGTCATCCACGCCGGTCCGCCGGGCGCCGGGCACAAGATCAAGCTGGTCAACAACTTCCTCGCCCTCGGCAACGCCTGCCTCATCTCGGAAGCGCTCGCGGCCGCGGCGAAGGTCGGCATCGACCTCGAGGTGCTCTACAAGCTGATCTCGGCCGGCGGCGCGAACTCCAACATGTTCCAGATGCTGGTGCCGAAGGCCCTGCAGGGCGACTTCACCGGGCTCCTCTTCGCGCTCGACAACGCGCGGAAGGACCTGCGCTACTACACCCACATGACCGAGACGGCGCCGGTCGCGAGCCCGATCGCCGACACGATGCACGCGACGCTGCTCGCCGCGGTGCAGCTCGGCTTCGGCGACAAGTACGTGCCCTCGCTCATCGAGGCGCACGAGAAGCTGAACGGATTCCAGATCATCAAGCGCTGAAGCGCCCACACCGACGGAGGAGACCATGAACGACCGAGTGAAGAAGCAAGCCAACCGAATCCGACCCGCCGCAGGATCCTGAAGGCTTCGGCGATGGCGGCCGCCACCGCCGGCGCGTGGGGCGCGGCGCCGTTCTTCGGGCCGTGGAAGCACAACCACGTCTGGTCGCAGGCGGCGCAGAAGAAGCCGCTCGTGATCGGCCTCACGATGGACGCGAGCGGGCAGTACGGCGCGAGCGGCAACGAGGAGCGGCTCGGCGCGATGATGGCGATCCGGGAGTTCAACGCCAAGGGCGGCGTGCTCGGGCGGACGATCGAGGCGATCCACATCGACACCGAGACGACGCCGGCCACCGGCTCGCGGGTCGCCGAGCGGATGATCACCCGCAACGAGGCGGCGTTCCTGATCGGCGCGCTGCACTCCGGGGTCGCCAACGCGATCAGCCAGGTGGCGCAGAAGTACGGCTGCGTGTACCTCAACACCAACTCGTCGTCGCCGACGGAAGCGGGCAAGGACTGCCACCGCGTGAAGTTCGTGTGGGACGGCAACGGCACCAACTTCGCCCACGCGATCGTGAAGAACGCGCTGAAGGTGAACGGCAACCGCTGGCTGCTGCTCACCAACGACTACGTCTGGGGCCACAACACCTCGAAGGCGATGCGCACGCTGGTCGAGGCGAACGGCGGCAAGATCGTCGACGAGCTGCTGGTGCCGCAGAACACCCGCGACTTCTCGTCCTATCTGCTGAAGGTGCAGCAGATCAAGCCCGACGTCGTCGCCGCGGCGGTCGGCGGCGACGACATCAAGGCGCTGCGGCAGCAGGTGGTGCAGCTCAAGATGAACCAGAAGCCGGCGTGGATCAACAACCAGCAGGACTGGCCGGACGTCTACGGCCTCGGGCCGGACTCGATCTTCGGCGTGTTCGGCACCACCTGGTACTACCGCCTCGACCTGCCGGGCGTGAAGGAGTTCGTCGCCGCCTACCAGAAGGCCTATCCGGGCGTGCAGATCCAGGTCCCCGGGAACGTCTACTACAACGGCTACGTCGCGACGCGCGAGCTCCTGCGCTGCGTCGAGGAAGCGGGCTCGACCAACAACATCGCGGTCATCAAGAAGCTCGAGGGCCGCAAGATGGCCGCCCGCGACCGCATGCAGCAGTTCGACGCCTGGATCAGCCCGACGACGCACCAGGTCCAGCAGACGATCTACATGGCGACCTACAACGACAAGCCGGCGGAGAAGGACGACATCTTCCGGATCCTCACCAGCGTGCCGCCGCAGGAGGTCGAGGACAAGGACGCGCCGATGGCGTGCAAGCTCGAGTCGTACGAGTCCACGCCGACGTACGAGCAGTAAGCCGCAAGGACGGAGGGCCAGGGCGAGGGGGCGCGGCGCCTCTCCGTGCCTCCGCGTCCCGGCGTGCCGGATCGACATGGACTTCCTGCTCAACCTCCTCCCGCACCTCGTCAACGGGGTGACGCTCGGGCTCCTCTTCGCGCTCATCGCGCTCGGCTTCATGCTGATCGTGGGCGTGATGGAGACGATCAACCTCGCCCACGGGTCGCTCTTCGCGCTCGGGATGTACTTCGCGCTGTTCATCGTCACGCCGAAGCTCGGGCTCTTCCCCGACCTGCAGGCGTGGTACCTCGCGCTGCCGGTCGGCACCCGCTACCTCGTCGCGCTCTTCCTCGCGCCGGTGTTCGTCGGGCTCTTCGGGATGCTGCTCGAGCTCTGCATGCGCCGCACCTACGGGCGCGACCCGCTCTACGGGCTGCTGCTCACGTTCGGCGCGGCGCTCGTGATCGAGGAGGTGATTCGCCTCGTCTGGGGCTCGACCGAGAAGCAGCTGCCGCTGCCCGAGGCGATCTCCGGCGCGTTCCTCTTCGGCGACCTGATCTACTCGAAGTACCGGTTCTACGCGAGCGCCTTCGCGGTGATCGCGATCCTCGCGCTGTGGCTCTTCATCGAGAAGACGCCCTACGGCGCGATGATCAAGGCCGGTGCGCACGACAGCGAGATGGTGCGCGCGCTCGGCATCAACCTCTCGCGGCTGCGCCTGTTCGTCTTCAGCCTCGGCACCGCGCTCGCCGCGATCGCCGGGGTGATCATGGCGCCGATCTGGGGCATCCGGCCGCACGTCGGCGTCGACGCCGTCGTGCCGGCGTTCCTGATCATCGTGCTCGGCGGCGTCGGCAGCCTCTGGGGCGCGGTCGTCGCCGGGCTCGCGGTGGGGCTGGTCGTCGGGCTCACCGGCGCCTATGCTTCGGAATGGTCGCTGATGTCGATGTATCTTCTCTTCATCGCCGTGGTCACGTTCCGCGCGCGGGGGCTGTTCGGGAAGAAGAGCGTGCTGGACGCGTAGGGGTCGAGAGTTGAAACCGCTGCAAGGCAAGGTCGCGCTCGTCACCGGCGCCGCGGGGACGATGGGCCTCGCGACGGTGAAGGTCCTGCTCGAGGACGGCTGCCGCGTCGCGATGGTCGACGTGAACGCGCCGGCGAACGATGCGCGCGCGCGCGAGCTCGGCGACGAGGTCCTCCCGGTCGCCTTCGACATCGGCGATCCCGCGGCGGCGCGCGCGGGGCACGCGCGCATCGTCGAGCGGCTCGGGCCGGTCGACATCCTGGTGAACAACGCCGGCATCCTCTCCAACAACAAGGTCGAGGCGACCGACGACGCCGAGTGGCGGCGCGTGCTCGCGGCGAACCTCGACGGCGCGTTCTACCTGTCGCGCGCGGTGGTGCCGGACATGAAGCGCCGGCGCTGGGGGCGGATCATCACCACCTGCTCGCTCGCCGCCAAGACCGGCGGGCTGACGGCCGGGACGACCTACTCGGTCTCGAAGGGCGCGCTGACCTCGCTCACCTTCTCGCTCGCGCGGGAGCTCGCGCCGCACGGCGTGACGGCGAACGGCATCTCGCCGGCGTACGTGAACACGCCGATGGTCACCGAGCAGCTCACCGAGGCGCAGCGGCAGGCGCTGCTCGCGCAGGTTCCCGGTCGGCCGGTTCTGCGAGCCGGAGGAATTCGCCCACGTCGTGCGCTTCCTCGCCTCGCCGCTCGCGGGCTTCATCACCGGCGAGATCGTCGATCTCAACGGCGGCCTGGTGATGGACTGAATGAGCGGCATCGACTATCCGAAAGAGGTCGGCGCGCTGTTCGATCTGCGCGACCAGGTCGCCTACATCCCCGGCGGCTACGGCGGCATCGGCGAGGCGATCGCGTGGGCGCTCGCGCACCACGGCGCGACGGTGGCGGTGTCCGGCCGCAGCCGCGAGAAGGCCGAAGCCGCGGCGGCACGTCTCCGCGCGGCGGGCCACCGCGCCTCGGGCCTCGCGTTCGACGCCCACTCGGTCGCGAGCATCCGCGAATCGGTCGACGCCGTCGCCGGCGAGCACGGGCGCCTCGACATCCTCGTGAACTGCATCGGGCTCAACCGCGAGCAGGCGCTGCTCGAGGTCACCGAGGAGGCGTTCGACGAGGTGTTCGAGGTCAACGTCAAGGCCGCGATGTTCCTCGCACAGGCGGCGGCACGCCACCAGATCGCCGGCGGACGCGGCGGGCGGCAGGTCCACTTCGGGTCGGTGCGCTCGGCGCTCGGCATCCGCGGCCGCGGCTACTCGGCGTACTGCGCGGCGAAAGGCGGCCTCGCGCTCCTCGTCAAGCAGCACGCGATGGAGCTCGCGCCGCACGCGATCACGGTGAACGGCATCGCGCCGACGTACGTCCGCACCGAAATGATCGCGCATCACCTCGCGCGTCCCGACTTCCTCGCGACCACGCTGCCGCGCATCCCGCTCGGGCGCCTCGCCGAGCCGCGCGACATCGCCGGTGCGGCGCTGCTCTTCTGCGCGCCCGCGGGCGCCTTCATCACCGGCCAGACGCTCTACATCGACGGCGGAATCACCGCGAGCCAGTAGCGGCTAGCGCGTGCAGCGGAAGTTGGGTCACAATTCGGGCCGAGTACGGAAGCCTGAAGGAGATCCCCCATGAACAAGCCCGTCGACGCAGCGCTCACTGTCCCGCTCTGGATCGGCGGCAAACCGGCCGGCTCGTCTGCGAGCCGCTCCGGCGAGGTCACCAATCCGGCGACCGGTGCCGTCACGAAGCGCGTCCCGTTCTGCAACGCCGCCGACATCGACGCGGCGGTGAAGGCGGCGCAGGCCGCCTATCCCGAGTGGCGCGATGCGCCCGCGCTGCGGCGCGCGCGGGTGATGCAGCGGTTCCTCGCAGCTCCTCCAGCAGGAACAGAAGGCGCTCGCGCGGATCGTCACCGAGGAGCACGGCAAGACCCTGCCCGACGCGATGGGTTCGGTGCAGCGGGGGATCGAGGTCGTCGAGTTCGCCTGCGGCATCCCGCACCTCCTCAAGGGCGAGTACTCCGAGAACGTCGGCACCGGCGTCGACACCCACACGCTGCGCCAGCCGGTCGGGCGTGTGCGCGGGGATCACGCCGTTCAACTTCCCGGTGATGGTGCCGCTGTGGATGTTCCCGGTGGCGATCGCCTGCGGCAACACGTTCGTGCTGAAGCCGTCGGAGAAGGTGCCGTCGGCCTCGATCCGGATGGCCGAGCTCTTCAAGGAGGCGGGGCTGCCCGACGGCGTGTTCAACGTCGTCCACGGCGACAAGGAGGCGGTGGACGCGATCCTCGCCCATCCCGGCGATCAACGCCGTGTCCTTCGTGGGCTCGACGCCGATCGCGAAGTACATCTACGAGACCGGCGCGCGGCACGGCAAGCGCGTGCAGGCGCTCGGCGGGGCGAAGAACCACGCGGTGGTGCTGCCCGACGCCGACCTCGAGTTCGCCGCCGATGCGCTGATCGGCGCGGCGTACGGCTCGGCGGGCGAGCGCTGCATGGCGATCTCCGCGGTCGTCGCGGTCGGGGCGGCGGCGGACCCGCTGGTCGGGCTCCTGAAGAAGAAGGCGGCGGCGATCAAGGTCGGGCCGGGCGACGCCGACGGCGTCGACATGGGGCCGCTCGTCACGAGGGCGCATCGCGACAAGGTGAAGGGCTACGTCGACCTCGGCGCGAAGGAGGGCGCGAAGCTCGTGGTCGACGGCCGCGGCCTCGCCGTCAAGGGCCACGAGGACGGGTTCTTCCTCGGCACGACGCTGTTCGACGACGTCAAGCCGGCGATGAAGATCTACCAGGACGAGATCTTCGGGCCGGTGCTGATCGTGCTGCGCGTCGACACGCTGGAAGAGGCGATCGCGCTGGTGAACGCGAACCCGTACGCGAACGGCACCGCGATCTTCACCGAGTCGGGCGGCGCCGCGCGCCGCTTCGAGAACGAAATCCAGGTCGGCATGGTCGGCATCAACGTGCCGATCCCGGTGCCGGTCGCGTTCTATTCCTTCGGCGGCTGGAAGGGCTCGCTCTTCGGCGACCTGCACGTCCACGGCGTCGAGGGCGTCAAGTTCTACACCCGCACCAAGGCGGTCACCACCCGGTGGCCGCACCAGGACACGCCGGCGCCCGGCCTCAACATGCCGACGCTGGGTTGAACGGATCACAGGGAGAGAAGAATGAACACCAATCGCCGCACGCTTGCCGCCATCGCCGCTGCCACCCTCGTCGCCGCGTGCGCGCCCGACCAATTCAAGCCGTCGCCCGGCTTCGACGGCTTCCTCGACCGGGTCGGGCGGGAGTGCTATCCGGACACGATCGGACCGATGCTCGTCCGGCAATGGGCGCAGGGCTACGGGCCCGGCGGCGGCAGCGGGGCCGGGTTCATCGATGCGACCTCCAGCCTGTACTTCGGGAAATGGACGTCCACCCAGTATCGCCAGTTCATCACCGCGATGAGCGACAACGGGGCCGCGACCAACAAGGCGATCGACTGCATCATCGGCAAGCTGCCGGCCGTGCGGCCCGGGGTTGGCGGCGCCACCGGGGTGCCGGCCGGGCGGGACGGCGTCCCGCCGCCGCCGCCGTCGCGGTGAGCGGCGCGGCTCCCGGGATTCCCGCGCCCTGGAGCTACGGCTTGGCGGGCGTGGCGTCCGGGCCTTCGCCGAGCCACGCGGCGAGCGCACGGCGCAGGCCGTCGGACTCCCCGGCCAGGCCGGCGAGGGCGCGCAGGCGCGGCGCGATCGAAGCGGTGAAGGTCGCGAGCGGCATCTCGAGCGCGGCGGTCTCGGCACCGAGGCACGGCGGGCGACGGGCGCGCAGCACGACCTCCTCGACCAGCGTCTCGCGCTGGAACGCGAGCGCGCGCGCCGCCTGGTCGAAGCACGCGTGCGGCATCGGGCAGCCGGCCGGCGAGCGCCTCGAGCCACTGCAGCCAGAACTCGATGGTCGAGGCGAACGCGTAGCCGGTGGGCGCGGTCGCCATCGCGCCGAGCGCGCGGTCGGCCCACTTGAGCGCAAGGGCCGGGCGCAGCGTGGCGAGCTTCGCGTTGATCGCTTCGTCACCGCGCGCGAGCAGCCCGCCGAGCGCCGCGCCGGGGACGGCGACCGCGCCGGTGATCACCAGTTTGAGCACGAGGTCACCGCCCCGGGTGCCGCTCGCGGGCTCGACGATGTCGAGGGTGGCGATGTCGCGGGCGGCGGTCGAGACGATGGCGGGGTCGCTGTCGTGGGACAGCACGAGGGGCAGGATGCCGCCGCGGAGCACGCCTTCGTAGATCAGCCCGCGTACGCGCGTGAAGATCTCGCTGCGACGCTCGGCGACCACGCGCTTCGCGTACTCGGGGTAGAAGCTGTCCAGCAACGCGCCGATCGGGCCGTGACCGCGGCCGGCGAAGAAGAGCGCGTGATGGGCGAGGCGGGCGACGCCGTCCTCGTCGAGGCGATCCCAGCCCGCGCTGTCCTCGAGCGCGGCCCGGACGGTGTCAGGGCAAAGCGGTGCGTCCATGTCGTCAAGCCACAGCACAACTGCGCGAAGATACGGCCGCAGGTACCCTTCGGTCTTGACCCGGGACGCCAGACGCTTGTCCCGGGCGGTCAGGGTCTAGATGGATAGTTCCAGTCCCGTAGCGGACAGCTCCGCGCTCCTCTCGCCCGCGATCAACCTGTGGCGGGCGCTCGAAGCGCGGCGGATCGATCCGGCGCCGATCTTCCGTGCCGCCGGGATCGACCCGGCCGCGCTCGGCGTGCCCGGCAAGCGCGTGTCGGCGCGAACCACGCTGCGGCTCCAGCGGCTGGCGGAGGAGGCCGTCCCCGATCCGGCGCTGGGCCTGGAGGTCGCGCGGCAGATGCAGGGGACCGCGAGCCACGCGCTCGGCTACGCGTGGCTCGCGAGCGCGACGCTCGGCGAGGCGTTCCATCGGTTCGCGCGCTACAGTCGGGTGGTCACCGAGCTGTGGTCGGCGCGCATCGAGGAGTCGTCCGATGGCGTGCGGGTCACCTACGTGCTCCCGGCGGAAGCGACGCGCCCGCCGGACTGGCTCCACGACTGGCTCGTGGCGGGCGCGGTCCGGCTCAGCCGGCTGATCTGCGGCGACGCGTTCGCGCCGCTCGAGGTCGCGCTGGTGCGCGAGCGGCCCGCCGACGTGACGCCGTTCGAGGAATGGTTCCGCTCGCCGATCAGGTGGCGCGCGCCCCAGGTGAGCCTGCTCTGCCGGAGCGAGGATTTCTCGCGCCCGCTGCCGACCGGCAACCCCGAGGTCGCGGCGGCGACCGAGCGCGTCGCGCTCGACTATCTCGCGCGGCTCGACCGCGAGCGACACCGTCACGCAGGTGAGGCAGCGCATCCGCGAAAGCCTGCCCTCGGGCGTGCCGTCGCAGGCCGACGTGGCGCGCGCGCTCGCGCTCAGCCCGCGCACCCTCGCCCGGCGGCTCGAGGAGGCGGGAACGAGCTTCACCGCGATCCTCGACGAGACCCGCCGCGCGCTCGCCCAGCAGTATCTGCAGCGCACCGACTTCTCGGTCGCAGAGGTGGCCTACCTCGTCGGGTTCGCGGAGTCGTCGAGCTTCAACCGCGCGTTCCGGCGGTGGACCGGTGCGCGCGCCGGGCGACGCCCGGGCGAAGGCCTGAGCGCTGATCGGACTACCCTCGCACCGAAACCGCGCCCGGGGTTCGCCCCTTGGGGCGACCCGGCGGGGCTCAGAGCCACCCCGCCTTGCGGAACCGGTAGAAGAGGTAGCAGTCGATCGCGACCATCGCGCCGACCGCCATCGGGTAGCCGAACGTCCAGTCGAGCTCCGGCATGTGCTTGAAGTTCATGCCGTAGAGGCCGGCGATCATCGTCGGGATCGCGACCAGCGAGGCGTAGCCCGCGAGCCGCTTCATCATCTCGTTTTCCTGCAGCTGGATCAGCGACACGCTGACCGCCATCGCGGTGGTCACCGCGTCGCGGAGGCCGTCGATCGTCTGGTTGATCCGCCCGAGGTGGTCGTAGACGTCGCGGAAGTACTCCTGGGTCCCGTGGCAGACCTGCGGGACGCGGCCGCCGTAGAGCTTGCCGACGCCTTCGACGAGCGGGCCGGAGGCATGCCGGAGCACCATCAGCTTCTGCTTGAGGGAGTAGAGCGCCTCGATGTTCCGGCGCGCGAGCCCGCCGGCGAAGATCTGCTCCTCGAGGTTCTCGAACTCGGTCTCGAGCGCCTCGAGCACCGGGAAGTACCGATCGACGACCGAATCCATCAGCGCGTACAGCACGAACCCCGAGCCGTGGCGCAGCAGCTCGGGCTCGGTCTCGCAGCGCGCGCGCACGTCGGCGAAGCCGCGCTTGGTCCGGCTGCGGACCGAGAGCACGTAGTTCGGGCCGGCGAAGACGTCCACCTCCCCGACGCGCAGGCTCTTCGCCTCCAGCTCGACGGTGTGCAGGACGACGAAGAGCGAGTTGCCGTACTCCTCGATCTTCGGCCGCTGGTGGCCGGTCTGCGCGTCGTCGACCGCAAGCTCGTGCAGGCCGAACTCTTCCTGCATCGCTTCCAGCTCGCCCGGTTCCGGCTCGTAGAGCGCCACCCAGACGAAGCAGTCCGGCCGCTTCACGTACTCGGAGATCTCGCTCCGGGCGATGTCCGCGAGCTTCCGGCCGTTCTGATAGGCGACGCAGTTGATCAGCATGGCGGCGGGAAGGATACGCCGCGCGCCCGGTTCAGCGCTAATCTTGCCGTCGGAGGCCCATGCGATGACCGAAGCCGATCCGCGGCCGGAAGGCCCGCCCGCAGCCGCGCCGCCGGGAATCCCGGAAGTGCGGGCGGTGGACGCCCGCGCCCCGTGGCGCTGGCTCGCCGCCGGGTGGCAGGATCTCCGTGCGGCGCCGGGCCCGAGCCTCTTCTACGGCGTCGTGCTCGCCGCGATGGGGTTCCTGCTCACGCATTCACCGGGCAAGGGCGCGGTCGAGCTCGCGTTCCTGACCGGCTTCCTGATCGTCGGTCCGTTCCTGCTCATGGGTCTCTACGACATCAGCCGCCGGGTGCGCCGTGGGGAGCACGTCATGCTGGGGCCGACGCTGACGGCGTGGAAGGCGAACGTCCCGGCGATCGGGTTCTACGCCCTGATCCTCGCGTTGCTGCTCGCAGTCTGGATCCGGATCTCGATCGTGGTCGTGGCGCTCTTCTTCGAGGGCGCCGCGCCGAGCGTCGAGGCGCTGGCGAAGAGCGCGCTCGACTCGCCCGACACGCTCGCGTTCGCCGCGGTCTACGCCGCGGCCGGCTTCGGCTTCGCACTCCTCGTGTTCGCGACCTCGGTCGTCTCGCTGCCGCTGCTGCTCGACCGGCCGCAGACCGACACGGTCACCGCGATGATCACGAGCTTCAACGCCGTGCGGAAGAGCTTCCGGCCGATGCTCCTCTGGGCGGCGATCGTCGTCGCCCTGACGGCGGCCGGGTTCGCAAGTTTCTATCTGGGGCTAGTGGTCGCGCTGCCGCTCGTCGGGCACGCGACCTGGCACGCCTACCGCGACGTCGTCGCCTGAGCCGTCGCTTCCCCGCCGGCCGTCGCTTCCCTTCCGCGTCCCGGCAGCACCGCGGCGAGCTCGTCCCGCGCGCGGAGCAGCATCTCCTCGGTCGCCGCCCAGTCGACGCACGCGTCGGTGACCGAGACGCCGTACTTCAGCTGCGAGCGGTCGTCGGGGATCGGCTGGTTGCCCGCCGCGAGGTTCGACTCGACCATCAGGCCGACGATCGAGCGGTTGCCCTCGCGGATCTGGTGCGAGCAGTCGTGGAACACGAGCGGCTGCAGCGTGTGGTCCTTGAGCGAGTTCGCGTGCGAGCAGTCGACGACGATGTTCGCCGCGAGCTTCGCGCCGCCGAGCGCCTTCTCGGCGAGGCGGACGCTGACGGTGTCGTAGTTCGGCCGCCCGCCGCCGCCGCGGAGCACGAGGTGGCCGTGGCGGTTGCCGGTGGTGCGGACGATGGCGGGCCGGCCCTGCGGGTTGATGCCGAGAAAGCTGTGCGGCTGCGCCGCCGAGCGGATCGCGTTCACCGCGACCTCCAGCCCGCCGTCGGTGCCGTTCTTGAAGCCGACCGGCGCCGAGAGCCCGCTCGCCATCTCGCGGTGCGTCTGCGACTCGGTGGTGCGGGCGCCGATCGCGTACCAGCTGATCAGGTCGCCGAGGTACTGCGGCGACAGCGGGTCGAGCGCCTCCGATCCGGCCGGCAGGCCCATCTCGGCGAACTCGGCGAGGAGCTTGCGCGCGCGGACGATCCCCTCGTCGATGCGGAACGAGTCGTCCATGTGCGGATCGTTGATGAAGCCCTTCCACCCGGCGACCGTGCGCGGCTTCTCGAAGTACACCCGCATCACGACGAACAGCGTGTCGCGCACGCGCTCGGCGAGGCGCGCGAGCCGGCCGGCGTATTCGAGCGCCGCCGCCGGGTCGTGGATCGAGCACGGACCGATCACGACGAAGAGCCGCGGATCCTCGCGGTCGAGGATCGTCCGGACGGTCGTGCGCCCGCGGGCGACCGTCTCCGCGGCGGCCGGCGTGAGCGGTACCGCGGCCTGGACGGCCTCGGGCGTGGGCATGTCCTCCATGCCGGAGACGTTGACGTTGTCGAGTCGTTCCGCATTCATATTTATGTCGCCCTCGCGAAGGGCAATTATGCGCCCGGGCGCTGTAGAATCGACCCCCCCTCCGAGGATGCCGTCATGACCGACACCGCCACGCTCGATCTCGACGCCTACTGGATGCCGCTCACCCCGAACCGGGCGTTCAAGCGCTCGCCGCGGCTCGTCGTCGCGGCGAAGGACATGTACTACACGACCGCCGACGGCAAGCAGGTGCTCGACGGGCTCGCGACGCTGTGGTGCGTGAACGCGGGGCATTGCCGGCCGAGGATCGTGTCGGCGATCCAGAAGCAGGCCGGGGTGCTCGACTATGCGTCGTCGTACTCGCTCGGCCATCCCCTCGCGTTCGAAGCCGCACACCGGCTCGTCTCGCTCGCGCCCGAGGGCATCGGGCACGCGTTCTTCACCAACTCCGGGTCGGAAGCGGTCGAGACGGCGCTCAAGATCGCGCTCGCCTACCATCGGCTGCGCGGCGAGGCGACGCGGACGCGCTTCGTCGGCCGCGAGCGCGCGTTCCACGGCGCGAACTTCGGCGGCATCTCGGTCGGCGGCGTGCCGGCGTACCGCAAGGCGTTCGCCGCCGGCCTCCTGCCGGGCGTCGACCACCTGCGGCACACCCAGGACCTCGATGCCCGCGCGTTCGTGCGCGGCGAGGCGGCGAACGGCGCCGATCTCGCCGACGAGCTGGAGAACCGGATCATCCCGCTCCACGATGCGTCGAACATCGCCGCGGTGATCGTCGAGCCGGTGGCCGGCGCGGGCGGCGTGCTCGTCCCGCCGCGCGGCTATCTCAAGCGGCTGCGCGAGATCTGCGACCGGCACGGCATCCTCCTCATCTTCGACGAGGTGATCACCGGCTTCGGGCGGCTGGGCAAGCCGTTCGCGAGCCAGTTCTTCGGCGTGACACCGGACCTGATCACGTTCGCGAAGGGGATCACGAGCGGGACGGTGCCGATGGGCGGGGTGCTGGCGAAGCGGGAGATCTACAAGACCTTCATGGACGCGTCGGCCGCCGGTGTCGAGCTTTTCCACGGTTATACCTACTCCGGGCACCCGCTCGCCGCCGCGGCTGCGCTCGCGACGCTCGACACCTATGCCGAGGAACGGCTCTTCGACCGGCCGAACGAGCTGGCCAGGCAGTTCGAGGACGCGGTGCACTCGTTCCGCGGGCTGCCGCACGTCATCGACTGCCGCAACCTCGAGCTGATCGGCGCGATCGAGCTCGCGCCCCGTCCCGGTGCGCCCGGCGCGCGGGCGCTGGAGGTGCACACGAAGGCGTGGGACCGCGGGGTGTTCGTGCGGCCGATCGGCGACACGATCGCGTTCTGCCCGCCGCTCATCGCCGAGAAAAAACATCTCGACCAGATGTTCGGCGTGGTTGCGGAGCTCGTGCGCGAGGTTGCCTGAACCTCCGCCGCGTGCAATAGTCCCGCGCCATGCTGGACCCGGCGATCCGCATCAATGAGACGCGCTTCTGGCGCACCGTCGAGCGCTCCGGCGCGATCGGCCCGGGGCGACCCGGGGGCTTGAGCCGCCTCGCGCTGTCCGACGCCGACGGCGTAATGCGCGATCAGTTCGTCGGCTGGTGCCGCGATAGCGGGTACGCGGTGACGGTCGACAGAGTCGGGAACATCTTCGCCCGGCGCGCGGGCGCCGACGACTCGCTCCCGCCGGTCGCGATCGGCAGCCATCTCGACACCCAGGTGAACGGCGGCAAGTACGACGGCGTGGTCGGCGTGCTCGCGGGGCTGGAGGCGCTGCGCACGCTCGACGATCACGGCGTGCGGACGCGGCGAGCGATCGAGGTGGTGTGCTGGACGAACGAGGAGGGTGCGCGCTTCACGCCGCCGATGATCGCCTCGGGCGCGTTCGCGGGCGTGTACGACGTCGACTGGGTGCTCGCGCGCACCGACGACGACGGCAAGCGCTTCGGCGACGAGCTCGCGCGCATCGGGTACGCCGGCGACGCGCCGGTCGGCGGACGGCCGCTCGACGCCTACTTCGAGCTGCACATCGAGCAGGGCCCGATCCTCGACGAGCAGGCGGTCGACGTCGGCATCGTGACGAAGGGCTACGCGGTGCGCGGCTACATCGTCGAGGCGACCGGCGAGACCGCGCACACCGGGCCGTGGCCGATGGACAAGCGCAAGAACGCGCTCATCGGCGCCGCGATGCTCGCGGTCGCGGTCAACGACATCGGCTGGCGCTACCACGCGACCGGCGGCAAGGCGACGGCGGCGCGGCTCGTGGCGTGGCCGAACAAGCCCGGCATCCTCTCCGACTGGGCGCAGCTCACCTGCGACGTCCGTCACGAGGACCCCGACGTGGCCGACCGGATGGCGGCCGAGCTCCTGGACGCCATCCCGGTTTGCGCCCGGCGCGCGAACGTGGCGATGAAGGTCGCCGACCACTGGGTGTTCGGGAACGAGCGCTTCGACCCGGATTGCGTCGGCCTGGTGCGCGCGGCGGCGTCGCGGCTCGGGCTGCCGACGCTCGACCTCGCGAGCCAGGCCGGCCACGACGCCTATCACGTCGCGAAGGTCGCGCCGATGGCGATGATCTTCACGCCCTGCCAGGAGGGCATCACCCACAACAACAACGAGCGCGCGGAGGCCGGCTACACCGCGCCCGGCGCCAACGTGCTGCTGCACGCCGCGGCCGCGCGCGCGGGGGTCGCGTGAGGATCTTCTTCTGTCCCGAGCAGCTCGCGCACCGGCCGGCGCAGTTCATGATCGCCGGCCGGCTGGTGCCGAGCCTCGAGGCGCCCGAGCGCTGCGAGCGGGTCGTGGAGTCGCTCACCCGCGCGAGCTACAAGGTCGAGCAGCCGCGCCGCGACTTTCCGTTCGAGCTGATCGAGCAGGTGCACACGCCCGGCTATCTCGAGTTCCTGCGCGGCGGCTGGGAGCGGTGGTCGGCGCTCAAGAACGCGGGCCCGGAGATCGTGCCGAACGTGCATCCGTACCGCGGCTCGGGCGACGACTTCACGCCGCGGAAGGGCCCGCGCGCGGCGTCGCCGGTCGCCCAGGCCGGCTACTACCTCGGCGACCTCGCGTGCGCGGTCGGCGAGCACACGTGGCGCTCGGCGGTAGCCGCGGCGCATACGGCGCTCGCCGCCGCGGAGAGCGTGCTCGCCGGCGAGCACGCCGCCTACGCGGTCTGCCGGCCGCCCGGCCACCACGCGCACGCCGACCGTGCCGCCGGCTTCTGCTACCTCAACAACGTGGCGATCGCCGCCGAGTCCATGCTGCCGCACTTCAAGCGCGTGGCGATCCTCGACGTCGACACCCATCACGGCGACGGCACGCAGTCGATCTTCTACCGCCGCGGCGAGGTGCAGTTCGTGTCGATCCACGTCGACCCGGCCAACTACTACCCGTTCTTCTCCGGCTACGCCGACGAGTACGGCGCGGGCGAAGGCGAGGGCACGAACCTCAACATCCCGCTCCAGCCGGGCAGCGGCGACGCCGATATCCTCGACGCGCTCGACGACGCGCTCGAGGCGATCCGCGCCCACGGCTCCGAGGCGCTGCTGATCTCGGTCGGCTTCGACGCCCACGAGCGCGACCCGCTGTCGGTCGTCAAAGTCACCAACGACGGCTACCGGCGGATCGGCGACGCGGTCGCCGCGCTGAAGCTGCCGACGGTGCTCGTCCAGGAAGGCGGCTACAACCTCGACCTGCTCGGCGGCGAACGTGGTCGCGTTCATCGGCGGCTTCAACCTCGCGAGCCGGATGTAGGGCGGCGGAGCCGCCCTACATACGGCTCCTGCCGCCCGGGTACGAACAAGGGGCCCGGGTGGGAAGGGAAGGGTCCCACCCCTTCGCTCGCCCTTGCATATCCCCCAACGAACAAGGGGGCTGCCCGCCCCTTGTAGATCCCCCGGTGCCGCGCGGTTAGAATCCACCGTTCTGAAACAACCACTTAGGTTGCCATGCCCGCGACCAGCCGCCGCACCGCCGAACTCGGCACCGAGAACGCCTTCGTCGTCCTGGCCGAAGTGAACGAGCTCGTCCGCCAGGGCAAGGACGTCATCTCGTTCTGCATCGGCCAGCCCGACTTCCCGACCCCGTCGAACGTCCAGGAAGCGGCGATCCGGGCGATCCGCGACGGCAAGCACGGCTACACGCCGTCGGCGGGCATCAACGAGCTGCGCGAAGCCGCGGCGCGGTACATGGGCGCGATGCGCGGGCTCGACATCCGCCCCGAGCACGTCGTCGTCGGCGCCGGGGCGAAGCCGTTCATCGCCTACGCGATCCTCGCCACCACCGACTACGGCGTCGGCGACGAGGTCATCTACCCGAACCCGGGTTTCCCGATCTACGAGTCGCAGATCAAGGCGCACGGCGCCGTGCCGGTCCCGCTCCATCTGCGCGAGGCGCGCAACTTCGCGTTCGACCCGGCGGACCTGGAGGCGAAGCTCTCACCGCGCACGAAGCTCCTCATCCTGAACTCGCCGCACAACCCGACCGGCGGCATCCTCACCCGCCGCGACCTGGAGGCGATCGCCGCGATCCTCCGCAAGCACCCCGACGTCTGGATCTACGCGGACGAGATCTACTCGCGGCTCTGCTACGAGGGCGAGTTCGCGTCGATCGCGTCGCTGCCCGGGATGTACGAGCGCACCATCGTCTCCGACGGCGCCTCGAAGACCTGGGCGATGACCGGCTGGCGGCTCGGCTTCGCGGCGAGCCCGGTGCTGGCGCCCGAGTTCACCCGCTGGGTCACGAACACCGACTCGTGCGCTTCCCAGATCACGCAGTGGGCCGCCGTCGAGGCGATCAACGGCCCGCAGGACGACGCGGCGCGGATGCGCGCGTCGTTCCTCGAGCGTCGCGACCTCATCGTCGGGCTGCTCAACCAGGTGCCCGGCGTGACGTGCAAGACGCCCGGCGGCGCCTTCTACGCGTGGCCGAACGTCACCGAGGCGTGCCGGATGGCCGGCTGCGCGGACTCCGAGGAATTCCGCAAGCGGCTGCTCGCCGAAGGCGGCGTCGCGGTGCTCGCGGACATCCACTTCGGCGCGCGCGTTCCCGGCGAGGGCCAGCACGTCCGGTTCAGCTACGCCGCCTCGCGGCAGGCGATCGAGCAGGGCGTCGCGCGGATGGCCGATTTCATCCGGCGGGCGTCGCGCCGCGTCGCCTGAATTCGCGGGATGGCGGAGGTCTGGAGACCGAGCGTGACCGTGGCGGCGATCATGCAGCGCGATGACCGCTTCTGCCTGGTCGAGGAGGAAGCCGACGGCCGGCTCGTCTACAACCAGCCGGCGGGCCACTGGGAACCGGGCGAGACGCTGGCCGAGGCGTGCACGCGCGAGGTGCTCGAGGAGACCGCGCATGCTTTCCGCCCGACGCATCTCCTGGGGATCTATCGCTGGCACTATGCGCCCAGGGACGTGACGTTCCTGCGCTTCGCATTCCTCGGCGAGGTGACCGGCGCGACCGGCCGCCCGCTTGACCCGGAAATCCGCCGCGTGGTCTGGCTGACGCCCGCGGAAGCGCGCGCGGCGCGCGAACGGCACCGCAGCCCGCTCGTGATGGCCTGCATCGACGACTGCCTGGCCGGGCGGCGGTACCCGCTCGACGTGATCCGGCACTACCAATGACAGCAGTGGCCCGCACCCTCGCAATTCTGCTGATGCTCGCCGCGGGAGCGGTCGCGGCCGACGAGGTCGCGATCTGCTTCAACTACGGCTGCAACGCGCAGGCGGTGGTGCGCTACTCGCCGTTGCATCTCGGCCAGGTGCAGGCGCAGTTCGTCGACGCCGACTCGCCCGCCGCCGAGCGCGAGGCGATCGCGCGCGCGGTTGCATGGCTCTACTTCTACGCCGGGGCGCAGTCGCCGATCTGGCGCGACCGCGGCGGCAATTTCGACGACGACGCCACGCAGCCCGGCCGCATGGACTGCATCGACCACTCGACCAACACGACCGCCTACCTGCGGCTGATCGAGCGCCACGGCTGGCTGACGTTCCACGCCGTCGGCGAGCGCGTACTGCGCGGCCGGATGCTGAGCGACCACTGGGCGGCGCGGGTCGTCGAGCGCGGCTCGCAGGAGGAGTGGGTGATCGACACCTGGTTCCTCGCCCCCGGGCTGCCGGCATCCGTCTTCCCGCTCAAGGCGTGGCTCGGCGGCGCCGAGCCGGCGGGTTTTCGCGACTCCCCGCAGCTGGCGCAGTGACCGAGCGCATCGTCGTCGGCATGTCCGGCGGGGTCGACTCGTCGGTCGCCGCCCTGCTGCTGAAGCGCCAGGGCTACGACGTGGTCGGCCTCTTCATGAAGAACTGGGAGGACGACGACGACGACGAGTACTGCTCGACCCGCGAAGACCTCGTCGACGTCGCCTCGGTCGCCGACGTGCTCGGCATCGAGCTCGAGGTCGTCAACTTCGCGGCCGAGTACCGGGACCGCGTGTTCGCGAGCTTTCTCGCCGAGTACGCCGCCGGCCGCACGCCGAACCCCGACGTCCTCTGCAACGCCGAGATCAAGTTCAAGGCCTTCCTCGACCACGCGCTCGCGATGGGCGCCTCCCGGATCGCCACCGGCCACTACGCCGGCGTGCGCGAACGCGCCGGGCGCTTCGAGCTCGTGAAGGGGGCCGACCCGACGAAGGACCAGAGCTACTTCCTTCACCGCCTCACCCAGGCGCAGCTCGCGCGGGTCGTGTTCCCGCTCGCTGACCTGGCGAAGACCGAAGTGCGCCGCATCGCCCGCGAGGCGGGCCTGCCGGTGCACGCGAAGAAGGACTCGACCGGGATCTGCTTCATCGGCGAGCGGCCGTTCCGCGAGTTCCTCAACCGCTACCTGCCGCGCACACCGGGGCCGATGCGAACGCCCGACGGCGCGAACGTGGGCGAGCACATCGGGCTCGCCTTCTACACCATCGGGCAGCGCCAGGGCCTCGGGATCGGCGGGACGCGCGGTGGCGAGGGTGCGCCGTGGTACGTCGCAGGGAAGGATCGCGAGCGAAACGAGCTGATCGTCGTCCAGGGGCACGACCATCCGCTGCTCGGAAGCCGACGCGCTGACCGCGGCGGACCTCGCGTGGGTCAGCGGCGAGGCACCCGACTGCGGGCGACGCCTACGGCGGCAAGACGCGCTACCGGCAGGCCGACGCGGCCTGCCGGGTGGCCCGGCTGGACGAAGCGGAATGCCGGATCGAGTTCGACGACCCGCAATGGGCCGTCACGCCGGGGCAGTCGGTGGTGCTCTACCGGGGCGAGGTGTGCCTCGGTGGCGGCGTGATCCAGTGAGGCGCGCGCCGGCGGCGGCGCTCAGTTCCTGAACGCCTCCATCCCGATCCACAGCTTCACCTCGTCGCCGACGCCGGGAATCAGGAACGTCATGCCGAAGTCGGAGCGCTTGAACGAGCTGGTGAAGTTGCCGCCGCACATATACCGCTTGCCTTGAGTGCGCGGGTCCGGCCCGCACTTCCAGTGAATGACCGTGAGCGTGAGCGGCTTGCTGACGCCGAGCAGCGTGAGCTGGCCGTCGATCGCCACCGGCACATCCCCGTTCCACTTCGTCGCACTGCCCTGGAAGCGCATGGAGGGAAACTCCGCGACGTTGAAGAAGTCGGGCGTGCGCAGGTGCTCGTCGCGCGATCGCGGTCGGTCGCCGCGCTCGGTGTCACCGGTCGTGACGGTGGCGGTCTGTATCGACAGATCCACCGTGCCGGTCTTGGCGGCGGGGTCCAGCGTGAACTTGCCCGCCATCTTGTCGAACCGGCCGCGGATCCATGCGAACCCGTAGTGGTCGGCCTCGAAGTACGGAAAGCTGTGGTACGGATCGACCGTGTAGCTATCCGGCGCCGCGCCGGCCGACAGCGGCAGCGCGGCGACGAGCAGACATGCCCCGAGCTTCTTGCGCATACAGATCTCCCCTCCTTGCGAGCGCCAGCAAGCTTAGACCTGGCCTCGGCGGTCTGCCTCGGCGCCGTGACGATTCGGCGAACGCTGAAGGCCGAACCCGGCCCTCGCCTTCGCTGCTCGGCGCGGCGCTACTGCCGGAAGCCGTAGAAGCTCATCCACAGCGTGACTTCGTCGCCGATCGGCCCGACGCCGAACTTCATGCCGAAGTCCGACCGCTTGAACGTGCCGGTCGCGTTGCCGCCGCACTGGTAGCGCTTGCCCTGCGTCCGGGGATCCGGTCCGCATTTCCAGCGCAGGATCCTGAGCGGCACCGGCCTGGTCACGCCGAGCAGCGTGAGGCTCCCCTCGATCACTTCGAGATCGTCGCCCTTGAACTTCAGGCTGTCGGCCTTGTAGGTCATGGTCGGAAACTCGGCGACGTTGAAGAAGTCGGGGGTGCGCAGATGCTCGTCGCGGGTGCGCGGCCGGCCGTCGCGCTCGGGGTCGCCGGTGCTGAGGGTCTTGGTCTCGATCACGATCTCGAGCGTGCCGGTCTTGGCCGCGGTGTCGAGCGTGAACTTGCCCGTGGGCTTCTCGAAGCGACCCCGCATCGTCGCAAAACCCAGGTGATCGGTCTCCCAGTACGGGACCGTGTGGTACGGGTCGATCGTGAACGACTCCGGCGCGGCGCTGGCCGACAGGGGCAGCGCGGCGGCGAACACGCATGCGGCAAGCTTTCTCGACATAGGCCTCTCCTCTCTCTGGTCACTGGACGGACTTGACTCAACCCGGCGGTGGTGCCCGCCAGGTCAATACGAACGCGACGGAGGCCGCGGTGAAGCCGTAGGCCGATACGAGCAGCGCCTGGACCCAGACCGGCAGACGGTCCGAGGCCGGCAGCCGCGCCGCGAGCGGGATGAACCCGAGCACGACCAGGCCGTACCACGGCAGTTGAGCAAGCACGAGCGCGGCCGCCGCGACGAGTCCTGCAGCGAGCGACGCGGACAGGGTGAGCGTCGCGCCCGCGGCGATCTTCTTGCCGGTCAGCATCTGCACGAGGACGAACGCGCCGGCGCCGGCGCCAATCGCGATGCCGTAGAGCCCGAGCAGCGCTGACGCCCCGACGATCGCCGAGACGCCGGTGCCCAGGCCGAGCATCACCGCCGCCGCGCCCGCGCGCACCGGCTGACCCGCGAGACCGAGTGTCGAACCCACAAGCCAGGCGACGAACACCGCCAGGCCCCCACCCACCAGCAACGCCTCGCCAGTCGGCTTTTGCCGGAGCACGCTCCAGAACACCCATACCGTGAGCGCACCGCAGGCGAGCGCGATGAGGACCGTCAACGTCCGCCCCCTCCGGAGGGCGAAATCGACGACGATCCCGGCCACTGGCGCGAGCAGGCCGAGCAGGGCGACCTTGCGGACGGCGGTGAGCGGCGTGAACACGAGACCGCTGGCGAGCGCGATCGCGACCGCGAACCCCGTGGTCACGGCGAGTCCGCCGAGCTTCGCCTTGGCGAGGATCGCGGCGACGACCAGGCCGGCGACGAACGGGGCGAGTCCCCCCTGCACGGCCGGGTTGGCGAGGAACGCTTCCATGATCTTCTCGTGGATCGGCGACGGCGATATGGAGCTAGTGAAACACCCCGGTGCCGGAGTTTATTTCGTCCGCGCCCCGAACGGGTGCGACTATTCGCGCGGAACGGTTTCGGCGAACGACGGCCGCTCGGCGAGCTTCGCGGCGAGCCGCTCGAGGTTGGGCCGGTCGTCCCGCCAGGCGAGCTTCGGGTAGCGGAAGTCGAGCCAGCCGAGACAGGCGCCGACCGCGATGTCGGCGAACGTGAGGTTGTTGCCGCAGCAGTACGCGCGGGCGCCGAGCTGCGTCTCGAGCGCGTCGAGGCCGCGCGTCACCTTCTTCATCTGCCGCTCGGTCCAGGCGGCGCTTCGCTCGTGCGCCGGCCGCTGGCTCTCGGCCCGGACGAGCGCGCCGGCGTCGACGATGCCGTCGGCGAGCGCCTCCCAGCGGCGCACCTCGATGCGCTCGCGGTTGCCCGCGGGGATCAGCTTGCCGATCGGCGAGACGCCGTCGAGGAATTCGCAGATGACGCCCGAGTCGTAGAGCGCGGTGCCGTCCTCGAGCACCAGCACCGGCACCTTGCCGAGCGGGTTGAGGTCGGACACCGTCGAGTCGGCCGCCCAGGGGTTCTGCGTTTCCCAGGTGTACTCGATGCGCTTCTCCGCGAGGACGATGCGCACCTTGCGCGCAAACGGGCTCGCGGACGAGCCGATCAGTTTCAGTCGTGCACCAGCCATGATGAAGCGGGAAGCTCTCCCCGAACGGCAGTTTATACCATCGGCATGGCTGCGCTCCCCGCGGCGCGGCGCGCGGCTCCGGCGAGAGCGGATGCCCAGTAGGCGCATGCTAAACTCGAACGCGTTTCGCGCCAGCCGCGCGCCCGACACGCCAACAGCGCACCCATGCCGCTCTCGCCGCTCACCGCGCTATCGCCGCTCGACGGGCGCTACGCCCGCGCAGCCGAGGGCCTGCGGCCGTGGTTCAGCGAGCTCGCGCTCATCCGGCATCGTGTCCACGTCGAGGTCGAGTGGCTGATCGCACTCGGTGCCGAGCCGGGCATCCCCGAAGTCGCGTCGTTCGCGGCGCCGGCGGCAGCGAAGCTGCGCGCACTCGCCACCGGGTTCACCGAAGCCGACGGCGAGCGCGTGAAGGCGATCGAGCGCGAGACCAACCACGACGTCAAGGCGATCGAGTACTGGATCCGCGAGCGGGTCGCCGACGACGCGGCGCTCACGCACGCCTCGGCATTCATCCACTTCGCGTGCACGTCCGAGGACATCAACAACCTCGCCTACGCGCTGATGGTGCGCGGCGCGCGCGACGAGGTGCTGCTCCCGGCGGTCGACGCCCTGACGAAGAAGCTCGTGCAGCTCGCGCATGCGCACGCGCGCGATGCGATGCTCGCGCGCACGCACGGTCAGCCGGCGACGCCCACGACGCTCGGGAAGGAGATCGCGAACTTCGTGCATCGCCTGCGCCGCGCGCGTGCCGCGGCCGGGTCGGTGAAGCTCACCGGCAAGGCGAACGGCGCGGTCGGGAACTACAACGCGCACCTCGCCGCCTATCCGCAGGTCGACTGGCAGGGGTTCGCGCGGCGGTTCGTCGAATCGCTCGGGCTCGAGTTCAATCCGTACACGGTGCAGATCGAGCCGCACGATGCGCTCGCGGAAATGTTCGACGCGACGCGCCCGGCTGAACACGGTGCTCGTGGACCTGGACCGCGACCTCTGGGGTTACATCTCGCTCGGCTATTTCCGCCAGAAGCCGGTCGCGGGCGAGGTCGGCTCCTCGACCATGCCGCACAAGGTGAACCCGATCGATTTCGAGAACTCCGAGGGCAACCTCGGCGTGGCGAACGCACTGCTGCGGCACCTCGCGGAGAAGCTGCCGATCTCGCGCTGGCAGCGCGATCTCACCGACTCGACCGTGCTGCGGAACGTCGGCGTCGCGTTCGGGCACAGCCTGCTCGGCTACGCATCCGCGAGCCGCGGCCTCGACCGGCTCGAGGCCGACCGCGCGCGGCTCGCGGAAGACCTGGAGGCGAACTGGGAGGTGCTGGCCGAGGCGGTGCAGACGGTGATGCGCCGCTACGGCGTCGAGGACGCCTACGAGCAGCTGAAGGCGCTGACGCGCGGGGAGCGGGCGACACCCGAACGGCTGCGCGAGTTCATCCGCTCGGCGGCGATTCCCGAGGAGGCGAAGGCGCGGCTCCTTGCGCTGACGCCCGCGACCTACACCGGCGCTGCAGCGGAGCTGGCGAGGAAGACCTAGTCACCTGGCGCGCAACCGCGCGCCCGGCAAGCGCGTCACTCGGGCTCGCCCGGCAGCGGCGGCAGCGTGCGCAGGTAGGCGATCAGGGCAGCGAGGTCTCCGGGCGTGAGCTTGCTCGTCGTGCTCGAGATGACCTCGCCCATCGCCTCGCCGGCCATCTTGTCGTCCGGCTTGGTCCCGGTCGTGAGGAATTCCTTCAGCTCGCCGTCGCTCCACTTCTTCAGGCGGGTCGGCGTGAGGTTGGCGACGGTCTTGCCCTCCGGCGTCTTGCCGCCGGCGAGGAAGCGGTCGCGCCTGGGGGCGCCGAGGAAGTTGCGCGGCGTGTGGCACTCGCCGCAGTGCCCCAGCGCCTGGACGAGGTAGGCGCCGCGGTTGACCTGCGGCGACGCTTTCGGATCCGGGACGAACGCACCGGGCGTGAAGAAGAGCCATTTCCAGCCCGCGATCGAGAACCGGAACCCGAACGGGAACTTGAGATCATGAGGCTGACTTGGCCGGGCATTCGGCGGCAGGGTGCGGAGGTACGCGAAGAGATCGCGCAGATCGCCGTCGACGATCTTGGTGAACGACGGATAGGGAAACGCCGGGAAGTAGTGCGATCCGCCGGCTCCCGTGCCCTCGCGCATCGCGCGGATGAAGTCGCGTTCCGTCCAGCGCCCGATCCCCGCCTGCGGATGAGGCGTGATGTTCGGTCCGTAGAACGTGCCGAACGGCGTCGCCAGCGCACGGCCGCCGGCGAAGGGAACGGCACCCTGCTTGTCTTCCGTGTGGCATCCGACGCAGCCACCGGCCTGCGCGAGGTATTCCCCGCGCTTTGCGTCGCCCTGAGCGGAGGCCTTCCCGATTGCCGCCCCGGCGGCGAGAAGAAACAGACCGGCACGTAGCGCTCGCCGCAGGCGGCTCGGCATGGAATCAGCGTGTGCGAAAAGAGAAAACCCCGCCGCGGCGGGGTTGATTATCACCGCAGGCCCGGATGCTACTGCTTGGCGAAGTTGTCGTGGCAGTTGCCGCAAGCCTTGCCCAGGTCGCCGATGGCCGCCTTCACGGTCGCCTCGTTGCCGCCCTTGGTGGCGGCGACGAGCGCGGCCACCGCGGTTTGAAGCCGGTCCTGGGCCGCCTTGAACTTGGCCGGCTCGGTCCAGATCGCCGGCAGGGCGCCGGTGTCCTTCTGGTCCTTGGTGCTCTCGGCGAACCCGTCCCAAGGCAGCTTGCTCAACACCTCCAGATAGCCCGCGTTGCGTGCGGCCACGGCGGCGTCATAGGGAATCTTGCCCTGGGCCATCGGGTTCAGCGAGCCGTAGAAGTACTTGCCCTGCATCGTCATCGCCGCCTTGCGCTGCTTGACTAGCGTCTCGGGCTTCGCTTGCGAGAAGGCGGCGGCTGCGTACCCCGCGCCCAGCGCCGCAACGATACAGGCCGACAAGAGTTTCTTGCGCATTCGATTCTCCTTGATTAGCCTTGCGATGCGCGCCGCGCGAGAACGGCGCGCTGAATTTTATAACAGCCCCGGGCGGCGATCTATTCCCCGCCGGCGCGGCCGGAGCAGGGCGGCGAAAGGAATACCGGAGCCACCCAGGTGTTTAGCGTCTGTTACCCCACGAGAGGAGGTTCGCAATGAAAAGGGTGCTCATGCTTTTGGTTTCGCTCTCGCTGGCGGGCTGCGCCGGCATGATGTCGAGCGGCAAGACGGTGCCCGTGACGCTCAGCGGCGCCGAGGAGGTGCCGCCCGTTTCCGTTCCGGGGTCGGGCAAGGGAAGCTTCACCATCGGCGACGATGGGGCGGTGCAGGGGAGCGTCACCACGAACGGCGTGCAGGGAACGATGGCGCACATCCACCTCGCTCCCCGCGGTCAGAACGGACCGGTCATCGTCCCGCTGACCAAGACCGGCGATACCTACACCGCGCCCGCTGGTGCCAAGCTGACCGACGCGCAGATGCAGGCGTTCAAAGCGGGGAATCTCTACGTCAACGTCCACACCGACCGCAACAAGGGCGGCGAGGTGCGCGGGCAGTTGCAGCCGTAATCGACCTTCGTTCAGCGCGCCGGGGAGAGACCCGGCGCGCCGTCCCTCCGGCGGGCTTCCCCGCTAGACCACCGCCTCCTGCTTGCGGTCCTTGACCGGCTTCACGAGATCCTCGCGCCGGACGCCGAGCCACATGACGATCGGCGCCATGACCAGCACCGAGGAGTAGATCCCGAAGCAGATCCCGATCGTGAGCGCGACCGCGAAGTAGTGCAGCGCCGCGCCGCCGAAGAGGAGCATCGAGAGCACCATCATCTGGGTGCAGCCGTGGGTGATGATGGTGCGCGACAGCGTGCTGGTGATCGCGTTGTCGATGATCTCGATGATGGTCGCCTTGCGCATCTTGCGGAAGTTCTCGCGGATCCGGTCGGCGATGACGACCGACTCGTTCACCGAGTAGCCGAGCACCGCCAGCACCGCCGCGAGCACCGCGAGCGAGAACTCCCACTGGAAGAAGGCGAAGAACCCCAGGATGATGACCACGTCGTGGAGGTTGGCGATGATCGCGGCGACGCCGAACTTCCATTCGAAGCGGAGCGCGAGGTAGCCGACGATCCCGAGCGAGGTGACGAGCAGCGCGAGCGCGCCGTTCTCGGCGAGCTCCCGCCCGACCTGTGGGCCGACGAACTCGACGCGCCGCAGCTCGGCGACCGGATCGTCGGCCTTCAGCTTCTCCATGACCTGCCGCGAGAGGTCGGCGCTCGACTGGCCGGACTTGAGCGGGAGGCGGATCAGCACGTCGCGCGAGCTGCCGAAGTTCTGCACCTGCGGCTCGGCGAAGCCCGCCTTCTCGAGCGTCGTGCGGATGCGGTCGACCTCGGCCGCCTTGTCGTAGCTCACCTCCATCACGGTCCCGCCGGTGAACTCGATCGAGAGGTGCAGTCCCCTGGTGATGAGGAAGAAGACGGCGAGCAGGAAGGTGATGACCGAGATGATGTTGAAGACGAGCGCATACCGCATGAACGGTATGTCTTTGCGGATCTTGAAGAACTCCATCGCCTGCCCCTCGCGCTACTTCCAGCTCGTGTTGCCGATCGCGACCCGCTCGAGCCGGCGGCGCGAGCCGTAGAAGAGGTTCACCATCGCCCGGCTGATCACCACCGCGGAGAACATCGAGGTGAGGATGCCGAGGCAGTGCACCACCGCGAACCCGCGGACCGGCCCCGAGCCGAAGATGAGCAGTGCGAGGCCGGCGATCAGGGTGGTCACGTTCGAGTCGACGATCGTCCCGAACGCGCGCTCGTAGCCGGCGTGAATCGCCGCCTGCGGCGTCTGGCCCGCGCGCAGCTCCTCGCGGATCCGCTCGTTGATCAGCACATTGGAGTCGATTGCCATGCCGAGGGCGAGCGCGATCGCCGCGATCCCGGGCAAGGTCAGCGTCGCCTGGAGGATCGAGAGGAGTGCGATCAGGAGCAGCAGATTGACGGCGAGGGCGATCGACGAAAACACGCCGAACAGCAAGTAGTAGACCATCATGAACGCCGTGATCGCGGCGAACCCCCAGATCGTCGAGTTGAAGCCCTTCTCGATGTTCTCCCGGCCGAGGCTCGGGCCCACCGTGCGCTCCTCGACGATCTCCATCGGGGCGGCGAGCGATCCGGCGCGCAGCAGGAGCGCGATGTCGCTCGCCTCGGTGGTGCTCATCCGTCCGCTGATCTGCACCCGGCCGCCGCCGATCTCGGTGCGGATCACCGGGGCGGTGACCACTTCGCCCTTGCCCTTCTCGAAGAGCAGGATCGCCATCCGGTTGCCGACGTTCTCGCGCGTGACGTCGCGGAAGATGCGCGCGCCGGTCGAGTCGAGCGTCAGGTGCACCGCCGGCTCCTGCGTCTGGCTGTCGAACCCGGCCTGGGCGTCGGTGAGGCGGTCGCCGGTCAGCACCACCTGCTTCTTGACGAGCAGCGGCGCGCCCTGCCGCTCGACGTAGAACTCGCTGCCGAACGGCACCTGGCCCTTCTGGGCGTCGGCAAGGACCTGCATGTTGCGCGAGTTCTCCTCGTCCACCATCCGGACCTCGAGGGTCGCGGTGCGGCCGAGGATCTCCTTCGCGCGCGCGGTGTCCTGCACGCCCGGGAGCTGGACGACGATGCGGTCGACGCCCTGCTGCTGGATCACCGGCTCGGCCACGCCGAGCTCGTTGACGCGCTTGTTGAGCGTGCCGATGTTCTGCTTGATCGCCGCTTCCTGGATGCGCTTCTCCGCTTCCGGCCGGATCGTCGCGTTGAGGCGCGGTTCCGCGGCGTCGCCCACCTCCACGAGCGCGAGGTCGCCGAAGGCGTCGGCAATCGCGCGCTTCGCCTTTTCGCGCGTCTCGACGTCCCGGAACCGCACGACGATCGTGCCGCCCTCGCGCGAGACCCCCGAGTGGCGGATGCTCTTGTCGCGGAGCGTCGTGCGGATGTCGCCGGCGAACGCGTCGAGCCGCTTCGTGAGCGCGCCCTTCATGTCGACCTGCAGCAGGAAGTGGACGCCGCCGCGCAGGTCGAGGCCGAGGTACATCGGCAGCGCGCCGACCCGGGTCAGCCAGGTCGGCGACGACGACAGCAGGTTGAGCGCGACCGTGTACGACGGGTTCTGCGGGTCGGGGTTGAGCGCCTGGGCGATGGCGTCCTTCGCCTTGAGCTGGGTGTCGGTGTCGGCGAAGCGGACCTTGACGCCGACCGCGTCGAGGTAGACCCCGGTGTAGGCGATGTTCGCCTTCTTCAGCACCTCCTCGACGCGGCCGAGCGTCGCGGTGTCGACCTTGAGCGTCGCGCGCGCGCTCGACACCTGCACCGCCGGCGACTCGCCGAAGAAGTTGGGCAGGGTGTAGAGAAGGCCGAGCACGACCGCGACCGCGACCGTGACGTAGACCCAGATCGGATAGCGGTTCACCGGCGGCGTCCGTTCTGCGTCCGCGCGCGCGTTACCGGCGCGCATCACAGCGACTTCATCGTGCCCTTGGGCAGCAGCGTCTGGACGGCGTTGCGCTGGACGACGATCTCGGTGTTGTCGGCGATCTCGAGCGTGACGTACCCGTCGCCGATCTTGGTGATCCGGCCGACGATGCCGCCGGCGGTGACGATCTCGGCGCCTTTCTCCAGCGCCTCGACCATCAGCTTGTGCTCCTTTGCGCGCTTCATCTGCGGCCGGATCAGGATGAACCAGAACACGACCAGCATCAGCACGAGCATGCCGATGTTCATGAGGCCGGCGTCGGCGGGCGCGCCGGCCGCTTGTGCGTACGCGGGGCTGATGAGCACGGGCGGCTCCATCGGTTTTTTTGGGAAGCGCGGGATTATACCCGAGGGCCCGCGCCCGACCCGCCGTTTTTCTCCTCTCCGAGCCGGGCCCGTTCGGCAGCGAAGCGGGCGCGATACCCGGTCAGCGCGCCCGCGGCGATCGCCTCGCCGAGCTCGCGCATCAGCGTGAGGTAGTAGTACAGGTTGTGGAGGGTCGCGAGCCGCGCGCCGAGGATCTCGTTCGCGCGCTGCAGGTGGTGGACGTAGGCGAGCGAGAAGTTCCGGCAGGCGTAGCAGCCGCAGGTCTCGTCGATCGGGCGCGGGTCGTTGCGGTAGCGGGCGTTGCGGAGGCGGATGTCGCCCCAGCGGGTGAAGAGCCAGCCGTTCCGGGCGTTCCGGGTCGGCAGCACGCAGTCGAGCATGTCGACGCCCGCCGCCACTGCCGCGACGATGTCTTCCGGCGTGCCGACCCCCATGAGGTAGCGGGGCCGGTCGGCCGGCAGCCGCGGCGCGGTGCGCTCGAGCACCCGCAGCATCTCCGCCTTCGGCTCGCCGACGGCGAGGCCGCCGATCGCGTAGCCGTCGAAGCCGGTGTCGAGGAGCCCGGCGAGTGACTCGTCGCGCAAGTGATCGTAGACGCTGCCCTGCACGATGCCGAAGAGCGCGTTGCGGCGCTCGCCGCTGCGCTCCCATTCGCGCTTCGACCGCTCGGCCCAGCGCAAGGACAGCCGCATCGAGTCCGCCGCTTCCGCCTCGGTGGCGGGGAAGGGCGTGCACTCGTCGAACACCATCGCGACGTCCGAGTCGAGCGTGCGCTGGATGCGGATCGACTCCTCGGGCGTGAGCATCAGCCGGTCGCCGTTGATCGGCGAGGCGAACTTCACGCCTTCCTCGCTGATCTGCCGCAGCTCGCCGAGGCTGAAGACCTGGAAGCCGCCCGAGTCGGTGAGGATGGGTCGTCGCCAGCCCATGAAGCGATGGAGCCCGTCGTGCGCGGCGATCACGTCGAGCCCGGGCCGCAGCCACAGGTGGAAGGTGTTGCCGAGGACGATCTCGGCGCCGATCTCCTCGAGCTCGGCCGGGCTCATCGCCTTGACCGAGCCGTAGGTGCCGACCGGCATGAAGACCGGCGTCTCCACCGCGCCGTGCGCGAGCTCGAGCCGCGCGCGCCGCGCGGCGCCGTCGGTCGCGAGCAGGGTGAACTTCATCGCCGGATTCTATTGCCGGTCGACGAGCATCGCGTCGCCGTAGCTGAAGAACCGGTAGCGCGCGGCGATCGCGTGGCGATAGGCGGCGCGCACCGGCTCGATCCCGGCGAATGCCGAGACGAGCATCAGCAGCGTCGACTTCGGCAGGTGGAAGTTCGTGACCAGCCGGTCGACGACGCGGAAGCGGTAGCCGGGCGTGACGAAGAGATCGGTTTCGCCGCTGCCGGCGGTGAGCTCGCCGCCGCGCGCGGCGGATTCGAGCGCGCGCAGCGAGGTCGTCCCGACGGCGACGACGTGGCGGCCCTGCGCGCGCGCGCGCTGCACCGCCGCGACGGTCGTCGGCGGGGATCTCGTAGCGCTCGGCGTGCATGCGGTGCGCGGCGATGTCGCGGGTGCGCACCGGCTGGAACGTGCCGGCGCCGACGTGCAGGGTGAGGAAGGCGAGCTCGACGCCGCGTGCGCGCAGGCGCTCGAGGAGCGGCGCGTCGAAGTGGAGCCCTGCGGTCGGCGCCGCGACCGCGCCCGGGGCGCGCGCATAGACGGTCTGGTAACGCGCCTCGTCCTCGGCGGCCGGCGCGTGCGTGATGTAGGGCGGGAGCGGCACCTGGCCGTGGCGCTCGAGCACGTCGAGCACCTCGCCGTCGAAGCGGAGCCGGAAGAGGTCGCCCTCGCGCGCGACGACCGTGGCGTCGACCGCGCCGGCGAGGCGCAGGCGTCCCCCCGGCTGCGGCGCGTGGCTCGCCCGGATCTGCGCGAGCGCCTCGCGGGCATCGAGCGCGCGCTCGATGAGCACCTCGACCTTGCCGCCCGAATCCTTGACGCCGTGGAGCCGCGCCTTCACGACCCGCGTGTCGTTGAACACGAGCACGTCGCCGGCCGAGAGGAACTCGGGAGATCGGCGAACGCGTGATCGGACACGCCGCCGGCCGCAAGGCGCAGCAGCCGGCTCGCCGTCCGCGCCGGCGCCGGGTGCTGTGCGATCAGCTCGGGCGGGAGCTCGTAGTCGAAGTCGTCGACGGTGAGCATCGTCATCGCGTGCGATGCCCGCCGCGCCGGCCAGACCTTGCGGACGAGCGACACGACGGCGAGCGCGAGCGCGCCGGCGACGATGCCGAACGCGGCGTTGGCGAGCGCCGGGCCGATCGCTTCCAGCACGCCACCGAGGTAGGGCAGGGTGCCCGCGCGCCCGGCGAGGCCTTCGATCCAGTGATGCACGGCCGGGATGCCGTGGGTGAGGATCCCGCCGCCGACCAGGAACATCGCGGCGGTGCCGGCGATCGAGAGTCCTTTCATGAGATAGGGCGCCAGCCGCAGGATGCGCACGCCGACCGCGCGCTGGAAGCGCTCGAATGCCCCGTCGCCTGTCGCGCCGGCTGAGGTGCAGGCCGGCGTCGTCGAGCTTGACGATGCCGGCGACGAGGCCGTACACGCCGACGGTCATGAGCACCGCGATGCCGGCCATCACCGCGACCCGCGTCACGAACGGCGCGTCGGCGACGATGCCGAGCGTGATCACGATGATCTCCGCCGACAGGACGAAGTCGGTGCGGATCGCGCCCTTGATCTTCTGCTTCTCCAGCGCGACGAGATCGACGGCGGGATCGGCGAGCGCCGCCGCGAGCTTCGGCGCTGACGGGCCGCATCCTCCGCCTTGGTGTGGATCAGCTTGTGGGCGATCTTCTCGAAGCCCTCGTAGCAGAGGAAGAGGCCGCCCGCCATCAGCAGCGGCGTGACGGCCCACGGCGCGAACGCGCTGATCGCGAGCGCCGCCGGCACCAGGATCAGCTTGTTGACCGCCGAGCCCTTCGCCACCGCCCAGACCACCGGCAGCTCGCGCTCGGCCCTGACGCCCGACACCTGCTCGGCGTTGAGCGCGAGGTCGTCGCCGAGCACGCCCGCGGTCTTGCGCGTGGCGACCTTGGTCAGCACCGCCACGTCGTCGAGGACGGTGGCGATGTCGTCGAGCAGGGCGAGCAGGCTGGATCCGGCCATTGCGGCGTTCGCGGGGTGGGCTGACCGGGATGGTAACGGGCCGCCGTTTCTTGCTGTCGCCGGGGCCTTCCCCGATAATCCCTCGCCCGTGCCGGGATGGCGGAACTGGTAGACGCACGGGACTCAAAATCCACCGCAGCGCCCGTAGCCAACCCGAGTTACGGGGCAATCATCGAACAAGAATCAACCACTTCCCGCGCGAAGTGAACCGTCGACGGCGGGACGGACTGCGTGTCTATATTCGGCCTGTTGGTGAGCACGGGATGGCTCTGGCCCGGATGAGAATACGCGCGCGCAGGTCCCTCTATCGTTAGCCGACATCGAGTGCCTTGCGGTTTGAACAGGGTCGCCCGCGCCGGCTCTAGACCGTTCCGTCATCGGAGAACGCTTCGCAGTCAGTGGCGGGAGAAACCTCCTTTCCTGTCTTGATCGACGCGCGCGTCAACCTGCAGCGCGCCGCAACTGATAGTCCTCGCCTCTGGCGAGCAGCACCCAGGCGATGCGTGCGTTCTTGGCGGCCAGCGCCACGGCGGCTTTTCGCGTGCCGCGTCGCGCCCGTACCGCTTCGGCCCAGCGGCTGAGCCGATCGGGTTTGTCCTTGGTACTGGAGAGCACCGCGCGGGTGGCCGTTGTCGAACTATTTGGCATCAGCGACGCTAGCGACTAGCGCCGTGGCCGTGATCGGCCCGATGCCGGGGATCTGCTGCAGCCGCTTGGCCGCATCGCTCTGACGCGCCAGCGCTTCGAGCTCTCGATCGTAGGCGAGGATCTTCTGATCGAGTTCGCCGATGCGCGTATTGAGATCAGCAAATCCTCATCTCATGAAGATGCCGGAGCGGCCTGCGGCTGGTGCGTACCGTGTTTCTCGGCCCACGCCAGTGCATAGTCGGCGATCTCCTCCCACCCCTGCTGGGCGGGCATGAGATGCGAGCGTCCCGGGAATTCCTTGATCTCCGTGATCGTGTTCGACTTGTAGTGCTTCGCGTTCGAGCGTTGGACGGCGGGCGGCATCAAGTGATCTTCGCTCCCCGAGATGAAGAGAAGGGGCGCGCGGGCGTTGTTCCGGTAGTCGACCGCGACGTCCTGGGGACCGGGGATGAAATTCGCCAGCACGCTGTCCCAGAAAATGCCCCCTGATGCCGGGACGTGATAGCGGTCGTAGGCGGCGCGCGCGTCCGCTTCGTCGAATGTGTTCGTGAACACGTAGCGCCATTGATCGTACGTGAACGCCACTGCCCTGTGGCGATTCGCCGGATTCTTAAGCACCGGGAACGTCGATTTGAGCTGCGACAGCGGCGTGACGCGCACTCCTTCCGTAGGTGCGGAATTGATCGCCACTCCAGCCGCCCCATAGCCACGATCGAGGAGCAGCTGCACAAAGGCGCCACCCGCCGAATGACCCATAAGGATCGGTGGCGCCTCGAATCGCCCGGCAATGGCTTCGAGGTGCGCCATGATCGCGGGAACCGTGAGACGCTCGACGGGCGATGAATCGCGGTTGAGCGCTTCGACCTCGACCTCGAACCCCGGATACGCTGGAGCGAGGACGCGGTAGCCCTGGGCTTCATAGCGCGGGATCCAGTGCTCCCAGCTTCGCGGCGTCACCCAGAAGCCATGAACCAGCACAATCGTATCGGGACGTTTCGAAGGCGTGGGCATGGTGCGTCTCCTTGTGGGTCGGACTCCGAATTCGGGAAAGCGCAGGCTCCCCGGGTCTGGTGCGGCGCCTAGTTCGCCCCTAACCCAACAAGCGGTCAGTACTCCCAGTCGGCCGGTACAAAACGAAACGCGTCGCCGGCGACCGCCACCCGGCCGACGGACGGGAACGGCAGGTGAGCGGCCACCACCGGCTCGCCGGTCGCCGCCAGTTCCCGCAAAAGACGGACCCGGACGCGGACCGCCTCCTCGGGGTCGTGGTCGAAAGCGTTGTGCCAGTCGGGGTGATCGAAGTGATTCGGGAACACGGCATCGCCGAGGAACGTCAGCCGGTCGCCGCCGGACGCCATGCGGACCACGCTGTGCCCGAGGGTGTGGCCGCCGGTGCGACTGACGACCACCCCCGGCGCCACCTCGTACGTCTTCTCGAACGGCCGCAGCTGGTTGCGGTACACGTCGACGAACCGCTCTTCGGCCGACCGAAGCACGTGCGGAAACCCACCAAAAGTGTTGCGGGAGAAATCGGGCGACAACCAGAATTTGGCCTCGGCAGCCGCCAGGTGGATCGGCACGTCCGGACGCAGCCGGCTCTTCAGCCCGTCGGCGAGCAGCCCGCCAACGTGGTCCACATGCAGGTGGGTAAGCACCACGTCGGTCACGGATGCGGGATCGATGCGGGCGGCGTCCAGTCGTTTGGCCAACTGCCCGACCCCAGGGAAATCCGGGAACTCCGACCCTGCCCCAGAGTCGATGAGTACGGTCCGGCCGCCGCTACGCACCACGACCACGTTCAGCGCCCACTTGTACACGTTCGGCGGCTGGAGCCTTTCTTCCAGCCAGGCCGACAGGTCGGCCGGGTCGGCATTGGTGGCCAACGTCGTGGCTGGCAGCGGTAGCACCCCATCGCTGATCACCAGCACGTCAATCTCGCCGACCCGCAGCGCGTAGCGCGACGGAACCAACTCGTGGGTCCCCGTTTTACCGGGGCGTGAGGCAGTGTCCAAGCTCATGTTTGTCTCCTTCTGCTGTAGTGATCAGGAACCCTTACGCCTTTCCGCGCGTGTCCGAGAGATCCTGGTCGATGTTCCGAATCTGGCCGATGCGCACAGCGAACAACTAGGACCGAATTACATGTAGAAGCAGCGCGCAGAGGAATCGCTTCGTGATGTCGGACTCCGAATTCGGGAAAGCGCAGTTCAGGACTTGATGAATGCAAGGAGGTCCGGGTTGATCACGTCGGCGCGCGTCGTGCACATGCCGTGCGGGAACTTCTCGTAGATCTTGAGCGTGCCGTTCTTGAGAAGCTTCGCTGACAGAGGTGCGGAATCGGCGATCGGCACGATTTGATCGTCGTCGCCGTGCATCACGAGCGTCGGCACATTGATGCTCTTGAGGTCTGCCGTGAAGTCGGTCTCCGAGAACGCCTTGATCCCTTCGTGATGCGCCTTCGCGCCACCCATCATGCCTTGGCGCCACCAATTCTCGATCACGCCCTGGGACGCCTTCGCGCCGGGCCTGTTGTACCCGTAGAACGGTCCGCTGGGAAAGTCGACGTAGAACTGTGCGCGATTGCTGGCGAGCGCCTTACGGAGATCGTCGAAGACTTCGATCGGCAGACCGCCCGGATTGGCGGCCGTCTTCAACATAATCGGCGGCACAGCACCGATCAACACGAGCTTGGCAACCCGGTCGCGCTTCTGGCCATGCTGGGCGACGTAGCGAGTCGCCTCGCCGCCGCCCGTCGAGTGTCCGATGTGGACTGCGTTGCGGAGCTCGAGATGCTCGACCACCGCGGCGGCATCTGCTGCGTAATGATCCATGTCGTGGCCGTCGCTCACCTGCGTCGAGCGGCCGTGGCCGCGCCGGTCATGAGCGATGACGCGGTAACCCTTGTCCAGGAAATAGAGCATCTGAGTGTCCCAGTCGTCCGCGCTCAGCGGCCAACCGTGATGGAAAAAGATCGGTTGGGCGTTCTTCGGGCCCCAATCCTTGTAGAAGATGTCGACGCCGTCGCGCGTGGTAATCGTGCTCATCGTTTTGGCTCCGTCAGCTGAGGTGGAAGAAAGACTCGTCGGCCTCGATTGGCCCTAAGCCGGACCCGGCAGCACTAGCGCCCCGCTTGGGCCGTCGACTGACCGAGCCAGTCCTCGAACCGGATCGCGCCGATGCGCGGGTTCTCCCCGGGTGTGAGCGACCGATCGGAGAGGACGCCGCCGAAGTAGCGCGCGTGGACGTCCGGCACGACTTTGCGCGGATCCTGCGTTCCCCGCAGGAAGCGCCTGACCAGTTCGTCGAGCGGCATGGCCTCCGGACCGGCGACTTCGACCGTGCCGTTAACCGGCGGTGCGACCGCGACATCGGCGAGCGCCGCTGCCACGTCCTCCGACGCGATCGGCTGGATCAGCGCCGGCGACAGGCGAATCTCCTCGCCGACGGTGGCCGACTGGGCAATGCCGCCGACAAACTCGAAGAACTGCGTGGCACGCAGGATGGTGTAGGGAATGCCGGACGCCTTGATGAGGCTTTCCTGCGCGACCTTCGCCCGGAAGTAGCCGTTGTCGGGAAGCCGTTCGCTACCAACGATCGACAGTGCTACATGGTGGCGCACGCCGGCGGCAGCTTCCGCAGCCAGCAGGTTACGGCCCGACGTCTCGAAAAACTCGAGGACTGCCTTGTCTTCCCATGCCGGCGCGTTCGCCACATCGACGACGACTTCGGCGCCGTCGAGCGCTTTGGGCAAACCCTCGCGGGTGATGGTGTTTACGCCCGTGTTGGGCGAGGCTGCGAGCACGTCATGGCCGCGCTCGCTGAGGTTCTTCACAAGTTTCTTTCCGATGAGGCCGGTGCCTCCGATGACGACAATCTTCATGCCTTACCTCCGCTTCTTCCGAACGCAACCATTGCGGTCGATGTGCGTGAAGCTTGCCTGTGCGCTCCGGCGAAGTCCTTGGCGTCACCTTGAATTGCCCTTCATGAAGGCTTGGTTCTTCGTCCAGGAGTTGCCCGATCGGGACGGGGTGCTCTCACCCGCGTTGCCGTACTATCCGTAGACGGAAGCATTTGCCAGTTGCCCCGGCCAGGGAGCTGAGGCGCTCGGCCAGGGGGGTGCCGGCGTGCAGTTCACGTTTGGCGGCTACGTGCTCGACCCGGAACGCCGGGAGCTCACCCATCACGCGAAAGTTGTGCCTATCGCGCCGCAGGTCTTCGACTTGCTGCTGCATCTCGTCAGGAACCGCGACCGCGTCGTTAGCAGGGACGATCTACTGAAGGCGGTATGGAGCGGCCGAATCGTCTCGGAATCGACGATCACCAGCCAGGTCAACGCGGTTCGCAAGGCCATCGGCGACACCGGCGAGGAGCAGCGCCTGGTCCGGACGGTCGCCCGCAAGGGTTTCCGCTTCGTCGGCAAGGTCGGCGAGATCGGGGAAGCGCGACTGCCCGGCGCTTCAACGGTCGTCGAACACACCTCCAACGAATCGCGGGAGCCGCCGTCCGTGCTCGTCCTTCCGGACAAACCCTCCATTACGGTCTTGCCGTTCCACAACCTCAGCGGCGATCCGGAGCAGGAATACTTCGCCGACGGCGTGGCGGACGACATCATCGTCGCCCTGTCGCGCATGCGCTGGCTGTTCGTCATCGCGCGCAATTCGAGCTTCACCTACAAGGGTCGGGCGGTGGACGTGAGGGAAGTCGGCCGCGCGCTTGGCGTGCGCTACGTGCTGGAAGGCAGCGTGCGCAAGATCGGCAACAAGGTGCGCATCACCGGGCAGCTCAGCGACGCCACGACCGGGACGGATCTCTGGGCGGAGCGCTTCGAAGGCACGCTCGACGACATCTTCGAACTGCAGGACCAGATGGCAGAAAGCGTCGTCGGCGCGATCGCGCCGCAGCTCGAACGGGCGGAAATCGAGCGCGCGAAGCGCAAGCCGACGGAGAGCCTGGACGCCTACGACTATTACCTGCGCGGCATGGCAAAGCTCCACAGCGGATCTCGCGAAGCAATCGAGGCGGCGCTGCCCTTGTTCTACAAGGCCACCGAGCTCGATCCGGAATTTGCATCGGCCTATGGCATGGCGGCCTGGTGCCATTTCTGGCGCAAGGTGAATGGCTGGATGACCGATCGGCCCCGGGAGATCGCCGAGGGCACCCGCTTGGCGCGGCTCGCGGTGGAACTCGGCCGGGACGATGCTGTGGCGCTCACGAGAGGAGGCCATGCACTCGGTCATCTCGCCGGCGACCTCGATGGCGGTATCGCGCTGCTCGACAGGGCCGTGCTGCTCAATCCGAACCTCGCCTCCGCCTGGTTCCTTGGTGGTTTCCTGCGCGCTCTCCACGGTGAAACAGACGCCGCGATTGAGCATCTCGCGCATGCCGTTCGCTTGAGTCCACTGGATCCGGAGATGTTTAGGATGCAGGCTGGGATGGCGCTGGCACATTTCTTCGCGGGGCGCTTCGATTCCGCTTCGGCTTGGGCCGAAATGTCTGTCGGGAATCTACCCAGTTTCCTTGCCGCGGTCAGCTTGGCGGCGGCGAGTCATGCGCTCGTGGGACGAATGGACAAGGCGAAGCAGGCGATGCAGCGCGTGCGCACGCTCGATCCGTCACTCCGCGTCTCCAATCTCAAGGATTGGCTTCCGATCCATCGCCCGGAAGATCTGGCGCGGTTCGCGGATGGACTGCGGCTGGCCGGATTGCCCGAGTGACCACGGCACGATTTGTCCTCGCCGATGGCGCATGAAGGCACAGTGCCTGGGAAGCTGACCTTTGGGTCGCGACCTCGGAAGGCCAAACTTGCAGCACGGGCGTGCGGGCCGTCTGCTCTCAATCACTGCGTACGACCGCTCAGGGTCGGCAAGCGACGCTTCGGGGCGGCGATTTCAAACAACTCGAGATCAAACCACCGCCTGATGACGCCTCTCTCGCGCTGTGACGAATTTGTGCCGTGAGTTGGATAGAATCGGGTCGTGCGTAGTGGGCCTGCGCTGACCGGTTTCTTAGTTAATCAATCAGTTGCCCGCACGCCGGGATGGCGGAACTGGTAGACGCACGGGACTCAAAATCCCGCGCTGGCGACAGCGTGCGAGTTCGATTCTCGCTCCCGGCACCATCGGACTTGCGCAGCTAGGAGAAGTTCGCATGAGAGCGCTCGCCGCCCTGATCTGTCTCGCCATCGCGACCGCGGCGCAGGCGCAGTCCTGGCCGGCGAAGCCGATCCGCATGGTCATCCCTTATCCCGCGGGCGGTAGCGTGGACGTCAGCGGGCGGCGGCTCGCCGAGGACCTCGCCGTCGAGCTCGGCCAGCCGGTGGTGGTCGAGAACCGCGCCGGCGCGAATGGCATCATCGCCACCGACTTCGTCGCCAAGGCCGCGCCCGACGGCTACACGATGCTGGTCAGCACGCTCGCCGCGCACGCCGGCAACCCGGCCGCGGTGAAGTCGCTGCCGTACGACCCGGTCAAGGACTTCGCCCCGGTGACGGTGATCAACACGGTACCGCTGCTGCTGGTCGTCAATCCGTCCTTCCCGGCCGAGACCGTTGCCGACGTCGTGAAGCTCGCCGGGGAGCGGCCGGGCAAGATCAACTACGCTTCGTTCGGGACCGGCGGCATGGCGCACCTCGCCGGCGTGCAGCTCGAGCTGCGCGGCAACGTGAAGATGGTCCATGTTCCGTACAAGGGCGGCGCGCCGGCGCTGGCCGATGTGCTCGGCGGGCACGTGGAGCTGTATTTCTCGGGCATCAATTCCGCCCTGCCGCACGTCAGGGCCGGGCGGCTGCGGGCAATCGCCGTCACCGGCGCCACCCGAACCAAGGCGCTGCCGGACGTTCCGGCGGTCGCGGAGACCTACAAGGACTACGAGGCCGGGGTCTCGCCCGCCGTCTGGTACCCGGCGCGCACGCCGCAGGACGTCGTGAGGCGCACGCACGCCGCGGTCGTGAAGGTGATAAACACCCCGAAGTTCCGCCAAGCCGCCGAGCGCGACGGCGAGAGCGAGCCGATCGGCAACACGCCAGCCGAAATGGCGGCGATGGTGGAAAAGGACATCGAACGCTACGCGGCGCTCTTCAGGGCTGCCGGAATCAAGCCGGAATAACGGAGACATCCCGATGACTTTCGTAGAGAAGAAACAGCGTATCGGCCTCCTGGTGCCGTCCTCCAACTCGACGCAGGAGCCCGAGTTCGTGCAGATGCTGCCGGCGTCGGTCTCGCTGCACGTGGCCCGCCTCGGGCTGCAGAGCGTGGACGCCGACTCCACGCTGAACATCGTCGCCGAACTCGAGAAGGAGGCCCGCAAGCTCGCCGACGCGGCAGTCGACATCGTGGTGCTCGCCGCCACCGCGCCGTCGACGCGCATGGGCAAGGGCTACGATGTCCAGCTCATCAAGCGTCTCGAGGACGCGACCGGCAAGCCGGCGACCACTGCGGCGACCGGGATGCTGGACTCGTTCTCCGCGTTCGGCATCCGCCGTGTGGCCCTCGCCGCGCCGTGGAGCGAGCAGACGAACAGCGTGGTGGCCGCCTTCCTGGAGGCGCATGGCATCGGGGTGGTGAGCCAGGTGGCGATGGGCGTGACGCGCAACAACGACATCGGCCGGCTGCATCCCGATACGGCGTTCGAGCACGGACGCAAGGCCGACCGCGGGGAGGCCGACGCGGTGTTCCTCGCTTGCGGAAACTGGTGGACCGCCAGCATCGTCGACCGCCTCGAGCAGGCGGTCGGCAAGCCGGTGCTGACGACGAACAACGTGACGATCTGGCACGCGCTGCAGAAGATCGGCGTGCGTACCGGCGTGCCGGGCTTCGGCCGGCTGCTGCGCGAGATGCCCCCGGTGCCGGGGGCGATGGCGGCGGGGAAGGCCGCGTGACCATGCCGGCCCGGCTGATCGCGTGCATCGCGCTGCTCGCGGCCGCGGTCCCGGCGGCGCTCGCGCAGGACCGGACGATCAGGCTCCAGGTCCCGTTCGCGCCCGGCGGCGGCACCGACATCCTCACGCGCGTGATCGCGCCGAAGCTTTCCGAGCGCCTCGGGCAGCCGGTGATCGTGGAGAACCGTCCGGGCGCGGGCGGCGCGATCGGCGCGCGGTACACCGCGGCGGCCGCGCCCGACGGGCAGACGATCATGACCGGCTCGATCTCGGAGATCGCGATCAATCCGCACGTGAACCCGAAGATCGGCTACGACGTCTGGAAGGACTTCGCGATCATCGGGTCGGTCGCCTACACGCCGATGATGCTGGTCGTGCACCCGTCGCTGCCGGCGAAGGACCTGAAGGAGCTGATCGCGATCGCCAACGCCAGGCCCGGGGCGCTCAACTACGGCTCCGCTGGCACCGGCAGCGGCGCGCACATGGGCGCCGAGCTCTTCCGCTATCTCACCAGGGTCGACATCACGCACGTTCCCTACAAGGGCGTGGGTCCGGCGGTCGCCGACACCGTCGCGGGGCAGGTGCAGATGACGTTCACGACGGTGCCCTCGGCGGTGAACTTCGTGCGCAGCGGCCAGCTGCGCGCGCTCGCCACGGCCGGCGCGCAGCGCGCCCCACAGCTCCCCGACGTGCCGACCTTCGTCGAATCAGGGGTGCCGGATTACCTGATGGACTACTGGTACTGCCTCGTCGCGCCGGCGGCGACGCCGAAGGACGTCCAGAATCGCCTGAACGGCGCCCTGCGCGACGTGATGCGCGTGCCCGAGGTGGTGGCGAGCCTCGACAGGTCCGGGCTCATCCCCCTCACCATGACGGCGGACGAATTCGTCGCCTACGTGCGCAAGGACAGCGATCGCTGGGCCGCGGTGGTCAGGGCCGCCGGCATCAAGGCGGAGTAGCCCCCGCTGCAACTCCCCGCGGACTACAGCCTGCAGCTCTGTGGGCGCGTCGCCCGGTGGCGGTACGAGGACCTGCCCGGACCGGTCGTGCGCGTCGCGAAGCTGCTGCTCGTCGACGCACTCGCCGTCACCGCGGGTGCGGCGCGAGCGCCGGGCATCCCGGAGCTGAACGCGCGGCTCGCGCGCTGGGAAGCGGACGGCAGCGCGACCGGCCTCATCGGGAAGCGGCGCTTCTCGCCGCCGGCCGCCGCGCTGGCGAACGGCGCCGCCGCGCACGCCCTCGATTACGACGACATCCACGACGCCGCGCGGGTGCACAGCACCTGCGTCGTGCTGCCGGCGATCCTCGCCACGGCCGAGGACGCGGGACCGGTGAGCGGCCGGGACTTCCTCCTCGCGCTCGCCCTCGGGGCCGAGGTGCACGCGCGCCTCGGCCTGGCGTGCCACCGCAGCCTCGCGGCCGGCTGGCATCCGACGACCGTCCTCGGCGCGCTCGCGGCGAGCCTTGCCGCAGGGCGCCTGCTGGCGCTCGACCCCGAGCGGTTGCGCGACGCGCTCGGCATCGCCTTCCATCAGGCGGGCGGCTCGGTGCAGAGCGCGTACGACGGCGCGATCAGCAAGCGGCTCGGGCCGGGCTTTGCCGCACGCGACGCCGTCCTCAGCGCGTTTCTCGCCCGGGACGGCCTGAGCGGCGCGCGCGAGCCGCTCGAAGGCAAGGCCGGCTTCTTCGCCCTGCACGCGCGCGGCGAGGTGCGGCCGGAGCTCCTCACCGGCGGCCTGGGCACGCACTGGCGGATCGAGGAGTACAGCCTCAAGCCCTATCCCGCGTGCCGCTGCAACCATCCCGCCATCGGCCTGGCGGTGAAGCTGCGTGAGGAGGGCCTCGCGCCCGGCGCGATCGAGCAGGTCGAGATCCGCATGAGCGAGGCGAACTGGAAGCTCGTGGGCAGGCCGTACGATCCGGGCCTCGACTCCGTCGTGCACGCGCAGTTCAACGCCGCGTACAGCTTCGCGCGCGCGCTCGCCGACGGGCGCGTCGGGCCGGCGAGCTACGAGCGCCCGGCGATCACCGAGCCGGCGGTCGCCGCGCTCGCGCGCCGGGTCCGCGTCGTGAGCGATCCGGGCATCGATGCGGACGCGATGGAACCGGTCAGCGTGGTCATCGCGCTGCGCGACGGCCGCTCGGTCACGCGCGAGGGCGCGACGATCAAGGGCAGCGCGCAGGAACCGATGTCGGAGCGTGAGGTCCTCGACAAGCTGCGGGCCTGCCTGGAGTTCGGCGGCCATGCGCCGTCGGCGGCCGAGCGCATCCTGGAAGCGGGGTCGACGCTCGAGCGAGCGGCCGACGCGGCGCGCACGCTCGTCGCGGCGTTCCCCTGAGAGGGGCGCGCCGCCGCCAGTCCGCACCGCCTAGCTCCTCACGACGATGGCGCCGGCGGTCCGGCCCTGCCGCGCTCGGCTCGCCTGCGCGCTGATCGACGGCGCGAGCTTCCTGTGGACGCTTTTCGCGTGGCGCGCGGAAGCGCGCGCGGGACTGGCGACCGCCGCGGGCTAACGCCCTGCCGCTGCGCCGTTCGCCGCTTCCGCGGAAACGGCCTCGAGGCGGTAGCCGTGCTGGTAGACGGCGATCAGCCGCCAGCCGTTCTCGGGCACGAGCCCGAGCTTCGCGCGCAGGCGGCTCACGTGGGTGTCGACGGTGCGGGTGTTGAGGTCCGGGCTGCGGCCCCAGACCGACTCCAGGATGTGGCCGCGCGAGACCAGGTTCCCGACGTTGCGGAAGAGGAACACCGCGAGGTCGAAGTCCTTCTGCGTCAGCTCCACCGCCTTCCCCGCGCGCAGCACCGAGCGCCGGTCGAGGTCGATCTCGAACACGCCGACCCGGATCGCCTCGGTCGTGCGCGGCTGCGGCCGCGCCCGGCGGCCGAGGGCGTCCACCCGCGCGAGCAGCTCGTGCTTGCGCAGCGGCTTGACGAGGTAGTCGTCGGCGCCCGACTTCAGCGCTTGGACGATGTCCTGCTCGCTGTCGCGCGCGGTGGCGAACAGCACCGGGACGTTGTCGCGGACGTTCGCCCGCACCCAGGTGAGCACCGCGTCGCCGTTCACGTCGGGCAGCTCCCAGTCGAGGACCAGGAGGTCGAAGCTGTCGCGGGTCATCACGCGCTGGAATTCGCGCCCGCGGTGGAAGGTATGGCAGGCGTGGCCGGCGCCCGCCAGCCAGACGCGGACGAGGTCGGCCTGCGAGGGGTCGTCCTCGAGGATGGCGATGCGCATTGGGGGATCCTTCGGGTGGAGGCGCCGCGCGGGCGGTGCCTCAGTCGAACGTGACCTCGACGAACTCGAGGTACTCGGCCAGCTCCTCGACCGGTCCGCGGACGTCCTCGCCGCGGGCGGCGTTGCGCTCGATCTCGGCGCCCAGGCGGGTGATCTCGTCGAAGCCGTAGCCGCCGCCGGCGCCCTTGAGGACGTGGCCGATCCGGCGTGCCTCCTCGAAATCGCCTTTCGCGACCGCCTCGCGCAGCCGTCCGATCTCGCTCCGGCGGTTGGCGAGGAACCGCGGGATCAGGTCCCGCAGCTCACCCGAAACGCGAACGCTGTGGCGCGAGGGTGCCATGGCGAAATTCTAGGATCCAAGACCGGCCGCCGGCGCGGCAAAAAGTCCGATCGCGGCAAAGGAATCGCGCGCCCGCGGGCGGCCTGGCGGCGAAGAAATCACGATCGCCCCTTCCGCTCGGTCGCGCGGCCCGCGGTGTCCGCGAGCTTGCGCGGCTCGCGCAGCAGGGGCCGGAGCGCGTTCCGCAGCCCTTCGAGCGAGATCGGCTTCGCGACGATCCCGTCGCACCCGGCGGCCCGGGCGCGATCGGCCTCCAGGCCGTCATGGTGCGCGGTGAAGGCGAGGATCGGCCCGGTGTAGTTGCGTGTGCGCAGCACGTGCACCGCCTCGTAGCCGTTCATCACCGGCATCTCCATGTCGAGCAGCACGACGTCGAAGCGCTCCGCTAGGGCGGCCTCGACCGCCGAGAAGCCGTTCGCGACCGCGCGGGTCTCGACGCCGAGCCGGCCGAGGAACATCTCGACCAGCGCGCGGATGTCGTCGTTGTCCTCGCCGACCAGCACCCGGCCGGCGAGCGGCTCGCGCGCGGCGAGCGCCTCGGTGATCGGCCGCACCGTCTCCACCCGGGCGGCCGCCTCGCTCGGGATGCGCACCCGGAAGGTGGTCCCGACGCCGCGCTTCGACTCGACCTCGATCGTCCCGTTCATCAGCGACACCAGGTTGCGCGTGATCGCGAGCCCGAGCCCGGTGCCGCCGAAGCGCTGCGCGATGGTCGCGTCGGCCTGCTCGAACGGCTCGAAGATGCGCGCGAGCGCGTCGTCCGGGATGCCGGGGCCGGTGTCGCGCACCTCCACCTGCAGTGCCGCGAGGTGCCACGAGGCGACCACCTCCACCGTTCCGCTCTGGGTGAACTTGAGCGCGTTCGACAGCAGGTTCATCAGGATCTGGCGCACCCGGAAGGCGTCGAGCGCGAGCGCCGGCGGCAGCGCCGTCCCGCGCGTGAACCGCAGCCGCAGGCGCTTGTCGTCGGCGAGCGGCTGCATGGTCGCGATCACGTCGCGCACGAGCTGCTCGGGATCCTCCGGCGCCGGGGCGATGACCAGCGTGCCGGCCTCGATCTTCGCCAGGTCGAGGTTGTTGTTGATCAGCGCGAGCAGGTGCTCGCAGTTGCGGCCGATGATCGCGCTGTTGTGGATCCGCGATTCGCGGCCGAGGTCGTCGGTGAAGTGGTTCAGCTTGTTGAAGCCCATGATCGCCGTGAGCGGCGTCCGGAGCTCGTGGGTGAGGTGGTTCAGGAACTCGCTCTTCAGCCGGTTCGCCTGGCGCTCGGCGAGCGTCTCGTACCGCAGCCGCCGCCGCTCGTCGGAGACCGCGTACAGCCAGAGCGAGAGCACCACCGCGAGGGAGGCGAGTCCCGCGACCGCCGCGAAGAGCCATTTCGACTGGATCCCGACCGCGTACAGGCCCGCCCCGGCGCCCGCGAGCGCGAGCGGGGTCAGGAACAGCGCGAAGAGGAGCGCCCGCCCGGTCGCGTCGACCCCGCGCCGCATGAGGAAGAGCGGCACGAAGAGCGCGCCGAGCAGGAGCAGGCCGTCGATGCCGAGCCCGGCCTGCGTGGCTACCTGTCCCGCGGACAGGCTCGCGTAGGCGAGCGCGGCGATCTGCGGCGCCGACAGCCGCCCGACCGGGGTGAACGCATAGTCGGCGGAGAGCGCGGTCGCGCTGCCGATGAAGATCACCTTGCCCGCGACGTCGCGCGCGAGCCAGCGGCTGCCCGGGGTGCCGTTCGCGGCCGCCGCCGCCTCGTAGAACGGGATGACCCGCAGGTCCTCGACGTTCACCGGGAACCGGAGCGCGACCTCCCCGTAGGTGTCGAGCGGGATCGCGGCCCGGCGCAGGTGCAGCGTGCCGTCGACGACCCGCAGCGGGTTGAGCGTCGGGTCCGCCGCCGCTAGCGCGGCGAGCGGCAGGCTGGGGAGCACGTAGCCTTGGGTGCCGTGGAAGAGGGTGATCCGGCGCAGCACGCCGTCCTCGTCGGGCTTCAGATTGATCACGCCGACGCCGGCCCGGCCGCCGGACGCGAGCGACTGGGCGGGCAGCCGCAGGTACGCCCAGCTCGCGTACGGGAAGCGCTGCTCGTCGGGGCGCCACGGCGCCCCGGTCCAGGGTGGGTTGCGCGCGTACGCCGCCTCCGCGAGCTGCCGCTGGTAGGTCGGGGCCGCCTCGAACGCCACCGGCAGTCCGGCCGCGGCCAGCACCGTGTTGCGGCCGAGTGACGCCGCGAGCGCCTCGTCCCCCGGGCGTTCGTCGGCGATCAGCAGGTGGAAGGCAATGGCGCGCGCGCCGTGCGCCTCGAGGTAGCGCACCACGCCGGCGTAGATCTCGCGGTCGGTGCGCCAGGGCCCGACCGGCTGGGCCATGCGCCGCAGCGACTCCTCGTCGACGTCGAGGACGAGGACGTTGTCGAGGTCGGTCGTCCGGCCCATCGACCGCTGCAGGGAGTCGTACAGCCAGCTCGAGAGACGGTCGAAGAGCGTCGTCTGGGCGAAGAGGGCCGCGATCGTGATACCGACCGCGCAGGCGGCGAGCCCCTTCGCCACGCGCAGGGCGGCGTCGCGGTTGAGCTCGTCCTTGATGAACGCCAGCATGGCAACGACAATTGTACTGGAACGCGTATGTCGCTGATCGTACTACCGAACGTCGAGGCGCAGGGTCGCCGCCGTGTCGGAAATGCGGCACACTAGACGACCGCGCTCACGCCGCCGCCTGCGTCCGTAGCCCCGAGGCCCGATATGGCAGAACCCGTCCCGATCCACGGCCTGCATCACTTCGCGTGGCGTTGCCGCGACGCGGAAGAGACGCGCCACTTCTACGAGGACATCCTCGGGCTGCCGCTCGCGCACCTCATCCGGGCCGACCACGTCCCCTCGACCGGCGAGTACTGCCCGTACGTCCACATCTTTTTCCGGATGGCCGACGGATCGTACCTCGCGTTCTTCGACCTCGGCGACGACACCGCCGCCGCGCCCAGCCCGAACACCCCGTCCTGGGTGAACCACATGGCGCTCCGGGTGGACTCGGTCCAGGCGCTGGAGGCGGCACGTACGCGGCTCGAGGCGCACGGCGTCGAGGTGATCGGCATAACCGACCACCACTTCATCAAGTCGATCTACTTCTTCGACCCGAACGGCTTTCGCCTCGAGTTGACCGCGTTCGTGGGCGAGGCGGGGTACATGGCGGAGAAGGAGCGTTCGGCGCGCGAGGAGTGCGCGGCCTGGGCGCGCGAGAAGGCGGCGCGGCGGCGCGCGGCCGCCCTGTGAACCGGCGGGCATGAGGGTCTGCATCGTCGGCGCCGGCTCGGTCGGCGGCGTGCTCGGGGCGAAGCTTGCGGCCGCCGGGCACGCGGTCAGCCTGGTCGCCCGTGGCGACCATCTCGCGGCGATCCGGGGCGAGGGGCTCGGACTCAAGGAGGCGGACGGGGTCCAGCGGTTCAAGCTCGCTGCCTCCGAGAACCCGGGCGACTTCGGCCCCCAGGACGCGGTGTTCGTCGCGCTCAAGGCGTATTCGATCGGACCGATGCTCCCGCGTCTGGCGCCGCTCCTCACGCCCGACACCGCGGTGGTCACGGCGATCAACGGCATCCCGTGGTGGTACTTCTGCCGCGAGGGCGGACGCTTCGACGGGGCGCGCATCGAGTGCCTCGATCCCGACGGCGCGATGATCCGCGCGCTCGACCCGAAGCACGTGGTCGGCTGCGTCGTCCACGCCTCGGCGGAGGTGATCGCGCCGGGGCTCGTCCATCACACGAGCGGACGCACGTTCATCCTCGGCGAGCTCGACGGGACGACCGGCCCGCGGCTCCGGGCGCTCGCCGCGGCGATCGACGGCGCCGGGCTCGAAGCGCGGCTCTCGGGCCGCATCCGCGACGACGTCTGGACCAAGCTGATCGGCAACACGTCCTACAACCCGGTCGCGGCGCTGACCGGCGCGCTCATGAGCGAGATCAACGCGCAGCCGGGACTGCTGGCGCTGATCCGCCGCATGATGGTCGAGGCGATGCAGGTGGCCGAGGCGCTCGGCGCCCGGATCAACGTCACGATCGAGGAGCGCTTCGGGCTGGCGAAGAAGCTCGGCGCGGCGAAGGTCTCGATGCACCAGGACATCGAGAAGGGGCGACCGCTCGAGATCGATGCCATCGTCGCCGCGGTCGGCGAGCTCGGGCGGAAAGTGGGCGTCGCGACACCGACGATCGACGGCGTCGAGGCCCTGATCCGCGAGCGGGCGCGGCATCGCTGGGTCCCGGCCGGCGACACGCAGTAGACCGACCGGAGCCGACGGTGGCCGAGCGGGCAGCCTGGACCGGCGGCTACGAGCTCCCGACCTATCCCTTCGTCCCGCCGCCCGAGCTCGCGGACGGCCGGACGCGCCGCTACCCGATCGTGATCGTCGGCGGCGGGCTCTCCGGCCTGACGCTCGCCTGCGACCTCGCCAACCGCGGCGTCGCGTCGGTGCTGCTCGACGAGGACGACACCATCGGCGTGCGCGGCGCGTCCTCGCGCGGCATCGTCTATGCGCAGAAGACGCTCGAGGTGTTCGCGCACCTCGGCACCTACCCGCGGATCCGGGAGAAGGGCATCACCTGGTCCGAGGGGAAGACGCTCGCCGGGCACGACGTCGTCTACGCCTTCAACCTGCAGTCGGCGAGCGCGTCCGAGCAGCCGCCGTTCATCAACCTGCAGCAGTTCTACATCGAGTGGTTCCTGGTCGACCGCATCCTCGCGCTCGGGCGCTGCGACCTGCGCTGGAAGAATCGCGTCACCGGGGTCACGCAGGCCGCCGAGTGCGTCACGGTCGCGGTCGAGACGCCCGCAGGCACCTACACGCTCGAGGCGGAGTGGCTCGTCGACGCGACCGGCGTGAACTCGCCGATCCGGCAGGCGTTCGGGCTGGAGCCCCGCGCCTCGCGCATCGTCGACCGCTGGTGCATCACCGACGTCCGCTTCAAGGAGCACTTCCCGACCGAGCGCTGGACCTGGGTCGAGGCGCCGTTCAACGAGAACCGCGCGGTGTGGCAGCACCTCATGGGCGACGACGTCTGGCGGCTCGACTACCAGATGGCGCCCGACTGCGACCCGGAGTACGTGAGCCGGCGCGAGGTCGCCGAGGAGCGGCTGCGCGCGCACCTCGGCGACATCGAGTTCGAGCTCGTCTGGGTCGGGCCGTACGCCTATCGCGATCACCTGCTCGACGATTTCCGGCTCGGGCGCGTGTTCTTCATCGGCGATGCGGCGCACGTCGTCAGCCCGTTCGGCGCACGGGGCGGGAACTCCGGCATCCAGGATGCGTACAACCTCGGCTGGAAGCTCGCGCTCGTGACGAAGCGCGAGGCGTCGCCGTCGCTGCTCGACACCTACAACGCCGAGCGGCAGCCGGCGGCGAGGCAGAACCTCGAAGTGACGAGCCGGACCTCGCGCTTCCTCGCCCCGCAGTCGGCGGCCGAGCGCACGCTGCGCAATGCCGCGATCGGGCTCGCGCGCGAATACGCGTTCGCGCGGGCGCTGGTGAACACCGGGCGGATGTCGGTCGGCAACCCCTATCCGGACTCGCCCGCGGTCTCCGGCGCCGGGTGGACCGTGCCGAACGTGCCGATCGCGCTGCCGGACGGCTCGCGCTCGACGCTCGTCGCGCTCGCGCAGGCGGTCGGCACTGCCTTCATCGGGATCCTGTACGCGCCGACGCACGGCCACGACCTCGCCGGTTTCGCCCAGCTGGAGGCAACCGGCATGCCGTACCGGTTCTTCGTTTGCGGGCCGGGCGGGATCGGCGATCCCGAGGGCAAGCTGAAGAGCGTGCTCAAGGCCGAGCCCGACACCTTCGCCCTGATCCGCCCCGACCTGTATCTCGCCGCGCTGGTGCCGAACGCGGGCGCGGCCCAGGCCGAAGCATGCCTCCGGAAAGCGCTCTGCCTATGACGACCGACCCCAACATCCCCGACCCCGACGGCTTCTACGCCGCGCTCGTCGCCGCGCACGAGGGCCTCACCGCGGCGCAGTCGGCCGAGCTGAACGCGCGGCTCGTGTTGCTGCTCGCGAACCAGGTGGGTAGCCAGGGCCTCCTCCTCGACTGCGTCGCCGCCGCGCGCAAGCCGTTCGCCGGCGCCCGCTGAGACGCCGCACCACGCGCGACGCGCCCGCATCGTCCGCGCGGGCTAGGCGTGCGGTCCTAGTGCGTGCGCGCGCTGGCGGGCGAGATCCGGAAGGTCTACGATGAATCGCATCGGATCCGCGCCGCGATCGAGACTGAGTCCAAGCGCGAGACGGGTCCGGCGGGGCGAGCGGCGCCCGCAATCGGTCGCTCGAGCGGTATTCGAACTACAACATGACGGAAAGCCCGCGGCCGATCGCGAAGCTCATCCGGCCCTCCGCCGGCGAGCTCCTGCGGCGCGAGCGCCTCTTCGCGGCGCTCGACGCGGCGCGCCGGCGCAAGGCGGTCTGGATCTCCGGCCCCGGCGGCGCCGGCAAGACTTCGCTCGCCGCGAGCTGGATCGAGGCCCGGCGCCTCCCCTGTCTGTGGCTCGCGCTCGACGCTGACGACGCCGATCCGGCGCCGTTTTTCTTCCATCTTTCGGCGGCAGCCCGCGCCGCGTTCGGCGCCGCCGACCTCCCGCCGTTCGGCGAGGGGCAGCGGGCGCACGTCGGTGTCTTTGCCCGCCGGTTCTGCGAGCGCCTCTTCGCCGCGGTCGAGCCGCCGCTCGTCGTCGTCCTGGACAACTACCAGGAGCTCCCCGCGGAGTCGCCGGTGCACGATGCCACCGACGCGCTGTTCGCCTCGGCGCCGCCCGGCGTTCTCGCCGTCGTTGCGAGCCGCGAGGCGCCGCCGCCGCGGCTCGCGCGCTGGCTGGCGGGTGCGGACCTGACGTCGATCGACTATCCGGACCTGCGGCTGACGCGGGCGGAAACGGGCGCGCTCGCGACGGCGACGCGGCATGGACCCGAACGGGCGGCTCGATACGCTCCACGAGCTCGCACGCGGCTGGGCGGCCGGTGTCGTGCTGCTCGCGCGCGGGCTCGCACAGGGGCTGCCGCTCCCCAGACCTGGCGACGCGCCGGCGGCGGCGATCTTCGACTACTTCGCGATCGAGGTGTTCCACCACGCGCCACCCGCGATGCACGCGTTCCTGTACCGGACCGCGTTCCTGCCGAGCATGACGGCCGCGATGGCCGAGGCCGCGTCCGGCGAGCCGCGCGCGGGCGCGCTGCTCGAGGAGCTGCATCGCGCCCACCTCTTCGTCGAACGCCGCGAGGACGGCGAGAGCGTCTACGAGTACCACCCGCTCTTCCGCGAGTTCCTCCAGGTGCGCGCCCGCTCGGCGTTCGACGCCGCCGGGCTGCGCACGATCCGGGACCTGTCGGCGCGGCTCGCGCTCGCGCGGGGCGAGGCGGAGGCCGCCGGACGCCTCTTCGCCGCCAACGAGGACTGGAGCGCGCTCGCCGGCGTCGTGCACGAGCATGCCGCGGGGTTTTCGGAGCACGGGCGCCACCCGGCGCTGCGCGGGCTGATCGAGCTCGCGCCGTCGGCCGTGCGCGATCGCGATCCGTGGCTCGTGTTCTGGCGCGCGTGGTGCCGGATGGCCGGGCAAGGAGGACGGCTGGCGGACGCCGCTCGAGCAGGCGTTCGAGCGGTTCGAGGCCGGTGGCGACCTCGAGGGAGCGTTCACGGCCTGCGCGTGGCTGTTGCGGACGAGCGTGGCCGCCGACGAGGCGGCCCGCTGGATCGCGGTCGCCGAGCGGCTCGCCGCGGGACACCCCGGGTTCGCCGACCCGAACGTGGAGGCGCGCGTCATCTGGCAGTTCCACCAGGTGCGGCAGTTCCCCCCGCACCATCCGCTCGTCGCGCGGTGGGTGGCCCGCGCCGAGGCGCTCGTGCGCACGCTCGATCAAACGCCGCTCCGGCTCCGGATGGCGGCGTTCGCGCTGAGCGTGCATTTCGCGCACGGCGACGTGCGCCGCATGGGCGCGCTCGTGTCCGCGACGCACGCGCTCCCGGGCGGCGGCCACGCGCCGCCGAGCGACGAGCTCGGGTTCCAGCTCTTCCGCGGGTACTACCACGTGAACATGAGCGATCTCGAGGCGGCGCAGGCGACGCTCGATCGTGCCGAGCACCTTGCGGGGCAGACCGGTGCCGCCCGCGATCTCGCCGGCGCGTGGCACCTCGGGGCGAGGGTGGCGCTCGGCACCGGCGACGTCGCGCGCGCGCGCGCCTATCACGAGCGATTGCTCTCGCTCGGCGACTCGCTGCCGCCGTATCCCTGCCACGCGCAGACGACCGGGGCCTACATCGCGCTCTTCGAGCGCGACCTCGACGCCGCGGCTGCGGCCGCGAGCGCCGCGATCGCGTTCGAGGAGGTGTTCCCGATCTTCCGCCCGGTCTGGCGGGCGAACCTGGCGCAGGTCATGCTCGAGCGCGGCGAGGTCGCCCGCGCGCGCGACCTGCTCGAGACCGCGATCGCCGATGCGCGCGCGTCCCGGCTGCCGTCGACCGAATGTGCGGCGCTGCTGCTGCACGCCGCCAGCCTCTTCCGCCTCGGCGAGACCGAGCGCGCGAGCGCGAGCCTGCGGGACGGCCTCGGCCTCGCGCGCGAGCTCGGCTGCGTCCCGCACATGCCCTTCATGCTGCGCCCGACGGTCGCGCGGCTGGTGGCGCGCGCGCTCGAGAGCGGGATCGAGCGCGAGTTCGCGACCGACCTCGTCGAGCGCTGGCGGCTCGCGCCGCCGTCGGCCGACGAGGAGCGCTGGCCGTGGCGGATCCGCGTGCGGGCGCTCGGGGCGTTCGAGCTCGCGATCGACGGGGACGCGCTCGAGGGCTCGGCCAAGACCCAGCGCAAGCCGGTCGAGCTCCTGAAGTGCCTGATCGCGTTCGGCGGGCGGGACGTCGGCGCGGCGGCGGTGATGCAGGCGCTGTGGCCGGAGGCCGAGGGCGACGCGGCGAAGCGGTCGTTCGACGTCACGCTGCACCGGCTCCGCCGCCTGCTCGGCCGCGACGACGCGATCGTGCTCGAGGCCGGGAAGCTCGCGCTCAACCCGGGTGTGATGTGGGTCGACGCGCTCGCCTTCGAGCGCCTCGCCGGCCGCGCCGAGGAGGCGCTGCGCGGCACCGCGCGCGCGCCGGGAATGCCGGTCCCCGAGCTCCTCGACCGCGCGTTGCGGCTCTACCGCGGCGCGCTGCTCGCCTCGGACGACGACGGCTGGGTGCATCCGGTGCGCGAGCGCCTGCGCACCCGCTACCTGGCGCTCGTCGAGCGCGCGGGCGAGTTCCTCGAGCGGAACGAGCGCGCCGACGCCGCGCTCGCCTGTTACCAGCGCGCGGTGGATCTGGATCCGCCCGCCGAGCGCATCTACCAGCGGATCATGCGGGTGCTCCACGCCCGGGGCCGCCGGGCGGAGGCGCTCGAGGTGTACCGCAGCTGCCGCGAGATGCTCGCCGCGACCCTCGGCGCGCAACCGTCCTCCGAGACCGAGGCGCTCCACCGGCTCGTTCGCGGCGGGTAGGGCGGCCGGCGCGCCCGGTCTTCGCAGACCGGCTATGACGACATCATGACGTCCGCGCGACCGGTTGGTAAGCGTCCGGTATGCGGACCGCGCGTAGCCTGTCGACCTTCATCCTCAGGCGCGAGTCCGGGGGAGACCCGTCATGGACGCGATTCTGAATCGTGCTCGTCTGGGCGCTCGATGCGGCGCTGCTCGGGTTCGTCGCGTACGGCGCCTATCTCGTGCTCGGCGGCGGCGGCTTCCACCGCGACGCCCCCGAGGACGCCGCGCTCCCGCATCTGGACCTGAGCGGCGAGCTCGATCTCCACCATCCGTAACCCCCATCGCACGCAGTGCGCAGGCGCGGCAGCCGGCTGGTCGGCCGGCGCGCGGCCGGTCGTTATCGTGCTCCATGGGCAGATGAAAATGGGATACAAGTGGGATTGCGCTATAGGTCAGCCCTAATTCCAGTCAATAGCCAGCTCCTATATAATCGTAAGATATTGAAATAAAATAACTATTAACTTGATACCCATCACAGATCCCACTCCTTCGAGTGGGACGCAAATTGGTTGACAGCGAACCCGGGCGAGGCCGAGACTCGCCGGAAAATCCGCGTGCGTCTCGAGAAGGAGGAGGAGGGGTGGAAGCGGAATCGCTGCTGCGCGAGATCACCGACTACTGCCGGCGCGTCGGGGTCGCCGAGTCCACGTTCGGACGTCTCGCGGTGAACGACGGCAAGTTCGTCAACCGGCTCCGCGACGGCGGCCGGATCACCACCACCACCTTCGAGCGCGTCCGCTCGTACATCGCCAACGCGCCGGCGTCGGGGCATCCCGGCGAGCGCCCGTTCCTCATCCCGCCCGCCGCCGCGGGGCGTCCCGCGGCGAAGCCGCCGGCGGCCCCGCCCTCGCAGGCCCGCAACTTCCGGTTCTTCGACAACCGCCAGAAGTACCTCCTGTTCGTGAGCACCTGCTCCGAGAAGGCGGTGATCGCGCAGCGGGTCGCCATGGAGCTCGCGAACCTCCATCCGCGGCCGCCGGCCGTGCGCCTCTTCGACGCCGGCGTCGGCGACGGCACCGTGCTCACCCGCACGATGCGGGCGATGCACAGCCGCTTCCCCACGATGCCGTTCTACATCGTGGGCAAGGAGATCAGCCTCGAGGACGTCCGGCTCGCTCTCGAGAAGATGCCCGACCGGTTCTACGAGCACCCGGCCTCGGTGCTGGTCATGACCAACCTCTACTACCGCGAGGCCCCCTGGCTCGTCCCCGGGTCGGTGACCGCGGCGACCAGCCTCGTCTGGCACGAGGTCGCGCTCACCGGCACCACCGGCCACGAGTTCGAGGAGCAGATCACCGCGCTCGGGCCCTTCCTCGCCGAGCACTGGCGCGCGCACGTCAGCCCGACGAGCGGGAACCCGGTGTACGAGCGCCCGGCGGTGCTGGTGATCTACCGCGAGGACCACCGCTTCCTGCTCGACCCGATCATCCCGCGCCGGGGCGGGGCGGCGGCCGACTACGACCTCGTCATCGCCTCGCAGCCGTACCGCGCGCGCGCGCCGCTCGACTTCAAGGCCGCGAAGGTGATCACGCCGCTCGCGAAGAGCCTCGGCCCCGGCGGGCGACTCCTCGGCATCCACTCCCACGGCAACGACCCGGGCCTCGAGATCCTGCAGGGCATGTGGCCGGGCGAGGACCCGTTCCAGCACGACCGCCACCAGATGCTGAAGGCGGTGAAGGACGCGGTCGGGCCGGCGGCGCGCAACCTCAACTTCAACGCCTACGCGGACGCGCGATCGCTCTTCCGCTACCACATGCACACGCTGCCGACCGAGATCTCCGACTCGATCGGCACCTCGACGCTCTTCGCCGCCTGGAACGCCGCGATCTACGTCGGCCAGGTCGAGGACGCGCGGCTCGAGGAGGTGATCCGCAGCACGCGCTACCTCGACGTCACCGGCGAGGTGCTGCAGAAGCACGGCGGCCTGTGGTTCTGGGACGAGTCGTACGTGATCTCGCGGCGGCGCGATTGACACGGGACGTGCGATGACCCCGATCAGCGAAGCGCTCGTGCCGCTTTCGTCCGCGGAGGACGCGGCGTTGCGGGAGTCGATCGTGCGGCTCGCGCGCGCGGCCTCGATCGAGACCTCGACCCGCAACCTCGCCGACATCGACGGCTACGCCGCGCGGCTTCCGCCCGGCGCCGACGTCTTCGCGGCGTGGCTGCCGGGGACGCCGTATCACCATCTCGTGAGCGTCGCGAAGCGCCTGCGCCAGGCGGGCCTGAACCCGGTGCCGCACATCGCGGCGCGGCGGCTCGCCAACGCGGAGGCCGCGCGCGAGTTCCTCGCGCTGCTGCGCGACGAGGCCCAGGTGACGCGCGCGCTGCTGGTCGCCGGCGACAGCCGCGTGCCGGTCGGACCGTTCGACTCGAGCTTCGCGCTCCTCGAGACCGGGCTCCTCGAGGCGCACGGGATCCGCAGCATCGGGATCGCCGGCTACCCGGAAGGCCATCCCCGGGTCGCCGAGAGCGCGATCGAGGCCGCGCGCGACCGGAAGCTCGCCTACGCCGCGCGGAGCGGGCTCGACGTGTTCATCGTGTCGCAGTTCTGCTTCGACCCGGGCGCGATCGTCGGCTGGATCGAGCGCCTCCGCGCCCGCGGGGTCACCGTCCCGCTGCGCGTGGGCGTGGCCGGGATCGCGAACATCCGCACGCTCCTCAACTACGCCCGGCGGTGCGGCATCGGCAGCTCGATCCGCGCGCTCGGCGCCGAGCCGATCTCGCTCCCGCGCCTCCTCACGCAGCAGGGGCCGGAGCGGGTGGTCGGGCGAATTGCCGCCGCCCCGGCGGGGGCGAGCGTCGCCGGCCTGCACTTTTTCCCGTTCGGCGGGTTCGCCCAGACCGCGCGCTGGCTGCAGAGCGTCGCGGCGGGGCGGTTCCGCCTGGACGACGCCGGCTTCACGGTCGAAGACTGACCCGGGCAGGTCGCGTCGCCTCGCCTCGGCTGGCGATCGCGCGTACCATTCCCGACCGCGCCCCCGCGCCGGCCCGCGAATGCCCCCGCGAAAACAAGGAGACCGATCATGACCCAACGCACGACGCCGCCGTATCGCGCCGACCACGTCGGCAGCTTCCTCCGTCCCAAGGCGCTGCTCGACGCGCGCGAGCAGGCGCAGGCCGGCGCGATCCCGCGCGCCGAGCTCCGCAAGGCCGAGGACGCGGCGATCCGCGACATCGTGAAGTTCCAGGAGGACCTCGGCCTGCAGGGGATCACCGACGGCGAGTTCCGGCGCACCTACTTCCACATCGACTTTCTCGAGCAGCTCGACGGCGTCGAGACGCGCGGCGGCATCACCGCGAAGTTCCACGGCAAGGCGGGCGACGTGAGCTTCGCGCCGCCGGTGATGCACGTGACCGGCAAGGTCCGCCACGCGCGGCCGATCCAGCTCGCCGACTTCGAGTTCCTGAAATCGGTCACGAAGCGCGTGCCGAAGGTGACCATCCCGTCGCCGACGATGCTGCACTTCCGCGGCGGGCGGGCCGCGATCAGCAAGGACGCCTACCCCGACCTCGAAGCCTTCTACGACGACGTCGCCGCGGCGTACCGCGACGAGTTGAAGCAGCTCGGCGACGCCGGCTGCCGGTACGTCCAGCTCGACGACACCAACCTCGCGTACCTGTGCGACCCGAAGCTGCGCGAGGGCGCCAAGTCCCGCGGCGACGATCCGGACGAGCTGCCGCGCCGCTACGCGAAGCTGATCAACGCCGCGATCGCCGGGCGGCCCAAGGACATGGCGGTGTGCGTCCACCTCTGCCGCGGTAACTTCAAGAGCGCCTGGGTGGCCGAAGGCGGCTACGAGCCGGTGGCCGAGGCGCTCTTCCGCGACCTCCAGGTCGACGGCTACTTCCTCGAGTACGACGACGCCCGCTCGGGCGACTTTGCGCCGCTCCGCTTCGTCCCCAAGGGCAAGACGGTCGTGCTCGGGCTGGTGACGACCAAGGTCGGCGAGCTCGAGTCGAAGGACGACCTCAAGCGCCGCATCGACGAGGCCTCCCGCCACGTGCCGCTCGAGCAGCTCGCCCTCTCGCCGCAGTGCGGCTTCTCGAGCACGGTGCACGGCAACGAGATCATGCGTGAGTCGCAGGCGGCGAAGCTGCGGCTGATCGTCGAGACCGCCCGGGAGGTCTGGGGGACGGCCTGAAAAGCCTGATCTGAATCCGGGTTGATCCAGATCAGAACGCCGGCCGCCCGGCCGGGCACCATGGAAGCACTCCTGGTGTTCGGCGGGATGGCCGAAGTCCGCAAGGGCGGCTGGCGTCCCGCCGCTTTTTTTCGCCAGGCCCACTAGTTCACTGCCCGATTCGGGCAGGTGATGGCGTAATGCGTGCGTCATGCCGCCGTCGTACGCACGCCTCGTGGGAATCCCCGGTCGCTCGCTCCTCCTTCGCTTCCTCCGCTGCGGCGTGGCGGCATTTTTTCTCGCCGCCGGCGGCGGCGTCGCCGCGCAGGCGTCCGCGACCTGGCCGCAGCTCCTCGAGCGCCGCGAGTTCGCCGCGCTGACCGCGGCGGTCGCGGCGGCCGACGCGCGCCGGCGTGCGGGCGAGCTCGACTTCCGCGCCTTCCGCCGGCTGACGCACGCGCTTGGCGACCTGCCGGCGGAGACGGCGCCGCAGTTCGACGCCTGGGTGGCCGCCGCGGGGAAAGACGACGGGATCCCGCTTCTGATGCGCGCGCTCTTCTTCAATGCGCAAGGCTGGAAGGCGCGCGGCAACCGCCTTGCGCGCGAGACCTCGGCCGACCAGTTCGCGCGCATGGAGGCGAACTTCGACCGCGCGGTCGCCGACGCGGAGGCGGCGCGGGCGAAGGTCGAACGCTGCGACGTCTGCTATGCGCTCCTCCTCGACATGGCGAAGGCGCGCGGCCGGCGCGAGGACACCGCCGCGCTCTTCGCCGAGGCGATGAAGGCCGACCCGCGCGCGGTCGCCGCGCCGGACGCCTACCTGGAGGGCCTCGAGCCGCGCTGGGGCGGGCGCCCCGGCGACGCGGAGGCGTTCGTCGTGCGATTCAAGGAGGACTACCCGTCGAGCCCCGCCCGTCCCGTTCTCGAGGCGAATCTCCTCGTGGAGCGGGCGGAGCCGCACTTCCAGGCGAAGCGGTACGGGGAGGCGGCGGTGCTCTTCCAGCGGGCGGTCGACCTCGACCCGCAGCGCTACCGGACGCTCTACCGGCTCGCCTATTCGCAGGGCATGCTGAAGCAGTTCGACAAGGCGCTCGCGAACGTCGACGCGTCGCTCGCGATCATGCCGAAGCGCGGGGAGTCGCTCGCGCTGCGCGGCTGGCTCCTCGCCGAGCTCGGTCGCGCCGGCGAGGCGGCGCCGGATCTCGAGCGCGCGGCCGCGCTGGGGGACAAGTGGGCGCTGCGGGAGGCGCTCCTCATCTACGCCCGCGGCCATCGCGGGCTGAAGCCCGACCCCGAGAAGAGCTGGCGCGTCTGCCAGGCGGCGCTGAAAGCGGACCTCGCCGAGGGCTACGCCTGCACCGGCGGGCACTACTACTTCGGCTTTCACGTGCCGCAGGACCGGCCGGAGGCGGCGAAGTGGTTCCGGATCGCCGCCGACCGGGGCTTCGGCGAGGCGATGGTCGACCTCGGGATCATGCTCTGGAGCGGCGACGGCGTCGCGAAGGACGAGGACGCGGCGATCGCCTACTGGCGCGCAGCGAAGCGGGCGGGCGAGGAGCGCGGGGAGCAGAAGCTGCGCGCGCATCTCTCCGGCTGGCGCTACTTCACCCGCGTGAGCCTGCCCGACTGGTGGGCGGACGTCGTCGTGACGCCCCTGCGGCGGGCCTGGGACACGATCCAAGCCTTGCTCGGCTGGTGATCCCGGCCGCGTTGCCCTGACGACCTCGCGGGGCTATCCTCCCGACGGCTGACGTAGATCAAGTGCCGGCCCTGCCGGGCACGGTGTACTCACCGCCGTATCGTGCGACCAGAACGATGAGCGGCTTGACCAGGAGGGGGTTTCTGACCGGACGCCGCGCGCGCGGCGGACGGCCCGCCATGCCCTGGGCGCTGCCCGAGGGCGAGTTCCTGTCCCGCTGCACGCGCTGCGACGCCTGCGTCGACGCCTGTCCCGAGCACATCGTCGTCCGCGGCTCGGGCGGATTTCCCGAGGTGGACTTCTCCAAGGGCGGCTGCACCTTCTGCGGCCGCTGTGCCGACGCCTGCGTACCGCATGCGCTCGACCGCGCGGCCGGCGAGCCGTGGGCGCTGAAGGCGACGATCGCCGCGAGCTGTCTCGCCCGGAACCGCGTCGTGTGCCGCTCGTGCGCGGAGCGCTGCGAAGCGCGCGCGATCCGGTTCGTGCCCGCGCTCGGCGGCGCCGCGGACCCGGTGGTGGACCTCGAGCGCTGCACCGGCTGCGGCGCGTGCGTCGCGGTGTGCCCCGTGTCGGCAATCGAGATCAGCGCGTAATGGACATCGCGAGCGCGGTCGTCCACGCCGTTCCCGGCCGCAGCGCCGAGGTCCGGGCGCAGCTCGAGCGGCTGCGCGGCGTCGAGATTCACGCCGAGACGCCCGACGGGCGGTTCGTCGTGACCGCCGAGGACACGCCGGCCGGCAGCGCCGCCGACGCGATCATGCGCTTGCACACGTTGGACGGCGTGCTCACCGCCGCGATGGTTTACCAGTACTGTGACGACGAGAAGCGGGACGACCAGGAGAAGGCGACATGACGGTCAATCGACGCGAGTTCATGAAGGCGAACGCCGCGGCCGCGGCGGCCGCAGCCGCCGGGATCACGCTGCCCGCGGCACCGGCCGCGGCGCAGATGGACAAGATCCGCTGGGACAAGGCCGCCTGCCGCTTCTGCGGCACCGGCTGCGGGGTGCTCGTCGGCGTGCAGGACGGGCGCGTGGTCGCGACGCAGGGCGACCCGGAGGCCGAGGTGAACCGCGGCCTCAACTGCGTGAAGGGCTACTTCCTCGCGAAGATCATGTACGGCGCCGACCGCCTCAAGACGCCGCTCCTCAGGAAGAAGGACGGCAAGTACGACAAGAACGGCGAGTTCACGCCGGTGTCGTGGAAGGAGGCCTTCGACATCATGGCCGAGAAGTGGAAGGCGGCGCTCGCGAAGGGCGGCCCGACCACGGTCGGCATGTTCGGCTCGGGCCAGTGGACGATCTGGGAGGGCTACGCCGCGGCGAAGCTCTACAAGGCCGGCTTCCGCTCGAACAACCTCGACCCGAACGCGCGCCACTGCATGGCCTCCGCGGTGACCGGGTTCATGCGCAGCTTCGGCATGGACGAGCCGATGGGCTGCTACGACGACTGCGAGCACGCCGACGCGTTCGTCATGTGGGGCTCGAACATGGCCGAGATGCACCCGGTGCTCTGGACGCGGATCACCGACCGGCGGCTGCAGCACCCGCACGTCAAGGTGGCGGTGCTGTCGACCTACCAGCATCGCGGCCACGAGCTCGCCGACCTCAACATGATCTTCACGCCCAACACCGACCTCGCGATCCTCAACTTCATCGCCCATCACATCATCAGCACCGGGCGGGTGAACAAGGACTTCGTGTCGAAGCACGTCAACTTCATGCGCGGCAACGACGACATCGGCTACGGCCTGCGGCCGGAGGACCCGCGCGAGCAGAAGGCGAAGAACGCCAAGGACGCGGAGGCGATGAAGCCGATCGACTTCGACGCCTACGCGAAGTTCGTGTCCGACTACACCGCCGAGAAGGTCGAGAAGATCTCGGGCGTGCCGGCGCGCCAGCTCGTCGCGCTCGCGGAGCTCTACGCCGACCCGAAGGTGAAGGTGATGTCGCTGTGGACGATGGGCTTCAACCAGCACACGCGCGGCACCTGGGTGAACCAGCTCTGCTACAACGTGCACCTCCTCACCGGCAAGATCGCCGAGCCGGGCAACAGCCCGTTCTCGCTCACCGGCCAGCCCTCGGCGTGCGGCACCGCGCGCGAGGTCGGCACCTTCTCGCACCGCCTCCCCGCGGACATGGTGGTGACCAATCCGAAGCACCGCGCCGAGGCCGAGCGCATCTGGAAGCTCCCCGACGGCACGATCCCCGACCGGCCCGGCTATCACGCCGTGCTGCAGAACCGGATGCTGAAGGACGGGAAGCTCAACGCCTACTGGGTGATGTGCAACAACAACATGCAGACCGGGGCGAACATCAACGGCGAGATCTGGCCCGGCTACCGCAACCCGGCGAACTTCATCGTCGTGAGCGATCCGTACCCGACGGTCACCGCGATGGCGGCCGATCTCATCCTGCCGACCGCGATGTGGGTCGAGAAGGAGGGCGCCTACGGCAACGCCGAGCGCCGCACCCAGTTCTGGCGCCAGCAGGTGAAGCCGCCCGGCGAGGCGCGCTCCGACCTGTGGCAGCTCGTCGAGTTCTCGAAGCGGTTCAAGGTGGAGGAGGTCTGGCCGCCCGAGCTCGTCGCGAAGAAGCCGGAGTACAAGGGCAAGACGCTCTACGACGTGCTCTTCGCGAACGGCCAGGTCAACAAGTTCTCCCTCAAGGAGCTGCAGCCCGGCTTCGACAACGACGAGTCGCGGCACTTCGGCTACTACCTGCACAAGGGACTCTTCGAGGAGTACGCGGCGTTCGGGCGCGGGCACGCGCACGACCTCGCGCCGTTCGACACGTATCACAAGGTGCGCGGCCTCCGCTGGCCGGTGGTCGACGGGAAGGAGACCAAGTGGCGCTACCGCGAAGGCTATGACCCGTACGTGAAGAAGGGCGAGGGCGTGCGGTTCTACGGCAAGCCCGACGGCAAGGCGATCGTGATCGCGGTGCCCTACGAGCCGCCGCCGGAGGTGCCCGACAAGGAGTACGACCTCTGGCTCTGCACCGGCCGCGTGCTCGAGCACTGGCACAGCGGGTCGATGACGCGCCGGGTGCCGGAGCTGCATCGCGCCGTCCCGGAAGCGGTCGTGTTCATGCACCCGGCCGACGCGAAGAAACGCGGCCTCCTCAACGGCATGGAGGCGCGGATCAGCTCGCGCCGCGGGGACATCTACGCCCGCGTCGACATCCGCGGCCGGAACGAACCGCCGGAGGGGCTCGTCTTCGTGCCGTTCTTCGACGAAGGCCGACTCGTCAACAAGCTCACGCTGGACGCGACCTGCCCGATCTCGAGAGAGACCGACTACAAGAAGTGCGCCGTGCGCGTGACTGAAGGCGTGAGGAGCGAACCGATGATCCGGAGACTTGTCCTCGGCGCTGCGCTCGCCGCCGCATTTTCCACGCTGGCGCTGCCGGCGCTCGCCCAGGGCACGCCGCAGCCCGTGGTGAAGCCGATCCGCGGCGACACGCCCATCCCCGAGTCGAACCACTCGGGCACCTATCGCATGGAACGCCACGACCGGCCGGTGCCGCGCAGCTATCCGCAGCACCCGCCGATCATCCCGCACAACATCAAGGGCTACCAGATCACGAAGAACGTCAACATGTGCATGGTGTGCCACGCGAAGACCGCCGCGCCGACCTCCGGCGCGACGCCGGTCGGGAAGTCGCACTACCTCGACCGCGACGGCAAGGAGTCGCCGAACATCTCCACGCGGCGCTACTTCTGCCTGCAGTGCCACGTCCCGCAGTTCGACGCCGAGCCGCTGGTGTCGAACACCTTCAAGCCGGCGCAATAGGGTACGGCCATGGCTTACGATTTCGAGGTCAAGCGGCGCGGCTGGAAGCGGTGGATTCCCGCCTGGGTATGGCGCGTGGGGCCGTGGACGGTGGTGGGGCTCTTCGCCGCCGGCATCGTGTTCTGGGGCGGCTTCAACTGGGCGTTCGAGGTGACCAACACCGAGCCGTTCTGCATTTCCTGCCACGAGATGGAGGAGAACGTCTTCAAGGAGTACCGGCACACGGTCCACTACACCAACCGCTCGGGCGTGCGCGCCACCTGCCCCGACTGCCACGTGCCGAAGGAATGGGGGCCGAAGATCGTCCGCAAGATCCAGGCGTCCAACGAGGTCCTGCACAAGGTGCTCGGCAGCATCGACACGCCGGAGAAGTTCCAGGCGAAGCGCTGGGCGCTCGCCGAGCACGAGTGGGCGCGGATGCGGGCGAACGACTCGCAGGAGTGCCGCAACTGCCACAACTTCCGGTACATGGATCTCGAGCGAGCAGGGGCGGCGGGCGAACGCGACGCACTCGGTCGCCTTCACCGAAGGCAAGACCTGCATCGACTGCCACAAGGGGATCGCGCACCAGCTGCCGCCGATCGACCAGGCGATCGGCGCGCCGCGGGTGGAGCCGTCGGCGGGGAAGTTCGCCCCGCCGCGCTAGCGGGAAGCTAGACCGGCAGATCGACCGGTGTGGCGCCGCGGCGGCGGGCGGCGGCGCCTTCGCGCCTCCGGGCTGCGAGCTCGCGAGCAGCTTCCCGAACATCTCCGCCGGCATCGGCTTCGAGAAGAGGAAGCCCTGCAGCTCGTCGCAGCTCTTGCCTTCAGGAACGCCTGCTGGGCCGGGGTCTCGACGCCTTCGGCGACGACCGACAGTCCAAGGCAGTGGGCCATCGCGATGATCGCGATCACGATCGCCGCGTTGTCCGGGTCGGTGTCGACGCCCATCACGAACGAGCGGTCGATCTTCAGCTCGTCGAGCGGGAAGCGCTTGAGGTAGCTCAAGCTGGAGTAGCCGGTGCCGAAGTCGTCGATCGAGAGCGTGAGCCCCTGCTCCTTCAGCTCGTGCAGGGTGCGGATGTTGCGGTCCGCGTGCCCCATCAACGGAGCTCTCGGTCAGCTCCAGGCCGATATAGCGCGGGTCGAGGCCGCTCGACTTGAACGCGCTGACGGCCGTCTCGACGATGTTCGCGGCGCCGAACTGCTTGCCCGAGACGTTCACGGTCACCCGCGGCACCCTCAAACCCGTGTTCTGCCACGCCCGGCTCTGCGCGCAGGCGGCGCGCAGCACCCACTCGCCGAGCGGGACGATCAGCCCGGTCTCCTCGGCGACCGGGATGAATTCCATCGGGCCGACCAGCCCGCGCTCCGGATGCGCCCACCGCAGCAGCACTTCGGCGCCGGTCCCGCGCCCGTTGTGCGCGCGGACCTTCGGCTGGTAGTAGAGCCGGAACTCGCCGCGTTCGAGCGCGCGGCGCAGCTCGCTCTCCACGCTCAGCCGGTGCCGCGACTTCGAGTTGAGCTCCTTGGCGTAGAACTGGAAGCCCTTGCCGCCGCCTTGCGCCGCGTGGCGTGCGGCGACGCTGCAATGGCTGAGTAGCGCGCCCGCCTCCATGTCGTCGTCGGGGAACACCGAGATGCCGACGGCTGCGGTGATCGTGAGCTCCTGGCCGGCGGCGCGGAACGGCGCCGTCATCGCGGCGAGGAGGCCCTGCGCGATCGGAGCCGCCTCCTCGCCGCGGGCGATGCCCGTCAGGAGGATCCCGAACTCGTCGTCGCCGATGCGGTAGATCGTGGGCACGCCGCGGCGCTCGCCGCTGTCTTTCGCGCTGACGCTCGAGCGCAAGCCGAGGTCGAGCCGCATCGCCACGCCCTTCAGGAGCGAGTCGCCGATGCCGAGCCCGAACGCCTCGGTGATCTGCTCGAAGCGCTCGAGGTGCACGTGCATCAGCGCGCCGGTGGTCCCGGCGCGCGCGGTTTCGCGCAGCGCGCGTTCGAGGCGGTCCACCAGCAGCCGCCGGTTCGGGAGCGCGGTCACCGCGTCGTAGTTGGCGAGCCGGTCGCGGTAGGCCTTCGCCGACAGCGTGTTGCGCAGCCGCAGCGCGAGCTCGCTCGGGTCGGTCGGCTTGGCGAGGAAGTCGGTCGCGCCGAGCTCGAGCGCCTTCAGCTTGGTCTCGGCGTCGGTCGAGGAGGTGAGGACGATGACCGGGACGTGGCGCATCGCCTCGTCGCCCCGCATCCGCTCGATGATCTCGAACCCGCTCATCTCCGGCATGTTGAGGTCGAGCAGCACCACGTCCGGGTGCCGCTCGCCGATCAGCCCGAGGGCCTTCAGCGGCTCGCTGCAGGCGACGAAGTCGCGATAGCCGGCTTCCTCGAGGAAGGTCTGCAGCACCTCGAGGTTGAGCGGCTCGTCGTCCACCATCATCACGACCGGGTCGTCGGCCCGCTCGGCCTCCCAGCCGGCTTCCCGCGCCGCCTCGACCGGCATGCGCGCGACCTTGAGCGAGCTCCGCGCCGGCATCGGCAGGAGGCTCGGGGGCCCATCGAATGTCAGTGGCGTCGCCATAAGTCGTCCATCCTAGAGCGCGTTCCGTGCCAGCGCGCGTTAAACCTGCGCACTGGCGAGGAAAATGTCGTCTGCCTTCCTGTGCACCATGCCGCACTTCACGCTGCCTGCGCGTCCACGCCCTCGGGGACGACGAGCCGCGCCTCGAGGCCCCGCAGCTCGTCGAGCGCCGCGCGGGTGCCCTGGGCGTCGCCCGCCTTGGACAGCGTCTCGAGGTTGCGTGCCGGCGCCGTGAAATCGTCGTAGCCGACGGTGCCGCCGGCGCCCTTCAGCCAGTGGGCGAGCGCGGTCAGCTCGGTGAAGTCCCCTGCCGCATGGGCGCGCTCCATGGCGCCGAGCTGCTCGCCCAGGCGGGCCGCGAAGCGATACGCGGCCGTCCGGAGCCGCGGGTGGGTGGCGAACCGGGAGACGACCGGCGGGCCGCCCGCGCCCGCGCCGAGGTCGATGCGCTCCTCGAGGACCGGCATCGGCGCCTGCGCCGGGGCCGGCGCGTGCCCTTGGGCCGGGGCGGGTGCATGCGCGGCGGCCGGGGCCGCTGCGGGCGTGGCCGCGGCCTTCACGCGGCGGCCGGTCCCCAGCTTCTCCGCCAGCGTCCCGAGCAGGACGTCGATGTCGATCGGCTTGGTGACGTAGCCCGTGCAGCCCGCGGCGAGGATCTCCTGCTCGAAGCCCTTCATCGCGTGCGCGGTGAGCGCGATGATCGGCAGCTTCACGCCCCGGCTGCGGAGCAGCTTGGTCGCGGTGTAGCCGTCCATCACCGGCATCTGCATGTCCATGAGCACCGCGTCGTACTGCGCGCGCAGCGACCATGTCGACGGCGATCTGGCCGTTCTCCGCCTCTTCGACCGTGAGCCCCGCCTCGGCGAGCACGAGCGACACGAGCTCGCGGTTCTCCGGGCCGTCGTCGACGACGAGGATCCGGCGCGCCGGGAACTCCCAGCGGAGACTCGAGTCGGCCGCGACGTCCTCGTCGATCCGCGTCGCCTCGGCCGGATCGAGCATCGCGCACGCCGAGGAGCGCGCCGGTGTCGAGCGTGACGGTGAACGTGCTGCCCTGGCCGGCTACGCTCGCGACGGTGATGTCGCCGCCGAGCGCGCGGGCGAAGTTGCGGCTGATGGACGAGGCCGAGGCCGGTGCCGCCGAACTTGCGCGTCACCGACGTGTCGGCCTGCACGAACGGCTGGAAGAGCTTGTCCGATCTTGTCCTCGGGGATGCCGATGCCGGTGTCGACGACGTCGACCGCGAGCTGCGGCGCGGACCGCGTCCCCGCCATTCGCGCGACGACTCGCACGCCGCCGCGCTCGGTGAACTTGATGCGCGTTGCCGACGAGGTTGGTGACGATCTGGCGGAGCCGCCCGGGATCGGACTGCGATCCGCTCCGGGATCGGCGCCGGTACCTCGAACGTCGAGCGTGATGCCTTTCTCGCGCGCACGGCGCATGAACACCTTGACCACTTCGCGGATGACCTTGTGCGGCGCGCAGTCGATGCGCTCGACCTCCATGCGGCCGGCCTCGACCTTGGAGAGGTCGAGGATGTCGTTGATCAGCTCGAGCAGGTGCTTGCCGCTCGAGTGGATGGTGTCGAGGTGCTTGCGCGCTTCGCGTCGTTCTTGCCGCAGCCGCGCTTGAGCACCTCGGTGAAGCCGAGGATCGCGTTCATCGGCGTGCGGATCTCGTGGCTCATGTTGGCGAGGAACTCGCTCTTCGCGCGGTTGGCCGCCTCGGCCGCGTCGCGCGCTCTTGGCGAGCTCCGCCTTGTTGCTCTCGAGCTCGGTGACGTCGTCGAGGCTGATCAGCACGCCGCCCGCCTTGCCGTCCGGTCCCATCACCGGCGAGCAGTTGGCGCTGAAGGTGCGCAGCTGCCCGGCGTGGTCGGTGAAGTGGAGCATGCTATTCCGCTGCACCGCGCCCTCGCGCAGCGCCGCCGCCCACGGCGATTTCTCCTTCGGCAGCGGCGTGCCGTCAGGCCCGAGCCAGCCGAGCTCGGACACCTGGTGCGCGGCGAGCGTTTCCGGCGTGGCGCCGGTCAGCGTCGCGAACGCCTGGTTCGCGAGCACGATGTTCTGCTTCTTGTCGATCACCAGCAGGCCCTCGGCCAGCGTGTCGAGCGCCGAGCGGACGCGCGCCGGGACGGCGTGCGACACGTCGAGGTGGCGCAGCATGCGGCCGAGGTACATGTAGAACGCGCCGAGGCACGACCCGAACATGAAGAGGACGAGGTACAGCCACGGCATCTCCATGCCGAAGAGGTGCGGCACGCCCGTCGACGTGAACGCGAGCTCGAGCTGTCCCCAGCGCTCGCTCTTGGTCAGGATCGGCACCTGCAGCTGGCGGTCGGTCGAATGGTCGTTGGCGAGCGGCTTCCAGGTGTCGGCGTGGTTGCCGACCGCGACCACGAGCGTGCCGTCCGCGCGGCGGACGCCCGCCGAGACGAGGTCCTTGTTGCGCTCGAGCATGAACTTGAGCATCGCCTCCACCCGCGGCGCGCCCTCGGGCACGATCGCCCCCATGCTGTTCACCGCGGCGAGCTCCGCGAGCGCCTGCCGTCCCTCGCGGACCGCGCTGCCGCGGTCGGGGAAGACGCCGACGAAGGCGCTCGCCATCACGATGCTCGCGACCAGGAACGAGAGCCCGATCGCGAGATAGGCCTTGGTGCTGAATCCCTTCATGTCCGCACACTCCCTACGTTGTCGTTGTCGACCAGCGCGTCCTCACCCGGCACGCTCGGCGGGTCGTTGTTGGCGACGAGGTCCTCGAGCGAATCGTCGTCCTCGTCGCCCGCGCGGCCGCCCATGCTGTCGAGGACCGGCAGCGGATCGACGAGGCGCCACGCCGGCAGCGACGACAAGAGGCTCGCGATCAGCGCGCCGCCGCGCAGCAGCCACAGGACGTAGCCGACCGAAAGGCCGGTGCTGACCACGAACACCGAGCCGGAGACCCTCGCTTCGAGCTTCGTGTCTTCCTGCGCCCGCTCGCGCATCTCGTCGAGCGCCTGGCGCACTTCCGGCGCGGCCATCGCCGCGACCACTTCCATCTCGGCCTTCACCTCGCCGGCCGGCGGCTCGCCGCGCTGGTCGGCGGGCAGCGCCGGCGCCGCGATGCTCGGGTTGGCCGCGACGCCGCCCGACTGGAACCCGATGCTGCCGGCGGGCGCCGAACCGGCCTGTGGCGCCGCGCTTGCGACGACCCCGGCCGCCGCGGCTTGCGCGCTTTCGGCCGGCGCGGCCGCGCCTTCGGGGGCGGGCGGAGCGGGCGGCGCGGCGCCTTCGCCGCCGCCACTACCGCCGCCGCGCCCGCCGCCGCTCGACGCGCCGCCGCCGGGCTCGGTCGGCTCGCCGGCCGCCGGCGGCTCGGCCGGAGGATCCGCGGGCGGCGCAGGTGGCGGCGTGATCGTCGGGGGCGCCGGCGGAGGCGCCGGAGGCGTGACTGCCCCCGACGCGAAGCCGATCGTCATGGTGTGGCTCGCCGCCTCGTAGAGGGTGCCGTCGCTCACGCTGAAGCCGAAGCTCGCGGCGGTCGCGCTGCTCGTCGTCGGCGGGACGTAGGTCAGGAGCCCGGCAGCGAGCTCGGCCGCGGTAACCTCCTGGTTCAGGGTCGCTGCGAGGCCGTTGAAGAGGAGCTGCCCCTCGACCGGGAGCGCGATGATCCTGATCCGGCCGAGCGGATCGCCGTCGACGTCGAAGTAGTTGAAGTCGGCG
>CAWHQZ010000022.1:0-22748 GCA_963831645.1 uncultured Alphaproteobacteria bacterium | reverse complement strand
ACCTACCACGGCGAGCGTCGGGGCGGATTTAACATCCTCTACGCCGATGAAGTTCACGCCCGCAAAGCGCCGGAGATCGCCAGAGCGGTCAGGGAGGCGGTCGGCCGGGGCCCCGCCTATCTCAGCTTCGATATCGATGCGCTTGATCCGGCGTTCGCGCCCGGCACCGGGACCCCTGAGATTGGAGGTTTAGCGTCCTGGCAGGCGCAATCCATTCTTCGCCGACTTGGTGGGCTGCATTTTGTCGGCATGGACGTCGTCGAGGTAGCACCCGCTTATGATGTCGCGGAAATCACCGCGCTGGCCGCCGCGACCGTCGCGCTCGAATACATCTGCCTCGAGGCCTGGCGGAAGGGCGCCCGGCCGCACAAACTGCCGCGATAAAAAACGACGAGCATCGGCAGCCGCAAATGTGTCCGCCCGGAAAGGGCAGATGCCGGAAAAGTAAGTTTTGTCATTGCGGCGCACGCCGCAATCCAGCTTTGGATGGATGCCCTGATGAAGGCGCCGTGCGTGTATCTGCTCGCCAACCGCTATCGCGGAACGCTGTATGTGGGTGTAACCAGCGACCTCGCCCAGCGGGTATCGCAACACAGGCTGGGCTCGTCGAGGCTTCACCAGGAAATACGGTGTGAAATCCCTGGTCTGGTATGAGCCTCAGGAAACCATGGAAGCGGCGATTTAGCGGGAGAAAAACCTCAAGGACTGGAAGCGGGCGTGGAAGATCGAGCTGATCGGTGGAGCTGGCTCAACAGGTCGAAGCGTCCGACGGCCGCGAATCAGGGAACAGTCGTCATTGCGGCGCACGCCGCAATCCAGCTTTGGACGTATGCCACGATGAAGGCGCCGTGCATGTATCTGCTCGCCAACCGCTATCGCGGAACGCTGTATGTGGGCGTAACCAGCGACCTCGCCCAGCGGGTATCGCAACACAGGCTGGGGCTCGTCGAAGGCTTCACCAGGAAGTACGGTGTGAAATCCCTGGTCTGGTATGAGCCTCAGGAAACCATGGAAGCGGCGATTTAGCGGGAGAAAAACCTCAAGGACTGGAAGCGGGCGTGGAAGATCGAGCTGATCGAACGCTCGAACCCGAATTGGACCGACCTGTTCGAAACGCTCATGCAGTGATCAAGCTGGATTGCGGCGTGCGCCGCAATGACGATTAACCTTTTGAGGAGCTTCACCCCAGCGCATCCCGCAGCCGGTACCATGCCATGGCGGCGACGAGCATCGGCAGCCGCAGATGGCCGCCCGGAAAGGGCAGATGCCGGAAACGGCTCAACAGGTCGAAGCGCTCCGACTGGCCGCGAATCACTTCCGCGATGAGCTTGCCGTAGAGATTGGAGAGCGCCACGCCGTGCCCCGAATAGCCGTGAGCGTAATAGGTCGACTTGCCGATGCGTCCCATGTCGGGCAGGCGGTTGTAGGTGATGGCGATATAGCCTCCCCAGGCATACTCGATGCCCACATCCGACAGTTGCGGGAATATCCGGGTCAGGCGCGACTTGATGCTGGCTGCGAGGTCGCTGGGCTCGAGCTTCGGAGTAGGCGACGCGCCCGCCGAACAACAGCCGGTCATCGCCGCTGCGCCGGAAATAGTCGAGAACCCAGTTCGTATCGGCGACTGCCTCGTCGTCCCGGATGAGCGCCCGGGCGCGTTCGTTTCCGAGCTTCTCCGTGGCCACGATGAAACTCGTTACCGGCATCATGGCGTGATAGAGCTTGCCGACCAGCCGGTCGATGTAGGCGTTGCAGGCGATGATCATGTATTTCGCCGTGACCTTACCCGCCGCCGTCCGTGCCCTGGGCTCGCCTTCCCAATCGCAGCGCGTCACCCGTGTCTGCTCGTGGATCAGGGCGCCGGCCTGGCTTGCCGCGCGGGCGAGCCCGTTGCAGTAGTCGAGGGGGTGAAAATGTCCCGCCCGGCCCTCGCGCAACGCCCCGAAATAGGCCCGCGTGGCGAGTTTCTCCTCGAGCTCCGCCTTGTTGAGGAGTTGCAGGTCGCCGTAACCCTCATTCTCCCATTCCTCCTGCAGTTCCCGCAGGCCCCGGAGCTTGCTTTGCTTCGTCGCGCAGTGGAGATAGCCCCATTTGAGGTCGCATTCGATGCCGTGAGTCTTGATCCGGTGTTCGATCAGAACCTTGGCTTCTTCGCGTGAGCTGGAAACACTTTCGCGCATCCTCGCGGCCCACTTGCGCGGCGACCGCGTCCTGGCCGGGAGAAAATCCCGTGCCGATATGCCCGCCGTTGCGCCCGGAGCCTCCATAGCCGACCCTTTCGGCCTCGAGCACGATGACCCGCTGACCGGCCTCAGCCAGCTCCAGGGCAGCCGACAGCCCGGTGTAGCCTGCCCCGATGATGCAGACGTCTGCCGTGCTGTCGCCCTCGAGCTTCGGATAGGTCGAATGAGGCCTCGCGGTAGCCCGGTACCAGGAAAGGCCTTCGCTCGGCTTATCCATGTAAGCCGTTGTAAATAATAGTTAAATTGCGTTCACCCATTGTTTCCGAGGCCATTTCCTAAAACGTGCCGAGGGCGTACATTGGCCCTGTGGCCGCAAATCGAGGCCCGCCAATCCCCAAAGCTGCGGCTTATCATGTCTAACCAAAAGTTCGAAGAATGGTTCGCGGCCCGGCGCATTTCGGAGGTCGAATGCCTGGTCGCCGACATGTCGGGCACCGCGCGCGGCAAAATCCTCCCCCCCGCCAAGTTCCTGAAAGGCAGCCGGTCCGATGGCCTGCGCATCCCGGAGGAGGTGTTCGCGCTCACGATCACCGGCCGCTACGTATGGGAGACCTCGGCGGTGAGCGATTCCGCCATCGATGTCTACATGAAGCCCGACCCTGACACGGTCCGGGTGGTACCTTGGTACACCGAGCCGACCGCCCAGGTCATCTGCGATGCCTTTCATCTCAACGACGATCCCGTCGACATCGCGCCGCGCCATGTCCTGCGCCGGGTTCTCGAGCGTTATCGCGCGGAAGGCTGGCGGCCCGTGGTGGCGCCGGAGCTCGAGTTCTATCTGGTCAAGAAGAACCTCGACCCCGATTATCCCGTCGAGGCGGCGGTCGGCCGTTCCGGCCGCAAGGAGCCGGGCGGCCAGGCCTACGGCATCGACGCCGCCAATGACTTCGACCCGATCGTCGAGGACATCTACGACTACTGCGAGGCCCAGGAGCTCGACATCGACACGCTTTCGCACGAGAGCGGCCCCGCCCAGCTCGAGATCAACTTCAACCACGGCGATCCTTTGGCGCTTGCCGACCAGGTGTTCCTGTTCAAGCGCACCGTTCGCCAGGCGGCCCTGAAACACGACATGTACGCGACCTTCATGGCCAAGCCGCACGCCAGCGAGCCGGGCTCCTCCATGCACATCCATCAGTCGGTCCTCGACGCCAAGACCGGCCGCAACATCTTCGCCGGGCGGGGCGGCAAGCATTCCAAGGCGTTTCTTCACCACATCGGCGGCCTCCAGCGCTACATGGCGGCTGCCCTGCCGCTGATGGCCCCGAACGTCAATTCCTACCGGCGTCTGGTGCCCGAATCGGACGCGCCGACCAACGTGCATTGGGCGATCGACAATCGCACGGTTTCCCTGCGCGTGCCCTCGTCGGATGCGGCAAACCTCAGGGTCGAGAACCGGGTGCCGGGCGCCGATTCCAATCCTTACCTGGCCATCGCCGCATCGCTTGCCTGCGGCTATCTCGGCATGAAGGAGCACATCAAGCCGTCCGATCCGGTCGAGGGCTCGGCCTATCGCTATGCCCACACCCTGCCGATCAATCTCGAGGAAGCGCTCAACAAGTTCTACTATACCAAGTCGTTCAAGGAAGTGCTGGGCGAGCGCTTCGCGGAAGCCTATCAGGACGTGAAGAACGAGGAGATGCAGCACTTTCGCAAGGTCATCAGCTCCTGGGAACGCGAGTTTCTGCTGCTGAACGTATGACGGGCTTCCTCCCGGTGGCCCCACGAATTCGAAGAAATCTCCAGCCCGCACAATCCGCTCATCAGGCTCACGCGTTCCCTTGTGCAGCGGAAGGCGAGGGAGGAAACGGGCCTCTTCCTCGCCGAAGGTTCGGAATTCGCGGCCAGGGCTACGGCACAAGGGTTCGTGGCGCGCAGCGTGCTGCTGTCCTCCGCGCGCGAACCTGACGCGGCCCTGCAGGATCTCGTAGATCGGGCGCGGTCCGGCGGGGCGCAGGTCGTGATGGTGCCGAAGGCCCTGCTGTCGCGCATCGCCGGCAAGGACAATCCTCAGGACGTGCTGCTGGTGGCGAGGCAGCGGTGGTCAACTGCCGTTCCGGGTGAGTTGCGAGAGGACGACGTGGTCCTCGCCCTCGACCGGGTTCGTGATCCGCGCAATCTCGGCGCCATCCTCCGAACAGCCGAGGCCGCCGGCCTTCGGATGATCGTCCTGGTCGGCTCCTGCTGCGATCCATACTCGCCGGAAGCGGTGCGGGCGTCCGCTGGCTCGCTGTTCGCCGTTCCGCTGATGAAATTGCCGACGGAAGGCTTTGTCGAGCTGGCGGCCCGCTGGACCGGCGATGTCATCGGCGCCGACGTTGCCGCCGTCACCGACTTTCGGCATTCGCGCCGGGGTCCCGTCCTGCTGGTCATGGGCAACGAAAGCGAGGGTCTCTCGAGGGAAGTGTCGCAGGCGTGTACGCGGCTGGTCCGCATTCCGATGATGCCGGGCACGTCGTCGCTTAACCTTGCCGCCGCCGCGGCCCTCCTCGTCTACGAGCTGCGCCTGCCGGCGCTCAGCCCGTGTCCTAAGCAGCCGCTTGAACCCGCACTCTTCTCACGGTTCAGTGTTTCGTAAAGATCGGTCCACTCAGGGTTCATCTTTTCGATGAGATCGACCTTCCAAGCCCGTTTCCAATGTTTGATATTCTTTTCCCGCTGTATGGCATCGATGATCCTGTCATGCCACTCATAGTAGACGAGCCGCGTCAGCCCGTAGCGTTCCGTGAAGCCTTCCATCGTTCCCGTCCTGTGCTCCCGCACCCGTCTCGGCATGTCGGCGGATACTTCGACGTAGAGTACTCCGTTCGCCGGTTGGTCATGAACCACGCCATCCGCCACCGTCGTCATGCCAGCGAAAGCTGGCCGGGTCGCCGGCCATGACGAGAAAACGGGACATAACCCGAGGGTGGTTCGCTCGCCGGCGAAAGATGCTGACCAAATCCGCCAAAAAAGAGGGCGGCTCCCCGAAGCCGCCCTTCACTCTGTGCTAATCGGGCCGGATCAGAAGATTCCGGGCTGCGAGCGTAGACCGACGCGGGCGCCAAGCACCCGATCGCTATCCGAAAAGCCGAGTTCTGAGTTGATGCAGCCAAAGCCGTAGCTGGCACCGGCCGCCGCTGCCAAACGGGCAGCGTAGGCCGCGGCCGAGGTGCCGAGTAACAGGACCGCAGTCGCGATCCCCGCCATAAGAAGTTGCTTACGCACTTACCTTACTCAACGCTACTCACTGCAAACGCTAGATGATAACTGACACTTTCCTCCGCTGACCAACGAAAAATGGCGGAAAACTGCGAGATTTTTCGTGACTGTTGCGGTAGGGCAACACCTGCTGATTCCCGAATTCATTATTTTCAAGGACTTGAATGGATTCTGGTCGTCGGGAGGTCGCGCAAATGAATCAAGCTGCTGGATCTAATGGATACCTGTTGCGTCGGGTGGTAGAGTTTAGAGGTGAGTTCGAGAGCGGGTCGGGCGCCACTGTCACTGGAATAGCGCTGAGCCATGACCACCACTCAGGAAAGCTTTGCTCCTGATCGCTGGCTCCCGGCAGCGGGAGCTAATGACGTCGGGTTAGCGGTTCGCCGGCGACTCGAGAGCCTCCGCCGGTTCCTATCCTGGAGCTACCTGTTCGCTCCGGTCGACACGGCCTCCATGGCAGTGGTGCGGATCTTCATCGGGCTTCTGGTTGCCGTTGACGCCGTGCGCAAGGGGCAGCACTTCTTTTATCCCAGCGGCGGGGAGCTTGCCTTCAGTTTCAGGTATCAGTTCTTTCACTGGGTCCAGGAAGTCCCCGAGCTGGCGGTCTACCTGCCCTATGTCCTTTTCCTTTCCGGCATAGCGATCGCAGTCGGCTTTTTCTTCCGGTTCTTCAGCCTCCTGAGCCTGGTCCTCGTCTCCTATGGCTTCCTTCTGCAGCCGGAAGGCTATCTCAATCACTATTACATGCTGATCATCACCCTGGTCCTGCTTTCGGTCAGCCCCGCGCACCGGGCTTTCTCGATCGACCGGTTTCTGTTCTTCAGGACTTCCGGCGAGCATGCGCCCAGGATCTATCTGCTCCTGTTCAAGGTGCAGATCGAGATCATCCTGATCTATGCCGGCCTGGTCAAAATCAACTCCGACTGGCTTCAGCTGGAGCCCCTGAGAACCTGGCTGCTGCGAAGACAGGACATGCAGTTTCTCGGACCTCTCTGGGAAAGCGACTATCATCGTCGCTCTCGGCGCCTACGGGATCATCATTCTTCATATCGTCGGCGCCCCGCTGCTGTTCTTCCGGCGCACACGGCTGCCGGTGTTTCTCCTTTATTGCGTTTTCCACGTCATCAATCATTTCGTGTTCAATATCGGCATATTCCCGTGGATGACGATGGCTGTTAGCACGCTGTTCTTGCGGCCGACTGGCCGCGGCGTGCATTGGCCCCGTGGCCGGCGCTTGCAGTGCCCTCACCGGCTCCCGAGCAGCTCTCGCTGGAACCGAAGTCGTTCGGCAACCGACATGCTCGTCGCTTTCTGCACCTCCTGGCTGCTGTTCCAGGCTCTTTTCCCGCTGCGCCATGTCCTCTACCCCGGCTGGGTGGAGTCGACGAACGAAGGCCATCGGTTCGCCTGGCGCATGAAATTGACGGATCGCGAAACTCCCGGCGTGCGTCTCGCAGTGCATATACCCGAGCAAGGCACGATCCGCGTACCGAACCTGGGACGATACATGTCACGGTGGCAGTACAATAAGGTCTCGCTCTATCCCGATCTCGTGCAGCAATTGGCATGGCAAGTCGCACGCATGTACAGGGACAAGCTGCAGGTCGGTGACGTCAGGGTCTATGCCTACCTGCCCATGAGCCTGAACAACCGCCGCGCCGCGTTGGCGATAAATCCGACCGTCGATCTCGCCGCCACTCGGTCGACGATCTGGCATGATCCATGGAAAACGGCCACCAATCCCAATCCGCTCCGGCGCATTGAACAGGTGGACGGGCCGAGTTCCGGCAGACTCGACCCTTGAGCAGTTGCTGACCAGCATGGGCTTACCCCAGCCAAAAGATTGCGTTGCCGGAGGAGCGATGCCGGACCTGCATGAAGCTGCCGTGTGTTCACTGGACAGCGGCGAGAGCCTTTGGAACTCCCAGTGGTAGGTTCGCCAGAATCGCTGCGCGGATCTGCGCGACTCGCTGATCGCCGTTCCGGTTTTCCGGTGACTTAAAGCAGCAACTTCCCGGAGCGGGCACTTGGCTGGGCCGGTGATTCATTTGGCACGCTATGGACGGATTTCTGCGCCCCCCGCGCCGGTGCCGGTGCGGGTCATGGGCAATGAGAGCGACGCCTTTCCAAAAGAACCGTCTGAAGCTGCACGCGACTGGTGCGCGTTTGATGATTTCCGGCGCCTCACTGGCCTATGTGGGCCATGACAATGCGCAGAAAGGCCTCCGGAGCCGCCTCTTTGCTGTATTACAGGCCGCCATTCGCGGCAATTGAGCGTCCGGTGGAAACGATCGCAATTCGCTTGAGTTGCCGGACCACACTTGCACGGAGTTCGGTCTGAACATCGATTGCAGGCGGCATCCGCCGCAAGGCGTGCGACCGTGTGCTTGGGGCGAGCGCATTTCCTGTGCTGAACGACCTATTCAATTATTTCAGTTGCTATCGAAAATCGACTGGCGCCGGAAAAACGGGTTGTTTGTTGCAATTTGGTCACAGAGATCAAAAAAACCCCGACCACCCAACATTGGTTCTTTACTTGAAAGCCCGATCAGGCAAATTGCCAGTCACAAGACTTATCCATCGGGAGCGGGAGCACGACCATGAAATTCAAGTCTCTACTTATGACCTCGACAATCGCGGCAACGGCGGTGGTTTTTGCTGGTGCTGCCAGTGCTGCGGATATCGTCAAACCCCCGCCGCCGCTGTTCACTTTGGGATGGTTGGTACATTGGTGGAAATCTGGGCTGGGGTTGGGCCGAGCACAACACCAAGAATGGCTGCGGCAGCATCGCGGACATCAGGGGAGAGAACGGTGAAGTCGAAGCGCCGGGTGGGGTGACCCTCTGCGATTTGCCGATAGAAGACGACCTCGACTTCTCGGGCAACGTTCTCCAGTTGGACGGTGACTTTGTTCAATTCGGTCGTAATTGCGGCACTAGTGACAGCGAAGAAGGTGATGATGATGACGGCGGCGATTGCAACGTCTCAGAAGAGGACGAAGTCGGCGATACCTTCCTCTATGGCCTTCAGGTGGGTTCCAATAGACAATACGGCAGTTGGGTGCTCGGTTTTGAATGGGACTGGACCTGGTTCGATGATAGTCACGCCACTACAAAGGCGAGCCTCGAATATTTCCACGATCAAGATGAAGGTGGTAACCTCGAGCTTCCTGAGGGGAGAGTTGACGCCGACATCGAAGGCGAGCTTGACTGGTTGTCGACCTTCCGCCTCCGCGCTGGCTGGGCGTTTGGTGACGAGGGACGCTTCTCGGTACCTGACGGCGGTCTCGCGATTGCCGAGACGAGCCTTGACGGAAGCGCAGTCTCCCCCGACGGTGACGTCGACTTTGCGATGAAGGCTGCTTCTGCGGCGAAGCGAGGGCGATGGTGACTTCAATCAGATGGGGCTGCGACGTTCGGCGTCGGTGGTGAGTGCGGCCGTCTCGGATAATGTGACGCTCGGGTCGATGGCTCCACGTCGAATCGAAGAAGGGAAGAAATTCTCCACCACCTTCTATGCTGTACGATGGGCGCAGTTGTTGATATCAGGGAGAAGCCGGCCTCGATAGCATCGACATTGTCCGAGGCAAGGTGAACCTCCTTGGTCAATTCGTTCGGAAACTGACGGCGCCGCAGAGACTGGCAATTACGTTCTCCTCTGTTGCTACTCTTCTGGCCGCCGCCTCCTCAGGCTTCTCCTGAGAGCGGTCGCTGACTATATGTCCGGAGTTCTGCCAAGGACCCGGCCCGTACCCCGCGATAAAGGAACCGCGCCGGGTTCGATGTTTTCGGTCCACGGCAGCGTTTCGTCGTGAGCCAAATTTGACGCGAAAGTACCCGCACCCTTGAGAAGTGCGAAGGGGGGCATCAGCCGTTCGCGACGCGACATGCCCCCACCCTGAAATCTCGTCCATATCTCTTAATCGGCGAAGCCTGCTCTCGGGCCACGACCTGGCCACGACTCGAGCGCCAATCGCAGCGTCCCGAAGGAGCGCGAATCGTAAATGGATGGGAGCACGGATAAGATCGAGACCGGTCACCTCAGATCGTAGAGTCCACACACCTCAAGCACAGAGTGTCGCCGCGTCACTGAAAAGCGCCAAACCATGACCACAGTCAGGAAAACCTAACCAGCGGGAGCGATTCGGGGTTGCAATGGTAATCCTTTCATGACCGATGAGGTGCAACCCGATGCTGTCTGCCTGATCTATGACGAGGAGTGCCCGTTTTGCCGCCGGTACGCCGATTTCGCGGCACTGTCGCGCATTTCCGGTCTCAGCTGATCCCGCCCGAGCAGCGTTGGGAGGTGTCGCCGCCTGGAGGGCGAGAATCGACCTGAACCGGGACATCGTCCTCCACGTCAATGGCAGGTGGTATACCGGCGAAAAGGCCATCCTCAGCTGGCCGAGGCTGCCACCACGACCGCTTCCGAACGACGTGCTGCGACGGCTGTTCAGGCAAACAGGCACGCGCGCCGGCTTTACGACATGCTGGTCGCCGGCCGACTGCTTTTTCTTCGCCTCGCCGGCCGAGCCGCTCTCACGCGGATGACCATCTACTGGCGCGCAGTCGCCATTCGACTCACGTCACGATTCCAGGGGATTCAATATCTCTCTTCAGCCTCATCAGGGCGAGGCTGATCGATCGGCCCTACTCGGCGACACCCGGATTAGCTAGACCAGGTTAACCTCCAAAAGAGTGGTGAATTCCGTCCTTCCTAAAACAGAAATTGAAAGCGATGGAAATTCTGTCTTCCTTATCCTCATTGGGTGTCACCCATGCAGTGGATAAGAGGGGAAGATAGCCTTTGTCCCTGATATCGATTTTCAACCTCCTTGTCCTTGAAAAATCGGCTGCTAAGAAGCCTATTGTCTCTTGTCAATATATCTTGGATAAGAAAATTCGATTGCACCACTCTGTCTCTTGTCACTCTCGGGAACGTTAACATCATATGTCCCGACCCAGATGTATCCAGAGTGTCGATGAGGGAGGTATCGGCGTAGTAGATTAACATTGATCCAGCCATCACAGAATAAGCTGTATTGATTTGGATCAAAAGAGGAGCACGTGTTCTGAGTGACTAAGGAGTGCCGTTCAGAATCTCCTCGCACAGCTTTTTAAAACATGGCTCATTGCGACAGAACAAATCTGTCTCACTGTGCCAGCCAACTTTGTTTGATTTGCTAATGCCCTGTGAATTTTTCTTTAAGACTTGTGTTTCCAGAATAATGCCTGATTTAGCGATCCACTGTTCTCAATTTTGAACCAGGCAATCGGTGAGGGAATAGATTCAATTCAACTTCCTTCAATGACAACATAAAAACTCCTATATATATGCACCTGTATGACCTGCCGCCACTGAAGTTCATCCAGTGGCTTTAAGTCCTCGGCAGTTGTATGCGCGTTGGGCGGGTCAGCAACAGGCCGGAACGCGGGCCATAGCAGTAGAACCCAGCCCTCTCGACGGGAGTTCGCCCATTGTCCACCTGGAAGCAAATATCATTCAGATCACTCATCCTTGAAGTCAGCTATGGGCGCGGTGCCACCTTCTAGCTGATCAGGTCGGGCCTCATCACGCGAATCCGTCGCCAGTTCCATCGGGGTCTCCGCCCGACAGGACCGCGACCACGATGCGCCTGCTTGGCCAATCCAAGCGCGGCGTCGATGGCTTTGGCTTCGCTCTCAAGGAGATCGATGAGTCGTCTGACACTCCGGCAGCCAGGAGGCCGTCGCGAAATACCTGGCTCAGGCCCGCGCGCCGCTTGGCAAGATCGTGAACAAACGAACAATGCATCGAAATGCGCGGCCAGGGCTGCCGCGCTCTGACGCGCCACGTCGTCACTGACACGCTCACCGTTCATCGAAAAGGCACATATCTTTCGTCCGGCAATCGTCAGCTTGGCTACATATTCGGCGATAGACCGAGAGCCATGCGCATCGTGGGCGTCATCAAGCAGCACCTGAACGACAGACCGCGGAAATCGTCGAGCGCCGATGTTGGATCGAGCCCGTCCGAAGGTCAGGGCGGCTGCGCAGATCTCGGCCCGCTCGAGGCCGAGCTGGTCGGCCGCTGCCAGGGCCGGCGACGCGTTCTTGGCGTCGGTGACGCGCAGCGCCTCCGGCAGTGATCGCAATGAGGCGTGGCGACAAGCGATCTCGTCCTGCTCGAGACCAGTACATCACCTCGCGCCGATCCTCGCAGCCGGTGATAGCAACGCCGCCGCGACTGACATGATCGGTGACCCCCCCGCTTGCCTGCGCTGTCGCGAATGATGCGCTCCGCCGTGGACGCCTGGGCCATGGCAAGGCGGCGGGTGTGTCCGCGTTGAGCACTACGGCATCATCGGCGCCGCGGCAACCACTGCTAACGCTAGCAGCTCGTCGACGTTGAGATGCCGATCCACCACTATCGTCGGCCTCTATGTTCAGCACGACGGCTACGTCGCAGCGCTCAAGACCGAGTCCGTATTCTATGACGGCGCCGCGCGCCGTCTACGGGCGGCGGCTGGACGATGGCGGGAAGGAATGTGGTACGCCGCTCGCGGGCCGGCGCTATTTCCCGGCTCCACGATTTGGTCGTCAATCGCGAGTTCGCCTGTCGTCGCCCGCCGGTCACCGACCGCAGCAACGCAGCATCCCGCGATCATGGAAGTCGTCGTCGTCTCGCCGTTGGTTGCTGGTCCGCAACAACCGGCTCCGGCTCGGAGCGCCTGCCGGGACAGTCGGCAAACCGCAGCGGCGACATGACGCCGGGACCGATCGCGGCGAACGATGCATCCGAGCCGGCGAGTATCACTTCGACCACAGCTCCGCCGGTGCTGCCACGCAAATCAATGGCGCTGGGTCGGAAATCGATACCTGCGAAATGGGCCCATGATGGTGGCGCAGTTCGCCGTGGAGCGGTTTGTCTCATGCACGGTGCTGGTGACGTCACGGGTCAGGCCGCCGCGGGAGAGGTTGCTGGTCGAGCGAGGCTCGGGCTTCGTCCTGCTGGCAGGACGAGTCCTTTGTCAGCGCCCGCAGAGCGGATGCTCTCGGCCTCGGCGTGGAGCGCAGCCATGTCAAGGGTTTGCGGTGGTTCGGCCCTCGCCCCGATCCCGCTGTCGAGTGCATCGACGAGCTAGAAGCGGTGCGCCGCCTCGCCATGACCAGCGTCGGCTCGGTGGAAACTGTCGGCGACGAAGCGCCGCCGATGGCCAACGGCCGGGGGTATTGCCGGGGATCAAGCCTTCGACTGCTACACCTTATCCAACCGGCGTGCCAGTCCTACGCACGCTCCACACCGGCGACGGTCGAAATGGCGGTGGTGATGCCGACCCGCGGTCGGGTCACCGGCTCGACAACGACTGGAAACCCGATGCGCTGGGCCCAGCAACCGCCGCCGCGCGGTCCGATACTTCAACGTGATCCGGCGTCGGCAGGCCGGCCGCGCCGGAACGATCAGCGTCGCCGTCTGTCCGACGTGAGGCGGACCGATATGGAGGCTACGGATCGGTAATCAGGGCAAGCAGATCGCGAACCGGATCCCTGCCCGAACAGGAGCGTTGCTCGCACTCCTGTAAAGACCGGTATCCGCGCTTCCTCGCCTCGCCAAATACAGGCCGGATGTCGACGCCGCCCTCTGCGCAGACTTCCTGAAGTACCTCTCATCCCTTGGCCAGATCCGCTTCGAAGCATCTCCGTCGTGCCGCAGAGATGGTTCGAGAAGTCCCACCGCCCAATCGTCCCGCCTCGCGGCGCTGCCCGGCCAGTGGAAGCGACGCGACGATGATCGTCTGATGATCGTTGCTGCGCACCGCATGCTGTTCGACCGCATGACCGGCGAGACTGCTCAACCACCAGGGCCACCGCACGTTGCCGTCGCCGGGTCGAGGATTTTGGCTTGGTCTTGAAGGTTGCTGGCAACCCGCCTGGAAACAGCTCGGAGAGTCGCGAATACGGGCAGATTGCGGGCGCTCGCTCACCGTTGGCTCTGCGCCGGCCAGCACCATGGCGATACATGGGCGATCGAGCAGCATGCCGCGCCCGGCAGTCGTCGGCTCGATACCACTCGGATCATTGCGTGATGACACTTCCCGGCAGATCGCTCGATGCTTCGGGGGTTCGGCTCAAATCCGGCGATAGCGGACATCAGCGTCTCCTCATATTCACACGCTCACCGCACAATCCGGAGAGGAGAAACTGCAGATCGCTCGCCGTGTCATCCGACGCAGCCCGACGGCCGGCCTGGGCGTCGAACTGGAACTCTGCGACAAGTGATTTCAGCATCAGGAACCACCGCCGTCCTGCTCCCGGTATGGCGCGGCAATGACGAAGCCTTCCGTCGAAGAAGCAAGACAAGGGACGTCGCCAGGCGCGCGATGCTGATCGAAACTGCATGCCGCCATCCCCGTGCAACATCATTGCGCCGACTCAGCAGCTGCCGAAAAAGCCCTGCCCGCCGGTAGGCGGGTAAGTGGCCCGCCCGCTCCCTCGCCAATCCTGTCGGCCAGAGCCATAGATGACGCAAATACCGCCAGTGTGATGTTTGAGCCTTTCGCCCGATGCGAAGCGCGGAGTAACCGATCAGGAGACGATCATGGAAAGCGCCGATCAGCCGGCCGTAAGCAAAGGCACTGTCACGAAAAATTCCGGCCCCCGATTTGTACATGAAATCTCTTGACTGCAGGTTTCGGCGCACCGCCAGGTGAACATCGTAGCGACTCTAATTGATCCGAACGCAGGAGACGTAGGACTACTACCTCAGAACGACTTGCCGGTGAAGTCGCCGAACGCATTGCGAAGTCAGCCGCTGCCTGGGCGCGCGCCCTCTCGCTCTCAACGTCGCGATGCGCTCGATAGCGTGAAGTCGTCGGAACCATCGTCGGGATCCATCGATGTAGTATAGTCCTGGACCTGGACCATGAGCGTGAAACTTGGTGCGTTGGGGCAGCGGGTCCAAACCGAGGCGTGGAGCAGCAGCGGATCGATCAGCAGATCGTCGCCGGGCTGGGAAACCAGGTCCACGCCGGCCACGCTGGTGTAGCGCTGGGCCCTCGACGTATGGCTTGATAGGATCGTCCAAGTTGTGGCTGATCGCGCCTTGCCGGTGGGATCCTGGAGACACCATCATCCAACCTGTTTCCACGGTGGCGGCACTGGAGTGCGACCGATAGCCTCCAGGGCACGACGACACTGCATCGAACCGAAGCTCCTGATGTACGGCAGCGGCGGGCGGCGCTGCGCCTGGAACGTCGGCCTGATGTTCTGGCCAGATCAGCGCACCAGATGCTCTGGGCCGACTTCAGGAAACGGAACCATCCAGCCAGGCCCAGGCGGGACGGCGATGCGATGGGCAGAATGAACAGTCGCTCGATGAAGTCGATAAAGATGCGACTGGGACCCGCTGTCGTGGCGAAACATGTTCAATGAACGCCGACCGCCTGCTGTTCGATACCGAGCTCGTGGAACTGCACCGGACCGAAGCGGTGCGATCTCCGTTTCAGTTCCGTCGACTTCCTGGTGGTGCAGCAGGGCCTCGTAAACCCACGCAGCCGTAGCGCTCCAGCGCGCGGCAGCTGATGCTCACCGATGTCGAGTCTCCCGCCTTCCACCCCATCGTCAATCCGACTCATCCCAGGGCCAGTCCCATGCAAAACCTTCCGTTCCCGCCCCATCCTCCGCGAGGCGCTGACAAGCTCGCTGCAGCGGGGCGGAGATGCGCTTGAAAAGAGTTAGCGTGCGCGCAACTGATTCGGGTAATGAGTCGCGACCGGCATCCGGTGATCGCATCGCTGGGCGAATGGGAAACAGCGCAAGCAGAAGTACGCGCCAAGAGCCGTAGGAACCGACTCAGCAACCCTGGCCGAGAAGCCCGAGAGGAGGAGCGTTAAACTTCTTGTAGCGGCTGCAAGAATCGAAGACGAAACCGCCGAAGCCCGCAGTATGACCGAAATCCTCCGACGCGCTCGATCTCCTGAACGGTGTGGGCGCCGTGGCCAAGAATGAGATCGGCGCCGGCCTCGACCAGGCAGCAGTGTCGCCCGCGCGGGTGCGCAGCGGAACCGATGCGGGAGGACGATAAGAAAGCACGCTGGGCCGGCATGTTCAGCGAGGTACCGCCGTGGCCAGCAGGTCGTGATCAGCGAACAGGCGGCCACAATCGCGAGCAGCGAACAGGCGCAGCGGTGTTCCACAGTATCCGGCTGTTCTCAGTCACCGTACACGGCGATACTGCAGCCCGGCAGATCAGCAGCGGCTGTGCCGGTGGGGCTCGCTGTCCAGTCCGGCGCCAGGCGCTCACGCCCGCCTTGGCAAGGACCGCCAGCGTTCTATCGAAGCGGTCTGCGCCATAGTCAATGCCTTATTGTTGGCGAGGCGACGATGCCAATGTCGTGCTCTGCGAGGCAGGGCAGGGTCTCCTAGATATTGCTGGAGTGGACGAAGGGCTCCTGCCTCTCGAACGGCGAGCGGCTCCATGTTCGGTGAGCGGCGCCTCCAGATCGGCGACAATGAGATCGGCGGACCAGCAGCTTGTCGCGGAGTCTGTACCGAGTAGTCATAGCCGTGGTCCTCGAGAGATGTTCTGACCGCCGCGGCCTTGTACTGGGTGGGTCTCGCCGAACGCGGTATCGCTGTGAGAGATGATGGCGAACGGTACGCCGGACGCGGCAATCCCGGATGGGTGCCGACGATACGCCGTGCGCGGTCGCTGGAGCGTGAGTACTATGGTGTGGTCATGACCTGACCTTCGCCGGTATCGCCCACCGCCATCCTGAGGAATGGGGAGACCTGTAAATTGCACCGGTCAGCAATCGAAGAATTCCTGCGACATGGAACCTAAGGGGAGATCTCTTGCATCCGCGCGCAGTGGGCAGCGTCGAAGATCGGCCTGAAGTACCGTGCTCCCATCCTTGACCCGGCTCCTGGCTCCACGTGGCGAGCAACCTAGGACGTTCTCGATCAGGGGCTTGAATGCTATTTCCCGAGCGCCAAGTCGGCCTTCGGCGCGCATGCCTTGATTAGATCGGCTTGTGTTCGATATTAGAGGAAAAGTGCCAGGTGTTTCTGCTGGGATCGACCTTCGAGGTAAAACAGCCTGTCCGGGGTTGGCTTCGCGGTGAATGTTGGACCGCTGGTACGCACGTGGAGTATGGCCAGATAACTCTTCGACGCGTACTTCAGCAACCTGGTCATAACACAATTCAGCCCCACGCTCGCCGGATATGGCGTTGGTCGTGACCCGCGGTCGCCGTCATCGCCGATGTCTGGATCGTCGAGGTCAGGCAGGGGGATCAGTTGACGCTGCGCAGAGCGCAAAGCCGAGCCTCCCAAAAGCGTCAGTACCTGGCAGCTCTGGCCGCCTCCCCGTGTCGATGGGTCGCCACGGTACCCCAAACCGCCGCCGCCTGCGGCGATCTTTCGAAAATTGCGCCGCAAGCCGCATCCGATCGTGGATGTTCTGACCAGTTCGACGCCGCGACCGAGGGTCGCGCTTCCGAACGCGGCGGGTTTCAATATGGTGAAACGTCCCATTCCTGCTCGCTCAGGGTGGTTTGGGGCTTGAGGAACGTCCATTTCGGGACGCGAATACCCTGCGCTGCCAGCATGCGCAACTGCTCGTCTTTCGGGACTTGTTGACCGCAATAGGTGGCGCCGCGCAAGACCTTGAAAAGTCTGAGCCGGGTCGGGCAAAAGACCAGCGTGGGGCGTTCAGCCAGGCTTCTGAGCTTTGAACTGGGCTGGGGCAAATCCGGCAGAATATGAACATGAACGTCACTGGCGAGCTTTCCTATGCGCTCTGCTATCTTGGCATAGTCGCCCGGATTCAGCGCCTTATGCCGATATGACATCACGAGGTTGAACCCGGCACCAGAAGCACTCGCAGCCGTCGGTCGGTCCATCACGGGGCCCCTGAGGTCACTCGCCTGAACTGGTCAAATTACTCTAGCTTCGCGACCGATTTACGCAAGCGGCTCAATTCTTCGATGAATCAGGCGCAGCGGCAGGAACGTGCGGACTTGAAAGGGCTTTGAATTCAGCTCAGCACACGAAACATCGACCGATTGCCAAACGCTGAGTGAATCTGTGCCTGTGGATGCTAGAGGATCAGCTTACTCCGGGCTGCAAGCCGAAACCATGGCCCTGTATGGAGTGCTCGCAGAGTTGAAGTTATGGGCTGCGGCGCGTGAGATCGCATGGAAGGACCTGGAAGTACCCGTATTGGGTGGCTGCCGCGACTATGTTATGCACTGACTAGGGGGCTTGGTCGATCCGGCCGAGTGGGGCAATTTTCAGGACCGCTACGATGGTGGCAAGTAGGAAGGCATTGCCGATCAAATCGGGTCTCGATCTCAAGGACCCGATTTCTATACGACCGATGACTACCATCGGGTTTTTGCGCACCTGCGCGCCGACGAGCCCGTCTACTGGAACCCGGATCCGATGCGCAGGGCTTTTGGGCCGTCACCCGATATGAGGACGTTGTCCGGGTGGTTCAGGATCCCGAGACGTTCTCGGCAGCGATCGAGAACGGCGGCATGCGGATCTTCAATAAGCACGAGGTGACCAGCAACCCTAAGCCGCACCTCCTGGCAATGGATCCTCCCCAACATACACAGTTGCGACGCGCTCTCCAGCCGCTGTTCGCGCCCCAGGCGGTCGCCGCGATGGAGGACCATGTCCGCGCTCGCATGACGCGGTTAGTTGACGCAATCGCCGAGGCCGGCTCGGCCGAATTCGTCTCCGCCATTGCCGCCCCGCTCACTCTTGGGCTCCTTGCCGATCTTCTCGCGGTTCCGGAAAGCGATTCCACCAAGCTGTTGAAATGGTCGAACGCACTCATCGGCGACGACGACCCCGATTACCAGCCGACCATCGAGGTTCGCCTGCAAAGCGTTGGCGAAATGGAAAACTACGCGGCTGGGCTGCTGGCCCAGCGCAGGAAGGCGCCCGGTAGGGACGTTGTCTCGCTGCTTGCCGCCGCCGAAATCGACGGGGAGCCGCTGGATTTCGCAACCTACTCGGAGAATTTTGCGGCATTCCTTGTCGCCGGCAACGAAACGACCCGTCATTCCTTGTCGGCCGGCATACTGGCGCTTTCGCTCTTCCCGGACGAGAAGCAGAAGGTCATGGCCGATCGATCGCTGATCGTGAGCGCCGTCAAGGAGATCGTGCGCTGGGCGTCGCCGCTCATGCACGTCCGCCGGACTGCACAGGGACGTCGAGGTCGGGAAGCGCAAGATCAGGCGCGGCGACAAGGTCGTCGTCTGGTACAGCTCCGCCAATCGCGACGACGACAAGTGGACAAACGCGATGGCGTTCGGGGTCGGCCGCTTTAGGGATAACGCGGCGACGCCGCATCTCGCCTTCGGATCGGCGCCGCATCATTGCCTCGGCTGGCGCATGGCGGAGCTGCAACTCAAGGTGGCCATCGAGGAGCTGCTCGATCGGCTGCCGGACCTTCGGGTGATTGGCCCAATCCGCCGGCTGCGGTCGAATTTCATCGGTGGAATAAAGGAAATGCCTGTCGCCTTCACGCCGGAACGGCAGTCGCGGCGTCCGATCCGCGGCCAGAGATGCCAGGCCTGCAGCATCTGAGAGCAGCCTTGCGGGCCCGCCTCAAAGATGATCCGCCGCGGCAGCCATGAACGTCGGGAAGAAAGTCGCGATCCGTCCCGCCGCGTGATCCTCGGCAACGGCCGGAATCTCGTGCCAGTGGTAAATGCGCTTCTGCAGCGGCGGCACCCATCGGTGCTTCGCGGCATATCGCACGGCGTCCGTCGCCTCGTTGAGCGGGCTCGCGTGGGTGTGAACAAGAAGTTGCCGGTTTTGGCACGCAATCGCCCGGTTGAATTCGACGTCGAGGCCACGCTTCCAGCCCGTTGTCGCAAGCACGCCCTGCCGCCCGAGAGCCCGCAGCGTCGGCCGGACGATCGGGCCGCCGATATTGTCGATAAAAATTGACACCCTAACTCCACCGGTCATCTCGTCAACAAGGTTCAAAAAGGCGCGCTCGACCTTGGTTCGCGCGACCAGCGTTTTGCGGTCGCCAGCCGGTACAGCGGCTGAGAGCAGCGCAAACGAGCTGCGGTCTACTGGCGTAATGCCGGCCTCTCTGATGCTCTGCCCGCGCTCGGCGCCGGTATGCAGCATGGCCGTCTGGCAGCCAATCGCCCGCGCCAGGAGAAGCTCCGCATATGCCACTCCTCCACCCCAGGCCCAAACGTGTATTTCTTCAAACGGCACGTCGGCCATCTGCAGCCGCCACGCACCGAGCGCCACACGCCAATTCGATCGGGCGGAGGCGTAGCGGACCAGGAAACTCGCCCATTGTGAAGGGGCGATGCCGGCGCCTTCGGGGAGCGGGATGAGCTGGGTCGGCTTGACAAGGAATTGTTCAGCGAGGCAGCCCATCGAGTTCGGCTCGTCATAAGCGCAGACGGTCTGGACGTAGCCATGAGCGTCCTGTTTTGCGACGGGGGCGAACATGCACAGCGTGCCCTCACGTATCGGTTGGACACTTCCGCCGGTAGCCAAAACCCGCACGACTGCACTGTTGCCGAGGACAATGAAGTCTTGGCCGAGGCGGCGGCAAACATCGATCGGATCGCGGTCGAGAGCGTGGGTCATGTTGCCTTCCCACGAACCATAGAGCGTCTCGACGAGCACCCAGTCGTCAGGGAGAGGCGGCAGGCTTATCTTGGTGAGTTCGAGTTGCCCCCGTTGTCTCGGGGCGTGATCCGCTCCTTTGCGCAGCACCCAGGCATTCGTGACCTCCTTGCCGTGCAGTGTTCGAGTTCGAATCGCGATGTTCATCAGCGGCGGGCGGTTCCATTCTGTGTGGTGTCGTGGGGACGTAAACGGATAAAAAAGAAGTCATGACTTCCCCTCCAACCCGGTGACGAGCCTGTTCGGGAGCCCCGCGGTTGAACGCGCAACAACAACCAGCCGCGCCCTCCGAAGACGACGAGGGCTTCCGTTCATGCGAACGGCCTGAACTGGCGGTACATTGTCGCGGAACCTGCTGAGCGAGGCGGCCGCTGTAGACAACGAAATTCATGGCCGTTTCGTCGCGCCTGAACCCGACAAGAATCGCCCCCGACAGAAGAGCATTGCCGATCGACACGATATTGTCGATCGCAATAAGGGCGACAAAATGTTCGATCCGCCGTTCGGCCATCTGCTCCACCCTCAAGCGGAAAATCCGCTGGCTGATGTGACGGCCCTGATAGTCCGGGTGGACGACCGTGCCGTCGCCGTGAAATACCGTGCTCGTCGCCGGATCGATGGCCGCCAACACCGGATTGTCGCGATACGGGTTCGCCGTCAGGCGATGGCAGATTGAATGGGCTACCAACTGTCCGTTGTCCCTGATGCCGGTGCCGATAACATTGCCCGGCTCGCGGAACAGTTCGCGGTAGTCGTCTTTGGTTCGGACCGCCAAATGGCCATAGGGGCTGATGGAGCGGCTGAGTTCGTAGAGACCATAGACGTCATCCACGTCGTCTGGCGACAGAAGCACAAGTTCAAGCTGTCCAGCCGCGCTATCGCTATTTGCCCTCATGCCGGGCCCCGTCAGCCAATGAACACTGACCGCACCTTCAATCGAACCTCCACGCGAAACGATACTCACGAAGCCGATCAATGATTGGCAGGTCGCGCTCGGGCCTGAGCTGCCGCGTACCGCGTCATGGTCGCGAACTCACCTCGATCCTCGGGGTCGATCACCGCCGCATAATCCTGGACCTGAACCATAAGGGTGAACTTCGTTCGGTCCGAGCGGTTTGGAACCGACGCGTGGAGACACAAAGGATTCAGCAGAACGCCGTCGCCTGCCGGCAAATCCACACTGATCGGCGCAACGTCCGCATAGACCTGCGGATCGACCACCGGTTTCGATTTGTCCTCCACGTTGTGATCGACAACACCATGCTTGTGGGTTCCCGGGTAAATGATCATCGTCCCCAACTGCAGATTGGCAGCCCGCAGCGGGATCCAGAGCCGCCAGGCGCGTCGGCACTGCATTGATCCGACGTCCTGGTGTACAGGCAGAGATCGTGTGGTGTCGTTCGGGATGTCGGCCCGGATGTCAGGCCAGACGAGGGGAACGTCGATCTTGGCCCAGTGCAAAATCCGCACGCTTCGAGCTCCTCGCCAATCCGCACCGACATGCGGTTGAGTACCGCCAGCCTCTCCAGCAGCTTGTAGATGCGCTCTGTGTAGGTGCCACCGCGTTCGAAGACATCAACGAACGGCTCCGCCGCGACGCGTCAGATCGAGCTCGCGTATCTGAGCCTGGCTGAAGCGCTCGATTTGGTCCTCGAACGCGGCAATGTGAGTGTCCGCTACGAGCCCTTTCACCACAACGAAGCCATCGCGCTCAAGAGCTTCCGTGTCGATGGATGTCACTGCAGCTAACCCCCCCCGAGGCCGCCAGCCCTACCATACGAAGCACCGCCCAAGCAACGCACTTTGACGACCGCAACGGCGGTGTCCACAGGGGTTCACGTCATACTGACTTCGTTAGGAGCAAGAATTCTGCGGAACCTATGTAGTCGGCACGACCAATTCGATTTGCGACGCGATCTGCCGTCCAACGCCCTCATTGGAACGGTTGAACATGTGACAGTCTGGCGTACATGCGCATTCTGCTCGGGCTCGAAGAAAAATTGGAAGCAGCTCTCCGCACATTGCTGGCATTATGGAGCGCTACAATTCGCAGACTGGTGAACGCCGAAATCGCCTTTAGGCTCGCCTTGACGTGGATGACCGTCAGGCCGTCATGCGCCAGCGCCTCGCGCACTTTCGCGCTCACGTCGTCGCCGCGGGCGATCGTCACCACATGGGCGCCGAAGGACAATGCCCAGGTCGTAAAGTCCGGGTTCTTGAGATTCCGTACCCGACACGCGCTTGGGAAAATGCATCTCCTGGTGGGCGCGAATCGTTCCGTAGCTGCCGTTGTCCGAAAGCACCACCTTGAACCTGGCGCCGTATTGCATGGCGGTGACGATCTCCTGGCCGGTCATGAGGATGCCGCCATCGCCCACGAAGACGATCGCCATACGCTGGGGCTCCACCAGGCCAGAGGCGACGCCGAACGGCACGCCCGGGCCCATGGCGCCGCCGATACAGCCGAGCAGGCGGTTGTCCGGCCCCATGCGCCAGTGGCGGTGCACCCAGGTTGAGATGTTCCCGGCATCGGTGATGATCACCGCATCCTTGGGCGCCTCCGCCGCGATCGCCATCACTACCTCGCCGAAATCCACGCCGTCATCCGGCTCCGGCGACTTGAAAGTCATGAAGCCTTGCAGCAACGACGATATCT
>CAWHQZ010000021.1:0-23092 GCA_963831645.1 uncultured Alphaproteobacteria bacterium | reverse complement strand
CGTTAGAGAACCCCCATCGGGGAGAGAAGCTATGGGGCGGGCGACAAGGGCATGGCACCATCGTTGCTGTCGGAACCATAGATGGAGCGTCCCATGAAACGGAACGACTTGAGCCGATGCCTCGTCGCCTTCGATCAGAATAGCACGTTGGTTGCGGTGGTCGAATTGAGCGCCAAGAGCTGGCTGATCGCTGGGCTTGTTCCTGGCTTGGCCCGTCAGCCGCTGAAGAAGCAAGCCGCGGATGAAGAAGCCCTCTTGGGACTGTTGCAGCGCTGGGCCAGGGAGGCGGTGAAGGCGGGCTGCAACATCGAACGGCTGGTGGTGGCCTTCGAAGCCGGCCGGGACGGCTTTTGGCTGGCGCGATGGCTGCTGGCGCGCGGCATCGAAGCGTATGTTATCCACCCGACAAGCGTTGCGGTGTCGCGCGAGCATCGGCGGGCCGTTGCCGGCGAACACGATGGCGGAGATCGGCCACGACATGGCGCGGCTGGGTCTCATCCGCGACCAGATCAAGGAGCTCGAGACCCTGCGGCTGGAACGGCTTCGCCAGGCACCAATGGAAGGAACTCATCCCATGATGCTGATGCTGGCGCGGGTCCTGGGGGTCGGGCTTGAGACGGCGGACATGCTGGTTCACGAGGTGCTGACGCGCGGCCTGCGCGACCAAAGGGCCGTAGGTCGCTATGCCGGGCTTACCGGAGCGCCAGACGAGAGCGGCAGCAAACGGCGGGAAAGGGGGCTCGCCAGGGCCGGCAACGCACGGGTTCGCCGCGGCATGATCCAGCTCGCCTGGCGCTGGCTGATGTTCCAGAAGGACAGTGCCCTGACACAATGGTATCGGGCCCGCACCGCCAGTGCTCGGCGCGATATCCGCAAGACCATGATCGGGCCTTGGCGCGCAAGCTGCTGATCGCACTGTGGCGCTATGTGACTGCTGGCGAGGTGCCGGTGGGTGCGGTGCTGCGGCCGGCGAAGTAAGCGATACAATCGAATCCGCACAAGGAGACAACATACGTTTCGCTATGGCCGATAGGTTCGGCGATCCTGCGTCCCAGACGCGATGTAACCCAGACGATCCAAGGTGGGCGATGACCCGCCAGTGCCCATGGCTGTCGTGCCGAGGGAGAGAATGGGCCCGCCTCCTTGGAGCCTTGCCGCGATACGCATGACTGCATCATGGTTCGGATCCTCAATATCCACCGCATACAAGGTCGTGGCGCGATCCTCGCCACCCCTGGCAGGCTCGCCTTGGAACGTCCTGTCGGAGCTTCGTCTGTCGACAGATCGCCGTCAGCAGAGGAGGACGACAATGAAAAATAACTCTTGGAACGTCCTGGAGCTTTTACATCGCCGTAGAGAGGAGGACGACAATGAAAAATGACTCTTGAAGATGAAATTGCTCTTGACTCGGAAAGCCCCATACAAGGGCAGGGTGAGGGGAGGAAATCACCGCGCGGCAGAGAGTTCATCGCAGTAGGCGAGGATGGTCGCCAGCACACCTTCGAGATTCGTCAGCACTTCTCTGTTCCAGAAACGGATGACCCGGAAGCCCTTGCCCGACAGGAACAAGGTGCGCTCCTCATCCTGGAGGGTTCGATCCGCATACTGACTGCCGTCGAGCTCGACGATCAGCCTTCGACTCAGACAGGCAAGTCGACGACGAACGGCGCAATCGCGTGCTGGCGGCGAAACTTCAGCCCGGATAGCCTGCCGCCCCGAAGCCTCGACCACAGGATGCCCTCAGCCTCGGTTTGCGTGCGGCGGAGCCGGCGGGCGGAATCGATGCTTTGCCGTTTCATTGTTCTGCCCCCTCACCGTGCCCTCCCCCGCAAGGCTACGGCGTGCACGGAAGTGATTCCCAAGGATAGTGGAACATGATTCAAAGCTCTGACCATGCGGTTGGAGGGTGTCATGCCATTGGCGATCGGGGATGTTCGTACGGAGGCGCGCGGAGAATGGCTGATGGAGCGGGTAGCATCGACCGGCTCGCTGGTCGTGCGCAAGCTCGGGGAGAATCGGGCGGGGGAGATTGCGGTGCACCGCTTTTTGTCCTCGCCCTACGTGTCGCCGGATACGATCGTGGGAACGCTGGCGGCACGCACCGCCGAACAGAGTGCCGGGCGCCACATCGTTGCCATCCAGGACACGACAGAGATCAATTTTGCCGGTCGTTCCGGCCGGCGGCGCGGCTTCGGTCCGGCCGGCAACGGCCGGGATCCGGGCTATTTCATTCATGCGGTGATCGCCGTCGATGTCGAGGATGAGGCCGTCATCGGCCTGGTCGGCATGGACATCTGGACGCGATCGCAAACGCCCGCCACGGCGCGGCGGATGCGAACGATCGAGGACGAAAGAATCGATGCGCTGGCTCGACGGCTGTACCGCAGCCGAAACAGTGCTCGCTCAGGCGGCTTCGGTGACTTCGATCTCGGATCGTGAGGGCGACATCTATGAACATTTCGTCCGCCGTCCTGCGCACGTTCACCAGATCGTGCGGGTTGCCCAGAACCGAATGCTTGAGGATGGCGCCCGGGTCTTTGAAGCGCTCGAAAAAGCCAAAGTTCTCAAACAGCACACGCTCAGCGTTCCGATCCCAGGCCCTGGCAGCAAAACACGCACGGCGGTGGTCGCAATCAAGGCCGGGAATGTATGCATCAAGCGACCGCGTAACAGCAAACCGGACCCGGCAAGGCCCGAGTATCTCGATCTTACCCTGGTGGAGGTGCGGGAGATCAATCCCCCCGATCCCAAAGCGGCGATCTGCTGGCGTCTCTACACTAGCCAAGAGGTACATACCGCCGAAGACGCCAGCCGGATCGTCGCTCTCTATAAGCTGCGCTGGCGCATCGAGCAGGTGTTCCGGGCACTCAAGGGCGACGGTCTGCGTCTTGAAGATAGTCAAATCGCCGATTGCCGGCGCATGTTCAATCTCGCCACTGTGGCGCTCGCCGGGGCCGTCCGTACCCTGCAACTGGTCGATGCTCGCGACGGCAGCCCGCGACCGGCGACCGATGTCGTCGATGCCGGCTTCCTCGCGCCGCTCGCCAAACTGTCGAACCAGCTCGAAGGCAAGACGGAGCGTCAGAAAAACCCCTACCCGCCCGCGTCTCTCGCCTGGCTCGCCTGGATCATCGCACGTCTTGGCGGCTGGAATTGCTACTACAAACCTCCTGGGCCAAAAACCATGCGCGATGGCTGGACTCACCTCGCTACATTCCTCAGCGGATATGCCTTCGCCACCATCGGCGAAGCAGATGTGTGAATCCCGTAGCCCCGATGGGGAGAGGGTAAGAGGAACACCAGGGCTTCGCCCCAGCGCGTCCCGAAGCCGGTACCATGCCATGGCGGCGACGAGCGCTCCGACTGGCCGCGAATCAGGTAAGTTTCGTCATTGCGGCGCACGCCGCAATCCAGCTTCGGATGGATGCCCGTGACGAAGGCGCCTTGCGTGTATCTGCTCGCCAACCGTTACCGCGGAACGCTGTATGTGGGCGTGACCGGCGACCTCGCCCAGCGGGTCTCGCAACACAGGCTTGGCCTCGTCGAAGGCTTCACCAGGAAGTACGGTGTGAAATCCCTGGTCTGGTATGAGAAACCATGGAAGCAGCGATCCAGCGCGAGAAAAACCTCAAGGATTGGAAGCGGGCGTGGAAGATCGAGCCGATCGAACGCTCGAACCCGGATTAGACCTATAGCTTCGGATGGATGGTTGAAACGAAAGCCTCACCCCAGCGCATCCCTCAGCCGGTACCATGCCATTGCCGCAACGAGCATCGGCAGCCGCAAGTGTCCGCCCGGAAAGGGCAGATGCCGGAAACGGCTCAACAGATCGAAGCGCTCCGACTGGCCGCGAATCACTTCCGCGATGAGCTTGCCGTAAAGATTGGAGAGCGCCACGCCGTGCCCCGAGTACCCCTGCGCGTAATAGGTCGACTTGCCGATGCGTCCCATATCGGGTAGGCGGTTGTAGGTGATGGCGATATAGCCTCCCCAGGCATATTCGATTGCGACATCCGACAGTTGCGGGAATATCCGGGTCAGGCGCGACTTGATGCTGGCTGCGAGGTCGCTGGGCTCGAGCTTGGAGTAGGCGACGCGCCCGCCGAACAACAGCCGGTCATCGCCGCTGCGCCGGAAATAGTCGAGAACCCAGTTCGTATCGGCGACTGCCTCGTCGTCCCGGATGAGCGCCCGGGCACGTTCATTTCCGAGCTTCTCCGTGGCCACAATGAAACTCGTTACCGGCATCATGGCGTGATAGAGCTTGCCGACCAGCCGCTCGATGTAGGCGTTGCAGGCGATGATCATGTGTTTCGCCGTGACCTTACCCGCCGCCGTCCATGCCCTGGGCTCACCTTCCCAATCGCAGCGCGTCACCCGTGTCTGCTCGTGGATCAGGGCGCCGGCCTGGCTTGCCGCGCGGGCGAGCCCGTTGCAGTAGTCGAGGGGGTGAAAATGTCCCGCCCGGCCCTCGCGCAACGCAGCGAAATAAGCCCGCGTGGCGAGCTTCTCCTCGAGTTCCGCCCTGGTGAGGAGCTGCAGGTCACCGTAGCCCTCATTCTCCCATTCCTCCTGCAGTTCCCGCAGGCCCCGGAGCTTGCTTTGCTTCGTCGCGCAATGGAGATAGCCCCATTTGAGGTCGCATTCGATGCCGTGCGTTTGGATCCGGTGCTCGATCAGAACCTTGGCTTCTTGCGTGAGCTGGAAACACTTTCGCGCATCCTCGCGGCCCACTTGCGCGGCGACCGCGTCCTGGCCGGGAGAAAATCCCGTGCCGATATGCCCGCCGTTGCGCCCGGAGCCTCCATAGCCGACCCTTTCGGCCTCGAGCACGATGACCCGCTGACCGGCCTCAGCCAGCTCCAGGGCAGCCGACAGCCCGGTGTAGCCTGCCCCGATGATGCAGACGTCTGCCGTGCTGTCGCCCTCGAGCTTCGGATAGGTCGAATGGGGCCTGGCGGTAGCCCGGTACCAGGAAAGGCTTTCGCTCGGCTTAACCATGTAAGCCGTTGTAAATAATAGTTAACTTGCTTTCACCCATTGTTTCCTAGGCCATTTCAATAATGATGCCGAGGGCGTACATTGGCCCTGTGGCCGCAAATCGAGGCCCGCCAATCCCCAAAGTTGCGGCTTATCATGTCGAAGCCAAAAGTTCGAAGAATGGATCGCGGCCCGGCGCATTTCGGAGGTCGAATGCCTCGTCGCCGATATGTCGGGCACGGCGCGCGGCAAAATCCTGCCGCCCGCGAAGTTCCTGAAAGGCAACCGCTCGCGTGGCCTGCGCATCCCGGAAGAAGTCTTCACGCTCACGATCAACGGCCGCTATGTCTGGGAGACCTCCGCGGTGAGCGACAGCGCCATCGATATCTACATGGAGCCCGATTCCGACACCATCCGGATGGTGCCGTGGTACACCGAGCCGACCGCCCAGGTCATCTGCGATGCCTTTCATCTCAATGACGATCCGGTCGACATCGCGCCGCGCCATGTCCTGAAGCGCGTTCTCGAGCTTCTATCGCGAGAAAGGCTGGCGGCCCGTCATCGCGCCCGAGCTCGAATTCTATCTGGTCAAGAAGAATCTCGATCCCGATTATCCGCTCGAAGCCGCGGTCGGCCGCTCGGGCCGCAAGGAAGCCGGGCGGCCAGGCCTATGGCATCGATGCCGCCAATGATTTCGATCCGATCGTCGAGGACATCTATGATTACTGCGAGGCGCAGGAGCTCGACGTCGATACGCTGTCGCATGAAAGCGGCCCGGCCCAGCTCGAGATCAATTTCAATCACGGCGATCCGCTGGAGCTTGCCGACCAGGTCTTCCTGTTCAAGCGCACCGTGCGCCAGGCCGCCCTGAAGCACGACATGTATGCGACCTTCATGGCCAAGCCGCATGAGAACGAGCCGGGCTCGTCCATGCACATCCATCAGTCGGTCCTGGATGCCAAGACCGGCAAGAACATCTTCGCCGGCCGGGACGGCAAGCCCTCCAAGCTCTTCCTCAACCACATTGGCGGCCTGCAGCGCTATCTCGCGGCCGCCCTTCCGCTTCGCCGCCCCCAATGTCAACTCCTATCGCCGCCTGGTGCCGGAATCGGATGCGCCGACCAATGTCCACTGGGCGATCGACAACCGCACCGTCTCGCTGCGCGTGCCGTCGTCCGATCCTGCCAATCTCACGGGTCGAGAACCGCGTGCCGGGTGCCGATTCCAATCCCTATCTGGCCTTTGCCGCATCGCTTGCCTGCGGCTATCTCGGCATGATCGAGCAGCATCAAGCCGTCCGATCCGGTCGAGGGCTCGGCCTATCGCTATGCCCACACACTGCCGATCAGCCTCGATGAGGCGCTCGACAAGTTGAACTACACCAAGTCGTTCAAGACAGTGCTGGGCGAGAAATTCGTCGAGGCCTATCGGACGTGAAATACGAGGAGATGCAGCACTATCGCCGCGTCATCAGCTCCTGGGAACGCGAATATCTGCTGCTGAACGTATGAAGGGCCTCCTCCCGGTGGCCCCACGAATCGAAGAAATCTCGAGCCCGCACAATCCGCTCATCAAGCTCGCGCGCTCCCTTGCGCAGCGGAAGGCGAGGGAGGAAACAGGCCTCTTCCTCGCCGAAGGGGCGGAATTCGCGGCCAGGGCCATGGCACAAGGGTTCATGGTGCGCAACCTGCTGCTGTCCTTCGCGCGCGAACCTGACGCGGCCCTGCAGGATATTCGTAGATAGGTCGCGGTCCGGCGGGGCGCAGGTCGTGATGGTGCCGAAGGCCCTGCTGTCGCGTATCGCCGGCAAGGACAATCCTCAGGACGTGCTGCTGGTGGCAAGGCAGCGCTGGTCAACTGCCGTTCCGGGTGAGTTGCGAGAGGACGACGTGGTCCTCGCCCTCGACCGGGTTCGTGATCCGCGCAATCTCGGCGCCATCCTCCGAACAGCCGAGGCCGCCGGCCTTCGGATGATCGTCCTGGTCGGCTCTTGCTGCGATCCATACTCGCCGGAAGCGGTGCGGGCGTCCGCTGGCTCGCTGTTCGCCGTTCCGTTGATGAGATTGCCGACGGAAGGCTTTGTCGAGCTGGCGGCCCGCTGGACCGGCGATGTCATCGGCGCCGATGTTGCCGCCGTCACCGACTTTCGGCATTCGCGCCGAGGTCCCGTCCTGCTGGTAATGGGCAACGAAAGCGAGGGTCTCTCGAAGGAAGTGTCGCAGGCATGCACGCGGCTGGTCCGCATTCCGATGATGCCGGGCATGTCATCGCTCAACCTTGCCGCCGCCGCGGCGCTCCTGATCTACGAGCTGCGCCTGCCGGCGCTCAGCCCGTGAAATCCATTTAACCAACCGTCATGGCCGGGCTTAACCCGGCCATCCTCTTCTCACTGGTTCAGTGTTTCGTAAAGATCGGTCCACTCAGGGTTCATCTTTTCGATGAGATCGACCTTCCAAGCCCGTTTCCAATGTTTGATATTCTTTTCCCGCTGTATGGCATCGATGATCCTGTCATGCCACTCATAGTAGACGAGCCGCGTCAGCCCGTAGCGTTCCGTGAAGCCTTCCATCGTTCCCGTCCTGTGCTCCCACACCCGTCTCGGCATGTCGGCGGAGACTCCGACGTAGAGTACTCCGTTCCGCCGGTTGGTCATGAAGTACAGCCATCCGCCCATCCGCGGGATGGGTCCCGAAAAAGATGGCCGGGTCAGGCCCGGCCATGACGAGAAAACGGGACATAACCCGAGGGTGGTTCCGCTCGCCGGCGAATGATGCAGACCAACTCCGCCAAAAAAAGAGGGCGGCCCCCCGAAGCCGCCCTTCACTCTAAGCTAATCGGGCCGGATCAGAAGATTCCGGGCTGCGAGCGTAGACCGACGCGGGCGCCAAGCACCCGATCGCTATCCGAAAAGCCGAGTTCTGAGTTGGTGCAGCCAAACCCGTAGCGGACATCGGCCGCTGCTGTCGTGCCGGCAGCGTTGGCTGCGGCCGATGTGCCGAGTAACAGGACCGCTGTCGCGATCCCCGCCATAAGAAGTTGCTTACGCACTTACCTTACTCAACGCTACTCACTGCAAACGCCGGATGATAACTGCACTTTCCTCCGCTGACCAACGAAAAATGGCGGAAAACTGCGAGATTTTTCGTGACTGTTGCGGTTCGGCAACACCCGCTGAATAAGCGCCTCGATATAATGGAGATCGGTTGCGCCCGGTGGTATGAAGTCATTCGGGTTAGGGCGGTCGGACGACTGAGGGAAACAACACTGAACCATGACAACCACTCAAGAAAGCTTTGTCCCTGATCACTGGCCCACGGCTAACGCCGGCTTAGCGGTTCGCCGGCGGCTCGAGAGCCTCCGCCGGTTCCTTTCCTGGAGCTACCTGTTCGCTCCGGTCGATACGGCCTCCATGGCAGTGGTGCGGATCTTCATCGGGCTTCTGGTTGCCGTTGACGCCGTGCGCAAGGGGCAGCACTTCTTTTATCCCAGCGGCGGGGAGCTTGCTTTCTCTTTCAGGTATCAGTTCTTTCACTGGGTCCAGGAAGTCCCCGAGCTGGCGGTCTACCTGCCCTATGTCCTTTTCCTTTCCGGCATAGCGATCGCAGTCGGCTTTTTCTTCCGGTTCTTCAGCCTCCTGAGCCTGCTCCTCGTCTCCTATGGCTTCCTTCTGCAGCCGGAAGGCTATCTCAATCACTATTACATGCTGATCATCACCCTGGTCCTGCTTTCGGTCAGCCCCGCGCACCGGGCTTTCTCGATCGACCGGTTTCTGTTCTTCAGAACTTCCGGCGAGCATGCGCCCAGAATCTATCTACTCCTGTTCAAGGTGCAGATCGAGATCATCCTGATCTATGCCGGCCTGGTCAAAATCAACTCCGACTGGCTTCAGCTGGAGCCCCTGAGAACCTGGCTGCTGCGAAGACAGGACATGCAGTTTCTCGGACCTCTCTGGGAAAGCGACTTCATCGTCGCTCTCGGCGCCTACGGGATCATCATTCTTCATATCGTCGGCGCCCCGCTGCTGTTCTTCCAGCGCACACGGCTGCCGGTGTTTCTGATGTACTGCATCTTTCACGTCATCAATCATTTCGTGTTCAATATCGGCATATTCCCCTGGATGACGATGGCTGTTAGCACGCTGTTCTTTGCGGCGGACTGGCCGCGGCGTGCATTGGCCCCGTGGCCGGCGCTTGCAGTGCCTTCACCGGCTCCCGAGCAGCTCTCGCTTGAGCCGAAGTCGTTCGGCAATCGAATGCTCGTCGCTTTCTGCGCCTGCTGGCTGCTGTTTCAGGCTCTTTTCCCGCTGCGCCATGTCCTCTACCCCGGCTGGGTGGAGTGGACGAACGAAGGCCATCGGTTCGCCTGGCGCATGAAATTGACGGATCGCGAAACTCCCGGTGTACGTCTCGCAGTGCATATACCCGAGCAAGGCACGATCCGCGTACCGAATTTGGGAAGATACATGTCACGGTGGCAATACCATAAGGTCTCGCTCTATCCCGATCTCGTGCAGCAATTGGCGTGGCAAGTCGCGCGCATGTACAGGGACAAGCTGCAGGTCGGTGACGTCAGGGTCTATGCCTACCTGCCCATGAGCCTGAACAACCGCCTCCCCGCGTTGGCGATAAATCCCACCGTCGATCTCGCCGCCACTCGGTCGACGATCTGGCATGATCCATGGAAAACGACCACCAATCCCAATCCGCTCCGGCGCATTGAACAGGTGGACAAGGCCGAGCTCCGGACACCGACCCTTGAGCAGTTGCTGACCAGCATGGGCTTGCCCCAGCCAAAAGAGTGCGTTGCCGGAGGTGCGATACCGGATCTGCATGAAGCTGCCGTGTGTTCACTGGACAGCGGCGAGAGCCTTTGGAATTCCCAGTGGTAGGTTCGCCCGAATCGCTGCGCGGATCTACAGACTCGCTGATTCCGTTCCGGTGTTCCGGTGATGTAAAGCAGCAACTTCCTGGAGCGGGCACGTGGCTGGGCCGATGATGTCATTTGGCACGCTATGGACGGACGTTCGCCACCCGCGCCGCGGTCCGGTGCGGGCGGGTCATGGGTAATGAGAGCGACGCCTCTCCAAAAGAACTGCTGGAAGCGTGCACGCGACTGGTGTGCATTCCGATAATATCGGCGCCTCACTGGCGTATGGCGTATGTGGGCCATGACAATGCGCAGAAAGGGGGCGGTCCCGGAGCCGCCTTTTTTATCCTTCCAAGCCGGCCGCCGCGGCGTCCGGTGGAAACGATCGCGATTCGCTTGAGTTCAGGGCCTCCGCTCCGCGAATTCAGTACGAACATCGATTGCAGGCGGCATCCGCCGCCAAGCGTGCGACCGTTGCTTGGGGCGAGCGAATTTCCTGTGCTGAACGGATTATTCAATTATTTCAGTTGCTTGAGAAAATCGACTGGCGCCGGAAGAGCGGTTGTTTGTTGCAATTTGGTCACATAGATCAAAAAACCCTCGGCCGCCCAACATTGGTTCTTTACTTGCAGACCCGATCAGGCAAATTGCCAATCACAGACTTTGCAAATCGGGAGCGGGAGCACGACCATGAAATTCAAGTCTCTACTTATGACCTCAACGATCGCGGCAACGGCGGTAGTTTTTGCTGGTGCTGCCAGTGCTGCGGATATCGTCGAACCCCCGCCGCCGTTGTTCTCTTGGGATGGTTTCTATATTGGTGGAAATGTGGGCTGGGGTTGGGCCGAGCACAGCAACAATGGTGGCTGCGAAACCATCGCGGACATCAGGGGAGATGAAGGTGAAGTCGAAGCGCCGGGTGGGGTGACCCTCTGCGATTTGCCGATAGAAGACGACCTTGATTTTTCCGGGGGCGTCCTCGATTTGGACGATGACTTTGTTACATTCGGTCGTAATTGCGGCGATAGCGAAGAAGGTGATGATGATGACGGCGGCAGCGGTTGTAAGGTCTCAGATGAGGACGAGAACGGCGACTCCTTAGTCTATGGCCTTCAGGCGGGCGTCAACAGACAATACGGCAGCTGGGTGCTCGGTTTCGAGTGGGACTGGACCTGGGCTGATGATAGTCACGCTAAGAAACAGGCAAGCTTCGAGTATTTCCACGATGTAGATGAGGGTGGTACCCTAGTTGATAAAGAGGGGACAGGTAACATCGAGATCGAAGGCGAGCTTGACTGGTTGACAACCTTCCGCGTCCGCGCTGGCTGGGCGTTTGGTGACGAGGGACGCTTTCTCGGGTACCTGACAGGTGGCGTCGCGGCTGCCAGGATGGACCTTGACGGAAGCGCAGTCTTCACCGAGGACGGCGACGTGAGCCAGTGCGATGAAGGCTGCTTCTTCGGCGACAACCAGGGCGATGGTGACTTCACTCAGTTTGGCTGGGTCGCCGGTATCGGTGGCGAGTGGGCCGTCTGGGATAATGTGTCGATCGGGATTGAATGGCTGCACATCGAACTCGACGGTGAGGAGGAATTCTCCACTACCTTCTATGCTGACGATGGGCGCAGTTTTGATATCAGGGGAGAAGCCGGCCTCGACAGCATCGACATTGTCCGCGGCAAGGTGAACTTCCTCGTCAATTGGTTCGGAAATTGACGGCGCGACAGAGACTGGCGAATTAAGTTCTCCTCTGTTGCTACTCTTCCCGCGACCGCTCCTCAGGCTTTCCTGAGGAGCGGTCGCTGACTATATTTCCAGAGTTCTGCTAAGGATCCGGCCCCGTAGCCCCGCAATAAGGGACTCGCGCCGGGTCCGATGTTTTGCTGGACGGCGGGGTTTCGTCGCGAGTTCAACACGAAGGTGCGCGCACTCCTTGAGCGAGTCGAAGGGGGCATAGGCGTTTCGCGACGCGGGCGTGCTCACCATTGAAATCGAATCGAATCGGCGAAAGCCTGCACTCGGGCCACGACCTGGCCACAACTCGAGGGCGATTGGGTGATTCCACGAAAATGCACTAGGCGGGGTCACGCAGAGCGGAGATGGCGGCGTGCTGAAGGAGCGTAAAATCGTAAAAATGAATGGGAGCGCGGATAAGATGGAGACCGGTCACGTCAGATGGTAGAATCACGCGCCTCAAGCACAGAGTTTGCGGCCACGTCACTGGAAGAGCACCAAACCATGACCACAAGTCAGGAAAGCCTCGCCCGCGGGAGCGATGGGGTTCCAAATGGTAACCCTTTCATGACCGATGAGGTGCAACCCGATGCTGTATTCCTGATCTATGACGGAGAGTGCCCGTTTTGCCGGCGGTACGCCGATTTCGCGGCACTGTCGCGGGCGTTTCCCGGTCTCAAGCTGATCTCCGCCCGCGAGCCGCATGTGGAGGTGTGCGCAGCCTGGAGGGCGGGATTCAACCTGAACCGGGACATGGTCCTCCACGTCAATGGCAAGTGGTATGCCGGCGAAAAGGCCATCCTGAGGATGTCCGAGGCCGCCCCCCAAAACCGCTTCCGAAACGGCATCCTGCGACGGCTGTTCGGGTCGAATAGGCACGCGCGCAGGCTTTACGACATGCTGGTGGCTGGCCGACTGCTTTTTCTTCGCCTCGCCGGCCGCAAGCTGCTCTCACGCGGATGACGATCTCTCCGTTGGCGCGCGGACGTCATTGGACTGAGGTCACAATTCCAGATCAATATCTATCTTCAGCCTCATCAGGCAAGGCTGATGGATCGAGCCCAATCGGGCCACACCCGGATTGGCTAGAGGTTAACCTCTAAAAGAGTAGCAGATTCATTTTTTCCTAAAACGGCCATTGAAAGCGATGGAGATTCTGTCTTCCTTATCCTCATTGGGTGTCACCCAGTGCAGTAGATAAGATGGGAAGATAACCATTGACCCTGATGTCGGTTTAAAACCTAAGTTATCCTTGAAAATTGGGCTGTTAGGCAGCCTATTGTTCTTATCAATATATCTTGGATCAGCAAATTCAATTGCACCACTCTGTCTATTATCACTCTCGGGAACCTTAACATAATATGTTCCAGACCAGATGTATCCAGAGTGTCGATGAGGAGAGTTATAGGCGTGAGTAGAATTCACATTGATCCAGCCATCACAGAATAGGCTGTATTGATTTAAATCAAAAGAAGGAGCGCATTTTCTGGTGACTGAGAGGATGCCATTTAGAATCTCTTCGCAGAGCTTTTTAAAACATGGTTCATTGCGACGGAACAAATCTGTCTCACTGTGCCAGCCAACTTTGTTTGATTTGCTAATGCCCTGTGAATTTTTCTTCAAGACTTGTGTTTCCAGAATAATGTCCTGATTTAGCGATTCACTGTTCTCAATTTTGAACCAGGCAATCGGCGAGGGAAAATACAGATTGGATTTAACTTCCTTCAATGACGACATGAAGACTCCTTAAAATATGCACCTGTGTTGACCTGCCACTGAAGTTTCATCCAGTGGCTTTTAGAGTTTGTCTTCGGCAGTGTATGCCCGTTTGGGCGGGTTGAGCTGGTTGAGCAGCAGGCTGGAACGCGGAGCCATAGCAGTAGCGGACGAGTTGGTCATCAGGTTCACGGGGCATTACGATCCCGGGTGTCGAAACGCGGTAGCGTCTACGTTGCTCGGACGACGAAAGGGTTTACAGCTGATCAGGTCGGGCTTCATACGCGAGAATCCGTTGCCAGTTCGACTCGGGGGTCTCCGCCCGACAGGACCGCGACCAGATCGCCTGCCTTGGCCGAGCCAAGCGCGGCGTCGATGGCTTCGGCTTCGCTCTCAAAGGTGTTGATGCAGTCGTCTGAGACTCCGGCAGCCAGGAGCCCCTCGCGAAATACCTGGCTCAGGCCCTCGCGCCGCTTCTTGGCAAGATCGTGAACAAACGGAACAAATGAATCGAAATGTGCGGCCAGGGCTGCCGCGCTCTGACGCGCCACATCGTCGCTGACACGCTTACCGTTCATCGAAAAAGCACATATCTTTCGTCCGGCAATCGTCAGCTTGGCTACATATTCGCCGATCGCCGCAAAACCATGCGCATTGTGGGCGTAGTCAAGCAGCACCTGGAACGGCAGACCGCGGAAATGATTCAAGCGCCCGATGTTGGATCGAGGCTCCGTGCCGAAGGTCCGGGCGGCTGCGCAGATCTCGGCCCGCCCAAGGCCGAGCTGGTCGGCCGCTGCCAGGGCGGCGACAGCGTTCTGGACGTTGTGACGCGCAGCGCCGCCGGCAGTGATCGGCAATGAGGCAATGGCGATAAGGATCTCGGGTCCTGCCGGGGAACTCCGGACAATCACCTCGCGCCCGTCCTCCTGGCCGAGGTGGTAGGCAACGCCGCCGCGCCGGACCTGGTCGGCGACCGCGCCGCTTGCCTGCGCTGTGGAAAACAGAATCGTGCGCTTGGCCGTGCACGCCTGTGCCATGGCAAGGCAGCGGGGGTCGTCCGCGTTGAGCACCACGGCATGGTCGGCGCTGGCGGCGACCAGTTGCTTCACGCGAGCAAGCTCGTCGAGGTTGCGGATGCCTAATTCACCAATATGGTCGGGCTCTACGTTAAGCACTACGGCTACGTCGCAGCGCTCAAGACCGAGTCCGTATTTTATGACAGCGCCGCGCGCCGTCTCGAGAACGGCGGCTTCGACGATGGGCAGGGAAAGAATGTGGCGCGCCGCTCGCGGGCCGGCGCTATCTCCCCGCTCCACGATGCGGTCGTCAATCGCCAGTTCGCCTGTCGTCGCCCGCCCGGTCACCAGCCCGCAGCAACGCAGGATATGGGCGATCATGCGAGTTGTCGTCGTTTTCCCGTTGGTGCCGGTAACCGCAACAACCGGGATCCGGCTCGCAGCGCCTGCCGGGAACAAGTTTGCAAAGACCGCAGCGGCGACATCGACGCCGGGACCGATCGCCGGCGAATGATGCATCCGCAATCCGGGCGACGTATTGACTTCGATCACAGCTCCGCCGGTGGTCTGCCACGGCAAATCGATGGCGCTGGCTCGGAAATCGATACCTGCGAAATCAAGGCCAATTATGGCGGCGCAGATTTCCGCCAGCGAGCGGTTCGCCTCATGCACGGTGCTGGTGACGTCACGGCTCAGGCCGCCGCGGGAGAGGTTGCTGGTCGAGCGCAGGCTCAGGCTTCGTCCAGCTTCCAGGACGGAGTCCTTCGTCAGGCCCGCGGAGGACAGGATGCTCTCGGCTTCGGCATCAAGCAGCAGCCATGTCAGGGGTTTGAGATGGTTCGGCCCTCGCCCTGATTGGTTGTTGAGTGCATCGACGAGCTGAGAAACGGTGCGCCGCCCGTCGCCGATGACCAGCGTCGGCTCGGTGGAACTGGCAGCGACGAAGCGCCCGCCGATGACCAGCAGCCGGTAGGTATTGCCGGGGATGAACCTTTCGACTGCTACACGTTTATCAAACCGGCGTGCCATGTCGTAAGCACGCTCTACACCGGCGACGGTCGAAATGTCGGTGGTGATGCCCACTCCGCGGTCGGTACCAACCGGCTTGACAACGACTGGAAACCCAATGCGCTGGGCCGCAGCAACCGCCGCGGCGCGGTCCGATACTTCAATGTGATCAGGCGTCGGCAGTCCGGCTGCGGCGAGCGATTGCAGCGTCGCCGTCTTGTCCGACGTGAGGCGGACCGACATGTCGGAGACTCGATCCGTAATCTTGCGAAGCAGGGATCGCGAACGGATCCCCTGCCCGAACAGCAGCGTTCTCGCATTCTTGTAAGAGACGGGTATTCCGCGCTTCCTCGCCTCGCCAAACAGATACCGGGCGTCGACGTCCGGCCCGTCTGCGCAAACTTCCTGATATCTTTTGAATCCTTCAGCGATATTGCTTCGCGAGATCTCCGTAGTGCCGTGGAGATGGTTGAGAAGCCCCACCGCCAGTTGTCCCGCTGTCGCGGCGCTGCGCGGCCAGTGGAGTTCGAAAGCCGCGGTGATCGTCTTGTCATCGTTGCTGCGCACCGCGTACTGTTCGACCGCATGACCGGCGAGCTTCTGCACCGTCAGGGCCAGCAGGCACGTTGCCGTCGCCGGGTCGGATTTCTTGAGCCTGTCTTGAAGGCCGCTCGGCAATCCGCCTGGAAACAGCTCGGAGAGTACGCGAATACGGGCAGCTTGTGGGCGCTGGTTCGCCTTTGGTTCTGCGCCGGCGAGGATCATGGCAATACATGGGCGATCGAGCAGCATGCCGCGCCCGGCAATCGTGCGGCTCGATACCACGCGGATCATTGTGTGAAGATTCTTCCCGGCAAATCGCTCGACGGTTCGGGCATTCGGCTCCAAACCCGGCGATAGCGGAAGTGCAGCGTCTGCTCGTGTTCACCAACGAACGACGGCCCGACCACAAGCGGCTTTACAATGCGATTGGTGTAGTTGCCGCCCCAGCTAAACACGTCGATGAACGCCTCGTCCGCAAGCCGATCGATACCTAGTGTAGTGTCCACGAATTAACTGGACAGTGATTTTTTGCGTCTGGGGGTGCGTGGTCTGGTGCACCCCGCCGCGCTCACTCGGAGGCACCCTAAGGGCAGGCACGCTCAAAGGCATGCGCTACCATATTCTGCAACCAGCTGATTGTCCAGCTATTTGCTGGACACAACACTAGCTTGTGCAACTGCGGCTCACTGAAGCGCACGATCTCCGTTTCAAATCCGTCGATTTCCCGCCGGTGCGGCAGGTCCTCAAGGATGACGTAGCCGGAGCGCTCCAGTGCGCTGGTATCTATGTCGAGCATGCCGACTTCGCGATTTCGACCCCTAAGTCAATTCTACCATTTATTTGAGGGCAAGTTCGATGCAAAACTTTTCGTTCTCCCGCCCGGTTCGCGAGGCGCTGACAAGCTCGCCGGAGCGGCGCGAGATGCGCTTGAAGAGAGTCAATGTGCCGCGAAACTCGCTTTCGGTAACGAAGCGCGACTGGTATCCAGTAATCGCGTTGCTGGTTAGAATGGGAAACAACCTCAGCAGAAGAGGCGCGCCAGTAGCCGCAGTGCCGACCAGCAGTTCTGCGACAAGGCCGATAGGAGGGGCATTTAACCTCTTGTAGCGGCCGACAGAATTGAAGACGAAATTGCCGAGGCTGTAGACGACCCAAATTCCTCCGATACGCTCGATTTCCTGAACGGTGTGAGCGCCGTGGCCAAGAATGAGATCGGCGCCGGCATCGACGAGGGCAGCAGCGTCGCGCTCCTGGCGCGCGGTGCGCAGGCGGTAGTTTTCGCCCCAATGCGGGAATACGATGACAAAGGTGCTGGGCTCGGAATGTTTCAACCGAGCAATCGCCGCGGCCAACAGGTCGTGATCGAGCGGACACAGGCCGCCACAATCGCGAGCAGCATAGCAGGCGTAGCGGCGTTCATAGTTCCCCCGCCGTTCGAAGGCACCGAACACGGCGATTTTCCTGCCCCCGGCATCTATCAGGAGCGGCCGTGCGGCGGTCTCGCTGTCGAGTCCGGCGCCGAAGGCGTTCAAACCCGCCCTGGCAAGCACTGCGAGCGTCTGATCGAAGCCTGCAGCGCCATAGTCGAAGGTGTGATTGTTGGCGAGGCTGACCGTGCGAATGTTGTGCCTAGCGAGGCAGGCAGGGGTCTTCTCGATGTCGCCCCAGTGGATGTAGGGCTTCTTGCCCTCGAACGGCGAGCGCTCGATGTCGGTGAGCGGCGTTTCGAGATTGGCGACAACGAGATCGGCTGCCAGCAGCATGTCGCGGAATTTGGCAATCGAATAGTCGTAGCCGTGGTCCTCGAGGACGTTTCTGCCGCCGCCGGCCTTGTACTGGGCTTGGTAACTTTCGCCGAACGCGGTATCGCCGACAAAGACGATGCGCGTTATGTCGGACCGCGCGGGAATTTGCGCGGGTGCGGGCCCACGATATGGCGTTTGTGGTCGCTCGGCCGGGGTTACGTATGCTGCGGTCATGCCTCGACCTTCCGGGGTCCGCCCGCCGGTGTCCTGAGGACTGAAAACCTGGAATTCGGACTGGCTGGCAATCAAAAATTCCCCGCAACATGGAACCTGCGGGAGATGCTAGTACCCACTATCGCCATTTCGTGACACGGAAACGTCCTGCTCAGTTCCCCTCCCCACAAGGGCCACAAGGGGGAGGGAAATTCTGCTGTCGCATGTCGGGTCTCATGTGTCATTCATCAGTGATACCCGGTACAGGAGCGGATCACGAGGCAGACTTGGCCCACGACATAGGACAAAGAGGAAACGAGAGCAGCGAATGATCCGGATTGTGTCCCTGCGGGCTCTGCAAGGCCGGGGCGTTTTGCTCGATTGCCCCTGTGTTGCCATGAACCTGACCGTCGAAACGCCTCCGGCCGGCCTACAACTTGAACCGGCGCGTGTTCGCGTCCTTTCCGAACTGTTTCGCGGGAGCTTGCCGAATGATATTGCCGCCAGGCTTGCCGAATCGGATCCGGCAACTGCGTCATGTCTCTTGGCTCTGATGCTGCAGAAGCTCGCCGGTCATGAGGTTGAACAGCATGCGGTGCGCAACAACGATGACAAGACGATCACCGCCGCGTTTGAGCTCCACTGGCCGCGCAGCGCCACGACAGCGGGACAACTCGCGGTGGGGCTTCTCAACTACCTCCTCGGCACAACAGAGGTCTCCCGGAGCAAAATCGTTGAGGGATTCGAGAAATATCAGGAAGTCTGCGCAGTCGGGCCGACAATCGACGCCCGGTATCTCTTTGGCGAGGCAAGGAAACTCGGGATTCCGGTAGCCTACAAGAATGCAAGCACCTTGATCTTCGGCCAGGGTATTCACTTGCGAACCATGAAAAGCAAGTGGACCGATCGCACCGCCTGGCTTTCGGCGCGGCAAGCGCGGGACAAGACAGCGACCTTGGGATTGCTTGCTGCCGCGGGCCTGCCGGTGCCAGGCCATGCCGAAGTGTCGGACGCCGCTACGGCAATTACCATGGCCAGGCGGCTGGGATTTCCGGTCGTGGTGAAACCAGTGCGCACTGATAAGGGAGTAGGTATCACGACCGATATTACCGACAGTGCCGGAGTGGAACGTGCCTACGCCACAGCACGCCGCTTTGACCAGCGGGTGGCCGTCGAAAAGTTCATTCCAGGACACACCTTCAGGCTTCTGGTCATAGGAGGCCAATTCGTGGCTGCGAGCTTATTGGAACCGACGAGGATCATCGGCAACGGCAAATCCACGGTTCTGGAGCTCGTAGATGAGATCAACAGGGATCCCGCTCGCGGTCTGGATCACCAGAAACCCCTGACACGACTGCTTCTCGATGCAGAAGCTGAGAAAGTCCTTGAGAATTTGGCGTTGACCAAGGATTCCGTTCTTGAGCGAGGACGCAGCATCAGTTTGCGCTCGACCAGCAACCTTTCACGCGGTGGCCTTAGCCGCAATGTCACTGAATACGTGCATGAAGAAAACCGCAGGCTTGCCGAGATATGTGCGGCACTGCTCCGTCTTGATCTCACCGGAATAGATTTTCGCGCGACCGCTATCGACGTTCCATGGCAGTCGAGCGGTGGGGTCGTGATCGATGTGAATCCTACGCCCGGGATCCGTTCGCATCACTGCCCAGCCATCGGCGAAGGGATCGACGTTGCCAAGGACGATACTTCTCGAACTTTTACCCGCCGGGGAGCCCACGCCGCATCCCGGTGATCGCGGTGACCGGCACCAACGGCAAGACAACCACGGCACGCATGATCGCTCACATTTGCCGTCAGTGCGGGCTTGTTACGGGACGGGCGACGACCGGCGAGCTGGCGATCGACGATCGTATCGTGGACAAAGCAGATAGCGCCGGTCCGCGTTCGGCGCGGCATATTCTCTCCCAGCCGATCGTCGAGGTTGCAGTTCTTGAGACCGCCCGCGGCGCCATCATTAAGTACGGCCTCGGCTACGAGCGCTGCGACGTCGCAGTCGTACTCAACATCGGGGCCGATCATATCGATGAACTGGGCATCCGGAGCCTGGACGAATTGGCGTCCGTCAAACAGCTCGTTGCGACAAGCGCCGATCGCGCAGTGGTGCTCAATGCCGACGATCCGCGTTGCCTCGCCATGGCGAAGGCATGTACCGCCGAGAAAATCGTTCTGTTTTCCACATCACCCGCAAACCCTGCGATCGACGATCATCTCGCCCGCGGCGGCATCGCCTACAACCTGGGCCTTGATGACGAAGGGCGCGAGGTAATCGTCCGATCGTCTCCGGAAGGACGCGAGGTGCTCGTCGCCGTCGCCTCCTTGCCGATCACTTGCGCCGGGTTTGCGCGCCATAATGTTCAGAACGCCGTCGCCGCCCTGGCTGCCGCCGATCAGATCGGACTTGAGCGTCCGAAAATGTGCCAGGACTGCGCAAAGCTTCGGCCTCGAAGATGTCTCCAACATCGGCCGTCTCAGCATGCATCGCTGCCTGTCCTTCGATGTGCTCCTCGACTACGCTCATAATGCGCCTGCATTCTCGGCGATCGGTGAATTTGTGAGCCGATGGCATACTCGCGGGCGAAAGATATGCGTGTTTTCCATGCCCGGCATACGCAACAGCGACAAAACGGCACGAGCAGCGGCCGCGAAGCTTGCTCCCTATTTCGATGCATTCATCCCCTTCGATCAGGATAATCCGAAGTTCCGGCGCGAAGGCTTGAGCCAGATACTTCGCAGCGGCCTCTTGGACGCCGGAGTAGCCCAGGAACGCATCAACCCCATCGAGCATGAGTCCAAAGCAATCGATATTGCACTCGGCTCAGCCAGGGCGGGTGACCTAGTCGCGATCTTCCCGGTTGGTGATGTTGAAGCGGCCTGGCAGCACATTGTTGCGTACCAGCCGCAGCCGGAACAGCTGCAGTAATGCAGCGCGGACATCTCATCTGCTCGTGACTGTATCAGTGTTGCAGCGGCCTCTCATGCTATTGTGGAAAGCCTTTTATGCGATGTTGCCGCCCGCCCCCGCGAGGGAGCTGTCGCTACAGCGGCTTTGGCTTCGGAGGTCCGATGAGCGAGCCCGTGATTAGGAAGATGCGGCCGGAAGACGTGAAGGCTGCGATGGCATTGCTGGAAGCGTGGAACATGGCGCCACGCCCCCCGTCTGACGACCAGCCGGAGGTCGAGCGTAGCGGGCTCGATGTAGTGAACTCGTTCGTAGCAGAGTGCGACGGACGTATCGTAGGGGTGTGCAGCTACATCCTGATGGACGAGGAGGGCTGGGCCGAGACTGCTAGCCTCGCGGTCGATCCGTCGGTCAGGGGACACGGGGTGGGCTTCAAGCTCCAACAGTCTCGGCTCGACGAGATGCGCACGCGCGGGATCCGAAAGGTGCGCACCGAGGCAGACCGGCCGGAGACTATCCGATGGTATGTAGAGCGTTTCGGATACCGGATCGTGGGCAGCAACCCCAAGAAACACGACTTCGGCGTGCGTTACGTAGATACCTGGACGGTCCTCGAGCTCGATCTGTAAACCCTGGCTTTGACCCGGTTACCGTCTATGTTGCAAGCAGTCTGGTACGTTCGATCAGGGTCTTGGCTGCTATTTCCCAAGCGCCGAATTGGTCTTCGCGACGCACGCCGTTGATCGTCGGCCTGCGTTCTATATCAGAGGAAAAGTGCCAGGTGTTCCCGCCGGGATTGACCTCGAGGCAGAACAGCCGTCCGGTCTTGGCTTCGCGGCGAATGTCGCACCCCTGCAACGGAACCTGCGGTATGGCGAGATATATTTTCGACGCGAACTTCAGCACATCCTGGTCGTAGCAATATTCAACCTCATGCTCGCCGGATATGGGGCTGCTCGTGACCCCGGCAGTCGCCGTCATCCATGTCGGATCGTCGAGGTCGGGCATGGGTGTCAGTTGACGCCGCAGCAGAGCGTAAAGTGGAGCTCCAAAAAGCGTCAGTACCCGGTAGTCCTCGGAATGTTTCCCGGTGTCGATGAATTGCTGCACGATCGTCTGTCCGCGGCTGCCCGGGTGATCTTTCGAAAATTGCGCCGCGCAGCCGGTATTTGATCGCTGAAGTTCTGGCCAGTTCGACGCCGCGACCGAAGGTCGCGCTTCCGAACGCGGCGGGTTTCAGTATCGTGAAACGTCCCCATTCCTGCTCGCTCAAGGTGGTTTGGGGCTTGAGGATCGTCCATTTCGGGACGCGAATACCCTGCGCTGCCAGCATGCGCATCTGCTCGACTTTCGGGATTCGCTGACCGCAATAAGTGGCGCCACGCAAGACCTGCAAATGTCTGAGCCGGGTCGGGCAAATGACCAGCGTGGGGCGTTCAGCCAGGCTTCTGAGCTTTGAACTGGGCTGGGGCAAATCCGGCAGAATATGAACATGAACGTCACTGGCGAGCTTTCCTATGCGCTCTGCTATCTTGGCATAGTCGCCCGGATCCAACCACTTATCCCGGTAAGACATCACGAGGTTGAACCCGGCTCCAGAAGCACTGGCAACCGTCAGTCGATCCATCACGGGGCCCCCTGAGATCACTCGCCTGAATTGGTCACTTACTCTAGCTTCGCGACTGATTTACGCAAGCAGCTGACTTTGCGAGCATGAACTTCCACAGCGGCCTCAGGCTATGCCGTCGTCAGGCTGGCATATGCCGACAGGGCCCGCAGGCTCGCCTTGACGTGGATGACCGTCAGGCCGTCATGCGCCAGCGCCTCGCGCACTTTCGCGCTCACGTCGTCGCCGCGGGCGATCGTCACTACATGGGCACCGAAGGACAAAGCCCAGGCCGTGAAGTCGGGGTTCTTGAGGTCCGTGCCCGACACGCGCCTTGGGAAATGCATCTCCTGATGGGTGCGAATTGTTCCGTAGCTGCCGTTGTCCGAAAGCACCACCTTGAACCGAGCGCCGTATTGCATGGCGGTGGCGATCTCCTGGCCGGTCATGAGAATGCCGCCGTCGCCCACGAAGACGATCGCCATGCGCTGGGGCTCGACAAGGCCGGAGGCGACGCCGAACGGCACTCCCGGCCCCATGGCACCGCCGATGCAGCCGAGCAGGCGATTTTCCGGCCCCATGCGCCAGTGGCGATGCACCCAGGTGGATATGTTGCCGGCATCGGTGATGATCACCGCATCCTTCGGGCGCCTCTGCCGCGATTGCCGTCACTACTTCGCCGAAATCCACGCCGTCATCCGGTCCGGGCGACTTGAAGGCAATGAAGCCTTGCAGGAACGACGATATG
>CAWHQZ010000020.1:0-54947 GCA_963831645.1 uncultured Alphaproteobacteria bacterium | reverse complement strand
GACCCAAAAGTGAGCGTCGATAGACGATCTGCTAGGAAGCCGAAGCGCCAGTTACAGTCCGATAGGCTCAAGGGGAAATCATGCATACACTCACGGCCGGGGAGATTCTCGACGGCATCTGCCACTGGGTCGAGGTCGAGAGCCATACGGCCGATATTGAAGGCGTCAATCGCCTGATGACGCGCGTCGCCGAGGGTTATGTCGAGGCTGGCGCCAGGATCGAGCGCATTGCCGGCCGCGACGGGCGGGCGGATCACCTGGCGATCTCAAGTCCATGGGGTAGCGACGGACCCGGTATCCTGGTGCTCGCCCATCTCGACACGGTGCACCCCCGCGGCACCATCAACACTCTCCCCTTCCGGGTCGAGGGCGACCGCGCGTTCGGACCCGGTATCTACGACATGAAGGGTGGCGCCTATCTGGCATTTGAAGCATTCCGCTCGATTGTTGCCGCCGGCCGCACCACGCCTCTGCCGATCCGCCTCATTTACGTTTCCGATGAGGAAGTCGGCAGCCCAACCTCGCGAGAGCTCATCGAGCGCGCGGCCGATGCTGCCAAATACGTGCTCGTTGTCGAGCCGGCGCGCGACGGCGGCAAGCTTGTTACAGCCCGCAAAGGAGTTGGCCATTACCTGCTGGAGGCGGAGGGCCGGCCGGCGCATTCGGGCAGCCGCCATCAGGAGGGGCGTAGCGCGATCGTCGAGATTGCCAAGCATGTGGTGGCGATCGAGGCGCTGACTGACTACGAGCGCGGTATCACCTTCAACATCGGGCAGATCAGGGGCGGCACTGCCGACAACACCGTGCCGCAGTTCTGCCACGCAACCATCGACATGCGGATCAGGTCCCTGGCCGACGCAGAAGCCATGGAGGTCCACTTGCGAAGCCTACGACCTTATAATCCCGATGTCCGGATCACGGTGGCCGGCGAACTCAACCGACCCCCATTCGAGAAGAACGCTGGCATCGCCATGCTGTTCGATCGCGCCAAGGTGCTAGCCAGGGAGATCGGATTCGATCTTGCGGACTGCGCCACGGGCGCCGGCAGCGATGGCAACTTCACGGCCCACAAAGTGCCGACGCTCGACGGTCTTGGCGTCGACGGCGACGGCTCGCATACCCTGAACGAGCACCTTTATGTGTCGTCGCTAGTGCCACGTATGACTTTGCTGCGCCGGCTGTTCGAGACGTTGACGTGAATCCGGCTACTCCTGTCGAGGCTCTGGAAAACGCCATTGAGGGAAGACCACATGCCGAGCCCCCGTGAGGCCGTCAGCACATATTTCTACGCGAAGGACGGAAACCGTCCGTTTCTGATGCGGCGCGCCTTTGCTGAAGATGCCCAGCTGGAAATGGTCGTAAATACCGAAGCCATTTCCTTTCCAAGTTCGGCCAAGGGCGTGGCCGCGATTGAAGAGATTCTTGGCCGTCGCTTCGCGAATGATTTCGAGAATGTCTACACCTTCTGCCTTGCGCGACCAACGGATGCCAATCGACATCACTTTCCATGCCACTGGCTGGTTGCCATGTCGGCCAAGAACAACGGCCCGATCCGGGTTGGGAGTGGGCGCTACGATTGGTTTTTCACGTCCGACGCACGGTGCCTGATCGACAAGCTGATCATCACCATCGATGTGATGCAGGTCTTTCCGGCAAATGAGCTCGATAGGATCATGGGCTGGATCACCAGCTTGCCTTATCCCTGGTGCAGGCCCGATGAGGCCGCGAGCGAGATGCCGTGCATAGAGGGTCTTGGATCTGTCGAGCGCTACTTGAATGAGGTTCGTCCGATTCTGCCGGAGCGTTGATGACCTTCTGCTCAGGGTTAACTACGACGTGGCAGACCCCGGTCACTCAAGTTTGGAGGTCGGTGGAACTCCTGAACAGCACCGCTCTCGGAAAGCGTGCGTTCATGGAATTTTTAAGGAGCATCCATGTCGAGAAAACCATTCAATCAGCCCGTGCCGGGCTTGGAAATTCCACGCTTCGCCGGCATGTCCACCTTCTACAGGCTGCCGCACATAGCGTTGGACGAGGCCAGAGATATCGACATTGGCATCGTCGGCATCCCCTGGGATGGCGGCACGACCAATAGGCCAGGACCCCGCCACGCCCCACGCCAGATGCGCGACCAATCCTCCATGGTGCGGCAGATGCATCAGACTTCCCATATACGTCCCTATGACCTCGCCAATGTGGCAGATCTTGGCGACTGCCCGGTCAATCCAGCGAATGTCGATGACGCGCTGAAAAGAATCGAAACCTATTTCAAGAAGCTCGTGAAGAGTGGCATTCGCCCGCTCTCGGCCGGTGGCGACCATCTTTGCTCGCTTCCAGTTCTGCGCGCGCTAGGCGAGAAAGCGCCGGTCGGCATGATCCATTTCGATGCCCACACGGACCTGTATGATAGCTTTTACGGCGGGTTCAAATACACACATGGAACACCCTTCAGGCGAGCGATCGAAGAAGGTGTGCTCGATCCGAAGCGCACCATCCAGATCGGACTGCGCGGTTCGATGAACGATCTCGATGATTTCGAGTATGGCGAGAAAATGGGTGTGCGCCTCATGCGTATCGAGGAAGCCAAGGAGCTGGGCCCCCAAAAGAGTGATGGAGATTGCACGCCAGGTCGCAGGCAGTGACGAGACCTATGTGAGCTTCGATATCGACATGCTCGATCCCGTCCACGCGCCGGGCACTGGCACGCCCGAGATCGGCGGCTTTACGACCTTCGAAGCCCAGCAGCTACTGCGTGGATTGCGTGGATTGAACATCGTTGGCGCCGATGTCGTCGAAGTCTCTCCGCCGTTCGATCCTACCGGCATGACCGCCTACGCAGGCGTGACTATGTTGTATGAAATTCTCTGTCCGATGGCGGAAAATGCCGCAAAGCAGCGCAAATGATGCTCTTTCTCATAGCCATTTCGCGAGTGCACAAAGCTTGCTCGGTGAAGGCGCTCGCCATTTCAAAAGAAGTAGGTTAGGTTTCAAGCGCGCACAGAGCGTCACTGAGCGGGGAAAAACTTCAGCGCTGTGGAATAGCCGCGTTTGAGCGCTTAAAACGCCCTGTGCGCCCATTTGCGCTCACTGCTGCAGTAAACCCCCGAGATCGGCTTTAACTTTCTCGAATGACCAAGGTGCCACCGATCGCCGACGAGACACTCTTTCAACGCGGAACGACTCTCGTGCGTCGTGCGTCGGCCGCGCCTCGAACCCGGTGAGCCGCCCTGGCATCGTGATCCGTTTCATCGAGTAACGGTGGTTCTCTGTGGCGATGCTCTCGCCATCGAACACCGCGACGGTGGTGCGAGCCAGCGGTTCGAGGTCTCTCCAGGCCACGCGGACTGGGATGAGCCGACTGACCGCTTTCACCACGCTGTCAATGTCGGTGAGCAGCCCTACGAGGAGATCGATGATCAGGTAAAACCGCTGTCGCGCACAATGGCTATGTCGGACCGTGACTGTGCTTCCGCAGCCGTAGGGAAAGCGCGATGAAGCTGATGCCGAACACGATCGAGTAGGCGGCGATGGCCCAGATCAGCCCGAGTGCTCCGGCACCCGGCGCAAAAAGGACGATGGCACCAAAGATTACCGAGAGCACACCGCCGAGGATCAGCATCCATTCGTTATCGATCTCCTTGCGTAGCTGAATCGCGCCGATGATCTCGAAGATGCCGTGCGCCAGCGCCCAGGCCCCGATAAACAGCATGAGCACGATCGCGGTCATGCCGGGCCACAGGAACGTCACGATACCAGCGGCGATGCCGAGGAGCCCCACCACGACGAGCCACCAAGTGGGGACTGGCTTGGCGCCGCCGCTGAAGGCAGCTGCAAGTGAGAGAACGCCGTCGACCAAGGCGTAGGCGCCGTAAAACAGCACCAGCGTCACCAAGGTGATTGCAGGCCAGATGAATGCGAGAGCGCCAAAGACAACTGCAGCGATTCCTCGCAGCAACAAGAGCCACCAGCGCTGGGCGAGCGCGTGCAGCATCGGACGGTCAGGTAGTGAAGGGGACATTTCACGAGCGGCTTGCATGGCATTCTCCTCATTATCGCGGGAGATAGTGATGTATTCTACCGCCGAAGCGGCGGAGTGTCAGCTTGTCGCTTGCAGTGTGTCGATAGCACACGATATGACCGGTTCTTGTAGCACACGATCTGTCCGGTTTTTGTATTGCCCCAAACGAGGGGGCGAGGATGCGACGGACAGAGCTGCTGCAGGGATTGAGGCTGATGAAGTCCTTATGAGCTAGAGCACGCTGCTTGCAAATGAGTCGACGCCCGTCAGCTCGGATAGAGCGGACTGAGGTTCAGACCGGGATAGCTGACTGCATCGATCATCTCGGCGCGCTGGCGCAACATGCCTTGCTGCAGGGTGCCGTATCGCCCAGTCATGGTGTGATTGGTGTGACCGAGCAGTATTCCGAACTGCTCATCCAAAAACCCAGCGAGACGGAGAGCGTCGGCGAAACCGTGGCGAAGGCTGTAGAGGCTCAAGCCTCGACCGTGCTTGATTCCAATGCGCGTCAGATAGCGATTAATGTCGCGGTCGAACTCTGCGGCCATCTGCCCTCGGGCATTCCGCTCGGCGTCAGGAAAGAGCCGCTTCTCTCCACGCTCCACCATCGACCGGTGATAGGCGATGAAGCCAAGCTTCTCGAGCTCGGGATGCACCGGCAGCACGCGCATTGAGCCCTTCGTCTTGGTGCTCTTGGTATCGTCACGTTCCTCGGTGATGTGAATGATCCAGCGTCCGTGCGATTGGTGCACGTCGTCAACAAGCAGCTGGGCGATCTCACCGGGGCGAGCTCCGCTGTAGAGCATGATCAGCGGCAACCAGTATCGATGATCGCGGATCCGGTGATCGCCGGGCAGGTGCCACTTGTCATTGGACTGGCAGCCGGTGAACAGTGGGGAGTTGAAGAGGGTCTGGAGCTGCTCGGAGGAGAAGGGCTTCGTCGCTCGGCGCGACTTGTCTTGACGGATGTAGAGATTGTGGGTGGGGTTTGCGTTCAAATATTCGTGGTTCATCAGCCAGTCGCAGAACGCACCAAGCCCGCTCAGATACCGGTTGACGGTCCTGGGGGAGATGACCGGCTTCCCGACCTTCTCGTTAGCGATGACGGTTTCGCGAAGCGACATGCCTTTGAAGGCCGTCATCTCAGCCGCCTTGACGGGGTATTTTAGAAGCAGGGCCTTCCAATTGCGCACGACCTTCTTGTCCATCATGGACACCGGGAAGCGGTCTCCCACTGTGTCCACAAACAGCCGAACCGCCATCCGCGACTGGTTCAGCGTGTCAACTCGGACCTGGAGCGGGTTTTCGGCCGCATAGCTTTCGAACAGGCCCATGATTTCGCCCTTCTTGCCACTGACACCAGCGACAGGTGGACGTATGAATTCGTCGTTAGGCTTTCCACCAAACTCACCTCGGTCACGCTCCTGGGCACGTTTGAGTGCCTCAATCTCGGCCCGCTGCAGGGCGTGGGCGAGTTTCCGGTAGTCAGGGCTTTCCTCGTGCAGCTTGACCTGATCGGCGACCGATCAGTGTTCGCCGCGTGCCGCCTCCTCCTGCAGTGGCGAGGCGTTCGGCCCGCTGCTGCTTTTCGACCTCGAAGCGGTCGCGGATGAACTCAAAAATTCAGTATGCGTGAAGGTCATACTCACCGAACTCCAACGACATGTGCGTATATCTTGTCTAGGTCCTTGTCGTCCGCAGCGATGCCGAACTGCTGGTCGGCTTCGAGCAGCTCCTGGTAACGCTTGCCATACGGCCTCCTGGAGATCGTACTCGGATAAGGACCTCGATGACGCGCGGGTGGCGAAGTCGAAATACACGCATCGAGCACTATATCGCCCCACCGCTTCGCTTCAGCCGGATCGCTTTTGCTTCAGCAGTTCCACAGCTCATTTTTTCCTTTTGCAGAGCGAGAGGCAAGTCATTGGGATTCTTGGCGCGAGCATCGTAGTTTTTTGAACCGAGGCGGCGTTGAATTTGAAGCGGCCCCATGTTCTTCCCCTTCTTTTGACAGCTGTGACTGTTACGCTTTTGGAGCATGTGTCACAGTTCTGCGTAACAGTTTTATCTGCTCAACTACAAGAAAAACCTATTGTTTTCAATCGTATACAGCTTCAGCTGAAAATCCTGGCGCCCCAGCCAGTTCAGGACGGCCCCAAACATTCTTTCACTCTGCAGGCACTACGGGTGGAACGGTTACGCAGCTGACCGCTCCGACCGGATCGTCTAAAGCAGACATTCTTTGCGCTGAACTTGCGAAACCAGAGGCAGCGGAGGACAACTCGTCACGCGTGACGAAGGCCGTGAAAGTACAACGCAGGAGCTGGTAGCACGGCAGGCATTGTGTTCCAGAGAGTGCGTACACAGTATGATAAATGCCAGCCTCCGATCCTGCCTGCCTTTCGCAGGCGGTCACGGTCGACGAACTGATAAAACACAAAGAACGCCGGTCAAGCGCGTCAAAAGCCGAGCAAACGAAACAGGGAGGAAAATCCATGTTCCAGAAGGTTCAGGTCACATCGCCGATTCCGGCGGCGCTCGCCGGCGTGATCAGTTTCGCCGGCGCGGTGAAGCGCAAGCCCAGTCGAAGCCCACCAAGACGTAGAATTCATCGTGCCGACCGGCACGGGAGGCGGCGCCGACCAAATGGCCCGCATGATCAGGGCATCGTCCAGAAGCACAACCTCATGAGCAGTCGCTACCGTCTCATCATGAAACAAGGCCGGCGGATCGAGCAGCGAAGGCTTCTTCGACATGAAGGACTTCCAGCAGGCAAATCCGAACAAGATCATCGTCACCCTCTCCAGCCTGTTCACGACCCACTCGCTACCGGATCCCCTTGGCTGGGAGAATTGTAACAGCCCGTCGCCATGCTCGCGCTCAACAAGACCGTGCTGTGGGTAAACGCAAATCCCCCCAAGACGGCGCGGGAATTTATCGATGCCCGCCAAGGCTGCCGACGGCAAGCTTCGTCATGGCGGGCACCACTCCAGCAAGGCCGATCATCGGTCGGCCTGGAGCAGCGACCCGCGCGAAACTCAAATACATCTCGGAAAAAGGCGGCGGATGACGTCGCCAAGGCGCTATGTCGGGGATCGCGCCAATTCGACGGTAACAACGTCGATCGGCGGTCTCCTTCTGGAAGACCAGGCCGACGCAGGGCGTTCTGCGTGTTCGACAGCAAGCGCATTACGATGACCAAGAAGGTCACCAACACCATGGCCTGAAGCGACACCCGACCTGCAAGGAAGCGAGCTTGGATATCCATTACACGATGCTGCGCGGTATCTTCATGCCGGCCGCGTCGACGGCAGCGGTCGACTTCTACATCGACCTGTTCACAAGAGTTCGCGAACGCCTCAGTGCGAAGGAGTGTCATGGCCAGGGCGCCTTCGACAAACTCCATGACCGCGATGGTACAAGGCCTGGCTGGCGAACAGCGGCCTCCCTCCACAAGGATCTGGTGGCAAGGCCAACTTCATCGGCAACTGACGATATAGGGGGCTCCGGCGGCAACGCCCTCGGCCCCGTTTCGTCCTGAGGATCGATCCCTGCAGCAGGGATTCCGCACGAAGAGGCTTCGGATGCGGAGAGTGAAGACGAAGGCCGGCGACGGCCTGGTGTCGAAGCGGTCGGCTGACATCGTCGTCGCCCTGATCCTGGTTCCTATCGACGGGCTGGTGATCGCCGACAGCTTGCGGCTGCGGCATCGGCTGGGCCGAAGACGAGCCACAGGGCTATTTCCCATTCTACGCCGGACTGCTGAATTCTTTGCTGTCGAGCCTTTGCACGATCGCCCTACGTCCTGATGGGCGCGTGAAGAGCAGCGGAAGCCTTCGTCGGACGCGGGCAGCTTGCGCGATGTCATGAAGGTCTTCGTGCCGTCGGTGATCTACGTCGGCCTGATTGGCTTCATCGGCATCTACTCGGCGAGCGCGCTTTTCATCGCCGTATTCATGCGCTGGCTCGGCCGGTTCCAATGGCCGACGATCATCCTGGTCAGCGTGGCGGTGCCGTTGTCCTTGTTCCTGATTTTCGAGCTCTGGTTCCTGCTGCCGCTGCCGAAAGGGCCGCTCGAGGACCTGTTCGGCTACTGATCGGCCGGAGATGGCGCGAACCGCCGCACGAGGGAGAATTACGTGGAAGCATTGAGTTCGTTGATCGCCGGCTTCAGCGTCCTCGGCGACCCGGCGAACATCATGTACATGTTCATCGGCATCACGCTGGGTGTCCTCATCGGCGTGCTGCCGGGACTGGGCGGCGCCAACGGCGTCGCCATCCTGCTGCCGCTCACCTTCAGCATGTCGCCGACCTCGGCGATCATCATGCTGTCCTGCATCTATTGGGGCGCGCTGTTCGGCGGCGCCATCACCTCGATATTGTTCAACATCCCCGGCGAGCCATGGTCGGTGGCCACGACGTTCGATGGCTATCCGATGGCGCAGCAGGGCCGTGCCGGAGAGGCGCTGACAGCCGCCTTCACCTCCTCGTTTTTCGGGGCGCTGTTCGCCGTCATCATCGTCACGTTCCTGGCGCCGCTGATCGCTTCGATCGCGCTGGCGTTTCGGGCCGGCCGAGCTGTTCGCTGTCCAGCTCCTGGCCTTTTGCAGCTTCGTCGGCATGGGCAGGGAACCGCCATCGAAGACGGTCGCAGCGATGATGCTGGGCTTCGCGCTCGCCGCCGTCGGCCAGGATCCGACGACCGGCCAGCTACGCATGACCTTCGGCTGGTACGAGCTGCTGCGCGGCTTCAACTTCCTGATCGCGGTCATCGGCCTGTTCGGCATCGGCGAGATCCTGCTGACCATGGAGGAAGGTCTCGCCTTCAAAGGCCGGAGCGCCAGGATCAATCCACGCGTCGTGCTGCAGACCTGGGCCAAGCTGCCGAAATACTGGGCGACATCGTTGCGGGGTGCAATCGTCGGCTGCTGGATGGGCATCACGCCGGGTGGCGCGACGCCGGCCTCGTTCATGAGCTATGGCCTGGCCAAGCGCTTCTCCAGGCGGGGCGCGAACTTCGGCCGCGGCGAGCTCGAGGGCGTCGTGGCGCCGGAAACCGCGGCGCACGCCGCCGGAACCAGTGCACTTCTGCCGATGCTGACATTGGGCATTCCCGGCTCACCCACCGCGGCAGTGCTGCTGGGCGGGCTACTCATCTGGGGCCTGGAGCCGGGGCCCATGCTGTTCAAAGACCAGCCGGACTTCGTCTGGGGCCTGATTGCGAGCATGTATCTCGGCAATGTCGTGGGGCTGATCGTGGTGCTGACCACGGTGCCGTTCTTTGCGGCGATCCTGCGCATCCCGTTCAGCATCATCGCCCCGGTGATCATCGCGGTCTGCGCGATCGGCGCCTATACGGTGAGAATGCGATGCTCGACATAAGCTTCATGCTGATCTTCGGCATCATCGGCTACGTCTTCAAGAAGCCTTCAGTATCCGCTCGCCCCTCTGGTGCTGGCGCTGGTGCTCGGCGACATGGCCGAGTCCGAACTTCCGCAATGCCATGGTGCTGTCGGACGGCAGCCTGTCGATCTTCTGGTCGAACGGCCTTGTCGGCTCGATCTGCGGTCTGGCCGTGTTCATGCTGTTCTGGCCGGTGGCTTCGTCTGGCCTAAGACGACTTCGTCCGCCGCATCCCAGGGCCAGGCTGCCGAGTAGCCGCAAAGGAGGCGTTCATGGTCAGGCCAATCTGCCCGAAAAGCTTGTGAGCGTTCTGGAACATGGTGTACAGTATTTTAGATGCGAGATTGAATTACCAGGCCCAGGGCCAACATGGAGTGTTACCCCGGAAGGAGAACCAGACGTGCGCGCGCAGCAGGCGAGTTCACCCCCGAAGATTTGGGTCCGGCCCCTCGATACCACCATCAGCTTCCGGAACATGGCTTACGAAAGGCTGAAGAAGGCGATTACCGAGATGGACATTTATGACCATCCGGACGAAATCCGCCTGGACGAGCGCCAGTTGTCCCAGGATCTCCGCGGTCAGCCGCACGCCGGTGCGCGAGGCCATCACGCTTCTCGAGCAGGAAGGCTTCGTGCGTTCCCTTCCGCGCCGCGGCGTCTTCGTCATCAAGAAGACGAAGCAGGAGATGCTGGAGATGATCACGGTCTGGGCAGCGCTGGAGAGCATGTCGGCTCGTCTCGCCGCCCAGCAGGCGACGGACCACGAGTTGAGAAAGCTCAGAACGCTGTTCTCGGAATTCGAGACCGAGAAGCCCACGGAGCACATCAGCGAATACTCGGACGCAAACGTCGCCTTTCACCAGACCATCATCCGTCTGGGTGGGTGCAAGCTGATTGCCGATATATCGGAGAACCTGTTCATCCACATGCGCGCCATCCGCAAGGTCACGATCCGGCAGGACAATCGCGCCGAGCGCTCGATCATCGATCACATGAACATCATCGAAGCCCTGGTTGCGCGCGACGCGGATCGGGCGAGCGACTCGGTGCGCGAGCACACTTTGGGACTGCGCGCGCACGTCGAGAAGCACGGAGACTTTCTCGGCTGATCGGTCAGCGCTGGTCCGGGCCGATCGCAGGAACGGACGAAGCTCGACGTAGGGAGGAATGTCCATGGCGACGACCACTCTGGCGGCCAAGTCGACAGCGACGACGACTGCGGAAGACACCCTGAAGCAGAAGAGCAGGGACGCCAACGTCGTTTCGGGCGACACCTGGCGGCCAGAGCGCTGAAGAACAGGGCGTCGATACGATCTTCACGCTGTGCGGCGGCCATATCATCGATATCTATGATGGCTGTGTCGACGAGGGCATCCGCATCATCGATGTGCGCCACGAGCAGGTCGCGGCCCATGCCGCCGACGGCTATGCGCGCCAGACCGGCAAGCTCGGCTGCGTGGTGACGACTGCCCGGGCCCGGCTACGAACGCCGTCACCGGAATTGCCACAGCCTTCCGGTCGGAAAGTCCTGTCCTGCATATCGGCGGCCAGGGCGCGCTCACCCAGCACAGGATGGGCTCGCTCCAGGACCTGCCGCACGTCGATATGATGCGGCCGATCACGAAATTCTCGGAAAGCGTGCGCTCCACGGAACGCGTCGCCGACATGATCGCCATGGCCGCCCGGGAATGCTTCGCCGGCGCTCCCGGCCCGGCCTATCTCGAAATCCCGCGCGACGTGCTCGACCGCGAGGTGGATGTCTCGAAGGCCGTCATTCCGGCCCCGGGCGGCTATCGCGCATCGAGCAGAGCGCTCGGCGATCCACGCGACATCGAGAAGCTCGCCGACATCCTGGTGAAGTCCGAGCGGCCCGCCATCCTGCTCGGCCAGCAGGTGTGGACGGCACGCGGCCATGAAGAGGCGACGGCGCTTCTTCGCGGGCTCGACATTCCCGGCTACTTCAATGGTGCGAGCCGCGGCTTGCTGCCGCCGGGCGACCCGCATCATTTCGATCGCACGCGCTCGCTGGCTTTTTCCAAAGCCGATGTGATCGTCATCGTCGGCACGCCGTTCGACTTCCGCATGGGGTATGGCAAGCGCATCAGCAGGGATCTCGACGCTCGTCCAGATCGACATGGACTACCGGACGGTGGGCAAGAACCGCGACATCTCGCACGGCCTCGTCGGCCATCCCGGCGCTATCCTGGGTGCGGTGCTCGACGCGGCGACCGCGCGGATTGACGGCGGCAAGCGGCAGGCCAGGAAGCAGTGACGGCAGCAGCTGCACGAAGCCGAGACGAGCGCCACCGAGAAGCTGATGCCGCTATTCAAGTCGGACAGCGTGCCGATTCACCCCTATCGCGTCGCCTGGGATATCAACGAATTCCTCACTGAAAACACGATCTACATCGGTGACGGCGGCGACGTCGTGACCATCTCGGCACAGGCAGTGCGGCCGCGCCGGCCCGGCCACTGGATCGATTCGGCCACACCCGGCAGCCTCGGCGTCGGCACGGGCTTCGCGATGGCTGCAAAGCTCGCCCATCCGGGCAAGGAAGTGCTCTGCTACTACGGCGACGGCTCCTTCGGCATGACGGCCTTCGACATGGAAACGGCGAACCGTTTCGGTGCGCCCTACATCGCCGTGATCGGCAACAACTCCGCCATGAACCAGATCCGCTATGGCCAGATCGCCAAATACGGTGAGCAGCGCGGCAATGTCGGTAACCTGCTGGGCGACGTGCCGTTCGGCAAGTTCGGCGAAATGCTGGGCGGCCGCGGTGAGGAAGTGCGCGAGCCGGGCAGATCGGGCCGGCTCTGCGGCGAGCGCGCGAATCCGTCCATAAAACAGGCCGCTGTGCCGTCATCAACATTTGGGTGGACCCGCGGGAATACGCGCCGGGGACCAAGGCGCAGACCATGTACAAGTGACCGCACGTCGGGGCCACGGGGTCAAGGAAAGCAAGAGACGAAGCTCGAGAGGAATAGTATGGGCAAAGCATTGGATGGCGTCCTGGTTCTCGATTTCACCCACGTGCAGTCCGGCCCCACCTGCACCCAGCTTCTCGCCTGGCTCGGCGCCGATGTGATCAAAGTGGAGCGGCCCGGCGTCGGCGACATCACGCGCGGTCAGCTGCGCGACGTTCCGGATGTGGACAGCCTCTATTTCACCATGCTGAACCACAACAAGCGCTCGATCACGCTCGACACCAAGAACCCGAAGGGCAAGGAGGTGCTCGAGGCGCTGGTCAAGGCCTGCGATGTGCTGGTCGAGAACTTTGCGCCGGGGGTGCTCGATCGCATGGGCTTCGGCTGGGAGCGCATCCAGGCGCTCAATCCGCGCATGATCGTGGCGTCCGTGAAGGGTTTCGGTCCCGGTCCCTACGAGGACTGCAAGGTTTACGAGAACGTCGCCCAGTGCGCCGGGGGTGCTGCGTCGACGACGGGCTTCGATGATGGCCCGCCCATGGTGACCGGAGCCCAGATCGGCGACAGCGGCACCGGCGTGCATCTGGCGCTCGGCATCGTCTGCGCGCTCTACCAGCGCAACGCGACGGGCAGGGGACAGAAAGTGCTGGCCGCGATGCAGGATGGCGTGCTCAATCTCTGCCGCGTCAAGCTGCGTGACCAGCAGCGCCTGGCTCATGGTCCGCTCAAAGAGTATCCGCAGTATCCCCACGGCAAGTTCAGCGAAGCCGTCCCGCGTGCGGGCAACGCATCGGGCGGCGGCCAGCCGGGGTGGATCCTCAAGTGTAAGGGGTGGGAGACCGATCCCAACGCCTATATCTACTTCATCACCCAGGCGCCGGTGTGGGAGAAGATCTGCCAGGTGATCGGCAGGGACACCTGGATCACGGATCCGGACTACGCGACGCCGGAGGTGCGGCTGCCGCGTCTCATGGATATCTTCGCCACCGTCGAGAAATGGACGATGACCAGGAACAAGTTCGAGGTCATGGACATCCTCAACGAGTACGACATTCCCTGCGGGCCCATCCTCTCTATGAAGGAGCTCGCCGAGGAGCCGTCCTTGCGCAAGACCGGCACGATCGTCGAGGTGGACCATCCGACGCGCGGCAAATATCTGACGGTCGGCAACCCGATCAAGATGTCCGACAGCCCGACCGAGGTAAGACGCTCTCCGCTGCTCGGCGAGCACACGGAGGAGATCCTGCGCGACGTACTGCGGTTCGACGACGCCCGGATCGGCGAGATCAAGGCCTCCGGCGCCCTGGGCGAGATCCGGCGCGCGGCAGCCGAATAGGAGCGGCGATGACAGACCGGGCAGCGAAGGCAAAGAAATCCGCGCAGCCGGCCGGATGGAGCGCCACGCCGGACAAGGACGCGGTCCGGAAGGTTCTCGAAACAGTGAAGGCTGGCGGCCGCACCGCTCTCACCGCGCCCGAAGGCAAGCTCGTCTGCGACGCCTACGGGATCCCGGTGCCGAAGGAAGCTCTCGCGCACTCGGGCGAGGAGGCCGCCAGGCTCGCGGACGGCATGGGCTATCCGGTCGTGCTCAAGATCGTCTCACCGGACATCCTGCACAAGACGGAAGCGGGCGGCGTACTGGTCGGCCTGAAGAACGCCGACGAGACCTCGAAGGGTTACGAGACCATTCTCGCCAATGCCAGGAAATACAACGCCGGCGCCAGGATCGAGGGCGTCCAGGTTCAGCAGATGCTGACCGGCGGCCAGGAGGTCATCGTCGGAGCCGTCACGGATGCCAGTTTCGGCAAGCTCGTGGCGTTCGGTCTCGGCGGCACCCTCGTCGAGGTCCTGAAGGACATCACCTTCCGTCTCGCGCCAGCCAGCAGCGAGGACGCCCTGTCGATGCTCGATGGCATCCAGGCTGCCGAGATGCTGAAGGGGGTGCGCGGTGGCGATCCGGTGAACCGGGACGCCCTTGCCGGACTCATCCGGAAGGTCGGTGATCTGGTCAGCGACTTTCCCGAGATCGTCGAGATGGACCTCAATCCGGTGTTCGCAACGGCCGCGGGCGCGACTGCGGCCGACGTGCGCATCATCGTCGACTTCGCACCGACGGAGAGCCGCTATCGGCCGAAGCAGGAAGACATCGTCCGCCAGATGAACCGCATCATGAAGCCCGATGCGGTGGCGGTCATCGGCGCCTCCGCCGAGGACGGCAAGATCGGCAATTCGGTGATGAAGAACCTGATCAACGGCGGCTACCGGGGGAGCATCTATCCGATCCATCCGAAAGCCGACGAGATCATGGGCCTCAAGGCCCACAAGTCGGTCAAGGACGTGCCCGGCGAGATCGACGTCGCGGTGTTCGCGATCCCCGCCAGGTTCGTGGCGCAGGCCCTCGTCGGAGTGCGGCGAGAAGAAGATACCGGGCGCCGTTCTCATTCCGTCCGGCTTCGCAGAGACCGGCAATGTGGAGGGGCAGAAGGAGATTCAGGAGATCGGGCGGAAATACGGGGTGCGCCTGATGGGGCCGAACATCTACGGCTTCTACTATACCCACAAGAACCTGTGCGCGACATTCTGCACGGCCTATGACGTCAAGGGGCAGGCGGCGCTTTCCTCGCAGTCGGGCGGCATCGGCATGGCCATCATCGGCTTCAGCCGCTCGGCGAAAATGGGAGTTTCGGCGATCGTCGGCCTCGGCAACAAGGCCGATCTCGATGAGGACGACCTTCTCACCTTCTTCGAGCAGGACGACAATACGCAGATCATTGCCCAGCACTGCGAGGATCTGAAGGACGGCCGTGCCTTCGCGGAAGTCGCGCGACGGGTCACCAGGAAGAAGCCGGTCATCGTCCTCAAGGCCGGCCGCACGTCGGCCGGAGCGAAAGCCGCCAGCTCACATACGGGCGCGCTCGCCGGCAACGACAGGATCTACGAGGACGTACTGCGGCAGTCCGGCGTCATCCGGGCTCGCAGCTTGCGCGACCTGCTGGAATTCGCCCGCGCCATCCCCGTGCTGCCGACACCGAAGGGCGAGAATGTCGTGATCATCACCGGCGCCGGGGGGTCCGGCGTGCTGCTGGCGGACGCCTGCGTCGATAGCGGCCTGAGCCTCATGGCGATGCCGGCCGACCTCGATGCGGCCTTCCGGAAGTTCATCCCGCCCTTCGGCGCGGCCGGCAATCCGGTCGACATCACCGGGGGCGAGCCGCCGACCACCTACAGGAACACGATCAGGCTCGGCCTCGAGGACGACCGCATCCATGCACTCATCCTCGGTTACTGGCACACGATCATCACGCCGCCGATGGTCTTCGCGAAGCTCGTTGCCGAGGTCGTCCAGGAGATGAAGGCGAAGGGGATCAACAAACCCGTCGTCGCCTCGCTCGCCGGTGATGTCGAGGTCGAGGAGGCCTCCGAGTATCTTTTCGACCATGGAATACCGGCCTATCCCTATTCGACCGAAGTCCCCGTCTCGGTGCTTGGAGCCAAGTACAAATGGGCACGCGGCGCCGGCTTGCTCTGACCGTCATTCTGTGGCGCAAGCCAGAATCCCGCTGGCGGCTTCTCCGCTGGTAAACGCTCAAAGCTGGATTGCGGCGTTCGCCGCAATGACGGTTGAAAGGTTTTTTCCGCGCCTTTGCGCTGACCGAATTACTTGCGCAGTCCTTCCAGTTGAGGTGGGAGAGTGAGGCCCGGGTAAAGGCCGTCAATTTTGCGAACTGTTTCCCGGGCGCCAGGCACATCTCCGGCCATCAGTTGGCGGAGCCCATGGAGGACCAGAATCTCCGGATGACCTGGCGCCTGGTTGAGCAGCACGTCGACCTCGCCGCCGCCTTCAGCCAGTCTGCCGGACTGAATCAGTATCGAGGCAAGCATCAGCCTGAGCTCGAGATTGCCCGGTTCGGCTTCGACCCTCTCCCTGAGGAGCGGGACTGCCTCCTCGATGCGACCCTGCCTGGCCAATAGAGCCGCCAGGTCCGAGACGACCCTTGCATTCTGGCCATTGCTCGCACGAGCCTGACCGAGAATGGCGATGGCTTCGCCCGGATCGCCCAGTGCCTCGCGGATCCTGGCCCGGACTAGCCAAGCTTCGACAAGCTGCGGATCCATCAGGGACGCCGAAGCAAATGCAGCCTCGGCCGCCGCCCAATTGCGGGTCGTCAACGCCAGCCCGCCGATCGCCATCTGCGTTTCGGGAAAATCCGCTCTGGCGAGAAGCGAAGCTTTGAGCTCGTCGAGCGCGGCACTGAGATCCTTGCGCGCGTCTTCGGGAAAATCGGCAGGAGAGACGCCATTGAGCTCAAGTGCGGCAGCGATCCGAACCGAGGCGACCGGATCGCGAAGAACAGGCAGGAGAAGCCTGATACGATCTTCATCGGGGGCCACTCGCACGAGGCGGGCGGCCGCGGACCGGATGAGGTCGCTCGGGTCGCTCAGCAGCTCGGCAATGGGCAGGCGCCTGAATGCGCCTTCATCGTCGGCCAGCTCGGCGAGCGCCGTTGCTCTGGCAATCGCGGGCTGGGCTCCATCGGCCGCGGTGGTGATGAGTGCCTGGCGGGCCCGCTCGGTCAGCCTGTTCTGGCTGTTCTGGTGCGCCATTGCAAAAGCCTCGGCATAGGCGGTTGCCGAGCTTGAACGTGCCGGCGCCCATTGTGCGATATGCTCCGCCGCCCATTCGGCAGTCTTTGCTGAGTGGCAGCCAGTACAGGCATCGGGTGCGCCCGTCTTCTTTGAAAGCAGCGGATCGGGGATTCGGAAGAAATGATCCCTGCGGCCGTCGATCACCATGTATTTGCGCTCCGGCATGTGACAGTTGACGCATTGCGCACCGGTGCTGCCCGCAACGTGGTGGTGATGGTCGGGTGAGTCGTAGTCCTTTGGCTTCAGCGATGGGAAATCGGCTCTGCCGACGGGGTTGTGACATTGCGTGCAGATGGCATTGCCGCTCGCCAGCAACGTCCCTGCGTGCGGTTCATGGCAGTTTGTGCAGGTTACACCACGCGCATGCATTCTGGACTGAAGAAAGGAGCCGAGAACATAGACTTCCTCATTCTGCTGCCCGTCCGGGAAATAGAGCCGGCTGCTGAGGGGGGCCAGTTTGTAGTGATCGCCGAAGCCGGCGCCGGGCAGGGGACTGTCGGCGCCGATCTGCTCCCGGCGCGAGTGGCACGGGCCGCACATGTTCTCCTCGCGCGCCTGGCGTGTCTTGCCGCTGGGCCAGACGAGCCCCCGCTGATCGATGTTATCGAAGTCGGTCGGATCGAAGTCGGCCTTCTTTCGGGTCCAGGCGATATGCGCCTCGCCCGGACCGTGGCAGGCCTCGCAGCCGATGGTCAGCTCACTCCACCGGCTCTGATATTGTCTGGGCCTCGGGCTCGTAGTTCTTGTGAAAATCCGTCTGATGGCAGACGGCGCAGCGTGCCTGCCAGTTCTTGTAAGGTCCGGTCCAGTGCAGGCCGTTGCCGGGTGAAACATCTTCGTCGGGATAAAGATGGAACCAGCGTCGCGCCGAACTGTCCCAGGCTATGTCGAGGACTTGCAGCCGTCCCGCCCCGGTCTCGACGAGATACTGCTGAAGCGGCGCCACGCCGACGACATACTTGACTTCGAACTCCTTCAACGCGCCGTCCGCGTCATCGGTTTCGACAAAATAGCGCCCGTTGCGACGAGAGAATCGGGAGGTCAAGCCGCGATGGGTGAACTGTGCATTGTTGAAATCAGCGAGAACATTCCCCGGGGCCGGCTCGCGCAACGCCCAGCTATGGTGCGAATTGGTCCACGCTTCCGTTTGGTGCTGATGGCAGGATTGGCAGGCGAGGGAGCCGACATATCCAGGGCTCCTCTTGGCCAACTCCAGCGCTTCCGCCTTCCCCGTCAGAAGCAGCATCGCGAGAAGACAGGTTGCCCGCATCGAAAGCCTGCAGCGGGGCAATAAGGCCCGCAACCGCTTCACCGAAGCGTGTGCGCTTGCCTTGCGCAGCCATTCACGAAAGACCAATATCCGGGTCCTTCAATCGGAAGCTCGAGTTCATGCCCACCGCAAAGCCCAGCTTGGGGCGCGCGCTTCACGTCTCGGACCGCAAATCGACAACGTAAACGATCCTTTTTTCTACTTTCGATCAAGCCTATAGTCTCTGGCAGTGTCTTCTTTGACGCAGGTCAAGGAATCTTTTCCCGTCTGGTACATCAGTGATCAAGGCGTTCGCGCCAGTGATTAATGGAGTGAGTGATGCGAAATCTCAAATATCTGCTGGTTGCCGTTGCGTTCGGCAGCCTTGTGACCGTGGCACAGAGCAGTTCGGCTGGCCCACTGGCCGCCGGGCTGACCGAAGCAGGCTCAGCAGCGTCGGTGGTGACCTCCGGTCTGATCGAAAAGGTCGGTCACAGGAGGTATTACGGACACCGGATGCACTACGGACACCGGAGGCACTACGGATACAATAGGCATTACCGTCGTTATCCTCATCGCCGTTATTACCGTCAGCGCTATCGTCGCTACTACGATGATGACTACTATAACGGCTACTACCCTGCTTACGGCTACTATCCCTACTACTATCCTTACCGTCGCCAGTATGCCAATCCATACTTCGGCGGGCCGTTTATCGGCGTGCCGTTTATCGCCTTCGGCTTCGGAGGCTTCCGCGGCGGCTGGGACGACTAGAAATAGCTAATATTGCACATTCTTTTGGGCGAGGTGATTTCACCTCGCCCACAAATGCTATAGGACGAGGAAACTGGCCTGCCGTCCCCCAGCCTCGAATCCCCAGTTTTCGCCAGTTCAGCTCATGGGATCGGAAGTGGCGGGAGAAGGATTTCAGATGTCCAGACACGCTGCGGTTAGGATGACGAGGGTAGATTGTACGCGCACTTCCAGTGACTCGGCGCGACCTTGGCCGCCATCGGCCACTTCAACCAATACCGGTGGTCTACACTTGGTCCTACAAACTCGACAAAGCCGCCTGATATGATTTAAATCAAAGAAACGATGGTCTAGGGCACGACTTTGCCGAAATAAGCCCCAAGAAGCGGCGCGATTCAGCCACAAGTCTGACCAGTGCGCGTTAGACGGCCTTAGTAAAGCACCAAACTCGACGCGTGCAAAAGGACGAGATGCAGCCAGAAGCCACCTTGACCGCCGTGAGCTTGCGGGCGCCGCGTGCCGCCGCCATCGCAGGCATCCTCTTTTCAGTTCTGCTGCTCGCCAGCCTTGTGCTCCTCCGGCTTTCCGTCCCGGCTGATCCGCTGGAGGCAGGGGCATGGCTGCGTACCCGTGCCAACACCGTTGCGCTGGCGCTGAATCTGGTGCCGTTCGCGGGCATTGCTTTTTTGTGGTTCATGGGCGTGTTGCGCGACCGCCTCGGCGCGCGGGAGGATCGCTTCTTTGCTACTGTACTTCTCGGCAGCGGGTTGCTGTTCCTCGGGATGTTGTTCCTCTCCGCTGCGGCGGCGGGCGGCATCATTATCACCTTCATGGCCATGCCTGATAACCTGCTCGGCTCGGCTACATTCACTTTCGCCCGCGCCATTTCCTACGAGATCCTGAATGTCTACGCGATCAGGATGGCCGCAGTCTTCATGATCGTTACGTCCACGCTCGCTTTGCGCACAGGATTCATTGCGCGCTGGATTGCTTTCGTCGGCTATGCGGTGGCGCTGGTCTTGCTGTTCATCAGCCGCTACATCGAGGGAATCTTGATGGTCTTTCCACTCTGGGTGCTGCTGGTCAGCTTGCACATCCTGTTCCGCGATATACCCGAAGAACCTCAAATGTCCGCGCCGGTATCAAGGCATAAATGATGGCAATACCCATGCCAACTTCTCGAAGTCCTTCAAGGCTTAGAACGTTGGTTCGAACGAGCGTTACCGACGGACCCGGGGGTTCCTCCTAACCCCTGCAGATCGGGGACACGGGCAAGCGCCAAGTCCTCCGGTAACGGGTAGAGCTTCTCAAGCGCACGATCGAGCAAACCCAGCTCGGCGAACAACGCGGGGCGGCGTTGCTGCGGCAGTGTCTGCGCGAGATTATCGATCATGGCACGCAACCGCCGCGCGACCTGGAGGTTCTCCGCTCCGTAGAGGCGTATTTCGCGGAAGGTCAGATGAACGAAGTCCTCCCAGTCCGGAGTGGGAAAAATCACGCGCAAGCGCCCGGACCCATCCAGTATCTCATCGCCCTGAAGATGCCGGTTGCCGACCATGCCAAGCAGGCGATGAAGCTGATCGATGGCCAAAACGGCGGTCGTCGGATCATTGATGGCTTTCGACAAGGCTTTGAGGGCGATGTCGGCGATGATGCGAAATGCAAACGTGGAGTCCTGTTCGATGGTCCGCTCAGGCCCGAACGCAACCATTCCTCGGAGCCTGCGCTCATCGACTGAGCCGGCGTCGCCATACAGCCTGAAGAGGGGTGCGCCTCGGGCCACGAAGTCGCCCACGCGGGGCAGGTACTCGATGATGGCGTTCGCATTGCGCGCCTCGGCGACGATAGCAGGGAGATTCACGGCCAAAACGATCGCGGACTTGCCGTTATGAGCGACAGTCCGATCCGGCGGAGGAAGCTTCTCGCGCAGGCCTACGGAGGCGCCGAGTTCCGCGAACAGGTGGGGGTAGACGCTCTCGATGACCGCGCGCCCCTGCTCGCCAACGTCCCACACGACGCTACCCGGACGCAACCGTCTCGCCGAGGAATCGATCAGAAACAGGAACGCCGCTATCGAGCTAAAACCAAGGATAGTTGCAAACCCAGTGGCTAGAACGGGAACCTTCGGTTCCAACCTGAGCAATGCGCCCGCCGCCATCAGCATCGACAGAATGAACAGGCCAACGATGAACCGGATGGTGTTGTTGCGCAGCAGAGTAGTCGCGATGATGCGCGGTGTCAGCTGTGCGCTGGCGACCTGGATCGCCACGAGCATGAAACCAAAAGTGAATACGATGAATGTGAGCGTCGCCGTGATGATCGTCTCGAGTACTGCCTTTGTTCCCGACTGGGTCCACGGCCAAAGAGGCAACGATTCGATCGAGACATCGATCGCATACAACACACGTATGACCACGAGATAGAGCAGGAGAGCGAGGAACGGAACGATCCAAAGTGAGGATCTCACGTAGCTCCTGAGACTGTACCACTGGTTCCAGTGCATTTTGTCCCCCATTTGTTGCCCCAGGCGCGCCATAGGCCTCCCGGCCGACTTGGATAGTACCCCAGACCGACAGCAGATTGATCTAGCGCAAGGCTAAACTCCCGATCTCCGGATAGCGTTTGATCGACACCTCAGAGCCCACATGTCACCAAGTGGGCCCTAGCGCACCAACCCGCAGGGAGATCGAATGACCGCATTTTCCTCAGCCGAAATCAATCCGGCCATTACCCGTCGCCCGCTGGAAGGCCGTACCACCATCGTGACCGGGTCGACGAGCGGCATCGGCCTCGGCATCGCCACGTCGCTCGCCTCGCAGGGTTCGGCCATCGTCCTCAACGGTCTCGGCGATGACGAAGTGGTTGAGCGCTCCCGTTCTTCGCTGTCTGCGGACCACGACGTCGAGGTCGCCTACGACAATGCCGACATGTCGAAGCCCGACATGATCGCACGGCTGGTCGAGCGCGCTGCGAAGCACTTCGGACGGATTGATATCCTGGTCAACAACGCGGGTATCCAGCACGTCTCGCCGATCGAGGAATTCCCCATCGCCAAATGGGATGCCATCATCGCCATCAACCTGTCGGCCGCCTTCCATCTCACCCGCTTGGTATTCGGCGGCATGAAAGAGCGCGGCTGGGGCCGGATCGTGAATATCGCCTCCGCCCACGGCCTCATCGCCTCGCCCTTCAAGTCCGCTTACGTTGCCGCAAAGCACGGCATGTTGGGTCTGACCAAGACGGTGGCGCTGGAGGGTGCGCGATCCGGCGTCACCTGCAACGCCGTGTGCCCTGGATATGTCTGGACACCGCTGGTTGAAAAGCAGATCGATGCCCAGGCCAAATCGCACGGCATCAGCCGCGAGCGGGTGATCGATGAAATCCTGCTCGGCAACCAACCGAACAAGCGTTTCGCAACCGTTGAGGAGATGGGCGCTACCGTCGCATTTCTGTGCTCGGAAGCCGCTGCGTCGATTACCGGCGTAGCCCTTCCTATCGACGGAGGCTGGACGGCGCAATGAACCAAAAAGAGTAGCAGAAGAGGGAGCAATCTCATGGAGGTCGCCGCCACGTCGGATAACTCGCCGAGCATCATCGTCGTGCACGAGCTGTGCAGCGTCCTAATGTAGCGCTTTGCACTCAGAAAACGAGTTCGTCTAGACGATCGGCAGGCGGCGATCAGGTCAGCGCCAGATCAACCAGCCTCCAATTCAGGGGCGCTCGCGATTGTCTTGCACCAACCCGAATATCGCCGGAAGCCTATGAATGCCCGGCGCTCCGAAAGTCCTTTGCGGCCTTTCCGGCACTTTTGAACGTGGCCGCAGCATCTTTCGCAGTCATAGCGACCGTCGTCTCGATTTCAGACAAACTACCTCCTGCAGCGGCCGCCAATACTGCAGAGGCTGCGGCCTTCTCATCAGGGAACTCGCCAATAACCAACCAATCATAGGGACCAAAGGTCAGGTACCACTTGATGAGCCTCCCTCCGACACTCTCAAAGAGCTTGGCAACGGATTCCTCCCGATCCTCTGATTTAGCCAGCATGCCTTTGACAGCGTTTGAAGTGAAGCGGCCACGCGAGATGTAGATCGGCATGAGCATTTCTCCTGAAAAAATCCATGCTTCGCAGCGCTCAGTATCCGCATCGGCAGAAACTTTCCTTGATGTGCATCAAAAAAGGAGATTTCACTCCTTCTCCTGGGAGGGCGCGTGAGGCCCTCCGGCCTCTGCATTGATACAGGTCAAGGTCAGTGAAGCAGACCGACCGTTCAACCTCCCAGGGCGATGGCGATGGCCACAAGCGCGATACCCAGTGCCATCACGCTGAGGCCGACCAGCCACGGGTTAGCGTTGGTATAACGCGCCCAGCAATAGCCAGCTACGAATAGCAATCCGGTCATGAGCAGATTGGAAAGGCGCAACGCGAGCCAGGAGTCGTCAATGACAAGGAACGGGGCAATCGCCGGCAGCACCGTGGCGAATACAAGCAGGAACACGGTGATGGCTCCTGCGAGATCGTCGCGCGTCACCCGAGTTCGAGTCGGCTCGGATCGAACAACCAATGCGTGGACGCTGCGGTACAGTTGATTGCGGTCCTCCTCCTCTGTGACCAACTCAAGGCCTGGCTCCATCTCCGCGCGGATTGCGGCCAAGGCCGCTTTCTCGTCAGGAGCTGCCTTGATGGCGACAAACAGGCGGGCGCGCCGGCTGCGGACGAACATGTTGCCCATGACATGGAGCGCGGCATCGATGATGCCCCAGGCAAGGTTGCATCCGAGCGTCGCAATGAGCAGCTCTCTCGCCTCACCGGCCCCCGCACCCGTCCGGATGGCGACGCCCGCGCCGAGCGTGAAGGTCAGCACCATGATCATGCCAAACAGAATCTCACCCAGCGCTTCGGCCGGTTCGAGATGGCGCAGAGAAGTCAGTTTTACGTCTCCCCAGCCAGGGTCGCCCTGTTACGCTGTTCCATCACTGCCAAGCAGACTTTCAAGTGTCGCGGCCCGGTCGAGACCCCCGACTTTTTCGGCCATGCTGTCGGCTCGCAGAAGATCGCGCAAGCGTCCGTGGGCGCCGACGATGCGCAGCGCAATTCCCCGCGCGCTGAGGTCGCTGTGCAGCTCATGCAGCATGCGCGAGCCGGCGAGGTCGATCGTGGGCGATGCCGAAAGATCGCAGACGACCAAACGGACGCTGCGTGGATCGGCTGCGCGAAGGCGGCTCAAAACGGTCTCAAGAACAGCGTCGGCATTGACATAGATCAGCGACGCCTCGGGACGGAACGCAATCACGCCGGACACGGGCTCATTTTCGGAATGCCGGGCGAGGTCGGAGTAGGTGCTGGTACCGGGCACCCGGCCGAGGAACGCCACGTGCGGGCGCGACACTTGGAACAGCAGCATCATTACGGAGGCCAGCGCAGCGAACAGGATGCCCGGCAGGATACCCAGAAGCAGCACTGCGAGCAGGGCAATGGCTGCGGCGTAGAAATCGATGCGGCTCACTCGCCACATGTGGACGAGCGCCGGAAAATCGAACAGACCCAAGATCGCGGTCAGCACTACCGCAGCCAGCACTGCTTTCGGCAGGTTTTCCAACAGCCCCGTGAGGAAGAGGAGGCTCAGCGCGAGGGTGATCGAGGCGAACACAAGAGCGAGCGGGGTGCGTGCGCCGGCTTTGTCGTTGACTGCCGATTGCGACAATCCCCCCGCCACGGGATAGCCCTGTCCCATCGCCGCCGCTAGATTTGCCGCACCGATGCCGAGAAACTCCTGCCGCGGGTCCAGGGAATAACCATGCTTTGCGGCAAAGCTGCGCGCCGCAGAGACGCCTTCGATATAGGCGAGCAGCAGGCATCCGGCGGCCAGTGGAACAATGCCTTCTACATCACGCAGCCGCAGTGCCGGGACCTGCAGGTTGGGTAGGCCAGCCGGGATCTCTCCCGTTGTTGGGACCCCAAGAGCGGGAAGCCCGAGCGTGGATGCAGCGGCGATTGACAGCGCAACAACAGCAAGCGCGACCGGTTTTCCCGGCAGCAAGCGCGCGCCGAATACGAGCAAGCAGACAGCAATGGCGCCAATGGCAAGCACGAGGTAGCGGATCTCGCCTAACTGCCCGGCGAACAACACAGCACGTTCCAGAAAATTGTGCCCGCCGCCAGGCACGCCAAAGAGGCTTGGCAACTGGGTCATGGCGATGGTCGAGCCGGCACCGATCTTGAAGCCCACAAGGATGCTGTCACTGATCAAATTCACCAGCGCGCTCAGCCGCAGCAGCCAGGCGAACAGGCAAAGCGTGGCCACTGTGAACGCCGTAAGGCTGGCGATCTGTGCGTAGCGCTGCGCGTCTCCGTCCGCCATCGCACCCACGGTTCCGGCAATCATGAGTGAGATAGCGGACGTGGGACCGACTGCCAGTTGGCGCGACGACCCGAGCAGGGCATAACCGAGGCCGCCGAGCAAATAGCCATAGACGCCGACCTGAGGAGGCAGGCCTGCAAGCCCGGCGTAGGCAAGGGAGACCGGAATCGCATAGGCGGCCAGGGTGATTCCGGCCACGATATCACCGCTCAACCAGCCGACCCGGTAATCCGCCAACCAGCGCGACGGTGGCAAATACCGAAGCCATGAACCCTCGGCCTGGCGTTTCATCAATCCTTAATTCGCCGCGATCATGACCGAGGTCGAAAGTCGGAGACGGGGCACTCGGCGGCAATTCGGCGCAGCTGCCGACCTTCCGGCAATTGTGCGCGGCGAAAAGGGCACTATCAGTATTGCCGTCGGGGCTATCGCGCGGTTCATCCCGGCATAATACTCATCCGGGTTACTTCAACCTAACAGGTTACGCCAGCCGCACAGCGGCGCGCTGAGCGCCGCGCCACACCGGCGACACTTACGGGGGTCAGCGGTCGGCCTACTCTCGCCTCCGCAGGCGAGACAAAGCTGATTAATCCTGGACTGGAAAGTTGTTCGCCAGCCTCCAGCCCCATGAGGCCGACGATGCCGGTCACCAGCACGATGCTCAGTTTTTTGGACAGGGTCATTGGGCAGCTCCCATCATCATGTGTTTTGGAAGTTCATCGAGATCAGTGAGTTCCTTATGCTCGACCTGTTTGGCGCTGGTCGCGTTCGTAAAGCCAAAATCACCGGCAGCGACCTCACTGCCGGTCTTCCAGTCTCTGATCTGGACGCTGTATTGCGGCACCTGCAAGACCTTCTTGGTGGTGATGACATATCTGCAAGGATACGGGCGCTCGCCTTGGGCAATCCAAATCTGCCAATCGACTTCCTCGCCTCGGGCCGCAAGATGATCGCATTCCGTGCCTCCAATCACGCCGCTGCCGAGATCCTTCAGGTCGGTGACATCCTCCATGAGCGCATCATACACATTGGACCAACACCGCGGCAGATTCCGTGGGAAACCCCACCGCACTCACAGGCTTTTTCATCATGGGAGAGCTCCTCGCAAGTCATCGCCCTCGGCGAAAGGGCTATCAATCGTCAGATGGGTACAGACCAAGCTATCGGGCAGTCACAGCAATGTTAGCTGCCACAGTGTATTTGCCCGGACATTGACCTGGATCAATTTCTCGGCGATCTGCTGCTGACGTCGGCAATCTCTCGGTGCCTGCAGTCATTCGTGCTTTCTGCATGCGCGTACCGTGTAAATTCACCAGCGCTATGCCAACCTTCTCTGGGTCGAAACCAGAATTGAGCTAACGGGATCACTTTAATCATGGAGAAGAAATCCCTTGCATGCGATGCTCGACGCCACGCTCCAGACTGAAGAGTGTTGTGGTTGTTCGTCATTTCGACCTCGCGATCCGTCATCATGAGCTTGCGTAGTCGGACCGGGTTATGCGCGCAGACTGTAGCTATTACAAATCGGAACAAGAGGAGGCAGCGGTGGCTGAGAAGCCGCCATCGTGCGGCTGAAGGCCGAGCTCGGCGATCTTCAGGCCGGTATTGAGCGGCTCGTTGGCGCGAAGTTGCTCCGACGAATGCGAAGTAACAAGCGTTCCATAGGCGCAGGGATCGGTGTCGGTGGTCAATCAACAGTGAACGGTATCGAGAAGGAGGATTACAAGCGAGACGTTGGCTGGTCGATTAGTGCCGGCTCGAATGTCCAATTGTAGTGCTTGTGCTGCGCGCCGAGCTGAGGCCGGAATGTGAACCGGTTGCTGCCGAGGTGATCAGCTTGTCTTCCATGTATTGGCCGGTTGGAAGCTGCACGCTGAGCGCCGCGCCGATAATGGTTTCAACCTCCGTATGGGCACGGTAGGCCGAATAAGCATTTCCGGCCAGTGGTGGTGCCCCTAGCAGGTCACCGCAAATCTTACGAACGTATCGTCCAAGCCTTCACGCTCGACTGAAGTGGGCACGCCGGCGAGCAGTCCGCTCCAGGTTCCTTCCTTCCAGGCTTGTCTGACCTCGATGTGGGCCGTCCGGTCCAGCAACTCAAACGTCCGGATATAGCCGAACAACCAAGTGTCCAGATCCACAACGGCATCGTCAATCTGAAGTACGGGATCGAAGGCGATGTTGCCCGAGGTGTGTGCAAAGTTGGCAGTGACGAAGTTCCCATCGATCGGCAGGTGGTTCCACCGGCGAATTTCGAGTTCCTGCGCAAAGACAAGTGAAGTCGGCGGCAAGAACATGGCGCTCTCGGCACCGCATTCAGTCTACTCACATCCGGGCCACGGTAAGGTCATTGTGGCTAACCGCGCGCTTCCGCCGCCGCCCAGCCCCGGTGAACACCTCCAGCCGGCGCACCGCCTCCGGCTCCGGCTTGGATTTAGGCAAAAGCTCAGTGTCCGACATGTGTCCAACCTCCACTCAGGGCGGACAATCGCCGATCAGCGGGCGGCGTTAAAGGTGGGGAATAAACACCGCTTACGCCCTTCCAGTACTTTTGAACGTGGCTGCAGCTTCTTTCGCAGTCATGGCGACAGTAGTCTCGATTTCAGACAAACTACCTCCTGTCGCGACCGCCAATACTGCCGCGGCCGCTGCCTTCTCATCAGGGAACTCGCTAATAACCAACCAATCAAAGGGACCAAAGGTCAAGCACTTGATGAGCCTACCCCCGACGCTCTCAAAGAGCTTGGCAACGGTATCCTCCCGATCCTCTGGCTTAGCCAGTATGCCTTTGACAGCTGAAATGAAGCGGCCACGCGAGACGTAGATCGGCATGAGGATCTCTCCTGAAAGAATCTATGCTTGGCAGCGTTCATGTATCTGCGCCGGTAGAAACTTTCCTTGATATGCATCAAAGGAGATCCCGCTCCTTCCCCTAGAAGGGCGCAGCATTGCGGCCGCAGCTCGCTGCTTTTTAATCTGACGCCCACATCAAGCCCCTGTTTGATTGAGTGTGCGTGAAACACTCCGAATTTGCGCTAGATCAATTTTTCGATCGATTGCAAGGCGTAGTCTGACCCACGGCCGCTTCAAACAGGAGGTTCATATGACCACACGTATTGCGATCACCAGCCCTCTTTTTGCCATCGCGATGTTGTTGCTCCCAAGCTCCATGGCGTCGGCAGAAATAACCGGCGCTTGCGCGAGTGATGCCAAAGCCCTTTGCCCAGGGGTGCAAGCTGGGGGAGGCGCGATCAGGGAGTGCATCAAGACGAACCTCAAGGGCCTGTCCGAGGGCTGCCAGACAGTGGTGCTCAAGGCTGTAGTAGCCAAGGCCTGTGCGGATGACGTGAAACAACATTGCGCGGGCATCGAGCCTGGCGAGGGCCGCATTGAAGCCTGCATAAAAGATAAAGTCGCCGATGTTAGCGATGCCTGCAAAGTAGGCATAGCGACCGCTGTAGCTGGCGAAGACTAGAGGTCAAAAAAACCAAGGTTACGGCGCTGGAAAGCGCCGCAACTTTGGTCAGCCGTAAAATGCTGTGCCGGACGGCATGATCACTCGGTCCTAGGGCGAGTTCATCCACTCGCAATAGGCAACGTCCCTGCCATCACGCGGCCGATGGCGGGGGCGAGCTTCCGCCTCCATGGGCATGTTGCTGCCGTTTTGGCGAGAGGCAGGTGGCTTCCTGAGCCAGCGCTGCAAACCAGAGCGGCAAAAGGTCTCTTCTTGTTCTTCAGGATCCCGTTCAGCATGGAAAGGGTTACTCGTCGTCATCGTCGACTATCGCGACATCTCTGCTGACCTTAGACCATCAGCCACGGGAGCCGCGGCGAGCCCTTCGGCCAAGTGGCGCCTGATGTAAAGCGCCTCGCTCCGCCATTGCCGCCCTTCGCTTGCCGCCTCATTGCGCAGGAACTCTCGGGCTACGTCCCGCGCCGGGGGTTTCTTTATCTCGGTGGAATCCAATCGGGTGCGGCGAGTTCTCGCTGTGGTCTCATACGTCCCCAGCAACGACCCGTATCAGCGCCCCCGGCCGGACCCCGTCCGAGCTGGGGCGTCTCACCTGAACATGGGTCGTGAGCACGTCCTGGGCTACGGGCGCTACCTACGGTCGTGCCACCGCGTGTTTCCTTGATAGGTCTCAAGAGAGGGTTCTAGAGCGCACGAGCAAAGGATTGCTGATCGAAGATGCAGCACATCGCTGAAACGGTCGGTTCGAACAGTTTTCAAGGTCATATGCGTCGAAGCTAACACCGCGGACTCACGGATCTGCGCCCATAGGGGCGCCGCCTGTAATTTGATCCTGATCAATGACCGGGGCAAACATATACCATAGAAATTAACACTTAGGACGCCATGACGGTGTCCGACGATTGGTGTCCCTTTCGCCGATGAAATGGAAGGGAATAACTTTGGAGGATTCTTCAAATGATGAAAAAGCCTGTGAGTGCGGTGGGGTTTCCCACGGTATCTGCCGCGGCGTTGGCCGTTGTGTGCCTGCTGGGCGCGCACGCTGGCGCGCAGGCAGGCGAGGCAGAGGCCAAGGGTCTGCTCAAGGCCATGTCCGACTATATGGCGGCACAGAACAACATCTCGTTTGACTTCGATACCAACTTCGAAGTCGTTACCAAGGAACAACAGAAGCTCCTGCTGGCGAGCTCAGGTACGATCAATCTGAGCCGGCCTGACAAGATCCACGCCACTCGTTCCGGCGGCTTTGCCAATGTCGAGCTGATATTTGACGGGAAGACCGTGACGTTGTTTGGCAAGGATGCCAATCTCTATGCTCAGGCCGAGGTGCCCGGCACTGTTGATAATCTGATCGAGGAGCTGAGGGGCAAGTTTCAAAAGCCGCTCCCCGGAGCGGACCTGCTTTTGCCCAATGTGTATGATGCGCTCATGGAGGATGTCACCGACCTGAAGGATCTCGGCAGCGGGGTGATTGGAGGCACGGAATGCGATCATCTTGCGGCCCGAGGCGAGGAGGTCGATTGGCAGATTTGGATTGCCCAGGGCGAGCGCCCGTATCCTTGCAGATATGTCATCACCACCAAGAAGGTCTTGCAAGTGCCGCAATACAGCGTCCAGATCAGAGACTGGAAGAGCGGCAGTGAGGTCGCGGCCGGTGATTTTGGCTTTACGAACGCGACCGGCGCCAAACAGGTCGACCATAAGGAACTCACTGATCTCGATGAACTTCCAAAACACATGATGATGGGAGCTGCCCAATGACCCTGTCCAAAAAACTGAGCATCGTGCTGGTGACCGGCATCGTCGGCCTCGTGGGGCTGGAGGCTGGGGAACAACTTTCCAGGCCAGGATTAATCAGCTTTGTCTCGCCTGCGGAGGCAAGAGTAGGCCGACCGCTGACCCCCGTAAGTGTCGCCGGTGTGGCGCGGCGCTCAGCGCGCCGCTGTGCGGCTGGCGTAACCTGTTAGGGCTGGTGCAGCCCGAGTGAGACCGCTCTTGGGATTGAAAGCGGTCGAAGCAGGCTGACCCTGGCGCCCGACGAGCCGTTGCTGATGCATCGGCTCTCGGGCGCGAGCCCCACGCCGGGCTTGCCATCTACTCAGCAGGCGACCAAGCCACCATGCAATCGGTCGCCCTCTCTGCTTGGCGGCTCGGAATTGGGCGAAGTCGGCACGAATGTAAAGTAACGAGCGCGGCGCTGCTGCAACCTCGCGTCATGGCTGGCGTCAGCTATGAGGACGCCTATTCAGTACTGAGTTCTATGGGAAACGAACCTGTCACTTGAGTTCATGTCGCGGCCAACATGTTGAGGTACGGGATCATCATGCTGCCGACGTCAATCATCCCGGGTCCGAAAGGCATCGTCCATGTTGAATCCCACTGCCCTCCCAATGCGGCCGCGCGTCCTTGTGGTCGACGACGAACTAGCGAAGCTCGATACGGCGCTCGGGCGCGCCGCCGAAAGCCTCGCGACAGCACTGCACGCACGTAACGCCGACGTTGTCAGGGCGCTCTCGTACGAGGACGGTCTCGCGATCGTCGGCTCCGACAGCTCGTTACGGGCCGTGCTGCTCGACTGGAACCTCGGCCTGAACAACGAAGGCACGCATGCACAGGCGACCGCGCTGCTGCACAAGCTGCGCGAGCGGCATGCGGCGGTGCCGGTGTTCCTTCTTGCCGACCGCGAGCGTACCCGAGGAACCATGACGATCGAGGTCGCCGAGATGGTCGATGAGTTCGTCTGGCTGCTCGACGATTCGGCCGACTTCATCGCGGGCCGCGTGATGGCGGCCATCCGACGCTACGAGGCGCAGCTCCTGCCTCCGTACGCGCGCGTGCTTGCAGAATATGGGAGGCTCCGCGAGCATTCGTGGTCGGCGCCTGGTCACCAGGGCGGCATCGCATTCACCAAGCATCCCGCGGGGCGCGCGTTCTTCGACTTCCTGGGCGAGAATATGTTTCGCATCGACCTGGGCATAGAGCGCGGCGCACTGGGCTCGCTGCTCGACCATACGGGACCGGTCGCCGAGAGCGAGAAGTACGCCGCGCGCGTGTTCGGCGCGCACCGCAGCTACTCAGGCGTCGTCGGCACGTCGGGGTCGAACCGCAGCATCATGCAGGCGTGCATGAAGGAGGGCGACCTGGTGGTTCTCGACCGCAACTGCCACAAGTCGATCGAGCAAGGCCTGATGCTGACCGGCGCGCGGCCGGTCTACATGGTGCCGACGCGCAACCGCTACGGCATCATCGGCCCGATCGCGCCCTCCGAGATGGATCCGAAGACGATCCGCGCGAAGGCGCAGGCGGGCTCGCTCACGAAGAAGATCGCCGACCAGAAACCGGTGTACGCGGTCGTCACCAACAGCACTTACGACGGCCTTTGCTACAACGCCGTGCGCGCGCAGGCGCTGCTCGAGAAATCCTGCGACCGGATCCACTTCGACGAGGCCTGGTACGGCTACGCGCGCTTCAACCCGATGTACAATGACCACTTCGCGATGCGCGGCGACCCGGCGGCGCACCGCGGCGCCACGGTCTTCGCCACGCATTCCACGCACAAACTGCTCGCGGCGTTGTCGCAGGCCTCCTATATCCACGTGCGCGACGGGAAGGGCGCGATCGACCACCATCGCTTCAACCAGGCGTACATGATGCACACTTCCACCTCGCCGCTCTACGCAATCGTCGCGTCGAATGACATCACGTCGGCGATGATGGACGGAAGCAGTGGACTCTCGCTGACGCAGGAAGCAATCGAGGAAGCGGTCGACTTCCGGCAGGTGGTCGGCCGTCTGTGGCGGACGTTCGCCGACAAGAGGGACTGGTTCTTCAAGCCGTGGAACGCCGAGACGGTGAAGAACCCCGCCAACGGCCACAAGGTGGCGTTCGAGGACGCTCCAGCCAATCTGCTCTGCCACAACCAGGAGCCCTGGGTGCTAAACCCCGGCGACAAATGGCACGGGTTCGACGACATCGCCGACGACTGGTGCATACTCGATCCGATCAAGGTGAGCATCCTTGCGCCGGGGATGGGCGACGACGGCAAGCTGGAGAAGAACGGGGTTCCGGCGGCGCTGGTGAACGCGTGGTTTAACCGCTTCGGGATCGTGCCAACGCGTGTCACCGACTTCCAGGTGATGTTCCTGTTCTCGTTCGGCATCACCAAGGGCAAGTGGGGCACGCTGCTCACCAACCTGCTCGCATTCAAGCGAGCCTACGACTTCGAATCGTCCGCTCGCCGAGGTGCTGCCCGAGATCGTAGCGCAATACCCAGACCGCTACCGCAACGTCAGGCTGCATGACCTTGGCGACGAGCTTTTCGAATACTTGCGCAAGAACCGGCCGGGCGACCTGCTGAACGCTGCCTTCGAGGGCCTGCCCGGTGCGGACATGACGCCACGCGCGGCCTACGAGCGCCTGGTCACCGGCGAAGTTGAATCCGTGCCGGCCGACAAGCTCGCCAAGCGTATCGCGGCGAACGCGGTGATGCCTTACCCGCCCGGCATCCCGATGCTGATGTCGGGCGAGAACTTCGGCGACGCCGATTCGCCGCAGATCGGGTATCTGCGCGGCATGCAGAACCGCGAGCAGCAGTTCCCGGGGTTTGCAGGCGTGATCGAAGGGGCCGAGCTGATCGACGGGACCTATCACGTCCTATGCGTGAAGACGTAGCGGCCTGCGCCAGTCCGTCAGTTGCTCGATTTCGATGTGGTCCGCGTCGGCCAGGATGTGGCGCAGGCGTCTCGGCTTTTAGAGTGCCGCATAGTCTAATGCCTGGTAACCAATTGCGGGTCGGGCACGATTCACAGCGGGGCATCGCCTGCCGCGCGCCATCGCCGCGGTAATCCGTCGCAGTGGGAAACCTCACCGCATCCTGGGCTTCGCCGCGCTGCAGGCTGTCTGCGCCGTTCACTCGGGCAGAACACTCATCCGGAAGAAGGTAAGTGCATCCTCGCTGGGTTTTCCGAACCACTTCTGGTACAGGTCGGGGAAATCCGGCGATCCGAACACTCGGCTTAAAGTCTGATCCACGATCAGGCGAAAGTCCTCATCCCCACGTGCAAGCGTCAGAGCCAGCGGCTCGTAGGTGACAAGGCGCGGCTCGTAGGTGAAAAGGCGGTCGAGAACGATCAAATCGGCCGCGGACGGGCTAGCTGCAGCAGCCTCCAGCAGAATAGCTCCTTCACCGAACAAGACGTCCGAGCTGCGATCGAGGATCCGCTCTATGCCGGCGGCATAGTTTTCCACGGGAACCACATCGGCCGTGATCTGGAACTTGTCGAGGCGATCAGCCAACCAAGCTTCGCTGGTTGTTCCCGAGACAACAGAAAAAATCTTCTTCTCCAGGATACGCGCTGGAGATCCGCGCCAAATCGGCTGCGTTTCGGGCTGGCCACTGAGGACCCCTCGCAGAGGGGCGGGAGCATCGTTACGCAGAACCGCACCGACTCCACCAAGGAAGATGGGGATCGAAAATGCAGACCTCCTTTCTCCTTGCGAGAGTTGCAGTATCTGCTCCGCAGAACAGGTCGACTTTGCCCTGTTGTACTGCCTGAATGCGCTCCTCGATTGTCAGCGGGATCCACTCGGTCGTGAGCGTGGAAAGATCCAATTCTCCCTTTACCGCCTCGGCGACCTTCTCACACAGGGCCACCGAGTAGCCGGCTGCCTTGCCCGAGTCATCCTGATATGAAAAAGGTCTTGCGTCGGTGCGATAGCCGAACGTGATCTTGGCGGATTCCCGCACCCGATCCAGGGTGGCGGCCGATGCCGGCATTCCATCGGCGAGTGGCACGATCAGCGACAGGAATGCGATCGAAAAGACGACGAACCGGAATGGGTTTCTGCAGGGAGTTCTCCGACGTATGCGTTCCATGTTTCCCTTCTCCTTTCGGGTTCGGCCTGCTGTCATCGAGCCTTGGCGGGGCGGCCTGCCTGGAGCGGTTTTGAGGCGAAGCGTGGGGCAATGAAGCCCCAGATCACAAAGGCAATCGCCATCGCCAGCATGCCGCCGAGCACCGCGTCCTTGCCGGAGGCGTAAATCGCATAGACGCTGTAGAGCATCGCTACTAACGATATTATGACGTTGCGCTGGTACTGCGCACCCGTGACGCCGGCGGCTTGCATCATAAGAATCAAGGCCGATAGCGCGATGATGTAGGGAACAACGTTGGTAACGACCGCGAGGTTCACCAGAGCGCTGAATTGCTCACTGAGCGTGGGTGAGATCGTGGACAATGCCAGCAGCGACTGAACCACGCCCAGCACAATCATTCCCGTAATCGGCGCGCCCATCTGGTTCACCTTCGAGAAGAAGGCGGGGAACATGCGCTCATCTGCCGCGGACTTCCCGGTCTGGGCGATGGTGAACTGCCAGCCGAGTAGTGAGCCGAGACAAGCCACGACTGCCAGCGCCATGATGATAGACCCGACCGTCGGGTTGAACATCTGCGCATAAGCGAGACCAAACGGGCCTGTCGATTTCGCCAGCTCGGCATTAGGTACGATGCCCATGATCACGGTGGTGGACAGGATGTAGATGACAGCGGCGCCGAGAGTGCCGAACAGGCAGGCCAGCGGGACATCCCGCTTGGGGTTCTCCACCGCAGCCGAGTTCTGCGCAGCAGAACTCCATCCCCAGAAAGGCCCATAGTGTCAGTGCAATGCTCGACCCCATGCCCTGCGCCAGGCTCAGTCCCTGGGGATTCCAGGCGGCGGCGAAAGTATCGGCGTTGAACCAGAACCAACCGATGAGCGAAAGCAGTCCCACCGGGATGATGACGCCCCAGACGGTTATCGAGCCGATGCGACCCGTCACGCTGGGGCCGCCGAAGTTCGCGACCGTAGTCAGCCAAAGTAGCGCGATCACTCCCAAGCAAGTGGCTATGGGTGTCGAGGAGAGCCAGGGAAAGAACGAAGCGAGGTATCCTACCGCGGAGATTCCGATCGCCACGTTCCCGATTGCCAGGGAGAGGAAATAGAGAAAGAACACCAGGAAGTAACCTGATTTGCCATACGCATCCTCGGCATAAGCCGCCATCCCGCCGGGGCGCTGATTGAAGAGACCGGCCTGCGCAAACCCATAGGCAATGGCCATTGATCCCACCGCCGTCACGATCCAGGACAGCAGTGAAATCGCGCCAACCTTTGCCATGTTCGTCGGCAGCATGATGATACCGGAGCCCATCATGTTCACCGCGACGATGAACGTCAGCTGGACCACATTCATCTTCTTGATTTGCTTCGGTTCTTCCATAGGTCTGCTCCTTTAGTTCCCGCCAACTATTCGCGGACCACATATGTGTAGAACTTGATTCGGTCGTCCGCCCGCTCCTGAAACACCCCTTGTACTTCGTAGTTGAAGCCCGGGAAACGGTTAAACGACTCCTGAAAGGCGAGGAAGTAGTCCAGCATCGGCTGCGCCCTGTCATCCCACCGCTCGCCGGGGACAATGACGCCGATGCCGGGCGGATAAATCAGAGCGAGGGTTGCAGAGATACGGCCCTTGATATTTTCCAGCGGCACGTAGTCCACGTCATTGGCGACCAGTGCTTCGTAGGCATCCTTCGGATACATCGCGAGTTCCGGAAAACTCGAGGCGCGGAAACAGCGTCGCTGCAGGTCCTTGATGTTGGCCTTGCGATAGAAGTCATGCATCTCCGTGCAGACCTGCCGCAGAGTGTATCCGGAGTAGCGCGAGCTGTGCGCCGCATAGAGGGTCGGCAGGACCTCATGGAGAGCAGCATCCCGGTCCCAGAGATTTTTGAATTTGACGAGCTTCGCGACCAGTGTGTTGAGCTTGCTTTCGTCTTCGGCCGGCGTCATGAGGAACAGCAGGCTGTTGAGATCGCATTTTTCGGGTACTACGCGCTGCTCCCTGAGATAATTTGCAACCACCGTTGCCGGCACACCGAAGTTCAGGTATTCGCCTGTTTTGCGATCGATCCCGGGCGTTAGCAGCGCAAGCTTGTTGGGGTCGACCATTGCATAGCCGTCCGCATAGCCCGAGTATCCATGCCACGTGCTTCGAGGGTGGAAGTTCCAGCATTGCTGCTCGCGCTTGATCGCGTCCGTGGGCAGACCCTCCCACGCGGTGTTTTTGACGTCCGCAACGAATTTGGAACCGCGTATCGTCACCACGTCAGGCACGAAGGGATCGAAGAACCATTGCTCGAGCGCACTCTCGCCGGTCTTGGCGTAATATTGCGAGAATTCGCGGAGCTTTTTGCGGACCTCGATACCGAGCTCGATGCATCGATCCCACAGCATCTCACCGGCCTTGCCCTCGTGAACCTTGGCATTCACTTCCAGCGAAGCGAATAGCGGGTAGAAGGGCGATGTGGACACATTCATCAGGAATGATTCGTTGAAGCGCTTGTGTTCTACGAAACGACGCTGTCCGCGAATGTGCTCGTCGCGTTTGTGGATCTGGGAAGCCTGCGAGAAACCGGCGCCCTGCTTGTGCACCGACTGGGTAGAGAACAGCCCCGGCATCTCCGCCGACAGCTTCTCGAGGCGCATGGGACTGTGGTCCTCGAACAGCGGGTGGAAAGCGTTGTAGCCGATCCAGGCCTCATCCCAGAGAACGTATTCGCAAAGGTGGCCAATCTTCTCCATGACCTTGCGAACGTTGTAGATCGTGCCGTCGTAGGTCGCAAGTTGGATGCAAGCGAGTCGGAAAGGACGTTGCGTCTTATACCGCTCCGGGTCCTTGACCAGCGGGTTCATCCGGATCTGCTCGCGCAGGTAATCTTCGCTCCATGCGTCCCAGTCGACTGCGCCAATCATGCCGAACGGGTTGCGTGAGGTCGGCAGGAAGATCGGGATCGCTCCCGCCTGAACCAGCGCTCCCTGGTGGAGGGACTTGTGATTGTTGCGGTCGAAGAGAACCAGGTCTCCGCGTCGCAGTACTGCGTTTGTAACGATCTTGTTGGAGGTGCTGGTGCCGTTCAGAACGAAATAGGTCTTGTCGGCGCCGAAGACGCGTGCAGCGTATTGCTGTGCATGCGCCGCGGGACCCTCGTGGATTAGCAGATCGCCCAGGTCGACATCCGCGTTGCACAGGTCATTGCGGAAGATACCCTCGCCGAAATGTCTGAAGAAGAGCTGACCGGCCGGAGACTTCCGGTAGAATTGTCCTCCCTGATGTCCCGGACAATCAAAGGCAACATTGGCCTCCACGTCGTAAGCCATGAGCCCACCAAAGAAGGGGGGCAGCAGCTTCATCCCATACTCAATGATACTGGCGACCACCTGCTTGGCATAAAAGGCGGGTGTCTGTTGCCCGAGGTAGATGTAGCCCTCGACCTCGCCGGTGAGTCCGAGAACAACCACGTTCGAAATTTGATGAGAATCCGCGAGGGCCCACAACGGCGTCTGAAATCCGATCGCGCGAACCGATAGCGCGAGCTTGCGGGCTTTCTCCAGACGATCGCCGTCGACCAAAGCGATGTAGGCGCCAACCGAGGCATCCTCGGAGACGTCGCGATCGAGGCAATCGCTGACCTCAACCTCGAATTTTTCGGCAGCAATGTGATCCAGAAGCTGCTTGGTCTGACGCTCCGTGCCATCGACGATGGCGACGACCTTGAGCAGCTTCTGGAATGGGATTGGTATCGTCGGCGCTTTCACCGATCGGGGGATCATCGCGAACCTTCCTCGGTGACACAATCCACCAGGTAGCGCCGACCGTCGGCCGTTGGCTCGAAGCGCAGGCCATGAATATCCGTTTCAAACCCCGGGAACTTCCGGTCGAAATCGCGCGCGTACAAGACATAGTCCTGGATGGACCGAGTAGCAGGCGTAATACGCTCGCCCGGCATGATGAGCGGGATGCCAGGTGGGTACGGGACCAACATAACGGCTAACGTGCGGCCCGCGAGATTGTCTATCTCCACGCTCTCGACGCGGCCGCGCACCAGCCGCTCGTAGGCATCGGCGGGACGCATCGCCATCTCGGGCAATGTCGTGTACATGTTCCTCTGCGCCTTGGGGACATCGTCCTCGCGGTACGTCTTGTGTATCTGGTCGCAGAGATCCTTGAGTCCCATCTTGGCGTAGGCTTCCGGATGTGCCGCCACCACGGCCGGCAGCACCCGATCGAGTGGCGCATTGGTATCGTACAAGTCCTTGAAGTTCATAAGCTCGGTGACGAGGGTGCTCCACTTTCCCTTGGTGATGCCCATCGAAAACAACACGAGAAAAGAGTAGAGGCCGGTCTTCTCGATCTCGATGCGTCGGGAGGACAGAAACCGTGTCACGACGGCAGCGGGAATGCCAAGCTTTTGCATGCTGCCGTTTGCAGACAGACCCGGCGTCAGGATGGTCACCTTGATCGGATCGACCAGTACGTGGTTTTCGGCCAGATTTTCGAATCCATGCCACGCGTCACCGGGCGCTAATACCCACAGTGACCTATCGCCGACAGGCTTTTTCGCGATCGCGTCAGGTTGCCAGACTTCGAACCACCAGGAGCCTTTCAGCTGTTTCCCCGCAGCGGACATCGCGCGGCGAAAGCTCAGAGCCTCCTCAATCGTTTCCTGGACCAGTGCACGACCAGCCGGCTGTTCCATCATGGCGGCAGCCACATCGCAGGACGCAATGATGCCGTATTGAGGAGATGTCGAGGTGTGCATCATGAACGCCTCGTTGAACCGGGCCATGTCGAGCCGCTGCTTTTCGCTCTGCTGGACATGGATCATGGACGCCTGCGACAAGGCGGCGAGGAGTTTGTGCGTTGAATGCGTGGCGAAGGTGATGGCGTGCGGCGATCGCTCGGGTCGTTTGGATGAGATGGCATGATAGCCTTCGTAGAACTCGTGGAAATTGGCGTAGGCGTACCACGCTTCGTCGAAGTGCAGCACATCGACGGCGCCGCCAACGGTCCGTTTGATCTCGTCGATGTTGTAGCACAGGCCGTCGTAGGTCGAGTTGGTCATCACCATGAGGCGAACTTTGCCGCCTGTCTCCTTTGCGAGCGGGCTGGCGGCGATCTTCTTCCGTATCGACTCGGCCGTGAACTGTTCCCGCGAAATCGGCCCAATGATCCCGAGGCCGTTGCGCGAGGGTACGAGATAGATCGGTGTCGCGCCCGTCATGATCAGAGAGTGAAGGATCGATTTGTGGCAATTGCGGTCGCACAGGACGAGATCGCCGCGGGACACAGTGCCGTGCCAGACGATCTTGTTGGCGGTCGATGTGCCGCCGACGACAAACAGTGTCTCGTCCGCACCGAAGATGCGCGCCGCATTGCGCTCGCCCTCGGCAATCGGGCCGGTGTGATCGAGCAGCGACCCGAGCATCCCCACCGAAACCGAGACGTCGGAGCGCAGGGTATTTTCACCAAAGAACTGGTAGAACAGCTGACCTACCGGGCTCTTTCGGTACGCGACACCGCCGCCGTGACCGGGCGTGTGCCAGGAATAGCTGGCATGCAAAGTGTAATCCATGAGCGCCTTGAACATCGGCGGAGGCAGACGCTCGATATAGAGCTCTGCGGCGCGGCAGATGACGCGGGCGAGGAACACAGGCGAATCTTCGAACAGCCGCATAAAGGCATTCGCGTGCTTGAGCACGCTTGCGGGCACCATCTCCGCAGTGAGCTCATTGCCGAACAAAAAGATCGGCAGGCGATCATTGCGCCCACGCTTGGCGGCCAACACTTCCTCGAGGACCTGCCATCGCGTCGAAACGTCCTCCCGGCCGTCGACAGATACAAGCCAGCACGATTCAGTATTGAACACATTGACCAGCCGCCGGGCGTCCTCATAGCTGAGGCCGGCCACAATGCGAAATCCCTGCTTCTCGATTGCAGAAGCAAGCTCCCGCATACCGCGACCGGCGGCATTACTGCCGTCGTAGTCTTCATCGATAATGGCAATCGGAAACGCCTGGTGTAATTCCATGACACCCTCCGCACAGTCTAAGTGAATGCCACCAACCGGGATCTGGTTTCTTGATTCAGGTCAAAATCATTGTTGATCTTGCGAAAATGTCTGGCCGAGGTCAAACTCTGCTTGCGGTCGCCCGCAGCCCATTCCTGTCTTCTGCTTTCACGGGCGTTACGGGCGGCTAAAGCATTGGTTGCGGATCGCCCTCAAGAGAGGTAAAATTTTGAGCAGTTTGCCGTCGCAGTCTCTCAATACACTGGCGCCATTCGTCTCGTTGCGCGGTGTCATGCTGGACCTTCACCACGGACCGCCATCCTCCACCGGCGCGAGGCAAAAAATCAGGCCCGTGGAATAACCACGGGCTGACTTGCATTCCTTGTGAGATCAGGCGTCTGGGTCAGAAGCGCCAGTAGCCGCCGAAGCCGCCGACGATGAATTCACCTTCGTCCTTGACCAACTCTAATTCGCCCTCGTCGCCCTCGTCTCCTCTTCGAGTTCCCGGCGTTCGTTATAACTCCAACTGGCACCCACGCTCAAGGTCAGCTGATCGACCGGCTCCCAGAACACCGCCAACGACACGTCCCAGAACTCAAGTTCTTCATCGCAATTGTCGAACTGGCAATCCTCCCGGCCCAGGTTCTGCGCAAAGGCTCCGCCCAGCTGAATCTTGAAGGCGTTGTCCAGGTCGGCGATGACGCCCCCGGATATGGCCCACCATCGCTCGTCGTCAGCGCACGTCGGCAAGCGGAAGGATGGCGGTGCTGTTATCCTCGCCGGCCACTGCCCCGACAGTCAAGGTGAACATGCCGACCTCGCCATTCACGCCGAGGCCCGCCGACCAGTCGTCTCGGCTGTCGGTGGTTGAGAACTCCTCATCCTCTACGTCTTCGAATGCGAAGACTGCGCTTTCGTCCTTCTGCCAGCTCGCCGCACCGGTGATTTGCCAGCCGCCGGCATCGTACAGGAAATAGCCGCCGATCTGTGGAATATCCGATTCAGCGCTGTCCGCGCAGTATGAAAACTCACGTTCACCATCCAACGAATCGTAGCCAAAATCCTCAGCGCAGTAGGCGTCGTTGTCCTCGATGCCGAGAGCTGCCGTGAAGGCCCCGTCGCTGCTCTTCCAGGTCAGACGGATCTGCTCGTTCGTGGTGTTGCTGAAGCCCATGTTGAGCCCGAGGAGGTCGCTGAACTGCCAGTCCACGCCAGCCTGCAACGTGCCGGTGTTGTACCAGTAGCCACCGCCCAGCTGAAAGTTCGGCGTCGCATCCCAAAAACCCCAGGCGATGTCCATCCGGACATCCTCGGTCTCATGACCTTCAAATGGTTCCTGGTAGCCGCCGTCATAGTCGCTTTCGAGGCGGATCGTGGCTCCCACCGCGCCGACAGCGGTCTCGGTCTTGCCCTCGACTTGCACACGACCGCGGGCATCGATGCTCAGGCCGTCCTCGTCCTCAGAGCCACCATCGCCATCATGGTAGCCGCCAAATAAGAAAAAGTCAGGATCCGAGATGAATCCCGCCCGAACACGGACCTCTCCACTCACGGTCACCTCGGTTTCCGGCGCCGGCATGTCGGCCGTCGGCCTTATGGAGAAGGTGAAGCCCTGGTGCTCACGCGGCCGCTCCCAGACCGGCGATGGAGCGATCATCGACGAAGACAACTGCCCCCGACGCACCGATACCAGGCTCGCACCCTCAGGCAGGGCTTCCGGCGGTGGCTGGGATTCAATCTGAGAAACGCGGGCTTGCAGGGCCTCGAGCTGCGCTTTGAGATCGGCCAGCTCGTCGGCCTGCGCACCGGCGGCCATGGCGCCCAGCGCCGCACCGCTCAGAAGTGCCCGACGGAGCAACTGCGCTTTCGACATTCGATTCTTCCCCGAATCTCTGGATACATACCAGCCGACTGCGGCGACAACAAGTACGGTCTGAGCCAAGGAGAGCCAAGGACCACAATGGAGACGCACTGTTGCATTTTTGCACACATCAAACGATTCTGACAGGTCAGCCGGTCAGGCACGGATTGCTCACTACTTCGCACCTCCGCGGCGCCGCTCTCAGCAGGCTGCGATGCGCGGGTCGTCGGGACCGTTTCCTTTGATGTCACGACCGGACGCCGCTTGGCGCTACCGCGCTCGCACACAGAACTCCAGCAGGCCCGCGGCCACCTCGCGCATGACCTTTCGCATCTCGGGATAGGGCGGATGAAAGGGAGTTGAGCAAACGGTAGGCGATTGCATCGATCGTCGCCGTTCCACTTTTTCAAGAGTCTGCTAAACTTCGAATGCCCACATCTGTTAGTGAGATTGCCACTCGCAGAGAGGAACCAAGAAGGAGAGCGAATGCGCTGTTTGGATCAAGGTAGGTGGCCGGACGCCGGTTGCCTTTCGATCTGGGTCCAGCGGAGCGGCTCTCGTGATATTTCGGACCGGAGCCGAGCTGCGTCAACGCGGCGGACACAGTGTGCATTGTCGACGTGGACGTCACGGGGTTCTGCAGTCGCTTCGCTGGGTAAGGCGTCAGGGAGAGACTGATGGCACATGCGGCTCTTATGTCCCCGTTGAGTATCCTGGCAGTGTTCGGTGACATCCAAGTCGGGACGACACTGCAGCGCTCCGGGATTGCGCTGGTCGAGAAGCTGCGAGAGCGCGGATTCGAGGTGATTCCCGCCCGCTCAGCGGCAGATGGTGCGTCAGCAATTTGGTCCGATCCATTGATCGGCTCGGTGATAGTCGACGCTGATCTCGATCAGTCCGGTGGCGCGGAAACTGTGTTGCGCGCGTTTCGTGCGCGCAATGATCGGGCGCCGGCCTTCCTTTTTGGTGAGCGCAGCCACATATCCGCGATTCCACTGAGCACGCTCAAGCTGGCGAATGAGTTCATCTGGCTGACCGAAGACACGCCCACGTTAATGGCGGGTCGGGTCGAAGCCGCGATTCAGCGCTATCGCGAGAACCTGCTGCCGCCCATGTTCTCCTCGATGCTCGCGCAAGCGAACGTTCATGAATATGCCTTCGGCACGCCCGGGCACCTGGGCGGCACGGCCTTTCTCAAGACACCGGTATCGAAAATCTTCTTCGACTACTTCGGCGAGAACTTGCTGCGCTCGGATCTTTCGATCGGTATGGCGGCAGTTGGCTCGCTTCTCGACCATAGCGGGCCGATCGGTGAGAGCGAGAAGTATGCCGCCCGCGTATTTGGCGCGCATCGGTCATACACGGTTACCAACGGCACATCAGGCTCCAACCGCATCATATTCATGGCGAGCCTGACGCAGAACGACATTGCCCTGTGTGACCGCAACTGTCACAAATCCATCGAGCATGGCCTGGTGATGACCGGGGCGATCCCGGTCTTTCTCGTGCCGCACCGCAACCGCTACGGCATCATCGGACCGATCTATCCTGAAGATCTGCAGCCGGAAACGGTCAGGAAGCGTGCCGGCGCAAATCCGTTGACCGCTGGCGCGAACAGGCTCAAGCCGCAGCATACCATCATCACGAATTCGACCTACGATGGATTGATCTACAATGTCGAACGCGTGATCGAGATCGGCGGCGACGTCATCGATCGCCTGCATTTCGACGAAGCGTGGTACGCCTATGCACGCTTCAACCCGCTCTACCGCGGTCGTCACGCCATGTTCGGCGACCCCGCCTCATACAAGAACGGACCGACATTGTTCGCGACACATTCGACCCACAAACTGCTCGCGGCGCTCTCGCAAGCCTCGTTCATTCACATTCGCGACGGACGGGACCCCATTGAGCATGCTCGTTTCAACGAGTCGTTCATGATGCATGCGTCGACTTCGCCGTTTTATCCGATCATCGCCTCTAACGAGATTTCGGCCGCCATGATGGACGGTATGAGCGGGCTCGCATTGACCACCGAGTCCATTCGCGAGGCTGTGAGTTTTCGCCAGACGGTCGGGCGCATCAAGCGGCAGTATGCGCAGGCCAATGACTGGTTCTTCAGCACGTGGAATCCGACCGAAGTCACCGATCCCGCGACAGGGAAGCGGATCGCATTCGAAGACGCGCCGGAAACGTTGCTGGTCACCGACCCCAATTGCTGGATGCTGCATCCTGGTGAGGCATGGCATGGTTTCGAAGGGCTCGAAGATGGCTACTGCATGCTCGACCCGATCAAGGTCACGGTCGTGGCGCCAGGCATCGCGTCCGATGGCTCGTTCGAGCAGCGTGGCATCCCGGCCGCGATCATCGCTGCCTATCTTGTGCGTCATGGCTTTGAGTACGAAAAGACTCAGGACTTTACCGTTCTCTTTCTCTTCTCCATCGGGATGACCAAGGGCAAGTGGGGAACGTTGTTGACCACGCTGATCAAGTTCAAAGAGGATTACGACGCGAACGTGAAGCTCGGCGTGATCTTGCCGAATCTCGTCGATGCCTTCCCCGAGCGCTACGCTACCATGGGCTTGCGCGATTTGAGCGACGAGATGTTCGATCACTACAGGAAGTCGAATCAGATGCATCATTTGCAGCAAGCTTTCTCAAGCCTGCCAGTTCCCGAGATGCTGCCAGCAGATGCGTATCGACGTCTGGTGCGCAACCAAGTGGAACGCATCCGGCTGGATGAGGCTGCACAGCGGGTCGTGGCAACGAGCATTGTACCCTATCCACCAGGCATCCCGATGATGATGCCGGGCGAGAGTACGGGTCCCGCCGATGGACCCTACATCGGCTATCTCAAGGCGCTACGCGACTGGGATCGACGCTTCGCCGGCTTTGGGCACGAAACCCATGGTGTCGAGGTAAAGGCCGGGGAGCACTATCTCCATTGCTTGAAGCAACAGATCTAGGCAGCAGTCGGGATGCGCCCGCATTGCTACTTCTGCCGCCGACAACGCGACTTCATAGCGCCCTGCAACAAGATGTGCGCACGCAATTGCAGTCTGGATGCATAAACTCTGTGGATCTTGCGGACTTATTGCGCATAGCGCGTTCGACGCGCTCAATTGCGGCTTCTGGCTCGCCCAGCGCCACCTTTACCCACCACCCGTTCCAAAGCCCCGCCCTTGAGTTCCTGAGACATAGCGTGCTCCTTGTCTTTGGCGCCGCTTGCCAGCTTCGCTTGCTGGTGGGGCATGAGCACGGCCGGGAAGGGGCCGAGCTGATCGACGGGACCTATCACGTCCTATGCGTGAAGACGTAGCGGCGTGCGCCAGTTCCTCAGTAGCGTGATTTCGGGGCGCCCCTAATAGCCCCCGAACTTTCTGGTCCGCGTCCAGGATGTGGCGCAGGCGACACGCCGACCTATGTAGGGCGGGCCCTGGATCGATCGCCCGCCGCGGGGGGAGGGAGGCAGTTTTGCACGCTGATCAGGGGTCAAAGTTCGGCCCTGATTGACACCAACGACGGTTTGCAGGTCCGCCAGTTCTTCTCTGAGGTCGGCCACGGCGCGTCGTAGCCTATCATCAGCGCGCCCTCTAGTTGGATGCATCCTCGGCAGAGGAGGTGCGCCGTCGTTGCCAGACGAAGACGGGAATCCCTAGGATCAGCAGTATCAGACCATAGAGCACGGGCTCGGCACCGCAGCCGTAGAGCGTGAACGCCGCGAAGATGAATGCGACGATCTCGATGATCGTGAGGCGCGGCATCGTGACTCCGGGTGTCGTCCGTGCCGCAACCAGTGGGCTGGCCAGGGCGCAGAAGGCGTAGGGGATTACGGCGGCCATCGTGCTCAGTCCGACTACCATATTGTAGGCGGCCGAGAAGCCCGATGCGCTAATGGCCTGAACAAGAACCAGCAGCGTAGCGAGTGCAGCCGAGACAATGATGCCTGTCGCCGGAACCTCGCGCGCGGATAGCTTGCTGAAGACGGGCGGGAACAGCTTGTCCCGGGAGGCGGCCATGGGCACCTGTCCCATCAGCAGCGTCCATCCGTTGAGCGCACCGATCGACGACAGGATAATGGCGAGCGACACCAGTGTTCCACCCCACGGGCCCCACATGATCTGCGCGGCATCCGAGAAGGGCGCTACCGATTTCACCAGCTGACTGCCTGGAACCACCCCCATGACCGCAACGGTACCCAGCACATAGAGCAGCGCGGCGATGCCGATACCGAGCACCGTCGCCCTCGGGATCGTGCGTGCGGCATCCTTGACGTCGCCTGCCGGCACCGTGGCGGATTCCAGCCCGAGAAAGGCAAACATCGTCAATGGCGCCATGGCGGCGCCTGCGGTGAACAACGAAGTCTGGCTGGAATCGAAGGGCGTGAAGTTGGATGCATCGACGTAGAGCAGCCCGATCAGCGCGATGGCGGCGAATGGCACCAGCTTGGAGTAGGTCGTGATTTCCGAGAAGATGCCGGCTGCCTTGACCCCGCGCAGGTTGACGCCAACGACGCCCCAGATCGCGCCCAGCGTCAGCACGACGGCCATGGTCCTGTTGTGCATTCCCGGGAAATAGTCCATCACCGCACCGGCAAAGGCGATGGCGATCACCGGCAGTGAGGTCCAGATCGAAATCCAGTAGCCCCAGGCGATAAGGAAGCCTGCGGAGTCGCCATAGGCGAGCCTTGTATAGGCGTAGGGTCCGCCGGTCACGGGTGCGAGCCGCGCGAGCTTGGCGAAAGTGAGGCCGAGACAGATCGCGCCGACGGCCATGACGATCCAGGCAAGGATTGCAAGATTGCCGTAGGGCGCCAGGGCGGCCGGCGAAAGATAGAAACCGGAGCCCACCATGTTGCCGACCACAATGGCCGTGCAGGCAGCGATACCGAGGCTTTTCTCCTTTTTCACCATTTCGATCCCGCACCCAGTTATCCGCGCCTAGATACGCGACAGCGCCTCGCGGTCATCATCCGGCAAAAATCCTCTGCGACAGGGTTGGGGCCAGGATGGCACGCAATGACCCACCCGTCAGGAGAGTGTCTGCCGAGATTCCGATTGATCCCTTGACCTTCGTCAATACGCCATTTTTGGCGTTGAAGTAAATGCGACTAACCGGATCGTAGGTTCGGCGCTTCAGAGCATGTCAAGCGAAGGCCTACCGGCGGCCTGGTAGAGGACAACAGATGGCAAATAGTGCAAAGGTAGCCGAAGCGCGGCCGGTAGAAATACAGAAGCTCAGGGCCTTTAAGTGCTTGTTTCGCTGTTGACGACCCGCGTGGTGAACGTCAAGTCTACAAGACACGGTCTACCCCGCACAGGGAGAATCTAAATGCGAGAGTATGGAGTTCATTCCGAAGTCGGAAAACTAAAAACCGTCTTGGTATGTCGGCCGTCGCTTGCTCACCAGCGGCTCACTCCGGGGAACTGTCACAGCCTCCTGTTTGACGACGTGATTTGGGTTCATGAAGCCCAGAAGGACCACTACGATTTCACACTCAAAATGGAGGAGCGTGGAGTCGAGGTACTGGAGCTGCACGATCTTTTGGCGCAGACGCTCGAAGACAAGGAAGCGCGCCGCTTCGTGCTCGACCGGCAGATAACCGACAACGCTTTGGGCATCCAGGTTGCTGCTTTCGTCCGGCCGTGGCTTGACGAGATGCCTGCCAAACAGCTGGCGGCCTTTCTTATTGGTGGTATCGCCATCTCCGACCTTCCTGAAGGCCGCGTCAAACTGCTTATGAGCGATGCCTTCGGGGGCGCCGAATTCGTGATGCCACCCATTCCCAACACCCTGTTTCAGCGTGATCCGTCGTGCTGGATCTACAACGGGGTAACTCTCAATCCGATGTTCTGGCCGGCCCGCAAGCCCGAAACATTGCTGCAGCGCGCAGTCTACAAGTTCCATCCCACATTCAAAGACCAGGGCTTCAGGATCTGGTGGGGCGATTCCGACGAAAATTTCGGAAACTCGACAATGGAAGGCGGCGACGTGATGCCGATCGGCAAGGGCATCGTCCTCATCGGTATGGGCGAGCGCACTACCTATCAGGCAGTGTGGCAAGTTGCACGACAGCTGTTCAAGGCTAAGGCTGCCGCCCGTGTAATAGGTTGCCTCATGCCGAAAAGCCGCGCGGCCATGCACCTCGATACGGTGTTCAGTTTCTGTGACCGGGATCTTGTGACGTTATTCGAGGAGGTCGTCGGCCAGATCCGCTGCTACAGCCTCCATCCGACTGATGACAATGGAGACTTTGAAGTGCGGCAGGAAGAAAAGCCGATGCTTGAGGTGGTCCGCGACGCGCTGGGCCTGAACAAGCTGCGCAGTGTGGCCACTGGCGGCAACACTTATGAAGCCGAGCGGGAGCAATGGGACGACGGCAACAACGTTGTCGCACTGGAGCCTGGCGTGGTGGTTGCCTATGACCGCAACACCCACACCAACACCCTGCTTCGCAAGGCCGGAGTGGAAGTGATCACCGTCCGCGGCTCAGAACTCGGCCGGGGTCGCGGCGGCGGTCATTGCATGACTTGCCCGATCTGGCGCGAGCCCGCCTATTGAGAAGCCTGTTCTTGGGCGCAATCTGAAGGAAGCAGGGAAATGAGCTTCAATCTTCGCAACCGATCGCTGTTGACTGTGCAGGATTATGCACCGCGCGAGTTCCGTTACCTCCTCGACCTGGCTCGCGATCTGAAGCGCGCGAAATATGCACGCACTGAACAGAAGCACCTCGAAGGCAAGGAAATTTGCCTGATCTTCGAGAAGACTTCGACCCGCACCCGCTGTGCCTTCGAAGTGGCCTGTTATGATCAGGGCGCAAATGTCACCTATCTTGACCCCGCCGGATCGCAGATCGGCCACAAGGAATCGTTCAAGGATACTGCGCGTGTCCTAGGACGGATGTTTGACGCCATCGAGTATCGCGGCGCGGCCCAGCACGGCGTGGAAACGCTCGCCAAATATGCTGGCGTCCCGGTCTACAACGGTTTGACCGATGAGTACCATCCGACTCAGATGATCGCCGACGTCATGACCATGCGCGAGCATAGCGACAAGCCGCTGAGTGAAATCAAGTACGCCTATGTCGGCGACACGCGATCCAACATGGGCCACTCGCTGCTGATCGTCGGCTGCCTTATGGGCATGGACGTTCGGATCTGCGGACCGAAGCAGTTGTGGCCATCAGACGAATACAGGAAAATCGCCGACGGCCTTGCAGCCAAGTCCGGTGCGCGGCTGGCAATCACTGAAGACCCGGCAGCTGCCGTGAAAGGTGTCGACTTCATTCACACCGATGTGTGGGTTTCCATGGGCGAAGCCAAGGAAGTGTGGAAGGAACGCATCAAGTTGCTAACGCCTTACCAGGTCAATGCCACATTGATGAAGGCAAGCGGGAATCCGCAGGTGAAGTTCATGCACTGCCTACCGGCCTTCCACGACACGGAGACCGTGGTGGGAAAACAGATCGCTGCCGACTATGGAATGTCCAATGGTCTCGAAGTGACAAACGATGTTTTTGAATTGGAAGCGAACATAGCATTCGAGCAGGCAGAAAACCGGATGCACACGATCAAGGCCCTGCTGGTGGCCACACTGGGTGACTAGACATGCGCGTGGTGATTGCACTGGGGGGCAACGCGCTTCTGAAGCGCGGCGAGCCGATGACCGCGGAAGTGCAGCGAAAGAACATCAGGATCGCGGCGGAAGCGATTGCACCAATCGCTGCCGAGCATCAAGTGGTGATCAGCCACGGCAACGGCCCGCAGGTGGGGCTGTTGGCACTGCAGGGTGCGGCGTATAAATCGGACGAGGCCTACCCGATGGACGTTCTCGGCGCGGAAACCGAGGGAATGATCGGCTACATGATCGAGCAGGAGCTCGGCAACCTGCTTCCTTTTGAAGTTCCATTTGCCACGCTGCTTACCATGGTGGAAGTCGACGGAGACGATCCGGGTTTCAAGAATCCGACAAAATTCGTTGGCCCTGTCTATGATCGTGCCGAAGCCGATCGGATAAGGGCAGAGAAGGGCTGGGTCTTCAAGCAGGACGGCATTAAATGGCGGCGCGTAGTGCCCTCGCCAACGCCGAAGCGCATTTTCGAGATCCGACCGATCCGCTGGCTGCTCGATCATCAAACCGTGATCATTTGCGCTGGCGGTGGGGGCATTCCAACCATGTACGAGCGGGGGGCGGACCGAAAGCTCGTGGGCGTGGAGGCAGTGATTGACAAGGATGCGTGTTCAGAGCTCTTGGCTCGCGAACTGGACGCCGATCTTTTCATCATGGCGACGGACCCCACGGCAGTCTTCCTCGACTACGGAACGCCGCAGGCGAGAGCCATCCACGAGGCGCACCCCGATGCTCTCTCTGAACACTCGTTTCCAGCGGGTTCCATGGGACCGAAGGTCGAATTGGCCTGTCACTTCGCAAAAGCCACCGGAAAGTCCGCAGCCATTGGAGCATTGGCCGATATTCCGTCTATCGTCAGTGGCACAAAAGGCACGATCGTCAATGCCAAGTTCACGGGCATAAATTGGCATAGGTGATTCCTCGCGCTCTGGGATGAGGAGCGCATCTTCGATGCATTCTTTACTACGAAGCACGACGGAATGGGGCTTGGGCTGTCGATTTGTCGGTCGATCATCGAAGCTCATGGCGGGCGCCTGTGGGCGTCGCCGGGCAACCCGCACGGATCGGTCTTTCAGATTTTCGTTGCCCCGCCATGATTCCCACAGTGCACCGTAAAGGCGCTGGCCGCGGTGGTCAGTGTCGGCTGTTCATGTCAGCGACGGGAAAGTCCGCTGTCATCGGCGCATCGCAATTGTATGACGCTGTTGGGAGGGTTGCCGCGAGATCGCCCTCGAGCACGATTCTGTACGTCGAAACCGAACGCGTCGCCGAGACCTTTCTCTTGGAACTGTTTACGTAGGCCCTCAAGGCCGCCAACTACGTCACCCGGAGACGCGTCAGGCGTCGACATCATGTGAAGCAAGCCCTGCTCAAGTGCGTTCTGAACCAGACAGCGGCAATCGAATGCAGGGTGGTATGGAGCAGAAGATGCAAGGCTGGCCGCCCGATCTCTTGAGCGACCGGCGAGATCGACCGCATCATCGCCTAATGTACGCTGGCTCCCCTCGTCGGGTCTCCTTTGCCACGCTCGCGCAGAGCTCGAGCAGGCCAGCAGTCACCTCGCGCATGACCTTCCGCATCTCGTCGTAGGGCGGATGAAACGGCGTGGAGGCACGGCTGCGCCCCCACTCGATCGTGTAGGCGATGATCTTTCCCTTGCGACGATCCACCAGGTGGCGGCTGTAGGCGTAGTCGTCCGAGGCGCCCGCGGTCGGGTAGAGCCCGACCGCCTGCTTCACCTTGTATTCGCGTCCCCGCACCCGCCGGATGGCGTCTGCCATCCGCTTCCCCATCCGCGCCGCCAGCTTGGCGTCCGCCGCGAGGAGGTACTCCCGGTAGACATGGTCGTGGATCCGTCCCCGCATCCCGTCGTAACGCGGGTTTCGGAAGTTCATCCGCGGGTCGTCGGACTGGTTTTCGTCGGTGCCCCAGCTGTGCAGGATGGTCTCACCGTAGCTGTGCAGGTCGACCAGGTATCGGATGTTCGGAAAGCGATCGAGGAGCCAGATCACGTTCCGCGTCTCGGGCTCGGAGGCCGGGCGGGGACCCACGTAACTCTCGTAATCACTCGGCTTGAAGGAGCTGCCCACCGTATTGGGAGCGAAGTGCCGGTCGAAGCGCCACAGGAAGGGAAAGTTGCGGTTGATGTCCACGCCGATGCTCTTCGACCCGCGCCCCTTGGGTGCCGGCCGCCGGTTCTTCCGCCACCACGGATACCGCTCCATGCTGAAGTGGCGGCCGTCGGGATTCACCTGGGGAAAGACCACGACATCCAGCGTCTCCACGATCGCGCGCACCTGGGCCGGGGTGAAGACCTCCTGGCCCAGCCTGATGCTCTTCCCGTCGCGGTAGGCGCGCAGGAGACGCATGCCGAGGTAGACCAGGATGTCCGGTCCGCCCCATTCGCGTCCGTGCAGCCCGGCAAGAAAGCAGACCGCCGGACGCTTCTTGCCGTCGCCCGTGCCAATGCGGAAGGCGTGGCACCGTCGCTTCTCCCAGGTCAGATGCGGGAGCGGGATGCGCTCGAAGACCTCGGGATGGTTCTTCTCGCCCAGCACGATCGCGGTTTCGACCTCGTCTACGGTGAGGTACCCGCCGCCCCAGATCACGTCGCCGTAGCGTCCGCGCTTGAGGCGGGTCTCCGCCGCGGCACGGCCTTCGGCCTGGCGCGCGCGACCCGGGGCCTCGATCTCCTCGAGGAGCTCGACGCCATAGCCCTTCTTCCGGAGCCAGTCGACTCGCTCGGCCGGGATGTAGGCATCCACAACGATGCCGCGGCGGGTCTCCCGGGCCCCGACGACGACCACCCGGAACTTGTTCCGAAGCTCGGACAGATGACGCCGATCGCGTCCGGTAACGGCGACGTGGAGTATGGCCATGGTTTCCGCTAGCGTTGCCCGAACGAGAGCATGTCCGCAATCCCCATACCTGGCACCTGAGATGGAGCTCGCTTCGCGCATTGTTTCCATTCTGCTCGGCGCGGCCGTGACGGCCTTGCGGTTTTTCGGCGGATGAGGCCAAAAAGATAGGAACCGCAGGCGGACGGAGCGTGGGACATGGCAAGCGGGCTCCTGGCACTTCTAGACGATGTTGTTGCCCTTGCGAAGGTTGCGGCAGCCTCGCTCGACGACGCCGCGACGCACACCATCAAGGCGAGCGCAAAAGCGGCCGGTGTCGTGATCGACGACGCCGCTGTTACACCCCGATATGTGGTTGGTTTTGCAGCGGACCGCGAATTGCCGATTATCGGACGCATCGCCCGGGGCTCGCTGAAGAACAAGATCCTGTTCCTGCTGCCGGCGGCATTGCTTCTTTCGGCCTTCGCTCCTTGGGCGATCATGCCTCTATTGATGATCGGCGGTGTGTTCCTCTGTTTCGAGGGCTACGAAAAGGTGCATCAGATGATGGCGCCGCACGACGCGCACGCGAACGCCGCACATGCGCCCGCCGTCGGCGCTAGGGCGCTCGAGGAGGAGACCGTGGCCGGCGCTATCCGCACCGACTTTATTCTCTCGGCTGAGATCATGGCGATTAGTCTCGCCAGCATCGCGACCCCCAACATTCTCATGCAGGCACTCGTGCTGTCGGCTATCGGCCTTCTCGTCACGGCTGGCGTGTACGGCTTGGTAGCGATCATCGTAAAGGCGGACGATTTCGGCGTTTACCTTGCTCAGCGCCGAGGTACGACTACACGCGCCATCGGGAAGGTCACCGTCCATGGCATGCCGGCGTTCCTTAGGATGCTGAGTTTCGTCGGCACAGTTGCCATGCTTTGGGTCGGGGGCGGCATCATCATTCACGGCCTTCATTCATACGGCATCGATGGGCCCGAACAGGTGGTCCATGTCATCAGCGACGCCGCGCGTGCTGCCATTCCCTCCATTGGCGGCCTGCTGGCTTGGCTGGCAGGAGTCATCACTTCAGCGGCCTTCGGCCTTGCCATAGGCGCCGTTACGGCGTTAGCGCTAGTGCCCATCCTGACATCGCTGTGGCGTACAATTCGCCCTGCCTGAGGCACAATGCTTCGATCAAGCCATCGGCGCCACCTAGTCGCAACTGCCCCAACAGCTAGAATGATGATGCCGCGTGGCGATCGCTGCCTTCGCCGCAAACATGCCTCAGGCTCTCCGCTAGGACTTCACCAGCCCAGCGTTTTTGCCTCCCGCGCATTCCACGGCGAGCCTAATTCATGTGGATGACTTGAGGTCCGACAGGACCGATCCCCATCGCCTGCTGGTTTCCGAACCGGACAAGCAGAGGGGAAAGATAAATGGATCTCACCAGTCTTCTCGTTCAATTCAAGCATGCCTCAGGTCCTTTACTTCGCCGGCAACTTCCTGTGGATGATCGAGAGCGCGTCGCGGCCGAGGAAGCGACTCGACGTTCGGCACGGCCTGCTTGGTAGCGGCCATCTTTGCCAAGGATTCGGCCATTCCCTTCAACGGAGTTGAGAAGTCCGGAACCGGGATCAACGCCAGGAGCAGTCCCGCGATCCAGTAAATGTGGTTGTGCGTGAACAGCGAGAGAAGCCCCAAAACACCTACGATCTGTAATTGCACTTTGCTGGTTCCGTGCGCCATGTGTTCGGGAAGGGCGTGAAGCCGGAAATACAGGATCCCCACCATGAGGACTGTAGCGGCGAGGAAGACGATCATGACGTTGAGCAGTACGTCGGTTTCTCCCGGAGCCGTTATGAAACCCGGCAAGTGATGCGTCGCTGCGGGATGAATTGCTGCCGTCGACATT
>CAWHQZ010000019.1:0-157382 GCA_963831645.1 uncultured Alphaproteobacteria bacterium | reverse complement strand
CATGGCGCTGGGAAAGGATACCACTCTGAAGGGCGGCCAAGGGCATCGGTGGAGTGAAGAGCGGCGCCGGCGGTGGTTACTGAAAGATCCGGGCAGCGATCCGCGCAACGCGGCGCGTCGGCGCAAATGGCTCGAGGTCAAGAAGGAACAGCTTAGGCTACAGAGACTTTTCAGTCCTGAAAGATTTTGAAAACGGAAAATTTAGCCGCGGTAGGGGCGGGCACTCCGGCGAAAGCGCGGCAGCCCTTCCGGTAGGGCGGGTGTCGTTGCGCCGCGCGACTTGTCATTCCAGTACGGCAGATTAGCGCTAGGGGTGGAAGCGAATGTTGAACTCATGCCCATCTAGGTATCGTGTGACCTGTGGCATCTGTAGACTGGTACCCGAAACCGCCTGAGTTATGAGTATGAATAGGAACAGCACGTTTCCGTTCGTTTGGCTCAGCACGGTGTATTTGCACGTCGGATGATCCACCCGCATGGCATCGGTTACTAGGCCCACGGGTGAATTATCAAAGGTGATGGTGCCAAGCCCGAGGCAGAATATGGCCTCAATAAACTCGCTCACTCTTTGTAATCTCTCTCTACCCGTCGCAGGCAAGTTAGCTTGGTTCAGCCCGTGGCGAGCCTCAATTCTCTTCAGCCAAGTATAGACAGTGTTGATGTTTGCCGGGCCAGCATATGCGACAACATAGCTCAGTATGCCCGGGGGCACGTACCCCGCTCTTACCGCTCCACCAATATGTCGCTGTAGGGCTTTCGCGCGCCCTGCGCTCAGAATGGCTACTTCCAACTCATGCTCAGTTAGAATGGACTTTACCTCAATTGTTGCGATCACCGACTCGGCCAGGAAAGCGTGAATGTGGCCACCCAGAGGAATCCGTGGATAGTCGTTCCTGAAAATCACAATGTCGTGCTGGTTTCGAGCCTGTCTAGGCGCTGACGTTACGTCGATGATCTCCCCCGAGCCGATGGAGACCCGAGTGCTAGGGCCTGTCTTCAGTTGGGGGATTCCCAAATCAGGCATTGAGTGATTCATGGGCGGTCGGCCTGAGGAGGGGCCGACCGATGCGCCGTTATGCATTACGCGACGACCAGTGGGAGCGGATCAAGGACTTTCTGCCGGGCCGCGAAGGCCATGTCGGGGGAACGGCAGAGGACAATCGACTGTTCGTTGATGCGGTTTTCTACCGATTTAGAGCTGGCGTTCCCTGGCGCGATCTTCCCGAGCCCTTCGGCGACTGGAACATCGTCTACCAGCGCTTCAACCGGTGGGCGAAGAGCGAGGTTTTCGAGCGTGTTTTCAAGCTGTTGGCGAGCGATCACGACAACGAGTACATGATGATCGACGCCACCGTTTGTCCGGGCTCATCAGCATAGCGCGGGGGCGCGAAAAAAAACGGCCCGCAAGCGATCGGTCGATCCCGCGGTGGCTTGACCACCAAAATCCACGCGCTGGTCGATGCCCTCGGCAATCCGGTTGAACTGATGCTCACGCCAGGCCAGACCCACGATCTGGCGTGTGCGGAGCCGTTGATCGAAACCGCCGATCCCGAGGCGCTGATCGGCGACAAGGCGTTCGACGCCGATCCGTTCATCGACACCCTGACCGAGCGCGGAATTGTTCCCGTCATCCCGCCCAAGGCCAACCGCAAGACCAAGCGGGCCTGCGATTTCGCGCTCTACTGCGAACGCAATCTGATCGAGCGCTTCTTCAATAAACTCAAGCATTTTCGGGCCATTGCCACACGCTACGACAAACTCGCCAGAAACTTTCTCGCCGGAGTTCAACTGGCTTGCGCTATCATCTTGCTCAACTGAATACAGGCCCTAATATGCGTCTCTAGAAACTGTCGAATAAAAGTCTCTCTTGGTGTGCCGCGATGGAGCGCGTGGCCGGCATTGGCGGGTATTCTAGAGGTAGCAAGAATCTGATCCTCGACAGCATCCAAGTGTGCCTTCAACATTCGGCGGTCCCCAAGATCGCGAGTTTGAGGAGAACTTTAGCTGACGGCGCTAGCTAGAACCCGAAACTTTTCAAAATCGAAAAATTAGCCGAGGCAGGGGCAGGCACCCCGGACAAAGCGCGTCAGCCTCTCCGGCAGGGCGTGGGGGTCGGCCAGGGCGCCAGCAGTCGACAGAATAATCAATCATGCTGCCAAGGCGCTGCCAAACTAGCAAATGGGATAGGGCCCGAAGGACAATTTCGACAATTTCGAACTAAGTATTTGTTACTAGGCTACAAACTGGAGCGGGCGATGGGATTCGAACCCACGACCCCAACCTTGGCAAGGTTGTGCTCTACCCCTGAGCTACGCCCGCGCTCCTGGCGCATTTCGAACGTATTGCCCAAGGGCGCCTGAAATGCAATAGCGGGCGGTTCCCGGAATACCTTCTGCACGACTGAAGCGGCAATGGCGATCTCTCATCGTGATGTCATGCGCATCGTCATGGCCGCCGTCTATTTCGTCGCAGGTGTGCTGCACATCGCGGCCCCCCAGCGATTTCTGCCGATCGTGCCCGAAATGGCGCCGTGGCCAAAGGCAACGGTGATTGCAACAGGCATCTGCGAAATCGCCGGCGCCCTGGGGCTCATGACTCGGCACTTGCGCCGGACCGCCGGCATCGCGCTCGCAGCCTATGCTGTCTGTGTTTTCCCGGCCAACATCAACCACGCGCTCCTGGCGATTCCCGTAGCCGGCGTGCCAACCAGCTGGTGGTACCACGCGCCGCGCCTCGCGCTTCAGCCCGTCATCGTGTGGTGGGCGCTCTACTGCTCCGGAGTGACCGGCTGGCCCTTTCGAAGAAGGAACCCGGCATGAACAGCGGACCTCCCGGCAGCCATTCCCGCCAGGATCTCTTCGCAAGGCTTGCCTCGCTCGGCATCGCCACGACCACCAGGGATCACTCGCCGGTGTTCACCGTAGAGGAGGCTCGTTCCCTGCGCGGCGAAATTCCGGGAGGCCATTGCAAGAATCTCTTTCTGAAGGACGCCAAAGGAGAGCTGTGGCTCATCGTGTGCCTGGAGGATGCCCGGATCGACCTCAAGCGCCTGCCTGAAAGGATCGGCTCCGCCCGCCTGTCCTTCGGCCGGCCCGACCTGCTGCTCGAGGTCCTGGGAGTCGAGCCCGGCGCCGTCACGCCGTTCGCCCTCTTCAACGATCACGCCCGCCGGGTGAATGTGGTCCTCCAGGAGGCAATGATGGCGCACGAGCAGCTGAGCTACCATCCCATGGAGAACACCGCGACGACCACGATCGCCTCCGCGGACCTCCTGAAGTTCATCCGCGCCTGCGGACACGACCCGCAAATCGTTGCGCTCGGCTAAGTTTCGAGCGTCCACCAAAACCGATAGGACGATTGAGCGCGCACTTTTGCGCAATGTGGTGTAGCGCGATGAAATCTTGTCGGCTACAAGAAGACGGATCCTGATTCCAGGACCAACGCTCAAGCGAGGAGACCAACATGGCAAAAGCCATGAAGCGTAAGACCGCCGCGAAGAAATCGTCGCGCGGAAAGAAAGCCGTCAAGGCGAAGCCCGGCAAGAAGGCGGCGAAGAAGGCCGTCGCGAAGCGAGGAGCGAAGCCGGCGCGCAAGGCGGCGACGGCGAAGCGCACGAGCCGCCGGCGGGCGGCGCCGCGCGCGCCACAGGCGCCAAAATCGAGCCCCGTGGCCCCGCGAACCCCCAGCGAGGGAGACATGGAACCCCAGGCGCCGTCTTCAGGAGACGACTGGAATCCGCCGTCGCGCGAGTAGCTCGCCGGCTCGCAACTACTCTATCTCCGCCTGCAGTGCCTCGAGCTGGGCCCGAGCCGCCGTCGCGGCCGCCCGCTCGATGGCGCGGAAGCGGGTGACGACAGCCAATCCGACGGGGGTGAGGCGGGCTCCGCCGCCGTCCTTGCCTCCGGCCTGTGTCGACAGCAGCGGCTTGCCGAACAACTGATTCATTTCTTCGACCAGGTCCCAGGCGTGCTTGTAGGACATGTCCATGGCGCGCGCGGCCGCGGATATGGAGCCGTAGGCAGCGATCTGCTCGAGCAGGTGGATCTTCCCGGGCCCGACGCGTCCTCCGGAGCTGAAGTCTATGCGCAAGCTCAAGGACGGCATCACACCTTCCCGCTGACCACCCTGTCGGGCCGGGCCGGGGCCATCCTAGCAAGACTCGCCGGATCGAAGGAGACGGATTTGACGATCGCGAAGGCGGCGAGACCGACCGCCAGCCCCAGGCCCTCGGCCGACTGACGCGTGATGCGGGCAATGACGGGCTGGCCCAAGCAGTCGATCCGGACGTCTACCAGCGCGCCGCCGGCGTTTTCGATACCGCGAACGCGGCCGCTCAGAACGTTGAGGGCGCTCAGGTTCTGCGGCCGTTCGGTCGCGATGATGACGTCGCGGGCCTTGATCCGCAGCCTCACCGGGCTGGCCGGCATCGCCCAGCCGGCCAGGGATTTGGAACTGGCCGGCGGCCGAGCGCAGCACCGACAGGCCGAAAGCGCCGTCGAACGACTCGATGACGGTATCGAGCAGCACGCTTGCCTCGCCCGTGTCTTCCGGGGCGAGCGCATCGAGCCGCTGCATGATCTCTTCGGTCCGACCGGCCTCGACGATGCGCCCGCCCGACATCACCACCATGTCGGTTGCAAGCCGCGTCACCTCGGCGATCGAATGGCTGACATACAGGATGGGAATCATGCTTTCGTCCCGCAACCGCTCCACGTAGGGCATGATCTCCTCCTTGCGCGCCTGATCGAGCGAGGCCAGAGGTTCGTCCATGAGCAGCACCCGGGGGCTGGCCAGTAGCGCGCGGCCGATGGCTACGCGCTGCTTTTCGCCCCCCGAAAGGGGTCCCGGGCGGCGGTCGAGCAGATGCCCGATCCCGAGAAGATCGACGACGCGCTCGAAGCTCTCCTGCCGCTCAGCGGCCGGCGTGAACCAGGCGCCATATTTCAGGTTGTGGCGTACGCTGAGATGCGGGAAGAGCCGCGGCTCCTGAAAGACATAGCCGACCCGTCGCCGGTGACCGGGCACGAAACAGCCGGTTTCGGTATCGACCAGCGCCCGGCCATCCACCGCGATGCGGCCGTAAGCCGGGCGGACGAGCCCGGCGATGAGGTTCACGACCGATGTCTTCCCGGAGCCCGACGGACCGAACAGCGCGATGAGTCGCCCGGAGGAGGAGAAGCGCGCGTGCGAGCCGGAAGGCGCCGAAATTGTGATCGACGTCGAAGTCGATGGTCATTCGATTTCCATGCGCCGCCCGACCCGGCGGGCCAGCGCCTCCGAGACGACGAGCGCGCCCATGGAAACGGCGATCGCGACCAGGGTCAGACGCAACGCGCCTGGATCGCCGCCGGGCACCTGGGTGAAAGTGTAGATCGCCGAGGGAAGGGTTTGCGTCTCCCCGGGAATATTGGACACGAAGGTGATGGTCGCGCCGAATTCACCCATTGCCTTGGCGAACGACAGGATCATGCCGGCGACGATGCCGGGCAACGTCAGGGGCAGCGTTATGGTGAGGAATACCCAGGCCGGACTGGCGCCGAGCGTGCCGGCAGCCGACTCCAGTTTGCGGTCCACCGCCTCCATGGAAAGCCGGATGGCCCGCACCATCAGGGGAAAACCCATGATGGCGCAGGCGAGCGCCGCCCCGGTCCAGCGAAACGCAAATACGATGCCGAGCTCCTCGGCGAGGAATCTGCCGACCGGCGCGCGCTTGCCGAAGGTGAGAAGCAGCAGGTATCCGGTGACCACGGGCGGCATCACCAGCGGCAGGTGGACCACTCCGTCGAGCAGGGATTTTCCCCAGAATCGTTTACGCGCCAGCAGCAGCGCAATGAGAATGCCCGGCGGCAGGCTCCACATCATGGCCCACAGGGCGACCCAGACGCTCAGGCGAACCGCGGTCCATTCTTGCGCGCTGAGCGCCAGCCATTGCATTTCAATTGGAAGGAGGCACAGCCAGAACCGTGAAGCCTTGCTTCTCGAAAAGCGCCCTGGCCCCGGCCGACTGGAGATACGTCAGGAATTCGGCGGCATCCGGATTGACGGACGACGCGGTGAGGGCGGCCGGATAGATGATCGGCTCGTGGGTGTTTTCGGGAAAGGTCCCCAGCACCTTGACCCCGGGCTCGGCGTTGGCGTCGGTCTGGTAGACGATGCCGAGAGCGGCCTCTCCGGTGGCGACCAGCTTCAGCGCGGCGCGCACATTCTCCGTCTGGACGACTTTGCCTTCAACGGCAGGCCATACACCGAGAGCATCGAGCGCCGCCTTGCCGTATCTGCCCGCCGGCACTGCCTTGACGTCGGCCATCGCCAGTTTGCCTTCGCCCACGAGCTCGTTGAGGCCGAAATCGGGCTCGATCGCAATGCTTTCGGCCTTGGAGTCCCGAGGCGCGATGAGCACGATCCGGTTGCCGAGCAACTTCACTTCGCTCTCCGGCTTGATCAGGTTCTTCTCGGCCAGGTATTTCATCCACTGGAGGTCGGCCGAAATGAACAGGTCCGCCGGAGCAGCCCCTTCGATCTGCCTGGCGAGGGCCGGGCTGGCGGCATAGGAGATCGTCGCTTCCTTGCCGCTGTCGGCCTTCCAGGCGGCGTTGATATCGTCGAGGGCGTTCTTGAGGCTTGCGGCGGCGAATATGACGATGTCGTCGGCTGGCAGTGCCGGCGGAATCGAGGCGGCGATCAGGCCGAGGGCAGCCGCGGCGACGGCCGCAACGCGTATTGCAAACGTTCTGCGATTGAGCATGACGAACCTCCCTTGAAGTCGACGTGGAGCCGGCGGCAAAGGTCGCGTCGGCTCTGTCTATCGATATATCTGAGCGAATATAACAAGGAAAGCCCCCGACCGGAGGCTGGCGGATTTGCATTTTAACCGCCGATCGACCATCTATGGGGCGAAAGGACTTCCAAAAACCACCCATGACGATGACCCTTACAGGCAATGACAAGCCAGCGCCCGCAGCTTCCGGGTATGTGAAGGACTCGAGCACCAAAGCGTTCCTGGCAGATGTCATCGAAGCCTCGCGCAAGACGCCGGTGCTGGTGGACTTCTGGGCGCCGTGGTGCGGCCCCTGCAAGCAACTCACGCCCTTGCTCGAGAAGGCGGTAAACGCCGCCAAAGGTGCGGTTCGCCTGGTCAAGATCAACATCGACGAAAACCAGCAGCTTGCCGCCCAGATGCGCATCCAGTCGATTCCGGCGGTGTTCGCTTTCGTCGACGGCCAGCCGGTCGACGGTTTCATGGGGGCGCTGCCGGAGTCGGAAATCAACAAGTTCATCGCAAGACTGAATGCTGCCGCAGGCGCTGAGGCAGCGGAGGACTTGCTGGCCCGCGCGGAGTCCGCCATGGAAGCCGGCGACACCCGCGCAGCGATCCGCATCTATAGCCAGGTACTCGAAGGCGATCGCGAGAACCTGAAGGCGCTTGGCGGGCTGGCCAGGGCCCAGCTGGCGGCGGGCGATGTCGACAGGGCCAAAGCCACGCTGGCGCTGGTACCGCCCGCGAAGGCCAGTGACTCCCATATCACCTCTGCCCGCGCCGCCATCGAGCTTGCCGGCAAGACCGTCGATCCCGGCACCGTGGCGGGCTTGGCGGCAGCCGTGGCCAAAGACGAGGATGATCACCAGTCGCGGCTCGAGCTCGCGGTAGCGCTCAACGGCGCAGGCCGGCGCGAGGAAGCGCTCGACCACCTGCTGGCCATCGTGCGCAAGAAGCGCGACTGGAACGAGGACGCCGCGCGCAAACAACTGGTGCAGTTCTTTGAAGCCTGGGGCCCCAAGGACGAGTTGACGATCGCCGGCCGGCGTCGGCTGTCGTCCATCCTGTTCAGCTGACCCGCGGTACCCGCATGCCCTCGCGCAGCCGATACGCGACCACCGCCGATCTTCCCAGCCGTCTGCCCATCTTTCCGCTGGCGGGCGCATTGCTGCTGCCGCACACACAGCTGCCCCTCAATATCTTCGAGCCCCGCTATCTCGCCATGTTCGACGACGCGCTCGCCGGCAGCCGGCTCATCGGCATGATCCAGCCACTCGAGACGCCGGCCAAGCAGACGGAAGAGCGCGTCCCCAGGCTCTATGCCACCGGCTGCGCCGGCCGCATCACCTCCTTCGCCGAATTGCCGGACGGGCGAATGCTCGTGACGCTGACCGGCGTTGCCCGCTTTACGGTCAGGAACGAGCTCGCTGCAACGACACCTTACCGACAGGTCGAGGCCGATTATGCGGCGTTTGCCGGCGACCTCGAGCAGGGTGCGGGTGAGGAAGGCGTCGACCGCGAGCAGTTGCTGAAGACCTTTCGCGCCTATCTCGAGGCCCACGATCTCAAGACCGACTGGAGCGAGATCACCTCGGCATCGAGCGAGACCCTGGTCAACTCGCTATCGACGCTCGCGCCCTATCCGGTCGCCGAGAAACAGGCCCTTCTCGAGGCCCCGGACCTGCGCTCACGGGCTGAACTGCTCGTGGCGCTGACCGAGATCGACCTCTCGCGCAAGACTCCCGGCTCGCGCCCGCAGCTGCAGTAGTCCGACGGGGAATTCATGCAGGAACGCCAAGTCGACCCCAAGCTTCTCGAGATCCTCGTCTGCCCGGTCACCAAGACGAGGCTCGAATACGATCGCGAGAAGCAGGAGCTCGTCTCGCGGGCGGCGCGGCTTGCCTATCCGATCCGGGACGGCATCCCCATCATGCTTGCCGACGAAGCCCGCCAGCTCGGCGAAAATGAGTGAGCCGTCGTGGCCGCTGGAAATCCGCCTCAGGACTGGCGCCCGCGAGCTGGCGATCAGCTTTGACGACGGCGCAACCTTTTCGCTTCCCGCCGAGTTCCTGCGCGTCCACAGCCCCTCCGCCGAGGTCAAGGGCCACGGCCCCGGCGAAGAAGTGACTGTGCCAGGCAAGCGCCTGGTCTCCATCCGTTCCCTCGAGCCGGTCGGCAACTATGCCTTGCGCATCCTGTTCGACGACGGCCACGACACGGGACTCTACACGTGGTCCTATCTTCACGAGCTCGGGCGCAAGCAAGATCATCTGTGGGCTGATTATCTCGCCCAGCTCGCCGCCAAGGGCCTGACCCGCGGTTAGAGTTAGAGCAATCTGTGGGCGAGCTCGCGCTACACCGGCTCGCCGGTCAACAGCTTCGGCAGGGTTCCCGTCAAGCCCGCCGCCTCGCGCATGAACAGCTCCTTCAGCGGCACGGCGCGGTCCGTGAGGCTGAGACCGGCGTCGCGCACGAGCCGCAGGAGCGGCTGGTCGTTTGAGAACAGCCGGTTGAGCCCATCGGTGGCGACCGCGGTCATGACGGTGTCGGCGCGCCGCCAGGCCTGATAGCGCGCGAGCGTTGCCGGCCCGCCAAAATCCAGCCCGAGACGCACGGCGTCGGCAACGACCTCGGCCAGTGCCGCGATGTCGCGAAAACCGAGGTTCAGGCCCAGGCCGGCGATCGGGTGGATGACATGGGCGGCATCGCCGATGAGCGCCAGCCTCGGTGCAATGAAGCTTTTGGCCAACATCAGGATCAGGGGATAGCAATGGCGCTCGCCGTGCGGCTGCACCCTGCCTCGACGGTCGCCGAAGCGCAGCTCGAGCTCCTTCTGAAACTCCTGTTCGCCAAGGCTGATCAGTCCCTGTGCGACACGCTGCTCCTCGGTCCAGACAAGCGAGGAACGGTTGCCCGTGAGCGGCAGGATCGCGAAGGGCCCGGCGGGAAGGAAATGTTCTTCCGCCCAGCCGTCATGAGGCCGGTCATGGCTCACGGTCAGCACGATCGCCGACTGGCCGTAGGTCCATTCCACGGTGTCGATTGCCGCCACCTTGCGGCACCACGACCGGTGGCCGTCTGCGGCAATGACCAGGTTCGCACGCACCCGCCGACCGTCGCCAATCGTCACCGTCGCGGCGGCATCATCGGCCACAAGGGCGTTGGCGGCGGCGCCCGCGAGGACCGTGACGTGCGAAGCGCCGGCGACCGCATCGGCGAGCACCTCGAGCAAGGCTTGATTTTCGATCATCGAGGCATGCTCGCTCTGCGATGCCGCCTCGTTTGCGAACCGGATCAGGCTCGGTCGCTGGGCATTGCCAAGCTTCGAGTCGGTGACCGCGATGTGGCGGATGGGTTGGGCGTGCGACGCCAGCGCCGGCCACAGCCCCATCGCCTCGAACATATGGCGCGAGGCCCTGGTGATTGCCGAGGCGCGCCCATCCTTGCGGCCGGTTTGCGCCTGCCGGGGATCGCCCGGATCGATCAGCGCCACGCTGAGCGGCACCCGCGCGGCGGGCGCGCCCAGAGCAAGCGCCGCCGTCAACCCGGCCAGACCCCCGCCGATGACGGCCACATCGGCGTTCAGATCAATATGCGTCATTGCTCACGGGCCGAAGCCGGGGATTGACAGGGCTGACCATGGCGGCATCTTCTCCCGCGGTGACCATCGCGCAACAACTTCCGCAGCACGAGGCCGGCCTTCTCGCCATCCTCGACCTGAAGACGCTCGGTCACAATCGCTTCGAGGCAACAAGTTCCAAGGATGGCTGGAAGCGCGTGTTCGGCGGCCAAGTCGTGGCCCAGGCGCTGCTTGCCGCCACCATAACCGTGGAGCAGCGGCCGGTTCACTCGCTGCACGGCTATTTCCTCCGCCCAGGCGACCCCGCGAGAGCCATCCTCTATGAGGTCGATCCGCACCGCGACGGCAAGAGCTTCACGACCCGGGGCGTCCTGGCGCGCCAGGGGGATGAGATCATCTTTTCGATGATCGCCTCGTTTCATCGGCCCGAGCCGGGTTTTGACCACCAGGCTCCGATGCCCGATGTCGCCCCACCCGAGGCGCTGCCCGACGAGGCCTCCCTCGCGGCCTCCCACGGCGACCGCATGCCCTCGTCGATGCGAAGTTATCTGTCGCGGGTGCGGCCGGTCGAAATACGCCCTGCCGATCCCGAGGCCTTTCTGAAGCCACAGGCCGGCCGGCCGGCCTGCGCAAATCTCTGGCTGCGCGTGCGCGCCCGGCTGCCGGACGATCCCGCCGTTCACTGCGCGGCGTTGGCCTACGCCTCCGACATTTCGATCATTGCAACCGCTCTGGTACCCCATGGGCGCACGCTTTACGACCCGGAACTGATGATGGCCAGCCTCGATCACGCTTTGTGGTTTCATCGCCCGTTTCGCGCCGACCAGTGGCTGCTGTACTCCCAGGATTCGCCGTCCGCCTCGGCAGCGCGCGGTTTCAATCGCGGCCTGATCTTCGACCGCACCGGCATCCTGGTCGCCTCGGTTGCCCAGGAAGGCCTCATGCGCATCCGCGACCAGCTGTTTACCAAGCCTTAACCATCCCTCCCCCACTATCCAGGTAACTGTTTGTATTGCCGGAATTTTTGCGGCAAGCAGCGAAATGCGCCCGATGTCCCTTTCCCGTCCGGTCGATACCGACGAAAGCACCATTCCCGCTGCCATGCGCGCGTTCCTGCGCAACCGCATGCTGGAGGCGTTCGGGTTCGCCCTTCTTGCGGCCGACGTCAGCCTGGTGGTGGCGCTCGCAACCTGGTCGGCTCTCGATGCCTCGCTGAGCGATGCCTACCAGGGAGCGCTCGCCAACTGGATGGGCCGGCCGGGAGCGACATCCGCTGACGCTTGCCTGCAGGTGGTGGGTCTTGGGGTGATCGCTTTCATCGCCGCACCCACCTTCTGGAGTCTCGACCTGATTTCTCACCAGAGCTTCCAGCGGCCGCTTCGCCGCCTGATGGGCTGGGGAGTTTCCGTGTTTTCGCTCGCCGGCCTCCTTTCGACTCTGCCCACGCTCTCCGGCTGGCCGCTGCTATCGGGGCTCGGCGGACGAGCCGGTGATTTCATTTCGTCTTCCCTCCTTTGGTTCCTCTCGTTCGGGCTCAAAGGCGCATTCGCTGCGATCGTTTCCGCCCCCGTGCTGGCGCTGGCGACCGTGTGGGGGTTCGCGCTCGCCATCAACAGGTCGGAGCTCACGGGTCTGCTTCTCTCCCGCGTCCTGGGCGAACGGGGACATGATTTCATCGACGCCCTGGTGGGGGCGCTCGCCCACTGGATCTTTACGCTGGGCGCGGCCTTCCGGCGATCCCGTCATGCCCGATTGGCGAAGACACAGGCAGATGCCGACCCGGGATCTGCCGACGTTCGGCCTGGCCTGCTTCGCCGTTGCCTGAGTGCTACTGCCGGTCCTGTGCGGCCTTCACAACCCGGCGACCTTGACCGGGTGGAGCCAAAGCTTGCCCGAAAAGCTTCCGAACGCAGGATCGCGGCGGCGGCAGCCAAACGCAGCCCTGCCGGCGAGGAGGAAAGCGACGCCGAGGATGAGGACGATTCCGACGACACGACGATCCCCAGACGCGTGTCGCGCAACACCAAAGCCATCAAGCAGGCCAAGAGGCTAAGGAAGGACTCCCAGCCGTCGCTGCTCAACTCCGGCGACTTCGAACTCCCTCCGCTCACCCTCTTGAGCGAGCCCCGGCGGCTCGGCCGCGCCGAGGATCTGAGCGACGATGCGCTGGAGCAGAACGCCCGCACCCTCGAAAGCGTGCTCGACGATTTTGGCGTGCGCGGTGAAATCATCAACGTCCACCCGGGACCCGTCGTCACCCTCTACGAGCTGGAGCCGGCCCCGGGCATCAAGTCGTCCCGTGTTATCAGCCTCGCCGACGACATCGCCCGCTCGATGAGTGCGGTCGCCGCTCGTGTGGCAGTGGTGCCCGGACGCAATGTTATCGGCATCGAACTGCCCAACGCCCGGCGCGAAACGGTCTACCTTCGCGAGCTGCTCGGCTCGGAGCCCTTCGCCAAGACGAGCCAGAGCCTGGCACTGGCCCTCGGCAAGAACATCGGCGGCGACCCGGTGTTCGCCGACCTCGCCCGCATGCCGCATCTTCTCATCGCCGGCACTACCGGTTCCGGAAAGTCCGTCGGCATCAACACGATGATCCTGTCGCTGCTGTACCGGCTGCCGCCCGCCCGATGCCGGCTCATCATGATCGACCCCAAGATGCTCGAGCTTTCGGTCTATGAAGGCATTCCCCACCTTCTCTCCCCGGTGGTGACCGACCCGAAGAAGGCGATCGTGGCGTTGAAATGGGCGGTACGGGAGATGGAGGAGCGCTATCGCCGGATGTCGAAACTGGGCGTGCGCAACGTCGACGGCTACAACGCCCGCCTGGCGCAGAGCCTGGAGCGCGGCGAGACCATCAGGCGCCGTGTCCAGACCGGATACGATCCCCAGTCAGGCGAGCCGATCTTCGAAGATGAAACCATCGACCTGCGGCCGATGCCCTACATCGTGGTGATCATCGACGAGATGGCCGATCTCATGATGGTGGCCGGCAAGGACATCGAAGGCGCGGTTCAGAGGCTTGCCCAGATGGCCCGGGCGGCGGGCATCCATGTCGTCATGGCGACCCAGCGTCCTTCGGTGGATGTCATTACCGGCACCATCAAGGCCAATTTTCCCACTCGCGTCAGCTTCCAGGTGACCTCCAAGATCGACAGCCGCACCATCCTCGGCGAGCAGGGTGCGGAGCAACTGCTGGGCCAGGGCGACATGCTGTACATGGCCGGCGGAGGTCGCATCAGCCGCTTGCACGGCCCGTTCGTATCCGACGAAGAAGTGGAAAAGATCGTACGTTTCCTCAAGAAACAGGGCCGTCCCGAATACCTCGACGCGGTGACCGAAGAGGTCGGCGAAGGCGAAACCGGCGAGGGCGGCGCCGACGGGACGGCGGGCGGCAGCGGTGATGAGCTTTACGACCAGGCGGTCGCGGTGGTTTTGCGGGACAAGAAGGTCTCTACCAGCTATATCCAGCGCCGGCTGCAAATCGGCTACAACAAGGCGGCGAGCCTCATCGAGCGCATGGAAAAGGAAGGGTTGATCGGACAGGCCAATGCTATCGGCAAGCGGGAAATTCTGGTCGACAACGATGCCGCATGATCGCCGCAAATAAGCCGCGTTGATTGGACAAGGGACTAGCATGGGATTGTCGCGGGAAATGCCACAAGAAGGGAAGATGCCATGGCAAACATCGGGAATGGCTTTTTGAAAGGACTGCAGTTTGTTTGTGTGGCCGCCGGCGTCCTCGCTGTCGCCCTTGCCGGGAACTCGCCGGCCCTGGCGGCCTCTGCGGCAGCCCTGACCCAGGACACCTTGACCGCCGAGCAATTAAAAACCATCCAGAGACTGACCCGCTATTTCAACAGCTTCCGCTCGCTCAAGGGCGAGTTCACGCAGATAAGTCCCAAGGGCAACGTTTCCGCTGGCGTCTTCTATCTGGCGAAGCCGGGCAGGTTGCGTTTCGAATACGCCCCGCCAAACCCTTTCCTCGTGGTCTCCGACGGAAGGTGGGTGGTGATCGAGAACCGGAAAAAGAAGACCACCGATCAGTATCCCCTGGCGGCGACGCCCCTGAAACTGCTCCTTTCGGAGGAGGTTGACCTCCTCAGGCAGGCCAAGGTCATGAGTGTCGAGACGGTGGATGGCCTTTCCTCCATCACCGTTCAGGACAAAAGCAAGCTTACACCTGGACAAATCGTCCTGGTGTTCGATAACGAACGCAAGCAGTTAGCCCAGTGGATCATCGAAGACGGCCAGGGCAAACGCACGACGATTTCGGTCGCCAATCTCGAAACCGAGGTCGAAGCCGATCCAAAGCTCTTCGTGGTCAAGTTCGCCAAGCGGAAGAGCCATAAGTAAATTTTTAGTTAAATCAGGTGCCCAGGCGTGTTGACTCCCGCGCGCGGCGTGCCTAGATAGCTCTTAGTACTGGCTGTCGTATGAGGCGGTCCGACTGCCCCCGCTTATCTGACCGCTGATGGCCGTACGCGTCGGCTTCCCCTCCCGACGCACAGCGCTAAACGCGCCGGGCGCCCGGCCCCCGACCGGGCGCCCGATCATTTTTTAGATTAGTGAACAAAATCAAGCAACTACGCCAAGCCATCGCCCGCCTCGGGCCGCGACCCCGAGACTGCGCGCCTTAAACGTCGGTCGTCGGTCAAACAAGCTTCAGTTGAAGCGGCCCCTGACCTCGCCAAGCTCGGCCATCGACCGGCCCAGCTTCGAGGACAGGTTCTCCATCACCTGGAGGCTGAACTCCGGAAATTCGGCCGCCACGCGCAAAAACAGCTCCCGCTCGATCCGCTGCGCGGCAAGCATGCTTACCGCCTTCACGGTAATGCCGTAGGCCGCGTCGGTGATCATCGATAGCTCGCCAAGGAAGACACAGGTACCGATGCGTGCGAGCACGTTGCCGGCACCGTTGGCATCGTCATAGACCTCCGCCTCGCCTTCCAGAACCACGAAACCGGCTGCCCCCCGAGTTCCCTTCTTGAGCAGCAGGCGTCCTTCCGGAATCTCTACCCGATCGGAAGAGAACGCCAGGACCTGCAGGTGCGTATCCTGGCAGCCGGCAAAAAGCGGGATCTGCTTCAGCATTTGTACATCCGCCTTGACACGCATTCGCATTGCTCCCCGCGTCCGCTCCGGCGTCGGCCCGGACCGCTATGGCACGAGCTTGTAGCCCCCCGTTTCGGTCACCAGGATCTCGGCATTGGACGGATCGCGCTCGATCTTCTGCCGCAGCCGGTAGATATGGGTCTCGAGGGTGTGGGTGGTGACCCCGGCGTTGTAGCCCCACACTTCGTGTAGTAGCACCTCACGGCCCACCGCGAGCTCACCCGCCCGGTATAGATATTTCAGGATGGAGGCTTCCTTTTCGGTGAGCCTTATTTTTTTGTTGTCGCCGGTCAGCAGCACCTTCGAGGATGGCTTGAAGGTGTAGGGCCCGAGCCTGAAAACAGCATCCTCGCTTTGATCATGCTGGCGCAGCTGCGCGCGGATACGGGCCAGCAGGACGCCGAACTTGAACGGCTTGGGCACATAGTCGTTGGCGCCCGAGTCGAGACCCAGGATCATATCGGAATCCGATCCCTGTGCAGTCAACATGATGACCGGGCCCTTGAAGCCCAGGCGTCGCATGACCTTACAGGCCTCGCGGCCATCCATGTCCGGCAGATTGACGTCCAGAATAACCAGGTCCACATGCGTGGTCTTCAGCTGCTTCAGCCCATCGCCCGCCGAACCGGCTTCGACGACGGCAAACTCATCATGCAGCGTGAACTGCTCCTTCAGCGACTCGCGCAGCTGCTCATCATCGTCAACTAGCAGGATTTTCTTGGTCGTGCCCATGGCTGATGCAGGATATGTAGCGGCGATTCGCTCGCGGCCGGGCAATGTTATCCACCGCGGGCCCGATTGCCTACAGCACATTGCGCCATAGTGCGAGCACTTTGGCGGGCAGGCGACACAAGGACGTGCTCATCGACGAACTCGAGGTAGCCAAAACAAGCTCTATCCCGCACCGCGGCTCTCTCGTGGCGCGAGAGCGCGTCTTCAGCTGCGCGCTGGGGCGGAACGGGCTTGCGGGCGACAAGCGCGAGGGCGACGGCTCAACGCCCATCGGGCGCTTTCTCCTGCGCAGGTTGCTCTATCGCGCCGACCGCCTGGCCCTGCCCGATACCGCGCTTCCCATCGGGGCCATCTCTACCCGCGATGGCTGGTGCGATAGCCCTTCTGATCCGGCCTACAATCGCCAGGTCCGGCTTCCCCATTCAGCGAGTGCGGAGCACTTGTGGCGGGCCGATCACCTCTATGACCTGCTGGTCGTGCTAGGCCATAACGACGACCCTGTGATCCCCGGTCGAGGCAGCGCGATCTTCCTTCACCTGGCCACCGACGACTACGCGCCGACCTCAGGCTGCATTGCTCTCGCCCGTCGCGATATGCTCGACCTGCTGCCGGTTTGCGGCCCGGCGACAAGCCTGGTGGTCGTCCCGCGGCCGGATTGATCAGCGGCGCACGTTCGGAAGGCTTTTCTCCGCGATGATTCCCTTCGGTCCGTAGCTCGCATAGGTGATGGCAGCGAATCGCTTATCATGTTTCTGCTCGAGTGGACCCTTGCTCCAGAAGGTGGCGCTTGCCATCTCCGCTTCCCGGAACTCGAAACCGTCGTGCGGCCGAATGGCGATGAAGTGCGGCGCTCCGGTGACGGGATTTCTGATTGGCTCCACATTGGCCTCGAGTACGCCGTGGACCAGGAAGCGCCCCTTGCGCCCGTCGAGATCCCATTCGAACTCGATATCTGCGAAGATCGGCTCCACTTCGTGCGCGATCGTTGAAGCATAGATGGCGAAGCCCGTTGTCGGCTCCTGCTCCTTGCCGCCCAGGATCTTGAACAGCGCATCGGCCTGGTCCGGGCTCGCTCGCCTGTCCATGATCGTCCACCAGGTGCCGTTGCCTTCGTGCACGGGTCCCGGCCAGCGGTAAGCCCCGGCGACCCGCAAGCCATCGAGCCGGATGGCTGCGAAATGACCTTCGGTGATTTCCATTCCCACGACCCCTTCGCAGGGTGTGCGGGTTGGAGGCGCATTGAACTCGCACGGGCAGCCGTAGTCGCAGCTGCACGTTCCGATCTGCTTTGTCCTGATCATCCAATCGACATGCGCCAATGCTTCTCTCCCGTCTGGCTGCCGCGCAGCAGTCTCTGCCACCACACCCCCCGAGCCGCCAGTCGCGAAGGCTGGCTAGCCGGGCCGTTCCCCGAATATCGCCGAACCGATCCTGACACAGGTGGCATCCAGGGCAATGGCTGTTTCGAAGTCCGCGCTCATGCCCATGCTGAGTTCGGCAAGTCCGTTGCGCCGGGCGATCTTGGCGAGCAATGCGAAGTGCAGGGCGGGTTCCTCGTCGGCCGGGGGAATGCACATCAGGCCGGATATCTTCAAGCCGAACTCGTCGCGGCACTGGCCGACAAATGCGTCCGTGCCGCCGGGAGCGACTCCCGATTTCTGCAGCTCTTCGCCGGTGTTTACCTGAATGAAGAGTTTGAGGCGCTTGCCCTGCCGGGTAAGCTCGGTGGCGACAGCCTGCGCCAGCTTCGGCCGGTCGAGCGCATGAATGGCATCGAACAACTCCACCGCCTGTGGCGCCTTGTTGGTCTGCAAAGGCCCGATCAGGTGCAGTTCCACCCCGGGGAAGCGATCTCGCAAAGGCGGCCACTTGTGCTGCGCCTCCTGCACCCGGTTCTCGCCGAATACGCGATGACCCGCCTGCAGCACCGGCAAGATCGAGGCCTCCGGAAATGCCTTGCTGACCGCGATCAAAGTCACTTCCGATGGCGCCCGGCCGGCCGCTTCGGCGGCCGCTGCGATGCGGGTCCGCACGCCCTCCAACCCCGCATGGGGCAAGTCCCGGTGCGCAGTCCAGGTTTCACCGCTTCGCCGATCCTCCATGATCGTTCGGGTATGACCGAGCTTGCGGCTCCTATCAAGTATTGGTAGGCAGGCTCGACCCTCATGAGAGACCCAATTTGCGCATGACTGCCGAGCGCTACAACCACCGCGACAGCGAGCAACGCTGGCAGAAGGTGTGGGCGGCGGAGCGCTGCTTCGAGGCTTCGGCAGATCTTTCGCGGCCGAAGTATTACGTGCTCGAGATGTTTCCCTACCCGTCCGGTCGCATTCACATGGGCCATGTACGCAACTACGCGATGGGCGACGTCATCGCCCGCTACAAGCGGGCGACCGGCCACAACGTCCTTCATCCGATGGGCTGGGACGCCTTCGGCATGCCTGCCGAGAACGCTGCCATGGAGCAGGGCGTCCACCCGAGGTCCTGGACCTACGACAACATCTCCGCAATGCGCCGCCAACTCACGTCCATGGGCCTGTCCATCGACTGGTCGCGCGAGATCGCCACCTGCGATCCCTCCTACTACCGACACGAGCAGGACATGTTCCTCGACTTCATGGCCGCCGGTCTCGTCGAGCGCAAGGTGTCCGATGTGAACTGGGACCCGGTGGATCAAACCGTTCTTGCCAACGAGCAGGTCATCGACGGCCGCGGCTGGCGCTCGGGGGCCCCGGTCGAGAAGCGCCAGTTGGCGCAGTGGTTTCTCAAGATAACCGAATATTCCGACGAGCTCTTGCAGGCCCTCGATAGCTTGAGCGGATGGCCCGAAAAAGTGCGCCTCATGCAGCGCAACTGGATCGGCAGGTCGGAGGGAATGCGCTTCTCGTTCGAGCTCGAGGACGCCGGCGGCCGCCCCAAGCGCCGCGAAAGGCTCATCGTCTACACCACCCGTCACGACACCATCTTCGGCGCGAGCTTTTGTGCGATCGCGGCCGAGCATCCGCTGGCAACAGATCGCTCCCGCAACGATCCTGCGGTCGAAGCGTTCCGGCGCGAATGCGAAGCGCTTGGCACGAGTGAAGAAGCGATCGAGCGTGCCGAAAAGAAAGGCGTGTTCCTAAATCTATATGCACGCCACCCGTTCCGGCCCGAAGTCAGGCTTCCGGTCTATGCCGCCAATTTCGTGCTGCTCTCCTATGGCGAGGGCGCCATTTTCGGCTGTCCGGCGCACGACCAGCGCGATCTGGACTTCGCCCGAAAATATGGGCTCCCGGTGGCGCCGGTGGTCGCACCGCGCGATGTCGCGCCCGACCGCTTCGCCATCACCGACGAAGCTTTCCTGGACAAGGACGACAGCGATGTGGTGCTCATCAACTCCGACTTTCTCGACGGCATGACCGTGCCGGAGGCCAAGGAAGCCGTGGCACGCCGAATGGAGGAAATGGGCATCGGTGAGCGCAAGGTGAACTTCCGCCTGCGTGACTGGGGAGTGTCGCGGCAGCGCTACTGGGGCTGTCCGATTCCCGTGATCCACTGTGCCGCGTGCGGCATCGTTCCGGTGCCCAGGCAGGACCTCCCTGTCACGCTTCCCGAAGACGTTGCCTTCGATGTTCCCGGCAACCCGCTCGACCGGCATCCCACCTGGAAAAATGTCGCCTGCCCGCAGTGTGGGAGCGCGGCCAGGCGCGAGACCGATACGTTCGACACCTTCGTCGACTCTTCCTGGTATTTCGCGAGATTTTGCTCGCCCCACGCCGCCAGACCCGTCGCTGCCGAGTGCGCCGGATATTGGATGCCGACAGACCAGTACATCGGCGGCATCGAGCATGCGATTCTGCACCTCCTCTACTCACGCTTCTTCACCCGCGCCATGAAGCGGACGGGCCACATGAATGTCGAAGAGCCCTTCGCCAGCCTGTTTACCCAAGGCATGGTCATCCACGAAACCTTCTCGACCGCCGAGAGCGATTGGGTTGAACCGGTCAAAGCGGTCAGGCGTGAGTCGGGTTGGGAGCACGCTGAAACGGGAGCGCCCCTGATCGTCGGACCCGCCGAGAAGATGTCCAAGTCGAAGAAAAACGTCGTCGATCCCGACACGATCATCGAGCAGTACGGCGCCGACACTGCTCGCTGGTTCATGCTTTCCGATACGCCGCCCGAGCGCGACATCGAATGGACCGAGGCAGGCGTCGCTGGCGCCTGGCGGTTCACGCAGCGCCTGTGGCGCCTGATTCGCGACGTCGCCCGGCTTCCCAGCAACGGCGCTGCGGATTCGGGCGCGGCCACCCGCTCGGCTGCCCTGCGCCGCTCGGTCCATCAGGGCCTGCATGCGGTAAGCCAGGATATCGAAGGCTTGCGTTTCAATCGTGCGATCGCCCGCATCCATGAAATGACCAACACCCTGTCCGAGGCGATGCAGCAGCCGGTCGCGGCGCGGGCACATCACACCGTCATGCGCGAAGCGGCCAAAATCCTCGTCCAGACCTTCGCCCCCATGATGCCGCATCTGGCCGAATCATGCTGGCATGCGCTGGGATGCCAGGGGCTGGTCGCCCAGGCGCCGTGGCCCAAGCCTGACCCGAAACTGCTCGTCGAAACAACCGTAACCATAGCGGTCCAGGTCAACGGCAGGCGCCGCGACGAAGTTACGATTCGCAAGGGCCTGACGTCATCAGAGGTTGAACAGATTGTCCTTAGGCTCGATAATGTGCAGAAGGCAGTCGAGGGCAGACCCGTGAAGAAAATCATTGTGGTGCCGGACCGCATCGCCAATGTGGTGCTCGGCTGATGGCGACCTTCCGGCCGGTGGCGCATGCGGCGATGCTGGCGACCTTGCTGGCGATGGCAGCGTGCGGGTTCAAGCCGCTCTACGGCACCGATCCGGTCGGCGACGGCGTTGTAGTGCATCTCGCCTCCATTGACATCGTGGAGCAGAAGACGCGGCTTGGTCAGCTGATTCGCAACGACCTACTGAGTTCCATGTCAGAGCCCGGCGCTTCGGGCGGGCACTACCGGCTCATTCTCGAGTCAGACGCGGACATAGACAGGACAATCGACGTCAAGGATGAATCCGACGAGACCCAGCGCTACCGCTATCGGGCCAAGACCACCTTTCGGCTGCTCGACGCCCGCTCCGGGGCCGAACTCTACAAGGGCAAGACGTTTTCCCAGGTTTCCTTCGACCGCACGAACGCCGATTTCTCCGACCTGCAGGCCGAGGCCGACGCCATGGAGCGGGCGGCCCGCGAGATCGGCAACGACATCCGCACGAGGTTGGCCGCCTATTTCGCGACGCACGTCGCCAGCGCCGCCGAACCTCCCGCACAGTAGCTGATGGCCGTCGTCAAGCCGCCGGCACTGGCAGGTTTTCTGAAGCAGGATTACCGGTCGGCCAGCGCCTTTCTCGTCTATGGAGCCGATAGCGGCAAGGTTCACGAAACCGCCGCGACACTTGTCAGGCGAATCGCGGGCTCCCTCGACGAGCCTTTTCGCATCGTCCATCTCAGGGAAGAGGACCTGGCGGCCGATCCCGGACGCCTTGCCGACGAGTTCTTCGCCGTACCCATGTTCGGAGGCGCCAGAGCCGTCTGGGTGTCCGAGGCCGGCAGGGCTTTTTCCACCGCGGTGGCGGAAGTACTTGGCAAGCAGGCGGGCGGCAACGCGATCATCGCCGAGGCGGGCAATCTCAGGAAGGGCTCGGCGCTGCTCACTCAGTTCGAACGTACGGAAAGTGCGTTTGCTATTCCCTGCTACACAGACCGCGCCGACGATATCACCGAGATTGCCCAGGCTATGGCGGCTCAGGCGGGTGTCAGCATTTCGCGTGATGCCAGGGCGCTTCTGGTGGCCGTTCTGGGTGACGACCGCTCCGTTTCCCGCAGCGAGATCGAGAAGCTGCTGCTCTATACCCTGGGAAAGGCGGAGATCACCGTCGACGACGTCGCCGACGTCTGTAGCGGCCGCCTCGCTCCGCCTCTCGACGATCTTTGCGACGCGGTGTTGGGCGGCGATATCGCCACCACCGACAGTGTGATGCACATCCTGCTTGAAGGCGGCACTGCGGGTTCCCGCCTGCTCTCCGCAGCCGCCAATCACGTGGCGGTTCTGCGTGGCCTCGCCGCCGAGGTCGCCGCCGGCGCACGCATCCCCAGGGCGATCGACGCGGCGCGGCCGCAGATTTTCTGGCTGCGCCAGCGCAAGGTCGCCGAACAGCTTCAGCGCTGGCAGGAAGACGCCCTTTCCCGTGCCGCCAACACCCTGGCCCAGGCCACCCTGGCGGCGCGCGAGACGCCAGCCCTCGAGCCCCAGATCGCCGCCCGGGCGCTGCTGTCGCTCGCCCGGCAGCGGTCCGCTCGGTAATTTCTCCGTACACGGAACTTCCGTATACAGACGATATTACGCGCGCGCCGCTCCGACGCGGCGGCACAGATCGTCGAGCTGATCGAGCGACTTGTAGTGGAAGGTCACTTTGCCGCCTTTGCCCGCGACATCGGAAATTTCGACCCTGAGGCCGGTGGCTTCGAGGAGCGCCTTCTCCAGCGCCTTGACATTGGCATTGCCGTCGCCCGACGGGTTGCGCCGAACCCGCGCCGGCCGCTCGGCTCTGTCGCGCGACAGCTTTTCCGCTTCGCGCACGTTGAGGCCCAGCCTGATGATCTGCTCGGCAAGCTCGCTGGGGCTGGCTGCGGCGATCAGCGCCCGCGCATGACCAGCCGTTAGCGAGCCGTCTTCGATGAGCCCGCGGACTTTTTCGGGCAACGTCAGCAGCCGCAGCGTGTTGGCGATGTGGCTGCGGCTCTTGCCGAGCGAATCGGCGAGTTGCTGTTGCGTATAGCCGAACTGCTCAAGCAGCTGGGTGTAGCCGCGCGCCTCTTCGAGAGCATTGAGATCCGAGCGCTGGATATTCTCAATCAGCGCCAGCTCCACTGCCTCGCCGTCGGTAAGGTCACGGATGAGAACGGGAACGTCATGCACTCCGGCCCGCTGAGCGGCGCGCCAGCGTCGTTCGCCGGCGACGATCTCATAGGTACTGCCGTCCCTGCGCGGCCGCACGACGATCGGCTGCAACAGCCCCTTGTCGCGTACCGAGCGCGCGAGATCTTCGAGATCCTCTTCCTTGAACTGCTTGCGCGGGTTGTTGGGATTGGCCTCGAGATGTTCGATCGGCACATGCCTCAGGGCGCGTCCCTCCTCCGCAGCCGCATCTTCGGAAGCATCATCGCCGATGAGGGCTGCGAGGCCGCGGCCGAGCCGGCGTTTGGACTGTTGCGGTATCATGACAAGCACATCCTCCTCTGGCGCCGGATCGCCTTCATGCTGCCCGAAGCCGGCGTTCGCGCCGGATCACTTCAGAAGCAAGCTTGATGTAGGCCTGACTTCCTGCACATTCACTGTCGTAAAGAAGCACCGGCTTGCCGTACGAGGGTGCTTCCGAGATGCGCACGTTGCGCGGAATGACGGTCTGGTACACCTTCTCGCCGAGCACGCTGCGCACATCTTGAGCCACCTGCTCCGAAAGGCTGTTGCGGCGATCGAACATGGTGAGGACGACGCCCTGGATGGTGAGGCGCGGATTGAGATTTGCCCGCACGCGTTCCACCGTCCTGAGCAGCTGGCTCAGGCCTTCGAGGGCGAAGAACTCGCATTGCAGCGGCACCAGAACCGCATCGGCGGCCACAAGAGCATTGATTGTCAGGAGATTGAGCGACGGCGGACAGTCGATGAGCAGATAGGAATACCGCTTCGTCCCCGCTCCGCTGCCGACCAGTCTCGCGACCGCGTCCTGCAACCGGTGAGTCTTGCGCTCCACCTCCGACAGCTCGAGCTCCGCACCGAGCAAGTCCAGGGTCGCAGGTACGCAGTCGAGGCCCGGGATGCCCGATCCAACCACCGCGGCATGGAGCTCCGCTTCCCCCATCAGCACGTGGTAGCTTGATTTCATGCCGGCTACACGTAAGATCCCAAGACCGGTCGAGGCGTTGCCCTGCGGGTCGAGGTCGCAAATCAGCACGTTCTCCCCGACCGCCGCCAAGGCCGTACCGAGATTGATCGCCGTAGTGGTCTTGCCTACGCCGCCCTTCTGGTTGGCGATGGTGAGAACGCGCGGTTGTGAGAGTTTTGCCTCGGAGCTAGGTATGGCCATCAATCTGCCGCGCTTCCAGCACCTCGAGGATTGAGCCCGCCGAATCAATCACGCTCGGGTGCCGAGCGTAACGAATCTTCCAGGATTTTGCCGCCTCGGTCAATTCCTGGTCCAATCGCCGGCCCTTGTGGAAAAGGCCGCGGCCCAGAAACCGCACCGAAAGCGCCAGAAGCCTGTCCAGAGGCGCCAGCGCTCGTGCCGTAACTACAATGGGCTTTGGCGATCGATACGCAGCCGAATCGACATCCTCGACGGCCCTCGGGACTACTTCCACTAGAACTCCCGTTTGTCTTGCCGCCTCCCTGAGGAAGGCGGCCTTTCTGTGGTTCCTCTCGATCAGCACCACGTGATGTTCTGGACGCGCTAGGGCCAGGATGAGCCCAGGTATGCCGGCTCCCGATCCGAGGTCGATGATGGTGTGCGGCCCAGCGCCGACGAGAGGGTCGAGCTGCAGGCCATCGCCGATGTGGCGGTGCCAAAGGCCCGACATGCTTTTGTCACCGATGAGATTGATCCGTTCTTGCCAGCGGCGCAGCAGCCTCTCGTAAATCTTCAGCCTTTGCCGTGATTCACGTGAAACATCGAACCGGGCACATACTTCTTCGGCGGTAAGCCCGGACCCGAAGCTGCTCATGGGCGGAGGGAGGATCTCCTTCGTCCTTTGGGCTTCTTCACGTGACCGAGCACCGCACAGAGTGCGGCCGGCGTCATTCCATCGATGCGGGCGGCATGCCGGAGGCTTGCAGGTCTGGCCTCCCGGAGCTTTTGGCGCAGTTCCGCTGACAGCCCGGCAACGGCTTCATAGTCGATACTCCCGGGCAGGACCACCGCTTCCTCCTTGCGGCATGCCTCGATATCCGCTGCCTGGCGAGCCGCATAACCGCTGTAGAGCGCGTCGGCCTCGAGCTGCTCGAAGACGAAATCCGGTATCGTTTGCAGCTGAGGCCAAGCAGCCCTGAGCTTGACACGATCCGCGTCGGGGTAGGCAAGGAGATCGAACACACAGCGCCGCTGGCCGTCCTGATTGATCAGGAAGCCGAGTTTCCGTGCTTCGCCGGGAGAGAAGGTGAAACTCGCCATGACCCGCCGAGCCTCCTTGAGAGCTTCGAGGCGGCGGCGAAAGGCAGCCGCGCGCGCACTGCTGACGATGCCAAGCTTTTGGCCGAGCGGGGTCAGCCGCTGATCCGCATTGTCGGCCCTGAGCGTGAGCCGGTATTCGGCACGGGAGGTGAACATGCGGTAGGGCTCGCTGACCCCGCGGCTTACGAGGTCATCGATCATCACCCCGACATAGCCCTGGGTGCGGTCGATCACGATCGGGCCGTCGCCGCCTGCCAGCCGGGCGGCATTGAGGCCTGCAACCAGACCTTGCGCCGCTGCCTCCTCGTACCCGGTAGTCCCGTTGATTTGTCCTGCCAGGAACAGCGCCTTGATCGCCCTGGTCTCCAGGCTGGGCTCGAGCTGCCGCGGATCGACATAATCATACTCGATCGCATACCCGGGCCTCAGGATTCTCACGGTTGCGAGACCCTTGATGGTGCGAATGAAGGCTTCCTGAATATCCTCCGGCAGCGAGGTCGAAATACCATTGGGATAAACCGTGTGATCGTCCAGCCCTTCGGGCTCGAGAAAAACCTGGTGGCTGCGGCGCTCGCGGAACCGCACGACCTTGTCCTCGATCGAGGGGCAGTAGCGCGGCCCAACGCTTTCGATCTGACCTGAGTACATCGGCGAGCGAGAGATGTTCGAGGCTATGACGGCGTGGGTTTCCTCGTTCGTGGCGGTGATATGGCAGCAAACCTGCGGCGTGGTGATCGAGCGGGTCAGGAACGAGAACGGGACGGGTCTATCGTCTCCCGGCTGTTTCTCCAGACCTTCCCAGCAGATGGTGCGTCCGTCGAGCCGCGCCGGCGTGCCAGTCTTAAGTCTGCCGAGCCGCACATTGTGTGCCGCCAGCAACTCGGACAGGCCAAGGGCAGGGGCCTCGTCTGCACGCCCGGCCGGTATCTTTCTCCCCCCGATATGAATGAGACCGCGGAGGAACGTTCCGGTAGTCAGCACCACTGCGCCCGCCCTGACTGTCGAGCCCGTAGCGAGTCTCACCCCGGTGGCACGGCGTTGTTCGATCTCTATCGACGTGACGCCGGCCTCGATGACGGTGAGATTGCGCTGCGCCCGGATCTCCCGCTGCATAATCTCGCGGTAGAGTTTGCGGTCAGCCTGGGCTCGCGGACCGCGCACCGCCGGGCCCTTGGATCTGTTCAGGATGCGGAACTGAATTCCGGCCCCGTCAGCTACCCGGCCCATGAGACCGTCCAGCGCATCGATTTCCCGGACCAGATGGCCTTTACCCAGCCCGCCGATGGCCGGATTGCAGGACATCTCGCCGACCGTGCCGAAACGATGCGTGACCAGCACGGTGCGCGCGCCGGTGCGCGCCGCAGCGGCCGCGGCCTCGCAGCCCGCATGGCCGCCGCCGATCACCGCGACATCGAAAAGGATTGTGTCAGAGTCACTGGTCATATGGCGGTCCCTTATCACAAACCGCCGCAGGGACAAGCCGGCCCGGTTTCACGTGAAACAGGTTAACGCGCGTTAACCATTCTACTTGCCGATACAGAAGTCGCGGAAAATTTCATCCAACAGGCTTTCGACATCGATATGTCCGGCGAGGCGCCCGATCTCCTGGGCTGCAAGACGTATCTCTTCCGTAACGATTTCGAGCGGTCCGCCTCCACGCGACGCTGCCCGCGTCAAATGTGCGAGCACGCGTTCGAGACAGTCGTGATGCCGCTGTCTCGTAACCAGCGCCGGCTCTCCAACCGCAAGATTCTGGCCTAGCTCTTCCACGATGCGCCGCGTCAGCTCGTCGAGTCCCTTGCCGCTTTTGCACGAGACGGCCAGCAGGCCTGCGGGTTGCCCGGCCCGCTCACTCACCAGGTCGCACTTGTTCCAGACCCGTATGACCCGTTCAGCCGGCTGCGGCGACGGCGAGCCCCCGGCATCCGGCGCCTCGATCCACAGGACGAGGTCCGCCCCTTCGATTGCCCGGGTGGTTCTGGCCATACCCATCTGCTCGATCGTATCGGGCGATCCTGCCCGCAACCCGGCTGTGTCCTGCAGCACAACCGGCAGACCCTCCATGTTGAGATGCACTTCGATGACATCCCGGGTGGTGCCGGCGATCGGCGACACGATGGCCGCGTCCTTGCGCGCGAGCTGGTTGAGAATGCTGGACTTGCCCGCGTTCGGCGGCCCCGCCAAAACCACCCGCAGGCCGGCTCGCAGACGCTGACCGTCCTTGCCGCGCTCAACCTCTTGTGCGATCCGCGCCGCAAGGGCCGCAACGCACGGCAGTGCCTGCTCGACACACTCTGCGGAGACCCCGGGCTCATCACTGAAATCGATCGCTGCCTCCAGGCGGGCCAGCAGCGAGATGATCTCGCGCCGCCAGGCGTCAAAAACACGGCTTGCTCCGCCTTCGAGGTGGTAATGGGCTTGCCGCCGCTGGCTCTCGGTGGTTGCCTCGATCAGGTCGGCAAGCCCTTCCGCTTCCACGAGGTCCAACTTGCCGTTTACGAAGGCCCGTCGCGTGAACTCTCCTGGATCGGCGGCACGCACTCCGGGAAAGGAACGAAGAGCTGCAAACAAGCCCGCGATCACGGCGCGCCCGCCGTGTACATGAAACTCCACAACATCCTCACCGGTGTATGATCGGGGCGCGGGAAACCAGATGACAATTCCCCGATCGATTGCCGACCCGGCGGCGCCACGTTTAAGCTGGGTTAGCCTTGCGCTTCTGGCAGGAGGCAGGTCCCCGGCAAGCATTTTGACAATCGTACGGGCTTTGGCTCCACTAACCCGCACCACGGCCACGCCGGCTGTACCGGTGCCCGACGACAATGCATAAATGGTATCAGAGGCGTACATGCATTTCCTGAATCATTTCGGTAACGAATCAATGGCACCTTTCGCAGGGGCGCCTGGTAGGGTCCTGGAAATGCCGGCGCTCTCATGAACACCCTCGACAAAGAGCAGAGCCCCTATCTCCTGCAGCATCGCGACAATCCGGTCCATTGGATGCCGTGGGGTCAGGAGGCCTTTGCGCGGGCTCGGCGAGAGGACAAACCGGTTCTTCTCTCGATCGGCTACGCCGCCTGTCATTGGTGCCACGTGATGGCCCATGAGAGCTTCGAGGATGCCGAGACGGCCGCGCTGATGAACGCAGATTTCATCAACGTCAAGGTCGACCGTGAGGAACGTCCGGATGTTGACCGCCTGTACATGGATGCCCTGCATGCCTTGGGAGAGCAGGGCGGGTGGCCTCTTACCATGTTCCTCAGACCCGATGGGGCGCCTTTCTGGGGCGGCACGTATTTCCCCAAGGAGAGCCGCTACGGTCGGCCAGGTTTCAAGTATGTGCTGGGTGAGATCGCCCGCATTTGGCGCCTCGAGCGCGACAAGAGCGATGCCAATGCCAAGGCGCTGCTCGATACGCTGCACAAGCGGGCAGAAGTTGCAACACGCGGGTCCCTGTCACCGCGCATCCTCGCCGCAGCAGGCGAGGCGCTGCTTCAGGCAGTCGATCCTGTCCGCGGCGGTCTCAAGGGCGCACCGAAGTTTCCCCAGGTTTCGGTGTTCGACCTCTTGTGGCGCCTGCACGAAAAAGACGCCGGGCAATCTTTCGGGAACGCCGTCACAGTGACTTTGCTCAATATCTGCCAGGGCGGCATCTATGATCACCTCGCCGGCGGCATGGCTCGCTACTCCGTCGACGACCGCTGGCTGGTGCCGCATTTCGAGAAGATGCTCTACGACAATGCCCAGCTCATATCCCTGCTGACCCGCGTTTGGCGTATCGGCAAAAACTCTCTCTTCCGTGTTCGACTCGAGGAAACCGTCGCCTGGCTCCTGAGCGACATGACAGCCGCCGAAGGCATGTTCGCAGCAAGCTACGATGCCGATTCCGAAGGGGAGGAGGGCCGCTACTACGTTTGGAGCGCCGCGGAGCTGGCGACCGCCCTGCCGCCCAATCGCCTGGAGCTCTTTTGCTCCGTGTACGGCGTTTCCGAGCAGGGCAATTGGGAGGGCCACAACATCCTCAATCGCCTTTCCGACCTCGCCTTGCGCGCGCCCGAGGAGGAAGCCGTTCTCGGCGAATGCCGCCGGCGTATGCTGGCCATCCGCCAACAGCGCCCGAAACCGAACTTCGACGACAAGGTCCTTGTCGATTGGAACGGCATGGCCATCACCGCACTTGCCGAAGCAGCACTCGTCTTCTCGCGCCCGGACTGGCTCGACGCCGGCGCGAAGGCATTTCGCTCCCTGCTAGGCACGCATTGGCGGCATGGCAGGCTGTACCATTCGTGGCGTAACGGCGAAGCGCGTCATCTGGCTACAGCCGACGGTTACGCCAACCTGATCGCTGCCGCGTTGCGTCTCTATGCGGCTTCCGCCGAACAGACGTTTCTCGATGAAGCGGTCCGGCTCACCGATTCAGCTCTCGCCGAGCACTGGGATGATACTGCGGGAGGCTTTTACTTCGCTTCGCAGCACGCCAACGATCTGGTTTTGCGTGCCCGCTTTGCCCACGACGACGCCACCCCCAACGCCAACGCCGTGATGCTCGACAATCTCTCTCGTCTGTGGCTGCTCACCCGCCAGGAGCGCTACCGCGACCTGGCCGACACCACGATCCGTGCCTTCGCCGCGGCCATCAGCGGCAATCCTTTCGCCCATGCATCGTTCATTACTGCCTTCGATCAGCACATCGACGCGCTGCAGGCAGTGCTGGTGGGCGACCCGGCATCGCCTGAAGTCGCACTTCTCCGCCAAGCGGTGCTCGACCATCAGGCTCCGCTCCCGGTGCTGCTATATGTGAGCTCGCCCGGCACGCTCGATCCCGATCATCCTGTTTATGGCAAGCAGGCAAGCGGCTCCGCTGTGCTCTTTCTATGTCGCGGCTCACGTTGCGCTCTGCCTGTGAGAAAGGCTGCCGATGTGGCTGCGGCCTATGCCAGTCTTGCCTGATCAGGCATTCATCGAATTCGAAGAAGTCGCCGTTGGTCTTGGTCTGCTTAAGCTTGTCGAGCAGGAACTCAATTGCATCAACCGTGCCCATGGGATTGAGGATGCGGCGCAACACATAGGTCTTCTTGAGCAGGTCGGGGGGCACCAGCAGTTCCTCCTTGCGCGTGCCGGACCTCAGAATGTCCAAAGCCGGGAATACACGTTTGTCGGAAACCTTACGGTCCAGGATGATCTCCGAATTGCCCGTGCCTTTGAACTCCTCGAAAATTACCTCGTCCATGCGGCTGCCGGTGTCGATGAGTGCCGTGGCGATGATCGTCAGCGAGCCGCCTTCCTCGATATTGCGGGCCGCGCCGAAGAATCGCTTTGGGCGTTGCAGGGCGTTCGCGTCGACGCCGCCGGTCAACACCTTTCCCGACGATGGCACCACCGTGTTATAGGCCCGACCGAGCCTGGTGATTGAATCGAGCAGGATGACCACGTCCCGCCCATGCTCGACGAGCCGCTTGGCCTTTTCGATGACCATCTCCGCGACCTGAACGTGCCGCACCGCCGGTTCGTCGAAAGTCGAGCTGATGACTTCCCCTTTCACCGACCTCTGCATATCGGTCACTTCCTCGGGCCGCTCGTCGATGAGGAGTACGATCAGAAAGATTTCCGGATGGTTGCTGGTTATCGAGTGGGCAATATTCTGCAGCAGCACCGTCTTTCCGGTACGCGGCGGCGACACGATGAGCCCGCGTTGTCCCTTGCCCAGCGGCGCCACCAGGTCGATCACCCGCGCCGATAGGTCCTTCCGGGTTGGATCGTTGACCTCCATTTCCAGGCGTTCGTCGGGATAAAGGGGCGTCAGATTGTCGAAGTGAATCTTGTGCCGGACCTTTTCCGGATCTTCGAAGTTGATCGTGTTGACCTTGAGCAGCGCGAAATAGCGTTCGCCGTCCTTGGGGCTGCGGATGTCGCCTTCGACCGTGTCACCGGTTCGTAGCGAGAAACGCCGAATCTGGCTTGGACTGACGTAGATATCGTCGGGCCCGGCGAGATAGTTTGCATCAGGCGACCTGAGGAAGCCGAAACCGTCGAGCAGCACTTCGACCACGCCTTCACCGATGATCGAAACATCGCGGCTGGCCAGGCTCTTCAGGATTGCGAACATCAACTCCTGCTTGCGCATGGCGTTGGCGTTCTCGACCTGAAGTTCCTCGGCAGTTGTCAGCAGCTCGGCCGGCGTCTTGCCCTTCAGGTCGTGCAGCTTGATTTCTTTGAGTTCACTGATGCTGGTCATCTTCGTGTGGGTTGCTGAGGCCGTAACCGAACCGGAATCGTTGAGCGACGAACTAAGCCGGCGGACGCGGCGTTTTGTTCAGCCTTGGGGGGAGGAATTTCCGCGGCGTTGATCCGCCACGTCATGACACACTCGGCGACCGATGAGGTCCGACTGTACCAACTTGCGGCGGCAAAATATCAGACTTGCCGGCAAATGCCAACGGCTTTCGAGACAGATTCTGAGACAGACCCTGCCTTTATCCGTCAGAAAGGCTTCACGACCACCATGACGACAATGACGATCATCAACACGGTCGGCACTTCGTTGAGGACCCTGAAGAACAACCCGCTTCGTCGGTTGTCATCCGATTCGAACCTGCGCAGATGCCAGGCTAGACTTATGTGAACAACCGTCAAAGCAACGACACCCAGCGCCTTGACCGCGAGCCATCCAAAGCCTTCCATCGACGACCCGCGGGTGATGATCCACACAAGCGCCAAGCCACTGAGCCATGCCCCCGTCATCGCCGGCAGCATGATGGCGCGAAGCAGGCGTCTCTCCATGATTTTGAGCATCGCTGCCCGCTTGCTCTCCACAGGGGAAGCCGCATGGTAGACGAAAAGCCGCGGCAGATAGAGCAGGCCGGCCATCCAGCTTATGACCGCAACGACATGAACAGCCTTGATCCACAGATATGCCTCAGCCATCATCATGACCGTCCCACCGGCGTACGCAGTCTACGAGTTCGCTGACATGCTCCGCCGGCGTCTCCAGGCGCACGCCATGGCCAAGATTTATCACATGGCTGTGCGCAGGAAGTGTAGCGATGATCCTGCGCACTGACTTTCGCAGCACCTCTCCTCCAGTCGCCAGGACCACGGGGTCAAGATTGCCCTGCACCACGGCATGCGGAGAGATCTCGTCGCGCAGCCACTGCACAGGCACCGAGGGTTCCACCGAAACACCATTGAGACCACAGCTCTTGGCAAAACCGAGATGCGCCGCTCCGATGCCACGCGCAAACCCGATGACCGGCACCGCTCCCACACGGCGTCTCAGGTTCTCAACAATCCGCCGTACCGGCTCGAAGACTATCTCTTCATGTAGCGCTTCCGGCAGGTCTCCGGCCCACGAATCAAAAATCTGCACAACATCTGCGCCAGCCCCAACCTGAGCGGCAAGATAGTCACTCGATACAGATATCAGGCGCTCCAGTAACTCCTGGAACCAATCCGGCCTCTCGAGCGCCGCCCTTCGCGATCGGAGCCTCTCGTCCGATGAACCTCCCTCGATCATGTAGCTCGCCACTGTCCACGGAGCCCCGCAAAACCCGACTAGCGCCTGACTTGCCGTCAGCTGTGGTTTCACAAGCCGCAACGTCTCCAGCACCGGGTCGAGACTTGCAGCGGCGGTTACCTGACCCAAGCCATCAACATCGCCTTGGCACCGCACCGGCGACAGCACCGGCCCTTCATTATCCCGGAACTCCACTTTCACCCCCAGCGCCCGCGGCACTAACAGGATGTCAGCGAACACGATCGCCGCATCCAGGTCGAACCGGCGCAAGGGCTGCAAGGTCACTTCCATCGCCAGCCGAGGCGTGTCACACAAGCCGAGAAATGATCCAGCCTCGGCCCGTACTTTTCGGTACTCAGGAAGATAGCGGCCAGCCTGCCGCATCAACCAAATTGGCCTTCGGTGAGGTATTCTTCCCGTGAGAACCTCAATCAGTGGTTTTCGGTCTGACATGGTGGGTCGCAAATGGTGATATCAAAAATAGAGAGCTAATCTGTTTTGCTATTGTTGTTGGACAGAGGGAAGATTGAATTGTCGGAAAAGCCGCCCATGCAGCCGTGGTTATCCCATCCACAGTGATTTAACAGCAGCGACCAGACTCCCATCGATTGGGAATAATCCTATAGAGTCATATACTTCCATAGAACAAGTCAAACTTATCCCATCGTCTTCCACCTTGTTCCACAATTGATCAGCACTTCACCTTATTTCTGCCATGCCGCGAAACCCTATCGCGAGGAGCTGTCAAGATGGAAAACTGCTGAATTCTCCTGCGATAAAAACCGCTCCTGATCCTGCTTGGTCCGGTATATCCACAACACACCAAGAGTTTTGCCCATTCAGCCTGTGAACAAGACCGCTCGTCAATTCTTTCACATGCATCTGGTGTCTGACGCTACCGGTGAGACCCTGAATACGGTCGCCCGTGCCGCTGCTGCCCACTATGCTGATTATCAACCTATCGAGCATATCTATGCTCTGGTACGAACACCTCGCCAGCTGCATCGGGTCCTAGCCGAAATCGAAAGGCAACCGGGCATCGTGCTGTTCACGATCATTGACAGCGCGTTGCGTGGTCAGCTGGAGGATCACTGTAACAAGCTTGCGACGCCCTGTATCTCGATACTTGATCCGGTAATTTCGAGCCTCGCCCGGTATCTCAATGCTGAATCGCGTCCACAGATCGGCCGTCAACATGCTCTCAATGCCGAATACTTCCGCCGCATCGATGCACTCAACTTCACGATGATGCACGATGACGGGCAGAATGCGGCCGATATCAACAAAGCCGATGTCGTCCTGGTTGGCATCAGCCGTACCTCAAAAACGCCGACCAGCATCTATCTCGCTAACCGTGGCATACGGGCGGCAAACGTCCCTCTGGTGCCCGGGATTCCCCTCCCGCTGGAAATCGCAACTGCGCCTCATCCACTCATGGTCGGGCTCATCGCCAGTGCGGAACGCATTGCCCAGATCCGCCGCCACCGCCTGCTGACCCTGAAGGAGCATAGGGAGACGAGTTATGTCGACCGCGAAGCGATTACCAATGAGCTCATCTACATGCGCAGGATCTGCACGCAGCACAATTGGCCCATCATCGATGTGACCCGCCGTTCGATTGAGGAAACTGCAGCGGCGATCCTCAACCTCCTGCATGACCGCAGCAGTGGCGACACGCTTGCAGCCGACTAATATGGAGTGGCAGGAGGGCAAGCTCATCCTTGCTTCGGCAAGCCCGGTCCGCAGGCGCTTGATGGAAGCGGCCGGGCTGACGCTCGAGGCGGTTACTTCCGACGTCGATGAACAAGCGGTCCGGGAGGATTTTGAACGTGAGGGAGAGCTCCCGTATCCTCAGCTGGCACGCCGGCTGGCCGCCGCCAAGGCTCTGCAAGTGTCACGTCGGGTCCCCTCCGCGTGGGTAGTCGGCGCTGACCAGGTGCTGTTTCTCGGCAGCCGGCTTTTCGTCAAGCCGGAGAACAGCGATGCGGCCCGCGCAGATCTGCAAGCCCTGCGGGGTCACTGGCACACGCTTGCCAGCGCCGCTGCAGTGGCGATAGGCGGCGAACTCGTGTGGGACGGCACAGATATTGCGCGGCTGCAGATGCGCACGTTCAGCGAAGCCTTTCTCGACTCCTTCATAGCAAAGTCCGGTCCCGAAGTTTCAACCTCGGTTGGCGGCTACAAGCTCGAGGGTCTGGGCGTGCATTTGTTTCAACGTCTCGAGGGTGACTATTTCACGATGCTTGGCTTGCCGCTTCTGCCCTTGCTTGACTTCCTCAGGAGCCGCAGGTGCCTGGCAGCATGATGGTTCCAAAGGCCGCTGTCGTCGGATACCCGGTAGGGCACTCGCGTTCTCCGCTCATCCACAACCATTGGCTTTCTCAGCTGGGTCTTCGCGGGACCTATACGAAAGAGCAGGTGGCGCCCGAAGACTTTCCGGGTTTCATCTCGGGTCTGCGGGAACGCGGCTTCGTCGGCTGCAACGTCACGATTCCGCACAAGCAGTCCGCCTTCCGGCTGGTACGGGTCGATGATCTGCTGACCCGCCTGGTGGGAGCGGTCAATACCGTGTTCATTGCCGACCGCCAGATCGTTGGCGTCAACACGGACGTCTATGGTTTCACGGCCAACCTGGCGCACCGGCTGCCTGGATTTGCGTTAGCGGGCAAATCGGTGCTGCTCCTCGGCGCCGGCGGTGCAGCACGGGCGGTCGCGGTCGCGCTCGTTGCCGAGCACGTCGGACGGCTGATGATCAGCAATCGCACCGGGGAACGGGCAGCACAGCTGTGTCAGATTCTCGGCACGCCCGCGGAGGCGGCTCCGTGGCAGGCCGCCGAAAGCCTGCTGGCCGAGACGGACCTTCTCATCAACACCACCTCGCTTGGCATGCGCGGCCAGCCCGCACTCGACCTTTCGCTTGCACGACTGCCGCAGGGCGCGGCCGTATGTGATATCGTCTACGTTCCGCTGGAGACTGCCCTGCTGCGGCGGGCGCGCGAGCACGGCCATGCGGCCGTAGACGGGTTGGGCATGCTGCTCCATCAGGCGCAGCCCGGTTTCGCGAAGTGGTTCGGCGCGGTGCCGGAAGTGACTGCCGAGCTGCGGCGGCTCGTCGAGGACGACATCACGCGCGAACTCGACGCTCATGCCGATTCATCATGAAGCTCATTGGCCTCACTGGCTCAATCGCCATGGGCAAGACCACGACTGCCCGAATGTTTGCCGAGCGAGGCGTGGCCGTGTTCGATGCCGACGCTGCAGTGCATCGGCTCTACGCCAAGAATGGCCAGGGTGTCGTTGCCGTCGCTCAAATCGTTCCCGGCGCCGTCATCGATGGAGCCGTTGACAGGAGGCATCTTGCACAGGCGGTCGGCCGCGATCACTCGCTGCTGACCCGTATCGAATCCGCCATTCACCCACTGGTTCGCGAAGCCGAGGAGGTGTTCATTTCCGCCAAGCGGAGCGAGGGCGCGAAACTCGCGTTGATCGACGTGCCGCTGCTTTTTGAAACCGGCCGCCAGGATGACTTCGACGCGATCGTGGTGGTCAGCGCTCCCGGCCCGGTTCAGAGAGCACGAGCCCTCGCCCGACCCGGCATGACCGACGATGCGCTCGATTTCATCCTCGCGCGCCAGCTGCCGGACGCGGAGAAACGGCGGCGAGCCGACTTCGTCATCGAAACCGGTGGCGGGCTTGAACAGGCGCGTCGCCAGGTCGATCGAATCGTGGATAAACTTGCGAAATAACCACCGCCCGAACGCCGGCACGGCGGCTCGCACACCGAAGGTGCTGGGCATCAGCTGACCCGTGGGCTATTGAAACGGCAGGGCGAATCAACTTGCGCGAAGTCATTCTCGACACCGAGACCACCGGGCTTGACCCGGTCGCCGGCCATCGCATCGTTGAAATCGGTGCGGTCGAACTCGTCCATCACGTTCCGACGGGCCGGCATTTCCATCGTTACGTAAATCCCGGGCGCGAGATGCCAGCCGAGGCGCTGGCCGTGCACGGGTTGACTAACGAGTTTCTGAAGGGCCAGCCCGGGTTCGGCCAGATCTGCGCAAGCCTGCTTGAATTCCTGGGAGACGCGGTGCTGGTCATTCATAACGCGGCTTTTGATCTGGCATTTCTGAACGCCGAGCTTGGCCAGGCTGGAAACCCGCTGATCGATGCCGCCAGAGTGATCGATACCCTGCAGCTTGCCCGCAACCGGCACCCTACGGCCGCCAACAGCCTGGAAGCGTTGTGCAAGCGTTATGACATTGACGACAGCAGGCGCGAAAAACACGGAGCCCTTCTCGACGCCGAGCTGTTAGCCGAAGTCTACATTGAGCTGATCGGCGGCAAGCAGCCCGCTCTCGTGCTGGCCGAAGTGCGGCGCATCGACACCGTGAACCTTGCCGGCCCCCGCCCGGTACGATCCAGGCCAAGCCCACTGCCCACCAGACTTACGGAGATCGAGATAGCGGCTCACGAACGATTTATCGCAAGCCTTGCCGCACCGTCATTGTGGTGACACTCCAGCCCGCGCTGACCTGGTTACTGCTCGCGGATACCAGCTCGTCACTGCGGCTTTGTGGAATCCGGTGCTGGACTTTGCTGCTGCGCCTTGGCTTGGGCGGCGCGCTTCTGGTAGAGACCCGTGAAGTCGATGGGATCGAGATAGAGCGGGGGAAAGCCTCCGTTGCGCGTCGCTTCGGCCAGGATTTGTCGTGTAAACGGGAACAACATCCTCGGGCACTCGATGAGCACGATCGGATGCAATTGTTCCTGAGGAATGTTCTCAAGGCGAAAAATACCCGCATAGAGCAGATCGGCGACGAAAACGGTATTGGCCGCCTGCGAAGCCTTGGCCTCAATATGAAGCTCCACCTCGAAATCCGTGGGCGCCAGAGTCCTGGCATTGACATTGACCGATATGGCAACTTCCTGCTGGCCGGGCGGAGCGCCAAGCGACTGAGGGGCTCGGGGATTTTCGAACGACAGATCCTTCAGATATTGACCGAGGATCTTCATCTGCGGCAGGGCGGTCTTTTGCTCGGACTGGCCGCTCGCCGCGGCCGTTGGAAGCGGCGTTACCGAGGTAGTTTGAGGCGCGCCGGCCGGAGCGGGCACCTGGGTTTCGGCTCCTTCGCCGTTCGTCTTGGCGGTAGTCTTCTTGACCGCCTCTTTGACCGCCTTAACCATGGCCGAATGTGCCTCTATCGCATGCCCGGCGAAGCCAGGCCGCTTCTCATCGAAAAGATGGTAGCCCTTAAGCCCCACCCGCTTTAAGGGGAGGCATATGAACCGGTGGCTATCATGCCTGCCCCCATGCCGCAAGGCGGACGAGGCGACGAGTTGGCGACGAGTACGTCAATATTGCTTGTCCATCTGGTAACCGACGACGGGAAACCATATCTGAAGGCATGTCTCGCTTCAGCCATGGAACAAGTGCCCGTAATGCCTTATTGTGGGCATGAGTGGGCAACATGCTCATGTGTCTGCATTTGTCTGCCGATGCGGCCAAACGCCTGGATGGCAGAGCCCACGGGGTTTCGGAATAGCAGGATATGAGCCACATATTCGACCCGCTCAACATTCTCATACTGGCAATTGCCGTCGTAATCTTTTGGCGGCTGGGATCATTGCTCGGGCGACGCACCGGCAACGAGCGCCCGCCTTTCGACCCCTATTCCTCCCGGGACGCCTTGGAAAAATCGGGTGGCAACGGAAAAATCAGCGAAAGTACTCGTGCTCGCCAAGCCCAGAAGGCCGGTTCTCCGGCGGCCAAAGCGGCGCCTTCTGAAAATGTGCCGGTCTGGGAAGGCTATGCCGCCAAGAATTCCGCCCTTGCCAAGGGCCTTGAGAAACTCGCCGCCGCTGATGCCGAGTTTGAACCTCGCTCGTTCCTTGAAGGAGCGAAGGCTGCCTACGAAATCATCATCACCGCATTTGCGCGCGGCGATAAACAGGCTTTGAAGCCGTTACTGTCGGCCGATGTCATGGACGGGTTCGCGCAGGACATCGATCGGCGGGTCGAAGCGGGCGAGAAGCTCGAGAGCAGCCTCGTCGGCATACTCAAGACGGCCTTTGTCAAGGCCGACGTTGTCGGCAGGAAAGCTGTCGTGACGTTGCGTTTTGTGAGTGAATTGATATCAGCCCGCCGCAACAAGTCAGGCGAAGTCATCGACGGCGATGACAAGAAGATCCGTGAAATCACCGATGTGTGGACTTTCGAACGAGATGTGTCTTCGAGTGACCCGAACTGGACGCTCGTGGCGACGGAGGCCCCCAGCTGAGGGTTCATTTTTCCGCATCGTTCTGTTAGGTACTGCACTTGCCGTGGCCGTGCTGGCCTGCTGGCCCGCCATGTCTCGCAACGCCGAACTCAAGCCTCTGTCCTTTGCCCAGATTCACGGATGGCTCGAGCACGACTTTACGCCGGCACTCGCCGCTTTTCGCAGTTCCTGCGCCGAGATCGTACAAAACGGCCGTGCATTCAACCGCGAGGTTCGCTTTGGCGGCATCAGGGAGGACTGGCTCCCGGTGTGCAGCGCTGCCTCGGGAGCACGGGTTCAGGCGCGGGAGTTCTTCGAAGATCGATTTCAGCCGCTTCTCGTGGACGATCCGGAAAGGGCTTCCGGTCTGTTCACCGGTTACTATGAGCCGGAAGCACGCGGAAGCCGGCACAAGACTGCGCAGTACAAGGTTCCGCTATATGGCAAACCCGCCGATCTCGTGGCCTTCGATAGGACGGAGGAACGCAAGACCAGCCTGCGCTACGGCCGCCGCACAGGCGGGCGGCCGGTAGCCTACTTCACCCGCCGTGAGATCGAACAGGGCGCTCTGGCAGACAGAAACCTGGAGATTGCCTGGCTTGCTTCGTGGGCGGATGCCTTTTTCATGCACATCCAGGGATCGGGCCGAGTAAAACTTGCCGACGGACAGGTGATGCGGCTCGCCTACGCTGCCAAAAACGGCCTGCCTTTCACAGCGATCGGGGGGCTACTGGTAAAGCGCGGCGAACTGCCTGCCCAGGCAGTTTCGATGCAGACGATACGGGAATGGTTGGCAGCCAATCCTGGCAGATCTCGCGAACTCATGTGGGAGAACCAGTCATTTGTATTCTTTCGTGAAGTGGAATTGCGGGCCACGCTCGGCCCTCCCGGAGCCCAGATGGTCAACCTGACGCCGCTGCGGAGCCTCGCCGTCGATCGCAATTTCTGGGCATTCGGAACCCCCTTGTGGATTGAAACGAGCGTTCCCGGCCGCGCGAAATCTGCCCCAGAAGAATCATTCCACCAGCTGATGATCGCTCAGGACACAGGCTCGGCCATCAAAGGCCGCGTCCGCGGTGACATTTTCTTCGGCTCGGGTGACGAAGCTGCCTGGAAAGCCGGCCACCTCAAGAGTCCGGGCCGCATGATCGCACTTCTGCCCAAGCCGCTCGCTCAGCGGCTGCTCGCGGGAAAGTAAAAATGCAGCGCTCGTCAAGGCGCGGCCCCGACATCGTTCCCGACTTCAACCTGTGGGAGGAGGTCCGAAAAACGGCCGCCCCCCTGCACCATCGAAAGTCGAGGGCCGGCACAGTTGCCGGGTCGCACCGTGAAGCTCTCGCTCCCGTACACGCGGCCAAGGCGCCGGTCCGCGACGCACCTGCACGCGCACCCGCGGAGCACCCGCTGCAGCGTCCGGATCAAGCATACAAGCTCACCGGTCTCGATCGCCGCACGGCGCAGAAGTTGACGCGCGGCAAGATGGCCGTTGATGCGAAAATCGACCTGCATGGTCTCGGCGTTGCCGAGGCGCGTCATCAGCTATTGCAGTTTTTGGCCGGCGCGCGCCTGAGCGGGCATCGGACCATCCTGGTCATTACGGGCAAAGGCGCATCGCCCTACGCAGGCGCCACCCTTCACGGAAGAACTCATTTTGACGTGCCCGAGCGCCAGGGCCGCCTGCGACGGCGGTTGCCGCAGTGGATCGCAGAGCACGAGTTTCGCCAGCATGTGACCGGTTTCCAGCCGGCTCATCCCAGGCACGGTGGCGGCGGCGCCTTTTACCTCCGTCTGCGGCTCCCGTTGCGGCGCCATCCATGACACCCTTCGGCGCCCAGGTGCGCAAATTGCGCGCCGAGCGCGGCAAGACCCTGAAGGACATGGCCGAACGGATCGGTGTTTCGCCTGCCTACCTTTCTGCCCTCGAGCATGGACGCCGCGGTCGGCCAAGCTGGTATCTGATCCAGCGCATCATCGCTTACTTCAACATCATCTGGGACGAAGCGGAAGAACTGGTGCGGCTCGCTCACCTGTCGCATCCCGGTGTCGTCGCACGCACCGGCGGCCTCTCACCGAGGGCAACCGAGCTATGCAACAAACTGGCCGCAAACGTGGCACGGCTTCGCGAAGAGGATTTGCAGCAGCTGCTGGCTGTCCTCGGGGAAGCCATCGACCGCAGTGGCAGACGCGCCCGGCACTGATTGTAACGCCCTTACAGGATGAATTTCGACAGGTCCGCATTTCGCGCGAGATCGCCGATATGAGCGTCGACATATTTGCTGTCGATGACCACCGTATATCCGGGAGGTTGGTCGGGAGCCGAGAAGCTTACATCATCGAGCACCCGCTCCAACACCGTATGCAGCCGGCGGGCGCCGATGTTTTCGACCGCGGAATTGACCTGCACGGCCACGTTGGCCAACGCCGCCACCCCTTCCTGGGTGAAATCGAGGGTGACACCCTCGGTTGCCAGCAGGGCCGCATATTGCTTGGTGAGGCTTGCTTCGGGCTCCAGCAGGATGCGCCGGAAGTCATCTTCGGTCAGCGCCTTGAGTTCGACCCGGATGGGCAGCCGGCCCTGCAGTTCCGGCAGCAGGTCGGATGGCTTCGCCATATGGAAAGCCCCCGATGCGATAAAGAGGATGTGGTCGGTTTTCACCGGGCCGTGTTTCGTCGAGACCGTCGTGCCTTCGATGAGCGGCAGGAGATCGCGCTGCACACCCTCGCGGCTGACGTCGGCGCCGATACGCTCCGACCGGGCACAGATCTTGTCGATCTCATCGATGAACACGATGCCATGGTTCTCGGCCGCGGCGATGGCTTCGCGAACGATCTTGTCCGAGTCCAGAAGCTTGTCACTTTCATCGGAAATCAGCACCTCATGGCTATCCTTGACAGTCAGGCGCTTTGCTTTGGCCCGCCCGCCGAAGGCTCGCCCGAGCATCTCCGACAGGTTGACCATGCCTACGGTGGATCCGGGCATACCGGGGATCTCGAATGAGGGCATCGCGGTGCCTGCTTCGCTCACCTGAACCTCGATTTCCCGATTGTTGAGCTCGCCTGCCCGGAGTTTCCGGCGGAACGTATCCCGGGTGGCGGCGGTTGCGTTCTGGCCGACCAGTGCATCGAGCACCCGCTCTTCGGCATTGAGCTGTGCCTGCGCCGCCACGTCCTTTCGGCGCTGGGCGCGCACCTGCGCAATCGCCACTTCGATCAGATCGCGAACGATTTGCTCGACATCGCGTCCCACGTAGCCGACTTCGGTAAACTTGGTGGCTTCGACCTTGATGAAGGGAGCGTTGGCAAGCCGTGCCAGCCGGCGGGCAATTTCGGTCTTGCCGACGCCGGTGGGGCCGATCATGAGGATGTTTTTCGGCATGACCTCCTCGCCAAGCTCCGGATCGAGCTGCTGCCGCCGCCAGCGATTGCGCAGCGCCACCGCGACCGCGCGCTTGGCATCGTTTTGGCCGACGATGAAGCGATCCAGTTCCGAGACGATCTCACGTGGCGAAAAAGAAGTCATTGTTCGGTCAAACCTCGAGTGCTTCGATCACGAGTGAAGTATTTGTGAAGACACAGATTTCGGCGGCGATCTGCATGGCGCGCCGGGCAATCTCGTCCGCGGACAGCTCGCTCTCCATCAACGCCCGCGCCGCCGCCAGTGCGAAGTTGCCGCCGGCGCCGATGCCGATTACGCCGTGCTCCGGCTCGAGCACATCGCCGGTCCCGGTGAGCACCAGGCTCGCCTTGCGGTCCGCGACGATCATCATTGCCTCGAGCCGCCGCAGATAACGGTCGGTTCGCCAGTCCTTGGCGAGCTCGACGCAGGCGCGCGTGAGCTGGTGGGGATGTTGTTCGAGCTTGGCCTCCAGGCGCTCGAGCAGCGTCATGGCGTCAGCCGTAGCACCGGCGAATCCGGCAAGCACTTCGCCCGAGGCAAGTGGGCGCACCTTGCGGGCGTTGGACTTGATCACCGTGTTGCCCAGACTCACCTGTCCGTCACCGGCCACTACCACCCGCGATCCTTTTCTTACGGAGAGGATTGTGGTGCCGTGCCAATGCAAGTTCTGTTCGGTTCTGCGCATGGTGCGTGCATTCGTGTCGAGGAAGACCGCGCCAGATGTAATGGCAACCAGCGCACCTGAAAAGGGCGGTCAAGCGTTCTCTTGCTGCTCACGCGCCTGAGGCTGATGACGAGCTATTTGCCCCACTCGCCAATGCATATCGCACCTGCTACGAGACGCCATGCGCAGCGCCGCTGTCGAGCGGACCACGAAAGAGACCTCGGTCGTCGTCAAGGTCGATCTTGACGGCACCGGAAGCCATGCGATCGCCACTGGCATCGGATTTCTCGATCACATGCTGGAACAGCTGGCGCGCCATTCACTGATCGATATTGAGGTCAGTGCCAAGGGCGATCTGCATGTCGACATGCATCATACGACGGAAGACGTGGGTATCGGCCTCGGGCAGGCGCTGGCCAAGGCGTTGGGCGAGCGGCGCGGCATCGCCCGCTATGGCTACGCATCGGTCCCCATGGACGAGGCCATGGCGGGCGTTGCCGTCGATGTATCCGGCAGGCCATTTTTGGTGTGGAACGTTGACTTCTCGAGCAGCCGGATTGGCGAGATGGATACCCAACTCTTCCGCGAATGGTTCCGAGCCTTGGCACAGAACGCCGGGCTCACCCTGCATGTCCAATGCCACTATGGCGCCAACAATCACCACATCATCGAATCCTGCTTCAAGGGGCTTGCACGGGCCTTGCGCCAGGCCGTCGCGATCGACCGGAGGCAGGGCGATCGCATCCCCTCGACCAAGGGAAATCTCCAGGGCTGACCGCCATGAAGCACTACACGGTGCACGCCCGCTCTGGCGCCGATTCCGACGAAGTCAAGTTCGTCAAGGACGGGTTCAACTGGCTTGCCTTTTTCGTCCCCGTCGTCTGGCTGGTCGCGAAATCGCAGTGGCTCTGGCTCATTCTGTATCTTTTGGCGATCGGCCTCGCCATCGCGGCCATACAAGAGGGCAATTTGCCGGATGATGTATTGGGGCTGACCGCGGTGGCGCTGAGCTTGCTCATGGGCCTCGAAGCCAATGACATTTACAGGCGCTCGCTCACCCGGCGCGGCTATTATTTCCTCGGATTGGCCGTCGGAGCCGATCTCGAAGCTGCGGAGCTGCAGTTCTTCGGCGCTGCCGGGCGCCATGAGACCATTTCCGCCCCGGCGCTGGCCACGGGCACTGATCGCCCGGACCCCGGCTGATGAAGATTGCGATTGTCGATTGCGGATCCGGAAATCTCCGCTCGGTTCAAAAGGCCATCGAGCGGGCCGCGCGCGAACGCACCATCGCGGCCGAGGCATATGTCACCGCCGATCCGGAGATCGTAGCCTCATGCGACCGTATCGTTCTTCCGGGCGTCGGTGCCTTCCGGGATTGCCGCGCGGGGCTCGACGGGGTGACGGGCCTTTGGCAGTCTCTCGAGTACCAGGTAGTCGGCCGGGGGAACCCATTTCTCGGAATCTGCGTCGGCATGCAGCTCCTGGCCAGCAAAGGGCTGGAGTTCGGCGAAACCGACGGGTTTGGCTGGATAAAGGGTCTGGTGCGCCGCATCAATCCTGGCAGCGAGGCGCTGAAAGTTCCACACATGGGTTGGAACTCCCTTGACCTCCGCCTGCCGCATCCGCTGTTCGCCGGACTTGGCTATGGCGAGACAGGGCCCCATGCTTATTTTGTGCACTCCTATGAACTCGTGCCCGAAGATGAGGACGATGTCGTCGCCACCACCCACTATGGCGCGCCGATCATCGCTGCCGTAGCACGCGGCAATATCGCCGCCACGCAGTTCCACCCGGAAAAGAGTCAGCGGCTGGGGCTCAATCTGCTTGGAAACTTTCTCGCCTGGCGGCCATGATTCTGTTTCCGGCGATTGACCTCAAAGGCGGCAAGTGCGTGCGCCTTCGCCGCGGAGTCATGGCGGAGGCGACGGTCTACAACGAAGACCCGTCGGCGCAGGCGGCAGCCTTCGCCGCTCAAGGTTTCGAATGGCTGCACGTGGTTGACCTGGATGGCGCCTTTGCCGGCGCGGCCGTCAACGGGGCGGCAGTCGAAGCGATCCTCGGGGCGGTGCGAATGCCGATTCAACTTGGCGGAGGTATCCGCACCTTCGACGCCGTCGAGCGCTGGCTCGGGCTGGGCGTAAGCCGCGTGATTCTCGGAACGGCCGCGGCCAACGACCCGGGCCTGGTCCGCGCCGTCGGCCGCGCCTTCCCCGGCGCGGTCGCGGTAGGCATCGATGCTCGCTCCGACAAGGTGGCCGTAGACGGCTGGGCGAGGGCATCGGCGATCTCTTGCGAAGATTTGGCGCGCCGCTACGAAGACACCGGCATCGCTGCTATCATCTACACGGACATCGATCGTGACGGCGTGCTTGCCGGCTTGAACGTCACCGCTGCCCTGAAGCTTGCGGAATGCGTGTCGGTTCCATTGATCGTGGGCGGCGGGCTGGCCTCGCTCGAGGACGTGCGGCGCATTCTCGAGCCCGACTGTGTGCGCCTCGCAGGAGCGATCGTCGGGCGGGCGCTCTACGATGGCAAGTTGCCGGCCGTCGAGGCTCTGCGGCTCGTCCGGGAATCACGAGAGGCAGCGGCCGGATGCTGAAGAACAGGCTCATTGCCTGCCTCGACGTGAAGGATGGCCGGGTCGTCAAGGGTGTGCGGTTCGTCGATTTGCGCGATGCCGGAGATCCGGTCGAGGCCGCCCGTGCCTACGACAATGCCGGCGCCGATGAACTGTGTTTTCTCGACATCACTGCCAGCCATGAGAATCGCGCCATCATGCTCGACGTGGTGAAGCGCACTGCCGAAGAATGCTTCCTGCCGCTGACGGTCGGCGGCGGAGTGCGCAAAGTGGACGATATTCGCGATCTACTGCTGGCCGGCGCCGACAAAGTGGCCATCAACACGGCCGCGGTGGTCGATCGTAAGCTGGTGAAGGTGGCCGCCGAGCGTTTCGGTAGCCAGTGCATCGTCGTCGCCATCGATGCCAAGCAGGCCGGAGAAGGTCGGTGGCAAACGTTCACGCATGGCGGGCGGAAAGCCACCGGGCTCGACGCCGTCGCGTTCGCTCGCGAAGTCGTAGGCCTCGGCGCGGGTGAGATACTTCTCACCTCCATGGACCGCGACGGCACGAAACGGGGCTTCGATCTGCCTCTTACCCGTGCTATCGCCGATGCGGTCCCCGTGCCCGTCATCGCCAGCGGCGGTGTCGGCTGCCTGGATCACCTTGTCGAGGGCATCAGGGACGGCCATGCAGCAGCAGTGCTTGCAGCTTCGATATTTCATTTCGGCGAATATTCGATCGCCGAAGCCAAAGCCCATTTGGCGCAGTCTGGCGTTGCGGTAAGGCCTGGTTCATGAACGCTTCCGGTCACCGGCTCGATGTTCTGGCCTCCCTCGCCGATACGGTAAAGCAGAGGCGCGATGCCTCTCCCGAGCAGTCCTACACGGCACGGCTTCTCCATCAGGGCATCGAGAAATGCGCCAAGAAGCTCGGCGAGGAAGCGATCGAAGTGGTGCTGGCGGCCATGACTGCGCGCAAGGAGCATCTGCGCGCCGAGGCCGCCGACATGTTTTACCACCTGCTGGTGCTGCTGGAGGCGAGCGGCGTCACCTTGGCGGAAGTTATGGAAGAACTCGCGGGGCGCACCGGGCAAAGTGGCATCGAGGAAATGGGCTCGCGCAAGCGGCCCTGATGAGCGACTTATGCCCCACGATCAGCTCCGGACCGATATTTCTCCCTATCGGCAGTTCAGTAGGGCGCAATGGGCCAAATTGCGGGCCGACACGCCGCTGACCCTTTCCGCCGAGGAGCTCGAGGAACTGCGCGGCCTCAACGACCGCGTCGACCTCGACGAAGTGGTGGCGATCTATCTGCCGCTGTCACGCCTGCTCAATCTTTATGTCGCCGCCACGCAGAAGCTCTTCGCCGCGACCCAGAACTTTCTCGGCGGTGATCACCGCAAAGTGCCCTATGTCATCGGCATGGCGGGGAGCGTCGCCGCCGGCAAGAGCACCACGGCGCGCATCCTTCGCCTCCTGCTGGCGCGCTGGCCAAATCACCCCAAGGTAGACCTCGTCACCACCGATGGTTTCCTGCTGCCCAATGCCGTGCTCATCCGCGACGGCCTGCTCAACCGCAAGGGTTTTCCCGAAAGCTACGACCTGCCGCTGCTGCTGCGGTTCCTGTCCGATATCAAGGCCGGCCGTCGCAGCGTAGCTGCTCCTGTCTACTCACACCTCTTGTACGACGTGCTGCAGGGTGAAAGCGTGATCATCGACGATCCCGACATCCTTATCGTCGAAGGCCTCAATGTCCTGCAAACCAGCCGGCCGCCCCGCGATGGCAAGGCCATTCCGTACGTTTCCGACTACTTCGACTTCTCGGTCTTCATCGATGCCGACGAGAACGCCTTGCGTGACTGGTACGTTGACCGCTTTCTCACTCTGCGCGCCACCGCCTTCAGCGATCCGCGCTCCTACTTCCATCGTTATTCGGCGCTCGGCGACCCCGAAGCGCGCGAGACGGCGACGCGCATCTGGGGGACGATCAATCTCATCAACCTCAGGGAAAACGTCCTGCCGACGCGGCAGCGCGCCGATCTGATCCTGCGCAAGGGTTCCGACCACATCATCAATCGCGTCTGGCTGCGCAAGCTCTGATCAGAAGTGTCGGCGGACATCTGCTATAGCTCGCCCGCCTCTCGGGCAAGCCGGGCCAACGAGGTTTGCGGCCGGGCGCCCACGTGCGAGATGACTTCCGCGGCCGCCAGCGATCCGAGCCGCGCGCAGTCGGCGAGCGGCTTTCCCTGCGTCAGCCCGTGGAGAAAGCCCGCTGCATATAGGTCGCCCGCTCCTGTCGCATCGGTCAGCTTCTCGATCTTCTTCGCCTCGACCACGTGAAACTCGTCACGGCTGACGATGACGCTTCCCGCTGCCGACCGGGTGAGCACGGCAAGATCGACTTCGCGACGGGCCCGCTGCATGGCCGCGTCGAAAGTTGAGAGCTCGTAGAGTGATTTGATCTCACTTTCGTTGGCGAACAGGATGTCGACGTTGCCGGCGATGAGTTTGAGGAAACTCGCCCGGTGCCGGTCCACGCACAGTGCGTCGGATAGCGTGAGCGCCACCCGCCTGCCGGCTCTGCGAGCCAGCTGCGCCGCCTTGAGGAAGGCGCGTTTGGCTTCCGGCGGGTCCCAAAGGTAGCCCTCGAGATAGGTGATCTTCGCCGCTTCGACCGTCCGTTCCTTGATGTCGGCGGGACCGAGCAGCAGGGAAGCCCCGAGATAGGTATTCATGGTGCGCTCGCCATCGGGGGTTACCAGGATGATCGAGCGCGCCGTAGCTGGGCCGGCTCGCGACGGGCGGGCGTCGAACAGCACGCCTTGTGCCCGAATGTCGTGAGAAAATGCTCGGCCCAGTTGGTCGTTGCGCACCTTGCCGATGAAGGCGGCGCGCCCGCCGAACGAGGCCACGCCGGCCGCCGTGTTGGCGGCGGCCCCGCCGGAAATCTGCACCGTTGGACCGATGAGGTCGTAGAGGTGACGGCTTTGAGTTTCATCGATGAGCCGCATGGAGCTCTTGACCAGCCCGTGGCGGAGGAGGAACTCGTTCTCGACACTCGCGAAAACATCGACGATGGCGTTGCCGATGGTCAGCACGTCGATGGAAGGATCGGGCATTGGGCGGGGAGCCACCGGGAAAGAGCTTGGAGGCGCGAGGGGGATAAGGGTCTACTTGTCAGTTAGCGTCTTTCCCGGTGAAGTGAAACACCCAGGGGTTGCCGGCGCCGAGGATTGAGAACAGTTGCATGGTCCATGCTGCCATTACCGCGCTGGGTGACGTCTTTTCGCCCCCCTTCCGCTCGGTGTTGTGGAAGTCGCTGGGACTAACTGCGATGCTCTTCGGTGTCATGTTCCTTGCCCTTTGGGGATTCTTCGCCCTGACGACGCTCGTGCCCTGGCCGTGGCTCGAAACGGTGATCGCCATCGCCGCCGGGCTCGGACTCCTGGCAGTTTTCGTTGTTCTCGCAGTGCCGGTAACCGCCATGTTCGCGGGCCTCTATCTCGATCGCATCGCGGGGCGGATTGAAGAGATCCACTATCCGCGCGATCCCCCGGGCCGGCCCCCTCCCACGCCGGCTGCGATCCTGAGCGGGCTGCAGTTCGCTCTTGTTGCGCTCCTGGTCAATGTGCTGGCGCTGCCGTTCCTGTTTTTCGCGGTCGGTGCAGCGGTGATGCTCGTCGCCAACGCCTATCTCCTGAGCCGGGAGTACTTCGAGATGATAGGCCTGCGTCACATGACCAGACCGGAAGCGCTGGCGCTTCGCAAGGCCAATCGCCGCCGCATTTTCGTGGCTGGATTCATTCCCTCCGCCCTGGCTCTCGTCCCCCTTGCCAATCTCTTGCTGCCGCTGTTCGCGACCTCGTATTTCGTCCACCTGTTCAAGGCGCTCCAACCGAAGGCGCCGGCGTCTTTGGCCGGTATCGGCACAGATCGCGGATGATGCAGTCGTAGCATTGCGGTCTGCGCGCCTTGCACACGTAGCGGCCGTGCAGGATCAGCCAGTGATGAGCGTGCCGTTTGTACTCAGCCGGAACTTTTCGTTCCAGTCCTCTCTCGACTTCCCTGACCGAGGGTCCGGGGGCGAGGCCGGTGCGATTGCTGACCCGGAAGACATGGGTGTCGACGGCGATGGTGGGTTCGCCGAAAGCCGCATTCAGAACGACGTTGGCGGTTTTGCGCCCGACTCCCGGCAGGGCCTCCAGGTCCTCGCGGCGGCGCGGCACCTGCGAAGCATGGCGTTCAATCAGCGCCTTGGCGAGCGCGATCAAGTTTCGGGCCTTGCCGCGATAGAGGCCGATGGTTCTGATGTAGGAGATGAGCCCTTCCTCTCCGAGCGCCACCATTTTTTCCGGCGTCGGCGCAGCCTTGAATAGGGGCCCTGTCGCCCGGTTGACCCCCTGATCGGTCGCCTGCGCGGACAGCACTACCGCGACCAGAAGCGTGAAATGGTTGACCGAGTTGAGTTCACCCTTGGGCTCGGGCGTATCCGACCGGAAACGGCGGAAGGCCTCGCTGATCTCCGCCCCGCTCAGTTTCCTGACGCGCGCCATGGCTCGAGGTTCTTGTAGAAAATCGTGGTGGCGGTGAACCCGCCGGCGGCTTTCATGGCGTAGTTCGGTATGATGCCGGCCTTGACGTAGCCCAGCGACTGGTAGAGCGGCTCGGCTGCCTCGCCGGTTGCCGTATCGAGCGTGATGAGGGTTCGGTTCCTTGCTCTCGCCTCTGCTTCAAGCGCCAGCATCAGCTTGCGCGCCACGCCCTTGCGCCGCATCCTGCGAGCCACCAGCAGCTTTGCCACCTCGGCGCGGTGGGGCTGGTTGGGCATGCCGATCAACACCAGCTGCACGCTGCCGACGAGAACACCCTCCGAGAACGCGCCCATGACCACCGGACTTCCCGAAGCAGCCGTCTCGGCAACTCTTCGCCAGAACGGCTGGGCATCGGTGCTCGTGAAGGGCAGCATGAAGCTCACTCCGCCGTCCGGGACACAGTCGGCGAGGATATCGCTCAAGTCATCGAGACGCTCGCGGATCTCCTCCGGCGTCAGAGCTCGTACATCGATCTCAGGCATCGAGGATCTGGCGCGCGGCAACCGTGGAATCGGCGTGGAGCCGATAAACGATCGGAACGCCGGTCGCGACCTCCCGCTTCAGAATCTCCTCGGGTTCGAGGCCTTCGAGCGCCATGATCAGCGCCCGCAGCGAATTGCCGTGCGCAGAAACCAGCACGCGCTTTCCCGAGAGGACCTCAGGCTGCATGCGGGTCATGTAGTAGGGCAGGGCACGCGCCAGCGTATCCTTGAGGCTCTCACCGCCGGGCGGCGGCACGTCGAACGACCTGCGCCAGATGCGAACCTGCTCCTCACCCCAGCGCTTGCGTGCATCGTCCTTGTTGAGGCCGGTAAGCTCGCCGTAGTCGCGTTCGTCGAGCGCCGGGTGCTGCACGGTCGTCAATGTCGGCTGACCGAGTTCCTCGAGCATCAGGGTAAGCGTGTGCTGGGCGCGGACAAGCGCGCTCGTGTATGCGATGCCGAACGTCAACCCCCGCGCCTTCAGCCTGCGGCCTGCCACTCGTGCTTCCTCGATGCCTTGTGGGGTCAGCCCCACGTCCTTCCACCCGGTGAACAGGTTCTTCAGGTTCCATTCGCTCTGCCCATGCCGGACGAGCACCAGCAACCGGTCGATGGCAGGCTCGCGCATGCTCACCCGGCGAGGCCCAGAACGTCGGCCATGCTGTAGAGGCCGGGCTTCTGGTCGTCAGCCCAACGCGCCGCCCTGACCGCCCCACGGGCAAAAATGTCGCGACTCTCGGCGCGGTGCGACAGCTCGATGCGTTCCGAATTCCCGGCGAAGATCACCGTGTGATCGCCGACGACGCTGCCGCCGCGCAAGCTCGCAAATCCAATGTCGCCGCGTGCCCGCGCGCCGGTGATGCCGTCACGACCGCGCACCGAACGGCTTTCAAGATCGAGCTCACGTCCCTCGGCTGCAGCGGCGGCGAGCAGCAGTGCGGTTCCGGAGGGTGCGTCAATCTTCATGCGGTGGTGCATTTCCGCGATCTCGATGTCGAAGTCGTCGCCGAGCGTGCTTGCCGCTTTGCGCACCAAAGCCGCCAGCAGATTGACGCCCAGCGACATGTTTCCCGACTTCACGATCCGTGCGTGGCCTGCGGCGGCCTCGATCACGGCGTCGTCCTCCCGCGTGAGCCCGGTGGTGCCGATTACGTGAACGATGCCCGCTTCGGCCGACCGTTCCACGAGCGCGACCGTGGCTGACGGCATGGTGAAATCGAGAATACCGTCGATGGATCCGAAAAGACGTCGTGCATCATCGCTGATCTGCACCCCGATCGGCCCCGTGCCGGCGAGGCTGCCCATATCAGCGCCGATATGGAGCGATCCGGTGGGCTCGAGCCCGCCCGCCAGCTCGACGCCCTGGGTTTCGCCCACGATGCGCGTCAGGGTGCGGCCCATCCGCCCGGCCGCGCCTGCTATGGCGAGTTTCATCCCCAGCTCCTATGCTGGATGGGTCTTAGCAACGGCGCGCCGCATTGAAAAGCACTGCCGGGAGAGCTAGGGAGAGCTAGGCCGTCGGCTGGAGGATTGCGTTGCGGCGTTCCTTTCGCATCATTGCCACGCTCATGTTGCTGTTTCTGGCGCTTCCGTCGGCAACCGGTACAGTGCTGGGCGTCGCGCGGGGCTGGCCAGAAAGCTGGCGTACCGCAAGCTGGTCGCCATCGGGACTGCTGCCTGAGGCGGCTTCGGTTCCGGAAGCCAGGGTGTTGATTCTCGCCGCCCGCACTGGCCGCTGGAAGGGTATCTTCGCCGAGCACACCTGGATCGTCGTCAAGGCCCGCGGCGCCGACACATGGACGAGGTTCGACGTCGTGGGCTGGGGCGATCCGGTGCGTCGCGATGTGCATGCGGCGGACGCGTTCTGGTATGGCAACAAGCCCTACGTGGTGCGCGAAATCGCCGGTTCCGAAGCGGCGGCCCTCATACCCGTCATCGAGGCGTCGGTATCACGCTATCCCTTTGCGGACCCTGGCAGCTACCGGGTTTGGCCGGGGCCCAACTCCAACAGCTTCGTGGCCTGGGTGGTGCGCGACGTGGCGGCGTTCGAGGCCGAGCTTCCGGTGGCTGCAGTGGGCAAGGACTATCTGGGTTCGGGATTGCGACTTGTTCAGGCGGCCAGCGGCACAGGGTACGTCGTCTCGGTTGCCGGGCTCATCGGAATGACGGCCGCCCTTCGCGAGGGGCTCGAGATCAATATCCTCGGCACTGCCGTCGGTATCGACTTCGATGATCTTGCGGTGGTTGTGCCGGCGTTGGGCAAGCTCGGAGTGCGGGATATCCCGGGCGGGATCTGGGCAACGTCGCGATGATCACACGCCTTCGACGATGATGATATCGGCATCGCCTGCGCCCACCCGGCTTTTCCTGGCGCTCTGATATTCCGCCGAATGGTAACAATCGAGCGCTTGCCCGTAGCTTGCAAATTCGATCACCACGTTACGCGGCCGGTGATTGCCCTCGAGCCCCGAATGTGTTCCGCCACGCGCCAGGACTCTGGCGCCGTATTTCTCGAACGCCGCGCGCGAGGCCTCGACGTATTTCTGGTACCGATCGGAGTCGGTGACGGTGACATGAGCGATCCAGTAGCCTTTGGGCATGGTTACGATCCGAACGCGTCCCAGAAGGCGCGCGCGCGCGCGAAGAATCCTTCCGATTGTGGCGAGTTGTTTTTCGCCTCCTCCTCGAACTCGCGCAGGATCTCTTTCTGCCGGCGTGACAGGTTGACCGGTGTCTCGACCGAAACCTGGATGTACATGTCGCCCGCCTGATTGGAGCGCAGCACCGGCATACCCTTGCCGCGGAGCCGAAACTGCTTGCCCGACTGCGTACCGTCGGGGATCGCCACCCGCGCCTTTTTGCCGTCGATGGTCGGGACCTCGATGTCGCCTCCAAGTGCCGCCGCCGTCATCGATATCGGGACCCGGCAGAACAGGTCGGAGCCGTCGCGCTGGAAGAACTCGTGGGGTTTGATCGACAGGAATATGTAGAGGTCCCCGGCGGGTCCGCCGCGCAGACCTGCCTCGCCTTCGCCGGCCAACCGGATGCGCGTGCCGTCCTCGACGCCGGCCGGAATATTGACGGAGAGCGCCCGTTCCTTGGTGATTCGGCCTGCGCCCTTGCAGTTGGGGCACGGGTTGGCGATGACCTGGCCGCGCCCCTGGCAGGTCTGGCAGGTGCGCTCGACTGTGAAGAAGCCTGAAGTCTGCCGGACCGAGCCGGAGCCCTGGCAGGTCGGACAGGCCTTTGGCGCCGTTCCAGGCTTTGCGCCCTGGCCCTTGCAGGATTCGCAGGTAACCGAAGTAGGCACGCGGATCTGGGCAGTCTTGCCGGCAAAGGCCTCGGTCAGACCGATTTCCATGTTGTAGCGCAGGTCCGACCCGCGCTGCTGGCCGGTGCCTCCGCGCTTGCCGCCGCCACGCCGGCCGCCCATGAACTCGCCAAACAGATCCTCGAAGATGTCCGACATCGAGGATGTGAATTCCGGTCCGAACCCCCCCTGAGCGAAGGGCCCTTGCCCGGCCTCGAAGGCCCGATGGCCGAACCGGTCATAGGCGGCCTTTTTCTGAGGATCCTTGAGGATGTCGTAGGCTTCGTTGATTTCCTTGAACTTGTGCTCCGCGGCCTTGTTGCCCGAATTGGCATCGGGATGATACTGCTTGGCAAGCTTGCGAAAGGCGTTCTTGAGCTCCCGTTCGTCGGCCCCTTTGCCGACGCCCAGAATCTCATAGAAATCACGCTTCGCCATGGCCGTGCATATCACTTATTGGCGGGGTCGTCATTTGGGCCCAGACTGCAGACGGGAGAGACCCCGGCTTGTCACCGGGGTTCGCTGAGGAACTTTCTAGCTGAGCCGCAATCGACTCTCGCAAACGCCGCCCCGCTCGATTGACATCAGGAAGCTTTTTTGTCCTCGTCGCGGACTTCTTCGAAGTCGGCATCGACGACCTGGTCGTTGTCCTGCCGGGCTGTGCCGCTGCCGTCGGTACCCGTTGCCGACCCCGGTGGCGGCTCTGCGCCCTGCTGGCTCTTGTACATGGCTTCGCCGAGCTTCATCGCCACCTGGGCAAGGCCGTTGGTCTTGGACTGAATGTCGGCGATATCTTCACCCTCGAGCGCCTTCTTGAGGTCGGCGATGGCGGCTTCGACCGTCGACTTGTCCGAGGCTGCCACCTTGTCACCAAGCTCGGTCAGCGACCGCTGGGTCGTGTGCATGAGGCCCTCAGCATGGTTCTTGGCCTCGACCACCTCCTTGCGCTTCTTGTCTTCCGAGGCGTGCACTTCGGCGTCTTTGACCATCTTTTCGATTTCGGCTTCGGACAAACCGCCCGAAGCCTGAATGCGGATCTGCTGCTCCTTGCTGGTCGCCTTGTCCTTGGCCGACACGTTGACGATGCCGTTGGCGTCGATGTCGAAGGTCACCTCGATCTGCGGCACGCCGCGCGGCGCAGTCGGAATACCCATCAGATCGAACTGTCCAAGGAGCTTGTTGTGCTGCGCGATCTCCCGCTCGCCCTGGAACACGCGGATGGTTACAGCCGTCTGATTGTCGTCGGCGGTCGAGAACACCTGCGACTTCTTGGTCGGGATTGTGGTGTTGCGCTCGATCAGCCGGGTGAACACGCCGCCGAGCGTCTCGATGCCCAGCGACAAGGGCGTGACGTCGAGCAGCAGCACATCCTTGACCTCGCCCTTCAGCACGCCCGCCTGAATGGCGGCGCCGATCGCCACCACCTCATCCGGGTTGACGCCCTTGTGAGGCTCCTTGCCGAAGAACTGCTTGACCGTCTCGATGACCTTGGGCATGCGCGTCATGCCGCCTACCAGCACCACCTCGTCGATCTGGCCCGCCGAAATACCGGCGTCCTTGATGGCTGCCCGGCAAGGTTCGACGGTTTTTTGAATCAGATCGTCGACTAGGGCCTCGAGTTTGGCCCGCGTGAGCTTCATCGTCAGGTGCTTGGGACCCGAGGCATCGGCGGTGATGAACGGCAGGTTGACCTCGGTCTGAGTCGAGGACGAGAGCTCGATTTTTGCCTTCTCCGCCGCCTCCTTCAGCCGCTGCAGAGCGAGTTTGTCCTTGCGCAGGTCGATGCCCTGGTCTTTTCTGAACTCGTCGGCCAGGTAGTCGACGATGCGCATGTCGAAGTCTTCGCCGCCCAGGAACGTGTCGCCGTTGGTCGACTTCACCTCGAAGACGCCGTCACCGATTTCCAGAATGGAAATGTCGAAGGTGCCGCCGCCGAGGTCATAGACCGCGATCGTGCCCGCCTCTTTCTTGTCGAGCCCATAGGCCAGCGCGGCGGCAGTCGGCTCGTTGATGATTCGCAAGACCTCGAGCCCGGCGATTTTGCCGGCATCCTTGGTCGCCTGGCGCTGGCTGTCGTTGAAGTAGGCCGGCACCGTGATCACCGCCTGGGTCACCGGTTCGCCCAGATAACGCTCGGCCGTCTCCTTCATCTTCATGAGGATGTAGGCCGAGATCTGCGATGGGGCATATTTCTGGCCGCGGGCTTCCACCCACGCATCGCCATTGTCGGCGCGGACAATTTTGTAGGGGACGAGTTTCTTGTCCTTCTCGACCATCGGGTCGTCCCAACGCCGTCCGATGAGGCGCTTGATGGCGAAGAACGTATTTTCGGGATTGGTGACCGCCTGGCGCTTGGCCGGCTGGCCGACCAGCTGTTCCTGGTCCGCGTTGAAGGCGACGATCGACGGCGTAGTCCGGGCCCCCTCCGCGTTCTCGATTACTTTCGGGCTTTTGCCTTCCATCACGGCAACGCACGAGTTGGTGGTGCCGAGGTCGATGCCGATACCTTTTGACATGTTCAGTCCTCCTGCGGCAGGCCGCTTCAAAGGGTCCTTGCGGCACCCTTTTGCCCCGCACTCGGGGGAGGTAGCCTCCGGTTGTTAAACGAATCTCCGGACCTGAGTGAGCCACGGGTCGGAGCGCTGTCGGGCTATATAAGGTGCACGTTTGCGGCCATCAAGTTGCGTTCGTCGCAATTCTTGAAGGCAGGCAATCGCTTGGCTTGTCATGTAGGATTGCCCATTAGGATTGCCCATGCGCGAAGGCTTTCGATTGCTGGCCGGATATCTGAGCAGGCTCGAGCAGAGATCCCTGATCGATCTCATCACGGCCGCCATCGCCGAAGCGCCGCTCTTTACTCCCGTAATGCCCAGGAGCGGCCGCCCGTTCTCGGTCAGGATGACCAATCTCGGTCCTCTCGGCTGGGTTTCGGATCGCCGGGGCTATCGCTATCAGGCCGTGCACCCTGAAACGGGCCTGCCGTGGCCGGCCATTCCGGACCGACTGACGGCCATATGGCGTGATCTCTCCGGCTTCGCGCTCGATCCCGAAGCATGTCTCGTGAACCAGTATCGCGGCAACGCCAAAATGGGGCTGCATCAGGACCGCGATGAGCTTGAACTGGCCGCCCCAGTGCTTTCGCTTTCCCTGGGCGATACCGCGCTCTTCCGTCTGGGCGGCGCGGAACGCGGCGGCACATCGGAGACGATGCGGCTCACCTCCGGCGATGTGCTGGTGATGGGCGGAAAAAGCCGGCTTCGCTTTCACGGTATCGACTGCGTGTATGCCGGCTCCTCGGGGCTGATTCCCGGCGGCGGCCGCATCAACCTCACCCTCAGGCGGGTGAACCGGGCGTGATCGCGGGCAAAGCTGCGATCGTGAGGCCAGGCACGATACTCATTCATGACAGCCGGCGCGGCGGAGCCGATAGCCTGCTGTTCCAATCGCCGCATGCGATTTTTTCCACCCGGCGCAAGGAGGAGGTCGCCCTTTGCCTGGCCCAGGCGGAAGAGGCGCTGGCGAGCGGCAATTGGCTTGCCGGCTACCTTGGTTACGATCTGGGGCAGGCGCTCGAGGAGCGTCTCGAGACCCTCCTGCCTGATCTCTCGAAAAGACCGCTTCTCTGGCTCGCCGCCTATGCTGAGCCGCGGCGGCTCGACCGCGCGGAGGCGGCCCGGTGGCTTGCCGAAGCCGCGCCGCGGAATGCCTCGGCGGCAATGAGCGAGCCGACGTTCACCATGTCGCGCGGCATCTACGATGAAGCCTTCAGAAGGGTGAAGGATTACATCGCCGCCGGCGACGTCTATCAGGTGAACCTCACCTTCACCGCCCGCTTTCGCTTCACGGGCGATCCCGTGGCGCTCTACCGCGACTTGGTGCGAAAGCAGCCGGTCGAGCATGGCGCTCTCATGCGCGCCGACGATCATTGGGTCCTGTCGGTGTCGCCGGAACTGTTCATTGCCGTCGAAGAAGGCTCGATCCGCGCGCGGCCGATGAAGGGCACAGCGCCGCGGGGGAGGACTCTGGCGGAGGACGACAAGCTGCGAGCCCATCTGTGCACCGACGAAAAGTCGCGGGCCGAAAACCTGATGATCGTGGATCTGCTGCGCAACGATCTGGCACGGGTGGCCGCCGTCGGCTCCGTCAGGGTGAGTGATCTGTTCACCCTCGAAACCCACCGAAGCCTGCATCAGATGACCTCGGGAATACTCGCAAGGCGGCGCTCGGATGCCGGTTTTGCGGCAGTTGTGCGGGCACTGTTCCCTTGCGGCTCGGTGACCGGAGCACCGAAGATCAGGGCGATGGAGATCATCGACGAAATCGAGGCCGGGCGGCGGGGTCCCTACACCGGGTCGCTGGGTTTCGCAGCACCGTCCGGAGATCTTCGTTTCAACGTGATGATCCGTACCGCCGTGATCGGCGACGACGGCGAGGCCGCGGTCGGCATCGGCGGCGGGATCGTCGCCGACTCGCGCGCTACCGGCGAGTATGAGGAGTGTCTGCTCAAGTTGCAGTTCTTTTCCGAGCCCTATGTGCCGATGTGCCTCATCGAGACCCTAGCCTGGAGCAAAGCCGAAGGCTTCGCCCTGCTCGACCGCCACCTCGCGCGGCTCGCGGACTCGGCCGGCTACTTCGCCATCCCCTGCAATTTGCAGGCGGTGCGTGGCGCCTTGGAAGATTCGGTCCGCGGCACGTCTGCTTCCCGTCTGCGGGTTCGGCTGCTTCTTGACGAGGATGGAGTGCTGGGCGTTACCGCCTCACCGCTCGAGGAACCGACCGGGCGGCCTTGGCGTTTTGTGCTGGCTTCGACTTCCACAAGCTCGAGGGATCGCTACCTTTATCACAAGACCACGCACCGGGCCCTCTACAATCAGGAACGGCATGCTGCCCAACATGCTTACGGCGTCGACGAGGTGGTGTTCCGCAACGAGCGCGGCGAGCTGACCGAGGGTGCGGTCACCAATATTTTTCTGGAGAAGGGGGGAAGGTTATTTACCCCGCCGGTGTCCTGCGGGCTTCTGCCGGGCGTCTTCCGCGCCGACTTCATCGAGCGCGCCCGCGCCCGCGTTGTGGATCGCGTCCTGAGCCTCGACGATCTGGAGAGCGCTGATCGCATATTTCTTGCCAATTCGGTCCGCGGCCTCATGGCAGCCGATTGGGTCAGGCTGCCTCAATCCGCAAGACGTCGGCCGAAAGTCTCTCCGCTGTAGCTACGACGCAGGCTCGGCTGCCTTGGCGACCGCCACCAGCGCCGGCCTCAGGCATCGTTCCCCGATCCGATAGCCCGCCTGCAGCACTTGCACGACGGTGCCCGGAGCCTGATCGGCGGACGGCACCTCCAGCATCGCCTGGTGCATGGTCGGATCGAACTTCTGGCCGATCGGATCCATCTTCCTGATGCCATGCCTCTCGAACACGTTAAGGAGCTCGCGCTCCGTGACTTCGACGCCGGCCAGAAGGCTGCGTGTCACCTCGTCGGCCGCATTGCGCTGCTCTTCCGTCACCGCAGACAAGGCGCGCGAGAGATTGTCGCCGACGCTCAAAAGATCGAGAGCGAAGTTTGTGGCGGCGTATAGCGTCGCTTCTGCTTTCTCACGCTCGGTGCGCTTGCGCAGGTTTTCCATGTCGGCCAGCGTGCGCAGCGTGCGGTCTTTCAGCTCGGTGTTCTCCGACCGCAGGGCATCGACCGCTTGCAAAGCAAGGGTCAAAGCATCGGGTTCGGCCTGCACCGCTGCCGGCTCGGCCTTGCCCGCCGGTTCATCGGGCGGAGCGATTGCTTGTTCCGGCTGGTCCGGTTCGGCGATGCGCTTGTCGTATTTCATGGGCCTTGGATCGCGCAACGGATATCATCCCTCGGGGCGCAAAAATCAAGTGAGCAGACGGCCAACCACGCGGGCCGTGTAATCGACCATGGGAATGATGCGGGCGTAGTTGATACGGGTCGGGCCGATGACTCCGAGCACACCGACGATCTTGTCTTCCTGATCGCGGTAGGGCGCGACGATGAGCGAAGACCCGGATAGCGAGAACAGCTTGCTCTCCGCTCCGATGAAGATCTTCACTCCTTCTCCGCCCTCCGCAGCGCCGAGCAGCTCGACCAGATCCTTCTTCGTTTCCAGATCGTCGAACAATTGGCGGACCCGCTCGAGGTCGGCAAGGGTCGCGCTGTCTTCAATGAGATTGGCGCGGCCGCGCACGATGAGCGTCTTTTCATCGGGGCTTTTCGCCCCCGACCACGTCGCCACCCCGGTCTCGACGACCCGGGCGGTCAACTCGTCGAGCTCGCGCTTGACCGTGTCCAGTTCCTCGCGCACGAACCGCTGCACCTCTGCCAGGGTCTGCCCCTGGCAGCGCGCATTGAGGTAGTTGGAAGCACGCACCAGACTCGACGGTGGAATGCCGGGGGCGATATCGACGGCGCGATTTTCCACCGAGCCGTCCTCGCCCACCAGCACGACCATGGCCCTTCCGGCTGCGAGGTGCACGAACTCGATATGGCGCAGGCGCACGTTGAGCTTGGGCGCCACCACGACGCCCGCACAGTGCGACAGCCCGGAAAGAAGGTTGGTGGTTTCGGCCAGGATCTCTTCCCTTGTACGCTGGCGGTTCGAGCTCGCGACCTGGGCCTCGATCTTCGCCTGTTCCTCGGCGGCCAGCGGATTCAGGTTGAGCAGGGCATCCACGAACAACCGCAACCCCGTCTGGGTCGGCACCCGCCCCGCGCTCGTGTGTGGTGAGAAGATCAGCCCGCTTTCTTCCAGATCCGCCATGACATTGCGAATGGATGCGGGCGACAGGGAGCCCGGGATGGTTCGCGCGATGGTTCGCGAGCCTACCGGCTCGCCGGTCGCCAGGTAGGTATCGACGAGGCGCCGGAAGATCTCGCGCGAACGCGCATCGAGCGATGCGACACCGACGGTCCGTTCGTCCGGTTTGGTGATCGAAATCGTCATGGATCAGCACAATCTAGGAAGGCCGCCCACAGGCGTCAATCAAGCGTCCAAACACCTTCGCGGGGCTCTCACCGGTGCCCCTGGCAGAAACATGGCCCTTGCGGTCCGGCGGCGGCCGCACTATCCGACCTCGCTCCAGCAGCGGAACATCCAACATGCGGCCTTCCCGACGCGCTTGCGGCGAATTGCGCAAAGTCACCTTTGAACGCGGCAGCGTCAGGCATGCCGAGGGCTCGTGTCTCGTGCGCTTCGGCGATACTCATGTCATGTGCACAGCCTCCGTCGAAACGAAGGTGCCGTTCTGGCTGAAGGGTCAAAATCGCGGCTGGATCACCGCTGAATACGGCATGTTGCCCCGCTCGACGGGGGAACGCATGCGCCGCGAGGCCACCGCCGGCAGGCAGTCCGGCCGCACCCAGGAGATTCAGAGGCTGATCGGCCGCAGCCTAAGGGCGGTGGTCGACCTCCAGGCCCTGGGCGAGCGCCAGATCATCGTCGACTGCGACGTCATCCAGGCCGACGGCGGCACTCGCACGGCGGCGATCACCGGTGCGTGGGTAGCGCTCCACGACGCGGTTTCCTGGATGATGGCGAACGGCGCCATCCCCAACCAGCCAATTCGCGACCAGGTTGCGGCGGTTTCCTGCGGAATCTTTGAGCGCGCGATGATCCTCGATCTCGATTACGCCGAGGACTCCGCCGCTCAGACCGATGCCAACTTCGTCATGACCGGCGAGGGCGGCATCGTCGAAATCCAGGGCACCGCGGAGGGCGAGACGTTCAGCGAAGCGAGCTTCCTCGAGCTTCTGAAACTCGCCCGCGGCGGCATTGCCGAGCTGGTGCGCTTGCAGAAGGCGGCCGTGGCATGACCCAGCGGCTGATGGTGCGCGGCGTTCTGGAAAGCGTCCTCTATGCCGAGGATCTGGCCGCGGCCAGAACATTCTATGAGCAGGTGATCGGCCTCGAGTGCTTCAGCGCCGAACCCGGCCGCGACGCATTTTTTCGCTGCCGTGACCAGGTCGTGATCCTGTTCAATCCGCATGCGACCTCGGTCGGGAGGCCGCCCATGGCCCGCCGTGTCCCGCCGCACGGTGCCTTCGGCCCCGGCCACCTGTGCTTCAAGGCGAGCGCCTCCGAAATGCCGTTGTGGCGTGCGCGGCTCCAAGCTGCGGGAATGGAAATCGAGGCTGATTTCGAATGGTCGCCGGGATTGCGTTCGATCTATGTGCGCGACCCCGCCGGCAATTCGATCGAGATTGCCGACGAGCGGCTGTGGGACGGCAAATGACAGGGCGCACGATCAGGGGCTCCCGCCTCGTCATCGCCACGCACAACCGCGGCAAGCTTCGCGAAATCGGCGATTTGCTGCGCCCGCACGGCGTCGAGGTCGCCTCCGCCGTCGATCTCGGCCTGCCCGAGCCCGAGGAAACGGCGGCAACGTTCGCCGGCAACGCGGCGATCAAGGCGGCTGCGGCCGCCCGTGCTTCAGGGTTCCCGGCGCTCGCCGATGATTCCGGCCTTGCGGTCGCGGCGCTCGACGGCGCTCCAGGCGTTCATTCGGCCCGCTGGGCGGGTGCGGATAAGGACTTCTCGCGCGCCATGCGCAACGTAGAGGAGATGCTCAAGGCGAAGGCCGCCACGAGGGAACAATCGCGGCGGGCCGAGTTCGTCTGCGCCCTCTGCCTCGGCTGGCCCGACGGCGCCCACGAGCTGTTCGAAGGCCGCATCGCGGGAACGCTCACCTGGCCGCCGCGCGGCGACAAGGGATTCGGCTACGATCCGATGTTCGTTCCCGACGGCCATGTCGTGACCTTCGGCGAGATGGAGCCTGCCGACAAACATCGCCTGTCGCACCGTGCCCGGGCCTTCGAGCAGTTTCGCGCGAGCTGCCTGTGACGATGCCCGGTCGCGACGGCGGCTTCGGCGTCTATGTGCATTGGCCGTTCTGCAGGGCCAAGTGTCCCTACTGCGATTTCAATTCCCATGTTCGACGGGAAGCCATTGACGCCACGGGGTTCGCCCGGGCGCTGGCGAGCGAGCTCGAAAGCCTGCATGCCATGGCGCCGGCGCGTGCGGTGACCAGCGTGTTTTTTGGCGGCGGAACGCCCTCGCTCATGCCGGCGCCGGCCGTGGCGTGTGTGCTCGAGGCCGTCCACCGACTCTGGGGATTGCCCGACGAGGCGGAAACAACGCTGGAAGCGAACCCGACCAGTGTGGAGGCGAAGAATTTTCTCGGTTACCGCGCAGCAGGCATCAACCGCTTGTCGGTCGGCGTGCAGGCTCTTGACGACAGAGATCTCGTCTCGCTCGGTCGTCAGCACACGGCGCAAGAAGCCATTGCCGCATTTCGCCTCGCCGCCGGCATTTTTCCGCGCGTTTCGTTCGACCTGATCTATGGGCGCCCCGGCCAAACCACGGCGCAGTGGCGGCGAGAACTTTCGGCAGCGCTGGGGGAGCAGCAGGGCCACATGTCGCTCTATCAGCTCACGATTGAGGAGGGCACCCGCTATTTCGACCTGTGGCGCGCCGGGACCCTCAAGCTCCCCGATGAGAACCTGGGCATCGATCTGTTCGACATCACCCAGGAACTCGCCTCGCGGGAGGGTCTTGAGGCCTACGAGGTCTCCAACCACGCCGCACCCGGCCATGAATCGCGCCACAATCTCCTTTACTGGCGCTATGGTGAATACGCGGGAGTGGGCCCCGGCGCCCACAGCCGCATCGTCCTCGATACCGGCGCTAGAATGGCTTTCGCCGGCGAACGCCATCCGGAAACCTGGCGGGATCTGGTTATCAGGCTGGGCCATGGGCGCATCTGCGAGGAGCCGTTGTCGCGGGCCGAGCAGGGTTTGGAGTTCCTGCTCATGGGCATGCGCCTCAGCGAGGGCGTGGCGCTTGCCTCCTATGAAGCCGTTGCCGGACGGCCGCTCGAACGCGAAAGGCTGCAGAGGCTCAGCGACGCGAACCTCGTGACCTTGCGTGACGGGGGTGCGAAACTGGCGGCCACGGCCAAGGGCCGCCGCGTGCTCAATTCTCTGATTGCTGCGCTTGCCAATTGAGGGCATCGCACGGCCCCACAGATTCGGCTGCATCGCTGTCACCAACAGATCGTCATCGGCGCGAGCGCTTGCGCAAGAAGCGGGCGCGGCCGTCAACTCATGGCAAATTCTCGAGATCGTCGAGATCCTTGTGCCGGCCGCTTGCCTTCTTGTTGATCTTGAGATGGTCCAAGCTGATGAGATTGACGGCAACGCCGTCGATACTGTCTGTCACCCGATCGGCAAAGCAGTCCTCGAAGCTCACGCCGGAAATCGTCGTCATCACCTCGATGCGCATGGGCGGAATTCCCATGCGAACGATGCTGCCCGCGCGCAGGAACAGCTCCGCCGACAGGTTAGTACTAGTTAGGCGCGGCGAACCCGAATTCGCGCAGCGCGGCCACCATCCGCTCGGCGTTTCGCGGAGCGATGGCAATCCAGACATCCATATCCTGGGTGGCTCGGGGATAGCCGTAATAGCCGACCGCGTAACCGCCGATCAGCAGATACTCAACCTCGTGCGAGGCGAGCAGTCTCAAGAACTCTTTGAAGTCCGGCGGTAGCCTTGGATCCATGGTTCAACCGTCGCAACAGTTCGACATGGAGGAGCCGCTCCTGCGGCGTCCGGGAATGCCAGTAGGCCCGACGGTCCGTCTCATCGCCCAGCTGCGCGACTGAGAAGGCCGTTCGATCGATCGTCGCTGGACGAAAGGATATCGCGTTCGATTTCATACCCGGTATTCTAGCGGAATTCGTGCTGCGCGTGCGACGAATTGCGCTAACTGCTCGAGGCCGCCCACCGGCTCTTGGGATTGCCCGACGAGGCGGAAACAACGCTGGAAGCGAGCCCGACCAGTGTGAAGGCGAAGAATTTTCTCGGCTACAATCCCGGCGAGATGCGAACCGGTGAATGGCTTGCACGATGGAGGACTGACCATGGAAGTGAACGCTGACTTCTCCCGGCGCGCCGCCGTGCACGCCGCTCGGCTCGCCTGGACACCTTCGCCGACACCCGGAGTGGAGCGGCGCATGCTCGACCGCATCGGGGCCGAGGTAGCCCGCGCCACCAGCATCGTACGCTACGCCCCCGGCAGTCGCTTCCCGGCCCATGTCCACGACGGCGGGGAGGAGTTCCTGGTGCTGGAAGGCGTGTTCTCCGACGAGCACGGAGACTTCCCGGAAGGCTCGTACATCCGCAATCCGCCGGCCTCGCGCCATACGCCCGGATCCGGGCCCGGCTGCACGATCTTCGTGAAACTCTGGCAGTTCGAGCCGGACGACCGCACCCACGTGCGAATTGACACCGGAAAGACGCCGTTCATTGCCGCACCGGGCCGGCCTGGCGTCGAGATCATGCCGTTGTTCCACGACGCCAGGGAGGAAGTGCGGCTCGAGCGCTGGCAGCCGGGCCGCAACATTGCCCTGGCGGCGCTGGGCGGGATCGAACTCTTGGTCCTGTCGGGCGGCTTCACCGAGGCGGACGAAAGCTTTGAGCCTCAGTCCTGGCTGAGGCTGCCCAAGGGCACGGCCCTCGAGGCCGAAGCGGCTCGAGACGGATGCACGCTTTGGATGAAAACGGGGCATCTCGCAGTTCATCAGACCGCCCCCGGAACCGCGGCAGCATGATCATCGTGCCAACGAACGCCACGTCCGCGGCGTTTTCAATTCGCGGATTGCTGCGCTGACGGGGTAGCGGTGGCGGCGGTCGTGAAACGCGAGGGCGCCGGGTCCTGAACCTCGACGCCGCCAGGGGTGACCTTGAGAATGGCCAGGCCGCGCTCGACGAGCCCGTTCGGCTGGAAGCGAAACAGGCCGTTCATGCCCTGGAACCCCTCCGGATTGGTGATGTTCGTCGGGGTGAATCTCTGGCCCTGCGGCTCGCGCGCCAGGGTGTTGGCGAGGCTCACCGCGTCGTAGGCGAGGCTTGCCAGGCGCGACGGCCGGGTGCCGTAGCTCGCGTTGTACTTATCGTCGAACTGCTGCACGAGGCTGGGCGCCACGCCGGCGTATAGTCCGCCGACGGCGATTGCGGTCTGCGGGGTGATCGGATTGTCCCACAGGCCGGTGCCGACGATCAGCGTACGCTGTTGATCGATCTGGGCATTCTTCAGCGCCGCGCCGAGCGTCTGCAGAAGGTCGCCCCCTTCCGCGATCAGCAACGAATCCACCTTGCGCTGCGGGTCATTGACGATCTGCGCGAGCTTGTTCACCGGATCCACGATCGACAGATTGTTCCGCGGAAAACGCTCGATCACGGCGATCGAAACACCGTGCTTCTGACCGGCCGGAACGATGGCGCGTTCGATGGCAAGGCCGTACTGCGATTTTGGCAACAGCGCCGCCATCGTGGTCTTGCCGGATTTTGCGAGGTACCTGACGATGTTGGCGGCCTCTTCCTCGGGCAGAAAGCTCATCAGATAGACGCCGTTGCCGGCCACACCGCTCGAGGAGGAAAAAGCGATCACCGGAACACTCTGTGCCGCCGCGACTGGAGCGACGGCCTGCACCTCGGCGCCGAGCAGAGGCCCCAGGATGATCTCCGCGCCTTCCGCCAATGCACCCTGCGCGGCGGCCTTGGCTCCTGCTGCGGTTCCCGCGGTGTCCTTAGTGATCAGCGATATGCTGGATTGACCACCGGCATCGACCAGCGCCATTTCTGCCGCCTGTTTCATGGCGATGGCGACCTGCGATTGATCTCCCACAGCAGACAGTGGCAGGAGCAGCCCCACCTTGGCGCCGCCCTGCACCGGCGGCAGTGGCCCGCCGAGGGAACCCGCGCCCGTATCGGAAAACAGGCCGCCGAGCTTCGCCATCCCGCCGCAGCCGGCGAGCAGGAACGCGAGCGCCGCGAGGATCAGGATCCTCGAAGCGGCAAACGCGCGCCCGTCAGTCGCAGCACTCATGACTCTCGCCCTTGTTCCCGACGCCGCTGCCGCCCCAGCTCGAGTCTTGCCGACAGTCAGTCACTGCCGATACCTATGCTCTCAGGTTGGGACTAGACTAGCCGGTATTCCGATCAAACCAAACTGCAAACAATCCACATCCATGCACGCGACGCCGCACCACGACCAGGGTTTTGTCATCGGCTCAAGTCGCTTTTCCGCGCCCCGGCTCAAAGCCGGCCTCTACCTGGTGGCGACCCCGATCGGTAATCTCGAAGACATCACCCTGCGGGCGCTGGCAACGCTGGCGGCCGCCGATGCCGTATTCTGTGAAGATACCCGTGTCACTTCAAAACTGCTGTCCCGCTACGCTGTTAGGAAAGAGCTGAAACCGTATCATGATCACAATGCGGCAAAAGTACGGCCCGGGATCATCAGCCGGATTGCCGCCGGGGAAAGCGTTGCCGTCACCAGCGACGCGGGCACGCCGCTCATCTCCGATCCCGGCTTCCGGCTGGTGCAGGAGGCGATCACTCGCAACCTCTTGGTGGAACTGATCCCCGGCGTCTCGGCGCCGCTGATGGCCCTGGTCCTGTCCGGGATTCCGACGGACCGGTTTCTGTTTGCGGGATTTCTCCCCTCACGGGCGGGCGAGCGCCGCCGGCGGCTTGCCGAGCTGAAATCCATTCCCGCCGCTCTGATCTTCTTTGATTCACCGCGGCGCATCGCCGACACTCTCGCCGCCATTGAAGCCGTGTTGGGGCCGCGGCAGGTGTGCATTGCGCGCGAGCTGACCAAGATGCACCAGCAGGTACTGCGCGGTCCTCCGGCTGATCTCAGGGCAGCCATCGCCGGGCGAGGTCTCAAGGGCGAGGTCACGCTGGTCGTGGCGCCGCCCGGCGGCGAAAGCGTCGTGAGCCCGGAGGCTGAAACAGAAGGGGCACTCGTTGAAGCGCTCAAGTCGATGCCAATGAGCAAGGCGGCAGCGCATGTTTCCAGAAAACTCAATCGCCCCCGGCGCGAATTGTATGATCTGGCGCTGAAGCTGCGCGCCACACCAGCGAACCGGGACGATGCGGACTGAACGGCGACGAGCAGAGCGCCGCGGCCGGGCGATGGAAGCGGTGGCCGCCTGCTATCTGTTGTGCAAGGGATACCGGCTGATTGCGCGCCGGGTTCGCCTTGCGACCGGGGAGCTCGATCTCGTCGTCAGACGCGGCAACACCATCGCCTTCATCGAGGTGAAAACACGTCACGATCCCGACGATGCGCTTCGTTCGATCGATCGGGCCAAGGGCAGGCGCATCTACGCCGCCGCCCGCTCGTGGCTCGCCCGCAATGTCACGACGCTGGCTGGCGACTACCGTTTTGACATCGTTGTGGTCAGCCCCTACCACTGGCCCAGGCACATCGAAAACGCCTTCGGCGCCGAGTTGTGGTAGCGCGGAAAAGAGCCCATGGGTCTCAAGGTTGCCGTTCAGATGGACCCGATCGGGGCCATTACGATCAAGGGCGATTCGACGTTCGCGCTCATGCTCGAAGCCCAGGCGCGCCGGCACTCGCTGTTCTGTTTCGAGCCTTCGCGCCTGAGCTTTCTTGACGGCGCCCTCCGGGCACTGGGAAGCGACATCGAGGTGCGCGACGAGCCTGGCAACCACTACAGCGCCGGCAAGGAGCGTCATGCGGACCTGAGCGGCTTCGACGTCGTGCTCATGCGTCAGGATCCGCCCTTCGACATGAAGTACATCACCGCCTCGCATCTGCTCGAGCACATCCATCCCGGGACCCTGGTCGTCAACGATCCCGTTCAGGTGCGCAATGCGCCGGAGAAGCTGTTTCTTCTGCGCTACCCCGATCTCATGCCGCCGACGCTCATTACCCGCGACGTCGAGGAACTGCGCCGCTTCCGCAGCCGGCACGGCGATATCATATTGAAGCCGCTTTACGGCAACGGCGGCGCCGGGGTCTTCCGGCAGCGCGAGGGCGATGAAAACTTCGCCGCCCTGGTCGAGCTTTTCCTGCAAATGTTCCGCGAGCCGTTCATCGCCCAGCGTTATCTGCCGGAGGTACGCAAGGGCGACAAGCGCATCATCCTGATCGACGGACGTGTCGCGGGCGCGATCAACCGCGTGCCGGCGGAAGGCGAAAGCCGTTCCAACATGCATGTTGGCGGCAAGCCCGAACCCGCCGAGTTGACCGCCAGGGACGAGGAAATCTGCGCGGCGATCGGGCCGGATCTCAGGAGCCGGGGCCTGATTTTCGTCGGCATCGATGTCATCGGCGACTATCTGACCGAAATCAACGTGACCTCCCCGACCGGCATTCGAGAGGTCAGACGCTTCGGCGGCCTCGACGTCGCCGCCCTGTTCTGGGATGCGGTGGAGCAGCGGCGTTAGCAACCGGCCAGATGTTCATGGATTGTTCTTGCGCAACCAGCTGGCGTGAACTACTCTGACGCCGGGTCCCAAAGAGGTATCGGCGATGGTAGCGCGGGTTTCGACGGTGGCGTTTCTGGGCGTCGAGGCAGTGCCCGTCGACGTGCAGGTCCAGATCTCCTCCGGCGTCGTGGCTTTCACCGTGGTGGGCCTGCCGGACAAGGCGGTGGGCGAGAGCCGCGAACGAGTGCGGGCGGCGCTTTTCGCCTGCGGGCTGTCACTTCCGGCACGGCGCATCACCGTCAACATGGCGCCTGCCGATCTTCCCAAGGAAGGCAGCCATTTCGATCTGCCGATCGCCGTCGGCCTTCTCGCTGCAATGGGTCTCCTGCCCCACGACCTGCTGGGGCGCTATCTCGTGCTGGGTGAGCTCGCCCTCGATGGGTCGATCAGCGCCGTCGCGGGAACTTTGCCGGCGGCGGTCGCCGCCAACGCCCGCAGTATGGGGCTCATCTGTCCCGCCGGTTGTGGCCCGGAGGCTGCCTGGGCGGGTGAGGAGCTCGACATCATTGCCCCGCGCAACCTGATCCAGCTCGTCAATCACGTGAAGGGCATGCAGGTTCTCTCGCGGCCATTGCCTGCGGCAGCCGATGAAGCCGTGGCTCTGGCCGATCTCAAGGACATCAAGGGCCAGGAAGCCGCCAAACGCGCCCTCGAAGTGGCCGCCGCCGGCGGCCATCATTTGTTGATGGTCGGGCCGCCGGGCGCCGGTAAGTCGATGCTCGCCCAGCGGCTGCCGTCGATCCTGCCGCCCATGGATGCGACCGAGATGCTGGAAGTGAGCATGATCGCCTCGGTCGCGGGAGAGCTGGCGGGCGGCAGGCTCACTCGCCGCCGTCCCTTCCGTGCTCCGCATCACTCGGCGAGCGGGCCGGCGCTGGTCGGCGGCGGTGCGCGCGCCAGGCCAGGCGAGATGGCGCTTGCGCACAACGGCGTGCTGTTCCTGGACGAGCTTCCGGAGTTCCTGCCGCGGGTTCTGGAGTCCTTGCGCCAGCCGCTCGAATCCGGAGAGACGGTGATCGCCCGCGCCAATCATCACGTGACCTACCCGGCGCGCTTCCAGCTCATCGCGGCCATGAATCCGTGCAGGTGCGGCTCTGCGGGTGTCGCGGGCGAGGTCTGTCGGCGCGGTCCGCGCTGCGCCTCCGAATATCAGGCGAGGCTGTCCGGCCCGCTTCTCGACCGCATCGACATCCAGATCGAGCTGCCGCCGGTCAAGGCTTCGGACCTGACCCTGCCGGCCGCCAAGGAGACGAGCGTCATGGTCGCTGCCCGCGTGGCCGCGGCGCGCGAGCGTCAGCGTGCGCGCTTCGCCGCACTGGGCCTGTCGAAACTGCGCACCAATGCGGATGCCGACGGTGAAGTTCTGGAGCGGGTCGCAGCACCCGACGCGCCGGGCCTCAAGCTCCTGCGCGAGGCGGCCGACGCCATAAAGCTTTCCGCCCGCGGCTACCACCGCGTGTTGCGCGTCGCGCGCACCCTCGCCGACCTCGACGGTGCCGACAGGGTCGGCCGCATTCACCTCGCCGAAGCTCTCTCCTACCGCCAGCGCCTCGCCTCCTTCGAGCTCGCGGCGTAGCGAATCGCCGTCGCATGCAAGCCGCGCTCAGCGCTGCTGCTCCCGCCAGCGCTGTTGCTCCCAGGATTCCGACGGATCCGGATCGAGCATCGGTTTTCCCGCGATCATGTCGGAGGCCCGCTCGGCGATCATGATGGTGGCGGCATTGGTGTTGCCGCTGACGATCGACGGCATGATCGAGGAATCCGCCACCCACAAGCCATCGACACCCAGCACCCGGCAGGAAGGATCGACGACAGCCATGGCATCGGCCGGATCGCCCATGCGACAGGCCCCGACAGGGTGATAGGCAGTGTCGGCGTTGGCGGTCAGCCAGTCGGTGATCTCCGGGCTCGATCGTACCGTTTCGCCGGGAGTGAGCTCCGGGCCGAGATACCGCGCCATGGGCGGCTGCGAGAGGATTTCGCGCGCCAGCGTCAGGCCGAGCGCCAGTCTCGATCGATCTGTGTCCGCGTTCAGGTAGTTGAAAGTGAGACGCGGCGGCTCGTCCGGGTCGGCGCTCTGCAACGCCAATTCACCTCTGCTCTCGGGCCGCAGAAGATCGATGTGCAGCTGGCATCCATCTTCCCCGATGCTCTCGTCGGACTGGACCGCGCCTGGCGCCAGCGCCAGCGGCAGGAAGGAAAGCTGCAGGTCAGGGTGACGCACGCCAGCGGCGCTGCGGATGAAGGCGCCGACTTCGAAATGGTTTGTCGCTGCGGGCCCGGTACGGTTGAGAAACCACCGCGCGCCGGCGAGCTGCTTGGCGGGAAACCGGGTCCACCGGTGCAGGCTCACGGGCTCGCGGCAAAGATGCCGTATGACGATGTCCGGATGATCGTGCAAATTCTGCCCGACACCAGGCCGGTGGGTGACGACTTCGATGCCGTGGCTCCGCAGTACCTGGGTGGGCCCGATGCCCGACAAAAGCAGCAGGTGCGCCGATCCAATGGCGCCCGCCGCCAGGACGATCCGGTCGGCCGCAACTCGGGTGCTGCCGTCCCTTCGGCTCGCGCATTCGACGCCGCACGCGCGGCCCCGATCGAAAACAATTCGTCTGGCCTTTGTGTTCGTGAAGACCGTGAGATTGCGCCGGCTCCGCGCGCCATGGAGATAGGCGCTGGCGGTGCTTTCCCGCACACCGTCGCGGATCGTCTGCTGCATCAATCCGGCGCCCTCCTGCTGAATGCCGTTGAAGTCGGGCGTGCCGGGATAGCCCGCTTCTCTGCATGCGGCGAGGAAGGCGCCGTTGAGCGGCGAATCCCGGGGCTCTCCGAACCGCACGTGCAACGGGCCCTCGTGCCCGCGTCGGCGGTCGCCGCCTCCTGCCTTCTCCATCCGCCGGAAGTAGGGGAGCACCTCGGGCCACGACCATCCCCGACACCCTTCGCTCTGCCAGCGGTCGAAGTCGAGCGCATGGCCGCGCACGAACATCATGCCATTGATGGAGGAAGTGCCTCCGAGCACCCGCCCGCGCGGATGGGCGATGCGGCGACCGCCGAGATGCGGCTCAGGCTCGGTTGCGAAGCGCCACACATACCGCTCGCTCGCCAAGGGATAGGCGAGGGCCGACGGCATCCGCACTTGCCACGAGCCGTCCTCGCCGCCCGCTTCAAGAAGGAGCGTCCGCTTTGCCGGATCAGAACTCAGCCGTTCGGCGAGGACGCACCCCGCCGAGCCGGCGCCGACGATGATGTAGTCGAAGAAGTCGGCGTTTACGTTCACGCCTTCTGCAGCCGCTGGTACTCCTTGAGGAAGTCGTCATAGGTGGCCCATTGGCCGGGCTCGGTCGGCGGCATCGGCTGCAGGCGCGCCTTGTGTCAGCTTGTCCCTGAGGTCGGCATAGCCATAGGCGCTGGCCAGCTCCGGCGGCAGCATCGGCACCGTGTCGAGATTGGTGATGCCGGCGCTCTGTTCGGTCGCGAAAACCTTCTGCGGCTCCGGCGAGAGGATGTGATTGATCATCTTGTAGGTGAGATCGAGATGCGGCGCATCCTTCGGAATGCACCAGGCAGTCCATGAACAGGCCGGTACCTTCCTTCGGGAATCGTGTAGCGAACTTCCTTGCCCTTGGCCTTGGCCCAGACTGCCACCGCCTCCCAGCCGAGGCACGACACCACCACCTCGTTGCGCGCGAACGCGTCCGCCATGTCGCCGTAGCTCGGGAAAAAGGCGCGCGCGTGCTCCTTCTTCAGCTTGATCATCAGGTCGATCATCTTGGTCAGCTCTTCGCGTGTGACGAGCGTGCCGTCGGGCCGGCCGGTGACGACCGTTCCCCAGATGAGCAGATAGGTGAGCGGATCGTCGACCATCGCGACCTTGCCCTTGTATTCGTCCTTGAAGATGTCCATCCAGCTTTCGGGCGCCGCCGAAACCACCGATGGATCGTACATCAGCGGCAGCGAGCCCCAGTTCCAGGGCACGCCCAAGAGCTGTGCCGTCGTTGCGGATCGCCTCGTTGCCGGTGAACTCGCGGAATGAGCCGATCGAACGCGCGATCTTGGCCTGGTCGATCGTTTCGATCAGCCCGGCGTCGAGCCATCAACTGCAGATAACCGAAATACATCGAAACGAGGTCGGTCTTGCCGATGCCGCCCGCCTGCAGCTTGCTGATGATCTCTTCGTTGGAGGCGATGAAGGTCGGCTGGAAGTCGATATCGTTGTCCTTCAGAAAGGTGCCCGACTTGATCGGCGTCTCGTAGCCCTGCCAGCCCATCCAGGTCATCGTGGTTGCGGCATGGGCCGGGCTGGCCGGCACGCCGAGCGCTGCCGCACCTCCCACCGCCGCGACGCCCTGCATGAGGCTGCGGCGGGAAAGCATCGAACGTCGCATCAATTCGAGCAGGCTGCTCGTGGCTCGCGCTTCGGTCTGTCATGGTGTTTCTCCCTGTGATTGCTTGCTTGTTGGTCCGTTGCGGCTGCCGCTTGTGTAGCGCAGGCGCTGCGAAGCTTGTCGTGCGGCATGCGTCACGGTCAAGTTGCCGGCGCCGTCATCGGCACGGTGAAGAAGCTGCATGCATCGGCGGGGCGACGGTGCCGTTGCTGGTGCCGGCGCTGCTGATCTTTGTCGGCCTTTTTCGTGGCGCCGCTCGCCTATTTCCTCGTGATCAGCTTCTGGACGGTCCGGGCTCGCGATCATGCGGCCGGCCTTCTCGACTCGCAACTATGCCGAGACCTGGAACGAGTATGGCGGATGTGCTCGGCTACACGCTGCTGATTGCCGCCGTCATCGCCGTCCTGCACGACGTTGCTGGCCTTCGCTCTTCGCCTATGCGATCCGCTTCAAGCTCGGTCGCTATCGCCAATGCCTTTCTGCTGCTCACGCTGATCACGCTGTTCGGCGGCTATCTCGTCAAGATCTATGCCTGGAAGAGCATCCTCGGCACGGAGGGGGTGCTCAACAAGGCTCTGCTCGCGCTCGGGCTGATCGATGCAACCGTTGGGTGCATTGCTCTATAGCGCCAACGGCGTCGTCATCACGCTCACCTACTTCCTTCTCCCGTTCGCCGTCCTGCCGATCTATGGCAGCCTGCGGTCGATCAGCGATGTGACGCATCGAAGCCGCGCGCGACGTCGGCGCCAGGCCGCTGGCAGTGGTACGCGACGTCGTGCTGCCGCAATGTCAGGGCGGCCTGATGACCGCCTTCACCTTGAGTTTTCTGATTTCGGTCGGCGACTACGTGACGCCGCGCTTCGTCGGCGGCGGCTCGGCGCTGATGGGAACCTTCATCGAAAACCAGTTCTCGATCGGCTTCAACTGGCCACTCGGCAGCGCCATGGCGTTCACCACGATGGCCGCTACCCTGCTCGTCGTGCTGGTCGTGCGCTGACTGCCTGCGCGTGGGCTTTGCGGCCATGAAGGGGCGAAAAATCGCCGATGCTCGCCTGGGCCGCTATTTGCCGTACTCGTCGCGCTATATCTTCTGCTGCCGCTGGTGCTTGTGGTGCTGTTCAGCTTCAACGCGCTCGGCATTGACGAGCCTGCCTTTGACCGGGCTCACCCTCGACTGGTATCGCCGCCTCTATAGCGTCGACTATTTCTGGCCGGCGCTGCAGAACAGCCTCGTGGTCGCGCTGGCCGTCGGCTCCATTTCGGTCATCAGCGGCACCATGGCCGCGCTGGCGCTCGCGCGCATGCCGAGGCGGCGCGCTGAACGGTTGATCTATGCGCTGAGCCTGCCGATGATGCTGCCTGCACTCATCATAGGCATAGCGCTCCTGAGCTATTTTCGTCCGACTGCTCGCGCATGCGGCTCGGGCTGACCGCTGTCGTTCTCGGCCAGCTGGTGGTGGTGCAACCCTTCGTCATCGCCATCCTCTATGCGCGGCTGCAGACCTTCGACTGGTCGATCGTCGACAGCGCCCGGGATCTCGGCGCCTCGCCCGCCGCATGCTTTCTTTACGGTCACGTTACCGGTGATTCAGCCGACGATCGTCGGTGCGGCGCTGATCGCTCTCGCCGTCTCGCTCGATGACTTTGTGATAACCTTCTTCACCATCGGCAGCGGCAACACTCTTCCTACCATGGTGTGGGGCCTGGTTCGTACCTCGCTCGACCCGACCATCAATGCGCTCGCCGCACTTCTCATCGCCTTCAGTATCGGCTCCACGGTGCTGGCGCTGCGGTTCAGCCGCTATCGCGGCTGATCGGTTGTCGGTCGGCGACCTCGATTCGAAAGGAGAGACATAGACCCGGCAGGCAGCGCTGGCATATCGCTCTTCAGCTTGGCACGGGTCGCGCAATGAGGCGACGAAATGGAATGACCAACGCCGAACCGCCATATCCAGTCTGATTGTCGCGAACCTCGTACCCGGAACATGCTGCGGCTGCTGCCGCGAGCCTTCAGGGTCTGTCGGTGCCATGCTCACGGCTGCATCGCGAACGGATTAGCGCCGTTGGCCCGGGCGGCGGCGCGAACCAGGCGCGAACCGCTCCTGGGTTGCCGATCGCGCGCGCGTGCGACGGGCCCAGGGCGGCCGGGCAACAAGCCGGCTTTGGTACGTGTGCGCAGGCCCCCCAGGCGAGCGCCTCGAAGTCCGCATTTCGCCAGCGTTTTTCGGGCTCCCGGTCGACGGCATCGATCAGCTTAAGCACGACGGCGGGGGTTTCACCGGGATGCGACAATGGTCGGCACCGCTCGCATGGCCGATGGTTGGCCAGCATCGCTTGTTGCGCGCTGCGGAAGAACTCGCAGTTTTCGCGCTTTGGCGGGCGCGCCGGACAGCTGGGTCGGCAGAACACGCCGGTTGTTCGCACGCCCACGTAGAAGACACCGTCATAGTCGGGGTCGCGCTCGCCAACAGCGGCATAGAAGGCATCTTCGTCGGGTGCTTCGGTCATGGTGTCTCTACTCCGGGCCAGGCTAGCGGGCCGCACGGGGGTTTGTCCGCCGAAATCCGCGCATCGATGTTTTTCCCGAGTCCGGCGCAAGTCAAATCTAAAGGTTTAGGGAATTTCCCAGCCGTTTCGTAACAGCCGTGTGCAAGATCGGGGGTGGCGCACTTTGGGCGAACACTGCTCGAGGGCTCCAGCGACACAAGCAGAGCGGTTCACCATGCCAGTGCCTGCCACTCGAACAAACAGAGGATCAGTGGGGCTGCTCGCCAGTAGGGCCGCGCACACGGTCACGATCCTGGCGGCAGCATCGGGCATCGTGCTGTCCGTTTGGGGCGTCCACGATCAACTCGAAAGCTTGCGCAATCTGCTCCTGGTGTCCGGCGCGGCTGCCTTGCTGGTCGCCGGCGTGATTGGTCATCACGTTTGGTGCCTCGCGCGCCTCTCCGACCACGATGCGCGGCGTCGGGCCGAAGCTGACGACAAGGTGAAGCTGCGTTTCCTTGCCGCCATGAGCCACGAGATCCGCACGCCGATGAGCGGAATCATCGGCATGTCGCGCCTGCTTTTCGATACTGCTCTCACCGCCGAGCAGCGCAGCTATGTTTCCGCCATCGACTCTTCGAGCCGCGCTCTGGTCTCGATCGTGGACGAGATCCTCGACACGGCGAAAATCGAAGCCGCTGAGTACAACCTTGCCAGCAAACCTTTCCACCTTCTCGATCTCCTCGAAGGTATCTGTGAGCTGATGGCGCCGCGCGCGCACGCCAAAGGCATCGAGGTCGCGCTGTTCGCATCGCGTCGGTTGCCGCGCCTGCTCGTCGGTGATGCCGGCAGGCTGCGCCAGGTACTCCTCAATCTCATCGACAACGCCATCAAATTCACCGATCGCGGTGGCGTGCTGGTACGCGCCGAGCCGGCAGACGACGGCAACCCGTGCTGCGTCGCATTCAGCGTCATTGACACGGGCATCGGCATGTCGGGCGCGGAAATGGAGCGGATCTTCGAGCATTTCGCTCAGGCCAGCGACGACACGGCCCAGCGCTATGGCGGTCACGGTTTGGGGTTGTCTATCTCCAGAGACATTGTTCGACGCATGGGTGGCGACATTGCCTGCATCTCCGCACCGGGCGCAGGTTCCAGGTTCTCCTTCACGCTGTCGCTCACCAGTGCTGATGCCGATGCCGTCGAGGACTTGCGATGGTTCGGCGGCAGGCGCGTGAACCTGGCTCTACCGGAAGGCCCGACGCGAAACGCGCTGGCGGCCACTTTGCGTGACTTTGGCGCCGAGGTGGACATTGCGGCTACCGGTGATGAACTGAATGCTTTCCTCGGCTCTTTGGGATCATCATCGGCCGGTGAGCACGATGCCATCGTCGACGCTGCAACCGCGGGCATCGTGCGCAGCTGGCTCGCCTGCGCGCCGAGCCCCACGTTGCCCCGTCCGCACATCTGGCTGCTCCTGGCGCCCGAACAACGCCGTATGTTCCCGGATTTCATGGCCTCGCCCCACGCCGGATACCTGCTGTGGCCGGTTCGTCGCGAGACGTTGATTGGGCAAGTCCTCGACCGCGGCAGATCGCGAAAGCACACTCGGCAGTTGCATGTCCTGCTCGCCGAAGACGATCCGGTCAACGGGAGGCTTGTCGCGGCAATGCTGGAGAAATCCGGCCACCGGGTAAGCTGCGCGGCCACCGGGCGGCTCGCCGTCGAGCTGGTGGCCTCTTCTCCCCAGCCGCCGGATCTTGTGCTCATGGACATGGAGATGCCGGAGACCGGTGGTCTTGCCGCCACGCGGGCCATCAGGGCATTCGAGGCATCCCGGGGGATGCCCGGGGTTCCCATCCTGGCCCTTACGGCCAACGTGGGTGAAGACAGCAGCGCCCTGTGTAGTGCCGCCGGAATGAATGGCTTTCTCGCCAAGCCTGTGGACCGAGCCGACCTCGATGAGGCGGTCTCTCGTCTGGCCCGCCGTGGCGCTGCGTGACATGCCTAGCTGTTGATGTCGAACGCGGTGATGGCTGCGAGATTGACGATGTCCGATGCCGTAGCGTTCAAAGAGGCGATCTGCACCGGTTTATTGAGGCCCGTCAGCAGCGGCCCCACGACCATGACTCCGCCGAGCTGCTGCAGCATTTTTGTCGAGATGCTGGCGCTGTGCGCGGCGGGCATTACCAGCACATTGGCCGGTCCGGTCAGGCGACAGAACGGGTAGAGCGCCATGGTCTCCCGCGATAACGCCACATCGGCAGCCATCTCGCCGTCATATTCGAAGTTCACTTTCCGCCGATCGAGCTCGCTCACTGCTTCGCGCACGCGCTCCGCCCGGTCGCCGCGCGGATACCCGAAGGTCGAATAGGAAAGCAGCGCCACCTTCGGTTCATACCCGAAACGCCGGCACACGTTGGCCGCCTCCTCCGCGATGTCGGCGAGTTCACCCGGTTCCGGCAATTCGATAATCGAAGTATCGGCGATGAACACGGTGCGGCCCCGACAGATGACCATTGACACGCCCACTGTGCGGTGCCCGGGACGCTGGTCGATGGCGTGACGGACATTGTCGAGAGCAACCGAGAAGTTTCGGGTCACCCCGGTGACCAGCCCGTCGGCGTCACCAAGCGCCACCATGCACGCGGCAAAGACATTGCGATCGTTGTTGACGAGCCGTTGGCAATCGCGCGCCAGGAAGCCAGTACGTTGCAATCGTTCATAGAGGAAGCTCGCATATTCCGAGTTGCGCCCCGAAAGCCGGGCATTGAACACGGTTACGCCGTCATTGAGCTCGAGTCCGCCTGCGGCGAGCGCCGCGTCGATTTCCGTTTCACGTCCGATCAGGATTGCCTCACCCAACCCGGAAGCGGCGAAAATATTGGCGGCACGGATCATCCTTTCTTCCTCGCCTTCGGTGAACACGATACGGCGGGGCGCCATGCGAACCTGTTCGAAGATGCCCTGCAAGGATCCGGCGATCGGGTCGAGGCGCGCCGAAAGGCGCGCGGCGTAGTCGTCGAGGTCGGCGATGGCGTGGCGCGCCACTCCTGAATCCATGGCAGCCTTGGCTACCGCAACCGGGACGGTCGAGATGAGCCGCGGGTCGAAGGGCACGGGTATCAGGTACTCCGGCCCGAAACGCAGACGCGAGCCGTAGTAGGCTGCTGCGACCTCGTCGGGGACGTCCTCGCGCGCCAGCTGGGCCAGCGCCTGGGCGGCGGCAATCTTCATCGCTTCGTTGATGGTCGTGGCGCGCACGTCGAGCGCGCCACGAAAAATATAGGGAAAGCCCAAAACGTTGTTGATCTGATTGGGGTAATCGGAACGCCCGGTCGCCATGATCGCGTCGTCGCGCACTGCCTGAACATCTTCCGGAGTGATCTCAGGATCGGGATTGGCCATTGCGAAAATGATCGGCTTTGCCGCCATGGATTTCACCATCGCAGGAATAAGGGCTCCCTTGACCGAAAGTCCGAAGAACACGTCCGCTCCCTCCATGGCCTGCGCCAGGTTGCGCGCCTTGGTGTCTGTGGCATGGGCGGATTTCCACTGGTTCATCCCCTCTTTCCGACCCTGATAAACCACCCCCTTGGAATCGCAGAGAATCACGTTTCCGGGCGGAACTCCCATGGCCTTGATGAGCTCGACGCTGGCGATGGCCGCCGCACCGGCGCCGTTGCACACCAGCTTCATCTCCCTGATGTCACGGCCGGTAATCTCGAGCGCGTTGATGAGGCCCGCGGTGGCGATGATGGCCGTGCCATGCTGGTCGTCGTGAAACACCGGGATGTCCATGAGCTCGCGCAGCCGCTGCTCGATGATGAAGCAGTCCGGAGCCTTGATGTCTTCGAGATTGATGCCGCCGAACGACGGGCCCAGGTAACGTACGGCACTGATGAAAGCATCGACGTCACTGGTATCGACCTCGAGGTCGATTGAGTCGACGTCGGCGAACCGCTTGAAGAGAACCGCTTTGCCTTCCATCACCGGCTTCGACGCCAGCGCCCCGAGGTCGCCGAGACCGAGGATGGCGGTGCCGTTCGAAATGACGGCGACAAGATTTCCCTTGGCGGTAAAGTCATAGGCCGTACCCGGCTCATCGGCGATGCGGCGGACCGGCACCGCGACGCCCGGACTGTAGGCGAGCGACAGATCGCGCTGCGTCGCCATCGGCTTGGTGGGGTTGATTTCGAGCTTGCCAGGCTTTCCGCCTTGATGGAAATCCAGCGCCTCTTCGTCGGAGAACGAGGGTCGTTTCGAAACTTTCTTGTCCGAAGCCATACAGCGTCTCTGATCGGCGGTCCCCTGAAACAGGCAAACCTAGAGCACATACGGGGTTGGTGTATAGTTTCTGCATTGTCCATGAATTGTCCATGAAGGTCGTGAGACTTCTGCCCTGGAGGCAGGCGCGCATTCGCACAGCATGCAGCAAGATTTGCAGATGGTAAGCGACCGCCAGCCTTCGGACAGCTTGACCGGCCCGGCCTCGCCGACCGCAGACCGGCCGGCGAGTCCGATGATGGGTCAGTATCTGGAGATCAAGGCGGCCAACCCCGGATCGCTGTTGTTCTATCGAATGGGCGACTTCTACGAGCTTTTCTTCGCCGATGCCGAGGCGGCCTCGCGCGTGCTCGGCATCGCTCTCACCCGGCGGGGCAAGCATCTCGGCGAGGACGTGCCGATGTGCGGCGTGCCGGTCCATGCATCGGATCACTACCTCGAACGGTTGATCCGTTCAGGTCATCGCGTCGCAATTTGCGAGCAGGTGGAGGACCCGCTGGCCGCCCGCAGGCGGGGTTCCAGAGCGGTTGTGAGACGCGAGGTCGTTCGCCTGGTGACCCCCGGAACCCTGACCGAGGACGGGTTGCTGGAAGGACGCCGCAGCAACTATCTCCTGGCGCTGACCCGTTCTCGGCGCAATGACGAGTTGGGCCTCGCCTGGATTGACATCTCGACTGGCGAGTTCCTGGTCGCGCCCGCCGCCGCCGCGCAGCTTGCTGCCGAGTTGGCGCGGCTCGAGCCCAGCGAGATCATCGTTCCGGACGTCCTTTTTGCCGAGCAGGATATCGGCCGGACGCTGCGCGAGACTTCTGCTGCCGTGACACCCTTGCCGGCGTCACGGTTCGACGTCGGCAGTGGTGAGTTGCGGCTCAAGAAGTTCTATGCGGTAGCGGCCCTGGACGGCTTCGGCAGCTTCACGCCGGGTGAGCTTGGTGCCGCCGGCGCGCTGATCGACTATGTCTCGCTGACCCAGGTAGGGAAACTGCCGGTCCTGCAGCCGCTTCGGCGCAACTCCCTCGGAACGGTCATGCTCATCGATGGTCCGACGCGCACCAACCTCGAGTTTGTGCGCACGCTATCCGGTGAGCGGCGCGGCAGCCTCCTCGAAACGATTGATGAAACGGTCACCGGGCCGGGGGGGCGGCTTCTCGCCGCGCAACTGGCGGGTCCGCTCACCGACGTGGCGGCAATACGGGCTCGCCTCGATGCCGTCGCATGGTTGGTCGGCGACAAGGCGCTGCGCCAAAAAGTACGGGCGGCGCTCGTCGGCATGCCCGATATGACGCGCGCCGTGGCGCGGCTCGCACTCGGCCGCGGCGGGCCGCGCGACGTGGCTGCAGTGGGCCGGGGGCTGAGCGTTGCCCTGGAGGTCGCCTCCCTATTGGTCTCCTCGGTTGGCCCACTGTCGCTGCCGGCAGCGATCCAGGCTGCCAGCGGGATCCTCAGCCACGACGGCGGCGATCTGGCGGCTGAGATCGGACGGGCGCTGGGTGCCGAACTGCCGCTGTTTCCGCGCGATGGCGGATTCATATCTGCGGGGTACCGCCAGGAACTTGACGACGCACGTTTGCTGCGCGACGACGCCCGGCGGGTCATTGCCGGTCTGCAAGCTGCCTACTCGTCTCAGACCGGCATCAAATCGCTCAAGATCAGGCACAACAATGTTCTCGGTTATTTCGTCGAGGTGTCCTCTCCGCATGCCGCGTCCCTTCAGGCAGCGGATCTGACGAAATCGTTCATCCACCGCCAGACCCTTGCCGGCGCCGCCCGCTTCACTACCGTCGAACTGGGCGAGCTCGAACAGAAGCTGGCGAACGCCGCCAATCGCGCCCTGGCGATCGAAATGGCGATATTCGACGGGCTTGTGGCTGACATCGTGGCCAAAGCACCGATGATCGGTGAAGTAGGCAAGTCGGCTGCGACGGTGGATGTCTGCTCGAGCCTTGCCGAACTCGCCGAACGCCGGCGCTTCGTGCGCCCGAACATCTCGGAAGCGCCCGTCTTCAGGATCAAGGGCGGGCGCCATCCGGTGATCGAAACGGCTCTGCACAATGGGGCCGGCGGAACCTTCGTCTCCAACGACTGCGACCTTGATGCCGGCCCTGGAGGCCGTCGTTTGTGGCTGCTCACCGGTCCAAACATGGCGGGCAAGTCCACCTTTCTGCGCCAGAACGCGATTATTGCCGTGCTTGCGCAGATGGGCTCCTTCGTTCCCGCCGCCGAAGCCGACATCGGCATCGTCGATCGGCTGTTCTCCCGGGTCGGCGCCGCTGACGATCTGGCGCGCGGGCGGTCCACCTTCATGGTCGAGATGGTCGAGACGGCGGCGATTCTCAACCAGGCAACGGCGCGGTCGCTGGTCATTCTCGACGAGATCGGCCGCGGCACCGCGACGTTCGACGGCTTGTCGATCGCCTGGGCCGCGGTCGAGCACCTGCACGACACGAATCGGTGCCGGGCGCTGTTTGCAACCCATTTTCATGAACTCACCGGCCTGTCGGCGTCCCTTGCAGGGCTCGCCAATGCAACCATGAAGGTGAAGGAATGGCATGGAGAGGTGGTTTTCCTGCACGAGGTTGCCGCAGGCGCAGCAGACCGCTCTTACGGAATTCAGGTAGCCAGGCGGGCGGGGCTGCCGAAGGCAGTGATCGAACGGGCATTGGAGGTGCTCCATCACCTGGAGAACAGCTCCGGCAAGCACGGTTTCATGGACGATCTTCCGCTCTTTTCTGCTATGCGGGCGGAAGCGAGCGCTCCGAACAGCAAGACTTGCGAGCTCGAAGGAAGGTTGGCCAAGGTGTTGCCGGATGAACTCACGCCCCGCGAGGCACTCGATTTGATCTACGAGCTGAAACGGCTTGTGAAGAGCGGGCAGTGAGCGAAGCCGTGCAGCTGAATGCCGGCGGGGCCGTCGCGAATCCCTCGCTCGCTATCGAGGAAGCGGCCGCCCGGCGATCCCTGGAGGCGATCGCGAGACGGGGCGGTTGCACCAGCCCGGCCGCGCGTGCCCAGGTCATCAAGGCTCTCCAGGACTGGCTCTACGCCGGGCGCCGGGAAGCCGAACGCCGGCTTCTCGCCGACGGCAAGGGCGTGCAATGCGCAACGACCCTTTGTCACTTGCAGGATGCTCTCATTCGTCAGCTGCACGGCTTCGCTTCCGGTCATATTGAGGAAGCGTCGTCAAGGACATCCGAGCGCCTTGCGGTCGTGGCCGTCGGGGGCTACGGGCGGGGCAAAATGGCGCCCGGCTCCGACATCGACCTGCTGTTCCTCCTGCCGCGTGAGCAGACGTCGCACTGTGAAAAGTTAGCCGAATACATCCTGTACGCGCTCTGGGACTTGAAGCTGAAGGTTGGCCACTCGACCCGATCGGTTGGCGAAAGCATCAGGCTGGCGCGCAGCGATGGCACGATAAAGACGGCGGTGCTCGAGGCTCGTCATGTTTGTGGAGACAACCTTCTCCATGCCGAGCTTGTCCGCCGGTTCCGCAAGGAAGTGGTCGCCGGCAACGCCAGGGAATTCATCGCCGCCAAGCTTGCTGAACGCGATGTGCGCCATGCCAAGTCCGGCCAGTCGCGTTACCTCGTGGAGCCCGATGTCAAGGACGGCATGGGCGGATTGCGCGACCTGCACACTCTCTATTGGATCGCCCGCTATTTTTATGACAGCGCTTCGCCGCTCGAGCTCGCCGAGCGCGGCATCTTCAACCCCGAGGAGACGGCCCGTTTCACCAGATGCGAGGACTTTTTGTGGGCGGTGCGCTGCCATATGCATTTCATGACGGGTAGGCCCGTCGACCGTCTCACTTTCGAGTTGCAATCGGATTTGGCTGAACGGCTCGGGTACTCGGCCCGCGCCGGTCTGAAACACGTCGAACGATTCATGAAGCACTACTTCCTGATCGCCAAGGAGGTGGGTGATCTGAGCAGAATCTTTTGCGCCGTCCTCGAAGCCCAGGCCGTCAAGAGGGCGCCCGGCATGGCCGGCTTCTGGCGTGGTCTCACCGGCGCCCCACGGCGAACGCTGCCGCCCGACGGCTGGTTTTTCATCGATGCCGGGCGGATCAATGTCGTCGACGAAAACTGCTTCGCCGATCATCCGATAGCGGTCCTGAAGCTGTTCGCCGTCGCCGACGAGCGCAAAATCGGCATTCACCCCGATGCGTTGAAGAGCGTTCGCCGCTCACTGGCGCGTGTATCGGCCAGGCTGCGCGACGACCCGCAGTCCAATGAGCTCTTTCTGCGCCTGCTCTGCGACAGCGGCGATCCCGAGAAGACCTTGCGGCGTCTGAACGAGGCAGGTGTGCTGGCCCGCTTTCTTCCGGCCTTCGGCAACATCGTCGCGATGATGCAGTTCAACATGTATCATCACTACACCGTCGATGAGCATTTGATTCGCGCCGTCGGTGCATTGTCTGCCATTGAACGCGGCGCTCTGCGAGAGGAGCACCCGGTCTCCAGCGACCTCATCCACTCGATCGTCGGCAGACGGGCGCTGTATCTCGCGGTGTTGTTGCACGACATCGCCAAGGGCCGGCCGGAACACCACTCGGTCGCCGGCGAACGCGTTGCCCGCGAGCTCGGTCCGCGCCTCGGTTTGACACCGGCGGAGACCGACACCGTTGCTTGGCTGGTCCGCAATCATCTTCTGATGAGCGAAGTCGCCCAGATGCGCGACCTCAACGACTTCAAGACTATTCTCGACTTCGCGAGCGTCGTGCAGAGCCCCGAGCGGCTGAAACTCCTGTTGATCCTGACCGTAGTCGACATTCGTGCCGTGGGCCCGGGCGTCTGGAATGGCTGGAAGGGCCAGCTCCTGCGGACGCTCTATTGGGAGGCGGAGCCGATCTTGTCGGGCGGTCACACGGCTGTCTCGCGCAGCGAGCGGGTTCGTGAAGCGCAGGCGCTGTTTGCAGGACATGTTGGCGACTGGCCGCCTGGCGACCTTGAGGCGTATTTCGTGCGCCACTACGACGCCTACTGGATCACCGTTGACGTCGATCGCCAGGTTGGGCACGCCCGGCTGATCAAGGAAGCTTCCGCCGGCGGCCAATCGATTGCAACGGCCGTCGCCACCGACCAGTTCACCGCCATCACCGAGCTCACGGTCTACGCTCCCGATCACCCACGGCTGCTCGCCCTGCTGACCGGAGCGTGCGCTTCGGCGGGGGCGAACATTTCGGGGGCTCACATCTTCACCACGGCGGATGGCATGGCGCTTGATACCATCCTCATCCAGCGCGCCTTCACGGAGGCCGCTGACGAGCGGCGCCGGGCGGCGCGAATTGTCGAGTTGATACACAGGGCGCTCAGGGGTGAGCTGCGGCTGCGCGAAATGATCGCCCGATTGCCCGCCCCGACGGGGCGCATCACCGCGTTTTCGGTCGAGCCGCAAGTGATCATCGATAACGATTCATCCAACCGCTACACCGTGGTCGAGGTGGCCGGACTCGATCGCATCGGCCTGCTCTATGAGCTTACCGAGGCGTTGTTTCTGCTCAATCTCAACATTGCTTCCGCCCACATCACCACCTTTGGCGAGCGGGCGGTGGATGTGTTCTATGTCACCGACCTCACAGGCGCCAAGACCACCGCAGAAAACCGCCGGAGCATCATCAACCGTGAGCTCGAGCGCGTGCTGTCCGGCGCCGGCGGGCAGCGGCAAGGCGCCTGATGACGGCGCAGTTCGTCGGGGATAGCGGGTGACGCTGCTGAAATCTGCGGCGACGGTCGGCTCGTTCACGCTGGCGAGCCGGTTCCTCGGATTCGCGCGTGACGTGATGATCGCCAATGCCGTCGGAACCGGCATTGTTGCGCAGGCATTCGTGGTGGCGTTCCGGTTTCCCAACCTGTTTCGCAATCTTTTCGCGGAAGGCGCCTTCAATTCGGCTTTCGTGCCCCTGTTTGCCAAGCGGCTGGAGGATCATGGACCTGAGAATGCGCTGGCCTTTGCCGAAGACGTGATGTCGGTACTGCTCGCCTGGGTGCTCCTGTTCGTCATCATCGCCGTCATCGCCATGCCGCTGCTCATCTATGCGATCGCCTGGGGGTTTGCAGGCGATCAGCAGAAACTGGATCTTTCGATAGGTCTGGCGCGCGTCGCCTTCCCATATCTGCTTTTCATGTCGCTTGCCGCGCTGCTGAGCGGAGTGCTCAACAGCACCCACCGTTTCGCTGCCGCTGCGGCGGCTCCCATCCTCCTGAACGTTACCTTGATCGCCGCCCTGATCGTGGCCAACGTCGCTGGCTGGGGCGATGACGAGCGGACCGGGTACGCATTGGTAAGCGGCGTGTTTGTCGCCGGCCTGCTGCAATTTGCTCTTCTGTGGATGGCGACAACCAGGGCCGGCTTCCGGCTTCGACTGAAACTCCCGCGCCTGTCGCCGGAAGTGAGGCAACTGATCGGCTTGGCCGTTCCCGGGTTGATCGCCGGCGGCATCACGCAGATCAATCTATTGATCGCCACTCAGATCGCTTCGAGTTTCGACCGCGCCGTATCCTATCTCTACTATGCGGACCGCATCTACCAGTTGCCGCTGGGCGTCGTCGGGGTCGCCATCGGCGTAGTTTTGCTGCCAGATTTGTCGCGCAAGCTCAGGACCAACAACGGCCGCGATGCCTTGATGAGTCAGAATCGTGCCCTGGAGCTTGCGCTGTTCCTGACGATTCCCGCGGCCATCGCCATCATTGCCGCGGCGGACCCGATCATCCGGACCATCTTCGAGCACGGCGCGTTCACCGCCAGCGACAGCCGCGCTACCGCAGCGGCGTTGACGGCATTTGCGGTCGGGCTCCCTGCCTTTGTCATGATCAAGGTATTCGCACCGGGCTTCTTTGCCCGCGAGGACACCAGGACGCCGATGAAGTTCGCGGTTCTCAGCGCGGCCGTAAATCTCGCTGCCGCCATCCTGTTGTCGCGCTACTTCGCTCATGTGGGTATCGCCGCCGCCACCGCCATTGCCGCCTGGGTCAATACGTCGGCGCTCGCCCTGACGCTCGCCCTGCGCGGCCAGTTCGAACCCGATGAACGCCTGCGCTGGCGGCTCACCCGCATCATTGCTTCGGCGGTGGTCATGGGCGTCCTGTTACTTGTCTGCCGCTATGCTGCCGGCGATGTGTTTGCCGGCGAGGCTTCGCGTCTGGCGCGGCTCGCCGGCCTGGCGATGCTGGTTGCCGTCGGCGCCGGCGCCTACTTCGCTGCCGCTCACCTGTCGGGCGCCATGACCTTTGCGGAACTGAAGGCGTCGCTCAGACAGCGGCGCTGATTGTCTATTGGCCGCTGATGGTTTTGCCGGCATATGCACCCTCGATCAAGGATGGGCAGCGATGATTCCTCTGGTTCCACGCGTATTTTCCGGGGTGCAGCCGACCGGCAATCTTCATCTCGGAAACTATCTGGGCGCCATCAAGCGCTTCGTTGAACTGCAGGCGAAACACGATTGCCTGTTTTGCGTCGTCGACCTGCATGCCATCACCGTCTGGCAGGACCCGCGCGCGATGCAGAGCAACATCCGCGAGGTGACGGCGGCGTTCCTCGCCGCCGGCATCGACGCCAGGAAGCATATCGTCTTCAACCAAAGCCAGGTGCTGCAACACGCCGAGCTTGCCTGGATCCTGAATTGCGTCGCTCGCCTTGGCTGGCTCAACCGCATGACCCAGTTCAAGGAGAAGGCGGGCAAGGACCGGGAAGCCGCCTCGGTGGGCCTCTACGTCTATCCCAACCTCATGGCTGCTGACATTCTTGCCTATCGCGCCACACAGGTGCCCGTCGGCGAGGACCAGAAGCAGCATCTCGAGCTCGCTCGCGACATCGCCCAGAAGTTCAACATCGACTATGCCGATTCGATCAGGGAAGCGGGCTACGACGACGGCTTCTTCCCCCTGCCTGAGCCGCTTATTTCCGGCCCCGCCACCCGGGTCATGTCACTCAAGGATGGCGCCAAGAAAATGTCGAAATCGGACCCTTCCGACCTGTCACGCATCAACCTCACCGATGACGCCGATGCGGTCGCCAAGAAGTTTCGCCGGGCGAAGACGGATCCTCATCCCATGCCCGCGGACCTTGACGAGCTGAAAGGGCGGCCGGAAGCGGCTAATCTGCTCGGTATCTACGCTGCCCTCAGGGGCGATACGATCGAAACATCCTTGCGCGAGTTTGCCGGCCACCAGTTCTCGTCCTTCAAGCAGTCGCTGGTGGATCTGGCGGTGGCGACCCTCGGCCCGATCGGTGCGGAAATGAAGCGGCTAACGGCCGATCCTGCTTTCATCGACGCCGTTCTCGCCAATGGCTCCGAACGAGCCGCGGCGCTTGCCGCCCCGGTGCTCAAGGAAGTAAAGAAAATCCTGGGATTGATCGGGCGGTGACGACTTTTTGGCACAGTCGTGTTAAGTTGCGGCGTTATCAGCCGTTTGACCGGCGGCAAGGCCATATTTCGGTTGTAATGGCCTGCAGTCGCCATACATGACGGTGTGAGGAACCTCCTATGTTCATTCAGACCGAAGCCACTCCCAACCCATCGACTTTGAAGTTTCTTCCCGGCGAGGCCGTCTCGAGCTCGGGACCACGAGAGTACCTGTCAGCCGAGGAAGCGGCGCTTTCGCCGCTCGCTTCCCGCCTGTTCACCGTCAAAGGTGTGTCTGGAGTATTCCTGGGCGGCGACTTCATTACGGTGTCCAAGAGCTCCGGCGAATGGCAGCATCTCAAGCCTGCCATCCTGGGCGTGATCATGGAGCATTACCTCTCGGGCCAGCCCGTGGTGGAAGATTCTTCACCCGCCAAGGACGTAGCGGAGGCATATGATGACGCCGATCAGGATATCGTCGGCACCATCAAGGAGCTACTCGACACGCGCGTACGCCCGGCGGTTGCTCAGGACGGCGGTGACATCACGTTTCACGGCTATCGCGACGGGGTCGTCTTTCTCAACATGAAAGGGTCCTGCTCGGGCTGCCCGAGTTCGACGGCAACACTGAAGCACGGCATCGAGAACCTGTTGCGCCACTTCATTCCGGAAGTTACCGAGGTTCGCCCGGTTTGACGGTACCGGTGCTTACTGCACCCGGGCTTTCTCGACTGCGACGGTTTGTCCGGCGGTGATCGTTCTCGGCCTCGACACCGCGCTTTCCGCTTGTTCTGCCGCCATCGTAGATAGCGCGACCGGAGAAAGCCTCGCGAGCCGGCTGGTGAGACTGGATGTCGGGCATGCCGAGCTGTTGCCCGGCATGGTTCGCGATGTCGTTCACACCGCAGGCCTCGGTTTTGCCGGGATTGATCGCATTGCGGTCACCATCGGTCCTGGCACCTTCACGGGTGTCAGGATTGGCCTCGCCTTCGCGCGCGGCCTGGGTTTGGCCTTGGGCAGGTCGGTTGTTGGAGTGTCGACGCTTCAAGCACTTGCCGCTAACGTCAAGGACAACTACAAGAGGCTCCCCATCGCAGTGGCAATCGATGCTCGCCGCAGCGTTTATCTACAGATATTCTCCCCCGATCTGAGTGCCTTCACTGAACCAAAGGCCTTGGTGTCGGACTGCGCCGCCTCGGAGCTTCCCGAGGAACCGGTGATCGCCGCCGGGAGCGGCGCCCGATTTCTCCAGGTTGCCGGTCGCGCCGACAGCGTGCAATTGTCGTCCGGGCCGGCGCTTCCGGATGCGACCGTCGTGGCGCTGCTCGGCGCCAGCATCACTCCCGGACCGCCGCCAAGTCCCATGTACCTGCGTCCGCCGGTTGCCGGGGCGCCGCCGGAGAGACCGTTCCCGCGTCCCTCGTCCTGCGTGAGGGTTGAAACCGTCGGCAGTGTTCATGCCGGGGTTCTTGCGGCGCTGCACGCGGAGTGCTTCGACGAAAGCTGGGACGGCGAAGGCTTCGCAAGCCTCATGGCCATGCCCGGGTCCACGTCCTTTCTTGCCCTCGTCGCGACGCACGAACCCGCGGGGTTCATGCTGGTGCGCCAGGCCGACGATCAAGGTGAGATCCTGACCATCGGTACGAGGCCGGCGCTGCGGCGGCGCGGAATAGCCATCGCCATGCTTGACCATGCGATCACGCGGCTCGGCAGGAGCGGTGTCCGCAAGCTCTTCATCGAGGTGGCGGCGTCGAACGCCGCCGCTCGCGCTCTCTACGCCGGCACGGGCTTCAAGGTGCGCGGGGAGCGGCCGGCGTATTACGCGAGACCCGGCGGCAGCCGTGAAGACGCGATTGTCATGAGCCGGGTGCTGAAGCGATAGGGGGGTGGCGTTGCACGAGGCGGTCGGCGCTTCTATACGTGGCCAGAATGAATGACATCGAGCGCGCCTGCATTGAAAAGCGCATGCGGATGACGGGCCAACGCCGGACCATTGCCCAGGTCATTGCAGAGGCGGCCGATCACCCGGATGTCGAAGAGCTGCACCGCCGCGCTTCCCTCGCCGATCGCCGCATATCGCTCGCCACGGTCTACCGCACCGTGCGCCTCCTGAAGGAGAAAGGCATTTTGGAACGGCACGCGTTCGACGGCCGGTCGCGCTATGAGAAGGCTCCTGCTCAGCATCACGATCACCTCATCGATCTTTCCACCGGTAAGCTCATCGAATTTCGCAACGAGGAGATCGAGAAACTGCAGGAGGCGGTGGCGCGCCGCCTTGGCTATCGTCTGGTCGGCCACCGGCTGGAACTCTATGGCCATCCCCTGATTGGATCCGCCGACCGCAGAGTGCGTCGTAAGTGAGCCGGACTCGGGCGTATGTAACCCTGACGGCGTTCGTCATGGCATCCCTCGCCGTCATACCGGCGCAATGGACTTTCAACAGAGTCTGGACCGGCGCGGCGCGGCGCCTGCCGCACCTCTACTTTCGCGCCGTCGCGCGACTCCTGCGAATTCGTATCCAGGTGATGGGCGAACCTGTCAAGGATCGCGCCTGTCTTTACGTGGCGAACCATGTGTCCTGGCTGGACATCGTCGTTCTGTCGACAATCGCTCCCATGTGTTTCATCGCCAAGCGGGAGGTGGCCGGTTGGCCGCTGTTCGGCACTCTGGCTTCAGTCGGCCGCACGCTATATATCGACCGCGATCGCCGCCACGACGTTAGCCGATCGCGCCATGCCATGCAGCAGCGGCTTCATGACGGAGAGATTGTGACCCTGTTTGCCGAGGGCAAGTCGAGCGATGGCAACCGGGTGCTGCCGTTTCGCAGCGCCCTGGTCGGCGCCGCCGACCTGCAGGTAAATGGCTCGCCGGTGGCGGTGCAACCTGTCACCATCGCATACACGGGAGTTCACGGCATACCGCTTGGCCGCACCCTACGGCCGATATTCGCCTGGTACGGCGATATGGAGCTGTTTGGCCATCTCATCGGGGTGGGAGCGGCGGGACCGCCGGATGTCGATGTCATATTTCATCCTGCTATCCATGGTAGAGACGTCGGCGGGCGCAAAGCGCTTGCCCGCCACTGCGAGGAACAGATCAAGCTCGGATTGATTCAGGCACTGACCGGTCGGCCCCGGCAAAAGGTTTCGGCGAACAGGCAAGGGCTTCAACCAACCTTGACAAGACGACCCGGCATCGAATGAAGAAGTTTCTTGTCACGACCTACGGTTGTCAGATGAACGTGTACGACAGCCAACGCATGAGCGACGTGCTGGCCGCCGCAGGCTACGCGCCGGCGTCAGACGCCGCCGATGCGGATCTGATTGTACTCAATACCTGCCACGTTCGGGAAAAAGCGGTTGAGAAGGTCTATTCGGAGCTCGGCCGCCTGAAACACCTCAAGTCCAGCAAGGCCAGGACGGGCAGGCCCCTCTCGATCGCGGTCGCTGGCTGCGTGGCGCAAGCGGAAGGGCCGGAAATGGTCCGGCGCGCCCCGGTTGTCGATCTGGTATTGGGACCGCAATCCTACCATCGCCTTCCCGAGCTCCTGCGCCGGGCAGGACAGCGGCCTGTCATTGAGACTTCGTATCCCGCCGAAGACAAGTTCAAGGCTCTTGTATCGCCGTCGCGCGATGCCGTCGCGGCCCGCGGCGTCTCGGCGTTCGTAACCATTCAGGAAGGCTGCAACAGGTTCTGCACCTTCTGCGTTGTTCCCTACACCCGCGGCTCGGAATTCTCCCGGCCTGTGGCGCAAGTCGAGACGGAAGTTCGCCGGCTTGCCGCTGCCGGGCGTACGCGAGGTGACCCTGCTCGGCCAGAACGTCAACGCCTACCGCGGAGTGGCCCCCTCAGGCGCTGCCTGGTCTCTTGGCCGCCTGCTCGAGCACCTGTCGGCGATCGAGGGGATCGAACGGCTGCGCTATACGACCAGCCATCCCCGTGACATGGATGAGGATCTTATCGCGGTTCATGGCTCGAATCCGAAGGTGATGCCGTATCTGCATCTTCCCGTGCAATCCGGTTCCAATCGTGTCCTTCGCAAGATGAATCGCCGGCACCGGGTCGAGGACTACATCGACATCGTAGCCAGAGTGCGCCGGGCCCGCGCCGATCTGGCGCTGTCCTCCGACTTCATCGTCGGCTTTCCGGGTGAAAGCGATCGTGACTTCGAGGCAACACTCGATCTCGTGCACAGAATCGGCTACGCGCAGGCTTTCTCCTTCAAGTATTCGTCTCGTCCCGGCACGCCGGCCGCCGAAATGGATGGGCAGGTCCCTGCCGTCGTGAAGTCCGAGCGGCTGTCGATCCTGCAGCAGGTGCTTGCCGGTCAGCAGCTTGATTTCAACAGCGCCTGTGTCGGGCGCACTCTCGATGTTCTCCTGGAAAAGCCCGGCCGGCGGCCGGATCAGCTGGTGGGTCGCTCGCCTTACCAGCAGGCCGTGCATGTTGTCGCCGCACGAAGTACGCTGGGCTCGATCGTCAAGGCGACTGTGCATGGAGTTGGCCCGAGCAGTCTCTCGGCGCATATTGGTGAAGCAGCTTGACTGATTCTCGGTCGAAAGACCGGCTGACACGGCGGAGGTCCGACGATTTGCGCCCACGATCGATGACGGGTCATTTGGCGAATATGCTGCATGGAGACTTAGGCCTCGGCGATGGCAGTTCGACCCTCGCCTTTGATGACAATCGCCTCCTGTCCTCGCTATTCGGCGAGCACGACGAACACCTGGCGCTGATCGAGAACCGCCTCGGCGTTGACATTACCCCGCGCGGCAACCGGATCGCCGTGCGCGGCAGCGATGAGGCGCGCGACAAGGCCAGCCAGGTGTTGGAAAGATTGTACAGGCTCGCCCGGCAGGGACACGACATCGGACCAGGCGACGTCGAGGGAGCTATCCGCATGACGCGGCTCGCGGAGGAAGCCGCGCACGCTGAGGGCGCGGCGATCCGGACCAAGCGCAAAGTCGTGACCCCGCGGACCCCGATGCAGCGCGCTTACATGGATGCGCTGCGCCGCTATGATCTGGTGATCGGTTTCGGCCCTGCCGGAACCGGCAAGACCTACCTGGCGGTCGCTGCCGCCGCCGCGGCCCTGGCGACGGGCGAAGTCGATCGCATCATCCTTTCGCGCCCGGCCGTTGAGGCGGGCGAACGCCTGGGCTTTCTTCCCGGCGACATGAAAGAGAAGGTCGATCCCTATCTTCGCCCGCTCTACGACGCGCTCTACGACGTTTCTCCGGAACAACTCGTGTCGCGCGGCTTGGCCGACGGAACCATCGAAATTGCACCGCTGGCGTTCATGCGCGGCCGCACGCTCAGGAATGCCTTCGTTATCTTGGACGAGGCCCAGAATACCACGCCGCAGCAGATGAAGATGTTTTTGACCCGGCTTGGCGAGGGTAGCCGAATGGTCGTCAATGGCGATCCCTCGCAGGTCGATTTGCCCCTCGGCGCGACTTCGGGTCTGGCCGAGGCCGTTCAGGTTCTCACCGGCGTTGAAGGGGTGGCCCACATTGCGTTTACGACGGCCGATATCGTGCGCCATGCGTTGGTGACGAGGATTGTCGCAGCCTACGAGGACGCCGCCAGGACGAAACGGAGGGCCAAATCCGCCAGGCAGTAATGTCTCTGACCCTCGACATCGACCGCAGGGCCTGGAAGGGCTTTGCTGCCCCGGAACGCAAGGTTAGAGCGGCAGTTCGAGCCGCTTTCGGTGCCGCGGACACGGAAGCAAACAGAACGGATCTCTCGGTGATCCTGGCGGATGACGCAACCGTCCGGCGTCTCAATCGGCGATGGCGCCGCATCGACAAGCCGACCAATGTCCTCTCGTTCCCGCAACCCGCGGCTCACCAGGCGGCAGCCCGCAAGCTTCTTGGCGATGTTGTGCTGGCGGGAGGCGTGGTTGGGCGCGAGGCCCGCGAGCAGGACAAGCCGTTGGCAGACCATGCGTGCCATCTTATCGTCCATGGCGTGCTGCACCTGCTGGGTCATGATCACCGCGGTGCAGCTGAAGCAGAAGAGATGCAACGCCTTGAGATCAGGGCCTTGGCGGCACTGGGTATAGCCGACCCGTACACCTGAGCTTGAGGGCGGTAGGCCAACTCGATGAGCAAAAGCAGGCCTGAGATGACCCCGTCTCTTCGGCGTGCCGAGGTCCCCGCGGGGCCGGCGCGCCGCTGGACGCGCCTGCGCTCGTGGTTGTCGGGAACGGGAACGCAGTCGCTGCGGGAGAGCATCGAAGAAGCGATCGATCAGCATGAGACCGAGCACCAGACCGGTGGCATAGTGCCCGCCGCGCGCTCGATGATGGTCAATCTGCTGGAGTTTGCGGCTCTCCGCGTCGATGACGTGATGGTTCCGCGCGCCGACATCGTGGCGATCGAAGACACAGCCACCGTCGAGCGTCTGATGTGGCGATTCGCCGAAGCCAATCACTCGCGCCTGCCGGTATATCGCGAAACGCTCGATGATCTGGCCGGCATGGTCCACATCAAGGACCTGATGAGTTTCATCGTCGGGGCTGCAAAGCCGAAGGGTCGCCGCAAGCAGGCGAAAACCGCGGAGGGCGGCATGGACCGGGTCGCTCCGCTGTCCTTGCGCTCGGTCGATCTCGCCAAGACGGTGAAGCAGGCGGGCCTGGTGCGCGAGCTTCTGTTTGTTCCGCCCTCCATGGCCGCTTCCGATCTGCTCATCAAGATGCAAGCCACGCGCGTTCATATGGCGATCGTTGTCGATGAATATGGCGGCACCGACGGACTGCTGTCGATCGAGGATCTGGTGGAAGTAATCGTCGGTGATATCGACGACGAGCACGACACCAACGAGGAAGCGCTGATCCGCGACCTCGGCAAAGGTACCTACCTGGCTGACGCGCGGGCTCCTCTCGACGAGGTCGAGGCCCTGCTCGGCCGGTCTCTGCTGCCCGAGGAGCCTCGATCGGAAGCCGATACCTTGGGTGGCCTGATCTTTGCGATGCTGGGGAGGGTGCCGGCGCGCGGCGAAATCGTTCGTCATGCTGCGGGAGTAGAGTTTGAGATTGCCGAGTCCGATTCCCGCCGCGTCAAGAAAATCCGCATCGCTATTGAAGCACCCGCGAGCCCGACCGCGGTCTCCACGGCTTGATGCTCCGCGAATTGGCGCAGAAGTTCGAAGGCCTTTGGGGTTGGCGGCGGTTGGTCGCCGCTTTCGGTTTCGGCCTCCTCGCGTCCGCAGCCATGCCGCCGCTGCTGCTGTGGCCGGTGCTGTTTGTGTCGATGCCTGTCCTCGTCTGGCTGCTTGACGGCGTGGCAGCGGCGGGCGCGGGCAAAATGCGCAGCTTCTTTCACGCATTGATCACCGGCTGGGCCTTCGGGTTCGGCTACTTTCTCGCCTCCCTGTACTGGATCGGCGCCGCTTTCCTCGTCGAAGCCGAGCAGTTCGCTTGGATGATGCCATTGGCGATCGCGGCAATGACCGCGGGAATGGCTGCGTATTGGGGGCTTGCCTGTGCATTCGCTGTGCTTTTCTGGGGCCGCGGCCTGTCGAGAATTTTTCTGCTCGCGGCATCGCTGGCGGCCGCGGAATGGCTGCGCGGCCATCTCTTGTCGGGCTTTCCCTGGAACAGCCTGGGCAACGCGGCGGCAGCCTTTGACGGCTTGTCCCAGAACGCCGCCCACGTCGGCATTTGGGGCCTGACCTTCTTTGTTGCCCTGTGGACCCTGGCTCCAGCTAGGCTCGCCGAGCCGGCGACCGCATCGGCGAGGTTTCTGCTGCTGGTCATCGCCGGTTCTACCCTCGGGCTGTGGGCGCTGGGCGCCTGGCGCCTTTCGCAAGCTCAAGTCGGCTACGTGCCCAACGTGGCGCTGCGCATCGTGCAGCCGAACATCCCGCAAAGCGACAAATGGCGATTCGAGAACGCGGCGTCGATCTTGCAGACCATGCTTGCCATGTCGACTCCCGGTAGCGAGCCGTCCGCTGCCGACAATCCCTCTCACGTGATATGGCCGGAGTCCTCCGTTCCATTTCTCATCGATGAAAAACCCGATGCTCTGAACGCCGTGGGTAAAGTGTTGGCGGAGGATACGCTCCTGCTCATGGGCTCGCTGCGGCGTTCCAAGTCGGCGACCGGCGGCGAAGCCGCCGTTTACAACAGTCTCATTGCGATTGATAGCGGCGGCCGGGCGGTCGCGACATATGACAAACGGCGCCTCGTGCCGTTCGGAGAGTATCTGCCGCTTGCGCATTGGCTCGAGCCGCTGGGGTTTCGGCGCCTGGTAACCATTCCGGGAAGTTTCGCGCCGGGACAAGGCGAGACGGTGATGGCGGTAGGTACCGCAGGGATAGTCGCGCCGCTGATCTGCTATGAGGCGATTTTCCCCGGCCAGGTCACTCGCCGGGGGCAACGGCCGGACTGGGTTCTCAACATCACCAATGACGGCTGGTTCGGAACGACGGGCGGACCGCAGCAGCATTTCGCCCAGGCGCGTTTCCGGGCCATCGAGGAAGGCTTGCCGCTGGTTCGCGCCGCCAACACGGGAATCTCGGCTGTGATCGATCCCTACGGACGCGTTCTCGCAGCCCTGCCCGTCGGCGCCCGCGCGGTCATCGACTCGCGACTGCCTACTTCGTTGCCGTCGACCGCCTATGCGAAACATGGCGATGTTTTCTTCTTTTTGCTGCTGGCAGGCGGCGCGGCGGTCGGTGTGGGCTTGCGCCGCGCCCGCCGCCCGCGCTGGGCCCCGACCTAAGATTTGTTTTGCTTTGACTGCCGTCAGTGGAATATTCATTTTTCGCACTACGTAAGCGCGCCACGCGGTGCGACAGCAGGCTCGCGCACGCGAGCGACTTGCTTCCGCGACTTAAGGGGCAAGATGGCCAAACGCAGCCCGGATCCCATCGATGCGACTGTCGGCAACCGTCTACGGGAGCGACGGGTTTTGATCGGCATGAGCCAGGAGAAGCTGGGGGATCGTCTCGGACTGACGTTTCAGCAGGTCCAGAAGTACGAAAAGGGCCTCAATCGCGTCAGCGCCAGCCGACTTTATCAGATGGCCGAGATTTTGGGTGTGAAGGTACAATACTTCTACAATGATGCTGAGAGCACTCCGGCCGGAGTTGCGGCCGCGAAAGCCGCAGCGGGCGAGGTGAGCGACGCTGCTGCAGCCGCGGACGGGCTGCAACTCAGTCAGGCGTTCATGGAAATTTCCAGCCCCGAGGTGCGCCGCCGGATCATCGATCTCGTCAGGGCGATTGCGGCCGCGTAGCGTTGCTCGTCCTCGGGTGACAAGCCGGTCGGGCTGCTGCCGAAGTCGTTGCTTTCAGCTTGAATGCCTGCCAATAACCGGCTCGCCGGCAAATTGCCGGCGGATCGGCAGTTTCGGGGCGAAGGCATCCGTGGCACGCAGGAACTATCACTTTACCAGTGAATTGGTGTCGGAAGGGCATCCGGACAAAGTCTGCGACCGTGTATCGGATGAAGTGGTCGATCTGTTCTACCGGGAGGCGGAAGCAGCCGGTCTCGATCCCGCTCGCGTCCGCGTGGCGTGTGAAACAATGTGCACGACCAACCGGGTGATCATCGCCGGCGAGTATCGCGGACCGGGCAGCATCACCATCGACAAGATCGAGAACACCGCGCGCATGGCGATCAAGGATATCGGCTACGAGCAGAACGGATTTCATTGGCGTGACGCGGCGGTGGAGACGTTGCTTCACAGCCAGTCAGCGGATATCGCCCTGGGTGTCGATGCGGCGGGAAACCGCGATGAGGGCGCGGGCGATCAGGGCATCATGTTCGGCTATGCGACCGATGAGACGCCGGAACTCATGCCGGCGCCCATCTATTATTCGCACCGAATTCTGCAGCTTCTTTCGCAGGCCCGGCGTTCGGGCAAGGAGCCGAAGCTCGGCCCGGATGCAAAGAGCCAGCTGACGATCGTATACCGCAACGGCAAAGCGGCGGGTGTGGCGCAGATCGTCGTGTCACACCAGCACCTCGACGAGCGCCTTACCTCCGACGACATGCGCGACATCATCGAGCCCTACGTGCGCCAGGCGCTGCCTGCCGATTGGATCGACGACCGAACGGTCTGGCATATCAATCCAACGGGCAAGTTTCACATCGGCGGTCCCGACGGCGATGCCGGACTGACTGGGCGCAAGATCATTGTCGACACCTATGGCGGCGCGGCGCCGCACGGCGGTGGCGCGTTTTCCGGCAAGGACCCCACCAAGGTGGATCGCTCGGCTGCTTATGCTGCGCGCTATCTTGCGAAGAACGTGATCGCCGCCAAGCTGGCACGACGCTGCACGATCCAGCTTTCATACGCCATCGGAGTACCCGAGCCGCTATCCATCTATGTCGATCTACACGGTACCGGCAGGGTCGAGGAGCGCCGGCTCGAAAAGTTGCTGGGCGATGTCATGAACCTCACACCGCGTGGCATCCGCGAACATCTCCAGCTCAATCGGCCGATCTACGCACGCACCAGTTCCTATGGACACTTTGGTCGCGCTCCCGATGCTGACGGAGGGTTCAGTTGGGAAAAGACCGACCTTGCAGGGGAACTGCGCCGCGCCGCCCGCTGAAGCCAGCGTAGCCCTAGCCAGACGCGCGCCGGAGCTGTGAGCGGGCCGCGGCGCTACCAGCTCTATGGCCGGCGCAAGGCGAAAGCGCTGAGCGATCGCCGGCGGTCACTTCTTGCTGCGCTCCTGCCCCGGCTCAGGATCGAATTACCGCCGGCTGGCCATCTCGACCCGGAATCCCTGTTTGCCGACCGCCCCGCGGAAATCTGGCTGGAAATCGGCTTTGGCGGCGGCGAGCACCTGATGGCACTCGCCCTGGCCAATCCCGAAACCGGGTTCATCGGGGCCGAGGTTTTCGTGAACGGCATCGCCAGGCTCCTGCATCAGGTCGACGGTAGTTCCGCGGCCAACATCCGGATTTTCGACGGCGATGCCCGCCATCTCCTGGAACGCCTCGCCCCAATGAGCCTGGCGCGCATCTTCGTCCTCTATCCGGATCCGTGGCCAAAAGCGCGCCACAAGAGACGCCGCCTGATATGCCAGGCAACGCTTGCCGAAATGTTCAGGACCATGAAGCCGGGTGGTGAGCTTCGCATCGCCTCCGACATTGCTGAGTACGTGCGCTGGATCCTTTTCCATGTCCGCGCTCATGGCGGCTTCGTCTGGAGCGCCGAGCGGGCCGCTGACTGGCGCCTCCGGCCGGCCGATTGGCCCTCGACCCGATACGAGGCCAAGGCGGTCGCCGCCGGCCGCCGGCCCGCTTATTTGCGCTTCTTCCGCCGCGCTGACGCAGATGGACGCCCGAGCACTGCAGAACGCGGCTGAAGTTGAGCACTGTAGAGAGCGCCTGAAGTTGAGCACTTGCACATCGCCGGCCAGCTTGTATATAAGTGGCGACGAATTCATTCTCACATAGTCTTCGGATTGAGGCTGTCTCCGAGGAAATCGTTGAGAGTGGGTCCCGACGGGGCCCGCTTTTTTGTTGTTGAACACAGGAACCGGAATTGAAGGAGCAGAGGCTGAGCCGCGAAACCGGCACTTCCCTGGCGGTTGCCAGGCTGATCGAACCGGCGCTCGAAAACATGGGCTTTCAAATCGTCCGCATACGCATGATGACGGGCGCCGGGCGGATCCTGCAGATCATGGCGGAACGGCCGGACGGCACCATGTCGATCGACGACTGCGAGCGGGTAAGCAAGGCGATCTCGCCGATCCTCGATGTCGAGGATCCGATCCCCGGCAGCTATGAGCTCGAGGTGTCTTCTCCCGGCATCGACCGGCCGCTGGTACGGCCTTCGGATTTTTCCACATGGACGGGCCATCAGGCGAAAGTCGAGCTGATCGAGCCACAGTCCGGCCGCCGGCGCTTTCGCGGCGTCCTCGCGGGTTTTGCCGATGGCGAAGTCCGCCTGCGCGTCGACCCGCTGCCGGGAAGCACGGAGGAGATCGTGGTCGGCCTGCCGTTCCGGGCCATTGCCGAGGCCAAGCTGGTGATGACGGAGGAGCTGATTGCCGACGCCCGTGCCCGCCGCCCGGCCGAAGGAATGCGCGACGGCAGCGACTGGATCGAGGGCGCGCACGTTGCAAGCGAAAGTGGAGAACAAGATGGCTGAAACAGCAGTTAGCGCCAATCGTCTGGAACTCCTGCAGATCGCCGATGCGGTCGCCCGGGATAAGGCGATCGACAAGATCGTGGTCCTGCAGGCCATGGAAGACGCGATTCAGCGAGCGGCACGCTCCCGCTACGGGCAGGAGAACGAGATTCGCGCCGAGATCGATTCGAAGACCGGCGAGATCAGATTGAATCGCCTGCTGATGGTCGTCGAAACCATCGAAAACGATGCCACCCAGATTTCGCTCGCCGAGGCGCGCAACAAGAATCCGGCCGCCAATGTTGGCGACTACATAGCCGAACCGCTGCCGCCCATCGATTTCGGCCGCATTGCCGCACAGAACGCCAAGCAGGTGATCGTGCAGAAGGTCCGCGACGCCGAACGGGAGCGCCAATACAACGAGTACAAAGACCGTATCGGCGAGATCGTGCATGGAGTGGTGAAGCGGGTCGAATACGGCAATGTCATCGCCGATCTGGGCCGCGGCGAGGCCATCGTCCGGCGCGACGAGACGTTGCCCCGCGAGACCTTCCGCAGCGGTGACCGCATCCGCGCTTATGTCTATGACGTACGCCGGGAGCAGCGCGGGCCGCAGATTTTTCTGTCGCGCACCCATCCCGAATTCATGGCGCGCCTGTTTGCCCAGGAAGTACCGGAGATCTACGACGGCGTCGTCGAGGTCGTGGCCGTTGCCCGCGATCCGGGCTCGCGCGCCAAGATCGCGGTTCGCTCGAAGGAGTCGTCGATCGATCCGGTCGGCGCGTGCGTCGGCATGCGCGGATCGCGGGTGCAGGCGGTGGTGAATGAACTGCAGGGAGAAAAAATCGACATCATCCCGTGGTCACCCGACGCGGCGACCTTCATCGTCAATGCCCTGGCCCCGGCCGAGGTCGCCAAAGTCGTTCTCGACGAGGAAGCCGAGCGTATCGAGGTCGTGGTGCCGGACGAACAGCTGTCGCTGGCGATCGGCCGGCGCGGCCAGAATGTGCGGCTTGCCTCGCAGCTGACCGGCTGGGACATCGACATCATGACCGAGGCCGATGAGTCCGAGCGTCGTCAAAAGGAGTTTTCTGAGCGCACACGGCGCTTCATTGAAGCGCTCGATGTTGACGAGATGCTGGCGCAGCTGCTGGCATCTGAGGGCTTCGCCACCGTCGACGATGTGGCTTTTATTGCTGCCAGCGAACTTTCCGCCGTCGAGGGCATCGATGAGGAAATGGCAGGCGAGCTCCAGGCGCGCGCCCGCGACTACCTGGATCGCAAGGCCGCCGAACAGGACGCGCGGCGCAAGGAGCTTCGGCGTTCTCGACGAGTTGAAGGACGTCGAAGGGGTCACGGGCGCAATGCTGGTTGCCTTCGGTGAAGCCGGCATCCTGTCGGTCGAGGATCTGGCGGGCTGCGCGAGCGACGACCTGGTTGGCTGGACCGAGCGCAAAGGCACCGAAAACACGCGTCACAAGGGTGCGCTCAGCGACCTCGGAATATCTCCGGCAGAAGCCGACGCAGTGATCATGGCGGCCCGCGTGAAAGCCGGCTGGGTCGAAGCCCCGACTGCTTCTTCTGCTCCGCCCGACGCCGCTGAGCCACCGGCGGCGCCGCCCTCCTGACCGCTAGCGATGCCAGCCAACGAATTGGACGCCAACCGCATGTGCATTGTGACCCGCCAGCGTCTTGACCCCGACACCATGATCCGGTTCGTTCTCGGCCCGGGCGACGTGGTCGTGCCGGATTTGCACCGGAGACTGCCGGGACGTGGCGTCTGGGTTGCTGCGAACTCACAGGCGCTCGCCAGGGCGGTGAAGGAAAAGCGGTTCGTCAGTGCATTCAAGCAGCCCTGCCGTGTCGAGGCGGACCTCGTTGCGCGCACCGCCGGCCTTCTTCGGCGTGAAGCTCGCGAGCTGCTGTCGCTCGCCAACAAAGCCGGCCTGGTGGTGACCGGTTACGAAAGGACGGCCGCTGCGCTGGTGGCGAACGACGTGCGTATCCTCGTTGAAGCAGCCGACGGCGCGGATGACGGTCGCCGCAAATTGCGCGCCAAGATCGCGCCCCGCTGCGAGACCGTCGACGTGTTTACTTCGGCCGAATTGGATTTGGCATTGGGCCGGACTAATGTGGTACATGCAGCCGTCATTGAGGGGCGGCTTGCGGAGAGATTGCTGAACGCAGCGCGGCGGGTTGCGTTCTACGAAAATCCGGACGTTGAAGACACGCAACTACAGTGAGCGCATGAGCGATACCAACGACACAACCATCAAGCCGGCGAGTGGCCGCACCCTGAGCGTGAAGCGGCCGGTGATCGAGCAGGGCCGGGTGCGGCAGAACTTCTCGCATGGCCGCTCGAAGACCGTTGCTGTCGAGATCAAGCGCAAACGCACGCCCGGCACCGGTGAGCCATCGCGGATCGAGACCCGCGAGCAGATCGGCCTGAACCTGCGTCCGTTGCCTTCGCGCCCCGAGCACAAGGCTGAGCCGGTCGTGACGGTGAAACCGGGCATGGTGCTCAGGACACTGACCGAAGATGAGAAAGAAGCGCGCGAGCGCGCCCTGGCCGATTCACGTGTGCGTGAAGCCGAGGAGCGCAAGCGCGCTTTGGATGACGCCAGCCGACGCGCTGAGATCGAAGAGCGCGAACTTCGGGAACGCGAGGCGGCCGAGGCGCGCAAGGCGGAAGAGGAAGCACGCCGAAAGGCTGAAGCGGAAGCCAAGCGGCGCGGCGAAGAGACGGCACGCCGGCTGGAGCCCCGGGTCGGCATGGAGGCCGAAAGCGACGAGGATGCAGCCAGAGGGCGCAGCAAGCTAAAGCGTGAAGTCAAGCCGCAGCCAGCCCGAACGAAAGTCGATGTCGAACGCCGGCGCGGCAAGCTGACGATCTCCAATGCCCTCCAGGACGGCGATGAAAAAGGCCGCTCGCTGGCCGCGTTCCGGCGCCGCACCGAACGGCAGAAGAAGCAGGCCCAGGGTTTCCAGATGCCGACCGAGAAACGGGTGCGCGAGGTGACGATTCCGGAGGTGATCACCATCCAGGAGCTGGCCAACCGCATGGCGGAGCGGGCGGTCGACCTCATCAAGCTGCTGATGAAGCAGGGTGAGATGCACACCATCAACGACATCATCGATGCCGACACCGCCCAGCTCATCGCCGAGGAACTGGGCCATACGGTCAAGCGGGTGTCCGAATCCGATGTCGAGGAAGGCCTGATGGGCGAGGCCGACAGCGATGAAAGTCTTGTTGCCCGGCCGCCGGTCGTAACCATCATGGGTCACGTCGACCACGGCAAGACCTCGCTTCTCGATGCATTGCGCAAGACCAACGTGGTCGCCGGCGAGGCCGGCGGCATCACGCAGCATATCGGTGCCTACCAGGTCGAGACATCGGGGGGGCTCATTACGTTCATCGATACGCCGGGTCACGAAGCCTTCACGTCGATGCGGGCCCGCGGCGCCAAGGTCACCGACATCGTCGTGCTGGTGGTGGCCGCCGATGACGGGGTGATGCCGCAGACCGTGGAAGCGATCAATCACGCCAAGGCGGCCGAAGTTCCGATCATCGTGGCGATCAACAAGATCGACAAGCAACAGGCCAACCCGACGCGGGTCAGGACCGATCTTCTCAGTCACGATGTAGTGGTTGAGAGCATGGGCGGTGAAACTCTCGAGGTTGAAGTATCGGCGACCAAAGGTACCAATCTCGACCGGCTGCTCGACGTCATTCTGCTTCAGACGGAAGTCCAGTCGCTGCGGGCCAACCCGCATCGTTCGGCCTCGGGCATCGTCGTCGAGGCCCAACTCGACCGTGGCCGCGGCCCGGTTGCGACGGTCCTGGTGCAGAATGGCACGCTTCGCCTCGGCGACATCTTCGTTGCCGGTTCCGCCTGGGGCCGGGTGCGCGCCCTGGTCAACGACAAGGGCGAGCACATCGATTCTGCCGGCGCCTCGGTTCCCGTAGAGGTGCTCGGTCTGTCGAGTGCTCCCGAGGCCGGCGATCCGTTCGCAGTCGTGGAGAGCGAGGCCCGGGCGCGCGAGGTAACCGACTATCGCGAACGTAAGCGGCGCGAGACGCGCGGCGCGGCGGTCGCACGCTCGTCGCTCGAGCAGATGATGAGCCAGCTCAAGGAGGGTCAGCGCAAGGAAGTGACGCTTCTTGTCAAGGCTGACGTTCAGGGCTCGGCGGAAGCGATCGTTCAGGCGGTGGAAAAGCTCTCGACCAACGAGGTGGCCGGCCGCGTCCTGCACTACGGTGTGGGCGCGATCAGCGAAAGCGATATTTCGCTTGCCCACGGCTGCGGGTGCAGTGGTGCTGGGCTTCAACGTCCGTGCCAACCAACAGGCGCGCGACGCCGCCGAACACGCCGGCATCGAAATCCGCTACTACAACATCATCTACGACCTGGTGGATGATGTGAAAAAGGTGATGTCGGGCCTGCTGTCTCCGACTTTGCGCGAGACGTTCCTCGGCAACGCGAAAATACTGCAGATCTTCGATATCACGAGAGTCGGCAAAGTTGCAGGCTGCCAGGTCACTGAAGGCGTCGTGCAGCGCGGCGCCAGGGTCCGCCTCATCCGCGACAACGTGGTGATTCACGAAGGTACCCTTTCTACGCTGAAGCGCTTCAAGGATGAAGTGAGGGAGGTGTTGGCCGGCCAGGAATGTGGAATGGCGTTCGACAACTACCAGGACATGCGCCAAGGCGACGTCATCGAGTGTTTCCGGGTCGAGGCCGTGAAACGGACGCTCTGAGCGGTCGGCGAAGGCCTGCCCTCGGGCAACGACCGGAGGGCAATTCGGCTCGGCCGGAAAATGCCTAGGGACAGGTAGATGCCAGGTTCCCCTCCTTCCCAGCGTCAGCTGCGAGCCGGCGAACTGGTCCGCCACGCTTTAGCCGAAGTGTTTGCGCGCGGCGAGACTGGCGATCCGGATATCGAGCGTATCGGGGTTACCGTGCTCGAAGTCACCACGTCACCCGACCTGCGCTTGGCGGCAGCCTTTGTGCGCCCCTTCCTTACCGACGAGAGCGAAGCTCTGATGGCCGCGCTGGAACGCAGCAGGCGTCATATCCGCGGCCTCGTGTCGCGACGTCTGACCATGAAGTTCATGCCGGAGCTTCGTTTCCGTCTCGATAGCACGCTCGACTATGCCGCACGCGTCGACGAGGTTCTGAGCCATCCTGCCGTGCGCCGCGACCTCGACACTGCCAAGAAATGAAACAGTCACGCTCGCTCTGTCACGGTTGGGTAGTTCTCGATAAACCGCAGGGCCTTGGTTCGGCGGCAGCCGTGGCTGCGGTGAAGCACGCCTTCAATGCCGCCAAGGCCGGCCATGGCGGTACGCTCGATCCGCTCGCCACCGGGCTCCTGCCGGTGGCCCTCGGAGAAGCGACAAAGACCGTTTCATTTCTGATGAACGGGCGCAAAACCTATCGATTCACGGTGATCTGGGGATCGGAGACCTCGACCGGCGATCTGGAAGGGGTCGCCACCGAACAATCCTCTCACCGCCCGGCGCGATTCGAAATCGAAGCAGTGCTGCCCCGTTTCGTGGGCCGCATAAGTCAGGTTCCCCCGGCGTTTTCCGCGATCAAGATCGCCGGAGAGCGCTCCTATGCGCTTGCCCGAAGAGGCGCGATCACCGTCCCGGCCGCCAGATGGGTTGAAATTGAAAGTCTGGAGGTGATCGATGCCACGCTGTCGCAAACCACGTTTGTAGCCCGGTGCGGCAAGGGTACATATGTGCGCGCGCTTGCCCGCGACCTCGGCCGTGCGCTCGGCTCCCGGGGGCACGTTGGCGCTCTCCGCCGCATAGCGCTTGGGCCCTTCGGCGAGGCCGACATGATTCCGCTAGTCACGCTGGAGGAATTGAGCCATAAGGCCTCCGGCCGAGGAATTCCGGAAGGGGTTCTTCGCCCGCTTGAGACCGTGCTGGACGACATCCCGGCACTGGCCTTGAGCGAGGCGGAGGCCGAGCGTCTGCGGCGGGGTTTGCCGGTCACGTTGGCGGATCCCGGGGTCTGCGTTCAGAGCGGCATGGTCTTGGTGCGGTCAGGGGCACTGCCCGTCGCACTGGCCAGCCGTGATGGCCACCAGATCAGGCCGCGTCGCATGTTCAACCTTCAGCGGGCGTGACGGCCAACGCGCCGGAGAAAAGGAGCGTATCCGATGTCGATGACTGCCGAGCGCAAGAAGGCGCTGATCAAGGAATTTGCCACTTCCACTACGGATACCGGCTCGCCCGAAGTCCAGGTGGCGCTCTTGTCAGAGCGCATCAAGTATCTGACCGATCACTTTCAAACCCACAAGAACGACAATCACTCGCGTCGCGGGCTCCTTAAGCTGGTAAGCCAGCGCCGGGTCATCCTCGACTATGTCAAGGAGAAGGACGAGGCGCGGTACCAGAATCTGATCGAGCGCCTCGGCATACGCCGATAGAAGAACTGCTCGTGGGCGCGCACCACAGCCCCGGCCGGCTGACCAACGCGCAAGCGAAGCTGAAGATGCGTTTCGCTGGCCTGTTCCGGCGTCACGCCGAGCCTTGCATGATGAAAAGGAAGACAGATGTTCAACATAGATGTTGAGGAAATCGAATGGGGCGGCCGAACCCTTCGGCTGGAGACCGGTCGCATGGCCCGTCAGGCCGATGGAGCGGTGTTGGCGAGCTACGGCGAAACCACCGTTCTGGCAACGGTGGTGAGCGAGCGCGTACCGCGGGCGGGCGCCGACTTCTTTCCCTTGACCGTCAACTACCAGGAGAAAACCTATTCGGCCGGCAAGATTCCCGGCGGATATTTCAAGCGTGAAGGACGGCCGACGGAAAAGGAAACACTGGTCTCCCGCCTCATCGACCGGCCGATCCGGCCGCTGTTCGTCGAGGGCTATCGCCACGACACGCAGGTGATCGCCACCGTCCTGTCCTACGATGTCGAGAACGAGCCCGACATCGTGGCCCTGGTCGCCGCATCGGCCGCACTCACTCTGTCGGGTGCCCCTTTCATGGGTCCGGTTGGTGCTGCTCGCGTGGGCGCAATCGGCGGCGAATATGTTCTCAATCCCACCCTCGAGCAGATCAAGACCTCCGATCTCGATCTGGTGGTGGCCGGAACGTCCGGAGCGGTGCTCATGGTCGAATCGGAAGCCCGGGAACTGAGCGAGGAAATGATGCTGGGCGCCGTCATGTTCGGTCAGAGAAATTTTCAGCCGGTCATCGAGGCGATCATTCGTCTTGCCGAGCGCGCGGCGCGCGAGGCGCGCGATTTCCAGCCGACTGACAATGCGGCTCTGCTTGCCGACATCGCCAGACTGGCTGAAGCCGACGTTGCGTCGGCGTACGGAATTGCCGGCAAGGAGGAACGGCGCGACAGGCTGGCGGCCGTGAAGGAGAAAGCCATCGCTGCTTTGGCGCCCGAGAGCGCGCCGCTTGGCGCCGATCCACAAAGGATCGCCGACGCCTTCAAACATCTCGAGAAAGACATCGTTCGCGGCCGTATTCTCGACACCGGCAAGCGCATCGACGGCCGGGATCTGGTAACCGTACGGCCGATCGTATGCGAAGTGGGCGTTCTGCCGCGCACCCACGGCTCGGCGCTGTTTACGCGCGGCGAGACCCAGGCTCTCGTCGTCACCACGCTTGGCACAGGCGAGGATGAGCAATACATCGACGCCCTCGAAGGAACCTATAAGGAGACGTTCCTGCTCCACTATAACTTCCCGCCGTTTTCGGTGGGCGAAACGGGGCGACTGGGCGGCGCGGGGCGGCGGGAAATCGGCCACGGCAAGCTTGCCTGGCGGGCAATCCATCCAATGTTGCCAACCCAGGAAACATTTCCTTACACAATCCGCGTAGTGTCGGAGGTGACCGAGTTCGAACGGCTCGTCATCCATGGCGACCGTCTGCGGTTCTTCCCTGGCACTCATGGACGCAGGCGTACCGCTCAAGGCGCCCGTGGCCGGCATCGCCATGGGTCTCATCAAGGAAGGCGACAAATTTGCCGTCCTGTCCGACATTCTTGGCGATGAAGATCACCTTGGCGATATGGACTTCAAGGTCGCCGGTACTGCCAAGGGCGTTACCTCTCTGCAGATGGACATCAAGATCACCGGCATCACGGAAGAGATCATGCAGACGGCGTTGTATCAGGCCAAGCAGGGCCGCCTGCACATTCTGGCCAAGATGGCGCAAGCGATTACCGAAGCCCGCCCAGGACTCGGCGAGCATGCGCCGCGCATCGAGGTTATGACCATCCCGACCGACAAGATACGGGAAGTCATCGGTTCCGGTGGCAAGGTCATTCGCGAAATCGTCGAGAAGACCGGGGCCAAGATTGACATCTCGGATGATGGAACGATCAAGATCGCCTCCGCCAGCGGCCAGGCGATCAACGCGGCGATCAAGTGGATCAAATCGATCGTGTCGGAACCCGAACTTGGAGAAATCTACGACGGGACGGTGGTCAAAGTCGTTGATTTTGGCGCTTTCGTGAACTTTTTTGGAGCCAAAGACGGCCTCGTCCACGTTTCCGAACTGGCGCCGCGCCGGGTGGCGAAGGTGAGCGACGTGGTCAAGGAGGGCGACAAGGTCAAGGTGAAGCTGCTCGGCTTCGACCAGCGCGGCAAGGTTCGACTTTCCATGAAGGCGGTCGACCAGCAGACGGGTGAAGATCTTTCCAAGCGGGAAACCAAAGCGGCGACTCTGGCGGCGGAGAACGAGTGATCGAGGCGCGCGCTTGCCTCAGGCGAGGGGGCGCCCGTCTCACAACATGGCCGGCAATACCCTGTCCGGCGGCTTGTGCCCATCGACCCAAGTCTTGATGTTGATGATCACCTTCTCGCCCATATCGATGCGGCCTTCCAGAGTGGCCGATCCCATATGCGGCAGGAGCACCGCCTTTTTCGACTTCAGCAGGCGGGGATTGACGGCCGGCTCATGCTCGAACACGTCGAGCCCCACTCCGCCGAGTTCGTTGGCTTCGAGCATTCGGGCGAGCGCATTTTCATCGATGACCTCGCCTCGCGCCGTATTGACGATAATCGCATCGGGCTTGAGCAGCTTCAGCCGCCGTGCCGAAAGCAGATGAAATGTGGCCGGCGTATGCGGGCAATTGATCGATATCACGTCCATTCGGGCAAGCATCTGGTCGAGACTGTCCCAATACGTGGCCTCGAGCTCCTCCTCGACGGAGGGATGTACGGGCTTGCGGTTGTGGTAGTGGATCTGCAAGCCGAAGCTCTTGGCGCGCCTGGCCACGGCTTGGCCGATCCGGCCCATGCCGATGATGCCGAGGCGCTTGCCGAAGATGCGGTGGCCCAGCATCCAGGTCGGTGACCAGCCCTGCCAGCTGTTATCGGGACCGATTACCTGCGCACCTTCGATGATTCTGCGGGCCACCGCGAGGATCAGCGCCATTGTCATGTCGGCCGTGTCCTCGGTCAGCACGCCCGGCGTGTTGGTTACGCTGATGCCGCGGGCAAGCGCGGTCTCCACATCGATGTTGTCGACTCCGTTGCCGAAATTGGCGATGAGCTTCAGCTGTTCGCCCGCCTGCATGATCACCGCCTTATCGATGAGGTCGGTGACGGTTGGAACCAGCACTTCGGCCTCGCCGGCAGCCGCGGCGAGCTGGCTCTGGCTCAGCGGTTTGTCATCGGCGTTGAGCCTCGTGTTGAAAAGCTCCCGCATGCGGGTTTCGACCAGGTCGGGCAACTTCCGGGTGACGATAACCAGCGGCTTGCGCTTGGTCACTGGCGGGCCCCATGCCGGAAGGATTTTCCGCCGAGGTCCAAGCGCTTTGCTGAACACCACATGCTCCGGTACCGGTAACTATTTGTTAACGCCTGCTGCCGCAGCGTGGAAGCAATCTTCTTCTTGAGACGTCGAAGCCTGTGTAGACTGCGCCAGACCCGAGTGGCAAGTGGCGGGCGGGGGCAAGCCTACGGCGGCAGGCTCGCCGCAATGAGCGCCGGAAAGGAAACGATTGAGCGGACGCCGGATGGGTTCACTCCTGCTGGGCGTGGCGTGCCTCGCCATTGCGGCCGGTGCGCTCTATTCCCTGTTCGGGCAACAGGCCTCCAGCGAAGTTCCCTCTTCAGCCGCAGCTGTCACCGGTTCGCTCGCCAATGTCGACAGGAACCAGGCAAGCAAGGGTCCAAGCGGGTTGCCGATTCCCCGGTTCGTAAGCCTCAAGACCGACACGGTCAACGTTCGTCGCGGCCCCTCGAGCGAACATGAGATCGCCTGGGTGTTCAAGCGCAAGGGCCTGCCGGTAGAGATCATAGCCGAGTTCGAGCATTGGCGCCGCATTCGCGACAGTGAGGGCGATGAGGGCTGGGTATATATGAGCATGCTTGGAGGCAATCGAACCGCCATCGTCGCCCCGTGGAAGAAAGAGCACGAAATCGCCATGCGCCACAGCGCCAAGGCTTCGGCCAAACCGGTTGCCAAGCTCAAGTCGGGGGTCGTCGGAGAGGTCTCCGCGTGCACTGGAGACTGGTGTGAAATGAGCGTCGAAGGTTATGACGGCTGGGTCGAACAGAGTCAGCTTTTTGGCGTCTATCCCGGTGAGGAGATTGTCGACTAAGACCTAAGAGCGATCGGCGAGACGCACGATGACGTCGATTCGGGACACGTATTTGCCGCCGGGCGTTTCCGGAAGACCCTCCACCGTCACATCGTGATGATCGATGTCGAGCAGCCGGCCCTCGCTTTCGAGATAAAAATGGAAGTGGTCTGCCGTATTGGTGTCGAAATACGTCTTGGCGCCCTCAACCGCCACTTCGCGCAAGAACCCCGCGGCAGTAAAGCGGTTGAGTGTGTTGTAGATGGTGGCGAGTGAAACGACGGCGCCGGTGGAGAGCGCCTCGCGATGAAGCTCTTCCGCGGTCACATGGCGGTTTTGGCCGCCAAACAACAGTCCGGCCAAGGCCATACGTTGCCGCGTCGGCCTCAGTCCTACCTTGCGCAGCCGCTGCGCCAGGATCGCCGGCTCCATCATTCCCACCACTCCTTCCTAGAGGGACATGCTAAGATTTACCGACTGGCTAGCATGAATTGCCATGCGGCTGCAAACTCCCACCAGCGCGACGTCCGGCCGCCTTGGACCTCGAGGCGGTGTACGGTGTATACTCGCCAGAGAAAGGATAAGGCACGGCCGCAAAGGCGCAAGGTAGGAGTTGTTTCAGAAAAAACCATACTACGGTTTCGAAGATCTGCTGGCCTGCGCGCGGGGCGAGCTCTTTGGCCCAGGCAACGCCCAGCTTCCGCTCCCGCCGATGCTGATGTTCGATCGCATTACCACCATCGCCGAGGCAGGCGGTGAGCACGGCAAGGGGCAGGTCGTGGCCGAGCTTGATGTCCATAAGGACCTGTGGTTCTTCTCGTGCCACTTCCGCGGCGACCCGGTAATGCCAGGGTGCCTGGGTCTTGATGCCTTCTGGCAGCTCCTGGGCTTCTTTCTCGGCTGGATGGGAGCTCCCGGCAAGGGGCGCGCCCTCGGCGTAGGCGAGGTCAAGTTCACCGGCATGGTGCTGCCGACCGTCAAGAAGGTGGAGTATGTGGTTAACCTCAAGCGGGTGATCCTGCGCAAGCTCAATCTCGGCATCGGCGATGGGCTGCTCAAGGCCGACGGCGAAACGATCTATCAGGCTGCCGATCTGCGCGTCGGTCTGTTCCTGCCGGATGCGGCCGCCCTCGGCGCGGCCTGACCCCGCCAAACGGAGAACATGGTGATGCGGCGTGTTGTGGTGACCGGCATGGGCATTGTTTCGAGCATCGGCAACAACGTCCAGGAAGTGCTCGCCTCCCTGCGCGAGGCGAAGTCCGGGATCGTGAAGTCGGAGGATTACGCCAGGCTGGGCTTCCGCTGTCAGGTTCACGGTGCCCCTGACCTCGATCTTGACAGCGCGGTCGATCGCCGTGTGCGCCGGTTCATGGGCGATGGCGCGGCCTGGAACTACATCGCCATGCAGCAGGCTCTGACCGATTCAGGTCTCGAGGAGAACGAGGCCAAGAACGAGCGCACCGGGCTCATCATGGGCTCGGGCGGGCCCTCGACCCGGACCATTGTCGCGGCCGCCGACACGACGCGGGAGAAGGGACCGAAGCGGGTGGGGCCGTTCGCCGTGCCGGCGTCCATGTCGAGCACCAACTCGGCGACCCTGGCAGTCCCGTTCGGTATCCGCGGCGTCAACTACTCCATTTCTTCGGCCTGCGCCACCTCGGCCCACTGCATCGGCAATGCTGCGGAGCTCATCCAATGGGGCAAGCAGGACGTGGTGTTCGCCGGCGGCGGGGAAGAACTCGACTGGACACTGTCGGTGCTTTTCGACGCCATGGGAGCGATGTCCACCAAACGCAACGATGCGCCGGCCTCAGCCTCCAGACCCTATGACAAGGATCGCGACGGCTTCGTAATCGCCGGCGGAGCGGGAGTCGTGGTGATGGAAGAGCTCGGCCACGCCAAGGCGCGCGGCGCCAGGATCTACGGCGAACTCGTCGGCTACGGCGCCACCTCCGACGGCTTCGACATGGTCCAGCCCTCGGGTGAGGGAGCGGTGCGCTGCATGCGCCAGGCGCTGGCGACGGTGAAGGAAAGGGTCGACTACATCAATCCCCACGCCACTTCGACGCCGATCGGCGACAAGCGGGAGATCGAGGCCGTGCGCACGGTGTTCGGTTCGGATGTGCCAAAGATCGCCGCCACCAAGGGCCTGACCGGACATTCGCTCGGCGCTACCGGGGTTCAGGAATCGATCTACTGTCTGTTGATGATGCAGAACGGGTTCATCTGCGAAAGCGCCAACATCACCGAGATCGATCCCGAGTTCGCCGACCTGCCGATCGTCAGAGAGCGCATCGACGATGCGAGGATCGGCGTGGCGATTTCCAACAGCTTCGGATTTGGCGGCACCAACGCGACGCTGGCCTTCCAGCGATTCGATGGTTGAGGGTGGAGGCGCGCGGGGGAGCGATGAGCGAGCCGGCAGCGAGCGAAATCATGCGCGGGCGGCGCGGCCTCGTCATGGGCGTCGCCAACGATCACTCGATCGCCTGGGGCATCGCCCAGGTGCTCCACCGACATGGGGCCGAGCTGGGGTTCACCTATCAAGGCGAGGCCTTCGGCAGGCGGGTGAGGCCGCTGGCCGCGAAAGTTGAAAGCAGCCTGGTTCTCCCCTGCGATGTTGAAGATCTCGCGACGATCGACGGGGTCTTCGCCGCCATCGAGAAGGCATGGGGTTCGCTGGATTTCGTCGTCCACGCCATCGCCTATTCCGCCAAGTCCGAGCTCAAGGGCAAATACTCCGAAACGACCCGCGACAATTTCATCCGCACGATGGTGATCTCGTGCTTTTCCTTCACTGAAATCGCCAGGCGCGCCGCGCATCTGATGCAGGGCGGTGGAGCGATGGTGACCCTGACGTACGGGGGCGCGACGCGGGTCCTGCCCAACTACAATGTCATGGGGGTTGCCAAGGCAGCGCTCGAGGCCTCGGTACGTTATCTCGCCGCCGACTACGGTCCGGCGGGCATCAGGGTCAATGCCATTTCCGCCGGCCCCATGCGGACGCTGGCCGGCTCCGGCATCGGCGCCGCCCGGGTCATGTTCAACTTCCAGAAGCGTCATTCGCCGTTGCGGCGCACGGTGACACTCGAAGAGATTGGTGGTGCAGCGCTATATCTTCTCTCGCCGCTGTCCGGCGGTGTGACAGGAGAAGTGCACTTTGTCGATTCCGGCTACAACATCATTTCCGCACCGCGACCGGAGGATCTGAGCGAGGAAGAGGATGAGGAAGCGCGCGAGGCTGCCCAATAGCGCCTCAGCGGCTTGTCTCAACCTCAAGCCGCCTCACCCGAATGTCAGGCGTGATGCGACAGATCGCGAATGCTGGCGTGGGTCCCGTTGAGCGGATTGTCGGAACTCCACGGAATCTCCGTGACATAGGCTCGTGCCGCCAGCGCGTCGTAGAGCAGGAGCTTGCCCGCCAGGCTGTCCCCAAGACCGAGAATTTCCTTGATCACCTCGATCGCCTGAATGGAGCCGATGATCCCGGTCAGCGCTCCCAAAATGCCCGCTTCCTCGCAGGTCGGCAGCAGTCCCGGCGGCGGCGCCTCGGCATGGAGGCAGCGATAGCTCGGATAGGGGGTGCCGTCCTCTCGCCGCGCGTGCGGCTTGAAGGTGGAAACCTGGCCGTCGAACTGTCCCACCGCCGCCGACACCAACGTCTTGCCGGCGAGAAAACATGCATCGCTGACGAGAAACCGGGTCGGGAAATTGTCTGATCCATCCGCCACGATGTCATAGCCGGCGACGATATCGAGCGCGTTGGCGGCTACGAGCCGGATGGCATGGCGATCCACCACCACGTGGGGATTGAGTTCGCCGACGGCGGCCTCAGCGCTCGCGGTCTTGTCTTGCCCTACGTTACGGGTTGAATGCACGATCTGGCGCTGCAGGTTGGACAGGCTCACCCGGTCGTTGTCGACGATGCCGAGGCGGCCGATGCCGGCTGCCGCGAGGTACATGAGGAGAGGCGAGCCGAGCCCGCCCGCGCCTATGACCAGAACGCTGGCCGCCTTGAGCGCTGCCTGTCCCGGTCCGCCGACTTCCTTGAGCAGGATATGCCGGGCGTAGCGCGCGAGCTCTTCATCGCTGAACGCCATGGCCGGCTATTGAATGCCCGAGGAACCGAAACCGCCGCCGCTGCGCGCGGTTTCATCGAGGCGATCGACCTCCACGAAACTCGCCCGTACAACCGGTGCGACAACCAGTTGGGCGATCCGGTCGCCACGCCGGATCGCGAAGGTGGTGGTGCCATGATTGATCAACGGCACGCTGATTTCACCGCGATAGTCCCAGTCGACGGTGCCCGGCGCATTGAGCACCGTTACGCCATGATCGATCGCCAGCCCGGACCGTGGCCGGACCTGCGCTTCGAACCCTTCCGGCAGTGCCAGGGCGAACCCGGTCGGCATCAGGCAACGCTCCCCCGCCTGTAGAAGCCGATCAGCGGCCGCCCGCAGATCCAGGCCGGCGGCTCCCGCCGTCGCATAGGCGGGCATTGGCAAGCCGTCGCCATTGGCGAGGCGCTTGATTAGGATGGCGATCATTCGGCGGCCTTCGCGACGGCCCCTAACCGATCGGCGAACAGCTCCATAAGCCGCTCGGCGACTTCACGCTTCGACATCCTTGTCCAGCTTTCCACGCCGGCGGCCGAAATGAGGTGCACCTGATTGTGCTCGGCACCGAACACGCCGCTTGTCTCGCTGACGTCATTGGCCACGATGATATCGCAGCCTTTGGCCTTGAGCTTTTCGATGCCGTGCGCGACGACCGCGTCCGTCTCGGCGGCAAAGCCGACGACCAGCGCAGGACGATTGGACTTGCGGGTGGCGACAGCCCTGAGAATGTCCGGGTTCTCCACGAGCTCGAATGCCGGCGGCCGGCCGTGTCGGCGCTTGATTTTCCGGCTCGCCGAACTGGCGAGGCGCCAATCGGCGACGGCGGCCGTAAAGACCGCAATATCGCAAGGTAGTTCCCCCTCGACCGCCCGCAACATTTCCTCGGCACTTTCTACTGCGATCCTTCGTAGCCCGGCGGGCGCCGGCAAGCTCACCGGTCCCGATACCAGCACCGTCTCAGCGCCCATCGCCGCCGCTGCCTGAGCCAGGGCATGGCCCTGCTTGCCCGATGACCGGTTGGATAGAAAGCGCACCGGGTCGATCGCTTCACGGGTAGGTCCGGCGGTGATGACAACCTTCCTGCCGGAGAGCGGGCCGCCTTTCGCCAGCTTGTTCTCGACCGCTGTCACGATATCGTCGGGTTCGGCCATTCTGCCCAGGCCGAACTCACCGCACGCCATTGCCCCTTCCTCGGGCCCCACGAACTCGACGCCATCGGCTTGGAGGCGGGCCACGTTTCGCTGCGTAGCGGCATGAAACCACATGCGTACGTTCATGGCGGGTGCGGCTAGCACCGGTTTGTCGGTTGCGAGCAGCACCGTCGAGGCGAGATCGTTGGCGATTCCAGCGGCGAGTTTGGCCAAGAGGTCGGCGGTGGCCGGAGCGACCACGATGAGATCGGCCGATCGCGACAGCTGAATGTGGCCGATCTCGGTCTCGGCGGTCAGATCGAAAAGATCGGTGTGCGCTCTTTCACCTGCCAGACTCGAGGCCGACAGCGGTGTCAGGAACTCCATTGCCGCCGCCGTCATGATGACGCCCACGCCGCACTCGCGCTCGCGCAGGCGCCGGATCAGTTCGAGAGAACGGTAGGCGGCGATACCCCCGCCGATGATTAGCAGAATTCGCTTGCCCTGCAGCATTGGGCTCACTCCGGCCGGCTGATAGTATATGGCAGGCATCCGGCGCGCCGGAAGCGGTGGCTGCCGCCATGGTTAGATTAGATTAGAAGACCTGCCATGCGAGCAAAGCCAGCATTGCTCCGGCTGCAAGCCACAATGCCATGCGGGTTGGCCGATCGTGGCGGGCTTGGGCTCTTGCCAGGGCCTCGGTCGATTCCGGGTCCAGTTTGACGCCCCCGGCGCGCGTCATTTCAGAAAGCATATGGGCAGCTTTCTGCGCTTCCGACAAGACTTCCGGCAACGAGGTCACGATGCGCCCCAGCGAAAGCGCTCCCTCGGCAGCTTCCTCGAGCCTCCCTTGCGGGCCGAGTTTGGCCTCGATCCATGAGCGCACCACCGGTTCGGCGGTCGCCCACATGTTGAGCTTGGGGTTGAGCGTGCGCGCAACCCCCTCCACCACCACCATGGTCTTTTGCAACAGCAGCAGCTGCGGCTGCGTCTGCATGTTGAACTGGCCGGTGACCTCGAACAGCTGCGTCAGGAGTCCGCCCATCGAGATATCGTCGGCCGTTCGATCGAGGAGGGGCTCGCCGATGGCCCGCAAGGCCTGGGCGAAGAGCGCGCGGTCCTGGGAGGGCGGAACATAACCGGCGTCGAAATGAACCTGCGAAACGCGCATGTAGTCGCGGCTGATGAATCCGAACAGAATTTCTGCGAGAAAGCGGCGCTCCTTGACCGTCAGCCGGCCCATGATGCCGAAATCAACAGCCACGAGGGCGCCCGCCCCGTCGATGAACAGATTGCCTGGATGCATGTCGGCATGAAAGAAACCGTCGCGGATGGCATGGCGGAGAAACGACTGCACGATCGTCTCGCCGATCCGCGCCGGAGCGAAGCCTGCCCGCCGCAGACCGTCCACATCGCTGACCGGAATGCCTTCGATCCACTCCGTCGTCAGCACGCGTCGGGCGGTTCGCGACCAGTCTACTTGCGGCACCCGGAAGTCGGCGTCGCCGGCCACGTTGCCGGCCATTTCCGCGATTGCTGCCGCTTCCATGCGCAAATCCATTTCCAGCCGCACGGAGTTGGCGAGGGTGGCTACCGCCTCGACCGGACGCAACCGGCGCGACGGTTCATGCCAGCGCTCGATGAGGCGGGCCGCAAACAGGAAGCTTGCGAGGTCGTCCTCGAATTGCGTCTCGATACTGGGCCGCAGTATCTTGACTGCGACGTCGCGGCCGTCGGATGTCCTCGCCCGATGCACCTGGGCGATTGAGGCTGCCGCCGTCGGCGGACCGAACTCGGCGAACATGGATTTGCCCTCCGCCCCGAAGGCGGCCGACAGTTCGGCGCACGCCTCACTTCGGGAGAACGGCGGCAGGCGGTCTTGCAGATGCGCCAGATCCCGGGCCCGTTCCGCACCCACCAGGTCCGCCCGGGTGGCCAGGAACTGGCCGAGCTTGATGTAGCTCGGGCCGAGCTTGTATAGCGCCGCTGCCATAGGGTTCGTTTGATTTTCCGCGAGCGTGGTTCTGCCGCCCACCTTGGCTGCCCACAAAACGGCTCGGGCCGACGCCGGCAGTTTGTCGGTTTGGTAGGCCGGCAGTGCACTGTAAGCGGCCAGGGTTCGACCGGCTCGCGCCAGCCTCGACAGGTGCGACACTGCCCTGAACATCTACAGGCGCCAGCCGGAGTGGATCGCGACGATGCCGCCTGTGAGATTGCGAAATGCTACCCGCGAAAATCCGGCTGAGCGGATCATCGCCGCGAAGAGTTCTTGCGCAGGGAAGCGGCGGATGCTCTCAACCAGGTATCGGTATGGCGCCCCGTCGCCGGTCACCACTTTTCCCAACGCCGGAATGACCGTCATCGAGTAGAGATCGTAGAGTTTGTCGAGCACGGGCAGCTGCGTGCTCGAAAACTCCAGGCAATGGAAGCGGCCGCCTGGTCTGAGCACCCGATAGGCCTCCGCAAGGGCGTGCTCTACATGGGTGACGTTACGGATGCCGAACGCGATCGTATAGTGGTCAAAACTGCGCTCAGAAAACCCCAGCGCTTCGGCATTGGCGACCACGAAGCGACAGCGCTCCTCAAGGCATGTGGCGCGGGCGCGGTGGCAGCCGCGCGCGATCATGTCAGCCGAGCTGTCCGCGACCACCACTTCTGCTGCCGCCCGGCCCTCGCCCAGGATGCGCAAAGCGATGTCGCCAGTTCCACCCGCGACATCAATGCAGCGAACTGGCCGCCGCGCTCCCGCTAGGTTGAGACCAGCCACCAGATCATCCTTCCAGAGCCGGTGCATACCGGCGGACATCAAATCGTTCATCCGGTCGTACTGGTCGGCAACCCTGGCGAACACGGCATCGACCATCTCTTGCTTGCGACCTGCCTCGACATCCGCATATCCGAACGGGACACTCGAGGGTGCGCGTTCATCTCTCATGGCTGGACCATATCGTAAGGCCTGCATCATTGCCATCGGACGGCGAACTACCCTAAGTGTTAACGACCATGCCCGAACTGCCGGAGGTTGAAACCGTGCGCCGCGGTCTGGAGCGCGCCCTGGCGGGCCGGCGCATCATCAACGTCACGTTGCACCGCAAGGACCTTCGCTTTCCGCTGCCGCGGCGATTTCGCGCGCGCCTCGCCGGGCGCCGCATCGAAAAGATTGCGCGTCGAGCCAAATACCTGCTTTGCCACCTCGACGACGACTCGGTCCTGATCGTGCACCTGGGCATGACCGGACGGTTTACCGTATGTGCACCAGCCAGCAGCGCCGTCAACTTTGGCAAGCAGCCTGTCGTGCCGCCTTTGGATACTGCCGGTTCCGGCCGGCATGATCATGTCATTCTCGACTTCGATGACGGTACGCGTGTCGTCTATACCGACCCCCGGCGCTTTGGATTCATGGATCTGGCGGCGGTGCCCATGCTGGAGAGGCACCGGCTCCTGCGTGGTCTCGGAACCGAGCCGTTGAGTGACGAGTTTGATGCCGAACGCCTCGGGCAGATGTTGCGCGGATCGCGGGCGCCGCTCAAGGCGGCACTTCTCGATCAGCGCCGCATCGCGGGTCTCGGCAATATCTATGTCTGCGAAGCCCTGTTTCGGGCAGGTCTATCCCCGCTCCGCCGCGCCGGCAGCCTGGTCAGGAAAGGCCGACCCGACACCCGGCTTGCATCCCTTGCCGCGGCGGTGCGCGGGGTGCTCAACGACGCCATTGCCGCCGGCGGATCCAGCTTTCGCGACTACATCGGTGCTGACGGTTCGCTTGGCAGTTTCCAGAACAGATTTGATGCCTACGAACGAGAAGGCGAGCGCTGTCGCCGCCGGGGCTGTCGTGGTCGCATCAGGCGAATCGTCCAGGCCGGCCGTTCCACGTTCTTTTGTCCGGTGTGCCAGAGGTAGCCCGGGCACCCGCGCAGTGATCCGGATCGGGTTGACGGCTCGCGTGAGCCAAGCTTATAAGCGGGCCATTCCGGCGATAGAGGTTATCGCCGCGCATCTCCGAGTAAGGAAAGTTAGATGGCCAACACCAGTTCGGCAAAGAAAGCCAACCGCGTTGCCGGGCGCCGCACCAAAATCAATCAGGCACGCAGCTCACGAATCAAGACGCGGGTGCGAGCCGTTGAAGAGGCGATCACGAAGGGCGACCGGCAGGCTGCCGAGCTGGCTCTCAGGGCCGCCCAGCCGGAACTCATGCGGGCTGCCAATCGCAACGTGATCCACAGAAACAAAGCGTCGCGGAAAATCTCCCGCCTGGCGCGCCGGGTCAAAGCCGTCACAGCCTAATTCGCGCGCCTGGTCAGAGCCTTGGCTCGTGCGACGCCATTGGCGGCTCCTTCGCCCTGATAGCGCCGCGGGTGGCTTAGTCCGTTCACGGACGCATTTTTCACGCAAAACACCTTTCCTTTTCAATGGTTTGTAAGGAAAGCCTGCTGCCCGCATGCGTTCCAGGCATCCCCCGTCGGTCGGCGGGCAACAGTCCGGCAATTCCTGGCCGGCACTGTTGCCAAAAAGCCTCAGCTGACTGCACATAGGATTTTCGAGCCCGCTCAAATACTTGCTGGATGCGGCCGTTGTCTGTTCCGCCCCGTCGGTCGGCAGCGGTTGTCTGTGTACGGAAGGCAGGCGTCTTGGGCCTTCTCACCTCCTCCGTCTCATGCCACGCTCGCTGTCAACGCATGGCAGCAAGCGCTCGTGCTGCGATGCGAAACGAGATGGGCGCGAACAGGTCAAGGGATCAACTGGAGAGCGACGAGCACGGCGGGGCTTTAGATGCGGCGGACGGCTTTGGAAGTTGGGCCCGCATAGTTATGTGGGGCGAGGGCCGGATTCTCAAATTGCTGACAATTGTCGCGCCAGCGTTTTCTGGCGAAGGGGGAGTGCGCTTTTCGAACATCAGTTGGCGTTTGGTGTCGGCGTAACAGGACCACATCCAACAACGAATTGCAAAGAGGCCAACAATGATTATGCCTGACGGGGGAAAGGACAGTCTCAAGCGCAGCTGGGACAATATTGCTACACGACTGAAGGTCGAGCTCGGCGATGATCTGTACTCGAGCTGGTTTGCGCGCATGGAAGCAGAAGGCTGTGCCGGTGGCCAGCTCGCGGTTTCGGTTCCAACCCGCTTTTTGCGCAACTGGATCTCGTCGCACTATTCGGACCGGCTGTTGAAGGTGGCGCGCACCGAATTCCATTCGCTTGACGGTGTTTCGATCAAGGTCCGTACCAGGGGTTTGCCGACCAGACCCGCTGAACTGGTCGACCGACCAGCGGCAGCGGAGGAACCTGACGGCGGTCCGCCGCCGCAGTCGCTACCATGTGCGGTGGCATCGCATGAAAAACTACAAACCGATCGCGGCTCGCCGCTCGATGCCTCCCTGACGTTCGAAACTTTTGTCCTGGGCAAGTCAAACGCCTTGGCCCATGCGGCGGCGATGCGGGTCATCGATGTCGCGCCTGGCGCTCCATCGACGTGCAATCCGCTGTTTGTGCATTCGGCGGCGGGACTTGGAAAAACACATCTGCTGAACGCCATCGCCTGGCGTATTCGGGAAGCCAGGCCCCAGCGCAAGGTGCTCTTCATAACCGCTGAGCGCTTCATGTATCACTTCATCCACGCCCTGCGGGCGCGCGACGTAATCACCTTCAAAGACTACTTTCAGAGCATCGATGTGTTGCTGATCGACGATTTCCAGTTCCTCCAGGGCAAGTCGATGCAGCAGGAGTTCTGTCACACCTTCAACTCGCTCGTCGACTCCAAACGCCTGGTCATCGTCGCTGCCGATGTGCCGCCGGCCCAGCTCGAAAGCATCGACCAGCGCATGCGCTCGCGGCTCACCGGCGGCCTCGTCGTCGACATCGAGATGCCGGAATACGATCTGCGCTACCGAATTCTCGAGGCGCGCCTCGCGGTTGCCAGACGGCGCGACCCCTCGCTGGTGATCGGCGCCGACGTGGTGGAGTTCATCGCCAACAAGATCACGGGTGGCGGCCGCGAACTGGAGGGCGGGCTCAACCGGGTGATCGCCAGCCAGCAGCTGACCCGGGCGCGGATGACCATCGATCTCGCCGCCATGGTGCTTCGCGATCTCGCCCGGCCGAACGATGTCTCGCGGGTCCGGATCGAAGACATTCTCAGGGTCATCGGGCGCCACTACAACATCGCCCGCGCCGACATATTGTCGCCCCGGCGCGCTCGTTCGATCGTCCGGCCGCGTCAGGTCGGCATGTATCTGGCCAAGAAGCTCACGCCGCGCTCATTGCCCGAAATCGGCCGGCGCTTTGGCGGTCGCGACCACTCGACCGTTCTCCATGCCGTGCGCAAGATCGAGGAACTGCTCCTCACCGATGACCGGCTGGCCGGCGAGGTCGCGCTGCTGGTGAAGCTCGTCGAACAGCAATAGGGATACCCCACAGATACCCCGGGAAGGCCTTGCCTTGGCGCAGAATTGAAGCCAAAGTCCTCGCCCCGTTCGTCAACGCTCGAGGGTTCGGCCGGCGTTTCCCAGCCAAGCTTTCGGGTCGATCGCGTCGCCGATCAAAACGAGCGTCAGGCGATCTACCAGGAGGCGCGCCGGGCACAAATGAGGGTAACGATCGAGCGCGCAGCGCTGCTGCGATCCCTGAATCACGTACAGAGCGTCGTTGAGCGGCGCAACACGATCCCCATACTGGCGAACGTCTTGATGCAGGCGGGCAGCGGCGGGCTACGCCTGACCGCGACCGATCTCGATATCGAGGTGGTGGAGGAGGTAGCCGCCGAGGTGACGCGTGAGGGCGCCGCCACAGCCCCCGCCCATCTCGTCTACGACATCGTTCGCAAGTTGCCGGACGGTGCTCAGCTCGTCATCGAGCACGGAGGTCGGGAAGGGCGTCTGGCGGTTCTGGCGGGCAAATCGCGCTTCGCGCTGCAGGCGCTGCCGCCGCAGGATTTCCCCGATCTTGCCGCTGGTGAGCTGAGCCACAGGTTCATGATGGCGGCCGGTGATCTCAAGATGCTCATCGACAAGACGCGGCTCGCCATATCGACGGAGGAGACGCGCTATTACCTGAACGGGATCTATCTGCACGAAGCCGAGGTCGGCAGCGAGCCCAAGATCAGAGCCGTCGCCACCGATGGCCACCGGCTCGCTCAAGTGCAGTTTGCGCGGCCCGCCGGTGCGGAAGGCATGCCGGGCATCATCGTACCGCGCAAGACGGTTCTGGAGATCGCCAAGCTGCTCGAGACCGCGGACGGTGAGGTGGAAGTCGCGCTTTCGACGGCCAAGATCAGGTTTGCCATTGATGGCATCGTGGTGACTTCGAAGCTGATCGATGGCACCTTTCCCGACTATGAGCGGGTCATCCCGCGCAACAATGACAAGACACTCGAGGTCGATACACGACAGTTTACCCAGGCCGTTGATCGGGTATCGACGGTGTCGAGCGAAAAGGGCCGCGCCGTCAAGCTCAACGTGACCGCGGAACGCCTCAGCCTCACCGTGAACAATCCCGATTCCGGTTCGGCGGAGGAAGAAATTGCCGCTCACTACGGCGCCGAGCCTATCGATATCGGATTCAACTCGCGCTACCTCCTGGACATCGTGGGACAATTCAAGGGTGAAACTGCGAGCTTCCAGCTCGCGGATGCCGGCTCGCCGACGGTGCTGCGCGATCCGGACGATGCGACCGCTCTCTATGTTCTCATGCCGATGCGGGTGTAGCCGCAGTTGTCGCAGGATTGCTCAGCCACGGATTGCCAGTGTCGCTCTCGGCTGACGCACTTTGCCTGTCGCGCCTGACGCTTGCCAACTTTCGCAACTACGAGGCGCTGCGGCTCGCGGTCGACACGCCCTTCATCGTGCTTGCCGGCCCCAACGGCGGCGGCAAGACCAACCTGCTCGAGGCGATTTCGCTGCTCGCTCCCGGTCGCGGCCTGCGCGGCGCGGCCTTTGAAGAAGTCGTGCGCCATGGCTCGCAGGCTGGTGCCCGCGTGGCTGCGGACCTGTCCGGGCCCCATGGAGACATTGCCCTTGCTGCAACCTTCAGCAGTGTTGCCGCGAGAGAAGAAGAGCAGGAGAACTACATCCATGGCCGCGAGGTTAGCGTTGACGGGATTGCCCAACGCTCGGCCGGCGCCCTTGGTCTGCATATGAGGGTCGTTTGGTTGACGCCGGCGATGGACCGGCTTTTTTCGGGCCCGGCAGCCGGGCGACGACGGTTTCTGGACCGGCTGGTATCGGTCATCGATCCCGAGCACGGCAGCCGTATCGTTACGTTCGAGAAGCTGATGCGCGAGCGTAACCGGCTGGTTGCGGCGCCGCAATGGGACAAGATCTGGCTTTCCGGCGTTGAGCAGCAAATGGCCGAGGCGGCCGTTGCCCTGGCGGCCGGCCGGCTGGCCGCCCTCGAGGCGCTTGCCGGGCCGGCAGGGAAGGAGGTGTTCCGCTCCACGTTTCCATGGGTAGAGCTCGCGGTCGCCGGTGAGCTCGAGGCGCTGCTGGCAGAGCAGCCCGCTATTCAGGTCGAGGATCGCTATCGTAGAATGCTGCATGATTCGAGGTTGCTTGACCGGGGCGCCGGACGTACTCTTCATGGACCCCATCGAAGCGACTTTCTCGTCACTCACGGCCCAAAACGGGCAGCGGCCGCGGCCTGCTCAACGGGCGAACAGAAAGCGTTGCTGATATCCATCGTACTGGCTCACGCAGGCGCCATGCGGTCGGCGCCTTGGGGAGTTCTTCCGATCTTGCTTTTCGATGAAGGAATTGCACATCTCGATGCGACGCGCCGGGCAGGTCTGTTTGAAACCCTGTCGCGGCTCGGCGCTCAGTGCTGGTTTACCGGCACGGATCGGGCGCTGTTCGCCGGACTCGATGACGAGGCGCGGTATTTTGCAGTCGACGATGGCCTGTTGACACCCACAGGATGAGCCATGACCACCGTTCATGACAGGGAAAGGGACGCAGCCGCCTACGGCGCCGATGCCATCAAGGTTCTCAAGGGCCTCGATGCGGTGCGCAAGCGCCCGGGCATGTATATCGGCGATACGGATGACGGCTCGGGCCTTCACCACATGATCTACGAAGTCGTAGATAACGCGATCGACGAGGCGCTGGAGGGTCACGCCGACCGCATCACCGTGACCCTCAATGCCGATGGATCGTGCACGGTGACCGACAATGGCCGCGGCATTCCGACCGATATCCACCCCACCGAGGGCGTGTCGGCTGCCGAGGTGATCATGACCACGCTGCATGCCGGGGCCAAGTTCAACCAGAGTTCCTACAAGGTCTCCGGCGGCCTGCACGGCCTGGGTGTGTCGGTGGTCAACGCCTTATCGAGCACGCTCAAGCTGCGCATTTTCCGCGGCGGCAGGGAATATGCCATGAGCTTTACCCATGGCGATGCCGATGCTCCGCTCGCCCAGGTCGCCGATGCCGATGGCCGATGCGGGACGGAAGTGACCTTCCTGCCGTCGCCGGCAACCTTCTCGAAGACCGAGTTCGACTTTTCCATTCTCGAGCATCGCCTGCGCGAGTTGGCATTCCTCAATTCCGGCCTCACCATCGTTCTCGCTGACCGGCGCGGCGTCGAGCCCAAGGAAATCGAGATGCGCTATGAAGGCGGGATCGAAGCGTTCGTCCGCTACCTTGACCGCACCAAGACACCGCTCATCGGCAATCCCATCGTCATGCGGTCGGAGCGTCACGGGCTGACCGTGGAGTGTTCGCTGTGGTGGAACGACAGCTATCACGAGAATGTTCTGTGCTTCACCAACAATATTCCGCAGCGCGACGGCGGCACGCATCTGGCGGGCTTCCGCGCCGCGCTCACCCGCGTGATCAACAACTATGCCGGCGCCTCAGGCGCGGCGCGCAAGGAAAAGGTGGCGCTGACCGGCGATGATGCCCGCGAAGGGCTGACTTGCGTGCTTTCCGTCAAGGTGCCGGATCCCAAGTTTTCCTCGCAGACGAAGGACAAGCTTGTTTCCTCCGAGGTGCGCCCGGCGGTCGAGGGGGTGGTGAACGAATTGCTCGGCAGCTGGTTCGAGGAGCATCCCCAGGAAGCGCGCCTGATCGTCGGCAAGGTGATCGAGGCGGCCGCTGCCCGCGAGGCGGCGCGCAAGGCGCGCGAGCTGACCCGGCGCAAAGGCGCCCTCGACATGGCCTCGTTGCCCGGCAAGCTCGCCGACTGCCAGGAGCGTGATCCTGCCAAGGCGGAGCTGTTCCTCGTCGAGGGCGACTCGGCCGGCGGCTCGGCCAAACAGGCCCGCAACCGCGAAAACCAGGCGGTGCTGCCCCTGCGCGGCAAGATCCTCAATGTCGAGCGGGCGCGTTTCGACAAGATGCTGTCGTCCTCGGAGATCGGCACGCTCATCACCGCCCTCGGCACCGGGATCGGGCGCGACAGCGACGCCGAGGGCTTCAATATTGCGCGGCTTCGCTATCACAAGGTCATCATCATGACCGACGCCGACGTCGACGGCGCCCACATCCGCACGCTGCTGCTCACCTTCTTCCATCGCCAGATGCCGGAGATCATCGAGCGCGGTCATCTCTTCATCGCCCAGCCGCCGCTCTACAAGGTCAAGCGCGGCTCTTCCGAGCAGTACCTCAAAGATGACAGGGGGCTGGAGAACTATCTCATCGAAACCGGGCTCGAGGACACCGCTTTCATCCTCGGCAACGGTCAGGTCCGGGCCGGTGGCGACCTCCGCGCCATCATCGACGAGGCGCTGAGCGTCAGGACCGCCATCGATGCGTTGCATTCGCGGTACTCCCGCGCCGTCATCGAGCAGACCGCCATCGCCGGGGCGCTCAACCCGGAGGTGCTCGCCAATCCCGAAAATGCCGAACAGGCCGCCCACTATGTGGCCAGGCGCCTTGACGTGATTTCGGAGGAGACGGAGCGCGGCTGGGTGGGCAAGCCGGAGACTGACGGCGGTCTCAACTTTTCCCGCGAGGTGCGCGGGGTCAAGGAAAGCTGGACCATCGACGGCCGGCTCATCGCTTCGGCCGACGCCTTGCGGCTCGACAAGAAAGCGATCCATCTGCAGGAAATCTACGCCAAGTCCGGAAAGCTCAGGCGCAAGGACGAGGAGACCGTAATTCACGGACCGCTCGAGCTGCTGCAGACGGTTTTCGCCGCTGGCCGCAAGGGCATCACTCTGCAGCGCTACAAGGGCCTGGGAGAAATGAATCCGGCGCAGCTGTGGGAAACCACCCTCGATGTCAATGCCCGGTCGCTGCTCAAGGTCCAGGTGCGCGAGCTCGACGAGGCTGACGACCTGTTCACCAAGCTCATGGGCGACGTGGTCGAACCGCGGCGCGATTTCATTCGCGAGAACGCCCTTGCCGTCGCCAACCTCGACGTTTGAACCAACGAGATTTGCACGACGTCAACAATCGCGGCCAGGCCGAGGCAACGGTGGGTCATGTCCCCAGGCGTTTTTCGCGCCGGCGCTGCAGCGACGAGGCAATGCCCATGACTTCGCGATATTTTGCGACCGTTCGCCGCGCGATATCGATGCCGGCTGCCCGCAGAAAATCGACGATCGCATCGTCCGACAGGACGGTCTCCGCGGTCTCGGCATCGATCATTTCCCTGATCTTGTGCCGTACCGATTCCGCGGAGTGCGCCGGCTCGCCGTGAGCCGAGGCAAGGGCGGTCGTAAAGAAGTATTTGAACCCGAAGGTCCCGCGCGGTGTGGCGATATGCTTGTTGGCGGTGACGCGACTGACAGTCGACTCGTGCATCGCGATAGCGTCGGCCACCGTCCTGAGATTGAGGGGACGTAAGGCCGCAACGCCTTTGACCAGAAATCCATCCTGCAGACGCACGATTTCACGAGCCACCTTGAGAATGGTTCGGGCCCGCTGATCGAGGCTTCTGACCAGCCATGTCGCATTGGAAAGGCAGTCGGACAGATAGATTTTGTCCGTTTCCGGCCCCGCGCCCTTGATGATTTTCGCGTAGTACTGTTGGTTGACTAGAAGGCGCGGCAGCACCTCCGAGTTGAGCTCGACGTGCCAGGCTCCGTCCGGCGCTGCCCTGACCATCACATCCGGGACGATCGGCTGAATCATGACCGCGCCGAAGGCGTTGCCAGGTTTGGGATTCAGGCTGCGGACTTCTCTCGCCATCGCCTGGATGTCCTCGAGGTCGACGCCGCAGGCCCTCTGCAGGCCGGCATAATCGCGCCGCGCCAGGAGCTCGAGATTGTCGATGAACGCAGCCATGGCCGGATCGTAACGGTTGCGATCCCTGAGCTGCAGCGCGAGGCATTCCTTCAGGTTTCGCGCCATGATGCCTGGCGGGTCGAAGTCCTGCACGATCGCCAGCACCCGTTCCACTTCGGCTGGCGCAGCCCCCAGGCTTTCGGCCACCGATTCTACGTCACCGGCGAGGTATCCCCGGTCATCGGCCATGCCGACGAGATAGGCGCCGATCAGCCTGTCTGCCGGATCGTGCACTGCGAGATTGAGCTGCTCCGTCAGGTGATCGTGCAACGTGGCTTCGCTCGCGAGGCTCGTAAGGGGGCCAGAGCCGTTCACCGGGTTGAACGAGCCGCCGCTTCCCGGCGAGTGGGCGGTCCAGCCTGAATCGGAAGTGCCCGGAACCGCCATCGTTGCCTCGTCGCCGAAATCCGCGATGACGCCGCCTGCAAATTCCCTGCCGCCTGGCAGAGCTTCGGAGTCCGGGCCGGCGGGAGCGCCAGGCTTGGCGATCGCCGTTCCGGCGGAGGTTGCTTGCAGCGTCGCGGCCTCCTCATCACGATCGATGAGCGGGTTGCGTTCGAGTTCGGCATCGACGAAGGCCTGCAGATCGAGGTTAGACATCTGCAGAAGCTTGATGGCTTGCTGCAGTTGTGGCGTCATGACCAGGGCATGGCCCTGACGCATCTCGAGCTTGGGGGTCATCGCCATGGGCGAAGCCTAGCGCCCGAAGGTAAAAGAAAGCAATCTGCCGGCTTGCAGCGGTTACAAGCTGAATTTCTCTCCGAGGTAGAGACGGCGGACGTCCGCGTCTTCGACGATGTCCCGGGGCTCGCCCTCCATCAAGACCTGGCCTTCATGGATGATGAGCGCGCGATCGACGAGCCCGAGGGTCTCGCGCACGTTGTGATCCGTAACAAGCACCCCGATTCCCCGAGTTGTGAGCTTTCGCACCAGCTCGCGGATATCGCTGACTGCAATCGGATCGATCCCGGCAAGGGGCTCGTCGAGGAGAAGAAACTCGGGATTGGCGGCCAGCGCCCGGGCGATTTCCACGCGGCGGCGTTCGCCGCCAGAAAGCACAACAGCCGGCGAATTCCTGAGATGGGAAATGGCAAATTCATCAAGCAGACCACGCAACTGACGCTCGCGCTCGCCCTTGTCTCTTTCCGTCAGCTCGAGGACCGCGCGAATATTGTCCTGAACCGTCAGCCCCCGGAAAATCGAAGCTTCCTGGGGTAGATACCCGATGCCCAGCCGCGCCCGCTGATACATGGGCAGGCTGGTGATGTCCTCCCCGTCGAGGACGACGGAGCCCTGGTCGGCGGCCAGCAATCCCGTGATCATGTAGAACACGGTGGTCTTGCCGGCGCCGTTTGGCCCCAGCAGACCCACGGCCTCGCCGCGATTGACCTGGAGACTGACCCCTCTCACGACCGGTCGCCGCTTGAAGCTCTTGCCCAGATCAAGGGCTGCGAGCCCCGCGCTGGGCATCTGACGCGGCGCGCCGAGCTGCTGACGGGCACGGCCTGCCGTCTCCTCGCTCGCGCGCCGTAGATGCGGCGCCAGGCGAGTTACATTCGCAAGCCGTATCCTCTCCAAACCACCCGCTCCCGCAATTACCGCGCAATTGGATTAAGATTGGGTAAAGTGGTCGGCATCAGGGAGTGGAGCTTCCGGGCACGAAGCTCCCCTTGACGCGGCCGCCGGTCATGGCGCTGGTCTTCGCCTTCAAATTAACCGTAAGCTTGGTGCCATTGATCACCGTTTTGCCCTGCACTACCTGAACGTTGCCGGTCACGGTGAGGATATTGTCCTTGAGATCGAGTTGGGCGCGCTCGCCGGTTATCGTCTGCGTCGCCGTTTCGATCGTTACGCTTCCCACGACATCGACCACGGTAACCTCCGTCTTCTTGCTGCCGTCGCTGCGCGTGCGGTCGTCGTAGCTGATCGTCATCTTGTCGCCGGAAAAGCGCGTGCCGTCGCGTTCGCCGCTGACATTGCCGGTAAAGATGGCTTTCTTTTGCGCCTCCAACACTTCCATGTTGTCGGCTTCGACATTGACGTCACGGGTTTCGTCGGAGGCTGCAGCGACACCGGAGCTGTCGACGGACTGCGCCTGCGCCGCCTCGACGAGCAGCGTCATCGTCAGGCCGACGGCAATTGCGAGCCAATGCCGTGTCGTCATTGCTGTTTGGCGTCCCTGTTCGCCGTGCCCCAGAAGGTCGCCTTTACCCGATTGAAGAAAAGGATGCGCCTGCCGTCTTCGGTGATCTCCATGCCGTTGGCCTCGATCTGGCCCTGCGGGTGCGTGACGGTGACCGGCACTTCACTGAAAAACTTCTTGTCGTCGATGGTGACCAACGCCCTGGCCATTTCGGCGACGAACTGATCGGCGGCGGAAATCCTGACCTCTCCCGAGAGATCGATCGCCTTCCGGTCGGCATCGTATAACGCCGTCAGCGAACTGATGGCGATTTCCTGTCCGGAGCTGCGTGTCAGCTCGGCAGAAACGTGCTCGAGGTGGACCTTGTTGGCATCCGAGCGATCCTGGACGGCCCGTTCCGCCTTGACCGAGAACGGTTGTTTCTGGTTGTCGAAGCCGGCGAACTGCGACCGGAACACGGATACCTTGTCGGCGCGTTTCGCCGGCGAGGCAACGGTTGCGGTTGCGGCATGCTCGGAGGCCGATGCCGCCGTCGTGGCTTCAGCCGTTTGCGGGCGAACCGGCCGCATGGCGTTGAATGCTCCTGCCTGCAGGAGGAACAACACCACGACCACGCCGGCCGCCGCCAGGAACAGCCATGCCAGAATACGCGGGGCTGAGGGAGCGCGGACGCGGGCTCGGCGATTTTCAATGGGCAAAGACATCCTCATCGGTCCAGCCGCCGAGATCGAGGCGGGCGCGCATCGGTACGAAGGCGAAACACGCTTCGGCGAGCTCATGGCGGCTTTCGCGGCTCAGCATCTGGTCCAGGCGGGCCTTGATTTCGTGCAGGTATGTCACATCGAGGGCGGCATATTGCTTCTGCGAATCCGACAGAATCGGCGAACCCCAGTCGGAACTTTGCTGCTGTTTTGACAAATCGATCCCGAGAAGCTCCTTCACCAGGTCCTTCAAGCCATGTTTGTCGCTGTAGGTGCGAGCCAGGCGCGAAGCGATCTTCGTGCAATAGAGCGGCGCTACGTCGACATCGAGATAGTGCTTGAGCACGGCCACGTCGAAGCGCGCGAAGTGGAAAATCTTGGTTACGCCGCGATCCTCGAGCAGCGCCTTGAGCCGGGGCGCCGAAAAGGTCGTGCGGTCGATCTGCACGAGGTGGGCATTGCCGTCGCCGGAGGAGAGCTGCACGAGGCACAGCTTGTCGCGGTGCGGATTGAGGCCCATCGTCTCCGTGTCTACGGCGACGACCGATCCAAGCTCCAGTTGGGTGGGCAGATCGCCCCTATGCACCTTGACTGTCATAGCAGCCGGATCGCTCCTGCTTCGGGCGTCAGGCGGTGGTGCCCAGAAGAGGACTCGAACCTCCACGCCTCGCAGCGCTAGTACCTGAAACTAGTGCGTCTACCAATTCCGCCATCTGGGCCCTGTCGGGTGTTTATGGAACGGCCATAGCCTTGTCAACGCTGGCGCATGCCAGCGCATGCCGGGTCATTCCGGGCCTTTGCAAAGCGGCGGCGTGACCGCTACATAGCGGGCGCCTTTCGCAGCCGGCAACGCTCGGGGAGACATGGCGCCGCCCCAGACAACCTCGCAGGAACTCGTCACGGTCATCGGTGGGTCTGGTTTCCTCGGCCGGCATATCGTGCGGGCGCTCGCCAAGCTCGGCTATCGCGTGCGCGCGGCGGTGCGCCGGCCGGACCTCGCGGGCCACCTGCAGCCTTTGGGAACGGTCGGCCAGATCATGGCCGTGCAGGCGAATGTGCGCTTCCCCGACTCGCTCATGGCCGCCTGCAGCGGCGCCTATGCGGTTGTGAACCTGGCGGGCATCCTCTCCGGTTCCGGGGCCCAGACGTTCGCTGCGGTCCATGCCGGTGGCGCCGAAGCGGCGGCAGCCGCTGCGATGCGGTCGGGCGCGCGTGTGTTCATCCAATGCTCGGCCATCGGGGCGGCCAGCAAAAGCTCCTCGGTCTATGGGCGCACCAAGGCTGAGGGTGAAGCGCGGGCGCAGGCGGCGTTTCCCGATGCCGTCATCGTGCGGCCCTCCATTGTCTTCGGGCCGGAAGACGAATTCTTCAACCGATTTGCGGCGCTCAGCCGCTTTCTGCCGGCGCTGCCACTCATCGGCGGCGGCCAGACCCGTTTCCAGCCGGTTTTCGTGGGCGACGTCGCAAAGGCCATGGCGACGCTCGTGGGACGGGGATCGGTTGACGGCCGCGTCTACGAACTGGGCGGGCCCGAGGTGTTTACGTTCCGCGAGCTGTTGCAGTTCATTCTCGAAACGATCGGCCGCCGCAAGCTGCTGGTGCCGGTGCCGTTTTTCCTCGCCACGGCGCAGGCCGCCTTTCTTCAGCTATTGCCCAATCCTCTTCTCACGGTGGATCAGGTAAGGCTTCTGAAAGCCGACAACGTGGTCAGTGAGGCGGCGCGTGCAGAAGGCCGCACCCTCGAGGGCCTCGGCATCACGCCCACGGCCATTGCGGCGATCGTGCCTTCCTATCTCTATCGCTACCGCCGCGCCGGTCAGTTCTCCGGCGACAAGCCGGTGTTCTGACTAGGCCGGAATGAGCCCGGCACGGATGAGCATCAGCAGCACGCCACCGAGCAGGATGCGATAGATTACGAAGGGCAGGAGGCTCATCCTGCGCAGGAGCGCCATCAGAAACGCGATCGCTGCAAGCGCGGTGAAGAAGGTAAGCCCGCCGGTCAGCAACGCGTCAGCAGTGATCGGTTCACCGGCTTCGATCGCCTCGCCGAGGACCAGAATGCCTGCGCCCATGAATGCCGGAATCCCCAGAAGGAAGGAGAACCGTGCCGCTTCCGGGCGGGTGAAGCCGAGCGCCCGAGCTGCTGTCATGGTTGCGCCGGAACGGCTGGTGCCGGGAATGATGGCAAGTGCCTGCGCAATGCCGATGAGGATGGCCGAGGGCAGCGTCATCTGCTCCATCCGTCTCACGGTGGCGCCGAACCAGTCGGCGGCCAGCATGAGCAGCGAGTAGATGATTGCGTTCCACGCGACAATCTGCGCTCCGCCCCTGACTTGGTCCATCAGCCCGCTCGACTTGGCGTAGATGCCGAACAGCACCGCTGGAATGGTGCCGATCACGATGAGGAGAACAAGCTTTCCCTCGGGCGTGACTTTGCCGGTGAGGAGCTTGAGCCCGCCTTTCGTCAGCGCCAGCACATCGCGCCAGAAGTAGGCGAGAATGGCGGCGAGCGATCCCATGTGCACCATGACGTCGGTAATGAGTCCCTGGTCGGCCCAGCCGGTGATTACCGGAACCAGGATCAGATGACCCGATGAGGAGATGGGCAGGAATTCGGTGATGCCTTGAATGACTGCAAGGACGATGACTTGTTCGATGGGCACTGGGGCGACTCCTCGGGGAGAGCCCGGCGGGGCGAATCTCTTGTAATGGCCGGGAATCGGCGTTCTATATCCGAAAGATCCCGGCCGACAATCATGCCCAGGCTTTTCCACCTCACACTTGACCCCTTTTCGCGGCGCATCCGGCTGGCGCTGGCGGAATACGGCGTCGAGGCAGAGCTGGTCGAGGAGCGGCTCGGCACGCCAAGCTCCGCGCTGCTCGAGGTCAGTCCTACCGGCGTGACGCCGGTGTTCACCGACGACGACGGCACCGTGGCGTGCGGCATCGAGGCCATCTCGGAATATCTCGAGGAGACGCGCAGCCGAAGCAAGTTCTCGATGCTGGGAGAAACGGCCGCGGCCCGCGCCGAAACGCGCCGGCTCGTGGCCTGGTTTGATCGCAGGTTCAACGCTGAAGTAAGCGAGCCGCTCCTCAACGAAAAAGTCGCGCGCCGGTTTCTCACCCGCGAGCAGGGCGGCGGTCCGCCCGATACGGCGCGGATACGGCATGCGCAGGGGCAGATACCGTATCACCTGGAATACATTGGCGCCCTCGCCGACGCTCACAACTGGCTGGCAGGCGACCGGCTGTCGGCAGCCGATCTCGCCGCCTCGGCACATCTCTCGTGCATCGACTTCCTGGGCGAGATCGCCTGGGCGTCGGTGCCGGCGGCCAAGTCCTGGTATCAGCGCATCAAATCACGGCCCTCCTTCCGGCCGCTGCTGGCGGACCACGTGCGTGGCATGACGCCACATGCCGGTTACGCCGATCTCGACTTCTAAGCGAGGGCGCTTTGGCGGATCATGCCCGACCCATGGCCATGACGGCTGAGCAGGCGATCAAAGCGGAAGCTCGCCGCCTGGGCTTCGATGTCTGTGGCATTACCGCGCTCGCCGCGAACGTGAACCTCGCCCACAAACTCACCAGCTTCATTGCCGCCGGCTATCACGGCGACATGGAATGGTTGGAGGCTACCGCTGAGCGCCGCGCCAGTCCTGGAGCCCTGTGGCCGAAGGCCGCCACCGCCCTGCTGCTCGGACTCAACTACGGACCCGACCTCGATCCCCTTGCAAGGCTGAAGGATCGCGCGACCGGCGTCATTTCGGTCTACGCGCTGGGCAGCGACTATCATGGCCTGATCAAGGGCAAGCTCAAGCTGCTCGCCGGAAAGCTCGCGGCCCTCACCGGCGCCGAGGTCAAGGTGTTCGTCGACACCGCACCTCTCATGGAGAAGCCCGCCGCCCAGGAGGCCGGCATCGGATGGCAAGGCAAGCACACCAACCTCGTCTCGCGGGAGCTTGGCTCGTGGCTGTTTCTCGGCGCCATCCTCACGTCGGCCAGGCTCATCCCGGATCCGCCGGAGAGCGATCATTGCGGCTCTTGCCGGGCCTGCCTCGACATCTGTCCGACCAACGCTTTTCCGCAGCCTTATGTACTCGACGCGCGCCGCTGCATTTCCTATCTCACCATCGAACATAAGGGACATATCGCGCGGGAGTTCCGGCGCGCCATGGGCAACCGCATCTTTGGTTGCGACGACTGCCTGGCGGTGTGTCCGTGGAACAAATTTGCCCAGGCCGGCCGTGAGGCAAAGCTCCGCGCGCGCGCCGAATCGGCTGCGCCGGCCCTGGCGGAGTTGCTGGCGCTCGACGACCAGGATTTTCGCAAGCGGTTTTCCGGCACGGCGGTCAAGCGGACGGGCCGGGACCGGTTTTTGCGCAACGTGCTCATCGCTGCCGGCAATTCCGCTGATGGCCGGTTGAAGGCGCCGGTTGCAGAAAGGCTCGGCGACCGCTCTCCCCTCGTGCGCGCGATGGCGGTCTGGGCGCTGCGCGAGCTTGCCGACAGCGGCGAAGTCGAGTCGCTGCGCGCCCATCACGAACCCGCCGAACCGGACCCCTTCGTACGCGGCGAATGGCGAGAACCAAGCGCGCGAACCGTGTCGGTTATCAGCGCGAGATCCCGCGGCGCGGAGAGCCGGTGATCGCCGCCCTTGACGAGGGTCAGCGTCACGTCATCGCCGCGGATCGCCCGGTAGACGGCGAGCGCGTGTCGCCAGGGCACGTCCACATCTTCCTCGCCGGTCAGGACGCGAACCGGGCAGTGGCTGTCTACGCCGTGGGCAAAGAGGAGATGCCGCCTGCCATCCTCGATGAGCAAGCGAGTGAAGATCTGCTCGCCTCCATAGGCCGACGGCAGTGCCAGCCGGCCTGCAGTCATGACTTCGCGGCGCTGATCGGCGTTGAAGCCTTGCCAAAGCAGTGCCTCGGTCATGTCGACCGCCGGCGCCACGAGCACGAGACCGTGGATTCGTTCGAGGTTCGGGTCGCGGGCCTGCTGAAGGCGGCGCATCAGCAGGAGCGCCAGATAGCCTCCCATGCTCGATCCGGCGATGACTTGTGGTCCCTCGCTGAGCGAGGCGAACATCAGGAACGTGTCCTCGAGCCAGGTGGAAATCGTTGCCTCTTCGAACCTGCCTCCGGATGCCCCGTGCCCGGTGTAGTCGAAGCGCAGGTACGAGCGATCATCGCTGCGTGCCATCCCGGCGAGCGCCTCGGCCTTGATGCCCGTCATGTCGGACATGAAGCCACCGAGCCACAGTACGCCTGCCAGGTGCGGGTTGCCGACGTCGCGCCGGTATGCAAGGCGCGACCCCGAGGGACCGTCGATGTAAGCTGCCGTGGTCAAGGAACCTTCGTTCTTGCCGGTTGCCGAGCATGTGCTTGACTTCGGCTGCGACATTCCAGATTTATAGCTCTGAGGCGGGGGGTCAGCGCTCCCGACGGGAACCCGCCGGCAGCTAGAGGAGAATGAAACATAAACCGCAAGCCCTTCATCAAGGATCAGCGGCCGCGTGACAGCGGACCGCGCACAAACGAAAGGATAGATGCCCGCGAGATACTGTTGATCGACGAGAAAGGCCAGAAGGTCGGAGTAATGAGCCCGCGGCAGGCGCTCACACTGGCCGAACAGGCGGGTCTCGACCTGGTCGAGATATCCCCTGGAACCGATCCGCCGGTGTGCAAGATCGTCGACTTTGGAAAACACAAATACCAGGCGCAGAAAAAAGCCAATGAGGCGCGCAAGAAGCAGAAGATCATTGAGATCAAAGAGATCAAGATGCGCCCCAACATCGACACCCATGACTATGATGTGAAGATGCGCTCGATCAAACGCTTCTTCGAGGAAGGCGACAAGGTGAAGGTCACCCTGCGCTTCCGCGGCCGCGAACTGGCGCACCGGGAAATTGGTTTCGAGCTGCTGGAGCAGGTCAGGACCGACACCTCCACCATCGCCAAGGTCGAGACCGAGCCGCGGTTCGAAGGCCGCCAGGTGGTGATGGTGCTGGCGCCGAAATAGCGGCGCCGGCTGTTGCATCGGGGCGGCGGTCTGTCTATAACGCCCACCGTTGAGCCGCCCGGCAGGGCATGCCGTGGCGGCTCTTGATGCTTGACGGCAGCCCACAACTGGCGAAGGAACAGGCAAAATGCCCAAGATGAAGAACAAGTCCTCGTGCAAAAAGCGCTTCCGCATGACGGCTACGGGCTTGGTTCGCGGCACGCAGGCCGGCAAGCGCCACGGCATGATCAAGCGGACGAACAAGCAGATCCGCAACCAGCGCGGCACGACCATCCTCGAGCCGGGGGATGCTCGGCTGGTGAAGATTCACATGCCCTACGGCCGCTAGAAAGGTTTTCGAGGAGTGCTCGCATGTCGAGAGTGAAACGCGGCGTCACCGCGCGCGCCCGCCACAAGAAAACGCTCAAGGCCGCCAAGGGTTACTATGGCCGGCGCAAGAACATCTTCCGCGCCGCCGTGCAGGCGGTGGAGAAGGCCGGCCAATACGCCTATCGCGATCGCCGCCGAAAAAAGCGGACCTTTCGCTCGCTGTGGATTCAACGCATCAATGCCGCGGCACGCGAACTGGGTCTGACCTACGGCCGGTTTATCGCCGGGCTGGATAAGGCCGGCGTCGAGATCGACAGGAAAGTGCTGGCCGATCTCGCCGTGCGTGAGCCCGGGGCGTTCAAGACGCTGGTGGACAAGGCGAAAGCCGTCCTCTAGGCGCAACAGCCGCCGAGTCGCCGGGTTCTCAGCGTCTCTCGTCCTCGAAGGGCGCCCGAGTCGGCCAACCCGCGAACGCGACGGGTCATATGGATGACATGTTTGCCAAGTCGAAAGTCCCAGGCGGCCGATGAACACGGAGCTTGAAACCCTCGAGCGCGAAACGCTTGCTGCCATCGCGGCCGCCCGTGACGAAACGGGTCTGGAGTCCGTCCGCGTGGCGGCGATCGGTAGAAAAGGCTCGATATCCGAGCGTCTGAAGCTGCTCGGTCGCATGTCCTCCGACGAACGCAAACAGGCGGGAGCCATGCTCAACGCGCTCAAGGACAAGGTGACCGAGGCCCTGGCCCGGCGCCGGCGGGAGATGTCGGAAGCCTCCGTTGAAGCCCGCGTCGCCGGGGAGCGGGTAGACGTGACGCTGCCGGAGCGGCCGGAAGCCAGAGGCACCGTCCATCCGGTGAGCCAAGTCTGGGAAGAGGTCGTGCAAATCTGGGGCGACCTCGGCTTCTCGGTGGCCGAGGGACCGCATATCGAGGATGACTTCCACAATTTCACCGCGCTCAACATGCCGCCCGAGCACCCGGCGCGCCAGGAGCACGACACCTTCTATTTCCGCGAGAAATCCGATGGCTCGCGCATGGTGCTCAGAACCCACACCAGCCCGGTCCAGATTCGCACCATGCTGGCCACCGCACCGCCCATCCGCATCATCGCACCCGGCCGCACCTTCCGCTGCGATTCCGACCAAACTCACACGCCGATGTTCCATCAGGTCGAGGGCCTGCTGATCGACGAGGATACCCATCTCGGTCATCTGAAATGGGCGCTGGCGGAGTTCTGCAAGGCGTTCTTCGAGCTTGACGATGTCGCCATGCGCTTCCGCGCTTCGCACTTTCCGTTCACCGAGCCGTCCATGGAAATCGACATCAACTGTTCCTGGGACGGCGGCCAGGTGAAAATCGGCCGGGGCACGTCGTGGCTCGAGATCCTGGGCTCGGGCATGGTCCACCCCAACGTCATGCGGGCCGGCGGAATCGATCCCGACCGCTACCAGGGGTGGGCGTTCGGCATGGGGCTCGACCGCCTCGCCATGCTCAAGTACGGCATTCCGGACCTGCGCGCGTTCTTCGAGTCCGATCTGCGCTGGCTCCGGCACTACGGATTTGACGCGCTCGACGTACCGACACTCGCCTCGGGGCTGTCATGAAGTTCACGCTCTCCTGGCTAAAGGAGCATCTCGAAACGGATGCCGCTCTCTCCGACATCGTGGCTGCTCTGCTGAGCGTCGGCCTCGAGGTCGAAGAGGTTGCCGATCGCTCCGCGGCGCTGGCGCCGTTCACGGTCGCCTACGTCAAACGGGCCGACAAACACCCCAATGCCGACCGCCTTTCCGTGTGCACGCTCGAGACCGCCTCGGGTGACATCCAGGTCGTCTGCGGAGCGCCCAATGCGCGCACCGGCATGAAGGGCATCTTCGCGCCGGTCGGCGCGCAGCTGCCGGGCACCGGCCTCAAGCTCGAGAAGGGCGTGATCCGCGGAGCGAAATCGAACGGCATGTTGCTCTCCGAACGCGAGCTTGGGATTTCGGACGAGCACAGCACCATCATCGAGGTCGGCGATCAGCTGGCGGTCGGCACGCCGGCGGCCGTGGCGCTCGATCTCGACGATGCGATGATTTATGTGAAAGTCACGGCCAATCGCCCCGATGCGCTTGGGGTGCGCGGCATCGCGCGCGATCTTGCCGCCAAGGGTTTGGGCCGGCTCAAGCCGCTCGATGCCGGCAGGGTCGCGGGGGCGTTTTCATCGCCGATCGGTGTCGAGCTGCGGTTCGCCGGCGACACGAGCCCCTGCCCGCTGTTCATCGGCCGGTATTTCCGAGACGTCCGCAGCGGCGCCTCGCCCGGGTGGCTCGCCAGGCGATTGACGGGCATCGGGCTCAGGCCGATTTCGACACTAGTCGACATCACCAACTACATCATGCTGAGCTACGCGCGGCCGCTGCATGTCTTCGATGCCGACCGGCTCCAGGGCAACATCCACGCCCGCCTTGCAGAGGAGGGCGAGGAGATCGAAGCCCTCGACGGCCGCCGCTATCGGCTCGACAGATCGATGACCGTCATTGCCGACGATTCCGGACCCCAGTCGATCGGCGGCGTGATGGGTGGCGAAAGTTCGGGCTGTACCGAAGCTACCCGCAACGTGTTCCTCGAGGTCGCTCTTTTCGATCCGCTGCGGACCGCGGCGACCGGCCGCAAGCTCGGCATCAGTTCCGATGCGCGCTACCGCTTTGAGCGCGGTGTCGATCCGGCCTTTGCCGCCCCCGGGGCCGAGCTGGCCACCCGGATGATCCTCGAGCTGTGCGGGGGCGAGGCCTCGGAAGTCGTGATGGCGGGAAGGGCGCCGGACACCCGACGCAGCTACCTGCTTCGGCACGGACGGGTGAAGGCTCTCGCCGGCATCGACGTTGCGCCGGCCGAGCAGCGAGGCATCCTGACGGCGCTCGGGTTCAGTGTCTCCGAAAGCCGCGAGGGACTGGCATGTGCGACGCCGAGCTGGCGGCCGGACATCTTGGGCGAAGCCGATCTCGTCGAGGAAGTCTGCCGCATCGTCGGTCTCGACCGGGTGCCGTTCACGCCCCTGCAGCGCCCCGTGGCGGTCGCCAGACCGGTGCTCACGGTTCGCCAGCGCCGAATGATCGCGGCCAGGCGCCGGCTCGCCAGCCGCGGTCTCAACGAGGCGGTGACCTGGTCGTTCCTGCCTGGCAATCAGGCGGCGTTGTTCGCCGACGGCGAGCGCCGTCCCGAGCTCGTCCTGGCCAATCCGATCTCCTCCGCCCTCACCGACATGCGGCCGTCGCTGATCCCCAATCTGGTGGTGGCGGTAGGCCGCAACCAGGCGCGCGGGTTCTCCAGTATCGGCTTGTTCGAAGTGGGTCAGACCTACGCCGGCGACCGTCCGGAGAACGAGAGCCTGCGGGTGGGCGGCGTGCGCGAGGGCCAGACCATGGCGCGCCACTGGAGCGGCAACGGGCGCGCCGTCGATGTCTTCGACGCCAAGGCGGATGCGAAAGCGGTTCTGGAGGCGGCCGGCGCGCCGATGGCGAGCCTCAAGGTCGTGCCCGGCGGCCCGGCATGGCTGCATCCGGGCCGCGCCGGTTCGTTACGCCTGGGTCCGCGCACCCGGCTCGCGGTTTTCGGCGAGCTGCATCCGGCAGTGCTGCACAAGCTCGATGTCAAGGGACCCGTCGTCGCCTTCGAGGTGATGCTCGATGAGGTTCCGTTACCGCGTTCGCGCTCCGCGATGAAGGCCGCGCTGGTAGCTTCCGATCTCATGCCGGTCAACCGCGACTTCGCCTTCATCGTTGCCGAGGAGCTCGAAGCCGACAGGGTCGTCAAGGCGGTGCGGGAGGCCGACAAGGCACTGATCTCCGAAGCTTCCGTGTTCGACCTGTTCACCGGCGGGAGTTTGGGCGAAGGCAGGAAGTCGATCGGCATCGAAGTCACGATCAGCCCGCGCGAGAAGACACTGACAGACGGCGAGATCGATGCGCTGTCACAAAGGATCATCGCCGGCGTCGCGAGGGCGACCGGCGGCGTGCTCAGGAGTTAGTCAGGTCAAACTCAAGCGCATGCGCCTCACGCGCTGCCGATGAGGATACCAGTGAGGAACACCAGAAAGCCGCCGACCGCAACCTGATAGGCGGCGCGCAGGAATGGCGTATCCATGTACCGGTAGCGGATCCACGAGATCGCCCATAGTTCGACGAACACGATGATCGTCGCCACCACGGTCGCCGTCCAGAAATCGGGTATGAGATAGGGCAGCGCGTGGCCGAGCCCGCCCACCGTGGTCATGATTCCCGCCGCCAGACCGCGAATGAGCGGGTGGCCGCGGCCGGTGAGCTTGCCGTCGTCCGACAGGGCCTCGGCGAAGCCCATGGAGATCCCCGCTCCGATCGATGCCGCGGAGCCGACGAGAAAGGTCTGCCAGGTATCGTGGGTGGCGAAGGCGGCGGCGAACAGCGGCGCCAGGGTCGATACCGATCCGTCCATGAGACCGACGAAGTCCCGGCTGAACGACCTGCAGCAGGAACAGCCGCCGCGCGGCCTCCGCCTCCTCGACCTTGGCGGGGCCGGTCAGATGTTTTTCGCCGAGCCGGTCGGCGAGATGCGAGTGTCCCGCCTCGGCCTCGGCGAGCTCGGTTAAGAGCTTCTTCACCCCGGCATCCTTCGCCTGCTCGACCGCCTGCCGGTAGAAACGGGCGTTTTCCGCCTCGATGACCTCGGCGTGGGCGCGCATTTTTTCGAGGCTCGCATGTTTCATCAGCCAGGCCGGCTGGTGTTTCACGAACCCGGCCACATCGCTGCGCCGGATCAACGGAATGAAGTCGCCGAAGTTGTTTCGGTAGGTATCGGTCAGTCGGCGCCGGTGTTCGTGCTCCTCCTCCGCCATCTCCATGAACACTTTCGCCGATGCCGGAAAGCGTTCCATGAGGGTGTTGGCGAACGTCGCGTACGTGTGGGCATCGTCGTCCTCGCTCGAGATGGCGAGGGCGAGGATTTCCTGCTCCGTCAATTCCGAGAATCGCTTCAATGGAGACCAGCCCTCACTGACCGGCTGTTCCGGGTGGCCGTCCGCTTGACCTCACCGGGACCGGATGCCAAAGACCCGGTAATGACCGAGATTTCGCAGATCCGCAATTTTTCCATTATTGCCCACATCGATCACGGAAAATCCACTCTCGCCGACCGCCTCATCCAGAAATGCGGCGCCGTGCCCGACCGCGAGATGGTCGATCAGATTCTCGATACGATGGACCTCGAGCGCGAGCGCGGCATCACCATCAAGGCCAACACCGTTCGCCTCGAATATGACGGCCGCGACGGCGTCCGCTACGTGCTCAATCTCATCGACACGCCGGGCCATGTCGACTTCGCCTACGAGGTCTCACGCTCGCTCGCCGCCTGCGAGGGCTCGCTTCTGGTCGTTGACGCTTCCCAGGGCGTCGAGGCCCAGACGCTCGCCAATGTCTACCAGGCCATCAACAACAACCATGAGATCGTGCCGCTTCTGAACAAGGTCGACCTGCCGGCGGCCGAGCCCGGTCGCGTCCGCCAGCAGATCGAGGACGTCATCGGCATCGACGCCTCGAACGCGCTCGAGATATCCGCCAAGACCGGCCAGGGCGTCGAGGCCGTGCTCGAGGCGATCGTCACCCGCCTGCCGGCGCCCAGGGGTGACCTCGCCGCCGCGCTCAAGGCGCTGCTCGTCGACAGCTGGTATGATTCCTATCTCGGGGTCGTGGTGCTGGTTCGCATCGTCGATGGTGAGCTGCGCAAGGGTATGCGCATCAAGCTCATGTCCACCGGCGCCTCCTACCTCGTCGAGCGGGTGGGTGTGTTCCGTCCCAAGCAGGAGACGCGGCAGAGCCTGGGCCCGGGCGAGATCGGATTTTTCACCGCGGCCATCAAGCAGGTGGCCGACACCCGTGTCGGCGATACGGTTACCGACGAGCGCCGTCCGGCGCCTTCGCCGCTGCCGGGCTTCAAGCCGGCCCAGCAGGTGGTGTTCGCCGGCTTCTTTCCCCTCGACGCTTCGCGGTTTGAGGACTTGCGTGATGCGCTCGCCAAGCTCAGGCTCAACGATGCCAGCTTCTCCTTCGAAATGGAAACCTCGGCGGCGCTGGGCTTCGGTTTCCGCTGCGGGTTCCTGGGTCTTTTGCATCTCGACATCGTCCGGGAGCGGATCGAGCGCGAATTCGGTGTCGACATCATCACCACTGCTCCCTCCGTCATCTACCACTTCAACCTGATCGATGGCTCCAGGCTCGAGCTGCACAATCCCGCCGACATGCCGGACGCGATGAAGATCAGGGACATGGACGAGCCGTGGATCGAGGCGACGATCCTGGTGCCCGACGAGCACCTGGGCTCGGTGCTCAAGCTGTGCGAAGACCGCCGCGGCCGCCAGAAGCAGCTGACCTATGCCGGCTCGCGCGCCATGCTGGTCTATGACCTGCCGCTCAATGAGGTAGTGTTCGATTTCCATGACCGTCTTAAGTCGGTTTCGCGCGGCTATGCCAGTTTCGACTATCACATCATCGGCTACGAGCAGTCCGATCTCGTGAAGCTGACGATCCTGGTCAACGGCGAGCCCGTCGACGCGCTGTCGATGATCGTGCACAAGTCGCGCGCCGAGCAGCGCGGCCGGGTCATGTGCGAAAAGCTCAAGGAGCTCATTCCCCGGCACATGTTCCAGGTGCCCATCCAGGCGGCGATCGGCGGCAAGATCGTGGCGCGCGAGACCCTGTCGGCCCTGCGCAAGGACGTGACCGCAAAGTGCTATGGCGGCGACGTCACCCGCAAGCGCAAGCTCCTGGAGAAGCAGAAGGAAGGCAAGAAGAAGATGCGCCAGTTCGGCAGCGTCGAGATCCCGCAGCAGGCCTTCATCGCCGCCCTCAAAATGGACGAGAACTGACGCGCCAAACTCTGCGCCCAAGGAAAACCGTCACCCCCGCCTCGAGCGCCTGTGTCATGCCGGAACCCAGTGCCGATTGAGCATGCGACGCCCGTGCCGCCCAGTCCACAATAGCCGCCGGGTTTCTTGGCCAGATACTGCTGGTGATAGTCCTCGGCGAAATAGAACTCGGTTGCCTTGTCGATCTCCGTGGTGATCGCGCCGAGGCCTTTCTGCCTGAGCGCCTGTTGATAGCGGGCTTTGGCGGCCTCGGCGGCGCGCCGTTGGCTTTCGCTCGTCCAGTAGATGCCGGAGCGGTATTGCGTGCCTATGTCGTTTCCCTGGCGCATGCCCTGCGTCGGATCGTGCGCCTCGAAGAATACTTTGAGCAGAGTGTCGTAGGAAATCTTCCCGGGGTCATAGACGACCATCACCGTCTCGGCATGTCCGGTGCGGCCCGAGCAGACTTCCTCGTAGGTGGGATTGGGCGTCGTGCCGCCGATGTTGCCGACCGCGGTCACCCATACGCCGGGAAGTTGCCAGAACGTGCGCTCCGCTCCCCAGTAGCAGCCGAGCGCAAAATAGGCGATGGCGCTGCCCTCGGGGTAAGGGCCCTTCAGCGGCCGCCCGTTCACGAAGTGGCTTTCGGCTGTCGGTATCGGATGATCGCGTCCCGGAAGGGCGTTTCCCGGCTTGGGCATCGAGAGCTTGTCGCGGCTCGCAAAAAGCATGACGGAGGTCCTTTTTTGTGTCTCGCTGGCCAAGGTGGCGAGCGGGCCAGGTTGCGGCAAGCGTGCTTGAACGTCAATTTTCGGTGAGTATAGTGCGCCCGCCCTCACGCCCGATTGTCGTGGTCGCGAGCGTTCGCTGGAGAGGTGGCCGAGTGGCTTAAGGCGCACGCTTGGAAAGCGTGTGTGCGGGAAACCGTACCGAGGGTTCGAATCCCTCCCTCTCCGCCATCTTATACGTAAGCACTTGGTTTTAATGTATATATCAGAACAAGTTGTTCGCTGCCCTAGTACATGCCCTAGTTCACGCCCTCGGCTTGAGCTCCACATACACGCGCGTCTTTTAGACCACATGCTGGGACCTGGAAGCGAGCAGGAGAATGAAAGCGCCAGGTTCAGCGAACTGCTGGCAAGCGACCGAGGAAGGCTTTGCAAACCTGCTGACCTCCGGGCTCGCGAAATGGGCTTGAAGACCGCCACCTTCAAGAACGCGAGCGGGCTCCATCATCCCGAGCACAAGATGACGGCGCGAGAGCTGGCGTTGCTTGCGGAATATATCATCCGCAAGTATCCGCAATACTACGGCTATTACCGCCAGCCTGCCTTCACCTGGAACAACATTGCCCAGCAGAACCGTAATCCCTTGCTTACTGAATATCCCGGAGCCGATGGTCTCAAGACGGGTTTCGTCAAGGAGTCCGGCTATGGGATGGTTGGCTCTGCGGTGCGCAATGAGCGCCGGCTGATCATTGTGGTTGCCGGCCTCAAAAGTGCCGGAGAGCGCCGCGAGGAGGCTCAGAAGCTCCTCGATTGGGGCTTCCGCCAGTTCAAGCCCTACATTGCCTTTCGGCGCCGAGGAGGCCGTAGGCCAGGCTCGCATATGGGGCGGGACGGTTGGCGCAGTTGCGCTGGTGACCAATCGCGATGTCAAGCTTTCGCTCTCCGCCGAAGAGAGCAAGCTCATCAAAGTCGAGATGGCCTACAAGGGGCCACTCATCGCACCAATCAAGAAGGATACGGAACTAGGCAGGGTGCGGTTCACAATTCAAGGCAAGACGATAGCCGACATGCCGCTCTACGCCAGCCGGGACGTCGCCGCCACCGATAGCAACTGGAAGAGGGCGTTTGACACCATCCTCATCATGGCGCTCGGCGGCTGGACGAGGCGCTCAGTCGGCGGGCTTCGTCCGGAGCCGTTGCGGCCTGGGCGCGGCCGCTGGGCGGTGGGATCCTCAACTTCTCGGGCATGAAGTTGTGGAATGACACCACGTCGCCATCGAGCATCACTTGCTGAAGGCGATGGCGGAGATGTGCTTCGGACACTGCGAGAGTGGCTGCGCTGGATGATCGGGCGCAAGGACTGACGCCTCGATCGTCACGCCACTGCGAGTATATGTCTGCGGGCGATCATCTATTTCTGTCTAGTGTCAAGCGCTCCTGCAAACCAGAATGGAGGAAAGACATCTTTTTGGCAGACCTTTTTGTTGGCGCCCTTCTGAGCTTGCTGAGTTTGGGGGGTATCGCTCACCACGGAGCCTACGGGCCGAGCCACTCATTGGGGTCTACGGCGACCCGACATCCTGGGCCTGATTGGTACCCCCGTGGTACCCCAAGTCTACTTGGGTTGAGTTATCGAGTCGATAAGTAATTGATTTTGCTGTAGTATAGGCTGTTCGACGCCCTGCGACAAAAGCAGGGGCGCTCGCCCTCCGCATTCATCACCAGGTCCTGTCGCCCCATTGCATGCCGACCGGAGCATTTGGTTTGCTGTCGCTCGCGGCTGTCTCTGGCTCATCCCCGAAAACCGGCCCCGGACAGCCCTGCTCGGGGACATCCCCTGTTGGGGCATATCCTCTACCACGCACTTGCAGCTGCAGGGCTTACGGCCTTCTCTGGTGACCACCATCCCAGTGTTGCCGCAGAGGATACAGCTATTCACCCGGCGGGTCTTTCTTCCTCCACCGCGTGCCACACATACAGAGCGTCGAAGGGCAACAGCTCTTTTGCCGGAAAAACGGGTCTCCCAGCGCGTATTCGCGTCAAGCGCCTGGCAGCACGATCAGCTCGCCCACCATCGACGGCTGGTGGATCCCGCACCGAAACTGGAACACACCCGCCTTGTCAGCAGTGAAGGTTACGGTGGTGAGCTGGCCACGTTTGACGGTGAAGCTGATATCATAGCCGTCGATCACGGTCGGGTGTTCCGCACCATTGACGCCAAGGATCTCGAGCGTGACCTCGTCGCCTTGGTTCACGATGATCTGGCTGGGATCCCAGCGATAAGTTGACACCTCCCACCGCCCCTCCGCATTAGGGGGTTTGAGCTCGTAACCCTTGCCTTCTGGCAGCGCGGCAGTGGGAAACGGCTCCTTGTCCGCCGTCGTTCCACCCTTGGGTTCGACCGCCACCATCGTAATGGTGCGCTTCATGGCGGCTGCCTCCGCGGGATCGGCCGACCCCGCCGCGGTCAATGCTGCAACCAGCGAAAGCAACATCGGTGCCGCGCTGGCCTCAATGCCATGCCTCATCATCGGATACCTCCCTTGGTTAAGACTTTCACCTCGCCCGCCAAGGCGATGCATGCCCTTCCGAGCGCGTGGGCGCTCCGTCGGACGGAGATCACATTTCAGCGAAAGTCATGATCCTGTAGATCCAATGCCCGTCGTCCTCGGCAAGACGGACGGGCCGTCTCAGCAACATACGCATGCGCTGGCTCAATTGTTCCACGGTCGCCTTATGTTACGTCGCCCGCGGAGAACGACAGTTTCGGGAGGCTCAGGCTTCCGGGTCTGCTGCCGCCAGGTTCTCGTCCTGCCAGTCGGTGCCTCCCGCGACAATGCAGGAACCACCCGTGGGCAGCGAGACGACCACCGTCCAGGTTCCCTTCCTCGAAACGAAGACCTCGAGCAGCTCGCCGTCGTTGGTCATACCCGCCCCGCGCTGTCGCTCGAGATACTGCTCGGCAAGGAGGTTGGTGAGGGCCTCGCGGGGAGCCGCAAAGTTGGGCGGTCGCGGCTGACGTCAGGCAACCGGCGCAATCACCCCGTGGCAGCCGCCGCGGCACCCTTGAGCCATGCCCGCAATGTCTTGGTCATTGTCGTTTTCTCCGTTCCGCGCGCAGAGCTGCGCATCACGGAGTGTCACGGTGCGCTGGCTGACGCGGGCAGGCGTACGTTGTGCAAGCCGCCAGTAAGTCATCGAAACTCCGTTGGCTGTCACTTTCGTACGATCTGCGTGATTGATGCATGTATGCCTGCGAGCACCGCCAAGAGGCTACGGAGCTTCTTTCTCGTCAGGGCAGGGAGCAAGGCGCGGAGCGCGGCTCATCCGTGGGCGGTCCCCCCGCCCGGAGGCGGCGTCTCGCGCCAGGACCAGCTCCCCCACGGTGTCTGCTACGACTGCAGATACCTTCTTGGTGGCTATGCCTGGAGAGCACTACAATGAGCCCATGCAAGGGCGCGTGATGTCCACAGAACTGAACAAGACCCTGGCGCGGGCGGCGATCGAGACCTGGAGTACGGGCAACTACTCGCGGGTGGCCGAGAAATCTCGCCCCCGACTATACCATGCACCAGCACCACCACGCTGACGGCGCTACTTCGCCGGCTTGTCCGTGTTGTACATGGTGGCGATTATCTTCCAGCTTCCGTCCCTTTGGCGCCGATAGACGTCCAGGTACTTTCCCTTCACCTTGGCCGTGCCGTCGCCCGACGGCTGATCCATCGAGACGCTGCCGATGTTGAAGGCGAGGTCGCCGTCCGAGCCGCTCTTGATCGTCTTGAACTTGATGTTGCGCCAGCCGGCATCGATCACGGCCTGGGTCATGGGCCCGCACCCCCTTCGTGCCTTTGTATGCCGGCGTCTCCGGCATCATGAATATGGCGTCCTTGCTATAGAGCGCCGCAACCTGTGCCGCGTCGCCCGCATTGAATGCCTTGGCATATGCCGCGTCCGAATTCTTGAACGCCTGTTTCTTCGCCATCGATGGCCTCCCATGGTTCTTGGCTGCGCCGGAGTTGACGGCGACATCCGCCCCGGTCCGGCGCGACCGGCCAGGTGTCGTTGTTCGCGTCACGGCCTCATGACCGTTCGGCCTTCCAGCGCTCGACAACCGGCGGCATTTCCGGCTCGGTGAAGCCGGGTAGGCCATCAGGGATGTGGAGCCACGGAAGCTTCGTGTCCGTGTAGGTGTGGCAGCGCGGCTGTACGTCGGCGGGATTGTCGAGCGCGCAAACCGCCACGTTGGTAGCCCATTCGTCCTTGGTATCCGTTGGGGCCCACAGAAGGCGCGAACCACATACGGCGCAGAAGCCTCGTTTGCCGAAACTCGAGGATCGGTAATACGTCGGCGCACCCTTCGTGAACCGCAGCGTCCCGGCCTTGATCAGCACCCCGATCTCGAACGGCGCGCCCGCGCTCTTCTGGCAGATCGTACAGTGGCAGTAGTAGGCGCCTCGCATGAACGCCTCGCCCTCGAAGCGCACGGCGCCGCACAAGCACCCGCCGGTGACCGGTACAGCTTCGTCCTTCGCCATGGTATTCCTCCCGCTCGCCCGCTGAGCCTTGGATCATTGAGTCAGCCTGAAACCGCACCGAAATCCTAGTGCAGGCTAACCCATGCTCACGGGTAACGGCCACTCTGCTTCATTCGCGTCGTCTCAGCAATGTCCGGTCGCTTGACCCCGGATCGCCGACGAGAACCAGACTAACTTTCCTTGCTGAGGTGTTCGCCTTGGTAAGGCTTTGCATATGAGATCGGTAGGCCGTCGAGGAATGAATGCGAGTATCGCGGCTCAGTTATCCGGCTATTTGGCGCCGGTGTCTTCCCGCCGCCCAGGATACGGCCTCCTCCGGCCGGTCATCTCACCACCGCCACCTCCTCATAAGCCCCTAATCGCGGGAAATTACCACAACAGTGGTCACGATAGAGCGAAATCTTACGGGGCGGGCTCGTTCCAGTCGGGTGGAGAGGCCACTGACGCCGATTTCTGCACATTTTCCGGGGAACTCTGAATAATTCCGCGACCCGGGATGATGATATGGCCCAGAGACAACAACCCACGCCAAAAGCGAGAGAACAGATGCCACACCACCGGATCTTTCCACCGGCGAGGTGGCTCGGCGCGGGAAAAAGCCGGCCATTGACGTACGGCTCGCAACAACCTCCGCGAAGCCTCGACCATCGGCGGATCGCCATTCGGCAGAGAGAAGACACATGATCACTGGAATGCATGCTATCATCTATAGCCGCAATGCTGCGGGGGACCGTGCCTTCTTTCGCGACGTGCTGGGGCTTTCCTCGGTTGATGCGGGCGATGGCTGGCTGATCTTCGCGCTACCCCCATCTGAAATCGCCTGCCATCCCGATGACCGGAACGGCAGACATGAGCTCTACTTGATGTGTAATGACATCTCGGCTGAAGTTGCGCGCCTGCTGAAGATGAACATCCAATGCAGTACGGTGAGCGACGAAGGCTGGGGCCTCCTGACCACGATCCGCCTGCCGGGAGGTGGCGATCTTGGACTGTATGAACCGCGCCATCCTCAGCCCGAACCGCGCCATCCTCAGCCCGATGGAGTTGAGCTCGAGGAGAAGATCGCGCAGCGGCGCCGGATAGAGAATTGAGGCGCCGAAGAAAGCGGTGAAACACCACCGACGGCGCCTCGCCATAGCGGCCAGCAAAATGGGCTGAACCAATGGCTGGCAAGACGTCCAAGAAGTCGGCGAAGGTCGCAAAGAAGGCCGCCGCCAAGCGGGTCGCTGCGAAGCCGACCCTCCTCTCGGGCGGCAACCCTCAGATCGCGAAGGCCGACGGCGACGCCCCCGTGCAGGCCTACATCGCGGCCATGCCGGGCTGGAAACGCGAGGTCGGGCGCCGCCTCGACGCGCTCATCGTGCGCACCGTCCCCGGCGTGCGCAAGGCAGTCAAGTGGAACTCGCCCTTCTATGGCGTCGAGGGCCAGGGCTGGTTCCTCAGCTTTCATTGCTTCACGAAGTACGTCAAAGTGGCTTTCTTCCGCGGCACGTCACTGCGTCCTCTCCCCCCGGCGAGTCCAAGCACAAGGAAGTGCGCTACCTCGACATCCACGAGGACGACCAGCTCGACGAAGCTGCAGCTCGCCGCTTGGGTGAAGCAAGCCAGCCAATTGCCCGGCGAACGAATGTGAGCGGGAAGTCGCGAGGTGCGTGCGTGGCTTGATCGCACGCCAAGCCATCAACGCGCAAGCCCACGAAGGCCGCGGTGAAGGTGTCCTGCACCACATCCTCGCCCTCGATCACCGAGCCCATCAGGCGCGCGCAGTAGCGGTGAAGTTCCGGCCGCAGCTCGCCGGCGAGCACCTGGCTTTGGCTCGAGGACGCGGTCGAGTCTTCTGGCTGCTCAGAGTTCGTTGCGCTCCTTGAGTATCAACATCGCCGGTGATCAGTCCAGCTTGCCGGTCATAAAGTCCTGGATGCTGTAGCTCTTCTTCGCGGTGGTATCGATGAGATCGACGCCCGCGGGTGAGAACACGATCATCTTGTTGATGCTCGGGAAGTGGCAGATCTCGTGCGGATTGTCCTCGCCGCCGGTGAGATAGACCAAGTCGAACGTGCCCGTGTTGACGATGGTATGGGCTTTGCCGTTCACCGGAAATGCGATGAAGTCGCCGGTCGCGACCTTGATCTTCTCCTCGCCGATTTCGGCGTGGCGGGAAGCGCGCCGAGTTGCTGCATGAGAGAGAAGAGATTGGCCACGCCCCAGTGCTCGGTGATCTTGCCGTCGCGCACGCGCATCACGTCCACGGTCTCGAACTGGATTTTGCGACCGGTTGGCGCGATGCCGAAGAACTCGCCCTCGTGCGTGCCGTGGTAGGTTTTGTAGGTCGTCACCCGGTCGCCATCGGCAAGCTGCCAGTGGATGTCCGCGTGGAAGTCCGGGAAGGCAGCGCGCAGAACCTTGTAAAGCTCGCGCGCGCCAGCCTTGTCCGGCGTGCGTCCCGGCTGCGGCGTATGGTCGAGAAAATCGTCGGCGAACAATTCCTCGAACACCTCGAAATTCCCGCCGCCTTGCACTTCCTCGGTGTTCCGTCGAACAACTGCCTTCGCGGCTTCGCTTGCACTGATATTGGTCATGATGCTCTTCCTGACAACTAAGGATTCTCCGCTTGGAGCCACGCGAGTCCCACGACGCCCCTTGGTGACGGACTCTCCTTATCCGTGAGGACGTCGCGGGAGCAGTCAGTGCTTCATGTTTCGGAAGGCAAAGAACATCGCGATAGGCGCAGAGATCATCGAGTAGAGTCTTCTCGTCAGCCAGGATCTTGGCCTTTTCTGCCTCTCCGATGAGTTGGATCATGTAGCTTTGCTCAGCGATACCCTGTTTATCAATGAACGGATAAAGAAGACTGGAATGACACTGAGATTTGGAACTGCTCCAATGTCTTCGTTCGTGATGTTCGGAGCGTAGAACATCAGGTGCGGCATGGCCATGGTATGAACTTTCCAGTCAGGAGGCATCCATGTGCGCATGACCGGCGCGACCATATAAGACAAACCTGCTTTTTCTGGAGCTTTATAGGTCTTGTTCTTGTAACGATTTTCAATTTCAGCTTTCAACGCAACAGGGCTCATTCCTTGAATGCGAAGCGTGGCCGTGTCCATAATGACTTTTAAGTAAGCTCTTTGTGCCCACGGCGTCGTAGCAGAGAGGAACATAGATGTCGTTGCGAAAGTCGGCCTGTTCCCAGACAGTGCGCTCTACAAGACAAGTCACACCACTCGTTCCCTGTCGGGAAAGTTGATAGCCCTTCTTAGGATCAAGAAGATAAACGGTTGCTTGGTCCCGCAGTCGCCGGAGGCAATGCGCTTAGTGCAAACTGAGTCTCGAGTTCGGCTGGCATATGCTCGATAGTCGTCTCAGCCGCCTGGCTAGGAGGTGCTGATATGCCAATAAGACTGATGGTCATCATTGCTAGGACCGATTTGATTCTCACAACAGTGTTTTTGGTTGCAAGTGGAAGCATCTTGTCCTCCGTCATATTTATATACGCAAACGACTTCACGCCTTGGCTCAGCGCTTGTCGTACTCGTCGTGGCGGCGCCACCGAGCGCCAACGCCAGGACTCCGCCAAGGCGGCTCCGCCAGTCCCGTCCCGCAAATTCGATCCGCCGATAGACGACCATTTCTCCGGCTATGTGGAGAGCGACGACGCCGGCCGCAAGCCAAAGGCGATGGCTGCCGCCGGAACGACCCCCGTGGCGGGCGCACCCTTGTTCAGCAAAACCAACTCACTGGATGCCGGCTTCTGAACCACCAAGCCGCAGGAAATTCTGACAAGGCCGGGCAAATCAGCTTATTCACAGCGCCTTGGATCGGTAGTGTTCAGCTGGTCCGTAGCAGCGCCCGGCCCAGCTCCTGGCGGCGACGCAGTTCCGTCTCTGCCGATTCCTGCGGCGGCAAGTTCTCGTTGCAGTCGGATAACGCGGACGAGGAGCATGGCTGAGGTCGTCACGTTCCCCGGCAGACCGACGAAAAGAACGTCGAGTGCTCGGGCCCTAGCAAGAAACAAGACCGCGAAGTCATGCCGACGACGCTCCTGCTACACTATCACAGCAGCAACAGGGCCCGTTTCATGTCCAGCGGGTCGGCAACGGCGGTGGCGAACTAAGCAGAGATACTCTGGTTGCCCAACAGATCGCCTTCTTTGCTGCTTCAATCCCCGTTCCGCTGCCGTTCCCGAATGAAACCTTGCGGTGATTTCAGGCACTACGAACCCGCATTTTCACCGCCACATGCTGCGCATGCGCGCTCCCACATCAACGCGCGTGCCCTGGCTCGTGGACTGCATACCCAATCCCGCAACTACAGGCCAAGCCGTGCTTTCGAAGAGGCCGAGTAACCCGTCAGGAATGAAGCGGGTCCGAGCCGCATAGATATGCCGATCGCCGTGCACGCCCTGTCCGTGGGTGAAGAAACGCTGTGGGACAATGAGGTGAAGATTATCCTTGGCGCGCGTCAGTGCGACATAGAGCAAACGCCGCTCCTCTTCGATTTCCGCGGATGTGCCCGTGCTCAGGTCAGAAGGAATACAGCCATCCACCACGTTGAGCACGAATACCGATTTCCACTCCTGGCCCTTGGCGGAGTGGATGGTCGAGAGGATCAGGTAATCTTCGTCAAGCACCGGCACGCCGGCCTCATCGCTGGTGGCATGAGGCGGATCCAGGGTGAGTTCCGTAAGAAATCGCTCCCGCGAAGGATACCCGCTGGCGATTTGCTCCAGTTGGATCAGGTCGGCGCGGCGCGTAACCGCGTCCTCATAGATGTGTTCGAGGTGTGGCTCGTACCAAAGGCGCGCACGCTCCAGCTCTGCCGGCCAGCCCGCTTGGTTCGTACACAAGGTTTGGACGATCTCGACAAAGGGCTTCCAATCGTCGCCGGCGCGGGGCGGGCATGGCGAGGAGGCCAGCGCGGCAATGGGATCGGCGGCCTGTGCCATTTGGTCTAACACGCGCTGTGCCGACGTCGGGCCCACGCCAGGTATCAGCTGCATCAGCCGGAAGCCGGCGATACGGTCCTGGGGATTCTCGACGAAGCGCAGCAGCGCCAGCAGATCCTTGATGTGCGCAGCCTCGAGAAACTTGAGCCCGCCGAACTTTACGAACGGGATATTGCGGCGGGTAAGTTCCACTTCCAGCGGACCACTGTGATGCGAGGTACGAAACAGGACCGCCTGCTGTTTCAGCAGCGCGCCCGCTTCGCGGTTCCCCAGCACGCACTCGACAACATAACGCGCCTGATCGGTCTCATCGCGCACACTGACAAGCTGCGGCAGCATGGCGGATTGTCGCTCCGTCCAGAGGTTCTTGGTGTGAAGCGTTCGGCCACAAGATCGATGACGGCGTTGGCAGCGTTGAGGATGGGTTGCGTCGAACGGTAGTTCCGATCGAGTGTCATGACCTCCGCCGGCGGGCTGAACTGTCCGGGGAAGCGACATCAAAGAAGCTGCCCTTTCTGCCGCAGGTTCGGTCGATGAACTGGTCGACGATGACAAACATGCCGGGAAGGATGTCTTCCCGCAACGAACCGCAGGCCGAGAAGGCGACAATATGGGTTGCGCCGGCGCGCTTCAGCACGTCGATATTGGCACGGTAATTGATCGCCGATGGCGACAGCGTGTGGCCGCGGCCGTGGCGGGGCATGAACAGCACGGGGAGCCGGCCGAGTGTCCCGCTGCAAACGCTGTCGGACGGATTGCCCCAGGGGCTCTTGACTGCCGTCCAGCGAACGCGGTTCATCCCGATGTCGTAGAGACCCGAGCCGCCAATGATCCCCAGAACGCTTGTGCCCATGTCGATCCGAAAGCGCTGAATACCGCTGCAGTTGGAGGCGCAATCCTTATACGGCATGTTGAGCGTGCCGGAGACAGCACATGATATCGAAGCAAGCCAAATATGCTTTGCGCGCCCTCATTGCACTGGCCCAGCTCCCCGGCGGGTGCCTCGATGCAGACCGCATCGATCGCCAGGCAGGAGCAAATTCCCAAGAAGTTCCTGGAGCAAATCCTGCTCACGCTGAAGCGCCAGGGGCTGGTGCAGAGCCGCCGCCGAACGGTAGTTCCGATCGAGTGTCATGACCTCCGCCGGCGGGCTGAACTGTCCGGGGAAGCGACATCAAAGAAGCTGCCCTTTCTGCCGCCAGGTTCGGTCGATGAACTGGTCGACGATGACAAACATGCCGGGAAGGATGTCTTCCCGCAACGAACCGCAGGCCGAGAAGGCGACAACATGGGTTGCGCCGGCGCGCTTCAGCACGTCGATATTGGCACGGTAATTGATCGCCGATGGCGACAGCGTGTGGCCGCGGCCGTGGCGGGGCATGAACAGCACGGGGAGCCGGCCGAGTGTCCCGCTGCAAACGCTGTCGGACGGATTGCCCCAGGGGCTCTTGACTGCCGTCCAGCGAACGCGGTTCATCCCGATGTCGTAGAGACCCGAGCCGCCAATGATCCCAGAACGCTTGTGCCCATGTCGATCCGAAGGCCTGAATACCGCTGCAGTTGGAGGCGCAATCCTTATACGGCATGTTGAGCGTGCCGGAGACAGCACATGATATCGAAGCAAGCCAAATATGCTTTGCGCGCCCTCATTGCACTGGCCCAGCTTCCCGGCGGGTGCCTCGATGCAGACCGCATCGATCGCCAGGCAGGAGCAAATTCCCAAGAAGTTCCTGGAGCAAAACCTGCTCACGCTGAAGCGCCAGGGGCTGGTGCAGAGCCGCCGCGGCAGCCTGGGTGGATATGCTTTGCTGAAGCCGGCCGGACAAATCAGCATCACGCAGGTGCTTCGCGTGATCGATGGACCGATCGCGCCCTTGCCCTGTCTGAGCATCGTGGCCTACAGCCGCTGCCCGACTGCCGGAACGAAAAGACATGCCGCATCCGCCGCGCTTTCGCGCCGGTGGCGGATTCACATCGCCGCATCCTTGACGACACCATGCTGTCAGATATCTGGCGATTCGTCG
>CAWHQZ010000018.1:0-15485 GCA_963831645.1 uncultured Alphaproteobacteria bacterium | reverse complement strand
GCTTACCTGAGGCCCGAAAACACTACGCTGCCCCGCTGGCAACAAACGAGTTGGATACCTCAGCAATCACCGTGATATTGGATTTCGGCCTAGCCTCGGGCAAGAAGTCCGATGGGGCATACGAACGCATATGAGGCACCCAGGGACTTTGGTGTGCGGGCGCGGCGGGAGCCGAAATGCGCGAGCAAACCAGCGTTTTCACAAATATCTGGGCGCTGCCGGTCCGGCTGCCGGCGATTGTCAAGAGGCTGTTGCGCGCCGGCACTCAGGGCTACGAGGTGCGCCACGCCCGGGTCTGATCATCGCCAACGTCACTGGCTATCTCGCGTCCCTGTCATCCTCGATTTATGCCGTGACCTACGCCTTGCACGATTTTGCGGGGCTTTGGCCACTCGGTCGTGGGCAACCTGTTGTCCGTCATCTGCACGGCAATGGTTCCTCTGTTCCACCGCTTCGGACCGGCTGCAGCAGGTCTGTGGCTGTCGGCCGTGATTTTCTCCACCATGTTCTATTTTCTTGCCTTTCTCGGACGCGACTCCGGCATTCAGCTGAACTACATAGGCACCGCCGCCGTCGCATGGCTATTCTCGGCGTCGAACGGCTCGCCATCGCCATTCCGATCGTGCTTGCCGCACTGATACTCTCATCTCGCGGCCTGGTTCCTGTTCCCGCCTGAGGCGGCGCTCGCTGTAGAAAGCAGCTGGTTTCTCGACCAGCTCTATGCCAACTCGGCCATATCCATCATGGCGATTATTTTTCTCATCGTGTTCTACGGCCTGAGGCTAGCCTACCTCGCCGAGGCGCGCACAGACGCGCTGCTCGATAAGATGATGCCGGCCGAAATTGTGAACCGACTTAAGGAAAATCCCGACGAAATCATTGCCGACTCCTACAGTGGCGCAACGATTCTCTTTGCCGATATCAAGGGATTCACCGGGCTTTCGGCAACGCTCGGCCCGGCGCGCATAGTGCGCCTGCTTGACGAGCTCTTTTCGGCGTTCCATCGGGAGGCGGTCGCCATTGGAATGGTCCAAATCAAGACCATTGGTGATGCCTACATGGCCGTCGCCGGGCTGCCGGTACCGCGACAAGATCATGCCGAGGCCAGCATTCGATTTGCCAAAGCCCTGCTCCGTGTGGTCCGAGATATCGGTCGTCATCATCATCTCGACCTCGGCATCCGCATCGGCATTGCGACAGGCCCGGTGATGGCCGGTGTCATCGGCCAGGCCAAGTTAACCTATGATGTCTGGGGCGACACGGTGAATCTCGCGGCGCGACTTGAATCCTGATGGTGAGCCGGGTCGAATCCACATCAGTGCCGCGACCCGCGAGGCGCTACAGCACTGCTGCGAGTTCTCGGCTCCTCACACGATCGACCTCAAGGGCATTGGCGAGGTTCAATCTTCCTTTCTGGCATAACTATCTGTCATGCCTTGCCATCCAGCGCAGCACCATCGGCATCCACTAATCTTACTGCGTCATAAACGACGTGGAGACGGGGGTCTCCGGATTTGAGTTGCGCAGCAGGGGCATCGCGACAGGGTCCTGATCACTGCAATGATTAATCGCCGGCGCATGGTTGCGACGGAGTTCGGAATGTGGCGTTCGGGCCGCAGCGGCGGAGCCCCTGGGTCGATCACCGTTGGAAACCGCAAGGTTCTTGAACAACGTGGGGGAACGAGGTCCACAGGGGGGAATCGTCTCCCTCTCGGAGATCAGGAATCTCGTAGGCTGCGATGCACAGCGTGGCGTGGTGGTGGAATCCGCGCCATCCGCGCCCTTCGAAATGCCCGAGCCCGACCTCCTGCTTGAGTTCCTGATAGTCGCGCTCGATGCGCCAGCGCAGCTTGGTGAAGTCGACCAGGGCGCGGAAGGCGATGTCGTGCGGCAGCGTTGAGAGCCAGTATTTGGTCGGCTCGTCGGCGCCCTTTGGCCACTCGATCAGCAGCCACTCTTCTGGCCGGCTGGCGGTGCGATTGCCATCACGATGCGCGACCCGAACGCGCAGGCGCGCAAAGCGCGAGGACAGCCGCTCGGACGTGCCCTCCCGCCACTTGATCGTGCGCCAGGCGCCCTTTGGCAGGCCGAGAGCGAGTTGCTTGACCGAGACCGGTTGATGCTTGTCGTCCCGGCGGATGCGCTTGGGTGGCCGCCCGCGACCCGACCACTGTTTCGGCGCCAGCGGCCCCATACCCAAGGCCCACACCGACGTCTGCGGCAGGATGCCGGCGATATAGCACAGCGCCAGCGCGCCAATGCCGGCCCGCAGGTCAGTATTGCAGCCATACCCCGCGTCCATCAGCACCACGCCGCGAGGAAGGCCGGCCTTGCAGGCCGCAGCGATCTGCTCGAGCGCGATCTCGGGCTTGGTCTTGAAGCAGACATCCTCAGGCACGCCCGTCTTGCGCCGCCGTTTGCCGTCCCCGGCCCAGTCTTCCGGCAGATACAAACGGTAGGCCACCGGCAGGCTCGCGTGGTGATTGGCAAGCGACAGCGACACCGCGACCTGGCAGTTATCCTGCTTGCCGAGCTGGCCGCAATATTGCCGTGCCACGCCAACCGAGTGCTCTCCCCGCTTCGGAAAACCGGTGTCGTCAATGATCCACGCTTCAACCGGACCGCGACCCGCAATCGCCGGCAACACCATCTCGCCCACCCTGGCCAAAACCTTCTCGTCCGACCACGCCGCGTTGCCGACAAAATGCAGCAACGATTGATGCTGCGCCGCCGTCCGGCCAGGCGCCGTCACCGCCGCCATCGGCTCGACGCTCTTGCGCTCGCACGGCATCATCAGCCCGACGCAATAGTCTCGCAAAGGCCCAGCCCGGTCGGCGTGACCAATTACCCTCACAAGCCCCTCGACATACGCCGAAAACCGCGATTTCACTGTCGTCTGCCGTTTGGAGATCCATATCTGCCCCCTTCCGCCGATGTCTGAATCTCTCCGCTTATCCGAGTCCGGATCGCGGGTCACCTGCGACTTTCTGAACTTCAGTAAGACTAAGGATTTCCCGTATAGAGCGGATGGGTCGGGAATGGCCTGTCAGCGAAGACCGACGGTGGGTCGTTGCGCCTCACTATTCGATGCGCTGACTTGGTTCCGAACCATGTGCCCATTGGTACGCCCGCGAAGCAATAGCCCAGGGCATAGTGAATTCCCTCATGGCTTCCGAGATGCGGATACATGTCGAACGTGCCGGCACAGCGCCCAGTCCAAACACGTCCAGTTCGATGAGCGGGGATGGGAAACGGGGCGTTGCCGCATGGCTCGAGCTACCGCGTCCGTCTTCGACTCTACCATAACATAGGACGCTGGACGTCCGCTCCCGGGGTATAGCGTCGGTTGGGCTATCCCTGCATGTGTTGGCGAAGTGGCGCAACTCCTGCCTAGTTCGCGAGCTTGCGGTCGACGAGCTTTGCGAAGGTGGCGAAATCCCAGGCGCCGCGCACGCGCTCCCCGTCGACAAAGAATGTCGGAGTTGCGGTCACGTCGAAGTCCGCGTGGGCCGTCTTGGCGATCTGGTAGATACCCTCGGCCAGGTCTTTCCTCTTCAGGCAGGAATTGAACGTTTCCTGGCTCATGCCGGCTTCGCCCATGATACGCGCGAGCTCCTTTCGGGTTTCCGGGCCTGCCCAGATCTTCTGTTGCTCGAAGAGAGTTGCAATTGCCTGGAAATATTTGTTCTCCGGCAAGCACCTGGCGAGCATGAAAGCTGCCATGGCAGCGTCATCGAGCGGCAGTTCGCGGAATATCCAGAGAACTTTTCCGGTGTCGATGTATTCGCGGCGAATTTGCGGGAAGCTGTGAGCATGGAACTGCGCGCAGTGTGGACAGGTCGCCGACGCATACTCGACCACGGTGACCGGGGCGGCGGGAGAGCCGAGGCTGCGCTCGCCGATCGCGGGCGCGGCGGCAAGAAGTTTTCGGGTGTCGACTACATCCGCATTCTGCGCAAAGGACGATGCAGAGCCGATGCTTGCCAGGAGGCCAACAAGCAGCTCTCTCCGTCCGACAATAAGTCTCGGTTCGTCCATGTTTTCGACCGGTACGGGAGGCGTCCAGTCAGTGCGAGAGAAAAATCGGCAACGGCGGTCTCGAAAGCATGCTCTTGGTGGCCCCGCCGAGTATGAATTCTCGGATACGAGAGTGTCCATATGCCCCCATGACGAGAAGATCCGCACGGCGTTTGGCGACATACGACTCGAGAACCTCGCCAATGCCGCGACCCGCGGCATCGACGGTATCGAGGACATTATTTACACCATGGCGCGCCAAATGCTTGGCCAGTTCTGCGCCGGATCGCGTGACATCAATTGCCTTCTCGTTGGTAACCGTCACCACCCACACCTGCTTGGCCTTCTCAAGGACCGGCAGGGAGTCTGCGATGGCCCTGGCTGCAGCCCTGCCGAAATCCCAGGCTACGACCACGGAATCGACTGCAAACCTGCGTTTCCGCGCGGAGGGCATGATGAGTGTGGGACGTCCGGAGCCGAAGATGATCGGCTCGGCGTACTGTTGATCGACGGGATCGTTCTCCCGCACGGGTACGATCGCCAGGTCTCGCAGCCGGGCATGCCGGATAAGCAAGTCAGCGACTTCTGACGTCAGGCATGGCTCCAATATGCGATCCTGCAAGATTCCGTGTTTCTCCGCAGCGTCCTGGAAGGCGACCAGAAGCTTCTTGGCGTTGGTCGAGCTCTTTTTGGTCTCCGCCGCAGCGAGGGCCGCAACATCAAGCAGTCTCTCAGCCAGCGCGTTCCTCGGTGCCCTGATCTTGACCTCACAGGCGATGGCCGAAACTCGTGCTCCGAGCGCAACAGCGAAGGCAACCGCCTCGTCCACCGCGGATATTGGCGTGGGCTGCGGGTATGTCGTAAGCACGAGAAGAATATCCCTGATGGCCACGTGGTTCTCCTGTCCCACCCAACTCAAAAGCAGCGATATACTTCATGAGGCACAAGGCGAGCTTTGATCCATCGCAAAGTACGGCAGGCCGTGAAATGAATGACGGCACAGACCTCCCGGAGCGCGGCATCGATGCCCTGCTGCCGGCGGCAATTGCGCTCAAGGCCGAGGCGGTTGGTGTCCAGAAGACGAGGCTCGACGTGGCAAGCCTTATGGCTCTGGCGATGCTGGCGGGGGCCTTCATCGGTCTCGGCGCCATGTTTGCCACCACTGTCCTGGCAGGCGCAGACGGCGTGCTTCCGTTCGGTGTGAGTCGTTTGCTTGCCGGCATCGCCTTTTGCCTTGGGCTCATACTCGTCGTCGCGGGTGGGGCCGAACTGTTCACCGGGAATGCCCTGATGGTCATGGCGTGGGCCGCCGGCAAGGTTCGATTGCGCGAGATGCTGCGGGCCTGGCTCATCGTCTATGTCGGTAACTTTGTCGGGGCTACCGGAACGGCACTTCTGGTGTTCCTGTCGGGACAATATCTGTCCGGGCGCGGCGCCGTCGCCGACGTTGCTCTCAAGATTGCCCTCGATAAGGTCACCTTGTCGTTCGGTCATGCGCTCTTTCTCGGCGTTCTGTGTAACGTCCTGGTGTGCCTCGCAGTGTGGCTCGCCCTCGGCGCGCGGACAACGAGCGACAAGGTGCTCGCCGTGCTATTCCCCGTATCGGCGTTCGTCGCGGCCGGCTTCGAGCATTCCGTCGCCAACATGTACCTCATTCCGCTCGCGTTGTTCGTGAAAGCCTGGGGACCGGCGGAACTATGGACTCAGATTGGAGACAGTGCCTCCGACTTCGGAGCCCTGACGTGGCCGCTATTCTTCTACAGTCTGGTGCCCGTCACCATCGGCAATATCATTGGCGGGGGCGGCCTCGTGGGCGGCGTATATTGGTTCATCTATCTGCGGTCGCGTGATGCGTCAGGTTGATCAGCTCGCTTCTTGTTGCAATCGCGAGATAAGGGCATGAACTTTCGCGGGGCTTCCCGAGGCATCGACGCGGGTCCAGTTCACTTTTCCAATGTCGATGCGGAGCTGCGCGTCAATGACATCCGGCGTTGCGTCAGAAGCATCGTTGACGCGCGCCGCAACGCGCGCCTTTAGTGTTTCGGAACCGGCTTCGAGCCAAATACCGCGAAAACCTGCACCTTGCCGCCTGGCGAGTCTTTCGGCGAGCCGGCGCTCGCTTTCCCGGGCAAACACGGCATCGAGCACGACGGCGCTACGGGCAGTCAGCGCCCGCTCGGCGCGTGCAAGGATCGCTTCATAAACGTTCATCGAGGCGGCGGTGAATAGTGCTCAGGCGTCAGCCGTGCCGTCTCGGCAACTCCCGCGAGCACCTTGCGTTCGATATCGCTGCGGATGTGAAGTGCGCCGGGAGGCGGGCCGACTGAAGGAGCAAGCATCGCCGCCAGCGTCGATTTTCCGGTGCCCGAAAGGCCGCCGAGGCAGATGAGTTGTGGTTTCTGTGGCTTCAGGAAAGCGATGCTGGCGCGGAAATAGTCGAGCGCGGTGTTGCGCTCTTTGGCGGAATCGGTCACGACCCGCTCATGGGCGAGATCGGCGGTCACGACAGCGCGAACGCCCGCGCGGGTAGCAAGGAAGAGAGGCAAAGCCCCGAGCCCCGAGAGATCCTCCTCGGCGCGGCGCCAATGCAAATAGCGATTGAGAACGATATTGGCGGCCCGAAATTGGCGGTTGCGCCACAAGTCCATGATGAGGAAGGCCAGATCGTAGAGGACATCGATGGTGGCGATCCTTTCGCTGAACTCTATGGCATCGAAAAGAACGGGCCCGCCATCGAGAATGACGATATTGGCGCAATGCAAGTCGCCATGGCAGCGGCGTACGAGACCCTGCGCGCTGCGCAGATCCAGCAAGGGCCGCAGACGGCGCAACGCATCCTCGTAGAGTGTACGGAACTCGATCGTGTCAGGACCGGCGAAGAGATCGGGCGAAGCGCTGAAGGCGGTTGACAGCTGGGCGCCGAGCCCGGCCATGATGGCGGCGCCCGATCCTTCCGCGGGAGGTGCAAGCCGGTGGGCGGAGGCGACAGTTTTGGCCAGGGCTGCTGCCAGCCAATCATCGATACCGCCATGATTGACATGCCAGGAGAGCATCGCCTCGGGGTCGAAGCGCTTCATGACCAGCACGGGTTCACCCTCTTTCTCGGCGAGACCGACATAGAGGTCAGGTGCAAAGATGCGGTTGACCGCCAGTTCGCGCTCGAGGACGACACGCCGTAAGGCAACGGTGGAGAAATCAAGATAGGGGAGTTTCACGGCCTTCTTGATCTTGAAGGCGCGGTCACCACAGAGGAATACATGGGCGGCATGGGTTTCGACATGCTCGACGGGTGAGCCGGGAAATCCCCACATCTCGCCCTTCAGAAAGTTCGGATTCACCATTTGAAACAGGAAGCGGCTATAGGGTCGCACCCTGGGACGCAATGTCCAGGGTCGGGCCGGGTCCCAGATTTCGCCAATAACGGGGTCAGCGCCGGGCGGTCAATCGACCGTGGGCTTTCCGCGAAACATGTCTGGTACTGCGAAGTTGATACGATGTCAGGCAGGACACCCATGTCCAGGCGCGGCAGCTTTGGTCGCCGAGGCACCGAACCTGGCATTCCACCGGATTCCAGGTGTCGAAGTCGAGGCCCGGAATGTTGTGTCCCGGGTAAACGACGCCGTTGTCGCCAAACTTGACGATGACGTGGATGCCAGACACTTCGGCACAGGCGTCGGGGTCGCGTTCTGAGGTAGCAGACACTGTTCGAGACCGCGAAGGTGTACGCCAGGCATCGCCGCTCCGCCGGTAGCTCCTCTCCCCCGTTCAAGAAGCAGAGTGCACGGCATAGCCCGTCATTGGCGGTGTCTTGCGCATGAAATCGGCGCCCGGCCGATCGAAGCCGCGCTCCGTGGTCATCACGTTGGCCGTTGCCAGGGCGGCGATCGGCCACAGGCACATGGGCATGATCGTTTTCCAAGGGGCGCGCGTCATCATGAACTAAGGAATTGTCCTTTTGCGAGGCGGGACAGAAGACGATCAGACTGTTCCCACGACGACGCCTTGATGCAAATCAAGACCTTCCGAACCGTACTCGCGTACGGGAGTAGACGCGAAATTTCTGGGCGTTCGAAGGGAGATCTGCGATGTGGCGCAAGCTTGGAATGTTGGCCGGTGTGCTGGCCGGTGTCATCACATTGTCTGCCGGACAGACCAGCCCGGCGGATGGCGAGAAGGTTTTCCGCAAATGCGCGGCCTGCCACAGCCTCGAGGCCGGCAGGAGCAAGATTGGCCCGAGCCTGGCGGGCGCCATCGGCCGCGCGGCGGGGTCGCTGCCCGACTTCCGCTTTTCGAGCGCGCTGAGCCAGTCCGGCCTGACCTGGAACCAGCAGACGCTTGATGCTTTCCTGGCCGACCCGTCAAAGGCGGTGCCCGGCACCAGGATGGTCTTCCCCGGCTTGACGAACGCAGAGGATCGCGCCGCCGTCATCGCCTATCTCGCGGCCGCGCAGGCTGGTCCTGCGTCGTCGTCGTCGGAGGCTCCTGCCACGACTTCCGACGAGGCGGCCGGGCACACCGCACCCGCGGCGGGATTGGAACGCGACCCGACGATTCCGGCGAACTACATCCCGGATCTCAAGTACACGCTGCGCAGCGGCGTGGCCGAAGGCCGCATGACATATATCGGTTTCGGCGGCGAGATCGACGGCGTCGTCAATCCCGAATTGAAAGCGCACGAGGGCGACGTCGTGCAGATTACGCTCATCAATGGCGAGGGCGCCGAGCACGACATCGTCATCGAGGAATTTGGAGTGAAGTCGCAGCATGTTGTTAGCAAGGGATCCGCGACTACCGTTGCGTTCCGCGCCAGGGCCGCGGGCACCGTCAACTACTACTGTTCGCTGCCCGGCCATCGCCTCTCCGGCATGGAAGGCAGGCTCGTCGTGGCGCCTGCGAAGTCGCCCGAGATCGCGAAAGCTTCGCACAGCATCGTCATGAATCCGACGTCGGTGCCGCCACCGATCGGCGACCGCGCGCCAAAGCGCGTGCGGGTCGAACTCGAAGCGATCGAATTGGAAGGCCAGATCGCCGATAGCAGCACTTACACCTACTGGACCTTCAACGGCACGGTTCCCGGCCCGTTCCTGCGCGTGCGGGTCGGCGATACGGTCGAAGTGATCATGAAGAACGACGCCAATTCCGCCATGATCCACTCGGTCGACTTCCATGGTGCGACCGGCCCGGGCGGCGGCGCCGCGCACCTGCAGGTGGATCCGGGCGGCGCCAAGCGGGTAGACTTCAAGGCCCTCGTACCCGGCGTCTATGTCTATCACTGCGCGACGCCAATGGTAGCGCACCACATCGCCAACGGCATGTACGGCCTGATCCTGGTCGAGCCAGAGGGCGGCCTGCCGCCGGTCGACCATGAGTTCTACGTCATGCAGGGCGAGATCTATACCGAAGCGCCGTTTGGCGTGATGGGCGGCCAGGAGTTCAGTGTTGACAAGCTGTTGGCCGAGACGCCCGAGTACTTCGTCTTCAACGGCGCCGTCGGTGCTCTCACCAAGCAGCACCCGATGCACGCCAAAGTCGGCGAGACCGTGCGGATGTACGTCGGCGTCGGCGGACCGAACTTCACCTCATCGTTCCACGTGATCGGCGAGATCTTCGACCGCGTCTACGACTGGGCCGATATCATCAGCCCGCCCGCGCAGGGCGTGCAGACCGTGTCAGTGCCACCCGGCGGCGCCGCCGTCGTCGAGTTCAAGCTCGACGTGCCCGGCCGCTTCATCCTGGTCGATCACGCACTGTCGCGGCTCGAGCGCGGACTGGTCGGATTTCTCATCAGCGAGGGCGAGCAAGTTCCCGAGATTTACAAGCCATACGCCGAGGGCGCCGGCACCGGGCATTAGGCAGCATGCTCCATCACCCCAGCAGCAGGGCCCATGTCTACCATAGCGTAAGACGCTGGACGTCTGCTCCCGGGGCAATAGCGTCGGTTGGGCTGTCCCTGCATGTGCTGGCGAAGTGGCGCAACTCTGGTTAGGAGGCTGTGGCCGCTGTGGCCTCCAGGAACCGGCAGGCAACGGCCGTCGCCGAACAGCTTCTTGCCGCTGCCTAGCACGATCGGGACGTGAGCGTGCTGATCTCGTCGATCAGTCTGGATCAGATCATTGCTGCCTTGCGTCACCAATGCAGGACCGTTCTCTCGTTTCAGCCGGGCGACGTCCGCCGCCGCATCATGCAGCGCGACCGAACCCGTCCCAGTTCGCGCTTGAGGACGGCGCGCCGCAAGGCAACGGTGGAGAACTCAAGATAGGGGAGTTTCACGGCCTTCTTGATCTTGAAGGCGCGGTCACCACAGAGAAATACATGGGCGGCATGAGTTTCGACATGCTCGACGGGTGAGCCGGGAAATCCCCACATCTCGCCCTTCAGAAAGTTCGGATTCACCATCGAAACAGGAAGCGGCTATAGGGTCGCACTCGGGACGCAATGTCCAGGGTCGGGCCGGTCTCAAATTCTGCCAATAGCGGGGTTGGCGCCGGGCGGTCAAATCAACCGTGGCTTCCGCGAAAACATGAAGACATGTTTGGTACTGCGGGTTGATACGACGTCAGGCAGGCGGCGCGCCGAGCGTGGCAATGGCTGAGGTATCCCGGAGGAACCACTCGTGAACAACAAGCATGCTGAAACCGCGAGCAAGATGATGACGCGTCATTTCCTGTCGGCCACTGACCGCGAGACCGTCGATGACGCGCGGCGGCGCCTGGCGCGTCATGATGACGCCGAAACCGGCGTGTTTTACGTCACCGATGAGCTGGGTCGGTTGCGGTCGGCCGTACCCTTGCGCGAGTTGATGAAATCGCCTGGCACAGCGGCCATCGCTGATCTGGCCAGTCAGCCGATGCTGACGGTGGGGCCGGAACTTGACCAGGAGGCTGTGGCGGCTGTGGCCTCCAGGAGCCGGCAGGCGACGGTGCCGGTCGTGGATGGGAAAGGAAGGCTCATCGGCATCATTCCTCCACTCGCAATCATCGATGTGTTGCAGCATGAACATGATGAAGACGTGCATCGGCTTGCCGGTATCCGGCATCGACGTGACCCGACCCGCAAGGCGCTCGAAATGCCCATTCTGGTCAAGGCACGGAACCGGTTGCCATGGTTGTTGGTAGGACTTGGCGGGTGCCTGGCATCCGCACTTCTGGTTGCCGGTTACGAAGACACCATCCGGACGCAGGTGGCGGTTGCATTCTTTCTTCCAGCTATTGTCTATATTGCCGACGCGATCGGCACCCAGACGGAAGCCATCGTGATACGTGCGCTGTCACGCGGCCACCTGCCGCTTGCCTCGTTTTTTGCCAGCGAGTCATCGACGGGCGTCTTCATCGGGGCTGCTCTCGGAGCAGTCACCCTGCCGGCAGTCGTTCTGATATTTGGTCAGGCGAAGCTTGGAAGTCGCGGTTGCGCTATCGATCCTGTGCGCCGGAGCCGTTGCCAGCGTGGTTGGCCTTCTTCTTCCCTGGGCGCTGTCCAACCAGGGTATGGACCCCGCCTATGGAAGCGGTCCGCTCGCCACCATCATCCAGGACCTGCTCAGCATCGCCATCTATTTCGCCATGGTAACAGCGCTCGTTTGACCCGATTCCAGCTTCGATCCTAAGCAGGGTTGCGCCACATCGCCAACACCTGCAGGGATAGCCCGACCGTTGCTATACCCCGGGAGCGAGCGTCCAGCGAGATACGCTTACGTGCCATGAGCGGAGACAAAGTGAGCGGGTCTCCAAGCATTTCTGGCGATCAGAAAACCGGGTCCAGCGCCGAAACAGAGTTGCCATTGATTCAGATCAATTCGCGAGCGGTCGGGAGCTGCAAGATTTGTAGGGGCAATAGGAGATAGACGAGATGCTTGAAGCGCCTGAAGGGAGCGTTTCAAACGACTGAGCCTATCGGAGAAGAGAGAGCGATGTTCTTTCGTCAGATTAATGATACCTGCCTCGCCCAGTATGCGTACCTGATCGGGTGCGAAACGACTGGACAAGCGATCATCATCGATCCCGAACGTGATGTGGACCGATACCTCGCCATCGCGGACGAGGAAGGTCTCAGAATTGTCGCCGCCGCAGAAACACACATTCACGCTGATTTTCTATCCGGCGTGCGCGAATTGGCCGAATGCGCCGGTGTGAAGGTATACGTCTCCGCAGAAGGCGCGGGCGAAGGGTGGAGCTCCAAATGGGCGGAGCGACACGGCTATGACGTGATCCTGCTGAGGGACGGCGACAGATTCCAGATCGGGAATCTCACTCTCCAGGCCGTTCATACGCCCGGCCATACGCCGGAGCACGTGTCTTTCGTGGTCACTGACGCCGCGGCCAAAGAACCGATGGGCATCGTCACGGGCGATTTCCTGTTTGTTGGCGACCTCGGCCGACCCGACCTGTTGGAGACGGCGGCGAAGATCCAAAACACGGCCAGGGCTTCGGCGAAGCGGCTGTTCACGTCAGCCCATCGCGCCTTCAAATTCCCCGATTATCTCCAGGTATGGCCTGCACATGGTGCCGGGTCGGCTTGCGGGAAGTCGCTCGGCGCTGTCCCACAAAGCACCATTGGCTATGAGAAAGTCCGAAATCCGGGGTTGGCCAAAGCCCGTGAAAGCGAGACTGCGTTTGTGGAGTACATCCTGAAAGATCAGCCCGAGCCACCCCTCTATTTCGCACGCATGAAGGAACTGAATCGTGACGGTGTTCCGCTACTCGGCGCTTTGCCCCGTCCCCGTCAGCTTTCCGTCCAGGAACTGCGCAAGGCGGTGCGTCACGCGAAGGCGACAATCCTTGATACGCGACCAGATCGCGCTGTCTTCATGAGGAAACACCTGCCAGGCGCGCTACATGCGCCCCTCAATGCCGGTTTCTGCATGACCGTTGGATCATTGGTCGAAGATTCTACGGCTAACCTTTTACTGATCGCGTCGCCTCAGCACCTTGATGAGGTCATCCGCCGGTTGGTCCGCATTGGCTATGACAATCTGGAAATGACCAGCTCCGTCGACACTCTCTACCGCTATTTCTCCACGGGCGGAGAAGCAGAAACGATTGCGACGATCACTTTTCGCGAGGCGGAAGAATTGCGCCGCTCGGGAGCGCCTGTCGTGGATGTGCGCAAATCCGTCCGAATACGAGCGCGGCCATTTGCCGGGAGCCATTCTGGCTCCCTACAGCCGCCTCCCGGAACATCTCGTACGCCTGCCCAAAGGCGTGAAATTGCTCGTTCATTGTGGCTCTGGACAACGCGCCGCCGTTGCGAGTTCTTACCTGGCTCGGAAGGGCTACGACGTCACATTGATCGACGATCTGTTTTCGAGCTACCCAAAGGTCGGAACAGTAGAGAGAGGCCGAGCAGAGGCTGCATAGTTTCGTCGCGGCTGACGTGTACGTATTTATTGACTGGCACGAATCCGACGTCGACCGTCGCGTATAGAAACTGACATTTTGTTTAACCGACCCGGTGAGGGTCTACCGGTCTTGTTGAAATTGAACCCCTCGGCGACCGGGATAATCCGCTTTGCCTCTGATTGCTGCTGAAAAACGTTTAGAGCCGGGCCGTCGCGACACGCCAAGGTCCGCGCCATTTCACCGGCACCCTTGCTTTACGAGCCGACGTCGAGGAGTTACCCATGGCACAGAATACTATCCCTATCGCGTTCACTAGCAGTCTCGGCCACGGGCTCGCCGCGCGCCTCGACCTCCCCACGGGCGCGCTGCGCGCCTATGCGCTATTCGCCCAGTGCTTCGAATGTTCTAATGACGTAATCGCCGCCCGATGCATCACTGCGAAGCTGGCCTCGCTCGGCATCGCGGTGCTGCGTTTCGATTTCATGGGGCTTAGAACTTCCGATGGAGAGTTCGCTAACACCAACTTCTCCTCGAATGTCGGGGACCTCGTGCGCGCCGCGGATCATCTGCGTGCGCATTTCTCCGCCCCGGCGCTGCTCATTGGCCACTCGCTCGGAGGTACCGCGGTGCTCGCGGCTGCCCACCGTGTCCCCGAGGCTGCGGCGTGGTGACGATCGCAGCCCCATCTGACGTCGCCCATGTCCTCCACCAGTTCAATGCAGACCTCGAAAAGATCAAGGGCGACGGCATCGCCAACGTGACACTCGCCGGCCGCACGTTCACGATCCGCAGAGAGTTTGTCGAGGACGCGTGCGGACAGGCGTTTACGGATCGCATCCCGAACCTGCGCAAGGCGCTGCTCGTGATGCACGCACCGACGGACCAGACGGTCGGCATCGAGCACGCCACGGCAATCTTCACCGCAGCCAAGCATCCCAAGAGCTTCGTCTCGCTCGACAGCGCCGACCACCTCCTCTCCGATCGGCGGGATGCCGCCTACGCCGCCGAGGTCATCGCCGCGTGGGCATCGCGCTTTCTGCCCGAGGGGCGGCAGGACGTCGCAGCTATGCACGAAGGCGTCCTCGTTGCGGAAACGGGGATCGGCGAGTTTCAGAACAGCGTGACGGCAGGGCGCCATCGCCTCATTACTGATGAACCCGCATGGGTTGGCGGTCTCGACAGCGGCCCGAGCCCCTATGACTATCTGGCGATCGCTCTGGGAGCGTGCACGTCCATGACGCTGCGCCTTTATGCCGAACAGAAGCAGTTGCAGCTCGGGCGCCTATCGGTGGGTGTGACGCACGGCAAGGTGCCGGTCGAGCACTGCCGCGACTGCGGTGAGGCCATCGAGGGCCGTACCGGCGAGATCGATCGGTTCGAGCGCGTGATCAGCGTCGAAGGCGGCGTCGATGCGGAACTGGCCGACAAGCTGGTCGAAATTGCCGGTAAGTGTCCGGTGCATCGCACGCTGGATGGCGGTGCAGCCGTGGTGACGAGGGTGATGTGATGCAAATTGGATGAAGGTGAGATAGCTTCCTGCAAGCTTGTCATAGCGATCAGCAATCTGCCGAGCAGCCGAAACTAGACTGGGTGAACAATGCGTTTTGTCATCTCCGCCACTTATGGCCCAACTGATCCTACCCGAGCCATGTTGCCGTTCATCTTCGCTGCCTCGGCGGTGCAGAGCGGCGATCACGTGACCCTGATGCTGTTCGCCGACTCTGTGCTTGTGGCAGTCGAAGGCATTGGCGCCAAGCTGGTACCTGTCGGCCCGCCCAACAGGTACGAGGAGATCGCCAGCCATGCCAACGTGACGCTGATGGCCTGCAAGCCTTGTGTGGAGGCGCGCGGTCTAAGAGCGTCGGTGCTCGACAAGCGCGTTAAGCTTGCCGGAATGAATGAATTTTACGCCGCAGCGAAGGACCCAGACGCGCAGGTGGTGAACTTCTAGCGAAATGGATAGGACAGTTCGTCAGGGCTATCACTCCTGGGCATCGCTTCGTGCCACCCACTGCCCGCCGACTTTTACGTAGCGGCGTTTGACCGCAGCCCAGGCGAGGCGATGGGCGGCTTCTTCCTGGCGCGGGTCGCCAACATGGCTCTTGTACGCGTTATTGAATGCTTCGCGATAGA
>CAWHQZ010000017.1:0-814966 GCA_963831645.1 uncultured Alphaproteobacteria bacterium | reverse complement strand
AGCACGGCGCCGCTGCCCACGTATTCCCGTACTTGATGCAGATTCATGTCCTGGTTGTTGTGAATACCAGCCCAGTATAGATATTCGTTCCGGGGATCTTTCAGGAAATAACGCCTGTCGATGGAACGTACCTCGATTCCCAAGGCACGGCCTATTTCCTCGCCGGAGTCGCTTGCAGTACGTTTCCCATGTCGCTCGAAATAGCCATGCGCCTCTTTTGATTCATGAATTGTCAACGCCAGATCCAGCCCATAGGTGCGCGCAATCGAATTAACGGCGGTCGTATCGTAACCGCTGGATTGCGTGGATAGAATCCGCAGGGGGGTGGTCCGGTGCTGATCTCGAGCGTTTTGCATCATGCCTGCAATAGTATCGGTAAGATAACTCCGGTAATGTTCAAAGGAATCAAATGCGGGCGGCAGCGGTTTTGATTTTTGCCTCACCTTTCCGTCCGTTGTCACCATATTGTGGTACATCAGCCGCCGGACTGATCCACGCTTCGTTGGAATTTCTTGTTCGTAATGATCGATACCGCTTCCAATGGAATCATTGATCCGTCTGTATTCCGGGTTGAACTCGTCCAATCTGTCGTCCAGAGCCGAAAGCAGGTAGGGCAATGAATTTGAGCAGATAATTTGCTCGGCTCCCACCTGGTAATAAAGATAGTCGACTGGGGCGGAGCTTGGAACAAATACGATCTCACCAGAAGGGCGCCGAACTACACCACTTCCGAAAAACGACTCGCAACCATCAAATCGACCCGCTGCAAATGAGCCAGCCCACACGCCTTCGACAGCAAAATCCTCGCGCGTCTCGACGAGGCGGCCGTGCTCGACGCAGCATTCGCCCGTGACTGGGTTTATCGACGCCAACCAAGCCAGCGGTGGCAGATCCAGGTTCACGAAGTATTTGAGCATCGATCGGCAGTGTAGTTCGCCGTGACGACGGCTGGTTACAAGCTCCGGGAAATACCGTTTCCCTTCAAACATTATCGTGTAGTGCCGGCGACCGCACCGGGGAGCAGCCTCTACGCAACTACAGCTGCAAGCAGCTTGTCGAAATAGGCGATCGTGAATCTCAAACCCTGCCGCAAGCCACCACGGGAGTCCATTCGAGCCGCTCCTTCGCCAGCGCGACATCCGGCTGGCGCTGTTTAAGGATCGTCCTGCGAGGATGAACCAAGTCCCGCCGATCTTCAGCATAGACTGTCGCTGTTGGTGCGGGACCGAGCACCAGTTTCCCGTTCTTACGACTTGCTTCGTAAAATCGTGCCGCCTTGTTGACGCAATACGCGTAGAGCACCCCCATCCACCGATCACCGATACCAGGAACCATTGCATCTGGCTTCCTCGTTAACGAAGCCATCATCAGGCGTACGTCGACCTTGCCTACAATCCTGCCCATAATCGATTTAGCGGGAAACAATAGCAAAATTCTGCGTCGGAGGTTCGATTGGAGAAGCTTCAGGATTGCGGAATTTACTCTCGGCGCCATGACCAGCAGCATGAGGTGTCAGGACACCCCGCTGCTGCCGAAAGAATCGAAAGAACTCCTTCCTCAACGACGATCCCTGAGGAAGATAGGGAGGCAGCGAACTCCACGACTGTTGCAAGTTTGCTGCTGTCCGAACAGCTCACGCGCAACACCTGCCTCCTCGGCGATTCTTCTGGCTACCGGCTTGTCGTATGTACCACCAATCGACCATGGACGCATCGCCTCGCTGTTCGCCAGATCAAACAGGCTACTGCGAGAGCGCGCGCCTATGTACGGTAGGGGAGCGTGCACATAGCCGAAATGCAATCTTGCCTCCGAAAGGCCGCAAGCGCTCAGATCGCCTCGCTGGAGTTGATCGTTTATCATTGTCAGACCGCGCGAATTCGTCGATGCACGATTCGTCCACACGGGATCACCATAGTCGCCGGTCAACAGCACGGCGCCGCTGCCCACGTATTCCCGTACTTGATGCAGGTTCATGTCCTGGTTGTTGTGAATACCAGCCCAGTAGAGATATTCGTTCTGGGGATCTTTTAGGAAGTAACGCCTGTCGATGGAACGTACCTCGATTCCCAAGGCACGGCCTATTTCCTCGCCGGAGTCGCTTGGAGTGCGCTTCCTATGCCGCTCGAAATAGCCATGCGCCTCTTTTGATTCATGAATTGTCAACGCCAGATCCAACCCATAGTTGCGCGCAATCGAATTAATGGCGGTCGTATCGTAACCACTGGATTGCGTGGATAGAATCCGCAGGGGGGTGGTCCGGTGCCGATCTCGAGCGTTTTGCATCATGCCTGCGATAGTATCGGTCAAGATAACTCCGGTAACGTTCAAAGGAATCAAATGCGGGCGGCAGTGGTTTTGACTCTTGCCTCACCTTTCCGTCCGTAGTCACCATATTGTGATACATCAGCCGCCGGACTGACCCACGCTTCGTTGGAATTTCTTGTTCGTAACGTTCGATACCGCTTCCAATGGAATCATTGATCCGTCTGTATTCCGGGTTGAACTCGTCCAATCTGTCGTCCAGAGCCGAAAGCAGGTACGGCAATGAATTTGAGCAGATAATTTGCTCGGCTCTTACCTGGTAATAAAGATAATCGACTGTGGCGGAGCTTGGAACAAAGACGATCTCACCAGAAGGGCGCCGAACTACACCACTTCCGAAAAACGACTCGCAACCATCAAATCGACCCGCTGCAAATGAGCCAGCCCACACGCCTTCGACAGCAAAATCCTCACGCGTCTCGACGAGGCGGCCGTGCTCGATGCGGCATTCGCCCGTGACTGGGTTTATCGACGCCAACCAAGCCAGCGGTGGCAGGTCCAAGTTCGCGAAATATTTGAGCATCGATCGGCAGTGTAGTTCGCCGTGACGACGGCTGGTTACAAGCTCCCGGAAATACCGGTCATCCGTCATCGCTCCGCTAGCTGGACTCACTTTGTTGCGCGCAAACCGAATCGCTTGCCTATGACTTTGAGCACCGACGGCAAAGCCAATTTCCTCCGTCAAGCTGCATAATCCGAGACTCTTACCTGACTCGGGGGATAGTATTTCGCCCCGTAACTAACGCTGCCCATGAAGTCAAAGCCAAGCTGGGCCCTCGATTAAATCAAGGGGGAATTTTCCACCGTTGGAGCTGATCAGCACCACCAGGTTGAAGCGCCGTCGCGACAGAAACAGCGGGCCAACGCGAATAGAGAAGTTGTTACGCCCCCTGAGAAGCGCGCCATCGGGAATTTCAGCGGGCATTGCGCATGAACCTCTCCATGCGCGTCGCATATATTTATGACCGCATGATCAATTTGCGCTTCCTCGATGCATTACTATATCGACGGTGAAGTCATAGAAATCGCCTGGCTCAAGAGACTTGATTGGAGAGTGAAAAACTACCTCACTTACCTTGTTATTGAGGTCAGCATACTATCTCCAGCCTCATGTACAGGTTGCGTATCCGCGTAACGCGTAAGTGCCGTATCGGCGTCAGAAATCAAGTACGAGCTTGCCGCGATCCAAGAGAACAGCCCTGTCGCATAGTCGGCTGATAGCGTATGCTTCATGCGATACCAGAACTACGGCAGTGGCACTCAGGACGATCCCCAAGTCGTCTCCAGCATTTACTGCGGAAACTGGCGTCGCCCACCGCCAAAACCTCGTCCAACAGCAACACGTCCGGCTCGAGGGCCGTGGCCACGGCAAAGCCGAACCTCACTGCCATGCCCGAACTGTAGCTCTGCACCGGCGAGTCGATGAACTCGCCGATCTCGGCGAAATCGATGATCTCGTCGATCTTGGCGATCGATCTCACGCTTGCTCAGGCCCAAGTATCGAGGCATTGACGTAGATGTTCTCGCGGCCGGTCAGGATCGGGTTGAAGCCCGCTCCGAGCGCGATGAGCGCGCCGACGCGGCCGCGCATCTCGATCCGGCCATTGTCCGGCTTGATCAGTCCGTTCAGCATCTTCAGAAGCGTGGTCTTGCCGGCGCCGTTGCGGCCGATCAGGCCGAGACACTCTCCGCGCTTAAGCTCGAAGGAAACGTCATCGACCGCCCAGAACTCGTCCGGGCGCAGTGAATTTGGGCTCGTCCTGCCGGCGAGATCGGCGACGGTGTCCTTGACGCCGTACCACAAGCGACCTTTTGAGACCGCGGCAAAACTTCTTGGAGACGCCTTCGACGCGGATCAGGACATCGTCGCTCATGCCGGCTCCGCTTCAGTTTCCCGAGCCGCGCGATCAGATGGGGCAGCGCGACGCGGTAGGCGATCCATCCGCGAGCAGACAGCGACCGTCATCAAAGCAGTGACGACGATGAAGCCTGGCAAGGTGCGGCGTCGCGCCAAGCGTCAGCCAGTCCCGCGTCGTGGTCACCAATGGCGTAAGCGGATTGAGCGCCACTATTATGCCTGCAAGACCTGACTGCGGCGTCGGATAGAGCACGGGTGTCAAGAACATCAAGAAGGGAGTGACGACGGCCAGCGCCCGCTGCACGTCACCATAGAGCAATCCGAGCGGCGTCAGCAGCAACCCAAGGACGAAGCCCGTGAGGACAAGCGCGACGACGCCGAAGGGAAACAGGAGAGCGGTCAGCGGTGGCACGATGCCGTACCAAACGAAGACCCCGGCAAGAAGCAGAAGCCGCACCAAGAAGCTGAAGCCTACCTGCATCAGCCCGACACCAGGATGGCCTCGCGCGGGAAGTTGATGCGAGTCAGCATGTGGCTGCGCGCTGGAGACCGCCCGCAGCGGACTGTTGAGGGCGTCCACGAAGACCTGCCAGATCATCGTTCCGACCATGGCAAAGGCGCCGTAAGGCAATGGCGTGTCGCCGATCTTGATGACACCCTTGAGCATTGAGAAAGATAAAGGGCAGGGCTGCCACCAAAGGCGGGACGAACACCCAGACATAGCCGAGCAGGCTGTTGCGATATCGTGCCCGTGTGTCGCGGACGAAGAGCCGCCAAGCGAGTTCGCGCGAGCGAAGGAGATCCCGGGCCATGTCAGCCGAGTAATTTCAGGGGACGCCGCAGCGGCAATTCTGGCGTGTAAACCGTTAGCGGAAGCTCATGCGACGGACCCTTTGCGGCCTTGCCAGAGGATTGGCCGGCTTCGCGGATCGGAGCATGGACAATGTTCGGCGATGGGCTCAACAGCAGTTTCGTAGGAGGTCATCCACTTCTCCGATGAAATTTCCGTGGAAAATCAACGATTTCAGCCTCATCGATCAGCGCAGTGCCGGTTCGACGAGGGCATCCCCGGACCGGCGTCGATGAAGCTCAGGCAACTACCGCTGCAACGTTGGTCTGCCCCGCGAGCAGCTTGTCGAAATAGGCGATGGTGGGCTTCAAGCCCTGCGAGCAGGGCCACCGTCGGCAGTCCATTCGAGCCGCTCCTTGGCCAGCGTGATATCCGGCTGGCGCTGTTTCGGATCGTCCTGCGGCAGCGGCAGAAAGCGGAGCTTCGAGCGCGACCCCGTCATCTCGATCACCAGCTCGGCCAGCTGTCGAATGGTGAACTCGTCCGGATTGCCGAGATTGACCGGGCCGGTGAAGTCCTTCGCCGTCGCCATCAGCCGCACGAACCCTCCACCATCAGTCGTCACGTAGCAGAACGAGCGGGTCTGGCTGCCGTCACCGTAGATGGTGATCGGCTCGCCCTTCAGCGCCTGGACGATGAAGTTCGAGACCACCCGGCCGTCGTTCGGATGCATGCGCGGCCCGTAGGTGTTGAAGATGCGCGCCACCTTGATGTCGAGCCTGTGCTGGCGGTGATAGTCGAAGAACAGCGTCTCGGCGCAGCGCTTGCCCTCGTCGTAGCAGGAGCGCGGACCGATCGGGTTGACATTGCCCCAGTAGTCCTCGGTCTGCGGATGAACGGAGGGGTCGCCGTAGACCTCCGAGGTCGAGGCCTGCAGGATGCGGCACTTCAGGCGCTTGGCGAGCCCCAGCATGTTGATGGCGCCGTGCACGGAGGTCTTGGTCGTCTGCACGGGATCGTGCTGGTAGTGGATGGGCGAGGCCGGGCAGGCCAGATTGTAGATCTCGTCGACCTCGACATAGAGCGGGAACGTCACGTCGTGGCGCATCAGCTCGAAGCGCGGATGGCCGATCAGGTGCTCGACGTTGCGCTTCGTGCCGGTGAAGAAATTGTCGAGCACAGACGACCTCGTGGCCCTCCTCGATCAGCCGATCGCACAGATGCGAGCCGAGAAAGCCGGCGCCGCCGGTCACCAGGATCGACTTGCGTTCAATCCCGTTGCTCGTTCCACGCTCGATCACGCTGCTCTTCTCCCCTCGCCCAAAGCTACCGCACTTCGGGTGAATCTCTCCACCTCTCGAAGAACGTTTCACGAGGCATATTCCCACGACTCCCCGCACCTTCCTTAGCTATGTGGCAACTCCATGGCCATTCGTCCCGAGGGGATTCAGCCATGGCGCCGGCCCTTGTTTTCAGGCGGCTTTGTTGCACGAGTTGACCGGTGGGCACGTCCAGCTCCTCGGCTCTGGCGTCCTCGACGCCGAATCCGTACCCGCGAAGCTCGGTCCAGGCCTGGCGAATGGCCTCGCGCTCGACACGTTCGCCGAAGAGCAGCAGCGGCACGGTCTTCAGCACAATTTCCAGATCGAGGATGAACGAAGCGTTGCGGACATACCAGATGTCGAGCGCTGCCTTGTCGGCAGCGGAAATCTCGCGTCCGCCCTTGACCTGCGCCCAGCCAGTGAGTCCGGGACGCACCAACAGCCGCGCCGACATGGCGGAGGGCTGATCGACAGGCAAAAGCGGCCGCGGTCCCACGAAAGACATCTCACCCGTGAGGATATTAAAGAGTTGCGGCAATTCGTCGAGCCGCGTGTGTCGCAAAAACCGCCCGATCGCCGACAGGCGATCCTCGTCCGGTGCGCGCCGGCCCGTGCCATCATGCGCGGCGGCCATGGTGCGAAACTTGCGGAGCCTGAATGGGCGGCCCCCGGCACCGGGCCGCTGTTGCCAGAACGTAAGCGGCAGTCCCACATCGAACGCCACCAGCGCAGCGACCAGACAGGTCAGCGGCGCCAGCGCGACGATCAGAACGATGGCGGCGAAGATATCGAGGGCTCGCCTGACCTGCCAATACGGCCGTCGCAGGAGCGCCTCTCGTTCTGCAGTGCTGAACGAGAAAACCGCGGCGCCGTCGAGTCGCGGTCGGGCGCGACGCCGCGACTGGGCGAGGTTGAGGGTGTGCATCAAAGCCGATCCGCTCGGCAAAGAAATCGAGCCGGATGTCGGAGGTCTGTCTCCACCTCGGAGCAAAGCCTCCTGCGCCTTCGGCGACAGCCGGTCCAGCGGCTGCGTCACGACGATGCGATCGAGGATCATACCGTGCACATCGAGGCTCCGACAGGATGCTCTGGACCTCCTCCACGGTGCCAAGCACTCGGTGCTGATGAACCAGCCGCCCCCGGTCCTTCGCCTCGTTCGCCAGAATGCCGGCCACCCGCACGCGATCGCCGGCAAACTCGGCTACCGACCGCAGATAAAGCTCGCTGATCGAGTTGAGGCCCATGATCAGAATGTTCTCATGACCCGCCATGTCGACGGATCCGAGCGCGGAGTTGCGTTTCGGCCGCCTGCTGCCTGAGCCGCGCAATCACCCTGACGCCGACCAGGGCAAATCCCATAAGCAACGCCTGCAGGAGGGGAATCGAACGCGCCACGCCATCGAGCCGATTGATCATGAAACCCACGGCGGTGGCGGCCAACACAGCAATTGCGACAGCCATGAGAACACGCAGATAGTCGCCCATGGCGCTGAACCGCCAGATCGTTCGGTGCAGACCCAATGCCAGCCAGACCGGGATCGCAAGAGCGAGCGTCAGTGACAGATAGGGGAGAAGAGCCAGCAATCGATCCGGCGAATAAGCGAAGTTGTCACGAACCAGGAGAGCCGCAGCCGTTGCCGAAGCGATCAAACACAACTCAAGCAGCAAGCGACCCACGAATCCCGCCCACGCATCACGGACCATCGCCGTTCATCCCCGCTGGTAATCCCCGCTAGTAGAACAAGACTAATTCCGGGTTCGTGGCTCACAAGCAGATTTCCTTTCAGATCGGGCTTTTTTCACTCCCTGTTGCATTGCTGCAACACTTAAGGCCCAATAGGCCGGCGACTGATTGATTTTCTGTGGCTCATTTGTCAGTTTGCCGCGGGGAGACAAGCAATTGCCAGGTCTGGGGCACGTGCTGAGAAGTGCAGCACGCATAACTGACAGAATTGCCCGGACGTTGAAGCAGACGTCGCTGGCCAACAGTTCGGCTGGACGAGGTCTAGTCGACCTTGCTTTCCTGCCCTCGGATTTGATCAAGATACTGGACCATTACAAGTCAGTATTTGGCTCATATCCCAATCTGATTGCTCCGAAATGCTTCAATGAACACATGAAGCAGTCCATGCTATTCGGGCGAAAAGCCATCCACACCAGGTTGGCGGACAAGATCGGTGTCCGTGAATACGTTGCATCCAGAATCGGGCCGCAATATCTGAGCGATCTTCTTTGGACTGGAACGAGCCTTTGTGAGGCTCGCAGAGCGGCGCTCGAGCCGCCTTTCATCATCAAAGCCAACCACGGATCGAACCGTAAGATCATCGTTCGGGCAAGACAGCGATCTCGATTGGGATTTGGCCCAAGCGCAAACTCAGGAGTGGCTGCGCGAAGATTATTCCGCCCTGTACGCGGAATGGGAATATCGCTGGATTCCGCCGGCGCTGCTCATCGAACGGTTGCTACAGCAGGCAAATGGCTCGCTGCCACTGGACTACAAGTTCTGGGTGTTCTTCGGAAAGGTAGAGTTCATCCAGGTCAATTTTAACCGCGAGACGAATTTCGAGCAGGCTTTCTTCGATGCGGACTTCAATCGCTTCCCGGTTAGGCTGAACCATCCGTTCTATACCGGAGAAGCTCATCCGCCGGCGCATCTTCGAGAAATGATGACCATCGCCGAGCGACTCGCCGACGGCGAAGCTTTCGCTCGCATCGATCTCTACGACGTGGACCGGCCCATTTTTGGAGAAATCACCCTGCACCCAATGGCCGGCGTTCACCGATTTGAACCGAGGGAATGGGACTACGCGTTGGGCAGACTGATGCTTCCGCCCAAAAGGTAGGCGAATTCTTCTGAACACACTGAACTTTCAAGATACCCGGTTTGAGCAGTCGGCCCGCGATGGAGTAAAATCGCTGCGTGTTTGTCTTCTTCGTACCCCTCAAAAGAAAAAGCCAGAGCACGGATTGGCGCCAGACTTCCAATCTCTGCTGCCGCACGATGCAAGCTGCTCCAAGTTGTAGAATATCCTAGCGATGCGGATTGCCTTCATTACACCGGAATACGTCTCCGAGCCGAATTGCGCCGGCGGCTTGGCAAACTATCTTGGTCGAGTCGCGACGGCTTTGGCCGAAGCGGGACACGAGGTCCATGTGCTCGTGCTGGCGACGTCAGACGAGACGTTCATCCATCATCGAGTAAACCTTCACCGAGTGCTTCCCGTTTGGGATCGGCGGATGATTGTTGATCACCTCGACCGCTTTTTCATGAATAATTTGTATCATCCTTACCAGGAGACGAAGGCGGCCTGGTGTCTGTGGAGAAGGTGGCGAAAGCTTAGCCGTCAACTTCGATTTGACATGGTACAGGTCGCCAACGTTTGCGCTGTCGGGCAATTCTTCCGATTGGAACGCCGCGTTCCCGTCGTGATGCGCATGAGCAACTATCCTCCCCTCTGGCACAAGTTGGCCGGTAGTCCACAGCACTATGGCCAACGACTGCGGTTGCGGCTTGAGGAGTGGGCGACCCGCGGCACCCGCTGGGTCTATGCTCCGACTCGATTCGTTGCCGAGCAAGTGCGACTGAACTACCGGCTGCCGAAGGTCGATGTAATCGAAACACCCTTCTTCGCGGAGCAGCCGAGTGAAGACAAATCCCGGCTACGGACGTTCGGCCTCTCTGAAATCCCATATTTCCTTTTCTTTGGAAATATGACCCAGATGAAAGGCGTGCACGTGCTCGCTCATGCGTTGCCAAGAGTGCTTGCTAGATTTCCAGACGCATGTGCGGTTCTAATCGGTCCATGTGGTCCGCCGGCTCCAGACGGTCGGCAGATGCGCGAGTACATTGCCGACCGGACTCGCTCGGTGGCGGATCGCGTCCATCTACTCGATAGCATGCCGCATGATCAACTCTATCCGTTCGTCCGAAGGGCTCGCTTTGTGGTGTTGCCGTCACTTGTAGACAACATGCCCAACACGTGCCTTGAAGCGATGGGGCTGGGCCGCGTTGTCATTGCAACGACAGGCTCTTGTTTTGAGGAGCTAATTGTGAACGGTAAGTCTGGGTGGCTGGTCCCGCCAGGTGACCACCAAGCTCTTGCGGCAGCCATCGAGGACGCATGGTCTGCACCTGACGAGAGGCTGGAGACGATGGGCCTGTGCGCGGAAACACGTATCGCCGAACTCCACCCGAACCGGATTCTTCCCAAACTAATAGCTTACTACGAAAGCATCATCGCTGACTTTCACGCACGCGCTCAATCCGTGTCCGGATGATCCGGCCGCCCGATTTTCAGATCATCATACCAGATGGCGCCGGAAACCTGCGTCTCGGCCGCGATGCGAGCGGCCAGCTCCAGTCGAAGCCATTGAGCACGGCAACCGGCTGCGGGTACCTCGAAGGAGAAAGAGAATTCCTTCCAGGTCGACGACGTTCCGGATACCCGCTCAGACTCGGCTATCGGCGACTTTTCCCGGCCCGAGCAGTAAATCCGCCACACCATTCCGCGCTGGTTATCCAGATCGATCGTCCGGTAGCTGCCGGTCATCGTGTAGTGGCCGGGCGTCAGCATCACCATTTGGCGAACGTTCTGGAAGGGCACCCTCCGGTGGGCGAATTCGATGAGCAGGCCGTGTTTTCCTGGAAGGTCTGACCTCGGCACGATCCCGATATCGGCGCCGGAGGTCAACGTGATCACCCAGTCGAAAGGCAGATTCGTAGGCTCATGCTCGAAGCTGCCGTTATAGAGATGCCCGACCTCGGCCAAGCGTTCCGCGGGCAGGAACTCCAGCCAGACGTAGTACGAAAGCTCAATCAGGTCCTGCCCGATCAGCTTATCGAGGAGCGGGCGCAGCTCGGTCGCAGTCGGTGGGAAGGCCGAGTCCTTGAGACTACGATAGATAGGGAGGAGTGTGCCGGCGTCGGGTACGTGTTTCGGCAGTTCGGCAAGAAACGAGGCCCGCCACGGCGGGTTGGTCGCAAGCCGGTCAATCATGGCCTGCGAGCCTTCCGGGTGACTCGCGATCGCCGCCAGTGTCGGCAGCAGTTGTTCGCGGACCTCCCGCCGATCGGCCACATCTGCATCTGGGCGCAACTTGACACGGGTGCGCCAGAGGGCCTCGGCACGACGAAGCGCCTCGGCGAAATCCTGCCGCTCCAGGCTTTTGTGCAGGAGCCAGGCGGTAGTTGTGGTATCCCTGAGCGATCGACGGCCGGCGATAGTCATCAGTTCTAACGCATGCGCCTCGTTTCTCGCGCGCTCCGCCGCCAGCGCCAGGGTCCGGATCGCGGCGACATTCAACGGTTCGGCTTGCAGTGCTCGCTCGCCAAGATTCTGCAATTCGCGCGCCTCGGCTCGCGGGTCCGAGTCACCTGGCGTCTGCCTCGTGGACAGCTGCTTTTCGGCAAGCTGGATCAACGATCGCGCGTCATCGCCGCGAACCGCCAGTACCAGTTCCGGTGCGGATTCCCAAAGGGTTCCGCCGATTCCCCGAATTACGATCTGCCAGGCGAGCAATGCACCTGCGATCATGAAAAGCGCCAGGAGGGTGACCGGCACGCGCCGGCGCCGGCGCATGGCGGAGGTCCGTCTGCCCGAGTGCGGGCTATCTGCCGAGAACGCTGTCAAGCCAACTGCTGCCTGCTGCTATTTGCGATCCCCGGAACGGATTGACGGGGACAAGTTCGGATCCGGCAAGTGACAGCCATGCTGCGCCGGCTGCCAGGACGATGATCACAGCGGCAGATTTCAGGCCGTTCCGACCGTTGCGATCGGCAGTTCTTGCACGACGTGCGATCGGAAACGAACCCGGTGAACTCACCTGCAGCGTGTCTGCCTTGAAACCGCGGCGACGCGAGTTCCGCAACGGCGATGATGAAGGGCTGGAAGGTGGGGTGAGCAGCCGCTCCTTGTCATATATCGCCCGTCGCTCCGGCGTTTTTACGTTTTCCCACGCGCGAACGACGCGTCTGCTGTATTCGCAAGGCACGTCTGGCTGGTCGAGATCGGGGTGGAGCCAGCGCAGCAGCCACGCCATATTGCTGCGCAGTTCCTTTTGCGGAGCAACGGAAGAAGCGCCGAGCATGCGGTAGCTATCGGCTCCCGGATGAAGCAGAACCTGCGTGATGTAGAAAGTTGCAGCCTCTTTCAGCAGGTGAACTGGCTCGCCGGTGGCCGCCATTGCTTCCTTCGCCGCAGCCGGGCAGCCGGCAGCGATGCGAATCAACACGATGACGTCGTCTGGCAGTGGACGGGTTCGCAGGCTTCGCACGAGCGTCGGCGTGCGAAACAGGCTGATGGCCTTTTCGACTGCACCGTTCCTGACCATCGATCAACTCCTGGCGGAGCTGGCGATCCTGGCAGGCTTGGCACCGTAGCCGTAGTAGTCGCTATCTCCGTAACCGTAGGCGGCGCTGTAGCCGTAGCCGACGTTCTTGGAGTCGAACTTGCTGAGCACGGCACCGACGATTCGGGCACGAGCAAACTCTGAGGCGCTTGAGAGCAAAGCGCACGGGACCCGTTCGCGTCTGCCCGGCCGCGACGACGAGCAGCGTTCCCGCCGTGGCACTCGCCAGCAATGGAGCGTCGGCGAGGCCGAGGACCGGTGGTGCATCGATGATTACCAGATCGAATTCTTCCGCCGCGAAAGTCAGGAAAGACTGCAACCGTGGCCCGGCCAGAAGTTCGGCAGGGTTGGGAGGCAGCGGACCCGAGCCCATATAGATGAGATTCTTCAGGCCCGTGGTCTGGAATGTGTCCTCCGCATTGCAGCCACCCGAGAGATAGTTGCTGAGACCTAAACTGTTATCGGCCTTGAGCAACTTGTGCAATGCCGGATTGCGGAGATCGGCATCGACAATGAGGACCTCCAAGCCCATGGCAGCCTGATTCTTCGCCAGCGCCAGAGCGGTCGTCGATTTCCCTTCCGAGGGCTGGCAACTGGTGACCACGAGGGTCTGGGGAATGCCGGCCGCCGTCGAAAACTGCAGCGCAGTGCACAGCGAGCGATAGGATTCCGATAGCGCCGAGCGCGGATCGGCCAGCAGTGAGGGTATCTTGGAGGAGGCAGCAACCTTCGGAATTACGCCCAGGGTCGGCGTCTTCCGAGAGCCCGTTCCATGTCCTCCGGGGATCTGATCCTGTCATCGAGGTGTTCGATCGCGAAGGCGCCGATGACACCGATGAACAGGCCCATCAGCAACGCCATCGTCAGCGTACGCTTGATGTTCGGTGAGCTCTTCCACCCGCGCTCGGCGAGGTCTACGACGGAAACATTGTTGGTGCCGACATTGGCGGCTACGCCGACTTCAGTGTAGCGCTTCAGAAGCGCGTCGTGCTGCGAGCGATGGGTGTCGACTTCGCGCTTGAGAGTATCGTAGGGTATGCGCCTTTTCTGCAGCGCGAGCTGTTCGCTCCGCAACTCGTCCACCCGCTTGCGGCGAGCTTCCTCCGTGTTCTTTGAAGTCTCGTAGGCGGCCCGCAGCGATTCCTTGATCCGCGCGGTCTCGGTGACGATTTGACGGCTGATTGCGCCAAGTTTGTCCTTCATCTGTACCATCAATGGATAACCGGGGTGATAGAGGCTCCGCTTGTCCTGGTACTCGGCTTCGAGTTCCGAGCGCTGTCCGCGAAGTCCCTCGATCGTCGCATTGGCAAGGATCTGGGGAAGCGCGTCGCCTTTGTCCCCCTGGGCCTGCCGCCATAATTGCTCATTGCGGATGCGCTCGTCGATCGCCTGGCTTAACAGAGCATTGGCGTCACTCAGATTGGTTTCCGCCAGTGACAGTTTCTCCTCGATCATCACGATCTGCTCCCGCGCCGCGACATCGACGAGGCGTCCTTCCACATCCTCGAGAGCCTGCTTGCTCTTGGCCACCTCGTCCTGGAGAGTTTCCTTTGCAAGTTTCGAATCCCCGCCACGCCGTTTGAGGTTCATGGCCACGAAGCCTTCGGCAACGGCATTGGCCAACTTCTGAGCGAGGTCGGGATCGGGACCGGTATGGATCACCTCTACGATGCGCGAGTTCTTGACCGGCCGGACGGTGAGTGCCTCCCATGATCATTCCAATCGCCCTGCTCTCTCGATCGGCGATGCTCTGAGCGCCGTCACGTTCGCGTCTGGCGCTGTCTCCGCACCTCGCTCAACAGTTCTTTCAGCCCAGCAACGGGCAGAAGATCGGTGATCCTGGCCGTGAGCTGGGCAAAGGGCGAGGAATTCTTGCCGCCCACATTCATGTCGCTCGTGAGGTTGAGCCTGGGTAGCACCTCCCTCGCCAGAGCCCTGCTCTTCAGAATTACAAGCTGGGTCTGGAGAAAATCCCAATCGCGGACATTCGGGTGTGACCTCGCCGCCCTCGATGATGACGGCAGCCTGCGGGTCGATCTGCAGGGTCGCCGTTGCCGTATACATCGGCGTCGCGGACAGAGACTTGTACAAACCGAAGGCCAGGCAAACGCCGAGCACGCCCAAGATCAGCCAGCGGCGCTTGACGACGATGTGCCAGTAGTCGAGGTAACTGATCCGCCCTTCCTCCACCGTCCCGTATGGAGCGGATTCGATCACGGCGGAAGGGTAACCGGCTTGTCTTACAACCGCCGGCGCCGCATCCCTTTCCACCAGCGCGGGAATAGCGCCGTGCGGTCCGCCAGCCCCATTCGTATGTAAAGGCTGTTGGTTCATGGATGACCGTCGGTCAATGCCAGGCGACCGTCTTCACGACACACCCATAAAGACGCCTGACATGGAAGTACCTTGAGCAGGCCATTGCAAATCAACACGCTCAGGCCCTCCGCATCCTTGCCGATGCCAAGAGCCTCATGGCGATAGAGATCGAACATGCTGACGCGCCCCGACTTAGCGGCTTTCCCAAGCCGCTGATTCCCCTTTTTGGGCGCTGGGGGTGGTGGAAGTCAAGCTATGGTTCCGCTTCCGCGCGATAGCACAGGCTGGTGTGGCAATCGAGCCACAGGTCCTTACCACTACCTGAACCACATCGATCTACGAGGAGCCGCCCGTCCGGTCACACCCGCCGCCCGACACGGCATCGGCAATGTGTGGGGCGACTCGTTCCGACTATTCCGTTTGGCCTGATCGATACCAGGCGGTCTGCCTCCTGCTCACCGAGCCTGGCGGCGGCTGCTTCGCGACCCTCGAGTAGCAACTGTGGCCGGCGGTTCGTGTCGTGCGCGTCCGACGCGAGAATATGAACGAAACCTTCGTCGAGCATGCGTTCCGCCCAATAACGTGCCCGTCTGCCGAAGCTGCCGACCAGCGAACCCGCGGTAATCTGCATCCACACGCCGGTCTCAGCCAACCGCTGGAGCGTTGCATAATGGCTGCCGATCCACGAGAGCCGCTCGGGATGAGTGAGCACCGGAACGAAGCCCGCCACCATCAGCTGAAAGAGGCACTCGTCCAAACGCAGCGGCGCGACATGATGCGGCACTTCGACAAGCACATATCGCGTGTCACCCAGCGTCAGGAGACGGCCGGACTGCGAGGCCGCCCACGAAGTCGGGAACGATATGGATGTCCGCACCGGCGATCAGTTGAAGCGGGATGCCTTCCTGGTCGAGAACCGTCTGCAACCGCGCGACCGCGGTGCGGATTTGAGGCCCGCTGTTGTTGTAAACGCCGGGAAGGATGTGCGGGGTGCAGGCGAGAACGGTCACGCCGGCCGCGACCGATGCCCGCGCCATTGCGACCGACACACTGAGGTCTGCAGCACCGTCATCGATGCCAGGAAGAATATGACAATGGAGATCGATCAATGTTGGCGCGCCCCGACGCAACGGCTTTCCTCGGCCGCCAGTGACCTGCTTGGCGGGCGGGGCGGCCGAGTCAAGCAGCAAGTCGTCCCTTCAGCCCAAGGATCCCCTGTGTCATTTTTGTCGCGACTTCGGCATGACCCGCGTAGTCATGGGGGTCGCCACCACAGGATCGACCATGACCGCGCAGGCAAACGCGAAGACCGCCATCATTGCGGTGGTTCGCAACGGATAAGTCGACAATCGAATGGAGCAGCAGGGTGGCGACGATAACGGTGCCCGCGCGCGCGAGCGACAGGTCGAATGCATCGGAACCGTCCGCTCCCGATGTGGAGATCGCCGCCAGATCCTGACGCTGCCGACGGCGAACCACGCAATAAAAGCACGAACACCACCATCCGCCACCGCTCCGGCTTCCAGCAACAGCTCGAGGAAGTCGTTGTGAGCCCGGTTCAGCATAGGTGTCGCGCAGCCTCGGGCTGTCTCGAACATCTGGTAGATCGGAACAAAGGTTCCCATGCCGCTGCCAAAAGGCCAATATGCCTTCACCGCCTTGAGCGTAATGGGCCAGAATGTCGAATCGGGCGGAGGTGACGATATCGTCCTCGAGCCGCTGCAGAACTCGGTAGAGGCCAAAATGCGTCAGTGCGAGGCCGCCGACGGCGGCAGCTTCCGAACAGGAGGCTCCTCGGACCAAAGCGGAGATGACTTTTCCGATAGGGCCATGCGAGCGCGACGCTTGCCAATGTCGCGACGAAGGCCAGCCCTATGCCGGCGCGGGAACGGCTCATGCCGACGCCAAGCACGAGCGTCGCAAACACCAAGAGAAGCGCGACAATACCAACAATGCGGCGGTCGCTCTCCCCGCTTCCGTGAGCCCTCGGGCTCATCGCGAGCCAGACCGCGCAGGCGGCGGTCAGCGGCATGAGCGCATAGAGAAACGCTGCGTAGTGGTTGCGGTTGACAAACAATCCCACCGCCTCCTCTCGATTGGTGACTTCATAGAAACGGAGGGGGCTTGACGTACCCTGCATCAGTTGGGCCAGGCCCAGCACCACGCTTGCAAACCCGAAAACGAGCATCATGATGGCCAAATAGCGGCGCTCACGATGGTCGAGGAGTAGAACGCCAAAGAACACTGCAAAGACTGGCAGCAAGGACAGAAGGCTGTACCAGGTTGAGTCCGGAGATAGACTTAACGGCATCCAGGGAAGCTGCAGACCTACAGTCTGAAATGTAGCCGCGATTGTCCCATGGCCAGGCAGTGCGGTCCACAAGGAGGCCGGGAGAGGCGCCAGTTGGGTGATAGGGACGACGAGGATGGCAGTCCCCAATAACAGCACGCTCCAAGGGAGGTGCCCCCCGGCATCTTTCTTATACTGGAGGAACGCTGCCACAAGTACGGGTAGACTGGCGAGCTGGACGATCGAATCGGTCAAGCGACCGAGCACGCGCACCTCCACCCAATACCAGAGCCAGAACGAAGAGGACGGCGACGAACCAAAACAATGCCCTAGGCCGGTCCAAACCTAGCGCCTTACAACCCGATCAAGTTGCCGATACGGGACGAGGGCCCTTAATCCGGGCTATCCCCCCCATCATCATTATCATCATTATCATCATCTTCGAAGCAGCCTAAGGGAATGCATGCGAATGGGACGGCAAGTAAGATGGGCCATGGAAACGGGCGCGCCTCCTCCACCACGACCGGCATGTCGGCGGCAGGGGTAATCACCGCGCACGTTGATGCTACGCTCACGGTAGTCAGCGATTGCGGCTTCAGTTGGATGCTGCATCCATCTTCGTAGACCAGCCTGGCCTTGGCCTTCTCACCGACCAGCACGCGGTGTCCTGCAGCAACCTGAGTTGCCGAAGATACCGGCAAGAATCCCTTCCCAGTGTTCAAAAGAACTGGCCCCCCACATCGGTGAGCATGACGCTCTGTGCATAAACCGGGATGCTCCCAAACGACATCAGCCCGGCCAAAACACCGGCAACTATACGGCGCATGTCGAACCCCCTTTCAGATAGAACTGCCCATTCCGAACTCGTAGCAGAAGGCTTGATGCTCCGGCAATTACCAATCCGCGCGGCGACAAATAAAGCCTTCGACTGTGTCAAATTTGTCGCAGCTCAACCGGCACAAGGATTTCCGCCACAATCCTCGCTGATACCTTTCTGCTGGCATCCTGGTAGCCGCAGCCGAGTCTGGTGGTTCAAAACGGTGAGTCCGGCGGCGGGTCGTCGTCCGTCACGATGCTTAGCGGGATTAATGCGAACGGGGCGAACATCAAGGGGTTAGTCGGCATCACTGCAAGGCCGCAGGCAGCTATGGCGCTCTTGGGAATCTGGAAGTCCGGTTCCAGACCGTAGTTGGCCTGCGAGATGTACGGTTGGAACATTGTGATGCTGGCCTTCTGCGCCTGCTCCAATTCGACAAAGCCGCCGTCTCGGACAATGATGCTCGCGCATGGGCCCTCGACGACGCGGCAGCGCTCGTCCTCAGGCAAGTCGGCGGCCGGGCTGATCACAGTAGAATCGGCAGAATCAGCGCGCCTCTGAGGAGGATCCCTCAGGCAGACCTCCCCGCTCCCTTCATGAAAGGCTATGTGTGTTTCTGTGCCTGGGACTTCTGCGGGCACGGCAACATCGAACACCGTGCCGCGGATGCTCAGCGTCGCATTCGGCGTGCGAATGGAATAGGCTTGGCTGGCGGTGTTGCCGCTGATGAAACGGAACGCACCCTTGGCGAAATTGATGCCCACTTCCCGTGCTGTCGGGTCTTCGTTGTAGACGAACCTGTCGATGAGGAGCGACGAGTTTTTACCCACCACCAATCGGGTATCGTCGCGAAAGCGGATCTGGGCCTCGCCGACGTCTCCAGTATTGATCCGGTCGCCCGTGTACACTGGTTTCTGGGGTTCGAGGACACGCGCCCCGCCCGGCCCCCTCGCATTGGCAGACTGCACCACCGCGACGGCTGTCCCGCTCGGAGCCTGAGCCAAGCTTTGCCCGGATACAACGAGCCCCATCAGCGCGCAGACGCCCGCCGAGCACACAAGATGGCGCAGGCCCATGATCAGAGACCCCCCGATTGTTCCGCCCCCGGAGACCCACTCTAGCTCACTTTCGCGCGCAGAGAGTATCAGTGAGCGAGATTCCCAGAATATTTTACAACTGTAACTCGCTTGCAACACCGATCAGCCGCGATCGCGCCGCCAAGAGACTGATGTGGCGGTGGGTCAGTGTGTGTGCGTCGAGAGAGGTAACGGACTGTTCGAATGCTCTGGGTTAAATTTAGCAGCCGTCATCACAACCCGAAGAGACCGATAATCGGCAAAGTCTTGAGTACGCCATTTATCCCTTTTTTAGCGCCGGACTCGCCGACCGAAATGATATCGCCCGACTGCACGTTCGGGTCGCGTGCCCTGCCGGCCTTGATTTTGCTCACGTCGTACCTTGCCGTAGTGGCTCGGCCCCCGGTGGTGCGGAATATGGTGACCTTCCGCGCACTGGCTACGTCGTCGAATCCCCCTGATAATGCAATAGCCTGCAGGAGCGACATCTGGCCGGTGATCGGATAGAGACCCGGCTTCTTCACGGCTCCCTCGACCGTGATTTTCTGACTGTTAAACTCTTTGATGTAGACGTTCACCTGAGGGTTCTTCAGGTACTTGGCCCTCAGCCTCGAAGCGATTTCGGCTTCGACCTCAGGCCCCGTCCTGCCTGCAGCTTGAACGGCGCCGATCAACGGCAGATTGATCTGTCCGGTTGGGCCGACCTGGACCGTTTGAGTGAGTTCAGGCGCCTGGAATACCAATATCTCGAGCACATCCTGTGCACCAATTCGGTAGGTCTGGTCAGCCGGTTGGGTAACCTGCGGGACGGTTTGTTGCACAGTTGCTTGGCGTACCGCAGCTGGCTGGGCAACCGGCGGAGCGGCCGGGTTAGCCCTGTCGTCAGCTGGCTGGGCTACCGGCGGAGCCGCCGGACTGGCGCTGTCGTCAGCTGGCTGGCCAGCCGACGGAGCGGTTTGTAGCGTAACGCCAACTTTTCTCTTGGAAGGGCAGGTCCCAGCGTCCTCGCACTTTGTTGCCGCCGCCGGCACAGCGAGAAAGGCCAATGCCGTGAATGCAATAGCGATCCGTCTCATATGCTTTCCCCGCTTCCGACGACGTACACGCAGTCAGTGACACAGGTCTCGTGTCGCTCGCTTGGGAAGCGTAGACAGTTACGTGTGTCCTAAACAGGGCAATTTGCAAATAATGATCGACTGTCTCCCGGTTGCAACAGTCAACAAATGCCAGAGACAACTGATGCGCCATTCTGCAAGAATGGCGCTTCTTGTCCTGGTTGTCATTTTCACAAGCGCCCTGACACAGCCGAGCACCGGCTTCCCTCGTGAGCGGCCATACTTCATGCCGGCAGCGGAGCGGAGCGCGACCGGTTGCACGACCTGATCGAAAAGGAGGAGTGGGCCAAAGCTGACGTAGTCCGTGTTGTCCGTGGTAACGAGCCACGCCTTCACCTAGCCAAAGGAGTCACCGGCCAACCTGCTCGCTCACGTCTACGACCGTGCACGTTGGCAGGACGGTGCCCGGCAAGTGGATATCTCCATTCGGGGCAGCGCGGGTGGAAGCGCATTATTGCCCTGGATGACGCCAACAACGAAATCGAGGCAGCACTCGGGCCTAACGTCCAGGTGGTAGCTGCAGAGCTCGAATTCCCCAAGGCGAAGTGGAACTTGGCGTTTAAGTCCGAACCACCACAAGAGATGACGTTCAGCGGCACGGAGCTCAAGTTTGCCATTGGAACATTGACCGACGACAACTGGCAAGTCGGGTTCTGTCGGCCGGGCAAGTTGGCGCGTAGCGCGGAAAGGATTGAGCGAGTCTTCCAAATCACCCGAAGCAGTCCAAAGCTCTGGCCATAAGAACAGGGATCACTGTCAGCGTCCCCCGAGACGATCGCCATCGGCTTGAGGCCATCGTCGCAGATCGCACCGCAGAAGCAAGTCTGGCGATAGAGTTGCAAGTCTGGCGATAGAGTTGATGTGTCCGATTGAAAAGGGTTACTTTCTCAGCGCTCCGCTGGGCTTCTCTTGCGCGCGAGTGATCGGGCAGCTTGAGCAATAGGTTGGATGCAAAGGGACTACTCGCTGGCGTAACGACCACTTACGATGAGCGACCTTCCCGACATCTCCGTCGTCATGAGCGTTTACAACGGCGCCGACAGACTGCCTGAAACGATGGAAAGCGTCCTGTCGCAGGAGGGCGTCTCCCTGGAATTCATAATCGTCGATGATGGTTCGACCGACGGCAGTGACGTCACTCTCGGCAACTATGCGGTCGTGATGCTCGTGTCCGGATTTTGCATCAAGAAAACCAGGGCCTTACCCGCTCCCTGATCAGGGGCTGCGACGTGGCCAAGGAGAATACATCGCCCGACAAGATGCAGGCGACATCTCCATGCCTTACAGGCTTCGCCTGCAGAAGGAAGTTCTCGATCAACATGAGGACTGCGCCTTTGTTTCGTGCTGGACTTCCATGGTTGGCCCGATGGATGAGTATCTCTTCACGAACAAAGGCAAAGGCCTTGCGAGTAGCCCTATCCGCATACTGTCCAAAGGAGAGGAAGTGATCGACGGTCCCACACACCACGGCTCGGTCATGTTTCGCAGGGGAGCCTATGTTAAGGCGGGCGGCTACCGAGCGGCTTTCTACTATGCTCAGGATTGGGACCTCTGGTATCGCCTGGCGGCGCTCGGTACGTTCGCGATGGTCGAACAGTGCCTGTATCGGGGACGTATCACCCCTGGCTCGATCAGTTCTTCCTGCCGCGATCGACAAGCCTCATACGCGCGGCTTTCTCACAAGGCTCTTCGCCTTCGGCTTTCCGGTCACTCCGATGCCGAGGTCGTGCAAGAAGCTGAGCGACTCTTCCAGGCAAATCACACATCCTCCGAAGATCGAATTGGGCGGGGACCATGTATTTCATCGGCAAGTGTCTGGTGAACAACAATGATCCACGCGCCACCCGTTATCTTTTAAACGCAATATCGTTCAATCCTTTCCTCTTTCGCGCTTGGTGGTTTGCCGCGATATCACTGGCGCGGCATCGTTCAAACGGGTTATTTGGCCAGGCGCGCGCGAACTCATCTCCCCACCCTAACAGCGGAGACGAAGTCCCGCCCAATCGCGGCCATGCGCAACCTGACCAAGCGGGACGAAATCCAAGCCGTGCAGCGTGTCCTTATTAGTCGACCAGATCCCGTGCGCGCGCGGCAAGTCGATCCCGAATTTTGTCCCGTGTTGTGCGCACGTCAATCCACGGCTCCAGTACGCTGCGCAAGGGCTGCATGGCCCTCTCCAACCGGGACTCTCCCCAGAGAAGCGGCGCGCACGGAGGATGCGCGGTTTCGTCCTCGTTCGGGTACAGCCGGTAATACTCATAGAAGTTGTCGAAATGGTCACGAGCCTCGCGCAGCGAGCCAAATGTCTCAGCCGTCGCACCTTCCGCGTAAATCACGTCGTGGGCGAACAGTTCGATGTGCAGGTAGTCAATGATATCCGCACCTTCGGGCGCACACTGCGTAATGTTTAGTCCATTGACGAGATACTTCGCGGGTATCAGCACCCCATCAATGTAAATGGCGTGGTTCGGTGAGAGATACAGATCCCGGTGCGGGGTCCGCTCGTCGAGCGCGAAGCGGCTGATCCGAATCGGCTCAAAGTCCGCTCGGCCAGCGTTCAGAGCTCTTCTTGAACCGCTGACGGCCAATCCATTTGATCGGCTTGCTCTCGCCCGACAATGTGACAACTGGATCACCGATCTTGAGCTCTTCGATTCTACGCTCTCCCTCCGGAGTGCGAATGCGAGTACCGCGTAGATAGCAAACCGCCGCTTGCCACCATGATGTAGTCCCCTTTGAGATAATCGGACTTCTTGCCCCCAGTTAACTGTATACCATCAAGGCAACAAAAGATGTGGCATTACTGCAACTACTAGAAAAAAGAATGACATACCATGATCCGGCGCACCCTCCCGGGGAACAAAGCAACGTAAGTAAGCGGGCTAATTGGCCCTGATTATAGAAATTATGACAACGCCTGAAGGGCTTGCTCCACTTCACGATGGATCGCGGGGATATGGGAATTAGGGCCCGAGCCCGCGATCGAAGGTCGACGCCCATGCCTGTTCATTTAGGAGCCTTCATCGCAACAGGCGCTTGGCACGTCGCCTCCGTGCTTGGATGAAGAGAGCGGCAAGCAGAGCCGCCGCCCAAAGCCCCGTCTGCGCCCTAAGCAAAGGGCTCACCGCACCAAGGAAAAAACGCGAGTCTACGTCAGCCCGACGACGATCTGGACGCTACACTGTAGCACAGCAGCAACAGGTGCCCGTTTCATGTCCAGCGGGTCGGTAACGCCGGTGGCGAACTAAGCTGAAGCCAAGAGATCAGGAACCGCGATCCGGTGTCAAACGTTGCAAGCCCTCCAGCAGCGGTGCGGCGGCCATGAGGAACTCCCCCGACTACGAACGGCCGGGGCCAAGCAACGCAGACAATCGACGTGACGGCAAAATGGCCGAGGAAGTGGTCGATCTGCCAACGGAGACCCGTGCGGAGCTACCACTTGGCGGGGCCCAGCGCCAAGATCACGACGAAGGTCATAGCAGCCACGCTGCAAGATCTTGTAATGAGCAAAAATGTCATGCTGTCAAATTCACCAGAAAAACGCGGAACGGGTAGATGTCGCCAGCTGGTGGGGCAGGAATCCGAAGTGCGCGGCGTGACAGTGCTCGGGTCTTGCCAACGCAATAGAACTTGGCCGAGCGGGTATGTGACACATTCATTGGCTGGAAGGTGGGACCAAATGACCATAGGGCCGTTCCCATGTGCTCGCATCCAAGAAGACGCCTGATGCGCCCCGCCGCAAGAATGGCCCTTCTTGTCGTCGTTGTCATTTTCACCAGCGTCCTCGACACAGCCGCGGCATCGGCTCCGCCCAGTGAGCGGCCCTATTTCATGCCAGCAGTAGAGCGCGACCGTTTGCATGACCTGATTGAGAAGGAGGCTGGGCGAAGGCGGACCTAGCCCGACTGAAAAAGGCCGCCTCCGCTGCGCGATGGCTTCGTTGCCGCGTTCCTTTACGCCCTCGATGGCGACCCCAAAGACGCCGCCATCGCGCAACGGTGGCTGTTAGGGAAGTATGGCAAGAAGGCGTACTGGACCGTGCGAGCTGCCGATCGCCTCAACGGCGACTTTTTCAAGGGCGGTCAGGTAGGCATCCCCGAGGTCTATTACGACACCGACCTCTCCGGGCTATCTCGCCTTCGACTGGGCGTACAATGGCCTGGAGGCCGCAGCTCGCAAGGAGATTGAGGAAGGTATTGTCCTCTGGTCGCGCTACAAGATGCGCGCCATGGACCGTTGGACACAGACGGCGAACCTGGTTTTCAAGCCGACCTCGACCGTGGCCCTCGCCGGCCTGGCGACCGACAATAGAGAGCTGATCGAATGGGGCTTTCGGCGCACCAAGCCTTGGGGCGCCCGGCTCGGCGGCTACGATGTTGTCCTCGACACGATGCTCAAGGACGGCGGCCCCTGGCACGAGGCGCCGATCTACCCGATCGCGCACGAGGGGCTGCTCTGATGATCGCGCGGCTGTCACGTTGGCGCGGCCTCTACGACCAGAAGGATTGGTTCAGTGCCCCCTATGCCAATGGAGGCTCGGGGAGGGGCTTGATGGATTACTACATCGACAGCGCCTACCCGATCGAGCGCACCGGCTACGGGCCGGGGCAGATCCGCGTCGCCAACTACGGCGATGGCTCCACCAACGCCATGGGTGACCTGATCCTCGTCAATCCGGCCGCGCCGCCGAGGCAACATCGTCATGCATGAGTCCCTGATCGCTGCCTACAATGCCTCGCGGGACCCGCGCTACGGCGCCTTTGTGTCGATGATCCCCGGCTACACGCCAAACCTGATCGATCATCCGCCGCTCCCCGCCAAGTTCTAACTGCCCCGGCGCCGTCGAAGGTGTGGCCCACTTACGGCCTAGCGATGCTGCGCTCCGATGAGAGCCCCAGACTACTGGACAAGCGGCAAGGCTATCGCGGTTTTCCAGATCATGAGCAAGGGCTACGGTCACGATCATCGCGACAAGTTCAGCATCAGCCTGCATGGTGCCGGCCGGCTGTTCTATCCGAACTACAATGCTCTCCAATACGAAAACCCGAACGTCGGCTGGACGCGCAATAGCGTTTCCCACAACACGCTAATCGTTGATGAAGGCGAGACGCGCGACGCCGAACTGACCGCGTTGCGCCATGAATTCTCGCCGGAGGTCAAATTCCTGGCCAGTTCGGCCGACGGCGTGTTTGAAGGTGTCGACCAAACCCGTGCGCTGTTGTTGACAAAGGAATACCTGCTCGACGTCGTTCACGCGACCAGTCCGGTGCCGCATACTTACGACTATGTTCTGCATAGCTTCGGCAGGGCTCGAGCCGGAAAAGCCGGATGCCTTTGAGCCCACGAAAGCGCTGATGAAGCGCTACTGGCTGGTCGACGATCAGAAGGCCATGACGACCGGCGAGCCGTGGATGCTCGATTTTGTCATTGAGGAGGGCAGACCGGCTCATAGCGGCTCTATGGTGGAACGAGAGTTGAGCATAAGGCGAAGTTGCGACTGAGAATGGCCGGCGAGCCGCAGACACTTGTGGTGCACGGTGTTTGGGGTGAGCAGCTGGCGAGTTGGTTGTCGCAGCGGAACAAAGGTGCCAAGCTCGACCAATTGGCTACGGTGGTCGCGCGACGCACCGGCCAGCGTGAGGCGCTTTTCGTGGCGACCCATGAACCCTACGCGGCACCGATCAGCCGCAGGTGGTTCGCGTTGTCACCCTGGGTCGGAGCAAAAAGGGCCGCTGTCATTCGGGTCGACGCGAAGGATTTCACCGACTATGCCGCGATAGCATTCGGACCACAGCCTGAAGGACGCCGAGACATACCGTCTTGTTCCCGGCGAACGGCCGCTCTCTTTTCGCTTTCAAGAATTACGGATATGCGCGGATCATGAAAGACGGATCCGCAGTCCGGCGCGGTGGCTGGACCGGACTACGGCTGCCCGGGGTTAAGCGGCCCAGGTGACGTTGAACGGCGAAGCAGGCAACAGCAACCACAAGGAGGGCGTCCTCCTTTTCGGCAGAGCCGCCAACTGTGCTTGAGAACCGTCCGCCTGAGACGCTGCCGGAGGTTCCGATGATCGTAAACACTTCCCCAGAGTCGTCGGCCGGGTCGCGACGCGACCGCCGGATCGTGACATTCACCTTGGACAACACACTGGACGAGCCGGTGTCGGGGTCGTTGCAATTCGACTTGCCGGCCTGGGCTCGCAGTTGAACCCGAAAAGGGCCGATGTTTGGGCCGGTCCAGCCGAGGGCATCAGCAACAGTCGGCGTGACGATCGTGAGCAACAACCCGTGGCGGGACGGCATACGGTGCCCTATCGCATCGTCTCTGAACCGGGTCGGGAATGATCAGCGCAATTCGCACTGCGGCGCTGCCGCTCACGGTGATGACGGGCCCAACGTTGCAGAGTGTCTATGAATATCCGCGGCCCTATTACTTGATCCAGTCCGCCTATACACGTCCACGCGCGGACATGTTCAACGGCCTGCACCGATTTTTGGCCGACGACGACGACACCGTGCGCTTGAACGGACAGTCCGCTGTTTACGTTGTCCGATGGTAGCACGGAGCTCTTGTCCGAGAAGACGGCGCAAGCCTTCACTTGGCCGGTAGGGTCTCCGGCCAGTCTCACGGCCAACGCCCAAGACCGGGCGCGCTGGCAGGCACTCTATTTCAACGACCGCATCCTGATCCGGATGGACCCGGGCTGGACGCAGTTCGAAAAGACTTACTTCTCGGTGCCCGGCAAGTGGTCATCGCCGCAGGGAGCGCCGCGCTGGAAGCGCATTGTCGCGCTGGATGGTTCTGGCAAAGAAGTGGACGCACAGCCGGGAGCGAAAATGAAAGTGGTCGCCGCTGAGCTGGAGTTCCCGGGAGCGAAATGGAATCTGGCATTCAAATTCGAGCCGGCGCAGGAAGTGACATTCAATGGCACGGAGCTGAAGTTCGCCATCGGCTCGTTGACCAATGATAACTGGCAGGTGGGCTTTTGCAGGCCAGGCGAGTTCGACGCGTGGCGCGGCAAGAATTCAGCGAATCCGCCGTCGCAGAAGTGGAAACCTTCACGCAAATAGAACAGTTAGCGTCGATCCACCAAGTTTTACTTTCTTCACGCCGATCACCCGTTAGCGTGTGTGCACCCCTAATCTGGCTGGCGGCGCACGAGCCAGAGGGTCGGATGCGCGCGATAACTCATGACGTTGAAGAGCTTGAGGCCAGCTTGGTTCGACGCATACATCTACGATCACCCCTCATATGGCTAAACGACTCTCGTAGCTCGAAGCCCCGGTTCCCTAACCGTAGCCCTAATCAATTTTGTTCTCGTTTCGGGGATCGTTGCGGTTTTGGTCCTGGGAGCGCCAACACCAGGGGGATTTTTCTGCTCGGACCGCGGTGGGATGCGAGCGGGAATAGAAATATTTGAGGGGATTACTTACGGGTGCGAGCGACTGGAGCCAAGCGAGGAGGGTAGCGGTTTGGTCACTGGGTGCGCATCGATCTGACGGCCCCGGGCATTGAGCTTTATGTCACGCCCAAGGATCCCACGGCTGTCAGTCAGGGTTGGCAATACCGCCTGCGCCGGGTCGGAAACGTCGTGGATAGGGAGCACCTCGCGGTCGCCATCAACGGAACCCTGTTCTGGTCGAATTCCAGTCGTGGCGCCGATGTCCGGCGACCTTGCCAACAGCATAGGAACCCGTGGTGGCGGATCACGTCCTCAGTCATATGTGGGATGATACGTATTTGCTGTGGTTCGACGACCAGTTGACGCCGCACCTGCGGCCGTCGAAGCCGCTAACGGCGGCAGAGTTCGCAATGGCGAAGTGGGGCATCGGCGGACAAGACCTTTGGCTGCGGGATGGTAGAGTTTGGTCCGGTGACAGCCGTAGCCGTAGCCCAGATGCGCGAACCGCGGTGGCCGTCGATCTGCCGCGCAAGCTTTTGTTCTTGGCCGTTGGCACTCATATTTCGCCGCGTTTGATGTTCCAGACACTTGCCGATCTTGGCGCCAAGGACGGGATGCTTCTTGATGGCGGTAGCTCGAGCTCGATGGCCATTGGCAAAGACGCCAGCGGAGTTTCAGCGGGGACCGTCTATGGCGGTTGGCAACCTGTGGCAACGCAATTCGGGGTTAGGGCACAGCCTCTTGGCGCAGGTCCGGAATGAAACCACGACCTAGGTTCCATCACGACTGAAGCCGCCTGCGCCGCAAGGTGAAGCCAGGCGTTCGGCAGAGTTACGATCGCTGAACGGCAAATCGACGCCCAAATCTGCAGATAAACCCCGGATTAACGGGCGCTTCAGCTTCTGTTGCATTTGAACGAATTAGTCTAGAATGACAAAAGGAAAATGGAGAGATGTCATGACAACCGTGTTGAGTAATTTCAAGAAGTCCGGGGCCGAACAATATCTGCGCCATTTTGGGCGCTCCGCGGGCGTTTGCGTGCTGATGGGGCTCGCCGTAGCCGGTCAAAGTTTCGCCCAATCCCCGAGCGGGACGGCCGTCGCAGTGATACAGTCTACCTCCGCGACGGGGCCGGGCGGCTCGCGCGTCCTCGCGCCGCAGAAGCCGGTCTACTCGGGGGACCGGATCAATACTGGACCCGTCGGCGAGGCCCAGATCCGCTTTCGCGACGGAACCCGACTGGTGGTGGGCAAGAACTCGTCGCTCGTCATCGACCGGTTCGTCTTCAACGAGGACGGTTCAGCGAAGAAAGTGGGCATCAATTTCGCCAAGGGTGCTTTCCGTTTCATCAGCGGCGGCAGCAACAAGCAGGCCTATGCTCTTCGCACGCCCAATGCGACCCTCGCCGTCCGCGGCACTGTGATGGACATTGTCGTGAAGTGATCCATTGCAAACGACGCAAGCAGGGCTAGGACGGAGAATGACGGGGTTTTACCCGTACGGAAATTGCACGGCTTCAAAACGGTCGCTCTGACGTCTTTCGTAAGGTCAACAAAGTAGAGCCAAACAACGACGGCAATCGCACGCGTCGGACGATCTGAACCCGAGTTTTGGGTGAGAAGGAGGCGTCGGTCCCTCCCGTCCCAATATCCTAAGTCGCAAGTTGACGGAACGGGAAAGCTGAGCCAAGGGGCATGCCCACCACTCGCCCATTTTCATGGGCACCCAAGTTAAGGCCTTGGCACAGTAGTTCCGCGGCTCGACACGATTGTGTTCGAGCCGCATAAAGATGCTAAACTCGAGCGAAGACAATAGCTCAGCATCAGAATCTCCAGGGGACTTGATCTATCTCATGAGCGCCGGTTGGAGGGCCCCCGCGGCCGAAAGGCTCCCTTTGCCATCGTGCGAGGTGCCTTCGTCCGGCCCGCCTTCAGTTCGGGATTTAGGCCTCAGACTTGAAGCGGAGTTGATCAGATCGACCGACCTTGCTGCGGATGAGATCACCGCAATCGAAGCGCTTGAGCCTCGTCTGGGTCAGCTGCACGTCCGGCAGCGCCTCGGCCTAGAGCGCGACTATGAAGCGCACATTTTCCGAGAAGGAACGCACTCCTTCCACATCGAGAGCTGGCCTCGAGTAATCCGTGGGAATTCTCCGGCTCGCCGGCTTGCTTGCACGCGGCCGCCGCAATGCGCTCGCGATCGAGGTGTCGCAGCACGACGTCTCGATTTCCCACTTGCCGCAGGCTTTCGACGGCTTCACGTTGCTGCATCTCTCAGATCTGCATTTCGGCAAGCGTTCAGACCTTGTGGGCAGGCTTGTCGAGCGAGTTCGTTCCCTCTGCTACGACCTGTGCGTCCTCACCGGCGACTATGGCAACGGCGACTTTGGCGCCGGTGCATCCGGTCCATACGGCGCCACGCTGTCCCAACTGAAGCAGCTACGCCCTCATCTCAAGGGCGCGGTGTACGCCGTGCTCGGCAACCATGACACGATCCGTATGGTGCCGGCCATGGAGGCCATGGGCTATAGGCTGCTTCTCAACGAAAACGTCAAGGTTCAACGGCAGGGAGAGGCGCTTTATCTTGCTGGCATCGATGACGCGCATTTCTATCGCCTTGAGAATTGCGACCGCGCGGCACGCGATATCCCCAGTAATGCAGTCTCGATACTGCTGTCACACACACCGGAGGCCTATCGGCATGCAGCGCATGCAGCCTTCGATCTCATGCTCTGCGGCCACACGCACGGGGGTCAAATATGTCTCCCCGGAGGTATTCCGATTCGGACCGAAGCCGACTGTCCGCGGCGGTTCGCACGAGGTCCATGGCGCTACAACAACATGATCGGATACACGTCGACCGGGGTGGGTACCTCCATCATTGACGTGCGCCTGAACTGCCCTCCCGAAGTGACCTTGCATCATCTTCGACAAGCTAGACCGAGTTAAGCCTTCGCCTCACAAAGGAGGTTAATAAGGCTGCTCGCGGATACGCAGCTTGAAAAGAAAATATGAGAGCACTGCCTCGAAAAGCATGAACGCCGCGACCAGGACGGCAATATCGATTCCGCTGAGATCCAGCCGTGACTGCAGAAGTAGCAGCGGCAGCAACGCCTCGGGAATCTGATCGAGCCCAAAAGCCTGTGCATGCACCTTGAGGCCCAGCCTGCGCTTTACGAAGCTTGAGGCGAGATCTCCCACCATGGATGCTGCTGCCAGAGTTGCGCCGACCGCCCATCCGAACCCAAGTATTACAGCGGCAACGGTCGTGCAGGCGATGGAGATGACAATACCTCGAATCGTTTTTGAGGCTCCGAACAGCGGACGCCCATCGGACAGCTTGAGCCACCCATCGAGTGGCATCGCCAAACGGTTCTTGAAAAGCTTCGTTGCCAGGATGGGTGCGCCATTGGCAATGCCGAGAAGCACGAGCAGCGTAACAAGGAGGACAGGGTCGCTCATGCTCGCCAACCGATCCGGCAACGATCCAGAATTCAAACTGAGACATTATTATCCCAAATTTGGTAAGGAGTAAGGGCAGCCATGGCATCGACACGAATACTCGTCACGGGCGGCGCCGGCTTTGTCGGCAGCCATACCTGCAAGGCGCTGGCCTCGCACGGACTGTGGCCCATCGTATTCGACGATCTCTCGCGGGGCCATCGCGAACTGGTGAAGTGGGGCGACTTCATCGCCGGCAACGTCCGAAACCGGGCGGAGGTGCATGCTGCCCTGGAGCACTACAAGGTCGACGCGGTCATGCATTTTGCCGCGCTCGCCTATGTCGGAGAATCGGTCAACTCACCGCTGGAGTATTACGATGTGAATGTCGCCGGCACCCGTTGTGTGCTCAGCGCCATGCGAGAAACGGGCGTCCAGACGATAGTTCTATCGAGCAGCTGCGCCACCTATGGAGCGCCGGACCGCACCCCGATCAGCGAGACGGCGCCGCAACGGCCGATCAATCCCTACGGCCGTTCCAAGCTCATGGCCGAGACTCTTCTTGCCGACTGTGCTGCCGCGTACGGGTTTCGCGTTGCATCGTTGCGTTATTTTAACGCCGCCGGCGCTGACCCGGACGGTGAGCTCTGCGAACGCCACGATCCCGAGACCCATCTTATCCCGCTGGCGATCATGGCGGCGACAGGTCGCGCCGGCCCCCTCAGAATTTTCGGAGATGACTACCCCACGCCCGACGGCACCTGTGTCCGCGACTTTGTGCACGTAACCGATCTTGCCGAAGGGCATGTGCGGGCACTGGCGAAGCTCGACGCCGGCGCGAACAGCCTCTCCATCAACTTGGGCTCGGGTCGTGGTCACAGCGTGAAAGAAGTCGTCGGCGAGGTTGCGAGAGCTTCGGGTAGGGAGGTTCCGGTCGAGATCGGGCCACGACGGCAGGGCGATCCGCCAGTTCTGGTGGCGGATGTATCGCTGGCCAAGGAGAACTCTTGGCTTTGAGCCACGACGATCCGATCTTGCGATAATCGTCGAGGACGCACTACACAGTTTTCGGCTTCACTTCCGGTGAAAAACGCCGATCTCACGCGATCGTGTAGTGGCCATTCCTGGACTTGATCTGCCCAGCCTTCTTGAGGTTGGAAAGCGCGTTGGTGACGCTCCGCTCGGCGGACTTGTTCCCCTTGGCGTGAAGCTTCTCCAGGATCTCTCCTCGAGTTCATGCCGTTCGATGAGCTCTTCAAAGCTGCCAGGATGCGCGGTCGCTTTGAGGAACCTCTACGCTTTCTCCCGCGGGAACCGGTTGCCCTGCCCTTCCGAGTCGATTCGAACATGTCGAGGGCCGCGAGATGCCGCTTTAGGTTAGCGAGCTCGCGAGTCATGCCAACGAGCTTCTTCTGGCCTGCAGCCACGAGTTTCTTCAAGCGTCTTCTCTCGCCAGAGAGGAATTTATTAAATGTCGGCATGAGGGACTCCACAGTAGGTAAACATAAGCATTTGATTCGCATGGCTTACATAGAGAAATATGACAAAAGATGAAAGGGCCGATTTCCGAAGACGAACCTTTAGCATGCTACGGAAGACGATGGGTCTATTCCGATCGCATGCACGCGCCGCTGCAGAGTGCACCCTGGTGCGCGCCCGCCTTCCCGACAACTGCAGGGTGTACGCCATTGGCGACATTCACGGCCATGCCGACCTCGCGTCGCGCATGCTCGAACTCATCGAAGACGACATCAACTCCTCGGCGAAAGGTCTTTCGTGCCGCATCGTTGCCGTCGGTGACTACGTCGACCGCGGCCCTGATACCGCTGCCGTCATTGACCTCCTTGTCAGCCAGAGGGCGGATGAACGGCGCTCTTTCACTTGGCTTAAGGGCAATCATGAGGAGATGCTGCTTTCCTTCATCGATGAGCCGGAGGAGTTCGGCCCGGGCTGGCTCGATTTCGGCGGTCTCGCGACCCTGCTTTCCTACAATGCGAAAGTTCGGGAAGCCGTTGGCGAGTGGAATTTCCGCCGTCTTCGCGATGTGTTGGTCGAGCGGCTGCCCACCACCCATCTCGACTTTCTCCAGCGCCTGGAAATCAGCTTCACAGTCGGCGATTTCTTTTTCTGCCACGCAGGTGCACGGCCGGGCATTCCCCTTGCACAGCAGTCGGAACGCGATCTCCTGTGGATTCGCCAGGACCCGTGGGATGACGATCCTGCATTCGAAAAGGTCGTGGTGCACGGCCACACGCCGGTCGCAGCTCCGGAAATCCGCTCCCACCGCATCAATATCGATACGGGCGCCTTTGCCACTGGTATCCTGAGCTGCCTTGCGCTGGATGAGACTACGCGACGCATCCTACAGGTCACTTCCGGGCAGAGCGGATATCACCAGTGGGAAATTCCGGAAATAAGTTAGGTGCACCGCTTCGCCAATCGTCACCACCCGGCCGGCCGCCGCGTCGCGGTCGTCGGGATCGTGGGTGACCATCAGCACCGGCAACATGCGCAGCCGCGCCTCGTTGAAGACGTATTGCCGGAACTGGCCGCGCCGCGAAGGATCGAGCCTGGAGAACGGCTCGTCGAGCAGGAGCGCGCGCGGTTCCGACAGCAGCACGCGCAACAGCCCCACCCGCGCCCGCTGCCCGCCCGACAGCGTCGCCGGATCGCGTTTGGCAAAACCGACAAGTCCTGCCTGCGCCAGCGCATCCTCGATGCGCCTCTGGCGCTCACCCCTGCCCTTCACCTCGGGCGGAAGCGCGAACTTGAGGTTGCCGCCGACCGAGAGGTGCGGAAACAGCAGATCGTCCTGGAACAAGAGGCCCGTCCTGCGCAGGTGTGCCGGCCGGGTGTCGATGCGCCGCCCGCTCAGCCAGACCTCTCCCGTCGCCTTGAAAGCGGGCTCCAGAATGCCCGACACGTAGGCGAGCAAGGCCGACTTGCCGGCCCCGCTCGGCCCCATCACCGTGGTGATCTCTCCCGGATCGACGGTGAGCGATAGCGCCAGGAGCTTCCTGCCCTTCAGCGCGATCCGCACGGAACGGAGCACCAGGCCCGCCTCGCCATCGCCGTTGAACAGGCTCATAGCGGCCTCAGGGCCCGGCGATTGGCATAGAGGATGGCCGGCAGCACAGTCGCCATCAGGAAGCCCACGAACGGCAATGTCGCCTGGAGCAGCGCGTAGATGGCGCCGAGGCGCCGGTCGCCGCCCGAAGCGAGCGCCACCGCTTCCGTGGTGATGGTGGGCACGCGGCCGGACGAAAACAGCAGCGTGGGCAGATATTGGCCGATGCTGACGGCAAAGCCCACCGCGAACGCCGTCAGCAGCGCGGCCAGCAGCATCGGCAGGCGCACCCGCATCAGCGCCCGGTGCGGGTCACTGCCCAGAACGAGCGCCGCCTTGCGGTAGCGTTCATCGAAGTGGTTCCACGGATCGCTCAGCGACAGATAGACGTAGGGCAGCACGAACATCAGGTGCACGAGCACGATGACCGCCAGCCCCGCATCGAGCCCGCCGGCGATGAACAGGATCTGCAGACCCGGCAGAAAAGCGATCTGCGGCACGAGGAGCGGCACATAGATCAGGCTTCTCACCTTGCCGCTCTGTCCATTGGAGAAGCGCACGTCGCGTTCGAGGAGCGCGATGGTGAGGATGAGCGCGATGAGCGCGGCGCAGCCGGCGATCACCAGCGCGTTGACGAGGGGATCGACGAGCTGATCCCAGTGTCTTTGCCAGATCGCCGTGGTGAACGCGGCGGGCCACGCTTGCGGGAACCTCCAGCTTTCCGCGAACGCCCACAGCACGAGGCTCGCCGCCGTGAGCATCACCAGGGTCACCATGAGCACACTTGACAGGCTCGCCACTGCACCGGCGACACCCGCTCCCTCGCGGCGCGCGCCGCGCTGGATCCGCTCCAGCCCCAGGCGGGCAGCCACCCGCTCGCCGCCCATCCACACCAGCACCGCCGCAATCGTCGCCATGAGAACCAGGATCGCGGCGGCGCTCGCCAGGAAGCGCATCTCGAGCACGGGATCATTCATCCACTTCAGCACCAGGACCGGCAGGGTCGGCGGCGTGGTGGGTCCGAGCACGATTGCCACATCGACGACCGAGATCGAATAGGCGAGCACCGCCAGCACCGGCAGGCGAAGCTGCGGATAAAGCCTCGGCAGCACGGTCTTGAGCCAGGCGGTGGCCGGCGCATAGCCGAGCGTGGCGGCGGCGGCCAGGCTGCGGCGCTCATCGGTCTGCGGCAGGCCGGCAAGAGTCATCAGAAACAGAAAAGGCACTTCCTTGAGCACCAGCCCGGTGATGAGCGCGAGGCCGAAGGTGTCATGGATGATCAGGATGTCCGGGGGCTGCTGAAATTCGACCACGAACGACGAAAGCAGCCGGAAGACGAGGCCTGAGGGAGCCAGAGCGAACACCAGGCCGATCGCGACCGCCACGTGCGGCACCGCAAGCAAAGGCGAGAGCATACGCCGCATCACCGCCAGCACGGGGCTGCCGTGAAAGCGGGCGAAGATGGCGACGACGATGGCGAGCGAGATCAGCGTTGCCGCAAAGCCGACCCACAGGGCGAGGAGGAGCGATTTCCACAGGCCGGGCGCGCCGAACAGAAGCCGCCACGGCTGCAGCGAGAAGTTTTCCCCGCCGAGGGCCGGAAAATAACCGAAGGCCGGCAGAAGCGCGCCCGCCAGCCCCGCCAGCACCGGCCCCGCCAGGAGCAGCAGGGCCACTCCCGGAAAGAACTGGATCAGCGATGTCGTATTGCGCCCCCCGGCATTCCTCATTGCGAAGCGTAGCGCTTGAGCCATTCCCGGGTGATGCGGGTCATCCAGCTCGGATGCGGCTCGGGCAGCGCCGCGCCGAGCTCGGCCGGCGACAGGGTCGCGATCCCGAGTTCGAGGTCCTCGAAGCGCTTGCGGTCCTCAGGACTGAGCTTCGCCAGCTGCAGCACCGTGAAGCCGCCCCATACCTTCGGATCCTGCTTGCGCGCCTGGGCCTCGGGTGAAAGCAGGAAATTGGCGAGCACCATGGCGCCCGCCTTCGCCGAAGCGTTGAACGGAATCGCCACGAAACTGGCATTGCCGATGGTACCGCCCTCGAGCACGTAGGATCGCACCGTGTCGGGGAGCTCCCTGTTGGCGATGGCGAGGCTCGCTTCCGACGGGTTGAACGAAAATGCCAGGTCGATCTCGCCGTCGGCGAGCAGCTGGCGCAACTCCGCGCTGTTGGCCGGAAACGCCCTCCCCCGGCGCCACATCGACTTGTGGAGCTCATCCAGCCAGGACCACAACGGGGCAGTGACCTCGTCGAAGTCGCTGTCGCCGGCAGCTTTCTGCAGTCGCCCAGATTCCTTCACCAGGCTGATCAGCATCTGTTTCAGGAACGTGGCGCCGAGAAAATTCTGGGCATCGGGATAGGCGATGCGGCCGGGATAGGCTTGTGCGTAGTCGAGAATGGCGTGCACGTTCCGGGGCGGCGATTTCACTCTCGCAGTGTCGTAGTAGAACACGATCTGGGCCAAATCCCACGGCAATTCATAACCCTCGATGGCGACGGTGAAGTCGTATTTCAGCGTCGCCTTGTTCTCGGTATCCACAAACCTGTAGTTGGGCAGATCCTCCGCCCACGGACCGAACAGCAGATTCTGTTCCTTCATCGCGGCGAAGTTGGCGCCGTTGATCCAGATCAGGTCGACCGCGCCGCCTGAGGTGCGCCCCGCCGCCTTTTCGGCAACCACCTTCGAGACTGCCTCGGAGGTGTCGGCGAGCTTGACGTGCTCGACGTTGACGCTGAAGCGCTTCCTGACCTCGGAACCCGCCCAGGCGATGTAGTCGTTGATGGCCTGCTCGCCTCCCCAGGCGTGCCAGTAGACCGTCTGACCCCTGGCGGCTGCAAGCACCTGATCCCAGTTTTTGGCGTCCTGTGCGCGAGCGCCCGATATCCCCATGGCCAGCATCGCCAGGCACGAGAGCATTGTTGCAAGTCGTTTCATGCGCACCGTCCCCCGGTCTCTCCGTTTCCTTCCATCGTCATTCCGGCGCAAGCCGGAATCCCGCTTTGGACCTTTCCGCAGCTGAGCCGCCCAAAGCGGGGTGCCAGCTTTCGCTGGCATGACGGATAAAGGGAAGTTCGCGTAGCTCTAAACCGGCGCCGCTTAAGTCCGCAAGCGTCGCGAGTCTCACGATTTTGTCAGGCTTCGAGTTCCCCGGCCAATCGTGCGTTCACGGCGGCGACCGTGCCCGGGTCGGGCTCGCGCGCCAGGTTGAGCACGGGCAGATGCTCGCGCAGGGCGTCGTGATAGGCCCTGACTCCGGCTTCGAGGTCGGAGAGAATCACTCCGCCAAAAGCCGACGATCTCGCCGCCTCCGACGACCATATGATGAGCTGGGTATCTTCGCCGCCCGTCTCACGGTCAATGCGGTGCACCAGGTAGCGGGCGAGCTTCATTTCGCGGCGGGTATCGGGAATCGCGAAGATGCGCCCGCGCTGCACGGTGCGCTCCGGCGAGGCGGGCCATTCCTGGTAGAAACCGACGTGCTCGGGATAGAGGCTGAAGACGAGGTTGGGGAACATGCCGACATAGTTCCAGTTGCGCGCCTCTTCGCCGAGCGCCTCCGGCGGCTCGGGCCTGATCTTCCGGTAGTGCCTGACGCTCCACTTCCTGGCCGGCTGCCGGTTGATGCGTCCGATTGACCTCGATACGCCACGGTCCATCGGCTGATCGGTGTAGTCGCGGCCGTAGAGATCGTAGAGAGCGGGATGGGCCACGGGAACGTGGTAGCCTTCGTTGTCGACGTCACGCACCGCCTTCCAGTTCGCGGCGATCTCCTGCCGCCACGGAGCGCCGGAAGGCTCGATGCGGTCGAACCCGTAGCGGGCGAAGAGACCATCCACGCGCTCCATGATACGGGCCACTGCGGGCTGCGGCCCGGGCTTGAAACGCACGAAGATGAAGCCATTCCAGACTTCGTGCTCGAGCCTCGTCAGTCCATGCGTTTCCGGATCGAGGCTGGGCAGGGAGCGCGGCGCCGGGGCCCCCCGCAGGCTGCCGTCGAGGTTGTAGGCCCAGCCGTGAAACGGGCAGACGATCGCCGATTTGCACCGTCCGCGCTCGTCGCGCACCACCCGCGAGCCGCGATGGCGGCAGACGTTGTGGAAGCATCGAATCACGCCGTCCTTTCCCCTGACGGCGATGGCCCGCTCGCCAAGCATGTCGAGGGTCATGTATGCGCCGGCCTCGCCGATCTCGCTTTGATGGCCCACGAGCTGCCAGTGGCGGCGGAAGATATGTTCCGCCTCGAGCTCGTGAAGCTCGCGATTGAAATAGGCCCAGCCGGGAAGGCCCGAACGCTCATCATCCAGAAGCCTCGTCCCGGCGGGGGCAGCAGCAGCCGGGCGATCTACACGCAAATCCATGGTTTTCGCTCCCGATTTTGATTGAACGTTCAATTAGTATCCTACCTGCTTTCGCACATCTGGCCAACCCCGGGATGGCTGCCGTTGACCGCGCGCAGGAACCATGCGACTGCTCGCGATGTCAGATGGCGCCCCGCAGCCGACAGGTCATGGGGCCTAACAGGGAACACGGTGCGGACTACCCATCAGGGGCCAATGCCGTGACTGCCCCCGCAACTGTAAGCGGCGAGGATCCGCCAGACGCCACTGATGCCCTGGGCATCGGGAAGGCGGCAGGAGCCTTGGAGCCGCGAAGTCAGGAGACCTGCCGTCTGAAGCTTGAAGCCGGTGCACAAAGATGCACCGGCGGAACTGAATCGAGCTCACACGGAGGGTGTTCACGCTCATGATCTTCGCACGCACTTCCACCTTCGCCGCTTCTCTCAACGATCGCATTCTTTCCGGCGCGTTGCTTCTGGCCTTCGGGCTGGCGCTGCTGGCCGGCGCCGGCTTCGCCGGCAGCGAAGTCCTGCATAACGCGGCTCACGACACTCGCCACGCCCTGGGCTTTCCCTGCCACTGACTGAAGCGGAGCATCCATGTCCGGGCGAGTCTTCCTCGCCGCGGTTCTTGCCGGAATCGTGGCGAGCCTTGTCATGTCGGCGGTTCAGCACTTCCGGCTGACACCTCTCATCGTTGCCGCCGAGGTCTTCGAAACCGGGGAGCACGAGCATGCCGCCGGCGGCGCCGCAGTCGAGGCGGAGACCTGGTCGCCATCGGACGGCCTGGAGCGCACCGCCTACACCATCCTGGCAAACCTCGTCGTAGGGGTCGCTTTCGCGCTGGTGATCTCCGGTGCTGCGCTCCTGCTTGGCCTTCCCATGACCATGTCCAACGGCCTCCTCTGGGGCATTGCCGGCTTCCTCGTCTTCTCGCTCGCGCCTGCCGCCGGGCTGCCGCCCGAGCTCCCGGGCATGCCTGCGGCCGACCTCGGAGCTCGCCAGCTCTGGTGGGGCTTCGCGGCCGTGGCGACCGGCATCGGGCTCGCACTCATCACGTCGGCCAGGCGCGGCCTCGTCACCGCGCTCGGCATTGCCGTACTGGCGCTGCCCCACCTCTTCGGCGCGCCGCAGGCGCCTGCCCATGACACTGCCCTGCCCGCCCACCTTGCAGCAGCATTCGCCGTCAACAGCATTGCCGCCGCGGCGATATTCTGGGCGGTGCTCGGGGCGCTTCTGGGCTTCTTCAACGACCGCGTCAAACCAGGGAGCAGTTCCGTGATCTGCGAAAAGATCCCGGCGACCGTCATCACGGGCTTCCTCGGGGCGGGCAAAACCACGCTCATCCGCCATCTGCTCGCCACCGCCAATGGCCGCCGGCTGGCGCTCATCATCAACGAGTTCGGAGATGTCGGCGTCGACGCCGAAATCGTCAAAGGCTGCGCCAGCCCGGGATGTCGCGAGGAAGACGTGATCGAGCTCGCCAACGGGTGCATCTGCTGCACGGTGGCCGACGACTTCATTCCCGCCATGTCGAAGCTGCTCGAGCGCGACTCGCCGCCTGAGCACATCATCATCGAAACCTCCGGGCTGGCCCTGCCCCAGCCGCTCGTCCGGGCGTTCCAGTGGCCGGAGATCAGGTCCCGCGTCACCGTCGATGGCGTGGTGACCGTGGTCGACGGCGCTGCCGTCGCGGACAGGCCGCTTCGTCGCCGACGAGGCGGCGCTCGCTGCCCAGCGGGCAGCTGACCCCAGTCTCGACCACGACGACCCGATCGCCGAGCTGTTCGAGGACCAGCTTGCCTGCTCCGACATTGTCCTCATGAACAAGACCGATCTCGTCGCCGGCGGCCGTCTCGAGCAGACGAAAGCGGAACTGACGCAGAAGCTCCGCCTCGGCACGCCTCTGATCCGCCACGACCAACGGCAGGATCGACGCCGCAATCCTGCTCGGCCTCGGCGCCGGCGCCGAGGACGACCTCGCGCGCCGGCCCTCTCACCATGAGCTTTCCGGCGAGCAGGGGCATGATCATGACGATTTCGAGACCTTCGTCGTTCAGGTTCACCCCATCTCCGACAGGGAAGCTTATCTCGCCCGCATCCCCCAGGTGATCGCGCGCCACGAGCCTCCTGCGCCTGAAGGGCTTCCTGGCCGTCGAGGATGTGGCGTCGCGTCTTCTCGTTCAGGCCGTAGGCCCCCGCCTCGACCACTATTTCGACCGTCCATGGCGCGCCGGCGAGAACCGCGTCGGCCATCTCGTCGTCATCGGCCTCAAGGGTCTCGACCGCGGCGCGATCACGGCCGCTCTGTACAATATTCGCAGGAGCTGACGTCCTGAAATCACTTTCCGCCTTGAACTTGTTCCCTCTTAAACCCTCCCCCCTCTGGGGAGAGGGCAGGGTGAGGGGTTCACATGATCCGTATGCCGACAATTCTCAAAGACCTTTGGGCGGATTTTCAATCGTGCCTGGCCGCTTGTCGAGGCAAGCTCCCGGCACCCCCTCACCCTGCCCTCTCCCCTCTGGGGAGAGGGATTGAGTATGCCGAGTGCATCTTCTCGCCACCCAGTCGGGCGTCATCGGCGGCGACAACGAGGCGGTCGATATAAGGCAGCCCCCGGGTGACATCGTTTTCCTGTCGGCGGCCGACACCGAGCTTGCCTGCCTGGCGCGCGCCTTCGATCTCTGGCCGGCACCCAGACCGAGCCTGAGGCTCGCCAACTTTCTCCGCCTGCAACATCCGTTCTCGGTCGACCTCTATCTCGAGCGTACACTCGCAGCAGCGAAGATCATCATCGTCCGGGTTCTCGGCGGCCGGGCCTACTGGCCTTATGGCGTCGATGCCATCGAGGCGCTCGCCCGCCAGAAACAGATTCCACTCGCCGTGCTGCCGGGGGGCCAGGAACCCGACCCCGAACTTCTCAGGCACAGCACGCTTTCCCCGCTCCAAGTCGAGCGCCTGCGCCTCTACCTGGCACACGGCGGCGTTTCGAATGCCGGTAACGCGCTCCGTTTCGCGGCCCATCTTCTGGGATCAGGCGAGCTTCCCGAGGAACCAAGGGCGCTTGCCCGAGCCGGCCTCCACCGGGTTCCTTCCAGCGCCCGGCCCGTCGCGGCGATCGTCTTCTACCGGGCGCTCGTCGAAAGCGGCTTCACCGAGCCGGTCGATCGGCTGGCGGAGGAACTCGGCCGCCATGACCTGGAGTCCCTGTGCATCTACGTATCCAGCCTGAAGGACCCGCAATCGGTGTCGGTCATTGGCGAGGCCTTTGCCTCCCATCCGCCCCACGTCGTGCTCAATGCGACCGGCTTCGCGGTGGGGGTAGCGACCAGCGATCCTGCCGCCAATCCCTTCCATGCCGCCCGATGCCCCGTTTTGCAGGTCATATTTTCAGGGGCCAGCCGGGCAGACTGGGAAAACTCGAAGCAGGGACTTTCGGCGCGCGACCTCGCCATGAATGTCGTGCTCCCCGAGCTCGATGGGCGCATTACGACCCGTGCCCTGTCGTTCAAGTCGGAGGGGCTGTGGCACGAGCCGACGCACTCATCGGTCGTCACCTACGAGCCCGCTGCCGACCGCATCCGCTTCACCGCCCAACTCGCATCACGCTGGGTGAAGCTGCGGCGCACCCCGCCGGCACGAAGGCGCATCGCCATCGTGCTGGCCAACTACCCCAACCGCGACGGGCGCATCGGCAACGGGGTCGGCTACGATACGCCCGCCAGCACCGTTGCCATTCTCGGGCACCTTGCCGGGGCCGGCTATCGGGTCGGGCCTGTTCCGGCCAGCGGGAATGCGCTCATGAAAGAGCTGCTGTCGGGGCCGACCAACGCCCGCGAGCGGCGCCCATCCTCGTGTCGTCTCCCGCTCGCGCGTTATCGGGTCATGTTCTCCCTGCTGCCTGAGCGCGTGCGCCTTGAAGTTTCATCGCGGTGGGGCGAGCCTGACAAGGATCCGTTCTTTTCCGACGGAGAGTTTCATCTGCCGGTCCGGCGCTACGGCAACGTCGCGGTCGCGATCCAGCCCGCGCGCGGATACAACATCGACCCCAGGGCGAGCTATCACGATCCCGCGCTGGTGCCGCCGCACGGCTACTTCGCTTTCCATTTCTGGCTCCGCGAGGAGTTCGCGGCCAATGCGATCGTCCACAACGGCAAACACGGCAACCTCGAGTGGCTGCCGGGCAAGGCAGCCGCCCTCAGTGCGGAGTGTTACCCGGAGAGTGTGCTCGGCCCCCTGCCCGTGCTCTATCCCTTCATCGTCAACGATCCCGGCGAAGGATCGCAGGCCAAGCGGCGCACCGCGGCAGTGGTCGTCGATCATCTGACCCCGCCGCTTGCCCGTGCCGAAGCCCACGGGCCGGCGCGCGAGCTCGAGGTGCTCGTCGATGAGTACTACACGGCCATGGGCATCGACCGGCGCCGGGCGAGCGCCCTGCGCAGCCGTATTCTCGACCTCTCGAGGTCCTCGCGCCTGGATCTCGACGCCGGCACTCACGGCGACGACAGCGACTCGGCGCTGCGGAAGCTCGACGCATATCTGTGCGATCTCAAGGAAGCGCAGATCCGTGACGGCCTGCACGTGCTGGGCGAGACGACGGCCGGTAAACCTGAGACCGATTTCCTCGCCGCGCTGGTGCGCCTGCCGAGAGGTCTCGGCGAAGGCGGCGACCAATCCCTGCCCCGCGCGCTCGCCGCGGACCTCGGCCTGAAGGACTTCGATCCACTCGATTGCGAACCGGCGGCCCCGTGGAAGGGCCGGCGGCCGGCTCGCCTCGCCGATCTCGCTGCAGGCCCGTGGCGCACTAACGGCGATACGGTCGAGCGCCTGGAGCTGCTTTCCGCAGACCTCATCGCAGCCGCATCCCCCATCGATGCTCCCGGCTCCCGATCGCGCGCCGTTCTCGAGACCGTCGAAGCTGCCATCCGCCCCGCGCTCAGGGCCTGCGGACCGAGTGAAATCAGCAACCTGCTCGCCGGCCTCGACGGCCGTTTCGTGGAACCCGGACCCTCGGGCGCCCCGACCCGCGGCAGGCTCGACGTGCTGCCCACCGGCCGCAACTTCTACTCGCTGGACAATCGCGCCGTGCCGACGCCGACCGCCTGGACGACTCGGGGAGAAGTCCGCTGCAGCGCTGCTGACCCGCCACTTCCAGGATCACGGCTCCTTTCCGAAGGCGCTCGGTCTCTCGGTATGGGGCACCGCAAACATGCGGACCGGCGGCGATGACATTGCCCAGGCCCTGGCGCTGATCGGCGCCAAGCCCGTGTGGGATCGATCGAGCTGGCGGGTCACGGGCTTCGACATCGTTCCGATTGCCGCGCTGGGCCGGCCGCGCGTAGACGTGACCTTGCGTATCTCGGGCTTCTTTCGCGACGCTTTTCCGCTGCAGATCGAGCTTTTCGATAAGGCCGTGCGCGCGGTGGGCGCACTCGATGAACCAGCCGACGATAACCCAATCGCGACACGCATGGCCGAGGAGATACGCGAGCTGGAGTTCCGGGGCTCGGGTTCCGATGAAGCCAGACACCTCGCCGGACAGCGCGTCTTCGGCTCGAGGCCGGGCACCTATGGCGCCGGGCTGCAGGCGCTGATCGACGAAAAGCTGTGGGCCGAACGGGCCGAGCTCGCCCGCGCCTATGTCGTGTGGGGCGCCTATTCCTATGGCGCCGCCGAACACGGCACGCCCGCCGAGGCGACGTTTCTTCGCCGTCTCGCGCGCATCGAGGCGGTCGTTCACAACCAGGACAACCGCGAGCACGATCTGCTCGACTCCGATGACTACTACCAGTTCGAAGGCGGCATGACGGCGGCGGTCGAGGAGGCTTCGGGGAGGCGCCCGAGCGTCTACCATAACGATCATTCGCGGCCCGAGCGGCCGCTGGTGCGCACCCTCGAGGAGGAGGTCGGCCGCGTCGTGCGCTCCCGCGTCGTCAACCCCAAGTGGATCGCCGGCGTCATGCGCCACGGCTACAAGGGAGCCTTCGAGATCGCCGCCACGGTCGATTACCTGTTCGCTTTCGCCGCCACCACCGGCGCCGCCAAGAGCCATCACTTCGATCTGGCCTACGATGCGTTTCTCGCCGACGAGGAAGTACGGGCGTTCCTGGCCGACAACAATCCTGCGGCTCTGCGCGAGATCGCCGACCGCTTCACCGAGGCAGCGGCCCGCACCCTTTGGACTCCCACGTCAAACTCCGCCTACAATGAACTCGAGCAACTGGCGAAGACCCATGAGCGACAAGGCCGCAGCGTCCACGCCTGAAGGCGACATCAATGCGCGTCACGCCGAGAAGATGCGCAAGAAGAAGGCGGCCCGCGACAAGATCCTGGCCGGCAAGACGATCGAGAAGGGACTGCTCATCGTCCACACCGGCAAGGGCAAGGGGAAATCCACCGCCGCCTTCGGCATGGTGTTCCGCGCCCTGGGTCACGGCATGAAGGTGGGCGTCGTCCAGTTCGTGAAGGGCGCATGGTCGACGGGCGAGCGCACTGCCCTGGAGCGCTTCTCCGACCTCGTCACCATCAAGGCGATGGGGGAAGGCTTCACCTGGGAAACCCAGGACCGCGAGCGCGACATCGCCCATGCCCGAGCCGGCTGGGAGGAAGCCAGCCGCATGATCACTGATCCAGGCTTGAAACTGGTGCTGCTCGATGAGCTGAACATCGTGCTGCGCTACGGCTATCTGCCGCTCGCCGACGTGCTGGCTGCGCTCAGGTCGCGCGCCCCCGGTCAGCACGTGATCGTGACCGGCCGCAACGCCGCGGAGGAACTCATCGAGCTTGCCGACCTCGTCACCGAGATGGAGCTCGTCAAGCACCCGTTCCGGTCGGGCATCAAGGCGCAGGCCGGTATCGAGTTCTGAGGTCTATCCTCACGACTTGAGTTCCTTCGCCTCCCGGGAATTGAGCGCGGCGATGGCCTTCTTCAGGAGCGAGCGGGTCTGCGCTCTCGCTTTCTCGTCCAGAACCGCGGGATCGAGATATAGGTCGAGGCCCGGCAGGTGCTCGCTGAACAGCCTCGAAGCCTGCCCGGAACCCTCGAGCGGGCCTACGATCACGTAGGGCACGACCGGACGGCTGATGCCCTTCATCCGGATCCGCGCCAGCGGATGTGCTGCAAACGTCTCGCGCACCAGGGCATACGTTTCGTAGCTGACCACGATCTGCCCCGGCTCGGCGATCGATTGCAGACGCGCCGCCAGGTTCGCTTCCACTCCGATGATGGTGTAGTCCATGCGATCGGAGCTGCCGAAGTTTCCGACGTTGCAGAATCCGGTATTGATGCCAATGCGGACCTGAAACGGCTGCTCGACGCCTTCACCGCGCCATTTTGTGTTCAGCTCGGCCATGCGCCGCTGCATGTCGAAGGCCATCCTGAGGCAGGCGAGCGCGTCTTCGGCGACCCCTTTCGTCTCCGGATCGCCGAAGAAAATCACGATCGCGTCACCGATGAACTTGTCGACCGTTCCGCCATGCTCGAGCGCGATGGCCGACATCTCGGTGAAATACTCGTTCAAAAGAATCGTGACCTCTTCCGGCTGACGCTGCTCGGTAGCGGCGGTGAAGTCCTTGATATCGGAGAACAGGATGGTGAGCTTCTTGCGTTCCGTCTGGATGGTGACGTCCTTCTCGCCCGCAAAAATGCTCTTGTAGAGCTGCGGTGACAAATATCGGGAGAGCTTCTGCGAGACGGATGCCAGAAAGGCGTTGTTCGTCTCGAGTTCGCGGTTCATCCCGGCGATCATGCCGGATTGCCGGTTTTGCCAGCCGACGAGGCTGAACCCGACGATTCCCACGAGACCGAAATAGCCCATCAGCCATTTGAACGAGGAAAGGTTGGCCGCGATGGGCTGGTCGACGATCACCTCCTGAATGCCCCTCACATCGCCCTCTTTCCAGTCCTTCTTGGGGCTGTCGGGATGGGCGTTGTGACAGCTGACGCAGGTTTCCCCCATGAGCACCGGCCCGACCACGCGCATGCGGCCGCTGAAGTTGGCCCACGATACGTCGCTTAGTTCCTGCTTCGGATTCTCTCTGAGTTTGGTCAGCGCCAGGCGCTCGAAGTGATCGAGTTCATGAGGTGCGCGGCCCTTGAAAGGATAGTCGGAAACGAAGCGATAGGTGATGTTGCCCTGCTGCTCGCCGATGACCTTCCCCAGTTCCAGCGACAGGGTGGCGGGAATCGGAATGGCGCCGGGAACGCTCGCATAGTTGTGCACGACCTGGGTGGCGCCGGGATCTTCGAGAACCCGCGCAACGACGTTGCTCGCATAGTAGCCGCGTACGCTCGTGATGACGGAGTTGAGATCGCGCGCCTGAAGCAGCAGCGAGTGCTCCGCCAGCGCGCGCAGGTCGAGCAGCACGGCGAGCGGCAGGCCAATCAGCAGGAGCAAAACGACCATGGCCAGAACCCAGCCGGGAAGACCGGCGCGGGTCGATGTCACTCGATCAGCAGTCATTGTTAAGAAGCGGCACTCCCCGGAACATCGCGACGGAGGGTGACGCACCACGACCAGATTTTGCTGCCCATCACGGCAGTACCCTCCAATTGTTGTCCAGAGCCGGCGCCCGGCTGCCCAGGTTTGGAGGGAGGATCATGGCGATCTTTCGCCAAATATGTGACGAGATCGGGGGCGTGAGCCGAGTGCATGCGAGGACAGATATGAGGATCGATCTGGCATTCAAGACCGCCATTGTGACGGGTTCGGCCGGCGTCACGGTGAACGCGATCCTGCCCGGCCCGACGCTCTCCGAGGGCGTGCGGGAAATGCTGCGCGGACCCAGGAGAAAACCGGCAGGCCGATCGCCGCTGTCATCGGCCACCACCGGCGCCGCATTCAGGGTCGATGGCGGCGTAGTCGAGACAATCGCATGAGCGGGCCCGAGTATTCTGAGCACAGACGTTTCACCCCAGCGGGTTTAGTGATTGGTAACGCGGAGAATCCGATGCGCATCGAACCTGTCTTCCTGTTCGATCTCGACGGCACGCTGGTCGACAGCGTGTACCAGCACGTGTTGTCGTGGAAGGAGGCGCTCGATGCCGAGGGTATCGAGCTATCCGTCTGGCGCATCCATCGCAAGATCGGCATGAGCGGCGGACTGTTCACCAACCAGCTGCTTCGCGAAACCGGACTCGACATCGACGCCGAACGGGTGGCGCGACTGCGGCGGCTGCATGCGGCGGCCTACCATCGTTACGCAAGCCAGATCCGCCCGCTTCCCGGCGCCCGCGAACTTCTGTCATGGCTGTCGGACAGGAACATTCCGTGGGCCATCGCGACGAGCGGCCGCATGAAAACGGCTGCTGTCAATCTCACAGCGCTCGGCGTCGATCCCGGGCGGACACCCGTCGTGACGCGGGATGAGGTGAAGTACGCCAAGCCCGATCCTGACCTGTTCCTCGCAGCCGCGGAGCGGCTGGGCGCGCCCATCGAAACGGCGGTGGTGGTCGGCGACAGCATCTGGGACATGCTGGCCGCCGCCCGCTGCCGGGCGCTCGGCGTCGGGCTGCTGTGCGGCGGCTATGGTCTCGAGGAGCTGCAGCAATCCGGAGCGTTTCGCGTCTATGAGGACCCCCGCGATCTCCTGGTCCATATCGACGAGGTCGGGGGACGCCGGTGAGGGCGCAGCAGCAGTTGCGGTTTTTTGGCAACATACCCCGGGACCGCTTTGGTGCGTTTTCCGGTCGGACTCGCGCTACCCTGGCGCCGCGATATGCGCTAAGAGGCTTCTTCAAACGCAGCGTTCCCACGAGGGACTGAAAGCGATTCCGGTGCGGCTGACCAGAGACGGGGCCAATGCCGGAGCTGCCTTCCGTGCCGGCGCCACCTCCGGCGACGCCTTGTTGTAGCGGAAGGCAGAAAATGACTGAGAAGCTGGGTGTGATGCTGTGCGGCCATGGCAGCCGCGATGCCGATGCCGTCGCCGAATTCGCGGCATTGGCCAGGCAACTTGGCCGGCGCCTTCCGCACTATCCCGTCGAGTTCGGCTATCTCGAGTTCGCCACCCCCATCATCCGCGATGGTCTCGACAAGCTGAAGGCTCGGGGCGTCAACCGGGTGCTTGCCGTGCCGGGCATGTTGTTCGCTGCCGGCCACGTCAAGAACGACATCCCCAGCGTGCTCAACGATTATGCCGCGCGCCGCGACGGCTTCCGCATCGACTATGGCCGCGACCTCGGCATCGACTCCCGGATGCTGCGCGCCGCCGCCGACCGCATCGAGCAGGCGATCGTGTCCGCAAGTGGCGATGCCGGACGCCACGAAACACTCCTCCTGGTCGTCGGCCGCGGCGCCTCCGACCCCGATGCGAACTCCAATGTCAGCAAGACCATGCGACTGCTGTGGGAGGGCTTCGGCTTCGGCTGGGGGGAGACCGCCTATTCCGGGGTTACCTTCCCGCTGGTAGAGCCGGCCCTCGAGCACGCCGCGCGGCTCAACTACCGACGCATTATCGTGTTTCCCTATTTTCTGTTCACCGGCATCCTGGTGCAGCGCATCTACGCCTCTACCGACGCCGTCGCCCGCCGCTATCCCGGCATCGAGTTCATCAAGGCCCCCTACCTCAACGACCATCCGTTGGTCATCGATACCTTTGTTGAAAGGATCGAGGAAATCCTGACCGGCAATACGAGCATGAACTGCAGCCTATGCAAGTATCGCGCTCAGATCCCCGGCTTCGAGTCCGAGGTGGGCCTGCCGCAGCAGAGCCACCACCATCATGTGGAGGGCATCGGTCTTGCCGATCATCAGCACCGACATATGCACGATCACCATCATGATCATGCGCACGAGCACGGTCATCATGGACATCATCATCCCTATCCTCATGCCGAGCATCCGCTGGGTCCGAGCAGCATGAGGGCGCGAGCGGCATCCAAGTGAAATACCTGAGCGACCCGGACGCGATCTATCGGCAGTCCTTTGCCACCATCCGCGCCGAAGCCGATCTGTCGGGCATTGCGCCGGCGGTGCGCGATCTCGCGATCCGCATGATTCACGCCTGCGGCATGGCTGACATCGCCAGGGACATTCGCATCGACCCGCAACTGCCCGCCGCGGTGGAAAGGGCCCTCGACACAGGCAAGCCTGTGTTTGCCGATTGCGAAATGGTCCGCTCGGCGATCACCACCAGGCAGCTCCCGCCTTCGAGCGCCGTCGTCTGTACGCTGAACGATCACCAGGCGCGCCGCGGCGGTCTCGAACGCAAAATCACGCGCTCGGCAGCCGCCGTAGGCCTGTGGCAACCCCGGTTGGAAGGCGCGGTCGTCGTGATCGGCAACGCGCCGACGGCGCTCTTTGCGCTGCTCGAGATGATCGACGCCGGCAACCCCTCGCCCGCCGCCATCATCGCCACGCCGGTAGGTTTTGTAGGCGCAACGGAAGCCAAGAGCGAGCTTGCCGGCAACAGCCGCGGCATTCCGTTCATCACGCTGCTCGGCCGGCGTGGCGGCAGCGCCATCGCAGCTGCGGCTTTCAATGCCGTCATTGCGGGTCGCGATCGATGATGCCCTGGCTGACCGTAGTCGGGGTCGGGGAGGACGGGCTCGAGGGCCTGGCGCCCCGCGCCCGCCGCGCCATCGAGGAAGCCGAGGTGCTCATAGGCTCCGCAAGGCTGCTCGCGAAACTTCCGGACACGGCGAGCGAACGCCTGCTGTGGCCCGAGCCCTTCAGCGAGGTGGTGAACCGGATCAGGCCCCTGCGCGGGCGCAGCACCGTAGTGCTCGCCACCGGTGATCCGCTCAACTACGGGGTGGCGCGAAAGCTGCTGGAAATCGTGCCGGCGAGCGAGATCACCGTCGTGCCGGGGATTTCCGCTTTCTCCCTCGCCGCTGCCCGGATGGGCTGGTCGCTACCCGACACCGATACCCTGACGCTGCATGGCCGGCCCGTCGCCGGCATCGAATCCTTCATCCAGCCGGGCGCCCGTCTGCTCGTGCTCACTGCGGATGCAACTACGGTCGCTGGAGTCGCGCGCCGGCTCGTCGCCCGCGGCTATGGGCCGAGCACGCTGACGGTGCTTGAAAATATGGGCGGGCCGCGTGAGCACCGCACTACCTTTCGCGCCGAGGACGGCCTCGAGGCTTCGGTATCCGATCTGAACACCCTCGCCATCCACTGCGTCGCGACGCCTGGGGCGAAACTGCTGCCGCGCTCGCCGGGATTGCCCGATGATGCATTCGTTCACGACGGGCAGATCACCAAGCGCGAGGTGCGCGCCGCGACCGTCGCCGCCCTGGCCCCCGTACCCGACGCGCTGTTGTGGGACGTCGGCGCCGGATGCGGTTCGGTGGCGATCGAATGGATGCGGGCGGCACGCGGGGCACGCGCGCTGGCGTTCGAGAAGCACCCCGGCCGGCTGCGCATGATGTCCGCCAATGCCGACGCACTCGGCACACCGCGCCTGGAAGTGGTGGCCGGCCTGCTGCCTGGCACGCTCGCCGGCAAGCCTGAGCCGCAGGCGATCTTCCTGGGCGGCGCCGTCGCCGATGAAGACAGTCTTCGGTGTCTGTTGGAGCGCCCTCCCCTCGGGCGGCCGTCTGGTTGCCAATGCCGTAACTCTCGAAGGCGAAGCCGCTCTCATCGATCGCCATGCCAGGCTGGGCGGCGAGCTGGTGCGCATCGAGGTTTCCCGCGTCGTGCCGCTGGGCGCATTCCGCGGCATGGAGCCCCGCATGCCGGTGACCCAATGGCGGGCCCTGAAGCCGTGACCGCCGGCACGCTCTACGGCCTCGGCGTCGGTCCGGGCGACGCCGAGCTCCTGACGCTCAAGGCGGTGCGCATCCTGCAACACGTGGATGTGGTCGCCTACCCGGAGCCCAACGGCGAGGAGAGCTTCGCCCGCCGCATCGTGGCGCCGCTCCTCCCCGAACGTGTCCTCGAGCTGCCGTTCACGGTGACGATGAAGAAATCTGTTGAAGCCAGAGACGCCGCCTATGACGAGGCCGCCGATCGCCTCGCCGCACATCTGCACGCCGGCAGGAATGTCGCCGTACTGTGCGAGGGCGATCCGTTCTTCTACGGCAGCTTCATGTATCTTCACGAGCGTCTGGGAAAACGCTTCCCCACGGTCGTGGTGCCCGGCGTTACCTCGCTTACCGCATGTGCGGCCTCGCTCGGCCGCCCGGTGGCGGCGGGCGCCGACGTGCTCAAGGTCATTCCCGCGACCGTCGGCGAAGCCCGTCTGCGCCGCGAGCTTCTCGATGCGGAGTCCGTCGCCATCATCAAGGTCGGCCGCCACTTCGACTGCCTGCACGGCCTGTTGTCGGAACTCGGCCTTCTCGACCGCGCGGCACTCGTCGAGCACTCGACGCTCGGTGAAGAACGCGTCACGGCGCTCAAGGACGCCGCGGCCGGCTCCCGGCCCTACTTCTCCACCGTCCTCGTCTACAAAGGGATGCGCCCGTGGCGATGAGAACCACGGTCTATGTGCTCACTCCCTCGGGGCGATGCATCGGGTGAGCGCATCGCAGCGGCGGTGGGCGCCCGTCTCGCCTCTCCCACCGCGCCCGCCTTCGCCTCCAGCCTGAAGCAGAGCTTTGCTGCCGGCGAAGCGATCATCGGGGTGTGCGCGAGCGGCATCCTGATCCGCATCCTCGCGCCCCTGTTGTCCGACAAGACCGCAGAGCCACCCGTGCTCGCCGTCTCCGAAGATGGCTCGGCGGTAGTGCCGCTCCTCGGCGGCCATCGTGGAGCGAACGAGCTGGCGAGCCAGGTCGCTGCCCTGACCGGTGGCAGCGCGGCGGTCACCACAGCAAGCGATACCCGGTTCGGCTCGGCAATGGATGCCCCTCGTGGCTACACGCTCGCAAATCCGGCAAACCTGAAGGCGGTCCTCGCTCGCCTTCTTTCCGGCGACCGGGTTCGCATCGAGGGAGAAGCCCCGTTTCTTGCCGGGCTGCCGGCTGCCGCGGACGCTCCTGTTGGAATCCGCGTTACGGATCGGGCAGTAACCGGTGATCAGGATGTGCTCGTCTATCATCCCCACGTCCTCGCCGTAGGAGTGGGCTGCGAGCGCGGCGCCCGTCCCGATGACATGGTCACGTTCGTCAGGAGCCGGCTCGCCGCCGAAGGATTGGCCCCGGAGGCGGTCGCCTGCGTGGTCTCGCTGGATTTGAAGGCTGACGAACCGGCAGTCGGCGCGCTTGCCGGCGCGCTCGGCGTTCCAGCCCGCTTCTTCACGGCCGCCGAGCTCGACGCGGAGGCATCGAGACTCAAGAATCCTTCCGAGCAGGTGCGCCGGGAGGTAGGCTGCCCGGGAGTAGCCGAGGGCGCGGCTCTGCGCGCCGCGGGGCGCCAATCCGAGCTGATCGTCGAAAAGTGCGTGGGCCCCCGGCTCACCTGCGCGATTGCCCGCGCCGATGCGGCCGATCGATCCTATGGAGGTCGGTCGCGCACGTGGCCATCTTTCCGTCGTCGGTATCGGGCCTGGCGATGAAGGCTCCATGACCGAGGCGGCACGGCGCTTGCTCGATGGCGCCAGCGACTGGGTCGGATACGGTCTCTACCTCGATCTCGCCAAGAGATGGAGGTCCAGACAGCATCTGCATCGTTTTGCTTTGGGGGAAGAGCGTGATCGCGCCGCGCTCGCGCTCGCGCTCGCCGGGGAAGGCCGGGATGTCGCCCTGATCTGCTCGGGCGATGCCGGAATCTATGCCATGGCGGCCCTCGTCTACGAGTTTCTCGATCCGGCATCCGGAGCGAAGATTGCCGATTCCGCCCGACGCGTTGCGGTTGACGTCATACCCGGCATCTCTGCGTTCCAGGCCGCTGCGGCCGCAGCGGGCGCGATGATCGGGCACGACTTCTGCTGCATATCGCTGTCCGATCTGCTGACCCCCTGGGAGCTGATTGAACGCCGCCTCGCCGCCGCGGCTGAGGGCGATTTCGTGATCGCTCTTTACAACCCGCGCTCGCGCGAGCGCCGTGACCAGCTCGAGCGCGCGATGGCGATCGTCAGCAGGCACCGTCCCCCTGCGACACCCGTCGTTGTCGCCTCCAACCTCGGGCGCCCAGGCGAAACAGTGACAGTCGTTTCCATGAAGGAGTTCGATTGCGGCCGGGTCGACATGCTTACGGTGGTCATGGTCGGTTCCTCACAATCGACAACGATCACGCGCGGCGACGGCCGCACCGTCGCCTACACTCCGCGCGGCTACGCAGCCAAACGGAAGCATGACGAACGCCAATGACCGTACACTTCATCGGCGCCGGCCCGGGCGCGCCTGACCTGATAACGGTGCGTGGGCTCAACCTGATCCGGAAATGCCCTGTCTGTCTCTACGCGGGCTCCCTTGTTCCTCAGGCAGTCGTTGGCGCGGCCCCGCCGGGCGCGCGTGTCATCGACACTGCACCGCTCGCTCTTGACCAGATCATCTCCGAAATCGAAGCGGCGCATGCGCGTGGTCTCGATGTGGCGCGGGTTCATTCGGGCGACCCTTCGCTCTATGGAGCGATCGGGGAGCAGATGCGCCGCCTCGAAGCACTCGCCATACCCTATGATGTGACGCCGGGGGTTCCTGCCTACGCGGCCCTGGCGGCGGAGCTCAAGCGCGAGCTCACGTTGCCGGAAGTCGCCCAGACCCTGATCCTTACCCGGACATCGATGCAGGCCTCGCCGATGCCCGAAGGTGAAGCACTCGAGGAATTGGGGCGCTCGGGCGCCACCCTTGCCATCCACCTCTCAATCCGCAACCTCGGCTACATCGAGCGGTCGTTGACGCCGCATTACGGCGGCGATTGTCCCGTCATCGTCGCCTACCGCATCACCTGGCCGGACCAGAGGATCATCCGCGGCACGCTCGCCACCATCGCCGGCAAAGTGCGCGCCGCCAAACTGACCCGAACAGCGCTGGTGCTTGTCGGCCGGGTTCTGGAGGAGCAGAACTTTCGCGATTCTGCGCTATACGATCCGTCCCATGAGCATATCCTGCGCAACCGCAGGATCGAACGCTGAGGCCATCGCATGACGAAACTCATCGGACTTTCCGGAAGCCTTCGCGCCGGTTCCTACAATACCGCGCTGCTGAAGGCGGCTGCGCAACTCATGCCCGGCGAGGCGCGGCTCGAGATCGGCAGCATTCGCGGCATCCCCCTATACGATGGCGACCTCGAGGCGACTGGCATTCCTGAAGCGGTCGTGAAACTGAAGGATGACATTGCGGGAGCCGACGGGCTGCTGCTGGTAACCCCGGAGTACAACCATTCCCTGCCCGGTGTGTTCAAAAACGCGATCGACTGGCTTTCACGACCGCCCGCGGATATCCCACGCGTGTTCCACGGCAAGCCAGTAGCGGTCATCGGCGCGTCGCCCGGCGGGTTTGGGACGGTCCTGAGCCAGAACGCCTGGCTGCCGGTGCTGAGGACGCTGCGCACGGAGCCATGGTTCGGTGGGCGCCTGCTCGTTTCGCGGGCCGGAGACGTCTTCGACAAGACAGATTCTGACGCCTGATGACGCCACAAAGGAGCAACTTCGACAGTTTCTTCAGGGATTTATCGAGTTCGTCAGGGAAAGCATGCGCTGACTGCGGATTATCGGCTTTCGCCGATTTCCTTTAAACAGACGGCTTTCGCCGGGGTGACGATGGCTTATGCCTTCTTCGCCTCCCACAGGCCGAGCATGGAGCCGACCGGATCAGTGATGATCACAAACGAGCCCATCCCCTTCACCTCGGTCACATCCTTCATGACCTTGCCGCCGAGTGACTTCACCTTTTCTACCGCCTTCTTCAGATCATCCACCGCCACATAGGCGAGCCATGACGACGTCGCCCCCGGCATGGGATTCTTCATTATTCCCCCTCCGGTTCCTTCACCGACGTCGATCAGCGTATAGGTCATGTCATCCATCTGCATGTCTTCGAGCTTCCAGCCAAAGAGATTTCCGTAGAACGACTTCGCCTTGCCGACGTCGGTCGCCATCAGCTCGACGTGCACGAACGGATTGCTCATCACTCACCTCCTTATGCAACGAGACACGAGCATCTTCCGCCAAAGTGGAAACAATTTGGCGACAAGAATATGTTCCAAGTTATTGACCTCGCATTTTCTTGCGGGCGAATGCCTGCCTCGGGCAATGAGCCTGCGAAATTCAGACATCTTTTTGCCAGCATTGTGGGGACCCGCCAAATATCCGTCATACTGGCGAAAGCCAGTATCCCGCTTGCAGCTTCTCCACTGCTGAAACGCTCCAAGCTGGATTGCGGCGTGCGCCGCAATGACGAAAGTAGGCGTCCCCATGCGAACTCGGGAACAGTGTTTGAATGTTGTAGGGGCAAAATGAGCCGAGGGTGATTACAGCCCACCCCAAAACATCCTTAGGGCGTGGGTACCAGCACACCCTCCGCGTTGCGCTTCAGCGGATGGGCCTGCTTCGGCAGCGGCGCGCCGGGCGCATCGATCACTGACACCCCGAATTGCCAGTCTGGCGGGCAGATGGCGATGTAGCGGGCATACCCGCCCACACCTCCTTTCGGCTTGGCGAACCCGATAGCGATCAGCGCGCCTGCTTCCGGCACCTGGTCGAGGTTGGCGACGCCCTCGGCCTGCGCGAAGTGGTTGTGCATGAGCCATGCTTCGCCTTCGAGCGTCGGGGTGGTGTCGGTGTCCAGCGGCTCATGCCCGTGGAACAGGATTTTGCGGTCGTTGTGCAGGAACTGGAGGGTATCGAGCTTGACACCGGGGAACGGTTTCTTGGCGAAGTTTGCCGTGTCGCTCCATTTCTTGTGCCAGTCGGAGCGGAACATCACCACCGAGCCTTCGGGCAGGGTGCCATGCTTTGTCTCCCACGCCTTCACGTCATCGATCGTGCCGTGATACCCGGGGTCGGCGGCGACCTTTTCGTGAATGTCGATCACTACCAGGGGGCGCAGCGTAAAGCTCGCCGGCAAGTCACTGATGGTCGCGCCAAACTTGTCCCAGTGCGCCGGCGGATCGAGCTGCGTGCCATACTGGTCCGTCGTCAACTCGTAGGCCGTGGCGATGAACCCGTGCTTATCGTACATGAACTCATCGCCCTTCTTGGCATAGTCACCCAGATCCGAACCGGCAACCGCCGGCTTGAACACGGCAGGTCCGAAGCCCGGCCACACGGGTTGAGTTGGCTCAAAGGCGTGAGTGAGATCGACGTACTTCGCCGTCTTGAAGCTGTTTGCATAGAGGTCCCACAACGGGTGTGACTGCTGCGCACGGGCGGACGTTGCTGCCAGGCAGATGGCCACCGCAGCGGCCGCTGTCCATTGCACTTTCATACGCGACTCCCTTCAAAGACTCTCACTGACAACCCGACAGTTTCGGGCATCAGATTAGGCTGCCTCTCCACTTCCGTTGTCAAGCGCGGCGGCCGCCAACTCGACCGTATGCACGACCCGCGCCGAAGGTTTTTGCGGCCGCTCGATGACGATTACCGGAAGTCCCAGCGCGCGAGCGGCCTCGAGCTTGGCCACCGTCGCCTCGCCGCCGGCATTCTTGGTCACTGCGACCGTGATGCCGTGCCGGCGCAATAGAGCGATCTCTGAATCCAGGCGCAAAGGCGGCCGAGCCACCAGCAGAAGCCAGTTTTCAGGGAGCGGCGCCTCGGGAACTCCGATGGCGCGTACGACGCCCGAGACATCTCTCCTGGCGAGGAACGACGCCAGCTCCCGCCGGCCGACCGTAAGCAGCGCGACCGCCCCCGGAGCAAGCGCATCGGCTGCCTGGCGGTAGCTTCCGACACTGGTCCATTGATCGCCCGCCTGCGGCAGCCAGGCCGGCCGCTCCAGCCTGACGAGGTCGATCGCAAGCTCGCTCGTTGCCGCGCAGATGTGCGCCGAAATCTGACTCGCGAAGGGATGTGACGCATCGGCAACGGCATCGATGCCATCGCGACGGAGGAAGTCCTTTAGCCCTTCCGCACCGCCGAAGCCTCCAATTCGTACTTTTCCGGCGGGCTTCATGGCGTCTGCAGTGACGCCGGCCAACGAAGTAACGACGGAGCAGCCGCGTCGCGCCAGCACATCGGCAAGATTGCGCGCCTCAACCGTGCCGCCAACAATCAGAATGCGCTTAGGCGCGCCCAATAATGCATCCTTCGCGGTCGGTGACTACGACATCTGCCGCCACGGCAGCGCCGCGCAGGGTCTCGCGAATGGTTCCGAGTGCCGCTTGCGCCACTCGCGCGGCGAGGTCGAAGTCGATCGCGCGCGCCAGCTCCTCCACTTCCTGGGCTGTGTTGGCGTGCCGCACCTGCTCGCGAACACGTTCGGGCATGATGCCCGCAAGCCGGCCGAAGTCCACCTGGCTGCGTGCCGAGTGCAGATCGAGCGCTCCCTGGGCGAGCTTGGTCATCTTGCCGAACCCGCCCGCCACGGTCAGCCGCGGCACCGGATGGTTGCGCACGTACTTCAACAGACCGCCGGCGAAATCACCCATATCGATCAGGGCTTCGAGCGGCAGATCATAGAGCTTGCGGACTGCGGCCTCTGAAGTGGACCCGGTGGAACCCGCCACATGCGGTATGCCGGCCGCCCTCGCCACGTCGATGCCGCTGTGGATGGAGTGGATCCACGCCGAGCACGAGTATGGATGGACGATGCCGGTAGTACCGAGGATCGACAGCCCTCCGACGATGCCAAGCCGGCCGTTCCAGGTTTTCGCCGCAAGAGCTTCACCTCCGGGAATGGAGAGCTCCACTTCGGCACAAGCCTGCACGTCGTTGGCGGCTGCGAGTTCCGCGATGACCGCGGCGATCATCTGGCGCGGGGCGGGGTTGATTGCAGGCTCACCGGGCGACACCGCCAATCCCGCTTTGGTGACCGTGCCAACGCCAGGCCCGGCTTTGAACCGGACACCTTCGCCGCCCCGCCGTACGGTCGCGATCACCATGGCGCCGTGGGTGACATCGGGATCGTCGCCCGCGTCCTTGACAATTCCTGCACGCGCCCACTCCTCGGCCTTCTCTTTCAGGGCCAGAGGGAAGCAGGGAGTTTCGCCCTTCGGCAACCGAATGGTGACCGGATCGATGAACTCGCCGGTAAGCAGCGCCGCATAGGCGGCCTTGGTCGCCGCAGCAGCGCACGCACCCGTAGTCCAGCCGCGCCTCAGCTCACCACGCGGCCTCGTCTTGGATAAGTCCATGACGAACCTGTATAAGCCTTGGCTCGTTTGCAGCAAAACAATTGGACCAGGCGCCCTTGCCAAAGACCCCGACCAGAACCGCCGCGGACTGGCTGCGCGGAGCACCGCCCGCTCAAGGTTTCGCGCGCCTCGACGGAGAGGAGTTTCCGGAGTTCCTGCACGGCAGCGTCTGGCTGGTGGGCGCCGGGCCCGGCGCTCCCGGACTACTTTCACTGCTTGCGTACCACGCGCTGCAGGCGGCCGACGTGATCGTCTACGATGCGCTCGTCAATGCCGACATCCTGCGCTGGGCGAAGCCCGGAACAGAGCTTGATTACGCGGGCAAGCGGGGCGGCAAGCCGTCGCCGAAGCAGCGTGACATTTCGCTACGCCTCATCGAACTGGCCCGGCAGGGAAAACGCGTGCTGCGGCTCAAGGGCGGCGACCCGTTCATTTTCGGTCGCGGCGGCGAGGAGGCGGGCCATCTCGCGAGGGCCGGCATTCCGTTTCGCATCGTGCCGGGGATTTCGGCGGGCGTTGGCGGGCTGGCCTATGCAGGCGTCCCGGCGACCCATCGCGATACCAACCACTCGGTAATCTTCCTGACCGGGCACGACACGACGGGAGCGTTACCCGCCAACGTCAACTGGGCGGCAGTCGCCGGCGCTTCGCCCGTCATCGTGATGTACATGGCGGTCAAGAATTTGGGCGCCATCGCCGCAGCCCTCATCCAAGGCGGCAGGCCGGCCGATGACCCCGTGACGATTATTTCCAATGCGACCCTGCCCTCTCAGGAGGTATCCGAAACAACGCTGGACGAGGCCGCCGCGTGGCTCGAGACCCACCAGCCCCCGGTCCCGGCTATGGTCGTCGTCGGCAAGGTTGGGCACTGGCGAACCCTTCTCCATTGGTACAAGGGAGCGCTGCTCGAGAACAAGGTTGGCTGAGGCGCTCCTCATCGCCGCGCCGCAATCGGCCTCCGGCAAGACGCTCATCACCCTGGCCCTGCTGCGCGCTCTCAGGAACGAGGGAATCCGCGTTGGCTCGGCGAAGGCCGGGCCTGACTACATCGATCCGCTTTTTCACGCGGCGGCCACGGGCTCTCCTTCCTGCAACCTCGACCCATGGGCGATGCGGGCCGATCTCATCGCCAGCCTCTTCACCGAAGCAGCCCGGCAGACCGATCTGATCCTCATCGAGGGTGTCATGGGACTGTTCGACGGCGGGCCGGCCGGCGTCGGTTCCTCCGCCGATCTCGCAGAGCTACTGCAAGTTCCCGTAGTCCTGGTGATCGACGCCAGTCGCCAGGCTCAATCGGTCGCAGCCCTGGTCCATGGATTTGCGACCTTCCGGCCGAACGTGTCGATTGCCGGCGTCATCCTCAATCGGGTGGCGAGTAATCCGCATCGCGATGTTTTGCAGGAGGCGCTTCCTCCTAATCTTCGGTTGGGCGCCGTTCCGCGCCTTGCGGACCTGGATATTCCTTCGCGCCACCTGGGCCTGAAGCAGGCGTGCGAGATTGCCGGCCTCGATCACCTCGTGGCGCAGGCCGCCGAAAGCATCGGCAGCCATATCGATCTTGGCCGCATGGTCGCTCTCGCCCGGACACCGAAGCTCGTTGCCGAAGATACCGTCGTTCTTCCACCGCTGGGACAACGGGTCGCGATCGCCAAAGATGCGGCGTTCGGCTTCTCCTACGAGCACATGCTTGCCGGCTGGCGGAAACAGGGTGCGGAACTCAGCTTCTTTTCGCCGCTCGCCGATGAACCGCCGACTGCCGGTGCGGACGCGGTGTTCCTGCCTGGCGGCTATCCGGAACTTCATGCCGGCAGGCTGTCGAACGCCATGAACTTCCGCGCAGGCCTCTCGGCCGCCCAGAGGCGCGACAGCCTGATCTACGGCGAATGCGGCGGCTACATGGTGTTGGGGTCTGCCATCGTCGATCGGCAAGGCAGGGCTCACGCGATGGCTGGGCTTCTGCCGCATACGACGAGCTTCGCCGAGCCGCGCCTCACGCTCGGCTACCGCGCCCTCCAACATCGAAGCCCGCTTCCCTTTCCAGCCCGCTTGCGTGGCCATGAGTTCCACTACTCCACCCTCGCCGGCTCACCATCGGGAGACAGCCTCTATGCCATGCGGGACGCTCGCGGCACGCCGCTGGGCGACCATGGCTCGCGGATCCGCAACGTGATGGGATCCTACGCCCACGTCATCGATAGCGAGCACGCCCGTTGACGCTTGCCATCATGCTGATGGGGACGGGATCAGACGTAGGCAAGTCGCTGCTCGCCGCAGGCCTCTGCCGCCACTTTGCCAACCAGGGCATGAAGGTCCGGCCTTTCAAGCCGCAGAATATGTCGAACAACGCCGCGGTAACGGTTGACGGCGGTGAGATCGGCCGCGCCCAGGCACTCCAGGCAATGGCGGCGAGAACTGCCCCCTCGGTACACATGAACCCGGTGCTGCTGAAGCCGGAAACCAGCACAGGCGCGCAACTCATCGTGCGCGGCAAGCGCGAAGGCACATACCAGGCGCACGACTACATGCGCTTTCGCAGCGCCCTGCTTCCCCGCGTTCTCGACAGCTTCGCCCTGCTGGCCCGGGAGGCCGATCTCATCATCGTCGAAGGCGCCGGCTCGCCGGCAGAAACCAACCTGCGCGACGGCGACATCGCCAATATGGGATTTGCCGAGGCCGCCGGCATCGACGCTCTGCTTATCGGCGATGTTCATCGCGGTGGCGTCATCGCGAGCATCGTCGGTACCTTCGCGGTGCTGCCCGCCGCAGATGGGCAGCGCCTCAAGGCAGTCCTGATCAACAACTTTCATGGCGATGCCCGCCTGTTCGATTGCGGCCGGTCCGACATCGAAGCCAGGACCGGGCGGCCGGTGCTCGGGGTCGTCCCCCACTTCGCCAAGGCCAGCGTCCTGCCTGCCGAGGACGCGTTGGTTCTCGATCAGGCTCGATCCCAGGGCTCAGGCGCCATTCATATCGCCGTGCTGCGCCTGCCGCGGATCGCCAACTTCGATGACCTCGATCCGTTGCGCCAGGAACCCCGGATAACTCTCACCTTTGTACGCGAGAGCGAGCCCATCCCCGCCTCTGCCCGGCTGGTCATCATACCCGGCTCGAAGTCGACGCTCGCCGATCTGAGGTTTCTCAAGGCGCAGGGGTGGGAAATCGACCTCAAGGCCCACATCCGGCGCGGCGGGTGCGTGCTCGGTATTTGCGGCGGCTATCAGATGCTTGGCCGCGTGGTCCACGATCCTCTGGGTTTCGAGGGCGCCCCCGCCTCGGAACCCGGGCTCTCCCTGCTCGATGTCGAAACGACGCTCACGCCGGAAAAACGCCTTGCCGTCACACAGGCGGTGCACTGCGCCACCGGCTCACCCATTGCCGGCTACGAAATCCATCTCGGCGTGACCGTCGGGAAAGACTGCCGCCGCCCCTTTGCCGAGGTCGAAGGCCGTTCGGAAGGCGCGGTTTCCGCCGATCACCGGATCGAGGGAACCTACCTTCACGGCTGCTTTACAGCCGATGAATTCCGTCGCAAATGGCTCGCGCGGCTGGCCCAGTCTCCGTGGGACTCCTATTCGTTCACTGCCCTGGTCGATGAAACCCTCGATGCTCTTGCCCGGCACCTCGCCTTGAACGCCGACCTCGACCGCCTGCTCGGGCTTGCCCGGCCACCTCGCGACGGTTGATGACCTTCAGGCTCGCACCGGGTGAGTAAGCATGCTGGACAAAAAGAAGGGCATCAGTGTCCACGTCAGCGTCCACAATATCGCTCCCGCCAGGTTTGCGATTGAGAAGGTCAGCCAATGTCGCTGTCACTGACCTTCCAGATGGCTTTTGCGGCGCTGCTCGTCGAGCGCTTCATCGGCTACCCGAGTTTTTTTCAACGCAGCATCGGACACCCGGTACAGTGGATCGGCGCTCTTCTCTCGTTCATGGATCGGGGAATTCATCGCACGCCTTCGGCGCGGTTCATCGACGTCACCAAAGGCGTCTTCGCTATCATCGTCGTACTTGCTTTCGTTCTCATCATCGCCGTGCCGGTGGCGTGGGGATTGCGTTCCCTTCCCTACGGCTGGGTTGCCGAGGCGCTCCTCGCAACTCCGTTTCTCGCCCAGCACGATTTGCGCCGCTTTGTGCTTGCGGTCGCCGATGGTCTCGACAAGAGCCTCGATGAGGGCAGGCTCGCGGTAAGCCAAATCGTCGGTCGCGATTCTGCAGCACTCGACGAAAGCGGCGTCATTCGAGCAGCACTCGAGAGCCTCGCGGAAAATTCATCCGATGCCGTCGTTGCGCCGGCGTTCTGGCTGTGTCTGTTCGGCCTGCCCGGCATCGCTGTCTACAAGGCCGTCAATACCGCCGACAGCATGATCGGCCACCGGTCGCCCCGGTACATCGACTTCGGCTGGGCATCGGCCAGGCTCGATGACCTCATGAACCTGCCGGCATCGCGGCTGACCGGACTTCTCATCGCGGCGGCGGCATCGCTCACCAGTCCGGCCCGCGGCGCCGATGCCCTGCAGTTCATGCTGCGTGACGCACGCAAGCACACCTCGCCGAATGCAGGCTGGCCGGAGGCCGCGTTTGCCGGGGCGCTTGGTGTTCGCCTGGGCGGGCCGCGTTTCTATGCAGGCAGGAAGGTCGACCTTCCCTGGTTTGGCCGCGGTAGCAACCTGCTTACCACCAGTCACATTCATGACGGCATCCAGCTGCAAGGCCGGGCGATGCTGCTGCTCGCCCTGCTCGCGGGGCTGGGCGCCATTTTCAGCCCTTGAGCTTGAGCGGCTGACCTGCCGCCATGAACACGACCTCCGAGGCTGCCTCGGCGATGCATTGATTGGCGAGCCCGGCCGCATCGCGAAAGCGCCGCGCCAAGGCGTTTTCCGGCACGATCCCGAGGCCCACTTCGTTGGATACGATCACGATCGTTCCCTCGAGTTCGCCGAGAAGCCCGGCGAGCGCTTCCACTTCGCGGGCTGCATCATCACCCTTCCCGATGAGGTTGCTGATCCACAGGGTCAGGCAGTCGACGAGCACAAATCGCCCGGCGACGGCTTCGCGGGCCAGGACCTCCAATAGACGAAGCGGCTCCTCGACCGTCCGCCAGCCCTCCCCGCGCCTGTCGCGATGATCCGTTATGCGCTGTCGCATTTCCTCATCGCCGGCCTCGGCGGTCGCGACATAGACGCGCTCGCCGCAATGCTGTGCGGCAAGACGTTCAGCGTAGCGGCTCTTTCCCGAGCGCGCACCGCCGAGCACCAGCACGCTCCGCCTCATGGCCGGACAGGAGGTATGCGGGCGATGAAGTGACCCCGCATCCCCTGCGGCCAGCAGCGGAACGGGATCTCGCCGGTTTCACTTTGTCCATGCAGATCGAACCAGGCGAGCATTGCCTCCGCCGTTGCGCGCGACGGGGTCAGGTCTCCGGCTACGAAGGAATAACGTTGGTCATCCCGAAACAGAACGTTGCAATGCCGCAGGCACGACCACAAGCAGGCCTGGCGAGCCACCTTGACGTCGCCGCGACCGCGGTCGCGCAACAGCTTCTCCATCTCCGCAGCCAGCGTCTCCCCGCCCGTCCGCCCGTCAGGTCCCTTGGGCTCTGCGTCGCTGAATCGGCAGGTGATGCAGAAGACGATTTCACGCATTAACGGTGGCTCGCAGTATGTTCGGCTGGCGATTGACTGTCTTGCCCAGTCAATGTGAAAGATCACGGGCTCTGTCAATCTGCCTCACATGAAGCAACCGGCCATAGCATTCGTCGCCTCCGATGCCCCTGAGGCAAGAGCCGCGGTAAAGCTGCTCGCGCGCCGCTACGGAACGGTCAAGCCGGTCTCCGCCACGGTCATTGTGGCGCTGGGCGGGGACGGGCTGATGCTGCACACGCTGCACAAGTATGCCTCTCGCGGCACGCCCATTTTCGGCATGAACCGCGGCTCGGTTGGCTTCCTCATGAACGACTACAGGGAGGATGGACTCATCGAGCGCCTTGCGGAGGCCGAAGTCACGGTGATTCATCCATTGCGCATGATTGCCGTCGATGCCGGAGGCCGCCGGCACCGGGCCTCCGCGTTCAACGAGGTTTCGCTGCTCCGGCAGACCTACCAGGCGGCCAAATTGGCGATCGCCGTCGACGGTAAGGAACGAATTGGCGAGCTTATTTGCGACGGCATTCTGGTTTCGACGCCGGCCGGATCGACGGCATACAATTTATCTGCGCACGGACCGATCCTGCCGATAAGCTCGCAGCTGCTCGCCCTGACGCCGATCAGCGCCTTCAGGCCGCGGCGGTGGCGCGGCGCCATTTTGCCGCGCGAGGCCAAAGTGCGCATTGTCGTACAGGAGCACGAGAAACGCCCGGTCGCAGCCGTCGCCGATCACTCCGAGATTCGCAACGTCCGCACGGTCGATATCGCCGAGGATACATCCATTTCCGCAAACCTCATGTTCGACCGGAACCATACGCTGGCCGAGCGAGTGCTTTCCGAGCAGTTCGGCTTCTGATCCGCGCCGAACGCCATCCATTTAGCGAAGCATTAATCAGGCGCGGCTATCTTGCGCCTAGTGAGTTGCGTACCGACCCCTCGTGGTCGGCGGTAACGAGTGGGTGCCGGACCCTGTTGGTCCGGCATCTTGTTTTTTGTGGCGAAGTGTCCGACTTCGGGCGCCGATAGGCGCACTATAGAGCGCCGACCTGTCGCAGCTTGAGATCGATGATGCTCGCGTCGAACGGCTTCAGAAAGCACTCGGAGGCCCCGCCCCAGATGGCCCTCCCGATCGAGCCTGCGTCGGCGCGATCGGCATATACCAGCACTTTGGCGGTCCTGAATTGCGGAACTCGGCAGAGCCGCTGGAGGAATTCATAGCTGTCGGCACCCTCGATATTCTCCGGCATCACCACGATCTCGGGAAGCCGTCGGCGGGCGAGAAGCAGTGCATCATGCGCGTTCTCGACCAGCGACAGTTCGAAGCCGTATGGTTTGAAAAGATGCATGAGCTGCTCGCGATCGCCGGGGTCTGCGGCTATGATCAGGCATTGGGTCATCAGGATGCGGTCCTCGAAGTTCATTCGCTGCCCCTCGCTCGTCCCACGCCAAGTCCTGCGCTGCGATGGTTAATCGCCCGTTAATGCCGTCAACCGTCTCATCACGGCATACAATACCCAAATCATTCAATGCTTTACCGCCACCGCCGGAATTAGAATGAAAGGACGCAATGATTCTGTGGACTCGCATTGTGACGCGACTTACCCGCGGCGATTTCATCGGCAAACCTCTTCAAGGGCTTACCCGGCGGGCGTAAACAGGAACGTGAACAGGTAGAAGGCGAAGTTCGTGGCAGGTCTTTGGTTCGAGGAGGTTGAACAAGGGCGCACCTACGCCCATCCGATAACCCGTACCGTCACGGAGACGGACAACGTGTTGTTTTCCACTCTCACCATGAATCCGCAGCCGCTGCACCTCGACAGGCACTTTGCCAGCAAGACCGAGTTCGGCCAGCCGCTGATGAACAGCCTGTTCACGCTTGGGCTCATGGTCGGAATCTCGGTCAACGACCTGACGGTCGGAACGATCATCGCCAACCTCGGCATGACCGAGGTCAGGTTTCCGGCTCCGTTGTTTCACGGCGATACGATCCGCGTGACGACCGAAATCGCCAGCAAGCGCGAAAGCCGGTCGCGTCCGGAAGCAGGCATCGTGGAGTTCCACCATCGCGCCTACAAGCACGACGGCACACTCGTCGCCGAATGCCGCCGGCAGGTGATGATGCGCAAGCGTCCCGCCACCTCATGACCGCGACCGCCATGCGGTCCCTGCTCTTCGTGCCGGGCGATAGCGAGCGCAAGATCGCCAAGGCGATGAACAGCGAGGCCGACGTGATCATTCTCGATCTCGAGGATGCCGTAGCCCCGCAGGCCAAGGATAGTGCCCGCCAGATCGTCGCCGGAGCGCTCGCCGATCGCGGGGCGAAGGCATGTTTCGTGCGCGTGAACGCGTTGCGGTCCGGGCATCTTGAAGCCGACCTCGAGGCGCTGCGCCGGTGCAGGCCTGACGGCCTCGTCTTGCCCAAGCCGCGCGCCGGCGAGGATGTCGCAGCCCTGGCAAGACTCGCCGGCGAGGACCTGCCGATCCTCGCCATCGCCACCGAGACGGCCGCCTCTCTGCTGGCGATGGCAAGCTACGCTTCGGCCGGCCCAAGCCTTGTGGCTCTCGCGTGGGGAGGAGAAGATTTGGCGAGTGAACTCGGAGCTTCCGGCAACCGCGATGCCGACGGCCGATACACCGAGCCCTATCGCCTCGCCCGCGCTCTGTGCCTGCTCGGCGCCCGCAATGCGAAAGTAGAGCCGATCGACGCCGTCTATACCCGCTTCCGCGACCTGACGGGGCTCGAGGCCGAAGCCAGGGAGGCGGCGCGCGACGGCTTTACCGGCAAGCTCGCCATTCACCCTGACCAGGTACACGTCATCAACCGGATCTTCACACCGGCTCAGGCCGACCTTACCCGGGCGCGGCGCATCATCGACGCGTTCGCCGCCGCCGGCAATCGAGGCGTCATCGGGCTTGATGGCGACATGCTCGATGTGCCACATCTCAGGCGCGCCGAGCGCCTTCTCGCCCGCGCGCCGAAATCGTGAGGCCACCCCGTTGCCGCTCCATCAGGCTCTGCTGGTGACTGACGTGCAGAACGATTTCTGTTCGGGCGGCGCGCTCGCGGTGCCCGGCGGCGAGCAGGTCATCCCCTTGGTCAACCAGCTCGTGGCGGACTACGAACATGTAGTCGTGACGCAGGACTGGCATCCCGCCGATCATTCCTCGTTCGCCTCGCAACACCAAGGCCGCGAGCCCTTCGAAACCATCGACGTTGCCCACGGCAAGCAGACGCTGTGGCCGGATCACTGCGTTCAGGGCACTTTTGGAGCCGACCTTCACCCTCATCTCGACGTGAGCAAGGCACAGCTCGTGATCCGCAAGGGATTCCGCAAGCACATCGACAGCTATTCCGCATTTTTCGAAAACGACCGGAAGACACCGACCGGACTCGCGGGATATCTGCACGAGCGGGGCATCAAGAGCCTGGTGCTCACCGGCCTTGCGACCGATTTCTGCGTCGGCTTCTCCGCCCTCGACGCACGCAAGCTCGGCTTTGAGGTCACCGTCCTCGAAAGCGCCTGCCGGGCGATCGACATCGGCGGATCGCTGGCCGCAATGAAGCGCTCCTGGGTGCAGTCCGGCGTGAAGCTGGCGTAGCCGAGTCTCGCGGTTTTCGCATCAACGCCCTAACCCGGCCGGCGCATGCGCCAGGCCTCGGTGACCGTTGCGTATTCGCTGTAGCCCAGACGTGCGATCAGCTTCATTGCCGCCGTGTCGACGCGGCCGTTCTCGATGAAGCGGTCGGCGATGTGAATTGCCACGACCCGGCCGATGACCAGGTGGTCGTCGACGGTCCCGTCATCACCCGGAAGATCGACGATCCGGAACAGCCGGCATTCCAGATTGGCGGGCGAAGCGGCCACTCGCGGGGTTTTGATTTTTCGGCACGGCGCCCGGCTCAGTCCGGCGAGCTCGAACTCGTCGATCTGATGCGGCACTTCCGCCGAGGATGCATTCATGGCCGTGCGCAGTTCCCAAGTCGCGAGATTGACGGCGAACTCTCCTGTTTCCCCGATGTTCCTGACCGAGTCCTTGCGCCCTCCCGAGCCGAAGACGATGTAGTGGGGCGTTTCGGCGACTGCATTGAAGAAGCTGTAAGGCGCGAGATTGGCGACGCCGTCCTTCGCCAGGCTCGAGATCCAGCCGATCGGCCGCGGCGCCACCAGAGCTTTGAACGGATCGTTGGGCAGGCCGTGATCGTTGGCGATCGCGTCGTAGAACATCAGCGATCGTCGAGATAGGCTGGCAGATCGGCAATGCTGTCGAGCACCGCGTCCGCCCTTCCCGCGAAGTCACTGCGGCTGCCGTTCCCGGTCAACACCGCGAGCACGAGTCCGGCTCCCGCGGCGCGGCCCATTTCAATATCGTGCGGATTGTCGCCGACGACCGCTACTTCCGCCGGTTCGATCCCGCAGGCGCTGCAGAAAGCGTGCACCATGTCGCCGGCCGGTTTCGGATACCTGACCGAGTCGTAACCGGCCACGAAGTCGACGAGGCGCCTGATGTTGAGGCACTCGATGTGGGTCCGAGCCGAGGCCTCGCTGTCGTTGGTGGCGACACCGAGCTTCATGTTCCGCGCCTTGAGCTCGCCCAGCAGCGGTTCGAGCGGAAAGAAGGTTCTCAGGTGCCTTACCGATCGGTTCCTGAATTCCTCGTCGACCATGCCGATGCGCGTTTGCCTGTCGGCCTGATCGAGCCCCGGCCACCACAGATCGACGAGGTCGCCGGTCGTTCCCGAAGCCAGGGGTGAGTTCGCCCTGAAGTTTCCGGTTTCAGCATCATAGCCGGATTGCGCCATGATCCGCTCCCAGATGTCATGGCGGTCGGGAAAGGTCTCCTGCAACATCTCGCGATATACAGGCAGCCACGTTCCCATCACGTCGATGAGCGTCCCGTCCTTGTCGAACAGCAAACCCTTGACCGAGCGGGCCATCACCTCGCCCACCGGGTGAGGAGCCGGGCAAAGTCGGGACGCGGTCGATCCTCGAGCGGCTCGCGCGGCCGACCGAGATAGAAGAAGCCGGCGATCCGTTCATTGGCGTCGAGGCCTAGCTCGCCGGCGATGTGGCTGTCGTAGGCGAACCAGTCGGTGTTCCACTGGCAGCCGATGCCCAGTGCGGCGGCCGCGAGCAGGATGTTCTGCCCTACAGCGCCCGCCGACAGCTGCTGCTCCCACTCCGGAATCTTGGGGTGGGGCGCAGCACGCGAGACGAGGGCCAGCATGACAGGAGCCCGCAGCGGTAGGCCACGCTGAAAGGCCAGCGCCTCCTCTCCATGGCCCGGATGAAGTGTTTGCCAGCGCCGAGCCAGCAGCGCGCCGAACTCCTCCCTCGCCTCTCCGGCAATGAGGATGAACCGCCATGGCGCGAGCTTTCCGTGATCCGGAACACGGACCGCGATGGTCAAAATTCGTTGCAGCTCCTGCTCGTTCGGACCGGGATCGCCCATGGCTTTGACCGAAGCAGACTTGCGGGTGGCGAGCAGGTTGAGAGCGGAACTTGCGTCGTTCAGACGGTGGGTAGCCATGTTGAGAGATTTGCCGCCAAGTGCTTGTCACTGCTGGAGGAAGGCGCCCGGAATGTCAATATCGCGGCAATTGTGAGCGGCGGCGTTAACCGAAAATTAAGCAACCGATTGCCGCGTCGACTCCCGGCAGCCAAAAATCGATCACGGCGCGCAAACCGGCGCCGACGAAGAAGTTTGACGGGGACGTCGAATGCCCTTGGCCAGGAGCCGGGAATCGAAGGCAGTCGAAGGTCATCTTGAAATCACTTCGATCGCCCGACGTCAGGAGGCGTAGCTTCCGTCCGCAACGTCCCGATCGCCTCATCCAGCTTCATCGACGTCTGCTCTTTGGCGCCCAGGCGGCGCACGTTCACTGTGCGCTCTTCCATCTCGCGCTTGCCGACCACCAGCATCACCGGCACCTTGGCGAGCGAGTGCTCGCGCACTTTGTAGTTTATCTTCTCGTTGCGCAAATCCGTCTCGGCCCGCAGACCGGCGTGCACGAAATTCTCAGCCACGCTGCGCGCATATGCGTCTGCCTCCGATACGATGGTGGCCACCACGATCTGGCGCGGCGCCAGCCACAGCGGGAACACTCCCGCATGATGCTCGATGAGGATGCCCAGGAATCGCTCCATGGAACCACAGATCGCCCGGTGCACCATCACCGGCATCCGCTTATGGCTTTCCGCATCGACATAAAAGGCTCCGAAGCGCTCTGGCATGTTGAAGTCGATCTGGGTCGTACCGCATTGCCATTCGCGGCCGATCGCATCCTTGAGCGTGTATTCGAACTTCGGCCCATAGAACGTGCCCTCGCCGGGATTGACGCCCGTTTCGATGCGGCCGTTGGATGATGCGGCGATCTGCTTGAGCAGACCGCCGAGCACGTCTTCGGCATGGTCCCACATCGCATCCGTGCCGACCCGCTTTTCCGGGCGTGTCGCCAGCCGGATCGTAAACTCTCTGAAGCCGAAGTCCGCATAGACCGAGAGGATGAGGTCGTTGATCTTGAGGCATTCCTCCGCCAGCTGCTCTTCCGTGCAGAAGACATGCGCATCGTCCTGAGTGAAGCCGCGCACCCGCATGAGCCCGTGCAGAGCGCCCGACGGCTCATAGCGATGCACCGCCCCGAACTCGGCGAGCCGGACCGGCAGGTCGCGGTAGCTCTTCAGCCCGTGCTTGAAGATCTGCACGTGGCCCGGACAGTTCATGGGCTTGATGGCGAAAACGCGCTCGTCTTCCGTTTCGGTGACGAACATGTGCTCGCGGAACCAGCCCCAATGGCCCGAGGTCTCCCACAGCGCCCGGTCCAGAATCTGGGGGGCATTGACCTCCTCGTACTCATCCTGGATTCGGCGGCGCATGTAGGAGACGAGCTCCCGGAACAGCGTCCAGCCCCGCGCATGCCAGAACACGACGCCTGGGCCTTCTTCCTGAAAATGGAACAGATCCATCTCGCGGCCGATGCGGCGGTGGTCGCGCCTCTCCGCCTCCTCGAGCTGCGCGAGGTGCCGGCTGAGCTGTTGCTGGTCCGCGAAAGCGGTGCCGTAGATGCGGGTGAGCATGGGGTTCCTGGCATCACCGCGCCAGTACGCTCCCGCCACCTTCATCAGCTTGAAGGCCTGGCCCACCTTCCCTGTCGACGTCATATGAGGACCCCGGCACAGATCGACCCATCCGCCCTGGTCGTAGAACCTGATCTCCTCCCCTTCCGGGATGGCATCGACGAGTTCCACCTTGAACAGCTCGCCCTTGGCACGAAAGAAGTCCTTCGCCGCCTCCCTGGCCATGATGCGCTTGGTGAACGGTTTGTCGCGGCCGACGATCTCGCGCATTTTCTTCTCGATGGCGGGAAAGTCCGCGGGCGTGAATGGCTCCGCGCGATAGAAGTCGTAGAAGAAGCCGTTGTCGATTACCGGGCCGATGGTGACCTGGGTTCCCGGGAACAGCTCCTGCACGGCTTCGGCCAATACGTGTGCGCAATCGTGCCGGATGAGCTCCAGCGCCTCAGCGTCGTCGCGGGCCAGGAAGGTGATCGAGGCATCCTCGGTGACGGGATCGGCGAGGTCGCGGACCGCGCCGTTGAGCGTCATTGCCACCGCCTTTTTCTCCAGCGACCTGGCGATCGAAGCCGCAATTTCCCAGCCGGAGAGTCCGGCTCGCACCTGGCGCTTGGCGCCGTCCGGCAACGTCAGGGTGATCATCGTTCGACCTCTTGCTCACTCCTGCCTACGTGCGCAGGTAAGCGAGCCGCTCGGGGGTTGGAGGCGGCTTCGCGCTTCTTGCATCAGGGTTCCGCCGCTCGTCAAGCAGCCGACCACCGGGAAATGCTTCGTTAACCCTGCCTTCTCACCGCCGGTTAAGCCGCATTGGCGATGATCAAGATCGGTGAGTGGTGGGTGATCGGGCAATGCGAAAGCTGATCGGTATCGTGCTGTCGGCCGGTGCGGCTTGCGGATCGAGCGGAGCTTTGCCGGCCGACCTCGACGTCCCAACTCCTCCGCTGCCCTCCGTGCGCTCCCTCGTTGATTGGCAAGGCGGGTATGCGGGGGTCAGCGCGGCGCTTGAGGAGTTCGAGGCGGCGATCGGTACCTATGCGCTGCCGGTGAATGTCAATGACGGCGACGGCAATCTCGCCGGGATCATCCTCGGCTATGCATGGCGCGAAGGCCGGTGGCTTGCCGCAGTTGAGGCCGATCTGGGGTTCGGCTTCTCGGATCTCGCCGGCCAGGAGGAAGAAAAGGCATTGCTCGCCACGGTGAGGCCGCGTATCGGCTACGACGCCGGCAGAATTGTGCCCTATCTGACGCTCGGGGTGGCATTCGCGGGCTTGTCGGCGGACGGCAGCCCATCCGACTACGACGAGCTCGACTATGCCATTGGCGGGCTCGCCGGCGCCGGGCTGGAAATGCCGATCGCCCGGCACTTGTCGGGCCGCATCGAATACGTCTACGGCCGGTTCTGGGATGCCGAGCTCGGCGAAGACGTCAATCTTCACCTCGACAATTTTCACATCCTCCGCGCCGGTCTGGTTTACCACTGGGAATAGCTCCAGCTTGCTGCCGGGCGGCAAGCGAATTGATCTCAGGCGTTCCGCCGCCCTGCCCGCCGGTAGACGCCGATATTCAAGCTGAGCCGGTCGATCCGCTCCGGTACCGGATCAAATCCCTCGCTACCCCAAGGGTGGCAGCGCAGAACCCGGAAGAACGCGAGCCAAAAGCCCGCCCATGCACCATGTCGGCTTATCGCGTCCGCCGCATACTGCGAGCAGGTGGGAAGATGTCGGCAATAGCGGCCCACCAGTGACGACAGGGTCAGCTGATAGGCACGGATCAGGATCAGCATGGCCTGCGCGATAATTCCCGGTGAGTTCTCTCCGTTCATGGGGGATTGTCCCGTAGCCGTGACAGTTTGCTAGTATCGAGCCAGGGAGCAAAGCGTCATGCCGGCAGCCCAGCCCAACATCCTAATCATCATGGCCGACCAGCTGGCAGCCCAATTCCTCGCCGCTGACGGGGCTCGGGCGTCCAGGACGCCCAATATCGACCGTCTCGCCGAGGAGGGCGTTGTATTCGAAAACGCCTATACGGCAAGCCCGCTCTGTGCTCCGGCCCGCGCCGCAATCATGAGCGGGCTCCTTCCATCGCAGAGCGGGGTCTATGACAACGCCGCCGAGTTTCCGTCCTCGATCCCGACCTGGGCGCACTATTTGCGGCTCGCCGGATACCGCACCTGTCTCTCCGGCAAGATGCACTTCGTGGGCCCCGACCAGCTGCACGGATTCGAGGAACGGCTGACGACCGACATCTATCCCGCCGACTTCGGCTGGACGCCCGACTGGCGGCGCAAGGGCGAGCGCATCGACTGGTGGTACCACAACATGACCTCGGTGCTGCAGCCGGGCATCGCCGAAATAACGAACCAGCTCGAGTACGACGACGAGGTCGCCTTTCTCGCCGTGCGGAAGCTCTATGACTATGCCCGCTACGATGCGGATCGTCGGTTTTGCCTCATGGCATCGTTTACTCACCCCCACGACCCTTACGTGGCCCGCCGGGAGTTCTGGAATCTCTATCGCGACGAGGATATCGAGATGCCCGCGGTCGCTGCGATTGCGGCCGACAAGCTCGATCCCCACAGCCGGCGGCTATACGAATTGTCGGCGATGGACCAGTACCGGATCACCGACGACGACGTCCGCGCCGCCCGGCACGGCTACTTCGCCAACGTCTCTTATATCGACCATCTTATCGGCCGGCTGCTCGAGGCCTTGCGATCGACTGGCCGCATCGACAACACCGCAATCGCCGTCACATCGGATCACGGCGATTTCCTGGGCGAGCGCGGCTTGTGGTACAAGATGTCGTTCCTCGAGCCCTCGGCCCGCGTGCCCCTGATCTTCTGGGCGCCCGGCCGCTTCGCGCCGCGCCGGGTGCGCCAGCCGGTTTCGCTCACCGACCTCCTGCCGACGATCTGCGACCTCGCAAGCGATGGCAAAGGACGCCTGGCGCGCCCCGTCGATGGCAAGAGCCTCCATGGCCTGCTCCATGGCGCTGCGGAAGATCCGGCCGCCAGCGCCTGGGGGGAATATCTGGCGGAAGGCGCACTGGCGCCGCTCTACATGTTGCGCCGCGGGCGGTGGAAGTTCATCCATGCTCCGGGCGATCCCGATCAGCTGTTCGATCTCGAGGCGGACCGCGACGAGTTGAACAATCTCGCCGGGGCATCAGCCCACCGTGCCTTGGCGAAGTCACTCGGCGATGATGTCGTGGTGAAATTCGATGTCGATCGGACCACACGTGAAGTCCTTCAAAGCCAGCAGGCACGCCTCATGATGTTCGAAGCGCTGAAGCGCGGGCACCGTTTCCCGTGGGACTTTCAGCCCTTGCGCGACGCCTCCGAGCAATACACCCGCAATCACGCCTCGGTCACCGGGCGCGATCTCGCATCGCGATTTCCCAAGGCGCCGGACATCGAAGGACGCAAACCTTAGATACGGATGCGACTCGCGGTCGCCTCAATAGGGGCTGCCGTCCTTCCGCCGAAACTGCCAGCTGCCGTCGGATGATCTTTCGACCAGCATGTCGATATCGGAGTAATGCGCGCGCTCGTCGGCAGCCCGAGTGCCGATCTCGAGATAAGATGCGTTCTTGTCCGAGCAATTGACCAGGTGATGGCCGTTGTTCACACCCGCTTTGAAGCCGGCGCACATGCCGGGACTCAACACATGATCTCCCGTCTCGTCGATGAGCATAATTTCACCTTCAACGACATATACGAACTCGTCTTCCTTTTCGTGCCAGTGCCGTTGTGCGGACCAGCCACCGGGCGGCAGAACAGTGAGATTCACGCCGAACTGGGTCAGTCCGAAGTAATCGCCGAGCATGTGCTTGGCCCGGGTGCGGCAGGGCTCGGCAAACTGCTTCGGATAGCCGCTGCCGATGCGTGGACTGACTGCGGTGGCCAGGGTTGTCGGCTTGCGATCAGCCATCGGAGCGACCGCCCCGGCGAGCCTCGACCTGGCTGATGGCGTCGACGACGGCATCGAACGTGAGCAGCGTCGAAGCATGCCGGGCCTTGAAGTCGCGTACCGGGTTCAGGGCGTCGAGGTCGTGCCATTTGCCGGAGGGCGGTGGGCCGTTGTCCTTGAGCATGGCGTACATCTCTTGACGCACCAGGCGCAATTCCTCGCCCGTCGAGCCGACGACATTGCGCGCCATGATCGAGGAGGACGCCTGGCCGAGCGCGCAGGCCTTTACTTCATGACCAAAGTCCGACACGACGTCGCCCGCCATCTTGATGTCGACGGTCACGCGGCTCCCGCACAGCTTTGAGTGCGCGATCGCCGTCGCGTCGGGGTGGTCGAGCCGTTTCAGATGCGGGATTTCCGCAGCAAAAGCGAGAATCCTGCGGTTGTAGATGTCATCGAGCATGACCATCACTATATACCCGTCGCGGGCCTCGCCGGGAGGCTTTGCGACCCTCAGACTGCGTGATATGGGGAGCGCCCTGAACAGCGGTCAAGACCGCCGAAGGAAGGAATTCGAAGCGATGGACGCCTCTACGAAAAGAAATGCCAAGGCCGACGTTCGGCGCCCCACCGCCGCGGACGCGGAAGAGGCGGTGAGGACGCTCATCGCTTGGGCCGGTGATGATCCCGGGCGTGAAGGGCTGGCGGACACCCCACAGCGGGTGGTCAGGGCCTATCGCGAGTTCTTCCAGGGTTATAGTGAGGATCCCGACGAGGCGCTGTCCAAGACCTTCACCGAGGTGGAAGGCTACGACGATATCGTCATGCTGCGCGACATCGATTTCAGCTCCCATTGCGAGCATCACATCGCGCCGTTCATCGGCCGCGCACACGTGGCCTATCTGCCCTCCGGTGTCGTGGTCGGGATTTCGAAGCTGGCGCGAGTGGTGGAGATCTTCGCGCGGCGGCTGCAGACCCAGGAAAGCATGACTGCCCAGATCGCCAACGTCATCGATCACCGCTTGAAGCCGCGCGGCGTTGCCGTCATGCTCGAAGCGGTCCACCAGTGCATGTCGTTACGCGGCGTCAACAAGCGCAACGCAGCAACCGTCACCACGCAGTTCACCGGTGAGTTTCGCACCAATCCCGTCATGCAGAACCGCTTCATGGAACTGGTGCGCAGGCCCGGCGGCGGCTTCTCTCTCTAGGACGGCAGCACGATGGCACGCGGCCCGAACCTCGAGGAAGGGCTTGCGTTGGCGCCGCGCTACGACAAACACGGGCTCATTCCGGCGATCGTCCAGGAGTCGTCCACCGGACGTGTCTTGATGCTCGCCTACTGCAACGAAGAAGCCCTGCGGCTGACGCTCGCCACGGGCGAGGCTCACTACTGGAGCCGTTCGCGGCAATCTCTGTGGCACAAGGGAGAGACCTCGGGCGAGGTGCAGAAAGTGCTTGCAGTGCACATCGACTGCGATCAGGACGCTCTCTTGCTTACCGTCGAGCTGGAAGGGCGTGGCGTTGCCTGTCATACCGGCCGCCATTCGTGTTTCTATCGCCAGGTTGAGTCCGAATCCGGGAGCTTGCGGATCGATTCACGGGAGTAGCGAAGCCTGAAGCGGGGTCCGATCAGCGGCCCCGGATGAGGCAAGCAGAGTTGCGCCGAGCGGACGTCCAGTGTGTTACGCTATGGCGCGGAGCCTCGCCTGGGACGGCGGACGGTCCTCACCTTCCCGCTCCTTCCTCCTCCGCAGAAGAACTTATCGCCGCCATCGGATTCGAGCCCCGAAACGCTCACTCCGGGCGGCATCTCGAGCCTCTCCAGGACCTCTCCCGTCCGAGGATCGACTCGCCTCAAATCGCTCTCGTCACCTTCCCAGGTGCCGTGCCAGAGCTCTCCGTCGATCCAGGTGACCCCGGTGACGAAGCGGTTGGATTCGATCGTGCGAAGAATCGCCCCTGTTTGAGGATCGACTTGATGGATCTTCCGGTCCCGATACTGTCCCACCCAGAGCGTCCCTTCGGCCCAAGTGAGCCCCGAGTCACCGCCGCCGCCGGGCGCGGGGATCGTGGCGAGCACACGGCCGGTCTTCGGATCGATTTTCTGGATGCGATCCTCGGCGAGCTGAAACAGGTGCTGGCCGTCGAAGGCCGTTCCTGCATGCGCGGCGACATCGATCGAGCGCAGCGTCTTCCCGCTCGCAGGATCGAAGGCGATCAGCTTGTCTCCAGCAGCAAACCAGACGTTCTGACCGTCATACGTGACTCCATGCACGCTGTCGGCGCCCGAAAAGGGTCCATACTCACGGACGATCTCGGCGGTTGATCAACTCATGCTTCCATCCTAGTCAATCGGCAGAGGAGCGGGGAGTAACAAGGTCGTCGTGAATCCCGGCACGGGCGGGGTCATCCAACGACGAGCTCGCCCGCGACCGAACGACTGCACCTTGCCTGCTGCCGCAAGCGGTTCGAGCGCCCGCTGCACGGTGCGCTGGCTCGTTCCCAGCGCAAGCGCAAGGGCCGAGCTCGACCACGATTCACCGTCGGCGAGGAAGGCGAGCACCGCCGCATGCGCCTCTTCGACGGGCCGCGCCAGCACGACTACCTCGCGTGCGCGGCGCGGCGCCAGCGCAAAACCTCGTTTCGTGGCGCTCACGCCGGCCAGCGTCCGAAGCACCGAACGAAGCCGCCCGACTTCGACCCGCAACCGGGCGCGATGCAATTCATCGGCGAGCTTCGCCCGGAATGCCCGCGCGACGAGCGTGTCCCTCGGTACGTCTACCGGCCACGCTTCGGCCAGCGCCTGTGCGAGCGCGAACAACACCGGACGCCTTGCGAGCGAGATCACGTTGCGTGCGTCACGCACGACATGACGGCACGCGTCCACAACGAGCGCCCCCGACGCCAGCAACGCTTCAACCTCCTCGAGCAGGAGGAGTCGCTCCTCGCCACGCGCAATCAGGCGCGCCGCGGGCGTGTTCAGGACGAGGGATACGCTTTCGACTTCCGCCGTCAGCGCGGGGATGCCTGCGCGGAGCGCGGCGTGCTCGGCCCGAGCGAGCGCAGCGCGCGCCGTCTTCGTCCGGAGGCGTCGCATCGCGATCCCCGCGACCACCAGCTCGTGGGCGGCCCTCGGCGCGGGAGGGAAGGGCGCGGGATCGAGATCGGCGAGCCTGCGCTCGGCCTCGTCGAGGCGCCCGATCAGGAGGAGGCGCCGAATCTCGAGATAGCGCGCATGCGCGGCGTTTACCCGGTCGCCGTGCTCTTCGAGCGTCGCCAGCGCCGCGTCGAGCGCCTTCGCAGGCCAGCCCAGGTCGCGCGAGGCGAGCGCGATCTCGGCCTCGGCGACGATGCACCTCGCGCGGGCCATGGCCTCTTTCGGACCGAATGCGCGCGCAGCACGTCGCAGGAGAGCCTTCGCGCGAACGAGCTCGCCGAGCTGCGCCATCGCGATGCCTCGAAGCGCGAGCGCAGGCGCGTCGTCGCGCAGGGCGACCCGCTTCAATGCGCCCAGGGGATCACCCGCTGCGAGTGCACGCGCCGCGGCAGTGATCAGCGAGTCCATCGGAATCCCGTCACACTTGTCACTCCCATCGTTCGATGCCCGGCGCTAAATCTATCTCATGACCCACAATCACCAAGTCGCATCGAGACTGACGGGAACGAACGATGAAGGACACCCGAAGGAAGGAGAGAAGAGCGATGACGAAGCACATGACCGGGACACGTAAAGAGTGGCTCGCAGCGCGGCTCGAGCTGCTCGAGGCTGAGAAGGAGCTGACGCGGCGCAGCGACGAGCTGGCGCAGCGGCGGCAGGAGCTGCCGTGGGTTCGGGTCGACAAGGAGTACCGGTTCGAGACCGATGAAGGAAGCGCCTCGCTGGCAGACCTCTTCCGGGGGCGCTCGCAGCTCCTCGTCTACCACTACATGTTCGGGCCCGACTACACGGCGGGGTGTGCGACCTGCTCGACGATCGCGGACGGGTTCGATGGCTTTGTCGTCCACCTGGCGCACCACGACGTCACGCTTTCGGCGGTGTCGCGGGCGCCGCTCGCCAAGCTGCAGGCGTACAAGCGGCGGATGGGGTGGACGTTTCCCTGGGCGTCCTCGCTCGGCGGCGACTTCAACTTCAACTTCAACTTCGACTTCAACGTCTCCTTCACCGAGGAGCAACAGCGCGAGGGGGGCATCGAATACAACTACCGGCGCGAGGCCGCGTGGGCGACAAGCGGGATTGGCGACACACTGACGAAACGCGGCGAAGATCCTGTCGCCGACAACGCGGCCATGACCGGAACCGACGTCGCCACCTACACACGCGAGAGGCCGGGGATGAGCGCATTCGTGCTCGAGGATGGCGCCGTCTACCACACCTATTCGGCCTATTCGCGCGGATTGGACGCCCTCTGGGGCATGTACCCATGGCTCGACCGCGCGCCCAAGGGGCGCAACGAGACGGGCATCTGGTGGCGCCGCCACGACGAGTACAACAAGGGCTGAGCGAAGTCGTGGTTGCGAAGAGCATCGACGGGGTGATCTCACGACGCATGGCTTCCGAGCGAGCTTCCCAGCAAGCCTTTTTTGGCGTCTCGGCGCTGCTTTTCGCCGCCAGCGCGGCGGTAACGATCGTCTGGTGCGCGTCCATGTCGGCGATGGGCGGGATGCCGATGCCCGGCGGCTGGACGATGTCGATGGCCTGGATGCGGATGCCCGGACAGACGTGGCCCGGCGCCGCGGCGTCGTTCCTCGGCATGTGGGTCGTGATGATGCTGGCGATGATGCTGCCGTCCCTGGTCCCGATGCTGTGGCGCTACCGCCATGCCGTTGGCAGGCCATGCGAGGCGCGCCTCGGTGGGCTGACCGCGCTCGTGGGCGTGGGTTACTTCCTCGTCTGGACCGTGTTCGGAATGGCCGCTTTTCCGCTGGGCGTCGCGCTGGCGGCGATCGAGATGCAGCAGCCGGCGCTGGCGCGCGCCGTTCCGATCGCGGTCGGCGTGGTCGTGGTGAGCGCCGGCGCGCTCCAGTTCACCGCGTGGAAGGCGCATCACCTCGCCTGCTGCCGGGAGGCGCCGGGGCTCGGCCGTACGTTGCCGGCCGACGCCGGCACGGCCTGGCGGCACGGCCTGCGCCTCGGCCTCCACTGCAGCTACTGCTGTGCCGGTCTGACGGCGATCCTCCTCGTCATCGGGGTCATGGACCTGCGCGCGATGACTGTCGTGACGGCAGCCATCACCGTCGAACGTCTCGCGCCGGCCGGTGAGCGCGTCGCGCGAGCCATCGGGGCCGTCGGCGTCGGGGCAGGGTTGTTTCTGATCGCGCGAGCCGCCGGGCTCGGATGACGCATCTGCATCGTGCCGCATCGTCTACTGGAACTTCGCCCACCGCGCGCCCGGAATCTTACCGAAGCCCGCCCGGCGCCAGAGACGGCTGCTCAGGAAACGAGGGGACTTCTATACGTTTAGAGGCGCGCGGCTTCGATCGAACAGGGAGAACAGGAGGAGTCCTGCCGCAAACCCGCCGAGATGCGCCTCCCAGGCCACCTGGCCCTCACCGCCCTGGGTGCCGATGCCGGTGATACCGAACAGAATGTTGACCGCGATCCAGGTCAGGATGAAAGCGACGGCGGGGCGGCTCGCAAGCATTTCCGCCAGGCTCAGCGCCCTCAGTTGCCTGATTTCGCGCTCACCCATGTGACGAAGCGCCCCCGGCCGTGCAAACATGAGCCGCGCGGCGCCGGCGACTTGGGCGGAGATGGCGGCAGAGGCGCCGACCAGCACCGCGAATTCACCTTTATGCAGCGCGCTGTAGACAAGCGCGCCGGCCGCGGCGCCCACCGCGCTGAGCAGCAGAAAAGGCATCGGCCCGAGCCGGCGCGCCAAGAAACTTCCGAAGGCCAGCATGAAAAAAACGTTGATCGCCAGGTGCATCCAGTCGGCGTGCAACAGAGCATAGGTGACGTAGGTCCACCAGGCAGCCCCCTCGATCACCCACGCCGGATAGGACGTAAGCGAGGGATCGATGAACCCGCGGGCGGGCAGAAAAGCGAAGAGAACCATGACTTCTTCGGCGCTGACGGCTCCCCATGCCACCGAGGCGTGGATACCGACCATCATGAGCGCGAGCGCCAGCACGACGCCTGGTACATTGAAGACCGGAGCGCCCTTTAACGCCGCACCTTTCTCGTCATGTGCCACTCTGAAACACTCCGTGTTCGGCAGGAATCCACGCATCACCATGAGCGATGATGCGGGGGCACCTATTGGCACGTTGCCTGCACCGCCGCAATGGACTGTGCCGCTTTGGTACCGGATGGCGATCTTTGTGGAGCCTCGACGATGCCGACGAGTACCGAAATTCTGCACCCCGGAAGCCGCCACCTGTTCCGGCACTGGGAATCCATTCGCGGCGAGCGCAATGCCGCGCCGCGTCGCGCGGTAGACTTGCGGGAAATCCGCCAGCTCCTGCCCTGGATCTTCCTATCCGAGCCCGTGCCCTTGAGTGCCGACCATCGCTTTCGTCTCGCCGGCACGGGGATCTGCGCGATGTGGCAGGATAATCTGACCGGCAAGCTGCCGTTTTCCGCATGGCCGAGCTTCGAGCGCCGCACGATCAGCGACCTGCTCAAGGGAACCATCGAGAACTGCCAGCCGTTCGCCATGCGCCTCAGGGCGAAAACCGCCGGCAACAGGCAAACGGGTCTCGAATTCATGGGGCTTCCAGTAGCCGATGACAGTGATCGTCGTCAGGTGCTGGGCATCATCATTCCATTCCCCCACCCCGAATGGCTCGGACGCGACCGTCTGACCACCTTCGAGTTGTCGAGTATCCGCATCATCTGGACCGACCAGCTGCCTCCGCCCGCGGTGGATCGCGGGATGCAGGTGCGTCACCTGGACCGAACGAAGCCGGCGCTGGAGGTCGTCCCGGGCGGCAAGCTGAACTAAGCCTGGGCTCTAACACACCGCGAACAAGGTTAATTCCAGCTAACCGCACAGACTCCAAATCGAACAGCGATTTCATAGATTTAAACCACGCTCCTGAACGCTATGGCAAGCCCTGTCGCCTACACTGCCCCCAACGATAAACGGGTCGGGGTGTCGGGTGATGACCGGAAAAGTATTGGCGAGCATCGTCGCAGCGTGGTTGTGCATGGCGGGCAGCGCGCATGCGCTGGAGACCTCGCCGCGCAACTTCATGGGCAAGGACGAACGCGCGTTCGCTCCTTCCTTTGGCAGAACGCTGCCCCCTGTCGGCTTCATCGAGTTTTGCGGCCGCAACCTGAACGAGTGCCAGCCGATCGGAACGGATGCGCGGCGCACCAAGCTCTCGGCTGCGCGCTGGGCCCAGCTGGTGCGCGTAAACACCTACGTGAATACGAGCGTCGAGCCGGCCACCGACCTGGACCTGTACGCTGTCCCGGAGCGCTGGGACTACCCTGCGGGAGCGGGCGACTGCGAGGACTTCGTGCTGCTGAAAAAGCGCTACCTCGAAGGGCTGGGATTTCCTGCCGAGTCGCTGCTCATTACCGTCGTGCTCGACGAGCGCGGCGACGGTCACGCGGTGCTGATGGTCACCACCGACAAGGGCGACCTCATTCTCGACAACCGTCGCCCGGATATCGTGCGCTGGTCGGAGGCGAGCTACCGGTATCTGAAACGCCAGTCGCAGGAAGATCCGAGACTCTGGATCGCGCTGGCGCGTGAGGAAAAGACCCCCACGGTCGGGGTAACCAGAGTCAACTCCCGCCGAAAGTAGCCAGGCGGTCAAGTTTGGGAATTTGATCCGGTCGGCGTCCCCTCCCCATCCCCCACCAGACCGGGTCAAAGGAGCCGGCTCAGTCCCACCCTGAGCCGGCTCCACTTTTCTCCACACTTGAAAAAGTGGCAGCGAAACGCCTCCAGTTGGCAATGTAGGTTTGCGCCGACCGCGCCAGACTTTCGATCTCCGGGAGCGTGAGCTGGCGCACGATCTTGCCGGGCATGCCGATGACCATGGAACCGTCTGGAATTGTACTGCCCTCCGGAATCAGGGCATTGGCGCCGATGAGGCAATTTCGTCCCACGCGCGATCCGTTGAGCACCGTGGCGCCCATGCCGATAAGTGAATTATCGCCGATGATACAGGAATGCAGGATTGCCCGATGACCAATGGTGCAATGGCGCCCGATGGATACGGGCGCCCCCGGATCGGCGTGAACCACGCAGCCATCCTGCACATTGCTGCCCTCTCCCACCACGATCGGCTCGTTGTCGCCGCGCAGCACCGCGGCGAACCACACGCTTGCGTCGAGACCGATCTCGACGCGGCCGATGACGGCGGCGCTGGGCGCAATCCAATATTTCCCCGCTTCGGGAAGGTTGGGCGTCAGGTTTCCGAGTGCCAAAATCGCCATTCCGCTCACCGCAATGCTTCATCGGGCGCGCCACAGACGCTCCTTCCCGCGAGCCTTCCCGTCATCCGGTTCCCGAGTGCTATAGTCAAGCACCGGGATTCGAGGGATTTCCCTTGTCGATGAGCAAAAATCGCAGCACCCACCATCGCCGGCGCCTTCGCCAGCGCTCGCTCGGGCTCATCGTGCTGGTTCTTCTCGGCGCGTTCATGCTTGCTTCGGGGACCATCCTCGCCTTCTACTTCATCCCCAATCCCGACTTGCTGCTGGCGTCGAAAAGCGGTGAAAAGCCGCCCGGCAACCGGCTGGTACGTCTGTCCTTCCTCGAGTCCGACTTCTACGTGCCGCAGTCGATGCTGAAGCGCGCCAAGCGGCGCCTGCTCGGTACCGTCGAGCAGATCGATGTGCAGATCCCCTGGCCCTATGACCACCTGGCAGTGATTTCGGGGACGGTGGAGTTGACGAGTGACATTCGCAATGGGGTGCTGCTTACCTTCGTGCCCAATCCCGACCGCGTGCCGCCGGACGAGCGCGCCGCTACTTCCGACCGGTATTATTTCGATGGACCCGGAGAGAAAGATCGCAGCGGCCTCATACGGTACGATTTCAAGGCAGACTCACCCTACCGCGATCTGCAACTCTATGTTCAGGAAACCGGACCTGATTCCCGCCGGGTGATCCGCTGCGACCTCAAGGCTTCTTCGTTGGGCCCAATTCTGTGCGAGCGCGAGATCCCTGCTACCGACAAGATTACAGCCCGCATCCGCTTCGCGCGAACCAATCTCGAAGACTGGCAGGACATCGAGCAGGTTTCGAAGCGCGTCATACGCACGCTATTGCGGCAGTCGGTAGTGAACTGATCCGCCGTCAGTTCAACCCACCTCTTCAGCCTTCGAGATCGAATTCGAGAATGGCCATCTGGAAATTGTAGGACAGCTCGCCATCCTCCTCGTCGCGGAACAGAACGCCGATGAACTCCTCGCCGATATACACCTCCGCCGAGTTGTCCTTCTGCGGCCGCTTGCGCACATGAATGCGCGGCAGCTCGAATTTCATGCGCAGGTACTGCGTCAGTTTCTGTATTTCTTCGGGTTTCAATGGAAACTCCCCGTCGAGATCGGGCGCTTAGCCGTCCATTTCGTCGTCGAACTTGTGGTCCATCGACCGGGCCGGCTCGTCGCATCCGGCATAGCCGACGATCCTCGCCGGCACGCCCGCCACTGTGCGGTTGGCAGGTACTGACTGCAGCACGACGGAACCCGCCGCGACACGCGAGCAATGGCCGATCTCGATGTTGCCCAGTATCTTGGCGCCCGCGCCGATGAGCACGCCGTATCTCACCTTGGGATGCCGGTCGCCGTCCTCCTTGCCGGTCCCCCCCAGCGTCACGCCATGCAGCATGGAAACATTGTCCTCCACGACAGCCGTCTCGCCGATTACGATGTCATGGGCGTGATCGATCATTATGCCCCTGCCAACCCGTGCGCTCGGGTGTATGTCGACAGAGAAGATCACCGACATGCGGCTCTGCAGATAGAGGGCGAAATCGCGGCGGCCCAAAGCGTGCAACCGGTGCGCCATGCGATAGGTCTGCAGCGCCTGGAAGCCCTTGAAGTAGAGGAGCGGCTCGACATAGCGGCTGCATGCCGGATCGCGGTCGTAAGTGGCGACGATGTCGGCGCGCGCGGCAGCGGCGATCTCGGGCTCGGCCTCCAGCGCGTCCTCGAAGGCCTTGATGATCATTTCCGCACTGATATCGGCGGCGCCGAGCCGATGGGCGAGCCGGTGGATCAGGGCTTCCTCGAAACTGTCGTGGTTGAGCACCGAGCCATAGATGAAGCCGCCGATGGCCGGGTCGGCGCGCACGATCTCCTCAGCTTCCCTCTTGATCCTCGACCAGACGGGGTCAACGGTCTTGACGGCGGTAACGGACTGGTGCTGACGGTTCATGTACTCAACTCCCGGCTTCCCGAGCATAGCCCAGGTAGCGTCACGTGGGAACCTGCCGCGGAGTTGTAAAGACTTCGTTCCGGGGGTCCCTCAGCGGAGCGAGGAATTCAAGCACCGCCGCCTTGAACTGCCGGTCGCCGACGGCATTCATGTGGTTGCGCCCCGCCAATGTGAGACCTCGGCCATGGGCGAGCGCCGCCACCAGCGGCTCGACGCGTCCCGCCACCGGATCCTCGCTGCCCGCAACGACCAGGACCGGGCACTTGATCGTTACCAGTTGCTCTACGGTGATCCGCTGCCGGGCGGAACGCATGCAGGCCGCAAGGGCGCGCAGATCGCTCGCCGTCTGTTCCGCGAAGCGCCGGAAGGCACGCGCTTCGGCCGACGCGATCTCCTCGGCACTTTCTGCTTCAAGCGCTTCGGCTATGTCGTCTGAACCGTCAAGGCCGAGGATCATGTTCTCGGCGAGGCCGGCAAATACGGCGCGCGAGACCAGTGCGGGATGCTGAATGGCCAGAAAAGCCGCGATCCGCGCCCCCATCGAATAACCGATCAGCGCGACGGCGCCGAGCTCGAGGTGCGCCAGCAGACGGCGCGCGTCTTCGGCCATGATGGGCGCCGAGTAGGCGCGCTGATCGTAGAGCTTGGTGCTTCGGCCATGGCCGCGATTGTCGAAGGTGATGGCCCGAAATCCGGCGTCACGCAGTGTCGCTACCCAGCGCGTGTCCACCCAGTTCACCCGGGAATTGGAAGCGAAACCATGGATGAGGAGCACGGCCGGCCCGTCGCCGGTCGTCTCATATGCAAGCTCCACACCATCGGATGAGAAGGAAGCCAGCGTCCTGCCCTCTTTGAATGCGTCTTCCGGATATGTTATCCGCCGCGGAAGACAAGGACTTCGATCGCACGGAGACGGCAATGGCCGAACATGGCACGCCCAAATTTCACAACGACAGCGGCGTTGCGGCGATCGACATCGGTGTCAAGGAGTTCAAGTGTATCGGGGCCGCTCCCCCGTTTGACCACCCGCATGTATACCTCGACATGGGTGCGGCCTCCGAGATCGTGTGCCCCTATTGCGCAACGGTCTTCCGCCACGACCCTTCGCTTGCAAGCGGTGATGCCCGCCCGCAGGATGCGATCTATCGGGACCAATTGGACTAAGCCGACAACATGCCTGCTTCCCTCGGCCTTGAGCCGAGAACCCAGCGGAGGGATCTCATGAGCGCCGGGCAGTCCTGTCTGGTTCCTCGGGACAAGCCCGAGGAAGGCAGATGGGGAGCGCGCAAGAGATCAGTGAATGACTCAGCAGTGTTTGCCGGGCAGCGCGGATATCGCGCAGGGATCCATTCGCTACTGTAGCCCCGAGGGCTGTGAAGTCTCCCCGATCTCCGCGTTGGCCGACACCCCGGCATCCTTGGTTTCAGGGTCGAGACAGGCGCAAGCCGCGAGCACCACGAGGATCGGCAAGAGTTGCAGAAACCGCACGATCAACATGCGCCGCACCTTGGCATCGTGGCCGACACCTGTCCAGCCGCTTGGCAAGGCCGGACACAGCACTATGATCGCGCGGGCTGTGCCAACCCCCATCTTCATAAGGCCGTATGAACCGTCCGACGAGCAGGCGGTGGTCGAACTGGTGCGCGAACTGCAGCGCCACGAAGCGCAGTTCTACGACCGCATGTTGCCGGAAAGAGATATCGGGGCCTGGTATGCGACGGCCATCCTGCGCGAGGCGCGGGAAGCACAAGGTGAGCTCCTCGTGGCGCTCCTCGACGGTCGGATCGCCGGCTACGCTACGTTGCTCGCCAATGTCTCATCCGAGGAGGAGCGCGACGAGATCGTCTTCACCTATGCCTATGTCGGCGACCTTGTCGTCGAGACCGCCCAGCGCGGTAAAGGCGTCGGCAGGGCGTTGCTCGAAGAGTGCGAGAGACTCGCCAGGGCGGCAGGTCGAAAGTGGCTGCGGATAACCGTGCTTGCTGCGAACGACAGTGCACGCAAAGTCTACGAAGAGTTCGGTTTCGCCAACCAGTTTCACTACATGGAAAAGCCCCTGTCATGAGGGCAACGATCTCGCTGCCCGAAGCGCGCCGCATTGCGCTTGCCGCCCAGATGTCGCCGGGCGCCGATCGTCCGCCTGGCAAACCCGGCCCGGCGGCAATCGGCAGGGTGGTAGATCGGCTCAATCTCCTCCAGATCGACTCGGTCAACGTGCTGTCCAGATCCCATTACCTGCCGGTGTTTTCGAGGCTTGGGTTCTATGATCGCTCCGCCCTCGATGAGCTGACGTTTGCCCACAACCGCAAGCGCAGGTTCTTCGAATACTGGGCGCATGAGGCGAGCTTCCTGCCCATGGGATTGTATCCGTTGTTGCGCTGGCGCATGGATGCAGCCCGGCAGGGCGAAGGAATTTATGGCGGGCTGGCTCGCTTCGCCACGGAGCAGAAAGCATATGTAAGAGACGTGTTGGCCGAGATCACGCGCCGCGGCCCGCTGACCGCAGGCAAGCTTACCAACCCTGGCCGGCGTTCTTCACACTGGTGGGGCTGGTCGTCGGGGAAGACCGCCCTCGAATACCTGTTCTGGGCCGGCGAAGTCACCGCTGCGACACGCCGCAACTTCGAGCGTGTGTATGACCTGCCGCAGCGCGTCATTCCGGCCGCCATCTACGACTCGACGCCGCCAGCGCGCGCCGAGGCGATCCGCGAGCTGATGCGCCTTTCTTCGGCCGCCCTGGGCGTCGCCGCGTTCGCCGAGCTGCGCGACTACTTCCGCCTGCCGCTTGCAGATGCCAGGCGGGCACTGGCGGAGCTGGTCGAGAACGGGGATTTGCAGACCGTCGGCGTCGATGGTTGGAACAGCGAAGCCTACATGCCGAAGAACCAGAAGATCCCGCGCGCAACTCCCCGGTGTTGCGCCCTTCTGTCGCCTTTCGATCCCCTGGTGTGGCAGCGCACCCGTGCGGAACGATTGTTCGGATTTTCCTACCGCATCGAGATCTACACGCCCTCTCCCAAACGCCGGTTCGGCTACTATGTCCTGCCCTTCCTGCTTGGCGACCGCTTTGCCGCGCGGCTGTGCCTGAAGTCCGACCGGAAGCGCGATACCTTGCTCGTGAATGCGGCTCATGGCGAGGACGGCGCCGACCCCGCAGAGGCTTCCGGCGCCCTGGCGACAGAGCTGCACGATCTGGCGAGATTCCTGGGCCTGGAGAAAATAAGGGTTGGACGGAAGGGCAATCTGTCGGCAGAAATTGGGCGCCAAGTGAAAGCAGGGAAGCAGCACGAAAGTAACCGGGATGCGTAAGGTCCTCGTCCTTGTCGGAACGAAAAAAGGTGCGTTCATACTCGAAAGCGATGCGGCGCGCCGGTCGTTCGAGCTTCGCGGCCCGTTCTGTGAGGCCTGGCCGATCAATCATGTCATCGCAGACTCGGCGACGAGCACGCTATACGCCGGTGGCGGCAACGAGTGGTTCGGCCCTGCGGTCTGGAAGTCCACGGACCTCGGCGCGACGTGGACACACTCGAGCGCGGGTCTCGCCTACCCGGCCGGCGAACAACCGGTCAAATCCATCTGGAGCCTCGCGCCGGACGCCGGCCGTCTCTATGCCGGCGTTGAGCCCGCCGGGTTGTTTCAAAGCACCGACGGCGGTGTGACCTGGCAGCATGTGGCCGGCTTGCGCGACCATCCGAGCCGGCCGGACTGGCAGCCGGGCGGTGGCGGTCTCACCCTGCATTCGATCGTTCCGCACCCTCGTGACGAGCGCCAGACCTGGGTCGCCATTTCAGCCGTCGGGATATTCCACTCCGCCGATGGCGGCGAGACCTGGCAGCCGCGAAACCGCGGGACGCGGAGCGACTATCTCCCCGAAGGGCAGAGGTACCCCGAGTACGGCCAGTGCGTGCACTGTCTCGTCATGGCGCCCGGCATGCCGGAGCGCCTCTACCAGCAGAACCACTGCGGCATGTACAGGAGTGACGACGGCGGACTCAATTGGCAAAGCATAGAAGCCGGCCTGCCGTCCTCGTTCGGCTTTCCCGCCGCTGCGCATCCACGGGATCCGGCAACCCTATACCTCCTGCCGCTCAACGGCGACACATCGGGAAGATATGTGCCTGAGGGTAAGGCGGCAGTGTGGAGAACACGCGACGCCGGACAATCATGGACGGCGCTGCGGGCCGGGCTTCCCCAGGAGCACGCCTTTTTCGGTGTCTTGCGGCAGGCCATGGCTACCGACCGGCTCGAACCTGCCGGGATCTACTTCGGCACCAACACCGGCCAGGTGTTCGCCAGTGCCGACGAGGGCGAGAGCTGGAACTGCATCGCCCGGTACCTGCCGCCGGTTTATTCGGTCGAAACACTCGGCATCGACAAGTAGGAGGAACGGACATGGTCCAGAACCAAAAGACACAATCGCCACAGAGCGTGGAAGATCAGATCGGTATCCTCCGCGATGACGTCGCCCAGCTTGGCAAGCTCATGAGCGAGCTTGCCAAGGATCGGGCCGACCGCGTGCGCGGGGCCGCTGCCGAAGGCGCCGAAGAGCTGCTCGACCGGTCCAGGAAAGCAGCGGACGACGCCACCCGGCGCGCCAGGAAGGCGGTCGCCTCGATCGAGGAGCTGATCGAGGAGCGGCCCGTCCAGTCGGCGTTGTTCGCTTTCCTCATCGGGCTGGTCGTCGGCTCGATGTCCCGGCGCTGACGCGGATGCTCGATACCCTGGTGCGGGGACTGATCAGAACCGAGGCGGTAGCGCTGAAGCGCCGCGCCGTCGGCGGTTGCGTCATCCTCGCGGGTGCGGCATTCGGCTTGCTGGCCAGCGTCTTCGCAGCGATTGCCGCGTTCCAGCTGCTTCAATCCCACATGCCGGCATGGAGCGCAGCGCTGGTCATCGCAGCGGTGTTGGCGGTCCTGGGCCTGGTCACCTTCCTGATCGGCCGCCACATGATGCTTTCGCGGCCCGCGGAACCTGCTGCCGTGTCCCAGATGCTCAACAGCCTGAATGCGACTGACCCGGCAGCGACGGCGCCGCGCTCTTCCGGTCAAACCCTCATCGGAGCGATCGCGACGGCGGCGGTCATCGGCATCCTGCTCGGACGGCGGTTCCAGAAGTGAGGACATTGGACCGCCCGACATCACAGGCGCCAACGGTCGCGGTCGTGCTTCCGCGAGCGCTCCTGAGCCTGTTCCCGGGCTCGGTACAGGAGGTGAAGCTAGCCGCTGCGACGGTCGGAGAAATAATTGACGCGCTCGACGCGCGCTGGCCCGGAATGCGTGACCGGTTGTGCGATTCGACCCCGCGCATCCGCCGGCACCTCAACATTTTTGTCGAGGGCAAGCGCGCCGGACTGGACACCCTCCTTTCACCGGGCGCCAGGGTCTTTGTGCTGACGGCGATGTCGGGAGGCTGATCCCGTGACCGCAGCGGCTGACCATGCGACGTTCGACGGGCGCTGCACATGCGGGGCGGTGCGCTACCGCCTGGTCGGCAAGCCGCTGTTCGTTCATTGCTGCCACTGCCGCTGGTGCCAGCGCGAGACGGGCGCCTCCTTCGCGCTGAATGCCATGATCGAGGCGGACCGCGTAGAACTCCTGTCGGGTGAACCCGAGATCGTGCCGACGCCTTCGAACAGCGGCAAGGGCCAGAGGATCAGCCGCTGCCCGGCCTGCCGCATCGCCCTGTGGAGCAACTACGCCGGCGCGGGCGACGCGATAAGGTTCGTGCGCGTCGGCACGCTCGAAGAGCCGGACCGATTTCCGCCGGACATTCACATCTTTACGAGTTCCAAGCAGCCCTGGGTGGTGCTCGGCGAGGGTACGCCGGTAGTTGCCGAATATTATGATCGGAAGAGGTATTGGCCGGCAGAGAGTATCGCCCGCCGGCTTGCACTCCTGGGTCAGCCTGAGTAGCAGGTTTCCATCTGCTGAAACGCTCCCAGCTGGATTGCCTAAGTTCACGAACGAAGTGCAGCAGCGAACCCCTCGATCCGGGCAAATCGCTGCAAGTCTGGATTGCTTGCATCGACCATCAGTCGCGGCTGAAGCCGCAACAAGCCGGACCTTGACCGTTTGCTGTGGATGTCCATAGGCTGTGCAGCACGAACGCTTAGTGCATTGCTCTGGAGTTAGTGTGCGTCCACTTCCTCTTGTCCTCGCTTTTTTCGTTCTTTCCGCAACTGCGTTCGGCCAATACACGAGTACTGGCCAACAGAACGGACGCAGTGCTGAAATTACACGCGATCCAGTCGCGTCCCGACGCCATATGGTGGTCGCGTCCAATCCGCTTGCAGCTGAGGCTGGGCGCGAGGTTCTGCGCCAAGGCGGGAACGCAATTGATGCCATGGTTGTCGTGCAGCTCGTCCTTGGCCTCGTGGAACCACAGTCCTCCGGACTGGGAGGGGGCGGTTTCCTCGTGTACTGGGACGCACATCGAAAACAACTGACGACGCTCGACGGCCGCGAAATCGCTCCCCCGCTCGCAACGCATAGGCTGTCGCATGAGGCTGCAATTGGCCCGCTTGCGGTGGGCGTGCCGGGTATCCCCCGGTTGCTGGAGCATGCACACCGCAAATGGGGAAAGCTCGCCTGGCCCGATCTGTTCGACCTCCCAATTCAACTGGCCAAGGACGGTTTTCAAGTTTCTCCTCAGCTTGCCGAGTTGGTCGATGAAGATCAGGAGCTTCTATCGCGCTTTCCATCAAGCCGCTCTCATTTCTTCGGTCGAACGCCGGTTACCAAAGGCGCGCGACTTAAGAACCGGCATTACCGGAGGACGCTCTCCCGGCTACGCGATCGAGGAGCCGAACAGTTCTATTCCGGAAGGATTGCCGCTGCTATTGTCGAGGAAGTGCGCGACGCACTCGAACCTCGCAAGGCCGGCACGGCAGGTCAACCTGGCGAGCCCGGGCAACCTGGCAAACCGGGAAAAGGTGGCAAGCCCGGGCAACCTGGCGAGCCCGGGAAACCCGGCCAACCGGGCAGTAGAAACCGCGGTCAAGCTGGCCAGCCCGGGCAACCTGGCGGGCCCCGCGATTGGGCTGAGCCCGACGAGGCCGGTACCATAACCTTGCGCGATCTCGCTAAGTATCAGGTGAAGGAGCGGAACTCCGGTATGCATTGACTACCGCGGATTCGACATTTGCGGCATGGGGCCTCCTTCATCCGGTGCGCTTACTGTCTCACAGATACTAGGTATTCTCGAGAACTTCGATCTTTTCGGGCTCGGAGCCTCCAATCCATTTTCGTGGCAGTTGATTGGGGACGCGAGCCGGCTCGCCTTTGCGGACCGCGACCGATACGTAGCAGATGAAGACTTCCTGCCCATGCCGATGAAGGGCCTGATTGACGAGAAATATGTGGACGAGCGTGCCGAGCTGATAAAGCCTGGAAAAAAGCTGAATGACGCTTTTCCGGGCACTCCGAAATGGCATCGTGTTGATTTTCGCAAAGGTGACGCCTCCACCAGGCTTCCGTCCACCAGTCATTTCGTCATCGTCGATGAAGACCGCAATGTGGTATCGATGAGCTCATCAATCGGGGATAGTTTCGGATCGGGGCTCATGACGCAGGGCTTTTTGCTTAACAATCAGCTGAAGGGCTTTTCCTTTCCCTCTCATATCGCAGGTGTTCCCGTCGCCAACCGAATCGAAGCTGGCAAGCGTCCGCGATCATCGATGTCTCCGACTATCGTACTGAAAAATGGGACCCCCATCATTGCGTTGGGATCGTCGAGCGGAATCTGGAGTATTCCATCTGTTACTCAGGCTCTCGTCGCCATGATCGACTGGCGGCTGGGCCCGCAGGAAGCCGTCGATTTGCCTCCCGTCGCAAATACGTCAGGTGCTTTTGAGCTCGAAGCGAGCACGCCGGCTGCCCTGAAGCGTGGCTTAGAGGAGCTTGGCTATGAGACCAAGATCGTCGAAATGAACTCGGGATTGCAGGTCATTGCCATTACGCCGGAGAGCCTCACGGCTGGTATCGATCGCCGGGGCGAGGGTGTCGCGGTCGGGGACTAAATATCAAAACTGAGAGCTTCCTTCCGACGGCGCACCGCACACGGGCGACGTCATCACTCGCATATAGCGGTGTGAATGCTCGCGACGAGGAGGCTATCATCCTCAAATACCGCCAGCGCCGCCGAGCCACCACCGCCGGTCCGCGGCTCGCTTGGATGCTGTCGACCTGATCGCCATCAGCCAAATAAGACGCCGCCCTTCAGGCCAATACACCTGGCAAGGTCGGGTGCAGGAGGAGAACCGCCATCACTTCGCAGGGACGGGTGAGCCACAATAAACGCAGGGCCAGTGAAAGGACAGGCGCGCTCTTACCACGGCGAAATCGTTATCGATATCAGTGTCGTCGACACGGTCTTCATCGACAAAGAAATCCACTTTGTCATCATCAAAGAAGTAGTACAGACCCTCCATGCCGATGCTGACGTGTTCCGTCAGCTTCACATCCAGACCGGTGCCGATCACGAACCCAACCTCGCCATCGTCATCGTCATCGCCGTCCGATTTTGACACTACGCCGCCAGCTCCGCCGGGACCGCCATCGCCACCATCGCCGCCAGCGCCGCCATCTCCGCCAATCAGAATATCGCCACACGCCCCCATCTCCGCCACCGCCGCCATCGCCGCCGCCGCCACCGCCACCACCCTCGCCGCTCCCAACCGACACTTTGCCGTGGAAACTGTCATTTTTGGCGAAGGCGGCGCCTCCAGACAGATGGAGCAACACCCTTTCAGTGGCCCAGCCGATCCGACCGCGGACACTCGCCAGATGGTCATAGGCATCCTCAACAACGCCGACATCACCTTCAAGGCCTAAGACCCACTGATCACTCTGCCAATTGAAGCCGGCGTGGAATCCACCGGCGAGCAAACTGTCATCTTCGAGCTTTACGAGCGCCGCGGCGCCACCGCCGGCGCCGCCGCCACCGCCGGCACCGCCGCCACCGCCACCGCCGCCGCCGTCGCCGGGGCCGCCGCCGCCACCTCCATCACCAGCACCGCCGCCATCGCCACCGAAGCCGTCGGCTCCGTCACTGGCAAGGATGTCGTCGACTCGGTCGCCGTTGGGGAACAGAGCGCCGCCGTTCACGCCGACATAAACTCCGCTCCAATCGGTGGCCGGGCCTTCCTCCAGGGAGGCACCGCTCAAGTAGTAGGACAGCCGCCCACGCAGGACGACGAAATCACGATCACCACCCTCATCATCGTCCTGTTCGCCATCAAAACCATAATAAAGACCCTCGAGGCCGATGCTTGCCGCGTGCGAAAGTTTCGCCTCGGCGCCGAAGCCCGCCACCCAGCCGGTTTCATGATCGTCTTCGTCACCGAAGTGGGCGACCTGACCATCGCCGCCTGCACCGCCAACTCCACCGCTGCCTCCGGCGCCACCCCCGCCGCCTTCCGCGCCGCCAACATCCCCGCCGCCTTCACCGCCCCCGCCGCCATTGCCGCCGTCGCCGCCATCGCCGCCGGGAGCGCCTACGCCAAACGCCTCGTCGCTGTGCCGACCAAGAAATGCCACGCCTGCCGTGCCATAAAGCAGAAAGCCGCCTGGCGCCACGCCCAGCCGGCCGCGGATACTGGCGAGATAGTCGTCGAAATTGTCGTTGAGACTGTAGTCGCCTTCGATGCCAAAGACCCCTAGACCATACTGCAAGTTATAGCCGGCATGGAAACCACCCAGCAGGTTTTCATCGTCAGAGCCAATATCGGAGGTTATAGCGCCGCCATCGCCGCCATCGCCGCCATCGCCGCCAGGTCCGCCGAGCCCACCGATGCCGCCGTCGTCACCGCCGCCCTCGCCGCCTTCGCCGCCACCACCGCCGCCACCGCCGCCACCGCCGCGACCGCCAAACACATCGATCTCACCGTGGCTGTCATCGTCATCTTGGCTGTCATCGTCAGCGGAGAGGACGCCAATATGCCGACCAAAATAAAAGCCGGCCCATTCATCAATTGGAACGATTGGCTCGATGTCTGCCGCAGTTGCTGGCGAACCTGTCACAGCCGCAACCGCTACCGTCAGAGCTAGCAGCGATACTCGCGATTTCAGATAGTTTCCCATCATCGCCCCCGAACCGGAAATTAACGGCGCACAGACAATATACGCCGCACTTGCTCCGACAGTATTAACCGAGCCGTCCACATTAGCCGACCTGTCCACCGAATTGGCAAGCCCAAATCGGGGCGCGTTACAATGTTTTGGACGAATGTTGCGCCTTGGCAACACTTCCCATGTTTTGGATACGATCCGCTGGGGCTGTTATCGAGAGCCTTCCCCCGAGACAAGCCACCATTTCCGCTGTCGCCGCCCTCACCGCCGATGATGCTTCCGCCGTTGCCGCCAGGGCCGCCCTCGACACCGACACCGCGCGTCGATATAGCGCCGCCCGGTGTGGCGAAGCCAGGCGAGGGTCACGTGCGCCGGCCATACCGCAATCGATCCACAGATCCACACCCGCCCCAGTGTTCCGTGCCGGCCCTCCATGGTGGCCACGATCGTCCAACGTTTGCGAATTCATGGGTGTTGCCGGCGAACACTTCGTAGCCCACAGGAAAGCCATCGAAGGTCACTTGCGCTGCCTCAAACCGCAAAAAACTCAGTCTCATTGCTCAAGTTGGGCTTAGCTCCATACAGAGGAACTTCTTTAAATCAACCATATGTGGTCCGCATTGTTGACGCATCCCATGAAAAATGTTTAACCCACGCGCGGCGGCACTCAACCGTTTCATATGTGCGAGGCGGAAAAAGCAAAGGACGGCACACTCATGCGCTATATCTTGGTTCTCATAATCTTAGTGCTGGGATCAGCGGTCGAGAGTGACAATTCATTAGCCCAGCAGTTGCTATACAATAACCCAGTTTGTCAGCGTATCTACACACAGTATAACAGAAGTTCCGTGCATAAAGCGTTCGCTCTGACAGCGCACGGAAAATATCGGAGGCAAGTGTGCGGAGCGCGCTGGGGAGAAAAGACCCGGGCCAGCGGCGGTGAGTTGGGCGCTGCAAATATGTCGGGCCCAGGCTGCCAGAGAAAGAATACCGCCCAGCGCGTGCCGAGTAGTGGCGAGCCGATAGACAGATCCGGGAAGGGACCTCGTCTATTGAATTAGAGTTGAGCGCTGTCCTGGGAAGGGACGCAAGCGGTCTTCTGACGACACGGCTCTGATGGCTTGATTTTTCCGGTTTTCGGTGGCTGCGGCGCGATTTGGTGCGTCACGCCGCGAGTTTATGGACGGAGCGCTCGGCTGCCCAGGCCCATGGCATGAGCTCGTCGCAGGCGCGAGGCGGGCCAGAGATTGACGAGCTTGATGAGCACGTCGGTGACGTAGGCTTGCGGATCGACGCCGTGCAGTTTGCAGGTCTCGATGAGCGAGGCGATGCAGGCCCAGTTCTCCGCTCCCTGATCGTGACCGGCGAAGAGCGCGTTCTTGCGGTTGAGCACGATGGGCCGAATGCCCCGCTCGACGGTGTTGGTGTCGAGCTCGATGCGGCCGTCATCGAGGAAGCGGGTGAGCCCGTCCCAATGGTGCAAGGCGTAGCGGATGGCCTCGGCGATCACGGACTTGGCCGAGACGCAGGCGAGCTGCTGCTCGAACCACGCCGTGAGCGCCAGCACGAGCGGCTTGCTCTTTTCCTGGCGCACCGCGCGGCGCTCGTCGGCGCTGTGCCCGCGGATCGTCTTCTCGACCGCATAGAGCGCGGCGATCCGTTCGAGCGCCTCGCTGGCGATCGGCGCGGTGCCGTCCTTGGCGATGTCGTAGAACTTGCGTCGCAGATGCGCCCAGCAGATAGGCGAGCGTGATCGCCTCGCCGCCTGCTGCGCCGGCAACGGTCGTTGTAGGCGGCGTAGCCGTCGCACTTGCACGACGCCGCGATAGCTGTTCGAGCAGCTCGAGTGCGTGCATCGCCGCCGCGACCCGGCGCGTAGCTGTAGACGACGCCGGCGGCGCGGTGCCGCCCCACGGCCGATCGTCGCGGGCGACCGCCCAGAAGTAGCCGTTCTTGGTGCGGCCGCGGCCCGGATCGAGCACCGGCGCCGCGGGTCTCGTCGACCGACGAGTCTTGCCCGAGCGCCAGAATGAGCTCGCGCATCCGCGCCACGAGCGGCTTCAGCTCCGGCGGCGCATAGCCCACCCAGCAACGACAGGATCGCCGGTCGATGTCGACGCCCTGGCGCAGCAGCATCTGCGCATTGCCGATAGAGCGGCAGGTGTCGGCGTATTTCGCCACCAGCACGTGGGCGACCATCGCCTCGGTCGGCAGGCCGCCCTCGATCAGCCGTGCCGGCGCCGGCGCCTGCACCACCGCCTCCTCGCACGCCCGGCAGGCATATTTCGGCCGGCGCGTCACGAGCACCCGATACTGCGCCGGGATCACGTCGAGCCGTTGCGAGGTCTCTCGCCGATCACATGCATCGCGCCCGGCAGCAGGGACAGTTGGTGTCTTCCGGCTCGATCGTCACATCCACGCGCGGCAGATGGGCGGGAAGCGCGCCGCGACCGGCACGACGCTTTTCGGCACGTGTCTTGGCGGCCGCCGCATCCTTCTTGTCGCTCGCCGGCCTCGTCGCCGGCAATTACTTGCTCGATATCCTCGAGTGCCAGCAGCAGCTGCTCGGGATCGAGCCTCTCCGAACGCCGGCCGAACTGCGCCCGCTGCAACTGGCGCAATAGATGCCGCAGGCGATCGATTTGCGACAGCGCCTGGTCGCGCTCCGCAATCGCGGCGTCACGCTCCGCACGCGCCGCCGCGACCAGCGCATGCAGCGCTTCGTTGTCGGTAGCAAGCTGATGGGCGATCTCGCTCACGCACCCCACTGAATTCAGATTCGCGCCCGTTTGTGATCACGCTCGCGCGCAGGTGAATTAAAACGTCGCAGCTCTCACGACGTCGCCGTCGGCCGGGCAACCTCGCGCGCATGCAACCGCGACCAGTCCATGCCGTCGACGAGGGCGGCGAGCTGCGATGCCGTCAGCCGCATCACGCCCGCGCTGATCGGCGGCCACCGGAACGCCCCATGCTCCAGCCGCTTCCAAAACAGCACCAGGCCGGACCCGTCCCAGGCCAGGATTTTCAGGCGGTCCGCCCGCTTCGAGCGAAACATGAAGATCGTGCCGCAGAACGGATCGTGCCGCAGCTGCTCGAGCACTAGGGCCGCGAGACTGTCGGCGCCGCGGCGGAAGTCGACCGGCGCGTCGCCACCAGCACCCGCATGCCCGGCGGCACCGCGATCATAGCGTCGCCCGCACCGCGCGCAGCACCGGTGACGGCGGCATCCACGACGACGCCAGCCACGGCGGCGAAGCCGGCGACGGCGTTGATGGTGGCGAAGCACCGAGACCCTCGGAGCCACCACAGCGTGGGAAACACAAGCATCTCCGGGAGGGTTGCTGCTCGACAGCTATTTGGACGCCAAGGCCAAGGTGAGAGCAGCCTGAACATGATAGAGGCGAGCCGGTCTTGACTGTGGCGAACCCTCTAACTGCCGACCGTTTCCCCGATAGATTGCTCTGTCCCTGCATGGACGCTCCGCAGCGGCTATCACGCAAGGCCGTAACCTGAGCGCTCAGCGCACGACCCCATGCCGTAGGCCGCGCTGAGCGCGGCAAGATCGCAGCTAACAGGTCTTAAAAAAAAAGAAGGGCCGGTTTCGAAACCGGCCCAGATAACTTCTTTTGCTATGCGCTATTAGATGCCACCTCCGGCGCCGCCATTGCCGCCGTCGCCACCCTCGCCGCCGTCGCCACCCTCGCCACCAGTGTTATCCTGGTCGCCACCACCGTTAGTGTTGCCGCTGGCGCTGCCGCCATTGCCGCCAGGACCGCCGTCGCCGCCAGCACCGCCGGTACCGCCGCCAGAACCCGCGCCGCCGCGGCCGCCGTCGCCACCTTCGCCGCCTTCGCCACCCTCGCCACCACGTGTTATCCTGGTCGCCATTACCGTTAGTGTTGTTGTTGGCGTTGCCGCCATTGCCACCATTGCCGCCATTGCCGCCAGCACCGCCAGCACCGCCACTATCGGCGCCGCTGCTGCCGCCATCGCCGCCCTCGCCGCCTGCCGCTCGCCGCCCTCGCCATTGTTGTGTTGTTGTTGGCGTTGCCGCCATTGCCGCCATTGCCGCCAGAACCGCCAGCACCGCCGCCCGCCCTCGCCACCGTGTTATCCTGGTCGCCATTACCGTTTGTGTTGTTGTTGGCGTTGCCGCCATTGCCGCCAGCGCCGCCAGCACCGCCAGCACCGTTGCCGTTGCCGTCGCCGTTGGGGGTGGCTCGCCGTTGTGCGGAGACGTGAATGAACGATTGCAACGAGGGCTGGAGCGATGCAATGACCTTGTCAGGTGCTACAGGTGGCAGAAAAGCAAAGCCGGACCGCCACAATAAACGGCGAAAACCGCGAGCGCAGATACGCCTAAGCACAATTGGCGACCATTTCACGCGTCTACCCGCCTGTATTCGCGCCGGCGCCGTCAAGTCAACAGTACGCATCGTCTATTCCTTTCCAACCAAGGTTACTCAAGCCGCACTATACTACGATATGCTAGGAAACTTCCTTTCGGCAAGAGCCAAAGTTAACAATTGGTTAACATGGCGATTTCTGGCTGTTGTTGAAACGTCTACAGCATCAAGCCGCGCAAGAGAGAGCGCCGTCACCAGGTTTTCGGCGAGATTCAGCGTGAGGCGAAGGTAGTCAAGCGCGCTGTCGCGGAACTCCGAAGAAGGCTGGCGTGACGCTCGAAGTTCGTGATGCAGCGACTGACAATCGGCGCAGGCCTGGTTAAAGCGTAAGCGTCCGGCGACCCACCACCGGCGACCTACGCGGCTTGGTCTACCGGTCTGACGGCGGCAGCCCAGTTGCACCATTTCACGGCATAGAGCTGGTCGCCGACATCGGCAATTTGCAGCCCGTCATCGATGTGACTCAGATCGAGCTGGCGCAGATGGTCAACCTGTCCCGGAATGCCGTCGGGAAGATACTGCGAAAGCTGGGTGAGGATGGGCATCCTTTCTGGCCGCTGATGACGCCGAGTAGCATTCTCGTTGGTTACTTGGCGTCGATGTCCGCACGCGGCAGGAGTATCTCGAATACTGTCCCGCCGCGCTCGCCCGGCGTCGCCGTCAGCCGACCTTCATGGGCCTCGACGATCGATTTGCAGATCGACAAGCCCATCCCCATGCCGCCGGGTTTGGTCGTGAAGAACGGCTTGAAGATGCTATCGGCGACCTTCGGATCGAGGCCGGGGCCTTTTTACGAGCTCCAAGCAGCCCTGGGTTATGCTCGGCGAGGGTACGCCGGTTGTTGCCGAATATTATGATCGGAAGAAGTACTGGCCGGCGGAGAGTATCGCCCGCCGGCTCGCACTCCTGGGTCGGCCTGAATAGTCATGGCGCGCCTTCGGCGGCGAAACGGTATCCAATGCCGGGCTCGGTCAATATCAGTTTTGGATCCTGGGGATCGTCTTCGATTTTCTGCCGGATCTGGCCGATGAAAACCCTCAGGTAGTGAAGGTCCTCGGTGTGCGCCGGCCCCCAGATGGCGTTGAGGATGTGCCGGTGGGTCAATACCCGGCCGCTGTTGCGCACGAGGAGCTCGAGAAGTTCGAACTCCTTGGGCGTAAGATGCACAGCCGCACCGTCCCTCGACACGGTATGCGCCAGGGTGTCCACCGCCACCCGCTGGCCCCGGAACGTCGTGGCCTCCCCCGCCGCCTGGCGCCGATGGCGCAGTGCTGCGCGCAGCCGTGCCATGAGCTCGCCGATGCCGAACGGCTTGTTCACATAGTCGTCGGCGCCCAGATCGAGAGCACGGATCTTCTCGGATTCGCGGTCGCGCGCCGAAAGCACGATGATGGGCACTTGCGACCAAGCCCGCACTTTTCCGATCACCTCCATACCGTCCATGTCGGGCAGGCCAAGATCCAGCACCACCGCGTCGGGTGCGCGCGTGGCAATTTTCCTGACCGCGTCCTCGCCGTTGTCCGAGGCAAGAACTTCGAAACCGCCCGCCGCCAGACCTGGTTTGAGAACGCGCTGGATCTGCGGCTCGTCGTCGACGACCAGAACTACCGGCTTGGCGCTCAAAGGTTTCCTTCCCCCGGCAGCCTGACGACGATCCGCGTGCCCTTGCCGCGAGCGACCGGGCTTTCGACCCGGATCGAGCCGCCCATCGCCGTCACCAGGCCACGGCAGATCGCAAGGCCGAGGCCGGTCCCCGGAGCGCGTCCGTCGCCCTCCTTGCCGCGGTAGAACTTGTCGAATACGCGATCGAGGTCCTCCGCCGCAATCCCGGGCCCTTCGTCCTCGATGCTCAGCACGACATCGTTGCCATCGACAGAGAGGGCAATGCTGGTGAGCAGCCCCGGCGGTGCAAACTTGTTTGCATTGTCGAGAATGTTGAACACCACCTGCTCCAGCATGGCTGTTTCGCCTTTGACCGGCGGAAGATCGGCGGTCGCCGCGATCCGTATTTGCCGCTTCGGCCAGAGTTGGCGGGCCCGCCGGGCAGCCGCCTGAACGACACCGGGAAGGTCGACAAGCTCGCGGTGCGCATCCAGCGATCCGCCCTCCAGGCGCGTCATATCGAGCAGGTTGGCAACGAAGCGCGCCAGCCGGCTGGCTTCCTCTTCGATCGTCATCAGAAGATCGTCGCTGTCCGCCTTCGGCAATTTTCCGCCCAGTGTCCTGAGCGTCGAAACTGCACCCAGGATCGATGAGAGCGGCGTCCTCAGATCATGAGAGATCGACGACAGCAGCGCCGAGCGCAGACTTTCGCTGGCCGCGTTCGCCTTGGCGCTCGTGGCTTCCTCGACGAGCAGCGTGCGGTCGATGGCGATGGCCGACTGCTCGGAAAGCGACTCCAGCATGCGTTCCTCTTCGACCGAAAGCTGCCTCGCGGCACGGAAGCCCATGACGCCGATGGTGCCGCGCGAAGTCTGCAACGGGCGGAACTGGTATTGTGCCCGCGGCAATGTCGTGGTGTTCCAGCCGGCCGATTCGCCTCGTTGGAAGCTCCAGCGCGCCGCCGCCCACTCGGCGGTGCCAAGCGTGTCCTCCGGCGGAAACGCCGCCTTGATCGCGAGGTCCTCGCCCTCGACCAGCAGGATAATGGTTTGGCCCTTGATGGCGGTGGCGGTCTGACCCGCCGTCAGCCACAGGATGTCATCGAGCTTGGCGGTGCCCGAAAGTTTGCGGGAGAAGTCGAACAGCGCCTGGGTCTGCTTGACGCGAGCCTGGGCGGCAATCGACTGGTCGCGGACGCGTCCCGCCAGTCCACCGGTCAGCACTGCAACGAGCAGAAAGACGACGAGTGCCAGAAGCTCGTGCGGGCTGGCGACCGTGAGCGTGTAGACCGGCTCGATGAAGAAGAAATTGTAGACGACGAACGACAGCGCCGCCGCGATGATGGCGCTCCAGATGCCGAAGGTCACCGCACAGAACAGGACTGCGGTGAGAAAAATCATGGAGAGATTGGGCAGCTCCAGCCACCGGCTCGCGACCAGGCCCACGGCGAGGGCCGCGCCGACCGCAAGCGGCGCCGCTGCGGCGGCGGTCAGCGTGAGTTTGGACTGGTGCCAGGAAAGCCGTGACCGCGATTCCTCACCCGTCACCACATGGACACCGATACCTTTGGCCTGCCGCACGATCTCGTCCGACAGTGACCGGCGCAGCAGCCGTTTCAGCCACCCGGAACGGGATCGGCCGATCACGATCAGGGTGATGTTCTGTCGGAGCGCGAAGCGATGCACTTCACTCGGCAGGTCGCGGGCGCTCAGGCGGGTTGTTTCGGCTCCCAGCCTTTGGGCGAGCGCCAAGGCGTCGTCGATCCGCTTGAGGGAGCCTGCGTCGTGCGGCTCGCTTCCAGGAACCGCGAGATGAACCGCGATCCAGCTCGCATTGAGACCCGTTGCCAGGCGCGCTGCGATCCTGACCACCGCTTGCGACTGCGCGTCCGCTCCCACGCAGACCAGGATGCGCTCGGCCGTCGGCCATGGTCCCTCGATGGCGTTCTGGCGCAGATAGCTCACCATCTGGTCGTCGACCCGCTCGGCGGTGCGCCGCAGGGCGAGTTCGCGCAGGGCCGTGAGGTTGCCCGCTTTCAGAAAATTCTGTTCGGCGCGCCTGGCATTTTCGGGCAGGTAAACCTTACCCTCCTTCAGTCGTTGGATCAGCTCGTCGGGCGTGATGTCCACCACCACCACGTCGTCGGCCTTCTCGATCACCGTATCCGGCACGAGCTCGCGCACCTTCACGCCGGTGATGGTAGAGACCACGTCGGTCAGGCTCTCGACGTGCTGGATGTTCATGGCCGTCCAGACGTCGATGCCGGCTTCGAGCAGCTCCTCGACATCCTGGTAGCGTTTGGGATGGCGGCTGTCGGGGGCATTGGTGTGCGCCAGCTCGTCGACGACGATCAGCGATGGCCGGCGCTTTAGCGCGGCGTCGATGTCGAACTCCAGGAGCGTGTGGCCTTTGTAACTGACGGCCCGGCGCGGCAGCAGCTCCAGACCCTCGAGCAGGAGAGCGGTCTCGGGGCGACCATGAGTCTCGACGAGTCCGATGACCACGTCGCGGCCCTCTCCCTTCAGGCGCTGGGCGCCCGCCAGCATCGCATAGGTCTTGCCGACGCCGGGCGAGGCGCCGAGAAACACTTTCAGCCTGCCGCGGTTTTCGCGCTCGGCAAGCTCGAGCAGAGCTTCCGGTGAGGGGCGCTTCTCGCCTACCTTTTCCAACATCCTATCCGGAATTTACTTCATCCAGCGCCAGATTGAGTAGCAGGACATTGACCCGCGGTTCGCCCACCAGGCCGATCAGCGGCCGGCGTGTGTTGCCTTCGACCAGGGCCCGGACGCGCTCCTCGGTGATGCCGCGCGCCCTGGCGATGCGGGGAACCTGCAGAAGCGCATATTGCGGCGAGATGTGCGGGTCGAGCCCACTGCCGGATGCTGTGACTGCGTCCGCCGGCAGCGCTGCGGCGCCCGTTGCACCGTGCAGCCGGTCCGCGTCGGCCTTGACCCGATCGAGGAGCTTTTGCGAGGTGGCGCCGAGATTGGAACCAGATGAGGCCGAGGCGTTGTATCCGTCGCCTGCGGCCGACGGCCTCGACCAGAAATAGCGCTCCGAGGTCCAGGCCTGGCCGATGAGCACCGACCCGACGAGCCCGCCATTCCGCTCGACCAGGCTGCCGGCGGAGGCGTTGGGAAAAGCCAGCCTGGCAATTCCCGTCATCGCCAATGGATAGGCGATTCCGGTGATCAGCATCAGGGCTGCGAAGATAACCAGAGCCGGGCGGAGCTGGTTGCGCATGGTTTCCTCCTCAAGCGAGGCTGAGAGTAGTGACCGCGAGATCGACGAGCTTGATGCCGATGAACGGAACGATCAGTCCGCCGAGCCCATAGACCAGAAGGTTCCGCCGCAGGAGCGCCGCCGCTCCGACCGGGCGGTAGGCGACGCCCTTCAGCGCCAGGGGAATCAGGGCGATGATGATGAGAGCATTGAAGATCACCGCCGACAGCACCGCACTTTGCGGCGAGCCAAGCTGCATTACGTTGAGCGCCTCGAGTTCGGGGTAGGTAGCGACGAACAGTGCGGGTATGATTGCGAAATACTTCGCAACATCGTTGGCTATGGAGAAGGTGGTCAGCGAGCCGCGCGTCATCAGAAGCTGCTTGCCGATTTCCACGATCTCGATGAGCTTCGTGGGATTGGAATCGAGGTCCACCATATTGCCGGCCTCGCGCGCCGCCTGCGTGCCTGACTGCATGGTCACCCCGACGTCGGCTTGCGCGAGCGCCGGGGCATCGTTGGTGCCGTCTCCGCACATCGCGATGAGGCGGCCTCTCGCCTGTTCGTCACGAATGAAGTTGAGCTTGTCTTCCGGCGTCGCCTCCGCCAGGAAGTCATCCACCCCCGCCTCGGAGGCGATCGACGCCGCGGTCACCGGATTGTCGCCGGTTACCATCACGGTCTTGATGCCCATGGCGCGCAGCGAGTTGAAGCGCTCCTTGATGTCGGGCTTAACCACATCCTTGAGCTCGATCACCCCGATGACTCGGCCCGAATCCGACACCGCGAGAGGTGTGCCGCCGGTGCGCGAGATGCGGTCAACGGCCTCGCGAAACGTCGCCGGCATCCGGTCGAGGGTCGTGTCCGCATCGCGCAGCACTGCATCGACGGCGCCCTTGCGAATGCGCCGTCCCTTCATGTCGGCTCCCGAAATGCGCGTGGCGGCTGAAAACGGCGTGAACGCAAGCTTGGCCGTTGCCGCATCCGGCTCGCTGAGCTTGTAGTGGCCTTTGCATAAGACGACGATCGAACGTCCTTCAGGGGTCTCGTCGGCGAGCGAGGATAGAAGCACCGCCTCGGCGAGCTCACTCTCCGCCACGCCGGGGGCAGGAATGAACCGCGTCGCCAGGCGATTGCCGAACGTGACGGTGCCCGTCTTGTCGAGCAGAAGAGTATCGACGTCGCCCGCCGCCTCTACCGCGCGGCCGGAGGTGGCGATCACGTTGAAGCGGATAAGCCGGTCCATCCCGGCGATGCCGATTGCCGAAAGCAGCCCGGCGATGGTCGTGGGAATGAGAGTGACGAGCAGGGCCGCGAGCACCGTGACCGTCAGGATGGTTCCCGAGTATCCGGCCAGCCCCCACAACGTCACCACGGTGATGAGGAAGATGATCGTCATGCCGGCAAGCAGCACCGAAAGGGCGATCTCGTTCGGCGTCTTCTGTCGTTCCGCACCTTCGACGAGCGCGATCATGCGGTCCACGAAGGTGTTTCCGGGAGACGCTGTGATGCGTACCTTGATCGAGTCCGAAAGCACCATCGTGCCGCCGGTCACCGCGGATCTGTCACCACCCGATTCCCGTATTACGGGTGCTGATTCGCCGGTGATCGCCGACTCGTTGACCGAGGCGATGCCTTCGATGACTTCGCCATCGGCCGGGATGAGCTCGTTGGCCTCAACCACCACCATGTCGTCGACGGCGAGATCGAGCGCGGACACCTTTTCGAAGAGGTCATTGCGCTCATCGGGCAGGAGAAGGCGCCTGGCGATGGTGTCGGTGCGCGTGCGCCTTAGTGCCTCGGCCTGGGCCTTGCCGCGCCCTTCGGCCACCGCTTCGGCGAAGTTTGCAAACAGCACCGTAAACCAGAGCCACGCCGCGATCTGGCCGGAAAACCCCGCATTGCCGGCGTTCGCGAAGACGTCGCGCAGCCACAGCACCGTGACCAGCGCGGCGACTGCGGCGGTCACGAATATCACCGGATTGCGCGCCAGCAGGCGTACGTTGAGCTTGCGCAGTGCGTTGACTGCAGCCTCGCTTAGGATTCCTGCATCGAATAGAGCCGGGGCGACGGTTTTTTTGGCCATGGGGGCGGTTCCTTCAGAAGGTCTTGCCCGAAAGCATGAGGAGATGCTCGACAATGGGCCCCAGTGCCAGGGCCGGGAAGTACTGGAGGCCGCCCAGGATGAGAATCACGCCGATGAGAAGCGCGATGAACAGCACGCCATGGGTGGGAAAGCTGCCAGCTGACGCCGGAAGCCTCTTCTTGGCGGCAAGCGAGCCTGCGATCGCCATCACCGGCACGACGTAGGCGAAACGGCCGAGAAACATGGCGATGCCGATGGTGGTGTTGTACCACGGGGTGTTGGCGTTGAGACCTGCAAAGGCCGAGCCGTTGTTGCCTGTGCCGGAAGAAAACGCATAGAGCATCTCGGACAGCCCGTGCGGTCCCGACATTGGCGAGGCTGGAGAGAGCCTGTGGGCAACATGGCAGAAACGGCGCTGAAGCCGAGAATTGACGCTGGCAGGACGATGAGCGCCAGGATGACGAGCTTCATTTCCCGGTCCTCGATTTTCTTACCGAGATAGTCCGGGGTCCGGCCCACCATGAGGCCGGCAACGAATACCGACAGGAGGGCCATGACCACCATGCCGTAGAGACCCGAGCCGACGCCGCCGGGGAGAATTTCGCCGAGCTGAATGAGAAACAGAGGCACCCCGCCGCCGAGCGGTGTGAGCGAGGAATGCATGGCGTTCACTGCTCCACAGGAAAGGCCCGTGGTCACCGCCGCATAGAGCGCCGACATGGCGAGGCCGAAGCGAACCTCCTTGCCTTCCATGTTGCCCTGACCTTGATCGATCCCGAGCCCGGTGATGAGCGGATTGCCGGCCGCCTCCGCCCAATAAACGATGGCGGCGCCAGCTACGAGCAGCACGAACATGGCGGCGAGCAGCGCCCTGCCCTGTCGGTCATCGCCGACCATGCGCCCGAACATGAACGGAAGTGCGGTGGAGACGAGGAGCATCGCGAATATCGACAGGTAGTTCGACCAGGTCCCCGGGTTTTCAAACGGATGGGCGGCATTGGCGTTAAGAAATCCGCCGCCGTTGGTGCCCAGCTGCTTGATCGCTTCCTGGCTGGCGATGGGACCGAGCGCGATCGATTGTCTGGCGCCCTCGAGCGTCGTCACTTCCACTGACCCCGCGAGAGTCTGCGGCATCCCCAGTGCCGCGAACATGAGGCCGACGATAATCGACAGCGGCAGCAGCACGTAGAGGGTGACACGCACGAGATCGACCCAGAAATTGCCCACGGTTTGAGCACCCGAGCGGGCAAAGGCGCGGGTGACGGCAACGGCGAGAGCGATGCCGGTCGCGGCCGAGACGAAGTTCTGGACCGTGAGGCCGGCCATCTGGACGAGGTGGCCCATGGTCGTTTCGCCGCCGTAGGACTGCCAGTTCGTGTTGGTGACGAAGCTCATCGCCGTGTTGAACGAGAGATGCTCCGACACGGCAGGGAAATCCTGGGGGTTGAGCGGCAGATAGCCCTGCAGTCGCTGGAGGAGGTAAAGGATGAAAAACCCGGCAGCGTTGAACGCGAGCATGGCGAGGGCGTAGGATTTCCAGTCCTGCTCGTCGGAGGCGCCGTTTCCGGCCATTCGCATGAGCCCCCGTTCGACCGGCGCAAGCACGGGCGACAGCACCGTCGGTTCGCCGGAGAACAGGCGCGACAGGAAAAGGCCCAGCGGCCAGGCGGCGAGGAGTACGGCGGCGAGCAAAAGTACGATCTGAAACCACCCGGCGAAGGTCACGGCGTCACCTCAACAATGTCAGGTCAGAACTTCTCGGGGTAGACGAGCGCATAGACGAGGTATGCGCCGAGCCCGAGCGCCACGAGCAGACCGATGAACGCTTCCGCCATGGCGAAATCCTAGAGCCGGTCGCAGAGCCGGACATACGCGGCCGCGCCGAAGAAGAGGAAAGCGGCAAGCAGCAGATACAGAAGATCGAGCATGTGCCATCTCGCTTGAGAGCTGGCGGGAAGGTCATGCACGCTGCATCAGATTTCGATTGGGAAAGTGAGCCGGAGACCTCAAGAAGGTATAAGGATTGCTTGGATGAGTGCGGGATCCTCAGGAAACGAGCATGGCTTCGTCAGATATCGCTGTCGTAGGCCTTGGCGTCATGGGCGCCGCACTGGCGCTCAACATCGCCGAGAAGGGCCACCGCGTCGCCGTTTACAATCGTACCCCGGCGCGCACCGCCGAGCTGATGGCCTCGGCCGGCAGCCTCGCGGCGCGGCTGGCGCCGTTTTCATCGCTGAAGGATCTCGCCGGCTCGCTGCAACCGCCCCGCCCGATCCTACTGATGATCGCGGCTGGATCGGCGGTCGACGACCAAGCGGCGCACCTCGAGCCCCATCTGACACGCGGCGACATCCTCATCGACGCCGGCAACGCTGATTTTCACGATACCGAGCGTCGGTGTGTCGATTGGGCAGCGAAGGGCATCGGTTTTCTTGGCGTAGGCGTTTCCGGCGGCGAGGATGGAGCGCGCCACGGTCCATCGATCATGGCCGGCGGTCCGGTGGGCGCCTGGGAGCGGGTGGCCGCCATCTTCACCGGCATCGCCGCGCGCTACCGGGGCGAGCCGTGCAGTGCGCTCCTCGGACCGGGCGGCGCCGGCCATTTCGTCAAGACCATCCACAACGGCATCGAATACGCCGACATGCAGATGATCGCCGAAGCCTACGGCATCATGCGCGACGGACTGGGCTGGGCCCCGGACCGTTGCGCCGAGGTGTTCGCAGCCTGGAATGAGGGACCGCTCAAGTCCTACCTGATCGAAATCGCCGCCAAAGTTCTGGCCACCAGGGACGCTGACAGCGGCGGTTTCCTCATCGACCGGATTGTCGACAAGGCGGGCCAGAAAGGCACCGGCCGCTGGGCGGTGGTCGAAGCCCAGAACCTGGATACGCCGGCAACTGTGATGGAGGCGGCCGTAGCGGCGCGCACCTGGGCCGCCCGGAAAGATGAGCGGGCAGCCGGCGAGGCGCTGTTCGGAGCGGCGCCCAGGCGCCTGGCAGATGCTTTCGGAACCGATGCCGAAGCCGCCAGCCTCCTTCAGCAGGCCATGATCGCCGGCCGCATCATCGGCTATGCCCAGGGTTTTGCCGTGCTGGCTGCCGCTTCGGCACGGCGGTCATGGTCCCTGCCGCTTGCCACCATCGCCAGGATCTGGCGCGCCGGCTGCATCATCCGTTCGGCCTTCCTCGATGACATCGCCGCAGTCTATGCGAGCGGCAATGAACCGGCGAGCCTTGCAACCGCGCCTTTCTTTGCGGCGTTGCTCAAGCAGAGTGAAGGCGGTCTGCGGCGGCTCGTCGCGGCCGCGGCACTGGCCGGCATTCCGGCGCCGGCGTTCTCAGCTGCGCTCGCTGCCTTTGACTCGATGCGCACCGCGCGCTCGACCGCCGATCTGATCCAGGGACAGCGCGACTACTTCGGCGCTCACGGCTTCGAGCGCACCGATCGGAGGGGCGTCGTCTCGCATGGGCCGTGGGGCGGCCGGGAGCGTGGCTGATAACAATCGTAATTCCGGCGCAGGCCGGACTCCCGTTTGGGAGTTCCGTCGTTGGACCGCCAAAGCTGGTATAATGGTGGGGCTCGCTTGCGGCTTCTCTGCTGCTGAAAAGCTCAAAAAAGTAAGCTAGCGTTGGTGTCTTCGCCCCGGCTTGTCGGCAATGGTTCTCGCGTATGTGTGCTCGGCGATATCGATCGCGACCGGGTCACTCGCCGGAAACGTTTCTTTGAGCGCCTCGTCGAGCAGCCCCTCGAGGTGAGCTCGATCGGGTTGCTTGCCGCGGCGGCCGGTGTTCTTGTCCTCCTTCGCCATGTCGCATCATATCGCGAAAGTCGTAACTCATGCATCAGCCCCGCTCCATGCGCGCGCTCGAGGGCCTGGGCCGGATACGGCTGAGCCCGAACTTTTTCATGCGCGATTTCCTCTATTCCGAAATTGCCGGCTTCTACGGCGTTCCCAACATTCCCGCTGATCCCGACCTCGCGGTCGCCGCGGGCGAGCGCCTATGCCATCTGCTTCTCGAACCCCTGCAGCGTACCTTTGGCCGGCTGGGGATCCGGTCCGGCTACCGCTCGGCGCAGGTGACAGCCTACGGCAACGCCCGCGGCCACGGGGCGCGGGTCGAGGCCAACGCCGGCTACCACGTCTGGGACATGCGCGACGGCGAGGGTCTCATGGGAGCAGCGGTTTGCGTGGTCGTTCCGTGGTTCGCCGACCGCTACGAGAAGGGAGCGGACTGGCGGCAGCTGGCGTGGTGGATACACGACCATCTGCCCTATGGGCACCTGGAGTTCTATCCGAAGCTCTGCGCCTTCAACATCCAGTGGAGCGAACGGCCGCGCCGGCGCATCGACAGCTTCATCAACCCGAAAGGCTGCCTGACCAGGCCCGGAATGCCCAACCACGAGCGCGACCATTTGAGTTGGCACCGCGACTTTCCGCCGCTGTGTGGTCCCTGATGGCCGCAGAACCGGGGACATTTCCGCCGGCGCGCCCGTTGCGATCAGCATTGCGACGCATTTACACTGGGATAGACGGTCAAGCGAAGGAGATACTGCCATGCCAAGGCTTTGCTCGATATTCGCTCTGCTGGTGTTTTTCTTCACCTCTGGCGCCGGATCGCAAACCCTTCAGTTACCAGAAAATCTGGTGAACTTGGACAGTGACAAAGGCGCCGAGCTTCTGAAAGAAAGCGAAGCGCTCGAAGCTTATTGGCCCCTGAGTATCCAGTTCGTTACGCAGAAGAATCAGGCCTTCTGCGGTATCGCCAGCATCGTCATGGTCCTTAATGCGCTGGCTGTTCCCGCCCCTGCTACCCCCGAGTTCGAACCGTTCAAGACCTTCACCCAGGACAACGTATTCAATCTCAAGACCAATGAGGTCATCACTCCGGAAGTTCTCGCCGAGCAGGGCATGACCCTCGATCAGATCGGGCAGTTCCTGTCGTCCTATCCCGTAAGGGCCGATGTGCATCACGCGGCCGACAGCACGCTGGAGAGCTTTCGCTCGAGCGCCAGAGAACATCTGGCCAAAGAAAATCACCACGTCATCGTCAACTATCTTCGTCGAGCCATCGGCCAGGAAAAGGGCGGACACATTTCTCCACTTGCAGCTTATGACGCCGATACCGATCGATTTCTCATCCTCGACGTCTCGCGCTACAAATATCCACCTGTCTGGGTCTCAGCCAGGGAACTCTTCGATGCAATGAACACAACGGACTCGGATAACCAGAACCGAACTCGGGGATTTGTGCTCGTCACCGCAAGACAATAGACCTCTCGTCGTGCAGCTGTCCTTCTCGCAGCGCCTGCCGGTCTCACTCCGGTAGCCCGGCCCTGCGCATGCCCTCGCGCACATGCTCCGCGTCGGCAGGGTTCTTGTAGCTCAACCGCTCTGCGGCAAGGTGAAAATCCGGTTTCAGGCGCATGACGTCAGCCGCACATCGCCGAGCCTCGTCTATGCGACCCAGCTGCGCATGGCAGGCCGCTGCGCGCGCGAGCTCCCAATATTGTGGCGGCCGGCCGCCTGAGATCCGGCGGTTGGCCTCCAACGCGTCCTCGTAGCGGCGGGCGGCATACGCGGCGATTGCCATGGCGCTCCAGTACCACTCCGGATGAAACGGATTGAGGCGCATCGCCTCGCGGATCAGCGCGATGCCCTCCTCGGCGCGGCCGACGACGGCCAGAAGCGATCCCTTCTGGGCGATGCCGTTGGCGTCATTGGGATTGAGCGCCGCGCTTCGTTCCATATGCGATACCGCCAGACCGAACTCGCCGCGGAACCGGTGGGCCTGGGCGAGGAACTGGTGGCATCGAGCTTCATGCGGATCGAGTCGAACACCGGTCAATGCGCTGTCGAGAGCCCGCTGCTTGATGAAATCGGGTGCGTTCTCGTACCGGTGCTCGACGAGGAGCGCCATGGCAAGATAGGCGTGCGCAAGCGCGTAGCGCGGATCAAGCGCAAGAGCGCTTTCGAACAGCTCGCGGGCGCGCCGGTTGTCGTCATCGCCTTGGCCGCGCAGATGCTCGATGCCGCGAAGCAGAGCTTCATATGCGTGAAGGCTTTCGGTGCGCCGCAAGCGCGCGCCCTTCATTTCCGCCGCCTCCAACCGGCCGACGAGTGTCGCTACAATCGTTCGCGTAACTTCATCCTGAACCTCGAACAGATCGTCGACGCTGCGATCATACCGCTCGCTCCACAGGTGGTTGCCGCTTGTCGCATCGATCAGCTGCCCCGTGATGCGTACCCTGTTCGCCGCCTTGCGAACGCTTCCTTCAACGAGGTAGCGCACGCCGAGCTCGCGGGCGATGCGCCTCACATCCACGGCCTTGTCCCGGTACTGGAACGACGAATTTCGTGCGACTACAAACAGTGACGGAAAGCGCGACAATTCCGTGATGATGTCCTCAGTGACGCCGTCTGAGAAATATTGCTGTCCCGGATCGCCGGACATGTTCACGAAGGGCAATATGGCGATCGAAGGCTTGTCGGCCGGGGCCGTCGCAGCGTGGACGGCGGATGTGCCGCTGACCGCGAACACCCGCACCGGCTCGCGGATGTTCTTCAGACTTCGAACGCCCAGGTCATCGAAGCCGGTGCTGACCTTGTTTCTGGCATGGTCATAGGCGGTGCCGGAGACGAGGATACCGCCTGGTTCAGCCATTCCCTCGAGGCGAGCGGCGATATTGACCCCTTCGCCGTACAGATCACTGCCCTCGACAATTACGTCGCCGAGATTGACGCCTATACGGAGCACGATACGGCGTTCATCGGGTAGAGCGTCGTTGGCGGAAGCCATATCTCGCTGAAGATCGATCGCGCACTGCACGGCGCCGATGGCGCTGCCGAACTCCGCCAGGACGCCGTCGCCGGTGATCTTGAAGATGCGTCCCTCATGTCGAGCAACCAGAGGCTCGAGCACGTCCCGGCGGCGTGCCTTGAGCGCGGCGAGAGTGCCGGCTTCATCCCGTTCCATCAGCCCGCTGTAGCCCACTACATCTGCAGCAAGGATGGCCGCCAGGCGGCGTCGGACGCGTTCTTCGGACATCGGAAAACGGGTTTCCAGCTATACGCCCGCCATCCGTAGTCGTTTCAGTCTCCGGCTGCCAGTCCCTCCCGGCGGCGGTCGACACCCGCCGTGAGCTTGTCCGGCGCGATGGCGATCGCGTGCAGGCCCGAGTTCAGGTCCATGACCTTGGTCTCGTAGCCAAGCTGTTCCAGGGCCGGCTTCAAGCTTTCCGCCTTGGTGCCTGCCTCGATGTCAAAGACGCCCGACCGGTTGACCAGGTGCGGAAGATCGATGGCCGCTTGCGGCGAAAGTTGCCAGTCGATCACGGCAATCAGCGTCTTGGCGACATAGGGAATGATCCGGCTGCCGCCCGGTGAGCCGAGCGCCAGGACCGGCACGCCGTCCCTGAGGACGATGGTCGGCGACATCGACGAGCGCGGCCGCTTGCCGGGCTCGACCCGGTTGGCGACCGGAACGCCATCGGTATGTGAGCGGAAGGAAAAATCCGTGAGCTGATTGTTGAGCAGGAAGCCCTGCGTCATGAGCCGCGACCCGAAGGTGTCTTCGATCGACGACGTCATGGAAACGACATTGCGAGCCTCATCGACGATGACGAAATGAGTGGTGGACGGCAGCTCGATCGAAGCGTCATCGGCAGTAGCCGCGGGCATGGTCCCATTTCGGGACGCCCGCCTGCGTGGTCTCGAGCTTTCGCCCGAGCTCGACGAGCTTCGCCCGCTCGCCGAGATAGCCCTTCTCGATAAGACCCCGGGTCGGCATCGGCACGAAGTCCTCATCCGCCATGTAGCGGTCGCGGTCCGCGAAGGCGAGACGGCCCGCGTCGCCGAACAGCTGCCATGAAGCGGGGTTCGACGGTCCCAGCGCCCTGAGATCGAAGTTTTCGAGAATGCCCAGCATCTGCCCGACGGTCAGGGCGCCTGAGGACGGCGGACCCATGCCGCATACATCGTGGCCACGGTAGGCGATGCACACCGGTGACCGCTCCCTGACCTGGTAGCCGGCAAGATCGGCCAGCGTCATGAGGCCGGGATTGCCGGGGGCACCGCGGACCGCTTCGACGATGCCGGCGGCGATTGGTCCGGAATAGAAAGGCTTAACCCCTTCGTCACGGAGGATGGCGAGCGTTGCGGCGTAGTCCGGGTTCTTGAGCAGCGTTCCTTCGATGTGCGGTCCGCCCGCGGCGTCCAGGAAATACGCTCTGGCGGCGGGCAAGCGCGACAGCCGCTCCTTGTCTTCGCCGATGAGCTTTTCAAGAAGGGGAGAAACCGCAAAGCCACCCTCGGCCAGGCGGATGGCGTCAGCGAACAGTTCGCGCCAGGGGACTCTGCCCCATTTCCGGTGAGCATCCTCGAGAAGCCGCGGGATGCCCGGCACGCCCACCGAACGCCCGCCGATGACGGCATCGTAGAACTCGAGCGGTTCGCCGGCAGTATTCTGGAACAATCTTGGCGTGGCACTGAGGGGCGCCGTTTCGCGGGCGTCCAGAGTAGTGAGCCGCTTTTTCGCCGCGTCCCAGTAGACGAGGAAGCCGCCCCCTCCCAAGCCCGAGTACTGTGGCTCGACCAGGCCCAGTACGAGCTGCACCGAGACCATGGCGTCGATGGCGTTGCCGCCCCGGCGCAGGACCTCGCGTCCCGCCTCGGCCGCATGCCGATTGGCGGCGGCCACCAGGAAGCGGCGCGCCGTGACCTCCTCGCGGGCCTCGGCGATTTCGGGACTGCGGCCCTCCGGCTGCTTTATCTCGGCGGTTTGCCCGAAGCCAAATGTAGGGAACAGAATCAAGCCCAGGGCGAAGATGCCGGCACGCAGGGAGAAGCCTCTCGGCCATCTGCCGGCCATTCTATTTCGGCCATTCGTCTCTTAACCATTCCCTTGCTCCATGAATTACCCGTAAGACGACAACTCGCTCCTCGCCTGTGGGCGACCGCTGCAGCGCGTATGCGATGATGTAGGGTAAACTGCGAACTACCTTCTCATAGGTGCCGGTCACTCGTCCCACTCGTCCGGTCGAAATATGCAGAAGACTGTGCACTGCCTCCTCGATGCGATCGAGGACGTCCAAGGCAACGCCCGGATTATCGGCTGCAATGTGGGCTGCAAGCGTTTCCATGTCGCTGAGTGCGCCGTTGGACCAGACGACAGTCCTCACGATCTGGGCTTGCTCGCTGCCTTCACCGCTGCGCGAATGCGCCGCATGGCGGCCTCATGAGATGTCACGCGCCCGGCGCGCATGTCATCGAGGCCTCGCTTGATCCCTTCGACGATTGCCAGCTCGCGATCGACAAAGTCGGCAATCGCCTCTCCGGCCAGGTAGGATTTGGTACGTTTGGTGTGCGCGGCAAGGCGCCCGAGACCCTTCTTTACCTTCTCGGGCAACCGAACTGTCAATGTCGTGCTGCTGCTCATCTGACGCTCCATCCTCTTCGCATGTACACACCCTAATACATCCTCCACGTCAACGATATCGGCATCCAATCGGGTTGCGCCAGCCAAGAGATGTAGCCGCTGACCTAATTAGAACCCTTGCAATCGTTCCTGAGCTTGGCCACGATCGCCGCCTGCCCTTTCAGAATCTTCCGCATCGCTTCCTCACGCGGAAACCATGCGGCCCGGTCAGCCTCCGGAAACTGCCGGGTCCGGCCGGAGCGCGGCGGCCATTCCATGGAGAAGAGATTGCTCCTGAATTTGTCGATGTCGAAATCACTTTCCACAGCCCAGGCGGCGATCGTCTTGCCGCCCGGCTGCCGGAAGCTGCCGAGGTCGATGAACTCGCCTGCCGGATAGCACCCCGGTCTCTTCCTCGAACTCACGTTTGGCGGCGGCGAGAGGATTTTCGCCCTCCTCGAAAAGTCCCTTCGGAATCGACCACGCGCCCTCGTCCTTTCGTGCCCAGAACGGTCCGCCTGGATGTACCAGCAGGAACACCGGCGGCCCGGCCTTGCGCCGGAACATCAGGATGCCTGCGCTTTGCTTCGCCATGTAGCTTGCTCAGAGTAGACGTTCGCCCATAGTCGAGGCAGGTTCCGCCGTCAAATGTTCGTGGCCGCTCAACTATGGCGGACCATGCATTAGCCTGGAATGCCGCGATGACCATGAACCCGCGTACAATGCGGCTGACCCCCGAGCTTGTCGCTCGAATCGCTCCCTTCGCGGGCGGCTCTCCGAAGCTGCCCAGCACTCCGCCATCCGACGCGGACTATGACGAGCTCATTCGGGAGACACTTGCCGCCGCTCCGTCGACCGATGATGTCTGGCTGTTCGCGTATGGATCGCTGATCTGGAAGCCGGCTTGCGAATTTGCGGAACGGCGGGTCGGTCTGGCGCGTGGATGGCACCGCTCCTTCTGCCTCGGCTGGGATAAGTGGTTTCGAGGTTCTGAGCAGCAGTCAGGGATCATGATGTCGCTGGATCGCGGCGGGCAGTGCATGGGAGTCGCGTATCGCCTGCCGCCGGATGCGGTCGAAGCCAATCTCGGCAGGCTGTTGCGCCGCGAGATGCGCGTCAAGCCACACTCCCATTTACCGCGCTGGGTAAGCGTCTACACAGAAAAAGGTCCGCTGCGCGGGATCACCTTCGCCATCAATCGCAGCGGCCCTCGCTACTTGAGCGGGCTTTCAGTGGAGGAGGTCGCCGATGCGCTCGCCGTTGCCGTGGGTCCCATGGGCTCGATGGCCGACTATCTGTACAGCACCGTCAGTCACCTCGAAGCCCTGGGAATTCGCGACCGACACCTCTGGCGCCTGCAGGAACTGGTCGCCGAGCGCATTGAGGCGAACACCAGGCCAAGTCAAGCACCTTTACGCTCTTCATTCGTGTGACTCGAACCGCGCTTCTGCAGAACATAGGCCGAAGGGAACTGGCGCTGATCTCATAGACCCGGCATCCTTCGGCAGCGGCGAATGGCCCGCACGCCGCGGCAACAGATCAGCGCCGGGCGGTCGACGTCCGGCTCACTGAGGCGGTGGCTGGCCTTGACCACGAGACACATAGCCCGCCCCAGCCACGGCGTCTGCCTCGCGTTCTGATCGGTGACCGCCCAAGCGGCACCTGCGAAGATCAAAGACCCGAAAACAATGCTCCCGAACATGCGGGGCCGTACCGTCAAAGCTTACTCCTCACACCATCGCCAGGTGATTGCTGCAGCAAGTGCCTCAAGGGCTACATTGCGCAGGATTTTGCAAGTGCCCGGTTCGTCCGTTTCGATCGAAGTCGGAGCAATTCACAGGTTCGACTGTGATATGAACAACTTTTTGCGAACGTCTTGTCATGATCTGCCAAAAATCTGTCGGTGCATGCCAAATCCGTGTTCGTCCGAACTCATTTTCATCATTTGGGCAGAGGCGCCGGCATATCGGGATAAAAGCGGGCAAGCCAGCGAACGATTTCTTCACGTGCAAGTGACCGAATTGCCGACCTGGCAATGCTGTTCCGCGCCCTCACGGGCCGTGAAGATGCGCGCGGTGACCGAACGTGCACAGACGAGCTCGCGCATGGTCCGGTAGAGCCAGTCAATGTTGAAGAGGTGATCCTGCTCGCCTTCTATAGCCGGCTTCCGACATCGGTCGCGGTGCAAACCGAGGGGCTCGGCCTGGAACGAATGCGCACCGGGAAAGCTCCATTGGTCCCCGCAGAATAGGCGCGACCAGACAATCCTGTTCAGCAGCAGTGACGCGACTACCTCGCCGACTTTGTGGCGGTGAGGCCGCAACGGTCCGCCGGCGCGCTTGGCGGCGGCAGGCGGCGCTACGATCGGCTCTGGTATCACCTGCTCCAAGTCGATCCCAGGGACGGCCTGCTCAAGCGCACGGACCGGCTGCCCGAGGCCAAGGCACTCCGCCGCATCCCGGCGGAGGAAATCGTCACGCGAGACCGCTCGCATCGGGCGGGTGCGTCGTCCTTGCCGCATCGCCGCGACGTCATCACGGGTCGTCATTGGCTGGCATTCCGAGCCGCAGCGCGCTCGCTATGCTCGAACGCATCCGCGAATTGATCGAGCTCCTGCGCGCTCATGCCCAGCTCACTTCCCACCGAACGCCATTGCGATACGGCGTGTTCCACCTCCTGAAGGATCTCTCGCCCGCGCCGCGCGGCGATCCGGAAATATGGCAATGCGGACATCAACGCCGCAATTGTCGCTTCGGGCCCGGCTTCTTCCGACACCCACGTCTTCAGCTCGCGAACTCGGTCCGGGAATGGGTTCACGTCGAACGCCGGCGTGAGGCGCCACTGCCCACGATCGACATGCAGGAAGCCGTGATTGCGGAGATGATCGTCGACATTGGTGATAAGGATCGAGAAGGCGATGCGCCGCCATAGCTCCTCGGTATCGGATTGCGGCGCCGCGCCGTTCATCCGCAGCGCATCGACGATCTCGGTGTAAGCGTGTTCGCCGGCCTCGACGACATCGACCCCGAGCATGGTGGCGGCGGAGACATACATCAGCCGGCCGCCTCCCTCGGGACGATCGAAGCGCCGGATCAAGGCGACCGCGCTGCCATCGCTCTCCAAGAGACGGCCCTCGGCGGCACTGATCCCTGCGGCGGTGGCCAGTCGCAAGGCCAGGATCTCGCCCTTGGTCACCGCGCGATCATCCGCCACGCTCGGAAACTTGCCGATCGACAGCCACCCGTCGTCATCGACCACGGTGCATTTCGGGCGCAGCCCGCCGAGCGACGTGCCCCGTCCTCTCAGGTATCGCAGATCCGCCGCCGTCTCGCTGTTGGTCTCGACGGCGCGTGACGCGGAGAGGAGCTGGCCCAACTCGATCAGCGGCGGCGCGGTCCGTCGACCCTCTTCGTCGGCGCGCTGAGAAATCCCCTCCTCATCCTGAAAGCGAAGTGCACCGACGCGGCTCGCATCGTCGACCGCCAGGAGGAAGTCGAGCGCGTTCAGCGGCCAGCTTTCGACTTCCGCGCCCGCGCGTCGGGCCTCCTGCCGTCGCTTGGCGTGGTCGCGCAGGATCACGCGGCGCGCCCAGCCGTCCGGTTCGGTGTCCGCGATCGCGCCGTGGAAGATGGACCCGCCGCGTTCGTTGCCGATGGAATTGCGGGCCAACCACCAGTGGCAGACCGGGATCGATCGCAAAGCGATCCGCTGCAGCCAGCCACTCGGCGTCGTATTCGACTGCGGCGCTCTCGCGCGCGCCCTGCGCGTCAAACCGGAGCGTCCCGAGACTCCGGCCGTTTTCGCCCAGCGCAATCCTGATCGTTCGCTTCATAGCGCCGTCGGGGCCTTCTTCGGCCGAACGCGCTTCGGCAAACGTTCAGTATCGAGGAGCAAGCCGAGGTCGTCGCGACGCGGGTCGACGATGTCGCCGAGCGCGTCGCCGAATCCGAGCACGAAGAGCGCCATGGCGTAGACGCCCATCGACACGGAAGGGTCGCCTTTCTCCACCTTCAGGTAGGTGGATCGGGCGCGACCGGCCGCCACCCGCCTGGCGAGGGCGAGATCTTCTCATGAACTGGCAGTCCGCCAACTCCCTCGACGGGCACTACTTCGGGCCGCTGCCGGTCGCATCAATCGTCGGTCGCGCGGCCCCTCTCTGGACCTTCGAGAAGCCGGTGCGTGCCAAATCACTGGTGCGGGCGGGGGGAGTCGAACCCCCACGGGCTTTCGCCCAACGGATTTTAAGTCCGTTGCGTCTACCAGTTCCGCCACGTCCGCATGTGGGAAACTTATGCCGCGTGGCCGGAGGCAGTGCAATCAGCACCACCTGCTCACACCTTCGCCCCGTTCCGCTGCGCTCGCGTTACCAACCATGCAAGAGGCGCTCATCGTTCTCGCTCGCGCCTTGACGAGGGCGGTCGATCTGATGGTAGCGGCCGGAGAAGAACACCAGCGGACGGGATGCCCGGCCCGCTGGTCGGCCGAGCGCCAATACGCGGCCGACGACGATCAGATGATCGCCGCCGTCGTGCAGGGCGTAACGTTCGCACTCGAAATGGGCCAATGCGCCTGGAATGAGCGGCACACCGGTGGCGCCGGCGGTCGGCTCGAACCCCGACCATTTGCCGCCCCCGGATTGGGCGAACCGCGTTGACAGGCCGTCCTGTGTCTCGCCGAGCACGCTGATGCCCCACACGTTTGCTGCCTGCCAGGCCGAGAAACTCACCACGCTGCGTGCGACAGAGAACAACACGAGCGGAGGCTCCAGCGAGACCGGGTTGAAAGAACTCACCGTCATCGCCTGAAGCAGCCCATCGGGTGCGCGGGTGGCTACGACAGCAACACCGGTAGGGAAAACTCCGAGCGCCTGCCGAAATTCGCCGGGCGTGAAGATCACGTTCGTCGCCTCAGCCACACTATTGTCTCACGGAGATGCACTTCATTCCGCAGCCAACTTGACGACTTCCGCGAGGTCATAGGTCGACAGCATGTGATCTACCATGCCGCATGCCGCACCCCAATCGAAGGTACGGTAGCTGTGACCGGCCGTGACGAAGCGAGCACCGGCATAAAACATCTCATACTGGGTGTGCCGCGAACCGAACTCCGAGCCGATGGCGTCCCAGGCAGCCTTGAGCAGCTTGACCTTATCTTCCGAATTGAAGTTCGGCGACCGCTGCGTCTTGTGCAGATCGGCGCCAGCTCGGGGTTGGCCCAGTCGCGGAAGGACGATGGCACCATGATCAGTGAGCCCCCGGCCAGCTCGCGGACGAGGTTAATCAGACGCGGATAGAGGTCCTGGGTCACCACCTGTGCGGCATAAAGGTGGTGCCGGTTCGGAAGGTAAAACTCGCCGCGCCTGCCGCCTGCCGCCTCCATGCCGGCAAGCATCGCGTCCACCATGCCGGCGCTGGCTGCCAAACTGCCGAGCTGTTCGCGCACCTGCGGCATGTTGGTGGCGCCAATCGCCTCGGCGCCGCGGATCGTCAATCCCCCGGTGTCTTCATCGACAATTTGCGCAACAAGCTCCTCCACCTGGTCACCCCAGTCCTTGGAGCGATCCGCCTGAGGATTGACGAGGACATAGGTTAGGAACAGGTCGTTTCTCGTGGCATATTTTGCATAGTCAGCAACCGCTTTTGCGCGTGCCGATCCATGCTTTCTGAAGACGTCCAGGCCCATGTGCTGGCCGATGACTGTCGAGGCGACATGGTCGGGGGAGCGGCCCATGAATCCGTAGCTCACCTGCGCCCAAGCCTGCAGTGCCTTGCGTCGCTGAACGAGCTCATCGTAGTTGCGCGGCATCTGCCAGCAGCGGTTCACGCGCCGCGTGCCGCCTGCGGGCATGAACGTCATCAGCTCGATATTTTCGGGGCGGGCCTGGTAGTCGTAGAGAAGAGCCGCCGAGGCGACCGCGTTACGATACGCCGGGTGTACGGTCACGTCTTCGACGAGTTTTCCGTCCAAGTAGACGGTACGCCCATCCTTCAGTGATCGAAGGTGCTCCGCCCCCGTCTTGCACTGCATCGCCGCCATTCCTCTCCATGCTTCGCCGCCAGCCTGATCCCAGCTCACGGGAAAGCTCTTCTGAAACCCGCTCGTCCATGAACGCGCCGCCGAACCGGTTAACCTTCCTCGGCGAGGTTTAGCCTGATTTTGCCCGGGCCACCAACTTCCCGCTCCCGCAAGCCCTCCTCCTGCTCCTGATTCATTACGCCACGGCAAAACGTCATCCCTCCGTCATCTTCGATCCGCAGGAAGGTTCGCACCAACCGAATCAAGAATTCGATGAACATCGGGTTTCCGCCACCCCTCCGGTTCCGGTCCATCTGGATCTCCGACATACATTTGGGAACGCGGCGAGCGCAAACCGGTCTTCTTCTCGATTTTCTCCGCGCCACCGACAGCAGCAGCCTCTACATCGTCGGCGACCTCATCGACAACTGGTCGCTCGGCAAGGACTGGTACTGGGATCAACTGCACAACGACGTCATCCAGAAGATCCTGCGCAAGGCCCGCAAGGGCACCCGGGTCGTCTACATCCCCGGCAATCACGACGAGCACTTCCGCGACTTCAACAACCTGCGTTTCGGCCGCGTTTCGGTGCGCCATGAGGCCATCCACGTAGGGGTGGACGGCCGGCGTTACCTCGTTCTGCACGGCGACAAGTTCGACGGCGTGGTCTGTTATGCCAAGTGGCTCGCCCGCCTCGGCGACCGCTCCTACGACCTTGCGCTGCGCCTCAACCGCATTTTCAACCGCCTCCGGCGCGCCCTCGGCATGCCCTACTGGTCGCTATCGGCCTATCTGAAGCGCAAGGTGAAGCGCGCCGTGGAATTCGTCTCGAACTTCGAGGAGGCAGTCGTGCGCGAAGCCCGCCGCCGCGGCGCCGACGGCGTCATCTGCGGCCACATCCACACTCCCGAAATCAGGACCATCAACGGCATCCTCTACTGCAATGACGGCGACTGGGTCGAAAGCTGCTCGGCTCTGGTCGAACATCTGGACGGCCGGTTCGAAGTCATCGAGTGGACAAAGCAGATATTCATCCCCGATCCCGGAGCACCCCTTGCGCATCCTGCTCGTCACGGACGCCTGGTTCCCGCAGGTTAACGGCGTCGTCCGCACGCTCACCAACCTCGAGAACGAGCTCGCGGCCCTCGGCCATACGCTCTGCTTCATCACCGCCGAAGGCCGGAGGAGCTGGCCGATGCCCTTCTACCGGGAAATCAGGCTGGCCTTCGTCAGGCCATCCAGGATCGGCCGGGAGATCGACCGGTTCGCGCCGGACGCCATTCACATCGCAACCGAGGGTCCCCTGGGCCTGTCGGCCCGTGCCTGGTGCGTCAGGAAGGGCCTGGCCTTCACTACCGCCTTCCACACCCGCTATCCCGAGTTCGCCCGGTCCATGTTCGCCGTCCCGGGCCTGTACCCCCTGCTCTATGCGTTCCTGCGCCGCTTTCATCGCCCGGCCGCCTGCACCATGGTGCCGACCGCCTCGATCGCCGGGGCCCTCACCGATGCCGGCTTCAAAAACATGAAACTCTGGACGCGCGGCGTCGACCACGAGCTTTTCCAGCCCTACGGCCGTGAAGCCCTCGACCTGCCCCGCCCCATCTTCGTGTGCTCGGGGCGGGTTGCGGCCGAGAAGGGACTTGATGCGTTCCTCTCCCTCGACCTCCCCGGCTCCAAGGTCATCGTTGGCGACGGCCCGATGCGCTCAAGCCTTCAGAAAGCCTATCCGAAGGCGGTGTTCACGGGCTTCCTGCACAACGGCGCCTATGCGCGCACCCTTGCCTCAGCCGACGTGTTCGTCTTTCCGAGCCGCTACGACACCTTCGGCCTCGTGATGCTGGAGGCGATGGCCTGCGGGGTGCCGGTGGCGGCCTACCCGGTGCCCGGCCCACTGGATGTCGTCAGGAACGGTTTGACGGGAGCGCTCGATGAAGACTTGCGGGCGGCCGCCCTGAGGGCCCTCACCATCGATCGCCGATCCTGCCGTGAGCACGCACTCACATTCAGCTGGCGGAACATGGCCCAGGTCTTCGAGGGACTGCTGGTACCCTGCGCTCCCGCAGCCCGTCATCGAAGCAGCGCAGCATCCTCACAGGTTGATTCTACTACGACCACACCTTGACCGTGCCGCTCTTCTCGAGCCCTTCGGCCATCTCCTCGGTCTCGTGCGCGGCCTCGTCGAGCATCTCCGGATTGCGCGAGCGCAGCACGAGGTGGGAGCCATAGCGTCCCTGCTCCTCGAAAGGATAGGAGCCGATGATCACGTCCGGATAGCGGTCCTGGATTTCCTTCAGCGGCCGCGCCAGATCGCCCTCGCCGATATAGGCCGTGACAGTACGCGACCGCATCTGTTCGCCTCCCGCCAGCACGGGCGCGATGGCCTCGAGCATCGCCTGCATGATCTGCGGCACGCCGGCCATCACGAACACATTTCCCAGCCTGAATCCCGGCGCCCCGGAGACTTGGTTTTCGATGAGCTCGGCGCCCGCCGGGATGCGCGCCATCCTGAGCCGCGCCTCGTTGAGCATTCCAGGCTCGTAATGCGCCTTCAGCATGTCGACGGCGCGCGGATCGTGGCGGATGTCGACCTTGAAGGCCTTCGCCACCGCATCGGCGGTAATGTCGTCATGGGTGGGACCGATGCCACCGGTCGTGAACAAATAGGTGTATCGCGACCTCAGCGCGTTGACGGCGGCGACGATGTCGCTCTCGACATCGGCGACCACGCGCGCCTCCTTCAGGTCGATGCCGAGCCCGGTCAGGAAATCGGCGATATAGCCGAGGTTCCGGTCCTTGGTGCGGCCCGACAGGATCTCATCGCCGATGACCAGAAGTGCAGCTGTTGGCGCCATCACAAAACTCCTGACAGTTTCGGGTCATAGATTACTGCGCGTTCCTTGTCATCGCCGGGCGCCATGCATAGGTTGCCGCGATGAAACTGCCTCCCGGAATGGCGCGCGGCACGCTAATCGCCCGTTACAAGCGCTTCCTGGCCGATATCCGGCTCGATACCGGCGAGGTTGTCACCGCCGCCTGTCCCAATACCGGAGCCATGCTCGGCCTCACCGATCCCGGAACGATCGTGTGGCTGTCGCGCTCCGAGAGCCCGAAGCGCAAGTATCCGCATACATGGGAGATGCTCGAGCTCAATTGCCATGGCCGGCCGGCGATCGTCGGCATCAACACGGGCCGGCCCAACGCGATTGTCGCCGAAGCGATCGCCGAAGGCGTGATCGGCGAACTGCGGGGCTATGACGGGATGCGCAGGGAGGTCAGGTACGGCAAGAACAGCCGCATCGATCTTCTGCTCGAAGGCAAGGACAGCCCGCCCTGCTACGTCGAGATCAAGAACGTGCATCTCCTGCGCGCCGAAGGCCTCGCCGAGTTTCCCGACAGCCCCACCGAACGCGGGGTCAAGCACCTCGCCGAGCTGACCGAAATGGTGCGGCTGGGTCATCGCGCCGTGATGCTGTTTCTGGTCCAGCGCGACGACGCGCGGCGCTTCAGCCTCGCCGCCGATCTCGATCCGCGCTATGCCGCGAGCTTCGCGCTGGCTGCCTCGGCAGGCGTCGAAGCGCTCGCGTACGGATGCCGGTTGAGTTGCGAGGAGATTGTGCTAGACCGGCGGCTTCCCATCGTATCCTGAAGCGGCCCATGACCTACATCGACGCTGCGCTCGCTCCGGTTGCCAACACCGGCCAGATCAAGCTTCACGGCGAGGAAGCCTTCGCTGCCATGCGCAGGGCCGGGAGGCTGTGCGCCGAGGCCCTCGACCTGATCACGCCGCACGTGCGCCCCGGGACGACCACCGCCGAGCTCGACAGCATGGTCCTCGAGTTTGCGCTCGACCACCACGCGGTTCCGGCCGCGCTCTACTATCGCGGCTATCCCAAGTCGATCTGCACCTCCATCAATCACGTCGTGTGCCACGGCATCCCCGGCGACAAGCCGCTGCGCGAAGGTGAAATCGTCAACGTCGACATAACCTTGATTCTCGACGGCTGGCACGGAAACTCGAGCCGGATGTACGCGGTCGGTGAGGTGCAGCGCAAAGCCGAACGGCTGATCGACACCACCTTCGAGGCGCTGATGCGCGGCATCGCCGCCGCCAAGCCCGGCGCCCGCACCGGCGACATCGGCCATGCCATTCAGACCTATGTCCAGGCCCAGCGCTGTTCGGTCGTCCGGGATTTCTGCGGCCACGGCGTGGGTCGGCTGTTCCACGATATGCCGAACATCCTCCACTATGGACGTGCGGGCGAAGGCATCATGCTGAAGCCCGGCATGTTCTTCACCATCGAGCCCATGATCAATGCCGGCCGGCCTGAGGTGAAGGTCCTGTCGGACGGCTGGACGGCGGTGACCCGCGATCGTTCGCTGTCAGCGCAGTTCGAGCATACGGTCGCCATCACCGAGACGGGTCACGAGATCTTCACCCTTTCCCCCCTGGGCCTCGACAAGCCGCCGGTCGTCGCGTCGTAGTGTAGACGATCATGCCGCGCGATCGGCCCGGCAGCGACGGGAAGCCTCACCATCTCGGCCACCGCAAACGCCTGCGCCAGCGGTTCATGACGGCGGGGGCGGATTCCCTCGAGGACTATGAGCTGCTGGAATGCCTGCTGTTTCGCGTTCTGCCGCGCAAGGACACCAAGCCCCTGGCCAAGGCGCTGATCGCGAGGTTCGGCTCGCTGGCCGAGGTGCTCGCGGCGAGGCCCGAACGGCTCAAGGAAGTCGGGGGCGTCGGTGAGGCAGTCACCGAGGAATTCGCGCTCCTGCATGCGACTTCCGTGCGGATGATGAAACGGAGCCTCGAGAAGCGTCCGATGCTGCAAAGCTGGTCGCAGCTCATCGATTATTGCCGCGCCAGCATGGCCTTCAGCGATACCGAGCTGTTCAGGGTCCTGTTCCTCGACAAGCGCAACGGCCTGATCGCCGATGAAATCCAGCAGCACGGGACCGTCGATCATACCCCCGTTTATCCACGCGAGGTCGTGAAACGCGCCCTCGAGCTTGCCGCATCGGCGATCATCCTCGTCCACAATCACCCTTCCGGCGATCCCGCACCATCGCGCGCCGACATCGACATGACCAAGCTCATCATCGAGGCCGCCGACAAGCTCGGCATCATCGTCCATGACCATGTCATCGTCGGCCGTAACGGCCACGCGAGCCTCAAAGCGCTGAGACTCATTTAGGCACCGGTCGACAGAGCTGAGATCAGTCCAGCTTTGCGGCAAGCCGTTCCAGGCCCGCGATAAACCGCTGCCAGCCATAGCTCGCGCCCTGGTAGTTGGACTCGTCCTCGGGCCGGAATCCCGATTGCTCCATGCGCACGCGAACGCCGCCTGCGACAGGCGTCAGCGTCCAGGTAACGACGGTCTTCAGACCCCCGGCCGCCTCGTCGCCAGAAGCGTTCCAGCTGTAGGAGAGTTTTTTGCAGGGTTCGACGACCAGCACCTCGCAGTCGGTCACGCCGTTCCAGTGCGGCATGGGCGCGGCGCGGAAGTTGAACCTGTGGCCCACGACCGGCTGAAAGTCGTTCTTCATCAGCCACTCCTCGATCAGCGCCGCTTGCGTCAGGGCGCGCCGGACTTTTTCCGGCGGATGCGGCATCTCCCGCTCGATGACGAGGGAACGCGTGGTGGTGGTGGTGGTGGCGGCAGCAGCGAGCTTGGTCATTGGTCCATCCTCTTCAACAGATCTTCGAGACGATTAAACCGGTCGCGCCAGAAGGTGCCGTAGAGGCCTATCCAGTCGATCAGCGGCGCCAGGCCTTGCGGCCGGGCGCTGTAGTGGGTCTGCCGTCCCTCGCGCCGGTCACGCACCAGGCCCGCAAGCCTGAGGATGCCCAGGTGCTTGGACACCGCCGGCTGCGAGACCCCCGATTGGTCGGTCAGCACGCGCACGGTCTGTTCGCCGTCGCGGGAAAGCCGCTCGAAGATCGCCCGGCGGGTATCTCCCCGCGGATGCACGCTCAGGACACGCGACGCGCACGATCGAGCCAGGTGATGACGATGACCTGATCGCCGCATCGGATGGTCCGCAGTCCCTCGAGCGCCTCCGGCTCGAATACGAGCCAGGCCTCGGGTGCGCCCTCGTCAGCCTGCCGCGGGGCCGCTTCGAGATCGGTCAGGGACGACACGACCCGTCCGATCGCCTTCACTTCGAAATTCGTCACGTTCTCCTCCCGGGTTGGGGCGGGCTCGGCTCCGCCACGCCCTTGGCTGCGACCGTTTCCGGGTTCGTCAGTCGACCAACGCCGCCAGCCGCTTCGGTGCGATCAGCCGATAGCTGCGTCGGACCGCAGCGGTCACCTCATCCCAGTCGGGCCCGCGGTCAAGTCACACGCCGATCCAGCCCTTGTGACCGACATAGGGCGGCACGAAAAACCGTTCCGGATCGGCGCCGACCAAAATCATCTGGCTTCCTTCCGGGGCCTTCAGCCACACCGAAACCCGCCCGTCACCACGCTTCTCCATCGCAAAGATCTTGTCGCGCACACGAAACGTGGGATCGCCCCAGGTCTCCTTCTCCTTCGCTTCAGGGAGAGCCAGGCATATGGCGCGCAGGCGTTTGGTCGGCTGACTTGGCATTGAGGCATCCTACAATATTATGCGCTCAATCCTGATCATTCGGCGGCGACTTTCCTCGCCAGGTCCGGGAGTCTGGCCGCAGTATTCCAGTTGCGGGCCGTCGCGCTGACTCCCAGGGTCTGTTTGACCACACGCGGAGCAAGCATGCGGCCCAGCGTTTGGGCATTGTTGAACACGATCCAGGCCACATCGCCCAATGACGTTTGCCTTCTCGGGCGGTGACACCATCTTCTCCACACCCGTGCCGCGCCCCTGCCGCCGGCGCGGGAATCCAATCGTGAGCCTCAACTCGCTTCAAGAGCGGCAGCGCTGCCATCCGCGAACTCATCATTGCTGCGGCAAGGCAGGTTTCGTTGAGGATGTTGCGTCGCCCTATTGGTTCCCCGCTTGCGCGAGGATGACGGTTGGTTTGCTCGTGGATATTTTCAAAGGCTCGCGTGGAAGATCGCATTGGTCGAGCGCTCGAACCCTGGACTGATCTTTTCGACACGTGGGTCGATGAACGCTTCGAACACCTCCGTGACCGGTTTGCGGATCAGCATTCCGGTCTTTTGCGACGGGCTCGCGGGTCAGCTGCAGCCTGTTCATGCCCGCTTCTGACGAGCCGCCGGGCCAGGCGCCTCCTGGGCGTCCTCATAGGCGTCATGGAGGCGGACCCAGTCCATGGTCCTCTTTTCGTTGCGTCCCCTGGGGGTCATGTCGAGAAACTGGTGCGCGCCGATCAGCGCATCATCGCCGCGCGCGTAGGTCGAGTAGGTATGGAAGACATCGCCGTTGCCGTCTTTGTAGAAGACGCTCGTGCCGTGCAGGTCCTCGGCGAGATATGAGGTCGTGCCGTAGTTGTAGAGCGGCTTCCCATCGGCCACCTGCTCGGGCGTGAAAGCGACGCCGAAGTCGTAGTTGAAGTCGCTGCCGTGCGACGACACCCACGGGAAACGCCAGCCCATACGTTTCTTGAATGGCAGAAACTCGGCGAGCGGCGCGCGCGAGACGGCAACCAGCGTCACGTCATGATGTGCGAGGTGCAGATTGGCCCCGTCGATATGGTCGGAGATGAACGAACAGCCGTCGCAGCCCTCCTTCCAGCCCGGGCCGAACATGAAGTGATAGACGATGAGCTGGCTGCGGCCGTCGAACAGCTGGGCGAGCGTCTTCCTCCGCTGCGTCGTTTCGAACAGATACTCCTTCTCGATCTTCACCCAAGGAAGCGCGCGGCGCTCCTCCATGAGCTTGTCGCGGGCGCGGGTGTGCGCCTTTTCCTTGGCGAGATGGGCCTTTCGGGCCTTCAGCCACTGGGCACGGGAAACGATCTTGTGCGGTTGCATAGGTAACTCCTTCACGTCTAGGGGGGTTGCGAGGGCGTTCAGCTCCAGAGCTTGTCGGAAAGTGTCCGGCCGGTCTCCAGGAGCGTCTTCAGGTTGGACAGGACGGCGGGCCATCCCGCGGTGATGCCGCGGAGCATTTCCGAGTCCGCCTCGAGGTCGCTGTGGGTCACGGTCAGTCGGGTGTCGGGGCCGACGGCCATGATCTCGTAGGTCACGCGCGAATGTTTTGCTTCGACATCGACGTCCCTCGCGGCGGCCCAGGTTACTACCAGCCGCCGCGGCGGATCGATCTCGACCACCCTGCCGACGATATCTACCTTGCCGCTCGCATCCGAGCGCACGTGCTCCCAGCGTGAGCCGGGCTTCCAGTCGGAAACGTTGTAGTGCCCCCAGTACGCCTTGGTCAGCTCGCGGTCGATGAGGCCGTTCCATACCTTGTCGGCGCCGGCGGCGATGTAGGTCACATAGACAAATGCGGGGGCACGTTCAGGCACGACGTTTCTCCTGTTTCTTTTCCATCTGCTGCTTGAAATCGAGAAGCGCCTCCAAGCGCGCATCTTCGAACTTGCCGACCCAGCGGTGGACGATCTCGCCGATCGGCACCGGGTTCAGATAGTGGAGCTTTTCGCGCCCGCGCCACACGGTGCTGACCAGGTTCGCCGCCTCGAGAATTGCCAGATGCTTGGCGACCGCCTGCCGGGACATCGGCAGCCCGGAGGCGAGCCGGCCGAGCGTCAGGCCCCGCTCGGCGAAGAGCCGGTCCAGGAGCAATCGCCGATTCCTGTCGGCAAGGGCGCGGAAGACATCATCCATGGAGCGTCATATAGGCAACCATAAGGTTGCATGTCAAGCCATCAGTGTCCCGTCCCTGCCCCGTAAACTTCGGGATCGAGAGAGGCTATAGGAAAGGGCATGCTCATTCGTGACGAAGAACCGGCGGACATCGATTCCATTCGGGCCGTAGTGACCGCGGCGTTCGAGAAACTGCCTCACAGCACCCAGACCGAGCCTGCAATCATCGACGCATTGCGATCCGCGAAGGCCTTGGCGTTGTCGCTCGTTGCGTTTGATGGCGCAGAGGTCGTCGGCCACGTCGCGTTCTCGCCGGTGATGATTTCCGGGCAGCAAGGCGGCTGGTACGGGCTCGGCCCTCTTGCGGTGCGTCCCGACCGACAGCGCCGGGGAATTGGTGATGCCCTTGTCCGATCGGGCCTGCAACGGCTGCAGTCGCTGGGCGCGCAAGGATGTGTGCTGGTCGGCGAACCGGAGTACTACGAACGCTTCGGCTTCAAGGCGAACCCTCGACTGCGCTTTGCCGGCGTGCCTCCGGAATACTTCCTGGCGATTGCGTTCGGAGCGCAGGTTCCCGAGGGTGATGTCCAATACCATGCCGCATTCAACTGATCTCAGCCGATGACTCGCCACGACTTCAGCGGCAAGGCCGTGCTGGTGACCGGCGCCGGGCGCGGTCTCGGCTTCGCCATCGCTCGCGCCTTCCATGCGGCGGGGGCGGTCGTATTCCTCAACGACCGCACGGATGCGCAGGTGCAGACCGCATTGGATCGCCTTGGCGGAGGCAAGCGGCTGATCGCCGCGCCGGCCGATCTCGCCAGCGCCGCGGGCGCCGGCGAAGCAGTAGCGCCCGCACTTCGCCATGGCGCTCTCGATCTGCTCATCAACAACGCCGCAGTGAACATCGAAAAGCCACTGGCCGAGACAGACGATGCGCACTGGGATTTGCATATTTCCGTGGTTCTCAAGGCCGCTTTCTTCACTACTAAGGCAGCGCTGCATCTGCTCCGGACAAGTCGAGGCGCCGTCATCAACATCGCATCCGAGCTGGGGCTCCATGCGATCGCCAACAACGTCTCCTATGTGGCAGCCAAGCATGGCCTCCTCGCCATGACCCGCGCCATGGCGATTGAGCTGGCGCCCGAGATGCGAGTGAACGCACTGTGTCCCGGCACCATGGACACCGAGCTCATGCGCGACTGCGCCGCCGACAGCGGTGATCCCGACGCCTACTACCGAAACTTCCGCGCCTATCACCCGCTGAACCGGCTGGCGGCGCCGGGCGAGATCGCCGACTTCGTTCTCTGTCTCGCCTCGCCCGCCGCGTCATTCATGACCGGCTCCTCGGTGGTGATCGATGGCGGCAGCACCGCGGGGAGGAAGTAGATGGCGGCTTTGCTCGCCGGCCGCCGCGCGCTCATAACGGGCTCGACCCGTGGCGTCGGCATCGCCACCGCCCGCCGTTTCCTCGCCGAAGGCGCATCCGTCCTGCTCCACGGGCGTTCAGAAGCAGCAGTGGGGGCGGCCGTCGCTTCGCTCGGCGCCGCGTACGATCAGCGCCTCAGCAGGTGTGCGGCCGATCTCCGCAGCCGCGATGAGGCTGACCGTCTCGCCGCTGTGGCAGGCGATCTGGATATCCTGGTGAACTGTGCCGGGATCTACGAGGAGGTTCTGATCGAAAATGCTGACGAGAGCCATTGGGATCGCATGATCGAGGTCAATCTGACAGCGCCGTTTCGGCTGTCGCGGCACTTCTCCGCAACTCTCGCGCGCCGCGGCGGTACCATTGTCAACGTAGGCTCTGATTCCGGGCTGCTCGGCTATCCGGGGGGCGTTGCCTACAGCGCCTCGAAGGGCGGCCTGGCCGGCCTCACCCGCGCTCTGGCGGTGGAGCTGGCGCCCGCCGTACGCGTCCTTTGTGTCTGCCCTGGACCGATCGATACTGACATGATGCGAGAAACCGTTGCCGCCCAGCCCGATCCCGCTGCCGCCCGGCTGCAATGGCAGGGCTACTCCCACCTCGGGCGCTTTGCCGAGCCTGAGGAAATCGCCGAGGCCATACTCTTTGCGGCTTCGCCGCGTTGCCGCTACCAGACCGGCAGTCTCATTCTGGTCGATGGCGGCGCTACGGCCGGACGCCGGGTGTCGCAATGAGCTGGGAGACAGCAGCCAGGACGAGCGATCGCCTCGGCGAGTGTCCGCTGTGGCATCCCTCTGCGAGGCAGCTCTACTGGATCGACTTCTACGGCCCTGCCGTGCACCGGCTCGATCCTGCTTCGGGCGTCGTCGAAACCTGGCGCGTTGCCGGCGCCCGCACCATCGGCTCGATCGCTCTTGCGACGGCAGAAAACCTACTGCTCGCGCTGGACCACGGCATCGTGCTGTTCGACCCACGCAGCTCGCACCAGGTCCCCTTCGCCAATCCCAGCAGTAACCAGGGGGGCGTCAGCTACAATGACGGGAAGGTCGACCGGCAGGGCCATTTCTGGATCGGCACGTTCGATGTCGCCGAAACGGAACCCCGCGCCGGATTCTACCGGCTCACGGGTGATGGGCAGTCGGAGCTTGCCGACGCCGGCTTCATTGTATGCAACGGGCCGGCTTTTTCTCCACAGGGCGACGTCCTCTATCTGAGCGACACCATGGACAAGCGCATCCTGGCCTACGACGTCGACCCGGCAAGCGGACGCCTTCACCGGCGACGGGCGTTCGTCTCGCTCGCCGAAGCGGGAGGTTTGCCCGACGGCCTTGCGGTCGACAGCGCGGGCTGCGTCTGGTGCGCCCTCTACGGCGCCGGCGAGATCAGGCGTTATGCACCCGACGGTACACTGCTGGACGCCATAGCCTGTCCTGCCCGCAACGTCACAAGCTGCTGTCTTGGCGGCGAAGACCTTCGAACGCTCTATGTCACCTCCGGTCCGGCTTCGGCTGACGATTCACCCGATGACGGCGGATGCCTTCTCGCTCGCCGGGTCGATTGCCCTGGCCTGCCCGAACCGATCTTCCAATGCGGATGATTTTGATCAAAAGCACGTTGCGGCGACATTCAATCACGACCGCCAAGAGTCGCACCAACTATCTTCACCCCGGCGAAAAGCCGGGGTCTAGCTTTCTGATGATGCACCTCCTTGACGCGGCATAAGCAGGCTACCGGCTTGCGCCGGTAAGACGATTATTTTACGCAGCCGGCGTCTCCGGCTTGGGGGCCGTTACCATGCGCGCCGCGGCGGCGGCGTGCGATTCGCCTTCCCTCACGCTCACGGTGGGCACCGGGATGGTGATGCCGGCTTCGTCGAACGCCTTCTTGATGAGCACGTAGGCGCGCCGCTTCATGGTGAATTGCTCCCCCGGCCTGGTCTTCATCTTGATGCGCAGCTCGATCCCGTAGTCGCCGAAGTTCTGGACTCCTTGCATCTTCAGGGGCTCGATGACGCTCGACTTGAATTCCGGATCTTCTGCGAGTTGCTGGCCGATTTTCTTGACTATCTTGCGCGCCTGATCGACGTCGGTTTCGTAGCCGACTTTGATGCTGAACTTGTCGATGACCCAGTCCCTGCTCATGTTCTGCACCGCACCGAGCTCGCCGAACGGCACGGTGAACAGATAGCCACGGCTGTGGCGCAGTTTCACCGAGCGCAGGCTGAAGCTTTCCACGGTACCCTTGTAGTTGCCGCTTTCGATGTATTCGCCGACGCGGAAGGCGTCGTCGAGCAGATAGAACATGCCCGAGATCACGTCCTTGACCAGCGTCTGCGATCCGAAGCCGATGGCGACGCCGACCACCCCCGCCCCGGCAATGAGCGGCCCGATCTGGATGCCGAGTGCCGAAAGAGCCATCAGTATTGCCATCACGACGATCACCGCCAGGAGCATGTTCCGGAATATCGGCAGCAGCGTGCGCATCCGCGCCTCTTTCTGTTGCAGCGGCTGATTGCCGTGGCCGGGCGCGGCAGCGCTTTCAATCTTGCGGTCAATCAGCGCCCTCACGATGCTCCAAGCGAAATCGGCGACAAGGATGATGATGGCGGCATTGACGAATCCGCGCACCAGCCTGCCCGAGAGGTTATCTCCCCGGGTCATGCTTGACATATCGAGATTCCAGACCCGGGCAAGAAGAAGGGCGGCAACAACGATGAGCGCCATGCGGATTCCGCGATCGACGACCGCGAGGAGAACCGGTGCCACGGGCTTGGCTGCCACATCCGGCAACGGCGGCCGCAGCGTGTAGGCGACGGCGCTGCGGACGAGCCGGATCGCGGCCGGCAGAGTAACAGCCGCCAGTACCAGCCAGAAAGCCAGGTAGGCCCCGGACACGCGCAACAGCCACAGGAGAACGAAAAACGCCGTCAGCAACCAGGAGGTCGCTCTGGCGCCAATTCGTCCCGATGCTTCACCGTCCGCGGGCACATGGACCGGACGAAGCCAAACGGCGGCCAGCAGCAGCAGAAGCTGGACGAAGCCTGCCGGAATGCCGAGCGCCCGCCTGCTTTGAACGTCGAAGCCGAAGGTCCCCAGAAGCATGAGGGTGGTACCCGCGAACGCGAACCACGCGACGTTGATGGCGATCCAGCGATACCAGTGCGCCGCGCGCTCATCCCGCATCGGCACGGCTCGAAACTCGCTTCGGTTGGTAACCTTCAGGTGCGGCGGCAGCAGGAGGGCGCGGCTCACCATCATGGTGGCGCGGATGATGATGGCGACGGTGAGGTAGCCAAGAACGATCTCGCGAAGCAGAGGCGGCCAGGCAAAGATGAGGAACACTCCGGCACTGCCGATGACGAAGGCGGCGGTCGTAAGAAGCGCGTAGAGCAGTCGGCCCCCCAGCGCCCGGGCGCGTCCCTGCGGCGTTTGGTGGGATTGGGCGAACATCCACTGCCGGTAACCTGCGGTGAAGCGCCTCAGCAGCCAATCTGCTCCGAACCCCGCAGCAATGAAGCCGGCAATCAGGGCCACGATGGCAAACAGGCCCTGATCCTCGAACTCCACTGCCAGGATGTTCCAGGCCCGGTCAATCTGCGCGGGCAGACGCGGAATGGCGCCGGCGAGCTCTTTCAGATGACCTCGGATCCGGCCCAGCACACCCGACAGCATGGGGGGAAGCTCCTCCGCCGGTGGCGCTACGTTCGGCGCAGGCGGGGCTTTCGCACTCTTTTCGGCGAGCCATGCCTTCACCGCCGGATCGTTCAGAATCTCGATCAGCGTGTTGATTTTGTCCGGCGGCGGCGGCGACTGGGCGATAGCAGACGAGGCGCTGCCCACGACGATGAGAACGAGGACAGTGCGAAGCAGAGAGCGCAGCTGCGCGGCGACAGATAGTTTCATGCAGGTGCCTATAGCATTTTCCGGCGGAGGCGCTTCGCTCATCAAAAAGGTTAGAAAGATCGATAAATTGGATCGTCCGCTGTTCTCATCGCGTGCTCGTTACGATTCAATTTCCTCCAGGGCCTGCGGGGTATCGAAGTCGGTGAGGACGCCCTCGCTACCGGCCGAAACCTCCGTCACGTTGTCGGAGTTCACTACCAGAAGCACGCGTGCGCCGTGGTCGCCCTTGAGGCTGTCGAGCTCTGCAAAATGTTGTCGCCCCCACAGAATCGGATTGCCGCGATCGCCTCGGAACACCGGAACGCAGATCGATCGGCTCTCGGCGGGATTGAATGCGGCAATGAGCTTGTTCAAGGCTGCCGGGGGAACCAACGGCATGTCCCCCAATACGATCAGAGCTCCGTCGGCCGACCCCGGCAGCTGGCTTATTCCGGTTCTCAGCGAGGTGGAAAGTCCCTTGGCATAGTCTGGATTGGCGACGAAAGCGACGTCGAGTCCATACAGCGTCTCCTCGATCTTCGTTGCTTCATGGCCGGTGACGACGACAACCGGCGAGGCACGCGATTGCAGCACCGCTTCCACCGTCGTGCGGATCATCGGTTTGCCCTTCACCTTCCTCAGGAGCTTGTTGCTCCCCATCCGGCTCGAAAGCCCGGCAGCGAGCACGATCGCGGCGATCCGTGGCGCTTTCAACGCGCCGATGGCCTCGCGTGGCGCCGGCCGTGTCGGGATTTCCATGAGCAGGCCGCCGGCGCCCATGTCCATGAGGTCGTGCGCGGTGACCTCGATGTCGGCCAGCGTGCGGGCCAGCACCCAGTCGAAGCCGTTGACCTTGGGCGAGCGGGCGCAGGAGGGAATGCCTATGACCGGAATCCCGTCGAGCCTGCCGAGCATCAGCAGGTTTCCGGGATCGACCGGCATACCGAGATGCACGACTTCGCCGCCCGCCGCTACCAGCCCCGCGGGCAGGACGTCACCGCGGTCGACGATCGCCGAAGCCCCGAACATGAGGATGGGATTGTGTCCTGATCGCAGGAGTTTGCGTGCCGCGTCGCTCACTGCCGCCACCGAATGCTCGACGGTCTCCGTCTCGCCAAGCTTGCTGCCCAGGGCTTCGAGACGCACCCGCATGGCGTCACGGCTCTTGTCGACGAGCGAGCTCTTGGTCTGCGCCAGTTTGGTGACGATGAGACCGGCCCGCTTCGCTTCAAGGTGCTTGAGGCCGATCAGAGGCCGGTCGCCGACAATCGCAAGAGCCTCCGCCACTATTTTCCCCGGCACGGCGAACGGAATGATCTTGACCGTCGCCAGCATCTGCCCCGCTTCGACCACTGCGAAGGGAGCGAGTGTCGCCAGTGTCAGGCTCTCGTGAAGCCGGTTGAGGGCCCGTACCCGCTCTGCATCCACCAGCGCCAGTCCCGGCTGCGACGCGTGAATGTTGGCCCGGCCGGTAAATGCCTCATGAGCGGTGGCGCCATGACCCGTCACTGCGAGAGCTACTCGCCGGGCCGCTTCGTCTTCAGGCACGTCGCCGGCATCGAGCCTCGCGGCAAAGATACGGGTCAAGCCGCTCGCTGCAAGCAGGGCGAGGTCTTCCGGCGTCAGCACGCGGCCCTTTTTGAAAACCCCACCCGCGTGCTTCACGGAATGGCCGAGGATGGCGCCGGCCGCAGAGCGGGTGTCGATCTCGCCGAATTTCATGACCGGTCGCTTCCGACGCGGAGCACCTTGGTCATCTCGGCCATGATGGCAATGGCGATCTCCGGCGCACCGCGCGCTCCGATGGCAAGGCCGATGGGTGCGTGTATCCGCTGTTGCTGTTCGCGCGAGAACCCGAGCCTGGTCAGCCGTTCGATGCGGCCGGCGTGGGTCTTCTTCGAGCCCAGGGCACCGACGTAGAAGCAGTCGGACTTCAGTGCAGCGGCGAGCGCCGGGTCATCGATTTTGGGATCATGCGTGAGGGCAAGCAGTGCTGTGCGAGAATCGAGGTCGATCCCGTCCAGCGCCTCATCGGGCCAGGCTTCTTTCAACTCGACGTTCGGGAAGCGTTCAGGCGTCGCGAAGGCGCCGCGCGGATCGATCACCGTCACGTCGTAGGCGGCCGCGTGCGCCATCGGTATCAGCGCCTGGGCGATGTGCACGGCGCCGATGACGATGAGCTTGAGCGGCGGATTGTGGATGTTTACGAAGAACTCGCCCTCTTCGCTGCGGACCACGGTGCTGTGATCGAAGCGAAACCCGTCCGCCAGCGCCGCAGCGAGCTGGTCATCGGCGAACTCATCAGCACCGATCAGCCGCTGGTCGCCGTTGGCGAGGTTGGTGATCAGCGCCACCGGCTGGCGCTGCTGCTGTGCCTCCAGCAGCGACCTTAACATGGCGGTCCTCATGGTCCGGCTAGTCTCCGAGGCGCTCGACGAAAATGCGGATCCGACCTCCGCAAGCTAGGCCCACCCGCCAGGCAGTCTCGTCGGCGACACCAAAGCTCAGCGTCTTGGCGGTGCCGCTGGCGATTACGTCGAGCGCCTCGGTCACCACCGCGCCTTCCACGCAGCCCCCCGACACGGAGCCCGTGAAGCGACCCTCGCCATCGATTGCCAGCCGGCTGCCGACCGGCTGCGGGGCCGAGCCCCATGTCTCGATCACCGTGGCAAGCGCGACCTTGCGGCCTTGGCTGAGCCAGGCTGCGGCCTCTTCCAGGGTATTGTCTTGCACTGCCATCAGGGCTCCTGATCAGCTTGCGACCCAACCGCGCTGCCCGAAGCAGGTACGCCTCGGCCCGTCGACCAGCGGCGCGCATCGTGTTGGGTACTGCTGCTATATGCGAGCGACCGAGCCAGGTTTTCAAGGCTTTCCAGACTGTGCACCGGCCTGAATTCGTTCACGTGAGGCAGGATCGCCCGCACCCCCTGGGCGCGCGCCTCGAAGCCGGCAAAGCGCAGCAGCGGGCTCAGCCACACGATGCGGCGCGTCGTACGCCTCAGCCTCGCCATTTCGAGCTCCAGGGCCTTCGTATCCCCGCGATCGAGGCCATCGCTCATGAGCAGCACATGAGCCCCCTGGGCGAGCACCCGCCGCCCCCAGAGGTAGTTGAATTCCCTGATCGTGTTGCCGATCCGCGTGCCTCCCGACCAGTCCTTGACCTTGTCGGACACCTTTTCCAGGGCCTCGTCCACGTCTCTGCGCTTGAGTTCCCGCGTGATGTTGGTGAGGCGCGTGCCGAACACGAACACGTGCACGCGGGAGCGATCGTTCGTGAGCGCATGCAGGAAATGCAGGAACATGCGCGAGTAGTTCGACATCGAGCCCGAGATGTCGCACAGAACGACAAGGGGCGGCTCGCGCCGCTTGGGCGTTCGAAAGCTCAGCCGGATGAGGCCGCCGCTGCGTAAGGAGGCCCGCATCGTGCGTCGAAAGTCGATACGCGGGCTGTTCGCTGCGGGCCCGAACCGGCGCGTCGGCGCCTCCAGACGGTTGAAGCGAAGGGCGGCGATGGCGCGCCTGGCCTGCGCCTGTTCGGCAGCCGTCATCTGTTCGAAATCCTTCCGGCGCAGCACTTCCTCGCTGGAAAACGTCAGGCTCGCATCGAGCTCGATCTCTTCGGGCGGCGCTTCACGCCGGCTGATCGACTGTCCGTCATCGAAAAGGGCCTGCGCCAGGCGCCGATGGCCGGCCTGTCTGGTCTTTTCCTTCGCCGGAGCGGCGATCTGCTGGAAAAGCAGCTGCATCAGCTGCTCGATCATCTTCGGCTTGCGCCAGAAGATGTGGAACGCCTGGTCGTAGAGGGCCTGGTGCTCGCGCCGTTTCACGAACACCGCGTTGAGAGCCCAATAGAAATCATCGCGCGCCGCGAGAGTGCCGCATCCGACCGCATCCAGCGCATCGAGGATTTGGCCGGACCCGACCGGAAGGCCGGCCCGGCGCAGCACCCGTGCGAAATGCATGATGTTGTCGGGAAGCTTGCCGCCGGAAGCGAAGGGTCTGGCAGGACCGTTGCTCATGAGTTGCGTACGTTCGCCTGGATGCGTATCTCCGACTTGATCTGGTCGAGCAACCGTTTGGCCTCCGAGCCTTCGATCTTGACGATGTCATCCTGGTACTTGAGCAGCACGCCCAGGGTATCGTTCACCACCTGCGGGTCGAGCGAAACGCAATCGAGCTCATGCAGCGCCGAAATCCAGTCGAGCGTCTCGGCCACTCCGGGCGCCTTGAACAGATCGCGTTGGCGCAGCTCCTGGACGAACTGCACGACCTCGCGGGCGAGCGCTTCCCCCGCCCCCGGCCGGCGCGCCCGGATGATCGCCCGCTCGCGTTCGGCATCCGGATAGCCCACCCAATGATAGAGGCAGCGCCGCTTGAGGGCGTCGTGCACTTCGCGCGTGCGATTGGAAGTGATGACCACGACCGGCGCTTCCCTGGCTGTGACCGTTCCCAGCTCCGGGATCGTGACCTGGAAGTCCGACAGCACCTCCAGAAGAAACGCCTCGAACGCCTCATCGGTGCGGTCCAGCTCGTCGATCAGCAGAACGGGCGCCGATCCGGGCGCACCTTCCAGCGCCTGCAACAGCGGCCGCTTGATCAGAAAGCGGTCCGAAAACACTCCTCTTTCGATGGCCGCCCGATCCTTTACTCCAGCCGCTTCCGCAAGCCTGATGTCGATCATCTGAGCGGTGTAGTTCCACTCATAAACCGCCGAGCTGACGTCGAGTCCTTCGTAACACTGCAGGCGGATGAGCGGACGCGCCAGCGCGCCGGCGAGCACTTTGGCCACTTCGGTTTTGCCGACACCGGCCTCGCCTTCGAGGAACAGGGGCCGGCTCATGCGCAGCGCCAGAAACACCACCGTGCCGAGATCGCGGCCGGCCACGTAGCTCGCCGATCTCAACAGCTCGAGTGTTTCGTCGATCGATTGCGGCAGGTTGGCGGAAGCCGGAACGTGATCCATCTACATCCTTCTCGAAAAGCCGAAACCCGCAGGGTATTACACCTGCGGGTCTGCGTTGTCGCGCGATTACGCGGGCTCGGCGTGGCCCGCACCCGAACTCTACATCGCGTGCAGCGGGTAGCCGCGAACGCGACGAGCGGGATGCCTTTTTGGCTGGAGAGTATTGCGTGCCGCGCGAGGGCGATCGAGGCGAGTGCTGAACCTCGCCTCACGACAGGAGCATCCCACGACCGACAAGGCCATCACCTGCGCTTTCCCGACTGCGGGAAACGAGGCTAAGATCGACTGTGCCGCCTTTCTGATCGTGGCGAATTTCCTTTTGATTCAAGGGCTATGAACCGGCTCAAGGCGGCAGGGGAATGATGTCTCAGAACAATTCTCGAACTAGCCCGGTCACACTCATCACCGGCGCTTCGCGCGGCATCGGGCGTGGCGTAGCATTGCGACTCACCCAAGCCGGCCACACGATCATCAACCTGTCGCGCAGCGACCCCGGCGGCGATTTCCCCGGCGTAACCTATCGCGTCGATCTTGGGAATGCCGATGAAACCATGCGCGTGCTTGCCCGCGTCATGGGCGAGCACTCGATCGACAACCTGGTGAACAACGCAGGCATCGCCCGGGTGAATCCGATCGAGTGTGTGAGCTCTGAGGAATTGCAGCAGCAGATCGATCTCAATCTTCGCGCGCTCATTCAGTGCACGCAAGCCGTGTTGCCAGCCATGCGCGGCAAGCGACGCGGACGGATTGTCAGCATCGGCAGCCGCGCGGCCCTCGGCAAGGAAGGCCGCTCGATCTACGGTGCGACCAAGGCGGCGCTCGCCTCCTTGACCCGCACCTGGGCGCTCGAACTCGGTCGCGATGGCATCACGGTCAACGCAGTCGCGCCCGGGCCGATCGAAACCGATCTGTTCCTCGCCACCAACCCGCTCGAAAGTGCGGCCACACGAGCACTGGTTGGCACCATTCCGATGGGCCGTATCGGCACGGCCGACGACGTGGCGGCGGCGGTGGCGTTCTTTATCTCCGACGATGCGTCGTTTATCACCGGCCAGGTGCTCTATGTCTGTGGCGGCCTGAGCGTCTACTCGGCGCCGATGTGATGCGAAGGAAATGCGATGCAGCAGCGCTGGAAGCGCCGTCCGGCGGGGTCTAATTGGGGCGATTTCGGTCCCGACGACCAGCGCGGCCGGCTGAACCTGATCACGCGCGAGAAAGTGCTGCAAGGCATCTCCGAAGTGAAGGACGGCATCAGTTTTTGTCTGAGCCTGCCGCTTGACCTTCCCGGCGGCAACCACCTCAACCCGCGCCGACATCCGCCGCGCCGCTTCGCCACGCTGCGGGATGGCAAACAGAACTTCAATTATGCGCTGCGGTCCGATAACCCGGCGCATACCGATGTCGTCTGCGACGACGCAGTGCTGTTCCACACGCAGTATTCGACGCAGTGGGACTCACTTGCGCATATCGGTGCGCTGTTTGACGCCGATGGCGACGGGAGGGCGGACATCGTGTACTATAACGGTTGGCGCGGTGGCGAACACGTGGTGAGCGCGGCCGAACGTGGCGATGTTGAGCCCTGGGCGCGATTCGAAGGCGTCGAGGCGAAGGCGCTCGGAATCGAGAACATGGCCTCGGCGTGCGTGCAGGGACGGGCGGTGCTGATCGACCTCTACGCGCATTTCGGGCCCGAGCGCAGGATCGTCGGCTATGACGATCTGATGCGGGTCTGTGAAACGGACCACGTCGCGATTGAGCGGGGCGACATGTTGTGCGTTCACACCGGCTTCGCGGAGCTGCTGGCCGGGATGAAAGGCGACCCCGACCCGCACGTCCTGCACAACGCTTGCAGCGTGTTGGATGGCCGCGATCCGCGACTGCTGCAGTGGCTCACCGATACAGGGCTGGCCGTTCTCGCCGCCGACAATTACGCCGTGGAGGCGTTCCCTGCATCCGAGCCCGAGGGCTCGCACGCGCACGCTGCATTACCGCTCCACGAGCACTGCCTATTCAAGCTCGGCATGCATCTGGGCGAACTGTGGTACCTGACCGAGGTCTCGAAGTATTTGCGCCACCGCAACCGCAGCCGTTTCCTCCTGACCGCGCCCCCTTTGAGACTGCCGGGGGCGGTCGGGTCGCCGGCGACGCCGGTAGCGACTGTCTGAAAGCTGTCGCCTAGCCTTGAGACTCGTCGTCTATCACAGGGTGGAACCCGTGGCGAGCGGCCATTCGTCAGTGGCTGGAGGACATGCCAAAATCGCGCTGGGCTATTGTGCTGGAGAACACTGCATGTCCTACTGGCAAGAACTCGTGCCGCCGGATTTCCAAGTGCCGATTTAATGCTGGAGCATACTTTTTGCCGCCAAAAGTGCGCGCACTTTGGCGAAGTGTGCTCTAGAACGCCGAAGCGCTCAATTCGCTGGAGGGGTCTCATGCACACGCCGACGGCCGGGGACATCCTCGACGGCATCCGCCACTGGGTCGAGGTCGAGAGCCATACGGCCGACGTCGAAGGCGTCAATCGCCTGATGACGCGCGTCGCCGAGGGTTATGCCGAGGCTGGCGCCAGGATCGAGCGCATTGCCGGCCGCGACGGGCGGGCGGATCACCTGGTGATCTCAAGTCCATGGGGTGGCGACGGACCCAGTATCCTGGTGCTTGCCCATCTCGACACGGTGCACCCGCGTGGCACGATCAACGCTCTCCCCTTCCGGGTCGAGGGCGACCGCGCGTTCGGCCCCGGTATCTACGACATGAAGGGCGGCGCCTATCTCGCATTTGAAGCATTCCGCTCGATTGCTGGCGCCCGCCGCACCACGCCGCTGCCGATTCGCCTCATTTACGTTTCCGATGAGGAAGTCGGCAGCCCAACCTCGCGAGAGCTCATCGAGCGCGCGGCCGATGCTGCCAAATACGTGCTCGTTGTCGAGCCGGCGCGCGACGGCGGCAAGCTTGTTACAGCCCGCAAAGGAGTTGGCCATTACCTGCTGGAGGCGGAGGGCCGGCCGGCGCATTCGGGCAGCCGCCATCAGGAGGGGCGTAGCGCGATCGTCGAGATTGCCAAGCATGTGGTGGCGATCGAGGCGCTGACTGACTACGAGCGCGGTATCACCTTCAACATCGGGCAGATCAGGGGCGGCACTGCCGACAACACCGTGCCGCAGTTCTGCCACGCAACCATCGACTTACGCATCAGGTCCATGGCCGACGCGGAAGAGATGGAGCGCCACTTGCTAAATCTGCGACCCTATAATCCCGACCTCCGGATTAGGGTGGCCGGCGAACTCAACCGACCCCCATTCGAGAAGAACGCCGGCATCGCCATGCTGTTCGACCGTGCCAAGGTGCTAGCCAAGGAGATTGGCTTCGATCTTACTGACTGCGCCACGGGCGCTGGTAGCGACGGCAACTTCACAGCCCATAAGGTGCCAACGCTCGACGGACTTGGCGTCGACGGCGACGGCTCGCATACCCTGAACGAGCACCTTTATGTGTCGTCGCTAGTGCCACGTATGACTTTGCTGCGCCGGCTGTTCGAGACGTTGACGTGAATCCGGCTGCCTCTCACCGGTCGCGACGAAGATCTTCAGAAATCCGGATAGCGGAGAAATGCGAGATTGACGGAACTGGTGTCTCAGCATGAATTGGGGGCTGACGGCGCTACCTGCAGGGTGCGCCGCCGCACGCTTCCGGATTCGGCCGCCAGTCGCAGCCGACTCGCCTTATCGACGCCGGCGGCACCACGGAATCTTGCAAAAGTATGGTTGGAATTCGATCCCCTGTTGCCGTTTTGCCACTACCAACCCCAAAAGTTGTTGGCCACGCGCCATCGTTCTTGTTCAGCGTTGTCCGAGCACAAGAAGCATTGCATCATGATCGCGGAGCGGTACCGACCGGTAGGCGTAAGTGGCGTAAGAGGCGTAAATTATGTCAGACGCAGTGCAGAGCTTGTCACGTGCAGAGCGATTTCGCCTGAAGGCACTCGAATGCCGGCAGGTCGCCAATAGTGCACAGCTTCCCCAGACGAGAGTGATCTTCAGCAACATGGCGCTGAGCTACATACGGCTGGCAATGCATGAGGAACGCCTCGAGTTGGCCATGCGGCAACCCGCCTGCGGTGCCTTGAAACACCAGAGCCGACCGCATCAGCCCAGCCCAAGAGCCAAAAAGCACATGCCCAACGAGAGGGTCGACGCGATAAAAGCCAAAAACGGCCATCACTCGGTGGCAGGGTTCTTGGCCAGCGCCCGCGCCGCCTGCAGACTCCTCTTCAACGCATCCATGAACATCACGACGTCGGCTGACCCGGCTCGGCAGCGATTCAAGCCCCGATCTTCAGACGACGCGCCTTCTTTCGGAGGGAGGCGCGAGATAAACGGGTTCACCAACCCGAATTCTCGACATCAACCGCCACAAGGTCTCAAAACGAGTCCGTAGCGCGATAGAGAAATCAGCGGCGCAGGAGATTGGATCGTATGGCCGGCGATCGCAAACTCGCCATTGTAACAGGCGCCAATCGCGGCATGGGGTTTGAAACCTGCCGGCAACTCGCCCGGCAGGGATTCAAGGTCATACTCGCAGCCCGCGACTTCGGTGCAGGCAAAGACGCTGCCAGCAAGCTGAGGGCGGAGGGGCTGGAGGTCGATCCGTTTCAACTCGATCTGGCGCGGCCGGAGGAGATTGCCGGATTCATCATGACCGCGCGTCGCCACTGGGGTCCGGTGCATGTGCTGGTGAACAATGCAGGAATCTACCTCGAGCAGAATGCCGCGGAAGTCGGCAAGACCATCAGCATCTTCGATTCCCGCATGGAAGTAATCCGGGCAATCCTGGAGACAAATGCCATGGGACCTCTCAGTCTGTCCCAAGGCATCATCGCGATCATGAGAGAGCACAACTATGGCCGCGTCGTAAACCTGTCGAGCGGCATGGGGCAGCTGGCAGATATGTACGGCGGAGCGCCAGGCTACAGAATGGCGTGCGTATGCACCAACGCGATGACCAGAATATTCGCATACGAGCTCAAAGGAACGAACGTTCTGGTAAACTCCGTGGATCCGGGTTGGGTCCGCACACACTCCGAGCAGGCGACACGCAGCGTCGAAGAGGGAGTGGAGACGACTGTATGGCTCGCGACCTTGCCGGATGGCGGTCCGTCGGGTCAGTTCTTCAGGGATAAGAAGCCTATTCCCTGGTAGAGCGCTCCGAAATCCTTCCGACGGAATCGACGGTCAAGCTCTCGAAGGCAAACCTTTCGAATCCACCTCGAAGACGGCGCCCTCGCAGCCCACGGACACTCCACACGTGGGATTGAATTGCCGCTTCGCGTTCTCGAGCAGGCGATCCAGCGTCTCGTCATCATGCGCCGGGTCGTGGTGGAAAGGGACGAGTTCCTTCGCGCCAACCTGCGCCGCAAACTCGAAAGCGTGGCGGTAGGTGCTGCGCCTCCATCCGACGCAGTGTTCGTATTCCTCATCCGTGTATTGGGCGTCGTGGATTAACAGATCAGCGCCAGACATGGGCCGCAGCGCTCGGAACGGGATAGAGCCGGACCTCTACTTCGCGGCCGCCGCCACCGCCCGGCGCGCCATCACGTTGACCAGATGGGCGCGGTATTCGGCCGAGGCGTGCATGTCGTTGTTCAGGCCCTTTGCCCCGACGGTCACGCCGCTCAGTGCATCAGCCGAGAAGCTGCTTTCCAATGCCCGCTCCATCTCCGGCACCCGGAACACCGATGGCCCAGCGCCGGTGACAGCCACCCTGACCTTGCCCGATTTGTCCTGGGATATAAACACTCCCACCATCGCGTAGAGCGAGGCCGGATTGGGAAACTTGGCGTAGCCTGCCCTCTTCGGCACCGGGAACTCGACTGCCGACACGATTTCGTCGCGTTTGAGCGCGGTGGCGAACATGCCGGTGAAGAATTTCTCCGCCGGTATCTTCCGCGAGTTGGTGATGACCGTCGCGCCAAGTCCGACGAGTGCTGCCGGATAGTCGGCCGCCGGATCGTTGTTGGCGATCGAACCGCCGATGGTGCCGCGGTGGCGAACATGGGGATCGCCAATGCCCCGGGCGAGCGCCGCAAGTGCGGGAATGGCTTTCTTGACTGCGGCGTTCGCAGCGACATCCGCATGGGTGGTGCCGGCCTTCACGGTGACCTTGGCCGCACCAGCGCTCACTCCGGAGTTCTTGATTGCCGTCAGATCAACGATGTCCGACGGTCCGGCCAGGCCCTGTTTCATGGTCGGAAGCAGCGTCATGCCGCCCGCCAGAAACTTGCCGCTTCTTGCCTTCTTGATCAGCTTCACCGCCTCCGCCGGCGTGGCGGGACGATGGTAGTTGAAATCCTTCATTGAATCTCTCTCCTCCCGCCGCTATTCGGCTGCGTGTTTCATGCCCGACATTGCCTTCCACACATTGTAAGGTGAGGCCGGCATCGGCATGTCCCTGATGCCGAGCGCATTGGTGACGGCGTTCATCAGCGCCGCCGGCGCAGCGATCGCACCGGCCTCGCCGCAGCCCTTGAGCCCGATCGGGTTCGACGGGCATTTCGTCTCCGTGAATCCGAGCTTGAAGGACGGCAGGTCGTCGGCACGCGGCATGCAATAGTCCATGAATGAACCGGTCAGCAGCTGACCGGTATCCGGGTCATAGACACACGACTTCATCAGCGCCTGCCCGATCCCCTGCGCGATGCCGCCGTGGACCTGGCCTTCGACGATCATCGGGTTGATCACCGTGCCGAAGTCGTCGACCGCCACCCAGCTTGCGACGTCCGTTTTTCCGGTTTCGCTGTCGATCTCCACCTCGCAGATGTGGCAGCCGGCCGGAAAGGTGAAATTCGATGGGTCGTGGAACGATCCTTCCTTCAGGCCCGGCTCGATCTCCGAGGTTGGATACTTGTGCGCCACGTAGGCGGCCAGCGCCACTTCGCCGAAGGCCATTTTCTTGTCGGTTCCCTTTACCGTGAAGGTCCCGTTCTTGAACTCCACGTCGCCTTCGGCCGCCTCCATCACGGCGGCCGCCACTTTCTTGCCCTTGTTCTCGATCTTGTCGAGCGCCTTGGCGATGGCCGTCATGCCGACCGCTCCCGAGCGCGAGCCGTAGGTGCCCATGCCGAACTGCACCTTGTCAGTGTCGCCGTGCACGATCGACACGTTATCGATGTCGACGCCCAGACGATCCGACACCAGTTGCGCGAAAGTCGTCTCGTGGCCCTGCCCGTGACTGTGCGATCCGGTCAGCACCTCGACCGTCCCCACCGGATTGACCCTCACCTCTGCTGATTCCCACAACCCCACTCCGGCGCCCAATGAGCCGACCGCTGCCGACGGGGCGATCCCACAGGCTTCGATGTAGGTCGAGAACCCGATGCCGCGCAGCTTGCCGTTCTTGGCCGACCTGGCCTTGCGGTCGGCAAAGTTGTCGTAGTCGGCAAGCCGGCACGCCTTGTCGAGCGACGCATGATAGTCGCCCGCGTCATAGGTCATGATGACCGGAGTCTGGTGCGGGAAACTGGTGATGAAGTTGCGCCGGCGCAACTCGGCGGGATCGATTTTCATCTCGCGCGCCGCGGTTTCGACCAGCCGCTCGACCACGTAGGTCGCTTCCGGGCGCCCCGCACCCCGATAGGCATCGACGGGCGCCGTGTTGGTGTAGACGGCGTCGACCTCGGCGTAGATGGCAGAGATGTTGTATTGGCCGGAGAGCAGCGTGGCATAGAGATAGGTCGGCACACAGCTCGCGAACGTCGAGAGATACGCGCCCATGTTTGCAATGGTGTGGACCCTGAGACCCGTGATCCTGCCCTGGCTGTCGAGCGCCAGTTCGCCATGGGTCACATGATCGCGGCCGTGGGCATCGGCCTGGAAGCTCTCGGTGCGCTCCGCCGTCCACCTGACCGGCCGGCCGCCGATGCGCTTGGAGGCCCACAGGCAGACGACCTCCTCCGCATAGATGAATATTTTTGAACCGAATCCGCCGCCTACATCGGGCGCGATCACCCGAAGCTTGTGCTCCGGGGCAACGCCCAGGAAGGCCGAGATGACCAGCCGCGCCACATGCGGGTTCTGGCTGGTGGTATAGAGCGTGAAGTGATCGGAGCCCGCGTCGTAGGAGCCGATGGCGGCCCTCGGCTCCATGGCGTTGGGAACCAGACGGTTGTTGACGAGGTCCAGTTTCGTTACGTGGGCGGCAGAGGCAAATGCAGCTTCGGTGGCTTCCTTGTCGCCGATCGACCATTCGTAAACCGTGTTGTCCGGCGCGGCATCGTGGACCGGCGCTCCGCCCTTCTTTTGCGCCTCGGCGCAATCGACGACTGCCGGCAGCTCATCGTAGCCGACCTGCACCATTTCCGCCGCAGCCTTGGCCTGGGCTTTCGTCTCGGCAACCACCACCGCGACGTGATCGCCGACATAGCGCGCCTTGCCCTGGCAGAGGATCGGATGCGGGCCGGCCTTCATGGGTGAGCCGTCCTTGGAATGGATCATCCAGCCGCAGATGAGCCCGCCGATCTTGTCGGCGGCGACGTCTTCTCCCGTCAGCACCGCAATGACACCCGGCTGCTTCCTGGCTTTGGCGGCGTTGATCGAAACGATGGTCGCATGGGCGTGCGGCGAGCGCACGAAATACGCGTGGGCCTCATTTTTGAGGTTGATATCGTCGGTATATCGGCCCTTGCCGGTGAGGAACCTGTGGTCTTCCTTGCGCTTTACACGGGCGCCGATTCCAGTCTCGCTCATTTGGGCGTATCTCTCCCTGGCGTTAAGTTCGCAGCTGAATTCGACTACATCTTTTCCGCGCCGGCCCGGATGGCGGTCACGATGTTGTGGTAGCCGGTGCACCGGCAGATGTTGCCTTCGAGCTCACGGCGGACCGTGGCTTCGTCGAGGTTCTTACCGTGCCGGCTCACCATATCGACAGCCGCCATGATCATGCCGGGCGTGCAGAATCCGCACTGCAGTCCGTGATGCTCGTGGAACGCTTCCTGCATGGGATGCAGCTTGCCGTTGGCGGCGAGCCCTTCGATCGTGGTGACGCTGGCGCCCTGGCAGCTCGCGGCCAGCGCTGTGCACGACTTGATGGCTCTGCCGTTGACATGCACCACACAGGCGCCGCACTGGCTGGTATCGCAACCCACATGCGTACCGGTCAGTCCCAGGCGCTCACGCAGGAACTCGACGAGCAGCGTCCGGCCTTCGACATCGCCGCGCGCTGCTCGTCCATTCACCTTCATTGTTACGGACGGCATCGGTCCCTCCTCACGCAAGGTCCCGGCGCCGCTTGATACTGGCTTGCATACTCACCGGACGGCGATCTGGCCTGAAGTCCGCGATGCAGAAAGCGATCGCGTCATGGGACCTTGTTGTTTCTCGCCGATGAGGACATTGAATAACTTGTGCACGCTGGTCAAGTAGCACCTGGGATGTGACTGGATGTGACCGGCCAGCACCCTCAGGCACGGAACAGGGATCGGCGCGCACCGAGGATGGTGTGAACGGCGTCGATGAAGCCCGCCAGCATGCGCTCATCGACGGCGAGGCTCAGGGAAAGAAAGCAGCGCGCTCCGATATAAAAGCCGTGCTCCAGAAGGTCGAGATACAGCAGCTGCTTGGGCCTCGTGTCTTCGCCATACATCTCTTCGAGAGACGCGGGCGGCATGCGCACAGGATGGATCATCATATGGATCATCATGATGGAGCCAAGGCCAGTCGTCGTGAACTTTACGTCTTCGCGTTCGAACAGGACATTGAGGTCGGCCCTCAACCGGTCGCCCAGGTCGTGCAGACCCGCCGCCGCTTCCTCGGTGAACACCTGCGATAACCCGGCCGCGCCCGCCGCCATGCTGACCACGTTGTTGTTGAACGTGCCGGCGTGCTGCATGAAGTCCGGGCGCCGCGGATCATAGATCGCCATGATGTCGGCCCCCCCGCCGAAGGCGCCGGCGGTCATGCCGCCGCAGATGTATTTGCCGAGCGATGTCAGGTCGGGAGCAATGCCGAACAGCCCCTGGGCGCCGCCGTGCTTGAACCGCGACGTCATCACTTCGTCGAAAATGAGCAGCGCGCCGGTGCTCCTTGTCTCCTCCCTCAGCATCCGGAGAAACGGAGGCTCCGCGACGACGCACCCGCCGCCGCCGATCATCGGTTCGACGAGGATGCAGGCGAGATCGTGAGCATGCTCCCGGATCAGCGAGCGCGTGCCGGTGATGTCGTTGTATGGCGCGACTACGAAGGGAAACGGCACGTTCGTGGGCAGGCCGCCGCCGCCGAAATGCAGCAGACCGCCGTGGTAGGCGTGGCGAAACACCATCACCCTGGTGCGGCCGGTGAAAATCCTGGCGGTGACGATCGCCATGAGGTTGGCTTCGGTGCCTGAGTTCGTGAAGCGGACCCGCTCGATGGCGGGAAAGCGCTTGCAGACGAGTTGTGCCAGGCGGATTTCGAGCGTGTTGTGGGCCGCCAGGTTGAAACCGCCGTCCAGCGCCCGTCGGACCGCGTCCTTTATAACCGGATGGGAATGCCCGTAGACCCCGGCGGTGTATTCGCCGTTGAGGTCGACATAGGAATGCCCGTCGGCATCCGTGATCCTCGCGCCTTCTCCCGATGCCGCACGTAGCGGAAAGGGTAAATGATATAGTATCGTGCGCGTATTGCCGCCGGGCATGACCGCTTCGGCCTCTGCCGCCGCCGCCTTCGACTTCGGCCGGCGTCGCGCGAACTGATCGCGCGCCTCCGCAAGGGCCTGGTCGAGGTCGGCATTGGCTCGCTGCAACATCTTTGCCCTCCCCCGAAACCAATGGTCCGCTTGTGGCGTATACTGGTATGTTCTTTGGTGGAGCCTACTATCGTCGCCGAAGCGTGTACAGTTTGGCGACAATTCCCTTCGATGGAGACAACCGATGCGCTTTCTCGTTGGCCTGCTGATGTGGGCAATCGCGGTGCTCTGCCTGTCTGCGCTGCCGTCCTCGGCACAGACGGTGAGCGAGAGTGAAGCGCGTGAGTTTCAGCGCATTATCGCCGCCCAGATCGAGGCGTTCCGCGCCGATGACGGTGCTGCCGCATACAGCTACGCCTCACCGAAGATCAAGCGGCTGTTCCCAACCGCCGATGTCTTCATGGATATGGTGCGAAAGGGCTACCAGCCGGTGTACCGGCCGCAGAATTTCACCTTCGGCGACATCACGTCCGAAAGCCTTGGGCGGCCGACCCAGCGCGTAACCATCATCGACGCCAACGGCAAGGCCTGGATCGCCCTTTATGCCTTCGAGGAGCAGCCGGATGGTTCCTGGAAGATCGTCGGCTGCGTGCTGGTGGAAAGCGGGGGCGGCGAAGCATAGCCGGCATGGCGCTGACAGCTCAGGCGTTCACGGTCTCTTTCTGCGTACGCAGGTATGCCGGCCGCCTGGTGCAGCGCCCGACGTAGGCGCTGATCGACGGGCTTTCCTTCAGGCGCGGCGCCCCGAACATCCCGCCCCACATCAGTTGCGCACCGATGTAGACGTCGGCGGCCGAGAACTTGGCGCCGAGCAGATAGGGACCGGGCTGGAGCGCCTTTTCAATGGTGTCGATCACGTCGTTGTAGCTGCCCCAGCCGACCACGCCCTTTCGTTCCGGCGCGGGCCGCTTGAACATCTCGTCAGTCATCGCCGGCTCGATGCAGCTGCCGCCGAAAAACAGCCAGCGGTAATAGGTCCCGCGTTGCTTCGAGTTCGGCATCGGAGCCAACGCCGCGGCGGGATGAGTATCCGCCAGCCAGGCAATGATTGCCGGAGTTCTCGGTAATCACCGTGTCACCGACCACGATCGCCGGAACCTTACCCATTGGATTGATGGCCAGGAAAGCAGGAGACTTGTGTTCACCCTTCTGGAGATCGAGGTGGTGTATCCTGTAATCCGCGTCGACCTCTTCGAGCATCCAGTGCACGATCACGGCGCGGCTTTGCGGGTTATGGTAAAACGCGATCTTTTCTGTCACGTGCGCAACTCCCTGTTGGCGGGCCTCGCGGGCTACGCGGACTTGATGTCTTGTTCGCGTCACCGCCGGGGTAGAACGCGTGCTCGGTTAGTACTCGGCACGAACGCGAAGTAAACCAATTAGCGGAGCGCCGCCCGCGGACAGCGTGACCTTCGTTGATGAGTCGCCAGCGCCTAGTCAGGGGGCGAGGACGCGGACACCGATCCCGTGGAAGTCACTTTTGTCGTTTCCCTTGGCTGGCTGCACCACATTGATCATCTTGCGGCCAGCGACGTCGATGACGGCGAAGCCCGGAGTCTTTCCTTTCGCCACATGATGGGCAGTGACCGGATTGGGTCCGCGCAGGCTGACGAAGGCCAACCTTGAATCCGGCGACATTGCAATGATGTCGGGCGTCGGCCCGATGTCGCTCAGATCCGCGACAACATCGAGCGTCTTGGCATCGATGACGATGCCGTTACTGCTCACTCTGTTGACCATCCAGATCTCCCGCCCATCGGGTGTAGCCCAAACGCCGTGCGCATCCTTGCCACGGCTATCCTCCTGTCGAACCTGCTTGTGGCTCGCTGTATCGAACGCGTACCAAACGCCGGTGTCCGCGCTGCCGCCGTTGACGAGCATATGCTTCCCGTCGGGTGTGAGCATAGTCCCGCAATTGACCTTGACCTCTGCGGCAGGATAGGCCGCGACGAGCTTGAAGCTCGTCGTGTCGAGAACGACCAAGCCGCCGTCCTTCAGCGCCGGTCCGAGCGTGACATAGGCGAAGCGGCCATCGGCGGTGAACTCCTGGCAGACGGCACCCACATCCGTAAACTTGTCCCCTGCGTCCTTGACCAGGGGATCGTCAGCGATGATGAGACTGCGGCCGATGGTGAAGCTCTCGCTCTGCCGGTCGATCGTAATCTCCACCACCTTGCCGTCCTTCGGCACCTTGGCATCGCCGATGACCGCTACCAGGATCGCGCTGTCATCGGGCTTTACCGTCGCCATATGTGTCCCTGGCCCGGTGGTAAGGGTGGCGATGATCTTGCGATCGGAAGTCCTGATCACCGCCACGTTGCCTGAGCTCGGATGGGCAACGGCGGCGTAGGCGTAGTCGGAGGTGAAATCGATCATGTGAGGCACTTGCAGACCTTGGGCGGCCATGTCGATTCGACCGACCTCCTCGAGCTTTGAACTGTAGACGTGCAGCGTGTTGGTTCCCTGATCCATCGCCCAGATTTCGTAGTCCTGGGCGGCGGCACTCGCTGACCAGGAAAAGGCTGTCGCGGCGAGCAGCATACCGAGTGGATGCCAGAATGATGGCTGCATGATTGTCCTCCCTCGCAATCTTGATGGAGCGCTCGTTCGCGGCGACGTGCGTGCGGAATGCAGACTTACTGACGTCACCATACGCCGCTCCGGCGTCGTGAGCAAAGCGATCCGCGGCACTGCCGGTTATTTGGCGCTTCGGGCATCGCGCAACTCCTTATGCCGGCCGCAGAACGAACCGGCGCACGAGCACCATGCCGAAACCCATGGCGGCGATGAAGATCACCGGTTCGATCGACATCGTTGTAAGGCTGGCGACGGCGGGGCCTGGACAAAGTCCAGCAAGGCCCCAGCCCAGACCGAAGAGCGCCGCACCGCCGACCAGACGCCTGTCGATATCTTTCGCCGTCGGCAACGAGAAGCCTGAGGCATAAAGCGGCGATTGCCGCCTCAGTACCAGGCGATACCCCGATAAGGTGACGGCTAGCGCACCGGCCATGACGAAAATGAGGCTCGCGTCCCAGCTTCCTGCGATATCGAAGAAATTCACCACCTTGGCCGGGTTCACCATGCCGGAGAGGGCAAGGCCCGCGCCGAATAGAAGGCCCGCGATGAGTGCGGACAAGAGTTGCATGGGATGGACTCTTCAGATCACATGACGGATCGTGTACACGACGAGGAAAGCGACCGCCATGAAGATGGCGGTGGCTGCTATGGAGCGGGCGGAGAGCCTCGCAATACCGCAAATACCGTGGCCGCTGGTACAGCCGCCGCCGAGCGCGGTGCCAACGCCGACGATGAGACCGGCGACGGCCGTCATCGCTCCTTCAGCCGGAAATCTCACCGACTGCGGCTCGTAAGCTCCGACCAGCGCCATGGCGGCGGCGCCGCCAATGAGCCCCAACAGGAACAACGCCCGCCACGCGCCCGCTTCATCGAACCGCGTGGTGATAAGCGAGGCGAAAATGCCGCTGACGCCGGCGATGCGACCGTTGGCATAAAGCAGGAGAATCGCCGCGAGGCCAATCAGGATTCCGCCCAACAGCGAGGGGAGGAGAGTGAACTCGGTGACCATGAAGACGCGCCTCTAGCAACAATAATAGTGGCACCACGCACCCTGATTCAAGGCTTGCACCTGCAATTGAGGTGCATCATGACAAGGGCAACGGCCTGTGGACGCCGTCGGCGATATGCTCGCCATGGTGGCTGGGTTCCTTGCCCCATCCCGCTTGCCCGTTTGGGTCACGATCACAATCACGCTCACCCTTGAAGCGTTCACGGTCTATATGATCCGCGACAATCTCACCCTCAACATCATCATGTTGATCGCGCCGCAAGAGTTCGATCAGGGCATGGCAGGCCGGTGGTTGAACCGGGATGGCGCCTTGCCGTGGTGCCGCTTGAAGGACCGCGAGAACTGGGCCAACGAGGAGTATCCGCAGGCGACCGCGACCTCGCGCACCCGCATGCTGCCGTATTCGAGCAGCCGCTCTGCCCGCTCCAGCCGCAAGCGCTGATAGAGGTCGCGCGCCGTCATCTTCAGCTCGCGCCTGAAGAGCCTCTCCATCTGCCGTTGCGACAGGCCGGCGCAAGCTGCGAGCTCGGCGCTCGCCAAAGGTTCCTCGAGGTTCTCCTCCATCACGTTGAGAATGGCGACGAGGCGGGACTCCTGCGTCTGGTAGCGGGTCTCGGCCGGCAGGCGTGCCTCGACCGGTCCTCCCGCCGGCCGGAAGTGAACGAGCTGGTCGGCGACCTTTACCGCGAGGGCCTTGCCGTGGAGGGTTTCGATATAGTCGAGCATCATGTCGATGGCCGCCGCACCGCCCGCGCACGTCAGCCGCCCGCGATCGCTTTCGAATAGCCCGCGCGTCGCATGCACGTCGGGATAGCGCTCGCGGAAGCCCGGCAGAACTCTCCCAGTGGCAGGTGGCGCGATAGCCGTCGAGGACGCCGGCTTCGGCGAGCACGAAAGTTCCGGTATCGATACCGCCCAGGAGGACGCGGCGGCGCTGCGAGCTTTCTCACCTCCGCACACGCTTTCCGGGTCAGCGCCCTTTCATGCTCGTAGCTCGCGCAGAACAGCGCCAGATGCGGAATGCCGATGTCGCGCAGCGAGCCCGAAACCGAAACCGGGATATCGTTCGATGCCGCGACCGGCCGCCCGTCCGGAGACAGAAAGCGCCAGGAAAAGGCCGGCCCGGCAAAGCGGTTGGCGACCCGCAGCGGCTCGAGGGCTCCGTATAGAGCGATCATCGAGAAGCGGGGGAAGAGCACGAATGCGACCTGACGGGTTTCCATTGCGCTTGACGATAAATGACAAACCGGTGGCGAAAAAGATCAAATAGCGCGTGCGCCGGCCCATAAGGTGCGGCAAGGTCGAGCAGAGAGGGAAACCATGACTCCCAAGGTCATCATCACCTGTGCGGTGACCGGCGCCGGCGACACGGTCGGCAAGCATCCGGCGATCCCCGTGACCCCGCAACAGATTGCCAATGCCGCGCTCGAAGCCGCCGGCGCCGGGGCAGCGGTCGTGCATTGCCACGTGCGCGACCCCAGGACCGGCAAGGGAGCCCGTGACGTGCATCTCTACCGCGAGGTCGTCGAGCGCATCCGCGCCGGGAACAACAACGTGATCATCAATCTCACCGCCGGCATGGGCGGCGACCTCGAGATCGGCGAGGATGCAGGTCCCGATGCAATGGGGCGCGCTCACCGACCTGGTCGGGCCCGTCGAGCGCCTGCTGCATGTGGCCGAACTGCGCCCCGAACTCTGCACCCTCGACTGCGGCACGCTCAATTTCGGCGACGGCAACACCATCGTCGTCCAGACCCCGGCGCAACTCGGGCACAGGCGAAGCTCATCCAGTCCTACGGCGTGAAGCCGGAGATGGAGATCTTCGATTCGGGCAACCTGTGGTTCGCCAAGCAGCTATGCGCCGAAGGCCTCATCGACGATCCGCCACTTTTTCAGCTCTGCCTCGGCATTCCGTGGGGAGCGCCAGTGCAACACCCAGACCATGGCCTATCAGGTCGGCGAATTGCCCACCAACGCCGTCTGGGCCGGCTTCGGCATCGGCCGCATGCAGTTTCCCATGGTCGCCCAGGCCGTGCTCCTGGGCGGCCACGTGCGCGTCGGGCTCGAAGACAATCTGTGGCTAGAGAAGGGTGTTTACGCCACCAACGGAACCCTCGTCGAGAAAGCGGTCAAGCTCATCAAGCTGCTTGGATCGAGAGTCGCCTCGCCAGACGAAGCGCGCGACATCCTCGGGCTGAAGGGCCTGCAATGAAGCCGGTTGCAACCGTTGGCATCGCCGGCACGGGACTGATCGGCGCCGGCTGGGCGGCTCGCCTGCTGGTGCGCGGCTTCGACGTGGTGGCGTATGACGTGGCCCCCGCAGCGGAAGCGAAGCTCAGGGCTGCGATCGACGTCGCCTGGCCTTCGATGGTGAAGCTCATCGGGAAACCCGGCAGGAAGGGCAAACTTCAATTCACGACCGACCTTGGGGAAATGGTGTGCGGCGCCGACTTCATTCACGAAGCCGCTCCGGAGCGCGAAGATCTCAAGATCAGGCTCTTCCGCGACATCGATGGCATGGCGCCGCCCCGATGTCATCATCGCCTCCTCCTCGTCCGGTTTTCTTCCGTCACGCCTGCAATCCGAGTGTCGCCGCCATCCCGAGCGCGTGCTCATCGGCCATCCGTTCAACCCGGTCTACCTTCTGCCGCTGGTCGAGACGGTGCCAGGGGTGAAGACGTCCCTGGAGGCAATGGACCGCGCCGGAAGCTACTTCGAATCGATCGGCATGCACGTGTTGCGCCTCAAGAAAGAAATCGAAGGCTACGTCTGCGACCGGTTGCAGGAAGCGCTGTGGCGGGAGGCGCTTCATGTCCTCGACAAGGACGTTGGCACGACCGGCGATATCGACGATGCAATCGTCTATTCCGCAGGAATGCGCTGGGCCTTCATGGGCTCGTTCCTGACCTACCATCTGGCCGGCGGTCCGGGGGGCATGCGCGACTTCATCAGGCAGTTCGATCCGACGCTGGAATTGCCGTGGACCGATCTTCGCTTCCCGAACTGGAACACCAGCCTCGAGCAGCGACTCGTCGAAGGCTGCGAAGCCCAGGCGGCAGGCCGCTCGGTGGCCGAGCTGGAAGCGAAGCGCGATGCCGTGCTGGTCGATATGATGCACCTCTTTCAGCGCCATGAGATCGGCGCGGGGCTCGTCCTGGCGCGAGACGAAACGCGCCCGCGAGCCGCGAGCCGCCGACGCCGAGGAGTGCGGAAATGAACGGATTCATCGAGCTTCGTGTGAAGGGGTAGATATGTCTGCGCAACGGGTAATGATCACCGCCGCGGCTTCCGGCATCGGCCACAGCATCGCCCGCGCGTTCGCCGACGACGGGGCCAAAGTGCACGTGTGCGACGTCGATGAAGAGGCTCTCATCGTCTTTCGACAGGAGAATCCGGAGATCGCGGCGACCCACGTGAACGTTCGCAACGAAGGCGAAATCGAAGCGTGGTTCGACGACGCTCTCGACGATCTGGCGGGGCTGGATGTCCTGATCAACAACGCCGGCGTCAAGGGTCCGACGGCGCTCGTGGACGACATCGACTATGCGGACTGGCGGGAATGTCTCGAGGTCGGCATAGACTCGCACTTCCTGTGCGCCAGGCGGGCCGCGCCGGTGATGAAGGCCGAGGGCTCGGGGTCCATCATCAACATCTCGTCCATGGCGGGCATGTATGGCTTCGGCCGGCGTTCTCCCTACGCGGCGGCAAAATGGGCCGTGATCGGCTTCACCAAGTCGCTCGCCATCGAGCTCGGGCCCAACAATGTCCGCTGCAACTGCATCTGTCCGGGAGCCGTTCGCGGTGCCCGCATCGACCGGGTGATCGCCGCGGAAGCGGAGAGCCGTGGCGTGGCTCCTGACGAGGTGGCCAGGGAACTGATCTCCGGCCAATCGATACGGCGCTTCGTCGAGCCCGGTGAGATTGCCGATCTCTGCCTGTTTCTCGCTTCTCCGGCCGCCCGGATGATCACCGGCCAGGCGATCGGGCTCGACGGCCATACCGAAACCTACCACATGGGATCCTGAGACGTGGATTTCGCCCTTTCCGATGAGCAGAAGCTGATCGTCAAGACGACTCGCGATTTCGTCGAGAAGGAACTGTTTCCTCACGAGGACGAGGTCGAGCGCGCCGGCGAACTCTCCGAGGAGCTGCGTCTGAAACTCAAGGCCAAGGCGATGGAAGCGGGCCTTTACGCTGCCAACATGCCGGCCGAGACCGGCGCTGCCGGTCTCGATACCGTGACGTGGGTGCTTTACGAGCGTGAGCTCGGTCGGGCCAACTATGCCCTGCACTGGAACTGCGTGGCGCGTCCTTCCAACATCCTCATGGCCTGCGAGGGCGGGCAGCGCGAGAAGTATCTCCTGCCCGCGGTGCGCGGAGAGAAGACCGACTGCCTCGCCATGACCGAGCCGGGCGCGGGATCGGACGTGCGCAGCATGAAGTGCACGGCAGTCGAGGCCGGCGACGACTTCATCATCAACGGGACCAAACACTTCATCAGCCACGCCGATGTTGCCGACTTCGTGATCCTGTTTGCCGCCTCGGGCGAAGAGGATACGCCGCGCGGCAGAAAGAAACTCATCACCGCCTTCCTCATCGACAAGGGACACCCGGGGTTCGTCGTGCGCGACGGCTACCGTAACGTCTCGCATCGCGGCTACAAGAACAGCATCCTCGAATTTTCCGATTGCCGGGTGCCGAGGTCGGCGGTGCTCGGGAAGGTTCATCACGGGTTCGAGGTCGCCAACTCGTGGCTGGGAGCGACGCGGCTGCAGGTTGCCGCGACCTGCATCGGCCGCGCCGAGCGCGCCCTGGACCACGCGCGGCAGTGGGCGGTCGACCGCAGCCAGTTCGGCCAGCAGATCGGCAAATTCCAGGGCGTGTCGTTCAAGCTCGCCGACATGGCCATGGAGCTGAAGGCGGCCTGGCTGCTGACCCTCGAAGCCGCCTGGAAATACGACCAGGGAACGGTGGAAGACATCGATATGGCCATGGCCAAGCTGAAGGCCACCGAAATGCTCGCCATGGTTGCCGATGAAGCAATCCAGATCCACGGCGGCATGGGCGTGATGGAGGAGTTGCCTCTCGAGCGCATCTGGCGCGATGCGCGTATCGAGCGCATCTGGGAAGGAACGAGCGAGATCCAGCGCCACATCATCTCGCGCGCCTTGCTGCGCCCGCTCGGGGGCTGATTTGCCAGCTGACCTCGCCCGTCTGCTGTCGCCAAAGTCCATTGCCTTCATCGGCGGCAATGAGTGCGAGGTCGCCATCGGACGTACGCGCGATCTGGGCTTCGCCGGCCGCATATGGGCGGTCAATCCCAGGCGCCAGAGCCTCGGCGGCATCGCCTGCGTGAAGAGCCCCCGCGAAATAGACGGCGTTCCAGACGCAGCCTTCATTGCCGTCAAGCGCGAACCAACCATCGAGATCGTCCGGCAGCTGAGCGCCATCGGCTGTGGCGGCGCGGTGATCTATGCCAGCGGATTCGCCGAGACCGGCGATGTGCACCTGCAGGAAGCGTTGCTCGAAGCTGCCGCCGGCATGCCCCTTCTCGGCCCCAATTGCTACGGTTTCGTCAATGGCATGGCGCGCGCGGCGCTGTGGCCGGACGAACATGGTGTGGAGCCGCTCGAAAGCGGCGTCGCCATCATCACGCAGTCCGGCAACATCGCTGTCAACTTCACCATGACCCGCCGGGCGCTGCCGCTGGCAGCGGTCTTCGCCATCGGCAATCAGGCCGACGTCGACATGGCCAGAATGCTTGCAGCGCTGGCCGCGGACCGGCGCATCACCGCCATCGGCCTCCACATCGAGGGACTTCGCGACGTGCAGGCCTTCGCGCGAGCCGCCGAGATCACGCGCACCAACCGCACGCCGGTCATCGCGCTCAAGACCGGCCGCTCCGAGCAGGGCGCCAGGACGGCACTGAGCCACACCTCGTCACTGGCAGGCATGGATTCTCTTTACGACGCGATGTTTTGGCGTCACGGCATCGCGCGGGTGGATTCGATCACCGCCTTCGTCGAGGCCCTCAAACTCCTGCACCATGGCGGGCCCTTGAGCGACAATCGCATCGTTTCGATGAGCTGCTCCGGCGGCGAGGCCGCACTGATCGCCGACCTGGCGATCGGCAGGAAGTTGCGGTTTCCGCCCTTTCAGGCTGATGCCAAGGCAAAGGTCGCTGCGACCCTCAATGAGTACGTCGCGATCGATAACCCGCTCGACTACCACACCTTCATCTGGAACCAGCCGGAGAAGCTTGTGGCCACCTTCTCCGCAGTGCTCGAGAGCGGCTACGATGTCTCGGCCCTCATTCTGGACGTTCCCACAAAACATGGCATGCGGCCGGACACTTGGCTCGTGACCGCGCGCGCCATGATCGCGGCTCAACGGGCGACCGGAGCGCGAGCCGCGGTCATCGCCTCGCTGCCGGAGTGCATGCCGAGCGATCTTGCCGCGACCTTTGCCGATGCCGGCATATGCCCGATGATCGGGCTCGACGATGCGCTCATCTCGTTTGAGGCCGCGGCGTTCATCGGCGCGAACTGGGCCTCCGGCGAGCAGGCGCCGGAGTGGAGGGCGACGCCGAGCCGTGGCGACAGCGAGAGATCCATCACGGAATTCGACGCCAAGCAGATGCTGAACGCGCACGGACTTGCCGTTCCTGAAGGAGTCCTTTGCAAGGCCCGCGACGCCGCGGGCGCCGCCGACAAGCTCGGCTATCCGGTGACCCTCAAAGTCTCCTCGCCCGCGATCGCCCACAAGACCGAAGCCGGGGGTGTGGTGCTCGACCTTGCCAACGCCCATGAAGTAGAGTCCGCGGCCGCGCAACTGGAAAAGCTTGCGCCCGTGCTGCTGGTCGAGCGCATGGTGCGGGGCGCCGTCGCGGAACTGATCGTCGGCCTGAAATCCGATCCGCAGTTCGGACTGGCCCTGGTGATCGGCGCGGGCGGCGTTCTGGCGGAGTTGCTTCGCGATACGGCGACGCTGCTCCTGCCAACCTCGCGGGCCGAGATCGAGCAGGCGGTGAAGGCGCTGAAGGTGTGGCGCCTGGTGGAAGGCTATCGCGGCCGGTCGGGCGACATTCCGGCAGTCATGGCTGCGATTGAATCAGTTGCCGCGTTTGCCGAGGCTCGGCGCGGATTGATCGAGGAAGTCGACGTCAATCCCCTGCTCGTTCTCCCTTCCGGAGCCGGCGCGGTTGCCGTCGATGTGTTGATACGGATGCGATCGGAGTAGTCGTTATGGCCGGACCCATCATTGTCGAGCGCCGTGGGCCTGTATTCGAAGTCACCATCGATCGGCCCAAGGCAAACGCCATCGATGCCGCGACGAGCCGCATCATGGGTGATGTCTTCGCCGGGTTCCGGGACGACAGCGAACTACGGGTTGCGATACTCACGGCCGCCGGCGACAAGTTCTTCTGTCCAGGCTGGGATCTGAAGGCAGCTGCCGAGGGCGAACCTCCCGATGCCGACTATGGTGTCGGCGGCTTCGGCGGCCTCCAGCAGCTTCCCGACCTCAATAAACCGGTCATCGCTGCTGTGAACGGTCTGGCTTTCGGCGGCGGTTTCGAGATCATGATTTCTGCTGATCTCATCATCGCCGCCGAGCACGCGACCTTCGCCTTGCCGGAGATCAATTCGGGTACCCTCGCCGACGCCGCGACGATAAAGCTGCCGCGCCGCATCCCGTATCACGTGGCAGTGGAGATGCTGTTCACCGGCCGCCGGTTCGGCGCCGCCGAAGCCAAACACTGGGGCGTCATCAACGAAATCGTGCCGCGCCAGCACCTTCTCGCACGCGCTCGCGAACTCGCCTCCCATCTGGCTGACGGCCCTCCTCTGGTTTTCGCCGCCATCAAGGAGACGCTGCGCGAAACCATGCATCATCCGATCCACCAGGCCTTCCGGATGGTCACCAAACGCAAGCTGAGGACCGTCGACCGGCTTTATTCGAGCGAAGACCAGCTGGAAGGCGCGCGAGCTTTCGCCGAGAAACGCAAGCCGGTGTGGAAGGGGCGGTAAAGCAGTTTGCGGCTGAGTGTCGTGCCTTGCGATATGTGGGTCCACCGCTACCCGCCATCGGCTTCCTTCTCGACCACTTGTTTGAGAGAGGCCAGGCCCCTGTCGAAATCGGCCTCGATCCAGTCGTCGAATTTGATTCCCATCCAGCGCATCAGGGGATTGTTGCCGAGATCCGTGGCAAAACCCCAGGTCACCTGCGTCCCCGCCCCTTCGGGCTTCAGCGTATACCAGCTTCTGGCGGTTCCCATGTCGCCGAAATCGAGCGCCACCTTGATGTTCTCATTGGGAGTCGCTTCCATGATCTCCTGGCTGCCCGAGCCCACCTGCTCATGGGTACTCGACCATTTCATGACCTGACCCGGGCCTTCCGGCGTCCCCTCGAAAGTGTATTGCGCATCGGGATCGAGCTTTGCCCACGGCGACCAGTCGGTGAATTTTTTCAGATCAATCAGCCGCGCGTACACCCTGTCGGGCGGTGCCTCGATCAAGACAGTGCGCTCTGTTGTGACCGATGACGGCAGCAGGTAGGCGCCGGCCACGAACAATGCCACCAGCGCAAGTACGATCCCCGCGATCCACTTCAGCATTCGCATGACGGCCTCCATGCTCCGGTTGCGCACAAGCGGCATGCCAAATAGCCTGCCCTCCCTCGATGACGTCCAACTCCACCAAGGGGATTTTGCTCGTTGCGTCCTCCGCAATCGTGTGGAGCACCGGTGGCCTCATCGTGCGCCTGATCGAGAAGGCTGACAACTGGACCATTGTGTTCTGGAGATCGGCGACGGCGGTACTTTTTCTTGCCGCATACCTGGCCTTGAGCGATGGCCGGCGTACACTCAATAACCTTGGAAGCATGGGCTGGCCCGGATTTGCTGTCGGGCTGTGCTTCTGCTGCGCTTCCATATCCTTGGTAGTGGCCTTGAAGCTCACAACCGTCGCCAACGTGCTCATCATCATGAGTTCATCGCCGCTGATTGCCGCAGGCCTCGGCCGCGTTGTGCTCAAGGAGCCCGTCTCCCTCGCCTCTCTGCTCGCCATCCTCGGCACGGCGCTGGGAATACTGCTCATCGTTTGGCAATCGGCAGGAAGCGAAGCAACCGCGGCGTTGTGGGGAAACCTGCTCGCCCTGGTGATAGCCTGTGCGTATGCGACAGCGGTGGTACTCATTCGCCTGCACCCTGACGTCAAGATGACGCCCGCCGTTCTCCTCGGCATGATGATGGCCGCGATCCTGGTCGCACCCGTTTCGGCGCCAGGGAGCGTAACGTTCAAGGATGCAGCATTGCTGTTTCTGTTCGGAGCTCTCAACCTGGGGCTTGGCCTGGTTCTGCTCGTTGCGGGAGCGCGCCTCATCACCGCGACCCAGACCTCGCTTCTCGGCACTCTCGAGCCGATCGCCGGGCCATTGTGGGTATGGCTTTTCCTCAACGAGAGGCCGGCGGCGCTGACACTCCTCGGCGGGACCATCGTCCTGGCCTCGCTCCTCGGCCATACGATTTCGGAAATGCAGCGCCCGGCGAGGGCGCGATAGACGAGAGATCATGCCGGCGAATTCCATCTTCCATCCGAGCTTTCGCGAGCGGCCGTTCTGGTGGGAAGCCTGGGAGCCACAGGCTGGCGATCTTCAGGATCTGCCGTCCGAGGCTCCGGTGGCCATCATCGGCGGCGGTTATGCCGGGCTCGCCTGCGCGCTCGAGCTTCACAGGCACGGCCTCGAGGCGGTGGTTCTCGACGCCGAGATGCCCGGTTTCGGCGCCTCCTCGCGCAACGGAGGGATGGTGTCGGGCGGAGTGACTGTCGGCAAGCGCTACTCCGGCAAAAGCTCCCGAGATGAACTTCTGGCACTCTACGCCGATGCAGCCGACAGCTTCACTCTCATCGAGAAGCTCATCGCGGACGAGAAGATTGCCTGCGAATGGAAGAAAGCCGGGCGATTTACCGGCGCCTGGTGCCGCAGCCACTACCGCGCCCTGGAGAAAAAGTTCAAGCTCATCAATGAGGGCGCCGGCGCCGGAGCATATCTGCTTCCCCGCGACCGCCAGCGCGAGGAGATCGGCTCCGACTTCTACCACGGCGGCATGGTGGTCACGCGGTCAGCCCATCTGCATCCTGCGCTCTACTTCAAGGGTCTGCTCGGCCTCGTACGCGATCGCGCAGTAGCGATGTGCGCCAAGGCGCCGGTGACCCGTCTCGCTCGCGAAGGCGCCGCATGGCGGCTCGATACAGCCCGTGGTACATTGCGGGTCGGCGACGTCGTCGTCTGCACCAACGGCTACACCGGCTCAGTCACTCCGCAATTGCAGCGCCGGGTTATCCCCATCGGCAGCTACATCATCGCGACCGAAGGGTTGCCGGAGGAAATCGCCGCAGGCCTGATGCCGCACGACAAGAGCATCTCCGACACCCAGAGGTTGCTCACCTATTTTCGGATGTCCGGCGACCGCCGGCGGCTGATCTTCGGCGGCCGGGCAAAATTCGGCCGCTATAGCGCCACCGAAGCCGCTCCCATTTTATACCGCCTCATGATTGATCGGTTTCCCCAGCTCAAAGGCACCCGGATCACCCACGCCTGGACGGGCAACGTCGCATTCACGTTCGACGAGATTCCACACACGGGCAGGCTGGAGGGAATGCACTATGCCCTGGGATGCAACGGATCCGGGATCGCCATGATGACCTATCTCGGCACCATGAATGCACGCAAGATCGCCCGCGTTTCCAATTACCGGTGTGCTTTCGAGACGGAGAGCTTTCCAACGAACCCTCTCTATCACGGCAATCCCTGGTTCGTGCCGATGCTTGGCCGCTACTTCCGGGTGCGCGACTGGCTCGACCGGAGGTTCGACGCCTGACTTCGGCGATCTATCCACACCGCGCCTGCAGGGTCCACACCCCTGCCACATGGCTTGCGGTCTCGGGAACGATTTGCGCCCGTTGTTTCGTCGGGCAGGCAAAGTGCGATAGCGCGGATGAGGCGACCTGCTCGACGATTTGCTGGTCGCCCGGCCCGCCACCCAGCGTACGCCCCTGGCCTTCGACCTTCATGTCATAGGATGCCCGCTCGGCGATGTATCTGAACGTCACGTTGTAGTGCCTGCCGGTGAAGAACACCGGCTCGCGGTGCTCAACGCCGTCGCCATAGGGGGAAGCCACGATAGTAGCCGCGGTCTTGCTCTTTTCGCATGCCGCGACGGTGACCAACAACGCAGGCAGCACGGCAAGCCGAATTCGCATTGATGGGCCCCCAGGCTGAGAGCATGCCTTCCGCTGGCGACGCGGCATGCCATGAAGCCTGCAGGGGGTATGGCCCATGAGTGCTTTTGATGCAACGAAAGTCCTGTCACGCCGAACTTGCGCTGTGGAAGACCTTGGGGGAGCCCGATTTCGACACGCCGAAATTCATCCAGGACGCGGCTACCACGGCAATGGCGGAGGGCTTTACGCACTATTCCCAGGTCGCCGGCCTGCCCGAACTGCGCGCCGCAATCGCCGCCAAGCTCGCCGCGGATAGTTCTGTTTTTGTTACTCCGCAGCCTCCCGGATGCGCGGCTTTTCCGGCTCCTCGGGAACCTCTCGTTGTGGCGCCGTGACGGTGGCAGGAGGATGCCGAACGCTCATCGGACGCCGGTCGCGCGCGACATAGGTATAGACTGCCGGGGTCACGAACAGCGTGAACATGGTGCCGATCGTCATGCCGGCGGCGATGACGAGACCAATGTCGAAGCGGCTCTTCGCGCCGGCGCCCTGGGCAATGAGCAGCGGCACCATGCCCACGACCATCGCTGCGGTGGTCATGAGAATGGGTCTGAGCCGCACCGCCGCCGCTCGTTCGATCGCACTGCGGCGGTCGAGACCCTCTTCATCCTGGAGACGGTTGGCGAACTCGACCATCAGGATGCCGTGTTTGGAGATGAGCCCGATGAGCGTGACCAGTCCGATCTGAGTGTAGATGTTGATGGACGCCGCGCCGAGATTCATCGGCAGCAGCGCACCGAACATCGCGGTCGGCAGCGCCACCAGAATGATCAGCGGGTCGCGGAAGCTTTCGAACTGGGCGGCCAGCACGAGGTAAATCACGATGAGCGCAAACACAAAGGTGAGCGCCAAGGTGTCGCCCTCCTGCACGAACTGCCTCGCCTCACCCTGCCAATCGTAGCCCATGCCTTGCGGCAGAAGCTCAGCGGCCTTCTGCTGCATGAAGGCGACCGCCTCACCCATGCTGCGGCCGGGGAACGGCACTCCGGAAACCGTGGCTGAGTTAAGCTGCTGAAAGGTGTTGAGCGCGGTCGGCTGCACCGAACGTTCAACGGTGGCGAGTGATGACAGAGGCACCATGCTGCCGGAAGCCGTCTTGATTTGGTAGCGCAACAACCATTCTGGAGTTAGACGAAAGTTGCGCGGCACCTGTGGAATCACCTGGTAGCTGCGCCCCTGCATGTTGAAGCGGTTGACGTAGTTGCCGCCCAGCAGCGTTGCGAGCGTGGCGCCCACGTCCTGCATGGTCACGCCAAGCTGGTTGGCCTTGTCGCGGTCGATCTTCAGCTCGATCTGCGGCGTGTCGAAACGCAAGTCGCCATCGGTGAAGAGGAACAGGCCGCTCTTCTGTGCCTCCTGGTTGATCTTGTCGAGGACGTCAGCAAGCTCCTGGTGATCGCCGGCGGAGGTCACCACGAACTGGAACGGCGGGCCGCCGGAGCTGCCCGGCAGCGAGGGCGGCGCAAACGCGAAGGCCTGCACGCCCGCAACCTGGGATAGCTTCGGCTGCAGCTCCTGGAGGATGGCCTGGTGCCCGCGCTCGCGCTCGGCCCACGGCTTGAACAACACCCCGGCAAAAGCCGAGTGCACGCCCTGGAAGCCGATGATGCCGAAGTAGTTCTGTTTCTCAGGCAGGGAAGCGAATGCCTTGCCGACTTCGTCGACATAGCGCTCCAGGTAATCGAGATTGGCGTATTGCGGCGAGTTGACCAGCGTGAAGAGGATGCCTTGATCCTCTTCCGGCGCCAGTTCCTTGGCGGTGGTTCTGTACATCAGCCCGGTTGCTACCAACACGCAGGCAAGCATGAAAATGGTTGCCGGACGATAGTTGAGCGAATTGTGGAGCCGCCTTTGATAGCGCGACCGCAGACCGTCGAACATGCGGTCGAGAAATCCAGCGAAGCCGCGCTTCGATGACTGGTGGCGCAGCAGCCTCGAGGCCATCATCGGCGACAACGTCAGCGCAACAACCCCTGAGACGATGACGGCGCCGGCCAGCGTGAAGGCGAACTCCCGGAACAGCGCACCGGTCAGGCCCGACGTAAAGCCGATCGGCGCATAGACCGCCGCCAGCGTGATCGTCATGCCGATGACGGGCAACGCGATCTCGCGCGCCCCCTGAAGGGCGGCTTCGAAGGGTTTGCTTCCCTCTTCGATGTGCCGGTACACGTTCTCGACCACCACGATGGCGTCGTCGACGACCAGGCCGATCGCCAGCACCAGCGCCAGAAGGGTCAAGAGATTGATCGAATATCCCATCGCCAGCAGCAACATGAGGACGCCGATGAGCGACAAGGGGATGGTGATGATGGGTATGAAGGTCGAGCGCACCGAGCCCAGGAACAGGAAGATCACCACGATGACGATGAGCGCCGCCTCGCCCAAGGTCTTGGCCACTTCCTTGATCGATTCCTTGATGAAGACCGTGGCGTCATAGGCGATGGCGGCCTCGAGCCCAGCCGGCAGCTGCGCCTGGATTTCCGGCATCGCCTTGCGCACGTTGTCGATCACGGTCAGCGGATTGGCTGAAGGCGTCGTGTAGACGCCGATGAACACTGCCTTCAGGCCATCGAACACCGAGGAGGAATTGGCGTTCTCGGGGCCGAGCTCAACGCGGGCAATCTGGCCGAGCCGGATTAGAGTGTCGTTGCGGCTCACCACCACGAGGTTTTCGAAACCCTGGACGCTTTCCAGCGAAGTCTGCGCGTTGATGTTGATTTGTATGTAGTCGCCCTTGATCTCGCCGGCAGCAGTCGTGAAGTTGTTGGCCGCGAGCGCCCGGCTGACTTCGAGGGGCGTCACTCCATACGAAGCCATACGATCGGGGTCGAGCCAGATGCGCATGGCGAAGGTCTGTCCGCCGAGGATTTCGGCGTTGGCGACCCCGTTGATCGATTGCAGCTTCGGCTGAACGATGCGATTGAGGTAGTCACTGATCTGCGAAGAGGACATCTGCTTCGAGTTGAAGCCGATGTACATCAGCGCATAGCCCTCGCCGGTCGTGCGCGTGACGATCGGATCGTTGGCCTCGTCGGGCAATACGTCCTGGACCTGATTAACCTTCGCCAGCACGTCCGACACCGCCCGGTCGGCGTCTGCGTCGAGGCGGAGATTGAGCGTCACCGTGCTGACGTTCTGCGCCGACGACGAGGTCAGCGTGTCGATGCCTTCCGCACTCGCCACCGCCTGCTGGATCGGCGTGGTGATGAATCCCTTGATCTGGTCGGCGTTGGCCCCGGGATATCCGGTCGTGATGGTGATCGTGGTCTTGGTGATCTCGGGGTACTGGCGAATGGGCAGATTCCAGCCGGCCTGCAGCCCGACGAGCAGGATGAGCAGGCTGACGACCGAAGCCAGCACCGGCCGGCGTACGAAAAGATCGGTGAAGGCGCCCATGGCTACTCGACCTTGACCTCGCCCGTCTGCTCAAGCTTGACGGTGTTGTCGACCCGGATCGGCGATCCCGGCCGGAGCTTGAGCTGGCCGACACTCACTACCTGGTCGCCTTCCTTCAGGCCTTCCAACACTGCGACGCGGTCGTCGCGCACTTCACCCACCTTGACGAAGCGGCGCTCTGCCTCGAGAGCCGGTTCCGACGCCTTGCCGTCGCTGGCTGACGAACTCGTTCCCGCGGCCTTTTTCGGCGTCACGACGTACACCGCATCACCATAGAGACTATACGTTATGGCGGTTGCCGGCACTGTCAGCACCCGTTCGGGCTCGCCCACCAGTATCTTCACGTTGGCGAACATACCAGAGGCGACCTTGCGCTCGGGGTTCGGCAGCGTGGCGCGCACAGAGAAGGCGCGCGTGGCGGCATCCACGCGGGCCTCCGTGGCTTCTACGGTGCCCTTGAAGGTCTCGCCCGGGTAGGCGCTGAAGGCGGCTTCCACCGTCTGGCCCACCTTGATCCGGGCGTATTCCTGTTCGGGGATGGTGAAGTCGATGTACAGCGGATCCACCGTCTGCAGCCACACGAGGGGCTTTCCAGTGTCCACATACTGCCCGACGTCGACCTGCCTCATGCCGAGCCGTCCGCTCCACGGAGCCAGGATGGTCTTGTCGGTTATGGTCTTTCTTACGCGGTCGATCCGCGCCACCAGTTCGTCGCGCCGGGCACGAGCCGTCTCCAGCTCCTTCGTCGGCGAGTAGCCCTTCTTTGCCAGCTGGTCTTGCCGCGTGAACTCGAGTCCGGCGCTCTTCAGCAAGGCTTCCAGATTGCGCAGGTCGGCCCGCTCGGCGTCATCGTCGAACTGGACGAGTTTGTAGCCTGCCTGCACTTCGCTTCCTGACTCGAAATAAAACTCGCGCACGATGCCGGCCGTCTTCGCCGCAACGTCGATGCCGTTCACCGCGGTGACTGTCCCGATTGCCCGCACGAAGAGCGGCCAGCGTTCCACCCTGGCCGGCTCGGCCGATATGGTCTCGGTCGGCGGCGGCGCGCCGGAAATCGCCTGTTTGATCATGTTCGGCAGAAACACGAAATGAAAAAAGGACAGTCCGCCGATCAGAATCGCGAAGATGACGCCGATGATGAAAAAGCGCTTTTTCATGGGCTCTTAGATAGTGTCGCCCGGGCGGCATGTAAATCGACGTTTAGGTCAGTTTATTTGTGACTCACCCCTTCATTTTACGCACACGTCGACTACGCCTGCGGCTTTCCACCGATAGATTCTTGCTTTATTGTGATTGTGGCTGGCACGCGGTCGCGAACCTGCAGAGTTAATGGGACGCGCCAAACAGAAAAAGACAGGCGCCGCAATCTTCGGCGCCTCGGGTGGGAACGAGTAGAGGGGGGGTGTATGGAGTACTTTCTCCAGCAGCTCATCAACGGCATCACGCTCGGATCGATCTACGGGCTCATCGCCATCGGCTACACCATGGTCTATGGCATCATCGGCATGATCAACTTCGCCCATGGCGACGTGTTCATGGTGGGCGCCTTCATTGCCCTGATGGCGATAATCGCCCTCGGTCTCCTCGCCAGCACAGGCCTGGCCTTGGCCGTTCTCGCACTGCTCATCGTGCTGGCGCTTTCGATGCTGGTTGCCGGCGTTTTCGGATGGACGATCGAAAGGGTCGCCTACCGGCCCCTGCGCGGGTCTTTCCGCCTGGCCCCCCTCATCACCGCCATCGGCATGTCGATCGTGCTTTCCAACTACATTCAGTTTACCCAGGGCGCCCGCCCGAAGCCGCTGCAGCCGATCATCGTGGGCGGCTACAAGCTCATGGAGCACGACGGCTTCGCGGTGCAGCTTTCCAACATTCAGATCCTGATCGTCATCCTGACCGTGGTTCTGATGGCCATTTTCACCTACCTGATTACTCGCACACCGCTCGGCCGCGCCCAGCGGGCCTGCGAGCAGGACATGAGGATGGCGAGCTTGCTCGGCATCAACGTCGATCGCACGATCTCCCTGACCTTCGTCATCGGCGCGGCCCTCGCCGCCGTGGCGGGCCTTCTCAATCTTCTCTATTATGGAGTGATCGACTTCTACATCGGCTTCGCAGCGGGCATCAAAGCCTTCACCGCGGCCGTGCTCGGCGGTATCGGCTCGCTTCCCGGCGCCATGCTCGGCGGCATCGTGATCGGCCTCATCGAAACCTTCTGGTCCGCCTATTTCACTGTCGAATACAAGGATGTGGCCGCCTTCGCGATGCTCGCCATAGTGCTGATTTTCCTGCCTCAAGGGCTGCTCGGCAAACCGGAAATCGAGAAGGTGTGACCCGTGGCGATTGCAGAGGTGAAGCCTGCAGAACTCGCCCGGGGCTCGGACCTCACCGCCGCACTCAAAGACAGCCTGTTTGCCACAATCGTCGCTTTCGCGATTTTTTTCCCGACCGCCGGGATCAAGACGGAATCGGTGGGCGGCCTCGATCTTGTGCTCACCTACCGCCCCTGGTGGGTGATCATCCCTTGCGCCGCTGTCTTTGTGGGGCGGTTGTTGTTGCATCTGTTCGTGTGGAACAGACCCCCTGCTGCCCGGGCCGCAGTGTCGGAGCGCTTGCGCGCCGCGGCTCCTCTGGTCGACGCCGGCAAATATCTGAGCCTCGGCGTCCTGGCCTTTGGGATCGTCCTTCCGTTCCTCCCCATATCCGATCGCTACGTGATGGACGTGTCGATTCTGATTGTTACCTACATCATGCTGGGCTGGGGGCTCCAGGTCGTGGTCGGCCTCGCCGGCCTGCTCGATCTCGGATACGTGGCATTCTATGCGGTCGGAGCGTATTCGTACGCTCTCCTGGCTCAGCACTTTGGTTTCAGTTTCTGGATTTGCCTGCCTCTGGCCGGCATCATGGCGGCGTTTTGGGGCATTATGCTGGGCTTCCCGGTCCTCAGGCTGCGGGGCGACTATCTCGCCATCGTCACGCTGGCGTTTGGCGAGATCGTCCGCATCATCCTTTTGAACTGGCAAGAGGTCACCAACGGCCCGGCCGGCCTGTCCAGGATTCCGCGCCCGTCATTTTTCGGCATTCCATTCACCAATGACGAGAACGGCTTTGCCGCAACTTTTGGCATCGAGTATTCCACCCTGCATCGCCAGATCTTCCTCTACTATCTGATTGTCGCTCTCGCGCTCGCCACCTTCTTCGTGACCAACCGCCTGCGCAAGCTGCCGATCGGCCGCGCCTGGGAGGCGCTGCGCGAGGACGAGGTAGCCTGCCGCTCGCTTGGGCTCAACACTACCAATACCAAGCTTACGGCCTTTGCCATCGGCGCCATGTTCGGCGGTTTCGCCGGCTCGTTTTTTGCCACCAAGCAGGGTTTCATTTCACCCGAGAGCTTCAACTTCCTCGAATCTGCGACCATTCTCGCCATCGTGGTTCTGGGAGGCATGTCGAGCCAGATCGGGGTCGTGCTGTCATCGATAGTCTTCATCGGCGGGCTCGAGATGCTGCGACAGCTGCATTTTCTCAAGGCCATCTTCGGCAACGATTTTGATCCATCCCAGATACGCATGCTGTTGTTCGGTATCGCCTTGGTGCTCGTTATGCTGTGGCGCCCGCGCGGCCTCGCTTCAAGCCGTGAGCCGACGGTCTACCTGCGCGAGAAGAAAAAGGTTTCATCCGACCTGATCACCGAGGGCCACGGCTGATGCCGGAGAGCTGGCAGCAGGACCCGATTCTCAGGGTCGAGCACCTGACGATGCGTTTCGGCGGCCTAGTGGCCATCGACGACCTGTCCTTCACGGTCGGCCGCACCGACATTACCGCCCTCATCGGCCCCAACGGGGCCGGTAAGACGACGGTGTTCAACTGCATTACCGGCTTCTACAAGCCTACAGAGGGGCGCCTCACGCTCCGGCACAAGGATGGCTCAGAGTTCCTTCTCGAGCGCATGGATGATTTTCGCATCGCTGCGAGCGCCAAGGTGGCGCGCACCTTTCAGAATATTCGCCTGTTCGGCGGCATGACGGTGCTGGAGAACCTGATGATCTCCCAGCACAACACGCTGATGCGCGCCTCCGGCTTCACGGTGTCCGGAATTCTGGGCCTCAGGATCTACCGGGACGCGGAGGCGGCAGCGATCGTCAAATGCAAGTACTGGCTGGACAAGGTCGGGCTCATCGAGCGCGCCGATGACCCGGCGGCGGACCTGCCCTACGGGGCCCAGCGGCGTCTCGAGATCGCCCGCGCCATGTGCACAGACCCCCTGCTGTTGTGCCTGGACGAGCCCGCCGCCGGCCTTAACCCTCGCGAGTCGGATGAATTGAATCGTCTGCTGCGCTTCATCCGCGCCGATCACGGCATCGGAATCCTGCTGATCGAACACGATATGAGCGTTGTGATGGGAATTTCAGACCACATCGTCGTGCTCGACTACGGCGAGAAGATCTCCGATGGCTCAGCGGACTTCGTCAGAAAAGATCCTGCCGTCGTGCGCGCCTACCTGGGTGTCGATGAAGACGCGGAGGTCGCAGCTGTAATCGCTGCTCCCAAACCCGGCAAACCCGTCCGACGCAAGAGCGGAAACAAGGACGGAGGCAGGCAGCAATGACCGCTCCGATGCTTTCCGTACGTGGCGTCGAGACCTTTTATGGCCGCATCCAGGCGCTCAGGGGCGTCGATCTCGACGTCAATGAAGGCGAGATCGTAACCCTGATCGGTTCCAACGGGGCCGGCAAGTCGACCTTGATGATGACCGTGTGTGGGGTAAACCGCGCCCGTTCGGGCACCATCACCTACAACGGCCGCAACATCACCAATCTACCGACCCATGTCATCATGCGCTCCGGAATCTCCCAGGCTCCCGAAGGCCGGCGGATATTTCCGCGCATGACGGTGCTGGAAAACCTGCAAATGGGCGCAGCCACGACGGAGCCCGGGCATTTTCAGGAAGACCTCGGGCGGGCCTTTGCGCTGTTCCCCATTCTTGAAAAGCGGCAATCGCAGCGCGGCGGTACTTTGTCCGGCGGCGAGCAGCAGATGCTCGCCATTGCACGGTCCTTGATGTGCCGGCCACGGCTGTTGTTGCTCGATGAACCCTCCCTCGGCTTGGCTCCCCTGATTGTCAAGCAGATCTTTGCCACGATTGGAGAGCTGAATCGCGAGCGCGGTCTGACGGTTTTTCTCGTGGAGCAGAACGCCTTTCATGCACTCAGGCTCGCCCATCGCGGCTACGTCATGGTCAATGGTCGCATCACCATGTCGGGACCGGGCCGGGAGCTTTTGGCGAAGGACGAAATCAGAGCCGCTTATCTGGAAGGCGGGGTGCATTAGGAATATTGGTCATGGAAACGGCTAACCTCTTCGACGAAAGCGGCTTTTCTGTATTCTTTTTCATGACTGTAGTGATCGGCGGCGGCGCGGCGTTCCTGGCCGGCCGGTCGCTCGCCCACAAATGGCGCCCTCTGTGGCAGGCGGTAGCCTATATGCTACTGCTTGGGCTGGCCCTGCGCTTCTTCCACTACGCCTTGTTCGGCGCCAACCTTCTGTCGGCTTACTACTATGTCGTGGACACCCTGGTTCTGATCGCCGCCGCCTATCTTGGCTATCGCATCCGGCGTACCGAGCAGATGACGACCCAATACAGCTGGATATACGAACGAACCGGACCGTTGAGCTGGCGCGAAAAGAACGTGGTGGCTGACAAGGGTTGAAAAGAAGTGCTAGAGCATGCGGCAGGAGCATGCACCGGACCAGCGTCCGGAGCATTCTACCGGACACGCGTTAACGTCGGGCCGGGTTCATGCGCTGCGTGACGTTCGCAAACTGAAGTAGCAAGAGTTCGCCCCCAAGGGCGATAACAAGGGAGAATGAGTATGAAGAAAGTTCTTATGACTGGCGTGGCGCTTGGTTTCGGCCTCGCGCTGACGGCCACGGCCGCACTCGCCGATATTCAGATCGGCGTGGCGGGACCGATGACCGGCCAGTATGCTGCATTCGGCGAGCAGCTCAAACGCGGCGCCGAGATGGCGGTCGCCGAGATCAACGAAGCGGGCGGCGTCAATGGCGAGAAGCTCGTCCTCAACGTCGGCGACGATGCTTGCGATCCCAAGCAGGCGGTTGCCGTTGCCAATGATCTCGTTTCCAAGAAGGTCGCCTTCGTGGCCGGTCATTTCTGCTCGGGCTCTTCGATTCCGGCCTCTGCCGTCTATGCCGAAGAGAACATCGTGCAGATTTCCCCGGCTTCCACCAACCCGAAGTTTACCGACGAGCGGCCCGGCAAGGGAGTTTTCCGCGTCTGCGGCCGCGATGATGCACAAGGCATCGTCGCCGGCAACTTCCTCGCCAAGAACTTCGCCGGCAAGAACATCGCCATTCTCGACGACAAGAGCCCCTACGGCAAAGGGTTGGCCGATGAGACCCGCAAGGCGCTGAACGCCGCCGGCGGCAAGGAGGTGCTGAACGAGTCCTATACGGCTGGCGAAAAGGACTATACCGCGCTCGTTTCCAAGATGAAGGAAGCCAAGGTCGACGTGGTGTATGTGGGCGGCTATCACACCGAAGGCGGGCTCATCCTGCGCCAGATGCGCGACCAGGGTATGAACGCGCTGATGGTCTCGGGTGACGCGTTCAACACGCTCGAGTTCTGGACCATCACGGGACCGGCCGGCGAAGGCATGATCTTCACCTTCGCTCCTGATCCGCGCGGCAACCCTAACGCAGCAAACATTGTCAAGAAGTTCAAGGACGGCGGCTATGATCCGGAAGGGTACACGCTTTATACCTATGCCGCGATCCAGGTGTGGGCCGACGCGGTCAAGGCGGCAGGCGGTACCGAATTCGACAAGGTCGTCGATGCCCTTGGAAAAACTGACACCGACAGCGTCGTCGGCAAGATTCGTTTCGATGACAAGGGCGACATCAAGGACGCGGATTACGTCTGGTACAAGTGGTCGAACGGCAACTACGCCGAAGACAAGAGCATGTAATCAGCTGAGCTGGTTTTAGTAACGACGGCCCGCGCGGGTTCGCACCCGCGCGGGCTTGTTGTTTCTGGATACCTCTGCACCGAGTCCTCGACTCTCAAACAAAACGTCATGGCCGTGCTTGATCCTATCCGTAGCAGTTGGGTGCCGGCTTGTGCTAATTCACGGGCGATGTGCGGACGGTTCACAGATCAACATTCATGGCGGGAGATCTGGGAGCACTATCAGGCCTTTCTTGACAGCCTCCAGACCAACCCGGGCTTCAACCTTCCGCCCCGCTACAACATTGCGCCGACCCAGGACGTGTTGTGCGTGGTGGAGCGGAATCGCCAGGTGCAGTTTCTCAATGCCCGCTGGGGGCTCGTGCCCTACTGGGCGAAGGAGCCGCCAAAGGCCCCTACCATCAACGCGCGCGGCGAAACCGCTGCTGAAAGACCGCTGTTCCGGGCGGCTTTCCGGTATCGCCGCTGCCTGATGCCGGCAGACGGCTACTATGAATGGCAGCAGGTTGGAAAGGTGAGGCAACCCTACCGGCTGCACCTTGACGAGAGCCTGTTTTCCTTCGCCGGCCTGTGGGCGGAGAACCCGCACATGGCAGTCACCTCCTGCACCATCCTGACCCTGCCTGCCGCCGGACACATCGCCCATATTCACGACCGCATGCCGGCGATCCTGGATCCCGAGACCTACGGCGCCTGGATTTCCACCGAAACCGATCTGCAGGATGCGGTGAAGCTGCTCAAGTGCAATCTCGGATCACAGCTGCAATATTATCCGGTAAGCACCCTCGTAAATTCACATAAGAACGATGTGCCGGAGTGTGTTCAGCCGCTGGAGCCTGCCGCTTGACCTCGAAGCAGGGCGCGTAAAGACTCACCTTCTGAACCATCGTACGACACGCCCCATGAACGCCCGACCGGGCTTGCTGCATGCCCTCCTGTTTTTCGCCTGGCTCATTGCATCGGGCACCTCGGCTTTCGCCGCCGATGCTGCTGAGCGAGCGGTGCATGGCTTTTCCCCTGACGGACGCTACTTTGCCTTCGAGCAGTACGGCGTCCAGGACGGCTCGGGCTTTCCCTACTCTGACTTTTTCATCATCGATCTCGAAGGCGACAAGTGGGTGGAGGGCACGCCGATCCGCGTCCTGCTCGAGGACGAAAACCGTGCGCTTGGCGCTGCGCGCGGCGAGGCCCTGTCGAGAGCGAGACCGCTCCTCGACAGGCTGGCCATCGGCGAGCCGGGCATCGTCCTTGCCGGCAACGTCGTCTATCAGGCCGTTTCCGATCCCCGGCGCATGGTGTTCGATCCCTACTATCGCTCACTCGGCAATCTCGAGCCGGTCGACGCGGAGGACGACGACGTCATCACCTTGAGTATCGAGGAAATCGTGCTTCCCAGTCCACCCGGGTGCCCCATCGATGACACGCCGAAGGCCGGCTTTGTTCTGAAGCGGACGCAAGGCCCGGGCAAGCCGGTGGAAATCTTTCGCGACAAATCCATTCCCGCCTCGCGGGGTTGTGCGATCGCCTACAGCCTGTCCGACGTGATCGCCTACGGCTACGGAGAGAGCGGTTATTTGCGCCACGTGGCGCTCATCAGCGTCTTCTCCTATGGCTTTGAAGGCGCCAACCGCCGCTTTCTGGCAGTCCCTTTCAGATAGCCGATGATCCCGCGCTATACCCGGCCCGAAATGGCCGCCATCTGGGAGCCACAGACGCGCTTCCGCATCTGGTTCGAAATCGAAGCACATGCCGCCGATGCGATGGCCGAACTCGGGCTCGTCCCCAGGAAGTCGGCAGAAGCCATCCGGCGTAAAGGAGAGCAGGCTGTTTTCGATGTCCAGCGCATCGATGCCATCGAACGCGAGGTCAAACACGATGTCATCGCCTTCCTGACCTATCTGGCCGAAGTCGTCGGGCCCGACGCGCGCTACGCCCATCAGGGCATGACGTCCTCGGACGTGCTCGACACGTGCCTGAACGTGCAGCTGGTGCGCGCAACCGACCTCTTGCTCGGCGATCTCGACGATTTGCTTGCAGTCCTGCGGCGCCGCGCCTTCGAACATGAGCACACGGTCTGCATCGGCCGCAGCCACGGCATTCACGCCGAGCCCACCACCTTCGGTCTCAAGCTTGCCTTCGCCTACGCCGAGTTCACGCGCGCCCGCGAGCGCCTGGCCGGTGCCCGGCGTGAGATCGCGACCTGCGCCATTTCGGGCGCGGTCGGAACTTTCGCCAATATCGATCCCCGAGTCGAAGCTCACGTCGCGAGAGCGATGGGTCTGGTGGCGGAGCCCGTGTCGAGTCAGATCATCGCCCGCGACCGTCACGCCGCGTACTTCGCGACCCTGGCAGTCATCGCCAGCTCGGTGGAGCGCCTGGCCACCGAAATTCGCCACCTGCAGCGAACCGAGGTTCTCGAAGTGGAGGAGTACTTCTCACCGGGGCAGAAGGGCTCCTCGGCCATGCCGCACAAGCGCAATCCGGTGCTGTCGGAGAACGTGACCGGGCTCGCCCGCCTCGTCCGCTCGGCGGTCATTCCGGCCCTCGAGAACGTGGTTCTCTGGCACGAGCGCGACATCTCGCATTCCTCTGTCGAGCGCGGGATTGCACCGGACGCCACCGTGCATCTGGATTTTGCGCTGCGGCGCCTGGCGGGCATCATCGACAAGCTGGTCGTCTATCCGGACAACATGAAGCGGAATCTGGACCAGCTGGGCGGCCTGATCCATTCACAGCGCGTGATGCTGGCGCTCATCGGCAAGGGCATGGGCCGCGAGGAGGCCTATCGCGTGGTGCAGCGCAACGCCATGATAGCCTGGCATGACCAATCGGACTTCCTGACGCTGCTCGCCGCGGATGCCGAGGTCGGCCGTCTGATCGCGCGGCCCGAACTCGAATCGCTGTTCGACCTGGGCTACCACACCCGCCATGTGGGGACGATTTTCCGTCGCGTGTTCGCCGAGCGCCCGGGGACGGCGACCTGATCTGCCGCAGAGACTAGTGCCGGATATGGATCCGCGTTGCGCCGTAGCCGTGATTCTGGACCAGCCGGTAGAGCTTGGCAGCGTTGCTCGGATGCAGCCTGATGCAGCCGTGGGAGGCCGGTCGGCCCAGCGATTTGATGTACCCGGTGCCGTGGATCGCATAGCCGCCCCTGTAGAATATTGAATGCGGCATCGGCGAGTTGTCGTATTTCCTCGAATAGTGCATCCGCTTCAGCAGCTTCGGGCGGTAGGTCCCGGTTGGCGTTCCATAGCCCCGGCGGCCCGTCGAAACCGCCCAGCTCGCGTAGTGCCGGCCGTCGACCGTCACCGTCATTCGCTGTGAGGAAATATCTATTGTCGCCCGGAGGCTGGCGGAGGCCGGCGCGGGCAGTAGCGCCGCCAGCAACGCGATCACTGGGATAAAACGAACACCTACTAACATCGTCACACCTCACGCGTCCTGGCCGCATCATTATTCAAACCGCACTTGCGATCAAGGGGGATGCTTGGACTCTGGGGAAAAACCGCCTGCCGAAGTTAACGACGCCGGCGCGCCGGCGGTCAGTCGAACAGGAACTCCCGCCCGATTTTGACCCGCTTCACGCCGCCATACGCAATGATATCCGCCGTGGCATAGGTCTCGGTTAACGTGGCCGGCAGGAAGCTTCCCGTGCCGACCATGTCCAAAGGCGCGTTCGCCGCGCCCATGACCTGGCACTTCTGCGGGTCGAAACCGGAAGAGCCGACGATCCGGGCGGCTTTGAACCCCTCCCCATCCAGCGCCCGGCGGGCATGAATGATCGCAGCGACCGATACGCCCTTGCCGAAGAGAATTCGCCGTACCTTGTCGACCAGGATATTGTTGGGGTCGAGCTGGAACGCCCGCTGGCCGAGGACACGTTCAACAATGTTGTATTCGCCCGAGACGCCGAGCCAGTCGCCGACGGTCTCGACCGAGCGCTCGTAGTCAAGGCCTTCGGCGAAACGGCCGCCGTGAGTGTCGAGCCTGATGCCGAACGTCTTGCCGCTCGCCGGCAGTCCGCTCTCCTCATAGAACCAGCGCGCGCAACGCAACGCGTCCGAAATCTCCTGCCCCCTGTAGTCGACGAGCGCCACCAGGGAATCCGCTTCCTTGACCGTATCTGCGAAGAACTGCAGCGCCTTCAACACGTCCCCATCCGTGTAGCCGACGAGCGAATGCGGCATTGTTCCCTTGCCCTCCGCCGAGCCGAAGAAGGGTGCGGTCAGGTCCTGCGAGGAACCCACAAACCCTTTTACATTGGGATTGCGTACGATGGCAGCGTCCGAGCCGACTGCGGCGCCGTAGGCGGCGAGAAGATTTATATCCGCGCCCGTTCCGTGTCGTGCGTGCATGTCGAGAAACGCCGCACCCGGCACGGCAAGGCACATCTCGTAGGCGTTGTTGGCGGCGACGCAGGGAAACCCGACCTTCTGCAGGAACAGAGTTTCGACTTCCGAGAGGCGAGCCATAGGCCCCGCGATCTCCAGCATTTTCTTCTCCGAGGGAACAAGGTCGCCCTCGGAGAAAAAACGTTGGATGCTCGCTTCGGGCACCAACCGTTGAAGCAGGCGCACGGCCGGGTCCACCGCCGCAATGACCCGGCGACGCATGAACACCGCGAAGGTGACGTCGAGATCGCCGTTCTGTGCGACGATGCGCGCGGTGTTGCTGAAGTATTTGTCGGTCTGCGCCGAAACCGGGCCGCTCGCGAGACAGAGATCGACGATTTTCTCGATGCTGCTGTGGCGGCTTATCGGGGCGGTGATCTGCTGATCCATGGCGGCGGAGTTTGGTTCAATGCCACTGCCCAATCAAGCGGCGGGCGGCCTTCTCGCAGGCATCGCCCAGGATCTGCCGGCCTTAGGCAAGCCGGTGCCGTAGCGTTGCTGCGCCCATCGGCCAGACTGATCAGCTATTCCTTTTCTCGTTGAGAACCTGGTCGACGGCGGTGGCCATCAATTCATCCATGGTGCGGCGGATCTGGTGGTCGGACTGCGCCACCTGTTTGGCGTCGAAATCGGAACGAATCTTGCGGAACACGTCTTCATCGCCTGGTTCCTCGAAGTCCGCCTTGACCACCGACTTGGCATATGCATCGGCCTCCTCTCCCGAAAGCCCGAGCTTTTCCGCTGCCCAGAGCCCCAGAAGCCTGTTTCGCCTGGCCGTCGCCTTGAACTTCAGCTCCTGGTCATGGGCGAACTTTCTTTCGAAACCCTCCTGGCGCTTGTCGAACATCGACATGGGACATCCTTTCAGTTACACCTCATCCGGCGCGCCATATACGGCCAGCGCGCCGTCGGGCGCAACCTCCAGTCGCCGCAATTTTGCCGTGATGCGGCAATTGGCGTGTTGAACAATGGCTGCCGCGCGCTCATTTCGGAGCCTCAGGCTCAGGTTGTTTCGCCGGGCAAGGTTGAGTATTCTGGAAGGGCCAGAGGCGTCATACGAATCGAACTTTCCTCGACATCGCCAAGCAAGACCGCTCCCGTTGTTCACACGCCGCAAGGGGCTGATGAGGTTTTGAAGAAGGGATGAGGTATATGAACCAGCGCCGCACCCGCGTGTACGAGGGCAAGGGCAAGATTCTGTATGAGGGTCCTGAACCTGGCACGCTGGTCGTTCACTACAAGGACGACGCAACGGCATTCAACGCCCAGAAAAAGGCCGTCATCGACGGCAAGGGCGTGCTCAACAATCGCATATCGGAATTGATCTTTACCAGGCTCAACGAAATCGGAGTGCCGACGCACTTCATCAAGCGGCTCAATATGCGCGAGCAGTTGATCCGCGCCGTCGAGATCATTCCTCTCGAGGTGGTTGTTCGCAACGTCGCCGCAGGGTCGTTGTCCAAACGCCTGGGCATAGAAGAAGGCACGGCGCTGCCGCGTTCGATCATCGAGTTCTACTACAAGAACGACGGCTTGGGCGACCCGATGGTGTCGGAAGAGCACATCACGGCTTTCGGTTGGGCGAGCCCGCAGGAAATTGACGACATCATGGCGCTGTCGATCCGGATCAACGACTTCATGACCGGCCTCTTCCTCGGCGCCGGCATCCGCCTCGTCGACTTCAAGCTCGAGTTCGGAAGGCTTTACGAGGGCGAGATGATGCGCGTGGTCCTTGCCGACGAGATCAGCCCCGATTCGTGCCGGCTCTGGGATATGAAGAGCGGCGACAAGCTCGACAAGGACCGCTTTCGCCGCGATATGGGAGGGCTTGTCGAAGCCTATCAGGACGTGGCGCGAAGGCTTGGCATTCTCTCCGAGGGCGAATTGCAGATCAGGCCCAAACCGAAGCTCGTCAAGTCGGATTGATGCGGGCGCGGATCACGATCACGCTCAAGCAGGGCGTGCTCGACCCGCAGGGCAAAGCCATTGAAGGAGCCTTGGGCGCCTTGGGCTTTGCCGGCGTCGGCAATGTGCGTCAGGGCAAAGTGATCGAACTGGAGCTGTCTGAGCGCGATCAGAGCCGGGCGCGCGCAGAGCTCGCCGCCATGTGCGAAAAATTGCTCGCCAACACCGTCATCGAAAACTACCAGATCGAGCTGGCATGAGATCCGCCGTCGTAGTCTTTCCCGGCATCAATCGCGAGCATGACATGATCCGGGCCCTGAGGCTGGCGACGGGCAAAGAACCGCTCGTGGTGTGGCATGGGGAAAGTGAAATCCCCAAGGTCGATCTCGTAGTCTTGCCGGGCGGCTTTTCCTACGGCGACTACCTGCGCTGCGGCGCCATTGCCGCGCGTTCGCCCGTGATGGCGGACATCCGATCCCGGGCTTTGGACGGGTTAAAGGTGCTGGGCATCTGCAACGGCTTTCAGATCCTGACCGAAGCGGGACTCCTTCCGGGGGCGCTGGTGCGGAATGCCGAGCTGAAGTTCGTCTGCCGGCAGGTAACCCTGCGCGTTGAGAATTCGCGTACGTTTTTCACCTGCCGTGCCCGGGAGGGTGATCTGCTTCGCTGTCCGGTCGCCCACGGCGAAGGCAACTATATCTGTGACGCCGAGACGCTGCGTCGGATCGAAGGCGAGGGCCGCGTCGTGTTTCGCTATGCCGACGGCACCAACCCCAACGGCTCCACGGGCGACATTGCCGGCATCGTCAACGAGACCGGCAACGTGATGGGCATGATGCCTCATCCGGAGAACATGATCGAGCCGCTGCACGGCCGTACCGACTGCCGGATGCTGTTCGAGGGCCTGCTCGAGGTGGCATGAGCGGGCGGGCGGCGGCCATGCGGCAGCGCGGCGCTACCCCGAAAAGCTCCGGCATCACTGCGGCCGTGGTGGCCGAGCACGGGCTCAAACCCGATGAGTTCGAGCGAATCCTCGCCCTCATTGGCCGCCAGCCGAGCCTTACCGAGCTCGGCATATTTTCGGCCATGTGGAACGAGCACTGTTCCTACAAGTCGTCGAAGAAGTGGCTGAGGCAGCTGCCCACGGCCGGCCGGCGGGTCATCCAGGGACCGGGCGAGAATGCCGGCGTCGTCGACTTCGGTGATGGCCACGCCGTGGTGTTCAAGATGGAAAGCCATAATCACCCCTCCTACATCGAGCCTTATCAGGGAGCGGCGACGGGCGTCGGCGGCATTTTGCGCGACGTGTTCACCATGGGCGCAAGACCGGTTGCCGTCCTCAATGCCTTGCGCTTTGGCGCACCGGATCACCCGAAGACGCGCCGGCTGGTGGCAGGCGTGGTGGCCGGCATCGGCGGCTACGGCAACTCGTTCGGCGTTCCCACGATCGGCGGGGAAGTAAACTTTCACAGCCGCTACAACGGCAACATCCTGGTCAACGCCATGGCCATCGGCGTGGCGGAAAAGGATCGCATATTCCACTCCGCGGCCGAGGGCGTGGGGCGTGCCGTCGTCTATCTGGGCGCCAAAACCGGTCGCGACGGAATCCACGGCGCCACAATGGCCTCGGCAGAGTTCGACGACAGAGCCGAGGAAAAGCGGCCGACCGTGCAGGTCGGGGATCCGTTCACCGAAAAGTGCCTGCTCGAGGCCTGCCTCGACCTCATGAGCTCGGGCGCCGTCATTGCCATTCAGGACATGGGGGCTGCCGGCCTTACCTGTTCCGCCGTCGAGATGGGCGCCAAGGGCGATCTCGGCATCGAACTCGATCTCGACAGAGTTCCGTGCCGCGAGGATGGCATGACGGCCTACGAGATGATGCTCTCGGAAAGCCAGGAACGCATGCTGATGGTACTGAGGGACGGCATGGAGGATGAAGCCGCGGCGATCTTCCGCAAATGGGGGCTCGATTTTGCCGTCGTAGGACGCACGACCGCCGATCGCCGTTTCGTGGTCAGGCATCAGGGCGAGGTCGTCGCCGACTTGCCGATCAAGGAACTGGGCGATCAGGCGCCTGAATACGACCGTCCCTGGGCGACGCCGGCGCCCCGTGAGCCCGTCGCAAACCGCTTCATACCTGTCCCCGCCGATCTCAACGCGGACATCCTCAAAGTGCTCGGATCACCCGATCTTTCCTCGCGCCGCTGGGTCTGGGAGCAATACGACCACTTCATCCTGTCCAACACTGCCCAGATCCCCGGCGGTGATGCCGGCGTGGTGCGGATCGGCGACGGCCACAAGGCGCTCGCCGCAACCATCGACGTGACGCCCCGCTACGTCGAGGCCGACCCATATGAGGGCGGCAAGCAGGCGGTCGCCGAATGTTGGCGCAACCTGACCGCCGTCGGCGCCGATCCCGTCGCCGTCACCGACAACCTGAACTTCGGCAACCCGGAACGGCGGGAAGTCATGGGCCAGTTCGTACTCGCCCTGCGCGGGATCGCTGAAGCTTGCAGGGAACTCGATTTCCCGGTCGTTTCCGGCAATGTATCGCTCTACAACGAGACGGATGGCCGGGCCATCCTGCCTACGCCGGCCATCGGCGGCATCGGGCGCCTCGCCGATTGGCGCCGGATGGCGACGCTCGCCTTCAAGGCTGACGATGATCGCCTCATGCTTCTCGGTGGTCACGGCGAGCACATGGGACAGAGCATTTATCTTCGCGAGGTTCTGGGGCGTGAAGAAGGCCCGCCACCCCCCGTTGACCTCGCCAGGGAAAAACAAACCGGCAATCTGGTGCGTGAACTCATCCGCGCCGGCCGTCTCACCGCCTGCCATGACATCTCGGATGGCGGCCTGCTTATCGCGGTGGCCGAGATGGCGCTCGCCGGCGGTCGCGGGGCGGCCCTCCGGGCGGCCCCCGGCCCCGCTCACATTGCTCTGTTCGCCGAGGATCAGTCGCGCTACATCGTGACGTGCGCTCCCTGCGACCTCGAGGGCATTCTCGCTGAGGCTTCGGCAGCATCTGTTCCGGCCGACGTCCTGGGCGCCGTTCGCGGCGACGCATTGATTGTCGAGGGACAGCTCTCCATATCGCTCGAGCAGTTGCGCCTCGCCCACGAAGGCTGGTTCCCTGCCCTGATGTCGAGCTGAGGCAATTTTACTTCGCCCCGGAATGCTGTAAGGATCACTGAATGGCCATGTCGGCGACCGAAATCGAGCGATTTATCAAGGAGGCGATTCCAGACGCCGTGGTCGAGATCCGCGATCTCGCCGGCGACGGCGATCACTTTGCGGCTCACGTCGTTTCGGCAGCGTTCAGGGGTAAATCAAGAGTTGCGCAACACCAGCTCGTCTACCAGGCGCTGAAAGGCAGGGTCGGCGGCGAGCTGCACGCGTTGGCGTTGCAAACCTCCGCGCCGGAGGACTAGTTGAAGCCATGGACCCCACGGAAGCACAGGAACATGACCAGTAACATCCACGAAGCAATTGACAAGGAAGTGAAGTCCAACGACGTCGTGCTCTTCATGAAGGGGACGCCGGAGACTCCGATGTGCGGATTTTCCGGCCGCGTGGTTCAGATACTGAATCTCGTCGGCGTCGGTTTCAAAGGCGTCAACGTGCTTGAAAACAGCGAGTTGCGCCAGGGAATCAAGGAATATGCCAACTGGCCGACCATTCCGCAGCTCTACGTGAAAGGCGAGTTTGTCGGCGGCTGTGACATCATTACGGAGATGTACCAGACGGGCGAACTGAAAAAGATGCTCGCTGACAAGCTACTCACACCGGCAGAGTAGTGGGAACGGCGCGGCCAGCACCGACTGTCCGCCAAAAATCAATCCACAACGTCCCGGCATAGAGTCCGATCGGCATTGCGACGAGGGCCGCAAGTTGCTTCCAACCGGGAGCGGGATACCGAGCCGCCTCGCGGCGCGCCGCCATTGCAACAATAACCGGGACGGCAAACATCGCTGCATAGACAGCGTGCACATGCAGCGCAAGTACGAGCGCCGACGCACTCCTGCCCGCCGCCAGCATGGCGGGCAGCGCGAAATCATTCTCGATGACCACGCCCGGAATACCCGCCAGTACCGCTATCCGGGTGCCCGAAATCGCATGGCCTGCCGCAAGCCACCACAGCGGCACCATGTAGAGCAGGTTCGGGCCGATCCACAGAAACGAATTCACCCACAGGTCAGGGTCGAGACTGCCTCGCATCATCTCGGCGAAGTTCTCTGCCACGTAGCATGTCCACAAGACTCCGATGGCCAGAAACACCAGCGTCGGAGACCGGAACACCGCTCTGAACAGCCACGCAACCGGTCGGCGCATGATCAGGAGCCCGAGCGCGCAAATAAGAAGCCACGCATGCCAGACATAACCCGGCCTGCTGATCATCAAAGGAATCAGCACGGCGGCCTGCAACAGACCGTAGACCGTGATCGCCAGAGCCCGAAGCAAGTGCGTGTCTCAATCCGCTGCCGGTTCCGAAAGAAACTAGACCGGCGACAATTCCCGGCGAAGTGGAATTACCCTGCGATCCCCGCCCATGCGCCGGCTCCCGCCAGGTCGGGAATTGCCTCAGCCGATGCCGCCTGAGGCTCGGCGAATGCCGCGGATCTTTGGCGGGCCGGGCCGCGCGGCGCCGGTTGCTTCCATGCTGTTCACAATGCTCGTGTGGGGTATCGGGCCGGTTTTTCTAAGGTCGTTGTCGACCAGTCTCGGGCCGGCCGACGCAATGGTCATCCGCTACGCGCTGGTGAGCATCATCTATGCATCCGGGCTTCTGGTAGCAGGCACAACCAGGATCGAGCGCCAGGAATGGCCTCGTCTCTTGGCGATCTCGCTCGTCGGCATGCTGGGCTATAACCTCGGGTCCATCTACGGTTTCGAGCTCGTGCCCGCCGGCTTGGGCGGCCTGATCATCGGCAGCCAGCCCCTGCTGATTGTGCTGATGGCTGCGCTTCTGACGCGGGAGCCCATAAGTCGAGCCACCTATGCCGGCCTCATCGTCGCCTTTGCCGGCACTGCGGTGCTGTTCTGGAGTGATCTCGCAATCGAGGCTGGCGGGCCGCTGCTTCGGGGCGCGATCTACATCTTCCTGTCCGGAGCGTGCTGGGCACTCTATGTCGTGCTCGCAAAGCCGCTCATCCAGAAGCATGGCGCCTATCGCACGACAGCCCTCTCGGTCATCATCGCCACCGTGCCGATGCTCGGCTTTGCCTCGCCCTCTACGCTAGAGAACATCGTCACGATGTCGATCCGGCAATGGGCGGAAATGTTCTACCTGATCGTGCCGGCGACCTTCCTCGCCACCATCAGCTTCAACTATGGCTCCGGCAGGCTCTCGAGCGCCGCCGCTGGCGCATTTCTCTATCTCGTTCCGGTGATCGCGGTCATCGCCGGGGCAATCATCCTGGAAGAGAAGATCACCTGGACCGCGCTGGCGGGCGGCGTTTTGATTCTGGCCGGAGTGGCCATCGCCGAACTGTCCGACCGCATCATCGATCGCGGCCGCTCGCTGTCCGGCAGCAAATAGCACGCCTTTTCGCTCCACCCGAATTTGCTTGGCAGAGTTGCGGGTTAGTGACTTGAGCGGATCGGCGCTTGCGCGCATGTTCATTGAGCAAACGGGAGATAGGTATGCCGGCAGCCATAAGCCAGTCGAGGGTTTGGTACCGCGATCCTTCCGTCATTATCGTTTCGGGATGCATCGTTGCCGCCATTTCCTTTGGCGTGCGTTCCGCCATGGGCCTTTTTACCCAGCCGATTTCCGACTTCCATCAGTGGAACCGCGAGATCTTCGGCTTGGCGATGGCCTTGCAGAACCTTCTGTGGGGTGTTTTTCAGCCGGTTGCCGGGGCGTTTGCCGATCGCTACGGCGCCCCCCGCGCCCTCATGATCGGCGCGGTCATCTATGCCGCCGGCGTCGCGCTGATGTCGGTGTCGCACCTGCCCACCTACCTGTACTTGTCCGGCGGTGTTCTCGCCGGCGTCGGAATCGCTACCGCTTCGTTCTCGATCGTAATGGCCGCCTTCGGCAGGCTCGTGCCTCCCGAAAAGCGCTCCTGGGCTTTTGGTATCGCCACCGCGGCCGGCTCGCTCGGCCAGTTCATCTTTGCCCCGCTCGGCCAGGCCTTCATCGCCGTATTCGGCTGGCAGACTGCGCTCCTGCTCCTTGCGCTGCTGGTGCTGCCGATCATCGTCTTTGCCATCCCTCTGGGTACGACGCCATCCGGTGCAGCGGCCGCTGCGGCGAGCGAGCCGCAGGAATCCTTTCGCGAAGCGATTGGGCGCGCCTTCGGCCACACGAGCTACGTGCTTCTCGTGCTGGGCTTCTTCGTTTGCGGTTTTCAGATTGCCTTCGTGACCATTCATCTGCCTGCGTATCTCGTCGAGAACGGCATCACTCCCTGGCTCGCCGCAGGCGCAATCGCCATCGTCGGCGTGTTCAACGTCATCGGCTCCTACATGGCCGGTATCGTCGGTGGAAAATATCCGAAGCCGTCATCGCTATCGCTCATCTACCTCCTGCGTTCGATTGCCGTAACGCTCTTCATCACGATGCCGATCACGCCCGCCTCGACGGTGATCTTCACCGCAGTTCTCGGTCTCCTGTGGCTGTCGACCGTTCCGCTCACCATGGGTCTCGTCGCGGTTATGTTCGGCACGCGTTACATGGCTACTCTCTATGGTTTCGTGTTTTTGAGCCATCAGGTCGGGTCCTTCTTCGGGGTTTGGTTGGGTGGCCGGTTCCACGACATCTACGGCAGCTATGATCCCGTTTGGTGGCTGGGAGTGGCGCTCGGGCTCTTCGCGGCCGTGGTCCACTGGCCGATCCGCGAGGAGCGCGCACCTGCTTTTGCCACGTGAGCTGTTAGGCCATGCGGGCCCCCGGTCATCGGTTGGCGTTGCAGCTTGGCACGACGATTGTCGCTTTCTGGCTGCTGACGATGGTGATCCTGGTTCGTGCGGCGGCGCTGAGCCCGGATGCCTCCGGAAGCATGCTCGCGGTGTTCGATCCTGGCATCGGCGAGGACGAGGTGTTCGGTAAGCTCATTGCCGCAGGCGGCCGGCCGGTGCGCCGCACGTGGCTGCCGTTCGTGTGGGTTGTTTCCGGGAGCGAGCCGGGTTTCGCAGGCCGGCTCGAGCGCCAGGGAGCGCTTGGCACATACGGCGAGTTGCCGTTTGCTCCCGCGATTGCCGGTTGTTTCGCCTACGCTGATGCCAAGGTTGCGGACATGTTCGCACTGCGGCCCTAGCGCCGTTTCCGGCGAAGTGGAATCACTTCGCCGATAAGAAACTGCGCCAGATTCAATGCTGGAGCACGTTCTTCATCGGAAAAGTGTTTACACTTTTCCGGAACGTGCTCTAGCCGGCGCTGGCAGCACTCCTCAATCGATGCTGCTAATCTATTGAAATCGCTAATTGATTTGTCAACGGTTACGTGACAGCATGGAACCTCGGGGACAACAGCTGCGTTGAAGATTCGGGGCGGGTCACAGTGACTCGCGTTTACACGTGTGCCCCCGCGAGGAGAAACAATGATGCGCGGCCAGGAACTGGAACGTCAGTTGCGGGGATATTCAATCACGACTGCCGAGATTCTGTATTACATGCCGGATCATCGCGATCTCCTGCAGACCTTCGTCTGGCAGGACTACGACTTGGCGCCGCGCTTTCCCAAGTTGATCCGGTTTCTCGATTTCTGGCGCCGTCATCTCGAGGGCCCATTGGCTTCGGTGCGCGTAGCCCACCGAGGCATCATCGGCGCCCATGAAATGCGCTACGTCGGCCACGAATGGAAGCTGCACTGACGATCCACGAAAAGACCGCCGCGACTTGTGATGAAGCGATGAGCTACCGCGAATAGTACTCGACGACCAGCCCCGGATCCATCTGCACCGGATAGGGTACGTCGGAAAAAGCCGGTATCCGCGTCAGCTTGGCGGACATCTTCCTGTGGTCGGCTTCGACGTAGTCGGGGACGTCGCGCTCGGGCAGTTGCAACGCTTCCAGAACCACCGGCAACTCCTTGGACTTTTCCTTGACTTCCACAACGTCGCCGATTTTCAGCCGCATCGAGGCGATCGTTGCCCGCTTGCCGTTGACCCTCACATGGCCATGGCTGATGAATTGCCGCGTGGCGTGCATGGTTGGAGCGAACTTCGCGCGATAGACCAAGGCGTCTAGGCGACGTTCCAGAAGCGCGATGAGGTTTTCCGATGTGTCGCCGGCGATGCGGGATGCTTCGGCGTATATCTTGCGGAACTGCCGCTCCGAAATATTGGCGTAATAGCCCTTGAGCTTCTGCTTGGCCCGCAACTGGACGCCGAAGTCGGAAAGCTTGCCTTTGCGGCGCTGGCCGTGTTGGCCGGGACCGTACTCTCGCTTGTTCACCGGGCTTTTCGGCCGGCCCCAGATGTTTTCACCGAGGCGGCGGTCAAGCTTGTATTTCGCGTTTGCGCGTTTGGTCATACAGAAGCTCCTTGCCTACGCCCTCCTCTGCCGGTTTCCCGGCCGACAGGACCATCGTCCCCGCGCAAACGACGACTCTGGTCCACAGGCGAGCGCGGTGCTCTACAGGTTCGCTCACCGCAAGTCAAATCGCGACCTCGAAAATCCGGTGCATCGGGAACCCCTTGGCGCCATAGGCTTCAAGACTTTTTCCTGCCGCGCCGCGCTGCGAGGTCAGCAACACGGTGCCCGACGGAGGTCCTGACTTCTGCTCTGACAGCTCTTGGGTCTTCAGGACGTCCGCCACCCGCCGGGCAATCGCCGGCGCGGGGTCTATGTACGTCACCGGCCAGGGTGCGGCGGCCTGTATCTCGTCGATCAGCAACGGATAGTGTGTGCATCCCAGTACGATCGTATCGGTTCGCTTGCCGGCACGGATGCGAAACACGGGCATGATTTCGTCGCGCAGCTCGTCGCCGTCGACCGTCAGCCCCTTGAGCTTCCCCTCGGCCATTTCGGCAAGCCGCACCGCCCCATGCAGAAAGACCTTGCAGTGGTAGGCGTAGGTATGAATCAACGCCTGGGTATATTCGCGCCGGACGGTTCCAGGCGTCGCCAGCACTCCCACAATGCCCGATCTCGTCTGTTCAGCGGCGGGCTTGATGGCCGGCACAGTTCCCACGAACGGCACCTGGTAGACCTCGCGCAGCTGAGTCAGCGCCAGGGTACTGGCCGTGTTGCAGGCGACGACCACCAGGTCAGGTGCCGTCGCCTCGATGAGCCGGCCGATGACGGTGAGGATGCGTTCGATCAGGCGCACTTCCTCCCAGGCGCCGTATGGAAAGGCCGCAGTATCGGCCGCATACAGGAGCTGGGCAAGCGGCAGCAGGTCGCGCACGGCGGTTGCAACCGTCAATCCTCCCATGCCGGAATCGAAAATCAGCACCCGCGGCGAACGGATCATCGCTCGACCCCGCCATCGCGCTGGCTCCGCAGGTGCGCATAGGTCAGCCCGGATATGATTCCCCGCAGCGTTCGCACTTCCTGTTCGGTGAGCTCAGCCCGCAGAAATAGAGCACGGATATTTTGCATCATCGTCGGCGCCTTCTCGGGCGGCCGTAGAAAACCGCAGTCGACGAGCTCCTTTTGCAGGTGCTCGAAGAACCGTTCCAGCTCCTCCTTGTTGGCGATGCGCGATCCTGCCAGCGGCAGATGGCTGCCGGCGTAGGCTGCGTGCTGCGGCGTTTCCTGGCCGATGCTGCGCGCCCGGTGCTTGAACCACTCGTAGCCCATGAGCAGTACCGCCTGGGCGACATTGAGCGAGGCGAAGGCCGGGTTGACCGGCGCCATGACGATCGCGTCGGCGAGCGCCACTTCGTCGTTGCGCAGTCCGAAGCGCTCTCGGCCGAACAGGATACCCACCCGCTGTCCCTCGGCGATACGGGAGCCCATGGCCAATCCTGCTTCCGCCGGCGTTACCACCGGCTTGACCATGCCGCGCGGCCGCGCCGTCGTCGCGTAGACGTAGTCGAGATCGCCAATCGCCTCGCCGCAGCCATCGAACAGCCGCGCTTCATCCAGGATCCGGTCGGCGCCCGCGGCAGCTTTCCGGGCATGGTCGCTGGGCCAGCCATCGCGCGGCTTCACGATCCGCAGTTCCTGGAGTGCGAAGTTGGCCATGGCACGGGCCGCGGTGCCGATATTCTCGCCGAGCTGGGGCTCGACCAGGATGACGACCGGCGAAGGTTCACCCGCGGTTTGCCGAGTGTGATCGGGTCCGGACATGCGGTCGCTCTCGATAGCGGAACCGCAAACTCTCCGGCAAGGGCTCGTCGCCGGAAAATGCACTGGCCAATCCCCTCTCGCCGTCTGTTTGCCCGAGCGTAATGCGGTTGCTATAGACCGCGGCCTGTCCAGCGGCGAACCGGAAGGGCGAGGGGGAAGTCAGCTCAATGGCCAAGATCGAGGTTGCAAATCCCGTGGTCGAGCTCGACGGCGACGAAATGACCCGCATCATCTGGCACCTCATCAAGACCAAGCTCATTCACCCCTATCTCGATGTCGACCTGCGCTACTTCGACCTCGGCATCGAAAATCGCGATCGCACCGCCGATCAGGTGACCATCGATGCCGCCAACGCCATCAAGCAGCACGGCGTCGGAATCAAGTGCGCCACCATCACTCCCGACGAGGCGCGCGTGAAGGAGTTCAAGCTCAAGCAGATGTGGAAGTCGCCGAACGGCACCATCCGCAACATCCTGGGCGGAGTGATCTTTCGCGAGCCGATCATCTGCTCCAACATTCCGCGCCTCGTGCCCGGCTGGACCAAGCCCATCATCATCGGCCGCCACGCATTCGGCGATCAGTATCGCGCCACCGATTTCAAGATACCGGGCCCGGGCTCCCTGTCGATCAGGTTTATCGGAGAGGACGGCCGAACCATTGAGCATGAGGTCTTCAGCTTCCCGGGTGCCGGCGTGGCGCTCGCCATGTACAACCTCGACGAGTCGATCCGCGACTTCGCCCGCGCGTCCTTCAACTACGGCCTGAACCGCGGCTATCCGGTGTATCTGTCCACCAAGAACACCATTCTCAAATCCTACGACGGCCGCTTCAAGGATATCTTTCAGGAGATATTCGACGCCGAGTTCAGGTCCGAGTTCACCGAGCGCGGTCTCGTTTACGAGCATCGCCTCATCGACGATCTCGTGGCTTCGGCCATGAAGTGGACCGGCGGCTACGTATGGGCGTGCAAGAACTATGACGGCGATGTCCAGTCCGATCTGGTTGCCCAGGGCTTCGGTTCACTCGGTCTAATGACCAGCGTCCTCATGACCCCGGACGGCAAGATCGTCGAGGCCGAAGCTGCACACGGCACGGTCACCCGCCATTTCCGGCTCTACCAGGAAGGCAAGGAGACTTCCACCAACTCCACCGCGTCGATTTTTGCCTGGGCGCGTGGACTTGCCCACCGTGCGAAGCTCGACGACAATCAGGCTCTCAAGGACTTCGCCGCCAAGCTGGAGTCGGTCACCGTCGCGACGGTCGAGCAAGGCGCAATGACCAAGGATCTGGCGGTCCTGGTGGGACCGACCCAGGGATGGCTGTCGACGGAAGGTTTTCTGGACAAGGTCGACGGCAACCTGCGTCGGGCGATGTCGAATTCGTGAGGTAAGGGACGATGGTGGCTGAGAGGAAGCGTCGGGCCGTTTTGACCGGAGGATGCCAGTGCGGCAAGGTGCGCTATGCGCTTTATGTTCACCCGGTACGGTCCTCCATTTGCCATTGCCGCATGTGTCAGAAGGCCTTCGGATCGTTTTTTGCTCCTCTCTGCGTCGTGAAGCTGGCCGACTTCGACTGGACGCGCGGCGAGCCCGGTGTGTTCAAGAGCTCACGACTCGTCGAGCGGGGATTTTGCCGCGATTGCGGCACACCCCTTTCCTGCCGCGACCTCGATGGCGATGAAATGGATGTCTCGATTGGCTCGCTCGACGAGCCGGCGCGCGTCAGGCCCGGCGAGCAATTCGGCACGGAGTCGCGCCTGCCGTGGTTTGCCGAGCTGCACCTTCTCCCGGAAACGGCGACGGAAGACGATATTCCTCCCGAGCGCATGGCGAAGCTGAAGAGCCTCCAGCATCCCGACCACGACACTTGATATGAGCGGTTGTTCTACCTTGCAAATTCCTCGAGCGCTCTGAGGCGCTGATTTGCCACCTCTTTCACCGCCTCGACCAGTTGCGGGCTGCGGGCCATCAGCCGATGAAATCCCTGGACATCGAGCACCAGCAATTCGGTTGGCCGCACCGTCGTGACCGTAGCGGTCCGGCGGGCTCCCGGCTGGATCAGGGCGATTTCGCCGAAGAAATCGCCTTCGCCGAGCCGTACCGGTCCAGTGGGGACATCAACCTCGACTTCGCCCGAAGCGATGAAATACATCCCGTCTGCTTCATCACCCTTGTTGACGATGACCGCCCCTGCCGCAACTCTTCTGGCGATGAGCAGGCCCACGAGTTGGGCGATCATCGGTGCGTCGAGACTGGCAAACAGAGGCACCCGGGCCACCATGCCGAAGCTCACGACGAAATCATGTCGCTGGATCTCCTGCAGAAAGCCGGTGGCGATGATGCCCACCGGAACGGCGAAAAACATGATGCCGACGACCATGGTGAAGCCGGCGATCACTTTGCCGATCACAGTGATGGGCAATACGTCGCCGTAGCCGACGGTCGATAGGGTCACGACCGCCCACCACATGGCTTTCGGCACATCTCCGAGCGCCTCGGGCTGAAGACGGCCTTCGGCGAAGTACATGAGAACTGACGAAGCGAGGAGCAGGCCGGCGAACAGCACGGCGCTGCCCGCCAACGCCCGCCAGTTGGTAGCCAGAACTCTGCCCAGCGTCGCCAGCGCGGGCGAGTAGCGGGTCAGGCGCAAAAAGCGGATGACGCGCACCACCCGGATCACCGCGAGATCCGATCCCACCAGGAGCTCGAGCGCAAACGGCAAAAGCGCGATGAGATCGATGACCATCATCGGCGTGGCTGCGAGTTTCATCCGGCTCGCCGTCGGCCGCAGCGCGCGGAACACTGCGTGCTCCGGAGCCGTCCAGATGCGCAGCGCGTATTCGAGCGCAAATAAGGCGACACACAGGCGGTCGAACAACTGGAACTGGTCGCCCGCGCGGGCGTGAATCGAGGCGACCGTGTCCAGCACCGCAACTGCGACGTTGGCGATGATGAGCAGGAGCAGACCGGCATCGATCAGGCTCGCCGCGCGGCTGCCGCGACGGCCGCTTTCGAGGAGATCGAAAACCCTTCGGCGAAGCGTCTTGGAGGATTCCGCCTCTGGCATGCTCAGGCGCCTGCCACGGCCCTCCTCACCGCTTCCACGGCGGCATCCGCATTGGCGCCTTTGGGCCCGCCCGCCTGGGCCATGTCGGGCCTGCCGCCCCCACCCTTGCCGCCGAGGGCCGCCGAGCCCGCGCGCACCAGATCAATGGCGTTGAAACGCTTGGTGAGATCGTCGGTCACCGCCACGACCACTGCGCCCTTGCCGTCGCCCGACACGGCGACCAGCGTCACGATTCCCGATCCCACTGTCTTCTTGCCCTCATCGGCGAGCGACTTGAGGTCCTTGGGCTCCACGCCTTCGACCACGCGGCCGATGAATTTGACACCCGCCACCTCGGAGATGTCGGCCGCCGGTGCGTTCCAGCCACGGCCCATCGCCAATTGCCGTCGCGCCTCGGAAAGTTCGCGTTCCAGTCGCTTGCGGTCCTCGATCAGGGCGGCGACGCGCTCGACGACTTCGTCCGGTCCCGACCTCAGCAGGGCGGCTGCGGCGGCAATTCGCCGATCCTGGGCGTCGAGATGGAGGCGCGCCGCCTCCCCGGCCAGCGCCTCGATGCGGCGTACGCCGGCTGCCGATGCGCTCTCGGCGGTCACCTTGACGAGGCCGATGCCACCGGTGCGCGCGACGTGCGTGCCGCCGCACAGCTCCAGCGAGTAGACCGGTTTGTTCGGATCGCCCTCCGGCTGACTGCCCATCGCCACGACCCGCACTTCCTCGCCGTATTTTTCACCGAACAGCGCCATCGCTCCTTCGGCCACCGCCGCATCGACCGACATCAGGCGGGTGATCACCGGTTCGTTCTGCAGGATGACGGCATTGGCGATGGCTTCGGCGCGGCCGATCTCCTCCGGGCTCATGCTTTTGGGATGGGCGAAATCGAAACGCAGGCGGTCCGGCTCCACGAGCGATCCTTTCTGGACCACGTGGCGGCCCAGCACCTGCCGCAGCGCCTCATGCAGGAGATGCGTCGCCGAGTGGTGAATGCGGTTGCCGCTGCGGCGCTCATGATCGACGTTGAGCTCGACCGCGTCGCCCGCTGCGAGCGTGCCCTTCTCCAGTCGGCCGATATGAACGATGAGGTCACCGAGCTTCCTCTGGGTGTCGAGCACCCGGAACAGCACTCCCTCCGCGGTGCGCATGACGCCACGGTCTCCCACCTGGCCCCCCGCCTCACCATAGAACGGCGTCTGGTTCACGACCACCACACCTGTTTCGCCGGCGTTGAGACCGGCGACTTCCTTGCCGCCGCTGACGATCGCCTTGACCTGCGCTTCGGCGGTTTCGGTGTCATATCCCAGGAACTCCGAGGCGCCGGCCTTTTCCCGAATATCGAACCAGAAGCCCTCGGTCTCTGCTTCACCGGAGCCTTTCCACGCCGCTCTGGCTTCGGACCGCTGCCGCTCCATTTCGCCGGCAAAGCCGGCGGTGTCGACGCTGATGCCGCGCGGTTTCAGTGCGTCTTGGGTCAGGTCGAGCGGAAAGCCATAGGTATCGTAGAGTTTGAAAGCGACCGCACCCGCCAGCCTGTCGCCACGCCGGAGCGCGGAGCTTTCCTCCTCGAGCATACGCAGGCCACGCTCGAGCGTCTTGCGGAACCGTGTTTCTTCAAGTTTCAGGGTTTCTTCGATGAGCCCTTGGGCGCGATGAAGTTCGGGGTATTGCGCGCCCATCTCGCGGACCAGCGCGGGCACGAGCCGCCACATCAGCGGCTCGCGTGCCCCCAGCAGCTCGGCATGGCGCATCGCCCGGCGCATGATCCGGCGCAGCACGTAGCCGCGCCCCTCGTTGGCCGGCAACACCCCATCGGCGACGAGAAACGATACGGCGCGCAGGTGATCGGCGATCACCCGCCTGGATGCGCGGTTGGCTCCATCGGGCTTGAACTCCGCTTTCCTCCTCGATGGAACGGATCAGCGACCTGAACAGATCGGTTTCATAATTGTCATGGGTGCCCTGCAGGACCGCCGCCATGCGCTCCAGTCCCATGCCGGTGTCGATGGATGGTCGCGGCAGGTTCACCCGCTCTTCCTTGCTGACCTGCTCGTATTGCATGAACACGAGGTTCCAGATTTCGATGAAGCGATCGCCCTCGGCATCGCCGGAGCCTGGCGGCCCGCCTGCGACGTCCTCGCCGTGGTCATAGAATATCTCCGAGCACGGTCCGCAGGGCCCTGTTTCGCCCATGGCCCAGAAGTTGTCGGCGGTCGGAATCCGAACAATTCTGTGGTCAGGGAGACCGGCAATCTTCTTCCACAGCATGAACGCGTCGTCGTCGGCGGCATAGACGGTGGTCATCAGCCGGTCCCTGGGAAGGCCGAACTCCCTGGTCACGAGGTCCCAGGCAAACTCGATCGCCACGTCCTTGAAGTAGTCGCCGAACGAGAAGTTGCCGAGCATCTCGAAGAAAGTGTGGTGCCGGGCCGTGTAGCCGACGTTGTCGAGGTCGTTGTGCTTGCCCCCGGCGCGCACGCACTTCTGCGCGCTCACCGCGCGCCGGTAGCTCCGTTTCTCGAGTCCGGTGAATACATTCTTGAACTGCACCATGCCGGAGTTGGTGAACATCAGCGTCGGATCGTTGCGCGGCACCAGCGGCGAGGAGGCAACGATCTCGTGCCCGTGCTTGCGAAAATAGTCGAGGAACGTCGAGCGGATTTCATTTAGGCCGGACATGAGGTGGAGCTTCTTCGCGGGGGGATGCCTGAGGGTGATTGCGTTCGCCATATACAGCAAATTGAATCTGGCGCGTTGGCGGTGAAACACACCGGATTCAGCGGCGGAATGTATACGCCTTCAGAAGAAAAAGCGCCCTCCCCGGGCGAGGAGGGCGCTCCTGCGGTGTGGGGGCGCACACCGGACCGGCCCCGAGGGGGATGGGCCGGGAAAGTTCGTGGGTGTCGAAAAGCGCGGGGTTGCGCTGACCTCAGGCCGCCCGCGTACTCGCGCCGCCGATTACGGCCTTATTCCGCTGCCTCGCCGGGCTCATCGCTCGCGGCATGGGTGATCTTCGCGGCGATCAGCCCTGCATTGGCCCTGATCTTCTGTTCGATTGCCCGGGCAACGTCCTGATGCTCCTTGAGAAAGTTCTTGGCGTTCTCGCGCCCTTGCCCGATGCGCTCGCCGCCGTAGGAAAACCAGGCGCCGGATTTCTCGATGATTCCCGCTGTCGAGCCGAGATCGAGCAACTCGCCCGTTTTCGATATGCCTTCGCCATACATAATATCGAACTCCACCTGCTTGAACGGCGGCGCCACCTTGTTCTTGACGACTTTCACGCGGGTCTGGTTGCCGACCACCTCATCGCGGTCCTTGATCTGGCCGATACGCCGGATGTCGAGCCTGACCGAGGCGTAGAACTTGAGCGCATTGCCCCCGGTAGTGGTCTCGGGCGAGCCGAACATTACCCCGATCTTCATGCGTATCTGATTGATGAACACGACCATGCACTGGGTGCGCGAGATCGACGCGGTGAGCTTGCGCAGCGCCTGGCTCATGAGGCGTGCCTGCATGCCGGGAAGTGAATCGCCCATTTCGCCTTCGATCTCGGCTCGCGGCGTCAGCGCCGCGACGGAATCGATGACCAGAACCTCGATGGCCCCGGAGCGGACCAGCGTGTCGGCGATCTCGAGCGCCTGCTCGCCCGTGTCGGGCTGCGAGATCAGGAGATCGTCGATATCGACGCCGAGTTTCCTGGCATAGGCGGGATCAAGTGCATGTTCCGCGTCGATAAATGCGCAAATGCCGTTTCGCTTCTGCGCCTCGGCGATGACCTGCAAAGCGAGGGTCGTCTTGCCCGACGATTCGGGACCATAGATCTCGACCACCCGGCCGCGCGGCAGCCCGCCGATGCCGAGAGCGATATCGAGACCCAGCGATCCCGTGGAGATGGCCTCGATTTCGGCGATCGCATCCGATCCGAGCTTCATGATCGAGCCCTTGCCGAATGCCTTCTCGATCTGGCTAAGCGCGGCATCGAGCGCCTTGTTCTTGTCCATCAGGATGTTTTCGACGATTTTGAGGTTGGCCTGCCCCATGTTCCCACTCCTTATTTCATAGTGATCGGTGCGGTGCAAACTGCCGCCGGCGCTGTTGCCTGATCCCACTATGTACTTGTTTTGTTCTCAGCGCAAGGGAAATCAAAAGTGCATGAATTGAACTCATTAGTGCCAGAGCTTTGGGAACATGTTATGAACATACGGGGAACTTCTTCCCTACCGAAGCGGAACCGCCTCGAGCACCCCCTCCAGGGCCGCGGCGATCGCGAGCACGGAACGGTCTGAGCCCCAAGGCGCCATGATCATCAGGCCGACCGGCGCCTCGCCCCGCTCATGAATTGGGATGGAAATCGCGCAGCCGTTCAGAAAGCTGGCAATGAATGTGTTCCTGAGGCAGAGGAAGTTGAGCCGCGCATAGTCCTCATCCTTGTGGAATGCCGACATGACCGGCGGCAGCAGCGGCGATGTCGGCATGATGAGGCCATCGTGACCCGGCATGAGGTCTTGGAACGCACCGGTCAGCTCGGTTCGCCTGCGCAGGATCGCGAGGTATTCCTCCCCGCTGATCGCAGCCCCCGAAAGGATGCGCGTTCTCACTCGGGGATCGTAGCCCTGTCCGGCGCGTTCGATTTGCGCCTTGTGGTGCGCGAATGCCTCGACCGCGGTAATGCCGCCCCGGGCGTTGATTGTCGGCAGTTCGGTGACCGCCGGGAACACAACATCGGAGAGATTAGCGCCGGTCTTGCCCAAGCGCGCCATGGCGTCGTCGAACGCCGTCTGCACCGGTTGCTCGACGCCGTCGAAGGCCAGGCTGCGCAGGATGCCGAGCCGCAGGGTCTCCGGCCGACGCGCCGCAACGCCGCCCGTCCAGTCGCCTGCCATGAGCGCATCGCCGAGCGCCGCCGAGGCGACCGTGCGGGCGAATGGGCCGATCGAATCGAGTGTGGTCGAAAGCGGATATGCGCCCTGCGTGGAGATTTGTCCGGCACTCGGCTTGAACCCGACGACGCCGCAGAACGCCGCGGGGATTCTGCATGATCCCGCCGTGTCAGTTCCGATGGCGAGCGCCACCATGCCGTCGGCGACCGAAACCGCTGCCCCCGACGAGGATCCGCCCGGGATGCGTCGCTTGCTGCGCTCGAAGGGCGCCGCAGGCGTTCCGTAATGAGGGTTGAGCCCGACGCCCGAATAGGCGAACTCCGTCATGTTGGTTCGGCCGATTACGATGAGACCAGCCGATTTCAGCCGCGCGATGGCCACCGCATCGGCGCCGGCAGGAGCGCTGTTTCGAAGAATGACCGATCCTGCAGTCGTCACTTCGCCGGCCAGGTCGAACAGGTCCTTGACCGCGAAGGGAATTCCTGCCCAGGGCGAGGGCGCGCGGCCACGCCTGCGCAGCCCATCGATATGGCGAGCGGCGGCCCTCGCCCCCTCCTCGTCCACGGTGATGAAGGCACGCGAACCCTCCCCGGCCGGATCGCGGATCGCCGCCAGGGCCTCTTCGACCAGAGCGGCGGCGGTCGTCTTTTCCTCGGCCAGCCTCGCCGCCATGTTTTGAAGCGTCATCATTCAGGCGCCATCGCCTCTTTTACCGCGGCCGCCAGCTGTTTCAGCGAGAACGGTTTCGGCAGGAACGCGAAGTCAGCCTGCCCTTCGAGATGCTTTTCGAACGCATCCTCGGCGTAGCCGGAAATGAATACCACCTTGGTCGTCGCCCCGCGGCGGCGCAGTTCCTTGAGCAGCGTCGGTCCATCCATCTCGGGCATGACCACGTCGGACAGAACCAGATCGATGCGGTTGCTGTTGGCCGCATAGAGGTCGAGGGCCGTTTCGCCCGAATTGGCTTCGAGGACCTGATAGCCGCGGGATGCGAGTGCGCGCGATGCGAACGCCCGCACCGCATCTTCGTCCTCGACAAGCAGGATCGTCCCCTTGCCCGTGAGGTCGATCTTGCGCGCATCCCTGTCTGCGGATTTTCCCCCTGACTGCTCGCGTTCCTCAACCTGGTAGTGGCGCGGCAGGTATATGCTGAACCGTGTGCCTTTGCCGACGGTGCTGTCGCAGAATATGAATCCGCCGGTCTGCTTGACGATGCCGTAGACAGTCGACAGGCCCAGCCCGGTTCCCTTGCCGACATCTTTTGTGGAGAAGAACGGCTCGTAGATTTTCTCCACCACATGCGCCGGCATGCCGGTGCCGGTGTCTTCGACCTCGCAGGCGACATATTCCCCGGGCGGCAGGAGGCCCGCATGAATGGTCCGCGATTTGCCTTTCGAAACGTTCGCCGTCCTGACCGTCAGCGTGCCGCCGTCGGGCATTGCGTCGCGGGCGTTTACCGCCAGGTTTACGATCACCTGCTCGAACTGGTTGACGTCGATCCTGACCAGGCCGACGTCCCGCCCATGATTGACTCTGAGCGCAATCTTTTCACCGAGCAGCCGGCCGAGCAGATTCTCCAGGTCCGACAATGCGTCGATGAGCGACAGCACTTCCGGCCTGAGAGTTCTGACGGCGTGAAAACGCCAGCAGCTGGCGCACCAGATTGGCGGCGCGATTGGCATTCTGCTTGATGTTCATGAGGTCGGCGAACACCGGGTCGGCGGGCCTGTGGCGCGCCAGCAGCAGATCCGAGAATCCGATGATCGCGGTCAGCACATTGTTGAAGTCATGGGCGACGCCGCCGGCCAGCTGGCCGATCACCTCCATCTTCTGGCTTTGGCCCAGCTGCGCTTCGAGCGCCCGGTGCTCGGTCGTCTCGACGGCATAGACGGTGGTTTCCACCGCGCCGGCGGGCGCATGTTCGGAACGCAGGACGAAGAGTTGTGCCGAGCGCGGCGGTTCTCCTGCGAGGCTTATGTCCACGGTGTGAACCTCGCCGTTGCCGCCCTGCGCCATGGCCAGTGTGTCCATCAATGTTTTGCGGCTCGTCTCGGCAGCGATGGCGCTGAGGGGTGAGCCGCGCCTGGCGCCGGGGCTCAGGCGCAGAAACGCCACGTTGGCGTTGACAAGCAGACCCCTGCGGTCCACCTGGGCGATACCGATCGGGGCATTGTTGAACAGGCGTGAAAGCTGCAGCTCGGCGATGTGGGGTGCGCTTTCGGCCGTCTCGCCCGGCCTGCGCAGAAGCACCAGCGACCGTGAGGGCCTGGCCTCGCCGTCTTCGCTGAAATCCGTGCGATGGATGATGCGCGCCGGCACCTTGCGGCCACTCTTGGCGCGAAGCTCGAGGTCGAAGGTTTCGGTGCGCTGTTGCCCGGCCGCCGGAGCAACTCCGAGAATCAGCTGCCGGCCATCCGCAGAGGCGATGTCCTCGAGCTTCAGAGAGCCGTTGACGGTTTCCTCGGGGTCGAGGCCCAGCCAGTCGGCGAGCGTGGCGTTGAGGTAGGCGATGCGACCGTCCGCTTCGGTCGAGAAAAAGCCTGCCGGCGCATGATCGAGATAGCCGATGATGTACTGCAGCCGGGAAAGTGCGTTCTCCTGTTTCAGCCGGTCTGCGCTCACATCGGTCAGGCGCCACAGGGAATAGGTCTGCCCGAGACTCGCTGCTATCGGAGCAACGGAAACCCGGTACCACACCGACCGATCCGCCTTCCCGCCTGCGGCCGCGGAACCCGAAGCGAGCCTGAACTCTTCATAGGCTGCGGCGCGCGTGCGCGCGGCCTGCGCAAGTCTGTAGATCCGATCGGAAATTTCGGGGCGCCCGGCATAGAGATTTTCCACCCCCACCACCCTTTTCAGCCCGGCCTCGGCCAGCAGCGCGTGATAGCGTTCATTGGCTTGCACCACCCGGCCCCGCCGGTCGGTGACAACGAACGCATCATCGACTGCATCCGCCAGGCCGTGGAGAAATGCCTGCCGGCGCGGCGTGTTGCCCACATGGACGATGCCGGCGATCATTCCCAGCAGCGCAAAGAAGCCTGTTGCCGCGAGCACGGTGAGGCCGACCAGCGACCACCCGGAAAGTTGGCCGCCTGGCCGCTGACTGAGATAGAGCGCCATGAGCAGGGCAAGGAGCGCCAGCAGAATTGCAACGAGCAGCTGGCCGCGGCGGAGTTCCGGGGTGAGCTTGCCCGCCGCCCGCCTTAGCCTGCCGCTGCCCTCGTCCATGTGTTGAGATCCCGGGTAGGCGCTCCGAATCGCCGCAGTATAGGTGAACCGCGGAGGCTAGAAAGATCGGCTCACCAGGCGTGAATCAGTTTTCAACTCGGTCATTTGATGCCAGTATTCGCGTAGGGTTTGGCAGGCACCGCGAGACGATAGCGAACTTCGGCCTTTGCGGCGTTTGTGTTCCGGGGACGGCAGCACCGTTTTTGATCGAGGCAACGAATGGACATTCAGAGTCTGACCATCTACGTCGGCGCGGCCGCTGTTCTGCTGCTCCTCCTGTTCATCGCGATTCTCGTTGCCCGCTCCATGCGCGGCGGCATCAAGGGCCGCCGGGGCCAGCGCCTCGAGATCGTCGAATACCACGATCTCGACCCGTCGCGGCGGCTGGTGCTCGTGCGCCGCGATCGTGTCGAGCACCTGCTTCTCGTCGGTTCGCACCAGGACCTTGTTGTGGAGGCGGGCATTCCTGCCGCCGGCCTCGGACCGGAAATGAGCCATGACGCGCCGTTCCTCCGGCGCGCGCCCCGCATGGAGCCGCCACCGCAGCCCGTGTCGCCGCCGCCGGAACCTCGTCCGCAGCCCGGCCGCATGGCGCCGCGCCCGGCGGCATTCAGCGACCGCGTCAGCAGCGTGCGGGCCTTCGAGCCCGACCATCCTCGCATTGTTCCGGTGCGGGACCGCTACGACGACGGCACCGACGGCAGCCACTGAGCTGAATGGAGCAGGTTGCGGGCTAAAGCTGCGCAGAATCAACAACTTGGAGCATGCTCTTGGCGCCGCGTCATCTACTTTGGCGAGCAAGCTCTGGAATTCAGTCGTCGCGGTAGACGCGCTCACGCCGCTCGTGACGTTCCTGTGCCTCGATCGACAAGGTGGCGATTGGGCGCGCATCGAGACGGCGCAGTGAAATGGGTTCGCCGGTTTCCTCGCAATAGCCGTACGAGCCGGTGTCGATCCGGTGCAAGGCCGCGTCGATCTTGGCGATCAGTTTGCGCTGGCGGTCGCGTGTTCTGAGCTCGAGCGCCCGGTCGGTTTCCGTGGATGCCCGATCGACCAGGTCGGGGAGGATGTTGTTTTCGTCCTGTAGGTGTTCCAGCGTTTCCTTGCTTTCGCGCAGAATGTCCTCTTTCCAGGCCAAGAGCTTGGCCCGGAAGTAGTCGCGCTGCCGCTCGTTCATGAACGTTTCGTTGTCGGAAGGGCAATAGTGCTGCGCGTTATTGTTGTCAGCCATCGGAACAACTTGCATCCAATGCGTCGCGGGCGCCTCGAATGCGCGCCTGTATATCGACACGCACCTTGCTCGACAATAGCTTTGCGCAGGCCGTCCGAATGGCCGCCCGCGGGCGTGTCCGGGCGCAGAAATCAGCCGTTTTTGCCCAGGCGGGAATCGTTCTCCAAGCCCCGACTCGCCAGGGCCCCGCGCGCTTGAATGGCGAATCAGCCGGGTTCGAGCATGCGGCGCATTCGTTGCGAGGCCTCATCCGAACCTGATGACCCATCGTTGCTCACGACCCTGCGCCGGAGCGCAGCTCATCATAGCGGTCGCGGAGCTGCATTCCCCAGTAGCTCAGCTGAACTCCCGCGCGCCCGAGGGGTCCGCCGATCCACGGGGCGCCCAGCATCCTGAAGCGCTGCCACTCCTGGTCGCCGTCGACGATGGCGCGCGCGACCAAAAGCCCGGCTATGGCCGTGGTATTGAGACCGTGACCGCCGAATGCGGCGACCGCCCACTGTCCCGGCGTCAGTTCGCCGATGATCGGCATCCTGTGCAGCGCGTACCCCATCAGGCCGGCCCATGCGAATTGCATCTCTGCATAACCGAGCTGCGGATAGATGCCGAGCATGTCCGACTTCATCATCTGCGCCAGCCGGCCAGGTTCCGAGATTCGCGTCGTGATCCGCCCGCCCCACAGGATCCGTCCATCATCGACCAGGCGATAGTAATTGCCCGCCCGACGATTGTCGGCGATTGCCGCTTCGGTATCGATGGCCTCGCGCACCCGGCCGCCGATGGGCTCCGTCACCGCGATATAGGTGGCAACCGGGAGCACGGCGCGGCCAAGCCTTCGGAACAGATGCCGGTCGTGAGCACTGTGGCAGTGCACCACATGCCGGGCACGAACCTCGCCGCTCTGCGTGCGCGCCACGAGCTCAGTACCGCTGCGGCTCACTTGCGTCACCCGGGAGCCTTCATGGAGAACGGCTCCCTCCCCTTCCGCCCAGCCGGCGAGCGCTCTCACATAGCGAAGCGGATGAATATGAAAGGCGCCGGCATCGTAGAGCCCGTCAAAGTAGAAGTTGGACTTGAGCCGCGAACGGAGCTCTTCGGTGGCAAGATACCGGGTCTCGCGCCCGAACTTTTCCCTGAGTTCCGCGCTGTATCTCTTCAATCGGTCGGAGTCGCGATAGCGCACGGCGAGGAGGAGTCCCTCGCCCATCAGGATCCCGGGTGACAGCTTGCGGGCTCGCGCGCGCACGATTTCGGTCCCTTCCATGGATAGCCGATGCAGCGCGTGCGCCGTGGCGAGTCCCAGCTTCCGCTCGAGCTCGGGCAAACGCGCTGCGAAGCCCGAAGACACGAATCCGCCGTTCAGCCCCGAAGCTCCCCAACCAAGACGTCGCGCCTCGAGCACCACGACGTTCCTCCGACGCTCGGCGAGCTCGCAGGCGACCGAAAGTCCTGCGAGGCCTCCTCCGATCACGCAGACATCGGCCCTGGTAGTGCCGGCGAGCGCCGGTCTGATCCGATCCGTGTCGGTGGTTGCCGCATACCAGGTTGCCGGGTAGTCCAATGCTGCCTTCGACATTCTTCGTGAATTACTCCCACGGCCTCTGCCTTCTACCTGTCAAGGCCTTCCGGCGCATGTTTGGCGAAGTGATTCCAATTCGCCGCAAAATGCCATAGGAAGCGCCCTCCACCGCCCGGCCCTGCTCCCATGCGTTTTCGCTCCGCCAAGGAATTCAACGACTGGCCCAACAAGGCCGTAGCCGTCTTCGGCATGTCGGGCGTTGGCAAGACCACCCTTGCCCGTCTGCTGCAGGGCCACGGCTGGTTCCACTACTCGGTCGACTACCGCATCGGCACGCGCTACATGGGCGAGCACATCGTCGACAATTTCAAGCGCGAGGCAATGAAGGTCCCGTTCCTGCGCGACCTGCTGAGGTCCGACTCGATCTACATCTCCTCCAACATCACCTTCGAGAATCTCGATCCGCTTTCAACCTACCTGGGCAAGCCCGGCGATCCCCAAGAACACGGCATCGCGTTTTCCGAATACCGGCGCCGCCAGGCGCTGCACCGCGAGGCGGAAATTTCAGCACTCCTCGACGTCCCCATGTTCATCGGCAAGGCGCGCGACATCTACGGTTATCGACACTTCGTTTGCGACTCGGGCGGCAGTCTGTGCGAGGTCGTGAACCCCGACGACCCGGCCGATCCCGTGCTGTCGAGCCTGGCCGGGTGCGCCCTCCTGCTCTACCTCCGGGGTACGGAAGCGCACGCGCGCACCCTCGTGGAGCGCTTCCGCAAGCAGCCTAAGCCGATGTACTACCAGGACCGTTTCCTCGAAGCGAAGTGGAGCGAGTACAAGGCCAGGCATGGACTCATCGACGATGACGACGTCGATCCCGACGCTTTCGCGGTGTGGGGATTCGAACAGCTCCTGCACCATCGCATTCCTCTCTACGAGGCCATCGCCGCCAACTTCGGCTACTCGGTCGCGATGGACAGAATCGCGGCAGTAGGCAGCGAAAGCGATTTCGTCGCTCTCGTTGGCTCGTTGATCGACAGCGCAGGCGTTTGACGATGCCCATCAGGATTCCCAACGATCTGCCGGCCCGCTCAACCCTGGAACAGGAAGGCGTGATGGTCATGCCTGACGATGCGGCCGCGCGCCAGGACATCCGTGCGTTGCGCATCGGACTGCTCAACCTGATGCCCAACAAGATCCGCACGGAAACGCAGTTTGCGAGACTGGCGGGCGCGACGCCGCTGCAGGTCGAGATGACGCTCATCAGGATCACCGGCCACACGCCGAAAAACACCTCGCCCGATCACATGCTCGCCTTCTACCGCAGCTGGGAGGAGGTGAAGACCGAGAAATTCGACGGCCTCATCGTTACCGGAGCGCCGGTCGAGCTGCTGCCTTTCGAAAACGTGACCTATTGGGACGAGTTGCGGCGCATCTACGATTGGACCGTGACCAACGTGCACTCCTCTATGAACATCTGCTGGGGGGCGCAGGCCGCCCTTCATCATTTCCACGGCGTGCCGAAGCACGCGCTTGCCTGCAAGGCCTTCGGGGTCTATCGCCACCGCAATCTCAACCCGTCTTCGCCCTATCTGCGCGGCTTCTCGGACGACTTTTCCATTCCGGTCTCCCGCTGGACCGAGGTGCGGCGCGCCGATCTTCCGACCGGCAACTCGCTCGAGGTACTGATCGAGTCCGACGAAGTGGGACTGTGTTTTGTCGGCGACGCGCCGCATCGTGCGCTCTACATGTTCAATCACATCGAATACGACACCGCAACTCTTGCGGAAGAGTATTGGCGCGACCGTGCGGCGAACAAAGCCATAAGCCTGCCGTGCAACTACTTTCCCGGCGACGATCCCGAGAGCCCGCCGGAGAACCGCTGGCGCAGCCACGCCCATTTGCTCTTCGGCAACTGGATCAACGAAGTCTACCAGACCACGCCCTATGACATCGGCGCGATCGGCCGCTGATCAAGCTTCTACAGGCAGCCAATCTTCTGCTCGCCTCGAACAGGCGATGGACTTGATGCGTTCGGCCTCGGGTGGTGAGTTCGTTCCACGCTCGGGCACCTCAGCGGATGAAATCGCCCATCCAATGCTGCAGCCTTTGAAAGGTTCCCGTCGCATAAAAGAAGCCCCGGTCAGGGCCGGGGCAGGTCGGGAGGGGATTTCACGCAACCCCATGGATCAATTTCGCGCTCAATTGTTGCCGCAGGATGACAGCGACAGGCTCCGTAACATAAAGGGCCCGGAGTAGACGTAAGAGAACTCGTTGTGGTTGTAAGCGGATCACCGATAAACAAGATCCCGACGGAAAAGCTCTGCAGCTATGGCCTGTCGCCCGCCAGGCTGCGCGAAGATGGCCTGCCGCAACTCCAGATATCGCTTACTGTCCGTCTCGCTTATCCCCTCCCCAGGGAGCGCCTCGTACCAGCCCGGGTATCCTCTGTTCAAGACGATAAAGGGCTTGAAGCCCTTCGCTACGATGAAATCGACATACTTGGCCGCGGCAAGATCACGATGTGCCGTGGGCTTCATATCTGAGGAGATGGGCATCTTGTTGGCCGACCTGCTGAGAAGAAAACCGTAGTTGCTGGTTATGGCAGCGTGATGACAGGTCAGGCGACGGCGACTTGGCAGAACAAAGGACGCACGCCGCTGAAAACTGGTGGTGGCGCCAGTGTTCGGTCCGCGGCGGAAATTGCCTTCAGGGCCCACAACCCCAGGTTTTGCAAGTTGACAACAACGGGCGCCGGGTTCCTCTACAACATGCATTCACTCGAGATGCTGGTTGTGATCAATTTTGACCAGCGCCCCTGAAAGCGAGTGGCTACAATCACAGCGCCCCCCCAATCCGGTCACGTTCTCCTGGTTATCAGCGTAATCCATAACCGAAAGTGGACGTGACGCTTGGGGGTATGCGGAGGCACCCAAGATGAACTCATCAGAGAAATACTGTCGGGCCTATTATCCCTGGGCGTTGCAAACAATGGGGCGAGCCTTCGACACGGCGGTCGATGCTCTGCCGGCAGACTATGAACGCCAACAAGACGCACATCGGGAGTTGGCGCTTGTGATCATCCGTTCCTTTGACGAGGGAATAACGAATCCCGCGCACCTTTGCAAAATAGCCTTGAACATGTGCGAACTGACGAATCGATCAATATCGGGATCCGAGAAAGACACGTTTTTGCCCGATCCGGGATATCGATCTTCAACTCGCAAACACGAGGGTCAAACGATTCCGCAAGGGGCCTGAAATGCAGTAGGCTCTGGGCGATGGCTTAGCAGACCGTTGCGCCGGAACGCAGTCCGTCAGTTTTTCACGCTCAACCCCGTCGGGCTCTCTTGAAAGGCACGCTCCTCAAGACAGGGCGAATAATGAATCCGGCGGCCTGACGTGGCCACCCGGAACCTTCCTCATGTCGCGTCTCCGCGAGAACAATGCTATGATGGACCTCTGCCAGCTCCCGCGGAAATTAAGGGGAGGTCCGTTATGGACAAAAAAGTTGAAAGCAAGCGAAAGGCCGTGTTCGATCCGAAAGCCTTTCTCTCCAAGGTGGGCAAGGGAAGAACGATCGCCAAATATTGCGCGAACCAAGTCGTGTTCTCACAGGGTGATCCAGCAGAATCCGTTTTTTTCATCGAGCAAGGTAAGGTCAAGCTGACGGTTATTTCCGAGCAAGGCAAAGAAGCGGTTGTCGCGGTCCTTGGGAAGGGTGAATTCTGTGGTGAGGGATGCCTGGCGGGTCAGCCGCGGCGAACGGCGGCAGCTACGGCAATGTCGGGTTGCAAAATCATGCAGCTCGAGAAAGGTGCCATAGTTCGCGTTCTGCACGAAGAGCCGGCATTCGCAGAGCTGTTTATCTCTTACCTCCTGGCGCGAACTATCAAGGTTGAAGAGGACCTGGTAGATCAGCTGTTCAATTCAAGTGAAAAGCGCCTGGCGCGGGCTCTCCTTCTGCTGGCAAATTTCGGCAAGGAGGGCCGGCCCGAGCCGATCATTGCAAAGGTCAGCCAGGAGACCCTGGCGGAGATGATCGGTACCACGCGATCACGCGTGAGTTTCTTCATGAACAAGTTTCGTAAATTGGGCTTTATCGAATACAACGGCCAGCTGAATGTTCACAGTTCATTGCTAAGCGTCGTTCTGCACGACCAGCCCCAGTCAAGTCGAACGTGAGCAGACACAACACCGACATCCTGTTTCGAACGCCGTACTGCCTGGAAGGCGCGACCTCGGACAGCTGAAGATCGAAGCGCGCTGGTCCGATCCTCTTCTCGCTTGATCACTGCGAACCCAAGATCGGCGCGAGCTCGATCTCGAATCCCAGTGGCAGCGGCCGTTGGTGAGCTGTTTTGCACAGTCGGGCACTTTTTCGTCACGTACAGTGGAGTGCAAGGTTGGGGAAAACTCTTTCCCCAATGCATCGAAAGGTAACATCGTGGATTTCCAGAGCAAGTTGAAGTCGGCCCTGCTGGGTGCAGTAGCTGGCGCGGCCGCACTCGCGGTCATAGGATTTGGTTGGGGCGGCTGGGTTACCGGCTCCACTGCAAAAATGACGACACAACACGCAATCGTGGCATCTCTCGCTCCGATCTGCGTCTCACAGTTCCAGCGATCGGCGGACGCAGTCGTCCAACAGGCGGAAATGAAGAAAGTCGGCGCCTGGGACCAGAGTTCCTTTGTGGCGAAAGCCGGCTGGGCGACGATGCCCGGAAGCGCTGAACCGGATGCAGCCGTAGCAAAAGCCTGTGCCGGATTGATCAACAATCTGAAGCTGTAGCGTCAACGCCGTCGGCGACCCGCTGTCCCAAAACTCAGGGAAGACTGGGGTGCAGCCGCCGTCGCTCGACCTCCAGAGCATGTTCCGGAAAAGTGTACACACTTTTCCGAAGAGAACATGCTCCTTTCCGAAAAGAACATGCTCCAAGTATTTGATCCTGCGCATTTTCTTATCGGCGAAGTGATTCCACTTCGCCGGAAAATGCTACAGGCGGTATTGGGCTGTGAGCACCAAGCGTAGCCGCGAGCTCGTCACCTTCGTTCGTCCGTTCCAGCTGACCGGCATGGATCAGATCGAGCCCCCGGTACTTGTTCAGGTGACGGCGACTGAAGAACAGCAGATCGGTGATTTGGTGTTCGAATCTGCCGCCACGGGCAGGCGACCATATGCTGGTCGCCGCAACCAGGTAAGCTGACAATCAGTTCCAGGGGAATCGGGTGAACGGCGTTTCTGATTCTTTTCGGTCGTTCGGTCGGCCTGCCGGATTCGGAAATGACTTCAACCGACGCGCTTGGATTCGAAACGATCCGAAAACCTCGTTCACCCGATTGCCCTGCAATCAGTTCGCTGTGGCTTTGAGGAGCAGTTCGACACATGCCAGGCTGACACCCTTAACCACCTTGTCGCTGCCGGGCATGATCGCCGCGCCGTTTTTTTCAATGAAGGAAGCCTGCTGATAGGGGCTCGTGATGCCCTTCAGCTCAACCAATTTGGCTTCCGCACCCGGCTGCTGGTTGAACTGCAGGAAACAAATGGGCGCCAGAGCCTTCGCCACTTCGGTGGTGGCGTGTTTATCCGCTAGGGTGGTTGCCGAGGAACCGGTGACCCAGCCGCCCCAGCTGAATCCGATGATGGCGAGAGCAACTGCTCCGCCGACCGCGCCCCACGCGGCTGGCTTGACGTTCGGAGAGATTTTCATGACTTTTCCTTTCGAGGAGAGGGGAGGAGAGGAGAGGGAAAGATTTCCCTAATCCGATTCCCAAATCTACAGCACAACGGAGCATGCTGCTGTGCAGAACAGCACACACCGCGCGCTTCTCAAGAAACCGAACCCTGGGTTTTTGCTAAACCGCGATTTGGCCAGGATTACCTGGCGGCACATTTGTCCGTATTCGCGACCAATTCGCAGGTTCGATGAGTACCAGCTTACCGAAAGATACGAGTCGACTTGTGTTCTTATATTCTTATATTCTTATATTGGTCTGGTCCGCGAATGTGAGATGCGTATCAAAAGTAAAACCACAATGAGAAATGCCGCGAACACGAAAATACAAATGCATATGCGGATTTTGAGGCGGCCAGCATCCCAAGATGTGATCCCTAGAGGTAAGCAACCCGGAGCAGATCGTGAAAATTCTCAAATCGATACTCTATTTCGCATGGGGTGGGCTGTTGGCGGGTTCTTTTGCCTCATCGGGGTTTGGAAATGAGGCTTTCGACGGCACCTGGCGCGTCAACGCGAGTGCCAAAACTCAAGATTCCCGGTGCAAGGACCGATCGGTTTCCTTGGTCGTAGAAGATGGGAACGTCAAATATGTCGGTCCTCTGAGTGGACTCGTCTCCGGCAAGGTGGACCGTCAGGGGGCACTTGTCGCGCAAATCGCCAAGATCCGCGTTAGCGGAACGCTCTCAGAGGACTTCGGATCGGGTGCATGGAAGTCACCGAATTGTGCCGGGTCTTGGACCGCTCATCGCGATTAGGGATATGGAATTCTGCGTACGCCGGGATGCTCAGAATTTTCAGTTGACCCGGCTTAATCCGGCGGATGCTTTGAAAAATCGGGGTGGCCGGTCGGCTGTGGAGCGCGAGTATGGCGAGCCCTGAAACGTCCAGGTCGCATCAATATTTCCACTTCTGTTCCATTTCCCCTTGCTGATGGGAAATGACACACCATGTATGAAGTAGAGCGTTAGCACTCACGCTCATCGAGTGCGAGTGCAGTTCTTACAGCAAAAACATTTCGCACATATGCGCGGTGACGCAGGAGCGCGGCTTCTGCGAATGACGCTCAAGCAAGGAGTTTAAACATGAAATTCCGCCCTCTGCATGACCGTGTGGTCGTGCGTCGTGTTGAAGAAGACACCAAGACCAAAGGCGGCATCATCATCCCGGACACTGCGCAGGAAAAGCCCATGCAGGGCGAGATCATCGCCGTCGGCCCGGGCGGTCGGGACGAAGCCGGCAAGCTCATCCCGATCGACGTGAGGGTCGGCGACGTGGTGCTGTTCGGCAAGTGGTCCGGCACCGAAGTCAAGATCGACGGCGAAGAGCTCCTGATCATGAAAGAATCCGACATCATGGGCGTGATCGAGGGCAGGGTGACGGTCAAGAAAGCCGCCTGAGCGACACTCCGACGGCCTCAATTTCAACCAAAGGAATTCCAACATGCCTGCCAAAGACATAAAGTTTGGCGCCGATGCGCGCGAGCGCATGCTGCGCGGAGTCGATATTCTCGCCAACGCGGTAAAGGTGACGCTTGGACCGAAGGGTCGCAACGTGGTCATCGACAAGTCCTATGGCGCGCCACGCACGACCAAGGACGGCGTAGGTGTAGCGAAAGAAATCGAGCTTGATGACAGGTTCGAGAACATGGGCGCCCAGATGCTCCGTGAGGTTGCATCCAAGACCAGCGACATCGCCGGCGACGGCACGACGACAGCCACCGTTCTGGCTCAGTCAATCATTCGAGAAGGCGCCAAGGCGGTTGCCGCCGGCATGAACCCGATGGACCTCAGACGCGGCGTGGAGATGGCGGTAGCAACCACCGTTGAGGACCTGCAGAAAAGGTCAAAAAAGATCAAATCCTCGGATGAAATAGCCCAAGTTGGCACAATCTCGGCTAACGGCGAGGCCGAAATCGGCCAGATGATCGCCAAGGCGATGGAGAAGGTCGGCAACCAGGGCGTCATCACGGTCGAGGAAGCCAAGGGTATGGAAACCGAACTCGACGTTGTCGAGGGCATGCAGTTCGATCGTGGATATCTCTCACCCTACTTCATCACCAATGTCGACAAGATGACTGTCGAGCTTGAAGATCCACACATCCTGCTGCACGAGAAGAAGCTCGCGAATCTGCAGGCCCTGCTGCCGATCCTCGAAGCCGTCGTTCAATCGGCTCGACCGCTCCTCGTCATCTCCGAGGATGTGGAAGGCGAGGCATTGGCGACACTGGTCGTCAACAAACTGCGTGGCGGGCTCAAGGTTGCTGCTGTGAAGGCGCCAGGCTTCGGCGATCGTCGCAAGGCCATGCTGGAGGACATCGCCGCCCTTACGGGCGGCCAGATGATCTCCGAAGATCTCGGCATCAAGCTGGAGAACGTAACGCTTGACATGCTCGGCCGTGCCAAGCGCGTGCGTGTCGACAAGGACAACACCACCATCATCGATGGCGCCGGCAAGAAGTCCGACATCCAGGCTCGTATCGGCCAGATAAAATCGCAGATCGAGGAGACGACCTCGGACTACGACAAGGAAAAGCTGCAGGAGCGGCTTGCCAAGCTCGCCGGCGGCGTTGCCGTGATCAAGGTCGGCGGCTCGACGGAAGTCGAGGTGAAGGAGCGCAAGGACCGCGTCGATGACGCGCTGAACGCTACCCGCGCCGCGGTCGAGGAAGGCGTCGTTGCAGGCGGCGGTGTCGCCCTGCTGAGAGCCAAGAAGGCGGTGGAAGCGCTCACCTCCAAAAACGCCGACATTACCGCCGGCATCAACATCGTGGCGAAGGCGCTCGAAGCGCCAGTCCGCCAGATCGTCGAGAACGCGGGCGTCGAGGGCTCGATCGTCGTCGGCAAGCTCTTGGAGAAGTCGGGCAACTATGGCTTCGACGCACAGGAGGAAGAATATTGCGACATGGTCGCGGCCGGCATCATCGACCCGACCAAGGTGGTGCGCGTGGCATTGCAGGATGCGGCATCCGTTGCCTCAGCCTTGATCGCCACCGAAGCCATGATCGCCGAGAAACCCAAGGACAAGGCCGCGGCCATGCCGGGTGGTGGAATGGGAATGGGTGGAGGCATGGACTACTGATTTCTTCGAGACGAGATTTATCGTGGGCGCGAATTTGGTTCGCGCCCGCTTCATCTCCATGAAGAAGAGGATTAAGCGGACCGTTCTACTCTCTGCGACGCTGCTCGCGTTGACGATAGAAGTTGCCGCGCAAGATCTGCCCGTATTGGGACAAGGTAACCTGTCCTGCAGTTCGTGGTCTGAACGTCGAGCTGGCGATGCGGTCGACGCCGCGACCATGGTCGCGTGGGTGCTCGGCTATGTGACTGCGTATAACCACTATGATGTGGACCAGGAGGGGGATGTGTCCGGCGGACAGCGTACGGAGGAGCTGACGAAGTGGATCGACGATTACTGCCGCACGAACCCGACCGACAGCTTCTACAAGGCATCCGCCGCCCTCATTCGCAAATTCCGGAAAGTTGCCAGCCCGTGATACGTGAGCCCGGAGCCTCGAGGCGCACCAGGCTTGAGCTAATCGACGAGCGTGTTTTCGTAGCAAATAGGGCCTATGATGCTTGAAATGACCGTCCATTTTCCTAATCACAGCCGCTGTTATGATCCGGCCCGCCAGTGTGTGCGCTTCAGTGGGCATGACTCTGTATTCGAGATCCTGTTTTTCGTCGAGGACGAGGCGCTCTCCCGGATGAGTCCGGGCACGTCTAAGGATGAAGCCGGATTTTTGAGCGCATTCGATGCAAATCGTGACCGGATCCTCGAGGCAGCTGGCAAACTCTACTCAGGACGTCACAGGGCTCCTTACGTTCTTGGCACTGCGAACTTGCCGAGCTAGGCGAGAGCTAGGCGTTTGTTTCCAACAGGTTCGCCTGCATGCAAAGACATCTTGGATGAACTAACTGAGGAGAAAATCAATGGCCAAAGGGCAACAAAGACGCAATCGCGAGCACAAGAAGCCAAAACAGCTGAAAGCGAAACCGGCTGCCGCGGTATCGTCGTTTTCGATCATGCCGCCGAGGCTCGCTCGCTCTGCACCCGGCAAGAAAAAGTAACGGATGCGAGGTAGCCAGCGCCCCTGGCACGGCGCCGACCGCGCTCGCGAACTCGACAATTAAAATCGTCGCCGGGGAAGTAGTTGCGCGGCAGGCTTATGGCTTCTCAGGAGCCCGCCGGAAAACCGCTGGCGCGGCCACGCCCATTTGCTGTTCGGCAACTGGATCAACGAAGTCCGCCAGACCACGCCCTACGACATCGGCGCGATCGGCCGCTGGTCAAGCCTCTACAGGCAGCCAATCTTCTGCTCGCCTGCGAACAGCGCGCTTCTAGACTAGTCAAGAGGCCGAGAAGCGAGGCGTGACAAGGGCCGGCCGTGTGTAGAGCCGGATGTTGTTTATCAAGCTCGAGCAAGGGCGGCTGCTTCATGAGTTTGCAACAGGCGAACGAAATCCGTTGAGACGGCGAGACTCACACGCCCCCGGTCGCCGCCAGCAGGAGCGCGTCCTCGGATGTTTCCGCCGCGCGCACGGAGTGTACGATCCGCCGGTTCCGCACCACGAAAATCCTGTGGCAAAGCATCAGCAGCTCCTTCAGCTCTGAAGAGATGAGCACCATGCCGACGCCGCGCCCGGCGATCTCGGCCAGGATGGCATAGATCTCCTGCTTGGCACCCACATCGACGCCGCGCGTCGGCTCGTCGCAGACCAGCAGGCGCGGCGCACTCAGGAGGGCGCGAGCGATCAACAGCTTCTGCTGGTTGCCGCCGCTCAGCTGCCGCGCCGGTACGTCGAGAGAACGCGCGACCAAGCGGAGCCGCTCAAGGGCGGTGTGCGCTTCGCGCCGCTCACGACGACGGGCAATTACACCGCCCGGGGTGAAGTGTTCCAGCGATGCCGCCGTCGCGTTGACCAGAACTGATAGGTCGGCAAAGACGCCCTCGCGCTTGCGATCCTCGGTCAGGTAGATGACACCATGTCGGCGCGCCGCCCGCGGCGACAACAGGCTGATCGACTGCCCGGCCATTTGGATGCGCGCGGATCTGACCATGCCGGGCGGTCCGAGACCCACCAGAGTTTGCGCGATGGCGCTGCGGCCCGAGCCGACCAGTCCTGCCAGGCCGACGATCTCGCCAGGCTGCACCGTGAACTCCGAGCAGTGCCCGGCATCCATCCAAGCCATGCGCAGGATGGGTTGCGCTGCCGTGGTAACCGGCGGTAGACGGACTGCCTCGCCCACTTCGCGGCCGGTCATCATCTGCACCAGGCGTGGCTGCGTTGTCGCCGCGGCAGCAACGGTGTCCACCTTGCGTCCGTCACGCAGAACGGTGATGCGGTCGGCGACAGCGAAGACCTCCTCCAGCCGGTGCGAGACGTAAAGGATCAGGAGCCCGGACGCCTTCAGCTTCGCAATGATCGCGAAGAGATTCTCCACCTCGCGGCCGGCGAGCACTGCGGTTGGCTCATCGAGCACGAGGATTCGGGCGGAGACGGCTAGTGCCCGAGCCAGCTCGACGCGCTGGCGCTGGGCGACGCCGAGCTGCTCGACCAACGCATGGGGATCGAGCTGCAAGTGGTGTCGCGCGGCGATGGCGCGCGTCTCTGCGGTGAGCCGGCGGCGATCGATGCCGCCGAGCCGCTTCGCCGGCTCGTGGCCGAGGAAGATGTTCTCGGCCACCGTCAGCTCCAGTATGACACTTGGCTCCTGATAGACCGTGCTGATCCCTGCCGCCTGCGCGGCACGTGGTGAAGCGAAGGTCACAGGAGTCCCGTCGAGGCGCACCTCGCCAGCACTGGGCGGGAAGACTCCGGCGAGGATGTTCATCAGCGTCGACTTGCCGGCACCGTTGGCGCCGACTAGGGCATGGACCTCGCCGCGTTCGGCATCGAGATCCACTCGGTCGAGGGCGAGGACGCCGGGAAAGCGCTTGGTCAGCCCGCGCGCTTCCAGGATTGCCATCGATCCGCCGCCTCCCTATTGCGGCAGCCACTCCGCCGGCAAGTCCGTCGGCCACCAGTCGTCGGGCCGGCCTTCCTGATACAAAGCCGCCGCTTCCTCAGGCGTCAGGTAGCGCGTCGGGACGATGACCGCATTCCTCGCCGGTTCTCCCTTGAGGATGGCCAGACCGTGCTGTACGGCGGCCCGGCCGACCTGAAGCCCACTCGTCATCGAGCCGAACTTGCCGGTCTCCTTCACCCATTTGAGCCAGCCATTGTATTCGTCGCCCGGGGAAAAGATCGCCTCATCACCGCGGCCAGCCTCATCAAAGGCTTCGATGATGCCCATCGACATCTGCGCCGCCGGTGAGAAGACGCCGTCGATGTGGCCGAACCGTTGCAGCACGTTCTCGGTCAGCTGTTTGGCCTTGGCGCGGTTCCAGTCGCCGTACTCGACCGTAAGCAGCTCGATCTCCGGCTTGTCCTTGATGAGGCTCTGCAGGGTGGCAAGCTGTACCACCGCGGCGGAGGAGCCGGCGATCGGCATCATCGCGAAGATCTTGCCCTTGCCGCCGAGCCCATCGACGAAGCGCCTGGCTCCCTCCATCGTCATGTCCCACTGGTTGACATAGGCGTTGCCGGTGACGGAGGGGCTGTGCATGAAGTTGTAGCCGACATTGATCGTCACCACGCCGGCATCCGAGGCCTTTTTCAGCGCTGGCAGCAACGCCTTCTCGTCGACCGGCCAGAAGAGCAGAAGGTCGACGCCCTTGCTTACCAGATCCTCGATGTCGGCGACCTGCTTGGCCGGATTGAATGCCGCGTCGGTCAGCAGCACCTCGCTGATCGCCGGGTGCAGAGACGCCTCGTGGCGCAGCAACTGCGAGCAGAACAGGATCCACGAATTGCTGAGATAGCCGGCCGATAGACCGACCTTGTAGGGTGAATCCTTTTTAAACTTCGAAGTGTCGATTGGCTCGTTCGCCCAGGCCTCGATCTGCTTGTGCGATTCCTGGAGCGACAGGTCGAGGTCCTGTGCGGCCGCCGGATGAGCCGCAAGCCCGGCGGCAAAGCCAAGGACGGCAACTAGCAGGAAAAGTCTTCGCATGCTCGTTCTCCTTTGCTCGATCGCCAGGCGACGGGATCAGCCGGCACGCCTGAGCGATTCGTAAGCGGCCGAGGCCGCGATGATGATCGTTCCCTTTAGGGCGAGCTGCGCATGGAACGGCAGCCCAATAAGGTTCGCGAGATTGAAGGCAATGAAAAGCACGAACACGCCGGCGACCGTGCCGCCGACGCCGCCGCACCCGCCGGCGAACGTCGTGCCACCGAGCACGACCGCAGCCAGCACGTCGAACTCGAAGTCCGCGGCCAGCATAGGTGCTGGACACACCGGCACGCGCGAGCAGTGCGATGCCGCCGAAGGCGGCGGCCAGGCCCGATACGGCATAGGCGACGACGGTCACCCAGCCCACGGGCAGGCCGGAGAGTAGCGCCGCCTGCGGATTGGCGCCGATCAGATAGAGACTGCGGCCGAACCGGGTGCTCTGCTGGACCCAGGCCGCCAGCACGGCGAGCAACAAAAACGCAAGTGCCAGCACCGGCACGAGGTCGAGCAGCCGCTTGTTGAAGAACTCGCGGAAACCGGGCGAAACCTGGCCGGCCGCCGTTCCGCCGGAATAGACCTGCGTGGTTCCGTACACGACGATTGCCATGCCCAGCGTCAGGATGAACGGCGATACGCGCGTGAAGGCGACGATCAGACCATTCGTCAGCCCGATGGCAAGGCCGATGAGGCCGCACACCAGCAGTGCCGGCGCAAGGTTGGCAGTGCTGCCGTCCATCACCACCGCGGCGGCAATGGCGGTCAGCGAGATTACCGCGCCGACCGACAGATCGACGCCGCCGAGGATCATCACGAAAGTGACGCCGAGCGCAGCGATGCCGACGGGCGCCGCCTGCCGCACGACGTTGAACAGGTAGATCGGTCGCAGGAACGCGTCCGAAGCCAGCGCAGAGACGATGAGCAGCAGCATGAGCACGATCCAGATCGCTTGGCGCGCCAGCCAGCCAACCCAGTCGACCTGCGCCGGCGCGACCACGCTCATGTCAACCTCGCGCGCGGTTGGTTGAGAATTATGGCGGCGACGACGATGCCGCCCTTGACCACCATCTGCACGAAGGCCGCGATCTCCATCAGGTTCAGCAGGTTGCTGACCAGACCCAGCGCCAGAACTGCGGCCAGCGTTCCGGCAATCGTCGCGCGGCCGCCTGCAAAGGAGGTGCCCCCGAGGACGACCGCGACGATGGCGTCAAGCTCGTAGCCGGTGCCGGCGTTCGGATAACCCGTACCGAGGCGACCGGCGACGATGAGGCCCGCGACGCCGGCGCTGAGACCAGACAGGACAAAAGCCGCCAACGTGATTTGCTGCACGCGCACGCCTGCCCGGCGCGCATTCTCCGGGCTGGCGCCGACGGCGCGCAGATGCAGACCGAAGCGCGTGCCCTTCAGCAGATGGTGTGCGCCGAGTCCTGCCACGGCAATGAGGACCAGCGCGAACGGGAATTCCGGCGATGCTGCCGCTGGCGATCCACAGCAGCGCCTGGAGCGGCTTGGCCGATGCTCTGGTCCGTGTAGGTGAAGATCGCACCCTGCAGGACGCTGAGCATGCCAAAGGTGAGGATCAGCGGATGGATGCGCAGCCAGCGGTAAAGCAGTCCGTTGACCAGGCCGACCCCACCGCCGATCGCCAGCGCCAGCAGGACCGCCGGCACGACCATGGTCTGCGCGCCGCCCATGAGATCGCAGACAAGTACGGCGACCAAGCCGAGGAGTTGTCCCACCGAAAGATCGATCAGCCCGGCGGCGATGACGAAGGTCTGGCCGATGGCGAGGATCGCCAGCGCGGCCGACTGGTTGATGAGGTTGACAAGATTGCCGGTTGTTGCGAACTCCGGGCTGGCGACGGCAGCGAACGCCACGAGCGCAGCAAGCAGCAGATAGATACCGTAGCGCCCCGCAATGTCGGACAGCCGTGCCGGAACCAGCATCATTTTCCGTCCATCCCACGGAAGTAACCAGATGGTTACATTCGAGGCTGCCGAATTCCGTGTCAAGGCAGCCGACCGCGTTGCTTCCCGCCGCAGCGGGGGCGCCTTGACACCCTCATTCCTTCGGCGTCAAGTAACCAACCGGTTACTTCTGCGTGGGCGCGCCGCCGAATGGAGACCCTCCTACCGATCCTCCTCAACATCCTGACGCTAGTTAGCATCCTGATGCTGGTGGGCCTCGGGCTCGCCATCATTTTCGGGCTGATGAACGTCATCAACATGGCCCACGGGGAGTTCGTCACCATCGGCGCCTTCACGCTCGCCGTCGTCAATGGCCTCGGTGGGAGCTACTGGCTGGCGCTCCTGCTCGCGCCCGTCGTCGGCGGCCTATTCGGGCTCCTGCTCGAACGCGGGATCGTCCAGTACCTCTACCGGCGACCGCTCGACACCATACTCGCCACATGGGGCATCAGCCTGATCCTACAGCAAGGGCTGCAGCTGATCTTCGGCTCCGGCCCGCAGAACGTCATCACGCCGATCCACGGTACGGTCGACATCCTGGGCGTCAATTACCCCGGCTACCGAATCGTGCTCATCCTTTTCGCGCTGGCGATCCTGGCCGGCGCTCTATTCGTCGTCCATCGCACGCGTTTCGGCCTCGACCTGCGCACCGTGATCCAGGATCGCGACATGGCCGAGGCCCTGGGCATCGACACGCGGCGCATCTACGCCATCGCCTTCACTGCCGGCGCAGCGCTGGCCGCCCTTGCGGGCGTTCTGATCGCCCCACTTACCAAGGTAATCGCACAGATGGGGGCGCAATACCTGGCGCGCTCCTTCTTCGTCGTCATCGTCGGCGGCGCCGGCAGCATCGGCGGCATCGCTGCCGGCAGCGGCTTTGGTCGGCGGTCTCGAGACAATCCTGAACTACCACCTTCCGGGCACGATGGCACAGGCGCTGGTGCTCGTGGGCGCCGTCGTCCTGGTGCGCTTCCGGCCGCGCGGGCTTATCCCGACATGAGCATCGTTTCGGCCCCTGCGGCCAGGGGCTGGGCCCTTCCTCGACGGCACCGCGCTGGCCTGGCTGGCGCTCTTCGGCTTAGGCGTGCTGTTCCTGCTCTTCTATCCGCTGTGGGCCAGCCCCTACGGGCTGTCGGTAGTGCGCGATGCGCTAATCTTCGGCTTGTTCGCGCTGAGCCTTGACTATCTGTGGGGCAAGGCGGGCGTGCTAAGCTTCGGTCACGCCGCCTTCTTCGGCCTCGGCGCCTACGGCACGGCGGTGTTCGCATCGATGGTGGGCGGCGGCAACGCCGCGCTCGCCGGCATGGCCGGGGCGATCTTCCTCGCCGTGGCCGTCGCGCTCCTCCTCGGCTACTTCCTCATCTTCGGCGGCGTGCGCGGCGCCTACTTCACCATCGTCACGCTGGCCGTGTCGCTGGTGGCAAACCATATCGCCGTCGGATGGTCTTCGGTCACTGGCGGCGACGCCGGCCTCATCGGCACGCCACCGCCGGGCATCGAGCTTTTCGGCGCCAGCTTCGTCTTCATCGACCCCGTCGATCAGTACTATCTTGTCATCGGCGCTGTGCGCAGCGGCGCTGCTGGCGCTGTGGATCGCTTGCCGCGGCCACTACGGACGCATCCTCGCGGCGATCCAGGACAACGAGGTGCGTGCGCAGACCCTGGGCTACAACACGGCGCTGCATCTGCTCATCGTTTTTGTGCTCTCCGCAGCCATGGCGGCGCTCGCCGGCGGCCTGTACGCCGCACTGTCCGGCTACGTGGCGCCAGCCTTCATCGGCCTGCTGCTGTCAACGGAGGTGATCGTCTGGGTGGCGATCGGCGGGCGAGGCACGCTGCTGGGTCCCTTCGTCGGCGCCATCGTCGTGCAGCGCCTGCAGCAGGAGGTCAGCAGCATCGACACGAAGCTGTGGCCGATCGTCATCGGCGCTTTCTTCGTCGCCATGGTGTTTCTGTTCCCGCGCGGACTGCTGCCGCTCTTCGAACGGATCGGCACGCGGCTTGCCATCGCGACACGACCATCACCATGAGCGAGCCGCTTGTTGCAGATCGAGGCCTTGGCCAAGCGCTTCGGCGGTGTAGTCGCCGTCGCCGGCATCGACATGAGCGTCGCCGCCGGGGAGTTGCGCTGCATCATTGGTCCGAACGGCGCCGGCAAGAGCACGCTGTTCAACATGGTGGCCGGCACGCTGCGTCCCAGTACCGGCCGGATCCACTTTGCCGGGCGCGACATTGCGGGGCGTCCGGTATACGCCTTCGCCCGGCTTGGCATCGCCCGAAAGTTCCAAGTGCCCAGCCTGTTCCCCAGTATGAGCGCGGCCGAAAACCTTGGCGTCGCCGCACGCAGCCATGGGAGGGACCGCGCCGAGCGGATCGCGTCGATGCTGGCGATGCTGGCGCTGCAGGACTGTGCCGCGCTTCCCGCCGGCACGCTAGCGCACGGACAGAAGCAATGGCTGGAGATCGGCATGGCTCTGATGGCCGATCCGCTGCTGCTGCTTCTTGACGAGCCGACTGCCGGCATGACGGTCGAAGAGACACAACGGACGGTGCAGCTGTTGCGCGACCTGATGGGCCGTATCACCATCGTGGTCATCGAGCATGACATGCGCTTCGTGCGCGCACTCGCCTGTCCGACCACGGTCATGCATCAGGGCCGGATCCTCGCCGAGGGGTCGTTCGAGGCGATCGAGCGCGACGAGATGGTCCGCGATGTCTATCTGGGGCGTCAATTAGCGATGCTGCAGATCAGCAACATCCACGCTGCCTATGGCAGCGTGCCGGTGCTGACCGGCGTCGATCTCGCGCTGCAGGAAGGCGAGGTGCTTGGCGCTGCTCGGCCGCAACGGCGTCGGCAAGAGCACGCTGATGCGCGTGCTGATTGGCTTGCTGCGGCCAACCTGTGGCAGCGTCGCCCTGGATGGCACGCGTCTCACCGGCCTGTCGCCGCACCGCGATCGCCCGCCATGGCGTCGCTTTCGTGCCGCAGGGCCGCGGCATCTTCGCCAAGCTGACCGTGCGCGAGAACCTGCTGGTCGGCACCCGCGCCAGCGCCGGCCGCGAGCAGGCCGCGAAGATTCCCGACGGAGATTTTCGAGTACTTCCCGATCCTGCGCGAGCGGCTGGAACAGCGCGGCGGCACGCTGTCGGGCGGCCAGCAGCAGATGCTGGCGATCGCCCGCGCGCTGTGCGGCCGGCCGCGCGTGCTGCTGCTCGACGAGCCTTCCGAGGGCATCCAGCCCAACATCGTGCAGGAGATCGCTCGGCTGATCCGCCAGATTGTCGAAAACACGACGACGGCGGTGCTGCTGGTCGAGCAGAATCTGGACTTGACACTACAGCTTGCACGACGCGTGGTGGTCATGGAGAAAGGCCGCATCGTTCACGAAGGCGGGCCCGAAGATCTGCACGACGAGACGATGCTGCGCAGATATCTGGCGATTTGAGCAACAACACAACAGAGGAGAACGGAGGTATAACATGACGGGCAGACAAATCAGCAGGCGCAGCACCATCAAGGCCCTGGGCGGCACGGCGCTGGCAGCCAGCACGCTTGGTTTCCCGCGCATCCTGAAAGCGCAGGACAAGGTGAAGATCGGCTTCATGACGGCGCTCACCGGCCTGGAGACGATCCTCGGCGAGACGCAGCTCAACTGCTTCAAGCTGGCGGTGGACGATATCAACGCCGCCGGCGGCGCCGGGGGACGTGAGCTGGAGTATATCGTCGAGGACGATCAGACCTCACCGCAGGGCGCCATCGACAAGGCGCGCAAGCTGATCCTCCAGGACGAAGTCGACGTGATCATCGGCATGATCGCCAGCCTGGAGCGGGTGGCGGCGAAGAGCGTCACGATCCCGGCCAAGAAGCTGATGATCTACACGACCTACTACGAAGGCGGCGAGTGCGACAAATACCTGGTCTGCACCGGTCAGCTGCCGAACCAGCAGATCGACCCCATCGTGCCCTGGCTGATCAGCAACATGGGCAAGACGGTCTACGTCATGGGCTCGGACTATGTCTGGCCGCGCAAGAGCACCGAGGCAGTCAAGGCGGCGTTCGAGGCCGCCGGCGGTCAGCTCGTCGGCGCCGAATTCTTCCCCTTCGGCACGCAGGACTTCGGTCCTTCGTTCGATAAGGTGAAGGCGGCTAACCCGGACATCATGTGGATGATGTTTGCCGGCGCCGACGCCATCACAGGCGTCAAGCAGTACCGCAGCTTCGAGATGAAACCGCACCTCGTCTATCACGGCTGGGACGAGGCATTCCTGCCAGCGGTGACGCCCGAGGAGCAGGCCGGGATCATCGCCAGCCAGTCTTACTTCCAGGTCCTCGACAACGAGGCGAACCGAAACTTCACCAAGCGCTACGCCGAGAAGTTCGGCGCGGATAAGCCAATCAACGCCATCGGCGAATTGACCTACGCGGCCACTTGGCTCTACGCCAAGGCGGTGGCCAAGGCGGACTCCACCGAGGACGACAAGGTCATCGCCGCTCTGCCGATGGTCGAACACGAGGCGCCTGAGGGCCATGTCAACATTTCGGCGGAAAACAACCACATGCTATGCAACAGCTTTCTCGCCCGCGTTACCGACCGTGCGACGCTGGAGATCGTCGAGAACTACGGCCAGATCAAGCCGGTCGTGCCTGGCTGCAGTCTCAGTTGAGTCGCCGGTTTGAGCAACCGCGGGCTTCGGCCCGCGGCGCGTCTCAGTCCAGGGGAGCCTCACCGAATCTCGCGGCTTGACTGCTCTCGTGTCACGCGGCAAAGTAACCAACTGGTTACTTATGTGCATGCAAGCGGACCCTCTTCATATCCGGTGATCAAGACGCCAACGAACGTGGGAACGACAACCGATGCCGGACTTCAAACTCAACGTGGCTGTCGCACAGATCGATTGCGCCCTTGGCCAGATCGAGCCGAACCTCAACAAGATGCGGCACTTTACTCGGCTCGCCGCCGGACTGGGCGCGGCTATTGTGATCTTCCCGGAATGCTCGGTCACCGGCTACTTCATTGGTGACAAGCTCGGCGCGCTGGCCGAAACGCCTGACGGGCCGAGCTCGAAGACACTGGCGGACATTGCCCGGGAGAGTCGCATCCACCTCGCCGTCGGCATGTTCACGACCCAGGGCAACAGCATCTGCAATTCGCAGCTGCTGTTCTCCCCGGAGGGCAAGCAGCTCGCGGTCTACAACAAGGCTCATCTGTTCTCGAAGGAGCGCGAGTTCGTGAAGGCGGGCGACAAGCCTGTGGTGGTCGACACCTCGCTTGGCAAGATCGGCATGACGATCTGCTACGATCTGATCTTCCCCGACTATGTGCGAAAGCTTGTAGAGCTGGGCGCCGACTTCCTCATCAACAGCACGAACTGGATCAACGATCCCTGGCAGCGCGACGTGTGGGGCTGGGACGGGAGCCGCGTGCAGGGTCTCGTTTCAACCCGCGCGCTGGAAAACGTGACCGTTGTGGCCATGGCAAACCGCATTGGCCATGAGGTCGCGGCACCCGGCATCGAATTCGATAGCTTCGGTCATTCGACTGTCGCAGGACACTCCGGCAAGATCGCCGCCTCGATTCCAGAGGGTGAGGGCATCGCCCTGGCGCGCATCCACGAGCCGGAGGGCGACCTGGATCGTTGGCGCAGCATCGCCACGTATCGCGGCGACCGCCGCCCTGACCTCTATCGATGACCGCGTCGAGCGTGATGGGGCCAAAGCCGCAAGCAGAACGACGGGGGCACACACGAGAAGAAGAAAGCATTCGCCATGCTGGGGCGAGGCTTCAAGCACACCGCCCGCCTCTATCCTCCCCCTCTGGAAGGCTCTAGAAGGGAGGCGATCCCTTGTCTCTGAGTCGGTGTGACGCAACTCCCATGCATCTCGGGAGGGTGTGATGGTCGCGCGCGCAGCCGCCGGCGGCGCTGTACTTCGAGTCGACGCGCTACCGGACCGCTTCGAAGACATTGCCGCCCTGGAAGACTTCATGACCACCCCGTCGCAGGCTTTGATCGACGATCTTGCGGCCGTAGACGGAGACATCATCATCCTCGGTGTTGGCGGCAAGATGGGGCCGACTCTTGCCACGCTTGCCAAGCGCGCCGCACCACACAAGCGGGTGGTTGGCGTTGCTCGCTTCTCGGACGGGCGTCTGCCCGGGCAACTTGGCTCCAGGGGCGTCGAGCCGCTCAAGTGCGATCTGCTCGACCGCGCCGCCATCGCCGCGCTACCCAGGCTCAAGAACGTCATCTTCATGACTGGCCGCAAGTTCGGCGAAACCGGCACCCTCGACATGACGTGGGCGATGAACGTGCTCGTTCCGGCGCTGGTGGCCGAAGCCTTTGTCGATTCGCGCATCGTCGTGTTCTCGACCGGCTGCGTCTATCCATATGTCAGCGTTCTGCACCAGGGTGCGACGGAAGCGACGCCGGTCAATCCCCCGTCGGGCGAGTATGCCAATTCCTGCGTCGGCCGTGAGCGGATGTTCGAGTATTTCTCGCGCGTGCGCGGCACGGCGGGGCGGCTCATCCGGCTGAACTACGCCATCGACATGCGCTATGGCGTGCTGTTCGATGTGGCGCAGAAGATAATGAAAGGCGAGCCCGTTGACGTAACCACAGGTCACGTCAACGTCATCTGGCAAGGCGACGCCAACGCTCAGGCCCTGCGCGCCCTGCGCCACTGCACCATGCCGACTTCGGCTCTCAACGTCACCGGGCCAGAGGTCGTCAGCATCCGCTCGCTCGCCGAGTGCATCGGCGCGCGTCTCGGCAGGACGCCCTTCTTTGTGGGCGAGGAAGCGGCTACCGCCTGGATCGCCAACGCGGCGCAGGCCACCGCCCTCTTCGGCTACCCGGTGGTGCCGCTCGCCCGCATGATCGGCTGGATAGCCGATTGGGTTGCGCGCGCCATGCCGAGCCTGGGCAAACCGACCCAGTTCGAGGTGCGCGACGGCACGTTCAGCGCGCCGCGGTTGGCGTCATGACGCTCGATGGGCTTTCGGAGCGGCGCCTGCAGGTGCAGGAAAGCTCCGTTTGCGTGCCACTGTCGGCCGAACCGCAGTGGAACCAGATCGCTGCCGATTGGCGATTGATGCTCGAGACCGGCGACAACTTCGGATTGTTCACCTCCGGAGGCCGCCTCGTCGCCTCCGGGCTTACGGTGCCGTTCGACGGTCCGTTCGGCTGGATCAGCATGATTCTGGTAACGGAGGCTTTCCGCCGGCGCGGCCTCGCCACGCATCTGATGCGCCGCTGCATGGATGCGCTCCTGACCAAGGGCCTGACGCCCGCCCTCGACGCCACGCCCGAAGGTCGGCAGGTCTATCTCCGTCTTGGGTTCAAGGACGTCTACACGCTGACGCGCTTCCTCGCCGAGAAGCCCGAGCCGACGGCGCTTCAGCGCGGCGTGAGCGTTCGCCCGATGCGAAAGGACGATCTTACGACGGTGGCGGCCTACGACAGAATGCCCTTCGGTGCGGGACGAGATCGCATCCTTACCGACCTGCAGCGGCGCCTCCCGGCCTGCGCGTTCATGGCAGAGAGCGACGGCCGCCTGCGCGGATTCGTCGTCGGGCGCGACGGCCGTATGTGCGCGCAGATCGGTCCCGTCGTCGCCGACGATACGGCGACGGCGGCGGCGCTGACGATGGCCGCGCTGGCCAAAATCTCGGGTCCCGTTTGCATCGATGTTGGTGATCGACACGCTTCCTTCGTGGGCAGCCTCGAGGTCGCCGGCTTCTCGCCACTCCTGCCCTTCATACGGATGATCTATGGCCGCCGCGAGCCCTACGACGATCCCGCCCGAATCTTCGCAATCGCCGGGCCGGAGCTCGGCTAGAAGTCGGTCGCGGGCACAGGAGGGCCGCCGAGCGCCCGAGCGTACCCGCGAGCACATCCTGCAGGCGGCGATCCGCGAGTTCGCCGACAAGGGACTGGGCGGAGCACGTGTCGACGCCATTGCCGCGCGCGCCGGCGCCAACAAGCGCATGCTCTATCATTACTTCGGCAACAAAGCCGACCTGTTCCTGGTCGTGCTCGAGCGCATCTATGACGACATCCGTCACGCCGAAACCGAACTGCATTTGGAGGAGTTCGCCCCCGTCGAAGCCATGCGGAGGCTGGTCGAGTTCTCGTTCGGCTATTTCATCGCCAACCCGCACTTCATCCCGCTGCTCAACAGCGAGAACCTTCATCACGCGCGTCACCTCAAACGCTCGAAGCGCATCCGCGAGATGCACTCACCGCTCGTCGAGATGATCAGCCGTATGCTCGAGCGCGGCCAACACTCCGGCGACTTTCGCCGCGACGTCGATCCCATACAGCTCTATGTATCGATCGCCGCGCTCGGCTATTTCTACTTCGCCAACATACACACGCTGTCCACAATCTTCCGCCGCAATCTGTCGGCACCGCGGCCGATCGCTGAACGCAAGCGCCACGCTGCTGATATGGTGCTTGGCTATCTCAGGCCGTGAACCATGGGCAGGGGGTTTGCAAGAGCACGTAGATGAGCCTGCATCGCTCGGAGATTCCCGATGACGTGATGACGATGCTGCGCAACGGCGCCGTCATTCCGGCGCACCCCCTCGCCCTTACGCTCGAGCGCAAGCTCGACGAGCGCCGGCAGCGGGCCCTCAGCCGCTATTATCTCGCGGCGGGCGCCGGAGGTCTCGCCGTCGGTGTCCACACGACGCAGTTCGCCATCCGCGAGGCCGGCCTCTACGAACCCGTGCTGGCACTGGCGGCCGCGGCAATGGACGAGGCGCGCCGGCCGCTGGTTCGTATCGCCGGCGTGGTCGGGCGCACGGAGCAGGCCGTGTCCGAGGCACGCACGGCGCTCCGCCTTGGCTATCACGCCGGATTGTTAAGCCTGGTCGCCATGCGCGGCGCAGACGAGGACACGCTCATCGCCCATTGCCGACGCGTCTCTGAAGAGATTCCGCTTGTCGGCTTCTACCTGCAGCCGGCAGTTGGTGGCCTCGTGCTGCCCGTCAGTTTCTGGCAGCGCTTCTGCTCCATGGACAACGTAGTCGCCATCAAGGTCGCGCCGTTCCACCGTTACCGCAGCCTGGACGTGATCCGCGGCCTAATCGCCGCCGGAGCGGAGGAACGTGTCACCCTCTACACAGGAAACGACGACCACATCGTCCTCGACCTGCTGACGCCTTTTGCCGCAATACGTGACGGCCGCGAGGTCGTCGTGCGGATCAAGGGTGGCCTGCTTGGCCACTGGAGCGTCTGGGTCAGGACGGCGGTAACGCTGCTGAAGCGCATCCACGCCGCCGTAGCCGCCGACCATATCAACGCCGAGCTGCTCAAGCTCGACTCCCAGGTCACCGACTGCAACGCCGCTTTCTTCGACGTTCGCAACGATTTCGCCGGCTGCATCGCCGGTTGCCACGAGGTGCTCCGCCGACAAGGACTGCTGGACGGCAACTGGTGCCTCGATCCACACGAGAACCTCGGTCCGGGCCAGATGGAAGAGATCGACCGCGTCTACAAGGCTTACCCCCAGTTGAACGACGACGAATTCGTTCGCGCAAATCTCGAACGCTGGCTGCGCTGAACTTCGCAAACCCGACCGCGAACGGCCGCTTCTCCACGGGCGTATACCATCCCGATCGAGCCGTTCATATACGAGCCCGCCGGGCCAACTTGTTCAGCGCGCGCAATCGGGTATGTCCGTGGTATTCTGGAAACGTTGCGAACATGATCCGTACTACACCGCGGCTGAGGGTCATCGATACTCGCCTTGGCCTTCGCGTCGCCCTCAGTCGCATGCCATTTCGCTATGGGGTCGTAACCGTCCGGGCGGCGCCCATTGCTACCCTCGAAGTAGCGATCGAGACCAGGAGCGGAGAGCAGGCACGTGGATACGCAGCCGACTTTCTCGCCTATCGCTGGTTTGACAAACGTCTTCACAAATCACTGATCGAAAACGTAGCCGACCTTGTGCGCGCCATCCGGCTGGCGCTGGCAGCCTGTCAGGCCCAGAGCGAGTATTGCAGCCCCTTCGACATGTGGTGGAATTGCCTTGGCGAGGTGATGAACCAAGGGGCGGCACACGATCTCAACGACCTAACGGTTAGTTTCGGTGTCTCCATGCCTGAGCGCGCTGTGATCGACGCCCTCGGACGGCTATTGGGACTGTCTGTTGCCGATCTGGTCGCGTCGGACGCACTGGGCATGGACCTGAGCCGGCTCGACCCTGACCTCAAGGGGTTCGATTTTCGCGGCTGCCTGCCGGAGCGGCCATTGGAGCAACTGTGGGTGCGACACACCGTGGGCCTCCTCGACCCGCTCAACGCAGCCGATATCACAGCGGGTGCGGCCGCCTCAGACGGACTTCCGGAGACCCTCGAGGATTACCTGCGCGTCGATGGCATCCGTTATCTTAAGATCAAGGTTTCAGGCCGACTTGATGAGGACCTCACACGCCTGGACTTTATCGCCGATATCCTATCCCGCAGCGCCTCGCCCTGTTCTGTGACGCTTGACGGCAACGAGCAATATAAGGATCTTGGCGAGTTCGACGAGCTGGTTAACAGGCTTCGGACGACGCCCAGGCTCCAACCCCTTGATCGTGCCATCCTGTTCATTGAGCAACCTCTTGATCGCTCGGTCGCGCTGTCGTCAGATGCAGCATCGCTCCTCAACCGGATCAGCCGGCACAAGCCGGTTATTATCGACGAGGCGGACGGAACGCTAGACGCTTTCCGCATCGCTATGGCACTCGGCTACCGCGGCGTCAGCCACAAGAACTGCAAAGGCATCTACAAGTCCTTGCTGAACTTTGCGCGGGTGCAACGGCGCAATGAGGCCATCGGTTCGCAGAGTTACTTTCTCAGTGCCGAAGATCTCACGAATCTGCCCGTTGTGCCCTTGCAGGCGGATCTTGCCTTGGTCGCCCTCCTCGGCATTCCACATGTGGAGCGAAACGGTCATCACTACTTCTTCGGTCTCGACCACCTGACGCAAGGTGAACAAGCCGCTGCGCTCGATAAGCATGCTGATCTCTATACGCGATCAGGAGAAGCGGCCGTTCTCAACATCCGCGACGGTCGAATCTTGATACGGTCCGTTCAGGTACCCGGCATGGGCTTTTCAGCTCTTCCAACGATGGACTCGATGATACAGCCCGAGCAATGGCTCATTGATCACGCGACGGATGAATACCTGGCACAGCCGCGCCTAACCCCAGCGAGCAAATAAGTTGACTCCTGAACGGCGGGGATTCTTTGGCGACAGCCGATGTGGTCAGGGACGCTGCGGCGCGGATCGGCGGTATGGAGCGGCCAGACGTTGCGCGATCTCGAAGCGATCGCCAACAAGGTGGCGGCAGGTGTAGGCAGTCACAAGTCAATGACTATGCTGGTACTACACGCTCCAGAAATGAGGTCGGAAGCTCTTTCGGCGATCATGATGGTTGCCGCGTTGGTGTTGGCCGAAACCACCGCCGGCATGATCGAGGCATCGCAGACGCGCAGGCCGTCGAGGCCGTGGAGCTTCAGGTCGGGCGCGACCACGGCGTCGGCAGCCTGTCCCATCCTGCACGTGCCCGCTGGGTGGTGGTCGGTCTTGGCGTGCCGGCAGGCATAGGCGATCAGGTCTGCATCCGAAACCTTGTCGGGACCGGGAAGCCGCTCCGCCATGACGTAGGGTTTGAGCGCTTCCTGCTGCATGATTTCACGAGCGAGGCGCAGGCCTTTGATCGACATGTCCCGGTCGTACGGATCGGCCCAGTAATTTGGGTCGATCAGCGGCGTGGCCATCGGATCGCTGGAAGCCAGTCTGACCGTGCCGCGTGAACGCGGCCGCAGGTACGCCGAGTTCAGCGTAACGCCGGGATATCGGAGCTTGGCAACGCCGGCCTCGATGCCCGAGCCCAGCCCGAGATGAAACTGAACATCCGGCGAGCGCGCGTTCTCGTCGGCGTACCAGAAGCCGCCGGTCTCAAAAAGGCTGGAGGCCACCGGGCCGGACCCGAACAGCAGATACTGAATGCCTGCAATCGCCGACCAGTGCGCTCTGGCATACTTGTCGTAGGTATGATCTCCCGTGCATTCGCAAATGACGAAGAGATCGAGGTGGTCCTGAAGGTTCGATCCGACGCCCGGAAGGTCGTGGATCGGGTGAATGCCGACGGCCTTCAGATGATCGGCCGGTCCGATTCCCGATAGCATGAGGAGTTTGGGTGAGCCGATGGCGCCGGCACAGACGATCACCTCGCGGGCCGCCCGGACCGTGTTCACCCCATCCCTGCCACTGGCCTCGACGGCTGCTGCTCTGCCTCCTTCGATCACGATGCGAAGCACGGACACACCGGTACGGACGGTCAGATTGGGCCGGCTCGCCGCGGGCTTCAGATAGCCCGAGACGACCGAGCATCGGCGGGCGTTTCTCTGGCTCAGCTGATAGTAGCCGGCGCCATCCTGCGTCTCGCCATTGAAATCGTGGTTGCGCGGAATACCCACCTCTGCCGCGGCCTTGAAGTACGCTTCGCAGATCGGCAGCGGCGCTGCAGGATCCGACACGCCGAGGGGGCCTCCGGTGCCGTGGAACCTATCCGCAGGCCGGGCACAATCCTCTATTCGGCGAAAATAGGGAAGTACGTCCTCATAGCTCCAGCCAACACATCCCGACTGACGCCATTCATCGAAGTCGAGACGGTTGCCGCGGTTATAGACCTGGGCGTTGATCGACGAGCCGCCGCCGATGATCCTGGCCTGGGTGAAGCGCAGAACCCGATTGTTCATGGCTTTCTGCGGCACTGTGGACCAGCCCCAGCTGGCGATGCCTTTGGTCATCCTGGCAAAGCCCGCCGGCCAGTGAAAAAGGGGGTTCCAGTCGCTGCCACCCGCCTCGAGCAAGAGTACCTTGACCTCCGGCCTTTCGCTGAGGCGCGCGGCAAGCACGCACCCCGCTGAGCCGCCGCCGACGATCACATAGTCGAAGTGCATCGCTTGCTCACAACCGCGGAATCGTCAACCCTCCGCCGGCGTCGATGATCGTGCCGGTTGAAAACGGCAGATCGCCTCTGGCGAGAGCGACGACGATGGACCCGATGTCCTCCGGCTCGCCCCAGCGCCGTTCCGGAACGACACCCTCGGCAATCAGCCTGTCGTAGCGTTCAGCACCGCCCGCGGTCATCGGCGTGCGGATGATGCCCGGCCTGACCTCGTATACCGCAATGCTGTTACCCGCCAGACGCAGCGCCACCCCCTTGGCAAACATCGCAAGCGCCGACTTCGACATGCAGTAGTCCATTCGTTCCGGCGATGCGGCTACGGCAGATGCCGAAGTGATGAAAATGATCGACCGTGGCTGGACGCCGCCATCCGTCGCCAGCATTGCGCGCATTATCGCCTGGGTAAGGAACACGGTGCCGCGCAGGTTCACGCTCATCACCTTGTCGAAGGACCGAGGTTCGAGATCGACGAAGTCTCCGCGCGTGGGCGGCCCGATGCCCGCGTTGTTGACCAGGCAGTCGATACGGCCAAACCGGTCGAGAACGCTCTTCAACAGTAGCGCGTGGCTGTCCAGATTGGAAATATCGGCGGTAAAGCAGTCGGGACCAGCCTCGTCGTGCCAGACATCGGCCGTCCGCGCCACCGCGAAACCGGAGGCTTCGAGTTTCGTAGCGATGCTGAAGCCGATGCCCCGGCTGGCACCCGTGACCACAGCAACCGGAGGGCCGTTCATGCCGCAAGTTCCGTGGTGCGCAGGTTGTGGGCGCACCGCAAAGCTTGTGCTGCAACGGTGAGAGCAGGATTGACGGCCGCCGAGGTCGGCAGGAAGCTTGCATCGATGACATACAGGTTCGGGTGATCCCAGCTCCTGCACATCGTGTCGAGCACCGAGGAGGCAGGATCATTGCCCATGCGCAGCGTGCCGCACTGATGCGAGGGCGTACGCCGGTCGAAAGGGCGGTCGATGACGATCGGGTAGCCCGCAGCCCGGAAAAGCTCGCGGGCGCGGGCGGCGAGCCTCCGGTGCGCTTCCATATTGCTGCGTTGCCAGTCGAGCATGATGCACCCATCTTTCACCAGCACGCGGCTCTCCGGACGCGGCAGGTCTTCGCTCATCAGATACCAGTCAACCGTGCGGCTACTCACGGCGCTGCAGGTCCATTCGGGCGCCCATCGGACGTTGGCTTTCAGGATTGCACCAGAGACGCGCCCGAGCAGCTGGATGTTGCCCAGCGGTCCGTTGCCGCGACCGTCATCGAGATAAAAATCGTTTATGCCGAGGGTTTTCTGGTAGATCGAGTCGTTGCGCTCGCGCGGATCGATCGCCAGCAGCGCCGAGCTGTTGTGGTTCATGAAATTGCGGCCGACCTGATCAGCGCGGTTGGCGAGCCCACGCGGGTTGTTGCCATTGGCCGACTTCAACAGCAGTGCCGCCGAGTGCACGGCGCCGGCGGATAGAATCACGGTTCGCGGCGCGACCCTCACCTCTTCGCCGTTCTTGCGGTAGACGACCGATGAGATGCGGTTCGCCGCGTCGCTTTCGAGCAGCAGCACCTCCGCGCCGGTTTCGATGGCGATGTCTGGATCGGCCAATGCGGTCGCGATCCCGCAGGTCTCGGCATCCATCTTGCCGGTGAACGTATCGGGAAAGGCATCCCATGGAGTCTTGGCGCGGCTGAGCCAGGCCTCGATGTCGACAGCGAGCGGCAGACTGAAGGGTCTGGCCCCGGCCCGCACTCAGCCGTTCGCGCACCCGCGCGATCGCCGGTTCGTCCGGGACGGGCGGAAACTCGTATTCGGTCGAATGCTCAGGCTCGGTCGGGTCCTGCGACGCCGCACCCCTGACCCGATAGAGCCGCTCCGCCTTTCCGTACCAGGGCTCGAGGTCCTCGTATCCGATCGGCCAGGCGGGAGACAGGCCTCCGTCGGGGAACTCCAACTCGGCGAAGTCCTCTTTGCGGTAACGCAACATGACGGCGCCGTAGAACTTGGTGTTGCCGCCGACGCAATAGTAGTTGCCGGGATTGAAGCCTTGTCCGTCCGGGCTGAACCAGGTTTCCCGGGGGCGGTAAAAACCCTGGCCGAAGATGGCCCGCGGGTCGCGGGCCTCGGGTCGGTCGCGCAGCCTCTCGCCCTTCTCCAGAATCAGGATACGCGCCCCCGATCCGGCGAGGCCTGCGGCGGCCGTCGCCCCACCCATGCCGGACCCGATGATCACCAGATCGGGCGTCGCTGCCACGGGACCACTCAGCCGATGCGCTGCTGCGTTTCGGGGTTGAAGAACACGGCCTTGTCGAGGTTGAAGGACAGCTTGGTGGTTTTGCCCGGGCTGACGTTCGCATCGGCGCGCAACCGGGCGACGGCCTCCTTGCCTCCGAGGTTGATGATGGCGAAGGTGTCCGAGCCGGCAGGCTCCACGACTTCAATGTGGCAGTCGGTGGTAACTATGTTGCGCGAGGTTCGATCGGCTCCCTCGGGATCGGTGATCGCTTCCGGGCGGATGCCGAATACCACCGACTTTCCCTGGTAACCGTCGAGGCTTTTTTCCATTCTCAGAACCAGGGGTTTGCCGCCGTGAGCGCCGATTTGCAGCCGCGCGTGCCTGCCTCTGCCGGTCAGTTCTGCCGGAATCAGGTTCATTGCCGGCGAGCCCATGAAGTCGGCGACGAACATGTTGCTGGGCCGGTTGTAGATCTCGGACGGACTGCCGGCCTGCTGCAGCACGCCTTCCTTCAGTACGGCGATCTTGGTGGCGAGCGTCATCGCTTCGACCTGGTCGTGGGTCACGTAGACGATGGTGCGCTTCATCGACTGGTGCAGCCGCTTGATTTCAGTGCGCATGTCGACTCGCAGTTTCGCATCGAGGTTGGACAGCGGCTCATCGAACAGGAATACCTGCGGCCGGCGAACGAGTGCCCGGCCCATGGCGACCCGCTGGCGCTGACCGCCGGACAGCTGCGAAGGCTTGCGCTCGAGCAGATGGCCGATCTGCAGGGTCTCGGCGACATTGGCGACCGCCTTGTCGCGCTCATTCTTCGGCACGCCTCTGATCTCCATACCGAAAGAGATGTTCTGCGCTACCGACATGTTCGGATAAAGCGCGTAAGACTGAAACACCATGGCGATGTCGCGCTGGGAGGGATGCAGCTCGTTGACCCTCCTGCCAGCGATGCGAACTTCGCCGCCCGAAACGCTCTCGAGCCCGGCAATCGTATTGAGCAGCGTGGACTTGCCGCAGCCCGACGGGCCGACGAGCACGAGAAACCCTCCCTCATCGATGTCAAGGTCGATCCCTTTCAGAATCTGGACGGCGCCAAAGCGCTTCTCGAGCTTCTCGATCTCAAGAAATGCCATGCTATCCTTTCACCGCGCCGGCCATCAGGCCGCGAACGAAGTAGCGTCCCGAGACGATATAGACCAGGAGCGTGGGCAACGCCGCGAGCACGGCGCCGGCAAAATGTACGTTATATTCCTTCACCCCGGTCGAGGAATTGACGAGATTGTTCAGAGCGACGGTCATCGGCAGCGAATCGGCGTCGGAGAACGAGACGCCGAACAGAAAGTCGTTCCAGATGTTCGTGAACTGCCAGATCACGGTAACTACGATGATCGGACCGGAGCTCGGCAGCAGGATGCGGCGGAAAATCTGCAGGAACGTCGCTCCGTCGATCATCGCGGCGCGCACCAGCTCGCCCGGAAAGGCCTCGTAGTAGTTGCGGAAAAACAACGTCGTGAAGCCGAGGCCATAGACGGCGTGGATCAGCACCAGTCCGGTGACGGTCCCCGCCAGGCCCAGGAGGCCGAGTATCTTCGCCGACGGAATGAGCACGATCTGGAAGGGAATGAAGCACGACAACAGCATGAGGGTGAAGACGATATTGTCGCCGGGGAAACGCCATTTGGTCAGTACATAGCCGTTGAGAGCGCCGAGCAGGGTCGAAATCGCCACCGCGGGCACGACCATCAGCAGGGAGTTGAGCAGGTACGGTTTCAGTCCGGTCGGCTGAACGCCGATCTGCGCAGTCGACCAGGCGCTGAGCCAGGGCTCGATCGTATAGGTCAGCGGCAGAGCCAGCATGTTGCCCTGGCGGATCTCCTCCAGCGGCTTCACGGAGTTCACCAGCATCACATAGAGAGGCAGCAGATAGTACACGGCACACAGGATGAGCACCGCATAGATGGCTACGCGGACCACAGCGCCGGTGCGCACCGCGGTCGCCTGTGCCGCGGCACTCATGACCGCCGTTCTCCGCTCAGCTCGGAGTAGAGGTAGGGCACGATGATAGCCGCGATCATCATCAGCATGATGATGGCGGAGGCCGCGCCCATGCCCATTTCGTTCCGCCCGAAAGTGAATTTCTGCATGAACAGTGCCGGCGTCCAGGTCGCCGTGCCCGGACCGCCGTCGGTCATCGCCACGATGAGATCGTAGGATTTGATGGCGAGATGCGCGAGAACGACGAAGGCCGATAGAAACACCGGCCGCATCAGCGGGATGATGATGCGCCGGTAGAGCGTCCAATTGGAGGCGCCGTCGATCTGGGCAGCCTTGATCAGCTCGTTGTCGACTCCCCTCAAGCCGGCAAGAAACATAGCCATGACAAAACCGGAAGACTGCCAGATGGCAGCGATGACGATGGTGTAGATGGCGAAGCGGCCTTCTTTGATCCAGCGGAACGAAAAGCTCTCCCAGCCCCACGACCGCACCACGTGCTCCAGTCCGATGCCGGGGTCGAGAAACCACTTCCAGGCGACGCCCGTGACGATGAAGGACAAAGCCATGGGATAGAGATAGATCGGTCGCAGAAAGCCTTCGCCGCGTATCTTTTGATCGAGCAGGATCGCCACTGTGAGGCCAAGCAAGGTACAGATGATGATGTAGAGCGAGGCAAAGATCCCGAGATTGACGAGCGCTGTCCGCCAGTTGGGATGATTGAAAAGCCGCGCGTAGTTGTTGAGACCGACCCAGGTAGTCAGGTCGGGAAGCAGTTTCGATCCGGTGAACGACAGCGCCCCGGTAAACAGGATGAAACCGTAGACGAACAACAGGACAGCGGCGAAGCTTGGCGCCAGAACGATGCGCGGCAACCACTCCTGCAAACGGGAGTGATGGCTTCGACCTTCAGCCACCTGCGCATTCTCTCGACGGACAAGCCGGGGGCCCGGCCACGGGCTGGGCCCCCGTTTCTCCCAGTGCTCAACTCTTGGCCGCGGCGACTGCTTCCGCCAGCGCTTTGGCGGCTGCGGCGGCGTCCATCTCGCCGTTGAAGTGCCGTGTCACCACGTCATAGACGGCGTTCTTGACGGCGGCAGGGGCGGCGTGGCCGTGCGCCATGGACCCGAACAGCGCGCCGGCCTTGCTGGCCTCCGCGAGGTCGGCCATGCCTTTCTTGCCGCAATCGTCAAACGCGTCGTTGGGCACATCGGTGCGCGCCGGCACGGAGCCCTTGACGACATTGAATGCCGACTGAAATTCCGGGCTTTCGATTGCCGATGCCATCATCAGCTGGGCCTTCCGGTCCGCATCACCGACCTTGAACATCATGAACTGGTCGGAGTTGAAGGTCACGGCTCCCTGCGTTCCAGGAAAGCGGATGCAGACGAAGTCGATACCCGGTTTCTTGCCCGCCTTCAGGAATTCGCCCTTGGCCCAGTCGCCCATCATCTGCATGCCGGCTTTGCCTTCGATCACCATCGCCGAGGCAAGGTTCCAGTCGCGGCCGGAAAAATTGTCATCGACATAGCCGCGCAGCTTACCCAGGCGGTTGAATGCCTCGACCATCTTGTCGCCGCCGAGAGCGGCCGGGTCGAGATCGATCATCGCCGACTTGTAGAAGTCGGTGCCGAGCGAAAGCACGACCCCATCGAAGATCGTAGCATCCTGCCAAGCTTGGCCGCCATGGCCGAGCGGGGTGATGCCGTTGGCCTTCATCTTGTCGAGAACGGCGATCAGCTCATCCCAGGTTTCGGGCGCTTTGCCCCCTGCGGCGTCGAGCGCTGCCTTGTTGATCCACACCCAGTTCGTCGAGTGCACGTTCACCGGGGCAGCGATCCATTTGCCGTCATGCTTGGAGAACGCCTGAAGCGCGGCGGGAACGACGTTGTCCCAGCCCTCCTTGGTTGCGACATCGGTGAGGTCGCCGACCACGCCCTGCTTCGCCCAGTCGGTGATGTCGAAGCCCAGCGCCTGCACCGAGGTCGGCGGGTTGCCGGCAGTCACCCGCGCGCGCAACGCCGTCATTGCGGCTTCGCCGCCGCCGCCGGCAACCGGCATGTCTTTCCAAGTGACGCCCTGGCCTTCCAGATTCTTCTTCAACACGTCGAGTGCGGCGGCTTCGCCGCCGGATGTCCACCAGTGCAGCACCTCGACCTCATCGGCATGAGCCAGGCCCGCGAGCCCGAAGACCGCCACTGTCGTCAGTAGAAACCTGCGCATTACTCCATCTCCCATTTGCAACCATCCGGGCTGGACCATTCCTGCCCCGGAATTCCTTGCTTCATTCAATGATCTTTGCTTCGCCACGACTATATACCCTGAAATACAGCCGGCCGCTTGGCGCGAAACGCGGCTACTCCTTCCTTGAGATCGCCGGTGCGCGCGACCAGGCCCCCGGCCATCGCCTCCACGGCGGCGGCTGTCTCTTCCTGTTCCGCGACATTGATCAGCAGCTTGACGGTTTCAATGGCGATCGGCCCCGACGACGCGATGCGGGCGACCCGGGCGCGGGCCTCATCCATGCCTGCTCCTGTCTCGGCCACGAAGTCGACCACGCCGAGGGTGAGCGCCTCCCTGGCGGTGAAGGTTTCAGCGCCGAGCGACATGCGCCGCACGACCTGCGAGCCGAAGCGGCGTACCAGTCGCTGCGTGCCGGACCAGCCGGGGACCATGCCGAGCGTGGGCTCCGGCAGCCCGATGCGGACATGGCTTTCCGCAATACGGATATCGGCAGTCGCTGCAAGCTCCAGACCACCGCCGAGGGCATGGCCGTTGAGCACGGCGATCAGCGGGACACGCAGACGCGCAAGCGCGTCGAACACCCGATGGCCATCGCGGATCCAGCGGCGATGGAATGCCGATGGCGATTCATCGGCCCAGGCCCCGATATCGCCACCGGCGCAAAAGACTTTGCTCCCCTGCCCGGTGATGACGGCAACCCGCACGGATACATCGCGCTCGATCCGCTCGGCGGCTTCACCGAGCGCTGTCACCATGGAACGATCGAGCGCGTTGAGCTTTTCGGGCCGGCTGAGAGTGATCAGGGCCAGGGAGTTGTCGATCTCCAGCATGACATGGGGATCGGTCATTCAGCTGCCTCGCTCATCAGTTGCCGGGAGCGTAATGACAACCCGAACGGCTCAGGACGGAAAAGTTCGCCCGGCATCGTCTTGAGGTCCGGCGCTACACGTAGCGGAAACCCCGCTTGCGCGAGCACATCGCGTTCCAGATTCGCTCCCGGAGCGATCTCGGTCACCACGACTGCCTGCGCAGTCAGCTTCATGACGCACCGCTCGGTAACGTAGGTAACGTTCTGTCCGTTGGCCATTGCCCGGCGGCCTGAGAACGACACCTGCTCGACTTCAGGCACCAGCTTCTGCACCTTGCCTTCCTTTTCGATTGCCAGCGCGCCGCCGCGAACGGCGAGCTTGGCGCCGGCGTTGAAAAGCCCCGAAAAAACAATCCTCCTGGCGCGGGCAGTGATGTCGACGAACCCGCCTGCTCCCGCGGTCACATGCGGTCGTGCAGACAGCCTGGAAACGTTGACCGACCCGCACCGGCCGATCTGCAGAAACGAAAGCAAGGAGGCATCGAAGGCGCCGGCCTGGAAGTAGGTGAACTGATGCGGAGACGCGACGATTGCTTCCGCGTTGGCCGAACAGCCGAATGCGAAGTCAAGAAGCGGTACACCCCCCACAGCTCCCTGCTCGATAACCCAGGTGACGCTGCCGTGCAGCCCTTCCTCCAAGAGAATGCGCGGCACATTGGCGGATATGCCGAAGCCGAGGTTGACGGTAGAATCTTCGGCAAGCTCCATCGCGACGCGTCTGGCGACAACCTTCTGGACGCCGAATTCCGCCGCAGCAAAGCTCGATAGCGGCCGGGTTATCTCGCCGGAAATGGCCGGATCATACTCCGTTTGCGTCGTCTGCAGCTGCCCGGGCGCTACCACGATATGATCGACGAGGATGCCGGGCACCCGGACGTCATGTGGCTTCAGCGAGCCCGCAACGGCAAGACGCTTGACCTGGGCAATGACGATGCCGCCGTTGTTGTGCGCCGACAGCGCCTGCTCCATCGCCCCCAGATAGGCGCCCTCGTGCTCAAACGAGAGGTTGCCGCGTTCATCGGCGGTGGTGGCGCGGATGATGGCGACATCGGGAACGATGGCGGGAAAGTAGAGCCAGGTATCGCCGTCGAACTCGATCTTTTGAACGATCGGCTCGGCCGCCGCGAGAGCGTTCATGGCGCACCCCTGACGCTCCGGGTCGACGAAGGTGTCAAGTCCGACCTTGGTCAGCACGCCCGGACGCTTTGCCGAGGCCTCGCGATGCATGTCGAACAGAATGCCCGAAGGGACATTGTAGGCGGGGATGCGATTGTCCACGATCATCCGCCAGATGAGCGGCGGCTCGGCCGCAGAGGGACCGGAAGGGTAGGACCCCGCCAGGATGCGGGCGAGACAGCCTTCGTGCGCCAGGTGGTCAATGCCCTTGATGCCGTACATGTCGCCGGCCGCAATGGGATTGAGCGACGTAATGGCGCGCGGATGACCCGTTTCACGGAACCTCCTGCCGATGGCCTCGAGCACGAACTCCGGGCAGCAGAGGCCGCTGGAGGATGAGATCGACACGACCGCGCCATCGGAGATCAATGCCGCTGCCCGCTCGCCGCTGACCACCTTGTACACCGGTCAGAGCCCCGGCGCGATCTTTGCGCAGCAGCCCGTTCGGGCTGCCTCGATGACTGCAAGACCGACCGCGAGCGACCAAATGCCGTCCTCGCCGGTCGCCGATGGCTCACCCCTGCCCTCGATGGCAGCGTGAAAACTGGCCACCGCCCGCTCATAAAGATTCGTGTTGTCGATGATCAGGTCTTCGCGGCTGTCGCCACGAACCAGCGTGACCGTGCCGATGGGTCTCTGGGTCATGCAATCGCGTCCCACCAGCGAGCCCTCCGTCCCGTGAACTTCGAACCCGGTCCCGGCATGTTTGATCGTGAACGAGTCGTGGAATTGCGCAACCAGGCCCGACGAAAACCGGATCGCACCCATGACCCCGTCTTCGACGCCCGTCTGTGCCATGCCGGCGTTCTGCGTCATGGCGACGGTCTCGACTGGATCGTCGTCGAGCACGAAACGCAGCGTATCCGCGTCGTGCACGGTGATGTCGAGAATGACCCCCGCGCCCGCGGCGGGTCGGTTCAGCCGCCAGCCCTGCAGGTGCGGCGGCAGATAGACCGCATGAAACACCCGCGCCGCGATCGGCTTGCCGAGGCGCCCGGCCTTGAGGGCCTCGCGCATGGCGCGATGGGTTCCGGCGTTGCGCAGATGGTGGTTGGTCCCGAGCACTACGCCGGCCGCTTCGCATTCATCGGCCATCGCGTGGGCATCGGCAAGCGAGGTGGCGAGCGGCTTCTCGCACAACACGTGTTTGCCGGCCCGGGCGGCGGCGATCGTCTGATCGCGGTGCAGCTCATTGGTCGTAGAGATGTATACGGCGTCGATGCCGCGGTCCTTCAGGAGACCTTCGAGGCTCGTGCCCGAGAGCGCGATGCCGTTCGCACGCGCATACTCCGCACCGCGCGCCGCATCCGTACTCATGACTGCCGCCACTTCGCCGCCGGCGGCGCGGATGGCGCCGATGACCCACTCGCGCGCGATCGTGCTGGCCCCGATCAGCCCCCACTTGATGGTCATGCCGACCCTCCGGCCCGGGAGCCACAGCTCTCGCGTATGATCAGCCGCGCCGCGCCGATGTACTCCTCGGCGACGGGACGCTCTTCGCCCGCCTTGCGCAGGATCATCTGCGCAGCGCGCTCGCCGAGGCCCTGCGGATCGACAGCGATGGTCGTCAGCGACGGCACCGCCTGGGCGGCATCACTGATGTCGTCGAAACCGACGACGGCGAAATCACGCCCGGCTTCGCGACCGAGGCGCCGCAAACCGTTGCACACGCCGAGCGCCACGGCATCGTTGAATCCGAGCAGGGCCGTGGCGGGATCGCTGCCGCCGATGATTTCGGCGGCGCATGCGGCGCCGTAGTCGCGGCTCGGTGGGCCCTTGAAAACGAGACGGGGGTCGAAGGCAATGCCGGCAGCTTGCAGTCCGTCCCGATAACCTGCAACACGCTCGGCATGCACGGAGGTATCACCGAAGCCGCCTGCGAAGGCCATGCGCCGGTGGCCGAGGCTGACGAGATGGGCGATCGCCAGAGCCGCTCCGCGACGATTGTCGGGAACGACGACCGATGCCCGGCTGCCATCGAGATGCCGCATGACCTGGATCACCGGTATGTTGGCCGCGACGACTTCCCGGATCGAGTCCGGCATGGTTCGCCGTGCCGGACATACGATCAGCCCGGCGATACCCTGTTCCTGCATCAGCCGGATCGCTTCCGCCTGGCGAACCGGACTCTCTCCCGTGTTGGCGATGAACGAAATGTGCCCCGCCGCCTGAAGCACGCGTTCGCATCCCACTGCAAGTTCGGCAAAGAACGGGTTGGTGAGGTCGTTGATGACCACGCCGATGACGTTCGAGCGTGCCTTGCGCAGATTGGCAGCCCCGCGGTTGTAGACGTAACCCAGCGAGCGGGCGGTTTCAGCGACCCGGCGACGGGTCTCGGCCCGGATCAATCCGCTTCCCTGCAGGGCCAGCGACACCGTCGAACGCGATACTCCCGCCTTTTTGGCGATCTGCGACATCGTCACGCTCGCACGCTTCATTTGACTGTTTTCGTAGATGCCATTGGATCGATCCAAAGACTATAGCGTTTAATGACGTGGGGTCAAGGAAATAGCTGTTAGTCACTTAGTATTGTTGTTAGAACGATCCAATGTTGGTTCGGAGCCTCAGGTGGAAGGAGGACCATGGCGCTGACCTTGAATCTTCCCGATGAGCAAGGCGGGATGGTTGCGTACCGGCTCCTCGCCCGGCCCGTTGGCCCTGTGGCAGCCGGGGGCTTCTCGAGCCGCATTGCCTATGCCGCGGCGCATGTGGTTGCCGATCCCGACCGGCTGGACCGCGAAGGCAATCCCGCCATCGACTGGGACCGCACGATGGCTTTCCGCCGCTACCTCTGGACGCTGGGTTTCAAGGTCGCCGAAGCCATGGACACCTCCCAGCGCGGCATGGGACTCGCGTGGACGGGCGCCAGGGAGCTTATCGCACGCTCGCTCGCCGAAGCCTCGACGATTCCGGGGGCCGAGCTTGCCTGCGGGGTGGGAACGGACCACCTCGACCCGGACCGGACTGCATCGATCGCGGATGTGATCGGCGCTTATGAGGAACAGATGGATTTCGTCGAGGCCCGCGCCGGCCGGGCAATAATGATGGCCTCGCGCGCACTGGCGCGCGCCGCAAGCTCGCCCGATGACTACCTGAAGGTCTATGATCGCATCCTCAGCCAGGCTCGCAGCAAGGTGATCCTGCATTGGCTTGGCGACATGTTCGACCCGCAACTGCACGGCTATTGGGGCTCGACAGACGCCGCCGGAGCCATGCATGTCGTCACCGGGCTCATAGCCGCGAACACCGGCAAAATCGAAGGCATCAAAATCTCGCTGCTCGACGCCGCCCATGAAATCATCCTTCGTCGCCGGCTCCCGGGCGGCATCGTGATGTTCACCGGAGACGACTTCAATTATGTCGACCTGATTGCCGGCGACGGCGACGGCCACAGTCACGCTCTGCTGGGCATCTTCGATGCCGTTGCCCCGGCAGCCGCGCTCGCCCTTCAGCATCTCGACCGGGGCGACGTCGCATCCTTTCGCGCGGTGCTCGATCCGACGGTGGCGCTGTCGCGCCGCATCTTCGAGACGCCGACCTGGAACTATAAGTGCGGCGTGGTGTTTCTCGCCTGGTTGAATGGCTTCCAGGGCCGGTTCGTGATGCTCGGAAATCACCAAACGGCGCGTAGCATCGTCCACTACGCCGATGTTTTCCGGCTTGCGGATCAATGCGGCGTGTTGCGCGAACCGGAACTTGCGGCCTCGCGGATGCAGGAGTTTCTGAAGCAGGCATCGCTGGTCTAAACACAGTTGCTTAGGCTTGGCCAACGCGTCGGTCAAATCGGCGGCGTCCGCTTTCAGTCTCTTGCAGCCGAGCGCCGAGGGCGGCAGGGCGGCTCGTGACCCATTCCAGACTCTCCGAAATGCATTAACCCGCGCGCCTTCACGATGCACTGTGGGAATCATGACGAGGCAACAAAATCTGAAAGACCGATCCGTGCAGGTTGCCCGGCGACGCCCACAGGCGCCCGCCATGAGCTTCGATAATCGACCGGCAAATCGACAGCCCAAGCCCCATTCCGTCGGGCTTCGTCGTAAAGAATGGATCGAAGATACGCTCTGCGTCCTTTGGATCGATTCCTGTTCCCGCATCTTCTACCGTCGTCAGCACGCTTTCGGATTCGTGAACCCCGCACTTTACTCGCAACAATCGCGCGCGATCTGTTACGGAACGCATTGTATCGATCCCGTTCGTCACTAAGTTGAGAATGACCTGCTGCAGCTGAATCCGGTCACCCAATACCGTCGGGGGTTCCATATCCAGTTCGGTTTGGACCGAGACGCGTTGCTTCTGCAGCTCGCCGTGCAGGAGCGCAAGAACCTCTTGAATGAGGTCGTTGACATCGAGCTGAACTCTTTCCTGCATATCCTTCTTAAACATTGCCCGGACGCTTGTGATGATCTGGCTCGCGCGATGACTGTCACTGACGACCCGCCGCAAGGCTTCCTGCACTTCGTCGAGCTGAGGCTCCGCCCTTGCCAGCCAGCGTAAGCCCGCATTGCCATTTGTTGCGATTGCCGCCAACGGCTGGTTGATTTCATGAGAGATTGAGGCGGTGATTTCTCCCATTGCCGACACCCGGGCCAAGCGCGTGAGTTCCAATCGGGTTTCGCGCAATGCGTCCTCAGTGCGCTTCTTCTCGGTCAGGTCGCGGGTGACGGTGGCGTACGCAATCGTTCGGCCTTCGGTCGTCCGCACTGGAAAGACGTTGTAGAGGACGGGAAACTCCCGGCCGTCGTCGAAGCGGCGGAAGGACAGCTCCCGTTCCCAGTAGCCGTTGCGCTCGCAAGCCGGCAGCGCCTCGTCGCGGACAACAAAGCGGTCGCGCTCCGCGAAGTATTTGGTGAAATGCACGGCGCAGGCCGCATCAAGACTAGGCAAGCCCATGAGCCGCAGCCCCGCCTCATTGACGTAGATTGGCGTGCCTTCCGGGTCGCAGACCGCGATGAAATCGCGGGACTGCTCGACGACGGCCGCGAGTTGCGCCAGACGTGCCTCGCGCGCCCGGTTGGCGGCCACCTGTTTGGTCGTCTCGGCACAGGTGATGAGGACGCCGGCGGCCGCGCTGGTGTCGTCCCGCACGGGGCTGATGCAGAATGTGAAGTATGCCTCTTCCGGCTCGTCGTGGCGCATGAGCGAAAACGGCCTGTTCTCGAAGTAGCTAGCTTCACCCGCCAGCGCGCGCTGGATCATCGGCGCGACGCTGTCGCGCACCTCAGCCCAGACTTCCAGGAAGGGGCGGCCCAGCGCCTCCGGCTTGGTGCCGAGCAGCGGCCTATAGGTGTCGTTGTAGATGCAGGTGAGCTCCGGCCCCCACGCCAGGGCGATGGCAAACCGGTTGGCCAGCAGGGAGTTGACGGTGGACTTCAGGCTCTGCGGCCAGGTTTGCACGGGGCCAAGCGGCGTTGCCGACCAGTCGTGCGCGCGGATAAGCGCACTCATCGGGCCGCCATGGCATGGGTATGTGGACTTGGTCATTGAGGGTTTATTGAGGGTGTTCGACCTTGCGTTTGCCCTGCAGCTCAGCCGGAAGTGGGGAAGCGGTACTCCAAATCTGCAATGTTACAGCGTGGTGTGGCGGATCCCCAGGCTATCCGCCATTCTGACCAGATCGGCCAATGACTTCACGCCCATCTTTCGCGTGGCGTTGCCGCGATGGACCTTCACCGTGATCTCGCTGAGCCCGATCCGGGCAGCAATCTGCTTGTTCTTGAGACCGGAGGTGGCGAACGCCATCACTTCGCGTTCACGCTCAGTTAGCGTATCGAACCTCGCTTTGAGGCTGGACGTGTCTCGCTCATTCTGGCGCCGAATGCGGTCCCGCGTGAGCGCGAGCTGGACGGCGTCCAGCATGTCCTGATCACGAAACGGCTTGGTCAGGAATTCGACGGCTCCCGCCTTCATTGCCCTGACGGTCATCGGAATATCGCCGTGACCGGTCATGAAAATGATCGGGATGCGGATACTGACCTGAGCCAGCTCGGTTTGAAAGTCGAGCCCGCTCAAGCCCGGCAGCCTGACATCGAGAACCAGGCAACTGGCAATGTCGGGCAGTGTCCTGTTCAGGAGCTCCGACGCCGAACCGAACAGCTCGACCTCAAGCCCCACTGATCGAAAGAGGCTCCCCAGAGCCTGACGTATGGACTCGTCGTCATCGACGACGAACACAATCGAGTGCGTCTTCGGTTGTTCGGTCATTTTTGGGTGGCCCCTGCCGGGTAGGATGATGCTGAATACCGAGCCGTGAAGAGTTCCAATCGAAGCACATAGCTGTCCACGGTGCGCTTCGACGACCGACCGGCAGATGGGCAGCCTCATCCCCATGCCGCTGGATTAAGTCGTGAATAAGGCTGCGAATATGTGGCTCGCACATACCTCTGATGCCCACCGATAGGGTTTCCAACTCTCATGCATTGGTTAGCACTTGAGGGGGAAGGGAAATGTTTCCGCACGGTGTCTCCCTGACCGATTAGAATGCGGAAGCGGTAGCCGAAATAGCCGTCACCTTTGCTTAGCTAACGCGCCGTTCAACTCCTCTTAGGACACACCAAGATCGAGAGCACAATGCGTTACCTCGGCATCGAGGTCGACGATGCGCTTGCCATCGCCGAGCAGGTTGATTCCTCTTGTCCTCGTGCATGGGTCCTGGACTCGCATCATGACTGGGATCTTGTCGTTCCCCGTTTGGCTGAGTCTTTTCGCGTATTGTCCTATGACCGACGCGGTCACAGCCAAAGTCAGCGCCCGAGCGGGCGAGGCAGCCTCCGAGAGGATGTCGCGGACCTCGCGGCATTGATCGAACATCTGAGGCTCGCGCCTGCGTGGATAGCCGGAAACTCGTTCGGCGCGTCCATCACACTTCGCCTGGCAGGTGAACGCCCCGAACTTTTTCGCAGCTTATCGGGCACGAGCCGCCGCTGTTTTCCCTGCTCGCGACCGATGCCGTGGTCCCGCCTGGCTTGAGCCTGGACCCGGCTCGCGGGCGTTCGGCTTCTTCAGCAAAACCATCGACGAGGACCTCTTTATCGGCTGTCTCAACCGGGCCGCGAGTTCTGCGATTGCTGACTGCTATTCTAGCCGGGGTGACGCATCGCTACCCGAACTATGCTTAGGTATAGCTTGGACTGCTTTGATATAGGTTGGCCTCTCGCTCACAGTGTGCGGAGATAACGTTCAGTACAGGCTGTCGTTAAAAGGCGGTCCGACCAGCCCTGCTGATCTGATCGCTGACGGCACCGCGTCGGCATTCCCCTCCCGACGGTCAATGCCATGATCCTCCTCTCGCTAGTCCAGGGAGACTTCGATGCATATAGATGCGCGCGCGCACGGCCCAGATCAGTTACCCAAACTTCAGCGAATTTCCGGCCAAGTATGGATGAAATTGAGCGCCAACGGGACCTTAAACGGACCCAAAGACTCGGAACCCTTGCACGGCAAAATTGCCCGGCGAGTGATGCACTACGAAATTGGCCGCCAAGTGATGAGTTACGCCGACAACCATCGAATGACTGACGGCGAGATCACCCAAGCGGTTGTCGATAGGATGAGCATTACATACGGGTTCGAGCCGACGTGAAGTCGCAGTATCGACAATCATCGGCCTAGACCGATGCAAGAATAGTGTCGCGTGCATTGCGGCGAAGTTACCGACACTCAAGGAAAGGAGCCCCAATGCAACAGATCGAAGGAACCCTGTCCAGAGCCAAGCCGGCGCTTGTTCGGGAAAACGGTGCTCGGGTTCTTACTACCAGCTCCACGCTTTTTGGGTGTGACGAGTTGCGGGGCACGGTGATGACATTTGGCCGCAATGAGGAAATCTTCGGCGAAGGTGAACCGGCAGACTACGTCTGCAAGGTCCTCGATGGCGCGGTAAGGAGGTATACGATCTTGAGCGACGGCCGGCGCCGAATTGGTGGCTTTTCCTTTGCGGGTGAAATATTTGGCCTGCAACCCAGTGAGAGGCATAGCAGTTCCGCGGATTCGCTTGGCCATTCACGGATCATGGTTACGAAACGCAGCAGGGTACTGAAATGTGCAGAGCGCAATAGTGATGTCGCTTACCGTCTCTGGGCGATCACGGCTGACCAGCTCCGGCGCTCCGAGGCCCATGTCTCGGTGCTGATGAAGAACGCCCGCGAGAGGGTGGCTGCGTTTCTTCTCGATATTGCGCAGCGGCTGGCCAAAGACACTATTCAGCTCCTCATGTCCCGACAGGATATCGCTGACTATCTGGGCCTCACGATCGAAACGGTGTCCAGATGCCTCTCGCAACTTTCCGAAGCGCGCGTCATCGAGATTGCCGGTCCCCGCCGGATCACATTGAACCGCCCAGCGCCTTGCGAGCTCAATGGCTGATCATATGAAGGGCAATTCCACCGAATGTGAGCCGCCCTTCACGACATTGCGCGAATCTGACGTCGGGCTGGCAGGAATTGTAGCTCGTCCTCCCAGCCGGCATGCTGAGCCTGACGGCATCACAGCTCTGCTCCTCGCTCTGCCGCTAAGGGACCAGCGTATTTTGTCGGCGAACTCGATTTGGTCGAGCTCAGGTCGGCGGGTCGTTCGTCGGCATTCGTGCCCGCATTCGGCAAGTATATCTGAAATACTGTCCCGCAGGGCTCGCCCGGCGTCGCCGTCAGCCGGTCTTCATGCGCCTCGATGATCGATTTGCAGATCGACAGTCCCATGCCCATGCCCCCGGGTTTGGTCGTGAAAAATGGCTGGAAGATGCTGTCGGCGACCTTCGGATCGATGCCAGAGCCCGTATCCGCAATCGTGATCAGCACGGTGTCGGCCGGATCAATCTCGGTTCTCAAACGCAGCTCGTCCACCCCCCGAACGTGAGGGATCGCTGAGGATAGCCGCGCTAAGCGCTGCCCGTGCGGTCGCAGAAAAAGAATGCATCCAGCTGTTCGGGGGCAAGCTTCTTAGCCAGCTCGGCGGCGGCGTCCATCTCTGCTGAACTCAGACTCTCCGTCGCACCAGCCATCGGTAGACTCCTGTAGTCGTCGGGATAGTTCCGGCGAAGCAGCAGGATGTCACGCACCTCCTTGGGGAGAACGCGGCGGAACATCCAAGCAACATTCGGCATCGTGTAGGATATTCCCTCGTCCTCCAGGGCAAGCGTGACAGCCACATGCATGGCATCTGAAAAGATGACGTCTTCATGCAGGTTGTCGCGCTTTCCGATCTCGGAGGCGAGCCGTTTTGCCTCGTGATATTCGGAAAATCCATCGAAGATGCTTGGCTGTGGTTTGCTCGTCTTTCTCCGCTTGCCCAAACGGATCTCCCCCAAAAGCAGCGGCCGAATCGGCGCTCCCGCCTGCACATAGTGCAGGATTTGTTGTCAACAGCAAGCTAACGACGAGGAGGAGGTGCTTGAACCGCGGCGAACGTCACAAGGAACACGTTTTGAACGGCACGCGGTGCCCGTTCGATTAACAGATGCGACGGGCGGGCCTGGCCAGTCTCGTCTGGTCAGGCCGCCAATATTCAGAGTTTACCTATGCGGCATAACCCAGGAATGCCTTGGCCTTGGAAACTTCGGCATCCCACTTCGTCAGCTGCTCTGGTGTCAAGAAAGCTACCACGCGCTCGCGCAGAGGAGCACGAGCCCCCTTCAGCTTCGCAACGACGTCGGCTCTGGTGATGTCCGGATTGTTCTTGCGAATTTCATCAAGTTTCTCGCGAGCACTCTCCAGCGCAGACTTCAGTCGGGTTTTTTGGTCTTCTGATAGATTCAGATCCGCAGCGAAACGCTTCAACTCACTCTGTACAGCTTCGATGGCTTCAGGGCTTAAATTCATTTCACTATTCCTTCAATGGAAATGGTTGGGAACCCAACTTGCGTCGGGCCATGAACGAGGATGGGAGCAGTATGACTGAATCTCGCGGCCATCCTCCAATGGAGGCACGGTTATTGTGCCACACTCAGTCAACTACTTTACATGGGGATCGATCAAACCGCTTGCAAGCCCTCAAGCCGGAGATGGTTGCGGTGCATGTAGCGCAGGCAATCGCGCTGGTGAGGTGGTACCGATGTCTGAGACAGTTTGGCGGCTGGGTTAAGGTGGATCATGGTTTTGATCATGCCGCCAGCATGGTCGGGGGCCGGGGCGAGCCCCGGTCCCGGAACGCCTTGAGCAGTTCATGAACGCTATGTCTGGAATTTCGGCTGGCAACTTCAAGGCATTTGCCCAAAAGTTCGATTTTTCCAAGTTTGGCACGCTATGCGATGTCGGCGGGGCAACAGGACAGCTGTCGTGCATGGTCGCGGCAGCCAACCCGCACATGCGCTGCACCAGCTTCGATCTTCCCAACGTCGTACCTATAGCGACACGAAAAATTGTGCAAGCGGGGCTCCGCGACCGCGTCACGGCCGTTGGGGGCGATTTCTTCGTCGATCCCCTGCCAAGAGCCGACGTGGTTACCATGGGGATGATCCTGCATGACTGGAACCTCGATAAGAAGAAAGTACTGATCCGGAAGGCCTACGATGCGTTGCCTGAGGGCGGGGCATTCGTCGTCATTGAGGCGCTCATCGACGATGCGCGCCGCGAAAACGCATTCGGCCTCTTGATGTCTCTCAACATGCTGATCGAGTTCGGCGATGCGTTCGATTTCACTGGTGCTGATTTCAACGGCTGGTGCCGAGAGGTCGGGTTTCGGAGCTTCGAGGTCATGCCCTTGACAGGGCCATCGAGCGCAGCGGTCGCGTACAAATAGTTCGGCAACAACAATTGAGTTGTTGAGTGGGTCATGCATTGCCGAAGTGGGTCGGGGCAACCAGAAGCAATGACCGCTTGTGGCACGGAAGAGACCCGCCCGCCACTGTGACCGAAGTCAGCAGGTTGGGCAAAAGCGGCATGAACCCGGACGATGCGTTTGGGCCGTTTATGACCCCAAGCAGTCATTCCGGCAAGCCGGCTTTTCTGAAGCCCTCCACCCACCTGGCAGCATCTTGCGGGCGCTGGAAGTGAAAAAGCCGGCCGACATTCGAGACCCGCAGGGACGGATCGATCTGCAGCAGGTGCGTTATCGCACCACGTGCATCGGACATACGCCCGGAGAGCGCCGCGCTTACGGCAACAAGGCAGTGGGACGTCAGGAATCTGGGTAGCGCACGCACCACCGCCTCCGCTGACACATAAGCATCCGCAAAGCGACCGGTGAACAGATGCGCCAATGCGGAGACACCATTGAAGCTGAACTTTTGCGGATCATTCGGGCTCAGCCGTCGCGCATTCGCGATGCACTCGAGCGCCACCTCGGGTTCGCCCAGTGAAATCTTGACCCAGCCGCGGTATATCCAGGCCCATGCGAGATTGGGGTTGAGACCGATCGCCCTGTCGATCATGGCATCGCCATCCTCCAGGTGACCACAGAAGTCAGCCAGGGCAAATCCGGCGTTGGCCAGCGCAACCGCATCGTCGCGACCCAGTTCCGCAGCTCTGATGGCCAGCCGCTCGGCCTCGGCAACGTCATAGGCGCGGTCCCCGAGCCAGGCGCCGGAATTCCGCTGGACGTACATGCGTGCCGCCATGCCGTAGGCGGCGGCGTAGTTGGGATCGAGCTCGATTGCCCGATTGAAGCGCCGTAGCGCCTCGTCACTGCCTTCTCGCGTCCACTGATGGAAGCCTGCCATGCCGCGCAGGAACTGATCATAGGCGTCCAGGCTTTCGGTCGGCTTGCGCTTGGCCCTTTCGATCTCCGCCTCTTCGAGCTTCGGGGCGATGGCGCCGACCACGCGTGCCGTTATCTGATCCTGAAGGTCGAAGATGTCCTCGAGCCCGCCGTCGAACCGATCAGCCCACAGATGGGCACCGATGGACGTGTCGACTAGCTGACCCGTGATGCGCAAACGGCTGCCCGCCCTGCGCACGCTGCCTTCGAGCACATAGTGCACACCGAGTTCGCGTCCCACCAGCTTCACGTCCACCGCCCGGCCCTTGTAGGTGAAGCTCGAATTGCGGGCGATCACGAACAGCTGCCGGAACCGCGACAGCGCGGTGATGATCTCTTCGACCACGCCGTCGGCGAAATACTCCTGCTCGGGGTCGCCGCTCATGTTCTCGAACGGCAGCACGGCGATGGAGGGTCTCTATCCGGCAATGGCGGGGCGTCGGCCGCACGCGATGGCGGAGCAGTGGCGGAGCCGCCTGTGGCTACGCGGTAAACTCTGAGGTGCTCCGCTACGTTTCTTGACTTTCCGATCGCCGAGGTCTTCGAACGTCGTGTCCATCTTGCCTCTGACCTGCCGGTACGCATCTCCGGAGAGAAATATGCCGCCGGGTTCAGCCAGCTGCTGCAGTCGCGCAGCAATATTGACGCCTTCGCCGTGGCGGTCCTCGCCCTCGATGATGACGTCGCCGAGATTGACGCCGATCCGAACCTCGATTCGCTGGTCGTGCGTCCGCCCAGCATTGCTGTGGATCATCTCGCGCTGCACGGAAACCGCGCACTGTACCGCATCGACAACGCTTCCGAACTCGGCCAGGAGACCATCGCCCATCAACTTGAAGATGCGTCCGTGATGCTTCTTGATCTCAGGCTCAAAAAGCTCCTTGCGGTGCGCCTGCAGGCGTTGAAACGTGCCAGCTTCGTCCTTCTCCATCAGACGACTGTAGCCCACAACATCGGCAGCTAAGATCGCGGCGAGGTGGCGTTCCACGGCTATCTCCCTTGCAGGAGAATAGCGATCCTAGACACTGAGAATCCACGCTGGCTGGAGTGGTGTTGTGACTTCCGGAATTGGCACGAATGCGAAGTGACGAGCGGCGCCATTTGCGGCTGCTTCGAGGTGGAAAGCAGACTCTCCCGGCTTTCAAATGAACAGCCGACTTTGACCCATTCCGGAAATTCCTCTCGCGCCGCTCCGCAACTCAGATCAGCGCCGGCGTTTGCCTGCGTCCTTGAGATAGGCAATTAGATCGGCGCGGTCGCGAGCATCGGGTAGGCCGAAGAAGCCCATCTGGTTGCCTGGCAGCACGCTTTCCGGTTCCCCCAAGAACCGGTTGAGCTCGTCTTCTGTCCAGACGAGTCCCTGCCTTGCCCTTGGCCATGAGTGCCGGTGAATACGAGAAGCCTGCGGCGGAAGCCGCGCGGCGGCCGACGACACGGTAGAGACTCGGGCCTTGCAGCCTGACTTTCTCGTTCGGATCGACCGTGTGGCATGAGTAACAGCGTTGGTAGACGCGGGCACCGCGGGCAATGTCGCCTGAGTGAGCTGCCCCCGTTGCAGAATACCAAAGCCAAGAGGCGAGACCGATCGCAACGACGTTCTCCCGGCGGTCAGCTCGACGAGCCATAACGGATCACAACGAGACGGTCGGTTCCGGATTCGGCACCCCATACCTCGCCCTTGCGACCCAGCATCTGCCGCACATTGGCACCCGAGCGGTTGCTCGGGAAACTTTTGAACGACTTATTCACAGGATCGAAACGGATAATGGCGTTAGCGCTGAAATCCGTCAGCCAAACCTTATCCTGCTCGTCCACATAGACCGAATACGCTCGGGGGGACGCGCCGGGGAGCTTCCAACTCTTCCAGCCTTTGTCCGGGGGGTTGAAGACGCTGACGTGGCCGGTGTTCCACTCGCTGATCCAGAGCCTGCCCTTGCTGTCGGACCACACGCGGCGCGCGCCCTGGTCCTTGGCCGGCGGTTCGAAGACCGTCGCCGAGCCAGTGTCAGCGTCCACGGTTGCGAGATAGCTGCCCGCCAGCGATACCCACCAAATCTCACCGCTCGGCGTCGCAGCGATGCCGTACGGGCCCCGACCCTTCGGCGCATCCCAAACCGTCATTGCGCCGGTCTTGGGATCGAGGCGCCCATAAATACCGTTCTGCCCCGTAAACCAGATCCGATCCTGACCGTCGAAGGCTGCCGTGTTGAGGTTCGTGTAACCGCGCCCCTCCGGCAACGGCCAAGCCTTGATCTCTTTGGTCTTGGCGTCAACGCGAACGATCGCGTTTAGCCCGCCATCGGTCACCCATGCGGCGCCGTCCGGCCCGATGATGACACCGTGAGGAGCCGAGTTGCTGCCGAGCGGAATACGCTCGACGCTCCCGGTCTTCGGATCGAGCCGCCCCAGGACACCTGTCCGCTGGCCGGTGTACCAAACCCATCCGTCCGGACCTGGTGCCACGTCATGGGGCCGGTCCCCTTTCGGCACTTCGAAGTAGCGCACCTCGTCGGCATGCATCGCCCGGGTCGAAGCCATTATTGCGAGGAGCGCGATCAATAGTGTCCGATGCATTTGCACCTCCTGAGGACGGGCGAATTCACGCTTAGATGAAATACTGGAGAGATGAGTGCAGCGCCATCACGTGGCGTCCGCAAGCAGCGGTCGAGTTTTACGGGTGTCAATTTCTCGTGAGCAGGCCATGGCGACCGGTTTTCCGTTACATTGGCTCGTACAATCTGCTCTCGTCCAGAGTGCCAGAAAGGTGCCGGACCTATTCGGAGAAGTAGTCATGAGAAAACCGAAGCTTGTCATTTCCCGCCGCGAAATACTGGCCGCGAGCCTGGGCGCATTCGCCGCTCCGTACGTGATCACCGGGCGTCCGGAACCAGCCGCGGCCAAGGCGCCAATGCAGGGACCGTCACAGCCGACCCATTACCGCTTCAAGCTGGGCGCCTTCGAGGTCACTACGGTCAATGACGGCGCTGTCGTGCTCGACGGACCGCACCCCATTTTCGGCAACAATCAGCAGGCGGAGGAGGTGCAGAAGTACGCCGAGGCCAGTTTGCTGCCGACGACCAAGATGCAGATCTCGTTCACGCCGGTGATCGTCAACACCGGCTGCTGCACTGGTGCTGTTCGACTGCGGCAACGGTGCGCCACGCCGTCCCCATGCCGGCAAACTCGCCGACGCGATCAAGGCCGCCGGCTTCGGCGTCGAGCAGATCGACGTCGTCGCCATTACCCACTTTCATCCCGACCACGTCGGTGGGCTCATGGAGGACGCCAAGCCAACGTTCCCCAATGCGCGCTACCTGTTCGGCGAGACTGAATACACCTTCTGGTCTGCGCCGGAGCGGCTCTCCGGTCCAACCGAGGCCGCGGCCAAGCTCACCCAGTCCAACGTCGTGCCGCTCAAGGACAAGGCGACGTTCCTGAAGGGCGACGGCGAAGTGGCGCCTGGGATCCGCGCGGTGATGGCACACGGCCATACGCCGGGCCACATGGGCTACCACATCGAGAGCGAAGGCAAGCGGCTGCTATTGTGGGCCGATGCCTGCAACCATTTCGTGCTCTCGCTGCAGAAGCCGGAATGGCACGTGCGCTTCGACATGGACAAGGATAAGGCGGTCGAAACGCGCAAGAGGCTGCTCGACATGGTCGCAACCGACAAGATTCCGTTCACCGGCTACCACATGCCGTTCCCGGCGATCGGCTTTGTAGAGAAGCAGAACAGCGACTATCGTTACGTTCCTGCCACCTACCAGTTGACGCTCTGAACGCTTACACATCGCACCGCGTGATCCTACGCCGCCACCGACACCTCGCTTCTGGCACGAATGCGAACTGACGATCGATGCTATTTGCGGCTGTTATAGGTGGAAAGCAGACTGTCTTGCGACGCTGTTTCACAGCCGAGTTTGACCCGAAGCAGTCATACAGCGCTGTCATTCGATCACATCTCGGCGTGGGTGAGCATCGTCAGCGAAAGGTCGAGGCCGAGCGCCTTCGCGGGTCTTGAGGTGGATCACCAGTTAGTACTTGGTCGCCAGACCGCCGCCGAATTTAAAAAATCAGGGAGGATCAATCATGGTAGCACTTGACCGCCGCACTTTTGTGGCTGCGACTGCAGCTAGTGTCGTAGCTCCCACTGCCATTGGCGCGAAAGAAGTCATGGAGGCCAGAATGGACTGGATGACCATGTCACTTGAGGCCCGCAACCTGGCTTACAACAATGTAGCGCATGTGGGAGCCGATTTCGCTCGGACGAAAACCGAAAGCTGGACCGCAGCTTCGAAAATTCTCCGCGAACAGCGCCCGGTCCATCTCAATCTGGCGTATGCTCCAGGAGAGCGGACGAAGTGGGACCTGTATCCCGCTACCGACCCTAAAGTGCCGTGTTTCGTTCACATTCACGGCGGTTATTGGCAGCGCGGAAGCAAGGAGATATTTGCCTGCCTCGCCGAGGGTTCTTTGGCGCGCGGCTGGTCGGCAGCGCTGCCGGGCTATACGCTTGCCCCTGAGGCGAGCCTGACGCAGATCACGAACGAGTTGCGAACAGCGTTCGACTGGCTCGAGGCGAAGGGCGTCGAGCACGGTATTGCGGGGCCCGTCATAGTCACCGGTTGGTCGGCCGGCGGGCATCTAACTGCATTCATATTGGATCATCGAAAGGTGGCGGCTGGGTTGGCGATTTCGGGAGTTTTTGACCTCGCTGCGTTACGCGACTCTCCCCATGTCAACGATAAGGTCAAGTTGAGCGAAGTCGAAATCGAAACCCTCTCTCCAATGCGCCGGCCAAGCGTCAATAAGCCGCTTTCCATCGCGTATGGCACGGGCGAGTTGCCGGCGATGATCGCTAGCAGCCGGGATTACCATGCTTACCGGGCGCAGGCCCATCTCCCCGGCGACTTGATTCCGGTCGCCAAGGCAAACCACTTCACGATTCTGGATGAACTTAGACTTCCCAACAGTAATCTGACACGCGCGGTCCTGCAGATGGCCGAATACAAGGCCGCGTAGCTCTCAGGTCTGCATGCTGGCTGCAACGGCCAGCTTTAGCGTGCTAAGTCGAGAGTTTTCAGCCCAGGTATGTTCTTACCGACCCTCTCAAGTGCGGCGGCAATGGTATGAGTGAGGGAGCCGGGAGACGTGTAATGGGTTTCGACTTGGTTTTTCATACCCATTGGCACCGGGCCATCGTTATGACCGTGCTCTCAATGAACTGCTTTTCGCTTTGAAAGCTTTACGAAGCGCGGAGACGATCTCAAAGTTTCGAGAGTATATTCTTGTTCATTGCCAGTGGGTGGGCAAGGTCAACGCTCCTTGTCAACTTCCGCTCATGATGCTGTGGACGGCTCCTGCACCGGCACGAGAGTGCCATAGATGTGGGTGCTGTTAAGGCTCCCACGATTCGAAGGAGCTAATCATGCAGACGGTCACGACAGTCGGTCTCGATATTGCGAAGTCGGTCTTTCAGGTCCACGGCATTGACGCGCAGGGCAACGTGATCATCCGGCGCAAGTTGAAGCGCCGCTACGTGCTGGTGTTCTTCCAGAAGCTGCCGCGGTGCCTCGTTGGCATCGAGGCTTGTGCATCGTCGCATCATTGGTCGCGCGAACTGCAGGCGCTTGGACATACGGTGCGCCTGATGCCGCCGGCCTATGTGAAGCCCTACGTCAAGCGGCAGAAGAACGATGCGGCCGACGCCGAGGCGATCTGCGAAGCGGTCACGAGGGCAAACATGCGGTTCGTCGAGACCAAGACGACGGAGCAGCAGAGCTGCCTGATGCTGAGGAACCCGTCGCGCTCGCGGCGTAAACGAGATCGCGCCGACATCCGGCGTGGTGTGAAAGTTGGGAGGGCGAACAGCACGTAATGCAGAGCCGGTCGATCCGGCGATCAGGACAACCCACATGTGCCAGTGCATTGTCGAATGCGGGCTTTTGACCGGGACCTGATCCGCGGAGGGCATTATGGCCAGCGGCCCCGTGTGCCGCGCTAACAGGCCGAACACATGGCTGCACCGACCAACCCTGCGACGTGAAGATTTCCCTTGCCAACTCGGAGCCGTCCACACATGGCACATCGCGTAACACGCTGGTCGTCTGCTTCCGGGGTATAGCGGCGGTTGGGCTCTCCCCGCATTCGTTAGCGAAGTGGCGCAACCCTGCTTGGTTGTTCCTGGCGCCGGGCATCTTCAAATACCGGTCAGCTGTTTTTATCAAGGTTGCGGTCACAGTATGGTAGATCAACGTCATGCTTCGACTCATTCTCATGCGTCATGCCAAGTCGAGTTGGAGCGACAAGGCTCTGGACGACCGCGAACGACCTCTGTCGGCTCGCGGCCGGGCGGCAGCGCCCCGCATGGGTGAGGCATTGGCCGAACGCGACCTCGTCCCAGATTTGATCCTTTGCTCGCCCGCCAGGCGCACCCGTCAGACACTTGACCTGATGGCCGAGGGCATGCGCGCGAAACCCGTGACGAGTATCTCTGAGGCCCTTTATGCCTTTGGCGACGGCAGCGCCTATCTGCAGGTGATCAACGAGCAGCCGAAAGGCCGCTCGCCGCTCATGATCATCGGACACAACCCCTCGCTCGCATCCCTTGCCGACCGGCTCGCCGGCGACGGGGATGAGAGGGCGCTCATCGCAATGCGCCGCAAATTTCCCACCGCTGCCGTGGCATTGCTTGCGTTTCGGGCATCACGCTGGCGCGATGTCGGTTGGGGCAGCGGAAAGCTCGAATGGTTCCTGACGCCGAAGATGCTCGATCGGCAAATCGGCAAAGATTGATATGCGTTGCGAAAGATTGACCTCTATTCTGCTCCAGCCGCGGACATCGAAAAGGCGCTTCGATCATGAACCGGTCGATCGATAGCGGGGTATGCCTTCTGCCCCATCTCGGGCGCCTCACCAGTCACCTCGCCATGGACGGCGTCGACCTGGTCGAGCTGGCGGAAAACCGGGGAACCCCCCTCTTCGTCTTTTCCGAGCAGCGGCTTCGGGACAATGCCTCGCGCTTCCTCGCGGCCGCCCGCGCCGGTCATCCGCGGGCCCAGGTCTGCTATGCCAGCAAGGCCTGTTCGAATGTGCACGTGATCCGCATTCTGAGGGCTGAGGGTCTTGCCATCGAGGTCAACTCCGGCGGTGAAATCCACAAAGCGCAGGTGGCCGGCTTTTCGCCGGCCGAGATGATTTTCAACGGCGTGGCCAAATCAGCAGAAGAACTCGGCCTCGCCATCGACCTCGGCATCAAGGCGATCAACGTCGATTCGGTTTTCGAGCTGCGCCGCATCGCCGATCTCGCCGGCGCCCGTAAACGGCGCGCCGCAGTTTCCCTGCGCCTCGTGCCGGGCGTCGCCGGCGGAGCCACTCCAGGTATTCAGACCGGATCGGAGTCGAGCAAGTTCGGCATGACCGCGGCCGAGCTGGAAGAGGCTCTGGCGGTGATCGGAGGCGCAACCGGCGCGATCGAGATGGTCGGGCTGCATGTCCACATCGGCTCGCAGGTGAGCGAGCTCGACGCCTATCGTCAGGCCGTCACCTTCGCCGCCGGGCAGGCACACCAGCTGGCTTCGAGGCTCGGCGCGCCCCTTGCCCACGTCAATCTCGGCGGCGGCTACCCCATTCCCTATGTGCACGGTCCGGCCGGACGCAATGAGATCGACCCCTTCGGCGCCCCGATGACCGCGGCCGCGATGGTCAAAGAGGTGGCAGCCGCAGCCGCAGCCGAAATCGGCACGCGACCGAGGTTATCTTCGAGCCCGGCCGTGCGATCGTCGGCGATGCCGCCGTCCTGTTGTCGCGTATCGAGAGCGAAAAGAGACGCGGCCGCGAACGCTGGCTCTATCTCGATGCCGGCTACAATCTGCTGCTCGATGCCGCCGCCGTGCGCTGGTACTACCACATGCTCACAGCGAACCGGATGGACGAGACCGCCAACGCCGCATTTCGGGTGATGGGCCCACTGTGCGATTCAGCCGACTGCTTTTCGACGTCGAAGGCGAATACCTCCTGAAGCGCCTCCTGAAGCGGCTGCCCCAGCTGGACGAGACGGCCAGGGAGGAGCTGCATGCCGAAGTTGTACGCCTGCCGGCCCTGCGTTCGCTGCCCGAGGCAACGGCTCCCGGTGATCTCGTGGCGCTGCTCGACGTCGGCGCCTACACCCTCGAAGAGATGTTTCAGTATTGCGGCCGTCCCCGCGCCGCCGCCCTCATCATCAGCACCGATGGCTCGATCCGGTTTCTGCGCCGGCGTGACCGCATGGACGACCTGATCGAGGTGGAGCTGGAGGACGGACAGCCGGCAAGACGGCCGGCGTAGAGCTTGCCCGTCCCGAATCTCGAAATTCACCCCGACCGCCTGCGGGCGAACGCCCGCATGGTGGTCGAGCTCTGTTCGCGGCACGGCATTGCCGTTTGCGGCGTCAGCAAAGCGACGATGGGTTCTCCCCTCGTCGTGCGCGCCATGCTCGAAGGCGGCGTGGCATCGATCGGCGAATCCCGCATCGATAACGTCGTTCGGCTGCGCCGCAACGGCATCTCCGCGCCAATCCACGTGATGCGCATCCCCTCGATCACCGAGGCGCAGGATGTCGTCGCCTGGGCCGACGGAAGCCTCAACTCGGAGGCTTCGGCGCTCGAAGCGCTGTCGGCGGCGGCGGTCGCGGCGCACAAAGAGCACGAGATCATCCTGATGGTGGAGATGGGTGACCGCCGCGAAGGCGCGCCCATCGAAGCGATCCCGGGCCTCGCCGAGCGCACGATGGAGCTGCCGGGGCTGAAGCTCGCAGGCCTGGGTGTCAACTTCATGTGCGCGAGCGGGGTCCTGCCGACGCGCGCCAAGCTCGAGCAGCTGGCACGGCTGGCAGAGGACGTGGAACGCCGGTTTGCGGTGAAGCTGCGTTACGTTTCCGGCGGCAACTCCAGCTCGCTGCCGCTGCTGCTCGACGGCGGCATCGACCCGCGCATCAATCATCTGCGTGTCGGCGCCTCCATATTGCTGGGGGAGAACCCGTGGACCGGCGGACGCCTTGATAGTCTCAGACGCGACGCCTTCCTGCTCGAGGCCGAACTAGTCGAGCTCAAGACCAAGCCTTCGCTGCCGGAAGGCGAGATCGGCCCCGACGCCTTTGGCCACATACCCACCATCAAGGATCGCGGGGATCGCTTGCGCGGTATCGTCAACCTCGGCCGGCTCGATATCGATCCCGGCGGCTTGCGGCCGCACCGCCGCGGCATCGAGACGGTAACCGCATCGAGCGACCACATGATACTCGATTTGACGAAGGCAGCCGCGCACAAGGTAGGCGACAGCGTCGACTTCGAGCTCCGCTATTCCTCGCTGGTCCAAGCCATGCTGTCGCCCTATGTCCGCAAGCATGTAGTGGGGACGGGACCCGGCCACTCCGAGCGCCAGGTGGTGCTGCTCGCCGATCCCCGGGTGGCGGGCGCGCCGCAAGCGCGGGAGTTCGTCGACGAGTTGAAAGTGCTCGGCCTGTCTCTCCAGACAGCGCGATTGGCCGATCCGGCCCTTGCCGCAGAGAAAACGTTCGCTGCGATCCGCAAACGCAGGGTACCGATCGTCCTCGGCATCGATCGCGAGAGCCTGGCGCCCCTCCTCAGCGCGATTCGCAGGCAAGCCGAGCCTCTGGGGCTGCTGTGGATGGATTCGCGTCCGGCCTGCGATATCGAGGGCGTCAACGTGCTGGGCGAGGCGCTGACCACGCGCTCCGACCTCTCTCCCCTGCTCGCTTCCGGCTGCGCGCTCGTGGGATTGCGCCAGGCCACCCGCGCCGAGGCACGCTTCCTGCGCGAGCGCGAGCTTCTGGCGCTGACCATGGAGGACGTCGACCTCCTGGACGTGCGCGAGGTCATGCGGCAAGCCCTCGCCAGGGTTACTGGTCTCGGTCACGGATTCGCCCTGTGTCTGCACGGATCGGCCATCAATGACGTGGCTGATCCGACCGACGCCGGGCTCAGCTACCGGGAATGTTCCCTGGCCATGGAGCTCGTAGCGGCGACCCGGGAATTGCGCGCCATCGCCTTGACCGGACTTGATCCGGTGGGAGAGCCGGCGATGCAGCTCAAGTCCAAGTTCGGCTACCTGTTGAGCGCCTTCGGCAAGCGGATTCTCGGTATCTGATCGCTGGACTGACCGCCCCTTGTGCCCGGCCGGCGCCGGGGCCAACTATAGCCTCCGGACTTCTGGACAACGTGGCGCCCGTAACCATCATCGACCAGGCTCGCATCGCGCTCGGCGGTGTCAGGGACTTCGCCACAGACTTTGTGACACCGACCCTGCGCCTCGGCGTGACCGGCCTTTCACGTTCGGGAAAGACCGTATTCATCACCGCGCTGGTGCACAATCTCGTGCATGGCGGCCGGCTGCCGCTGCTGACCGCCTATGCCAAGGGGCGGGTCGCGCGAGCCTACCTCGAGCCGCAACCGGACGACACCCTGCCTCGCTTCGCATATGAGAGCCATATCGAGGCACTCACATCGCAGAACCGGCACTGGCCCGAGGGCACGCGGCGTCTGTCCCAGTTGCGGCTCACCATTGAGTACTGGGGCGAAGGCATGCTCTCCAGCGATGGCGTGGCGCGGCAGCTGTCTATCGACATCATCGATTATCCCGGCGAGTGGCTGCTCGATTTGCCGCTCCTCTCGCTCAGCTATGGCGAGTGGTCGCAGGCGACTCTTGCCGCCAGCCGCAAGCCGCCACGGGTCGAGTTTGCCCACGACTGGCATGCCTATCTTTCCGGCCTGGATGCCTTGGGCCCGCGCGATGAGTTGCAGGCTCTGAAGGCGGCTGAGCTCTTTACTTCCTATCTCGCCCGGTGCCGCGCCGATGACGTTTCGTTGTCGAGCCTGCCGCCTGGGCGATTTCTCATGCCCGGCGACCTCGCCGGCTCACCGCTGCTCACCTTCGCACCGCTCGATTTCACAGCCGACAGCAGCCCTGCGACAGGCTCGCTCGCAGATTTGATGGAGCGCCGCTTCAACGCCTATGTGCGTCACGTGGTGAAGCCATTCTTCCTTGGTCACTTCGCCAGGCTTGATCGCCAGATCGTGCTGGTGGATGCGCTTTCGGCCATCAATGCCGGATCTGCGGCAATCCTCGACCTCAAGCTTGCGCTCACCAATGTGCTCGACTGCTTCAGAATGGGCGCCAACTCGTTTGCTTCACGGCTGTTTGGCCGGCGGGTCGAGCGTATCCTGTTCGCTGCCACCAAGGCCGACCTCCTCCACCATACCTCGCACAGCAGGCTCGAGGCGATTTTGCGCACGATCATCGAGGAATCCGCCGCCCGTGCCTCCTTCCGCGGCGCCAGGATCTCGGTTATGGCGCTCGCCGCGATTCGCGCCACGCGCGAGGCGACGCTCCACCGGAAGGGCGAAGAGCTCGCCTGCATTGCAGGCTACCCCGTGGCAGGCGAAACGATCGGGAAAGAGAGTTTCGATGGCGAAACCGAGGCGGCCGTGTTTCCCGGCGACCTGCCCGCCGATCCCGGCGATGCCACTTCAGGCAGTCTCGAGGGCAAGGTGCGTTTCGTGCGATTTCGACCGCCATTGCTCAAGGTCGTAGGGCCGGGGGTCCAGGAGCCGAGCTTTCCCCACACCAGGCTCGATCGCGCTCTCGAGTTTCTGATAGGAGACCGGCTGACGTGACCGCAGGCGCCCGCAAGCCACAGGCCTTCAAGCTCGATTCGGCCTCGCCGGCGACCAAGCCGGGCTACGGCCATCGCGCACCGGGCAGCTTTGCCGCGCCCAGGATCGACTGGGAGCAGGACGCCGCCGAAGCAAAATTGCAGCGCACCCTCCCCGAAGGCCGCAGGATCGTGCGGCGATTTCGCTGGGCCGGGCTCTTGCTCGCCGCCCTCGGCGCGCTCATCAGCCTGTGGGCCGGCCTCGGGGTTACCCGGCTCATCGAGGATCTCTTTGCCCGCTCGCCGATGCTGGGATGGTTCGGGGTCGGGTTGGTCGCGGCGGCGGGACTGGCGGCGGTTGCGATCATCATGCGCGAGGTCACCGGGCTGGTGCGCCTGAAGAAACTCGGCGATATCCACGATGATGCCACGCGGGCGGTGAATTTCGAGGATGAGGAAGCGGGCGAGCGCGCGATCACCAGGCTCGAGAAAATCTACACCGGCCGCGCCGACGTCAAAGCCGGCCTCGACGACCTTAAGAAGTCACGCCGGCGAGATCATTTCACCTTCAGATCGCATCCGGCTGGCGGAGCGCGACATCATGGGAGTGCTCGATGAGAATGCCGCGACGATCATCGCCCGCCATGCACGCCGCGTAACACTTCTGACTGCGGTCGCTCCGGTCGCTGCCCTCGACATCCTGTTCGTCGCCGCGGTGAACCTGCGCATGCTGCGCGAGTTGGCGACCCTCTACGGCGGCAGGCCCGGCGCCATCGGGACCTTCAGGCTCGCGCGCATGGTGGCCGGCCATCTCGCCGTTACCGGCGGCCTGGCGCTTGGCGACAATGTCATCCAGCACCTGATCGGCCGGGGACTCATCGGCCGGCTTTCGGCCCGTTTCGGCGAAGGAGCCGTCAATGGCATTTTGACCGCCCGCATCGGCCTTGCCGCACTTGATCTCTGCCGGCCGCTGCCGTTTCTCACCCGACCGCGGCCGTCGCTCGCCTCGTTCTCGCGCGAGCTACTGTCCTTCGGAAACAAGCTGAAGGATGACAACGGCAGCGCCCAACACATTTCTTCCGCGCCGTGACGGCAACGCCCTCCTGCTCTCGACGCATGTCGGCAACGGTCGACCCCGTGATATAAGCTCCCGCATGCCGGGCAAGCACGCCATACCCGTCTCCGCAGCCACCTACTGGAAGCGGCCGGTTCTGGCGCTCATGTTGATGGCGATCGCCAACCAGCTTTCTTTCGCCACATGGAATGCGCTGCACGTCAACTTCGCCATCGATGTCGTAGGCTTCGCCGGCCAGGAGATGGGGACGCTGCACACGGTGCGCGAGATCCCGGGATTCCTGTCGTTTGCGGCGGTGCTGTTCCTGGTCCTCATGCGCGAGCAGACGCTCGGCCTGTTTTCGCTGCTGACCATCGGAGCGGGCGTTGCCGTCACCGGCTTTTTCCCGTCTGCCTTCGGCTTCTATGCCACGACAATCGTGAAATCCCTAGGCTTCCACTACTACGAGACCGTCAACCAGTCGCTGGCCCTGCAATGGTTCGCGAAAAAAGACGCATCGAGTCAGATCGGCAAGGTCGTTGCCGCCGGCTCGTTCGCCACGATTGCCGCCTACGGCGTGATCTTTCTGTTGTGGAAGTGGCTGAGGCTGGACTACGTGTGGGTATTCCTCGCCGGTGGGCTGCTCACGGTGGCGGTGACCGGCTTCATCTATGCCTGGTTTCCATACTTCCGTGAGGAGGTTCAGCAGCGGCGTCAGCTGGTGCTTCGCCAGCGCTACTGGCTTTACTATGCCCTGACCTTCATGGACGGCGCGCGGCGGCAGATCTTCGTCATATTTGCCGTCCTCCTCATGGTGCAGAAGTTCGGCTACAGCGTCGGCGACGTCACGCTTCTGATGCTCGTCAACGCAGTTTGTAACATGCTCATCACTCCCTGGCTTGGCATTCTCATCGGCCGCTGGGGTGACCGGCGCACGATGATCTTCGAAAACATCGGCCTCATCGGGATCTTCTTTCTGTACGCGGTGACTACCAACGCCTGGATTGCTGCCGGACTGTACATCATCGACAACGCGCTCTTCTTCCTGGCGATCTCCCACCGCACCTATTTCCAGAAGATCGCCGATCCGGCCGATATAGCGCCGACCTCGGGAGTGGCCTTCTCCATCAATCATGTCGCGGCGGTGTTGATCCCCATTCCTCTCGGCATCCTGTGGGACACCAGCCCGGCGGCCGTCTTCCTCATCGGCTCGGCGATGGCCGGGGTGGCGCTCGTGCTTTCCCTGCTCGTTCCTCGCGATCCCGAGCCTGGCCGTGAGGTGATATGGTCGAGACCTGTGGCAGCCATGAGTCCCGCCGAGTGAGCGGCGCAGCGCGATCAAGGTGATGAGCGCCACGACGGTCATGCGTTCGAGCGATCCGCTGCTGCAGCCCTTTGTGCTCAAGCATCTGACGCTGAAGAACCGCATCATGTCGACGGCGCATGAGCCCAACTATCACGAAGACGGGATGCCGAAAGACCGCTACCGGCTCTATCAAGTGGAGAGAGCGAAGGGCGGAATTGCCCTCACCATGACGGCGGGCTCCGCAGTGGTCTCCGAGGATTCAGCAACGGCCTTCGGCAACCTGTGCGCCTACAAGGACGAGATCGTGAAGTGGCTGAAGCGCCTCACCGAGGAGTGCCACGGGCACGGGGCTGCAGTGATGATCCAGCTCACCCACCTCGGCCGGCGCACCACCTGGAACAGGGCTGATTGGCTGCCGGTGCTGGCGCCTTCTCCCATTCGCGAGCCCGCCCACCGCTCCTTTCCCAAGGAGATGGAAGACTGGGATATCGAGCGCATCGTCAAGGATTTTGCAGCCGCCGCCCAGCGTATGCAGGAAGCGGGTCTCGACGGCATCGAGTTGGAATGTTACGGCCATCTGCTCGACCAGTTCTGGTCGCCCGCCACCAACACCCGCACCGATGATTTCGGCGGCTCGCTGGGCAATCGCCTGCGGTTTTCACTTGCCGTGCTGACAGCGGTGCGCAAGGCGGTCGGGTCCTCATTCATCGTCGGCTGCCGCCTCGTCGCTGACGAGGACTGGGACAAGGGCCTGAGCAAAGAAGAGGGCCTCGAGATCTGCCGCCGTCTCATCGCCACCGGCCAAGTCGATTTCCTGAATTTGATTCGCGGCCATATCGAGCACGACGCGCCATTGTCGCGGGTGATCCCGATCACCGGCATGGCGTCGGCGCCGCATCTCGATTTCGCCGGCGAGGTGAGGCGGGCCACGAGATTTCCGGTGTTCCACGCCGCGCGCATCGGCGACGTCGCAACCGCCCGTCATGCCATCGCCGAGGGTAAGCTCGACATGGTGGGCATGACGCGAGCCCACATCGCCGATCCTCATATCGTCAACAAGATCATCGCCGGCCGGGAGAGCGATATCCGGCCCTGTGTGGGTGCGACCTACTGCCTCGAGCGCATCTATGAAGGAAACGACGCACTTTGCATCCATAACCCCGCTACCGGGCGTGAGGCCAGCATGCCGCACGCGATCTCGCCGTCGCGCGGGCGCAAGCAGCATGTAGTTGTCATCGGCGCCGGCCCCGCCGGTCTCGAAGCGGCGCGCGTCAGCGCCGAACGCGGGCACAAGGTAACGCTGCTCGAGGCCGCAAGCGAAGCCGGCGGCCAAGTGCGTCTCGCGGTCAAGGTCGAGCGCCGCCGCGAATTGATCGGCATCATCGACTGGCGCCTCGCCCAGCTCGAAAAGCTCAAGGTTGATATCCGATTTCACACCTACGCCGAGGTTGCCGACGTGGAGGCCGCAGCTCCCGACATCGTCGTCGCGGCGACCGGCGGCCTGCCCTCGTCGCAGGCGATCGAGGAGGGCAAGGAGCTGGCAACGACTTCCTGGGACATTCTGTCCGGCGAGGTCAAGCCGAGCGACGATGTCCTGCTCTTCGACGACAACGGCGGCCATCCGGGCCTGGCGGCGGCGGAGTATATCGCCGGAGCCGGATCCAGAACTCGAGATCGTGAGTCCCGAGCGCTATTTCGCGCCCGACGTCGGAGGTCTCAATCTCGTGCCGTACATGAAGATTTTCGAAGTCCCGGCGGGTCAGGATAACAACCATGATGCGGGTGCGGGCGCTCAGGCGAGAAGGCAACCGGCTCCTGGCGATCCTTCACAGCCCCTACGCCGAGGCCGACGTCGATGAGCGCCGGGTTGACCAGGTGGTGGTTGAAAACGCTACCCTGCCCCTGGCCGAGCTTTACTTCGCCCTCAAGGAGAAATCCTCGAACCGCGGCGCAATCGACTACCCGGCCCTTCTGCAGGGACGGCAACAGAGCGTCCGCCGCAGCGCCCGCGGTTCCTTCCGGCTCTTCCGCGTCGGTGATGCGGTCGCCGCGCGCAATATCCACGCCGCCATCTATGATTCCCTGCGTCTGTGCAAAGATTTCTAGAAAGCTGCCTGTTCCCTTCAATTTTTGAGGTTCCGGTCAGCCTCTTCTTGACGCCTCAGGAGATGTACCGCCGAAGCAGAATGCAGCAGAATCGGCCTAGGTTTCGTTAGCTCGCAACTGTGCCAAAATTCCATTGACGCCACCGCCGGCCACCTCGTCAACGTGATAGGCAACAAGTTTGCCGTCCCGCACCAAAACCCAGGCCGGTTCCGGCGGCAGTCGTATTGAGCGGCCCGTAGCCGGAACCGGAGGCAATCCAGGTATCGCGAGCGTTTGTTTCTGAGTGCCGGAGACATGAGCGACGAAGCGGACCTTGTCGCCCTCGAGCGCAATGTCGCTAGGGTTCTCCGAGTAATCCGGGAAGGCGTCGAGCTGAGCCTTCATCGCGGCAATCAATGTCGCCTTGCCGACACCATCGAGCCCGGCTCCATCGAGGCGGAAGTCGTCGGCGATGAGCGCCGCGGCAGCGCCTATGTCCCCGCAATCAATTGCCTGGGTATAGCGAGCGAAAGTCTGTTGAGCGTCCATTGGTATCGCTCCCGTGTTCAAGAAAGGACCAGAATATCTCCATATTCTTCCGCACCGCACCCAAATTGACCTCGGATGACAAGCGGTCGGCACATGATATAGGTTTCAGTCGGCAACGATCAGGAATGATTGAACCCGGCTAGCCAGATAGGCTGGGCAACTTATTGTTCCGGAGCTCCTTTGAGGCGGCAGTGGTACTGTTACGTGAGGCAAGCCCCGAGCATACTCTCGAAGAGGCAACCTGCGCGAGATCACGACATGGAGACAGCATTCACCCCGTGGGAAAGCCTTCTCGGAGGTGTTCTGATCGGGTCAGCCGCGTCGCTGCTCATGCTCGCTAACGGCCGCGTTGCTGGCGTAAGCGGCATTTTCGCGGGGCTCGTCACCCTCACTCCGGCGAGTGACATCGGATGGCGGGCGCTCTTCATTGTGGGCCTTCTCGCGGGCGCTTTGGCGATGACTCTGTTGGGCGCCCACGACCCGGCAACGGTGCGGTTCCCGGCGAGCGGTCCCACTGCGGTGCTGGCCGGCTTGATCGTCGGCGCCGGCACTTGCTGACCAACGAACTGCCGCGCATCCACGATGCCGCTGCCGCCTTGGCGTCCCGCTTCGTGCTTCTGGTTCTCACCAAGAGTTTCTATGGACAGGAGGACCCGCTGCTCGAACCTCGACTGCTTAAGGAATTGTCCGGCATCCTCAATTGGTCGCTGGCCGGATATCGTCGGCTGGCGAAGCGGGGCTACTTCATCCAGCCGGAGAGCGCCAAGGAAAGCATCGAACAGCTTGAAATCCTCGGGTCGCCGGTAACGGCCTTCGTTCGTGAGAAGTGCGAGTTAGGACCGGGACAGGATTTCATTGTCGAGGTGAACGACCTCTACGCAGCTTGGCGCATGTGGTGCGAGTCCAGCGGCCTGAAGCCGACCATCAAGTCAGTATTCGGCCGTGACCTGAGCGCCGCCTTCCCGAGCATTCGCAAAACGAGGCCGACAAAGGAAGCGGCCGCAGATGAAGAGAAAAAGAGGGTCCAGAAGTATGAAAATATCAAGCTGGTCTATGGGCGCGACGAGGGGTCCGGTCATAGCGCGTCATAGCAGTCACAGCATTTCTCTATTGTTATCCCAATACACACGAGAAATGGAAAACCCCTCCCCACACGCGATGAAGAATAGGGATTTGCTATGACTGCTATGACCGGCCAATTTCGCGACCTTCAAAAAACCCAGCATTGCCCGAGCCCGGGCAACCCGACGTTCACAAGCGGTTATGCAGCGGGAAGGTAGTCGTGGAATATAAGAGATTCCGTGTTGCTCCTTTGACCAAGGACTGCGTCACTGAGGTTGTGCTTCACAGCAATCAATCTCATTGAATGCTTCCACTTTTCAATGCTGCCATTGCGGATGCCAAGGGCGGCACATAAGTCGTGCGCTACTATTAAGTCACGCACTAGGTCATGGTGTTCTTGCAGTGCCCTAATCGCCTCGGTGATTTCGGCAATTTGCAATGGGTTGTCGCTCTTCATACTCGACCGGTATTTAATTACCCATCCCATAGCGCACAGCCGGTCATGACTCTGCCATGCGGGCCATCCAAGGGGTTGCACACAAAACCCACCCTGCTGAAGGATGCCGGTGGCTGCCCAGTCAAAGAGTTCTTGTGCTGTTGACATACGTCTTCTCCTCCCATTTCGCACATCTGTTGAATCACAATTCGGCTGCTTTGGGAATCCCTGAATATCTGTCATGCGCTGTGGTCGAATCGGGCGGCATCAACCCTCCGCGGGGTAGGTCGAGGATGAAAACTTTGCCCTCGCGTCTACCCACGCCCCCTTATTCCCGGACTCAATGCGCGCTCAGAAATTTCACTTGGGGCAGGATATTGTTCCGGGAGCACGGATTTAACGTGCGGGCAACTCATGGAGAATTTGGGTGGTGCCTCAGTTTGAATTTTCCGGCCGTAGCCGATAGCCTCTTCTTAGCAAAGAGGAAAGCTATCCATGTCAAATCCGACTCGACGCACTGCAATCGCCATCACCGCGCTCGCGTCAACAGTACCAGTGTCTCTTGCGCAAGCGCCACCACAGACTACTCCAGCCGAAATCCAAAGTTTAATCGACTCGCACATCAAAGCCTTCAACACGCAAGACAACAACCTGCTCTTCAGCGTGTTCGGGGACACCGCGATCATCATTGACGGTATTGCGCCCTACCGTTGGCTGAACCCAAATGCTCCAGCCAAGTGGATGGCTGACGTAGAGATATGGCGTAAGGGCCTTGGCGTAATCAAGGAGCACTTGACCTACGAGATGGGCTTCTGGAATGTCGAGGGCTCGTCCGCTTATGCAGTTATCTCGGGGACTCTCACAATAACGCTTAAGGACCAGTCCATCGTTCGGACCGGTACTCTTGCGTATACGTTCGCGAGGCGCGATGGCGTCTGGAAAATTGAGGCGCAGGCTTGGGGCCGTACGTCGTAGCCTGTACTAATCAAATTTCAAACTGAGGCACTACCAGAATTTGGACATGACTGAGAACAGAGGCAGGCCACAGTTTGAACCGACTGCGGCGCAACGGCTTAGGGTCGAGCGGCTGAAGGCGTTCGGAAAAACCAATGCCTTCATTGCTGCTTCGATTGGCATCGAGCGCCATGCGCTGGCGCGACATTTTGCCGAGGAACTGACGAGCGGCCGGGCAAAGCAGTACGGCGAGACGGTGGATGGGCTGTTCAAGAAAGCGCGGGCTGGCAACGTCGCGGCGCTGAAGCACTGCGAGATGCTGATCAGGGAAGCTGACGGCGGCGAGCAGTTGCAGAAGTACGAGCGGATCGGCAAGAAAGAAATGGCTCGCCGCGAACTGGAGGCGGCACCGGCTGGGCAAGGAACATCGTGGGAAGAGCTGCTAACGCCGGTTGAGCGGGCTGCGGCGGAACTCGACAAGAAGTCGCGGCACTGACCGGCGCTGACTTGTGCTGACGTGGATCTCGCGCTCCTGCTTCGCCAGATGATCGACGTTCGTCGCCGTGAGCTTGTCGAGCTGGAGGCGATGCTGGACCAACTTTCCGACGGCGGGAAAATGGTGCCGCAGGGGAATGGCCTTGATGCTGTGGCGATGCTTCGTGGCCGGTGCGAGGCCGAGGGCATTGCGATCTCGGGTGACGGCTTCATTGCGTTGAAGGATGCGGCGCTGCTGCTGCGGAGAAGCCCGCACACGTTGCGGAACTGGCGAGACGGGGATCGGCGATTGCAGGGACGGAAGCGCGGCGCGCGATGGGAATACAGCTTAGGGGCGGTGGCGGCGCACTTGGCGGCGAGCGGGGAGGAGTAGGCCGAAAGCGAGTAATCGGAAGATCGCCAAGGCGCTGGGAGTAGCTGGCAGAACTATTGACCGGGATACTGCGACAAATGTCGCAATTAACAAGGGGAAAGACGGGAAAACTGCGACAAATGTCGCAACTGAATTGTCTGGCGCAATGCGCCAGATTGCAAGGATAGGTCCGGTAAAACTGGCGCAAATGCGCCACCTGAATTGTCCGGTTCGAAGGTCGCCCAGATGGCTCAACGCAGGGCGACCATACCGAATCCGCCTGAACCTGCGTGAACCGCACTGGCGGCGCTCCTCCTCGCTGCGTAGCCTCGCGTCATCCTGAAGGAGTTCGCCCCGTGTTGAAGCCTGCCCTCGCTCACGACTCAGTCTGCATCCCGATCATCGCCAAGTATATCGCCCGCAACAAAGGCGATCTGCTCAACGCCACTTACGATGCCGAGCGCGACGGTGCGCCGTCGAAGGTCGTCAACTATCTGAAGACAGCAATTGGGGCCGGGAGCGTGAGCGACCCGACGACGGCAGGCGGCATTGCCGACACGGGTCTGATTGGCGCTGCGTTCATGCAGTCGCTCGAATCGACCAGCGCGTTCTTTCAGATCCTTGCGAACGGAATGCTGAAAACGCCGTTGCGAGTGCGAGTGAATTTGTCCGCCGAGCCTGCGACCGGCTATTTGGTCAACGAAGGTCTGTCGAAGCCGATGACGCGCTTGACGATGAACTCGCAAGTCGTGCCGTTGTCGAAATGCGTAGCGATGCTGGCGGTCACGAATGAGGTTCTCGCCTCATCGAGCAACGCGGCGCAGACGTTCATCAGCACCGAGTTGTGCAAGGCGGTTGCGCGGGCGGTCGATGCGGCGTTCCTCGCGGCCATCGTCGATGGCAATACGCCGATCATCAACTCGGACGGCGTGACGGCGCTATTCGCCGGGTCCGATCTGAAGGATCTGTTCAGCGTCGTGCCGCATCACGACGGTGCGAGATATTTCCTTGTCGCGGCTCCGGACGTGGCGATAGCGGCGGCAACCTTACAAGACACCGAAGGCGTTTTCGTCTTTGGAAACATGAGCCCGAGCGGCGGCGAGATGCTTGGCGTTCCGGTTCTGGTGAGTTCGGCGGCGGATGCCGGGACGCTGACGCTGATCGACGCCAGCGGCGTTGCGGGCAATGCCGAGACGGTGACGATTGAAAGTTCGGGTCATGCCGATCTGGAGATGCAGGACGTGACGGCGGGCTCGATGTTGACGCCGACCGGAGCGGCGATGGTCAGCTTGTGGCAAACCGACAGCACGGCGATCAGGGCAGCGATCTGGTTCGGGGTGCTGCGGGTGCGGCCCGACGCGGTCGCGGTGCTGCAATCGATCCAGTGGGGACCTGTGGTGGGTACGTAGTCATGAGCAACCTCGTCTCGCGGAAGGAAGTTCAACTGCTGGCCGTGCAGGTCGGTGGGTTCGTGGCCAAGGAATTGCAGCCGCTGGTCCAGCAGTGCACGAACTTGGTCGAGCGAGTAGCGGACATGCAGAACCAGATCACGGCGCTGCGGGCGCGGCTCGATGAGGTCGAACGCCAGACCAAGCGCCAGATGCCGATCAGGGGAATTGTGCAGAATTTGCCGAAACGCGGCGAAACGGCATGAGGCACGACCTGCCCGCAGGATGGCTTTCGACGCCTCACGGTTGCGCCGTGCAGAGCGTTTCGGGATCTGCCCGGCCAATGACCCGTCAAAAGACGAACGCACATGCTGGCCGCCTTTTTTGAAAGGGTGAGAGCGTGAGCGGCCGGACCATTCACGATTGCGGGTTCGATCTGATGCGACAGGCGCTGAACCGCCTGCCGCTGGCGACGCGGATCGATCAGGTGGCGTTTCACGTTGATGAGGATCGGCGGTCGCTCACGGTGGAAATGTTTTACAACGGTACCGACGAAAGTTTGACCAGCAGCTTCACGCTGCCGCCGGAACTACGCGATCAGCCGCTCGACCGTGAGGCGTGGGAAGCGCGGCTGCACGCTGCGATCTGCAATTGCGGGACACGGCATTGATGATCGGCGCGTGATCGACGATGTTCCATCTGCAAAGCCCGGACGAAATTTTGGACTACTCGCAGGTGTGGTCGGAATGGGTCGAGGTCGGCGATGAGCTATCCGGATCGACATGGACGATCACGCCTAGCGATGGCGTGACCTTGGTGGACTTCGGCTTCGCGGCGGGCGAAAGCTCGACCAGCGTCAGCGTGTCGAACCTGACGCCGGGCGTGAGCTATCAACTGACAAATACCGTCACGACTGCCGGTGCGCGCACCGGGCAGCGCGACAAGATCCTGCGCTGCGCGCGGTATTGAAGGGGTTGTGCAGTAGGGCGATCTGCCCAAAAGGTTCTCCGTATAATCGATCCGAAGGCGTTTGAGCAGGCCGTCAGCGAGTGACCGAGCTACGCACAAGTGTCACTCGTTCACTCGGTCGAAAACGTAGGTCGGGAAAGGCCGGTAATGGGGCATCGAGGCCGTAGTTGATTTCGACCAAATCATAGGTCTGATGTTCTCGAAATACGGCCCTATATCTTTACAGCCTTGAAGCTTGCGCTTGATGATGAAGGCGCAATGATCCGCAACTTGCAGGATGGCTGATCGATCCTTTGGCACAAAGGCGACTGGCTCAGCGATGTGTGTCGAGCTGAAGGCATTCGATGGTGCATTTTCATCAACGGATCGATCGATGCACATCGTATGAATAAGCTCAATGTAAGACCTCACCTCAGGACGATCTTCCGCATAGAGCATCGTGTATTCGCGCGGGGCGTTCTCGATCATCCAGCTATCGATCTTCCGCATGGCGTGGAAATAGGCCCAGGCATGTATACGGCCCTCTAGGTCTTTCCTCGGCAGCCCCTTGGCCTCATCAGACGTTAGAGCGGCCCGCCGATCTACGGCAGACCATACGATGTTCAGGCTATATTTCTCTGGGTTCTTGGAGAGCGCTTCGAAGACCTTCATCCGTTTGGGGCGAGGCCACTCGATGTCACGCGGGAAGAACCCAGACCCATGCCAAATATGCTGGGCGTGGAAGATAAATGGCCGACCTAGTGCCCGGACTTGGGCAAGCACCTCGGACCTCTCTGGCGGGAAGAACTTTTCGGCTAGAGTTCGTAACCGTGCATCTAGGGGACCATAGTGCCTATCCGGGTCAATAATGAACCCGGCCACAACTAGAAACGGTTCTTCGTTCGGATTTGAAGTTCCCGCCTCATCAAGGAAGGTAAGACGCACGAGCCGTTCCCCTAGCTAGGAGCCTAGCACTACCGAATTCCGCTCGTGTTGATCATGCGCCAGTTTTTGTCTCTCGAAATCGGCATCTGACATCGGCGCTGTCTCCCGTAAGGAACCGCTCTGCAAGCCACGACTGAAGTTGGTCAGTTGAACTTTAGAGCCGGAATAGGATGCAAATCTCGTTCGCGGCCTCTTCTCTGGTGTACCACCCGCCCTGACGAACAACGTGTATCCCGGACGGGAAAAGATAACGGCAGTCGCTGTGCCAATACGTACCGCTGCTGCTTGAATGCTGCCCTACGCTGGACCCCACATAGACGCCGCGATTGAGGGCGTAGGCTAAGGCCGCCAACGTGACGGCCACTGCGATTCCAGCCTTCACGTTGCTCGCTCAAGTTCGCGGCGAAACTCTAAGAGATGATCCATGTCGCCCTCAATCTTGCTTCTGCTTCTGCGGGGTGCTCGTTATGATCGTAAGCGGGCAGGAGTTGCACGATATCGGTGAGGCCAAAGACTAGCCCGATCTCTGGTATAGCGCTGCGCCCTTTTTCGAAGGGGTGCCTGTAATAGGCAGCTTTCGACTTTGAGCGTTTCACGATTGATGCCGTAGTAGACCATGACGTTTTCTTCTCGGTATGCCTTGGTTCCTTGGCATCACGTCTCCTCCTCTTACTTCTTGTTGGTCCAGAGCATGGAGGGAGTTCGGTAGCCTTGCAACTCGACCTGCGACAACTCCCGGCAGATCGAAGCAGAGGCCCGGCCGTCGCGCCGGGGTTTTTGTGTTGGCATATTGTTGACACGCCGTATCATGGGACGGGGCCTTATCTTGTTGACACGCTGTTGACACGGGCAGGCTCGGGCGGCTCGCCCTATGTGGGCAGTTCTCCCAAGTCATTGAAATCATGGTGCGGATCGATGGCCTTGAACCCTGACCCTGTTTCAAAAAACGCCATTTGAGGCCGTTTCTTGGAAGCCGCGGCTGCCGAAAACATCACCGACTACAGGGAATTCCTCATCATTCTCGGAGCGGCTGGGCTTGTAGTGCCGCTGTTTATGAGACTCGGCGTAAGTTCCGTCCTGGGCTTCCTGCTCGTCGGTATTCTCCTCAATCCGGGTGTTCTGGGCCAACTGACGCGCGCTGTTCCCTTCCTGGACGCCCTGGTCATCGGCAACCCCGACGCGATCGCCTCCATGGGCGAACTCGGCATCGTTTTCTTGCTCTTTCTGATCGGCCTCGAAGTCTCCTTCGAGCGCCTCAAGACGATGAAGAGGCTGGTCTTGGGACTTGGCGGACTGCAGGTCCTCCTAACCACTACTTTGGTTGCGCTTGTACTGCGGGCACTCGGGCTGGATGTCGAGAGTGCGATTATCCTCGGCGCGGCAATGTCGCTGTCCTCGACGGCGATCGTCGTTCAGATCCTGTCGGACGACAGGCGGCTGGGTTCGCAGGCCGGCCGCACGAGTTTTTCGGTCCTCCTGCTTCAGGACCTCGCTGTCATTCCGATATTGCTGCTTGTCAGCATTCTTGCCGGAGAGACGGAAGGGCCCGTCTTCATGGGAATCGTGCTGGCCCTCGCTCAGGCCGGCCTGGCGATCATCGCCATTGTCATAGTGGGCCGCTATGCCCTTCGCCCGTTGCTGCGGCTTGTCGCCAGCGCCAAAAGCGCCGACCTGTTCATGGCCGCCGCACTTCTGATCGCCGTCGGCGCCGGCGCCGCGGCCCTGTCCGCAGGTCTCTCCATGGCCCTTGGCGCGTTCATCGCCGGGCTGTTGCTGGCGGAGACCGAATATCGGCGCGCCGTCGAGGCGGTAATCGAGCCGTTCAAGGGCTTGCTGCTCGGCGCCTTCTTCCTGCTCATCGGACTAGGCATCGATCTTGGCGGGCTGGTGCACAGTCCGCTGCCGATCCTGCTTGCTGCGGCCGGGCTGACACTCGGCAAAGCCGCACTTGTGTACCCCTTGGCCCGCCTGATGAAGGTGGGGCACAGTGCGGCATTCGAAGCCGCACTACTGCTCGGTCCCTGTGGGGAATTCGCCTTCGTAATATTGGGATCGGCTGCAGCCGCCGGCGTCCTCAACCCCGAACTCTATCGGCAAGCGTTGCTGGTGGTTTCCATGACCATGCTGGCGCTCCCTCTCGTTGCCCAGATAGGCCGCCGCATGGCGCGGAAAATGCGGACCATACCGGCTGCCCATGAGGAATTGGCGCAGCCGCCCGATGATCACCAGCCTCGGGTCATTGTCGCAGGATTCGGCCGCGTCGGGCATCTCATCGGAACCATGCTTGCCGAGCACGAGATTGCCTATATCGCCATCGACAGCGACGCCGAAGTGGTGGCCCGCGCCCGCAAGGATGGCCTTCCCGTTTACTACGGCGACGCCGCCAATGCCGCGTTCCTGCGCAAATGCGGCCTCGACGAAGCGCGTGCGGTCGCGGTGACGATGGACAATCCCGTCCGCGTTGACGATGTGACGAGAGTTGCCCGCGCCCACCGCAGCGATCTGAAAATCATCGCCCGCGCCCGCGACGAGCGCCATGCCATGAAGCTTTATGCTGCCGGCGCCACCGAAGCGGTGCCGGAGACGGTGGAATCGAGCCTGCAGCTCGGTGAATCGCTCCTTGTCGAGGCGGGCATCGCCATGGGCGTCGCCATCGCCTCGGTTCACGAGCGCCGCGATGCCTTCCGCCGCATGCTCGGGCGGCCGAACCGGCGCGAAATCCTGGATCTGGCTCGGCGGCGCCGCAGACGAGAGCGAGTGAGTTAACTCTCCGCGGTCCACACGACCGTGGCGTTGGCGCCGTTCTTGTTTGCCGTGGCGCAAATCGTCCTGAGATTGACGCCCTGCTTCGCGAGCTTGTCCAGGTACTTGAGCAGCGCTCCTGGTTTGTTGGGGAGCTTAACCATCTCCGCCGCCGCTTCCGTGTGGCTGATGCCTGCGGAATCCAGAGCCTTTTTTGCCGCTTTCGGCTTGTCGAGCACCAGTTGCAGGGACCCCGAGGGATTCCAGCCCAACACCGAAGTAACGTTGACTTTGGCTGCGGCCAGGGCGCGGATTGCATCGGCAACTGTCCCCGGCCTGTTGGCCACCGAAATATTGAATTGCTTGGCTTTCGCCATGGTTTCTCCTCCCATTTCGAGGCGCCGGTCGGCGCCTCCTGCAGCAGCAAATCTATACGTTTTTTGTGGCGCGCCATCAATTCGCCGGACTCACGCATCGCTCGACTGCGCCCACAGGTTGATGTCGCTGTCGACCGCATGTCGTTCGATTTCCGCAAGCTCGCTTGCGTCGAACGAACGATTGGCAAGTGCCGCCGCATTGTCGCTGACATGCTCGGGCCGGCTGGCGCCGATGAGCGCCGATGTCATGCGAGGATCGCGCAGCACCCACGCGATTGCCATTTGCGCCAGGCTCTGCTCACGCCTTGCGGCAATGCGGTTCAGCGAGTTGAGCCGCGAGAGGATTTCCGGACGAAGAAACTCGGGCAGCAGGGTCTTGCCCGTGGTGGCGCGGCTGCCGGCCGGAACTCCGCCGAGATACTTGTCGCTCAGCAGCCCCTGCGCCAGAGGCGTGAAGGCGATGCAGCCCATGCCCTCCCTCTCCAAGCAATCAAGGAGTTGGTCGCGCTCGATCCACCGGTTCAGCATTGAATAGCTCGGCTGGTGAATGATCGCTCGTGTGCCGAGTCTCCGCAGGATTTGCGCCGCCTCCGCGGTTCGTCCGGCGCCATAGGACGAGACTCCGACGTATAGGGCCTTGCCCTGGCGCACCGCGCTATCGAGCGCACCCATGGTTTCTTCGAGCGGAGTCGCCGGATCGAAACGATGTGAGTAGAAGATATCGACATAGTCGAGGTCAAGCCGCCTGAGACTTTGGTCGAGGCTCGCCAGAAGGGATTTGCGGCTGCCGAACTCGCCATAGGGTCCAGGCCACATCCGGTACCCCGCCTTCGTGGAGATGATGAGCTCGTCCCGGTGCTGAGCGAAGTCGGTCGCGAGGATGCGCCCGAACTGTTCTTCCGCTGCGCCGGGCGGTGGTCCGTAGTTGTTGGCAAGGTCGAAGTGGGTGATCCCGAGATCGAATGCACGCCGGCAGATCGCGCGGGCCGTTTCGGGCAGGCAATCCTCGCCGAAGTTGTGCCACAGGCCGAGCGACACGGCCGGCAGCAGGAGGCCGCTGCTTCCACAGCGGCGATACTCCATGGTGGCGTAGCGATCCGCGGGCAGGACTGCAGTCATGCTACATCGTCCGACCGCGCCGGCGGCCCAGATGATCCAGGGCAACCGCCAGCAGCAGCACGACCCCGCGGGCCGTATCCTGATAGAACGGCGCCACGTTCATCAGGCTCATTCCATTGTTCAGGCTGCCCATGAGCAGCGCTCCCACCAGCGCTCCGAGGACCCGGCCACGCCCGCCGGACAGCGCCGTGCCGCCGATGATGGCGGCGGCAATCGCGTCGAGCTCGAGGAACAGGCCGGCACTGCCCGCCACCGCACCGCCGACCCTGGCCGTCAATGCCACGCCCGTGATGCCATAGGCAAAACCGGCGATGACGAAGTTCCAGAAAATCGCCCGCCTGATGTTGATGCCCGACAGGCGCGCTGCTTCCGGATTACCGCCGATCGCATAGAGTTGTGCGCCGTAGCGTGTGCGGCGCATGACCACCTCGGCCGCGATGGCGCAGACACCGACCAGGAGCACCAGGTAGGGGATACCCTGCCAGGAAACGATGAACAACGCGGCCGCAGCCGCCAGGCCGGCCGGCAGAAGCGCCCGTATGAGAGCGGACTCCAGGCGGTCGATCACCCCCAGCTCCCGCGCTCTGCGCAGCTCCAGAAAACGGATCGCCGAATAGATCGCCAGCGCGCCGAGGACGACCGCGATCGATGGCACAGCCGGGAGGAACCCGGTCGCGAACCGGGTGAGCGGCCGCGGTAGCGAGGCGATGGTGGCGCCGTTGGTGGCAATCATCGAGAAGCCGCGGAAGTAGAGCATCCCGGCGAGGGTGACGATAAACGACGAAACACCGACCTTGGTGACCCAGAACCCCTGCCAGACGCCCATGAGCACGCCGACCAGGATCGCTGCCGGAACCGCCAGTGCCGGCGAAACGTCGTAGCGGCCGGCCAGCAGCGCCACGACCACGCCGACGAAGGCGACCGCCGAGCCGACCGAGAGGTCGAAGTTTCGCGTCACGATCAGCATGACAGCGCTGATCGCGGCGAGACTCACGATGGATGTCTGAAGAGCGAGCAGAACCAGATTGCGGGGGGTCAGAAACACCCCATTGGTGGCGATATAGAAAAACAGCCATATGCCGGCGAGAATGAGAATCAGCATGGACTCCCGAAGCGCCGACAGGCGCACGACCGTCGCCATGAGGTCGCGCAGGCCGCCGGGAGCAGCAGGGCGCTCGAGCTTGCCGGCCGTTGAGGTCCGCTCAGGCATCTGTCGCGCTCCGCAGCAGTCTTTCTTCGGTTAGTTCACCACGCTGCAGTTCCGCCGCAATCCGGCCGTGACGCAATACCAGCACCCGGTCGCAGATATCGACGAGTTCCTCCGCGTCCGTCGAGGCGATCAATATGGCGTGCCCCGCCGCCCTGAGCTCGGACCAGATACGCTTGATCTCGGCCCTCGAGCCGACATCGACCCCGCGCGTGGGGTCGACCAGGATGAGTATACGGGCGCCCGCGGCGAGCCAGCGCGCGACCTGGACTTTCTGCTGATTGCCGCCGGAAAGCGTCCCTACCTCGATATCGATCGAGGGCGCTTTGATCGCGAGCCTGTCCTTGAGTGCAAGCGTGCGCCGGCGCTGCTCGGCGATGTCGAGCAGGCCGTGCGGCGAGACATCGTCAAGGCACGCAAGCATCACATTGTCGTTGATCGAGTGCTCAAGAAGCAGGCAGTCGCGACGATCCTGCGCCATGAGACCCATACCCAGGCGCACCGCGTCCGCCGGACTGCGGATGTTGACCAGACGCCCCCCGACGTATGTCCGGCCGGTCACCCCGCCCCGCCATGCTCCATAAACGGCCAGCGGCGCCTCGATGCAACCCGCACCCAGAAGGCCGAACAGCCCCACCACTTCGCCACTCGCCAGCGAGAACGACGCATTCGAAACCCGCTGCCGATCCGCCTCGCCCTCCTCCAGGACCGTGAGGTCTTCAACTCGCAGGAGGCACTCTCCGGGTTTGCTTTCCTGCGTGACGAACCCTTCGCTGATGGCGCCGACCATCTCGGCAATCACCGCATGCCGCGAAATTGAACGTGTGGCATGGGAGCCGCAAATACGGCCATCGCGCATGACGACGATGCGGTGCGATATGGCGAACACCTCGGCCAGCCGATGCGAGACGAATATGACCGCAACGCCCCGTTCGCTGAGCGAGCGTATGTGGGTGAACAGGCGACGGGCTTCATCCTCGGTCAGCGCCGCCGTAGGCTCATCGAGGATGAGGAGCCTCGCATTGCGCGACAGGGCGCGTGCGATCAGCACCAGTTGCTGGGTCGACAGGTCGAAACTTCCCATGGCCGCCGCCGGGTCGATTTCAAGCCCGAAGTTGGCAAGCGCTTGTGCTGCGAGCGCCAGCTGCCGAGGGGGATCGAGAAATCCCCAGCGGGTGGGCTCGGCATTGAGGAACATGTTCTCCGCCACGCTGAGATCGGGCGCGACGTTGATCTCCTGCGGCACCAGCGTAACCCCGGCCTCACGGGCCTCGGCGACGCTCTTCGGGCTGTAGGGTCTGCCTTCGAGACGAATGTCGCCCAGATAGGTACCTTGCGGATGCACCCCGGCAAGAATTTGGATGAGGGTCGACTTGCCGGCTCCGTTCTGGCCCAGCAACGCCACGATCTCGCCCGGTGCGATGGAAAGGCTGACACCATCGACGGCCAACACGCCGGGGAAGCGCTTGGTGATGTGCTCGGCCGAGATTACAGCCTTCTCGGACCCGGCCAGGGTCCCGCTGTCATGATCGTCATGGCCGGATGAACGCATCCCATTCAGGTCTGTTGTCAAGCTCGCGCATACGCATTGAAGACATGGCCGGGTCAAGCCCGGCCATGCGGTTGCAGAAAAGGGGATTTGTAGACTAGCAGCTTGGCTTCTTGTCGGGAGCGTTCTTGTAGACCTCCTCGATATTGAGCCAGTGCTTGTGAGAGCAAACGAACTCCGGCATCTCCTTCTCGCTAACCAGATAGATCGGCGTCTTGACCCACGGAATGTCGGCAGCGTTGTTGTTGATCTTGTCGGTAGCGCCGACGTCCTCGCACTTCGCCATGGCGATGGCCGCCTTGGCGCCGGCTACCGCCATTTCATCGGGCGCCGGCCACACACTGCCGAACATGCGTCCTTCAACGATCGCCTGCGCCGCAGCCAGCTCCATGTCCTGCCCGGTCACCGGAATGGAACCGGCCTTGAGGCCGGCGCCGTCGATCGCCTGGAGAACTCCGACCGACATGCCGTCATAGGATACCAGAAAGGCGTCGATCTTGTTGTCGTTCTGGGTTAGGGCGTTTTCCGCGTGCGCCTGTGCGGCTTCAGTCTTCCAGCCCGACGAGAACTGATCCAGCACGATCTTGATATCGCCCTTGTCCACGACCGGAGCGAGCACCTGGTGATAACCCTCCTGCATCTGCGTTGAGCCCGTCTGTCCGGGATCACCGCCGATGAGCGCATAGTTGCCCTTTGGCACCGAGGCCACGACAGCGCGCGCGGCCGACGCGCCGCCCTCGCGGGGATCGCGGCCAATGAAGGCCGTCTGCTTGGCGCCGAGGATCAGGTCGTCATAGGAAGCGAGCGGAACTCCAGCCTCACTGGCCAACTCAGCAATGGACGCCGCCACGTTGAAGTCCACCGGTTGAATGACGATTGCGTCGACGCCCTGGGTGATGACGTTTTCGGCCTGCGCCACCTGCTTGGCGGCATCGTGATCTGCCGACTGGACCAGCACCTGGAATCCGCCCGCCTCCGCAGTCTTGACGAAAAACGGTACGTCCGCGTTCAGGTAACGGAATGCCTTCTGGTGCTTGAGCATGAAGGCGATCTTGCCGGTTTTGCCGGGTTTACATGCTTCTTCCGCGCTGGCCGGCAGTGCAGCCGAACTCAGCCCGGCGGCAAAAACCAGCATCGCAAAAGGAGCAGCGCTGCAACTAGACCTCATCGTTTCCTCCCTTTTCAGTACCATGAACAATAGTTTGTGATTGCGATAACGATCCATAACAGTACGATAAGCCAAACCATATGCAAGCTTTAATGCAATCATCCACTAACATCGAATGCTACTTAAAACACGACTAGGAGTTAGCTAACATACAGACATGGCAATAACCCTGCGCGACGTAGCGAAGCAGGCAGGCGTATCAGCGATGACGGTGTCGCGGGTGGTAAACGGCGGGGCAGCAGTCGATCCGGAGACCCGCCGTCGGGTGGAGGATGCGATCCTCGCTCTGGACTACGTTCCCAATCGCCTGGCACGCAGCCTGATTTCGAACAAGACCAAGACCATCGGTCTGATCGTTCCCGACGTTGTCAACCCCTTCTTTGCGCCTGTCGTGCGCGGCGCCGAGACTACGGCCCGCAAGGCCGGCTATCGGGTGCTGCTTTGCAACAGCGAGGGCGATCTCCGGCTGGAGCGCGAGTATGTCGATGACCTGGTCGGCCACCGCGTCGACGGGCTGCTCATTGCGCCGGCCGGCGATCGATCGCGGGTCGGACTGCGTCCGCTCCTGCAGAGCGGCTTTCCTCTGGTCCTGCTTGACCGGTCACTGCCGGACACCGACTGCGACACGGTCACCAGCGACAGCGTGGCGGGCGCACGCCGGCTGGTTGCGCACCTGATTGCGATTGGCCACCGCCGCATCGCGCATTTTACCGACTCCGACGACGTCTCGACCGGCCGCGATCGCCTCGAGGGCTATCGCCTGGCGCTGGCCGATGCCCAATTGGACTTTAACGAGGAACTTGTGTTCCGCACAACGGTTGACCGCATCGGCGGTTATCGTGCCGCTCAGCAGCTGTTCGGCCTCGATCCGCTTCCGACTTCGATTTTCGCCGTCAACAACATGACTGCTGTCGGCGCGATGCAAGCGTTGCGAGAGCGTGGCTTTTCAGTGCCGCGCGATATCGGCCTCGTCTGCTTCGACGACGTCGAGCATCTGGCGGTGCTGTCGCCATTCCTGACCGTTGTCGACCAGCCCGGCGAAACCTTCGGCAGCCTCGGCGCCCAGCTTCTTTTCGAGCGCATTGCAGGCAAGTCCGGCGTGCGCAGCAGGCGCATCGTCCTGCAAGCGGATTTGGTCGTGCGCCAGTCGTGCTGCGTGAATACCGGGGTGCCGGTGCGCCCTCTCGAGGGTGGCAGGTGATCCGATTTTAGCAGAACGAGCTTCAGGCCACACCGAGCTTCTTCTGCAGGCTGGAGCTTGAAGTCGTGTACTGGAAGATCAGCCGCTCACCGGGGTTCTTGTAGCGGAACGCCTGTTGCGCCATGAGCGCAGCCTCATGGAAGCCCGACAGGATGAGTTTGAGCTTTCCAGGATAGGTATTGATATCGCCGATCGCAAACATTCCCTTGACCGAGGTCTCGAACTTCTCGGTGTCGACCGGAATGAGATTCTCGTGGAGATTGAGTCCCCACTGGGCAACCGGACCGAGCTTCATGGTCAGGCCGAAGAACGGCAGCACGGTATCGGCATCGATCTTGAAGTCGCCCTCCGGTCCCTTGACCTTGATTGACGTCAGTTTCGCGTTGTCGCCTTCAAGTCCGGTGACCTGACCGAGTTTCAGGCGCATGCGGCCTTCGGCGACGAGCGACCGCATCTTGTTGACGCTGTCGGGTGCGGCACGGAAATCGTCGCGGCGATGGAGCAAGGTCAGGCTTGCCGCAACGGGCTGCAGGTTGAGGGTCCAGTCCAGCGCCGAGTCGCCGCCGCCGACAATCAGGATATGCCGGCCGCGGAACGCCTCGATCTTCCGCACCGAATAGAACACCGAGGTCCCTTCATAGGCATCGATGCCGGGAATGGGCGGCTTTTTCGGCTGGAAGCTGCCGCCGCCCGCGGCGATGATGACCACCTTGCAGCGAAACACCAGGCCTCCGTCGGTCTTCAGCTCGAAATCCGTCTCGCCGAGTTTGGCAAGCTCGGTCACCATCTGACTGAAATGATAGACCGGCTTGAACGGCTTCGCCTGTGCAGTCAGCCGATCCACCAGCTCCTGGCCGGTGCACACGGCCAGTCCCGGGATGTCATAGATGGGCTTTTCGGGATAGAGCTCGGCGCACTGGCCGCCCGGCCGGTCGAGAATGTCGATGACGTGGGACTTGATGTCGAGCAGCCCCAGCTCGAAGATCGCAAACAGGCCACAGGGACCGCCGCCGATAATGACGGCATCCGTGGAAATGACTTCGGAATTCATGGCTACCCGGCCTTGTCTGGGTCAGAATTGCTTTTCGGGAACGCGAACCGTGAGGCCGTCGAGTGTGTCGGTCACCTTGATCTGGCACGACAAACGGCTCTGATCGCGAACGTCGAAGGCGAAGTCCAGCATATCCTCCTCCATGTCGCTGCGTTTGCCCGCTTTGTCCAACCATTCGGGCTCAACGTAGACGTGGCAGGTGGCGCACGCACAGGCCCCTCCGCAATCTGCATCGATCCCGGGCACCATGCTCTTGACCGCTGCTTCCATGACCGTCGTGCCGGGCAGCGCCTCGACCGTCTGCGAGGCGCCATCGTGCTGGATATAGGTGATCTTCACCATTGCGCGGACATGCTCTAGGGGAAGAGCCCGCCAAAGACAATGTGGCCGTTGGGATGCAGGAACGGCGGGCTCAGCCATCCTTGGCGAGGTAGCGGCGAATGTGATCCTCCGCGGCGGCGACATGGCCCTCGAGTGCCGACAGCATCGCGCTTCGATCTTCGGCCCTGGCCTCCAACCAGACCTCTTCAAGACGCGCCGCCGCGCAAGCAACACCGTGGGCCCCCACGGCAAGCGCGGCTCCCTTCAGCGTGTGCAGCGCGCTGCGAAACGGCGCCCATTCGTGCGCTTCGCGCGCAAGCCGTACCTGTCGGCGCGCCTGGTTCATATATAATGTGAAGAGCTCGCTTTCGAATACGTGGTCTCCGTGAGAAAAGGTCTTGAGATGCTTGAGATCGAGAATGCTGCAATCGCTGCCGGCTCCTGCGAGTGTGGCCGTGGTCCGCTTGTGCATGGCTCGCCCATCTACCTCAAAACCCGTGACAGGAGGTTAAGAAAGGGGCTGCCGGCCGGGACTACCCGGCAGGTTGAAGTTCAGCGGGGGGGCGTGCCGCCTTAACCAAATCTGCAATTGCGGGGCGGTTGCGGTCCGGCTAAAGTTCAATGACGGGCGTACGTGGGTTATTGTTTGTCAGGGTTGATGGGCTCTTGCGGCAGGGGAGCCCTCTCCTGAGGGGCAGAAGTGGCATTGGCATCCGGGCTAGGCTCCCGTATCCTGCCAGATAACAGAAGCTGCAAGCGCGAAAGGGACCGATTCTGGTTCCGGGGCGGGCCAACAGGACGACATCCGATATTGCGAGAAATTGTGGAAACTGGCCACACAGGACGACATGGTCGGCCATTAGTCCAGAGAATCAGGTCACAACCGTGCGGTACGGAGTAGTGTGAATGGCGACGAACACGGTTGATCCTCGCAGAGCCAGGCGCGCCAGCCGCCGGGATGCTGCGTACGACGACGAGCGCCGGGATCAATCGCCCGGCGGCCGCCTGCCCCTGCGCGGAACTCCGGCAAACGAAAACGAGCCCGGTACCGCAGCACTCCTATCCAAACTGAAGCGACGTCCTTCCTTGAGCCCCTTCTGGGCCGTCTTCGCGGCTTCGCTGGTCTGGATTTTCGCCTGCATGGCAATCTATGGGCGGACGGTATTTGGCCAGTCCGGCAATATGCCGCAACTGATGACGGCGCTGGTCGTCACATTCCTGCCGATCGGACTGGCGTGGACGTCGGCATATCTTCTGTATCGCGCCCAGCAGCTTCACAATGTGTCTGAAGCTCTGATGCATACGGCGGTTCGCCTCGTCAGGCCCCAGGATATCGCCGCTGACAGTCTGTCCTCAGTCGCCCAGACGGTGCGGGAAGAAGTGAACCTGCTGGTGAGCGGGGTCGACAGCGCAGCGCAACGCGCCGGCGAGATTGAAGAGATCGTGCACAAGCAAATGGCCTCCCTCGAGCGTGCGTTCGGTAGCAACGAGGAGCGCATTCGCAATCTCATCGCCGGCCTCGATACCCAGCGCCAGGCTCTGCAGGAGGCCGGGTTCGTAATCGGCAGCGAGGCCGCTCCCCTCCTCGCCCGCCTCGAGGAAAACACCCAAAATCTCGACGGCATCATCAATTCAGCCCAATCGACGCTCGCCGCTCTCGATCACGGTCTCAAGACGTCGACCAACGAGCTTGCCCGGACCATCGACGAGGTGGCCGCCCGCGCCGCCCATGTCGGTGATCAGATCGGCGATCAGACGGCGCGGATGGACCAGATGTCGAACGTGCTGCTGACCGAGGTTCAGGGTTTTTCAGAGCACATCACCAATCAGGTGCAATTGTTGTCGCAGTCCACGGGTCAGATGAACCTCGAAAGCACGACTTTCGGCCAGACGGTCATGAGCCTCGAGGGCAACCTGGTTCAGGGGTTGCGTCAGAGCGCCTCCGAATTGACGGCCTTGCACGGCGAGGTGCAGCGCTCGGTCGACCGCATGACGACCACGCTGACCGAACAGCTCAAGTCGACCAGCCAGCAGTTCACCGACCTGTTGCAGACGGCCAGCGACAACATCACCTACCACCTCAAGTCGACCAGCAGTGAGGTTGCCCAGCAGGTTGAGCGCTCCGGCGTGGAGGTCTCCCAGCAGATACAAATCTCCGGTGACACACTTACCCAGCGCCTGCTTTCGACCTCCGGGGATTTCGTTCAGAACGTCGCCCGTGCCCGAAGCGAACTCTTCAACTACATGGAAGAGAGTTCGACCGCGATGACCACACGCCTCGAGGAGACTACCAACCAGCTGTTCGGGAAAATCGAACAGGCGTCGGGCAATCTGACCACCCAGCTGGTTGGCGCAACCCAGCGCGTGAGCGAGCACCTTGATCAGGCATCGAGTCAGATGACAGGCCGTCTCGACGACACGACGAGCCGTCTTTTCGAGCACATCGACCGCTCGAACAGCGACATCTTCGCCCGTCTGGAAACTGCCTCCAACGAAGTGTCACAGAAGCTCGAGCAGGCCGGAAACTCGATGTTCGTGCGCATCGACACCACCGCCCGTAATCTTGGCGAGCGCTTCGACATCGCCACCGAGCTGCTCGAGCGGGTTACCACCGATATCTCCGGCCGTATGGAGGTCACCTCGCTGGCCTTTTCCGAAACGCTCGAGAACAAGCTCGCGACCCTGGCCGGCAAGCTTTCCGGCTCACGCGACGAGTTTGACAATATCGTCGAGGACGCCACCGGCAAGATCCTCACCGAGCTCGGCCAGGTGAGCTCGGCATTTGCCACCGGCCTCAACGAGCGCACCGGCGAAATCACCGGCCGTTTCGATACCCTGACGGGCTCGCTGGTCGTGAAGCTCAACTCCTCGGGCGGAGCGCTGATCACCGCTCTCGACGCGGCCACCAGGTCGTTCAACGCCAATGCCAACTCCTCGTCCGCAAAGATCGAGGAGGCCGGCTCAAAGTTCGCGCGCCACGTTGAAGCCACCAACAAGTTCTTCGCCGAGCAGCTGGGCGAGTCGGCCACGGCCCTCGACGAGCAGCTTGAAACAATCAGCACGCAACTTACCGGCAAGCTGGAGCTGACCGGCACCAAGCTCTCCGAGCGGCTCGAGGACGTGAGCCAGCTGGTCGACAAGTCGGTCGACCGCTTCAACAGCGATATCGAGAAGCTCCTGCACAACCGCGAAGATGTGCTCGGTGACCTCGCCGGACGACTGGGCAGCAAAGCCGAAGACCTCGACGGCATGATGCGCAACTACATGACGCTGATCGAGCAATCGCTCGACAAGGCGGACAATCGCTCGCGCGAGATCGGCAAGCTCATCGCCGGTCAGGCCGAGGCGGCGAGCCAGAACCTCGAGCAGCAGATCAAGCAGCTCGAGGATACTACCGACGCGCAGATTGCCGGCGCCGCACGCCAGCTGCGCGAGCAGTATGAGCACGCGGTCAACACCATGAACGAAATGCTGTCGATGACCTCCGGCGAATTCAACCAGACAGCCCAGGACATGCGGGCGACCGTCCAGCAAGTCGTGCGCGACATCGATTCGGCGCGCAACGAGCTGCGCCAGGCGATCGTTGATCTACCCGCCGAGACGCGCACCAATTCGGAAGCCATGCGCAAGGTCGTGGCCGATCAGATTGACGCCTTGAACACGCTCGCCGAGGTCGTCAGACGGCAATCAAGCGGACTGGACAGGGGCGCGGAGGCGCCCATCAGCCGAAGGGAGAGCGGCCCGGGAAAATCTGAGGGCGCCGTGTCCGAGGCTTCGCAACAATGGACACCGGTCGCCCTAGAAACCCCTCACAGGCGGAGCGGCGAAACGGCGGTGGCAACCGTGAGGGGCCGGCAGGTTTCCGCCATTCTTGAAACCGAAACGCCCAAGGGTTCAGGCGACCTCCTGCCGCAATTGCGCAGCGAAATCGCCGCCGCCGGACCCTCGCGGGGGCGAAAGAAGGCCGATGTCAACAGCATCTCGCGCGAAGCCGAATCGCTGGTAGTGAAGTTGAACGGCTGTACGCGCGATCTGGTGGAGGCTATCGACGGCAAGCTTCCCGCCGAGCTGGAGCGGCGCTTCGAACGCGGCGAGCAACACGTCTACACGCACCGGCTTTATCAGGGGCGCGGCAAGAAAATGCTCGAGCTTCTCACCGACCGCTACCAGAACGAGCGTCTCATCCGCAGCCGTATTGACGCCGTGGTGACGCTGTTCGAGCGCCTCCTCGATACGGTGGCCGCGACTGCCCAGGGAGAGCAGCTGGTAGATGCTTGCCTCGCCTCGGAGAGCGGCAAGCTCTACCTCATGCTGGCGCATGCCAGCGGCCGTGTCGACGCCCTGAAAGAGCAGCCGGCGTAAGCGCAACTTCCAGAACGCTTCAACAGCTGATTGAGCGCTCGCGCGTGAAAGTGCAGTCATGATCTATATCGAGTTCATTGACCGCGATCGTACCGTCCCGCTTGAAGTATTCCGCTACAATGGCGTGCAGACATCCTCCTGGAACGATGCTGAGGGCGACGAACTCGTGCTTCAATTGGGGCGGACGCTTCGGTTTGGTCCCCGTCCAGCCTACCTGGCGCTCTGGCGCATCGCCTCGAGTGAACGCCTGGATGCATGGGAGGACTATTTTGCATCGCAGGCAGCGACCGGCAATCGGCGCAGTCAGGCGATGCACCGTTCGATCGATATCGCACGCGCCGGTCTCTACGACGAGATTTTCACTGCCCCTGAAATGCCGGTGTTCCGGCTTTACGCGATCGAGTTCGCGAAACGAACGGCAGCCCACCTCGCTCTCGTCGAGGCCTATCGAGCCAGAAGCAACCAGCTTCCGCAGCTTCGGCTGTGCCTAGTGCTCGACCGCATTGGACATCTGGCGCCGGATCCCGGGATTCTCGCCATCTGGGGAGCTGACTGTTACGCCGGGATCGAAGCCCTGGCGCGGACGGAGGCGTCCTTCGCCGGCTGCGAGGTCTTGACAACGGGCGTCTACAGGAGTTTCGGCACGGAAACCCTCTGAGAAAGCGCCTGGTCTTGGCTGATGTGATCGATCGCATCGAAACCTTTCCGCTGCTCGGCAGGAAGTCGCACCCCGTTTGGGGTCCGCCCTACGGCTTCGTAGTCAAGATCGTGACCAGCGATGGCGTTGTCGGGTATGGCGAAAGCGATACCATCCCTGCGGTCGCTGAGGCAGCCGTCAACGCTCCATTTCTCAACCCGCTGATGACCGGCCTCGCTCCCCTGCTCAAGGGTACGCTTGCCGAGCCTTCAGCCGCGTGGCGAAAAATGTCGGAATTGGTTGTTCAATACGGACGCGATGGCGTGGTCCTGCACGCCATGGCGGCGATCGACATCGCGCTCTGGGACATCGCCGGGAAGCGGGCCGGCAAACCGGTTTGCAACCTCATCGGCGGCGCTAAACGCACGCGGCTCCGATGTTACGGAACACATCCGCTCGCCCGGTCGCTGGACGAAACGGCTGACTACGCCCGGCGTGTCGTCGAAATGGGCTTCGGAGCGGTCAAGTTCGGCTGGGCGCCTCTGGGGGAGGATGCCGGAACAGACGAAGCCATCGTGCGCACGCTCAGGGAGGCTATCGGGGCGGACGTGGACCTGCTTGTCGACGGCGGCATGGCATGGGGCGCCGCAACGGCGATTGCCCGGGCCGAACGGTTCCGCGCGTACCGGATCTTCTGGCTGGAAGAGGTTCTGCAGGCTTACGATATCGAGGCTTACGCGGCCGTTCGTAAGTCAGCCGGCATACCGATCGCGGCCGGTGAAATGGCAGCCGACAGCGCGGAACTCGCACGGCTGGTGAATGGCGGGGCTGTGGACATTCTCCAGATCGACGTTTCCCGTACCGGCATTACGGCCATCCTTTCGCTACTCGAGCTCGCGAGTTCGCAGGGGGTCGCGATTGTCAATCACACCTATGGCCATGTCTTGAATACGGCCGCCTCGCTACACGTAATGGCGGTCGCGCCGAACATTTCGCTGTTCGAATGCCAGACCACTCCCAACGACCTCCGCGATGCCCTGGACGGCGGCCAGTTGCGGCCCCGCGGGGGCTATGTCGAATTGCCTGGCGGACCTGGTCTTGGAATCGAGATCGATGAACGCGCGCTGACGGCCTTCCACGGGCACTGACATGGGTCACGACAAGCCGCTCGCCGGCAGGACGGCATGGGTGACGGGCGGCGCCTCGGGCATGGGACGTGCCACCGCCCTTCGCCTGGCCGGCGCCGGCGCGCACGTCGCCGTGGGCTCACTGGTGGAAAGTCAACGAAGTGCCACCCTCGTGCCGGAGCAGAACGTCCATACACCGCCCGACATCGCGCTGGAGGAAACCCGGCATGCCATCGAGGCGATGGGCGTCAAGGCGTTGGCGCTCCCGCTCGATGTCAGCCGTGAGGAGTTGGTCGAGAGTTTTTACGACCAGGCGCTGAGCGTTCTCGGGCCGATCGACATTCTGGTCAACGCCGCCGGAACCTCGGCGCGCCAGCTGATGCGTGATCATCCGGATGCCATCTGGCACCGGATGCTCGACGTCAACCTGACGGGCGCATTCCGAACCATCCGTCTCTGCTTTCCCGGCATGGTGGAGCGAGGCTATGGGCGGATCATCAATATCGCCTCGACCGCCGCAAACATCGGCTACGTGCGGCACGCGGCCTATTGCGCGTCCAAATCGGGGCTGCTCGGTCTTACCCGCTGCGTGGCGATCGAAGGCGCACCGCATAGGGTCACCTGCAACGCCATCAACCCTGGCTGGGTCGCGACTGACAGCAACTACTCAGCCTGTCAGCAGGAGATCGCCATCGCCGGCCTGCAAATCAGCGTGGAAGAATACCGCCGGCGGATTGCTGCAGATTTGCCGCAGAAGCGATTCCTAAGCCCGGAGGAAATCGCCGGCCTGGCGTTGTTCCTCTGCCGCGATGGGGCTTCCGGCATCAATGCCGAGGATGTGACGATGGCCATGGGGTCGCAATGGTAGTGGCCGCGAGCCTCGCCGGCCGGAGCGCCTGGGTGACAGGGGGTGCAACCGGCATCGGCGAGGCTGTGGCCGTCGCGCTCGCCCGCGCCGGCGCCAATATTGCGCTCGGATCCTTGACCGACGACCGCGACTTTACCCGATCAGTGTATTCGGCCACTTCCTCCCTGGACGAAATCAAGAGCATTGCCGATGACATTCGTGCTCTGGGCGTTTCGGCCATGGCCGACCGGCTCGATGTACGCGACCAGGCCAGCGTCGACGGGTTTTATGCCGCAGCCACTACGGCCATTGGATCCATAGACATTCTCATCAATGCAGCCGGCGTTTCCGCCCAGGAAACAATGATCGGGCACACCCTCGAGACATGGACCCAGGTGATCGATATCAATCTGAACGGACCGTACCGCACGATAAAACGATGCTGGCCAGCCATGCTCGACAGCGGATTTGGCCGAATTGTAAACATCGCCTCCACCGCCGCCGAAGTGGGCTTTTCCGGATATTCGGCATATTGCGCCTCGAAAGCGGGACTGTTGGGCCTCACCCGCTGTGTAGCGCTGGAAGGAGCGGAGCACGGCGTGAGCTGCAACGCCATAAATCCCGGCTCGGTCGGTACCGAGATGATGCGCAAGGGGTCGCTTCGCCGCCTCGCCCAGGGCGGACAGGGGGCGACGGTGGAGGAGAATTTTCACCGGGTGGCGCAATCACTGCCGCAGAAGCGCCTGATTACGCCTGAGGAAATCGCCGCTACAGCGGTGTACCTGTGCGGCGAAGATGCGTTCGGGATCACCGGCCAGGCGATCACCGTGGCCGGAGGGGCTCTTTGGTAGTACGGGAGCGAAACTCATGCGCATCAGCCGGATAACCGCGACGCTGGTCAACGTGCCCTTTTATGCACCGATCCGCTGGTCGGGTGGCGCAAACACCGACTGGACTCGCATCATCGTGGAGATGGAAACCGATGAAGGTTTGATCGGTTTGGGGGAGACGCTCGGCAACAGCGTTACCAAAGCGCTCATTGATGCCGAGATAACGCCGATGTTCCTCGGCGAAAACCCGTTCGATATCGAGCGGCTCCGCGGCAAAGCGACGTTTGTTCCTCTGTACTTCGGCAAGTGCGGCCACTGCGCTTTTGCCGCGCTCGAGCTTGCCTGCTGGGACCTGATGGCCAAGAAAGCCGGGGTTCCGCTCTGCCGCTTGCTGGGTGGCCGGCTGCGCGACGAGATTCCTTTCGCCGGCTATATCTATCACCGCAATCCAAACGCGGAAGGCAAAGGGCGCGTTGATACGCTCGACGACGTCGTCGCGCGCGCCGAGCAACTGGTCGCTGCGTTCGGCTTCACGACCTTGAAGTACAAGGGTGGTGTGCGAAGCCCCGAAGAAGAAATCGAGATACTGGGCGCCTTGCGGTCGCGTTTTCCTTCGGCAAAGCTGCGATACGATCCGCAAGCGATCTTTTCGCCGGCAACCGCCATCAACGTCGGCCAGGCCATTGAGCCGCTTCGGCTCGAATATTTCGAGGACCCCTGTTGGGGCAACGTTGCGATGGCCCGCGTGCGCGATCGCGTAAGGATGCCGCTGGCCAGCAACATGGCCTCAATCGATCTCGACAGCGCCGCCGCGAGCATTGCTCTGCGCTCTGTGGACGTAATCCTTGGAGATATCTTCGAATGGGGAGGCATCGGGTCGATCCAGCGGCTGAAGGGTGCCTGTGAAATGTTCCAGATAAACCTCAATTTCCACAGTGCGGGGGAGCTTGGGATCGGAACCGCCGCGTATCTGCATGTCGCGGCATCCTGCCAGTCGCTTCCTCATGCGCTGGACACCCACGCCACCGAGCTCACGGGCGATGTGATCGAGGGCGGGGGTTTCAGGGTCACCGGGCGCGGTACGATTGCGGTTCCGGACGGTCCGGGGCTGGGGGTAGCGCTGAACAGGGATGATCTTGAAAAATGGGCCGAGGCATACCGCCGGGGCGGCGACCAGAGTGTTTATGCCGAAGACGGGGCGCGCAAAGGGACGATACCGGTGAAGTCGATGTACTGAGCCGAAGCTGAGCCGGTAGCGGCAGGTATTTCTACGCTCACACTTTCTTCGCAAAACTGAGCTAAACTCGGCGGTAGTGCCGGCGTGTTATCGTGCAGTTGACGGAGTTGCGGTCAATGGCGGCAAACGACTCGGTGGCTTCGATGGTCGCCAGCATCGAGCGGGAGAGCAGGAAGACCAAAACCTCCGCCGATCTCTCGCGATTCATCCGCATCATTCTGGCCGACGCCACCGGCGATGATCTCGAAGCGTACGATGCAGGCGAGCTTGCACGGCTGCTGGCCGAAAGCTTCGCCTTCCTCAGCCACCGCCAGCCCGGCCGCCCGAAGATAAGGCCTGCCAACCAGACCGGCGCGCTCGCCCATCTGAGCGTCATCGAGATCGTCAATGACGACATGCCGTTTCTTGTCGATTCAACCCTCGGTCTCCTGAACGAGCGGGGCCTCGACATCCGGCTCATGCTCCATCCGGTGCTCAATGTCTGCCGCAACGCCGAGGGGACACTGACGCGCGTTGAAGACAAGCCCTCGACGGCGACGATGCGCGAGAGCTTCATCCACGTCCATGTGGCTCGGCTGACCGACGCCGAGCTCGCCAAACTGACGACAGCGCTCGCGCAGGTCTTCGCCGACGTGCGCATTGCCGTTCTCGACTGGCACGCCATGCGAGCGAGGCTCAAGGAGGCGATCGACGCCTACCACGCCGACCCGCCGCTCATTGCCGTTGACGAGCTAACCGAAGCAATCGCCTTTCTGACCTGGCTTGCCGACAACCACTTCACGTTTCTCGGCATGCGCGAGTACAGGTTCGCCGGCGGCGCAGCGACCGGCAAGCTGGCGCCGGTCGAACATTCGGGCTTGGGCCTGTTGCGAAAACCGCAAACCCATGTCCTCAAGCGCGGCGATGAGCTGGTAGCCATGACCCCGGAAATTCGCCGGTTTTTCATGCAGCCTGCCCCCCTCATCATCACCAAGGCGGATGTGCGCGCCACTGTTCACCGCCGCGCCGCCATGGACTACATCGGGGTCAAGCTGTTCGACGCGCAGGGTGAGCTGACCGGCGAGCTCAGCATCGTCGGCCTGTTCACCTCATCGGCCTATACCCAGAATCCAGCCGACATTCCCCTGCTCCGTCGCAAGCTCAGGGCGGTGATTGCGGCTTCGGGTTTGAATCCGGCCGGCCACTCGGGCAAGGCCCTCATCAACATTCTGGAAAATTATCCCCGTGACGAGCTGTTCCAGATCGATGCCGAGACCCTCGGCCACATCGCCCAGGGTATACTCAAGCTCGAGGACCGCCCCCGCACTCGCCTGTTTGTGCGACGCGACCGCTTCGACCGCTTCGTATCGGCGCTGGTGTTCATTCCCCGCGACCGGTTCAACTCCGAGGTACGCCAGCGCATCGGCGAGCTGATCGCGACGGCGTTCGATGGACGCGTGGCCGCCTTCCAGCCCGATTTCGGAGAGAGCAGCCTCGTGCGGGTCCACTACATAATCCTGCGCCATGCCGGAAAGGACCCGAAGCCGAATGTCGACGAGCTGGAACAGGCGGTGGTCAGGGCGGTGCGAACCTGGGACGACCGGCTCCTGAGCGAGCTCACCTCGGCCGGCGGCTCGCTTGCCGCGGCAGGCGGCCGCTGGCGAGGAGCTTTTCCGGCCGGATACCGCGATCGCGTTGAACCCGGGCAATCGCTCAAGGACATTCAGGCGCTCGAGGCGCTGCCCCGGGACGGCAGCATCGCCGTCAGTTTCCTGCAGGCCGGGGCCGCGGGAGATCAGGCTCTTTTGCGCCTTTATCACCACGGTCCGGCAATTCCACTCAGCTCTCGCCTGCCCATCCTCGAGAACATGGGCTTTGTCGCAATCGAGGAAACAACCTTCGACGTCAAACCCGAAGGCAGAACCGCGGTCATCCATGATGTGCTGCTGAGCACATCCGACGGCGCCGCCATTGACGTCGAGAAGTCAGGAGCGGTGCTCGCTGATACCTTTCTTGCCGTATGGAAGGGCGCGGCCGAGAACGATGCCTTCAACGCGCTCACCCTTCGCGCTGGAATTGCCTGGCGCGATGCGGCGGTGCTGCGAGCCTTTGCTCGCTACCTTCGCCAGGCGACAGCCACCTACTCCGCCGACTACATGGCCCAGACGCTGGTCAAGCACGCGCACCTGGCGCTGCGGATCGTCCGGCTCTTCCATACCCGCTTCGACCCGCGCATCCATGACGAAAAGGCGGCCGCGGCACTGAGCGAGAATATCGAGCAGGCGCTTTCGGACGTGCCGGTCCTCGACGAGGATCGGATCATCCGCAGCTATCTCAATCTCGTCGGCGCCATCCTGCGCACCACCTTTTTCCGTCACGACCCCTCCGCCGCGCCCTTTCAGCCGATCTCCTTCAAGATCGACAGCAGGGCAGTCGAAGGCCTGCCGCAGCCGCGGCCACTAGCCGAGATCTTCGTCTATGCTCCCGATTTCGAAGGCATTCACCTTCGATTTGGGCGCATCGCGCGCGGTGGCATCCGCTGGTCCGACCGTCCGGAAGACTACCGCACTGAGATTCTTGGCCTTGCCAAGGCCCAGAACGTCAAGAACGTGGTGATCGTTCCGGTGGGGGCGAAAGGCGGCTTTGTGCCAAAACGCCTGCCCGCTCAGGCGACGCGCGAAGCCGTCCAGGCCGAGGGCCTGCGCGTCTACAAGCTGTTCGTTTCTTCGCTTCTCGAGCTGACCGACAATCTGAAAAAAGGGCGCATCGTCCCGCCCGACCGGGTGCTGCGGCGCGACGGCGACGATCCCTATCTGGTGGTGGCAGCCGACAAGGGGACCGCGACCTTCTCCGACATCGCCAACGGCATCTCGACCAGCCACGGTTTCTGGCTCGACGATGCCTTCGCCTCCGGGGGCTCGGCAGGCTACGACCACAAGAAGATGGGAATCACCGCGCGCGGCGCCTGGGAGGCTGTGAAACGGCATTTCCGCGAGATGGATATCGACATCCAGTCTGTTCCATTTTCGATGATCGGCATTGGCGACATGTCGGGTGATGTGTTCGGCAACGGCATGTTGATGTCGCCTCAGATTCGGCTTGTCGCGGCCTTCGATCACCGGGACATCTTTCTCGATCCCGATCCGGATCCGGCGCAGAGCTTCGCCGAGCGCCGCCGGTTGTTCGCGCTGCCGCGCTCGAGCTGGCAGGACTATGACAGCTCGCTCATCAGTGCAGGCGGCGGCGTTTTCCCCCGCGCCGTCAAATCCATTGCCCTCAACGAGGAGCTGCGGAAGTTCCTTGGCCTCCAGCGCCCGGCGGCCACGCCCATGGAGGTCATTAACGCCCTGCTGCGGATGCCGGCCGACCTCCTTTGGCTCGGCGGCATTGGAACCTATGTGAAATCCTCAGCCGAGACCAACGCCGACGCCGGCGACCGCGCCAACGATACGATCCGCGTCAATGCGAACGAGCTGCGCGTCAAGGTTGTGGGCGAAGGCGCCAACCTGGGCTTCACCCAGCGGGGCCGCATCGAATATGCGCGCGCCGGCGGCCGCATCAATACCGATGCCATCGATAACTCGGCCGGCGTCAACTCATCCGACCTCGAGGTCAACATCAAGATCGCACTCAGTGCCGCCGAAGCGGCGGGTAAACTTCGGCGCGATCGGCGCAACGAGCTTCTGGCCGACATGACCGAGGAAGTGGCGGCCCTCGTCCTGCGCAACAACTACCTGCAGACGCTGAGCATTTCACTCACCCGCGCCCGCGGCTCGGAAGAAAACAGCTATGCCATTGCGCTGATGCACGATCTGGAGGAACGAGGCCTGCTCGACCGCAAGCTCGAAGCCCTGCCCGGCGATGCCGAGATCATTACCCGGGACGGACGCGGCGAGACGCTGACTCGCCCCGAACAGGCGGTGCTGCTCGCCTACAGCAAGATCGCGCTATACGACGATCTTCTGCATAGCTCGCTGCCCGACGATCCCTTTCTGTCCACGGTGCTTCAGGGTTATTTCCCGCAGCGCATGCATGCTCAATACAGCAAGGAGATCGAAGGCCACCGGCTGAGGCGCGAAATCGTCGCGACAGTCATCGCCAACGGACTGATCAACCGCGGCGGGCCGGCGTTCGTTTCACGCCTGCACGGAGAAACCGCCGCCTCGCCGGCCGCGATCGCCGCTGCCTTCGCCGTAGCCCGCTTCAGCTTCCGCCTCTCCGAGCTCCATCTGCTGGTCGATCAACTCGACGGCAGGGTGAAATCGGAGACCCAGACCCAGCTGTACCTTGATCTCCATCTACTGGTGCGGCGCGCCACGCAATGGTTTGTGCGCAACGCCGATCTCGCCGGCAGTCTCGCCGAAACGGCCGAACGCTATCGCTCCGGCATCGATGCGGTAGCGGTTCTGATCGACAAGGCGCTGCCGCAAGCCGCCAGGGAGCTGCTCGGCGAAAGGCGGTCACGCCTCGAGCAGCAGGGCGTGCCTGCCGAAACAGCGCGGCGTCTTGCCGGACTCTCCTTTCTTACGCGCGCCGCCGATGTCGTTCAGACGGCGGCCCAGTCGGGCGCCGGGCTGGAGGCGGTCGCCGATGCCCTCTATGGTTCCGCGATCGGGCTCGGAGTAGACCGGCTCATCGACCAGGCAGGCCGGCTGATCGCCGACGATTATTACGAACGGCTCGCCATCAACCGTATTGTCGACCAGATATTGCTCGCCCACCGGGACATTGCCGCCCAGATCGTCACTGCCGCGAAATCAGGAAGCAATCCGTGGGCGCAGTGGTGTCAATCGTCCGCGGCTCGCGTCGAGCAGGCCCAGAAGCGGATTTACGAGCTTCTCGCCGACAAGAACTTCGGTCTCGCCAAGCTCGCCGTCGCACAGGGCGCGATCGCCGATCTTGCGACTGCCGCCGAGGCTTGAGCGATGGCTCATTGCTTTTCGCCGCGGCAGCTGAAGCTGACCGTCTCGCGCGAAAGCTGGCCGGTCGCCGGCGTATTCACGATTTCCCGTGGCTCCAGAACTGCCGCCGAAGTCGTCGTGGTCTCGCTCGAAGCCGGCGGGCGCCGCGGTCGTGGTGAATGTGTCCCCTATCCGCGCTATGGCGAGACTGCGGGAAGCGTCGTCGAGGCTCTCGAGAGTCACCGCGACAGGATCGAACGCGGCCTCGTCCCGTCCGACGTGCCGGGGATCGGGCTGCCGAAAGCCGCTGCCAACGCCCTCGACTGCGCCCTGCTGGATCTCGAGGCGAAGCTCGAGGGAAAGCCGGTCTGGCAGCTTCTGGGTCTTGCCCCGCCCGAACCGCTGATTACTGCATACACATTGAGCCTCGATCTGCCCGAGGCCATGGCGGCAGCAGCGAAAAAGGAGGCCCACCGGCCAATTCTCAAGCTCAAACTGGGCAAGCCCGGCGACGCCGGAAGACTTCAGGCGGTCCGCCGCGCAGCGCCGCAGGCGCGGCTGATCGCTGACGCCAATGAAGGCTGGCCGCTCGAAGAATTGACGCGTCTTCTGGGGTTGTGCGCGACCCTCGGGGTCGAGCTCGTCGAGCAACCTCTTCCCTCCGCAGCGGACGAGGCCCTGCGCGAGCTGGAGCGTCCGGTTGCGATCTGCGCCGATGAGTTGGCGCACAACCACCAGGGTCTTGACGGGCTGCGTGGCAAATATGACGCGATCAACATCAAGCTCGACAAGACCGGCGGCCTGAGCGAAGCCCTCACCCTGAAGGCAGCAGCCCTGGGCGCGCGGGTTCGAAATCATGGTCGGGTGCATGCTCGCCACTTCTCTTGCGATGGCCCCGGCCATGCTGCTTGCCCAGGGTGTCAAGTTCGTCGACCTCGATGGACCCTTGTTGTTGGTCGAGGATCGGGAACCCGGGATCCGTTTCGAACAGAGCCTGATGCACCCTGCGCCGTACCCCCTTTGGGGGTAGTGAAAAAAGCCAACACAGCCAAAATTTTGTGCTATTTTCTGGCGGGGGTAGTGATGGTTCTTCGGGGAATCCTCGCTCTTGTAGCGTTGGTCGCGCTGTCGGTACCCGCATCGGCGCGGGAGGTTGCCGGCGTTGTGAAAGCCCCCGGCATCTGCGTCTATGCGATCGGCCCCGCCCCCGAAGACAAGGACATCATTCTCAAGTGGTTCGTCGAGCAGTTGAACGCCCGCAGGTTCCGCCATCGCAGAGCGGTCGCCGAGCCCAAACCTCGTATCGAAAACGTCTGCAAATTTGTCGCCGGGCGCTGATCCTGGCGGCAGCGGGATCGTGGATAGCCGAAAATCAGCACGGCAGCCAACGCAAATGCGGGGTTGCGTGGTGCAGCATTAGGTGGCAAACGTTTCCTGGCGCGCTCGACCTGCGGCTGAGGTCAGCGGCGCTTCGGGTTAGATCCAGCGGCAATTGCTGAACGATATGCGCCCCTTGCTTCTCACGATGGGATAGCGCGATGGCAGTACGAAAGGAGGGAGATGTGCAGAGCAGGATGCGTAAATCGATGTGTGCTATCGGCCTTTTGATTGGATTGGGATCTTTCGAGGCGGCCCAGGCAGCTTCGGCGACAGTTTGTGATCGGTTCGCGCGCGACTACGCGCAGCGGACCAGCCGTCAGGGCCAGGTTCTGGGCGGCGGTGTGCTGGGATCAGTTGTCGGGCTGGGCATCGGAGTAGCTACCGGCGGTGCTGCCTTGGGGGCGGCGATAGGCGGGGGTGTCGGAGCCATTGGCGGTGGTTCCAGACGCCAGCGGGACGCTGACAGAATTTATCAGGCGGCCTTCCAGGATTGTATGGCTGGCCGCGTCCGCTAGCTAAATTCGCAAAGTTCGTGAGGAAAGGAGATCGACAATGACGTCCATGAGGACTGTTTTTGCCGCAGCGACCGTGCTCGTTGCGGCTGGCACCGTGAGCGCCCTGGCACAGGATGCAGATCGCACGGTGGAGCAATACACCTGCAAGGACATCCTACGTGAGAGTGATCGCGATGCGTCGATTGCTTTCCTGCATGGCTATCTTCTCGGAAAGTCAGGCAATTCGAATTTCAGCTTGGAAGTGCTGAGCAAGCAGACGGACGCGTTCGTCGACCGCTGTCTGGACAATCCGGGCGAGAAAGCCGTCGATGCGATGTCGGCGGCCAAAAAATAAGCCGGTTGAGCAGCGGGCATTCACTCATCTATCCCCGGATAGTGAAGCCACGCCCTGGCAAAGACGTTCCCCCTTCCAGCGCCGATGGAGGCCGATTGCGAAAAAGGCGCCGGCCGTGCACAGCAGGGCCATGACCATGTAGGCCTGCCCCGCAAGCTCTGCGTAGAGCGGTCCGGTCGCGAAGAGGGCGATGCCCATGAACAGGCCTGACACCAGCGCGGCGTAAAGGCCTTGCCCGAAGCTTGCGACGCTTGCCGGCACCGCCGACTGCAGGAACTTCATGGCGCCGAGATGGGTGGCAGCAAAACTCAAGGCGTGGAGCGTCTGCAGTGGCAGCAACACGATCAGCGGCGGATCGGTCGCGGTGACCGCCCAGCGAACACATCCGCCCAGCGCGCCCGCCAGCAGCAGAAGTGCAGCCGGAACAGGCGCAACCAGTTTGGTCCCGAAGGCGAACAGCGCCACTTCGGCGGCAACGCCCGTCGCCCAGAGGAGCCCGATGGTCGATCCCTGAAAACCGATGCTCTGCCAGTGCAGAGAGCCGAAGGCATAGAGCAGTGCGTGGCTGGACATGACTGGTCCTGCTGCGGCAACGAACAGCAGAAACGGCGGTGCTTTCAGGAGCGCCATGCCGGCTCTTGTCAGCGCTCCCACGTCTGGCCGGGAACGGCTCTCCGTCCGGGACGGGCCAGGCAGCAGGGCGACGGCGAAAACCATCAGCGCACAAGCGCTCACCATGAGCCAGATCACGCCCTCCGCCGTAACATCATCGAGGAGCGCCCCGGCGCCGATGCTGCCTGCGATGAACGAAAGCGAACCCCACAGACGCATGCGGCCATAGTCGATCGCCAGCCGTGCCGCGCCCTCCATGGCGATCGACTCCACGATCGGGGTTACCGGCGTCATGGCGCCGGTATAAAGAACGGCGAGAAGCAGCAAGGCCGGGAACCCCGATGCCGCCGGCATGATGACGAGTGCTGCAAGCGCCGCCAGCGAACAGGCCCCGACGACAAGGCGCCGGTTGCCCACCCGGTCGGCGGTGAGCGTCATCGCCGGGACAATGAAGATTCTGGCCAGCATCGGCGCGGCTGTGGCGATGCCGATCTCCCGGCTCGAGAGGCCTCGCGCCTCCAGCCAAACGGGAAAAAACGGCACGAAAATACCGAGCACCAGAAACGACGCCACGTAGAAAAGCGATATCCGCAAGGTGAAGTGGCGCCGCCCCATCGAGCCGGCGCTAAACCATTCACTAACCAGTTTCCAGAATAATCCACCCCAGCCTGCCGGGGTGCGCGCACTCTGGCGAAGAGCAATGGGTCTGCATGAGCCATATGACCGGCGTGCCGGAGGACGAACTGGACTACGACACGATCGTCGCCGCTGTCATGGAAACTGCGCGCGGCCGGTGGTTTCTGAGAGAGCACGAGCGCCACGTTCGCGCGTCCGACACTCAAACTCTGCTCGGCGCGATGCGGCGGCTCGAGGCGGCGCTGGCTCCGGCCCTCGGCGCCAGGGAGGTGCCTGACCGGCAGTTCGACGCACTGGCATTCGACTTTCTGCCGATCAGCGCCGAAGCCGTGGCGAGCGACGTCCACGATTCAGCGGCGACGTTGCAATCCACATCGATATCGCTGCGCTCCGCCGAAGGCGTCGAGGCCGAAACTGCGGCACTCGAGCTCCAGGCGGCAAAGCTTCTTACCGTCGCCTACCAGCAGGAAGTATTGTCACAGCGCGTCGCCACGCCGGGCGGAGCCCTCAGTCAAATGGACCAGCGCCTGAAGGGCCATGTGCCGAAGGCGAAATTGCCGGTCGCGGATAGCGCAGGAACGCTGCGCCCAGACCATCTGAAGTACTTCAAGCCCGACGAAGACATCTTTGCGCAACCCTCGTTTGCGCCACCGGCAACTTCGGCGCCGGACGCCGCGCCGATGAACGCCCCCGGCACCCGCGTTGTAATTATCCGCAACGCTACGGGCGACATTCCCCTCCTCGGCGAGGACGCTTCCGTCGCGAGCGTGTGAGCATGGCCGGGTCTGATCCGGCCATGCGTCGCCAGAGTTACGACTTCGGCAGCAGGACCCTGTCGATGACGTGAATCACGCCGTTCGACTGGTCGACATCGGCGATGGTGACGTTGGCGACCCCGCCCGTCCCGTCTTCGATCATGATCTTGTCGCCGTCGGCCTTGACGATGAATTCGCAGCCACCCACGGTCTTGACCTTGTGCGCGCCGCCATCGTCCATCACCATTCTCTTGATGGCTTCGGACATGGCTTCCGCCGCCACCACGTGGCAAGTGAGGATTTTCGTCAGCTGGTCCTTGTTTTCGGGTTTGAGAAGGGTATCGACGGTTCCGGCCGGAAGCGCGGCGAAGGCTTCGTTGGTCGGTGCGAACACTGTAAACGGCCCGGTTTCCGACAGCGTTTCGACGAGGCCCGCCGCCTTTACTGCGGCGACCAGGGTCGTGTGGTCCTTGGAGTTGACGGCGTTCTCGACGATGTTCTTGTCGGCAAACATGGGCGCGCCGCCCACCATGGGATTGTCGGCGGCAACGGCATGGCCCGCGCCGACGGCCGCGGCCAGGAACGACACGGCAGCCAGATACTGCAGGCAGGACATTTTTTTCATGAGGGGTCTCCTTGTGGCGTCCGCAGGAGCGCGGACGATCAAGGTACGCCCGCCAGCAGGCGGCGGTTGCACCCCTCGGGCAAATAGTCGAGCCCCGGACCTGATCGGTGCAACGGGGCTCTATCGTCGTTTTGATCCTGTCCGGTTGCCCAGACATTTCGCTCCGGACCTGACTGGCAGGTCTCGGTGATATCTCAATGGATTGTTTGTGGGTTATCGGCCCGGAGATACGCAATACTAGGTTCGGGCCGTGACCCCGTCCTGTGCGGGGTCGTAAAGTCGGTACGGTGGAGTCATCGAACCTCCTCTAGCCGTTGGTCCCTGCGATGGCGATCTACTGTACGCCTCTCGCTGTGTGGAGGGGGGCAGGACCAGCCATCAGGCTTAACATCGGCAGCAGCAGGACCTTTGTCAAGCATTAGTCGGCCTCGTGTCGATAGCACGCGATATGACCGGTTCTTGTAGCACACGATCTGTCCGGTTCTGCGAATTCTTTGGGTTGTGCGCTGACGATTGCTTCCAGCGTTTTCACGCAGCCAGGGTCAATCGCGTCGGTTAATTGCCGAGGCCCGCTTTGCGTAGGCCATTCTTCAGATGTTCGAGGTCGACCGGGTCTCTCCAGTATTCCGCGCGCTCCACGTCCTGCATCGAGAAATCGGGCTTGAGCCGCAGCACCTCTGCGCCCGCGCGTCTCGCCTCTTCGGCCATTCCAAGGTGGGCGTGGCACGCAGCGATGTAGCAATAAGACCACCACCAGTGCAGCAGATCCATCTGCTGGAACGCCTTGATGGCATCGGAGTGGCGCCGCGCCTGGAAGAAGGCGATCGCGCGGCACTCCCAGTACCAGGTAGGCGGGAACGGATCGCGGCGCAGGTCCGCATCCATGCTGCGCAGAGCCTCCTCCCCGCGGCCCACATAGGCAAGCCACAGGCCGCGCAACGTCGAGGCGGTTACGTCGTTTGGATTGAGTGCGATCGCTCGGTCGTAATGCACGCCGGCCAGGTCGTATTGCCGCATCAGCGAGTAGATCATGGCGAGTGCGCGGTGGCTGCCCGAATCGATTGGATCGAGCGCCACCGCTTTCTGCGCCATCGTAAGCCCTCTTCCAAATCTTCGCGGCGCCCATGAGCCGAATAAAGGACATAGAGGCCGGGCCAGCCACGCATGGGCCTGGGCGTACCCGGATCGAGTTCGAGCGCGCGGCGCAGCAGAGGTGCGGCCGCTTCCCCATCGAATCGTTGCATCTGCTCCCGCCCCTGGAGGACGTAGTCGTATGCGGCCCAAAGTTGCGGGGGCTTGCGCAGCGCTTGCTCGGCGCCACGTGCGGCGAGCCGGCCAACGAGTGTAGCAATGATCGTCGCGCCAACCTCATCCTGGACGGCGAAGATGCCCTCGAGGTCCCGATCGTAGCGCTCGGCCCAGAGTTGGGCGCCGCTCGCGGCCTCGATCAGCTGCGCGGTGACTCGCACGCGATTGGCGGCCTTGCGCACACTGCCCTCGACCACGTAGTCGGCCCCGAGCTCCCGCCCAATCCGCTTCACGTCGGTCGTCCCGCCCCGGTACCGAAACGAGGAGTTACGGGCAATGACCAACAGCTCGCGAAACCGAGACAGCTCGGTGATGATGTCCTCGGTGACGCCATCACTGAAGTACTGCTGCTCGCGATCACCGCTCATGTTGTCGAACGGCAGCACGGCGATGGAAGGCTTGTCCGTTACTGCTTTGGGTGCTGCGACCGGGGCCGCGGCGTGCCAGTGACGCGGTAAACGCGCACCGGCTCGGCAATGTTCTTCAAGGTCCGAATGCCGAGATCTTCGAAGTCCGCGGTGACCTTGTTCCTGACGTTGTCGAAGGCCGTTCCGGAGACCAGCACGCCGCCCGGTTCCGCGATTCCTTCAAGACGCGCCGCAATGTTGACGCCGTCGCCGTAGAGGTCGCTGCCTTCGACCATGATATCGCCCAGGTTGACGCCGACGCGCAGGACGATGCGGCGATCCTCCGGTTCATCGCGATTGGCGGCGGCCATACCCTGCTGCAGATCGACAGCGCACTCGACGGCGTTGACGGCGCTGCCGAACTCCACCAGCACACCATCCCCAGTGACCTTGAACACGCGGCCCTGATACTTGGCCACCAGCGGCTCCAGCACCTCCTTCCGCCGAGCCTTGAGCAGAGCCAACGTGCCGGATTCGTCCTGCTCCATCAAACGGCTATAGCCGAGTACGTCAGCGGCCAATATCGCGGCGAGGCGGCGGGAGGCACGTTCTTTGGCCATGGGATGCCAATGTTTTCCAGAGGCCACGGGCGCGTGAATTGTATTGGCGCCCCTCTGCAGAGTCTATCAGGCTGGACTTCCGGATTGTGTCACGAGCCACCCTGGCGCTCGGCTGCAAGAGGGCGCAAGCCATCGACAGTTAGTCGGCCTCGCTGAGGACGGACACAAACGAATCTGCATCGACGTTGCCGCCGGAGAGCACCACCGCGACGGTACGCCCGCGGGTTTCGATTTTGCCCGCCAGGATCGCCGCAAGCGCCACCGAGCCTCCGGGCTCGACGACCAGCTTCAATACGTTGAAGGCGAAGCGCATGGCGCGCCTGACTTCCGCCTCGGTCACCACCAGCCCACCCGTGAGCCGGCGGTAGTTGATCGCAAACGTGGTCGCGCCCGGTTCATGGCTCATCAGCGCGTCGCACAGCCCGCCCGAGGCCTTCTCGTTGTGTTCGCGCTTTCCTGAACGCAGTGAGCGTGCATAGTCATCGAACCCCTCCGGCTCGACGCAGTAGACCTCCGCCCGGGGCAGCATCGCCTCGCTCGCCAAGGCGATTCCCGAGCTGAGGCCACCGCCGCTGACCGGCACGAGCACGACGTCCGGCGCGGCCCCGATCGCCTCCGACTGCGCCGCGATCTCGAGGCCAGCCGTGCCCTGTCCGGCGATGACGTCGGCATCCTCGAAAGGCGGCACCAGAACCGCGCCGCGCTCCCGGCAGATTGCCAGGGCGATCGCTTCGCGCGAGTCCCTGGCGCGGTCGTAGAGAACAGTGTCGGCGCCGAGCTGGCGAGTATTGTTCTGCTTGATGAGCGGCGTGTCCGCAGGCATCACGATGAGTGCCGGAAAGTTTCTGATCCGGGCGGCCGCCGCCACTCCCTGGGCATGGTTGCCGGACGAATAGGCGACGACCCCTCCCTTCCGCGCCTCGGGGCCCAGTTGCGAAATCCTGTTCCACGCACCGCGAAACTTGAAGGAACCGGTTCGCTGCAGACACTCCGCCTTCAACAGCACGCGCGCTCCGGCCACCTCGTTGAGCATCTGGGACTCGATCAGCGGGGTGAGGACGGCCTTGCCCGCCAAGCGCCGCTGGGCCGCCTCGATATCGCCGATGGTCGGGATGGCGAGCGTCATCACGGGCTTCCTATCGCACTTTCAGCTTGCGCCAAGCAAGCCTCGCCTCCGCCTCTAGTTCATCAGGAACTGCACCAGCCGGTTGGTGCTCGACAGCCGCCCGGCGAGCATCGATGCCATGCCCTTGTGGAAGGCGACCGCGACCTCGGGGGCTTCCCTCTGCGCCTTGGCGAGGGCCGTGCGGCTGAAGAGCCACGCCACCACCTTGCTGCGCGCCACGACCGAGGCCGTCCTGGTGCCGCCGAGGTAGAACGCGATTTCGCCCACGATGGCGCCCGGTCCCAGCGTCTTGAGACGGATGCGCGCATCGCCCGCTCCCCTGAGCTCGACCGTCGCCTGGCCGGACTCGATGAAATACATTTCCTCCGAAGGCGACTCCTGCTCGATCATCACCGCGAAGGGTTCGAACTCGCTGCGCTGCAGATAGGTCGCGAGCTTGGCGGCGAGCTCGCGGTCGTCCACCAGCTGGGCGAGCTCATCGGTTATCGAATAGCCGGCGCCCTCGCCGCTGTTGCTGAGCCTGCTCAACAGCTGGTCCTCGCACCACTCGACGCCGCGATCGAGATCGGAAAACGACAGCAGCAACCGCCCCGCGTCAGGACTCAGTCCCGATCTTTCGAAGGCCCTCTGGGTCTCGGCATTGAGGCCGGTGAGCACGATCGTCACCTCGCGCTGGCGCGCGAAGTGCGCCATCTTGCGAAAGCTCACGACGGCGGAAGTATCGATGCCGGTAACGCGCCAGAAGTCGATGACGAGATAGCTCACCGGCTGCTCGCCGGGCGCCTGCAGGCGTTCCACCACCTGCTCGCGGAACCGGTCGGCGGTTCCGAAGAACACGAAACCCTGCAGGCGATAGATGAGAATGGCGGCGCCGTGTTTTTCGAGAAACTGGCGACGCTCCTCGGAGCGATCCACGTTGGAGTGGAATTCAGCGCCGGTGAGGGCGTTCTTGACGACGTCGATCTTGCTGTAGTCGACCACGAACAGGAACAGCCCGGCAATGATGCCGAAGACGATTCCCGGCAACAGCCCCACGAACACGATGATCAGCAGGATTGCGCAGATGATGGCGTATTCGGCCGCGGTGACCCGCCGGAACGTCAGGATGAGCCAGTCGAGGATGAGACTTGCGCCGACCCAGAGCAGCAGCGCCCCGAACAGCGGTTTCGGCACGAAGGTCAGGAACGTGGCGCCCACGGTGAGGAACACCACGCACATGACCGCCACGATGATGCCGACAACCCGGTCGAGGCCGCCGAGGCGGTGGCCGAGCAGCGTCAGCCCAAGTGTCTGAAAGCCGGTCAAACCGCCGCCCAACCCCGAGATCACATTCGCCGAGCCGGCTACTCTCAGTTCCTTGTCGAGATCGATGTCGCGGTGCAGCGCCAGCTCGAGACCGCTTGCATGCATGAGGACGGCGAGGCTCGAGAGCGCGACCAGGGACAGGATGTTGAGCCATTGTCCGGCGATGGCCGGCCAGCGGATGAACGCAAAGTCGGAGAGTTCCAGAGGCGGCCACAGACTCGGCCGATCACCGAGCAGATCGATCACCCAGCCCGTATCCCTCAGATCATCGAACGGCGTCTGGGTGATGAACGAGACCAGGTGGAAGAGAATGGTGGCGGCAATTACCGTGGTCGACAGCGCGATGCTCGAATGCGTCCTCTGCGAAAGAAAGGAAATAAGAGCGATGAAGCCGATCGCCAGCGCGAGCTTGAGCAGGATATGGGGCTGACGCAGGGCTTCCAGGTCGGAAAGGATGTCGGCATCGCCGGCGATGACGCCGATCGAGCCGCGCACGATGAGCCAGCCGGTGCCGGCCAGAAACCCGGCGATGACCGGAAACGGGATGAAGCGGATGAGGCGTCCGAGCCGGAAGTAACCCATGAGATAGAAGGACACTCCGGCGAGCACGCTTGCCACGCCGATCGCCGCCACGACCGTCACCAGGGTTTCATGTTCGCCGGCGCTGTCCGCGAGCGCTTCCGACACCGCTGCTGCGATGATGGCCAGCGAGGCGAGCGGCACCTCCTGGGGAGCGCCGATCATTCCCGGCACACTGGAGCGCAGGGCGATCACCGCGGCCACGACCGCGCTGGCGAACAGCGCGATCCCGATGCCTATCGGCAGGTGGACGTCGAGCGGACCGGTGAAGATGAAGGCCGCTTGAGAGGCGGCTGCAACGATGATGACGATGCCGCACAGCATGCCCGACACGAGGCTGGGGAGCAGATTGCTGGGAGTGAACAGCCTTGCCGCGGGCTGGATCAGATTCGTCACGCGGGCGACATTGGCATGGCGCTGAACGACCGTCCACCGGCGCGAAAGACCCTGAAATCCGCTGTTTTTCGCATGGCCGAAATCGCTGGGGCGCTGCGTGCGTAACGGTTGGCGGGTGCCGTCAGAACCGCTACTGTTGGGCGAGAGGGCACAGCGGAATCGACGGTACCAGCTATTGGCGATCGGACAGGAACAGTTGCGCCTGAGGTTTTGGGGTGTGCGCGGCAGCATCCCCTCTCCCGGGCCCGATACGCTGGCCTTTGGCGGCAATACTGCCTGCGTCGAGATCACCTGCGCCCGGCGAACCATCATCATCGACGCAGGCTCGGGCATCCGCGCGCTGGGCGACGCGCTAGTGGCGCGGTCGGAGAAATCCGTCGACCTCCTGTTCAGCCATTGCCACTTCGATCACATCGAGGGCCTGCCTTTCTTCACTCCTGCGTACACGCAAGGTTACGCTATCCAGTTCTGGTCCGGGCACCGACCGGGGGTGAATGCAACCCGCAAGATGATTGCCGACTTCCTGCGACCACCCTTTTTCCCGGTCAGACCGTCGTCATTTCGGGCCTGCGTCAGCTACCGCGACTTCGCTGCCGGCGACCTGCTAGATCTCGGTGATGGGATCAGGGCCGCGACGGTGCCGTTGAATCATCCCGGGGGCGCGGTCGGCTACCGGATCGGCTTCGGCGCCAAGTCGGCCTGTTACATCAGCGATGTCGAGCACCTCGAGGGCGGGCCTGATCCCGCGCTGGTGGGCTTCGTCGGGGGATCCGATGTCGTCATCTACGATTCGATGTACACCGACGAGGAATATGCCTGCTACCGTGGTTTCGGCCATTCAACGTGGCAGGAAGCGGTGAGGTTGGCGGATGCCGCTGACGTGAAGAAGCTGATGCTCTATCACCACTTTCCCGGACGCAGCGACAAGGAGCTCGCCGCAATCGAAAGGCATGCGGCCAGCCGGCGCGGCGATACCATGTTCGCCAGGGAAGGCATGGAGTTCATCGCGTGAAGAAGTCGAGCATCTATTCCATCCTCGTCGGGCTTGCAGTGGTAGCTGCATTCGCCGCGCTCAGATGGTCGGACCCGTTCATCATCAGAACCATCCGCGACACCGCCTTTGATCAGTTCCAGCGCCTGTCGCCGCGCGAATACATCGAGGCGCCGGTTCGCATCGTCGACATCGACGAAGATTCCCTGAAGGCCTACGGCCAATGGCCATGGCCGCGCACCCGGCTGGCGGAGCTCGTCGAGCGCCTGTCGGGGCTGGGCGCCAGCGCCATCGTATTCGATGTGCTGTTCGCCGAACCCGACCGCATGTCGCCTGCCGAAATCGTCAGGGAGCCGACGATTCGCGACTATCTGCAGAGGACGGGAGGCCTGGCGGCCGGCATGGCCCTGCCCGACAGCGATGCCTTGTTCGCCGAATCCGTCAAGGACAAGCCGGTCATCTTCGGCTTCGCCATGGCGACGCGCGGGGACAACAAGATGCCGGTGGTCAAGGCAGGTTTCGCCTCGACGGGTGAAAGTCCGGTTTCGGCGCCGCCGCAGTTTTCCCGCATCACACCGCTTCTCCGGCCCCTGCAGGAAGCGGCCGCCGGCATCGGTAACGTCAGCTTCGATCCACGCGCTACCTCGGTGGTGCGTCTCGTGCCGATGCTGGTGAGCGACGGGCAGACGCTCTATCCCTCTCTGGCGCTCGAGGCGCTACGTGTGGCGCAAGGGGCCTCGACATACCTCGTCACCAACGCCCCTGAGGTCGAAGGCTCGATCGCCTCCGTCCGGGTCGGCGATGTCGAGGTCAAGACCACGGCGAGCGGCGGACTGTGGATGTATTACTCCGAGGAACGGCCCGATCGTTTTGTATCGGTGAAGACGATCCTCGAGGATTACGAAGCACCCGCCACGCGCAGCAAGATTGAAAATCACATCGTATTTGTTGGCACTTCATCTGCCGGACTGCTGGATATCCGCAACACGTCGCTTGGCGATGCCGTGCCCGGCGTTTCCATCCATGCCCAGGCGGTGGAGCAGATCCTGTCATCGACCTTCCTGTCACGTCCCGACTGGGCGGACGGGCTCGAGATCGCTCTGCTGGTGGCGCTAGGCGTGCTGGTCATCATTATCGCCAGCACGGTCGGCCCCCTGATGGGCCTTGTGGCCGGTGCGGCGATTGTCGTAGCGGGTGCCGCCGCTTCCTGGGCTGCCTTCCGCTACAACCAGTTTCTGATCGATCCGACCATGCCGGTGGCGGGCGCGCTCGCCACGTTGTTCGCCATGACCTCTTTCCGCTTTCTCGTCAGCGACCGCGAGCGGCGAACCATCAGACGGGCCTTTTCCCAATATCTGGCGCCCTCCCTCCTCCAGCGCATCGAGGCGACGCCCGACGCCCTCAAGCTCGGCGGCGACGAACGCCAGCTGACGCTCATGTTCATGGACGTGCGCGGCTTCACCTCGATCAGCGAGGTCCTGAGTCCGACCGAGCTGGTCGACATGATGAACAAGCTTCTGAACGAGCTCAGCCGGCCGATCATCAAGGAAGAAGGCACGCTCGACAAGTTCATCGGCGATTCCATCATGGCGTTCTGGAACGCTCCCGTCGACGTGCCCGACCATGCCAGGCGCGCCGCCAGTGCGGCGCTCGAGATGCGCATGGCGCTGCGGAAGCTGAATGCCGAAGACGCCTTCAATCTCAAATGGCGTCTCGGCGACTCCGCCGAGATCGGCATGGGGATCGGCATCAACACCGGACTTGCCTGCGTCGGTAACATGGGCGCCGAAACGCGCTTCAACTACTCCGCTGTCGGCGACGCGGTCAACGTCGCCGCCCGCATCGAAAGCGCCTCCAAGAACCTGGGCCACGACATCGTTGTTTCGGAGTTCCTCCGCCTCCGCTCTCCAGGAGATGGCGATGCTCGAGGCCGGCCACCTCGAGCTCAAGGGCAAGAGCGCCCGCCAGCGGCTCTATGTGTTGGTCGGCGACCGGGACCTGGCCGCTTCGCCCGATTTCTGGGAGCTCGCCGCATTCCACGAGACCCTGATCCGCCACCTGGCATCGGGCGAAGGTCCGGCCACCAAGCGGGCGCTGGCCAAGTGCCTCGAGAAGGTCGAGCGGCACGGCTGGCTGACGCTGCGTCCGTTCTATGAGCGCATTACCGAGCGGCGCGGCGATTTCGTGAACTGAACCACGGGAAATTCGCGTCGCGCCGGAACATTCGGCCACACTCCGACTTTTGGTCGCTGAGGCAACCCCCTCTTTTCCAACCTTGAAAGGACGCCCGCCATGCCAGTCACCGACCTGCATTCCCTTTTCATCGAGACGTTGAAGGACGTGTACAACGCCGAAAAACAGATCGTCAGAGCATTGCCCAGGATGGTCAAGAAGGCCGTTTCGCCTGAGCTCAAGGCGGCGCTGCAGAATCATCTGACCGAGACCGAGGGCCAGATTTCCCGGCTCGAGGAGGTCTTCGCCGAGATCGAGCACAAGCCGGTGGGCAAGAAATGCGAAGCGATGACCGGCCTCGTGAAAGAGGCGAGCGAGCTGATGCAGGAGGTGGATGACGAACGCGCGCTGGATGCCGGCATCATCATGTCGGCCCAGTCGGTGGAGCACTATGAGATCGCGCGCTACGGGACGCTCATAAGCTGGGCTCGCGAACTTGACCTCAACGGCGTCCAGGGACTGCTGCAGGAAACGCTCGAAGAAGAGAAAGCCGCCGACGAGAAGCTATCCTCCCTTGCCGAAAGCTTCGTCAATCAGGAGGCCGCTTGAGCCGCGCCGCTGCTGCGCTGCTTCATTGGATCCCTCGTTCGAGGGGATGACGAACCGGCGAGTCGTCGTCCCCGCGCAAGCGGGGACCCAATCGTGAATTTCAACCGCTGCTGCGCTGTTATCGTCATCCCCGCGCAAGCGGAGACCCAATAGGGACCGCGCGTTCACCGATCGGCGGCAGCCGGCTGGTTCGACTGTTTTGCCAGCCTGAGCGGACGGGCGCGGCTTTCCCCGCCGGGTTGCGGAACGGCGGCGCTTGGCAACTCCCGACCGGCGCCCGCGGCTGCTTTTCCTGGCTGGCGGCTGCGGCGACAGGCTCGATACGCTCGTGGGCATCAGCGCTCCAAGCAACAGGCCGACGCCTATGCCGATCACCCCGATGAGGAGTGGATTGTTGTCGACCATCCGCTGCAGATTGCGCGGGGTGTGTGGAACCATGGCTCGGGCTCTCGGCAGCGACCGCGATAGGCCGCTCGATGCCATACCGTATGCCGAAGTCATCGCCTCGCGGCCTGCGCGCAGCGCCTGTTGTGCGCTGTTTCCGAGGCCATTGATGTTGCGGGCAAGCGAATAGCGGCCATTGCCGGCCCGTTCGTTGCGAGCTGATCGGCGGCCTGATTTGCCTTGGCGGGGGGTTGTCATGCTTCTGCTCCTTCGTTTGAGTGAATGGGACGGGCGGGCACGAGCCTGGGCCGGGAACCAGGGCCCTGCCGGCGGGACGAAATGATGCGCCGGGAACCCGGGTGTCGGGCGAGACTGCCGCTGCGCACTAACTGCCAGCCGAGAAATGCGGCACTTGCTGCGAATGCAGCGGCGACGACCGGATGACGGTGCATGACGCGCGAAGCACGCTCCACAACTTCACTGGCCGGCCCGAGGCGCCCCAACGTCTCGTCCGCCAGCCGGAGCGGTTGGAACCTGCGCGCGAGGCGGGAAGCCGCCCTCGCCAGCGCGGTGCTTCGCCGGTTGGCTTCCGCCTCGAGCCGGTCGAGCTCATCCATCGATCTTCTCTCCAACCCTCGAGCTGGTTCTGTTGAGACTGCGGAGAAAACGTGTGGGCACGAGGGAGGCCACGGAAAGCCGTTTTCTCGCCGCCAGGAACACGATCAACGCGATGAGCAGGGTTGCCGCCGACACGATCACATAGGAGATCGCCGGACCGCCCACGTGCGGGGCAAGAAAGGCGGCGATCGCTGCCGCGCCAAACGCTACCCCGGTAATGGCGAGGCCGGCTGCCACGATGAGCACGATCAGCGCCGCGAGTTGACCGCGCAGGTTGGCATCGATTTCTGCCGTCAGAAGCTGGCCTTCCACCCGCAGCAGCTTTGCGGCATCGTGCATCGCCAGGCGCATGAGTTCGGGCGTGCTTTCCTCGACCGTGTCGGAACGGGAGGAGCCTCGGGTGTCGGTCATACCCGGCCGCCCGCCCTTCGTCCGGCGCGCCTGTCTCCTCGCTGCCTGACTCTCAGTCCGTCTGATTGGATAAGGCGGCTCGCCGCAACGCCTGCCAGCAACGCGGCGCCAAAAGCCAGTGCGGGACGGCGCCGGGTAAACGACTGCAGGTCATCGAACATGTTGGCGATTTCGACGTCCGCAACATAGTCGCTGAGCCCGGCAAGCGCGTGAGCCGCCTCCTCCACATAACCGCGCATGTGCGGCAGATCATCGAGGCTCTGACCGAAGTCGTAGGTCGCACCGGCAGCTTCGCGCAGTTTGATTGCCACTTTCTCCTTCCGACCGCCGGCGAAACTGGCCGCCAACGCCATTGCGCCGTCGATCATTCGTTGCGTATCGCTGCGCATGTTGGGTGAGCGTTTAGATGCATGACGCGCGGTGGGCATCGGCTCGAACTCCTCGAATAATGGATTGCCACCACGTCAACGAATTTGCGGGCGTTCGGTTCCGGACTGGAACAAAGTTTCTCTCTCAGCGTTTTGGGGTTCGAAACATGGAGGCGATGATGCCGAGAGGTGACAAGTCCGCTTACACCGACAAGCAGAAGCGAAAGGCCGAACACATCGCTGAGGGCTACCGAGAGCGAGGAGTCAGTGCAAAGGAAGCAAAGTCACGCGCCTGGGCTACCGTGAACAAGGAAAGTGGCGACGGCAACAAATCGGGGTCGGGTCATGGCAAGCCGGACACCAAGGTGTCGTCACGCCGCGGCGGCAGCATAGGTGGGAGCAGATAAGAATTTTACGACCCGCATCGGTTGCGGCGCCACCCAGGGAACCTTTTGGCCCGTCACTGCGTTGCCTGGCTACCCCACAGAAAGGTGTGCCATGAACCAGATCATCTATCTCGTCGGCCTCGTAGTCGTCGTCCTAGCGGTGTTGGCATTTTTCGGACTCCGGTAGGCCGCCCTCCCCAGCTACGGTCCTCTTCTCCCCGTGACGGTTATGGGCACGACTGATATAACTCGATCGGCGGGTCAGCCGCGGCCACTCGATCGGCGGAGTCAGCCGCGGCCAGCGGTGGAGCGCGGGGAAAACAGGACGAAGGCATAAAAAAGCCAGCTGCCGATTGCCGATACGGCCGCAGCCACATAGGTCCAGGCGGCAGCCCCCAGAACTTTTCTGACGCCGGCGATCTGCTCTTCGCCCCGGATGATGCCGTGGCTGATCAACAGCTCTTGCGCCCGCGCGCTGGCGTTGAATTCTACCGGCAATGTGATCAAGGCAAACAGGGAAGATGATCCAAACAGAATGATGCCGGCCCATGCAAGAGTGGGCATCTGCAGGAGCATTCCCGCAATGAAGAGCCAGGGAGCAGTCTGCGAAGCGAGTTGCACTACCGGCACGATGTAGGTTCGCGCTTCCAGCGGGAAATAGTCCACCGCGTCCTGCAACGCATGTCCGGCTTCATGAGCCGCAATTCCCGCAGCCGCTACGCTCGGTGCAAAGTATACCCCCTGGCTCAAGCGAAGCACCTTGGAACGGGGATCGTAGTGATCGCTCAATACCCCCGGAGTGGACTTCGATCGCCACGTTCTGCAGGCCTTGCGAGTCCAGCAGCCGTCGCGCCACTTCAGCCCCGGTAATTCCGTCCTCGGTGCTGACTCGCGCATACCTCGCCATATTCACCTTGATCCGCGACTGCGCATACATGCCCAGCAGCAGGCCAGGCAGAACAAACAACCAAAAAAGCGGATCTTCCCACATTTTGCGATCTCTCCAGCTACGTGAGGTTGGAACTCTCGTTCACCGCGCCGTCTTTTTGAGCTGACGAACGTACCAGAGCATGATGATGGTGAGGCACAGGAACACCGCCGAAGCGAGGATCACGGCGGCCACGGCGAGCCGCGGGGTACCCGCCGAGCGCAGCGACAGCCACATCAGCACCGGCAGGGTCTGCGTGTCGCGGTCGGTCAGGAATAGCGCCATGACGAACTCGTTGAGCGAGATGACGAACGCAAACAGCGCCGAGGAGATGACGCCGGTCGAAACCGCCGGCACCACGACCTCGAAAAAGGTCCGGAGCGGCCTGCCACCGAGGTCGTAGGAGGCCTCGACAATACGGTGGTCGATGGTGCGAAAGGTGGCCTCCATGAGCATGAAGACCAACGGCATCGCCCACAGCGAGTGAGCGATCATCACCAGCGGCCGCGATCCGTAGAGCTCGAAACCGGCAATCGAGATGCCGCCGAACGCAATGGCGACGCCGAGACCCAACACCACACCCGGCATGAACAGCGGCAACATGATGAGGAGGTAGAGAACGCTCTTGAACGGAACCGCGTAGCGCTCGAACGACCAGGCGGCGAGGATTCCGGCGGTGGTGGCGAGAACGGTCGTGCCGATGGCGATCACCAGGCTGTTGAGCAGAGCCCCCAGGAACTGCGCGCTGCCGAAGAAGTCACGATACCAGCGCAGCGACCACGTCTTGATCGGAAACCGGATCTGGGCGGCGTCGTTGAACGACATGATCAGCGTGACCAGAATGGGAATCAGGATGTAGCCGACGATGAACACCGTGAACGCGTAGCCCGCCGCGCGGACAAGGAGCGGCTCCAGGGTTCGCCTGCCGGCCGTCGGCTGCGCTGCTGCCGCACTAGGCATGGAAAGAGGTGCGCCTGGCATTGAGGCTCTGGACGAACACCATGATCACGGCGACCGCGGCCACCAGAATCATCGAAAACGCCGCCGCCAGTGGCCAGTTCGACTTGCCCAGCATCTGCTCCTGGATCAGGTAGCCGATGGTCCACAAGGTATCGGGGCCCAACGCCGAAGGCGTCGCATAGGTGCCCATGGCCCAGATGAACGACTGGGCGAAGGCGACCAGAATTCCGGTCCGCGTCAGCGGCAGCAGCACTTCGAAAAAGGTGGTTATGGGCCTCGCACCCAGATCTCCACTCGCTTCGATCAGGCGCGTGTCGATGGCATCGAAGATCGACAGCAGGATGAAGAAGCAGAACGGCAGCGTGACGTAGATGAGGCCGACGAAGGCGGCAAACTCCGTATACATGAGACTGATCTTGTCGCTGAGCACGCCGGCGGAGGTCAGGGCGAACGACAGGAGGCCGTTTTTCGGGAAGAACATCCACCAGCCGAAGATGATCGATATCTCGGAAATCAGCAGCGGCGTCAGCGCCAGGCCGATGAAGGCGAGCCGCCAGCGAGTGGGTTTCAGCCATACCAGGAGCGCGAAGGCGTAACCCAAAACGAGCACCGCCAGCGACGACATCAGCGACAGCTTGACGGTCGTCCAGATGGCATTGACGAAGCGCTCCTCGGTCAACAGCTGGACGTAGTGGCGAAACGTGAAGACCCGGCACATAGAGACGCTGCGGAGCGTGCTCGTTGAAGCTCATGCGCAACATCAGCAGCATCGGGATGCCGAAAAATACGATGGCGATCAGCAGCGCCGGCGACAGCAGCGCCCACGGCATCAGGCGCTCGGCGCGCTGCGCCTTGTTGCGCGCCTGGACATGGACCCCAGCTTCGGCGGCCGCGACGGTCAATGGAACACCGACATATGCTCGCTGTCCCAGCCCAGGCGGGCAGGATCGCCGGTCCTGAATTTCTCCTCGCCCGCATAGTCGCAGAACAGCTCCAGCGCTCCTGCCCTGACGTGATGCCGCCACACATCGCCCAAAAACTCGCTGAAGGCGATCTCGCCGCTGATGCGGTTGGGGGCGGTGGCCGCCTCCTTGCCGATTTTGAGCCGTGACGGGCGCACATAGAGCCGCCATTCCCCGACCGCCAGGGGTCTGGCGAGCGTAAGATCGATCGCCTTGCCGTTCCGGTCCTGAAGCGCCTTCGGCGTCTTCTTGACGGGAAGGCAGCAGGACTCGCCGATGAAAGTGAACACGAACTCGCTCGCCGGCTCATGGAAGATGCGGGTCGGTGTATCGATCTGGGCAATGGCGCCCTTGTTCATGACGGCGACACGGCTCGACATGGCCATGGCTTCGCCCTGGTCATGGGTGACGTAGATGGCGCTGAAGCCGAGTTCATCATGCAGCCGTTTGATCTCCGCCCGGAGCTGCAACCTGAGCGACAGATCGAGCGCCGAGAGCGGCTCATCGAAGAGCAGGATCGCCGGCCTCACCGCGATCGAGCGCGCAAGCGCCACCCGCTGCTTCTGGCCGCCCGACAGTTGCGCCGGATAGCGAGTTTCGAAACCGGACAGCCGCACGACGCCGAGCGCCTTGCCCACCTGCTCGGAAATTTCGGATTTGTTGACGCCGCGCATGCGCAGGCCGTAGGCGATGTTTTCGGCGACGGTCTTATGGGGAAAGAGCGCGCCCGACTGGAAGATCGTCGCCGTGTCGCGGGCGTACGGCGGCAGGTGGTCGACGCGCTCGCCGTTGATGCGGATGGCGCCCGAAAGCGGCCGTTCGAAGCCGCCGATGAGCCGCAAGGTCGAGGTTTTGCCTGATCCCGACGGCCCGAGGAGCGTCAGGAACTCCCCCTTGGCCAGCGTCAGAGAGAGATCGTCGACGGCAACGACCTGCCCGTAGGTTCTCCTGATGCGATCAAGCTCGAGGGCGGGGATTGTGCTGTCCATGCCTGGTTCACGCCGCCGCTCACCCCGCCGTCGTGATCTCGATGATCTTCTTGAAGCGCGCGTCGATGTCGTTCCAAGCCGCGCCGAGCTTGGTCCAGCCGTCGATGGTCAGGATCTGGAACATCTTCTGGTAGTCTTCGTTGGACTTGGGATACCCGGCCGCCCAGTGCGGCGGCACCGTCACGTCCTTGCGGGCGACGAAGATCAGCGACTTGGCGAGGAACCGGTCCTGGGTCTCCTTCTCCAGCAGGTGGTTGAGGAACAGGTCGGCAAGCTCGCCGTGCTTGGTCCCCCTGATCTTGAAGTACCAGTCGGTCCACGCCGAAGTTCCCTCCACCGGTACGCTTGCCGTGTATTCGTCCGGATTCTCGTTGAGGAACGTCAGGGCGTCGGAGGAATAGCTCATCGCCGCGTCAGCCTCTTCCTGGTTCAGGATGTTCGCCTGTTCGGCGCCGTCCTTGAACCAGCGCGCCACCTTGAGCTTCTCCAGCTCCAAGAACAGCGGCTCGGTGCCTTTGGGATAGTCCCACATCTCGTCCAGTCCGGGCGAGACGGTGCTCATCACGGCGGGCACCGACAGCGACCACCACCACGCCGTTCCGTCGAGAGTGGTTTTCTTGGCCAGGCGATCGTCCCATAAGACTTTCCAGCTGTTGTCGGTGATACCGGCTTTATTGCGGACGAGCAGCATGGTGGTGCCGCCGCCGAACGGGATGCCGAACTTGGCGGCATCGGCGGGCCGCGTGTCGTAGAACCACTCGTAGATGGCGGCTAGGTTCGGGATCTTGGCGCGGTCCTGCTCGAGCCAGATGCCTTCGGCCATGCCGCTCGATGAGATGAATTCCTCCCCAACGGTGATGTCGAAGGGTGGATTGTCGGCGGGCGCCGCCTTGATCTGCGACACCATCTGGTCCCAGCCGCCGACCGTCTCGGCCTTGGTGCGGTATTTCTCGTTGAAAGGATCGATCACCTCGGTCTTGAACACCTGTTCGTAATTCCCCGACCAGGATACGGCGATCAAACCCTCGCCCTCGAACGCCGCCTTGGCGGTCGACAGGGGAGCGCGACCGAGGATTGCGGGAGCGCCGATGACGGCGCTGGCGGCAAGGGCAGCCTTGCCCGCCGTAACGAGCACTTTGCGGCGGGTGAGCCCGCGCTTTTTCCGGTTAGCCATTTCGTATTTCTCCCTTGAAGTTTCACCGTTTGCTTGGATTTTTGCATGGTGACGGTTCAACATCAACATGAAGGAACCCGCTTTCGCCTCATCGTCATTCTGGCGAAAGCCAGAATCCCGCTGGGAAAGGTGACCCGAGCTATCAGACTGCGCCGCTTGCCATCATCCGATCTCCGGCAGCTCCCGCGGCGCCCTAGCCGTAAGGAGCTCCGGTCCATCGGGTCTGATCACGATGTTCTCTTCGTGGACGATCATCTTGCCGGGCGCGTATTCGATACCGGGTTCGATGGTGAGCACCATGTTGGCCTGAAGCGCCGTTCCGTCGCCCGGCATGTTGGACGGCGGTTCGGTAAGCTGCATTCCGAGACCATGACCGAGCCTGCCGACATTGTTGCCGAGCGAACCCCCGCCGGCGATGATGCTGGCCATGCTTGCGAACACATCGTCCGTCTTCGCCCCCACGACGGCGGCGCGGATGCCCGCCTCGGTCGCTAGCCACATCGCTTCGTGGGCGCGCCGCGCTTCCTCTGAAACGGAGCCAGCGGCGTAGTTGCGGTCGAAATCGCAGAAGTACCCGTCAAAGGTCGAGCCTGTGTCGAAGAAAACGATGTCGCCTTTCTCGATGATCCTGTCACGCGGACCGCACACGATCTGGGGTACTCCTCCCGGCCCGGAGATCGCCGGCAGATAGGGGCTCGAGTCCGCGCCGCGGCGGGCGAGATCGATCCTGAGTTTCCGCGCCGCCTCGCGCTCGCTGTCGCCGACGCGAACCATACCGGGGACTGCGCCGTAGGCATCGCTCGCCAGCTCGCAGATATGGCGGATATGGCCGATCTCGCCTTCCGTCTTGATCATGCGGAATTCCCAGATGCAGGGCGAGCCGTTGACCGCCTCGATACCGGCAAGCCGCGTCCTTCAGCTCGAGAAACTGGGTGACCGGCATGCGCAAGGCATGCTCGCGCCCCAGCTCGAAACCGATCCGCCCCGAGCGGCGCGGCAGCTTCGCAAGAACGGCGGCAAGCAACGTCGTGCCGTCATCGACGGGCCGCGGAGCGGGCCAGGTACGGACGTCATCGAGCCAGGTGCTCGCCATCTCCGGTCCGCCGATTTCCGGTATGACGGCGATCGGCGTGCCAACGGCCGGCACCGCCACGAACCACGGCCGCGTCGGGCTTTCCCAGAACTGGCTGTCGAAACCGGTGAAGTAGCGGATATTGGGCGGCAGAGTGAGCACGATCGCATCGAGACCATACTTGCGCATCACCTTCTGGGCCCGGCCCGTCCGGAGTTCGTATTCCGTGCGGTCGAAGCCGCGCCGCGGCGACCGTCGTGTCACGTGCCGCGGCGTACCTGCCTGAGCCACGCGACGATCTCGGCGGCGCTCGCATCGGGCGGGAACACCGGATAGAAGACGTGCTCGATCACGCCGTCGCGCACGACGAAGGTCAGCCGCTTGATGAGCCGCCTGCCCTCCACTTCGAAGGTGGGGAGTCGAAGGGCGCGCGCGAAACGCAGCTCTAAATCGCTCAGCACCTCGAACGGAAGGTGCAGGCGCTCGGCCATCTCGCGCTGGTAATCGCTGGTCTGGGTGCTGAGGCCGAACACCGTTGCGCCGAGATCGCCAAGCTCGCTGTGATGATCGCGGAAGGAACAGGATTGCGGCGTGCAGCCGCGGGCGCCCGGAATGAAGTCCCAGCCTTCCGGCAGCGGTGTCCCCGGCACTCCCGTCATCGGATAGCAGTAGATGACCGTGCGCCCGGCCCCGAGCGCACCCAGGTCGACCGTACGGCCGGCTGTGGAGTCAAGCTTCATTTGCGGCAGCGCCATGCCGACGAGATGCCGGCAAGCGCCGTCATCGATAGGGCGCGGCAAGTCGGCGGGCAGCGAGTGGACCTCCGTCACGGCTTCAGCCACCTGATCAGCTGCAATAGGCGAAAACCGGTATGTTTGGTCCTCGGCCATCTGCGCGCCCTTGCATCCGTGAGGGCTACCATAAAGATGGCATCGACGGGGAAACTATTCTCGCGCAATATCTCCTCGGGCCGATATCAACCCGGAATGCGCTCTTCGATTGCCGATCGAGGATGATCGGGTTCTGGTGCTCGAGATTCCGACAGCGTGCCAAGGAGTGTGATGCTAACGGAAAGGGCCACCACTGAGACTTTGCCGTTCCCCGATCGATGGGCACTGGTGGAAAACCATCGCGCGTTGGTGGTAACGTTGGTGGTCGGCTTGGTCAGCTTTGCGATCGGCTACGCCGTGGCCAGGGAATTGCCGTCGACAGCGGCGGAGGGCGAGCTGACTCTGCTTTTGCGCTTCATGGCGCTCACGAAAGTGGCAATGATCGTCGGCGCCGCGTTGCTCATCGACTGGCGGCTTCGACTGACCTCGAAGTCCCCGTCTCGCTTTTGGCTATGTGATCTCGGTCGCCGTGATGGCGGCCGCGCCCGGACTGATCTGGTTTGCAGAATACATCGTGCCCGCCACGATCCTGTTTCACGCTGGCATCCTCCTGGCGCTCATTGTTGGCTTGCGAGACGGGGCTTTCACTCGCGGTCGCGGATGATTTGGCGATCGAGTTCGGTCATAAGCGGCAAGACCTCAACAACTCCCAGGCCGTGTCGCCAAACAGATGCGCCTAATGTCGTGATTTAGCGGCCAATGCCTCGATTTCGACCAGGAAATCTGGCGTTGCCAGGCCGGCGACGATTACCAGCGTCGAGGCAGGCTGAATTTCATCGCCAATGACGGCTGACCGGGCTGCCCGGTAGTCGCCCACGAAGCGGGCGTCCGTGAGATAGATCGTGAACTTGATGAGGTCTTGCTTACTCATACCGTTCTCTTCAAGGCACGCGACGATGTTGCGAAACGCCTGTTCGGACTGCTCCCTGATGCCGTTGGCAATTTTTCCGTCAGGATTCATTCCAACCTGACCGGAGATCACCAGCCACTCGGAATTGTTGGCAACCTTCAATATGTGGTGGTACTTGCCAAGCGGCTTGTGGACGGCGTTTGGGTTCGAGGGGGTGTTCATGGGTACTTCTCCGGATGCCTACGCTCGCGTTCGTTATAGGGGTGGATACTCCTATTATAAGACCTTGCAGTGTCGTCGTTGTCGCGGCAGAGCGGCCTCAAGCAGGCTGCATTCTTCGCATGGATCGTACATGCCGACCTCTGGCCGTTATACCTGTCAGCAGCTGAGGAGCGTGGACGTAGCGCTCCTCAAAGACCTGTTGCGGGTGTTCGGCGAGGCATTCGGAGAGGTCGATGCCTACCAACATTCTGTGCCAAGTGACGAATATCTGTCACGATTGCTGATGAAGCAGCATTTCATCGCCGTGGTCGCGATGAAGGATGAAGAGGTAGTCGGTGGTCTCGCTGCCTACCAGTTGGACAAATTCGAGCAAGATCGGCGCGAGATTTATATCTACGATCTCGCCGTCCTGGAGGGTCACCGTCGCAAGGGCGTCGCCACCGGAATGATAAACGAACTCAGGGACATCGCCGCGGAGCGAAATGTTTACGTCATCTTCGTGCAGGCTGACCTGGGGGATGGTCCAGCAATCGCGCTTTATGAATCTCTGGGAACGAAGGAGACAGCATATCATTTCGACATCGAGGTGCGCGTAGTGAGCCCAGGGGCGTAGTCAGCTACGGCGCCACGTCATCATCCAGGCGAAATGAGGTTAAACCGCCAAGCAAATTCAGTTCCCTCTACGATCGGAAAAACGAGCACTGAGAAACCGCTACAGCGTACCCTGCATGTACTACTCAAGCGGTCGCCTGACTTTGGTCGCAACCGCGACTTCATAAGATCGCAGTTTTCCGCCACACAGGATCGCGCAGTCGAGTCCGCGGGAGACCGCCTGCCCGCCGGCGGCAGCAGTGTGTCTGTCGGTTGCCGCCGGCGTCGCTAATTCAAACTTGTTCGTTGCTTGTTCAAGACTTTGACCGAAACTGGGCTTTGTCGGCAAGCGACCGCATTCCTCGGCCCCCATACGAAACGCGTGACCCGCAAGTTCCCTTCCGCCAGGAGTCACCAAATTTGACGAATACCCGGACTTTTGATGCCGCCCTCCCCGATTCCGATCTCGTTCCCTTCGAGCCGCCGGATCACCTGAGCTTCCGCACAGCATTTCGCAACGTCATCGAGAGTTATCCCCGCGCGCTTTATGAGCGGCAGTGCCTGGTACGACACCGCACCCGGTTCCTGGATTCAGTCCTGGTCAGCGATCCTGCGCTCATCCACGACATTCTTGTGGAGCGGGCGGAGCTGTTTCGCAGAAGCGATATGGCGCGGCAGCTGCTATCGCCGATGCTCGGCGCCACCTCGTTGTTCATGGCAGAAGGTGCGGAGTGGAAATGGCAGCGGCGCGCTGCCGCACCCGCCTTCCGGCATGAGAAGCTGCTCGCTCTGGTTCCCACGTTCAGCTCGATGGCGATGCGACAGGTCGAACGCTGGCGAACGGCGCCGTCCGATCGTCCGGTCGATGTCGCCGAAGCCATGGCGCAAACGACATTCGAGGTGATCGTCGACACCGTTCTCGGCGGCGCCGGCGCCCTCGATGCGCAGGAGTTCGCGCGCGCCCTGACCACAGTGCTGGACACATTTTCGTGGCGGTTCATTTTGGCCGCGTTCCGCGCTCCGACCTGGCTGCCGTATCCGGGCAAGCTGCGAGCGGCGCGGGCGCGCCAGCATATTCATCTTGAAGCCTCCCGCCTCATTGCGCAACGCCGGCAGGCGCCGTCCACCCGCGCCGATCTCCTCGATCTGCTGCTGGAGGCGCGCGATGAGGAAACCGGCCGCGCGATGCGCGACGACGAGCTGGTGCACAATCTTGCGACCTTCATCCTCGCAGGCCATGAAACGACAGCCGTGGCGCTGACCTGGACGCTCTGGCTGCTGGCCAAATATCCTGATGTGCAAGACCGGGTCGCGGCGGAGGTACAGGCTACTGTCGGCAGTGATGCCATCACCGCGCAGCATGTCGAGCGGCTCACGTTCACGCGGCAGGTACTGCAGGAAGCCATGCGATTGTATCCGCCGGCGACTGCCGTTTCGCGCCAGCCGCTGGCTCCACTGGTGCTCGGCGGTGAACAGTTGACCCCGGCCACCCAAGTAACGATCACGGTCTACCCGCTCCACCGCAATCACCGCATCTGGAAAAACCCAAACAGCTTCGATCCTGACCGCTTTACGGTCGAGGAGGCGAAGGCACGCCCGCGGTGCGCCTACCTGCCCTTCGGTGCAGGGCCGCGCGTCTGCATCGGCGCGAGCTTCGCGATGATCGAGGCGACTGTCATTCTGGCAGTCTTGGTTCACGCATTTCGTTTCAAGGCGGTCACTGGGCATCGGCCGTACCCGGTTGCGCGCGTCACCCTTCGCCCGCGCGACGGCATGCCGCTTTACATCGAGCCGCGGTGAAAATCCGAAGTCACCGGCTCCTGAGATCCGTCGTCATGGAGTTGTCGCAGAAAATACCCACCGTTTCACATCGAGAATCAGTCGGGCCGCACCGCCAGATGGAACTGATAGCCGGCGTAAATGGGGACGTGGGCTGGTTGGTGGCGCTGTTGGCCGCTTTCTCTGCCTTCGCCACTTTCCTTCATGTGTTGAGCATCGCGGTCGCGGCAGCGGCTGTCCGTTCTGACAGGCGTCTTCGCTCCTCCGGTCCTGCGCAACCTGTCACCGTCATCCGCCCGATCTTCGAGCGTGACAGCTGCTTGCGGGAGACCCTGGAAAGTACTTTCCGCCTCTCCTATCCGCGATTCGAGATCATCCTGTGCGCGGCGCACGCCGATGACCCGGCGGTTGCCACCGCACGCGAGCTCGTTGCCACGCACCCGACGATCGATGCCAGGCTGCTCATCGGTGACCGCTGCATCAGCCAAAACCCAAAACTCAACAATTGCGTGAAAGGTTGGGAAGCGGCCCGCTACGACCTCGTCGTTCTGGTCGACTGCAACGTGCTCCTGCCGCCTGATTATCTGTGGCAAATGATGGCCAACTGGCGACCGGGTGTCGGGCTCGTCAGCGCGCCGCCCATCGGCGCCGCACCCGCCAATTTCTGGGCCGACGTCGAATGCGCGTTTCTCAACACCTATCAGGGCCGCTGGCAGCTGTTTGCCGGCGCGATCCATCTCGGTTTCGCGCATGGCAAGAACCTCATGATGCGCAAATCCACCCTTTCGCACGCGGGGGGAATCTACGCTCTGGCGAGCGAACCGGCGGAGGATGCCGCTGCGACGAAACTCATCCGCCGCGCCGGCCTTCGCGTAGCGCTGAACGGCAGACCCTTCGCGCAGCCCCTGGACCATCGCACGGCCCGGGAGATATGGAACCGCCAGGTCCGTTGGGCGCGCCTGAGGCGCGCAACCTTTCCGCTTGCATTCCTGCCCGAAATATTCTCCGGCAGCTTTTTGCCGCTGTGTGCGAGCGGCGCCGCCGCCGTGCTGGCCGGGCTTGATGCGACCACGGTCGTCGCCGCGCATGCGTTGCTCTGGATCAGTTCCGAGATCGCCCTGGCGCACCGCGCCGGGTGGCCGCTTTCTTTCACCACGCCGGCAAGCATGCTGTTACGGGACCTCACCCTGCCCGTCCTCTGGATTTCCGCCATCGCCTCGAACGCCTTTGAATGGCACGGGCATCTGATGGCGACGAACGCCGAGCTCGCTCACGCAGATGAGGGCGACGGACGATCCCGTCGCTGAAGCAGAATAGGACCAGCCGCGACGCGCACGACCGTTGGCCTGGCAACGGGAAAGTTCGCTCTGGCGCATCCCGGAAATGCCGCTCGCCGCGTTTGCCTGGCGCTTCAACGCCGCCTTCGGCAAGGTGCCAGCCGACATGCCGCATATTGGTTCACGACTAAACTGAGCGAATCTACTTGGTCGCCTGAAGAATCCCTTCAGCTGCTTCGCTCTTCGCAGGAACAGGGATCAATGCCGCGGCGAGGAGCTCATAGACTTCGAGCCCGCCCGCCCGGCCGCGGATGGCGCTCCGGCCGAGCGGCCTGACCGACATCCTTCCCGCGAGGCCCTGCTTCGTCGCCTGGCCGATGAGAATCTCGACGCCGAACTCCTTGGCCTGGGCTTCGAGCCGGCTCGCCACGTTCACCGCATCGCCGATCGCAGTGTAGCTCAGTCTCTGCGACGATCCGACGTGGCCGACGAGCGCGGTCCCGGTGTTGATGCCGATGCGGATGCGCGGGCCCTCGCTGACGCCGTCGGGTCGCGCCAGCGTCTGCATGGCATCTCTCAGCACGTTGGCTGCCCGGCAAGCCTTCAGCACGTGATCGGGCTCGGCGGTCGGCGCATTCCAGAACGCCATGATGCAGTCGCCGATGAACTTGTCGACCGTGCCGCCTTCGCGATGCACGATCTCGGTGGCGAGCGTCAGGAAGCTGGTGAGGAACGGCGCCACGCCCGCGCCGTATTGCTCGGTAAGCTTGGTGAAGCCCGGCAGGTCGGCGAACAGCACCGTGATCTCGCGCGCCTCGCCGCCGGGCTTCGGTTCGACGCCCTGGCGGACCAGCGTGCGCACGATCTCGGTGGGAATATAGAGGCTGAAGGAGGCGAGGCTCGCCGCCATGCGCTTGAGCGCGCCGGAGAGATCGTCGAGTTCGCGCAACGGGCTCTTGATGTGCTTGACCTCGCCGAGCGAGAAGTTCTCGACATGGCGCAACTCCTGCGCCATACGTGCGATCGGCCGGCCGAAGGTGAAATTGGCGAAGATTGCCGCCGTTATCGCCGCGAGAGCCGCCAGTCCGGCGATGGCGATGAACAGCCGACGGAGATTGCGGTCGATCTCGCCGGTGAAGGCCTCGCGCGGGATGGCGGTGGCAAGCTTCCAGCCGTTGAAGCCGAGGCCGGTTTCGCGCACGTAGACGGAGTTGCGGCCCGATGATGCAAGACCGGAATCGACGTAGGTAGATCCCCCCGTGCCGGGCGGCGCCTCGCCGGCCCCCGGCGCTCGAGCGATCACGGCCCGCACGAGCCGCTCCTTCGCTCCCGCGTCCTGGGCGAGCGCCTCGAGGCTCGCCTGGCGCACGCTCCCGAGCGAGGAGGCGATGACCGAGCCGCGGCGGTCGAGAATCACCGCCACGCCGTCGCGCGCGATGTCGAGGCTGCCCAGGAACTCCGACAGCCGCGCCAGATCGATCGACACCATGAGCACGCCCTCGAAACGCCCGTAGAGCGTCAGCTTCTGCGATACGACTGCGGCTGGCTCGAAGCCGCTGGGCAGGATGTCGACCATGCTCCATTGCGGGCCATCAGCCTTGAGCGCACTGCGGTACCAGGCCTGGCCCAGACTCACGTAGGCGCTCTCCCCCTTCTGCCGCTCCTCGAAGAACACATCACCAGGCAGTGGCCGGTAACGGTCGCGGCGCAGCGCGCGCTTTCCGGCTGCAATAGGCGCGCCGATCTCGACCATTTCGATGCGGTCCTCGCCCGCCGAGTGGGCGCCGAAGAACCGGCCGTCGGGAAAGCCGAATCCTACCCACGAGACCGCCGGCAGCGACCGCAGCACCGAGAGGAAGATGAATTCGCGCTTGGCTTCATCGCTGGGCCGCACCGTGCCCTGGAAGAGGATCGAGCGCACGACCTCGATGACGCCCTTCGCCGCCCGGAACCTGCCGTCGAGCTCGCGCCGTACCGTCTCCGCGGACTGGCCGCTGAGAGAAGCGACGATGGTTTCGACGTTGCGGCCGGCCGCCCAGTTCCACGAGGCGTGCACGATGACCGCAGTCGACAAAACCGCGATGAGCATCAGCCCAGTCAGCGCCAGGCCAAGCGGCAGCCTGACACGCATTGGACTGTCAGCCATCGCCGCCGGTGATGATGCGGGCGCCGCGGTCATAGGTGACATAGGCGAAAGTCCAGTCGAGAAACACGCCGAGGCGATTCCTGAAACCGATCAGGAACCAGATGTGAGCGAGGCTCCACAGCAGCCAGGCGGGAAACCCCGATATGTTCAGCCGGCCCAGATCGGCAACCGCCGCCTTGCGTCCGATGGTGGCGAGATTGCCGAAGTCGCGGTAACGGAACGGCGTGTCAGGCTTGCCCCGTAGCCGCGCGAGGATGGCGCGGGCCGCATGACGGCCCATCTGCTTGGCGGCAGGGGCGACTCCCGGCACCCGGGTGCCTGCGGCGTCCGCGAGCGAAGCTGTGTCGCCGATGACGAAGACGTTGGGAAAGCCCGGTAGCCTGAGATCCGGGCCGACCAGGATGCGACCGGCCGTGTCGGACTTGGCCTTGAGCCATTTTCCGGCCGGCGATGCCATGACCCCTGCCGCCCACACGATGGTGGCTGCCTCGACCTGGCGGCCGGATGCGAGCCTGACCATTGTGGCATCCATGTCCACGACTGCGTCGCCGGTGATCACCTCGACCTTGAGTTTCTCGAGTTGCCGTCTGGCCGATTGCGAAAGCACTTCCGGAAAGGTCGGAAGTATGCGCTCCCCGGCTTCGATCAGCAGGATGCGCGCCTGTGACGGATCGATACGCCGGAAGTCGGCGACCACGGACTTGCGCGCCAGCTCGGCAATGGCGCCCGCCATTTCGACTCCCGTCGGCCCGCCGCCGATGACCGCGAAGGTGAGCAGCCGCCGGCGCTCGGCGTCATCGTCGCTCACCTCGGCCTTCTCGAACGCAGCGAGGATGCGCCGCCGCACTCCCGTCGCCTCTTCGATCCTCTTCAGGCCCGGCGCAAACATCTCCCACTCGTCATGACCGAAGTAGGCGTGCCGGGCGCCGGTGGCCACGATGAGGTAGTCGAAATGGACGCGGTGCTGCCGCGTCACTACCTGCGAACTCGCGAGATCGACGTCGACGACCCGGTCCATCAGCACCGTGGCATTCGCCTGGCCGCGCAGGATGCTGCGGATCGGCTGAGCGATCTGGGCCGGCGACAGGCCCGCCGTCGCCACCTGGTAGAGGAGCGGCTGGAACAGGTGATAGTTGCGCCGGTCGATGACGACCACCTCGACAGGCGCGCGGGCGAGCGTCAGCGCGGCGTTCAGGCCGCCGAAACCGGCGCCCAGGATAACCACGCGCGGCCTTTCACCTGGTGCGGAAAACTGTCCTTCCGCCACGACCGGCGACGAATCGATCTCGGCCGATCGTCGGCTGATTGCCGAAGCCGTGCATGGTCGCCGCTCCGATGGTTCGCGGATCAAGTCCACGAATTCACGTAGTTATCTTTCACGCCCAAACCAGTGGCCCGCTACATGATCAAGCGAGAAGAAGCCGGCACCGCGCGCCACGAGCAGAAGCAGTCCGCTCGCCCACAGGAGATGCTCCGCCCAGTGGCCGGGGAACACGAAAACCTGGATTACCGCCGTCACGCCGAGCAGCGCCAGTGCGCCGAGCCGCGTGAAGAGGCCGAGAAAGAGCGCGACCGCACCGCCGAGTTCGGTATAGGTGGCAAGCGTAGCCGCGAGCTCAGGCGGCAGCAGGGGGACCTTGTATTCGAAAGCGAAGAGCTGGTTGGTGACCGGCCAGCTCGCGAGCTTGGTCTGCGCCGAGTTCCAGAACACCATCCCGATCGCGATGCGCGTGGCGAGCTGCGGAAGCGACAAGGGAATCCGCGACGCCAGGTCGAGAAGACCCGTATAGAGCGAGAGAGGGCTTGCCGTGCGCGGGGAAAATTGAATGGCCGAAACCGCTTTGCTCATGATGGGACTCCTCTGGATTCAATGAATGGATGAGCCGACCGGGCGGACGATGAGACCCTGCCGGAACAGGGCCAGGATTTCGGCTACCGGATCGAACATCGGATCGCGGGCAAGCGCGCATGACAATGCATGTTCGACCGACCTGCCACGGCGCAGCTGCCGCCAGAACGAGAAACGCGGCCGGCTCAAAGCCGCGAACTGGGGTCCGTGAGCTCCGGCGTAAACGGCGACGCGCCGGACTTCGGGTGTAAACGGCTGCTCGGCCTCGAGGGTGTTGCGCCGGTGAGCGAGCCAGATGCGATCCACCGGCCAGGCCGAAATCACGAAGCGCAGCGATGGCTGCAGGACAATGCTTCGCCCCCGGGCGAGAGATTGAAGATGCTCGCTCTCCGCGGCGGGCTCGACGGCCGAGACGTTCGCTTCCGCCATTGCCCACTCGAAGCTCGCCATCTGGGCGGCGAGCGGCAGGTCCCGGCACGGAGGGAACCGCGACAGGAACCGCGGGAAATCACGTCCGTATCGTGCAAGCCGGGCTTCCAACGGCGGATGAGTAGCGATGAACCCGTCAGCGGCAAAAGCGAAGAAGCGTTCATGGACGAGTTGGACCGTGACCGGAAACGTCGACTTGAGCGCCGCGGTGAGCGACAGGAAGGTGTTGTTGCGGTGGATGTTGAGGCGGGACGCGGCGCTGACGGGTCCAGCGGCGAACTGGTGAGCGATCGTGGAGAAATCGCCGGCGAGAATCGCCGCCGTCATGTGCTGCTGCAGCTCTGCAAGGTCACGCATGGCGGGCCTCGGCCTGGAACGTGTTCGACATCGGCAGCGGCGGCATTGGCCGATCGCACATGGCGACCACCGCCTGGTGCCGTGTGGTGGGTGATCGCCGTGGATTTCCGCCGGCTACCGAATTGGCCAGGAGGTCGGCCCACATGGCTTCGCCGAGAAGCGTGGTGAGCGGCGGCAGCGCCGAATCCCATTCGATGAGCGTCGGCCGTTGGCCGATTTTCTCGATCGCCGCCGCGTAGAGCGACCACACCGGTGCAGCGACACACGAGCCATGGCTGTCGATCAGCACCGGCCCTTCGGCCGTCTGGTTCTCGGCATGACCCGCCAGGTGGATTTCGCCGATCGCGTCGCCCGGCAGAGCGGCCACGTAGCGGTCGGGATCGAAGCCGGTGTTGCGGGCGGACACATAGACGTTGTTGATGTCGAGCAGGAGGCCGCAACCGGTGCGCCGGACGATCTCGGCGAGGAACTCCGGCTCCGTCATGGTTGAGCGGGTGAACGCCACGTAGGCCGACAGGTTCTCCACGAGGATGCGGCGCTTGAGCACCGATTGCGTGCGGTCGATGTTGCGGCAAACGATGGCCAGCGCCTCCTCGTCATGAGGGACCGGCAGCAGGTCGTTGAGATAGATTCCCTCCCCGACGCTCCATGCGAGATGCTCCGACACGAGCCGCGGCTCGAAGCGGTCGCAAACGTCCTTGAGCCTGGCGAGATGGCTCTCCCGGATGCCGCCGGCGGACCCGAGCGACAGTCCGACGCCGTGCACCGACAGTGGATAGTGATCGGCCACTTTTTCGAGCTGGTTCGCCTGGGGACCCCGGTTCATGTAGTTCTCGGCATGGATCTCGAGCCAGCCAACCGAAGGGCGCCGTTCCAGGATCTCCGCCATGTGGGGATGGCGAAGTCCGATGCCCGCCACGGGGGACAGCGGGAGGGTCTGGGTCAGGTCGGGCATGGGTAGGCTCCTTCGGCTGGCTGGCTGAGCACAGACGTCTCAGGCCTTGGGCTCCATGCTGCCGCCCGTCAGCTTGGCGCAGGTTCCGGCGGGCACGTAAATCCATGCATCACCCTGGTTGTCCGCCGTCGACGTGCCGGCGCAGGAGTGAGTGGCCGTCTGGCAGTCGTTCTGCGCCGCTTTGACGACGCCATAGCACTTCTCGAACTGGAACTCCGGCGCTGCCGCAGGCCCGGCGAGCGCACCCGAAGCCGCCAAGCCTGCAACGGCGGCAAAGGCCGAGCTCACCAGAAGTTTGGTACTGATCATCTCAGATCTCCTTGAATTCGGTTGTTGTTCTAGACCGGCCGTATTCGACCTGTCGGGCCTCAATGTCAGCCCCCGGGCGCCCAAACTGAAATGCTGTCTCACTATGAATTCGATAGCGTTGCCGCATGGTGCGGTGCCCGGCATCGAGCTCCTCAACAGCCATTGCGTCGGAAGCCGCAATCCAGCTGAGCGTTGCAGCCGCAGAGAAGTTTCAAGCGATAGGAGGAGCCGGCGCAGCGCAGCTACAAATACGCCGCCTTGATATCGAGCGTCGAACGATTGCCGATCGCGTCGTAGCTGGCGCCGATCCACGCGTCCGCCTGTTCGCGGCCGGCGTCGCGCAGGCTGACCAGGAAGTCCCAGTCGGCGTTGAGCTTGCTCGCCACCCCGAGCTCGAGCATCAGCGCATCGCCGCTGATGGCATGAATGTACATGCGCTTGAGGTCGGGCAACTCTCCCAGCCCCATGTCGATCAGGCGCGTGACGAACTCGATTGCCCGCATTTCGCGCATGAGTGAGGAATTGAAGCTGATCTCGTTCACGCGGTTCATGATCTCCGTCGCCGTCGTCGGCAGATCCGGCCGGTGCATGGGATTTACGTGGACAATCAGCACGTCGGCGGCTTCGCAGCTGTAGATCAGCGGGAAGATCGCCGGATTGCCCATATAGCCACCGTCCCAGTAGGCCTCGCCGTCGATCTCGACTGCCTGAAAAATGAACGGCAGGCAGGCCGAGGCCATCACCGCATCGGGAGAGATTTCATCGTTGCCGAAGACCTTGATCTTGCCGGTGCGCACATTGGTCGCACACAGATGCAGCTTGACGCGGCAGCGGGCGGAGTTGAGGGCGGCGAAGTCGACGCTCTTTTCCAGGACCTCGCGCAGCGGATTGATGTTCATGGGATTGAACTGGTAGGGCGACATGAGTTCTCGTCACGATGTCGAACATGATGAACGGCGGCGAGCTCTTGAGTGACCGGTTGCCAGTCATCCGGTCGAACATCGTCGGTTGAATGGGGCTTAAAGCGGCGGCGTGGCTGACCCGGCGCCAGAAATTGGTCAGCGCCCTGCGCGCCCCTTCCCTGCCGCCCTCGACGAGACCATAGGTCATGACGGCGGCGTTCATGGCGCCCGCGCTGGTCGCCACCACGCCTTCGAAGTCGAGGCGATCGTCCTCCAGCAGCCGGTCGAGAACGCCCCAGGTAAAGGCGCCATGGGCGCCGCCGCCCTGCAGCGCGAGATTTAGGGTTTTTGCGGCTACTGCCGGTGCGGTCCTGCGCGCCGCCTGGGCGCGGGCGAATGGCTCATGAACGTTCATGTTGTTCCTCCCGTGGTACACACACTTCGCCGAGCGCACAGGCTGTCGGCGGCAAGGATGTGCTTCATGGCCGAGCTTGCGCTGCCGAACGCTCAGCGGAAATGCCGCCTGAACGCTCAGCGGAAATGCCACCCTGCTATAATTTTGATGTGCAAGCTGCATCGATCTCGCCTGAGCAATGCGGAAACCACTCTCATGACGACATCTACTTTCGTCATTCCGTCGAAAGCATGCCCTCGGGGCAAAGATCCGATTGGCAGCAATCCAGCTTGAAGCATTTCAGCAGAGGCAAAACCGCCGTCGCCGGGCGACGGCGCTCGCGCGTTCCGATGCGACGAAAGTGGCGCCCCTGAGGATCGTGGCGCAGCGGGCGTGACTACGGGCGCATGTTCTCCCGCTATCAAATTCAGAGGCATTCGGCATTTCAGTCGAAGGCAGGCCTGCGCGATCTTCCCTCATGAAGCTGCGCTGCCCAGTCAGCGCCGCTCGTGAAACGGAGATGAACAATGACCACCACATTAATATTGTCGAGGACAGGCCTTGCCGGCCTGGTCTTGTTAGCGTTCGCCGGCCTTGCTCAGGCAGGTGAGTGTCCCGCCGATCAGGCCATGGCGGGAGCGGTGACCTCGCGAGCCACCGAGCCGAAAGGCGTCGAAGACAGCGTGCTTTCTTGACCTCGCGGGCAAGGGCGATGAATTCAAGGGCCAGTCGCTGCGGTTGCGCAGGCTCGTCATTCAGCCCGGCGGCATCGTGCCCTGGCACGATCACGCAACGCGCCCCGCCAACATCTACGTCGTCTCCGGGACGATCGAGGAGTACCGCAGCGACTGCAAGGTTCCGATCGTCCACAAGGCGGGCGATGCGGTGGCCGAGTTCGGCGCCGAGCTTTCCCACTGGTGGCAGAACAAGGGCGCCGAGCCGGTGGTGCTCATCTCCGCCGACCTCTTCACCGACGGCAAGATGGACGACCACATGATGTAATCCTGCCGGACGCGGAGCGGAGGTACCTCCGCGCCCGGAAAAGAAGGACGTGGAGCCCCGGGGCAACCCGGGCTCCACTTGTCTTGCCTGCCTAACGCGGAACCGGCACGACAGGATCGCGATAGTGCGGAAGCGTGTCGACGCGCGGTTGCCAACTGCTATTCTTTCGGCAGGCGAGAGCATGGCGGGCGATCTCTTCGAGGGTTGCGAACCACACCTCCCCTGTGCCCAGCATGTATTCGATCATCTTCTCCACCCTGAGCCAGCGCGAAAGCCGCCCGCTGACGAACGGATGCCAGATGCCGATCCACAGTCCACCCGCCCGACGCATGGCCTCGAATTCGGCGAGGAAGGTCTCCATGGCCCGTTCCGGCGCCATGATCTGCATTACGTAGTTCAGGTCGATCGAATGAACATAGGGCGGCCAGTCATCGGTTGCCCAGCTGGCCGGAAGCTCGACCAGCTCACCCTTGTCGGTCGCGAGCACGTAGGGGACGTCATCGCCCATCAGGGATGAATCATACAAGAAACCTTCCTCGACCAGCAGGTCCGCCGTGTGGTTCGAAAAGTTGTAGAGAGGTGAGCGGTTGCCGCGCGGGCGCTTGCCGGTGTGCTTTTCGATGACAGCGATCGAGCGCTGCATCCAGTAGCGCTCTTCCGCTCTGGTGAGGCTGTTGGGCGCCTCGTGAATGTAGCCGTGAAATCCCACTTCATGGCCGTCCTTCACCATCCCTTCGACCGCCTGCGGGTACTGCTCGATGCACCATGCCGGCACGAAGAACGTCTGCCGGAGACCGTAGCGACGGTAGGCTTCGAGGATGCGCGGCACGCCCACCTGGGGTCCATAGCGCAGCATGGAGATGGTCGACACCCGCTTGATCGAGTCCTTGGGATGCTCGATGTGGACGAGGCTGTCGGCGTCCATGTCGAAGGTGATGGCGCAGGCGACCTTGGCGCCGCCCGGCCACGGCACAGGATTTCGGATCATTCGCTACTCCTCTGTCAGAAACATGGGATAGGTTAGATCGCCGTGCCGCCGTTGGGGCTCACCACCTGGCCGACGAGAAAGCTGCCGGCCTCCCCGGCCATCGCCACGATCATTGCCGCGATCTCCTCCGGCCGGCCGAACCGGCGCAGCGGTATCTGCAATCGCGTCTCTTCGTTGAATTCGACGGTATCATTGACCAGCATGTCCGTCTCGACCGGTCCCGGAGCGATCGAATTGACCAGGATGCCGTGGGGAGCCACTTCCTTGGCGACCGCCTTGGTGAGTGCAATCACCCCGCCCTTGGAGGCGGAGTAGGCGGCATAGGTGGGAAATCCGATGAGGCCGAGCTCGGAGGAGACGTTGATGATCCGGCCCGCTTTGCGCCGGAGCATGCCGGGCAGCACCGCCCGCAGGCAGCAATAGGTGCCGGTGAGGTTGACCGCGATCGTCCGTTCCCATTGCTCGAAGGTTGCTTCGTGGGTAGCCACCGAATGGAGAATGCCGGCGTTGTTGATGAGCACGTCGACGCGGCCGAACTCCTGTTCTGCAGCCGCGATGAAATCCGCCGCTTCTTGGGGCTTGGAGACATCGGCCTTGAAAATCAGGCCGTCGCCGCCTTTGGCTCTGGTCTCGGCCACCACTTCGGCGAGATGCGCATCGCTGGCGCGATAGTTGAGGGCCAGCATCTCGCCCATCGCCGCAAAACGGCCTGGCCGTGGCGAGGCCGATGCCGCGCCCTGCGCCGGTGATCGCGATCACCCGCGACATGAATTGCTCCCTCCGCTGTTTCCCAAAGCATGTTCCGGAAAAGTGTGCACACTTTTCCGACAAGAACATGCTTCGGGTATGATCCTGCGCATTTTCTTCTCGGCGAAGTAGTTCTACTTCGCCGGAAAATGCGATGGAGTGTTAACCGCGGCGTATCCCACCGCAAGGAGTCGCGTCTAATATGGCGCCATGCCCGCGCCTTCCGCCCGCTTCATCGCCGTCGATTGGGGCACAACGCATCTGCGTGCCTTTCTGGTTGGCGAACGCGGAAAGATTCTGGATCGCGTTTCCACACCCGAGGGAATAACCTCTCTTGGCGGTTCAAGTTTTGCCGATGTTCTGCGCTTTCGCTGTGGCCGGTGGCTCGAGAGGGATCGGCAGGCTCCGATTCTCATGGCCGGGATGGTCGGCAGCCGCAACGGTTGGCTCGAAGCGCCCTATCTAGAATGCCCTGCCTCGCTTGGCGATCTATCCGCCAACCTGGCGACGGTCAGCATTGACGGCCAGCGCCAAGGCTACATCGCGCCGGGTCTGAAGGCGCGCAACGACGGTGTTGCCGATGTTCTGCGCGGTGAGGAGACGCTGGTTTTCGGCGCCGGCGTCACGGAAGGAATCGTCTTGCTGCCGGGCACTCACTGTAAATGGGCGGCTATCGAAAATGGTCGGGTTGAGACGTTCCGCACCTATATGACGGGAGAGTTCTACGCGCTCCTCAGCAATCATTCCGTGTTGCGCCTTCTCGCAGAGAAGCCGGAAGACGCCTCGGGCTTCTCGCGCGGTCTGGCCGCTGCCGACCGTGGCGGAGGCCTGTTGCATCAAGCCTTCGAGGCGCGCACCGCCGTCCTCGACGGCGCCATGGCAGGCAATGCAACGCTGCCGTTCCTGTCCGGTCTGCTCATCGCCTCCGAGATTGACGAGGCCGCCGCCGACTTTGATGCACCGCGCACCGTGACGCTGATCGCCGGCGGTGACCTGGCCGCGCGGTATGGCGAGGCGCTGGCGAGCCGCCGCATCGCAGCAAAAGTGCTGGCCCCGGAAACCTGCCTCGTGCGGGGCGCCGCCCTGCTTCTCCAGGAGCAAGCGGCGCAGTGATCGAGGAGAAGCGCAACCTCGAGGCCTTCGATACCGCATTTGCGCGGATGCCTTTGATCGCAATCCTGCGCGGCATCGAGCCCGACGAGGCGATTGCTGTCGCCGAGGCGATCCTCACGGCCGGCATTCTGTTCAAGCCGGGTCTCGCTGCCTCGGCTGTCGGCGCCCGGGCCGAGGCGTTTCTCGCCGCCCTCGGAAAGAGTGAGTTGACCGGAACCTTGGCCTGACCGGTGAGTTTATCTATTCTCTGGGGCAGGGTTTTTATGCGCAAGCACATCTCTCAAGTGCTAGAAAGAGGGCTGTGAAACCAGTTTTGCGATGCAGGGGATGGCTTCGCTCGGCGACCAGGGGCTTCGCTGTACTGGCAGTTCTTTTTTTCCTCGACTGCGCAGTCATCGGATTGTCACCTGATAGCTCTGCTCTCGCGGCTCAGAGCAAGACCTCCACAGCCGTCGAGAATGTCGGGAACTATGTCAACAAACTTCTGGAGAGATTTAAGCCCAAGAGCAAGAAGAAGGCGGCAAAGAAACCCAAGGGAACCATTGCCAAGCGGAAGAGCGCCCCGGCCAAGCGCGAGGCGACCGCCGCCAAGCGCGAGGCGACCGCCGCTAAGCGCGAGACCACCGCCGCTAAGCGCGAAGCAACCGCCGCCAAGAGCGAGGCGGCAGTCGCGAAGCGCGAGACCACCACCGATAAGCGCGAAGCGAAGGTCGCTACGCCCGGGGCCACCGCCGTTCGTGTGCCGCCGCCGGTTCTCCGGTCGCCACTTCCGGGACCGCTTCCGCCTGATGCGCCGCCCTCTACTGCGGTTGCGGCACCGGAATCACTAACGGCAGAAGACCGGGTGATCGAGGTTCCACAGACCGGGCGTCAAGCAGCCGTTGAACCGCCGACCCTCGAGCCTACGGCAACGGAGCCTGCGCCGCCGGAACCTCCGACCGATGAGCCTCCGGAGTTCGAGCCGCCGGGCCTCGAGCCTTCGATCGTGGAACCCATGGCTCCGGTATCTCCGACCAAGGAGTTTGCCGCCGTTGAACCGCCGGCCCTCGAGCCTCCGACGGCAGAACCGACGACGCCGGAGCTTCCGGCCGCTGAACCTCCGGCGATCGAGCCGGCAGCCACCGAGCCCACGACCGACGGAGTGCCGGAGACTGACGATCCCCGCAGCAGGAAGAGGGCGTTCGGCGAGGAAGCAGCATTGGTCGTCGTCCCGAGGCCCAGGCCGGCGCTGCCGCAGGGCGGTGAACAGCCATCGTCACCGAAGGCTAGCAACAACGGTAAGTGGCCGGCGGAGGATGTCCGTTTGGCTCGCCTTGCGTGCGAAGTTGAACTTTCAGGTCTGGATGTCGCGTGGGACGAGGCTGCTCCCATTGGCGGACCAAGGGGTTGCGGGGTGGCTGCACCGATCAGCTTGCGCTATGCCGGAAGTGTCAAGCTTACTCCGCCAGCGGTGCTCAATTGCCGCACCGCCGCCGCCTTTCACCGCTGGATCGTGACCGTCGTCCAGCCGGCCGCTGAGCGCGACTTCACCGAACGAGTGACGGGCCTCTCCGTGGCTGCCTCCTATGACTGCCGTTATCGCTACAATGCCGCAGGCGGAAAAATCAGCGAGCATGCGCGCGCCAACGCAATCGATATCTCGGCATTCACACTCGCGTCAGGCAAGAAGGTCCAGGTGCAGGGCGGCTGGCAGGCGAAACTCGTATCGCTCAACGGCAGCGCCCGATTCCTGCGCGAGGTTCACAAGGGCGGCTGCTCCGTTTTTTCGACCGTGCTTGGACCTGAGGCGAACGCAGCCCATGCCAGCCATTTTCATTTCGACCTGCAGGCCCGCAACCGGCGCTTCAAGCTTTGCGAATAGGAGCTGTGCCTGTTCCTTGGCATCGACATCGGAACATCTGCCCTGAAGTCCGTTCTGGTTGACGAAAAGCAGGAAATCGTCGCCTCAGCGTCCGTTGCTCTCACAAGCTCGCGCCCCCGCCCGTCGTGGTCGGAGCAGAATCCCGAGGACTGGTGGCGCGCCGCCCGCACCTCCGTTCTGAGGCTGCGTTCCAGGCGTGAACGGCAACTCCGCCGGGTGCGTGCCATCGGGCTGTCGGGACAGATGCACGGCGCGGTGCTCCTCGACCGGCGCGGCAGGATACTGCGTCCCGCCATTCTTTGGAACGATGCCCGCGCCCGTGCCGAGGCGGATGAACTGGCGCGCCGGGTGCCGGGGATCGGCGCAATGGCCGGGGTTCTTCCCATGGCGTCCTTCACCGCCCCCAAGCTGCTGTGGCTCAGCCGGAACGAGCCTGAGACCTGGTCCACCCTCGCCAAGATACTTCTTCCCAAGGACTACGTCCGCTATCGGCTGACCGGCGCCTGGGCGACCGACATGTCGGACGCGGCCGGCTCGTTGCTTCTTGATAGCGGCACGCGGCGCTGGGCGCCGGAAATCATGGCGGCCGTGCACCTGCCCGCAGAAGCCCTCCCCGACCTGTTCGAAGGCTCGGCCGTGTCAGGACGTCTGCGGGCCGACGTCGCGCGGCGGCTCGGTCTCGAGGGCGGAATTCCGGTGGCGGCCGGAGCGGGCGATGCGGCGGCCGCAGCGGTCGGACTTGGTGCCGCCGAAGACGGCGATGCCTTCATCTCGCTTGGTACATCGGCGCAATATTTCGTGGCTCGCAGCTTCTATTCTCCGCGTCCCGAAACGCTGGTTCACACTTTTTGTCACGCGCTGCCGGACCGCTGGTTCCAGATGGCGGCGCTGCTCAACGGCGCCGGCTGCCTTGCCTGGATTTCGGGCATCCTCGGGGCAACCGATCCGGCAAGGCTGCTTGCCGAGGTCGAAAAAGCCTATTCCGGTCCGGTCGCGGAAATGTTCCTGCCTTATCTTGCAGGCGAGCGCACACCCCACAATGATCCCGACGCCAGGGGAGTCTTCATCGGGCTCAGCAGCCGCACCCGGCGTTCCGATCTGGTGACGGCGGTGCTCGAGGGCGTGGCCCTTTCCCTCGCCGACTGCAGGGAGCTGTTGATGGGTGCGTCCGCGCAGCCTGAAAGCGTCCCCGTCACCGGCGGTGGTACACGCAGCCGGTTCTTTATGCAGCTTCTGGCCACCGTGCTCGCGAGCCCCGTCGTGCTGTCCTCCGGCGGCGCCTGGGGTCCCGCGTTCGGAGCGGCGCGCCTGGCGCGCCTGGCCATGACGGGCGAGCCCGTCTCCGAGATATGCACGAAGCCGCAAGTGCTCGAGTTGATCGCGCCGCGATCCGAGTTCTGCGCGGCCCATGCAGCCAGGCTCGCTCCGTTTCGAAAGCTCTATCGTGCCTCGGCGCCGCTGTTCAGTCCCACCATATCGATAGGAAGGTGAAGAGGCTGCAAGCGGTATTCGCTCACAGCGGTTTGAGGTTTGCCTCGATCGATGCCCGGCGGTGTTCGAGAAACGGCGGCAGCGAGAGGCTTTCCCCGAGCCGGTCCATCGGTTCATCGGCGGCGAAGCCGGGACCGTCGGTTGCAATCTCGAACAGGATGCCGTTCGGCTCGCGAAAATAGAGGCTGCGGAAGTAGAAGCGGTCGATCGGTCCGCTTGACGGCATGTGCATTTTTTTGAGCCGGTCCGTCCATTCACCGTACGCTTCATCGTCGATGCGAAAGGCGACATGGTGCACGCCTCCGGCTCCGAGTCCGGCTGCCGACAGCCCCGGCTCCACCCTGACATGCAGCTCGGCGTGCGCACCCCCCTCGCCCATTTCATAGACATGCGATGTGACAGCGTTGCTTCCGGTCGATCCATATTGGCGCGCGGCGCGCATGTTGAGAACTCTCCTCAGCACATTGTCCGTCGGCGCGAGCTCGGGGACGCTGAGCGTGATCGGCCCGAGTCCACGCACCTGGAACTGTGCCGGAACGGGGCTCCTGGACCAGGGATGGGAAGGTTCCCGTCCGCCATCGTCGAGGAGACACAGGCGCTGTCCTTCCGGGTCTTCGAACTCGATCATGCGGCGCCCGCCGAGCTGGGCGATATCCCGATGGCTTACAGCCATTTCCACGAACCGTTTCTTCCACCAGCCGAGCGCGCTTTCGCCGTCGACCCGGAGGTCGGTGCGGCAGATGGAGCGTGTGCCGCGCCGCTCGCGGGCGATCGGCCAGTCGAAGAACGTCACGTCCGAGCCGGGCGAGGCCATGCCGTCTGCGTAGAACAGATGATAGGCGCTGACGTCGTCCTGATTGACGGTCTTCTTGACCAACCGCATGCCCAGCACCCGGGTGTAGAAGTCATGGTTGCCGCGGGCGTTCGCGGTCACTGCGGTCAGATGATGGATGCCTTTGAGCTGCATTGGTTTCTCCGGTGCTTACAATGCCTCCAGCCATTGGCGCGTGATCACGACGTCGGCCTCGGTGAGGCCGTGGCCGGCGCGAAGGATCTGGTGACTGAGTATCGCGCCGGCGACCTCCAGTATCCGCGCAAGCTCCTGCATCCGGTCGGCAGGCGCCATCGGGTCCTCGTTGCCGGAAAGCATCAGCACGGGCCTGCCGGAGAGATTCACGGCCGGCGGCTGGCTCAGGGGTGACATTGCACGCAGGAGAATGGCGCCGCCGAGCGCTTCCGGATGGAGCAACAGGACCGCGGCGGCGATGTTGGCGCCGTTCGAAAAGCCGAGCGCTACCGGTGCGCCGAGTCCATAGGCCTGTCTCGCCTCGCCGATGAAGCGAGCCAGTTCGCCGGCGCGTCGGCAGACATCCTCCTCGTCGAACACCCCTTCACTGAGGCGCCGGAAGAACCGCGGCATTCCCCCCTCGAGCACTTTGCCGCGTGGCGACAGCAGTGCTCTGCCCGGCCCCACGGCGTGTCCGAGCGGCGCCAGATCGTTCTCATCGCCGCCCGTTCCGTGCAGCAGCAGCAAGGGTGCGCCGCCAGCCGCCGAGGCGGGCTCGTAACGATGAATGAACGTCAGGACGCCAGTGTCCATCACAGGGTTTATAACACTCGGCCGCGCCGGGTATAGCCTCGAGAGCGCTCCGCCGACTACCGCAAACCGGGCGTTGCGATGCCATCGCGACTGAGAATCCCGAGGCAGCGCTTGAGAAGATATGGATTTTGCGGCTCGCGGTCGAGCAGGCAGGTGTGTTCGAGAGCCGCCAGGCCGTGGGGTCCCGCGTTGCGCAAAATAGTCTGTTCGGCGTGTGCGACCCGCCGCTTGACGGTCCTGATTTCCTCCGCGCTGGGCTCCGCGGCAATCGTTCTGCCTGGCGATCCCTCCCAGTTGACGGCGCGGCACACGGCAGGCGGCAGCCCCATGATCCTGGCGTGGCGGCAGCGCAGCGTCGCAAACGCCCTGCCGGCATTGAACTCGGCTTCGCTGATTTCGCCCGTGACATAAAGGATGCCGAGCGGAAAGCCCGCGCACTCGTGACTCGCATCGTTGCGGATCCGGTCGCGGATGCGGCGCGCCAGAACAAGATCTCTCGGGTCGGGCGGGTGCGGGTAGCGAATGCGGCCTCCCGGATAGCGCTCGACGCCAAACTTTCGTTTGCCGCCTCCCCTGTTCACGGCTGCTCAACTCCGATTTTCGCCAGCATCGGAGCGATCCAGCTGTCGAAGTCGGCGCGACTCGCCGCGATCCGGTTGCAGCCGTTGACGACGACGCCGTGGTGGCAGCCGAAGCTCCTGGCGATGTGTGAAACGCTGAGGCGACAGTGATTTCTCAGGATGAAGAAGATGACGTGCCGCGCGGCCGTGACATGGGCATGACCGCCAGCCATGAGCTGCTCCCGGCCGATCGAGGTGACGCTCGCCGCCGCGTCGAGCGCGAGCTCGACGCGAGAGGTGGGTGCCCGCGCGCCGCCTTCCGGAGGGCGCGGTCCGTACCAGACGCCCGCTGCCGCCAGGGCCTCGCGCGCCCGATGCTCGTTTTCCGCGAACCACTGTCGTTGCCGATCGAGCTCGTCGTCACTGTTTTCCGCCGGCCATGTGACTTCCGTCTTACTCATCGCTTGCGCTCCTCCCTGTTAACCGCATATTACCGCGTATGCGGTAAATTGGCAACCGCATTTTACAAATTTATAACGTGATTTCTAACCGGTTTTGCGGTAAAGGGGTGGGATGGAGCTGAAGGACAATGTACGCCGCCTGCGCGACGCCCGCGGCTGGTCTCAGGACCAGCTGGGGCAACTGGCCGGCTGTTCCCAGCAGGTCATTGCCGACATCGAGAGCGGGCGCACCAGGCGGCCGCGCGGCCTGCTTCAAATCGCCTCGGCCCTGGGTGTATCGGCTGCCGAGCTGGACCCCTCGCTCGAACGCCAGGTGGCCCAGCCCGGTCCGACGGCAGCCCTGCTGACCGGCCGGCGCGATTTGCCTATCTACTCGGCCGCCGAGGGCGGCCACGGCGCGATGATTATCTCGTGGGATCCCGTGGAATGGGTGGTTCGCCCCTCGCCGCTCGCCAACGTCAAGGGCGGTTATGGCATTTATGTTGTCGGCGACTCGATGGTGCCGGCGTTCGAGCCAGGCGACATCGCTCTCGTCAATCCTCACCTTCCCCCCTCGCCGCACCGCGACGCTGTCTTTTTCAAATCCGGGGTCGACGCGGCGACCGACGGTCTGATCAAACGGCTCCTCCGGACCTCACCCAAGGAATGGCGGGTCAAGCAGTGGAACCCTGGCAAGGAGTTCGCCCTGTCGCGCTCCGAATGGACCCAGTGTCACCTGGTGATCGGCAAGTACTCACGCTGACGCGCTAAATGCGTTGATATAAAATGAGTCCGGCCAGGCGGTCCTTCCTGGCCGGAGCCCTCACGAGACCGCCCGATGCGCCCCGGGCCAATCTCCCCCTCGTCACGTGTCCCTGCCGCCACCAGCGCGCTACAGTTGCGAATGCCGACGACAACTCACCTGATCGCATGAAGTCTATCTTTAGGTTAAGCTAACTGTCGATATTAAATGCTTTTTCTGATCCAGTTTTTATCGGTTGTTGTATTTGGGCAACGACATAATTTTGCCCTCATTGGAGTTCCAACGGGTCACAAATCAGATGGGGTTTCAGGGACGAAGTTGAGCGCGAAACGCAATAGCCGAGCTTAGAACCGAAGCCTGAGGCCAAGTGAGCTCGACCATATCATCGGCGACTTGAGCGTTCCGTCACCGGCCGCTCCGGAAAATTCAAAGTCCACGTCCGACAGGAAAAGCAGCTGCGATTGCGTGAATATTTCGACGTTGTCGCTCAAGATGAACTTGCTGCCGCCCTCGACTGCGGCGGCAAAGACGGTCTCGTCGCCATCGAGGGACAAGCCCCCGCCGCCAAAGTCGATATCGTTCGCCGAAACGTTTGCTGCCCCGATGCCGACCCCGATGTAGGGCCGCCACCACTCGAAGAGCTGAATCTCGTAGTCGATCTTCGCAAGTTGACGGGCGAGGCACCGGAAGTCGCCAAGGTGGTTCTGGCGAAGATTGGTATTCCGGAGGTCGACGGCGTGCTTACAGAATTCTGCTCACTCGTTTTTCCTCCTCCGTGTGGCCCGCGTCGGGAGGGAGCAAGGGCGGGGGTTGGCGCGGCTGACCCATGGAGCTGTACCCATGGAGCTTGGCGATCTCGAGGCCGTGGGCCATATTCGCCGCAGCCACATCTCCATGAGCGTGCAGAGAATGAAGAGCCGCGCCGGCGGAACGATGCCTCCGTCATGAGGCCCAACCCGATCACGGCGACCGTCGACTTCGACCGCGACGGCGTCCAGCATGGCTTTCTGCGCCTGCCATGGAGCCGCGACGATTCAGCCTGGGGCTCGCTCATGATTCCGCTCACCGTCGCCAGGAACGGTTCGGGTCCGACCGCGCTTCTCACCGGCGCCAACCACGGCGAGGAGTACGAGGGGCCCGTGGCGCTCATGGAGCTTGCTCAATCGATCGATCCGGCGAAGCTTGCGGGCCGTATCATCATCGTTCCGGCCATGAACTATCCTGCCTTCCAGGCAGCCACCCGGACCTCGCCGATCGACCACGGCAATCTCAACCGCTCCTTTCCAGGCAAACCGGACGGCTCGGTGACTGAAAAGATCGCCGACTATTTCACGCGCACGCTGCTGCCCATGGCCGATCTGGTCGTCGACATCCATGCCGGCGGCAAGACGCTCGATTTTGTGCCCTTCGCCTGCGTCCACCGGCTTGCCGACGCGACGCAGGAAGCCCGCTGCGTCACCGCCATGCGCGCTTTCTCGGCTCCCTATTCGATGATGTTGCGCGAGATCGACGCCGTCGGCATGTATGATACCGAGGTTGAGGCCCAAGGGAAAACGTTCGTCTCCACCGAGCTCGGGGGCGGCGGCAGCTCGACCGCGCGCTCCAATGCGATCGCCAAGCGCGGCATCTCCAATGTGCTGATCGATGCGGGCATCCTGGCAGGCAAGATGGACCGGCAGTCCTCGGTCCTGCTCGACATGCCCTCCCACGATTGCTTCATGTTCAGCGATCACCAGGGTCTGTTCGAAATCATGACCGACCTGGGAGAGAGCGTAGAAAAGAACCAGATTATCGCCAGGATCTGGCCGGCCGATCGCACCGGTTCGACGCCGCTCGACTACCGCAGCCCGATGGACGGTATGCTGGCCGGCCGCCATTTTCCCGGACTTATCAAGATGGGCGATTGCTTGGCGGTGGTAGGGGTGCCGGTTGATTGACGCCTCGCGCTCGCGGCAGCTCGATCACCAGCGACGCCGACAGCTTCGCCAGCGACGTCTCAACCTCCGGGTGAAGCACCAGCCCCGTTCGTAGCGCCTCCCGCTTGCGAGCCATCGCGAGCTCGCCCGGTATCCGCACCGGGCTTCCTCCGGGCACTGGCGGCGAGGCGCGACAGGCGGCGATCGTCCAGTTCGCTTCCCGGGCAAATTGTTCCTCGCCCGCGAAGGCTTTCGGCGCGATCGCGATCACCAATATGGAGGCGCCCCATTCCTTCGGCTGCTCGGCCCGGCCGTGACCGCTGAGCCCCTGGGTAAGACATTCGACCAGCAACGACAGCGCGTAGCCCTTGTGGCCATGATCGAGGCCTCCGATTGGAAGGATCGAGCCGCCGTCCTTGAGCACCCGTGGATCGTCGCTCGCCGAGCCGCCCTCAGTCATGAGCCAGGGGTGGGCGAGCCGTCTGCCCTCGGCGAGTGCCCTGGCACTGTGGCCCGCTGCGATGATCGATGTCGAAATGTCGATCAATATCGGGTCGGGCGCAGCCGGAATGCCGGCGGCAATCGGATCGGGCGTCAGCACCGCCCGCGTCCCGCCATAGGGCGCCACATGTGCATCGCTGGGGTCGGAACTGAAGAGGAGCACCAGAAAGCCCCGCCGTGCCGGCCTCTCGAGAAACGTCGCAAGGCAGGCGATGTGGTGGCTGCGCCGTATCGCCACGGCGCCGATGCCGAAGGCGCCGGCCTTGGCGACGGCAGCATCGACGGCGAGCCTCGTCGTCCACACACCGGGAAGCCTGCGGGCATCCCAGGTTTCGACCGCGCCCATCTTCGACTCGAGCCTGGGCCGCCCTTTCCTCTCCATGCGGCCTTCCCGAATCTCTTCGACATAGTCGGCAAGGAGCGCGAGCCCGTGCGTGTCGTGGCCGTAGAGGTCCGCCTCGACCAGGCCTTCCGCAACGGCTGAGGCGGGTGCGCGCGGCAGGCCCGCTTTCCGCAGGACCTGCTCGGCGAAGGCCCTGAGGTCCGCCGGATCATGGATTGGCCCGTCGCGGGTCACGCGTGGCTGCGGCGCTGGGAGATGTGCCAGGGAATGAGCAGGCGCTCGGCCAGCGTCACGAGGCCGAACAGCGCGAGCCCGAGCAGGGTCAGCAGGAAGATTCCGGCAAACGCCAGGTCGGGACGCATGTTGCCGGTGACGATCTGGATGTAGAAACCGAGACCCTGATCGCTGCCGATGAACTCGGCGATCGTCGCTCCCACCGTCGCATTGATCGCCGCGTATTTGAATCCGACGAAGCACTGCGGCATCGCCGCCGGCAGCCTCACCTTCATGAACCCGCGCCAGGCGCTCGCCCCGGTGGCGCGCAGGAAGCGGGTCAATTCCTCGCTGAGCGAAGAGAAGGCGAGGATGGCATTGAGGACGACGGGGAAGAAACACACGAGAAACACGATGATGACCTTGGGCAGGAGCCCGAAGCCCAGCCAGGAAATGAACAGCGGCGCGAAGGCGATCTTCGGCGTCATCTCGATGCTGACGAAGAACGGATAGATCGTCCGCCTCAGGATGGAGGAAAAGGCGATTGCCAGGCCCAGCGGCACCGCGACGACGATCGCCACCACATAGCCCAGCACGGTCTCGAGCCCGGTGATCCAGGTGTAGTGGAGGAGACGGGGCAGATCGACGGAGCCCTTGGCGACGATTTCCGAGGGCCGCGGCAGGATGTAGCCGGGGATGCTGAACCAGTCGATGGAGTATTCCCAGACGAGGAAGAAACCGACGAAAAAGGCGATGAACATCCAGGAGCCGGCGAGCATGCCGAAAAGCCTGGTGAACCAGGGCGATGCCGGTCTCCCGGCAGGAGCGCGCTCAAATGACGCCGTAGCCATGGAAGACCTCCTGGATTTCGGCGAGATAGGCCGTGAACGCCGTGCTCTTCTTGACCTCGAGATCGCGCGGCCACGGCAGGTCGATGTCGACGATGCGCTCGATGCGGCCGGGCCTCGGCGTTATCAGGCAAATCCGGCTGGAAAGCTGGATCGCCTCCTCGATGCTGTGCGTGACGAAGAGCACCGTGGGCCTCGTCTCCATCCACAGGAACTGCAGGTCGCGCCGGATCGCTTCGCGGGTCATGGCGTCGAGCTTGCCCAGGGGCTCGTCGAGCAGCAGCATCTTCGGTTCGTGCACCAGGGTCTGGCAGAACGCCGCGCGCTGCTGCATGCCGCCCGACAATTCGAACGGCAGCCGGTTCTCGAAGCCGCCGAGATGCACCGAGCCGATCAGCTTGGCGATCCTCGATGCAAAGGACGAGGTCGCCAGTCCGCGCAATTCGAGCTGCAGCTCGATGTTGCCGCGCACCGTGCGCCAGGGCACCAGCGTGTTGTCCTGGAACATGATGCCGATATCGGTCCGGGGCTCCGCAACGGGTTCCCCGTCGATGCGGATTTCCCCGGCCGTCGGCGGCAGCAATCCGGCCACCATCAGCATCAGGGTCGACTTGCCGCAGCCTGAGGGCCCGAGCAGGGATACGAATTCGCCGCTATTGATGCCGAGATCGGCCGGTCCGAAAGCGTGCACGTCGCCTTCACTGGTCGCGAAGGCCTTGCTCACACTCCTGATGGTGATTGCTTCCGCCATACGGTCCGAAAAGAGGAAGCGGCCTCGAGCTGTTCCGCTCTCGCGCCGCCTCCTGCTTTCCCGCCCTCAACCACTTATCGCAAAAAAGCCCGCCCTCGACGCGATCGAGGGTGCGCACTTTCCGGGACATGCTCTATGGAAGGAAGTCATTCGTGTAGAAAGCGGTTTCGGGCTTGTCGGTTTGCAGATCGTTGAACTGCTTCATGAGCGCGATCATATCCTCCCAATCCTTGGCGACATTATAGCCGAGCCGCTTGTCGGTGTTGTTCTTGGAATAGAGGATGCCGAGCGTCACATCGAGCACCGCACGAGCCTGCTGCTTGCCGGTATCTTCAGCCATCGAACCACCGACGATGTCGGCCATGGAAGCCACCGCGGCATCGGGGTTGGTTTCCGTTTCCTTGTAGGCTTTCATGGTGGCCGCCAGGAACCGCTTCACCAGATCGGGCTTGTTGGCGACCGTATCGGTGTGGGTCACGATACAGTAGCCGACCTGGTTCACGCCGAAATCCGAATAGGCGAAGGTGACCGGATTTTCTCCTCCGTTGGCCTTGATCTCCGCCGGCTTGTCGTCGAGCCCGCCCAGGATGCCGACCGCGCCGCCCGCCGCCTGCAGATAGCTGGACACGAGCGCCCCGTCGGGAACGTTGGTGATGCTCACATCCTTGTCGCTGAGCCCGGCGTTCTTGAGCACCAGCGGAAAGAACGTGTTGACTCCCGCATTGGCGGTCGTGAGCACCGTCTTGCCCTTGAGATCGGCGAGCGCCTTGACGCCGGCGTCGGGCCGCACGATGACGGCTTCGGTGCCTTCCGCATCGATGACGCCGACCGAGATCAGCGGCGCACCCTTGGCCGCGAGATTGACCATCGACGCACATGAGCCATAGGAGAAATCGCTGTCGCCGTTGGCGACCAGCCGGTGAGCCGACCCTGATCCGTTACCGGAGCGGATGTCGAGGTTGATTCCCTGATCCTTATAGTAACCCTTGTCCTTGCCGTAGGCGAAGCCGGCATGGGATCCGTAATACATCCAGTTGAGCCGAAGCCTGACGTCGTCCTCGGCCTTCGCTGCGCCGCCGCTGATCCACACCGTGGAAGCGACCACGAAGATATTCAACGCAATCTGACCAATGCTTTTCATTTCGTCCTCTCCTTTGCTGCACTCCGGGCGCTCGAGTTCGCGCCTTCTTCTTCAAATCGCTTCTCGGCACGACGTCATCGCGGCAGGCACGATGGGCCGAGCGGTTCATAGGTCTTATAGTTCAAGGCGAACTCCTGGTGCCCGAGCGCCTCCGACCTGGTCTCCTCGCCCGAGGCCACTGCGATCACCTTGGCGACGATGCGGTCGCCAACTTCCGCCACCGTCTCCAGACCATCGGCGATGGTGCCGGCGTTGATGTCCATGTCGTCCGACAACCGCTGGAAGACGCGCGAGTTCGAGACCCCCTTGATCACCGGCGCAACGGCCTGGCCGACCACCGATCCGGCGCCGGTGGTGAACACGATCATGTGGCAGCCGCTGGCAACCATCTCGGTAACCGTCTGGGTGTCGTTGATATTGGGAATGCCGAGGCGCACCGGCCCGTCGTTGACGGTATCCATGAGGTGAAGCCCCGGCCTGACCGGACGCATGCCGGGTTTGAGCAGCCCGACGATCGGACGGGTGCCGCTCTTCGCATAGGCGCCGAGAGACTTCTCCTCGATGGTCGACAGACCGTGCTTGATATTGCCGCCGCCGAAGCTGCCGTGCCCGAGATCGCGGTGATAGGCATCGGCCTTGCGCACGGCATTGCGGATTTCCTCGCCGAGCTCCGGCGTGATGGCGCGTCTGGCCATGTGATCTTCGCAGCCGATGAGTTCGCAGGTCTCCTCGAACATCACCGTGGCGCCGGCATCGCCCAGCACGTCGAAGGCATGCCCCACCGCGGGGTTGATCGTGATGCCCGAGAGACCGTCCGAGCCGCCGCACTTGGTGCCGATCACCAGCTCATGCATATCGAGGGCCACCGGCGAGGCGGCAGCGCACTGCTCGAGTGCATTCCTCACCCAGTCGCGCCCCTGCTCCACGCTGGCGCGCGTGCCGCCGCTGTCCTGAATGACCAGGAGCTCGGCCCGCCTGCCGCTCGACCGTACCGCTTCGAGGAGCTCGCCGCGCCGGAATTCCTCGCAGCCCAGCGACACCAGAAGCACCGCCCCGACGTTTGGATGCGTACTCATCCCTTCCATTATCCGGTGGGCATAGGCGCTCGGGTAGCAGCCGGGGAACCCAATGAGCTGCGCACCGTCCGAGCTCGTAAGGCTGTGCGATCCGGCGTGCGACGTGATGTGCGCACTCCACCAGGTAAGCCACGAGGACGTAGTTGCGGATACCCTTGCGGCCGTCCGGCCGCGGGAAGCCGCGCATGGCCGTCGTGTCGGCTCGCATCGCAGCCAGCCTATTCATAGTGATCCTCGTCGTTGGTGAGGTACTGGCTCTTCACGTTGTGCACGTGGACCAGCCGCCCGGCGCCGATTGCCGAAGCGGCGAGGCCGACCGGCACTCCGAAGCGAATGATCCTGTCTCCGGCCGCGATCGGCAGCAGCGCGATCTTGTGGCCCTGCGGCACATCCTCGAGGGAATGAATCGCGCGTCCACGGCCATCGCTTGCATCTTCTCCCGCTGCGATGCCGCTGAGGGCGATCCCGACGTTGTCTTCGGCCGCCAGCACAATCATGTTGACCGGCGCGTTCATGCCGATTTTCTGAGCTCGGCGTTGGGCACGCCGGTGGCTTTCATCATCGCTGCCGCCGCGGCCCGATAGCGGTCGCGGACGTCGCGGGTCGGCGGCCGACAGCGGCTCGACGGCAGCCCGACGAGCTCCATGCACAGTTTGTCGAGATAGCCATCGCCGCTGGTATATTCCTTTTCGATCCTGACCCAAAGTTTGTAAAACGGCATCGCCTCTTCCACCATCATTCGCGCGACTTCGGCATTGCGGCCGGCCCTGATCTCATCGATCAGCTTGATGCCCCACTGCGGCCAATAGTTGCACAGGTGCACCTCGAAGGCCCGGGCGCCGATCGCCGGCATCGACGAATAGGGAAAATACAGGTTGTTGTCGATGACCGTGAAACGGGAAGAGAAGTGCGAGGCGACGTCCTCGAACTCCATCGCGTCGGTGCGCGGCGTCGCCCACTTGAGACCGATGATGTTCGGCACCTCGGCCAGTCGCGCGATCAAGTCCGTAGGAGAGGTTGGTGGCGGTCCAGAAGGTGTTGTAGACGATGATGCCCAAGTCGGGCGCCGCACGTGCCGCTTCGCGCACGAACTCCTCGAAATCGGCTTCCGTGTGCGTGAAGTAGAACGGGCACGACACCTGCAGGAAGTCGAACCCTATCGACTGCGCGGCCCGGGCGAGCTTGACCAGCTCGGCCGTGCTCGTGGTCTGGCCACCGAAGGCGAGTGGAACGCTGCCTTTCGCTTCGTCCACGACGGTTTCCGCCACTTTTATGCGTTCCTCGAAAGTCATGGTCGAGAAGTCGCCCGCCGCGCCGCCGGCCAGCAGCGTCGCATAGTCCTCCGTCAATCCGTTGCGGAGCAGGAACCGGACGTAGGCGCGCAACGCCTCGCCGTTCACGGGAAGGCCCGGCTCGTCGCGGAAGGGCGTGGGGACCGTGACGTAACAGCCTTCGAGACGGGATTTCAGCAGCTCCGGATTCAACGCCACACTCCTGTCAAGGCGACGAACCGACCGGCTTTGGGCAAACCGATCATTGACAAAAGGCCGGCCTCGGATTGACCTTGATGGCCAAAAACGTAACCGAGGACGACAAAAGTGCACCCCACCCAGCCCGTGTCGGATGATTCCCGCTCGCCCAGGTTTGCGCTGGTGCTGCAGCCGGAGTTTCCGATCAACGCCTTCATTCTCGCGAGCGAGGCCCTGCGCATCGCCAACCAGAACAGCGGCCGGCGGATTTTCGAGTGGCAGGTCCTGACCGAAGGGGCACAGCCGGTGCGAGCCAGCAACGGAATGTCGATCGCCGCCGACGGCAGCCTGGCAGACCTGCCGGGGGCCGATTTCGTCCTCCTGTTCGGCGGCAATCTCCCCACCCAGCACAATTCGCCGCACCTTCTCGCTCACTTGCGCGCCGCGCACCGCTTCGGCGCCGTTGTGATCGGCATCGACACCGGCGCGTTCGCCCTCGCCCAGGCCGGCATCTCCTCCGGCAAGGTCACGGTGCACTGGGAAGCAGCCCCCTCCTATCACGAACGATTTCCGGAAGCTCCGGTGGAAGATTGTCTTTTCGTGATCGACGGCAAGGCCGGCTGCTGCGCCGGCGGCATCGCCACCCTCGACATGATGCTCGAGCTGATCGCCAGCCTGCGCGGGCGGGCGCTCGCGAGCGAAGTCGCCAATGCGCTGGTCCATACGAGCCGCGAAGGCGAGCGCCGGCAGCGCCCCGACGATCGTACGGAGCGCGCGACGCCGCGTTTCCAGCACCGGCTGATCGATCTCATGGAAAAGAACCTGGACTTTCCCTTAGGCCCGCGTGAGCTGGCGGCACGGCTGAGGCTCTCGCTGCGCACCCTCGAGCGCCACTGCGCGCGCAACTTCGGCCAGAGCCCGGCCGAACTCTACCTGAAAATCCGGCTGCAGGCGGCCCGCAACCTGCTGTTTTACGAGGAGCTCAGCGTCAAGGAGATCGCCACCGCCTGCGGCTTCTCCTACCCTTCCGCGTTCACTCGCTCGTTCACCCGGCAGTTCGGCATGCCGCCGCGACGATTTCGCCAAGGTTTTCGCCAGACGCAGGAGCGTGTGTTGCGGCCGGAGCTGCAGCGGCTGTCAGGCAGACCTTCCGGGAATACGGCACAGCCCCGCTGAAGCGCGCCGGCGCAGATGTCCTGAGGCTTGCCACGCGCGGGCCTGTCGGGTACTCGCCTTTGCATCGAATCAACGAGCGAGGCTTCCATGCTCAATGGCATTCTTCCCGCGTCTTTCTCAGGGCCCCTGCTGTCGATCCTCCGCATCATGACAGGGCTGCTTTTTCTGGCTCATGGCACTTCGAAGCTTCTCAGGTTCCCCGTCGTGCAGCATTATCCCGACGGCGTGACGCTGTTTTCCTTCTCTGGCCTGATCGGCGTGCTCGAGCTCGTCGGTGGCATCCTGATCGTGCTCGGTCTCTTCACTCGCCTCACCGCTTTCATCATGTCGGGCTTCATGGCCGTCGCCTACTTCATGGCCCACGCGCCGCGAGGATTTCACCCGATCAACAACGGTGGCGAGCTCGCCATCATGTTCTGCTTCGTCTTCCTCTACCTCGCTGCGGCGGGCGCTGGCCCCTGGAGCGTCGACGCAAGTCGCAGCGCCCATTAACGCGCAAGTGTCCTAACATCCGCGATCCTCAGCGAAGGCCGATGATGTCGCAGGATCAAAGGTTTTGGCGAAAACAGGGCAACCATCTCTGCCGTTGGAGAGATGGTTGCCCGATCAATCACATTGCCGCGACGGTCTTGCGGATCCGCTGTGGTCCAAGGAGAGCATCCTCGACCGATGCCGTCACACCTGGGCCGAGCCGCTGCAGCGTGATCTGCGCGCCGTTGGCGAAGCGCACGCCATCCTGGAAGAATTCACTCTCCAGTTTTGCGAAAGTAACCACTTCATCCGCCTTTACGCCGAGCGCGGTCTGGATCGCGACCGGAATGTTCTCGAGAGCAATACGCGTGTCATAGGCCATGCAGATGGCCGTCTGCGTATCACCGGGAGCAATGAACCCGATGCTGCCGCTGGTGAAACGGCTCGTCACATACCGTTCGCCTTCCCAGGCCGGCCGGCTGCGATAGGCTTCCAACGAATAGTCGCACATGATGCCCATCCTTCCTTTGCGAATTGCGGCTCCTCACCACCAAACAGCGAGAAGTCAACTGCTTGGAGTGTGATAGCGGCAACCGCCCAAATTATGACGGCGCCAAAGATTTAATGTTGCCCTTGAACGAAAGTTCCACGCATCGAATTTTTGCCCGGGCCTCGAGCCGCACATAGATCAAGGCGACAGCGTGAGCGAGTGCCTTTCAGGTTTCCTGTCAATCCAGTGGCCGGGATCCACGGATTCGAGAGAGAAGCGTGCAAACGCGCCTACGCTAAGCAGACTTGTGCAGCTTGACCAACGAATGCCCTGCCCTGGTCGCGTCAAAACTTGGAGCGGGCGTTGTGGCATTCGTTGGGCGACCCGAGAATCTCTGCTTAGCACCGAGCCCCCGCCGTACTCAAGTCTAGCGTCTTCGAACAGCGCAAGGCAGTGCGAACCACCAACGCCATCGAACGACGTTTCCGCGAGGTCCGGCGACGCACCCGACTGATGGGAACCTTTCAGGACATAACTTCCATGGATCGCATCCTGTTCGCCGTCTTCAGCTACGAAAATAAAATCACAGGGCCTCAGTACCCCTTTCCTGCTGACACAGAACAATTGACGTTACCGTCTTCGAATGCGCCGCTTGAACCACTCGACAAGACCGTGAAAATCCATCCGGTGACAGACTGTATCCAAGATCATTTGTTCGGCCGCGTCATTGATCGATTCTCGGCTGTTTGCAGGCGACAGCCTATAGCCGCTTCTTCCAGAAGCGTGAGCAAAAGCAGCAAGGTCGTCCTCTTGTTTCCATCAGCAAATCCATGATTGCCAGCCATAGATTCGACTAAGGCCGCTGCCTTGTTCTCAATGCGTCTGTGATACCCACTGTATGGGCGGCCGATCGCCAACTCAATTAGGGATCGGTTGGAAATACCAGGTACGCCACCGAGGCTGATCGCCCTACGATGGGCGTATAGGGCGTCATTGATCGTCAGGCGATAGTGTCTGTTACTTATCGGCGAGCCGTTGCAACGCACGCCTATAGTTCACCATCGCCTTTTCGATCACAGTCATCGAAGTGGGGCTGGTGGTGACACTCTGAAAGGACCCGTCGGCGGCCCTACGAAATGTAGCATGGCGACTGCTGCGCTTCGCATAACGACGATTACTGGTAGCCTTCTTCCGCATGGAAGCCTCTGCAAACTCGAAAGAGAAGGATATAGCAGAGTTTCATTCATTTTCAATGAAACCCACCGGCCAACCCAGGGGAACGCAGAGGCGATCCGCAATATCGACGAAATTGCCGCTGTACCAGAGGTCGACGTCCTGTTCGTCGGACCATTCGACCTGGCGGGATCCCTGGGCTGGCCGCCGGGACAGCAGCATCCCGATCTTTTTGCGGCAATCCAGAAAATCGCCTCGGCAGGAACGCGGGCCAGGAAAGCGCCTGGAATCGACATCAGCTCGCTCGACGATCCTCGCAGGCTTTGTCGCGCTCGGCTTCAACGTCTTCACCTACAACCTGGACACGAGTTATCTGTTGGATGGCGCGCGGGCGGCAAGTAAGGCGGTTCGGGAGGGGCTGGCTTTGCTCCCACGCCCGCAGCGCGAAGCCCGGTGACGGTATCCTATCGACGGGATAGGGCTGCGACACGCGCTCCAGCGGACGTGTCCTCTCTCGGCTTAGAGTTCCCCGATGCCGCTACTTGCGAATGCCGCTCGTCACCCAGTATTCGCGCGGCACGCAAATGCCGAGTTCCGTGGGGAAGCCGTCATGGAAGGCGATGAATTCACGCCGCAGCTCGGCCTTGCGCGCCTCGTCGAGCGACGCGGCCAGGGCCTTCGTCGGGCCATAGCCGGTCGAGAAGGTGATCCATGCGGCCTCGCCACTCGGCTCGCGGTAGTTGGAGACACCCTTCTCGAACTTCAGTTCGAAAGCGCCGCCGAGTAATTCGCGAATGCGTTCGATCTTGCCCCATTCGAAAGGCGAAGGAGGTGCTGGAACCGGTGGTGGCGGCATATAGGGTCTCATCACCTGGAACATTTTGGCCAGATTGCTGTCCGATAGCCAGGTGGTCAGGGCGATCCGTCCGCCCTTGCGGCAGACACGGGCGAGTTCAGCCGCGGCGGCTTCCGGGCGGCTCGCAAACATGACGCCGCAGGTCGAAATCACCGCATCGAAAGCACTGTCGGCGAAGGGAAGGCTCTCTGCATCGCCTACCTTGTACTCGATGGCGAGACCCTCGGCGGCGGCACGCTTCACGGCGGCAGCGACGAGGTCGGCGGCAATATCGACGCCGCTTACCCTGGCGTCGCGACGGGCAAGAGATCGCGACGTCCAGCCTGTGCCGGTCGCCAGGTCGAGGATCTTTTCACCAGGTCTGGGCATGAGGCGGCGCACGCAATGCTCGATTAAATCGCTGATGCCCTGGCTGACTTCGTCATAGAGCTCGCCGCCGGAACTCCATACCGCCGCGGGCTTTTCGTTGTGGACCTGGATTGTAGCAATCATTCTGGACACCCCTTTGGCCGATCACGTTGCGACACTCCGGGACCACCTCTACCGCGGATGGAAGCAGTGCCGATGACGAATAATTAACGGGACAGCGTTTCTCCTGCGTGTCGCCGCCGGTCGATTTTGTGTGTCAACTGTGTCAGGCAAGCTGTTAACGGTGACTCTCCTTCCCCGACGGCTGACTCTTTCAGTTGTCCAACGAACCGGGTATCAAATAGGCGAGGCAACAAAAGCAGGCTGATTCCCATGTCGTTTCGAAGAATTGCTCTTGTAGTTGCGACAGTCGTAGCCAGCTTGGCATCCGTTCCGGGCCCGGATGCCAAGGCACATGCCGTTGATATTTTTCTGTGCACACCGATCGGGCACGTGCCCTGGTGTTCCCGCCAGAGGATTACCTGCGGCCAGGGTGCTCGCTATGTCGGCAGGATCGGTTTCAACAGGGTGCGTGCCGTTGACTGCAGCCGCCGAATATTCCGCTACCACGCCCGTCGGAGCGGTGATCCGTGGGTCGTGAAGATCGACGGCCGCACGGGTCGCATCGTGAGCGCTCGACCCACTCGACCCCTCTAGCTCCTTACGGAGGTCCAGATCGAGACGATGATCTTGCGCTTCAAACGGAGCGCCTCCATTGGGGCGCTCCCAAAGTCAGGGAGTTGATTGGTGGGCGCACAAGAGACATCGCTGCGTGTTAGGCAGTTGTCCCGGTTGGTCATGTCGAAGACCTCGCACGAGGCGTTCGCCATTCGCACTTGAAATCGATCGGGAGAACGCAATGATGCGGAATACCTTGGACGCACACGATGGATTTGATGACTCTCGGCGGCAACCTGAGCGCATTCGGTAGCACGCTCGCAACTTGGGCCGCGACGACCCTTCCAAATCTGATGGCAAGCGTCCTGCTGTTGCTCGGCGGCTGGTGGTTGGCAGCGTGGGCGCAGCGGACACTCGGCCACTTCCTCGACCAGCAGGCTCGCATCGACGCAACGCTGCGCAGCGTCATCGCCTCTCTCGTTCGCTATACGATCCTGATCCTGGCGTTGGTAGCTGCCCTCGGCCAGCTCGGCATCCAGACCACGAGCGTGCTTGCTGCGTTGGGCGCCATTGGCCTTGCCATTGCCCTCGCTCTACAGGGCACGCTTGCCAATGTTGCCGCCGGCATCATGCTGCTCTGGCTTCGGCCATTCAAAGTCGGCGACTATATCGAGGCGAGCGGCATCGCCGGCACGCTGCACGAGGTCGGCATTTTCGCATGTCAGATCCACACTTGGGACGGTGTCTTCCAGTTCGTTCCGAACGCCGAGCTTTGGAACAAGCGCCTTATCAACTATTCGCGGCTGCCGACCCGGCTCGTCGATCTCCAGTTCGGCATCGCCTACGACAACTCCATCGCCAAAGCCCGCGATGTGCTCATGACGCTCGCCGTTTCTGACGCTCGCGTTCACAGACACCCTGCACCTCAGGTCTTTGTGGCCGAGCTGGGCGATAGTGCGGTCGTGCTCGGACTGCGGGTCTGGGCGGACACGTCGGAGTATTGGCCGGTGCGGTGCGCCTTGACCGAGCAGGGCAAGCTCGCGCTGGAAGCGGCTGGCCTGACCATTCCGTTTCCGCAGCGCGATGTTCACTATCGCCGTGTTCAAGCGAATGGAAGGCCAACGGGGTCCTCTGTCGAGCGCCTCTGATAGGCCGTGCCAGTAGCAGCAGCATCGAGACGGCGAGAAGCGCGGTGGTTCCGCGGTCGGAATCGGTCAGCCTGGTGTTCTTGTTGCCGGCTACAACACGTACAGAGACCGCATGGGCTTTGGCTTGCAACCCTAACCGTGGTCGGCTTCAAGCGGCTAGGCAATCGTTTTCGCAATTGAATGCGGTGGGCGCGGATCGGAGCATTGGCTGCTCGGGGGAGCGACAGTCTGGAGGTCCTCGCCTGCTGCTCCCCGCCTTACAAATCAAGAGGGAGCTTGTGGTGTTGCCAACGGGAGCTGCAAAGGCTCTTGGCCGCTTCGCGAGTGCGAATAACTCCGACGGCTAGTTGGTATCGGGTGCCGCTCGAACCAAGATTGGTTTTGCGAACACTGGAAGACAGAGAGCCAACGAGGCTGGCGTGACTTTGCCGCAGTCGATCAAATTCGGCGAGCGCCTCAGCTTCCGAGCGATGCGAGGAGAACAGCATGACAAAGCCCAAAGCCGCTGCCTCTTGCTGACGCCAATTGTGCCATGGGTGTTTCTGCACTAAAGTTTGCCTCAAGAAACAGTGCCATGCCGTTAGTTCGCAGAAGTCTGGCGATGAGTGTGGTCGTTTTGCTTAGCAGCGGCTCGAAAGCCGCTTGCGTCAATGACGTGTTCTGTAGCGATCAGTATGTCTTGTCGAAAAAACTGCTGAGTTATCTGTCATGCGGCGAGCTATGGACGACACGCAATTCGATATTCGACGAGCACGGCTATTGCTTTCAGCGCAGGTCAGAAGCGGAGAAATTCGACAATACTGATTGTATGGAGGATACTTTCAGCGAGCTCGAGCTCAATGAAAACGAACGTCAGAATGTCGCTGTAATTCTGGAAGTCGAGCAGGCCAAATTCTGCTCCGGCCGGCGCTAGTCAGATCGCCGCCAGTTGTCGGTCGCGGCGTCACGAACCACGAGTTTCACGCCCGCTACGGCAAAGAAACCCTGGAAGAAGATGGCTACTCGAAAGAAGTGATCGCCGCTGCGACCTTCCGGGTGCTCGATGGCTAACGTCCCCAGCCGAGTGAGATCAGCGCGCCGGCCGGAACAACCCTCCAGTGCCGGGGCGTCCTATTTCGTGGGTCGGTTCGCCAGCAGTCACAGGTTCGGGTTTCTTATCGAGGATAGAGTGCTGCGCAGCCGCGAGGCGACGGTTCCTTTCAGCCGCCGCCTCATTTGCGCTGCCCGGTTCCCGAACGCTCAGGTTTTGGGTCGGGGCGGCATTCGCGCTCACCGTGTTAGTGATCGCGGATGACGGTGATGGCGTGACCTTAGTCCTGATCGGGTCCGCTTCCCCCACTCCGGTATTATTTCTAGGCTCCGGCTTGGCCCCAGATTTGATCTCAACCCAAGCCCGATCGAGGGCCTTGAATAAGCTGTTACGTTCGAGCAGATCGCCGAGCCGCCGAAGTTCAATATCTCGGCGGCTTTCCTTGCGCTCGAGGCGTCGCAGACGCTCATTTAGTCGATAGGTGAGCACCAGCAATGCCACGATGCCCGCCAATTGACATATAAAAGCTGCGGCCAACATCCTGCGCCCCCGCTCGAAGATACAGTGATTCCGGCTCCGGCGACGGGCACGGTTTGGTCGCTGTCCACAGGTAACGGCCAGGTTTAATCGGGCGTAGCAAAGAGCCGATGGGAGGCACGCGGTAAGGCGCAGCACTCCCACCGGCTCTAACCCGCCAGCGCCGTGGGCGTCTATCGTTCGCAGCATCCCGCAAGAAGTGCCGGCCGGGCGCCCAGACGTCCAAATTAAGTGGACGATGCGGCGTGCCCGGTTGTGCTCCTACGCCATACCGAGCAAAATCGACGTGGGGGCACATGATGACCAAACGCTGGCTGAGACGCGCCCGGACAACTGCCGACGCGGCCGGTGACCTCATTGCGATCCTGCGCCTTCACGCCGAGGATGCAGATCTGTCGCGTCCGTTCCGCCACATCGGGGCCATGCGCGCATACCTCCGCAGCAAGGGGTCACGAGGCGTTAGCAGCACTGACAGTTGTCTGGAGCCGATACGCGAGGTGGCTCCTTTTCCAAACCTCGGGCAACCGCGCAATCATATCTGCGATTTGCGTGCCTCTCCAGCGACAGGTGAGTCAGTCGCATTGCCTCTTCCTCGCGGCCGTAGACGTATTGGCGTCGACCAGATGATGGCAAGAAAGACTTCGATCGCCGCCTTGGCGACTCCTAGGGCACGGTTTGATCTTTAATCAAATGGGCACCTCGAAAAATACCTCTAGCCATGGCGTTGCAAATCAGATTCGGTGATTTGCGCGGGATGCTGCTGGCAGGGACGGTTTATGGGTCAGATAGGGTTTTACGATCTCAACGATCGGCTTGCGGCGATCAGCGCCAAAGGCGATCCGCTTGAACTGATTAAGGCGACGGTTCCGTGGGAGAGTTTTCGGACCGAGATCGAGGCGGTTACGCGACTGAAGCCTGATGAGAGGAAGAGCGCCGCCGGCCGCAAGCCCTACGACGCGATCCTGATGTTCAAGATTCTGGTGCTGCAGACTTTGCACAACCTGGCCGACGAGCAGCTTGAATACCTGATCCGCGACCGGCTCTCGTTCATGCGTTTTCTTGACCTTGGGCTGGAGGACCCTGTGCCGGACGCGTCCACGGTGTGGCTGTTCCGCGAGGCGCTGGCGAAAGCCGGACTGGTAGCCAAGCTGTTCGCGCTGTTCAACCAGCACCTGGAGGCCAAAGGTTATATCGCGCGCGGCGGCCAGATCGTCGACGCCACGATCGTTTTGGCGCCCATACAACGCAACAGCCGGAGCGAGAACGAGGCGATCAAGGCCGGCGAGACGCCGGAAGCCTGGGAGGCGAACCCAGCCAAGAACGCCCAGAAGGACAAGGATGCGCGCTGGACCAAGAAGCACGACCAGAGCTTCTACGGCTACAAGAACCACATCAGCATCGACCGCAAGCACAAGCTCATCCGCCGCTACGCGCCGACCGACGCCAGCGTGCATGACAGCCAGAAGCTCGATGACGTGCTGGACCGGTCCAACACCAGCATCCAGGTGTGGGCCGACAGCGCCTACCGTTCGGCCGAGACCGAGGCCACGCTCAAGGCGCAAGGCTACAAGAGCCGCGTCCATCGCCGGGCCTGGCGCGGCCGCCCACTCTCAGAGCGCGAGCAGGTCGGCAACACCACGCGCTCGCGGGTGCGCGCCCGCGTCGAGCATGTGTTCGGCCATCAGCATACCTCGATGGGCGGCACGATTGTGCGCACCATCGGCATGGTGCGGGCCGCCGCCAAGATCGGGCTCATGAACCTGGTCTATAACATCAGCCGGCTGGCTCACCTCGAGCGGGTCGCGGCAGCTCCTGCCTGAGCCGATCAAGGGGCGGAGTCTGTCCGGCGTCGCGTAAAATGCCCCCGCGACGCCGAGCCGGGGGCCAAAACGGCCCCGAACGGGCCACCCACAAGCACGACCGATGCGATCGCGCGCTCAAGGCCACGCTCAAAACGCCAATTCGGCGTATTATTGGATTATTCGAGGTGCCCAAATAATCAAAGATGGCTAATGGCCCTTGGGGGCGGTTCTTCGGCGAAGTTAACCTGCCTTTAACTCTGCTACAGGAACCTTTCGGGTGCCTTGACGTTTTACCAGCGGTAGTACGGCAAGGTTAAACGCCCCCAGGCGAGTGCCTGTCCCGTTGCGGGCGATGGAGGCTAATTTCGGAGGAGCGCCATGCGAAACCTCAATCATCTTCACTGGCCATCTTGATTTTCTCTGCGGTTCTCGTTTTCGGCTTGGGCCGTGGATCGGTTTCCGCCGGAGGATTTCTGGAAGATGTCGGCAGTGCCATCGGCCAAGGTGTCAAGGGTACGGGGAAGATCATCCGAAAGGGCATGGCGGGTTCCGGCGAGGTCATCGAGAAAGGTGCGAAGGGTGCCGGAAGGATCATCGAAGGAACTGGCGAGGTGATCGGGGAAGGCGTCGAAGACGCTGGTGGGGCTGTGAGCCGGGTAGCCCCGCGTCGCTGATAATCTACGTTAGGCTGATCACTGGAAGAACCACGGCCGGTCTTCGGCGCGAGACGCCGACGAGAATTAGCACCCAAGACCCTGACGTGAGCAGATGAGCAGACGAAGACAATCCGTTGACTGAGAGAAGAGTCGCGTTCCCACGCCACGTAAACGCGTGGGTGTTGAAAGCGATGATCAAGTTCAAGACCATCTTCACCGCCCTGCTTCTCTGCTGGGTGCTTGTGAGTGGCGCTGCGGTCCCAGCCCAAGAGATGGGCCGTTGGACGAGCGGTGTGGCGATGCCGTCCGAACGCTCTGAGGTGGCCGTCGCTGAGGTAGACGGGAAGATCTACGTGATCGGCGGGTTCGCTGGCCAGCGAGAGCTTGAGATCTCCGATCCGACCGCGGACCGCTGGAGCCGTGGCGCCTTCATTCCGCGCCCGCTGCATCACGCGGCGGCGGTTGGGCTGAACGGCAAGCTCTATGGTGTCGGCGGATATGCCGATGGCTGGACGCCGACCGACTCGCTCTATGAATACGATCCTGCCGGCGATCGCTGGCGTACATTGGCTGCCATGCCCACAGCACGGGGCGCGCTGGGGGCCGCCGTCCTTGATGGCAAGATCCATGCAGTCGCCGGCGCGGGCCACAGCCGACGCAACACACCGGCGCATGAAATGTATGACCCAGCCACCGATCAGTGGACAGCGCGCGCGCGCCAATCCTGACACCTCGTGACCACTTGGCGCTCGTCGCGTTGGCGGATCATCTCTTCGCCGTCGGCGGCCGCATTGATGGCAGCTATTCGCGGAACCTTGCAGCGAACGAGGCCTATGACCCGGAGAGCAATCGCTGGGAGCAGCCACCCCTGCCCACGGCGCGCAGCGGTATTGCCGCCGCGGTCCTCGATGGGCACATCTTCGTAGTCGGAGGAGAAGCTCCCTCCGGCACTTTCAACCAGGTCGAGAGCTACGATCCCGGCAAGGATGCTTGACGTCGCTTTGTTGTCACATTGGAATTTGATGTAGATCAAAGCCCAGCTACTTTAATTATCGCATCATTGAAACGGCGGCTTCAAACAGGAGATACAGATGACCACACGTATTGCTATCACCAGCCCCCTTTTTGCCATCGCCATGTTGTTGCTCCCAAGCTCAATGGCGTCGGCAGAAATAACCGGCGCTTGCGCGAGTGATGCCAAAGCGCTTTGCCCAGGGGTGCAAGCTGGGGGAGGCGCGATCAGGGAGTGCATCAAGACGAACCTCAAGGGCCTGTCCGAGGGCTGCCAGACAGTGGTGCTCAAGGCTGTAGTAGCCAAGGCCTGTGCGGATGACGTGAAACAACATTGCGCGGGCATCGAGCCTGGCGAGGGCCGCATCGAAGCCTGCATAAAAGATAAAGTCGCCGATGTTAGCGATGCCTGCAAAGTAGGCATAGCGACTGCTGTAGCTGGCGAAGACTAGAGTAAAAAAACCAAGATTAAGGCGCAGAAGGCTTGAGCCAGCTGCACCAGCAGCTTGAATGAGGCTGCGAATTAGGTATTGCCGCGTGAACCTCCTGTTCACCTCGTTTGGCAAAGTGTGCCCGGCTCCGGAGCAATCCAGAGCCGGGCTTGAACGCGCTAAGACCCGCAATCACTTCACCAACCATGTGCTGTCCTCCAGTGCAAATAAATCTCCGTCAGATAGCGCTCCATCATGTTGCTCCGCTGCAACGCTTATGGATTGGCTTCATAGTCCTTTGGTCGATGTCTTTCATAGCCTCGACATTGCTCGTACGGAACAATGATAGGTGAGCAGGATGGGACCCATCAGAAAAATGGGAGGTACCCCGGAGGGGTGGGTGTTGTTGCCGACTTTAATTCCTAGTGTAGTGTCCACGAATTAACTGGACAGTGATTTTTTGCGTCTGGGGGTGCGTGGTCTGGTGCACCCCGGTTGTATCTGTTCGAGGGTTTGCCTGCACCTCGACAGTTTCTTGCAAATGGATTCCACGGTGGCGGTCCAGATATTCTGCAACCAGCTGATTGTCCAGTTATTTGCTGGGACACAACACTAGATGTTTCTGTCATGAACGCCATCAACATCATTGCCCCATATAAACATCACGGCATGTGGGTATTCGACGACCCGCACGTCGGGTTAACTCAGGAGCCGTTTGTCGCCGGAGCCGACACCATTATCGACAGATTGGTTGCCCATCATCCCGATGCCAGCCAAGGCTTCACCCTAATCTTCTCCGAGACACCGTTCCCTGGACACCAGTATCGTTTCGACTGGCGGCGCGCAGAAGGAGGCGGCAACTGGTACTATGCGCCGCAGTTCAACATGGAAGGCTGGCTCTGTCCTGCCTTGTTCCGGTATTTCGAAGAAGCGCCGAAACAGTTGTTCGTGGCACTCAGGTCTGGTTCACCAGATTGACGGCAGCACAGGCGACGGCATCAGCCTGCCCGCCGGCAAAGGTTTGGCGAGGGGCAATTGTTAGCAAACTCGATGCGGTCCCTTCACTCAACTCTGCTCTGGAAACGAGCAGGTTGTCAGAGCCGCATCTGTTAAACATGGCAGATAGTATGATCAGGCGCATTGCCAACGGCAGCTTAGTATCCTGCGCAACGTTGGAGCTTTGGGCTTCGCCCATGCGGAATAGTGATAGGCGGGTACGATGGGGACCCATCGGAAATAAGGGCTACCGGGTGGGGTGGGGTTGTTGGAAACGGGCCGTCGGAAAAGGCATGCCTGGTTCCTTCATCCGCGATTGGCTCGAGCAAGGCGATTCGGACAGCGTGGAGCGAATCGTAAGCGAGCTGCACTTGAAGTTGTGCAGTAGCGGGCCGCCGGGTAACAGTGCAGTATCGCGCGGCTTAGAATGAAGTCGAGGCGACATGCCTGTGTATCGCGGGAATCTCGGGAATCTTCTTCAACACTCGGTCCTTTGCGACATTATGGCCGCCACCCGTCAGCACGCAACGCGCCTCGACTTCGTCGACGCGCATTCGATGGCGCCATTCGCGGACGAGCGACCGAAGCGAGACGCGACGGCCCCGTTGTTTGACTGCGTCCAGCATCGCCTTCCGGGCGAGCGAACGCCCTACGAACTCGCATGGAACACGTTGGCCTCATCAGGTACGGCGTACCCAAATAGCGCGAGTTTCGTTGCGTCCATCTGGTCCGGCCCGGCGTCGCTGATTCTGTGCGAAAGTGATCCAACTACGGCGCGCGAACTTCGTCTCTGGGCAGCCGACGTAAAGTTGCGACAGCCCTCAGTCGCTGTGGAGGTTGCTGAGGGAGACTGGCGTGATCGGTTCAGGCGAGGATTGGGACTATCGGGTGACCTTGCGCTTTTCTCCTTCGATCCCTACATGTTCGACCGGCATGGGCTAGGCAGAAATCCCGGCCACATGTACCCGGGCGATCTGGACGTATTCACTCAGGCGATCACAGAACTGAACCAGGGTGTGATCGTTCAGCTGTCGACGTATAGCGCCAACAACAACAATCCCCAGGACGCCGTAATTCAAGCGTTGAAATCTCGTTTGGAGTTCAGCGGACTTGAGATCGTCGCCGTCGTACGCGCCGATGGAAACATGATGTCGGTCCTGCTGGCGCGCAATGTCGATTGGCAGGCGTCTCTGAACTCCATCCCTGCGCGGTTCCAATCGTGGCTTGCGCAAGCCCGAACGGCATGTGCGGTACACGGAATCTCCTCGAGCGGCTAGATCGCGTGACTGACGGCAAAATTGGCCTGTATGGGTATCCGAGCGGCCCACGCGATAGCTTCACGGGTCGAGACATGCACGCCCTTTCTGCCCATCGGCAACAGCTTGAAAAGGCGTCGCACGGATCGCTTTGAAGCATCACTTTCCATAGGGTTGCCGCCACAAATCGCTAACGGCGAGGGTGCTCACCATTCAGGGGTATAGCCAGAGCACAATAGTGATCAAGCGCGCAGGATGGGACCCATCGAAAATTAAGGGGTACCCCGAGGGGTGGGGAGTCAGATTTGAAGGGGCACAGCGCGCATTCACTTCGCAATCGGGCCGTTTGTAACCCACTAGGGCCTGTATTCAGTTGAGCAAGATGATAGCGCAAGCCAGTTGAACTCCGGCGAGAAAGTTTCTGGCGAGTTTGTCGTAGCGTGTGGCAATGGCCCGAAAATGCTTGAGTTTATTGAAGAAGCGCTCGATCAGATTGCGTTCGCAGTAGAGCGCGAAATCGCAGGCCCGCTTGGTCTTGCGGTTGGCCTTGGGCGGGATGACGGGAACGATTCCGCGCTCGGTCAGGGTGTCGATGAACGGATCGGCGTCGAACGCCTTGTCGCCGATCAGCGCCTCGGGATCGGCGGTTTCGATCAACGGCTCCGCACACGCCAGATCGTGGGTCTGGCCTGGCGTGAGCATCAGTTCAACCGGATTGCCGAGGGCATCGACCAGCGCGTGGATTTTGGTGGTCAAGCCACCGCGGGATCGACCGATCGCTTGCGGGCCGTTTTTTTTCGCGCCCCCGCGCTATGCTGATGAGCCCGGACAACGGTGGCGTCGATCATCATGTACTCGTTGTCGTGATCGCTCGCCAACAGCTTGAAAACACGCTCGAAAACCTCGCTCTTCGCCCACCGGTTGAAGCGCTGGTAGACGATGTTCCAGTCGCCGAAGGGCTCGGGAAGATCGCGCCAGGGAACGCCAGCTCTAAATCGGTAGAAAACCGCATCAACGAACAGTCGATTGTCCTCTGCCGTTCCCCCGACATGGCCTTCGCGGCCCGGCAGAAAGTCCTTGATCCGCTCCCACTGGTCGTCGCGTAATGCATAACGTCGCATCGGTCGGCCCCTCCTCAGGCCGACCGCCCATGAATCACTCAATGCCTGATTTGGGAATCCCCCAACTGAAGACAGGCCCTAGACTAGTAACCCGCGTTCTTAAATGGTTCCACCAGATAACGCCTGACTGCTTGATTTGCTTGGTGGGCGCACAAGGATTCGAACCTTGGACCCGCTGATTAAGAGTCAGCTGCTCTACCAACTGAGCTATGCGCCCTGCCACCATGCTGGAACGGGTCTCGTGCCCGGCGGCGGTGTCCTACCAAAGGCGACTTTGCCTGACAAGGCTTGAGCCAGGCTTGAGCCTGCCGGATCACAACACATCCCGCCTGACCGGGCCGGCTCGCCGGCCTTGCCGCAAAGCGTGGTTTCGGTGCTAAACTGCGTACGCGGGGTCGGAATCCACCCTGCTCAATCAACTTGGAGGAAATGCATGATTTCACTATTACGGCGAATGGCAGGTGCTGCCCTGCTGACATCTGGACTGGTACTTGCGGCGGCGGGCCCTGCGCCCGCCGCGGTTCCAGAATCGAGCGACCCGATCAAGATCGCGCTGTTCGATTGGACGAGCGTCAATCTCAACGCTCGAATCCTGGGCACGATACTGGAAAAGCTCGGCTACACGGTCGAGTATCCGACCGCCGACTATCTGTCGAGCCTGACCACCAGCCTTACCAATGGCGACATCACGGTAGCGCTCGAGTACTGGGACACCACCGCCGGCGAGGCGATGAAAGCTTCCGACGCGACGGGCAAGACCGAGCGGCTGGGCGCGCTCGGCCCCAAGGCCAAGGAAGAATGGTGGTATCCGATCTACATGAAGGAAAAGTGCCCGGGCCTTCCCAACTGGGAGGCGTTGAAGGACCCGAAGTGTGCGGACGCGTTCTCGACTCCGGACACCGCGCCGAAAGGCCGCTATCTCGGCGGTCCGGTTACCTGGGAAGGCTTCGACGATGAACGCGCGGAAGCTTTGGGCCTGCCGTTCGTCGTTGTCCATGCCGGGACGGACGCCGCGATGTTCGCGGAGCTTGAATCGGCGTACCAGCGCAAAGGCCCTATCCTGCTGTGGGTGTATTCCCCGCACTGGGCGCCGGCCAAATACGAGGGCGAGTGGATTCAGTTCCCCGAGCACACGCCCGAGTGCTACACCGACCCGAAATGGGGCACCAATCCCGACAAGGCGTATGACTGCGGCAAGCCGCAAGGCGAGATCTGGAAATACAGCTGGGCTGGCATGAAGGACAAGTGGCCGATCGCCTACAAGGTAGCCAAGGCCTACACCATCACCGCCGACGAGCTCAACGCGTTGAGCGGTAAGGTCGATCTCGATGGCAAGACCATCGAGGAGGTGGCGAACGAATGGGTCGCGGCAAACGAGGCGACCTGGCGCGCCTGGGCCCAATAGACGCATCGATAGCAGGCGGCCGTGGATGACAGTGCACGGCCGCCTGTGTTTTCAGGCAGGCATCGGCAGGGACCAGTGAAGCACGCGGGCCCCTTGGCCGCCGCGGACGAGCGCCCTGTGACCCTGGCCTGCCGGGGCGTGTGGAAGGTCTTCGGCAATCGCTCCGCCGAGTTTCTGCGCGCCCGCGGCGGCAAGGCGACAGCCCAGGAACTTTCGGTGGCGGGGCTCATCGGCGCGGTTCGCGACGCATCCCTTGAAGTCAGAAAGGGCGATATCTTCATCGTCATGGGGCTTTCGGGCTCCGGAAAATCCACCCTGCTCCGCTGCCTGTCACGGCTGATCGAACCCACGTCCGGCACCGTCGAGTTGGAAGGCCGTGATCTCCTGAAGCTCGCCGACGCCGAGCTCATCGAAATCAGGCGCCACAAGATGGGCATGGTGTTCCAGCATTTCGCGCTGTTGCCCCACCTCACCGTGCTCGAGAACGTCGCCTTCCCGCTCGCCGTGCAGGGGATCGACCGGAAAGCGCGCGACGAGCGGGCCCTCGAGGTGATCGAGCTGGTGGGCCTCAAGGGCCGGGAACGCCACTATCCGCGCGAGCTTTCGGGCGGCCAGCAGCAGCGCGTGGGCATCGCCCGCAGTCTCGCCGTCAAGCCCGACATCTGGTTTCTGGATGAGCCGTTCTCGGCGCTGGACCCGTTGATCCGCCGCGAGATGCAGGGCGAACTGCTTCGCCTGCAGGGCGTGTTGCGCAAGACCATTCTGTTCATCACCCACGATTTCGACGAGGCCATCCGGCTTGCCGACCGCATCGCCATCATGCAGGACGGCGAGATCATCCAGTCCGGGACGCCTGAGGAGCTGGTGCTGCATCCCGCCACGAGCTACGTGGCCGAGTTCACCCGCGACGTACCGCGAGCCAAGGTCATGTCCGCCGGCCGTCTGGCCGAGCCGCTTTTGCGGCCGCTGAAAGCGCCGGCGGTGAAAGTCAGGGCCGACGCCAAGATCGCCAGCTTCGCAAGCCGCATCGTCGCCGCCCGGGAGCCGTTCATGGTGGTCGACGACGCGGGGGGCGCTGTGGGCATGATCACGCCGGAAGCCGTCATCGATCTGCTGGCTGGAGGCGACGGAGCCCAGCGCCGGTGACCGAGGTTGCGGCAAGTCACTCTCCGCCGCTCAAGGTGCAGGCCTCCTGGCCGCTGGTGTGGCTGGCCGCAATCGGCTTCGCCGTACTCATGCATGTTTTCGCCTCGCTGTGGCCGTGGGCCGTCTCCTATCCCGAGGGCGCCGTGATTCCTTTCGCCCGCTGGGTCGGCCAGCTCATGGTGTTCCTGCAGGTGAACCTGACCTGGCTCACCCGCGGCCTGACGCGGATGCTCGAAGTCCCGCTCGATGTGGCTTTCGCCGTGCTCGCGCGCAACTACAAGATCGGCAGCGGCGCCGAGGCGGTGATCCTGCCGCGGCTGTCGTGGCTCGGCGTTTGCGCCGCCGTGGCGATCGCCGGCTATTCGTTCGGGGGCGCGAGGCTCGCGGCACTCGGCGGCGGGTGCCTTCTCTACATCGCCTTGTTCGGCCAGTGGGACAGCGCCATGCTGACCCTGGCGCTCATCATCATCGTCGTGCCGTTCTGCGTCGTCATGGGCCTGCTGATCGGCATCTGGGCCTGGCGCAACCCGAAGGTCGACGCCTTCCTCGTCACTCCCACGCTCGATCTCATGCAGACCATGCCGACCTTCGCCTACCTTATTCCGATGCTGCTGCTGTTCGGCAACAGCCCGGTCTCGGCGATGCTGGCGACGGGCGTCTTCGCCACCCCGCCGATGGTACGCGCCACCACGCTGGCCCTGTCGCGCGTTCCTTCGGAGCTCAACGACTTCGGCGACATGGCCGGCTGTACGCGGCGCCAGAAGCTCTGGCGAATTCTCATTCCGTCCAGCCGCCCGACCCTGATGCTCGGCGTCAACCAGGTCATCATGCTCGCCCTCAACATGGTCATCATCGCATCGATGATCGGCGCCGGCGGCCTCGGCTACGACGTGCTCCTGGCGCTGCGTGCACTGAAGATCGGCCAGAGTATGGAGGCCGGCATCGCGATCGTGGTTCTCGCCATCATGCTCGACCGCCTGAGCCAGGCTGCCGCCCGTCAGACAGCGCCTGCCTGGCGGCCGCCCGGTCCCTTCTGGCACGACCATCCCTATGTCACGCTGGCGCTGGCCATCCTCGCCGCGACCACGCTGCTGAGCCTGTTCCTTCCGGCGCTGGGCAAGCTGCCGCGGGAGCTTACCATCTCGACAGCGCCCATGTGGAAAGCGGCCGTGGACTGGGTGAACGTGAACTTCTTCGACGCCATCGAAGCGTTTCGCGCCACGCTTCTGATCTATGTGCTCAATCCGGTGCGGGCATTTTTCGTAGCCGTCCCCTGGCTCGCCGCCGTATTGCTTCTGGCCCTGGCGGGCTTCCAGCTGTCGGGCCTGAGGCTCGCCCTGCTGGTCGCCGCCCTCACCGCTTTTTGCGCCGCAACCGGTCTCTGGGAGAAGACCATGGCGACCGTCTATCTGTGTGGGGTATCGGCATTGATTGCCACACTGCTCGGCATGCCGCTCGGGCTGCTGGCCTCGCGCAGCGATCGCTTCGAGGCGTTCATCACGCCGGTCATCGACACCCTGCAGACGATCCCGTCATTCTGCTTCATCATCCCGGTGGTGATGCTGTTTCGCGTCGGCGACGTTACCGCCATGATCGCTACCGTGGCGTTCGCCATCGTCCCGGCGATCCGCTACACCAATCACGGCATCAGGCAGGTGGCGCCCTCGCTGATCGAGGCTGCCAAAGTATCGGGCTGCACGCCGAACCAGACCTTCTGGCGCGTCGAGCTTCCCATGGCCATGCCCGAAATCATGCTTGGCATCAACCAGACGATTCTGCTTTCCCTGAGCATGATCGTCATCTGCGCGATGATCGGCACCCGGGACCTCGGCCAGGAAGTGTTCATCGCGCTCGCCAAGGCCGATGCCGGCCGCGGCATCGTCGCCGGCTTCGCGATATGCTTCATCGGCATCATCGCCGACCGTCTGCTCGGCGCCTGGACCGCCAGGGCGCGGAGCCGTCTGGGCCTGACCTGAGGAGGATCGATGTCAACGCGGCATATATTTGCGCCCGTCCTAATGGCCGCTGTCATGATCCTGCCCGCCGTGGCCGCGAACGATCGCGACAATTTTGACCAGAAACCGCTCGACACGAAGCGTTGGGACACCTGCCAGGTCAAAACCCGCCTTTTGACTTTCGGCAAGGACAAAGCGGTGGCTTTTCTCCGCAATCAGATCGACAAGCACACCGACAATCCCGAATCAGACTGTAAATCATGTTACGGCGTCCGGATAGAGGACGCGCCGCTTGGCGTAAGTTTCATTCCCCAAGCCAAAAGTTGTCCAACAGACACGAAGCGCGCTGTCGAGCCCGAGAAGCAACGCAATGAGCTTCGGTTCAAAGACTGCAAGAAGTTCCATCCGGCGAGCGAGGCCCACTGGTACAGCATTCGATTCAAGCTGGAAGGTGCCGGAGGCCACAAGTATCCCCCAATGTGGTTCGGTCCGCTGGATTACCGCGCAGTGGAAATACGATATCTACAAGAAAGGTTCCGATCCAAGTCCGATCCTGGCCCAGCGTTTCGACAACGGCGTGCTTCACGTGACCGTTGAGGACGGCCTGTGCCGCTGCATGATCGCGAAGGCTCCGGGGGATCCCGACGCGAAGATGAAAAAACCCAAACTCTCGCAAAAACTGGAGGAAGTTGAACCGCTACAGTGCCTTGACCCGCAACACAAATCCTGCATCAAAACTAGGAATGTCCGCCTGCTCGCACTCGGCAAGACCATTCCGGAACTCCCGGATCCGAAAGAAGATTGGGTGCGGATGACATATCTGGTGAGTGCAGACGGCAACAAGGGCACCTCGTTCGATGTCTACGCCAATGGGCAGTTCATCGTTCGTGCGGTGGGCGCCGTTCCGGCCTACGCGCCCTTCCCGAACTACATCAAGTTCAAGTTCGGCCACTACCGGGATCAGATGCCGAAGAGTGCCAATCTGCTGGTTGACGAAGTATGTGTCTCGGAGAATGTCGCGAGCTGCGACAAATCGATAACGACGCCCGTGCCTTGAGCTTGCCGCCTCAACAACCACCGTCATGGCCGAGCTCGACCTGGCCATGACGTCTTATATTGGTTTACGGTCCGCGGCGCTCCTGCTTGGTCATCGGCTCCAGCGTCATCGGCTTGGTGCGCTGGCGCTTGACCGTCAGTTTGTTCAAGGCCGACACGTAAGCTTTCGCCGAAGCGACAAGCGTATCGGGGTCGGCGCCTTTGGCGGTCACGGATTTTCCCGCCTCGACGTCTTCGAGCCTGACCGACACCTCTGCCTGCGCGTCGGTGCCTTCCGTCACTGCGTGCACCTGGAACAGGGCCAGCTTCGCCTGGTGCGGAATGAGCGCCTTGATGGCGTTAAAGGTCGCATCGACCGGGCCGTTGCCGGTCGCCTGCCGGGTCGCATGTTCACCTGCGATGTCGAGCGTCAGCGTCGCCGTCTGCGGGCCCATGGTGCCGGCAATCACCGTGAGCGAGAGCACCTTCACCCGGTCATGGGCGATGGCGATCTCGTTGTCGACCAGGGCCTCGATGTCCTCGTCATAGATGTGCTTCTTGCGGTCGGCCAGGTTCTTGAACCTGAAGAAGGCATCTTCGAAGGCGTTGTCGCGCAGGCTGTAGCCGAGCTCTTCGAGCTTGCGCTGAAAGGCATGGCGGCCGGAATGTTTGCCCATCACCAGCGAGGTCTGGCGCACGCCGACGCTTTCCGGCGTCATGATCTCGTAGGTCTGGGCGTTCTTGAGCATGCCGTCCTGGTGAATGCCGGCTTCATGCGCGAACGCATTTCGCCCGACGATCGCCTTGTTGTACTGCACCGGAAAGGACGTCACTGCCGAGACGAGCTTCGAGGCCCGGGTCAACAGAGTGGCGTCGACCCCTGTCCAGTACGGCAACTTGTCGTTGCGCGTGCGGATCGCCATGACGACCTCCTCCAGCGCCGCGTTGCCTGCCCGCTCGCCGATGCCGTTGATCGTGCATTCGATCTGCCGCGCCCCCGCCCGGACCCCGGCCAGCGAGTTCGCAACCGCGAGGCCAAGGTCGTCATGGCAGTGCGTGGAGAAGATCACGTCGGCCGCCCCAGGCACTCGGGTGCGCAACATTTCGATGAGGTCGCGGAATTCATCGGGCAGCGCGTACCCCACCGTGTCGGGCACGTTGATGGTCGTCGCTCCGGCCTTGATCGCCGCCTCGACGCAGCGGCAGAAGAATTCGGGCTCGGTGCGCGAGCCGTCTTCGGCACTCCACTCGACGTTGTCGGTGAAGCTGCGGGCTCTCGTCACCGATGCGATGACGGCATCGAGGACTGCCGCCGGCTCCATCTGAAGCTTGAACTTCATGTGCACGGGGCTGGTCGAAATGAAGGTATGAATGCGCGCGCGCCTGGCCGGCTTCAGTGCCTCGCCCGCACGGTCGATGTCCTTGGCGGAGGCCCGCGCCAGCCCGCATACGACTGCCTTCCTGGCGCGCCTAGCGATCTCCGACACGGCGTCGAAATCGCCCTGCGAGGCGATCGGGAACCCGGCTTCGATGATGTCGACTCCCATTTCGTCGAGAAGGTCGGCAACCTGCAGCTTTTCCTCGAGCGTCATGGTGGCGCCGGGTGATTGCTCGCCGTCGCGCAAGGTCGTGTCGAATATGAAGATGCGATCCTGCTCGTTGCGCGGCGATGGATCGCGGTGTGTCTGCTGAGTCATGAAACTGGCCCTTTTTTCGTCAGGGCCGGATCGCTCAACGGCCCTATGATCTTCTTACCTGGCTGAAACCGGCATCCCCTGACGACCCGTCCACTGGGAGACGGCCGATCATCAGGGGCAACTAAGAAGAAGGGCGAGAATGGACGGCTGCAGCATTCCACGGCCGGCGGTTGCACCGGCGGACACTCCGGTATGAATGGCAACTTTTTGCGCCATACGGCGTGGATCCTCGTTCGGCAGGCATTGCCACATAAACGAATCTGCTGTCCGAGGCAAGCTTGCGGGCAACAGGTCGGCGAGCGCCCGGTTCATCCGCTCGGAGTTTCCTGATTGCGACAGCCGGCGATGACATCGACCTCAATCCGTGCATCAATCGTCAGACCGGCGACCATCGACACCCGGGCGGGAGGGTCTTTCGGAAAAACTTCGCGATACGCCGCATTGAACGCGTCGAAGTCGCCGGCGCTCGCAAGAACAACGCTGACCTTGAGTACATCGCCGAGGGTGCAGCCGGCTTTCGCCAAAACGACCTCGACATTGCGAAAAACCTGCCGGGTTTCCTGCTCGATGCCGCCCTTTACGATCGCGCCCGTGACATCGCATCCAACCGTTCCCGACACAAACAGTAGATCGCCGAAGCGCACGGCATCGGAGATCGGTAAACCCTCCGGATTCCCGATATTGATGGTTCGGCGATTCATGTCGCTCCTATGTCCTGGCGCACGTAGAGCCAGGGCGACAGTCTGCGCTCGGCCCGTTTGACCAGCAGCAGAATGAGGAAGACCATTACGAGGTAAATCATGCCGGCGACCAGCAGAGGTGTGATGGGATCGAAGGTATTGAAGTAAACCTGGTTTGCCGCGCCGACGAGATCCGTAATGGTAATGAAATTCACGACTGCAGTGCCCTTCAGGACGAAGATGACCTCGTTGCTGTACGCGCGAATTCCCAGTCGGGCTGCACTGCGCGCCACGAACCGGATGAAGGTCTGCCACCGCGTGAATCCAAAGGCCCGCGCAGCGTCGATTTCGTCCTTGGGCACGTTACGCAGAGCGTTGGCGATGACATCGGCCAGGAAACCTGCCGAGTTCAGCGACAACGCGAACACCGCGACCGGCATGGGGCGCTCTATGAGGAGCCAGATCGGCGATTCCTTGATCCCTGGAATTTGCGGCAACCCGTAGTAGAGCAGAAACACGACGACGAGCAGCGGTGCGCCGCGGAACAGAAATATGAAGGCATGGGCGAACGCCCTCAATCTCGCGTCCTTTGCATTGCGCGCCTGGGCGACGGGAAGGGCGATCGCAAACCCGAATACCAGCGTATAGAGCAGCAGCTGCAATGTCCGCATGGCGCCGGCCATGAGGAGCGGCAGGTTGCTCACCAGCGTCTCGAAACTCATCATCATGCGGCGCGCCCCACCTTGAGATGGCGATAGAGGCGTCGTTCCGAGACGAGCTGCAAAGCCAGCGCGCCAGCCGCGATGACCAGATAGACCACCAGGGAAGCCATGAAGAACTGGAAATAGTACTTGGTGTTCTGCCCCGCCTCGCCCGCCGCACGGATCAGGTCCTGGAGGCCGATTGCCGAAACGAACGGCGTGCTTTTCAGGGTGACCATCACCATGTTGACCAGGCCCGCGAAGGCCAGCCGCAGCGCAATCGGCAGCTTGATGCGGGCGAACGCGAGGAGCGGCGACATTCCGAAGGCTCGCGCGGCGTCCAGCTGGCCGGCAGGGACGGCGCTGAACGCGCCTTTGAACACCTCGCTCGCGTATGCCGCGTGAATGACGCTGAGCGCGATGGTGGCGGCCCAGAACGCGCTGACATCGATGAATCGGTCGATTCCGAACGGCCGCAGCAGCGCCTGCAGGGCGAACGACGCGCCGTAGTAGACCAGGAAGATCACCAACAGCTCGGGTACGCTGCGCAGGACGACGTTCAAACCTTCGATGAACCGCCCAAGCCAGCGCCAGGACGACAGCTCCGCCAGCGCCGCTGCCAGTCCCAGTAGCGTGCCGATAACCACTCCTGACAGACCGAGCCGAAGAGTGAGCCCGAATCCGGCTAGCAGCTCATCGCCCCAGCCGGTCGGACCGACGGCGAACAGCGACAGGTCCATGCTGACGGGCCGCTACAAAGAAGCACAGCAACGCACCGCGTCATCGCAGTGGCGAAGTGCATCCGTCAGGAACGGGTCCTTCCCGTGCGCAACGTCATTGCCAAAGCGTGTTGGCGCGGATGTCCGTTCCCGGCATCCAACGCTCCATCAGTTTGTCGAAGGTGCCATCGGCATAAACCTCCTTGATCGCCGCGTCGATCTTCGCCTTCAACGGATCGCCTGTGCGGAACATCGCGCCGACACCCTTTCCGAGCACTGCCGGGTCTTCAATGACCGGGCCGACGATCTCGAAATCTCCGCCCTCCGGCTTGGCGAGGAAGTCTTTGGCCGGGAGTTGCTCGCCGAAAGCCAGATCGATCCGCCCGTTCACCAGGTCAGCGTGTATCTGGTCGGCATTTTCGTAACCCACCGGCTCCATGATTCCGTCGTAGTATTTTCGGACGTACTGATCCTGGGTCGCGCCGGCATAGACCCCGACCTTCTTGCCCTTGATATCGCTGTCGAAGTCTTTCACCGAGCCCTTCTTGCCATAGAAAACGAACTTGCTCGTGAGATAGGGGATCGAGAAATCGGCCACCTCTTCGCGCTCCGCCTTGATGCTCATCGATGAGAAGATCATGTCGAACTTCTTGGCGAGGAGCGCCGCGATCATGCCGTCGAAATCCTGCTTGACCCACTCACATTCGAGACCCGCCCGTTTGCACACCTCGTTGCCGAGGTCGAGCTCGAAGCCCGTGTAGCTTCCATCGGCTTCGGTCTTGGAGAACGGCGGAAAAGACGCCTCGGTTGCCACCTTTACTTTGTCCGCGGCGTGCGCGAATGCGCCGAGCAGAAGTCCTGCTCCTAGAAGCGCAGTTCTCATCAAAAATCCTACATGCATCGGCTTGTCCTCCCTTAAGAGTTGCTGCGTACGATGGAGTCAGGGAGCAAAGCCAGCATATCCGTCGTCCTGGATGCATGAGCAAGAATCGAAGTTTGCTTGGGTTGGTTTCCCGGCATCGCATTGCCTGCCCACTTTGCTCAATCCGGTGCGCTCGGCCGCTCCCGGCCTGAGCAGCTGCGCAGGTCATCGAAGAAGGTCCTCGCCGGCAGAGTGAGGTCGCTGCCCTTGCGCGTCACCATGTCGAAGTCCGGGGCGTAGGTGAGAATATCGGGCCGCAGCGGCTTCATTTCTCCCGCTTCGACCCAACGGCGGGCGTAGTGCGCCGGCAGAAAACCGCCGAACTGCCCGGACAGGATCAGGACCGCCGCCGCCTCCATGTTGAAAACCGTTGCGCCGTGCACGCTTGCGCCGAAAAATTTGTGATCGAACTTGGAGAGATAGCCGCGGCTGATCAGTCCGGCGGCGGCAATTTCCTCGATCTCCAGCTTTCTGCCGGCATGGGTGAACAGCCTGTGGCGCCTACCGCAATAGAAATAATTGACCTCCTTGAACAGGCGCTCGTACCGCAGCCCGGCGATGCGCTGATGTCGAGGAAGAATTGCAATCTGGAGTTGTTTGTCCAGCAGGCCGCGCTCGAGATCCCGCGGGCTCAACACGTGCAGAGTGATGGCGACGGCATTGTCCCGGCGATAGAACCGCTCGACCGCATCGACCACCGGTAGTTCCTGGTGGGTGATGATGTTGTCCGGAATTCCGACCACAAGCTGACCGCTCATCTGTTTCCGCCGCGAAGCAAGTTGCGTCTGGAAGCGGTCCATGGCGGCGAAAAGCTCTCGCGTCGCGCTATGCGCCGCCTGCCCGTCCTCGGTCAGCTGGAAACCGCCGCGGCCCCGCTGACACAGCCGGACGCCGAGCCGCGTTTCGAGATCGTGCATATGAGTGCTGATCGTCGATTCCGATACGTTGAGGAGCGCCTGGGCGGCGGCAAACCCGCCGCACTCGACGACCGCCGCAAACACCCTCAGAAGGCGCAAATCAAAATCACCGACCCGGCCGAGCATCGGACAACCGCCCTCTTGTGCCTGTGGAGAGGCAATCTACAACCTCGGGATCGATTGTCTAATCGGCGAAGTTCACCTCGGTTCTTCTCGATGGTGATTTGGTTCGAGCTGATCCAGTGAGGAGTGCCGATGTAATGCGGAGTGCGGCAAATGGCTGGCGAACCGTCGAAAGCAGCTTCCATCTTCGAACGGCTGGGCGTCGCGCCGGTGATCAATGCGTGCGGCATCTACACCGACCTCGGTGGCTCGCGACTGAGCCCGGCCGTATGGGCCGCAGCCACAGCAATGAACGCAGACTTCGTGCGTATGACGGAACTACTCGACCGGACCGGTGAGCGGATAGCGTCGCTGTTGGGGGCTCCGGCAGCCCGCATCACCCCGGGCGCAGCCGCTGCCATCATGCTCGGCACCGCGGCCGCAATGGCCGGACAGGATGGCAGCAAGTCCCAGCGGCTGCCGGACACGGCCGGGATGCGCGCCGACGTGCTCATCCAGGCCGGCCACCGCTACAAATATGATCGCCAGGTACCCATGACGGGGGCCCGCCTAGTGGAGGTCGGCACACAGAACGGCACTCGGCGTGACCAGCTGCAAGCAGCGATCTCCGGTGAGACCGCCATGATCCTCCACCCGGCGCATCTCGACGGCAAGCCCGGCACTCTATCGCTCGAGGAGACGGCAGACGTCGCCAAAGCTCGCGACGTGCCGATTTTCGTCGATGCGGCGTACATGAATTATCCCACATCGATCATGGGCGCCTATCTGGGGCGCGGCGCCGATCTCGTGTGCATAAGCGCCAAGTACTTCGGCGGCCCCAACGCGGGCGGCTTTGTCATGGGTCGCAAGGATCTGGTTGCCGCCATCTCGAACGTGCATTTTACTCGGTATGAATCGGGTTCGGTCCTCAAGTTCGGCAGGCCCCTCAAGATGGACCGGCAGATCGTGGTCGCGGTCCTCGCCGCGCTCGAGGAATGGCTCGCCATGGACCACGCGGCACGTTATGCCGATTATCGGCGAAAGGTGGAGATGCTCGAGGACGATCTCAGCTCTGTTCCAGGCCTCGTGCTGGAACCGAAATGCTTCACCATGGACGAACGATTCATCGATGCGCCGGTCAATGCTCTACTCGTCACCTTCGATAAGAGCCGGTGCGGCTGCTCGGCCGGCGAGATGGCGCGTCGCCTCGAGCAGGACCATCCGAGCATTGCGGCGATCGTCGAAGGCAGCCGCATCGGCTTCGTCATGGACGTGCTGGAGGACAACGAGGTCCGGCTGATCGGAACCCGCATCCGCCATGCGATCGGCCGACCGGGGACCGGGATGGAATAAATCCGCTGCAGCGGATGTAATGCAAAGGGGGGGTTGAAACCAGGAGATGTTCATGAAAAAGCTGCTGCTTGCTGCCGCGTTGACGGTCGTTTTCGCCGGTTCCACCCTTGCCAACAAGTGTCCCACTCTCATGCAGAAGATCGACGACGGCATGAAGACGGCGCAGTTGAGCGATGCGGACAAGGCCAAGGTCATGGACCTCTACAACAAGGGTAAGGCCGAGCATGACGGTGGCCAGCATGCTGAATCGGAAGCGACCCTGAACGAGGCGCTCAAGATCCTCGGAATGTAGAAGCCGCTACCTGTTCAGCCCCTGAACGCCATAACCGCGAGCGCGATGGCAACGAGCGCCGACAGCCACACGCCGGCGGCGCAAAGCCTGACCTGCGACAGCAGCGCCCGGTTTCCTGTCCGGGCGAGCTCACCGCCGATGCGCCGGGCCATGCCGTGGCTGGCGGTCAGCGCGACCACGACGGCGAGCTTGGCATAGAACCAGCCTGATCCGACGAAGCCCGTCTCGCTCCATTTCAGCCAAACCAGCGCGAGCCCGGTCAGCCAGATCACCGCGATCACCCCGTCGCCGATCTGCGACACCGTTTTCCGCTGCAGCCCCAGGGCCTTGAACCGTTCGCCTTCCTCGCGAGACGCAAGGCCGGCGTTGATGAAGTTCGAAAAACTCATGCCGGTCCCCAGGGCGATGGCCATGAGGTGCAGGATGAGGAGGGCATTTCTAAACATCGATGGTGCCCTGCATCACCTGCACGGCTTGACCTGCAACCCGGACCGCAGTGATGAGCGAACCCTGCACGTCCGCTTCGACCGCAAGCTCGCTTGGCCTGCCCATCTCGATGCCCTGCTCCAGCCGCCAGCCAAAGGTGCCGTCGCCGAGCCTCTCGGCGGAATGGATTTGCGAGGCAAAAGCCGCCGCCGCCGAGCCGGTCGCCGGATCCTCCGGTATGCCTTCCGCCGGCGCGAAGAGCCTCACCCGGAAGCCCGCGACGCTCTTTGCGTACATGTAGGCCGAGAAGGTGTCGCGCCTGGCAAGCACGTGCGAAAAATGCGGTTCCCTCGGCCACGCGTGCTTCAGCGCCTCCAGTGACGCGAGCGGAATGCACAGAAAGCGGCTGGCGGCCACCAGGATGCCCGGGCGATGCCTGTCGAACCCGATCTGCTGCGGCGCTACGCCGATCGCCGCGGCGAGCTCCGTTTCATCCTTCTCTACCGGCTCGACGGTCGCCACTCTCGGGACGGTGAGCTGGCCGCGCGTCTCATTGCCGGCGCGGGTTACCCTGACCGGCACCAGGCCCGCTTTCTCCTCGAGCCTGATCTCCGCTTCGAAGTCCGATCCCGGCGTGTGCTTGAGCGCGGCGAGCAGCACCGCGCAGCCGATGGTCGGGTGTCCGGCGAACGGCAGCTCGCCCTTCGGCATGAAGATTCGCACCTTCGCAGTATTCGCCGGATTGTCCGGCGCCTGAACGAAAATCGTTTCCGGCAGGTTGAACTCGGCAGCGATGTCCTGCATCAGCCCGTCACTCAGGCCGTCGGAGCCAATGACCACAGCAAGGCCGTTGCCGGTGAACCGCTTGCCGGTGAAGACATCGAGCGTGTGAAATGTAAGTTTCACGCGTGGCTCTCTATTCTCTTTCTTGCGGGGGAGGCTTCTTCCTGCTCCTGCGGTCGCCGAGCGAGCGGGCGGTCCGGCGGATCACCTCGTCGGTATTCTCCAGCAGTTTCACCACCGCCTGGCGCGCCGCTGTCGGCTTCCGTGCGGCGATGGCGGCGGCGATCTTCTCATGCAGCATCTGCGGTACTTTCTGCTGCTTCGTCTGCCGTGTGACGTAGTCGAAGAGCGCCACTAGGCTCGATTCGATGAGAAAGCCGAACGGGAGAAGAAATTCGTTCCCGGCCGCGATCAGGATCGCCATGTGGAAGCGGATGTCGGCTTCGATTCGCACATCGAGGATCTCCGCCCTGCCCATGTCGGCGCAGGCGGTGGTGATCGCCGCCAATTGCTCCGCCGTACGATGGCCTGCTGCCAGCGCGGCTGCCTCGGGCTCGATGATGTAGCGCATCTCCTGAATCGAACTCGAGAAACTTGCGCTTGGCGGGGACCTTGGAATACCAGGCGAGAATGTCGGGATCGAGCAGGTTCCACCGCTGCCGCGGCTCGACGCGCGTGCCGATTTTGGGCCGCGAGATCACCAGACCTTTCGCCGACAGAATCTTGATTGATTCGCGCACCACCGACCGGCTGATCTTGAATGTCCGGCACCAGTCGGCTTCGTTGGGCAACAGCACGCCCGGCAGGTAGTCGCCCCTCAGGATGCGCGAGCCGATTTCCCGCGCTACGGTGGAATGACCTTTCCTGGCGCCCGGTTTTCGGACCAGCTCGCCTGACTGGCTCATGCAGATCCCACGAACATCCGTGCGCCCGTTTACTCGCTCTGGCGGAAGTTGCGCACGCGGTCGAAGAGAACCGCAAGCAGGATCGCGCTGCCGATGAAGGTACCCTGCCAGAAGGCGTTGATTCCAAGCAGGCCAAGGCTGTTGCGTATGACCTCGATCAGCGCCGCCCCGATGAGTGCGCCGGACGCCGTACCGACTCCGCCGGAAAGGTTGGCTCCGCCAATGACCGCCGCGGCGATGACCTGGAGCTCCATGCCGGCGCCGATATTCGTTGTGACGGCGCCGAGCCAGCCGGTCTGAACAATACCGGCGATACCCGCTGACAGAGCACAAAGCATGTAGACCGCGACCTTGATCGCACGTACCGGAACGCCGGTCAGGGTCGCCGCATGTTCGTTGCCGCCGATCGCAAAGACATGCCGGCCGAACTTGGTCCAGTGCAGGACGAACCCGGTCAGCAGCGCCAGCACGATCATGTAGAGCACCGGGTTGGCAATGCCGAACAGCCAGGCGCCGCCACCGAGCGAGAGAAGCTTGTCATGATCGGGCCCGAACTGGAACACGACCGTGTTGCCGGAGGCCACCATCGCCAGGCTTCGCGCGACTGAGAACATACCGAGGGTGACCACGAATGGCGGAAACCCGAGATAGGCGATCAGAATGCCGTTGAAGGCGCCGATGACGAGGGCGGTTCCGATGGCGGCAGCGATGCCGACTTCGATGCTGTAACCGGCGTGCATGACGACCGCCAGGACCATGCTGCACAGGCACAGCACCGAGCCCACCGAAAGGTCGATGCCGCCCGTGATGATCACCAGGGTCATGCCGAGCGCAATGATCGCAACGAAGGTGAAGTTCCGGGTGATGTTGTAGAAGTTCTTCGCCGTAGCGAACGAATCCGTTGCGAAGGACAGGAAAACGCAGGCCAATATCACTGCGATCAGGACCCAGAATGCCTGGCTTGCCAGCATTGCTGAAATCCAGCGCTGTTGCGTCCCGATACTTACCTTGTCCAAAGTGATTGCCATCGTCGCCCTTCTTCAGTTCCTTGCGCTACTAGAACAGACTCACTCATGCGTGCTCGATAGCGCCGGTGATGAGACCAGTGACTTCCTCGGGCGAGCTGGCGACGATTTTTTTGTCGGCGACCTTTCTGCCTCGCCTGAGCACGACGATACGGTCGGCCACCGAGAACACGTCGGGCATGCGGTGGCTGATGAGCACGACTACCAGGCCCTGATCGCGCAGCAGTCGGATCAGGGTCAGCACCTCGGCGACCTGGCGCACCGAAATCGCAGCGGTCGGCTCGTCCATCAGCACGATCTTGGCGTTGGCGAGCCTGGTGCGGGCGATCGCCACCGCCTGGCGCTGGCCGCCCGACATTTGTTTGACGAGACTGTGCGGACGGGTCTCCGACTTGAGCTCGGCGAAGATTTCGCCGGCGCGCCAGTACATGGCCGCATATTTGAGAATCTGAATTGGCCCTACCCACCGCTGAAGTTCGCGGGCGAGAAAGACATTCGCCGCTGCGGTCAGGTTGTCGCAGAGCGCCAGGTCCTGGTGCACGATTTCGATGCCATGCTTACGCGCTTCCACCGGCCGGTGCAGGACGAGCTCCCTGCCATCCAGGCTCATTGAACCATGGCTCGGGCGATAGTTACCGGCGATCATTTTGACAAGCGTGGACTTGCCCGCGCCGTTATCGCCCATTAGGCCAACCACCTCCCCGGCTTCGAGTGTTAGCGTAACATCATTGACGGCCTGGATGGCGCCGAAGTGTTTCGAAATATTGTGAAGCTCGAGAACCGCCACCGGATTTTCCTGCCTCCCGCAGACCATGAGCGGGAGGGGATTTCGATGTATCCAAACCGTGCAATGGCGTCAATGAATTGTCGGACAAATCGTCCCCTGCTCGCTCGAAATCACTTTTGTAGGACAAATTACCGTTGACGAGCCAAGCGCGGCGATATTAGATCATCGCAAGGGAGTGCGTGCGGATGCTTTTCATTGCAGCGAAAGGCAGTAACGAGTGGTTCCGCATCCTCCGCAACAAGCCAAACGATTTGGGAATGCTGATCGACCTGGCCCGGCAATATCGAGGATCGCGAGAACGACCTCGGTCCGCCTGGGTTCCGGGTTGATACGGTGTGGCGGGCGCGGCCGCGCCCGTCTGTATCAAGGGAGGAATGAATGAGGAAACTACTATTGCTCGCCGCCGCCGCTCTGGCACTCGGCGCCGGGCCGGCGCTGGCCAAGAAACAGCTCGTGATTGTCGTGAAAGGCCTCGACAATCCGTTCTTCGAGGCCATCAACCAGGGTTGTCAGAAATGGAACAAGGAAAATCCTGACTCGGAGTACGAGTGCTTCTATACCGGCCCGGCATCGACCTCCGATGAGGCCGGCGAAGCCCAAATCGTTCAGGACATGCTCGGCAAGGCGGACACCGCCGCAATCGCCATCTCGCCGTCGAACGCCAAGCTGATCGCCCAAACCCTCAAGACCGCCAACCCGACGGTTCCGGTGATGACACTCGACGCCGATCTGGCTGCCGAAGATTTCGGCTCTGCGCAAGACCTACCTGGGCACCGACAACTACCTGATGGGCGCCCGCATCGGTGAATACATAAAGAAGGCGAAGCCGAACGGCGGCACCGTGTGTACGATCCAGGGCAATCCCGGCGCCGACAACATCCTGCGCCGCGCCCAGGGCACGCGCGACGTCCTCTCCGGACAGAAAGGTCTCGCGGCGCTCGCCGGTGAAGGCGGCTGGACGGAAGTGGCCGGCTGCCCAGTCTTCACCAATGACGATGGCGCCAAGGGCGTTCAGGCGATGACTGACATCCTTGCTGCCAATCCGAAGCTGGATGCCTTCGCCATCGAAGGCGGCTGGCCGCTCTTCGGCGCACCGCAGCCCTATCGGGATCTGTTCAAGCCGCTCGCCGATCGCATCGCCAGCAACGATTTCGTCATCTCCGCCGCCGACACCATCGGCGATGAAGTGGCGATCGCCAAGGAAGGCCTGGTCACAGCCCTGGTCGGCCAGCGGCCGTTCGAAATGGGCTACAAGGCTCCCTCGGTCATGCTCGACCTGATCGCCGGCAAGCCGGTCGAAGATCCGGTGTTCACCGGCCTCGACGAATGCACCAAGGACACGGTCGACACCTGCATCCAGAAGTAACTCAAGCAGTGGGGGCGCCCGGCCTACGTGCGCCCCCAGTGTATTCCGCGCCCGATCGGATCGGGTCGGGTATCCATTCACGACAACCTGAGGAAATCCCATGCATCTCAAGCTGCTCGCCGGTACAGCAATCGCCCTTGCGTTCCTTCTCGCCCCTGGCGCACAGGCGCAGGACAAGAAGACACTCGCATTCGTCGTCAACGGAGCCTCTGACTTTTGGAAGCTCGCCGAGGCCGGGGTAAAAAAGGCCCAAGGAGAGCTCCCCGACTACGACCTCCAGTTCAAGTATCCCGAGCAGGCTGCCGCGGCCATTCAGCAGCGCCTGATGGATGATCTGGTGGCGGCCGGCGTCGACGCCATCATGGTGAGCGCCGTCGATCCCAAGACCTCGACCGAAGCCTTGAACCGGGTCGGCGGCCAGGTTCCCCTCTTCACCACCGATAGCGACGCGCCCAACTCCAACCGTATCGCCTACATCGGCTCTTCCAATACCGATGCCGGCAAGCAGGCGGGCGAGATCGCGCTCAAGGCGCTTCCCAACGGGGCCAAGTGCATGGGTTTCGTCGGGCTTCCCGGCGCCGACAATGCCCGCGAGCGCATCGAGGGCATGAAGGAGACGATCAAGGGCTCGAAGGTCGAGCTTGTCGACGTGCGCGGCGACGACATCGACCAGACCCGCGCCAAGCGCAATGTCGAGGACACGCTGGCGGCAAATCCCGACATCAACTGCATGGTCGGCTTTTATTCCTACAATCCGCCGCGCATCTACGAAGTGCTGAAGGAGGCGGGCAAGCTCGGGCAGATCACGGTCATCGCCTTCGATGAGGATCCGATCACCCTGGGCGGCGTACGCGAAGGCACCATCGCCGGCACGGTGGTGCAGCAGCCCTACGAGTGGGGCTATCAGGGCATGAAGCTGATGGCCAAATACCTTGGGGGCGACAAGTCGGTGGTGCCGGCCAATGAGCTCATCATCGTACCGACCGCCATCATCGACAAGTCCAACGTCGATGCCTTCGAAGCCGAGCTCAAGGCGCGCATCGGGGGTTGATGCTCGGGTCTTTCCCATCTCCCCTCCCCCTTGGGGGGAGGGATAGGGGTGGGGGTTTGGCGGTGTCGCCGCGGTGACCCCCACCCTTGGTCCCTCCCCGCAAGGGGGAGGGAAACAAGAACCCCTTCTCGAGCTTGAGGGAATCTCCAAGACCTTCCCCGGCGCCGTGGCCCTCGACCGGGTCGCCTTCACGGTTCGACGCGGCGAAGTCATTGGACTGATCGGCGAGAACGGCGCCGGCAAGTCGACGCTGATGCGGATTCTCGGCGGCGTGACGGAACCGAGCGCCGGCAAAATCCGTCTTGGCGGCATCGAGCGAAATGCGCTCACAGTCTCGGAATCAATCGCCACCGGCATCGCCTTCGTCCATCAGGAACTCAACCTGTTCGACAATCTCGATGTCGCAGCCAACGTGCTGATGGGGCGCGAGCCTCGCTTCGCCGGTCCTTTGCGATTGATCGACCGCGCTGCGTTGCGCAGCCGCGTCGGACCCATCCTTGAACGCCTCGGCGCCGATTTCGGGCCGGATGCGGACATTTCCTCCCTGTCGCTCGCTCAGATGCAGCTCGTGGAAATCGCCAAAGCGCTTTCACTCGATGCCCGCCTCGTCATCATGGATGAGCCGACTTCCAGCCTCACGCTTTCCGAGACGACGCGCCTGCTGAAGATCATCGCCGAGCTCAAAGCGAGCGGCGTCAGCGTCATTTTCATCTCTCACCGGCTCAACGAGATCGAGCGCTGTGTCGATCGGGTGGTAGTATTGCGGGACGGTCGGGTGGTCGGTGAGCTGCCGCGCGGAGCCTTCACGCCGGACGCCATGATCCGGCTGATGATCGGCCGCGATCTCAAGTCGCTCTATGTGGCGCCTGCCGCCCCCGCTGATCACGTAGTCCTGAGCCTCAACGCAGTTCGCACCCGCACGCGCCCCGATCGGCCTGTGAATCTGTCGGTCCGCCGCGGCGAGATCCTTGGGCTGGCCGGTCTCGTCGGCTCGGGCCGCACGGAACTCGCTCGCGCCGTATTCGGAATCGATGGCAAGGTCGGCGGCAGCATCGCGCTGGATGGGAAGGAAGTGCGGATTTCGTCGCCGCGCGATGCGATCGCGAGCGGCATCTACCTGGTGCCCGAGGATCGCAAGCGGTCCGGCCTGCTTCTCGATTTCTCCGTCGCCGAGAACGTTTCCCTGGCTGACCTCGCTCGCTATTCCCGCCTTTTTCTCATCGACCGGCAGGAGGAAATCGCCAGCGCCGATCGCCAGCGGCGCCGGCTTGATATTCGCTGCCAGGGCGTGTCCGATGAAGTGAAATCGCTGTCCGGCGGCAACCAGCAAAAGGTCGTACTGGGGCGCTGGCTGTCGATGTCGCCGCGGGCTATCATCTTCGACGAACCGACGCGCGGCGTCGATGTCGGCGCCAAGAACGAGATCTACGGGCTCATGCGCTCTCTTTCCGACAGCGGCGCCGCGATCCTGATGATTTCGAGCGACATGGAGGAGGTCATCGGCGTCAGCGACCGGATCGCGGTGATGCACGAGGGCGCGATCAGCGGATTTCTCGAGCGAGCCGAGTTCAGCGAGGCGAACGTGCTGAAGCTTGCGGTCGGCGCGACGGTGCACTGAAACGGCGGCGGCGGCGTTGAAGAAAGATCTGGGCCTGCTCGTCCTCATCGTGGTTGTCGGCTCGGCCGTGGCGCTGATCAACCCGCGGTTCCTTTCGCCCATCAACCTGTCCAACACCGCCAATCTCATCGGGCTGTTCGGTCTGTTCTCGCTCGCCCAGGCGTTCGTCATCATCACCGGCGGCATCGAGCTTTCGGTCGGATCCATCATCGCGCTCCTGGGCGTGGTGTTCATCGACCTCATCGCCGGCGTCGGCGTGCACTGGAGCCTGGCGCTCCTGATCGTCCTGGCGCTCGGATTGCTGATGGGCGCGGTGCACGGCTTTCTCGTCACCAGGATGGGCATCCAGCCGTTCGTGGTCACGCTGTGCGGCCTCCTGATCTATCGCGGCATCGCCCGCTACTATACCGATGACGCGACGGCCGGATTCGCCTTCGGCCAGAGTTTCCCGACGCTCGAATGGCTGACTACCGGGCGGACGCTGGGCGTCCCCCACAGCCTGGTTGCGTTCGTGATCACAGCGGTCATCCTCGCCGTTGCCCTGCACCGATCGGTGTTCGGGCGCTATCTGCTTGCGGTCGGCAAGAACGAGGAGGCGGCGCGTTATTCCGGCATCCCGACGGCACGCGTGATCACCGCCGCCTACGTGCTGTGCTGCGGCCTGACCGCCTTCGCGGCGGTTTTCATCGCCATGTACACCCGCTCCATCTCGCCGGCGTCTCATGGCAATTTCTATGAGCTTTATGCGATCGCCGCCGCGGTGCTCGGCGGCTGTTCGCTCAGGGGCGGCGAAGGCTCCATTCTGGGTGTCGCGCTCGGAACCATCCTGCTGCAGGTCCTGCAAAACCTGGTCAATCTGCTCGGCATTCCGAGCTCACTGAACTTCGCCGTGATGGGCGGCGTCATTCTCCTCGGCGTACTGGCGGACCGCCAGTTTACGACCTACCGGCAGGCCCAGCTTCAGACCATCGCAGAACGCGGCTGGCAGACGCCCCGGAAAGCAGGACCGTGAGGCTGCAGTTCCTCCTTTTCAGCGCGTTTTCACGAGTTCGTCTAAGGCCAGTCGGCCCGCGCCGCCCGGATCATGTCGACCATGCCCGTTCCCCCTGCCGCGACATTGTTGTTTTCCGCCACGATGGTCGGCACCAGGGGAATGTCGATCGTCCGATACTCGTAGCCCGCATGCACCGCGATGACATAGGGGCCGTCCGGAAAGGCGCCGAACAGCGGCCCGCCGGAGTTGCCATCGGAAGCATCGCCGCGGTGCTCGATCTCGGCAAATTTTCCATCCGGATCATCGTCGATGACCGCGATGCCGCTTTGCATCGATGGCCGCTCGGCATTGGCGATAGCCCCCGGATAGCCGACCAGCGTCCACCTCTCTTCGTCTTCCCAGCCCGACTTGTAGGTTCTCGCCCCGAAATATCCCAGTGCGTCGCCCAGCGGATCATAGAGCTTCATGACCGAGATATCGAAGGCCTGATGTGCGTCATCGGGCGCAAACCCCGGGGCGACGCGATACGCTTCGCACCACGAATTGACTCCCGCGACCGATGCGCCGTCGAAATATCCGGGGACGAACAGCACGCCCCACATGCCTGGCGATCCATTGCGGGGCATGAGATGAGCGCACGTCAAGACGACTCGTGAACCGACGAGCACGGCGGAACCGCTGCGCTGCGGCCGGGTGGTGCCGGGCGTATCCCAGACAAGCAGGCGGCCGATGCAGTGCATTGGATAGCCGACAGGACTGAAAACGGTCCGATTTTCAGGGCTGTAGACCTCGTGTGCCAACACCCGGCGGCCGCTGCGGCGATGCAGGATCTGCCGCGATCTCGCGACCGTCAGCTTCGGGTGATAGATGTAGTCCTGCCAGGCCGGGCGAAATGGCTTGGTTGTGCGGTCCTCGCCCCTCGCCTTGGCTGCTTTCATCGGACTGAAGCCGCTGCTCTTGCCAAGGCGGCCGAGGAATTCGCCTGGCGCGAGCCGGAAGCTTGAAGATCCGCCTTTGTCAATTCGCTTTTTCTGCTCGCCGGCGCGGTTACCGGATCCGCCGCCTGAAATATGGACAATTCGCTCCGACAGCCGCTCCTCGATCCAGGCGGGCGTCGGCTTCGTAGCTGCGACGTTGTCTTGCGCAAGCAGCTGGTCCGGGGTCAGCGGCTGATCAGCGGCGGTTCTTTTCATCGACTTGGCAATCTTGGTTCTCGACATGGGGGTCCCTTTCCGGAGCAACGCCGTTACCTTCATTCTCCCGGGACAGCAGGTATGTGAGGAAAGCCACAAGCCCCCTTGTCGCCCACGACTAGCCGCGAATTACATAGTAAGGTGAAGGAGCGTGCTGCATTTCATCAACCTCGGAGATCGCCGATGACCGTTTGGACGCCTGACGCCAGTTTCTATCCCTCGCCGCGCATGGCCATGAAGGCGCCGGCCGAGAAGCTCGCCTATGTTGCGGCCTTCGATCCCGAGCGCAAAACTCCCGATGCCCTCGCGGTGGTCGACGTCGACCCTGGCTCGAACAGCTATTCGAAAATCATCGGTACCGTCGCCATGCCGAATGCCGGCGACGAGCTGCACCATTTCGGCTGGAACGCCTGTTCCTCCTGCCTGTGCCCCAATGCCCCCCATCCCCATTCGGAGCGGCGCTATCTCGTCGTGCCGGGCCTGCGCTCCTCGCGCATCCACATCCTCGACACCAAGCCCGACCCGAAGCGCCCCGGGATCGTCAAGGTCATCGAACCGCAGGAGGTCGCCGAGAAGGCCGGCTATAGCCGCCCGCACACGGTGCATTGCGGACCGGAAGGCATCTACGTCGCTGCGCTGGGCAATGCCGAAGGCAAGGGGCCCGGCGGCGTTTTCCTCATGGACCACGAGACCTTCGAGGTGCGCGGCCGCTGGGAGATCGACCGTGGACCGCAGGAGCTCGCCTACGACGCCTGGTGGCACCTGGGCCACGACACCATGGTCACCAGCGAATGGGGCACTCCCGATACCATCGAGAACGGACTGGTGCCCGAGATTCTGCTCGGCGCCAAATACGGCCGGCGCCTGCATTTCTGGGATCTCAACAAGCGCAAGCATCTGCAGACGATCGACTTCGGACCGGAGTACCAGCTGGTGTTCGAGCTCCGGCCGGCGCATGACCCGACGAAGGCCTACGGCTTCGTCAACTGCGTGGTTTCTCTGAAGGACCTTTCATCCTCGATCTGGGTCTGGCATCGCGACGGGAGCAAGTGGGCGGTCACCAGGATCATCGACATCCCGGCCGAGGCCGCCGAGCCCGACCTCCTGCCGCCGGTGCTCAAGGGCTTCAAGGCGGTGCCGCCGCTCGTCACCGACATCGATCTGTCGATGGATGACCGGTTCCTCTACGTGTCGTGCTGGGGAACCGGCGATTTCCACCAGTATGACGTCTCCGACCCCTTCAAGCCGAAGCTCACCGGCAAGGTCCGGATCGGCGGCATCGTTTCCCGCGCCGGCCACCCGGCGGACAAGGGACCGCTCAACGGAGGTCCGCAGATGGTGGAGGTGAGCCGCGACGGCCGGCGCATCTATTTCACCAACTCGCTCTACGGCGCCGTTGACCCGCAGTTCTATCCCGAGGGCATCGACGGCTGGATGGTGAAGCTCGACGCCAAACCGGAAGGCGGCATGGCGCTCGATCCCAAGTTCTTCGTCAAGTGGCCGAAGCCGCACCGTCCGCACCAGGTGCGGCTCGAAGGCGGCGACTGCTCATCGGACTCCTACTGCTATCCGTGATGTGGTCGATCGAGCCTATGCCCATCAACCGTCGTCATCCCCGGCGCGGGGATGACGAATTTCTTCACAAGATCGCAAGCCGGAATCCCGCTGGCCAACACAACAGTGTGAGGAGAGAAGCGGGGCTCCAGCTTTCGCTGGAGTGACGATCGAGCAGATCGCGCCCTGGGCAGCGCTTGCCGGGCTCGGCGCTTTCCATGGCCTCAACCCCGCCATGGGTTGGCTGTTCGCGGTCGCGCTCGGCCTGCACCGGAAGAGCCGTACCGTCGTCGCCGCATCGATTCTGCCGCTCGCGGGCGGTCATCTCGCCTCGGCCGCGCTGGTCGCGCTCGCCTTCGTCACCCTGGGTCTCGTCGCGGATGCCCGTCTGGTACGCAACGCCGCCGGCCCGCTGCTCATCGGCTGGGCGGCTTATCACTACTTTTTCGGTCATCGCCATCGGGTGCGGGTGGGTCTCACCACCGGCATGGCCGGCCTCGCGCTGTGGTCGTTCCTGATGGCGACCGCCCATGGCGCCGGGCTGATGCTGGTTCCGGTGCTCATGCCGCTTTGCCTGGCGGCGACGGCCGGCGGCGACAGTCCCTTTCCCGTTGCGCTCGCCGGCCTCGCCGTACACACGGCGGCGATGCTCGCCGTCACCGGCCTCATCGCCGTCGTGGTCTACGAATGGCTCGGCCTCGCGTTTCTGCGCTACGCCTGGTTCAACATCGACCTGGTGTGGTCGGCCGCACTCCTCGCCGCCGGGCTCATCGTGCTGCTCTCCTGAAGCGGCCCGTAGCTATTCCGGCTTCGCGGTGTCCTCCAGGAAGAAGCGACCCAGCGGGTTCTGGTAGAAGCCGCTGACGTTCTTGCGGCAGCCGTTGATGTAAGGGCTGTAGTAGAGATCGATCCAGTGGACATCGTCCTTGGCGATCTTCTGGATTTCCATGTACGCAGCCTCGCGTTTGGCCGGATCAGCCTCGACGCGCGCCTGGGTTACAAGCTCTTTCACCTTCTCGTTCTTGTAGCGGGTCATGTAGTTGTTGTTGGCGTCGTGGCCGAGCACGAACGTCGTTTTCTGGTCGGGATCGATGATGTCGTTGGTCCAGTAGTTGACGGCGGTGTCGTAGTTGCCGTCGACCTCCGTCTGCCAGGTCTGGCTGGGATCGGTCTTCTGCAGGTTGACCGTGACGCCGACCTTGGCGAGTTGCTGTTGCACCAGAATGGCGATCTGCTCGTCCACCGTGTCGCCAGCCTGGACGATGTGGTTGATGGTCAACCCTTCGGCGCCCGCATCCTTCAGGAGCTGCTTCGCCTTTTCGGGATCGTAGGGCCTGAGCAGGTTGGATTCATTGTGGTAGAGCGCGCCCTCCGGGATATAGGATTTGGCGACTTTGCCGACGCCGAAGGTAACCGTGTCGACGATCGACTGCTTGTCGATGGCGAGGTCGAGCGCCTCGCGCACCTCTTTCTTTCCGAGCGCGCCCTTCTCGTGATTGATCAGCAGATGGTCCTCGCGCGTCGATGGATCGAGCATGATGTTGAGGTTCGGATCCTGTTTGAGCTCCGCCACCTTTGAGAACGGCACGAAGATCGAGCAGTCGATCTCGCCCGCCTGCAGCTTCAGCATGCGGGTGTTGTCGTCGACCACCGAGATCCACTCGACGCCGTCGAGCTTCACCCGGTCGGCCTGCCAGAAGTTGGGGTTTTTCTTCAGGATGACCCGGTCGCCGCGTTTCCATTCGACCAGGCCGAAAGCGCCGGAGGCCAGCGGCTTCTCGGCATAGGCTTCTTCACCCGCCGCGGTGACTGCCTTTTCCGACAGGATCGAGATGCCGGGCATGGCGAGCGTCGCGAGGAACGGCGCCACCGGCTGGTTGAGGGTAACGACCAGCGTCCTGTCGTCCTTGGCTTCGGCGGTCTTGATCACTTTGTAGGTGTCGGACCACAGCGACCCCGGATTGTCGCGGATGCGCAGCAGGCTGAAGACGGCATCCTTGGCGGTGATCGGCGAGCCGTCCTCGAATTTCGCATCGCGCATGTTGAACGTGTAGACGAGGCCGTCGGGGGAGACCTCCCAGCTTTCGGCGAGACCGGGCTCGAGCTTGGTTCCCGTCTTGTCGACTCTGACGAGCACGTCGTAGACATTCGAGAACACCCAGAAATCGACGTTCTGCGCGCTCTTGATCGGGTCGAATGTCGTTCCGTCCTCGCGCCGTCCGATGCTCAACACTCCTGCTGCCTCGGCAAGGCTGGCAGACAGTGTCAGGGCGGCGAGAGCCAACGCCGCCACGGTGCCAAGCAGTCTTTCCTTCCTCATCGTTTCTCTCCCACAATGTGTAGTCGTTGCATCGATCAGTCTGGCACCTCGTCATAGAGGAGACAAGCGGCCCGCTGTGCACCTGCCCGACGGAGTGCAGGCGGAGCCCCCGACCGGCATTTTTCCATCACGGTCGGGCAGCGCGGATGGAAGGCGCACCCCGGCGGCAGATCGAGCGGGCTCGGCGGTTCGCCCGCCAGAATGCGCTGCGCCAGCGGCCGGTCGGGATCGACGTCGGGGATCGCGCTGATGAGCGCCTGCGTGTAGGGATGCCGGGGCTTCTCGAACACATCGGACGTTGTCCCCTCCTCGACGATGCGGCCGAGATACATGACGGCAACTCGGTCGCACAGCCTCCGCACGACGGCAAGGTCGTGAGCGATGAAGATCATCGCCAGGTTCATCCGCTCCCGGAGCTCGATCAGGAGGTTGATGATCTGTGCCTGGATCGACACATCGAGCGCCGATACGCATTCGTCGGCGAGGATGAGCTTCGGTGAAACCGCAAGCGCCCGGGCGATGCTTGCGCGCTGGCACTGACCGCCGGAGAGCGTGGCGGGCCGGCGATCGGCGTGTTCGGAAGCCAGCCCGACGAGCGAAAGAAGCTCGAGCGCGCGCATCCGGGCTTCGTGCGCCGGCGCCTTGCCCTGCACCCGAAGAACTTCGGCGATGGCCTGACCGATCCGCATGCGAGGGTTCATTGCGTTGTGGGAGTCCTGAAAAATCATCGCCGTCTTGCGGCGCAGCGCGGCGAAACCGTCGTGATCGATATCGGCTCCTTCGAAACGTACGCTGCCGCCGCTGATCGGGACGAGGCCCAGTACCGCGCGGGCGAGCGTCGTCTTGCCGCAACCGGATTCGCCGACGAGGCCAAGCGTTTCCCCGGCCCCAGCCGGAACGAGACGTCGCTGACCGCCCGCACTGTGGCTGCCTCCGCAAACGGCCAGGCAAAACCGCGGCCGGGGAACGCTACGGCGAGGTTCTCCACCTCCAGCAGTGGCGGCTCGCTCATGGCCAGACCCCCACCCTGCCCCTCCCCTCAGAGGAAGTGGCGGTAGTCCCTCCCCCTTGTGGGGAGGGAAGGTGGGTTGCGACAGGGACGCAGTTCTGCCAAACTAGCCACGCACCAGATGGCAGGCGGCGGATCGGCCCGGCGCGACCTCGACCATCGCCGGCGCCATATCGCGGCAGAGGTCCATGGCCTTTTCGCAGCGCGGATGAAACCGGCAGCCGCGCGGAAACGATGACGGCAGCGGCGGCTGGCCCGGAATGCTGGCAAGCAGCCGGCCCGGCATGGCGGTGGACGGCTGACAGGCGATCAGCCTGGCCGTGTAGGGATGCAGCGGGGAGCGAAGCACGTCGCGTTTCGCGCCCTCTTCGCACAGGCGCCCCGCATACATGACGGCGACCGTGTCGCAGGTCTGGGCGACGACGCCCAGATCATGGGTGATGAGGATGATCGACAGGCCCCGCTGGTCACGCAGGTCGAGGAGCAGACGGAGAATCTGCGCCTGCACTGTCACGTCGAGGGCAGTGGTGGGCTCATCGGCGATGAGCAGGTCGGGTTCGCACGCGAGCGCCAGGGCGATCATCGCGCGCTGCCGCATGCCGCCGGAAAACTGATGCGGGAAATCGTCGACCCGGCGCCTCGGATCGGGAATGCCGACCTGGCGCAGGAGCTCGATCGCCGCCTGCTTTGCCTCCCGCGCATCGCCGCCGCGATGAAATCTGAGGCTCTCGGCGATCTGCCCGCCGATCGTCATGACCGGGTCGAGGTGGCTCGCCGGGTTCTGAAAGATCATGCCGATGCGCCGGCCCCTCACCTCGCGCATCGCATCGGGCTCGAGCGCAAGAAGGTCGGTCCCCTCGAGCCGCACCGATCCGCCGGCGATACGCAGGCTCGTCGAGGGCAGGAGCCGCATCAGGGCGCGGCAGGCGACGGTTTTGCCCGATCCGCTTTCACCGACCAGGCCGAGGATCTGGCCGCGGTCGAGCATGAAGGAAAGGCCGTCGACAATCGTGCGCTCGCCCGCGACGACGGTCAGGCCATGAACATCGAGAAAGGAAGGTGTCATTCGCCGAGGCCCAGGAACTCGCCAAGCCCGTCGGCGACCATGCTGAAGCCGAAGGCGAGCGCCACGATCGCCAGCCCCGGAAACGTGGTGATCCACCATGCCGTGGTGATGAAATTCTGTCCCTCGGCGACCATGATGCCCCACTCCGCGGTGGGCGGCTGCACGCCGAGCCCCAGATAGCTCACCGCGGCTCCCGACAGGATCACCAGCACCACGTCCGACATCGAGAACACGATCGAGGCGACGAGCGCGTTGGGCAGGATGTGGCGGAACATGATCCGCCCGTGGCTGAAGCCCAGGCTCCGCGCCGCCAGGATGAAATCGCTGTGCTTCAGGATGAGCGTCTGCGAGCGGATAAGGCGCGCATAGGAAACCCAGCCGACGAGCGCCATCGCGATGTAGAAGCTCATGAGCCCGGGCCCCAGGATCGCGATGATCGCCAGCATCAGCACCAGAAACGGGAATGCGAGGACGACATCGACGATGCGCATGAACAACGCGTCCACCCACCCGCCGAGATATCCCGAGACCGAACCGATGACGGTCCCGATCATGAACGGGAAGACGACGCCGATCACCCCCATCTTGAGATCGATGCGGGTTCCCCAGATGACGCGGGAGAAAACGTCGCGTCCGAAGTTGTCGGTGCCGAATAGATGGGCCGCGCCGGGGGGCTTCAGCGTATTGCCCGTATTCTGAGCGATCGGATCGTAGGGCGCGATCCACGGCGCCAGCAGCGCGATCACGACGGCCGTGGCGACGATCGCGAGCCCCAGCTTGAGCGGCGCCGGCAGGCGTCTCTCCTCGATCGCTGTCGTGGCGGCGGCCGTCATATCTTCACCCTCGGATCGGTGGCGGCGGTGAGGATGTCGGCGAGGAAATTGATGAGGACCGTGGCGCAGGCGAACGCCATGGCGACTCCCTGCACGACCATGTAGTCGCGCGTGAAGATGCCCCGCACCAGCAGCTGGCCCATGCCGGGGAGTGAGAACACCGATCTCGATCACCACCGAGCCGCCGATCAGCCAGCCGATGTTGACCGCGAGCAGATTGATGGCCGGCACCAGTGAGTTGGGCACTACGTGGCGCCAGAACACCACATCCTCGGGCAGGCCGCGGGCCCGTGCCGCCGTGGCATGGTCGGAGGAGATTTCCTGGAGCATGCTGGCGCGCAGGTTGCGGGTGAGCACCGCGGACATGGCGAGCGCCACCGTGAAGCACGGCAGGACCATGTGGTGCACCCGGTCGAGGGTACTGTCGCCATAACCCGACACCGGAAAGAGGTCGAGCTTCACGCTGAAGAGGATCATCAGCATGATGGCGAGCCAGAACGGCGGAAAGCCGAGACCCACGGTCGAGATCAGGCGAATGAGATTGTCGGCAAACCCGCCGCGATTGCGCGCCGCGATGGCAGCGAGCGGCACGGCGATCGCGATCGCCAGCGCGACGCTGCCCAGCACCAGGAACAGCGTCGGCCCGATGCGCTCGCCGATGAGGCCGAGCACGTCGGTGCGGTAGAGGATCGACGTGCCCATCTCGCCCCGGAACAGGTTCTTGAGGAAATAGAAGTATTGCGCCCACAGCGGCTCATCGAGGCCGAACTGGGCGCGGATGCGGGCGATCGCCTCGGGCGTCGATTTGGTGCCGAGCAGCACGCGCGCCGGATCGCCCGGGATCGAGCGCACCAGCACGAACGTGATGAGGCTGATGCCGACGAGCACCGGCAGCAGCTGAAACGGCCGCGCGAGGACGAAGCGGTAGCGGTGCAAACCTACGCTCCCCTGTGCTTCCTCAGGAACCCGAGCAGCGCAGGATAGTACAGGTGCGGCTCCTCATAGAACGGCATGTGGCTCGAATTCGGGAAGACGTGAAGCTCGGACTGCGGCATGGCGAGCTTCATCCGCATGGCGCAGGCGGGCGTCAGCTCGTCGTGCTGGCCGGTGGTAATCATGACCGGCACGGTGATGCGGTTGAGATCGGGCACCCGATTCCAGTCCTTGAGGTTGCCGATGTAGAGGAACTCGTTGGGCCCCTGGATCGCCTTGTACGGCCCCATGTTCCAGTCATCAAGCGAGCGCCTGACGGGCGCCGGCCATTCGGCGAGCCGGCAGACGTGGCGGTAGTTGAGGATCGTCACCGCAGCCTGGTATTCGGGATGATCGAGGCTGCCTTCGGCTTCGTGTCGCTGCATCATCGCCACGGTCTCGGGCCCGAGCGCGGCGCGGAGCCGCTCAAGCTCCCTTATGAGGTGCGGGATGTCGGCGACGGTGTCCTCGAGGATCACCGTTTTAAGGGCCTCGCGATGGGTCAGCGCGTATTCGATGCCGAGCCAGCCGCCCCAGCTGTGGCCGAGGAGATGGACCCGCCCGAGCTTGAGCGCCTGGCGCACCGTCTCGGTCTCGGCGACATATCGGGTGATCGTCCACAGGCGATCGTCCGTGGGCCGGTCCGACGCGCCGGTGCCCAGCTGGTCGAAGGCGACGACGCGGTAGCCCTCATCGATCAGGCAGGAATGGGCCTCGCGCAGATAGTCGCACGGCAGTCCCGGTCCGCCGTTGAGGCAGAACACGGTTTCGGCGCCTTTGCCGAAGCTGTAGGCCACGATCCTGTATCCATCGACCTGGATTTCGATCCGATCGTCGGCTGTAATCTCCCGCCACATGAAATTCCTCCTGCCCTGCTCGATCGGCCGACTATCCCATACGCCGCCGCAATCCGGCATAGACTGCACGGGAACCCACACCGGATGAAGACATTGCTACCGCGCCGGGCAGAGATCTCGCAAATATCGCTCTTTAGGCTTGTGGGCGGATGTTCTGGTTGACCCGGAAGAAATTCTCGGGGTCATACTTTACGCAGCCTTTCAGCATGCGGAATCGGGACCTCTCGATGCCGGCCCAAGCCACGGCGGGAGCGCCGGCTATGCGTGTGCAGCTTTCGCAATAGCAGACGGCTTTCCAGACCGATGGCCCGCTGACCTCATAGCGGATATCGCCGCAGTGACAGCCCCCGGAATGCAGTTGACCAGTCATCGCCGTTCCTCCCAAGCCTGTTCTATCTTAGGAGTTTGTTGGCGGCGATGATTCGGCTAAGATCGAACTATGGCCGACGGCCCGAACATCGCTGAAGTGGCGTCCCTCATCGGCGACCCCGCCCGCGCAAGCATGTTGTCCGCCCTGAAGGACGACAATAGCCTGACCGCAACCGAGCTCGCCCATATCGCCGGGGTGGCTCCCAATACGGCGAGCGGTCATCTTGCAAGGCTGGTGAAGGCGAAGATGGTGACCGTGGAGCGCGCGGGACGCCATGGACTCTTCCGCCTCGCCTCGAAGGAGATCGCCGACGTCCTGGAGGCGCTTGAATCGATCGCGGCGAACACGTCGCCCCGCTATCGCGCACCGCATCGCCGTGACGATCCGCTGCGCGCTGCGCGGACCTGTTATGACCATCTGGCCGGACGCTTGGGGGTCCAGCTTACATTATCGTTGGTGGCGCTTGGCTATCTGGTTGCAACCACTACCGGGTTTACCCTGCGCAAGAAGGGCAGGTCGGCGTTCGCCGACATGGGCATCGACATGGATGAGTTGCTGACCAGCCGACGGCGGCTCACCCGGCAGTGCCTGGACTGGAGCGAGCGCCAGCCGCACCTGGGTGGCGCTCTGGGAGCGAGCCTGTTTTCCCGGCTGTGCGATCAGGGCTGGCTCCGGCGGGACGAGCGCACGCGGGCCGTCTTCGTCACGCCGCGCGGCAGGCAGGGTTTCAAACAACGCTTCCTGATCGAAGCGTAGTCATTCGGTGTCGTCCATTCAGATCGGCAGACCTGCTTTACGCAGCGCATCCACCAGATGGGTCAAGTCATTGCGGTTCTGGAACGGCCATCGTTCTGAAACATACCGCTGCCAGTCGAGCGGGCCCGTGAGCGTTTTCAACCCGGGGGCCGCCGACGTTCGGCGAAGGAATTCGCTGCAAAGACGGCCGGCCTCCGCCTCCTCGCCCATCATCGCACGGCAGGCCGCAAGCAACGCCACGACCACCTCGGTCGGATCGCGGATGCTCGTCAACGTCGCGATCGCATTGCGATAGTCCCTGGCGGTGAATTGCGCCTGCCCGAGGAACCACTCGTATTTCCCGAACGGATTGAGAGCGATCGCTTCGCGAACGTATTCGACCGATCGCGCGGGATCACCTTCGAAGAGGACAAGTCGCGACAGGAACGCCAGAACACGCGTATGGTTCGGGTTCAGCCGGCGGGCAATCTCCAAGTGATGACGGGCCTTCGCGAGCTCGCCGTGATACATGTAGCCGATTCCAAAGGCCATTTGCGTGCGGCTGTCCTGATCGTCCAATTCGACAGCCTTTCGCGCGATCGCCAAAAAGGCCGCGCGATCGTCTTCGGGTGAGTTGCTCCAGCCGTTGAGCCACGACCTGTAGGATGCTTCTGACAGTGCGGCGTAGGCAGCCGCGTAGTCCGGATCGATGCGCACCGCGGCTTCGAAGTACTCCCGCGCCTTCTGATTGTCCTCGAGAGTCCAGGTGAAGAAGTGCTGTCGGCCGCGGAGAAAAAGATCGTAGGCCGCAAGACGATCCGCTGAAACTCGCCTGGTGCTTTCATACCGCTCATGCTCCAGACGCCCGACCAACGTGGCTACGACGTGCCTGACGACATCGTCCTGAGCCTGAAAAATGTCTTCCAGATCCCGATCATACCGCTCGGCCCAGATCTGCTTGTCGCTCGCGGTGTCGGTAAGCTGGGCGGTTATGCGCACGCGCTTGCCAGCTCTGCGAATGCTGCCCGCTACGACATATTGCGCGCCCAGGCTGCGGCTGACGTCCGAGATGTGGAACTTTCTGCCTTTGAAAGCGAAGGAGGAGGTGTGCGAGATCACCAGCAGCTCGCGGAACCGGGAAAGCTCGGTGATCAGATCTTCGGTGATGCCGTCGGAGAAATAATCCTGCTCCGCATCGCCGCTCATGTTCTCGAACGGAAGCACGGCGATCGAAGGTTTGCCAGCCGGAGGACTGGCGTCGCGCCCCGGACCTTTGACGGCGGCAGCCGCTCTGCGCACGGCTGGTCCGATCCGCCAGGCGTGGACCGGCTCGGGGATGTTGTGGGCGCGTTGTGGGCCGAGGTCGGTGTAATCGTAGGGCAGTTTGCTCCTGACCTGATCGTGGACGTTCGCCCCGATGCAGACGCCGCCGGGGTCGGCCAGCTTTTCCAGCCGCGCCGCGACGTTCACGCCGTCGCCGTGAATCGTGCCGTCCTCGGCGATGATGTCACCGAGGTTCACGCCGATGCGGAAGGCCATGCGTCGATCCTCGGGCAGAGAGGCGTTGAGACCCGCGAGCCGCTGCTGCGTCTCCACCGCACACTGCACGGCGTTGACGGCGCTGGCGAACTCGACCAGCAGGCTGTCGCCGGCCGAACCGACGACACGGCCGCAGAACTCGGCGATCTTGGGCTCGATGATTTCGGCCCGCAACGTTCTGAGCCGCACAACGGTGCCGGCTTCATCAGCCGCCATCAGCCGCGAATACCCGGCTACGTCGGCGGCGAGGATCGCCGCGAGCCTTCGCTGGCCCCGTTCCAAGGCTGCACCTCCCTCCCTGAAATCATTCCGGTGTATTTTCCGCCCTGCCCCGCGAAATGTCCCGACAATTTACTGCGCAACCACCTTCCGAAGCAGGATCCAGTCGCCGCGGGCTTGCCGCATTGTTGCGGATGCCGTTGCGTCCGACCTCGATCGGCGATTGGCCCGGCTCGCGCAGCTTTCAGGCATGCCAGCTCGAGCGCGTCGGTTTCTCGGGCGGGACGGAACGAGGGCCGCCCATCCATACGCGCGGGTTCTAATTCCGCGCCTTGTCGACGAGCTTGCTCTTGGCGATCCACGGCATCATCGCCCTGAGCTTCTGACCCACTTCCTCGATCGGGTGGGCATCGTTCATCCGGCGCGACGCCTTGAAGCGCGGCTGGCCGGCCTTGCACTCGCCGATCCATTCCGACGTGAAGCGTCCTGACTGGATGTCGGCCAGCACCCGCTTCATCTCCTTGCGCGTTTCTTCCGTGATGATCCGCGGGCCTGTCACGTATTCGCCGAACTCCGCAGTGTTGGAGATCGAATAATTCATGTTGGCGATGCCGCCCTCGTAGATGAGGTCGACGATGAGCTTGACCTCGTGCAGGCACTCGAAATAGGCCATTTCGGGCGCATAGCCTGCCTCGACCAGGGTTTCGTAACCGGCCCGGATGAGCTCGATGAGACCGCCGCACAGCACGACCTGCTCGCCGAATAGGTCGGTTTCGCATTCCTCCTTGAAGGTCGTCTCGATGATGCCGGAGCGCCCGCCGCCGATGCCGCTCGCGTAGGAAAGCGCCAGGTCATGGGCGTTGCCCGAAGCGTCCTGCTGGATGGCGATGAGACACGGCACGCCGCCGCCTTTTTCATATTCACTTCTGACGGTATGACCCGGGCCCTTGGGCGCCACCATCAGAACATCGATGGTTTCCCTCGGCTCAATGAGATTGAAATGGACGTTTAGGCCGTGGGCGAAAGCAATGGCAGCGCCGTCGCGGACGTTCGGAGCAATCTCGTCCTTCCAGATGTCGGCCTGCAGCTCGTCGGGGGCCACCATCATCATGAGGTCGGCCCACGCCGCCGCTTCCGGGACCGTCATGACCTTGAGCCCGTCGGCCTCGACTTTTTTGGCGGTGGCCGACCCCGGCTTCAGGGCGATCGTAATGTTTCTGACGCCTGAATCCCTGAGATTGAGGGCATGCGCCCTGCCCTGGCTGCCATAGCCGATGATCGCGACTTTCTTGCCCTTGATGAGATTTCACATCGGCATCGCGGTCGTAGTACACACGCATGAAATTCCCCTTGAACAGTTCGCAGCCATCGCGTTCTCACTCATCCGTCATGCCGGCGAAAGCCGGTATCCAGCTTTAAGCAGTCCAGCGGCGGAAAAGTCCCGAGCGGGATCCGGCTTGCGCCGGAATGACGTTGGGGAGGGTGCGCCGGGATGACGGATGTGCGCGCGCCCGCACACCTGGAAAAGATGCGCATACGATAGTTGTGAAAGCAAGGGTCCCGCTCTGGCTGTTCGGTCACGCCGTTTCGCGCGCCGACCACAGGAGGCGAAGCCCGAGCGCGCCCAGGAACAGCCCTGTTGCCCGGTCGATGAAGCGTTTGGCCGCAAGATAGGAGCGGCGCACCGGCGCTGAGCCGAAGAAGAGAGCGACTGCCGAGTACCAGACGACTTCGTTCAGGGTGACGATGCCGATCAGTGACAGCGCCATCCACAACGGCACCTCGCTGGGCAACATGGCGACGAATATCGAGCCGAAGAACACGGCGACCTTGGGATTGCCGATCTGGGTGAGGAACCCTTTGAGAAAGGGCCCACGGGTTCGTTGCTGGTCCGCTCCCTGGTTCAGTTCGATCGGTTCCGCGGCATGCCGGAAGATCTGCAATGCGATCCACAGTAGGAACAGGGCTCCGCCTATCTTCACCACCACATAGAGCCAGTGAAACTGCTGGAAGACCGCATTCAGGCCGAGGAGGGCAGCGCCGGACCACAGGAGCGTTCCGGCTCCGAGCCCGAGGGCGACCTTCACCCCGGTCGCCGGAGAGCGCAGCGCCGCCGTCTGCGCGGTGATGAGGAAACTCGGGCCTGGGCTGATGACCGCCAGCAGTTGCACGAGACCGATGCCGGCCAACGTAAAGAGCTCGTTTTTCATGCCGATGCAGCCGCGAACGGTGATTGCAAAGCAGCGCGGAACAGCCGCACTGTTCGCGCCATTCCGAAGGTCAAGGCATCGGCGGCGATGGCATGGCCGATCGATACTTCGGCGAGGAAGGGAACCGCTGCCGCGAGTTCCGGCAGGTTGTCACGGGTCAGGTCGTGGCCGGCGTTGACGCCGAGACCGGCCTGCCGTGCCGCCTCTGCGGCAGCCTTGAGCTTGCCCAGTTCAGCAGCGCGCTCGCGGGGTGTGAACTTGTTGCCGAACGGGCCCGTGTAAAGCTCGATCCGGTTCGCGCCCACGGATTTCGCCAGCGGCGCCAGCGCCGGATCGGCGTCGATGAACAGCGATACCCGCACTCCCCGCGCCCGTAGACGGGCGACGGCTCGTTTCAAAAGCCCTTCATTGGCAGCGATGTCCCAGCCGTGGTCGGAGGTAGCCTGCGCCGGCTCGTCGGGAACGAGCGTGCATTGCTGCGGCCTGGCTTTCTCGACGAGGCGCAGAAAGTCCTCGGCCGGATAACCCTCGATGTTGAATTCCTTGTCGCCGCGGCCGCGCAAGAGGGCCGCGATATCATCGACGTCGCCAGGTCGGATGTGGCGCTGGTCGGGCCGTGGATGGACGGTGATGCCGTGGGCTCCGGCGTCGAGCGCGATGCGGCACAGGTCCGGAATGGACGGCCACGGCAGATTGCGCCGGTTCCTGAGCTGAGCGATGGCGTTGACGTTGACGGAAAGCTTCGCGGTCACCGGCGATCCATAACCCGAAACCAACTCTTCGTCATTTCTAGCGATTCTCGGGCTCACGACCTAGAGACAAAAGCCCGCTTTTTCTGCGGCGCCGGTTGCAAAGCTGGATCCCAACATTCGCTGGGGTGACGACTTGATTAGCCTATAACCTCCAGCATGCGTGACACTGGCGATTAAGTCTTATTGGAGGAACACATGGTGAAACCGATCATGAACCTCGACGATGTCGAGTTCGACGATATCGAAGAAAACGGCCTCTACACTTCGAGCCGCGGCCAAATCAGCGATCACATCGGAGCCAAGAAGCTTGGCTACAATCTGACAGTTTTGCCACCCGGCAAGGCCCAGTGCCCCTTCCATTGTCATCATGGTGAAGAGGAGATGTTTCTGATCATCGAGGGAGAAGGCGAGCTGCGCTTTGGCGAAAAAAGATACCCGATCCGGAAACACGATGTGATCGCATGCCCGCCAGGCGGCCCGAACGTAGCACACCAGATCATCAACACCGGCAAGACAACGATGCGGTATCTCGCGCTATCGACATTGGTCGATATCGAGACGTGTGAGTACCCCGAATTCGCAGAAGATCCTCATCGTGACCGGACAGCGCGGCGAGAGCGGTGTCCGAAAGATGTTCCGCGCCGAAAACACGGTCGATTACTACGACCGCGAAACGGCCTGAACGAAGCCGGTCGTGACTTTGCGCAAATTGCCCGATGACGCAGTTAAATCTTCATCCCCTCCGGACCGCGGCTGATGGCGGCGATGCCGGTGCGCGAGACTTCCACCAGTCCCAGCGGCATCATTAGGTTGATAAACTGCTCGATCTTGTCGGTCTTGCCGGTGATCTCGAAGATGAAGGAACCGGTGGTGGCGTCGATCACCCGGGCTCGAAACGCCTCCGCGAGCCGCAGCGCCTCGACCCGCATTTCGCCCTTGCCGGCAACCTTCACCATGGCGAGCTCGCGTTCGATCGCGTTGCCGATGACCGTCAGATCGGCGACCGAGTGAACCGGCACCAGGCGTTCGAGCTGGGCGCGGATCTGCTCGAGAACGGAGGGCGTGCCGGTCGTGACCACGGTGATCCGCGATACGTGGGCCTCGTGGGAGGTTTCCGACACGGTGAGCGATTCGATGTTGTAGCCACGGCCGGCGAACAGCCCGATGACCCGCGCCAGAACTCCGGGCTCGTTGTCGACCAGCACCGTCAGCGTATGGGTTTCGGGCTTCTGCTTCTGCGTCGCTAGGAAATAGGCCGACGCGGGCTGATGATTGCTGCTGATGTTCATGGCTTTCTCCTCCCCCCTGCTTTGACCAAGGAGTTCCCTCCCCCCTTGCGGGGGAGGGCCAGGGAGGGGGGTCGACAGCCCGCCAAATTCGCAGGAGATTCGCTTGAAACACCGATGCGAATCCCTGAGGGACCCACCCCCCTCTCCAACTCCCCCACGCAAGGGGGGAGAGAGAGCGACGCGGGCTGATTATTGCTGCTGATGTTCATGATTAGACGAGCACCTTCCCCTCTTCGCTGACTACCTCGCCGATCCCGACGTCCGGCAAGTCTTCGCCGAGCAGCATCTCGTGATGCGCCTTGCCGGAGGGGATCATCGGGAAGCAGTTGGCGAGCGCGGCGACCCGGCAGTCGAACAGCACCGGACGCCTCACCTCGATCATCTCGCCGATCGCAGGATCGAGATCGACCGGCTTTTCGCACCGGATGCCGACGCAGCCATAAGCCTCGGCGAGCTTGACGAAGTCGGGCAGCGAATCCATGTAGCTCTCCGACAGCCGGTTGCCGTGCAGCAGCTGCTGCCACTGCCTGACCATTCCCATGTACTGGTTGTTGATGATGAAGATCTTCACCGGCAGGCGATGCTGCACGGCGGTCGACATCTCCTGCATGGTCATCAGCACCGAGGCGTCGCCGGCGATGTCGATCACCAGGGCGTCGGGATGGGCGACCTGCACGCCGATTGCCGCCGGCAGCCCATAGCCCATGGTGCCGAGTCCGCCCGAGGTCATCCACCGGTTCGGCTCCTCGAACTTGTAGAACTGCGCCGCCCACATCTGGTGCTGGCCGACCTCGGTGGTGATGTAGACGTTGCGCGCTCTGGTCGCCTCGTAGAGCCGCTCGATCGCGTATTGCGGCATGATGACGTCCCTGCTGCTGCGATACTTCAGGCAGTCGCGGGCGCGCCATTTCCGGATCGCGCTCCACCACGCCGCGTGCGCCGCCTTGTCGAGACGCGGCTGGCGGCTTTTCCAGACCCGGATCATCGCCTCGAGCACATGCGCACAATCGCCGATCACCGCCAGGTCGCAGCGCACCGTCTTGTTGATGGATGCGGGATCGATGTCGACGTGGATTTTCTTTGAGCCAGGCGAAAACGCATCGAGCCTGCCGGTGATGCGATCGTCGAAACGCGCCCCGATACTGATCATCACGTCGCAATCGTGCATGGCGAGATTGGCTTCGTAGGTTCCGTGCATCCCGAGCATGCCGAGCCACTGTTCGCCCGATGCCGGGAAGGCGCCGAGCCCCATGAGCGTCGAGGTGATCGGAAACCCGGTGAGCTTCACGAACTCGCGCAATAGTTGCGAGGCCCGGACGCCCGAGTTGATCACCCCGCCGCCCGTATAGAAGAGCGGTCGCTTGGCGCCGGCGATCATCTCGACCGCCGCGCGGATCAGCGTCTCGTCGCCCTTGACCCGCGGCCGATAGGTCCGGTGCTGAATGTTGAGCGGGCCGACGTAGCGCCCCCGGGCGAACTGCACGTCTTTCGGGATGTCGACCACGACCGGCCCGGGCCGGCCGCTCGTCGCCACATAAAACGCCTCGTGCATGACGCGGGCGAGGTCGTTCACGTCCTTGACCAGATAGTTGTGCTTCGTACACGGACGCGTGATGCCGACCGTGTCGCATTCCTGGAAGGCGTCGTTGCCGATCAGGTGGGTCGGCACCTGGCCGGTAATGCACACCAGCGGCACCGAATCCATCAGCGCGTCGGTCAGGCCGGTGACCGCATTGGTGGCGCCCGGCCCCGAGGTCACGAGCAGGACGCCGCACTTGCCGGTCGAGCGCGCATAGCCTTCGGCCGCGTGCGCCGCACCCTGCTCATGGCGCACGAGGATGTGCCTGACCTTGTCCTGCTGGAACATCTCGTCATAGATCGGCAGGACGGCTCCGCCAGGATAGCCGAATACGTGCTCGACACCCTGATCGGCGAGCGCCTTCAGCACGATTTCCGCCCCTGTCAGTTCCTGCGTCATCGTTCCAGCTGTCTTCGTCACATCCCTGACCTTTTCCGCTGCTGAGGCGCCCCAGCACGATGCGGCCGTTCGGCGTTTCGGGGCACCATACCTCAAAAGCCTACAAATTTCGGAACACGGGCCTTAGCGGCTTGCTGCAGTGCGGTCAACCTCCCAGACGAATAAAATTAGAAAATTCCCGTTGAATTCTTTCTGAAAAGTTCTCATCAAGCCATTTCCAAGCAATCATATTGCTCCTTGCCCAAGTTAGCTGGCGTTTTACGTAGTTCCTCGTGTTGCGCTGCGCAACGGAAACTGCCTCATCGATTGTGCTCTTGCCCCGGATCACCTGGCCCAGTTCCACAACGCCGATGGCCCGCATCACGGGAAGCGCTTCATCGAGCCCAAGGGCGAGCAGCGCCCGGACCTCGTCGAGCGCGCCGTCGGCAAGCATCCGCAGGAACCTCGCGTCGCAGCGCCGATAGAGTTCTTCGCGCGGCGGCGCAACATGTATGCGCAACACGCGGAACCCTGCAAGTCCGCCTCGTAAACCCCTTTTCTTCTGCCAGTCTGACAGCGGCCGGCCAGTTGCGTGCAGAACCTCGAGTGCCCGGGCGATGCGCTGGCCATCCGACGGCCGCACCTTCTGCGCCTCGCTGGGGCTTGCTCGCGCCAATTCACCATGGAGCGCTTCCGTTCCCGCCTCGCGCAGGCGCTGGCGCCAGAAACTCCGAACCGCGGGGGGAATTGCAGGAACACCCGCCAGTCCATGCTCCAGGGCACGGAAGTAGAGTCCGGTCCCGCCGACGACGATGGGCACATCGCCCTCGGCCCGGCATTCCTCCAGCTTCTCGCCGACGTCCTCGAGCCAGCGGCCCACGGAGTAGGCAGTGGCTGCCGGCACGTGGCCGTAGAGGTGGTGGGGCGCTGCCTTCTGTGCCTCGCGGCCAGGCCGCGCTGTAACGACCGCCAGCTCGCGGTAGACCTGCATGGCATCGGCATTGAAGATCGAGGCGGGATGCAGGCCTGCCAGCTCGAGCGCCAGACCCGACTTGCCGCTGGCGGTCGGCCCTGCGATAAGCACCACGGGTTTTCTCGCCTCGCGCATTGCCGGACATGGACTATCATCTTCTGCTGATTGCAAGAGCCGGCAGCCGCGCGATCGATGAAGAGCTGCTGGCGGCAGCACGCCGGCTGGAGGCCGCGGAACCGCTCCGCCTGGGCGAGGACGCCTGCGAAATTCCGCTCACACCCAGCCTTCCGGAACAGCTCGAGGTCGCGGTCATTCGCGCCATCGAGGATCGCTGGCGGCCGCTCGTTGGTGCACGGCCGGTCGACATCGCGGTCGTGCCCAACCATCGTCGCCGCAAGCTGCTGTTGCTGGCCGACATGGATTCGACGTTCATCTGGCCAGGAATCGATTGATGAGCTCGCAGCGGCGGCCGGGGTCGGAGAGCGGGTTGCCGCAATCACCGCTCGAGCCATGCGCGGTGAGCTCGATTTCGAGTCCTCCCTGCGCGAGCGGCTGAAGCTGCTGGCAGGACTTCGAGGTTTCCGTCATCGATGGGCTTCTCGAAGGCCTGCGCTTCACCTCCGGCGGCGCCACGCTGGTGGCCACCATGCGCCGGCACGGCGCGCATGCCGCGCTGATCTCCGGCGGGTTCAGCCAGTTCACGCATCATGTCGCGGCGAAGCTGGGCTTTGACGAGCATCGCGCCAATCGCCTGGGCATCGCCCGGGGAAGACTTACGGGTGCTGCAGAGGAACCGGTGCTCGGCCGGTCAGCGAAGGTTGCCGCGCTCGAGGAACTGACGGCCCGCCGCGGACTCGAGCTTTGCAACTCGCTCGCGGTTGGCGACGGCGCCAATGATATCGGCATGCTGGATAAGGCCGGCCTCGGTGTCGCGTTTCGCGCCAAGCCCGTGGTGCGCGACGCAGCCCGCGTCAGAATCGACCACGGCGATCTTTCGGCCCTACTCTACCTGCAGGGCTACCGGCGCGACGAGTTCGTCGGGTAAGACCCGCAGATACGTACGCGAGTATCCGCCTAGCCCTTGAGCTTCAGGGCGATGAAACGCAGCTCCCCCTGCTGGGCCGACTTCGAAACAAGCATCAGCATCGAGCTCTTGCCGCGCCCTTCGAGTTCCTTGGCCCGGTCGGCGATGTCTCTCGGCAGCCGCGCCTGGCGCTGGTCGGCTTCGGTGATGACGTCGCCCGCTTCGATACGGTTCTCCTTGGCTGCACGGCTTTCCGGATCGACCGCGACGATCACTACGCCCTGCACATGGTTCTCGATCTTGAACTGCTTGCGCAACTCGTCGTTGAGCATCGCCAGCTTCATGCCGAGCACTTCAGTGCTCTGCGCGGCGGAGCTCGATGCATCGGGGCTGGCGGCTGGCACGGCCGCCGCAACCCGCTCTGCCTCCTCGAGCCGGCCGACCTCCACCTTGAGAGTCTTCTGCTCGCCCTTGCGCTGCACGACGACATCGACGGAGACCCCGACCCCGGTCTCGGCGACGAGCCTCGGCAGGTCGCGCATTTCCCGGATTGGTTTGCTGTTGAAGGAAACAATGACGTCGCCTGCCCGGATGCCTGACTTCTCGGCCGGGCCGGCGGCGGTCACGTCGGCCACGAGAGCGCCTTGAGGTTTGTCGAGACCCAGTCCCTCGGCGATATCGGGGGTTACCGTCTGAATTTTCACGCCGAGCCAGCCGCGCCGCGTCTCGCCGAAGTTCCGCAGTTGTGCGATCACGCCCTTGGCGGTGTTGGCCGGCACCGAGAACCCGATGCCGATCGACCCGCCGGTCGGCGATATGATTGCCGTATTGATACCCACCACCTCGCCCGCCATGTTGAACAGCGGCCCTCCCGAGTTTCCGCGATTGATGGCGGCGTCGGTCTGAATGAAATCGTCGTAGGGCCCGGCGCTGATATTGCGGTTGCGCGCCGAAACGATGCCCAGGGTGACCGAGCCGCCGAGCCCGAAGGGATTGCCGATGGCCAGCACCCAGTCGCCCACCCGCAACGCATCGGAATCACCCAGCACTACCGCTGACAACGGCTTGTCGCTCTCGACCTTCAGCACAGCGAGATCGGTCTTCGCATCTTTGCCGATGACCTTCGCTTTGAGATTGCTGCCGTCCGGGAAGTTGACCTCGATTTCTTCCGCTCCCTCGATCACGTGGTTGTTGGTGACGATGTAGCCGGAGGGATCGAGCACGAACCCGGAGCCCAGCGAGTTCATGCGGCGCGGCAACTCGCCGCCTTCGCGCTGCTGTTTCTCGAAGAAATCGTCGAAGAAGTCCTTGAACGGCGACCCCTCCGGCAGGTCCGGTATCGGCACCTGGTTGGCGACGCCGTCGGATTTCTGCACCGTCGATATGTTGACCACCGTCGAGGACAGCCGCTCGGCGAGGTCGGCCACCGAGTCCGGACCCGTCGCCTGAGCCGTCATGGGCGCGCTGAGCAGGAATGCGGCAGCCAGAATCGGCGCCACCATGCGGGAAAGTTCCTGTCTCATCAGCCTCCTCCGGACCCCTGCCGTCCAAGCCATTCTAGATTGCCGGCCACCCTCACTGCAAACGCCGCCTGATCAATTCTTCCTCATCCCGGCGACAGCATCGACCGGCCGACCCATACGATTGCGACGCCGATTGCGATGGCGATCATCCCCCCTGTCCGCATTTGGTCGTCCGTCATGCCTTGCGCCATGCTCATCATGCGCCTCAGTCCTCCCGGGGCAATCGCATACAGCAATCCCTCGATCACCAGTACCAGTCCAAGCGCCGTCGCAATATCGCTCATTGCTGCGGCTGGGATGGTGGGGCCTGAGGCTGCGGTTGCGGCTGCGCCGCTTGCGGCTGCGGCGCTTGCGGGTTCTTGCCGAGGTATTTGAAGAACTCGGAATCAGGCTTGAGCACGAGCGTGGTGCCGGGAGTCGTCAGGCTCTTCACATAGGCTTGCATGGACCGGTAGAACGAGAAGAACTCGGGGTCCCTGTTGAACGCATCGGCGAAGACCTTGTTGCGCTCGCCCTCGCCTTCGCCTCGTATGATCTCCAATTCCCGGCGTGCCTTCGACACCAGCTCCACCGCCTCGCGGTCGGCCTCGGCGCGGACCGTGATGCTCTGCGTTTCGCCGATGGCCCGCAGCTGTGCGGCTTCCGCCAGCCGTTCCGCCGACATGCGCGCGTAGGTGTCGTTGAGCACCTCCGGCATCAGATCGGTTCTCCTGATGCGCACGTCGAGGACATCGATGCCGAGCGAGGCGGCTTCCGCGCGCACCTGGTCGCGGATTTCGCGCATCATGACGGGGCGGTCCTTACTCAACGCCGCATCGAAGGTGCGCCGGCCGTAGGTCTGGCGCAGCGCGGCATCGAGCCTCGTTGCGATGCGGTCGCGGGCGCGGGTGAGAGAAGCGTCTGTGGTTTCGCGAAAACGCTGCGGGTCGACGACCCGGATCATGGTGATGGCGTCGACCTGGTAGCGCCGGCCGTCCACAACCTGCACGGTCTTGTCGGTGCTCTCGAAAAACAGGATGCGGTCCTCGATGGCGACCCGATCTTCGACGAATGGCAGCTTGAAATACAAACCCGGCTCGGTGATCGTGCGTTTGATTTCACCCAGTCTCACGACCAGTGCCTTTTCGCGTTCATCGACGACGAATATGGACGAATACGCGATGACGGCGATGGCGCCGAGCACGACGATGACGGCGGTCTTGAGCGTGCTCATTGCTGGCTTGCTCCCGGGCTGCCCTGGCCCACCGCCGATTCCTGCCGTTTCTGAATTTCCGGCAGCGGCAGATAAGGCACCACCCCCTGGTCACCGCCGAGGATAACCTTGTTGGATTGCGACAGGACGGATTCGAGGGTCTCCAGGAAGAGGCGCTCGCGGGTGACGTCCTTGGCTTTGGCATACTCCTCGTAGACGCTGAGGAAGCGCTGTGCCTCGCCCTCCGCCTCGTTCACGACCCGCGCCTTGTAACCCTTGGCGTCCTCCACGATCTTCGCTGCCTCGCCCCGCGCCGCCCCCAGCCGCTGGTTTCGATATTGCTCCGCCTCGCGAATCAGACGGTTCTGGTTCTGCTCGGCGCGCTGCACCTCTTCGAAGGCGTCGACGACCTGGGGCGGTGGATCGGCCTTCTCCAGTTGCACACCCGTTACCAGGATGCCCGACTGATAGGAATCGAGCGTGGCCTGGATCAGCTGCTGGACCTGCGCCCCTGCCGCCTGGCGGCCCCGCGTACGGATTTCCTCCGCCGGCGTGCGGCCGACGATTTCGCGCATCGCGCTCTCCGCTACCACCCGCACCAGCTGCTCCTGTGCCGCGACGTTGAACAGGAACTCCTCGGGATCCTTGATCCTCCACAACACGGTAAATTTCATGTCGACGATATTCTGGTCACCGGACAGCATGAGACTCTCGGTTGGGCTGTCGCCGAACTGCAGCAGGTTTTCCGTCTCCACGCGCGGGCGCTCGACCGTCTCGATCGGCCACAGCAGGAAGTGCAGGCCCGGGCCCGTCGTTCGGCTGTATTCCCCGAAGCTCAGAACCACGCCCCGCTGCTCGGGGCTGACCACGTAGATGCTATTGTAAAGCCACAAGGCCGCAAGAATGAGAATCGGCAACAGCCAAGTCGCCCTGCCGCCTCCTCCCGGCATGATGTCCTTCAGCCGTTCCTGGCCCCGCCGAAGTATCTCTTCCAGATCGGGCGGGGTTCCGCCGCCGCGTCCCGGCGGGCGCCCCGGACCCTGCCCCCACGGTCCGCGGTTTTTTCCGCCGGACCAGCCATTACCGCCTTGATTTTGCCACGGCATTAAGGGTTCCTTATCCTTAAGAGAGCGTGCCCGACATATAGAGCATGTCGTGGGATAATGTATGCTCTTTTCGTAGGCCGCCGGCCGGCAAGTCCCCCGAAAGCACCCAAGGCACGGAACAAACCAGAAGCGAGCGGCGTTTACGATCAGAGCTGAGCAATAGCAAGGAAGGAATTCCCTCATGATGCTTTGGCAGAAACTGACTGTGGCAGGCATGGCCGCAATCGGCGCCGCCATGATTGCGACACCCGCGCCGGCAGCCAGCGGGTTTCAGTCACACGCTTACAGGCTGCTCGGCCAGGCGGATAGCAAACCTGAAGTGTCTCTCGTCAGTCATCGCGGCAACTGGCGCCGCAACCGGTGGCACAACCGTCACTGGCGGCGTAATAACTGGCGAGGTAATAACTGGCGGCGTAATCGCTGGGACAACGGGGTCAGCATTGGCATCGGCGTCCCGCTCTTCGCGTTCGGCGCCGCCCCCTTCTATGGCGGCTCCCGTTATTATTACGACGACTTTGAGGAGGACTCCTGGCTGCACTGTCACGGTCGCAAGTTTTGGAGAAACGGTAGGCTGCGCTGTACCGGAAGGTGGCACCGCCACTGGAACTAAATAGCTCAACTGAAATGAACCCGCGCGGGTCAGTCCGAACGCCTTTCCAGAGTCCTGACCACGAAGGCGGCGTCATCCTTTTCGCCGCGTGGAAACGTCCTCGCAGCGATCTCGCGCCAGTCCTGCGGGTCGAGTGCGGGAAAGACGGCATCGCCTTCTACTTCAAGGTCGACTTCCGTCAGGTAAATGCGTTCAGCACGATCGAACAGCGCGGCGAAAACCTCGGCCCCGCCGATGACCGCGATTTCATCCACCCCCCGGCGCTCTGCCAGCACCTTGCCGCTCGCTATCGCTGCATCGATATCATCGACGACGATTGCCCCCTCCGCACGATAGCGCGGATTTCGGGTGGCGACGATGTTGTCACGGCCCGGCAGCGGTTTCTTCGGCAGGCTTTCCCACGTTTTGCGTCCCATGATGACCGGCTTTCCCATGGTAATCACCTTGAAGTGCTTCAGATCCGAGGATAGCTGCCACGGCAGTTGCCCCCGACGGCCGATGATTCCATTCCTGGCCACCGCCGCCACCAGCGCGATGCGAGCCATCCAGCCTCAGTCCTCGGCCAGTCTTTCGAGCGCTGCGCCCGTGAGGCGATACACCGTCCAGTCGTCCATGGCGACCGCACCCAGCGACCTGTAGAACTCGATCGCCCGGTCGTTCCAGTCGAGCACCCACCATTCGAGCCGCGCCAGACCTTCGCTTGCGCAGCGTCGCGCGAGATGGCGCAGCAGCGAACGGCCGATACCGTGCCCGCGATAGGCCGGTTCGATATAGAGGTCTTCGAGGTAGAGGCCATGACGGCCGCGGAAGGTGGAGAAATTGTAGAACCACAGCGCGAAGCCGGCAGGCTCCCCGTTCCATTCGGCGATTTCACAAAATGCTTTGGGTGCCGCCCCGAATAGATCGGCATCAATGCGCTCGGTCGTGGCATCCACCTCGTCGGCGAGCCTCTCGAAAGCGGCAAGCTTGCGGATCAATGAAAGCAACAGCGCACTATCGCCGGGAAGCGCGCAGCGGATCACCAGGCTCATACCGCGACCGGGGCAGCGATATGGGGGTGACTCTGATAGCCGATGATCTCGAAGTCCTCGAACCTGAAATCGTCGATCGATGATACGTTGCGCCCGATGGCGAGTCGCGGCAGCGGCAGAAGCTCGCGTTTCAGCTGCTCACGCGCCTGTTCGAGGTGGTTGAGGTAGAGATGTGCATCGCCGAACGTATGCACGAACTCGCCCACCTTTAGACCTGTGACATGCGCGACCATGTGAGTGAGCAGCGCATAGGAGGCGATGTTGAACGGCACGCCGAGGAAAACATCGGCCGAGCGCTGGTAGAGCTGGCAGGAGAGCCGCCCGGCCGCGACATGGAACTGGAAGAGGCAGTGGCACGGCGGCAGCGCCATGCTCGGGACATCGGCGGGATTCCACGCCGTCACGACGAGACGCCGGGAATCAGGCTGCTTGCGGATCATGGCGATCACGTGGCCCAGCTGATCGATGGTGGAGCCATCCCGGGCCGGCCACGATCGCCATTGGGCGCCGTAGATGGGGCCGAGGTCTCCGTTTTCATCGGCCCAGTCGTCCCAGATCGTGACCTTGTGGTCGCGCAGATATTCGATGTTGGTGTCGCCCCGGATGAACCACAGGAGTTCATGCACGATCGAGCGGACATGCAGCTTTTTCGTCGTGACCAGGGGAAATCCGCGCGCCAGATCGAAGCGCGTCTGGTGACCGAAAACCGACAGGGTCCCGGTGCCGGTCCGGTCATTCCTGCGGTAGCCGTGCTCCAGCACGTGCCGCATGAGGTCGTGATATTGGCGCATGCGGCGATTTTAGACGATTCTGCTTGCCGGGGCGGAGTTTTAGCCCGCCCTTCGGCATGCTGTGCAATGCCGGTGCCGGCACTCTTTTATTTTCAGCCGTATACACTATACTCATGGGGCCGTCCGCAAGGGCGGCTATGGCGATAAATGGCCGTTGCAATAAACCCATCGGACCCGGGGGCAGTACCCGGCACCTCCACCATTCATGGGGGTGAAACAGGATCGACGAGGGCGTAAAGAGCGCGCTTTTGCCCGGGATGGTACCGCCGATATCGGACCAAACATATAGTTGCCAACGACAACTATGCTCCGGTTGCGAAGGCCGCTTAACGCGGTCCGACCACCGAAATCAAAGTCCTGAGGCCTAAGCCGTTTCAGGCGGGGTTCGCGAGGCACCTGGCAACAGAAGCCTCGCACTCTTATCTGCAATCGGTATTGTCTGGCGGCTTTCGGCGCTTTTTGGGTGCGGGCGGTTTGTAGTATGAATGCGTTCTCCCATGGGCCCACCTTCTTTGCGGAACTTCCGGTGATGGGCGAAGACCTGATGCGCTACGATCTCCTGACCCAGGAGGCTTTGCGCGGCGTTGTTCGCCGCGCCCTGCAGCGCGTGAAGAAGTCCGGCCTTCCCGGCGATCATCACTTTTTTATTTCATTCGACACGCACCATGCCGACGTTCACATCTCCGAGCGCTTGCGCAAGCAGCACGACAAAACCATGACCATCGTTCTGCAGCACCAGTTCTGGAACCTCGCTGTCGACAACAATGGTTTCGAGGTCGACCTTTCCTTCAACGACATTCCGGAGCGCCTGATCGTGCCATTCGCCGCCATCAAGAGCTTTTTCGACCCGCATGTTCAGTTCGGCCTGCAGTTCGAGACGGTGGAGCAACCGGCTGCCGAGACGCCCGAGCCTGCTCCGCCCAAGCCTGATGCACTCTTGCCCGCCCGCGAGCGCCTGCAAGCCCCCGAGGTGACGCCGGAACCAGACGAGAAAGTCGTGGTGCTTGACCAGTTTCGCAAAAAGTAGCACCTCTCGCCTTGCCTCCGACCACATGCTAACTGACTGGGAATCAGGCTGAGAATCGCGCTGATGCCGACAATCATCCACTATCCATCACACACCCTTTCGATAGCTTTCGCTCTGGGCGCCGCCGTCCTGGGTGTTCTGGCAATGCTGGCCGGCGCACCGCCGGCGGCCGCCGTCAACATCGACAAGGTGCCGGCCAAGGAGCTGTTCGGAAAAATCAAGACGCCGGCTCCGCTCGCGGCCCGATCGATCGGCTTTTATGCCAAGGGTTGTCTCGCCGGGGCCCAGGCCCTGCCGGTCGACGGCCCGGCCTGGCAGGTCATGCGTCTGTCGCGCAACCGCATGTGGGGGAACCCTGAGCTCATCCGGCTCATCGAGCGGCTGGCCAAGGAAGCGAAGGCTGACGACGGCTGGAACGGACTGCTGGTGGGCGATCTTTCACAGCCCCGGGGAGGGCCGATGCTGACCGGCCACGCCAGCCATCAGGTTGGCCTCGATGCGGACATCTGGCTGACGCCCATGCCGAGCCACACCCTTTCCCGCAAGGATCGCGAAAGCATGAGCGCCACGAGCGTCATCATCGACCACAAGACGATCAACCCCAAGGTGTGGAGCGAAGCTCACGCCAGGCTGATCAAGCGGGCGGCCTCTTATCCCCAGGTGGCGCGCATCTTCGTCCACCCGCCGATCAAGAAGGCGCTGTGCGCCTGGGCCAAGGGCAACCGGAGCTGGCTTGGCAAAGTGCGTCCCTACTATGGTCATACCTACCACTTCCACATCCGCATGAACTGCCCGGCCGGCAGCACCAACTGCAGAAATCAGCCGGTCGCCGCGCCGAAGGATGGCACCGGCTGTGGCGAGGAGCTCGCCCACTGGCTGTCTCCCAAGTTGTGGGCGCCGCCCAAGCCTCGCGATCCCAGAAAGCCCAAGCCCAAGCCGGCCCCGCCCCTCACGCTGTCGGCGCTGCCCAGCGACTGCCGGGGTCTGGTCAACATCCAGTGGCTGACCACCCACATGAGCCGTTTCGCCACGCGGCCGCCCGCGCTCCGACACGCGGACGCTCCCTTGTTTGCAACTGCATGACGGATCGCCACTACGAGCTGGCCGGCGATGAGGACCAGGTCTCGGAGCAATTCGCCAAGCCTGGCCTTGCCTTTGCGAGCATCGGTGTGGTTTTCGGCGACATCGGCACGAGCCCTCTCTACGCCCTGCGCGAGGCTTTGGCTCACACCGCGGCCGGCGGCGCCGTTGCCCGCGAGGATGTCCTGGGCATTGTCTCCCTGCTTCTGTGGGCGCTGATCATCATCGTCGCCTTCAAATACGTCTACCTGCTGATGAAAGCGGACAACAAGGGCGAGGGCGGCATCCTCTCTCTGGTGACGCTCGTCGAGCACGCCATCGGAAAGAAGCGCGGCTTCGTATTGTTCCTGGGTATGATCGGCGCTGCCTTTTTTTTCGGCGACGCCATGATCACCCCGGCGATTTCGGTTCTTTCGGCGGTCGAAGGCCTCAAGGTCATCAACCCAGGATTCGATAGCTATATCGTTCCCGTCACCATCGCGGTGCTGGCGAGCCTGTTTGCCGTGCAATACCGCGGCACCGCCGGCGTTGCGCGCTTCTTTGCCCCGGTCACCACTTTATGGTTCATCACCATCGCCGTCATGGGTGTTGCCCACATAGCCCATGATCCGGAAATCCTGCTCGCCTTCAATCCGGCCGCCGGACTGGTCATTCTCGGCAAGCATCCGGGCCTTGCCCTACTCATTCTCGGCGGCGTTTTCCTGGCGGTTACCGGGGGTGAAGCGCTCTACGCCGACATGGGTCATTTCGGCAAGTCACCCATCCGTCTCGGCTGGTTTGCAGTCGTCTTTCCGGGGCTGGCGCTCAACTACCTGGGCCAGGGCGCCCTCATCCATGCCGATCCGGCGGCCATCGCCAACCCCTTCTTCCTCCTGGCGCCGGGCTGGGCGCTCATCCCCCTGGTCATTCTGGCGACGATGGTGACGGTGATCGCCAGCCAGGCAGTGATCACCGGCGCATTTTCCGTGGCCCAGCAGGCCATGTACCTCGGCCTGTTGCCGCGCATGAACATTTCCCACACCAGCGAGACCGAGCACGGCCAGATCTACGTCAGCCAGATCAACTGGATGCTGTTCATCGCCGTCATCCTGCTCGTCCTGACCTTCCGCTCCTCATCGAACCTCGCCGCCGCCTACGGGATCGCCGTCAATACCTCGATGATCATCGACTCGCTCCTGGCGTTCCTGTTCTTCTGGAAGGCGCTGCGCTGGCCGTTGCCCGTCGCCGTCGCCGTCATGGGCCTCATCCTGTGCATCGAAGGGGCGTTCCTCGTCGCCAACGGCTACAAGATCGTCAACGGCGGCTACGTGCCGCTGCTGATCGGCTTCGCCATCATCATCGCCATGTTGACGTGGATGCGCGGCCGCGACGCGCTGGCCCAGAAGCTTCGGCGCGACAGCGTCGAGCTCACCGGCCTGCTCGAGAGCCTCGAGCGCAAGCCGCCGGTGCAGGTGCCGGGCATCGGCGTCTTTCTGGTCACCGATCCGGTTTATGCGCCGAGCGCTCTCCTGCACAACCTGAAGCACAACCGCGTCCTGCACAAGACGCTGATCTTCATTCACGTGACGACGGTCGACGAGCCGCGGATTCCTGCCGCCGAGCGGTTGACCGTCTCGCGCCTTCCTCTCGATGCCTGGCTGGTCGATGCCCGCTTCGGCTACATGGAGGCGCCGAACGTGCCGGCCGCCCTGCGGCTGTGCCGGGCGCACGGGCTCGACGTCGATCCGCGCATGGCCTCCTATTTCCTCGGCCGCCGCGCCATCCGCACCTCGGCCCGCTCCGGCCTGCCGTTCTGGCAGCAGCGCTTGTTCATCATGCTCGCCAACCAGTCCTCGCGCGCCACCGGCTATTTTCGCATTCCGCCCGACCGCGTCGTCGAGCTCGGAATGCAGCTTTCCGTATGAGCGGGAATCCGTCATAAGGCGGCGAGGACATCGCATGGCCGACGTGTCGCCTTTTTCTCTCCCCGGCCGGTTCTGGCGCGGCAATCTGCATACCCATTCGAACCTCTCCGATGGCGCCCGGCCCCTCGGCGCGACCATCGATGCCTACAAGGCCGCCGGCTACGACTTCGTGCAATTGTCGGAGCACTTCCTCGCCCGCTACCGCTGGCCGATCGCCGACACGCGCGACTGGCGTTCGAACGACTTCACCACCATCATCGGTGCGGAGCTGCATGCGCCGGCGACCGGCGTCGGCGAGCTATGGCACATCCTGGCCGCCGGCCTGCCGCGGGATTTCGAGCCGGCGGGCGAGCGCGAGACGGGACCCGAGCTCGCCCATCGCGCTGCCTCGGCCGGCGCCTTCGTCGGGATCGCTCATCCGGCCTGGTCGCAGCTCACGATCGAAGACGGCCGCGCCCTTGCCGGCGCCCACGCCGTGGAGATTTACAATCACGGCTGCGCGGTGGAAACCGATCGCGGCGACGGCTGGTATCTTCTCGATCAGTTGCTCGGCGAAGGCAGGAGGCTCGGTGGATTTGCCACCGACGATGCCCATTTCAAGACCGACGATGCCTTCGGCGGCTGGGTGCAGGTCAGGGCCGAGGCGCTCGATCCCGAAGCGCTCGTCGAGGCGCTGAAGAAGGGCCACTACTATTCGAGTCAGGGGCCGCAGATTCATGAGCTGTCGCTCGACGGCAGCGAGCTGTCGATCGTCTGCTCGCCGGTCAACGCCATTTCGGTCATGGGCGGAAACTCGCGCACCGCCGGGCGTTTCGGCCGCGCCATCACGGGCGCGACCGTGAAGCTGTCGGACCTTGAAAAATCCTGGATCGAGGTGGCCATGAGTCCGTGGCTCAGAGTCGCGGTGATCGACGCCGCCGGCAGGCGGGCGTGGACGAATCCGATCTGGCGCGATCAACTCTAGCCGATGGCCAGAACCCGCATCGAAACCGACAGTTTCGGCCCCCTGCCCGTGCCGGCGGACAGATATTGGGGCGCCCAGACGCAACGCTCGCTCGGCAACTTCCGCATCGGCGGCGATACCATGCCGGCCGCCCTCATCCACGCCATGGGGATCGCCAAAAAAGCCGCCGCCCTCGCCAACGTCAAGCTCAAGGTGCTCGATCCGAAGCTCGCCCAGCCCATCGCCGATGCCGCCCAGGAAGTGATCGACGGCAAGCTGGATGCACACTTTCCGCTCGTCGTGTGGCAGACCGGTTCCGGCACCCAGACCAACATGAACGCCAACGAGGTGATCGCCAACCGCGCCATCGAGATGCTCGGCGGCGTCATGGGTTCGAAGAAGCCGATCCATCCCAACGATCACGTGAACCGGTCGCAGTCTTCCAACGACACGTTTCCGACCGCCATGCACATCGCCGCGGCCATCGAGGTGAAAACCCGCCTCATCCCCGCCCTGCGGCGTCTGAACCAGGCGCTCGAGCGCAAGGTGAAGGCCTGGGCCAGGATCATCAAGATCGGACGCACCCACACCCAGGACGCGACCCCCTTGACGCTGGGCCAGGAGTTTTCCGGCTACGCCACCCAGGTTGCCAATGGCATCGAGCGCCTGAAGTCGGCGCTGCCGCGGGTCTACCTGCTGGCCCAGGGCGGCACTGCGGTCGGCACCGGGCTCAACTCCAAAGCAGGTTTCGACGTCGCCTTCGCTGCCGAAGTCGCCAAGATCACCAGGCTGCCGTTTCGCGCCGCGCCCAACAAGTTCGAAGCGCTCGCCGCCAACGATGCAATCGTCGAGCTGTCGGGCGCCCTCAACACGATCGCCGTCAGCCTCTTCAAGATCGCCAACGACATACGGCTCCTGGGTTCGGGTCCGCGCTCCGGCTTCGGCGAGCTGAAGCTGCCGGAGAACGAGCCCGGCTCGTCGATCATGCCGGGCAAGGTCAACCCCACCCAGTGCGAGGCGATGACGATGGTGTGCTGCCAGGTGATGGGCAACCACGTGACGGTGACGATCGCCGGCAGCCAGGGCCACTTCGAGCTCAACGTCTTCAAGCCGGTGATGATCGACAACGTCCTGGAATCGATCCGGCTGCTTGCCGATGCCACGGTGAGCTTCACCGACAACTGTGTCGTGGGCATCGAGCCCAACCGCGAGCACATAGCGCTGTTGATGAATCGCTCGCTGATGCTGGTGACGGCGCTGGCGCCGCGGATCGGTTACGACAAGGCCGCCGAGATCGCCAAGCTCGCCCACCGCAACGGCACGACGCTGCGCGAGGAGGCGTTGAAGCTCGGCCATGTGACCGCCGCCGAGTTCGACGAGCTGGTTCGCCCCGAGGACATGGTGGCGCCGAAGGAATGAGCGGACCGGTGAAGCGCTCGGTGATGATCAATGGCCACCGTACGTCGGTGTCGATCGAGCCGGAGTTCTGGAAGGCGCTGAAGGGGCTGGCCGCCGCGCGCTCGCTTTCGCTGGCTCGCCTGATCACCGACATTGACCATCGCCGCGGCCGCGACAACCTGTCGAGCGCCATCCGCGTCTACGTCCTCAACTCCCTGAAGGCGTAGATCGGCACCACCGTTCTCGTAACCGGCTCAGGGTGCGCGGTCGAAGTTCGTGCGGTATCGTTTCTCACGCTCGGCCGGCACAATCTCCGAAAGCGACGAGGTCACGGGGCGGTTGATCAGCAACGTCTCGTCCGGCGTCGGTTTGGCTTTCGATGCGGGCGCCCGCTGCATGGCCGGAGGCTCGGGCAGCGGCGATACCTCGATGCTCGCGGGCTCCGGCTCGGAGGTCTTCACGCTTTCGGTCGGCAAGGCCGCTGTCGGTGCGCCGCGTTTCCAGGTCGCTCGCTCGCGCGTTCGCCGCTCGATTTCGCGGCCGTTGAGATCATTCAGGAGGATACCCCACAGACCGTTCAGATCGTCTTCACGTTCACGCGCCCGCTTGTCCTTCTCGGCCCGCCGCATTTCCTCGGCGATGATGCGTTCCTCTTCACGCTGCAGAGCCTCGAGCCGGGCCATCTCGTCGCGCAGCGCCTTGGCCTTGAGCCTGGACTTGAACGCCGACGCATCGAGGTTGCGCTCGAGCCCGTTGCGCGGACCTGCATAGGCGAGCAAGACAGCCGGCGCTTCGATTGCCGCGGGAAGCGCGAGATCCACCTTCAGCTCGGCGCGGCCGCTGGCAAGCTCGACCAGCGCTCCCAGCTGGCCGGAAAGCTCGCCTGCCTGGATGGCGACGGGCCCGAGGCTCGCCAGGCCATCGGAAATACGCAAGGCCGCGGTACCTCCGGAGAACCCGAGTTCCCCGCCCGCAAGGGCCTGTCCCACCACCGCATCCACCTCGCCTTCGCTCCGGACAGCCGCCAGGCCGGCCGCAAGCCTTCCCCGGTCCACGCCCGCGAGGAGGCCGTAGTCGAGTTTTACCTGCCCCGATCCCTTGAGCACCGAGGCAAGTCCCGCCGGGCTGCGGCCGATTCCGGAAAAGCTGCCGCTGAAGTGGGCGGGGCCGATTATGACCGGCTGGCCCGCAGCAGTGGCGAGCTGTTCGCCGAGGTCGAGTCCGGCCGAGAAAGTCGCCGACACTTCGTAATCGGCGGCGCGGCGCACGATGTCGGCATCGGCGGTCACCAGTCCAGTATCCGACCCCATGCCGCTCAAGCTGATGTGGAGCTTCTCGGCGGCGGCATCGAACACGACCCGGGCATTGCGGATGGCGAGTTGCGGCGCGAGGCTCAGTCGCGCTGCCTCGACGCTTACCGTGCCGATCGCCCCGCCCAGGGGTTTCGGCGCAAAGAGCGTAACCGCATCGACCTGCCTGCCGTCGCGCGGCAGCAGGGCTGCGGAAAGCATCCACGGCAGCGAGAGGTCGGCGGCTTTCGCCTGCACATCGATCGTGCCCGGTCCTCTGCGAAGCCGGCCCTCGTAGCGCTTGTCTCCGACGATGGCAGTGAAGGCGTCAACGGTCAGCTTGTCGTCGCCGGTGACGATGGACCCCTTGACGTTGATCGGCGCGCCGGGCTCCGGATTGGGGATGCCGAGTGCGGCCAGCACCCGGTCCGAAGTCGTCGCCGCGATCGACAGATCGCCGGCTGCCGCCAGCGCCGGGGCGAGCCTGGTGAGCGTACCGTCGAACGACGCCGTCGCTCCGAGTGCGGTGAGCTGCGCCTGGCTTTTCAGGCCGTCGCGCAGCGTGCCTTGCGAGCGCAAGGTCAGACGCGCACGGTCCTCCACGTCGCTCTGGCCCTCGATGCCGAACAAGAGCGCCAGCGACCTGGTGTCCGGACTGTCGAGCTCGGCGGAGAACATCACGTGGGCTGCCTGGAAGTCGTCTGGATCGGCTTCGAGGCTGCCGTTCGCCACGAGGTTCGATCCGCCCGCCGTGATCTTGCCGCCGACCGTGGCGGCAATCGAATCATTCCGGAGATCCGCCTCCCCGGCGATGCGGGCTGTGAGGGCCCCGAGATTTTTCGCCCACGCGGTCGCCCGACCGCTCTTCTCTCCCGGCATGCCGAGCAGACCCAGGAGCCGCAGCAGCGGCTCGGGGTTCTGGGCGTCGATCTCGATCGTGGCGGCGCCGTGCTGTGCGGCCTGGCGCGGCTTCAATGAGCCGGTCACCGCCAGGCGCGCATCGCCCACGTTGCCGATGTTGATGGCGTGCACGTTGACGGCATCGTTGCTGGCGGCGAGGTCGACTGCGACGTCGCGCGCCTCGGTGTCGCGCAGCTTCAGCTCCGCGGCGAGCACCGTCAACTGCACGTTGCTGCGCTGGGCTCCCGGCCGGAAGAGCTCCGTGATGAGGCCGGCGGCATCGTCCTTGAGGCCGGCGATTGCCACCTCTTTCGAGAGATAGCGGTCGGCATCGATGCGGTCGACGGCGAGCCGCAGGCTCGTCTGGCCCGCCTCGCCCCCGAGCATCGACAGGGCGCCCGTCGCATTCGCGTCATCGAGGGTGAGCCTGCCTTCGCCGAGCTTGAGGCTGTGCGGTTGGTGATCGAAGGTCGCCTCGAGCGCGAGCTTGCCGCGCGCGCCGGTCCACGACCTTGGCGATGGCTTCCTTCCATTCCGGCATCAGCCACGACGCGAACTCGCGGGCGTTGGCGGACTCGACCGTCAGGTTGCCGGTGAGCAGCGGCTCTTCGCTGCCGACCAGAAACTTGCCGACGAGCCGGCTCTTCGTCTGCCCGGGCATGGTCACCGCGAGGTCGTGGATGATGAGCCCGCTTTCGGAAAGCTCGGCCTCCAAGCGCGTGCCCTGCAGCTTCGCCCCGCCGACCACGAGGTTGCCGATTTCGAGCCGCACGCGTCCATCGAGGGTGCCCGGCAGCACTTCCAGGAAGCCGGCGAGGCCTTCGAGGAAAGCGCCGCTCGTCAACACCTCGCGGCCCTGGCTGCCGAGCATGGAATCGAGATCGTAGCTGGGCGAGCGCAGATCGGCCATCACCGAGATGCGCTCCTGAAGATCGATGGCCGCGGTGCCGGTCAGGATGTTGCCGGCGTGCTCGCGGTCGGCGGGGGCGATTTCGATGTTGCGCAGGAGCGCGTGATCCTCGCGAAAGCCGATGTCGGCTTTGAACAGCAGCGGCCGCATCCTGGACTGCGAATCCGTCTTGCCGCTGGCCGCGACGTAGGGCTCGGCCGTGATGGTGCCGGTGAGCGGCTCCTCGCTTCGTGCGGCGTAGGCGCCGTCGAACAGATAGACGAGGCCCGGGCCCTCCACCGGCGAGAAGCGGAGGTTGAAACGGAAGGGTTCGCCTTTCTCGTAGGTGGAGGTGCTGACCCCGACCGAAAACGGCCGTCCCTTCTGCAGGAGCTTGCCGTGCGCCTTCCAGGGACCCAGCAGCGACTGGGCGGAGATCAACATGTCGACATCGTCGAACTCCGCCGTGCCGCCGCGCCGCGTGTCGGACACGAACAGGGTGCCGTCGACGATTTCGAGATCCTCGATGGAGATTTTATCGGCGCCCAGGGGCGCGCTCCCGTCGAGCTGCGGGGAAAGCCACCAGTTCACATCGCCCGTATCGAGCCGCTCGAACGAGATCACCGGTTTGACGATGCGGATGTTCGATACCTCGACGCGTCCGCCGAGCAGCGAGCCCAGCAGCACGCGCGCCTCGACCGTTTCGGCGCGCGCCATATCGGTGATGAGAGTTCCAGGCTCGTTGGCCACCCGCACGCCCTTGAGCCTCAGGTGCGGCCACGGGAAGAGCCGGGCGGAGATGTCGCCGGTCACCTCGACGTCGCGGCCCGTCAGCTTGCGTGCGTAGTCCTCGACGGTGCCGCGGTAGCCGTTCCAGTCGATGAGGAACGGCGCGCCGATCAGGCCCGCGACCAAGAGGACCAGGAAGATCCCGGCGTAAAGCACCGGGGACCGCCAAACGCTCATCTCGCCGCCTTCCGTGAGAAGCGCCCCGCCGCCGCCATACTGGAGGGTGCTGGTGGCCAGAATATGGGAGAGGCGCGGCACAGGCAAAGGCGAAAACGCGCAAGTGCACTATTTATTGCGGATTTTAGCCACTGCCGGGCCATGGCGGAGCGGGCCGACTGCACCCTCATTTGCACGACTGATTCGGCCTGCATCCTCGCCTAGTTGGCGAGGATCAGACAACGCCGGTCACCTCGCGTGGCAGTCCCACTGGTTCCTCGCTCAAGGCCGAGGATGGCCAGAGGAGAGCCTGTCTGACAGAAACGTGGGCCGCGCTACTTCTGACAATCCTCGTGCAGATCGCGCCAACCGGATCGTGCCGCTTCGCTGAGAGCGTGCTGGCTGCCGTCGAGCTCGATAATCAGCCCGCAACTCAGGCAGGCAGATCTCATCATCCGACGAGTGAACGGCGCAATCGCGATGCTGGCGGCGAAACTTCAGCCCGGAGAGCCTCTGCCGCCCGCGCAAGCCTCGACCACACGATGAGATGCCTCCGCTTCGCGTCTGTGCACGGCGGAGTTGGCGGGCGGAATTCGATGCGTTGTCCCATTCATCCTGGCTCCGCCCCCTCACCCGCCCTGCTTCCCGATGGGGAGAGGGACGCGAACGCGGCGAAGCCGCTGAGCAGGGTGAGGGGGAGGCTGACGCGCGTCACGGGAGGATCTTGCCCGGGTTGAGGATGCCCTTGGGATCGAGGGCTGCCTTGATCGCCCGCATGACGGCGAGGCCCGGACCCATGCTCCGCCGCCATGAACTTGCGTTTTCCCAGGCCCACCCCGTGCTCGCCCGTCGAGGTTCCCTCCATGGCGAGCGCGCGGGCGACCAGGCGCTCGCAGAAGGCTTCGCAGCGTCGAACCTCGTGCGCGTCCGCGACGTCGCAGAAGAGCTGCACATGGAAGTTGCCGTCGCCCACGTGGCCGACGATCGGACCGAAGAGCCCATGCGCCTCCATGTCCTTCTGCGTCTCGACGACGCATTCGGCGAGCCGCGAGATCGGCACGCAGACATCGGTCGCGAACGCGTCCCTGCCGGGCATCATCGCCTTCGCCGCATAGAAGGAGTCATGCCGCGCCTGCCACAGTCGGGCGCGGTCTTCCTGGCGCTCGGCCCAGGCGAGCTCTCCGCCGCCCTGCTCCTCGGCGATTGCCCGGAAGAGCTCGACCTGTTCCTTGGCCCCCGCCTGGGTGCCGTGGAACTCCACGAACAGGTGCGGTGATTCCGCGAGATCGAGCTTCGAATAGGCGTTGCAGGCCTTGATCTGCAGCGCATCCACAAGCTCGATGCGCGCGATGGGGATCGCCGACTGGATGGTGAGGATGGCGGCGTTGCAGGCGGCTTCGATCGTGGGAAAGGGAAGAACGCCGGCGAGGATCGATTCCGGGATGGCGTGGAGCCGCAAGGTCACCTCGGTGATGATGCCGAGCGTTCCTTCCGAGCCGACGAGCAGCCGGGTCAAGTCGTAGCCGGCGGAGGATTTCCTGGCCCGCCGTCCCGTGCGTACGATCTCGCCCGAAGCCATGACCGCGGTGAGGTTGAGGACGTTCTCGCGCATGGTGCCGTAGCGCACCGCGTTGGTGCCGGAAGCGCGCGTGGCCGCCATGCCGCCGAGGCTCGCATCCGCGCCGGGATCGATGGGAAAGAACAGGCCCTTGTCGCGCAGGTGCTCGTTCAAGGCCTTGCGGGTGACGCCCGCCTCCACGCCGGCGTCGAGATCCTGCTCGTTGACCTCGAGCACGCGGTTCATGCGCGACAGGTCGACCGAGATGCCGCCGGCGGGCGCGCTGATGTGGCCTTCGAGCGAGGTGCCGGCGCCGTAGGCGATGACCGGAACGCCGTAGCGGTCGGCGATCTGCACGACACCCTGCGCCTCGGGCGTGCTCTCGAGGAAGGCGACCGCGTCGGGCGCCGCACCCCTGCTCCACGTCAGGTCCTGGCCGTGCTGCTCGCGCACCGCCTGCGCGATCGAGAGCCGGTCGCCCAGAAGCGCCCGCAACTCGGCGATCGCCTGCGCCGTGCTGTTGCGCCGCATCGCGTCCGGTGCTTTGGTCATGCGTTGGTCATGCGTTCAGGGGCCATGTCAGAAACGTTTTCCGCCGCACCTTTCGAAGGCCGCATTCAGTCGGTCGAGACCCAATGGACCGATTATAACGGCCATCTCAACATGGCCTACTATCATGTGCTGTTCGACCGGGCGGCGGATGAATGCTTCGCAACCTTCGGGCTGGGACCCGACTATGTGAAACACGCGGGCGCCTCGTTCTTCACGCTCGAGGCGCACGTGACCTACCTGCAGGAGCTCGTTGCCGGCGATCCGGTGCGCGTCACCACGCTGATCCTCGATTGCGACAGGAAGCGCGTCCACTATGCCCAGGAGATGTTCCATGCGAAGGACGGCTATCGCGCCTGTGTGAGCGAGAACATGGTCATGCACGTGGACATGAAGACGAAGCGGTCATCGCCCTTCCCGGAGGAGGTTTTCGCGGCGATCGCGGCGATGCGGGAGGCGCACAAGGGCCTTCCGGTTCCGCGCGAGGTCGGCCACAGGATCGGCATTCCGCCTGCCCGAGCTCGATTGCGTGGTGATCAACCGGCATGAGGTTTCGGGCAGGAGGCATTTCGATCTCGCCCATGAGCTGTTCCACATCCTGACCTGGGACGCCATGCCGCCCGAACATGCCGAGGAGGCCGTCGAGGTAAGCAGGAACCGGATCGAGCAGCTCGCCAACAGCTTCGCTTCGGCGGTGCTGATGCCCGCGGCAATCGTCGACCGCTTCGGTGATTGGGGCGCAGTCGTCGAAGCGGATTTGCCGCGCCGGCTGATGGCGGCGGCGGAGGAATTGCGGGTCACGGGCTCGGCGCTGAAATGGCGTCTCGCCGCTCTGGGAAGGATCGGCCAGGCTGCCGCGCGGGCGATCCCCGATGCCGCGCTGCGCAGGCACCGCAAGGCAGCAGCCGGCGAGACCCCTCTCCTGTTCTCGCGGCCGTTCGTGGAGATCATTGGCCTTGCGATCGCCGAAGGCCGGGTGTCGACCCGCCGCGCCGCAGGGCTTCTCGACATGACTCTTGATGACCTCAAGGACCTCTTCGCCGCGCACGGGGTGAGAGCCCGCGTTCGAGCTGTGAACCGTCCATGGCGCGGCCGTGAGCCCTATTCCTCCTCGAGAAACGTCGTCAATCGCTCCGCCAGCGCTGGCACTGCTTCGGTCACCGTGGTCCACAGGATATCACGATTGATCTCGAAATAGGCATGCACAGTTGATTCCGCATGCCCACGATCGATGCCCACGGCAAATCCGGCATCTCCGCGCGCGTCTCCGCCGTAACCTTGGTCGCGGCCTCGCCGACGATCTCGATCGCCCGAACCAGAGCAAGAGCATCTCGTCGGAATCGAGGTCGCTCCGATCGCGGCCTTCGACGAATCCATCGCCGCATTCATGGCATCCGCTGCATGGCGCAGCCGGACGCGGTCATGCGGATTTCATACTGGACCTCGGCCTCGCGAACCACCTCGTCGCGGAAATAGCGACTGAGATCCTCGGGCGTCTGCACGTCCACGCGCCGTCCGTCGAGCAAGGCCGACAATTCAAGCTCGATATCGGCGAGGTCGAGGAGACTGGGCGCCGCGCCGCGCTCGAACTCGACTAGCAAATCCACGTCGCTATCGGGCCGAGCAGCGCCCTTGAGGACCGACCCGAACAGCGACAGCCGGCGAATGCGATGTCGTCGGCAAAGAGCGGCGAGCGCATCACGTTTGAACGACAATCGGGCGGTCATGGTAACTACCTCAGAAAAGCGCCAGTCTCAGTCGCAGCCTGCCCCGACTCGAACAGCGACTCGAAATTGCGTGTGGTACGTGCTGCTCTTTGCATGATCCCCTTCAGCGGGTCGAGTGAACTCTTCTCCTGAATGTTCCCGTGCACCACGTTCTTACATAATCTCTTCGGGCGGCGCCTTGAACGTGATGGCGTTCTTCGAAAACCTCCGGCGCCGGTTGCCGGAGTTCAGTCCTAATCTTTTCGTCGGCTCGATAGGCCGGCGCGCAAGGGCGACCATGCGCCGCGGCTCGGCACGCGAAATTGGTCCCCATCCGGGATAGCGGGCAACACAAGCGTGCTTACGGCGATATCGACAGGCGCCCGAATCCCTCGAAGCGCCCTCCGAATCTCCAGTTTCGCCTCGCTCTTCGAGCCTTCGACCGGCATCACCACCAGGAGATCCACATCACTGTCCGGGCCGGCTGTTCCACGCGCGCGAGAGCCGATCAAAATGATCCTTTCGAGATGGAACCGCCTCACGATGCGGTTGACCATCCTGCGAATTTGTCCGTCGAAGGAATGATTCGCGGTCTTCATCGGCGTTCCCTGTTACCTCGGAGAAAACTCTCTTGCGCCCGGCGTGGACCCTCTCGGGCCGACCAAGACCATAAACCCGTCCACAGCGGCTGCAAATCGACTATGAAGTGCGGTTGCGCAAACGGCAGCTCGGTTCGAAGCTCGACCGCATCAAGCCGTTGAAGGCGGCCTGACATAGAGGTTCATCATTGCGCCATCAAACCGGCCACGGCTTGAACTGCTTCGCCAGAGCTACGCCCTGGCCCTGGTAGTTCGATTTGATTGCGGCGCCGTAGACCTTGTCCGGCCGCCCGTGGGCGAGCTTGCTGTAGCGCAGCCAGCCTACGGTCTGACCGTGCTCCAGGGTGAAGGCCACGCCATACGACCGCACTTCGAGAACCGCCTTGCTGCCCTGGGCGCGGCCGTCGCTCCAGCCGAAGCCCGGATCGAAGAACCCGGCGTAGTGGACGCGGAACTCGCCGGAGCTCGTATCGTAGGGCACCATTTCCGCCGCCAGCTCCGGCGGCACCCCCACGTCCTCACAGGTGGCGAGGATATAGAAGTCGTCCTTGTCGAGACTGAGCCGGCCGCGCGTATTCTCGATCTTCTCCCAGAAATCCCGGGGGTCGTAGTGGCCGGCGCGGTCGACGTCGATCTTGTTGGTGTGTTTCTTCGCCTTGTAGCCGACGATGCCGCCATCCCTGCCGATGAGATCGACGGTCACCGGAACGAGCCCGTCGCGAAGCAGCAGGCGCTTGCGGGGCGGCCCGAGAAGCTTGCCTTCGCCATGGAGCTTCTCGACCTGGGCGATGGCGAGAGCCGGCGCTCCCTTGTGAAAGCGCACCTGGTTGAGGCGCGTGCCCGGGCGCACGATGACGTTGAAGCTCAAGGGTGCGATCTCGATGTAGAGCGGCCCCCGGTAGCCCCGCTCGATGCGGTCGAAGGCAACCCCCCGGTCGGTGATGAGCCGCGTCAGAACGTCGAGCCGTCCGGTCGAGCTCTTGGGGTTGGCGGTCCCCTCGATGCCGTTCGTCAGGCGCACGCTCTCGAGCAGCTCGACGACATAGACACCGCCCTTCTCGAGCACCGCGCCCTGGGTGAGGTCGATCGCCGGCAGGCCGTCGAGCTCCTCCACCCGGCTCATGACCGTCGCGCCACGGCCCGGGAGGAAGCTCGCGCGGACGCGGTAGGCCTTCGATCCGAGCCGGAGGTCGAGGCTCGCCGGCTGCACCTGGTCGGCGGCGATGGAGGTGAGGCTCGCGATATCGCCGGCCTCGATCATCGCGCGAAGGCGCTGATCGGGCAGGATGCCGGTGCCGCGCAGCTCTACCACATTGGCCGTGGCCTCACCTGCCATCGCCGGGAACAACTCCGGCCCACCGCCCGTATCGCTCATTTATCCTTCATTCTCGCGCCATTCGCTGCCGCGATGGCTTTGATTCCCCGGCATTCGCGGCCGCGATGGAGTTGTACCGGCCCAGCGGCATCGGGCAAACACAATGCACCGCCAAGCCTGTTGATAATTCCTTCGACCGGCCGAAGCTCGGGCCGTTTTCAGGATCGGGCATACAGGAGCCTGCCTTCCGTCGCCGCTTCGAGCCTTCAACCGGCATCATCATCACCACCAGAAGATCCATGTAAAGCGCAGCCCTACACAGCACAATTGCCGTAAGGAAGCACCGGTTCCAAGAGTCAGGAGGCATAGGACCCATGAAAGCACGCATAACGTTGCTCACCCTGGGGGTGGACGATCTGGAAAGGTCGCTCCGGTTCTATCGGGACGGACTGGGCCTTCCCACACGCGGGATCGTCGGCCGGGAGTTCGACCACGGCGCCGTCGCGTTCTTTGATCTTCAGGCCGGATTGAAGCTGGCGATCTGGCCGCGCGACGATCTCGCTCATGACGCCGGCATGTCAAAATCCGATCCCAGCCCTACCGAGCTCAGCATCGGCCACAATGTGAGAAGCAGGGAAGAGGTCGATGCGGTCATGGAACAGGCGGCCAAAGCCGGCGCGAAGATCGTCAAGCCTGCCCGGGAAACTTTCTGGGGCGGCTACGCCGGCTATTTCCAGGACCCCGACGGCCATTTGTGGGAGATCGCCTGGAATCCGAACCTCATCCCCGAGGAATGAGCCGGGAAGCCGCTCGGTTCAGCTTTGAGCCCCGGGTGTCGACTGGTTTTTCAACCATTCCAGGATCGGCAAGTCTTCCGGAGCGACGAGGAGCTCGATACTTCGAGCGACGCCGGGTTGGCGCCGGATCAACCCGGCTCGCTCGAGAGTGAGGACCATCTGGTGGACGGAGGGTGGGCTGACGCGGAAATGCCGCTGCATGTCGGTTTCGGCGGGCGGGCGCCGGAACATGCGCGAGTAGGCGCAGATGAAGGCCAGATACTGGCCTTGCCTTTCCGTAAAGGCCCGCACGCCGGGGCGACGAGCACCGCCTGATTTCTGATTCATCTTTCGATTCGTCCGGGCCTCTGAAGGTTTCTTCCTGCGGCTGCAGATCGACTATGAAGTCACGCTACGCCGCTGAACATCAAAGCTCGACGGGATCGAGCCTTGGCTCCGGAACAGGTGGGAACTCTTCATCCAGCGGCGCCAGCGTTGCCAGCACTGCCAACAGGGATCGCGGCGAGGCGGGCTCGATGATGAGACGGTCACCTTCCTTGCGCATGATCACGTCCTCACCGGGAAGCTCGAACTCGCGGGGAATCCGCACTGCCTGATTGCGACCGCTCTTGAACAGCTTGACGCGCCGCCCGGCTTTCACCGGCATCCCCTCTGAGATCATGCCATTACCCTAGGTCACAAGCGTCGCTGGTTGCCGCACCACCACGGTCATCTTCCCGGCCTTCTTTCTTCCGGCAGGTTTCAGGGTGACTTCGATATCCTGTCCGAGAATGGTAAGAAACTCCATCAGACGTCCCGTTGAGACGGACACCGGTTTGCAGCGCATCAGCGCCGAAACCTGCGGCTGCGTCGTGCCAAGCAGTCTTGCCGCATCGCGCTGGGTGAGCTTGCGAGCCTTCAGAAGCCGGTAGATTTGCAGCGTCAGCTTGGCCTTGAGAAGTTCCTGATCGGAATCCCTGAAACCAAGATCGGCGAAGACGTTGCCGCTGCTCCTTTCGTAGTCCTTCCTCATCTCGTTTTCTCCTTCATTCTTGCCGCATGCAGCTCCGCGGCGTGCCTCAATCGCTCCCGCACCAATTTCATCTCGTACGGCGGAGTTGCGATGCCCCGCTTTGATTTCTTGTGAAAAACGTGCAGCACATAAACCACCGTTGCGAATCGGACCGTATACACCGCGCGATAGGTTCCGCTGCGGTCATCTTCCGACAACTCCAGGACGCCCGCGCCGCCAAAGCCCTTCAACGGCTTGGCGCCCGGCGGCGTTTCACCGCATTTGCGCGGCAAAAAGTCGCCTGGCCGAAAGCCCGCCGGACAGTCGATGGGAATTCGCGCATGTCGCGGCGGCTTGCCGCCACCCACACCAGTTCCCTGGGGTTGAAGGCCATTCACTATTCAGTTATACATATTTTTGACTAAAAGCAAATCCCGGTGGTGAGCAGCGGCGTACAGTCTCGATCCGGGAATCCGACCCGCGCGGCCTTTTCGCCCTGCCGCGCATGAACCAAAGGATGGCCGGGGCCCGGCCATGACCACTTCATCTTACGGCTTGATGCGCTCGCGGCGGACGGCGGCGATGACGCGGCGGGCGGTTTCGTCCTCGGCCAGCGCCTCGACGGTGAGCGAAAGACGGCGCCGCCAGTTGGGACGCTCGGCATCGGTGCCCGGCACGTTGAGCGGCTCGGCTTCGCCCGCGAGGTCGTCGGCCTGCACCAGCATGGCGACCGACGGCGTGGCGGCAACGAAGGCATGGACATCGGCCAGGAGGTCTCCGCTCGCGAAACCGGCGGCCGCGACGGCCTCTTCCAACGCCCGCTTCTCGTCCGTCTCCGCGCTCCGCCGCCAGCCTTCGAACGTCGCGAGGTCGTGGGTAGAAAGGCAGGCGGCCGCGAGACGGGGATATGCTCCGCTCGGTCGGTAGACCCCATGGTCGCGCTCGAACCACAGCACCTTGCAGGAAAGGATCTGCGCCGCGGCGAGCCTCGGCCGCAGGCCTTCCGGCACCGTTCCCAGGTCCTCGCCGATCACCAGGCAGCGGGCGCGCCGGCTTTCCTCCGCGATGACCGCGATCAGGTCCTCCAGGGGGAACGTCACATAGGCGCCGTCGGCGGCGGCAGCACCCCGGGGCGCCCAGAACTGCCGCGCCGCGCCGAGGATGTGATCGATGCGCAGCGCTCCGGCATGGCGCATGTTGGCGCGGAGAATGTCCCGGTACGGACGAAACTGCGCGCGCGCCAGCGCGTGGGGATTGAACGGCGGCAGGTTCCACACCTGGCCTGCCGCATTGAACCGGTCGGGAGGAGCGCCGAGCGAAACGGCGGTGGCAAAGAGGTGCGGCGCTGCGGCAACCTCGCCGCCGTCATAGGCGCAGCCGAGCGCCAGATCGCGGTAGAAGCCCACTTCCAGCCCCGCATCCTTCGCGCGCTTCGCCGCAGCTGCCAGCTGGCGGTCGGCGACCCACTGCAGCCACATGTGGTAACGGGGAGACGCGCCCGCCTTTCGCGCCTCGAACTCGCCATGGCGTGCGAGCGCCGCGCCGCCCTCAGCTATGAACGCTTCGAACGCAGGCTCGGGCGCGCGTCCACACTCGGCGAAGGCGCGGATGAGCACGTTCTCCTTGAGGCGCCACACGGCCGGGTAGTCAACGTACCGGCCAGCACGCAGTTTGGCGGGTATCTCCGGTTTCACACCTAGCGCATGAATGTCGATGTAGACCGGATCGAGAAACCGGCGGTCGGACGGCTGGTAGGGGCTGGCGCGCCCGCGATTCCCCGGAAACAGGTGGTGGAGCGGGTTGATACCGGCGAGCGCGCCGCCGAGGCGGGCGGTGGTTTCGGCGAAACCGGCGAGCGTTTCGAAATCGCCGATGCCGGCGTCGCGCACGTCCCGCAGGGCATAGAGATGGGAGGCGAGGCCGAACACTCGCCGCCCCTCGGAAACGAAGGCCGGCAGATGGCAGAGACCGGAATGAGTTTCGACGCGGCCGTCCTTCAGAGCCGCGAGAGCATGCCGGGCCTCGTCCACATCGGCGGCGGAGGCAAGTGAGAATCCCAGCGCCTCGAGCAGCGCCCGCTGCGTGTCGAGCCCGACGGTGCGCCATGCCCCGCTCCAGTCCCGCCAGCCGGGCTGGATGCCGGCAGCCGCCGCGAGCGCCGCCACGTCCTCATCGCCTGGTCCCCTCCCCGCCCCACGCGCCGGCGTTTCCTCCAGCACCGCGACCGAGCGGGGAGCGACAACGAGCCTGCCGCCCTCGACCGCCGAGCCGGTCGCGCTCGCCAGCGCCAGCGACCAGCGCGCGGTGGAAAGCCTCACATCTGCCTCCGCAGCGCTGCGGTTGAACCACATCGCCAGGTCACCGGCGATCAGCCCGAGAACGCTCACGTCTCCTGCGTTCCAGCGCTCTCCGGCAAACGCCGTTCCGTCCGCCTCCAGCCACAGTACCTCGCCGGCCTCGAGGAAGCGGTCGGCGAAGGACTCGCCCCTGGCGCGCCGGAACCGAACCAGCGCCGCGACGAACCGGATGAGATCCCGGTCGGCGTTCGCCCAGTCGAGCCACGTCACAGGATTGTCCTGCGCGTAAGCGTTGTTGTTGCCGCGCTGGGTGCGGCCGAGCTCGTCACCGGCGGTGAGCATCGGGAGCCCTCGCGACAGGAACAAGGTGGCGAGCATGGCGCGGACATCGGCCTTGGGATCGGCCGCCACCCACGACGGCTCGTGCGGGTTGCCGTCGCGGCCGCCTTCGCCGTTGGCCTCGTTCTGCCTGGCCGCGAAGCTCACCGTGTCAAGAAGCGTGAAGCCGTCGTGGCTGGCGAGGTAGTTGACGCCGCGCGAGGGAGGTTTGCCCGACGGCTCGAAAACATCGGAAGAGCCGGCGAGCCGCGTCGCGAAGGCGCCCGCACTACCATCGCCCTTCCAGAAACGCCGCACGTCGTCCCGGTAGCGGTCGTTCCACTCGTGCCAGGCTCGGGGGAACCGGCCGAGCTGGTAGCCGCCGGGTCCTGCGTCCCACGGCTCGGCGATGTGGATGAGGGGCGCGAGCACCGGGTCGTGCGCAATCGCCATGAGCAGCGGCGCCTTCGGGTCGAAGCCTCGCGCGGTCCGCCCCATGACAGTCGCCAGATCGTAGCGGAAGCCATCGACGCCCGTTGCGCTCGCCCAGGTCCTCAGCGCATCGAGAACGAGTGCCGCGACGGGAGCCCGATGAACCGCGAGCGTGTTGCCGGTGCCGGCATGGTTCACCGGGCGGCCGTCCTCGTGCAGATAATAGAGTGCGTTGTCGAGGCCGCGCAGCGACAGGACGGCGCCCTCGAGGTCGCTTTCGCCGGTGTGATTGAACACCACGTCGAGAACGACCCGGATCCCTGCCTCGTGCAGCGCTTTGACCGCGGCGCGGATTTCCGCAAACCCACCGGGCGCGAGGCGCGGGTCGGGGGCGAAGAAGCTCACCGGGTTGTAGCCCCAAGCGTTAGCGAGCTTCAGCGGCGCCAGGTGGCGCTCGTCGATCCAGGCGGCGAGCGGCATGAGCTCGACCATATCGACGCCGAGGCCGACCAGATAGTCGATGACCGCCGGATGGGCGAGGGCGCCGACCGTGCCGCGCCGGTGCTCCGGTATCGCCGGATGCAGCCGGGTGAAGGCCCTGACCGCGATTTCGTAGATGAACCCGGGCGCCTTCGCCGGCAGCGGCGGGGCCTGAGGCTCGGAGTAAGTCACGATGCACTTCGGCACGAGGGGCGCGGTGTCGCTGCCGAAAACCGCGAGCTCGGGATGCCAGGCGCACGGCCGGTCGATCGCCCTGGCGCAGGGATCGAGGAGCAGCTTCGAAGGGTCGAAGCGGTGGGCGCGTGGAGGGTCCCAGGGACCCGCGGCGCGAAAGCTATAGCGCTGGCCGGCCCGGATGCCGGGAAGGAAGCCGTGGTGGACGTCGCCGGTGCGCCCCGGCAGCTGGACGCGCGCGGTCTCTTCCTCACCGTCGAACAGGCACACGAACACCGCCTCCGCATGGCGCGACACGACGGCGACGTTGACGCCCTCCTCGCGGAGGCTCACGCCCAAGGGCGCCGCCTCGCCCTCCTCTTTGCCTTCCTCGGGCTTGACCCGAGGACCCAGAGGATGCTGATCCTCGGCGCTCACTTCTGCAGATCCTCGTGCAGGTCGCGCCAATGTGGATTGTGCTCTTCGATGAGAGCCAGCTTCCATCGCCTGTTCCAGTGCTTGAGATTCCGTTCTCGTTGCAGAGCAAGGCCAATTTCGTCATACGATTTGTAGTGGACGAGCAGGCTGACGCGATACTTGAGGGTAAAGCCGGGGATGGCGCCGACTTTGTGTTCATAAACTCGGCGCGCAAGATCATTGGTCACGCCGATATAAAGCGTACCGTTGCGTTTGCTCGCCAGGATGTAGACGGAGTAAGTCACCGGCTATCGGTTGCGTCGCCTGGGTCCTCGGGTCAAGCCCGAGAAAGGCAAAAAGAGAACGCCGCGTTGCTCATGTGATAACGGAGGGTTGGGAGCGGCCCGTGCGCTCGTCGATGCGGGCAAGCGAGCGGGAAAACGCGATGAGGTCGGCGAGCGCTTCCTGCGGATCGCGGTCGTGGCGGGCGGCATCGGGCTCGAAGCGCTCGAGATAGACGCGCAAGGTCGCGCCCGCGGTGCCGGTGCCGGACAGGCGGTAGACGATGCGCGAGCCGTCGGTAATAAATACGCGGATACCCTGCCCTTCCGTGTCCGAGCCGTCTACCGGATCGTGATAGGCGAAGTCGTCGGCATGGGCGACGGTAAGCGTGCCCGCGCTTTCACCCTTCAGCCTCGGCGCACGTTCCCGGAGATCGGCGATGAGCGCCACCGCCGCATCCGCATCGACCTCCTCGTAGTCGTGGCGCGAATAGTAGTTGCGGCCGAAGATCGCGCCAGTGCTCGCGCACGATCGCATCGACGCTCATCTTCCGCCGGCTGAGGATGTTGAGCCACAGGAGCACCGCCCACAGGCCGTCCTTCTCGCGTACGTGATCGGAGCCGGTGCCGGCGCTTTCCTCTCCGCACAGGCTGGCCATGCCGGCATCGAGCAGGTTGCCGAAGAACTTCCACCCCGTCGGTGTTTCGTAGCAGGGGATCATGAGCTTCTCCGCCACCCGGTCGGCGGCCATGCTGGTCGGCATCGACCGGGCGATACCGGAGAGACCCCTGGCATAGCCGGGCGCCAATTGCGCGTTGGCGGCGAGGACGGCGAGCGAGTCCGAGGGCGTCACGTAGCGGCCCCTGCCGATGATGAGGTTGCGGTCGCCGTCGCCGTCCGACGCGGCGCCGAAATCGGGCGCGCGCTGCGACATCATGAGATCGTGGAGGTCCTTGGCATGGACCAGGTTCGGATCGGGATGATGGCCGCCGAAGTCGGGGAGCGGCACGCCGTTGACGACCGACCCCGGTTCCGCGCCGAGCCGTTTCTCGAGGATCGCGGTGGCGTACGGCCCGGTGATCGCGTGCATGGCGTCGAAGCGGATGCGGAAGCCGGACTGGAACAGCGCCTTCAGCGCCTCGAAGTCGAACAGCGTTTCCATCAGCACCTGGTAGTCGGCGACGGGATCGACGACCTCGACGCGCATGCCGTCCAGCATCGAATTCCCGATCGCGTCGAGATCGGGAAGGTCAGCGTCGCTGATCCGGTAGGCGGCAATCGATCGGGTGCGCGCGAAGATGGCCTCGGTGATCTTCTCCGGCGCGGGTCCGCCGTTGCCGGAGTTGTACTTGATGCCGAAGTCGCCGCCGGGGCCGCCGGGGTTGTGGCTCGCCGAAAGGATGATGCCGCCGAAGGCGCCGTACTTGCGGATGAGGTGGGAAGCAGCGGGCGTCGAGAGCCACCCGCGCCGGCCCACCATCACCCGGCCGACGCCATTGGCCGACGCCATGCGGAGGGTAACGTCGATCACTTCGCGGTTCCAGAAGCGACCGTCACCGCCAATGACGAGCGTGCCGCCCCGGAAATCCTCCAGGGCATCGAAGATGGACTGGATGAAGTTCTCGGCATAGTGCGGCGCCTGGAACACCGCGACCTTCTTGCGCAGGCCCGAGGTGCCCGGCCGCTGATCGGGGAACGGACGCGTTGGTACGGTGCGGATCACGGCCCACCAACCACCGAGCGGAAAAGCTGTGCGTAGCGGGCGGCACTTTTCGTCCACGATACATCCGTTTTCATGCCGGCCTGCTGCATCGACCGCCACGCGGCCCGATCCGCGTAGAGCGCGGCGGTGCGGTCGAGCGCGACGTCGAGGTTCTTCCCGGGTGACGGGCGAGAACTGGACGCCGGTCGCCGCGCCCGCCGCAAGGGCCGCCTCGTTGGCGTCGATGACCGTGTCGGCGAGTCCTCCAACGCGCGCGACCACGGGAACGCAGCCGTAGCGCAACGCGATGAGCTGGGTGAGACCACAGGGCTCGAAGCGTGACGGCACCAGGATGGTGTCCGCGCCTGCCTGGAGGAGGTGCGAAAGGGCCTCATCATAGCCGGTGACGAGACCGATGCGCCCCCGATGCTGCTCGGCAGCCCGCGCGAACAGGGCTTCGAGCCCCGCATCGCCGGACCCGAGCACGGCGAGCCGCGCGCCCGTGCCCGCGATGCGCGCCGCAGCCGCCGCCAGCAAATCCATTCCCTTCTGAAGCGTCAGCCGGCTGACCGCGCTATGGAGGAGCCCCTGTTCCTGGTCGAGACTCAACCTCGCCTCGATCGCCCGCTTGTTGGCGTCGCGAAGCCTGAGCCGGTTCGCTGCGTAGCGCTGGCCGATGCAGGGGTCGATGGCCGGGTTCCACACCGCCGTATCGATGCCGTTGGTGATGCCGGTCAGGCGATCGGCGCGCTGGCGCAACAATCCCTCGAGACCCATGCCGTATTCGGCCGAGAGAATCTCGCGGGCGTAGGTAGGACTTACGGTCGTAATGGCATCGGCGAACTGCAGCCCCGCCTTGAGGTAGCCGACGCCGCCGAAGTATTCGACGCCGGCGATCGCGAAGGCCTGGGTGGGGAGGCCGAGGGAAGCGAAGACCGAGGCCGGGAACCGTCCCTGGAAAGCGATGTTGTGGAGCGTGATGACCGACTTCGGCCCGCCCGTGAAATGAAGATAGGCGGGCGCCAGCCCTGCCTGCCAGTCATGCACGTGCACGAGGTCCGGCCGGAAGGACGGCTCACTCCCCTGCCCGAGATCGGCGGCCGCCCGGCTGAGCGCGGCGAAGCGCGCCCAGTTGTCAGGCCAGTCCCTGCCGTCAGGCCCGAGATAGGGGTTGCCTTCGCGCTTGAAGAGATGGTCCGCTTCGAGCACGAAAAGATCGAGGCCCGCCGCGCTGCCTGAGCGGATCCGGGCCGGTCCGCCGAAAAGATCACCCACCGGGCGCGCCCGGCGGGAAGTTTCCTCGAGCGCCTTCAGCACCGCCGGATAGCCGGGAACCAGCGTCTTCACCGCGATACCGTGCTGGGCAAGCGCTGCCGGCAGCGCGCCCACGACGTCGGCGAGACCTCCCGTCTTGACCAGCGGATAGATCTCGGAAGCAACCGCCAGAACCTTCATCCGGGGAGGTTCTCGATCATCGGTCGAGTGATCAGGCACACTCCGTTTTCGGTGCGCCGGAAGCGCCGGGCGTCGAGCTCCGGGTCTTCCCCGACGACGAGACCGTCGGGGATCGAGACGCCGCGGTCGATGACCACCCGCTTCAGGCGGGCGCTGCCGCCGACGTCGACGTAGGGCATGACCACCGCCTCTTCCATCTGCGTGAACGAATGGACACGGACGCCGGTGAACAGCAGCGAGCTCCTGAGGCTCGCACCCGAGATGATGCAGCCGCCGGAGACCAGCGAGGACACCGCCATGCCGCGCCGCCCGTCCTCGTCGTGCACGAACTTGGCCGGCGGCGTGACTTCCGCGTAGGTCCAGATGGGCCAGGTGCGGTCGTAGAGATCGAGCGCCGGCACCGTGGCCGTGAGGTCGAGATTGGCTTCCCAATAGGCGTCTATGGTGCCGACATCGCGCCAGTAGGTGGCAGCCTCGTTGCCCGAGCGCACGCACGAGCTGGTGAAACGGTGGGCCACCGCCTTGCCGCTCTTCACGAGCCTCGGGATGATGTCCTTGCCGAAGTCGTGGCTCGATGACTTGTCGGCCGCATCCTCGCGCACCACCTCGAACAGGAGCTTCGTGTCGAACACATAGATGCCCATCGAGGCCAGTGCGAGGTCCGGATTGCCCGGCATGGCCGGCGGCTTTTTGGGCTTTTCGACAAAAGCGACGATGCGGTCCTCGCCATCGACCTGCATCACGCCGAAGCCCGTCGCATCCCGGCGCCGGACCTCCAGGCAGCCGACCGTGACGTCCGCTCTGGCGTTCACATGCTGCTGCAGCATGAGCTCGTAGTCCATCTTGTAGATATGGTCGCCGGCGAGCACGACCATGTAGTGCGGGTCATATGCCTCGATGATGTCGGCGTTCTGGTAGACCGCATCGGCGGTGCCGCGGTACCACTGGTCTTCCGATACCCGCTGGCTGGCGGGCAGGATGTCGAAGCTCTCGTTGCGCTCCGGGCGCAGGAAGTTCCAGCCGCGCTGCAGGTGCCGGATCAGGCTGTGCGCCTTGTACTGGGTGGCGACCCCCATGCGGCGGATCCCAGAGTTGAGGGCGTTCGACAGCGCGAAGTCGATGATGCGCGACTTGCCGCCGAAATAGACGGCGGGCTTGGCGCGCTTGTCGGTCAGCTCCATCAGACGGCTGCCACGCCCGCCGGCGAGAACATAGGCCATGGCTTCGCGGGCGAGCGGCGCGTTGCGACGTGCTTCGGGCATCAATACCTCACCGGCCTGGACTTAAAGCATATTCGCTCGATCCGCGGATCGCGCTGTTCGGCGATGGCTTCACGCGGCTTCGAGCGCCTTCTTTGCGGCCTGCACCAGGAATCCAGATCGGGTGAAGCCGTGGGCGGCGGCATGTTCGTCGATCTGCCGCAGCATGGCTTCGGGCATCGTGATGTTCACGCGCACCGTTGGTGAGGCAGCGTCCGGGGCATGGACAACCACCACGGCAACGGCATCCTGGAAGCCTTCATCGCCCGACACGCTGTCCAGGGTCGAAGGCGCGGGAACGGCTTCACCATCCTCGACCATGCCTTCGATATGGAGAGCAAGGGCTTCTTCGGCCTGCTTGCGCACGCCTTCCAGAGTGTCTGCCACGGTCACCACGCCGGGGAGATCGGGAAAGCTCACGCCGTAGCCGGATCTCCGGTCCTTGTGAATGAATGCGATGTAGTCAGCCATCGGGCTACCTCAACTTGATGCCGGCTTGTTTTTCGATGCTCCGGAGAGTTCCCGTTGGAATATCCTTCTCCGGATGCGGTACCGTCACGCGTCCGCGCTTCACCGAGTGCTTGAACTGTGCGTGACTGCCTTTCTGAGCGACCTTTCTCCAACCGTCTTTCTCGAGCCTTGCAATGACTTCCCGGCTGCGCATGTGTATTAATACACATCAACCGCCGATACGTCAACTGTTCCCCGGCATTTCCAGAATCAGGGTGGCCAGCGGCGGCAGAAGTATCGAGGCGGAAGCCGCGCGGCCGTGCGAGGGCTGCGCTGTTGCCGTGACCCGCCCGGCATTGCCCTGGCCCGAGCCGCCATAGGCGCGGGCGTCGGTGTTGATGCGCTCGCGCCATTCCCCGGCCTCAGGCAACGGCAGCCGGTAGTCCGGGCGCGGCGCCGGCGTGAAGTTGGCGACGACCGCGACGGCGGGATCCTCCGCCCCCGACTTCCTCAGCCAAGCGAACACGGAGTTCTCACTGTCGTCGGCGATCAGCCACTCGAAGCCGAAGCTCTCGCAGTCCCCGGCGTGGAGCGCCGGGCAGGTGCGGACAAGCGCGTTGAGGTCGCCGATGAGAGCGCTGACACCCCGGTGCGCCGCATGCTCGAGGAGGCGCCAGTCGAGGCTGCGGCTTTCGCTCCATTCCTGCCAGGGCGCGAACTCCTGGCCCATGAACAGGAGCTTCTTGCCGGGATAGCCCCACATGAAGGCGTAGTAGGCGCGAAGGCTCGCGAACTTCTGCCAGTCGTCATCGCCGCCCATCTTGCTCAGCAGTGAACCTTTGCCGTGCACGACCTCGTCGTGGGAGAGCGGCAGCACGAAGTTCTCCGAAAAGGCATAGAGGAGCCCGAAGGTCAGCTCGTCGTGGTGGTGGCGCCGGTGCACGGGATCACGCGCCATGTACTGAAGGGTGTCGTGCATGAAACCCATGTTCCACTTGTAGCCGAACCCGAGGCCGCCTGCATGGACGGGGCGCGAGACGCCCGGAAAGGCAGTCGATTCCTCCGCCACCATGAGGATATCCGGATGGGCGGCGTGACACACCTCGTTGAGGCGTTTGAGGAACGCGATCGCTTCGAGATTCTCCCGGCCGCCGAACCGGTTCGGCAGCCATTCTCCTTGCTTGCGCGAGTAGTCGAGATAGAGCATCGAGGCGACCGCATCGACCCGCAGCCCGTCGACATGGTACTTCTCGAGCCAGAACAGCGCGTTGTTGATCAGGAACGCCGCTACCTCGGTGCGCCCGAAATTGTAGATGAGCGTATTCCAGTCGGGGTGAAAGCCCTGGCGGCGATCTTCATGCTCGTAGAGTGCGGTGCCGTCGAAACGGCCGAGACCATGCGCATCGGCCGGGAAATGCGCCGGCACCCAGTCGAGAATGACGCCGATCCCGCGCGCGTGCGCCGCGTCGACCAGGCGGGCGAAGGCGGCCGGCTCGCCAAAGCGCGAGGTCGGCGCGAAGAGCCCGGTAGGCTGGTAACCCCACGAGGGATCGAAGGGATGTTCGCTGACCGGCAACAGCTCGATGTGGGTGAAGCCGAGACCGGCGACGTAGGGGATCAGGCTCTGCGCGAGCTCGTCGTAGCTTAGAAATTCGTTGTCGTTTCCGCGCCGCCAGGAGCCGAGATGCACCTCATAGATCGACAGCGGAGATTTTCGGGAATCGCGCCCGCGCCGTGCCGCGAGGTATTCGCCGTCGGTCCACGCGAAGCCGTCGAGGCTGGCGACGCGTGAGGCGGTCCCCGGCCGCAATTCGGCAGCGAACCCGTAAGGGTCGCTCTTGAGCGGCAGCGGCACGCCGGAGGCGCCGACGATCTCGTATTTGTAGAGTGCGCCTTCGCCGAGCTCGGCGATGAAAATTTCCCACACCCCGGCGCCCTGGCGCTTGCGCATGACGTGGCGCCGCCCGTCCCAGGCATTGAAGTCGCCCACCACGGAAACTCGCAGCGCGTTGGGCGCCCACACGGCGAAATGCACCCCGCGCGCTCCTTCATGGACGATCACATGGGCGCCCATCCTGTCGTAGAGCCTGAGATGGGTTCCCTCCGCGGCATAGTAGTCATCGAGCGGTCCGAGCACCGGCCCGAAGGAATACGGATCGACGGCCCGCCAGCTCGCCGAGCCGCTCGAGGCCTGGTAGCTGAGCGGTGTGGGGCCTGAGAGCCTGACCGGCCCTTCAAAAAGCCCGGCATCGTGAATGCGGATGAGCTCGCCCACGGGCGCGCCGTCGAGAGTCGCCGCCGCGGCACGTTCGGCGCCGGCGATGAACGTGCGCGCGATCCACTCCTTCCCTGCCCTGTGAACTCCGAGAACGGAAAACGGATCGCCGTGCCGGCCCTCGACAATCGCCGCGATTTCACGTGCGTCGATCTTTTTTGCGCTCATGAACCCGGCTCACCTGACCATCATGTTGCATTGCTGCAACTTCTAACAGGAAACATCATTCACGATGACTCAAGCCGGTGGAACTCCCGGCGCAAGTCGAAGTTTACTGCATTCGGCGGATCTGATTCAGAACACTGTTTGCGGGACCGGCGGCAGGGCATGGGGGGCTTGCGGCGGGGGTGACGGAAGTCGGCTGATTCAGCCGAGCCCCTGCCGCGTACCGCCGGGCGGAAGTTAAAGACGACCGCAGAGCCTGTCCTTTAAGCGATCGACGGGCGCTAAATCCTTTCCGTAACCATCGGCTGAGTAAATTTGCCGGCCCGGCGATTAGCGCTGGACTCTCGATCCTGCGTGAAGTCAACTCTGCCCGGGGGCTCTCTCAGGAGTAGCCATCATGAGGCGAAAGTTTGTTGCGCCAGCCGCGGTTGCGTTGCTTGCGTTTTCGACAGGGCCGTCAAACTCGGCCGACATCCCTCCCCTCGCCCCGGAGCCTCTCGTCTACGACCACTGGACCGGCTTCTATCTTGGCGCCGGCGGCGGTTACCGCTGGGCCGACTTCAGCTTCAATTCGGACTTCTGCGACGATGTGGAATGCGGTCTTCTCGAAGACCAGATCGGAGACTTCGAGCTCACCGGCGACGGATTCTTCGGCACGGTCGAGGGCGGCTACGACTGGCAGGTTGCGCCGAGCTTCGTCCTGGGCGTTCTAGCCAGCTTCGACTTCGGCGAGAGCCTGGGTGACGATCGGTTCCGCGACCTCGAGGGCATTGGCCCCTTTGACGACCCGGGCGAGGGTCTGTCCTGGGACACCGATCTTAACAATGTCTTCACCGTCGCCGGGCGCGCCGGCTTCGTTTGGGATCGGGCAATGCTCTACGGCCTCGTCGGCTGGTCGTGGGCCAGCGGTGAAGCGGAGATCTCTGCAATTTGCGACTCTGCAATTTGCGATGGCGCAGACTTCTCCAATGACACATCGGTCAACGGCCTGACGCTTGGCGGCGGCATCGAGTTCCTGTTCACCGAAAATCTCTCCGGCCGCATCGAGTATCGTCACATCGACTTCAGCGAAATCGACGCAGACGGAGACTTCGGTGAATTTACCGCCGACATCGAGAACGACCTTACGTTGCAGTCCATACGCGGCACGATCGACTTCAGGTTCTAGAGCCGCGTCCGCTTCCGGTCTCTTGCAGATGAGCGCGGAGGAGGTGGGGCTGCTTCTGACCCGGAGCCGACTTTTCGGGGATTAGGCTGGCTCCACGCGGCGCCAACGTGCGGACGTCTTGGATGCAGATCCTAAGATGCTGGGGATGGAACTCGTTACCATTCGTAGCGCACGCCCGCCTGGCCGCCCACGCTGTCAATGTCGTCGCCGAACACCACGTCGATCTTGCCGAAGCCGGAGGCGCCACGACCGTTATTGAAGAGATTGAGGCCGGCGCTCGCCTCACCCCAGGTGTCTCGGAGGTCATCGGTCAGGCTGAACTTGGTACCGGAGCTGGTCAGCACGGCTTGATTGTCGTCCTCAAACTCATGCCAGACGCCGCCGGTCACGAAGGGCTCGACCGTCATCGCGCCTGCCTCGAAGCTCGCGCCGACACGCAAGCCCAAGCGCCCTTGCACGCTTGTCCCGTCGTCGAAGTCTACTTTGTTACCGCCTTGCGTGAAATTGTCGATCTTGCTGTCCACCACGCTGATCGTCGCCAGCGGCTCAAAGTATAGCCCTGCGCCGAAGCCGCCAAAGCGATAACCCGAGTCCAATCGGACGCCGAAATTGCGCGCATCGAGCGATCCCAAGAACCCAAGCTCGTTCTCGGGATCAACCTCAAGGATGTCTGCCTTGAACAGGGTATCGATGAACAAGCCGCCATTGAGATAGGTCACATAGGCGCCGGCCTGACTGCCATCGAGGTCGAAGCTCGACGCCAGGCGGTCGTCGTCGAGCTCGGAGGTGACGAAGCCGCCTAGCACACCGAAGATGAGCGTGTCGCCGGGCGCCATCAGGTCCGGCGCAGCGAAGTCGAAGCCCAGGAGCGTGTCGCTGGGCGCCATCGGGTCCGACGCAGCGAAGTCGAAGCCCAGGGAGCCGCCAATGCGCTGATCTCGATTGAGACTGGCCTCGCCAGAGCTGGTGAAGACGCTGTCATCCGGGCTCAGCTCGGCGGCTGACCCGCGCATCCAGAGCCCGGGATAGATGGCCTGATGGCCGGGGACGGCTGCATCGCCGTCTGTCCTGGGCGTGCCAGAAAGCGCCATGCGGAGGTCAGCCGTGCGGTCGGACAACGTGTCGGAGGTCGTGTGCCAGAGGTCCTGCATGGCGGTCGTCAGCTGCGGCAGAGCGAGGGCATTGTTGCCTGGCGCGCTTCGCAGCTCGAACACGTTGGTTGGGCCGCCTCGTCGAAGAAGAGGTCCCAGGTGAACAAACCGGTGTCGATCGGCTTCTTGAGGTGGAAGTCCTGGGGCCCGGTTGCACCGTTCACATCGACCACGGGAATGCCCGCACTGTTGAAGACGTCGGCGCCAGGCCCCGTGTTGCTCACGAGGACCACCGTCTTGCCGTCAACGTCGCCATTGATCACCAGGAGGTCCGATGCCGATGCGCCAAGGTTGGTGTCGACCGCGAGCGTGCTCTTGCCCGACGCATTGAAGGCAAGTGGACCTCCGATCGCAAACGTATCGTTCGGCTGCCCATTCACCATGCTGATTGAACCTGAATTGTTGAATTCTTCCAGGTCGACGAATGACGTGACGCCTGACGCGTGCACTGTGCCGGCATTGTTGAACACATCGAAGCCCCCGCCGAAGTCGCTGACTGAGCCGAGCCTCGAAGGTGCCGCCCTTCTCATTGTCGAACAGGTCGGGGTTGTCGGTCAGGTCGACGGCACCGGTGATCACGCCGCCCTTCTCATTGATCACGGTCGAACCCGCGCCGGCGGTGTCGATTGCGAGGCCGGTGCCGGCGGAAATCGAGCCCGAGTTATTGATGGTCACGAAGCTGTTCGGCCCATAGGCAAATGCCCACAGGGCATCGTCGCTGCCGCTGATCGCGCCGCTGTTGGCAACATTGATATTGCTGCCCGAACCGAAGGTGAGCAGCAGCACGGCTGCGTCATCGGCGAGATCGTCCGCGACGACGACCTCGCCTGAGTTTGCGAAGGCGAGAGTGCTGCCGTCGCCGAACGTCAGACCTTGAACTGCGTCATCACCTGCATCTATGAGACCCGAGTTTATGATCTCAACCGGACTGGCGAACCCGTCCGTTCTGGCAACAATGCCAAAGTAATCGCTGAAGACACTGCCGGAGTTGACAATGCCGATCGAGCTGTCGGACGCGAAGGTGCGGCTGTAGATGCCGAAATTGACTCCATAATCGCCGTAAGGTGTGGCGAAACCGGAAATGGCGCCGCTATTGGCGACCTGCACATCCGTGTTGGCATTGTACGCCAGTGCAACAACCCCGGCATAGTAGACCGCTAGCGCACCCGCATTCGTGATGTCGATCGTGGTGTCTTCGCCATAGGTTCTCGCGAACAGTCCGACAAGAGCGTTGTTGATTGCGCTATTGGAGGCGTTCTCGATTGCGATACTGCTCTGGTCTCCATCGGCGATGGCGAGAACTCCGGGACTGACCGAGATGTTGGAGTTTATCGCACCACCCGAAGCGTTCTGGATCGTGATGTCGCTTTGGGATCCGAATGTTCTGGCATAGATGCCATGAAAGACGGTATTTATTGTGCCATTGTTTTTTATTGTGATATGGCCATTGTTGCCTTGGGCGGACGCGTAGATGGCAAGGAAGTTGGACATCACACCGCCAGAGGCATTCTCGACTATGATACTGCTCGCCTCGCCAAAGGTCTCGGCGTAGATTCCGTAAAGGCTTCCCGATATGGAGCCGCTATTCTCGACACTTATGTTGCTTTGAGCGCCGTGGGTTGTCGTGTAAATTCCCGTACCAAGGACACCTCCTGATATGGAGCCGCTATTCTCGATACTTATGTTGCTTTGAGCACCGAGGGTTGTCGTGTCGATTCCCGCACCATACGTACCGAGGGCATCCATGGCGCCGCTGTTCTCGACACTTATGTTGCTTTGAATATCGTAGGTTATCGCCTGTATGCCGCGCCCGGAATAGAGACTTACATCTATGGTTCCGCTGTTCTCGATTGTGATGTTGCTCTCGGCGTGCAGGGCTTCTGCTGTGATTCCCGTAACAACCGCTCCAATCGCGCCGCTATTTTCAACCTCGATATGGCCTCCTACCCCAAGTGTATACGCTCTGATGCCGTTGCGGCGGCCCGCATTAACGGTGCCAGAATTCACGATGGTGATCGGTGAACCTTCATATCCAGCGTTAGGGAAACCGCGAACCCCCGTCCCGGCATAGATGCCGGTGCCAAGTCCTGCTCCAACGTAGCCGCTATTGATTATTGTGATCGGGCTTCCGCCAGTTGGCTGGTCACCACTATAGTTGTATGGAATGAAACTGGTTGCGGTTATACCGAGGTTAAGACCGTAAACTTCACCTGTATTCACAATAAGATGGGGACTGTAGGGATCATTCGTGTTAGTTGTGATTCCTTGTTGGCACCCAAAAGGCGAACAATCGCCATAGTTGACAATGCCGCTATTGTATACGGTTACCGGGCTACGGGAGCCAGCAGCCTGGCCCAGAATACCAGCAAAGCTAAAATCGGGAGCGTCTATGACGCCAGTGTTGACGATGGTGACCGGGCTATCGTCTCCAGTAGAAAATCCCAGTACGACAAAATCTTGAGCGCCATAGATCCCCTTGATTACGGTCCCGCTGTTAGCGATTTCTATTGGGCTTCGGTCGCCCTCGGTAAAGACTTCTATCCCCTGGCCGGCGTCAAATAACTCTGGATCGGCGAGGGTATCGACCAGAATAGTGCCTGCATTGATTACCTTGGCACCGCTATCGTCCCCGCGGGTGAATATGCCTATGCCGTATGCTGACGCATCATATGAGGCGTAAATCGTTGCAACCGCCGCGTTCGTCACGAGGACCGGGCTGTCGGTGCCGAATGTATCTACCCGGATGCCGGATTCTCTGGCAAAAATCTCGGCGCTGTTGTCGATGGTGACTGAACTGGCATTGCCGTACGTACTGGCACGAATCCCGGCGATCGGATCGGAGTAAAAGGCACCTTCCGACGCAAGAGAATCAATCTCGCCGCTATTATTGATGATGATGTCGCTGTTCTGGCCAGAAGTTTGCGCCTGGATGCCGGAAGATTCGGAATTGACACCGTATCCAGAATATATGTCGCCGAAGTTCTCTATCGTTATGAGGCTGTGTTTGCCTATCGTGCTGACGAAGATTCCAGCTTCGGAAGCGGTGAGAAGACCGCTGTTGTAGAGGTCAATGCGATGATTCTTGCCGATGGTCGACAGCTCGATCGCATTGCCGCCGATCGCCGGGATTGGTGCGTGTGCCTCGGTGTTTACGCAAATAATCGTGGCGTTGACGTTGAGGTCGCAGATTGATCGGGGCCGGAGGCGGAGGCTGGGTACAGGAAGCCGCTTGGGCCGGATTTGATCCAAGCAGGCAGGCCAGAAGCAGAGTCGAGACAAGAGCAGTGCCGGCCAGAAGCGAGGCCCGATCAGCGTTCCGCGGGCGGCAGAGACGTACATGCCGACCGGACTATGAAGTCGCGGACGCTTTCCCCGCGTGTGGCGGTCCCTGGCCGTGCGCCTCATTACGCTGCCCCCCGGGCTTCGCGCTGCCTTTGGCTCCACCAGAACTATGCGCCCAAAACGGGCCGCCAGTCTGTAGCAAGAATGCAACTGTCACTGCAAAATTCGTCAGGGTTGAAACGAACTCCGCTGCCCGCAGGTCTACTGACTTTGTGGCGAGTTTTACGCCGGAATTCCCGCCTTGCCTTCTTCGCCGGCGAAGGTGATCAGCGTACGCATCTCGGGAGTGGCAAGTCCAACGCACATGGGAGCGCCGGTGCCTGGAATAAAGGCGACGTCGAACAGCTCGCGCACTGCGCCTTCGAAGGTGATCCAGTGGAGAACATCCCCGTTTTGGGTATCGACGATGAAGGCGCCGCAGCGTGCTTCGCCATCACGGCCTTTGATATTCTCCTCAAGCTCGAGCCCCTTGAAGGCGCCGTCGCGGGCAAGCGACGAGCCGACCACGGCATAACGATTCCAAAACGACAGGCCGCGCAAGAAGCCTGGAACGAAAGCCACCTGCCTGGACTTGCCGCTTTTCTCATCAACCCGGCAGAGATAGCCGCGCCCGGAGTCGAGCACCCATAAGGTTCTATTGGCGAGCCGGGGCGAGTGGGGCATTGAAAGCTCTTCCGTCAACACCTTGTCCGTCTCGACATCGATGATGATGCCGCCTTCATGCCGCCGCGCCCGCCAGCCATCGACCACGTCACAGCGGCTGACCGCGGTCACATATTTCGGACTTCCCTCTTTGAGGGCGAGGCCATTCAGGTGACAGCGATCCTCAGGAGCGAGCTTGGAGATGAACGATGGCTTCCACAGCGGTTTGAAGCTGTGCACCTGATCGAGCGTGGCAAGGCAGGAATATTTCGTGTTGACAAAGAGAAGAGTGCCCTTCCGATCCACAGCCATCTCGTGGATATCGAGGTCGCCGGTCGTGAACGCGCAGCGCGGCACATAGAGCCGCTCATAGTGAAGCGATTGATGCGTCGCGAGCTGTCCAGGTCCAAGCACATTGTCGAGACGCCAGATTTGTGCGATGGCGGCAAGGAACAGGCGCTGCGGACCAGCACAAAGTCCCATTGCCCGCACGAAATTGCGCTGGAACACCGATAGCCTGCCATTCGGCAGCGGCCCGATCAGCATCAGTTGTCCGGTCTGATAGGACGTGAGCGCAAAACTCAGCCGAATTCGTAGCAAGGAAATCCAGAAAGCCACGCGATGTGGAGATCGTCGTCTGCTGCTGTTGCGGGGGGGCCTTCTCGCTTTGGTCCGAGGCAGGCTTCTCCCGCTGCATCTCCGCGGCTCGAAGGACTGCCTCTTCGTCAGGTGGCGACACGCCCTCTAACTTTGCGATCTTGGTTTCGCTCTCAAAGGCCCGCGGTGAAGCCGAAGCAAACTCCGATTGGGCGCTCGGTCCGCTGCGCTCTGATTTCTCATTTATGGACACGATGCGACCCACCCGGTGAAACTGGACGGCAGCATAGCAGAACTCTCGCTCTGATGAGGTTCGTGGATAGTGTGTTGAATGTTCTGCAAATTGGCTGAGGTTTAAGCCATGGCATGCTGGTGATTGAGAGAATCACACAGATCTTTTGACCCCGATGCAAAAAGTCTCCTGTTCTCCTGGATGAGTTGGCGGGCATATCGCCGTGCGAGTGATACATTTGCATTCCTGTGAACCATACGGATGGAAAAATGGCCAAGACGGCGACGATTACGATGCGGGTAAAGCCAGCGATCAAGCAACGGCTCAGGGCACTCGCTAAAGTAACCGATCGCAGCGAGGCTTATCTCGCCCAGCAAGCCCAGCAAGCAATCGCCGAATACCTCGGTTTGAACGAATGGCAGGTCAAGGAGATCAAAGGAGATCAGGCACCGGCTGACCGCAGCCCGCGGCGGCGCGCCTGGAGTTTCTCATGAGGAGGTCGAGGCCTGGGTGAAGTCATGGGGCACCGGCCGCGAAGTACCGAAGCCCAAGCCCAGACCCGTCCAGGACAGGGTCCGGGTACCCGGGAACTCGTGGCGCCGCTTACGCGCTACGTCATAGCCTACACCGTCATTGGCTCGGAGACGATCAGGATCCTCGGCGTTCGACATGGCGCCCGAAAATGGCCGGACGCGTTCCGCGGTTGAACCTTTCAGGATACGGGGACGTTCCAGATCTCCCGCGCGTATTCGCGGATTGTACGATCGGCCGAGAACCAGCCCAGGCGGGCGGTGTTGTGGATGGCCTTGCGCCGCCACAGAGCCTCGTTCCGCCATGTCTCCTCCGCCCTCGCCAGGGCCTCGAGGTAGGCGGTGAAATCGGCCGTGACCATGAACCAGTCGACGTCGAGCAGCCGCCCGATGAGCCCGCCGTAGCGCTGCGGCTCGCCGGCGGAGAACGCGCCCCCGGCGATCCGCTCGACCACCTGCTTCAGCACGGGCGATGCCGCAACGAGAGAGCGCGGATCGTGGCCCTTGCGCCGCCGTTCCGCGACCTCCTCGGCAGTCAGACCGAACATGATGACGTTATCCGCTCCTGCGCGCTCCTCGATTTCGATGTTGGCGCCGTCGCGCGTTCCGACGGTGAGCGCGCCATTGAGGGCGAGCTTCATGTTGCCGGTGCCCGAGGCCTCCATGCCGGCGGTCGATATCTGTTCCGAGAGGTCGGCGGCGGGCACGATGGCCTCGGCGAGGCTGACGTTGTAGTTCGGAACGAAAACCACCTTGATGAGGCCGCGCACCGATGGGTCGGCGTTGACGACGGCGGCGACATCGTTGATCAGCCGGATGATGGTCTTGGCTTCCGCATAGCTTGCCGCCGCCTTGCCGGCGAAAATCTTCACCCGCGGCGCCCAGTCGAGACCGGGCTCGGCGCGGATGGCGTCATAGCGCGCCACCGCTTCGAGGATCGCCAGCAGCTGGCGCTTGTATTCATGGATGCGCTTGACCTGCACATCGAACATCGCGGCGGGATCGACCACGACCCCCGGGCGCTCTGCGATCAGGCGGGCAAGCCTGTCCTTGTTGGCCCGCTTCACGGCGGCGTAGCGCTCACCGAAGGCACGATCGCCGGCGAGCGAGTTGAGCGCTTTCAGTTGTTCGGCATCGTCGAGGAATCTGTCGCCGATCGCGTCGCGAACCAGCCGGGTGAGCCCAGGATTGACCTGCTGAAGCCAGCGCCGGGGTGACACCCCGTTGGTCTTGTTGTTGATGCGCCCGGGATACAGCGTGTCGAGCTCGCGGAACACGGTTTGCTTCATCAGCCGCGAGTGGAGCCCCGATACGCCATTGACGCTGTGCGAGCCGGCGAAGGCAAGCTGGCCCATGCGCACCCGCCGGCCACCCTGATCACCGATCGCCGAGATGGCGCTCAGAAAGTCGAACTCCGTCTTTCCCCTGGCGTGCGCATCGGCGCTGATGCGGTCGTTGATGTCGTAGACGATCTTCAGGTGGCGGGGCAGAAGGCGTTCGAAGAGCTCGACCGGCCAGCTTTCCAGCGCCTCTGGCAGCAGAGTGTGGTTGGTGTAGGCGGTGGCGGAGCGGGTGATCGCCAGCGCCTCGTCGAAGGCCAGCCCGTGTTCATGGGTGAGCAATCGCACGAGCTCGGGAATCGCAATGGCCGGATGGGTGTCATTGAGCTGGATGGCAGCCTTGTCGGCGAGAGTGCGGACATCGCCGAACTCGCGCACATGGCGGGCGAGCAAATCCTGCAGCGACGCCGAGGTGAAGAAATACTGCTGGCGCAGGCGCAGCTCCCGGCCGGCCGGGGTCGCGTCGGATGGATAAAGCACGCGCGTAATGCTGTTCGCCCGCGCCGCTTCGCTCTGGGCCCCGACGTGATCGCCGGCGTTGAACCGCTCGAGGCTGAACGGATCGACCGCCCTCGCGCTCCACAGCCGCAGCGTGTTCACCCGCCGGCCTCGCCACCCGCAGACCGGCGTGTCGTAGGCTTGCGCCAGCACTTTTTCCGCGGGCGACCAGGTCCGCTTGTCCTCGAGGCTGCCGCCGAAACCGACCTCGTATCGGCGCTGCGGCCGTTCGAATTCCCACGGATTGCCGTGGGCGAGCCAGTCCTCGGGCTCTTCCACCTGTTCGCCGTTCACGATCTTCTGGCGGAACAATCCATGCCGGTAGCGAATACCGTAGCCGTAGGCCGGTATGCCGAGCGAGGCCATGCTTTCCATGAAGCACGCCGCGAGACGCCCGAGGCCGCCGTTGCCCAGCGCGGCATCGGGTTCGAGCTCGGTCACGATGTCCATATCGACACCGAGTTTCGCCAGCGCCTGCCGCATCTCCTCCAGATACCCGAGGTTGGCGAGGGTATCGCGCAAGAGGCGCCCGATCAGGAACTCGAGCGACAGATAGTAGACCCGCTTGGCCTTCGCGTGACGGGTTTCGCACAGCGATTGCACCCAGCGCTCGGCGGCGCGATCGCGCGCCACCAGGATGGCGGCCTTGAGCCAGTCATGACCGTCCGCCGTCTCCGGCTCCTTTCCCACCGCGGAGACGAGCTTGCGCACGATATCGGCGCTGAGATTGGCGCCTGCCGGAATCTCGAGCTTTGCGCTATCGTTCAACCACTGTGCTCCTTTGATTCCCACCGGATCATCGCTAATGCCATCAATTCATATTGCGATGCAATTTTTGTTTTTGCAGCGCAATATCCGATTGCTGCGCGGCGATCGATTCCTTGACATGCAAGCAACATGAAAGCATGTAGAGTGCATGAACAAGATGTTGCAAGTGAGAAACCTGTCCTCGGCCACCCATCGCCAGCTTAAGGCGCGAGCTGCGCTGGAAGGTATGACGCTGTCTGACTATGTCAGAAAGCTGATTGAACATGACCTGGAGAAGCCGAGCATCAAGGAGTGGCTCGCGCAACTGCGAACCCGAACCCAGGTCCACCTCGATCCGCCGCCGGAGGATCTCATCCGCCGGGACCGCGATTCACGGTGATCGTCGTCGATGCCTCGGTCGTAGTCTGGCTGCTTGCGGAGCGCGAAAGCGTACAGGATCATGCGCAGCTGGTCTCCCAGGAAGTTTGGGTCGCGCCCGCCCATGTCGATCTCGAAGTGCTGAGCGCTCTGCGGCGCTATGTAGCCCTCAAGCGGCTATCGACTCAGCGTGCGGAGGTTGCGCTGGCCGATTTTATGAGGTTGCGCATCGGACGCTACAAGCTTTCTCCGATGCTCGATAGAATCTGGGAACTGAGAGACAATCTCAGTCCCTATGATGCCGCCTATGTGGCGCTGGCAGAAACTCTGCGGTCGGAGCTTTTGACGCGCGATGCGCGGCTTGCAGCCGCGCCCGGCCACAGGGCCAGAATTGTGCTTGTCCATTGACTGATGATTACGCATTGGGTCGGTCCATGATCGCGAAACCGTTCGACATCGGCGATTCCGACGACGACATCGCTGCGCCAGGCCCGGCTTCAGGCGGCATCGCGGCGCGCGCCATGGCGGGGAGCGAGCCCCCCGCGTATCTCAAATCGCTGAACCGCGAGCAGCGCGCCGCGGTCGAGTGGCTGGACGGGCCCCTGCTCGTGCTCGCCGGCGCCGGCACCGGCAAGACCCGCGTGCTCACGACCCGGCTTGCCCATCTCCTGGCGACCGGCAAGGCGTGGCCCGGACAAATCCTCGCTGTCACCTTCACCAACAAGGCGGCCCGCGAAATGAAGGAGCGGATCGGCGGGCTCATCGGCAGCGTGGTCGAAGGCATGACGTGGCTCGGCACGTTTCATTCGATCGGCGTCAAGATTCTCCGCCGTCACGCCGAGCTCGTGGACCTCAAGCCTTCGTTCGCTATTCTCGACACCGACGACCAGGTGCGGCTGCTCAAGCAGCTTCTCGAAGCCTCCGACGTCGACGAGAAGCGCTGGCCCGCCCGCCAGCTCGCGGGCCTCATCGACGGCTGGAAGAATCGCGGCCTTGGACCCGACAAGGCGCCGGCCGGCGAGGCCAACGCCTTCGCCGACGGCAAGGGCGGCCGGCTCTATACCGAGTATCAGCAGCGCCTCAAGGTACTGAACGCCTGCGACTTCGGCGACCTGCTGATCGAAAACCTGCGGCTGTTCCGGGAGCATGCCGACGTTCTGCAAAGCTATCAGCGCCGATTCCGCTACATGCTGGTCGACGAATACCAGGACACCAACGTCGCCCAGTACCTGTGGCTCAGGCTGCTCGCCCAGGGTCATCGCAACATCTGCTGCGTCGGCGACGACGACCAGTCGATCTACGGCTGGCGGGGAGCGGAAGTCGACAACATCCTGCGCTTCGAGAAGGACTTTCCCGGCGCCAAGGTGATCCGGCTCGAGCGCAACTACCGTTCCACCCCGCACATCCTCGCCGCCGCTTCGGGCCTCATCGCCAAAAACGAAGGCCGGCTCGGCAAGACGCTGCACACCGAGATGGCCGAAGGCGAAAAGATCATGGTGCGCGGCCACTGGGACAGCGACGAGGAAGCGCGCGCCATCGGCGATGACATCGAAAGTCTGCAACGCAAGGGTCACCCTCTCGCCGATATGGCGATCCTGGTGCGCGCCTCGTTCCAGATGCGCGCCTTCGAAGACCGCTTCATCACTCTCGGCCTGCCCTATCGCGTGATCGGCGGCCCGCGCTTCTACGAGCGGCAGGAAATCCGCGATGCGCTGGCCTACTTCAAGGTCACGGCCTCGCCCGACAACGACCTGGCCTTCGAGCGCATCGTCAATACGCCCAAACGCGGCATCGGCGATGCCTCGCTGAAGAGCATGCATGTGCACGCGCGCGCCAGCGGCATTTCACTCTATCGCGCCGCCGAATCCCTGGCGCTGACCGACGAGCTTCCGTCCCGCACCAGAACTTCGCTTGCCGCGCTTCTGCAGTCCTTCACGCGCTGGCGCGCGCTCCTCGACGGCCTCGCCCACACCGAGCTTGCCGAAGTCATCCTCGATGAGTCCGGCTACACCTCGATGTGGCAGGCTGACCGGAGCCCCGAGGCGCAAGGCCGGCTGGAGAACCTCAAGGAGCTGGTGCGCTCTATGGCGGAATTCGAATCCATGGCCGGTTTCCTCGAGCACATCGCTCTGGTCATGGATAGCGACACGGCGGTGACCGACGACCGCATCAATGTCATGACGCTGCATTCCGCCAAGGGCCTCGAGTTCCGCACGGTGTTCCTGCCCGGCTGGGAGGAAGGGCTTTTCCCGCACCAGCGATCGCTCGACGAAAAGGGCCGCCCGGGCCTCGAGGAGGAGAGGCGGCTGGCCTACGTCGGCATCACGCGGGCAAAGGAACTTGTCCGTATCTCTTTCGCCCAGAACCGCCGCACCCACGCCAACTGGCAGCACGCCCTGCCGTCCCGCTTCATCGACGAGTTGCCCGAGGCCAATGTGGAAGTCGAGGCGATGTCGACGAGCTATGGCGGCTACGGCCTCGGGACCTACGGGGCATCGCGGTTCGACGAGACGACACCGTTCGCCAATGCCTATGCCACCCCCGGCTGGCAGCGCGCCAAGAAGGCCTATGAGGAAGGCCGCGGTATGCGCTCGAGCCCGCGCATCATCGAGGGCGAACTGGCGGCGCGCGAGACCGGCGCCGATGCAGGGCTGGCCGTCGGCGAGCGGGTGTTTCACCAGAAGTTCGGCTACGGCCGCATCCGCCGCGTCGACGGCAACAAGCTCACCATCGCCTTCGACAAGGCCGGCGAGAAGCGGGTGATCGATTCCTTCGTCGAGCGCGCTTGAAAGACCATTGAAAGACCGCCCGAACCTTGACTTGAATCCATCGCGACTGCATAGTCAAAGTGGTCTGGCCACTTTCAAAAAATTCACTTACGGGAGGAATTGAGATGGCACATGTCACGCGCCGCGCGCTCGTGAAGGGCGCTGCGGGATTTGCGGCAATGAGTACGCTGACGTCGCTCTCGGCGCGAGCCGCCAACAATCCGCTTCAGATCGGCATCGTCGCCAAGATCCGCATTCCTTGGTTCGACAATGTCGAGAAGGGAGTCAACAAGGCGGCGCAAGGACCTCGGCGTAAATGCCTGGATGATCGCTCCGACGACTGACGACGCCGCGCAGCAAGTGCGCGCGGTCGAGGACCTGATCGCCAAGAAGGTCGATGTGATCGGCGTCATTCCGAACAACGGCGCCGCCCTGGAACCGGTGTTCAAGCGGGCGCAGGATGCCGGCATCAAAGTCATCGTGCACGAGCAGCCGGCTCAGAAGAACGCCGACTGGGACATCGAACTCATCCAGAACAAGGAGTTCGGCGAAGCCCATCTCGAGGCGTTCGCGGAAGCGATCGGCGGCGAGGGAAAGTACATCCTGTACGTCGGCGGCCTGACCGTCACGCTGCACAATCTGTGGGCCGACGCCGCAGTCGCCTTGCAGAAGGAAAAATACCCGAAGATGGAGCAGGTCGGCGATCGCTTCGGTGTCTCGAACAGCGTCGAAGACAGCTACAAGACCGCGGTCGACCAGATGCGTGCAATCCCCGACCTGAAGGGCATTCTGATCTTCGGCGCCAACGGGCCGATCGGCGCCGGGCAGGCCGTCGCTGATCGTGAAATGATCGGCAAGGTGATCGTCGTCGGTCCCTTCATCCCGAGCCAAGGCGCCAAGCTGATGAAGCAAGGGCGCTATCACGCGTGGCTTCCTGTGGAACCCGATCGACGCCGGCTACGCGATGGTCCAGCTCGGCAAGCTTCTGGCCGAGGGACAAACGCCCGCCGACGGCATGGATATTCCGGGGCTCGGTCCGGTGAAGGTCGAGAACGATATCCGCACCATCCGCGCCAACAAGATGCTGGATATCAATCCCGACACGATCGACGAACTGGCAAAGCTGATCTGACCGCGCTGACCGCAGCGCCCGTACTTGTTATCGTCTGAAACGCGGACGGAGCCGTTCTGGCGACGTTTGCCATCGCCGACCGCCGCCGCTACCACGTGCAATCGGATGTGAATGGGATGATGTCTGTTTCCGGGTCGCCGGCAGCAGCCACTGCTGTCATTGCACGGGGTCGGCAAGCGGTTCGGCGGAACCATTGCGCTGGAAGGCATCGACTGGTCGGTGAAGGCCGGCGAGGTTCATTGCCTGGTCGGAGAGAACGGTTCCGGCAAATCGACGCTGATCAAGATCATCGCCGGGGTTCACGCGCCCGACCCCGGTGGCGACGATCACCGTTGATGGCGTCGATCATACGAGGCCTCACTCCCCACCAGGCGAAGTCGCTCGGCATTCAGGTCATCTTCCAGGACCTGTCGCTGTTTCCCAATCTGACCGTTCTCGAAAACATCGCCATCGATCTCGAACTCGGCGGCGCCTTGCGACCGGCGCCCCGGCAGGCGATGCGGTCAGCCGCGGCAGCAGCGCTCGCCCGGATCGATGCCAGCCTGCCGCTCGACGCGCGCGTCGGCGCGCTGCCCGTCGCGCAGCGCCAGCTCGTCGCCATCTGCCGCGGTCTGGCTGTCAATGCGCGCCTGCTCATCATGGATGAGCCGACATCCTCGCTGACCCGGCACGAAGTCGAGCTGCTCCTCGACAATATCCGCCGCCTGAAAGCGCTCGGCGTCGCAGTCGTTTTCGTCAGCCACCGCCTCGAAGAGGTCGTCGAAATCGCCGAGCGCGTGACGGTGCTCCGCGACGGGCGCAACGTCGGCACCTTCCCGGCAGCCGAAGTGAACGATCAATCGTCTGGCCGAGTTGATGACCGGCAGCCGGATCGAGCACCGTATCACCGCCCGCACCTCGACGAATCGCCGACCCGACCCTCGAGGTCCGCGGCGCGACACGCGTCGGCGAATTCGAAGATGTATCTTTCACGCTGCATGCCGGGCGAGGTGCTCGGTCTCGTCGGTCTTCTCGGCGCCGGCCGTACCGAACTCGCGTTGGCGCTGTTCGGGATGTCGCCGCTCGACCGCGGCGAAATCCTGGTGGAGGGGCGTCCGGTGTCATTGGCATCGAATCGGGCCGCCATTGCGGCGGGCATCGCCTATGTTTCCGAGGACCGCCTCGCACTCGGCGTCAACCTGCGCCAATCGATCGCCGACAACATTTCGCCTGGCCGTCCTCGAACGCCTGGTGAGCCGCTTCGGCCTTGTCTCTTCCGGGCGGCGGGACAGGCTCGCTGCCGACTGGATCCGAGCGGCTCAACATCAAGGCCCCCCGAATGGCGGCTGCCGTGCACACCCTGTCCGGCGGCAATCAGCAGCGTGTCGTCCGTCGGCAAATGGCTCGCGACCGAACCAAAAATCCTGATCCTCGACGGCCCGACCGTCGGCGTCGACATTCGCAACAAGCAGGGCATACTACGAGATCATCCGCGCTCTCGCTCGCGACGGCGTGGCGATCCTCCTGATCTCGGACGAAATCCCGGAGGTCTACTTCAACTGCAGACCGCATTCTGCACATGCGCGCTGGCCGGATTGTCGGCGAATTCGTTCCCGGTGCGGCGAGCGAACAGGCGCTTGCGGAGGCGGTCTATGCGTAGCCTGGCCACGGCAGTACTTCGGCCGCACGGAGTCCGCGCTTGCCGCCGCCATCCTGCTCGCTGGCGACGATCTTCTCGTTCTCCTCGCCCTATTTTCTCACCCTGTCCAACACAGTCGATCTCATCGAAGCCTATTCGGTCACGACCATTCTCGCGGCGGGTGTGTTCGTTGTTCTGGTGTCCGGCGGTATCGACATTTCGTTTGCCGCGACGGCCTCGGTCGCCCAGTATCTCGCCGCCTATGCTGGCGACGCGCTACGGCTTTCCGGCGCTGCCGTCGATCGCGCTCGCCTGCATCCTTGGAGATCGCGCTCGGCAGCCTCAACGCCCTGCTCACCTACCATCTCAAGGTCGCGTCGATCATCGTCACCATCGCAACCTCCAGCATCTACTACGCGCTGCTCATCTATTTCACCGACGGCACCGAGATCTACAACCTTCCCGACTGGTGGTCGGAGCGGGTCGTCTTCTTTCGCTACGCGACGGCGTCGGGTGACGTCGTGCGCATCACCTTCCCATCGTCGTCAATGGCCGTGGTGGTGCTGGCGACTCAGTTCCTGATGAGCCGCACGCGTATCGGCCGTCAGATCTACGCTTTCGGCGGCAACCCGAGGCGGCGAGCCGGATCGGCATCAACATCCTCGGCGTACAGCTCTTCGTGTATGGCTATCTCGGCTTCCTTGCCGGCATTGCCGGATTCGTCCAGGCGCACCGGGTCCATCAGGCCGTGCCCACTGCCATGGTCGGCCAGGAGCTCAACGTCCTTGCCGTTGCCATCCTCGGCGGCGCTTCCCTGGTGGGCGGCGTCGGTTCGATGGGTGGTGTCGTGCTCGGCGGTTCTCTTCCTCGCCATTTTGCAGAACGGGCTCAATCTGCTCGGTGTCTCTTCGTACTTCTTCGGCGTCGTCATCGGGCTCGCCATCCTCGCCTCGACCAGCATGACAGGTTACGCCGAAAAGCACATGCGCCGGCGTCCTTCTTCCAAGGCGGGCTGATGATGCAGGACGCGAACCTCGACATCGGGCGTCCCCGCCGCGACGTTGCAGCTGCACTCGACCGTCTGATCGCGGCAATTCGCGGCGCCAGAAGAAATGTCGGTGGACTGCTGCTTCTCCTCGCCTCGCTGGTTGGGTTCTTTTCCATATTGTTGCCCTCCACCTTCCCGCAGCTGACCACGCTCCAGGCGATGATGTTTCAGCTCCCCGAGCTTGGCCTGCTGTCACTGGCCATGGCGATTCCGCTCATCTCGGGCGGCATCAACCTCGCCATCATCGCCACGGCCAATCAGGCCGGATTGCTCATGGCTTGGATACTCACATCCCTGATGCCACCGGACGCCGACGGGCTCGCTCTTGCATTGTGGCTGGGTGGAGCGCTTGCCGCCGGGCTGGTCCACTGTGCCGCTATCGGCTTGATCACCGGCATTCTGGTTGCCGTGATGGGGGTTCACCCGATCCTGGTCACGCTCGGCACCATGACACTGATCAACGGATTCAGCATCTACTTCACACGCGGCAAGACGCTTTCCGGGTTTCCCGAGCCCCTTATCGTCATTGCCAACGATACGATACTCGGCCTGCCGATCTCGTTCATTCTGTTCGTGGTCATAGCCATCGCCGTGCACGTCCTGCTGGCCCGGACGCCGCTCGGAATCCGCATTCACATGATCGGGTCGAACCTCGAGGCGACGCGCTTCTCGGGAGTCGATACCCGAAGGGTACTTGTATTCGTCTACCTGTTGTCGAGCCTCCTGTGCTGGGTTGCGGCGATCGTAATGATGGGCCGTTTCAACTCGGCCGGCGCGGACATCGCTCAGTCCTATCTCCTGATTACCATCCTCGCCGCGATCCTGGGTGGGATCGATCCTTATGGCGGCTTCGGCAGGATCGTTGGCCTGTTCGTGGCTCTATGCATCCTTCAGACGATATCGAGCGGGTTCAACCTGCTGGGCCTCAGTCCGAACCTCACCCTCGCCTTTTGGGGCGTGATCCTGCTCACGGTCATGGGGGTGCAGCGGGCAACCGCGTCCTGGCGCGCGCGACGTTAACGCATATTCCGGGCAGCCGACCTCTCCATTGCCAGGCGCGTGCTTTCCTCGATGTGATCGAGATGAACTCCCATTTCCCGCGCAGCCTTGTCGGGATCGCGCGCCGCAATCGCCTGTGCGATACGGGTGTGATCGCCCGTGCTCTGTCTGATGAGAGCCAGATTCTCGGTGGCCCGCCGGCGAATATCGAGCCCCATGTTGTACAAGCCGTAGGCAATGCGCTCGAGCACCACGTTGCCGGCCGCAGCCGAAAGCCTTGCGTGAAACCGGCTATCCAGAATCCGGAAGCCCACAGGATCATTCAGTATCGTCTGGTGCGCACTGATCATGTTGTCGAGATCGTCAAGGTCCTCGGATGTTGCGCTGCGCGCCGCCTTGCGGACGATCTCAAGTTCGACGATGCGCCGACTTTCAAAGGCATCGGCCATGTTCGACTGTGACAGGGAAAGAAAGAAGTCGAGCGGCGCCAGCAGTGTGCGTGCCTCCAGATCGGTCACGTAGGCGCCGCCGCCGTGCCGGGAATCGATAACGCCAAGCATCGAAAGTGCGCGCAGTGCTTCCCTCAGGCTTGGGCGGCTGATATCCAGAATGTCGATCAATTCCCGTTCCGAAGGCAATCGATCGCCTGCCCGCAGCATGCCGGTGCGCACGAGGTCCAGGATCCGGTTGACGACCGATTGCGCGACTCCTTCCTTGCTCGAGGAGTGAAACCCGCCTGCTATTGCGAGCAGCTTGACGTCGGCTTTTTTGGCCATTCTCTCCAGCCTTCCGAGGCATCGTACAATCACGCCGACTGGCCAGCAAATCGTCGATCCTCGGCGCAATTCCAGGAGAGCGAGGGTAGCCTTCATCCGTCCCCGTCCGACCGCGCAACGCCGCGCCGGCCGGAGACGGTCTCTCCCGCGTCGCGCCGCAGGCCGAGGTGGACGAGGGCCGAGCTTGCCACGATCGCGGCGACGACCAGAAAGGCGAATCTGATGTCGCCGACATCAAGGACGCCGCCGTCCCTCTTGCGTGCTGTCTCGAGCGCCAGCGCCGCCACCGCCACGCCGAGCGCGCTCGAAAGCTGCTGGGCAACACTATAGAGGCTGATGGCCGGGCTTATTTTCTCCGCCGGTACATCGGCGTAGGCGATGGCGTTGAGGCTCGTGAACTGCAGCGAGCGGAAGAACCCTCCCGCGAACAGGAGCAGGCTGATGACGACATGCGGCGTCAACGCCGTCAGCAGCGCTTTCACAGCCATGATCGCACCGCACAGCAGCGCATTGATTGTGAGCGCGGTCCGAAAACCCAGGCGGCGCAGGACTGGCGCGGCCACGAATTTCATGAGGATGGCGCCACCGGCCGCCGCGAAGGTGATCATGCCGGCCTGAAACGCCGTGTAGCCAAAGCCGATCTGCAACAACAAGGGCAACAGGAACGGCAGGGCGCCGGCGCCGATACGGAACAGGCTGCCTCCGATGATGGAGCTGCGGAGCGTGTCGTTGGTCAGTAGCTCCAGATCCAGAATGGGATGGGGCCGGCGACGCGCATGCCAGACATAGAGGCCGAGCAGAGCAGCGCCCGCGACGCACAGAACGGGCGCAAAGATGCCGGGCAGGATGCTGCGGCCGAGCGTCGTGACCCCGAAGATCAGCATCGCCAGGCCCGCGCCCGACAGGAAGAATCCCCAAAGGTCGAGCTTGGGCACGTTCGCAGCGCGAAACTCCGGCAGCAGCCGAGCGGCGAGCCCCAGCCCGACGACGCCGATCGGCAGATTGATCAGGAAGATCCAGCGCCAATGCAGGAAGGTTGCGATGAACCCGCCGAGCGGCGGACCGAGCAAAGGACCCAGCAGCGCCGGCACGGTGAGATAGGCCATGGCGACGATGAGCTGTGGTTTCTCCACCGCCCGGAGCACGATCAGCCGGCCGACCGGCATCATGAGCGCGCCGCCCAGCCCCTGAACCGCGCGCGCCACAACCAGGCTTTCGAGCGTCTGCGCCATGCCGCATCCGAGCGAGGCGAGGGTGAACACCACCATGGCCAGGCAGAAGGTTCGGCGCGCCCCGAAGCGGTCGGCACTCCAGCCGCTGATGGGCAGAAAGACCGCCAGGCTCAGATAGTACGAGGTGAAGGCGAGCTTGAGGTTGACCGGATCCTGACCGAGATCGGCTGCGATGGGCGGCAACGCAGTCGAGATGACGGTGCCGTCCAGATTTTCCATGAACAGCGCCGTGGCGACGATGAGGGGAACGAGCCGGTCCTGCCGCATTGCTCAGCAACGCCGCTACGCTAGGATATTCGCAAGGGCCGGCATGCAGCGCTGAGGATGGGAGAGGCCATGAAGAAAGGATACTGGATCGCGCGTGTCGATATCACGGACCCCGAAGGCTACAAAGGTTATCTGGCGGCCAACGCGGCGGTGTTCGCCAAGTTCGGCGCCAAATTCATCGTCCGTGCGGGCACGTTCGAGGCGGTGGAGGGAACCAGCAGGCAGCGCAACGTCGTCATCGAGTTCCCGAGCTATACCGACGCGCTCGACTGCTGGCATTCGCCCGAGTACCAAAAGGTGCGAAAGCTCAGGACCAATTCCGCCACCTCCGACGTGATCGTCATCGAAGGCTACGATCACGTTTGAAGCAAAGCGACCTCGGCCGTGAACTCATCAACACGCCATTGGGTCCGTGTAAGCAGCCGTTGGCGGCGATCCTATCTGCTGGGGCCATTCCTGCTGACGAGGAACACACCGCGGTTGGGGAACTTCCCAAACATGTCCTGTGGTTGACCGAAGTTGTTTCGCCATCGGGCGAGTCCTATGTGATGCAGAGCTATTCTGAGATCGTGGATCCGAAGCAGCGGATGGCCGACCTTCAGGGACCTCGGCAGCCGGCTCAAGCTGCCTCTGCACTGGAGTTTCGTATGCGGATCCTTTCTGCGCCCGTCACGGTGAAGGCAGCCGGGGAGCATCGTACAGGACGATTTCGAGAACACATACCAATTCGCCCCGGCTCTTCCCGGACCCTAATTCCGGGTCGCAATTCCCCCTCACCCGTGGATGCCAAACCTCGGGAATGCGAGACTGCGCAGGGCTTCCACTGTCCCCACCGCCAGCTCCCCGCGGCTTTGAGAGCCGTCGTCATAGAGTTGTTGCAGAAAATACCCCATCGTTCCACTTCGAGAATCAATTCGGGCCTGCACTGCCAGATGGCATCGAGTACACACATGACCCCAAGCGCGACCCGAACGACGGTCTTGGTTCTTGTACCGCTTCTTTTGGGAACGGCCGCTGCCCTTGCAACGCCGGTAAGTCCATCTGTGCAAAGTTGCGTCATTAACGCCACGCGGACCGCCGTCGCAAGTCGCAATGACCGGGCAGCACTTGGTTCTCTCTATGATCGCTACTTGGGCGATCCCTTTGCGCGTCAGGCCGCCAAGGCTGGAAACTGGGACAAGTTCTCTCCCAAGGAGAAGGCTCTGCAGCGGGCGTGGGCCAAGGAAAGAGCGCTGGCCGCGGTTCCGCGATTTCTCGCATACGCTTCCGCCGCGATCGAAGTTCAGCGCCAAACGGGCAATGTCGTGTACGGCAAGGCGACGGTACCCGGCAGGGGATCCAACAGTATTGTCTGGTATCTCACGGGAGGAGGATGCAGGTTCTACGACCTGAGAGCCGGCGGCCATGTGCTGTCCCAGCTCGTCGGCAACTACCAAAAAGGAAGAGGATAAGTCAAAGCCTGCTCCAGGCAAGAAACGAGTGACGCGACAATCGCCGGCCGAACTGCGGGGTTAGATTATAGTGGATTGGCGAGCAACATCGAGATATCCATCGGTCACCACCCTCACCCTCGGGCCAATAGAAGTTGCACAATCAAATTCCTTTAAGCTTAAAAGCTAGCGCGATTAGGAGGCAAGGCGCATGCAGTTGAGAGTTCTCGCATTTGCGACCCTGTTTTTGATTTTGTCCGTCATGCCTTCTCTGGCAGGGAAAACGCTTTCGAACGGTGCGCTAACGGGCTTGTTTCCGGGTCGCTTTCATGTCGTGGTGGTTGGTTTCATTAATATCAAAGTCACCGCACGCGGCGATGGTTCGCTTTCGGCCGTATCGGCACGTGGCAAGAAGGACTCGGGACGTTGGAGCGTACGCGCCGGCGTATTGTGCATCAAATTCGACAAATGGCTTGGCGGTCGCACCCGCTGCACCGCCATCGTTCAAGAAGCCGGCTGGTACACGGGTTCGAAGCTGAAGTTCAGACGCGTCTGAGCGCCAAGGTCCCATCCGAGAGGCGGTGTTTGCTCATTGCCGCGTGAGCCATCGCTGAACTAATCCGCGACCATGTCGGGCGAGTCTTTGCGTGCCGCCAGCTCACTCACGCCGGGCCGTTCGGGTCGTAAATCGCCACCCCGACAATGACCAGTAAAACTCCCACCAGTTCCGCAGGGGTCGGAAGTTGCCGCAGGACGACGATGCCTATAATCGTAGCCGTCGCCGGCAAGAGCGCCAGCAACAGGGCGAAGGTCGCGCGCGACAGCCGCGCCATGGCAACCTGGTCGCAGACGTAAGGGATCACCGACGACGAAATTCCAACGCCGATCGCAGCGGCGAGAAGCACTGGATGGAGGAAGGCAGGCGTCGCATCCAGGATCCCAATCGGGAGCGCGGCCAGCACGGCGATGATCATAGCCATTCCCAGGCGATCGATGCCCGACGCGCCCCCGCTTGCCGCCATTCGGTGCCCGAGGGTGATATAGAAGATGAACAATGCGCAGTTCAGGAAAGCAAAGAGGTAGCCAAGGGGCTCACCGTCAAACCGGACGTTCGTCAGAAGGTAGACACCCAGCACAGCAACGATCAGCGCCAACCAATTCCGGGCGGTTCTCATCCCGAGCGCTGCAAGGCTGATCGGACCGAGAAACTCGATCGCAGCCACGGTCACTATGGGAAGGCGGTCGATGGCCACGTAGAAGGTGGCGTTCATAAGCGCGAGAACGATGCCGAGACCGACGACCGTTTGACGATCCGCTGCGGAAAGCCGGAGGAAGAAGCGCCACGGACGCCGCCAGAACGCGAAAATGAGGGCAGCGCTGGCGATCCGCAACCACGCGACACCCAACGGTTCGATCCGTGCGAAAAGGAGCACGGCGAACGCTGGGCCGAGATAGTGGAAGATGGCGCTGGTGACGAAGTAGAGATGAGGGGGAACCTTCTCAGCTCTCTTCGCTACACGCACTTCTATCCGCAACGATGCCCGCTCCGGTCCAATCTCGCGCCACGCAGCTCATGTCGTGACCTCAGTTTTGCAAGTGAGCGTAAGTTGGTCTATGGTGATGAGAAAGGTCATTAGCCATTTGGAGAACGGCTTTGAAGGAAAGTGGCCGGAATAACCTTCAGCTTAGCAATCTCCTTCTCGACGAGCGAAATGTCGAACTGATTGCGCTACTCCAGAAGGATCCTCGCACGACCGTGTCGGAACTCGCTCGACATGTCCGCATGTCCGCACCCGCGGTGAAGGAACGTCTTACTCGCCTCGAAGAGGCCGGCATCATTCTGGGATATCGGTTGGAACTCTCGCCGCGAGCGCTCGGCTGGCCAATTACCGTGTTCGTTCGAGTTCGGCCAATGCCCGGCCAGCTTCCCAAGATCGTCGAACTGGCCCAATCGACCGCCCAGGTGGCCGAATGTCATCGGATTACCGGCGAGGACTGTCTCATCATGAAGGTCCATCTCGATGCTCTGGAGGGCATGGACGAGATCCTCGATCGTTTCCTGGCGTTCGGCCAGACAACGACGTCGATCGTCCAGTCGTCACCGGTGCCGCTGCGATCGCCACCTTTGCCAGCACTCGAGCTTGACTGTTCGAGAGGTACGGTGCCTGCGGAATAATGAGTTTGGACCTTTTCAGGTGCCGCGAAGCACGCCCGAAATGGAACGCTCGGCTCCCCTAGCAAGAAACAAAACCGCAAGTCATGCGGCAGCTGGCGTGATCTGGACGCCGACGACGATCCCGCTACACTATTGCACAGCAGCAACAGGTGCCCGTTTCATGTCCAGCGGGTCGGCAACGCCGGTGGCGAACTAAAAAAGCAGAGTTGCGAGGTTTGGCCAACGCGTCGCTCAGGTCTGAGGCGTCCGCTTCTGGTCTCTTGCAGCCGAGCGCCGAGGGCGGCAGGGCTGCTCGTGACCCATTCCAGAACTCTCCGAAATGCATTAACCCGCGCGCCTTCACGATGCACTGTGGGAATCATGACGAGGCAACAAAATCTGAAAGACCGATCCGTGCAGGTTGCCCGGCGACGCCCACAGGCGCCCGCCATGAGCTTCGATAATCGACCGGCAAATCGACAGCCCAAGCCCCATTCCGTCGGGCTTCGTCGTAAAGAATGGATCGAAGATACGCTCTGCGTCCTTTGGATCGATTCCTGTTCCCGCATCTTCTACCGTCGTCAGCACGCTTTCGGATTCGTGAACCCCGCACTTTACTCGCAACAATCGCGCGCGATCTGTTACGGAACGCATTGTATCGATCCCGTTCGTCACTAAGTTGAGAATGACCTGCTGCAGCTAAATCCGGTCACCCAATACCGTCGGGGGTTCCATATCCAGTTCGGTTTGGACCGAGACGCGTTGCTTCTGCAGCTCGCCGTGCAGGAGCGCAAGAACCTCTTGAATGAGGTCGTTGACATCGAGCTGAACTCTTTCCTGCATATCCTTCTTAAACATTGCCCGGACGCTTGTGATGATCTGGCTCGCGCGATGACTGTCACTGACGACCCGCCGCAAGGCTTCCTGCACTTCGTCGAGCTGAGGCTCCGCCCTTGCCAGCCAGCGTAAGCCCGCATTGCCATTTGTTGCGATTGCCGCCAACGGCTGGTTGATTTCATGAGAGATTGAGGCGGTGATTTCTCCCATTGCCGACACCCGGGCCAAGCGCGTGAGTTCCAATCGGGTTTCGCGCAATGCGTCCTCAGTGCGCTTCTTCTCGGTCAGGTCGCGGGTGACGGTGGCGTACGCAATCGTTCGGCCTTCGGTCGTCCGCACTGGAAAGACGTTGTAGAGGACGGGAAACTCCCGGCCGTCGTCGAAGCGGCGGAAGGACAGCTCCCGTTCCCAGTAGCCGTTGCGCTCGCAAGCCGGCAGCGCCTCGTCGCGGACAACAAAGCGGTCGCGCTCCGCGAAGTATTTGGTGAAATGCACGGCGCAGGCCGCATCAAGACTAGGCAAGCCCATGAGCCGCAGCCCCGCCTCATTGACGTAGATTGGCGTGCCTTCCGGGTCGCAGACCGCGATGAAATCGCGGGACTGCTCGACGACGGCCGCGAGTTGCGCCAGACGTGCCTCGCGCGCCCGGTTGGCGGCCACCTGTTTGGTCGTCTCGGCACAGGTGATGAGGACGCCGGCGGCCGCGCTGGTGTCGTCCCGCACGGGGCTGATGCAGAATGTGAAGTATGCCTCTTCCGGCTCGTCGTGGCGCATGAGCGAAAACGGCCTGTTCTCGAAGTAGCTAGCTTCACCCGCCAGCGCGCGCTGGATCATCGGCGCGACGCTGTCGCGCACCTCAGCCCAGACTTCCAGGAAGGGGCGGCCCAGCGCCTCCGGCTTGGTGCCGAGCAGCGGCCTATAGGTGTCGTTGTAGATGCAGGTGAGCTCCGGCCCCCACGCCAGGGCGATGGCAAACCGGTTGGCCAGCAGGGAGTCGACGGTGGACTTCAGGCTCTGCGGCCAGGTTTGCACGGGGCCAAGCGGCGTTGCCGACCAGTCGTGCGCGCGGATAAGCGCACTCATCGGGCCGCCATGGCATGGGTATGTGGACTTGGTCATTGAGGGTTTATTGAGGGTGTTCGACCTTGCGTTTGCCCTGCAGCTCAGCCGGAAGTGGGAAGCGGTACTCCAAACCTGCAATGTTACAGCGTGGTGTGGCGGATCCCCAGGCTATCCGCCATTCTGACCAGATCGGCCAATGACTTCACGCCCATCTTTCGCGTGGCGTTGCCGCGATGGACCTTCACCGTGATCTCGCTGAGCCCGATCCGGGCAGCAATCTGCTTGTTCTTGAGACCGGAGGTGGCGAACGCCATCACTTCGCGTTCACGCTCAGTTAGCGTATCGAACCTCGCTTTGAGGCTGGACGTGTCTCGCTCATTCTGGCGCCGAATGCGGTCCCGCGTGAGCGCGAGCTGGACGGCGTCCAGCATGTCCTGATCACGAAACGGCTTGGTCAGGAATTCGACGGCTCCCGCCTTCATTGCCCTGACGGTCATCGGAATATCGCCGTGACCGGTCATGAAAATGATCGGGATGCGGATACTGACCCGAGCCAGCTCGGTTTGAAAGTCGAGCCCGCTCAAGCCCGGCAGCCTGACATCGAGAACCAGGCAACTGGCAATGCCGGGCAGTGTCCTGTTCAGGAGCTCCGACGCCGAACCGAACAGCTCGACCTCAAGCCCCACTGATCGAAAGAGGCTCCCCAGAGCCTGACGTATGAACTCGTCGTCATCGACGACGAACACAATCGAGTGCGTCTTCGGTTGTTCGGTCATTTTTGGGTGGCCCCTGCCGGGTAGGATGATGCTGAATACCGAGCCGTGAAGAGTTCCAATCGAAGCACATAGCTGTCCACGGTGCGCTTCGACGACCGACCGGCAGATGGGCAGCCTCATCCCCATGCCGCTGGATTAAGTCGTGAATAAGGCTGCGAATATGTGGCTCGCACATACCTCTGATGCCCACCGATAGGGTTTCCAACTCTCATGCATTGGTTAGCACTTGAGGGGGAAGGGAAATGTTTCCGCACGGTGTCTCCCTGACCGATTAGAATGCGGAAGCGGTAGCCGAAATAGCCGTCACCTTTGCTTAGCTAACGCGCCGTTCAACTCCTCTTAGGACACACCAAGATCGAGAGCACAATGCGTTACCTCGGCATCGAGGTCGACGATGCGCTTGCCATCGCCGAGCAGGTTGATTCCTCTTGTCCTCGTGCATGGGTCCTGGACTCGCATCATGACTGGGATCTTGTCGTTCCCCGTTTGGCTGAGTCTTTTCGCGTATTGTCCTATGACCGACGCGGTCACAGCCAAAGTCAGCGCCCGAGCGGGCGAGGCAGCCTCCGAGAGGATGTCGCGGACCTCGCGGCATTGATCGAACATCTGAGGCTCGCGCCTGCGTGGATAGCCGGAAACTCGTTCGGCGCGTCCATCACACTTCGCCTGGCAGGTGAACGCCCCGAACTTTTTCGCAGCTTATCGGGCACGAGCCGCCGCTGTTTTCCCTGCTCGCGACCGATGCCGTGGTCCCGCCTGGCTTGAGCCTGGACCCGGCTCGCGGGCGTTCGGCTTCTTCAGCAAAACCATCGACGAGGACCTCTTTATCGGCTGTCTCAACCGGGCCGCGAGTTCTGCGATTGCTGACTGCTATGCTAGCCGGGGTGACGCATCGATACCCGAACTATGCTTAGGTATAGCTTGGACTTCTTTGATATAGGTTGGACTCCCGCTCACAGTGTGCGGAGATAACGTTCAGTACAGGCTGTCGTTAAAAGGCGGGCCGACTGCCCGCGCTGATCTGACCGCTGTACCGCGTCGGCTTTCCCCTCCCGACGGTCAATGCCATGATCCTCCATCCTCCTCTCGCTAGTCCAGGGAGACTTCGATGCATATAGATGCGCGCGCGCACGGCCCAGATCAGGTACCCAAACTTGAGCGCATTTCCGGCCAAGTATGGAAGAAATTGAGCGCCAATGGGACCTTAAACGGACCCAAGAACCCGGAATCCTTGCACGGCAAAATTGCCCGGCAAGTGATGCACTACGAAATTGGCCGCCAAGTGATGAGTTACGCCGATAACCATCGAATGACTGACGGCGAGATCACCCAGGCAGTTGTCGATAGGATGAGCATTACATACGGGTTCGAGCCGACGTGAAGTCGCAGTATCGACAATCATCGGTCCTAGACCGATGCAAGAAAAGTGTCGCGTGCATTGCGGCGAAGTTACCGACACTCAAGGAAAGGGAGCCCCAATGCAACGGATCGAAGGAACCCTGTCCAGAGCCAAGCCGGCGCTTGTTCGGGAAAACGGTGCTCGGGTTCTTACGACCAGCTCCACGCTTTTTGGGTGTGACGAGCTGCGGGGCACGGTGATGACATTTGGCCGCAATGAGGAAATCTTCGGCGAAGGTGAACCGGCAGACTACGTCTGCAAGGTCCTCGATGGCGCGGTAAGGAGGTATACGATCTTGAGCGACGGCCGGCGCCGAATTGGTGGCTTTTCCTTTGCGGGTGAAATATTTGGCCTGCAACCCAGTGAGAGGCATAGCAGTTCCGCGGATTCACTCGGGGATTCACGGATCATGGTTACGAAACGCAGCAGGGTACTGAAATGTGCAGAGCGCAATAGTGATGTCGCTTACCGTCTCTGGGCGATCACGGCTGACCAGCTCCGGCGCTCCGAGGCCCATGTCTCGGTGCTGATGAAGAACGCCCGCGAGAGGGTGGCTGCGTTTCTTCTCGATATTGCGCAGCGGCTGGCCAAAGACACTATTCAGCTCCTCATGTCCCGACAGGATATCGCTGACTATCTGGGCCTCACGATCGAAACGGTGTCCAGATGCCTCTCGCAACTTTCCGAAGCGCGCGTCATCGAGCTTGCCGGTCCCCGCCGGATCACATTGAACCGCCCAGCGCCTTGCGAGCTCAATGGCTGATCATATGAAGGGCAATTCCACCGAATGTGAGCCGCCCTTCACGACATTGCGCGAATCTTGACGTCGGGCTGGCAGGAATCGTAGCTCGTCCTCCCAGCCGGCATGCTGAGCCTGACGGCATCACAGCTCTGCTCCTCGCTCTGCCGCTAAGGGACCAGCGTATTTTGTCGGCGAACTCGATTTGGTCGAGCTCAGGTCGGCGGGTCGTTCGTTGGCATTCGTGCCCGCATTCGGCAAGTATATCTGAAATACTGTCCCGCAGGGCTCGCCCGGCGTCGCCGTCAGCCGGCCTTCATGCGCCTCGATGATCGATTTGCAGATCGACAGTCCCATGCCCATGCCCCCGGGTTTGGTCGTGAAAAATGGCTGGAAGATGCTGTCGGCGACCTTCGGATCGATGCCAGAGCCCGTATCGGCAATCGTGATCAGCACGGTGTCGGCCGGATCAATCTCGGTTCTCAAACGCAGCTCGCGCGCCCGGCCCGCTATCGAGCTCATGGCTTCGACTGCATTCATGATCAAATTCAGAACCACCTGCTGCAGTTGAACCCGCTTTCCATACAATGAATACGCCGAGTAGAAGGAGGTAGGCGCTGATGAAACGGCCTTACTGCTTCGCCTGGGAGTTCGCCGAGTGCATAGGCGCCGATTGCGCCGCCAATCATACCCGGTACGGCAAGACGCATAAGCAGGTTGCGGTCAACATTGCCGAGACGCCAATGGGCGAGTCCAGAAGCACCTGTGGTGAAGGTCTCGGCTGCGTGCACGCAAGCGCTCGCGGTGGCGCGGCACGCCGAGGCCGAGCAGCACCGAACTCGCTGTTACGCCGTAGGCCATGCCGATCGCGCCATCGATCATTTGCGCGACGAAGCCTATGATGACGTAGAGGAGTATGTCGTCCCACATGGAAAGGGGCCCCGATCGACCTTCCGGCTATTTCCGCTGGTCAAGAGGTTTCTAGCATGGAGGACGAAATTGTCGGGCAAGCTTCAAATTTCAGCGTGCCTGAGCACCGCATCGTCATCGTCGGCGGCGGGGCCGGCGGCCTCGAACTCGCTGTTCGGCTTGGCGAGACACTGGGACGCCGTCGTCAAGCCGAGATCACGCTTGTCGACACTACGCTGACGCACCTGTGGAAGCCGCTCTTGCACGAGGTTGCGGCGGGGACGCTCAACTCCCACGCAGACGCGATCGAGTTTCTGGCTCAGGCGCGCGCCCACCACTTCCGCTTCCGTCTGGGGCGCCTGGATGGTCTCGATCGCGCCCGCAAGGAGATCCGATTGGCCGCCATTGTCGATGAAGAGGGCATCGAGGTGGCGCCACCGCGCGCACTCGGTTACGACACCCTCGTCATCGCCGTGGGTGGGACCGCGAACGACTTCGGTGTGCCCGGGGTTGAGGAGCACTGCATACGAACTCGACAGTCAGAAGCAGGCCGAGCAGTTTCAACGTATCTTCCTCGACCTGCACCTTCGTGCTCTGGCCACGGATCGGCGGCTCGAGGCGGGGTTGCTCAATGTCGGTATCGTCGGCGCCGGCGCGACCGGCGTCGAATTGGCAGCGGAACTCCACGCGGCGAGCCGTCAGCTCGTCACCTACGGGCTCGACCACGTTTCGCCCGGGCGCCACCTGAGGCTCGTTCTGGTGGAGGCCGCCGAGCGGGTGCTCCCCAACCTGCCAGAGCGAGTGTCTCGGGCCACCGAGGAGCGGCTGCGCCAACTCGGAGTGGAAATCCATACCGGGAAGGAGGTCAGCCAAGTCACGGCGGATGGAATACAGACGGCGGATGGCTGCTTCCTACCCTGTCGCATGAAGGTTTGGGCTGCCGGCATAAAAGCGCCCGAATTTCTCAAAGAGTTAGACGGCCTGGAGGTGAGCCGTCTCAATCGGCTTGTAGTGCGGCCGACGCTGCAGACCTCCATCTGCGACGACGTCTTCGCGCTCGGTGATTGCGCCGAATGTCCTTGGCCGGAACACGATCGGGCGGTGCCGCCGCGCGCAAATGCCGCGCATCAGCAGGCTGCGCTGCTCGCGAAATCGCTTATCCGCCGTCGCGCGGGAAAACCGCTGCTGGAGTTCGTATACAAGGATCACGGTTCGCTCGTGTCACTCAGTCACTACACCACCCTTGGCATTCTGATGGGAAATCTCTTGGGCGACATCACGTTCGAGGGTTGGTTGGCACGGTTCGCCTACCGGTCGCTGTATCGGATGCATCAGAGAGTGGTCTATGGCTTGCCACGCATGCTTCTTATCATGCTGGCGGATTGGTTTCGCCGCGGCGCAGGTCCGGTTCTGAAGCTCCACTGATCCATGAAGCTTGCCGGATCGCGACGGGGATTGAGGGGGACAGGTGGTGCTTCGTTGAGATTTCCCTTGCCAACTCGGAGCTGTCCACACATGGCACGACTCGGCCCTAAAATGGTGGGCAGAGCATGTCTGCTCCGCCCAGGTACTTCAGACATCGACCTGTTCGGCGATGGCGAGTGCATCGTCTACCTCGATGCCGAGATAGCGCACCGTGCTCTCGATCTTGGTGTGTCCCAATAGCAACTGGACGGCGCGTAAGTTGCCGGTGCGGCGATAGATGAGTGTCGCCTTCGTTCGACGCAGCGAGTGGGTGCCGAAGAAACTCGGATCCAATCCGATGCTTGCGATCCAATCGGACACCAATCTCGCATATTGTCGTGTCGTCATGCAGCGTTCGCGGTTACGACGACTTGCGAATAAGAACTCGCCGGGCATTTTGCCGGCAGCTTTGATGTAGTCATCGACTGCCTCTCGGGTCTGTTCGGTCAACTCGAACCGGACGGGACGTCCGGTTTTCTTTTGCCGCACGGTTGCGCGATCGATGGCTAACCCATGCGGAGCAACGTCTTCGACCTTGAGACTGACGACGTCACAGCCTCTGAGCTTGCTGTCGATGGCGAGATTGAACATGGCGAGATCACGAGTTCGACCTTCGACTTGCAGCTTCGTTCGGATCGACCAGACATGCTTCGTTCGTAATGGCGGTTTGGCGCCAAGCAGTTTTCCCTTATTCCACGGGACTTGGCGGGGGTTCGGGTGGATTGCTACATCTACATGTTGCATGGGTCATACTCCTCTGGAAACAGAGGTAGATCACCATTCGCCGCCCGTAGGTCGGCAAATTCAAGTCTGCTTTCAGAGAACCCCGGACGCGCCAACACGATCGACCTTGATCACCGGGTCGCAGCTTGCCGAGTAGGCCCGGGGACTTTCACCCCGAGCCCCTCACAGATCCGGACGTGATACTCTCGCATCATCCGGCTCGTGCCACCGCACGAAGGCTGCCGCCTTCCATTGAAGATCGGGTTCCTCCCGTTGCCGGTTGACCCGACCAAATGGCGATGGCCTGCTCCCTTCGCTCCACGGGCATTACACCCGCTTCCTCACTACTACGAAGCAGTCCGCCCCTAGCCGGCGCGTCGGTACTTTCGGCCTCGCGGTTGGCGCCGCTTGCACCTTTTCCCTTGGCATCGCCGGCCAGGTTCTCACGTTCCGTACCAGAGCCTGGTTGAGCTTCGCGCCGTCTCATGCCGGATGCCGCTCGGGCAGTATCAGGGCATCTCCCGAGCTCGTCCCGGAGGATGGGTCAACCCCCGGTTTCGACATCGCCTAATCCGCTTTCGACACTTCACTGACGGTTCGCTTGCGCTCGCCTCTCTCAACCTTGCCTGCCGGGATCATCGTCCCGACGTTTCCACAACGCTCACCACCATCGCTTTTGACGACAGCAGCTTGTGGTAGCTTGAGGCCTGCACCTGATCGCCGACCTCGAAGGGCCCTCCTTCATCTCTCGTACAGTTGCGCACCGCCGTTTGGACCGGTGATGCTCGTGACACAAGACCCATTCCGGACGGTGAGGACGGGCGAGGGTATTGCCGCATAGACCTACAATTCCCATGATCTACCATCGCAAGGAGCGAAGTTCAGGAAGTAGACCTTGGTGGAGAAATCGGCAAATGCTGTCAGGTCTAAACGCTAGATCTGTTAAAGCGCTGTATGCTTGTTCACTGGTGTTTTCTGGCCTTGCAACGTCAGCGGCGGCAGAATCTCTTTGGGAGCACAATGGATCGGTCATGAGGCTTCGGGCAGATGGCACGAGCCGTTCATTCGAATATGTGGTGCCCAGAGCCGGACTTCGAGAAGTCGGAGTAGTGGCTGGTGCAGTACTGTTTGAAGGCTCCAAAACGGGAGACCAGTACTCAGGTATCGCTTATCTATTTTCCAAGAGCTGCGGCCGCATTGGCTATCCTGTGAAGGGGCCCGCATCCAAGGACCAAAGAAAGATCAAGCTGTCGGGTCGCGCGCCGAAACGAAACTCAAAATGTAAAACTGCCGGACATCGCGACGATGTATTGGTGTTCAATTATCACTCGACTGCCGTGGACCAACAAGTCAGCTCTCCACTTGGTAGCGAAAGCCAGGATGATCATTCCCCAGATTTGCAGAAATTGGACACTGACGATGCTGACGGTCGTTCGCATTCACGCTGGATTGCAGTTGCTAATGCAAGCTGGAGGGATGAAAAAGGCACCGCGCACGCCGCGGGTGCTTTTTCTGGCCTTACGAGTTCTCGCGAAGAAGCGATAGAAAAGGCGCTGAGAGGTTGTCAGGCACAAGGCGCGAAAGGCTGCACCTTGTCGGGTCCTTATGACAGCGGCTGTATTTACATCACTGTGGGATCAAATGCTGCTGGATCTCATGGCGGAATCGCAGAGACTGCAGACGAAGCGATGCGCATCTGTACCGAAGGTGGTTTCAGCTGCAGAAAGCCGGTTGGCGGCTGCATAGAATGATCACGACGGCCGGAGCTGATCTTTCGCGTTTACCTGAATCCGCTTCAGACGCACCATGAGCTAAACGCGGGCGTCGAAGCATGTGGGACCAGTTCGTACTTTTTGTGACGGTAGGCTTCGCAGCCCAAATGATCGACGGCGCGGTGGGCATGGCCTATGGCGTTTCCGCTACCAGCGTGATGCTCAGCGTCGGCATTCCACCTGCAACTGCGAGCGCCAGCGTCCATGCGGCAGAAGTCTTCACCACAGGCATTTCCGGATTATCTCATTGGCGCTTTGGCAATGTCCACTGGCCGGTCGTTGCGAGACTTGCCATACCAGGGATGATCGGAGGAGCCCTTGGCGCGTACGTGCTAACCACTCTGCCTGAGGAAATTATCAGGCCCGTTGTAACGGGTTATCTTCTCCTCATGGGCATCTGGATCATTGCAAAAGCCTTCTCGACCAGAAGCACCCCGGTCGAATGGCCCCGCTGGCTGGTCCCACTTGGCTTCGGCGGCGGCTTTCTCGATGCCGCTGGTGGTGGGGGCTGGGGTCCGATGGTTGCCTCGACATTGTTAGGCACCGGCGCGTCGCCTCGCTATACGATCGGCTCCGTAAATGCTGCCGAATTTTTTGTCACCCTGGTTATTTCGGTAACGTTCCTGAGCACGATAGGCATTGAGCTCTGGCCCATTATCACTGGATTGATCATCGGCGGTGCGATTGCAGCGCCTTTTGCCGCTTACATAGCCAAGACCGTTCCCGACCGACCTCTGATGGTCTTGGTTGGTGCGGTGGTAATTCTCCTTAGCATCCGCGGGCTTGTTCAATTGTTTATCTAATGTTGATGGCCTTCGCCATCGACAGCGCCTCGTCGGAGTGCCTGCCAATCGTGAAGAGCGTCAGGCACCGGGCAAGTGCCTACTTCGGCGGCCGCCATGAGCCGGCGGCAAGTACCGCAGCCACTGACGAGCGACGCAATTCGCCGCTGCTTTTGAGTAGAAAGCAGACTGTCCCGCCGCTTAAATGAACAGCCGACTTTGAAGGCAAAGCTGCCGCTCGTCACCGTGCCGCGTCTCCCCAGATTGACCCTGAGCATTGGCGCCGGGGTCGGTGATACCCATATCGGGGACATGAAGTTACCTCCAACCTCTATTCTAACGATTTGCGGACTTGAAGAACTGGGCCATCACAGCACTAGAGGCGTTAGCCATGTCCTCTCAATCCTGGACCCGGACTGGCCCGAACCAGAGGCATTTGCGGCCTACGATCCCCATCATCGAACCACGTTGAACTTTCATGATGAGATTGAACCCGGACCAGGCCTCGTGCTTCCGCAATCCGAGCACGTCGAGGCGGTTCTGCATTTCGGTCGCTTACTGACGGCTGAGGCAATCGCGCGGGAGAAGGCTCATTTGCTGGTTCACTGCCATATGGGTGTTTCTCGCTCCACCGCGGCAATGGCCATGCTGATGGCGCAGTCTAATCCTGAGGAAGGCGAGGAGCGGATTTTCTCCCAGCTACTCAGGCTGCGCCCCCAAGCCTGGCCGAACTCCCTCATGGTGGAATTTGCTGACAAGCAGCTTGGCCGCCGGGGACGGCTCATCACTGCACTGGGTGGCTTATACGCCGAGCAACTGGCAAAGCGGCCCGAGACGGAACATTTCATGCGAACCCATGGTCGGCGCCGCGAAATAGATATGGCAAGGGATCATACCCTCGGCCGGCAATTCCAATCCCACGCTCTGCCTCTGGCATCGATGTGAAGTGACGAGCGGCGCCATTTACGGCTGCTTCCATTTGAAAAGCAGACTGTGCCGCCGCTCCAATGCACAGCCGAGTCTGACCCTTAAGAGACATGGCACCGTGCAAAACCTTGTTTGATAGGCCGCGCGCGTCAAACGTCCTATGCTGTGTGTCGTCCCATGCCAAGACGAGGCAGTCATGACGCCCGATATTCGCAAATGGCTGGAAGACTTGGGCCTTGGCAAGTACGTCGAGACGTTCGTCGCCAACGACGTGGACAAGGATGTTCTGCACGATCTGGACGAGGGCGACCTGGAGCGGCTCGGCGTCTCACTCGGACATCGCAAGAAGCTATTGCGCGCCATCGCTGAACTTGGGGCCGTACCCACGGTAAATTCACGATCCGGGCGGGGGACCAGGGAAAGCGGTAAGCCTCTTCCTTCCCTAGCCGAACGCCGGCAACTCACGGTGATGTTCATCGATCTCGTGGACTCGACGGCGCTCTCTGCGCGGCTCGACCCAGAGGATATGCGCGAGGTGATCGGCGCATACCACCGCTGCGTCGCCGACACGATCGGTCGGTTCGATGGTTTCGTCGCCAAGTACATGGGCGACGGCGTACTCGTCTACTTCGGCTATCCGCGAGCGCACGAAGACGACGCTGAGCGCGCGGTCCGCTCCGGTCTGGCGCTGATCGAAGCGGTTGGCAGGCTCGGGCATTCGGCTGCCGAGAACCTACAAGTCCGCATCGGCATCGGCACCGGGCCGGTGATCGTCGGTGACCTGATCGGCAGCGGCGACGCGCAGGAGCGCGGTGTGGTTGGGGAGACGCCGAACCTTGCTGCGCGTCTGCAAGCGATTGCAGAGCCTGACACCGTGGTGATCGCGGCGAGCACGCGGCGGCTCGTCGGCAACCTCTTCGAATGCCGTGATCTCGGTGCCGTTGAAGCCAAAGGCTTCGCCGAGCCCGTGGCGGCATGGCGAGGTGCTGCGAGAAAGCGGTGTCGAAAGTCGCTTCGAGGCCTTTCATTCGTCTGCCCTGACGCCGCTGGTCGGGCGCGAAGAGGAGATCGAGCTGCTGCTGCGCCGCTGGGCGCGGGCGAAGAGCGGCGAAGGCCAAGTCGTGCTGCTGTCGGGTGAGCCCGGCATTGGCAAGTCGCGCATCGCCGCCACCGCGCTCGAGCGGCTGCAAGGCGAACCGCACACGCGCCTGCGCTACTTCTGCTCGCCGCATCACCAGGCAAGCGCCCTGTATCCCTTCATCCGGCAGCTCGAACTTGCGGCCGGCTTCGAGCGCGACGACGCGCCCGAACGCAAGCTCGACAAGCTGGAGGCGCTGCTCGCGCAGGCAGGCCGGATGTCACGCGGGACGTGGCCTTGGTGGCCGATCTGTTGTCGATCCCGAGCGGCAGCCGCTACCCTCGGCTGGACCTCAGTCCGCAGAAGCGCAAGGAGCAGACCCTGATCGCCTTGCTGGCGCAGCTCGATGGGCTCGCGGCGCGCCTGCCGGTGCTCATGATCTTCGAGGACGCGCACTGGATCGACCCAACGTCGCTGGAACTGCTGGAGCGGATCATCGATCGGATACAGGGCCTGCCCGTGCTGCTCATCGTGACTGCTCGGCCCGAGTTCGCGCCGCCGTGGACCGGGCGTCCGCACGTCACGGTGCATCCGCTCAATCGGCTTACCCGCCGTGAGGGGGTGGCAGTGATCGAGCGACTGGCCGGCGGCCGGTCGCTGCCGAAGGAGGTCGAGGATCAGATCGTCGCCCGCACCGACGGCGTGCCGTTGTTCATCGAGGAGCTGACCAAGGCGATCCTGGAGAGCGGCGTGCTTCAGAGCGAGCGTGACCGCTACGTACTCACCGCGCCACTGCCGCCGCTGGCAATCCCGACCACGCTGCATGCGTCTCTGATGGCGCGGCTCGACCGCCTGTCGCCGGTGCGGAAGATCGCGGAGATCGGTGCGGCCATCGGCCGCGAGTTCTCGCACGAGCTGATCGGCGCCGTCTCGGAGTTGCCGGAGAGCGAACTGAGGGACGCACTCGATCAGCTCGTCGCCTCCGAGCTGATCTACCGCCGCGGCACGCCGCCCGATGCGGTCTACACGTTCAAGCACGCGCTGGTGCAGGAAGCCGCCTACAGCACGTTGCTGCGCGGAGCGCGGCAGCAGCTGCACGCGCGCATCGCGACGGTTCTGCAGGAGCGCTTCCCCGAAATCGCGGTCACCCAGCCCGAACTCCTCGCCCATCATTGTGCCGAGGGCGGTCTGGCCGAGACGGCGGTCGACTACTGGTTCGCCGCCGGCGAGCGCGCCCTGCGCACCTCGGCCAATGTAGAGGCCATAAGCCACCTCTCGCAGGGCCTCCAGCTGCTCGAGTCCCTCCCCGATACGCCCGAGCGCAAGCGGACGGAGCTGCGGTTTCAGACCACGCTCGGCCCGGCCTTCCTCGCCACGAGGGGTTGGGCGGCAGCAGAGGCCGAGCAGGCATACCGTCGTGCCGAAGAGCTGTGCGGGGAACTCGGTGATCACAGCGAACGCTTCAAGATCGTATCGGGACTGTGGCTCATTCATCAGACACGGGGCGACGACCGCAAGGGGCGCGAGTTGAGCGACGAGCTGTTTCGGATGGCCGAGCAACAGAACGACGATGAACTTCGCCTCCAGGCCCATCACTCCGCGTGGGCCCGCTGCACTTGGACCGGCGAATTCGCCGCCGCCCGGGAGCACGCCGAGCGGGGTCTTTTGCCTCTACAGCCCGGCGAAACATGGGGCACATGCCTTGACCTATGTCGGGCACGATCCCGGCGTCTGCGCCTGGGCGCATAGCGGTCTGGATCTTTGGTTCCTTGGCTATCCTGATCGGGCCGCGGAGAACGCCCGCCGGTCGGTGGCTCTAGCCGAACAGATCGCGCACCCACCCACGGTCGCGCACGCCCTCAATTACGGCGTTATCTTGCATCAGCTGCGACGAGACACGGCGATGGTCCGGCATGGGGCGAGCGCCTGGCCAGGCTCGCGGCGGAGCAACGGCTTGCGCTGCAAGAGGCGACGGCAACCGTTGCCCGCGGCTGGGTGCTGGCGACCCAGGGACAGGCAAAGAGCAGCCTCTCGGAGCTGCGGCGGGGCTGGACGCTTGCGTAAACCTGGGCATGCGTATGTTCGAGCCCTTTCATAAGGCCCTGCTGGCGGAGGCGCACTTGCATGCCGGGGAGGCGCAGCTCGGACTCGACGTGCTCGAGGAAGCGCTCCGCTTCGTGAACAGGAGCGGGGTGCGTTTCTGGGAAGCGGAACTCCTGCGCGTCAAGGGAATGCTGTTGGCTCACGTGTCCCCGGGCGAACAGTCACGAAGCGGAGACGTGCTACCAGGAGGCCTTGGCGTCGCGCGACGCCAGCGCGCAAAGTCACTTGAATTGCGCGCCGCAATGAGCCTCGCCCGGCTCTGGTGCGACCAGGGCCGTCGCGACGAGGCCCGCGACCTGCTCGCGCCGATCTATGGCTGGTTCACCGAGGGCTTCGACACGCCCGACCTGCAGGACGCCAAGGCGTTGCTCGACGAAATGGGGTGATGATGGAGTGCATCAGGCCGTTGAACCAGTGGGCGCAGTTTTCTCATCCATTCAGCTCCTGTTCCTGGTCTGCTCGGCTATTGCAAGTGCATCGTCTACCTCGATGCCGAGGTAACGCACCGTGCTCTCGATCTTGGTGTGTCCCAATAGCAATTGGACGGCGCGTAGGTTGCCGGTGCGGCGGCAGCATCAACGCGATCTCCACTGCCGACTTCTTGATATTCCAGCGCCCCGATGCCATATACAAGCGCTCCCTCGATGCGTGCAAGTCTGCTGAGTTGCTAACGTGACCCGCGCGAGATCGGCTCCGACTTGCAGCCCTAAGGAAGAAACTAATGCTTCGCCGCGGTTGCGACAGCATGCCCGATAAGCAGACCACGACCGTATCAGAGGGCGATGAAGAGCTAGTGTCGGAGCGCCTCATCCAACACAAGACAAGGCAATGTCTAGTGTGCCGGTCGCCATTTCAGAGCGCCTGGGCTGGCGAACGCATCTGCCGCCGGTGCAAGTCCACTTCGGCATGGCGGAGTGGTGTGCTCAGATAAGCGCAAAAGTGACTCCGGCGATCGGAGCGACGCTGGAGTATTAACGAAAAGCGATCAATTGAGGGACCTTGATGCTGGTTCGCCGCACGATCTATCCGATCATTTGTCATTGCGAACCAGAGGTAGCACGCTGAACGACGCCAAGAGATAAGCATGAGGACTCATCAACACCACGGGGCTGACAGGTTATTTTCCGACCGCTCTAAGAGGTCGACGCCGCGGTCAAGCCAATCCAATGTCTTGGCCAATGCCAAAAGAAGCTACGAACGCTACGTCGTGCTCGCACGTGCCGCCGCATTGACCGGTGATACGACCGAGACCGAGAACCTTTATCAGCACGCAGAGCACTACTTCAGGCTGATGAGAGAATAAACGGCTTGGAAGCACGCAACGGTCTCGCGCACGGTGGTAATGCCCGACCAGCAGCAAATCGCCATGGATGCCTGTCCCGACGTGCTCGTCAAAACTCCCGCCTGCAAGGCAGAAGAGGCTCGCCATGATCAAAGATGTACCTTCCTATTTCGGGCGGACAGTTGTTCGCATGCTTACCGGCGTGCTCGATGATGCTTGGCAAGAACTGGTCAACAATCGCGACCCGCGAGTGGTCGACGGAACTTTGACGCGCGATCACGTTGCGAAGCGGATCCTGGAGGGCGTGATGTTGGGTGGGAGAAGCCCGAGCAGGCTCAAGGTCGAGGCGATGGCGAAAGCTGTGTGAAAAGATCCGACCACCGATCCTGGTTCTTCTCAGGCAAATCCAAAACAAGATATCCGCCCATGAGCATCACCGAGCACAAATTCTCGGTCGGTCAGCAGGTTGAGTATTCATCGTCAAAGTCTGATCGTTTTCGGGCCGCGGAAACATTTGAGATCACCAGGCTCCTGCCCAGCGAAGGCTTCGATCTTCAGTCTATTTCTATAAGTGCGAGCCTTGAATTCAACACCGCCTATGGCACGAATGCGAAGTGACCAGCGGCGTTATTTGTGGCTGCTTCCAAGTGGAAAGCAGACGATGTCGCTGCCCCAATGAACTGCCGAGTTTGCCGAGTAGGCCCGGGGACTTTCACCCCGAGCCCCTCACAGATCCGGACGTGATACTCTCGCATCATCCGGCTCTGTGCCACCGCACGCGCCGCCGCTTTCCATTGAAGATCGGGTTCCTCCCGTTGCCGGTCGACCCGACCAAATGGCGACGGCCCTTGCTCCTCATGAACATCAGACCCCGGTCCTCCCTCACTACTACTAAGCAGTCCGCCCCAAGCCGGCGCGTCGGTACTTTCGGCCTCGCGGTTGGCGCCGCTTGCACCTTTTCCCTTGGCATCGCCGGCCAGGTTCTCACGTTCCGTACCAGAGCCTGGTTGAACTTCGCGCCGTCTACATGCCGGATGCCGCTCGGGCAGTATCAGGGCATCTCCCGAGCTCGTCCCGGAGGATGGGTCAACCCCCGGTTTCGACATCGCCTAATCCGCTTTCGACACTTCACTGACGGTTCGCTTGCGCTCGCCTCTCTCAACCTTGCCTGCCGGGATCATCGTCCCGACGTTTCCACAACGCTCACCACCATCGCTTTTGACGACAGCAGTCGTGGAGTGAGGCCTGCACCTGATCGCCGACCTCGAAGGGCCCTCCTTCATCTCGCAATAGTTCTGCGCACCGCCGTTTGGACCGCCATGCTCGTGACACAAGCCGAGTAGGCCCGGGGACTTTCACCCCGAGCCCCTCACAATATCCCGGACGTGATACTCTCGCATCATCCGGCTCGTGCCACCGCACGAAGGCTGCCGCCTTCCATTGAAGATCGGGTTCCTCCCGTTGCCGGTTGACCCGACCAAATGGCGATGGCCTGCTCCCTTCGCTCCACGGGCATTACACCCGCTTCCTCACTACTACTAAGCAGTCCGCCCCAAGCCGGCGCGTCGGTACTTTCGGCCTCGCGGTTGGCGCCGCTTGCACCTTTTCCCTTGGCATCGCCGGCCAGGTTCTCACGTTCCGTACCAGAGCCTGGTTGAACTTCGCGCCGTCTACATGCCGGATGCCGCTCGGGCAGTATCAGGGCATCTCCCGAGCTCGTCCCGGAGGATGGGTCAACCCCCGGTTTCGACATCGCCTAATCCGCTTTCGACACTTCACTCACGGTTCGCTTGCGCTCGCCTCTCTCAACCTTGCCTGCCGGGATCATCGTCCCGACGTTTCCACAACGCTCACCACCATCGCTTTTAATGAGAAGCAAGCTTGCGGGAGCTTGAGGCCTGCACCTGATCGCCGACCTCGAAGGGCCCTCCTTCATCTCTCGTACAGTTGCGCACCGCCGTTTGGACCTGCGATGCTCGTGACACAAGCCGAGTAGGCCCGGGGAATTTCACCCCGAGCCCCTCACAAATCCGGACTTGACACTCTCGCATCATCCGGCTCGTGCCACCGCACGAAACCTGCCGCCTTCCATTGAACATCGGGTTCCTCCCGTTGCCGGTTGACCCGACCAAATGGCGATGGCCCGCTCCCTTCGCTCCACGGGCATTACACCCGCTTCCTCACTACTACGAAGCAGTCCGCCCCTGAGCCGGCGCATCGGTACTTTCGGCCTCGCGGTTGGCGCCGCTTGTACCTTTTCCCTTGGCATCGCCGGCCAGGTTCTCACGTTCCGTACCAGAGCCTGGTTGGAGCTTCGCGCCGCCTACACGCCGGATGTCGCTCGGCCGTATCAGGTCATCCCCCGAGCTCGTCCCGGAGGATGGGTCAACCCCCGGTTTTGACATCGCCTAATCCGCATTTCGACACTTCTACAGACGGTTCGCTTGCGCTCGCCTCTCTCAACCGTGCCTGCCGGGATCATCGTCCCGACGTTTCCACAACGTTCACCACCATTGCTTTTGACGACAGCAGCTTGCGGTGAGCTTGGGGTCGCTACCCGATCGCCGAACCTGAAGGGCCCTCCTTCATCTCTCGTACAGTTGCGCCGTCCGTTTGGACCGGCGATGCTCGTGACACAAGCCGAGTAGGCCCGGGGAATTTCACCCCGAGCCTCTCACAGATCCGGACTTGACACTCTCGCGTCATCCGGCTCGTGCCACCGCTCGAAGGCTGCCGCCTTCCATTGAATATCGGGTTCCTCCCGTTGCCGGTTGACCCGAGCCAAATGGCGATGGCCTGCTCCCTTCGCTCCACGGGCATTACACCCGCTTCCGCACTACTACGAAGCAGTCCGTCCCTAGCCGACGCATCGGTACTTTCGGCCTCGCGGTTGGAGCCGCTTGTGCCTTTTCCCTTGGCATCATCGTCTAGGTTCTCACGTTCCGTACAAGAGCCTGGTTGAGCTTCGCGCCGTCTACATGCCGGATGCCACTCGGGCGGGCTTCAGGATTCCCCCGAGTTGATCTCGGAGGCAGGGTCAGCCCCCGGTTTTGACATCGCCTAATCCGCTTTCGACACTTCATCGACGGTTCGCTTGCGCTCGCCTCTCTCAACCTTGCCTGCCGGAATCATCGTCCCGGCGTTTCCGCAACGTTCACCACCATCGCTTTTGACGACAGCAGCTTGCGGTGGCTTGAGACCAACACCTGACTGCCGACCTCGAAGGGCCCTCCTTCATCTCTCGTACAGTTGCGCACCGCCGTTTGGACCGGCGATGCTCGTGACACAAGCCGAGTAGGCCCGGGGAATTTCACCCCGAGCCTCTCACAGATCCGGACTTGACACTCTCGCATCATCCGGCTCGTGCCACCGCGCGAAGGCTGCCGCCTTCCGTTGCATGTCGGGTTCCTCCCGTTGCCGGTTGACCCGACCCAATGTCGATGACCCGCTCCCTTCGCTCCACAGGCATTACACCCGCTTCATCGCTACTACGGAGCAGTCCGCCCCTCTCCGGCGCATCGGTACTTTCGGCCTCGCGGTTGGAGCCGCTTGTGCCTTTTCCCTTGGCATCGCCGGCCAGGTTCTCACGTTCCGTACAAGAGCCTGGTTGAGCTTCGCGCCGTCTACATGCCGGATGCCACTCGGGCGGGCTTCAGGATTCCCCCGAGTTGATCCCGGAGGCAGGGTCAGCCCCCGGTTTTGACATCGCCTAATCCGCTTTCGACACTTCATCGACGGTTCGCTTGCGCTCGCCTCTCTCAACCTTGCCTGCCGGAATCTTGTCCCGGCGTTTCCGCAACGTTCACCACCATCGCTTTTGACGACAGCAGCTTGCGGTGGCTTGAGACCAACACCTGACTGCCGACCTCGAAGGGCCCTCCTTCATCTCTCGTACAGTTGCGCACCGCCGTTTGGACCGGCGATGCTCGTGACACAAGCCGAGTAGGCCCGGGGAATTTCACCCCGAGCCTCTCACAGATCCGGACTTGATACTCTCGCATCATCCGGCTCGTGCCACCGCGCGAAGGCTGCCGCCTTCCGTTGCATGTCGGGTTCCTCCCGTTGCCGGTTGACCCAACCCAACGTCGGTGACCCGCTCCCTTCGCTCCACGGGCATTACACCCGCTTCATCGCTACTACGGAGCAGTCCGCCCCTCTCCGGCGCATCGGTACTTTCGGCCTCGCGGTTGGAGCCGCTTGTGCCTTTTCCCTTGGCATCGCCGGCCAGGTTCTCACGTTCCGTACAAGAGCCTGGTTGAGCTTCGCGCCGTCTACATGCCGGATGCCGCTCGGGCGGGCTTCAGGACTCCCCCGAGCTGATCCCGGAGGCAGGGTCAGCCCCCGGTTTTGACATCGCCTAATCCGCTTTCGACACTTCATCGACGGTTCGCTTGCGCTCGCCTCTCTCAACCTTGCCTGCCGGAATCTTCGTCCCGGCGTTTCCGCAACGTTCACCACCATCGCTTTTGACGACAGCAGCTTGCGGTGGCTTGAGACCAGCACCTGATCGCCGGCCTCGAAGGGCCCTCCTTCATCTCTCGTACAGTTGCGCACCGCCGTTTGGACCGGCGATGCTCGTGACACACGCCGAGTAGGCCCGGGGAATTTCACCCCGAGCCTCTCACAGATCCGGACTTGACACTCTCGCGTCATCCGGCTCGTGCCACCGCGCGAAGGCTGCCGCCTTCCGTTGAACATTCGGGTTCCTCCCGGTTGACCCGGTTGACCCAAGCTCAACGGCGATGACCCGCCCCCTTCGCTCCACGGGCATTACCCCGCTTCATCGCTACTACGGAGCAGTCCGCCCCTCTCCGGCGCATCGGTACTTTCGGCCTCGCGGTTGGAGCCGCTTGTGCCTTTTCCCTTGGCATCGCCGGCCAGGTTCTCACGTTCCGTACAAGAGCCTGATTGAGCTTCGCGCCGCCTACATGCCGGATGCCGCTTGGGCAGTCTCAGGACATCCCCCAAGCTGATCCCGGAGGCAGGGTCAGCCCCCGGTTTTGACATCGTCTAATCCGCTTTCGACACTTCATCGACGGTTCGCTTGCGCTCGCCTCTCTCAACCATGCCTGCCGGAATCTTGTCCCGACTTTTCCGCAACGTTCACCACCATCGCTTTTGACGACAGCAGCTTGCGGTGGCTTGAGATCAACACCTGATTGCCGACCTCGAAGGGCCCTCCTTCATCTCTCGTACAGTTGCGCACCGCCGTTTGGACCGGCGATACTCGTGACACAAGACCCAACTCGGACATTGTCCGCTCTTGGCTTACGACAGTTGACCCTCGGCCGAACCCTCGCTTCGATCCGTACTTTGACGTAGCATTCCAGAGTGTTGAACGGGGCAGAAGTTTGGAACGTCGCTTGGCTGCAATCCTAGCTGCCGATGTGGTTGGCTACAGCCGACTAATGGGCAAAGACGAGGCCGGGACTTCTCGTTGCACTGAAGGCTGTCCGGACCGAGGTCATCGATCCCAAGATCGCCGAACATAAAGGCCGCGTGTTCAAGACGACCGGCGACGGTTGGCTGGCGGAGTTCCCGAGCGTAGTTAACGCCGTTGCATCCGCCACTGACATCCAGCGCCGGATGTTGTCGCGCATTGCTGACCTCCCCGAGGACAGCGCAATTCGCTTGCGCATTGGAGTCCATGTTGGCGACGTAATAATCGAGGCCGACGACATCTTCGGCGACGGGGTAAATGTGGCGGCTAGGCTTGAGGGGATGGCACCTCCGGGCGGGATCGCAGTATCGGGGACGGTTCGCGACCACCTGGGTAATCGCCTTGACGTCGAGTTTCACGACACGGGCGAGCATAAACTCAAGAATATTGAACATCCGGTGCGGATTTTCCAGGCACGACTCGATCGTGCCCCCGCGTTTGGCCAGCCTGTATTGGTCCTGCCCGACAAGCCATCGATCGCCGTTTTGCCGTTCCAGAACATGAGCGGGGACGCCGAGCAGGAGTATTTCGCCGACGGCATGGTGGAAGACATCACCACCGCTTTGTCGCGAATGCGATGGCTGTTTGTCATCGCCCGCAACTCGAGCTTCACCTACAAGGGGCGGACGGTGGACGTGAAGCAGGTCGGGCGCGAACTCGGCGTGCGCTATGTGCTTGAGGGCAGCGTTCGCAAGTCGGCGGACCGGGTGCGTATCACTGGACAGCTCATCGATGCAACGACAGGCGCTCATTTGTGGGCGGACCGATTTGATGGAATCCTCGCCAACATATTCGATCTTCAAGATCAGGTGACAATGAGCGTTGTCGGCGCCATTGCACCGAAGCTCGAACAGGCTGAGATAGAGCGGGCCAAGCGCAAGCCGACCGACAGCCTTGATGCCTATGACTTCTTTCTTCGCGGCATGGCGGCGTTTCACCAGTTCAACAAGGCGGCCAACACGGAGGCGCTGGCGTTCTTTCTCCGAGCAATCGAACTCGATCCCAACTTTGCGCCCGCTTATGGCATGGCGGCACGATGTTACCTGCAGAGGATCGGTTTCGGTTGGGTGGCCGACCGTCAGCGCGAGGCGGCCGAAGCTGAGAGGCTAGCGCGGCGTGCCGCCGACCTTGGGAAGGATGACGCAGTAGCGCTAAGTGCCGCAGGGTTTGTGCTCGTCAATGTCGTGGGCGATTTAGAATACGGTGACACCCTCATTGATCGCGCGCTCGCGCTCAATCCGAACCTTGCGGGGGGATGGCATTTCAGCGCTTTGGCTAAAGCATTTCTCGGTCAAACTGAAATGGGAATCGAGCGGGCGAGCCGTGCGATGCGGTTGAGCCCTCAAGATCCGCAGCAGTTTGGTATGAAGATCGCCATGGCATGGGCTCATTTCTTTGCCTGCCATTATGAGGAAGCTTTTTCTTGGGCACAGGCGGCCGTCAGGGAGCAATCGAATTTCTTCATGGCGATCGCCGTCACTGCTGCAAGTGCCGCACTCGCCGGAAAGACCGAGGAAGCCGCCAAAGCAATGGCTCGCCTGCGCGAACTTAACCCGACACTACGCGTTTCGAATCTCAAAAGCTATATGCCGATATATCGTGCACAGGATTTCGACCGATGGGCTGAAGGTCTAGAAAAGGCGGGATTACCCGGATGAACGGTCCATACCCCGGTGCAAGTAGGTCTCGAAGTCAAGAGAGCGAGCAGCAATATGTGTTCTTCGACTACGGTGACACACATTCAGCGTTTCCCCGCCGTCCTTTAAACGCCTATGCCTGCTTCCATTCTTGTTCCACGAATTCCTTGGACGAGTTGGTTTTGGGAAACGGAATATCGGGGACCTCGACCCTCAGAAATTCACACAGTGGCCGCCACCCGTCGCGCAAATCAAATGTCAGGAGACGGCCGGCGGGGATTTCGGACTGTACGTCGGCAATATGGTTCTTGAAGACTTGCGTGGCGTGCTGTCTTTCGGAAATGCGGCCGTTGAAGACCTGATCCGCGACCATCTCGTGGCCCATCTCGCAGATCGCATTCGCATGTGGCGACGAATGGTGCCCGCGCGCCGCGAGAAATGGGACAATCGTGGCTTGCACACTGTCGAACCACTCATCCGGATCGCGCACCGATAGAACCACTTTCGCCGTTGGATAGTGTCGGACAAGTTCGCGCCAGTATCGTGCGCCCGGCCAATCCACCTGAGAGCGGTAGCTCCGTAAGACGTGGTCCCAATCGACCTTCTCGCCGCGCGCCGCTTTCTCCCAATCGGCGAGACGCTCGGGATTGTCGCGGACCTCGAACATGTGGTGGCAAGGCCCGAATCCCAGTTGTTCAAGCGCGATCTTAAGAGAATTCGTACCAGTCCGACCAAAACCTGGACCAATAACCTCAAGAGGCATGCGTTCGCTCCGAGCAACCGCTGAATCGATAGTCCTCCTATCCTAGTTATGGCACTTGCTCGCGACAAGCCGATCGATGGTCACTCTAGATCTGACGACAAGAAAAGGGGACAAAGGACCGTGCGCCGGATCGGAGCAGTGGTCTGTTCGCTGGGTTATTCCTGGATATGTCCGGCTTCCTTGAGGAGTTTCTCCTGGAAAGCAGCGATGTTGTCCAGAGTGGTCTTGGCGTCCTGCTTGCCGGTGATGGCAAGATCATACTGCTCCTGGCCCTGCACAAGCAGCTCAAAGAACTCCGGAATGTGCCAGGCATCCTTCTGCCATTCGAGGCCCGGCGCCCAGGTCCGGTTCCACGGGCGGTAATCCAGATACTTCGGGTCGTTGTAGACCGACTTGATGGCGCTCTGGCCGCCGGCGGCGGCGAAGGCGTGCTGCGTATCGGTTGAGAGCCACCACTTCACGAACTCGACGATCTCTTTGATCTGCTTGTCGTCGGACCAGGTCATGATCACGAACGGCTGACCGCCGATATTCGACCAGCGGACGAGCTTGCCGTCGGCGCCGCGCAGGCCGGGCATCTGGGCGAATGCGACCTTGTCGGCCACCTTCGACGTCTCCGGGTTGATCGTGTTTTCGGCGAGGCCAATATACTCGATGTTCATCGCGAGCTTGCCTTCACGGAATAGCTCGTCGGTCTTGAGGGCGTCCATTCCGCCGGTCTTGACGACCGGGGGCATGTATTTCGTCAGCCGCAGATAGTGATCGAGCGCCTTAACCGCCTCCGGCGAGTTCACCACGCCTTCAGCGTGGCCAGTGGGCGCCTGCGTCTCGTCCCAGATATTCCCGCCATGCTGCCAGATGAAGCCGTTAATCTGCCTCGTGCTGTTGTTGTAGGCCTTGCCGGCTTGATAGGCGATCCCGTAAAAGTCGTCGTCCGCGGGTTTGCCGGCGAGCATGTCGCCCTTCTTGCGCATGAAGAACTCGCCCATCTTCTCGAACGTATCCCAATCGACATCGTCCATCTCTTCGGGCGTGCAGGGCAGTTTCTGATTGTACTTTGCCTGGAAATTCCTTTGCTCGTCCTCGTTGCAGACGATGTCAGTGCGATAGTAGTTGATCAGAATATCCGGCATCTGCGGGAAGCCGTAATAGTTCTCGGACTTGTACGGATAGGTCGCGTAGGCCTGCAGCGGGTTCGGGTGCATGTCCGCCAGCGTTGCCTTGAGGCCCGGGTCGGCGTCGATCAGGTCGTTGATCTTGCGGTAGTAGCCGGCCTCGATGAAGGCGCCGAGCCACTGCGAGTCCGACACCGCCATGTTGTACTTGTTCTCGCCGGACGTGAGCGAAGTGTTGAGGCGGGTGTAGTAATCCGGCCAGGGTATGAAGTCGATGTCGAGCTTCACGTCGTTGCCGGATGGCGCCTTGTAGTTCTTGTCGAACAGGTCCTTCATGATGCGGGTCGGCGGCCAGTCGGGCACCGCCATGTGCAACACCACTTCTTCAGCCAGGGCGGGCGTAGCCACCCCGCCGAAGTTCAGCGCGATGGCCGTCGCGGCCACCGCAGTGCAGATCGGCAGTTTCGTCTTCCAACTCATTCGCTTCCTCCCTTTGTTGGCTCTTGCTGGCCTTCAGTGTCCACCACGCGGCGCCGAACGCCGTGCCGTCATCGGGATGGAAAAGATGCTCTCGGGCCGGATCGAAGGAGAAGTTAAGCCGATCACCGTGGCTAGTGAAGGCCCTCCGCCTGCGCCTCCGGCAGGACCATTTTAGCTGAGATGAAAGCTCTAATGATATTGGGCAGAGCATGTCTGCTCCGCCCAGGTACTTCAGACATCGACCTGTTCGGCGATGGCGAGTGCATCGTCTACCTCGATGCCGAGATAGCGCACCGTGCTCTCGATCTTGGTGTGTCCCAATAGCAACTGGACGGCGCGTAAGTTGCCGGTGCGGCGATAGATGAGTGTCGCCTTCGTTCGACGCAGCGAGTGGGTGCCGAAGAAACTTGGATCCAATCCGGTGCTTGCGATCCAATCGGACACCAATCTCGCATATTGTCGTGTTGTCATGCAGCGTTCGCGGTTACGACGACTTGCGAATAAGAACTCGCCGGGCATTTTGCCGGCAGCTTTGATGTAGTCATCGACTGCCTCTCGGGTCTGTTCGGTCAACTCGAACCGGACGGGACGTCCGGTTTTCTTTTGCCGCACGGTTGCGCGATCGATGGCTAACCCATGCGGAGCAACGTCTTCGACCTTGAGACTGACGACGTCACAGCCTCTGAGCTTGCTGTCGATGGCGAGATTGAACATGGCGAGATCACGAGTTCGACCTTCGACTTGCAGCTTCGTTCGGATCGACCAGACATGCTTCGTTTGTAATGGCGGTTTGGCGCCAAGCAGTTTTCCCTTATTCCACGGGACTTGGCGGGGGTTCGGGTGGATTGCTACATCTACATGTTGCATGGGTCATACTCCTCTGGAAACAGAGGTAGATCACCATTCGCCGCCCGTAGGTCGGCAAATTCAAGTCTGCTTTCAGAGAACCCCGGACGCGCCAACACGACCGTTCCCGATCGACCTCTGATGGTCTTGGTTGGTGCGGTGGTAATTCTCCTTAGCATCCGCGGGCTTGTTCAATTGTTTATCTAATGTTGATGGCCTTCGCCATCGACAGCGCCTCGTCGGAGTGCCTGCCAATCGTGAAGAGCGTCAGGCACCGGGCAAGTGCCTACTTCGGCGGCTGCCATGAGCCGGCGGCAAGTACCGCAGCCACTGACGAGCGACGCAATTCGCCGCTGCTTTTGAGTAGAAAGCAGACTGTCCCGCCGCTTAAATGAACAGCCGACTTTGAAGGCAAAGCTGCCGCTCGTCACCGTGCCGCGTCTCCCCAGATTGACCCTGAGCATTGGCGCCGGGGTCGGTGATACCCATATCGGGGACATGAAGTTACCTCCAACCTCTATTCTAACGATTTGCGGACTTGAAGAACTGGGCCATCACAGCACTAGAGGCGTTAGCCATGTCCTCTCAATCCTGGACCCGGACTGGCCCGAACCAGAGGCATTTGCGGCCTACGATCCCCATCATCGAGCCACGTTGAACTTTCATGATGAGATTGAACCCGGACCAGGCCTCGTGCTTCCGCAACCCGAGCACGTCGAGGCGGTTCTGCATTTCGGTCGCTTACTGACGGCTGAGGCAATCGCGCGTGAGAAGGCTCATTTGCTGGTTCACTGCCATATGGGTGTTTCTCGCTCCACCGCGGCAATGGCCATGCTGATGGCGCAGTCTAATCCCGAGGAAGGCGAGGAGCGGATTTTCTCCCAGCTACTCAGGCTGCGCCCCCAAGCCTGGCCGAACTCCCTCATGGTGGAATTTGCTGACAAGCAGCTTGGCCGCCGGGGACGGCTCATCACTGCACTGGGTGGCTTATACGCCGAGCAACTGGCAAAGCGGCCCGAGACGGAACATTTCATGCGAACCCATGGTCGGCGCCGCGAAATAGATATGGCAAGGGATCATACCCTCGGCCGGCAATTCCAATCCCACGCTCTGCCTCTGGCATCGATGTGAAGTGACGAGCGGCGCCATTTACGGCTGCTTCCATTTGAAAAGCAGACTGTGCCGCCGCTCCAATGCACAGCCGAGTCTGCCGAGTAGGCCCGGGGACTTTCACCCCGAGCCCCTCACAGATCCGGACGTGATACTCTCGCATCATCCGGCTCGTGCCACCGCACGAAGGCTGCCGCCTTCCATTGAAGATCGGGTTCCTCCCGTTGCCGGTTGACCCAACCAAATGGCGATGGCCTGCTCCCTTCGCTCCACGGGCATTACACCCGCTTCCTCACTACTACGAAGCAGTCCGCCCCAAGCCGGCGCGTCGGTACTTTCGGCCTCGCGGTTGGCGCCGCTTGCACCTTTTCCCTTGGCATCGCCGGCCAGGTTCTCACGTTCCGTACCAGAGCCTGGTTGAGCTTCGCGCCGTCTACATGCCGGATGCCGCTCGGGCAGTATCAGGGCATCTCCCGAGCTCGTTCCGGAGGATGGGTCAACCCCCGGTTTCGACATCGCCTAATCCGCTTTCGACACTTCACTGACGGTTCGCTTGCGCTCGCCTCTCTCAACCTTGCCTGCCGGGATCATCGTCCCGACGTTTCCACAACGCTCACCACCATCGCTTTGACGACAGCAGCTTGTGGTAGCTTGAGGCCTGCACCTGATCGCCGGCCTGGAAGGGCCCTCCTTCATCTCTCGTACAGTTGCGCACCGCCGTTTGGACCGGCGATGCTCGTGACACAAGACCCAACTCCGACATGGTGGCGGTCGCGTCAGCGCGAGTCTTGTGTTCAGTTTTGGCTGGTAGATGCGCAGGCGGATGGTCAATGTCCAGCCGTTTCGCTTCTTGCCGTAGGATGTCCTGCTGCTTACGGCCCGCCGACACGGCGCCGGGATGTTCGAGTTTCGGCTTGAGCCTGCTGCTGGCGTTCCTCAAGCCAATTTAGATTGGTCCGCTCCCGGGAAATATACCCACGTCGATAGACATTACTCAAAGCGGCTGCCATCGCTTCGGATCCCCAAGCTCATCCTCGGGTACAATGAGTTTCTCGTCAGCAACGGTCTCACAATGCAGCATCCAACGGAGCGGGCTCTCGATCTCGCTGTAAGGAGCGGTCACTACATATGAATGACCTGCATGAAGTCCTGTCAGCTTCTTGTAACGCGTATTGATCATTTTCCTATTCCTAACGCGCTCTACCCAGGTGATTTCGATGGTCAGTGGATAGATGTTGAGCCATCGCGAAATTCACGCCAGACACCAGCCTATAGCCACGATAGCCCTCTCGTCCTCTCGCGGAACTGGCGGGGCAGCAGCACGGTCGGCATCCCAGTGCAGATTACCACGAGCCGCTCCTCAGGACACGATCCGTTGGTAAGTATGCCGACAAGCTCCTAGGCCTAGGGAGCTGCGGGCGGCAGTCCACCGCTACGCCAAGTAGCGAACCTGGTTACACTCTGCGGAGCGCTCTGGGGCATGATAATTTTTGGCGAACAACTCTCTGCATGGATATGGCTATCGCTTGCAACAATGACGGTCGCGCTGGCGCTGGTTGCGCCTCGGGCTAGACTAAACGAACGATAGCGGTGACTGATTACTGGTTCAAGTCATTGTCGGCGACCTCAGCCGCCGCATCCCCGACCATGTCATTAATCTCATGCAAGCACCATGAGGATTTTGCGTAGGCTCAAGAGGACTATGACGCAGCTGACCAGGAGCATCAGGTCTCTATCCGGAATGTGTTTGGTTGCAATCGCTGCGAACGGAGCTGCGATGATTCCACCGATGATAAGACCAGCGATGATGGGCCAAAGGCTCAATCCAACGTTGGGAAGAAAGTCGTCGATATGACCAGAGTGACGAAAAACTCGGCAAGATTGACCGATCCGATGGCGTAGCGCGTCGTCGCGCCTTGGCCAAGGAGTGTGGAGGTCACGATCGGGCCCCATCCCCCGCCGCCGATGGCGTCGAGCATGCCGCCGAAGAATCCCAGTGGCGCGACTGCGCGCGGAGCTGGCGGCTTGATGGAACGGGTCGCAAGCGCTTTCCATACAATGAATACGCCGAGTAGAAGGAGGTAGGCGCTGATGAACGGCCTTACTGCTTCGCCTGGGAGTTCGCCGAGTGCATAGGCGCCGATTGCGCCGCCAATCATACCCGGTACGGCAAGACGCATGAGCAGGTTGCGGTCAACATTGCCGAGACGCCAATGGGCGAGTCCAGAAGCACCTGTGGTGAAGAACTCGGCTGCGTGCACGCAAGCGCTCGCGGTGGCCGGCGGCACGCCGAGGCCGAGCAGCACCGAACTCGCTGTTACGCCGTAGGCCATGCCGATCGCGCCATCGATCATTTGCGCGACGAAGCCTATGATGACGTAGAGGAGTATGTCGTCCCACATGGAAAGGGGCCCGATCGACCTTCCGGCTATTTCCGCTGGTCAAGAGGTTTCTAGCATGGAGGACGAAATTGTCGGGCAAGCTTCAAAATTTCAGCGTGCCTGAGCACCGCATCGTCATCGTCGGCGGCGGGGCCGGCGGCCTCGAACTCGCTGTTCGGCTTGGCGAGTCCCTGGGACGCCGTCGTCAAGCCGAGATCACGCTTGTCGACACTACGCTGACGCACCTGTGGAAGCCGCTCTTGCACGAGGTTGCGGCGGGGACGCTCAACTCCCACGCAGACGCGATCGAGTTTCTGGCTCAGGCGCGCGCCCACCACTTCCGCTTCCGTCTGGGGCGCCTGGATGGTCTCGATCGCGCCCGCAAGGAGATCCGATTGGCCGCCATTGTCGATGAAGAGGGCATCGAGGTGGCGCCACCGCGCGCACTCGGTTACGACACCCTCGTCATCGCCGTGGGTGGGACCGCGAACGACTTCGGTGTGCCCGGGGTTGAGGAGCACTGCATACAACTCGACAGTCAGAAGCAGGCCGAGCAGTTTCAACGTATCTTCCTCGACCTGCACCTTCGTGCTCTGGCCACGGATCGGCGGCTCGAGGCGGGGTTGCTCAATGTCGGTATCGTCGGCGCCGGCGCGACCGGCGTCGAATTGGCAGCGGAACTCCACGCGGCGAGCCGTCAGCTCGTCACCTACGGGCTCGACCACGTTTCGCCCGGGCGCCACCTGAGGCTCGTTCTGGTGGAGGCCGCCGAGCGGGTGCTCCCCAACCTGCCAGAGCGAGTGTCTCGGGCCACCGAGGAGCGGCTGCGCCAACTCGGAGTGGAAATCCATACCGGGAAGGAGGTCAGCCAAGTCACGGCGGATGGAATACAGACGGCGGATGGCTGCTTCCTACCCTGTCGCATGAAGGTTTGGGCTGCCGGCATAAAAGCGCCCGAATTTCTCAAAGAGTTGGACGGCCTGGAGGTGAGCCGTCTCAATCGGCTTGTAGTGCGGCCGACGCTGCAGACCTCCATCTGCGACGACGTCTTCGCGCTCGGTGATTGCGCCGAATGTCCTTGGCCGGAACACGATCGGGCGGTGCCGCCGCGCGCAAATGCCGCGCATCAGCAGGCTGCGCTGCTCGCGAAATCGCTTGTCCGCCGTCGCGCGGGAAAACCGCTGCTGGAGTTCGTATACAAGGATCACGGTTCGCTCGTGTCACTCAGTCACTACACCACCCTTGGCATTCTGATGGGAAATCTGTTGGGCGACATCACGTTCGAGGGTTGGTTGGCACGGTTCGCCTACCGGTCGCTGTACCGGATGCATCAGAGAGTGGTCTATGGCTTGCCACGCATGCTTCTTATCATGCTGGCGGATTGGTTTCGCCGCGGTGCAGGTCCGGTTCTGAAGCTCCACTGATCCATGAAGCTTGCCGGATCGCGACGGGGATTGAGGGGGACAGGTGGTGCTTCGTTGAGATTTCCCTTGCCAACTCGGAGCTGTCCACACATGGCACGGAAGAGACCAACCGGCCACGCTGACTGATGTCAGCAGATTGGGGTAAAGCGGACTCAATCTGGGCGATGGGTTTGGGCCGTTCATGACCCGCAGCAGTCATTCGGGTAGACCAGCCCTCCTAAGGCCGTCGACCCATCTTGCATTATCTTCTGGACGCCGCAGTGGGATAAGGGTGCTCACTTTCGAAATTTTCACAGAAGGGTCATTTTGCAGCATCCGCGCTACAATCCTTTGAGCATCATCCTTTCGATCCGCGAGCGCTGCACTGACAGCAGCGATACACATGTACAGTAAGAAGCCCGGTCGCTGGCGTATGGCAGCCTCAGCTGATAAATATGCGTCTACGAAGCGACCGGCAAATAATTCTGCCCATGCCTTAGCTGCATGAAAGCTAAACGTTTGAGGGTCATTTGGGCTGAGCCGTAGCGCTTGTGCAATGCGCTCAAGGGCAATCTCGGGTTCACCTAGGGAGGCCTTCACCCAACTGCTGTATAGCCAAATCCAGGCCAGATTGGGGTTGAGACTGAGCGCTCTATCGACCATGGCGTCGCCGTCCTCGACTAAAGAGAGGACGTCAGAAAATGCAAATCCCGCCGTTGCCAACGCAACTGCGTCATCTCTACCAAGTTCTGCAGCTCTGAGGGCTAGCCGCTCAGTTTCGGCAAGTTCGTGAGCGCGATCTTTCACCCAACCGCCGGAATTTCTCTGAATGTACATTCGTGCCGCCATCCCATAAGCGGCAGCGTAATTCGGATCGAGATCAATTGCCCTATAGAAGTGCAACAGGGCTTCGTCACTGGCTTCTCGGGACCATTTGTGAAGGCCCGCCATGCCGCGCAGGAATTGATCATAGGCATCCAAGCTTTCGGTCGGCTTCTTCTTGGCTCTTTCGATTTCAGCCTCTTCAATCTTCGGAGCGATGGCTGCCACAACTCGCGCTGTTACCTGATCCTGCATATCGAAAATGTCCTCGAGTGCCCCATCGAAACGGTCCGCCCATAGATGAGCGCCCATTGAAGTGTCGATGAGCTGCCCCGTGATGCGCACTCTGCTGCCCGCCTTACGCACGCTGCCCTCCAAGACGTACCGCACACCCAGTTCACGACCTACCTGCTTCACGTCGACGGCGCGGCCCTTGTAGGTAAAACTCGAGTTGCGGGCGATCACAAATAGCTGCCGGAAACGCGAAAGTGCCGTGATGATCTCTTCCACCATGCCATCGGCGAAGTACTCCTGTTCCCGGTCACCACTCATGTTTTCAAAGGGCAGAACAGCGATCGATGGCTTGTCGGGAAGCGCCAGTGCCGGTGCTGCCTCTATTGCGGTTCGGCTGAGCCGCACCCGGTAGACCCGCAACGGCCGGGCGATGTTCTTCAGCTGTTGCTCGCCGGCATCGTCGAAGGTGAGGTCGAGTTTGTCACGCACTTGGTCGCAGACACCCACGCTCACGCAGATGCCTCCCGGCTCGGACAATCCTTCGAGCCGCGCCGCAACGTTGACCCCGTCGCCATGGATGTCGTCGCCGTCGACGATGACGTCGCCCACATTGATACCCATGCGAAATTCGATCCGCTTCTCTTTGGGCGTGTCGGAGTTGCGTGCGATCATCTCGCGCTGAACTTCAACGGCACAGCGCAGGGCGTCGACAACGCTCGCGAACTGAACCAACATCCCGTCGCCCGTCGTTTTGACGATTCGCCCGCGATGTTTGCTGATCCTGGGATCGACCAAGGCGCGTCGAATCGCCTTCAACCGGGCAAGCGTTCCTTCCTCGTCGACGCCCACCAACCGGCTGTAGCCAGCGACGTCAGCGGCAAGGATCGCTGCGAGCTTACGTTCGACGCGCTCGACCACCGCCATCTCTTCCCTCTCAATTGATCGCGGCAGACTATCATAGCGGTGAGGTAAGTGCCGAATGGCCGCTTCTGGCACGAATGCGAACTAGCGAGCGGAGCTATTTAATGCTGCTTTTAGGTGGAAAGCAGACTGTTGCGCGACGTTGATGCACAGCCGAGCGTGACCCCATGTATGGTCCGGCCGTGCGTCGCAATGTAGTCTCTGCCGGCTTAGCGGAAATAAAATCCATTGTCTCGATACCTTCCTCTCCGATGTGGATAATGCTCAACGCCTTCTTTATTTGAATTCATGACCGAGCATGTGATCGTAACCGATGCAGGCGGCATCCGGACCATCCGGATGAACCGACCCGACAAGAAGAACGCGCTCACCGTCGCGATGTATGAGGCGATGACCGACGCACTCGAAAGCGCGAACGCCAGCGACGCCGTCCGTTGCGTGCTGATCGCGGGTGTTCCCGGGGCGTTCTCCGCCGGCAACGACCTGGCAGAGTTTCTCGATGCGGCGCAGAGCTCGGGTGGCCTCACTCGCCAGGTGTTGCGCTTCCTGCCCGCGCTCGTTCGCTGCAACAAGCCGCTGGTGGCGGCGGTGAACGGAGTCGCGGTTGGCATCGGCACCACCATGTTGTTCCATTGCGACTTCGTGGTCGCCGGCACGGATGCGCGCTTTTCAGCCCCGTTCGTCAGCCTCGGACTGGTGCCGGAAGCTGCCTCGAGCCTGCTGGGTCCGCTGCTGATGGGCCAGCGCCGCGCGTTCGAGTTACTGGCCATGGGCCATCCGCTCGACGCAGCGCATGCAAAGGACTTCGGCATTGCCAACATGGTGGTCGCTTCGCAGGACGTTGACGCAGAAGCCCTGAAGGCCGCGCACGAGATCGCCGCGCTCCCGCCACGCGCTGTCGCGCTGTCGCGCGGCCTGATGCGTGGGGCGACCGACGAGTTGCTGGCGCGCATCGATCAGGAAGCCAATATCTTCAGCGAACGCCTGCATTCACCGGAAGCAAAGGCGGCGTTCGAAGCGTTCTTTGCACGCAAAAGGGTGATCTGATGTCACTCAAGGGCAAGACTTTGTTTATCACCGGCGCCTCGCGCGGTATCGGGCTGGCGATCGCACTGCGCGCTGCCCGCGACGGGGCCAATGTCGCGATTGCCGCCAAGACCAAAACCCCGCATCCGAAGCTCGACGGCACAATCTACACCGCGGCGGAGGAGATCGAAAAGGCTGGTGGTCAGGCGCTGCCGCTGGTGGTCGACGTGCGCGACGAGGCCGCTGTCAAGGGCGCGATCGATCAGACCGCGGCGCGCTTCGGCAGCCTCGACATCGTCGTCAACAACGCCAGCGCGATCTCGCTCACCCCGGCCACGCAGACCGACATGAAACGGTTCGATCTGATGCATCAGATCAGCGCGCGTGGCACCTTCATGGTGTCCAAGTATGCGATCGCGCATCTGGAGAAAGCCGCAAACCCGCACATTCTGATGCTGTCGCCGCCACTCGACATAGCGGAAAAGTGGTTTGCACCCCATACCGCCTACACGATGGCAAAGTTCGGCATGAGCATGGTGGTACTGGGGCTCGCCGGCGAGGTGCGTCCCAAGGGTATCGCGGTCAACGCACTATGGCCGCGCACCACCACGGCCGGGCGTGCTCGACCGGCTTGGCGTCGGCTACGAGGTCTTGCGCGGCGTCAATCCGCGGTTGGTCTACTGCGCAATCTCCGGTTACGGGCAGGACGGGCCGCTGCGCTCGCGCGCCGGCCACGACCTCAACTACCTGGCGCGCACGGGCGTGCTCGCGCTCAGCGGCGAGGCCGATGGCCCGCCCGTGCAGGCCGCGGCCCAGATCGCCGACCTCGCCGGCGGCGCGCTGATGGCCGCGTTCGGAATCCTGGCCGCGCTGCGCTCCGGCGAGGGCCAGTTCGTCGACATCTCGATGGCCGACGGCGCGCTGTCGCTGCTGGCCAGGCCCGCCGCGCAGTTCCTCGCGGGCGGTGCGCCTCCGCGCCGCGGCGAGCAGATCCTGGGCGGGCGGCTGCTCTGCTACCGCCCGTATCGCTGCGCCGACGGCCATGTCTCGATGGGGCGCGCTGGAGCCGAAATTCTGGGCCGCGTTCTGTCACGGCGTCGATCGTCCCGACCTGATCGAGCACCAGTTCGACCCGGGCACGCCGGCGCACTCGGAGGTCGAGGCCGTGATGGCGCAGCGCACGCGCGCCGAGTGGGAGGCGTTCAACACATGGTCGTCGCGGACTCCGGCAACGGCGCGTCGAACGTGCTCGACTGGAGCCGTTATCTGTTCATCAACACCGAGCTCAGCGTGCACTTCCTGCGCGAGCCGGTGGGGGAGTGGGTGCAGAATCGACGCGGCCACGCAGATCGCCGAGGGCGGCGCGGGACTGGCCAGCTCGGTGCTCAGCGACCGGTCGGGACCGGTGGCTCGCGGCGCGCAGGCGCTGCTCGTCGCGCCACGACCACAGCACCCTCGCTCGCGGCGACCGCACGCAGCACCGCCTTCATCTTGAAGTTCGCGAAGCTCGCGCCCAAGCAGCGACGCACGCCTTCGCGTGCGATTGGGCTTCTAAATCCGGCAGATACAAGCTGTCCGAATCTTTCGCAGCGTAGCGCATTTCTTTACGCTTCACCACTTGAACACATCCGGCTCTGACCGTCGCAGTCAGGCGTGATCGATCAGCGGATCGCGCCGAACTCCGCTGTAATCCGGGACAGGCCGATGTCTTGGAGCCGCCTGATTCCACCCAACCGCTTCTCACCACCCCGTGGTCTTCACCGGATGCGTACCTTCGAATTAATCTTGCGCCCGAACGTCTCGCAGAATGGTTTTCACACAGCCAAGACCCTATTTCGGACATCGCGGGCCATGGACAGTGGAGTCTGGTCCGATACACACAGGCTATGATAGCCATGAGGACGGCTGCGGTACGCAGACTGTCTCGCACGCTGATGCACAGCCGAGTTTGTCAAATTGCAGGCTGCTGCTGCGTTACACAGTGAATTGACCCGCCTTGCTCCGTCACACTGATGGCCGAGATACCAACGACTTGGCGCCCGGGAAAATGTTCAGCGATGATAGCCTTTGCCCGCGTATCCTCCGGTCGGCCATATACTGGCATAAGCACGAGACCGTTCGTAACTAGGTAATTCGTATAGGACGCATCAGTTGGCGCACCCGGTGCGATACTGAAACTGACCCCGCCAAATGTTACTGTACTAACGCTTTGCATGTGTGGGGCTGGTATCGGGATGACTTCGAGTGATGCTCCAGTTTCATCCCTGGCTACCTTCAACTCCTCGATGTGCCGATCCATGAATGGTTTGCGGGGATCGCTGTGATCCTCTGTGTAGTTTGCGAGAACTACGTTACGCTCAACAAAGCGGGCAACGAGATCAATGTGGAAGTCCGTCGGATCACCAAGCTTGTAGCAAACATCGGGAGGTGCACCGCTCAGCCAAACGAAGTTTGTCACGCCCAGCAACTTCGATAGGGCTACTTCAATCTCTTGCTGAGATTTTCCGGGATTGCGGTTCGGATTGAGGATTGAGGATCGGGTGGCCATCAGGGTTCCGGAACCATTCACTTCGATGGCGCCGCCCTCGGTTATGATGTCTCCGACTTGTCGCTTCAAACCGCACAAACCAGCAACTACAGTAGGCACCTGCCGATCAAGATCCTTGATGGCGGCCTCCTTGCCCCAACCATTGAAGTTCCAGTCAGTGGCGACGAGCTCACCATCCGCACTCTTGACGAAGATTGGGCCATTATCTCGCATCCAAACGTCGTCGAGCGGTACCACATGCACTTCGACCCGAGCCATGTTCGCGCCGAAGCGAGCGCAGTCGCGCTCAACATCGGCCGCAGCATCCGTATTCGTCGCGGCAATTCTGACAGTGACATGGTTGCCTAATGCGGCCGTCATCTCAAGCCAAGTAGATTGCAACTTGCGTGCGTAACTGGGCGTACCTCGCATGCTGACATCTGGCCACTGAAGCCACACCGCCTCGTGTAGCTCCCATTCTGCCGGCATCCGATACGTCTGACCTGATCGCATAACCGAAGACTTTAATGCACTTTGGATGCCTTTATCCATGAGGGCCTATGCAGCGCTGCCGTGCCTAGTTTCCGTCCTCTGGACCGTCAGCGTTTCTGACCGTCCAGACCTACCGATGCCCGTCGTTGGCACGAATGTGAAGTGGCGGCGCCAATGCAGCCGCTTCTAGGTGGAAAGCAGACTCTACCGCCGCTCAAATGAACAGCCGACTTTGACCCACATGCGACATGCAGCAAATCACTCATTGATTCCCATTGTTGGCGTGTGAGCGACTTTATCTGGCGGCGGCTCGACTGCCAGCACCGATGGCATCTGATGCGGCCGACCTGCTCGCAGCAGCGAGTAGCCAGCGCCGGCGAGACCCATATTAGACCCAATGAGTGAGGTTCGTCAGAAACCGGTTTTTTCCTTGGGGCATGTTTGACAAGCCTTCAGTGACTGCCAGCAGCGAGGTACTGAAGCGCCTTTATGCCGGGGAGGAAGAAGTAGCCACCTCCCCTGACCGTAGTGAAGGCAGGCAGCCCCTTTATTTTTCGACGGATTGGCCGCTTGGGAATCGTCATGTCAAAGGTACCGTCCTGGTTGCCGATGAGTGGGTCGCGTTCGTTCCCGAGTTCATGAAAGTTGGGATCGTTTATCCACACATTCTGGGCGAACTCGAACTGACGAACGAGATTTGCACACAAGATGAATGCGGCGACCCCGCGATCAACGCCGTCGTCGGGCGATTCTTCGGGCAAGGGAGGACCGTATGTGGCTCCCCGGCGGAGCAATCTGCGCCGTCGGATATTCGGTGTCGTGTCTCGTGGATTCATCCGTCTGATATGGGCCCCAAGCGGCACGGCGTAGCCGTACGGGTCCATCTTGCCGTAGTCGAAATTGTTGTTGCGCTGAGGATCGTTGGCGAGGGCTGGATCGTCTTTGTCGGGCGCGAACATGAGTGGAGCGCCGCTACTACGCCAGCGGCCCATCAATTTTGACGCGACCCATTCCTGTTCCTCAGGCGTCTTGCCGTTCTGCTGCAGAAACTCGCGGAACGCGCCGACATGTTCTTGCAAGCGGCGGTAAGCCATATAGCTCCCGTTTCGGGACAAGGTTTCGGGCTGTGGCAATCCAACCGGCGGTCCGTCCTCGTCAGGATAACCGAGAATGAATTCGCCCGCCTTGATGTATCCGCCTGAACCGGGCGTCGGTTCAATGCCGGCTCCCTCGATCGCAATCTCCGTCAGGCGGTCGCGGTAGCCAAAATGGTCGCGCGCGTAGTCTGTAGAGACAGCGTCCAAATCCAGCGATGAAAGAACTTCGACGGAAGGCGTTTGCGTCAAAAAAGCCTGGTGCTCCCGCGTTCTCCGCTCACGCTCTGCGACATCACGGGCGAAGAGAATGGCGATCGCGTGCAGGTCCGGACTAGCCAAGCCGCCCACCCAATTATCGGGATGATTGGCACCCGTGTCGCCAAGCATCTGGGATCTCGCCACCATTCCTTGACGGAATTCCTCCGGAAACGTGCCGAGGGATGCTTCGTCCACTCCAAGGGCGCGCAAGCCAGGCCAGGTGAAGGCCACCGACACCCATCGCCTTTCGGTCTCTACAGCGCTTTTTGCCTGTTGGGCTGATGCTACTTTGTCAAGGATGCCTTTGAGCCACGCCCGGCCTTGTGCCGCTTCCCGAAACGAGAGGAATTCGTACCGCCCAGTGAGGGCTGGCACGCGAGTTAGCAGAAGGTATTGAATGTCATCGAATTCAAGCATAAATCCGCCTTCTGAGCGGGAGCCTGCGCCCCGCCGCCTACTGCATCTGATCGAGCATCAGAGACATTGCGCTTTTGACCTTCAGGGCCTTCTTGACCTCATCCGCGGTCACATAAGGATATTCGCCATATTCGAGAAAGCTCGGGCGCTGGTGATCGCGGAAGAAATTGATGACTGCTTGCAGATTGGTTTTCCAGTCCTCCGGCCATCCTTCAAAGTTCGTAAAGACGGTGGTTATGCCGGTCTTGAGAAACAGTGCTACGGCGTCTTCAAGATACTTATCGAAATCGGTATCGAAGATCCCTTGGTACATGAAGTGCATACCATTCCCGGTATCAAACAAAACCCAACGCAGGTAGTGGAGCCTGAGCGGGGCCAATACATGAGGATCAGCTTTGACCGCTGCTTCGATTGTCTTGCCATAGTCACGTACGCTTTGTTCCCTGCCAGGTTTGACCTTCGCGATGATAGTGAAGCCGTAGTTGGCTGGGGTCCTCGGATAGATTGGACCGTATCGTCCCTGTTCGAGCTTGAAGTATCCCTCCTTCGGAATCGCCATGGCTTGCGGTCTCGACCAATCACCCTCCATCACCGCATCTGCGGTTGGCGATGAAGTTTCCGTGTTTGCCTGTGCAACCTGGAGTTCCGGCAGTTTTGCTTGGGGGTGGCTCGATTCCTCTGCTTCAACGATTGTCGGCGAAGCCAAGTTCGCCGCCGTAACGACAGTCGCCGCACCTAGAAATTCCCGGCGCGTCGCTGCTACAGATTTTTCCTTCGACATAATCGCTCTCTCCGATTGGACGCCTGTCAGCCGGTCCAGCTGCGCGTCGCTAGGTTGAACCAAAAATGGTCAAGGCTTTCGGTGCCGCCGAACAGGGTAGTGAAGATGGTACTGTCGGCCAAGAGAATGTCGCCAGCACGGCTTCCGCTCGGAGGCATCCACGCCGAAGACACGAAATCGATTCAAGTACTGGCGAGGCAAGCCATCGATATGTCGATGCCTCATCCATTTACCCAGGCTGGAAATCGCGAATTCAATTGCTTTCCAGTCGCTAGTGCGTAGTGGGGCAGATGCGGATGGAAGTTGAACGTTGGAGCCGCGCTTCCACGCCTGTTCGCGCATCGCTCAATCGCGCCGTGGGGCCGAGCGCCGAAAGAACACCAGCAGAAATATGCCAGCCAGCAGCAAGATCCCCCCACTACTGACCAGGTTACTCGTGGAGGGACAAGCCGATGACACCGAGCGTAGCGCCGAAAAGGATCATACAGAGCGCGCCAGCAATCCACACCATCACTCACCGCCAGAATCTATCTACGTCTTCGGTCGAACACCGCAATAGACTTAACCAAGATCGATTCATTGATTTAGATCAAGACAGATAACTTTCCCGGAGGAATTCCGGCAGGGGCGGCGCTATCGATTAGAGGTGGTCCCGGTATCTGAGACAGGGACCGTTTGAAATCGTTTGATGTGTGCAAGCAGCAACAGTGCGCCTCTGTTGTGGTCCTTGGATCAGGCAATACTTGTTGTCGCCGCAGTCGGTTGGTATGCATCCAGAGATTTGGGGAAGAATCAAATGTCGAACGCGAGGTTGCTCCGTCGGGCACTTCTGAGCAGTGCGGCGCTGGGCGCCATGGCCGCCAGTGCGCAGGCCGACGAGCTGGCCGATCTCAAAGCGCAGCTCGAGGCCCTGCAAGCCCGCGTTTCTCAGATTGAATCCCAGCCACCGCCGGCAGCCCTGCCTGAGGGTGCGAGCTTGGTATCGGTGCGTCGGGGGCAGTTGTCTTCGTCGATGATCGCTCCATTGCCGGTCTGGGAACGGCCGCGTGAGCACCAAGGCTTCACCTTCTCCATAAGGCCGACGGCCGACATTCCGGCGCCGGTAACCGAGGTGACCGTGAGTGGAGAGGTCCGTGCTCGGGCGGGATTCATCTCGGATCCTGACTTTTTCGCATTTGGCGGCTACCATGACGGCGATGGTGGCTCTGAGGACGAGGACGGCCTGAGCATCGATGCCCGCGGTCGTGTGCGAGTCGAGGGCAAGACCGAGACCGCTGTCGGCGCGGTGGGAGCCACGATCCGCCTCGAAAGTGACTATGACGGCGGCTACCAGGAACCATTTGAAGGTCATGAGACCGAGGACGTCCGGATGGACATCGCTTGGGGCTGGTGGGATGTGACGCCTGAGTTCCAGCTGAGCGGTGGCTATTGGTACAACACCGGCACGTTGCAGGCCGGCGTGGACTGGGAGTTCCTCGACCTCATCGGGGTCACCTTTGGCTTCAGCAACACCACGAACGAGCAGATCCGTCTGACTTGGAAGAGCAGCGACGGGGCCTTCACGGCAGCTCTCGGCATCGAGGACAACGACGCCGACTGCGCTGAGGATTTTGGCTACGATTCGGGTGGTGGTGAACGTGAGTTTTCATACTGCGGGTACAGCGCTGAATCGGATATTCCACAGATCGGCGGCTATTTCCTGTACGATGCCGGCGGCTGGCAAATCACCGGTGCGGCGAGCTGGCAGAAAGACGAAAGCGCAGTCTTCGCATTCGAAGACGTAGAGGATGAGGAGTTCTCGACCACCGACAGCCGAGACGACTGGTCGGCGGGCCTCGGCGTGAATGGCGAGGTCGGCATGTTCACCTTGACTGTCGGGGCAGTGGCCGGCGAGGATACCGGCACCGCCATCTTTCCGCTTGCTGACCTGCACGACGACGAGAGATGGTGGGCCATATCCGGGGGTGTCATCGCCGACCCGGGCAACGCCCTCAAGATTCAGCTGAGCGGAGCATTTGCGCAGAACCTGGGCCGGGAAGATTGCCAGTTCGACAATTGCGATGAAGAACTTGAGTTCTGGGACGCCGGGTTGTCGGTGATCTGGGACCCGGTTGATCAGCTGACCTTGGGCGTGGGTGTCTTTTGGAGTTATTACGAACGCCGGGAACTCGAAGAGGACGACGAGGGCGAATTGGAGTTGGTCAGGGACGAAGGTGAATCCATCATCGGCGGCTTCGGCGGCTACTGGCGCTTTTGAACCAGAAGCCTGATCTCACAAGGAAAGCAGGTCAGCCCGTGGTTTTTCCACGGCCTGATTTTTGCCTCGCGCCGGTGGTGGAGGATGGCGGTCCATAGGGCACCTATACGTATATCTGGTGAGACCGGCAGAGGGTCTGGGATACCTAAAAAAGGTGAAGCTGCTGGATCCCTTTTTCGAGCCATCATGGTATTGGTCATATGCCTTTTTGAATTGCCTGCGCGAGGCTGCAATTGTCCGACAGTGGTAGAGTTTCGGACTCCACATTTCGAGCATTAACGGGATAGGGACCCTTGGATAATCATTGCTTCATCATCTCCACACGTTGCGCGCAGTCGTCACGGGCGGCAATGTGGGCTTCGGATGATGCGAGCGACCGTTGGGCTTTGCTGCAATTGCACGGAGTCTTGACGTCGGGCTGGCAGGAATCGTAGCTCGTCCTCCCAGCTGGAATGCTGAGCCCTGACGGCATCACAGCTCTGCTCCCACCTCCGCCGCTATGGGACCAGCGAATTTTGTCGACGAACTCGATTGGGTCGAGCTCAGGTCGACGGGTCGTTCGTCGGCATTCGCCTCCGCATTTGGCAAGCATATCTGAAATACTGTCCCGTAGGGCTGGCCCGGTGTTGCCGTCAGCCGACCTTCATGCGCCTCGATGATCGATTTGCAAATCGACAGTCCCATCCCCATGCCGCTGGGTTTCGTCGTGAAGAATGGCTTGAAGATGCTATCGGCGACCTTCGGATCGATGCCAGGGCCAGTATCCGCAATCGTGATCAGCACGGTGTCGGCAGGATCGATTTCGGTTCTCAACCGCAGCTCGCGAGCCCGGCCTGCTGACGAGCCCATGGCTTCGACCGCATTCATGATCAAATTCAGAACAACCTGCTGCAATTGAACCGGATCGGCCCGCACGCACGGTGCCGGTTTCTTGGCAAAGTCGGTTTCGAGCGCGATATTGTTCGAGCCTATTTTGTGCGTGACGAGTGTTAGGACTTCGCTGAATGAGCTCATTGACGTCAACCAGCCTCCGTGGCGTGGACTCGTTCCTAAACATCGAACGGATATTATTGAGCACTGCATCAGCGCGGTGACCCTCGCTGACGATCTTCTGCAGGGCGAGCTGCACTTCATCGAGATCGGGGACATTCTTCTTCAGCCAACGCAGACCCGCCCCGCCTTGCGAAACGATGGCCGCCAAAGGCTGTTTGATCTCGTGCGCAATCGAAGCCGCCAGCTCACCGGCGGTGGCCACGCAATTCATGTGCGCCAGATCGGATTCCAGCTTGCTGGCGCTCGCTTCGGCACGGCGACGGCGGCGATTTTCGTGCAGCAGCACGCCGATGAGCGCGGTTTGCAGGAGCAGTACCGTCCCGATCATGACAATCTGCCGATGGTATCGATCCCACACCGTCGGCTCGCGAAATCGCACCTCGCTTCCTGGCGGCAGACGGTCCTCGCTGATGCCCCAGCGCTGCATTTCTCTCCAGTCGAACTTTGGCGCTGCAAATCCGATGGGCGGTATCTTGATGTCGCCCGCCTTCTCGCCGCCAAGGATGCGAATGGCGACAGCGGCTGTCTGTCGGCTCCCCTCGAGCACGGAGAGAAGCGGGCCGCCAACAATCTCGCTGCCGAAGAAGGATTCGTCATAAGAAAAAATGGGTGCGTTGGCGACGGCATGAAGTCTTGCCAACGCCGTATTGCCTTCGTGCACAACACCCGCCGCGTCGACCGACATCAGCTCCCAGAAAATGGCGGAGTGCGGCGGAAGAGCGGCGGCGTGTTTCAGTATGTCTTCGAACGACAGATCATCGTACCAGGTAAATGCAATCCGGTTTTCCAAGGGCTTCACCTCCTTGGCTATTTCCTCCCGCCAGAACTGTTCAATGGGAGAAGCGCCGACCACCACTGCCACATATTTGGTGTCCGGCAATACTCGCAGGATATTCTGGATCGCACCCAAATAGTCGATTCGGACCGCGACAACGGCGTCATAGGCGGTGAGATCGGAATACTGAACGCGACGCTGGTCCACTGCCGTGAACACCATCGGGGTGGTGGCAAAGAGCTGTTGCCGGTGCCGCTGGATAAAGCCGGCAGCGGGCGCGCCGATGCTCACAATCAGGTCGGGCGGGCGGTTGGCATAGAGGGCGCGCAGGTATTCGACGAACGCAGTCTCTGGATTCTCATCGCTGGAGCGAGCCGTTACCAGCGAATGTTCAGTGATGTCCAGCGGCCAGGGTGATTGCCGATCTAGTTCTGTGCGGATTGTTTTGGCGTATTCGCTCCAGGGCTTGAATTCTAGGCCAAAAGAATGAAGCAACATCACCCGCTTGGACTCGGCTGTGGCTGCGCCGATCATCGGTAAAAGGAATATAACCGCTCCCAGACACGCGCAGACGGCCCGTACCACTGCCAAGCGAAATCGGAGGATACGCGCCGCCCCACCCGCTCGCACGGCTCCAATTCGCACATACGCGGCCTGCACGTTTCCAAGCAGTTGTGGAAATCGCAACACAGCAGAACAGCTCATGGATTAAGTAATAGCCCAGCGGTGTTCTTAGCACCACCCGCGCAGTTCCCGCGACAAGATGGCCGGCCAGCGATCGCCCGAACCGATTCCCGGGTTTTGAAGGAAATGACGAGAAGGAAGCATGGGCCGGGCACAAGCAGACGAAGGGGATGGCGAACGATCGCGATGGCGACCACCATGGATCCGGGAGATCGAGCCTTCGGAGACGAAATCGTCCGACCTGAAGCCCATCGAACAGGCCTTCGCCGAGCTCAAGCATCTCGATTGGCCTGAGCGGCGGCCGGTCGTTCGGCCGCCGGGCTCAGCTCACGGGCCCGCGGCATATGGGAAGCCGACATTGCCAAGGCGCTTGCAGATCGCTGCGCCGCCGCAAGGGAATTGAACTTCCGCGCGGAAAGGGTTACCGCTGTTCCGTCGAGGGGTGAAGTGGATGAAGCGGCGGCTCGCGGTCATTCTGATTGTGCTCGGCGGATTTCTGAGCGGCGGGTTCTCCGCAAGCGCGGCGGAGCCGTCGGCCGGTCTCGAGATGCTCATCGCCGCCTGCGCGGCGGAATATGGCCTGCCCGAGAAGCTTCTCCATCGTGTCATCAAACGGGAGAGCAATTACAACGCCGCGATCCACCGTCGCGGCAATTGGGGCCTGATGCAGATCAAATATGCCACCGCCAAGAGCATGGGTTATCGGGGCCCGGCCAAAGGGCTCCTCAATCCCGAAATCAATCTCAAATATGGTGGCAGGTATTTGGCCGGCGCCTACCTGGTGGCGGGCGGCAATGCCGACCGCGCTATGCGGCTATACGCGCGAGGCTATTATTACGACGCCAAGCGCAAGGGTCTCCTCGAAGAGACTGGGCTAAAGCCCAAATAACGGCATCATTGTAGCTCTGGGCAACGCGCCGCCGTTGCGAGTTCTTACCTGGCTCAGAAAGGCTACGACGTCACACTGATCGACGACCTGTTCCCGAACTATTCAAAGGTCGGAACAGTAGGGAGAGGCCGGGCAGAGGCTGCACAACCTTGGATCAGCGATATCGGTGAATTGTCAAAGTTCGAGGGTGAAATGAAGACGATAGCTGCCCCGTGACGAGAGATTAGACTAGCCCATGTTTGACTAATTGACTTGTAAGCCGTTGATTTTTCTAGGGCCGGGAGTTGATTTTGTCACTACACGACGATTTGGTCTCGTTGTGGCGGGGTGGGCGGATTGATGTCGTTGATAGCGAGAGCCTGCAGCACCGCGGCGGCGCGCTGGGTGCCGCGTGTGACGGAGCGCTTGGTGGAGCCGTCGCCGAGATCGATATCGACGACCCGCACGGACTTAAGGGCTTGGAGTGCATGCGTGGCGGAGAGATCGAGACCGGCGGCCTTGAGCTTCTTTTCGATGCCGCGGTGAACCAGGAACGCCAAGGCGGCGACGAAGATATGCGCCTCGACGCGACCGGCGGTGCGGTGATAGATCGGCCGCATGTCGAGGACGTCCTTGAGATTGGCGAAGGCGCGCTCGACCTCCGAGAGCTCCTTGTAAAGCCGCACCGCATCGACGGCCGACAGATTGGGCTCTTCGGTCTGGATGACGTATTTGCCCTCGCAGGCCTGCTCGCGGGTGAAATGGACGGGATGCTCGAAGAAACGGAAGCGCCCGTTCTCATATGACCAGTCGTAATAACGATGGCCATGATTGCGGGCCAGGATGCGGGCTGCGGCAGCGCCGATTTTCTGGGCCGCCTTGAGCTTGCCCGTGGCGACGCGCCGCTCCAGCTTTTCGAGCTTGGTGCGCACCTTGTCCATGGCCTTGGTGCGGTGGGCGCGCTCGAACGCCAGGCGTTCTTCGGAGTGGACGACGAACACGCGCACGCCCGGCCAGGTGGCGGCGACTTCCTGAACCAGCGTCTTGGGTGACGTCGCCTTCTCGCGCGCCGTGATGCCGACCGGGCACTCGATCCACGGTCCGGTGGCGCTCTGGATATAGTCGAACACCTCGCCGCTGCGGCGGCGGTTGCGACCGACGATGTAGCCGTGACCACCGCCGCGCAGGTCGTCGAGGTTCCGGCTCGTCACCATGCCGCGGTCGCCGACCAGGACGATGCGTTTGAGCCCGAAGCGTCGCTCCAGGTCGCCGACGACATCGGGCACGGTCCTGGCATCGCGCCAGTTGCCCTCAAACACGTGATGGGCGATCGGCCAGCCATCGACCAGCACCAAGCCGACCAGAACCTGCACGTTGCGCGGCTTGCCGTCGCGGCTGTGGCCGTGGGCGCCGGTCCCGGGCGGCCCCTTGCCCTCGAAGTAGGTCGAGGTCAGGTCGTAGAACACCATGTCGACCTCGAGCGAGAACAGGTCGCGCAGCCGTACAAACAGCGCCTGCTCGATCTTCGCCTTGCGGGCGAGCAACTGGTCCAGGGTGCGGTACCAATGCTGCAATTGGCCGGCGGCCACGCGCACCCGCGGGCTGCGGCTGGCCTTGCGCTCCGTGTCGTCGCGCCACGCCGCCATCCACCGCCGGCCGCGGCGATCGCAGACGAAATCGGTCTCCAGCCAGCGCGCCAGTCCATGCTCGCTGCCGGGGCTGGCGAGACGATTGGCCACCAGCACCAGCGCCCGCTCGTTCAGCATCACCCCGTCGTCGCGGCCGCGGCCGCCAAGCCCCGCCAGCACGCCATCGAGACCCAGTTCGTTCCAGATCTGACGCGTCGCCAGCGCCGGCCCCCAATCCCACGCGCCAATGGCCGCCACGTCCTGGCGCCGCAGGCCAGCATCGTGGCCGTGATCGGCAGGCTTTTCGCCGCGCAACAGGCGCCCGAGCCTGCCGAGATCGAGATGGGCGGCCAGCACATCCATGCGGCCGAGATTGACGATGGTGCGGTGTTGCGTCTTGCCGGCGCTGTCGCGATAGGCTTCGACCAGGCGCAGATACTCATGCTTGACGCCTTTGCTGCCAGCCGCTCTGACGACGCGCAGAAACACGGGCCCCTCCCAGGCGTTGTCCCTGCAACATGGCGCAACCTAACGCGATTCGCAACAAATACCTGGAAGTGTCAGACACATCTCTGTCCCTACAAAATCAACAAAACCAACCTCCCGCCCGTGCAATCTCAATCACTTAGCGCCCACTACCCTCTCCAAAGTGTCAAACATGGGCTAGTTTCCGGTTTTGGCACAAAGCGTAACATGCTGGGCGTCCGCTTCCGGGGCATAAGCGTCGGTTAGGCTATCCCTGCATTCGTTGGCGAAGTGGCGCAACCCTGCTAGCCTTCCTCCCATAGGCGTCCCTCCCTGTTCGTCGCGGGAGCGCCCGGCGCGAAGAATGCCACTGAGCTGCTCCCCAGTAGTTTTCCGATTCGGAAATCAAGATCAGGCCTGGCGATTCGAGCCATGCTTGCACCTGATCCAGCGCTGTCTCGATGGTTGTAGGCGGAGCATAAATCCTGGGGTGGGTCGCAATGGCCAGAAATTCGTGAATGCGCGGCCAGGGTGTAGCCCAGGGCGCCTTCCCCCGCCAGCCCGAGGATGCACTTCGCCCCGAGGCGCCGTCACCAGCGCGCTGCGCCTCCAGGAGGACGACGCGGTGCTCGGGCGCCGGCGAGCGCTGCGGACCTTCATGCGGCTGCTCACGGTGTCGGGTTACGATTGTTTCCTCGACATTCGCAGTTGGACATTTGCCGTTGCGTGTGCTAGAACAAATAGAGAACAGCGCTACTGGTATGGATTCAACAATGGCTGGTTTCGAAGTGCCGATCGACCGCGCGCCGCCAGACTGACGCTCTGCAATAAGACCGCCGCCTATTTTTACCTATTTTAGGCGATTTTGACCCGAGCAGGAGGCGCCGGGGCAATCGGGAAAGTTGCGTGAGCAGAAGAAGTCATGCGTGAACTCCCAAATGCGCGTGATCCCCGAGCCTCGCGCAGGGTTGTGATGCGCCACACGCGCAGGCATGGTAAGGGACTCAATAAGATTGCCGCCGCTCGCCAGCGGTCAGGCAACGACTGAAAGGGAGGTGGGCTCATCATGCTGCCGTTGATCGGACGCCGGCTCGCCATGATGGCGCTCATCATGGTGGTGTCGTCTTTCCTGCTCTACCTTCTGTTCGAGCACGACAAGGAGCTCGTCGCCATCAAGGTGCTCGGCCAGTACTCGCTGCCAGACCAGCGCATGGCCTGGCTCGAGCAGAACGGCTACAACGAACCCTTCCTGAAGCGCTACCTGACCTGGCTGTTCAACTTCTTTACCGGCGATTTCGGCACCTCCATTCAGACCGACAAGCCGGTCGGCAACATCATCTGGCCGGCGCTCGCCAACACCGGCATCCTGGCCGCATGGGTGTTCACGCTCACCGTGGCAATTTCGCTGGTGCTCGGCGTGCTGGCCGGCATCGCCGAAGGCAGCTTCCGCGATCGCGGCATCTCCTTCCTTTCGGTCATCACGACGTCGGTGCCGGAATTCGCCTCTGCCACCTTCCTGCTGGCCATCTTCGTCTACTGGCTCGACTGGCTGCCCGGCACCTCGGCCGGCCCGGCGGCCTGGTTCCGCAAGGAGCTGATCCTGCCGGTGGCCGTGCTCGTCATCTTCAACTTCGGCTACTACACGCGGATGATGCGGGCCTCCATGGGCGAGGTCATGAACTCGCAATACGTCCGCACCGCGACTCTCAAGGGCATGCCGTTCAGGCGGGTGGTCATGAAACACGCGCTGCGCAACGCCATGATCGCCCCCTTCACGGTGATGGTTCTGCAGATCAACTATCTCCTGTCAGGCGTCATCGTCACCGAAGTGGTGTTCGCCTACGACGGTTTCGGCCGGCGCCTCTATGAGGCGGCGCAGTTCCAGGACATCTATGTGGTGGAGGCCTGCACCATGATCGCGGTGGCCCTTGCCGTGGCCACGCAATTCATCTCCGAAGTCGGCTACACCTATCTCAATCCGCGCATCCGCTTCAACTGAGGCCCGCCGCCCATGACCGATCTCGCTCTCCCGATGCCGGCCCGCAAGGGCCTGCCCGAGCGGCTGCTCTCGGCGATCGCACTGCTCCGGGAATCCAACATCGGCATGGTCGGCCTCGCCATCGTCCTGTTCTGGCTGGTGCTGGCCATCCTGGCGCCGATCCTGCCGATCAAGGACCCGCTCGCGCAATTCTCGAGCCACCTTCTCGCCAAGCCCCTGACCGAGGCCAAAGACGGCGTGTTCTTCTGGCTCGGCACCGACGATATCGGCCGTGATATCCTGTCGCGGCTGATCTGGGGCGCCCAGCGGGTGTTCATCTGGGCCGGCCTCGCCACCATCAGCGCCTACGTGACCGGCATGCTGATGGGAGTGGCGGCCGGCTACCTCGGCGGCTGGTGGGACGATATCCTGAGCTTCATCGGCAACCTCGTCATGTCGTTCCCGCTGATCGTGCTCTATCTGGTGATCATCGGTACGCTCGGCGCCACCCCGCTCAACATCATCATGGCGGTGACGCTCGCCACGGGTCCGCAGGTCATGCGCATCGTGCGCGGCATCGTGCTCGACCTGAAGACGCGCGACTACATCGCCGCCGCACAGGTGCGCGGCGAACGCCCGCTCTACATCATGCTCGTGGAGCTTCTGCCCAATGCGCGCGGGCCGCTGATCGTCGATGCCTGCCTGCGCATGGGCTATGTGACCATCACCATCGCGCTCCTCGGGTATCTGGGGCTCGGCCTGCCGCCCCCGAGCCGGATTGGGGCAGCATGATCAACGCCGCGCAGAAGTTCGGCTCGTTCGGCGCCAACGCCATGCTGTGGCCCGCTGCGGCGGTGTCCTCGATGGTGCTCGGCCTCAACATGCTCGCCGACGGCCTCAGGGAAATTTCGCTCAGGGACTGAGGCAACACCCATGGCCGCCCACGATTCCGCCGAACCCGTCCTCGAGTGCAGGGACCTCTGCATCAGCTACTACACGCGGCGCGGTGCGGTGCCGGCGGTGGTCGATTTCAATCTCACCGTGATGCCCGGCGAAGCGGTTGGACTGGTCGGCGAGTCGGGATGCGGCAAGTCGACGGTGGCGCTCGCCGTCATGCGCCACATGGGCAAGAACGGCGCCATCACCGGCGGCTCGATCAAGTTCATGGGCCGCGACATCACCGCTCTTTCCGAGGAAGAACTCAGAAGCATCCGCGGCTCGCAGATCGCCATGGTGTACCAGGAGCCCATGGCTTCGCTCAATCCGTCGATGCGGTCGGGAGACCAACTCTCCGAAGTGCTGGTGATCCACCAGGGCATAAGCGACAAGGTAGCCCGCCAGCGCTCCATGGAGCTTCTATCCAAGGTGCGCCTGCCCGATCCGGAAAGGATCATGAATGCCTTTCCGCACCAGCTGTCGGGCGGCCAGCAGCAGCGCGTGCTCATCGCCATGGCGCTCCTGTCCAACCCCAAGCTGCTGTTGCTCGATGAGCCGACGACCGCCCTCGACGTAACGGTGGAAGCCGGCATCATCGAGCTCATCAAGGACATTTCCCGCGAGTTCGGCACCTCGATGCTCTACATCTCGCACAACCTGGGGCTCATCCTCGAAACCTGCCACAAGATTTCGGTCATGTACTCGGGCCACGCGGTCGAGCACGGCTCGGTCAAGCAGGTCTTCGACCAGATGCGCCATCCCTATACGCGCGGCCTGTTCAACTCCATCCCGCTGCCCGGCACCGACCGGTTTGCCCGCCCGCTGCTCGCCATCCGCGGCCAGCTGCCGCTGCCGGCCGAGCGGCCACCCGGCTGCTCGTTCGGGCCGCGCTGCGATCATTTCCGCCCGGGCACCTGCGACAAGCCGATCGCCATGCTCGATGTCGCGGACGACCCCGGTCATGCAGTGCGCTGCGCGCGCTATCGGGAGATCGACTGGGAGGCCAAGGCCGCGGGCGGACGCACGCAAGAGCCGATGAGGATCGGCCCGCCGGTTCTCGTCGTCAGCAACATGAAGAAACACTACGAGATCCGCGACAATTCCCTCGCCGCCATGTTCAGCGGCAAGCGCAGCCGCTTCGTCAAGGCCAACGAAAAGCTCGACTTCACGGCCCGCGAGGCCGAGACCGTGGCGATCGTCGGGGAGTCCGGGCTGCGGCAAGACCACATTCGCCAAGGTGCTCATGGGGCTGGAGGAAGCGACCGAAGGGGAAGTGATGATCAACGGCAAAGACATCTCGCACCTGCCGGTGCAGTCACGTGATCCGCAGCTCGTCGGCTCGCTGCAGCTGGTGTTCCAGAACCCATTCGAAACCCTCAACCCCAGCCATTCCGTCGGCCGGCAGGTGGCCCGCGTCATCAAGAAGTTCGGCGTCGCCTCCGAGCCGGAGGAAATCCGCCGCCGGATGTTCGAGATGTTCGATCTCGTCAAGCTGCCGCGCGAGTTCGCCTTCCGCAAGCCGCGCCAGCTGTCGGGCGGCCAGAAACAGCGCATCGGCATCGCCCGCGCCTTCGGCGGCAACGCTGCGGTGGTGGTCGCCGACGAACCGGTCTCGGCGCTCGATGTCTCGGTGCAGGCGGCGATCACCGGGCTCCTGACCGACATCCAGCGCGATCGGCGGACCACCATGATCTTCATCAGTCACGATTTGTCGGTGGTGCGCTATCTCGCCGACCGGGTGGTGGTGATGTATCTCGGCCTGATCATGGAGCAAGGCACCACCGATGAGGTGTTCGCTCCGCCCTACCACCCCTACACGGAGGCGCTGCTGTCGGCGGTGCCGATCGCCGACACGTCGGTGAAGAAGAAGCACATCGTGCTCAAGGGCGAGCTGCCCTCGCCCATGAACCCGCCGTCCGGCTGTCCGTTCCAGACCCGGTGTCATCGCAAGATCGGGGCCATCTGCGAAACGGAGATGCCGCCGGTCAAGGACATGGGCGGCGGACACAAGATCCTGTGCCATCTGCCCGACGACGTGCTGAGAGGAATGGAGCCGGTGATCGCGCTCTCGAAAGGCGCGCCTGAGATCAAGCGCCAACAGGCGACGGTCAGCGCACCCAGCGCGTGACCAATTCCCCTCCCCTTTGCGGGGAGGGGTCAGGGGTGGGGGTACGGCGGCATGGCCGGATTGACCCCCACCCTTGATCCCTCCCCGCAAGGGGGAGGGAAATAGTTCAGCGACAGGCGCGGCAGGCGCTCGATCTCCTGCAGCAGTTTGCGTCGCATGGCCGCGGCGAAGGCGCCGTAGTCCCGGGCGATCTCGAGAAAACTGCCGCGGCCGACCAGCACATGCCCGGCGTACCACTCGGCGAGACCCGGCTCGCTGCCGAGGATGGCGAGGCCGTTGACGGTCACTCCGCGCGAGTAGGCCATGATGCGAGCCTGCGGCATCATCACCGCATAGTCGCGGGCGGGCGTTTCGGCGCCGTCGCCTGAAACATCGACCACTCGGCGAGGCGCCTCGATGCCGTTGTCCTCGAGCGAGCGCAAGGCGGCGGCAAGGCCCTCGCCCATGCCCGTCGCGCCGGTGACGTTGCGCGGAAAAGCGGTCACTACGGCTGCAAAGCGTTCGGCGTCCGACGGCGAGGCGATGACGAACCAGCCGGTTGTCTGCTTTGGCACGCTGTGCTCGGCCCACAGCAGCATGTTGACCGCGATGCTCCGGGCCGGACCCCGGGCGATCGCCTGCAGCACCGCGGGGTCGCGGAAACTCGCGGCGATGCCCTGAACCTGAAGCTCGAACTCGTCGTCATCGACGCTGCCCGAGGCGTCGACGGCCAGCACGAGCTCGAGATCGGTGATGATCTCCTCCGCCCCGGCGTGAGCGACGCAGGCGGGCCACATGAGGGCAGCCAGAGCCAGTCGCACAAGCCCAAGCTTGAGAAACTGCCGGCGGGTCTCCCCGCGCTGAAGACAGCGCGGGGGGACGTTCATTCGCTCAGAGATTGCCCTTCGACATTTCGCCGGCGATGTGATCGGCCTGGCGGACGGCGAGCGCCACGATGGTGAGCGTCGGGTTCTCGGCCGCACCGGTGGTGAACTGACTGCCATCGGAGATGAACAGGTTCTTCACATCGTGAGTCTGGCCCCACTTGTTCACCACCCCGTCGCGCGGATTGTCGCTCATCCGGTTGGTGCCGAGATTGTGGGTCGAGGGATAGGGCGGAGTGTGGAAGGTCTTGACCGCGCCCACCGCATCGTAGATCGCCGAGCCTTGCTTGTAGGCATGCCCGCGCATCGCCGCATCGTTGGCGTGATCGTCGAAATGCACGTTCGGAACCGGCATGCCGTATTGGTCCTTTTCCGTCGCGTGCAGCGTGACGGCATTGCCGTTCTGCGGCATGTCCTCGCCGACGATCCACATGCCGGCCATACGGTCATAGGCCTCCATGGCTTCGGCGAACGGACGGCCCCATTCGCCGGGGTTGAGGAAGGCCGCCATGAACGGCAGGCCGAGCGACAGCGTTTCGAGCTCGTAGCCGCCGACGAAGCCGCGCGAGGGATCATTGCGGGCTTCGTCCTGGACGATGCCGGCCATGGTAGTGCCGCGGTACATGTGCACGGGCTTGTCGAAGATGGCATAGACCGACCCCGTGGTGTGGCGCATGTAGTTCCTGCCCACCTGTCCGGACGAGTTGGCAAGACCGTCGGGGAACTTGCTCGACGCCGAGTTGAGAAGCAGGCGCGGACTCTCGAATGAGTTCCCAGCCACGCAGACCACGCGGGCCTTCTGGTTTTGCAGCTTGCCATCCTTGTCGGCGTAGACGACGCCGGTGACCTTGCCGCCGTCGTCGTGCTCGATCTTGACCACCTGCGAATTCGGCCGGACCTCGAGATTGCCGGTCTTTTCGCCAGCGGGGATTTCGGCTACGAGCGTCGACCACTTGGCACCCGACTTGCAGCCCTGGAAACAGAAGCCGATCTGCTCACAGGCGCCGCGCCCGCCGCGCGCCTCGGGATTTATCGACATGCGGCCGGTGCTGACCTCCTTGTAGCCAAGCTTCCTGGCGCCGGCTTCCATCACTTTGTAGTTGTTGCTGCCCGGCAGCCCCGGAATGCCGTGGGTGCGGGTGGTCCCCATCTTGTCCTCGGCCTTGTCGTACCAGGGCTCCATCTCGGCAAGCGTGATCGGCCAGTCGAGAAGGGTTGTGTTCGGCACATCGCCGTAGACAGTCTTGACTTTGAACTCGTGCTCCTGGAAGCGCAGCGAAGCGCCGGCCCAGTGCACGGTCGAGCCGCCGACCGCCTTCACGATCCAGGCGGGGAGGCCCGAGAAATCCTTGGCGACCCGCCAGGTGCCCGACGTGGTCCGCTTGTCGAGCCAGGAGATCCTGGAGAACATCGGCCATTCGTCGTTGTCGAAATCCTGCATCTCGTGGCGCCCGCCGGCTTCCAGGCAGACGACGCGCACGCCCTTCTGGGCAAGCTCGCTGGCGAGTGTGCCGCCACCGGCGCCGGAACCTACGACCAGGACAACCGAACCGTCATTGAGATCAAATGGTGCAGCCATGTTCGTGCCCTCCCTCAGAGCCAATCGATGTCGTCAAAGCCGCGGCCCATATAGCCGCCCTTCGAGGCCGACTCGCCTTCGTAGCCAAAAGACGGCCACAGCTCCTTGTTGTTGTAGATGCCGGTGATCAGGTCGCCGCGGATCTTCTGGAAGAAGGGTGTCGTCTCAATCCCCTTGAGAAGCGCCACGCGATCGGTTTCCTGCGCAATGGCGGCGTAGCCCGAGCCTTTGGCAGCCTGGGCCTTACCGTCGAGGTCGACGACTCCTTCCTCGACCATGGTCTTGAGTGCGCCATCGTCTTTGGCCGAGACGTCGATGCCCGAGATCACCGTGGCGTAGTACTGGTCGGCGATCTTGTCGTGGGGATAGATATCGCGCGCCATCTTGACCAGAGTGGCGAAGGATTCCGCCGACAGGGCCACAGGTGCGGCCGCGAAGGCCGTGCCGCCGATGACGCCGGCGGGCATCACGGTGGCCGCCGCCGCAACAGCGCCGCTCGTCTTCAGGACGTTGCGGCGCGAGATCTTGAAGCGTTTGTCGATCAGTCTCATAGGTTTCCTCCTGTGGTTCGAGGCCGCTCAAGCTTCAGGTGTAGCGGCCGTGACGCTGCAGCACCTCGATCTTGTAGCCGTCGGGGTCCTGCAGAAAAAAGAACTTGGCCATCAGCTTGCCGTCGCGATGAAACTCCTTGACCGGCGCGGGATCGAGACCCGCCTCTTTGAGGCGCCGGTGCTCCGCGTCGACATCGGCCACCGACACCGCGACATGCCCGTAGCCGGTGCCGTGGGTGTAGGGTTCGGTGCGGCCGTGGTTGACCGTCAGCTCGATTTCGAAATCGTTCTCGGCGTTCTTGAGATAAACCAGGGTGAAATCGTCAAACTGGAAACGGTCCTTGACCGCGAGGCCGAGTGCTCTGGCGTAGAAGTCGACGGATTTCTTCTCGTCCAGCACGCGGATCATCGTGTGAATCGCCTTGGACATGCTCAGTCCTTCAGGGCAGCGAGGTCGTCGACGACGGCCTTGCGGCTGTAACCTTTCACCCGTCGAGCCGGGGATCGGACCTGATCAGCCTATGCCCGTTTACAGAGGAAGGGGTGTTATCTCCCTACTACATGGGCGTCAGATTTCATTCGGCCGGGATGCGATGGGCCGCGGGCGCCGCGAGGCCCTTTTCCAGATAAATCAGGCAGCTGCAGCGCAGAAGCGAAGCGAAATTGGCCACGCCGCCATGAATCTCGAGGGCCTCGTCATGCAGCTGGGAGAGGAACTTGCCGACCGTCATGTTCTGGCGGCGGGCGATCTCCTCGATGATTTTCCAGAAGCGGGCTTCGAGCCTGACGCTGGTCAGGTGACCAGACAGTCGTACCGAGCGGGTTTCATAGGTGTAATTGGCTGGGTCCTGCCCAGCGAAGATCCGGCACATGGACGTACTCCCTGACTGACGGCTGTCATAATCTTAACCTCGCCACTGCGGTCGACAATCAGATTCTCCCCGGATACGCGCCCATCGAAATCTCCAGCCGGCCATGCGCGGCCGACCGTTGCGGGTCTGTGCCACATTGGTTACATCAGTTGCGTTTCCCCTCCAACCCAAGGTCAGCCCATGCGCTCTTCAGCCCATGCAGTGATAATCGGTGGCGGCGTGGTCGGCGCATCGGTGCTCTACCATCTCGGCAAACGCGGCTGGAAGGATCTGGTGCTGGTCGAGCGTGACGTGCTCACCTCGGGCTCGACCTGGCACGCGGCGGGAGGCTTTCACACGCTCAACGGCGATCCCAACGTCGCCAAGCTCCAGGAATACACCATCAATCTCTACCGGGAGATCGAGGAGCAATCCGGCCAGGCCACCGGAGTGCACGTCTCGGGCGGCGTGATGCTGGTGTCGAACCGCGAGCGCTGGGACTGGCTGAAGATGGCGCACGCCCGCAACCGCTACCTCGGCGTCGAAACGCGAACTCATTTCGGTGAAGGAAGCGAAGAAACATTTCCCGCTGCTGGACGAGAGCCGGTTCATCGGCGCCATGTGGCATCCCCTGGAGGGTCATCTCGATCCTTCCGGCACCACTCATGCCTATGCCAAGGCGGCGCGAACGAGCGGCGCCGAAGTGATCCAGAAGTGCCGCGTCACCGACACCCGCCAGCGGCCCGACGGAGTCGTGGGACGTCGTGACCGAGCAGGGCGCCATCCATGCCGAGCACGTGGTGAACGCGGGCGGCCTGTGGGCGCGCGAAACCGGCCGGTTCTGCGGGCTGGAGCTGCCGGTGCTGTGCATGGCGCACCAGTACCTGATCACCGAAGAAATCCCGGAAGTCGTGGAGTTCAACAAGGCAACCGGCAAGGAGATCGTGCATTGCATCGATTTCGACGGCGAACTCTACATGCGCCAGGAGCGGTCGGGGATGCTGGTCGGCACCTACGAGCCTCACGGCGCGCCGTGGTCGCCGAAGGCGGCGCCCTGGAATTTTTCGTCCGAACTCCTGCCGCCCGATCTCGACAAGATCGCGGCCAACCTCGAAAGGGCATTCGTCCACCACCCCCCGCTTGGCCGTGCGGGCATCAAGAACATCATCCACGGACCCTTCTCATTCGCGCCCGACGGAAACCCACTGGTGGGGCCCATCCGGGGGCTCAACAACTATTGGGTGGCCTGCGGCGTGATGGCAGGCTTCAGCCAGGGGGGCGGCGTGGGGTTGGCGCTCGCCAACTGGATGACCGACGGCGACCCCGGCTTCGATATCTGGGCCATGGACGTGGCGCGCTACGGCTCGTGGGCCAACATGGCCTACACCAACGCCAAGGTGCGCGAAAACTACGGCCGCCGTTTCCGCATCACCTTTCCCAATGAAGAACTCGCAGCGGCCCGGCCGCTCCGGACCAGCCCGCTCTATGACCGGATGAAGTCTCAGGGCGCCTGTTTCGGCGCTAGCTTCGGGCTCGAACAGGGGCTGTGGTTCGCGGGGCCGGGAAAGAAGCCCGTCGAGAAGGTGACCTTCCGGCGCTCCAATGCGTTTCCGATCGTCGCCCAGGAGTGCCGCAACGTGCGCGAGGCGGCCGGCTTGTTCGAAATCTCGGGGTACGCAAAGTACGAAATCACCGGGCATGGCGCCGAAACCTGGCTGTCGCAGATGCTGGCCAACCGTGTCCCGCGAGCAAGGCAGGCTGATCCTGACCCCGATGCTCAACGCCCAGGGCAAGCTCATCGGCGATTTCACGCTGGCCAAGGCGGCGCCGGAGCGCTTCTACCTGTTCGGCTCGGGCGTGGCGGAAGAATACCACCTGCGCTACTGGCAGGCCCGGCTGCCGGACGACGGCAGCGTGACCTTGAGAGCACTTGGCGTCAACCTGACGGGGCTCTCGGTGGCGGGGCCCCGGTCCCGGGAAATCCTGCAGCGACTCACCGACCAGGATCTCTCGACGTCTGCATTCCCCTTCCTGTCCTTCCGCGAGATGGATCTCGGGCTCGTGCCGGCCATGGTCGGCCGCATCACATTCACCGGCGATCTCGGTTACGAAATCTGGGTGACCAACGATTATCTGCTGAAGCTGCACGACATGCTGAGCGAAGCGGGCAACGACCTGGGCCTCAAGCCGTTCGGCGGGCGGGCGCTGCTGGCGCTGCGGCTCGAGAAGAGCTGGGGAATCTGGGCGCGCGAGTACCGGCCCATCTATGGTCCTCTGGAAGCCGGCCTCAGCCGCTTCATCGACCTCAGGAAAAACGACTTCATCGGCCGCGACGCGGCGCTCAGGGAGCGCGAAACCGGCGGCAGGCTGCGGCTCCTCGCGTTCGACGTGGACACCGAGCGCGTCGACGTCATCGGCGATGAGCCGATCTGGCACCGCGGCAAGGTGCTCGGATGGGTGACCTCGGGCGGCTATGCACACCATGTGCAGAAATCGGTGGCGCTGGGCTACGTGCCCAAGGAGGTCGCCGGTGAAGACGACGGTTTCGAGATCGAGATCATCGGCAAGCGCCACACTGCCCGCCCGGTCCGCGAGCCGCTGTTCGATCCGAAAAGCGAGCACATGCGCGCATGAACCTCACTGCGACAGGTAGAAGCTCGATGACCGAAATCTTCAAGGATGCGCGCAAGCGTGAGTATCTCAACCAGGAAGGCGCGGAGAAGCCGCTCAAGAGCCCCATCCCGCATGCGACGCTGAAGAAGGCGCGGGCCTGGCGCAAGGCACGGCTCGTGGCCGGGCTTCAGAAGCACGACTGCGCGGCGATCCTGCTCTACGATCCCTGCAACATCCGCTATGCGCTCGATGTCTCCAACATGCAGGTGTGGATGACGCACAACGCTTCCCACTATGCTCTGGTGGGCGCAGACGGGTACGCCATCGATTTCGAGTACGGCGGGGCCGAACATGTGGCGGAGGGCATCGAGACCATCGATGAAGTCCGCAAGGCTACCTCATGGTTCTATTTTGCGGCAGGCAGCCGTCTCGACGAGCGCGTCAACGCCTGGGCCGATGAGATCGCCGGCATCCTGCGCGCCCGCGGCGGCGGCAACCTGCGTCTTGCCGTCGACAAGATGGAGCCGCAGGGGGTGGACGCCCTGCGCAAGCGCGGCATCACGCTCGTCGAAGGCCAGCAGATCACCGAGCGCGCACGGGCGGTGAAGAGCCCGGAAGAAATCCAGCTGATGAAGTGGACCGTGCGGGTGTGCGAAGCCGGCATGGCGCGCATGTACGAACACTCGCTGCCCGGCAAAAGCGAGAACGAAATCTGGGCCGAGCTGCACTACGAAAACATCCGCTCGGGCGGCGAGTGGATCGAAACGCGCCTGCTGGCCATCGGCGAACGCACCAACCCCTGGTTCCAGGAATGCTCCGATCATACGGGCGCCGTAGGTGACATCCTCGCATTCGACACCGACATGATCGGACCCTACGGGTATTGCGCGGATCTTTCGCGCACCTGGACGGTCGGCCACACGCGCATGAGCAACTCGCAGCGCGAGCTCTATTGCGCGGCGCTCGAGCAGATCCATCACAACGTGGATCTATTGAAGCCCGGGCTGTCGTTTCGCGACTACAACGAAAAGTCCTGGCGCATTCCGGAGAAGTACCGGGCGCGGCGCTATTCGGTGGCGCTGCACGGCGTCGGCATGGCCGACGAATATCCGGGCGTGCCGCTCCATCCCGACTTCGCGCGCGCCTATGAGGGGCGTGTTCGAAGAGAACATGACGGTGTGCGTCGAGAGCCTGATCGGCGAGGAAGGCGGCAAGGAGTGCGTCAAGCTCGAAACCCAGGTGCTGATCGCTGCCGCCGGCCCGCAACGGCTCGACACCTTCCCATGGGAGGAAGTTTGATAAGCTAGCTGGCGGCGGCGTCATTCAGCTTTCGCTCGAAAAACTCCAGCTCCTTTGCCCAAACCGGCTCCTCGAGAATCGACACATGACCGCCGCCGGGAACGGCGAGGAACTCCGCTCCAGGCGCTGACTTCGCCAGCTTTTCCCCCATGTCGAACGGCACCACCTCATCAACGGTGCCGTGGACGATCAACAGCGGCATATTGAGCTGCCAGACGAGGCCCAGCGAGTCGAAGCGATCCTTTACGAGCCAGCGGGCGGGCACGAACCAATAGACTTGCGAAGCCATGTCGGCGACCGAGGTGAACGGCGCTTCGAGCACTGATGCCGCAAGCGGGCGAGCCGCCGCAAGCTTCAGGACCACGGCAGCGCCGAGAGACTCACCGATTGCGACGATCCGGTCGGGCGCGACCCCCCGGGCGATCAGCCAGTCGTACGCTGCCAATGCGTCCGCAGCCAGACCGCTTTCGGTGGGGCTGCCGGTACTGCCGCCATAGCCGCGATAAGAAACGAACAGGGCACCGTAGCCCCTCTCCCTGAGGAACGCCCAGCGGTTTGGCCGATCGGCGATCGATCCAGCGTTACCGTGGAAGAACAGGACGGTCGGCTTTCCGGGAGCGGCCGGGTGATACCACGCGATGATCCGCTCACCGTCCGAGGTTTCAAGGACGTGCTCGGCTGCGTCGGCGAAGCCCGCCGCTTCGGCGTCTACTCTGTTCTTGTCCGGAAGATAGAGGATGGCGCGCTGGATGGCATACAATCCCGCCACCAGAAAAAGGTAGAGCACCACCAGCACGATCGCGATGCGCATCATGGAGACTCTCCGCAGGGTCCATATCTTTCTTCCAGAGCCGTATGCGCACGCCTCTTCTCGTCATTGCGGCGAAAGAAACTTGTGAAGAAAATGGTCATCCCCGCGCCAGGTGGGGATCCAATAGTGAGTCTCAATTCGCTTCAAGAGCGGCCATGCCATCATCATCATCATCACCGCCGCGGCAAAGTAGGCTTCGTTGAGGATATTGCGTCGCCCTATTGGGTCCCCGCTTGCGCGAGGATGACGATTGGTTTGCACTGGACCAGTTGCGCGGGTTGGCTCACGTCGCGAGCCCACGCCCAGATCGCCAGTAGCGGCATGGACCCGGTTGCCGTCGCGTGGACGACGAAGGGATCATGCCAACAGAGGGAGCCGGCGTCGCGCACAGTCCAGCCGGCGCCGTTCTTCCACTTCGACGGCCCGGTCAGGGTCCAGTAGAGTTCGGGGGCCGGATGGCAGTGCTCCCGATAGAGCCGGTCGGGACCGAGCAGCAACAGCCCGAGCAGAAAGTCATCGCCGGGAAAAAACCCCGAAGGCCCGATGATCTCGGCATAGGCATAGCCGTTCATGAACCCCGGTTGCCCCATCGCGCCATCGGAATAGTTGGGGTTCTGTTTCCAGCACAGCTCCGATTCAACGGCAGCCAGCGCCGCGGCAACGTCGCTGGCGACGGTGATCGAACTCGCCTACCGTTTCGGCAAGGAACGAGCAGGCAGGCAGGGTGCGCGGTTCCTGGCGGCGAAAGGCGGTCGGATCGATATCCTGACAGGCCAGCCGGACGAGGATCTGTTCCACGTTGGCTTCCTCGCCGCGGCGTGCGGAAAGCGCCCGCTCGATGGCCGAGATCAGCCAGGTCGCGTTGCGGAACAACTCATCACTCACAGACGCTGCTCGATCTCTTCCCAATCCGGCGCCGGGACGACAGCAGCCGGTTCGCTCACATTTCCGATCCAGACATAGATGCACAGAAACGGCGTGTCTTCAACGAGGGTGGCATGCACTCGCGAAGGTTCATTCCAGACAGGCTCGTGCGCCAGCCGCCGCGACCACCCGCCATGGTCGAAACGCCAGAGCGTCGGACCGGTGAGCGGCGCGTAGAGCTCGCAGGCCCGGTGGCGACGGTCGCGGTAGAAGGTGCGAGGCGCCACCAGAAACAGGCCGAGGGAGTAGTCGGGCGCCGTAAACGGCATGTCGCAGCCGACAAGCTCCATGAACGCGTGCGCACGCGCAAACCGCCGGCCGATGGTCTCTCCTGGATAGGGGTAGGTGGTCCACGACAGATATGCCCGCGCCTCTTCGATCCGCTCGACGAGGGATGACGAGCCCTGCCCGCGAGCCAGCGCCAGTGCCTCGTCGAGATACCCGCATGTGGGGTCCGGGGCGGGTGCAAGGGGGCGACACTGTGCAGGCGACAACCCGAGCGCCGCCAGCAAGTCACGGCATTGGCGGACTTCAGGGCAGACACACTCGAGGGTGGCGAGATATCGCTCGATCCCGACGACCAGCGCGAACAGCGCCTCTGAGGCCGCCGACATCATGCAACGCGCGTCTTCTCGAGCAGTTGCTCGTCGTAGCGGATGCCCAGGCCCGGCTCCTGGCCAAGGTCGAGCCAGCCCTGGCGGGCGTGAAACTTGTCGGCCGGGCGGCTGTCCCAGCTCGGGCAAAACGGCGGCTCGAGCGCAATCGTGTGCCGCGTGACTTCGATATCCGTGATCTTCATCAGAGCAGTCAGTTAAGGGCGTACACCTGCCGGGCAAGCCAGAGGAGATCACGATCGGAGACGTCGCGAGCAGTCGACTTGCGCATCGGCGCGTTTTCGGCCGCGGCCATCTGTTCGGCCAGAAGCTCGGGCCGGTCGAGAGCAAAACCCTCGCCCGCCAGCGAAATTTTTATGCCCGAGGAGCGCACCAGATGCTCGAATGCGGCGACCGCCGACTTCGCATCGGGTGCTTCGCCCATGGCGCGTGCGACGGCCGCGAACGGTCCGGGAGCTCCCTCCGCGACCCAGGACATGGTGGCAAGCATGGCAAGCCCGGTGGCGCGGCCATGGGGAATGGGGGCCAGCGCGGCCAGCGCGTGCGAGATATTGTGAGCGATTGCCGTTCCGCAATTGTCGATACCGATGCCGGCATAGGTCGAAGCAAGCAACATGGCGCCGCGCGCATCCAGGTCATCGCCATTGCGGAGCAGCTTCGCAAAGTTGGCGGAGATCAGCGAAATGGCCCGGTGGCAATAGAGATCCGCAGCCTCGGTGCGATTGCGGTTGGTGGCAGCCTCGATCGCGTGCACGAGCGCGTCGAGACCGGTCGCCACGGTAATCGGGCGAGGAATACCCGTCGTGAGGGTGGCATCGAGCACCGCAAGCTGCGGCTTGAGCTCGGGGCCCCATGCCCAGGCCTTTACGCCCGATGAATTCGTGAAGACCGAGGTGGCGGTTGCCTCCGAGCCCGTGCCGGCGGTCGTGGGCACGCAGATTACCGGCAGGCGGCTTGCCGGGAGTGGTTGCTCACAGAACTGATAGGCCTCTGCGGGCTTGCCCGACACCGCGCAGCAAGCCACGAGTTTCGCCGTGTCGAGAGCCGATCCGCCGCCGAGCCCGACGATGCAGCAGGCCTTGCCCATGCGCGCCATCTCGGACGCCGCGTCGACGTCGGATGACTTCGGCTCTCCGTTGAAACGGTCAAAGACCGCTGCCTCATGTCCATGCTCATGAAGCACGCCTGCGAGACGGGTCGTCGCGCCGAGCTTCGTCAGCACCGGATCGGCGACGATCATCACCGCAGCACCCCGGCCGGCGAGTGCGGTCGCCCTGGCGCCGAGCTCGGCGAGCCTGCCGGGGCCAAAGATGATTTCCGGAACGGCGTTGAGGGAGAACGGCTGCACGGCTCTGCGGTAGAGGGGCGAGGCGGGGAGGTCAAGACTGGGCGGGGGAGTCGGGGTGGGTCAGCTTTACAAAGCCATTCCTGCCTTGCGCCCTTCATAGATCGCCATCACGGCCGTGCGGGCAGCAACCGAGTCGCCGACGTTGCGAAACGGACGGGCCAGACCCGCAAGGCCGTCGGCAAGCGAAGTATCCGCCTCGTTGGTGGTCGCCAATACAAGGCTGTCGGCGAGGATGGTTTCCGCAGGAGCGCCGAAGGCGACGACTGTCGCCCGATCGCCGTGCCAGCGAGCGACATAGGCTTCGGTGATCAGCCGGCCGCCCAGCTGGCGCAGGCGCTGCCTGAGCTGAACGTCGGCATTGGTGCGCGCCATTTCCGACATCACTGCGGCGGCTGGGGTTACGATCGTGATCTCATGGCCGTCTTCGGCGAGAAAGAGCGCCGTTCCCGCACCCTTCCAGTTGGCGCCCTCGTCGAGGACAATCACCCGCCGGCCCGGGCGCGCCCGCCTCGCCATGACATCCTCGGCACTATGGACATTGCCGTTTTCGATGCCGGGCAGCTCGTCCTCATGCGGCAGCAGCCGCTGGAACCCTCTGCCCGCCGGTTGCGAGCCGGTGGCCAGCACGACTTCGTCGGCGCCGTAGCCTTCGACATCGCCCGCCTCACAGATCGTATTGAGCAGCACCCGCACCTGAAGCCGCTCGAGCTGGCGTTCGTACCACTCGAGAAAATCGAGGATCTGCCTGCGGCGCGGCTGCAGGCCGGCAAGGCGGAACTGGCCGCCCAACCGCTCGGAGGCCTCGACGAGCGTCACCCGATGGCCGCGTTCGGCCGCCACCCGCGCCGCCTCCAGACCGGCGACGCCGCCCCCGACCACCAGCACCGTTCGCGGCCGTTCCGCCGGAGTGAAGCGGTCCCCTCCCCATTCGAACTCCCGGCCGGCCGAAGGGTTGATCAGGCACGAAATCCAGTAGTCGCGATAGCGCCGGCCCCAGCACATCTGGTTGCAAGACAAGCACGGCCGGATGTCCTCGGCGCGATTCATCTTCGCCTTGTTGGCGAGATGCGGATCGGCGATCTGACCGCGAACGATCGACACCATGTCGGCCTGGCCGGAGGCGATCACGTAGTCGGCGTTGGCCGGGGTGCGAATGTGGCTCTCCGCCTGCACCCTGGCATGGCGCACGACCTTGCGGATCGCTTCGGCGTACGGGGCGCCCAGATTGTCGGCAAAGAAGACGTTCGGCATGATACCGGTGAAATCGAAGTAGCTGCCGGTGCCGCAGGTCACGTAGTCCATGAGCCCGCGCTCGTCGTGCCAGCTCAGAATCTCCTGCATCTCTTCCACCGACAGCGACGCCTTGACGGAAGGATCGAGGCTGACCGCGAGGCCGACGATGAAGTTTTCGCCGGCCGTGCTGCGGATCCGTCCGAGCACTTCGGCGGAAAGACGCATCCGATTTTCGAACCCGCCGCCCCATCGGTCGGTGCGCCGGTTGTTGAAGGGCGTCCAGAACTGGTCGATGATGGCGTTGTAGGCGGCGAAGATTTCCACCCCGTCGAAGCCCGATTCCTGCGCGCGCCGGGCGGCGGCGACGAAACCTGAAACGACTTCCTCGATCTCCGTTTCGGTCATCGCGTGGCTGCCGTCGGAATCGTGGAACGACGGCAGCCCCGAAGGCGACCAGTTCGGCTCAAAGGAATTGTCGAAGTCGCCGTGCTGGCCGACGTGATAGAGCTGGTGAAGAATCGCCGCGCCATGTCGATGCACCGCCTCGGTGACCCGCCGGAAATGCGGGATCACTGCATCATCGGAGTGCCGGAAGTTGCCGCGCGTCAGCACTGCAGTGCGATGCACGGGAACCGGCTCGACCACGATCATGGCGGCGCCGCCGCGGGCGCGCTCTTCGTAGTAGGCGAGGTGGCGATCCCCGGGCAGGCCCTGCTCGGCCATGTTGGCGGTGTGGGCGCCGAACACGATGCGGTTGCGCAGCGTCACATGACGCAGCTTCAGGGGCTGAAAGAGATGGGGGAAGGCTTCGCTCATGAACCGGAAAGGTCGCGCCAGATATACATCGCTGTGAACAGGTCGAGATGGGCCCCGCCGCCGTTCTTGAACAGCGTTATGTCGTCCGCCGTGCGCGGCCGTGCGAGGCCCGTGGCGCAAAGCTCGAAAAGGTCGGCCTCGACCTTCTCGCGCGCGACGATGCCGCGGCGAATGGGATCGGCGAGATCGCCCGGCCGGTCGATGGCGAACCACCTGCTGTCGACGAAGAGGCGGGCCCTCAGCACCGCGGCGTCATCGCATTCGCGCATATCGGGCGTGTAGGCGCCGACAAGGTCGAGGTGCGCGCCCGCCTTCAGCCACTCGCCCTGGACGAGCGGCCGGCGCGATGAGGTGGCGCAACTGACGATGTCGGCCCCGCGCACGGCAGCCTCCAGATCACCGGCAGCCCTGCCGCCGCAGTCGCGGGCCAGTCGTTCGGCCCTGGAGTGGTTGCGATTCCAGACCACGACGTCGTCGATCGACGGCCGGACCGCGCGATGGGCGGCGATGAGATAGGGCGCCAGCGCGCCGGCCCCAACCATCAACAGGACGCGCGCGTCCGTGCGAGCAAGGAACCGTGCGCCCAACGCGGAATCAGCGGCCGTCTTGCGATAGGTCATGGCCGTGCCGTCGAGTACGGCGACCGGCGTGCCGGACTGCCCGTCGCACAGGACGTAGGCCGCCTGCACCGTCGGAAGAGCCGGCTGCGCGGCGGCATTGGCAGGCATCACGGTCACCACTTTTGTGCCCATGGCGAGACCGGGCTGCCAGGCGGGAAGGTTGAGAAACGTGGCGCGCGCCTCTCCCTCTGCGGCGTGCAACTCGGAACGGTCCACCAGGGGCGTCGGTCCGCGATGGGCATCCATCAGGGCGTCCACGAGCCGATGCCAGTCGCAGATGCGATGCACCTCGGCGGCCGACACAATGCGCATCAGGAGATGCCGGGCCCGGTGATCTCGCGCAGCAGTTTGCGGAAAATCGCTTCGGCGTAGGAAATATAGTCATTGGCGATCATCACGAAATGGCCGGGGCCGCCGATCACCTGCTGCTCGAAGTATTTGTCGAGCGTGGGCCACTCGTTGATGATTACCAGACCGTTGATGGTGATGTTGCGCCGCGCGATCTCGTTGCGCACCCGGTCGGTGGCGATGCCGATGTTGTTGCGGCCGTCGGAGGAGATATCCATGACCCGGCGTGAGGTCGTGAACGGCGCGGCTTGCAGCATCGCTGCGGCGAAGCGCATGGCGCTGGAGATCGATGTGCCGCCTTCGGCGAGCCGCCGCGGCATGGTTTCAAGAATGTCGGCCAGCGCCAGCGCCGACTGCGGACCATCGATGATCGTCCACGGCACGACGATCAGCTGGCTGCGGTCATCCGACCACTGGAACACCGAAATGACCACCTTGCCGAACTGGCCACTGGCAATGGCCTGGTGAATTTCCGGCCGTCGAAATGCCCGGCCGAGGCCCTGCATCTGCAGGCGGAATTCCGTCGCATCGACGCTGAACGAGCAATCGACCGCCAGCACCAGCGCCAGATCGACATCAAAGCTGGAACCGGTCCTGGTCTGGGCGGCGGCAGGCGTGACCGTCAGCAGACCCGAGGCGATGACAAGCATGAGTGCCGCGACCCGCCGTATGGCCGACCAGCCTCTCAGATGAGAATTTCCAGCGCCGCGCATGGCGCACTGTCCCGTGCGCCGCAATCGCCGTCAAGTTTCTTGGCAGGCGCCTGTCGCTGCAACTCAGTGAAGATCGGTATGGTCAAGGGCGCGACAGTCCTCGGCCGACCAGCCGACCTTGACGGTCACTCCTTCCCTGAAGGCGCTGCGGCCGGTGCTGTTGGGCACCTTGACGATGAAGTCATGATGGCCGGCGACGGCAAGGCGGGCGCGGATATGGTCGCCGAGATAGATGATCTCTTCGATCCGGCCGTCGAGAATATTGGCGAGCACGCCGTTCGCCGGGTTGATGATCACCCGTTCCGGGCGCAGCGACAGCAGCGTGCGCGCTCCCCGACCGCCGACATTGATCGCCGAGGCATGGATGAGATCGCCGGTATCGAGCCGCACCGTGCACGAGCCGTTGCCGTCCAGCTCGCTGACGGTGCCGCTCAGGCGGTTGTTCTCGCCGATGAACTGCGCGACGAACGAGTTCTGCGGCCGTTCGTACAACTCATCGGGAGTGGAGAGCTGCTGCACGACGCCATCCTTGAACACCGCAATGCGGTCGGACATGGTGAGCGCCTCGCCCTGATCGTGTGTCACGTAGACCACGGTAACGGCCAGCTGTTCATGCAGGTGCTTGATCTCGTATTGCATCTGCTCGCGCAATTGCTTGTCGAGCGCGCCCAGGGGCTCGTCCATGAGAACGAGATCGGGGTCGAAAACGAGCGCCCGGGCCACCGCGATCCGCTGCTGCTGACCGCCGGAGAGCTGCGCCGGCCGCCGGTTGCCGAAGGCAGGCAGCTCGACCATGTGGAGAACCCGCTTTACCCGGTCCTCGATCTCCGTCCTGCTCATGCTGCGAACCTGCAGCGGAAAAGCCAGATTCTCGTACACGGTCATATGCGGAAAGAGCGCATAGTTCTGGAACACCATGCCGATGCCGCGCTTGTGCGGCGGCACCTTGTTGATGGGCTTGCCCTTGAGGAAGATCTCGCCATTGGTGGCGGGCTCGAAACCGGCCAGCATCATCAGCGTAGTGGTCTTGCCGGAACCCGAAGGCCCCAGCATGGTCACGAACTCACCCTTGACGATATCGAGATTGAGATTCTTGACGACCAGGACTTCGCCGTCATAGCTCTTCTGCACATCCACGAAGCGAACCATCGGCTGGCCCGCCGGCGGAGCTGACGACATCTCCCGCAAATCCTTCCCTGTCCGTTGCGCCGGTGCGGCATAGCCATGACCGGCGCAGGCAACCGCGATGATATGCGCGCCCGGGTAAATTGATAGGTGCAAAATGCATGCGCCGCCGGCGCTGCCGGATCAGGCAAGGCGCACGCGCCTGCGCTTTGACGCAGGCACGATCAGGTGCCCGGGTCCGTACGGAAAGCCGGTGAGCTTGCGGTTGCCGGTGGCGGTGAGCTCTCGCGCTCATGAGCCTGTGTCATTTTGATCGTTTCCCGAAAAGCGCTATTGTATAGAACTTGGCGGCGACGATCTGAAGCCGACGCCCGAGCACAAACAGACCAGAAAGAAGCCAGACTTGTGAACATCCGTCCCGCCCCGGCGAGCGAGCATCTGGTCGACCCGTTCGGCCGCGCGATCAGCTATCTGCGCGTCTCGGTGACCGACCGATGCGATTTCCGGTGCGTCTACTGCATGGCGGAAGACATGTCCTTCCTGCCCAAGAAGGACATCCTGACGCTCGAGGAGCTCGACCGTGTCGCATCGGCGTTCGTGCTTCGCGGCGTCAAGAAGCTCAGGCTGACCGGCGGAGAGCCTCTGGTGCGGCGCGGCATCATGAAGCTGATCGGCTCACTGTCGCGCCATCTCGCGTCAGGGGCCGTGGACGAGCTCACCCTCACCACCAACGGCAGCCAGCTCGAGCGTTATGCTGGCGAGCTGGCCCAATACGGCGTCCGGCGCATCAACGTCTCGCTCGACACCCGCGAGGCCGCGAAGTTCAAGGCCATCACCCGGTGGGGCGACCTCGCGAAAGTCCTGGGCGGCATCGCCGCGGCGCAAAGGGCCGGTCTTCAGGTCAAGATCAACATGGTGGCGCTCCGAGACGTCAATGAGGGCGAGATCGAGGACATGCTGCGCTGGTGTCACGGAGCGGGCATGGACCTGACGCTGATCGAAACCATGCCGCTCGGCGACATCGACGGTGACCGGACGCACCAGTACCTGCCCCTGTCCGTCGTCCGGGGCCGGCTCATGGAGCATTTCACGCTCGACGACATCGCCTACCGGACCGGAGGCCCGGCGCGCTATGTGCGGGTCCGTGAAACCGGAGGGCGGCTCGGCTTCATTACGCCGCTGACCCACAATTTCTGCGAAAGCTGCAACCGGGTGCGGCTGACCTGCACGGGAACCCTTTATATGTGCCTCGGCCAGGAGGACGCCGCCGACCTCAGGGCGCCGATCCGGCTTTCCGACGATGATGCCCTGCTCCATGCCGCCATCACCGAGGCCATCAGCCGCAAGCCCAAAGGCCACGACTTCGTGATCGACCGGCACCATGCCAAGCCGGCCCTCTCCCGCCATATGAGCGTCACCGGCGGCTGACCGCCACCTCTTTCCCGTGCTTCCCGAACAGGATGCCGTCAGGGGCGGCCTCTACATGGCCGTGGCAATGGCGGCATTCACCGCCAATGACACGCTCGTAAAACTGCTCGGCGGCGAGCTTCCGGTCAGCACCCTGATATTCGTTCGCGGCCTGTTCGCCTGCTTGCTGATCATGGTTGCCGTCGTCTGGAGCGGCGCTGCGGCGCAACTGCCGCACATGTTTTCCGGCCGCGTGGCGCTCAGGGCCCTGCTCGATACCGCCGCCACGCTGCTCTTCATCTCCGCTCTGGTCATCATGCCGATCGCCGAGCTCACGACGATCACCCAGGCGGCGCCCCTGGTGTCCACGGGTCTGGCGGCCATATTTCTCAATGAACGCATCGGCTGGCGTCGGACCACTGCGATTCTGATCGGCTTCCTCGGTGTCCTGCTGATCGTCAGACCGGCGGGCAACGTCGAAGGAGTAGGCGTCATCGCGATGGTGATGGTGCTGACGATCGCCCTGCGCGATGTCGTCACCCGCCGCATTCACGGCAGCATCGCAGTGCTCGTGGTGGCGCTGGCCAACGGCCTCTTTGTGCTCTCGGGCGCCTGGGTCCTCAGCCTGTTCGAGGGCGGCCTGCGCATGCCTTCGGCCACTCAGACCGCGTGCCTCGCGGCGGCGGGCGGTTTCCTGGCGCTCGGCTACTACTTCATGGTGAAGACGCTGCGTTTCGCTTCCATTCCATCCTCGGCGCCGTTTCGCTACACCGTCGTGCTCTGGTCGCTGCTCTCCGGCGCCATCGTCTTCGGCGAGAAGCCGGACGCGGTGGCGGGATCGGGATCCTCCTCATCGTGGCGTCCGGGATGTACGCGATTTTCCGCGAAGCATTCCTCGCGCGCCGGCGAGCGCAGTAGATGCACGGCATCGATCGCTACATCTCAATCCTTGAGAAAGGCATATCCGCTCAAAAGAACCGCCCAGATCAGAATGCCGCCGCGCAGCAGCGGGCGGGGCGCCAGGTGGCCTGCCTGGACGCTGACGAAGCCGCCAAGCGCAGCTCCCCCGGCCATCACCGTGGCAGGCAGCCAGGCAATCAGGTCCTGCCACCAGAACAGGACAATGCCGATCACGGTCACGATGGTTACAACCAGGTTCTTGATGGCGTTGGCGGCGTTCAGGTCTTCCTGACCCAGAAGGGCGTAAACCGCCAACATGACGATGCCCATGCCGAGGCCGAAAAACCCGCCATAGATGCAGATCACGAGCTCGAATGCATAGAGAAGGAAGGGATGGTTGGAGCCATCAAAACCGTGACGGTCTTCGAGCCACGCCTTGGCGCGCGGGCCGACGGCAAACAGGACCGTCGCGACGAGAAGCAGCCAGGGCACCGCGAGCCGGAACCCCTCGCCACCCACCCGGATGAGAAGAAGCGAGCCCAGGCTTCCGCCAAGCACGGCCATGGCTGCGCGGACGGCCAGGGAATGTTGGGCCTTGCCCAAATCGTGAAGGTTGGCCGCGGAGCCCACCAGGTTGGCAGGCATCAGCGCCACGAAGGTCGAGGCATTGGCGACAATCGGGGACAAGCCGGTGGCGAGCAGAGCAGGGAATGCGAGAAAGCCTGCGCCTCCGGCGAGTGCGTTGATCAGCCCCGCCAGGATGCCGGCCGCGAACAGCACGGCGGCTTCCGTCAGTGACATCGGCTCAACGACATTGGCTCAATCCGGCTTGCCTCGCGCGCTGCGATGTGGAGATTGCAAGGCCATGATCTGGATTGCGCGACCTTCACGCCCGGAAGTGCACGAGCACCGTTGCAAGTCCCGATCAATCGCAAATCTCGACGCGATGCGAGCCGCGGCCACCCTCGCCGGCGCCTGCCGCGATGCCCCGGACCGGCACCTGCACGGTAACCTCTCCCGCCTCATCAAAACGGAGCGTCAACGCAATCTCGGAGCCCTCGAGGAGCGGCGATGTCACGCCGAAGAGCATCACATGCAGCGATCCCGGTTCAAACGCGACCGTCTCGCCAGCCGGGATCACGAGGCATTTGACCGCGGTCATGGACATGACGCCGTTCTCTTCGGTGTGCCTGTGCAGCTCGGCGCGGGCGGCAGCGGGGGTGGCGGCAGCCCGCAACCGATCGGCGCCGCCGGAATTGGTGATGAGCATGTAGACGGCCCCCGTCTTCACCGCGGCGATTGTCGCGCGCGCGTACGCCTCGGTGACCACGATGCCGCCGGCCAGCGCTGAAAGGGACGAGGCTGTCGTCAACGGCGAATGCGAGGAAGCACGCAAGCAACGTCCGCGCACGAACCTCGAAGAGCAACGCACGAACCATGCCGCTTCGCTCAGGAATGATCGCGGCCTGCGTTCTGGCCGCCTTTGCGCCAGGTTCGGCGCCCCTCAGCGCCACGGCGCTCAACCCCGTTTCTCTCGAACTCGTTCTTGCCATCGATTGTTCTCTCAGTGTCAACGACCTCGAATTCGAGCTCCAGATGAGGGGTATCGCCGACGCCTTTCGGGACGAGGAAGTCATCGCGCTCATCGCCGCACGGCGATCGGGCGTGGTCGCTACCGTGGTACAGTGGAACGGCACGTCCAGCAATCACCAGGAGCCGCCGTGGCGGCTGCTCACCGACCGGGCGTCGGCGCTTGCATTCGCGAACGAGATCGCGGCCACGAAACGGTATGAGTCGGGCTACCACACCGGCATCGGCCGGGCGATCGACTTCTCCAGCGAACTCATCCGCAGCAACCCATATGCCGGCGAGGAACAGAAAATCGACATTTCCGGCGACGGGCGCAACAACGCCGGACCCGAACCGCCGGAAGCCCGGGCCCGCGCCCTCGCCCACGGCCTCGTCATCAATGGTCTGGCGGTGCTCGACGGTGATCCGGGCCTTCTTCGCTACTATGAGACATCGGTAGCGGGGGGCGCCGGCTCGTTCGTCATGGTGGCGGAAAGCTATTCGGACTTCGCGGCCGCGATGCGCAAGAAGCTGGCGCGCGAACTCCTTCAGCGACTGGCGCTGCTGGACAGGCCCGACTGATGCGCATGCTGTCCTGCATCGCGGCCGCCGGTGCTCTGCTCGGAAGCGTCGTCGCCACGGGGCAGGAGCTGCGAACCCCGGTTGCACTGGAGTTGATCCTCGCGGTCGACACTTCAGCGAGCGTCGACGGCCGCGAGTTCGAGCTTCAGATGCAGGGTATTTCGCAGGCCTTCGCGCATCCGGAGGTGATCGCGGCGATCGAAAGTCTCGGAGAGGCGGGCATGGCAGTCACGATGGTGCAGTGGAGCGTGCCTGGAACCTCGGCGATGGTGCTGCCGTTCCACCACGTTCACGACGCCCGCACGGCCAAGGCATTCGGATTTCTGGTCAGCCTTGCGGCGCGGCGCAGCTTTTCCGGAAGCACCGCGATGGGACATGCGATCGATTTTTGCACCTACCTCATCGAGAGCAACGAGTTCGATGGCGAGCGCCGGGTGATCGATGTCTCCGGCGACGGCCGCAACAACGCCCCTCCGGATGTCGAGCCGGCGCGCGACGCGGCGATGCGGCGCGGCATCACCATCAACGGACTGGCGATCCTCTCGGACGACCCGCGTCTTGACATCTACTACAGGCGCAGTGTGATCGGCGGGCCCGACGCCTTCGTGGAGGTCGCCCACGATTTCACCCAGTTCGCGACCGCGATCCGGCAGAAGCTCGTCCGCGAAATCTATCCGCCGGCGAGCTGAAGTCAGGCAAAATCAGGCTCGGGCAAGCTTCCGGTCCTCCCCGGTTTCCGGAATCCACCATTCGCGACCGCTCGGCGTTTCGAAGTAGCGCGGCCAGGGGAATTCGATGGGAGGCGGGTAGTCGCACCATGGCCGCTCCCAGGCGGCGCCGCCGATGCCGCCACCGGTGCGCTGGATGAATTCCGCTCGCGCCGCCGCAAGCGCTCCCTTGTCAGTCATCAGATCGAGGATGGCGCCGGCGATGGTCCGCGCCGCCGACCGCACGGTCGGGTCGATGGTCTCCGGAATGCCGCCGAGCGCATTGAGCACCCAATCGGGATAGACAAAACCCTCAGGCGCCGCGAGGGTCGGACGGCCGATGTAAAAGCGCGCCGTCGGCGCATGCCAGCTCATGTCGGTGTAGTCATCCGACGTGTAATGCGTCTGCCAGGCCGGAATGTCGGCGCGCAACTTTCGCTCAGCGTCCTGCGGCGCAATGAACTCCTCCGTTTCTTTGAGGAACGGCCGCGGCATCGGCTCCAGCCCAACCTCTTTCTGCAGCTTCCGGGCGCAGGCGATGGCGGCGCCACCCCAGCGGGGCGCACCGGCGGCGACCAGATTTCGATACGTCACTTCGGCCATGACATGATTGGCGAGGCCGGGCCTGGATTTCGACACCCAATGCTTGTGAACGGTGCAGTGGGCAGCGGCTGCCGCAGCATCGGCGTTGCGGTCCAGCACCGTCATGACCTTGTCCAGCATGTCTTTCGAGGAGGCGCGAATCGCGTATGCGACCTGGGCCATCTGGGCGGCGAGATTGTCGGCGGTCGCCTGGCCGGAGGCGAGAATGACCTCGTTCACGCTCCAGGTGCCCGCATGGGGCAGCATGTGGTCGCGCGCCATCTTCGACAGCGTATACATGGCGACCGCGGCGTCGTTGGCGCCGGGAGCGCGCGCCTCGGTGTGCGCCGCCGGGATCGGCATGCCGGCGCCCGACGGCAACTCCTGGAGCCACGTCTCCGGCCGCTCACAGAGGAACAGATACACGACGCAGTAATAGGGCCCGCAATGAGTGTCCCAGCGCACCGTGTTGCACAGGGGCAGAATGTAGAAGGGGTGAAAGGACAAGATGGCATCAAGCCCGTCATAGTAGTTCCTGGCGGCATGGATCGGCTTCGACCCCCGTACCTTCTCGGCCGGTTCGCCCATGAACCGAAGCGTGCCGGCAATCCCCATTTGCTCCATGGCGGCCTTCGCCGCGAGTAGGCCGGTCAGGGCTCCCATGCCGAGAGCCGAATGCGGGTCGGTGTGGCCGCCGGCAAACCGGGACAAGCCGCGGCGCGGCGCACGATAGACATCGGCGATCTGGCAATTGCCCGGCACGGCATCGTATTCGGCGTATGCCATGATCGTCGGGCCTTTGCCGTTCGACCAGGTCGCCGAAAAGGCGGTCGGCATGCCGCCGGAGCCCTCCTCGACCGTAAAGCCTTCGCCGCGAAGCTTGCGCACATACCACTCGGCCGATCGATATTCCCGCCATGCGGTCTCAGCCAGGTCCCAGATGAGCGCGTTCCATTGCGACCAATCGGCGTGATGATCGTCGACCCAGCGAAACGCTAGCGCCCTGGCTTCACCGGCCATCTGCAGCCGATCTAGTCTTTGACGAGGGCCGCGATGAGCGGCTTGTCCCGGCCATAGACATCGGGACGGAATTGCACCACGCCCGCCTTATCCACCCAGGCGGTGAGATAGGTGACATGGACCGGGATCTTCGAGTCAAGGTTCACGATCCGCTGCTTGCCGGAGTTTATCTGCGTTTCGATCCTGTTCGCCGTCCAGCCCTGGTCCTTCAGAAGCACCTCGGCGAGGAGCGCGGGGTGCTGCACACGCATGCAGCCGTGCGAGAAGAACCGCTGCTCTTTCTCGAACAGCCGTTTCGACGGCGTATCGTGGATGTAGATGTTGTATGGATTGGGAAACATGAACTTGATGCGGCCGAGCGCATTCCCTTGACCGGAATCCTGCCGGAGCCGGTATGGCAGGCGCTTTACCGACGACCAGTTCACACTCCAGGGGTTGACCTCGCCGGAGGCACTCAGGATGCGGATGTCCTGGCGTGCAAGATAGCCCGGATCCTGTTTCAGCTTGGGAAGATACTCGTTGTTGGCGATGGAGGGCGGAACCTCCCAGATAGGGGTTGAAGACGACAAAGCTCATGTCTTCCGTGAACACGGGGGTGCGCCTGGTGGGCTCGCCCACCACGAGTCGCGCCTCGTGAACGACTTCGCTCTCAGCGCCGCTTTTGCGCAGCACCTGCAGCCGCGCATCCGCGAGATTGACGAACACGTACTCCTTGCCCAGATCGTCCTCGATCCAGCGACGGCGCTCGAGGTTGATCACCAGCTGTGCAATGCGGTCCTCAACCGGGACGTTCAACGCGGCGAATGTCCCCGGACCGATGGCGCCATCGCCATTGAGACCGTGGCGCTCCTGGAAGGCCTTTACGGCATCAACCAGCGCCTCGTCGTAGACGGTCGCGGCGTCATTCGCGTCACCCTTGAATTCACCGGTCGCTGACAAGCGCTTGCGCAGGATGGGGACGCGCGCATCATCCATGCCGGGCTTGAGGGTGGGCCCCTCCGGCACGGCCGGCCAACCACCTGCCGCCGCGATAGCCCGATAGTCGGCCAGCCCGCCTTTCAGCGCGGCGTATTCCCAGGCGCTCGGCGCCACGGTGGCGAGGTAGGGCTCGATGTCTTCGGCATCTTCGGCGCCGTCAATGAGGCTCAACGGTCCCGGTCCCTTCGGCTTGACGTGGATTTCGGAACTCGTGCTCGCCGGATCGATTCGTCCCTTGGCCAGGTCGCGACCATAGTCGGCGAAGACATCCGAGATCAGGAGGTCCAGCTCGGCGAGCAGTTCCGGGTCGGTGGAGTCGAGGCGCTCCTCGATTTCGTCGATCGAATAGTCGCGTGGGTCGAGGCCATGCTCGGCGGCGGCTTTCAGCACGCTGAGCAACACCTTCGCCTTGGTCTTGGCGCCCGAATCCCGGGTCCAGATGGGTTTGAAGTCGCGATCGGAATAGTAAAGGTAGATATCGGCGAGACGCTGATCATCGGTCTCGTCAGCGAGCACGGCGTTTCCGGCCGTTATGAAGGACTCGATGGTCGCCGCCACCGCCTCGTTGCCGGCAGCGCCGGCGGGCCGGCAGATGACGGCGGAGACAAGCAAGCTCAGAGCGACCAGCGTTATCTGATGAAACATGACGATTCCCCGTTCGTTTATGAGCACAGGATAGCCGCTGCGCGGAATTTTTCGAGGGCCAAAGCGCAGCCGCGTCAAAGCGATTATTGGTCTCACCCGAGCCTGGCGAGGACACGCACCCAGCTTCGGATGCCGCGGTGATAGCTCGAGAGATTGTACCTCTCATTCGGCGAGTGGATGGCATCGTCATCGAGGCTGAAGCCCATCAGCACGCTGTCCATGCCGAGGATGCGCTTGAAGCTGTGCACGACCGGAATCGAGCCGCCTGATCCTATGAGGACTGCATCGCGTCCGAACTCTTCCTTGAGGGCGGCGGCAGCTGCGGCGAGCCTGGGATTGTCTTCGGCAATGGCGATCGCCGGACTCGCCGCCCTGCCCGCGAAGCTCACCCGGCAGTCGTCCGGGATCAGCGCTTTGACGTGCCGGCGGAACGCGGCACGAACTTTCCGGGGATCTTGCTTGCCGACGAGGCGGAAGGAAATCTTCACACTGGCCTGCGAAGGCAGGACCGTTTTCGTACCCTTGCCGGTATAGCCTCCTGTGATGCCGTTGAACTCGAGCGTGGGCCGTGACCAAATCTGCTCCAGCACCGTGCGGCCACGTTCTCCGGCCGGCTTGCGCAAGCCTACCGCGCCCAGGAATTTCTTCTCCGAGAACTTGAGCGACCTCCATTGCCTTTTGGTGGCGGCCGGCAATTCGGTCACGCCGTCGTAAAAGTCGGGAATGGTAACTCGGCCCTTGTCGTCGTGCAGACTGGCCAGCACCCGGGCAAGTACGCGAATGGGATTCATGGCGGCGCCGCCGAACGCACCCGAGTGAAGGTCGATGCGCGGACCCGTGATGGTCATCTCCTCGTGTACGATTCCGCGCAGGCGCGTAGTGATCGCCGGCGTTCCGGCATCCCACATGTCGGTATCGCACACGAAAGCGGTATCGCAGGATAATTCGTGGCGATTGGCGGCGAGAAAAGGCTCGAGACTCGGCGATCCCGATTCCTCCTCGCCTTCAATCAGGACCGTGATCTGCGCCGGTAAAGGCGCACCAGAGCCCAGCCAGGCCCGAAACGCCTCGATGAAGGTCATGAGCTGACCCTTGTCGTCGGAGACGCCGCGGCCATACAGACGCTCGACGCCATCGCCGTCCTTCCGGCGCTCGGGCTCGAAGGGCGGGCTCGTCCATTTCTCGACCGGGTCGGGCGGTTGCACGTCATAGTGGCCGTAGAAAAGAACATGCGGTGAGCTCGCGACCCCCGGCGGCTCATAGTGAGCGACGACCATCGGGTGACCGGGCGTGTCGCGCAATGACGCCACAAACCCCAGCCGGCCGAGCTCGTCGACCAGATACAGAGCAGCCTGCCGGCACTGCGCCTTGAATTGCGGATCGGTGGAAACAGACGGGATGCGGACGAACTCGAACAGCCGCTCGACGCTCCGATCGAGTCCCGCGTCGACGTTGGCGAGGATTTTCGGCAGGGGGTTCATCGGCTGGTATCGCTCAGTGCCTCGAATATTCGTATCCAGCTACGAATGCCGCGGCGGTAGCTCGGCACGTCGTATTTTTCATTGGGGCTATGGGCGCCGTCGTCGTCCAGACTGAAGCCGGTCAGAAGCGAACTCATGCCGAGCACGCGCTGGAAGCTCTCCACGATCGGTATCGATCCTCCCGATCCGATGCGGGCTGGTTCGCAACGCCACTCGGACCCGAGCGCTGCCGCCGCTCTGGCGATCAGCGGATCATCCTCCGCCAACTCGATCGCTCCGCTGCTGCCGCCCGTGCCGGCGAACGTCGCCCGGCAGTCGGCAGGCATGCGCTGCGAGATAAAGCGCCGAAAGGCCCTGCGAATGGCCGCCGGCTTCTGCCTGCCCACCAGCCTGAAGGTCAGCTTGGCCGATGCTTCGGACGGAATGACCGTCTTGCCGCCCTCCCCCGTATAACCGCCGACGATGCCGTTGATCTCGCAGGTCGGCCTCGCCCACAGTTGCTCGAGGATTGAATAGGATTTTTCACCCTTCGATTCCTCGAGGCCCACCTGGCGCAGGAACCTGCGGCCGTCAAAGCGAAGCCTCTGCCACCGGGCGAGCGTCGCCGCCGGCACCTTCGAGACGCCGTCGTAGAATCCGGCGATGCGGATACGTCCGTCGCCATCGTGAAGGTCGCTCAACGCCCGGCACAACACGTGGATGGGGTTGGCGGCAGCCGGACCATAGCCGCCGGAATGGAGATCGACCCGGGGCCCTCGAACACGCACCTCCTCGCCGAGGCAGCCGCGAAGCCTCGTGGTTATGGCGGGCGTGCGGGCGCTCCACATCGAGGTGTCGCAGACGAGGGCAAGGTCGGCGGCGAGCTCCTTGCGGTGTTTGGCGAGGAACGCATCGACGTGCGTACAATCGGATTCCTCGTCGCCCTCGATCAGCACCGTGGTGCGAAACGGCAGCCGGCCGCGACTGCTTAACCATACACGGCAAGCTTCCAGCATGGTCATGACTTGGCCCTTGTCGTCACAGGCGCCGCGGGCGTAAATGCTTTCGACGCCGTTTTTTCCCTTCCGGCGCGAAGGCTCAAAAGGCGGCGTCTTCCACAGCTCAATCGGGTCGGGCGGCTGCACGTCGTAGTGGCCGTACAGCAGGATGTGGAGCATGCCAGGATGAACTCGATCGGGCTCGTAGCGGCCGATCACCACCGGATGCGCCGGAGTTGCGACCTGGCGGGCGCTGAAACCCATGCCCTCGAGCAAGCCCTGCATCCACTGGGCAGCCCGGAGGCACTGGTCGTCGTAGGCCGGGTCCGTCGAGACGCTGGCGATGCGAAGGAACTCGAAAAGCCGGGAAACAGAACCCTCGAAGCTCCGGTCGGCTTCGTGCAACAAATCGGCAACCGCTGTCATCTACTCTCCCTTGAGCCACCGGAGCCCTATGACGCCGGGGTCCCGGTGACAAGGGAATCCTGATGACCGCCGTTTTTTCGCTGCCCCGCGACAGCCTGCAAGCCCATCAGCCAGTTGCCCGCCTGCACCGGTTCCGGCGCCGCGGTTACCAGCGGCTGCTGGTGCTGCGCAGGCAGCTCAACCTTCACTACTTCTGGGAGACCAAGTGGTTCTTCCTCGCCATTCTCGCAGGTCTGGCGTTCATGGTGATGCCGACGCCGGAGGGACTTTCCAAGGAGGGGCAGATCGTCCTCGCCATGTCGCTGATGGCGACCATCCTGTTCATTACCGAACCCATACCGCTGCCTACCGTGGCGCTCCTGATCATCGTCGGCCAGGTCGTGCTGCTGGGCATCGATTCGACTACCGTCGCCAAGAGCCTGATGACCGACAGCGTGCTGTTCATCATGGGCTCGCTCATGCTCGCCGTGGCGATCGTCAAGCAGAAGCTCGACCGGCGCATCGCCTGGGTGATCGTGCGGTTCACCGGCACGAGCACCTTCTGGGTGAGCTTCGGAGTTACGCTGGTGTGCGGATTACTCGCCGCGTTCATCGGCGAACACACCGTGGCGGCGATGATGCTGCCGGTCGGTGTCACGCTCGTCAGCCTGACCTCGAACGATCCGAAGAAGGTCAAGAACCTGGCAGCCGTGCTGCTCCTGTCCATTTCCTACGGCTGCGCGATCGCCGGAATCGGCACTCCGTCGGGCGGGGCGCGCAACGCCATCATGATCGGATACTGGAAGGACTTCTTCTACGACCCGACGAACCCTGAAACCGACCGCTATCTGGTGGACTACCTGACCTGGATCGTCTTCGCCTATCCAATGTTCCTGCTGCAGCTGCCGGTGGTCACGGCGCTGCTCTACATGACGTTCCGGCCGGAGTATACGGACCTGTCGCGGGCGGTGGTACGGCTACGGGCGCAGGTGGCGATGGAGGGACCGTTACGGCCGGCCGACTGGCTGGCGATCGCCCTTTTCACGGTCACGATCATCGGCTGGATTGCGCTTTCGGAATCGCTGGGCCTGGGCATCGTGGCGATTCTGGGCGCCTGTGCGTTTCTCGTGACGGGCCTGGTCCGCTGGGAAGATGTCAACGCCGGCGTGAATTGGGGCGTCGTGCTCTTGTACGCAGCGGCGATTTCGCTGGGCGTGGAGATGAAGGAAACCGGCGCCGCGCTGTGGGTGGCCCAGTCGTTCATCGAGCTGGTGGCGCCGTTCGGCGCCGACAAGGGCATCGGACTGTGGGCCGCCATCGCGCTGCTCACGACCTTCGTCACCAACACGATGACTGCCGGCGCAGCGGTCGCTGTGCTGGGCCCTGTCGTGCTCAACACCGCAAGTGTCGCCGGCGATGACCCGCTGATCGTCGGGTTCATCACGGCAATCGCTTCCGCCTTCGCCTACATCACCGCTGCCGCCCACCCGGCCTTCACCATCATCTATGCTTCCGGCTATCTTAAGGCCGCCGACTTTGTGCGGTCCGGCTGGCGAATGACGGTGGCGTCCATCACCCTTCTGCTCATCTACGCGGTTGTCTACTGGCCCCTCATCACCAAGTAGTCGATCCATGAAACTGTTCAAGCGCACCGAGCTTACCGACCGCCAGGAACGGGCGCTGGAAAAAACCGTCCAGCAAATCCGCATCCAGCGACGCAACCGCTTTCGCGTTCTGGCCTGCATCAATACCGGCGATGATTCCTTCGATACGGTGCGCATGGCGGCCCGGCTGACCCCCACCGACGACTGTGACATCATCATCCTGTTCGTGCGGCCCGTCGATCAAGGCTTGTGGTCGGGCGGGCTTCAAATACGCTTGGCGCGGCAGAATTCTGCTCGATGCAGGCTTCGAGCTGCCGGGCATCAGCCATCTCAAGAAGTCGATCGAGGTCCTCAAGGAAGAAGGTATCGATGCCGAGAGCTGGCCGCGGCTCGCCGGTCATCAAGACGCCTGGGGCGATCCCCTGGGCGACAATAAGATCGAATATCAGAGCCCGGGGGGACGTACCGTGGTGCTCAAGCTCAAGACGGCGCCCGACGTCGCCGCCGGCATTCTGGACCAGTATGAGCTGGGGCCGTACAACCTGTTGATCCTGGGCGAGCCTTCGAGCTGGAGCGGCGAGGTCCAATCGCTGTTTTCGGCCGGCATTGTGCAGCGGGTAACGATGCTTTCGCCCTGCTCGGTGCTCATCGTTCGGTCAGGGGAGGCGAAGCAGGGATTTTTCGTATGTACGGACGGCAGCTCGCGATCGATGCAGGCGGTTCGGCGCGCTGCGGTGCTCGCCCATACGATCGGCGAGCCCATCACCCTCTTTTCAGCGGCCCCGGTCGAAGAGGCCCGGGCAGCGGCGGAGGAAAACGTCGAAAACGCCAAGGCGCTGCTCAAAGCGCTGGGGATCACCGTCGCGGAAGCGCGCGTCGCCGTCGGCAAACCGGCCGACTGCATCATCCGGCTCGGAGCGCCGTTTCGTATCATCGTAGTTACCGATGAAGGCCGATCGTGGTGGCAGAGACTGTGGCGCGGCTCGGTTGCCTACGAGGTCGTGCGCGACGCGACGACTTCGGTTCTCGATGTGCGATAGACCAGCTCTTCTCCCGCCATCGGAATTCGTGTTCTACCGGCGCCCGACGTTCACGTTCACGGCCGCCACGTATTCCTCGAGATGCTCCGGGTTCTCGAACCGCATCCAGCCTTCGTCGGTTTCCGCCTCGACCGTGCCGTCGGAAAGCACGCGGGCCTGCTTGCCGGCAATCTCACGCACCTCCACGACATAGAGATTTTCCTCGGAGACGACCTCCGCCTCGCCCGCCGCCGAACTGCCGTGCTCGCGGACCTCCTCCACGACCCGGTCGATGACCGAGCGCGAATCGGCGTCAAGATTGCGAAGCTTTGCCTCCACATCCTGGCCGCCGGCGAACGGTGCCTGACGCTCTTCGGCGGGAGCCGGCGCAATACGTCCGGCAACATCGGGCATGGCTGCTTCAGGCTTCCGGGCGCCTTCGTGCACCGGCTGGACGGCGAGTGCTGCTGCGCGCTTGCCACGCCGCTGCCGGACGTCGCCAGTCGGGCCCGAATCCTCCCCCGCGAGATGGCTGCGCAGGTCCTCCACCGCACCCACCACGGTGCTCAGACCCAGAATGACGATGCCGCCGAGCAGCAGCGAAACCCCGGTGTTCAGGTTCATGCCACGTGCGGTCAGCTCGGGCGAATAGAAGAACAACAGGACTGCGAGCAGCCCAAGTGCGGCCAGCACGATGCCGGCAATTCTGAGTACTACGTTCATCGGTTCGTCCCTCCGCCGCGGGAGCCTGCCAGTCCGAATTCGCCTCACTCAACGACAACTGCGCGGAACTCTCGCGGCCAAACGGCTCAAGATCAAGCAGTTTTGCTCGGTATCAATTGCTCAGGCCTCGATCACGATACGAGGCGGCGCCTTCATGCCGGCCGCATCGCTGCCGAGGCCGGCCCATAGCCTGGATGCGATATCCCTGAAGATGGCGGCGTGCTGCGACCGTGGCTCAGTGACGACAACAGGCTCGCCGTTGTCACTGAGCTCGCGCACATGGGCATCGAGCGGCACTTCGCCCAGAAACGGAACACCAAGTCTCGCTGCCTCCGCGCGGGCGCCGCCGTGGCCGAAGATTTCGTGTCTCTCACCGCATTTGGAGCAAACGAAATAGCTCATGTTCTCGATGATGCCGAGGATCGGCACATTGACGCGCCGGAACATGTTGAGCCCCTTGCGGGCATCGACGAGCGCCAGATCCTGAGGCGTCGAGACGATGACGGCTCCCGAAAGCGGCGTCTGCTGGGCGAGAGTGAGCTGAGTGTCGCCGGTGCCTGGGCGGCAAATCGACAACCAGGCAATCGAGGGTTCCCCAATCCACTTCCCGCAGCATCTGAACGAGCGCTCCCATGACCATGGGACCGCGCCAGACAATGGGAGTTTCCTCGTCGACGAGAAATCCCATCGACATGGCCTTCAGGCCAAAACGCTCCAGCGGCGCCATGGCCTTCGAACCGGGCGACACGAGCCGCGGTTTCCCCGTCAGCCCCAAGAGCTTCGGCAGCGATGGGCCGTAGACGTCGGCGTCGAGAATTCCGACTTTGAGCGAACAGGCCTGAAGTCCGAGCGCGAGGTTGACCGCAGTCGTCGATTTGCCGACCCCGCCCTTGCCCGACGCCACCGCGAGGATGTGGCTGATGCCCGCAACTTTCGATCCCCGCTGCGCCTGGACCGTACGCGCCTCGTTCGATCGGGATGCGGCTGGTCGTTCGGAGGTGAGGGCGACCATCACCTTGCCGACCTCCGGCAATTTTTTCACGGCCGCTTCCGCGGCCCGGCGCACCGGTTCCATCGTGCCGGCAGTCCGGGGATCGGCGATGATCGCAAACGTTACATCGTTGCCCATCACTGCGATCTCGGACACGAGCCCGCCGGCGACGATATCCTGAGGCGCGCCTGGAACGCGAATGCCCGACAGCGCAGCGCGCACGCGGTCTGGCGTTATTGCTGCCATGGGGCTTCAGCGCTATAGCAGCCCTCCAAAGCGGTCAAGAAGGCTGGCGACCGCCTCCGCGTGGGGAGCAACCGCTGATGAGGGACAGGACGCCGGGCTTCGATACTCTGGCCATTCACGCCGGAGCGCAGCCTGATCCCGCCACAGGGGCCAGGGCCACGCCGATCTACCAGACAACGTCATTCGTGTTCGAAGACGTCGAGCATGCCGCCGATCTTTTTGCGCTGCGGTCGTTCGGCAATATCTACACCCGGATCATGAACCCGACCCAGGCAGTGCTCGAAGCAAAGGTCGCGGCGCTGGAAGGTGGAACGGCGGCGCTGGCCACAGGTTCGGGGCACGGCGCCCAGCTCATAATTTTTCATGCCCTGATGCAGCCGGGTGATGAATTCATCGCCGCTCGCCAACTCTATGGCGGCTCGATCAATCAGTTCAACCATTCGTTCAAATCATTCGGTTGGCATGTCGTGTGGGCCGACGGCGAAAACCCGGCGAGCTTCGAAAGGGCGGTGTCGGACCGGACGAAGGCAATTTTCATCGAGTTGATCGCCAATCCGGGCGGACGCATCATGGACCTCGAGGCAATCGGCAAGGTGGCGCGCCGGGCCGGGGTGCCGCTCATCGTCGACAGCACGCTCGCCACGCCCTATCTCTGCCGGCCGATCGAACACGGCGCCAACATCGTGGTCCATTCACTGACCAAGTTCATGGGCGGTCACGGCAACTCGATGGGCGGCATCATCGTCGATGCCGGCAATTTCGACTGGTCGAGCGGCAGATACCCGTTACTGAGCGAGCCCAACGCTTCCTATCACGGCATGCGTTTTCATGAGACATTCGGCAACATTGCCTTCGCCATCGCGTGCCGCGTGCTGGGCCTGCGCGATCTTGGACCGGCAATCGCTCCTCTCAATGCCTTCCTGATCCTGACCGGTATCGAGACCTTGAGCCTGCGCATGCAGAGGCACTGTGAAAATGCGCTCAAGGTCGCCCAGTGGCTCGCCGCGGACAGCCGTGTGGCGTGGATCAACTACGCGGGCCTCGCCAGCGACAAGCACCACGCACTGCATAAGAAATATGCACCGAAGGGCGCGGGCGCGGTTTTCACCTTCGGCCTCAAAGGCGGCTACGATGCAGGGGTGCGGACCGTATCGAACGCCAGGCTCCTGTCACATCTCGCCAACGTCGGCGATACCCGCACGCTGATCATCCATCCAGCCTCGACGACGCACAGCCAGCTTTCCCCGGAACAGCTCAAGCTCGCTGGAGCGGGACCCGACGTCGTGCGGCTGTCGGTCGGCATCGAAGACGTGAACGACATCATCGCCGATCTTGATCAGGCAATGGGCAGTTGACCGCCGCTTTCGACGCTTCAGTGAACAGCTTCGCCATGCTGCGCGAGATCAAGGCCGTTGTATTCCGTTTCGACATCGACCCTGAGGCCCAGGACGGCATCGACGACTTTCAGAATGACGAGAGTCGCCACGGCACACCACGCCACCGTAGCGGCAATGGCGATGATCTGGATCGTCATCTGACCGGCATTGCCCTCGAGCAGGCCCAGAGTGAAATCGGGAGTGGTCTGCAGGACGGCCGCAAACGCCCCTTCGCTGTTGGAGATCGAGATCTTCGCGAACACACCGGTGAGCAGCGCTCCAATGATGCCGCCCACGCCGTGAATCCCGAAGCAATCGAGGCTGTCGTCGTAGCCGAATTTGTGCTTGAGCCACACGACACCCCAGAAGCAGCCTAGGCCGGCGATCAGTCCGATGGCAAGTCCACCGCTCGGGTCGACAAAGCCGGCGGCGGGGGTAATGGCGACGAGGCCGGCCACGGCTCCGGAGATCGCGCCCAGAACGCTCGGCTTGCCCCGCAGCCACCACTCGGCGGCCAGCCAACTCAGGGCGGCCGTGGCGGCAGCGATATGGGTCACCGCGAGCGCCATGCCGGCGCGCGGACCCGCCGTGACGGCTGAACCCGCATTGAAGCCGAACCAGCCGACCCAAAGCAGGCAGGCCCCGAGGACGCTGAGCACGAGATTGTGGGGCAGAAACTGCTCCGCCGGATACCCGACCCTCTTGCCGATCACCAAAGCGGCCACAAGACCGGCAACGCCGGCATTGATGTGCACGACCGTGCCGCCCGCGAAGTCGAGAACACCAAGGGCGAAGAGCCATCCGGAGGGATCCCAGGCCCAGTGTGCTATCGGAGCATAGACCAACAGGCTCCACAGGACGGTGAATGCCACGAGGCTCGAAAATTTCATCCGGTCAGCGAAGGCGCCGGTGATGAGGGCCGGCGTGATGACGGCAAAGCTCATCTGGAACATCATGAAGACCGTTTCCGGAATGGTGGCGGCCAGTGCGTGGACGGAAAGCGGCTCCAGCCCCGTCAGGAAGAAGCGCGACAAGCCGCCGATGAGCCCGGTGCCCGGTGTAAAGGCGAGACTGTAGCCGATCACCATCCATAGAAGGGACACCACGCAGCAGATCGCGAAGCATTGCATGAGCGTCGCCAGGACATTCTGCTTGCGCACCATGCCGCCGTAAAACAAGGCCAGACCGGGAATGGTCATGAGAAACACCAGCCCGGTTGCCACGATCATCCAGGCGGTGTCGCCCTTGTCGAAGGCGGGTGCGGCGGCCTGGGCAAGCGCTGGTTCGCATGGCAGCGCCAGCAAACATGCGAGCGACACGAGCAGCCTTCGAGACATGGCATCCCCTCTGGTAATGACCGACAAGCAGCCAAACCAAGAATCGTGCCAGACCAGCAAGCCGTTGTTTTTGCTTGGAGCTACATGCTCGTCGAAGTCTCGGAAGCGCGTTTACGCCTAGATATCAGGCACGCCAATGAACATGCGCTTAGTAATTAGGCAACCCTGGGCAGCAGGGCTTTGGCGGGATGCACTCAGCGCTTCGAGAACTGGAAGGAGCGGCGCGCCTTGGCACGGCCATATTTCTTGCGCTCTACCGCGCGGCTGTCGCGGGTCATGAAGCCGCCCTTCTTGAGCACGCCGCGCAGCTCCGGCTCGAAATTGGTGAGAGCCCTGGAAATGCCGTGGCGGACCGCGCCCGCCTGGCCCGACAAGCCGCCTCCCGCCACCGTGCACTCGATGTCGAACTGGTCGCGGCGGCTGGAGGCGACCAGCGGCTGCTGTACCATCATGCGCAGGGTCGGCCGCGCAAAATACGTCTCCACCGGAGCGCCGTTGACCACAATGCGGCCGGTGCCGCGCCTGATCCACACGCGTGCCACGGCATCCTTGCGCCGACCCGTGGCGTAGGCGCGACCGGCGCTGTCGAGCTTGGGTGCGGCCGGCTGAGCCTGGACCACTGCCGCCGGTCGGATGGCGCTGCCCAGATCTGCAAGCGTAGTGTTGGCCATGGGTTAATCTCTCAACCTGTTCTTGGGATTCATCGCGCCGACGTCGAGTTTCACCGGCGCCTGGGCCGCGTGGGGGTGATCAGCACCCTTGTACACGCGCAGATTGCGCAACAGCGCCCGCTTCAATACTCCGCCCGGAAGCATGCGGCGCACGGCGTCCTCCACGACGCGTTCAGGGAACTTTCCGTCGAGGACCTGATGAGCCTTGCGCTCCTTGATCCCGCCGGGATGACCGGTGTGCCGGAAGTAGGTCTTGTTCTGGCGCTTGCGTCCGGTGAACACCACCTTTTCGGCGTTGATCACGACGATGTTGTCGCCGCAGTCCAAGTGCGGCGTAAACATCGCCTTGTGCTTGCCACGCAGACGGGTGGCAATGAGGCTCGCAAGCCTGCCGACGACCAACCCTTCGGCGTCGATAAGAAGCCAGTTTTTTGTGATGTCCGCAGGCTTGGCAGAATAGGTGGTCACGACAGCGTTTCCGGCTCGCAATTGCAAGGCGAGCGCCTGGCTTTCCCTGCTGCTGATCTAACTGAAGGGCTCACATAGCCCGCCGGGGATCCTTTCGTCAATGCGGCACGTCCATTTTTATCGCCAATTCAATAGATTGCGATGCGGTATCAAACTACCGTAGTCCTTCACGGACCTTCCCGAGGCAACCCTTTAAGATCGTCGGCGCCTCTCGTACATTCGGCCCCAAGTTCACCAGAGCAAACTCATGATGCGCGCACTTTCCGCCATGGTCGTCGGCGTAGCGATATTCGCCGAAACCGGCCTTGGCGCCGGGCTCGCCCAAACGGCAGCCAAGGACCAGTCACAAATCGGTCCTGAAGACGCCGAAGACCTCAGCGCTCCGCCGCTTTCGCCACCGCCCTCCGAAGCGGAACCGGCGCCCATCGACGAAATGAGCCTGGGCGAGGTCCCGGTCATCGACATCGTCGAGCTGACGCCCAAGAGTGCGCGCCAGGGCATGGATGCCTTTGCGCTGGTCCGCGAGAGATACGCCGACAGCAGCATCTACGAGTATGAGAGCCTCGAGGAGTTTGTCGAGAAGACCGACGAGGGAAAACGGTTTGAAGCCGATGTCAAGTCATTCGGATTCGCTACCATCGACCAATGGAACAAGGTCATTACCACCATCGGCCTCGCCTACAGCGCCATTACCGACAGCCCGGCGGAGGACATCGAAAAACAGATCGAAGAAGTCAGGGCAGACACCTCCCTGGCCCAGGACATGAAGGACCGAATGATCAAATCGCTGTCGGCGATGGTGCCGACCCCGAACAATCGCAAGGTTCTCGAGGAGCTGGCAAAGGACCCGGACTACGGCGAGAAGCTCAAGCTGCTGGCGGAGGAAGAGTAGTGGCGCTCATCGCTCAGGCCGCCGGCGAGGCCAAAGTAGCCACCGCCTTCGAGGAAGGACTGCTGCGCCTGAGCTTGAACCATCCCGCGCGCCGCAATGCGCTGAGCGAGCAGATGATCGGCGAGTTGCAGGCAGCACTCGACGACGCGGAAGCCAACGAGCACGTCGCGGCGGTGATCATTGCCGCCAGCGGAAGTGTTTTCTCGTCCGGCCATGACCTTGCCGAGATCACCGCGCATCGCCGCGACAACGACGGAGGCAAGAAGTATTTCGAGGGCCTGCTGGCGCGCTGCTCGCATCTCATGCAGTCGATCGCGACGCTGCCGAAGCCGGTGCTGGCCGAGGTCCAAGGGCTGGCGAGCGCCGCCGGCTGCCAGTTGGCGGCTTCATGCGACCTGATCGTCGCAGCCGAATCGGCGGCGTTCTGCACACCGGGCGTTAACATCGGACTGTTCTGCGCGACGCCGATGGTGGCGCTCACCCGCGCCGTTTCCGCAAAACATGCGATGGAGATGCTGCTCACCGGCGCCAGCGTCTCCGCTTCGGAAGCGCTGCGGATCGGGCTGGTCAACCGTGTCGTCAAGGATGACGAGCTGCGCACCGAAACCGACGCTCTCGCCAGACACATCATGAGCCGGTCGCTCGCGGCAATCGGCCTGGGCAAGCGGGCATTCCATGCGCAGAGCCGGATGGCGCTCGATCACGCCTATTCATTGTGCTCGAAGGTGATGGTAGACAACCTGCTGCTCGCCGATGCCGACGAGGGCATCGGAGCGTTCCTCGAGAAGCGCGCTCCACACTGGCCCAACCGCTGATGAACCTACGCATCAATATCGTGACGCTCGGGGTCAAGGATGTCGCGCGGTCGCGCGCATTTTACGAAAGGCTCGGCTTGCGCGCGTCTTCGGCATCCAGCCCCCAGATCGCTTTCTTCGATCTCGGCGGATTGGTGCTTGCTCTCTATGGCCGCAACGCGCTCGCCGAGGATGTCGGAACCGACAAACCCGGCGAAGGCTTCGCGAGCACGACGCTCGCCCACAACCTGGAAAGCAAGGAAGCCGTCAACCTGGCCATGCAGGAAGCGAAAACGGCCGGCGGCCGCATCGTTAAGCCCGCCCAGGAAACTTTGTGGAGCGGCTACTCCGGCTATTTCGCCGACCCCGACGGTCACCATTGGGAAATCGCCTGGAACCCCCACTTCCCGCTCGATGAACGCGGCCGGATCAAGCTTCCCGAATGATGCACGAAGCCTATCCGCAGGATTACCTTCGCGAAATTCTGTCGTCGGTAAAAACCATTTCCCTGGTCGGCATATCGAAAAGCGATGTGCGCCCGTCGAATCTCGTGCTGCGATACCTGAGCGGCAAAGGTTATGAGATGTATCCGGTCAATCCCGGCCTTGCGGGCCAGGAGGTCGCCGGCAGCATGGTCTATGCCCGCCTCGGCGATATACCGGTCAGCGTGGACATGGTCGATATTTTCCGCAACTCGAAGGCCGCCGCCGCCATCACCGACGAAGCGTTGGCGCTCGATCCCCTGCCGAAGGTGATCTGGATGCAGCTCGGGGTCAGGAACGAAGAAGCTGCGCGGCGGGCCGAGGCAGCGGGCGTCAAGGTTGTCATGAACCGCTGTCCAAAGATGGAATACGGCAAGCTATCGGGCGAGTGGGCGTGGGTAGGCGGCGCTTCCGGTGTGCTGACGTCACGGCGGCCGAGGCTTCACGACAGCGGAAAGCTGCAGAGCCTCGGCCTCATCAGGCGATGAGCCGTTTGACCTCGGCCCGGAGAATGGGCACGACCTCCTTCTCGAACCAGGGGTTCCTCTTGAGCCAGCCGATGTTGCGCCAGCTCGGATGCGGCGTCGGCAGCACGCGGGGCGTGAGAGTTTCATAAGCCGGACGCCAGGCGCGCACCGTTTCGGTCAGGTTCGCCCGGCAGTATCCCCTCATGTGCCAAGCTTGAGCGTAGTGACCCACACACACGACGAGCTCGACCAGCGGCAACATCGCAAGGATGCGATCTCGCCAATGACAAGCGCATTCGCGCCGCGGCGGCAAATCGCCTCCCCTCGCATCGTAGCCCGGAAAGCAGAAACCCATCGGTATTATGGCAATCTTCGCCGGGTCATAAAAAATGCACCGGTCGATCGCCAGCCATTGCCGCAGCCGGTCGCCCGACGGGTCATTGAAGGGCAGGCCGGTCGCATGGACGCGGGCGCCCGGAGCCTGGCCAGCGATCAGCAGGCGAGCCCGCCGGTCGGCCTGAAGCACCGGGCGCGGCGGATGCGGCAGCGGCGCCTCTGACGGCTCGTCAATACAAATCCGACAGGCGCGGATATCGGCAAGCAGCTTCGAAAGAGCGGTTCCGGACATGCCTCGTTGCCAGCATTACTTGCACGGCCACCTCCTTCATTCAAACTTTACCAATCGCGGCAAACCCGAATTAATCGCCGGCTGTTACGCCTTGAGGCTCGTCGGGACGCACCCTGAGCGGGCAAACCCGGACGCAACGGGACGGCGGCAACGCTGATGTGGTCTGGAAGCAATCTCCATGACATGTCCGACCTCGGCTGTGCGGACCGGAAGCCGATGAACCTCCGGCTGGCAATGGCGTGGGACGGCAGCGAGCCTGAGCCGTGGCAACATGATCTTTTGGGTCTTTTCGTTCGCAATCAGTTGCGGGCGGCCACCGTACTGCCGCTGCTCGCCGCGATCCTGGCGTCGGTGTGCTTGCGCTGGGCATCGCCGCTGCACGTCGCCGCATGGTTCACGGCCACGATCGCCGGCCATGCGCTTCAGCACCACCTGTGCCGCAGACATGTCACGGGCGGCGGGCTTTCTGACGGATCCAGCGAGTGGATCGGCAAATTCACGGCAGCAGAGCTCTTCGTTGCCGCGTGCTGGTCGCTACCGCTCGTTTCCTTCTGGCAGGCGGGCAACCAACTGCACAACCTGTTCCTCATCGCCATCCTCATGGCGGTAGCGGCGGCGCGCATGATCATCGCGTCGAACTTCGTGCCGATCATTCTCGCCGGCACGGGATTCATGACGATCGCCATCATCGTACGCTGCGTGATGGGCGGAGAGCCGCTCTATCTCGAAGCTGCCGCCGTAGCGCTGGTCGTCGAAGTGCTTCTGCTCCAACTCACGCGCCGGCTGCAAGACATCGCCCGCGACATGCTGAACTTCAAGCGCCAGCGCGAAAAGCTCATCGAACGACTGGAGCTGGCTCGGACACTTGCCGAGGAGCAGAGCACCAGGGCGGAAGAGGCCAGCCGCGCCAAGTCGAAATTCCTGGCCACCATGAGCCATGAGCTCAGAACACCGCTCAACGCCATCATGGGCTACTCGGAGATCCTGTCGCTGGAACTGATGGGACCGCACACGGTCACTGCTTACCGGAACTATGCGCACGACATCCGCCATTCGGGCCAGTACCTTCTAAGCCTGATCAACGACATCCTCGACCTGTCGCGGATCGAAGCGGGCAGGCAGGAACTCAATGCAGAACCGGTCGCGCTTGCCGAAGTCGGGCTGGAGTGCCTGCAGTTGGTGAGGGCGCCGGCAGATCGCAAGAGCCTGAAGCTCAGCCAGCGGTTCGATGCGACGATCCCCAGGCTCCTGGGCGACCGGCGGCAGGTTGGCCAGATGTGGCTCAACCTTCTCTCCAACGCCGTCAAGTTCACGCCGGACGGCGGCGAGGTCATCCTGGCGACCGCACGGACACCCGAGGGCGGCCTATCCCTCGTCGTGCGCGACGCTGGTCCGGGCATACCCGCGCAGGAGGTCTCGACGTTGCCCGGCGCTTTCGTGCGCGGTTCCTATGCGTCTCGCCAGGCAATCGATGGAGCAGGCCTCGGTCTTTCCATCGTGAATGGACTTGCCCGCCTGCACGGCGGCGAGCTCGTGATCGACAGCAAGCTTGGCGAAGGCACCACAGTGACGGTGAAGTTTCCGGCCGAACGGGCGATCACCAAGCCGCGCGCCGAGCTATTGGCGCCGCAGCTCTCCGCGACGCGTAGCCAGCGCAGGCTCATGGCACTCACGGCCTAATGCGGCTCTTTCCCGCTTACTTTGGCTTCGGCGAACGTTGCCATGCCGCGATGAATCGCCACTGCGGCCTTGACCAGGCCTGCAGCCAGGGCCGCTGCGGAGCCCTCGCCCAGGCGCATGCCGAGGTCGAGCAAAGGCTTCTTGCCGATCCGCTGCAGGAGGGCCTTGTGCGCGGGTTCCGCGGAACAGTGGGCCGCCATGCAGTGGTCAAGAGCGGCGGGGTTCATCCGATGAAGCACCGCGGCCGCAGCCGTGGCGACATAGCCATCGAGGAGAACCGGGACACGGTGATGTCGGGCGGCCAGGATGCTGCCGGCCATGGCCGCGAGCTCGCGCCCGCCCAGCCGGCGCAGCGCTTCAAGTGGATCGCCGATATGCTCAAGATGGAGCGCCACCGCCATTCGCACCGCGTCGGTCTTGCGCCCAAGGCCCTGCTCATCGAGCCCCGCTCCCGGGCCCACCCAGTCCCGCGCCTCGCCCCCGAACAGGGCATTCGAAAGGGCCGCGGCAATCGTCGTGTTGCCGATGCCCATCTCACCGACGCAAAGAAGATCGACATCTCCCGCAACCGCCTCCATGCCGTAGGCCATGGTCGCGGCGCATTCGGCTTCTTCGAGCGCAGCTTCCTCCGTGATATCGCGAGTTGGGATTTCCAGAGCGAGCTCGAACACCTTGAGTCCGAGATCGAAGCTCTTGCAGAGCTGATTGATGGCCGCCCCGCCGTTGCGGAAGTTCGCCACCATCTGCCTCGTGACGTCGGCGGGAAAGGCAGCCACTCCCTGCTTCACCACCCCATGGTTGCCGGCGAACACCGCGACCAGTGCATTGTCGATGCGCGGCATAGCCCGGCCCTGCCAACCCGCAAGCCATTCGACGATTTCCTCGAGCCGGCCCAGGGCGCCTGCCGGCTTCGTCAATGTCGCATCCCTGGCGCGCACCATCGCCATCGACCTCGGTATCCGGCGGCGGCAGGTCGCGGAGAAGCTCGCGAATATCGTCAAAGGCTCGGGCGGAAGTCTTCGGCACTAATCGCTACTCTTGGCGTGCGGGATCGGCTGTGCGATGGCTATAGCCCCACCGAGATGGCGCGGGAATGCCCTGATGTTCGAAGATAACGGGCGACACGAGGCGGTCCCACCGGGAGAACGCTGGCAGCCCTCGACATGGCTCGCCGATGTCGTGACCGCGGCGAGCTTCCTCACGCGACTGCCGCTCTCCGGATTTCTTCCCGAACAGCGGCCCGTCGGCCAGGCGATGGCCGCCTTTCCGGTCGTGGGGGCGTTCGCAGGGCTCGCGTGCGGAGCAGCCTTGTTCGTCAGCAATAGAATCGGCCTGAGCCCCCTCGCCGCAGCAGCGATAGCGGTCGGGTGCCATGTTCTGCTGACCGGCGGTCTGCATGAGGACGGCCTCGCCGACTCCGCAGATGGATTCTGGGGCGGCGACAACCCGCAGCGGCGGCTGGCGATCATGCGCGACAGTCACATTGGCACCTTTGGCGCGCTGGCGCTCCTGCTTGCCTTCCTGCTCAAGTGCGCCCTCATCGCCGAAATTGCCACGTCGAGCCTGGCCAGCGCCGTTGCCAGCCTCGTGGCGGCTGGCGCCGTTTCGCGCCATGCGATCGTCGCACTCATGGCATCCGCCGAACCTGCGCGCAGCGATGGGCTGGCCTGGTCGGCCGGCAAGCCGACTGCCGAAACCTGGCGTGCCTCTCTCCTGATCGCGTTAGCCGTCGCAGCCGTGACCCTGTGGTGGGCGCAAGGCCTGCTGGGTGCGATGCTGTCATTGCTGCTCGCACAGGGCGCGGTGAGCGGCACGACCGCGCTCGCCCGGCGCAAGGTTGGCGGGTATACGGGAGACGTTTGCGGAGCGGTCCAACAGGTGAGCGAAATCGCCGTGCTCGCCGGGATGGCGATGACCACCGGGTGATCGCCCAAGGATGCAGATGCCGCATTTGATCTTGCGGACGGCGCTTCCGCATGATTCAAGCCCGGCGAAGGCAAGCATAGTTGCCGTCAATGAACAGCGATTCCGGACGTAAAGCGAAATGAACTTCATCGCCCAGGCTGAGGTCGAAAGCCCGTGTCTAAAGATCTGCGTGCTCGACCCGGAAACGGGACTCTGTCTCGGTTGCGGCCGCACTCGCGATGAAATCGCCAGCTGGCTGGCGCTTTCGCCGCAGGCGCGCCGCCAGATCATGACCGGCCTGCCGGAACGGATCGAGACGCTGACCCGCAGCAAGCGCCGCAAGGGCGGCAGGCGCGGCCGGCTGGGCATGCCGGGAGCGGTGTGAGGACGGCAAGTTGAGGCTGTTTTCCGGCGATGATCTCGGCTCCCTCGTCTACTACCTGATCATCCTGGCAGCCGCGGCGAGCGCAGTCATGGGCTTCTACTGGGGACGCGGACGCGCGGCCCTGCGCGATGGCCTTCTCTGGCTGGCGCTCATGGCGATCATCGTCCTCGGATACGCGCTGCGCCACGATCTCGAAACGGTGGGCCGTCGCATGCTGGCCGCTCTGCTACCGGGATATGCCGCCGATCTCACCGATGCCGGGGGAGCGGCGGTGGCGATCGAAGCCGGCACCGGGGGCCATTTCGCGGTCAAAGCGATGATCAACGGCAAAGCCGTCATGCTCATCACCGACACCGGCGCCAGCGCTGTCACGCTTACGCCCGAAGACGCCAGGACGGCGGGCATCGACATCGCGCGACTGGACTATACGGTGACGGTCACTACCGCCAACGGGCCGGCTCGAGCGGCGCCTTTCACCCTTCAGGAAGTCGCCGTCGGCAGCATTCGGCGCGACAATGTCGGCGCGCTGGTCGCAGAGACCGGAAAGCTCGACGTTTCGCTTCTGGGCATGAGCTTCCTGAAGCGCCTGCACTCCTTCGAAATGCAGGGCGACCGGATGATCCTGCGGGATTGAAGCGCGCGACGGTGGACGTTCCCAACCCAATCACCTGCCCAGCATGTTTATTGACAGAAATCGTACTTGCCACTCTAACTTGCGCAATCGGACCCTGTTGGGCCGTGTAACCGGGAGGAACTCAATGTCTCTTCGAAAAGTATTCATGGGGGTGCTGACTGCGGGCGTAGCTGCAGGCGGCCTCTGTTCGGCAACGTCAGCGGGCGAGTATGATGGAGTTACCGTGAATATTCTGACGCGACCAGGCCCGGTCATCGCTGGCCGTCTGGCTGAGCGCGGAAAGGAATTTGAAGCGGCCACGGGCGCCAAGATCGTGGTCAACGAAGTTCCCTTCGCCGAACTGTTCCAGAAAATCCAGACCGACTGGACGACGGGAACCAACTCCATTGACCTTGGCGTCTTCGCCGCGGGCTGGGGCGTGGAACTCGCGGGCGCCGGCCTTCTCGAAGACCTGACACCCTATGTCGCGAAGGACACTAAGCTCGACGAGAATGACATCGCGCCCTATTTCCGCGCCTTCCAGAAGATCGGCGGCAAGAATATGATGCTGATGGTCGATGGCGACTTCCAGATGGTCTATTACCGCAAGGACGTTCTGGAAGCGAACGGTCTCCAACCGCCCAAGACCTGGGAGGACTATCTGTCGGTGGCCAAGGCCATTCATGGCAAGGACATGAACGGCGACGGCCAGGCCGGACTACGGTTCGTGCATCTTCAAGAAGCGCAATGCCCAGTCCTATTTCGCCATCCAGACGGTGGTTGCCGGCGCGGTGCAAACTCAAGGCACTTCGCAGGGCTTCCACTTCGACCCGGCGACGATGAAACCCGTCGTCAACAACGAGGCCTGGAAAGCGGCGCTCGAACTATACAAAGAAACCGGCAAGTACGGTCCGCCTGAAGAGCTCAACATGGACGTCACCGATACGCGCCCCGTGTTCAAGGCCGGCCGTTGCGGCCTGCTGATCGAGTGGGGTGATCCGGGCCCGATGGAGATCGAGGCCGATGCTACCGCGATCAAGGGCAAGCTCTATGCCGTCGCTGCACTTGGCTGGAACAAGGTGCTCGACCGGGCGACCGGCAAGCTCGTGCCGGTGACAAAGGAGAATGCGCCGCACTCGATCGACGGCGTCAACTACGCGCCGTTCGCTGCCTTCGGCGGCTGGGCCGGCGCCATCAATGCCAAGTCCGATCCCAAGGTCAAGCAAGCCGCTTACGACTTCCTGTCCTACATGAACCAGGCGGCCCAATCCAATGTCGACGTGACCATCGGCTGGACCGGCTATAACCCCTACCGCAACTCGCAGCTCGACAACGCGGATCTGTGGGTGAAGGCAGGCTTCCCGCCGGAACTCGCCGAGAACTATCTGGGCGCCATTAAGAGCGCCCTGAACAATCCGAACATGGCTTCGGATTTCACCATCCCGGGCGCCCAGCAATATTCGGGCGTGGTGCTTGACACCGAAGTCGCCCGTTATCTCGCCGGCGAAACCACGGTGGACGAGGCGCTCGCGAATGTCGAAGCGGGCTGGGAGCAGATCACCGAAGACTTTGGCCGCGACAAGCAGATCGAAATGCTGGGCCTCGCTTTGGGCTACTCCAACAAGTGATGCCAGGGGCCTCGGCCTCAGTTGAAACGATGAGCACCCGGCTGGACCTTAAGGGTCCGGCCGGCGCGCCCGACGAGACGTGGAGCGAGTGGATCGACCGCCACGCCGGCTCCTTCTTCATCATGCCCGCCGTGGTGATGATCCTGGTTTTTGCGATCTTCCCGACCATCGCGTCCATCGTCATCGCGCTTTCGCGTATCAGGCCGGGTGCTGGCGGCTACAACATCCGCTTCGTCGGTCTCCAGAATTTCTCGAAACAGTTCTTCGGCAACGAGCAGATCCATCTCTTCGGCCGCTTCAATGAGATGAGCGCGCTGGGCTGGGTCGTGAGTCTTGTCGTCATCGCCTGGGCGGGCTGGTGGCTTTTCGGGTATATCCGCCGTGAATTCACTATCATCGGCTTCACAGGCCGCCTGATCACCGCGGGCATGCTGGTGGGCCTCGCCCTGATGTTCTCAGGGACGGTCCTCTCGGGCAACGCTTGGGGTACACTCGGAACCACACTCTTCTATGTCTTCGTCGGCTGCGCCGTTCAGTTCGTCATCGGACTGGGCCTCGCCTTCCTTTGCTCGCAGCCGATCCGGGGCAAGGGCTTTTTCCGCGTGATCTTCTTCATCCCGCTGATGATCACGCCGCTCGGCTGCGGCTACGCCTTCCGCATGATGGCGGACACCAACAAGGGCCCCTTCCAGCCCTTCTGGCACTGGATCGGCCTCGGCGAAATCTCCTGGGCGACGAACGCCTGGTCGGCCCGGGCCGCCATCATCATTGGCGACTCGTGGCAATGGATCCCCTTCATCTTCATCGTCATGCTCGCAGCACTGGAGAACATCCCGCGCGACCATGTTGAAGCGGCGAATGTCGACGGTGCCTCGAGTTGGCAGATATTCCGCGAGATCACCTGGCCACAGGTCATCCCGGTGGCCGCCACCGTAATGCTGATCCGCGTGATCGAGGCCTTCAAGATCGTCGACCTCACCAACATCATGACTTCCGGCGGCCCCGGCATCGCCACCGAATCGATGACACTGCAGGCCTACTTTACCTGGCGGTCCAACGACTTCGGCTCCTCTGCCGCCGTCGCCTATCTCCTGCTTTTCGTCACGGTCGTGTTATGCGCGTCCTTCTTCAATTTCATAGTGCTCAAGCAATTGCGGAAGGCATGAGCGCACCAGTGAAAGTCGACGAAACAAGACGCGGGCTCTGGAACCGGCTGTTCGAGCCGCCGGCCATCGGCAAGATGGCGCCGCTCAGCAACATCATCGTCTACTCACTACTTGGCTTTTGGACGCTGTTCGTGTTGTTCCCGATCTATTGGGTTGTCATCACCTCTTTCAAGCTGCCACAGCATGTCAACCAGGGGCCGGTATACCTGCCCTTCATCGACTTCAGCCCGAGCCTTCATGCCTGGGAGACGCTCCTCGTAACCGACGTCGGCGACACGCTGCGCTCCTACATCAATTCCCTGGTGATTGGCAGCGGCGCTACGCTTCTCTGCGTAACCATCGGCTCGATGGCGGCTTACGCACTGGCACGCATTCAGTACAGGCCAAAGCTCGGATTGATCCTGATTTTCGTTGCCCTGCTGATTGCACTGACGCTGGTGACCGGCATCATGGGCTTGCCGTGGTATTTGACAGCGGCTTCCGGGCTTGCAGTCTTCTTTTTGCTCGTCCGTGCGCTTGGTAAGCGTTTCACTGCAACTCTTGGCAATGGTGACATCCTTTTCTGGATCATTTCCCAGCGCATCCTGCCGCCCATCGTCGTGATCATCCCGATCTACATGATGTTCCAGTCCGTAGGCCTGGTGGACACCCATATCGGCCTCATGCTGGCCTATACGGTGGTTAATCTGCCCATCGTCGTGTGGCTCATGCATGATTTTTTCGCGAGCCTTCCCATCGAACTTGAAGAAAGCGCCCAGCTTGATGGCGCGACACGCTTCGGCATCTTCTGGGACATCGTGCTGCCGCTGACCAAGCCCGGCCTCGCCGCCGTCACCTTGCTTGTGCTGATCCTCAACTGGAACGAATATCTGATGGCCGTCTTCCTCACGACCTCCCGCGCCCAAACCATGCCCATCATGGTGGCCGCCAAAAACGCCGGTGAGAAGGGTATTTTTTGGTGGGAAATGTGCGCCGTCATCGTGGTCATGATCATTCCGGTGATCGTCATGGCGATTGTACTGCAGCGTTTCATCGCCAAGGGCGTGCTGCTCGGGGCGGTAAAGGGATGACATGATCGTCTCCGCCCGCAACCAGCAGCGCGCCAAGCGCCTGTCCATCCGCAACATCCACAAGTTCTTCGGCGCGGTGCACGCAGTGGACGATCTCAGCATCGACGTCGAGGCGGGCGAATTCCTGGTGCTGCTCGGTCCCTCGGGCTGCGGCAAGACAACGGCGCTGCGCATGATCGCCGGGCTCGAGGAGACCAGCAAGGGCGACATCCTGATCGGCGACACCAATGTCACCCAGATGCTGCCCAAGTACCGCGACGTGGCGATGGTGTTCCAGTCCTATGCGCTCTATCCCCACAAGACAGTCGCCGAAAACGTGGGCTTTCCCCTCAAGGTGCGGCGCGCGCCGGCGACGGAAATGAAGGCGGCGGTCCGCGACGCCGCCGCCCAGGTGCAAATGACCGATTATCTCAGCCGTTACCCGCGGGAGCTGTCAGGCGGCCAGCGCCAGCGCGTGGCGCTTAGCCCGCGCCATCATCCGCAGGCCTTCGGTATTCCTGATGGATGAGCCGCTGTCGAATCTCGATGCCAAGCTGCGCGGTCACATGCGGGCCGAGCTAAAGCACATGCAGAACAGCCTCGGCATCACCACCGTCTACGTGACGCACGACCAGATCGAAGCCATGACACTGGCGCACCGGGTGGCACTGATGGAGGCCGGCAGGCTGCAGCAGCTCGATACGCCGGCCAACATCTACAATGACCCCGACAATCTCTTCGTCGCGCAGTTCATCGGCTCGCCGCCCATGAACGTGGTCACGGGCACGCTCGAGAACAACCGTTTCCGGACCGACGGCGCAGTGATCCCCACGCCGGTCGGCGGCAAGGTCCCCGATGCCGTCCTGGGGGTCAGGCCGGAAGACTGCGCGGTCGCGGCGCCGGACCAAGCCGACATCAAGGGCGAGATCTACACCACGGAACTCATCGGCGACCATACGCTGGTGACAGTCAAGACCGGCAACGACATGCTCACGGTGAAGGCAGCCAAGGACTTTACCGCCAGGCAAGGCGAAAACGCCGGTGTCAGCTTTAGCACGAGCCGTCTCTTCGTGTTCGATGGGGCGACGGGTCTTAGGGTTCGCTGATCAACCAGGCTATTTCCGCCGCTGCAAGATCGTGATCGCGCGGGGCGCTGCGAGGCGAGCACCCGACTCCGGGCCGGTTGACCGAAGCACAGCTCAACCGCTCCGGAATGTTCCTGGTCATGAACGCTGCGACAGGCGTTATTCCGCGGCTTCGAGCGTCCTCGTTTCGCGGGCCGCAACGAGCGCCCGTTCGAGGAGTTCGACTCCGGTCTGGGGCCGGTGCGCTTCCTGGGCGAGAATGCGCCGGAACTGCCGGCCGCCCCGCTGGCCGTGGAACAGACCCAGCATGTGCCGCGTGATGCGATGGAGAGGAGTTCCGCGCAGAACTTCAGCCTCGACGTAGAGCAGAAAAGCTGCCGCGACCTCGGCGCGGGTGGGCGATCCTTCGCCGCGGCCGTAGAACAGCCGATCGACCTCTGCCAGGATGAACGGCGTTTCGTAGGCGGCGCGGCCAAGCATCACGCCATCGACGCGGTCCAGATGTGCGAAGGCGTCGGCGAGGCTCCGGATGCCGCCGTTCAGAACGACGACGAGGCGCGGATGGTCGCGCTTCAGCCGATACACACGCTCATAGTTGAGCGGCGGGATCTCGCGGTTCTCCCGCGGTGAGAGGCCCTTCAGCCACGCCTTGCGGGCATGCACGATGACGGTCGAGCAGCCGGCGGCGGTGACGGCAGCGATGAAGTCATCGAGCGGCCCGTCCTCGTCCTGATCGTCGATGCCGGTGCGACACTTGACCGTTACCGGCAGGTTCACCGCCGCGCGCATGGCGGCCAGGCATTCGCCGACCCGCGAGGGTTCGGCCATCAGGCAGGCGCCGAACCGGCCCTCGCGCACCCGGTCGGACGGACAGCCGCAGTTGAGATTGATCTCGGCGTAGCCGAACTCCTCGCCGATATGGGCCGCCTCAGCCAGCTCCTCGGGGTCGGAACCGCCCAGCTGCAGGGCAACGGGCCTTTCGACGGGGGAGAAGCCCAGCAGCCGCCGACGGTCGCCATGACGGATGGCGGCTGAGGTCACCATCTCGGTGTACAGCACCGCATGCCGCGTCAGCACCCGGTGGAAAGCACGGCAATGCCGATCGGTCCAGTCCATCATGGGCGCCACGCAAAATCGGTGCGCGAAAATCGCAGGAGCAGCGTTCATATCGTCCGTCTTCGGAGAGTCAGCGCACACATGGCCTGCCGTTGAGGATTTCACAAGCTGTCATAGGCGTTCACAGAATGTCTAGCGCAGGTCCAGCAAATAGCTGGACAATCAGCGGGTTGCGGACATGGTAGCGCATGCCTTCGAGCGTGCCTGCCCTTAGGGTGCTTCCGAGTGAGCGCGGCGAAGATCGAGCGGTGGTCGCAGGCGCACGGAACGCCGCAGCAGGTGGCTCTTGCGCGGCCGGATCGCTTCCTGGCGAGCGCCGACGGTGCGAGCGCCAGCACCGTGGCTGGGACAGCTCGGGAATCAATCGCAAGACGGTGACGTTGTGGCGCGAGCGCTACGCGGCGGGACGGGGATCGAGAAGCTCCGCGGGAGTAGTTGCTCCTGGTCGCGGTCGCAAGCCGACATACCGGCCGGCGCAACGATCGCAGCGATCGTGGACGCGACGCTCTCGGACGAAGCCGAAAGGACGACGCACTGGCAAGCTGCCGCACGATGGCGCGCAGCCAGGGGGTCAGCAAGTCAACGATCAACATACATCTGGAACGGCGACGGCATCTGGTGCCGCACCGCAGCGAGACTTTCAAGCTGTCGCGCGACGCCCGGCTTCCTGGAGAGAGCTGAACCGACTGTGGTCGGGCTCGATCTCGATCCGCCGCAACAGGCGATCGTGCCGTGCGTCGATGAGAAGAGCCAAAAGAAGCCAATCCAGGCCCTGGATCGCACCGAGCCGGGACGACCCCGATGAAGAAGGGTCGCTGCGGCACGATGACCCACGACTACAAACGCAATACGGCACGACGACCCTCTTCGTCCGCCCTGGCACGTCCTGCAAGGACGCGTTCGTGGGTCAACGCTTTGAACGCGACCGCACCAGGAAGTTCCTTCGCTTCCTGCGCCGCCTGGACGATGAGTTCCTCGGCCCGGTGCCTCTGCATCTGGGTGCTCGACGACTACGGCACGCACAAGCATCCTCAAGGTCAAGGCCTGGCTGCAGCGTCATCCTCGTTTCGTGGCGCACTTCATCCATCTCGACCAGCTCCAGCTCGGCTGAATTTCGTGGAGTCGATGGTTTGCCGAACTGACCTCCAAGCGCATCCGCCGCGGCACTTTTCGTCAGCGCGCCGACCTCAAGCGGGCCATCGACGAGTTCCTCGACGCTTGGAAACGAGCAATCCACGGCCTTTCGTCTGGACCGCCACCGTGGAGTCCATTGCAAGAAACTGTCGAGGTGCGAGGCAAACCCTCGAACAGATACAACCGGCGTGCACCAGACCGCGTCACCCCCAGACGCAAAAAATCACTGTCCGAGTTAATCCGCGGACACTAGCACTAGGTGGGCGGCTGCAAAAGTTGCATGCTCCGGTTGAGAAGCCCATCGAAAAGGAGTTCGGTCCATGAACAGACAGGATTGCCCGCGACCGCAGGAAGGCGCCTCTCGCCACGCCTGGGAACCTTGGAGAACTGCCGCCAAGGATATTTCCGGCGCCTTCCGAACGCACTGCTCGCCGACATGTTCGCGCTCTACCTGAAGGCAAAAAACTTTCACTGGCACGTCTCGGGTCCGCATTTCCGCGATCAGGCACATTGCCAAGCTGCAACGGGTTGCCGACAATGATGCCGATTTCGTCACACCCGACGACATGCTGGCCGAACTCAAGGACGACAATCTGCGGCTGACCCAGCGCATGCGCGAGACACACGGCGTGTGCGACGAGCATGGCGACGTGGCGACGGCAAGCCTGTTGGAGAACTGGATCGATCAGGCCGAAAGACGCGTCTGGTTCCTGTTCGAGGCCACACGCAATTGATGCCGGCTCGACATCAACAGCATCCCCAAGTCTTGACGGCCTGCTGCCCAGAATCGTTACCGGTCACGTCTCAGTCGAGGCAAGCCAATTGCGGCTTGTCATGTCGGCAATCGATGATAGATTATCGATAATCGACAATGGAACTGGCAGCCCTAGAAACTGCATCGAAACGAGATCAGGTCGTCACGCTGCTTCGCAGGGCGATCATGAGGGGATCGTTGGTTCCCGGCGAGCAGATCGTCGAATTCCGCATCGCACGCCAGCTCGGCATCAGCCAGGCACCAGTACGCGAAGCACTTGCTCTGCTCGAGCGGCAGGGACTCGTCGTGAAGGTGCATCACCGAGGCACATTTGTATCTCGACTTCATGCTCGTGAATTGCGCGAGCTGTTCACGTTGCGAGCCGTCCTCGATGCGTTTTCTGCAAAACTCGCAGCCGAGCGCGCGAGCGACAAGGACATTACGAATCTGCGCGAGATCCTTGCACGCATGAAGAGTGCGGAGGAGGCAGGGGATCTCGCGCGTCTCACCGATGCGCATTTGGAACTGCATGAAACGATCTACCGCCTGAGCGGGCATCAGTTGCTCATCGACATTTTTGCCCTGATCCATCCCCGCATGGTTCTCGCACTCACCTTTGCAGAAAACCTGTTTTCGGCCGAGGGCCGGGAAACAGATTGCCATGTGCCTTTAATCGACGCGCTCGCGGCGCACGATGGCGCGCGGGCCGAGGCGGTGGCGCGCGATCTTGCGACGGGCTGGATCGATCAGGTGATGGTCGACAGGGAGAAATGACGAGACCGGAATACCGGCCGCACGCCAAAGAAAGCAACAAGGGAGGAAGATCATGTATAAAATCAGCCAATACCATCTCACGCGCCGGACGCTCCTGCATGCCGGGAGTTTGACGCTTCTCGCAGCCGGCTGGGCGCCCGGCTTCAGCGCCAACGCAGCCGAGGCTCCAAAGGCTTCCGGGGTCATCAGCATGATTTCCTGGGAAGGTTATGACTTCCCAGAACAAATGAAAGCCTGGAGGGAGGCCAACAAGGTCGAAGTGCAGGCGACCTACATGGGCTCGCATGACGATATTCAGGCGAAGATTTTCGGCGGCGGCGGTGCTGGTCTCGACCTCATCACCTATGGCTCGTCCTACAAGGAGCTCTATCGCGAACTGAAAATCCTGACGCCGATCGATCCGGAGAAGATCCCGAACCTCAAGAACCTTCTGCCCTTCTTTGCATCAAATGTTCAAAGCATCTGGATTGAGCCGGACGGCACCCGAACGGGCGTTCCGGCGGATTGGGGCGCCGTCGGCATCAGCTATGATTCCGACGTCATCAAGGACGCGCCGACCTCCTACGACATCCTGTTCGATCCGAAATTCAAGGGCAAGGTGGGAATTCCGGACGACCCGCTCGGCGCCTACGGCCAAGCCGCCCGCGTCCTCAATCTCAACTCCTCACGCATGACCGAGGATCAGTTCAAGACCGTGACGAACTGGCTGAAGGATCTCCGCCAAGCAGACGAAGGGCGTGTCACCATCCTATGGCGATGTGTCGACACGCTTCATCTCCGGAGACATTGCCCTGTCGTTCCTGGGATGGGCCGCGTACAAGTCCTTCGGCCTGAAGGCCGGCAAAAAGACGATAGAAACGGTTTGGCCGAAGAACGGCGGCGGTCTCGCATTCTCGAACGCCTGGGCAATTCCGCCAGGCGCCGACAATACGGATGCTGTCTACGCCTGGATCAATGAGACGCTGAAGCCCGAAATCAACGCGGCGACCGCAACCTTCCTGGTCGGTGGCGTCGTCGTGGACGGGGCTGAGGCAAAGCTCGACGCGACGATGGCCGCGCTCTATCCCTACGCAGATCTCGAAGCCTTCTTTGTGCTTGCACCACTGCAACAGGACCCACCGGTTCAATCGAAGGAATTCGTAACGCGGGATCGCGTGCTCGCCGCGTGGCAGGAAGTGAAATCGGCGGGCTGACGACCCGCCACCGCCTGCCACGCGGCGGAGCACTTTCCATGCGGCGGTCCGAGCCGACGGTCTACGGCGATCCGGTAGCAATCACTTTTCCGGTCGCATTGATATTCTTCATCTTCCTGCTCGTGCCGCTCGGCATTTTCGCTTTCTACAGCTTTCTGACGGCAAAGCTCTTTTCCGTATCCCTGCCGTTGACATTGGATGGCTACGGACGCGCCATTTCGACCACGCTGAACTGGCAGCTTGCTGCCAACTCCGCGATGATCGGCCTTCTCGGGGCGTCCGTATCGGTCCTGGTTGCCCTGCCGGTCGCCTATTGGCTTCGCTATCAGGCTGGCCGCCTGGAATTGCCATTGCTCTTCGTCATCACGGCCTCGATGTTTGCCAGCTATCTCGTGCGCATCTACGCGTGGCGCACGATCCTTGGCGGAAATGGCATCATCAACCAGACCCTGATCGCGGCCGGCATCATCAACGAGCCATTGGGTTTCCTGCTCTATAACTGGCTTTCCGTTACCGTCGCGCTCGTCCACATCTTCCTGCCTTATGTCGTGCTCGTGCTCTATGCCGGCTTCCGCCCGATCGAGCCGGCATTGCTCGAAGCCGCACAGGATCTGGGGGCCAGCGCGCCTCAGCGCTGGCGGCGTGTCATCCTGCCCCTGATCTCGGCTCCCGCACTTACATCCTTCCTGTTCGTATACGTCCTGTCGGCTTCCGATTATGTGACGCCTCAGCTCATCGGCGGCACCGGCGGGCAGATGCTCGGCGTTCAGATCCAGTCGAATTTCAAAGCCGTCGGAGACTGGCCGCAGGGCGCTGCGCTTTCGATGCTGATGATCGCGGGCTTCCTCATCTGCTGTCACGGCGCCTTTTTCGCCTTGCGCTCCATGCGAAGAGCAAGCTTCCGGCGGTCGAGCTGATGCGATTTCCCGGCAACAGCCCCGTCACCGCCGCAGTCACCATGGCCGCACTGATTTTCCTGGTCGGGCCGCTGGCCGTCGTCGTCCTGTTCAGCTTTCACGAGACAGCATCGCTCGCCCTGCCGTTTACGGGCTTCTCGCTGCGCTGGTATCGCGAGGTGCTCACATCGGCCCCCTTCATATCGTCAACGCTCAACTCGTTCGTCGTCGCGTCTTCGGTTGCGGTCTCGACGTTCACACTTGGATTCATGGCGGCCTACGGCCTGAGTCGCACGGCATCGCCCTGGAAACTGCCTCTGGCGCTTCTTTTCTTTCTGCCGATCACTCTGCCGGGACTCTTCCTCGGCCTCGCTTTGCTGGTGTTTTTCGCACGCATCGAATTCAAGCTTTCGCTCGCGACGGTCGCGATCGGTCACTTCGTCTATGTGTTTCCCTACTTTCTTCTGATCGTCAAAGCCGCGCTCGAGCGGATGGATCCGGCAATCGAGGAAGCAGCCGCCGATCTCGGAGCGAGTCCGTGGAAGGTCTTTCTCCGCGTGACGGTGCCGCAAATCTGGCCGGTCGTCCTCGGCGCAACATCGCTGGCCTTTGCGCTCTCCTTTGACGAATTCGTCATAACCTTCTTCGTGACCGGATCCGCAGTCGACGCTGCCGCTCTACATCTGGTCGAGCATACGGCGCACCATCGATCCGTCGATCAACACGATATCGACACTGCTCTTGGCAACGACACTGATTCTGTTCGCTTTGTCCTTCTTGCTTGCCCTGCGCAGGGAACATGGCGCCCAGCGCCGTCAATCGGCCACCACAACATGAATAACGAAGCGATCCGCGTCGAGAAGATCACGCATCGCTATGGTGAGGCGGTCGTCCTGCGCAACATCGACCTCGCGGTCGAGAAGGGTGAATTCATCACTTTTCTCGGACCTTCGGGCTGCGGCAAGACCACCCTGCTCCGCATCATGGCGGGCTTTCTCCGTCCGAGTGAAGGGGCGATCTGCCTTCTTGGAGCCGGATGTGACGTCTGTTCCGGCTCATAAACGGCCCGTGAACATGGTTTTCCAACGCCCGTCGCTCTTCCCTCACCTCGATGTCGGCGAGAATGTCGCTTTCAGCCTCGAGCTTGCGGGCGTGCCGAAACGGGAGATCGCGCGCCGCGTCGCCGATGCCCTCGCGCTGGTCAGGATGCCGGGCTTCGAAGGCCGGCGCAGTCATGAACTTGTCCGGTGGGCAGATGCAACGGGTGGCGTTGGCCCGTGTGCTTGGTCGCGCAGACCCAACGTTCTTCTTCTCGACGAACCGCTTTCGGCGCTCGATCTCGCAATCAGGCTCGAAATGGAATCGGAATTGCGCCGTCTGCATCGAGAGACCGGCGGCACCTTCGTCTATGTAACGCACGACCAGCGCGAAGCCCTGGCGCTCTCCGATCGCGTCGCCGTTTTCAATGCCGGGCACATCGAACAGGTCGGCCGCCCTGACGAGATCTATCACACGCCCGCAACGGCATTTGTCGCCCGCTTCGTGGGCGATGCCAATGTCATCCCTGCAACCGTAGTGAGACGCGACGGGCAAAACGCAACTAGTCGAGGTTGCCGGCGAGCGCTTCGAGGTGCGCGCCAACGGTAGCGCGCCACCCGGTCTCGGCACAACTTGATCCTTCGTCAGGAAGTGGTCCGCCTCGTCCATTCCAAGGCAAAGGGAGCGGACCGGCCTCAGCGGCACGATACGCGACTTCGCCTATCGCGGGGCGGGCCACGCCTATCACATCGAAGTCGCCGGCCTTCCCGAACCCGTCAAGGCAGAAGTACCGGCCGGCAACGAGCCGATCGCCGTCGGCAGCACAGTCTCGCTGTCATTCGACGGGCCAGTGTCCATCATCCAACCAAAGAATGACTAGAATGCATTCGATCAACGTCGCTGCCAGCGGCGACTTCCTCAAGCCCGACGGTTCGCCGGCCTATCCGGGCTTTGATTTCACTCCGCTTGCCCGCAATCCCTCGATCAAGTTTCGCTTTCTCGAGGCGCGCCCGTCCATAACGCCGCAGCAGATTAGTGACGTCGACGTCCTCATTCTCTCCGGGGCGCGCGTGACGCCGGAAAGCTTTCATCCGAACAGACGGCTCGGACTGATCGCTCAGTTCGGCGCCGGAATTGACCATATCGATCTTCCCGCAGCCACAGCCAACGGCGTGGCGGTGATCAACACGCCAACCGGGGTGCGCCGTCCGATGGCGGTCGCGATCATGACGCTTATCCTCGCGCTCGTTACGAAACTTCACCTGCAAATCGGAGCTGCGCGCGAAAGGGCCGCGATGGCTGGGCGCGGGCCGCCGAGCTTACCGGCATCGGCCTTACCGGGCAGACACTCGCATCGATCGGCCTCGGCAACATCGCAACGGATCTCTTCCGCGTCATGCGTCCGCTCGAGATGCAGCTTCATCGCTTATGACCCCTACGCCGATGCTCGCGGCGCAATGGAGCTTGGGGTGGAGCTCGTGTCGCTCGATGAGGTCTTCGCGCGTGCCGACATCCTTTCCGTCAATTGTCCGTTGACGAAGGAGACGCGCCACTTGTCGATGCCGCGCATATCGCGCTGATGAAGCCGACTGCCTATCTCGTCAACACGTCCCGTGGCGCGACCGGTTGATCAGCCCGCGCTGATCAACGCTCTGCGAGGCAAGCGCATCGCCGGCGCAGCACTCGACGTGTTCGAGGAAGAGCCGTTACCGCAGTCAAGTCCGCTTGTCGGCCTGGACAATGTGCTCCTTACACCGCATTCGCTCTGCTGGTCGGACGAGCTCTATGCCGGTTGCGGAAGGGAGGCCGTCGGCGCGGCCCTGGATTTCCTCGCCGGGCGCGCGCCGCGGTCAATCGTGAACCGGGAAGTCAGCACGAAGCCGGAATGGCTGGCGCGTCTGAGCAGAAACGGAAAATCGATGGGAGGATCATCGTCTCGGGATGCCAGCGGCCCGGAACGCCCGCCTGATATCCGAAGCTGATATTTCGCGTTCCACGTCATCAACGAGTGGAGGAAAGAAGCATGTCTAACAAATATCGGTTGAAGAAGATCGTGAGTGCAGCTCTTTTTGCGGGCATCCTCACGTTATCGGGTTCACCCAATCAGAGCCGTGCCGCCGCACCGGAATCAAACGATCCGATCAAGCTGGTGCTTCTCGACTGGACCGGGCAATCATCTGACAAACCATATCGCGGGTGAGTTGCTCACCCGTATGGGCTATAAAGTCGAGTATGTGACGACGGCGCAGGCGCCCGCGTGGCAGGGTCTTGGCGACGGTTCGCTCCAAGTTCAGATGGAGCAATGGTTGGTGACCCAGCGAAAAGCCTATGACGACCTCAAGGCGCAAGGCAAGATTGCCGATCTCGGCAAGCTTGGTCTGGAGGGCCGCGAGGCGTGGTACTATCCTACCTATATCGAAAAGGATTGCCCCGGTCTTCCGGCATGGACGGCTCTGAAATCCTGCGCCAGCCTTTTCCAGACCGCGGAGACGGCGCCGAAGGGCCGCCTCGTCGATTTTCCGGAAGAGTGGACCCCTGAGAGCAAGCAGTGGATCGATGCATTCGGGCTCGATCTGGTGGCCATTCCAGCCGGTGGCGAAGGTTCCATAATCGCGGAAGTGAAATCAGCCTTCGCACGCCAGCAGCCTTTGCTGGTCATGTTCTACGAACCGCATTGGGTGTTCACCGACTACGAGATGCGGGCAGTCGAACTGCCGGACTGGGATCCGGCCTGCGAATCGGATCCGGCCTGGGGTCCGATCGCCGACAAGAAGATGGATTGCTATCAGCCGCGTCCCAATATTGTGAAAGTGTCGACGGCAGGCTTTGCCGAAAAATGGCCGGCCGCGGCAAAGATGCTCAGCGCCTTCACACTTTCCAATGACGGAACAAGGCACCGCTAATCAAACGTATCGATGTCGACAAGGAGTCGCTCGAGGCGGTGGCCAAATCCTGGGTGGATGCCAACGAAGCCAAGTGGCGTCCGTGGGTCGACGGCGCCTCGAAATAGCCAACCCACGCGCCTTGGTTGCCCTGAGCAAACCATCGCCGGTGTCAGCGCCGCCGGAGTCGCAAGACTCCGGCGGCCCAAAACTGTCCTGCCGAGGCCTATGGAAGATCTTTGGGCGAAACCCCAGCCAGGCGATCGTTGCCGCAAGAGCCGGGCTGCCCGCCCTTCCGGATCACATCGCCGCCGTCCGCAACATCGGCTTCGATGTCGCGGCGGGCGAAAACTTTGTCATCATGGGTCTTTCCGGTTCCGGCAAATCGACCCTCATCCGATGCATCGCACGACTGGTCGAACCGACTGCGGGTGAAATTCTCATTGACGGCGATGACATCCTCAGGAAATCCGCGCAGGCGCTGATCGAGATTCGCCGCCGCAAGATGTCAATGGTGTTCCAGCACTTTGGCCTCCTGCCCCACCTCACGGTGCTCGACAACGTAGCTTATCCCCTGCGTGTCCAGAGCCTGCCGCGCAACGCATGCGAGCGGCGCGCCATGGAGGTCATCGAGCTTGTAGGACTCAAGGGTCGCGAGAAAAACTACCCGCGCGAATTGTCGGGCGGTCAGCAGCAGCGGGTCGGGATTGCCCGCAGTCTCGCGGCAAACCCTGAGATCTGGCTGCTTGACGAACCTTTCAGCGCGCTCGATCCCTTGATCCGCCGCCAGATGCAGGATGAGTTCCTGGCCCTGCAGCGCTCGCTCCGCAAAACGATTGTCTTCATAACGCATGATTTTCTGGAAGCCGTGAAGATTGCCGACCGGGTGGCGATCATGCGCGACGGTGAGTTTGTCCAGGTCGACCGGCCGGCCCGCCTGATCCTCGCTCCTGCGGATTCCTATGTCGCCGCCTTCACGCGCGATGTGCCGCGCGGCCATGTGTTGACGGCCGGTGACATCGCCGTGCCGGAAGCGGCGCGCGGTAACTACGATGGCGAAGTCGAGGCCACTGTTGTCCTCGACGAGCTCATCAAACGTTTTGTCGACCGCGACCTTCGTCTGGTTGTTCTCGGCAAGAACCGCCGTGTCATGGGCGATCTGTCACGCGAAATACTTCTCAGGGCACTCGCAGGTGTAGGCAGGGGATGACACTTTCGCGCTCTGTGCCCGTCAACTTGATGCTTTGGGCTGTCGCGGCCAGCGCCATAGCTCTCCTCATGCTGCTGCGCGGCGAGTTGACATGGATTCAGACTCCGCCAACGGCGATCGCCTTGCCCTTGGCCGACTGGATGAAAGCGGCGGTGTCGATCGTTGCCGAAAGCTTTGGCGGACTGTTTCAGGCTATCGGGTTTGCTCTCGACGTATCCGATACTTTGGCTCCGCGCGGTCCTTCTTTGGATTCCCTGGCCGGCGACTGTGCTGCTTGTTGCCGCCGCCGGATGGACAGCTGCCGGCTGGCGGGTCGCCATCTTCAATGCAGTAGGACTTACTCTACATCGCGGCGGTCGGACTATGGGCAAAGGCCGCAGTCACACTCTCCCTGGTCGGCGTAGCGGTGCCTCTCGCTGTCCTGCTCGGCCTTCTCACAGGCATTCTGATGCAACGCTACCGGGGAGTACGGCGGGCGGTTGAACCCATTCTCGATGTCATGCAGACCGTTCCGACCTTTGCCTATCTCATCCCGATGCTTGCCTTCTTCGGCCTCGGCCCGGTCGTCGGCGTCGTCGCGAGCGCGATATATGCCGTCCCGCCAATGGCGCGTAATGTGTGCGTCGCCATCGAACGCATTCCAGCAGCGATCGTCGAGGCTGGTCGGATGAGCGGCGCAACCGATCGCCAGCTTCTCTTCCACATACTGCTGCCGACTGCGCTCCCGGGCATTCTTCTTGGTGTAAACCAGACCATCATGGCCGTGCTCAGCATGGCGGTCATTTCCTCGATCCTCGGCGGCTCACCCGATATCGGCTGGGAGATCATCCTCACCATGAAGCGGGCTCAGTTCGGCGACAGTATCGTTGCCGGCCTCGTCCTTGCCTTGATCGCTATGATACTCGACCGGACCAGCCGCGGGCTTTTCTGGCGGCAGTCGCTCATCATCGCGAATCGTGAGGATGGTGTGGCTACTTTCGGCGGCAGGCGCCACCATCATCACCCTGGTTGGGTTTCTCGATCCTCGATTCTTCAGCGTGCAACAGAGCGCTCGTCTCAATCCCGCTCCCTATCTGGATGTCGCCGTCGAGTGGTTCACCATACGCTTTTACCCACTGACTGAAGCGATCAAAAATGCCGTTCTTCTTTACATTCTTCTGCCCCTCAAGGTCGGCCTTCTCGGATCGGTGCGAACCGCTACATGGGGATTCGATCTGACCCCTATAGCGGTTGCGCTTGTCGTCGTTGCATTCGCGGTTACCAGCACCATCACCGGGCTTTGGCGCGGCTGGCGCGCCGGCATCGCCGCGGCTCTGTCTAAGCCTCTTCTATCTCTACGGAGTGACCGGGCTTCCGTGGCTTGTGGTGTGCATCATCGCAGTGCTCGCCGCCTTTCAGGTCGGCGGCGCCGGCGTCGCAGCGGTGATGCTTCTCGGCCTCCTGCTGCCTGCCGTCAGCGGCCTGTGGGAGTCCTCCATGGTCACGCTGCAAATCTGCGCGGCGGGAGTGCTCTTGTCCTTCGTCCTCGGCGTGATGATCGGCATCGGTGCGGCGCTCAGCAATCGGTTGTCCGCCATCTTGCGGCCGGTCTGGGACACGCTGCAGACGATGCCGATTTTCGTCTTCCTCATACCGGCGATCATGGTTTTCCTCGTCGGCGAGTTCACCGCCCTTGTGGCGATCGTGCTCTACGCCATAGTCCCTGCGGCTCGCTACACCGAACATGGCCTGCGCAGCGTACCAGCGGCAGACTGTCGAGGCGGCCGTCAGCATGGGCACGACGCGTTTTCAGCGGCTCATAGGCGTGGAACTTCCTCTGGCCGTTCCGGAAATCCTTCTTGGCCTCAATCAAACGGTCATGATGGCGATGTCGATGGTGATTGTCGCCGCCCTAGCCGGAGCGCGCGGTCTTGGCCAGGAGATCATGATCGCGCTGACATGGCTCGATGCGGGAAACGGTCTTGTCGCCGGCCTATGCGTCGCCGCACTCGCGATCGCGGTCGATCGCAGTCATTCAAGCCTGGGCCGTGCAGAAGCGAACCGAGCTGGGTCTCGAATCGCCTAACTGAGGAAAGTTGGAGATGAGAAACGCTGAAGAAGCCAGAAAGCGCATACCGCGACCGGCAATTGGCATCTGGATAACCAGCCCATTTCACTGGGCGGTCGAGATGGCCAAGGCCATCGGCTACGACACTGTCCTCATCGATCTCGAACATGGAACAATCAATGCTGAATCAGCCGACAGATTGATGGCGCTTGCTCATTCGCTCGGCCTCGATGCCTTTGTGAGGGTCGCCTCGCCTGACCGGGTGCCGATTCAGCAGGCGCTCGATGCCGGAGCCGATGCGGTCATTCTTCCGCAGGTGCGCGATCTCGATCACGCGCGATCGGGTTCAGCTTTCGCGAAGTATCCCAAACTCGGCTTACGCGGCATGGGTTCGCCGCGTTCCCTGGCCTATGGCGATACGCCATCCGATTTTGTACTTGCCGAGAACAAGCGAACGCGCTGCCTGATCATGATCGAGACGCCGGGCGCGCTCAATGACGTGGCGAGGATCGTTGCCTTACCAACCGTCGATGGTCTGTTCATGGGGCCTTATGATCTGTCCCTCACGAGGGGCCGCGGGCAGTACGTTGCATCCAATGAAGACCGCAAAGATGCCGTGCACATTGCTGAAGCTGGAACGAAAGCGGGCAAGTTCATCGGGATGCCGGCGGGCGATGCGGAGGCCGTGGGATTTGCGAGGGCGCTCGGTGCCAGTCTCATTTCCGTCGGCGAGGATCTCGGCGCGTTAAACATAGGCCTTCGTCAGATGTTTTCGTTGGCTTTAGAGGCTAAAGCCTCGGCGTGACCCTCTGTTCGACTACGCGACATCTGGTGCTCGAAACGAGGACCGCGTCATTGTGGCGGTGGAGATTCCTCAAATCCGGGTGGACGAGCAAGTCTGCCCCTTTGCCGCATCCGTGCATGCCGTCAGGACGCGGGCCGTTGCCTGAAGCAGGTCCTCGGCTTCGGCTTCGAACGCTGCGCCATTTGCCGGCCGCAAGAAGGCCAGCACAGTTGCGGCCTGCGACGGCACGATGCCGCGCTCGACGAGATCCCGAATTTGAGCGGGCGTGGCCATGGTACATCGTCGGAGAGCTCGCCCAGCGCCGAGAGCTTTGCGGCGGCTGCGTACCCGACAGCCTTGGCAAGCAACGGCGGCGCCTTTTGGGGAAAGCCGCCGGACGCCAGCACCCGTGCCAATCTCCAAGGTCCGACTTACCGGGCCGAGCGATAGCCGCTACTTTGAGTTCTACTTCTGGCAGGGTGCTATTGCGCCGACGAGCGCTCGGACTGCCATTGTTTCATCTCGGCGATTTCTCTTTCCTGATCTGCGATGATCTTCGCCGCCAGCTCGCGCAATACGGGGTCTTTGCCGTATTGGAGCTGGACTTTCGCCATGTCGATGGCGCCCTGATGGTGCGGAATCATCATCATGACGAAGTCCTTGTCCGGATCGCCGACATGTTCCATCTCCATGCCCGCCATCATTCGCTTGTGAGCCTCGATGTACGCCCTGCCCGCGTCGTCCTCGGCGGAAGAAGGTCCGGGGATAAAAATCATCGAGACAAGGGCCGCCGAGTAGATAATTGGGCTGTGCTTCATATGCATCTCCTTTCTGTCCTGCCTGAACCCCGACGCCTGCCCCGCATCGATTCCATCCTACCATAACCGGCGCAGCCCCCGGAAGTTCCCGGAAGCACCACCACGGGAATTCATCCTCGAGATGGTTCTTTCTTCTGGCGATGTCTGTCAGATATAACGTGCGAAAGGATCCGTAGTGGCATCCGCTCTCGCGCGCGGTGCAGCGAATTGGACTGAACCATGTCATTGCCCGGGATGGTGATCGCAGGGGCAGGCAAGGCCGGTGCACGCGCCGTCCTGGCATTGCGCGAGCACGGCTGGAAGGAGCCGATCACTCTCATCGGCGAGGAGGCGCTGGCCCCCTATGACCGGCCGCCGCTGTCGAAATCCGCAATTACCGCCGAGGCGCCTCCAGACCCCGTGTTCATCCTCGATGAGTTCATGCTGGCCTCGCTCGGCGCGACCTTCGTCCCCGGCGCCGCGGCCGTCGAGATCGAGCGCGACGAAAAGGCCGTGGTCCTGGCGGACGGCCGGCGCCTGCCCTATCAGCGGCTGTTGCTGGCGACGGGCGCGCGCGCCAGAAGGTTTCCCCTTGCCGAACACGCGCGGACGTTGCGCGACCTCGGCGATTCGAGAGCGCTCCACGCGGACCTCAAGCCGGGGCGCCGTGTCGTGGTCATCGGCGGCGGTTTCATCGGCCTCGAGCTCGCAGCAAGCGCAAGCACGCGCGGATGTTCCGTGACGGTGATCGAGGCCTTGCCGCGTATCCTGATGCGCGGGGTGTGCGCGGCCATCGCCGGTGCGGTCGCCGAGCGGCATGCCGCGGCGGGCGTGACCATCATCACCGGCGCGAGCATCGACCGCGTGACGTCCGACGCGGTTCTCCTGGAGGACGGCAGGAAGTTCGCCTGCGACATCCTCATCGCCGGCATCGGCGCGGCGCCCGAAACAGCGATTGCCGAAGCCGCGGGGCTCGCCATCGAAAACGGCATTGCCTGCGATGCCCATCTCAGGACCAGCGATGCCGATATCTTCGCCGCGGGCGACTGCTGCTCCTTCCCCCATTCCCTCTACGATCACCGGCGCATCCGGCTCGAGGCCTGGCGCGCCGCGGCGGACCAGGCCGCAGTCGCGGCCGAGAACATGCTCGGAGGCAATCGCCGGTTCGAGGCAGTGCCCTGGTTCTGGTCGGACCAGTACGAGCTGTCGCTGCAGATCGCCGGGCTGCCGGGCAACGGAGGCCGGACGGCGACACGGCAGCTGAAGGACGGCGCGTTCATCGAATTCGAGTTCGACTGCGAGGGCAGCCTCGTATGCGCCAGCGGGCTGGGGCGCGGCAACATCATTGCGCGGGACATCCGCCTGGTCGAGATGCTGATCGCCAAGCGCGCCAAGCCCGACCCCGCCGCGCTGACCGATGCAACGACCGGCTTGAAGTCGCTGCTCGCCGCATAGACCAAAATCAGCGGGGAGCATTGCATGTCGGCGACTGGTGTAGTATATACGTGTATACACATCGAGGAAATCAGCCATGACCATCGTGCGTACCCGGACATTCCGCAGCGGCAATAGCGAAGCAATCCGCTTGCCGAAAGACGTCGCATTCGGCCTAGATGTGGAGCTTACGATCGTACGCTCCGGGGATGTCATGACGATCTACCCCGCCGCGATCTCCATTCCCGAAATGGTCGCGCGTCTGCGCGCCCTCCCGGCACCCCCAGCAATCGAGATACGCGACGACGAAGACCTCCCAGAACGCGAAGGGCTATGACGAAATGGCCTTTCTCATCGACACCGATGTCGCGATCCATTTGCGCGACGGGGACCCTGTCGTTACAGCTAAGGTAGGCACGCTGGGCGACGCCATCGTCCTGTCGATCGTTACACGCGTAGAGCTTGAAGGTGGCGTCTACCGCGATCCCGCTCATGCTCACATCCGCAGGGCCCGGCTCGATACCCTGCTGGCCGCCATTCCGGCATTGGCTTTCGACGACGCTGCGGCAGCAGCCTATGGCGCCATCGTCGAGCGTGCAGGCTACTCGCGACGGAAATTGCTGGACCGCATGATTGCGGCGCAGGCACTGGTGCATCGCGCAAAACTTGTGACATTGAACCCCAAAGATTTTTCCGACATCGCCGGATTGGATGTTCAGGCGTGGTAGCCAAACACAGCAGATGATCGTGCGCGATAGGCGGCGCCTGCTTCTTCCAATCGGATGCCTCCAGGCATAGATTCGCGCCGGAGGCCGAAGGGAAGAAAATGGCCAGAGTTCCGGCGAGAGACTATTCACTAAATGGCGCTGCGGGCAACGCAACCTCGCTTACCAAGGAAGCATTCGAGGGCGAGGTCGAGGCGGAGTGGTTCTCCGCCAAGGTCGACAGGAAGAAACTGAAACAGCTGATGCGCCGCTCCGACGGTCTCGGCCTGCGCCACTTCGGCATCTGGCTGGCGCTGCTCCTGGGATCGGGAGCCGGCGCCGTCGGCGCCTGGGGAACGTGGTGGTGCGTGCCGTTCTTCGCTGTCTACGGCGTCATGTATTCGATGTCCGACCACCACGCCCACGAGCTGTCGCACGGCACGCCGTTCAGGACCCGCTGGCTCAACGAAATATTGTACCACCTCAACGGCTTCATGACCCTGCACGAAGGCTATTACTGGCGCTGGAGCCACACCCGGCACCACACCGATACGCTGCTCGTGGGACGCGATCCCGAAATCGCCGTCATGGCGCCGCCCGACATCGCCAAGATCTTCCTTGACCTGTTCTTCCTCAAATCCGGCTGGACGCAGCTCAAGAACATCTTCGGCAATGCCACCGGACATGTCGGCGGCGACGGGGCCCATTTCATTCCCGAGGGTGAGCGCGGCAAGGTCGTGTGGTCGTCGCGAGCGTTCGTCCTGGTCATGGCGACCACCGTCGCGGCGTGCTTCTATTTCGGCACGCCTGCTGCCGGCGTTGCTGATCGTGACGCCACGCTTCTACGGCGGGTTCGTGGCGCAGGTCTTCAACATCACCCAGCATGCCGGCCTGCGCGAAAACATCCGCGACCACCGGCAAAACACCCGCACCTTCATCACCAACCCGATGGGCCAGTTCCTGTACATGAACATGAACTACCACATCGAACACCACATGTTCCCGATGGTGCCGTTCCACCAGCTGCCGCGGCTGCACGAGATGATCAAGGACCAATGTCCACCCGCCTATCAGGGTCTCTGGTCCACCTATCGCGACTTCGTCCCTGCCTTGGTCAGGCAGCTCGAAGATCCGAGCTACCACATCCGGCGGCCGCTGCCGCAGGCCGCGGCAGCATCGGCGGAATGATCGGGTGGGACGGAGGACAGAGATCCCGACGGAGGCCGCCAAGCAGATAAGCCGTCGGTCGCTGCTCGGCTCCCTCGCAGCAGCAGGCGCGGCGGCCATGCTCGGGCCGCCGGCCAGTATCGCGCGAGCGGCCCCGGTCATCACACGACCGATACCCTCCACGGAGGAAGCGCTGCCGGTGGTAGGCCTTGGCAGCTGGATCACGTTCAACGTCGGCGACGATATCGTGGCGCGCGATTCCTGCGCCCAGGTCATGGCAGCATTTTTCGAAGCGGGCGGCCGGCTGATCGATTCCTCGCCCATGTACGGTTCCTCGCAGGAAGTCATCGGCTACGGTCTCGAAAAACTCGGTAGGCCGGTGAACCTGTTCGCAGCCGACAAGGTATGGACTTCCTCCGGCGAGGACGGCCCGGCCCAGATGGAGGAATTGCGCCGGCACTGGAACATTCCCCGCTTCGACCTCGTCCAGGTCCACAATCTTGTCGGCTGGCAGGATCATCTCGAAACGCTGGGTGCGATGAAGGCCGAGGGCAAGCTTCGTTATGTGGGAATCACCACTTCGGAGGGCCGCCGCCACGGGGAGTTCGAAAAGATCATGGCGAGCGAGAGCCTCGATTTCATTCAGGTCACCTACAATGTTCTCGACCGCGAGGCAGAGCGGCGCATTTTTCCCATGGCGCGCGAGCGCGGCATCGCCGTCATCGTCAACCGGCCGTTTCGCCAGGGCGAGCTGACCGAAAACCTCGCCGGATATCCGCTGCCGCCGTGGGCCGGGGAGATCGGTGCGGTGAGCTGGGCGCAGCTCATTCTGAAGTTCATCGTCTCGCACCCGGCGGTGACCTGCGCCATCCCGGCGACGACGAAGATCGCGCACGTGCGCGAGAACCTGGAAGCGGCTCGGGGCAATCTGCCCGATGAGGCGCATGCGGGCACGCATGGTCGCCTACCTAGAGGAGCTTTGATGTCCGAATGGTGGAGCTATTCGCCGTCGGACTTCCTGCTGTTCTCGCCCGAGACCTACTATCGACTCTTCGAGCTCCATAACGAAGCGGTCTGGCCGGTCCAGATCGCAGCACTGGTTCTCGGCTTCCTCGTCTTTGGCCTGCTGCAAAGGCCCGGACCCTGGCAGGGCCGCGTCATCGCAACGATCCTTGCCGCCTGCTGGCTCTGGGTGGCATGGGCCTATCTCATCACGCGCTACGCGACCATAAACTGGGCGGCCCGCTACTTCGCAGCGGCGTTCGTGCTCGAAGCGATGCTGCTGATCGCGGTCTGGGTCGCCGGAAACAAGGCGCTGCTGACAACTGCGCCTGCGGCTCGCCGGCTGGCGATGGCGCTTTTCGTTTTCGCCCTGGTGATCCAGCCGCTGATCGGTCCCCTCATGGGCCGCCCATGGCCACAGATGGAAATCTTCGGCATCACGCCCAATCCGACGGTCGTCGCCACGCTGGCCATCCTGGCGCTTTCGACCCATTGGTCGAGATGGGTGCTCGCGGTCATTCCGGTGCTATGGTGCCTGCTGAGCGGCGTCACGGAATGGACGATGGTGGCGCCGGACGCGTGGATCATGCCGCTCGCGATGTTGATCGCGCTGGTACTGTTCGTTCTCAATAACCGCGGCCGTACCGCGTCGCGATTTCCAGTTTGAAAGCAAGAGCCGGAGTGCGGCTACGGGCGGGCTTGCCTAGATGAGGGCCACGATGTGAATTGGCGAAAGGATACCAGTATGAACGTCATGGCAAGAAGACTGCACCCCGCCGAAGTTTCCGCCGATCAGGATCCGAGGTGGCTGGCGGTGCTCGCGCGCGATCGCCGCAGCGGATGGCAAATTTGTCTTTTCGGTCAAGTCGACCGGCGTCTATTGCCGGCCGTCCTGCCCGTCGCGGCACGCCAAGCCGGAGAATGTCCGGTTCCACCCGACCGGTGAAGACGCCCGTCGGGCGGGCTTCCGTCCGTGCAAACGGTGCAGGCCGGACGAGGCTGCCCGGTCCGAGCAGCACGCCGCAACGGTTGCAGAAGTCTGTCGTTTCATAGAGGAAGCAGACGAAATTCCCCGCCTGGCGGACCTTGCGCGCAGAGCCGGACTGAGCACTTTCCATTTCCATCGGGTGTTCAAGGCTGTGACCGGCCTCACACCCAAGGCGTACGCCGACGCCCATCGCGCCCGGCGCGTGCGCGACGAGCTTGCACGGGCCGGCACGAGCGTGACGTCTGCAATCTACGGGGCTGGCTTCAACTCGAGCGGCAGGTTCTATGAATCCGCCGACAGGATGCTGGGAATGACGCCCCGCGACTATCGCGCCGGGGGCGCCAATGCCGACATCCGTTTCGCGATCGGCGAATGCTCCCTCGGCTCCATACTGGTGGCCAGAAGCGACAGAGGCGTGTGCGCGATCCTCATGGGCGATGATCCCGACGCGCTCGCCCGCAAGCTCCAGGACCGCTTCCCGAAAGCCGGGCTCATCGGCGGCGACCGGGAGTTCGAAGATCTGGTCGCCAGGGTGGTCGGCTTCGTGGAGGCGCCGGCGGTCGGCCTCGACCTGCCGCTCGATGTGCGAGGCACAGCCTTCCAGCAGCGGGTGTGGCAGGCGCTCAGCAAGATCCCGATCGGCTCAACCGCAAGCTATGCGGAAATCGCCAGGCGCATCGGAGCGCCGAAATCCATCCGCGCCGTGGCCCACGCCTGTGCGGCGAACGACATCGCAGTCGCCATCCCCTGCCACCGCGTGGTGCGCAAGGACGGAGGGCTCGCCGGATACCGATGGGGTGTGGAGCGCAAACGCGCCCTGCTCGCCAGGGAGGCTCAAGCGTGAACGTCCAGAGCAGAATCGATCGAGCTCCGCGGACGGCGGCCGCAACTCCCGCCACCCGCGTAGCGGAACTCGACTGGAACAACATCGCCGATGAGCTCGGCGCCCAGGGCGCGGCGGTTCTCGAGGAACTGCTGAGGCCGGAGGAATGTCGCGAGATCGCCTCGCTCTATCCGGACGACGGCAGGTTCCGCAGCCACGTCATCATGGCCCGCCACGGCTTCGGCCAGGGCGAATACAAATACTTCTCCTACCCGCTCCCGGACCCGGTCGCGGACTTGCGCGCTGCGTTCTATGGGCAGCTCGCCCCGATCGCCAACCATTGGAACGAACGGATGGGAATCGACGCGCGTTACCCAATGGGGCATCAGGAGTTTCTCGAGTCATTGCCATGACGTCGGGCAGCTCCGTGCGACGCCGCTGCTCCTCCAGTACGGTCCGGGCGATTACAACTGCCTGCATCAGGACCTCTATGGCGAGCTCGCCTTTCCGCTGCAGGTGGCGATCCTGCTGTCGGAGCCCGGCCGTGATTTCACGGGCGGCGAGTTCGTGCTCACCGAGCAGCGGCCGCGCATGCAGTCGCGCCCGGAAGTGGTGCCGCTACGGCAAGGGGACGGCGTTGCGTTCGCGGTACATCACCGGCCCGTCGCCGGCACGCGGGGAACCTATCGTGTCAACCTGCGGCACGGCGTGAGCCGGCTCAGATCCGGACGCCGCCATACGCTCGGTCTGGTCTTCCACGACGCGAAGTAAACGCGTCAGCTATGGAGTTCCGCCCCGATCAAGAACGCCGCGGTCCCACCGGCGGAGCATGAAGAGAGCGATGAACGCGCCCAGGACCGGCACCCCGGCGATGAAAAGGTGATTCACGGGATCGCTCCAGGGATCGAGGAGCTGGCGCCAGGTGACGAGAACGGTGATCGCGTGCAGCGCCGCCCCAGCGCCGTAGGCCACGGTCCGGAACACACCGAGAAACAGGCAGAGGGCGATGACAATCTCGACGGCGCCAAACAGATAACCCAGCGCCGGTGGAACGGTGAGGCCGTAGAAATGGGCCCAGATGCCCACGGTGTTCGCCGGCACGACGAACTTCTCGACGCCCCATTGGAGCAGAAACAATCCAAGCGTGATGCGCAGCACCAACAACGCACGAGACACGGCCGTTCGGAAGACTTCATCGGTCACGAGTGGCTCCATGAGGTCCGCTCGCGCAGTAGAAGTACCGCGATCACGGCGAGGCAGACGACGATGCCGGCGCTGGTCGCCGCAGCCACCTGAAGTGCGGTAACGAACGCCTCATGGGCCGCGGTGAGCAGCTTTGCCCGCAGAGGGTCAGGCAGTGCTGCCGCCGCCGCAATGGCGCCGCCGAGCGTGTGCCGCGCGGCCTCGGCCGATTGACTTGAGACGCCTTCGGGAACACCCAAGGTCATGAGGGCGCGATAGATCGCGGCGCCGATGCTGCCGAGGATCGCGATGCCCAGCGCGCCGCCGACCTCTGTGCCGGTTTCCGATATCGCCGACGCCGCGCCGGCCCGCGCCGGGGGTGCTGTGGCGACGATCAGGTCGGTCGCCACGATGTAGACCGGGGCGAGACCCACGGCAGAGACGACGGACCCGATCAGGTAGGCTGATACGCCGGTCGGACCCATCGATGAACGTGAATGCGATGAAGCCTGCCGCCCCGACCGCGAGACCGCAGGCAATCGCCAATCCTGGCCCAACCTGGCCCACGAATGCCGGCGTGAGCATGGAGCCGGCCATGAACGCCAGCGAAGACGGAACGGTCATGAGGCCGGCCACCAGAGGGGAGAACCCGAGCACCAGCTGCATGTATTGCGCCGTGAACAGGAAGACCCCGAACATCACGAAGAAGGAGAGCGTGTTGGTGGCGAGCGCGGCACTGAAGGCAGGTACCGCGAAGAGTCCGAGGTCGATCAGCGGGTGGACGAGCCTGCGCTGCCTGCGCACGAACAAGACGCCAATGGCCGCGCCCACGACCATGGTGAGGGCCGGCAGCCATGCAAATCCACTCTCGGCGAAGCGCTTGATTCCAAAGATCACCGCCAGCACGGCGGCGAGCGACATCGCCGCGCTCACGAAATCGAACCGCTCCGCGCCAGGGTCGCGAAACTCCGGCAGCAGCAGCGGCCCGAGCGCCAGCAGCAGCGCCATCGCCGGCACGGCGAGAAGAAACACCGAGCCCCACCAGAAATGCTCGAGCATGGCCCCGCCGAGCAAGGGACCGACCATGCCGCCGACCGTGAAGCTCGACGTCCACACGGCGATGGCGCTGGTGCGCTGGCCGGCGTCGTGGAACATGTTGCGGATCAGCGACAGCGTCGACGGCATCAGGGTAGCACCCGCGATGCCCAGCACGGCGCGCGCCGCGATCAGCATCACCGCGCTGGTTGAGAACGCCGCCAGCACGGATGCGGCGCCGAAGGCAACCGCGCCCATGAGCAGCAACCGGCGCCGGCCGATGCGGTCGCCCAGGGTGCCCATGGTGATCAGCGACCCGGCAATCAGGAAGCCGTAGATATCGGTGATCCACAGCAGCTGGGAGGCGCTGGGCTTCAATTCGGCGCTGATGGCAGGCACTGCCAGGTACAGCACCGTGAGGTCCATGGACACCAGCATGCACGGCAACGCCAGCACGCCCAGTCCGATCCACTCGCGGGCCCCTGCCCTAGCCGTTTCGACGCTTGCGGTCATTGGAGAGTATCTTTCTGTCCGTGACGGTGGCCCTGATAGTCGGATTTCGACCGCCGAATTCGACAGTCGTACAACCAATCGTGATGATTTGGTTTGACCCCGGCCACGATGACGGAACCGGCTACAGCCGAAGATCGCCCAAATGGCTGTTGGCCGGTCGGCGCGTACGTACGGCCCCGCCTCGTACGTTCTCAGATCACCTGCACGTCTTCCCAGAACCCGAATCGGCGGGAAACCTGTTTAATGGCCGGCAGCGGAGCCTCGTAAGACCAGGCCGCGCGCGGGTGCCGGGCGCCTTCGATCTCAACGTCATAGAACTGCACACCGTGCGGGCAGGCGCGATCCGATGCCGTCTTGTCCGCCTTCCTCAGCCATTCCATGCGCACGGCGGAAACGGGAAAGTACTGGTAGCCGCCGCACTCGACTATGTCGTCACTCTCGGCCACAACATGGCCGTCTACGATCGCCTTCATTCGCAATGCTCCACTGCCTCAGGTACTTGGCGACGAAGTATGCCGGCCACGGAACGCAGCCACAAGTTCAGCGTATCGCCCCAGCTTCTTGGTCAGCTCGACCGGAACGCGGGCAAACTCGATCGCTGCCGGGCTGATGGAGTGGTGCCCCAGCACTTGGCCGGCCTCGGTCATGCCGCTGCGACAAAGGTCTTGGCGCCACCTGATGCATGGTTCTGGCGGGCGTAGCGAACAAAATACTCGATGAGGGCCGGCGAACCGCAGTCAAAATCCGCGCGGTGGTGATGGCCGCCGATGGGCTCTTCACGCCAGTCGAAAGCATCCCTCACTTCGGCCTGCCGGAGCGGCGTGCGGCAGCAAGCAGCGCCGGCGCCGGCCTCGGCGGGCTTTCCAGAAGCTTCAGGATTTCGCACAGTATCGAGTTGCGATAGAACGATACGCTCGGCGCGATCGAGACACGCAACCAACGGTAGCTTCCCAATCATCCGTATGGGACTTCCGCCAAACCTGCCACGCCGACGTCGGCTGCAAACAGACCACCCGCGAGCGGCTCGCGGGCGGGTTCGGCCACGCCGATCGCAGCGGAAGTGATGTAGAGAGTTCTCAAGTCAGGCCCACCGAACGCCGGACAGGACGGCTGCGAAACCGGAACCATCAACACCCGATCGATCCGGCCCTTGGGATCGTACCGCACCACCCGCCATCCTCCCCAGTGGGCGATCCACACGAAGCCGTCGGCATCGACCGCCGCCCCGTCCGGCATTCCCGTCGAAGCCGGCACCTCGACAAACACCTGCCGGTTGGAAATGGCGCCGGAGCCCGGATCGAAGTCCCAGCTCCATACCAGGCCGCGCACGGAATTGCCGAAGTACATGACCCTTCCATCAGGGCTCCAGGTCAGTGCGTTCGCGCAAATGATCCCCTCAACCAGCTTCTCACACCTTCCATCCCGGTCGAGCCGATAGAGCCAGCCACTCGGAGCCTTTTCGCTATCGTCCATGGAGCCGCACCAGAACCTGCCCTGGCGATCGGTCCTGCCGTCGTTGAAGCGATTGGATAGCGGCTCGTCGCCGGCAATGAAGATCGGCGAGAACGATTCCGTTTCGATCGAGAAGTGGTGAAATCCCTTGCGAAGCGCAACGATCAGTCCGCCGCCGGCATGGGTGGCGACACAACCGACTTCTTCGGGCGTTTGCCACACCGCCCTGCGCCCGGTCGCCGGATTGAAATTGTGAATCTTCTTACCCGGTATGTCGACCCAGAAAAGGGTTTGCGACCGCGTGTCCCAGAACGGAGACTCGCCCGTCAGCGCTGAGGCCTCATGAACACAGCGCAGATTGCCCGCTTGCTCGATCACGAAACCCTCCCTTGCTCTTTCGGTATGCCGCAAACATCACGTCCTGCCGGATCCGACCAGCACTTCCATCTCTACGACAAACGGCTTGCTGTTGCCCCTGTCCGGAAATGAAAACCGGACAGCTTCGCGCACGGCGTGCCGCAGGGCTGCCGGTAGCTTCACGTACTCCTGTCCGGAAATTCCCGCCCCGGCCTCGATGCCGCTGAAGTAGCCATCGAATGATGCGAACGAGAACGACCGCGTCTCACTGTGAACTGCAACCTCCGCAAATCCAGCGCTCTTCAGAAGCGCACCCAGTCGCTCGCCGATCCGGATCGAAACATAGCGATTGAGCTGTTAGCCTTGCCGGCGACGTGTTCGCCGATGACCGTGCCGACGCGCGTGAGCAGAGAACGCTCAGGCGTAGAATTGACGGCAAACGCCGTCCGTCCGCCAGGCCCCAGAACGCGCTTGAACTTCGCGAGCCCACGCGCGGGATCCTCGAAGAAAGCTAGGCCCAACCGACCGATGACCCGATCGAAGCGTGCGTGCGGAAAGGGCAGCGACTGGCCGTCGAACTTGTCGAGTCGAACCGGCGTATCCTTCAAATTGCGCTTTGCGACCTCAAGCATCGTGCTGGAGATATCGCCGGCGACGACCTCTCCGGTGGGGCCAACAAGCTCGGCGGCTGCCTGCGCCGCAGCTTCCGTCCCCCGGTCGCGACATCGAGCACGCGATGCCAGGCAGCAATCTGCGCTGCCGTCAAGAGAGCCGGGATGAACGAGCGTGTCACGCGGACAAACAGTTCGTCGTAGCCCGCGCGCCACTCACATACAGTGGCTCGGTCATTGCGATCCCCTTTTTCAGATCATTTGACCGTTCAAGGCTACAGGAGCGCAGCCGTATGACGTGTGCAATCGCAGGAACATCTGTACTCCAGAATTGCTATGCTCGAAGGGAAACGAACACGTGCATCCATGACAATCTCCGCAACTGGCCCAAGTTCCTGCCGGCAGGCAGTCGCCAAAGGCGTGCAGCAAGCGATCGCTGCCGGCTTGTGTTGCATCTGCATGGTTCTCGTGTCCCTGAACGGCGCCGCTGCTCAGGTTACCGAACTCCAGCATCTCGCTGCCACGCATGTCGGCGCCGATCAGGGCGTGTTTGTTCAGGCGGAAGACGGGACCATCCTTGTCGCCCAGCAGGAAACCCGTCCGGTCCACCCGGCCTCGGTAACCAAGGTGGCAACCACCCTGGCCCTGCTCGAGCGCCTGGGGCCGAGCTATCGTTTTACGACCCGATTTCGTGGGCAGCGGACCCGTAGATGGCGGCAGCCTCAACGGCGATCTGCAGGTGGAGGCGAGCGGCGATCCGTTCTTCGTTTTCGAGAATGCCTTTCTGGTGTTGCGCAAGCTGCATGCAGCCGGGCTGCAGCAGGTCACGGGCAACCTCAGGGTGCAGGGCCCGTTGATGTTCAACTGGCAGGCCGATCCGGGAAGCGTCCGGCTCAGGCGCGCCCTGCAGGGTCTGGATGGCGCGGAGGCCTGGGCAGCGATCGGAGAGCCGCCATCGCGGCTGAGCCAGGTTGCGCTGCGCTTTCTCAACGGAGCGCCGCAGCGATCACCAGGCCGAGTTATCGCTGAGCATCACTCACCGCCCCTTTTGACCATCGTCAAGGCCCTCAACGGGTATTCCAACAATGTCTTTCATCTGCTGTCCGATCGCATCGGGGGGCCGCAAGCCGTTGAGGCGGCCATGCGCAAGCGGCTGCCGGCCGCTCAGCAAGCTGAAGTCATCATAACGAATGCCGCCGGCGCAGGTGACTCCAACCGCATGAGTCCCCGCGCCGCGGTTGCGATCCTATGGGAGCTGCGCAGACAATTGCGCGGGCTCGGCATGGACCTGCCCAGTGTGCTCCCTGTCAACGGGCTCGACGACGGCACACTCAAGAACCGCCTCGACGAGGCTGACTATAGGGCTCGCATCGTCGGCAAGACCGGTACGTTCGGCTCGGTCGGCGCAACGGCCCTGGTTGGAGTCATGCGCACCCCGAAGCATGGCCATGTAGCATTTGCCGTGCTCAACAGCTGGGTGCCGGTTCCGGAAGCGCGCCGGCGGCAGGATGCGTTTCTCCGTGCGCTGATCGATGCGACCGATGCCGAACCGTGGGAATACGTCCGCAACGACAAACCGATCCATGCGGAGGCCTCGGTCGATTGAAATTGTCTACTCAGGCCTGAACCGCCTGGAGGTCACGCTCCGTCAGCTACGAAGAATCTCGCGCAGCACGCTGACGAAGCGGGCTCCCGCGGTTTCGATGGTCGAGGAGTTATCTATCGTGACGACCGTGACCCCTTCGGGAAAGCCCGGAGTCTCGCGAGCGATGCGCGCCTCGACATCGCCCGCGCCCTCGCGTCCCCGGGCACTCAGACGCTCGCGCAACAGGTGCGGCGGCGCGGTGACATTGACAATGATGGCAGGACGGAAGAGCCGGCAGGCCTCACCGAGGACCTGGCGGGACACATTGAGAGCGATGGTGAGTCCCCGCTCCAGATCGGTGGTCAGGGAAACGGGAACGCCGTAGCTCAATCCATGCGCCTGCCAATCGAGCGCAAACCGCCCCTGCTCCCTCGCCGCTGCAAACTCCACCGGCGTCATGCTCTGGTGGGGCTCCGGGTCGTCGCGGCAAGGCCGGGTGATGAAACGGCGCGGGAAGCCGACGCGTGGCTCATCGCCGAAGCTGCGCGCCGCATAACCCAACAAACTGTCCTTGCCCGCACCGCTCGGCCCCACCACGAGGACTAGGGTGCCGCAGCGGGGGTGATGACCGGTCAAAGAACGCGCTGCCCCGCCCGCCACACGGATTTGACCACCGGATAGCCCTCCATGAGCCGCACCTCGACCAGATCGGCACGCTTGCCGACTGCGATCTCGCCACGGTCGTCCAGGCCTACCGCCCGCGCGCAGTTCGCTGAAACGGTTGTCACAGCCTCCGGCAGGGTCATGCCCGGGACCTGAAGCGGCAGCCGGAAAGCTGCGTGCAGCAAGCTCGCGGGCACATAGTCGGACGACATGAGATCGAGGCACCGCGAAGCGGCAACCTCCCCGGTCGAGATGTTCCCTGAATGCGAGCCCCCACGGATGAGGTTGGGAGCGCCCATGAGCACCGCCAGACCGCGGGAGTGGGCGCTTTGCGCCGCTTCAGCGGTGGTCGGGAACTCGGCGATGGTCACTCCATCGGCGACGGCTTCGGCCACGTGGGCTTCCGTGGCGTCATCGTGACTGGCGAGCCTGAGCCCCGATTGCCGGGCGAGGTCGACGATGGCGCGGCGATTTCGGTGCGCATGCCGCGCGTGCAGCTCGCGCCTCTCAGTGATGAACACCTCGAGCGTCTCAGGGCTCATGATCTTCCTGCCCAGATAATACTCGCGGAACTTCTCGATCCGAACGAACTGGCGTTCACCCGGCGTGTGATCCATCACCGAGAGAAGCTGAACGACCCCGTCGGCAACCATCTCTTCGGTGACCTCGAGCGTGTCCGGGCACGGCAATTCGCACCGCAGATGGATCCGGTGATCGGCGCGCAGCATGCCGGTGGCCGTGGCCTCGAGAATGGCGCGCGACAGGGCGCCGTTGGCTTCGCGCATCTCCGCCTCCTCGGAATCGAAGGTGCCCGCCCGCAAAGCATCGTAGACGGTAGTGATGCCCCCGGCCGCGATCTGGGCATCGTGCGCGAGCAGCGCTCCGAGCGCCGGCCACGCAACGCCCGGCCGTGGGCGGTAGTGGCTTTCCAGATGGTCGGTGTGAAGCTCGACCAATCCCGGCAACAGGTAAGCGCCCGCGACATCAATACCGGCGCTTCGGGCGGGTTCACTCGAGATGTCGGCGATGATGCCGTCGCGCACCAGCACGGCGCCGTTGATCACTTCGCCGGCCGTGACAATGGCGGCGTTGGCGAACACCAGCTCGGCACTCATCGAGCGCTCATCTTCCACAATTCTGGCCAGCATGTTTCGCTTCTGCCGGCAAGCGGAAAGCGCTCTTGGGCAATGAAGGAAGCGCCTTCCTGCCCCTGGCAGAATACGGCGACCGCATCGAGGATCAGCGGCCGGTTGATCACGGCAGCGAAATGCCGGTTCGCCGCCTCGCGAAGGCGGGCCAAGCCAGCGTCCTCCTGGAGGCTGTTGGTCAGCGTCATATGAAAGCGGAACTGATCGAGAACGTAGGGATAGTCCCAGTTGCGCAGGAGACGACTCTGCCGGCGGGTCAATCCAATCCGTTCGCGCCGGGCGATCACATCGGCCGGCGCCGGGGCTCGAAAAGCGTCGAACTCCATGACGCAGGCGGCAGCCAGCTGCTGAATTGTCTCGGTCTCGAAGTCGGGAGCAAGGGCCAGAAATCTCCCCAAGGTGACAACTTTCATTGCCGGCAGGGTCGCCCGGGCATGGCGGCCGGCGAATTCGGCGGCAAAGCTTACGAGATTTTCCCGGCTCCTGCCGTCGGCGAGCCGGAACGGCGCCTTCAGGGTGGCGTGAAAGCCATAGCGCCGCGGTTCGGAGGTGAGGCCAAAGAGGTTCGCTACCGGCGGCTGAGCGGTCGCTTCGTCCGACCACGCATCCCGCCCCAGCCAGGCGGTGGCGAGTGCATGGAGCGCGCTCTCCGGCGCCGGCGCGTAATAAATCGCATAGCGGGCGCTCATATCAGCATCCGGCGCAGGCGCTGCGATATCATGTCGATGACGGCGACCGTGATGATGACGACGATCATGATCGCGGCAGTCTCGGCGTAGTAGAAACCGCGGATGTTCTCGAACAGAAGCTGACCGATGCCGCCGGCGCCGACGATGCCGAGCACCGTGGCGCCGCGCACATTCGATTCGAATCGATAGAGGCCATAACTCAGCCACAGGGGAACCACCTGTGGCACGATGCCGAACACCACCTCCTGGAGGGGGGTCGCACCCGTTGCCCGGATGCCTTCGACCGGGCGCGGGTCGGATGCTTCGACGGCTTCGGAGAACAGTTTCGAGATGATTCCCATGTTGTGGACGAATACCGCCATCACGCCCGCAAACGGGCCGAGCCCCACCGCCACGACGAACAGAACCGCGAAGACCAGCTCATTGATGGCGCGACAGGCGTCCATGAGGCGGCGCACCGGCTGAACGATCCAGACAGGCGCGACGTTGTTGGAGGACAGCAGCGCGAATGGAATTCCGAACAGGATGGCCAGAAAAGTGCCCCAGACGGCGATGTGCACCGTGACCAGCATCTCGGCCACGTAGATGCGCCAATCGGCAAAATTCGGGGACAGAAAGCCGGCGGCGTATTTCGCCATGTTGCCGGCATCGGTGAGGAGCAGCGGTGCGCGATAGATCTCGGCGGGGTTGAAGCTCCAGGCCAGCAGAACTGCGAGCACCAGCCAGAACAACATTCGGCCGTACCGCTCGGCCGCCGGCACGGGAGGAACCCGGATCGCTTCGATGGTCATGCGGACGCTTACGCGGTCCACCAGAAACCCCGCTCCCCTCCCCGCCGCGGATCCCGCCGCGAGGGGGAGTAGGAGGGCAGTCGTACGCTACAGGCTACGCCACTCACGTTTGAGGAACTTCGGCCATCAGCTTTTCGATGCCGGCTTTCTTGTCTTCGAGCTCCTTGAGCTTGGCTTCCTTGTCGGCGGCGCCCAAAGCCTCATCGCTCTTCACCTTGTTGATCGCCTTGGTGAGCTCCAGAATGCGGATCGGATAAAGCTGCGCGTCGGACGATGGCTTGAAAGGCGCCCAGTTCAGCCTCTTGAGGTTCTCGCGCGCCGCCATCACCTCTTCCGGCGCGCCGTGCCGGCCATAGGTCATGAAGAACGCCAGGATCTTGTTCTTGGTTTCCTGATCGAGATCCTTGCGCCAGACGATCGGATCGGAAGGGATCAGCGGCGAGCGCCAGATCTCCTTGATCTTCTTGAGATCATCGGGGTGGGTTTTGGCGAAGTTGCGCAGGTTCTCGGTGTTGTTGGTGGCGAAATCGACCTGCTTGTTCACCACCGCCATGAGATTGGTCTCGTGATTGGCGTTGGTGACCGTCTTAAAACATTCCTTGGGATCGACGTTGCGCTCGCTGAAAACGAACACCGAGGGAACGAGGAAGCCCGAAGTCGAGTTCGGATCGCCGTTGCCGAAGCTCAGGGCCTTGTCGCATTTCAAAACGTCATCGACGGTGTTGATGGCGGCGTTGTCGACGTTGGTTACCAGGAGCGACCAATAGCCGGGGTTGCCCTCGACATCGACGGATTGCGCGAAGACTTCCGCATCGGCACGGTCGACCGCCTCCATTGCCGACTTGTTGCCGTACCAGGCTACCTGCACCTTGCCGAAGCGCATGCCTTCGATGATGCCGGCGTAGTCGGAGGCGAAAAACGGGTTCACCTTGATGCCGGTCTGCTTTTCGAGGTCGGCAAGGAACGGCGTCCAGTATTGCTTGAGATTTCTGAGTTGCCTCGGTCGAGATGATGCCGAAGTTAATCTCCTTGGTGTCGGCCAGAGCGACGTTGCCCATAAACAATGCCGCAGCCGTTGCCGCCAGTGGCTTTGCAATCCAGTTCATCATGAGCTCCTCTGTTTCAATATGTTGTTACGCGAAGTCATGCAGCGGCCGCCGCCAGCCTGCCCCTCACGGGATCAGGCCGCCGAACTTCATCTGCATCGGGCAGGATCAGCTCCTCGCTGGCCGATCCATAAATCTGACGAAGGCGTTCGTTGGAAAGTTCGCTGGACCGGCCGTCGTACACGATCCGGCCATCCTCCATTGCAATGACCCGCGGGCAATAACGGCGGGCGTATTCGACCTGGTGCAGGGCAACCAGAATGGCAATGCCGTCCTGCGCATTGATTGCCTCGAGGTTCTCCATGACGCGGCGAGCCGATGCCGGGTCGAGCGAGGCGATCGGCTCGTCGGCAAGCAGGATCCGCGCTCCCTGAACCACCGCCCGGGCGATGGCCGCACGCTGCTGCTGGCCGCCGGAGAGCGTCGAGGCGCGCTGGCGCGCCGTCTCGGAGATGCCGACCCGGGCAAGCGCGCGCATCGCGGATTCCTGCTCGTTCCGCGGAAACAATCCGAGGGTGCCGCGCCAGGCGGGAATCTTGCCGAGCACGCCGGTCAAGACGTTGGTGAGGACCGACATGCGACCGACGAGATTGAACTGCTGGAAGATCACCCCGATGTCGCGGCGGATATCCCGCACGTCAGGCGCGGCGCGCCCGCTCGCCTGGACGACGCGGTCGTGCACCCGGACGGTGCTGCCGGAACCGGGATCGCCCAGCACCAGACCTGCGATGTGGCGAATGAGGGTCGATTTGCCGGAACCCGAGGCGCCGATCAGGGCTACCATTTCGCCGGCGGCAACTTTCAACGAGATGTCGGCGAGGCCGCGCTTGCCGCCGTTAAACGTCTTGGTCAAGCTCTCGATCGCAATCGCGTTCAACGCTCGTCCCTCATCCGTTGCCGGCGACGGTCATGGCGCGCACCAACCGGCCATCCATGAACGATACGCAGGCCAAGCCGCACCTGACGCGGCGCTGCAATGACGATCTAGCCAAGAATCATGACAGTCGTCTGAAGGTGTCAGCAGGCCGGTTATGCCCGTCCGCCCAGGTCCAAATCCCGATCGCACACGGCGGCCCGATCGGCAGCATCGTGAAAGACGCCGATTATGGTGGCGCCCCGGGCACGCGTTTCATTAATCATGGCCAGCACTCGGTCCCGATTGCCGGCGTCGAGCGAGGCGGTCGGCTCATCGAGCAGCAGTACCGGGTAGAAAACAGCGAGGCCGCGAGCGATGTTCACCCGCTGCTGCTCGCCGCCCGAAAAGGTCAGCGGCGAGAGCTTCCACAGCCGCTCCGGAATGGCCAGCCGGGTGAGCAGGGCGGCAGCCTGCGCTGCTGCGCTCTCCGCCTCGACACCACGCTCGAGCAGCGGCTCGGCGACAACGTCAAGCGCCGCGACGCGCGGAATGACGCGAAGGAACTGGGTGACATAGCCGATGGTGCTGCGCCTGACGTCGAGGATCTGCTTCGGCCAGGCACGTGCAAGATCGATCCATTGCCCTTCGTGCCGGACCGAGATCTCCCCACCGCCCGCCTTGTACGTGCCGTAGATCAGTTTGAGCAGCGAGCTCTTGCCGGCGCCGGAAGGGCCGGTAACGGCGACCGCCTCACCCGCCGCAACATCGACATCGAGGCCGTGGAAGACGGGAATTCGCTGGGCGCCCTGGAGATGGAGGCAGAACTCCTTGGCGAGGTTGCGGATCCGCAGTATCGGCGCCATCGCCATCACACGCGCAGAACCGATGCGACCAGCAACTGGGTATAGGGCGCCTGGGGGTCTTCGAGCACCTGGTCGGTGAGGCCCGTTTCGATGATCTCGCCCTGCTGCATGACCAGAATGCGCGTCGACAACAGCCGCGCTACGGCGAGATCATGGGTAACGATGATCGCCGAGAGATTCAGACGGCGCACGAGTCCGCGCAAAAGGTCGAGAAGCCGCGCCTGCACCGAGACGTCGAGGCCACCCGTCGGCTCATCCATGAAGATCAGGCGCGGAGCGGTGACCAGATTGCGGGCAATCTGCAGGCGCTGGCGCATGCCGCCGGAATATTCGCGCGGACTGTCGTCGATGCGATCGCCTGCAATTTCGACCCGGTCGAGCCACTCGAGGGCGGAGGAGCGTATGCGGCCGTAGTGCCGCTCGCCCACCGCCATCAGGCGCTCGCCGACGTTGGCGCCGGCCGATACGCCCATGCGCAGACCCTGGGCCGGGTCCTGGTGCACAAAGCCCCAATCGGTCCGCATGAGAAACCGCCGCTCGGCCTCCGCCAGCTCGGCGAGCGATACGGTGCGTCCGTCGCGCATCGAATACTCGATCCGGCCGGAGGACGGGGCCAGCTGCATGGCGAGGCAATTCAGGAGCGTTGTCTTTCCCGACCCCGATTCACCGACCACGGCTAGAACCTCTCCGGCCCACAGATCGAAAGTGATGTTGCGGCAGGCGCAGCGGCCGCCGAAGTATTTGGCGACGCCTTTGGCGGACAGAAGCGGGCCGCTCACGCTGCCCGCCGCTTGCTGCAATGGTCGGTATCGGAACAAACGAACATGCGCCTGCCCCGATCGTCGAGGATGATTTCGTCGAGGTAGCTGTCGGTCGCTCCGCACAGCGCACAAGGCTTGTCCCAGGTCTGGACGGTGAACGGATGGTCGTCGAAATCGAGGCTCTTCACCGCCGTCCAGGGGGGAATGGCGTAGATGCGTTTCTCGCGCCCGGCGCCGAACAGCTGCAAGGCGGCGCAGCGGTCGAGCTTGGGATTGTCGAACTTGGGGATCGGTGAGGGATCGAAAACGTAACGACCGTTGACCTTGGCCGGGTAGGCGTAGGACGTGGCGATGCGCCCGTGACGGGCGATGTCCTCGTAGAGCTTGACATGCATGACGCCATACTCTTCGAGCGCGTGCATCTTGCGGGTTTCGGTTTCGCGAGGCTCGAGAAACCTCAGCGGCTCGGGGATCGGCACCTGGTAGACGAGGATTTGGTGTGGACCGAGTTTCGTTTCAGGCACGCGATGCCGGGTCTGGATGATCGAGGCCTGCTCGGTCGCATCGGTGGTGGCCACGCCCGCAGTGCGCACGAAGAACTTCCGGATGCTGACCGCGTTGGTCGTGTCATCGGCGCCCTGGTCGATGACCTTCAGAACGTCCTCGGGGGTAAGAATGGAGGCGGTGACCTGGACGCCGCCGGTACCCCAGCCATAAGGCATCGGCATTTCCCGGCTCGCGAAGGGGACCTGATACCCGGGGATACCGATCGCCTTGAGCAGCGCCCTGCGGACCATCCGCTTGGTCTGTTCGTTGAGATAGGCGAAATTGTACCCGCCGCTCACTCGGCCGCCTCGCGATGGCCTTCCGCAACGGCCGAACGCAGGCGCCGCAGCAGCTCGAGCTCGGCCTGAAAATCGACATGGTGCGGCAGCTTGAGATGCTCGACGAAACCGGTGGCCTGCACGTTGTCGGCATGGGATAGAACGAACTCCTCGTCCTGCGCCGGCGCCGTCAGCTCCTCGCCGAGGTCGCTCGCCCGCAGCGCGCGGTCGACCAGGGCCATCGCAATGGCTTTGCGCTCGCACTGCCCGAAAGCAAGTCCGTAGCCCCGGGTGAACTGCGGCCGCAGCTCGCCGGAACCCCTGAACTGGTTTATCATCTCGCATTCGGTGACCTCGATTGCCCCGAGCTCGATTTCGAAGCCAAGCTCTTCGGGCGTGAAACTGATGGTTACCTCGCCCATCCGGATCTCACCTGCGAAAGGATGCGACCGCGTGTAACCACGCTGGGTCGAGTAGCCGAGCGCCAACAGAAAGCCCTCATCGCCGCGCGCAAGGCTCTGCAGGCGCAGCTCGCGGTTCGCCGGAAATGCCAGCGGCTCGCGGGTGATATCGCCGGGCTCGCCGGCCGATCGAGAGGCGGGCTCGATCAATCCTTCTGCGCCGATGAGATCCAGAATGCGCGGCATGGACGGCGCCGCGTCGGTCGCTGCGACGTTTTCGGCCGCCGCCTGCCGATCCTCGGCAAGCGAGAAATCAAGCAGGCGGTGCGTATAGTCGAAGGTCGGACCCAGCATCTGGCCGCCGGGAACATCCTTGAAGGCGGCCGACACGCGGCGGCGAACCAACATTTCGCTCGTGGCGATCGGTGCTGAATAGCCGAAGCGCGGCAACGTCGTGCGCGAGGCGCGAATGAGGAAGATCGCCTCGATGAGATCGCCGCGCGACTGCTTGATGGCGAGTGCTGCAAGCTCCCGGTCGAAGAGCGAGCCTTCGGTCATCACGCGGTCGACCGCCAGGGTCAGCTGCCCAGTGATCTGGCCGAGCGTCAGGGGCGCCACGGCGGGATCGCCGCGGCGTTCCTCATCGAGCAGGCGGTGGGCCGCCTCGATGGCCTTTTCACCCCCCTTCACGGCGACGTACATCAGCCGTGAACCCCAATCGCGACGTCGGTGGAACGCGGCAGCGCCGCTATTTGATCGGGAGAAGCAAAGACGAAGTCGCGCCCCAGCGGAAAAAGCCGGTGATTGTCCTGCACGGCCTCCCAGAACGGCCGGTCCAGTCCGGCGGCCCGGAATTCCTGCACGGCTTCGATGCCTGGGCCTCTCAGCACTACCGGCATGCCGGCGGCGAACTCCGAGACCTGAAGGACGAGCGTTGCCGAGCGGTCGGGATATTCGGCGCTGCCGATGTCGGCGTCGGGCAGCGCGGCCGCGGCCGAGACGGGATCGCAGATGAGAAATCGAGCCGCTTTCACATCGCTGGAGATGGGCGCCCCTGTATGGAAGCGTAGATAGTCGACCACGGAACCGCTGCTCAGCGCGGGGGCCAGCCAAACCGGAGTGTCGTAGTCGCAAAGCACCAGACAGATCGCGGCAGTGGTCGCAAGCAGCGGCCGGGGCGCGTCGATGCCGACGCCCAGCCGCAAGATCCGGCCCGGATGCGCGGTCGCCTCGAGCATCACGCGAAAGGCGCGGGCGCTATCGAGCGGGGGATCGGCAAACCCGCTCATCAGCTCATTCATCATCGCCGCGCACCATGGTGAAGAAATCGACGGTCGTGGCCGCACTCTTGCGAACAAGCACGCGGCGGCGCTCCGCTTCCTCCTCGGCAAGGGGGCGGATGACGGTACGCATTATTGCCTCACTGGCTGATTCGTCCTGCAGCAGCGCATCGCAAAGGGCAGCGATTTCGGCGTGCTTCGGCGAGCGGCCCGCTACATAGGCGTGGCCGACTGTTCCGTCGCCTAGGCGGACCGAGCAGCGGGTGACGGTCATTTCAGCGAAGTTGAAGGGACTGCCGGTGCCGCCGCTGCGGCCGCGAACCATGACCAACCCGGTTTCCGGCTTGCGCAGATAGGTAAACGGCGGAAATGATCCGGGTGAAGCGAGATCGCGCAGTCGCGACAGGTCCGCCTTCGCAAGCACCGACATCCACTGGCGCCGCGTGAACGTATCAGACCCGGCGTTGCCGTGAGCCGCCTTCATCGCCGACAGCAATCACGCGAATGCGAAGGTACTGTGACAACGCGTTGCGTACTGTGGCATCATGCCGAACCGCTTGTGCAGGAGGAAATTTTGACCGCCGCCGAAACCGCGACCATCCTGGATCTCGATCGTTATCCGATTGAGCGGCTCGACAGCGAGGCCGGCCGCGCCGTCGTCGAGCGCTGCCGCCGCGACCTTGCGGAGAGTGGCATGTTCTCTCTCGACGGCTTCGTGTTACCGACCGCTCTCTGGCGCATGGCACGAGACCTGAAGCCGCTTCTCGCCGCCAACTCTTTCCTGCACCGCCGCCAGCACAACATCTACTTCCGGGACAAAGTCGAAGGGCTCCCGGCCGATCATCCAGCCTTACGGCGTTTCGAAACCACCAACCGCACCGTTTGTGCGGATCAATTGGCAGGCAGCTTGCTGATACAAATCTACGAATGGCCGCCGCTGGCGAATTTCCTGGCGGAAACCATGGAAAAGGCGCGGCTCTACCCGATGGCCGATCCCCTGGCGCGGGTCAACGTCATGGCCTACAGGCAGGGTGAAGCGCTGAACTGGCATTTCGACCGCTCAGAGTTCACGACCACGCTGCTCATCCAGGCTCCGGAAGCCGGGGGCGAGTTCGAGTACCGCTCGAATTTGCGGTCGGACAATGATCCCAACTATGAAGGCGTGGCGAAGCTGCTTCAGGGACTTGACCCCGAGGTCGCGGTTCAGCCCTTGTCGGCCGGCACGCTCAACGTTTTCAAGGGACGGAACACCGCGCATCGCGTAACGCCGATCGAAGGTGTGGCCGAACGGATCATTGCCGTCTTTTCCTACTACGAGCGCCCCGGCGTCATGTTCTCGGAGCAGGAACGGATCGGATTCTACGGTAGGGCGGCCTGAGCGCAGGCATCGCTCATGCGCTCGTCGAACGTCATCTCGATCGTCGGGTGCCATGCCGAAGGCGAAGTGGGTGACGTGATCGTGGGCGGCGTGGCCCCGCCACCCGGCGACACCTTGTGGGAGCAGTCGCGTTTCATCGCCAGGGACGAACGCTTGCGGAAATTCGTGTTGAACGAGCCGCGCGGCGGCGTATTCCGGCACGTCAATCTGCTGGTGCCGGCGAAGAACCCCGCGGCGCAGATGGGCTTCATCATCATGGAGCCGGAAGATACTCCGCCCATGTCGGGGTCCAACGCCATCTGCGTCGCCACCGTGCTGCTCGATACCGGCATTCTGCCGATGCACGAGCCGCAAACGCTGCTGACGCTCGAGGCGCCGGCCGGCCTCGTCGAGGTCAGGGCGCAATGCCGCGGCGGCAAGGCGGAGCGGATGACCATCCGCAACGTGCCGTCGTTCGCCGACCGGCTTGGTGCTGCTCTGGAAGTAGAAGGTTTGGGAACGATCACAGTCGATACGGCATTCGGCGGGGACAGTTTCGTGCTTGCCGATGCCCGGGCGCTAGGCTTCGCCATCAAGCCGGACGAGGCACGCGAGCTGGCGCAAACCGGCATGAAGATCACGGCCGCCGCGAACGATCAGCTTCCTTTCCGTCACCCGCAAGTGGACTGGGACCATATCTCGTTCTGTTTCATGGCCGGCCCGTTGGAGGAAACGACGGAGGGCCTGTCGAGCCGCAATGCCTGCGTCGTTCGGCCGGGCAAGATCGACCGCTCGCCGACCGGCACGGGCTGCTCGGCGCTGATGGCGGTCCAGCATGCCAAGGGTCTGCTCGGCGTCGGGCGCCGCTACACGGGCCGATCGATCATCGAAACCCGCTTTGACTGCCGGGTTGTGGAGGAAACCCAGGTGGCGGGCCGGCCCGCCATTGTCCCGGAGATTTCGGGGCGCGCCTGGATCACCGGAACCCAGCAACTGATGCTCGATCCAGAGGATCCCTTTCAGGAAGGCTACCGGATCGCCGACACCTGGCCCGTCATGCGATAGAGTGCAACATGCCTTCTAGACTCTCTGCCGATAATCTGCCGGACTTCGCCCGCAACAGCGTCAATCTCGCCTCCCCGCGGCTGGGTTCCGCCGCGGTCCATGCGACCGACGACTTTTTCGCCGACAAGTCGCGCCTGCTCGAGGACAAGCCGGCGGTCTTCATCGCCGACAAGTACGACGCCAACGGCAAGTGGATGGACGGCTGGGAATCGCGCCGGCGCCGCGGCGGCGGCCACGACTATTGCGTCATCAAACTGGGAGTGAAAGGCCACATCCACGGCGTCGACATCGACACGAGCCACTTCACGGGCAACTACCCGCCGGCGGCGTCGATCGAGGCGGCGCTGACCGATGATCCTCTGTCGGCCGGCACGGCATGGCGCGAGATCGTGCCGGCGAGCTCGCTCGGCCCAAGCGCTCATCATTTCATCGAGGTCGGAGACCGCGGCGTCTACAATTGCCTCAGACTGCACATCTATCCCGACGGCGGCGTGGCGCGCCTGCGCGTCTATGGGGAGCCGATGGCACAATGGGACGGCAAAGACCGCAACGCGGTCCACGAGCTGTCCAACATCGCCAACGGCGGGCGTATCCTCGCCTACAATGACGCCCACTATGGCAGCGTGTGGACCATGCTGTTGTCCGGCCGCGGCATCAACATGGGGGACGGCTGGGAGACGCGGCGCCGGCGCGAGCCCGGCAACGACTGGATCATCGTCAAGCTCGGGGCGGCAGGTACGGTCGAGAGAATCGAGGTCGATACCGCATACTACAAGGGCAACTATCCCGACCGCTGCTCGGTACAGGCGGCGTTGCTCGAAGGCGACGGCGACCGGTCGCTCGCCTCCCAGTCGATGTTCTGGAAGGAGCTCATGGGCGAGCAGAAGCTCGAGATGGACCGCATCCACACATTTGACGGCAAGTCTATCAACCGATTGGGTCCCGTCAGCCACGTGAAGCTCAACATCTTCCCGGACGGCGGGGTGTCGCGGCTGCGCATCTTCGGCAAACTCGCGTGATCGTTCTCAAGCCCCAGGAGCTGAGCAAAGCCGCCTTTGCTCCCTACGGCGACGTGGTGGAATGCGTGGGCGCAGAACCCCAGCCCATCAACCAGGGATTCGCCGAACGTTTTCATGATCTGGCGCGGATCGATACCCTCAATCAGAGCGGTGAGACGAGCGTCAGCCTGTGCACCGCCGAGCCGCGGCCGACGCCGATCACGATCGAAATCATGGAGCGGCATCCACTGGGCAGCCAGCTTTTCTTTCCGCTTCAGGCGCGTGATTGGCTGGTGGTTGTGGCCGGCGACGGACCGCGCCCCGAGAGCCTCCGGGCGTTCCGGGCAGGCGGCCGCCAGGGGGTCAACTTCGCAAGGGGCGTCTGGCATCACCCGCTGCTGGTGCTGGACCGCGCCAGCCTGTTTCTCATCGTCGACCGCAAGGGGCCCGGCGACAACCTCGAGGAGGTGTCGCTTGCAAACGAAGGGATCGTCCTCGATATCGAGGCTTGTCTGAGCCCTACTGACCGTTAGCATAAGAGGAGTCACTCTTCCCGATCGGTAAGCCATGGCAGGGTTCCTATTCGGCTCCCGGCTAACAATTTTTCATGTAAAGCTTTGTTTGGACTTCATATTTTTTGTTATGCGGATCTCCTTTCATAAAGCCTTGGAAGTCTGTCTTCCCGATCGGTAAGAGCTCTTCCATTTCTACCAAATAAATCGTATATCTTACCGATCGGTAAGATGGCACCCAAACATGCAAACTTGGCAAATCAGGACTGCAGCCGATTTTGGAACGGCGGTACGCAAGGCAAGAATGGAACAGGACCTGACTCAGCGTCAGTTGGCATTGTCCGTGGGCGCAGGGGAGCGGTTTATTGTCAACCTCGAAAATGGAAAGGAAACCGCCCGCCTAGGCAAAGCGCTGGAAGTCGCGGCAGCACTCGGGATCAACACCACCATGGTCTACGAGGACTGACATGCTGCCTGTTTTCTATGAAAACGCCCGCGTTGGGCAGATCGAAGAAAGCGGCGATGGGATCTCATTTGCATATGATCCCGAATGGCTGAATGCAGACAGTAGCTTCGCAATTTCACTATCAATGCCGCTGAGACAGGAACCGTATTTGCCTGAGCAGGCCACGCCCTGGTTCGCAAATCTCTTGCCGGAAGACAGACAGCTTGAACAGATCGGCCGGTTGCTTGGACGCAGTCAATCGGATGTCTACGGTCTACTCGAGGAAATTGGACGCGAAACTGCCGGCGCCCTTTCAATTGGCGGACCAGAACCAATTGAACATGCTGATTATCGAGACCTCAGTGATAAGGAACTGTCAGAAGTCATCCAACGACTGTCGCAACGGCCCCTGCTTGCAGGCGAACAAGACGTCACAATGTCTCTCGCCGGCGCTCAAACCAAGCTGGCGGTCGCCGTCTTTGGAACCAAAGTTTCTCTTCCGCTTCATGGCGCAGCATCAACGCACATCCTAAAACCTGAGAGCGAGCGCCTTTATGCGACTGTCGAAAACGAGCTGCTTTGCATGCGTCTGGCAGAAGGGCTCAGCTTGCAAGTCGCACATGCATCGGTGGGAATTGCTGAAAATCGTCGGTACTTGCTGGTGCAACGGTATGATCGAAAAGTGACTGACGGAATCCACGTTAGGCGCGTGCACCAGGAAGACTTCTGCCAAGTCCTTGGATTCTATCCAACACAAAAGTATGAAGCTCGACGCGGACCGGGCTTCAAAAAACTGTTTGGGGTGATTGATCAGTATTCACGGCGCAGTGCACGCGACCGACTAATATTGCTCGATCTGGTAATTTTTGCCTGCTGCATTGGGGATACGGACAGACACGGCAAGAATTTCTCGCTCATGCTCACTGATGCCGGGGCCCCTCGCCTGGCGCCCGGCTACGATCTCATGAGTGCGCTTTCATATGACGGGATCACGCGCAATCTTGCCATGAAAATCGCCGGCAAGAACCGCGCTGAATATCTCGAACGCCGGCATTGGGAGCGTTTTGCCAAAGAGATCCGTTTGTCGCCTGCCGCGGCCGTCCATAGAGTGAACCAGTTGGGTACCGCCATTGCAGATGAGGTAATTCGGCTTCCCAGGCAACTCGCGGAAGAATTGCCGGCGGATCGCGATGCTCTAAACCTATTTGCAAGCAATATTCAACAACAGGCTACGCGTGTAGCAGCCAACGCCGAAAAAGGACTCTCGGCCAAAAGCAAGGACACGAACTATGACGAGGTCCAGAAGTAAAACTGTCTTTGGATGTGTGCTGTGGTCGTTCTTCCGCTCTCCACTGCCACCGCCGTGTCAGCGCGACGCCTTGCGATGATGTACGCGCTTTCCCGCCACATAGGTGGCCCTGACGGCGCGATCGTCGCCGAGCAGGGCGAGCGCAAACAACCGGTCCTCAAGAGATTCGGAAATCTCGTCGCGGCTCGCCAGCACGGGGGTGGCGCGGGGATCGAGCACTACCAGATCGGCAAACGCGCTTTCGACGAGCGCGCCCACTTCACCGTCGAGGCCCAGAAGCCCGGCGTTGCCGCTGGTCGCCATGTGAAAAAGCTCGATGGCGGTCAGCCGTTTTCCGCGGAGCATGGCCACCCGATAGGCTTCCGCCATGGTCGCCAGCATTGAATAGCTGGTGCCGCCGCCGACGTCGGTCGCGAGGCCGACTCCGACCGGCCGCGAAGCCTTGCGCAGATTGGAAATGTCGAAAAGCCCCGAGCCCAGAAAGGTATTGGAGGTCGGGCAGTGGACGATCTTCGATCCGGTTTCGTGCAGCCGTGCGAGCTCCCGTTCCGAAAGATGAACGCCGTGGGCGAAAAGGCTCCTGGTCCCGAGCAGCCCGAAGCGATCATAAACCGCGGTGTAGTCCACATCGTTGGGGAACAGGCCCTTCAACGTCGCGATCTCGAGCAGGCTCTCCGACAGATGCGACTGCAGCAGCGCTTCGGGATGTGACTTCAGAAGCTCACCCGACAGCCGGAGCTGGCCCTCGCTCGAAGTGATGGCGAAGCGCGGGGTCACCGCGTAGCGGGCGCGCCCGCGGCCGTGCCACTTGACAAGAAGGTTCTCGCTGTCGCGCGCCCCCTGCTCCGGGGTGTCCTGGACCGCCGGGACAGCGTTGCGATCCATCATGGTCTTGCCGGTGGCGATCGCCATGTTGAGGGTCTCCGCTGCCCGGAACAGCGCCTCGGCGCACGCCTTGTGGACGGAGCAGAAGGCAAGCGCGGAGGTCGTGCCGTTGGCGAACAGGCGGTCCAGAAAGAGCCCGGCGGCATGTTCGGCGTAGGAGCTATTCCGATATCGCGCTTCCTCGGGGAACGCGAAGCGGCGGAGCCAATCGAGCAGGTCGAGTCCGGGTGCGGCGAGCATCCGGTACTGCGGGAAATGAATATGCGCATCGATGAACCCCGGCATGACCAGGCAATCGCCATAGTCATCGACGGGAGCCCGGCGATGGATCGCCGGCAGCCGGCGGTAGGGACCCGTCCACAGAATACGGCCGTCGTGACCGATGACGACGGCGCCCCGGACCTCATGGATGGGTTCAGATGCCGATGGGAAGGACAGCGTCTGGCCGCGCACCACACGTTTGGCGGTCATGGCCCGATGCGGTCCTCAATGCGGAAGCGGATGATGCGGCTGACCTCACCCAGCGCAATCGCGAGCTCGGCGGCTGCCGAGTGGTCCACGCGTTCGGCAAAGTGCGTGAGTATCTGCTGCGGGATAGCGCCCCTCACCGCAAGAATGAAGGGAAAGCCGAACTTCGATCTGTAGAGCCTGTTAAGCTCGCTGAGGCGGGACCGTTCATCAATCGAAAGATTGCCAAGCCCGGCTCCGGTCTGTTCATGCGAGGACTCTTCGGATAGCCCGCCGCGCGCGCCGAGATCGGGGTGGGCCCGCAGCAGCGCCAGCTGGGCGTCCCTGGGGGCTCCTTTAAGGGCGTCGGCGAACGCCTGGATCATGGCTTCACGGGACGGGAACGGCCGCGCGCTCGCGGCTTGGCGCGCAACCCAGGGTGAATGCTCGGCGACGCCCCCGAATGCCAAAACGAAGCCGTCGCCGCTCATGGCATTCACTTCGGCAATCGACAGCTTCATGGGCTTAACGGTTCTGCCGGAGCCAGACGCCGAGCGTGCGCCGCTCCTCCACGGTCATGTCGCTCTCATTGCCCAGCGGCATGGCATGGGTTTGCACGGTCTGCCGGTCGATCAACACGGCGAAGCGCTTGAGGTCATCTATGGTCTCGAGCACGGTACCCTTGGGAGCTTCGGTGAAGCCTTCGTGGGTGGGCTTTCGCGCGTGACACATGACGCAGTGCTTCCGGCTTATGGCCATAACTTCCCCATCGCCGACCCTGGGCAGGGCGGAGACATCTTCGATCCTGGGCGCCGTCAGGACGACGGCGATCGCGAGCGCGCCCAGGATGAACGGCAGCGTCCAGGCGATGGCGCCGAAGGGATCGCCCACCTCGTAGCGGACGAGGAAGTGTCGCAGGCACGCCCCACCCACCAGGATCAGGGCGACGAGCAGCCAGGAGTGTGGATGGTTGGCGAGCATCGGATAGTGGTTGGCGAGCATCAACAGCAGGACCGGAAGAGTCAGATACGTGTTGTGCAACGAACGCTGCTTGCCCGTGATGCCAAGAGCGGGATCGGGATCCTGCCCTTTCATGAGCGCCTCGGTAATACGGCGCTGATTGGGGATGATCACCGCGAACACGTTGGCGGCCATGATGGTGCCGATGAATGCGCCGACGTGGATGATCGCACCGCGGCCGGAGAACACCTGGGCGAAACCCCAGGCAGCCGCCACGATGACCACGAAAACCGCCGCAGCGAGGAGCACCGGCTTGCCGATGAGCGGCGAGCGGCAGAGCAAGTCATATACCAGCCAGCCGCCGATGAGGCCCCCCAGCGAGATCGCGACGGCGTCGTACCATTCGAGCGGCAGAACCAAGGGATCGATGAGATAGGTGGAGGCGTTCCAGTAGTACTGAACGACCAGCAGGAGGAATCCGGTGACCCACGTCAGATACGCCTCCCATTTGAACCAGATGAGATCATCCGGCAGCGTCTTTGGCGCCACGAGGTACTTCTCGACATGGTAGAAGCCGCCGCCGTGCACCTCCCAGGCGGTGCCGGCGACGCCGGGGTTCATCCCGGCGCGCTTCCTGAGGCTGAAGTCGAGCGCCACGAAGTAGAACGAGGTGCCGATCCAGCTGATGCCCGCGATCAGGTGCGCCCAGCGCAGGAGGAGGTTGAGCCAGTCGGCAAAGAAGGCGCTCATGGCGATTCCCTCCCCCTTGTGGGGAGGGATCAAGGGTGGGGGTCATCTCGCCTCGCCGAACCCCCCGCCCCTAACCCCTCCCCGCAAGGGGGAGGGGAATTGCTACTGCGGCAGCTTGTCGTCGACTCCCTTGACGTACCAGTTCATGGCAAGAATGTCTCCATCGGGCAGCGGCTTGCCCGCTTCACCAACCACCGTTCCGTCCTGCCGGGTGATGGGGCCGGTAAACGGATGAAGCGCGCCCGACTTTATTTTTTCGGCCGTCTCGGTCGCCATCTTGACCACGTCGTCGGGAAGATTGGTGAAAGGCGCGATCACCACCGTGCCTTCGGCCATGCCGTCCCAAGAGGCTTGCGACTTCCAGGCGCCGCTGATCACGTCGTTGACGCGGCGCACGTAATAGGGCGCCCAATTGTCCACGATGGCAGTGAGTTGCGCCTTGGGCGCGAATTTGATCATGTCGGATGCCTGGCCGAAGCCGTGTTTGCCCTGTTCTTCAGCCACCTGAAGGGGAGCCGTCGAATCCGTATGCTGGACAATGATGTCGGCGCCCTGGCCGAACAGGACTTTGGCCGCGTCAGCCTCCTTGCCCGGATCGTACCAGGTATTCACCCACACGATCTTGACCTTGAAGTCGGGATTGACCGACTGCGCGCCGAGCATGAACGAGTTGATGCCCGACACCACTTCCGGAATCGGGAAGGAAACGATGTAGCCCGCCACGCCGGACTTCGACACCTTGGCGGCAATCTGGCCGATCACATAACGGCCTTCGTGGAACTTCGCATTGTAGGTGGTGACGTTTTCGGCGGTCTTGTACCCGGTCGCATGCTCGAACTTCACGTCGGGAAACTTCTTGGCGACCTTGAGCGTCGGCTCCATGAACCCGAACGAGGTCGTGAAAATGATGTTGCAGCCGTCGCGCGCCAGGCGCTCGATGGAGCGTTCGGAATCGGCCTCCGAGACGTTCTCCACGTGAACGGTCTCGACCTTGTCGCCGAGCTCCTTCTGAACGGCAAGCAGGCCCTGGTGATGCTGGTAGGACCAGCCGTGATCGCCGATCGGACCGACGTAGATCCAGCAGGCCTTGGTCTTGGCGGAGGCAGTTGCCGCCGCCCCGGTCAAGGCCATCACCGCGGCTGCCGCCGCCAGCAGATATTTCTTCATTCGACGTCTCCTTCCTGTTCGAACAGCCGGAACCTTCGTGGCGTTCCTATCTCATTTTGCGGCCTTGTGGAATTGCATCAGCGATCTGGAACAAATGGCTGGCCAAGGCAGGACGGCGTGTTGGCGCGCATGAGAAAGCGGTTGCCCGAAATCACGACGAGCGCGGCGATGGTGACGAGATAGGGCAGCGCGGACAGGAACTGCGAGGGAATGCCCAGTCCCATGGCTTGAACGGCGAAGCCGAAAATGGAAATCGTGCCGAAGAGATAGGCGCCGACGGCAGCGCGCCACGGCAGCCATGAGGCGAAGACCACCAGAGCCAACGCAATCCAGCCGCGCCCGGCAGTCATGTTTTCGATCCATTGCGGCGTATAGGCGAGCGACAGATACCCGCCGGCAAGCCCGGCGCAGGCGCCGCCGAACAGCACGCATCCGTAGCGCACCCTGATGACGCTGAAGCCCAGGGCGTGGGCGGATTGATGACTGTCGCCGACGGCGCGGATGACGAGGCCCGCCCGGGTACGGAACAGCACATAGGCGACCGCGGCAGTGAGCAACAGGGAGGCGTAGACCAGCGGATCCTGATCGAAAAGGATGCGCCCAACAAATGGAACGTCGGTCAAGAACGGCACCGCAACTTTCTCCAGCCTGACGCCCGGCTGGCCGACAAAGCGCTCGCCGATGAGTCCCGAAAGACCCAGGCCCAGCAGCGTAAGTGCCAGGCCGGTCGCTACCTGGTTGGTCACCAAATTCAGCGTCATGACGCCGAACAGCGCTGCCAGTGCCGCGCCGGAGAGGATGGCGGCAAGTATCCCCAAAACGGTCGAACCGGTGAGGAAGGCTCCCCCGAAACCACACACCGCCCCCACCACCATCATGCCTTCGACGCCGAGATTGAGCACCCCTGAGCGTTCGGTCACCAGCTCTCCGAGTGCTGCAAGCAGCAGCGGTGTCGAGGCCGTAATGATGGTGAGGATGATCGCTTCAAGCACGAGCCACCTGTGTCGGGCGCCATCTGATCAGGCGGAGGCGATAGAGAATGAGGACATCGCAGGCGAGGATGAAGAAGAGCAGAATGCCCTGGAACACCCGGGCAATCTTGTCGGAGACGCCGAGCGTCACCTGCGCTGCCTCGCCGCCCAGATAGCTCAGGGCAAGCATCAGGCCGGCGAACAGAACGCCGATCGGATTGAGACGTCCGAGGAACGCAACGATGATGGCGGTAAAGCCGTAGCCCGGCGAGATCGTGGGCTGCAGCTGGCCGACCGTGCTCATGGCCTCGCAGACGCCGGCAAGCCCGGCGAGGGCGCCGGACAGCAGGAAGCAGAAAGTCACCACGCGAGCTCGCGAAAAGCCGGCAAACCGCCCCGCCCGCGGCGCGCTGCCGAGCACCCGGACTTCGAAGCCCTTGAGGGTACGGCCCACAACGACATAGAGCGACAGTGCGGCGATCAGCGCAAACAGCGCCCCGATGTGTACGGCGCCGGTGACCATCGGCAACAATTGCCAGCCTTCGAAAGTCACCGACTTCGGAAAGTTGAAGCCGAGGGGGTCGCGCCACGGGCCACGAACCAGCCAGTCGAGAAACAGCTGCGCCACGTACACGAGCATGAGGCTGGTCAGAATTTCGTTGGCGCTGAAGCGATTCTTCAACCATGCGGGGACAGCAGCCAGCGCCATGCCTCCCAGTGCACCAAGCGCAAGCATGGAAACGAGCGTCAGAGGTGATTGCCACGCCGCAAAATAGACGGGTACGAGCCCACCCAGCACGGCCCCGAGCGTCAACTGGCCCTCGGCGCCGATGTTCCACACGTTGGCCCGGTAACAGACGGCGAGCCCGGCGGCGATCAGCACCAAGGGCGTCGCCTTGACGATCAGCGCTTCGAGGGACCAGCGCGCCGTCAGCGGCTCCACGAAGTAGACATAGAGCGCGTGCAGCGGGTCGAGACCGCGCAGAGCGAATATGACGCCGCCGGCAATCAGCGTCAGCACCACGGCCAGGACCGGCGACAGAAGCGCCATCGCCTTCGAGCGCTCGGAACGCCTTTCAAGCACCAGCCGCAAGATGCCTGTCCTCGGAGGGGGATTGATGTTCATGGGCGCCTGCCATGAGCAATCCGATCCTGTCCAGCGACATCTGGGCTGCAGGATGGGCGGGCGAGACCTCGCCACGCGAGATGACCGCGATGCGATCCGCGATCTCGAAAATCTCGTCGAGGTCCTGGCTGATGACCAGCACCGCCGAGCCCGAGCGTGCAAGATCGACCAGGGCCTGGCGGATTACCGCCGACGCACCGGCATCGACGCCCCAGGTGGGCTGGTTGACAACCAGCACCGAGGGCTTGCGATCAAGCTCACGCCCGACGACGAACTTCTGGAGATTTCCGCCTGATAGCGCCCGCGCTTCCGGATCCGCCTTGCCCTTGCGAACATCGTAGTCGCGCGACACCCGGGCGGCGACCTCGCTCGCGGCGGCGAGGTCAAGGAAGCCATTGCGGATCAGCCCGGCGTCCGCGGAGTGGCGGGTCAACATGACGTTCTCGGAGAGCGTGAATCCGGGAACGGCTCCGTGACCCAGCCGTTCTTCGGGAACGAATGCCGCCCCGAGCTTGCGGCGCTCACTTACGCCGAGCTTGCCGGCCGGCTTGCCGTTCAGGATGACGGCGTCGGGCTGGTCGTTCTCCCGCTCACCCGAGATGGCATCGAAGAGCTCGGATTGACCGTTTCCGGCAACCCCGGCGATTGCGACGACTTCGCCGCCGAAAACGTCCAGCGAGACATTCTTCAACGTGACCGCAAAGGGATTGTCGGCCGCCTGACCGAGCCGGTCGAGCTGCAGGCGCAGGGTTCGGTCATGAGCGGGAGATGCAGCCTTGATGACGGCGATGTCGGCGCCGACCATGAGGCGGGCGAGCGAACGAGCCGTCTCCTTGCGCGGGTCTGCCGTGGCCACCACCTTGCCGTGGCGAAGTATCGTTGCGCTGTGGCAAAGCTGTTTGACCTCCTGGAGGCGGTGGGAAATGTAGAGCACGGCGCAGCCCTCGACTGCCAGACGCCTGAGAGTCCGAAACAGCTGCTCGGCCTCATTGGGCGTCAGCACTGCGGTCGGCTCATCCATGATCAGAAGCCGCGGCTCCTGCAGCAGACAGCGGACAATCTCGATGCGCTGGCGCTCGCCCACCGACAGGTCGGCAACGGTCGCGCCGGGATGCAGCGGCAAGCCGTACTCGCCGGAGACCCTGGCGATTTTCGCCGACAAGCTGTCGAGGTCGAGGGCTCCCGCCATGGCAAGTGCGATGTTCTCCACCACCGTGAGCGCCTCGAACAATGAGAAATGCTGAAACACCATGCCGATGCCGAGCTTACGGGCGGCGGCCGGATTGGAGATTTTCACCTGGTTGCCGAGCCAACGGATCTCACCGGCATCCGGCTGCAGCGATCCGTAGATGATCTTGACGAGCGTCGACTTGCCGGCCCCGTTTTCACCCAGAAGGGCGTGGATCTCCCCCTGCTTCACACGCAACGAGACCTGATCGTTGGCTTTCAGACTGCCGAAGGACTTGTCGATGCCGGTCGCCTCGAGCAGCCAGGGCTCCGCGCCTTCGTTTCCTGTCTGCCGGGAAACCGCGACCTCTGCCCCCCGCCGCTTGGCCATATCAAGCAGTCTTGTGCACGAGGGTTACCGGAACCGATGCTAGAGCGAGCAATTCATCGCGGGCCAAAAGATCGGCGGCGGTCGATGCAGCGATGATCGCGGGAACCTTGGAACGGATCCCGGGGAGGCCGATCGGACAAACGAACCGGGCGACTTCGCTTTCCCTGGCTCCCGCCGCCCGCAACCGTGAGAGGAAGCGGGCCCGCTTGGTGTCGCTGCCGATCACCCCGACGTATGGAATGCGGCTCATCGTCAGGGCGCGCGCAACGATCGCCAGATCCATGGCATGGCTGTGGGTCATCACCAGAACGAAGGTGCCGGCCGGCGCCAGCGGAACAGCCGCGGCGGGATCCGGGCGCTGATCGATCGAGACGTTGGCGGGAACAGCGGCAGGAAAGGCCTCGCTGCGGCTGTCGATCCACGTCACGGCAAACGGCAGGGGCGCGAGCGCCAGAACAAGAGCGCGGCCTACATGCCCGGCGCCGAAAAGGTAGATCGTCCGAGGTTCCTCGCCGAACTGCTCGATGAGCGTGTCACTGGCGAGGAAACGCACGCCTGCACTCGAGACCGGCCCGGTGTCGGGACGGCGCTCCACCTTTCCTCCGGCGAGCACGGTCACTGTGGCGAACCGGCCGCTTTTTTCCCGCGCTGCCAGCTCGCGGATCATGGGCAGGTCATCGTCCTCCAGGACTTCGATCATCAACTTCACCTGACCGCCGCAGCACTGACCGAGATGGGGACCCAGCACCATGCTGACGATCTTCGGCCCCGCCCGCCGGCGCAGAGCGTCCTGCGCCTCGATGAGGGCGCGCCATTCGAGGGCCCCTCCGCCTATGGTGCCGCGATAGCCTCCTCCCTCGACGACGAAGAGACGGGCACCCTCCTCCCGCGGAGCCGAGCCTCTCACCTCCACCACCGTCACCATGGCGCAGCGGCCATAGCTTTTCACGAGGTTCGCGATCGTGCGCCACACGCGCATGCTGCGACTCAGCCCTGCATCGCAGCGACCGCCCGCATCACCGCTTCCGGCGTCGCCGGGGCGTCGAGCGGCGGCACGGCGCCCGGCTTCAGGCTGGCCAAGGCATCGGTAATGGCGGAAAACACCGACAGCGCGAGCATCAGCGGCGGTTCGCCCACGGCTTTCGAGCGATAGAGGGTGGCGGCGCGGTTGCCATCGGACTTCCATATCTGCACCCGGAAATCTTCGGGCACGTCAGAGGCCGTGGGGATCTTGTAGGTCGACGGCGCATGCGTGCTGAGCCGGCCTTTCTCATCGAACACCAGTTCCTCGGTGGTGAGCCAGCCCACGCCCTGCACGAAGGCGCCCTCTATCTGTCCGATATCGACGGCGGGATTCAGGGATCTGCCGACATCGTGCAGAATGTCCACGCGGTCCAGCCGGTACTCCCCCGTCAACGTGTCGACGGTGACCTCGGAGCAGGCTGCACCGTAGGCAAAGTAGAAGAATGGATTGCCGCGCGCCGACGCACGGTCCCAGGCGATTGACGGGCGTGGCATAGAATCCGGTCGAGGAAAGATGGACGCGCGCGCCATGCGCTCGTCGCGCCAGCTCGCCGAAGGTCAGCGTCTTGCCGCCGATCACCACCTTGCCGCCGGCAAACCGAATGCTGCTTGCGGCGACGCGAAAGTCCGCAGCAGCGAAATCGGTCAGGCGTTTCCTGATCGTGGCGGCGGCAGCTTTTGCCGCCATGCCGTTCAGATCCGATCCTGCGGAAGCAGCGGTCGGCGAGGCGTTCGGAACCTTGTCCGTGCTGGTGGCGGTGGTTTTCACGCTCGCAAGCGGAATGCCGAACTCCTCCGCAACCACCTGTGCGACCTTCACATAGAGACCTTGCCCCATCTCGGTGCCACCGTGATTTACCTGTACCGAGCCGTCGGTGAAGACGTGAACCAGAGCGCCGGCCTGGTTCAGGTGGGTAAGCGTGAAGGATATGCCGTATTTGGCCGGGGTCAGCGCCAGGCCTTTCTTCAACATGGCGCTGCGCGCGTTGAAAGCGATGCATTCCTTTCGGCGGCGGCGGTAGCTGCACGACCTCTCCAGTTTCGAGACCAGAGCGGCGATGATGTTGTCGGAAACCACCTGGCCGTACGGCGTCACGTCGCGGCGGCGGCGATAGAAGTTCACCTTGCGCACATCCAGCGGGTCGAAGCTCAGCCGTATCGCGATCGCGTCCATCATACGTTCGGCGAAGAGCATTCCCTGCGGAGCGCCGAAGCCGCGAAATGCCGTTGCCGAGACCGTGTTGGTTCTCAGCCGGCGTGAAAAGATGCGGGCTGCCGGATAGTAGTAGCAATTGTCCGCATGAAACATGGCGCGGTCGTTCACGCCCAGCGACAGATCGGCAGAATACCCGCAGCGGCCGAGCAGCGATACATCGACTGCGGCGAGCACGCCCGCGGCGTCGAACCCCGCCTCGTAGTCGACATGGAAATCATGGCGCTTGCCGGTCATGATCATATCGTCGTCGCGATCGAGCCGGATCTTCGCCGGTTTGCCCGTGACATGGGCGGCGAGCGCGGCAAGTGCTGCCCATTGCGCAGCCTGGGATTCCTTGCCGCCAAACCCGCCGCCCATGCGGCGGCATTCACACACCACCGCGGCGTCGGCCACGGCCAGCATTTTGGCCACGCAGTGCTGGACCTCGCCGGGGTGCTGGGTCGAGCAATAGACCAGCATGCCGCCGCTTTCCTGCGGCACGGCCATGGAAACTTGCCCCTCCAGATAGAAATGTTCCTGGCCACCGATATTGACGCTGCCCGCAAGCCGATGGGGCGAACGGGCCAGTGCGACCCGGCAATCGCCGCGCACAAACTGGTAGGACGGGAGCAAGTCGCTGTCGGCAGCAACCGCATCGGCAATGGTGACGATCGGGCGATCGGGAGCGACTTCGATGCGGGCCAGGCGAGCGGCGGAGCGGGCGGCATGGCGCGTTTCAGCGACGACCGCGAATACGACCTGGCCGTGAAACTCGATCCTGGCGCCGGCCAGAATGGGATCATCGCCGAAGGCCGGGCTGCAGTCGTTGATACCCGGTATGTCGCGATGGGTTAGAACCGCGACCACGCCCGGGGCCCGGCGCACGGCCTCGAGATCGAGAGCCGTGATGTTCCCGCACGTGTAATCGGCCGCATAACCGGGCGCCAGGTGCAGCGTGCCTTCCGGCTCCAGAAGGTCGTCGACGTAGGGCGCGCGCCCCAGCACGTGTTTCTCGGCGCTGTCATGGGCCAGCGGCTCACCGACCGTGCGCCGCGACCGGCTTGGCGGCCGACCCACTCTTACGCTAGGCGACGCGTCCAAGTTGCTGCTCCCTGTGCCCGAACACTCGTGTTTCCTGCGATCCGGCACCGGCGATTTCACGCAAGGCCTTCTCCAGCAGGGCGCGTGCCGCGAGGCTTCGATAGGACGCACTGGCGCGAAGGTCATCGATGGGCCGGTAGTCAGTGGCAAGCGCTTCCAGGGCCGCCTGCCAGCTTCCCCGATCGTCGAGGCGGGCTCCGACAATTGCCTTCTCGGCGAGAGGCGCCCGCCTCGGGGTCGCGGCCATGCCGCCGAATGCAATCCGCGCCGCGCTCACCCGCCGCTCCTCGATGGACAGACGAAACGCGCCCATGAGCGCCGATATGTCCTGATCGTATCGCTTCGAAATCTTGAAGCACCGGAAGGCATCGCGAGAGGCAAGCGTCGGTATGAAGATGCGGACGAGAAACTCGCCAGGCCGCCGATCCTGCTTGCCGTAGGCGAGGAAGAAATCCTCGAGCGGCAACAGGCGCGATGCGCTGCCACGGCGCAGCTCGATTTCGGCGCCAAGCGCAATCAGCGCCGGCGGCATGTCGCCGATCGGCGAGCCATTGGCGATGTTGCCGCCCACCGTACCGGCGGCTCTGATCTGCCTCGAACCAAGGCGACGCAACAGCTCGCGCAGATCAGGATCGATCGCCGCCAGATGCGGCTCGGCATCGCTATAGCTGGCCATGGCGCCGAGGGACAGCCGATCCTCCTCGACCTCGATTTCGTCGAGCCCCGCACGATGCAGGAAGATGATCTTGGGCAGATCGCGAAGCTCTTTGGTGATCCACAGAGCGACGTCGGTTGCACCGGCCACCAGCACTGCATCGGGATGTCTTTCGTACAGAGCCGCGAGGCTCTCCGTCGAAGCAGGGACGGCGAGAAAGCCGTGGTCGTCGCCGATGAAGATGTCGTCGGGCGCGGCAAGAGCGGCGAGCTTCGCCGCCGTCTGCCGGCGGCCGCGGATATAGCTGTCGGCCGGCTCACCCCGGCAGGCATCCAGTGCGGCATCGACGATCGGGCGGTACCCGGTGCACCGGCACAGGTTGCCGGCAAGCCAGTCATTGACCGTGCTCCGGTCGGGAGTGCCGGCCTGATGGTAGAGAGCGAACAGCGTCATGACGAAGCCCGGGGTGCAGAAACCGCACTGGGACCCATGGTGGCGCACCATCGCCTCCTGAACCGGGTGCAACCCGCCCTCCGATTCCGCGAGGTCGTCGACGACGACGACATCCTTGCCGTCGATCTGGCCCATGAGCTGGATACAGCTGTTGACCGGCTGGTAGCGAACATCCCCGCCATCGAGAGAGCCCACCGCCACGGTGCAGGCGCCGCAATCACCCTCGGCGCAACCTTCCTTGGTGCCGAGGCTGCGCTCCTCGAGTCGCAAATAATCAAGCAGCGTATCGCAGGGCGCGACATCCTCGATCTCGACCGTTCGGCCCTTGCGCAGGAAGCGTATCGACTTCGCCATCGGTCAACTGCCGCGATAGGTCGAGTAGCCGTAGGGCGACAGCAGGAGCGGCACGTGATAGTGGCCCTGCGGCTCGGCGATGCCGAAGCGAACGGGAATTACCTCGAGGAACGCCGGGTCGGGCAGCTTGATGCCGCTGCCGCGAAGGTACTCGCCGGCGTGGAAACGCAGCTCATACAGCCCTGCCTTGAGCTCCGGGCCGTCGAGCAAGGCGCCCTCGGTGCGGCCATCGCCGTTGGTCACTGCTGCTTTCAGCAGCCGCGGGTCCCCGCCGGCGGCGAACAACTCGATCTTGAGGCCGGCGGCCGGCTTTCCCGACGCGGTATCGAGAACGTGAGTAGTCAGGCGGCCCATCAAGCTCTCCGGATCACCTGGTTGAGTGTGCGCTTCTTGATCATCGTTTTCGAGACTTGAATCTATTCATGATCGCTCATCGACTGGCTCATCCGTCCCTGGAGCAGGACAACTCCCCCTGAGCACTCGTAACGGTTGTGATGGCCGCCTATTTTAGGAAAATTTAGGAGAAAAATACACGGGATGGTTGCGGTCGGGAGGCCCTGGTTCCGTTTCCCCAGCTGTTTGTTACAGCAGTGGCCGGTGTCCGGCACGACTCACCGGTCCATGTAGATGGAGCCCGGCGCGGTTTTCGTTCCATGAATGTGCATTGCATGGGGTTGTTGTCGATTTTTATCGGAACCTACCCTTCCCCGGCATCCTTGGCGCCGCGTCAGGGCCAGAGGTCCGGCAAGTGAACGCCTTGCCGCGGCGGCAATGCCCAAAACAAAAAGCCTCGGCAAGCAAAGCCCCGAGGCGCAAACCCGTCACGTTGAACTTCGTCATAAGCCAATCCGGCGCAAGAGGGCAATCACACGATCGGCGATGCTCCCATGAAATTTCTGTAACAAACAAGTTGCCGCTAAAGCAGGGTTGCGCCACTTCGCCAACGAATTCAGGGATAGCCCGACCGCCGATATATACCCCGGAAGCGGACACCCAGGTGTTACGCGATGTGCCACTTTGTGCCACTTGCTGCCGTGAGCAGATGCAGCGAACTATCCTATGAAACCGGGCAATGGTCGATCAGAGGGTTGCGGCCGAAAAGCAAAACGGCGTGGGGACACCCTACACACCGCCCATGACGCGCCGCTTGAAATGCCGGATCGATCCCGAGCAGAGCCCCTACACCTGCATGCTGCCGGAGCATAAGCCGGTGCGGCGTGGGCGCGAGATGATCGACCTGCTCGCGGTGGAGGAGCCGAAGCCTAAGCCGGCGAAGATACGGGCGGTGTCGTACGAGGCAGCGATCGACCCGTTGTTCAAACGCACGCAGTCGTCTAGTTCGGCCCCAACCCAACAAGCGGTCAGTACTCCCAGGGCCCCGGTACCCAACGAAAGACGTCGCCGGCGACCGCCACATGGCAGACGGACGGGAACGACAGGTGAGTGGCCACCAGCGACTCGCGGTTCGCCGCCAGCTCCCGCAAAAGACGGACCCGGACGCGGGCCGCCTCCACGGGATCGTGTTCGAAGCCGTTGTACCAGTCGGGGTGCTCGAACCCGACCTGGAACACGGCGTCGCCGGCGAACATCAGCCGGTCGCCGCCGGACGCCAGGCGGACTACGCTGTGCCCGGGGGTGTGGCCGCCGGTGCGTTGGACGACTACCCCCGGCGCCACCTCGTACTCGTTCTCGAACGTCTGCAGCAGACTGTGGAACTCTTTCAAGAACCGCTTGCCCGTCCGCCGAAGCGCGTCGGGGAACCCCGGCGGCATGGAGACGTTGGAGAAATCGGGCGACTCCCAGAACTCAGCCTCGGCGGCCGCCACGTGGACCCGCAGGCCCGGACGCAGCCGCTCTTTCAACCCGTCGGCGAGCAGCCCGCCACAGTGGTCCATGTGCATGTGGGTGAGCACCACGTCGGTCACGGATGCGGGAACGATGCCGGCGGCCTCCAGTCGCTGGGACAACAGCCCGGCCCGCTCGAGGTCCGGGAACTCCCCCCCTATCCCAGCGTCGATGAGTATGGTCCGGCCGCCGCTGCGCACCAAGACCACGTTCAGCGCCCACTCGAGCACGTCCGGCGGCAGGAACTTGTCCTCCAGCCAGGCCGCCCGGACGGCCGCGTCGGCGTTATGGCCCAACATCGCGCCTGGCAGCGATAGCACCCCATCGCTGACCACCATTACGTCAATCGCGCCGACCTTCAGCGCGTAGCGCGACGGAACCAACTCGGACTCCGGTCGACCGTGCATGTACTTCTCGCACACCTTGTCGGCACAGTGCTTGACCGAGGGGTGTGGGGTGTTGCCCAAGCTCCTGTTTATTTCCTGTTTCTCTGCTGAGCTCATGTTTGTCTCCTGTTGCTCCGCTGGTCGGCGACACCATGATGGCGCGCGTACCGAGCCTCGGATACCGTGCAGCCTGCTAGGTTCTGCTACCTAAGAAGCAGATAGACCTGCACTTTGAGATAGGTCTCTGCCTGCCGCATTGGCAAGCACTCTTTCATCGGCGGCGGCAGGTCTCCCCACCAGCTAACCGCCTGACTCATCGCTTCTTCGACGGTTCGCACCATTTCTTGTATCGCAATTTCACGGTAGGTTCTCGCCATAGCGCAGTCGCCTCTTCCATCAGCAGATGAGCCGCTGAGCATGGCTTACAGCAAAACAGCAGCTTTGCCGTATTACCTCGGCAACATCTCCGCAGGAGACGTATTTACGTCACTTCCCGCTCTCCCGTTCAGAGATGCGGTCGCACCCTCGCTTTGTCCATTCAACAGTCACTGTACTGGCACGAGCGCCGGAGCACCCTTGTCCTTGATTAAGAACACCAGGAATTTCGCCGGATTGGTACCGCTTGCGTTCCGGTCAACGACATGAACATCGTCCGGACCTTCATAGAAGGTCTGTCCTGGTGTCAGTGTTACTTGTTGCCCACCCTTCAGTTGCATCACAACGGAGCCCTCCAATACGTAAACAAACGCATGTGCATTGTGTCGGTGGATCGCGCTCGACCCGCCTGGCGCATGCTCTACTGTGATCATCAGAACTTCCCTGCCGGGATTCTCCGTAAGATCTTTAGACATGAGCGACGTGACCTTAGGCTCCTGAGCCATCGCCGTGCCGCTCATGAGGCATAGCAGGACCAATGTAACGAGTTTGGTCGTCATAGTCGCCTCCTTCGTTCGTCGTCGGGGATCAGCTCGTGCCAGCCGTGAGCTCACGGGCGTACCTCCGATGCAGGATCAGGCTCTTGCTTGTGAGCGGCGGAGCCATTCGTCGGAGGTGGTGGCAGACAAGCGTCACTTTCGCTTGGCCGTCTGAAGCATCATCGGCCAACACGATTGTCACAGATGCGGTCATCAGCGCCGCGGCGCAAAGGAATCTTCCGATCATGATGGGTCTCTCCGTTGTGGTTCTGAGGGGCATCGCCGATCTGGCAACCGACCGGACATCGGCGATCCCCTTGCCGTCTTGGTGACGGGAACCTCCGGGCTATCCCGCGATAAAGGCGAGCAGAACCGGGTTCACTACCTCGGCATGGGTGGTGCACATGCCGTGCGGGAACTTCTCATAGACCTTGAGAGTCGCCCTCTTCAGCAGCTTTGCGGAGAGCAATGCCGAAGTCAGCGATCGGCACGACCTGGTCATCGTCGCCGTGCATTACGAGTGTCGGCACGTTGATGATCTTCAAATCCTCGGTGAAGTCGGTCTCCGAGAAGGCCTTGATGCCGTCGTGCTGCGCCTTGGCGCTGCCTGCCATTGCCTGCCGCCACCTTTCTGAATGACACTCTGAATCGGCTCCACGCCCGGCCGGTTGAAACCGTAGAAGGGACCGCTCGCGATATCGCGATAGAACTGCGCGCGGTTGCCGGCGAGTGCGCTGCGAAAGCCGTCGAGAACTTCGATCGGCAGGCCGCCTGGATTGGCAGGCGTCTTCACCATGATCGGCGGCACAGCGCCGATCATCACGAGCTTCGCGACGCGACCCTGAGGCTGGCCATGCTTCGCGACATAGCGGACTGCTTCGCCGCCACCAGTGGAGTGACCGACATGGACAGCATTTCTCAGATCGAGGTGCTCGACTACGGTGGCTGCGTCGGCGGCATAGTGATCCATGTTGTGACCGTCGCTCACCTGCGCCGAGCGGCCATGGCCGCGCCGGTCATGGGCGACGACGCGGTAACCCTTGTCGAGGAAATAGAGCATCTGGGTGTCCCAATCATCGCTACTCAGCGGCCACCCATGGTGAAAGACGATCGGTTGGGCACTCTTAGGCCCCCAATCCTTATAGTAGATTTCCGTGCCATCTTTGGTCGTAATCGTGCTCATGGTCGTTGTTCCTTTGCTTGAGTTAGAAGTGGGAGGGCTTTGCTCACGCTCTGCGTGCGCTTCCGCAGCCAAGGGCAAAGCGGCCGAAACTATTGTTGCCAGTGCACTCAACGAGACAAGGCGGCGCGATACTTTGGGGCGGGGGGGAATGACGGGCGGTCTCATAGCCGCGCAAGCAAAAACTCTTACCCACTCGGTTTGTGGCCATTGCGACCTGCTTAAAGAAGTCGAGATGCTCGAGGTAAAGTCGTCTTTCATGGTTTCGCTCCTTTGGTCTAAGCTTGAGACCCACTGACGTTGGCTACGGGGGGATCAGTGTCGTGGCCGAGCCAGTCTTCGAAGTGCATTTTGCCGATGCGCGCGTGGTCACCGGGAATGAGTGACCGATCATCCAATTCCGTGCCGAAATAACGCGCGTGGGGATCCGCAATCACCTTGCGAGGATCACTACTCGCTTTCAGGAAGCGCCCGACGAATTCGCTCATGCGAACCGGCTCGGGCCCGGCGATCTCGATAATGCCGTTTATCGGCGCGGAGAGGGCTACGTCAGTCATGATATCGGCCACGTCATCCGACGCGATTGGCTGAAAATATGCAGATGGAAGGCGGACGGTGTCCCCAACCGTTGCCGACTGAGCAATGTTGCCCAGGAAATCAAGGAACTGCGTTGAGTGAACAATCGTATAAGGTATGCCTGACTCCCTGATCAGCCTCTCCTGCGCCATCTTGGCGCGCAAATAACCGCTGCCAGGTAGGCGGTCAGCTCCGACGACCGATAGCGCGATGTGGTGTTTCACACCGGCCAGCGCTTCTGCTGAGAGTAGGTTACGGCCCGACGTCTCGAAGAAGTCCATGACGGGGCGAGTTCGCGAGGTCGATGACGACCTCCGCTCCCGAGAGAGCCTTAGCCAACCCTTCGCGCGTAATGGTGTTGACGCCGCTGTTTGGTGACGCCGCGAGCACCTCGTGACCTTTCTTGCTTAGCCTCTCGACCGTCTTCGAGCCAATAAGTCCGGTACCGCCAATGACCATGATTTTCATATCGAATCTCCTAGCGATGTTTCTCCGTGAGACCGTGCAAGCTCGCGAGCAAGAAATAGCGCGCGTTCGTAACGCAATGCTATTCAACGGAAGTATCTGTCATACGATGCCAAGGTCTCGGTCGAGCACGCCGAGAGCATGGGAGCCGTCGCGGATGGAGCTGGCGTGCAGTGTCCGCGCGATGCCAATCCTCTGGCCTTGCTGCGCCCAGCAGTTTTTGACGGGCTTTGACGTTTGCCCACACCAGCCCAGCCCAGGATCTCTCCGTGCGATGCATGGATTTCCATGAGGTGTGGCTTGGCCATAAGGGGATTAGAGTGTGGGCGTGAGTTTGCCGGCCCACATATCGAGGAGAAGTGCTAGACGAAGTGTCGACCCCAGACTTTCTTTGCTCGGTAGGAGCACCCGGTGATGTTCGTCTGGTCACATCGCCCCCAATTCCTGCACCTGGGGCTCTTTATTGCCGCCTATGTGTTGGCCTGCGGATTCGCTCAGTCGCTCGCAATCGTGCCTGGAACAGGTATTTCCATTTGGCCCGCAAGCGGGCTTTTCATTGCTACCCTTGTCCTAGCTCCCAGACACAGCTGGCCGTGGTGGGTACTGGCGGGTTTTCTGGCTGAACTGTTTGGTAACGTCTTGTGGTTCCACAATCCGCTGCCTGTCGCCTTCCTGATCTATACCGGCAACGCTCTTGAAGCGGCGGTCGGCGCTTGGCTCGTGACCCGGATCTGCAAGCGGCCGGTTCGGCTGGAAACCTTGCGGGAAGTTCTCGCACTGGTCGTACTGGGCGCTGGAATTGCGCCACTCGTAAGCGCGACGGTGGGAAGTGCGACACTTGCGTGGTTTGGCATACAATCCTTCACGACGGCTTGGCCTCTCTTGTGGATCGGAGACGCCACCGGCGTCTTGATCGTCGCGCCACTGGCACTGGTCGTGTTCCAGAACTGGCGCGGCCAAGCCCAGCTCTCGGCCGCGCGATGGATGGAAGCTTGCGCCCTGGGGCTGATCTTTCTTGCTGTCGCCGCCCTTTCCCTGAGCGGTTACCTGCCTTTCGCCTACATCATCATGCCGCCTCTTCTTTGGGCCGCGGTGCGCTTTGAGTTCAAAGGCGCCGCCGTCTCTTTGACCCTCCTCGCTCTCGTCACGGCGGCATTCACAATCTCCGGCGCCAGCCAATTTGCCGGCGATCCTGAGTCCCAGAAGCACAAGCAGATCATGCTGCAGCTTTTTCTTGCCATCTCGGCATTCTCGGCACTCATCGTGGCCGCCATATCCCGTCAGTACCAGCAGGCGCTGCTCACAACGCGTCAAAGCGAGCGTGAGCTCTCGCAACTCGTGAATATGATCCCGGTCCATATCAGGCGTTTGACGCCCGAAGGCGAGCCGACCTTCTTCAACAAGCGCTTGCTCGACTTCTTCGGTCTGAACGACGTAGCGCAATTGGATAAGCCGGGCATGAGCCGGCTGGCGGCCTCCATCCGGACCCACGTCCATACCGAAGATGCAGCCCGCCTGCTCGAGACGGTCCGCCACTCCCTCGTCACCGGCGAGCCTTACTCCATGAAATATCGCATGCGTCGTGCGGACGGCGCGTACCGCTGGGTCGATGGCCGTGCTGAACCGCTGCGAGATACGGACGGAGCGATTGTCCAATGGTACGTAATTTCTATCGACATCGACGATGAGGTGATCGCTCACGAGGAGTTGCGCAATCGAGAGCGGGAGCTGTCGCAGCTCGTCGACATGGTACCAAGCCTCCTCTGGAGGCTGAACCCGGACGGCGAACCGATCTTTTTCAACAAGCGCACGATAGATTTCCTTGGTCTGGACGTAGCAGATTACGACAAGCCGGGCATGAGCCGACTGGCGGCAACCCTACTAGCCATCATACATCCCGATGATGCAGCAGGCGTGACGGCACGGCTCAACCGCTCATTTGTCACAGGCGAGCCCTTTTCCATGACCTATCGCCTGCGTCGGGCCGACGGCGTCTATCGCTGGATGTCGGGCCGCGCGGAGCCAATGCGGGATCAGGGCGGACGCATCGTCCAGTGGTACGGCCTCGCGCATGACATAGACGACCAGGTACACGCCGAAGACGCGCTGCGGCGCACCTCCGACAGGCTTGCGCGGGCGATCCAGGCCGCAAGCTTGGCCGAGCTCTCTGCCTCGATCGCGCACGAAGTGAACCAGCCGCTGGCCGCGATCGTCGCCAATTCCCACGCATGCCACCGTTGGCTTTCAGCCGAGCCCCCGAATGTCGGGCGCGCGAAGAGCACGGCCGAGCGCATCACCCGCGACGCCAACTCGGCGGCGGACGTCGTCGGCCGCATCCGCGCCCTCTTCCGTCAGGCGCCGCACACCAGAGCGCCGGAAGACGTCAACCGCGTGATCGGCGAAGTCTGCCGGCTGATGGCTGACGAGATCGCGGCGAAGGCCATCCGCGTCGAGGCGAGTCTCGAGCCGGACCTGCCGGCGGTCGCGCTCGATCGCGTCCAGGCGCAGCAGGTGTTCGTGAATCTGATCCGAAACGGCATCGAGGCGATGGACACCCTGGTGGACGGCGCGCGTGCGCTCCAGATACGCTCATACCGTGACGGCCTCGACGCGATCCGCGTCGAGGTTCGCGACGCCGGAACCGGCTTCAAGGATCCCGAGCGCGTCTTTGAGCCGTTCTTCACCACGAAGGAACACGGCATGGGCATGGGGCTCGCGATCTGCCGTTCGATCGTCGAGTCTCACGGCGGGCGGTTGTGGGCCGAGAAGGTTGAACCGCGCGGAACGACGTTCATCTTTACCCTGCCGGTTGAAGCGAAAGCAGGGACATGACGACGGAGGATCATATTGTCTTCATAGTGGATGATGATGCGCGCATCCGGGAAGCGCTGAGCGAGCTGTTAGCCTCACACGGCATGCGTGCCATCGCATTCGGATCGGCCGGCGACTATGTTAGGGCGGACAAGCCGGATCTCCCTGCCTGCCTCATCCTTGATGTCGAGCTGCCGGACATGAACGGCCTCGATCTGCAGAGGCAGATCGCGGAGGGGGATCATCCGGCGATCGTTTTCATAACCGGGCATGGCGACATCCCGTCATCCGTGCGCGCGATCAAGCACGGCGCCGTGGACTTCCTGACCAAGCCTTTCAGTGATGCGAACCTCATGGCCGCAATCAATGCGGCGTTCGCCAAGGATCGGGAAAAAAGATCGGAGCGCGCTGAACTCGATGTGCTGAGGCGACGCTATCTCGAGCTCACGCCACGCGAACGTGAGGTACTTCCGCTGGTGGTCAGTGGTCTGCTCAATAAGCAGTCCGCCGCTGAACTGGGAATTAGTGAAGTCACGCTGGAAATCCATAGAAGGAACGTGATGCAGAAAATGGCGGCAGCGTCGTTGGCCGATCTTGTCCGCATGGCAGAACGATTGGGTATACCGATCATGCACTCGCGCCGAGCGAGGGGAAACCGAACGTGAGCAGCGCAAGACCTATCGTGGCAATTGTTGATGACGATCCACGGCTGCTTGAGTCTCTGGAGGACCTACTGGAGTCCGCGGGCTATGTCGCTCGCAGCTTCTCGTCGGCAGGATCGCTGCTCGCCAGCGGCCTGTCGGGCGTCGACCTGCTTATCACCGACATCGGGATGCCTGGTACGAACGGCTTTGAGCTTCGTGACCTGGTGAATAAGGCGCGACCGGATTTGCCGGTATTTCTGATCACCGGCCGCCACGAGATTGCCGATCAGGATCGTGCGCAGGGGATCAGCGGTTTCTTCCGCAAGCCCTTCGATGCAAAGGTCCTGCTTGCTGCGCTCGGCGATGCCTTACGCAATCGAGGAAGAGGAGGTGACCATGAGAGTTGATGAAATGCTCCTGCGGAGATCGGAACCACCGTTAACACCATGTCGGAAGAATGAAGCGGACCAGCCACTCATCATCATTGTCGACGACGACGCGTCTGTTCGGGAGGCGCTCTCAGAGTTGATCCTTTCGGCCGGTCTCCAGTCGATCGGCTTTGCTTCGACCCGCGAATTGCTTGACACCAACGTATTGGATAGTCCCGGCTGCCTAATCCTCGACGTGCGCATGCCAGGAGAGAGCGGCCTCGATCTGCAGCACTATCTGGCGAAAAGCGGCAAACCCAAACCAATCATCTTTCTCACCGGACATGGCGACATTCCAATGACTGTTCAGGCAATAAAAGCCGGCGCTGTGGACTTTCTTACCAAACCAGTGCGCGACCAAACGCTGCTTGACGCTGTGAATGCGGCCATTGCGACAGATGTCTCACGGCGGGCAGAAGCCGTGGTCGTCAAGCGTAATGTCGAACGTCTCGAAACGCTGACGCAGCGCGAACGTCAGGTCCTGTGCGAAGTGGCGCATGGTCGGCTCAACAAACAGATCGCATTCGACCTCGGCATCAGCGAAGTCACTGTCAAACTCCACCGGAGCAATGCCATGCACAAGGTGGGGGTCGCCTCCATCGGCGAGCTGATCCGAGTATGGGAAACACTTCCCGCGGCGATACGGGGCCGGCGTGATCAAGACGTTGGTTGAACGATCCGGGCAGCCGTTTGCCCCGGTAAGGTTCTCGGACCCGCGCGTTGGAGGTCCCATTGGGTCGTGCTCATCTGCGCTGTGCCGCCAATCGTGGTGAAGACGCCGGCCAGGAATCGGCGAGGTCGAGAGGCCGCGCGAGGTGACGTAGAGGGGGACGTTCCACCAATGATTGACGAGGGGCGTGAGAAGACGCTCTGCCGAGACCTGGTCGAGGTGAGCATGTCGCAGGTGTCGGCGATGCGCTGCGCGCCCAAACGGCTCCGCGCATCGCCTCCGGGCGCGCCCTTCATCTCAGACAAAGGGTCCCTTTTGCACGCCTATACGGGGTCCCGGTTCAATGCCGATTGACACCTCCAGGCCCCGTTCCATCGCCTGCGCGCTCGCCGCGGCGCCAAGAAGGCCATCGCCGCGGTCGCCGCCTCCATACTCACCGCGGCCTATCACATGCTCAAAGACGGCACCCTCTATCAGGATCTCAGAGCCGATCACTTCGACCGAACCTCCAAGCCGGCCCAAACCAAGCGCCTCATCGCCCGTCTGCAAACGCTCGGCTGCGAGGTCCAGATCACGCCGGTGACCGCGGCCTGTAGCCCAGCACCAAGGCGATACCGCTCCTATCCTTGGGCAGAAGCACCTCAAACCTTTCATATAGGTCGCATGTCCGAGCGTACGATGGCTGCAAGTTTCATCCGATAGCAGGATGAACGCCTTCGTCGAGAGCGCGATGGACCCTCGTTGGTAACGCAAGAATGCATAAGAGCAGGAAGGAAGAGCGCAATGACACACATCAGTTTGTTGAGGACTAAAGCGGCGCCAGCCGTCGTCGCACTGGCCTTTACCGTGGCCTTGTGCGGCATAGGCGCCGCGCAAGAGCAGATTACGGCTCCGCCGCAGGAAGCTGTCGCCGATTTGAGCAAAACCACGCCGGCTGCTCCCAAAGGCGCGTCGGATCTGCTCACGCCGCAGAACAGCATCTTGCTCATGATCGACCATCAGCCCCAGATGGCGTTTGGTGTGCAAAGCCACGACCGCGCGATCATCCTCAACAACGCTATTGGCCTGACCAAGGCGGCGAAGGTCTTCAAAATCCCTACGATCCTGACCACCGTCGCCGCCCAGACCTTCAGCGGCCCGATCTGGCCTGAAATCCAGGCCGTCCATCCCGACCAGAAGCCTTTCGATCGCACCAGTATGAACGCGTGGGATGATCAGCGCATCCGCGATGCGGCCAAGCAGTCAGGGCGCCCGAAGCTGGTGATCGCAGGGCTCTGGACCGAGGTGTGCGTGACCATGCCGGCTATCGAGGCGCTAAGAGCGGGATATGAGGTCTATGCGGTGACCGACGCCTCGGGCGGCACCTCGAAGGAGGCACATGACATGGCGGTGCAGCGCATGGCCCAGGCGGGTGTCATTCCCGTGACCTGGCAGCAGGTCATGTTGGAATGGCAGCGGGACTGGGGACGCCAAGATACTTATGCGGCGGTCAACGACGTCGTGCGCCAGCACTCGGGTGCCTACGGCATGGGTGTCAATTACGCGAAAACGATGTTCGGCAGCGCCGGTGAGGGCGGCGCCCAGCAGACGGGCGCTGCCGAGCAGCGCTCAGGCACGCGTTCGGGCAGAAAGTCATAGCGACGGACCCGCAGCCGGGTTTCCACTGAAGACTGAACAGGCGCGTGTCGTCGGTGTCTCCGACGACACGCGATCCCAAGGCCTGGTCAAGACAACAGGGATTGAGCGAAGGAATTGGCATGATCAACACGAACCGTCGAACCGTCCTTACGGGGCTTGGCGCGCTTGCGGCCGGGCTGGCGATCAAATCCAAAAAATCGGCAGCCCAGGCTCTCAACCAATCGCCCGAACTCATTCTGCTGAACGGAAAAATCACCACCCTCGATCGGCAGAACCCTGAGGTCACGGCGATCGCCATACGCGACGGGCGCTTCGCCGCGGTCGGCAGTGAACGGGAGGTGATGGCTGTTGCTAGCCCGGGCGTGCGACCGATCGACATGCAACGCCGGCGGGTCATTCCGGGGCTGATCGACAGTCACATGCACATCATCCGCGGTGGCCTCAACTACAATATGGAACTGCGCTGGGACGGTGTCAGGTCGCTTGCCGAGGCCATGCGCATGCTCAAGGAGCAAGTCGACCGCACCCCCGCTCCGCAATGGGTGCGCGTCGTCGGTGGCTTCACTGAACATCAGTTTGCGGAGAAGCGTCTGCCAACCCTTGACGAACTGAATGCCGTCGCGCCGAACACGCCGGTATTCATTCTGCATCTCTATGACCGCGCCCTGCTCAACGGCGCGGCGCTGAGAGTCGTCGGCTATACCAAAGACACGCCCAATCCGCCCGGTGGCGAGATCGTGCGCGACGGGCATGGGAATCCGACGGGCCTGCTCCTGGCGCAACCTAATGCCGCCATTCTCTATGCCACGCTGGCCAAGGGGCCGAAGCTTCCCCTCGAATATCAGAAGAACTCGACTCGGCATTTCATGCGCGAAGTCAATCGCCTGGGCGTGACCGGGGTGATCGATGCCGGCGGCGGCTTCCAGAACTATCCCGATGACTATCGCGTCATCGACGAATTGCACGCCGAAGGCTTACTGACGGTGCGTATCGCCTACAATCTCTTCACCCAAAAGCCGAAGGATGAGCTCAACGATTTCAGGAGCTGGTCCGGACAAGTGAAGCCTGGGCAGGGCGATGATCTCTATCGCCACAATGGCGCCGGCGAGATGCTGGTCTACAGCGCCGCCGATTTCGAGGATTTCCGCGTCGACCGGCCCGACATGCCAGCGAACATGGAGGGTGATCTGGAGCCGGTCATCCGCCTGCTGGCGGAGAACCGGTGGCCCTGGCGTCTGCACGCCACCTACAATGAGACCATCACGCGCGCGCTCGACGTGTACGAGAAGGTCAACAGGGACGTTCCCTTCAACGGATTGCATTGGTTTTTCGACCATTGCGAGACCATTAGTGACCGCAACATCGATCGCATTGCCGCGCTGGGTGGTGGCATCGCCGTGCAGCACCGCATGGCCTACCAGGGCGAGTATTTTGTCGAGCGCTACGGCAACAAGGCGGCCGAGCGCACGCCGCCCATCCGCCGCATGCTGCAAGCCGGCGTGCCGGTCGGCGGGGGTACCGACGCGACGCGGGTCGCCTCTTATAATCCCTGGGTGTCGCTCGCCTGGCTGGTGACCGGCAAGACGCTCGCAGGCCTCACGCTCTATCCCTCAGCCAACCGTCTCGATCGCGAAGAGGCCCTGCGTCTGTGGACAGAAGCCAATGGCTGGTTCTCGACGGAAGCGGGCAAGAAGGGCCAAATCAAAGTCGGCCAGCTTGCCGATCTGGCCGTACTTTCCGACGACTACTTCGCGGTGCCGGAGGACACCATCCAGGACATCACCTCGGTCTTGACGCTCCTCGGCGGAAAGCCGGTGCATTCGGATGGAGATTTCATGGGCCTGGCGCCGCCGCTGCCGCCGGCAATGCCCGATTGGTCGCCGGTGAAAGCTTATGGTGGATATCAGAAGCGTGCAGATGCGGTGAGCCCCGCGCACAGACAGGCGTTTATCGCGGGCTGCGGCTGCTCCAACGCTTGCAGCATCCATGGCCACGCACACGCGACAGCCTGGTCGGCTCACTTGCCGACATCGGATGCGCGGTCGTTTTGGGGCGCATTCGGGTGCTCGTGCTGGGCCGTGTGATGGTCGAAAGTATGCAAACATAACGTAGCTTGCGGAGAAGGATGCGGCCCTCATTGCCATGCTTCGACCGATCTCGGGGCGCCCGCCGTGCGATGGGTAGCTTTGCTCGGCCCGTGCGCGGCGTATCTTCAAGGCGGTTTCAATAAGCTTACGGATTTCTCGAGGGCCAACGCTGAGATGCAGCATTTCGGGCTGTCGCCTCCGGCGCCGCTGGCGGCGGCCACAATTGCGCTGGAGCTTGGCGCGGCGGCCCTTATCCTGACCAGAGTGTACCGCTGGGTCGGGGCATTTGCCCTCGCCGGCTTCACGCTGATGGTCACGTTCACTGTCAATCGCTTCTGAGAGATGGCTCCGCCTCATAGCCGCCAATGGCTTCTTCGAGCATCAGGGACTGGTCGAGGGTTCCTTCTCGTCGCCTGGCACGATATCGAGGACAGACCCCGTATGGGAAATTGACCTTGACGCCGCTTTCGAACTGCCGGCAATGTCGATCGATCAGCTGATCCACGTCCCGCCCTTGTGCAACGGGACACACCGGCGTGTTGTGAAGACAGGCGGGGCAGATTTTCGTCGCATGGATCATCGCCTCTCTGCCGACCATCGTTGAGGCACAGGACAAGCCTGAACCGCCGGCATTCGACAACGCGCGATATGGTGAGGACTACTCCTATCTGCGCGATCCCTCAAACCGGACTGGCGCCTGGTGGGAGGCCTACAAGTTCATACCGCTCGACGCGTACGGTACCCGTTATCTCACGCTCGGTGCTGACCTGCGCGGTCGCTATGAGCAGTACGCCAACAACCTTTGGGGCGACGCCCCAGCACCTGATGATGGCTATGGCTGGTTCCGGACAATGCCTTACGCCGACCTTCATCTTGGGGACAACGTGCGCATGTTTACCCAGCTTGTCGGCGCGTGGGCCGTCGACATGGAGCCGTCGCCAAGCCCAGTGGACGAGACTGGCCTTGATCTTCTTCAGGCGTTCGCGCAGGTCCGTTTGCCTGCTGATATCGGCGCGCTGACGCTGCAAGGCGGACGTCAGTTGCTGGCCTACGGGTCCGAGCGACTGATCGGCTTGCGGTTTGGACCAAATGTTCCCCAGGCCTTTGACGGTGGCCTCGGACGGATCGAGACCGGCCAATGGCTGATCGACACGTTCTTCATGCAGCCCGTCGAAAACGACTTCTACAATTTCGATGACGTGACAGACGATTCACGCGAGCTGTGGGCGGTGTACGCGACGCGGGCGCTCCCGCTGATTAGTATCTTTTCTGGGCTCGACCTGTTCTACATCGGGTATGCCAATGAGGTGGCCGAGTACGAGCAGGGAGTCGGGTCGGAGACCCGCCATACCATTGGGTCTCGTTTCTTTGGAGATCACGGCAATTGGACATGGAACTTCGAAGGGCATCTGCAGTCCGGCACCTTCGGAACCGGCGAGATCCTTGCCTGGTCCGTCGCGACCGACACGGGCTATACGTTCGCAGACTTGCCCCTGACGCCGTTCGCAGAGCTTCGTGCCAACGCGATCAGCGGAGACAGGAATCCGAACGATTCTACACTCAACACGTTCAATGCCTTATTTCCGAAAGGGAAATATTTCGGAGAGATCGGTCTCATCGGCCCACGGAATCTTCTTAACCTTCACCCTGCAATCGGCTTTGATCTCGGACAGGGCTGGTCATTGCGTGGTGCAACCGTCTTCTATTGGCGTGAAAGCCTGGGCGATGGCGTCTACGACAATCCGGGCAATCTCATTCGGACATCGGACGGTAGCTGCGCACGCTACATCGGTACCCAGGGCGACATAGTGCTCGGATGGTCACCGACCCGCGGCGTCGATATCGAGGCTACCTACTCCATGTTCGAGCCAGGGCGTTTCATCGAGGAGACGGGATCAGCGAAGACGGTCCATTTCGTCGGAGCAGAAGTGCAGTTGCGATTTTAAATCCTCGGAATTTGCTTTTTTGGTCGGACGGATCGGCTTATTTCCGCTTCGGGTCACGAGCCGTCCTGCCGCCCTTGGCGCTTGGCTGCAAGTGGTAGAACTGACCGGGCTAGCAAGGCGCCGGTGCCAGCTTTTGTTCGCGTTGCCGCTCTGCTAGCTGTCGCAGAAGAACCGCGTCGGACCGAGTTCATCCAGCCACCTTTACGCCTCCAAAGAGCAATGACCCCATCATCCAGCATCGACTATCTTGCAAAGCTCGTCGCCTTTCCGACGGTGAGCCGCGACAGCAACCTCGACCTCATTGGCTTCCTGCAGAACGAGGCTCGGTCCATGGGTGCCGAGTGTTCGCTCATCTCGAGCGAGGATGGAACGAAGGCCAATCTCTTTTCGACCATCGGTCCTCAGGATCGGCAGGGAATCCTCCTTTCCGGCCATAGCGACGTCGTTCCCACCGAGGGCCAGGCCTGGTCCTCAGACCCGTTCACGCTGAGAAGGGACGAAAGCCGGCTCTATGCGCGGGGCAGCGCTGATATGAAGGGCTTCATCGCCTGCTGCCTCGGAATGTTCCGCGAAGCGGGGAAACGGCGGCTCGCCGTCCCTCTGCAGCTTGCCGTGAGCTACGACGAAGAGGTCGGTTGCATCGGTGTCCGGCGGCTGATCGACATGATGGCGGGACTGCCGCTTCGGCCGCGCTTCTGTATCGTAGGCGAACCCACGAGTCTGCAGGTGGTAACCGCGCACAAGGGCAAGGTGGGGATGCGGGTTGCCTGCCGGGGTCTCGAGGCCCACTCCAGTATCGCTCCCACGACCGTCAACGCGGTGCATCTGGCTTGCGATCTCATCGGCGAGATCCGAAGCATCCAGGCCGAGATCGCGGCCACCGGGCCTGCCGATCAAGACTATGTCGTGCCTTATACAACACTGCATGCCGGAAACATCGCCGGCGGCGAAGTAATCAACATCGTGCCCAACCACTGCCGGTTCGAATACGAGATCCGCTACATTCCCGAAGATGATCCGCACGCCATTGTAAGGCGCATCGAAGCCGCGGCGGAACGGATCGTCACCGATGCGCGGAGGGTGTTCCACGGCGCCGACATCGCCTTCACGCCGGCCGCTGCCTATCCCGCCCTGAACACGAACCCCGACAGCGAGGTCGTCTCCTTCGTGCGCGCGCTGACCGGCGGCAACAGCCTGGGCAAGATCAGCTTCGGCACCGAGGGAGGACTTTTCCAGGAGCGACTGGGCCTGCCCACGGTGGTGTGCGGGCCAGGCGACATCGCCGTTGCCCATAAACCCGATGAATACGTCGAAGAAAGCCAGATGGCGGCTTGCGACCGGTTCCTGGCGCGGCTCCTGGATGCGGTTTCAGCTTGATGCGTCGAGATCAGGGATCGCCGGGCACGCCATAGCTCGGCGCTGCGGTCGGATCGATGGCGCGCGCGAGATAAGCCGCCATCTGCGGCCGGTAATCCGTCCATAACTGGCGCAGGACGCGGATCGGATCATGATCGTCCCAGTCGCAGCGCAGACTCACCAGCGGAAAGGGCTGCTCATGGTAGACGAGAAGGGCGGCCGAGCGCACCGGGCCTTCTTCGCCCCCGGCGGCCACGCCCGCTTCGAGCGACCGCAGCAGGCGCTCGGCCAGGTGCTCGCCGGCGTTGCCGGCGAACGCCGCGGTCATGGCGGCCGGCAGCGAGGCGGTCTTCAGCAGGTTGCCGGCGGCCACGCAGTCGCGCGCCTCGGAAACCCCATGGGTACCCAGAATATGTTCGCCCGACCAGGATGCCGAGCCGCCATTTCTATCGACCGCGGTAAGTTGCCGGTAGGCGATGAATGGCCGCCCCTCCACGACTTCATCGATCGCCTGGCGCGCAGACTTTCCCTTCTCCATAGCGTCGAGGACGAGGGGTCCGAGATTCGGATCGGTCACGTTCTGTGTCGAAACGGCGCCCACGCCTGCGCGTCCATGAGGACAACGCGCCCCGACGCAAATCGAGGAGGTAGCGATGGCCACGCCAAAAGCGCCCGAGCCGGCACAGCGCCCGGCGATCGAAAAAGTCACTCGGCTGCTTCCCGCAAGGATTGGGCGGGCTGGCCGTTGAGGCGGTGGTCGAGGTAGCGCGCGAAGTCGTGGATTTCACGTTCCAGCCAACTCAGCGGGCCTGACCTGGCGAGGGGCGCTCGCGAACCTTCGGCAATGCCCTCCACGACAAACCTGTCTTCGCCGTTGACCTTGTCGAAGAAGGCGATCACCTCCGTGAGCCACTGTTCGCGGCCGTCGCCCAGGGCGTCGTGAACCTCCGGCGCCAGAGCCAAGCCAAAGCGTACGTGAACTTCCTCCACGTTTTTGGGGCGCAGGCTCAAATACCACATGTGATCGGGCGCCAGCACATACATATGGCATGGGAAGACGGTGGGCATCACGGTCGTATGGCGCCATTTGCCTTCGAGCCTCGTGTTGGCCGGGTGGGCGCGGCCGTACTTGGCGTTTTCATCCTTCTCGAAGGTCTGCCAGGTGAACGCCTGGTGGACTTTCTCCGGAAAGAGCACGGTATCGATCGGCATCCAGGCGCCGACGGTCTCGCGATGCGCTACCGGCAGGTGATAACCTTCCATGAAGTTTTCAGTGAGGAGCTTCCAGTTCGTTTGCCAGACGTGGTCCTGGCGGGCGACCGATAAATAGTCGGCCAGACGGTAGCGCGCGATCTTCCGGCTCGAGTTCTTCCAACAGGATCGCGACGGACGGCGTATCCGGGCTGAGGGTCACGTAGATCCAGCCATGCCAGATTTCGGTACGCAATTCGGGCAATCGGTAGCCCTTCTTTTCGAATTCCGGATCGCGGTGACCCATGTAACCGGCGCCGATGACTTTGCCTTCGATGTCGTAGGTCCAGGCATGGTAAGGACAAACGATTTTCCGGCACTTTCCCCGATCCCGCAGCAACGTCATCATGCGATGCAGGCACACGTTGGAAAACGACCGGACGAGCCCGTCCTTGCCGCGAATGGAGAAAAACGGCTGATCGTTGATCGTGAAGGTGAGGTAGTCGCCGGGCTCAGGAATATCGGCCGCGAGGCCGGGACATTGCCACTCGGTCGCGAAGATGCGTTCGCGCTCGATACGGTGGACTTCGGCGGAAGAATAGATGGCCGGCGGCACCGTGAAGGCTTCCGCCAGAGGCGCGCGGGCGACCTCCCGCAAACCCTGAAGAATGGCCTCGGTCTCCGCGGACAGCGCCATGGCAGTCCTCCTTTGCGCCTTTTCCGGCGAAGTGGAATCACTTCGCCGACAAGAAAATGCGCCAGATTCAAGTACTGGAGCATACTCTTATCGCCAAAGTGCGCGCACTTTGGCGGAGTATGCTTTAGTCGGGAATGACGGCGGTCACTTCAATTTCGACAATCCATTCGGGGCGGGCAAGCGCCGTGATGACCAGGCCGGTCGAACACGGAAAGACGCCCTTGAGCCACTTCCCCATCTCACGGTAGACGGCCTCGCGGTAGCGGACGTCGGTCAGATAGACGACGATGCGGCAAATGTGGTCGAGCGATCCGCCGGCCTCCGCCATCAGCAGCTTGATATTCTGCATGGTTTTTGCCGTCTGGGCCGCGGCATCGCCGGCATGCAGCGACTGGCGCGTGTCGAGATCCTGTGACACCTGACCGCGCAGGAAAACCATGGCGCCTCTGGCGACGACGGCCTGGCAGAGATCGTTGTCGAGCTTCTGCTCAGGATAGGTATCCTTGGTGTTGAACGGCCGAATTCGCCTGTGCGCCGTCATTATTCGGCAGCCTGCCTGTGCATGCCCCAGATGCGATCGGAGAGGCCGCCTGCCTTCTGGGCCAGCCGGAGCGGGCTGTCCCAGTCGAACGAGCGATAGACGGCAGCCGACTGCGCAAAGGGCGGTGACTGGGCGAACAGCTGAAACGTCAGCCGGTGGCCCGCATAGTCGGAGTTCAGCAGATCGCGGGCGAGCGCCAGCAGCTTGCGGCGGTCCTCCGCCACCCATTCCTCACTGATGGTGTAGTACTTGTCCGTCCAACTTCTGGTTTCCGGGTGCTCGAACATGGCGGCATCCGGGGTGACGCAAATCTGGCCGCCGCACAGCTCGCGCGCGATATGCATCATGCGCGGCAGGTTGTTGAGCGCATGGCAGCGGCCGGTGAACAGCAGCGACTGGTTCGGCATGAGCAGCCCGTTGGGGCTTTTCTCACCCATGGCCACCGCCGCGGTGAGGTGAGCGTTGATGCCCTCGCGCCAGATCGCCAGCTCGGACAGCTTCTCCTGCACCGCCTGCTGCTGTTCGAGCCCGGTCTGCCTGCGCGTTCCACAGCGCCGCGCCGATCATGAGATCGGCCACCGAAAGAGTGCGCTGCACGAAGGGAAAGGCCGAGTAGCGGTGCAGGGTCTGGCGGATGAAACCGGCCGCCCGCGTGTGCTGATAGAAGAGGACATCCTCCCAGGGGATCAGCACGTTGTCGAGGATCACCAGGGCATCGATCTCGTCGAAGCGGCTGGCGAGCGGATAATCGCGCGCCGGCGCGCGTCCGGCAAACCCGGTCCGGCAGATGTGCTTGACCCCCGGCGCGTTCATCTTGACGATACAGCCAAGCGCATATTCGGAGAGCTTCGCGTCGCCCCAGTTGGCGATGGTGGGTTTGAGGAACGCCTGATCGGCGTAGGCCGCGGCGGTTTCGTACTTGGCGCCGCGAATAACGATGCCGGCATCGGTCTCCTTGACCACATGCACCAGCATGTCGGGGTCCTGATCCTGCGGGCGCTTGGAACGGTCGCCCTTGGGATCGGTATTGGCCGAGACGTGGAACGGATCGGCCTTGATGGCCTCGAGGATGTGGCGCTCGATGTTGCGCGCGAAGCGGGCATCGATCTCGTTCAGGATGTCCTTGCCGTCCCACAGCGACCACATCTCGCCGATGGTCTCGTCGCCGACGCGGGTGACGACGCCGCCGATTTCGGAGGTGACCGTGTCGACGGCCCGGCGCTTGTCGGTCCAGTCCTTCTGCTCGAAGGGCAGCCGCAGGCCGATAGCGAAGCGCTCGCCATTTTCATCATAGGTCATCACATCGCGTGTCGCCTGCTCGTGCTGCATGTCATAAATGCGGGCGCGCACATCGACCACCGGCTTGAAGCTCGGATGGGTCGGCACATCACGCACCTTTTCGCCGTTGATCCAGACCTCACGGCCGTCGCGCAGAGATTGGCGGTACTCGTTGCCGGTGCGTATCATCGGTGTCTCCCTAGTGTTCAAGCCTGATGCTGCGCCGGTAGGCGCGGCTTGCATAGACCAGCGGTTCCTGCGTGCCGCGCCGCGCGGCAACCACCCTGCCGATAAAAATGCGGTGGGTTCCGGCATCGTGCGTCTCATATACGTCGCATTCGAAGACAGCCGCGGCATCGCCGACCACGGGCGCTCCGGCGAGGCCTCGCTGCCACTGATGATTGGAGAAATCGAATGGCCGGCCGGACGAGGGACGACCGGAAAAGGTTTCCGCGAAGGCGCGGTTTTCCACTGCCAGCACGCTCACTCCAAAATGACCATTTCCCGCAATCGCCGCAGCGGCGGGACTCCTGCGATTTACACAGGCCAGCAACAACGGCGGCTCGGCGGACACCGAGGTCACCGCACTTACGGTGAGGCCGAACCGACCGGCGGGACCGTCGGTCGTCACCACACAAACCGAAGTGGCGGCCATGGCCATCGCGGCGATGAATGTTTCGGCAGCCTCGCAGGGTTTGCCGGACAGGTCGGAAAGTGCTTGCTCATTCAGCATCGTCTCATCCCTCCAAGAGGATACGGAGAGGTTATGCGGCGGGCATCCTTAGGAAAAACAAATAATATCTAGCTCCATCATCGTTTTTTCCTATACAGTGCCGCAATGCTGCGCTACTCGCTGCGCCAGCTCGAATACCTGCTGGCCGTTGCCGACGCCGGAACGGTGGCAGGAGCCGCCTTGCGGCTCGGCGTCGCCCAGCCGACCGTCTCGGCCTCGGTCGCCAAGCTCGAAGACCAGATCGGCGTGCAGCTGCTGATCCGTCACCACGCCCAGGGGATATCGCTTACTCCGGCCGGCGCCGGAATCGTCCGGGAAGCGCGCCAGCTGGTGCGCCAAGCCAACGACCTGCAAGCCCACGCGAGCGCCGTGGGCGAGGCAATCGAGGGCGATCTCGGGGTCGGCGCCTTTCTCACCCTGGCGCCGGCCTACATGCCGGCGCTCATCAGCGAGTTCCAGGAAACTCACCGGAGAGTACGAATTGCGCTTCACGAGGGGACGCAGGTCCAGCTCGTCGAAGGCCTGCGCGAAGGCCGCTTCGAACTGGCGCTCGCCTACGCGATCGGGTTGCCCGAGGATGTACATGCCGAGCCCCTGGCGTCGCTGGCTCCGCACGTGCTTCTACCGGCCCGGCACCGGCTCGCAAGGCAGAAGAGGGTCGCGCTCGCTGCCCTGAAAGACGAACCCTTCATCCTGCTCGACGTGGCGCCGAGCCGGGCGTACTTCACCGGGTTGCTCAGCAGTCACGGGATCGAACCCAGGATCGCCTTCAGCTCCCCTTCCCTCGAGTTGGTGCGCGGCCTGGTCGGCCGTAACGCCGGCTATTCGCTTCTGGTTACCCGGCCCCACGGCGAGCGAACTTACGAGGGCAAGCCGCTCGCAGTGCGGCCGATCGTCGAGCCGTGTAAACCATCTGAAGTCGCCCTTGCGTCACTTCGCCAGTTGCGGCCCACCCGGCTGATGACGGCGTTCACGGAGTTCGCAACCGCCTGGTTCCGCGAGAACTCCGTGAGAGTCCGCCGATGAGCTCGAAATCAACAGGGGACGTAACCGTCATCGGCGCGGGAATCGTCGGAATTTCCACCGCCGCCTTCCTGCAGCGTGCCGGATTTCGGGTGAGCGTCATCGACCGGCTGCCGCCGGGCGAAGGCTGCTCGTTCGGAAAACGCGGGCGGCGTTGCGTTCGCCGAGATCCTGCCGCCCTTCCGTGCGGGCATGCTGCGCAAAGTGCCGGGCTGGCTGCTCGATCCCCTCGGGCCTCTGACAATCCGGTGGGCGTACCTGCCGCACGTCCTGCCGTGGTTTCTGGCGGCGGGCCGCAACTCCCTGCCCGACCGCGTTCAGGCCATCACCGAGGCGCGGGCGGCACTTGGACTGCGCGTGTTGGACGATTTCGAAACGCTGCTGAAAGCTGCCGGTATCAGCGGACTTCTGAAGCGTCGCGACACGCTGCGCCTCTATGACAGCGAGGACCAGTTCGAGGCCGAGACAGCGGAAAGGCAGACCAAGAAGGCCTACGGCTATTACATGAAGCGGTTGTCTGGTGATGAGGTCCGCGAGCTCGAACCCGCCGTTTCGAGCCACGTGGCCTGCGGCGCATTCCACGGCGGTTGGTACTTCGTCACCAACCCCGGACGGGTCGTGAAGTGCATTGCCGCCGAAGTGGCCCGCAACGGCGGCACGATCATGACCGATGAGGTGGTGAAGATCGAGTGTCGGGACCGGCTGGCGACCCACCTGTTGCTCAAATCGAACCGACGTCAAGCAGTGGACCGGCTGGTCATCTGCGCCGGCGCCTGCTCGCACCTTCTCCCCCGACAGGGTGATGCTGGAAGCCGAGCGCGGCTATCACATGGTCTTGCCGGAGCCGGGTGTCGAGCTTTCGCGCTCAATCACCTATGCGCGAACGCCCGCGGCCGCGACGCCGATGGAAATGGGCCTGCGGCTGGCGGGCACGGACGAATTCGCGGGGCTCGATGCCGACCCGAACTGGGCGCGGGCGGATGTCCTATGGAAGATTTTCAGGCGCGTCCTGCCGGGGCTGCGGCAGCCCGGCGCCGATGCCACTCGCTGGATGGGGCACCGCCCCGGAACACCGGATTCATTGCCGGTGATCGGGCCAGCGAGGCTCATGGCCAACGCATGGTACGGCTTTGGCCACGGTCACATGGGTCTGACCTGGGGGCCGACAACCGGTCGCCTGCTCAGCGAAGTCATCGCCGGAGGACGAAGCAATATCGATCTAGCCCCTTTCGCCGCCGATCGCTTCGATGGCAACTATTTCAACCTCTCCCGTCGGCGTCTCGACCGTGTCCCCGACGGAACTTCCGAGAAGCGCCCGGGCAAGCGGCGTTGAGTAAGCAATCAGGCCCTGTTTCGGATCGCCTTCGTCCTCGCCGACGATGGCGAGGCTTACCTTGCGGCCCTCGTCGCGCTCGATGGTGACCCGGGTGGCGAACGCCACCTGCGTCGGCTTGGCCGGCGGCGCCACGAGCTGTGCGGTGGTGCGCCGTTCCACCCAATAACGAAGATCCCGCGAGACACGCGCGATGGACGCGCGGTCCTTGCTGCGCTGAGCTTCGGCCTGAGCGTGGCGCAGCTGCGAAATCTCCTCGTCCATCAGCCGTACGCCACGTTCGGTCACGTAGTTGGGATTGGGGCTGATCGGACGGGCCGGCAAGCTCTCGGAGCTGTCGGAATCTTCCTGATCCTTGACGAAGGCACGGCTCATTGCTTCATCCCGGTGAAAGGCGGAAACGCATTGCAAACGCACACGGCCTCACTAGATTGCCAGGCGCCACACACCTCGAGGCCAAGGCCGCATGAAAGAGCGTACGCCACCGACCACATTTCTGAAAGACTACACCCCTTTTTCTCATCTGATCGAAAAGATCGAACTCGACGTAGCGCTGAGGCCTGAGGAAACGCGGATCAAGAGCAAGCTGGCGGTCGCCCCCAACCCAAGGGCTGCCGGGCCCGGCCGGCGACTTGTCCTCAACGGCGAGAATATCACACTGATCTCGGTTCATGTCGACGGTCGCAGGCTCAGCCCCGGTGACTACGAGGTTGGCGAGGACAAGCTCGTTCTCAACGACCTGCCGCGCCGAGCTTTCGAGCTGGCGATTGAAAACAGCTGTGCGCCCAAGGCCAATACCCAGCTGTCGGGCCTTTATCTGTCCAACGGCATCTACTGCACCCAGTGCGAGGCGGAGGGATTTCGGCGCATCACCTATTTCCCGGACCGGCCGGATGTGCTGTCGCGGTTCCGTGTCCGGATTGAAGCCGAGCGGGAAGCGGCGCCGGTGCTGCTCGCCAACGGCAACCCGGTGGAGCAGGGCAGCATCGAAGGGTCCACCCGGCACTACGCCGTCTGGGACGATCCCTTCCCCAAGCCTTCCTATCTGTTCGCGCTGGTGGCCGGCAGGCTGGCGCGCGTCGAGGACAACTTCATCACCCGGTCGGGGCGAAAGATCGATCTGCACATCTATGTCGAGCCCGGCAAGGAAGACCGGTGCCAGTGGGCGATGCAATCGATCAAGACGGCCATGGCCTGGGACGAGAAGGCGTTCGGGCGCGAATACGATCTCGACCTGTTCATGGTGGTCGCCGTGTCCTCCTTCAACATGGGAGCCATGGAGAACAAAGGCCTCAACGTATTCAACGACAAATACGTGCTCGCCGGACCGGACAGCGCCACCGACCTCGACTACATCAACATCGAGGCCGTCATCGCGCACGAGTATTTCCACAATTGGACCGGCAACCGGATCACCTGCCGCGATTGGTTCCAGCTCTGCCTGAAGGAGGGGCTGACCGTATTCCGTGACCAGGAGTTTTCGTCCGACGTGCGCTCACGGGCGGTGAAGCGCATCGAAGACGTGCGGACGCTCAGGGCCCGCCAGTTTCCGGAAGACCAGGGCCCGCTCGCCCATCCGGTGCGGCCGCCATCGTACATGGAGATCAACAATTTCTACACGGCCACCGTTTACGAGAAGGGCGCCGAGCTGGTGCGGATGATGAAGACGCTGCTCGGCGCGGACGCCTTCCGACGGGGCATGGATCTCTATTTCGCCCGTCACGACGGCGAAGCGGTGACGATGGAAGACTTCGTGCGCTGCATGGAGGAAGCGTCCGGCCGCAACCTGAAACAGTTCTTCCGCTGGTACGAGCAGGCAGGAACGCCGGAGCTCCGGGCGAGCGGCAGATGGGATGGCAAGGCCAAGACCTTCGCGCTGAGCCTGACCCAACGGCTCCCAGCCACGCCCGGGCAGCGGCACAAGAAGCCGCTCCACATTCCGGTCGCGGTGGGACTGCTCGGAGCCAATGGCCACGACATGGAGCTCAAGCTCGCCTCGGGCAACAAGCCGGCCTCGGTCCTCGAGCTGACCCGCAAATCACAAACGTTTCGCTTCCGCAACATTGGCTCTCGGCCCACTGTATCGCTGAATCGCGCCTTTTCCGCTCCGCTCCGGGTGGTCTCCAATCCGCCGATAAAAGACCTCCTGTTCCTGGTCCGCCATGACGGCGATACCTTCAATCGCTGGGAAGCCGCCCAAACCATCGGCCGCCAGATTGTCCTCGGCTGCATGGCGGCGCGGCCAAAGTCGGGTGCGCACGAGGGGAAGCTCCGGGCGTTTGCCGATGCCCTGCGGCAGGCGCTGGCAGACCGCGGACTGGATGCGCATTTCCTGTCGCTCCTGCTGAGCCCGCCCAGCGAACAGGACATCACCAACGAGATCGTCCGCAATGTCGATCCGCAACGAATTCACGACGCGCGCGAAATGGTTCGCCACGAGCTTGGCGTGATGCTCGAGCCCGAGCTCAGGATGCGCTGGGCAAGCAACCCGCCGGACGGCCCATACATCCCCGACCCGACAAGCGTCGGCAGAAGGGCGCTCCACCATGCGACGCTGGCGCTTCTTGCCGCAGCAAACCCGCGCAGCGGCGCGGGCCTGGCCTTCGGCCACTTTGCAGGCGCCCGCAACATGACCGATAAAATCGGCGCCTTGACGGTGCTGGTCGAACTTGACGAGCCGGAGCGCGAGGATGCGTTGCAGCGTTTCCATCGGCAGCACCACGGCGATCACTTGCTGGTCGACAAGTGGTTTGCACTGCAAGCCCAGATACCGAGTGTGGCGACCGTCGAACGGGTCAAAGGGCTCCTGGCGCACCCACAGTTCAGCTGGGAGGTTCCGAACCGACTGCGGGCGCTCATTGGCTCCTTCGCCACCTCCAATCCGGTCGCTTTTCATGCCCCGGACGGATCGGGCTATCAGCTGCTGGCCGAAGTGGTCACTAGGCTCGACAGGAGCAATCCGCAGGTAGCAGCCAGGCTTGCCGCAAGCTTCAAGGGATGCAAGGTCCTCGAACCGAAGCGCCGGCGGCGGGCCGAGCAGGCGCTCAAGGCGATCCTCGCGACCAAGGATCTGTCACGGGACAGCTTCGAAATCGTTTCCCGCTGCCTGCAACAATAGCGCTGGAAAAGCGCGCAAATAGGCGCTACAACCCACTGGACAAATCGTTCCGGTTGCGAAATCAATAGGTTTGTGATTCGAGTTGGGCTGGCGCGGGCGGCCAAGGGAGCGTAAGACTCCCGACCCCTTTCGAGGGTGAAAGTGGCTAAGACACAACTTGGAGAGCTTTTTTTCAAGGAACGCGGCTTGCGTTTACCGCTGATGACTGGTCGTTGGCTATCCGTAACGATCTCCGAGAGGGCGCTGCGCAACCTCATCACCATCCTGATCGTTCTGTTTCTGATTACGCTGGCCGTGGCCCTAGTTCTTCAATTGTCAATCAACCGAAACGGTCATGTCGCCGCGCACAGTCAGGTGACTGCCCTGCAAGCACAGGTCGCCGCATACGAACTCTCACAGTCGCTCGGGGGAGACACGGCGACGGGCACCACCGTCCGCCGGCCGGTCACCGAGGATCTCGAAGCGCTTCTGCCGGCGATCCAGTCTGCTGGCGCCAGGACTTTTCTTGTGGCCGATAGCGCCGGCATCATTCGTGCCAGCATGCCTCCACAGCCCGCATTCATGAACCGCCTGCTCTTCGACATCGTGCCGGCCAATCTCGTGATGTCGGCAACCGCCCCCGGCGCCCAGGTCGAACTCGTGAAGCTCGGCGACGGGCGCGATGCCTACGTAACTCTGCGTGCGCTCGACCCCTATCCGGGAATCCTGGCGGTGCTCGAACTGAACAACGACCTCCTGAGTGGCTGGCGCAGCGACGTTGCACAAATCACCACCTTGTTCACTGTGACGCTGGCGGTACTCGTACTGCTCGGCGGAGCTTTCCACTGGCAGGCGGCGCGGACTGCGGAAGCCGACCGGACGCTCGCCGTTGCCACGGAGCGCCTCGACAAGGCACTCGACCGCGGGCGCTGCGGGCTGTGGGACTGGGACATCGCCCGCGGCCATATCTTCTGGTCGCGATCGATGTTCGACATCCTCGGACTGAAGCCGCGGGGAGGATTGCTGTCCTACGGTGAAGTTGCCGAACGGCTGCATCCCGACGATGAGCCGATCGATCGGCTCGCCGAGCTGATGCTCAAGGGCCTGCGTGGTTCTTTCGACCAGGAATTTCGCATGAAGCATCAAAATGGGCACTGGGTCTGGATGCGGGCGCGAGCCGAACTGGCTCCTGCGCCGGGCGAGGAGGCGCCGCACATGGTGGGCATCGTCATCGACATCACGGAGCAGAAACACGCGGTCCGGCTGAACCAGGAAGCCGAGCTCAGACTGAAGGATGCAATCGAGAACATTTCGGAAGCCTTCGTGCTTTGGGACGCCAACAACCGCTTGGTCATGTGCAACTCAAAGTACCAGCAGTTCCATAGCCTGCCGGCCAGCGTCTGCACGCCCGGAACGCCCTATGAGAACGTGGCGCGGGCGGCCAAGGAGCCGGTGGTTCGCCAAAGAGTGGCCCTGGCCGGCGGCGAGAGCGAGGGTTCCAGCTTCGAGGTTCAGCTGGGCGACGGCCGCTGGCTCCAGATCAACGAACGGCGAACCAAGGACGGCGGGTTCGTTTCGGTCGGAACGGACATCTCACCCCTGAAGCAACAGGAAGAACGCCTGCTGCTGTCGGAACGTGAGCTCATGAACTCGGTGCGTGACCTGCAGAAGTCGCGGGTTACGCTGGAACAGCAGTCGCAGCGCTTGGCCGACCTAGCCGAAAAGTATCAGCGCGAGAAAACCCGGGCGGAGGAAGCCAACCGGTCGAAGTCCGAGTTCCTGGCAAACATGAGCCATGAACTTCGGACCCCCCTCAATGCCATCATCGGCTTCAGCGAGGTCATGGAACAGCAGATCTTCGGAGCCATCGGCGGCGCCAAATATGTCGAATACGCCCGCGACATCCACCGCAGCGGTCAGTACCTTCTCGACGTGATCAGCGACATTCTCGACATGTCGAAGATCGAAGCCGGGCGGGTGCAGCTCGAGATCAAGACCCACAGCGTGCTGGCAATCGTGGAGGAATGCATGAGGATCGTTGCGCCCCGGGCACAGGAAGGGAAGATCGAAATCGGCCAGAAAGTGTCCGACAGCCTGGCCGTTGCCGCAGATAAGCGGGCGCTGAAGCAGGTACTGATCAACCTGCTCGCCAACGCCATCAAGTTTACGCAGGAAAACGGCCGGGTGACGATCGAGGCCAACCGTCGGGGCGATGTCGTTGCGCTTTCGATTGCCGATACCGGTATCGGCATTCCGGCGCGCGCCCTGGCCAAGCTTGGCCGCCCGTTCGAGCAGGTCGAGAATCACTTCACGAAGACCAAGAGCGGCTCAGGACTCGGGCTCGCCATTTCCAAGTCGCTCGTCGAACTGCACGGGGGATCGCTCGCCATCCAAAGCGTGGTGAATCAGGGAACTACGGTTACGGTGCTGCTGCCGAGAGCAGCGGCCGAGCCCTTGGCTCGCAGCGCGTAAGGTTGTCTGTCGGCGGCATACCTTCGATCGCCCATCGAAACCAGACCCTCGGCGACAAAGGCCCTGCTAGGCTAAGGCTAAGGCAGTGATACTACGCACTTTCCTATAGGGACGAAGTGACGGCTTTCTACTTCTTTCGTGGCCTGGCGCGGTTTCGAATGGCAGCAGCCAGGGCAACGCGCTCACCCTGTGTCAGATCACCTAACACTTCGGCGGCGATGCCAAGCCCCTGATCGACCATCCTGTTGCTGGCCCTGCCGAACTCGTCTACCGCCGCCGTAAGAGCCGCCGCGTCGTAGGGCTCGGCGGCCAGCGCATCGGCGATCGCCAGCGCCCTCGTCTTCAACTCCTCGCGACCTTCGCGTATCGCAAGCCGGTGGTTGCGCACCAAGCCGACGATTTCGCGTCGCCGGTCGCCGTCGAGACCACGTAGAAACTTGAGCGGCATGAGTTGAGTGAGCTGAGGTCCGAAAGCCTGCTCACGAACCCGCCTGTTGAGTCGATCGGCGGCAATGACCCCCAGAACGAACAGGTTCAGCGCCAGGGAGGTGACGAGGAGGATGTTGAGCCAGGACGCCCGGTGCGCAGGCTGGGCAGAAACAGGGGCGGGCGCTGGCTCAGGAGCCGGTTGCGTCATCATTGTTCGTCCTCGATCGATACGGCGCCGTTGCCGAAAATCGAAGGCGACCACAGTTCCTCTTCGCTCGCTTCGCCGGCTAACAGGACGGGGATGAACTCGTGCGCCATGCCACCTGCCCCTACATACAGACCCGCCGCCAAGGAGGCCGCGAGCGCGCCCAATGCCGGCCATGGCAGGCGCCGCCGGGCACGGACACCATCCTTGTCGCGTCGGTAGCGCCCGAAATCGAGCGGCGGCGATGGCGCCAGCTCTTCGTGAATGCGATTCAAAAATCGGTCCCTCGACGCTTCGACGTCGAGCGTCGGTCGGCCGGCGACGGCAAGAATTGCATCGAGTTCCCGGGCAGCCTTCAGGGCCTCTTCGATTGCGGGGTCCCGGCTCGCGCACAGCCTCAGCAACTCCGGACGTTCGTTTTCGGGCCAGCGGGCCGGGTCTGCGCCATAGGTCTGGAGCACTCGCAGCAACCGCTGCTTGTCCTCGCGCCCATGATTGAGGTGGTCTGCCACTCGTCTGCTCCTGCTACAGCTGCCCCATATCGGCGAGCAGCACCTGCCAATCGTCCTGCAACGCTGCCCGCAGTCCGCGCCGCGCGCGCGCCAGAAGCGACTCGAGCGCCTCGATGCTCACCTCCATGGCGGCTGCGGCAACCTTTTGCTCGCAGCCTTCAAAATGCACAAGCACAAGCGCCAATCGCTGGCGGTCGGGCAGTGCAGCGAGGGCTTTGTCGATGGTGCGCGAGATCTCGGCGCGGCGCTGATCGCGGTCGGTTGAACCTCTTTCATCAATGATATCAGGAGGATCCGCGACTGGTTCAGGAGTTTTTCGGCGCATCCGGTCAAACGCGAGATTGGTAGCTACCCTCATAAGCCACGCGGGCAAACTTTTCTCGTCGCGAATGCCGGCGGCCTCGTTCCAAAGCTTCAGAAAGGCCTCCTGAGCCACATCTTCAGCGTCGGCGCCATTGTTGAGGAGTCGCACGGCCACCCTCAGAACCCGCGCGTAGTGTGCTGCGACGACAGACCTGAAAGCGGCGGGGTCCCTGGCCGCAATTCTGGACAGGGCAAAATCGGACGGCGGGGGGCCGCCAGCTGCCGGATCCCGGTTATGGGTTTGGGTCTCCGGCAATCAACGGTCCCCCTCCGATACCCCTGGATGCCAGGAAGGCTACTCAACATCCGTTTCCGGCAGCAACATTTTTTCAACCTTTTCGCGCCATGCGAACTTGTAGGCATTGGCCTCGTCGAAGGTCACGCCGCCGTCGCCGTTCTTGTCGGCCTTCTTGAACTCGCCGCCGAGAAAGTTCTCGAACTCCGCAGCACTCACGGCGCCGTTCTTGTCGGCATCGAGGCGCGACAACATGCGGTCGCGGCGGCGCTCGGTGCTCTGCTTGAGCCACAGGTCGATTTCGGACTTGCTGACCGCACCATCGGCATCGTTGTCGATGCGGAAGAATCGCTTGGCGGCCCTCGGCTGTATCTCAGCCACGGTAAGCCTGCCGTTGCTGTCAGCATCGAGCCTGCCGAACATTTTCTCGCCGCGCGGTATTCCCGGCCCGGTCGCCAGGCTGGCGCCGGCGGTAATCGCAATTGCTGCAGCTGTGCCTGCAAGGGTGCCAATCATCTTACCAAGCATGTTCGTCTCCTATCGGTGTTGTCGTGAGTGACCCGGCGGGCCCTCGATACATAGACGGATGAGCCCCATTCAATCCGTCGCCGACTGCGAAGCTCGCAATTCAACTGCCGGACCGTCAGAGCGGGCCGATGATGCGATCGAAGATCATTGCGACATCCTCCTGGGTCTCGCGCAGGAGCGTTTCGGCAGAGGCGAGGTCAGGCACGCCGCAGGCCGACACGACGAGTTGGCGCAGGCCCGCAGGCGCCTCTCCTGGGATGAATTCGCCGGTCACGCAAAGGCGGAGGACCTGGGTCAGACGGTGATAGAGCGCACATGCTCTGCGCAACAGCTGCGAATCCGCGCGCGTCAGCAGGTTACCGCCCTCCAGAGCGGTGAGCGCGGCCAGCGTGTTTTGATGCAAAACATCCGGATGCTGCGGGGCATTGGCGATCTGCAGGTATTGGGCGATGAACTCGATATCCACCAGGCCGCCCCGGGCGTGCTTCACGTCCCATAACCCTGCCGAGTGGATATGGGCAACCATCTGCCGCCGCATGTCGAGAACCTCCGCCCGAAGGGCCGTTTGGACTGCGCCAGAGCAAAGGGCCGATCGCACCGCCTGTTCGACGAGCTCGCCAAACCCGGCGTCGGCTGCAACGACACGAGCCCGGGTGAGAGCCAGTTTTTCCCACGTCCAGGCAGAGGATTGATGGTAGCTCGTGAAGCTGGAAAGCCGCGTCGCCACCGGCCCCTTGTTCCCGGACGGCCGCAACCTCAAGTCGACATTGTAAAGCGAGCCTTCGGCGGTCGGCGAAGACAGGGCAGCGATCAGCCGCTGGCCGGTGCGTGCGAAGTATTCCATGATGCTGAGGGATTTCTTTCCGCCGGACGCTTCCGCGCCCGCCGAAGCGTCATAAATCAGCACCAGATCGAGGTCGGATGCGGCCGTCATCTCCCGGCCACCCAGCTTGCCCAAGGCAAGGATAGCGAACTTTTCGCCCTCTAGGCTGCCGTGCCGCCTCGCCACCTCGCGCCTCGTGACGTCCAACAGGCGGCTGATCAGGCAGTCGGCCAGACGCGAGAAGGAGGTTCCAGCTTCTTCCGCATTCACAGTTTCCGTAAGAATCCTGACCCCAATGCGGAACATCTGCTCCTTGCCAATGATGCGGGCGCGATCGAGCGCATCTTCGAACGCGAGCGTAGGATCCACGATCGGGCGGGTCAGCGACATCATCTCGGCGCGCAGCGGAAGAGCATCGAAGAAGGCGGTATCGAGAACCGCATCAAGAACCTTTGGCCGGTGCGACAGGTCGTCGGCAAGCCGGGGCGCCATGCCGAGGATGCGGGTCACCAACTCGAGCAGGCGCGGATTGGCCTTGAGGGTTGAGAAAATCTGAACCCCGGCGGAAAGTCCTGACAGAAACCGATCGAAGGCGACAAAGGCCCGGTCGGCGTCGCCTGAGCGAGCAATGGCGCCGAGCAAGGCAGGCATGATTTCCGTCAGCATCTGCCTTGCCTTGGCGCTTCTCATGGCGGGGAAACGGCCGAAGTGCCAGCCCCGGATGGTGGCCGACACCTCGCTCGGCTGTGCGAAGCCCATCTGGCGCAACGTCTGAAGCGTTTCGGGATCGTCTTCGCCGCCCGTGAAAACCAGGCTCCCCTTTTCGCCGCCCAGCGCTGGAGCGTCCTCAAAGAGCGCGGAATAGTGCCCCTGCACCCGTTCGAACGTAGAGCGCAGCCGCTGCTCCAGCTCAGCAGCGCTTCCCCAGCCCGCGAACCGGCTCAGCCGCTCGAAGTCATCGTCGTCGCGGGGCAAGGTATGAGTCTGTTCATCAGCGACCATTTGCAAGCGGTTCTCGATCCTGCGCAGGAAACGATAGTCGCTTGCTAAGTCCTCTGCGACGCGGGAGGAAATCCAGCCGGCTTCCGCCAGTGCGCCTAGCACTTCCACCGTGCTCCTTCCGCGCAGCGCCGCGTTTCGGCCACCGGCGATGAGCTGCTGGGTCTGAACGAAGAACTCGATTTCGCGAATGCCCCCGCGCCCCAGCTTGACATTGTGGCCGCGCACCGCGCACCTCACCGTGTCCCTTGACCGCGTGGATTTGCCGCTTCAGGGACTGCACGTCTGCGATGGCGGCGAAATCCAGATACTTGCGCCAGACATAGGGCTCGAGACGCTCGAGGAATTGCTGGCCGAGGGCCAGGTCGCCGGCGATGGGACGGGCCTTGATCATGGCCGCCCGCTCCCAATTCTGACCCATGCTTTCATAGTAGATACCAGCCGCCTCGATCGAGATTGCGACCTGGGTGGCGCGAGGGTCGGGCCTCAGCCGCAGATCAACCCTGTAGGCGTAGCCGTCCGCCGTTACTTCCTGCAAAAGCGAAACGAGACGCCTGGTCAAGCGCACAAAGAATTCTGCAGGCTCCGCCCCGCGAGCGGGAAGCGGCGCGTCCGGATCAAAAAATACGACAAGATCGATATCACTCGAATAATTGAGCTCGTGAGCGCCGAGCTTGCCCATGGCCAACACAGCATACCCGGAGCCAGGACCAGGGCTGCGGGCAGAGGGAAGGTTGAGTTGGCCCGCCCGGGAAGCCGCCAGCAAGAGGTAGTCCACGGCCGCACGAACGATGGCATCGGCAAGGTTGGTCAGTTCGAACAACACGGCATCGATCGGCAGAGCCGAGGTCAGATCAGCAACGGCCAGGAGCAGCGCTCCGCGCGACCTGACCTGGCGGACAGAGCGCAGGAATTCTTCATCGCTCGCCGCTACGCGGACACACCGCGCAATTTCAGCGCGAAGGTTCTGCGAGATCCTCCCCGGATCGTCTTTGAGACAGGTCTCGAAGAACACATGCTCCCGCAGAATCAGTTCACGGAGAAACGGCGAACCGCCAAAAATACTTTCCGTCAGGTTGGCCGCATCGGGGTCGGCCGCGATGCGGGCCGCAGCTTCGGGGGCTCCTTCAGCAAGGTCGGCCAGGGCGCGGCTTGTTGAGGCCCTATCCCAGGGCGGCGGAAGCGGCCGCCAGTTCTTGGTGAAAATCCCCGGCATGGAGAGTATTGAGCAACACGTGAGATTACTATGCCGATTGTCAGCCCGGCATAGCGAAACCGCAATGCCCAACGCTTACAAGTGCACGCGTTCCTCCGACGCCAGTATCCGGCTCAGAAGCCTGGATGCTGCAATACCGTAAGGGGAGCCTACTGGAGAGATTCCTTCAGGAAAGCAACGGTCCTCGACCACGCCAATTCTGCTGCCGCCTTGTCATAGCGGGCGGCAGCCGTGTCGTTGTGGAAGGCATGGTTTACGCCATCGTACATGTGGATCACATGTGCTTTGCCGGCAGCTTCGAGCGCGGCCTTGTAGCCGGGAATCCCTTCGTTGATGCGATCGTCCTGCCCGGCATAGTGCAACATCAGCCGCGCCGTTATCTTGGGGACATCCTTTGCTTCGGGCACGCGGCCATAGAACGCAACTCCCACCGACAGGTCGGGAGAATGGATGGCGGTCTGGTTCACCATGCCGCCACCCCAGCAGAATCCGACGGCCCCGACCTTTCCGCTCGAGCCTTCGCGACCCTTCAGATAGGCGACTGCCGCAACGGAATTTGCGACCGTAGCGGCCGGATCGAGAGCGCCGATCATTTCCCGGGCCTTGTCCTCGTCGGCGGGTGTGCCGCCGACGGGTGAGAGAAAATCAACGGCCAAGGTGAGGAATCCCTCCAGGGCAGCCCGTCGCGCCACATCCTTGATATGCTCGTTCAAGCCCCTGTTTTCGTGAATGACGAGCACGGCTGGCTGTTTGTCGGCCGACTCGCGCAGCTGCACGAGATAGCCGGTCATAGTGGCTCCCGATCCCGGGAATTCGATGGTTGCAGCAGACAGGCGCGAGTCATCCTCGGCTACTTGTGCGGCATGGGCATAGTCCGCCGCCAGGAGCGATGCCGTCACCAATGCCGCGGAAGTGCTTCCCGTCAGACGGGCCAACTTATCCATGAAATCCCGCCTGTCGAGCGTCAAATGTGTGTACTCGTCGTACAGCCGGATCATGTCCTGGGTGATTCCGCTTGATTCCTTCATTGGGGCTCCTCCGCGTTGCACATCGCCGCTCATTGGTGATTACGCTAGCATCGTGAAATTGTTCCAACGTCAGCATTGCGAAAGGCGGTTTTGATGGCGCCGCTTCCGTTCACTCCGGATGAATATGCCCGACGCCTGGCCAAGGTGCGCCATGCAATGAGCAGCCGCGGCATGGAACTGCTCATTATCAATGATATCGCCAATCAGCACTACCTGACCGCTTATGATGGGTGGTCGTTTTATACGCCGCAATGCGTCTTCGTCGCCATCGAAGATGAAGAGCCGATATGGATCGGGCGGGCCATGGACGCCGCGGGCGGGAAGCTGACCGCCTGGATGAGCCCGGACAACATTGTCGGGTTTCCGGAAGACTACGTGCAACGGCCCGATCGACATCCGATGGACTGGATTGCCCAATGGATCGGCAGCCGCGGGTGGGGCAGCCGCCGGATCGGCATCGAGCTCGATGCCTACTTCTATTCGCCTAAGGCGCATGCGCGGCTCGTTCACGGACTGCCGGGAGCCCGGTGGATCGATGCCGACCTATTGGTGAACTGGATCAGGTCGGTGAAGTCGCCGGCCGAGATCGGATATCTTCGCGGCGCCGCCCGACTTGCCGAGGCGGCCATGCGTGCTGCCTACGATGGCATTCTTCCAGGTGTGCGCGAATGCGACGCCGTAGCGAAGATATATGCGGCCCAAATGGCGGGGCAGGCGGACACTGCGGGAGACATAACAGCCTTGCCGCCGACCATCCTGGCAGGTGAGAACGCGTCAGCGCCACACATAATGTGGGGCGACCGGAAGTTTGGCAGCAATGAAACAGTGGCCCTGGAGCTTGCCGGCGCCTGCCGGCACTATACGGCGGGTCTGGCGCGCACCCTGCAGCTCGGCAAGCCGGCGCAGCGCGTTGTTGAAGTGACCAAGGCCCTTCTGGAAGGCATGGAAGCGGTCCTCGGCAACATTCGGCCCGGCGTGACGGGGGCGGAAGTGGAAGCATCCTGGCGCGCCGTCATTGCCAGATATGGGCTTAGGAAAGAGTCACGCATCGGCTATTCCATCGGGCTTGGTTATCCGCCGGATTGGGGCGAGCACACCATCAGCCTGCGACCCAACGATGCCAGCGTGCTCGAGTCGGGCAACGTCCTGCATGTCATCCTGGGGATGTGGATGGACGGGTGGGGAGTGGAAATCAGCGAGACGGTGCTGGTCAGCAGCACCGGGTGCGAGACACTCACGCGCTTTCCCCGCGAGCTGCATCGGAAGTGAGTGCTAAACGTCGCCGATGGCGCGCGGAAAAATCAGCTCAATCCGCAGTCCCGGCTGATTGTCCTTGACCAGGAGCCGGCCGCCGTGAAGCCTCACGATACCCTGCACCACGCTCAGGCCAAGCCCGCTGCCAGGCTTGGATCGCGCCTCATCCAGCCTCACAAATCTTTCCAGGATGCGAGCGCGGTCGGCAGCGGGCACACCTGGACCGCGGTCTGCGACCACAATGGTGGCTTCCGTGGCCCCGGCGCTGAGCGCCAGCAGAATTTCCGGTCCCTTGGCGTTCTCTGCAACGCCATGCTTCAGCGCATTGTCGATCAGGTTCGAAACAGCCTGGGCCAGAAGCTGACGGTCGGCGCGAACGGTGACCGGACCCGTGGTTTCCACGACAAGCTTGCCGCCCGCCTCCTCCACAAGCGGGGCAAACAGTTCCGCAAGCTCGGCAATGAGACCCTCGAGGTCGGTGGCTTTCAATCCCTCTCTTGCCTGACCCGCTTCCGTGCGCGCGATCGACAGGAGAGCGTTGAAGGTCGCGAGAAGATGGTCCGCTTCTTCAAGAGTCTTCTTCAACACTCGCGCGCTTTCGTGGTCCTTGGTGGAGCGCAGCGCCCCTTCCACGCGGGCCTTGAGGCGAGTGAGCGGGGTGCGCAAATCGTGGGCGACGTTACCCGAAATCTCGCGCATGCCCGCCATCAGCCGTTGAATCTGATCCAGCATTTCGTTGAGGCTGACCGACAGGCGGTCGAGTTCATCGCCCGATCCCGACACGGGAACACGCTGCGAAAGATCGCCACCCATGATGGTGCGGCTTGCGGCTGTAATGGCGTCGATGCGGCGCAGAAAATTCCGGCTCATCAACAGCCCGCCCGCGATGCCGAGGACGATGGTAATGACGAGCGCGAGCAAGAGGGCTCGGCGCACGAGGTCGGCGAACCGGCGCTTCTCCTCGATGTCGCGGCCGACCAGCAATACCGCCCCGTTTTCCAGCCGGGTATGGTAGGCCCGGGCCTGGCGCCGTTCGATGCCGCCGAGCGTTTCGACGGCGTAGGTAAATTCAATCCAGCCTTCGCCCTTCACTGCCCGTTCGGGGATGCCATCGAGATTGCCGGCGAGCCTGCGGCCCATGAAGTTGGTAACCAGGTAGACCGCGTCGTTAGCCCCGTCGCTGCGGGCGCGTATAGCCTCGACCAGGCTTTCCATGCCGCCGGAGCGGAACTCCTGGCTGAACGACTGGAACTCCGCGCCTACGGTCTCTTCGAGCTCACGCTCGATCAGCAGCGCAGTATTCCAATAGATATAGGCGAGCACCGCTCCAACCGACATCGCGAATACGGCAAGGTAGATGATGACGAGCCGGAACGTGGAGGTCTTGAGAACGTGGAGGCCAGAACGCATAGGGGAGCTTCTGCTCGCCTCGTCGGTCAGGCACAACCCGAGTTTGGAGGCGCTAGGCAACGAAAGGCAATCCCGGGAAGCCTTCCTAGAGAATACCCCTGGAGAATACTCCGCCAAGGTGCGTGCACCGTCGATCGCGTCGAGGGCGGGCCTTTGGTGGCAAAGAGTATCGCCCAGCCCTGTAGTCCGATGCATTTACATTCCGGAAAAGTGTGGACACTTTTCCGGAACATGCTCTAGCGGGCACGGATCATGTAACCCGCGCCGCGCACCGTCTGCAACATCGGTTCGCCGAATCCCTTGTCGATCTTCGTCCTTAGCCGCGAAACGTGGACATCGATGACGTTGGTTTGCGGATCGAAGTGATAGTCCCAAACGTTTTCCAAAAGCATGGTGCGGGTCACCACATGTCCGGCATTGCGCATCAGATACTCGAGCAGCTTGAACTCCCGCGGCTGCAGGAGTATCGGCTTTCCGGCCCTGGCGACGGTGCGCGCCAGGAGATCCATCTCGAGATCGAGCACCGCGAGCTTCGTCAGTTTCGGCTGAGCGGTGTGCCGGCGCATCAACCCTTCGATACGGGCGAGCAGCTCGGCGAATGCATATGGTTTGCCGAGGTAGTCATCTCCGCCGGCCCTCAGACCCCTTACCTTCTCGTCGACATCGCCCAAAGCACTCAGAATGAGAACCGGCGTGCGCACCTGCTCTTCGCGAAGTTGCCGGATGAGCGACAAACCATCGAGTTTCGGCAACATGCGGTCGACGATAAGCACGTCGTGCACGTGCTCTCGAGCGAGGTTCAGGCCGTCCTCGCCATCGACCGCAAGATCGACAATGTGCCCGGCTTCCGTCAGGCCCTTGATCAGCCAGGAGGCGGCATCCCTGTCATCTTCGACAACGAGCAGGCGCATGATGTGCGGTTCCCTGGCAATCTCGCCGGTGTCTAACATATCGTGCGGTAAACCAACCATCCTGATGGCCCGACGGCAGAAAAGAGTGCTGCGCGGCCGCTGATCCCAGGAACGAGGGAGCGGCTCTGCCGCGCAGCTGTGTCAGCGGAGTGCGAGGGGGAACTATCCGCTGGCAATCAACGTCACGACTTGGACTTCTCGACCGGCATTGCTACGAACCGCTGCCGATCGCCGGAACGTACGAGCATGAGCACCCGGTCGCGACCCTCATCGCGGGCGGCGGCGAGGCTCTTGTTCAACCCTTCGGTATGTTCAACCTCATCGCCATCAATCTCGAGTATCGTGTCGCCGACCCTGATCCCGCGATCGTCAGCCGGGCTGTCAGGCTCGACAGAGGTAACAGATACCCCCGTACCTTCAGAGCTGGGGGATACAGCGAGGCCGAGCGAAGCGAGATTGGCCGGTTTGTCCTTCTCGACCGGTACCTCGCTCGCCTGAATGTCGCTCGGCATGGTGCCGACTTCGACGGTCAACAGCTTTTCCTTGCCGTCACGGATGACGGTGAGGATCGCGTCCTTGCCGGGCGGAATCGCGGCGATCTTGCGGGCGAGATCCTTGGGCAAGTCGATCTCCTGCTCGTTTACCTTGAGCACGGTATCGCCGGTCTTGATGCCTGCCTTTGCCGCCGGTAAATCCTCGGTGACATCGGCAACAAGCGCACCCTTGGTGGCAGGCAGCTTCAGGCTTTCGGCGATGTCTCCGGTCACGGTCTGGATCTGAATGCCCAGCCAGCCGCGAGTTACCTTGCCGTTGTCACGCAGGTTCTCGACGACGTCCTTCGCCATTACGGCAGGTATGGCAAAACCGATGCCCACGCTGCCGCCCGACGGCGAGAAGATGGCGGTATTCACGCCGATGACCTCGCCCTGAAGGTTGAAGGCCGGGCCGCCGGAATTGCCGCGGTTGATCGGCGCGTCAATCTGCAGAAAATCATCATACGGACCAGAACCGATGTCCCGCCCGCGGGCCGAAATGACGCCGGTGGTAACCGTGCCGCCGAGGCCGAACGGATTGCCGACGGCGATGATCCAGTCGCCGACCCGTGCTTCCTTTTCGGCGAACTTCACGAAATTGAACGGATCTTCACTCTCCAGCTTGAGAAGCGCCAGATCGGTCTTGGCATCGCTTCCCACAACTTTGGCCTTGTAATCCTTGCCATCGGCGGTTTTGACCAATACCTCATCGGCGTTCATGACGACATGATGGTTGGTGACGGCGTAGCCGTCAGCGGAGACAAGAAAGCCGGATCCCTGACCCATTTCTCGCCGCTGCGGCCCCCGGCCCGGCATCTCGAACCGAAAGCCAGGATTGCCCTCGAAGAACCTCCGCATGGGATGATCCTTGGGAAGATCATCGAGTCCCGGCAGATCACCAAAGCTGAAGCTGCGGCCATCGCTTCTGTTGCCAGCGTTGGCAAACTTCACTTCGACGCTGATTACAGCAGGCATGACGCGCTCGACCAAATCGGCAAAACCTTCCGCAGGAGCGAGGTTGAGTACCGTCTCGGCCTGCACCGGATAGGTGGCAACCGTGCCCGCAATGCCGGCAATCGCCGTCGTTGCCAGGAGACCGGCAATCAACAAGCTCTTTACCGTTCCAACGCGGCGAGACGAACTTCTGCTGATCAATTCATCGTTCATGATATAGCTCCCACTGGTTTTTCGAGAATGCACCATAGATAGAAGTCCACCGCTTACCGCTACCTTTCACCGAAGTGAAAGTTTCTTAATGTGATGACGGTGTCAGATGCTTCGTGAGCGGTCGCGAGGCGGACCGGGGCTGTCGTCGGCGTTCGCACCGAGGGTGCAAAGGACCCGCTCCTCTTCATGTGATAGCTCCCGTTCGAGGGGTGCTTCGGCACGCTTCCGGCGAACCAGCAAAGCGTAACCGCCCATGCTCAGCAGCAAGAACGGCGTTAACCAGAGAAACAGGGTGCCGGCAGTCAGCCTCGGTTTCAACAGAACGAAATCGCCATAACGTGTGACGATGAACTCTTCGATGTCCTTGTCGGACAGTCCCGCCTTCAGGCGTTCGCGGACCAGGAGGCGCAGATCCCGAGCCAGGGGTGCATTGGAATCGTCTATCGACTGGTTCTGACAAACCAGGCAGCGCAGGCCTGCTGACAGATCCCTGGCGCGGGCTTCGAGAGCGGGGTCGATCAGAACCTCGTCAGGCTCAACCGCCAGCGCGGCACCGGCAATCAGCCCGAAAAGCGCCGCCAGGGCATACTTCGTCAAGGCGCTCGCACCGACCGGCCACCATGGGCCGCGGGCCACTAGCGCCGTTTCTGCGCCAGATTCAGTGCTGGAGCATGTTCTTATCGGAAAAGTGTGCACACTTTTCCGGAACATGCTCTAGATCGGCTCCGCTGCGATGCGATAGGCAGGTCTTGGGGCGCCGATGCGGTAGCGCCGATCGCTCAGGGAGACAAGGCCGCCGGCAAACATCAGTGCCGCACCGACCCAGATCAGAGATACGAGCGGATTGAAATAGAGCCGGACTACCCTGCCGCCATCCGGTGTGGCGTCGCCCATCACAGCATAGAGATCGCCTGACAGAAAGGGATGAATGCCCACTTCGGTTGTCGGCTGGTTGCCGGGCCTGAACACACGTTTTTCCGAGACGAGAGTGGCGACATCGGAGCTTCCTGCGCGGATCCGATAGCGCCCCGCTACGGCGGAGAAATTGGGTCCGGTCGAGGGCGTTTCACCAAGAAAGGTGACGGTCAAACCCGCAATGGTTATGTCGCCTCCCGGCTTGAGGGCAGTCACGACCTCCTGCCTGAACGCGGTCAGCGCAACAATGCCAAGAACCGCCACGCCAAGCCCGAAATGCGCCACCGTCATCCCCAACGAGGCGCGCGGCAGCCCCTTCAACCGCAGCCAGGCCGTGGAGGCAGGCAGGCGGCCCAATCCTATTTTTTCGCCAAGCTCCACCACGCTGCCGATAACGACCCAGAGTCCAAGCGTCATGGCAAAGGGGGCGAGCCAAGGTCCGCGCCGCAGAGTTGCGGCGATGACGACCGCAACGACCACCGCGAGCAGCGCAGCTGCCCAGAGGCGCTGGACGGCCGGCCAGAGTTCGGCCCGCTTCCAGGACAAGAGCGGTCCTATCGGCAATAGGAGCAGGAGGGGCACGAACAAGGGTACGAAGGTCAGATTGAAGTACGGGGGCCCGACGGAAATCTTCGCTCCCGTGGCAGCCTCGAGCGCCAGCGGATAGAGCGTGCCGACCAGAACTGTTGCCGCGCAACACGCGAGAAACAGGTTGTTCAGCACGAGAGCGCCCTCGCGGCTGAGGGGAGCAAACAGCCCGGCAGCCTTCAGACGAGGCGCCCGCCAGGCAAAGAGACTCAGCGCCCCGCCGATCAACAGAGCGAGGATCATCAAAATGAAAACGCCACGCGCTGGATCGACGGCAAACGCGTGTACCGAAGTGAGCACGCCGGAGCGGACGAGAAAAGTGCCGAGCAGAGAGAGCGAGAAGGCGAGGATGGCGAGCAACACCGTCCACATCTTCAGCGCATTGCGCTTCTCAACCACGATTGCCGAGTGCAGCAGAGCAGTGGCCGCGAGCCACGGCATGAACGAGGCGTTCTCCACCGGATCCCAGAACCAGAATCCCCCCCAACCGAGCTCGTAGTAGGCCCACCATGATCCAAGCGCTATGCCGGCGGTGAGGAACATCCAGGCAGCGAGGGTCCAGGGCCGCACCCAGCGCGCCCAGGCAGCATCCACCGACCCCTCCACGAGTGCTGCGCAGGCGAAAGAAAAAGCCACCGAAAGGCCGACATAGCCCGCATACAGGAACGGCGGGTGAATTGCGAGAGCGGGATCCTGCAGCACCGGATTGAGCCCGTTGCCCTCGATCGGAACCATTTCGAGGCGCGCGAAGGGGTTTGATACGGCCAGAATAAAGACGAGAAACAGCAAGCCTATGAGCCCCTGAAAGGAGAGTACCTGGGCTCTGAGGCGGCTGGGGAGGTTGCCGCCAAAACATGCAACCGCCGCTCCGAACAGGGACAGGATGAGGACCCACAGGAGCATGGAGCCTTCGTGGTTCCCCCAGACCCCGCTGACCTTGTAGAGCAGCGGCTTGGCGGTGTGCGAGTTCGCCCAAACGTTCTGGACTGAAAAGTCCGAGGTTACGTAGAGCGCAGTCAGAGCGCAAAAGGCGCCGGCGATGAGCATCCCCTGCACCACGGCGGCGGGCCGCGCCGATTCCATCATTGCGCGTTCGCCCCTGAACCAGCCCAGCTGGGGTACGACAAACTGAAAGAGCGCGGTGGCCATCGCCATAATCACCAGGAAATGTCCAAGCTCGGCGATCATTGGTGGTTCGCTTCCCCTTCCTTCCACACGCCCTTTTTCTTCAGGGCGTCGGCAACCTCTTTCGGCATGTAATTCTCATCATGCTTGGCCAGAACCATGTCGGCGACAAACCGTCCGTCCACGTCCAACGCGCCCTCGGCCACCACTCCCTGCCCTTCGCGGAAAAGGTCCGGCAGCTGGCCAGTGTAGGAAACGAGCATCGTCTTCTCAAGGTCAGTGACCGCAAAACTAACCGCCGCCTCGGCCTGGCGCTTCACGCTGCCCTGCGCAACCAAACCCCCCAGCCGGAAGCGCTGTCCGGGAGCGACAGACTTCGCCGCTATTTCGGAAGGCGTGTAGAAAAAAACAATTCCGTCCCTGAGGGCATACAGCACGAGGCCCGTGGCCAGGCCCAGGACGGCGACTCCGGACAGAACCAGCATTGCCCGTCGCTGCTTGCGTGCGAAGGCCATGGAAGATTCCCGCTATTGCGCCAACGACTTGCGCATCTCTTCGATGCGCGCCAGGGCGGCGACATTGCCCTCCAGAGCGTTGCGAGCTTCATCGAGCACGCGGCGTGCCGCGTCCGGTTCTCCCAGAACGAGGCGCGCCTGCGCCAGGCGAAGCCAGCCGTTCAGATCGCTGCCGTCCTCGGCAAGGCGCCGGGCCAGACCATCCACCATGGAGCGGATCATTGCAAGGCGCTCCTCCGGCGCCATGGAGCTGCCCGCCGCCAGCTGCTCTGCGGAAAGCTCCGGACCCACTGCACCCATTCCTGCCTTGGCAATTTCAGCCTCGACGACACTACGCCAGGGTGCGTCGGCCGGCGCGGATGCGAGCAGGCCCTGCCACTGTTTGACGGCGAGATCGACCGCTCCATCCTGGCGGTGGGCGAGGGCTCGAAAAAATTGAGCCTTCTCGTTACCCGGGTCGAGCCTTAGCGCCTCATCGAACGCCTTGACCGCCGCTTCCGTCACAAGGCCCTCTGCGTCCTGGGTAAGTGCTTCACCAAGGTCGGCATGAAGTGCCGCAGAGGGCGGCGAGAGCGACAGGACCCGGGAGAAGGCTGCGGCGGCGTCGCCAAAACGGCCCAGAGACCGGTAAGCCGACGCAAGCACCCGCCACCCCTCGGTGTCTCCCGGCTGTTCCGCCAGATGTCTTTCTACACGGACAATGAGCGCGGCGAGATCGGCATTGGCGACGGCGCCGGCAATGCGCTGCGCATGTGGCACTCCCGGCAGATCGGGACGGCCCTGCCGGAGATAGACGGATAGAGAAAGAGCGGGGATCACAAGCAGGCATACCATCGCGGCGATCCGCGACCAGCTCTGCGAGGTAGGAAGAGTGTGTGCCGAGGAGGAGGCCGCGGAGATCAAGCGGCGGGAGATTTCGTTGCGCGCTGCATGCGCCTCGGTCGAGGATATCAGACCGCGGGCTTCATCTCCGGCGAGCTCGGCCAACTGGTCGCGATAGACCGCGAGCCCTTGCGCTTCCGGCCCGTGCTTGTTCGCCGATAGCCGATAGAGCGGCCATAGTATTGCCGCCAGCACGAGGCTCGTCAGCACCGCAAGGATCATCCATAACATCATCGGTGTTATCTTCTCTATCGCCTGACGGCCCCGGAAGCAATTCGCCGGGTAGCGGGTCATAGTGGCGCCGTGTCGCACTTGTCATTCGCGGTGTCGCAAACCGGTGGTGGGAAGGCGACCGCGATGTTAGCTTTTTTGCGCTTACGCCAGACCCGTTTCAGTTCCCGGTCTTACGAAGACGCTCTCATAGACACCAGAATACGCATGACCCGGTATTCGATCTTCTCGCTGGCGCGCAATGCCCTGAACTACCACAAGGACTGGGAACGCGCCTGGCGCAGTCCTGAGCCGCGCAGCGAATATGACGTGGTGATCGTCGGGGCTGGCGGCCATGGGCTTGCAACCGCCTACTATCTCGCGAAGCTGCACCGGCTGACCAACATCGCCGTCGTCGAAAAGGGCTGGCTCGGCGGCGGCAATACCGGACGCAACACCACCATCATTCGCTCCAACTATCTGCAAGATGCCTCCATTGCAATTTATGAGCTCTCGCGATCGCTGTACGAAAACCTGTCGCGGGAACTGAACTTCAACGTCATGTTCTCGCCGCGCGGCCTGCTGATGTTGTGCCAGACCGAGCACGAGCTGCGCGCACTGAGGCGCACGTCGCACGCCAACCGCCTGGCTGGCCTCGACTGCCGGATGGTCTCGCGCGAAGAAGTGAAGAGGCTCGTTCCGCTGATCAACGATGAACCGGGCGCACGCTATCCGATACTCGGCGCCTACTATCAGCCAGGCGGCGGCACCGCGCGCCACGATGCGGTCGCCTGGGGTTACGCTCGCGGCTGCGACGGCCTCGGTGTCGACATCATTCAAAACTGCGAGGTCACCGTGATTCGCCGCGACGGCGCCCGGGTAGTCGGCCTCGACACCAGCAGAGGCTTCATAAAGACGAAGAAAATCGGCGTCGTGGCGGCGGGTCACAGCTCGGTGATCATGCAGACGGCAGGCATCAGATTGCCGATTGAAAGCGTGTGCCTGCAGGCTCTGGTATCGGAACCGATCAAGCCGGTGATCGACTGCGTGATCATGGCCAACACCGTGCACGGCTACATCAGCCAGTCCGACAAAGGCGAACTGGTGATCGGAGGCGGCGCCGACCCCTACAACAACTACTCGCAGCGCGGCTCGTTTCCGGCACTCGAGCACACGGTCGCAGCGCTCGTGGACACCTTTCCCTTCATCTCACGGCTGAAGATGCTGCGCATGTGGGGCGGCATCGTGGACATGACCGGTGATCGCTCGCCGATCATTTCCAAGACCGATGTCGAGGGGTTGTACGTCAATTGCGGCTGGGGTACCGGCGGGTTCAAGTCGATCCCGGGTTCCGGCCTGGTTTTTGCCGACACCATCGCCAACGACTGTCCGCACAAGATCGCCGAGCCCTTCGGCCTCAACCGCTTTCTCGAGGGCCGGCTGATCGACGAAAGTGTCGCGGCAGCCGTCGCGCACTAGTCCAAGGGAGTCCTGTCGCCATGCTGTCGATTACATGCCCGGTGTGTGGAGTTCAGGGAGACGAAACAGACTTCCACTACGGCCATCAGGCACACATCGCGCGGCCTGCCAGCATCGATCCGGACAAAGTCAGCGACGCAATGCAGCGCGACTACCTCTTTCTCCGCTTCAACCCGAAGGGGCTGCATTTCGAACGCTGGCGGTGCGACCGCGGCTGCGGCAAATGGTTTCATGCGGCTCGCGATACGATGACCATGCAATTCAAGGGCTACTACCCCATCGATGAACTGCCGCGTGAAGCGTTGAGAAAATCCGCCGCCGCAGGGTGGGCATCGTTCTTCACGTCAATGCGCGATCCGACCCTAGGCTCATGACCGCCAGACCCTATCGCTTGCCTCCGGGTCTGGCGCTTGGCCGCCTCATCGACCGCTCAAGACGGCTTAGTTTCACTTTTGATGGCCAAGCGATGTGGGGATATGCCGGCGATACGCTGGCCTCGGCGGTCATGGCGGCGGGCCGACGCCTGTTTGGGCGTAGTTTCAAATACCATCGCCCGCGTGGAGTGGTGGGTCTCGGCTCGGAGGAGATGAACGCGCTCGTAGGCGTCGGAGTGGCCGACCGACGGGAGCCGAACCTCCGGGCCACCCAGGTTGAGCTGTACGAAGGTCTGGTGGCGGTGAGCCAGAACCGCTGGCCCAGCCTCGCCGTCGATGTTGGCGCGCTGAGCAATGGACTGTCGCGCCTGCTGCCGTCGGGTTTCTACTACAAGACCTTCATGTGGCCGCAAGCATTCTGGAAAACGGTCTATGAACCGATGATCCGCCGCGCTGCCGGCCTCGGGGAAGCTGCAAGAATGCGCGACCCCGACTGCTACGAGCACATCAATGTCAGCTGCGACGTGCTCGTTGTCGGCGCCGGCGTGACGGGGCTGGCGGCGGCCAGGGCAGCAAGCTCGGGCGGCGGGCGGGTGATCATCGCCGATGAAAACCCGAGGCTTGGCGGCATGGCCGACATCGCCGGAGGAACGATCGAAGGAGCGCCTCAAACCGAGTGGACCCACGACCAGGCAAGGGCGCTCTACGAGGCGGAAAACGTCCATGTCCTCACGCGCACAACCGTCGCAGGACACTATCACCACAACTATGTGCTCATGCTCGAGCGGCTCGCCGATCATGACCCGGCGCTGATCGCCGCCGGGTCACCCCGGCAGCGGCTATGGAAGGTTCGCGCCGGAGCGATCGTTCTCGCCGCCGGAGCGATCGAGCGTCCTATCGCGTTCGCCAATAATGATCGGCCGGGCGTGCTGCTGTCGACGGCGGCGCGCGGCTACGTCGAACGCTATGGCGTCGCGCCAGGCCAGCGAGGCGTGGTGTTCACCAATAATGACGATGCATATCGCACGGCCTTGCGGCTGCAGGCGGCGGGCGTTGCCGTCGCCCGTGTCGTCGACGTGCGCCGTGAAGTAGCGAGTACGCTGGCCGAGCAGGCGCGCAGCACAGGCATTGAACTCTCGCTCGGCTATGCCATGTCCGGCCTTGACGCGGGCTTCGCCGGCCGGACCATCGATCATGTGAAGATTGCTCCATATCGTTCAGGCCAAGGCCGCGTCGTCAGCGAAAGCAAGATCGCCTGCGACTTCGTCGCCGTTTCGGGCGGATTCAATCCGGCCATCCACCTGTGGTGCCACAACGGCGGCAGCGTCATGTTCGATGATACCGTGCAGAGCTTCCTGCCCGAACGGCATGGCGACGCCATCCGGTGCGCAGGCGCGGCGAACGGGACCTTCGACCTCGCCGGTTGCCTCGCGGAAGGATTCGCAGCCGGCGAGCAGGCTGCGAAAGCAGCGCGACACAAGAGTCGCGTAGCGAAATGGAAAGCCGCCGCGGTGCAGGAAGCCTCATTGCCTCTCGAGCCCATATGGTTCGCGCCGGCAACCGGCCGGTACAATGAAGGAACCAAGCACTTCATCGACTATCAGAACGACGTGACCGTCGCCGACCTCGAGCTGGCGCAACGGGAAGGTTACGTCTCGGCCGAGCACACCAAGCGGTACACCACCCTGGGCATGGCAACCGATCAGGGCAAGACCTCAAACGTCAACGGCCTTGGTGTCCTAGCCGCGGCCACCGGCCAAGCCATTCCATCCATCGGCATCACGACCTTCAGACCGCCCTATACACCGCTGGCGTTCGGCGCCATCGCCGGCGCCCAGGCAGGGCCCCTCTTCCTGCCTGTCCGTCGAACAGCGGTATTCGACTGGCAGATCGAACACGGGGCGGATTTCGAGCCGGTCGGCCTGTGGCGCAGACCCTATTGCTATCTGAAGGGCAGCGAGGACCGGCGGGCGGCAGTCACCCGCGAAGTCCTGGCGGTGCGCAACCGGGTCGGCATTCTCGATGCCTCGACCCTGGGAAAGATCGAAGTGAAAGGTCCCGATGCCGGCGAGTTCCTCGACCGCATCTACACGAACACCTTCTCGACGCTGAAGATCGGACGGTGCCGCTACGGGCTGATGATGAACGAAATGGGCTTCCTGATCGACGACGGTGTGACAGTGCGGCTCGATGAGCAGCACTTTCTCATGCACACCACTTCGGGAGGCGCGGAGCGCGTTGCCGCACTGCTGGAGGAGTGGTTGCAAACCGAGTGGATGACGCTGAAGGTTTTCGTAACTCCGGTCACCGAGCAGTGGTCGCAGTTCGCAGTGGCGGGACCCGAGGCAAGAAAGGTCCTGCAAAAGCTCGACGGCGACATCGACCTCTCCGGCGCGGGCTTTCCATACATGAGCATGCGGTCGGGACGGCTCGCCGGCTGCCCGGTACGGGCCTACCGCATCAGCTTCTCGGGCGAGCTGTCGTTCGAGCTCGCCACCCCGGCAGGTTTTGGCCGCACCTTGTGGGATGCTATTCTGGACGCTGGCCGGGAGTTCGGAATTGAGGCCTATGGCACTGAGGCGCTGCATGTGCTGCGCGCCGAGAAGGGTTTCATCGTCATCGGTGATGAAACCGACGGCACGGTTACTCCCGACGACGTCGGGCTGGGCTGGGCGGTGGCAAAGAAGCGCGATTTCCTCGGCAAGCGGTCGCTCGAGCAGGCTTTTCTCAAGCGTTCGGGCCGCAAGCAGCTGGTTGGGCTCTTTACGGATGATCCCATGGCAGTTCTGCCGGAGGGCGCCCACGCGGTGGAAGAGCTACGCGACAAGACGCCCATGAAGACGATCGGCCACGTCACTTCCAGTTACTTCAGCCCAACGCTCAACCGCTCCATCGCCATGGCCCTGCTCGACAACGGCCGGGCAAGAATGGGAGAGAGCATATCCTTTCCCTTGAGTCATACGGTCATGACCGCGAAGGTGGTCAGTCCGGTCTTCTACGACAAGGAAGGAGCGCGGCAGAATGTCTGAAGTTCCGTTCCGCAGCGCGCTTGCCCATCGCAGCGATCGTAATGAAGCGGTCGGACTGTCGATCCGGATGCGCGAGATAGGCGACCGGGCAATGATCGATTTGCGCGGCCTCACCAGCGATCGGCGGTTCATGGCCGGTGTGCAGGACGTTATCGGCGTCCCCTTGCCCAAGAACCCGCGAACGTCGGTGACGGCGGGCGATCTGGCAGTGCTTTGGACTTCGATCGACCAGTGGCTGATAACGGCGCAGCGCGCCCGCGCGACGCCGCTCGCCGATGCGCTGCGGGAGAAACTTCAGGCCAGCCACTGCCTGATCACCGACATGAGCGATGCGCGCAGCATTTTCCGATTGCAGGGCGACAACGTGCGCGAGGTTCTCAACAAGGGAACTTCCGTCGATTTTACTTCCGGCGAGCTGGGCGCCGGCGTCGTTCGACGCATTCTCTTCGCGCAGGTCGCGGCCATGGTGCACGCAGTGAGCGAAGGCCCTGACGTGATCGACCTCTATGTGTTCAGATCTTACGCCGACCATGCTTGGCGATATCTCCTGGCGACAGCCAAGGAGGGCGCTCGCATAAGTCTGTTCGGCAGGCAGTCGGTCGAACCATCGGCTGCTCCGTCATAATTGCCTGGAAGTCCATTCGCCCCCGAACCAATGTCACAGCGCTCTTACCCCTTCAATCGTGAATAAGCGACTGCCGAATAGACGTCTACGGCAATGGCCGCATCTACCGTAGTGGTGGCGCAAACGGGCTGGTCTCCTTCCTGCGGCGCGACGGTGCGCGCTGCCGTTTTCACCTCGAGAGCCGTTTCGAGATCACCGAGCCCCTGCTCGGGTAGCTGAGGAACAAAGATGTCTCTGGTCAGCCGGATCCAGGCCAAGCCGCCATCGAGCACGCCCCGCGCGACCGAACCGCCCAGAGCATCGGCGGGAGGCTTACGGCGCGCCCCCAACGGGAATATCAGTATACGGAGTAACCACCCCGCCCAGCGGCGCGGCAGATTGTCATGGACACCCACCAGCGCCTGCTGAACCTTCCACATTGCCAGCTCGCAGCACCAGGCAGCCAGCGGCAGGTCGGATTCATGTTGGCCGTCATCGTGGAAACGTTTGATCACCGCGGACGCCATGTACATCCAGGCAATGGCGTCGGCCAGGCGGCCGCTCAGTTTCTCGCGCCGCTTGAAACCTCCACCCAGCGTAGCCAGCGTAATATCAGCCGTCAGCGCAAAGGCCGCGCTCATGCGTGTGAGCCGGCGGATGTGCGGTGCGAGCGCCGGCGTACCGGGCACACTCTGAAGGCGGCCAGCGCCAAGTGCGTGTGCAATGGCCCGCAGCCCATTGCAGGCAAAGAAGCCGAGATGACCAAAGAAAGCGCGCTCAAAACGCGCCACGTCGTTCTGCTGAATCGCCGCCATCTCCTGCCTCAGGAACGGGTGACAGCGGATCGCGCCCTGACCGAAGATGATGAGCGAACGGGTCAGGATGTTGGCGCCTTCGACAGTTATCCCGATCGGCGCGGCGGTGTAGATGCGCGACAACGGATTGCGTGGCCCGCGACAGATGCCTCGTCCCGCGAGAACATCCATTGCGTCGTTGACCGAGGCGCGCATGGCTTCGGTGAGATATGTCTTGGCGATGCCGGAAAGAACGGCCGGTTTCTCGCCCGCGTCCACAGCGCCGCAGGTCAGGATACGCACGGCATTCATCAGATAGGCGTTGCCGGCGATCCGGGCCAGCGGCTCCTCGATGCCCTCGAAACGGCCAATCGGCATGCCGAATTGCTCTCGAACGGAAGCATAGGCGCCGGTCATCCGCAGCGCCACCTCGGCAGCGGCGACCGATAGTGCGGGGAGTGAAATTGAACGGCCGGCTGCCAGGCATTCCATGAGCATGCGCCAGCCCTGGCCCACGCCCCCTTTCCCGCCGATGACGAAATCGAGGGGCACGAATATCCCCTGGCCCGAGATCGGACCATTGGGGAAGGGAACCCCCAACGGATCATGGTGCTCGCCGATTCGCATGCCGGGCGTTTGACGGGGCAGCAGCGCGCAGGTGATGCCGAGATCGCGCTGCCCGCCCAGGAGACCTTCCGGATCGTGCAACGTGAACGCCAAACCGATCAGCGTCGCCACAGGCGCAAGCGTGATGTAGCGCTTGACGAAATCAAGGCGAATGCCAACGACCTCGCGATCCTCAAAGGTTCCGCTGCAGATTACCCCGGAACTGCGGCCCGAAGCGGCGTCACTGCCGGCATGGGGCTCGGTCAGGGCGAAGCATGGAATCTCCTCGCCTGTGGCCAGCCGTGGAAGATAATACTCGCGCTGCGCCTCGGTGCCGCAATGCAAAAGCAGCTCCGCCGGCCCCAACGAATTGGGCACCATCAAGGTGCACGCGGTCGATATGCTGCGGCTCGCCACCTTGACGATGACAGCGGAGTGGCCGATCGCCGAAAAGCCGAGGCCGCCATATTTCTCGGGAATGATCATTCCGAAAAAGCGCTCACGCCTGAGATAGTCCCACACTGCGTCGGGAAGACGTCGATCCTGGGTGATCTGCCAATCGTCGATCATCCGGCAAAGCTGGTCGGCGGGCCCTTCCAGAAACGCGCGTTCGCGGTCCGACATCGGCTGCGGCCGGAAATCGAACAGCTTCCGCCAATCCGGACTGCCAGAAAAAAGCTCCCCGTCCCACCATACCGTCCCGGCCTCCAGAGCTATGCGCTCGGTATCGCCCATACGCGGCACAAACGGGCGTAGCCAGCGCATGAGCGGGCGGGAAACATACGTCCTGCGAACCCCCGGGATGGCGAAAAGCAGGATCAGAGCGAGGACCGTGATAAGCAGAAGCTGCAACATCCTTCAGTTCCTGAGCGGTTTTCCCGTCTTCAGCATGTGCCTGACACGGGCGACGCTGGCAGGATGACGCGCCAAAGCGAGAAAAGCTTCGCACTCGAGGGAAAGCAGCTCGGACTCATTCAAAGGTTCGGTCATATCGGCATCGCCACCGCTGACCACGCGCGCGAGCTCGCGGCCCACGACAACATCATGCTCAGTGGCTTTACCGCGGCGGTGAAGCCCTTGCAGCGCAAGCATCACGGCCGCCCATGCCGACTTTCCCGGAACGCTGACTCTGGGCTTTTCGGGCGCCGAGTAGTTTTCTGCGAGTTGGAGCGCCTTTGCCTTGGCGTCGGCCAAGAGCCGATCGCGGTTCATGGTGATGCCGTCGTCACGGCGCAGAAACATCAGGTCCCGGGCCTCCGCGGCCGACCTGGCGACCGTCGCGGTGGCGATCGTTCTAAAGACCTCGGACACTGGAGGCATAGGTCCGAATGGCGGCTGCCGGCTCGCGATCCGGCGGGTGATCATCTCCTTGCAGCCGCCCCAGGCAGGAACAACGCCCACCCCGGTCTCCACCAGGCCGGTGTAGGTCTCAGCATGGGCCTGGACGGCGGAGCTATGGAGCAGAATCTCGCAGCCGCCGCCAAGCGCCAGGCCGGCCGGCGCCGCCACGACGGGAAACGGTGCATATTTCAGTTGCTGGTACACTCGCTGGCCCTGACGAACAAGCGCGCGGATCAGGAACCAGGCGCGCAGCTTCATGGCAATCAACAACAAGCCGATATTGGCGCCCACCGAAAACTCGGACGCATCGTTGTGGATCACAAGCGCGCGAAATCGACCCGGAACGAGCTTGATCGCCTTCGCTACCATGGCAATCGACAATGGGTTGAGCGCGTTCATTTTGCTGTGAAATTCAAGACAGAGCACACCATCGTCGATGTCCCAGAGGCTTGCTGACGGATTGCGAGCCAGAGGCCGCCTCCGACGCTTGATATCGGAAAGAAGGAGCACGCCGTCCGGCCGCTCAACATCCCGCCAGTCATCATCAATGGTCAGATATTGCAGCCGGCCCGCCTGGCTGCGGTAGAAGCCGCGTCCCTTGGCCATCGCCAACAATGGCGGCACCGGAAGACCGGCTTCGGTCAGCGCGCTGGCAAACCAGTCCGGCCCGAGGTCGTCGATGAGCTCGAACGGCCCCCGCTTCCAGTTGTAGCCGAGGCGCATGGCGTCATCGACGGCGACAACAGTGTCGGAAATCTCCGGCAACAGGCTGGCGCAATAGCTCAGAGTACGAAGCATTACCCAGGAAGCGTAGGTCCCGCCCTGGTCCGGATATTTCAGAAGGGCCCGCAGGCCGCGCCTGCGTGCCTCGGCGAGGCTCTTGAAGTGCGCCTGACGTGCCTCGCGGTACTCGCCTGTCGCCAGGTCGATTGCTTCCTTGATCCTGGGCGCCGCTCCGGGCCGCAAACGATAAAAGCCGCCCTTGCCTTTTCGCCCGATGAGGCCCTGGGCGATCATTTTCGTGATGATGGCCGGTTCCTGACAGATCTCATGGAAGGCATCGTCCGGACCGAGAGCCGCCTTCATGCTGGCAACGACCTGGGGCATGAGGTCGATGCCGGTCACGTCGAGAAGACCGAAGATACCCGTCTTCGGCACGCCTAGCGGCCCGCTCATCACGGCGTCGGCCTCTTCGACACTGAGCCCCAGCTCGATGGCTTTGCCGACCGCGCACTGGAGCCAATAAATGCCGATCCGGTTGGCTATGAATCCTGGCGTGTCCTTGCAGCGCACGACCGTCTTGCCGAGAGAGAAGTCAGCGAAGCGTTCAACGGCGGCGAGGGCTTCGGCATCGGCGGCCGGTCCCGCCACCACTTCGAGCAACCGAAGATAGCGAGGCGGGTTGAAGAAATGTGTGATCAGAAAATCGCGCGCGAACCCATGTGGCAGCCCTTCAAGAAGCGCTGCCAGGCGGATCGTGGAGGTGTTGGACGAGATGATCGAGCCCGTACGGCGGGCCTGCTCGATGCGCTGATACAACGTGCGCTTGACTTCGATGCGTTCAACGACCGCTTCGATGATCCAGTCGCAGTCGGCTATCGATCCCAGGTCGTCTTCAATGTTGGCCGGGGTCACGAGTTGGGCGTTGCGCCGGTGCATCAAAGGAGCAGGCTCGGTCGTGAGCAATTTTGCGATCGCCGCGACCGCGATCGCGCTTCGGTCAGCCTCTTGCGGCGACACAAGATCGTAGAGCCGGACGGGGATCCCGGCGTTGGCAACATGCCCGGCAATAGCCGCACCCATGGCGCCGGCCCCGATCACCGCGACCTTGCGGATCTCACGCATCAAACGCCTCTAGTATCGTGGCGATGCCCTGGCCGCCGCCAATGCACTGGGTGGACAGCGCATATCGACCGCGACCCTCGTTGAGGAAGCAGGCTGCCTTGCCAACGATGCGCGCTCCGCTCGCTCCCAAAGGATGGCCGAGCGCGATTGCGCCGCCATCGGGATTTACCTTGGCGGGATCGAGGTTCAGGTCGCGCAGTACCGCGAGCGCCTGTGAGGCAAACGCCTCATTGACCTCGGCTACAGCAATGTCGTCGATGGAAAGCCCCGCGCGCTGCAACGCTTTGTTCGTTGCCGGTACCGGGCCAATTCCCATGACTTCCGGCGCACAGCCGGCCACCGCGACGCTCTTGATCCGGGCAAGCAGCTTCAATCCGCGGCTTCTTGCATACTCTTCGCTGCAAACCAAAACGGCGGCTGCGCCGTCAGTGATTGGTGAAGACGTGCCCGCGGTTACCGAGCCATGCTCGTCGAAGGCGAGTGGCAAGCTTGCCAGAATTTCTGCCGTCGTGTCAGGCCTCAGGCAACCGTCGCGGCTGATCCATGCGCCGTTCGTGCTGATGGCGACGATCTCCTGATCAAAGCGCCCTTTCGCCTGGGCTGCCGCCGCTCGTCGCTGTGACTCGAGGGCGAAGGCTTCCTGCTCCGGACGAGTGATCTGGTAACGGGTGGCCAGATTTTCCGCTGTCTCACCCATGGAAATGTAAGCCTGCGGAAAGCGTTCGCTCAGACCCGGATGAGGCAAGGGGTTGAAGCCCATCATCGGCACCCGAGTCATGGATTCAACCCCAACGCAAATGAAAACCTCGCCCGCCTGCATCCGAATCGCGCCGGCCGCCATGTGAACGGCATACATGGAGGAACCGCAAAACCGGTTTACCGTTGTGCCGGCAACTGACACCGGAAGGCCGGCGAGAAACACCACCAGGCGACCGAGATTCAGCCCCTGCTCTGCTTCAGGAAACGCGCAGCCCAGAATGAGATCTTCGATGTCCTCGACGTCAACGCCGGTCCTGGCCACGAGCCCGGTGATCACCTGGGCGGCGAGTTCATCCGGGCGCACCCGGCTCAATTCGCCCTTGTTCGCCGGTGTGAAGGCAGAGCGGGCATAGCCGGCGATTACCGCGTCCCTCACTGCTGCGGCCTCGCTTGCCAAGGCTTCACATCGATCCTGTCGCCCTCGGCGCAACTCATGCATGCGCCTCCGCTCTGAGATCGGCTTGCGAGTTGTCTTGGGAGACCGCCCGCTCCGCGAGGAGCTCCTTCTTCGATATCTTGCCGATGAGCGTTTTTGGCAGTTCGTCGCGAATTTCGATCTGGCGGGGCATCTGAAAGGGCGCAAGCTTGTCGGCGCAGAACTCGCGCAGCTGCGCAAGAGTTCAGCGACCGGCCCTCGTTTAGTTTGATGAATGCCTTGATGATTTCGCCGCGATGCTGGTCAGGAACACCCAGGACTGCGACCTCCTCAACCGCAGGATGCTGGTAAATTATCTCTTCGATCTGGCGAGGATAGACGTTAAAGCCGCTCGACAGGATCAGGTCCTTGATCCTGTCGACGATAAACAGGTAGCCGTCTTCGTCCAGGTAGCCGACGTCGCCGGTATGCAATCGCCGCCCGTCAAACGCATCGACGTTTTCCTTGGCGCGGTTCGCGTACCCGGCCATGACCTGCGGACCGGTGATGCAAATTTCGCCGCGCTCATTGGCGCCCAGCATGCGCCGGCGATTCTCCAGGGCTGCAATTTCGATGACTGTTTGTGGCAGCGGCAAGCCAACGGAACCTTGCTTGCCACCCTTCAGCGGAGCCACCGCACACACAGGGCTCGCCTCGCTCAAGCCATATCCTTCAACGAGCAGGCAACCGCTCAGAGCTTCAAACCTGCGTTGCACTTCCAGCGGCAGAGGGGCACCGCCGGATATGCAGAACTTCAGGCTGGACAGGTCATGCTTCGCGATGTCGCGTGCCGCCAGCAGCGACGAGAACATCGTCGGTACGCCGATGAAGATCGTCGGCTTCTCCCGGCCGATCACGTCAAGGACCTCGGCAGTTTGGAACTTGGCCAGGAGGATGATCTCGGCACCGATCCACAAGCTCAAGTTCATGACGGCGGTCATACCGAAAGAGTGAAACAGCGGCAGCACGGCCAGCGATTTCTCAAGGCCGGGCCGCACATCGATCGCCCAGCGAGCCAGTTGCGCAGTATTGATGTAGAGGTTCGCATGCGTAAGCTCGGCGCCCTTCGGAAAACCGGTCGTGCCGCCGGTATACTGGAGCACGGCAACGTCGCGAGCAGGATCAACGAATGCCGCTTCCGGAATGCCGTCGTTGTCGATCAGGCGCTCAAATGGCACATGGTGCTCGTCTTCCTCGATGGAGGCGACCTCGCTCCCCTTGAACAGCCCAAAGACGACTTTTTCCGCGAAGCGCAGCATGCCCTTGGTTCGGCACACAATGAGCTTCTCGACATGACCGCCTGCCCCTGCCAGCCCCGCTACCTTTTCGTAAAGCCCCTTGACGTCCAAGGTTATCAGCATCCGGCAGTCGGAATCGGCAACCTGCTTTTCGACCTCATAGGGAGAATACAGAGGGTTGATGTTGACGACGGTGCCGCCTGCCTTGAGAACGGCATGAAAGCAAATCACCGCGTAGGGGCAGTTCGGCAGCATCAAGGCGATCTTGATTCCCCGTCTGACACCAAGCGACTGCAGGCCTTTGGCCGCCCGGTCGACAAGGCGGCCAACCTCCCGGTAGGTGTAATGCTTGCCGCGAAAACGCAGGCAGGGGCGCTCGGCGAACTCCCTGACCGCATCATCCAGCAATGCTGGTAAGGGCTTTGGCTCTATTGCGAGCTCCCAGCCGATTTCCGGAGGGTAGGATTTTTCCCAGGGGTAGGGTCTTTCAAGATGCGCTCTCCGGTGCGGCCGCACCCGGCGCAAGCGACCGAGCACCGCCTGAAGAGAGCTCACCAACCCTTCGCCACTCATGGGATCTAGCGTCCTTTCCGCCGGAACGTGGGGCTGCGCGCGCCCGATTGCGTCCCCAGCAGGAGATTCCCGAAGCTCTCCCACCGGTCGCTGCGGCTGGGGCGCCGAGCACCATTCATCGAAATACGCCTGGATGCGGGTCTGGATGCCGCCGATGTCCTCATTCAGAATGCCGTGCCTGGCGGATTCAATATGGTCGAGCTGCTTGTCGGCGCAACCCAGCCTGTCGAAGATGCGCTGCGCGCTTTTTGGATCGGCGATCGGGTCTTTCGTGGCCTGAAAAACTCGTACCGGGCATCGGACGTCCGGCAGCCGGTCGTACAGCTCGTCAGCGGCCCGCCGCAGTTCGAACAGGCCCCGGATGGGAATGTTGTGATAGTTGATATGGGGATGTTCGGAAGGGTGGGTCCGGAACGGGATGAGGCCTTCAGCGGAGGCAACCCATTCAGTGAGCCTGTTGATCCCGTGAATGACCGGCACGAAAACCAAGTTGCGGTTGTGGAACCGGAGCGGCGGGGAGACCGCGACAACTCCAGCCAACCGTTCAGGCCTCCCGGCGGCGTGATGGAGCGCCAACGACGCGCCCGTGGAGAAGCCGACCAGACAGACCTGGTCGGCGAGGTCGCGCATGATTTCATAGCCGCGTTCGACCGATTCCAGCCAGTCCTGCCAGGAGCGCTCGCGCAAGTCCCAGGGCGAAGTGCCGTGACCGCTCAGCCGGACTCCGATCACCGGATAACGGGCAGCCGCCAGGCGGGCGCCAAATGACCTCAGCTCGGCAGGGGAAGCAAGAAAGCCATGCACCAGGACGACGCCAAGCGTCCGCGGGCGATCGGGCGTCAGCAAGTAAGGTTCGCCGCTTTCGGATGCAAGCTCCTGGCTGTTGATCGCGAGGTGACGGGCGCGCGAAAACTCCTCCCGGGCGAGAGAAAGGAACGCAGCTCGTCGTCGAACAGGAGCCGGGCACGCTTTGCTCCGCCAAACTCCGGCTCCGCGCGGGAGCTGCTGTCGATAATTCGGCAGGCAATGGGGAGCGGCGCGATTTCGTTCGCATACACCTGCAGGATGTTCTCAAGACGTGGGTCACGGTTCCCAATCTTGCGGCGAAGAGCTGGCAGGAACCGATAGGTCGAGGATGCGGTTGCAATGAGGTTGGAAGAAACAGCGGTATCGCGAAATTGCGTCCATAGGCGGCTGTTGCCGCTGTGCACGCCACGGTAGGAATTAGGATCGACAAGACTGCGATGCAGATGAACGGAAGGCTCATTCTGCATCTTCTTCAGAGTCACATAGAGAAGTGCATGCAAACGGCCGTGTTCGATTTCCGTTACGCCGCGGTCGAAGAGGTCCAGGATCAGCCGGGAAGCGATATGGCTGAGGTTCACAGTCACCCGCGCGTACATTTCGACCATACAGCGGTCGCGAAGGGACTGGGTTTGCCGTTTCATGGTGACGGCGATCATGCGATCAAGCGAGCGGCTGGCCTTGCGGTTGAACGCGAACACCTTGTCGAGGCTGTCGATGCGCTTGAACACCTGGTCAAGAATGAACCTGTCGAACAGGCTCCAGGTGACGTGCGGCCGGATGGGCTCGCCAAAGCGAATGTCCATGTCGGTGCGCTTGAGCACAAGATTGCTCTCGATGAGCAACTCTTCCTTGGCTTCGTCGCTGAGGTCGCGACTGAACAGCTCGGCAGCCTTGCGCAGAAAGTTGTCGCTGGTATGGATGGGATAGAAGGTTATGTTGGCGGGGACCACCAACGTCGGCTGACTTGCCGCGCTGACGAGGGCATCGATGCTCGCCAGGCCGAGCGCGCGCACCCAGCGGTCGAGTCTTTCAATCTCGCCGGCCGCGCTCAAGGAGAGAATGCGTTTTTTGAAGACCTCCAGGACCACCGCCAGGGCAGCAGCACCCTGGCGGTGCCGGAAAGCCGGCGGGCGCAGAGGGTGCCCCCCGTTCTCGGCGGCCACGTTGCGGTCTTTGATCATGCTCCCTTCAGGAAAAAAAATGACCTTGCGGCCGCGCAGTATCTCGGCGGCCAGGAAAGGTAAAAGCCCGGGGAGATTGTTGGGCACTGCTCCGCAACTGCGCAGGAAAGTGGCGAAGGCGTCGTTGCCGAGGAACAGCTTGTGCGTTGCCACGCAACGGCAATAGGCGCCGGTGGCCTGGTAGATGAAGTATTGCGGGATGATGGTTTCGAAGCGCGCGAAATGATTGAACAGGAATATCTGGCCGGTCTGGATATGACTATCGGCGTTGTGTACCTTTATGCGAATCCCCAAGCGGCGGCGCAGCAGCGAGAATGCGCGCACACACCACTGGTACAGTGCCTCGTTGATCTTAAGCTCGGGGTTTCCGCTCATGGCACGAGAGATGAGCGGCCGAGGGCCGCCTTGCGGGCATAGTGTTGTTCGGGTCCTATCCTTCCGTAGCGTAGGGTGTTAGTGCTAATACTTCATTTCCTTGATTGATTGTGCCTTTTCGATGCCATTGGTGCCGCTCACCACCCGCCCGCCAGCAAGGCCAGTCGCAGCACCGCTGAAATCCAATGCCGCCGAGGCACCCGATTAGCGTGTTCGACAGCCACGCGGTGGTGAATCAGCCTCCGCCACTGGCCGATTACAACCTATTCGAGAGCGATCCTGTCCTTCGCGCCGCACTTGACCGGGAGGGCGCCGGCTGGGCGGCAGACGAACTCAGCGCCTTCGGCGCCATCATGGGCAGCGAGCACGCCGCCGAGCTTGCCCGATCCGCCAACGACTATCCGCCCGAACTTCGCGCCTTCGACAGCGCCGGCCGGCGTCTCGACGAAGTCGCCTACCACCCGGCATATCACGAGCTCATGGAACTCGCCAAAGCGCATGAGGTGCATTCCATCGCCTGGACCTCTTCACAGTGCGGCGGCCACGTAGCGCACATGGCACTCGAGTATCTGTTGGTTCAAGCCGACGCCGGCGTTTGCTGCCCGATCACCATGACCTATGCATCTCTGCCGACGCTCAGGAAGAATCCGGACATCACACAGCAATGGCAGGCACGCGTAACCGCCGCTGCCTATGACCGACGCTTCATACCGGCGGCCGAGAAAACCGGCGTCACGATCGGTATGGCGATGACCGAGAAACAGGGCGGCTCCGACGTTCGCGCCAGCACGACGCAGGCCCGGGCCTGCGGCCCCGCCGGCGAATACGAGCTCACAGGCCACAAGTGGTTCTGCTCGGCGCCGATGTCCGATGCGTTCCTGACGCTGGCTCAAACCAAAGCGGGAATCAGCTGTTTTCTGGTGCCGCGCTGGCGGACCGACGGGGCGCGCAATCCTTTCCTAATCCAGCGTCTCAAGAACAAGCTTGGCGACCGGTCCAATGCCTCGTGCGAGATCGAATATTCCCGAACCTGGGCGCAACTCATCGGCGCAGAAGGCGATGGAGTCAGGACCATCATCGACATGGTGCATCACACCCGTCTCGACACGGCGCTGGCTGCCGCCGGTCTGATGCGACAGGCGGTGGTACAGGCAGTTCATCATACCTCGCATCGCAGCGCCTTCGGCCGCCTGCTCGCTCATCAACCCTTGATGCGTAACCTGCTGGCGGACCTGACGATCGAATGGGTGGCCGCAACGATGCTCGCTGCCAGGGTGGCGCGCAGTTTCGATAAGTCGGCTGATGCTCCCGGGGCTACCTCGTTTTCACGCCTCGCCGTCGCGGTCGCCAAATACTGGATCAACAAGCGGCTCCCCGGCCACGTCTGCGAGGCGCTCGAATGCCACGGCGGATCCGGCTACGTCGAGGGCTCGATCATGCCGAGGCTTTACCGTCAGGCTCCGCTCAACGGCATCTGGGAGGGGTCGGGAAACGTCATCTGCCTCGATGTGCTGCGCACCCTTGCGCGCGATCCCGCGGCCGCGGACGAGACTCGTGTCTGAACTCGCGGCGGCGCGCGGCGGAAACCGGCGGCTGGACCGTTACATCGAAGATGTAAAGGCGAACCTCGGCAACGACGATGGGCGCGAATTGCAGGCACGCCGGATTACGGAGCGGATCGCGCTGGTTCTGCAGGGCGCCCTGCTCGTCCGCCACGGGCCGTCGGCAATTGCTGATGCCTTCTGCGCCTCGCGGCTGGACGGGGATTGGGGTCACACCTTCGGAACGCTGCCTGCTGAAACAGCCTTCGACGAAATCATCGGCTATGGACGGGTCGCGCAATAGCAGGGGCGGCGCCCGAGGGTTTCCCCTCAAGCCAGGCAAACAGCTTGTCGAATCCGCCGAAGGGATAAAAGTGAGGGGCTGCGACGCCAAGCTGCGGGCTGGCGGCCTGCAATCCGGCAAGGTCCGACAGGAGCTTGTCCGGAGCGGAGACAGCGAGCAGCCTAGTGACATTGAGTGCCTGCTTGCGGATGAAGCGAGCGGAGTTTCCTACACCGCAGACAGCGGCATATTTGACCAAGGTCTTGATCGTCGCGGGCCCGGGAACGCCGGCGCAAATCGGCAGCGCCACGCCGGCCGCGCGCATATCGGCCGCCCACCTGATGAGCGGATCGGCTTCGAAAAGGAACTGGGTCGCGATGTGACCGGTGAGCCCGTTGGCCTCGATGTAGGCCTGCTTTTCGAGCAGCGCGGCCAGCAGCGCCCCCTCGCCATGCTTCCTGATGATATCGGGATTGCCTTCGGGATGACCGGCCACACCGACATGGGTAATGCCGTTGCGCTCAAAGACACCGGTTCGGAACAACTGGATCGCGGAGTCGAAAACCCCCAAGGGCTGGGCTGCTCCACCACCCAGGACAAGCATCTGTCGTACGCCGGCGGCGGCAAGGCGCGCAACACGCCGCTCGAGATCGTCGGCATTGGGGATGAACCGCGCAGGAACATGGGGAACCGGTTCGAGGCCTTGAGCCCGTGCAGCACGCACGGCGTCGAGTTGCAGCTCGACATCCGCGGGATCGACCAGTGCAACATAGACCCTGGTGCCCCTCGGGACCCTTTCCGCTACCAGGGCAAGCTTGTCCGCCTGCCTCGGGGTGATCTCGAGGGAGAAACCCCGGAGGTAGCTTTCGAGTGCCGGATCCATGCAAGCTCGGGTGGTTGTGCCGGCGCAAGATTGGCCGCCGACCGACCAAGACAGATGCATTTTTCCGACAACCGTGCGACAGATGCGACAGATGTTCTTGCCATTGTGTCGTTTCTGGTGTCTCAAATGGCGCACGCGGATGGGCGCATCAGTGCCGAAAAAGCGGGCTGCCCATCTCCAGCGATGCTCCAATCTGATCCGTTGGCCAGGCGATGTTTGGTGAGAAACCCAGGATCCTGCCGCAGCACTTCGCCTTCGTCATGGTGCCGAAGTTCACCATGATGCCGGTGACGTCGGCTATCGAGCCGCTGCGCATAGCAAACCGCCTGTCGGAAAAGTCGCTCTACAGCTGGTCCATGCACTCCCTCGACGGCAGTCCGGTGGCAGCTTCCAACGGCATTCTGGCGATGGTCAATGGTGACCTCGACGCGGTCGACGAACACGCCACCATCGTGGTGTGCGGCGGACTCGATATCCACCACCATGCCGACAGGCGGCTCCTGGCATGGCTTCGCCGGACGGCAAGGCGCGGCCACGATATGGGTGCTTTGTGCACCGGGGCGCACCTGCTCGCTGAAGCGGGGCTGCTGGACGGCTACGGCTGCACCATCCACTGGGAAAACATGCCCGGGTTCGCGGAGGCTTTTCCGGACATCAAGGTCAGCGGCGGCCTCTACGAAATTGACCGCGACCGCTTCTCCAGCGCCGGCGGAACGAGCGCCCTCGACCTGATGCTGGCGCTGATTGCGAGCCAGCACGGGGCGGAGCTGGCGGCCAATGTCGCCGAAGCCATACTGCATTCGCCCATCCGCCATCACAGCGAGCATCAGCGCATGTCGCTGCCAGCGCGCATCGGCGCCCGCCACCCCAAACTCGTCGGCATCATCGCCGAAATGGAAACCAATCTCGAGGATCCACTTTCCCCAAGCCTGCTTGCCAAACAGGCCGGATTGTCGACGCGCCAGCTCGAGCGGCTGTTCCGCCGCTATCTCGATCGGTCGCCCAAACGCTACTATCTCGAACTCAGGCTGAAGAAGGCGCGCTCGCTGCTGCTGCAAACCGACATGTCGGTCATCAATGTTGCGCTGGCGTGCGGATTCTCATCACCGTCGCATTTTTCGAAATGCTATCGAGCATTTTATGGCCGTACCCCATATCGCGAGCGCGGCGTTCCCGTCGGCAGGGGCGCGGTTACCATGGCCGGCTAAACTGCCATTCACGATTGCACGGCGGGCAGATTCAGTATGGCCTTGAGTTCCCCCGAGCGCTGAGCCATCGAGTTGAATTCTGCCGTTGTACATCGAGGCCGTTTCGGTCACGATCGACAGGCCCAACCCCGAGCCCGGCTTCGTCTCGTCGAGCCGGCGTCCGCGTTTTAGAGCTTCGCCGCGCCGGTCGGCAGGCAGACCAGGTCCGTCGTCTTCCACCGACAGCTCAATCCAGGCGCGGGCACCGTCGCCTGCGGCTTTCTGCGAAGTGACATTCACTGCGATTCTGCCGGTTGCCCACTTGAAGGCATTGTCGAGCAGATTGCCGACCATTTCCTCGAGATCCTGCTGCTCGCCCAGGAAGCGAGCCGTGGGGGGGCAGGAAACGTCAACCTTGATGCCCTTTTCGTGATGAATGCGCAGCAGCGTCCGAACGATGGCATCGACGACCGCGCTGACGTTGGTGGCGGATCCGAGACTGTGTGCCCTGGCCGCCCGCCTGGCCCGATCCAGGTAGAGGGATACTTGGTCGCGCATGACGCCGGCTTGCTCCAGAATTTTGGCGGCCAGCTGGCCCTTTTGGATATTGGCTTCGTTGGTTAGCACGCTCAGAGGGGTCTTCAGGGCGTGCGCCAGATTGCCGACCTGGGTCCTCGACCGGTCGACGATGGCGGCGTTGGCCTCGATCAGCAAATTCAGCTCTCGCGCCACCGGCTCGATCTCTTCGGGATAGCCGCCGGTGAGCCTTTCGGCGCGGCCCTCCCGTATCGCATTGAGCTCGGAGCGCAAGGCGTTCATCGGCCTCAAGCCGTAGCGCACCTGGACGACGACGGAAGCCAGGAACCCCAGCCCGAGAATGCTCAACACCAGGACCAGCGCGTTGGTGTAAACCCAAATCTCGCCCTTGAGCTCATCGAAGTTGCCGGCCACCACGAACGAGTACTTTTGATCACTGCCGCCGAGCTGGTAAGGCTGCTCGATGCCGCGAAGCTGCGTGCCATTGGTATCGAGCAGGTAAAAGCGTGCGACGCCGTTTGCATCGCGCCTGGCGAGCTCGCCGGGAGGCGGTACGAGTCGTTGCTCGAGCAGCGAGGCGGAGGCCAGTCCGCCCTGCTGACTTCCGCCGACCGGCATGACCTGCCAATACCATCCGGACAAAGGCAAGGCGAACCGGGTGTCGGCCAGCGCCCCCTGCATGGTGATGCGACTGGCGTCCGGAGACAGTTCCACCGTCGACAGCAGGCCGTCCATGACGGCCTGCAGCCGCTCGTCAAAATTGCGCTCGACCGCGGACTTGAAAAGGTCGGCCAACAGCACCCCGGCGGCGACAAACAAAACGAGACTTATGATTGCTGCGGATGCTGCGAGGCGGAAGGCAAGCGAATTAGCCGGCATTGTCGGGCTCGGAGATGCAATAGCCCAGCCCCCTTATCGTTCGCAGGACATCGACGCCCAGTTTCTTGCGCAACCGGCCGACAAAGACTTCGATCGTATTTGAATCGCGATCGAAGTCCTGGTCATAGAGGTGCTCGACGAGCTCGGTACGTGAAACGACCCGGCCCTTGTGAAGCATGAGATAAGTCAGCAGCCGGAATTCCAGCGAAGTAAGCTTGATCGCCTTACCATCCACCGTGACTCGCGTGCTGGCCGTGTCGAGCAACAATGCGCCGCACGAAATCTCGCTGGAAGCATGTCCGGCGCTGCGCCGCACGAGGGCTCTGATGCGCGCCAGCACTTCCTCCATGTGGAAGGGCTTGGCCACGTAGTCATCGGCGCCCGCATCAAAGCCCGCCACTTTGTCGCTCCAGCGATCCCGGGCGGTGAGGATGAGAACGGGAGTTTTGCGACCGGCGCGGCGCCATTTTTCCAGGACGCTCACGCCGTCCATGACCGGCAGCCCGATGTCGAGAACGATCGCGTCATAAGGCTCGGTGTCGCCGAGATAGTGGCCTTCCTCGCCATCCTTGGCCGTGTCGACGACATAGCCCGCGTCCTTGAAGGCGCTGACAAGCTGTCGATTGAGATCGGGATCGTCCTCGACGACCAACAGGCGCATATGCCGAGCCCCTCTTCCTTCGCCTCGCAGTGTCGGGTCACTGGCCTAGAATTTCGGCGGACTGCGCATCAATCAGAACGCGGAGAACCTGGCCATCGACACGCAGCTTGACAGCATACACCGGACTGGGACCGGGCAACAGCTTGACGCCGAGGGGCTTGGCGTCCGGGTAGGCAGCAAGCGCCTGCGTCACGGCCAGCGATTGGGGAATCAAATCCCCAGCCCCCGCGGGCTCGTTGTCGTAAACGTTCTCCTCGTCAGTCGCCTCTGGCGGGTAAGCTTCGCGCAACCGCCGCGCACGGCGTTTCTTACGAATGAAATCGGAAGCCGTCTGTGCCTCGAGGTAGTAGACGGCGGGACCTGGACCCAGTCCCTCGCATGGCTTTCCGGGCTTGCATCGCACAGCTCCTGCCTCGCCACCGAGTGCGCTCAAGCCAAGCAATGCGGCCGCCAGGAGACATAAAAATCCTTTTGCTGCCATGATGCCGTTCCAACGGGAAGGAAAACTATGGGCCGCAACATGAACCTGCCATGAATACAGGCATTTGCCAGCCTGCGCGCCGCCCTAGCTGATCTGCTTACCTGGGTGGCCGCTTGCGCCTTGCTTTAGGCAGGCGCCAGCGCAAGGTCCACATTTCGTCGTCTGAATATGCTTCTTCCGAGCAAGTCTTCCCGGCTACCGAGATGCCCGCTGCCCGCACAGTTGCAGTCGTTCCGGATACCAGCGGATGCCACCAGGGAAGCTCGCCGCCCCTGGAAAGAATTCGGTAGGCACAGGTATCGGGAAGCCAGGAGAGGCTCGCGACGTTGTCGGGCGTAAGGGCAACACAATCAGACACCCGCTCGGTTCGATGGGCATAATCCGTGCAACGACACTTCGCGCCGTCGAACATCCGGCAAGCGGCCTTGGTAAAGTGAATACGACCGGTTTCCTCATCCTCGAACTTGACGAGACAGCACCTCCCGCAGCCATCACAAAGTGATTCCCACTCGCGTTTGGTCAACTGCGCGAGCGTCTTTCGTTTCCAGAACGGGTTCCGGCGAGACAACAGCTCCGCCCTCCTTCCGGGCCTCCATAGGGTCAGCGCAGCGGCAAGATGTGCCTGTCCGCCGCCATGAGAATTCCATACTGTTGACCGGGCAGCGGGAAAAGGCCTGTTTTTGCCGAAATTGGGCGTTAGTCTGGGTCTTACGGGCTGAGGGCTGGTTGCTGGCTTGCGGCACCCTCGGAACGCCAATATTCTTGCCCTGCCGAAGCCTCAGCGGTATCTGCGTAGGACCGTCGAACTCGAACCATGGCCGAAGGACTGCCGTGAACCAGCTGCCAACACGCAACCCCCTCTACCGGTTCGTAGTATCCATCAACTCATTGGTCGGTTCGACACTCTTCGAGCTGGGCGATCTGGTGCGACGATGGTCGATGGCATACGCCGTGTTCCTCGATCGGTTCAGAATTCGTGGCATATGGCGCTTTGTCGTCGACACGGCAGACGACGGCGCGACGTTTGCCCTGTTCGCCGGCATGGGCCTGCTCATGTTTGCGCTGCCGCCCTTCAGCGGCACCGGCGATATCTGGAATCTCGGCCGTGAGTACGCCGTGACTTTCACGGACATCTCGGGTGAGATCATTGGCCGGCGCGGCATCCGCCAGGACGACGCCATACCATTGGACGAAATCCCGCCGGACGTGGTCAATGCCGTTCTGGCCACCGAAGACGCCCGGTTCTACCAGCATTTCGGCGTTGACGTGGTCGGGACCTTTCGTGCGCTCGTTGAAAACGCTCGCGCTAACGACGTCCGCCAGGGCGGGTCTTCGATCACTCAACAACTGGCCAAGAATCTCTTTCTCACCCCCGAGAAAACACTTCGGCGCAAGATAAACGAGGCATTCCTCGCGCTGTGGATCGAGGCGCGGCTGAGCAAGGACGAAATCCTCAAGATGTACCTCGACCGCTCCTACTTAGGCGGCGGCACCTACGGGGTTGAAGCGGCGGCACAGTTCTACTTCGGCAAGTCGGTGCGCGACGTCAACCTGTCGGAAGCTGCAATGTTGGCGGGCCTGTTCAAGGCGCCATCCAAATTTGCACCGCACGCCAACGCAGCTGACGCGCTGGCGCGCGCGAACGTTGTGCTCTACCGGATGCTGGATTCGGAATTCATCAGCCACGGCGAACTCCTGGCCGCCCGGCGCGATGCGCCGCGGGTCCTTAGCCAGGGCCTATATTACAGCCCCGATTACTTCCTCGATTATGCTTACGCCGAAACGCTGGCGCTCATTGAAAGCGAGGGCCTGCAAAGCGACTACGTGATCGAGGTCAGGTCTACGGCCGAGCTTCCTCTGCAGCACGCCGCGCAGCTAATCGTCGACAAAAATATCGATGAAAAAGCCCCCGCCTTTCGCGCCACCCAGGCTGCCCTGGTCAGCATGGAACTCGACGGCGCCGTAAAAGCTATCGTCGGCGGCAGAAACTATGAAGACAGCCAGTTCAACCGAGCGACTGATGCTTTGCGCCAGCCCGGCTCGTCGTTCAAGCCGTTCGTTTATCTGGCCGCGCTGCTTGCCGGCTACACGCCGGAGACGCGGGTAAGTGACGTGCCGGTGAGCATCGGCAACTGGAGTCCCCGCAACTATACGGGCAAATATGTCGGCAGGACGAGTCTGACCAACGCGCTGACCCATTCCTACAATTCGATTCCGGTTCACATCATGAAAGACATCGGCAGGCAGGCGATCCTGGATGCCGCTCAGCGTGCGGGCCTGCAGGCGACCCTGCTTGCTGTGCCTTCCCTGCCGCTGGGAACCAACGAAGTGACCTTGATCGATATGACGTCGGCCTACGTGACGTTCGCCAACGGCGGCAAACTGGCACGGCCCTATACGGTCCTGGAGATTCGGCGGCCTAGCGGTGACCTGCTCTATGCGCGAAATCCAAATCAGGCACAGGCACCGCAGGTATTGCCGGCTGAGAAGATCGCCGAGCTCAACGTGATGATGAGCAATGTGGTGAAGGCAGGAACCGGCCAACGCGCCATGCTGGGCTTTACGCCGCAAGCGGGAAAGACCGGCACCAACCAGAGCTATCGCGATGCCTGGTTTGTCGGCTACACCGGTCACTACGTGACCGGCGTGTGGTTCGGAAACGACGATTTCAGTGAAATGAAGCGAATGACCGGCGGCATGCTGCCGGCGGAAACCTGGAAAGAGTACATGGAAGCGGCGCTCTGCAGCTCACCTGTACAGTTCAGCAGCTCAGGAGATCAGTTGCCTTGCAAGGCATACAAGCCGCCGCTCGACCTGCCCGGCGCTCCGATCGATGGCACGCACGTGACCTACGTGGCCGAAAGCCAGGCGGGAGATCAGGCACCCGCCAAGCCTGGCAGCGGCCGAGTTCGGACCGCGGCGAGGTCGGCCGATGGCGAATCGGGCGATCACAACGTCAACATAGTCACGCGGCCGCAAGCTTCCGACGGAGTAGTGACCGTGTTGCAGGACATGTTCAGCTTCTTCGGCAAGAAGAAGCAGCCGCAGAGAGCGGCAGCAAAAAGAAGAAGAAGAAGCCCAGCAGCTTCAACATCTTCCAAAAGAAGAACTGATTTACGGCGCAACGAGAACCGGCATGGCGAGAAGGGCATATCGCGGTGTCATCGCAATACCGGCTTATCTGATCGTATCGATCGGCATCGGTCTCGCTTCGGCAACCCAGCTTATCGAAGGCAACGTGGGGAAGTTTGCGGTCAACAACGGGCCGTGGCGAACCTGGCCATCGGCTGGCACACCGAACAGCGACCCTTACACCCGGGGGCACTACCTGGCCTACGGCAGACTGCCCATGAGCGCCTTCGAAGCCGTCGAGTTCCTGGCGACCACCGACAGCGCCAACGACAGCCTGGATGCCAGCTGCAGCTACGTGATCAAGGGCCCGATCACCGCTTCGCGATGGTGGCGCATTACCGCGCAGCAGGAGATCGCCCCCGAGCTGCTGTCAGGCACCTCGGTGCTGTCGCAATTCGCGATCGCCGAGCCCAACAACGAAATTCGAATCACTGCATCCAAGGACCCACAGCCCGGCAACTGGCTGAAGCTGCAGCCGCAATCGAGTCTCGCCTTTACGCTCACACTGTTCTCGCCGGCCAACAGTGTGAAGGGCGCCCATCTGTCGGCGGTGATGCCTTCGATAGAGCGTGGTAAGTGCTCGTGAAACAGCGGCTGTTCTGGATCGTAGCCATTGCCTTGCTGGTTACGGCCGTCCATCTGACCTATGTGCTGTTTGTTCCGAAGCTGGAAATGGGACGCCTGCTCACAGCCGGAAGCCGCGAAGAGGGAGCCAACCGGTTCATCGTGCTGCCTGAACGAGATGCAGTGGTAATCCTAGGCCAGCAGAGTCAGGCGTTCGTACAGGGCATCTGCGTATTCGATCTCAGCGACGGTCCCGTGCACGTGAAGCTGGAAACGCCGCAGGGCTATTGGATGGCCAACGTCTATTCGCGAAGCGGCGACAACATCTATTCTCTGAATGACCGGCAGATTTCGGAGGTTCCGTTTTCAATCGTCATCGAGAGACAGAAGTCAAAACTGTTCGGCGATGAGCCGGAAGAGCAGCTGGTGCAGGACGTCGCCTTCAAAGTCGCCACCGGAGACTCGCGCGGCTTGTTCGTTGTTCGAGTGTTTGTTCAGGATCCGGCCTACCGGGCCCGCATCACCCGCATTCTCAGCCGCTCGACCTGCCGGAGCGCGCCTAGCTCGGCTTGAGGTTCGGGGCTCAGTCAGGTTCTGTCTTCTCGACAGCCTGCATAGAAGTACCGGGAGGACAGCGGCGCACGGGCGCCAACCTTCCCGTCGGGTCTACTACCGGGTGATCGATGCGCACGCCCGGAAAAATGATGATCTGCGCCGGCCCCACCTTACGGCCCCCGCCGCCCGCTCTGTCACGCCTCGTGGGGAAATCAATAACCTTGTTGTCGGGCCTATCAATCATCTTGCAGTCGGGCGATATGAGCCGCGATCCTGTTCGACCTGCCAGCCCATATTGAAGACCACTTATGGTTAACAAAACGCTAAGCGTTGCCACCCGGGGTGGACTCAGTCGTCCTTGCCGGGAGACAGCAGGCCGGTGCCGCTTCGATCCTCGATTTCTATGATCCAGATATCGGGATCAATCGACGATACCCGCCTCAGATAGTCTTCGATCCGGCCATCAGAAACGGGTGAGGCAGCGATGAGGGTAGTCCATCGGCGCTCACCGTATTCATCATATGAAGGACCGGGGGCGGGACCGAAGAGCAAACCCGTCCCGTTCAGGCGGTTGACGTTCACGTAGATGCTGCCCGCCTCTTCAGCCCCGCGCCTGGCCAGAGCGGCAAATAGCCCGGCGGCATTGCAGCGGCGAATATGCGCCTGGACCCAAATGGCGGACTTTACGGGCATGGGGTGCTGACTGGCTGTCGTCCGATTTTCCGTGCGGCCGCCAAAATGCCTGCTTGCTACAAGGATCGGTCAGGAAAGCTTACGGATCAATCAGTTTGGAAACTCCAGCGACTTTTCTCAACTCAGTGATAAGTCGCACCGACACCTCGCCCGTTTGGGGAAGCCCGCGATCCGCCTCAAACTCCCTGATGGCACGCCGGGTTCCGTCACCCACGAAGCCATCGATGGATCCCGGCCGGTACCCCAGCTCGGCGAGACCCGTCTGCACCAGGACCACCTGCCGGTCCGCCGCTGGACGCTCGCTGATGGGTTTGAAGCGCGTAGCGGCGACTACTTGCCGCGTATAACGAATGCGCTCCAGAAGCTCCGGAGTGATTTTTCCATCCGGTTCCAGACCGGTACTTGCCTGATACTGACGCACCGCCTTCCGGGTCAACTCCCCGTCGATACCATCTGCGTCGCCCGTGAGGTAGCCGAGCGCCCGCAGGCCACGCTGAACCTCGCTCAGCGGCTCGGCAGCCGTGGAGCGGTCGCGAGGCACCTGCTTTCCAGCCACGATTACTTGGGTGCGGCCTCGGTCGGGGGCGGGCTGGTCAGCGTTGATCTCAACCACGTTTCCCGTCATGCTCCGCAGGTTCTCCCGCGCAGAATCGGGCTGGTTCCAGGCTGTGTTGAAGACGATGGCGAAGCTCATGGCAGCAGTGATTCCGGCTGCCAGCACCGACGCTGCAGGCGGAGAAGGGAGTTCCTGATCGATGTCTTCGTGCATCAGAATGGCCGCGAGTTCCTCAAGGTGCAGCGCGGGTGCTTAACAGACCCTTTCCGGCGCTGATTTTGTTGCCCGGTTCTGGGCATACCAACCTTGCCATGGCCGAAAACCACCGCACCACCCGGGCGGATCGAGGCTCTACCGATTTGGGCAGATAATGCCCATATTTGTGCGACCCATTGGCAGGGACTGAAGTCATCGTGCCTGTTCCAGCGATCGAACATATCAAGGCGGACTTTCTCTATCTCGACGATTGGGAGGACCGGTACAAATACGTGATCGAACTCGGTCGAGAACTGCCGCCATTCGACGAAGCGTATCGCACCGAGGGCAACAAAGTGCGCGGGTGCGTCAGCCAAGTCTGGCTGCAATCCTTCCTGTCCGGCGCCGGCCGCGAGCGGAAGCTGATGTTTGTCGGCGACAGCGACGCGCTGATCGTGCGTGGTCTGATTGCCATCGCTTTTTCGATCTACTCCGGCGTGCCGGCGGAGACGATCGCCAGCACCGATGCGGCGCCGGTCCTGAAAGAGCTCAAGCTTCTCGAGCACTTGTCGCCGCAACGTTCCAACGGATTCGTGGCGATGATCGCGCGAATCAAGTCGGACGCCCAGAAGGTGCTCGTGTGAGCCCCACCTGAAGCTCGGGTGGGAAGCAGGAAGATTTCAGCTCATGCCACCGCGATGTTGCCAGCCGAGGCAGGTTGCGCATGCTCCACGCCAAGGGTTGCAGGTACGTCCCGGGCTGGAACGAAGGTATCGTGACCGAGGATCATGGCGGCTGGGTTTCCAGCTTGGCGCAGCGGCAGCCTCAGCCAGAAATGAACCAGATGCTCTTTGTTGAGACGTGGTCCCCGAACCACTCCCTGGGCCGGAAGGCAGGTGGCGCCGAGATGGTCATAGATCGCACGCCAATAGTCGCGCTTTTCGCCCCAATCGAAGTCGTCAAGGAAAAGCCCGGTTAGCTCCCGGTCAAACATTTCACGGAGCCTGGTGCCGGCCAGCCTGACGCGCAAGCGGCCCCCGTCGCCTCGCTCGAGCAAGCTGATGCATGGGAGCAGGCGAGGGAAGTCGACAGGGTTTACATCACTGCGATCGGGCATGCTTCGGCCCGATGAGATAGCGACCCAATGGTCATAGAGCTGTTGTTGCTCGACAATGACCAATTGAGCCCGAAAAGCCACCTGTGAAGTTTCCGGTGACACCGCCGTTTGTCCCCGAATCGGCTGTGGTCGTTACCTCCGATTTATAAATCTTCGGCGCCGGATAGGCAATAGTCAGAAGATCGAAGCAGATCGAAGCAAATTGCCAGTGCGATTCGCCTCGAACTCAACCGCGTTTGCGATGCTGGCCCAACCCGATCCTTTTGGCGAGCAGAGATCGGGTTTCGGCGTACTGAGGGGCGACCATAGGATAGTCCGCGGGCAGATTCCATTTTTCGCGGTATTGCTCAGGCGTCAGATTGTAATGGGTGCGCAAGTGCCGTTTGAGGGACTTGAATTTCCTGCCGTCCTCCAGGCAAACCAAATACTCATTGTGTATGGAGCGCTTGAGCGACACCGCAGGTTTCAGCTCGGCGAGCTCCCTGGCCTCGGTGGTTTCGGCGCTTGTGGCGGACAGAGCCCGATAAACATTGCTGATCAGAGCGGGCAGCTCCGATGAAGGAACGGAGTGGTTGGCAACGTAAGCGGCCACGATTTCCGCCGTAAGCGCAACGATCTCCGGCTTGTTGTTCATTTCTTCAGTCTTTTCGCAACGGTCTTGAAGGATCTTGTGTGCATCTGGAGCCTGATTCCGCAAGTAAAAGCTGCCATGGCGCTTTGCTCCACACCACCCAACTTGATCAGAACTACTTTGGCGGCTATGTAAATCCCTTCAATGCGTCGGGCAAAAAAGACCCCGGCGGTAACTTATCGTTTACCCCGATTTCGCGCCGCCCGGGCTTTTCAAGCGCGGTCCGCTTCCTACCTCTCCCCTGAACAAATACCCCTCACCCAGCGCGAATTCAGGCCCACCGAACCAGTGAGCACCAAGATGTCGAAGATCTCCAAGACTGATGCGGATTGGAAGACACAACTTACATCAGAGCAGTTCCACGTCACCCGCCAACAGGGCACCGAGCGCGCGTTCAGCCACACCTATCACGCCCAAAAACAGCCAGGTACGTACCGCTGCATCTGTTGCGGCGAACCGCTCTTCTCTTCGACGACCAAATATGACTCCGGCACGGGCTGGCCGAGTTTTTATGCCCCGATGACGCCTGAGGCAGTAAGCGAGCATGATGACAAGGGATTGTTCAGTCGGCGCACCGAGATCAGGTGCTCGGCGTGCGCGGCCCATCTCGGCCATGTGTTCTCGGATGGTCCCAAGCCCACCGGTTTGCGCTACTGCATGAATGGTACGGCACTAAAATTCGATCCCGAGGCGAAGTAGCCCTTGCCCCAGGAGTCGATCGAAAAGCCGCCACGGGCCGCCCGCAAGCCCCATCAGAGCACGCATCACGGCATCAACCGAACTGACGACTATTCGTGGCTGCGGGCCGATAACTGGCAACAGGTCATGCGTGATCCGCAAACCTTGCCGGCCGAGATACGGGCATATCTCGAGGCGGAAAACCGATACACCGAAGCGGTAATGGCCGACACCGAACAGTTACAGGAAGAGCTGTTTCAGGAACTCAAGGGGCGCATCAAGCAGGACGATACAACCGTACCCGCACCCGATGGTCCGTTCGCCTACTACCTCGGCTACCTCACCGGCGAACAACATCCCCGATATTGCCGCAAGAACCGGCTGCTTACTTCGTCCGAAACGGTCCTCCTGGATGGTTCGAAGGAAGCCGCAGGATCGGACTATTTCAAACTGGGCGCACTCTCGCACAGCCCCGACCACAAGCTTGTCGCTTGGTCCCGCGATCAAAAGGGCTCGGAGTTCTACTCCATAAAGATACGGGATCTGTCGACTGGCCGGGATTTGCCCAAAGTCATTGAGGACACGACAGGAGAAGTAGCCTGGGCCGCCGACAGCCGTTCGTTCTACTACGTCGAAAACGATCAAAATCACCGGCCTTGCCGGGTGTGGCATCACATCCTGGGCACCGGCCATCCCGACCGGCTCGTATACCAGGAGAACGAGCCCGGATATTTCGTCGGCATCGGCAAGACTTTGTCGGGCGCATTCCTGATCATTTCCTCCCACGATCATGAATCGTCGGAAGTTCGCGTCGTCCCGGCATCGGCGCCACAAAACGACCCCATCGTCGTCGCCAAACGTGAAAAGCAGGTCGAATACGAGGTCGATCATTGGGAAGGTGAATTTCTCTTTCTGACCAACCGCTCCGGCGCGGAGGACTTCAAGATAGCGACAGCGCCCATCGACAGCCCGGGTCCGGACGCCTGGCGCGATCTCGTTCCCCATCAGCTGGGACGGCTCATTCTGGGCATCGCTTGTTTCAAGGACTATCTCGTTCGGCTGGAGCGCCACGACGGCCTGCCGAAAATCGTCGTTCGCAACATGCGGCATGGCGAAGAGCATTCCATCTCCTTCGCAGAAGAGGCCTATTCCCTGGGCCTTTCCGCCTCTCTGGAACATGACACGGAAATCATGCGATTCAGCTACTCCTCGATGACCACTCCAGCGAAGGTCTACGACTACAACATGCGTACGCGGCAGCGTCGGCTGCTGAAAGTGCAGGAGATACCTTCCGGGCATGATCCCGCCAACTATGAGACGCGCAGGATTTTTGCGGCGGCAGGTGACGGAGAACCCGTACCGATATCGCTTCTGTATCGCAAAGGACTTGAGCGAGATGGAGCGGCGCCATGCTGGCTCTACGGGTACGGCGCCTACGGCGTCGTCATTCCTGCAAGCTTCAACGCAAACTGGCTTTCGCTTGCCAACCGCGGCTTCGTCTGCGCCATCGCCCATGTCCGCGGCGGCAAGGACCGCGGCTACCGCTGGTACCTTGACGGCAAGCGGGAAAAGAAAACGAATACTTTCCAGGATTTCCTCGCCGCCGCGCGTCACCTGTGCCGCGAGCGCTTCACTGCGCCGGGGCGCATTATCGCGCATGGCGGCAGCGCCGGCGGAATGCTGATGGGTGTGGCGGCCAATCTGGCGCCGGAGCTCTTCAAGGGCGTCATCTCGGAGGTTCCGTTCGTCGACGTCCTCAACACCATGCTCGACGATACTTTGCCGCTGACACCTCCCGAATGGCGAGAGTGGGGAAACCCGATCGAAAGCAAGCCGGTCTACGAGTTGCTGGCTGCGTATTCTCCGTACGACAACATCACGCGGCGAGCCTATCCGCACATCCTCGCCATCGGCGGGCTCACCGATCCGCGGGTTACCTACTGGGAGCCCGCGAAGTGGGTAGCTCGTTTGCGCGAATGCAAGACCAATGACACCTTGCTGCTGCTCAAGACCCACATGGATGCTGGTCACGCCGGCGCGCCCGGTCGCTTCGACCTGCTTAAAGAGGTGGCTTTCGTCTACGCGTTTGGTCTCAAACTCTGCGGCAGGACGGAGCCAAACGAGAAGAAACAGCCGACTATCACCGTTCCTCCTCTAACCGAGACGGTAGAGGTCGCCGTGACCGCGCGAGCGTCCTTGCCGTGATGCGCAACCTTGAAGCGAGTATCTATGTCGATCCCGACATCTTCGCGCGCGAACGCACCGACATATTCGCCCAGACGTGGCAGCTTCTTGGCCCGGCATCGGCGGTCGCTGAACCGCAAAGCTATGTCGCAGACGAGATCGCTGGGCTGAAGGTTTTCGTCATCCGCGGCCGCGACGGCGTGCTGCGCGGGTTCCGCAACGTATGCCGCCACCGCGGCGCGCGGCTACTGGAAGAGGGAGCCGGTAGGTGCGGGGTCATTCGCTGCCCCTACCACAGCTGGGCGTTCAACGATCAGGGACGGCTCATCAATGCGCCCTGGTTCGGCGAGGACCCGGCGTTCAGACTGGATGACTGGCCGCTGACCCCAATTCAGGTTCGCGAGTGGCGTGGGCTGCTGTTTGCCGCGATCCGCCCGCAGCAAGGTCTCGAAGAGCAGCTGAGCGATCTGGTAAAAGAACTCGAAGACGAGCCGATTGAAAGCTACCAGCCCCTGCGCAGCGAACGAATGCAGTTCAACGCCAACTGGAAAATCTACACGGACAACTTCGTCGAAGGCTACCACATTCCCGGTATTCATCCGGCCTTTCACGCGGCAATCGACTTTGAGCAGTTTTCGACCACCGCCCACGACGGACTGGTGCGGATGACGGCCCCGCCGCGCGAGGGACTCTTCTACCGCGGCAAGTGGCTTTGGATGTGGCCCAATTGGACCTTGTCGCTGTTCACAGGCGGCATGAACACCTCCCGCATCAATCCCCTCGATCAGCGACGTACCGAGCTGATCTACCACTTCTATTTTGCCGACGCAGGCAATGACGCCCGGGCTCACCGCGACGACACGATCGCGCGCAATCTTGCCGTCGTCCGGGAGGACTTCGACATCTGCCTGGAGACCCACAACAACTACGAGTCGGGCTCCTATACGCCGGGCCCGCTGTCGCCGCGCCACGAACAGGGGGTCGCCTACTTTCAGGAGCGTATCCGCAAGGTCATCGAGGGCTGAGCCGGCCGGGTCGCCGGGCGCACAGTTGTATTGCAGCGTGATAGGGGATATCGAACTCAATTCGCCCCGATCGTGAGGATGCTCTCCATGGTGCAGGCAACCGCGAAGTCCCGGAGCCGCGATACCGTTCCGCTGGAAGAGTTCGACTGGCAGGATCCACTCGACCTTGAAAGCGGTCTGCACGAAGACGAACGCATGATCCGCGACAGCGTACGCGCCTTCGCTGCCGACAAGCTGATGCCGAGGGTGCAACAGGCCTTTCGCGAGGAAAACTTCGACCGCGCGATCATGAACGAGCTGGGCGTCCAGGGTCTGCTTGGCGTCATGATATCCGATAAGTATGGAGGCGCGGGACTTGGCTACGTAGCGTATGGCCTGGCGGCTCGGGAAATCGAAAGGGTCGATTCCGGCTACCGTTCCGCCATGAGCGTGCAAAACTCATTGGTGATGCATCCAATCGCGGCCTACGGAACCGAGGCGCAAAGGCGTAAATACCTTCCGGGACTGGCGACGGGTGAACTCGTTGGATGCTTCGGGCTCACGGAGGCCGATGCCGGTTCCGATCCGGCGGCCATGACAACGCATGCCAAACGGACGCGAAACGGCTTCGTCCTCAACGGCTCGAAGATGTGGATCACCAATTCGCCGATCGCCGACATCGCCATCATCTGGGCGAAGCTCGAGGACGAAGGCATTCATGGGTTCGTCATCGAACGCCGGGACGGTGGACTGGCGACACCGGCCATTCGGGGAAAATTTTCGCTACGGACCTCAGTTACCGGCGAGATTGTTCTCGACGGTGTCGAGGTCCCATCCGACAGACTGCTGCCCGGCGCCAAGGGGCTGAGCGGCCCGTTCGGATGTCTGAACAAGGCGCGTTACGGGATCGCGTGGGGTGCGATGGGCGCGGCGGAGGATTGCTGGCACCGCGCCCGGCAGTACACCCTCGACCGCAGGCAGTTCGGCCGCCCGCTGGCTGCCAATCAGCTGGTGCAACGGAAACTCGCCGATATGCAGACCGAAATCGCGCTGGGCCTGCATGGTGCTCTGGCCCTCGGCCGGGCGCTGGAGGCCGGTCGCGGGGCGCCGCCAGCGATCTCGCTCATGAAGCGCAACAATTGCGGCAAGGCCCTGGAGATCGCGCGCATGGCGCGCGACATGCACGGCGGCAACGGCATTTCCGACGAATTCCATGTCATCCGGCACATGATGAATCTCGAAACGGTGAATACGTACGAAGGCACGCACGACGTGCATGCGCTAATTCTTGGACGCGCTCAAACAGGACTGCAGGCCTTTATGTGACCGGCGCCGTCACCATTGAGCGCGAGGACCCGCGTCAGCCTGCGGTCGCCCGGTTGGTGCGCGAGCTCGATGAGATGTTTCACCGGCTCTATCCCGCAGAAAGTAATCATCTGCTCGAGGTGGAACTGTTGGCGGAGCCAGACGTTCACTTCTTCGTGGTGCGGCGCGACGACGAGGCGCTGGGCACCGGCGCACTTTGGCACCGCGATTGCAGCTATGGCGAAGTCAAGCGCATCTACATCCGGCCCCGGGCGCGCGGCTTGCGGCTCGGGCGGGCGATGCTTTGTCGCCTGGAAGAAGATGCCCAACAGTCGGGCCTGCCGATGTTGCGGCTCGAGACGGGCATCTATCAGCCCGAGGCGCTGGGACTCTTCTTCGCTGCGGGTTTCGTCCGCTGCCCCGCCTTCGCGGATTACTCTGCGAGTGACCCCTTTTCGATCTTCATGGAAAAGCGTCTTGCCTGACCGGCGGTTGACCGGCGACCGCCTTTCTTGCGCAAGCGCTCCCGAACGACTAGATAGCTTCGGCCCATCTGGAGGACACCATGGCTCTCGAACTGCCCGCCCTGCCCTATGCTTATGATGCGCTCGCTCCGCACATGTCGAAAGAGACCCTCGAGTTTCACCACGACAAGCACCATCAGGCCTACGTTACGAACGGCAACAATCTTCTCAAAAACTCGCCGCTTGCCTCGAAATCCATCGAGGAAATCTGCCGCAAGGCCTATGCGGAAAAGAACCCGGGCCTCATCAACAATGTCGGCCAGCATTACAACCACATTCACTTCTGGAACTGGATGAAGAAGGGTGGCGGCGGCAAGCGCCTGCCGGACCGGCTGCAAAAGGCCGTCGACAGCGACCTCGGCGGCTACGACAAGATGCGAACCGATTTTGTGCAGGCGGGCATGACCCAGTTCGGCTCAGGCTGGTGCTGGATCGTCGTGAAAGACGGAAAGCTTGCCATAACGAAGACGCCCAACGGCGAGAACCCGCTCATGCATGGGGCGCACCCGGTGCTGGGCTGCGATGTTTGGGAGCACTCTTACTACATCGACTACCGCAACCTTCGCCAGAAATACCTCGAGGCATTCGTCGACCACCTGGTCGACTGGGAACACGTCGACAAGATGTTCTCGGCGGCCAGCTAAGCGTGTTGCCAACGCCTATTAGCCGGGCTAATAGGCGTTATGAAACTCAGCAACTGGCTGGAAACGGCTGGCCTCAACCAGTCGGAACTCGCGCGAGAACTCGGCATCACTCAAGGTCGGGTATCGCAACTCATCGCAGGCGCCAAACCGTCGCTCGAGCTTGCCGCACGGATCCAGTCGATCACGGCGAACAAAGTGCGGCTGGACGATTTTGTGGAGTTTCCGGTCGCCAGCCCCGCCGGGCTTTCGGAAGCAGCGGTCTTTGACGCGGTGGAAGACGCCATCGCGGCCATTGCACGGGGCGAAATGGTGATCGTCGTAGACGACGATGACCGGGAAAACGAAGGAGACCTCGTGGCCGCGGCGAGCAAGATCAGCCCGGAACAGATGGCCTTCATGATCCGCCATACGAGCGGCATCGTTTGTGCGCCGCTGACCGCGGAAGATGCAAGGAGGCTCGTTCTCGATCCGATGGTAGCGATAAACGACGCACCGATGGGAACTGCTTTTACGGTCTCCGTCGACTACAAGGTGTCGTTGACGACCGGCATTTCCGCCGATGAACGATGTGCGACCGTACGCGCTCTCGCCAACCACAACGTCCAAGCCGCTGATTTCGTGCGGCCCGGACACGTTTTTCCCCTTGTCGCCAAGCGCGGCGGCGTACTCATGCGGTCAGGACATACCGAGGCTGCAGTGGACCTCGCCCGGCTCGCCGGCGAACCATCGGTAGGCGTCATCGCCGAGCTGATGGACGACCGGGGATCGGTCATGCGCGGCCCTGAAATCGTGAGCTTCGCCCGGCGACCACGACCTCAAGATTATTTCAGTCGCCGATCTCATCGCCTACCGACAGTCACGCGAGCGGCTCGTCGAACAGGTCGCGGTGTTCGACGTTGCGGCGCCGGTGGGTAGGGCTCGCGGAATCGCCTACACCACGCCCTTCGACAGCGTTCAGCATCTGGCGCTCGTCTATGGCGACATCGGCGGCGGCCAGAATATTCCCGTCCGCCTGCACCGCGAGAATCTGGTGGATGACGTATTTGGCGGCCGAGTTACGCTGAACACGGTCTATGAAATCTTCAAGTCCGAAAAGCGCGGAGTTCTTGTCTACCTGCGCGAGGGTACGGCCGGCGTGCCCGCCGCCCGCCTCGGTGAAAGCCCCAAGGCCAACGTCGGAAGCTCGGCGGCACGCGAGCAGGCCTGGCGGGATGTAGGCCTCGGAGCCCAGATTCTGCGCGACCTCAACGTGCGCTCCATCAAGCTTATCGCCAGCCGCAACCGTCATTACGTGGGAATTTCGGGCTTCGGCATCGAGATCGCGGACACCATCCTCATTGACGTCTGATGGCTCGGCCGCTGCAGGGCTCTATCGAGAGCATTCGTTGGTCGCGATCGGGACTCAGATTTCATGGCTGAAGCACATACCAGCAAGCGAAAACCCCGCAAGCCGCCGAAGTTACCTCCGGTTCTGGCGGGATGGCGTGAATATGTCCACTTGCCGGAACTGGGCATCGGCCCGCTTCGAGCCAAACTCGACACCGGCGCGAGATCAGCCGCGCTGCATGCCGAGAACATCACCGTTTACGTGAAGAACAGACAGCCTCGCATTCGTTTTGACGTTCCCGCCGAGACAGGCTCGCGACGGGTTAAACGATGTGATCTTGCGCTCGCGGACGCCCGGCGGGTGAAGAATACCGGGGGAATAAGTGAACTGCGCCACGTCGTGGAAACTCAAATCAGCCTCGGTGGAAATGTCTGGGTCAGCCACATTACACTGACCGACCGCACCGACATGGGCGTGCCGATGCTGCTCGGCCGCACAACCATCAAGAACCGGTTTGTCATTCACCCGGGGCGGTCGTTCATGCTGACGCGCGCCCAGGCCAGGCCGGTCAGGCCGCCAGCACTTGCGAGAAGACCTTGAAGATCGCGCTCCTGACCCGCAACGCGCGACTCTACTCGCACCGCCGGATCATGGAGGCGGCGGTCGCCCGCGGGCACGATGTCGTGCCGATCGACTATACGCGCTGCTACATGAACATCACCTCGCGACGGCCGGAACTCAGGCATCAGGGAGAAAACCTGACAGGTTTCGATGCGGTCATTCCGCGCATTGCCGCATCACACACGTTTTACGGGCTGGCGGTCCTGCGGCAATTCGAGATGATGGGCGTGTTTCCGCTGAACGAATCGGTGGCGATCGGCCGCTCGCGCGACAAGCTGCGCTCCCTGCAGATCCTCTCACGTGACGGCGTCGGCCTGCCGGTGACCGCCTTCGCCAACGACGCCGGACGCACCGATGAAATCATCGAACTGGTCGGCGGCTCGCCGGTCGTCATCAAGCTTCTCGAGGGAACACAGGGCATCGGAGTGGTCCTCGGCGAAACACACAAGTCGGCCAAGTCGGTGATCGAGGCCTTTCACGGAGCGCAGATCGCCATTCTCGTGCAGCAGTACATCCAGGAGGCCGGCGGCCGCGACATTCGCGCCCTGGTCGTCGGAGACAAGGTGATCGCCGCCATGCAACGGACCGGAGCAACCGGTGAGTTCCGCTCCAACCTGCACCGCGGAGGACACGCCGATGAAATAAAAATCACCCCGGAGGAACGTGCAACCGCCATCCGGGCGGCCAAGGCCATGGGCCTCAACGTGTGCGGCGTCGACATGCTCCGCTCCAGGCACGGCCCGGTCGTCATGGAGGTCAACTCCTCTCCGGGCCTCGAAGGCATCGAACAGTCCACGGAAGTCGATGTCGCCACCAAAATCGTGGCGTTCCTCGAGAAACACGCACGGCCGGGGCGAACGAGGACGAAAGGAAGGGGGTGATGGCAGCCCGGACTTCCAAACTCTCAGGTCAACGGCGCAGGATGCCGCCCAGGATGCCGCGGACGATAGCGTTGCCCACCTGACGCACTACGATGGTGCCGACCTGGCGGCCGACGCTCCCTGCGACATTCTTCACGAAGCGTTCGGTCGCGGTCTCGCGACTGCGCGGAACGTTCGAGCCGCGAGGGGCCGAAGCGGTACGTTCTGTCGGCCGCCGTGACCCGACCTTTGCCTGCTGCCGGCTCGGAGGTGCTGCAGTGCGCGAGGCGCGCTGGGCCAGCAGCTCCGCGGCGGACTCGCGATCAACGGCTTCGTCGTATTCGCCACGAACCGGGCTGACGGCCAGAATCGATTTGCGCTCTTCGGGAGTCAGCGGTCCCAGCCTTCCGCACGGGGGGCGAATGAGGGTGCGCTCCACCATGGTAGGAATACCTTTCAAATCAAGAACCGACACCAACGCTTCGCCCTTGCCGAGCTCGGTGATGGCTTCGCCGGTATCAAATTTCGGATTGGGCCGGAACGTGTCGGCGGCGGTCTTTACCGCCTTCTGCTCGCGCGGGGTGTAGGCGCGCAACGCGTGTTGAATCCTGTTGCCGAGCTGCGCAAGGACGCTCTCAGGAATGTCCAGGGGGTTCTGGGTAACGAAGTAGACACCCACACCCTTGGAGCGGACGAGCTTGACCACCTGCTCGATCTTTTGCTGCAAACCCGGAGGCGCATCGGCAAACAGCAAATGCGCCTCATCGAAGAAAAACACGAGCCTGGGTTTCTCCGGATCGCCGACCTCGGGAAGCTTCTCGAACAGCTCGGAAAGCAGCCACAACAGAAACGTGCCATAGAGCTGCGGCGCGTTCATCAGCCTGTCGGCAGCCAGGACGCTTATGTACCCCCGACCGTCGGTGTCGGAGCGCATGAAGTCCCGGATGTCGAGCGCCGGTTCGCCAAAGAAATTTTCAGCTCCCTGCTGCTCGAGCACGACAAGGCGGCGCTGGATCGAGCCAATGGTAATGGTCGAAACACTGCCGTAGCTGGTCCTGATTTCCCTCCCGCGCTCAGCAAGGTTGGACAACAGCGCTCGCAGGTCCTTGAGATCAAGGATGGCGAGCCCTTCCTCATCGGCGAGCCTGAACGCAATGTTGAGCGCGCCCTCCTGAGCCTCCGACAGACCCAACAATCTCGACAGCAGCAGGGGGCCCATTTCGGTCACCGTCGTGCGCACCGGATGACCCTGATCACCGAACAAGTCCCAGAAGATCGTCGGTGAGGCGGCAAAAGTGTAGTCGTCGAGGTCTACCTCTTGGGCACGCTCCAGGAGAAAGTCCTTTGGCTCGCCGGCCATGGAAACCCCGGCAAAATCGCCCTTGATGTCGGCCGTAAATACCGGAACGCCGTGCGCCGAAAAGGCTTCGGCCATGATCTGCATGGTTACCGTCTTGCCGGTGCCGGTGGCGCCGGTAATGAGACCATGACGGTTGGCAAGCGACAGATAGAGGAACTCCGGTTTGACGCTCTTCCCGAGAAAAATCGCGTTGTCGGCCATGCGCAATTGCTTCCTGGAATTCTGAGCGGCTTGCGGCCGATCACGGTCGTGCTGCTATAGATTGAAGGCTGGGACAAAGGAACTGAAAAAATGCAGGAGCTGATCGATCGGGTGGTGAAGGTGACCGGCCTCGAGGCTGCCAGCGCCGAAGCAGCGGTGGGCATAACGCTGTCGCTCATCAAGAGGCAGGGCAATCCGGGAAAAGTCGACCAGCTGTTCGCGAAGCTGCCGGGCGCTGAACGGCTCGCGGCTCGCCATGACAAAGCGGGCCGCCAAGGTGGTCTTATGGGCGCGCTCGGCGGCCTAGTCGGTGGACCGCTGGCGGCTGTCTCACAGCTGAAGGCTGCAGGCCTGACGCTGGACCAGATCAAGGCGCTCGGCGCAGAGCTCCTCGACTACGCACGAGAAAGGGCCGGGCCGGAGCTCGTACGGGAGGTTGCGAGCTCGATCCCCGGCCTTTCCGGTTACGCCTGAGGTTCCGAAACCTTCACGCCTTCGCCCATTGCTCGCGCAGGAAGTCGTGTCCGAACCTGTACACCTCCTCGCGCGTAGGCGAGAAATCGCGCCAGACTCGCGTGGCCGCCGCGAGCGCAGGCAGGGCTCTGCCGAACGCCTCGATCACAAACCAGCCGTCGTATCCAGCCTTCTTGAATGTCGCGAGTGTCCGCGCCCATGGAACATGACCTTTGCCGGGTGTGCCGCGGTCATTTTCAGAAACATGTACATGGTTGATGTGCGCTAGATGGGGCGTGATGATCCCGACCGGATCCTTCTCCTCGATGTTGGCGTGGAACGTATCGTAGAGGAGACCAAAGTTCGCCGCGTCGACGTCGCGCACAAGCTCAGCCCCGTCTTCTACGGTATTGAGAACATAACATTCGAACCTGTTGAGCGGCTCGATCGACAGTTTGATGCCATGCTCGCCAGCATACGCAGCCGCCTTGCGGTGTACTTCCGACACGTTGGAGCGTTCCGAGCGGGTTGGCGGCGCGCCGGAGAATACGCCGAGCGGCTGGTGAAAGGGCCCGCACAGCACTTCGCCGCCCGCCGCAGCGAGACAGTCGATGGCCCACTTGATGTGGCCCAGGGCGGCCTCGCGCACCTTTGGATCGGAACTGGTGCAGTCCCGCGCCGGATCGGGCATCACCGTCACCGCCGTGCAGCGAAGGCCGTTGTCCCTGATCGCCCTGCCCAGCTGACGGAAATGCTCCGGTGTACCCTCGAAGATCGGCAGCTCGACGCCGTCGTAACCCACCTTCTTCAACTCGGCGAGCAGCGGCAATTGCTCGTCAGTGACATGTCCGCACCAATACAGAAGATTGAACCCAAGCAACATCGCATCCTCCATTCGAGGGGCGGCTTCTTTCCAGCCGATCGCAATCACCCGCCGGGGCTGGTGATGAAAAGCACTCCGTACAAATAAGCCGACGCAATGGCGATGCCGGCGACGATGAGAAAGATCGCGGCAATCAGCAAGGCCATCGTGCCGAGCGTCGCGACGGGCACTCCCGGCGCACACAGGGGCAGAAGGTTGTTCAGAAGCCCGGCGGCCACGACCAGCGCACAACCCACGCCGAACAGGAGCAGGCTGAAAGGCTGAAAGATCAGCAACAGAGCGAGTACGCCAAGCCCGATTATGCCATGTTCGAACAGGGCGGCGGTCGCCGGCGACATGCCTCGCGGGCCGGGCGCTGCTTCGTTCATGAACGAACCGCCTTGCCGTTGCTGTCGAAGATGTGAGTCTGGACCGGATCGGGCCGCAGGTGCAGAACCTCTCCCATCCTGATCCTGTGTTCGCGCGGGACCACGACGCGGATTTCCGGGCCGGCGTCGGCGCGGGCATGGACCAGCGTTTCCGGGCCCATGGGCTCGATGAGCTCGGCTGATACCGTAATGGTGTCCGGCTCAGGCTTCGCCACCGGGGTGAACGCGCGCGGGCGTATCCCCACGGTTGCTGCTCCGGTCGGCATTCCCGCCACCGTTCCGCCGACGTCGAGTTTCACTTTGTGCGAGCCCATGCTCAGCGTGGCCTTGCCGTTGTTTACGCGCTCGAGCCGAGCCTCGATCAGGTTCATCTGCGGTGTTCCAATGAAGCTCGCAACGAATACATTGTCCGGTTTGGCGAACACCAGGTGCGGCGTCGCGATCTGCTCGATGACGCCGTCGCGCATGATGGCCACCCGGTCGGCCATGGTCAGCGCCTCGAGCTGGTCGTGGGTCACGATCACTGTCGCCTTCGAAAGGCTGGAGAGCACTTCCTTGATCTGCCCGCGCATGGTTTGCCGCAACTCGACATCGAGCCTGCTCAACGGCTCGTCGAACAGGAAACAGTTCGGGTCGCGGATGATGGCGCGCGCAACGGCGACCCGCTGCTTTTCGCCCTCGGAAATCTGCCCCGGCAGCCGGTCCAGCACGTTGTCCAGGTGGAGGAGCCGAGCCACATCGTGCACTCGCTTCCGGCGTTGCCCATGCGCCAGACCTTCGTAGTGAAGCGGAAAGGCGATGTTTTCTTCCACCGTGACGGACGGATAGAGGGCATAGAACTGGAAGACCATGGCGATATCGCGCTTTTCCGGCGGCAGGTCGTTCATCGCTTCTGCCGGCGACGATGATGTCTCCCTGCGGTCGCCGTTTCCAGGCCCGCAATCATTCGCAAGGTCGTTGTCTTGCCGCAACCCGAAGGGCCAAGAAGACATACCACCTCGCCCGCCGCCACACTCAAATTGACGTCCCTGACGGCGATGAGCGTGCCGAAGTCCTTGGTGAGATCCCTCAGTTCGATCGTCGACATGGCTAGCGCTTGATCGTGCCGAAGGTCACACCGCGCAGCAGATGGTTCTGCAGAAAGAAAGTGACCAGGATGACGGGAATCAGAAAGAGGGTCTCGATCGCCGCCAGCAGCCCCCAGCGAACTCCGATATCGCCGCCGATCGTCTGCGCCATGGCGACGGGCACGGTGCGCGTTTCCACGCCGGTCAGGAGCAGCGCGAAAAGATATTCGTTCCAGGTGAGAATGAGGCCGAACACGGCAGTCGCAGCGATGCCGGCTCCCACTTGCGGCAGGCAAATCTTGAAGAAAACGCGCGTTTCGGAAGAGCCGTCGAGGCGGGCGGCATCTTCCACGTCCGGCGAAAGCTCGTCGAAGAAGCTCTTCATCATCCAGATGGTGAACGGCAGGTTGAAGGCCGTGTAGAGGGCAATGATGCCGGCGTAGCTCCCGGCAAGGCCGGTCACCCGGAACATGAGGATGACCGGGATGATCACGACGATGGCCGGCAGCATACGCGTCGTAAGGATGATGAACAGATAGGTGTCGTTGCCCTTGAGCGGGTAGCGCGAGAAACCGAATGCCGCCAGCGTGCCGATGACGAGCGCGAGCAGAACGCTGGTTCCGGCGATAAAGATCGAATTGAAGAAGTAGAGATCGAACTTGGTGGCCTGGGCGGCCGTGCCGACGGCATAGGCGCGCGAAAAAACCTGCACGAAGTTTTCGAGGGTCGGCGTGAACAGGAAACGCGGCGGCACCGCCAAGGCGTCGCTGTAGCTCTTGAACGCGGTGAGAATGATCCACAGCACGGGGAAGAAGTAGAGGAAGCTGACGACGGCCGCCGTAAGCGTGCGCCCCCAGCCGGCCTGCCCTACGCCCGAAGGCCTTCTGAACATGCGCGCACGCGCCAGCTACACCTCCCTGGCGCGCCGGTTGGCGAGGTAGAGATAGAGGTTGGTCAGCACGATCACCGTGAACAGCAGGATATAGGATAGAGCGGTCGAGTCCGATGTCTTGTTGAACTGGATGGCCTGCCGATAGACGTAAATGGCGATGGTCTCCGTCGAGGTCCCCGGACCGCCCTCGGTGAGGAGAAACACGACATCGAACAGCTTGAACGCCTCGATGGTGCGGAAAAGAAGGGCGAGCATCAGAAGCCCGCGGATATAGGGGAACGTGATGTACCAGAAGCGCCGCCAGGCAGAGACGCGATCGACCGCGGCAGCTTCATAGAGGTACTTGGGCACACTGACGAGACCCGCCAGCACCAGCAGCATCACAAAAGGCGACCACATCCAGGCATCGGCGAACACAATGCCGGCCAGTCGAACCCGCCGTAGTAGCCAGAAGAATGTAGGGTTCGCCGGTAAACAACCGCACGAACTGGCTCAAGAGCCCGAACGTCGGCTCGTAGTAGTAGCGGAAAAAGGCGCCGATGGCGACGAACGACAGCATCATCGGCGTGAGCACCAGAATCAGCAGATAACGGCGTAGCGGAAACTGCTTGGCGAAGAGCATGGCCAGGAAGAAGCCGACCAGCATCTGCACGGCGACCGTCAACACGACGAATCGCCCGGTGGTGATCAGGCGCTCCCATACGACGGGATCAGTCAATACCTTTTCGTAGTTGGCGAGGCCCACGAAGGTCGGCGGCCTGGCCCGGTTGGCCCGGTAGGCGAAAAAAGACAGACCGAACGACCACAACAACGGAAAAATATTCATGATGAAAAGCAGGGCGATCGCCGGCGCCACCAGCAGGCCGCCCATATAGCGCCCCCAGGCGTTGTATACCGCCGAGGCTGCGGCGAGCGCCGCGGCGGCGAGGGAGACCCAGAACGACACGCCGGGAGGAAGAAGCGCGATCGCCGCGGCGGAAACCGCGATAGCAATCAGACAGGCGAGCAGCCAATTGTCGAAGCGCAGCTCAAACAGACGATTGCCGCCTGTGCCCGGCAGTGTCGATCCTATCGCCATTTCCGCATGTGGAAAACGCAAGCGCGGCGGCCGGGTTGAGAAGGCTGCAGCCGCTGCCGCGGCTGCAGTTTTCCCGGCCCCACGGCCCGTGTGCGGCGGATGGGCTACTTGATGTGGCCTGCTTCCGTCAGCAGTTTCTCCTGGAAAGCAGCGATGTTGTCAAGCGTGGTCTTGGCATCCTGCTTGCCGGTGATGGCAAGATCGAACTGCTCCTGCTGCTGCACAAGCAGTTCGAAGAACTCCGGAATGTGCCAGACGTCCTTCTGCCAATCGAGGCCCGGAGCCCAGGTTCGGTTCCAGGGACGGTATGACACGTATTTCGGATCGTTGTAGACCGACTTGATCGCGCTCTGGCCCCCGGCGGCGGCGAACGCATGCTGCATGTCGCTGGAGAGCCACCACTTCACGAAATCAACCGCTTCCTTGTTCTGCCCGTCCGTATTCCAGGTCATCAGGACGAAGGGCTGGCCGCCGATGTTCGACCAGCGGACGATCTTGCCGTCAGCGCCGCGTAAGCCAGGCATCTGCGCGAAGGCGACCTTGTCGGCAACCTTCGAAGTCGCCGGATTGATCGTGCTCTCGCCAAAACCGATCCATTCGACATGCATGGCAACCTTGCCCTCACGGAACAGCTCGTCGGTCTTGAAGATGTCCATGCCTGCCGGTCTTGACCACGGGCGGCATGTACTTGGTCAGCCGGAGATAGTGGTCGAGCGCCTTCACGGCCGTTTCGGCGAGTTCACCACACCTTCGGCCTGACCGCTCGGCGCCTTGGTTTCGTCCCAGTATGCCGGCGCCGTACTGCCAGATGAAGCCGTTGATCTGCATGCTGATGAAGTCGTAACCCTTGCCGGCCTGATAGGCGATGCCGTAGAAATCGTCGTCGGCCGGGCTTGCCGGCGAGCATGTCGCCCTTCTTGCGCTGGAAGAACTCGCCGATCTTCTCGAACATGATCCCAGTCGACGTTGTCCATCTCCTCGGGCGTGCAGGGCAGCTTCTGTGTTGTACTTGGCCTGGAAGTTCTTCTGCTCCTCCTCGTGGCAGAGGATGTCGGTGCGATAGTAGGTGATGAGGATATCCGGCATCTGCGGGAAGCCGTAGTAGTTCTCCGACTTGTACGGATAGGTGGCATAGGCCTGCAGCGGATTCGGATGCATGTCCGCCATCGCCGCCTTCAGGCCGGGATCGGCATCGATGAGATCGTTGATCTTGCGATAATAGCCGCCGTCGATGAAGGCGCCGAGCCACTGCGCAGTCCGACACCGCCATGTTGTACTTCTGCTCGCCCGAAGTGAGCGAGGCGTTGAGGCGGGTGTAGTAGTCGGGCCAGGGAATGAAGTCGATTTCGAGATTCACCTTGTTGCCCGACGGCGCCTTGTAGTTCTTGTCGAACAGGTCCTTCATGATGCGCGTCGGCGGCCAATCCGGCACCGCCATCTTGAGCGTCACATCCTCGGCGAAGGCCGAAGGAGTGCATAAAGGCGGCAGCGGTCATCGCTGCCGCAAAAGCCGATCGTCTGTAGTTCCAAGTCATTCTCATACTCCTCCCACGTTTGCTGGTGCTACCTTCTTGCCGGGACATCAGGCGATCGCCTTCCCGTCCTGGGCATTGAAGAGATGAATCCTGTCCGGCGCAATGGTAAAGGAAAGCCGGTCGCCTTTCTTCATGCCTGTTGCCTGCTGTTCGGGAAGAACGAGCTTTAGCCGTTCCCCCTTGGCGTCGATGTCGACGACCGTAATATCACCCAAAGGCTCGAGCATGTGAACGCGCGCCACAATGCCGTTTTTTGCCGTAAGCCTGATGTCCGTCGGCCGGATGCCGACGACGATCCTCGCAGATTTGGCGGCCTCGCGCGCCCCGGCAATCGGCAGCTTGCCGAACGACAGTTGCACGGCGGTGCCGGCGCGGGACAGCTTGCCTTCGAGGAAGTTGATGGCCGGCGAGCCGATCTTGCCGGCAACGTAGAGATCGGCCGGCGTTTCATAGAGCACATCCGGCGAGCCGCGCTGGACTACGGCGCCGTCGCGCATCACCGCGATCTCCTCGCCCATCGACAAGGCCTCCAGCTCGTCCGGCGTGGCATAGATGACGGTCATTCCGAACTGGCGATGCAGACGCTTCAGCTCCGCCCGCATGTCGTGGCGCAGCTTGGCATCGAGTTGGTCAGGGGCTCGTCAAGCAGGAGGATTTTGGGCCGGCGGATCAGCGAGCGGCCAAGAGCCACCCGCTGCTGCTCGCCTCCGGAAAGCGTGGCCGGCTTGCGCTCGAGATTTTGGGTGAGCTTGAGCATCGCCGCCGTCTCATCGACACGCCTCCTGATCTCCGCCGCGCCGGTTTTTTCCTCCCGCAAGGGATAGGCGAAATTCTCGAATACGGTCAGATGCGGATAAAGGGCGAAGGACTGGAACACCATCGAAACGCCGCGGCCGGCGATCGGGGCGCGGGTTACGTCGAGGCCGCCGATTTCGAGACGCCCGGAATCAGGGCGCACCAAACCGGCGATGGTGCGCAACGTCGTCGTCTTGCCGACGGAGCTCGGACCGAAAAGGACGAAGAAACAACCTTGCTCAACCTCGAAAGACAACCTGTCGAGGGCGCGCACCGGGCCGTAGGATTTGCTCACCTCGATGAGCCGCAGCGCGTGGTTCGAGCCGGCCGGCAGAGCCGTCCCCGAGCCCCTCGTCATGGCTGCCGTCCAATCATCAGGTATCTTTCACCCCTTGGCACTTTCCCATTTCCTGGACGCGGCCGAGCGCAGAACGGCGTCCGTCACGAGGTCTGTCGCGAGGGCGTCGCGGAAGGTCGGCGCGGCGCTTTTACCCGTGGCGATGCCTGCGAGGAAGTCGGCAACCTGGTGAATGAAAGTGTGCTCGTAGCCGATCTGCAGACCCGGCACCCACCAGTGTTTCATGTAGGGATGATCGCCGTCGGTGATGTGGACGGAGCGCCAACCGCGCAGCCGGCCCTCATCGCGGTGATCGAAATACTGCAGGCGATGGAGATCGTGGAGATCCCAAAGTATCGAGGCATGCTCGCCATTGATTTCGAAGGTATAGAGCGCCTTGTGCCCGCGCGCATAGCGGGTCGCCTCGAAGGTCGCCATGGAGCCGTTGCCGAAGCGGGCAAGAAACGCCGCTGCATCGTCGATGCCCACCTCTTCGACCTTGCCGGTCAGATTGTGATGGCGCTGCTTGATGAAAGTCTCGGTCATGCCGCACACTTCGTCGATGCCGCCGTTGAGCCACATCGCAGTGTCGATGCAGTGGGCGAGAAGGTCGCCGGTGACTCCGCTGCCGGCAACCTTGACGTCGAGCCGCCACAGGGCCTGGCCGCCCTGCGGCAGATCCGCAGCGATCGTCCAGTCCTGAAGGAACTTGGCGCGATAGTGGAAAATGCGGCCGAGTTTGCCCGCGTCAATCAGTTCCTTGGCAAGGGTCACGGCAGGAACGCGGCGGTAGTTGTACCAGACCATGTTCGGAACATCGGCTTTCTCGACCGCCTCGACCATGCGGCGCGATTCCGCGGCCGAGCGGCCGAGCGGCTTTTCGCACATCACCATCTTTCCAGCGCCGGCCGCGGCAATCGCGATCTCCAGATGGGTATCGTTGGGACTGGCGATGTCGATGAGATCGATGTCCTTGCGGTCGACAACTCTCCGCCAGTTGGTCTCGTGACTCTCGTATCCCCACTGGCGGGCGAAGGCCTGGACCTTGTCGCGGTCGCGCGCGCAAACCGTCTTGAGCACCGGCTCGAAGGGCAGCTCGAAGAAATTGCCCACCTTGGCAAAGGCGTTGCTATGGGTTCGGCCCATGAAGCCGTAGCCCACCATCCCCACATTCAGTTTCTTGCGCGACAATTCTGTTCCCGTCCGGCTACGCCTGCCAGCCATGCGCGTCGCGAACCTTGATCATCGCGGCGAGGATGTCGTTCCAGGTCTGTCGCTGCATCATTACGTCATTCGAAAACATGCAGCCATCCCAGCAAATGTGCTGGAACGCCCTGGTCTGCCTGCCACTGCCGTCGCGCATCCAGTACCCGGCGTCATGCGCAATGTCCAGCTTGCCCTCCGGGTCGTCAGGAAGACAATGGCGACCCGTCTTGTCATGGGAACCCATCCCCTTCACCGAGGCATCGTTCTGCGCCACATGAAAATCAAGGGTGTGGGGCCGCAGCCCGTCAGTCATGGTTTTCAGGGCAGCCTCCAGCACGGCTCGGTTCTTCCAGTCGAAATTGTCGGGAAGGATGCGGTGCTCGGGAGCGTTGTAGCCCAGGGTGTACAGCAACGTGTGAGCCATGTCGGCCTGGAAGCCGAGGGTGGCCGGCCGGTCCGTTTCCTCGAGCAGGTTGAGCATGTGGCGCCAGCTGTGCATGCCGCCCCAGCAGATTTCCCCCTCGGCTGCCAGACGCTCGCCGTGATCTTCGGCGACCACGCAGGCTTCGCGGAAAGTCCTGGCGATGAGCTTGGTGTTGACTTTGGGATCCTTGGCCCACTCGTGAACGCTCGAAGCGGAATCGATCCGCACGACCCCATATTTTCGCACGCCCAGATCGCGCAACCTGGCGGCGATGCGGCAGGCCTTCCGCACCATGGTTATGAAGCGTTTGCGGTCTTCGCTTCCGCCCATCGCCGCGCCACCCCCCACCGGCGGCCAGACCGGGGCGACGACCGAGCCGATCGCCAGGTTTTTCGCCAATGCCTTGTCGGCGAGCGCCTTGATTTCACCATCATCGGCATCGATCGGGGTATGCGGAAGGGCGAGAAACAGATCGATGCCGTCGAATTTCTCCCCATTCACCTCAGCCATTGCGGTCAGGTCGATCATCGTGTCGAGATCGATCGACGGTTCGGAATCCGGACTCTTTCCGACGAGACCAGGCCACATCGCGTTGTGAAGTTTCGGAAAGCCGTTGGCTACGGACATCGATATCCCTGCGTCAGCAATCGATGTTAGCCAGTTTCAGAATGCATTGTCCATCGGCGCGAAGCGCGGGCACCACGTAGAAGCGGCGGCCGTCAACCCTTTGGCCGTGGCGGCACCTTGACCAGCGCTTCACCTTCAAGAACGACAACGCCATCGACTGAGCACTTGCAGAACAGCTTTGCCTTATGTCCCGGGGCGATCAGCTCGCTGACGACGACGCTTGCCTCCACCGTGTCGCCAATTCGAACCGGTGCCCGGAAAGTCAACGTCTGCGACATGTAGATAGCGCCCGGTCCCGGCAGCCTCGTGCCGATCAGGGCGGAGATCAGGCTGGCGGTGTAGAGGCCATGGGCGATGCGCGAGCCGAACGGAGTCTTGGCTGCGAAATGTTCGGATAGATGAATCGGATTGCGATCGCCGGAGATCTCGGCAAAACCTATCACGTCGGATGACTTGACCGTCTTGCTGTAGTTTTCACTCATACCGACGCTCAGGTCCTCGAAGTACAGCGTTCGGGAGGGTGGTAGGTTCAATCCAGTTCTCCTGTTTCTAGGCACTCGACAGCCACGGCAGCAGGACAAGCGGATGATTGAGCCAGCCGAGCCAGTCGTGATTGAGGAACTGTCCGACGTAAATCAGCGCGACAAACAGCGCCCACAACACAAGCGCGGCCGTGCCGGCGAGCACGCCTGACAACCAGCGCTCCGTAGCGCCGATCGCCCGCGTCGCCCGCCCATGGCCGGTCTTCGGCGAGACAGGTTTGAGATCGAGCTCCAGGATAACGGCCTTCTCCTGCTCGGGCATTTGATGCAAGGAAATTCTTCCCGCGACGGAGGCGGCAACAACCCCGCGCGCGTAGGTCCCGGCCACCGCCGAGCGCAGCCAAAGCAGGAGAAGAAGCAGGGCAAAGGCAGCCAGGAGATCGTAGCCGACCGACGCACGGCTCCAGACCTTGCCACTGACGTTCTGCGCAGCCAGAATATTGCCCAGGGCGAGAGGTGCTGCCTTGACAGCGGTGAAAACCGCACCGGCAATCAAGTAGCGCAACGCCAGCCAGAGAGCAGCCAGCCGCTTCGCTCTCAGCACTGCACGAACGGCGGCAAAGTCGTAGAAACGCCGCCAATCCATCCCCAGCGCCTGGCGCGCCTGGGCAAGCGGCACGTGCGACATGGCGAAAAGGAACCAGGCCAGCCCCAGAAGCGACACTCCCGGGCCAACGACCGCCTGCTCGTAACCCTTGTTGAAGGAGTTTTCCCAGCCGCCCCACCAGGCAAGCAGCCACAGGGCGCCTGCAGGCAACACGAACACCGCTACGTTCGCAAGCCCGGCAACGCCAAGGCGGAAATTCTCCCACAGCGAACCAGCAAGCGCCCTCGCCCGCAACTTCATGCGACCGCCAAATCCTGCCTCGCTCGAACGCGCCTGGAGCAGAAGTTGCCCCGCGTTCTGCGCCAGGATCCAGCGCGGCCAGCGTTCCTCACCGGCGAGTGCAAGTGAGGTCGATGCAAAGGCCTCGAAGCGGATCGGCCTGCCGCTCAAGCGATGCATCTCGCGGCACGCGCTCTGTCGCATGAGCCGCATGAGCCAGCCGGCAACCAGGACCGCGGTCAGCGGCGAGAGGCACAGCAACGTGCCGACGCCGATGGCCCAAATTCGCTGGAGGATGCGCCGCCCGAGGTCCGGGACAGCCATCCCTGCCGTCACCCGAATACCTCCTCGAGGACGGGGCCCTCCGTGACATTGGTGGCCAGTCCCATCGTGCGCCCGACAGTGGCCGCGATGCTGATCTGGTCGACCGGCCGGTCGACCACCTTGCCGCGCGGAATGCCGGCACCGAGCACGAGCGCCCAGATCTCGTGCGCCGATCGCGAATTGAAATGGTGCTGGCACGAAACCGCCATCAGCGGGTTGTCGTCGCGTCCGCAGTCCGGCACGACGACGAAGACGGTGTCGTCACGGTAGAAGTGGTCGGCCGAGGCGGCGGCAACGATCTGCCTGATACCGTCGTCGATGATGGAAATGGCGCGCGTGTAGTGGCTGAGATTTCCCCAGTGCACATAGTCGGTGTCCTGATAGTTGACCATCAGCAGACGCGGCCGCAGTTCTTGCAAGGCCCGAACGGCGAGCTCGGTCAGCAGCCGGTCGCCGCGCGGATTGACCAGACCGGAATCGCCGTAGTACGCGCGCCAATTGTCCCAGAAAGCCTCAACCTGAGGTGGTTGGCGGGCGAACTCGGTCCCGCGATAGTTCCTCGCCTCGAGCTTGGCGAGCTTGCCGCGCGCCATCTCGACCTGATCCCCGGTGAGTTTTCCCTCCTCGAGCTGCCGCCGCAGGAGATGCAATTTGAACCAGTAGAGGCTCAGCGTGGTCGAGCGATACTTCACGCCATAGAGATGATGCTCGCTGAAGGTCAGGAAGTCCTCATTGGCGCGATCCTCGCCGTTGACGATCAGTGTTTCATGCGGCGCGATGGCAAACGCCTTGCGCAGGTATTCGAACATCGTCGGAGCTTTGGGCTCGAAGCGTTCAGAGAACAGCCTCGCCTCGATGTCCTGATAGCGATCATAGCGGCCGGTGAGAATGTAGAGCGTGCCGTGCGCATGGCTCGTCACCACCCCCTGTTGCGGTGAAATGCGCATGTCCTTGTAGAATACTCCCCGGGGCAGGAGCTCGTGGACGAGAAAGGGACTGTAGCTCGTCGCCGGCTCGATCGTCTCGGCGCGGCGCACGCCGCCGCCAAAGCGGATCACCACCACGCTGGGACCGCGATAGTTGGGCCGTGCGGCAGCGACAGGCCCCGACGCAACGGACAGGTGCGCGAGCGGGACCATCGCCGAAGCCACAAGACCGCCCGTTACGCGGCGCCGATCGATCCTGAGCGACATGGGCCATCCTCGCCACAGAGCAAGCGAGTGTGCCCAACAAAGGATGACCGAAACATGGCGCCGCAATCCTGGTTCATTGCGCTGCCCACACGGTGGCGCGTACTATTTGTTTCGCCGCAAATCCGATGTCTGGATCGCCAAGCATGACCGTCTTCCCCCTCGCGAGCGAGTTCCCGCCGGTCACCCGAGAGGACTGGCTCGCAAAGGTCGAAGCCATGCCCAGCCGTGTGAGCTATGACCAGCTGCGGTCCAACAGCGAGGACGGAATCATCATCGAGCCGCTCTATGAAGCGGGCAAAGGTCAGCAACGCTTCGAAAGGTCATCGCCGGATGGCCGTTGGGTCGTGGCGCAGCGGGTCGATCATCCGGTTCCGGCAAGGGCCAACGAGTTCGCTCTCGACGACCTCGAGGGTGGTGCTACGGGGTTTGCCCTCACCTTCAACGGTGCTGCGTCCGCACGCGGATACGGGGTGGCGGCGGATCCCCTGCCCAATATTGCCGGAGTGTTCCGCAACGTCCCATTGCACGCCGTTTCCCTCCGGCTCGAGCCAGGGCCGCACACGAGAGGCGCTGCAAGTGCCGTGCGGAGCCTGGTTGCCGCCCGCAGTCTCAATCCACAAGCAATGCGATTGTCGTTCGGAATGGACCCGGTCGGTTTGCTGGCGAGTGCCGGAGGCGCGCTTGCCTGGAAGGAAGCCAGTTGTCAGGCGAGCGATCTCGTCAGCGAGTTGGCGGTCGAGTATTCGGGGCCGTTCATGGAGGCAGATGGCAGGCCCTATCATGACGGCGGCGCTACGGACGCACAGGAACTCGGGATCGTGCTGGCAACGGTCCTCGCCTATTTTCGGGCACTGGAGGACCGCCTCTCCGGCGAAGCGCTCCCCGGAGCGATCGGAGTGACGCTCTCCGTCGACTGCGATCTTTTTCTCGGCATCGCCAAGTTGCGGGCCATGCGCCAGCTATGGCGCGGCATTCTCGGCGGCTGCGCGCTCCCCGCCTCACCGCTCATGCTGCACGCCGAGTCCTCCTGGAGGATGATGGCTGCGCAGGACGCCAACATGAACCTGCTGCGGGCGGTGGCGGCTGCCTTTGCCGCCGGGATCGGCGGCGCCGACAGCGTCACGGTGCTGCCGCACACGCTCGCCCTCGGGCTTCCCGACGGATTCGCCCGGCGCATGGCCAGGAACCTCCAGATCGTGTTGCTCGAAGAGGCGCAACTATATCGTGTGGGCGATCCGGCTTCGGGGTCAGGTTACGTGGAAGCGCTGACCCAGGCGGTCGCCGGCCAGGCCTGGGGCGTATTTCAGGACATCGAGAAGCGCGGCGGCATGGCTGCCGCCCTCGACAGCGGCTATGTGAGAAACCTGGTCCGTGACGCCAATCGCTCTCGAATTGAGCGCGTTGCAGCCCGTCAAAGACCGATCGTCGGGGTGAGTGAGTTCGCCAACCCGGCCGATCCTTCTCCCGCGGTACTCGACGTGCCGCGCAAGGATCCACCCGCTGGTGAGTCTTCGATACGCGCAACGAGATTGTCGGAGACCTTCGAACGGCCGAGAAACGGCGTTGCGGCAGGCAACCTGTAAGCCATGTCGAAGTTTCCGGATTTCAGCCGCATCGGGCTCCCGGATTTGCCCGAGCGCCCCCGCAATAAAGCCCCCAAGCGCGCAGCATGGGTGACGCCTGAAGGCATCGATATCCCGCCAGGCTACACCGCAGCCGACGTCGCCGAGGCGGACTTCCTGCGCACCTATCCCGGCATCCCGCCGTTCCTGCGGGGTCCCTATCCGACCATGTACACGACCCAGCCGTGGACGATCCGGCAGTATGCGGGCTTTTCCACGGCCGAGGACTCGAACGCGTTCTACCGGCGCAATCTCGCCGCGGGCCAGACCGGCTTGTCCATCGCCTTCGATCTCCCCACCCACCGCGGTTACGATTTGGACCACCCGCGCGTGGCCGGCGATGTCGGCATGGCCGGAGTGGCGATTGATTCCATCTATGACATGCGCATCCTGTTCGATGGCATCCCGCTCGACCGCACGACGGTGTCGATGACGATGAACGGCGCGGTGCTGCCGATCCTGGCGCTCTATATCGTGGCGGCGGAAGAGCAGGGCGTGGCCGTGGCCAAGCTCGCTGGAACCATCCAGAACGATGTCCTCAAGGAGTTCATGGTCCGCAATACCTACATCTATCCGCTCGGGCCATCGCTTCGCATCGTATCGGACATCCTCGCATTCACCGCCCGGAACATGCCGAAATTCAACTCGATTTCGGTTTCCGGCTATCATATGCACGAGGCCGGCGCGACGGCCGATCTCGAGCTCGCCTACACGCTGGCGGACGGCATCGAGTACGTTCGCGCCGGCATCGCCGGCGGCCTCGACATCGACCAGTTCGCGCCGCGCATTTCCTTCTTCTGGGCCACCGGCATGAACTTCTTCATGGAGGTGGCCAAGCTGCGGGCGGCACGCCTGCTGTGGGCCAAGCTCCTCAGACCTTTCAATCCCAAGGATCAACGCTCGCTTGCGCTGCGGGCCCATTGCCAGACATCGGGCTGGTCGCTGACCGCCAACGATGTCTTCAACAATATCGCGCGCACCTGCCTCGAAGCCATGGCCGCGACCCAGGGCAACATGCAGTCGCTCCACACCAATGCACTCGACGAGGCCCTGGCGCTGCCAACCGATTTCTCGGCCCGCATTGCGCGCAATACGCAGCTCTTTCTGAAACTGGAGACCGGCGCCTGCCGCGTCATCGATCCGTGGGGCGGCAGCTACTTCGTCGAGCGCCTGACACTCGACCTCGCGCGCAGAGCCTGGGAACATATCGAGGAGGCGGAAAGGCTCGGAGGAATGGCGGCCGCCATCGCCCAGGGGCTGCCCAAGCGCCGGATCGAAGCAGCGGCAACGATGACCCAGGCTCGCATCGAGGCGGGCGAGCAGACGGTCGTCGGCGTCAACAAGTATCGTATCGGCGAGGAGGCGCCGATCGAGATCCTCAAGGTCGACAACGCCGCCGTCCTGAAGCGGCAGATTGACAAGCTCGCGAGGCTGCGCGCCGAACGCGACGGAAGAGCTGTGGAACGCTCGCTCGAGGCGCTCGCTGAGGTTGCCCGCAGCGGCCGCGGCAATCTCCTGGCAGGCGCGGTCGAGGCTGCTCGCCACAAGGCGACGGTCGGCGAGATCACCCAGGCACTCGAGCGCGTGTTCAATCGCCACGCGGCGGAAGTGCACACGGTGAAGGACGTCTATGCCCAGGCCCTCGCCGGGGCTTCCCACCTGCTCGATCGCTCGCGGATGATGATCGCCGCCTTCCGCGAGGCAGACGGCCGGAAGCCGAAAATCCTCGTGGCCAAGATGGGGCAGGATGGTCACGACCGCGGGCAGAAACTCATCGCTTCAGCCTTTGGCGATCTCGGCTTCGAGACCGTTACCGGAGAACTCTTCGCAACTCCCGCCGAGGTCGCGAAACGGGCACACGATGAAAATGTGCACCTCGTCGGCGTCTCGTCCCTAGCGGCAGGTCATCTGAGCCACATCCCAGCCCTGAAAACGTCACTCTGTGCCTTGGGCAGGCCGGACATCCTGATCGTGCTCGGCGGTGTGGTTCCACAGGAGGATTACGAGGAGTTGAGGAAGGCGGGCGTCGACGCCATTTTCCCCCCGGGCACGGCCGTTCCGCAGGCGGCGGAGGAAGTAATCGACAAGCTCAATAACAAGCTCGGCTACGCACAAAAACGGCTGCCTTGCTGAACGTGCTCCCGTAACCCCGGAAAGGCTATCGGCATCTTCGAGCCATGTGCCAGGGTTGCGATGCTTGGCCAACGCATCGGTCAAGTTCTGTGGCGTCCGCTTCCGGTCTCTTGCAGCCAAACGCCGAGGTGGCAGGGCGGCTCGTGGCCGGACCATCCCATTGCCGGACATCCGGCTCGGTAGACTTCCCTGCAAGGCGTCAATACAATCCCATCCGTAGCTCTCAGAAAGCAATCTGACCCCATGGCCGAACAACAAGTCACGCGTCGACTTGCGGCCATTCTCGCCGCCGACGTGGTCGGATACAGCCGCCTCATGGAGGCGGACGAAGCCGGTACGCTGGCTGCCCTCAAATCCCGTCGCAAGAACGTGCTCGAACCACTGCTCAGGCGCCACCACGGCCGCATCGTGAAAACTATGGGAGACGGCGTATTGGTAGAGTTTGCAAGTGCGGTCAATGCCGTTGAATGTGCGGTCCGCCTGCAAGAGGACATGATGGCGGCGAATGTCGAGGCGCCGGACGATCAGCGGATCGTGTTGTGCATCGGCGTCAATCTGGGTGATATCGTCATCGAGAACGGAGATCTCTATGGCGATGGGGTCAACATCGCGGCGCGGCTGGAGGCGATGGCAGAGCCCGGCGGTATCTGTATTTCTGGCAAGGTGAACGACGAGATCCGCGGCAAGATTGCCCTCAATCTTCAGGATCTGGGCGAACGTGAGGTCAAGAACATCGCCCAGCCGATCCGCATGTTCCGTATCGAGGTCGACGTAAAATCCTCCTCTGACGCCACAACCAGCGCCGCGTCGCCGTCCAAGCCGTCAATCGCAGTCCTTCCGTTCACCAATATGAGCAATGATGCCGATCAGCAGTATTTCTCCGACGGAATCACCGAAGACATTATCACAGAGCTATCGCGCTACCGCTCGCTATTCGTCATCGCCCGCAACTCATCGTTCCAGTTTCGCGGCCCGGCGGTCGACATGGGCGCCGTGCGGCGAAAACTGGGCGTTCGTTACATCGTCGAGGGCAGCGTGCGCCGCTTCGGAGGGCGGCTCCGAAGTTCACGGCTCAGCTCATCAACGCCGCGACCGAAACGCATCTGTGGGCCGAACGCTACGATCGCGACTTGCAGGATGTCTTCACCGTCCAGGACGAGATCGCGCGCACCATCGCCGCCACCCTGGTAGGGCGCGTGGCTGCCAGTGGCACCGAATTGGCCAAGCGGAAACCAACCCCGGAATTGGCAGCTTACGACTATTTCCTGCAGGGGCGGGAGCGTGACGCCTGTTTCGATCTCGCCGGCGCTGAAACTTTCTATGCTCGTGCCATCGCGTTGGACCCCGGTTACATCCATGCCTACGCCTTCCGGGCGCAGGCCCTGGTCGTCCAGTATTGGCTGGACCAAGAGCCTGAGAAACTCCAGCGAGCCGATGCGTGCGCGCGCACGGCCCTGGCGCTCGATGACCACGATGCCGCGAGCCACGACGCGATGGGCTACGTCGCCATGCATCAGCGGAAATTCGATCTGCGGGCATACATTTTGACCGTGCCGTGAGCCTCAACCCGAACGACGTGTACATCGCGGCCGACCGCGCCAACTGGCTGGTCCGGATCGGCAGATTGGCCGAGGCGGTGCAAAGCCTGGAGGCGGCGATGGAGCGCGATCCCTTTTCGCCGACATGGTTCTGGGAGGTCCGCTTCAACGCGCTCTTTCATTTGAACCGCTACGACGAGGCCATCGTTGCGCTGCGCAACATGTCGACGTTCCATGTCTGGCACTACGCCTTCTTTGCGGCAGCCTACGCACATGCTGGCCGGCCGGATGAGGCGCGTCGGGAGCTAGCTGCCTTTCTGAAGGCTAGGCCCGACGCCAAGATCGCGCTGGTCGCTGCGGCAGAACCCTATGCGGAACCGGCGCGCTCAACCACCTGCTCGACGGCTTGCGCAAGGCGGGATTGCGGGAATGACAGCTAACCACTTTGGCTTCCGGCAAATTCGCCGCGTTCTTGTACAACTGCGTCGCGCATCCGTCACAGCGCCCCGTGATCCATCATGACGACCGTCATCTCCTGGCTTGAGGAAATCGTTGGCAATATCCCCCTTCCGATGCTGGAGGTATGGGGGCGATTCGCCTATATCGTCGGCCTCCTCTTGGCTATCTGCGCATTCGGCGGCTTTACATTCCGGATCGGGGAGCATTGGGGATTCGGCCGGGCGCGGCAGACGTGGAATGTGAAGGCGTTCCTGAGCGTGCCGCTGACGTTCGTGCTGATCATCGCGACCGGCTACATCGGATCATTCATCGTGTTGGTACCGGGCGCACAGACGTTTGAGTCCTTGAAGGATCTGGTTGTGCTGCTGAGCGTCGTCCTTCTGGGCTACCCGGCGCTCATCACTATTCCGTTCGCGTACGGGTTGTCGGACTTGATTGAGGGTGTCCCTCCGGAATTCCTGCTCGCCTGGCTGCCCGGATATTTCATCAATCCCGCGTGTTTCTGGATTGCCCACCAGTTCTTTGGCAAGAATCCCGACTTTCGGATGGCTAGGACGTGGCGGCGATATCTCGCAGCCGCCGTCTTGTTCATGACGCTGGAACCCGTGTTGTGGGGGTACGTGTGTTCGGATCAGTTCCCCTCAGGGATTTCGTATCACCGCATCACGCCGGCGCTGTTCTTCACGACGTCGATCACCTGGGCAATGGGGCCCGTGGCCTTTCTGGCCGCCCTGCCGCTGGCCAGACGGTTCGGATGGTTCTGGGCGGAGATCCCCGGACACGTCAGAGAACGCGCGATCGGGAGCAGCGAGTGGAGCTGGGAAGCAGGCCGCGGCGAGACGCGGGGCAGCGCTGACGCGGGGCAGGAAGGCCTGCCAATCCGGATCTTCATCTTCACGCCATTCATCGCACTGGTGCTCGTGATGATTGGCACCACGGCGATTGTCGCCCTTCGGAGCGCAGACGATGATGCAGCGAAGCTGGCGACGAAGCTCCATCAGGCAATGTCGGCGAACATGCGTATCCGGCTGGATGACTACCTCGCGCGTTCGCCGCTGCCGGCAGGCGCGCAGCGCGAAGACACTCTCGTCTCCTGCTGCGAAGCCAGGCCGTCGGCACGGAGGGTCGCGCCTTCATCCTTGACGGAACCGGCAAGGTGATTGCCTCGTCCGCTCCCGTCGGCGACCCGGTGGTGGAGAGTGCGGTTGCGGCTCTGGCGCGGCACGCCGGTCCGTCGGGCCTGTCTGCACCATCGACGGAGCTCCAGTTCGATTACGTAACGGCAAGGCCGCTCTCGCGGGAAACGTGGCTGACCTACGCGACCGCATATCGCGACGACAGCGCCGGCCATCATTGGACTTCTGATCACGGCCATGCCTGAAGCGTTCTATTTGGCGGGCTTGCGCACAGCCAACAGCCGTTCCGCGATGTTGTTCGCCCTGGCGCTGGTGCTCTCCCTCGTGCTGGCTGCAGCCCTGGCGTCGATGGTGACCGCGCCGCTCCGGCGCATGGCGCAGGCGACGCGGACGATGGCTCACGGGGACCTGAGCGTACGGGTGCCAGGTAGCCAATTGGAGGAGCTGGATGCCCTCGCGGAATTGTTCAATGCCATGGCGGCCAGACGCTCAAGACGTCGTTTGAGGCCACGCAGGAGGCGCAGACAGAACTCGCGCGAGTGGCGCGGCTCACGACCATGGGCGAACTCGCGGCTTCCATCGCCCATGAAATCAACCAACCGCTCGCTGCGATCGTCACCCATGGAAATGCGGCGCGCCGATGGTTGGCCCAGGCCCCGCCCAATCTCAAGGAAACGAGGGACTTGCTCGAAGGCATCATCAAGGACGGTAATCGCGCAGGCGAGGTGGTCACTCGCATTCGGGCGCTGCTCAAACATCACAAGCCGGAATACGTTGAGCTCGACATCAACGAGGCGATCCGAGAGGTCCTCGCGCTGGCGGCGAGCCCGCTGCGGAACCGCTCGGTGGCGGTTCAGACGATTTTGCCCGCGGATCTTCCGCTTGCATTGGGCGATCGCGTCCAGCTGCAACAGGTCATCATGAATTTGATCATGAACGGGGCGGAAGCCATGGGCTCTGTCACCGACCGGCATCGCGTCCTGCGGATCGGATCGAAGGTCGACGGCGAAGGCAGCATTCAGGTCACGATCAAGGATTTGGGCACTGGAATCGAGGAGGCAATCCGTAATCGCATCTTTGATCCGCTGTTCACGACCAAACCTACAGGCATGGGCATGGGGCTATCGATTTGTCGAAGCATTATCGAGGCGCACGGTGGCCGACTTTGGGCCTCGCAGAGCACACCGCATGGCACTGATTTCCAGTTCACGATTCCCAGTGCAAATCGGCCCATTGAGTTTGCATGACAATGGCTGCTACGGATCGGTTGGTCCGGTTGTGGCACACAACGTAAGACGCTGGGCGTCCGCTCCCGGGGTATACCGTCGGTTGGACTATCCCTGCATGTATTGGCGAAGTGGCGCAACACTGCTCAGGTCAGCAGTGCCTCGATTTTGCCGACCGTAGTCTTGCGCCAGTTTCGAAGCTCGACCTCGGTGAAAGAAACGAGCGAGCGGCGCTCTTCCGCCGACCAGACATCGAGGCGCGCCAGCAGCGCCGCGGCGGCCGCTTCTGCTGCCCGGCTTGCGCCGTCGTCGCACTTGAGCGCGAAGCCGATCCCGGCATGTGGGACGGCGCCGCAGAACACTCCTTCGGCTCCCGTCTTGACGAGCGCCCGAGGCACCGCCGTCATGAGCTCCGTGCAGAAGCGGTCGCTCCCCGCCACCATGAATGGATGGTGTCTGATCGCGGCAACGATGCGCCGCGCGGCTTGTCGGCGGACTTCGCTCAGGGTCGCACCGGAAGCGAAGCGCTGGAACGCCAGTGCCAGATTTCGCAGCGGGATCGCCCAGGTGGGCACGGAACAACCATCGATCGCGCACGGTGCTGCTGCGATGTCGACAGCGCAAAGGTCCGCCAGGGTTCCTGCGATGATCCGCTGAACGGCGTGGCGTGGCTCAATATAGCCCGTTGGCTCCGTGCCAAGCGCCAACGCCAGCGCAAGCATGCCGGCGTGCTTGCCGGAACAATTATTATGGGCCGGCCGGGGCTCAACGGCGCCAAGCATCAGCTCACGCAACGCGGCCTTGTCGTGGGGCCAATGAGCACCACACTCCAGCTGATCTTCAGCGAGACCGGCTTTGGCGAGCATCGACCGCAGCACTCGCAGATGGGCGGCCTCGCCGTTGTGGGATGCACAGGCGAGCGCCAGTTCCTCGTCGAGAAAGCCAAAACGGTCGGCAGCGCCGCTTTCCACCAGCGGAATTGCCTGCAGCGGCTTGATGGCGGAACGCGGAAAGACGGCGGCGTCAAAATCTCCCGCGCCGTCGATCACCGTCCCTTCGGAGGAGAGAACGGCATAGGCGCCGCGGTGGGTGCTTTCGACCCTGTTGCCGCGCGTAACTTTCACTAGCACCGGATTTGACATGCCACATACTCGAGAGGGAGCGGCAGCTTACCGCTTGCCTGGAACCTCCGTACATGAATAGTGAGCGGCGATGAATGTGTCCGCTACCCCGGCCCCAGAATTGGTCGACCTCCGGCAGCGCCGGGCGATCGTCACCGGAGGGGCAGCGGGCATCGGCGCCGCCATCAGCGCCAAGCTGGCCACGGCCGGCGCGCGGGTCGCGATTGCAGACCAGGACATCGAGGGAGCGGCGCGGCTCGCCGAGGAAATCGGCCGCGGTGCGGCGGCTTTCGCCGTCGACGTGCGCAAGCGCCAGAGCGTGGAGGGATGTTTCCACGCCGTTGAGCAGGAGTTCGGCGGCTACGATATTCTGTGCGCCAATGCCGGCGTATCGACGATGAAGCGGGTGGTCGATCTCACCGACGCGGACTGGGACTTCAACTTCGACGTCAACGCCCGCGGGGTCTTTCTTTGCAACCAGATTGCGGTGCGTCACTTCCTGGAGCGGCGGGCAAAGGGTGTCATCGTAAATACCGCCTCGCTCGCCGGGAAGTCCGGCGCACCGTGGCTCGCTCACTATTCGGCGAGCAAGTTCGCGGTGATCGGATTTACGCAAGGGTTGGCGCGCGAAGTGGCCGGCGCCGGCATTCGCGTCAATTGCGTCTGTCCCGGGTTCGTGCGCACCGCCATGCAGGCGCGCGAGCTCGAGTGGGAGGCGGACCTGCGCGGCATGACACCCGCGACGGTGCTGGAGGACTACGTGGCGCAGACGCCGCTCGGCCGCATCGAGGAGCCGGAAGACGTGGCCAACGCGGTGCTCTATCTTGCTTCCGATCTGTCGGGTTTCGTGACCGGAGAAGCGTTGAACGTGACCGGTGGCGTGCGCATGGACTAGCCCAGTCATGAGAAAACTTCTGCGCACGACGGTCCCGCACCTGATCCTGACGCTGTTCTCGCTGGCGATCCTGCTGCCGCTGCTGTGGATCGTGCGCGTGAGCCTCACCGACAAGCTCACCGCGTACAGGATACCGCCGGAAATCGGCGCCTTCGGCTTCATGAACTATGTCGAGGTCTTTGCCGAATATCGATTTGCTGCCTGGTTCGCCAACAGCCTCCTGGTGGCGATCGCCGCCACGGCCATATCGCTGCCGCTGGCGACCGCCATGGCCTACGCTTTCGCGCGCTTCGAAACCGGAGGAGGCCCGCTCCGCCTGGGTGTCCTGGCAAGCCAGATGCTGCCGCCGGTCATCCTGGTGCTGCCCCTCTTCGGCCTCTTCCTGGCGGCAGGGATGATGCAGAGCCGGCTGGCGCTCATCGTCGCGCACCTCACCATCGCCCTGCCCTTCCTGTCGTGGATGCTCGTTTCCTTCTTCCGGGGAGACGTGATGCGGCTGGAGGAAGCCGCGCGCGTCGATGGAGCAAGCCGCTGGCAGGCGTTTCGCATGATTGCGGTGCCGGTGGCGGCGCCGGGAATTCTCGCCGCGGGGCTGCTCGGCTTCATCCTGAGCTGGAACGAGTTCCTGTTCGCGCTCGTGCTTTCGGGGCCCGACACGCAGACCCTGCCGGTGGGTCTGGCCGGCCTCGAAACCCATGCCGGCGTCGAGATTGCGCCGCTGGCGGCGGCGACGATCGTTTCACTCGTGCCGGTGTTTGCGCTTTTGCCTTTTTTGCGCAAGCATCTGATCAAGGGGCTCTCCCTCGGAGCCCTCAAATAGCGTGTGCGAAATGGGAGGTAGAAAATGCTGAGACAAATCCTGCTGGGGTCGGCGATCGCCGCCGGCCTGGCCGTCCAGGCACGGGCGGAATCCATCAACATCCTGATGGAAGGCGTTCCCGACACCGAATACGTGAAGACATTGCTGCCGGAGTTCAAGGCCGCGACCGGTATCGACGTCAACCTGGAGGTCGTGAACTACGCGGAGATGCACACCAAGCTGGTGCCGCAGCTGCTGGCGCCAAAAGGCAGCTACTCGGCGATCGTCGTCGACTTCTACTGGGTCGGCGAATTCACCAAGGCCGGCTGGCTGCAACCCCTCGATGACCGCATCAAGGCAGACGGCATCGATACCTCCGTCTATATCCCCAAGCTCCTGGACCTCGTCGGCAAGGTCGACGGCGTGACCTACATGCTGCCCTTCTACAACTATGCGATGGGGCTCCTGTACCGCAAGGATCTGCTCGAGGACGTGAAGAACCAGGCCGACTTCAAGGCGAAATACGGCATGGATCTCGCTGCCCCGAAGACCTGGGAGGAATACCTCAAGCAGGTCGAGTTCTTCACCAGAGACGGCATGCACGGGGTGGTGAACCAGGGCCTGAGGCCCGACCCGATCGCCATGGAATGGTCGAACTATCTGTTCGCCAACGGCGGCGAGTATCACGATGAAAACTGGAAGCCGACCCTCAATACCGAGGCGGGCGTCAAGGCGCTGGAACAGTACGCGGCCAACATCAACGAGCACGGCCCCGTAGGTTCAGCGAGTTTCTCCTTCGACGAAGCGTTCAACGTGATGGCGCAGGGCAAAGCCTACAGCTACATAACCTACAATTTCTTCCGCCCGGCGGTGGACGATCCGAGCAAGTCCGCGGTTACCGGCAAGGTGGAGATCATGGCGGTTCCGGGCCAGACTGCCGATCGCGGCGGCAGTCTCAACGGAGCCTGGGGATGGGCCATTCCGAAGTCGAGCCCCAACCCGGACGCGGCCTGGCAGTTCATCAAATGGGTGGAATTGAAGGAAATCGCCAAGAAGCGAGCGCTGCAGGGCGGATCACCGACGCGCACGGACGTGTTCGATGACGCCGAGGTGGTGGCGAAGTATCCCTATGCTCCGGCGCTGAAGCAGATGCTGCTGACCAGCCACAACTTTCCGGTGTTCACCTACACGCCGCAGCTCGTCGAAGTGCTCGGACGTGAATTGAGCCTCGCGGTCGCCGGCGAAAAGAAGGCGCCCGATGCGCTGGCCGCCATCGAGGCCGAGATGACCGAGCTCGCGAAGAAGGACGGCAAGCTCAAGTAACCGACTTCTTGAATTCGTCATCCTCGCGCCAAGCGGGGATCCAATGAGCGGCGCAGCATCCTCACATGTTGAGGGTCGTAGAGATCATTACGCACGGGCTCACTATTGGATCCCCGCTTGGCGCGGGGATGACGGTCGTCTGGCGTGGTGAGCGAGGATCGCCGGAATGACCTTGGCGGGTCGACGTCAGTGACGGCGAAGGGGCCGACGGCGCTCGTTCGGCGGGATCGGCTGTTCGGCTGGCTCATGACCGCGCCCGCTCTCGCGGCACTGTTGCTGGTGATCCTGTTTCCGGTGTTCTGGGCGCTGTTCACCAGCGTTCACGAATACACGCTGCTGGCGCCCAACTTCGATACGTTCACGGGCACGGAAAACTACGGCAAGGCCCTTGCCGACAAGGAATTCCGGCACACCCTGGGGCTCACGGCGTTTTTCGTCGCCGCGGTGGTAGTGCTGGAGTTCCTGCTGGGCTTCCTGATCGCTCTCATGCTCAACACGGTGGAGCGCGGCAAATCGATCTACTACGGCATCCTGCTGTGCCCGCTGCTCATGAATCCGGTGATCGTCGGCCTCATCTGGCGGATGTTTCTTCACCCGAGCCTCGGCATCGTGAACTATCTGCTGAGCACGATCGGTGTCCCGCCGGTGAATTGGCTCGGCAGCACTTCGGTAGCGTTGTGGACGATCGTCATGGTCGATATCTGGCATCAGGTATCGTTCATGGTCGTGCTGCTGCTGGCCGGTCTTGCCGCCTTGCCGCGGGAGCCCTACGAGGCAGCAAGGGTCGATGGCGCATCGGTCGTGCAGAGTTTCCGCCACATCACCCTGCCGCTGATGATGCCGGTGATCGTGGTAACGCTCCTCATTCGCGTGATCTTCGCGGTCAGGACCTACGATCTCATCTACATCATGACCAGGGGCGGCCCGGGGGTCGCAACGGACTTCGTCAGCTATTTCATCTACCGCACCGCTTTTGTGAGCCTGGATGTCGGCAAGGCTTCGGCGATGTCGGTCATCCTGATGATCGTGATCCTGCTGCTTACCGGCTATCTCAACCGATACATGCGCTCGCTGGCCTGAAAGCCGCATGGCTTCGATCCTGCTCGACCATCTGTCGAAGACCTACCCGAACGGCGTCCGCGCAGTGAAAGACGTTTGCCTCGAGGTTGCAGACGGCGAGTTCATGATCCTGCTCGGCCCTTCAGGCTGCGGCAAATCGACGACCCTGCGGATGATCGCCGGTCTCGAGTCGGTGACCACCGGCACGCTCAGCATCGGCGGGCGGCGAATGAATGATACCGATCCGGCCGACCGCGACATCGCCATCGTATTCCAGAACTACGCGCTCTACCCGCACATGACGGTCGCCGACAATCTGTCGTTCGGATTGCGGCTGCGCGGCGTGCCGGTGCAGCAAATCGCTGCGCGCACGGCGCGCATCGCCGACATGCTGGGCATCGCCGAGCTGCTGGGACGCAGGCCGGCGCAGCTCTCCGGCGGCCAGCGCCAGCGGGTCGCGCTCGGCCGGGCGCTGGTGCGTGAGCCGCAGGCCTATCTGCTCGACGAGCCGCTATCCAACCTGGACGCCAAGCTCAGAAGCTCGATGCGCACCGAGCTGATCAAGCTGCACCAGAAGCTCGGCACGACGATCGTCCATGTCACCCACGACCAGGTGGAAGCCATGACCATGGGCCAACGCATCTGCATCATGAAGGACGGTGAAATCGTGCAAGTCGGCGCGCCCATGGAGGTGTATCGCAATCCGGCAAACACGTTCGTGGCGGGCTTCCTCGCCAGTCCGCCCATGAATCTGCTGCCGGGGCGTTTTTCGCAGGCCACCAGCGCCAAACTGATCCTCGATAGAGCAGAAATCGTCCTGTCGTTGCCGCGGCCGTTGCGCCAGGGCATTCGCGAGCCACCGCGGCCGGGAAATCATCGCGGGGCTGCGGCCCGAAGACTTCCACCTGCGCGCCGATGCAGCCCCCGTGCACGCTGCTGTTCAAGTCGTGGCGGTGGCCACGGAGGTTCTGGGACCCGAAGTCATCGTGATCGCGAGGTTCGGCGAGAGCGGGCCGGAAATCTCGATCCGCGGCCCGCGCGATTTCATGGCGCGCCCGGGCGAGGCACTGACCTTTTATTATGACACCAGCCAGATCCAGGTGTTCGACGCCGCGAGCAAAGCTGCGCTCGCGCGTCCGACCGCCATTTGAACAGGGAGCAGACAGAATGCTCAGGGAGACGTTCGGGACCCACAAACCCATCATCGCCATGGTGCATCTGTCACCGCTGCCCGGCTCGCCGCTTTACGACCCGAAGGGCGGCATGCAGAAGATCATCGATGGAGCGGCCGCCGACCTCGCGGCGCTGCAGGCGGGCGGTGTCGATGCCGTCATGTTCGGCAACGAGGGAGACCGGCCCTACCTGCTCAAGGCGAGCCCGGTAACGCTGGCAGCGTTCGCTTTCGCGGTCGGGCGGCTCAAGGGTGCGATCAACGTACCGTTCGGCGTGAACTACCTCTGGGACCCGGTCGCGACGGTGGCGCTCGCGGTGGCCAGCGGTGCAGGCTTTGCGCGTGAAATCTTTACCGGCGTCTATGACTCCGACATGGGGCTGTGGTCTCCGGACGCCGCAACGGCGCTGCGTCTCAGAGCCGAATTCAAAGTGTTCCGATCTCAAGCTGATGTTCAATATCAACGCGGAATTCGCGTCGCCGCGTCGGCCGGCGCGGCATCGGTGAGCGGGCGAAAAGTGCTGTCTTTTCTTCGCTTGCCGACGTGATCCTCGTTTCCGGTGCGATCACCGGCCAGGCGGTCGAGACATCGCAGCTGCGCGAGGCCAAAAATGCGGTCGGCGAAACGCCGGTGTTCGCCAACACCGGCGTCAACATCGACAACGCGGCCGAAATCCTGAAAATCGGCGATGGCGCGGTGGTCGGCACCCATTTCAAAGTAGACGGCGACACCTGGAAAGCCGTCGATCCCAGCCCGCGTGGCGAGGTTCATGGAAAAGGTGCGCAAGCTCAGATAGCCGCATGACCGCTCGAAGTCGATCACCTGGTGTGGTATTCGCCGGATCTCGAGACGGGTACCAGTCACTTTGCCGGACTTCTTGGCAGTGCGCCCGTGTTCGGCGGCGTTCACCCCGGCGAGGGAACGCGCAACAGCCTGCTGTCGCTGGGTCCGGTGACCTATCTGGAAGTTCTCGCCCGCGATCCCGCTCAGAAAGAAGCCGGCACTTTCGGGCGCGAACTTGCGGAGCTGGAAAGTCAGGGCCTCTACCACTGGGCCATCGCGGGAGTCGATCTCGAAACGCTCATCGAGCGGGCGCGCCGTCTATCGCTCGAGTGCGGCGGGGTCATTTCTGGCGGACGGCACGGCCCAGACGGTGGAAAACTCTCATGGCGGCTCGCGGGCCTGCGGAACCACGAGTTCGGCGCCCTCATACCGTTCTTCATCGATTGGGGTGCCTGCGAACATCCGGCCTCGCGAGCGCCCAGCGGCGGGCGCCTGATCGCGGTGGAAATTGTTTCGCCGGCACCGCAACAACTCCTCCAGATTTTTGCGGCGCTGGGTCTCGATTTCAACGTCGTGGAGGGCCCCGCCCCCCGTCTCACTGCCGTGCTCGAAGGCGGCAGCGGCACCCACCGGCTCAACTCCATCGATCCGCTGCCGAAAGGGTTCGAAATCCGATGAAACATACCGACGCCCGCCTTGCCGGGAAGCGGGTGATCATCACCGGCGGCTCGACCGGTATCGGTGCGGCCATCGCCGAACGCTTTCTGGCCGATGGCGCCAAGACCTCCGTGTGGTGCCGGAACGCCGGGAACGGTGCGGCGATCCGGTCGAAACTGCCCCGGCTCACGAGCGTCGAGCTCGCCGATGTCGGCGAGCCCGATGAGGTCGACAACGCGTTCAAGCGTTCGCTCGATCGGCTGGGCGGGCTCGACGTGCTCATTGCAAATGCCGGCATTTCGATCCGTCATGATTTCATCGAGATCGAGCGGGCGGACTTCGAGCGAGTCCTCAGGACCAACCTGTTCGGATCGTTTCTGGTGAGCCAGCTCGCCGCCAGGCACATGCTGAACCACGGCGGCGGCGGCATATTGTTCACGGCGTCGACCAGCGGCGTCGCCGGCTACCGGCACTATGCCGATTACAACGCCAGCAAGGCGGCAGTGATCGCACTGATGCGCTCGATGGCGCTGGAGCTGGCGCCAAAGGTGCGGGTCAATGCCGTCAATCCCGGCTACACCATGACGCCGATGCAGGAGGCGGAGTACAGCGCGGAGATGCTGCAGCGGGTCAATGAGCGCATACCCATGGGCCGGCATGCGCGGCCGGACGAGCTTGCCTCGCTGTTCGCCTGGCTCGCCTCCGACGAAGCCGCCTATGCTACGGGCCAGATGTTCACCCTCGACGGCGGCGAGAGCACCGGGACGCTCGCCGGCGCTCTGTGAGCGCGAAGCGACTGCGCCGTGAAACGTCGGAATCCGCCCGGGACCGAAGCTGCTACACGCGGGTCGAGCCGAGCAGATTTCCGCCAAGGCTCGGATGGCCTATCGTGCGGTCGCCGACGACATTGACGAGCGCGGTCTTGCCGGCCGCTCAGTGCCCGCTCGAGGGCCGGGCGAAACTCCTCAGGCCGCTCGACGTGCTCACCGTGGCAATCCATCAGCTCGAACATCCGGTCGTAGCGTTGGTTCGGCAGCATCTCGAACGGATCGGTCCGGCCTTTCAGGAACGGCATTTCTTCGAAGCTCGGCCCCCAGGAACTGTTGTTCCACAACACCGCGACGATCGGCAGGCCGTAGCGGCGCGCAGTTTCGAGATCGAAGCCGCTGACGCCGAGTCCGCCGTCGCCGATTACCAGCACGACCTGTTTTCCGGGCCGCGCAAGCTGAGCGCCGATCGCCATGCCGACGCCGTGGCCGACGGGTGCGAGCGGACCGGCGTCGAGAATCTGGCCGGGGAAGCGAGCGTGGAACCATTGCGACATCCAGCCGCTCATCGTGAAGCTGTCGATCACGATCGTTGCGTCCGGATCGATCACCTCACAAAGCTCGCGCGCAACCCTTGCGGGGTGGATCGGCGTGTCATCGTGATGCTTCTGCTCCTGTTCGACGATCGCCCGATCATAGTTGGTCGCGCACGTCGGCGACTTCCTGGAGCCACTCCGACCGGCCTAGCCGCTTCCAGTCGTCCGGCGCGCGCTGCGTCGGCAAGCTGCCGGAGAACGAGTTTCGCATCGCCGACCATGGCGACCTCGGCCGGCACATGGAGGCCGATCCGCGTCGGCGTGGCGTCAGCCTGAATGTAGCGCGCGGATTCACTCCAGGTGGGCGCCTCGCCGAACTTCTCGCCGCTCCAGAACCGAAAGCCGATCGCCAACACCGCGTCGGCACGCCCGGTGAACGGCTTCTTCCATGGACCGCGGATCGCAAGCGGGTGGTCCTCCGGCACGGCGCCCTGCCCGGTGCGCCGGGCATAGACCGGGTATCCTGGTGAGCTCGACGAATTCGCGCAGCTCGGCCGCCGCGCCCGACCAGAAGACTCCGTCGCCGGCGGCGATCAGCGGGCGCTTGGCGGCAAGGAGGATCTCGATCGCCTGCTCGATGCTGCGCGGGTCCGCTCCCGAGCGAAGCTCGTCCGGCGCATAGACCTTCGCGCCGCGGCGTTGATTGCTCTCAAGACCGCCCTGGTAGAGAATGTTCGTCGGGATTTCGACCAGCGCGACGCCCTGCGGCGGGCTCGTCGCCTCGCGAAACGCCTGCCGCAAATCGACTTCGATCGTCGACCAGTCGAGTACTCGTTTGGTGAACTTCGAGAAGGAGCGGCACACCTCGCTGCCATAGGCCTCCTGAAACGAGCCGAGCCCGTCCTCGGTCGTCGGGTGCTGGCCGGCAATGCAGACCACCGCGCTCCCGGCGAGACCTGCGGTGCAGAGGCCGGTGACGGCGTTCGTCAATCCGCAGCCGGCTGTGACACTGCAGACGCCGGGCGTTGCAGTGGTCCGCGCCCATCCGTCGGCCGCGTAGGCGCATGACTGCTCGTGGCGCATGTGGATGAGTTTGATCCCATGGTCGCGCAGCGCAGCCAGGATCGGCCAAGTGTGGCCGCCGTTCACCGCAAACAGGTATTTCACGCCCTGCGACTGCAGCACGCGGGCGACCAGCGCACCGCCGTCGATTTTCGCCGCCGTAGACGGCAGCGGATTCCGCCGCTCCTTCACCAGCCAGCGCCGCGCCGGCCGTTTTTCCCATGACGACGCCCGAGAGCGCCGTCGCTTGGTCCGGCGTTCCGTCATTGCGCACCCCCTTCAGCGCTACGCGCTTCGCTGACTGGCGTATCTGTCCGGAGAACCCGATGCAAAATCTTTCCGGTGGCAGTCCTCGGCATCTCGTCTTCGGCAATGAAGGAGATCGATTTTGGTCGTTTGTATCCGGCGATCCTGTCTTTGCACCAATCGAGGATGTCGGACTCCGATGCGACTCTGATCCGGATGCAGGACGACGACTGCATGAACCGCCTCTCCCCACTTCTCGTGGGGGACGCCGATCACAGCGACATCCTTGACCTTGGGATGAGCGCCGAGAACCTGCTCGACTTCGGAGGGATAGACGTTCTCCCCGCCGCTGATGATCATGTTGCTCTTGCGGTCGGCGAGATAATAGTAGCCGTCCTGGTCGCGACGGGCCATGTCGCCGACCGTGCAATAGGCGCCGCGGAACGCCTCGGCAGTCTTCTCCGGCGACTTCCAGTAGCCCTGGAACGCGTAAGGCGTGCGCGAATAGAGCTCGCCGACCTCGCCGTCGACGACCTCGTTACCTTCTGAATCAAGGAGCTTGATCCTCCCGGTGCCGAGGCATTCGCGGCCGATGGAGCCGAGCTTGGTCAGCTGCTCCTCGGGGCGCAGCAAGGTCACCCATCCGGCCTCGGTCGAGCCGTAGGCCTCATAGAGCCGGGACCTCCTGAAGTATTCCATCAGCGCCAGCTTGGTGTCCTGGCGGGCAGGCGCGGACGAGATGAGGAGCTTGGTGACGCTCTCGACATTGAGCTTGCGCTTCACGGATTCGGGCAGTCCGAGCAATCATGATGTAGTGCGTCGGCACCAGCGAGGTGAAGGTGAATTTGTCGCCGGCGAGCGTCCTCAGCAGATGTTCCGGCTCGAAGCTCTTCCGGTCGTAGACGCAGGAGGCTGCGCCGCAGGCGGCGAACACGTGCGCGAAATAGAGAGAATTCGCGTGGCACATCGGCATGACCAGAAGGCCGAGAGTCATCGCGACTGAAACCCCAGTCGGCCTGCACGAGATACGCCTGCAGGACGAAGCTGCCGCTATCGCGGATGACGCCCTTGGGCTTGCCGGTGGTGCCGGAGGTGTAGAGAAGGGCATAGGGATCGTCGGACCTGGTTTCGATCGATGGCTCGGACGACGCGGCCGCCGCGATCAGGTCTTCGTAGGAGCGGTATCCCGCGGGCGTTCTGTCGCTGCCGAAATGGATGTACCTTGTCCTCGGCGATCAGGCGCTCGGCTCGGATCGTTTCGATGCGGTCGAGAAGATCGTCCTGGACGATGACGGCCTTGGCCTCCGAATTCTCGACGATGTAGCGGATCTCGGAGCCAATCAGCCTGAAATTGATCGGCACCACGACGAGACCCGCCTTGGCGACCGCCGCATAAATTTCCATCCATTCCAGGCAGTTGTAGGCGAGGACGGCGATCCGATCTCCCTTCTCGAGCCCAAGCCCGACAAGTGCATTGGCGAGCCTGCAGGACCGGTCGTTCCACTGGCGAAAGGTCAACGATCGTGTGAGATCGCGGGCACCGACCTTGTCCGGAGACAGGTAGGCATTCATGGCGACGATCTCGCCCAAATTGAGCAACTGCCTCATTGGACAACCCGAACGAGCGAAGGGCTTTTGATCGCAGCGCTCGTCCGAGTCCGTCGCTGGCAATGCCGTTGGCAACCGGTCAGCCAGCCACGTGATCGGCGATGAGGGCGTTGACCTTGCCCGCTTCCTCCATCTGCACCATGTGCCCGGCGCCTTCGATGATGACGACTTTCGCTCCTTCCGCATTGGCGGCATGGGTGGCGGGAATGATGCTGTCGTGCCGGCCCCAGATCACGAGGGTGCGAATATCCCCCGGCCACGCAATCATCCGCTGCCGGCCGTCGGGGAAGGCGACCGCGGCAATGCCGGCAAGCGCCTTCGCGACCCCGTCGAGACGCTTGTACTTCAGGATGTCGTCGATCATCTGGCGGCTGACCTTCGACGGGATCGGCGAACAGCTTTTCGAGCACCGGCTTCAGATCGCGCCGCGAGCTGGCGCCGATGAAGCCCGTGATGTAGTCGATGTTGATCTCGGGGCCGAGGCCGGCGCTGGAGATGAGGCACAGCGAGGCTCACCCGGCCGCCGCGCAATGTCGGCGACCGTCCATGGCGATGGCGCCGCCCAGCGAATGGCCGACGAGATGCGCCCTGTCGATGCCCAGCGCGTCCATGAAGGCAACGACGGTGCGGGCGAGCCCCGCCACCGTCGGATCGGCGAGCGTCTTCGCCGACTGGCCGTGACCGGGAAGATCGAGGGCGTAGACGGTCGCAGCGCTCGGCCAGCGCGTCGATGTTGAACAGCCAGTTGTCGAGATCGCCGCCGAAGCCATGAATCAGAATGACGTTGTCGGCTCCGCTGCCGCGTTTGGCGTAGCGGAGCCGGCCCGCCGGCACGTCGACGAACTCGTATTGCGGGCCGGTCTCCTCGCTCATCGTCCTCGGCGACCGGCGTGACATAGGACGCGACGAAGGCGTCGATCTCGGCGTCGGGCACCGTCTCGATCGGCGATCACGCCGAGCAGAGCCTTGACGGGATAGACCGTGTTCGCCTCGCCGACGGCGGCGGCGCAGCACTCCGCCGATCGGAGGCCTCGACCGCGCCGGCGATCTTGTCGGTCTCGACCTCGAGGATCGCGTCGCCGACCTCGATCCTCGTGCCGTCCTCGGCGAGCCAGCCCGTGACCTTCCCCTCCTTCATGGAGAGGCCCCATTTCGGCATGACGATCGGGAATGATGCGGCGTATCGCTCATCGGGCTCGGCCTCAGTTCGCCATCGTCCTGTCGACCGCTTCGGCGATGCTGAGCCGCGGTCGGGATGTAGAGATCCTCGAGCGCGGGCGAGAACGGCACCGGCGTATGGGGCGCGGTCACCATCTGGATGCCGGCCTTCAAGGACTTGAAGGCGTCCTGCGCCACCTTGGCGGAGACGTCGGAGGCGATCGAGCAGCGCGGATTGCGCCTCATCGACGCAGACCAGCGACCGGTGTTCTCGACGCTGTCGAGCACCGTATCCCAGTCGATGGGCGACAGGGTGCGCAGGTCGATGACCTCGCATTCGACGCCCTTCTTGGCGAGATCGTCGGCCGCATCCATGGCGCGATGAACCATCAGGCCATAGGTCACGATGGTCGCAGTCACTTGCCGTCGCGCACGACGTTCGCCTCGGCGAAGGGGATGGTATAGGACTCCTCCGGCACATCGGCCTCGTTGCCATAGAGATTCTTGTGCTCGCAGAAGATCACCGGATCGTTGTCGCGGATCGACTGGATCAGCAGTCCCTTGGCGTCATAGGCGTTCGACGGGCAGACGACCTTCAGCCCGGGAATGTGGGTGAAGAGCGGCGTCAGCATCTGGGAATGCTGGGCGGCGGCGCGGAAGCCGGCGCCGACCATGGCGCGGATCACCACCGGCGTCTCGGCCTTGCCGCCGAACATGTATTTGAACTTGGCGGCCTGGTTGAAGATCTGGTCGAAGCAGACGCCCATGAAGTCGATGAACATGAGTTCGGCGACCGGGCGCATGCCGCAGGCCGCGGCGCCCACCGCCGCGCCGATATAGGCCGATTCCGAGAGCGGCGTATCGAGCAGCCGGCCGCGATGCTTGGCGTAGCAGGCCCTTGGTGACGCCGAGCACGCCGCCCCAGGCATCCTGCTTCGCCGGCGCGCGCCGGTGCCGCCGACGATATCCTCGCCCATCACGATCACCGTCGGATCGCGCGCCATCTCCTGGTCGAGCGCCTCGTTGAGCGCCTGACGCATGCTGATCTTGCGAGCCATGTCCTGTTCTCCCTTGCGATCAGTAGGCGACGTAGACGTCGGTCATGAGCTCGGCGGCAGACGGCAGCGGCGCCGCCTTGGCGAATGCCACCGCCTCCTCGATGAGCTCGCTCACTTCCTTGTCGATGGTCTCGAGCTCGGCGGCTTCTGACGACGCCCGCCTCGAGCACGCGGTCGGTGAACATCTTGATGCAGTCCTTGTTGGCGCGGATATCGTCGACCTCGCCCTTGCCGCGATAGGTCTGCTGGTCGCCCTCGAAATGGCCGAAGAAGCGGATCATCTTGCATTCCAGCAGCGACGGCCCGCCGCCTTCGCGCGCCCGCTTGATGATCTCGCCGGCCGCCTCGTAGACGGCGAAGAAATCGGTGCCGTCGACGGTCACCCCCGGCAGGCCGAAGCCCGCGGCGCGATCGACATAGCTGTCGACCGCCACCGCATAGTCGCGCGAGGTCGATTCCGCATAGCCGTTGTTCTCGACGACGAAGACGACCGGCAGATTCCACACCGCCGCGAGATTGAGGCTTTCCAGGAACATGCCCTGGTTGGAGGCGCCGTCGCCGACGAAGGAGATGCCGACACCGCCGTCGCCGCGATACTTGGCGGCGAGCGCCGCGCCGCAGGCGAGCGGTGCGCCGGCGCCCAGGATGCCGTTGGCGCCCATCATGCCCTTGGAGAGATCGGCGATATGCATCGAGCCGCCCTTGCCGCGGCAGGAGCCCGTGGCCTTGCCGTAGATCTCGGCCATCATGCTCTTCACGTCGACGCCCTTGGCGATGCAGTGGCCATGGCCGCGATGGGTGGAGGCGATGCGGTCGCTGGTCGTTCAGATGCATCATGATGCCGGTGCCGGCGGCCTCCTCGCCGGCATAGAGATGGACGAAGCCCGGAATGTCGCCCTTGGCGAATTCGGCGTGCACCCGCTCCTCGAACTCGCGGATCGTGCGCATGGTGCGATAGGCCTCGAGCAGATCCGGCCTTGTCCAAGCGGAAACGGATTGTTGGCCATGGCTTCCTCGTTCTTCCATCAAGACTGTCCGACTTCGGGTTAGCGTCGCGACGCGGTGTCGAACGCATGAGACCGTGCGTCGCAGCGTAGTGCATGCAGGCACTGACGTCCACGGTGCGGAACGCATCGTCCTCGAGCATGATCGACTATGTCGCGTCTCGCGAGAACGAAAGCTCGCGTTCGCCGTCCAGAGCGATGGAGCCCGCGGCGATCTCCGGCCGACGCGACTTGCCCGGCTGGCAGCCGGCGCCAGCCTGCGGATGCCGATATCGCGCATCATAGCCGGGGGCAATCGGCGTATCGAGCGTGATCCGGCGCCTCGTCGCCCGGCGCCGAGCTGAACCTGGAGGCCGACCTGGCTCGCGCCGCGTCACCGGCTCGAGCAGTCCGGCGATCGCCGACATGCCGATCACTTCCGGGTCGGCGAAGGTCACGAAAGCTCGCGGAAGGTCTCGGTGCGCCACAGAGCGCGGGCGCCGACATAGCGCTCGGTCACCACGGCGACATCGACGAGCGCGATCTCCGTCATGCTGCCATTGACGCGCACCACCAGCTGCTTGTTCGGCCTGGAAGGCGATCTCGGCGCGGGATCCTGTCCATGACCGCGAGGCCCACGGCAAGACCGGTGATCGTGGGCTCGCGATGCTCGGGAAAGGCGTTGTTGGTGCCGGTCGAGATGCCGGCGATCGGGACATTGCCGCAGGCGGCAACCACCGCGCGATGGGTGCCGTCGCCGCCCAGCACGACGATGGCCGACACGCCCTGCTCGCGCATCATCGCGCGGCGGCGCGCACGGTATCGGCCGACCGTGCCGGTGACCCGCCATGTCGAGATAGACGAGCTTGGGAAATTCATCGCTCGCCCTGGTTCTCCGAGCCCGGTCGATGCCGCGGCGCACGTGATGCCGGATGCCGCCGTTCTCGGGCATCATCACCACATGGTCGACGCCGCAGGCCTTGAGGCAGGCGAGCACACGCAGGACGATATTGGCGCGGTCGGTGATCTGGAGCGCGGTGGCGTTGGCGATGACCCGACGGATGTCGCGCGCCGAGACGGGATTGGCGATGATGCCTACTACGGGTCCCGCCTGCATCAAGTTACGCAGCCACCGGTTCCCTGGGCGGCGCCATGGCGCCGGTCATGATGGCGACGGCGTCCGACATCGAGTAAATCTTCGGATCGATGACCGCGATGCGCCGCCCCAGGCGATTGATGTGGATGCGATCGGACAGCTCAAAGACGTTGGGCATGTTGTGGGAAATGAGCACGATCGGCAGCCCCCTGCCTTTCAGGAGCAGGATCAAATCCAGAACCTTGCGCGATTCCTTGACCCCGAGCGCCGCCGTCGGCTCGTCCATGATGATGACGCGCGAGCCGAAGACAGCAGCCCGGGCCACCGCCACGCCCTGACGCTGGCCGCCGGAAAGCGTTTCGACGAGCTGGTTGATGTTCTGGATGGTCATGAGCCCGAGCGAGGTCAGAGCTTCGCGCGCCCTGCGCTGCATCGCACCGCGGTCGAGCAGCCGAAACAGCCGTCCGACGAGGTCGGATTTCCGCAGCTCACGGCCGAGGAAAATGTTGTCGGCGATGCTCATGGCCGGCGATACCGCCAGAGTTTGATAGACGGTCTCGATCCCGGCCGCCCGCGCCTCCAGCGGCGAGCGGAAATGCACCGGCCTGCCGTCCATCAGCACCTCGCCATGGTCGGGCGCCAGTGCGCCGGTCAGGATCTTGATCAGCGTCGACTTGCCGGCGCCGTTGTCGCCGATCACGCCGAGAATCTCGCCCGGCATCAGATCGAAGTCGGCGCCGTCGAGCGCCACCACCCGGCCAAACCGCTTGACCAGACCTCGCGCCTGCAGGACGGCCCCGGACGCCACAGCGGTCACGCCGAAACCCTCCTGATCCACTGGTCGAGCGCCACCGCGACGATGATGAGAAGTCCGATGGTGAATTCCTGCCAAAGAACGTCGGCGCCCGCGAGCACCAGCCCGTTGCGGAACATGCCGACGATCAGTGCGCCGATCAGGGTGCCGAAGATCGAGCCGCGTCCGCCGAACAGGCTAGTGCCGCCGATGACCACGGCAGTGATCGAGTCGAGATTGGTCGTGCCGCCGGCGAGCGGCGTCACCGATCCCACGCGGCCGATCAGCGCCCAGCCGGCAAGCGCGCAGATGAAGCCGGCGATCGAATACACCGCAAACAGGATACGGTTGGTTCGAATGCCGGCGAGGCGTGCTGCGTCCTCATCGTCGCCGGTGGCGTGGATGTGGCGCCCGAACGCCGTGCGATTGAGGATGTACCAGAACAGGAAGAACAGCGAGATCATGAACACGGAGCCGTAGGTGGGCCGGGCGCCGTAGAAGTTGAACGGCGTGCCCAGCCACTGGAGGAAAGGTGCGGCGGCCTCGACATCCTGGGAGCGGATCGTCCTGCTTTCCGAATACAGGAGATTCATCGCCAGAAAGATGCTCCAGGTGCCGAGCGTGACGATGAAAGGAGGCAACCGGAAAAGCGTCACCAGCGTGCCGTTGATCGCTCCGGCAATCGTTCCGGCGAGGAACCCGCAGGCCATCGCGACGGGTGTCGGCAGGCCGAAATCGACCGCCACGCGACCCATGATGACCGATGCGATGACCATCATGGCGCCGACCGAAAGGTCGATGCCCGCCGTCAGCACGATGAGTGTCTGGCCGATGCCGACGATGCCGATGATCGTCACCTGCTGCAGGATCAGCGAAAAATTGTAGGGCGCGTAGAAGCGCTCGCCGACGACGAGGCTGAATGCCAGGATGCCGAGCAGCAGCACGATCAGCGGCACCATCGTCGGATTGGCGTGGAGCAGATGTTGCACCCGCCTGAGGACGGTCAACTTTTCTTCGTCGAAGGTGGCTGGAGCCTCCGGGCCCGGCTGCGCGCGTTCCCTTGATTCGGCAGTATCCATCGCGTCCGATAGGGGTTTGCGCCGGAGTGGAAGTTAAAGAGAGGGCAGCCGGCGAGACTGCCCTCTCGAGGTTCAGAAAGCAGCGGAGGCCATCAACCCCAGCAGAGCTTGAGGCCCTCGGCGGTGGTGACCGACTCGACACCCTCCACCGGCTTGTCGGTGATGAGCTTGACGCCGGTGTTGAAGAACTTGAGGCCCGGCGACGGCTCGGGTTTCTTGCCGTTCTTGGCGAACTCCACCACCGCCTCGACGCCCTTCGAGGCCATCAGCAGCGGGAACTGCATGGAAGTCGCGCCGATGACGCCCGCCGCGACGTTCTTGACGCCCGGACAGCCGCCGTCGACCGAAACGATGAGAATGCCGGCATTCTCCTTGCCGGCGGCCTTGATCGCCTGGAAGGCGCCCGCGGCCGACGGCTCGTTGATCGTATAGACGACGTTGATGTTCGGATCCTTCTGCAGGAGGTTTTCCATGGCGGTGCGCGATGGCTCCTCCTGTCCGTTGCCGAGGCCATGGCCCGATATCCGCGCATCGTCCTCATCGCCGATCTTGTTGGGGTCCTTGGGGTCGATGCCGAAGCCGGTCATGAAACCCTGATCACGCTGGACGTCCACCGTGGCCTGGTTGATGTTCTCATCGATGAAAGCGACGCGGGCGTCCTTCGCCTTGTCGCCGAGCTGCGCTTTCGCCCATTGGCCGATCAGCAGGCCGGCCTGGAAATTGTCGGTGCCGAAGGTGGCATCGGCGGCGTCGATCGGGTTGAGGGCAGTGTCCAGCGCGATCACCAGAACGCCCGCCTCGCGCGCCTTCTTGACGGGCTCGACCATGGCGTTGGTGTCGGAGGGCGTCAGCAGGATGCCCTTGGCGCCGGCGGCGACGAGATTTTCGACCGCATCGACCTGGCTCTGATTGTCGGCGGCGCTCTCGCCGGCAAAGGCACGCAGCTCGGCGCCCAGCTCCCTGGCCTTCTCCTGGGCGCCTTCCTTCATTTTGGTGAAGAACGGATTGATGACATCCTTGGTGATAAGGCCGATGATCGGCTCTTCGGCCAGCACGGGCGATGCGGCCGCCAAGCCGAGAACCGCCGCGCCGAGCAGCGCAGATTTGAAAGCAAGCAATTTCATGGAACTCCTCCCTTTGGGACCTGGGTGATCTGGGTGATCGGGGCATTGCGCCCACGGCCTCGCAAAGAACTATAAAGCCGTGAGCCGCCAACAGTTGTAAGCAAAATGCGTCGGCAACGTGGCAATGATGGCGAAATCGCGGTTACCACATCAAAATGGCTGCTGCTGGCGGCGGTCGTCGTGCTGTGGGGAAGCTCGTTCGCCCTCATCAAGGTGGCGGTGGCGACCGTTACGCCGCTGTGGGTGATGGCGCTCAGGCTGGTGATCGGCGCGGGGACGCTCGCCGCCACCCTGTTCCTGCTGCGCCGCGGGCTGCCACGGGACAGGAGCCTATGGCTGGCCTTTGCGGCGGTCGCGATATTCGGCAATGTCGTACCCTTCTTTCTCATCTCCTGGGGCGTTCAGCACATCCCATCGGGCCTGTCCGGCATCCTGATGGCGGTCATGCCGCTGGCGGTCGCAGCACTTGCGCATTTCTTTCTGGCGGATGAGCGTTTGACGGCGCGCAAGGCTGCCGGCTTTCTCTGCGGGTTTGCCGGGGTCGTGGTCGTGATCAGCCCACAACGTCTGCTCGGGCTCGAGGTCAAAGGCATCGCCTTCTGGGGTGAAATCGCCGTGACCGGCGCTTCCCTGTGTTATGCCGCTTCCAGCATCGTCAGCCGCCGCGCGGTAGCGGCGGGCGCGCTCGAGATGGCGACGGCCGCCCTTCTGATCGCCGGCGCCGCGGGTCTTGCCCTCGCCCTGGCGATCGAGCCCGCCGGACTTGCCCAGGCCAGCGGCAAGGGCCTGACGGCGGTGGCCGTACTCGGCATCTTTCCGACCGCACTCGCCACCGTCCTCTACCTGCAGCTGATCAAGGTGGCGGGCGCAAGCTTCGCTGCGCTGATCAACTACCTGATACCGGCATACGCGGTGATCGTGGGATCCGTGTTTCTCGACGAGCGGCTGGCGGCGGGTGCGTTTTATGGCCTGGGCCTGATCCTTGGCGGCATCGCCCTGATCCAGAGCCGGCGGCGGCGCTGAACAGCCGGTTCGGCGAACCGCCCAATTTTGCCCCGCTGCAAATGAAAAATGCCGTTGCAGACCATTTGTCGCGCTCGGGTGTTAGGAGGCGGTCGGGAGTTGTTGCCCAAGCCGTTTTGTGCCTACCTTGCGGGGCAGAAAGTACGGGAGAGGCCGCCATGTACGAGTCATCGCTGGAGCATGCGGTTGCGGCAGCCAACGGGATCTTGAATCTGCCGCAGCGCGAACTGGGTGCGAGAATTTCCGACATGTTGTCACGCAAGGAGCTGCACGCGACCGTCTGCGGCCTCAATGATCTGCTTGCCACGCCTGGCAAGCGAGAGCTTGCAGCTGAAGCCCTGGACAGGATCGGTCTGTCGCTGGGCGGCTAGCGCGAGCCGGGGATCGGAGGCGCTGGGGTGAGCGTTGAGTTCCTCGTCACGTCGCTCATCGTCATCGTCTCGCCCGGCACAGGTGTTCTCTACACCCTGGCGGCCGGCCTCGCGCACGGAACACGGGCGAGCTTTGTGGCAGCGTTCGGCTGCACGCTTGGCATTGTCCCACACATGGCGGCTGCAATCCTGGGACTGGCGGCGCTGCTGCACACCAGCGCCCTCGCCTTCCAGACCCTCAAATACCTCGGCATCGTCTATCTCCTGTACATGGCCTGGAGCACGCTGCGAGAGCGCGGCGCCTTGCGGGTGGAGCGCCATGTCTCTGCCCGTTCGGCAGCGAAGGTGACCGTTACGGCCATCCTGATCAACATCCTGAATCCGAAGCTGTCGATCTTCTTTCTGGCTTTTCTGCCGCAGTTCGTGACCGCGGACGATCCGAATCCGCTCGCGCGCATGCTCGTCCTGAGCGCCGTCTTCATGCTCATGACGTTCGTTGTCTTCGCAGCCTATGGGTTATTCGCGGCGTCGGTCCGCGACCAGGTGATCTCGCGCCCGCGGGTTCTGACGTGGCTTCGCCGCACCCTCGCAGCCGCGTTCGTTGCGCTCGGCGCCAAGCTGGCGTTCGCCGATCGCTGACTTTCCCGCCGGGGTCCCGCCGGGCGTCCTGCCTGGACAAGAATTGAGAATCATCCCCACGCAGACAACCGACCTCGCGCTCATGCGCGATGCCGTGGATCGAGCATGCCGCTCAGGGACGTGATCGATTGGCATTGCCGCTGCCGTGATCATTCGGCTTTCAATGCATCGCGCACGGCGCGAGCCACCGCTTCATTTCCCGGAGGAGAGAAGTGGCCCGCGCACTCAGCCGGCCGCGTGAGATAGTCGCAGTACTTTTCCCCGAACGCCTTGTAGAGGATGGGGGTGAGATCGACGACTTCCGTGGCTGCCGGCACCCAGGCACGCAGCGCCTGCAGCTCATGAGCCCCCGAGGTTTCCCACATGTAGAGCAGTTCAGGATCGGGAATCAGCAGGACGGCACATCGCTTCTTGAGGGAGCTGCAATCGGAGGAGAAGCGCTCGACAACATACTTGAGCGTAGCAAGCTTGACCTCGTCCGGCCCGCGGGAGTTGTCGTACCAGACAGGAAAGTTCAAATGCCGGACCGGGCTGCCGGCGCGCCGGAAGTCGATTGAGCTGACGATGCGCCACGAGACCCGGAGGAGTGCGGCAGTGTAGGGAAACCCGCCGCGCACCTTCGATTTCAGGTGGGGCTGCGTCGGGGCGAAAAATTCGCCGTCCAAGATCCGGGACGGTGTCTCCGCCAGCATCCGGAAATCCGGATATGTGTTCACCGCGATCGGCACGAGTTCGAAGCGACGCTCCCGGCGAGCGAAAACCGGCTTGAAACTCAAGGGACTATCGGACAGCAAATACCGCCACTGGTTGACGATCCGGTTCAAATTGTCGGGATGCACGGTCAGGAGAATCGTATCCCCGACGGGAGTACCGTCACCAGAATGCCCTTCGAACCTGAGCACGGCCTGGTCCGTGCCGTAACCGGGGCACGCCGAAATTCAGCACCGGGCAGCCGAGAAGCTCCGCCAGGCGATTTGGCCACGCATCGCCATCAGACACCTCAGCACCGTAGGCAAACGAGTCGCCGTAGACCGACACGCAGGCCTGCTCGGCTCGCCGTTGCGTATTTGCAGGCGACGTTCTCGCACCGTGCTGCGATGTGTTTTCGAGCAGCCATCGTGTGGTCGGCCATCCCAGCCGGCCGTCCCTCGCGGCAATGTATTCCTCGAACTCCGGCTGCGAAACCTGCGGCGGAAAGTAAGCGAGATTGCGCAGAATGCCGACGAAGGAGAGCGCGAGATAGGACCCCAATTCGAGAAGCGATCCCAAAACCAGCAATACCAAAACATAGCCGACGGTCCGGACATGCCGGGTCGGCGCCGACGGGTGTTGCGCTGTTATTGCCATGACGATGACCCGCATTGTAATTAATTAACCGCGTGGCGACGGCGCCGAATGGGAATTTTCGTTGTTTCGCGCTTTTTGGTTGCTGCACGCAACTTTCTTCAATGAGACCTACAACCGGCTCGCCTGCCAGGCAAGCGTCATCGGGTCGACCAGGGCAGCCATCACCACGCCGCTGCTGTTCGATCCGGGCGACCTATGGCCAGGTCGTCGAAGGCGTTCGCGGCAAACGGCTCGGCGAGGTCATCATCGTGGCAGCAGCAGAAGTTGTGCGTCGACGAACCTGGCGATGATCGGAGCCAGTCTGAATTGAAGCGAAAGGAGATACCCATATCCGAACAATCGGCGGATCAGTCCCTTCTCAACCATATTCAGCGCCTTACGTCGGAGGAGCGACTGCTGTTCAGCAAAAGGGGCGCTCTCGGATGCAGACCGTGAGCAGCTCCAAAGTATTACCGTGAACGGCTCCAAAGTATTAATGTCGACCTGGATCGGTGCTGGGACTTCTACGCCAGCGCCGAGCGCTGCGCGAGAGGTAGTGGAAAACTACAAGGGATAACCGCGCCCGTGCGCCAGGGTAAACGCATGATCTGGGCACGTGGCCAGCCGATCCTGCCGTGCCTGCAACAGATTCTATCCATAGGGGAATACCACCAAGCGAGGCCGTGAATGGATTACAGTCGGGCAAAGGTTCCTGAGAACTTTCTGCGCGCTGTCCAACGGAGGAAACCATGACTACGAACCTGAAGTCCGCTGCCGACGCCATCCTCAATCAGGTCGTCACCTCCACCGCCCGCGTGCCGGGCGTCGTCGCGATGCTGACCGATCGGGGGGGCAATATCTATGAAGGCGCGGCCGGCAAGCGCGTGCTCGACCAGGATGCCGACATGACCCCGGACAGCGTATTCGCCATTTTCTCCACCACCAAGGCGATCACCGGCACCGCGATCCTGCAATGCGTCGAGGAAGGCAAGCTCGACCTCGACGCGCCGGCAAAGAATTATGCGCCCGACATCGGCAAGCTGCAGGTGATCGAGGGCTTCGACGCGGCGGGCAAACCCAGGTTGCGGCCGCCCAGGCGCGATGTCACCACCCGCCAGCTGATGCTGCACACGGCGGGCTTCGGTTACGATTTCTTCAACGAGACCTACAACCGGCTCGCCAAAGAGCACGGCCAGCCGAGCGTCATCACGTCATCCAGGGCAGCCATCAACACGCCGCTGCTGTTCGACCCGGGCGACAAATGGGAATACGGCAGCAACATCGACTGGTGCGGCCAGGTCGTCGAAGGCGTTCGCGGCAAACGGCTCGGCGAGGTCATGAGGGAGCGTATCTTCGATCCCCTCGGCATGAAGGACACAGCCTTCAGCATGACGTCCTCGATGCGCCGCCGCCTTGCCCGCGTTCACCAGCGCGAGGCGGATGGCTCGCTCACACCTCTGCTCGATTTCGAACTGCCGCAGGAGCCGGAAGTCGACATGGGCGGGCATGGGCTCTATGGGACGGTCGGCGACTATTGCCGGTTCATCCGCATGTATCTCAACGACGGGGCGGGCGAGAACGGCCGCGTGCTCAAGCCCGAGACCGTGCACATGGCGGAGAAGAACGGGCTCGGCGACAAGAAGATACGGGTGCTGCCTGGCGTCATCCCGTCGCTGTCCAACGACGCGGAGTTCTTCCCCGGCCTGTCGAAGTCCTGGTCGCTCACCTTCATGGTGAACGACGAGCAGGCCCCGACCGGCCGCCCGGCGGGCGCCATCGGCTGGGCAGGCCTCGCCAATCTCTTCTACTGGATCGACCGGCAGAACGGCATCGGGGGCTACTGGGCCACGCAGATCCTTCCCTTCGGCGATCCCACCTCGTTCACCGGCTACATGGATTTCGAGACTGCGGCTTACCGCAGCATCGAGGCCAGGAGGGCGGCATAGAGCCGAGCGCTGCGAAGCGGCGCCGGCATGCGACCGTGGCGGCGATCAGTCGTCGATCTTGGGCGGCTCATCGTGGCCGCGGCGACTGCTGTAGAACACGAGCGCCATCAGGCCGCACCCCACGATCAACGAGAATACGACTCCGATCGCGAGGGCCATGTAGCCGTCGCCGCTCATCTCCACATCGCCCATGCCGGACCACGCATAGATTGCGCCCCCGACTGCCAGGGCGAGCATGCACAATAGCGCCAGAAACAATACGACGGTGTTCACGGCTGATCCGAGCGTCAGGATGCGCCTCTTTCGGCCCTGCGACAATGCGGCCGTCACCATGCGGCCGTCACCATCGCTTTTTGCCCATCAGCGCCAGAGCGATCTTCAAGGCTCGGGCGTCTGTAGACCGTCCGCTACTGTGCTCGTGGCCCGCGTGGTCGACTGAGGAGAGGTGATGCATGGGACGAAAATTCCAGAACATCCTGGAGACCGTCGGCAACACGCGGCATGGGCATGGCGGCAAAGGCCGTCGAACTCGCCAGGACGCATGGCTGGTTCCTTACTCGCCACTTCGAGAACGAAGCCAATCCCGACATGCACTCGGGCACGACGGCCCGAGAGATCCTCGATGATTCCGCCGGCGAGCCGCTCGACTACCGGGTGACGGGCTATGGAACGGGCGGCAAATTGAAGGGTGTGGCGCGGGTTCTGGCGAAGGAGCGTCCGGTCTCCAGGATCATTGTCTGTGAGCCGGCCGACGCGCCGCTGCTCACAAACGGTGAATCGCAACAACGTAACCCGGACTGCTCCGCGGGCGGGCGCCCACCCGGCATTCAAGCCGCACCCGATGCAGGGTTGGACGCCGGATTTCATTCCGAAACTCACCAGCGACGCGGTCGATACCGGCGTGATCGACCGCATCCTGCTGATCGCCAATGCCGATGCGCTGCGGTGCAGCGGAGGTCTCGCGACGAAGGAAGGTATCTTCGCCGGCATCACGGCAGGGGCGACGTTCGCCGGCGCCCTGCACATCTCCAGGGAGGCTGCGAAAGGGCGCCACCGTCCTGTGCATGCTGCCGGATATGGGCGAGCGCTATTTGAGCACGCCTCTGTTCGGCGGCATTCCAGCGGACATGACGCCGGAGGAAATGGCCATCTCGCTCTCGACAGCTGGCGCCCAGCTTGGTGGTTGATGGCTCTGGATGGGCATCTCGTCGACGTCTGTCGGGTCAGGGCTCATTGGCTATATAGAGCGTGGCGAGATCAAACCGGTCGTGGCCGAGACGTATCCGCTGAGCGCGATTGTCGACGCCCAGCAGGAACTCCTCACCAAGCAGCACACCGGAAAAATCGTTCTCATGACGTCAGTCAATTCCACGACCTATTACTATACCAGGGTGCAAAAGAGCTGACTTTGCCCTTGCGGGGGATGCCATGCTACTGGGCTTGCTCCCAATTCACCGCTGGGCCCGGCGCATCGCATTCATCTCCTTCGGCGACTGGATTGCCACAGGTCAACGCCTATGCAGGCTGATATAAGGTCCGCTGCGGCGTGGCAGCCCATGAACCGTTGCCCGATAGGAACTCGTCACTCCAAACGTGGTGGAAATCCAGGCGCGCGCAATTCGGTCTTTAGCACGTCCTCAAGCAGCTTCACGATCTGCGTCGACTGCGCATTACCGCCATAGGCCGCCTTGCCCTTCATGAAGGTCTGGTTGGTGAGCCCCGCGAGATCGAGCGGCACGCCGAATTCCTTGCCGAAGTTCATGGCGAAGCCCAAATCCTTCAGAGCCAGATCCATGGTGAAGGCGATGTCGTAGCTGCCATTGAGAATGAGCTGGCCTTCGGTCTCATGCACGAAACTCGTGCCGGAACTCGCCTTGATCGCGCGCCACGCTTGCGCCAGGTCGAGGCCGCCGCGCTTCGCCAGCATCAACGCCTCGCCATCGGCCACGAGATGGATGAAGGCCAGCATGTTGGTGATGACCTTGATGATGGCGGCAGAGCCCAGCGGCCCCATGTGGAAGAGCTGGCCGCCCATCGCCTGAAGCGCCGGCTTGTGCAGTTCGAACAGATCCTTGTCGCCGCCGGCGAGCACGGTGATCTTGCCCTGCGCCGCGAGATGCACGCCACCCGTCACCGGACTTTCCAGGGTGCGCACGCCCTTCGTCGGCGGCGATCTTCGCCAAGCGCCAGAATCTCGTCGCGGCCCAGTGTGGACATCTCGATCCAGGTCGACCCCGGTTTCAGACCTTCGAGCACCTGCGTCGAGCACCTTCGCTGAAACTGCAGGCGACGGCAGGCAGGTGATGACGCGCATCGACTTGCGATGCCAGCGCCTTCGGGCTATCCGCCCATTCGCGCGCCGGCCTTCACGTGGCGATCCGCCAGCTTGCGGTCGATGTCATGGACCGTGAGCTCGAAGCCGTTGCGCAGCAGGCTTGCTGCCAGATGTCCGCCGAGATTGCCGAGTCCGATGTAGCCGTAGCGCATATCACGTCACGCGGATGGTTGGTCATTTCGAGATGCAGCCGGTCGCCCGTGTAGGGGTGCGCCAGCGCCACCTCCTCGTCGAGTTCGATGCCGAGGCCCGGCTCGGTGGGCGGGATCACATAGCCCTCTTCCCAGCGGATCGGCTTCTTCAGAATCTGCGCATGGAAGCCGCTCCAGGTCTCGATGCTTTCGAGGATCAGGAAGTTGGGGAGCGAGGCGGCGAAATGAATGTTGGCCGCGCCTTCGACCGGCCCGGCAGTAGAGATGCGGCGCGATCTGCGCATAGTAGGTCTCGGCCATGGCGGCGATCTTCTTGGCTTCCATGATGCCGCCGACTCGGCCCAGCGCCATTTGCAGGATCGAGGCGGCGCGGCATTCGAGCACGCGGGCGAATTCGTACTTGGTGGTGAGGCGCTCGCCGGTCGCGATCGGGATGGAGGTGCCGCGCGCCACCAGCGCCATCTCCTCCGGCTTCTCCGGCGGCGTCGGCTCCTCGAACCACAGGGGATCGTAGGGCTCGAGACGCTTGGCCAGACGGATGGCGCCGGAGGCGGTGAACTGGCCGTGCGTGCCGAACAGGAGATCGGCCTTGGTGCCGACCGCTTCGCGGATGAGTCTGCAGAACTTGGCGCAGAGCTCCAGCGACTTCGAGCGACGGCTGGCGCGGATCGAACGACGGAGTAAGGCGCTGCGGGATCGAACTTCACCGCCGTGAAGCCCTGCCTCACATAGTGCGCCGCGCGCTCCGCCGATTGCTCGGCGTTCCAGTAGATCGAGTCGTCCTGGCCCTTGGCGAGATCGGGATAGATGTAGGTGTAGGAGCGAAGCTTCTCATGCACCCGGCCGCCCGAGAAGTTCGTAGACCGGCTTGCCCGTCGCCTTGCCGATGATGTCCCACAGCGCGATCTCGATGCCGGAGAGGACGCCCATCAGCGAAACATCGGGTCTCAGCGTGTAGCCCGAGCCGTAGACCTTGCGCCACAGCGCCTCGATGTGGAACGGGTCCATGCCTTCGACATAGCGGCCGAAGGTATCCTCGATCATCGCGGTCATCGCTTTGGGACCGAAGGTGGCGCAGTAGCATTCGCCGATGCCGGTAATGCCGTTGTCGGTCGTGAGCTTCACGAAGATGAAGTAGCGGCCACCCCAGCCCGGCGGTGGATTGCCGACGATGAATATCTTGAGATCGCGAATCTTCATGGCTGGTTTTTCTCCCGTCGATGGTCTTTCTAGCACGGAGCCAAAAAGTCGCCGGAATTCGATGTCATCCTGGATACCAGCCCCGCCGGCTGACCGATAATCAGATATTCTGACTTCCGGGTGACGAGCGCTTTGACTTACGACTTCATCATAGTAGGTGCTGGTTCGGCTGGCTGCGTGCTGGCCGACAGGCTTTCGGCCAGTGGCCGCCACAAGGTTTTGGTGCTCGAGGCAGGTGGCAGCGACCGACGCTTCTACATCCAAATGCCGCTCGGCTATGGCAAGACCTTTTATGATGCCTCGTTGAACTGGATGTATCAGGCCGAGGCCGATCCGGGACTCTCCGGGCGGCATGACTATTGGCCGCGCGGCAAGGTGCTGGGTGGCTCGAGCGCGATCAATGCAATGGTCTATGTCCGCGGCCACCCGCGGGACTACGAAGACTGGAAAGCCGCCGGCAATCCGGGGTGGGGCTGGGACGAGGTGCTCGAGGCCTACAAGTCGATGGAGAACAATGCAGCCGGCGCCGACGAGTTTCGTGGTAGCGGTGGGCCCCTCCACATCAGCGACAGCAGACGCGATCTGCACCCGCTGTGCGATGTCTTCATCAAGTCGGCGGAAGCCGCCGGGTTGCGTTACAATCCCGATTTCAACGGCCCGGAGCAGGAAGGTGTCGGTTACTACCAGCTGACGACCAGGTATGGCCGCCGCATGTCGGCGGCGAGCGTCTTTCTGCGGCCGGCGATGAGGCGACCCAATGTCCGCGTAGAAACCCATGCCCACGTGACGCGTATCTTGTTCAACGGCACGCGGGCCACGGGCGTCGAGTACATCAGGCGTGGCGAGACGCTCACGGCGCATGCGGGGCGTGAGGTGATCGTATCTGCTGGCGCCATCAATTCGGTGCAGCTCCTGCAGCTATCCGGCATCGGTCCTGCAAAGCTCCTGCAGGAGCACGGCATCACGGTGCGCTGCGACAATGCGAATGTCGGCGCCAATCTGCAGGATCATCTCGGCATCAACTACACCTGGAAAATGCGCGTGCCGACGCTCAACGACGAGCTGCGGACCTGGCAGGGAAAGCTGCGTGTCGGGCTCAAATATCTGCTGACCAGGCGTGGTCCTCTCAGTCTCAGCGTCAATCAGGCCGGCGGCTTTTTCCGCAGCAATCCAAAGCATGAGCGGCCGAACATGCAGCTCTACATGCAGCCTTTCTCGACCCTCATTCCAAAAGACGGCGAACGTCCGGTGCTCACCCCTGACCCGTTTCTCCGGCCTGTCGCTTGGCCTGTCAAATTGCCGGCCAAGTAGCCGTGGCGAAATCGCCATCCGTTCGCCCGGATCCGTTCTGCCATCCGCGCATCACGGCGAATGCGCTCTCGACCGAGAGCGATGTCGCCGAGATGCTGGAGGCAGTGAAGTTCCTGCGCAAGATAGCGGCCCAACAACCGCTTGCCGGAGTGATGGCAGAAGAGTTGCGCCCCGGCCCGGCATGCCGCAGCGACGACGAGTTGGTCGCCGATATCCGCCTGCGCGGCGGCACCGTCTATCATCCGGCCTGCACCTGTCGGATGGGACCCGACCCGGCCACCACCGTTGTCGATGCAACATTGCGCGTGCACGGCTTTCCAAACTTGCGAGTCTGCGATGCCTCCGCATTCCCCAACTTCATCGCCGGGAACATTAATGCCGCCGTCATGGTGATGGGCTGGAAAGGCGCGGCGCTTGTTCTTCAGGATGCAAGATAACGCGTCCTCCTCAAGTCAGGAGTTCGGATCAACCTCGAACATCACGGCAATGCCAACGGCAGTTCCCCCGCGGCTTGGTCATGGATATCATCCGCTATGCCGATGAGCTACGGCCCGCGGCGCCCTACTTCCAGGGGCTCGACAAGATCACTTACGACGAGGGACTCCTCAAGTTCTCCGGTTCGCCAAGGAACGCCTTCGTCAAGCCGCTGGATAGCCAAGCCCAGGCGAGGTTCGGATTGAGCTCCAAGGACCGCCCAATGAGTGCAGCACCGCCGTCAACGTCACCGGCGACGACAACAAGGGCAAGAGCGGACCGCATCAGGGGCGACGTTCGCCGGCGCCCTGCACATCTCCAGGGAGGCTGCGAAGGGCGCCACCGTCCTGTGAACGCTGCCGGATACGGGCGAGCGCTATTTTAGCACGCTGCTGTTCGGCGGCATTCCAGCGAACATGACGTCGGAGGAAATGGCCATCTCGCTGTCGACACCTGGCGCCCAGCTTGGTGCTTGAAGGGTCTGGATGGGCGCCTCGTCGACGCCTGTCGGGTCAGGGCTTGCGCGTTATCGCCTCGCCTGTGCCTTCGCCGTCCCAATAGTCGAGCCGCTCCCCGTCACGGAAAATCGCGCGATCGAGCGCGTAGACCATGACCTTGTTCGAATCGGGATAGACGCAGACCTCGTTCGGCTCGCGGTCGCCGACCATGATGAAGCGAAATGGCGCCTCGCTTTCATTGACGAGGCAATGACCGGCGCGCTGGCCGGCAGGAAATCCGACATAGTCGCCAGCCTTGATGAGATAGCGATCCTCGCCGAGGCGGAGCGTGGCCTCGCCTTCGAGCGCAATGATGTGCTCCTCCTCGAGCAGATGATAGTGGAAGGGAACGGATTGCTTGCCGGGCGGCAGCTCCTCATAGGATAGGCCAATCTTGCGTCCGTCCTTCCGCGTGTCAGAGAGTACCCGGTAGCGCAGTGCGAAACGCTCGCCCTGGCCCCACTCCATCCAGGGCACGCTATCGATGGCGATCGGGCCTTTGGGTTTTTCCTGTTCGGCCATGTTTCATTTCTCCTGCTCGATCGGCAAGCCGCGCAGCTGGATCAATACCTGGAAGCGTTTTGCTTATCACCAAGAGACTGCTCTCGACTTATGCCTCATAGTGCAGCAACCCGATCCAGACCCTCTGCAACCAGCTTCGGTTTCACTTCCGGGGCCCGGGCCAGCGCAAACAGCACGGGGATCAAGATCAGAGTCAGCACCGTCGATGTGACCATGCCGCCGATCATGGGAACGGCAATGCGCTGCATGATCTCCGACCCGGCGCCATGGCTCCAGAGAATGGGAATGAGCCCCGCCATGATGGCGCTGACCGTCATGATTTTCGGGCGCACCCGTTCGACGGCGCCTTCCATGATGGCCGCGTAAAGATCGGCCGTGGTCAAGACGTGGCCCGCTGTGGCGGCCTCTTCTTTCCGGTCCTTCCAGGCCTGCTGGAGATAGATCAGCATCACCACCCCCGTTTCCGCCGCCACGCCGGCAAGCGCTATGAAGCCGACGACAGTCGCCACGCTCTGATTGAAGTGCATGTAATCCATGAGCCACAGGCCGCCGACCAGGGCGAACGGCAGCGAGAGCATGACGATCAGCGTGTCCGAGAGCCGGCGGAAGTTCAGGTAGAGCAACAGAAAGATGATCAGCAAGGTGGCCGGAACCACGATTTGCAGGCGCTCCTTCGCCCGTTCAAGGTATTCGAACTGGCCGCTCCAGGTGGCGTAGTAGCCCGCCGGGAACTTGACCTGATCGGCCACGGTGCGCCGCGCCTCCTCGACGTAGCCGCCGATGTCCCGGTCGCGCACATCGACATAGACGTAGGTGACGAGCTGACCGTCTTCGGTACGGATCGTCGTCGGCCCCTTGGACCGTTCGATTCGGGCGACCTCGCCCAGCGGAACGGCGGCGCCGCCGGGGATCGACACCAGAACGGCCGAGGCGATGCTTTCGGGATCGCTGCGGGAATCGCGCGGGAAACGCATGACGACCTGGTAGCGTTCGCGGCCTTCGACCGTCGTCGTCACCGGCTCGGCGCCAAGCGCCATGGCGATCGTGTCCTGCACATCCTCGATGCTCAGGCCATAGCGCGCGATGCGGTCGCGGTCCGGAATGATGTTGAGAAAATAGCCGCTGTTCACCCGCTCGGCATAGGCGCTGGACGTTCCCGGCACCTTGCGGATCACCGCCTCGACCTCGCGCGCCAGCCGTTCGATCTCCGCCAGATCCTTGCCGAAGATCTTGACACCTACGGGCGTGCGGATACCCGTCGACAACATGTCGATGCGGGCCTTGATCGGCATGGTCCAGGCGTTGCTGACGCCGGGAAACTGTAGAGCCGCATCCAGCTCGGCGATCAGGCCGTCGACCGTCAGGCCGGGCCGCCATTGGTCCTCCGGCTTCAGATTGATTACGGTCTCGACCATTTCGAGGGGCGCCGGATCGGTTGCGGTCTGGGCGCGTCCGGCTTTGCCCCACACGTTTTCGACCTCGGGGAACGATTTGATGATCTTGTTCTGTGTCTGGAGGAGCTCGGCAGCCTTGGTCACCGAAATGCCGGGCAGAGTCACCGGCATGTAGAACAGCGTCCCCTCGTTGAGGTTCGGCATGAACTCGCTGCCGAGGCGCTTGGCCGGAATCCAGGAGGCGGCCAGAATGGCGACCGCCGCCAGCACGGTCAGTGTCTTCGCCAGGAGAACCAGCCGAATGACGGGGCGGTAGAGCCAGATCAATAGGCGATTGAGCGGATTGCGCGCCTCGCGCACGATGCGGCCGCGGATGAACAGGATCATCAGCGCAGGCACCAGCGTGATCGAGAGCAGCGCCGCCGCGGCCATGGAGAACGACTTGGTATAGGCCAGCGGCTTGAACAGGCGGCCTTCCTGCGCTTCCAGCGCAAAGATCGGCAGGAAGGACACGGTGATCACCAGCAGGCTGAAGAACAGGGCCGGGCCGACCTCCTCTGCCGCCTTGATGATCACATCGACGCGCGAGCCTCCCGGCGCCATGCGTTCGAGCCGCTTGTGGGCATTCTCCACCATGACGATGGCTGCATCGACCATGGCGCCGATGGCGATGGCAATGCCGCCGAGGCTCATGATGTTCGACCCGATGCCCAGCCACTGCATGACGGTCATGGCGATCAGGATGCCGATCGGCAGCGTCACGATGGCGACGAAAGCGCTGCGCAGGTGGAGCAGGAAGATCACGCAGACCATGGCCACGACCGCACTTTCCTCGGCCAGCGTCCGGCCGAGGTTTTCGATGGCGCGGTAGATCAGCGATGACCGGTCATAGACCGAAACAACCTCGGTGCCCTCGGGAAGGCTCGGTGCGATCTCGGCCAACTCTTGCTTTACGTTGCCGATCACATCCAGGGCGTTGGCGCCATACCGTTGCACCACGATGCCGCTTGCCACTTCGCCGTCGCCGTCAAGCTCGGCGACTCCCCGGCGTTCATCGGGAACGAGCTCCACCCGCGCGATGTCGGTAATCCGCACCGGTGTTCCATCACTGGATTTGAGGCCGATATTCTCGATATCCTCGACGCCGGTTAGGTAGCCGCGGCCACGCACCATGAACTCGGTCTCGGAAAGCTCCACCGTGCGGCCGCCGACATCCATGTTGCTGGCGCGAATGGCCTCACGGACATCGTCGAGTGAAATTCCGACCGTCTTGAGACGCAGGGGATCGATGACGACGGCATATTGCTTGACATAGCCGCCGGCGCTGGCGACCTCCGCCACGCCTTCCGCTTTCGCCGCCGCGAAGCGCACATGCCAGTCCTGCAGCGACCGCTGCTGGCTGAGGTCGGAGTCCTTGCCGGTGAGCGCGTATTGATAAACCCAGCCCACGCCGCTGGCGTCGGGTCCGAGATTGGGTGTGACGCCGCGCGGGAACTTTTGCGCCGCGACGTTCAGATATTCGAGCACGTGGCTACGCGCCCAATAGATGTCGGTGCCGTCTTCGAAGATGACATAGACGAAAGAGACGCCGAAGAAGGAGAAGCCGCGCACAACCCGCGATCGCGGCACGCTGAGCATGGCGGTCGTCAGGGGAACGTCACCTGATCCTCGATGACCTGGGGCGCCTGTCCGGGATAGTCGGTGTAGACGATGACCTGGGTGTCCGAGAGATCGGGAATGGCATCGAGCGGGATGCGCGACAGCGAATAGATGCCGGCCAACGTGGCGAACACGGCACCGATCAGCACCAGCGCGACGTTGCGGGCCGACCAGCGGATGATCGATGCAATCATTGCGGCTTCTCGCCGGAGTTCAGGCCGTTGAGCGAGGCGCGCAAATTGCTTTCGGAGTTGATGAGGAAATTGCCGGCGATGACGATCCGATCTCCCGTTTCGAGTTCCGGAATCGATCTCCGTAAACCCTCCGTTGCTGCGGCCCAGCTTCACGTCGCGCGGCTCGTAGAGGCCTTCTTCCCGTTCGGCGATGACCACCTGCCGCTCGCCGCTGTCGATGATGGCCGATTGCGGAACGGCGATCACGTCTCCGCCACCTCCGGTTTCGATTTCGACTTCGGCAAAGAGGTGCGGTTTGAGCCGGCCGTCACGGTTGGGCAAGCCGATTCGCACCATCGCCGTTCGCGTGGCCATGTCCAGTTCGGGATGGATCAGCAGCACCTTGCCCTCGAACCTCTCGCCGGGAAACGCATTGAAAGCGATCCGTGCATTTTGCCCTTCGGCGATGCGGCCGATTTCGCGCTCCGGGACATTTGCCACGACCCAGATCTCCGACAGGTCGATCAGCTTGAACAGCATCTCACCGGACTGGAAACGCATGCCGCGCATGGCCGATTTTTCGATCACCGTGCCATCGGCAGGAGCCCGCATTGTAAAGGAGCGCACGGCTTGGCCCGTCCTGCGCAGCTCCTCGATGGCACTTTCGGGAAACCCGAATTGCATTATAGATTGCGCTTGGCCCGCTCAACCTCGCCGCTGCGTTCGTCACCCGATGACTTGATTGCAATCAGATAATCCGCCTGGTTCTGCAGAATTTCCGGGCTCTCGATCCAAATCTTTGCCAGGGGGGCGCCTGCCCCGACCCAGTGTCCTACGACGCCGACATAGAGCTCATCGATGAAGCCGTTGAATCTCGCCGTCGCGGCCGAGACACGGGACTCGTCATGTTCGACGATACCGGGAACCTTGATGGATCCACCCATGGCGCGGCGCGTGACGGTTTCCGTCTTCACGCCGGATCGCTGGACCTTGTCGAGGCTGACCCGGACCATGCCCGGGGGCGCCGACACTTCATCCTCATAGACGGCGATGTAGTCCATCCCCATCGAAGTCTTTCTTCGGAATGGGAGAGGTGTCAGGAAGACCCATTGGGTTGCGGTAAAACGCGATCTTGCGATCGCCTTCGCCGCTCTGCGATTTCCTGGCCGGATCGACCGCCGTCAGAATGACCTCGCCGATGACGGGCTCGGTCTGCCCGGGCACCTGGGCCTCGACATGCAATGCCCAGCGCCCGGCCATGGTGAAGTCGGCACGGTAGGAGAAGGTGCCGGGCGTGTCCGGTGGGTCTTCCGTGACCGGCGAAGCCATCGCGGCCATGCCGTCGGGCGACATATCGAGACGGACAATGGTGACATCGGCGTTCTCCGCCGGTGCTCCATCCGGGCCGATGAGACGAATGGAGAATTCTTGCCCGCGCTCCGCCGCAACCTGTTCGGCCACGGCTTCGAACCGATAGGTTTCTCCGGCAAGAAGCCTTGAAATCTCCGCAGAATAGAAGAACGCTCCTGCACCAAAGAGCGCGCCGATAATGCCAAGCAGGGTCAGAAAACGCCAAATCATGATCGTGATTCCTCATTGCAGATGAAACAGCGGCAGCGGTCCAAGGGCCGCGCCGGTTCAGCGCATCAGGGAATCAGATTCTGTGGAGGGGGGCCGTCGACCGGAGAGGATGTTCCCGGCGGCCGTTCATCGAGCGCGGCATGAAACAACGCGACGTGATACGGCGTTGCACCGTTCGTCGATAGCGCCGGCACAAAGGGCACGCTCTCTGGGCATTGGCTCTGACACTTCGCCGAAGCGAGACATGGCGCCAAGCATGACGCGTCCTGGTCCTCGCAGGGTACCGCGCCTTCCGTCATCGCCATGGAACTTCCCGCACACGGAGCCGCCGCGAACGCCGTTACCGGCACACTGAGCGCCAGAAGCATGGCGACGAGTCCGAGGATGGCTGACACGTGTCGCATTCCATTTACTGATCCCCGAATACACCGATCAAGTCAATTGCCTAACGGGTCACGTTTCTGAGAGCGGACCGTCAGCGCGGGAACTCGGTTCAAGAGAACATAAGGCCGATTCGGCTGAACGAGCATGAAGCAACTCTCCACTGCCCTGCGTTTGAATGGATAGCGGCGATCGCCTCAGAGCCGCACGACCCGCAGCCTCAGGGCGTTCGCCACGACGCTGAACGAGCTCAGCGCCATCGCCGCGGCGGCGATGACGGGCGAAAGAAGCAAACCGAAAAACGGGTAGAGAACACCGGCGGCAATTGGGACGCCCGCCGCGTTGTAGACAAAAGCGAGGAACAGATTCTGGCGTATGTTGCTCATGGTCGCCGACGACAGCCGCCTCGCGCGCACGATTCCGGTGAGGTCGCCATGCAGCAAGGTGACGCCGGCGCTTTCCATGGCGACATCGGCCCCCGTTCCCATGGCGATGCCGACATCGGCCGCGGCGAGGGCCGGCGCATCATTGACGCCGTCGCCGGCCATCGCGACCACCCGGCCCTGCGACCTGAGCCGCGCGACCACGTCCGCCTTCTTGTCCGGCAGCACGTCGGCTTCGACTTCCGTGATGCCGAGCCTGCCTGCGACCGCCGCGGCGGTGGTGCGATTGTCGCCCGTCAGCATGACGATGCGGATGCCTTCTTCGCGAAGCGCGTTCAGGGCTTCCGCCGTCGTCGCCTTGATGGGATCGGAAATCGCAATGACGCCCGCGATCTTGCCGTCGATCGCGACATGGATCGCCGTGGCGCCCTCCTGGCGCAGACGCTCGGCGGCATCGGCGAGCGCCTCCGGATTGATGCCGAGTTCCCCGAGATAACGCGCCGTGCCGAGCACGACTTTCGTTCCTTCCACAGTGCCGATGACACCCTTGCCGGTCGGACCGTCAAAGTCCTGGACGGGGTTCAGGGCTATGCCTCGCTCCTTGGCGGCTTTCACGACGGCGGCAGCGAGTGGATGCTCGCTCGCCTGCTCGACGCTTGCCGCCAGGCGTAGGAGTTCGGCTTCGTCCAGACCATTTATGGGGACCATGGAAGTGACGGCCGGCTTGCCCTGGGTCAGGGTGCCGGTCTTGTCCACGATGAGCGTGTCCACCTTTTCCAGCCGCTCGAGCGCCTCGGCATTGCGGGTAAGGACGCCCGCCTGCGCGCCCCTCCCGACCCCGACCATGATGGACATCGGCGTCGCCAGCCCGAGCGCGCAGGGACAGGCGATGATGAGAACCGTGACCGCCGCGACCAGACCATAGGAAAAGCGCGGCTCGGGCCCCCACACGGACCAGGCCGCGAAGGCCAGCGCCGCCACGGCAATCACCGCCGGGACAAACCATGCCGAGACCTGATCGGCGAGGCGCTGAATCGGAGCGCGGCTCCTCTGGGCCGCGGCCACCATCTGCACGATGCGGGCAAGCATGGTATCGCGGCCGATCTTCTCGGCGCGCATGAGGAAGCTGCCCGTGGTGTTGAGCGAGCCGGCGATGACCTTCGAGCCGGGTTCCTTGGTGACCGGCATGGACTCACCGGTTACGAGGGATTCATCGATCGCGACGCGCCCCTCGGTCACGAAGCCGTCGACTGGCACTTTCTCGCCGGGACGGACCCTGAGCAGATCGCCGATCGCCACAAGGTCGAGATTGATTTCCTCGTCGTTGCCATCGGCGCCGACCCGGCGGGCGGTCTTCGGCGCGAGATCGAGCAATGCACGGATGGCGCCTGAGGTGTGCTCGCGGGCGCGCAGCTCCAATACCTGGCCCAACAGGACGAGCACGGTGATGACGGCGGCGGCCTCGAAGTAGACGGCAACCGATTGATCGGCAGCCCGAAACGCCGGTGGGAAGATCCCGGGCGCCACGGTGGCTGCGACGCTGTAGACCCAGGCGACGCCGGTGCCCAGAGCAATGAGGGTGAACATGTTGAGGCGCTGCGTGATGAGCGATCGCCAGCCGCGCACGAAGAAAGGCCACCCGGCCCACAAGACGACCGGCGTTGCAAAGAGGAACTGCAGCCAGTTCGATGCCTGCCGGCTCACCAGCATGTGCAGCCCCGTGAGGTGGCCGCCCATCTCGAGCGCCAACACCGGCAGAGCCAGTACCAGCCCGATCCAGAACCGCCGGGACATGTCGGCGAGTTCCGGGTTGGGCGGCGTTGCGGCGCTCGCCATCTCGGGTTCCAGAGCCATGCCGCAGATCGGACACGAGCCGGGCCCGATCTGCCGGATCTCCGGATGCATGGGGCAGGTGTAGACGGTTCCCTCCGGAACCGTTTCGACGGCCTTCCCGGCTTCGGCTTCGTTCAAATACCGCTCCGGATGAGCGAGGAATTTGGTCTTGCAGCCTTGCGAGCAGAAATACCAGGTGCGCCCGCCATGTTCTCCCCGGTGTTTGGCCGTGTGGGGGTCGACGGTCATGCCGCAGACGGGGTCCTTCACGGGCTGGGACGTGGCGGTAACGGTTTGGCCATGCTGGCGCATATTCAGGTTCCCCGTGGCTTTGCCGGCGCGACACCCCTGGGGGGTATCTCGATGCTTGACATATATACCCCCACCGGGTATGCTGTCAACATGCAGAAAGAGACAAAAGCCGCCGTGCTACGCAGGTTCTGCCGCATCGAAGGACAGGTCCGGGGCCTGGCCCGCATGATCGAGCAGGACCGCTACTGCATCGACATCGCGACGCAAATCTCGGCAGTGAGGGCGGCGCTTCGCCGCGCCGAGGAAGAGATCCTTCGCGATCACGTCGCGTACTGCGTCGAGCATGCCATCGCAAGCGGCGACAAGAGAGACCAGCGGAAGAAGATCTCCGAGATCATGGAGGTGCTGAGTCGAGCGGAGCGATAGAACGGCGCAGCCAGCCGGCGCCATCGATGTCAAGGAAGTCACGCGCCCTGGATCAGCTGCGCTTATTGTCTGCCGCGAGGGTCAGGTGGCGGGCGAGCAGTTTCATCCATTCGCTCACGCGCTCGAGGGCTGCCAACGCCGCCTGCGAGGCTCCGACATCATGGAGAAATCCGTGCGTCTCGTTCTCGACCCGATCGAGGATGTAGTGCCGGCCAATCCCCGCGAAGGCATTTGCCAGGGCCAGCGTATCGTCCAGGACCGGATCTTCTGACGCCGCCAGGAGATAGGCCGGAACCTGCGAAGGGACGGCGAGCGCTTCCACCGAATACGGGCTCCGGCCGCCGGGTGGGTTGGCCAGGATCCAGTAGCGGCTCACGCATTCCTGATCCATTCCGTCCCTGCGCGATCCCTTCGTCCGGAGAGAAGGGCTGTCGAGCAGGCCGAAGGCGCCGTAAAGGCTGCACACGCCAAGTATGCGCTCGCGCAACTGCGGACTGGCTTTGCGCTCTGCCGCCATGGCGATGGCGCCGCCCGCCGAATCGCCGCACAGGATTGCCGCCCTGGCCCTTGTTCCGCCGAAGTTGCCGTCCAGCAGGCGCTGCAACACCGCCAGCCCGTCGTCCACCGGCGCCGGCGCAACGAACTCCGGCGCCAGCCGGTAGTCGACCGAGACCAGCCGCATGCCGCTCAGCTCACACAGCACCCTCGTCACGTCTGCGTGCGTGAGTGGCGAGCCTACGATCCAGCCGCCGCCGTGAAAGTAGACGATGACGCAATCCCGGCTGAAGTGCTGGCGGGGATGCTGAATCAAGAGCTCTAGCCGACGATCCGGCAGCGCAAGGACCTGCCATTGGTGGGCGCCGAGATCCTCGACACGAAATGCCTGCTCGTAGCTCTCCCGCAAGGAGCGAATGTCGCCATTCAGCCAGTCAAACTCGGCCGGTCCGGCATCCTTCGCGCGACGAGCAAGCTCGAGGACACTGCGGGACACCGCAGGTCCCGTCGCTGCCTCCTCCTGTCCTACGCCGTCCACCAGCGCTCGGCTCCGCGTGCGCCATCGAGCGGCCAGCTGCTGGTGAGCGCTGCGTCGTGGGCAATGCCGGAGCGGCGCGCATAGATCCAGTTGCGGAAGAACGGAATGATCACCGATCCCTCATCGTAGAGGATTCGCTGCATCTCGGAATACATCGCCGCCCGCTTGCTGTCGTCGAGCTCCGCCCGCGCCTCCACCAGGAGCGCGGCGAAGCGCTCGTGTTTGAAGTGGGAGTCGTTCCACGCAGCTCCCGGCGCATAGCCGAGCGTGAAGATGATGTCGGGCGTGGGCCGCTGTCCCCATCCGGCCAGAACGAAAGGCTTCTTGAGCCAGACATTGGCCCAGTAGCCGTCGTCGGGCTCGCGGACGACGTCAATGTCGATGCCGGCCCGCTGTGCGGTGTCCTTGTAGAGGACGGCGAGATCGAGTCCTCCGGTTATGACCGCATCCGCCGCCGACAGAGCGACCTTCAGTGTTCCAAGGCCTGCCTTCTGCAGATGAAATCTGGCCTTGTCGGGGTCATATGGCCGTTGCGCGAGCGTGCCGTCGTAATACGGCATGATCGGGCTGATCGGATGATCGTTGCCGATCGACCCATGCCCGTTGAGGACCTTCTCGACGGTCGCCTTGCGGTCGATCGCGTACCGCAACGCCTGCCGGACGTTCGGATCGTCGAAGGGAGCCACATCCATATGCATCGGGAGCGAGACGTGGGTTCCGGTCGGAACCTCGTCGATGCGGATCGCGGCATCCTGCTCCAAGAGGTGCACCGTCTTGAAATCGCACTCGATCATCGCATCGAGCGAGTCGGTGACGAGAGCCGTCTGGCGCGCGCTCACGTCAGCAATGGCGAGATATTCGATCTCGTCGAAATGGGCGCGGCCCTGCTTCCAGTAGTTCGGGAAACGCTTCAGGCTGGCGCGCACGCCGGGCTCGAAACGCTCCACGACATAGCCTCCGGTGCCGGCCTTGTCGTCCCAGCTTACCTTTCCCTCCTTGTCGGCGGGGAGCATGACCAGGTGGTAATCGGTCAGCACGTAGGGAAAATCGGCGCTGCCGCTCGCCAGCTCGACGACGACGGTGTGCGGGTCGTCCGCCCTGATGCTCTCCACCGATTCGAACAGGGCTTTGGCGCCGGATTTCGAGTCCTCCCCGCGATGGTAGTTGAGCGAGGCCACGGCATCATTTGCGTCGAACGACTTGCCGTTGTGGAATTCGACGCCCTTGCGCAGCTTGAAGGACCACTTCTTCGCGTCGGGTGTCACCTCCCAGCTCTCGGCCAGTTCCCCAATCACCTTGTTGTCCGGAGCGAGCTCGGCCAGAAAGTTGCGGTGCGTGTGCGCCATGGTGATCATGAACCGGGACGCAAAGGTCGCCGGGTCCATGCCGTCGGTAGTGTTGCCGTCGTCCAGTCCGACGCGGAAACGGCCGCCCTTGTTGGGCACCGCCGCCGCCACTTCCTGCGACCACAGGGTCAGGGCGCCTTGCACCGTCGCACCCAGCGCCACCGCTCCCTCAATAAAGGCCCGGCGACTGACGCGGCCCGCCGTCGCCGCGGTCGTCAACTGCTGCAAGCTCTGTTTGCTCTCTGACATGATCGCCTCGCCCTGGTTTCCTGTGGTTCGCACGCAACAGCCGGCGCGCGCAAAAGACGATCCTAAACGGGACGAGCGGGTGCGAATTGTGCATGAATCCATGGACAATGTGCCGATTTGCATGTCGCCGGCACCATCCCGCGGTCGATCACAATCGATTGAAATGGTCGATCGAGTTGGCGCAGCTGAACAGGATCGGCACCGGTCGTTCAGCGATCCAGACACTCGCACTTTCCCCGCCGAGCAGCTGCAATACCCTCCCGGTATCGGCCACCGCCCCGCCGTAGAGCCGGTTGGCCAGATTGAGAACGCCGGTATGGTGCATGGCCTCGGTTCCGCTACCGCATGCATCCTTGACCAACAGGACGCGAAGACCATGGGCCATCGCATCACGCACCGACGCTGCGACGCACGCTTCCGTCCAGACGCCGGCCACGATCAACCACTCGATCGCCTTTGCGGCCAACAGCGGCTGCAGGTTACCTTCACAAAAGGCACTGGCATCGTTCTTGTAGATGACGGGCTCCCCGGCGGCGGGTTCGACCTCCCTGCAGATTGCGGTAAGCGGACTGGACTTGTCGCTGAAGCCGGGCGCTCCGTCCCGGGTCTTCGGTTCGAAGGGCCGCGGCGGGTGCGCGGCGAAGTCGCGGCGATACGCTGCATGGAAGACCGGGACCTCGCGCTCACGCGCCGCCATGAGGATGCGCCGGGCGTTGCCGACGACGGCGTCGAAGTCCGCCACCAAGTAGCGCGGATCATGCCGCTGTTCCTCCTGCAGATCGACGAGGAGCAATGCGGCGCGCCGCAGGTCGATGGACATGGATGTCCGCATCTCTAGATGGCGGCGCCCAGCAGATCGTCCTCGAACGGGAAGCGCGAGATGAGCTCGGCGCCGGTGTCGGTGATCAGGACTTCCTCCTCGAGCTTCACGCCCTCGGCGCCGCCCTTCTCGCCGATATAACTCTCGACGCTCACGACCATGCCGGGAGCGAGCATCCCGTCACGCCCGTAGCTGGCGAAGTCCATGGCATGCGCGATGAACGGCGTCTCGCCATGCATACCGACGCCGTGCATGACCGACGTGTAACGCTGATCCACGAAACGTTCAGGTATCTTCCAGGCCTTCTCGGCCAGCTCGCGAAAGCTGAGGCCCGGCTTGATGATCGCAATGTTGTGCTGAACCTGATCATACGACATCCGATAGAGGGCCTTCTGGTAGCCGGATGGCTTGCCCGGGCCGCACCGGAACGTTCTCGAGAAGTCGGAATAGTAGCCGAAGCAGCCTATCGTGTCGGTATCGAGCGCCACAAGCTCACCGGGACGTACCCGCCGGCCGCTCGCCTCGCCGAACCACGGATTGGTCCGCTGGCCGGAAGTCAGGAGGCGCGTCTCGATGAACTCGCCTCCCTGGCGGATCACCTCATGATACATGACGGCAAACAGCTCGTTTTCGCTCACCCCCGGGCGGATGGCGTCGCGGACCTGGGCAACCGCCGCCTCCGCCCCCGCCATGCTGACGTGCAGGCACTTGATTTCCTCGGGCGACTTGATCGACCGCACCGCCAGAACTTCTCCCTGGCAGTCGCGGACCTCGAGGCCTTGTTTCTGCAGGGCTATCGCGTGCAGATGGCCGCAGCGGTCGAGGCCGATCCGCCTCGATCCCTGACCGTGCTGGCGCATGAGATCTGCGATCTCGGCGGCGAATGGCTCCGCCGTTTCGTCATCGCGGCCTGAAACCGATGACCACACCAACTTGCTCGGCCGGGCCTCGTCCACCGTCTCGAGCTGCAGGCTGACGTGAAAGCTCTGCGGGTACTCGAAGAGTACGATCGGGCCTGCCGCCGGTACGAAGAAATACCGGGTCGAGTTGCGAAGGAAGTAGCCGAACATGTTGCGCGAGCCGGTCGCGTAGCGCTGATTGAAGGGATCGAACAGCAAAAGAGCTCCATATTCCGCCGCCGCCATCCACGTCCGCAGCCGGGAGAGCCGTTCCGAGCGCAGTTTCCTGGCGTCGACGGAAGGCGGTTCGGTGTCCGACAACCACATTGCGTTCGATCGGTCCTGCGCCAGCGGGTGACGCACCGGGCCCGCGAAATCGATATCGCCCACGCCATCGGGATCGAAGACCACAACGCTCATGCAACGCTCCCGCCTGCTTCGAGACGGCAGGAATGCTGCGCCACACGATCGGGCCGCGATGTGCAGGAATGGGCCCGCAATGTGCCGGAACCGAAGTTCCAGAGCACGTTCCGGAAAAGTGTACACACTTTTCCGATGAGAACGTGCTCCAGCATTTGAATCTGGCGCAGTTTCTTATCGGCGAAGCCTGCCCTCGGGCAACAACCTGGGGCTGATTCCACTTCGCCGGAAACGGCGCTAGGATGACATGCGCAGTTTTTTGGGCGTCTTGAAATAGGTCCTGCGAAACGCCCTGACGAACGCCGAGAAGCTCGCGTAACCGCAGACCAGGCCGATCTCGCGAACCGACATCGAGGAGTGCTCGAGCAGATCGCGGGCCCGCTCCATTCGCATGAGACGCAGGTACTCGGAGGGCCCCGATCCAAGTTCCGCACTGAACGCCCGCTCCAGTCTGCCGACCGAAACGCCGAGCCGGCCGGCAATGACCGCGACCGGCTCGGCTTGTTCGAGGGAACGTTCCATGAGCGATACGCAGTCGAGGACCAGATCGTTGCGAATTCCGGTGCGCAGCCGCAATTGCAGCCGCTCGCGATCTGCAGTAGCCCGGATCCGGTCGTGTACGAACCATTCCGCGACCTGCCGCGAGAGGTTCTCGCCATGGTGACGGCCAATGATGTCGAGCATCATGTCGAGGGCGCCGATGCCGCCGGCCGAGGTGAAGCGGTTGCGGTCGATGACATAAATTTTCCTCACCAGCGAGAGGTGCGGGAAGGCTTCGACGAAGGCCGGCTGGCTCTGCCAGTGCAACGTACACTCATGGCCGTCTAGGAGGCCGGCCCTCGCGAGGTAGAACGCGCCGTCAGCCACGCTTCCGATGTGCGCTCCCCTGCGCAGGTTCCGTCTGATCCATGTCAACGGCTGACGCGCCGTCAGGCGGTCCGCGTCGCCGCCGGAGCAGACCACCACGTAGTCCGCCGACGGCGCGTCCTCGACCGTATAGTGCGGCCTGATGGCAATTCCGTTCGACGCGACGATGTCGTCCGCGCCAGGTGCGACGACGATCCACTCATAGAGCCGCTGCTCGGCCAGGGTATTGGCAGCCCGGAGAGGCTCAACAATGGCGCTGAACGCCATCATTGGGAAATGCGGGAACGCCAAGATGGCGAAGCGCCGCAGGGCTGACCCGTGCGCGGGAGTTTTTGTGGCGACTCTCATCGGCGCATCAAAGCTGGCGCTTCACGACCATTGGCTGCGCCGAATGTATCGCAAGTCGCGGCGGGGCGTCTGGAATCACCGTGGTCAGGCCCTTGACATACTGTGCAACCAAGCGTAGATGCAGATGATAAAAGATAATAATCGTCACTCGTGTACAGCCATGGCACCTGGTGAACAGACGGCGAAACTGGCGGCATTGTCGCTCGAGGCTCTCGAGACGCGAAAACGCATCCTCGCGGAAGCCGAACGGCTGTTCCGGGTCTACGGCTATTCCAAGACCACGGTAGCCGACATCGCCGATGCCTGCCGGATGTCACCGGCCAACGTCTATCGCTTCTTCGCCTCAAAATCCGACATCAACAACGCCATCTGCGAGCGCATCATCGCCGAGGACGAAGAGGCGCTGGTGGGCATCGCGCGTCTTCGGCTGCCGGCTTCCGATCGCCTTAGGAGGCTCATTATCGAGCTCAACCGCCGATCGATGGAAGCCTTCATCGACCAGAAAAAGGTCCATGAGATGGTGATCGTGGCGCTCCAGGAGCGATGGACGGCGATTCGGGCCCACGTGCACCGCGTCTCCGATCTGGTGGCGACCATCATCGCCGACGGCATCGCCGCAGGCGAGTTCCGGTCCCAGGACACCAAGCGGGCAGCCGAGTGCGTCACCGCTTCCATGGCAGTGCTGCGTCATCCGGTGATGCTGGCGCAATGCATCGACGATCCGGAAAAGCCCACGCCGTCGGAACTTGCCGACTTCATCATCAGTGCTCTGAAATAGCGGAGTGAAACCTGAGGCTTCCGTAAACACAGGAGTGAGTTGCCATGCATCTGGCGAATAATAAGTTTCGATTATCATCAGGCAATATTAAGATCTCCTATTGATCCTGACGGCGCTGGCCGCGGGGCTCGCCGGATGCAAGGGCGAAGCCGCAGTGACCCCGGAGGACGTCCGGCCGGTCAGGGTCGCGGTCTTGGAACGCGCCTCGCCTGAGCGGGCGCTCACCTACTCCGGGGTCGTCAGACCGCGCATCGAAAGCTCTATTGGCTTCCGTGTCGACGGCAAGATCGTGGACCGCCGCGTCAACATCGGCGACCGCGTCGAGGCAGGCCAGGTGATTGCCCGGCTGGACGATACCGATCTTGAGCTCGCGAAGCGAAGCGCCGAGGCCCAGCGCGATGCAACCCTCACCCGCCGCGCCGTGGCGAGCGACGAGCTCGATCGCGGCGCGCAGCTCTTGAAAAAAGGATTCATTGCCAAGGCGGCCTTCGACGTCAGGAAGAACGAAATGGATGCAGCCACCTCGGCTCTCGACACAGCCGAGGCACAGCTGCGCCAGGCCTCGAACGCCGTCGGCTATGCGACGCTCATAGCCAACTCGGCCGGCACCGTCACCTCGGTCACTGCCGAGCCGGGACAGGTCGTAAGCGCTGGGGAACCGGTCATGACGCTCGCCGTCGAAGGAGAGACCGAGATCGCCATAGCAGTCCCCGAGCAGGAAGCCGGCCGCCTGTCGGCCGGACACAGCGCCCAGGTTAAACTCTGGGCCGCTCCGGGCGACAGCTTCGGGGGACGCATTCGTGAAATCGCCGGACAGGCAGATCCGGCATCGCGCACCTATGCGGTGCGGATCGCCGTGCCCAAGCCACCTCCGACCATGCGGCTGGGGATGACCGCATCGGTCACGATCACGGTCGAGGACGAGACAGATCCCGTCGTGGTGCCGCTCGCGGCAGTGACCGAAATCGACGGTGGATCGGTGGTGTTCGTCGTAGATCCGGCGAGCAATATCGTGCGCAAAACCGAGGTCGCGCTCGGCCGGCCGACCGAAGGCGGTGTCGGCATAACCCGCGGCTTGCGCGTCGGCGACATGGTGGTGAGCGCCGGCGTACAGTTCCTTCGCGACGGCATGCGGGTCAAATTTGACGGCGAATATCGGCTGGCGCGGGCTCCCAACGCCAGCTGAGGGCATGGAATCCGCATATGACCGCCGACAACGACAGCGCCGCCAATTCCGCCAAGGACTCGAAAACGGCAGGCTTCAACCTGTCGGCCTGGGCGATCGCTCATGGCAACTTCACGGCGTTCATTCTCGTGTTGCTGCTTGCGGCCGGCGCCTATTCGCTGCTCCGCATCGGCCAGAAGGAAGATCCTGACTTCACTTTCCGCGTAATGGTCGTGCAAGTCCTGTGGTCCGGCGCATCGGTGGAAGAGATGCAGGACCAAGTGGTCGACAAGATCGAGCGCAAGCTCCAGGAGACGCCGGGACTCGACTTCGTTCGCTCCTACACGCGGGCGGGCTTCGCCAACATTTTTGTCAATCTCAAGGGCGCCATGCGCGGTGAGGCCGTCGCGGACGCCTTCTACCAGGCGCGCAAGAAAGTCGGCGACATCCGCCAGAGCCTCCCCGAAGGCGTGCTCGGCCCCTTCTTCAACGACGAGTTCGGCGATACCTATATCTCGCTCTACGCTGTCACCGGCCAGGGCTACAGCTATCCTGAGCTCAAGACCTTCGCGAAGGACGCGCGCGACATCCTGCTGCGCGTTCCCGGGGTCGCCAAGGTCGACCTCCTGGGACTGCAGGGCGAGCGTATCTTCATCGACATTTCCTCGGCCGCCCTCGCCGAGCGCGGTCTGACTGCACTCGATATCGAGACGGCCTTCGATGGCCAGAATGCCCAGGATCCTGCCGGTAAAGTCGAGACCACCGACAGGTCGGTGCGTATCGATGTCGATGGCGGGCTCAAGTCGCTCGAGGACGTCCGTGAGCTGAGGCTTCGTGCGGGAGCGAACACGTTCCGCCTGCGCGACATCGCCGAGATCAGGAGGGGCCTCGAGGATCCGCCCTCCGCCAAGACGCGCTACCAGGGCCAGGAGGCTGTGCTGCTCGGCACGACGATGGCGCTCGGCGCCAAGGTGACCGAGGTCGGCGCCGCCGTGGGCCAGGCCCTGAAGGAGATCGAGGCCGGGCTTCCAGTGGGTGTCGAGCTGCGGAAGGTCTCCGATCAGGCGCAGGTCGTCAGCAAGTCGATCCACGAGTTCCTGGAGGCGCTGGGCGAGGCGATCTTCATCGTGCTGGTCGTCGCGCTACTGGCACTCGGCTGGCGGGCCGGCATGGTGGTCGCCCTGACCATCCCGCTGGTGCTGGCCGCGACGTTCTTCGTCATGTCGCTCATGGGCATCGATCTCCATCGCATCTCGCTCGGCGCGCTCATCATCTCGCTCGGACTTCTGGTCGACGACGCGATGATCGCAGTCGAGATGATGGAGCGAAAGCTGCAAGAGGGCCTGAACAAGCTCGCGGCAGCGACGTTCGCCTATCGGTCGACTGCCTTTCCGATGCTGACCGGCACGCTCATCACCGTGGCCGGGTTCATCCCCGTCGGGTTCGCCGAGAGCCAGGCCGGCGAGTACGTAAGCACACTCTTCTGGGTGACAGGGATCGCCCTCCTGGTTTCATGGGTCGCTGCAGTCTACTTCGCCCCGTGGCTGGGCTACCGGCTGCTCAGGGCTCGCCGCAGCGACGGAGAAATCCGTCGTGACGTCTTCGACGGCCGCGCCTACCGGGCAATCCGCGCACTCGTCGCGTGGTGCGTGCGCCGGCGCCGCACCGTCGTGGCCCTGACGCTCGCAGCCCTCGGCCTCAGCATCGCGAGCTTCGCCCTCATTCCGCAACAGTTCTTCCCGACCTCCAACCGGCCCGAGATCCTGGTCGATCTGTGGCTGCCCGAGGGCGCCTCATTCGAGGAGACGGAACGCGAGGCCAAACGCCTCGAGCACTGGCTAATGATCGATCCGGACGTCGCCTATGTCGCGACGTTCATCGGCGAAGGAGCGCCGCGGTTCTACCTGCCGCTCGACCAGCAGCTCAGGAACCAGAACTTCGCCCAGCTGCTGCTGATGACGAAATCGATCGAGGCGCGCGAGCGGGCGCTCCTCCGGGTGCGCGAGACGCTGGCCGAAGAGTTCCCGCAGGTGCGCTTCAAGGCCGACCGGCTGTTCAACGGCCCGCCGGTGGGCTGGGCGGTGCAAATCCGCATCACCGGCCCCGATCGCGACGAGGTGCGCCGGCTCGCCGGCGAGGTGGCCCGGGTCATGCGCGCAACACCGCCGGTGAGCAACGTGCACGATGATTGGCTGGAGCCGGTGCCAAGCCTAAAGCTCGAGATCGACCAGGACCGGGCGCGCGCACTCGGCGTCACATCCCAGGGCGTGCGCCACACCCTGCAGGCGATCCTGTCGGGTTTCCAGATCGGGGAGTTTCGCGACGGGGACGAGACCATCGCGATCGTACTGCGCGAGCCTTCCAACACGCGCAGCCTCCTTGATGCGCTCGACAAGGTCTACGTCAAGACGGCCGCCGGGACATCGTTGCCGCTGCGCCAGGTGGCTACTGCCAGAATGGTCCTGGAGCCCGGCATTCAGTGGCGCCGGGACCGGCTTGCCTCGATCACCGTTCGTGGTCTCGTGCCTGACGACGTGCAGTCGCCCGACGTAGCCAACGCCGTCTTCGCGAAGCTGCGGCCGCTGCGTGAGGGTCTCGCGGCGGGCTGCCGCATCGAGCTGCAGGGCGCCGTCGAAGAGTCGGCGACCAGCCAGGCCTCGATCAACGCCAAGATGCCGGTAATGCTGCTGGTCATTCTCGTCATCCTGATGGTTCAGCTCCAGAGCCTCGGCAAGACGCTGCTGGTGCTGGCGACAGGGCCTCTCGGCGTCATCGGCGCCGCCATGGCGCTGCTCCTGTTCCAGGCGGCGTTCGGTTTCGTGGCGATCCTCGGAGTAATCGCACTCGCCGGCATCATCATGCGCAACAGCGTGATTCTGATCGACCAGATCGGCCAGGACATGGCGGCCGGTCACGACGCCTTTACGGCGATCGTCGAGGCTGCGGTGCGTCGCTTCCGGCCGATCACGCTCACGGCAGCTGCGGCGGTGCTGGCGCTCATCCCGCTGGCCCGCGAGGTGTTCTGGGCGCCGATGGCGATCGCCATGATGGGCGGGCTCATCGCGGCCACCTTGCTCACACTTACCTTCCTGCCGGCGCTCTATGCGCTCGCCTTCAGGGTTCGAGCGCCGGCCCATCCCAGGGAGGAGCCTGCATCGCTATCGCCGGAAGCTGCAATCCTGCAGGCGGCCCAGCAGTCACTTTCCGATGCGGCCGCGATGCCTTTGGCCGTCGCATCGACTGCTGACGTTTGTGCAGGTTCGAGCGTCGAAAATGGTCCCAGGACCGCGCGCATGCAGCGGATCCCGCTATCGACAAAAACCGCCTCCCCGCTGCCGCATCAGGGCTCGTCGTGAACGCTGTCATGCTCCATGGAGGTACGCTTCGCTTCGCCGTCCCAGATGGCAACCGGACCGGCGGTTTGCGAAGAGGGGTTTTTGTCGGGGAGAAAGCAACCCCCCTGCTAAAGTGAAGGGCGCAATCGCAAGCTGCGTCGACTGCACTGGCGTTTCAATCCTGCACCGACGGCAATCGAATGAATCGGCGTCGCGCCTTGGAACAAGAGCTGCAAATCATGGCCATTCAGGCAACCGACCTCGCGCTCCTGCGCGATGCCACCGATCGGTACTTTGGCGGCGAACCGGTGGTCTCGCCATCAGGGCTCTTTTACCTTGATCGGCTGGACGGCATCAAAGCAGTCCGGCATGACGAGACCCTTGGCTTTGCCTGCTATGAGCGTGTGGCCGATGCTTGCGAAATTGTTGTTCTGGTCAGTCTGACGCGCAGCAAAGGTATTGGGAGTGCGCTTGTCGCCGCCATGCAGAGGAAAGCGAAGGAACACGGTTGTCGCCGCATTCGTGTGTTCACGACCAATGACAATCTGGACGCCCGGAGATTCTACGAAAAGCGCGGGTTCAGGATTGCGGCCATGCACCGGGACGCGATGGCGAAGGTGCGACGGTACAAGCCGCAGCTTCCAACCATCGGAGCGAATGGCATTCCGCTGCGAGACATGATCGAGCTGGAAATGGCATTGGAACCCGCGGATGAATGACAACGCTCGGCCGTCGACGATGCTGAGCCGGCGGCGCGTTTAAATGTCCCAAGGCTTGGAGTTCTAACCCCCGGGTCGTTGCTCGGCGGGATTCGCACGACTTTTGGCCGCATCGTCAAAGGCCGGGCCCATATTCCGTCCTACCGGGGTTCGGAGCGGCCGAGCTACTCGCTCACTACCCATGCTGACGTTGATCGCCAGGGGGATCAGCTGCGCCAGGCTCATGTCTCTGCTCTTCCAAATCGGTCAGGCGCCGCCGGCGGCGCCTGATTGCTCAATGGCTGGCGCCACTCGCGGCCTCGGAACCAAGCGAGTTTCCCTCCATCCGGTCAGCCATTGAGCTCGCAAAGTGCCGGCCGGTTTCGCAATGTGATCCGGCGCGAACCGTCAAGCTCGATCACGCGCGCTTCGGAAAGTTGCGACAGGTTTCGGGACACTGTTTCGATGGTGAGGCCTAGGTAGTCAGCTATATCCTGTCGGGGCATGGGGAGCTGAATGGTGTCTTTGGCCGGCCGCTGGGCCATGTCGAGAAGAAACCCCGCTACCCTCTCACGGGCGGGCTTCATCAGCAGCACCGCATGGTGCTCGGAGCGCCGGAGCTCGCTAGCCGTGATCGACCAAAGCCGGTATGCGATATCACTGTTACGCTCCGCACATCTCAATAGTCTGCTGCGCTTCGTGACAATAGTCCTTGTGTCCCTGATCGCATCCGCAGAACTGCAATGCGTCTCATCGGCTTCCAGTCCAAATGTTTCCCCAGCCAGATAAAATCCACAAATTTGCCGCCGACCGTCGCTTAAGAGGGCGTATCTCCTTACTGCACCATCGAGGACCTTGTAGACGTAGTCTGCCGGTTCACCCTCGCCGAAGATTTCCGCATTACGAGGGAACATCAACACCGTGCCCCTCAGCTCGTCGCACTCAAAAAACGTGGAACTCGTGACGGGAATGCAAGAACTTGCTTCCTGAACAAGCGTCTGCCCTTGCTCGGCTCTCGGCAAGGTTACTTCGAGCTGTTGCACCTTGGATTCCTCCCTTATTTTTCGTGGAAATCGCCTCAATGCAACCGACGTTACTCCGGCAAGGTCCAGTCGCTCTATTGTGCTCAGAGACATTGTCCTCAGGGACAATATGGCCTCCATTATTGGCGCTAATTCATGCACTGCCGACGCGTCTTGCCGCGCGCCCAGCTAGCCCATGTTGCAGCAACGGCGAGTCCGGGCCGCCCCGGCGCCAGGACTATGAACCCGCAATGCGTGTGGGGCCTCCGGGACCATTGTTGCCCTGAACTGATCATTTTGCTGGATCGCACCAAGAATCTTGATAAGGACACCGCTTCACTCCTTAACTTGAGACATGGGCCGTTCGGCTGTGTTGCGATTTCTGCAACTGCTTGAAGACGGGCAGGCCGAGTATCTGCGAATTGGAGCCGTGCGAGCGGGTGGGGCGGCGCGTATCCTCCGATTTCGCTTGACAGTGGTACGGGCCGTCTGCGCGTGTCTGGGAGCGTTTATATTCCTTTTACCGATGATCGGCGCAGCCGCAGCCGAGTCCAAGCGGGTGATGTTGCTTCATTCTTTTGGCCTAGAATTCAAGCCCTGGAGCGAATACGCCAAAACAATCCGCACAGAGCTAGAACGGCAATCACCCTGGCCGCTGGACATCACTGAACATTCGCTGGTAACGGCTCGCTCCAGCGATGAGGATCCAGAGACTGCGTTCGTCGAATACCTGCGCGCCCTCTATGCCAATCGCCCGCCCGACCTGATTGTGAGCATCGGCGCGCCCGCTGCCGGCTTTATCCAGCGGCACCGGCAACAGCTCTTTGCCACCACCCGGATGGTGTTCACGGCAGTGGACCAGCGTCGCGTTCAGTATTCCGATCTCACCGCCTATGACGCCGTTGTCGCGGTCCGAATCGACTATTTGGGTGCGATCCAGAATATCCTGCGAGTATTGCCGGACACCAAATATGTGGCAGTGGTGGTCGGCGCTTCTCCCATTGAACAGTTCTGGCGGGAGGAAATAGCCAAGGAGGTGAAGCCCTTGGAAAACCGGCTTGCATTTACCTGGTACGATGATCTGTCGTTCGAAGACATACTGAAACATGCCGCCACGCTTCCGCCGCACTCCGCCATTTTCTGGGAGCTGATGTCGGTCGATGCGGCGGGTGTTGTGCACGAAGGCAACACGGCGTTGGCAAGACTTCATGCCGTCGCCAACGCACCTATTTTTTCTTATGACGAATCCTTCTTTGGCAGCGAGATTGTTGGCGGCCCGCTTCTCTCCGTGCTCGAGGGAAGCCGACAGACAGCCGCTGTCGCCATTCGCATCCTTGGCGGCGAGAAGGCGGGCGACATCAAGATACCGCCCATCGGATTTGCAGCACCAAAGTTCGACTGGAGAGAAATGCAGCGCTGGGGCATCAGCGAGGACCGTCTGCCGCCAGGAAGCGAGGTTTTCTTTCGCCAGCCAACCGTTTGGGAGCAATATCGTTGGCAGATTGTGTTAATTGCACTGATTGTCCTTTTGCAAAGTGCGCTGACCATCGCTCTGCTGTTCGAGCACCGGCGTCGGCGCAACGCCGAAGTCGAAGCCCGCCAACGACTGTTGGAGCTAGCTCACGTGAATCGTCATGCGACGGCGGGTGAACTCTCAGCATCCATTGCGCATGAACTTGGCCAGCCTCTTGGCGCCATTCTCAGCAACGCCGAGACGGCAGAGGTGCTGCTCAACTCGCCGTCGCCGAACCTGGGCGAGATCAAGGAAATTCTCGCGGAGATAATACGTCATAATCAGCGGGCCAGTGAAACCATACGGCGGCTGCGGAATTTGCTCAAGAAGAGGACAGTCGAGGTTAAGGGCATCGATCTCAATGAAGCAGTTCGCGAAGTGCTTGAATTTCTCTCGGACCAGGCCGCTGCGAGTGATATCAAGTTGAGGAGTTTGTTGACTCCTCAGATGCCACGGGTCAACGGTGATCGGATTCAGATTCAGCAGGTGATCATGAATCTGGTCGTAAACGCCATGGAGGCAGTGGCTGGCGCAAGCATGCGCCGCATCACCGTTCGAACCGCTCTGTCGAGTGATGCCTCGGTCGAGGTTTCGATAGCGGATACCGGCCCCGGAATTCCGGTGGACACACTGGGCCAGGTATTCGAACCGTTCTTCACGACCAAGGAGCATGGCATGGGCATGGGGCTGTCAATTGCAAGCCAGATTGTCAAGGCGCACGGCGGTCGGATATGGGCCGAGAACCAGGATGGACGGGGCGCAATGTTCCGCCTCAGTCTGCCGTTGCCCAAGGCGCACCAGGAGTAATCTTTTTGTCACCCGTTATTCATATCGTCGATGACGATGCGTCGTTTCGAACGACAATCGGCCGCCTCTTGCGGGTATCCGGCTACGAAATCGCGCTCTACGAATCGGCAAGGCAGTTGCTGGAGCAGCTGCCGGACGATGTCGGGCCCAGTTGTCTTCTGCTCGATGTTCAAATGCCAGGACTGGGTGGACCCGAATTGCAGGACCGTCTGGCAGAGCTGGGTTCGACGTTGCCAATCGTCTTTCTGACGGGTCATGGAGATATACCGACGACCGTGCAGGCGATGAGGGCCGGCGCCGAAGACTTCCTGGTAAAACCCGTGCGGAAAGACAAGTTACTCAACGCAATCGAGCGGGCTATTTCGCGCCACCAGACCACACGAGAACAGCTCGATCGGCTGAATGCGCTGAAAGCACGCGTAAGCTCTCTGACGCCGCGCGAGAGGGAGGTTTTCGAGATGGTTGTTCGAGGAAAGGTGAACAAACAGATTGCTTTGGAGCTGGGGATCTCAGCACGGACAATCAAGGCACATCGGCAAAGAGTAATGGAGAAGGTCCGAGCCCAGTCGCTTGCAGAACTCGTGTCGATCGCTGAGCGTCTCGGCATCATAGCTGCGCCTACTCCCGTAAGCGGAGCGAGCGCGGTGAGGTGAGGTGAAAGTCAAGCGCCTTATGATTTAGCCGACATTCCCTGACCGCGTGTGCGTTGGATGAAACGTCACTGGCGTCACTTCTCATTTTTTCGGCTGCCCGGTTGCTGCGCTGACGCCCTTTCGATTGCATCCATGAGCAATTTCGCCGGAACCGGTTTCACAAGGTAGTCGACGCAACCTGAGTCAAATGCCGCCTTTTGGGTGATCTCGCTGTCATCGGCGCTAACGAAAATGACCGGAGTCGAGATTCCAGCGAGCGCAAGTTCTCGCCGCAGGTCGATTCCTGACACATCGTTCAGGTGAACGTCCAGCACAAGACAAATAGCATCGTAGGGAGTGGCGCGCTGACGGAATTCTTCAACAGAGCCAAAAACTTCGACATCAAAGCCATACACTTTCAGGAGACGCTCAAACCCTTCGAGAGTACCCAGGTCATCATCCACGACAAAAACTGTCTTTCGTGCCGCCACGAGCGAACACCCTTGGTATTGACGCGGCTTCGCGGCGGTCATTGCGAATTATGCTTCCGAGTACTTGTGACTACGCCGCCAAAATGTCGCTCAATGCCTTTTGAAGTATGGTTGCCCTAACTTCTTGTATGGAAATTGTGGATCATCGGCATTGATCCCGATCAAAATCAGCCCGACAACCGTATCCCGTTTTGGCGGCCCCACGAGTGCCAATCCGGCGTCGGTTTCTGGTGTGTTTTTTCGCCGCGCCCCGTTGGCGCTTCGTAGATGAACGACCTCGTCTCTGAGCGAACGATACGTTCTCAGCCCCACTTCAGAGTGATGCCGACGTCTCCCGGCACTCCACCTGGGAAATCTACGATCTGGAATTGAAGCTTGTAGCCAAGCGGACGCAACTGCCTGTCCCAGAACTCATAGATCTCTTTGGGGACACCGGTCAGCGTGCTTGGGAAGTCACGCTCCTGCTGGTTGATGGCCCGGCCGCCATCTGTGCACAGTGTATTGGGAAATCGGTAGAACTGGACCTGGGTAAGGCCATTCTGTACGGCGCGCTGGATAATCGCGAAAGCACGCTCTTTTATCTCCTCGTCCGAAAGCCCCGAGGGCTTGATGAATTTTTCGATCAACGCTTTATTCTCGGCTTCTGCTTTCGCTTGCCGGCGCATCGCTTCGGCTGCCTTCTCGGCCTCCGCCGATGCAAGCCTCTCCATCATTTCCTTTGCGGTCGGAAGAGTGCGCGAGGAGGTATTGGCGGTCGCGGTCATACTTGGCTCCTTTCATGGCAGAGGACGACCCGGAAACTAGGCATAGTAGTCGATCGAAGCTTTGATTTGGCGCAAATTTGATGATCGGTTGGCTGCCAAAGCTCCCGCGACTGTCTTCACGCATATCCAGCCGCGATCTTTGATTTGTATCAATACGGCCGCTGCTTTCTGGTAATATGTCGACTACTCGTTCTGTAGTATGCGGGCTACGTCGGAGCTGCTTACCTGGCGCGGCTCGCATGAGATTTAAGGAGGACGTCAATGTCGACGGCAGCAGTTCATCCCGCAGCGACGCATCACCTGCCGGGTTTCATAACGGCCCCGGGAGAAACCGACGTACTGCTCAACGTCATGATCGTCTTCCTCGCCGCTACAATCCTCATGGTGGGGATCCTGTATTTCCGGCTTCACGCCCTTCCCGAACACATGGCGCACGGGACTAGCAAAGTGCAATTGCAGATCGTAGGTGTTTTGGGGCTCCTCTCGCTGTTCACGCACAACCACATTTACTGGATCGCGGGACTGCTCCTGGCGCTGATCCCGGTTCCGGACTTCTCAACTCCGCTGAAGGGAATGGCCGAATCCTTGGCAAAGATGGCCGGCGCTAAGCAGCTGCAGCCCAAACCGCCTGCTCCGCCCTGGCAGATTACCGCCCAGCCGCAGCAAGGTGTCGGCGAAGTGAAGGAGAAGGAGAAGGAGAAGGATTTGAGCCATGCTTGAATTGTTGCTGTGCTCGATGTTCACCATTCTTCCTGACTATCTCTTCCGCCGCTATATGCAAGGAAAGAGAATCGGGCGTGAGATCAATCTTTATTCAGTATGGTTTGAGCTCCGTTGGGGAATAACGGCGTGTCTGATTCTCACGGTGCTACTCATTACGTTGATTTTTTACTTTCATCCGTCAACGAAGAGCGCCATCTCCTATTTCCGCACCGTGCCGCTTTTGCCGGAGGGCATGGGCCGCGTCGAGGAGGTCTTCATAGGTATCCGGGACAAGGTCAAGGCCGGCCAACCACTCTTCAGGCTCGACAGCTCCAAGCAGGAAGCCGCGCTGGAGAGCGCGCGACGGCGCATTTTGGAAGTCGATGCGGCTTTCGAGCAGGCAAAGGTCGAGCTGATCGCTGCCGATGGCAAGATTCAGGAGGCAAAGAGCTCTCTTCTTCAGGCCGAAGAAGAACTGGCGACCAGGAGTGAGCTGCGGCGGCGTGACGAGGGTACGGTCGCCACGCGCGAGCTCGAAAAACTTCAAAGGGTTGTTGAAGGACGGCAAGGGACGGTGGACGCAGCCTTTGCCAGCAAGAAATCAATCGAGACACAGATCTCCACGCTCCTGCCAGCACAAAAGGCCAGCGCTGAAGCCCAGCGTGACCAGGCTCAGGTCGAAGTGGACAAAACGATCGTCTACGCCGGCGTCGACGGGATGGTTGAACAATTCACGCTCCGCAAAGGCGATATCGTAAATCCGTTAATGCGGCCGGCGGGGTTACTGGTTCCCTCGGAGGCTGGGCGGCGGGCGCTCATCGCTGGCTTCGGCCAGATAGAGGCTCAAGTTTTGAAAGTCGGCATGATTGCCGAAGCCACCTGTGTCGCGAAGCCCCTCACCATTATACCAATGGTGGTGACTGAGGTTCAGGATCTTATCGCCGCCGGTCAGCTCCGGCCCACTGATCAGCTGGTCGATCCACTGCAGAATGCCCGACCCGGGACGCTATTGGTCTTTCTGGAACCTCTCTTCGAAGGAGGGTTCGCAGGCATACCGCCCGGAAGCCACTGCATCGCGAATGCCTATACCAACAATCACGACCTCCTTGCCGATGAGAATCTGAGCACCGCGCGGTGGCTGTTTCTCCACGCTATCGACACAGTCGGCCTCGTGCATGCCCTGATCCTTCGACTCCAGGCGGTGGCTCTTCCGCTGCAGACGCTTGTGTTCCAAGGCCACTGACATGCCGGCGATATTTCGCCACATCGTGACATTTTAGCGACAAGATCGGCTGGCTCGTAGCATGCGCAGCGACGAGGGCAATTGGCTTCCGGAGGCGATTGTGCCGCATCGACCGAGCGGATTGGCACGCATGCCGTTGACCTGGATCAATGTTAATCGTCTGCTCCGCTCCATAAGTGGAACGACTTCATGAAAGATGGAACGACCCGATGAATGATGGAACGCCGTCCAAACCGGATGCGCCTACAGGCGCAGACCTGATGCAAGCTTGCGGCTTGTTTGCCCCCGCAATCGAATACATGGTCGATGCCGCACAGCGCAGCCTCCTCTTCTGGGATGTGATGCGGCAGCGCGGCAACCAATACCACGAGCACCTGGCCAAAATCGCTCCACACGTACTCGATTACGCGGCAGAGCTCGTCATCGACGGCCGCACTCTCGATCGGCCGGTAAACTACGTTCTCGTCCGGATCATCCCGCCGAGAGGTACCGACATCGATCCAGCCCGCCGCCCCTTCGTGGTTGTCGATCCGCGCGCCGGACATGGACCCGGCATCGGCGGTTTCAAGGCCGACAGCGAGATCGGGGTGGCGCTTAAAGCCGGACACCCCTGCTACTTCATCGGTTTCCTGCCCGAGCCCGTCCCGGAACAGACGATCGGAGACATCGCGCATGCTGAAGCAACCTTTCTGGAAAAGGTCATCGCCCTGCACCCCCAAGCCGACGGCAAACCCTGCGTGATCGGGAATTGCCAGGCCGGCTGGGCGGTGATGATGCTCGCCGCGCTGCGTCCCGAGCTCTTCGGGCCCATCATCGTGGCGGGATCACCGCTTTCTTATTGGGCCGGCGTGCGCGGCAAGTATCCAATGCGCTACACGGGCGGCCTCCTGGGCGGCAGTTGGCTAACGGCGCTCACCAGCGACCTCGGCAACGGCAAGTTCGATGGCGGCTGGCTCGTGCAGAATTTTGAGAACCAGAACCCTTCGAACACACTTTGGAGCAAACAATACAATCTGTACTCCAAAATCGACACCGAGGCTTCGCGCTACCTCGGCTTCGAACGCTGGTGGGGAGGTCACGTCAATCTGAACGCCGAGGAAATCCAGTTCATCGTCGACGAACTGTTTATCGGCAACAATCTCGCGGCAGGGAGGATCCGGACTTCCGACGGCTCGACGATCGACCTTCGCAATATTCGCTCGCCGATCGTTGTTTTCTGCTCGAAGGGCGACAACATCACACCGCCGCAGCAGGCGCTCGGATGGATTCTCGACCTCTACGAGGATGTCAATGACATCCGTTCACACGGGCAGACGATCGTTTACACCGTCCACGAATCCGCTGGACATCTGGGGATATTCGTCTCCAGCAGCGTGGCGCGTAAGGAGCACGGTGAATTTGCCAGCAATATCGACCTGATCGATGTATTGCCGCCAGGCCTCTATGAGGCGGTGTTCGAGGCGAAGGCCAAGGACACCGTGGGCTCCGATTTCGTTACCGGCGACTGGGTCATGCGCTGCGAAGCGAGAACGCTCGACGATATTCGCGCGCTCGGCGGCAACGATGCAGCCGATGAGCGGCGGTTCGCAACCGCGGCTCGGGTTTCGGAAATAGGTCTGGCCCTTTACCGGACGTTCGCGCAGCCGCTCGTGCACACCATGATGTCCGCTCCCGTGGCCGAATGGTTGCGCCAACTTCACCCGCTGCGGCTGCAATACGAGCTGTTCTCTGACGCAAACCCGCTGATGGCTTCGGTCAGGACGATGGCCGATCAAGTACGCCAGGATCGCAAGCTCGTCACGGCGAAAAATCCTTTCCTCGAGATTCAGGAGAGCGTATCTCGGGAAATTGTTGCAGGTCTCGACAGGTGGCGGGACATGAGCGAAGCCCTTGCCGAGTGGAGTTTTCTGTCGATCTATGGCTCGCCCATGCTGCAGGCTGCTGTCGGCATTGACCCCACGACACGCGGCCCAACCGAAAGGCGGGAAAGACGCCGCTACATGCTCAGTTGCTGCAGTCTCGGATCGCTGAATTGAAGTCGCGTATTGCCGCGGGCGGGCTACGCGAGTGCCTGGTCCGCGGCCTGCTTTATGTCGGCATGGCGCGCGGCGGCGCCGACGAGCGCGGGCTCGCAGCCATCCGCCGCCTGCGCGCTGTCGCAGCGATAATGGGCCGCGGCTGACTGCTGGCCGAGTTCAAGGCCCTCGTGCGCGAGCAATTCTTCATGCTCCTCATCGATGAGGAGGCGACGCTTGGCGCCGTTCCCGATCTACTGCCTTCTGACCGGGAGGAGCGCAAGACGGGTTTTGCCGCGCTTTGCCAAGTGTTGAGCGCGCGCGGCGAAATCGCCGGCGAGGCCGCGGAGCGGTTGCAGCGGATTGCCAAGCTGTTTGGCGTGGAACCGGGTGCGGCCGTTGCAAGCGCTTATTCGGATCCTGAGCAAAGCGAGAATTGCAAAGGCATCCTAGTCCTGCCGGCAAGCATCGGCGAAGCGGGAGTTTTTGATGATGGCAAAATCCGAGGCTGCTCCATCCGCACAACCGCACGCGAAATACGAGCGTTTGATCGCCCGCGCCAGGCAGGTGCCCGCAGTCACGACCATCGTGGCGCACCCGTGCGATGAAACTTCGCTGCGAGGAGCCATGGAGGCGGCCGAGGCCGGCCTCATCGTTCCTGTGCTCGTTGGGCCGGCGGCAAAAATAACTGCCGTCGCGCGACAGCACCATCTCGATGTCAGCAAAATCGAGATCGTCGACGCGGCGCACAGTGAAGAAGCAGCCGCAAAGGCGGTGAAGCTGATCCACGAGGCAAAGGGCGAGCTGCTGATGAAGGGCAGCCTGCACACCGACGAGCTCATGCGGGCTGTCACCGCGTCTGCAACGGGCTTGCGCACCGCGCGGCGGATCAGCCATGTCTTCGTCATGGATGTGCCGACCTATTCCGAGACATTGTTTATCACCGATGCAGCCATCAACATCTTTCCCGACCTCGACGCCAAGCGCGACATCATCCAGAACGCGATCGACCTGTTCACCCAGGTTGGTCTCGGGACTCCGCGCGTCGCCATTCTCTCGGCCGTCGAAACGGTCACGTCCAAGATTCCATCGACGATCGAGGCAGCGGCTTTGTGCAAGATGGCCGATCGCGGACAGATCACCGGTGGCGTGCTCGACGGGCCGCTGGCTTTCGACAATGCCATCGATCCGGAGGCTGCGAAGATCAAAGGCATCCAGTCTGCCGTCGCAGGGCGAGCCCAGATCCTGGTCGTTCCCGATCTCGAAGCCGGCAACATGCTCGCCAAGAATCTCACCTTCCTTGCCAAGGCAGACGCCGCCGGTATCGTGCTCGGAGCGCGGGTGCCGATCATCCTGACCTCGCGCGCCGATACCGTTCGCGCACGCCTGGCCTCCTGCGCCGTGGCGGTGCTCTATGCCGACGCGCGGCGACGTACGGCAATCCTGCCGGCAGCGTGACCGGCATGGACGCGATCCTGGTCGTCAACGCCGGCTCCTCGAGCCTCAAGTTTCAAGTGTTCGGTATCGATGAAACGAGAAAGTCTGCAACGCCTGGTCAAGGGTCAGATGGACGGCATTGGCACGTCGCCTCGGTTTGCGCGCTCAAGGAGCCGACAACACGCTGCTGATCGACCGGACTTATCCAGCAGGCGCCGTTCCGGACCTCGCTACCGCGATTCAACGGGCCGGGGTCTGGATACGCGACACACAGAAGTTCAATCTCGTTGCCGTCGGGCATCGCGTCGTTCATGGCGGCCCCGATTACAGCCAGCCTGTGCTGGTCGACAACAAGGTTCTGGCGCATCTCGAGCGCTACATCCCACTGGCGCCGCTCCATCAGCCAAACAATCTGGCGCCGATCCGCTCGTTGCTGGCGCGCCGCCCGGAGCTGCCGCAGGTCGCCTGCTTTGACACTGCGTTTCATCGCGGTCACAGCGCGGTCGCGGACCATTATGCGATCCCGGAGCGCTTCTATACGGATGGCGTGCGTCGCTATGGCTTCCATGGACTGTCCTACGAATATGTTGCCGAGCGGCTGCGCCAGGTCGCCCCGCGGATCGCGAGTGGCCGGGTGATCGTCGCGCACCTGGGAAGCGGCGCGTCCATGTGTGCGCTCTTTGGTGGCCGCAGCGTCGAAAGTTCAATGGGATTCACGGCGCTCGACGGCCTCCCGATGGGAACGCGGCCCGGACAGATCGATCCGGGCGTGGTGCTCTATCTCATCGCCGAAAGAGGCATGATGGCGGCAGAGGTGCAGGATCTTCTTTACCGCGAGTGCGGCCTGAAGGGCCTCTCCGGCATCAGCAACGATGTACGCGAACTGGAGAGGAGTCCCGACCCGCGTGCCGTGTTCGCAATGGACTACTTCGTCTACCGGGTGGGGCTGCATGCCGGAATGCTGGCGGCGGCTCTCGGTGGGCTCGACGCTTTCGTATTCACTGCCGGAATCGGCGAGAACTCGGTGAGACTCCGTGCACGCGTCGTCGAGAAGCTCGCCTGGCTGGGCGCGGCCCTCGATCCGGCCGCCAACGCAGCGCATGAGCAACTGATATCAGGACAGGAGAGTCGCGTCGCTCTGTATGTGATTCCGACCGATGAGGAACTGATGATCGCGCGGCATACGCTTTCGCTCATCTCGGTACGCCGCCAATCTTCCTCGGCAGACAAGGCGATGGCGTGACGGCTGCTGTTGGGTCGCATTTCCGCAATTTTTGACCAAAATCAAGGGATGCGGGCGGCGGCGTGCTTACTGAAGAAGGAGAAGAGTGAGCTCGGATGCTCCCCAATGGGAGGTGGAGCACTGGCCGTCGCAATAGCCGAGCACGCCCGGAGGTCTGGAAGAAACGTGCAAGCTGTCTCTCTGGAAAAGTCGGTTGCCATGATCCCCGACGGCGCGAGCCTGATGATCGGCGGGTTCATGGCGGTCGGAACACCTGAACGCGTCATTGACGAGATTGTGCGGCAAAACAAGCGCGATCTCACCGTGATCGCCAACGACACCGCGATGCCGGGTAAAGGCATCGGGAAGCTCGTCGAGGCCAAGCTGCTACGCAAAGCCATCGTGAGTCACATCGGCCTCAACCCCGAAACGCAACGGCAGATGATGGCCGGCGAGTTGGATGTCGAGCTCGTCCCGCAAGGCACCCTCATCGAACGCATTCGCGCCGGCGGACACGGGCTCGGTGGAATTTTGACGCAGACCGGCATCGGCACCATTGTCGAGAAAGGCAAGCAGCGCATCGAAGTAAATGGCACGGGTTATCTACTCGAAGTCGCGCTGCGCGCCGACTTCGCCCTGGTGCAGGCGTTCCTTGCCGACTATCTGGGCAACCTGAGCTACGCGCTGACGGCTCGCAACTTCAATCCGGTGATCGCGATGGCGGCCGACACCGTCATCGCCAGCGCGGATAACATTGTTCCTATCGGTGTGCTCTCGCCTGATCATGTCGTGACGCCGGCGCCCCTTGTCGACTACCTCGTTCGCCAGTTCATGAGCAGCGCCATGGAACCGCAGACGATTATCGCCCGCCGGATTGCCCGCGAGCTGAAGCCCGGCATGCTCGTCAATCTCGGCATCGGGATTCCGACGCTGGTCGCAAACCATCTGCCGGAGGGCATGCATGTTTTCTTTCAATCCGAGAATGGACTGCTCGGCACCGGATCGCCTCCTGAGGAAGGAATGGCACATCCCACGCTGACCGACGCAGCCGGCCGGCCGGTTACCGCCCTGCCCGGCGCCAGCACATTCGATAGCGCAATGTCCTTCGGCCTCATTCGTGGCGGTCATCTCGATATCACGGTGCTCGGCGGCCTGCAGGTCGATCAGAGCGGACGGCTGGCCAACTGGATGATCCCCAACAAGATGGTGCCGGGCATGGGCGGGGCCATGGACCTGGTTTCGGGCGCCAAGCGCGTCATCGTGGCGATGCAGCACACAGCCAAGGGCGCCCCGAAGATTGTCAAGAAATGCACGCTGCCGATCACATCGACGCGGCCGGTGGATCTGATCGTTACGGAACTGGCGGTGATCGCCTTCCCCGAGGGTCGCGCGACGCTGCTCGAGACCGGTCCCGGAATCTCAACCTCACAGGTAATCGCGGCAACCGAGGCCGAGCTCCTCATTCCGGATCGCGTTCCGGAAATGGTGTTGTAAATGGTCGCACGTAGCGGTGAAAATTAGAGGTCTATCACATGATTCCCGATGTGAAAGCGAAGTTGCTCGAAGGCAAGAGAGGTCTCATCGTCGGCATCGCCAATGATCAGTCCATCGCCTGGGGCTGCGCCAAGGCGTTTCGAGCGCTCGGGGCGGAGCTGGCGGTAACCTATCTCAACGACAAAGCGAAGAAATACGTCGAGCCGCTCGCCCGTGAGCTCGAGGCGCCGATCATCCTGCCGCTCGACGTGCGCACACCTGGTCAGATGGAGGCGGTTTTCGAGCGACATCGCCAAGCAGTGGGGCGAGCTCGATTTCGTCGTCCACTCCATCGCATTCTCACCCAAGGATACGCTGCAGGGACGGGTAGTCGATGCGCCGCGTGAAGGTTTCCTCACCACCATGGACGTGTCCTGCTGGTCATTCATTCGCATGGCGCATCTGGCGGAGCCGCTGATGCCTCGGGGTGGGACGCTATTCACGATGACCTACTACGGCAGCCAGATGGTGGTGGAGAACTACAACATCATGGGAGTCGCCAAGGCTGCGCTCGAGAGCGCGGTCCGCTACATCGCCGCCGAGCTCGGCCCGAAGGGTATCCGTGTCCATGCCATCTCGCCAGGACCGCTCGCGACGCGAGCGGCCTCCGGGCATCCCGGAATTCGACGAACTGCTCGACAAGGCGCAAGCGAAGGCGCCTGCCCGCAGTCTCGTGAGCATCGATGATGTCGGCGTCGCCACCGCTTTCCTGGCGCACGACGCTGCGCGCCTGATCACCGGCGAAACGCTTTACATCGATGGCGGCTACCACATCATCGACTAAAGAGCTTGCCAGGCGCAAGGGCCCCGGGAACTGCGTCGCTCCAAATATGCGTAACTTGTCAGCAATAAATGGTGAAGCCTGGCATTGAAACAGAAGGTCGAGACAACGGAAAGATGAAACGTAAAGTCTACGAGAAGGAATTGCGACAGCTGCAGGTCGAGCTTTGCCACTTGCAGGAATGGATCAAGGCGAAGGGAGCGCGTATCATCATCCTGCTGGAGGGACGAGATGCCGCCGGCAAAGGTGGAACCATCAAAGCCATCACGGAAAGAGTGAGTCCGCGGGTGTTTCGAGTCGTCGCCCTTCCGACTCCCTCCGACCGTGAGAAGACCCAGATGTTCATGCAACGCTACATCGAAAGATATCCAGCGGCCGGCGAAGTCGTCATCTTCGATCGCAGCTGGTACAATCGCGCCGGCGTCGAATACGTGATGGGATTTTGCACCGACGAGCAGCACGATCGATTTCTGGATCTCTGTCCGCAAATCGAAGAAGTACATTGTCGATGGCGGTATCATGCTGATCAAGATTTGGCTGGAGGTGGGCAAGCAAGAGCAGGAGCAACGATTTGAGGCTCGCATCCATGATCCACTGCGGCAATGGAAACTGAGCCCGATGGATGTCGAAGTCATATGGACGGTGGTATGACTATTCGCGAGCGCGTGACATGATGCTGAAGCAAGTACCGATAGCAAGCACGCGCCGTGGTACATTCTGCGATCGGACGACAAACGGCGGGCGCGACTGAACTGCATATCGCATATCCTCAAGCAGAATTCCGTTCGAGAAGGTACCGCACCCTAAAGTCAAGCTGCCCAAGCGCTCGAAAAAGCGCAAGTATGACGATCAGGCCCCCTTGCAGGGAATGAACTTTGTTGCCGAGAAGTACTAACCGGTTGTGCGGGATGCGGGATTGAAATGGCAAAAAAAGAGAAAAGCCTCGGTATCGCCGCCTGCACGGCCATTGTGGTCGGCAACATGGTGGGCTCGGGTTTCTATCTTTCGCCGGCCGCCCTGGCGCCCTACGGCAATCTTGCAATCCTTGCCTGGATCGTCATGGCCGTTGGCGCGATCTGTCTCGGCCTCACCTTCGCCAAGCTCGCGCGGCTCGCACCTGAGACGGGCGGACCCTACGCCTATACGCGCCTTGGCTATGGTGATTTCCCGGGCTTCCTGATCGCCTGGGGCTACTGGATTTCGATCTGGACCTCGCTGCCTGTGATCGCCATCGCCTTTGCCGGTGCGGTGATGGACTATTTCCCGGGAATGCACAACAGGACCATGGCCGTCGTGCTGACGCTGGGCGCGATCTGGGGCGTCGTCGCCGTCAACCTGCGCGGGGTAAAGGCAGCCGGCATCTTCTCGGAAATCACGACCTACTCCAAGCTGGTGCCATTCGGCGCCATCGCGCTGATCGGGCTGCTCTACGTCGATGCATCGAACTTCACGCCCTTTGATTCCAGCCAGACATCGTTGTTCACCGCAGGCGCCGCCATGGCGCCATTGACGATGTTTGCCTTTCTCGGGCTGGAATCCGCCACGGTGCCGGCAGGCGACGTCAAGGATGCCGCACGCACGATCCCGAGGGCGACGGTGCTCGGTATCGGCATCGCCGCGCTGCTCTATGTGCTGGGTACCGTTGCGGTCATGGGGGTGGTTCCAGGCAGCCAGCTGGTGAAATCCGTAGCGCCCTTCTCAGATGCCGCGCAGATCATGTGGGGCCCGTGGGGTGGAACACTGGTGTCGCTCGCCGTTATCCTGTCGTCGATCGGTGCGCTCAACGGATGGACGCTGCTGATGGGACAGGTGCCCATGGCCGCCTCCCGGGACAAGCTGTTCCCGCCCGTCTTCAGCAAGCTATCCGCGCGCGAGGTTCCGGCAACGGGCATCATTGTCTCGGCTGCGCTCGCCACGGTGCTGGTTCTTGTTCAGGCCGCAGCCTCATCTGGCTTCTCGGCCTTCTACAATACGGTAGTCGGACTGAGCACGATGGCCGCCGTGATCCCCTACGCCTTCTGCGCCCTCGCCAGCCCATTGGTTGCTGCACGAGCGACACCCGGAGGCATGGTGCCGCGCGTCACGATCATCGAGCTTATCGCATTCGTCTTCGCGGTGTTCACGCTTTATGGCTGCGGTGCCGAGCCCGTGCTCTATGGTCTGGTGCTGCTGATCCTGGGGATTCCCGTCTTCGTCTGGCAACGACGGCGCACCTCCTCTGCCGAGGATGCGTCCAGCTAGCTTTAGCCCAAATGCTGCCCAAAGCGCCCGAGCGCAAAATCACTCGCAGCATTTACGAAGGCTCTCTCGAGGGCGGACCCTGATTTTGATATGGATCAAGGAACGCCGTCGAATTCAATGATAGTTGATCTTAAAATCGATCGCCGTCTCAGCGCGTAGATCTAGGTGTAGGCGATGTGCAGCAAAGGGAAGAGCGTAGGTGAATGTCATGATCCCGATGAACCCTATGAAATACGAAGAATCGAATGATTTGTTCCGGCTTGCCCACCGCGCTGGGCAAGCATGCCTGGTATGCCTTGAGCTTTGCGCTCGCGATTGCGGTCGCGCTGCCCGAGGAGGTTCCCGCGGCGACGATGGTCAACATAACGAGCATGCAACCGACGTTTGCCCGGGCGGAATCACCGGCAAGTGACCTGCTGCTTGTGCATTACTATTGTGGCTACTCTGCAGGCGTTGTAGCGCCTCGATACGGATACTACGGGGGATCCGGATACTACGGGGGATACTACGGGGTTGCCGGCGTCCGGGGTACGTCACGGCGGGTCGCGCGACGCACGGGCCGCCGAGTGGCTCGCCGACGCTAAGAACGATGATCAAGGAGGAAAATGCGATGGCCGATCAGGTATCATTGTTCCGGTCAATGCGGGTTTGTTATGCGGCCGCGCTTCTCGCGGCTGGGAGCTGGTCGCTCGTGGGAGAGACGCTGGCTCAGGACAGCCAGACCGGCCGCCGCGACGAAAAGGCGATGGCGGTTCTGCAGGGAATGTCGGACTACCTGTCGAAAGAACAAACCATCTCTTTCCGCGCACGCACTTTCTTCGACGTAGTGCAGGAGGACGGGATCAAGGTCAAAACCGCTCGCGAGGCCGATGTGATCCTCAAGCGGCCCAACCACCTTCAAGCCAATACGCTCGACGACACCGGCGCCGCCGCCTCCGCTTGGTATGACGGCTCAAAGCTCACGGTATGGCGGAAAAGCGCCAATGAAGTTATGACCCTCGACTTCGCCGGCGACACCGACAAGCTGCTGGATGAGCTGATCGACAAGTATGAATTCCAGATTGCACTTGCCGATCTGCTTCATTCCGATGTGAGCAAGGCGCTTGGCGAAAATGCCATCTCCTCCGAATATATCGGGCTGCGCATGGTTGACGGCGTGCAGTGCCACCTGATCTCGTTCGAAAGCGATGGCGCCGATTGGCAGATGTGGATCGAAGCCGACACGTCGCCCGTCCCCCGCCGTTTCGTAATTGACTATGTCATCGCGGAACACCAGCCGCAGTTCATGGCTCAGCTGGATGCCTGGAGCCTCGGTGGCGGGTTCGAGGACTCTCACTTCACGGCGGTCGTGCCGGAAGGCGTCAAGCAGGTTGAATTCCGCAAGGCCGCTGCAGACGGCCAAGTGCAGCCGTAGTCCATCCGAACCGCCGCTGTTAGAGTTGGCTGCAGCCTCAGCCCGTGGTTTTTCCACGGGCCTGATTTTTTGCCTCGCGCTCCATATCGGCGATCTTGCCCGCCTCCTCCCTCGATAGATGTGTCAGTCTCACTGCGTCGTCTTCACGGGCATAGACGTACGCCAACGTGAAGCCGCTCGCGTCGACCACCACAAAGCCGCTGGGAATGGCACGGAACTGACCAGTAACGCCATCGTGTCCTAAGCGGCCGAGACCCATGTCGATTGGCGCTACATCGATCCGGGCAAGCCCTGAAGCCGCCGTTTCAATGCTCCGATAATTAAAAGTAGCTGAACCTTGACTTATATCAAATGCAAACCCCGTGCAGCGCAGTTACGGTGCTCATATCGATTATCGAGTAGGAGGTTACAATGGGATTGCTTGACAGCATTGGCTCTGGTTCTGGTTCCACGGGCGGCAGCGTCGCGAAAGCGAAACCAGTCATTCTAGGTCTGCTTGCTCTGCTCGCGCGGAAGCGCAGAAAATCACTGGCTTCAGCAAGTCCTGATATGACGTCGACGCCTGACGCGTCCCCGGGTGACGTTGTTGGCGGCCTTGAGGGCCTACGTAAACAGTTCCAAGAGAAAGGTCTCGGCGACGCGGCCAATTTCCTGGATCAACACCGGCCAGAATAAGTCCGTCACGCCCGATCAGATCTCTAAGGCAATCGATCCAGACATCATTGACGCGCTCGCGCAACGCAATGGGCTTCCAAAAGATCAAATCTCGCAAATTCTGTCGCAAGTTCTTCCGAACGCGGTCGACCAGCTTACACCTGAAGGACGCCTTCCGACTCAGCAGGAGATGACGCGATTGGTCGGTTAGCTCCGTTTACCGAAAGCACAGATAAGCCGCCAGTCCGCGGGAATGTCGGCTATCGGCGGCACGACAAGCAGAAAGACTCACGATCCTCTTCCTCGCGACCAGTCGAAGCTCGGGCTGAGACAGCTGTGTTTCGCGATCAACTGAGCCGCCTCTATTTCGGTAAAAGCCGTGTCGCGCAGCAGTTTCGTTACGGCGTCCTCGTTTTCGATGCCGTGACAATCACGTTTATCGTTGGCACGTCGTTTTTACCGCAAACGACTTGGCTCGAATGGCTCGATTTGGTCTTCGGACTTATTATTCTCACCGATTTCTCCGCCCGCCCTTTTTGTAAGTCCTCATCCGGTGAGGGAATTAGCCCACCTGGCCGCTTGGGCGGACATGGCGGCGATTGTATCCTTCCTGGCACCCATAGTTGGGGAAGGTTTAGGCTTTCTGCGTATCCTGCGCACGCTTAGGCTACTGCATACTTATCAGGTCATTGCGCGGCTCCGCGCCGACAGCTCGTTCTTCCGTCGCAACGAGGAGGTAATCACCACGGTCGTGAACCTCGCGGTGTTCGTCTTCATTATGACGGGCTTCGTCTACCAGACCCAGCATTGGCGCAATCCGGCCATCGCTAACTATATTGACGCGCTCTACTTCACCGTCGCGGCACTCTCGACCACGGGCTTCGGCGACATCACCTTGCAGGGGACGTTAGGGCGGCTCACGTCGATCATCATCGATCTTTGGAGTGACTTTATTCTTACACGCCTATTGCAAACGCTCGTGCGGCCCCCCAAGGTCCGCTATCCGTGCCCCGCCTGCGGGCTGCAGCGCCACGATGCCGACGCCGTTCATTGCAAGGCCTGCGGCGTTCTCCTGAACATCCCCGACGAGGGGGGATTCTAAACGCCCCCACGGCGCGATTGAGCGATGCGTGAACAGATACGGAAGCGGGCGAGCGGCCGACGTTTCGGGCCCAGCTCCCAAAGCATTATCTTTGATACAGATCAAGGTTCTTTTGGTCGGCAACTGCTCTAACGTATTTCTTCTAACGCAATCGATTGTGTGGAGGTTTGTCATGTCTAAACTTGCATACGTTGCGGTAGCTGCGATGATCATCACCGGGCCTTCCCTCTTGGGCCAGGTTCAAGTCGCTTCTGCCGAGCCTCAACGGGAGCGGCTGAGCGCGGCCGAAATGGATTCCTTGACGGATGCGCGGATTGCAATAGTCAAATTCGCTTTGCAGCTGACGCCTGAACAAGAAAAGCACTGGAAAGCCGTTGAAGAGGCCATTCGCTCGAGGGCGGCCGGGCGGCAAGCACGGGCCGCCAGCATGCGAGCGCGGGCCGATGAGTTACGCGACAAGAACGTCGTCGAAGCTGTGCGCGACCGTGATCCAATCGCATTCCTGAATCGACGCTCTGACGCTCTGACTCAAAGAGCGGCCGAGCTCAAGCGGCTCGCAGATGCGTGGCAGCCGCTCTATGAAACGCTTAGTGCAGATCAGAAACGGCGACTGGGGATCGTGGCGATAGTTGCGTTTCGCGAGATGCGAGACGAAGGTGAAGAGCGTCTTTTGCAGAAAGGCGATAAGGAAGATTAACTGGTTGCAGCAGCAGCTAACTAGTCAAGGGCTTCGCCCTTGATATCCCAAAGCGCGCGACAACACCCTCAAACGAGAACAAAATTCTCGTTACGGTCACCATAACGGTCCAGGGCCACATCATCACAGAGTGGGCGAGCCTGCTGGCTCGCCTGCTCTCTCGTGCACGGCATGCCGGAATTGCGTGCTGCACAAGAAGCCTATCGGTATTCAACGCACTGGCTGTCCCATGATGTGAAGGTGCGGGAGTGGGCACAAGGAAAGCCGTGCTGAGACGCTCGTCGGCATGGGACTAAAGCCGGCTCTTGTTCCTGACCATTCGGTACCTGATCGCATTCAGGCGTGAGACTCTATGCTGCCCTTCAGCATTTTCGACGCTGAGAAGTGTTATCAGGGCATCAAGGCGCTCAAGGCCAAAGGCCATGGCCTTCGTGTGTTCATCGGCAGCTTCAACCTCGACCCGCGCTCTGCCGTGATCAACACCGAAGCCGGCCTCTATATCGAGAGCCCGGAGCATGCCGAAAGGCTGACGGCCTACATGGCGACTGGCGTCGTGCCCGCCAACAGCTACCGCGTCCTCCTCGCGCCGAATGGCGAGATCGTCTGGGAGACGGTGAGGGATGGCCAAAGGGTGCGCTACCGGGACGAGCCCGAAACCGGCTTCCGCCGGCGCTTCGTCGCCGACCTGTTGAAGCTCCTACCGATCGACTCGCAACTCTGACACCGATCGCTTGGCGACCGAGGGCAAGACCCGCGTCCTGTGGTCTCGGCATTCATCTCGGCTCGCAAGATCAGCGAGTTCGAACCCAGGGCAGCTCCTGCCGCCGCCGCGCCAGCCAAGGTATCGCCGAGGCCACTGGGGGGTCTCGCGTGGCCTACCTCCTTGGCGGACTTCCTCGCGGCCCGTGCTTGTTCGAGGCTGATGGGCATGTGCCAGCTTTATGCGAGCTTCACCTTGAGGGCCTGAAGCATGATCGGATTGGCGTACGTCCGGTCCCTTGCCGTTGGACTCGTCGTGGTCACCCCCTGCAAGAAGAAGCGCGGCCACCTGCATCTGGTCATCGACAATGAGCGAGCCGCCGTCCCCCGCGTCGCTGAACGAGCGGCTCCCCGCGCCTTCGATCTCGATCCGGTTGTCGAAAGAGACTACGCCGATGTCGTACTCGACCGCCACCCCATCCAGCTCGAACATGGTCACTCGCCCGCGGCGCACGCCCGTCGTGCGCCCAACCTGTGCATGACCTCGCCCACCTGCAGGTCGCTATTGCGCTGGCCGGCGAGGGTGCCGATCCCTCGCAGCTTGTGTACGTCGGCCTGGATCGCCGAGTTCGGCTCGCAGGCTCCTCCTCCACAGCCGAAAACGCCGCGCAACCGACCACGAGCGTTAAATTGCCGCCTTTGGCAGCACGGTCCTTTACGTCGGTTCTTATCCTGCGGGTCAGCAACCCCACAAAATGAACGAGCGCCCAGTCGGGGGCCGGGCGCTCGCCGCGCTTAGCGCTGTGCGTCGGGAGGGGAAAGCCGACGCGGTACGGCTGTCAGCAGTCAGATCAGCGGGGGCAGTCGGACCGCCTTTAACGACAGCCTGCGAAGTTAACTATGCACACCGTTAGCGGGAGCAAAACTATACATAAGCATAGGTATCGGTGCGTCAACCGGGGCTACCAGTAGCAGTCGCAGAACTCACGGCCCGGTTGAGACAGCCGATAAAGAGGTCCTCGTCGAAGGGCTTGCTAAAGAAGCCGAACGCCCCAGCTTCCTGGGCGCGCCCGCGGACACGTTCTTCAGGAGACGCCGTAATGAAGACGATAGGTATCCGGTGTCCATCCTCCGCCAACCGGCTTTGCAGCTCGATGCCGCTCAAGCCAGGCATTTGCACGTCGGTAACGACACATGCGGTATCGTTCACGCGGCTGGAGCTCAGGAACTCCTCTGCTGAGGCGAATGCGGCAGCGTTGTAGCCCAGCGACCGGACGAGACCCTTGGTCGCCTCGCGAACAGACTCATCATCATCGACAATCGAAATCATGGACAGGTCGGCTTTCCTCCTTTGACAAACTACATGAACTCGAACAGTGAAACTGAATGTGTGGGTACTTGGTTATCCGACAGCGTGCATGAAACTATACTTGCGTATGGTCTTTCCTAGACTTTGCGGCCGGGGTCGCAAACCTTGACGCCGGTGCCAGAGAAGGCTGCCAGACTTCGCTTTATGCTGGCGACATCTATCGGGGGCTGGCGTCCTCGCTGTCACATCAGCCTTCGCCGCCGCCGCGGGCCGGTTGTTCACCACGAACAGGTCGCGGATAATTTTGTGCCCTTGGGATAGTTAAGGAACCGGCGGATATCCTCGGCCGCAGATGATGGAATTCATGTAGTGCCCCCGGAGAAACCATGGTCCAGCCTTTCGGCTCTGCTAGAATTTAACCGCTTGCTGAACGAAACGTGAGCGCCAGCTTGGTGCCAGTTTGCTGAGAGCGGCGCCGTGACATTGCGCAGGCATCGAGCCTGGCGAGGGCCGCATTGAGGCCTGCATGAAAGATCACGTCGCCGATCTTAGCGATGCCTGCAAAGTAGGAGTGGCAAGCGCTGTGGACCCTGATTTTGATATGGATCAAGGAACGCCGTCGAATTCAATGATAATTGATCTTGAAATTGATCGCCGTCTCAGCGCGTGGATGATCTAGGTGTCGGCGATGTGCAGCAAAGGGAAGAGCGTAGGTGAATGTCATGATCCCGAATCTCGATGAACCCGTCGTAGAGCAAATTGAAACCACCGTACGACAAATAGTGAAATCGAATTGAGTTTGTTCCGGCTTGCCCACCGCGCTGGGCACGCATGCCTGGTATGCCTTGAGCTTTGCGCTCGCGATTGCGGTCGCGCTGCCCGAGGAGGTTCCCGCGGCGACGATGGTCAACATAACGAACATGCAACCGACGTTTGCCCGGGCGGAATCACCGGCAAGTGACCTGCTGCTTGCGCATTACTATTGTGGCTACTCTGCAGGCGTTGTAGCGCCTCGATACGGATACGGGGGATCCGGATACTACGGGGGATACTACGGGGTTGCCGGCGTCCGGGGTACGTCACGGCGGGTCGCGCGACGCACGGGCCGCCGAGTGGCTCGCCGACGCTAAGAACGATGATCAAGGAGGAAAGTGCGATGGCCGATCAGGTATCATTGTTCCGGTCAATGCGGGTTTGTTATGCGGCCGCGCTTCTCGCGGCTGGGAGCTGGTCGCTCGTGGGAGAGACGCTGGCTCAGGACAGCCAGACCGGCCGCCGCGACGAAAAGGCGATGGCGGTTCTGCAGGGAATGTCGGACTACCTGTCGAAAGAACAAACCATCTCTTTCCGCGCACGCACTTTCTTCGACGTAGTGCAGGAGGACGGGATCAAGGTCAAAACCGCTCGCGAGGCCGATGTGATCCTCAAGCGGCCCAACCACCTTCAAGCCAATACGCTCGACGACACCGGCGCCGCCGCCTCCGCTTGGTATGACGGCTCAAAGCTCACGGTATGGCGGAAAAGCGCCAATGAAGTTATGACCCTCGACTTCGCCGGCGACACCGACAAGCTGCTGGATGAGCTGATCGACAAGTATGAATTCCAGATTGCACTTGCCGATCTGCTTCATTCCGATGTGAGCAAGGCGCTTGGCGAAAATGCCATCTCCTCCGAATATGTCGGGCTGCGCATGGTTGACGGCGTGCAGTGCCACCTGATCTCGTTCGAAAGCGATGGCGCCGATTGGCAGATGTGGATCGAAGCCGACACGTCGCCCGTCCCCCGCCGTTTCGTAATTGACTATGTCATCGCGGAACACCAGCCGCAGTTCATGGCTCAGCTGGATGCCTGGAGCCTCGGTGGCGGGTTCGAGGACTCTCACTTCACGGCGGTCGTGCCGGAAGGCGTCAAGCAGGTTGAATTCCGCAAGGCCGCTGCAGACGACTAAGCGCAGCCATAGTCCATCCGAACCGCCGCTGTTGGAGTTGGCTGCATCAGAGGGATCCCCATCAACTTTTTTAGACGCTTACGCTGCAAGCTTCAGTGCTGCCGCTTCCGCGCGGCGCCCTCGGCGGAAGTTCGGGCTGTCACACCGGAGTGACAGAATCCCTTTCACACGCCCGCTACAATTTTGACTTACATCATCGCGGGCAGCATACTTTCGGGTAACGATTTGATAACATGTCACCCCCGCGTCGAAACCGCTTAGCCGGCTCACAAGTGCGCCTGCGAGAGGGTGGCTACCTTCCTTTTTTGATATGGCGAAGCGACTGGCCGAGGATACTATCGATGTACGCGTGTCACGCTAGGATATATCGCTGATTACCTGGGCCTCACGATGGAAGCGGTATCCCGAATCCTCACCCAATTCATCGAAGAGCAGGTGATCGAGATAGCCGGTTCGCGGCAGATCTGCTTGGCATGACAAATACGATAGCTGCGCTGAGCGTTTTTCTCGTGCTTTTTCTCACCGATTGCGCTTTGGGCGCCAGTCAATCCATTGTCCCCAGGACAAATCAGTCACCCAGCTTTAGTTGCACGAGAGCAAGAACTGCGTCCGAGCGGCTTATCTGTGCAGATGCCGAGCTGGCACAGCTAGGCCGCGCGTTTCGTAGCCAACGTCGACCATTGAAAGGCGCTAATCGAGTTGCCTTCGTTGACGAACAGCGAAAATGGATAAATGAGCGCGACGCCCACTGTGGGTTAGAGGGAGCGAACGACGCTCCCCCTCACGTCCTGGTTCAGGAAAAACCATGCATGGTCCAAGCCATTGAAGCTCGCATTCAGCACTTCTCAGGCGATTCGCAGCTTAACCCCACGCAACAGCCGGCTGATCCAGTGAGTGGGAAGGATTCCACTGCGTCAACAGATTCGGCAGCAGTGAGGGAGGAGCGGGCGACAAGCATGCCGCTTGCGCCCACGGGCTCGACAGCAGTGACTTTGGGCGCCAGTCAATCCATTGTCCCCAGGACAAATTAGTCACCCAGCTTTAGTTGCACGAGAGCAAGAACTGCGTCCGAGCGGCTTATCTGTGCAGATGCCGAGCTGGCACAGCTAGATAATGAACTAGGCCGCGCGTTTCGTAGCCAACGTCGGCCATTGAAAGGCGCTAATCGAGTTGCCTTCGTTGACGAACAGCGAAAATGGATAAATGAGCGCGACGCCCACTGTGGGTTAGAGGGAGTGAACGACGCTCCCCCTCACGTCCTCGTGCAGGAAAAGCCATGCATGGTCCAAGCCATTGAAGCTCGCATTGAGCACTTCTTAGGCGATTTCGCAGCTTAACCCCACGCAACAGCCGGCTGATCTAGTGAGTGGGAAGGATTCCACTGCGTCAACAGATTCGGCAGCAGTGAGGGAGGAGCGGGCGACAAGCGCGCCGCGTGCGTCCACAGGCTCGACAGCAGTGAAGGAGGAGCCGGCGACAAGCGCGCCGCTTGCCTCCACAGGCTCGACAGCAGTGAAGGAGGAGCAGACTTCAAGCGCGCCGCTTGCCTCCACAGGCTCGACAGCAGTGAAGGAGGAGCAGACTTCAAGCGCGCCGCTTGCCTCCACAGGCTCGACAGCAGTGAAGGAGGAGCCGGCGACAAGCGCGCCGCTTGCCTCCACAGGCTCGACAGC
>CAWHQZ010000016.1:0-74238 GCA_963831645.1 uncultured Alphaproteobacteria bacterium | reverse complement strand
CCAACCTCGGCTGTTCATTTGAGCGGCGGTACAGTCTGCTTTCCATCAAAAAGCAGCCGTAAATAGGAGCCTCTTGACGCTCCCGAATGCCACCTGCCCACCTCATTTACCATTGAGCCGCTTTGAATGGTGGTGACTAGGATAGTTAATGCTATCGTCAGCGTAGTGAGTTGGGTTGGGGCATGTGGATGACTTTTATGGAACGGGTTGTTCCGATCGTTGACGAAACGATCCACGCGCTCGCACTCAAGAAATTCATTCAAGACCCGGTTTCTGGCGATCGCTACTCCCGCTCCACAAGCATTGTCAGCTCAGCCTACAAGCGCCACGGGAAAATACTCGAAACCGCTCTGCGGGAGAGCCTGAAAGAGAGCAATCGCCATCGCGTGTGGCAGGAGGACGCCTTCCGCGTCTCGCGCGCGGCCGACGCCTTGGTGAACTCACAAGACGAGGACGCTTGCCGCCGAAGCGCGCTTCCCTATGGCGACGCCGTTCGCTCGATCCAAGTCGACATGGTTGCCTTCGACGAGGCCGATCAGACGATCCGGGCCTACGAGATGAAGCGCGGCAACGGGCAATTTGATGCCGGTAAGATACGCTCGATCAGGCGTGATCTTCTTTGCGTGCAGGTACTTCTCAAGAGCTATGGCGAGGTTGCGAGCTACAAGCCAGTGGCTGCGGAATCCCGCATCATCTTCTACTACGGGATCAGATCGATCCCGCGCCCGTGGTCTTTGGTCCGCGAGGACTTGGACGAGCATTTCGGATTTCCAGTGGTTGCAATGATCGAGGATGTGAATGAGTACTTTCGAGGCAGGCTTCACGAACTCCTTGAAGCGCCGTAAATACGGAGTGATCTACGCCGATCCGCCCTGGTCGTTTCGGAATTGGAGCGCCAAGGGCACGGGTCGCAACGCGGTCTCCCATTACGATTGTCTCGATCGGTCGGCGCTTGCAACGCTGCCGATCGCTGACCTAGCTGCGGACGACTGCGCGCTTTTCGTATGGGCCACAGAATCCGCTACTTCCCGCCGCGCTCGATCTCATCCGTGCGTGGGGATTTGAGTACAAAACGGTTGGCTTCTACTGGGTGAAGCTCAACGCCACGGCGAAGCACGGGGCCGATTTCTTCACAGGGCTTGGCTACTGGACACGCGCCAATCCTGAGCAATGCATCTTGGCAACCAGGGGCAAGCCGCGGCGCCGATCGAAGAGTGTCCGCCGACTGGTAGTCGAGCCACGCCGTGAGCATAGCCGGAAGCCTGATTGTGTCCGAGAGCGAATTGAGAAGCTCGTGGATGGGCCCTACCTCGAGCTATTTGCTCGCGAGACAAAGCGCGGCTGGGACTGCTGGGGAAATCAAGCTGCCTTGTTCGACAATGGATCAGTCATAACCCGTCGCCAACCGTCTAACCTTGCTGCTCACCTTTCGTGCCAGCAACCTTGATCCGCACGCCTCGGCCGACCAATTTAGCCTTAGTTCCAGACTTCCAGTTATAGTGAGTGAGTCCCCATGCCAGCCCTTGGCCAGGTCTATTGGCGCGGTTTCCTGCGCCTCCAGCTCGTTTCGATCAACGTCAACGTCTACACCGCGACCGAAAGCAAGAGCGAAATCTCCTTCAACCAGATCCACAAGCCGAGCGGCAAGCGCGTCAAATATCAGAAGGTCGTGCCGGGCATCGGCGAAATTGATAATGCCGACATCGTGAAGGGCTACCAAGTCGAGCGTGATGTGTATGTCACCCTCGAGCCAGAGGAAATCGAAGCGATCCGGCTCGAGTCGAAGCGCACGATCGACATGAAGCAATTCATCGACGCAACCGAGATCGACCTTCGCTACCCGGAGCGGCCTTACTACATAGTGCCGGCCGACGAACTCGCGTCAGAGGGATACGTCGTTGTCCGCGACGCCCTGGCCAAAGCCAAAAAGGTCGGCATCGCACAGATCACCACGCATGGCCGGGAGCACCTTGTTGCAATCGCGCCGCTCAACGGCGGCATGGTCATGAATATCATCCGCTATGCCGACGAGCTGCCGCCCGCCGCGCCGTACTTCCAGGGGCTCGACAAGATCAAATACGACGAGGAGCTGCTCGAGTTGGCCACACAGCTCGTCGCCCGCCAAGCGAAGCCGTTCAAGCCGGAGCAGTACAAGGATAGCTATGCGGTCGAGTTGGCGGCACTCGTGAAAAAGAAGGCCCGCGGCCAGAAAATTGAAATCCCACCCGCAGCCGAACTGGTGCCGACCAATGTCGTGAACATCATGGACGCGCTGAAAAAGAGCCTCAAAGCCGAAGCGCCCCCCACGGAAGGCAAAGTCAGGACCGTAGCCAAGCGGGCCAGCAAGAAAGCCGGTTGATCATTGCTCGAAGCCCGGAACGATTCTGACCCCCGGGACACAGTAGGGGCGCGCGATCCGTCTCCCCCGGACAACCAAGCGCCCTCTCGTTTGCAAGCGCTGGGAAGCTCCGCCCCCGGCCTCGCAAGGCCGAAATCCCGTTTGATGGTTGCTATCCGGTTGCTAGGCGGATTGTCGGATTTACCAGAGAGTCGCTAACTACTTGATTTTACTGGCGACCCCGACAGGATTCGAACCTGTGACCCCCAGTTTAGGAAATAGACGGCAACCGTTGCACCGGATTTCCACAGGCCTCCCCACGTCGCAGAAATCCTTGTTTCTCTAGCATTTCCGTCGCAGCGTGTTTCCGGTTGTTGCCGGTGATTCGCTTCCCGGTGGCGACCCGGTGGCGACCCGAGATGCCACGGCAGCGTTCGGTCGCGTTCTCTTCATGACGTCGGAGACCCCATGCCGGTTGCCAACCTCACCAAGCGGGCCGTCGATGCCGCGCTGCCGCGTTCCTCACGGTACACGCTCTTTGACGCCAAGCTAACGGGCTTCGGACTGCGTGTCTTCCCCTCGGGCGAAAAGTCCTGGGTGATCGAGTACCGGCCCGGGGCGCGCGGCCGCTCGATCGCCAAACGCCGCTTCACTCTTGGCCCTGTCGGCACGCTCACTCCGGACGAGGCGCGTTCCAAGGCTGAGGAGCTGCTGGCTCAGGCCCGTTTGGGAGGCGATCCGGCCGCCGAAAGGGCCAAGCAGAGGGAAGCAAGCACACTTGGTGAGCTTGCCAGGCTGTTTCTTAGCGAACATGCCCAGGCAAAGCGCAAACCGCGAACCGCTGCCGGATACGCCGACATCCTGATCGGCTGGTTGTGCCGCGTCTGGGAAGCCGAAAGGCGGCCGAAGTCACCCGCGCCGACATGGCCAAGCTTCACCTCAAGCTCAAGCAGACGCCCGCGCAGGCCGATAACATGCTCGCCGTCATCGGCAACACGTACACTTTTGGTGCCCGTCGAGGCCTTGTTCCGGAGGGAGCGAACCCGGCGAAGGGCATCGAGCGCTACGGAGCTGCCCGTCGCGAGCGCTATCTGACCGATAGCGAGCTGGCTCGTCTCGGAGCGGCCATACGGGAGGCGGAGACGAGTGGTGTTCCCTGGAGAATTGATCGCAGCAAACCTGGGGCGAAGCATCTGCCGAAAGATGCCGAACAACGCCGCAACCGAATAGGGGCGCACGAAGCGGCTGCCTTGCGCCTGCTCATTCTAACCGGCTGCAGGCTGCGTGAAATTCTGCACGCCAAATGGGCTGACGTGGATTCGAGCAGGGGATTCTCAAGCTGCCGGAACACAAGACGATCCGCAGCCTCGGCCCCAAGTTGGTCATTCTGAATGCGCCGGCGATACGCATTTTGGCGGAGCTTGAGGCGGTTGGCCCTTATCTGGTGCCTGGGGACAACCCGCAAAGACCTCGTGCCGATCTCAAGAGACCATGGAAGCTCGTATCCCGTCACGCCGGCCTCAAGGGCGTTCGCCTTCACGACCTCAGACATACGCATGCCAGTGTGGGAGCAGGAAGCGGTCTGGGGCTGCAGGTCGTCGGCAAGCTTCTGGGCCATTCGAGTCCGCAAGCGACCGCCCGCTATGCGCATGTTGCCGATGATCCGCTGCGTCGTGCAAGCAATCGCATTGGCGCTCGAATTACCGCCGCGATGGGTGAAAACAGGAAAGCCAGATGCGTCCGTGGCAAGACACAAGCGTGGAAGTTAGTTTCCTAAAAGGGTGGGGGATAGGGCGGCCACCCGATAAGCCGGCAAACACCGTCGGTTTCCCATTGCTTCCTCTGGTGCAGTCGCGCGGGTGTGGCGGTGAAGAACCATAGCTGGATGTCTATTAAGGCAGCTCTTCTTGAGGACTCCGAAGGTTATACCTCGAAGGTCATCGAGAAATTGCGCGCCACTCTCAAGGAAATCGCCATTCCCGTACCAATGGCGGATGCAAACGTAGCGTTCGAAGACTGCGATGTCGTGATGTCTGTCAAGGACTTAAATTCTGCGAGGGGCTTGGGTGTTCGTGTCTCCATATTCGCAACGTTTGAGGCGAACCAGTTTCATGGAGGAATGACCATTTTCCAGAATTTTGCTGAGATTCAGAAACGGATTTAAGGATCGGCGAATACCCTGACCTGGCATGCCCGGACCTAACTTTTGGATGGCAAGTGGGTAGGCTCTGGAAGCAAGGGAGCGGCGCTCGCGCCACGAGAGGTGCTGGAGCGGGAACTTTGGGCGTACTTCGATATTGAGGACGTGGATGCGGGTGTTGCTCACTGCGCTGCGACAGACGAGCGGATATTCAATCTTCAAGAAGGCTGGCTGAGAATGCCGTTGGCGACAGCTCTCGTTCGTTTCTGGCAAGTGATGCTCCGTTAATCGAGAAAATGAATGACATGATAGCTCGCGGAGAGGCCAAGTCAGTTGAGGATGCGGCGCGGCAGGTCGCGCCACACGCTCAGCATTTAGGCACGTTGGAATCCGTGAAAAGACGCCTCCAGTACCGTTATGGCGCCAAATACCCGCAGCGAAAACGCGCTAGATAAGAAGCTCACTCTCACTAACAGCGCTCGTCTCTGCATAGTCGCTGCATTCTGCATAACCCGGACACTCTCTATATGCCTTCCGGTTGGCTGGGCTTGCCCAGCATTGTCAGGAAAGGCAGCAGGATGCAAAAAATTGAGCTCACGAGGCCGCCAATGCTTCGTACTCGCGCTGCAGCAGCCTATTGCGGCTGTTCCAAATCGTGGTTCGAGAAACTGAGGCTCACTGGAGGCGGCCCGTTGTTCATCAAGCTCGGGCGAACTGTGGTCTACGACCGATTGGATCTTGATCATTGGTTGAGCAAACATCGTAGGATCTCGACGAGCGCTCTACTGCCGACCGAAACCAGCGACACTTAAGGCCCGAAATGCAAGACCGCCCGGCACTCACCGGGCGGCTCAACGATTTGCGCTTTGGACGGGCGCGTACTTCAGGCCGAAGGAGGCCTCAAGTACAGTGAAGTACATGGACACAGGGTCTAGGTTTAGCAAGCCCACTCAGTGGGTATGTTCTTGAGGCGAAACAATTGGCAAGCTCCGCAAAGAGCAGGAGCGCCTAGGCAACAATCCAGAAATTTCACCGACCCTACGAGCTGCCGCTTCACAGTTGATTGACGAGATCGTTGCTTGGCTCGGACCGTGGGAGGCGATCTGATGCCTGCGGTCATTCACGATGGCTATTTTGAAGTGTCCTCGTATCAAGCCGACGGCGGCCAGAAAGTGGGCTTAGACCCACTTTCTGCGAGTTTGCAGTGCTTGTGGGCCCTAGGACACCCAGAAAGCTCAATAAAAGCAAGTCGGGCAAAATGTCTTAGTTGCTGCGGTGGATCACCTGAAGTGCGGAAGTGCACCGCCATCAAATGCCCTCCTTGGCCTTTCCGCACACGACCGGCTCTACGGTCGAGCCGTAGGTTGGCCTCGTGCGCTCGCTGGGGTGGGTACCGAGCGTCTCGACGACGTGGTCGCATCGACCCGCGGAGTTACCACGTCGAGGGCCAAAGGGCGTTCCACGACCCCCGCCCAGGCCGAAGTCCTTGACTTCCCCGCGCCGCACAACCTCGAGATCGAGGTCGGTCTCCGGGGACGTTGCTCCACGACAACGGCGCCTTTCATCAGGTGAGCGAGATGCTGGGGCCGGAGCACTTCCATGAGGGCCTGCACGCCCGTCTTTACGAAAAGACCGCCGAGCTCATCTCGACCGGCAAGCGCGCCGATGTGTTGATCCTCAAGGATTACTTCGCGGACGACGCTACGCTCCTCGGGCTCCGCGGCATAAAGTATCTCGCCCGCCTCGCCGCCAGCGCCATGCCAAGCATGGGCGCGGTTCAATATGCCCGTCACCTGGTCGAACTCGCCGAGCGCCGGCGCGTTCTTGCGTGCATGTTGGACATCAAAGAGATGGCCAAGAACCCGCATGTGGACGGGGCGGCGATCGCTTCTAGTGCTGATCGAAATGATCGTAACTGGCTCTGGCCTGAGCCGAGACAAGTACCGCGAGCACCAATTCGACCTGACCACGGCGGCCCAGGCCGTCATCACTCGAGTCAATGATGTGTTCATGAACTGGCGTAGTGGCCGAGGACATGGCGTGGCCCGGCTCGCTCACTCTACGAGTATGCTATTGGCGGCTGGCGCCGCAAGCGCTTGTACATTCTGGGCGGCAGGACGGGCATGGGCAAGTCGACACTTGCCTTGTCGTGGCTTCTGCGCACGGCACAGAAGGGCCATGGGGTGCTGTTCATAAGCCTCGAAATGGAGGCCGGAGAGCTTGCGGAGCGGGCCATGTCCGACCTGGCATGGTCGGTCGACCACCCCATTCCTTACGAGAAGATCAGTCGCAACACGGTGAAGCACGAGGAGTTCCAGCGCCTGATGGATTTCCTCGGGAAACATTCAAGCGGCTACCGTTCAGGATCGAGGAAAAGAGCGGCCTTGGGCTGGCACAGATAAGAGCGGTGACGCAGGCCGTGGCTGCCCAGTTCGCCAACGCCGGGCATCGCCTCGACGTCTTGTGTATCGACCATCTGGCCTTGGTGAAACCTTCCGACCGTTACATTGGCAATCGCACCCAGGAGATCGAAGAACTGACCGCGGGGCTCAAGATCCTCGCCAAGGACCTCGATATTGCCGTGCTGGCGCTATCACAACTAATCTGGAACCTAGAGAACCGCGATGACAAGCGCCCCAGTCTGGCCGACCTCAGACAGTCCGGCTCGATCGAGCAGGACGCCGACGTGGTGATGCTCTGCTACCGCGAGGCCTATTACCTGAGCCGCCGCACAGACCTCGACAACGATGAGACGGCGAGGCTGAGCCTAATCAAGGATGTCATTGAGGTCGATATCGCCGAACAACGCGCCGGCGCCTGTCCGCGCCTGAACTTTTTACTGCGACATGAGTTGCAACGCGGTGCGCGACGCCGCGCCTACATGGAGAGGAAGCCATGAGTGAGATTGCTCCATTGGTTCCGCCCGACACGGATTTCTTACGCACCTTCCCCTACATGCCGCTGAAGGTGGCCCAACTACGCGACAGCGATCTCGCCACCTTGGCTGACGGCGAGCAATTTCGCGCTGCCGTGCTACTTTGGTGCGCCGCGTGGCATCAGGCGCCTGCCGCATCATTGCCGGTCGACGACTTTCTGCTGGCGCGCCTGGCTGGCTTTGGCCGTGATGTCCGGTCATGGAGGAAGGTCAGGGAAAAGGCACTGCATGGATTCGCGCCGCGAAACGACGGGCGCTACTACCACCCGGTCATTGCCGATTTAGCGATCGAGGCAGCCTCAAAAATGCGATGCTCCGCAGAACGAATGCGCAACGTCACGGAGGCGAGAAAGCGCAAGCGAGCCAACCGCATAGACAACATTGCGTTGAACGGCACGTCGCCCCCCGATCCACAACGACACGTTAACGTGACGTTGAACGGTACGTCGCACGACACGTTGAACGCCACGTCAACTAAGGGAATAGAAGAGAAAGGAATAGAAGAAAAGAAAGAGCTCCAAAGAAAAGACGCTGACGCTTGTGTGCGTGAAGCTTCGAAGACTTTTGGAAAGCCTATCCGAAACGGGACGGTCCCAACCCTCGAAAACCGGCCGAGCAGAAATTCCTGAACCTTGTCGCCAAAGGCACTGACCCTGCCGTGGTGATTGCCGGCGCCAATCTCTACGCCCGGCACGTTCGCGAGAAGGGGGAGGAGCAGGGGACGCGGTTCGTGGCCCAGGCGGTTACGTGGCTCAACGAGGAGCGCTGGACCGACAACCTCGCAGCCAATGGTAAGGAGCTCGTCGAGGACGAAGCGCCTAACGCAACTCGGGCCAGCCTATGCCCGGGAGAAACTGGAGTGGGGTGAGCAATGGGGCCCGCGGCCGGGCCTTGCCGGATGCCGAGTGCCTAAGGAGCTACTGCAAGATGGCGATGGTAAGATTGGGGGGCCATGAAGAAATAGATATCGCTGAGAAGGCTGCCCTCCTCAAAGCGGTGCAGCTAGATTACTGAAACATTTCCTTCCGCAGACTTGAGCTTGGAAACACTTGAACAGCAGGTAGTCGAATTGGTGAAGAAAGGCTTCGATGACGTTACTAACAAGAAGCGCTCGCTTGCTGCCGAGCGCATGCACGCACACCGACAACGACGGCGCGAAGGGCGACGCTGCTTACCTCATTGAGATGTTCGAATTGGAAATCGACCAGCTTATTCGCTGGGGGTTGTCTGGATGAGGAAAGTCGGAACGATCAAGAACGCAGTCCTAGCGGCATTGTACGAGGTTCACAAACAGGTGTTCCAGAGTATATGACGCGCAACAGTAACCGTGTCGCGCGTTTCAGCTCGGCCGCCTGCAGGTACGATGCATTTGCCGACAATCGGTCTGACCGGCAGGGATTCCCGAGGGCGTGACGCGCAACCATCGCTGTCGCAGGTTTGAGCGGGGCACCATATCAACTGTTCTGCGAGACCACTCAACTCCATGTAATTGTTTCCCAAGCTCGCTAAGCAACCTGGAGGCATATGAATGGGCGGTAGCGGATCGGGACGAGGGGGCGGACGTCCCACGATCGGTCGAACGCAAAGTAACGTGCTGAGCATCCAATTGCTTCGCAATTTCCTCAGGCTCGGGCATTCCGGCTTTCGCGTGACATTCCGATCCTATACTGACGAGTTCGCAGTGGATGGAGTGGTCGACACGCATGGAGCGCCGCATATTTGGCTATTCCACACAACCCGCTGCGACCTTCGGAAATTGATGGCTTATGAGGTTAGGCTTGAGCGCACCTTTCCAAGCCTTGGGGGTGCGCGTTGGTGGTTCCTTTGCCCAGAAACGGGTCGTCGAGCTGCGAAGCTCTACTTACCCCTTGGCGGTCGACGTTTCCTATCCCGTGAGGCGTACGGGCTTGTTCATGACACGCGGCAGATGAGCAAAGCACACCGCCAGTCACGCCGTATCAGCCGCATAGCCGCGAAGATGGGAGCACCGGCTTGCGACTTCTCCGCGCCACCGAACAAGCCGCTCCAGGATGCGGTGGCGCACCTATGATCGCTTGGTTGAGCAATGGTACCAGGCGCGCGGCGCCTATTGGCGCTCGCTCCCTGCGTTGGATTTACCGAAATCAATTGGCTAAAGGTGGCAAATCTTACAATGTTATCAAAAGGCGAAGCCAAAATATCGTGTACAATCAATGTCTTATACCGCTGGACCGATCTGATTTCTGCCCGCGGGAGGCATGGGGGCAGTTCCGACAGGCGAGATTTAGGACGTGACGCGCAACATGATCGCCGTTGCGCGTTTCAGGGCAGGACAATGTTGAGTTTGCGGTCACTCCTTGAGGCGGCCTTTGACTGCTCGGAGAAACGACGTTGCGAACAAAATAAGAACATGGTTACGTGGAGAGCCTTCCCCACTGAGTCGGAACGCAATGTCCGTCGCCTATCTCGAGAAACTCAATCCTGAACAGCGACAGGCCGTCGAATACGGCGTCCGAGAGAACGACGCGGCACCGGGCATGCCGCTCCTCGTTATTGCTGGCGCGGGGTCCGGGAAGACGAACACCCTGGCCCACCGGGTCGCCCATTTGATTGTTAACGGCGCCGATCCGCGTCGAATCCTGTTGATGACCTTCTCGCGCCGGGCCGCTGCCGAGATGACGCAGCGGGTCGAGCGGATTGCACGGCTCGTGATCGGCGACAGCGCGGGCGTCATGACCAATGCGCTGACCTGGGCTGGCACCTTCCATGGCATCGGCGCCCGGCTTTTGCGCGAGTACGCCGAACAGATCGGCGTCGATCCGGCATTTACCATTCACGACCGCGAGGACTCGGCCGATCTGATGAACCTCGTGCGACACGAAATCGGACTCTCCAAGACGGAAAAACGCTTCCCGACCAAAGGCACCTGCCTCGCCATCTATTCGCGCTGCGTCAACTCCGAAATGCCTCTCGAGGACGTGCTGCAAACGTGCTTCCCGTGGTGCTTTGGCTGGGCTGCCGAACTAAAGGGCCTTTTTGCTGCCTATGTCGAAGCGAAGCAGCGGCAGAACGTCTTCGACTACGATGACCTGCTGCTCTACTGGGCGCAGATGGTCAGTGATCCCAGCCTGGCCCAGGAGATTGGCGACCGTTTCGATCACATCCTCGTCGACGAGTATCAAGATACGAACAGGCTCCAGGCCTCCATCATCCTCGGCATGAAGCCCGGTGGACGAGGCCTTACCGTCGTCGGTGACGACGCACAGTCGATCTATTCGTTTCGTGCCGCAACGGTCCGCAACATCCTCGACTTTCCCGGAGCATTCAGCCCGTCGGCGGAGGTCATGACGCTTGATCGGAACTACCGGTCGACGCAACCCATCCTCAACGCTGCCAACGCCGTCATCGATCTGGCGGCCGAACGCTTCACCAAGAACCTCTGGACGGAGCGAAAATCCGCCATGCTGCCGCAGCTTGTCAGTGTGCGCGATGAGACCGATCAGGCGCGTTATGTTGTCGAGTGCGTGCTGGAGAACCGCGAAGCGGGCGCGCTGCTGAAACAGCAGGCGGTCCTGTTTCGCGCTTCGCATCACAGTGGTCCGCTGGAAGTGGAACTTACTCGCCGCAATATCCCGTTCGTGAAGTTCGGCGGGCTCAAGTTTCTCGAGGCTGCGCACATAAAGGATCTGCTGGCGCTGCTGCGCTTCGTCGAGAACCCTCGGGACCGTATCGCCGGCTTCCGGGTGATGCAGCTGATACCTGGTGTGGGCCCGACCTCGGCACAGCGCGTGTTAGACCGAATGGCGCAGGCCGCCGATCCCATTGCCGCGCTGGCCTCCTCGCCATCCCCGCCCCGCGCCGGCGACGATTGGAAGACCTTTGTCGAGATCGTCCAAACCTTGCGTGCGAGCCAAGCCGGCTGGCCGGCGGAGCTGGAGCGTGCGCGTCTTTGGTACGAGCCGCACCTCGAACGCATCTATGAGGACGCGGTTACGCGCCGCGCCGACCTGATCCAACTCGAGCAAATCGCCAGCGGGTATCCTTCGCGGGAGCGCTTTCTTACGGAACTCACCCTGGATCCGCCTGGTGCCACCAGCGACGAGGCCGGCGTGCCGGTGCTTGACGAAGATTATCTGATCCTCTCGACCATCCATTCCGCCAAGGGCCAGGAGTGGAAATCGGTATTCGTGCTTAACGTGGTGGATGGCTGCATTCCTTCTGACCTGAGCACGGGCACATCTGCGGAAATCGAAGAGGAGCGGCGTCTGCTCTATGTCGCACTGACGCGCGCCAAGGACGATCTTCACCTCATTGTCCCACAGCGTTTCTTCACCCACGGACAGAGCGCGCACGGCGATCGGCACATCTATGCATCTCGGACCCGCTTCATTCCTGATGGGCTGCTCGGCCTCTTCGAGAGCACGGCCTGGCCTGTAATCGCCTCGGGACTGGCCAATATGCGACCTGCAAGCCAAGGCGCGCGCGTTGATGTCGGGGCGCGCATGCGCAGTATGTGGCGGTGAAAATGCGAAACGATCTCAGCCGTCAGAACCCATGCACTGCAAATCCCGGGCATGGTGCTCGACTTCGGTCCACGCGCGCAATGCAGGATCACATCGATGGGCGCCCGACGCCTTCGGCCTGGGCGATAATTGCGTTGGTCAGCCGATTGCGCCCACCCTTCCTTCGGCCGGCGCTGGTGCGGCGCCCACCCCGTCTACCCTTGGGATCTTCAGGGCTTTTGATTCCTTTGATTAGTTTGATTGTTTTTCAAAGCCACGGGCGCGCGCAGCTCCACTGTCTGTTGTTGTCGCATCGCCAGCCACAAGTCACCGAGGTCCGCCATTATCAAAGTAGATGGCACAGATTCGGACACTATGGTTGGCATCCACCGACACGACGAGGTCGTGGCGGCCGTAGTCTGTACGAAGCTCGGTCAGCGGCCGGAGACGCTGCGAGAGCCTGTCGAGCAGGTGAGCAAAGAAGCCGGGGAGGTCGATGTCGCTCGCCGCCTGGACATTCCAGGCGCCTTCCATGAGGCGCGTCCGTCCCATCTGGACAGGATCGGTGATCTCGATCTCCACCCGCAGCTTTTCCGTCCGGAACAGCTTAGGATCGAGCATATGCGCGATCACGCAGGCATCATTCATGAAGGAGGTTGGATCACGCCAGAGATCGGCCACGACCTTCGCCGACGGCGTGCCGGCCGCCCGCAACTTTGCGCACCATTCGGGCGTGGGCATCGTCCTGCGGGTCACCTCGAGGCCGATCATCGTAATGGGCGCGCCGGAGTCGAACACGATGCGCGCGGCGTGCGGATCGTTGTAGATGTTGAAGCTCGCATAGGGGGTGATGTTGCCCGTGGTGAACGTGCCCCCCATCACCACCACTTCCCGAATACGATCAACGATGTCGGGCGCCATGACCAGGGCGAGCGCGAGATTGGTCAGCGGCGCGATGCAGGCGATCGACACAGGCTCCGGTGACCTCCGGATCGCGTCGACGATGGCAGGCACCGCGTGCACGTCCGAGGCCATGGTCGTTGGCGGCGGTAGCTCGGCGCCGCCGAGGCCGTCGGCTCCGTGGACATGAGGCACCATCTCGAGGGACTGAAGGATGGGCCGCGGACAGCCGGCGTGGACCGGGATGTCGAGCCGGCCCGCTACCTCGCGCAGGCGCAGGATATTGCCTGTCGTATGGGCAAGTCCGACATTGCCGGCGGCGGCGCTCATCAGGCAAATATCGAATGCCTCCGGCGCGGCCAGCGCGACCAGGATCGCCACGGCATCGTCCTTGCCGGGATCGGTATCGATGATCAGGGGACGGGGAGCCATCGCGCAGATGCCTCAAAGATGGGAATACATCGGCAGTCCGTCGCCTGGCGCATGGGTATCGGACTCGGTAACGTAAGCTGTCAGCCGATCCGGGCTTGCCGCCCTCATCCCAAAATGATCAGGGATTTCGTGAATCTTGTCAGTAGAGTAGGCTAACATAATGCCCTCCTGTATGGCACAGGAGGGACGGGTGTCGAACCTGTTGCCATAAATCAAATCAATGGGAGGTTTGCGATGACGAGATGGAGGGCGTCCAGAAGGCAGCTGGCAAGTCTGGCGGCGGGCTTGGCTGCATTGGGCTTCGCCGGCATGGCAGGCGTGGCGACGGCTGCCGAGGAGCTGCGGGTCCTGAACTGGAAGGGTTGGGGCACGGATGAGGCTTGGGCAGTCTCGGAGTTCGAGAAGCAGACCGGCACCAAGGTGGTGCATGATTACATCACCTCTTACCCTGAAGTGTTCACCAAGCTTCGCACCAATCCCGGATACTACGACGTGGTCGTGCTCAACTATGCCTTCGTGGGGGACGCCGCCAAGGAAGGTCTGATCCAGCCGATCGATACGGCGCAGGTACCGAACTTTGCCGATCTCTTTCCGGACATGCGCGACGCCTCACAGATCAACATCGACGGCAAAGTCTATGCCGTTGCCTGGATCTGGGGCGGAACCTCGGTGACTTATGATACCAACGTGTTCAAGGCTCCTCCGACCTCGCTCGAGGTCTTGTGGGATCCGACCCATGCGAACCGCGTCTGCTGGCGAGACGACCCCGAGGATTCGGTGCGCTTCACGGCGCTCGCCCTGGGGCAAAATCCTGATCAGCCGCAGGACATGAACGCCATCCGTGAGAAGCTCCGGGCGCTCAAGCCGCAGATCAAGGCCTTTTGGAAGTCGGAGGACGAGTGGCGAAAGCTGGTCGCCGCGAAGGAATGCGATCTCTCGATCTTCTGGACGAGCAGCGCCGAGAAGGCGGCCACGGAAGATAAGTTGCCGGTGAAATATTTCGTGGCCAAAGAAGGTGCAATTGGCTTCCGCGACGGCCTTACGATCGCCACCAACGCTCCGAACCCGAAGGCCGCCCACGCCTTCGTGAACTACATGATCAGCAAGGAGTTCTACAGCGGCTGGGTGAAGGCGGGCGGCGCTCCAGTGTCGGCCAACGCCAAGGCCATAGAAGAACTTCCCGAGAGTTCGCTCACCCGCGAGGTCCTCGCTCTACCCGAGAACTTGAAACGGGTTAACTTCAAAGGCCCTCTCTCCGAGGAGCAGCGCCAGACCTATCTCGATCTGTGGCAGGAGACCAAGACGTACTTCGCCGAGTAGCGGCGGGAGCAGCCGTTCCCCAGCTACTTCGATCGGACTCGGATCACTCACGATTAGTTTGGGTCGATACCCGGGCTCTTGAAAGATGGGAGCAAACCCCAGCTGGAGCCACGTAATGTCCATCAGCGGCCTATCCAATCTTGAGCGTCATGCCCTTGCCTGTCTGGCCTTTGGGGCCATCGGAGATGCGATGGGCACGCCGACGGAGCTTCTCGAGCCCGACGAGATAGAGCGTCGCTTCGGCTGGGTGGAGAAGTTCGAGGGCGAAGGCACCGACGATTCCATCATGCGCGACCTGCTCGCAGCTGCCATGATCAAGACCGGCGGATATGCGACGGCCGATGACTGGGCGGCGGAATGGCAGCTCCACCGCTCATCCATATTCGGCGACAAGATCAGCAAGTTCTTTCCCTCGGTCCTCCATGCAGCGGACAAACTCAACCGCGGTTACTTGCCCCGGCTCATCGCCGAAGGGACAATGCCAAGCACGACCTCCGCCATGGCTATTTCGCCCGTCGGCATCGTCAATGCGGGGCATCCGCGCGCTGCCGCGGCCCAGGCGATGGAGATCGCCAGCCTCATTCATGTGACCGATGTCGCCTTCTGCCAGGATGCCGCCGCCGCTGTTGCAGCGGCCATCGCCGTCGCGCTGCGCCCGGGCGCGACGGTCGATTCCGTGCTGGATGCCGCGCTTGCTGCGATCAAGCCGTGGAGCGGCAAGGAGATGCTCTCGCTGATCTCGGATGCCCTGGCGCTGGCGCGCAGCTCAAAAGACTTCAAGACGTTTCGAGCGGCCTACCACGAGCGCTTCCGGCGGCCGATCTTCTGTGACAGCCGAGAAACCGTGCCGGCTGCATTTGCAATCGTCTGGCTCGCCGACGGCGATCCCTGGCAGGCGACAGTATTTGGCGCGAATTTCGGCCGCGACACTGACACCATCGCCTGCATTGCGGGCGCCATATCCGGCGCCTTTTCAGGCATCAACGCAGCCAACGAAAGCCAGCTCTTGATGCTCCCGCCTCGAGTACTGGCAGTCCAGACAAAGCTCGCCAAAGAACTGGTCGAGGTTCGCCACGCCAAGGCGGAAGCCGAGAAGCAGGCGCTGGCGAGTAGCCTCTAGTGGTTCGTGTTAGTCCACCGTAGCCAGCATGGGGAAGCGAGCACGTGCAGAGGCCAGTTAGGGTAACCGTGCTCTGGAAGACCCGCGAGCCGATACTGCGTCATGCAGCCTGGAGCGAAGGGAAGAAATACAGCAGTGGCACGGGTGAAACGTAAATGGGTTCCCTATGGCCTGACCGCGCCTTCCTATCTGTGGTTGGCCATTACAATCATCCTGCCCCTGGCCATGATGCTCTATTTCAGCTTCTTGACGGAGATTCCATTCGGCCGCACCGAACCCGTCCTCACGCTCCAGCACTACGCATCCTTCTTTGAGCGCGACTTCTACCGATTTCTGACATGGCGTTCGATCATGCTCGGTGTCCACGTAACCTTCTTCTGCGTGCTCATCGGCTATCCCGCCGCTCTCATCCTGGCAAGAACCGTAACGGGACGGTGGAGAGAGGCCGTGCTCCTGCTCATCGTGTTGCCGTTCTGGAGCAATGCCCTCATTCGCATCTTCGCCTGGACGATGGTGTTGCGGACGAACGGCGTTATCGATCAGGCGGTCCACTTCGTGTTCCCCGGCGCGCCGTCGATCGGCATCCTGTACAGCTACCCTGCTGTCGTGGTGGGCCTGGTGCACTCCTTCGTCCCGTACATGATCCTCACCTGCTACATCTCGCTCCAGGCGATCGATAGCACCCTGATCGAAGCGGGGCGCGTGCTGGGCGCTTCGAGCTTCACGATCTTCCGGCGCATCATCCTACCGCTCAGTCTCCCCGGTCTGCTCGTGGGGATTGTGCTCACTTTTGTGCCAGTGGTGGGCGCGTTCATGGAGCCGCGCATCCTCGGCGGCCGGCAGGGCATCATGCTTGGCACCATTATCGAGGACCAGTTCACGGAGGTGTTCAACTGGCCGCTGGGCGCGGCCTTGTCTTTCATCCTCCTGGGCATCGTGATGCTCATTTTCGCCGTGACCTACCCGCTGTTGCGCAATCGCCTTCGGCTCGCGTGATGTCGATGTTCAGACGAAGCGTTCTGTCCGGCTACGGGTATCTCATAGGCCTTCTCGCGTTCATCTACGTGCCCATCGCCATCATGATGGCAATGGCGTTCAATCAGTCCCGCAATTACGAGCTTCCCTTCCGATTCAGCTTGATCTGGTTCGAGCAGCTCGGCGGCAACGAGATACTGTGGCGTGCAGGCCGCAACAGCGTCCTGCTTGCCTGCGCCAACACCGTCGTGGCGACCGTGATAGGCACGATGGCGGCGCTCGCCTTCGCTCGCTACCGCGTGCGCGGCCACGTCGTTCTGCAACTTCTCCTGTTTCCACCCATGGCCGTACCGTGGCTCATCCTCGCAACCGCCATGCTGATCTTCTTCTACTATTCGGGGATCGGCCGTGGACTCCACTCCATGCTGCTCGCGCATGTGGCGCTGTCGCTGCCCTATGTGATCGTGGTGGTCGCAGCGCGGCTCTACAGCTTCGGGCCGGAGCTCGAGGAAGCGGCGGCAACGCTCGGGGCGACGCCCTGGCAGACCTTCTACCGCGTCACGCTTCCCGTCATTGCGCCGGGCGTCGCAGCCGCGGCCCTGTTCGCCTTCGGTATTTCGTTCGACCAGTTCGTAACGTCCTACTTCCTGTCGCCGCCCGGTGTCACGACCCTGCCCGTCGAGATCTACGCCTCGATACGCAAGGGCTTCACGCCTGAAATAAACGCCATCTCGACGATTATCATCGCCGTCTCGATGGTGCTGCTCCTGATGGTTTCTCGGTTCTATCGATTCGGAGGCACGCAGTGAGCAGCGTGGATATTCGCCAGGTATCGAAGCGATATGGCAACGTGGCGGCGCTCGACAGCGTCTCGCTCGAACTTGCTGATGGCAAGTTCTTCGGGCTGCTTGGACCGAGCGGCAGCGGCAAGACGACGCTTCTGCGCTCGATCGCCGGCTTCGTCGAGCCCGATGCCGGAGAAATCCTCATCGATGGCGTGGACGTCAGCCGCATTCCCACCCATCGCCGTGACATCGGCATGGTGTTCCAAAACTATGCGCTGTTTCCCCACATGTCGGTTTTCGACAACGTCGCCTTCGCACTGTCCGTGCGCCGTATCGGTCAGGCTGAAACGAAAAGGCGGGTTGCCGAGATCCTCGAGCTGGTGCAGCTCGGCGGGTACGATGAGCGCCGGCCCCGCCAACTCTCGGGTGGTCAACAACAGCGTGTGGCGCTCGCCCGCGCACTGGTGTCGAATCCCCGTGTCCTGCTGCTCGACGAGCCGCTCGGCGCCCTCGACAAGAACCTGCGTCAGCAAATGCAAGTTGAGCTTCGGCAGATTCAGCGCGAGGTCGGCATCACGACCGTACTGGTCACCCATGACCAGGAGGAAGCTCTCACGCTATCGGACCAGATCGCCGTTCTCCGCGAGGGCAGGCTCGTGCAGACGGGCAAGCCGGACGAAGTCTATGAGCGACCGCGCACCGCGTTTGCCGCGGAGTTTCTTGGCGCCACCAATTTCCTCTCAGGCCGGGTGGGAGCGCCGGAAGGGCGAAGTCGGCGTCGTCATTCTCAGCGATGGCCAGGTCGTTCAGACCCTGGATCCGCTGCCAGTGGAAGGAACTCCGGTGACACTCACCGTCCGACCCGAGAAATTCTCTCTTCATATCGATTTTCCGCCCGTAGCGGGCGGCGAGGAGGCTCCTCAACTGCCTTCCCGCGCAAGTCGTTCAGCCTATCTATATGGGTGCCTCGATCACCTATCGCGTGAAGGTTGGCGACGTCGAACTCACGGTGTTCCATCAGAACCGCGAGTCGAAAATTCATGAGCCGGGAGAGGATGTGTGGCTGAGTTGGGTGGCCCGACACTCCATTCTCCTTGAGGCGGCGTAGGCAGCGAACACGGAACCCGGAACTTCAGATGACCGGAGGGCTACCGGAGCCCCCCGCATGGAGCCGCGCGCCGCGCAGAGCGCGGTTACTGTTGTTTAGTCTAACTGCGAAAGACTTCGATTCTAAGCGGAGTGGACTTACCGCCATTGGGCTGGTTTAGGCCAATGTCGACGGAACACGCCGTCAAAATCAGCACAAGATCCAAGTCCGCGCGAAGTATCAGATAGTCGCCCGGCTTGGTAGGCGTAACCTCCGACAGCAAAGCGCCGCCCTCGTGTGTTGGGGTGTTCTGGAAAATGTTGACGGGGTCGGGAACGAAGGTGTGCTTGATTCCAGCCTCTCGTGCGGCCGTGAGATAGTTGTCCCGGCAATTAGGGTGGGGACCTTTCCACCCTACCTCCTCATACAACCCCTTATCGCATGGAGCGAATAGCATGTCGTGGATGCCGGGCGAGTGGTCCTCGAGGAACGTCAGGATTGGCCGACGCGATGTCGTGAAAAAGGACTGACCGACCTGTGGGAACAAGCGCCAGGTTACCGACCTTGTGACCGACGCACTGAGAAACTCAAGGTCGTTCTCCCGCGCGATCACAAAGAGGTCGCCTATCTGTGTACCGCAAAGGTCCGTTATGCGGATAAGCGCACCACGCTTAACAAACACGAATTGTCCCGAGTATCCGGGAACATCAACCATCGTCTCTACTTCTGAATTTCTCATCGCATCTCCGGGGCTTGAGGGACGTTGTGGCCTTATTGAGGAAGGGCACCACTCACAAAGGTCACCACGTCCAAAAAGTAACTCGATGGAGTCACTTATCAAGGGTGCCGGAGTACAAGCCAGCGCTGGCACCGATGCGCCGGGGCTCTGGCCGGTGTCTGAGGCCGCCGGACTCTGGCTCAGCTAATGAGAAGCGGCGTAGTGCCGATCAGTGCACGGTCCTTGATCTGCCGCACGAGGAAGTCCGCGACGTCTGCACGGCTGATCGTGCCGGCCCGCCAGTCCTTTGATGCAGTCAGGACGCGGTAGCGGCCAGTTGCGGGGCTGTCTGTCAGCAGGCCTGGCCGCGCGATGGTCCAGTCAAGCCCGGAGGACTTAACAATCTGCTCCTGCACGTCCTTGTCGTCGTAGGCGCGTTTCAAGAGCAAGGGAAAGAGGACGGTATCGTAGAGGAAACCGCCATGACCGCGGCTGTTGCCGGCGCCAAGACCGGTTACGATGATTAGCCGCTTCACGCCCACGACATTCATGGCATCGACCAGGAAGCGCGTGGACCTCGAGAAGAGCGTTGTGCCTTCGAGGATGACCCGAGGCGAGAAGTTAACGCCCAGTGTCTGGATAACCACCTCGACGTCTTGCAGCGCGTTCTCCATTGTGCCGCGATCGAGTGCGTCCCCCAGAGGACCACCGGCTCGCCACCGAGCCGCCACCACCACCCAGGCCCGGAACTGCTCCCCGCGCTCCGCCTCGCGCGGTTCCGACAAGTCCGGCGCCAAGCACCGCGCCGATGGCAGCGAGACGGCCCCAGCAGCCATCGACGCCAGCTCCATCACTTGAGCAGGAAATTTCGGTTCTCCTGCAGTTCGGCTACAGCGACCAAGATATAGTGGACTTACCAGCCGACCACCGAACGCTCGCCGCCAATAGTGCTATGGCGCAAGGCGTTCTGCCGGACCCTGCACTGGCCAAGCCTCCCTCTGTTCCGATGACACGCCTCGGGGCGATGGCAAGGCCGCTCGCCCTGTTCCGCGACGAGTTTCACTATCGGTATCTTGGCGACTGGCATGACCAAGCGGTGCGGCGAGGGCCCCACATGCTTCGCCTCCAGTCAAGACTAAGCATAGGCATCATGTACTTTTCCGGTCTCCTCTTGTCCGGTATTGGCCTTGCCTTGCTGTGGTCTACGTAGGAGTTGGGTAAAAGAACGTGGCAATGGCTGTGACCTTCGGCGGGGGCGTCCTCACCACACCGATCTGCGGCCGGGGCGCAGGAACAGCTCGGTGCCCAAGCCCCACACGCCGGTGACCATGAGATTGCTCGCGAGCAGCTGCAGCCGGGGAGCGGTTTACAAGGTGCTCAACGCTACTGGTTCTTGCAGTCTGTCTGCTCAGAGCGATAGGCGTATGCTCTTTAAGTCTGCTTCAGGCCCAAGAGCTGGCATTCCTTAGCTGTCGCCGGATGTCGCCACCGGCACTGCCCGAAGTGTCAGGGAGCGGCCGCGAAGGAGTGGCTGGCGGACCGCGAAGTCGAGCTGCTCCCCGTCGGCTATTTTCATGTCGTCTACACGCTGTCGGCCCCGTTGCGCGATATCGCCTATCAGAACAAGCGGGTGATCTACGGCCTGCTCATGAAGGCCTCGGCCGAAGCCACGCTGGCGATCGCCGCCGACCCCAAGCATTTGGGCGCACGCATCGGCATCATCGCGGTGCTGCACACCTGGGGCTCTGCTCTCACCCATCACCCGCACGTGCACATGATCGTGCCGGGCGGCGGATTGTCGGAGGACGGCTCGCGATGGATCGCCAGCCGGCCGCGATTCCTCGTGCACGTCAACGTGCTCTCGCGCCTGTTCCGGAGACGGCTCCTGGCCTTGCTGGCCGAGGCTCATGCGCAACACCGCCTTCAGCTTCTTCGGTGACCATGCAGCGCTCGCCGACAAACGCGCCTTCAAGCGCTTCCTGGCACCGCTGCGCAGCAGAGAGTGGGTGGTCTACACCAAGCAGCCGTTCGCCGGGCCTCAAGCTGTGCTCGCCTATCTCTCGCGCTACACCCATCGCGTCGCCATCTCCAACCGCCGGCTGGTCGCCGCCGACGCCAACGGCGTCGCCTTCCGGTGGAAGGACTATCGCATCAACGGGCCCGACCGCTGGAAGACGATGACGCTCGCCTCGCACGAGTTCATCCGCCGCTTCCTGATGCATGTGCTGCCCAAGGGGTTCCACCGCATCCGCCACTATGGCCTGCTCGCCAATGGCAATCGTGCCGCCAACATCACGCGCGCCCGCGAGCTGCTCGCCATGCCGCCGCTCCTGGGCGAGCCCGAGGACCCCAAGGCCGTGGCGCCCGGCGAACCGCGCGTCCACCCTTATCCCTGCCCGCGCTGCGGCCGCCGCATGATTGTCATCGAGACCTTCGCGCGCGGCTGCGAGCCGAAGCACCGACCAGCACCCCAACCCTCGATGATCAGGATCACGGGCGCGAGGGGGGCGGGAGGGTCTTATGCCTGCTTCCGGTCAAACTGAGACGATGCGACATCGCGGCGGCGCGGCAGGTCTTCAGGAGCGGACATAGCCTCCCCGTGACTCTCAGGATGGTCGTACAGCGGCCTTTGCCGCTTTCGGCCTCTTGGGATAGCGAACACTCTCCACGCGAGCCCGCGAGCCAAGGATTCGTTCTGATTTACTGCGGAGAGGTTCCTTCAAATTTTGACTCCCGGTCCCTGGCTAATCTCCGGTGTGAGATGTTGTCTCGTTGCGATCGGGGGGCGCCCGGGTCACGGCCGACCACCGCCTCATGTTCGTCATTGATCCGGATACGTACCGAACGCTTTGCGGGAAGGGCTTCGCCTCAAGGGCGCCTGGCATCGAGCTCGTCGACCTGGTCACAGGCCAGATATTCTTGTGCCAATGAGCGCTTCAGTGCGGTTGTACAGCGCTTTATCGCGTTCTCGATCAGGCGTTCTCAGGAGGACCTGACGCGCAACGTGACCCTCGTTGTGCGTTTCAGTCGGTCAACACCTCAACCCATTCGCTCCGCCAATTGGTCGTCACTGTATTTATCAAAGCTGAAGGTTGACGGCGAATCGAGTTTCCAATCCATATCAATAACTTAAGTAAAACGGCAAATGGATTTCCGCAACCGGCGAGCGGCCATTTATGCACAATACCGCCAATCAAAACTTTTGGAGATGTGGGGAGTGCCAACGGGAAGCCAAACTCCAGTGCCCAAGTAACGGCGCACCGGAATGAGCCGGTCAGTTGCGCATCTGGCAAACACTCTTGACTTGCTGCCCCGCCATGGCCCCATGAAGGGACGTCAGCTTTTCATCAGCCAATTGGTAACCCAACGATGGATTTGGAGACGGCAAAGAGACATTGTGCGGAGCTCGGCCTTGATCTTGCTTCCGAGCATGCATTGCAGGGTGGACATGGTACCCAACTGCGCTTCGCTCAGGGTCCAATTCTAAACGTTTATAAGACTGGCAAGTTGGTAGCGGGCGGTAAGAAGCCAGAGCTCCTCAAGTCCGTTTTGGATGCGGATGACGGTCGTGCTGAGCCGGCCATTCAGCCAGTTGCGGAGGTTGGGCGCAAGGTTTTTGTCGTGTATGGGCATGAAAAGGAAACCCGTGGCGAGCTTGAGGCGATGCTTCGGCGCTGGGGTCTTGAGCCACTAATTCTCGATCAACTTCCTTCTGGGGGCAAACAATTATTGAAAAACTTGAGAGCGTCGAGAAGGAAGCGAGGTATGCCGTCGTGCTCGCGACCGCCGATGACGAAGGGCATCGCAAAAATCATTCGGACGAAAAACTCTTTAGGGCACGCCAGAATGTGGTTCTCGAATTGGGGATGATGCTCGCTCTGCTCGGTCGCGAGCGCGTTGCGATATTGCTTCCAAGTAGTGTCAGCATGGAACGGCCATCGGATATTCACGGCCTCATTTATATTTCTTACAGAGATAGCATTACCGAAGTAGGCTTGACGCTCGCCAAGGAAATCAACGCGCAAGGCATAAAGATTGATTTGAGCAGAGTCTAAAATTGCAATGAGCATTATTCAGGACGGGATAGACCTTGCTAAACGCATGCAGGCGGAAGCCTCCGCGCTTGAGGAAAACTTCGCAAGATTGAAGGCAGAGCAAGTGGAGATAGAGAAGCAGCTCGAAGCAGCGAAAAGTGCAGCAGGGCGCCTTGACAGCTTTTTGGAAGCAAGTCGGGAGGAGCGGCTATGTCCCAATTGTTTTCTTCGCGGTAACACTAAGTCTCCGTTGGTCACCATGGATGGCGGCACGGATACAGAAGATTTCTTTAGATGCCGCAAATGCGGTTCCGAATATTCTGAGCTCGTCCCTTAAGGCCCATGGCATTGCTCCGATGCACAAAGCATTACGACCATCTGTCAAGCTCGAGCCGGAGACGCCATTTCATAGCTCCGCTTGACTCCAAGATCGTTGCACAGCGGCCTTTCCGCCCTCTGGGGATAGTGAGCAGCTCTTCACGCGCCAGGTACTCGTTTTTAGTCACTGCGGAGATTCGTTCAACTCCCTCCCAGCCAAGGACATTCGCGGGGCGAAGGTCGATCTATTCCTACAGCAACAGGGCGTTGACACGACAACACCGGGCGGCAAGGCACTGTTCCAGATGATGGGCGTGTTCGCTGAGTTCGAGCGATCCATGATCCGCGAGCGCGTCAACGCGGGGCTCGCAAGGGCGAGGGCTCAGGGTGTTCGGCTTGGTCGCAGGAAGATTGACGCGGGCAAGGAGAAGGCTATCGCAACACTGCTACGCAGCCGGAAAATGGGCATCAGGAAGATTGCGAGTAAGGCCGGGGTGGGCGTTGGCACTGTCCAACGGATCGCGAGGGAGTTGTTCGGATGACCACCCGCTTATGTCTCTCGGAAGCTCACTGCTGGGAATGTGAGCTTGGTCTTCGGATGTACATGAGAAGTCATGTGTTGCAGCATCGTGAAACGCTGGGCGACCAATCTGCCAGCTGTATGGAGAACCTGATCGCTCTGGCGATCCCGTTCAGTCGAATTCGCAGAACTCGACGTGGTTCAAGCGGGGCGGAAATCCGGACCAATGAACCACTTCTCTTCCTTGCGAACCGGATCGACGACCAACCCAAGGGAATGGGGCTGGGAAAAGAAGGCGCTTTGGGTTCGGCGATCGGTACCACTAAAGAACGCGCCGAGATTTGGATGGCTATGGTACCAGCCAATCACCGATTGCCCTCGGCGCATTTTTCCCCGCGCCGCTTCCCATACAACCGTCTCCATGCGCAGAGAGACGCCGGTGCCGAGGGTTCGCCACACTCCGAACCAACACAGCGAGGACCCCGCCATGTCGATGTACAACGCATCAATTCCAATATTCGAGATCGGCCTCAACGCGCTCTCGGCAATTCTCGACAAGGTCGAGGCGTATGCCGAAGCAAAGAGGATCGATCCGACGGTGTTGCTCACCGCGCGACTCTTCCCTGACATGTTCGCATTCACCCGCCAGGTTCAGATCGCCTGCGACCAAGCCAAGAACGGAGGCGCACGGCTCGCCGGCATAGACCCGCCCAAGCATGAGGACAACGAGAAGACGATCGCCGAGCTCAGGGCGCGCATTGCCAAGACGGTCGCCTTTGTGCAGAGGCTCGACGCCAGGGAGATCGACGCGTCCGCCAACCGCGAGATCACCTTCCCGCTCGGCCCGAATAATAAGGGCCACATGAAGGGTGCCGACTACCTCAACCACTTCGCGCTGCCAAACTTTTACTTTCACCTCACCACCGCTTACGACATTCTCCGTCACTGCGGTGTCGAGATCGGCAAGCGCGACTTCCTCGGTGCCATCCCAATAAGGATGACTTGAGATATCGTGAAAAACGAAAGCCCGTCCCGAGACGCCTGAATGCAGCAGCGGTGTCTCGGCTCTGGGGTCTCAGCATCTCAAAGCTAGAAGCGACAAAGTCGTTCTCGTGCGAGGCTGATCTGTCAAGGAGAGGGTCAATTTGAAAGTCGCTGCTTGGGGATATCCATTGGTTCGGGCATAGCCTCGACGACCTACCCGCTCCGATCGAACGGGCATTCACCAAGCTGAAAGCTCTTCTGCGCAAACCCGCCGCAAGGTGCTTTAGCGTCGCGGGATCGTGTAGGTTAGGAGAGGATCGATTTCACGACCAGGAGCGAAGGAGGAGTGCAAATGGCAAAGAAAACGAAACGGAAGCTCATGGCGGCGAAAACATCACGCAAGGTGAAAGCCGGCAAGGCCAAGCCTGCCAGGAAAGCATCGAAGAAGGTGGCGTCGAAGCAAGCGGCAAAGGGTAAGCGCAAGCTGACGGCAAAGCGCACAGCCACGCGGTCGAAGGCGGCGCCGCGCAAGATCGCAAAGTCGAAGGTGCGTTTGCGCGCTCGGCAATCGACCTCAGTCTCCAAGGCTGCAACAAACGCCGTTCCAAAGAGGCATGAAGGTACCGGAAGCGCTGTCGTTGAGAAGGCGCCAAAGCCGGCGGCCGCTACATATGAACCTGCGGTGACGCCCACCCCTGAAGACGCCGGCAAGGCGAGCAAAGGCACCGATGCGCCGTTCTCGGACTATGGGGATATCGTCCCCGAAGACGAGCCGGAGGCGGAAAGGGTTCTCGAGGACGCAGGGCGAACGAGAGAAAGTCCCGATGCGCCGCCCGACGACGACTCGGAAATCATCCCCGATGACGACCCGGACCGGACCCGCAAGGAGTAAGCTCGCTTAAAGAGCGATCTGCGCGGGTGGAATCGCTTGGTCGCGCAGGCATTGTGAATCCCCGCCTAACCGTCGCCGAACCGTCATTCTGGCGAAAGCCAAAATCTGTTGGCAAGCGGAACCGCGGAACGGAAGAGGTGTCTGGGATCCCGCAGCGATAGAGATGAAGCGGCAACTCCAACGCCAGTTTTTCTGAGAACGCCAAAAGGGGCGCGATCTCGCGCAAGGGATCGCTGACTAGGCATCATAGGAAACGGCTCTACGGTGGCGCGCGACGTCCGAAAAACTCAGCGCGGCACGTTGGCGGGAGCCATGATCGCGCAGAAACACAAGAAAGCGGACGGCGCGTTACACCGTCCGCATCTCCAGACTAGTAGTCGTCATAGTGTCGGCGGCCGCTACCGAATTGAAAGACAATGGCTGGCCGGTCATCGTAATACCGCTGGTCGTAAGAACGGCGAGGACGGTAATGAGAGTAGTCATCATCGTCGTTGTATCTGCGTTTACACGCCTTGCTATGGCGGTGCCACTGCCTATCGCCGCGATACCAGCCCTTTCTTTTTTCACAGTGGTAACCGTGAACCTTCTGAACCAGACCGTTATTGATCTCAGATGTTGCCGGGCCTGCACTCGTCAGCCCAACTCCGAGCGGGCTTGCCGAGCTGGTCTGCGGCAGGACCATGAAGCTGCCTATCGCAGCGGCAGCCAGTAAATATTTGAGGTTTCGCATGAAGTCCTCGATGGGGGTGTCTCTTGAAGCCCTTGTTAGCCGCACTCATCTCACCGCGCTGGTCAAAATTGACCACACGCGCATTAGTTGAGGGTTAGGCCTTCTTCCAGAGGGCCGTTAAGGGCTGGGCAGTCTGCCGGATGCATGGCTCAGGCGGCGGCGCGCCGAAAGGTAAGCGGAACGGGAACTATCGGCATGGTGGCAGGACGGCGGAGGCCATGGCTGAGCGGCGAGCGCTTCGCCTCGTATTGAAGCGAGCATGCGATGCTCTTGCATCGCTCAAGTAGTGTCCTCTGGCCCTGAGTACCGCCTTGAGAACCAAATGTTCTCGCTGCTTGACTGAGGTACCGAATGATGATGCGCAGCTTGGCCTAATTTTGATGGCAGGGTGAGGGGCGATGGGAAGGCCGGCACCGTGACGGTTGAAAAGGCCGGACAAGTCCACATCGCCAGCGCGGTCGAGAACCACCTGACTTCGTCATAGGGTCGGCATGCCAGAAAGCAGGCGGGGTCGAGCAGCAGCTGGGCCGTCATCAGGATGCTCGACACCACGAGTGGTTCCTCGGCAGAAGTTAACCCGCCTTTAACTCGGCTGCAGGAACCTCACGGTCGCTTTTGACACCATCCCCTCTCTCTCCGATGATGCAGCGCAGCAAAAGCCCCTAGCGGGTGCCCCTGTCCCGCTGGCGGTGATGATCTTGGTCCACTTCCTGGGCTTTATCGAGACGGCCGACGGCAACGAGATTTACTTCCACAAGAACAGCGTTCTGAATGACGCCTTCTCCCGACTGAAACTCGGCACCGCGGTTGCGTATGTCGAGGAAGAGGGTGAGAAGGGGTCGCAGGCAAGCACAGTTCGTTTGCTTGGCAAGCACCTGTTGCCATGAAAAGCGGCATCGCTTTCGGGTGGGGAGATGATGCGCGAGACCCGCGCAGCGGCGTCAGAACTGGAGCATGGCGGCATAAGAAGATGGCGCGTAAGCGGGCAAAGCGCGGATGATCGGGCCGCTCGCCTTGGGACAGCTATCGACTTCGCGAGCACAGCTCTTAATCGTCGCCTTAGAATAGGTCGCGGCAAAGGCTGATCTGACTGCCGCGGGACTTTCTTGCGTGGGCGTGGCAGAGATTGAGATCGCTCCAAGCGTTAACGATGGCGATCACCGGCTTGCCGGCACAGTCTTTTCGTTGGCATGCGTCAGTCCTGCGGCTCACCCTTGGACATCCAGGAGAAAATATCCTGAGGCGATGGCGCAGTGCGGCTGTAGTCCTGGGAGCAAAAACCGCCACCTTGATAGCGCCGCTCGATCGGATCGGATAATTCAGCCTCGCTGAGCGTATCGGCGAATAACTCCGCATCATGCTTGCGCAGATCGCCCATCTTTTGGTCATGGCTTTTCCACCAAGACCTCTGATTTTGCGATACTCCCCAGATCAACCGGCAACCGAGCAAAGGCGTGTTGAGGCCCGCTTCGATCATGCGGACCAGGTCGTCATGGCTGAGCCAAGTCGACAGATGGCGCGGGTCTTTGGGCTTCGGCAAACAAGTGCCGATGCGAATCGACAGACTTTCGACGCCGTGCTTGTCCCAGTAAAGTCGCGCCAGAAGTTCGCCATAGGCTTTGGAGAGGCCGTAGAAAGTGTCTGGACGCAGATCGCAGTCTTCAGCCAGCAACCGGCCGCGCTCATGAAAGCCGATCGTATGATTGGAACTTGCGAAGATGACACGCGACTTAGCAAGCCGTGCCAGTTCGAAGACGTGATAAGTGCCGCGAATATTGGCGCCGAGAATGTCCTCGAAGGACCGCTCCATCGAAATCGCGCCGAAATGCAGGATCGCTTCCGCTTCGGCAGCAAGCGCCAGCATCGCGTCGCGGTCCGTGAGATCGATCTTGCGGAATGAAGCATTGTCCGGCAGCGCATCTGAATACTCGGCGACATCGCACAACAACAGGCGATGGACCCGCGCGGCAAGGATAGGCACAAGCATCCGGCCGAGATTTCCGGCAGCGCCGGTCAAGATGATGCTTTTCATGAGGATCAATCTGCAAAGCGGTGAATGGGAACGCCAGCGACGCCCAGGTCGAGCGCAAAAATCTTTCCGGCGTAAGGATGATGCGCGAGGGTTGCGGGATCAAGCCCGTCGCGAAGGTTGGTCACGAAGGCGGTGCGCATTTCTTTACCGCCAAAGCACAGCATGGTCGGCGCCGGGACCGGAGTGGCAATCCGCGCAAGCAGTGCGCCATCAGTTCCGAAGCGGTTAAGGCAGCCGGCGGAAACGCCGCAACTCCAATAACCGCCGTCCATGTCGCAAGCCGCTCCATCGGGGCGACCTTCGACATCGCTCAGCGTGCAAAGCCTCTGGCGCGCGCTGATTTCGCCTGTCGCGCTATCGAAGTGCCAGCGATCGATCCAGGGCCCACGGGAGTCGGAGTGAAACATGACATTGCCATCTCTCGACCAGGCAAGCCCATTGGAGACTTTGAATCCGTCGATCTTGCAATCGGCGCGCCCGTCGGCGGTAACGCGATAAAGCGTGCCAATCTCCTCTTTCACGGGACGATCATCCATGCTGCCGACCCAGAAGGCGCCGTCAGGCCCAACCTTTCCGTCATTGAGCCGTTTCCTGGGGAAATCCGGCTCAAGTACCGCAAGCAGAGCGAGGTCCTCGTGCACAGTGTCAAAGAGATGCACGCTACCGGCCATCGCTACGACAAGCCGGCCACTCCGGGCCAAGCCCAGGCTGCCGACCGGACCATCGAAATGCCACTGGGTGCGGCGACCATCATGGAGATCGAGCGCGTGAACATTGCCGGCCGGAATGTCGATCCAGAATAACCGGTTGTCCAACTCGTCCCACAGAGGCAACTCGGCAAGCCGGAAATGATCATCGGTGATCCATCTTGCATTGGGATACGCCATGGTCACCCCTTGCCGCGCCACAATGGGCGTAGTTCATTCGATCGCACACAGGATTGCTCGCGGTCTAAATGCACACGCTAGAGTGCCTCATTAGACGCTCATCCACGATGCATAGTGAACCGGTCCTGATCTCCTTTCTGCATTTTGGATGATGTCTATCTACTGTCAGCTTTAGTGTTGTCTGCTCGAGGGCGGCACCGATATCCGGCTGATCCAGAGCCGACAAGGGTGGGCGTTCGAGGCGCCGGCGCGGCAGTCAACTCGGCAAGCTGACGATCACCCAGACGGTTGTGGTGACGGCGAAGGCGCCGGCGGGCTCGCGCCGCAAGGGCTATGAGGAGATCGTGGTTCAGGACCTGAGCCTGAACCCGAAGGTTACGCTGTATCGGCGCGAGCGCTGGGAAACGCCGGCCGGCGAGACGATCATCGCCAAACTCGATCCCGGCATTGTCGGCGGTTATGGCCCCAACCTGCATCGCCTGATCCTGGCGTTGCAGGTTAAATTGTTTCATAAACTCAAATGCTGTGGTCTAGCAAAGGAAGCATTCACAACCTGCCGGCCAGGCGCCGCGAAACTCTTCTCGCCCCAACGCTCGGCTTTCTCACGCCAAGCCCCTTGATGACCATAGCGGCAAGCTGCGCTGCCGCCGCCTCGAATTCTACGTCGGCGATGGTTTGCGACCCGAGAAGTGCCGTGACCTGAGGCTCGTGATCGGCGTAGGTCTGGGTTGCTGCCCAGATCTGGATCATTAGATGCTTGGGGTCGATGGGGTCGATAAGACCATCCGCGATCCACGTGTCGAAAACCTCCCATACCCGCGCGATCTTCCGATTGTAGTCAGTGCGCAGATAGTGCCCGATGAAGGGCGCTCCGTGGATCATCTCGTTGGCGAACACGCGGAGACTCGATTGGAAATCGTCGCGCGAGGTCGAGTTTTGCCCGGATGTAGCTCTCAAGAGTTTGGGAGGGGTCGGCGTCGGGGCGGAAGAGTTCGAGCGGCTCGGACCAAATCGCTTGCACGTCGTGCAGAACTCGTCGGTAGAGAACCAGCTTGTCGCGGAAATAGTAGTTGACGTTCGGCTTGGGGAGATCGGCCTCCTGTGCGATATCAGTCATAGTCGCGCCATTGAACCCCGCATGGGCGAAGACCTTCGCAGCAGCGTCGAGAATGCGTTGCACGATCACTTGCCGTGATTCGTCGCGCCGGCCGTTCGAGCCGACCGTGCGCCTCTTGATCATTCTCCTCGTCGAGTACTCAGCCATTGTACATACCTAGCGTTTCGCAGTCGGGAGGCAACGCCAATCCAGCCTCGCCGTTTCCAAACCAGGTGGGCAGACATACCACTGCTCTGACACTTATGTCAGGCTTCATCGCAATCACCCAGAGATTTCCCATAGGGAATTTAGCGCAAGATCGCCAATTGCATAGCCCTTTGTGTAGCCCTTCACGGTTTCGACGCGGGTTGATTAAAGATTGACAGTAGTGTCAGAGTTTGCTTATTGTCGATGGGCAGTCAGCCGGGAGGGAGCACGATGCTGGCTCATGGAGCTCATGCGGTCAAACGAGCCGATGTGGCTGTTGTCGCGCCGATTCTTGGCCCGCCAGTGGTCTCCGTTCACGACCTGTCGCTGCAATTCGCGACGAGTGACGGGCCGCTTCAAGCTCTGAAAAGCGTGGACTTGGAGATTTGTCGAGGAGAGTTCGTCACGCTGATCGGGGCATCGGGCTGCGGCAAGACCACGCTCCTTCGCGCCATGGCCGATCTGGAGAGGCCGACCTCCGGAAGGATCGTCGTAAATGGAAGAACGCCACACGAAGCGCGGCGCGATCGTTCGTACGGTTTCGTGTTCCAAGCGCCGGCACTCTTCCCCTGGCGGACCTCGGTTGCCAACGTGATGCTGCCGCTCGAAATCATGGGGATGCCTAGGGGCGAGCGCCGCAGCCGCGCAAGCGAGGTGCTTAAGATTGTTGGACTTGAAGCCTTCGAGAACAAGTTTCCATGGCAGCTTTCGGGCGGCATGCAGCAGCGCGTGTCGATCGCCAGAGCGATGGGATTTCGCCCGACACTGTTGCTCATGGATGAGCCCTTCGGAGCGCTTGACGAGATCACTCGGGACAACCTCAACCTTCATCTATCAACGCTGTGGGCAGCGAGCGATCTCACCGTCGTATTCGTGACGCATTCCATTCCGGAGGCAGTCTTCCTGTCGTCGCGGATCGTCGTGATGTCTCCACGGCCGGGCAGGATTCTGAAGATCATCGAGAGCGATTTTCCAAGAGAGCGGACACTCGCACTCCGCGATCAGCCCGAGTTCCAGGAACTCTCAAGTCGGGTGCGTCACGCCCTGCAGGCGGCGCATTCCTACGAGTGATATTGCCGTGAGCACGATCGCCAGCGCAGTAACGTTGGAAGTCGACTCGGCGGTTACCGCGACGGTGAAGCGGCGGCTGCCAGTGGTGATCATCCTCCTTGTCCTCGTCGTCGTTTGGTACGCTACAGCGCTGTACCTGAACGCGCCGCGAGCCATTGCGCAGATCGAAGGCGCTGGGCCAAGTTGGACTTTCCCGCAGCTGATCGAAACCGCCTGGTCGATGAAGCGGCCAGTGATGCCGGCGCCCCATCAGATACTACGGGAGCTGACCAGCGGTCTGTTCGGGTCGAGTGTTCTGAGCTCGCGCAATCTCCTCTATCACGCCGCGGTCACGCTGGAGAGCGCTGCGCTGGGGTTCGCCTTCGCCCTCATTATCGGGATTGGCCTGGCGATACTGATCGTCCACATCAAGTTCCTCGATCGAGCGCTCTTTCCCTGGGTGGTGGCGTCACAGGCGGTGCCGGTGCTCGCGACCGCGCCAATGATAATTGTCGTTCTCGGACATCTAGGACTCGAAGGGCTCGTTCCGAAGGCGCTGATCTCCGCCTCGACCGCATTTTTCCCGATCGTCATAAGCATGGTCATTGGTCAGAGATCGGCCGATCCCTCGCAAATCGATCTGATGGAAACGTATAGCGCGAGTCGTCTGCAGGTTTTCGTGAAGCTCCGCTGGCCGGCGGCTATGGCTTTCCTCCTGCCAAGCCTCAAGGTCGCCGGAACGCTGGCAATCGTTGGCGCTATCGTCGGCGAGCTGCCGACCGGAGCCCAGGCGGGCCTTGGCGCACGTCTCCTGGTCGGTTCCTACACCGGGCTAATCTTGATGATGTGGTCAGTGCTCGTCATGGCCGCGGCGCTCGCGGTTACCTGCATTGCAGTTATCGGCCTGACGGAGCGCCTCGTCCGGATGCGGAGGGGTGGAAGGCTATGAACCGCCACCGTGTTGCCGCAGCCAGTTCCATTGCCGCCATCGTCGCCGCCGGGTCGCTTGGCGTCTTCACTGGGGGTCATCTGAATGGCCAGCCGGTCCCACTTGTCGAAGGAGCGCCCAGCCTGAGCATGTTCGCCGCCGCGGCTGTGGCTGCCCTGTTTGCGCTGTCGTTACCCGGCTGGCCGATTGCCGCGGCGTCACTTCTTGTCCTGTCTTCTGGGGTACTCGCTGCCCTGCTCCTCAACCAACTCCACAACGGTATCGCCTTTGACGCGACCGCAACCGTCCCCCTCGTGCTTGTCCTCATTATTGGGCTGGCCTGTTGGGGGCTGTCAAAATACGCGCGCGACCGCGGGCGGTTCTCGGATTTGCTTGTGCCAGCGGTCTTCGCCGTCCTGATACTCTTCCTTTGGGAGACGATCACTGTCGGCTATCGGATACCAGGCATCCTGCTGCCGTCGCCAAGCGCGATCGGGCGCGCGATTTCCGCCTATTCCTACGACCTCACCCAGGACTTCCTGCAGACGGTCGTTCGCGAGGCAGTTCCAGGCTTCCTGATCGGATCTGCTGCCGGCATAGCAATGGCCTTTGCAGCGGATCGGTCCCCGTTTCTCCAAGCGGGCCTGCTGCCGATCGGCAACTGGGTCGGTGTGATGCCGATCGTCGGCATCGCGCCGATCATGGTGATGTGGTTTGGCTTTGGATGGGAATCGAAGGCTGCCGTCGTCGTGTTGATGACCTTCTTCCCGACCTTGGTCACAACTCTCGCGGGGCTCCGTGTGGCTTCGCCGCTCGAGTACGATTTGATGGCCTCGTACTCGGCAAGCTACCGGCAGACACTGCTCAAATTTCGCGTGCCGGCTGCGATGCCGTTCATCATTTCAGCTCTCAAGCTGAATGCTTCGCTGGCGCTCATCGGATCAATCGTCGCCGAGTTCTTTGGAACGCCGACCTACGGTCTGGGCTTCCGCATCTCGACCGAAGTTGGACGGCTCAACCTCGATCGGGTCTGGGCAGCAATCGCCATCGCAGCGGTGACCGGAGCAGCGTCGTACGGCGCTCTGGGTCTTGCCGAGCGCACGATCACCTTCTGGCATCCGTCGCAGCGGCCGCGAGGAAGAATTTAGAAACCTAGCAGCAAGGAGTCTCAGGAAATGAAACGCAGTCTCTTTTTACTCACTGCCCTTCTCGTATGTGTGAGCGAGGCAAATCTCGCCGCAGCAGCGGACAAGTTCACGATCCAGCTCAAATGGGTCGCGCAAGCGCAGTTCGCTGGCTACTTCGTCGCTAAAGAAAAGGGGTTTTTTGAGGAACAGGCCCTCGACGTCACCATCAAGCCTGGCGGACCGGACGTCAGCCCCGAACAAGTGATCGCCGGCGGTGGAGCCGATGTTATCGTCAATTGGCTCCCGAGCGCTCTAGCGGCCCGGGAAAAGGGTCTCGACCTCGTAAACGTCGCGCAGATCTTCACTCGTGCTGGCAATAACATCACCTGCCTTCGCGAATTGGGTGTTACCTCGCCCGACAATTTCAAGGGGAAGCGGATCGGCATCATTTTTGGCGGCAACGAGTTCCCGTTCCTTGCTTGGGCGAGCAAGCTTGGCCTGAAGCTGACCGGATCGAGCCCAGACATTACTGTCGTCAAGCAAGGCTTCAACGTCGACCCGATTCTCAACAAACAGACGGACTGCATTTCGACGCAGATCTACAACGAATACTACCAGATCCTCGACGCTGGTGTGCCCGCCGAGAAGCTCATTGTATTCTTCTTCGAAGACTACGGCGTCGCCACGATGGAGGACGGGCTTTATACCGTTGCGGACCGTCTCAGCGATCCGGCCTTTGTCGACAAGCTCGCCCGTTTTACTGCTGCTTCGATTAAGGGCTGGCAGTACGCCATCGATCACATCGATGAGGCGGCTGAGATCGTCGTTCAGTCCGACCCTGCTGGCGTTGCCGACCTCGACGTCCAGAAACGTCAGCTCAAGGAGATCGCCAAGCTGATCGGCAATCCGCCGAATGGCCTCGGCTGGCTCGATCCGGCGGCCTTCGATCGGACAGTTGAAGTCCTTCTTACGGGGACCGTCGATCCGATCATCAGCAAGAAGCCCGAGAACGCATGGACGCACGATGTCTTCGAAAAAGCCAAGACTGTCGCGAAGTAAGTCCGGGTGCTCCAGGGCGGAGGCGGCGTTCGCATCCGCCTTTCGAGGCAAAAGAGAGCATCGGGAGGGAGCAATCTCCAAGAGGCAGCGTCGTCCGAGAGTCTTACTGCTGGGTTCGGAGCCGTTTGGCGGGCTGACGCGAAATCCCGCGGCGGAGGTTGTCGAGCATTTTGCTTGCAAGACAAGCGGTATCGCCGAGGTCATCGGTGTAGTTTTGCCGGTTTCCTACGTCGACCTGCCCGGGCGCATTGTTGCGCTTGTCGCCGAACATGAGCCAGACGTTGCACTGGGACTTCGGAACTCTTCGTCGGTGCCGGCTACATCCGGATCGAGACGACGGCCATCAACATTGCCGACTTCGACGTGGCCGACAATCGGGGGAACTTCGTCCGAAGTGAACCGCTCGACGAGCGCGGCCCGGGCGCACGACTGGCGACGTATGATGCGACGCACCTGGCAGCAATGTTGCGCGCTCACGGCATACCGAGCCGCGTATCCCATCATGCCGGGACGCACCTGTGCAACCTGATGCTCTACACCCTTCTCAAGGCGCAAGAGGCGAGAGGCGGGCACGCCGCCTTTGGTTTTGTCCACTTTCCTCTTCTTCCCGAGCAGGCGGCCGAGCTGATCGAGGCTGAGGTGCGCGAGAACCATTCCACCGTCCGATTGCCGGTGGAATACGCGTCGATGGATCTCGCCACCCAAAAGGCCGCCATTGAACTGGTCATCGCCGATCTGGCCACAGCGAGGCGGCGTGCGCTCGCTGTCGGCAATGCACAGATCGATGCTAATCAGAAAACCAGGGCGAGCGGGAGCCACCTGTTATGACCATGGTGACGATCACGGTGGGCCCCTTTATCTTTGCTGGGTGTCTGGAGGAAGAGGCAGCGCCCAAGACGTGCGCCGTGTTCAGGAATCTTCTGCCCTATCATCAGAAAGTCATTCACGTTCGTTGGAGCGGCGAGGCTTGCTGGATCCCGCTCGGCGATTTGGACCTCGGCCTATCGTACGAGAATCACACCAGTCATCCTTCCGCTGGCGAAATGATCCTCTATCCCGGCGGAATCAGCGAGACGGAAATCCTTCTTGCTTATGGCGGTGTGTCGTTCGCCAGCAAGGTTGGTCAGCTCGCGGGAAATCATTTCCTCACAATCACGCAGGGACGGGAGAATCTCGCGGCGCTTGGAAAGCTCGTCCTCTGGCAGGGCGCTCAGGACATCCTCTTCGAGCGGCGGCATTAATGGACTCGGCGCCGAATGGATCTTGAACTCACCGGTCGCGTTGCGCTGATTACCGGTCCAGCGAAGGGAATGGGCGCCGCAATCACACTTGCCTTCGCGGGCGAGGGCTGCCGGCTTGCCCTTCTCGGCAGGGATATTGACGCGATTGAGCCGGTCGCCGGGAAAGTGCGAGCACTCGGTTCCGAAGCGATCGTCATACGATGCGATGTGACGGTGCCAGGGCAGTGCGATGCCGCCGCGGCTGCTAGTCGCGACGTTTTTTCCGGGCGTCTGGATATTCTAGTCAACGTCGCAGGTGGAACGGGACCCGTGGGAAAAACCGGACTCGAAACGACTGCAACGGAATTCGATGAGATCATCGATCTGAACACCACCGGTTGTTTCAATATGATCCGCGGGGTTCTGCCGACGATGATCGCGCAGCGCTACGGCAAGATCGTCAATGTCGGCGGAACTTTCGGCATGCGGGGTCGCGCAGGTCGCCTGGCCTATTCGGCTTCGAAATGGGCGCTGCGCGGGGTCACCAAAAGCTTCGCGCTGGAAGTTGGTTCCCACAACATCAATGTGAACTGTGTCGCGCCGGGGATGGTCGACGGCCCCCGGTTTCGGGAGAAAGTCTGCGTGGACCTCGCGCGCCGTCTCGGTATCAGCCGCGGGCAAGCGGCTCAACATCTCGCAGAGGAATATGCGCTGAAGCGCATCTCGACAGCGGACGATGTTGCCAATGCCTGCTTGTTTCTCGGTAGCGACGCATCACGACAAATCACCGGGGTCGACCTTCCGGTCGACGGTGGTTGGGCAATGCTTTGAGGAGCGGCAGATCAACATGATGGCAGATCTCGTCATCGACAACGGCACGGTTGTAACCCCGGACAGTAGTCTTCGGGCGAGCGTTGCGATCAAGGATGGTCAAATAGCCTCTATCGGCGCAGCCGAAGCGATGCCAGGGGCGGCTGAGACGCTCGACGCCACCGGGCTCCACATCCTCCCCGGTGCGATCGACGTCCATGTTCACTTTCGTGAGCCGGGATATACACATAAAGAGGACTGGGGGACGGGAACAGCGGCGGCTGCCTTTGGCGGCGTCACTACTGTGTTCGAGATGCCCAATGTGATACCGCCGACTGGGACTGCAGAGGCACTTGCACTTAAGCAAAAGCTCGCCGCTGAAAAGGCGTTCGTAGATTTCGGGCTCTACGGCCTTCTCGGAGAAGATACAATCGACAATATCGAAGCGCTGATCGCCGGCGGCGTCATCGGCTTCAAGCTCTATATGGGCAATACCTTCGGCAGCATTCCCACCGTGCCGACAGGAGCGATGCTCGAAGCCTTCGAGATCGTGGCGGAGACCGGTAGGCGCATCTCTCTTCACGCCGAGACTGCATCCATTATGGCACGCCGCGAAGGGCGCATGCGCGCCGCCGGCCGAACCGACCCGCTTGCTCACCTCGCGGCCCGCCCGGCCGTTGTAGCGGTGGAAGCGGTCTCGCGCGCGGCCGTGCTCGCTGAATGGACAGGGGCTCGCATCCACGTCCTGCACATCTCCTCAGCAGCCGAGCTTAGACCACTCCGCGAGGCCAAAGTGCGCGGCGTCGACATTACCGGCGAAACCTGTCCGCAATACCTCTTCCTCTCGGCCGACGACTATCACCGGCTCGGCGGGGTCATTCGCGTCAACCCGCCAGTCAGGGAAGCTGCTAACCACGAGCCACTTTGGCAGGCGCTACGTGACGGCACGATCGACATGATCGCGACCGACCATGCCCCGCATGTCCCCGCCGAAAAGACCCGGAACGACATCTGGACGGTCGACTGTGGCTTTCCGGGGGTCGAAACCCAGATGCCGCTCATGCTGACGGAGGCGGCCAGTGGCCGTATATCGCTTTCAGACTATGTCCGCTGGAGTTCAGAGAACCCTGCAAAGGTGTGGGGCCTTTTCCCTCGCAAGGGAGCCATCCAAGCGGGTTCCCACGCAGACCTTGCCATCGTAGATCTGAACCGCGGTTGGAGCATCGATGACGCCGCGTTGCATTCACGCTCCAAGATCACGCCGTGGCACGGTCGGTCCGTGCGCGGATTGCCCATCCACACGGTGGTTCGGGGTCGGTTCGTGATGAAGGATCGCGCGTTGGTCGCTGAGGCTAGGGGCTGGGGGCGCTCTGTTCATTCTATCCAGGCAATGCCAACGGCTCGCCCCCTGCAGGTCGACCAAAACATGCGCGCGATCCTGCGCGTACCCGCATAGCTTTTTCAACTCGCGGAAAGTGTCAAGAAGGCAAGGCGGTCGTCGTCGCACTAAGATACGAGCAAGTCACGTGAGCACCTGCAACGTCATGATCATGGGCGCGTCCTATGGTTCGCTGCTCGCCGCCAAGCTTCTGTTCGGCGGCCATGCTGTGAAGCTGGTGTGCCTGCCCCAGGAAGTAGAGGTCATCAATAACGAGGGCACGCGGGTACGCCTGCCGATCAAAGGCAGGAAGGACGTGGTCGAGATCGATTCGCGCACGCTGAAGGGTAGGCTCTCCGCTGACGTCCCGGCGGCGGTCGATCCTTCCGGCTACGATCTGGTGCGTCTTGCGATGCAGGAGCCGCAATACCGATCGCCCGGAGCCCGCGAGCTTCTGGACGCCGTCGCCAGGGCCAGGGTTCCCTGCATGTCGATCATGAACATGCCGCCCCTCCCGTTTCTGAAGCGCATTCCCGGCCTTCAGACCGACGCGCTGAAATCGTGCTACACCGATGCGAGCGTGTGGGCGAATTTCGATCCGGCGCTCATGACCCTGTGCAGCCCCGATCCCCAGGCGTTCCGCCCGCCGGACGAGAAGATCAACGTTCTTCAGGTCACCTTGCCCACCAACTTCAAGGTGGCGCGTTTCGATGACGAAGGCTCGACCTCGATGCTCAGGAAGATGCAGGCCGACATCGAGGCCATTCGCCACGATCCCGGCGACGGAACCAAAATCGAGCTGCCGGTCAAGCTCAAGGTGCACGAGTTCATCTTTGTGCCGCTGGCCAAGTGGGCGATGCTGCTGACCGGCAACTACCGCTGTGTGCAGAAGGACCGGGCGCGGTCGATCAAGGAGGCCGTGCACACAAACATTTCGGAGTTGCGCGCGGTCTACGGTTGGGTGCAGGACTTGTGCGTCAAGCTGGGCGCCGGGCCCGGCGATCTGGTGCCGTTCGAGAAATACGCCGCCGCGGCGCAGGGCTTGGTGCGTCCGTCATCCGCGGCGCGGGCTTTGTTCGCCGGTGCACCCGACATCGAGCGGGTGGACCGCCTCATGCAGGCTATTGCGGGGGAGCGCGGTCTGCGCAACGCAGTCGTGGATGAGACGGTTGCCATGGTCGATGCGCGGCTCGAAGACAATCGGAAGACAGCAGCGTGACCGTATCAATCTGAGAAGACGCGCATCGCGACGGCGCGGTAGCTTTACCTTCGGAAGTGGCTCCCCCCTACTTCAGGATGGTCGTATAGCGGCCTTTGCCGCTTTCGGCCCTCTGGGTTCAAACTTTGACTTCCGGTCTCCTGGCTATTCTTCTGCCTTGTCGCGATTGAGGGGGGTACAGAAAAACCCTCTCCAGAAGCGATGCGAGACCCCGCTATCTACTTACGTTTCCGTATTGCAATTCTGATGTACAGAAAACAGTTGATTACCGTACAAGCGTGAACTATGGTCGCGCCCAGCCACCAAGGAGGGCGGAGGCCATGATCAAGAGAACGAAGCGCGCAGCGATCTACTCTCGCGTATCGACCGACCGTCAGACTACAGAGAACCAGTTGCGCGAGTTGCGTGAGGTTGCAGAGCGCGCTGGCTGGGAGGTTGTCGAGACTTACAGCGACAACGGCATATCAGGAGCTAAAGGGCGCGAGGGGCGTCCAGCCTTCGATGCCTTATGCAAGGATGCCACGCGGCGGCGCTTCGATGTGATCATGGCATGGTCGGTAGACCGGCTTGGGCGCTCGCTACAGGACCTCGTGGGCTTCTTGGCGGACATTCACGGCGCAAAGGTCGACCTATTCCTACATCAACAGGGCATCGACACCACGACCCCGGCTGGCAAGGCCCTGTTCCAAATGATGGGCGTGTTCGCTGAGTTTGAGCGCGCGATGATCCGCGAGCGTGTCAATGCAGGGCTCGCTAGGTTCAAGGCTCAAGGCCCAAAGGACCCGACGAAGCGCAAGATACTTGGGCGGCCGAAGGTCGAGGCGAGCAAGGAGAAGGCCATCGCGGCGATGCTGCGCAAGGGTGACACCGGCATCCGTAAGATCGCGGGCAAGGTAGGGGTGGGCGTAGGGACGGTGCAGAGGATCGCCAAGGAGATGGCCGCCGGATGACCGAAAACATAAACGCTGCCCAATACCCAAGCTGTCGAAGGGTAAAACCCAGCTGGACCAGTCGCTTGTCGCGCCCGTTAGCATGTGCAGCGCGTAAAATGGGGCCGTGTTAATCTATAGGTGTCATCCGTGAGGGTGAACAACCTCCCCAGTTTCTCGTCCTGGTCGACCAATGACCAAACTCTATTGCCAATTGTAAGCTTAGCTTCCCAGATACTGACTGGCACAGGATTGGTCAGGCGCTTAGGCAGATGATCGAGTGCTGTCGCCTTAATGGCATAGCATTCTTTCCACGCCGTCCCCGCCGCCTGGACGATGAAAGTTCGGCCGCAGGCGGAAATCCTCAGAGCTTCTCCGTCGAACGCCAACGAGACGAAGTCGCGGTCATTGGCTGTGGCCGCCATTGAACGCAGCTTCGTGGCAACAACCCTGAACCAGTCAGTTTTGCAGCGCGCTACGCGAGGGCCTTCTCGAACATGGCCAGCATACGGCCCCACGCCCTCTCCGACTGATCGCGGTCGTAAACCTGCGTGTCGGGCGGGCACCAGCCGTGAGCGGCCGGGTACACCTCGATCTCCGCGGGCAGCTTCGCCGCTGCGAACGCGTCCTTGAGCACGGTCTTCGTGTTGGGCTCGCTCATGTCGTCGTTCTCGGCCACCGCGATCAGGAATTGCGCCTTCATCTGCGGGATCAGCAAATGCGGGCTGTCCGGATCCTGCGTGACCAGACCGCCGCCGTGGAACGAGCCGCCGGCACCCACGCGGTTCGGCACCGCGGCCGCCGTGCGCATCACGATGGGACCGCCCATGCAGTAGCCGATCGTGCCGATCTTCTTGGCCTTGTCGACCTCGGCTCGCGAGTTGAGCCACGCGATGAACGTCTTGGCGTCCGTCGTGTGCGTCGTCGCGTTCAACGCCTGCATCAGCGGCAGCACTTCCGGAATTGGCGTGTTCGCGCCGTTCGGCGCCGTCGGCGCCTTCTTCTGCCGGAAGAACGGATTTACGACGAGCACACTGTAGCCGTCCTCGGCGAGCCGTTTACCCATTTGGCGGAACGCGGGACGCAGCCCGAAGATGCCATTCGTAGAAACCGGACGTTACGACTAGGCAGCGCCGGCCGCCTTGCCATGCCCCGCGAAATGCGGGTTTTGTGTCGACACTATCGGCACGCGCGTTGAAGGTGGAGAAGCCGACCTTGATATCCTTCGCCCACGTAGGAATAAGCCCCCAGCGCATCGGCGCGAGCGTGCGCGCTCCTTCGTTTGAGGTTACAGTCGGCAGACGCTCGGTCGGCGGCACGTTCCAGCCGAAGCGCAAGCGCGTCGCCCGCACCCGCGTGCCGGGGACGGGAAGAGACTCACTCCGCCGGGCTTTGAACCCTGAGCGTTTCAGCTGTCTGGTTCCAACCGAGTTCTGAGGAGGATCCGTATCTCGGACCAGTCCTTCGCTCTCTCCGAGCCCGTGCTGGTCGCCGGGCCCGTGTCGGCCGACGCCGCGCCTCGGTGCCCCTGCGGATCCTTACCCGAGGCGGTGGTCCCTCGGGCAGGTCGGGCGGACAGCATTTGCTGAGGCGCCCGACATCGATTCCGAGTCGCTTGAGAACCTCGGCGTTGAGCACACCGGCTTCGATCAGGCATTCAAGCTTCTTGCACCAGTCCTCATCCGTCGTACTTGGCGGCGGACGATCACCGCCGTCCCACACCGCCGCCGTGCGGAGCGCCTCGCGTGTGAAGGGCGCACCGCGCAGGCTGCGGCCTTCGGCGGTGATGCGAACCCGATAGACGCCCCAGACGCTTGCCGTGAACGTACCTTGGTAGACGCCCTCACCTTGCGCCGGGAGCCAAAGAGTAGCGATGGACTGCCATCCGGAAAGCGAACGCGTGCACGAACACCCGCCCCGTCGATCGGAACCTCCTGGTACTGACTGAGTCTTGCGCGCACGATCACCTGTGCGCCCGGGATGCGCGTCCTGCTCTGCACGAGTGTGGCGACCATCTCAAGCTCGGAGCGGGCATGGACGAGCGCGGTGTAGCGGAGACCATGTCGAAGCGACGCCCGTGGCCGCTCGCCGCCGGATCACGTCCGGATTCGGGTTGCGACGCCAGTCGAGCAGCAGTTCCCAGCGTCCCGGACCTTCGAGCGAGGATGGGCCCGGCACTGGCAGGGTGTAGCGATAGAAACCGACGTGGTTCCCGAGCGTCCATTTCAACGACGGATGCGTTTCACCAAAAATTTCGCCCGACGGCGTGCGCAGCCGTGCGCGCAGCAGCTTGGGTAAAGCAACAAGCACTATGACGTCGACGGTCTGGTCCGCCTCGTTCAGATAAAACGGGATCGATTGACTTGCTCCATAGGGCAGCCACCCGTCAGGATCCAAGACGACTTGGTCGTTGGTGACCCCGGTGAGGATCTGCAGGTAGTACTTCTCCAATCGGTAGGGATCGTCGGCATCCAGCGTCCCGGTCATCAGCAGATAGCCCCCGGTGCCGTTGGTAAGCATGTCGAGGCGATCGGGTCGATCTGCTCGGGCGTCCCAAGGCCGATGGCGTACACTCGATCGTTGATGAGGCTTGCGACCTCGGAGAGATAGCGCGAGCGATTTTCGCGACCATCGGTCAGCACCACGAGCGTCTTGGCATCGAGGCCGGCCTCGGGGGCGATCAACGCATTTCCGTCATGCACGCCATCACCAATCGAGGTGAAGCTCGCGGCTCCCGGCGCGAGCGTGTGATTGCCGATCGCCATCGCGGATAGCGTCGCGGCCGGGGTCGGCGCCTTCCGGACCCATGGTGGTCATCGGCGCGCCCGGCGACGCGTCGGTGGCGAACCGAACGACGCCAACCCGCGTGGAGGGCGGTGCGATATCGACGAATGCCGGTGCCGCGTCGAGCAATACCTGCAGCCGCGTGCGGCCATCGCCGCCGTCCTCGCTCATGCTACCGGAACGATCCAGGATGAGAACGGCGCCAACGCGCGGCGCGCGGACGAAATCCGCTCGAAGCGTCACGTCGAAGGTCTGGCCGGTCTGCGGGCATTCGACCCGTACCGTGCCGATCGAGCTATCGCCGTTAAGTCCACCCGAACAGGTGAGCCAGAGAACAACTCGCGCGTTGCCGGCGGCGTGACGTGGCCTACCGACCGCGATCCGACCGCGATGCCATAGCTGATCGCGCGTCGATCCCGACGTGCGGCTCGGTCCGGAGACGATACGAAAGGTCGCGGCCTCGCAGCCGGTCACTTGCAGAATGACCGGGCGGCTGGCGTGCGGCCCTCCGGCACCCGATTGAAGATCGACCTCGGTCGTCGAGCTCGGCCGTCAGGCCCGGCACCCCGCACGAGGCGGCCAGACAGAAATTGATGAGGCCCGGAGGTGATCTCGCGGACGATCTCGTCCTTCTCGGCGAGTGGCGGCTGAAAGCCCTCGCGGATCGTGGGCGCAACGCGCGTGGTGCTCGATCGCGAATGCCTCGACGCGCGGCTTGGTCCAGTCCGCCAGATGGCGGGACCACGTGTAGTCGGACGAGACGCCGGCCGGTTGGATAGAGCGTGATACGACTGCGTGACCAGGTAGCTCTGCCGCGCACCGGCAGAATGCCCTCGCGCAGCCGCAGCGCCAGCAGCATCGTGCGTGGCGAGATCGCCCGCGCCATGTATTCGCGATAGGCATCGCCGTGGACGCCGCGCTGGTGATCGTAGGCCGAATTGCGCCAGTTCATCGCCGCGTCGGTAGTCTGGTTTTCGTCATCGCCAAACGGGTAGTAGATCTCGCCTCGATAGCCGTGGATGTCGATGAACCAGCGGATGCGCGGATAGGTGTCGAGCAGCCAGCGAACGTTGCGCGTCTCCGACTCCGAGAACGGGGAGGGTCCCTGGTAGGTCTGATTGGTGCTGCACGGGTTATCGGAGGTGTAGGTGGTCACCGCCGAGGCGGTGGAGAAATAGCGGTCGAGATCGAACGCGAAATCGTAGTTGCGGTTGAGATCGACGCCGTGGCAAGTGGCGTGATGCGCAGTGGTGCGGTTCTTGCGCCATAGCCGCTTCTCATCGGTGTCGTCGATCATGGTGTAGATGCGGCCATCCGGATTGACGCACGTCACCACGAACACGTTGATCGTATCGAGGACCTGTCGGACCTGCGCTGCCGTGTAGCTCATGCCGCCGTAAGTGAGTCCGACGCTATTTGCGTAGGCATAGAGAGCGTCGGCCGCGAACGCGAGCGCCACTTCAGGCGGCACCCACTCACGCGCATGCTGGCCGAAGATGAAGAGTGCGCCGTCAGCCGCGCCGGCGGCGTTGCTACCTAGGCGCAGGCACGGAACGGTGCGGTGATGCTCGGTGCTCGTCTCGGGCAGAAGGATGCGCTCGGCAATAGTTGGATAGGCGGCTGCCAAGTTGGCGACTGCGGTCTCGATTTCGTCGACAGTGTGGTACAAGTCAGTTCCGCTTGGCACCTGGGCCGCGCGGCAGCGAGCCGCCGGCGTAGCGATTGGTGGGAGAAACCAGCTGGCGCGCTGCAGGTCGTCTGTTCGGTGCGATCGGCCAGCACCTCGACCAGTACGTCGGTCTTGCGCATTCGGCGCAGCTTGGCGACGGTGGCTGAAGGAGCGAGCGCCACCATCTCAATCATGCCGTCCTCACGCCGGCGGATCGGCATGCACTCGTTGTCGAGCGCGAAATTGCGGATCGACTTTAGGCTTTTCAGCGTCAGCCGGATTTGGAGAAGGCGCTGCTCGGCCATAAATCCTCCAACGGTACGACGGCAGGCACGGTACGACGGCAGGCACGGCCCTCACCCGTACGCTACACCGTACAACCACAGGATCAAGGGTGTCCTACGTGTTCAGAGTTCGTAAAGGCAGGCCCGCTGATGTGTTGTTATCCGCCGGAAGGCGCTTGGTGGCTTGCTTTGCGCCTTTCCTTGAATTCCGCTCCCGGCGGCCCTACGTGTGAGTTAGGAGAACCCCCAAAAATGACCATGTTCGAGACCATCCGCTGCGGCGATTGGGTCACGACCTTCAATCGCTTCCTCGGCGAGCAGACCGGCCGCGCCACCATTCACAACAAGGGAGCCGACCTGTGGGTGCTCGATCTCGACGGCCATCGCGGCCTCGCCACGGCCGAGAACGTGATCAGGGTGATGCCGCCGATCAACGGCACATCTTCACCGTTCGTGCCAGCTCCGCGCCTTCCAAATGGAAACGGTCACGCCGCGTGACGCTTTGCGATACTGCCGAGGTCGAGAGCAGCACCAGGGCGAGGGAGGGTCCACCCGGGCCTGCGCCAATTGTCGGTTGCTGCATCACGAACTACCAACTTCACGCCCGCGATCTTCGAGACCTCCGCGGCGGCGCGCTTCAGCGACTCCGCCTCGCTCTCGACCTCGCCCACGAACTTGGTGATGGTGCGCTTGCCCTTGCGCTCGATGCTGTAGACGTTCCAGGTTTTCATACGCAACTCACTCACCGCGGCTTTTCTAGATGACGCCCGGGTGATTTTCAAATGGCCGTGAGTTTGTGCGTAAACTAGAAAAACGCTCGATGCTGTACTCGGTCGACGACGCCAAGGCCGCCGACCAGCGGACCACGCAGTACTTTGAGATGTTCGGCAATCGCGCCATCTACCACGAAGGTTGGGTTGCCGCCACGCGCCACTCGATCCCGTGGCTGTTAGTGCCTCTGCCTCCCGTTAACGACGACGTATGGGAACCTTACAACGTGAGCGAGGACTTCAGCCAGGCGAACAACTTGGCCCAACAGAACCCCGAGAAACTAAAAGAGCTGCAGGACCTCTTCATGAAGGAGGCGATCCGCAACAACGTGCTGCCGGCACGCGAACAGCCAGCGCCTCCGGCGGCGGAAGGCGAGGTGCCGTTCTAACCGGACAGAGCAGCAACCATGGCACCATTCGCCTCACATCTCGGCCCGCAAGCGGACGGCCCCAGTGCATGGGTGGCTTGGTTTCACTCGCGCCGTGAGGTGTGGCTTCGCATCACCGGCGGCGACGCCGCTCGGGCAAGGGAGCTCGCCTACATGGAAGCTGTCGCGGCATGCTGCCAGCGCCAGCGCGTGGGCGAGGACAAGGCGCGCGTAGAACTGCGCAGCATCGGCATTGAGCCAGCCAACAAGGAACGCAGAACATGAAGGGGAGGGGCCGGCGACCGTGGTCGGGTTCATCGTTCGAGCGTCGCTGCGCTCCTGCGGTAGGCCGATCTTGTTCGGCAGCTCGTAGAGATGCGCCAAGGCGCCGCCGAGCGCGAGCGCTGTCGACAATAGCGCGGCAAAGAATACGAACGTTGGAGAGCCAGCCTTGCTCTTGGCCAGCTACAGGATCATTTGGCGCTGTGCTCACAGGCGCGTTTGCCAGGGCGGGAGCGCGCCGTGTCTCTCAGTCAACGGATGCCGGTACGGGACCGATGATTTATTCCACACTGCGCCTAATCCGGCCGCGTAGCGACTGGCCTTGCAAAGGACGCGGCGGCCGAGAGTAATTCTCTGCCGCGCGTGACCTCCCAAACAGTCTCCTGACTTTGGCGCACATAAGCTTGTTAGCTCGCGAAATCAGGCGACGGCAGGTGTGGTTGCGGTTAGGGGAGCGCCCCAATTTTCGGGGCGCTTTCGTTTCTCTGAACTTCATAAGCCAGTAGGGGAGCCAATCGGCGTCTCGCTCTTGAGCGACGGCATCCATCTCATGCCGTTGAGTCTCTCGGCGGAAGCACCGTCGTGAATTGACGTCGACTGACACGTTCGCCCCAGATCGTCGCCCGACCAATCGGAGCCGCTAATTGTCAAAGTAACAAGCTACCAACTATGGCTTGCTCAAAATTGCTCACATTCACCTTCTGATCTGCGGTTGATCGTGCAGAACAACGCTCAGCAAGGAACTGTGAACATTCAGGTTGCCGTTGTAATCGATAAAGCCCAATTCCCGAAACTTGTTCATGAAATGGCTCACACGAGACCGCGTGGTGCCGATCATGTCCGCGAGCGTCTCTTGGCTGACCTTCGCAATGATCGGCTCGGGTCTGCCTTCCTTGCCAAAATTAGCTAGTAAAAGAAGAGCCCGTGCCAGGCGCTTCTCACTCGAATTGAACAGTTGATCTCCTCTTCGACGCGGATGGTTCGAGCCAAAATATGCGTGACGAACATCTCGGAAAACGCTGGCTCGTCATGGAGGGCGCGGACAATAGCCTGCTTCTCCAGTCGCATAATCTCGCACTCCGTTATTGCCGTAGCTGTCGCCATGCGCCGCGGCTGGCCGGCCAGGCAACCTTCCCCGCAGAATTCATCCGGACCCTGGATTGCGACGACCGCTTCCTTCCCTTGCTCGGAAATGACGGTGACTTTGACCTTGCCGTCCTGAATGTAGAAGACAGAATCTGCCAGATCTCCTTGTGAGAACACGATTTGATTCACTGGATATTTGGCGATGGTCCTCCCCCCGTCTGCCTTGGCGAGAAAGACCTTGGGATCGAACGGTGGCTTTGCTTTGTTCATAGGCAGGACCTCTTTGCTTGACCTCCATTTACACTGAGGAACATGAGCCAAAATTATAGCATCGTTGGCATTCTAAGAAACTGGAATCGATGAGGGATAAGTTTCGGTCTGGACCCCCTCGTGATGCTGGGCCAGCGCCATCGTTCAGAATCCAAAAAATAGCACCGTCTTACGTTCAATTGGCACGTCTCGTCGTTTTGCTGCGGTGCAACGCTTGGGCAGAAGTCGAAGGTTGAGCGGACCATCCACGGACATAGTCGAGTCGACGCTCATGACCCCCTAACTAACCGGACATTCGACCAATGTAGGATGGGGCTCGCCGGGAGCTTTTGGGCTCGCGAATCAGGGGCTGGCAACTTTCCGGAATTTGCGAATGAGGGCGGCGGAAGCATTGTAGAAGCTGTCGGTCGGGTTCGTGCGGCAGTAATCGTCGATCCACTTCGTCAGCTCCTCCGTACGCTGTCCGCCGGACACATCCCCCTCGTGGTCCGCGCCATAGTGGTTATACGCAGTCATATAGCCGAGCACCCATGCGATCATGGTAGCCGCGTCGACCGCATCGCCAGCTCGACGTTCCGACCACGAACTGCAGGAAGGGTTACCTTGTCCCAATACGGGCAGATCTTGCGCGGCAACCTCTATCGTCAACGCGAGCAGCGTCGCAGAGATTAGAACGGCCCTCTTGGTCCTTGTCTTCATCTCTTTGTCCTTTCGAAAGACTCGATCCGCTGCGGGTCGAGTCTGGGAGCTTGGAGACGTCCAACACAAATGGCGAGCACGCGGGAACTTCCCTAGGGAATTTCGGATGCGAATGCATGGACCGATCAAGTGAAGCGGGCGCGAACCAAATTCGCGCCCACGATTAAATCTCGTCTCGAAGAAATCAGTAGTCCATACCACCCATACCGCCACCCATGCCCATTCCGCCGCCCGGCATGGCTGGGGCCTTATCCTTGGGCTTCTCGGCGATCATGGCTTCTGTGGTGATCAGGATTGACGCAACGGACGCCGCATCCTGCAATGCCACGCGCACCACCTTGGTCGGGTCGATAATGCCGGCCGCGACCATGTCGCAGTATTCTTCCTCCTGTGCGTCGAAGCCATAGTTGCCCGACTTCTCCAAGAGCTTGCCGACGACGATCGAGCCCTCGACGCCCGCGTTCTCGACGATCTGGCGGACTGGCGCTTCGAGCGCCTTCGCCACGATGTTGATGCCGGCGGTAATGTCGGCGTTTTTGGAGGTGAGCGCTTCCACCGCCTTCTTGGCTCTCAGCAGGGCGACACCGCCGCCTGCAACGACGCTTCCTCGACCGCGGCGCGGGTAGCGTTCAGCGCGTCATCGACGCGGTCCTTGCGCTCCTTGACCTCGACTTCCGTCGAGCCGCCGACCTTGATCACGGCAACGCCGCCGGCGAGCTTGGCAAGCCGCTCCTGCAGCTTTTCCTTGTCGTAGTCCGAGGTCGTCTCCTCGATCTGCGATTTGATCTGGCCCCCTACGATATCGAGCGAACCGGCGAGAACGCCTATCGCATCTGGGTCGCTGTGGCCGGCTTCACCGACGCTGATCTCTCAATCGAGGCGAAGGAGAGCACGCTGACAATCCGCGGCGAGAAGCACACGAACGACGAGGAGACGACCGGCGACTTGCTCTACCGGGGCATCGCCGCCGCGCGGAACTTCGAGCGCAGCTTTCAGCTGGCAGACCATGTTGAAGTCATGGGTGCGAGCTTGGAGAACGGACTCCTGCACGTCGACCTCGTGCGCGAGATCCCGGAGGTGATGAAACCACGGGTGATCCCGATCATGAGCACTCGTAAGGTCCTCGAGGTCAAGCCGACAAAGGTCGCTGCCTGAGGCTCCTGCCCGCCGACGAAATTAAGGGAGCGCCCCAGGTTTGGGGGCGCTTTCGTTTTTCATGAGCGCCGTCTGATCCGAGATGTGCGGAGTAAGAGAAGCAGCCTCCTGATGACATCGCCAGAGACGCGCACGCTTCAGAACCCTATGCGCGGGCGGGTCCTTCTATTGAAGATTGGTCACGAGTTCTTCGATAAGGCCTCGCACCGTCTGCGGGCTACCGTCCGTGCGGACCTTGTCCCGCGTTCGAAGAGCGAGCTTCTCGTAGCTGCCGGTCGGTACTTCCACGCATACTTGAGTAAGCTTCTTGTTGGGCGGGGGAGCAAGCAAAGCCGTGCCGGCCATCGCAGCAATCACGATGGCCAGCACAGTGATCGGTGGGGACAGAGTCATCAAAGCTCCTTTCACTCGGGCGATAGCAAAAAGGCAAAGCTCCGGGTCCCGGTGCCGTAGCGCGAAGCTAGGCGATGCCTCCGTTTCCTGAAAATGCAAAAACCCGCGCGTGGCTCAAACGGGTATGAAACTTGACGGCTGACAGCCTATCGTATCCAGCGGCTGCCTCCCATATGTGAAATCTTCGTCGATCGCAGTCGTCGGATTCGTAGTGGCAGCAGCAACCTCGTCGATCACTGGCCAGTCGACGCTGTGCTCGGACTCAGCACGTCGGCCGTGCCATACCATCGTGAAGCGGCGCCCTGGGATGCGACCTCTTTGGATAAGCAGAGGCCCCGGTCACTGGCCCAGTTCTCCCGGACGACAACTGCCACGAGTTCGGAATGTTCTCGCTCCGCGTCGGCGTAGTCGGCGTTGCGGTGGAGTCCGACAAGCTGTGACATTGCGTCTACACCGTCGAGGAGGAAGAGTTTCCAGCCCAGCGGCCGCCGTTTAGGGCAGCAATCTAATAATAAGTTGTGAGTGAGTGCACCATCGAGGATTCGAGTGCTGCGCAGCCGAAGCGACGGTTCCTTTCAGCCGCTGCCTCTTTTGTGCTACCCGTTTCCCGCATGCGCCGGTTTTGGGTTCAGGCGGCATTCGCCCTCATCGTGTTTGTGATCGCGCTGGCGGCGATGGCGTATTTCGCCAACTGACTCATTTGTTCTGCTTCCACACTTCAGGCAACCGCGCGATCAGGCCGGCTATCTTGCGCGCCTCGGCCGGCGACAAGTGGTCGATTTGCATGTGGGCCGGCGAGCGCCGAAGTCGAGAGTAGCGCCAGGGCGAGGATCACCGGCCCATGATGTAAGCCCAGGCCCGCTCCCATCGATGCCCGTTCTCCTGCCACTCCTCCTCGGTCACCTCTCGGCGGGCGATAAATTCTGCGATCTCTCGCGCGCTGAGAGAGGTGCCCAAAACGGTTGCGAACAAGATCGCCTTCACGATCACTTGGTCCTTGGGGTCCGGGTGCGCCAGGCATACTTCCAAGCGCGTCGCTCTCGCAGGCGCCGTTGCAACCAACGCAGCATCTCTCATCCTCCTCGCGCCCGCCGGCGTGGCTCCTCGATGATCCGAACTCCTAACCAGGCCCGCGCCAATTGTCGGTCGCTGCATCGCGAACTTCGAGCATCACGTTGGCCTGCTTCGAGACCTCCGCGGCGGCGCGCTTGAGTGCCTTCGCCTCGCTCTCGATCTCGCCGATGAACTTGGTGACCGTGCGCCCCGTCTTGCGGCGCTCGATGGCGTAGACGTTCCACGTCTTCATACTCACTTACGGGCTTTCTTTTGGACCCCTCAACTAATGCGTGTGTGGTCAATTTTGATCAGCGCGATGAGATGAATGCGGCTAACAAGGGCTTCAAGAGACACCCGCCCGCCCCCGACGCGGGTGTCGAGAAAACAGCCCCGGCCGGTATCCCCTCCCGCCGGGGCTTTACTCATATTTCAGCTCGAGAGGGCTCGAAACTGGTGCGAGCAGATGGCTGCCATGCTCGCTGCTGCCGAGCGCCGCCTACGGGAGCAAAACTGATGGTCCCGACGTATCACCTGATCATGCAACTGGCCGATCTGCGGCGCGACCGGCGGCTGCTTGTGGCCAGCCTATACGGGCTTGTGGGCGATGATGTCCCTTCCCTTCAAGCAGCGGGCCGACACCGGCATTGGGTACACACTCACTGACGGGACAGGACGGGACTCGACGATTCCCAAGGCACCCGGGTGTACCCGTTGACCAATAGTGCGAAGGCCAAGACGCGCGAGTTCATCAATGTGCTGCTGTCGATGCAAGCGCAAGGTAGGCTCGACGGAACGAACGTGCAACGCTGTATCGCCGGTATCGCGAAGTCCCGCGCTGCAATTGAGGTCTCATATGAGCAGGTTCGTCGTGGTGGTCTTCCCGAATGAAGCGAAGGCCCACCAAGGGGCCCACCTTCTCAGAGATTTTCACGCGAAAGGCCGCAACACGCTCCACGGCTGGGCGATCGCCGCGAAGGACTCCGACGGAAAGGTGTCGGTGAAGGAGAGCGCCTATGAATGGCCTCGCGGAACAGCGGTCGGTGCTCTGATCGGCGGTTTAGCTGGTTTGCCCGGCGGTCTGCTCGCGGCCACGATTGGAGCTGCCGGAGGAGCGTTATTTGGTGCCTCGGCCGATCTGGTCCATCGCGGTGCAGGTAGAGAGTTTGTTGAAAAGGTGTCGCGTGAATTACTGCCGGGTAAAGCCGCGATTGTCGCCGAGGTCTCGAATGGCAAGGTGAGTGATCTCAATACAGAAATGGGGGCGATTGGCGGGGTCGTGTTGCGCGAGTAGTGGCACCATCCTCGCCGGTAGAGTTCAACCGTCTCCCGCGCGGCCGGTGATTTCTTTCATGGATCGATCGCTCTCGCGCGAAGACGCCGACGTATCGCCCGCCGTGCCACAATCAGCCAGCTACCGGCTCGCTTGGCTTGCGGTTCTCTCAGCGTCGCGACAGCGGTGACTTCAGCGCTTATGCCGCCATGCTCCAGTTCTGACGCCGCTGCGCGGGTCTCGCGCATCATCTCCCCACCCGAAAGCGATGCCGCTTTTCATGGCAACAGGTGCTTGCCAAGCAAACGAACTGTGCTTGCCTGCGACCCCTTCTCACCCTCTTCCTCAACATACGCAACCGCGGTGCCGAGTTTCAGTCGGGAGAAGGCGTCATTCAGAACGCTGTTCTTGTGGAAGTAAATCTCGTTGCCGTCGGCCGTCTCGATAAAGCCGAATTCGCCGGACGGATCGATGCGGACGACCCTGCCGGTCGGCGCGCCTTCGTGATGCTTGGTCTGACGCTGCAGTCTCCGGACACGATCCTGAAGCTGCCGTCGTGCACGCTTGAACGCCTTGTTGAGCGCGAAGTGGATATCGGCGTGTCGCTCGTCGTTTTGAGCGGTGCGCGCGACACTAACATCCCTCGCGTTCGGCAGGGCGAGGTGTACGTTGATCTCATATAACCCGCCTGTGTGGTGGTGTTGCCCTGGTCCCTTTACGACCACGCGGCAGGCTGTGATCCGGCCGAAGCGTTCGAGCTCAGCGACGTGCTCGGCGATCTCGTCGTGAATCGCCGGAACCGGATCCATACCCTGAAAATCGATCTGTACCCGCGTTTCCATTTTGCGATCTCCAACTGCCTGCCCGCCCTGGCAGGCTTTACCCACGGAACGGAAGCCTGGGTTTGGCCCATCTCAACAGACGCAATCTGTTCCCCAGGCGGATGCGCCGCGACAAAGCGGGCTGGCGATATAATTCCTATCCAGGAGCGGTCCCATGAACTGCCAAGTTTGGCCGCCGTCCTGGCTCATCTGAATCCGCCATATACGCCATACGCCACCCGGGATCCACTTTGCTTAGGTCAAAGGAATTGAAATCGCCACGACGCACGCTGCCCTTTGAGAACAATCGCAAGGTGCGGCCACCATCACGCGAAATGATGAGACCGCGGTTGCCGCCGCCCTCAGGGTGACCGCTGGCGCAGAATGTTAAGCGCGCCGAACAGCTCTCGAAACAGGTCGGCGTGAAGATTCACATTCGCGAAGCTTCGACCGACACTGGCGGCGCCCAAGCGAATGAGCGTGACGCGCAAGTTTCGTGCGCCCTGGCGGGTCGAGGAGACGACCGGCGGCCACTACGTCGTTCGTGACGCCAACGGCTTCCGGCTCGCGGCGTCGACAGTTCATCGTTGAGCGTCGTTCTGCACGACCAGCCACAGTCAAGAAGTCGAGCGTGAACAGACTCTGATGGCGGTACGGCATCGGTCCGATCGTCTTCGCTGGATCGCCGCAAAACCTAGACAGCCCGGGGCTCGATTTCGAATCCGGTTGCAGCGACCCGTCAATGTGCTGTTTTGCACATCCGAACACTCTTCGGTCACGTACACTGGGGGATGGCAGGATCGGCGCGGAGCGCAGATAGGGCCTATGATGCTTGAAATGACCGTCCATTTTCCTAATCACAGCCGCTGTTATGATCCGGCCCGCCAGTGTGTGCGTTTCAGTGGGCATGATTCAGTATTCGAGATTCTGTTTTTCGTCGAGGACGAGGCGCTCTCCCGGATGAGTCCGGACACGTCTAAGGATGAAGCCGGATTTTTGAGCGCATTCGATGCAAACCGTGACCGTATCCTCGAGGTGGCTGGCAAACTCTATTCAGGACGCCACGGGGCTCCTTACGTTCTTGGCACGGCGAACTTGCCGAGCTAGGCGTTTGTCCAACAGGTTCGCCTGCATGCAAGGACATCTTGGATGACTAACTGAGGAGAAGATCAATGACCAAAGGTCAACAAAGACGCAATCGCGAGCACAAGAAGCCGAAACAGCCGAAAGCGAAACCGTCGGCCGCGGTATCGTCGTTTTCGATCATGCAGCCGAGGTTCGCTCCCTCTGCACCAGGCAAGAAAAAGTAGCGGATGAGGCTTCGAGATCTCAGCACTAGCCAGCGCGAGCCGATTATTAACTCGCCAAGCCGGCTAATTGAGCGCAGTGTCGATAGTCATCGGCCCCATATCCGGCATTCCGCTGACTGAGAGAGGAGTCGTGCTCCCGCCAGAAGTGGAGGAGTGTGGCAATGAACAGGTATCTCAGCCCTCATCTTCGGGGGTTTGATCCTGGTACTATTCAGATTTTGACCGTCGCTTTTGACAATGCTTGGCAGGCAGTCCAGGACAGCGGAGCTTCCTACGCGACAGGGCACCGTGCGGAATCGGCTCGCGCGGAACTTGCAAAGTATATCATTGACGAGGCCGCGATCGGCGAACGCGATCCGCGTGAGCTGTGTGACGGCGCGATAAGTCACTTGGCAGGGGCAGTGAAGTCCTACTAATTTCTGTTGCACCCAGGCACTCGCCCCAGCGGTCGGGCATCGGGTCTCGAGGCATTCAGGAGGAGCCTTAAACTATAACTGAGTTTCCCTTGCAGGGTGGTGAAGAGCTGCGGGGGAACGAGATGCGCACGCCGGATGAGGTCGCGGCGTTTGTGCAAAGTCGAAGTGTGGCGCGGTGGCCGTAGGTCGAGCATAGCCGTTCCCGCCCCTTTCGTCTGGCGGTGCCTCACTGGTTCGACCATGGCTCCGTCTCCACACCTCGCTCATCGAACCGGACATGCAGATTCCCCGCATCCGGCTCTCGGACAAGTCGTCACGCCTTCACCCGCGACACGTCGCGCCCAAGCCGGGTCAGACGTACGGCGCGAGTGCTCGTAAAGGTGCGAGAGTGGATAAGCCCCGCCCTTGCGCGCCTGCCTTGGGCTTCGCTCGGGCCGGCGCGGCCATTTTGAGACAAATCGCCCTGGTGTAGGCGCGGGGGGGCTACAGGCAGGCCCGAATAGCTTTTAGAGCCGAAGCCTTTCGTTCCTCTAGCGTCATTTTGGCAGCACCTGCTTTGCCGCCACGTTTCCTTTTAATTGAGCCGTCGTCCGACGCAGGAGCGCCGCCCTCACTTTCCCAGCTTTCTAAGGCATTGGCGTTATTATTCGGGCGCTTGGGCTGCTTGTCGGCCATGATGCGAATATGCGCCGTGAACCGTCCCGATTCCAGCGCCAACTAAATCGTGGTGGTCCACTATCCCCAACCCTCGTTCGTGCACGCTGTAACTTTACTCGAGAAGATTATTAGCGTTCTCTATTCAGTGAGGCGCGTCCGTTGCAGAGCTTGCCAGAGCGCTGCCGAATTTCAGAAATCAGGGAGGTTCAATCATGGCAGCACTTGACCGCCGCACTTTTGTGGCTGCGACCGCAGCTAGTGTCGTAGCTCCCACTGCCATTGGCGCGAAAGAAGTCATGGAGGCCGGAATGGACTGGATGACCATGTCACTTGAGGCCCGCAACCTGGCTTACAACAATGTAGCGCATGTGGGAGCCGATTTCGCTCGGACGAAAACCGAAAGCTGGACCGCAGCTTCGAAAGTTCTCCGCGAACAGCGCCCGAAGCACCTCGATCTGGCTTATGCTCCAGGAGAGCGGACGAAGTGGGACCTGTATCCCGCTACCGACCCTAAAGTGCCGTGCTTCGTTCACATTCACGGCGGTTACTGGCAGCGCGGCAGCAAGGAGATATTTGCCTGCCTCGCCGAGGGTGCTTTGGCGCGCGGCTGGTCGGCAGCGCTGCCGGGCTATACGCTTGCCCCTGAGGCGAGCCTGACGCAGATCACGAACGAGTTGCGAACAGCGTTCGACTGGCTCGAGGCGAAGGGCGTCGAGCACGGTATTGCGGGGCCCGTCATAGTCACCGGTTGGTCGGCCGGCGGGCATCTAACTGCATTCATATTGGATCATCCGAAAGGTGGCGGCTGGGTTGTCGATTTCGGGAGTTTTTGACCTCGCTGCGCTACGCGACTCTCCCCATGTCAACGATAAGGTCAAGTTGACCGAAGTCGAAATCGAAACCCTCTCTCCAATGCGCCGGCCAAGCGTCGATAAGCCGCTTTCCATCGCGTATGGCACGGGCGAGTTGCCGGCGATGATCGCGAGCAGTCGGGATTACCATGCTTACCGGTCGCAGGCTCATCTCCCCGGCGACCTGATTCCGGTCGCCAAGGCAAACCACTTCACGATTCTGGATGAACTTAGACTCCCCGACAGTAATCTGACACGCGCGGTCCTGCAGATGGCCGAATACAAGGTCGCGTAGCTCTCAGGTCTGCATGCTGGCTGCAACGGCCAGCTTTAGCGAGCTGGCCACTCGGGTGTTGACCGCCAGTGCTGGAGGAGACGCGCGGTTTCGGGCGTGACCTGCCACTGGCTCGGTGGACCACGGGCGTGCATGCGCGTTCTACTTGATAGGCCGCAGGTACTTCGCCACTGCCAACTCGCCAATCTGTTTGCCCATGGCCGTGCCGACTTCCGTGGAGTTGCGGTAGTGCACGCCGTCGTAGATGCGCGCATTTGCTACCTCCTGCATAAAGTCATCGATCTTCGTCCAACTCCGCGCCGCGCCTTTGGCGGTGACACTGGTCGTCGTCAAGGTCGGCATGGGACCGGTCCCGATCTCCGCTTGTAGCACCGTACCAACGGTGCTGGAGAGGATGCAGTGCGCGCACGGATACTCGGGGTGCATGGGAGTGTCGATGAACGGCGTCCACGACGGATCCCGTTCGGTCGCGTCGTTGCCGTCGAGGTCGCCGTTGCGGATCGCGGTGACTGGCCGCCAAAAATTGTAGTGGTACTTGGCGTCGAAGATGGCGATCAGCGCGTCGTCTGTAGCCTGCGTCACCGCTGCAAACAAGCGGGCGTTCTGCGTGACCTCCCGCCCGGGCACGGTGGCAACCGAGCGAACGACCCCGTGATAGATCGGAGGCATCGTCGCTTCCCAGAAGCGGGCGATCTCGGTCTGCTCGGCGGTGCGGCGCGGGCTGCTCTTGCTGCCGAGCGCCTTGATTTCCGCGTAATCGCGCGCCCACACCTCACTCGTGAGTGTGGGCGGCGGGCCGGGACGGAACTGGGCAGAGCTCGTCATCAGCCACGGCTTGCGCTGCGGCCACTGCGGGACCGCCGGGATGACCGTCGGCACGTAGACCCCCGCGGTGGTGTGCGGCCGATATGTCTCCCCCGTGGTGGCGCCGTCATCGGCGCGCCCTGCGAGGATCGCCGCTGCGGCCTTATCTCCCACCGCGATGCCAGCGGTCTTCGCCGGGCCATCGGCGATCCTTGCCAACACCGCGTGGTAGGCGGTATCGATGGCCGCCTGTTGCGACGGCACGAGCTTCGCAAGCGTGGCGTGATTCGCCGCCGCAATCGCGGCCTCGACCGAGGCACCAGACGCTGCCTCCAGTGGCAGCTCACTGGCTGGGTAGCGCTTGGTAATGGCGTTCACAGCTTCGTACACTGCCGTTTGGACGATCGCCAGCACCCGGTTGGCAGGTGGCGGCCCCAGCTTGGCTTCAACGACGATCTCGCCGGCCTTGATGTTCCAGTCGGTGACCACATCGGCCAGCGCCATTGGAGCGGCGAGCAATGAGGCGGCGACAACCAGTAACGCAATCTGCTGATGCTTCTTGGTGTGGTTCATGATTGCTTTCTCCTTTCCCATACTTTTTGTCGCCTATCATGACGGCATGACTATAGAGGAGGACACCCAAGCTTCATATGACACGTGGCAGCGGATGGCCGAGCAGGAACCGCCGACTGTTACCAGCTTCGCGGAGTGCCGCCGGTCGAGGCGGCCCTTGAACACTGCTGGGAAACCGGATGCCCGGATCAGCCAAAGTCGTGCCGCGGGTATCCTGTTCCGGACGATGCAAACCGTGCAGGGTGCCGCAAGAGCGTCACAAGGGTGCCGCGGGCTCTGGTCGCCAACGCTTTGGAACAGGGGTTTCCGTGTAGCTAGTCACTTGTGTCACTGATCGCTTACTGGAGTAAATGATGGAAACCGAACCGCCAATGTCAGAGTACGAAGGCGCCCTCTATGAAAGTGTGCGAGTGCTTGGCGAGGTCATTGAACTAGGCGGCAATCGCAATGCGAGCACAAAGTGGGTCGAGAGCAAGCGCGCGAGGATTGAGACGGGAGCGGCAGCGGCACCGCCCGGCAGGGACATTTGACCGTACAATCCAGGGTGTGAGACTCAGTTCGGGCCTGGACTTCCGCTGCATAGTGAGCATGCATGGGCACGCTTGGACGGCAGTGGCCGTGATCAGGCCTGCCCGGCCAGCTCTTCCGGGCTTGTGGTGGTGCAAGCGCCGCGATGGCGTTCTCTAGAACGGAGCACACCACATGACCAGGACCAAGAGTCGTCGAAACCTCGCAAGAGCACCACCAGGCCAAGGTAGACCAGGGCGCCAATGTGAACGATAGCCAAACTCAACCTTCAGGAGGTTTTCACAACGGCTCCGGTAGCATTGCGGCCATAAGTCGAGGACTACACAGCAAGGGACATGGAAAGGGTACAGCCGTGATACTCTCACCGCCATCGTCTTCATCGCCGTTATTCTTGTTTTGGTGGCGCCGATCGTCGAAATCGCCGTGAAACGGCCCGAGATTTTCTTGGAGCTGAACGCGGGCACCCGTGCATTTGCCGAGGCACCCCTACCGAAAGGTGCGTTTATGGAGGGTACCGCAGAGGACAGCGAGGATGGCAAGAATCCCCACCAACGGCCGTCCCAAGGTGGAGGTGACGCACTCGGGCCACGAGCTTCTTGCAGCCTGACATCACACTCGGCAGGCTCCTCGCAGGCTCGAAGAGAGCCAGTCGAAATTGAGGAGCAGCGCGACCCTCTGGTCTGTTTTAGGCCGGCAGTAGCGCTCCCATGAAAATGAAGCCCCGGCGGGGAGCTACCGGCCGGGGGGTTCTTTTCGACACCCGCGGGGGTTCGGGGGGCAGGCGGGTGTCTCTTTTTGCACTCTCTTAACGCGGTTGCGCGCGAAAGGTTCCAGGGACCAAAAAAAGCCCCGGCGTTCTGCACCGGGGCAGTGACCTTGGAATGTCTCGGGTGCAAAATCCGGGACGCTGGATAAGCGCAAGGGGCGGGAGATGGTTCCCAACATTTTTCACTGGGGCGGAACCCGACGGCCGCCACTGACGTTTCGATCTAGCTGAAATACCACGAGGCCGGTTCAATGAACTATGACCCGATGCGCGATGGGGACAGGCCGAAAGATGCGCTGTATCCGTTCCAGAGCGGCTACTGTTCCCGAGGGTCGTTAACGCTGTATGTCATCGGCCTGATCGCCCTCGCTATTCTGGCGGTCGTCGGAGTGAGCGTTGTCAGCGTAGATAAGCAAAGCGTGCCTTCGCAGGAGAAACAGGCCACGAGCGAGGCCTCCGGGCCAGGCGGCATCGTGGCGTCAACTGATTGACTGTTCTCTTCACTGATGCCTGGGCCCGCTCGCTGATTTCGTAGCCGTAGTATCTTGTGGCGTTGCTCAATAAGGCAGACAACCTGAGGAGGGTGGTTATGAGATTTGCATTGGCGGGATTAATGACAATCGTCATGTGCGGCACGGCAGTCTCTCAGGAGACCGGTAAAGCTCGAGCCGTTGCAATCGGTCCTTGGCAAGTCGACGCAAGTTTCACAGAAGAACGAAAGTTCGACCGGTGCGTCATGAGCCTTACAACCGCAGATGGGATCGGTGCCCGGTTCACCCGGGAGGAAGGCGGGCTTTCACTTGTATTGACCTCACCGCGCTGGCAATTGGAGAAGGGCGTGACGTATCCAGTGGAATTTGCCGCTGGTGCTGCGAAGTTGAAGGCAGATGTTGCGGCGACGAATGATGCGGTGCGCATTTCGCTGACGGACAAGAACTTCAATGAAGCTCTGAAAAGAGCCAACAGACTTGAAGTTCGCGCGGCCAGGTCAACGATCCGGGTTCCACTCAGGAAGAGCGCGGCAGCATTGGCCCGCCTGGAACGCTGCTATGAGACCAATAACAAGGCAGCTGAAACGAATCCGTTCGCTGCGCTCAAGCCCTAGGTGTGTTCATCCAACTAGAGCAAGTTTCGCCAGAATTGAATCGGCATTTCCGATCGTTTCGAATGAGCGAGTCGCATCGGCATTGATTTCGCTGCGATCTGCTCGGGGCCGACGATGCCGAAATCGTATTCTGGTGACCTGCGTGAGCGAGTATTGCTGCGGTAGAAGAGGGCGCGTCGCGGCACGAGGCGGCTGAGCGCTTCGAGATCAGCGCGAGTTCGGCGGTCAAATGGCTGCAGGCTTGGCACGATCACGGCGTGGCGGCGCCGAAGCCGCGTGGGGGCAGCCGTTCGGTTTTGGACGATTATGCCAAGCGACTTCTGGCCTCTGATTGACGAGCAGCCGTAACCGAACGCTGAATGAGATCGCGGTGGTGATGAAGAAGCGGCGGATTCCAGGTAGCCGGAGCGCGGTTGGCGCTTTTTCGAGCGCCATGGGACGACCTTCAAAAAAAAGCCTGCGAGCCGCCGAGCAACATCGAGCCGACGTGGCGCGGGGCGCGGCGGCGCTGGATACGCCAGCAGGGAGACCTCGCGACACGAGACGGCTGGTGTTGATCGATGAGACCGCGACCAGTACGACATGGTCCGTCTCAAGGGACGCTGGCCGCGTGGCGAACGGCTCATCAGTCACGTTCCGCACGGGCATTGGAGATGGTCACCCACCCTCCGTCCCCTACAGCATCGAGAAAGCCACCGCCAAAACCGAGCGGAACGAGCCAGCTTGGCCATTCGCCTGAAGAAAGCTCGGACCTAATAGCTCTCGCAAATGCACAAGGATTCCCATGAGCAGGAGGTACAGGGTAATCAAGGGTTTGATGAGATTCACCGGTAGCGTGGTGAGCACATAGGCACCGACTGCCCCCCCCCCCCCGGGATCATACGGGGTATGGCAAGCCTAGAGACGACAGACCACTGAACATTCCCAAAGCGCCAGTGCGACAATCCAGAAATGCTGCAGGGCGGGTGCTTCGCTTTTCGAGCCCTCTGTGGCTTTGAAAAACAATCAAAGGAATCAAACAGTCAAATGCCCCGGGGTGGAGATGGTACAGGCGCCGGCCGAAAGAAGGTACGCGTGAGCGGATTCAGGAGCTGTAGCGAGGGCCGAGGTTGGGGGCGAAATGCCCCTCGACATGATGCTGCGGTTTATTCGCGGCGCCGAGGTGCGAGCACCGCGCCCGCGACCACGAGGGCAATCTGGTCCTCGGCAAAGACGGCGGCAAGTGGCTGATCGACACCGCCCCGCTCGACATGGCGCGGAAATGTGCGCCGGTGCCAACTGAACGCGCGAATAGGTCGCTGCCCGACACCGCATGGAGGAACGCCGCCTGTCAACCGGGCCTACGGCGGGATCGACCTCACACCTGTCCCGTAACGGGAACTGGGCGCCCGCTGCGCTTCTCGAGCCCTCTGTGGCTTTGAAAAACAATCAAAGGAAATCAAACAGTCAAATGCCCCGGGGTGGACGTCGTACAGGCGCCGGCCGAAAGAAAGGTTCGCGTGAGCGGATTCAGGAGCTTGTAGCGAGGGCCGAGGTTGGGGGCGAAATGCCTCTCGACATGATGCTGCGGTTTATTCGCGGCGCCGAGGTCGAGCACCGCGCCCGCGATCACGAGGGCAACCTGGTCCTCGGCAAAGACGGCAAGCCGCTGATCTACACCGCCCCGCTCGACATCAAATTCCGCCTGCAATTGTGCGCGTGGTCGCTGCCCTACACCGCATCGCGGCTGCCTCCCATGAACCCCAAGGCGGAGATCGACCTCACATCAATCCCGAATGAACTCCTCGAACTACTTCGAGCGTTCCATCAAGAGCTTGTTGCGCTCGACCTTATGGGCGGACGACGAGCTATCCCGGCGCGAACGGGCAATAAGTCGCGGTGAGGTCGAGGAATTGCGGGAGCGCTGCAAGAGGCTGGCCGGCTTCACCCGGGAGGCGTGGCCGCTGCTCGAGCCCGGGTCCGAGTACATTCATGGTTGGCACCTGGATGCCATCGATGAGCACCTGCTGGCGGTCAGCAAGGGGCAGATAACCCGGCTCATCATCAACGTGCCGCCAGGCACCATGAAATCCCTGAAAGTCGGGGTTTTCTGGCCTGCCTGGGAGTGGGGGCCCGGGGAAATGCCGCATTTGCGGTATCTGACCACGTCCTATTCGATCGACTACGTGACGCGGGACGCGCGCAAGATGCGCGATCTGGTCCGCTCCGAGTGGTATCAGGACCGCTGGCCGGCTACCGCCCTGACAGGTGGGGGGAAACGAGTTTCGAGAACGCGCCGCGGCAGCCGCGAGGGCACGCCGTTCCAAGTCGCTTACCGGCGGCCGTGGCGACGGGTCATCATCGACGACCCGCACAGCACGGAAACCGCCGAGTCGACGCCGACCGCGAGACGGCGATCCGGATATTCAAGGTATCGGTGCCGACACGCCTCAACAAGCCGACTAGCTTCGGCATCGTCATCATCATGCAGCGGCTTCACGTCGCTGACGTGACCGGCACCGCCCTCAGTTGGGCCTGGGCTACGTCCAGACTACGTGACGCGCGACGCCCGCAAGATGCGCGATCTCGTCCGGTCCGAGTGGTATCAGGACCGCTGGCCCTCCACCACCCTGACAAGGTGGGGGGAAACGAGTTTCGAGAACAGCGCGCGCGGCAGCCGTGAGGGCATGCCGTTCAAGTCGCCGACCGGCGGCCGTCGGCGATCGGGTCATCATCGACGACCCGCACAGCACGGAAACCGCCGAGTCGACGCCGACCGCGAGACGGCGATCCGGATATTCAAGGAATCGGTGCCGACCACGCCTCAACAAGCCGACGAGCTCGGCAATTGTCATCATCATGCAGCGGCTTCACGTTGCTGACGTGACTGGCACCGCCCTCGAGTTGGGCCTGGGCTACGTCCACCTGATGCCGCCCATGGAAGTTCGAGAAGTGCGCCGCTGCTACACCGTCATCGGCTTCAAGGACCCCCGAAACGGAAGGCGAGCTGCTGTTTCCGCAGCGCTTCCCCAAGGAAGTGGTCGCCCGCGACAAGATCCCGATGGGGAGCTACGCGGTCGCCGGCCAGTTCCAGCAGCGCCCGACGCTGCGCGGCGGCGGCTTGTTCAGCGGGAATGGTTCACGGTCGCGCACGCCGTTCCGGCCGGAACGCGGTTCATCCGGGGTTGGGACCTGGCCTCGACCGAGGAGCAGGTCAGCTCGAACGCCGCGTTTACGGCTGGCGTGAAGATCGGGCGCACCCCGACCGGACGCTACATCGTCGCCGACGCCGGGCGTCTAGGGCCGAAGGGCAGGGCGTGCGCCGGGCTTCGATCCGGGAAACGGCCCGCGATGACGGCGTCGACGTCGAAATCGCCCTGCCGCAAGACCCCGGTCAGGCGGGCAAGGCGCAGGCCAAGTCGATCATTCAGGATTCGGCCGGCTACGTCGCCCGGGCAGAACTCGAGAGCGGCGACAAGTCGACCCGCGCCGAACCGTTCGCGGCCCAGGCCGAGGCCGGGTTTGTCGATATCCTCGAGGGGGCATGGAACAAGGTCTACCTCGATGAGCTGCGAGTTCCGAGCCACCGCATCCCTACGGCTTCTTAGGCGGCGCGGAGAAGTCGCAAACCGGTGCTCCTAGCTGGCGGCTATGCGGGTGATACGGCGTGATTGGCGGTGTGCCCTGCTCCTCTGCCGCGTCTCATGTACAAGCCCGTAGGCCTAACCTCATAGGTAATCATTTTCCGAGCGTCACAGCGGGTAGCGTGGAGCAGCCAGACATATGGCGCTGCTCCACGGGGCATCGATGATTCCTCCACCATGACCTCATCGCGATCAGAGCGGAACGCCAAGTGGAAAGCCAGACTGCCCGAGCCTCAGAAGATCGCCAAGCGATCCTATCTAAGTTCGTAGTCAGACGTCGACCTCATTGTGGGACGTCCGCCCCATCGTCCCGATCCGCGCGAGACCGCCCTATTCAAATGCTCCAAGTTGGCTCAGCGGCTTGGTAATAATTACATGGAGTCGAGCGGTCCTGAGAACCGTTGATACTGGCACCCCGCTCAAACGTGCGACAGCGATAGTTGCGCGTCACGGCTTGGGGAACACCTGATGGTCAGACTGGGCTTGTCGGCGGGTCTGCACAGGCCAGGAGATGAAACGCGCAACGCGGGTTACTGTTGCGCGTCATATACTTCTGGGAACACCTGCTTTAGAAACTCGTGGAATGCGTTTACGACCGCATTGTGCTCATGTCGCCATTCGGGGTTCAACAAACCTCGCCTAATAAGCTCGTCGACCTCATCCTCGTACAGTTGAATCCTGAAGCAGCGCACTCCGTCGCGCCGTCGTTCACGGTGCAGACGCATGCGCTCGGCAGCTGGCGAGCGTTTCGGGGCTTCAGTGTTCTTTTCGTCAGTCGTGGAAACCATTGGCCAATACCGCTCTTCAGTGGGATAAGACTTCTTCACCTGTCACTACCGACATGCTCATTCGGGTTGATGCCGGCCCGTCGCCGATTAAAAAGGGTCGACGCTGGGCGATCTCGTTGAGAAGCGCGTTCGCCCGATTGTGGGTCGGTAGCCCCATCGTCCCGATTCACTACCACCCATTCTGATGCACCTTTCCCGCCTTAGTGCCTCAGTCGTAGTTGCCATGCCAGTTTCTCATTCTTGTCGGCAAGCCGGCGAGCTGCGACCCCCTTGATGAGACCTTGGTCCGCGCTGGTCCGCGGACTTGTCAATTGTGATTGCTATGTTTCTTGCCCTATCACCAGATCAAGAAACAATAAAGCGGTCCGCGGACCATCGCGGACCGAGATCATAAAAGGCCAACCCCGACGTAGGTTCTGACTCGGTCCTCGCCATCTCGGGGACGAGCCATTTTGATACTTGGATAGGCCGCCTGGAGGTCCCGACCGAAGGTCTGGACCGTACCCGGCTCCTTCCGACCATTCGCGGCGCACCAGCTTTGCCAAGTCCGGTAGATGACGGCGACGGCGACGCTGAGCCCGGGAGCGACGCGGCACCTCTCACGGATGAAGGCAGTGATCGGAGACCCGAGCGTCTCAAGTGCCTCTATGGTCTCTTTGGAGCTGGCGGGCTGGGTGAAAAAGCCCCGCTCCCGCAGGCGCCGATACCCAATCAAACTCCAATTCAGAATGCCCGGAAGTTCGCCTAGTAGCCGCTCCCTTAACGTCGGGTCCTCTCGGCCATAGAAGCTCTTTTCGAGAACGAGAACGATGAACCGCCCCGTAAGCGCGCCGCTCACGTCGTTGATGCCCAGCAGTTCATTTGTCAACAGCATGAATCGGGTCGGGAGCTTACCAGTCCAGGGGCACCGGTACTTGCGGTCGATGGTCAGCAGGTCCTCACCAGAAATCGAAAGCAAGCGTTCTGATATTGCTGCTTGATCGGATCGGCCCCCGAGACGAGCATCTGAGACGATGGCCAGGGGCTTGCCGATTAGCGGCTCGAGGCCGAAGTTCAAAGACAGGCTCGCCAACGTCGGTGCCGCAACATTGTCTTTTCCGATCATGTTGGCAATGACGTGAGCAATCGTCCCCTTGCCGGATCGTTTGGGACCAACAATCAGCAGGATTTTCTGCTGTCTGGTATCGGCGGTCAGACAATATCCAAACCAGTCCTGCAGCATCTCGATCGCCTCACGATCATAGCCGAAAAGGTCGTTCAGAAACGCGAGCCATTGAGCCGGTTCCGGAGCGAGGCTGTCAAATACAACGCCGGAGGCGCTTAGGTTGAAGAAGCTTGGCGTCGGATTATGAAGGGTGCCGGCGGCGAGGTGAAGAAGGCCATTTCCTACCGCTATGAATTCACTGGCCGGTCGAAGTTCATCATCTTCGAGCCAAGCAGGCGGCGCGACGGTGGAATCAAGCGAAACAACCGCGGCCAATGCGTCGAGAACATCGCCAACTCGCATTCTAGTGGGCTTAAAGGATTCGATTTTGCCGTCGCGACCGGTTCGCCTCGCAGTTTCGAGAAACCCCCAAACCACCGCCCTGATCTCTTCTTTGCCCAATTGGCGATAGTGGTTGCCGGCGTATACGTAGAAAGCTCCCCGATGACGATAAATCAGGCGCTGGCCCTCACCGTGAGTGAAGCGTATTTTGACCAATTCACGGGCCGTTGGCACAGGATCTCTTGGATCGAGAACTGGCCCCGAACCGCTCCCCTTCTTTCTCTTGGCTTCATCTAGCGAGATGTACTGTGCGAAAGTCATGGCACCCGCCCTAGGGTGCCGGCACGAGGATTCGACGGTCGTCGAAGCGCTGGTTAAGCATTTCAGCGAGGTTTTGCCCGTGCTCGATATCCTCGGCGAGGATCGGCCCCAGGGCCTTGCCGAGCCAGCAAGCGACATGCCGGTGATCGAGCACGCAGACGCCACCGCAACCATCCTTCAACCAATCGAGTGGCCGTCGGTGCACCTTGAGAACACGACTAAAGGCCCAAGTCGCAGGATTGGTTACATTGGAGATGCCGACCGCATCAGCAGCACCGACGGCAGTAGCAAACGCCTCGGGCTGACTTAATGGCCAAGCAACAAGATCGATCGTCGATTTATCTTCGGCGAGGGCCTCGATTACGACGGCAGGTTCGCCTTGGGGATCGAAGCAGAACGTCCCCCCGTCCGTGAAGGTGCATGGGACGACTGCGATGATACCGGCATGCCAAATTATGCATTCGAAATCTAACCCATGCTGTTTGATGTAGGCATCTGCTTCGCGGGTCCAATGTGCAATGGAGTAGTAGTTCCGAAGCAACCGCGGCCACGTCAACATGATGAGGGAAAGACTTATTGCTCACCTTTGACGGGCGAGGAGACCGCCGGTGCAACCAGTGTTTCGTGGGGTTCGTCATCCGGGTCATCAGGGGATTTCTCAAGCCGAGGACTAGCGCCACGACTATGGTCGAAATTCTCGGTACCCAGCCCAGTGAGCGCACGGATACGACCCGCGGCTCGAGCGTGAAACGGGTTCCGGCCCATGCGGAACGCCCAGAGAGGGCAATCAATGGAGGTACACTTCCGCACTTCGGATGCCGCACCGCCGCAACAATCAAGACATTTTGCCCGTATTGTTTTGATTGGGCTTTCTGGGTGTCCCAGAGCTCGTAATCGCTGCAAACTCGCAGAAGTCGGCTGTAAGCCCACTTTTTGGCCGTCGTCGGCCTTGGAGGGGGACACCTGCATGTACTTGTCGCGAGTAACCGCAGGCATCACGTCCCCTCCTGCGGTTCCGGCCACGCAATGGCCTCGTTGGCCCAGCGGACGGCCACAGCGCGCAGCGGTGGGGAAAATCTCGGGATCTCTCTCGAGATGCTTCAGTTCACGACGGAGTTCTACTATTCGCTCGCTAGAGCTCCATTGCCTTACACCTTCCCGGTATTGCGCCTTGTGAAATCGCTGCGCTAAGCCTAAGTGTTTCATCGTATTCGGGCCCTCCAGGCCTGAGTGCGCGCCAGTCGAAAGCGCTGAAAGAAACGGACCGCCCGGTGCTCGCCGGGCGGTCCTCATTTGGGATCATGTTCCAACCTCCCCTGAAGTAAGGGGCAAATCGTTGGACGTTGCAGCGACCTCGCCCTTGTCGCTAGTGCTCGTTCGGCGCTGAGCGTCGGCCCATTTTTTAGTTAGCGAAAGTTTGTAGCGGCAGAGGCGCGAAAAGCGGAAAAACGGTGGTCCAATTCCTTCAAAGCGCCAGCGCTCAAGAGTTCGCTCGGACACCCCGAGCATCTCAGCCACATCTCGTTGCGACAGGAAGGGATCATCTATCACCGATCGCGCAGACGACTGTTTGCCTTGGCGAGCTGGCGAGTGCTCAAGGGACATTCCAACGTGCTCCTAACAGTTGCCGCGTATTAGCGGTGGTTAGGTGCAATATGTGCGTTGAGGCTCTTGTGTCCTAATCTGACAAACTGTCGGACAAATTATTGGTCGTCAGATTTGTCCCGACAGTTTTTTGGCCGCCCCCGGGCTCTCCAGCTGTCAGGCGCGAACTTTCCTCGCGCATTCCACACTGCCTCGCGAGGTATCTTACTGGACAATGCTTCCTTCGCAGCCGCCCAATCCTCGCTGCGAGATGGAGGCCTCTTATCCAGAGGCCACGTCTTCACACGCATCCGATACCAATTTTCAAGCTTGGGTTGGGAGAAAACACTGGCTACATGATCTTGCGACAGCCGATCGGCTGATGTTCCCTGCAACTCCTCTACCTTCTCCCCGCGTACCTCCGCCCAGTTCCAGCAGAAGTCCCGCAGCCAATCTAACGATCGCAGCAGAGACTTTGAGCAGAGAAACTCCCATAAGTCGGCAAGCTGAACGGTAGTGTATCGGCCGTCGTGATCGCCTGGTATTAGCGTCGCTCTCAGTTCATCCGAAAAAATGGCGTCTTCAATTATGGCAACACGCCCCCGCCAAAGTTGATCAAGATGCCAGTCTTGAAGGTTGGCTCCGCGAGCGATGTTAATGATCACCCGCAACCTTAGTGCATCGTGAAAGAGAAGTTCTGCTGTCGGTTGAGAACGTCGAGCTACTTCAGCAAGCCACAAATATGCAGTGCTGCCGTGCACATATTTGAGCACATCCTCAAATTTGGATTTGATAAGAAAAAACTGGCACCCATCTAAGCACGCCAATTCTTGCAGCAAGATAAAGTCTGGATCAGCCGAAAGACGGCTCGCTTGCAGACGCCCCTGCTTCAACGTCGTTATTGCCCTGTTCGTGTATATCCAATACTCCTCTGGAACCTCGCTTGACTTACCGTTCGGTGAAACGACGTAGGCGACCAATCTTCTTGCTTTTAGCCATTCAAGTAGCTGTTTTTGAGCTTCGTCCAACTCCAAAGGCTCCTGAAGCCTGATCCAGGGCCTTCGTCTTTCTGGAAATGCCTGTTCAACCGCGCGGCAGGCATCGCAAATGGATATGAAGTCCTTGAGATCGTGTGGTACGCGTCCACGAAGCAACAAATGTGCAGGGATGCCGGGTTTGAGTGCATCTTCAAAATCGGATTTGACGAGAAAAACTTGGCACCCATCTAAACGCGCCAATTCTGGCGGCAAGATAAAGTCTGGATCAGCCGAAGGACGGCTCGCGTCCAAACGGCCCTCTTTCAACGTCGCTATTGCCCTACTCGCGTGTATCCAATACTCCTCTGGAACCTCGCTTGACTCACCGTTCGATGAAACGATGTAGGCGACCAGTCTTCTTGCCTTTAGCCATTCAAGTAGCTTTTTTGGGGCGTCGTCCGACTGCAAGGGCCAAGGTATTTGTCTTTTTGGAAGTGTCTGTTCAACCGCGCGGCAGGCATCGCAAACGGAGATGAAGTCTTTGAGCTCCTGTGGCATGCCGCATCCGCAAAAAGGCGCATCCGCATTTGGTTAGAGGCGCGGCAGCTCGGTGCGGAGCCGAGTGTTCGGGAGCTACCCTAGCCACGCCAAACGATGGCTATCCAAATCGACCGATGCCACCCTCTACGGACTCCCAGGGCGTTGTCGGGTGGCGGGGAGAATCTCTCGGCCGATAAGTGCGAGTTTTTGTCTTACTTAGCGCCCTGAGCGTGTCCAAGCAATGATGCAAGTCCATGCGCCCCAAATCTGGATACCGCCAGACGAATTATCCAACGCGGAGCGGCACAACATTTTGTTCCGGTGGATTGGTGATGCGATCAACCAGCGTGGCCAGCTTTGCCAGTGCATCCCTCTTTTCCTCCAGAAAGCTATGGCGATCATAGATGCCGCGCACCCCCGGGATAACGTGGCCGAGTACACGCTCGGCGTGGTCAACGGGTACGCCCGCGCGGCTCATGAGTGACCGCGCCGTGCGCCGCAGATCGTGGAGTACCCACGCCTCGAGCTTAGCCTTGGGATCTGTCTCGCGAAGCACGTCAAGCATCCTTTCGTCTAGCCCTGCCTTTGCCTTCGAAAATCCCGAGAACGGCGCCTTGCCCGTGGTCGTGAAAACAAACGCTCCGAAGCGGGCAACGCCGTCCAGTACGCTTTTCGCCTGAGTTGAGAGCGGCACCGTATTGGGAAGGGCGGTTTTGTAGCGCTCACCGGGAATTGTCCAAACCTCACCATCGATCTCAGCCCATTGCATTTGCCCTGCTTCGTCACGTCGCTGCGCGGTCAGCAGCAGAAAACGTATTAGCGAACCATACGCCGCAGGCGCAATCTTCTCGGATGCTGTCCACAGCGCGCGTATCTCAGTGTCAGACAAGATGCGTTTGCGGGAACGTTCCTTGGGTTTGGTTCGCGCCATGCCCTTAACAACCGGCGATCGAAAATCTTCGTCGCGTGCCGCATACCAGTTGAACTGCTTCCGAACCACCGCAAGAACATGGTCGGCCATGACAGGTCCGCTCTTGTCCTCAACCCGGTCAAGCAGAGCGGTCACGTCGCTCCGGCGAATATCCCCCAGGGCTCGCCCCTTCCAAGCGGGCTTCACATAGCGATCAATGATTCGCTCAGTTTCCTGCCATGATCGCGTATTGGGCTTCGCGTAACGCTTAATGAATTCCGCGGCGACCGTCTCAAACGCTGTAGTGACCTCAGCTTTAGCCTTAGCGCGCTCGGCGATTTTCTCGGTTGCAGGGTCGATTCCCCTCGCGACTTTGCCCCGGGCAATTTCCGCTGCTTTCCGGGCCTGTGCGATCGTGATTGCACCCAGCTTCCCTATCGTGAGCCGTCTCTGGCGACCGTGATATCGAAACTTAAGGAAGAAACTTACGTCGGCTCCACTTTGTCGACGCGCCCCGAAACCTCGCACACCCCCATGATCCCAGATCGTCTCACCCTCCCGGAGCCGTTGAACGCGCGTCTTAGTTAGCATTCAGCTTCCTCTACAAGGTACCACCTAGGTACCATGCTTGAGCGTATCTCTGTCACCGCATGGCGGCTATATGTGGTTGGTAATAGGGCGTTTATCGTCTTATGTCGAGATATGGCACCTTGTGGCGGCTTGGAGCAAGTAACTTTTAATCAGAGGGTCGATGGTTCGATCCCATCCGGGCTCACCAACAGCTTCTCTCTCTTGGCCATTCCCGTAGCACCCACCAAAATCGATTTCAGCGCTGTCAGTGGCACTCAGCCCCGCCACGAATTGCGATTGGGACCCACACACAAGTTATCATCTCAACGGCATGCTTCACACGTTGAGCTTCGGCAACAAGTTCGGTTCGCCGCAGAAGCGCCAGCCTTTGACGGGGGGAGGAAATCGCGAACGCGCCCCGCCGCACGCTGAGCGGCTACAAGTCGTCTTCGTGCCATTCGCGAACGGGCGCCCGACCGGGCCGCCGCGCGATCTTCTAACGGGATTCCTCGCACCAGACGAGCGGTGTCCTATGGACGACCGGCGGGGATGGCGATCGGCCCTGACGGCTGCGTGCTGGTGGCGGACGATGTGGGCGATGTGATCTGGCGCGTGACGACGAGCGGCAGGGCTGAGCGAGCTGCGGCTGTTGAAGAAGTTAGACGGCATTCGCAGCCGGGGCGTCCCCGATTCCCTTCGGATCGGCCATCAACCCGGAAGCGGCGGTGGCGACCACCCGGTTTGCCAACTCTACTTCGAACGTGGCGTAGCTGGCCGCGGCCCCGGTCGCGATCGTGACGGCAATCAGTATTAACAAGATGCGTTTCAGAAAGCGGGCGTCCGCGCTGAGAGTGTCCATACGGATAAACCTCCAATCTAAGCCCCTGACGCCCATAGTGTACGAGAGGCGCCTAGTCAGGCTCACTCAGTGTGTACCTGGCATGCCACTACTGTCTGTGGGTTTCCGCACCATCCGGTGAACGCCGAAGGACTCCGGTCACCGAACGCTCGAGCTTCATGAACTTGCCTGCGGCCGCCTTGACCTCCTCCGCCGTGACCCGGTCGAGCTTGTCCTGCCAGCCCGTGACATCCTCGATGGTATTGCCGGTGGTGAGCGCGGTGCCGAAGAGCTCTGCAAGACACGACTGGCCGTCGAGAGTATAGGTCACCTCGGCACGTAACCGCTGCTTGGCACGGTCAAGTTCTGGCGCTGTAATGCCATTCAAGACTACATCGGCAATCACCGCATCCATGGTTTCCTCGATCCTGACAAGATCGCTCCCCGGTGACGCGGCGGCATAGACGACAAGCTTGCCGCTGTCGCGCTTATCGCCTGAATAGTACGCAGCGGCCTCCTGCGCCAACTTTCCATCAATGATGAGCTTGCGCGACAACCGTGACGAGGTGCTCCCGCCCAGGATATCGGCGAGCACATCAAGCACCACCGCCTCGTCCTTCTCATCGGTGCCGTAGCTCGGAGTGAGATAACTGCGCTGCACGAGATCGATGCCCATGCGCGGGTCCGACATGACGACGCGGCGTGCCGCGATGGGTTCGGGCTCAGGCGTTCGCACCCATTCCGGCGGCTCGGCGGTATTCCTCAGAGTACCGTAGTATTTTTCTGCAAGCCCCCGCACCTCACCGGCCGTGATATCGCCCGCCACGACAAGGATGGCATTGCGCGGTGTGTAATGCGCTCGATAAAACGCCAAGGCGTCATCGCGGCGCAACTTCTCGACCTCCGACATCCATCCCACGATCGGCTTGCCGTACGGATGCGCGGTGAATAATGCCGCATCCATCTGTTCGTCGAGTAGGCTTGCTGGATCGTTGTCGGTACTCGAACGGCGCTCCTCCTGCACGACTTCAAGCTCTGGAATGACGTCCCGGTCGTTGAGCACGAGATTGGCCATGCGATCGGACTCGAGATCCATGACGATGGGCAGGCGGCCCTTCGGTACGCGCTGGAAGTAGCCGGTGTAGTCCTGATCGGTGAAGGCGTTGTCCTCCCCGCCGTTGCGCTGCACGATGCGTGAAAACTCGCCGACCGGATATCTCGGCGTGCCTTTGAACATCAGATGCTCGAGAAAGTGAGCGATGCCCGCTTTGCCCTGCGGCTCATCCGCGGCACCCACCTTGTACCATACCATGTGGGTGACGACCGGGGCCCGATGGTCGGGAATGACGACCACCTGCATGCCGTTGCTCAACGTGAAAGTTTCGACATCAATGTCGATCTTGGCCGCGGGTATGATGGCATCGAGAAATCTCCCGTTCTCGCCGTCATCGAGGCAGTCACTATCTTGGTCGACCACCACCTCAGGAGGCGCGCATAAGCCCGACAGCAAGAGCGCACCGGCAAAGAGCAACGTGCGCCGCAACGGTGCAGTTCGAACGAATACCAACATCGTCAACTATCAAATCCTATTGATGCGCCACAAGTCAGCACCAACTGATCGGCGACTTGAAGCGGGAGCAAGCCGCTCAGAGATCATGGGCAGCGACGGCCATCGTTGACAATATTCAAGGTTGTCCACAGGACATGACCCAGGGCACTGCGGAGTACACAAGAAGCC
>CAWHQZ010000015.1:0-23667 GCA_963831645.1 uncultured Alphaproteobacteria bacterium | reverse complement strand
TTGCGGCGCAACGGAGGCCATGCTTCGATCCCGGGATCATGCGTGAGCCTCCCTGGATATTCCGGACCTACGCGGGTCACTCCTCGGCGCGGGACAGCAACCGGCTGTTCCACGGAAACCTCGGCAAGGGCCAGACCGGCCTTTCGGTCGCCTTCGATCTGCCGACGCAGACCGGCTACGACAGCGATCATCCGCTGGCGCGGGGCGAGGTCGGGCGGGTCGGCGTGCCGATCTTCGAACATCGGCGACATGCGCAGCCTTTTCGAGGGCATTCCGCTCCAGCGGATGAACACCTCGATGACCATCAACGCCACGGCCGCCTGGCTGCTCGCCCTGTACGTGGTGGTGGCCGACGAGCAGGGGGCCGACCGGGCAGCACTCGCTGGAACCACCCAGAACGACATCATCAAGGAGTATCTGTCGCGCGGAACCTACGTATTCCCCGCCCGAGCCGTCGCTGAAACTCACGCTCGACACCATCGCTTTCGCGGCCCGCCGGCTGCCGAAATGGAATCCCGTGAACGTCTGCTCCTACCACCTTCAGGAGGCGGGGGCGACGACCGCGCAGGAGCTTGCCTACGCGCTCGCGACGGCGATCGCGATCGTCGACGCGGCGAGGACGCGCGGAGACATCGAAGCCTCCCAGCTGCCGCAGATCGTCGGCCGCATGAGCTTCTTCGTCAACGCCGGCCTCAAGTTCGTTTCCGAGCTGTGCAAGATGCGCGCCTTCGTCGAGCTGTGGGATGACATCTGCCTTCGCCGCTATGGCGTGGAGGATGAAAAGCTCCGGCGCTTTCGCTACGGCGTGCAGGTGAACTCGCTCGGTCTCACCGAGCAGCAGCCGGAGAACAACGTCTATCGCATCCTGCTCGAGATGCTGGCGGTGGTGCTGTCGAAAAAGGCCCGCGCCCGCGCCGTCCAGCTGCCGGCGTGGAACGAGGCGTTCGGCCTGCCGCGCCCATGGGACCAGCAATGGTCGCTGCGCATGCAGCAGATCGTCGTCCATGAAACCGACCTGCTCGACTTCGAAGACATCTTCGACGGCTCGCCGGTGATCGCTGCGCGGGTGAAGGCGCTGAAGGACGAAGCGAACAGGAGCTCGAGTGGGTCCTCGACATGGGCGGCGCCGTCAAGGCCGTCGAGCTGGGCTACATGAAACGCCGGCTCGTGGAAGCGAACGAGGCGCGTCTGGCGGCCATCGAGACCGGGGCCACCACCGTCGTCGGCGTCAACGCCTATACCGACAGCGAAATCTCGCCGCTGTCAGGGAGCGAGGACCTCCCGGCCGTGGCCGTCGCCGACGATGTCGCGCAGGAACAGATCGGACGCCTCAAGGCATGGCGCGACCGGCGCGACGCACCCGCCGTCCGGGCCGCACTCGCCGAGCTGCGGCGCGCTGCCGCGGAAGGCCGCAACGTCATGGAGCCGTCGATCGCCTGCGCACGGGCGGGTGTCACCACGGGGGAGTGGGGCGCCACGCTACGCCAGGTTTTTGGCGAATACCGGGCGCCCACCGGAGTGGAACTGCGTTCACATTCGTGCTCGGCGCCGGGCTTGCGCGACCGGGTGGCGGCGCTGGCTGCCCGGCTCGGGACGCCGGTCCGCTTCCTCGTCGGCAAGCCCGGGCTCGACGGACACTCGAACGGAGCAGAGCAGATCGCGTTGCGCGCTGCCGGCTGCGGCATGGAAGTCAGCTACGACGGCATCCGCCAGACGCCGGAGGAAATCGCCCGGGCTGCCAAGGATCGCGAGGTGCACCTGGTGGGGCTGTCGATCCTGTCCGGCTCCCACGTTCCGGTGGTGCGTGAAGTCATGAACCGGCTGCGCGAGATCGGCATGGGACAGGCGCCGGTGGTGGTCGGCGGCATCATTCCGGCGCGCGACATCGCCATCCTCAAGCAGTGCGGCGCGGCGGCGGTCTACACGCCCAGGGACTTCGCTCTCGACCGAATTCTGTCGGAGCTCATCACCCTCATCGAAGAGCGCCAGGCCGCCGGAGAACCACAAAAAAGCCCCGATCCCGTCCGTCGGCGCCAATCGGCTCCTCGCCGCAATGTACCTGCTCGGCGGCGCGCGCGGCGGTGAGCCGGGCGATCTTCGTTTCGAATCCGCCCCGCGACCAGAAGCCGCTGCCTACCACGAAGGTGAAAAGTCCGCCCGGCCGGACGAGGCCGAGCAGCCCCGGCAACGGGCGGGCATCGACGTGTCCGGCGGTGAAGGTGCCGGCCGACAGGAGAGCGTCGTAGCTTTCAGGTGCGAGCGTCAGCGGCTGCAACAGATCAGCGGCCACGAGGCGCCGGTAGATGCCGCGCCGCCGCGCCACCTCGAGCATGCCGGGAGAGAGATCGAGACCGTCGATGGTGGTGAAACCCAGTTTGTGGAGCTCGGTTCCGGCAGCGCCGGTGCCGCAGCCGACATCCAGGATGTGGATCGCGGGATCGATCGTGAAGCGGTGCAGCAGCGCCGCGATGCGGGCGGTGCCGGTAATCCGCAGCGTCGCGTAGATGTCCTCGTCATAGGTTGGCGCCCAGGCGTCGTAGAGGCGCCGGGCTTCGCCGGCGCTGGCGAGAGCGCGGGCGCGGGCAAGGAACGTATTCACATCGGGACGCGGCATCGCAGAGCATGATAGTGGAAGACATGGCCGGGACGTCTACTCAAAACCGAGAGCCTGCCGGATCCTGCCCGGGGTCGCGCCCGAGATCCGCAGGGCGCGCAGCGAGCGGTCACCGGCGCTCTTGGAAAGCTTGCGGCCGACTTCGTCGCCGATTAGCCGGTGATGATGGTAGACCGGCGTCGGCAATTCCAGGAGATGCTGCAACAGCCGGTGGAGGTGCGTCGCCTCGAAGAGGTCGAGACCGCGCGTCACGTGGGTGATGCCCTGGAGCGCATCGTCGATCACTACGGCCAGGTGATAGCTGGTGCCGATGTCCTTGCGCGCGATGACCGCATCGCCCCAGCGCGCCGGATCGGCAAGGATGTCCTGGCCGCGCCCCTGATCGGTGAAGCGCAACGCATTGCCGATGTGCGCGAGCGCGAGGGTCATGTCGAGGCGCAGGCTGTGGGGTTCACCCGCAGCGATACGTGACTGCTGCTCGGCGGGCTTGAGCGGCCTGCAGGTACCGGGATAGAGAGGCGCGCCGTCCGGATCGCTGCCGCTGCCGGCCGTCAGGGCGACCTGGCGCCGGGTGCAGAAGCAGGGGTAGAGCAGCCCCGCCTCGCGCAGCCTCCATTGCGCCCTCCGGTAGGTCGCCATTTCGGCGCTCTGCCGGCGCACCGGACGTTCCCAGCTCAGTCCGAGCCAGGCCAGGTCGTCGTAGATCTGCGCGATGAAGGTTTCACGGCAGCGCAACGTGTCGATGTCTTCGATGCGCAGCAGAAAGCGGCCGCCGGCAGCCTGCGCGGCCTCCGCGGTGAACAGGGCGGAGAAAGCGTGGCCGAGATGCAGTTCGCCGTTGGGGCTTGGGGCGAAGCGGAACGCCGGACGGTTCATGCTGCCGCCTTCACCCGCAACCCGTGATTCGACGAGCGAACCGCGAACCGGATAGGTTCATCCACCCGAACGCCGATGACCTTACGCAGTCTGAAAACCGCCACCGACCTCGAGCAGGGAATCGCCGCGCTATGCCGCATCGAACCGCTTTTTTCCGACATCCTTGTGCGCGCCGGCACACCTTCGTTGCGCCTGACCGGCGCCGGCTTTCAGGCGCTGGCGGGTATCATCGTCGAGCAATCGATTTCTCTCAAGGCGGCAGCGGCGATTCACGCACGGCTGACCACACGGGTGCGGCCGTTCGATGCTTCGCGAGTGAGCCGCACGAGGCTCGAGACGCTGCGCGGCATCGGTCTTACCAGCGGCAAGGCCCGCGCGATCAAGTCGCTGGCGACGGCGATCGGCAACGGCCGCATCGATCTCGAGGCGATCGCCGGCATGAGCGACGGCGAGGCCGTGTCGGCGCTCACCAGGCTTCCGGGCATCGGTCCATGGACGGCGCACATCTATCTGCTGAGCGCGCTCGGGCGGCCCGATGCGTGGCCGGCGGGCGACGTGGCGTTGCAGGTCGCACTCGCGGACGCGTTCCGGCTCGCGCGGCGGCCGTCGGCCTCGGCCATGGAACGCATCAGCGAGCCCTGGCGGCCATGGCGCGCCGTGGCGGCACGGCTCCTGTGGGCGCACTACCGCTTGATGAAGTCGATGCCGCAAGCGTCGTGAAGCCGGCCCCCTTCACACCCCTGTCACACAAGTTATAGTAACGCCCGCAAGGGTGTGACGGCTCCCACCGGAATCAAAGCCTGGGGCCGGGTCAGGAAGCCAAGCAGCGTGACGAGCGCATTGCTTTCATTGGAGAGTTGTCCGGCGCTGGTCCTCAACGCGGACTACCGGCCGCTTTCCTACTATCCGCTGTCGCTGTGGTCGTGGCAGGACGCCGTCAAGGCCGTGTTCATGGATCGCGTCAATATCGTTTCGCACTACGACCGTGTCGTGCACAGCCCGTCGTTCGAGTTCAAGCTGCCGAGCGTGGTGTCGCTCAAGACCTTCATCAAGCCGGCGCGCCATCCGGCGTTCACGCGGTTCAACGTCTTTCTGCGCGATCGGTTCTCATGCCAATATTGCGGCGAGCGCGACGATCTCACCTTCGATCACCTCGTGCCGCGCTCGAAGGGCGGGCACACGACCTGGAACAATGTCGTCACTGCCTGCGCACCGTGCAATCTGAAGAAGGGCGGGCATCTGCCGAAGGAGGCGCGGATGTGGCCGAGCCAGCTGCCGGTCCGGCCGACGGTGCACGAGCTGCACCGCAACGGCCGGCTGTTTCCCCCCAACTACCTGCACGAGAGCTGGCAGGACTATCTCTACTGGGATACCGAGCTCGAGCCGTAGAGCATTCGGGCATCGTCGTCTCCGCGAAAGCGGGGACCCAATGGTGAATCTCAACCGCTGCTGCTTCATTGGATCCCCTCTTGCGAGGCCTCTTGCGAGGGGATGACGATGTGTTTTGTGGCGGCGTACCGCTGCCGCCTCGGTGCTGCGGTCAATCGGGCCGACAGCACTTCTTGAATTTTCTGCCGCTGCCGCACGGGCAGCGATCGTTGCGGCCGACATGGCGCCAGGGGTTGATGGCGGGCTCATTTTCGCTCGGCCAGAAAACGTCCACAAAGTCTCGGTCATAGACAGGGTCGTCGCGATAGGTCCACGCAAGCTCCTCGACCACGTCGTCGATGTATCCGAGGTCGGCTCGCTTCAGACGGTCGGCATCGTCCGGGGCGCTCTCCGCTTCGGCCAGATCCCCTTCGAAGTGGCTGAAGCGGAGAACGTCCTCGGGTATCCGGTCCTCCCAGGCGCGCGCGACCAGGGGAGCGAGATCGCGCAGACCGAGCCGGGCGATCGCTTCCAGCCAGGCGATCCAGACATATTCGCCGTCTTCCGCCGGCCGCTCGTGGTAGAAGTCTTCGAGAAAGCGCCGCATCCGTTCGCGCTCGATGCGGCCCTCCCAGGCCAGAAAGGTCGCTGCACCGAGAAGACTGGCGCGCGCGTATTCATCAATCGAGCGATCGACGATTGCGGCCAAGAGAGCGTCGGTATCGCCGTCGAACATTCCAGCGGCGATGCGCGACAAGGATTGCGCGACGGCATCGCCCAGAACGTCTTCGACATCCGCGGCCGGGCCGCGAAGGAGGCGCAGCAACAGCGCGCAGCTCTTCGTATCCCGCGCTCCGCCGAGGACATGAAGCCCCCGGAAGACGAGTGTCTTTTCATCGTCGGTCAGAACCTCGCCGTCGGCGGCCCGCGCCAGGAAAGCGCGCAGCGTGGGACCGGACTCTTCAATCCGGATCGTGCACATCCGGAGTGCGAGGGCCGGTGGATTCCGGGCGGTGGCGAGAGCCTGAAGATGATTCTCGATCGGGCCCGTGTCCGGCGTTTCGCCGCCCTGGCTCAATGTCGCTTCAAGCTGGTTTTTTCTCATGCCGGGCTTCGTCCAGGCAATCGGGCCGACCGCGCGCCCCTGATCGCGATTGCCGCGATGAGGATCGAGATCACGACATTCCAACCCGCGAAGGACAGTCCGAGGAAACGCCACTGCGCCTCGTCGCAGGCGATGGCGACCGCGGTGGAGAGATCGGGCAGTCCGCCTGTCAGCCCGGCGCCGCCGGCGCACGAGGCGGGTCCCGCCCACCACTTCCATTCGATGCCGGCGTGGTAGAGCCCCAGCCCGCTGTTGATGATCATCGCCAGTGCCGAGAGCGCGAGGCCCGATGGGATGAACGGGCGCGCCGCACCCTTCCTTCCCAGCCACAGAAAGAAGGTGATGGGCACGACCGCATAGTAGGCCCAGCGCTGCTGCAGGCAGAGCGGGCAGGGTACATAGCCGCCGGCAACCTCGAATACCCACGCGGCGAGGAGGGTCGCGGCTGACAGAACCAGCGCGGCCAGAACCGCTCGATCGGGCGATAGGCGCTTCAGCACGACAGCAAACTGCCGGTACGCGTCAGGGCTTGCAACCCGAAATAGAGCGCGATCAGCACCGCGGCCGCTGCACCGGCGATCAGGCCCAGGCGGCGTTCGATGAACGCTCTGATGGGTTCACCCCAACGGCGCAGCGCCCAGGCAAGGGCGAAGAAGCGGGCGCCGCGTGCGATCAGGCAGGAGAGGATGAAGAAGGTGAGGCCGACGCCGACGACGCCGGAAAGAATGGTCACTACCTTGATCGGCGGAATGTGCGAAAGACCCGACGTGACGAGGAGCAGCATGGTCGTTTCGCGGCCTGCGCAGCGGCGCAGTTCCTCGAAGTTGTCGAGCTTTCCGAGCATGGCGAGGAGGGGCTCGGCCACCACCTCATAGGCTAGCGCGCCCAGGAAATAGCCGGCGACCCCGCCCAGGGTCGAGGCGATGGTGGCGGTCAGCGCGTAGCGGTAGGCGCGCTCGGGCCTGGCGAGCGCCATCGGCAGATAGAGCACGTCGGCCGGCACCAGGAACACCGAGCTTTCGATGAAGGCGATTGCTGCGAGCCAGGGCTCGGCCTGCTTGCGGGCCGCCAGCGACAGTGTCCAGTCATAGAGACGGCGCAGCACGATTCAGTTTCCTCCAGGTCCGCAACCAGCCAGTGCCCGGACGGCTGCAATGGTGTCCGCATCGGCGGCGCTCTTGTCCGTCCGGTAGGCCTTCAGCCGCGCGAAGCGCAGCGCCACGCCGCCCGGATACTGCGGGCTCGCCTGCACGTCGTTGAAATCGACCTCCACCACGAGCTCGGGGCGGACGTATACTGTGTAGGCGTCGCTACGGGATTCGAGCCCCAGCAGCTTCTCCGTCTGCCAGGCGAGCATGGTGTCGGTCATGCCCTTGAAAGTCTTGCCCAACATCACAAAACCGCCGCTATCCGGATCGCGGGCGCCGAGATGCAGGTTCGACAGATATCCCTTGCGGCGTCCGTGGCCCCATTCGGCCGCCAGCACCACCAGGTCGAGGGTGTGAGCACGCTTGATCTTCAGCCACGCGCCGCCGCGCCGTCCGGCCTCGTAGGAGGCTTCAGGGTCTTTCGCCATCACGCCTTCATGGCCGTGGGCGAGAGCGTCCTTCAGGAAGCGGTTCGCTTCAGCGGCATCAGCCGTGACGAGGCGCGGCAGGAGAAACTCGCCGGGCGCCGTCTCTTCCAGCACCGTGTAGCGATCGCGGGCGGGCTCGCCGATCAGCGCTGCGCCGTCGTGATAGAGGATGTCGAAAAACGACACGCTCACCGGCAGGCTCGTGCGCATCTCTGCGACGTTCAGCTTGCGTCCGAAACGCTGCATGGTGATCTGGAACGGATGCGGTTTGCCGTCCGCCTTCAGGGCGATCGCTTCGCCGTCGAGGATGAGCTCGCGTGCCGGCAGGCGGGCCACCTGCTCGACGATTTCCGGCACGCTCTCGCTCACCTCCCTGAGGTTGCGCGTATAGACGCGCACCTCGCAGTGGCGCTTGTGGACCTGCACGCGGGCGCCATCGAGCTTCCACTCGAAAACGGCGCTACCCAGCTGCCTGAGGGCATCGGCGACGTCGGCGGCGGGCTTTGCCAGCATGGGCAGCAACGGCGCAAAGAGCGTGATGGCGAACCGCTCGAGGCCGGCCGCACCTTCGGTGAGCGCAGCCCTGGCGACGGCGCGCATGCTGCCGGCGAGCATCGCGGCCCTGCGAATGTCGGCCGCCGGCAACTTGCGCAGCCCTGGCGATGGCATCCAGCATGATGCCTTCGAGTGCTCCCTGGCGCAGCTCGCCGATGATGAGCCTGAGCAGGAAGTCCTGCTCCTCGCCCGTGGTCCGCGAAAACAGCCGCGACAGGACGGCCGCTCGTTCGGTCGTCGAGCGCGTGCCCTTGATGGCCGCCAGGGTTGCGAACTCGCGGTCGACCTCGCCGACGGTGAGCGAAGGGCCCGCCGCCGGAGCTGTGGAGGTAGCGCTGCGCAGGAGCTGGGACCCGATGCCGATCCTGCCCTGGGTGAGCTCGCCCGAGAGGTAGCTGACGCCGGTTTCGATCTCGTCTTCGCCGAGAGACCGGAGCGTGCCGGCGAGGGCGGAGATTTTTTCGAGACGGCTGCGCGTTTCGGCGACCCGGCGCGAGGTGGTGACGAGCTCGGAGAACAGCATCCGTGGTCAGTCTTCGGCGGTGGCGACGCGGCGCAGCTGCTTGAGCCTGGCGCGCCGCACCTTGGCGTCCCGGCGCTTTCTCCTCGATGCCGCGGTGGGCCTGGTCGCGCGGCGTGGCTTCGGCGGCACGGCGGCGCGGCGGAGGAGGTCGAGCAGGCGTGTCATGGCGGCGGCGCGATTGCGCTCCTGCGTGCGGTGGCTCGACGCGGTGATGACGATCACGCCGTCCGAGGTCATGCGCCGCCCGGCGAGGCGGCGCAGGCGCTCGAAGAGCGCGCCCCCGAGTGCCGGATCGCTCGCCGCATCGAACCTGAGCTCGACCGCGGTCGCCACCTTGTTGACGTTCTGGCCACCGGGCCCCGGGGCGCGGATGAAGCGCTCGCGCAAATTGCGCTCGTCGATCGAGATCGATTCGGTGACGCGGATCATGGCCGGCGGACTTTACGCGGCGGCCGGAAGGCAGCAAATAGGATCGGTGGAGCAGAATCGGAGAACGATATGGACGCATGGAAACTCCCCTGGGACGGCGGATGCCGATGCGGGGCAACCCGGATCAGGGTGACCGCTCCGCCGCTCCTCGCTTCGGCTTGCCACTGCACCGGCTGCCAGCGCATGACGGCGAGCGCCTTCTCGCTGTCGCTGGCGGTGCCCGCCCAGGGCTTCGCGGTCACCGCCGGCGAGCCGGTGATCGGCGGACTGCACGGGGCCACCCGCCACTATTTCTGCCCGCGCTGCAAGAGCTGGATGTTCACGAGGCCCGAGGGGCTGGACGACTTCGTCAACCTGCGCGCATCGATGCTGGACGAGCATGCCTGGTTCCGGCCGTTCGTGGAGTTCTGGACGCAGGAGAAGCTGCCATGGGCCGCCACCCCGGCGGTGCACAGCTTTGCGACCGAGCCTGAGCTCGAAGCGTTCTCCGGGCTCGTTGCCGACTACGCGGCGCGGGGCGCCAGGCCCGGCTGACGAAGGCATGTGGCGGGCGGGCAGGAGGCCTGTTGTTGACGCCTAAGAGGCAATCAATATGATCGCCGGCGCTTTGGGCCCCTGTGGCGGAACTGGTAGACGCGGCAGACTCAAAATCTGTTGCCCGCAAGGGCGTGCTGGTTCGAGTCCGGCCAGGGGCACCAATGATTTCAAATACTTATGCTGCTAACCGGCTGCAGCGTTATTTACGGATTGCTGGCTAAGTAGCACCTAGGTAGCGCTATCAAACCAAATCTCCGGGCAGGAATGCCTATCCTGTATTTGGGTGGCCTAGTTTGCCTGCTCGGAAGTCAGTCGCACACCCGGCACGACCCGCTTCAACTCCTTGCCGCTGAGGGCAAGCCCCCCGTCGATCCCAAGCCCGCCCTTGCAGCATACCCAAGGGTTAAGAGGCAAACCCACGCAAATGTCACCGGAATGAAGTGTGGTAGTTCCGTGGTCGTCTGCAAAGTCGCGTTAGCGCAATGGCGAGGGTAGCGCCAACCCGGCTCCGAACACGGAGCAACTAGCTCCTTGTACAGACATTCAGTACACGGATCACTTTCCCCCAGGTCTCTGTAATCCGTGTACGGATAAAAAAGGGGGAGGTAAAGCGTGCGAGGCACTGATATCTGGATCGCAGGCACAGGAGAGCAGAAGCGGGACAAGGGGGGTGGGGTCCCCCCAATGTAAAATGCTGTTGTTCTTGTTCTCCTGCACCACAAAACCACCCCCATTGAAATCATTAGGGAAAAAGGCCCATGGTTCAAATTGGTGATGTTGTTGTTCTTGTTCCTGTAGCAAGAAGGACAACAACAGCATCATTCACTGCGCAAAGGCTCGGCGCGCTTCGCGCGCCTGCGGGTAGCGCCGTGCAGGGCGCTACCGGGGTTCAGCGCACCTAAAAAGCGGTGCCACTCGCGGTTCATTATGCCGTCGTCGTTGGGCACTGGCTGCGTCAACTTCGGAAGTGGCGGCGGGGGGCTTCGATGCGGTGGGCATGCTGACCCCGATTTGCCATTTTGCTGTCCATGAGGGCGATACTTGCGGAATTGGCGCTGTTACTGTTGGCGGGCACCGTTGTGGAAGCCGCGCAGCCCCGCTTCATCGGGCATCACCGATCTCGTGCGGTCACCCACGGACCTGGTGTTTGCGATACCGCGCATTCAGTTGGACGACACCGCCGAGGATTCGACTGAACCCACGACTCTTCTCCCGGCGCAGCAGCGGACATTGCCGATCAAGAAATCAGGCGGCTGAGGAGAGACCGCAGATGAGAAGACCGCCAAGGGAGCCGGTCTGTCGGTTCACCGGACCACCTCAACGGTCGCAACGTACGGGAGCCAGTCTCTTAAAGTCACAAAAGCAGCAGCGATGCCGAGAGCGATAAGGACGGCCACATACGTCAGGACCCGCTCGGTGAACCCGCAGCGCTCTGGGCTCGCATCGACGCGGAACAACCGCCGGATAGATGAACACAGCCGTCCGTGGGACTGATGTTCAGGAGGCATAGCGAGGTAGTCATTCTGCCGCCACCGATACTCACGTTTGACCCGGTCAAGTGTGCGGAGTTCGCTCCACATCATCAGCCAGCCGAACACCGTGAGGGCAATTCCCAGACCCGGCAGTAACAGTATCGAGTTGCCGAGTGCTTTCGCAACTCCTTCGTTGAGATACGGGAGTGCAACCAAGAAGTGGATGCCAATGTCAACTGCGTGACAGTCCGCCAACAGAGGTCATGCCGGTGTTTGTACTCTGCCCAAAGGAAGTCCAGTTTCTCCTTCTCCTTCTCCCTCGTCACGGTCGCCTCGATGAAGTTAGGGTTTGACAGGAACAAGACCGATTTCTTGTGCGACCCGCCGCGAGCGCCATCTTTCCCCATTGCGAAAAGCCATCCGCCGATGGCGATGGTTCTTGGCGATCAGGTCTTTACGCCGCAGACAACACGCTACAGTATAGCGGGCTATTGGCGATCAGTCACAGTGGGAAATCTCGATTTCGCTCAACCAGCCGCCGGAACTTTTCTTCCGCCTCTTCCGCCCGAATTTCCCGCCGAATTCCTGTTGCGCGATTTATCCCTAGGCCACAGTGTGAGAAGGGCCTGACTGTCGGCCCGAGGACAGTGAAATCATTTCCAACTTTGCGTCCGCGTCCTACTGAACGAGGACTAAGCCCGGTGTCGATGGCGGCCCGCGCGTAACAGAAGAAAGCCGCCTTTGGCCCGGAAATACGAGGTTCTGTGCTATCACCATGCGACACTGCTCGCGCGCGTAGGCGGTCCGAGGCTGATCGGCTGGAGGCGATTGCACTATTTCAGTCTGAGACGCAAGAAAAGGCTGCGGATAACAGAGAGGGCACCAACGATGACGGCAGCGCTAACTGCCCCTCCTGCAATCGCCACGATTGCCTGCGCTAGCGTGCCGCCATTTGTAGAGAGAACGGAAGGCAACGACCGCGCCAGGGATTGCACCAAGCAGAAGACCCATCTTTATGGAATGCCAAAGTGCTCCATCGGCTAGCCTGCCCATTTGGTCTGTGTCACTGGCCAAAAGGCTACCATGCTGCTTAGCCTTGCCACCCGACACAAACCCATCAATGATCCAGCCAAGTAACCGGAAAAATCCGTAGAGGATAAAGAACACGACAATTCCCATTAGGCAGATAACCATCCCACCCCGCAGCTGCTCGGTCGGGTCGAAGATGCCTACTGCGAGAACGGGAAGCGCAAAAATTGACCCAGCTACAATCCCGATACGGTGACAGCCCTCGCTGATCTTGCTCCGTCGTCGCGCAGAACCCACGAGCCCCTCTTGCCCCGAACTAACCATTTGTCGTGGATTGGTCGCAACTTGCCTACTCGACTTGGGGGTAGTGTCCGTTAAACGTTCCGACTTGCTCACGAGGATTTTCGATAGCCTCTTCACCATGTTGGGAAGTTTGCCGCTGTGTGGCAAATCATGCGCGTCGATCAAGCTGGTATCTTCATCCCATTGTTTGGCTATTTCCTCGGCCCTAGCGAGTTGTCCCGACGAAAGCTCTGTCGCAAGCCGCTGGCGCAAAGACGCGTACTCGTCGCGATGAAACTCGAAGGTGCGCGCAATTCGGCTAGGGTGAAAAAGGCGTAGGCCAACTGAAGGTCGCGCGCGACGCCCAATCCATGTTCATACGACTTGCCGAGTTCCGCGAGTGCCTTCCCAAGTCCTTCATAGGCGGCCTTACCATACCACTTGGCCGCTTCGAGATCGTCCTGCGGAAGACCGTGCTCGTCTCTGTACATCACCCCCAGAGCGAATTGAGCCTCGGCATCGTTCATTTCGGCCAGAGGTAAAAGCACGCGCAGGGCCGTGTCGTAATCACCGCGTCCGAAGGCGTTGGCTCCGGCTCTATAATCCGATGGGAAATTCCCGCGATACGGATTGCCAGCTTCGCTGACGGCCCCGTCGCAAAATCCAGCAACAAATTGACCAAAAACCGGAATGCGAAAGCCTCTCCGGTAACAGCTTTCACAGAATGCGAAGGTCAACTCGATGAAGAACAAGCGCGCGAGAGCTCCCCTATTTTGAAGGCCCCGTATTGCCTCCTCCGCCTCCACAGTCGCGGCAGTCTTGGTCACAACCGAAAAAACTAGAGCCGCACCGACGGCGACCAATACGGTTATTAAGTCGAGCGTGAAAAACAAACCACCCAGGCTTCAAGTCTGGGCGATGGGCCAAATATCCATTCGACTAGCCACAGAGCGGGCCAGCCAAAAAGTGCTACGCCATAACCAATTTGGACCCCAGAGACCACGCCAAGAATCGGACCAAAGAACCACAGCGGCCAGCGCGGCCCCCGCGAGCTGCGTTCTCGCCACACCCAGAGCGAGCAGATTACGCCGACCGTAAACATGAATACGAATGCGAGGACGGCAGCACCGGGCGCGGTAGCTAGCGCGAAGTCGAACCAACTGGCGAGGATGTTCATCAGTTCCTGCGCCGCTTAGAGTGCCGTTCAAACTAGAAGCAAAACACTGCCCCTGATAAACGATTGTAGAGCATACTCCGTGGTGAATAACCGCTCAAGGCGCTTGCCTTCCGGCTCATGGAGCTGCGGAAGGTATTTGCCCAGAATTTGCGGGGCTTGCGGAAGCAAAGGGGCCTATCGCAGGAAGACCTGGCCGATGAGGCGGGCATTGATCGCACTTATGTCAGCTCGCTTGAGCGGGGCGTCTACAATGCGACAATCCCTATGATTGAGAGGCTGGCAAAGGCGCTGGACGTAGAGCCTGCGGCGCTGCTGGAGCGTGCGCCTAGGTCGCGTCACTGAGAACTGCCGGGGCTGGTCAAAAATATCCCATGTGGTCCCCGGTTAACCGGAAGGCCCGGCGCGCGCCACGCTGTCCCCAATCAACGATGTCAGGGTTCCAGAACATCCCGTAGGCTCTAATCAGCATGGCGTCCGTCACAGGTCGTTGCACGATTCCGACCGTGCAAACTCTCGCACAACACGGGGCCATCAAGTAGTGAGAAGTGGGATCGAACCTCACGCGCCCAGGGGTGACACGTTTCAGGGTTCTTTATGAAGTCTGTCACCCCACCCTGACCGTGCGACGCGAACACGCGCGCGTGGGCAACAGTGGCCAGGGTAGGTGTTCTCACCAGAATGAGCGATGGCGCGCCGCCGAGTTAGAACATTGGCCCGGTGCACTGCCCGTTGAGCCACTCTCCATGGCATGTGGGCTGGTAGGCCTTTTTGGGAATGATCGAGCCTTTGCATCTACCCATGACTACAGGACCTACGCATTCGCTGGCGTCATAGACCTTTTTGTCCTATTCCGCCGCAGCTTCTTCCTCCATTGCAGCCGCGAGTGACCTGGCACGTATCTGGTCAAGCTGAAGGCGACAGTTGCCATAGGCTTCGGTCCCGGGCCTGAAGCCAAGCTCACGGCATTTGGCTTCGTCGGCGGCCCGCCGTTGCTCTTCGGCAGCTTGGCGTTGCGCTGAAGTCTCGGAAATAGTGCCAGCGCACCCGGTGAGCGCAAGCCCGAGATACGCTGCCGCGATGGCTTTCACTGTCGTCATTGTCGGAAGTTCCGAAGAAATGCCCCGATAACTCTGTAGAGAATACTCCGTGGTGAAATACTCTCAAGGGGGCTTGCCCCTTGCGCAAGGCGAGCCCTACAGGCCTGTGAGCACCTGACAGGGGTCTCACGCCATGGCATCATCGGTGCCGCTATAGCCGCAGTGACCATCAGGGGTTTGCGCAACGCGGCTCTTTTGAAGATTGGCGAAAGCGATGATCTTTAGATGGCTCGATAAGAAATTAATTTAGCAACACGATGCGCGATGAGGCTACGCGTTTTCTTGAGAGCATGAGAGGGGTACCCTAGGTAAGCGAAATGTCCCGAGCAGAAAAAATCTTCAACTCAATCCGCACTGGAAGGATTGATGAGATAGAGCGTTTGATTGCGGAACAGGTCACCGAAGAGCTGTTTCTTGACTACAAGACTGTAGACACTCCGCCAACGGATAGGAGGTTGTCAGACCCAGATAGGAGGAACCTCGCCAAAGCTATTTCAGGTTTCGGCAATTCAGACGGCGGAGTTGTTATCTGGGGCGTTGATTGCCGTAGGGACACCACGACTGGTCGCGAGTTAGTCAGTAAGAAGGCAATCAGTGATCCGACCGCATTCAAATCTGTGATTGATGGCGTGGTGGGAGGGTTGACACTACCTGCTCACGAAGGTGTCACAAGTGAGGCGCTATCATTTGCGTCCGGCGGTGGTGTAGTCGTCACATATGTTCCAGAAGGCCTAAATGTCCCGTATCGGTCAATAGCTAGCGGCGCAAATGGCTACTTCATGCGAGCCGGTTCCAGCTTCATGGAAGTCCCGCACGGTGTGCTAGCGGGCATGTTTGGCCGCCGTCCTGCGCCAAAAATAACTGGCAAATTTCGCCCGAAGGAGCCGCAAGCGCAGCCGAGATCGCCGGGCGTAAAAGTCTCATTTGAGTTAGTTCTCATGAACCACGGAAGGGGGATAGCGAATGATTTGTTCGTTATCGTGAAGGGTAAGGATGTTCCTGGTGTTCTGCTTCGCAGAAAAGGCCTCAACGATGCGCTTTGGGTTGGAGATCAATTTGATGGCCAGTGGGTCTTGAATACGAATAACGCGTTCATCCGTCTGGTACCCGGCGCGCAGATTGTTCCCTGCGAATTTCAATTGGAAATTCAGCGCACGCCGAGGCCAGTTCTAGTGCAAGCAACATGTGCATCATCCAACTCAGTAGGATCAGAGTTTAAGCTTAGTCTTGGTGCCGATGACCTGTCCTATGTGCATGAAAACCTATCACATGATTTCGGAGCCGACGGAGGCAGTCTAAGGGAAGCGCTGAAAGCCGTAGGGAGCAGGCTAAGAAATGCATTGTGAGAATGAACTATGAGTGCCGGGAGGCCGCATCGAAGCCGAGACTAGACGACCCAGACGGGTCCAAAGGATATGGTCTCAAAGCGTGCGCATGACGCCAATAGAGAAAAATTGTGTGATATTGGTCTCTGGGAACCGTCCCCCCTTGCCTGATAAGGCCGTCTACCCCGTCTAGTTTAGGCCGCCTCGCTTTCGACTTCGCCCCACGCCGCAAGTGCCTCCTTGAATTGTGAGCGTCGATACCCCCGCCGTTGAACGCCACTAATGGACATACGGTCGGGCTCGATCTCGTAGGGCCGCAGGAGCCGGGACAGCGCGTGACCGTCAAGCTGGGAGCCTCCATAGCCAGCCCATGGCTGTTCCGGCAAACCGTTGAGCTCCTTCAGCAAGTCTTCGGTAAAAAACTCATCGCGTTCCTGGGCATCGAAGATGGCGACGCACGCCGTTATCAGCGCTAAGCCGTTCGACACGCTGGGCCGCCCTTGGCCTACAAAGGCCTGACACACCTTCCGCGCGATATCGGGCCATTTGCCCCTCGCAATATCCGCGATTGAGACCAGGGGCCGCCATTTGTCGGCGTCGCGATTGGTCACGCCAGGCGGCATGCGCGGCGTTGCATTGCGGAGTGTGTCCCCATTCTCCCTAGCCCATTGCGCCGTCCGCTCCGATAGCTTCGCAAATTCTCTCTCGTGCTCGGCTCGGATGGGCTCCGTGTGCTCGCCTGGCCGCCGCTTACGCATCTTTATCTCAATCGCTCGATCACAGAGTGCTGACCACGTCCAAACACGCCCGATGCCAGCAATTGCGACCGGGGCGCGGAGGAGGAAGGATTTCGGCTGCCACCCTCCGCTTTCAATCGGCACACTAAGCAGGGCGCTGCCACGCTCGTAGCTCGTATTAAGTATGTTCTTCAACCTGGGCTTATCGGCGAAGAACGTATCCGCCTCGTCGATCAATAGATCAATAGCGTATGCGGTCGCGCTTTGTGTTCATCCATATGGCGGAGAAGAGCAGCTTCACTTACGATTGTGAAGTAGTCAGCATTCCCACATAGATAGCTTAGTAGTCTCATCGCTACTGTCTTGCCGCATCCTGGTTCAGGTGATGTGAAAAGCAGCCGGGGGCTGTGTGTCCACGCCTCAAATGCATGTGTGTGCACGACCCATAGCGCCATGACTTCAGCCGCGCCGTCAGGCAGGGCGAGATGGCGGCGAAACGTGGTGGCGCAGCTGGCGTATACGCAGCCGTGCTGATGGAAGGCATTGTGCGAAAGGGAGACGCAGTAAATTTGGTCTAGCGATGGTCTAGCGAGGACTTCCACCTGACGGGCTAGACACCTCCTCGGCGAGGTCCGCTGCGGGGGTCAGACTTGGCTGTGCATCCACTGTGGTCTATCGGGCCGGCAAAGTCGGCTGTTCACTGGAGCGGCGGCAGAGTTTGCTTTCCCCGTGGAGCCGGAAACGGCGTCTCCCGAAGAACGTGTCCGCGGGCGCGCCCAGAAGGCTGGAGCGTTCGGCTTCTTCAGCAGACCCTTCGACGAGGAGCTCTCTATCGGCTGTCTCAACCGGGCCTTGAGATCTGCGACTGCTGACTGCTAGCCCAGAGCCCAGGGTGACGCACGTATACCCGGCGTATCCTTAGGTATAGCTTTTACTCCCGCTCGCGGTGTGCATAGTTAACTTTCAGTACAGGCTGTCGTTAAGGGCGGTCCGACTGCCCCCGCTAATCTGACCGCTGATTGCCGTACGCGTCGGCTTTCCCCTCCCGACGCACAGCGTTAAACGCACCGAGCGCTCGGCTCCCCGACTGGGCGCTCGTTTATTTTGTGGGGTTGCTGAACCGCAGCGATAAGATGGTAGTTTGAACAACTGAAAGGGAGGTTCCCATGCGAGGTCCGGTAAGCCTGACCCATCGGCATGCAGGCCAGCAATGTGAGCGCGACGGAGCCGATGGAGCTGCTGGTCATTCAGGTCAACAACGAGGGCGAACCTCTGATGTACAAGGTGGAGTAATTACCTTTCGGGCCGAGGCAAAGAGAGCTTAAAAAGCTATCACCGGGTGGCGTGCTTCTTTGACGGCCGCCGGCGCTTCCTTCAGACTCCTCATGAGAGCATCCATGATGTTCACGAGCTTGGCGGCCCAGGCTCCGCCTCGGGCGGGATCTCGATCTTCTAGCTACTGACCGGGAGGAGAGGGCGATAGTCGAGCAGCGTGTCGAACGTAAGCTCTCAGCGATCCTTGCCGCTGATGTCGCAGGCTATAGCCACCTGGTGGGCGTTGACGAGGAGGGAACGCTCGCACAGTTGAAGGCAATTCGGCGTACCCTCGTCGATCCCAAGATCAATGAACATCGCGGGCGGATCGTCAAGACTGCGGGCGATGGCTTGCTGGTTCAATTCCTGAGTGTCGTGGACGCAGTGCGCTGTGCCGTTGAAGTCCAGCGCCAGATGGTCGAACACAACGCCGAAACGCCGGAGGAGAAGCGGATCGAATATCGCGTGGGTATCAACGTCGGCGACGTGATCATCGACGGCGAGGATATCCATGGTGACGGCGTGAATGTCGCCGCGCGACTTGAAACATTGTCCGAGCCGGGCGGTATCTGCGTGAGCCTTGGTGTCCGCGACCAAGTGCGCGACAAGCTCGACCTCACCTTCGACGATGCAGGCGAGCAGCAGCTGAAGAACATCGCGCGGCCTGTGCGGGTCTATCGGGTGCGGCTCAGCGGAAATGCCACGCAGGCAGCAGCGGCATTGGCGCCCCCCGACAAGCCGTCGATTGCGGTCCTGCCTTTTCAGAATATGAGTGGCGACCCCGAGCAGGAATACTTCGCAGGTGGCATGGTGGAAGAGATCATTACGGCGTTGTCGCGCATACGTTGGCTGTTCGTGATCGCGCGCAATTCGAGTTTCGCATACAAGGAGCGAGCGGTCGACCTTGGGGTACGCTATGTGCTTGAAGGCAGCGTGCGCAAGGCGGGCAACACAGTGCGTATCACAGGGCAACTCATCGATGTCTCGACAGGTGCTCATATCTGGGCAGATCGTTTTGACGGAGAACTAGCGAACATCTTCGATCTGCAGGATCGGGTGACCGCGAGCGTGGTGGGCGTCATCGGACCCAAGTTGGAACAAGCCGAGATTGAACGGGCCAAGCGCAAGCCAACTGAGAGTTTAGACGCATATGACCACTATTTGCGTGGCCTAGCAGGAGTTCATCAGTGGACCCGAGAAGGTAACAGCGAGGCGTTGTCACACTTCAAGCGAGCTATTGAACTCGATCCCAATTTCGCTTCAGCCTTTGGCATGGCTGCACGCTGCTACGCACAACGCGTCGGTTTTGCTTGGGTAATCGATCGCGGGCAGGAGATCGCTGATGCCGAACGGCTGGCACGGCGGGCTGGAGAACTGGACAAGGAGGATGCCGTTGCGCTCTCTGCGGCGGGAAACGCACTTGTCATTGTCGTTGGCGACGTCGACGACGGTGCCGCCTTGATCGATCGGGCTCTGGTGCTCAATCCGAACCTGGCATGGGCATGGCTCTCCAGCGGCTTTGCGAGAATTTTGCTCGGTGAGCTGGAGGTCGCAATCGAACACGTCGCTCGCGCCATGCGTCTTAGTCCACAGGATCCCCAGATGTTCGCCATGGAAATCGCCATCGCAGCCGCTCACCTCTTCGCTGGCCGCCCTGACCAGGCATTATCGTGGGCAGAAAAGGCCGTGCAGGAGCGATCGAATTTTTTTGTCGGGACATGCGTCGCCGCGGCCAGCGGTGCTCTCGCGGGGAAGCTAGCGCAAGCGGAGAAAGCCATGGTGCGCTTGCGTCAGCTCAATCCAGCGCTGCGGATTTCCAACCTCAAGGACATGCAACCCTTCCGGAGACCGGAACATTTGACCAGACTCGCAGAAGGACTGCGAATAGCCGGACTGCCGGAATGAAACCGGAACCATCAGTGTATGCTGCAAACATCCTGAACCTGCCGGGCATCTCTTCCTGCTTTTCTGTAGCGGGAATAGGGACCCTGCGCTGTTGGTCGGAGTGGGTCAGAGTTGGCTGTGCATTAGCTCCGCGAGACTGTCAGCTTTCCATCCAGAAGCAGCCGTAAATAGTACCGCTCGTCACTTGAGCGGCGATTCAAGATTGGGCGGCGTTTAACTTTCGGCCGGTCGCCTGCAACCTACGGAGATGATGAAGCATGAATGCCCTAGAGGTCATCCAAGTACCCTCCCCGACCATTCAGAAATGGCAAGAAATTGTCGACCTTCTTGCTGAGATCTTACACGTCCCCTCTGCTTTAATTATGAAGGCGGAACACCCGAACATAAAGGTTTTTGTTTCCAGCGAGTCGGAGGGGAATCCGTACGAGAGGGACGAACTCGCCTGCCTGAACACCGGACTGTATTGCGAGACGGTGATGAAAACCCGCGAGCTTCTGCGCGTTCCCAACGCTCTGGCGGATCAGGAATGGAAAGCCAATCCCGACATCAAGTTGGGAATGATCTCGTACATGGGCTTTCCGGTGGCTTGGCCTAATGGCGACATCTTTGGGACCATCTGTGTTCTAGACAGCAGGCCAAATGGTTACAGTGAGCTTTACAGGAAATTGCTGCTCCAATGTCGCGAAGTGCTGCAGGCCGATCTGAAGTCACTGCAAGCGAGCAATGAACTCGAACTCAAGGTTCTAGAGCGGACAGCAGAATTAAGGAGCAGCGAGGCTCTATTTGACTAAAGCGCAGAGATTGAGCGGCACCGGCAGCTTCGGCTGGAATGTCTCCAGCGGAGAAATCTTCTGGTCAGAGGAGAGCTTCAGAATTTTTGGATACGACAAGGCGCTTTCCACCACTGTCGAGATGGTCCTTCAACGCGTCCATCCAGAAGATCTTGTTCTCGTAAAATCGACATTCGACCGCGCATCCCGCGACGGGGGGGATTTCGATCTTGAACATCGATTGCTGATGCCAGATGGGTCTGTCAGAAATATTCATGTCGTCGCTCATGCGGTCCGAGACGAAGCAGGCCAGCTGGAATTCCATGGGGCGCTGATGGACGTCACCACAGCCAAACGGGCCGAGGAAGACCTGCACAAAGCTCGGACAGAGCTCGCGCATGTCACGCGCGTGACAACCCTAGGCGAGCTGACCGCCTCGATCGCTCACGAGGTGAACCAGCCACTGGCAGCGATCGTGACAAACGGCAATGCGGCTTCGCGCTTCCTCGCAAATGCGACACCGGACCTCAGCGAAGCGCAGGCGGCCGTGAAGCGCATTGTCAGTGACGGTCATCGTGCTGCTGAGGTGATCACAAGCATAAAGGCGATGTTCAAGGACGTGGACCGAGAAAAGATCCCGCTCGATATCAACAAGCTCATTCGCGATGTGCTAGTGCTCGTGCTCGGGGAGCTGCGGGCGTACCAAGTGTCGGTCCACACCGACCTGAATGACAAGCTGCCGGATGTCAGAGGCAATGGAGTTCAATTGCAGCAGGTCATCCTCAATTTGATTATGAATGCTCTCGAAGCCATGAACTCCGTAACGAATCGCCCACGGATGCTGCGGCTAAAAACGGAATTTCACGAGCCCGACGGGGTGCTGGTGTTGGTAGAAGACTTCTGGAACGGGTATCGATCAGAAAAACATGGACCGCATATTCGATTTATTTTTCACAACCAAATCGCAAGGCATGGGTATGGGACTTTCCCTTTGCCGTTCGATCATCGAAGCCCATGACGGTCGGCTTTGGGCTTCATCCGAATTGGATCATGGCACGGGTCTTAACGTCCTATTGCCTGCGGTAAGGCCCTGAGTTGAAGTGTGAGCGTGCGATCAGACGGTCGATTGACCGCCTGCGCACCAGGTCACGGCGCGAGCAGCCGATATCAAATCGTTTCCCACTTGCGGCCGCCCCGCAAAATCCGCGGTATGTCCGCTCTGTCTCCAACTCCGGCTAACGCTTTTACACCTTACACCCGCACCGAGACGACGCGATATCCGATCCCCTGACGTTATCAAATGTGGCCACTACCAACCAAAAAGGCTAAGCATCTACCTCTTGGAAACGAGCATTTTGACCTGCGACTAGCCAGAGACTAATTACAACTAAGAGACTGACATAAAACATGAATTATAAGACTAAAATCTGTTGCCCGCAAGGGCGTGCTGGTTCGAGTTCGGCCAGGGGCACCAATCAAAACAATTAGTCTAGTAATCTACAATCATGGTCATGTGTGCTTGTTTGAGGTCTGCCTGCAACCACCTGGCCGCCAGAGGGGATTTCAGGCATGCTTCCTGAGCCTCGCGCGGTTTGCCATGGCTTAGGTTTGAACCATGACACCCGTCCCGTCACGATCGGCGACCTGAAGTGGGAAGGTAGACTGCTCGAGCTCATGTGCAGCAGCTGCCATCGCCATCTCTACGAGACGCCGTCGAAGTTTCCCTTCCGAGATGCTGAGCCAATACCCGGGCTCGAGCGACGGTTCAGATGCTCAAAGTGCGGCGCTCGAAACACCGATATCTGGTACCCGATCCACAAGCGACCTTTGGACGACACAAGAAATCGGACTGTCGGCAGTGAGGAGGCCCGGACAAAGCTTGCGAGGGGACCCAAGCTCCATCCGGGCCCTCGGTTTTACGCCGTTCGTGGCTATTCCTGAGTAGGCCCCGGCAACACGCATACGCACTAGCGAAAGGTCAGTAAGCTCCATGTCCGATGTCGGCGTCTGTTCAAAATTGGACACCCCTGTGGAAAACAGTGAACCATGGCCCCACGTATCCGTAATCTTCTGCACAACGAGGAAACGCGCACGCGCATCAAGGAAGCCTATCTCATCAATCGGCTGATCAGCTACGTCGCGGGCTCCGCCTTGTAAAAATCTTGAAGCCGCGCGGCAGCCTTCACAGTCTGTGCGAAAACCTGGGCGGCGCCAATTGTCGGTGGCAGCCTCTCGAATGTGGAGTATCACGCCCGGCCGGCTTCGAGGCCTCGGCGGCCCGCGCGGCCCATCATCATAAGGACAACGACGGCGGCATGCTGGAAGAGTATCTCGATAAAGTCTAGCTGGCGGGTCATCAGTACCGGCCGGTCATCATCAAGGGCTTCTGCGCTTCCGCCTGCACCCTGTACTTGTCCCGGTCGCTTTACTGCGTCGACCGGCAGGCCGTGCTGATATTCCATGCCCCGTACGACCCGAACACCGGAAGGTCAGACGACGAAGACAGCAAGTGGGCAACCGGGTGGGTACTGCGTGCCTACCCCCTGAAGGTGCGGGAGTGGATCATCGCCAAGGGCGGCCTCACCAAGAAGGCTCTCGTCCTCAAGGGCAGGGAGATGCACAGGCGGGTCAGATCTGCGGCGAGCCAGTCGGCCAATTATTCGGGCTGAGCCTCTGCCGCTGGCTGTCTACTGAATTCAGGATAGCGCGCCATCACCTTCTTGCGGGCGAACTCACGAGCCTCGTACTGCGTATCCGCTTCAGCTTCTCATCGTCGTCCGCGCTGGCCCAGCCACGGATTTTGCGGCCGAGCTGATGCCTGGCTCGCTCGCCGGACCGTGTCGGTGTAGGCATCGTACTGCTCGGGCATCAGCTTGTGCCAATTGATCTCGCGCCGCGGCATGCCGGGTGCGTAGTCGAGCCGCTCAAAGAGTGCTTTGAAACAGTGAGCAGTTCGAATGAGCACAATCTTATTCG
>CAWHQZ010000014.1:0-195845 GCA_963831645.1 uncultured Alphaproteobacteria bacterium | reverse complement strand
TCGGGGTTGTGGGCCCGCTGACGGGAAAGACCGCCGTTGGCGGTGAGCGCAGATACAGCGCGCCGTGGAGATAGGCCGTGGACGACGACATCAATGCGGCGGGCGGCGTGCTCGGCCAGAAGGTGCGGCTCATCACGGCCGACGACTTCTGTGACCCTGCGCAAGCTGTCGTCGCCGCCCGAGAGCTCGTGGCTGATGGTGCAATGTCGGCGGCCTTCGGAAGCTATTGTTCCGGGGCGTGGAACCGCGGAATCCGAGGTATTCGAAGCGGTTCGTCACGGGCAGTGCCATGGCGACCGAGGAGTTTGACCTCATCGCCGGTCCTGCGGCGGGAGGGAACACTCTTCACCTTTCTCCCAGACCCACGTCGAAACCCAGAAGCGGCGTCCGTCGTCGAGCGCGTTCCGCGCCGACAACTTCGAACCCGAGGGTTACACGCTGCTCAGCTACGGTGCCGTCCAGGCCTGGGCGCAGGCGGTTGAGAAGGCCGGCTCGCTGGAGTCTCAGGAGGTGATCGCGTCACTGCGCAGCCATCAATTCGATACCGTATTGGGCCGCATCGACTTTGACGACAAAGGCGATCTCCCTAGTCTGGAGCTGGATATGGTACGTCTGGAAAGGAGGCGAATACGTGCCGCTGGAATGACAACGTGATTGCCATGTCGCGTTTGAGATCGAACTTCTCCCAGAGGGGTACAATCATGCGCCGTTTACGGCTACGAACAGGCGATTGAGACGAACCTCTGTGACAGGCGTTCCACGCACATCGGGCGGATCGATAAGTCGTCGCCGCAATGCTTGAGCGTCTCGGCATACGTGGCCGCTTGCTGCTTGCGTTCTTCGGGATCAGCGCCTTCGCGGTGCTCGCGACCGCCGCGGCCCTCTATGCCTTCCTCGCAGGTCGGCGGGGTCGTCGAGCGGATCACCGAGCGGCGGGTGCCGTCGGCGCTTTCATCGCTGGAGCTGTCCCGCCAGGCCGAACGGGTTGCCGCCGCCGCGCCGGCCGTGCTGGCTGCGACGAGCACGGCCCAGCATGACGAGGTGTCGACGGCGATCGCAGTCGAGATGGCGCGCCTCGAGGAGTTGCTTGCCGACCTCAAAGGCGCCGCACTCAGCACGGCAGCGGTGGCCGAGATCGAAGCCGCCGTGCTTGGCCTGCGGCGCAATCTCGACGCCCTCGATGACCTTGTCGCCGCACGCCTCACCGTCGTCGCACGCAAGCAGGAGCTGCTGCGGCGTCTGTCGGCCACGACGAACGCCAGCCAGCGCCTGGTAGCGCCCGGCATCCTCGTCATGAACTCGAAGGTCCCCGCAGTGGCGCGCGCCATGGCCGATGCTCGCCGCGACCCCGGAACGCGCGCCGCCGCGACGGCTGACCTGGCCAGGCGATTGCCGCCTACATCCCGCAGCAGAAGGCGCAGCGGGAAATTTCGGCCGTCAATGATGCGCTGCTCAGGCGGCCGTCGCGCCCACGCCCGGCGACCTGGCGCTGATGGCGTTTCCGCTGCACCGCTCGCTCGAGGCTCTGCGGCAGTGACACCCGAGATCGACGAAAGGCTGCGGACCCGATTCCACCAGCGCGTGGACGAATTCAAGGCGCTGATCGACGGTCCGAAGAGCATCCTCAAGGCGCGCGCGGACGAGCTCGCCGTCCTGGCACAGGGCGAGAAGCTGCTGGCCGAGAACGATGCGCTGTCACGCGACTCACCGCTGCCGTCGACCGCCTGGTGGCCGCGGCCGACCGTGACATCGCCGAGGCCGGGCGCGAAGCCGCGACCGTTCAGCGCTACGGCACCGGAGTTGTGCTCGGCTCCGCCCTTCTGAGCCTCCTGAGTTCTGCTGCTGATCGTCTGGCTTTACGTCGACCGCAATCTTCTCGCCCGCCTGGCGGGCGTGAGCCAGAGCATGCTGGCCATCGCCGGCGGCAATCTTCGGGCGCCGCTGCCTGCCGCGGGCCGCGACGAGATCGGCCGCATGGCCGAGGCGCTTCGGCTCTTCCGCGACACCGCGATCGAGGTCGAGGAAAAGAACCTGCGCGAGGTGGCCGAAGCGCGCCAGCGGCTCGTCGATGCAATCGAGAGCATCTCCGAGGGCTTCGCGCTCTACGATGCCGAGGACCGGCTCGTCCTCTGCAACAGCCGCTATCGCGAAATCCTGTATCCCGGCATAGCCGATGCCGTCGTTCCCGGCACGCCATTTCGAGACGATCATCCGTGAGGCCGTCGAGCGCGGCCTGGTTGAGGACGCCAAGGGCCGCGAGGAGGACTGGATTGCACGAGCGGCTCGCTGCGCATCGCAATCCGACGCTGACGCTGATTCAGCATCGCAGCCACGACCGCTGGATTCAGGTCAATGAGCGGCGGATCACCGGCGGCGGCACGGTCGCGGTCTACACCGACATCAGCGAGCTCAAGCGCCACGAGACGGAACTCGAGATCGCGCGCGACGAGGCCATGGCCGCGACGCAGGCCAAGAGCAAGTTCCTCGCCAGCATGAGCCACGAGCTGCGCACGCCGCTCAACGCCATCCTCGGCATTACCGAAATGTTGCAGGAAGATGCCAGGGAAGCCGGACAAGGCGAGCTGGTCGAGCCGCTCGGGCGGGTCACGCGCGCCGGCAAGCACCTGCTCAACCTCATCAACGAGGTCCTCGATCTCTCCAAGATCGAGGCCGGCCGCCTGGAGCTGCACATCGAGGAGTTCGATATCGCCAGTCTGGTGCAAAGATGCCGCGACGACTGCGCAGCCGCTTGCCCGGAAGAACCGCAACCGGATCAGCATCCACTGCCCAGACGGACATCGGCAGCATGCAGCGCCGATCAGCTTCGGGTGCGTCAAATCCTCTTCAATCTGTTGAGCAATGCCTGCAAGTTCACCGAAAATGGCCAGGTGACGATCGACGCCGCCCGCGGCGTCGCATGATGGAGGCGGATGGCGTGATCGTTCACCGTCGCCGACACCGGCATCGGCATGACGCCGGAGCAGATGGCAAAGCTCTGTTCCAGGAGTTCAGCCAGGCCGACAGCTCGACGACGCGCAAATATGGCGGCACCGGACTCGGGCCTGGCCATCAGCCGGCGCCTGTGCACGCATGATGGGCGGCAACATCACCGTCGACAGCACGCTTGGCGCCGGCACCACGTTCACGGTGCGGCTGCCGGCCGGAGTGCGACACGCGCCGCGTAACGCCAAAGGACGCCACGCCGAGCCGCGCCCTCTGTCGTCGCTGACCACGGCGGTCGATGGCGATCGAGTGGCCTCGAACGTGATCCTCGTCGTCGACGATGACTGGACGGTGCGGGATCAGATGCGGCGAATTCTCGTTCGCGAGGGTTGCGATGTGGTGACGGCCAGGGACGGTTCGGAGGGCTTGAGCATGGCCCGGAAGGTGAAGCCAGCCCTCATCACGCTCGACGTCCAGATGCCGGGACGGGACGGCTGGAGCGTGCTGCAGGAACTCAAGGCGGACCGTGATCTCGCGACAATTCCCGTCGTGTTGCTCACCATCGTCGACGAGAAGAACCGCGGTTACGCGCTCGGCGCCGCCGAATACCTGACCAAGCCGATCGAGCAGCGGGAAGCTCCGGAAACTTGTTGCCAAATACCGGTCCGCCGCCGCCGACCCGTGCGGTTTCGCGTCTTGATCGTCGAGGACGATGAGATCACGCGCCAGCACTGGCGCCGCATGCTGAGCCGCGAAGGCTGGCAGGTAAGCGAGGCCGAGAACGGCCGGGCCGCGCTCGAATCGCCTCGACCGAGGCGCTGCCGGACCTCATCCTTCTGGACCTCATCATGCCGGAAATGGACGGCTTCGAGTTCCTCGTCGAACTGCGCAAGCAGCCGGCCGTCGAGACGATGCCGGTCGTGGTCGTGACGGCGGCGACGCTCAGCGAGGAGGACCACCGGCGTCTCAATGGCGGCGTGGAGCGCGTGCTCGCCAAGGGCGCGTTCAGCGGCGACGAGCTTCTCGAGGAACTGCGCCAGCTGGTGACACGATATGTGCCGGGCGGCGTCGCCGGACGAGGAGCCATCGCCGATGGATGAAAATCCTCTACGTCGAGGACAACGAGGACAACGTCTACATGCTGTCGACGCGGCTGAAACGCAAAGGCTACGAGGTGATCGTCGCCACCGATGGCGAGCAGGGCCTGGCCCGTGCGCGGGCGGATGCGCCGGCGCTGATCCTGATGGACTTGAGCCTTCCGGTCCTCGACGGGTGGGAAGCGACGAGACGCCTCAAGGCAGCGGCTGAGACGCGGCATATTCCGGTGATCGCGCTTTCCGCGCACGCCATGGCCGGCGACCGGGAGGAGGCGCTGGCCGCCGGATGCGATGACTTCGACACCAAACCCGTCGAGTTCGCCGCGCCTGCTGCGAAAAGATCGAAGCGCTGCTCCCGAGGGACCGGCGTCATGACCGCGGCCGAGCCGCGCTGCTCGTCGTCGACGACAACGAGGACAACCGCTTCACGCTGACCCAGCGCCTGAGTCGCGAAGGCTACGGGAACTAATTACGGCGGCAACGGGCGCGAAGCGCTCGATCTCCTGCAGCGGCCGTTCGATCTCGTGCTGCTCGACATCATGATGCCGGAAATGGACGGCTACCAGGTGCTCGAGCAGCATCAAGGCCGACACCGCACTTCGCAACATCCCCGTCATCATGATTTCGGCGATCGAGCGAGATCGACAGCGTGCGCGTTGCATCGACCTCGGGGCCGAGGATTATCTTGCCAAGCCGTTCAATGCGGTGCTGCTTGCGGGCCCGCGTCGGCGCGCCTGCCTGGAAAAGAAGCGGCTGCGCGACCAGGAGGTGATGTACACTGCAGCAGGTCGAAAACGAGAAGCGCCGGGCGGACGAGCTTCTCTACGCCATGCTGCCCCCCGGCGCCGTGCGCGAACTCAAGGCGACCAACGCGGTCCGCCCGCGGCGTTACGATGAAGTCGCAATCCTTTTCTGCGATGTCGTCGGCTTCACGCCGTACTGCGACGAAAACCCGCCGGAAAAGGTCGTGGATCACCTCCAGGCATTGGTCAGCGAATACGAGCGGATCGTGCGCCTGCATGAGATGGAGAAGATCAAAACCGTCGGCGACGCCTTCATGGCTGCAGCCGGCCTATTCAACCGCGTTTCGGATCCGATCTGCGCCAGCCTGCAATGCGGATTGGACATGGTCGAGGCATCGGGCCGCATCGAGCCCGGGTGGAAGGTGCGGGTCGGTATTGAGTTCGGGTCCGTGGTCGCCGGGATCGTCGGTCAGCGGCAATACGCATTCGACCTGTGGGGCGATACCGTGAACGTGGCAGCGCGGCTGGCGAGCCGGGCGAACCCGGGAACCGTAGCGACCAGCGGCGCCACATGGCGCCGCGTTCGTGATCGGGGTCATGGGCGGTCACTGGGGCTGGTGGATGTCAAGGGGAAGGGGCAGATCGAGCTGATCGAATGCCAAGGGCTTCGCTGATTGCGGCCCAGGCCAGTAGAAAAACGAGGCGGCCGGACTGGATGTCCGACCGCCCATTCACTGGAGAACACTTACAAACTGAGAGGATGACCCGGCAGCACTTTCAGCCTCGGAAGGGGGCTGGGGGGCTTGAGTTTTCCGAAGCTCCTGCGCCACCGGGCCTAGAGGCAACATTGATATCCTGTCGTTGCATTTTGGACGTTGCGGGGCCGGATCACGGCGGAAATGTGATAATTCCTTTCGCTTCCGGCAGACACTCCCTTGTAAACCCGAAGTGCCTTTGTCATCATCGGCGAAGCATGATCAATGCTTCGCGCACCCTGGAACGCGGCAGTTGACCGATACCGAGCCGATAGTTCCGTTTCGGCAGCGGTTGTCTGACGCCGCTGCCGAGGTTCCCGAGGTCAGACGTGATTCGGCGCCCGCGCGCATATCGTTCGACCGCAGGGAGCTTGCAGCCATACTCACGGTCTACTGCTCGAAGGTCGCCGACGGCGAGTGGCGCGACTATGCGATCGACCTCGGCAGCGAAAAGGCGGTGTTCTCGATCTTCCGCCGCAGCGCTGACACGCCTCTTTACCGGATCGAGAAGAACCCGCGCCTCGACCGCCGGCAGGGCGCCTATGCGGTGGTGGCGCAGGGCGGCATGATTCTGCGGCGCGGCCACGATCTGGCGCAGGTCCTGCGCGTTCTGCTTCCGGCGACCGCGGCTGGTTTCCGTCTAGGTCTAGGACAAAACGAAAGCCCCGGACGTTTCCGCCCGGGGCCTTTCTCGGAGAAACCGCTGCTACTCGCGATTGCCGAACAGTCGCAGCAGCATGAGGAACATGTTGATGAAGTCGAGATAGAGGTTGAGCGCGCCCATGATCGCCTTGCGCCCAGCCACTTCGCCCGAGTCGGAGACCATATACATCTCCTTGATCTTCTGGGTGTCATAGGCGGTGAGCCCGGCAAACACCAGCACGCCGACCACGGAGATCACGAACTGCATTGCCGAGGAGGCCAGCAAGATGTTGACGACGGACGCGATGATGAGCCCGACGAGCCCCATGAACAGGAACGAGCCCATGCCGGTGAGGTCGCGCCGCGTCGTATAGCCCCACAGGCTCAAGGCGCCGAACGACGCCGCGGTGATGAAAAACACCCGGGCAATGCTCTCATGGGCATAGATGAGACCCAAGGACGCAAAGCTCACGCCGACCAGGGCGGCATAGACCCAGAAAGTGAGCTGGGCGGCGCCGACGCTCATCTTGTGCACCCGGAAAGACAGGAAAAACACCAGCGCCAGAGGCGCGAAGATCACCACCCAGGCGAAATTGCTGGCGAACAGCAACTGTCCGAGCGGAGTGAGCGCCCGTCCCGCATCCGTAGTTTGCACCGCCGCCATGTAGGTGGCGATTGCCGCCAGCCCGGTGATCCCGAGGCCAGAGGCCATGTAGTTGTAAACGCGAAGCATGTAGCTCCGCAAACCAACGTCAACCTCAGCCGTTGCGGCACGTGGTTGCGCGATCGATCTGTCAAATTCAGCCATGGTTCCAATCCCTCCAAGCCGTTCTCGGCTGTAGCATATGGTCTCGCGGGGGGCAGCTTCAAGCCCAATCGACAGCGAAAGGCAAGACCCGGGTTGGTTAATGAGTCCGTAAAGCTGTTCATTTCCCGTGCCATCCGCACATCCAGCTCGGTGATGCCTCCCCGGCTGTGCGTGGACAGCGTGACTTCGACCCGGTTGTAGACATTCGACCATTCCGGGTGATGGTCCATCTTCTCGGCAAGCAGCGCCACCCTGGTCATGAACGAGAACGCCTCGCTGAAGCGTCTTGAACCGGAAGCTCTTGACGATTGCGTCGCGATCCGTCGCTTGCTGCCATCCGGCAAGATCGGCGAGGGCAAGCCTTCGCTGCTCATCGCTGAGAAGGTCTGGCATCGGGGCCTCCCGAATTGGCCGCAGTCTCGAGGTCGAAAGACTGGACGACGCCGTAGGGTCCCCCGCCGCGCGACGGCCGCGAGGAAAACAGGACGAAACGGTCGACCTCGAAAGGCCGGCTGTGCAGCAGATTCTGGCGCGCAATGAAACCCTGGACTTCGCCGATGTCGGCTCCCCTGAGCCTGGCGAGCGTCACATGCGGCGTGAACTTGCGCCCTTGGGCTGCCAGCCCCAGGGTCTGGCAAAGTTTCTCGTGGGCGTTCTGAAGCCGCCGGAGCTCGGCCGACTCCGCCACCTTGGCATAGATCGAGCGCGGCTCGCTGCCGCCAAAGGCTCCGACACCCTTGAGCCTGATGGTGAACGGAGCGCTCGCCACGCGTTCCAGCAAGTAACCGATTTCACTGGCCAGCCGCTCTTCGATGTCGCCGATGAACCGCAGGGTGATGTGGTAGTCGGCGGGTTCGATCCAGCGCGCCCCCCACACACCGCCCTGCATGAGGTTGAGCTCGAAGGCAATGTCTTCCGGGATTTCAAGACCGGTGAACAATCGCGGCATGACTGGATCCCCCGCGGTTGGAGCGCTGCCGTCAGGACAGCTCGTAGGCCGAACCTATACTGATTCTTCTCGTGCCTGCAGGCTACTCATCTAGAGCATGCTCCGGAAAAGTGTACACACTTTTCCGATAAGAGCATGCTCCAAGTATTTGATCCTGCGCATTTTCCTCATCGGCGAAGTGATTCTACTTCGCCGGAAAATGCTGTAGTGACGCCGTCCTCTCGTGACAATCTCATGAATCGACCTGCCGGAGCAGCTCTTCCACTTTCGGCAGGATGCGCCTGACGATCTCCTCGACGCCCTGGGCGTTGGGGTGCAGACCATCGGGCTGGTTGAGGCCGGGTTCGGCAGCCACGCCCTCGAGGAAGAAGGCGTATAGGGTCACGCCGGAGTCCTGTGCGATCCGAGGATAAATCTCCGCGAAAGCCTCGGCATAGGAGCGCCCGAGATTGGGCGGCGCCTTCATGCCGGTAAGCAGCACCGCGATGCCGCGCTGCTTCAGTCTCGTCACGATGGCCGCGAGGCTGGAATGGGTTTCATTCGGATCGATGCCTCTCAGCGCGTCATTGGCGCCGAGCTCGACGATCACTGCGTCGGCGTCAGCATGGATCGCCCAGTCCAACCGCTGAAGGGCAGCTTTGCTCGTATCACCCGACACCCCGGCGTTCTCCACCGCGACATCGAAGCCCCGAGCGCGCAGCGCCGCTTCGAGCTTGGCAGGAAACGCGTCCTTCGGCTCGAGCCCCAGACCGGCCGTCAAACTATCTCCCAGCGCGACCACCCGAACGGGCTCTGCATCTGCCGGCATCAGCATCACCAATAGTGCGACCAGGAATGCCAAGGCGGAGCGCATGGCTCGAAAGTAGTGTGCGGCCTGCCGTCCGACAACCGGCTTCCAAACCCGCGGCCAAGGCTCCATATGTCAGGTCCAGAACAGACAACCCGGCATGGTCATCGCTTCCCCTCCCCTGATCGACATCCGCAACGCCCGTCTGACCCTGACCAGCCTCGCTGGGCCGGTCGAAGTATTGCGCGGCATCGATTTCACGGCGGTCGTCGGCGAGGCCGTCGGCATCGTCGGACCGTCGGGTTCGGGAAAGACCTCGCTGCTCATGGTCATCGGCGGCCTCGAACGGATTACCAGCGGGCAGGCCTTCATCGACGGCCACGATTTGAGCTCCATGAACGAGGATCAGCTCACCCGTTTTCGCCGCGACCGGCTCGGCATCGTATTCCAGTCGTTTCACCTGATCGCCACCATGACCGCGCTCGAAAACGTGGCCATACCGCTCGAGCTCAAGGGCGCACAACAGGCGTTTGCCCGGGCCGAAGAAAAACTTCAGGCGGTCGGCCTCGGTCACCGGCTCAAGCACTATCCGGGCGAACTCTCCGGGGGCGAGCAGCAACGTGTCGCCATCGCCCGAGCGCTCGCCGCCGGAGTGAACATCATTCTCGCCGACGAGCCGACCGGCAACCTCGACCAATCGACGGGCGGACAGATCCTCGATCTTCTGTTCGCGTTCAATACCCGGGATCGATTGACGCTGCTGCTGGTGACCCATGACCCGGATACGGCCCGCCGCTGTCACCGCATCGTCGAGTTGCGAGACGGCACGGTGGTTCAGCAGTCCTGAAATGTGGAAGTTGCCGGTACGAATTGCCCTGCGCAACCTGCGCTCAGGAACCGGCGGGTTTCGGATCTTCCTCATCTGCCTGATCCTCGGGGTTGCGGCCATTGCCACCGTCGGTTCACTTTCGGATGCAGTCGAGCGAGGGCTCGCCAACGAGGGCCAACCCCTTCTTGGCGGCGATATGGAGCTGGCGCTCGTCCACCGCCGGATGTCGGCTGATCAGATCGAGGAAATATCCCGCCATGGCGCCTTGAGCCGCGTCGCCACCCTGCGTGCCATGGCTTCCAGAAACGGCCGCCGCAGTCTCGTCGAGGTGAAGGCGGTCGATGACCTCTATCCTCTCTATGGAGAGCTCGAGCTTGCGCCGCCAGTAACCCTGTCCGCTGCATTGCACGTGTCGGGTGGTCGGCACGGGGTGGCCGTCGATCCGCTGCTGATGACGCGGCTCGATCTCAAGGTCGGGGATATGCTGTCGATCGGCGAGAATGATTTTGCGGTGCGCGCCACGATCGGGAAAGAACCCGACCGCGTTGCCGATGGTTTTATCCTGGGCCCGCGCGTTCTGATGAGCGAGTCCGGCCTCGAGGCAACGGGCCTCGTCAAACCGGGCAGCCTGATCACCTGGCGCTACCGTCTGAAGCTCGAAGAACCAGACGCGATGGGAGTGGTCAGCGATCGGCTGAAGGCCAGATTTCCGGACGCGGGCTGGCGCATTCGCCTGCGCGACACTGCAGCCCCCGGCGTTTCCCGCTATGTGGACCGGTTGACTCTGTTCCTGACCCTGGTGGGCCTGACCTCGCTGATCGTCGGCGGCCTCGGCGTGGCCAACGCGGTCAAGGCCTTCATCGACAAGCGCCGCCGCCAGATTGCACTCCTGCGTTATGTCGGAGCCTCTCCGCGTACCGTGTTTGCCGCCGCCTTCGTCGAGGTCATGATCCTCGCTCTCCTGGGCACCGTCGCCGGCGTTGCTGTCGGCGCCCTGCTGCCGGCGCTTCTGATTGCCTTGTTCGGCGGGCTGCTTCCCGTCCCCGTGGCTTTCGGCGTGTTCCCCGTGCCGCTGCTTTCGGCGGCGGTCTTCGGTCTCATCACGGCCGCCGCCTTTGCCCTCTGGCCACTCGGATCGATCCGGAACATCGCTGCCGTCGAGCTCGTTCGCGGGGTCCGGCAGGACATCAAAACCCGGCCGGGTCCCGGACACATGCTGTTGACTGCGATAGCCTTTGCCGCCCTTGCCGGCTGGTCATACTTGACGCTCGATCATCCCTCCATCACCGGCTGGTACGGGCTGGGCGTGGCGGGAAGCTTCCTTGTCCTGATCGTGGTCGGCCGTCTGCTCGTGACGCTGGCCCGCAGATCTCCCAAGCCACCCAATGCGACGGTTCGCTTCGCCGTCGCCAATCTGCATCGGCCCGGCGCCGCGACGCCGGCGATCGTTCTGTCACTGGGCCTGGGGCTTGCGCTGTTCGTCATGCTTTCTCTCGTCGATCGCTCGGTTACCCGTGAATTGACGTCGAGCCTTCCGGAAGAAGCGCCGTCTTTCTTCTTTCTCGACGTCGACAAGACGGAAAAGGAGCAGTTCATGGCGGCGTTGAAGGCCGAACCAGGGGCGCGCGCCATCACCAGCGCTCCGATGCTGCGCGGGCGCATCGTCAGGGTCAAGAACACCCCGGCGGAGAATGCCCCGGCCACCCCGGACACCGCCTGGGCGCTTCGTGGTGATCGCGGCTTGACCTTCGCCGACACTCTGCCTGCCGGTTCGCGGCTGGTGGCCGGCCAATGGTGGCCGGCCGACTACCAGGGCTCCCCGCTCGTTTCGCTCACCAGCGATATCGCCGCCGGACTGGGGCTCACCATCGGTGACGAAATCCGGGTGAACGTCCTCGGCCGCGAGGTTTCAGCGCGGATCGCCAGCCTGCGCGAGGTCGACTGGCGGTCGCTCGGCATCAACTTCGTCATGGTGTTTTCGCCCAACGCGCTCGCCGCAGCACCCCATACGAATCTCGTCACCGTCAGCGTTGCAGGCGATCGCCACGACCAGTTTCTCAACCGCGTCGCCGAGGCCTTCCCGACGGTGACCGCGATCAGCGTCAAGGACGCCCTCGATGCGGTATCGGCCATGCTCGGCAAGATCGTGCTCGCGGTCCGGTTCGCCAATGGTCTGACGCTCGCTTCGGGCGTGCTGGTGCTGGCCGGGGCGCTCACCACCAGCCTCGCCGCTCGCCGCTACGAAGCCGCGGTGCTCAAGACCTACGGCGCCGTCAGATCGCAGCTGATCGCGGTATTCGCCCTGGAGTTTCTGATCGCCGGCCTGGTAACGGCTCTCTTTGCCGTCATCGTCGGCTCGATTGCCGCCTGGGCGCTCACCACTTTCGTTCTCGAGATCGAGTTCCGATTTTCGCTCGCGGTCGCTGCGGCAACCGCCCTGCTGGCGATGGCCGCCACGCTTCTCGCCGGGCTAGCTGCCACCTGGTCGGCGCTCGCAGCACGGCCTTCGGCAGTGCTGCGCGAGGCGTAGCGGCGCTTCCGGCGGCTGCACGTCCTATTCCCAGATCCTGAGAATTTGTCTACCACTGAGGCTCATGGTGGTCCTGAACCGCATCTATACGCGAACCGGCGACAAGGGCACCACCGCGCTCGGCACCGGCAAGCGCCTGTCCAAGACACACCCGCGCATCGAAGCCTACGGCAGCGTCGACGAGACCAACGCCGCGGTGGGACTGGCGCGCCTCCATACCGCCGTTCTTCCCGAGCTTGATCGCATGCTGCAGCGAATCCAGAACGAGCTGTTCGATGTCGGCGCCGATCTGTGCATGCCGACCTCGCGCCGCGTCGGACCGACGCTCCGGGTGACCGTCGAACAAGTGGAGCGGCTGGAGCGTGAGATAGACCTTCTCAATGCCGACCTGAAACCCTTGCGCTCGTTCGTACTGCCGGGCGGTCATCCGGCAGCGGCCCATCTCCATCTCTGCCGGACCGTATGCCGGCGCGCCGAGCGGGCGATCGTGGCGCTTGCGCAGCGGCGCGGCGAAAAAGTCGGCCGCGAGGTGCTCCTGTACATGAACCGCCTGTCCGACTTCCTGTTCGTCGCCAGCCGGTGGGTCAACGCGGCGGGCGCCGGCGATATTCTATGGCGGCCCGGCGAGACCCAGAGCTCGTAGCCCCGTGTTCATACCGCTCCACGACAACACACCCTTGCGCATGATCCGCTTTCAGTGGGTGACGGGAGCGATCATCGTCCTGAACACGCTCATATTTCTCATCACTCATTTCGGCGCTACGGAGGCCTCGATGTACGCGCTGGCGGCCGCCTATGGCGTCGTCCCGCTCGACGTCACGGACCCGGGCTCGGCCATCGCCGGCGCCGATCAGATACCGGCTCCCCTCACCTACGTGACGTACGCCTTTCTGCATGGTGGCTGGCTGCACCTCATTGTCAACATGCTGTTCCTCTGGGTGTTCGCCGACAACATCGAAGATGCCTTCGGCCACGGCGCATTCCTGCTCTTTTATCTCCTGTGTGCGATCGGCGCAGCCTTGGCGCACACCCTGGTTGCACCGCTGTCCGATGCGCCGCTCATCGGCGCTTCCGGCGCTGTCGGCGGGGTTCTCGGCGCCTACCTCGTTCTTTATCCCAGGGCGCGCATCTGGATCCTGCTGTTCATGCGCGTGCCACTGCCGGTGCCGGCGCTGTATGTCCTGGTCGGCTGGCTCATCGTGCAGTTCGCGAGCCTTTACCTGTCGCCCCCCAGCGATGTCTCGGTAGCCTGGTGGGCGCATATCGGCGGCTTTGCCACCGGCTTTCTGTTGACGCTGGTTCTGCGCTCGCGCCTCGCCGTCGGCCGTGCTCCTTGACTGGCGCATGTGAGCCGCTATAGCGGGGCGCGAAAAAGGAACCCAATGAAAATCCTGGTCGCCGTGAAACGGGTCGTCGACTTCAACGTCAAGATCCGCGTGAAAGCCGATGGTTCGGGTGTCGAGCTTGCCAACGTCAAGATGTCGATGAACCCGTTCGACGAGATCGCCGTCGAAGAGGCGATACGCCTCAGGGAAGCAGGCAAGGCCACCGAGGTGATCGCCGTGTCGATTGGACCCGCCCAGGCCCAGGAAACATTGCGCACCGCACTGGCCATGGGCGCCGACCGCGCCATCCTGGTCAAGCACGACGCTTACATCGAACCACTCGGCGTCGCCAAGATCCTGAAGGCCGTGGTTGCAGCCGAAAGTCCCGACCTCGTGATTCTCGGCAAGCAGGCGATCGACGATGACTGCAACCAGACGGGCCAGATGCTGGCGGCACTCCTCAGCCGTCCCCAGGCGACCTTCGCTTCGAAGCTGGAGATCAACGGCTCGGAAGCGCTGGTGACCCGCGAAATCGATGGCGGACTGCAGACCATCAAGGCCAGCTTGCCGCTGGTGGTGACCACTGACCTGCGCCTCAATCAGCCGCGCTATGCATCGCTGCCCAACATCATGAAGGCGAAGAAGAAGCCGCTGGAGGAGAAAACGCCGGCCGACTACGGCGTCGACGTGACGCCGCGGCTGAAGATCGTCCGGACCGAAGAGCCGCCCAAACGCCTGGCCGGAGTGAAAGTGAAGTCGGTCTCCGAGCTCGTGGCCAAGCTCAGGGAAGCGGGAGCGTTGTAGCCATGTCCGTCCTGCTGATTGCCGAACACGACAACACAGCGCTCAAGGACGCCACTCACAAAGCGCTTTCCGCCGCGCTGCAGATGGGCAGCGATGTGCACGTTCTGGTAGCGGGCAAGGCCGCCGCAGCCGCTGCGAGCCAGGCCGCCAGACTTTCGGGAGTGAGCAAGGTCCTGCATGCCGAGAGCGCAGCGCTTGAACGTCCCTTGGCTGAGCCGATGGCGGCGCTGATCGAGTCGCTGGCCGGTCCTTATGAGCACATCGTCGCGCCGGCCACCACGAACGGCAAGAACTACATGCCGCGCGTTGCCGCGCTGCTCGACGTGATGCAGGTCTCCGACATTTCCGAAGTCAAGTCGCCCGACACCTTCGTGCGGTTGGTTTATGCCGGCAATGCGGTCCAGACCGTGCAGGCGATGGACCCCAAGAAGGTGGTGACGGTCCGCACGGCCGCATTTCCGGCCACACCCGAAACGGGCTCGGCGGCCGTCGAGTCGGTGGCCGCCGCGGCCGATCCCGGTCTTTCGTCCTATCAGGGTGAAAACCTTTCGAAAACGGACCGGCCCGAGCTCACTTCCGCCCGCATCATCATCTCCGGTGGCCGCGGCATGCAGAACGGCGAAAACTTCAAGCTTCTGGACAAGGTGGCCGACCGCTTGGGTGCGGCGGTGGGCGCCTCGCGCGCCGCAGTAGATGCGGGCTATGTGCCCAACAACTATCAGGTCGGCCAGACGGGAAAGGTGGTGGCCCCCGACCTTTACATCGCGGTCGGCATTTCCGGCGCCATCCAGCATCTGGCGGGCATGAAGGACTCCAAGATCATCGTCGCCATCAACAAGGACGAGGAAGCGCCGATTTTCCAGGTCGCCGACCTCGGCCTCGTCGCCGACCTGTTCCAGGCCGTGCCCGAACTCGACAGCGAGCTGGCGAAGCTGGCGAAGTGACGCCGGAAGCGCTACGCTTCAGCGCCGGCTCGGGGCGACAAGCACTGGCGCTCGGCGCAGGGGAATCGGGTGAATAAATCATGCGGCGATGAGGCTTGCGAGGAAGTCATCGTCCCAAGCGGTGACTTTGCGTTTGAGACGCAGGGAGTCTTTGCTCGGCGCTTTTCGGATGAGGTTGTGGGCCATGTGCTTTAGGGTGGTGAAATTGGCCGGGGCGTGATCGGTGCGGATGCGGAATTCGTCATCGCGGAAGATCATGTCCATCACCCAGTGCAGGCTATTTTCGATGGCCCAATGGCTGCGGATGGCCGGCCCGAGTTGGCAGGCCAGCCACACCAGGAGGTGATGTAAAAGCGCGTCTCGCGCTCCACTTTGTCACCGATTTCGCGGGTGCTCTCGACCACGACGACGCCTTGCAATCCCGGCCAATCGTGGCGTTCCTGCACCCAGGCGACATCATGGATCGCGGTGTAGGTTCTGGTTTCGATGCGCCCGTGATCGCCATCGACTGTCTGATGACGGCTGACCTTCGTGTCCTGGAAGCCGTTGGCCTTCTGCTCGGCAGCAAAAATCTCGACATCCCCGTGTAGTGCGCCTTGGTTGCCTTTGAGCGCGAGGATATAGTCGGCTTTCTTATCGAGGATTTTCTGAGCGATGTCGCGCTGGCAGCCCATCGCGTCGATGGTCACAATTGCACCCTCGATCGCCATCATCTCGAGGAGGGCAGGGATGGCGACGATTTCGTTGGATTTTTCCGCCACTTTGACCTGCCCGAGCACCAGCCGCTGGCGCGCCGCGAAGGCCGAAACCATGTGGATCGGCGCTTTGGCGCCTTTCTTCTGATAGGAACGGCGCAGCGTCTTGCCATCGATGGCGATCACATCGGCCGGCACGCAGGTCAGCGCCGCAACCCAGAAACGAAGCAGCGCTGGAATTCCTCGGCGTCGAGCGTCGCAAAATATCGAGGGGTGCATGCCATCGCGAAACGGCCGGAACCGACGCAAAGGCCCGATCTTCTTCTCGCCAAACCGCGCGATATCGACGAACGTCTCAGCTCCGCCCAGTACCGCCAGCAGACACAACGCAGCACTTCACCGAGCGGATAAACCACCTTGAAGCGCGGCTGCCCCGGATAGCTGCGCTCGGAGGCGATCCAGAATGTGACTGAAGAGACCCGAATCCTGGGTTGAAGTCGTTGAAGCGACGACAATCGACTTGTCCTGCGCCAGGGAAGAAGTGCCGAGCGTGCCGACCGCGATGATCGTCATGGCGAAGGTTCGAAGGCGCATTTCATGGTCTCCTGTCGTGATCTAGAGAACGAGCTCACCGGCGAGAAAGCGGCTTGCTTCCCCGCTTCGGGGTGATGGAAGAACTGGCTGGATGGGGTCTGCTCGACGAGTTTCCCGCGCACGAGGAAAACGACGTCGCCCGCAATCCGTTTCGCCTCGCCGATGTCGTGCGTGGCCATGACGATTTTGACACCGCGGTCGGCCACGCGCGTAATGATGATCTCTACCGCCATGGTCTGGCGGGATCGAGGCTCGCCGTCGGCTCGTCGAGAAACAGAACCTCGGGATCGCGGGCGAGCGCGCGGGCGAGCGCCAGGCGCTGCTGCTCGCCGCCCGAGAGCTTGCGGGCGGGGCGGTCGGCCAACTCCGCGAGCCCGACCTGATCGAGCAGCCGGGCAATCGTGGCATCGCTTACGTACGCGCGACGAGATCGTCGCCTACGTGCAAAGCCTGCGCGACGAATGGGACCGCTGATCGGTGGCCAAGCCACCGCTCTACTACCTTGACGCCAATGTAGTGATCTCGATCCTCGAAGCGACCGCGAGCTTCGGCCAGGCGCAGAAACGGTTCGTTGAAAAGATCGACACCTCCGAGATCGCCGCGACGACCAGTGAACTGACGCTGCCCGAATGCCTCATCAAGCCGCTGGCGGACGAGGACCTCGCGGCGGTCGAAGCTTACTTGACTTTTCTCGACGGTCGACCCGGCTTTCCGGTCGTTCCAGTCACCCGCGGCATCCTGCTCGACGCCGCTCGTCTACGGGCGAGCTCGACGCTCAAGCTGCCGGATGCCATTCACGTCGCCACGGCGCACGCGGCAGGCTGTACGGTATTTCTGACCAATGATCGCAAGATCCGCATACCGCAAGGGATGCGCATCAGTCGATGGGATGACGCAGACGATGTCGAAGATCTGAAGTTCAGGCCGACAAGCCTTTCGAAAGCGGCAGCACCCGCACCCGCTTGCCTGTCGCGGCATAGACGGCGTTGGCCAGCGCCGGCCCCACCGGAGGCACGCCCGGCTCGCCAACGCCGGTCGGGGCCGCGTCGGATGGGACGATGTGCACCTCGACTTTGGGCATCTGGTCGATGCGCAGGGGTGTGTAGAGATCATAGTTCGCCTGGTCGACCCTGCCGTCGGTGAGCGACAGTTCTTCCTGCAGGACGGCGCCAAGCCCGAAGCCCACGCCGCCCTCGACTTGCGCCTTCACCTGGTCGGGATTTACGGCAATTCCGCAATCCAGGGCAGCGACTACCCGTTCGACCTTCACCTGTCCACCGCCGCCCATGGAGATTTCCACGACCTGGGCGACGATGGTGTTGAAGGATTCCGCCAGCGCGATGCCGCGGAACCGGCCGGAGGGAAGCGCCTCGCCCCAACCTGACTTTTCCGCCGCGAGCCTGAGGACGGCGGCATGGCGGGGGTGCTTGCCCAGCATGCCGAGGCGAAACTCGACCGGGTCCTTGCCGGCGGCCTCGGCCACCTCGTCGAGGAAGGTCTCGACCGCGTAGGCAGTGTGGGTGGAGCCGACCGACCGCCACCACAGCACCGGCACGCCGGCATCCATTGTCGTGAGCTCGACCTTCATGTTGGCGATGTCATAGGGAATGTTCGCAGCGCCCTCGACCGAGGTGAGGTCGATGCCGTGGGTGACCATGCTCTGCTCGAACGGCGTACCCTTGAGGATCGACTGGCCGACGATGTGGTTCTGCCAGGCTGTCAGCTTGCCATCCTTGTCGAGGCCTGCCTTTACCCGGTGAACGTAGGCGGGGCGATAGCGCCCACCCTGCATGTCGTTCTCGCGGGTCCATTGCACCTTGACCGGATATTTCCAGCCGAGCGCCTTGGCCACGGCAACCGACTCGACGATCACGTCGGCATCGGTCACCGCGCGACGGCCATAACCGCCGCCGGTCTTCATGACATGCAGCTTGACTTTATCGGGCGCGATGCCGGCCATCTGGGAAGCGGCAAACTGATAAAGATCCGGTATCTGGTGACCGGCCCAGATTTCGAGCAGGTCGCCGCTCATCCGGGCGACGGCATTGAGCGGCTCGAGCGCGGCATGGGCGAGATAGGGAAACTCGTAGGTCGCTTCCAGGGTCCTGACGGCGGCTGCGAAGCCCGTGGCCGCATCGCCGTCGTTGCGCGCCGTGGCCTTGCCGGGTTTGGCGGCAGTTTCACGATAGCTGCTGAGGATCTCTGCCGAGCCCCGTTTCTCGGCCCCTGCCTCATCCCATTCGACGGTCACCTGATCACGAGCCTGCAGGGCCGCCCACATATGCTCTCCGACGACCGCCACGCCGCGCGGGGTTGCGACCACATCGACCACGCCCGCCATCGCCTTGGCCTTGCTGCCGTCGAACGACTTCACTTTGCCGCCAAACCGGGGCGGATGAATCATGACCGCCGTCAACATGCCCGGAAGCTTCACATCGATTGTGTAGGCTTGCGTCCCGTTGGTCTTGCCGGCCGTGTCATGGCGTTTGAGATCGGCGGATCCGATCTGGGTCCATGCCTCCTTCGCCTTCAGTGGCACCTCCGCAGGGACCACCATCGCCGCAGCCTGTCCCGCCATGGCGCCATAGGTTGCCGTCTTGCCCGACCCGTGGGTGAGCCTTCCCTTCTCCGCCCTGATCTCGGCGACGGGAACGTTCCATTCGGCAGCCGCCGCGGCAACGAGCAACACGCGGGCTGCGGCGCCCGCTTTGCGATACCGCTCCCAGGACGACGCCATCGAGGTCGAACCACCGGTGCCCTGGGCAGCGCCGCCCCACGCGAGGTTGCCGTAGAGGGCCGGATTGCCGTGGCCGCCGATCACATCGATATCCGACCATGCGGCGTCGAGTTCTTCATTCACCAGGGTGGCGATGCCGAAATAGGAGCCCTGGCCCATGTCGAACTGCGACGACAGGATGGTGACCCTGTTGTCTGGAGCGATGCGGATATACGCCTCGAGCGGCTGAACCGGTGCAGCGGGGCCGCCGGCCTGAGTGCCGGCAGCGTGCGCCGGTCGGAAGCCGATTACCAGGCTGGCGCCCACCGCGGTGGCGCCCAGGACAAAGGAGCGGCGCGTCGTTTGCAGAGCTGTAGTGCGTGTCATGAGATGAGCCAACATGTCAGGCCTCCAGTCGTCGGGCAGCTTCATGAATGGCGCCGCGAATGCGCTGGTAGGTGGCGCAGCGGCACAAATTCCCCGCCATGGCGGAATCGATATCGGGATCGGTCGGTTTCTTCGTTGCCGTCAGCAGAGCGACGGCCGACATGATCTGCCCGGACTGGCAGTAGCCGCACTGGGGAACGTCGAGTTCGGTCCATACCGCCTGCACAGTTTCGGCTACTTTGCCGGCGATACCTTCGATCGTGGTGATCTTGCCGCCCCCTACATCTCCTACGAGCGTCTGGCAGGCACGTACGGGCTGCCCGTCGAGATGCACCGTGCAGGCGCCGCACTGGGCCAGCCCGCAACCATATTTTGTGCCTGTGAGGTGGATGAGATCGCGTATCGCCCACAGCAGCGGCATGTCGGCCGGGGCGTCGACCGCGTGCTCGGCTCCATTGATGGTTAGAGTGATCATTCGGAAACGCCTCCTGACAGGTCCTCTAGCGGGTTTGCTGCGCTCTTTGTTTGACGACAATGCGACGCGGCCAAAAGCCAATCAAGCCGTTTAGGTGCATAGCAACCAAGCCTTTTGCAAGTGCGAAAAGAAGCTTGCCGGGCCACATCGCCCGTTATAGGCTCGCGGCCCAATTTCCGCAGGAAAAGACCAAAGAAATGCCAATTCGCAAGATCGGCGTCATCGGCGCCGGCCAGATGGGCAACGGCATTGCCCACGTTTGTGCCCTGGCCGGCTATGACGTTCTGCTGAACGATGTCAGTCGCGACCGGATCGAGGCCGCCCTGGCGACGGTCAACGGCAACCTCGCCCGTCAGGTAAAGTCCGGGAAGATCGAGGAGGCCGCGCGCACCAAGGCCTTGAAACGGATCCGGGCCGCCGAGAAGTTCGACCACCTGGAAGACTGCGATCTCGTCATCGAATCGGCTGCCGAAGACGAGCAGGTCAAGCGCCGCATCTTCGCCGACGTGTCGAAGGTGCTGAAGCCGGAAGCCTTGCTCGGAACAAACACCTCGTCGATCTCGGTCACCCGTCTGGCCGCTGCGACCAACCGGCCGGAAAAGTTCATGGGCGTTCACTTCATGAATCCGGTGCCGGTCATGCCGCTTGTCGAACTCATCCGAGGCATCGCCACCGACGACAACACCTTCAATACCATGAAGGAGTTCGTCACGGCCTCGGCAAGACCGTCGCCATTGCCGAGGACTTTCCGGCCTTCATCGTCAATCGCATCCTGTTGCCGATGATCAACGAGGCCGTCTATACCCTCTATGAAGGTGTGGGAAATGTCGAGGCCATCGACACGGCCATGAAGCTCGGGGCGCGCCATCCCATGGGCCCGCTCGAGCTGGCAGACTTCATCGGCCTGGATACCTGCCTCGCCATCATGCAGGTGCTCTACGAAGGACTGGCCGACTCGAAATACCGCCCTTGCCCGCTGCTGGTAAAATACGTCGAAGCCGGCTGGCTCGGACGCAAGGCACAACGCGGCTTCTACGACTATCGCGGCGAAAAGCCGGTGCCTACGAGGTAGTGCATGTTCCGGTGAATCTCGGCTGAGCCTAACCGGTTTCCGCTGCTTCCTGTAGCGCCGTTCTGATGAGCGCGAAGGCCTCCGGGCTTGCCCATCGTGCAGGACCCAGAAGGCGGCCGATCTCTTTTCCCTGCCGATCGATGAGAATGGTGGCCGGCAGTCCGATGGCCGAGAACTCATGCAGCGCCTCGCCCGATGGGTCGAGATAAACTGCCAGCGAGCCGGCACCGATCTTCGCCAGAAAGGGCGCCGCTACCTCGGCGCCGGCGCGATCCAGGCTCAGCGCCACGACTTCAAAGTCGGGCGAGCCCAGATCCTCCTGGAGGCGCGCAAGTTCCGGCATTTCCTCGCGGCACGGTCCGCACCAGGTCGCCCACAAATTCAACAATACGACCCGGCCGCGCCACTCGGCCAGCGAACGTGCCTTGCCGCCCGCATCCTGAAAGCTGACTTCAGGCACGGCGCGGACGCTCCTTCTGGACGAGGAACGCAGCCAGGGCGCCTTTGGAAAGGGCCCTGGTGACAGTGGCGGGCGCTGTCTGCGCGCTGTTCCTGTTGCCAGGCGACGGCTCGGTTTCGGAAGTCCCGTCATTGCGTCCGAAGCCATACATCAGGTAAATGGCCGCCATGCAGCCAATTACCCCGGCGATGGCCAGCGCCCGCCACTGATTGCGGGCTGCCGGCTTGTTGTCGCGCGCGTCTTCCAAATCAGGCGTCCCGGATCACCGATATGACAAACAAAATGTGGGGCGGCCGCTTTGCCGCGGGCTCCAGCGAGATCATGCAGGAGATCAACGCTTCCATAGACTTTGACCGTCGACTGTACAAGGAAGACATCCTCGGCTCCAAGGTCCACGCCGCCATGCTGGCGCGGCAGGGCATCATCGCCGACAACGACGCCGAGCAAATAATCAGCGGGCTGAGCAGGATTCAGGCGGAGATCGAGAGCGGTGATTTTCGCTTCGCCCGCGAGCTCGAGGATATTCACATGAACGTCGAGGCCCGACTCGCCGAGCTGATCGGGCCTGCTGCCGGGCTGCTCCATACGGCGCGCTCGCGCAACGATCAGGTAGCGGTCGATTTCCGCCTGTTCGTCCGCAATGCCGTGGATGAGCTCGTGGCAGCGCTCGCCCGGCTGCAGCTGGCGCTGGCCCGCAAGGCGCAATCCCACGCCGCGACCATCATGCCGGGCTTCACCCATCTGCAGGCGGCACAGCCGGTCACCTTCGGGCATCATTGCCTGGCCTACGTCGAGATGCTGGCCCGCGACCGCGGCCGGCTCACGGACGCTCGGGCGAGGATGAACGAGTGCCCGCTCGGCGCCGCGGCGCTCGCCGGCACGTCGTTTCGCATCGATCGCGCGCGGACCGCCAAAGACCTCGGTTTCACCTCGCCGATGCGCAACTCGCTCGACGCCGTCTCTGATCGCGACTTTGTCCTCGAAGCGCTTTCGGCGTGCGCCATCTGCGCCACCCACCTGTCGCGCCTCGCCGAGGAGATCGTTCTATGGTCGTCGGCGCAGTTCCGGTTCATCGAGCTGTCCGACCGGTTCGCAACCGGTTCCTCGATCATGCCGCAGAAGCGCAACCCCGACGCTGCCGAGCTGGTACGCGCCAAGGCCGGCCGTATCGCGGGCGCCCTGGTGTCGCTGCTGGTCGTCATGAAGGGGTTGCCGCTCGCCTATTGCAAGGACATGCAGGAGGACAAGGAGCCGGCTTTCGACGCCTTCGACAGTTTGTCACTGGCCGTCGCCGCAATGACCGGCATGGTCGACGACATGCAGCCGAACGTCGATGTCATGCGCGCCGCTGCGCTTTCCGGTTACGCCACGGCCACCGATCTGGCCGACTGGCTGGTGCGCGCTGGCAAGCTGCCGTTCCGCGAAGCCCATCATGTGGCCGGCCGAGTCGTCGCCGTCGCTGCCCGCAAAGGGGTGGCGCTGGAGGCGCTGCCGCTCGCCGAGCTGCAGAAGGTTCACGGCGGCATCACCAGGGACGTCTTTTCCGTCCTTACCCCCGAGGCCTCGGTCGCTTCACGGCGCAGTTTCGGCGGCACCGCTCCCGTCAATGTTCGCCGCCAGGCCGCCCGCTGGCTCAAGGTCCTGTCCGGGGCAGACAGGAGGGCGGACTAAAACGGTCAGGGCATATCCAGCATCCAGCGTTTCGATTACGAAGTTGGACGCAGGCGATTTGTGGCGCGGCGTGCGAGGCTTTAGCATCGGTGCGGCTCCGATGGGCAGGCCAGTGATATGTCTTCTTCAGAACTTGGCAATTGCAACTTCGGAACTGGCGCCGACGCTAGACACCACGGCTTGCCTTAGCAGGCCAATTCAAGACAACAATAGTTGAAGCATGTCCCAGTCGATTTTTAGATCTGAAAGGACCAGGAAATGAGAGCCTCATTTCTCGCTTTAGGTTTAGGTCTCATTGCCCTTCTCAACAATATCGCGACCGCTGCTGATCATGTAACCGTTCAACTGGACTATCTCGTACGCGGCAGCCACGCGATGTTCTTTGTCGCCGACCAGAAGGGATACTTCAGAGAGCAGGGTATCGAACTTGTTGCCGTCAGAGGCGGGACCAGCTCGTCCGAGGCCCTTAGCGATGTTGGCGCCGGCAGCGCCGAATTCGGGTTCGCGGACTTCCCGACACTGGCAGTGTCGCGCATGCGGGGCATTCCAGTGGTGGCGCTCGTCGCGGTCAACCAAAAGAGTCCGCTTGCCATGATCGCACTCGCCAGCAGAAAGACCCTCAAAAGCCCGCAGGATCTGAAAGGCCTCACAATCGGCGTTCAGCCTGCCGGATCGACATATGTGTTTCTCAAGGCCTTCCTTACCGCAAATGGAATGAGCCTCAAGGACATTAAGCAGAGCACGGTGACACCACCGTACGAGAGCTACCTTCAGCTTGGGAAAGTAGATGCTGTTCCAGGTTACATCGACGCCGAAGTTCCGGTGCTCGAAGCAAAGTCGGGCGGGAATGGATCCTTGTCGATTCTGCTGGGGTCGGACTTCGGCTACACGGTATTCGGCTCTGGTCTGTTCACGACGGAAAAGGTGATTGCCGAACGGGGAGAACTCGTTCAGCGGTTTGTAAGAGCCTATACGCAGGCCTTTGCCGATGTGATCAACAATCCCAACGAGGCCGCAGAAAGCATCATGAGGGCCAATGCAGATGCACCGCAGAAAGACGTGCTGGTGAAGCAGATAGAAGCTGACATCGAGCATACGTTTTTCAGCGAGGAAACAAAGTCCTATGGCATTGGCTGGATGACAAGCGGTAAATGGAAGGAGACAGTGAGGGTGCTGACCGAACAGGGGGTGCTGACACAGCCGCTCGACATTGAGACTGCTTACAACAACAGCTTTCTGAGCGGAGCGGAACCGGCAAAGCACTGATTGTGGATCGGCGATGAATTGATCGGCGCCCGGACTTCACGAGCCTCCCAAGGAAGGCATCGTTCAGCAGTTGATGGCAAAGGAATTCTTGAACTGACGGCGACGGGACGCTGCCTTGAGAGTGGGCCGAACTTGCTCTAGAAGAATGATCGCAGGTCAGGGAAGCGGGATTTCAGACATGCGACGGTTGACCATGGCGATCTGTCTCCTGGTTGCGGCCGGATTGCTTTCGGGCTGCGGCGTCAGAGGTGAACTGGACCCGCCGCCGGGCTCCACGCCGCCCAAGAAAGACGATCCCTTCGTCCTCGATAAAATCATCTGACCAATGCATCATTTCAGCTACGTGGACGGCACGCTCCATGCCGAGGCGGTGAGCATTGCCGGCATCGCCGAGGAGATCGGCACGCCCTTCTACTGCTATTCGACCGCCACGCTCGAGCGTCACTATCGGGTGTTCGACGAAGCTTTTCGCGATGTCGATCACATGATTTTCTACTCGATGAAAGCCAACTCCAATCAGGCCGTCGTCAAGACACTGGCCGATCTCGGCGCCGGCATCGACGTCGTCTCGGAGGGCGAGCTGCGCCGGGCCCTGAAGCTTGGCATTCACGGCCGCAAGATCGTGTTTTCGGGCGTCGGCAAGACAGCTCGGGAAATGGCGCTCGCTTTGAAGGAACGCATCGCCTGCTTCAATGTGGAATCAGAACCGGAGCTCGAGCTTCTGAGTTCGATCGCCAGGCGGCTCGGAACCAGGGCGCCCGTCGCCGTTCGCATCAATCCCGACGTCGATGCCAGAACCCATGCCAAAATCGCCACCGGCAAGGCCGACAACAAATTCGGCGTCCCGTATCTTGAGGCCCGCGCCATCTACGCCAAAGCAGCCAGACTCCCCGGCATCGACGTCGTCGGCATCGACATGCATATCGGCAGTCAGATCACCGAGCTTGCTCCCTATGAAACCGCCTACCGGCTGATGGCCGACCTGGTGGTCGACCTGCGCGCCGACGGTCACGACATTCGCCATCTCGACCTGGGCGGCGGGCTCGGCGTTCCCTATCGCGGCATCAACGACATACCGCCGCATCCCCAGGAATACAGCGCACTGGTTCAGCGCCTGCTCGGCCACCTGCGCTGCCGCATCCTCCTCGAACCGGGTCGCATGATCACCGGCAACGCCGGAATTCTCGCAGCCCGGGTCATTTACGCCAAACAGGCCGAAGGCAAGACCTTCATCGTCGTAGATGCGGCGATGAACGATCTGGTGCGCCCAACTCTCTACGACGCCTGGCATGACATCATCCCGGTTACCGATCCGGGAGCGGGCGCCGAAACGGTCGCCGTCGATGTCGTGGGTCCGGTGTGCGAAACCGGGGACTACATGGCCAGAGACCGCCCTCTGCCGCGGCTGCTGCAGGGCGATCTCATCGCCATCATGACGGCGGGAGCTTACGGAGCTGTCCAGTCGGGCACCTATAATTCGCGCCCCCTCGTCCCGGAAGTGCTGGTCAAGGGAAAGAGCTTCTCGGTCGTGCGGCCCCGTCAGACCTACGATGATCTGATCGGCAGCGATCGCCTGGCACGCTGGCAGATGTGATTCCGGTGCTCAAACAGCGCCTAAACACTGATCCCATCGCCAGGTATCTATGCTACCATTGATTCCGCGATGGATCGTGATTTGCCCCGTTTACTCGACCGCAGGCTGTTCGAAGCCAAGCTCGCCCTCACGTTCGAACGTCTGTGGTCGCGCAGCTTCGCTCTGCTGATGACCGCCGGATGCCTGGTGCTCGCGGTGCTCAGCGGAGTTCTCGGCGCCATGCCCTGGTGGGCTCGGCTTGCCATCGTAGTCGCCGGCGTATGCGCCTTGGGCTGGTCGCTGAAATCTGTCCTGCAGCTGCGCTGGCCCGCCAAAAGCGAGGCCTTGCGGCGCCTGGAGGTTCATTCGGAGCTCAGCCACCGCCCGCTCACGGCCCTGAAGGATCAGCTTGCCGAACCGCGGGTCTCGGGAGCGAGTGAAACGCTGTGGCATGAGCACCGTGCCCGGATGGCGCGATCCATCGCCGCGCTCAGGGTCGGCTGGCCGCGCTCGGACTGGATGGCGCGCGATCCCTTCGCGCTGCGCAACGCCCTCGGCATTGCGCTCATTGCCGCCGTTGTCCTCAATGGCGCCAACTGGCGCGACGAGCTCGCCCGCAGTGCGAACGTCCCGCTCCAGGGTTCAACCGCCGTCAGCCTGGATGCCTGGATCACTCCCCCGAGCTACACCGGCAAGCCGCCTTTGCTGCTTACCGGGCCGGACCTGTCCGGCAGGCTCGCCGAGGGCCGTGAGATCGTCGTGCCGGAGAACGTCGGTGCTCGTCGTCAGGTTCAACGATGCTCGCCGGCCCGCCCTGCGGCTGGCCAAACCCCTCGAGGACGGCTCAGCCGGCGACAGCGTCGCCGAGCCCAAGCTTCAGGCGCGTTCAGACGGCCGGGTGCACGAAGCCAGGGCCACTCTCGATCGCCCCGTTACCATCGTCGCGAGCGATCGCGGCCGCGGGCTCGCCAACTGGCGCGTTGCAGTGCTGCCCGACACACCGCCGCAGGCTTCCGTTGAGGGCGACGTCGGGACCGAGGCCAATGGGGCTTTGAGCTTCGGGTGGTCGGTCCGCGACGACTACGGAGTGTCTGCGCTCAGCGCGAAACTGCGGCTTTCCGACAACCAGGAAGATGGCGAAGGGTTGAGCGGCGGGGCGATTTTCCTGTTCGAGCCGCCGACCTTCTCCATTCCCCTGCCCAAAGCCTCGGTGGCGGCGGGCGACGGCAAGGCCATTCAGGATCTGACCGCGCATCCGTGGGCCGGCCTGATGGTCGAGATGGTGCTGACCGCCCGCGATCAGGCGGGGCAGACCGGCGAAAGCAAGCCGCTTCGATTCAAGCTGCCGGAACGGTCCTTCGACAAGCCGCTCGCCAAGGCGTTGATCGAGCAGCGGCGTGTTCTCGTGCTCGATCCCGAGAAGCGCGAAGAAGTGGTGCAGCTTCTCGATGCGCTGACCCTCTGGCCCGAGGGGATTCTGGACGACAGCAGCATCTATCTGGGGCTTCGCGTGGCCCGTACCGGGCTATATCACAGCCGTTCGCACGATGATTTGAAAGCGAACATCGCGCTGCTTTGGGACTTGGCGGTGGCGATCGAGGACGGCGACGTACCGGAAGCCAAGCGGGCCCTCGATGAAGCACGCAAGGCCTTGCAGCAGGCGCTCGCCGAGGGTGCGCCGCCGGAAAAAATCGCCGAGCTCATGAGCCGATTGCGCGAGGCCATGGATCGCTATCTCGCGGCAATGATGAAACAGGCCCAGCGCAACGCGCAGGCCAAGGAGGGCAGGCAGAATCCGAACGGGCGCGCCATCAAGGCGGAAGACCTGAACCGCATGCTCGACGCCATCGACAAGCTGGCGCGCAGCGGCGCCAACGAAGCGGCCCAGGAGCTGTTGTCGCGTCTCGAAGAGATTCTGAGCAATCTTCAGCCGAGCCTTGCCGATGAGGGTCTGGAGCAGCAGATGCCTCCCCTCGCCGACATGCTCCAGGATCTCGGCGAACTGCTCCAGCGCCAGCAGGAGCTGATGGATCAGACCTTCCGGCTGCCGCGCGATGGGGAAGAAGGAAGCATCACCGGAGAGGAAGGAAACGAACCCGGCATGCGCGGCCAGCGTCCGGGCGAGTCCAACGCGCTGGCGCGCCAGCAGGACGAGCTCGGCAAGCTGCTCGAACAGCTGATGGCGGAGTTGGGCAGGAACGGGTTGCAGGCTCCCGACGGATTGGGCCGGGCCCAGCAGGACATGGGCGACGCCGCCGAGGCGCTGCGCCAGGCAGAAAGGCGACGGGCGCTTGGCGAGCAGAGCGACGCCATGGAGGGGCTCCGGCAGGGGGCCGAGGCCATGGCCCGCGAGCTGATGGAGCAGGGTATGGGCAATCAAGGGAACTACGGCCGCCACGGCGAGGCGCGCGGCGATGACCGCGATCCTTTGGGCCGGCCGCTTCCCTCGCGCGGCGAGGACTACGGTCCGGAGCGCAACATGCTGCCCGACGAGGCAGCGATCGAGCGCGCGCGACAGATTCTGGAATATCTGCGCGGCCGCGCCAACGACGCAACCCGTCCGCGTTTCGAGCGGGAGTATCTCGATCGTCTGCTGCGCGGTCTCTATTAGAGAGATCGCTCCTGGTACGACCACTTATCTGCGCAACCGTCCGTATTGCTGCAGCACCCCGACCAGCGCATCGTGGTCGATCGCGCTTACTTTGGCGCGGTCCCATTGCGTCCCACCCATGTCTTGGGCAGCGAGCATGGCGTTGATGACCGCCTCCTCCACCGACTGGACCACCGCCTCATAGACGGGATCGAGCCATTGATCATTGAGGATTTCCATCCGCAGGAGACCGCCCGCCTTGTGCGGCATCGGCGGTTCGTTGGCCACCGAGAAGGCGAGGAAGATGTCTCCGGAGCTGTTTCCGCCGACCGTGCCGCCGCGACCGATGCCGATGCTGCCGCGCCGGGCGACGCGCTGCAACTGATGCGGGGCCAACGGAACGTCCGTGGCGATGACGGCGATGATCGATCCGGTTTCGCTGCTGCCGAATACCCTGTTGCCGGTCAGGTGCCGGCCGACCGGCGCCCCGAGAATCGTCAGCCAGTCGCGCCGGCCGTGGTTGGCCTGGACGAGAACGCCAATCGTGAAATTCTTCCCGTCGACCTCGATGCGACGCGACGCTGTGCCGGTGCCGCCCTTGAACTCATAGCAGACCATGCCGGTCCCGCCGCCGGTATTGCCCTCCGCAACCGGCCCGGCTTTGGCATCGTCCAGTGCATCGAGGACGTCCTGCTCAGTGATCGGCTGGCCATCGATATCGTTGAGCAGACCATCCCAGGTCTCTGCCACCACCGGCATGATCCAGAGCGAGTCCGTATCGCCATAGGTCTTCGGGTAGCGCCTGACCAGCCATTTGATCGCGGCATGGTGGGCGATGCCGACCGCATGGGTGTTCGTCAGGACCACCGGGCCTATGAAACAGCCGCCGTCGGCGATCCAGTGGCTTCCGGTCATCTCGCCGTTGCCGTTGAAGCGATCGAACCCGGCCCAGATCGGCGCGGGATCGGCGGCGCCGGCCCTGGGAACGATCGCCGTGACTCCGGTGCGCACCGGGCGCGTGCGGCCCGGACGCGGCCGCGGCTCGATGATGGTCTTGAAGCCCACCCTGAGGTCGGCGATGTCGGTGATGGCGTTGAGAGGACCGGGGATGCCGGGCACGTCCAGTCCCAGATCGCGGGCACGTGACGGCCGTTCCACGCTATCTATACTATTTATTTAGCCTGCAAGTACGCTTGACGTCGTCTTGCGGGTCTTGGCGCGTTTGTGCTTGTCCGCCACGTAGCCGACGAACGGCAGTTCGCGAAACGCATGGGCCATGTCCATGCCGTAGCCGACCACGAACTTGTCCGGACAATCGAAGCCCTTGAAGTCGGCTTCGATGTCGGCGGCACGGTGGCCGGCTTTGTCGAGCAGCACGGCGGTCAATACGCGCTTGGCGCCGCGCACGGCCAGGAGATCCCTGGCGAATGCCAGCGTTCGCCCCGACTCGAGGATATCGTCGATGATCAGCACGTCGCGCCCTTTCACGTCGGTTTCGATGTCGCGCAGGATGTCGACGCGGCCCGACGATCGCGTGTCGGCGCGATAGCTGGCGAGAATCATGAAATCGACCTCGGGCGTGAGCCCCGCCCGGTGGCAGGCGCGCATCAGATCGGCGGCGAACACGAAGCTTCCCTTGAGGATGGGTACGGCCAGCAGCCGGTGCGGTTTGGACTGTGCAATCGACTTGGCGACGGCCCTGATGCGCCGGCGGATCTGCTCTTCCGAAAAAAGAACGCGGATATTCTGTCCAGCGATGGTGACGGCCGTCATGGCCGGGGATTTGTGCCCGAATCCCCTGCCCCGGCAAAGCGAATTTCAACGATCCCGGCTGCCTGCCTTGCCCTTGACGAGGTCACTTTCCCGGATCTCCTGGCGTGTTGTGCAGGATGGGCAGACAACTATCATCGGATTCACAGATCGTGGTGATTCGACGGGCGGGGCCGCCGGTGCGGTCGGGTGTCGTGCCGGATCTGGCGTTCCTATATAAGCGGCAACTCGTTGGCCGCTTAAACGCCGGGCAGGGAACAATCGCGTGGTGCGCTTCGAGAATGTGGGTCTGCGCTACGGCAATGGGCGCGAGATCCTGAAAGACGTCAGCTTCGCCATCGAGGAGGGCAGCTTCCACTGTCTGACGGGGCCTTCCGGCGCCGGCAAGTCGACCCTTCTGAAGCTGCTGTTCCTGGCGCTTCGGCCCACCCGCGGGTTGATCAGGTTGTTCAACCGCGATATCGCCGTGTTGCGCCGGCCGGAGATTCCCGCGCTGCGCCGGCGAATCGGCGTGGTCTTCCAGGATTTCAAGCTGCTCGATCATCTTACTACGGCGGAAAACGTTGCCCTGCCCCTGCGCGCCCAGGGCCGCAGGCCCGACAGCTACCTGCCCGACGTCCAGGAGCTGCTGGACTGGGTGGGACTCAAGGGCCAATCGCACATGTATCCACCGGTGCTGTCGGGCGGAGAGAAGCAGCGCGCGGCGATCGCCCGGGCGGTGGTCGGCAAGCCCGATCTGCTGCTCGCCGACGAGCCGACCGGCAACGTCGATCCGGCCCTCGCCATGCGCCTCCTGCATCTGTTCCAGGAGCTCAACCGCTTCGGCACCACGGTCGTGATTGCAACCCACGATCCCAAGCTCGTGGCGAGCGCCAGGGCCAACGTGATGGTGCTCGAAAACGGCATCCTGAGGCAGGCGTGACGGAAGCCCAGGCCATCATTCCGCTGACCGCGCCGCCAATGCGGACCCTTACTCTGTCGATGACCGTAATGTGCTATCTCGCCACTCTGGCACTGGGCGCTCTCATGCTGGTCGAGGCAGCCGTTTCGCAGTGGACCTCGGGCGTTTCCGCCGAAGTCACGGTTCAGGTGCGGCCATTCTCGGGCGGCGATCTCGACAGCGAAGTCAGCAAGGCGGTTGCCATCCTGACCGCCACGCCGGGTGTTGCCGGTATACGCCGGCTCTCCGGCGATGACACCCGCAGGCTGCTCGAGCCGTGGCTCGGGGCAACCCCGCATATCGAGAAACTTCCGCTGCCTGCGCTGATCGCCGTCAGCATCGATCAGCGACGGCCTCCCGACTTCGATGTCCTCGAGGCGGTGCTCAAGGCGGAAGTTGCAGGCTTGAGCTTCGATACCCACCGGCGCTGGCAGGCGGAGCTGATGCGCACGGCATCGACCATGCGGCGCCTGAGTTTCGCGGTTCTGGCGCTCATCGCGCTATCGGCTTCCGGGCTCGTCGTTTTCGCCACCCGTTCGGTTCTCGACGCCAATCGCGGGGTCGTCGAGCTCTTGCATCTGGTCGGCGCCAAAGACGGCTTCATCGCCGGAACCGTCAAAGGACGTTTCCTTCGCACCGGCCTGGTTTCCGGACTTGCCGGTACTGTGGCGGGGATCATCACCTTTGCCGTAATCGGGATGGCGGGCTCGCCCGCCGGCAGCGACGCGCTTGCCGAGGCGAGCACCCGGCTGCTCCTGTCGACGCCGGCCATGTCGGTGGCGACGTACACCGTGTTCCTGACCGTTCCGGTCACTGCCACGCTGTTGAGCGTCGCGACCGCGCATATCGCCGTCGTGCGCCAGTTGCGCCAGGGACAATGACGCTGATGCGGTTGCTGCGCTCGCTGCTTCTCAACATCGTGTTCTACGTCAATCTCGTGGTCTTTCTGGTGGTCGGATCGCCGCTGTTCCTGGCCCCGCGACCCTGGGCGATGTGGGCGCTGAAGCTGTGGGCCAAGGTTTCGCTGTGGTGGCTCGAGGTCATCGCAGGCATTCGCATGGAGGTGCGGGGCCGCCAGTATATTCCCACCGGGGCGGCGCTGGTCGCAGCCAAGCATCAATCCCTGTTCGAGACGTTTGCCGTGCTGCCGCTGCTCGCCGACCCGGCGATGGTGCTGAAGCGCGAGCTCATGTGGATTCCGCTGTTCGGCTGGTTTGCGGTGAAGTTCAGGATGATCGGGGTCGACCGCGCTGGGGGCGCCAAGGCACTCAAGAATATGATCGGCCGCGCCAAGGAAGCCGTGCGTATCGGGCGGCAGATCCTGATTTTTCCGGAGGGGACACGTCGCCCGCCGAGCGCTGCCCCGGAGTACAGGCCGGGAGCCGTCGCCCTCTATCTGAACACGGGCACATCCTGCGTGCCCGTGGCGCTCAATTCGGGCCTCTACTGGCCGCGGCGCTCATTACAGCTCCGGCCCGGCACGATTGTCATCGAGTTCCTCCCGCCCATCCCCCCGGGCCTGAACCGTGCGGAGTTCGCCCTGCGCCTCGAAGAGGATATCGAGACCGCTACCGCGTCCCTGCTCGCGGAAGGGCAGCGAACAGAAGGGACTCAGCAGTAATCGGACGGCGCCCTGCGGGACAAAACAAGAACATTTCTCGACTGCTCAGGCTTCCGCTGATAGAATGTGAGCTACGAGAAAGGCCATGAGCGACCCCACCGACACTGCTGCTTCCATCGCCCGCGACATCTGGGAGATGAAGTACCGCTTCAAGGACGCGGCTGGCCGCGCGCTCGACGGCGCGGTCGAGGATACCTGGCGGCGCGTCGCTACCGCGCTCGCCGAACCCGAGAAGCCCCCCGAACGGGGAAAATGGGCCAAGGTCTTCTACTCCACCTTCGAGGACTATCGTTTCCTGCCTGCCGGACGCATTCTGGCTGGCGCCGGTACCGGCCGCAGCGTCACTTTGTTCAACTGCTTCGTCATGGGCAGGCTCGAAGACTCGATGGCCGGCATCTTCCAGGGCCTCAAGGAAGCGGCCCTCACCATGCAGCAGGGCGGCGGCATCGGTCACGATTTCTCTGCGCTGCGGCCGCGCGGCGCGCCGGTCAGGGGCGTCGGCGCCGATGCCTCCGGACCCTTGAGCTTTATGGATGTCTGGGACGCCATGTGCCGCACCATCATGTCGGCGGGCTCACGCCGCGGCGCGATGATGGCCACCATGCGCTGCGACCATCCGGACATCGAGGCCTTCATCGACGTCAAGCATGACGCGCGGCGTTTGCGCATGTTCAACCTGTCGGTGCTTGCCACCGACGCCTTCATGGGCGCCGTCCGATCGGACGCCGAGTGGCCGCTCCAGTTTGCGGGTGAGGTCTACAAGACGGTGAAGGCGCGCTCGCTGTGGGACCGCATCATGCGCTCGACCTACGAAGTGGCCGAGCCGGGCGTCATCTTCATCGACCGCATCAACGCCAAGAACAACCTCTCCTATTGCGAGACGATCGAGGCCACGAACCCGTGCGGCGAGCAGCCCTTGCCGCCCCACGGCGCCTGCCTGCTGGGCTCGCTCAACCTCGCCCGTTTCATCAAGGCGCCGTTCACCGCCGAGGCAACCCTCGACACCGCCGCGCTGGCGAAGACGGCGGCCACCGCCGTTCGCATGATGGACAACGTGGTCGATGTGTCGCTGTTTCCGCTCGAGGAGCAGCGCCGGGAGGCCCTGAGCAAGCGGCGCATCGGCCTCGGCATGACGGGCCTTGCCGACGCCCTTGTGATGTGCGGCTTGCGCTACGGCTCTCAAGCCGCCGCCGCCAGAGCCAGGGAATGGATGGCGGCGATCGAGACCGCAGCCTACCAGGCATCGATCGAGCTGGCGCAGGCCAAGGGATCCTTCCCGCTGTTCGATCGCGAGGCCTATCTCGCCTCCGGCCACGTGCGCGATTTGCCAGCCCCACTGCGCGATGGTATCGCCAAATCAGGCATCCGCAATGCGCTCCTCACCTCGATCGCGCCCACCGGCACCATTTCGCTGTTCGCCGGCAACGTATCGAGCGGCATCGAGCCAATCTTCGCGCTCGCCTACCGGCGCAAGGTCCTGCTGCCCGACGGCAGCCACCGCGAGGAGCCGGTCGAGGATTATGCGGTGCGCCTGTTTCGCCGGCTCAACGGGCCCGAAGCGGCCCTGCCCGAGGCGTTCGTGACCACCGCCGATCTCGCCCCTTCCGAACATCTCATCATGCAGGCGGCGGTGCAGGCCCACGTCGATTCCTCGATCTCCAAGACCATCAACGTGCCGCAGTCCACGAGCTTCGAAGACTTCAAGGCCGTTTATGCCGAAGCGTTCGATCTCGGGCTCAAGGGCTGCACCACGTTCAGGCCGAATCCCGTGACAGGCTCGGTGCTGAGCGATGCGAGCGCGCCTGCGGCAGCCGAGGCCGAACCGGGGCTGCCGCTCGAGGCGCCTGCGCCACCGGCGGCGCAGAAGTCCGAAAGCAGCGCCGGCGTCGTCTATATGCGCAAGCCCCTGGAGCGGCGCGGCGTCCTGCCCGGCTTCACCTACAAGCTGCGCTGGCCCGATTCCGATCATGCCATCTATATCACTGTCAACGATCTGATCGAAGCCGGCGGCCGCCGCCGCCCGTTCGAGATCTTCATCAATTCGAAGAACATGGAGCACTTCGCCTGGACGGTGGCGCTGACCCGGATGATCTCGGCGGTGTTCCGCCGCGGCGGCGATGTCGCCTTCGTCGTCGAGGAGTTGAAGGCGGTGTTCGATCCGCGCGGCGGCCAATGGATGGAGGGCCGCTATGTGCCGAGCCTGCTGGCGGCGATCGGCAGCGTCATCGAGAAGCACATGATCGACACGGGCTTCCTGAAAACCTCCGATTTCAAGGAGGCGGGCCTCCGCCGCATCGCCGTGGGCGAAGAGGGGGCAGCGCCCGGGAGACAGTGCCCCAAGTGCGGCGAGCCCGCCCTTGTCAACCAGGAAGGCTGCGATATCTGCCTGAGCTGTGGCTATTCGCGCTGCAGCTGATCGATCGGCTTGACTGAATCGCTTGGATGTTCTACTTTTGTTCTTATGCCAAATCATGCCTCCAGGTCCGCCTTCGTAAACTGTGAATCTGGCTTTGCTGACCGGTTCTGGTACTGGCCCGGACACTCCGGCAGGGAGTACATCCATTCTGTTTATCCCTGCGCCGCCTGCCCGCCGTTCCCCGGGGCCGTGTACGTTGCAGTGCGGCGCGAGGGCGATCGCCGCGTGGCCATCGCTGTCGGCCGCTTCTCCGAGTTCTGGGACGTGAGCAACGATTCCACCGGCGGTCCCCGTCCCTGCGAGCTGGGCGCCGATGAGCTTCACGTGCATCTCCTGGCGCGCGATCCTCTTTCGGTCCAAGCGGTCGTCAGCGATATACGGGCGGCCATCGCAGAAGCCCCGCGCTGCGCCGAAAGAACCCCCTCCGCGGGATTGCGACGAGCTCTCCACATAATTGCGCATGCGTGAAATAAACCGGCAATGTCGCCGCGGTTCCCTCACCCTGCTCTCTCTGCGGAGGGGAAAGGATCCTCTGTCGCGCGCAGCCTGGCGGCCAGCCACTCGAGCGTCGGCTCGCGCATGCCGAGCTCCTTCAGGTGAGCGACCGTGTTGAGGACGTAGTCCGGATTGCGTCCCGATTTACCGTTGCCCTGCAGCACGTGGAGCAGCAGATCCTCGCGCGCGAGCTTGCCGGCGTATTGTGGATGGCTGCGGTCGACCACATAGGTCAGCGCCGAAACCAGCCGGCCGTCATCGAGGATCCGAATCCGGCGTATCGTCTCCCTGTAGACCATGGTCACCTGTTCGCGATCACGGAGGTAGCTGATCGTGCCGGGCCACCGCTGCGCCTCGATCCGGAACGCCACGCCACGGCAGCCGCCTCCTCGATCGAGGCCCAGCACCAGGCCCGGTTTCTCCGGTGTGCCGCGATGGACGTGCGAATAGACACACATGGCGCGGTGCAGGCCTGCGAGATAGGCATGCCGGCGCTCCTCATATTCGAAGCCCGGCCGCCACATCAGCGAGCCGTAGCCAAACACCCAGAACTCCTTCATAGCTCCTGCTGCACAAATCGCCCTTTCGATCTCTATCACGAAATCGCCGCGATTCATGACGTCGACGTTCTACCCGCTCAGGGTCGTGCTGCCGGTTCTCGCGGCGCTCATCGCGGCAGGCGCCTGGTGCGGCTACTGGCTTTACGCGTCACGCGAAGCGCAGGCCAGGGTCGCGTCCTTCGAGACCCGCCTGAAGGAAGACGGCGTCTCCGTCGATTGCACCGACCGTTCGTGGGGTGGCTTTCCCTTCCGCCTCGTCATGGGCTGTCGGCCGTTCACCATACGCATGCGCGCGCCTGACAGTACCCTCATGCTTGCACGCGTCGAGTTTCTGGCCCAGGCCTACAATCGAGGCAATATCATCATGGTCGCCGGATCGCCGGGCAGGCTGCAGTGGTTTTCAGGCCCGCCCCGCGAATTCGAATTCGGCAAGGCGGTCGCAGGCTACCTCGGCGACGGCGCCCAGGAAGTATCGATCGAGATCGATGCCCTCGCCTCCGCCGGGATGGCGACGGTCGAAGAGCTCCGGCTCCATTTGCAGCGGCCTTCCGCCGACACGCCGCAGATCGAGTACGCTCTTTCGGCGCGCAACGCGGCGTTTACGGCGCCGGAAAGCGGGCGGGAATCGATCGACAGCATGTCGACTCGCGGAGCCTTTTCGGGCGCCGGCCCGGGCGACGCTGTCAGGATTGACATCCACCGCCTCGACATGGCGACCGGGAATGTGCGGCTCGATGGCGCGGGCCAGGTCGGCCTGGACGCCGCCGCGCGGCTTCATGGCCGCCTCGCCCTCAGCATCACGAACCTGCGGCAGATGCTCGACCGGCTGAGGGACAGAGGCCTGCTGGCGGTGAAGGACAGCGAGCCGGGCCTGGCCCTGCTGGGCCTGATCGAGGAGAGCTCGGGCGGGGTGACGCGGATCGACCTTCGCGCCGACCACGGCGAGGTTCATTTCGGCCCCTTTCGCCTCGGCAAGGTGCCGCCTTTGCGCTGAGCGGCCGGAGCCTCGCCGGCGTGGCGACCGAAATCGGGGGCAGCGATGTCCTGCCCGGCGGCGATGATGTCGCGCCGGATACCGCGCGCCCTGGTGAACAGCGTCATGAGCGCATCTCCGTCGTTCCAGCGGATGGCCCGCTGCAGGGCCGACAGGTCCTCTGAAAACCGGGCGAGCATCTCCAGCACCGCGTCCTTGTTGTTGAGGAACACGTCCCGCCACATCACCGGATCGGACGCCGCGATGCGGGTGAAGTCGCGAAAGCCGCCGGCGGAGTATTTGATCACCTCCGAGTTCGTCACCTCCTCGAGGTCTGCGGCCGTCGTGACGATGTTGAAAGCGATGAGATGGGGCAGATGGCTGGTGACGGCGAGCACCAGGTCGTGATGGGCGGCGTCCATGACTTCGACCTGCGATCCGCACGCCTGCCAGAACGCCTTGAGCCTGCCAATCGCTGCCTCGTCGGTGCCTTTGCCGGGGGTCAGAATGCACCAGCGTCCCTGAAACAGCTCGGCGAAGCCCGCGGCCGGTCCCGATTGTTCCGTTCCTGCGATCGGGTGGCCGGGAATGAAGTGTACGCCCTTCGGCACGTGCCTACCTACGTCTCTTACGACCGCGCCTTTGACCGATCCGACATCGGTCAGGATGGCGTCCGGCTTGAGCGCCGGCGCGATCGAGGCTGCAACCTCGGCGCATGCGCCCACCGGAATGCACAGCACGACGAGGTCGGCGTCGCGAACGGCTTCGGCGGCGCTCGCGTGAATGGAATCCCCCAACCCCAGCGCCACCGCCTTGTCGCGGGTCTCAGCGCTCCTGGCATGGCCGGCGATGTGCGCCGCCAGCCGCTCACGCCGCATGACATGGGAGAGTGACGAGCCGATCAGGCCGAGTCCGATCAGCGCCACCCGGTCAAACATTGGTGTTGTCATGTCGTCGCCGGAATGCTTTCGCTGAAGTCCTTCAGCGCCGCGATAAAGGCGCGGTTCGCTTCCTCGCTGCCCACCGTGAGCCGCAAGGCGTCCGGCAGCCCGTAGGCTTCCATGCGCCTGAGCGCCAACCCGCGCGACAGGAGGAAAGCATCCGCGGCGACGGCGCCCCGGCCCTTCCCGGCGTCGAAGTGCACCAGAACGAAATTGCCCACGCTGTCGGTTACGCCGAATCCCAGCTTCCTGATTTCGTTCGTCAGCCAGCCGAGCCAGTGCGTGTTGTGCGCGACCGCGCGATCGACATGTGCGCTGTCGGCAAGAGCCGCGGTCGCGGCGGCGATGGCCGGAGCGCTGACGTTGAAGGCGCCCCGGGTGCGATTGAGCACGCCGGCGACATGGCCCGGGCAGTAGGCCCAGCCGATGCGCAGCGCCGCCAGCCCGTGGACTTTGGAGAACGTGCGCAGCATCACCACGTTGTCGAAGGCCGAAACGAGCTCGATCCCCAATTCATAGTCATTGCGCCGCACGTATTCGGCATAGGCGGCATCGACGATCAGCAGGCAATGCCGCGGCAGGCCGGCCTGCAGGCGTTTGACCTCGTCGAACGGCAGGTAGGTGCCGGTCGGGTTGTTTGGATTGGCGAGAAAGACCATCCGCGTCGCCGTTGATACTTTGGCGAGGATGGCATCGACGTTCGCAACGAGTTTCGCTTCCGGGGCCGCCACGGCGGTCGCCCCGCTGGCCTTGATGACGATCGGATAGACCAGAAATCCGTGGGCGGAGTAGATCGCCTCGTCGCCGGATGAGAGGTAGGCTTGGGCGAGGAGGGAAAGCAGCTCATCGGAGCCCGCCCCGCAAACGATGCGTTCCGCATTGAGCCCGTGCTGCCCGGCCAGCGCCTCGCGCAGGGCGGTCGCCGATCCGTCCGGGTAACGCTCGAGCGCGCCCGCCGCCGCCCGATAGGCGGCGATCGCCCGCGGGCTCGCACCGAGCGCCGAACTCGTTGGAGGAAAGCTTGTGGGTCTTCGCCCCGCCGGAAGCACTGCTTCTGCCCGGCACATAGGGCGAGATGTCCAAGATCCCGGCGCGCGGCCGCGGCCGCTCAACACCCGACATGATCACTTCCTGGCTTCGAGCGGGCTTGGATAGTGGCCCGCGATGCGAATGGATTGGCCGGAGAGGTCAGGCATCTCGGCTGAAAGGCATCCCGGCAGGCAGAGGGCGAGGAGATTGCCGTGCCGTTCCGACCACAGGGGCATCAGGTCCGATGGCGGGTGGCGCCCGTTCCGCAACACCGCGATCGTCAGATCATCGCCAGTCGTTTCCTGGCGGGCGTGGCCGAAGATCAGCAGATCGGGAGCTCGGTTCCGCGGGCCGAGCAGCGGCAAACAGCCGATTACCTTCGCATCGCCGAACGAGCCGCGGTCGACCGCTTCGATCCAGCCTCCGCTGCGCGGCAGGACTGCGATGTCGGTGCTCGTGCCGGCAAGGGCTGCCGCGACGGCGGCTTCCTCAGCGACGTTCAGGCTCAGGCCCGGAAACTGATCCAACACCCGGGCGATCAGGCCGGGGTCGGCCATTACTACCGGGCTCACATGCATCGTGGTGTTTGCCTGAGCCGTCGTCGCCGCCGCCATAATGGATCGCCAAACCCGCACCATCAGCGCCTGCGGCAGATGATCGCCGCGCAAACGATCCAAACGGCGGAGAATGACCGCTTCCCGCCCGGGTCGCATGGGCGATCCGCCGTCTTCACCGGCATTGGCCTTGGCTGCTCTGATCCGGTCGATCGCCTCGAAGCGCCGTTCCAGGAGCGCCAGCAATTGCGCGTCGAGGGCATCGATCTCGCGCCGGATTTCCTCGAGGCTTGGCGTGGTCCGGGCGCGGCTCATTTCTGCTGGTCGGTGGTGGCGGCGAAATCGGGCGCCGGCGCCCTATGGTGTGCGGCGGCCGTTCATAGAGCATATTCCGCCGAGCGGTGTCCACTTTGGCGGCTCGGCCCCACGGAGTTGAGGGCCGCCTGCGGCGCGAATGCCGGTCTCAGCGTCGGCACCAGCCTGCGCACCCGCTTTCCCGGCGAGATGGCGTAGACCTGTTTCATGGCTGCGACGATGATCACGCCGGCGAACCCTGGTGACAGGCGGCGTCCCATTCGTTCCCAGGCCACCGCGGAGCGCACGAGGAAAGCGCGGCGAATGGGTGGAACGAACAGTGCCTCCGACCATCCCGATGGCGAGAATTGCGCCTCGCGCAGCATTTTCGTCAGCTGCTGCCGGGAGAACGGCTGACCGTGCCCGAAGGGGGTGGAATCGAAGCGCGCCCACATACCGCGGCGGTTGGGGACCACGAAGAGCACGCTGCCCTGGGGCGCCAGCACGCGCCACAGCTCGCGGAGCATATCGTTGAGGTTCTGGGTGAGCTCGAGCCCGTGGACGACCAGCGCGAAGTCGATCGAGCTGTCGGGCAGCGGCAGGTCGATTTCGTCGACGAGCGCCGTCGCACTGCCGCCTTCGGCCGGCCAGTGGCTGACCCCCAGCTCCGCCGGCATGAACCCGAACACCGACTGCGCCTCCTCGCGCACCATGTCCAGATAGGGCGTTGCGAACCCGAGGCCCAGAACTCTCGCGCCGTTCATGCTGCCCCAGTGGGCGCGAATTCGTTGCGCGAGGATGCGCCGCGAAGCGTGTCCGAGCGCACTCCCATAGAATTCCTGGAGATCGACGACGTCCATGCGGAGAATTCTAGCTGGACGGTCGCCCCTCCTCCACCGTCATTCCAGCGGAAGCCGCAGCGGAAGCCGGAATCCCGCTTGGGGCCTTTTCCGTTGCTCGATCACCCGAAGCGGGATACCAGCTTTCGCTGGTACGACGGATGGTGTTGCCAATGCCCGGTCTCGAAATCTTTCAGTTCCCCTGCCTCCAGGACAACTTCGGCGTGCTGGTGCACGAGCCTGAGTCCGGGCAGACGGCCTCGATCGATGTTCCGCATGCCGGCACGGTCAGCGCAGCACTCCGGGAACGCGGCTGGAAGCTCAGCCATGTATTCACGACGCACCATCACGGCGACCACACCGACGGCAACCTCGAGATCAAGGAGCGCACTGGGGCGCGGATTGTCGGGCCCGCCCACGACAGCCGGCCGATCCCGGGGATCGATCAGCCGCTGCAGGGCGGCGACCAATTCACTTTCGGCCGCTTCGAGGTTCTGGTCATCGACACCCCCGGCCACACCAAGGGGCACATCGCATTCCACATTCCCGAGCACCGCGTCGCGTTCGTCGGTGATACCCTGTTTTCGCTCGGCTGCGGCCGCGTGATCGAAGGCTCGATGGACCAGATGTGGTCCTCGCTTGACCGGCTGCGGCGCCTGCCCCCCGAGACGGCGGTTTATTGCGGCCACGAATACACCCTCGCCAACGCGAAGTTCGCGTTCACCGTCGAGCCCCGCAACCAGGCGCTCAAACGGCGCTCCGAAGAGGCTGCGGCGTTACGAGCGGAGAACAAGGCTACGCTGCCGACCACGCTAGCCGCGGAACTCGCCGCAAATCCGTTTCTGCGTCCCGAAAGCGCTGAAATCCGCGCCTCGCTCGGGATGGCTGAAGCATCCGAGGCGGAAGTGTTCCGCGAGCTGCGCGAGCGCAAAAACCGCAGTTGAAGCATTTTCCGGCGAATTGGGAATCGCTTTGGGCGGTTTTTTCGGTGGATGAATGCTGCCTTCGCCCTAGATTGGCCCTCGGGATATCCGATTTTTGACCAGATGTGGTCTTCAACCTGCGGCATGCGGGTCCTTTCTCGCGAATCAGTCTTCTGTTCGCTGCTCGCGTTCCTTTGCTGGGGCGTGGGCTTGGTGTGCACGGCGGTCGCCTTCGATCCCTCGGCCTCGAAAACCTCGAAGTGGTCGCAGAACGAGTTTTCCGCGCAGCTGGAGTATTGGCCCGCCAAATGTGGCGAGCTGGAGAAGTCCGGCACAGACACCGAAGCCAGCCGATGCTGGTGGTACGGCGCCGAAGCGCTCAATCGCTATGCAGCCGGCGACCATCCCCAGGCTGACAGCCTCGAGGAGATACGGAAGGAATGGCTGTGGAGGGGTGTGCGGCTGTCTCTGCGGCGCCAGGAGCCGGAGCCGGAGCCGGAGCCTCTCGAATCTTCGGTGATCGAGCCGGCGACGGTGGTACCCGGAGGACAGGATATCGCCCCGCTGGCGAGTTCGGATTCATGCCCCACAGGCTTGTCGGATGATCGTGAAGACTGCCGCGCCGAAGCGACAGAGGTGCCCATACCTCGGGTGAAGCCGGTCAAGCCGCGCAAAAAGCCGGCCAAAGTCAGCAAAAAGAAAAAGTCCCAGCCCAAAGTCGCGAAGGCGAAGGCGAAGGCGAAAACCAAGCCCAAGACAGAAACAGCACAGGCCGTCCCCAAAGCCCCAAAGAAGAAGGTCGCCGGCAAAATTTCAGTGCGTAAGGCTGCACTTCCGCTGGCGCCGGAGATGCAGAAAAAAACCAACGTCGCGTGTCCGCCGACTAACCCATGTATTGGCCGCCGTTTGCCGACAGCGTCGCTCCGGTGATGAAGCCCGCCTCATCGGCAACGAGGAACAGGACGCAGCGCGCGACCTCCGCGGCCTCGCCCAGCCTGCCGACCGGAATTTGCGGGATGATGCTCTTGTCGAGCACGTCCCTGGGCACCGCCATCACCATTTCCGTGGCGATGTAGCCCGGACAGATCGCGTTGACCGTGATGCCCTTGCGCGCGTTCTCGAGGGCCAGGGCCTTGGTGAAACCGAGATCGCCCGCCTTGGCCGCCGAATAGTTGGACTGCCCCATCTGGCCCTTCTGGCCGTTGATCGATGAGATGTTGACGATGCGGCCGAAGCCGCGCTCGCGCATGCCTTCGATCACCGGCCGGCACATGTTGAACAGCGAGTTGAGGTTGGTGTTGATGACCGCGTACCACTGCTCGACGGTCATCCTGTGGAACATGGTGTCGCGCGTGATGCCGGCATTGTTGACGAGCACGTCGACGGGACCGACCTCGCCCTCGACGCGCTTCAGCCCGGCAACGCAGGCGTCATAGCTCGACACGTCCCACTTGTAGGCGGCAATGCCGGTATCGGCCGTGAACCTGTTCGCCGCGGCGTCGTTGCCGGCGTAGTTGGCCGCCACCCTGTAGCCCGCTTTCTTGAGCGCACCCGAGATGGCGGCGCCGATGCCGCGCGTGCCGCCCGTGACAACCGCAACCTTCGCCATCGCCTTCTCCCTTCGAGCACGTTCAAATATGCGCTCAGTCGCGGGCCACGCACATGGCGATCCCCATTCCGCCGCCGATGCACAGCGTCGCCAGCGCCTTCTTCGCTTTGCGCTTCTGCATCTCGTGGAGCAGGGTGACCAGAACACGCGCCCCCGAGGCCCCGATGGGATGGCCGATGGCGATCGCCCCGCCGTTGACGTTTACGATGTCCGGGTTCCAGCCCATGTCCTTGTTGACCGCGCAGGCCTGCGCGGCGAAGGCCTCGTTGGCCTCGATGAGATCGAGGTCGTCGACCTTCCAGTCGGCTTTTTTCAGAGCGGCGCGCGACGCCGGAATGGGTCCTGATCCCATGACCGCCGGATCGACGCCGGCATGGGCCCACGACACGATGCGCGCCAGCGGCTGGAGGCCGCGTTTTTGCGCCTCCGCGGCCGTCATCAGGATCACCGCGGCGGCGCCGTCGTTGATGCCGGAGGCATTGCCGGGCGTCACCGTGCCGTCTTTCGCGAACGCCGGCTTGAGCTTCGCCACCTGGTCGAGCGTTGCTCCGTGGCGGATGTATTCGTCCTGGTCGACGATGACGTCGCCCTTGCGCGAAGCGACCGTGACGGGCGCGATCTCGTCCTTGAAACGGCCGGATTTCTGCGCCGCCTCGGCCTTGTTCTGCGACGCCACCGCGAAGCGGTCCTGGGCATCGCGCGTGATCTGCCACTGGCGGGCCACGTTCTCCGCCGTGTTGCCCATGTGATAGCCGTTGAAGGCGTCCCACAGGCCGTCGCGCACCATGGTGTCGATCATCTGGTAGTCGCCCATCTTCACGCCGTTGCGCAGGTGCTGGCAGTGAGGCGCCATGCTCATCGACTCCTGCCCTCCGGCGGCGACGATCCTCGCATCTCCGGCCTGGATCTGCTGGGCTCCCAGCGCCACCGCCCGCAGCCCCGAGCCGCACAGCTGGTTCACTCCCCAGGCAGGGCTTTCGACCGGAATTCCCGCCCCGATCGATGCCTGGCGGGCGGGGTTCTGGCCCTGGCCGGCGGTCAGGATCTGTCCCAGGATCACCTCCTCGACTTCCGGGGGTTCGACCTTGGCGCGCGCCATGGCGGCTTTGAGGGCGACGCTGCCCAGCTGCGAAGCGGGCAGGCTGGAAAGCGCCCCGTTGAATGAGCCTACCGGTGTGCGTGCGCCCGCGACGATGAGCACTGGATGTTCCGAAGCCGCCATGCTTTCTACTCCCTGATCTTGCTGCGTTGCGAAAGCCAATCCCATGTTAACCAGGAACTTGCAATCGGAATGTAAGCCATTTTAGCGCTTGCCATGGCGCGCCGCGCCGCGCGACAATTGTTATTGCGATGCACGCGCAGCAGGCGGCTCCCCCACCCGAAGTGGTCATCAAGAAGTATGCCAACCGGCGTCTCTACAACACCGCGTCCAGCGCCTACGTGACGCTGGAGGACTTGGCCCAAATGGTGAAGCAGGGCGTGGACTTCACCGTGCACGATGCCAAGACCGGCGAAGACATCACCCGCTCGGTGCTCACCCAGATCATCTTCGAGGAGGAGAACAAGGGTCAGAACCTGCTGCCGATCAAGTTCCTTCGCCAGCTGATAAGGTTCTACGGCGATCAGATGCAGGCGTTCGTGCCGACCTATCTCGAAATGTCTCTCGAGCAGCTCACCCGGAGCCAGCAGCGGCTGCGCGACCAGTTCCTGAAGACATTGGGTGTCAGCACCGAGCCCTTCAAGGGCATCGACGAGCAGGTGAAGAAGAACATGACGCTGTTCGAGGACGCCATCAAGATGTTCAACCCGTTCGCGGCAACGGCGAAAGAGGAGGCGCCGGCGGCGGAACCGCGAGGCGAGACGACCTCCTCCAGCGCCATCAAGGCGATCGAGGACCAGTTGCGCGACATGCAGCGCAAGCTCGAGGAGCTGGCGAAGAAAAACTCCTAGACTTACCATTATAGGGGTCAGTAGCCGAGCGCCATGCCGTCCTTGCGCGGGTCGGAAGCGCCGATCAGTGTTCCCCGCTCCCAGTCGATCTCGACGATCTGGCCGCCGCCGAGCGGCTTCTCACTCAAGCTTACCTGATGCCCCTTGGCCCGAAGCGCGTTCGCAGTGGCCTCGGGAACGCCCTGCTCGACGACCACGGAAGCGCCCGCCGGAACCGCACGCGCGAAGTCGAGGGCCTCCTGGCCGTCCATGCCGTAGACCAGCCGGTTGACCAGCACGGCGATGTGGCCCATCGGCTGGTAGTCACCGCCCATGACTTCGAACGACAGGGTCACCTTGCCGTCTTTTCGGCACATGCCCGGCATCAGGGTGTGGAGCGGCCGCTTGCCCGGCCCGATGCAGTTGGGATGGCCGGGGTCGGTCACGAAACAGGCGCCGCGGTTCTGCAGCACGATGCCCGTCTCAGGCTCGACGATCCCCGAGCCGAAGGGATGGTAGAGAGAGTTGATGAAAGAGACGGCGAGGCGGTTGCGGTCGACGACGCTCAGATAGACCGTGTCGCTGCCGGCCGCGGCCACCGCCGGCTCGTCGAGAGCGCGATCGGGCGAGATGCGCCGCGCCAGCCGGCGCGCCGTAGCGGGCGCGAGGAAGTCGCTGAGGGTGAGAGGCGCGAAGTCCGGGTCGGCGACCCAGCGGTTGCGGAAGGTCCAGGCGAGGCGCAGCGCCTCCACTTCGAGATGGCGCCGCCCGCCGCTCTCCGGCGGATGACGCCCGATATCGAGCTCCTGGAGAATGTTGAGACCGATGAGTGCGGTGATGCCCTGGCTCGCGGGGGGAATCTCAAAGACCTCGGTCCCCTGGAACCCGCAACTCACCGGCTCGACCCACGATGCCTCGGTCGCGGCGAAATCGTCGGGTGTCAGAAGGCCGCCCATCGACTTCAGGCACCGGCAGAGATCGCGGGCGATTTCGCCGCTGTACATGGCCTCGCGGCCGCCTTCCGCAATCCTCTTGAGGGATTTGGCAAGCGCCGAGTAGCGCATGACTTCGCCCGCCGACGGCGCCCGGCCGTCCTTCAGGCAGTGGCGGGCGGCGCCGGGATCGCCCGCGAGGCGTTCGGCCTCCTCCTGCCAGTCGAACGCGACACGCGGCGTGACGGCCACGCCATCGCTCGCCAGCCGGATGGCGGGCGCCAGCGCCTGCGCGAGGCTGATGCTGCCGTACTTCGCAAGAAGCCTGTCCCAGGCATCGACGGCGCCGGGAACGGTCACCGAATGAACGCTCGCGGGATCGATCGCCGGCAGGTTCTGGGCGTGCAGCCACTCGGTCGTGGCGGCCATTCCTGCCCGGCCCGACCCGTTGAGCCCGATGACGGCGCCGTCCGGAAGCCCGATCAGCGCGAAGCAATCACCGCCGATCCCGGTCATGTGGGGCTCGGTGACGCACAGCACGGCCGCGGCGGTGACCGCGGCATCGACTGCATTGCCGCCGGCCTTCAGCACCTCGATCGCGGCGAGGGTGGCGAGCGGCGAGGATGTGGCCGCCATGCCGTTGATCGCGTGCACCGTCGAGCGGCCGGGAAGGTCGAAGTTTCTCATGGGCGGCTTTATCCTTTATCCAGATCCAAACGTCACCATCGGTGAGGATACTGCGCGCGCCACCTCCGTCGTCCGCCGCGCCGACCATCCCCCTTTAGGCTTTTCCGTTTGCAGAGGCGTCAAAGCGGGATACCAGCTTTCGCTGACAGCTTTCGCTGGTATGACGAATGCCGGGGAGATGCAGGTCGGAAATGGGCCAGAAGCGTCGTGGCGGCAATGTCGCGGCGGGAGCGCGTCTCTAACTGTGGGGCCTGCCAACAACAAGGGACGGGGCGCCATGGCTGATATCAGAACCGACATCGAGATTGCGCGGGCTGCGAAAGTGAAGCCGATCCTCGAAGTCGGCCGCAAGCTCGGTATCCCCGAGAAGCACCTCATCCCCTACGGCCATAGCAAGGCGAAGGTCGACCTGGAATTCATCTCCGGCCTGAAGGAGAAGCCGGCCTCCAGGCTCATTCTGGTGACCGCGATCACGCCCACCCCGGCGGGCGAAGGCAAGACGACGACCACCGTCGGGCTGGGCGACGGCATCTGTGCGGCCGGCAGGAAGGCCATGATCTGCCTGCGCGAGCCCTCGCTCGGGCCCTGCTTCGGCATGAAGGGCGGCGCGGCCGGCGGCGGCCATGCCCAGGTGGTGCCGATGGAGGACATCAACCTGCATTTCACCGGCGACTTCCACGCCATCACGGCGGCTCACAACCTGCTGGCGGCGCTGATCGACAACCACATCTACTGGGGCAACGAGCTCGCCATCGACTCGCGCCGAGTCACCTGGCGCCGCGTCATGGACATGAACGACCGGGCGCTGCGCGAGATCGTGGGCCCGCTCGGCGGCACCGCCAACGGCTTCCCGCGCGAGGCGGGCTTCGACATCACCGTCGCTTCCGAGATCATGGCCATCCTGTGCCTTGCGACCTCGCTCGCCGATCTCGAGCGCCGGCTGGGCCAGATCGTCGTCGCCGCGACCCGCGACCGGAAGGAAATCCGCGCCCGCGACCTGAAGGCCTCCGGCGCCATGACGGTGCTCCTGAAGGACGCTCTTCAGCCCAACCTCGTCCAGACGCTCGAGAACAATCCGGCCTTCGTCCACGGTGGCCCGTTCGGCAACATCGCCCACGGCTGCAACTCGGCGATCGCCACCGGGGCGGCGCTCAGGCTCGCCGACTACGTGGTGACCGAAGCGGGTTTCGGCGCCGATCTCGGGGCGGAGAAATTCTTCGACATCAAGTGCCGCATGGCCGGCCTGCACCCTTCCGTGGCGGTTCTCGTCGCCACCGTGCGCGCGCTGAAGATGCACGGCGGCGTCGGCCGCGACGATCTCAGGCGCGAGAACGTCGAAGCGCTGAAGAAGGGCCTTGCGAACCTCGGCCGCCATATCGAGAACGTCAAGAAGTTCGGCGTGCCCGTCACGGTGGCGATCAACCATTTCTCGACCGATACCGAGGCCGAGGTCGAGGCGATCGCCGCCTACAGCCGCGGCCACGGCGTCGAAGCCTTCCGCTGCACCCACTGGGCGGAGGGCTCGAAGGGCGCGCGCGAGCTCGCCCGCCACGTGATCGCCGTCGCCGACAAGAACATGAGCCAGTTCACGCCCATCTACGGCGACGACATGCCGCTCTGGGAGAAGGCCCGCACCATCGCCAGGGAAATCTATCGCGCCGACGACATCGTCGCCGACAAGGCGGTGCGCGATCAGCTCCGGTCTTACGAGGCCTTGGGGTACGGCCGGTTTCCCGTCTGCATGGCCAAGACCCAGTATTCGTTTTCGACCGACCCCAACCTCAAGGGCGCACCCATCAATCACGTGGTGCCGATCCGCGAGGTAAGGCTCGCCGCGGGTGCGGAGTTCGTCGTCGTCATCTGCGGCGACATCATGACCATGCCGGGCCTGCCGAAGAGGCCGGCGGCCGAGGTCATCGGGCTCGACGCCGAGGGCCGGATCGTCGGGCTGTTCTAATTTGAGCTATGATCGTCATTCCCTCGCCAGAGGGAATCCAATGAAGCGGAGCAGCATCCTCATCGGTTCAAGTCCTCGTAGAGGTCGTGCCACATGGGGTTCATTTTCTCGATGAGCTCGATCTTCCAGCCCCGGTTCCACTTCTTGAGCTGTTTTTCGCGTACGATGGCAGTCTCCATTTCTTCATGCATTTCATACCAGACCAATTGCCTGAGACCGTAGCGCTTGGAAAAGCCTTCGAACTCGCCCGTGCGGTGTTGCCATAGGCGATGGTGCGCGAGAGCAACAAGGTCGTCATCCCCTCCCACGAGGATCCGCCTTCGCGGGGATGACAGCCGCGATCAGGCGCGGAGGCGGTGGTTCTCCGGGTCGAACGGGCTTTCGGGGATGACGGTGGCCTGGTGGTTTTTGCCTAAAATGCCGATCTCGAGCTCGGTTCCGAGCCGCGCGTGCTCCGGCTTCACCATGGCGAGCGCCAGGGACTTGCCGCACCGCCAGCCGTAGCCGCCGTTGGTGGCGCGGCCGACGAGCTTGCCCCCGGCATAGATCGGCTCCGAGCCGCGCGCATCGGCATCGGTGACTCCCTGACCTCGAGCGTCACGAAATTCCACCGGAGCCCCTGCTCGCGGTTTTTCACGAGCGCGTCGCGGCCGATGAACTGGCCCTTGTTGGGATGCACGAACCGGTCGAGGCCCGACTCGTAGGCCGAATATTCGATCGACAGCTCGCGCGGGATGAGCCGGTAGGATTTCTCGATGGCGAGCGCCGACATGGCCTTGATGCCGTAGGGCCGGATGTCGAACTCCGCGCCCGCCTCCATCAGCGCGTCGAAGAGCGCGTTCTGCTGCTCGATCGGATGATGGAATTCCCAGCCGAGCTCGCCGACGAAGTTCACGCGCAGCGCGTGCGCCGTGCACGGACCCACCGAAATCGGCTTGCCCGACAGCCACGGGAAGGCGGCGTTCGAAAGGTCTGCGGTCGGTGAGCTTCTCGAGCACCTGGCGCGCTCTTGGGCCGGCCAGCACCAGCACGCCGAGGCGCGTCGTGATGGGCGTCAAGGTCACCGAGCCGTCTTCGGGCAAGTGCCGCGCCAGCGTGTCGTGGTCGTGCCGTTCATAGGCGCCGGCCGAAACGAGGTAGAACCGCCCCGGCTGCCATTCGTAGACGCGTGAACTCCGAGCGCACCCCGCCGCCGGGCGTCAGGAGATGGCAGAGCGCGATGCGGCCTGGCTTCTTCGGGATGCGGTTGGCGAGGATCGAATCGAGCCAGGCGCGGGCAGCCGGCCCCGAGACCTCCATCTTGGCGAAGGCCGACATGTCCTGCAGCCCGACATGTTCGCTGACGTGGCGGCATTCCTCGCCGACGATCGGGAAATAGTTCGAGCGGCGGAACGACCATTTCTCCTTGATCCGGCCGTCGCTCGCCGCCGGCGCATGATTGTGGCGCAGCAGCGTGTCCGGCCGGTCGAGTGCGCTATCGTCGAGGCCATAGCCCTTGGGCGCGAACCAGCCCGGCCGTTCCCAGCCGTAGACGGAGCCGAACACCGCCCCCAGCGCCTCCATGCGAGCATAGCAGGGCGCCGTCTTGAGCGGCCGCGCCGCGGCGCGCTCCTCGTCCGGGTAGTGGACGGTGAAGACGTTGGCGTAGGCCTCCTCGTTCTTGACCTTCAGATAGCCTTCCGAGGCGTAGGGGCCGAAGCGCCGCGGATCGACGCCCATCATGTCGATGGTGGGCTCGCCTTCGACGATCCATTCGGCGAGCTGCCAGCCGGCGCCGCCCGGCGGCGGTGACGCCGAACGAGTGGCCTTCGTTGAGCCAGAAGTTCCTCATGCCCCAGGCCGGGCCGATGATCGGCGAGCCGTCGGGCGTATAGGCGATGGCGCCGTTGTAGACCTTCTTGATGCCGACCTCGCCGAACGCCGGCACCCGCGCGATCGCCGTCTCGATGTGCGGCTCGAGCCGTTCGAGGTCCTCCTGGAAGAGTTCGTATTCGCTCGTTTCTGCAGGTCCGTCCACATAGCAGACCGGCGCGCCCTTCTCGTAGGGACCGAGCAGCAGGCCGCCCGCCTCCTCGCGCATGTACCAGGAGGAATCGGCCTCGCGCAGCACGCCCATTTCGGGCAGGCCCCTGGCCTGGCGCTCGTGGATCTTCGGGTGCGCTTCGGTGACGATGTACTGGTGCTCGACCGGGATGACCGGCACGTCGAGCCCGACCATGGCGCCGGTGCGGCGCGCGAAATTGCCGGTCGCCGACACGACGTGCTCGCAGGTGATGTCGCCCTGGTCGGTCTTGACCAGCCATTCGCCGGAGGGCTTCTGCTCGATCGCGATGACTTTGGTGTTGCGGTGGATCTCGGCGCCGCGCGCGCGGGCGCCCTTGGCGAACGCCTGGGTGAGGTCGGCCGGCTGGATGTAGCCGTCGTCGGGGTGCTGGATGGCGCCGAGGATGCCGTCGGTCTCGCAGAGCGGCCAGAGCTCCTTCACCTGCGCCGGTGTCAGCTTGTTGACCTTGACGCCGATCGTTTCGGCGACGCCGGCGTAATACATGAACTCGTCCCAGCGGTCCTTGGTGCGGGCGAGGCGGATGTTCGAGCAGCGCCGGAAGCCGACGTGCTGGCCGGTCTCTGCTTCGAGCTCGTCGTAGAGCGCGACCGAGTATTTGTGAATCTGGCCGACCGAATAGGACATGTTGAAGAGCGGCAGGAGGCCCGCCGCATGCCAGGTCGAGCCCGACGTCAGTTCCTTGCGCTCGACCAGCACCGACGTCGGTCCAGCCCTTTCTGGCGAGGTGATAGAGCGTCGAGACGCCGACCACGCCGCCGCCGATCACCACCACGCGGGCATGGGATTTCATGAAGGAAACCTCTCAGGGGTGTCTGACGATCGAGCCACAATAGGGACCGGAACTCAACGCGGTCGTCGCGGCGTCTCTGCCCTCCGCACTTCGTTACCGCCGAAACGCCTCCAGACCCAGCCGACGCCGACCATCGCCGTCTTGCCTAATCCGGTCGGGACATGAACGAGCTGCGGGAGGGACGTGGCGGCTGCGAATGTCCGCGCTGGAAGGGGAAGCCCTCCGGGTAGCTTTCCCGCCATGCGGTAGACGCCTATCCTGAAGGATCTCGGATCAAAGTCACCGAAGCGTCAGCCACGTCCTCAGGACCTCTAATCATCTCGGCGCTACCGCGTCGGAAACCTCGGCCCCGCTCCCAAGGCGGATGCGCCTCGGAAGGGAGACGTTCCGAAGGTCGTTCGCCAACAGCGGGATCGAGTGCCGAGATCCACATCCCAAAAGCTAGCGTATTTCCTCCTTCGCTGCGTTGCCGCCAGTAAACCTGTGATTGCATGCCAATTGCAACCCGGGCACGATCCGCAGACAAACCAGACAACAAATCGCATATAAGCGTGAAGACTTGCAGATGGCTATACCATCTCGATGCTCGTACTTATTATACGATGGTCTCAGAAACTAGCCACGTACTGCGCCGGCATCAAGTCAAGGTCCCGCACGTCTTCGGTTTCCGCCACCGCCGACGACCGTCTGCGCTGGTCGATCGAGCAGCGCATTGCTTTCATCGAAGAGCGTCTGTTGCTGGCTCGGCCCCGAGGTCAACCGCACCGACCTGGTGCGCCGCTTCGGCGTGTCGATGAGCCAGGCCTCCGCCGACATCGGCCGTTATCTGGCGCTCCTGGCACGCGTCCGGAGTGGCCTACGATTCAAGTCCGCGCCGCGCCTAACGATACGTCGCGACGACGATTTCAAACCGGTCCTGCCGCGCCCGATGCCGGCCGCTTCCTTGGCGAGTTGCGCCTCGTCGATCTCGGCGTTCTGAAGATCGAGGGCAGCATGCTCGGCACCGCACCGCCTTTCGATGCCACACCCGTCCCGCAGCGTCCGATCGATCCCTTCGTCGCTGCGCACCGTGCTCAAGGCCATCCCGGGAACGGCAGCGCAATCGAGATGTCGCTTACCAGTCGCTGAGCCGCCCGGAGCCCACACGCCGAATAATCGAGCCGCACGCCCTGGCCCCATGACGGATTTCGCTGGCACGCCCGCGCCTTCGACCGCGACACGGCCGAGTTCCGCGACTTCGTGCTCGGACGCCTGTCCAGGCCGAAGCCGCGCGGCGCAGCCGAATCCGATGGCCGCCAGGATACGGATTGGTCGACCACTGTCGAGCTGGTGATCGCCCCCCATCCGGAGCTCACGCGAGCGCAGGCGCGCGCCATCGCCATCGACTACGGCATCCGCGGCAAGACGATCTCGATCCCGGTGCGGCGTGCGCTCCTTTTCTATGCCCTGAAGCGCCTCGGCCTCGACGTCGCGCCGGGCGCGCGGCCGCCCCACGAGCAGCACATCGTGCTCGTCAACCGCAACGAGATCGAACGGGCGCTGGCGCGACGGAGTGAGACATAGACCCGCCGCATTGCTCTGCGCGCTACCTGGCGCAACGCCCTCTGCCAAATCGTGATCGTGGTAAACGCGAGAGAGCTTGTGCGCCTTTTGCCCTTTCATTTATCTCAAAATTGAGATATAAGCGGACGTGATGTGACCTGGCGAGTCGAAATCCTGAACGAAACTGTCGCCGCTGAAATCGCCGCCCTTCCGGCGGACATGCAGGCGCGGTTCTTACGGCTTGCCGAGCGCATTCGCCAAGCCGGGCTCGAAAGCCTGAGCGAGCCGCACGTGAACCACCTGGAGGGGAAACTGTGGGAATTGCGGCTGACCGGCCGCGACGGAATAGCCCGCGCGCTCTATGTCACGGCGATCGGCCGGAGAGTCGTCGTGGTTCGTGCGTTCGTGAAGAAGACACAGAAGACGCCGCGCGCCGAGATCGAACTTGCACTGCGGCGAGCAAAGGAGATCACATGACAATCCCATTCGAGAAGCTCAAGGCTCGTCTGCTTGCCAACCCCAGGGTCAAGGCCGAGTATGACGCGCTCGCTCCAGAGTTCGAGATTTCCGCTGAATTGCTGAGGGCCCGGCTGCGCGCCGGCCTATCCCAGGCCGAACTGGCGGCACGAATGGGCACCAGCCAATCCGCCATCGCGCGCCTGGAGAGCGGCCACACGCTTCCGAGCACCAAGACGCTCTTGCGCTACGCCGAGGCGACCGGCAGCAAGTTCCATGTGCGGCTATCGGCGGCTTGATGCGTCACGCGCGCGCTTCATCGGCTCGCACCGGCAATATGGCGACACCGACGCATGGGTCTCGATGTCGATCGGCCTCACGGTGCAGGCGGCACGGATGGCCGAAAGCAACCTCGCGCACCTCGGGCAGCGCCAGGACGAGCTTGCGTAAAGCGACGGCGGCGAACTCGTTCAGGACCTGTACGCTGACCACTCCACCCCGGGCCGACAGCGCCTCCGCCCGGTCCGCCTTGCGTTGATCGGCCGACAACAGATACAGGAGAACACTGGTGTCGAAGAAGGCGTCAGCCGCGCTCACGCGCCTCGAGCCGGTCGAACCTGAATCCGGCCGGCAGCCGGCCGCGGTACTTCCGCAGCCCGGCGATCAGTTCCCGCGGCCGCGCCGCCCTGCCGATCTCGAACGACCGCGACCCCAGGACATGGACCTCGACCGAATCGCCCTCCTCGAGGCCCAGCGCCTCGACAACCGGGCGCGGCAGGCCAATGGCGAGACTGTTGCCCCATTTGGCGACCCGCATGACGACCTTCATGATATACGTTCGCCGGATGTAACATGGAAACGCCCGGGCCCAATTCATTGCCTGGTTGGAAAACCGGATAGTCATCGCGCTTCCATGGATCGAACCCCCAAGATAAAGATCGTCACGGTCATGTGGCGAGACGAACCAATGCAATGAGCCATGAGTACGGCAAATGAACGCGTACAGGTACACCGATTGCGGATTGGATAATGTGTTCATTGCCCGGGTATCGTCCCTTGCCGCCGACGACGTCGTCCGCATTCCGAACGTGAACGGCCTCCATCGGGCGATCACGCTCGGCATCGTTACGCGCGGGGCGATGATGAATGGCCGGGAGATGCGCTTCCTGCGCACTGAAATGGGCATGACGCAGGCCGAACTGGCAGCGATGATCCACCGTGAGCCGCTCACCATCGGCCGCTGGGAGCGCGGTGAAACGGAAATCGACGCCAACGCGGAAACGCTCCTCCGGCTGTACGCGATCGAGAGGCTGAAACTCAAGGTGAAAGACGGCATCAGCGAGATCAGCGGCTGGTCGGTGACCAGCGCAGTGCAGCAGCCGATTTTGATCGATGGGTCGGACCCGTCGAACTATCGCCTCGCCGCATGACGGAGATGGCCCCGATCAGGACACGGCGCGCCTATTTGCGCGCGCTGCGTGAGATCGAAGGCCTGATGAGAGCGAAGCGCAACATCGACGGGTCTAGATCCAGAGCCGCTTGTGGGCGGGTATACCCAAGCGCCTTCCTTTTTCGATGGTCCAAGCGGGATTCTGGCTTGCGCCAGAATGACGGGTGGTGAGGATCGCCGGATTCTGATCCCCGGGTCGAAGCCCGTGGACGGCGATGACGGAATTGAGATTGTGCGGCTGCTTGCCGGTCTTACCGGAAGAGTTCAGGCTTTCGTCGGTTTGCCCGAAAACACATGTCATTGCCGTTTCGGGAGTTGATACCGGCTCGACACGCCAATCGCTCACGAATCGCGCACTGCTGGTTTGACAGGTTTTACTTAGTTTATAGCTCTGTTGTAAATCTCCAAAATTAGTTATAACCAAGCAAATGGACCCGGTCAGAAACCCCTATGCGCCCGGCGCCGGCACTCCTCCGCCCGAATTGGCGGGCCGTGGTGAATTGCGGGAGACGATACGGATTACACTTGCACGGGTCAGGGCCGGCCGCCCCGCCAAGAGCATAATCATGATCGGCCTGCGCGGCGTAGGCAAGACGGTCCTGCTCGACCGCATGCGCGATGATGCGGAAGCTGCCGGCATTCACACGATAAGAGTGGAGGCTCCCGAAAGCCGGTCCCTGCCGGCGATTCTGGCCCCCCAGCTGCGACAAGCGCTCCTGAGGCTGTCGCGGACCGCCAAGGCAAGGGAGCTTGCCCGGCGCGCCTTGCGCGCCCTGGCCGGTTTCGCCAAGGCGCTCAAGGTGAAGTACCAGGACATAGAGGTGGGGATCGATTTCGAGCCGGAGCCGGGACTTGCGGACAACGGCGATCTCGAGCACGACCTGCAGGCGTTGCTCGAGGCGGCGGGCGCAGCAGCGAAGGCAGCCGGCGCCGCACTCGCCATGTTCATCGATGAGCTGCAATACGTCGAGGAAGACCAGCTTGCCGCGCTCATCACCGCCCTGCATCGCACCGCGCAGCGCAGCTTGCCTGTCGTGCTGGTAGGCGCCGGCTTGCCGCAACTCCCCGGGAGAATGGGCCGAGCCAAGTCTTACGCCGAACGCCTGTTCGACTTTCCGCAAGTCGGCCCACTCGAGCCGGAGGCGGCGCGCATCGCCATCGCCAAGCCGGCGAGCGATCAGGGCGTGCACGTGACCGAAGACGGACTGGAGCGAATTGTCGAGGAGACGCATGGCTACCCATACTTTCTCCAGGAATGGGGCAAACACGCCTGGGATGCCGCCGAATCATCTCCGATCACGGTCAAGGAAGTCGAACTCGCGTCCGAGACGGCCGTTGCGGCGCTGGATGAAAGCTTCTTCCGGGTTCGCTTCGATCGCCTGACGCCCTTGGAAAAGAAATACCTCCGCGCCATGGCGGAGCTCGGAGCGGGTCCGCATCGCTCCGGCGACATCGCCGAGCAACTGAACCGCGAGGTAACGTCGCTCGGTCCCACGCGGAGTCAACTGATCGCCAAGGGCATGGTCTGAAGTCCGAGTCACGGCGATACGGCGTTCACCGTGCCGCTGTTTGACGAGTTCATGCGCCGAATCATGCCGGGCGACGAATGGAGGCAGTAGCCGGGCTGGCGGCAGACGCACCTCCTTTTTCGTCACCCTTGCGCAAGCACTTGTGAGAAAATTCTCCCCGCGCCAAGAGCTTGTAGAAAGGATTCGATGGTTTCGTGGACGCCCACGACAGCTCGCGAAGTAGCTGGTGAACTTGTGGTTGTCGAACAGCAGCCAGCGCAGGATCTCCACCTTCTCGTACTCGTCCGAGCCGCCGAAGCGGCCATGCCGGCCGGCGAGATAGGTGAGGATGGCGCCCGATTGCGTCAGGCGGCGCCGGCCGTCCTCGAGCACCGGCGCCTCGCCCATCTCGTTGGTGGTCTCGCGCCAGGCCGCATCGCACGTCCCGCCGCTCAGATAGTCGACGAGCACCATCTCGCACGGCTGCCCGATGGCGCGGAGGAAGAAGGCGACCTTGTAGCAGTTGCCAGACTGGCAGAAGGCGTGCAGGCGGTACATGGGGCGGGCTTCTCGGGTTGACGGGCGTGTAGCAGCTTACAGCAATACCGGCCGCGCGTTGGAGCCATCGCGCCACGGACAAGGTGGTCTGGAGCTTCGTCGCGTTCGACCCGACTGTCGGCGCCGAGTTCCGTAAAACCCGCCCTGCCCTCACCTGCAAAACGACACCGCCAATCGCCCCAGCCCGAGCACCATCGTCGCCACGCTCACTTCGCAGTTCGAGCAGCCGCTCTATCCGACCGAGGTGCTGCTGACGCCGCCGGAGGGTGGCGTGCGCGTACCCACGGTCGTACTGCTGAACCAGGCCAAGCATAGGCGGCGGGCCGGTCGAAGGCATAGACGTGCGGGCCGAACCTTCGCACCATGCGCGAGATTGCGGTTTCCAGCGCCTCGCGCCGCCTGCCGGGCGCCAGCTGCGTCATGCCCTCGGCAAGCTCGAAGATCGTCACGCTGGAGAATTGCGCACGTATCGAAGTGAACGTTGAGCCATTTGACCACAACGGCGAAGGGCCGTGGCCGCAGCGCTCGGAAAGCACGTTGGTGTCGAGAAGGATCAGGCTGGCTACTCTATCGGGGCAGGCCGGACGGGAGCCCGGTGCAGCAGGTCGAGGACGTCCTCGAGCTCGACGCCCGGGCGGGAGATCGAGACCAGCCAGGATCCGAAGGGCTGCGTGTCGTCGGGCGTTTCCGCATCCTCACGAGCAAGCAGCTCGAGGGTGTCGCGCAGATCCGCTTCCAGGCTCTTGCCACGCCGCCGGGCACGTTTCCGCAGCAGTTCCTTGGTCGCCTCGTCTACCTTGCGAATGAGAATGTCGGCCATGCAAAAGCTCCGAGCATTACGTAAATATCACGATATCATCAGGCAGTTTGAGAGCTTGTGCGCGTATCGAAGAGGCTCGCCGGGTCCGGGCCTGGCGATTGCGGCAGAATGGGTTAACCTGCCCATTTAAGGACTCTTGCAATTGGGGTAGCATCAAACTAGGTAGTGGCAGAACCCACCTGCAGCGTGCTGCAGGCTCAAAGGCCGCGCGGGAGAAATCCCAAGCGGCCTTTGCTTTGGGAGGGGCGGCACGATGCGAACCACGGTCTATGTAGACGGCTTGAACCTCTACAACAGACGCCTGAAACACTACCCTCACTTCAAGTGGCTCAATCTCATGAGCCTGGCGCAGGTCGTTCTGCAGGCCCCCTACGTGGTGCAAGGCGTGAAATATTACACGACAAGAGTGTCCGGGAAACTCGATCGCGACGCACCCGCCCGCCAACAGATTTACCTGGATGCGCTCGGTACCGTCCCCCAGATCCGATCGTTTTTCGGAACGTTCCGGTATTCTCAGCGCTGGGCCGCGCTTGCAAGACCCCTGCAGGCCAAACCGATCACCTACGCGTGGCCAGCCGCACTTCCTGACCTGGTTCTGGTGGAAAAGGCTGAAGAGAAGGGTAGCGATGTCGCACTGGCGTCCCACTTGGTTCGTGACGCGTTTACCGGGGCATTTGACGCCGCTGTAGTTCTGACCAACGACACGGATCTACTGGAACCAATCAACATCGTTGTGAAGGAAGTCGGAAAGCCAGTCGGGTTACTTTCCCCTGTCATACAGGGCAAAGTTAAGGGCAAGTGGGTGGCTGCACATCCAACGCTGGTCAAGGCTGCAACGTTCACCCGGTACATACACAATTCCCATCTTGCTCGGTCGCAGTTTCCGCCGACTATCCCCGGAACCAACATAACGAGACCGGCGAGCTGGTAGTCGGAATATATGGCCGTCGCCCCGCACACTTTCGCTATGGCGATGATCTGACGGTCATATTTGACCTTCGCCCAAGTTGCCGCTGAAGGACCCTTAATCTTCCCGGTGTCAAGCGCTGCACGACCCAATGCCGCAACCTCAATGGCCGCCCGCGCGTCAAAGGGCTCGATGCGGAAGACCGAATATTTTTGCAGCTGCTCGATGATTTGCTGTGATGCCTCGGCGCCAGCCCTAACCAAAACTTCGCTCAATGCCGGGGTGGGGACAACGATCCTGGTCCTGGCCTTGTCGAGTGCTTGCACAAGAAATTCGATACGCTCCTTCGGATTTTCGACCCGGGCGCCGCGGGGGCCAGCCGGTACTGCCGCTTTCCACGCGCGGGAAATGCACGGATGTCAGTTCGCCGAGCACCTGAGAAAGCTCGCGGATGTATTCCCCGAGCCGGACCATCGGCATGGTTTCGGGCGTATAGGCCTCGATCTTGAACCGAAACTCCACAGCTTGGGCAGGGCGTCGCGGTTTGGTGGATCGTTTGCGAGCTTGCATTGTCAGATCCTCGTCCCGGCTACAGACGGCACCGTACACGAGTCCTTGTACAATATCCGATTGCGAGGGCACCAGAAGTCCGCGACGATCGTTACTTGGCGCACCCCGCCGATCGCACCAGGATCCGGCCGGCTATCCGTCGCGGGAGGCCGGACGGGAGCCCGGCGCAGCAGGTCGAGAATGTCCTCGAGCTCGACGCCCGGGCGGGAGATCGACACCAGCCAGGATCCGAAGGGTTGCGTGTCATCCCACGTCTCCGCAGCAGCTCCTTGGTCGGGTGGTCGACCTTGCGAATGAGAATGTCCGCCATGCGGAAAGCTCCAAGCGTGGCTCTACGATATCATCAGCCGGTTCGAGATGCATGTGCGAGTGCCGAAGAGGATCGCCGGGTCTGGTCTCCGGGGTCGAAGAGCCCGGGGACGGCGATGACGGGAATGAGGCTCATGATTGGATCCCCCGCTTTCGCGGGGGATGACGCGGTGTGGGCGAGAGAGACACAGCCGTCATCCCCTCGCATCGCCGACGATCGACGGTTTCGTGGAGGCCCGCGCCACGCGCAAATTCATTATTATAGTCACAGCACGGGGTCACCGAGTTTTGGCCAGGCCTCGCCACCCCAGATGCGGCGCTCGCGGATGATGGCGCGCGGGCGCTGCTGGATCGGGGCTGTCGATCTCGCGCCCCATGCGATGGCCGTCGAATACCGCATCGGCGATGTAGCGCGGGCGCCAGGCAGTCGCCGGCCCGGTAGACGCCCAGGAGGCCCTTGCCGGCCCAATCGGACCGCCGGGCGGCGAGATCGCGCTAGAGACCGGTATTGGAATGGCGGCCGGTGCACAGCACGACGCGTGTCGCAGCGAAAGTCCTCCGTTTCGCAGCCGGCGCGGCGCGGCGGCTCGCCGGACTTCGGCTCGTCGGTGCGCCGGAACCCGTCGCGATAAACGTCGTAGAGCCGCAGCGCCACGGTTGCGCCGGCCTGCGCACTCTCGATCCACTTCGCCACCCGGCAGGCGATGCCCTTCTCGCGCAGCATGCGGCGCAGGTTCGGACCCTCGAGCGTGAAATCCGTATAGGGGGCGACGCGGTCGAAGAGCGTGATGAGGGTCACCCGCTTGCCGCGGTCGGCCAGCAATTCGGCGAGGCTCACGGCCATGAAGTAGCCGTCGCTGTCGAGGACCGCCACGCTTCGCCGACCGCCTTGCCGGCGAAGAGCTGCTCCGGCGTGACGAATCCCGGCAAGGCCGCGTCGATGCCCGGAATGGGATCGGGACCGGCGGGCCCCCGGCCGTCGCCGTTCCAGCCGGCGCCGGTCGCCAGCACGATCTTCGCCGCAGCCGTAGTCCAGCAGATCTTCCGCCGTCGCCGCGCCCGTTCCCAGCATGACCTCGACGTTGCCCATGCGGCGGAGCTGCGCTCTCGCGATAGCTCACGACGCGAAACCACTCGGCCAGTCCCGGCAGCGCGGCGACGTGGCGCAGATGGCCGCCCAACCGCCGTCTCCGCCTCGATCAGGTGCACCCGGTAGCCGCGCCGGCCCAGCACGCGCGCGCATTCGAGCCCGGCCGGACCGGCGCCGACGACGGCGATCAGCTCGTCGCGTGGCTGCGCGGCGCAAAGCGTTCGGGATGCCAGCCGCGGCGATACTCCTCGAGCGCCGTCGGGTTCTGCGTGCAGACGATCGGCACGCCGTATTCGAAGCGGGCGATGCACTGGTTGCAGCCGATGCATTCGACGATGTCGTCGGCTGCGGCCCTCGTCGACCTTGCGCGGCAGCCACGGATCGGCGATCGAGGGCCGCGCGCAGCCGATGATGTCCAGTTGGCCGGAGCGCGAGAACGCGGACCATCTCGTCCGGATCGGTGAAGCGGCCGACGCCGACGACCGGGACCTTGCGCGATGCTTCCTGACCTCGCTCGTCCACGGCGCCTGGTGGTTGGACCTGTAGAAGCGCGAGGGTCCCGCATCCTCGCCCCATTCCTCGAGGCTGCTGATGTTGACATCCCAGAGATCGACGAGCCCGAGCCGGGTGACGTGCTCGACGAAGCGCAGGCCGTCGTCGACCGCCTCGACGCCGCGCGGAGCCCGAGAGCTGATCGATCGAGAAGCGGGTGGCGACCGCGCACTGGCCGTCGGCCGCGGCGCGCACCGCTTCCAGGATCTCCACCCACAGCCGGGCACGACCGGCGAAGTCGCCGCCGTAGCGGCCGCTGCGCCGGTTGAGATGGCGCGACAGCAACTGCACCGGCAGGGCGCCGTGGGTGCCGTGAACGTAGAGGATGTCGAAGCCGGCATCGATGGCGCGCCGCGCGGCTTCCCCGAACATGGTGACGATGCGGGCGAGATCGGCAGTCCTCCGCCTCGTAGGTGTAGACCTGCGGGATCCAGGGCGTGGCGAACTGGTGGGCGGCAGGAGAAACATAGCGGCTGCCGAGATTGTTCGAGAGGCCGCCGGCGTGGCAGAGCTCGACGCCGGCGAGCGCACCCCATTGGTGGACGGCGTCGGTCATGTGCCGGTGGTTGATGACGTCGCCCTCGTCGCACAGGCTGGCGACGATGGCGACCGGCTGATCCGATCTCGGGGTGGATCATGCACGCTTCGGTGCAGAGCGCCGCCCAGCCGCCTTCCGCCTTCACCTCCCGGTGCGTGGCATTGGCGCCCGGCCGCTCGATGCCGGCGCCGGTGCATTGCGGCACCTGGAAGAAGCGGTTCTTCAAAATCTTCGGGCCGATGGCGATCGGCTCGAAGAGCGGGTCGTGGCGGGGATCGCGCGGCATGAATGCATCCGCCTACCTGCGGAAGACGGCTGTCGAGATCGATCGTGGCTCTTGAAGGCCGTGTAGCCGGAATCGGCGGTGTGGATGCCGCCGGTGATGCGGCGTGCCTCGTCGGACGCGAGAAAGACCGCGAAGGCGGCGATGTCCTCAGGGCTCCATGATGCCCATGAGGTGCATGCGCTCGATCGTCTCCCGCTCGGACCGGATCGTCCATGAACACCGCTCTGGTGCGGCGTCGCGACGAAGCCCGGGCAGATCGCATTGACGCGCACGCCTTCGGGCGAGAGGCCGGCCGCCATGGAGCGCGTCAGCGCCACGACGCCGCCCTTGGCGGCGGTATAGGCGTCGATGCCCGGCCTGTGCCGATCAGCGCATCGACGGTGGCGGTGAGGATGATCGAGCCCGCTCCGCCGCGTCAGCATGTGCTGCGCGACGTATTTGGCGGTGAGGAAGGTGCCGTTGAGCACCAGATCGACGATCTGCGTGCCAGGTCTCCTCCGGCAATTCGGTGATGCGGCGGTCGCGATTGTTGACCAGCGGCACCGAGACGGCGTTGTGGAAGAGCACGTCGATCCGGCCGAAGCGCGGCGATGGAGGCCGCGACCATTGCCCTGCACCGAGGCGCCGTCGCGCACGTCGACGTGGCACGGCGAGTGCGGCGTGCCCGCCTGCCTCGATCGCCTTGGCGACGGACGGCACGCGCCGTCGGCATCGAGGTCGGCCACGACCACCGCGGCGCCTTCCTGAGCCATCCGCTCGCAGCCCGCCCTGCCGATGCCCGAGGCGCCGCCGGTGATCAGCGCCACCTTTCCCGCCAGCCGATCCATGCGTTATCCTCCCGTTTCAGCCGCGATAGCGTGTCAGCCGCAGCGCGATCATGCTCGAGCCGATGGTGAGCAGCAGGATCAGCGTGCCGATGGCGTTGACGGCGGGCGTCAGGCCGGTGCGGATCATTCCCCAGACGAGCGTCGGCAGCGTGTTGCCGCTGCCGATGGTGAAGAAGGTGATGACGAAATCGTCGATCGACAACGCCATGGCGATCAGCGCCGCGCCGATGACGATCGGCCGGATGATCGGCAGGGTCACTGTGAGAAAGGCGGTCGAGCGGGCTCGCGCCCAGATCGCGCGCGCTTTCGACGATGCGAAAGTCGAAATTGGCCATGCGCGCATGGACGATCAGGATGACGAAGGGCTGGGTGAACAGCACGTGGCTGATGATGACGGTGAGCAGGCCGAGCTTGAGGCCGAGGCTGACGAAGAAGGACAGGAGCGCCACGGCGAGCACCAGAGGCGGCAGCATCACCGGCAGGGTCAGGACACGCCATGGTGAGCGAGGCGCGCCGCGGCGGCAAGCGCCACGAGCCCGATTGCCGCCATGGTGCCGACGATCGCCGAGATCGCCCCGACGCTGAGCCCGATGACCATGCTGTTGCGGAACGCCGGCCAGAACTGGCGATGCGCCAGCATCTCCGCCCACCAGCGCAGCGACAGGCTTTCGATCGGGAAAGTTGGTGAGCCCGCGCGAGGTGAACGAGAACACCACCAGCAGCACGATCGGCGACAGCAGGAAGAACGACGAGCGCGACGGCCAGCGATAGCCGCCAGACGCAGTGGAGAAGCGCGCTCATATCCGGCACCACCAGCGCAGCCATGGCCGGCTGAACAGCCAGATCACCAGCGACCGAGGCGGCCAGCATGACGAACGACATGGCCGGCTCCCAGCGGCCAGTTGAACATCGAGCCGAACTGCGGCGCGATGAGATTGCCGATCATCGTCTGCTTGCCGCCGACCAGCATCGGCGTGACGTAGTCGCCGGCGGTGATCAGGAACGAGAAGCTGAAAGCGGTGACGATGCCGGCCCGGCAGCGCGGCACGATGATGGTCGAAAACGTCTCGAGCGGCGAGGCGCCGAGGTCGCGCGCCACCTCGATCTCGATGTCCTTGATGCCGCGCATGGCGGCGTAGATGGGCAGCACCGCGAAGGGCAGCGCGAAGTGGAGCAGCGTGACGACGACGGCGCCGGGGCTGTAGAGCAGCGCGCTGATCGGCGTGGTCGATGAGGCCCGCTGCCATGAGCGCCGTGTTGAGCACGCCTTCGTTGCCGAGAATGGTCTTCCAGGCATAGATCTTCATCAGATAGCCGCCGAACAGGGTGATCAGCACGACGAACAGCAGCATGTCCGCCCAGCGCGGGCAGCTTGAAGCGGGCGATGAAGGCGTAGAGGAAGCCGATGACGACGGTGAGCACCGCGGTCGCCGTCGACAGCACGACGGTGTAGACCGCGACCGGCACATATTTGTCCCAGATCTCGCGGTAGTTGGCGAGCGTCGCCGCCGGCGTCAGGGCGAAGAAATCGACGATCCAGAAGCTGATGACGAAGAAGTAGAGGAACGGCGCCACGAAGGTGGCGAAGAAGATGATCCCCGACGGCAGGGTGAGGACATAGGGCAGGCTTCCGATCCCCTCCCCCTTGTGGGCTACGGCGTGCAGGGAAGTGATTCCCAAGGATAGTGGAACATAATTCAAAGCTCTGACCATGCGGTTGGAGGGTGTCATGCCATTGGCGATCGGGGATGTTCGTACGGAGGCGCGCGGAGAATGGCTGATGGAGCGGGTAGCATCGACCGGCTCGCTGGTCGTGCGCAAGCTCGGGGAGAATCGGGCGGGGGAGATTGCGGTGCACCGCTTTTTGTCCTCGCCCTACGTGTCGCCGGATACGATCGTGGGAACGCTGGCGGCGCGCACCGCCGAACAGAGTGCCGGGCGCCACATCGTTGCCATCCAGGACACGACAGAGATCAATTTTGCCGGTCGTTCCGGCCGGCGGCGCGGCTTCGGTCCGGCCGGCAACGGCCGGGATCCGGGCTATTTCATTCATGCGGCGATCGCCGTCGATGTCGAGGATGAGGCCGTCATCGGCCTGGTCGGCATGGACATCTGCACGCGATCGCAAACGCCCGCCACGGCGCGGCGGATGCGAACGATCGAGGACAAAGAATTGATGCGCTGGCTCGACGGCTGTACCGCAGCCGAAACAGTGCTCGCTCAGGCGGCTTCGGTGACTTCGATCTCGGATCGTGAGGGCGACATCTATGAACATTTCGTCCGCCGTCCTGCGCACGTTCACCAGATCGTGCGGGTTGCCCAGAACCGAATGCTTGAGGATGGCGCCCGGGTCTTTGAAGCGCTCGAAAAAGCCAAAGTTCTCAAACAGCACACGCTCAGCGTTCCGATCCCAGGCCCTGGCAGCAAAACACGCACGGCGGTGGTCGCAATCAAGGCCGGGAATGTATGCATCAAGCGACCGCGTAACAGCAAACCGGACCCGGCAAGGCCCGAGTATCTCGATCTTACCCTGGTGGAGGTGCGGGAGATCAATCCCCCCGATCCCAAAGCGGCGATCTGCTGGCGTCTCTACACTAGCCAAGAGGTACATACCGCCGAAGACGCCAGCCGGATCGTCGCTCTCTATAAGCTGCGCTTGGCGCATCGAGGGTGTGGTCGATCTTGAAATAGAAATCGCCATGCCGACAATCTCGCCACTTCTCTCCTTCTCCGCCCGAACTGGCGATGCTCGCGCGCCGCGACTGGCGCGTGTCGCGATGCCGGCTTCCTCCGCCGCATCAAAGTCCCCATCCGTCAGTTGCTTCGCAAATGCCACCTTCCCCGTGCTCCGCATGGAGCAGGATCAGTGGCATCCCCCAAGGGGGAGGGAAAATACTACGCGGTCTTGAAACGCTCATAGGCCTTCAGCCAGTCGCTGAAGGTCGCATGGGTTCCATCTGGCTCGGTCGGCGGGAAGGCGAAGAAGCCCGCCTTCTTGCCGAAGTCCTCGATCGAATCATAGGGGTAGAGCGCCTTGATCGGCCGGATCGAGGGCGGCGATCGCTTCGGTGTTGACGATGGCCTGGATGGCGTTCTCGGCGAGCCGCTTCTGGGGCGCCACGTCGATCACCCGGTTGCAGATCTCGTAGGCCGCATCGAGGTTGGGCGCGTCCTTGGCGATGCAATAATTGTCGAGCCAGGCGAAGGTGCCTTCGGAGGGATAGGTGTAGGCGATCTTCTTGCCCTTGTCGGCGGCGAACTTCTGGATCGTCTCCCAGCCGCTGAAGGTGACGCGCCACGTCGCCGCGCGCCATGGCGTCGGCGAGGTCGCCCCAGCTGACCGTCACGGCGCGCGACTGCTTCTTCACCGCAATCAGGAAGTCGATGGCCTGCTCGAGCTGGGCCGGCGTCAGCTGGGTCGGCACCTTGGCGTCGGTGGCGATGAGCGCCGCCAGCATCATGTTGCCGAGCGGATCGTCCATCATGCCGACCTTGCCGGTGTATTCCGGCTTGAGCAGGTCCTTCCACGAGGACGGCGCGGTGGGGATGACGGCGGGATCGTACATCATCGGCCCCGAGCCCCAGGTGAAGGGCACGCCATAGAGCTTGCCGTCGACGTTGACATTCGGGTCGTTGCGGAACAGCGGCAGCATCTTCTCGAGATTGGGCACCCGCGCCGTGTCGATCGGCTGGATGATGTCGAGCTTGGCGAGCAGCGGGATGTAGCCCATGTACGGGGTGACGATATCGATCTGGCCGATGCCGCCCGAGCGCAGCTTGGTGATGATCTCGTCGTTGTTGCCGATATAGGTGGTGTTGAGGGTGATGTCCTTCGTCTTGGTGAAATCGTCGAAGGTGATCGGATCGTCATAGCCCTGCCAGCCGAGGAAGGTGACGGTGGTGGCGCCGTAGCCCGTGGCCGGCATGAGGACGGCCGCCGCCGCCGCGGCGGCGACGCCGGCTTTCAGCGCGGTGCGCCGCGACAGTGGCGCAGTCATGAAGGGTGTCCTGTGCTTGATCATCGTTTCCTCTCCTGATTGGCCAGGATGCGGCCCTGGCTGCCGGATTGAACGTACCCTCTTCCGCGATGCGTCGGAGAGGTCATGGTCCGAGGTGGCGGTCATGCGCTGACGATCCGGTGATGGCGGCGCTGCCAGCCGATGCGCATCGGCTCGCCGATGTTGTGATCCTGTGCCCGGTCCGGGCGCACATGCACGATCATGTCCTTGCCGCCGGGAACCGCGACGCGGTACTTCACATGCGACCCGAGGTAGACGATGTCGCGGATCTCGCCATCGAGCGTCACCTCTGCGGTATCGTCCGGTCCGAGCGCCACCAGGTTTTCCGGCCGGACGACCAGCGAAATCTCGCTCGTCCGGGCCGGCATCGGCGAAGTGCGGCCCGGCAGCGAGCCTGACCGTGCCGCCGACTGCGCCGGCCGGGCAGCAGATTGGCCTCGCCGATGAAGGTCGACACGAAGCGCGTCTTCGGCCTGTCGTAGATCTCCTGGGCGGTACCCACCTGCTCGAGCCGGCCCTCGCGCATGACGGCGATGCGGTTGGCGAGCGCCAGCGCTTCGCGCTGGTCGTGGGTGACGAACACGAACGTGCCGCCGATCTCGTGATGAATGCGCCTCAGCTCCTCCTGCATCGCCTGGCGGAGCTTGAGGTCGAGGGCCGCCAGCGGCTCGTCGAGCAGCAGCACCTTCGGCCGCATGACCAGCGCGCGCGGCAAGCGCCACGCGCTGCTGCTGGCCGCCCGACAGCTGCTCGGTGCCGCGCCGGGCGAGGTCGGCCAGCTGCACGAGCGCGATCGCCCCGTTCACCCGCGCCTCGATCTCGTCCTTCGGCATCTTCTGCAGACGCAGGCCGTAGCCGATGTTCTGGGCGACGTTCATGTGCGGGAAGAGCCCATAGCCCTGGAACACCATGTTGGTCGGGCGCTTTTCCGGCCCGAGGCCGGTGACATCGGCGCCGGCGATCTCGATCGTGCCCGTCGTCGGCGCGACGAAGCCGCCGATCATGCGCAAGAGCGTCGTCTTCCCGCAGCCCGACGGCCCGAGCATGGCGACGAAGTCGCGCGGATAGATGTCGAGATCGAGGGGTTCGACGGCGGCCGTGGCGCCGAAGACCTTCGAGAGACCGCGCAGGCGAAGCAGGGGAATCCGGCCGGTCCCGTCATCGGGGCGAGAAACGTCGCCGGCCGCGGAAGACAGGCCGGGCATGGCCCGATCGAGCATAGGCGATTACAGCATTAACGTTTCGAGACGCGGCGGTGATGGTGAGCGGCCAAGGAAAGCTTGCACCCACCACCACAAACGATGCATTCGTAGCATGATATGTCAATACTCCCGCCACCCGGCGCAAATTATCCCGTCTTCGAGACCGAGGTTCGCTGCATCGTCGATTGCCGCGACAGGATCGGCGAAGGCGCCTTCTGGTGCCCCGACGAGCGGGCGGTCTACTGGCTCGATGTGCCGATGCCGTCCCGCCTGCATCGGCTCATTCCCGCATCGGGCCGCCATGACGTCTGGCCGATGCCCGAGATGATCACCGCACTGGCCAAGCGCGCCGACGGCTCGCTGCTGATCGCCTCCGAGCGCGGCATCAGCTTCTTCGACCCGAGCACGGGCAAGCTCGAGCGCAAGATCGCGCCGGAAGCCGATCAGCCCCGCAATCGCAGCAACGACGGCGCCCCCGACGCACGCGGCCGCTTCTGGATGGGCACGATGATGAACAACCTCGGACCGGCGGGCGAGGATCTGCCGATCACCGAGGCGAGCGGCGCTCTGTGGTGCATCGATGCCGATCTGTCCTACTGGCGGGAGATCGCCGGCATCACCATCACCAACGGCGTCGTGTGGAGCCCGGACGGGAGGACGCTCTATGTGGCCGATTCCGCGCTCAAGGTGATCCACGCCTACGATTTCGATTCCGGCGCCGGCCGCGTTTCGAACCGGCGGGCGTTCAGCGCCATCACCGATCTGGGCTCCCCCGACGGGGCGGCCGTCGACCGCGACGGATATCTCTGGAGCGCGCGCTGGGAAGGTTACTCCGTCGCTCGGTTCTCCCCCGACGGCGCGGTCGACCGCATCGTTCCGATCCCGGCTTCCCAGGTCACCTCGTGCGCGTTCGGCGGTGAGGATCTGAAGACGCTCTATGTGACGACCGCGCACCATGGGCTGACCGCGCAAGCGCTTGCCCGCCATCCGCAGGCGGGCGGTCTTTTCGCCTTCGCAGCACCCGTCCCCGGCCTGCCCCGCCCCCGCTTTGCCGGTTGAAGGATCGTTCACCCCAAAATGAAAGTCACCAGGCTCGAAACCTTCGTTGCGCGCGTACCCTACAAGCGGGTGGAGACCAGCTCACTCATCAATCGCGGCGGCATCACCGATGTCGTGGTGAAGCTCACGGCGGACAACGGCCTCATCGGCTGGGGCGAATGCACCCGCGCCGCCGATACCGCCGGCATCGAGAGCGCGGTGAAGTCCATGGCGCCGCTGGTCGTCGGCCGCGACCCCTGGGACAAGGAGGCGATCCATCGCGACCTCGGCATTCATGGCGTGTGGGCCTTTCAGCCGATGACCGGCAACTTCGCCTATGCGGGCATCGACATGGCCATGTGGGATCTGTGCGGCAAGGAATGCGGGCAGCCTCTCTACCGGCTGTTCGGCGGCGCCATGCGCGATGCTGTCGACTACTTCTACTACATGGAATGGGACGTCCCGGAGGAGGTTGCGCGGCAGGCCCGCGACGGCGTGCAACGGGGCTACCGCGTCTACTACATCAAGGTCGGCATCGATGAGGCGAAAGAGGAAGCGATGCTGGAGGCCCTGCGCGACGCAATCGGCCCGCAGGGAAAGATCCGCATCGACGTCGAACCAGATGTGGACCAAGCCGCAGGCGCTTCGTCTTCTGAAACGGTGGCACGGCCGTTTCGATCTCGACTTCGCCGAGGCCCCGGTGCGGATCGATCCGGTCGAAAACATGCTCGAGCTGCGCGCCCGCCTCGACGTGCCGTTGTGCGTCAACGAGGGCCTGGGGCGGGAGGCCGATGCCTATCGGCTGATCAAGAGCCGGTGCGGCGAATACCTCTGTTTCAGCCAGTACTGGGTCGGCTCGCTGCTGCGCTGGCACACGTTGAACCACGTCAGCCACATGGAGGGCTGGCAGGTCTGCAAGCATACGCATGGCGAGCTGGGCCTGACGGCGGCCGCCGGGCAGCACGTGATGCTCGCCGCCCCCAACGCGGCCCTGGGCAACCAGCAGACCGCGCAGATCATGGAAGACGATATCCTCAGCGAGCGGCTGCCGATCGCCGACGGCCCCGCATGGGGACGCATCGAGGCCCCGGGGCTCGGGGTTGCGATCGATGAGGCGAAGCTGATGCGCTGCCACGAGAGCTATCGGAAGCTGGGCGAGTTTCCGACCTACGCCGGCAAGGTGTGACCGCGCTCGCACCACCGTCATCCCTCGCGAAAGCGGGGATTCAATGGTGAGCTTCAGCGCGTCCCAGCGTGCCGGTGGTAGACGCAGGCGAGCTTGTTGCCGTCGGGATCGCGCACGTAGGCGACATAGAAGGAAGGCTCATAATACTCGCGCGTTCCGGGCCCTCCCTCATCGCTGCCGCCGTGGGCGAGTGCTGCTCTATGGAAGGCTTCGACCTCGCCTTCGTTGCGCGCCCTGAACGCAATCATGGCGCCGTTGCCGGGGGCGAGCGCCTTGCCGTCGAACGGTTTGCAGATCCAGAAGCTGACGCCCTCGTCATATACCGGTCCCCACCCTGCCCAGCCTTCCGCCCAGTCGGGGCTCTTCGCATATCCCAGGACCGAGAAAACGGCGTCGTAGAAGGCGATCGACCGTTTCAGATCGCTGACGCCCACCGTGCTGTAGAGGATCATGGTCATGGCTGAACTATCCGGCGAAGCCGCCGCCGGCGAGGAAGGCCAGTTCTTCAGCCGTCGATCTCCTACCCAGGATGGCGTTGCGGTGCGGGAAGCGGCCGAAGCGCACGATGACGTCGCGATGGAGCTTCGCGTACCAGACCATCTCCGCCAGACCGAGGCTGCCGAAGAGACCCACCGCGCGGTTCTGGGCGTCGAGGTCCTCGGCGTGCTCGAAGGGCAGGAGAAACCACACGGCAGAGGGCGCCGGCATGGCATGATGCCACCCCAGCCCCACGACACGCCAGGCCAATGCCAGCGCGCGGGCGTCGGCGGCGAACGCCAGCGGCGAGCCGCGGTGGATGTTGCGCGAGAACTGGTCGAGCACGATGACGAGGCCCAAGGCGCCGGCGGGCGTTTCGGCCCAGCCGTCGCGAGCGCCCGCGCGCGCTTCGGCGAGCAGGCTGCGGAACCGCGCGGAAATTGCGCCATCGAAGGCGGCATCCCGCGTGAACCAGCGTTCAGGTCCCGCGACCCGCCAGAAGTCGACGATATCTTCCGGGGTCATGGCGGGATGCCGAACTCGCTGAACGGTATGAACGGCAGCAGGTCACCTTCCTCCACCTGGCTCGCGTCCTCTGCGACCTCGATGAAGCCCGTGGCGCGGGTGAGACCGGAAATCAGGCCCGAGCCGTCGCGCTCAAACTTTCTGAGCACTGGCCCCGGCGCCTCATTGTCGATCCAGCCGCGCCAGAATTCCCGCCGTCCCTTCTTCTTGGCTTCGAAGCGGAACCCGGCGGGCAACGGATAGCGCTGCGGCGGCCGCCAGGCAGCGCCTCCGAGCCTCGCGAGCATCGGCTGGCAATAGAGGAGAAACGTTGTGAACACCGCCACCGGGTTGCCGGGGAGACCCATGAATACCGTGTCGCCGATCTGCCCGATGGCCAGCGGCCGGCCGGGCTTGACCGCCAGTTGCCAGGCATGCAGCCTGCCCTCGTCCAGCATCGCGCTGACGATGTGATCGGGCTCGCCACGCGAGGCGCCCCCGGTCGACAGGATCACGTCGGCCTGATCGGCGCACCTGACGAGGAGGGTTCGCACCGCCGCGGCATCATCGGTGACGATGCCCATGTCGAGAACCTTTGCCGCGCCGTGCGGCAGCAGCGCCCGCAAAAGGCTGTGGTTGGAATCGTAGACCTGTCCGGGTGCGAGGTCGGCGCCGGGGCGCCGGATCTCCTCGCCCGTCGAGACGAGCGCCACGGTGAGCGCCTTTCGGCAGGCGATGCCCGGCCGGCCGGTCGAGGCGATTGCCGCGATCTCCTGGGGCCTCAGCCGCGTTCCGGCTTGAACCGCGATCTCGCCCGCCTTCAGGTCCTCGCCGGCGTTGCGCACGTTGGCGCCTTTGCGCGCCCCGGCCGGCACGGTGATGAATTCTCCGTGTACGGACACATCCTCCTGCATGAGGCAGGTATCGGTCCCTTCGGGCATCACGGCGCCGGTGAAGATGCGGGCCGTTTCCTTCCTTCCGACCGGACCCCGGGCGGGGCTGCCGGCGGCCGACCGCGCCGTCACCTTCAGCGTCGTCTCGCCTTCGCCGAGGCAAGCGTGGGCGACGGCGTAGCCGTCGACGGCGGCGTTGGTGAAGCCCGGCACGGCACGGGCGGCGCGGATGTCCTCGGCGAGGATGCGGCCCGCGGCAACCTCGAGCGCCACCTGCTCGATGCCGGCGATCGGCTGCGTGCGTTCGGCAATGAGGGCCAGCGCCTCATCGTGCTTCAGCCGGTCGCGGTCGTGGAGGAAGCAGTCATCGAGAAGCCGGCGGCGAGGCTTCATCTGCGTTCGAGCTCCATGCGGCCGACGATGAAGTCGGCGATCGCCTTCACGTCCTCGCGGGCGAACACCGGCACCGGGCAGGGCGCGATCGGCCGGCTGGCCGCCACCGCGATCACCGAGGGGTCATGGCCGGCGAGCTCGGGGTGGCCGAGGTCGGGATCGCGCACCTCGATCTTGGGGTGGCTCTCGCGCTTGTAGCCTTCGGTGATGATGAGATCGGCGTCACCGAGCTTGTTGGCGATCGCCTCGAGCGTCGGTTCCGGCTCGCCGGAGAGCTCGTGCACCAGCGCCCAGCGGTTCATCGACACGACCGCCACCTCCCGGGCGCCGGCCTTGCGGTGGCGCCAGGAATCGCGTCCCTCGTGATCGATGTCGAAGGCGTGGTGGGCGTGCTTGATGGTCGAGACGCGGTAGCCACGACCCACGAGCTCCCTGACCAGGCGCTCGGTCAGGGTGGTCTTGCCCGCGTTCTTGAACCCCACGATGCCCAGGAGCCTCGCCGTCACGGCGCGAACTCGTTTCTGATGCGAGCCGCTTCGGCCAGGTCCTCGGGCCGGTTGGCATTGAAGAAGGGATCGTAGTCCGTGGCGGGAAAGTCGACCACCGCCAACCGATAGGTCTTCGTCCATTCATCGACCTTGCGCACGTGGTGCTCGACGATCGCCTCGCGCAACTCGCCCTTCAGCGCCACCGGCCACACGCCGACCACCGGATGCGGGCGGCCTTTCGAGCCCGCGCAGGCGAGATCGGCGTTGCGATCGCGGAGGCCGGCGATCAGCCTCGCTACCAGGTCGCGCGGGAAAAACGGCGTGTCGGTGGCAACCGTAGCGATCCACCGGCTGCTGCCGAGGCTCGCCCATTCGAGGCCTGCGAGCACCCCGGCCAGCGGTCCCGGAAAGCCCGGCACGGAATCGGCAACGACCGGAAGGCCGTAGGATGCGAAACGCGACGGCTCGCCGTTGGCGTTGATCGCCATGCCGGCTACCTGGGGGCGCAGCCGGTCGATGACGTGCTCGAGGATCGGGACGCCGCCGATTTCGAGAAAACCCTTGTCGCCGCCGCCCATGCGCCGGGCGAGCCCGCCGGCCAGGATGACCCCGCTGACGCCTTCGAGCACCTAGCCATCCTCCGCGCCCTTGCGGCGGTGCCGGCGGTCTTCATCTCCGACGTATTCCAGATCGGCATCGAAGACGATGCGCTCCGCACCGGAAAGCGCGAGGAACCTCCTGCCCCGCGCCCGGCCGATGAGCGTGAGATTCTTTTCGACCGCGAGCTCGACTCCCCACGCCGTGAATCCCGACCGCGAGGCGAGAATGGGAATCCCCATGCCGATGCACTTGATGACCATTTCCGAGGTCAGCCGGCCGGTGGTGTAGAAAATCTTGTCGTCGGCGGAGACGTCGTTGAGGAACATCCAGCCGGCGATCTTGTCGACCGCGTTGTGGCGGCCGACGTCCTCGATATAGACGAGCGGGGTATCTTCCCTGGCGAGCACGCAGCCGTGGATGGCGCCGGCCTTCAGGTAGAGCGACGGCGCCATGTTGATCTTCTTCATCAGCGCATAGAGCCAGCTCGTCCTCAGGATCGCGGTCTTCGACAGCTCGCGGCCCTCGAGGCTTTCCATGAGGTCGCCGAACACCGTGCCCTGGGCGCAGCCCGAGGTGCGCACCTTTTTCTTCAGCTTCGCCTCGAAGTTCGTCTCCTTCGCCGTACGCACCACCGCGAGGCCGAGCTCGTCGTCGTGCTCGATGCCCGTGATCTCGTCGGCGTGGCTCAGCATTCCCTGGTTGGCGAGATAGCCGACCGCCAGCCAGTCCGGATGATCGCCGATGGTCATGGCGGTCACCACTTCCTGGCGGTTGAGAAAAATGGTGAGCGGCCGCTCGGTGACCACGTATTGCTCGATTGTGCGCCCGTCCTGGTCGATGCCGGGCACAGCGCGGGCGAGGCGCGGATTTTCGGGGTCCGGCCCCACCTCGAATTCCCTATAGGGGGCTCGCATGCCCGCCAGACCGATGAAAGTATCCGATCGTCACTCCGCCGCCTCGAGCCGGCGCCGCTTCACCGCTTCGACCTTCACCGCGCAATACTTGAACTCGGGAATCTTTCCGAAAGGATCGAGTTCCGGGATGGTCAGCAGGTTCGCCGCCGCCTCCACGTAGGCGAAGGGAATGAACACCACGTTCGGCGGCACGCCGTCATCGGCGCGCGCCTGCAGTTCCACCCTGCCGCGCCGGGAGGTGACCCGGATCCGGTCGCCGGGGCGAAGCCGCAGCTTGGCGATCGTTCCCGGGTTGAGCTGTGCGGTAGGCGAGGGCTCGATGGCATCGAGGCTGCTCGCCCGCCGCGTCATGGCGCCCGTGTGCCAGTGCTCGAGCTGCCGGCCGGTCGACAGGATGAAGGGATAATCGCGATCGGGCTCCTCCCGCGGCGGCACGATTTCCGCCGGAACCATCTTGCCGAGGCCGCTCGCGGTGGGGAACCGATCGGCGAACACGATGTCCTCACCCGGGTGATCGGGCGCCGGGCACGGATAGGTCACCGAAGATTCGCGCCTCAGCCTGTCCCAGTCGATGTTGTCGAGGGACGGCATGGCGAGCTTCATCTCGGCGAACACGTCGGCGGGGCCCTGATAGGTCCACGGCAGGCCCATCCTTCTCGCGATCTCGATGGTGATCCACCAGTCTGGCCGGGTGTCGCCCGGCAGCTCCAGTGCCTTGCGGCCCATCTGCACCTGGCGATTGGTGTTCGACACCGTTCCGTCCTTCTCAGGCCAGGCCGAGGCGGGCAGGATCACATCGGCGTACATGGCGGTCTCGGTCAGGAAGATATCCTGCACGACCAGGTGATCGAGTTTCGCCAGCGCCTCGCGGGCGTGGCCGACGTCGGGGTCCGACATCGCCGGGTTTTCACCCATGATGTACATGCCGAAGATCTGGCCTTCGTGGACGGCGTCCATGATCTCGACCACCGTGAGTCCGGGTTCGGGATCGAGCTCGCTCGCCCACAGTTTTTCGAACCTCTGCCGGTTTTCCGGAAGGCCGACCCGCGCGTAGTCGGGGTAGACCATCGGAATGAGCCCGGCGTCGGACGCCCCCTGCACATTGTTCTGGCCGCGCAGGGGGTGCAGGCCTGTGCCGGCCCGGCCCGTGTGCCCGCACATGAGCGCCAGCGAGATCAGGCAGCGCGCGTTGTCGGTGCCATGGGCGTGCTGTGACACGCCCATGCCCCAGAAAATGATCGCTGCCTCGGCCCGGGCATAGGTCCTGGCGACGGTGCGGATGAGGCCGGCGTCGATGCCGCACTCCGGCGCCATCGCTTCGGGTGTGAACCGGGCGAGATGATCCTTCAGCCGCTCGAAGCCTTCGGTGTGCGCCTGGACGTATTGCCGGTCGTAGAGCTCTTCGCTCACGATCACATTCATCATGGCGTTGAGGAGCGCCACGTCGGCGCCGTTCCTGAACTGCAGCATGTGGGTGGCGTGGCGCTTGAGCGCCTGGCCTCGCGGATCCATCACGATCAGCTTGGCGCCGCGTTTGGCCGCCTGCTTGAAATAGGTGGCGGCGACGGGATGGTTCTCGACCGGGTTGGCGCCGATCACCACGATGACATCGAAGTCTTGCACCGCGGTGAACGGTGCGGTGACGGCGCCGGAACCGATGGTCTCCATCAGCGCCGCCACCGAAGAGGCATGGCAGAGACGCGTGCAGTGGTCGACGTTGTTCGAGCCGAAGCCGGTGCGCACCAGCTTCTGGAAGAGATACGCCTCCTCGTTGGAGCACTTCGCCGACCCGAACCCGGCGAGCGCCCGCCTGCCCTTGCGGTCACGCAGGTCCCTGAGACCGCGGGCGGCGAAGTCGAGCGCCTCATCCCAGCCCGCCTCGCGGAAATGGGTGGCGGGATCGCGCGGATCCATGTCGAGACCCTTGGGCAGTCCGGGCTTGCGGATCAAAGGTTTCATCAGCCGTTCCGGATTGGTTACATAGTCGAAACCGAACCGCCCCTTGACGCACAGGCGGTTCTCGTTCGCCGGGCCGCCGCGGCCTTCCACCCAGGCGATCCTGTCACCCCTGATTTTGTAGGTGATCTGGCAGCCGACGCCGCAATAGGGGCAGACCGAATGGACTTCGCGGTCGGCCTGGCGCGCGCCCCTGCCCTCGCCGTCGACGATCGACTTCGGCATGAGGGCGCCGGTCGGGCAGGCCTGCACGCATTCGCCGCAGGCCACACACGTCGAGGCGCCCATCGCATCGTCGAAGTCGAAGACGATCTTCTCGTGTGAGCCGCGCCAGGCCATGCCGATGACATCGTTGACCTGCACCTCGCGGCACGCCCTGACGCACAGATTGCAATGGATGCAGGCATCGAGATTTACCGCCATGGCCGGGTGCGACAGATCGGGCCTGGGGTCGGCGTCGGCGGGGAAACGCGACACCTCGACCTGCATGGCTTTCGCCCAGTCCCAGAAAGGCGCATTGCGGTCATGGGCGTCGGCGTGTTTCGGCTGGTCGGCGATGAGGAGCTCCATCACCATGCCGCGCGCCGCCTTCGCGCGCTCGCTCCCCGTCGATATCTTCATGCCCGACGTGGGCTTGCGGATGCAGGATGCCGCAAGGGTCCGCTCGCCTTCCACCTCGACCATGCAGGCCCGGCAGTTGCCGTCGGCGCGGTAGCCGGGCGCATCCTTCCAGCACAGGTGCGGGATGGTGGTGCCGAGCCGCTTCGCCACCTGCCAGATCGTCTCGCCGGGCCGCGCCTGGGCCTCGATGCCGTCGAGAGTGAAGGTGATTTGCTCCGTCATCGGACTAATCCTCCGTCAATAGCGCCGACACTATCACGTGATCTCCTCGGGAAAATATTTGAGCACCGAGCGGATCGGGTTCGGCGCTGCCTGGCCAAGACCGCAGATGGAGGCGTCGGCCATGGCCTGCGCCAGCTCCTCCAGCAGACCCGCATCCCATTTTCGGGCGCCCATGAGTTTCACCGCCTTTTCGCAGCCGACCCGGCAGGGCGTGCACTGGCCGCACGACTCATCCTCGAAGAAGCCAAGCAGATTCAGCGCCGCCCGCCTCATGTCGTCCCTGTCAGACAGCACGACGACCGCGTGCGAGCCTACGAAGCAGCCGTATTTTTCGAGTTGCCCGAAGTCGAGCGGCAGATCGGCCAGGGCGGCGGGCAGGATCCCTCCCGAGGCGCCTCCTGGCAGATAGCCCTTGAACCGGTGACCATCCGCCATGCCGCCGCACAGCGCGACGAGCTCGTTCGCCGTGGAGCCCGCCGGCGCCAGCACCACGCCGGGGTTCCTGACCCGCCCCGAAACCGAATAGGAGCGCACTCCCTTGTGGCCGGGTTTGCCCTGGCGGGCGAACCACTCCGCACCGTGGCACAGGATCTCCGGCATCCAGTAGACCGTTTCGACATTATGGACGAGCGTGGGTCTGCCGAAGAGCCCCACCTCGGCCACGTACGGGGGTCGGTGGCGCGGCAGGCCGCGCTTGCCTTCGATCGATTCGATCATCGCCGATTCCTCGCCGCAGATGTAGGCGCCGGCGCCCCGGCGAAGCTGGATATACCCTTCAGGCGCCAGGCCTTCCCTCTCGATCAGCGCTATTTCGCTCTCGAGAATCCCGCGCGCCGCCGGATATTCATCGCGCAGATAGATGTAGGCCTCACTTGCATCCACCCCCCAGGCCGCGATGAGCATCCCTTCCAGGAACTGATGCGGGCGCTCTTCGAGGTAATACCTGTCCTTGAAGGTCCCGGGCTCGCCTTCGTCGGCGTTGATGCACAGATAGCGGGGCGCAGACACGGCGCGCACGAACTGCCATTTTCGGGCGGACGGAAATCCCGCCCCGCCAAGACCGCGCAGGCCTGCTTCCGCCAGGATGTCGATCACCTGTTCAGGCGTCTTGCTACCTGAACGAAGCTCGCGGATGGTTCGATAGCCTTCCCTCTCCAGGTACGCCTGCAGGCCCTGATACCTGCATTTTCCCGGCCTGATCTTGCGCTCCCTGGCGAGCTTCAGCAGGCCCGCCGCCGCAGCATGATCGACATGGTTCCTGCCTACCGCCGCAGCCGGCGCGCGGTCGCAGCGGCCCATGCACGGAGCATGGAGGACGCGTATATACTTCGGCGCCAGCGCCTTGAGCTTCTCGATGAGCGGCCTCGCTCCGGCGAGTTCGCAGGAAAGGGAATCGCACACGCGGATGGTGATCTCGGGAGGCGCTGCCTCGTTTTCCTTCACCACATCGAAGTGATGGTAGAAGGTTGCGACCTCGAAGACCTCGGCCATGGCAAGCTTCATCTCCTGCGCCAGGGCGGCGAGATGGGCGGCGGAAATGCAACCGAAAGTGTCCTGCACCAGGTGCAGATATTCGATCAGGTGGTCGCGCCTGAGCGTCCGGCCCGCGAGCAGCTTCCTGATCTCCTTCAGCGCCTGGGGCTCGACCTGCCGGCCCTTGGGATGACCGCGAGCCCGGCGCCTGCCGAAGTCGGCCCCGGGTCTCACCGGCTTGACTGCACGTGCCTGTTGCTGCCGCGTCATTTGCCTTTGCAACCAATCCTGACCAATCTACGTCCAATTCCTTACCGCTCCGGAGTCTTACTCTTCACATACGGCGAATTCAAAGGCTTGCTGTGCGCGGCTTGATCGGGCAGATAGCGCTGTCGTCATGACGATGCCTGAGGCCAGCGAACTCGATGTCTCGGGCTTTCTGTGTCCGCTGCCGGTGCTGAAGGCGGCCAGGAAGCTCAAGTCCATGGCGCCGGGAAGCGTGCTGCGCCTGATCGCCACCGACCCCGCGGCGGTCATCGACGTGACTCATTTTTGCTCCGAACAGGGTCACGAGCTGATAAGCAAGGCGGAGGAGGAAGGCAGGCTCGTGTTTCTCATCCGCCGCAGATCCTGAAGGAGCAACCCTCGCGCCATGCGACGCCACCTGTTGCCGACCATTGCCGCCGCGCCGGCAGCTGCCTTGTTTGCGGCCGCGCTCCTGTTCGCGCCCGCGACGCTCGCGGAGCCTCGGGCTGTGCTCACATCGCAGGAGGAAGCCGGGAAGGACAATCTGCGGGTGTTCGATGAGGTCTGGTCGCGGGTTCGCGATTCCTTCTACGATCCGAAATTTGCCGGCCTCGACTGGCAAGCCGTCGGCGCGCGCTACCGGCAGCAGGCCGGAGCGCCGGAGGTGGATCTCGCCGCCCTCATCAACCGGATGCTGGGCGAGCTCGGCGTTTCGCACACCGGCTACTACACGCCGGAAGAGACCGCCTACTACGATCTCGCCGATATTTTTTCGGGCGGGCTCAGGAACGATATCGCCAAACACTTTGCCGGCGGGCAGGTCGCCTACCCGGGAATCGGCGTCCTTACCCGCAAGATCGGCGAGGCGCGGTTCGTTTCGGGCGTGCTCGACGGCCATCCCGCGGCCGCCGCCGGTATTGCGGTCGGAGACGAACTCGTCGCTGCCGACGGCGCATCTTTCGAGCCGGTGCGCTCCTTCGAAGGCAAGGTGGGCACGCCCGTCGTGCTGACAATTCGCCGTAAAGCCGGCGCGGAGCCGGTGGCCGTGACGGTGAAGCCCCAGGCGATCCATCCCAATCGGGCCTATCTCGAGGCCATGGAGAAGAGCGCCCGCATCATCGAGACCGGCGGCCGCAGGATCGGCTACGTGCACATCTGGTCGTATGCCCGCTTCCAGTATCAGGAGCTTCTCGAGAACCTGCTCACGGCCGGCAAGCTCAAGGATGCCGATGCGCTCGTCTGGGACCTGCGCGACGGCTGGGGCGGCGCCGATCCGGACTATCTCGATATCTTCAACGGCCGCCAGCCGACCATGACGCTGATCAACCGGGGAGGCACGCTCGAGATCGCCAACGGCAAATGGGAGAAGCCCGTGGTGCTGCTGATCAATGGCGGCACGCGCAGCGGCAAGGAAGTGCTGGCCTACGGGTTCAAGAAGTACGGCATGGGCAAAGTGGTCGGCGCCACGAGCGCCGGCGCGCTCCTGGCGGGGCGGGCCTTTCTTCTTTCGAACGGCAGCCTGCTTCTCCTGGCGGTTGCCGACGTCCTTGTCGACGGCGAACGGCTGGAGGGGCGCGGCGTGACGCCCTCGGTCTCCGTGCCGTTCGATATCCGCTACGCTCAGGGCAGCGATCCGCAACTCGCCCGGGCAATCGAGTTGCTGACCCAGACGGTGAGCGACTGATCGCGTATCGCCTTCCTCAGGCCAGCTTGCCGATGATCTTGCCCATCTCGGCCTGAGTGAATGCCCGCAGCGTCTGGGTGCGGACATTGCCGGCGCCACCGAGGCCGAGGGTCAGCGCCGTCGCCGTTTCATCGTCGGGCGCCTCGATGACCGCGACGACATCGAAGACGCCGAGCGTCCAATATACGTCCTTGACCGTTACGCCGGCCTTCCTGGCCATCTCCCTGAAGGCATCCGCCCGCTTGGTGGTGTCCTTCGCGTTGCGAACGCCCTGATCGGTGAAGTTGCCGAGCACAACAAATGTCGCCATGGCGTTTCTCCTTTCCTGTGGCAGCCAGTCTACCACAGATCGGTCCGCCTCACTTCTTCCTGCGCCTTTTTTTCTTGCGCGGCTTCGCCTTGGCGCTGGCTTTTGGCCGCAGCCGCCGCCATCTGGGTGAAGTTATCCGGTGTCATGATGGTGCAATGGGCCGCGCGGGTACTTAGCGTCGTGCACAGGCTCCGGGCGCGGGTCTCGTCGATGTCCCACACCATAGCGGCAAAGCCGGCGGGGTCGGCCAGGCGCACAACCCCACTGCTCACGCCATTGAGCGGCAGGGCGGCGTCACCCTTCCAGGTGTCCAGAACCTGCTTGGCGTCGCTCCTGGTGAGGTAGCGGCCGAGCGAAGCGCCGTGACCTTTGAGGCTGGAGGCCGCCGTTACCGGCACGGCGCCTCCGCGGCCGCACACCTCGCCCGACATGTCAGTGGTTGCCTGGCCACCCGCGAGGTTGGCGATCTGGCCGAGACGCGCTCCCGAAGGTGCGCTCGCAAACCCGGAAACCAGAAGCCCCTGCGCCCATTCCGCCCGGCTTCTCCCGCTGGGGGCGCCGAGCACGACGGCCATCAGGCGCCGGTTATGCTCGCTCGCCGTGGCCACGAGATTGAACCCGGCGGGACAGGTAAAACCGGTCTTCATGCCGTCTGCCGACGCCATCAGGCGCAGCAGAGCGTTGGTGTTGCGGAGCCTGCGCTTGCCGATGGCCAGGTAGTCCTGACGGTAGTAGTGGCGGTACTGCGGAAACTCGTTGAACGCCGCGGCGGCGAGGACCGCGATGTCGCGGGCGCTCGACACCTGCTGCGGATTGTGCAGGCCGTTGGGATTGACGAACTTCGTCGCCGTCATGCCGAGGCGTTGCGCAGTGGCGTTCATCCTTTGCACGAACTGGGACGTGGTGCCGGCCACCGCCTCGGCGAGGACGATCGCCATGTCGTTGGCCGAGTGGATGAGCAGCGCCTGCAGGGCGAAATCCACCGTGACCATCGAGCCGGGCGGAACGCCGATCTTGCTCGGCGCCTGATTGTTGGCGAGCTGAGAGACCCTGATCTTCTGATCGAGCTTCATGCGGCCCGCGTGAAGCTCCTCGAAGGCGAGGTAGGCGGTCATGATCTTGGTGATCGAGGCCGGGTACCACGGCTGGCCCGCCCGGTCCTGCGAGACGACCTCGCCGGTCGTGGGATCGAACAGAATGCTGGGGCCCGCTGCTGCAGGCGGAGTTGCTGCGGCGATGGTCAGCGCGAGCACGGCCGAGGCGACCACAAACCGCACAGCCATCGTGACGAGCCCGCCTCTTTTCGACCAACGTTGCGGTGGAACCGCCGGCAGGCAACGCCTGCTTCGGCAGTGGCACGCCTCCTAACACCGCACGTCGTCGCAATCAACCCTCAGCTGCGTCGGTATCCTTGCGAAAAGATACGGGGCCAGGGAACCATAGCTGAAGGACAAAGCTTATAGCTTGAACGGCGGACGTAAAGGGTCTTAACTGCGCTCGTGCCATCAGCACGAAGTGAGGTTTGAGGAGGTAGCCGATGAAGTGGACGAAACCGAAAGTAAAAGAAATCTGCATCGCCTTGGAAATCAACGACTACTATCCGGCCGAGTACTGAGCCTGAGCGCTTCGTCGCCCATGCGCGGCGCCTTGCCCGCACGGACATCGATGTGAAAATTGTGATGCTGGGGACGGCTGCCGGTGGCGGCTGTCCCCAGTGGAATTGTCGTTGCCGCGTGTGTGAGCTTGCCTGGTCGGGTGACCCGCGCGTAAAGCGCCGTACCCAGGCGAGCCTGGCGGTTTCGGTCGATAGTCAGGCGTGGTGTCTGTTGAACTGCTCGCCCGACATCCGCGAGCAGATTTCCGCAATCGATATCCTGCAGCCCCGACGTTCGCCAAGGGACAGTCCGGTGAGCGACGTGGTCCTGACGAATGCCGATGTCGACCACATCGGTGGATTGCTGTCGCTGCGCGAAGGCCACCGCTTCGCCATCCATGCGACCTCCGAGGTACTGGCAATTCTGCAGGAGAACGCGATTTTCGACGTGCTGGATTCCGAACATGTCCGGCGGCAGATTCTCCCTCCCGGCGAAGCGCGGTCCCTGAGCTGCGGGTTGACCGTCGAATCCTTCGTGGTCCCCGGAAAGCTGCCGCTCTATCTCGAAGGAGCCGCCCCGGACACGCGCCTGAAATCGGGCAATACAGTGGGGACCAAGATCACTTCCGGGCAAGCCTGCTTCTACTACGTTCCGGGATGCTCCGAGCTCGACGCCGAGATTCGTGCCCGGCTCGCCGATGCCGACCTCGTACTCTTCGACGGCACGCTGTGGACCGACGACGAGCTGATCGCCTCGCAGACCGGTTCCAAGACCGGACTCCGGATGGGGCACCTGCCGGTCGGCGGCGAACATGGTTCGCTACGCGCGTTGAAGTCGATCGGCGTGCGGCGTCTGGTGTACACGCACATGAACAATACCAACCCGATGCTCATCGAAGGATCTCCCGAATATGCCGCCGTGGTGACGGCCGGGGCCGAGATCGGATACGACGGCATGGAGCTCACGCTTTGACCGCGCTGCTTTCTCCCGGCCAGCTCGAGGACCAGCTGCGCACACTGGGAAGAGCGCGCTACCATGACAAGCATCCGTTTCACGACATGATGAATGCAGGTCGCCTGAACCGCGGGCAGCTGCAGGCCTGGGCCCTCAATCGCTATTGCTATCAGGCAATCATCCCGATCAAGGATGCGGTCATCCTTTCGCGCATGACCGATCCCGCCATGCGTCGCATCTGGCGCCAGCGCATCGTCGATCACGACGGCGACGGCGAAGGAGACGGCGGCATCGCGCGCTGGTTCGTTCTCGCCGAGGGGCTGGGCCTCAAGAAAGCCTACGTCGAGTCGCTGGCCGGCACGTTGCCCGCGACACGCTTCGCCGTCGGGGCGTATGTCCATTTCGTCCGCGACAAACCGCTGCTCGAGGCGATAGCCTCCTCGCTGACGGAACTTTTTGCGCCGGAAACGATCCGCGTCCGCGTTGCCGGCATGCTCAAGAACTACGACTACATCACCCCGCAGGTTCTCGCCTATTTCGACAAGCGCCTGACGCAGGCGCCGGCCGACGCGGACTTTGCGCTCGATTACGTGAAGCGCGAGGCGAGAACGCCGGAACGGCAGCAGGCGGTCATCGATGCGCTGACGTTCAAATGCGACATGCTCTGGGCCATGCTCGATGCGCTCTATTTCGCCTATGTGGCGCCCGGTTTCACGCCGCCCGGCGCTTTCGTCCCCGGGACCGGCGGCACGAGATGACCGGCATCGCCGATACCGCCAGGCCGCGCCTGCCGACGGGCGTGCGCCTGTCCCATGACCGGGCGCGCGACCGCTGGGTCCTGCTTGCCCCGGAACGGGTCCTCGAGCTGGACGATGTGGCGAAAGCGGTCCTGTCGCTGTGCGACGGCCAGCGCGACATCGTTGCGATCGGCGATGAGCTGGCGCAAGTCTATCAGTCCGACCGTTCCGAGATCATGACGGATGTGAAGGAGATGCTGGGCGATCTCGTATCCCGGCATTTTGTCGTGCTGTGACCGACGCCAGGCCCATCGGACTTCTGGCCGAGCTGACCCATCGCTGCCCGCTCAGGTGCGCCTATTGCTCCAATCCCCTGGAACTCGAGAGGAAGGGGAGCGAACTGGACACGCCAACCTGGAAGCGCGTGTTCAGCGAAGCCGCAGCACTCGGCGTCCTGCAGGTGCATCTGTCGGGCGGCGAGCCGACGGCGCGGCCCGACCTGGTGGAAATCGTCGGCCACTGCCGCTCGGAGAACCTCTACACCAATCTCATCACTGCCGGCGTTCTCATCGGCGGGAAGGAGCTGCGAACGCTCAGCGAGGCGGGTCTCGATCATGTGCAGCTGTCGCTCCAGGACGTCGATGCGGCGAATGCCGACCGGATCGCCGGCTACCCGGGCGGGCACGTCCGCAAGCTGAAGTTCGCCGCCGCGGTCGTGGAGGTCGGCCTGCCGCTCACCATCAACGCCGTAATCCACCGGCAGAACATCGACAGCGCCGAAAAATTCGTCGAGCTGGCAGTGGCGATGGGCGCGAGAAGGATCGAGCTCGCCCATGCGCAGTACTACGGTTGGGCTCTGGCGAACCGCAACAGGTTGATGCCGACGCGGATCCAGGCAATGGCGGCCGTCCGGCTGATCGACGACCTGCGCCGGCGCTATGACGGGACGATCGTCATCGACGCCGTGGTGCCCGATTACTATGCCCGGTTCCCCAAAGCTTGCGTCGGCGGATGGGGCCGCCGCGTCATCAACGTGACCCCCTCGGGCCGGGTCCTTCCCTGTCATGCAGCCGAGACGATTCCAGGGCTCGCGTTCGACAACGTCAGGGACAGGCCGCTCGCCGAAATCTGGCATCATTCGGCCGCCTTCAACGCCTTCCGCGGCACCGACTGGATGGTCGAGCCTTGCCGGTCGTGCGACCGCAAGGAAGTCGACTGGGGCGGTTGCCGGTGCCAGGCCATGGCGCTGACGGGGCGGGCGGAAAATGCCGATCCCGTTTGCTCGCTGTCGGCCTTCAACAGCCAGATACGGGCCATGGCCGAGGAGGCCTCGCAAACCGCGGCGTCTGAATTCCGTTATCGCCGCTTCGGCGGATAGGCCCCCGCGGCGCGCATGCGACATCCTCGACTTTGCCCAAGTTCGGAGTCAATCTGGTCGACTGACTTGCTTGGAGCCTCTGGCGGAAAATCAGGCGAGGAGCGACGATGAAGACCCGTGCCGCTGTTGCCTTTGAAAAGGCCAAGCCCCTGGAAACCGCGGAGATCGACCTCGAGGGCCCGAAAGAGGGCGAGGTGCTGGTCGAAATCAAGGCGACGGGCATCTGCCATACCGATGAGTTCACTCTCTCCGGCGCCGATCCGGAAGGTCTTTTTCCCACCGTTCTGGGCCACGAAGGAGCGGGCGTCGTCGTCGAAGCGGGCAAAGGGGTAACGTCGATCAGGAAGGATGATCACGTGATCCCTCTTTACACGCCGGAATGCCGCGAATGCGAATATTGCCGCAATCCGAAAACCAATCTCTGCCAGAAAATCCGGGCGACGCAGGGTAAGGGTCTCATGCCAGACGGCACCAGCCGGTTTTCCTACAAGGGCAAGATGGTCCATCACTACATGGGCTGTTCGACATTCTCGAACTACACGGTGCTGCCGGAGATCGCAGTGGCAAAGATCCGGTCCGATGCACCCTTCGACAAGGTCTGCTATGTCGGCTGCGGGGTAACTACCGGGATCGGTGCGGTCATCAATACTGCGAAGGTTGAGCCGGGATCGAACTGCATCGTGTTCGGGCTGGGCGGCATCGGCCTCAACGTGATTCAGGGGTTACGGCTGGTGGGCGCCAATATGATCGTAGGGGTCGACCTGAACGGCGCCCGCGAAGCCTGGGGCCGCAAATTCGGCATGACGCACTTTGTCAATCCCTCGAATGTCCCGGGCGGCGATCTCGTCGCCCATCTCGTCGAGTTGACCGGTGGCGGGGCTGACTACACCTTCGAGTGTATCGGCAACGTCAAGGTCATGCGCATGGCGCTCGAGGCCTGTCACAAGGGTTGGGGTGAATCGATCATCATCGGGGTTGCCGGCGCGGGCCAGGAGATTTCCACGCGACCGTTTCAGCTTGTGACCGGACGGGTATGGCGGGGGACCGCCTTCGGCGGCGCGCGCGGGCGTACCGACGTGCCGAAGATCGTCGACTGGTACATGAACGGCCGCATTCAAATCGATCCCATGATCACCCACACGATGAAGCTCGAGAAAATCAACAGCGCCTTCGATCTGATGCACAAAGGTGAATCGATCCGGAGCGTTGTGGTCTACTAGCCGATGCGACCGATACGGTCTCACCCAGGGAGGAAGAAACCATGGCCAGTGCAGTAGCTATTCACCCATCAGTGGACAATGGCATAAAGCCCGGCGCGCAGAACTTTGCGGGCGGGACGCTTCAGTGCAAGTGTCGCAGCAACCCCGTCACCGTCGCAGTCGGTGCGCAAACAGCCCACAACCATGCCTGCGGCTGCACGAAATGCTGGAAGCCGGAAGGGGCCGTGTTTTCGGTGGTCGCCGTCGCGCCACGCGACAAGATCAATGTGACGAGCAACGCGAACAAATTGAAAGTCGTGGACGCCGGCGCCACCATTCAAAGGTACGCCTGCCAAGACTGCGGTGTCCATATGTACGGCCGCATCGAAAATACCAAACATCCGTTCTATGGGCTGGATTTCATCCATACCGAACTGTCGCCGGAAACCGGCTGGTCCGCTCCGGAATTTGCAGCTTTTGTCTCCTCCGCCATTGAATCGGGGACCAAGCCCAGTCAAATGCCGGCCATCAGAGCCCGGCTGAAAGAGCTTGGTCTGGAGCCGTACGATTGCCTTTCGCCTCCCCTGATGGACGCCATCGCAACCCACCTCGCCAAGCAGTCGGGAGTGTTGAAGGAGTAGCCCCTCGCCTGTAGCCAGAACTGAGTGGGCCCGCCGCGGGGGCGTCATTCGGAGCGCTCGGAGCTGCCCCTTCCGGCCATGAGGCCCCGCCTCGGATCATAGGCGATGATGGCGGCGGCGAGGGCCACGGCCGTCGTCGCGGTCACCACGGCGAGCGCCAACCCGTCAATCCTGCAGTAGAGCGCAAACCGGATCAGTTCGACGGCGTGCGTGAACGGGTTCCACTGGCAGATATGATAGAGCAGCGTGCTCGACTCTCTGACCTTCCACAACGGGTACAGCGCCGAAGAGGCGAAATACATCGGAAAGATGACGAAGTTCATGATGCCGGCGAAATTCTCCAACTGTTTCACCAGCGACGACAGCAACAGTCCCAGCGACCCGAACAGGAGACCGCACAGCACCAGCGCCGGCAGAACGAACAGATAGCCGAGCGGCGGCGGCTCGACCTTCCACAACCAGGCGATGCCGAGGAAGACGTAGACCTGGAGGATGGATACCACCACGCCCGCCGACAGCTTCGAGACGAGAAGGTACCAGCGCGGAAACGGGCTCACGAGCAGCGTGCGCATGTTGCCCATCTCGCGATCGTAGACCATCGACAGCGACGACTGCATGCCGTTGAAGAGCTGGATCATCGCGATGAGTCCCGGCGTGACGTAGACTTCATAGAGGATGTAGGTTTCGTAGGGCGGAGTGATGGAGACGCCGAGGGCCTGTCGAAACCCGGCAGCGAAGATGAACAGCCACAGGAGCGGCCGCACCAGCGCGGCAATGAACCGCTCGCGCTGGTGCAGAAAGCGCAGGCTCTCGCGCCAGACGATTCCGAGGAGGCATATTGCATATTGCGCGGCCGAGAAGCCCTGGTGCGCGGAGGCCGTCTGGCGGGCCGCGGTCATGGCTCGCTCCATGATGCCGGCCGATCGGAGCCGGTCAGGGCGACAAACACCGACTTGATGTCCGGACCCCGCTTGCTGCCAACGAGCTCGGCGACCGATCCTTCGGCCAGAACGCACCCTTCATGCAGAATGACCACGCGATCATGGGTCTCGACCTCTTCGATGAGATGCGTGGCCCACAGCACGCCGATGCCCTCATCGGCCACGAGTCGCCTCACATGCCTGATGATTTCGCTGCGCGCGCGGACGTCAAGCCCGACCGTCGCCTCGTCGAGCAGCAGCAGCTTCGGTCGATGGAGGAGTGCTCGGGCGATCTCGACCCTGCGCATCTGGCCGCCGGAAAGTTCACGCGCCTTGTCGTTCTGGCGGTCGGAGAGCTCGAGCCACTCGATAATCGCGCCCGCTCGCATCCGCCCTGCCCGACCTGCGATGCCATGCAGCGCGGCATGGTAGGTGAGATTCTGCATGATGGAGAGATCGAGATCGAGGGTACGCGACTGAAAGACGACGCCGAGCCGTCGCAGGGCTTCGCCGGGCGTGCGCGAAACGTCGTATCCGAAGACCCTGATCCTGCCTTCACGCGCGTCGAAGAGCCGGGTAATGAGGGCGAACAAGGTCGACTTGCCGGCGCCATTGAGTCCGAGCAGGACGGTGAAGGTGCCTTGCGGCACCTCGAAGGACACGCGGTCGAGCGCCCGCCTGGCGCCATAGGCGTGGCCGATGCCCTCGACCGTGAGAGCAGGCGTGGCGCCGTTCAGGGTCATGCAATCCTGGCTCGCTCGCGGAAACTCTCGGCGATCATGCGCCGGTGGACATTACAAATCCATCATCTCCAGCCGAGCAGGCCGACATTACGGTCAGTCGATGATTGTCACTCAGTTTGATTTCTGCAATAGTCGAAAAGTAGATGGCCGGCCGGGGCGATTGCTCCAGCCGGCCATCTCCAACCAAGAAACCGTCAAGGTATCCGTCTTCGGATGCCAACGTAAGTTGTGGGAGGTAGCGGATGATCAAGCGTCTAGCTTTTGTGTTTTCCATGGCTGTCGCGTTCAGCGCGACGAGCGCCTTTGCCCAGAGCAACGACAACCTCGAAAAGCTCGGAGCCTTCAAGACCACCGGCACGCCGATGATGACCAACATCGAGCAGGGCGGCGCCAACGCGGAGGCGATCAGGGCCAACCTCGCCAAGATCAAGCTGCCGGCGGGATTCAAGATCGATCTCTACGCGATCGTGCCCGATGCGCGGCACATGGCTGTCGGCCCGCAAGGCGTCGTGACGTTCGTGGGCACCCGCAAGGAAAACGTCTACGCGGTGACCGATCGCAACAAGGACCGGGTGGCGGACGAGGTGAAGGAGTTCGCGCCGTCGGTAAAATTGGCGGTTCCGAACGGGGTCTGCTTCTCGAAGGACGGTTTCCTGTTTATCGCCGAGCAGAACCGCGTGATGGTCTATCCGGCGGCTGAGTTCTTCTATGAAGGACCCGACGTGGTGGCTGTTCCCATCGTCAAGCAGGGGGAACTCATTCCGGTCGATGAGGAGAGCTACAATCACACGGCCAGGACGTGCCGAATCGGCCCGGACAACAAGCTCTACATCACCCTCGGCCAGCCCTTCAACGTGCCCGCACCCGAGAAAATGGACAAATACACCAAATTGGGCATCGGCGGCATCATCCGCATGGAGCGCGACGGCACCAAGCGGGAAGTCTTCGCAACCGGCGTCCGCAATTCTCTCGGCCTCGATTTCAACCCGAAGGACAAGGCGCTGTGGTTCAACGACAACCAGGTCGACGGCATGGGCGATACCGTTCCGCCGGGTGAAATGAACCGCGCCGAGAAGGCCGGCCTCCACTTCGGCTTCCCGTAGTTTGGCGGCGGCAAGATGCGCACCACCGAATACAAAGAGCGAGACTCCGCCGGCGGACGCGGTGTTCCCGCAGGTCGAGCAGGACGCGCACGCGGCCGATCTCGGGCTGTCGTTCTATACCGGAACGCAGTTCCCGGAGAAGTATCGCGGCGGGATCTTCAGCACCCAGCACGGTTCGTGGAACCGTGTCGACCCGGTGGGCGCACGGGTCATTGTTCACGAGCCTCAAGGCCGACGGAACGGCCGACAAGACGGAAGTGTTCGCCGAAGGCTGGCTCGCCGAAAACGGCGAGTATCTCGGCCGTCCGGTCGACGTGCAGCAGCTCAATGACGGCTCGCTGCTCGTCTCCGACGACTTCGCCGGTGCGATCTACCGCATTTCGCTATGGCGGCTGATCGTCGTGAGTTCATGATCAGCGGCCCGCCTGGCGGCGGCCGCCTGTAGGCGGAACCACCATGCCTTGGAAGTTCCTGGATGCTCGGCTTTGGCGCTCGGTCTCTTGGCCGGGCGCTGCATTTGCCGGAGATGTCAAACAGGGCCGCGAGAAAGCGCTGCAATGCCAGGCGTGCCATGGGCTCGATGGTATCGCCAAGCTACCCGGTAGCGCTCATCTGGCGGGCCAGGAAGCAGGTCTACCTGGTCAAGGCGCTGAAGGACTTCAAGACCGGCGAGCGCAAGAATGAAATGATGTCGGTGCTGGCTCCCGACCTCAGCGACCAGGACATCGATGATCTGGCCGCCTATTATTCCTCGATTCCCGTCACCGTCGGACCGCCGCCGCAATGACGGGACGCGGCCGTTCTCGTCAGCGCTTCCTGGGCTTGCCTTCCCCAAAACGCAGCGTGTGGACGAAATCGAAGATCAACAGCGCCGTGCACAGGATCACGATAATGATCAGTGGCGGCGCGGGCACCCACCACAGCATGAAGCCCAGGAACGCTACGAACATCGCGATGCCGACAATGCCGCAAATGAAAACCATCATCACGATCTCCTGGATGTCTTGCGCCGTCGCGCAGCTTGCGCGCCGACATTCTTGACGAGCCAGCGGGCGCTGCGCAAGAGGCGCGCGTCATTGCCGCGCCGGCCGACAAGCTGCACGCCGATCGGCAGACCGCTCTCGGACTGCATGAGCGGCAGCGTGACGGCCGGCGTGCCGAGATAGGTCCAGGTGGTGCAGAACACCGGATTGCCGGTACTGTCCAGGCCGCGCGGCGCCTCGCCGGGCGCGGCCGGCGTCAGGATCGCGTCGTATTCGTCGAAAACCGCAGTCGAGCGCAGCGATTGAGCGGCGCGATGCCGGCCACGGCGGCGGCATAATCGACTGCCCCTGTGCTCGCGACCGCGTTCGATCTGCTGGCATAGTTTTTCGCTGAGCTTGTCGCGCCCTTTCTCGTAGTCGCGATGGAAATTGTAGGCCATCTCGACCTCCATGACCGTGCGATGGAGATCGATCGCGCGACCGAAGCTCTCCCCGACGTCGACTTCCACGGCCTTTCGTCGCCCAGCGCTTCGACAATCTCCGCGAACGCCTCGCCGGTCACCGCCTCGGCCTCTTTCCAGACAGCCGAGCGCACGAAGGCGAAACGCGGCGGCAGTGGCGGCTCGCTCGCCGCGACGGCCGCGAACGGCGGCCGGGCGATCGGCCGGGTATCGGGATCATCCTCGTCGAAGCCCGCCATGGCCTCGGCGAGCAGAGCGGCGTCCTCGACGGTGCGGGCGAATACTCCGACGTGATCGAGCGTGCGTGACAGGAGCAGGCCGCCGGTGCGCGGAATGAGGCCATGGGTGGGCTTGAAGCCGACCACGCCGCAGAACGAGGCCGGCCGGATCACCGAGCCGTTGGTCTGCGACCCGATGGCGCCCGGAACCATGTGGGCCGCCACCGCAGCAGCCGATCCGCTCGACGAGCCGCCGGGCGTGCGCGAGGGATCATGCGGATTGCGCGTCTTGCCCGGATGAAAGTAGGCGTATTCGGTGGTCACCGTCTTGCCCATGATCACCGCGCCCTCCGCGCGCAACCGGCGCGACGGCTGCGGCATCGCGCCGTGGTGTCCGGCCCGCCCACAGGGGCGAGCCGAGTTCGGTCGGCATGTCGCCGGTATCGAAAATGTCCTTAATGCCGACCGGAACCCCATGCAACGATCCAACCGCCCTGCTCTGCTTGCGCTGGCTGTCCGCGACCTCCGCCTGGCGCAGGGCATGGTCGCGGTCGAGGAAGGCCCAGGCCTGCACCTCGGCATCAACCTCATCGATACGGGCGAGGCAGCCGCGCACGAGTTCGACCGACGTAATCCGGCCTTCGCGAACGTCCGCGGCCGCCTCAGAAAGCCCGAGTGAGGCAAGACTCATGGATCCGTTTCCCGCCTTGGCTTACCGCGCCGTATACAGGAAATCCGGCAGCCACAGCGCGATCTGCGGGAAGATATAGACGAGGATCATGGTGAGGAAGACCATGAACACGAATGGCAGCGCGCCGCTGAAAATATCGGTGAGTTTCACATGCGGCGGGGCGACGCCCTTCAGGTAGAAGGCGGCCATGGCGACCGGCGGGGTATTGAATGCCGTCTGCGTGTTGAGCGCGACCAGGATGCCGAAGAAGATCGGATCGACGCCGAAGTCATCGAGCAGCGGCAGGAAAATCGGCACGAAGATGATGATGATCTCGGTCCATTCCAGCGGCCAGCCGAGCAGGAAGATGATCCCCTGGGTGAGGATGAGAAACTGCGTCGACGAAAGGTCGAGGCTCAGGAAGAACCGCTCGATCACCCCCTGTCCGCCCAGGTAGGCGAACACCGAGGAAAACGTCCACGAGCCGATGAACAGATAACAGACCATCGCGGTCGCCCGCGCGCACAGGTAGACGGAATCCCGCAACATCGTAAAGTTCAGCGCGCGATAGGCTGCGGCAAGCACGATGGCGCCGAGCGCGCCGACGCCCGCCGCCTCCGACGGAGTCGCCAGCCCGAACAGGATCGCGCCCAGCACACAGACGATCAGCATTGCGAGCGGCAGGAACGACGTCAACAATTCCCACGCCACCTGGGTGAGCGGTACGTCGGTCTGTTCCTTCGGCAGTTTGGGGGCGAGTTTCGGATTGATGACCGCCCGCACGATCACATAGACGATGTAAAAAGCGGTCAGCATAAGACCGGGAAGGAATGCCGCGGCGTAGAGCTTGACCGCCGAGACGCCGGCCGTCGCCGCGTAGACGATCAGGAGGATGCTGGGCGGAATGAGGATGCCGAGGCAGCCGCCGGCGCACACGACACCGGCGGAGAGCTTGATATCGTAGCCGGCGCGCAGCATGGCCGGAAACGCCAGCAGCCCCATCAGCGTCACGACAGCGCCGACAATGCCGGTCGCGGTGGCGAACATCGCGCAGGTCGCGAGCGTCGCCACCGCCAGCGCGCCGGGAACATGTTTCATCGAGAGTTGCAGCGAATGGAACAGCCGGTCGAGAATATTGGCGCGCTCGACCAGATAGCCCATGAACAGGAAGAGCGGCACCGCCACCAGCACGTCGTTGGACGCCACCTCGAAGGCTTTTTGCACCAAGAGCGTGAAAATGCGGTTGTCGAAGAATTCCTGGCCGGGAGTGTAGTAGGCGTAGAAACCGAAGCTGACGCCCATCGCGATCAGCGTGAAAGCGATCGGGAAGCCGAGCATGATGATGAAGATGAACAGTCCGAGCATCAGCATGCCGACTTGCGGATCGGTCATGTGTCAGTCCCCGTCCGACCCGGCTGCGCCGGTTGCTCGTCCCGGGCGTGGATGCGCTGTTCCTGGAGAATGACGCTCTCCGTCTCCTCGACGTCGTGCAGGCGCCGCGGCCAGGCGCCGCGCCGGATGCACAGAACGCAGCGGATGATTTCCGCCATGCCCTGGATCAGCAGAAAAACGCCGGCGACAGGAATTAGCGTCTTCAGCGGAAACACCGGAACGCCGGCGGGGCTGAAGATGCTCACTTCCCGGAAGCGGACGGAAGTCATCGCGTAGGGCCAGCCGGCATACATGAACGCCAGCACGGCCGGGAGAAAGAACAGGACGTATAGCGCAAGATCCACCATAGCCTGCGTGCGCGGCTGCCACAGTCGATAAAGCACGTCGCCCCGGACGTGGCCGTTGCGGGCGAGCGTGTAGGCGCCGGCCATCAGGAACAATGCACCGTAATTGATATAGCTGAAGTCGAAGGCCCAGGTCGTCGGCGCCCGCAACACGTAGCGCACGAACACCTCGTAGCTGATGCCGAAGGTCAACACCAGGATGAGCCAGGCGAATGCCTTGCCGACCCAGGTACTCAGCGTATCGATGAAATTCAGGAATCGAGTGATGTGCGATCAGGCCGCGGCGAGCGCCGCATTCCGCCCCCTCCCGACGTTGGGCGGCGCGCTGGTCGCACGCCGCCCGTATTCTCATGACACTACATGAGCCTGTGCTACAGCCCGATCAAAGCTGCAGCACACCCGGGAAATGGTGATCGAATGCGCCGCGGTAGTCCGTCGCGTTGTACATGGTGTAATAGACGACGCGCCGCACCCATTCCTTTTGCGAATCCATCACCTTCTTCATGAACGGGTCTTCGCCCAGCGTGGCGATCAGTCCGTCCCAGGCCTTGATCTGGGCATCGAAGACTGCTTGCGGCGTGCGCAGGACGTTGACCTTGTCCTTGTCGATCAGTTCCGAGAGGTCCTTCGAGTAATAGTCCATCGACTTCCACTCGTTCGCCGATGAGACGGCCTCGGCGGCATACTGCAGGATCGCCTGCTGGTCCGGGGACAGAGCGTCGAATTTCGTCCGGTTGAACATGATCTCGAAGTACTCGGTCGCCTGATGGTGGCTGCCCATCATGTAGTACTTGGCCACGTCCTGGGCGCCGAAGCGCCGGTCGGAAGTCGGGTTGTTGAACTCGAAGCCCTCGATCACGCCGCGTTCCATGGCCGGCACGATCTCGCCGCCCGGAAGCTGCGCGACCGACATGCCCATGGCCTGACCGAGATCGGCCGCGAGACCGACGGTGCGGTATTTCAGGCCCTTGAGGTCATCGGCGGACCTTGATCGGCTTCTTGAACCAGCCGAGCGGCTGGGTCGGCATCGGCATCACGAAGAAGCTCTTGACGTCGATCTTCATGATCTGCGTCTGCAGTTCGTCGAACAGCTCCTTGCCGCCGCCGTTGTGGATCCAGCCGAAGCCCTGGTTGGCGTTGAAGCCGAACACCGGACCGGTGCCGAACAGCGAGGCAGCCTTGTGCTTGCCGTACCAGTAGACCGGCACCGTATGGGCGGCGTCGATCTGCCCGCCGTTCACACCGTCGAGCACCTGGAACGGATGGACGACCGCACCGCCGACGAGATAGTCGATCTTCAGCCGTCCGCCGGCCATCGCATTGACGCGCTTCACGTAGTCCTCGGCGATCTCGTTGAAGACATCCTTGGCGCCCCACGAACCCTGCATCTTCAGGGTCGTCGTCTGGGCGCGCGACACCTGCGGCATGGCGACTGCGGCGACGCCGATTGCCCCTGCCCCAAGCAGGAACTTGCGGCGAGTAGTTGATTTCGAGGTCCTTGGCCTTCTTGGTTGACATGAGAGCCCTCCCTGGCTCGTTGGTTCTGTCAATACTTATCCGATCGGCGCGGGGACATAGGTCATTGACGCCAACTCGGTACTCCGGGAGCGTTTCACAACGCGCTTCACTCCACAAGTGTCTTTGACCATTTCGTGCTGCTGACCTATTCGGCATGGTGTCCCCCTCAAGCTTTCCCCCAATCCCGGAGATTTGCCATGAATCCTGCGACCATCACACCCAGCTACAGCCTGGCCGATCGCATCGTCCTCGTCACCGGCGCTTCGCGCGGCATAGGACGGGCATGCGCACTCGCCTGCGCGGGCGCCGGCGCGGATGTTATCGTGGGCGTGCGCAAGGACGCCGACGGCGCCGACCTCAGCGCGCCGAGATCAAGGACCTCGGCCGGCGGGCGCTCGCGGTCGACATGGATCTGGCGGATCTGGGAACCGTACGCGCCGCCGTGGCGAGGGCCCGATCCGAGTTCGGCCGCATCGACGTGCTCATCAACAATGTCGGGATCGGCCCAGAGAACCTTGCCGAGAAAGTGACCGAGGAAGACTTCGACTACACCGTGAACATAAACCTCAAGGGTACTTTCTTCACCACGCAGGCGGTCGCCAGGATCATGATCGCGCAGAAAGCGGGGCGCATCATCAACATCAGCTCGCAGGCGGGAACGGTGGTGCTCAAGGGCGAGGCGATCTACTGCATGACCAAGGCCGCCATCAACCACCTGACGCGCTGCCTCGCCGCCGAGTGGGCGCCGCACAACATCACCGTCAACAGCGTTTCCCCCACCTTCATCTGGACCGACGGCACCCGGCCGGCGCTCGCCGATCCGAAGTTCCACGCCGACGTTCTCAGTCACATTCCGCTGGGGCGCATCGGCGATCCGGTGGACGTCGCGGGCGCGGTGGTGTTTCTGGCCTCGCCCGCCGCTTCGCTGATCACCGGCGCCAATCTCCTCGTCGATGGCGGCTGGTCGGTCGCCTGATCGTCGCAGCCGACTGCGCCTGCCGCCTTGCCGAGTTCGAGGGCCGGCGCAATAGACCTGGTAAACGCTTGATGAACGAGGCGTTCAGGGTCCGTTGCAAGACGAGCTTCTACAGTTCCACCCGTCTCAATCGGCACCACTTCCGCTCTTGCCGCAACGAGATGGAGGAAAAATGACAATGTACGCACTTGCGAGAATATCGGTGACGCCGATGGCTGTGATCCAACACGGGCTGGCTGAGTTACTGCTGGATTGGCAGGAGCGCCGTGAAGAACGCCGGCAGCTGCGCGAGCTGGATGAGCGCCTGTTGCGTGACCTCGGCATGATCCGAACAGACATCAGGCGCAGTTACCGCAAGATACGGTTCACGCGATCCTAGACGTCGAGAGGATCAGCCCCTAGCTTTGAGCCGCCGGCTCATGAACTCGAGGGTTTCGGAAAGCAGCCGCTCCATGGCGTGACGGGCCGCAGCGGCATCCCTATTCCTGATTCCGTCCAGCACCAGCTTGTGCATCGGCAGAAACACGGTGAAGGACTCCGAAGATATCTTGTGGGCGATGTAAAGCCCGACGGCGATCAGGTTGCCGAGCTGCAGCAGCAGGGCATTGTGGCCTGCCGCCAGGATGGAGCGATGAAACAGCAGGTCCGCTTCGGCCGCGGCTGCATCCTGCGGGTTCGCCTCGGTCATCGCGGTGAAAGCATCGGCAATGCCGGCAATCTCCGCCGCCGTCGCCCGCCTGGCGGCAAGTGCCGCGGCCTGCGGCTCGATCATCTGCCGGACTTCGAACAGCTCGCCATAGAACTGGTCCGGCGGCAGGGTGCTGTAGCGCCAGTTCAGGACGTCGGAATCGAGCAGGTTCCAGTGCATCGGTTCGAGCACGCGTATGCCGGTCTTGGTGCGCGATTCGATGAGGCCCCGCGCCGCCAGCGACTTCACCGCCTCGCGAATGACGGAGCGGCTGGCGCCGAATTCGCGGCCGAGGTCGGCCTCCTTGGGGAACGGTTCGCCGGAGTTCAGATCACCGCGGATGATCCGGGTACCCAGGCTTTCCACTACGTGCGCAAAGAGGTTACGCTTGCGGTTGCGTCCTAGACCGAACTTGAGCTGTCCGTCGTTCATTAGCTGATACTACTGGCCTGCGACTACGCGATTGACAAGGCAGTGTAGTTTTATATGATAATAATATTATAATCCTAATGTGGCTTTAGGCAAACCCCTCGTCGCGTATGTGTCCAATCGCCTCCATCGGTGACCCCGCCGCTCCGATTCTGGAAATGCGCAACATCGACAAGCGGTTTCCGGGTGTCGTTGCGCTCCAGGACGTGTCCCTCGAGGTGAGGCCCGGCGAGGTCCACGCGCTCATCGGCGAGAACGGCGCCGGGAAATCCACCCTCATCAAGATCCTGGCCGGCGCCTACCAGGCCGATGCCGGCGAGATCAGGATCGACGGCGAGGCGGTCGGACGATTGACGCCGCTGCAGATGATCGAGCGCGGCGTCGCGGTCATCTATCAGGAGACGATGCTGGCGCCGCATTTGAGCGTCGCCGAGAACCTGTTTCTTGGCCGCTTGCCGAAGAGGCCGCTCGGCATGATCGACTGGCCCCAGGCGATCCGCCGCAGCGCACAGACCCTCCAGCGGCTGGGGTTTCCGGTCGATCCTCGTGCGCGGATCGCCGACTTGAGCGTCGCCCAGCGGCAAATGGTGGAAATCGCCGGCGCCCTGTCCCGTCAAGCGCGCATCGTCGTCCTCGATGAGCCTTCCGCCGTGCTGGGCGGCGCCGAGCTCAAGAAGCTGTTCGAGATCATTCGCCGGCTTTCCCGCGACGGCGTAAGCTTCATCTACATCTCGCACCGGCTGCAGGAAGTGTTCGAGATTTGCGACCGCGTCACCGTGCTGCGCGACGGCGTCGTCGCCGGGACGAGACCGGTTGCCGACGTCGACACCCGACCTCTCATCGGCATGATGGTTGGCCGCCGTCTTACCGAGATCTATCCCGAGCGAACCTGCCGTCCAGGCGACACCGTGCTCGCGGTCGAAGGACTCAACCGCAAGGGCGTGCTCGCCGATATCGACCTTGCGCTGCGGCAAGGCGAGATTCTCGGCATTTGCGGCCTTGCCGGTTCCGGGCGAACCGAATTGCTGCGCGCGCTGGTGGGCGCGGACCTCTCGGAAAGCCGGAGTTACCGCCTTGGCGACCGCCCCTTCCGGGCCACCGGACCGCGGGCGGCAATTCGTGAGGGTATGAGCCTGCTGCCGGAAGACCGCAAATCCGAAGGCTGCTTCCTGCCCCAGAGCGTCGCCTTCAACGTCACCATTTCCGGGCTGAACGCGGTGCGCAAAAATACCGTCCTCAGTGCGCGCCGCGAGCGCGACGTCGTCGGCAGGCTCGTACGCCGGCTTGCCATCCGCACGCCTGGCACCGGCGCCCGCATCGAATCGCTTTCGGGCGGCAACCAGCAAAAATGCATGATCGCCCGCAGCCTCAATGCCCGCTGCGCCATCCTGCTCTTCGATGAGCCCACCCGCGGCGTCGACGTCGGCGCAAAGCGCGAGATTTATCAGCTGTTGGCCCACCTCGCCGACGTCGAGCGCGCGGCCATCGTCATGGTCTCTTCGGAGTTGCCCGAGATCCTGGGTCTGAGCGACCGCATCATCGTCATGCGCGACGGCCGCATCGCCGGGCGTTTTACGCGCGCCGAGGCGACCGAAGAAGCCTTGATGGCCGCCGCCGTCGGCGCCGGAAAGACCCGCGAGGCGGCGTGAGCAATGTATCGATGAACCGGGCGGAGGGGCAGCCGGAGACGGAGCGCATCGCCGGAGCGCTCGGCGCTCGCCTGGCGCGGCTGGGTACCCTCAGGACCTCGGGCCTGATCTGGGTGCTGATCGTGATGTGCGTCGTCGCGGCGCTGATATCGCCGGCCTTCCTCAACCCCTTCAACTTGATCAACGTGCTGCGCCAGATCGCACTGTTCGGCATCGTGTCGATCGGCATGACCTTCGTCATCCTGACGGCGGGCATCGACCTGTCGGTCGGCTCGATCGTGGCCGTGGCGGCGGTGATCTCGGCGATGCTGCTCGACGCCGGCACGCCGATCCCGGTGGTGCTCCTGGCCGGCCTCGTCATCGGCATCGTCATGGGTGCGCTCAACGGCGCCGGCATCACGCTCGGCCGCATTCCGCCGTTCATCATGACCCTGGGCATGATGGTGATGGGCCGGGGCCTCGCCATGACGATCTCCGGCGGGCATCCCATCCATTTCCGCGAGGAAGCGGCGAGCTTCGCCTGGCTCGGCCAGGGCAGTCTGCTCGGCCTGCCGGTGGCGGTGTGGATCTTCGCTGCGGTCGCCGGGGCTGCAATATTCATCCTCCGCTTCACCGCCTTCGGCCGCAATGTCTACGCCGTCGGCAGCAATCCCGAAGCGGCCCGCCTGTCGGGCATCGACGTCGGCTTCACGATCTTCTGCGTCTATGTGATCAGCGGCTTCCTGTCGGCACTGACGGCGCTGATCTTCATCTCGCGGCTGACCGTGGGCGAGCCGGTGGCCGGCATGGGCCTCGAACTGGAGGCGATCGCCATAACCGTCATCGGCGGCACCAGTCTGTTCGGCGGCGAGGGCAGCGTCGCCGGCACTGTCCTCGGCGCCGCGATCATCGCCGTGCTCGCCAATATCCTGAACCTGTTCGGCGTCACGCCCTTCACCCAGCAGATCGTCAAGGGGGCCATCATCGTCGCCGCGGTTCTTTTCGAGATGACGAGGCGGCGCAGGAATTCCGCGGCTTCGCGCGGATAATCGCTCCGCCGCGCGGCAATTCCGCGGTGCGGCGGCACTAAAGGGAGGTAATGATGAAGACTGCACTCACTAGACCCGGCAAGTCGATCGTCGCGGCGGCGCTGTTCTGCGCCGCCGCCGGCGCCGCAACTTCGCTGGCCGATGACAAGCTCAAGATCGGCTTCTCGCAAGGGACCATGGAAAGCTCCTGGCGGGTGAACATGGTCGAGGGCAACAAGAAATATGCCGAAGCCAACCTGCCGGATGTCGACCTGATCGTCACCAACGGCGAGAACAACGCTTCCAAGCAGGTGACCGACGTCGAGAGCCTCATCGCCCAGGGCGTCAAGACCATCATCATCAGCCCGGTGACGGCCGATGCGCTGACCCCGGTCGTGAAGCAGGCCATGGATGCCGGCATTCCGGTGGTCACGCTCGACCGCAAGGTCAATACCGACGTGACGCTGCACATCGGCGCCGACAACAAGCTGATCGGCGAGACCGCCGCCAAATTCGTCTGCAAGACGCTCGACAACAAGGGCAACGTCGTCGAGATCCAGGGCACGGCGGGCGCCTCGGCGACCGTCGATCGTCACGACGTTTTCGTGGCGACCATCGAGAAGGAATGTCCCGATGTGAAGATTGTCGCCAGCCAGGTCGCCAACTATGTCCGCGAACCGGCGATCAAGTTCATGGAGGACATGCTGCAGCGCTTCAAGTCGGGCGAGATCGACCTGGTCTACGCTCACAACGACGACATGGCGCTGGGCGCGGTGACGGCGCTCGAAGCGGCCGGCCGCCAGAACGAGGTCAAGGTCGTCGGCATCGATGGCGAAAACGCCGCCTACGACGCCATCAAGGCCGGCAAGATGGCCGCCACCTTCACCTATCACTTCGTCGCCCCGGAAGGCGTCCAGTACGGTTACAAGATCGCCAAGGGGGAAAAGCTCGACAAGGAAATCATCCTGCCGACCCACCAGGTCGATTCGACCAACGTCGACCAGTTCCTCGGCAAGGGGTTCTAGCCTATGAACGGGGCACGGCCTTCCGCAAGCAGCGGGCGGCCGTGTCCCGGTCTCCCCAAAAACCAGACAACAATGCAGCAATCCCGCACAACGGCGTCCATGACCAGCTTGCACGATCTCGACACGCCGGCCGTCATTGTCCATCTCGATCGGCTCGCGGACAACATCGCGCGGGTTCAGGCCATGGTGTCCCGGCACGGCATCGCCAACCGCCCGCATATCAAGACCCACAAGATTCCGGCAATCGCCAGGATGCAGATGGATGCCGGCGCCGCCGGCCTGACGCTGCAGAAGCTCGGTGAAGCGGAAATATTCGTCGACGCCGGCGTGTGCGACGACTATCTCCTCACTTTCAATATCATCGGCGAGAAGAAGACCGACCGGCTGATGGCGCTGGCCAATCGCGTCAAGCGTCTCGCCGTGGTGGCGGACAGCGATGCCGTCGTCCGCGGCCTCTCCGAGGCGGGGCTGCGCCATGGCCGCGACGTGCACCTGCTCGATCGAATGTGACACCGGCTTCGGCAGGAACGGCGTGCAGTCGCCTGAGGATGCGCTGGCGCTCGCCCGCTACGCGCTCAAATTGCCGCGCATCGCTTTCGAGGGGCTGATGGTGTTTCCCAACACCGCACCCAGAACTGCCGAGTTCTTCCGGCGCGCCATTGCGCTTTTCTCACAAGCCGGCATCCCCCTTCCCGTGCTTTCGGGCGGCGGCACCCCGGCGCTCGCTCACCTGGCCGATTTCCCGATGATGACCGAGCATCGCGCCGGCACCTATGTCTACAACGACGTCATGATGGTGCATTCGGGCATCGCCGGCTGGGAAAACTGCGCCATGCATGTCCGGACGACCGTCGTCAGCCGGCCCACCGCCGACCGCGCGATCGTCGATTCCGGCTCCAAGGTGCTGACCTCCGACCAATATTATGTGGAGCACTATGGCCGTCTCGTCGAATATCCGGAGGCTTTCGTCTCGGCCCTTTCCGAAGAGCACGCCACGGTGGATCTTTCGCGCTCGCCCACCCGTCCGAAGGTCGGCGATGTCGTGAGCATCATACCCAACCATTGCTGCCCGGTCAGCAACCTCGCCGAAGAGGTCTACGGCGTGCGCAACGGCGGGGTCGAGGTCGTGTGGCCGGTCGCGGCGCGCGGCAAGGTTCGGTGACGGCGGGCCCGTTCGATCTCACCGGCAAGGTGGCGCTCGTCACCGGCGCAAGGAGCGGACTGGGACAGGCGATGGCGGAAGCGCTGGCGCGAGCCGGGGCCGAGATTGCCGGCCTCGGATCGTCGGCCATGCCGGATACCGAAGAAAGAGTCGCCGCGTCCGGGCGCCGCTTTCTGCCGATCACCGCCGATCTGCGGCGCGCCAGCAGCTTCGATGACGTGATCGAGCGCGTCGCCGCAGAGTTGGGCGGCATCGATATCCTGGTGAACAATGCCGGCATCATCCGCAGGGCGGACTTCCTGCACGCCAGCGACGAGGACTGGGACTCCGTCATGGCAGTCAATCTGCGCAGCGTCTTCGCGCTGACCCGCGCGGTCGCCAATCACATGGTCACGACCGGACGCCCGGGCCGCATCATCAACATCGCTTCACTGCTGTCGTTCCAGGGCGGCATCAGGGTCGCCGCCTACGCCGCCAGCAAGCACGCCGTAGCGGGACTGACGCGCGCCGCCGCCAGCGAGCTCGCCTGCCATGGCATCACCGTCAATGCCATCGCCCCCGGCTACATGGTGACAGCCAATACCCAAGCCTTGCGCGACGACGCCGAACGCTCCCGGGAGATTTTGAGCCGCATTCCGGCCGGCCGCTGGGGAGTACCGAAAGACCTGGCGACGGCGGTGCTGTTTCTTGCCTCGCCGGGGAGCGGCTATGTCACCGGAACCGTGATCCCCGTCGACGGCGGCTGGCTGGCGAGGTAGTTGATAGCGAATCCAAACTCAGATCAGTAAACCTCCCCCGGCGACAGCGCATTCCCATGACGTCTTAGTTACGTTTGCGTTTCATATCTAGACGGGATGAAATAGTAGTGTACACTAAGCCCGTCTCGCATGAGGCGCTGCCCCGGCTTTTCTCGGCGCGCGCTCGGTCAAAGCGGCTCAAGAATGACAAGCGCAGTCTCAAAGATTATTGACGACCTGAAGCAACGGGGCGGACTGAGGGGAACAGACGTTGCAAACATCGCTTCGGTTTCCCCGGCGACGGTGTCTCGATGGACGGCGGGCAGCGCATTTCCGCATCCGAAGAAGCAACTTCTGATTTCCGATCTCCGCTACGTGGTGGATCGCCTCGCTGATTTCTATTCGCCGAACGAGACACGAATTTGGCTCTATTCCAAGCACCGAATGCTCAACGGCGAACGCGCAATCGATCTCATTCATGACGGTCGCGCCGACGAAGTCCTCGCGGTAATCGAAAGCCTCGACGAAGGCTCGTACACCTAATTATTTGGCCATGGCAGCGTCGGGACGCGTACACGATCGAGCGATCCTCGATGCGTTAGAGTCCATTGCACCAGAGCCATTCGTCGGGGACGCTTGGCGTGTGACACGTAAGGGTCGAGATGCCCTGAGAGGGTCAGGTGCGGGTGGACGTTGGGGGCCGGCCGGCGAATTCGAAGTTCTCAACACCTCCCTCGAAAGGGAGGGAGCGCTGGCGGAGGTCGGCTTTAGGCTTTCGCTGGAACCGGTTTGGCCAAGCCGCATGGAACATCAGCTCCATGAGATTAGCCTGAAAATGGAGCGCTCGCTTCCCCTCACGAAACGCGATCTCCTCGCGAACCTTGGCGTCGACCTCGCGCGGTACGAGAGCCTTGACTATCGCGCAACCCAAGCCATAGCGGCTGCCGCCCGCTTTTTGGAGTTCGATTTCCTGCTGGTTCCAAGCGCACGTCACCCATGCACCAACCTGATCATCTTCATGGACCGGGTCACAGGCCGAAATTGCACGATCGATTGGAGGTCCAACAAACCCATGCCGTCGATTGGAGTGCGTGGCGCAAGGCAAGGACAAAGAGAGAGCCGTCGTAGACGAGGACGTATCTGTCGATCTCTGCCTCCCTCGGCCTTGTGCCGAGGGTCCAGTGATCGGGCCCGAGGAAGGCAAAATGGGGATGCGTGCCCATCTTTTCATTTGCGGCGGGCGCATCCACATATCTGGCGGTTTAATTCCCGCAGCTTGTGCAGGCAGAGGAACGTATGGCCGCCGATGATCCGAGACGCTGGATGTGGGCCGATGCCGTGGCGATGATCGAACGCGCCGAAGGGCTCCACCGGCAGTTCTTCCAGCCGGGGCGCTCGGCAAGGCAGATGAGCTGGGAGCCGCCGGTCGATATTTTCGAGACCGACGAGGAGCTTCGGATCATAGTTGCCCTGCCGGGGGTAGACACGCGCGATCTCGACGTGGCGATCGACGGCCAGACGCTGGTGATCGCGGGGTTGCGGCGGCCGCCGTTCGACACTCGCGGCGCTGCCGTCCACCGCCTCGAGATACCCTATGGCCGCTTCGAGCGCCGCATCCGCCTTCCGGCCGCGAGGCTGAAGCTCGCCCGCTCGGAGCTCGAGTGCGGCTGTCTCCATGTCAGCCTCATGAAACTGGTCTGATCGCGACGGTACCACGACATGAACGACCCAACCCCTCAGCAACCTTCCGGCAAGAGCGAAGCGCGCGCACCTCTTCCTGAGGGCTCGCTCGCCATCCTGCCGGTGCGCCAGGCGGTGTTGTTCCCGGGAATGATGCTGCCGATGGCGATCGGCAGGCCGGCGTCCATCGCGGCTGCCCAGGACGCTGTCCGTACCGAGCGGATGCTGGGTGTCCTGCTGCAGACCAATTCCGCAGTTGAAGACCCGCGGCCCGAACATTTGCACAAGATCGGCACGGTCGCCCGCATCCTTCGCTACGTCACCGCCCCTGACGGGTCTCATCACGCAATCTGCCAGGGGGTGCACCGCTTTCGCGTCGTCGAGTTCATCCCCGGTTTGCCGTTTCTGGCGGCCCGCATCGAGGAGATCGGCGTATCCGAGGTGATGACTGCCGAGGTCGAAGCGCGCGTCAATCTCCTGCGCGGGCGGGCACGCACCGCACTTCAGCTGTTGCCCAACGTTCCCGCCGAGGTGGCGGGAGCGATCGATGGCCTGGAGTCCGCCTCCGCGCTCGCCGATTTCATCGCCGGCATCAGCGACATCTCGCCTGCCGAAAAGCAGGACGTGCTCGAAACCCTCGACGTCAAGCAACGCCTCGACAAGGTGCTGGCGCTCATTACGGCGCGCATCGAGGTCCTGAAGCTGACCAAGGAAATCGGCGAGCAGACGCAGGCGTCTTTGTCCTCTCAGCAGCGCCAGCACATCCTGCGTGAGCAGCTCAAGCATATTCAGAAGCAGCTGGGTGAAGGTGACGACAAGTCGATTGAGATCACCGAGCTTACCGGCATGATCGAAAAGGCCGGCATGCCGAAGGACGCCGAGGACCAGGCCCGCAAGGAGCTGAAGCGCCTCGAGCGCATGCCGGAGGCCTCTCCCGAATACGGGATGATCCGCAACTACCTCGACTGGCTGATCGATTTGCCGTGGTCGAAGCTGAGCCCGGATGCCATCGATGTCGCCGAGGCCCGCCGCATTCTCGATGAGGACCACTACGGCCTGCCCAAGATCAAGCGCCGCATTCTCGAGTATCTCGCCGTGCGCAAGCTCAACCCCGAAGGCAAGAGCCCGATCCTGTGCTTCGTCGGCCCGCCCGGCGTCGGCAAGACCTCGCTCGGCCAGAGCATCGCCCGCGCCACCGGCCGCAAGTTTGCCCGCCTCAGCCTCGGCGGCGTGCACGACGAAGCCGAGATCCGCGGCCATCGGCGCACCTATATCGGCGCCCTGCCCGGCAACATCATCCAATCGATTCGCAAGGCGGGCACGCGCAATCCCGTCCTCATGCTCGATGAGGTCGACAAGCTCGGCCAAGGCTTCCACGGCGATCCGTCCTCGGCGCTGCTCGAAGTGCTCGATCCGGAGCAGAACGCGACCTTCCGCGACAATTATCTGGGCGTGCCGTTCGACCTCTCCAAAGTCATGTTCATCACCACCGCCAACGTCCTCGACTCGATTCCGGGTCCGGTTCGCGACCGCATGGAGGTCATCGAGCTTCCGGGCTACACGGAGGAGGAAAAGCTGGAGATCGCCCGCCGCTATCTGATCAGGCGCCAGCTGGCGGCCACCGGTCTTAGCCCTGAGCAATGCGAGATCACCGACGAGGCGGTGCGCGCCATCATCCGCGACTACACCCGCGAGGCCGGCGTTCGCAACCTCGAGCGCCACATCGGGGCGCTCTGCCGCCATGTGGCCATGCGGATCGCCGAAGGCGGCGTGGAGCGTATGCGCATCGACGGCGAGGCGCTGCACGCCATCCTGGGAGCGCGGCGCTTCGAGAACGAGGTCGCCATGCGCACCAGCATCCCGGGGGTCGCGACCGGGCTCGCCTGGACGCCGACCGGCGGCGATATCCTGTTCGTCGAGGCATCGCGAGTGCCCGGCAGCAACCGGCTGATTCTCACCGGCCAGCTCGGCGAGGTGATGAAGGAAAGCGCCCAGGCGGCGCTGACGCTGGTCAAGGCACGAGCCGGCGAGCTCGGCATCGATCCCGGCCTGTTCGAGAAATCCGACGTGCATATCCACGTTCCGGCGGGGGCCATCCCCAAGGATGGGCCGAGCGCCGGAGTTGCGATGTTCGTGGCCCTGGTCTCGCTGCTGACCCGGCGGACCGCGAGGAGCGACACCGCCATGACCGGAGAGATCTCGCTGCGCGGTCTTGTGCTGCCGATTGGCGGGGTGAAGGAGAAAGTGCTGGCCGCCATCCAGGCCGGCATCACCACCGTCTTGCTGCCCGCCCGCAATCGCAAGGACCTTGAGGACGTGCCGGAGGACGCCCGCCGCCGCGTGCGCTTCGTATGGCTCGACCGCGTGGACGACGCGGTGACGGCGGTGCTCGAAGCGGTTCAGGACGAGGGCGGCGACCGCGCGACTACCCAGGGAGCGCCGGCCGCTCCTGGCCGCCGAGCGGCGCGGCCGGGCTGACCGCGGATCATCGCATTGGTTGGCTATGTTCGTTCCACGATCCACTTCCCGATCGCACTGATCTCGGCGGCAGCTTCCGGAAAGACCCCGGACCAGATCGGAAACACATGCTGCATGCCCTCTGCAATGTGGAGCGAGGAAATCGATGCCAGGCCAGCCCGGCGGCGCGAACCAGCCGGACGAAGTAGTCGAGCAGCACTTCTTCGCTTCCTACGATGCACAGGAGCGGCGGCATTCTCTCGTAACTGCCGAGAACCGGTGATGCGGTCGCGGTGCGTGGGTCTGCCATCGCCAGATAGTCCTGCGCCATCGCCAGCAGGCCCTCTCGGGTGCATTCAATATCCCTTGATCGATTGTCGGTCATGCTCTGACCGGCGCACGTGAGGTCGGCCCACGGCGAGATGGCGACAATTCCTCCCGGCTTCGGCAGCCCCCGATCGCGCATGGCGAGCCCGCAAGCGACGGCCAAGCCTCCGCCTGCCGAATCGCCGGCAATGACCGCTCGTTCGGCCCGGCAATCTTTTTCCAACAGCCATCCATAAGCTCTGACTGCATCCTCCACAGCCGCCGGAAACTTGTTTTCGGGCGCCAGTCGATAGTCAGGCACCAGAACCGCAGCCTTTGCCGCCAGCGCGAGGTGTCCGGCCGTCTTGCGACGTGAGCCGGGCGAACCCCAGGACATAGCCGCCGCCGAACAGGTAGAGGATCGCCGCTCCGCGTCGCGCCTCGGCAGGTATTGCCCACAACCCACCAACGTCCGGAGCAGGGAGGTAAGTCAGACCCGATGGTTCCGCAGTGGCATCTTCGGCATGTTCCCCTGCCTCCCGGCGCTTGGTGAGCGGCAAGTCGATCTGCTTCGGCGCGGCGCGGATGGCCGCCCAGAAACTCGTGGCCGCCTTGCTCACCATTGCGACCTCAGCCTGACGCGCATCGCGGTTGTATTGGTGCCCCCGGCCGCAGCTCGACCAGCAGTCCCTTGCGGGCAACACCTTTTAGGTCCCGGCGGAGAGATTTCTGCCTGTTACTGGTAGTCCCCTAATGCGCTGGGAATCAAGGAGTGCGAAGGTCAGGACGAAGAGCATGCCGTCAGGCATGGCCGCCGCCCCAGACGCCGGTAGCTGCCGTCCGCCGCACATAGTCCGAGAAGTCGCGGGGCGGGCGCTCGAGCGCCCGCTGCACGCCGTCGGCCATGGCGTGTTCCGGCCGTCGAGTACGGTGGTGAACAGGTAGACGACGAGGTCGATGTAGGCTTCAGGCACGCCCTGGCGGACCAGCTCCGCGCGATAGTCGTCGGGCGAGACCTCAGTGAACCTGATGTCCCGCCCGGTCACGTCTGCGATCTCAGAGATCGCCTGCTCGAAGGTCAAGGCTCTCGGACCCGTGATCTCGTAGAGCTGGCCGATGTGATCCTTCCCCGTCAGGGCGGCGAACGCAATGTCGGCGATGTCGTCGACATCGACGAAGGGCTCGGCGACCGAACCGGCCGGCAGGGCGAGCTCGCCTGCCAGGATAGGGGCGAGGAAAAAACTCTCGCTGAAATTCTGCGCGAACCAGCTCGAACGCAGGATGGTCCAATCCGCAGCCGTCTCCCGGAGCGCCTGCTCGGCCCGCTCCGCCTCCGCTTCGCCGCGGCCCGATATCAGCACCAGCTTCTCGACCCCGCCATTGACTGCCCGATGGAAAAACGCCTGCGCGGTCTCGAAGGCGCCCGGCACGGCCAGATCAGGCTGAAACGCAACATACGCAGCCTTCACCCTCTGGAGCGCCGGTTCCCATGTGTCACGGTCCTCCCAGTCGAAGGGCGGCTCGCCGGCGCGGGAGCCGATCCGCACGGGGTGACCTGCCTGGCGCAGCAGGCTCGCCACCCTGGAGCCGGTCTTGCCGGTGCCGCCGAGAACCAGGGTCACGCTTTCTCTCGATTTGATGTTTGTCATGATGACAACCTCCTGCTAACATGAGTTTTACTCACTTTTATAAACGTGATAAACACTCACATTTTGGATGTCAAGCCGGAATCCCCAGCAGAGACTCGATTTGGTTCGCCCGAGCCGCCAGGCTGCCGATCCGCCGGCGCCGGCCGCATCTCCCCGGCGCACGCCGGCACAGCGGCGCAGTCGCGAGCGGCTCGAAAGCATCCTGGCGGCCGCCGCGGCGCTCGTTGCCGAGAAAGGCAGCGATCTGATGAAGATGAGCGACGTTGCGCAGCTGGCGGAAATCTCGATCGGCTCGCTCTATCAGTACTTCCCCGACAAGAGCGCGATCATCCGCACGCTGGCGGAGCGTTACAACGCGGAAAGCCGCAAGTGCATCGAGGCGGCGCTGGCGGAGGTTCGTGATGTCGACGGGCTGTGCGAGGCCTTTGCGAGCCTGGTCGACCAATACTACCGGATCTTCCTCGCCGAGCCGGTGATGCGCGACATCTGGTCGGGCATGCAGGCGGACAAGCAGCTGGCGGCGATCGAACTGGCGCAAAGCCGGGCGAACGGTTCGCTGCTCGTGAAGGCCATGTCACGGGTTCACCCCGGCGCCGCGCGAAAGCAACTCGCCGCTACGGCCTTTCTCGTCTGGCAGCTGGGGGAAGCGACGATGCGATTGGCGATCTCGGTCGGACGCAGTGAAGGTGACGCGCTGGTGAGCGCCTACAAGCGCATGACACTGCGCGCGCTCGCGCAACCTTGAAAATTGTCGAGCGGACCGGCGGTCACCTCGGCACGCCTGAGACGATCGACGCAACCTCGGCAGGGGTTGTCACCACAGTTTGAGATCGGCTTGCAACTATCGATATGCTAAACTATATCACTATACAGAATTGATATATAAAAGCTTATCATGAGCTATGCAACCAAGGATATCTTAGACGCCCTGAAAAAGGCGCGGGAAAGAAAAGGCCTCAGCCAGCGCTCTCTCAGCGCGCGCACCGGCCTGCCGCAAAGCCATATCTCGAAGATCGAGAGCGGCGGCACGGACATCCGGCTATCGAGCCTGATCGAGCTGGCGCGCGTCCTCGATCTCGAACTCAAGCTGGTCCCCCGCAAAGCCGTTGCCGCTGTGGAGACGGTGGTCCGCAGCACCGTCCCCGCATGGGCGGCGCCCTTGCCGGCGAACACCGCGAAGGCGGTTCGGGAATTCGAGCGGACGCTGGAAGCCGTCAAAAGCGCGCGGGCGCTCTATCCTGACCTTGCGGCACTGGCGCAGCTGCAGGACAGCCTTCAGTCTTTGAAAAATCTGCAGAGCGCCGGCCGCGACCTCAGCACGCTCTTCGCCGAGGCCCGCAAGGCCTACGAGCCGCTTAAGAAGCAGCTGGCAGCAATCCGCGAGGCTGCCGAAAGTGGCAAGGCGCTACCGCCCGAAACGCTACGCTCTCTGACCGAGGCGGCAGATACCTTGCGGCAGCTGCGCAGCCAGACCGCCCGCGGCATCTCCCCCGCTGCCCTGCCGCGGCCCGCCTACCGTCTTGATGAGGATGAGGAGAACGCCCATGGCTGATATCTCCCTCCTCAATGTCCGCCTTTACGGCGCGCTGATCGGCACGCTCACGCACGTGCAGGGCGACCGGACGCTGTTCAGCTTCACCGACGATTATGTCGCCGATCAGAACCGGCCGATGCTCGGCCTGTCGTTCAAGGACGAGTTTGGTTCCCTCATCACGCAGTGGCCCGTCAAGCAAAAGCGTCTGCTGCCTTACTTTTCGAACCTGCTGCCGGAAGGCCACCTGCGGGCGTATCTCGCTGCGCGCGCCGGCGTGAATGCCGAACGCGAATTCTTCCTGCTCTGGGCCCTGGGCCGCGACCTGCCCGGCGCTCTCTCGGTCGAGCCTGCGGATGCCGAGATTTGGCCGCCGGGCCTGGATGATGGCGGGAAAGGCGCGCAGGAGCGCAAAGAGAACGCCTTGCGCTTCTCCCTTGCTGGCGTCCAGCTCAAGTTCTCGGCTGTTCATGACGGCAGGGCAACCAAAGGCCTGACAATTCCCGCGCAGGGTGTCGGCGGCTCATGGATCGTCAAGCTGCCGTCAGCGCGCTTTGAGGGCGTGCCCGAAAACGAATTTGCGATGCTCACGCTGGCGCGCCGCGTCGGCATCGAAGTGCCTGAAATCGCCCTCGTGGACGTCGACAGCATCGACAACCTGCCGGACGGGATCGGCGATCTGCGCGGGCAGGCGCTCGCGATCGCGCGGTTTGACCGCACGCCCGAGGGCCCGGTCCACACAGAGGACTTCGCGCAGGTATTCGGCGTCTATCCCGACGACAAATACGGCAAGGCGAGCTACCGCAATATCGCCGCTGTCCTTGCCGCCGAAACCGGCGAGGCCGGGATCGCGGAATTTATCCGGCGGCTGACGTTCAATACGCTGATCGGCAATGCCGATATGCACCTCAAGAACTGGTCGCTGATCTATCCGGACCGGCGCACGCCAGTGCTCTCGCCAGCCTACGATTTCGTATCGACGATCGCTTACATGGATGACGAGGAGGCGGCGCTCAAATTCGTGCGCGCCAAGCGCTTTGATGAGTTCACGCTCGACGAGCTCTCCTATCTCGCGGCGAAGGCGGGTCTGCCCGAGAAGCCAGTGCTCGACGCCGCGAAGGAAACCGTCGCGCGTTTTCTGGACGTGTGGCATGCCGAGAAGACGAACCTGCCGCAAGGCAAGCGGGTCACCGAAAAGCTCGACGCGCACCTGAAACGCCTGCCGCTCGTCAAAGAACGCGCTTTGGTCGGGTAACAATGCCGGAGAGGAGGTGGGGTCGAGCAGCAGCTGGGCCGGCCCGTCGGAAGTTAACCCGCCTTTAACTCCGCTGCAGGAACCTTCGGCTGCCTTGACGTTTCCAGCGGTCGTATCCCCTCTCCGATGCGGCGCAGCAGCCAAGGTAAATGCCCCGGCGGGTGCCCCCTGTCCCGCTGGGGGCGATGGCCTTACGGGGTTCACTCGTGGAGGAGCGCCATGCGAAGCATCAAGTATCTAGTTGCTGCCGCGGTTGCCGTCGGAGAGGAAATCCAGACCATTAGAGATGAACCGCCGGCTCGCCGCCGAGCCGCCACCACCACCCAAGCCTGGAACCGCTCCCCGCGCTCCGCCTCGGGCGGTTCCGATAGGTCCGGCGCCAAGCACCGCGCCGATGGCCCCCAGACTGCCCCAGCGGCCTTCGACGCCAGCCCTGTCACTTGAGCAGGAAATCTCGGTTCTCCAGCAGTTCGGCTACAGCGACGAAGATATTCTCGACTTGCCAGCCGACCAGCGAACGCGCGCCGCCCGTAGCGCCATGGCGCAAGGCGTTCTGCCGGACCCTGCACTGGCCACGCCTCCCGTCTCTGTTCCGATGCCGCCCTGGTTATCTCGGCGACTGCCACGACCAAGCGATGCCGTGACGGCGAGGGCTTCACATGCTTCGTTCCAGTCAAGACGAAGCATAGTCATCATGTACTTTTCCGGTCTCCTCTTGACCGGTATTGGTCTTGCCTTGCTGTGGTAGTCCTGCTCAGGTCTGGTTGGTCTACATAGTTTGGGGTCCCGACGCTGACCCGCACATCGATATGTATGGGTCGGCGATGCTATTCGGCGTATTCGAGGTCCAGCCGCGTTATGGCGACGGCAAGGTTGAGGCCCGTCTGGCCCTGCACGCTCACCGGTTGCAGAGCGATGGACTTGTAGGTTCCGCCGATGAGCACATTGGCGCCGAGCCCGAGACCCACGCTTGCCTCCCCGGAAGCGCCGACGTAGCTGCCTGCCAGCGCATCAGGATCAATCGCGCCGGGCGCGAATACCATCCAGCTGACGAAGGCGACATTGGTCACCCCGATGTCGAGGCCGTACTTCCTGACCGAGCCGACATAGTACTCCGGCGGGCCGCCCACAGGACGGAAAGTGCACTCCATTCCCTTGGACGACCACAAGATCCATCCCACGCCGCCCTCGATGGTGCAGTTGAGGATACCGACATTGACGCCGGCGGCAGCCGACGCGGTCTCCGTATGGAAGGCGCGGACGATAATGGCGGCAAGCAGCAACGCGCTACGCAGACATTTCATTTAATGACTCCTTGCACCTAGGTACTCGGACCCCTTTTAATGTAGCATAGCGGAAAGCCCGATAGAGGCTGAGCGATGGGAGACGGCCCTGCGAAAATTGGTGCTGATATGCGGCTCGCTCTCTCGCTCCTCTCGGCCCTGTTGATCGGCGGACTTCCCGCCGCGCCTGCCGCGGCTCAAACATCGCTCAAGGATGAATTCGACAGCCGCGAACTGAACTGGCGATACTGGTGCCCTTGCCAGATCGACATGAAGGAGGCGCCGATCGAGTTTCTTCCCGATCCGGGCCAGGGCGGCGATGGTATCGTACAGATCACCGTCAATGAGGCCTCGCTCGGGGGCAATGTTTGTCACTACAAGGTATCCAACTACGAATGCCGCCCGCCCGCCGCTTCGCTCGCCTTCGTCCACTATGACAAGGGCGGCGAGACTGCTCGTGAACCCGACCTGCCGGAACCGCCGGGTCTGCCGCGGCCGCTGCAGAAAAAGCCCCTGAAAAATCCTTACTGCACCGAGGAGGTCATGCGCCGCGCCCTCGCCGCCGGCGAAGAAAATCTGTGCATACAGCGCCAGGAGTTGCGATTTCAGAAACCCCACCAACATGAAGCCGACAAGCCTCATCGCTATTCCTTGCGGTTCCGAATGCCCGCTGAGATCGAAGACCGAAAGAATTCGATACGCTGGGTCACCGCCCAGTGGAAGCAGGAGCCGTTGAGCGACTCCTATAACAGTCAATTCGAAAAAGGGGAGGGCCCGAGCCCGTTCTTGGCGCAGCGCTTCGATGACGGGGTGCTCCACGTCACCGTGCAGGACGAGCACTGCCGCTGCAAGGTGGCTTCGGCGCCGAACCCGGACGGTTCGAAAGACGTATGGAGCGACGGCCCGGCGCAGTACTGCGAGTGGACGAAACCCCCGGATGAAGGCAAACCCTGCACAGCGGATCTCCACACCGAATACGGTGCGAACCCCATCCTGCCCTCAGCCCTCGGGCAGTGGGTCGAGATGAGCTACCGCGTCGAGGCGGGTCGCTCGGGCAAAGCCGCCATTGAAGTCCATGCCGGAGAGCAATTCATTGTGCGGGTAACTGGCAAAATCGGTTATGAGCCCGATCCCCGCAAGCCGTCGGTGACCAAATTCAAGGTGGGGCACTACCGTGACTATATGCCCTTCGTGCATGCCATGGAGATCGATTGGCTGAGGGTGGCGCCGGTCGACCAATAAGAGACTGGGCCAATCGAAGATTCCTCCAAACGGCCGGTGCGGCGCCAGGCGCGAGACAGGGGTCGCCTCTTTGAGCGCGTTAAAGAATGGACACTCGAGGAGTATTTCAACCAAATCTGCCTCAAGCCGACGTCCCCGGGGGTCAAAGGCTGTTCTTACTGATGTTTCCGTGCTTCATGATCTCGAGGAGTTCTTCTCCAGATCCTCTACGAGTTTGATGTTGGCGATGGGGATCGCCATAGACCAACAGCAAATCGGCGCGACACGTCACCCGTCGCGGCCACGGAACGATTTCACCACCGCCCCGGCATAGGCTGGCATGTTCGAATCATAGACGGTGCCGAACCAAACCACGGCGGAATCGCACCCAGCAGCGTACGCATCCGCAATAGTCACTCCGCAGGGCAACAAACAGCTCTCAAGCCGCTTAATGTCCCGTCACTCAATCAACGTCACCTTGTCTCCTTTAACAACAAGCTTATAGAGCTTTCCATCTGCCTCGATGACGAAGCGGTGGTGCACCCAGCCTACCATGCACTCCTCCAGCTCTCCGTCAGCTATCCCGGAGATCGCGTCGAGATCCGGAAGCCCGCCGGTCACGTCCTCGTTAAGCGCGTAGCCGACCAGTCGCATAGACCGGGGCTGCCGCCCCCAATGCCTGAGTGACAGCAGCGACCGCCAGTACCGCTGCCCCCTCTCGCTTGAAGTAAGGTCGGTGCTTCCGGAATGGGGTGATCTTCTCCAGCAGCTCAGTCCAGGCGTCGAGGTTGTCTTTGATTTCCTTCCCCTTAAAGAACACGTAGATCACCATCGCGAGATACGGCCACGCCGCAACGGATAGCTCCATCAGGAACGCGGGGAAGGATGCGCCCGGCCAGATGTCCGCGTACTTGGTGCTGAGCTCGTACTCTGCCTCGAGCTCTGCCTTGAACTCGTCGGACTTGTCCTCCTCGTCCGGGTAGGTACGGTCGGGGATGTAGATAGGTAACGAGGTCACTGGCGCGGCGATCTCCATTGCGGCTCCCGCTTATATCCTGCCAACTGCTAACCACAACATTCGGCGCAAGGATCATTCAGTTTGGCGGGACGCGCTGGAGTTCCTTCCCGCAGCCTTGCCTCCGGAGAGCGGTTTCCCACAAATTCGTTGTGCGAGGATCAACAAATCACTGTTCGGTCCACTTGCCAAGCTATGAACGCAGCGTTCATGGACCAGCTTGAAGACAAGTGGTGGAAGGCATCGGCATTGCTCGCGTTCGCACGCGAACTCAACCGCTCTATCCCATCCGATGAATTCTTCTGCAGCTCAGAGTACCAGCCGATCCGCCATGCGATGGTCATTGCGGAATTTGCCCTGAGCCGACCATGGAACCGGGACTGGCAAATTCGTCTGGTGCCGGAACGCGAAAGGTTTCCCGACACTCAACAGCGGAAGTGTCAGGGCACCGTTTGGCCTGTTCCCAGTCGCGCAAAGCTTCTAGTTATAATTAGCTTCAACCCAAAGCAGGCCGCGCCAACATCCCCAGCGCTTTTTGCTGAACTTGACGCACACTACTTCATCGCCAGCGGCCGTGCATCAGGCCGGCAGTGAACTGCAACCCAGATGGCGGTGTTTCGAGCGGCACATTGGTGCCCCTGGCCGGACTCGAACCAGCACGCCCTTGCGGGCAACAGATTTTGAGTTTTTACGGTTACATCAAAAATTCAATAAGTTAGCGGTAGTTAAGTCTCTCGCTAGTCGCAGGGTAAGAATCCACGTTTCCGAGAAGGGTAGATGCTTACGCCGTCTTCGTCGGGCGGGTGACATTTGCGCGGCGTCAGGGGATGACACACACGCGTCGGCTCGCTGCGGTGTAATGATCGGCCGGAGTTGCAGATAGAGCGGACATGCGGTGGATATCGCTGGACCGCCGCGATTGACCCTTAAGCGACATTCCGCACGACAAATCTGAATGGCTAGGCTAACTCGACGACCTTTTGCCTTCCGCTTGCTTCGCCATCCGAGCACGCCCATCACGCCGAGGCCGGTGGCAAAGAGCGGGAAGGCGCTGCGGCGCGCGCTTATGGCCGATAACGACGGGCAGGCGGGTCACAGGATGTTGGATGTTGCCGAAACTACTGATGCTTGCGCGACAGGCTGAGGCTAGTTACAATCTTTGCTCTTCCGAGAAGACGACTAGCCAAGGCGATGGTTCATTTAACACCCAACCTAAGCTTGGAAGTGACAAGCTCCTTCTTTGCAGGTCTCTCGCGGAAGCTTGATGAGAGTTGTATCTACGCCAATCTCGCCACCCTAAGCAGTTTTTGCCAATCAAACTCCAACCTACTCTGCCACGCAACCAACAATATTTCCTCTGTTTCTATATGCAACAAAAATAGCCTCATAGCTCTATTTGAGAACGCGGCATCTGAGCCTACTGTTTGGCTCACGTCGTATTTCGGAAATCCTATTGTGTTCTCGGCGGTGGCATCCAGCTACGGAATACGCATTGCCTTTTTGTATCAGCGTATGAGCGATACCTATGCATCATTGATGATCCGTGAAGGGGTGCGTTTGGCGCAGATACATGACAACATGACCTTTTCTGCCGTTCTCAAGATGATTCAAATGTTTCGTAGTGATAATTATCACGTTGTTCTGATGTTCGATGCGCTAGGCAAATCAAGAAGCCGTATCCATTTCCTTGGCTATGAAGTCTCATACTCAAACTTGCCGTTCATAGTCATCAAGAAGCTTAGATTGAAGCCGGTTCTTGTTTTGACGGACGTTCTGAACGAAAGCGAGTTAGGATTTTCTCGGAGCCCATCAAGTTCGATGGCGATGTGCAACCATCGACGCTATTCTGGCATCTAGAGAGCGTGGTGTTGAGGCAGCCTCACAAATACAAGTGGACGTATGAAAATATCATATTTTCAGACGAGTTGGCAAAAAATTACATTCTCCAGAACATTGAGAGATTGAAGCAGGCGACGCTGCCTCACGGAGATGCGAATGGATGAAATGCAGGAGCTTGGCAACTCGCTGAGAGCGTGGGCTGTCGCGGGCGGTTCGCTTCATAGAAACGGACCGTTGGTCGCGCTAAAGCGCCGTATTGACGAGAGTTTGCTGCGCGCCGCCGAAGTGTTCATGCCACTTATCGATCCGCGATATGACAGCGTGACAACCCGGAACATCGTGCTCAAGGCAGTAGGCGACGCCTGCAATTTAAGATGTACATATTGTCCAACGCGAAATTTCGACGTTTCGAAGTTTCCGGATCGTGAAAGCCTTTTCGAGATCATCAGGAATGCGCTGGATACGCCGGAAAGTCATGTTGACGTTACCGTGCATGGTGGAGAGCCGCTTCTTCTTGGTAAGGAAAGAATGCACGAGCTCCTGAACTTCATCGCAGAAACCCGTGCACTATACGGAAAGAAGGGTGTCACACGCGTGCAGACGAATGGAGTATTGGTGGACGAGGAATGGGTTAACCTGTTTCAGAAAACGCATGCATCTGTTGGGATCAGCATAGATGTGTGCAGAGAAACTCATGACCGACACCGTGTCGATAAGGGCGGGTGCGGAACCTTCGACGCGGCGGCCAGAGGCTACAAATTACTAACTGAAAGTGGCTTGGCGTCAGGAGTGATATGCGTATTGCCAGACGATACCGAGGAGTGGCCCCTTGTCAGACAGGCGATACAGGATAACAAATTTAAGAACCTCGAAATCGAAATATTAGGGCACCTCGAATAATACGCCGAATTGGCGTTTTGAGCGTGGCCTTGAGCGCGCGATCGCATCGGTCGTGCTTGTGGGTGGCCCGTTCGGGGCCGTTTTGGCCCCCGGCTCGGCGTCGCGGGGGCATTTTACGCGACGCCGGACAGACTCCGCCCCTTGATCGGCTCAGGCAGGAGCTGCCGCGACCCGCTCGAGGTGAGCCAGCCGGCTGATGTTATAGACCAGGTTCATGAGCCCGATCTTGGCGGCGGCCCGCACCATGCCGATGGTGCGCACAATCGTGCCGCCCATCGAGGTATGCTGATGGCCGAACACATGCTCGACGCGGGCGCGCACCCGCGAGCGCGTGGTGTTGCCGACCTGCTCGCGCTCTGAGAGTGGGCGGCCGCGCCAGGCCCGGCGATGGACGCGGCTCTTGTAGCCTTGCGCCTTGAGCGTGGCCTCGGTCTCGGCCGAACGGTAGGCGCTGTCGGCCCACACCTGGATGCTGGTGTTGGACCGGTCCAGCACGTCATCGAGCTTCTGGCTGTCATGCACGCTGGCGTCGGTCGGCGCGTAGCGGCGGATGAGCTTGTGCTTGCGGTCGATGCTGATGTGGTTCTTGTAGCCGTAGAAGCTCTGGTCGTGCTTCTTGGTCCAGCGCGCATCCTTGTCCTTCTGGGCGTTCTTGGCTGGGTTCGCCTCCCAGGCTTCCGGCGTCTCGCCGGCCTTGATCGCCTCGTTCTCGCTCCGGCTGTTGCGTTGTATGGGCGCCAAAACGATCGTGGCGTCGACGATCTGGCCGCCGCGCGCGATATAACCTTTGGCCTCCAGGTGCTGGTTGAACAGCGCGAACAGCTTGGCTACCAGTCCGGCTTTCGCCAGCGCCTCGCGGAACAGCCACACCGTGGACGCGTCCGGCACAGGGTCCTCCAGCCCAAGGTCAAGAAAACGCATGAACGAGAGCCGGTCGCGGATCAGGTATTCAAGCTGCTCGTCGGCCAGGTTGTGCAAAGTCTGCAGCACCAGAATCTTGAACATCAGGATCGCGTCGTAGGGCTTGCGGCCGGCGGCGCTCTTCCTCTCATCAGGCTTCAGTCGCGTAACCGCCTCGATCTCGGTCCGAAAACTCTCCCACGGAACCGTCGCCTTAATCAGTTCAAGCGGATCGCCTTTGGCGCTGATCGCCGCAAGCCGATCGTTGAGATCGTAAAACCCTATCTGACCCATAAACCGTCCCTGCCAGCAGCATCCCGCGCAAATCACCGAATTCTGATTTGCAACGCCATGGCTAGAGGTATTTTTCGAGGTGCCCATTATTTAGAAAGGGAGGCTGCCGTGTACCAGAGGAGTATGGTCGAAATATAGAGAGCTTTTTCTGGACTGGGCGATGGGGGAAGTTCCCCACGACTTCTCACCGATGTTGTTTGAATTAATTCTCGATAAGCTGGTGACGACACGCGCACGTTTGTGTTGGGTGGACGGAAGTTGCAGCAAGCATCTGGGCATAAACGGGCAAGGAGTGGTCACCCCCTGCTGCGATAGACTAACTGGGAACAAGGAGTTTCAATTAGGTAATATTAAGGAACAGAGCATGGCGCAAATTGTGGGCAACAAACGCGCCGCAGCGTTTTTCGCGCGCGCGCGTCAGCTGCATCCGGATTGTCGCATCTGTGAATTCAAGGTAGTCTGTAATGGCGGTTGTGTCTTCTATAGAATAGCGGACACCGGAAGGCCGGAAGGAAAGGACCCCATGTGTAATGTCTACAAAAGCTTGTTTGCGAATGTAAAAAGAGGACTCGAGGCCGCCATACAGTGAGGCAGCCCCGAATCCAATGAGTTTGGCCCCGTGTATTGAACGTTATCTATTTCGTACCGTTGCAAAAGGATAGCGTCCCGGCGTCGTTGGCAAGTTTTCGGAGTGCGTCTAGATCACTTGCGTCCAATTTGGAAAGAAGCGGACCAAGAGCTGGATCGTCCTTCGCTGCGGCGAGCTTATTTTTCGGGTCATTTAGTGCATCGAGCAATTTCGCAACCGTAGCAGGGTTGGCAGGCATACTTACCTCCATTGATCGAGGGTATTATCGTCCGATAGGCGACAACGAATGTCAACTGGAAGTTGCGCCAATCCAATAAGTATTTAGTTTGCAAGCGTGGTGACCAGCACGGCTATTGCGGTGCGGCTCAGCGTTCATGACGCGACGCGGTTGCTGGTGCCCCTGGAGGGAGTTGAACCCCCACGCCCTTGCGAGCAGCAAATTTTGAGTCTTATCGATTCATGTTTTATGTCAGTCTATTAGTTCTAATTAGTCTCTGGCTAGTCGCAGGTAATGCTCGTTTCCAAGAGGTAGATGCTTAGCCTTTTTAGTTGGTCACGCCAATGGCGGTAGAAGTAGGGCCCATGAAGGTACCCCTTGGAGCATCGGCATAACGCCATCGATGAGTACATCGCCCCAATCATAAGCTCGGACGGGTTGCTGGCGCTCTTGAACACCGGACCCTCAGTCGAGAACCAACGTGGCGCCTCAACATCTGGCCTAGCCCACAGCACGTCCCAGTGGATTAGTGGATTCGCTTGAGCAGATCGTTCTGCTCGCACTCCCAGGCGTTGCGATCACGATCCGGCATCAACTTCCGACCGAGACTGCCGTCGAAGCCCATAGTGTGTTACCGACTCATGATCGGTGCTATCGTGTCGCTGCCCTAATGGGCTAGCGAAAGCGCATCCACGCGAGAAAAGCGAGGAGCCCATGACCGCACCGAATTCATCCATGCACATGATCGGTTCGCCTAAGGTAGACCCGAAGCATGCGCTAGTTGCTTTAGCCGTGGCTGCCGCACTCTTTGGGGGGGCTGGGGCTGCGCTTGCGCAGGATGACAGCGAAGCTCTGGCCGAAGAGCTCGCCAACCCGCTCGCTGCCCTCATCAGCGTACCGTTCTTCGGAAACTACAACGGCAATGTCGGTCCGGAGAGAGATGGTTCCCAATGGTTTGTGAACATCCAACCGGTAGTGCCGATTACGCTCAATCCCGACTGGTATGTCATCTCGCGAACAATCCTTCCCGTAATGTTTAGCCAGAACGACCTCTTTCCCGGCGCCGGCTCGCAGTCCGGTCTGCGCGACACGACGGAAGGACTTTATTTTTCGCCAAGCCAAACATTCAATGGCTTTACCTTGGGAGCGGGGCCAATCTTTCTGCTGCCGACCGCAACCGATGAGCTGCTCGGCGCCGAGAAATGGGGCGCAGGTCCGACCGGGGTTATTGCCTGGCAGGGCAGTGGCTGGACGGTCGGCATTCTCGCCAACCACATCTGGTCCTTCGCCGGCGACGCCGACCGCGCCGATTTCGACCAAACATACCTGCAGCCCTTTATCGCCTATACGACACCGCAGGCGTGGACCTTTACGCTCCAGAGCGAAAGTACCTACGACTGGGAGACTGGCGAATGGTTGGCACCGATCAACTTCCTGGCCTCCAAGATTGTCAAGGTTGGGGGGCAGCCGGTCAGCATCGTTGGCGGCGTGCGCTATTGGATGGACTTTCCCGACACCGGTCCCCATGGTTTCGGCGCCAGGCTCGGGATGACCTTCCTGTTTCCGGCCCGATGATCGAGGTGGCTCGGGTATTGTTAATCGTGACATGAAGCAGTGAAACAGCCTCCAACCAGAGAAAGACACTGATCAATGACCGCTTCCGGGCCAGAGATTTTTTTTCGCCTTGGCCTGTCCGCCAAGGTCGTTTGTGAGGCTCTTAAACTGGAAGTTGTCGCAGGTGATATTTTTACCACGCCTAACTCTTTGAAATCACAAATGAGGCGAAAGTTACTTTCCCCATATAGCAAATTCCGTGCCGTAAACGTCCAAGTTGTGTACGCGTTCGAGGACGACAGTTCTTTGAGATCAGGCGCAGCGCCTCAAGTCTCAATAGCGCAAGGCGCTCGGCACGATCGGCGCCCTCTTTCCCGCGGTTTCCTTTGGAGGTTTTCGTACGCCGGCCACCGGAGCACACGGCATCGTTTGCGAGTGGCCGGCATCCGAAAACCTTCACAAGAGCGGACTTCGGCCCCCGTCCAGATTGCGGTCTGCAAACTTGGTGCTGGCGGCTCAGTGGCGTTCAGGAGCGAACTTGAGCATCAAAGATCACCTGGTCCGCATTATCTTGATACAGATCAAGGTTCTTCTGGTCTGCAAATGCTCTCTAATGTATTTCTTCGAATGCCATCGATCCAATGCCCAAACCTAAAATGCCAGAGTTGAACCGGCGAGATGTAAATCGGCTTGCGCTAGGTGCCAGCCTCAGTCCGTTGTTGGCCAATCCCGTCCTGGCTCAAACGTCCGGCGATCAGAATCAAAGCCTGCCGACTTCGTTTCAAGATCTCAAAATCACAATCAAGAATTCTCCGCGTACGTATAATCAAATTAACACCCCGCGAAAATACACACCGGGTCGTCGCCGATTCAGCGTTTATTGGTCCTGGAGTTATCCTTGGGAGTCCAACCGCGATGTGACGGAACTGGACAATCGCTTCTCGACGATGACCGAGGTCCGCCGCGTTGCATGGCCGGAGTATGAGACTGATGAATTCTCCGAGCAGATGTTTCTGCAGGGTATCGCCGGTACGTTGGAACTCTTTCACCTGTCCATCGTGAGGTTCCAAAGTTTGGTGAGCGAGGTAACTGGGCATCCCGCTATTGACTATCAGCGGATAGACCAAGCAGGGCAGCGGTTGCCGCTCGACGAGAGAATCCTCGACGACACCGACACGCTCTTGGTGTTTGGCCTTGATCACATGGTCACGGAGCAGGAAGCCGCTCCGGAGGAGATTGAAGCGTTACAGAAATTTCTCACCCGGGAAGGCACTTGCTTGATCATCGGACCCCATCACGATGTGGGCGCATCCGGCGAGCTGGCGGACCTCCAGATGGAATATGCTCATCACCGCGATCCACTAGTCCCCCGCCAGCAGCGTTTTGGCAAATACACGCGCTCGCTGATGAAAGGGCTTGGTGTGCCGGTGGAAAACCGCTGGGGCTTGCGTCCCGCGGTCGTCGAGGGAACCAATCAGATTGCGCCCCTGAACGCTATGCGCGATCTCGATACGCGCGGATGGTTGACGGGTGTGCCAACGTTCAACTTCCATCCGCATCTGCCCCACTATGCACTGACCACTGAAGACACGAAATCGATTCAAGTGCTGGCGAGGCAACCCATCGATATGTCGAGGCCTCATCCATTTACCGAGGCTGGAAATCGTGAATTCAATTGCTTTGCGTGGATGCCTCCGAATGGAACCCGTGCTGGCGACATTCTCTTGGCTGACAGTACGATCTTCACCACGCTGTTCGGCGGTGACGAAAGCCTTGACCGTTTTTGGTTTAACCTTGCTACGCGCAGCTGAACCGGCTGATAGACGTCAATCGGGGAGAGCGATATGTCGAAGGAACAATCTGGAACCGACGCGCCGGAATTTCTTGGCGCGGCAACCGCTGCCACTGCGGCGACCTTGGTCTCGCCTACGACTTGTTGAGAGCCAGAGGATTCGAGCGGCCCGCGAGCAAAACTGCCAGAGTTCCAGGTTGCACAGGCAGATACGGAAACTTCATCGCCAGCCGCAGGGCGGTGACGGAGGGTGATTGGTCGAAACCGCAGGCAATGGCGATTCCGAAGGAAGGGTACTTTAAGCTCGAACAGGGACGATACGGTCCAATCTATCCCGAGAGACTCCCGGCCAACTACGGCTTTACCATTATCGCAAAGATCAAGCCCGGAAGTGAAGAAGCCTGCTGCAAACATGGGAAGACGATCGAGGATGCAATAGCGAATGACCCGTACTTTCTCGCGCCGCTCAAGCTGCATTACCTGCGATGGGTCCTTTTCGAGATCAACGGGGAGACATACTTTATGTATCAAGGCATTTTCGACACCGACTTCGACAAATATACTGAGGACGCCGTAGCGCTCTTCTCGGCCGGCGGCATTGATACTGTCTTTGAGAACCTCGAAGGATTTCCTGCCGACTGGAAGACGAATCCTCCGGCGTTCGTCAAGTTCGTCCGCGAGCATCAGTGTCCGAGCTTTCTCGAATACGGCGAGTATCCGTATGTGACCGCGGATGAAGTCAAGAAAGCACTGAGAGTAAAGAGCGCACTGTCGTTAATGCTTGATCAGATGCAGTAGGCGGCGGTGCGCGGTTCCCGCTCAGAAGCTATGCTGGAACTCGATGATATTCAGTACCTTCTGTTGACTCGTGTGCCGGCCGTCACCGGGCGATATGAATTCCTTTCGTTTCACGAACCGGCGCAAGGACGGGCGTGGCTCAAAGGCATCCTCGACAAGGTAGCATCGGCCCAAAAGGCAAGAGACTCTGTTGAGAGCGAAAGGCGATGGGTGTCCGTGGCCTTTACCTGGCCAGGACTGCGCGCTCTTGGAGTGGACGAAGCATCTCTCGCCACGTTTCCGGAGGAATTTCGCCAAGGAATGGTGGCGAGATCCCAGATGCTTGGCGACACTGGTGCCAATCATCCCGACAATTGGGTAGGCGGCTTGGCCAGTCCGGATCTGCACGCGATCGCCATTCTCTTCGCCCGTGATGTTTCAGAGCGAGAGCGGAGAACGCGGGAGCACCAGGCTCTTTTGGCGCGAACGCCTTCCGTCGAAGTTCTTTCATCGCTCGATCTGGACGCCATCCCTCCATACGATTATGCGCGCGATCATTTCGGCTATCGCGATCGCCTCACCGAGCTTGCGATCGAGGGCGCCGGCATCGAGCCGACTCCTGGTTCTGGTGGCTACATCAAAGCGGGCGAATTCATTCTCGGCTATCCCGACGAAGACGGTCCGCCAGTCGGACTACCACAGCCTGAAATTTTGTCCCGAAACGGCACTATATGGCTTATCGCCGACTTCAGGAACATGTGGGCGCATTTCGCGAATTTCTGCGGCAGAACGGCAAGACGCCAGAAGAGCAGGAATGGGTCGCGGCCAAATTGATGGGCCGCTGGCGCAGTGGCGCTCCACTCATGTTCGCGCCCGACAAAGACGATCCAGCACTCGCGAACGATCCTCAGCGCAACAACAATTTCGACTACGGCAAAATGGACCCGCACGGCTATGCCGTTCCGCTCGGAGCTCATATCAGGCGAATGAATCCGCGAGATACCGCGGTGAATGTGCAACGGCGCAGAATGATTCGCCGTGGCGCCACCTATGGTCCGCCCTTGCCAGAGGGGGTGCCCGAAGACGGCGTTGATCGCGGCGTAGCGGCGTTCGTTCTGTGTGCAAGCCTCGTTCGCCAATTCGAGTTCGCCCAGAACGTGTGGATCAACGACCCCAAGTTTCATGAACTCGGCAATGAGCGCGATCCATTCATCGGAAATCAAGACGGCACCTTTGACATGACAATTCCCAAGCGACCGGTCCGTCGAAAAATAAAGGGGCTTCCTGCCTTCACTACTGTCAAGGGAGGCGGCTACTTCTTCCTGCCCGGAATTAAGGCGCGCTCCAATACCTCGCTGCTCTGGGCGGCAGTCACTGAGGCTTGTCAAACATGCCCCAATGAAAAAACCGGTTTCTGACGAACCTCACTCATGGGTCTAATGTTGGGTCTCGCCGCCACCAGCTACTCGCACCGCGGTTGGCGCACGACACTCATCTCCTGGTCGCAGGGGGCGGGCTGACGAGAAGCCAGTTCTCGTAGCCCGATGTCCGGAGTTGGCACTTCAGCGACATGAGAAAGCATCACGATAGTGACTGCTTTCGGACGGTAACCGGAAGCGGCGCGCCGCTTGGATTGCGTACGCCTCCGGTGAAGGCCGCCTTGCGGGTGTGAGTGTGAACGGGCGAGTCATAGGACTACTCCTAGGGATAGTCCTATGACCAAGACGCAGGTTGAGGTGATCACGTCGGTACAGCGTCGCCGTCGGTGGTCGGCCGCCGAGAAGGAGCGGATTGTTGCGGCGGCGATCGAGCCGGGAGCGGTGGCTTCCGAGGATCGCCCGAGCCGCCGGAATGCACGTCGAGTCAGTTGTTCCGATGGCGGCAACAGCTGTGCGGTCGTCGGCGAATCGCGCCGGGGTTTTCGGCCGTGGCGGTTGTGCCTCGCGCACTGGTGCATCGACATCCGGATTACCGACGGCGCCGGGCGCAATCGAGGTCGAGTTTGCGAGTGGCACGCGGATGCGGATCGCCGGCCGGGCCGATGCTGCGACGATCAAGGCGACGGTCACCGCCCTGGCGAAGCTCGAAGGCGGCGACGAGTCCCGATCGCCAGCGGCGTGCGGGTATGGCTGGCGACCGGCCACACCGACATGCGCAAGGGCTTCGATGGTTTGGCGCTGTGGTGTGCAGGAGACGCTCAAGCGCGATCCGCATGGCGGGCATCTGTTCGTCTTCCGCGGCCGGCGCGGCGAGCTGATCAAGGTGCTTTGGCACGATGGCCAGGGAGTGTGCCTGTTCGCCAAGCGGCTTGAGCGCGGGCGTTTTCTGTGGCCGTCTGACGCCGATGGCGCTGTGACCATCACGCCGCACAGCTCTCGTATCTTTTCGCCGGAATCGATTGGCGGATGCCGCAGAAACCTGGCGGCCACAAGCGGCCGGGTGAAGCGTGACGAATTGATTCACGCGGTGGAACCAGCGCGATTTTTTGCGACGAATCTGGCTTGAATCTCTGTTGTGATGAACGCCCTCCGATCCGCTCCCCACAGACCTCGCCGCCGCGCATGCGATGATCTTGGCGCAGCGCGAAAGCTGCTGACGATGGCGAGGAGCGAAGCTGACCGTTGCGCATGCGCACTCGCTGCAGATCCAGCGGCTGAAACTCTATGCTGGCCAAGGCGCGTCGCAGCAGTTCGGACAATCATCCGAACGCGGCAAGCAACTTATTGAGCAGCTCGAGCTAGCCATCGAGGACCTCGAGGAGACGCAGGCCGAAGTAGAGACCAAGCGGCGCCGAGATGGCAGCACCGAAGGCCGCCGAGGAGAAAACCGTGCCCGCCTTACTCCGCGGCCGCCGCGCCAGCCACTGCCGGACAATCTGCCGCGTTGAGCGGATCATCGAGCCGCCGCCTTGCGCCTGCGGCAAGTGCGGCGGCGTTCGGCTGCGCAAGCTCGGCGAGGTGGTGTCCGAAAACGCTTGGAATGCGATCGCCGCGGCGATGGAAGATCATCGAGCACGTGCGCGAGAAGTTCTCGTGCCGCGACTGCGAAGCCATTACCGAGCCGCCGGCGCTCCATCCCACCCGATTCACGCGCGGGCTTGCCGGCCCGCGCCTTCTCGCGATGGTGCTGGTCTCCAAGTATGCCTTGCATCAGCCGCTCAATCGCCAGAGCGAAACGTTTGCCAAGGAGGGCATCGATCTGGATGTCTCGACGCTCGCCGATCGGGTCGGCGCCTGCGTCGGCGACGCTGATGCCGATCGTTGAGGCGTTATGAGCCCACGTGCTTAGCCGCCGAGCGCATTCATGCCGACGATACGCCGGTGCCGGTGCTGGCCAAGAACAAATGCCGCACCGGACGGCTGTGGATCTACGTCCGCGACGATCGCCCGTTCGCTGGCGAGGAGCCGCCGGCGGCGGTCTTCTTCTACTCGCGCGACCGTTCCGGCGAGCATCCGCAGAAGCATCTCGCCGGTTATGCAGGGATCTGATGCAAGCCGATGCGTTTGCCGGGTTCACCATGCTCTACGAGCCGAGCCGCAAGATCTGCGCCGATCATCGAGGCCGCCTGCTGGGCCCATGCGCGGCGCAAGTTCTTCGATCTGGCGCGGCTGCAAAAATCGCCGATTGCCGTCGAGGCGGTCGCGCGCATCGATGAGCTCTTCGAGCATCGAACGCGAGGTCAACGGGATGCTTCACCGGCGCAGCGCCAACTCGTGCGCGCGGAACGCAGCCAGCCGCTGCTGACAGAATTGGAAGCCTGGCTCCGAGCAACAGCGCGTCAGGCTCTCGTCCAGGAGCGAGACAGCGAAAGCCATCGATTATAGCCTCAAGCGTTGGCCTCAGCTCACGCGCTTTATCGACGACGGCCGGCTCTGCATGTCCAACAATGCCGCCGAGCGCGAAATCCGCCGTGTCGCCGTCGGACGCCACAACTGGACGTTCGCAGGCTCGGATGAAGGTGGACGGCGCGCCGCCACCATTTACACACTCATCAACACCGCCAAACTGAACGGCATCGATCCGCAAGGCTGGCTTGCCGATGTGCTCGCACGACTGCCCGATTATCCCATGCGCCGCATCGCGCGCTTTTCCCATGGAGCTGGAAAGCGCCGCCCCACGCCGCCGCTGCCTGAGATCGGCAGCTCCCGAAAACCGCGACGATCCGTGGTCTTCACCGGATGCGTACTGGATTGCTGGGCCTGGCAACTTTGATTAAAGGTGTTCTGGTGCCCCTGGAGGGAGTCGAACCCCCACGCCCTTGCGAGCAGCAAATTTTAGTTCTTATGATTCATGTTTTATGTCAGTCTCTTAGTTCTAATTAGTCTCTGGCTAGTCGCAGGTCAAAATGCTCGTTTCCAAGAGGTAGATGCTTAGCCTTTTTGGTTGGTAGTGGCCACATTTGATAACGTCAGGGGATCGGATATCGCGTCGTCTCGGTGCGGGTGTAAGGTGTAAAAGCGTTAGCCGGAGTTGGAGACAGAGCGGACATACCGCGGATTTTGCGGGGCGGCCGCAAGTGGGAAACGATTTGATATCGGCTGCTCGCGCCGTGACCTGGGGCGCAGGCGGTCAATCGACCGTCTGATCGCACGCTCACACTTCGACTCAGGGCCTTACCGCAGGCAATAGGACGTTAAGACCCGTGCCATGATCTATTTCGGATGAAGCCCAAAGCCGACCGTCATGGGCTTCGATGATCGAACGGCAAAGGGAAAGTCCCATACCCATGCCTTGCGATTTGGTTGTGAAAAATGAATCGAATATGCGGTCCATGTTTTTCTGATCGATACCCGTTCCAGAGTCTTCTACCAACACCAGCACCCCGTCGGGCTCGTGAAATTCCGTTTTTAGCCGCAGCATCCGTGGGCGATTCGTTACGGAGTTCATGGCTTCGAGAGCATTCATAATCAAATTGAGGATGACCTGCTGCAATTGAACTCGATTGCCTCTGACATCCGGCAGCTTGTCATTCAGGTCGGTGTGGACCGACACTTGGTACGCCCGCAGCTCCCCGAGCACGAGCACTAGCACATCGCGAATGAGCTTGTTGATATCGAGCGGGGCTCTTTTCTCGGTCAACGTCCTTGAACATCGCCTGTATGCTTGTGATCACCTCAGCAGCACGATGACCGTCACTGACAATGCGCTTCACGGCCGCCTGCGCTTCGCTGAGGTCCGGTGTCGCATTTGCGAGGAAGCGCGAAGCCGCATTGCCGTTTGTCACGATCGCTGCCAGTGGCTGGTTCACCTCGTGAGCGATCGAGGCGGTCAGCTCGCCTAGGGTTGTCACGCGCGTGACATGCGCGAGCTCTGTCCGAGCTTTGTGCAGGTCTTCCTCGGCCCGTTTGGCTGTGGTGACGTCCATCAGCGCCCCATGGAATTCCAGCTGGCCTGCTTCGTCTCGGACCGCATGAGCGACGACATGAATATTTCTGACAGACCCATCTGGCATCAGCAATCGATGTTCAAGATCGAAATCCCCCCCGTCGCGGGATGCGCGGTCGAATGTCGATTTTACGAGAGCAAGATCTTCCGGATGGACGCGTTGAAGGACCATGTCGACAGTGGCGGAAAGCGCCTTGTCGTATCCAAAAATTCTGAAGCTCTCCTCTGACCAGAAGATTTCTCCGCTGGAGACATTCCAGCCGAAGCTGCCGGTGCGGCTCAATCTCTGCGCTTCGGTCAAATAGAGCTCGCTTCTCCTTAGTTCCGCTGTCCGCTCTAGAACCTTGAGTTCGAGTTCATTGCTCGCTTGCAGTGACTTCAGATCGGCCTGCAGCACTTCGCGACATTGGAACAGCAATTTCCTGTAAAGCTCGCTGTAACCATTTGGCCTGCTGTCTAGAACGCAGATGGTCCCAAAGATGTCGCCATTAGGCCAAGCCACCGGAAAGCCCATGTACGAGATCATTCCCAACTTGATGTCGGGATTGGCTTTCCATTCCTGATCCACCAGAGCGTTGGGAACGCGCAGAAGCTCGCGGGTTTTCATCACCGTCTCGCAATACAGTCCGGTGTTCAGGCAGGCGAGTTCGTCCCTCTCGTACGGATTTCCCTCCGACTCGCTGGAAACAAAAACCTTTATATTCGGAGTGTTCCACCTTCATAATTAAAGCAGAGGGGACGTGTAAGATCTCAGCAAGAAGATCAACAATTTCTTGCCATTTCTGAATGGTCGGGGAGGGTACTTGGATGACCTCTAGGGCATTCATGCTTCATCATCTCCGCAGGTTGCAGGCGACCGGCCGCAAAGTTAAACGCCGCCCAATCTTGAATTGCCGCTCAAGTGACGAGCGGTACTATTTACGGCTGCTTCTGGATGGAAAGCTGACAGTCTCGCGGAGCTAATGCACAGCCGACTTCTGACCCACTCCGACCAACAGCGCAGGGTCCCTATTCCCGCTACAGAAAAGCAGGAAGAGATGCCCGGCAGGTTCAGGATGTTTGCAGCATACACTGATGGTTCCGGTTTCATTCCGGCAGTCCGGCTATTCGCAGTCCTTCTGCGAGTTTGGCGTCAAATGTTCCGGTCTCCGGAAGGGTTGCATGTCCTTGAGGTTGGAAATCCGCAGCGCTGGATTGAGCTGACGCAAGCGCACCATGGCTTTCTCCGCTTGCGCTAGCTTCCCCGCGAGAGCACCGCTGGCCGCGGCGACGCATGTCCCGACAAAAAAATTCGATCGCTCCTGCACGGCCTTTTCTGCCCACGATAATGCCTGGTCAGGGCGGCCAGCGAAGAGGTGAGCGGCTGCGATGGCGATTTCCATGGCGAACATCTGGGGATCCTGTGGACTAAGACGCATGGCGCGAGCGACGTGTTCGATTGCGACTTCCAGCTCACCGAGCAAAATTCTCGCAAAGCCGCTGGAGAGCCATGCCCATGCCAGGTTCGGATTGAGCACCAGAGCCCGATCGATCAAGGCGGCACCGTCGTCGACGTCGCCAACGACAATGACAAGTGCGTTTCCCGCCGCAGAGAGCGCAACGGCATCCTCCTTGTCCAGTTCTCCGGCCCGCCGTGCCAGCCGTTCGGCATCAGCGATCTCCTGCCCGCGATCGATTACCCAAGCAAAACCGACGCGTTGTGCGTAGCAGCGTGCAGCCATGCCAAAGGCTGAAGCGAAATTGGGATCGAGTTCAATAGCTCGCTTGAAGTGTGACAACGCCTCGCTGTTACCTTCTCGGGTCCACTGATGAACTCCTGCTAGGCCACGCAAATAGTGGTCATATGCGTCTAGACTCTCAGTTGGCTTGCGCTTGGCCCGTTCAATCTCGGCTTGTTCCAACTTGGGTCCGATGACGCCCACCACGCTCGCGGTCACCCGATCCTGCAGATCGAAGATGTTCGCTAGTTCTCCGTCAAAACGATCTGCCCAGATATGAGCACCTGTCGAGACATCGATGAGTTGCCCTGTGATACGCACTGTGTTGCCCGCCTTGCGCACGCTGCCTTCAAGCACATAGCGTACCCCAAGGTCGACCGCTCGCTCCCTTGTATGCGAAGCTCGAATTGCGCGCGATCACGAACAGCCAACGTATGCGCGACAACGCCGTAATGATCTCTTCCACCATGCCACCTGCGAAGTATTCCTGCTCGGGGTCGCCACTCATATTCTGAAAAGGCAGGACCGCAATCGACGGCTTGTCGGGGGGCGCCAATGCCGCTGCTGCCTGCGTGGCATTTCCGCTGAGCCGCACCCGATAGACCCGCACAGGCCGCGCGATGTTCTTCAGCTGCTGCTCGCCTGCATCGTCGAAGGTGAGGTCGAGCTTGTCGCGCACTTGGTCGCGGACACCAAGGCTCACGCAGATACCGCCCGGCTCGGACAATGTTTCAAGTCGCGCGGCGACATTCACGCCGTCACCATGGATATCCTCGCCGTCGATGATCACGTCGCCGACGTTGATACCCACGCGTTATTCGATCCGCTTCTCCTCCGGCGTTTCGGCGTTGTGTTCGACCATCTGGCGCTGGACTTCAACGGCACAGCGCACTGCGTCCACGACACTCCGGAATTGAACCAGCAAGCCATCGCCCGCAGTCTTGACGATCCGCCCGCGATGTTCATTGATCTTGGGATCGACGAGGGTACGCCGAAGCGCCTTCAACTGTGCGAGCGTTCCCTCCTCGTCAACGCCCACCAGGTGGCTATAGCCTGCGACATCAGCGGCAAGGATCGCTGAGAGCTTACGTTCGACACGCTGCTCGACTATCGCCCTCTCCTCCCGGTCAGTAGCTAGAAGATCGAGATCCCGCCCGAGGCGGAGCCTGGGCCGCCAAGCTCGTGAACATCATGGATGCTCTCAAGAGGAGTCTGAAGGAAGCGCCGGCGGCCGTCAAAGAAGCACGCCACCCGGTGATAGCTTTTTAAGCTCTCTTTGCCTCGGCCCGAAAAGTAATTACTCCACCTTGTACATCAGAGGTTCGCCCTCGTTGTTGACCTGAATGACCAGCAGCTCCATCGGCTCCGTCGCGCTCACATTGCTGGCCTGCATCGGTTTGGCGATGGGTCAGGCTTACCGGACCTCGCATGGGAACCTCCCTTTCAGTTGTTCAAACTACCATCTTATCGCTGCGGTTCAGCAACCCCACAAAATAAACGAGCGCCCAGTCGGGGAGCCGAGCGCTCGGTGCGTTTAACGCTGTGCGTCGGGAGGGGAAAGCCGACGCGTACGGCAGTCAGCGGTCAGATTAGCGGGGGCAGTCGGACCGCCCTTAACGACAGCCTGTACTGAAAGTTAACTATGCACACCGCGAGCGGGAGTAAAAGCTATACCTAAGGATACGCCGGGTATACGTGCGTCACCCTGGGCTCTGGGCTAGCAGTCAGCAGTCGCAGATCTCAAGGCCCGGTTGAGACAGCCGATAAAGAGCTCCTCGTCGAAGGGTCTGCTGAAGAAGCCGAACGCTCCAGCCTTCTGGGCGCGCCCGCGGACACGTTCTTCGGGAGACGCCGTTTCCGGCTCCACGGGGAAAGCAGACTCTGCCGCCGCTCCAGTGAACAGCCGACTTTACTTCATTTCGGAACTCTGGCCCATGGATGCACAGCCGAGTCTGACCCCCACAGCGGACCTCGCCGAGGAGGTGTCTAGCCCGTCAGGTGGAAGTCCTCGCTAGACCATCGCTACACCACGTTGACTGCGTCTCCTTTGCGCACAACGCCTTCCATCAGCACGGCTGCGTATACCCCAGCGGTGCCGCCATGTTCCGCGATGACATGGTGGAGGATTTTCTTGTCGGTCATCGCAGTCGCGGGATCGATGGTGATCATCTTGCAGCGCGGATCAAGCTCCAGTACCGAAATATGCAGGCGGTCACCGATTTGAAGCGTGCGTCCCACCAGAGCATTTTCCCGGTAGGGCTCGGGCTCGCGCCAGTCGACGTAGAAATTCGCACGAAAGCGCCGGCGATCCATCGGCATTCCGAGCTCTTGTCCAAGGCCCTTGGCAGTTGCGTTGCCGAAGATCGAAACAGGACGGCAGTCGTATAGGCCGCGCTGGCTGAAGCGCAGGGTCACCGGCTCGCCGTTGCGCTGTTCGAGGTCGGCCATGAGCTCAGCCGACCGGATGGGGTAAACGTCTCCTTGAGGTGTCGTTACTTCGACTTCGAATGCCGGTTCGGGCGGGAACACGGCGTTGGCGCCGGGCGCCATCGCGAAGGAGGACTGGATATCGGCCGGCAGGGTCATGGCGGCGCTGTCGCGGAAGCGCGGCCGGAAAAGGACCATATCCTCCTGCTCGCGTCCGGTATGCCAGGGGAAACCCTTGATGCCTTTCCGGCGAACAAAGGCGAATGCTCGGTCTCCCATGAGCCCGCCGTATCCGACGAACGACTCGGAAACCTCTTCGCCCGCCATGCTTTTCACCGGGTAGCGGTAGATTGCCTCCAGCACACCCGCCTGCTCCATGCTTTCCTCCTCACAGACTGTCAGGCCGTCACGATATCCCCCTTCGTGCTTTCCACAATGGCAAACAGCTCCCTGCAATCCGCCTCGGGCACATTGAACTTCGCCATGGTGTCGTCGAAGTCCTTACAGAAGGCGGCCCACTCGCTTTCGGTGATCTTGAGATGTTTATGGGATTCGAGCATGGAACGACCGGAATACTTCTGTGGGCCGCCGGTCGCCCAACAAACCATTTCCGTCACATAGTATTTGAAGCCTGCGGCACTCACGCGGTGATGCGCTTCGTCGACGGCGACATTCGCATTCAAGACCGGGTTGTGCATGACACGGTCGATGAAATCGTCCACTACGGCAGCAATCGAATAAACCCCGCCGAGACGATCATAGAGCTTGGTCTTCGCGGTCACGGAACTCATTGCAGACCTCCTCCAAACGAAAAAGCCAGCCCCCAAAGGATAAGGCGCAGTTCTAAGTTTCCGAAAATTTGCGAAATGGTCGGACGTTTGAATGGCGTCTCGAAGCTTGAATGCTGCGCCTTCATGGGGGCAAAGTCCAGAGCCCTGCGGCGCCTGATCATGTAGATCGGATCACTTGCACTCAGCTGTGCCGGCAAGTTGAAGATAGAGCGGACATGCCGCGGATATCATTGGACAGCCGCGACCGACCCATTGGATTCCTAGAATGATCGCCCTGAATGCCAAACATGGGACGAAAAATTGGTAGCAACCGTCAATCATGCGGATCGTAGACTGCCTCTCCGCCTCTTCCTAAACTGCAATACACACTCAGCACTAACCAGGGAGGTTCCTTTGGCACGGGAGAACACGAGCCGCCGGCTCGCCGCGATCTTAAGCGCTGACGTCGTTGGCTACAGCCAACTCATGGGCATAGACGAGGCTGGAACACTTGGTGCGTTGCGAGCCCATCACGCCGAACTGATCGATCCGACGATTGTCGAACACAACGGACGAATAGTGAAGCTGATAGGCGATGGCCTGCTCGTCGAGTTCGTGAGCGCCATCGACGCCGTGGAATGCGCTGGCGCAATTCAGCAAGGCATGGCAATACGCAACGCTAAGGTGCCTGACGAGCGCACGGTCGTCTTTCGTATTGGCATCAATCTGGGCGACGTGATCATAGAAGGAGACGACATTTATGGTGACGGCGTAAACGTCGCGGCTCGCCTCCAGGAATTAGCGGAGCCGGGCGGCGTTTTTGTCTCCGGCACGATATTCGAGCAAGTTGACGGAAAGGTTGATCAGAGTTTCGTCGATTTGGGCAATCGGCAGATCAAGAACATCAACAAGTTGGTCCACGTATACAGCGTGAGTTTCTCGAGCGTTTCATCGGCTAGTGAGCAGCACCCCATGCTCGATATGGTCGGTGGCAAGAAAGTCCCCGTCACCGGCGGATGTCTGTGCGGCGAAATCCGATACAGGGTCACAGAACCGGCGCTCGATACCACTTTTTGCCACTGCCGGATGTGTCAAAAGTTCAGCGGCGCTCCAGTCACCGCAGGATCAACATACCCCGCTAACGCTGTACAGTTCACAAAGGGTGAGCCGAGGTATTATAAATCTTCTCCATTTGCCGAACGGGGGTTCTGTGCCAACTGCGGGTCGAGTTTGACATATAGACCTTTGGCGCCGCCCGTAACGCTAGCTTGGGCAAATTGGATATTGATATACACTGCGAGCCTGGACAATCCAGCGCCCAACGCCCCCACGTGGCATTTGGGTGTGGAAAGCCAGATGCCTTGGGTTGACATACAACACGCTCGCAAGCGAGTACGTTGCCAAGAGTCCCCACCTCGTCGAGGCTTGGGCGGCTTTCAATCTGCCTGTCCCTTAAACCCTACTTAAACCCTGTTGGATGTGAGATTTTGATTCTGTAAACGGCTACCATCCAATAGCATCGTGAGATGGCTCCTCATGTACATCGCGGAACTCAAGACCCAACCATGGCGATGTCCGCGATTGAAACACTGCCAGTGCCGTTAGTGACTTTTGGTCGCTGGTGCCCCTGGAGGGAGTTGAACCCCCACGCCCTTGCGAGCAGCAAATTTTGAGTTTGCAAGTCTGCCGCGTCTACCAGTTCCGCCACAGGGGCCCAAAGCGCCGGCGATCATATTGATTGCCGCTTAAGCGTCAACAAACAGGCCTCCTGCCCGCCCGCCACATGCCTTCGTCAGCCGGGCCTGGCGCCCCTCACCGCGTAGTCTGCAACGAGCCTGGGGAACGCTTCGAACTCGGGCTCGGTCGCAAAGCTGAGCACCGCCGGGGTGGCGGCCCATGGCAGCTTCTCCTGCGTCCAGAACTCCACGAACGGCCGGAACCAGGCATGCTCGTCAAGCATCGATGCGCGCAAGTTTACGAAGTCGTCCAGCCCCTCGGGCCTCGTGAACATCCAGCTCTTGCAGCGCGGGCAGAAATAGTGGCGGGTGGCCCCGTGCAATCCGCCGATCACCGGCTCGCCGGCGGTGACCGCGAAGCCCTGGGCGGGCACCGCCAGCGACAGCGAGAAGGCGCTCGCCGTCATGCGCTGGCAGCCGGTGCAGTGGCAAGCCGAAGCGAGGAGCGGCGGAGCGGTCACCCTGATCCGGGTTGCCCCGCATCGGCATCCGCCGTCCCAGGGGAGCTTCCATGCGTCCATATCGTTCTCCGATTCGCTCCACTGATCCTATTTGCTGCCTTCCGGCCGCCGCGTAAAGTCCGCTGGCCATGATCCGCGTCACCGAATCGATCTCGATCGACGAGCGCAATGTGCGCGAGCGCTTCATCCGCGCCCCGGGGCCCGGTGGCCAGAACGTCAACAAGGTGGCGACCGCGGTCGAACTCAGGTTCGATGCGGCGAGCGATCCAGCCCTCGGGGGCGCGCTCTTCGAGCGCCTGCGCCGCCTCGCCGGGCGGCGCATGACCTCGGACGGCGTGATCGTCATCACCGCGTCGAGCCACCGCACGCAGGAGCGCAATCGCGCCGCCGCCATGACACGCCTGCTCGACCTCATCCGCCGCGCCGCCGTGCCGCCGAAGCCACGCCGCGCGACCAGGCCCACCGCGGCATCGAGGAGAAAGCGCCGGGACGCCAAGGTGCGGCGCGCCAGAACTCAAGCAGCTGCGCCGCGTCGCCACCGGCGAAGACTGACCACGGATGCTGTTCTCCGAGCTCGTCACCACCTCGCGCCGGGTCGCCGAAACGCGCAGTCGTCTCGAAAAAATCTCCGCCCTCGCCGGCACGCTCCGGTCTCTCGGCGAAGACGAGATCGAAACAGGCGTCAGCTACCTCTCGGGTGAACTCACCCAGGGCAGGATCGGCATCGGGTCCCGGCTCCTGCTCAGCGCCGCCTCCGCCGCGCCGGCGGCGAGGCCGGTGCTCACGGTCGGCGAGGTCGACCGCGAGTTCGCAACCCTGGCCGCCACCAAGGGCGCGCGCTCGACGGCCGAACGGGCGGCCGTCCTGTCGCGGATGTTCTCGCGGGCCACGGGCGAGGAACAGGACTTCCTGCTCAGGCTCATCGTCGGCGAGCTGCGCCAGGGAGCGCTCGAAGGCATCATGCTGGATGCCATCGCCAGGGCAGCGGAGTTGCCGGCGGCCGACATTCGCAGGGCTGCGATGCTCGCCGGCAGCGTGCGCGCCGTCGCCAGGGCTGCGCTCACCGAAGGTGCGGCCGGCCTCGAGCGGTTCGCCATCACGCTCTTTGCGCCGGTGCTGCCCATGCTGGCAAAGCCCGCCGCCGACGTCGCCGATGCCCTCAGGCAGCTCGGTAGCGCCGTTTTCGAGTGGAAGCTCGATGGCGCCCGCGTGCAGGTCCACAAGCGCCACTGCGAGGTGCGCGTCTATACGCGCAACCTCAGGGAGGTGAGCGAGAGCGTGCCGGAAATCGTCGAGCAGGTGGCCCGCCTGCCGGCCCGCGAGCTCATCCTCGACGGCGAAGCGATCGCCCTGAAGGCGGACGGCAAACCGCATCCGTTCCAGATCACCATGCAGCGTTTCGGACGCAAGCTGAACGTCGCAGAGATGCGCACGAGCCTGCCGGTGAGCGTGTCGTTTTTCGACATCCTCTATCACGACGGCGCAGCGCTGATCGGCGAGCCCGCCCGCGATCGCTACACGGTGCTGGAAGAGACGGCGCCCGGCGAGTTTCTCCTGCCGCGCCTCGTCACGGCTGATGCCGCTGAAGCGAACCGCTTCCTGAAGGACGCTCTCGCCCACGGCCATGAAGGCGTGATGGCGAAAGACCCTGAAGCCTCCTACGAGGCCGGACGGCGCGGCGGCGCGTGGCTGAAGATCAAGCGTGCTCACACCCTCGACCTGGTGGTGCTGGCGGCCGAATGGGGCCACGGACGCCGCAAGGGATATCTGTCGAACCTGCATCTCGGCGCCCGCGATCCGGAGAGCGACGGTTTTGTGATGTTGGGCAAGACTTTCAAGGGCATGACCGACACCATGCTCGCCTGGCAGACGGAGAAGCTGCTGGGGCTCGAATCCCGTAGCGACGCCTACACAGTATACGTCCGCCCCGAGCTCGTGGTGGAGGTCGATTTCAACGACGTGCAGGCGAGCCCGCAGTATCCGGGCGGCGTGGCGCTGCGCTTCGCGCGGCTGAAGGCCTACCGGACGGACAAGAGCGCCGCCGATGCGGACACCATTGCAGCCGTCCGGGCACTGGCTGGTTGCGGACCTGGAGGAAACTGAATCGTGCTGCGCCGTCTCTATGACTGGACACTGTCGCTGGCGGCCCGCAAGCAGGCCGAGCCCTGGCTCGCAGCAATCGCCTTCATCGAAAGCTCGGTGTTCCTGGTGCCGGCCGACGTGCTCTATCTGCCGATGGCGCTCGCCAGGCCCGAGCGCGCCTACCGCTACGCGCTGACCGCCACCATCGCCTCGACCCTGGGCGGGGTCGCCGGCTATTTCCTGGGCGCGCTAGCCTATGAGGTGGTGGCCGAGCCCCTCCTCGCCATGCTCGGAAAGCTCGACAACTTCGAGGAACTGCGCCGCTGCGCAGGCCGCGAAACGACCATGCTGCTCCTCGTCACGTCGGGTCTTTCGCACATTCCGCCGATCAAGGTAGTGACCATTCTTTCCGGCGTCGTCGGCGTCGGCCTCACCTTCTTCATCCTCTCCTGCCTGATCGCACGCGGCGCCCGCTTCTTCGCCCTTGCCTGGGCGCTGCGCCGTTGGGGTGAACCCATCAGAGCGTTCATCGAACGCCGCCTGGGCCTGATCGCCGGTGCAGCGGCCGCGGTGCTGATCGCGCTCTATTTCGGGTTGCAAGCCCTGACGCGTACCGGCAGTTTGCTGTCGTGCTGAAGCGCCTATCGCCCGATCGAGCGGTTCTGGCCGCGCTGGTTCTGTCAGCCGCGACCCTCCTCGCCGCGTGGGTATTCGAGGTTGCCGGCGGCTATGTACCCTGCCCGCTCTGCCTGCAGCAGCGCTGGGCCTACTATGCGGTCGTGCCCATCACCTTCTTTCTGTGGCTGGGAAGGAAGGGTGCGGCGCGCCCGTTCATCCCATCGGGCCTCGCGCTCTCGGCACTGGCGATGATCATCAACAGCGGGCTGGGGCTCTACCACGCCGGCATCGAATGGAAGTGGTGGGCGGGACCCGCCTCGTGCGCCGGCGGCGCCGGGCTGACAGGCGGACTGCCCGATCTCTCCACCGCGGTCGCCATCGCCTGCGACGAGGCGCAGTGGCGTTTCCTCGGACTGTCCTTCGCGGGTTGGAATGTCGTGATCTCGATCCTCATCGCGGCAATCGCGATCAGGGGCGCGCGGTCGGCCCGATTGCCTGGACGAAGCCCGGCATGAGAAAAAACCAGCTTGAAGCGACATTGAGCCAGGGCGGCGAAACGCCGGACACGGGCCCGATCGAGAATCATCTTCAGGCTCTCGCCACCGCGCGGAATCCACCGGCCCTCGCACTCCGGATGTGCACGATCCGGATTGAAGAGTCCGGTCCCACGCTTCGCGCTTTCCTGGCGCGGGCCGCCGACGGCGAGGTTCTGACCGACGATGAAAAGACACTCGTCTTCCGGGGGCTCTATGTCCTCGGCGGAGCGCGGGATACGAAGAGCTGCGCGCTGTTGCTGCGCCTCCTTCGCGGCCCGGCCGCGGATGTCGAAGACGTTCTGGGCGATGCCGTCGCGCAATCCTTGTCGCGCATCGCCGCTGGAATGTTCGACGGCGATACCGACGCTCTCTTGGCCGCAATCGTCGATCGCTCGATTGATGAATACGCGCGCGCCAGTCTTCTCGGTGCAGCGACCTTTCTGGCCTGGGAGGGCCGCATCGAGCGCGAACGGATGCGGCGCTTTCTCGAAGACTTCTACCACGAGCGGCCGGCGGAAGACGGCGAATATGTCTGGATCGCCTGGCTGGAAGCGATCGCCCGGCTCGGTCTGCGCGATCTCGCTCCCCTGGTCGCGCGCGCCTGGGAGGACCGGATACCCGAGGACGTTCTCCGCTTCAGCCACTTCGAAGGGGATCTGGCCGAAGCGGAGAGCGCCCCGGACGATGCCGACCGTCTGAAGCGAGCCGGCCTCGGATACATCGACGACGTGGTCGAGGAGCTTGCGTGGACCTATCGGGACGACCCTGTCTATGACCGAGACTTTGTGGACGTTTTCTGGCCGAGCGAAAATGAGCCCGCCATCAACCCCTGGCGCCATGTCGGCCGCAACGATCGCTGCCCGTGCGGCAGCGGCAGAAAATTCAAGAAGTGCTGTCGGCCCGATTGACCGCAGCACCGAGGCGGCAGCGGTACGCCGCCACAAAACACATCGTCATCCCCTCGCAAGAGGCCTCGCAAGAGGGATCCAATGAAGCAGCAGCGGTTGAGATTCACCATTGGGTCCCCGCTTTCGCGGAGACGACGATGCCCGAATGCTCTACGGCTCGAGCTCGGTATCCCAGTAGAGATAGTCCTGCCAGCTCTCGTGCAGGTAGTTGGGGGGAAACAGCCGGCCGTTGCGGTGCAACTCGTGCACCGTCGGCCTGACCGGCAGCTGGCTCGGCCACATCCGCGCCTCTTTCGGCAGATGTCCGCCCTTCTTCAGATTGCACGGTGCGCAGGCAGTGACGACATTGTTCCAGGTCGTGTGTCCGCCCTTCGAGCGCGGCACGAGGTGATCGAAGGTGAGATCGTCGCGCTCGCCGCAATATTGGCAGGAGAAGCGATCGCGCAGAAAGACGTTGAACCGCGTGAACGCCGGATGGCGCGCCGGCTTGATGAAGGTCTTGAGCGACACCACGCTCGGCAGCTTGAACTCGAACGACGGGCTGTGCACGACACGGTCGTAGTGCGAAACGATATTGACGCGATCCATGAACACGGCCTTGACGGCGTCCTGCCACGACCACAGCGACAGCGGATAGTAGGAAAGCGGCCGGTAGTCCGCGTTGAGGACCAGCGCCGGACAACTCTCCAATGAAAGCGATGCGCTCGTCACGCTGCTTGGCTTCCTGACCCGGCCCCGGGCTCTGATTCCGGTGGGAGCCGTCACACCTTGCGGCGTTACTATAACTTGTGTGACAGGGGTGTGAAGGGGGCCGGCTTCACGACGTCTTCACGACGCTTGCGGCATCGACTTCATCAAGCGGTAGTGCGCCCACAGGAGCCGTGCCGCCACGGCGCGCCATGGCCGCCAGGGCTCGCTGATGCGTTCCATGGCCGAGGCCGACGGCCGCCGCGCGAGCCGGAACGCGTCCGCGAGTGCGACCTGCAGCGCCACGTCGCCCGCCGGCCAGGCATCGGGCCGCCCGAGCGCGCTCAGCAGATAGATGTGCGCCGTCCATGGACCGATGCCCGGAAGCCTGGTGAGCGCCGACACGGCCTCGCCGTCGCTCATGCCGGCGATCGCCTCGAGATCGATGCGGCCGTTGCCGATCGCCGTCGCCAGCGACTTGATCGCGCGGGCCTTGCCGCTGGTAAGACCGATGCCGCGCAGCGTCTCGAGCCTCGTGCGGCTCACTCGCGAAGCATCGAACGGCCGCACCCGTGTGGTCAGCCGTGCGTGAATCGCCGCTGCCGCCTTGAGAGAAATCGATTGCTCGACGATGATGCCCGCCAGCGCCTGAAAGCCGGCGCCGGTCAGGCGCAACGAAGGTGTGCCGGCGCGCACAAGGATGTCGGAAAAAAGCGGTTCGATGCGGCATAGCGCGGCGATTCCCTGCTCGAGGTCGGTGGCGGTTTTCAGACTGCGTAAGGTCATCGGCGTTCGGGTGGATGAACCTATCCGGTTCGCGGTTCGCTCGTCGAATCACGGGTTGCGGGTGAAGGCGGCAGCATGAACCGTCCGGCGTTCCGCTTCGCCCCAAGCCCCAACGGCGAACTGCATCTCGGCCACGCTTTCTCCGCCCTGTTCACCGCGGAGGCCGCGCAGGCTGCCGGCGGCCGCTTTCTGCTGCGCATCGAAGACATCGACACGTTGCGCTGCCGTGAAACCTTCATCGCGCAGATCTACGACGACCTGGCCTGGCTCGGACTGAGCTGGGAACGTCCGGTGCGCCGGCAGAGCGCCGAAATGGCGACCTACCGGAGGGCGCAACGGAGGCTGCGCGAGGCGGGGCTGCTCTACCCCTGCTTCTGCACCCGGCGCCAGGTCGCCCTGACGGCCGGCAGCGGCAGCGATCCGGACGGCGCGCCTCTCTATCCCGGTACCTGCAGGGCGCTCAAGCCCGCCGAGCAGCAGTCACGTATCGCTGCGGGTGAACCCCACAGCCTGCGCCTCGACATGACCCTCGCGCTCGCTCATATCGGCAATGCGCTGCGCTTCACCGATCAGGGGCGCGGCCAGGACATCCTTGCCGATCCGGCGCGCTGGGGCGATGCGGTCATCGCGCGCAAGGACATCGGCACCAGCTATCACCTGGCCGTAGTGATCGACGACGCGCTCCAGGGCATCACCCACGTGACGCGCGGTCTCGACCTCTTCGAGGCGACGCACCTCCACCGGCTGTTGCAGCATCTCCTGGGATTGCCGACGCCGGTCTACCATCATCACCGGCTAATCGGCGACGAAGTCGGCCGCAAGCTTTCCAAGAGCGCCGGTGACCGCTCGCTGCGCGCCCTGCGGATCTCGGGCGCGACCCCGGGCAGGATCCGGCAGGCTCTCGGTTTTGAGTAGACGTCCCGGCCATGTCTTCCACTATCATGCTCTGCGATGCCGCGTCCCGATGTGAATACGTTCCTTGCCCGCGCCCGCGCTCTCGCCAGCGCCGGCGAAGCCCGGCGCCTCTACGACGCCTGGGCGCCAACCTATGACGAGGACATCTACGCGACGCTGCGCATTACCGGCACCGCCCGCATCGCGGCGCTGCTGCACCGCTTCACGATCGATCCCGCGATCCGCATCCTGGATGTCGGCTGCGGCACCGGCGCTGCCGGAACCGAGCTCCACAAACTGGGTTTCACCACCATCGACGGTCTCGATCTCTCTCCCGGCATGCTCGAGGTGGCGCGGCGGCGCGGCATCTACCGGCGCCTCGTGGCCGCTGATCTGTTGCAGCCGCTGACGCTCGCACCTGAAAGCTACGACGCTCTCCTGTCGGCCGGCACCTTCACCGCCGGACACGTCGATGCCCGCCCGTTGCCGGGGCTGCTCGGCCTCGTCCGGCCGGGCGGACTTTTCACCTTCGTGGTAGGCAGCGGCTTCTGGTCGCGGGGCGGATTCGAAACGAAGATCGCCCGGCTCACCGCCGCGCGCGCCGCCGAGCAGGTACATTGCGGCGAGGAGCCGATTGGCGCCGACGGACGGGATCGGGGCTTTTTTGTGGTTCTCCGGCGGCCTGGCGCTCTTCGATGAGGGTGATGAGCTCCGACAGAATTCGGTCGAGAGCGAAGTCCCTGGGCGTGTAGACCGCCGCCGCGCCGCACTGCTTGAGGATGGCGATGTCGCGCGCCGGTATGATGCCGCCGACCACCACCGGCGCCTGTCCCATGCCGATCTCGCGCAGCCGGTTCATGACTTCACGCACCACGGGAACGTGGGAGCCGGACAGGATCGACAGCCCCACCAGGTGCACCTCGCGATCCTTGGCAGCCCGGGCGATTTCCTCCGGCGTCTGGCGGATGCCGTCGTAGCTGACTTCCATGCCGCAGCCGGCAGCGCGCAACGCGATCTGCTCTGCTCCGTTCGAGTGTCCGTCGAGCCCGGGCTTGCCGACGAGGAAGCGAACCGGCGTCCCGAGCCGGGCTGCCAGCGCCGCCACCCGGTCGCGCAAGCCCGGCGCCGAGCGCGAATGTGAACGCAGTTCCACTCCGGTGGGCGCCCGGTATTCGCCAAAAACCTGGCGTAGCGTGGCGCCCCACTCCCCCGTGGTGACACCCGCCCGTGCGCAGGCGATCGACGGCTCCATGACGTTGCGGCCTTCCGCGGCAGCGCGCCGCAGCTCGGCGAGTGCGGCCCGGACGGCGGGTGCGTCGCGCCGGTCGCGCCATGCCTTGAGGCGTCCGATCTGTTCCTGCGCGACATCGTCGGCGACGGCCACGGCCGGGAGGTCCTCGCTCCCTGACAGCGGCGAGATTTCGCTGTCGGTATAGGCGTTGACGCCGACGACGGTGGTGGCCCCGGTCTCGATGGCCGCCAGACGCGCCTCGTTCGCTTCCACGAGCCGGCGTTTCATGTAGCCCAGCTCGACGGCCTTGACGGCGCCGCCCATGTCGAGGACCCACTCGAGCTCCTGGTTCGCTTCGTCCTTCAGCGCCTTCACCCGCGCAGCGATCACCGGCGAGCCGTCGAAGATGTCTTCGAAGTCGAGCAGGTCGGTTTCATGGACGACGATCTGCTGCATGCGCAGCGACCATTGCTGGTCCCATGGGCGCGGCAGGCCGAACGCCTCGTTCCACGCCGGCAGCTGGACGGCGCGGGCGCGGGCCTTTTTCGACAGCACCACCGCCAGCATCTCGAGCAGGATGCGATAGACGTTGTTCTCCGGCTGCTGCTCGGTGAGACCGAGCGAGTTCACCTGCACGCCGTAGCGAAAGCGCCGGAGCTTTTCATCCTCCACGCCATAGCGGCGAAGGCAGATGTCATCCCACAGCTCGACGAAGGCGCGCATCTTGCACAGCTCGGAAACGAACTTGAGGCCGGCGTTGACGAAGAAGCTCATGCGGCCGACGATCTGCGGCAGCTGGGAGGCTTCGATGTCTCCGCGCGTCCTCGCCGCGTCGACGATCGCGATCGCCGTCGCGAGCGCGTAGGCAAGCTCCTGCGCGGTCGTCGCCCCCGCCTCCTGGAGGTGGTAGGAGCAGACGTTCACGGGATTCCATTTCGGCAGCCGGCGGGCCGCGAAAGCGATGGTGTCGAGCGTGAGTTTCAGCGACGGCTCGGGCGGAAATACGTAGGTTCCGCGCGACAGATACTCCTTGATGATGTCGTTCTGGGTGGTTCCAGCGAGTGCTGCCCGGTCGGCCCCCTGCTCGTCGGCCACCACCACGTACAGGGCGAGCAGCCAGGCGGCCGTGGCGTTGATGGTCATCGAGGTGTTCATCCGCTGGAGCGGAATGCCCTCGAAAAGGCTGCGCATGTCGCCGATGTGCGAGATCGGCACGCCGACCCGCCCGACCTCGCCCCGCGCCAGCGGATGATCGCTGTCGTAGCCGGTCTGCGTCGGCAGATCGAAGGCGACCGAAAGGCCGGTCTGGCCCTTGCCGAGGTTTCCGTGGAACAGCCGGTTGCTGTCCCGCGCCGAGGAGTGACCCGCGTAGGTCCGGAATATCCAGGGAGGCTCACGCATGATCCCGGGATCGAAGCATGGCCTCCGTTGCGCCGCAACCAGAACGGTGTCACCGCTGCCTTCATCCGATCCCGGCCCTGGACACGGACCACTTCCGGCAAGCAAAGGCACGATAGCTTGCGCTGCGGCGGGGACCGCAAACAGAACAGCAGCAGTGCAAAGTCGCCGGTCAGGTCACGAAATGGCAGTCCGCGAAATGGGTCGGGGAGAGGCGCACGGTGGGTGGTGCTACCGTGCGGCAGATCGCTTGAGCGTTCGGGCAACGGGTCCGGAAGCGGCAGCCCGACGGCACATTGTAGGGGCTCGGAATGTCGCCCTGAAGTACGGCCTGCCGACGGCGCTTCTGGGTGCCCAGGCGCGGCACCGCAGCCAGGAGGCTCTGGGTATAGGGGTGGGCCGGTCGCGCGAAAATCTCCCCGCCGGTGCCGATCTCGACGATCCTGCCCAGATACATGACGGCGACCCGGTGCGACATGTGCTTCACAACGGAGAGCTCGTGGGCGATGAAAAGCATGGTGAGCCCAAGTTCACCCCGCAGTTCTTCGAGCAGGTTGAGGACCTGGGCCTGGATCGAGACATCGAGAGCGGCCACCGGCTCGTCAAGCACCAGCATGGCTGGGCGCACGCTCAAGGCGCGGGCCAGGCCGACACGCTGGCACTGGCCGCCGCTGAGCGCGCGGGGCGATCGCGCCGCCATCTCCTCCGCAAGGCCTACCAGACGCAGCAATCGCCGGATTTCCGCCGGCACTGCCGCGTCGGGCATTATACGATGGAAGCGCAAGGCTTCCCCGATTGTTTGCGTCACCGTGAGGCGCGGATTGAGCGAGGAAAAGGGATTCTGAAACACCATCTGCAGGTCGCGGCGCAACGCCCGCCGCGCGGCCGGATCGGTGTCGGCAATGTCGCGGCCGCGGAACATCACCCGGCCTGCGGAGGGACGGTGGAGCCCGAGGATGGCGCGACCGAGCGTCGTCTTGCCGCTTCCGCTCTCGCCGACCAGACCCATAGTCTCGTGGGCGCGGATGTCGAGGTTGACTCCATCGACCGCTCGCGCCGTGGCGGCGGGCCGGCCGGTAAGAAGATCGATCAGGGAGCGCTGGCGCGGAAACTCGACCACCAGATCCTGGACAGCGAGCAGAATGTCGCCATCGCCGCCCATCAGGGAGCGATCCCATCCAGGCGCTCGGGATAGAGGCATGCGCTGAAATGGCCGGGTGTTACCTCGCGTAAGACGGGCTCGGTGGTGCGGCACTCGGGCGCGGCAAAACGGCAGCGCGGCGCGAAGGAACAGCCCGGCGGCAGGGTTGACAGGTTTGGCGGCTGGCCTGGAATTGGTTCCAGCCGGTTTACGGCGCCATCGATCCGCGGGATCGAACGCATCAAACCCAGGGTATAAGGGTGCCGGGGATCTCGGAAGATGGTCGCGGTGTCCGTCAGCTCCACGATCCGCCCGGCATACATCACGGCTACTCGGTCGCAGGTTTCCGCCACCACTGCCATGTCGTGAGAGACCAGCACGAGAGACATGCCGCCGGCTTGTTGCAAGTCCATGAGCAGTGCCAGAATTTGGTCTTGAATGGTAACGTCGAGGGCCGTGGTTGGCTCGTCTGCCAATATGAGCTTCGGTCTGTTGGCTAAGGCCATCGCGATGACCGCGCGCTGCACCATGCCCCCCGACCACTGGTGCGGATATTCGTCGACGCGCAGCTCCGGGCTCGGGATTCCGACCTGATGCAAGAGCTCGATGGCTCGCTCGCGCGCCGCGCGGTGCCCGAGGCCCTGATGCACCCGTAGGCCCTCGCTCACTTGGTCGCCGATCGGCCAGACCGGGTTAAGTGCACTCATTGGGTTTTGAAAGATCATGGCGATTTCTGCCCCGCGAATCTCGCGCATGCGCGATTCTGGAAGGGCGAGAAGGTCCATGCTGCCGAACCAGATACTTCCCGCGCGGACGAAGGCAGGTGGCGATGGCAACAGGCGCAGGATGGTGCGGCAGAGCACTGACTTGCCGCTGCCGGATTCGCCGACGATACCGAGAGTCTCTCCGTGGCGGACGGAGAGCGAAACACGATTGGCAGCAATCACGCGACCCTTGCCTTGGCGGAACTCGACGATCAGATCCGCCACCTCAAGGATGGATGCGGGCAAGGCTGCATGCCGTGCCGTCGGCGTTTCGATGACCGCGGCCATTGACGGATCTACAGGAGGGCGTGCCGGCGCTCGCCCAAACGCTGTGCGAGGCCGTCGCCGATGAGGCTCAACCCGGTGCCGGTGACGACGATAGCTAGCCCGGGCAAGGTGCTGATCCACCAGGCGTCGAAAATGAAGTCTCGGCCCTCGGCGATCATGGCGCCCCACTCTGGAATGGGCGGCGCCACACCGAGGCCAAGGAAGCTCAAGCCCGAGATCAGCAGGATGTTGAGCACAAAGTCGGACATCGAGAAGACGATCGAAGAGTTGACGATATTGGGAAGCGCGTGGCGGAATATGATGCGCCCGGATCCATAACCCAGAGTGCGCGCTGCCAGCACGTAGTCCTTGCCGCGTTCAACCAGCATCTCCGAGCGGGCGAGGCGCGCATACATGGTCCAGGCGGCAAGGAATATCGCGATGTAGATGTTCTGCATGCCCGGGCCGAGGATCGCGACGATCACGATGATGAGCACGAGGAACGGGAAGGCCACCGTGACGTCGAGAATGCGCATCAATACGCCGTCGAACAGGCCGCCGAAGTAGCCGGCAAGCGCCCCGAGCACGATGCCGTAGGTCAGCGGCACGTAGGTGGTGAAGAAGCCGATCGGCAGATCGACGCGGATACCGTAAATCACACGCGTAAGGACGTCGCGGCCGAAGTTATCGGTGCCGAAGGGATGTATCCAGCTCGGCGGCTGCAGGGCGTTGGCGAGATCCTGACTGTACGGATCATAGGATGTCAGGACCGGTGCGAAGAGGCCCGCCAGAACGATCGCCACGAGTATGGCCGTGCCCGACATGAGGGTTGCCGGCCAACGCGCAAGTTCACCGGAGACCCGCTGCGGCAGCGTCACAGCCTGGGTAAGCACGCTCATGACCTCGATGAGGCCTTCAGCACCCGCCGATCGATGAGCATGTAGCTCAGATCAGCAAGCAGGTTGACCACCATGACCAGCACAGCGAACACCAGCGACAATCCCTGGATGACAGGGTAATCGCGGTAGCCCACGGCCCGCACCAGCAGCGACCCGAGGCCGGGGAAGGAGAACAGGTACTCGACCACCACGGCTCCGCTCAACAACCAGCCGATATTCACCGCCAGGATCGTAACAACCGGGATGAGCGCATTTCGCAGCGCGTGTTTCACCAGGATGCGCCAGGGGCCCAGACCCTTGGCGCGCGCTACCTCGATGTATTCGGACGTCATTACGTCGAGCATCGCGGAGCGCAGCGACTGAACGAGGATGGGGGCGAGAAACAGCGCGATCGTGAGGGCCGGCAAGAACAGATGGTGGAGCCGATCGAGGAAGGTCTTGCCGAAGCCGGAGATCGGGAACCAGTCGAGACCGATCCCGAAGAGCAGCATCAGGAGGATGCCAACCCAAAACGGCGGCATCGCAAAGCCGACAATACCGGCGAGCCGGATTATGTGGTCCACCGGCTGGTCGCTACGCCGGGCCGCAAGCACCGAAAGCGGCACGGCGATCATCACCGCGAGAAGCGCGCTTGCCAGAAGCAGATAGAGGCTCGGCCAAAGCCGCTCGCCGATGATCTTGGCAACGTCCGCGTTCTGGATGATCGAGGTGCCGAGGTCGCCCATGGCGGCGTTGCCGATGAACTGCCGGTACTGGACGAGGAGCGGTTGGTCGAGGCCGAGCTTGACATGGGCCGCCTCCAGCGCCTCGGGCGACGCGCGACCGTGCATCATGATCTGGACGGGATCGCCGGGGACGAAGTGGATCGACAGAAAGGCGATCAAGCTTACCCCGATGATCACGGGGACCATCTGCAATAGTCGGCCAATGATGTAGTCGATCAAAACCACTGCCAGCACCAGGCGTCACAAGGCCGAGGGCCCGGGCTCCATACTCTGACAAGCGCAGAATGAGGCTCTGGGACTGCCGCCGTCAGACCGGGGCATGCGGGCGGAAAGCTGTTAGTCGATCCGCAGACCAGCGGTCGCGGGAATCAACGAAATCTACCTGTCCAGCCACACTTTCTTCAGCCACCACCAACCGTTCGCCAACTGCTTGAAGTCCTTGACGTCGCGTTGGGTCCCGTTGATCACCGGCGCGAAGTTCAGCGGAATGCTGTAGCCGTCGTGGTAGGTGATTTCCTGCACCTTCGCATAGAGCTCAGCTCGCTTCGCCGGGTCCGGCGCACCACGCGCCTCGGTCAGCATCTTTTGCACGTCCTTGTTGTCGTACCAGGTGAAGAACGCATTCGACCCCGCCTTGGCGTCGGCCTGGATGGTAGCCAGCTCGTCGGTATCGTTAATGTCGCTGGTGATGTAGCTGACGTAGGCTTGGTACTCACCCTTGGTCGTCATGGTCCAGGCGGTGCCCACGTCGAACTCGACGATCTCGCTCTTGATGCCGGCCTGCCCCCAGCCCTCTTGCAGAATGGTCGCGACCTGTCGGGACGGCGCGTTGCCAGTGTCCACCATGATCTGGATCGGCGTGCCGTCGTAGCCGGCCTTCTGGACGAGCTGTTTCGCCTTCTCGATGTCGAAAGGAATGCGGCTGACGCTGTCAGAATGGAAATTCACCTTCGGCATGTAGGAGTTCGGCACTTCTCCGTACCCGAAATACACCGCCTTCAATAGTGCGTCACGATCTGCCGCGTGGTTAAGGGCAAGCCGAAAGTCCTTGCTGTCGAGCGGTTTTTTGGTGTGGTTCAGGTAGACGTAGTCGAGACGGAAGATGGGTGTCGATTCGATCACCAGTTTGGGATCGCTCTCAAGTGACTTCGCCTGATTGAAGGCGACCGTGGAAATCGCGTCATAGTCGCCGTTACGCAAACCCAGTACGCGTGAATTGCTCTCCGGGACGTAGCGCAGTTCTACCCCGTCGAGATAGGGCAACGACTTTCCGTCGGCGCCGATATCCCAGTAGTGGGGATTGGCTTTCAGCACCACGGTCGAGCCGCGCGCATAGCTCTCGACCATGAATGGCCCAGCGCACACCGGTGAGGTACCGAACTTCACCGCGTCGGCCTGGTAGGCCTTCTTTTGGACGATGCTCGCGGCATAGGCAGAGAGCGCCGACAACAGTGGCGCGTAGGGCTCCTTCAGCTCGATCTTGAGATGCCGGTCGTCGGACGCGCTGATCGCCTTTACCGGTTTCAGCACGAAGGCCAGATATTTGGCCGGGTCACTCAGGGTCTGCAGGGTGAACACCACGTCGTCCACGGTCACCGGCTCGCCGTTGCTGAACTTGGCATCGCGAATCTTGAAGATGTAGGTGAGCCCGTCGGCCGACACCTCCCACGATTCGGCAAGTGCAGGACGCAGCCCGAGCCCGGTGTCGTCGGCTTCGATCAGCGCGTCGCAGACCTGCTCGATGGCGTAGATTGAGCCATTGTCCCCGGGAATAAACGGATCGAAGGTCAACGGCTCGTCGGGTCGTGCCAGGATAAGCGTACCACCGCGCTTGATATCCGCGGCTGCCGCAATGGGCGCCATTGTCGCCGAGAAGCCGACAGCGACGAGCACAGCCGCCGCGAGGCCCGAGGACCTTTTGCCAAATCCGACAGCCTGGCAACCAATTTTGGTATGTGTCATGATTCCCTCCCAGGGATAGTCGATTTTCTTGCGCTTCAACGCTCGCACATACCCGTCTTTAAGCAGGTTCGGAGCGAGAGTTTCACGCTACCGACGCCGGAAGCGACTGACAAGTGCATATCGGGTCAGCCGCTTGATCGACCGCGGGCCGGTCGGCCGCAAATCACGCCAAGCAGCCGCTCAACCCCCTCCTTGATCGGCACGCCACCGCCTGCGTAGACTACGCAAGTCGTGATGTCGGTACTTTCCAAGACACCTGACGTCCGCGCTGCAACAGCATGCATATCCGGGGTTCGTCATATGGGTAGCGGCGTAAGAGCACGGGGAGACGACCAGTGACCGGACTGAAGAACCAGCTCCAGACAATTCTCGACGCGCATGTCGAGCGCGGTGTGACCGGTGTTTCGCTGGCGGTCAGCATCCCTGGCGAGGAGGCCATTCTTCTCGTGAGCGGGCTGGCCGACAAGTTTCGGAAGGTTCCGATGCGACCCGATCACACCTTCAGGATCGCGAGCTGCACCAAGACGTTCATTGCAACAGGACTTCACCTGCTCGTTGAAGACGGCAAGGTGAATCTGGAAGAGCCGATCACCAGGTGGTTTCCGGATCTGCCGAAGGCCGGCCGAATGCCTGTGCGAATCCTGCTGAATCACCGCAGCGGCCTTCCGGACTTCGAGACCGCGATGCCGATGATCTCCGACAGGATCTGGGCCGCAGACGAGATCGTCGAATTCGCTTTCAAGCATGGCGTGCAGAAGGAGCCATGGCACGGCATGGCGTACTCGAACACGGGCTATGTGCTTGCCGGAATCATCATCGGACGCGAGACCAAGCGCCCTTATTCGGACCACTTGAGACGCCGGATATTCGAACCGTTGCGAATGCGGGACACCTGGGTGGGCACGCATGAAGAGTTCCCGCTCGAACGAGAGGCACGCGGTTACATGCACGCTGATGACGACGAAAAACCGCAGTGGGATATCAGTGGCGCCGGCGATCCGATCGATGGTGTCTGGGACTCGACCGAGTGGTTTCCGATGTCTGGAGCAAATGCCGCCGGCGACATGGTCTCGACTCCTCGAGACGTCGTCACGTTCCTGAATGCGTTGTTCGACGGACGGATCCTTGGCAGCAAGCAATTGTCGGAGATGAAGGACAACCTCAATCCGGCGAGCTTCCCGGGGTCGAACGTCGTGGCGAATGGGCACGGACTGCTGGTCATGCGGTATGGCGACATAGACGCAAAGGGACATCTTGGTCAGATTCCGGGGCACACCAGTCTCATGGGAAGGGATGAAGCTACGGGCGCCACGGCTATGTTGATCCAAAATTCCGGAGCGGCCGATTTCAAGTCCTTCTTCCTCAAGGGCATCAACCAGCCATTCGGCGAGATCCTTCATGCCGCCCGCGATGCGCTAAGCAAACGGAAGTGATCTGATACGCCGAGGCAAATCCAAGGCGACGACGCGCGTGAAACAGGTGTAACCGATGGGAGCCCGCCATGTGTGACAGTTTCGTTGCCCTGCCGACCGCCACTAGCACACGGACCACACTGGCAGCCAAGAACGCCGATTGCGAGGTCAACGAAGCGCAGGCCGTATTGCGGTTGCCGCGGCGAAGATATCCGGATGGCGCGATGCTGCGCACAACTCATATCGTGGTTCCGCAAGCACGTGAGACCCACGAAATAATCATCGACAAGGCGTACTGGACCTGGGGCGGCGAGATCGGCCTCAACGAGCACGGTGTCGCCGTCGGCAACGAGGCCATCTTTAGCAACCGTGAAGAAAAGAGCGATGGGCTCATTACCGGCGATCTGCTCCGCCTGATGCTCGAGCGCGCTGAGACCTGCGACGAGGCCATGCAGGTTTTCGAAAATGTGCTGACGGCGCACGGCCAGGGCGGAAACTGCGAGCTGCGCGGCAATTCACATTTCGATTCGAGCTATCTTGTCTCCGACAAAAGCTCCGCCTATGTGATCGAGACGGCCGGTCGCGACTGGGTGGCGCGCGAGGTCAAGGGCGTCGGGGCCATTTCCAATGCCATGACGATCCATGCCGACTGGCAGACTTCCAGCGTGCCGCTCAAGCCGAACGGCGATGGCAAGATCGATTTCCAGAAAACATTCGAGGACGAGCAGAAGGTTAGCTCGGTAGGCGCGCGGCAGCGCCGCCAAGTCGCGTATGATTGGATGAAGGCGCGTGAGGGCAAGATCGACCTGCGGACCATGGCGGATCTGCTGCGCCAGCACCCAGAGGGCTACGATCCGACCGAGGGCGAGGTTTGCACGAACATCTGCATGCACGCCGGCCCGCACCCCGATCGGTTCTGGCAGGCCTGCGGCGCGATGATGATGGAGGCGGCGCCCCAAGGCGCGATGGCCTGGGTGACTGCGACCTCCGGCACTTGCGTGTCGGTCTTCAAGCCGGTCTACTTCGGCGCGGCGATGCCCGAGACCGGGCCGCTGCCGCGTGAGATTTACACCGACGACGCGCTATGGTGGAAGCATGAGCACCTCCATCGGCGAGCCATGGCGGCTTTCCACACCCTGGGAGCGGAGATCCGCGCGAGCTTTGAACGGCTCGAGGACGAATTTTTCGCCGAAGGCCGCAAGCTCATCGACGCGCCCCCGGCGCAGAAGGCCGAATTCATGCGCGACTGCTGGCGGCGGGCTGGCGACGCCACTGACCAGTGGATCACCGATCTAGAGCGGCGCAACTTCACATTCCAGCACCCTGGCTTCGCCGCCATGTGGGACCGTTTCAACCGTGCCGCGGCGATGCCGTGGGTACAATGAAGCTGGCGCGTGCTGGTCCGCCTGCCGTTGCGTGGTCGTTGCACGAGGGCATGCCTCATACCAGCCGGTAAAGAATGCGCAGGACCAAATAATTGGAGCGTATTCTTGTCGGAAAAGTGTGCACACTTTTCCGGAATCTGGGTTGTCGAACGGCTCCTTCATGAGATAGTCGCTGTCACCTCAATCCTGAAGACATGACAACGGTTGCGGTGCAAAATAGTCTCCGGGCGAATGCCCGATCGGAGCGACAAGGCTCATGATTTCCGTCCCCGCGGCGAGAGTTGCTTCAACCGCTTCAAGCCCTGCCGGGAAAGACCTCTATGAGGTCGGCGAGATTCCGCCGCTGGGTCATGTGCCGCGCAACATGTACGGCTGGGCCATCCGCCGGGATCGTCACGGCCCGCCCGACACCGCCATGCAGGTCGAGGTCCTGCCCACCTGGCCGATCGGCGAGGACGAATGCCTCATCCTCGTCATGGCGGCCGGGGTGAACTACAACGGCGTTTGGGCATCCCTCGGCAAGCCGATCTCGCCCATCGACAGTCACCGCAATGCCTACCACGTAGCCGGCTCCGATGCCTCGGGCATCGTCTATGCGGTCGGCGCCAAGGTCCGTCGCTGGCAGGTCGGCGACGAGGTCGTCGTTCACTGCAACCAGGACGACGGCGATGATGAAGAGTGCAACGGCGGCGATCCGATGTTCTCCCCCTCGCAGCGCATCTGGGGCTACGAGACGCCGGACGGATCGTTCGCTCAATTCTGTCGGGTGCAGGCGCGGCAGCTGCTTCCGCGGCCCCGGCACCTGACGTGGGAAGAGAGCGCCTGTTACATGCTGACGCTGGCCACCGCCTACCGCATGCTGTTCGGCCACCGGCCGCATACGCTGAAGCCTGGCCAGAACGTGCTGGTATGGGGCGCCTCGGGCGGTCTGGGATCGATGGCCGTTCAGCTGACCGCCACCGCCGGCGGCAACGCCATCGGGGTGATCTCGGATGACGAGAAGGTGGATTTCGTCATGCAGCTCGGCGCCCGGGGCGTAATCAACCGTAAGCGCTTCAACTGCTGGGGCGCCATGCCCAAGGTCGGCAGCGACGACTATACGCGCTGGCTGAAGGACGTGCGCGAGTTCGGCAAGGCCATCTGGAACTTCACCGGCAAGGGCAACAATGTCGATCTCGTGTTCGAGCATCCTGGAGAGGAGACATTTCCCGTCTCGGTGTTCATCGTCAAACGCGGCGGCATGGTGGTCATCTGCGCCGGCACCAGCGGCTACAACCTAACCATGGACGCCCGCTACGTCTGGATGCATCAGAAGCGCGTGCAGGGCTCGCACTTCGCCAACCTCATGCAGGCCGCCAATGCCAACAAGCTCGTCGCCGCCCAGCGCATCGACCCGTGCATGTCGGAAGTCTATGGCTGGCGCGATATCCCGAAGGCGCACATGAAGATGTGGCGGAATGAGCACCGGCCGGGCAACATGGCGGTTCTCGTTTCCGCTCTCCGGCCCGGGCTGAGGACCTTCGAGGACGCGCTCGAAGCAGCGGGTTAATGCTCAACCGTGATTGCGGCGTAAAGCGATCACGCGGTTCACCTCGCCGCCGAGGATCAGCACCACGGCCGAGAGGTAGACGAAGAACATCGCCGCGAACAAACCCGACAGCGACGCATAGGTCAACGCAAACGTATTGAAGCGCGCCAGATAATAGGAGAAAGCGGCAGAAAGCACGATCCACACGAACACGGTAATGAGCACGCCGGGCAGCACTTCGCCAAGCGTGCGGCGGCGTGCCGGCAGAAACAGGTGACACAGCAGCATTCCGCCCACCAGGAGCACGATGGCGACCGGGTAGCGCAGCGGATCGATGGCATCAACGCCTGGCCGCATCGCCGGCACGTAGGTTTCGATCAGGCGGAACAGGAGCGGAGCGAACACGATGAGCAACGACAGGGCCAGCAGCAGCGCTGCCGAGCCGATGACGAAAATGACGCCAAGCGAAAAGGTGCGCAGCCCGCTCCGGTTCTCCCTGATGTCGTAGGCTCGGTTGAGGCCCACGCGCACACTGTCAATGCCGCCCATGGCGCTCCAGATCGTCAAGGCGACCGAAATGCTCAACAGGCCCTTTCGCGGCACCGTCAGGATCGAATGGATTTCGGGCACCAGCGGCTTTACGATTTCCGCCGGGGCGATGCCGAGGAGGAAGTCGACCACGCGTTCCGCCAGCTGCTCGTTGCCGAAAAACCCGCCGAGCGCGGTCAGAAAGATCAGGAACGGAAACGTCGAAAACACGATGCGAAAGGCGATGTTGCCGGCGAGCGCAAAGGCCTCGTCGGCGATCAGCCGATGAAAGGCTTCGCGCACGAGCGCCGCAATTTCCGGGCGCGGCGCGGTCATCCGAAGCTTTTCACGTGGTGAAAGTGATGCATGTCGTCCGCTGAGGAAACCCCCTTCGCCCCACAAGGCGTTGGTGATAGTACACCGCCGCCATGAAGGACAGTGCCAAGCCGGTCGGTGCGTTACGCAATATCGGACCCAAATCCGCCACGATGCTGGCCAGCACCGGCATCCGGACACTGGGCGAGCTGCGCGTTCTGGGCCCGGTGAAAACATACATCCGGCTCAAGACCGCGTTCCCGAAGCGCGTCAGCCTGAACATGCTCTGGTCGCTTGCGGCGGGATCTCGAAGGACGCGACTGGCGCAGACCTCGCGCCTGAGGAAAAAGACCGCCTGCTGGCCGGCGTGAAGCGCCGTTAACCGGGGCGTCCGCGGGATCATGCCCGAGCCTGCTGCTCCTCTATTGCCCCGCCTTGTGCGTTGCGCCGAGGCCGCGGTGGCCGGGCTCGAACGACTGCACGGCAGCGCCCGCCAGCACGTCGCGAGCATGGTGTGTGCCGAGGGCAAGGTGTCGGGCGACCTTCTCGAGCGCTTCCAGCGCAACAGCCCATGGTCTGGCCTGGCTTTCCACCTATGTCGAAACGCTGCGCGCGCTTCTCCGATATGCGGAGCGGCTGACCGCCGCCGGCCGGCTCGGCGAGCTTGAAAGCCTGCTCGTCCAGTTGGCCTTCGAGGAGTATCTCAATCAGGTTCTCGGCGGCATTCCGATGAACCAGAGCGAGATCGTACGCCCGGCCGAGCTTGGAATTTCCCGCGCGGAACTACTGCGTTTCGCTGACGGCCCGGGAGCGCCGTTCCTCGGTCATGGAACGGCGGCGGAAGCTCGCCGGCGCATCGTCGAGCTGATGTGCGAAGCGAAGGGATCGGCAACGTTCGGAGACTGCGGTCTAGACGAGACGCTCGACCAGATGCGCGATCAGATGCACCGCTTCACCGAAAGCAGGGTTGCGCCCATCGCCCACGACCTTCATCGCCGCAACGGCTATGTGCCGCTGGATCTCGTCAGCGAGCTCGCCCGCCTCGGCGTCTTCGCCCTGACCGTGCCGGAGGAGTACGGCGGCATGGGCCTCGGCAAGGTCGCCATGTGCGTCGTCTCCGAAGAGCTGTCGCGCGGCTGGATCGCAATAGGCTCCGTCGGCACCCGTGCCGAGATCGCTTCCGAGCTGATTCTGGGCGGCGGCAGCCAAGCCCAGAAAAAAAGGTGGCTGCCCGGGATCGCCGCAGGCGAGCTCCTGCCCACGGCCGTCTTCACCGAACCCGATGTGGGCTCGGATCTGGCGAATCTCAGGACCCGGGCGGTCCGCGACGGCGCGCGCTATCTCGTCACCGGCAACAAGACCTGGATCACCCACCCGGTGCGCGCCGACCTCATGGCCGTGCTCGCCCGCACCGGCAGCGATGAGGACGGGCACCGCGGTCTCTCCATGTTCATCGCCGAGAAACCGCGCGGCACCGACGCCGAGCCGTTCCCGGTTCCGGGCATGAGCGGCAGCGAGATCGAGGTGCTCGGCTATCGCGGTCTCAAGGAGTACGAAATCAGGTTCGAATCCTTCGCAGTGCCGACCGAAAATCTGCTCGGAGGAGCCGAGGGTCAGGGCTTCCGGCAGCTGATGCAGACCTTCGAGTCGGCGCGCATCCAGACGGCGGCGCGAGCCATCGGCGTCGCCCAGAATGCGCTGGAGCTCGGTCTCGCCTATGCCGAGAACCGCATCCAGTTCGGCAAACCCATCATCTCGTTCCCACGCATCGCCGACAAGCTCGCCATGATGGCGGTCGAGATCATGGCCGCCCGCCAGCTCGCCTATCACGCCGCCCGCGAAAAGGACGCCGGCCGGCGCTGCGATCTCGAAGCCGGTATGGCCAAGCTTCTCGCCGCCCGCGTCGCCTGGACGGCAGCGGACGATGCTCTTCAAATTCATGGCGGCAACGGTTTCGCGCTCGAGTACCAGATCTCGCGCGTGCTGTGCGATGCCAGAATTCTCAGCATTTTCGAGGGCGCCGCCGAGATTCAGGCCCAGGTGATTGCTCGGCGGCTGCTCGACCATGGCAACTGAAGAGATCCGTTCATGAACGCCATCGACTATCTCGCGCCGATCGCGGTGGGAGCGGTTTTTCTTGTTCTGCTGGCCGGTCTCTGGAATATGATGCGCGGCGGCAGCGCCGGCGCTTCGCAGAAGCTCATGCGCCTGCGGGTTCTGGTCCAGTTCCTTGCCGTGCTGATCCTCCTGGCGGCGGTCTATTTCGCTTCCCGATAATCTTGACGCGAACCGCAGGCTTCTCCACATAGAGGTGCCATGACTGACAACACCCGCACCGATACCCTGGGTTTGGAGACCGGCGAGGACGTGGTCCGCCGGGAGTTCTGGACCAAGCTCGCACGCTCCTTGAGCCGCATACCTTTCGCCGAGACTGCGGTGGCCGCCTATTATTGTGCCACGGATCCCGCCACGCCCATCAAGGCGAAGGGCATGCTGTTTGCTGCCTTGGCCTATTTCGTGCTGCCGCTCGACATGGTTCCCGACATGATCCTGGCGCTCGGCTTCACCGATGACATGGCGGTGCTGCTGGCCGCCTTCAACATGATCCGCAATCATTTGCGGCCGCACCACTTCGAGCGCGCGCGACGGACGATCGAGCGCCTGCGACGCGCCGGCCCGGCCGCAGTCTGAACGACCCGCTACATCACCAGCACGACCTTGCCCTTGACCTCCCGGCGGCTGATCGCGCCAAAAGCGTCTGCCGCCTGCTCGAGCCTGTAGGCGCCGTGAATGTACGGCCGGATCCGGCCGTCCTGCACCCACGTGACGATGCGCTGCATGTTGGCGCGCACCTTGTGCGGCTCACGTTTCACGGTTTCGCCCCAATACACCCCGATGAGGCTCGCGCCCTTGAGCAGCGGCAGATTGAGCGGCATCTTCGGTATGTCGCCCGAGGCGAATCCGACTACCAGATGGCGGCCGTTCCAGGCGAGTGAGCGAAACGCAGGTTCGCTCAATGGGCCGCCGACGGAATCGTAGATCACATCGACGCCTTCCCCGCCGCTCGCCTCCCTGAGGGCCGCTCTCAGATCACCGTGCGAGGTATTGATGCCGACATCGGCGCCCCGCGTCCGGCAGAACGCGAGTTTGTCGTCCGATGAGGCGCAGGCGATTACCCTGGCGCCCAGCAACTTTCCGATTTCGATGGCCGCCTGGCCGGTGCCCCCGGATGCCCCCAGCACCGCCAGCGTCTCCCCCGGCTGCAGTTGCGCGCGGTCGGCGAGCGCCAGCATCGTCGTGCCATAGGTCACATGCAGGGTGGCGGCCTCGACCTCGGCTACACCCGCCGGTATGGCGATGACGCGGTCGGCTTTGACCGCCACTTCCTCCCGGGCCCCGCCCCAGCCCACGTAGGCGAACACACGCTCGCCGACGCTGAACAGTTCCACAGCGCTGCCGAGGCGGGCCACATGGCCGGCAATTTCCGCGGCCGGTGAAAACGGCAGTGCCGGCCGAACCTGATATTTGCCGGCGATGAGGAGCGTGTCGAAGAAGTTGAGCGCCGCCGCCTTGACCCTGATCACCACTTCATCGGGTTCGGGGGCCGGGCTGGGAAGCTCTTCGGTGACCAGATTCTCGGGCGGCCCCAAGGCCTTGCACAGAAGCGCTTTCATCGGTGGGAGCTTGCCTGCCCAAATCTGGTCAAGGTCATGACTAGATATGCTGTGGGTCCGCCGGGTCCATTGGCTTGTTGTCCGTCCGGCGACATGTAACAAACTTCATGCGAAGCGAATCATGACGGCATGACCATGATCAAAACACCTGCCCTGATTCACGCACTGGCGGTCACCGGGCTGCTGGCAGGCAGCGCCGCTGCATCCGAACCGGAGAAGCTCGGCGCCTTCGAGGGTTGGGAGGCATACACCTACAATTCCAGCCAGGGCAAGGTTTGCTATGCGGTAGCCAAGCCCAAGGCATCGGAGCCCGAAGGCGTCAATCGTGACCCGGTATTTTTTCTGATCACCAACCGGCCGAAGCAGGGCGAGCGCAATCAGATCTCGACGATCATCGGTTACCCGTTCAAAAAGGAGAGCACGGCGCAGCTCGTCGTCGGGCCGAAGACCTATGACCTGTTCACCGTCGGCGACGGCGCCTGGTCGAGGGACAAGGAGCATGACAAGGAGATCATCGGCGCCCTGAAGAAAGGCGCCGACATGTCGCTCACGGGTCAGTCCTGGCGCGGCACCTCGACGACCGATCACTATTCGCTCGAAGGCGTCTCGGCCGCGGTCGACAAGATCGACGAAGCCTGCAAGGAATAGGCTAGCGTTCCGGCTCTGGCGCCACGTCGAACCCTCCGACACCTGTTCCGCAGCTTGAATCACGTTTCAGGCAGGAACATATTCAAACGATTGGTTTTGCGACCCCCGGATGATGATCAATCAATCAACCCCTTCCGCGCGCCAGTGCGTCGACGACTCTCACGCCCATCGTCGGGCTCACCCGCGATGAGCTTGCCGCTGCAACCGCACGCGCCGGCGTTGCGGAGCGGCAGCGCCGGATGCGCGCCTCGCAGGTCTGGCGCTGGGTCTATCATCGCGGGCTGGCCCGCTTCGATGCGATGACCGACATCGCCAAGGATCTGCGCGGCGAGCTGGCGCGGCATTTCACGCTTGCCCGGCCCGAGATCGTGACCGAGCAGGTGTCGAGTGACGGCACCCGCAAGTGGCTGCTGCGCCTGGCGCCCGATGCCGACGGCCGCCGCCAGGAGATCGAAACCGTCTACATTCCCGAGGAGGATCGCGGCACGCTGTGCATATCGAGCCAGGTCGGCTGCACGCTTACCTGCACATTCTGCCATACCGGCACCCAGAGACTCGTGCGCAACCTCACCGCCGGTGAGATCGTGGGCCAGATTCTGAGCGCCCGCGACCGGCTCGAGGAGTGGCCCCACCAGCTCGCCGCCAGCCCGCATCCTCCCGCCGGTGGGCGCTACATCACCAACGTCGTGCTCATGGGCATGGGCGAGCCCTTGTACAATTTCGACAGCGTGAAGGCGGCAGTGCAGATTGCCGCCGATGGCGAGGGCATCGCGCTTTCCAAGCGGCGGATTACGCTTTCGACCTCGGGCGTGGCGCCGCAGATCGTACGGGCGGGCGCCGAGATCGGCGCCATGCTGGCTGTTTCGCTGCACGCGACGACCGATGCGGTTCGCGACAAGCTCGTGCCGCTCAACCGGAAGTATCCAATTGCCGAGCTCCTTGCGGCCTGCCGCGCCTATCCGGGACTTTCGAACGCCCGGCGGATCACCTTCGAATACGTCATGCTCAAGGACGTGAACGACAGTCTCGCGGATGCCAAGCGGCTGGTACGGTTGCTCCGCGGCATCCCGGCCAAGGTCAATCTCATTCCGTTCAACCCGTGGCCGGGCTCATCTTTCACCTGCTCGGACTGGGAGACCATCGAGCGGTTCGCCGAGATTCTGAACAAGGCCGGTTACGCAAGCCCGGTGCGCACCCCGCGCGGCCGCGACATCATGGCTGCCTGCGGCCAGCTCAAGTCCGCATCCGAGCGGCTCACCGCCAGACAGCGGCTGGCAGCCGCGCCGGCGGTCGCCGAAAGCCGCCCCGCAACCTGACCATAGCGGTCCGTCCTCGTCCCCGGGCCGGCAACGACTGGAGAAGCCATGAAACCATTCGCCATCGCCGGCATCCAGATGAACCTCGGACATGGTTCGAACATCGACGCCATGCGCCAGCGCCTCGATCTCACCATGCATCTCTTTCCGTGGGTGCAGATGGCGCTGTTTTCCGAGCTGGCCTGTTTCGGTCCCCTGCTCCAGCATGCTCAGCCGCTGCCCGGGATGGCCGAGGAGCAGTTCCAGGAGATGGCCCGCAAGCATCGCATCTGGCTCATCAACGGCTCCATGTACGAACGGCGCGACGGCGCCATCTTCAACACGACGTCGGTCATGGGGCCCGACGGCGGCATTATCGGACGCTACCGAAAAATGTTCCCCTTCGTCCCGCTCGAGCAGGGCGTCGCCGCCGGCAGCGAGTTTCTCGCCTTCGACGTCGAAGAGGTCGGCAGGTTCGGCATCCTCAACTGCTATGATACCTGGTTTCCGGAAACCTCCCGCCAGCTGACCGCCTCGGGAGTGGAGGTCATTCTTCACCCCGTGCTGACCCACACTATCGACCGCGACATCGACCTCGTCATCTCCCATGCGACCGCGGCGATGTTCCAGTGTTACGTCTTCGACGTGAACGGCCTCGGCGCCGGCGGCAACGGCGAATTGGCGGTATTCGATCCCGCCGGCCGGCAACTCTATCGCGGCGATACGACCGAGCAGATCATTCCGGTGGAGATCGATCTCGAGCAGGTCCGGCGCTCGCGCAGCAACGGCATGCGCGGTCTCGGGCAGATGCTGAAGAGCTTCCGTGATCGGCCGGCCGAGTTCACCGTCTACGACAGGAAGCTAGGCGACGGCGCTTATCTCGCAAGCCTCGGTCCCATCGCTCAGCCGCGCCGCCCGGACGTGCCCGTGCATAACGTCACTCCGTTGCCGGGCCGCCGCAGTTTCGTGAAGTAAATATAGCGCGCATGCAATAGATTATCCGCTTCCAGGCTCGCCAGTGCGATGATGGCAAGCCATCGACACTCATGGATTGGGTAGCGCACATGCAAAATCGCAACGTTCTTCGAACCGAGAGGCCGTTCCGCCGCTTCTTCTTTGCAACGACCAGGCTCGTCATTCTGGTCGCCTGCGCGTTGGCAGCCCTGTCGCAGGGGGCTGCATCCGGCATTTCCTGGCGGCTGCTGGGGTTCGAGGGCGAAGGCATAACGGCCCTGGTCATGGATCAGGAAAAACCTTCCACTCTCTTCGTAGCAACCGAAAGCAACCGTATCTTCAAGAGCACGGATGGCGGCGTGACATGGAAGTCTGCCGAGAACGTCTATGCGAACACTCTGGCCATCGATCCCACAAACTCATCCATGGTCTATGCGTCATGGGGCGCCTACCAGGGAAAAACCTACAAGAGCCAGGACGGTGGGCAGACCTGGCAGGTGATCAGTGACGCCTCCACATTGCTCGCCTATCACGGACTGACATCGATTGTGATCGATCCGTCTGCCCCCTCGATCGTCTATGGCGTGACCCCCGGCTATCTCCTCAAAAGCATCGATGGCGGCAAAAGCTGGAACAGGATCCGTGACAGTGATTCCGGCTTGTCCTCCCTGCTAATTCACCCGGCGGATACGTCCACCCTCTATCTCGGGGACCATAATGCAGATGTCGACAAGAGCACCGATGGTGGAATCACCTGGAGCATTCTGGGGGTCATCTACAACGAACCCTACGATGTCAGACCCCTGGTGATGGACCCGACAAACCCTCAGATCCTCTATGCCCGGGTCGCCAACGGCATTTTCAAGTCCACGAATGGCGGACAGCAGTGGATCGATATCAGCGAAGGGCTGCCGCTCCCGCCTTATGGTCAATACACGTCTTTGGCCATCGATCCGAGCAACCCGTCTGTCGTCTATGCAGGACTGGCAGACGGCGCCTACAGGAGCCCCGACGCAGGTGCGAACTGGAGCATGCTCGGAGCCGGATTTCCCGGATCCACACGACACATCGTGGTCGATCCCAAAAACCCCTCCGCTGTATATGCCGCCGGACAGGGTCTCTGGGTGACCCACCAGGAGGCGCAACCGCTTGCCGTTCCGCAGATCGTGGCCTGCAGGAATCAATCCGTGAACGGAAAGATGGATGGCTCGATCGCCAGCCGCAAGGACGAAAATCACCCAGGTGAGTTCCAGGTCACCGTCAGTGTCAGCTGCGACAACGGCAAGACGAACGTCTTCAACCTCGAGATCGACCCTGCAAAGCTGACTGACACGGCTGTCAAGGGCAGGGTCCATGCCACCGAGCTTGACCAGCTGACCTCGCTCGGCAGCGCTGCGGCGCCAACCGTCTTTCTCAGCGGACCCTGCAAGGCACGTGATGATGACATAGAGGGATGCCGGCTTTGGCTCATGCTCGTGGACAACCGTGGAGGAGGCACGCCCGACATCGTGAGCTTCATCGTCGCCGACGGCAGGGGAAAACGACTTCGCCTATGGCACCGGATTGGTCACTATCGGAGACGTGACCATCGTCGACAATGAGTAGCTCTCCGCATCTCGATCGGTGGATTCTTGTTTGCGGAGAACGGCCCGGTCGACGGCCGTCATGTCAATACATCTTGGCGGTCGTGACCGGCGGCGGCGCGGCAATGGCTGCCGCGGAGACCGGAACACACTCGAACTGCCGGTGGATCGCGCTCGCCCAGTTCTTGGCGCGCTCGGTCAGCTTTCGGTCATCGGTCTGCATGCGGCCGCGCGAAACGAGAATACCCATATCGGCGCCCTTGTAGCGGTAGTCGCCGGCCGTGTAGACGCGCAGGTAGAAGGCCTCGTGTTCTCCCGAAACCAGAAACCAGTCGATCGACTTGCGCACCAGCCTGATGTCGCCTGTCGCATCCATCTGCCAGATTCCGGAGGCCGGAGCCCGGGTGATCATTTCGGTCCTGTCATGGGGATACTTGAGGATGAGCTGGCTCCAGTTGTCGAACTCCGACCAGCGCTGCTGGACGCGCGCGAGATCCAGCTCCCAGTCCACATCCATGAACTCGAGCATATGGAACATGAACATCGGGCAGCCGCCATAGGTCGAGGTGATCAGGTTGGTCAGTGGGCTCGCCCCCGAGATGCGTGGATTGATCTCGCCCAGATATACCTGGCCGGAATCCGCATCGATGAGAAAGTCCATGCAGAAGGCGCCGCGATAGCCGACGCTGTAGAGCTTGTCGCCCAGCTTCTGGGCAAGCTTGAGCACCGCCCGGCGCTCGCGCAGCAGGCCGCCCGTGAAAGCGTCGTTTCCGCACCACCCGCCCTTATAGGGGGTGAGTTCGCCGAAGCCCGTGATGTCGGTCTGCAGCGGCCCGACCAGGGTGCCGTGGCGGGTCGCCACCGCCTCCACGGTGCCGGGCAGGTGGTTGATGCGGCGCATGACCTTGAGCTGTTCCTTGACCAGCACATCGGCGTTTTTTGCCCAATCGGCTTCCGTCCGGATGAAAAAAGTCGTGCGCCCGGAATCGCCGTAGGGCGTCTGGACCACCAGGTCCCTGCCGAGCTTCGCCTTGTCGGCGAGGCGCAGGCATTCGGCGAACGATCGCGCCCGCCCGAGGACGTTGGGCGCGCTTCGGATGCCCGCCTCGTTGCCCAGCCGGGTCGTCGTTATCTTGGAATCGATCCATTTGCGCAGCTTTACCTTGGGCAGCGCGATCTTGAGCCCGAGACCCCTGGCGAGGCTTTCCGTTTCTTCGTCGAACATGACCAGCAACAGGAGGCCCGGCCCCTTCGCCCGGATGTGCTCCTGCACTTCCGGGTGTTTCAGCAGGTGGTTGTTGACATCCTCGATCGAGCGGAACTCGTGCGGTCCGTGCTCGCGCGGCGCCATGGTTTTCGGGTGACTGCCGTCGAAGCTGTCGAAAAAGTTGATGTATTCGAAACGGTTGATCCAGCGCCCGAGGCCCAGGATGTTGTAGGGAGTGGGAGAAAGAAAATAGATCGGCGTCTGGTTCTTGCGGAAGAACGCGTAGATGTCGGACAGACTGCGCAGCTTGGCTTTCCTGGCCACGGTCACCCCCTCGCATTTTGGACACGCGAGTATCCAGCATCACGCCATCCCCTGTGAAGCGTCAAACTTGTTGCGGGCGCCCGGGTCTTCTTATATTGCGCGCCCATTCGACAACCGCCGGGCGCATGCATGCAGAAAGTCAACAAGGTCGTGCTGGCCTACTCCGGCGGCCTCGACACTTCGATCATCCTGAAATGGCTGCAGACCACATACGGCTGCGAGGTCGTGACTTTTACCGCCGACCTGGGCCAGGGCGAGGAGCTCGACCAGGCAAAGCGCAAGGCCGAGATGCTCGGCATCCGGCAGATCTTCCTGGAGGACCTGCGCCAGGAGTTCATCCGTGATTTCGTGTTCCCCATGTTCCGCGCCAATGCGCTCTATGAAGGCGTCTACCTGCTCGGCACCGCCATCGCCCGTCCCCTCATCGCCAAGCGCCTGGTCGAAATCGCCCGGCAGACCGGGGCCGATGCCATCGCCCACGGTGCGACCGGCAAGGGCAACGACCAGGTGCGTTTCGAGCTCACGGCGTACGCACTCGACCCCGACATAAGGATCATCGCGCCCTGGCGCGAGTGGCGCTTCAAGAGCCGCTCGGACCTCATCGCCTTTGCCGAGCAACACCAGATCGAAGTGGCCAAGGACAAGCGCGGGGAGGCGCCTTTTTCCGTCGACGCCAACCTCCTTCATTCTTCCTCGGAAGGAAAGGTCCTCGAAGATCCATGGGTCGAGCCGCCGGCCTACGTATATCAGCGCACCATTGCCCCCGAGGATGCCCCCGATCGCGCCATGAGCATCGAGATCGGGTTCAAGAACGGCGATCCGGTATCCCTCGACGGGGTTGCTCTGGATCCGGCCGGCCTGTTTTCGCGCCTGAATGAAGCCGGGCGCGACAACGGCATCGGCCGCGTCGACCTGGTCGAAAACCGTTTCGTCGGCATGAAGTCGCGCGGCGTCTATGAGACCCCGGGCGGCACGATCCTCCACCACGCGCACCGCGCCATCGAATTGCTGACCCTCGATCGTGAAGCCGCACACCTCAAGGACAGCCTCATGCCGCGCTATGCCGAACTCGTCTATTACGGGTTCTGGTATTCACCCGAGCGCGAGATGCTGCAGGCGATGATCGACCGCAGTCAGGCGGACGTCGAGGGCGTCGTCCGCCTCAAGCTCTACAAGGGCAATGTGATCGTTACCGGACGCAAGTCGCCGAAGTCGCTCTATTTCGACGCCCTCGTCACGTTCGAGGACGACCGCGGGGCCTACGACCAGAAGGATGCACAGGGCTTCATCCGCCTGAACGCGCTGCGCCTGCGCGGTCTGGCGGCGCGCAAAGGACATCTTTAGCGCCCGCTTCCGGCCTGCCTTGTCGCAGGGACTTCAAATTACCCGCAAAGGAGGCTACATCCCCTCCCGGTTCCCCTAAAGAGCAGTACGTTTGGAGCGGGCCCGCCCATGGACCTACGCAACATCGCGATCATCGCTCACGTCGATCATGGCAAGACGACGCTGATCGACCGCCTGCTCGCCCAGTCCGGCGCCTTCCGCGACCATCAGAAGGTCGCCGAGCGGGCCATGGACTCCAACGTCCTCGAGCGCGAACGCGGCATTACAATTCTGGCCAAGGTGACTTCGCTCTCCTGGAAGGAGCGCCGCATCAACATCGTCGACACTCCGGGCCACGTCGACTTCGGCGGTGAGGTCGAGCGCATTCTCAACATGGTCGACGGCGCGGTGCTGCTGGTCGACGCAGCCGAAGGGCCCATGCCGCAGACCAAGTTCGTCCTGTCGAAGGCGCTGCAGATCGGCCTGAGGCCGATCGTGGTCGTGAACAAGATCGATCGGGCCGACGAACGCCATGTCCAGGTGGTCAACGAGATTTTCGACCTCTTCGCAGCTCTGGACGCCAGCGAGGAACAGCTCGATTTTCCCATTCTCTATGGCTCGGCCAAACAAGGCTGGATGGCGATGAAGCCCGAGGGTCCGAAAGACTCCATGGCGCCGCTCTTCGACCTGATTCAGGCGCATGTGCCCCCGCCGGCCGTGGACGAAGGGCCCTTCCGCATGCTGGTGACGACGATCGAGGCCAATCCCTATCTGGGGCGGGTGCTGACCGGCCGCATTCGCTCCGGCAGCGTCGCCCCGAACCAGGCCATCAAGGCTTTGGCGCGCGACGGGCGGCTCATCGAGCAGGGACGGGTATCCAAGGTCCTGGCCTTCCGTGGTCTCGAGCGCCAGGCCATCGAGGAAGGCCGTGCCGGCGACATCGTGGCGATCTCCGGGCTCGGCACGGCGACCGTCGCCGATACCATTTGCGACCCGTCACTGGACGAGCCGATTGCAGCTCAGCCCATCGATCCGCCAACTCTGACCATGACCTTCCGCATCAATGACGGCCCATTCGCCGGCCAGGAGGGCGACAAGGTGCAGAGCCGCGTCATCCGCGAGCGCCTGCTTCGGGAAGCGGAAGGCAACGTCGCCTTGAAGGTCGCTGTCTCCGAGACCGAAACCGATGCCTTCGAGGTCGCCGGCCGCGGCGAGCTGCAGCTCGGCATCCTCATCGAGACCATGCGCCGCGAAGGGTTCGAGCTGACCGTCGGCCGGCCGCGGGTGGTTTTCCGGCTCGACGAGAGGACCGGCGAGAAACAGGAGCCGGTGGAAGAAATCATCATCGACGTGGACGACGCCTATTCCGGGATCGTGGTCCAGAAGCTTTCGCAGCGCCGGGCGATTCTGCGGGAAATGCGCCCTTCCGGACACGGTCGCCAGCGGCTGGCATTTCTGGCGCCGACGCGCGGACTGATCGGATATCAAAGCGAGCTCATGACCGACACGCGCGGAACGGCAATTCTCAACCGCCTGTTCCATTCCTACGCGCCCTATCACGGAGAAATATCGCCGCGTCATACCGGCGTGCTCCTGTCGAACAGCGATGGTGTGGCCGTCGCCTATGCGCTGTTCAATCTGCAGGACCGCGGACCGATGTTCATCGATCCGGGGACCCGGGTTTATGCCGGCATGATCGTCGGCGAGCACACCCGCGGCAACGATCTCGAGCTGAACGTGCTCAAGGGCAAGAAGCTGACCAACATCCGGGCAGCCGGCAAGGACGATGCCGTGCTGCTCATCCCGCCGGTGCGCATGACGCTCGAGCGCGCGCTTGCCTACATCGCCGACGACGAGCTGGTCGAAGTCACGCCGCAGTCGATCCGTCTGCGCAAGAAGCTGCTCGATCCCCACGAACGCAAACGAGCCGGCCGTTCCCGCGAAGCAGACACGGCTGCCTGAACCAAGGGCCGGCCCTTCATGGATTCATTTCCGGCACTGCGACGCCCGACTGCGTTGCGGCCGCCCGGACGGTGCTCCGCAGGAGGCAGGCAATGGTCATGGGTCCGACCCCGCCGGGCACCGGCGTTATCGAGCCGGCGACTTTCGAGCATTCCGCGAAGTCGCAATCGCCGACCAGCTTCGCCTTGCCGTTCACCTCCACCCGGTTGATGCCCACATCGATGATACACGCTCCGGGCTTCACCCAGTTTCCCTTGACCATCTCCGGCCGCCCCACCGCAGCGATGAGCAGGTCGGCGCGGCGGCAGACGGAGGGCAGCTCGCGGGAGCGCGAATGAGCGATGGTGACGGTGCAGTTTTCCGCCAGCAGCAGTTGCGCCAGCGGCTTGCCGACGATGTTCGAGCGCCCGACAACCACCGCTTCGAGCCCTTCGAGCCGACCGAGGACATGTTTGGCGAGGATCACGCAGCCAACCGGCGTGCATGGAACGAGGCCATCCTGTCCGGTGGCAAGCCGGCCGGCGTTGATCACGTGAAATCCGTCGACATCCTTTCCGGGATCGAGAGCGTTGATCACCTTGGCCGCGTCGATGTGCTTCGGTAGCGGCAGCTGGACCAGGATGCCGTGAACATTTCGGTCCCGGTTCAGCTTGTCGACGAGGCCCAGCACCTCCTCTTCCGGCGCCGTCGACGCGACACGATACTCCCAGGATTGCATGCCGGCTTCCACCGTCTGCCGGGCCTTGTTGGCGACATAGACCTTGCTTGCCGGGTTTTCCCCAACGAGCACCACGGCAAGCCCGGGCACGAGCCGGTGGCTTTGCTTGAGCTCTCGCACGGCCGTTGCGACGCGGGCACGCAGCCCCGCCGCGATGGCTTTGCCATCGATGATCCTGGCGTTCATCCTGTGCCGACTGTCAGACGATGGCGGCCGGCAGATAGTAGACGATCAGCCGCTGCAGGAAATACAGTCCGAGCAACAGGACCAGCGGTGAGATATCGAGCCCCCCGAGATTCGGCGTGTAGCGGCGGATCGGCTCGAGCAGCGGCTCGGTCAGCTGCGCCAGCACATAGGATACCTGGCGCACGAAGTTGTTCTGCATGTTGACGACGTTGAAGGCCAGCAGCCACGACATGATGACCATGGCGATAACCACCCAGATGTAGATCTGGATGATCGTCAGGATTAGCCAGATGAACGGGTTCATGGTCGTGGGTCCTCGCAGCAAGCCCCACGCACATCTAGAGGATATTCCGCCAAAGTGCCATTCTTGACAGGCGAAGGATGCGAAGCATAGAAAGCGCCGGCCCTGGCCAGCGCAAAGGGGCAGTAGCTCAGTTGGGAGAGCGCGGCGTTCGCAATGCCGAGGTCAGGGGTTCGATCCCCCTCTGCTCCACCACCCCCTTGAAGGTTGATCTTAATTCTTCAAATATCAATGGGGTAGTGCAGCTACAAACCTGCTCTACTCAAGTCTTTTACCCAAGTCGCTACCCAAACCGGCTACAGGCCAGAACTCAAATACCCAAGGTCGTCACTACACGCCCAAATCAGCTCGCCGCGCCTACCTAAAGTAGGGTTGCCACCGCAAGCCAGAAAATATCAATGGCGCGCATCGGGAATGCCCCCACGAGTTCGAGTGCGCGGTCTAGATCTAGACGACGGCTTCGAAACCCTTGGCCTTGATCAAAGACAACAGCTTCAGGGATGGCCCAGAAGGTCGGCGCTCGCCACGCTCCCACTGGCTGATCAATCCCGGTTTCACGTTGAGAACGCGCGCAAACACGCCCTGGCTCACGCCGGCCTTCTCGCGTAGCGCCTGAATTTCTCGGGCATTAAGGTCCTCGACTAAGAGTTCAGGCACAGCAGGTCGAGCCGACGCATGGTCAGCTTGTCGATCCCTCCTGCCCGGTGCAAATCCTCGGCCGCCTCGTGCAAGGCCGCCATGGCCTCGCTGCGATACTTGCCGGAGCTCCTAGTCCTCTTCGCCATCGTCCATCACCTCCGTTAGTGCGCCCTCGGCGACGTAACCGTCCATGTCAGTCTCGCCCTTCGCGAGGTAAACTTTCGCCAGCTCGCGGTAGCCTTCGAGCTCGTCCGGATGGAGGTCCGCCTTACCGCTCTTGGCGAACCCAAAGACAAAGATGGCCCGCGTCTTGGTCCGATAGACCACGATGGTGCGATAGCCGCCGGACCTGCTTTGCCCTGAACGCGCCACGCGCTGCTTGATCACGCCGCCGCCGAGCCCGGCATCGATCAGGCCGCGGTCGGCCCGGTCGACCGCATCCCAGAGCGTGCGATCCGTGATCCGTTCCTTGCGCGCAAAGCGCACAAACCACTTGGTCTTAAAGACCCGCACGCCCCTTCCCCAGATCGCGGCAAACTATAACACGCTGCATTATAGTTTCAAGGGCCGGCGATGCGCGTAGCGCCCAGCCTACGGGCTGCGACTCCTGATCGCGAGCATGAGCATGGCGATGAGGCCCACCACGGCGAGGGCCAACAGCAGCGAGATCGACGCCCTGTCGCCGAGCGAGGCGATCGCGATGGCCGACGCCGCGGGGGCGACGGATTCGGCCACGAGCTGCGGTCGGGCGAGCCGGCCCATCAACCCGCCATAGCCCTTCGAGCCGAAGATAAGGAGCGGCAGGGCGCCGCGGACGATGGTCATGAGGCCGTTCGCCAGACCGTAGAGCAGCGCGAACCACGCACCGGCGGCGAAGCTCCCGGGGCTGAGCAGGATGACGAGCGAGACGGGCAGGCAGGCGGCGGCGAATATCGCGGTGGCCGTGGCGGGCACGCGCCGCGACAGGAAGAGCTCGAGGAGCCGGCCCATGACCTGCGCCGGACCGATGATCGAGGCGGCTGCCACTGCAAGCGTGGCATCGAGGCCGGCGCGTTTGAGGATGTCGATGACGTGGATCGACATGGCGGCGGTGACCAGCGCGGCGGCGGAGAACACGATCGCGAGCAGAACGAAGGCGCGCCGTCCGGCGCGGGAGACGACGGGCAGGGGTTCGCCGGCGCTCTGCCGGTAGACCGGCATGGCAGCGGGAGGGGGCAGGAGGAAGGCGTAGGCGGGCGCGGCGATGAGGCAATTGAGGGCGGCATAGGCGAGCCACGTCGCCTGCCAGCCATAGCCGCTCTCGAGCCAATGGGTGACCGGCCAGAACACCGTCGAGGCCAGGCCGGCGATGAGGGTGATGACGGTGATGGCGCGTCGACCATCGCCCGGCGCTACGCGAACGACGGTGGCGAAGGCCGCATCATAGAGCGTGGCGGCAAATGCCAGGCCCAGGAAGACCGTGGCGAGCAACAGGAAGGCAGGATTGTAGGAGAGCGCGAATGCGGCACAGGCCAGGCCGCCGGAGAGGGAGCCGAGCGCCATGACCTTGCGCCCGTCCCAGCCGTCGATTGCCCGGCCGACCCGCGGCGCCAGGAGTGCGCCGATGAGGAACGCCGCCGACAATCCGCTGAGCAGCAAGCGCGTGTCGATGCCGCTCTCCGCCATCGGCTGCTTGAGCACGGTGAAGGGATAATAGAGCGTACCGTAGGCGATCGTTTGCAGGATGCCGAGGACGATCGCCGGCAGCCCAAAGCTCCGACCCGCGACCACTGCCGCGGCTGACGCTTCAGCCATTGGCGGCCGACGGCCCGCAACAGGGAGCCGACTGCTGATTCTTCGAGGGACCGCAGCAGGCGATTTTGTAGAAGTCGGCCGCCGAGCAAACGCCCGTCTCCGGCAACACCAGCTCGCCGCGCCGGGCCGCTGCATCGTCCCCGGCGATGTTCGCCACCAGCGACCTCACCTGCTCGTAGCCGGTCATCATGAGGAACGTCGGCGCCCGACCATAGGATTTCATGCCGGCGATGTAGAAGCGGGGCTCAGCGAGCGTGAGCTCACGTGCGCCATGGGGAGGCACCGTCCCGCAACTGTGCACGTTGGGATCGATCAGCTCCGCAATGCCGGGGGCGCAGTCGAGCATCGGATCGAGGCCGAGGCGCAGCTCACCCAGGAAGGAGAGGTCGGGCCGCACACCGGTCGCGACGACAAGCTCCTCGACGGCGAGGCTCTTCTCGCCGCTATGGATTTGCAGACAACCGCTGCCGTTGGTGATCGACTTCACTTTGAAGCCGAGATTTACGCTGATGCGGCGCTCATCGATCAGTGAAGCGAAGATCTTGCCGAGAGCGCCACGGGCTGCGAGGCCGTCCGCGTCACCTCCGCCGAAGGATTTCTCAGGGTCGTCGGCGCGCAACAGCCAATGGGGCCGGGTGCCCGGCGCGTGGCGCCCGAGCTCGACCAGATCGATCAGCGTGCCGATGGCCGAGTGACCGCCGCCGAGGACAGCCACGGCCTTGCCGGCATACCGGCCCCTCTCTGCCCCGAGAACATCGGGCATGCCGTATTGGATGTGGGCCCGGTTTTCCTTCTCGCCGTGAGCGGGCAGGCCGTTGGCGCCGGCGGGATTGGGGTTGTGCCAGGCACCGGAAGCGTCGATGGCGGCTTGGGCGACGATCGTCATCGGCCGTGATCGGGCAATGGCTTCGATGACGAAGGGCGCCTCGGTTCTCCCGCCTGTCTTGGTCTTGTCGAGCCCGAGGCGGCTGACGGCCGTCACCCGGTGACCGAGCTTCAGGGCTCCGGCGAGAAAGGGATGCCGGGCCAGCGGCTCGAGGTACCGCTCGCAGAGCTCACTGCCGTTCGGATAGTGCGCCGGATCGGGGCGGTTCCAGCCGGTGGCCGTCAGGAGCCGGTCCGCGGCCCGGTCGATATTGTGCTCCCAGGAGGAAAAGAGCTTCACATGGCCCCAACGGCGCACGTTGTCGCCCACCGTTTCGCCTTGTTCGAGCACAATCGTCTCGATGCCCCGCTCGGCCGCGTGGGCCGCCGCTGCGAGCCCTACCGGGCCTGCTCCGATGATCGCGAGCCTTCTGTGCATGTGGCGTTCCTTCCATATTTCCGGCATGATCGAACTATTAGGCAAAAAAATTACGCTGCTGACGTCTCCACCATGTCGGCGCAGCACTCATCGACCAGGAAGTCGACGAGCGCCTGCATCCCGATGAAACTTGCGCGACAGATGAGCGTTGTGCCCTGACGTTCCTGAGTGACCAGACCGACCTGAACCAGCTTCTGCAAATGGTGCGACAAGGTGGACGCCGCCGCCCCGACCTTCTGCTGGAGCCGCCCTACCGGCAGGCCATTTTCCCCGGCCCTGACCAGAATACGGAACACCTGAAGCCGGGTGGGATTTCCCAGCGCCTCGAGTTCTGCCGCTGCGTCGATGAGTTTCATGACTGAGCGGTAGCGCAACATCGGCGCGAAGTAAACCGTATTTCTAAAAATATGGAAATATAGGTTTCTTGCTAGGCGGAGTACTCCTGCGACTTGAACGTCAGGTGTCTCACACCTTCCGGCGCATCGGAGATTTTCCGGATGTTCGCCCAGGTCTGCTTGTAGTTCGGCAGTATCAGCTCGTTCGTTCCCTCGTTGATGACGTTGCCTTGCACGCCGGTCGGATAGGCAAAGAGCATGAAGGTCTCGCCCTTTCTCGCCGTCGGAGTCGGATACGCCATGGCCTGGGTCGATCCTTCGTCGTTGTAGACCTCGACCAGGTCGCCTTCCTTGACGCCGAGTTCCGCCATGTCGTCGGGACTTATCTGGATGAACGGATAGGGCCAGCGGTCCATGACGAGGTCGTTCTGCTGATCGAGATAGGCGTTCTGCCAAACATGGTTGGTGCGCCCGTTGTTGATCAGATACTTGAACTTGGCCTTCTGTTCCTCCTTGCCGGGCGCCTGCAGGCCGCGCCACTGGGCTTCCATGAAATGCGCCTTGCCGTCCTTGGCGCCGAACTTGCCGTCGGTATAGAGGCGCCTGGTGCCGACGATCTTGCCGTCCTTGAAATCGACCGCCGGCTCCTGGAAACCGTTGGTGCCCATCGCGCGCAGGCGCTCGTAGGTGACGAACTCGCCGCCACCGGCGTTCTTGTGGTAGCCGTCCATGAAGGCGTCTTCGTCGGTCTTCCAGTCGAAGCCCTTGAACTGATCGGCGTACGCGCCGTCGCCCATCTCGCGCAGCACGCGCTCCATATGATTGGCGATGCGCGCCGCGATCAGGCAGTCGGCCATGGCCTGACCCGGCGGGTCCATGTAGCGCTCGGTGAGGCGCATGCGCCGTTCACCGTTCATCGACGTCAGGTTCATCTCTCCCGAAGTCGCGGCGGGAAGCCATACGTGGCTCGCCTGGCCGATCTGGGTCGGAACGATGTCGACGTCGACCGAGAACAAGCCGCCGCTTCGGATGGCCCCCATGATCGCCTCGACCAATGCCGTGCGGTCGCCCCAGGGCACAGCGGACATGGCATCCTTCACCATGTCCGTGCGCTTCTTGTAGGTTTGCTTGAAGCGATGGGCGTTGAGCGTGGTCTTGTAGTGGTCGCAGGCCCAGATATGGTGAACCCCGCCCTTGCCTTCGATCAGCAGCTTGTCGACATAAGCTGCCGGACGGCCGACATGGGCATCGCCCGGGCGCACGTAGCCTTCCTGGTGCCCGCCCATGCGCACACATCCGCCTCCCTCGCGGCCGACGTTGCCGGTCGCCAGCGCCACGTTCACCAGCGCAGCATTGGTGCGATAGTTGTCGTTGCCCCAGATGAGACCCTTCTCGTAGGCGAACATGGTGCGGCGCCGCTTGCCGTCTTTGGGCTCGGCGATCCAGGCCGCCGACTGCCTGATCTGGTCGACGGTGAGACCGGTGATCTTCGCGGCCTCCTCGAGGCTCGTCGTGTTGGCTGCCACCGCCTTGTCGAAATCGGCGGTCGAGCCGGCGATGAAATCCTTGTCGGTCCAGCCCTGTTCCGCGATGTAGGTGAGCCAGGCGTTGAACAAGGCGAGATCGGTGCCGGAATTGACGGCGAGGTGCAACACGCGGTCCTTGCCGGCCTCCGCCTCGCAGGCACTCACCGTGACCGTACGGCGCGGGTCGACGATGACGATGCGCGCCTGCTCGTGGGGCTCGTCCGGCAGCTGTTGCTTCTTCTTGTCGAGCGAGGCGCCGCGCAGGTTGGGCACCCAGTGATTGAGGAAGTAGTTGGTCTGGGTCTCCAGTGCATTGGTGCCGACGGCTACGAGGGTGTCTGCGAGCTCGGCATCCTCATAACAGTTGTTGAGCTCGCCCACTCCCATGTCGCGCGTGGCATGCACCTCGGAATTGTAGGCCGGGCGATTGTGAATGCGGATGTTCTTGACCTTCATGGCGCCGAAATAGAGCTTGCCGGTGCCCCAGGTGTTCTCGTAGCCGCCGCCGGCGCCGCCGTGATCGAAGGCGGAAACGAAGAGCCCGTCCTCTCCCTGCTCCTTGATGACCGCCGCCGTGACGCGGGCGACGAGATCGAGCGCATCTTCCCACGAGGTCGGCTGCATCTGGCCGTAGCGCCACACCATGGGATCGGTCAGCCGCTGCTGCTGGGTGGAGCGCGCCTCCGAATAGCTCATCTCGGCCATGCGGGCGCCGCGAATGGAGCCGAGACCGGAATTGACCGAACATTCACGGTCCGGCTTGATGACGATGTGCACGTCCCGGCCGTCCTGCTTGACGATGTTGTACATCGATGGCGAATACCAGGCCGTGGTTTCCGGCCCCTGCTGCTTGGAGAGGTCGGCGCCGAGCGCATTTTGATCGGGCGCCGTGCCTCCCTGCTTGTTCACGGGCCAGCTGTAAGCGTGATAGCCGCAGCCCACGATGCAGTAGTGGCACACCACGTTGTGTTTCGTTGCATCGGCCGGAATGATCGGCAGACGGTCGATTTGACGCTTGTAGGCCATGTTCCGATCCTCCCTCAGAGAACGTTGCTCAGGCGGCCATAGAGCAATTCGTCCACGCCCTCGGCATAGATGTCGCCCTTGTCGTCGACCCTCAGCATGTATTGCGGGAGGTTCTGGGTCGCCTGGCCCCAGATTTGTTGGCCGCCGGCTTCGGCGTCGAAGCGGGAATAGTGGCCGGGGCAATTGAACGTCTTGTCGCCCGAATTGTAGGCGAGGGGAAAGCCCTTGTGCGGGCAGATGGTGGTGAAGCCGACGATGTCGCCATCGGGGCCGGCGCCTCCCGGCACCCTCTTGCCGAGCTTGAGCAACACACCCGGCGCGTCGGCGTCGGGATACGTCACGTCCAAGGCCTGGTCGGCCTTGACATCGGCGATATTGGCCAGTCGATTGGAAGGATACTCGACCCGCGCCGGACCGACGGCGGCCTTCGCCCTCTCGCTCATCACCGCGGCGACCGGGACCGTGGCGACGGCAGCGGCGGCGCCGGTGAGAAAGTTCCGACGACCCACTTCGACGAGCTTGCTGCACCTCTTCATGGCATGATGCTCCCTCAATTGCACTGATCCGTGCGTAGGCATGAGCATAGCCAAGAGCCTTGTGGCGCAGGCGCGCCGCCATTGGTGCACCGCACTTTGAGCAATCTCAGAGGTTTACGGAATGCGACGGTTAGCCGGGCCTTACATGCTGCGCCGCAGAAGGTCCGGAAATCCGAACATCCGGGCCTCAGACGGCGGCGATGCCGAGACGCTTCATCTTCTCCCAAAGGGTCGTGCGGGAAACGCCCAGCAGCCGCGAGGCTTCGATGATCTGCCCGGCGGTCTGCTGCAGCGCCCGCTCGATCTGGCGCCGTTCGGCAGCGTCGCGGATTTCGGAGAGCGTCGCGAAGACATTGCTTGCCGGATGCTCGGCCATCTCCAATTCCGGAAACATGTCTGCCGGCATGATGAAGTCGCCCCGGGCGAGGGTGACTGCGCGCTCGACGCGGTTGCGCAATTCCCGGGCATTGCCGGGCCAGTGATGCTCGAGCGCGAGCTCGAGTGTCAGCGTGCTGAAACTGCGGAGGTTGGCCTGGCCGTCGCTGCGGAACTGCTCCAGGAACATCTCCAGGAGCCAGGGTATGTCGTCGCGGCGGCTGCGCAACGGCGGCAGCTCGATACGCATTCCGTTGATCCGATAGAAGAGATCCTCCCTGAATTTACCGCTGCCGATCAGGTCCTCGAGCTTCTGGTTGGTCGAGCACACGATCCGCCCATGAAATTGCAGCAGCTGTTCGCCGCCGAGCCGGTTGAACTCCCTTGCCTCGACGAGCCGCAGGAGCTTCGCCTGGAGCGCCGGCGGCGTATCGCCGAGCTCGTCGAGGAACAAGATGCCGCCCCTGGTTCGCTCGGCATATCCGCGGTGAAGGCCGTGCGTACCCGAAGCACCGCCGCCCTTTTGTCCGAAAAGCTCGCGCTCCATGACTTCAGGCGGGATTGCCCCGCAGTTGACGGCGATGAACGGGTCCTTCGACCGGATCGAGATGCGATGCAGGTAGCGTGCGCATACTTCCTTGCCGGTACCGGTCTCGCCGGTGATGAGAAGAGGGCTTGTCAGCGCCGCGACCCGGTTCAAGACCACCTCGACGTCCCGCATTGCGTCCGATACGCCGAGGGTGGCATCGGACCTGCAGGTATGGCGGTGGATCAGCGACCGGGCGCGATCGATGAACTGGTCCATCTCGAACGGCTTGGTCAGATAGTCGCCGGCGCCGGCGCGCATCAGCGAAACTGCCTGATCGATGTCACCGTAGGCGGTAACGAACAGGAACGGCGGCGCCGCGGCCGAGGAAGCGAGCCTCGTGAAGACGCTCATCCCGTCGATGTCCGACAGCCTGATGTCGCAGACGACGAGATCAGGGCTCGTAGCCCTCAGTGCCACGAGCGCCTCGTTGCCGGTCTTCCACCAGTCGACATGGCAGCCTTCGAGTGAAAGGCTCTGCACGAGGGATTCTCCCATGATGGGATCATCCTCCACCAGGCCGATGACGCGGCCTTCAAGCAACATGCCTGAGCTCGTTTCCACGAAGCCTAATCGTAAGCGAAACACGCGTGCCGGCGCCACCATCGTCATGCGCCCGCAATTCGCCGCCGTTTTCGGCAGCCAACCGCTTGACCATCCACAGACCGAGGCCGCCGCGTTGATCGACCGGGGCACTGCCGACGTCCGGCGCACGGAGATACTGGCGAACATTGGCGGGAAGTCCCGGTCCATTATCCGAAATCTCGATCAGCAGCCGGTCGTCTAGCCGCCTTGCCGAAAACGCGATCGTGCCTTCTTCCGGGCTGGCGGCACAGGCGTTGAGCAGCAGGTTGAGGACCGCATCGCGCACCGCCATCGCCGGCACGGGCAAATCTTCCGTGACGCCGTTGGTCCATTCGAGCTTGAGGCTCTTTCGTTTCACTTCAGGGCTGACGAGCAGCCGCAGATCGTCAAGGCCCTGCGGCGGCAGGACCGATGCCTCCCTGTCGGCCCGATATGTTGCGAGGGTCGATCGAACGAGATCCCGGATGCCGGAAAGTCCCTGGTGGATCAGCCTCACCGACGTCTGGCGAACCGCCTCGCGATCACCATGTCGCTTGAGCGCATCGAGGGCGTTGAACATGCCGCCCAACGGGTTGTTGATCTCGTGCGCGATGCCGGAAGCAAGTCTGCCGAGGCTCGCCAGCCTTTCCTCTTCCGAGAGTCTGGTCGCCAGTACCTCTCTTTCATTGACGCCGCCGACCATGGCATTGTAGCGCCGGAACAGCCGGCCGAATTCGGGCCCGTAACCGCCGACATCTGAATCCGGTATCGCCTCCACCGGCCCGTGTTGGCCCCGGTCGAGATGTTGCGAAAGGATCTTGATCGGACGCACCATGCGGCGAACGGTGAAATAACCCAACGCCGCCATGGCGAGGGTGAGGAGGCCATTCGTGGCGAGCAGCGTCAGGAACACTTCCGAACGCTCGTCGTTCAAGGCGCCGATGCCGATCGCCGCGTAGATGTTGCCGATCGCCTTGCCTTGGTGCATCAGCGAACGATGGACGTAGGCCAGTCGCTCGTCCTGTTGCAGCATCCCGTCATGACCGGTCCGGAAGCGGGCCCGTACGTCCGCAGGCAGCGCACCGAAGGTCTCGAAGTCGGTCGGTCTGCTCGAAGCGAGGATCTCGCCATCGGCGTTGGTGACCGTCGTCCAGTCGAGATCGAGGCCCTCGTAGCGCTCGCTCGCCCGGTCGAGAGCATCGAACACCTCCCACACATCGTCTCTCAGCACGGAGGGCAGGATCGAGGTCGCAAGCCCGTCGAGATAGGCATCGGCGAGCTGTTCCAGGTGTTTCTCCTGCGTCTGCGCCAGGCGTTCGAGCACGCGGTCCGTGATGAGGGCGCTCACCGCGATCATCAGCGCGGCCACCACGAGCGGGACCTTCAAGGTGAATGGCCAAGCCAGCGGGTTGAGGGAGCGCAGGCGCATCAGCCGAGGCTCCTGAGCCGCTCCATCTTGGCGGCGATGGTGTCGAACAGCGATGGCGGCTCATCGGCAAAGCCATCGAGCCGCAACAGGCGCAGCACCTCGCGGCCCTCTTCGTCATCGTCCATTCCCAGGAGCGCCGACTTGATCGCCAGCACGACAGGCGTGGTCTCGATCTTGCGTGGGCAGGCGACCGGGGGAAAGCCCAGCCACTCCGAGCGGATGGCGACTGCTGTCCTGGCGGTGAGCTCCGGCTCGATCTCCGCCATCACCTCCCATACATAGCCGTCGACGCTGCCGCTCTGGGCGAGGCCGGCCGCCACGGCGCGCACCACGTTGCGATGGCCATAAGTGAAAAACGAGTGGCCAAAGAACTGATCGGCACGCAGATTGCGCTCGGCAAGCTGGGAGGTGGTGACGAGATAGCCGGAGTTGCTGTTGGGATCGGAGAAGGCGTGCACGTCGCCCTCGAGGTCGTCGAGCGTCGAGACGTTTCGACCGCGGGAGGTGATGATGTACGACTGATAGAGCGGCCGGCCCCGCCAGACCGGAACTCCTGAGAATCGACAGATGATCGCGATAGGAAACGAACGGATAACCGCAAATCCAGGCTGCGTGCAGTTGGGCCGATACGAGAAGTGCGGTGATCTCTTCGTAGGTTCGCCGCTGCACCAGCGTGACCTCGCGCCCAGATTTGCGGCTCAAATATGCCCTGAGCTTGGTCAGCAATTCGAGATCGTTGGTGAGGAATACAGGGGTGAGGCCAAAGCTCAGCGGGTCTTGCGCCAGCATTCGCTGCCGCAGCACGAATGGTGAAGCAAGAAGTCCGGCCGCGCCGGCGAGCACCCGACGCCGGCAAACTCGAGAGGCAGTTCCTGTACGACCGCGTCCTGCCATGGAACCTTTCCGTTGGCGGCTCATCCTATCCCGTTGCCGTCGTCGGCAAAACCGCAGGATGGCAGCGCCGCTTCTGCGCCATCTTCATGCAACTGTCATGCTTGTTGTCCATAGGTCGAGACAAATGGACAGCACGAAGGCCATCGCCTGCCTGAATTCGCTCGCCCAAGGCACGAGGCTTCGTGCCTTCAAGGAGCTGGTGCGGGCAGGCGCCGGGGGTCTCCCTGCCGGAGTGCTTGCCCAGCGCTGCGCAGTTCCCCACAACACCATGTCCTCGCATCTGGCGAGCCTCACGCGATCGGGATTGGTATCCGACGAACGCAACGGCCGTTCCATCATCTACCGCGCGGAAGTCGGGCAATTGCAGCAACTTGTCCTGTTTCTGCTGAAGGACTGTTGCAACGGCCGGCCGGACATCTGCGCACCGCTTCTCCCTGATCTCGTACCGCTCGCTCCCGCCCGGAGGTCCCGTCATGCCTGACCGTGTTTTCAACGTGCTCTTCCTGTGCACGAAGAATTCGGCCCGCTCGATCATGGCCGAAGCCATCCTGGAGCGCACGGGTAAAGGCCGTTTCCACGCGCTCAGCGCCGGAAGCCAGCCCAAGGGCGAAATCCACCCCTACACCATCGACCTCCTGAAGAAGCTCGACTACAAGACCGACCGGTTTCGCTCGAAGAGCTGGGATGAGTTCGCGGTGGCAGGGGCTCCCAAGCTCGATTTCGTGTTCACCGTCTGTGACGACGCCGCCAATGAAGCCTGCCCGGTGTGGCCCGGTCAGCCCATGTCGGCCCATTGGGGCGTGCCCGATCCGGGAATTGCGGAAGGCACCGAAGCCGAGCGGCGGCTTGCTTTCGCAGACGCCTACCGGATGCTCAACAACCGCATCAGCGTTTTCATCAGCCTGCCGTTCGCATCTCTCGACCGCATGGCGCTGCAAAAGCGGCTGACCGAAATCGGCAAGGAGTAGCCGCTCATGCCTGCAGCCGCGTTGTCGCGGCGGCTTGGCGCGGAGGCGCTCGGCACCGCCCTGCTGCTCGCCACGGTGATTGGCTCCGGCATCATGGCCGAGCGGCTGGCCGGGGGGAACATCGCCATCGCGCTTCTCTGCAACACCATCCCGACCGGCGCCATCCTGGTGGTGCTCATCACCATCTTCGGCCCTGTTTCGGGCGCCCATTTCAATCCGGCCGTCTCGCTGGTCCTGGCCCTGCGCAAGGACCTGCCGTGGCCCGAGCTGGTTCCCTTCACGACCGCCCAGATCGCGGGCGGCATCGCCGGCGCGGTTCTGGCCCACGCCATGTTCGAGCTGCCGCTCCTGCAGATCTCGACCACGGCGAGGACGGGGGCGGGGCAGTGGCTTGCCGAAGCCATCGCCACATTCGGGCTCGTCCTCACCATCCTGGGATGCCTGGCGCGCAATCCGCCGGCGACTGCGATGGCCGTGGGACTCTACATCTCGGCGGCCTACTGGTTCACGGCCTCGACGTCGTTCGCCAATCCGGCGGTGACGATCGCACGGGCGCTTTCCGATACGTTCGCCGGCATCGCTCCCGCGGGAGTCGTTTCCTTCGTGGCGGCGCAGATCGTCGGGGCGTTCGCTGCCCACCTCGTTTCGCTGTGGCTGTGGAATGAGGAGGAACCTGTCCGACGGTGATGGCCTCGGCGAACCGGCACGTGACAATGCAGCGAGGGAGGGCATGGCTGCCGCTCCCTCGATGACTTTGGCTGAGTACGCAGTACCCAACTCAGCTCCCTGGTCCCCAGCAATTTTGGTGCCAGCATTTGCCCCACAACAGCTTGTGAAGCCGCGGTCCGGCATGGCCAACCGGTTGTGCGAGAAGGCCACTGCGTTTGCAAAATGCAACATCCCCGCATTGCCAATATGCAAGACGTATCAGGCGGCCCTGCTGTGCGCCGATGAACGGTCGCACCCGAGCCATTGATCGAGGAAGCGGGTAAGCCAACCCCTGACTTCCTCGTCATGGAGCAGCTGCCCTTCCAGATGCTCATTGCGCTCCTGTGCCCCCGGCAGGCCGAAGCGATGCGCGCCGCTGACCGTCCAGCGGTGCATGGTGAGGCGGGTAACTTCCGGATGGAATTGAATTCCGAAGGCCGCGGCGCCGCAACGCATGGCCTGGTTGTCATATGCCTCGCTATAGGCGAGCCGCACCGCCCCCGCCGGCAGGCTCATTCCTTCGCGATGCCAGTGATAGACGTAGCCGGGCCACGGGCCGTAGCTCGAGCCTTCCGCGGTCGCCCTCAGCGGGTAGTAACCGATTTCGACCCGCCCCTCGGGATGGCCCGCGACGGTGCCGCCAAGATGCAGAGCAAGCATCTGGGCGCCGAGGCAGATGCCGAGGAACGGCTTGTTTTCGCGCAGCGGAACCGCAATGAAATCGATCTCGCGCTTGAGATAGGGCTCGGGATCGTTGGCGCTCATGGGGCCGCCGAAAATCATCGCCCCCGCGTGTTCCGCAAGCGTGCCGGGCAGCGGCTCGCCGATGCACGGCCGCCGGATGTCGAGCCCAAGACCCTTCGCCCGGAGCAGGTGGCCGATGCGGCCCGCCGTCGAAGTTTCGGAGTGAAGGATCACGAGCACCGGTTTGGTGCTCTCGTCGCCTGACATCACTTGGCCCGTTTCTGGATCGCCCGGATCATCGGCAACACCGTCCACCGCGGCAGGTAGCGCCCCGCATAGCCCGACGCCAGATTGAGATAGCCCGGGATCACCACCCGGCGCTTCTGTTTGAAGCCCTGCCAGCCCGCCTCGGCCACCTCATCGACAGGCAGCGTGAGCAGCCGTTGCACGAAGCGGCTGTTGTTCATTTGCGCCCGCTCCTGGAATCCGGTTCTGACCGGGCCCGGACACAGCGCGGTAATGGTCACTCCCGTTTCTTCGAGCTCCGCCGACAACGCCTCCGAGAACGACAGCACGTACGCCTTGGTCGCATAATACACCGCCATGTGCGGGCCGGGCATGAACGCGGCGGTCGACGCGACATTGATGACGCCGCCGGCTTTGCGCGCCACCATTGCCGGCAGGAACCGCAGCGTCAGTTCCGTCAGTGCACGAACGTTGAGGTCGATCATGTTTATCTGGTCGTCTCGCGGGACGCGGACGGCGGCGCCGGCAAGCCCGAAACCGGCATTGTTGACGACCACGTCCGGCGCCAGACCGCGCTGTGTCAGTTCGGATTCCAGGATTGCGCCCGAGTCCGCCTGTGACAGGTCCCCGGCAATCACCGTGACGATGCGCTCGGGGTGCTTCGCCACGATCAATCCCCTTACCCGGTTCAGCTCGTTGTCGTTGCGCGCCGACAGGACGAGGTCGCAGTTCTCCCCGGCGAGCAGATGGGCGAATGCCTCGCCGATGCCTCCGGAGGCGCCGGTGATCAGCACCAGGCGAGGACGCGTGCGCTGAACATCGAGGGTAGGCGCCATGGAGACCCGGCGTTATCTGACTGCCGCTTTCGTCTTAGCATGTTCGCGGGGGAAACGTCACCCCGACCCCAGACCCGGCATGGAACGCTGGTCTCGGCGCCAGGCGGCGCAAATAGGCGCCGGCCAGGACTGTTTCACAGCGACGTGGACAAGCCGCCATCGACCGCCAGAACGTGACCGTTTACGTAGGCCGCCGCGTCCGAGGCAAGAAATACCACCGCTCCCTCGACTTCCCGGGGCTGCGCCCACCGTCCGGCGGGCGTGCGGGTTTCAACCCAACTCGTGAACGCCTTGTCGGCGAGCAGCGCCTGGTTGAGCTCGGTTGCGAAATATCCCGGGGCTATGGCGTTGACGGTGATACCGTGACGGCCGAGCTCGACAGCCATCGACCGGGTGAGACCGTGCAGGCCCGCCTTTGCGGCGGCATAGGCATGAATGGTCGGGCGCGCCAGAATGGCGGCGATCGAGCCGGTGTTGATGATCCGGCCGAACTTGTTCGGAACCATGAACCGCGCCGCTTCGCGCGACAGCCGGAACGCGGCCGTCAGGTTGGTGGCAAGGATCCGTTCGAAATCCTCGTCCGTCCAGTCGAGCAGGGCGGCGCGATGCTGAACTCCGGCGTTGTTGACGACGATGTCGATGCGGCCACGTTTGCCGATGACCTCCCCGAGCGCCGCCCGGCAGGCCCGCGCATCGCCCACGTCGAAGGCGATCGGCGCTGCTCCGATCCGGCTCGCCGCGTCGGCCAGGGTGCGCGGATCGCGGCCACTTACGAAGACCTGGGCTCCATGCTCGGTGAGCGCTTTCGCCATGGCCAGCCCAAGGCCGCGGGAAGCGCCGGTAACGAGCGCAACCCGTCCCTCGAGTGAAAAGAGATCTGACACGGCGATCCGACTGACCCAGCCGATGCTACCAGCAGGTATAGCCGCCGTCGACGACGACGATCGCCCCGGTCATGAGGCTGGCCGCGTCGGAAGCGAGGAAATGCACAACCGATGCGATCTCGTCCGGCTGGCCGACCCGCCCCATGGGAGTCATCTCGAGCCAGGTCCTGTACATTTCCGGATTTTCCTTGATGCCGAAGGCGGTCAGGGGCGTTTCGATGTAGGTCGGAGCCACCGCGTTCACGCGCACGCCGCGCCTCGCCCATTCGGCTGCGAGCGATCGTGTGAGATGATGGACCGCGGCTTTCGAGGCGTTATAGAACGCCTGCGGCTGCGGTTTGTTGACGATGAAGCCGGACATCGATCCGACGTTGACGATCGCCCCCGAGCCCTGCCGCAGCATCGACCGCCCAAAGCTGCGACAACACCAGAACAATCCGTCGACGTTCACGTCCATGTGGAAGCGCCAATGCTCGTCGCTGGTGTCCTCGGCCCTGACGTCGCTTTTCGCGACGCCGGCATTGTTGACGAGGATGTCGACCTGGCCGTGGTTCTTCGCCACCGCCGCCGACGCTGCTTCGACCTCCTTCGATTTCGTAACGTCGAGCCGCATGCCGTGGGCTTTGATCTCGAGCTTGCGCAGCCCGGCAGCGCAGGCCTCGCTTCGTTCCTCCAGCAGGTCGGCGACGATCACCAGCGCCCCCGCTTCGCCGAGCGCCCGTGAGCAGGCAGCGCCTATGCCCTGTCCGCCCCCGGTCACCACGGCTACCTTGCCCTCGAGCTTCAACTTATCCAGATACATTGCGCCCCCCGTCAACTCATCCCGGTCAGTTGCGTTGTGCTTTGCCGTCGCTGTCGAAGCGGTGGATGCGGTCGGCCATGGGTGTCAGCCATACCTTGTCGCCCGGCGCGACCGAGAGCTCGCCGGGCGCGCGGACCGTGAGGCGGCCGAGCTTGCCCGCCTCCACGTGCAGGATGGTGTCCGCCCCGAGGTGTTCCGCCAGCGCCACCGTTCCCTTCCAGCTTCCGCTTTTCGAGTCGATCGCGATGTGCTCCGGCCGTATCCCGGCCGTGTGAGCCCGGACTTTTTCCGCTGCCTGCCCGGTCAGGAAGTTCATGCGCGGCGAGCCGATGAAGCCGGCGACGAACAGTGTCTGCGGCTGGTTGTACAGCTCCAGTGGCGAGCCGACCTGTTCGATGTTGCCCCTGTTGAGAACCACGATGCGGTCCGCCATCGTCATGGCTTCCACCTGGTCGTGGGTGACATAGATCATCGTCGCCCCCAGCGACTGGTGAAGCTGCATGATCTCGATTCGCATTTGCCCCCTGAGCGCGGCATCGAGATTGGACAGCGGCTCATCGAACAGGAACGCCTTGGGCTCGCGGACGATCGCCCGTCCGATGGCTACGCGCTGGCGCTGGCCGCCGGACAGTTGCCTGGGCTTGCGGTCGAGATATTCGGTGAGGTTGAGGACCTGCGCCGCCTTGCCCACCCGGGCGGCGATTTCTTCCTTCGACTGTCCGGCCATTTTCAGGCCGAAGGCGATATTGTTGCGCACGCTCATGTGCGGATAGAGCGCGTAGGACTGGAACACCATCGACAGGCCGCGCTTGGCCGGCGGCACGTTGCCGACGTTTACCCCGTCGATGAAGATGTCACCCCCGCTCAGGTCCTCGAGCCCCGCGATAAGCCGCAGCAGCGTGGACTTGCCGCAACCCGAGGGACCGACAAACACCACGAATTCGTTGTCGTCGATCGAGAGGTCGGCGCCCGGAATGATGACGACTTCGCCGAAGCGCTTGTGCACGTTCTTGAGGACGATGGTGCCCATGGGTGCGAGCCCTCACATGTCTGCGATCACTTGACGGCCCCGAAAGTGAGGCCCCTCACCAGCTGGCGCTGCGCCAGCCAGCCGAGGACCAGGATCGGCGCGATGGCGAGAGTGGAGGCAGCCGAGAGTTTGGCCCAGAACAGCCCCTCGGGGCTCGAGTAGGATGCGATGAAGGCGGTCAGCGGGGCTGCATCCGAGGTCGTCAGGTTGAGCGTCCAGAACGACTCGTTCCAGGTCAGAATGATGTTGAGCAGCAAGGTGGAGGCGATGCCGGGCACCGCCATGGGAGCGAGAACATACACGAGCTCGTTCCACAGCGAAGCGCCGTCCATGCGGGCAGCTTCCAGGATTTCACCCGGAATCTCCTTGAAGTAGGTATAGAGCATCCACACGACGATCGGCAGGTCGAGGAGGAACAGAACGCCGATCAGGCCGATGCGGGAATCGAGCAGACCGCTGTCGCGAAAGAGCAGGTAGATCGGTATCAGCGCGCCGACCGGCGGCATCATCTTGGTCGACAGCATCCACATCAAGAGGTCCTTGGTCCGCTTGCGCGGGGCGAATGCCATGGACCAGGCCGCCGGAATGGCGAACAGCAGGCTCAGCAACGCGGCTCCGAACGACAGCACGACGGAATTCATTGCGAAGCGGAAATAGTCGGAGCGTTCCTGGACGATGGCGTAGTTCTCGACTGTCCAGTCGAAGAACAGGAACTGCGGCGGCGTCGAGAAGGCGTCGAGCTCGGTCTTGAAGCTCGTGAGGAACGTCCACAGGATCGGAAAGAAGATGACGAAACCCACGGTCCACGCCGCGGCCGTGGTTACTACCCGTCGTTGAACCGAAAGCGCTCGCGCCATTGCCCTCTAGCCCCCTCTAGCCCCTACAGGTTCTTGCCGATTATCCTGACCAGGAAGAAGGCCACGATATTGGCAAGTATCACGGCGATGATGCCGCCCGCCGAGGCGCCCCCGATATCGAATTGCAAGAGCGCCTGGGCATAGACGAGAAACGGAATATTGGTCGTCTGCTGGCCCGGGCCGCCGCCGGTCGTCACCAGAATTTCTGCGAACACGTTGAGCAGGAAGATGGTCTCGATCAGAACCACCACCGTGATCGGCCGCGCCAGATGGGGCAGCACGATATGGAGGAAGAAGGACAAGGGCGGCGTTCCGTCCATTTCAGCCGCCTCCTTCTGCTCTTCGTCGAGCGACTGAACCGCGGTCAGCAGAATCAAGGTCGCGAACGGCAACCACTGCCACGCCACGATCAGGCTGACCGCCGTCAACGGCGCGTTGGCGAACCAGTCGATCGGCTGCAAGCCCAGCGATTTCGCGATCCAGGCGAAGAAGCCCGAAACCGGATGCATCAGCAGGTTTTTCCATACGAGCGCGCTTACCGTGGGCATGACGAAGAAAGGCGCGATCACCATGAGGCGCACGATTCCCCGCCCGAAAAACGGCTGATCGAGCAGCAGCGCCAGCAGCACGCCGCCGACAACGCTGATCGCCAGCACCGCGCCCACCAGCTTCAGCGTGTTGCCGAGCGCGGTGAGAAACGCCGGATCGGTAAGAAAGTAGCGGTAGTTGAGGAGGCCGACGAAGGATTCGGTGCCGGGGTCGAGCAGATTGTAGCGCAGCAGCGAAAACCAGATCGTCATGCCCAGCGGCACGATCATCCACAGAAACAGCACCGTGACCGTGGGGGCGACCGCAAGATTGGCTGCAGCGGTTGTGTGACGGCTCGCCATGGACTAATTCGTCGCTATGGATGGCCCTGCAAGAGCCGCCGTCCGGCGGCGAAGCCGGACGGCGCAAGTCGGGGAGGTGAGGCTACTTGATGTAGCCTGCTTTGGTCATCTCGCGGGTGACCGCGTCCTGGGACTTGGCCAGCGCCTCGTCGACCGTCATGTCGCCGGCAAGCGCACCCGAGAACATCTGGCCGACGGTCGTGCCGATGCCCTGAAACTCCGGGATCGCCACAAACTGTACGCCGACATAAGGCACGGGCTTTACGGTCGGCTTCGTGGGGTCGGCAGAGTTGATCGAGTCGAGCGTCATCTGCGCGAACGGCGCCGCCTTCAGATATTCAGGGTTCTTGTAGAGCGAGGCCCGCGTGCCCGGTGGAACGTTGGCCCAGCCTTCTTTGGCCGCGACGATGCCGAGGTAGTCCTTGCTGGTCGCCCAGGAAACGAACTTCTGCGCCGCGTCCGACTTCTGCGAACCGGCTGGAACGGCGAGCGACCACGCCCACAGCCAGTTGCCGCGCTTGCCCAGACCCGTATCGGGGGCGAGCGCGAAACCGACCTTGTCGTGCACCTTTGATTCCTTCGGGTTGGTTACGAACGAGGCGGCTACCGTGGCATCGATCCACATGCCGCATTTGCCCGAGTTGAACAGCGCCAGGTTCTCGTTGAAACCGTTGGAGGAGGCGCCGGGAGGACCGGCGTCCTTCATCAGGTTCACATAGAAGTCCATGGTCTTTTTCCACTCCGGCTGGTCGAACTGCGGCTTCCAGTTCTCATCGAACCAGCGGGCTCCGAAGGAGTTCGCCGTTGCCGAAAGAAAGGCCATGTTCTCGCCCCAGCCGGCCTTGCCGCGCAGGCAGATTCCATAGACCTCGTTCGCCTTGTCGGTCATTTTTCGCGCCGCCTCGGCGATGAATTCCCACGTCGGCGCGTCCGGCATGGTGAGCCCCGCCTTTTCCATGAGGTCCTTGCGATACATCACCATGGAGCTTTCACCGTAAAACGGCGCTGCGTAGAGCTTGCCGTCGTGGCTCAGGCCCGCCCGTATGGCCGGCAGGAGATCGTCCACGTCATAGTCGGCGCCGAGGTTCTCGAGGGGTACGAGCCACCCCTTGCCAGCCCAGATCGGAACCTCATAGGTCCCGATCGTCAGCACATCGAACTGTCCGCCCTTGGTTGCGATGTCGGTCGTCACCTTCTGGCGCAGAACGTTTTCTTCGAGCGTCACCCACTCGAGAGTTATGTCCGGGTTCTTGGCCGTGAAATCTTCGGTCAGACCCTGCATGCGGATCATGTCGCCGTTGTTTACGGTGGCGATGGTGAGCTTGGTCTCCGCCGCAGCCATTCCGGCAGCGAGGAACGACACGGCACCGACGATAATGCCTGCAAGACGCTTCATGACTTCCTCCCTAACTGGAGCATTTGCTCCTTTTGCAAGCAAATGCTCTCACACGGTTGACTTCGCGTCAAGGCGAAGAATCGCCTTTGCGGTTTGCTCATCGGTAATGAGCCCGCTCAGCAGCCTGCCGGTGAGAGCGGCTCGGATCGCCGCCGCCTTGGCGGCGCCGACGGCCGCACCTACGATGAGTTTCTTGGCCGGGATCTCCAGCGGCACGCTGGTGATTCTGTCGCGCGAGGGGCCGGCGACGATCTCGCCTCCAGCGTCGAAGCACCAACCGACGATTTCGCCGATGCCGCCGTTGCGGATGAACTCCAGCAGGTCGCCGCGGCTGACGAAACCATCCACGTAGATCTGCGCCTCGAGGTCGATCTGGCCGACGCCGACCAGCGTCAAGTCGGCCCGCTGCGCGAGAGCGCGCACCTTCTTGATCGTGGACAGGCTGGCAAACAGATCGCGCTCTTCGGCGGATGATGCGAACAGCGGCAGCGGCATGGGGTAATGCGGCGCCTGGGTCAGATCCGCCATGCGGGTCAGCACATCATAGAAGCTCGCCGAGCCATCGGGCGAAATATTGCCGACCAAAGAAACCAGTTGATGGCTGGGACAGCTCATCGCCGGCAGCTCTTCGACCGCGGCCCTGAGCGCCCGTCCCGTTCCAAGCGCAATGATGGCCGGGACGTCCGAGCGCAGCCGATGCTCGAGAAACGCTGCCGCGCTCTTGGCGATGCCGGCGACCGAGGAAGGCGCCTCGGAATCGGTCGGCACGACCTCGCAACAGACCAGGCTGAAGCGATCCTTCAGGTCCCTCGCGAGCGCCATGCAGGCGGCAATCGGATGCTCGAGGCGGAAGGTGATCAGGCGCGCGGAGAGAGCCAGCGAGACGAGGCGCTGCGCCGTCGGGCGAGAGACATTCAGTTTCCTGGCGATCTCGCCCTGGGTATTGCCGGCGATGAAGTAGAGCCAGCCGGCCCGGGCCGCGTCATCGAGTTCTCGAGCTCTCATTGTCGCCGGCCATTCAGCGATCCCGGTCCGCGGCAAACTCCCTCATGTCACCGAAGACGCGGTCGGCGCCGGCGGCGGCGAGCAGCGCTGTCCCGTCGAGGTGCGCGTAGTGGCTGCCGCCGATGAACCCCCACACGGTCATCCCGGCCGCCTTCGCCGCCGTGACACCCTTCACGCTGTCCTCGACCACCAGCACCCGGGCGGGCGCCGTTCCCATGCACTTGGCAGCGTGGAGAAAAAGATCAGGCTCAGGTTTGCTCCGCGCCACCATCGAGCCATCGAATATCCGCAGCCCGAAGCGATCGAGACCGGTGACCGCCAGCGAGTGGGCGATCCGAGCCCGCTGGCTCGATGAAGCGACGCACGAGAGAGTTCCCAGGCGCGTAAGCACGTCTTCAATTCCTCTGACCGGCTTCAGCGAAGCCGAGATGCGGCGCGCCAGGTCAGCCATGAACTCCCCCTGGAAGCGCCGGGGCAGCGGTCGCCCCACAGCGCGCCGGAAGGCGTCCTGGACAATCCTGAAGTTGGCTCCCAGGTAGTCATTGAACACATCGCTCATCGATGTCGCCATTCCGTAGTGTGTCAGTAGGTGCGACAGGCACTGGGCGGCGAGAACCTCGCTGTCGACGAGAACGCCGTCGCAGTCGAAGATGACGAGTTCGAACCCATCCCGGAGACTCATGGCGATCGTCTGCCACCCTCGTTAGAGGATCGCAGTTTGCTGAGCTTTTGCTATTAAGGAGAGCAAATGTACCACTTGTCAAGCAGGCGCGCGGGTCCAGGCTCCGCCCTATTGTTGTCAGTCGTCGTGGGCAACGGGTGGATGGCGCGCGTCACCGCGGCGGTTCTGTGGACGGACATAGACGATGCGGGCCTCCGGGTATTCCGTCTTTACCTTGAGCGCGGCTATGAGCGCGTCTTCGGCTGTGACCGCCATGTGACGCGACTTGCCCTTGAGCTTGAGGCCTACGGTGAATTGCATGTGCTGTCCTATCTCTATCCGCTGCCGATATAATAAGCCGTTTCTGCAGCGGTGCCCAAGCGGGCCCACGATTTTTCGGTCTTGCAATAATGCCCGGTAACCCTATTAAGAGTGCGTCATTCTGGTTGGATTGCCGGCGAGCCTTGCCACAAGACGCTGGTTCCTTGCCGTTTTGCGGTACAGTTTGATGTGCCGCTCACGCGATGCGGCGCCAGCGACTGAATTGGAGGAAGGTGATGCCTGTCGGAACTGTGAAGTGGTTCAACGTCAACAAGGGTTTTGGTTTCATTCAGCCGGACAGCGGCGGATCGGACGTTTTCGTCCACATCTCGGCGGTTGAAAGAGCCGGCATGAGCAGCCTGAACGAAGGCCAGAAGATTTCCTACGAGGAACAACGCGACCCCAAGCGCGGCAAGACATCGGCGGAAAACCTCAAGGCGGTTTAGGTAAGTTTCGCCAAAAAAATGCGCTGGCCAGACGGCCTGGCGTCAGTGCTTGACATGGATTTCTAGCCGCCAGACGGCGCCGGCAGGCAGTGCTTTCCGGCATCGTCGTTCCAGCACCCGCCATTTGCGCTCCCGGGCGTGGAATCTTGCTGCATTTTCCCTACGGCGAAGTAATCTTCTTTGCCGGAACGGTGGTATGGATTTTGCCCCGCCCGGCCAACGCCGAGGTGCAGGGAAGGCGGCAGGTCGTCCAGCAAGAGGAGGATCCCATGGCTTTCAAGCCCAGCTACAGGCAGCTGCGCAGCGAGCGAACTCGCGCCAAGCAGCGCAAGAGAGACGAAAAGCTGCAGCGCCGCGAAGAAGAGGCGGCCAAACGCAAAGTTGCCCGCGACCCCGAGCAGCTGCCGGACGAGGGCGCCAAGACCGGCTGAAGACTTGTATTCGCTGCGGTTGATGACTTCGGTCAGCCGATAGGCCGCTCCCACTCGCGCTGTACCGGAACGGCCAAGGCCTGGAGATTCCTTCCTACCACGTTCCAGTTCACGAGCGTCTGCTCCGTATCGCGGCCGGCGGCCCGAAACATGCAAACGCCTGGGGACGGGTTGTTCCGCCGCATGGCCGTTGGGCCGAGTTGCACGGGCGTGTGGGATTTATCACAGCCGGCACGTCATCGCGTCGATACGCTGCGTACGCAAAGGACCTATCTGCCCCCGGAAGGAGTTCTTCGATGCCGACGCGAGCTATGACGAAAGAGACGGCCCGTACGGAGTTACGACAGGACGTGCAATCCTCCGCTCCGCGCGCCGGCAAACTCTCCAAGCGGGCAAGCAACCCGAAGGGGAGCGAGACGGGCGACCAAGCCCCGAGGGATACGACGATCGATCAGCTTCGCTCGCGCCATCTTCGCCGCAGCTATCGGGCGGGAAGCTGGGGAGATCCGCTGTAGCGCGTTCGACCCCG
>CAWHQZ010000013.1:0-402739 GCA_963831645.1 uncultured Alphaproteobacteria bacterium | reverse complement strand
GAGACGGCCCTCGGTGCTGAGGCTGCCCCAGAGCAAGAAGGCCAGGGGCAACACGACCAGCACCAGGAGGGCGGCCGCCGCCGCGGCCATGACGGCGTGCTCGATCCGCAGCGACCTGAGCCCGCCGACCTCCGGAGAGAGCGTCGAGGCGGAGGCGTCGACGCTCTGCGGCGGGCGAACCATACCTATTCGATCACATGATCCGCCCGAGGAGCAGGAACGGCGGAATCGTCAAGCCGAGCGCCTTGGCGGTCTTGAGGTTGATGACCAGCTCCAACTTTGTCGGCTGCTCGACGGGAAGATCGGCGGGCCTGGCGCCCTTCACGATGCGGTCCACGTAGACCGCCGCTCGTCGAAGCATTGCGTTTACGTCGGGCCGTACGACATAGGCCCCTGGCCTCGACGAACTCCCGCCAACCGTACATTGTGGGCAGACCTTGCCGCGCGGCCAGTTCGATCATCCGTGCGCGGTACACGACCGAAAGCCATGAGCGAATACGATCACCCGTCAGCTCGCCCGCGTGTGGCCTTCGCGAAGAGCCGCTCAGGTCATCCGGGTGCGGGCCTCCAGCCGTTGCAGCGTCACGCTGATCGTCCCGGCCGCGGCCTCCGTGTCTCGCAATTCCGGCGCCGTTGCCCGCTCGGCCGGATTGTAGAGGCGGCGACCCGCGCGGTTCGCGGACGCATCTGCTTCAGCAGATCGAGTCGCTTGGCCGCCAGGTCGCTCGACATGAAGGACAAGCCCGTGATGTTGCCACCCGGCCGGCGCGAGATTGGAGACCAGGCCGGTGCCCACGGATCTCCGCTGAACGCAAAGACGATCGGACGGGTGCTCGTTTGCTGCTTGACCGCCCCTGCCGACGGCCCCATGGCGACGATCACGTCGACGTGGCTCGCGAGCAAGTCGTCGGCGAGCACGGGAGACGATCGGGCGCCCGTCGGCCCCACGGTACGTGTGACTAGGTTCTGCCCCTCGACGTAGCCGAGTTCGCGAAGCCCGTCGCGAAACGTCTTTACGCGCGCATCCTGCGCCGTGCCGGAATTGAGGATCCCGACGCGGGCGATGCCTCGCGAAGGTTGCGCTGGTGCGCCGGTGGCAATCACGATGACCATCAGCACGCTCAAGGAGCTCCCGACAGTACGGTCGATCTGTCTCATTCGAGGGATCCCACGCGCAGCGTCCAGCATGCGATTCGGGGGGATGCGACGTCGCTCGTTGCCCCCCGGCCGGCACGGCAGGTCGTCGGCGCCGCTCAGCCTCGCGCCGGACGACGTAGCCGTAGCGGCGGTTGCTGCGGCCGATCCCGCCGCGCTCGTACTCGGCCTTGAGCTCGGCGAGCCGGCTCGGTCCGCGCCAGCTCCGCGTGGCGGTCGTAGCGGTAGAGCCGCGCGACGTTCTCGCCGAAGATCGCGGTCTTCACCGGGCCGTCGGCGGCGCCCGAGCGGCGCGAAGCCGTGCTTCTTCTGCATGTCCTCCGGGATCTCGAGCCGGCGCAGCCCCTCGATCTGCCACTGCGGCGAGCCGGTCCACACCGCGTCGGTGCCCCAGATGACGTGATCGGCGCCCATGCCCGCGCACCAGCGTGCCCATCAGCGCCGCGGTGAGCCGCGGCTGGGCCACCGTGGTCAGCGCGAAGAGCTGGCCGAGATCGGCGTAGACGTTGGTCACGCCGTACTTCGCCGGGGATCTCGGCGAGGTCGGTCACCCACTCCATGCGGCCGGTCTGCTCGAACTGGGCCAGCGCGTCGGCCGGCTCGCCGCCGCCGGCGAAGCGATAGGCCCCGTGGTAGATGATGAAGTTGAGCTGCGGCCAGTCCTTCGCCGCCTTGCCCACGTCGCGCACGTCGCAGTAGGGCGCGCAGGTTCGGGAACTGCTGCTCGAGCGACGGCGGGAACAGGCCCTTGTGGACGCAGACGTTGACGACGCCCGCCTTCGCCATCTTCTCGTAGGCCGGGTAGAGGAGCTTCTCGTCGTCGAGCCGCCACGGATACCGGCTCAGGTCCTTGTTGGTGTTGTCGCCGATCGTGTAGCCCTTCATCGAGTCGGGCTTGAGATCACGAGGGCGCGCTCGAGCGCCTCCATCCAGCCCGGCTGGCCCGGCGTGAAGATGGCGTGGCTGAGCATGCCGGCGCGCGCCGAGCCGCGCGTTCACGGTCGCGCGGGCCTGCGCCATCATCTCGTTGGTGAGGAACCAGTCGGCGGCACGTCGGAGGGCGCGCTGCTGATGCAGCGCGACCTTGGTGTCGCTGTCGAGGAAGATCTCCTTGAAGTAGTTGTCGAACTTCAGATCTTCGATGGTCTGCGGCCGGCCGGCCAGCCCCGGGTTCCAGCCCGCCCGGCCCACCGCCTCGCGCATGCGCACGAAGCCGGTGAGGCGCGTGTCGTCCCTGCAGGAAGTGCGTGTGGGTGTCCATGACGAACTGCCCGGCGAGCGCCTTCGCGCGCTCCGCCGCCATCTCCGTGTCGGCGGCCTCGGCGCGCGTGGCCGCGAAGAGCGGCCCGTACACCTCGTTCATCGCCACGAAGGCCGCCGCCATGCCGGCGGCGGTGCGGAAGAACGCGCGCCGGCTCACGCCCTGTCGCGCGCCAGCTCGTCGCCGAGCGCCTTCGTGCGCGCCTCGACCTCCCGCTGCGCCGCGGTCTGCGGCGTCGGGAAGTACTCCTCGCTGGACACGATCTGGGTGGGCACGGGCCCGGGGAAGGCGGCGTCTCGGCCGGCTGCAGCGCGGCGATCTCGGCGTCGCTGAGCAACCGCATGGTGTCCTCCTACGCGATCTTCACGATGCCGGGTTCGATCTGTTTGAACCGCTCGGAGACCTGGGGGTCGTGGCCGGCGACGATCAGCTTCTGGGGCCCGGCCAGCGTCGTGGATCGTCCGAACGCCTGCACCATCTCGGGCAGGTTCGTGATGATCTGCACCGGCTGGCGCGTCTCCACGTTGTGGTAGAAGTGCGAGGCGTCGGAGGTGAGGACGACCGGCCCCCGTGCCGTGCTGCACGGTGACGATCTGCAAGCCCGCGGTGTGGCCGCCGACGCGGTGTACACGCAGGCCGGGCAGCACCTCACGGTCGCCCTCGACGATCCGGATGCGGTTGGCGTAGTTCAGCGTCACCAGTCCCGCCAGCGCGTTCACGTTGGCCGAGCCGCGGAAGGCCGGCGTGCCGCCGAAGCGCCCCGTCCAGAAGGCGACCTCGTCCTTCTGCATCCAGAACTCCGACTTGGGGAACAGGCTGTGGCCGGCCCAGTGGTCGTAGTGCAGGTGACTGATGAGCGTCACCGGGATGTCGGCCGGCTTGATGCCGACGCGCTCCCACCACCTTGGCGGGCTGACGTAGTCACGGATGTGACGGGCCTGGGCGTCGTCCTCGAGGAATCCGGTGTCGACCAGCACCGGGTGCGGGCCGCCGAGGATGAGCCACACGAAGTAGTGCAGCGTCAGCTTGTCGTGCGAGCCCTCGCGATAGAAGAACTGGCACTTCGTCGTGTCGCGCTCGCCGTACTTCAGCGCGTAGACCTCGTAGACCGGATCAGTGGCCATGGCCCGCCGCGGTGTGGAGGTCGGCGATCGGCACGATGCGCCCGTGCAGGGGCAGCAGCCGGTCGACGGCCAGGTTGAGGCGCTTGAGGTGGTCGGCGAAATTCACGGTGAACGGGTCGGCGGCATCGGCGGGGCGGTGCCGGCGCGGTGGTGTGAAGACGTCGGCCTCGCTCAAGATTTTCTCCTTCGGCAGGTAGACCATCAGCAGCCCGTCGGCGTGGGCGTTGCCGGCGATGTGGTGGAGCTCCACCGTGCGGGTGCCGTCGGTGAGCACACGCTGTGTCGCGCACGCCCTCGACCGTCGCTTTGCGGCCGGACTTCGCCAGGTGATCGGGCGCCAGCGTGGCGGGCGCGGCCAGCGCCCGCTCGAAGAACGCGCGGTTCGCCTCGTGGGTAATGACGGTCACGCCCTCGCGCGGCGAAGGCCCGGATGCCGCCGGCGTGATCGAAGTGGTGGTGGCTGTCGACGACGTAGTGGATCGGCTTGCCGGAGACGAGCGCTCCGCGCCTCGGCGATCACCGCCAGCGCGCGCGCGTCGTCGAGCGGCGCCTCGACGACGACCAGGTGATCCTCCATCTCGATCACGACGCTGTGATGGGTGCCACCGGTCAGGTACCAGACGCCGTCGGCGACCTTCGCGTCGCCACCGCGCCGTAGACCCCCGCCACTGGCGGATGTGTCGGGCACCTGGACGTCCACGGCGGCGTTGGGCTTCACCTCGGTCACCGTCAGGTCGAGTGTCGGGAATCCGCCGGCCGACTGGCGTACGCGCGTCGGGAACTTCACGCCGCCGAAGTCCTTGTAGTCGGCGTAGGTCACCTCGATCGGCGTGTCGCCGAGCACGGGATCGGGCACGACCGCCTCGACGCGCTCGACGAGGTTCTGATCGTTGAGCGCCGCCCGGACCGTCATGCGGCCGGACACCGTGAAGACGATCACGCGGCCCTGGATGGTCGCGTTGCGCGCGCGGCCGCCTTGATGACGCCGTGCGGCGTGGCCCAGAGCTGGAACTGGCGCTCGACGAGCGTGATCGACGCCGGCACCGCCGTCGGCCCCGCCATGTTCCACGCGTGATCGCCGCTCACCCAGAAGGACTGACGCTGCTCGCCCCGGATCGGCCGCTGGCCGCCGCCGCGCACCGGGTTCTCGCCCTGCGTGCCACGTTCTCGTCGCGCAGCGACGCGGTCTCGTAGTTGACGCTGCGCGTGAAGCTCTTGAGGTTCAGCCGCGGCCACGGCTGGCCCGGTGCGGCGCTCTGCCCGAAGGCGAAGGTGACGCCGCTGCCGCTGTACTCCAGTGACTTGAGGCCGTCGGCGCCCATCGCCTTGGCCGCGGCGTCCAGGGTGGCGCGTGCGTCCAGCGGCGGCGGACAGCGGCAGGGTGAGGAGCAGCAGCAGCCGTCAACGCGAGGGCGGTGCGCATGCCGGGCCTCCTGGGCGTGCGGTCGGACGCGAGCATACAGCCCTTCAACCGGTGTTGGGGGTCTGCGAATGAGAGCCTCCAACACGGCCAGTTGATCTTGGAGCGGCATAGATGCGTTATCTTTTCGTCGGCCTCTTTCCTTGGCAGGCGCAGAGCCAGCGCGGATCGCAGTTACAGTTGTATTCATGGTCCGTCTTCCTTTCGTTTGACGGTCCTACTGCCGCAAATCCTTGCGAAGCTTGCGGCGAACGAGAATTTGGATAGCATTGCGATGAAATGCAAGATGGAATATGCTTAGATGCACTATACCGTTGATTTTACTGCAAAATAAAAGATTACAAAGAGATTTTGGACCATCTTTCCGGTCCATATAACTCTGGTACTGCCCGAAAATATCGCGACCAAAGGCCTGTTCTGCTCGCGCACAACATGACCGTGCGCGTCTTCATGCGCGCCGCCCACCGTGGATGACGAGAAGCGGCGCCGCGATCTCCGGCAGGCGGCCTTTCCACCTGTCGCCACCTTTCAGCAGGAAGTGGTTGGTCGCGCTCAGGTAACCTCGCGAGCGGTCACAGTCGCGCTCGATGAAGCTTCGCGTCCGCGCCTCGTCGAACCGGTGCGCCGTTCCGGCAAGCATGCGGGCATCCTCGAGGACGAAGCCGATCGCCTGCGAGCGGTCCGACCAGTCGACCCGGCACCTGCCGCCGCGTGCTCGGCATAGGCCGCGAGTCATCTGCGGCAGGCCGGAGGTGTCGGTCCCGACCGGCGAGGTGCTGATCGCGGTCACGGAGAGAACCCGCTGCGGGTGCGCGAGGGCGAGCAGCTGCGCGATCATGCCGCCGAGCGACATGCCGACGACATGGGCGGAGCGGATGCGGTAGCCATCGAGCACCCGGACCGCATCGTCGGCCATGTCGTCGAAGGTGTAGGGCGGCTCTCCCGGCGCATACTTCGTCGATAGCCCGGTGTCGCGATTGTCATAGCGGAGCACGCAACGCCCGCGCCGCGCCAGGCGCTCGCAGAATTCATCCGGCCACCACAACATCGACGCCATGGCGCCCATGATCAGAAGCACCGGCGGGTCCGCGACATCGCCGAACGCCTCCGTAGCGATCACGACACCGTCGGATCGGATGAAGCGCTCTTCACGTCGCATCGGGCCTCCCTGGCGCTCGGCATATGTCCTGAGCAGGATGATCTCAGGATGAAGAGCGCACAACACGACCCCCACCCTATCCCTCCCCACAATGGGGAGGGGAAATTATAGTCAGGCGGCGGCGGCCGACGACGGAGGGGGCGGTGATCTGATCGTTGCGCAGAGCGGCGACGAAGGTGGTGGTCCGCCAGTGGCCGTGCGGCGCCGCCGCCACCAATCGCGTTTCGCACCGGTTGCGGCCCGCGAGGCGCGCCATGTTGGTTGTCGCGGCCTGGATGCGGTCTCGGGCCGTAGCCGGGGCACGACGGCGACCCGGATCTGGGCGAGGGATGGCGGGTCCTCGCCAAATTCTACAACTACAATGGGCGCGAATATCCCTGGTAGCGGCTGATGCGCGCGGGGTTTTCGTTCTAAGCCCTGTTCGGCGCGCCCGATCGCGCTGCCCTTGCCCGCACCGGCAGCCGTGCAATCTCCCGCCCCGCCTTTTCCTGGGCGATGCGGATTTCATAGGCGCTTTGCAGATTGAGCCAGAACTGAGGCTCGGTGCCGAACCAGTGCCCGAAGCGCAGGGCGGTGTCGCCGGTCACGGCACGCTGGCCGGCGATGATCTGGCTGATCCGGTTCGGCGGTACGTCGATCTGCCGTGCAAACTCGGTCGGCGTAATCCCCAGTTCGTCCAGCTCGTCCTTGAGGACTTCGCCGGGATGAACGGCTCTCATGAACATGGCCTGATTTCCTTTCCTCAGTGATAGTCCACGATTTCAACGTTGCTCGGCCCGGTCTGGCTGGCCGGCCACTCGAAACAGATACGCCATTGCTGGTTGATGCGAATGGAGTACTGTCCAGCACGATCTCCCTTGAGCGCTTCGAGCCGGTTTCCCGGCAAGGCGCGCAGCGTATCGAGCGAGAGTGCCGCGTTGAGGATCGACAGTCGTCGGGCAGCCTGATCTTCAAAGCTCTGGAAGGCTTTGACGAACTCCCCCTTCGCGAACTGCCGCGTCTTTTTGTCTCGATAGCTCAGGATCATGCATGTTCAATCGTACCAAGCATTGACGTTGTACGTCAAGCATAAATGCTTTCGCGGCGGCGATTCTGCGCATCGGTGCGACAAAACCGGGGATGACCGGTTCTACGAGAAGTAAGTGCGGATTGCCGACGAGCTTTACGACACCGTCTGAACGAGCTGAGAAAGGAGGGCTTGCTGAAATGACAGGACGCCGGCCCTTTAATTTAACGAACTGACGAAGAACTGGCCCGCCAAGCGCCGCCTGCGCGTGGAGAAACGCAAGAGTGAACTGGTGCGCGATATCGACGAGGCGGCGCTCGCCGACCTGCGCAAGGCGCTGCGCGTCTCGCAGGAAGAGCTCGCGCAGGCGCTCGGCAAGTCGCAGGCCGCCATCGCCCAGATGGAGCAGCGCGCCGACATGAAGATCAGCACGCTTCGCGAGACGATCGAGGCGATGGGTGGCCGGCTCGATCTGGTCGCGCATTTTCCCGCCGGCGATGTGAAGATTACGCGCCTGGGCGAGGCCGCCGATTGAATAGCATGCAGACGCAAGGTCGCATGCTTTCGCCGCAAGTCCGGGGATAAAGGGTGACGGCCGCACGGAGCGTGCCGCGCGACTCCACCCTATCCCTCCCCAAGGGGCCCAAGGGGAGGGGAAATGACCGGAAGTTTCTCGATGGCCCTCAAGCCCGGTCGCTGCCGCCAGCGGATCGAATTGGCCGGCACCGCCAGCTCCAGGTGCGGCCAGCGCCTGAAGAGAGCCTCGAGCGCGCACTTGCCCTCGATTCGGGCGAGCTGGTGGCCAAGGCAGAAATGGATGCCCGTCCCCAACGACAGATGCCGGTTGGCCCGTCGTGCGAGGTCGAGCTGCTCCGGATCGGGGTTGGCCTCGGGGTCCATGTTGGCGGCCGCCAGCATGGCCATGATCCTGTCGCCCGACTTCAGGCGAACGCCGCCGAGCTCGACGTCCTTCCTGACGAAGCGGGGCTTGCTGAACTGCACCGGCGAGACGAAGCGGAGGAATTCCTCGATCGCCAGGCTGGCGCGACTCCAGTCCTCCTCGAGCCAGTCGCGCAACGGGAGTGCTTGAAGCAGCTCGAAGACCGAGCCGCTGATCAGATGGGTGGTGGTCTCCGACCCCGCGCCGAGGAGAAGGAAGACCATGGCCACCATCTCCTCGGCGCTGATGCGCCCGCCTTCCTCCTCGACGCGGATGAGCTCGGCGATCAGTCCTTCGCCGCCCGTCTCGCGCGCCGCCTGAAGCCGGCCCTCGAGGTAGCGCTTCATGGGGCCGAGGCGGGCGAGCATGCGCAGAAAGCCGAGCGCACCGGTGAGGCGGGTCAGGCCGCGAGCCCAGGCGATGAAGCGCTGCCGGTCGGCGTGCGGCAGACCGAGCAGCTCGCAGATGACGGCAAGCGGCAATTGCCGCGCATAGCGCTCAACCAGATCGGCAGGACTTCCGTCACTGAACAGGTCGGCCGCGAGGGCGTCGGCGAGGCGCAAGATGCGCGGCTCCATGTCGAGGACGGCGCGCCGGCGAAAGGCCTCATCGACGATGCCGCGCAGGCGCGCATGGTCGGGCTCGTCCTGGGTGAGCATGCTCGCCGCGAGCGTGCGGATCCATCCCGGCATCCACCAGCGCAGGCCGGCGACCCTGCCGTCCTTGCGTAACGTGAAGGTCTCGCTGTCCTTGAGGACGCGGCCTCCAAGCTCGCTCGTCGTGGTGATCCAGGTCCTGCCGATGATCGGAAAGCGCACCTCGACGACCGGACCCGCTGCGCGCAGCTCTCGCAGCCGCGGGGCCGGATCGCGCAGATAATCCTGGCTCGTGAAATCAAAACGCAGCATGGCCTTCTTTGGGTGAAATCGGCTCCTTAATTCCTCCCCCTTGTGGCCCTTGTGGGGAGGGGTTGGGGTGGGGGTCTGATTGATTGTGCCGTCTGAGCATCCGAGCTGGCAGCCAAAGTCAGGCTCCTCATTGAATGCGAACTCCTCAGCCGCCCGGATACGGCAGCGCAATTCCACTTGATCAAAAGTTGCTGCGTGAGCGCATCGTGATCTGAAGCGGAAGAGCGTCCGCATCAATCTCAAAACATCTCCAGCACGTCGTGCTGAGAGAACGGATCGATCCTGACCCTGACGGTTTTGATCGCCGGAACCGGCGCCTTGGTCTTGCCGGACGGATTCATCTTCACCAGACCGGCGGCCTCCAACTTCTGCAACGTGCGCGTGAGATTGGAAGCTGCGCGCCCCGTCAACTTTGCCAACTCCGCAATGGATGACGGTTTCTTGTCCGAAATCATTGCCATCAGAGCCCGGTTTTCAGCGGTGAGAAGACGCATCAGCACATAGACCGATTCGAAGCTGGCGTTGGCGGCACTCTTTGGCGCACGCTTCTCGCCCCTCGCCACGGCACGCATTTCAGTTTCAAGCTCGCGCAGGGTCTGGATCCCGGCTGGTCATTTTTCTCCCTTTCGTCGTAACCCGCACAACCTCATCGGAGATGCCGCGTTCCTCGAGGACGCGGTGAACTTCCTTGAAGAGGTCTACCAGCAGTTTGTCGGCATCGACGAACCTGTACGGGCGGCCCTCATCGCGTTCCGTTCGGTGCCAATGATCCGAAGCGGGCCGCCCTTTGCGCGCTCGCCTAACCGGATGCGCATTGTCGAAACCAACCAGCCTCTTGCCGTCCGGGCCGTGAAGCGTGAAGGAATACCGCAGGCCGTGCGGCCGGATAGCCGTGGGCTTCAGGCTGGCGTGCTGATCGGCTTCGAGTGGGAAGAGGACTGGTTCGACTACCGTCTCGAGCACGATCCGCGCTTCCTGCGCCGAATAGAGCTTGCCCGCCACAGCCTGCGTGCCGGGCGTGGTGTCAGGTTGGAGGACGTGGAAAACGAGTGAGGCCGGGCAGGTACAGGTGCAAAAGTTGCCTGATCGAATATGGTCCGCCGGGTGAATCTCGCATGAAAATCAAGGCGGTCATTCACGAGGCGGAGGAAGGCGGCTACTGGGCGGAGATCCCGGCCATTCCCGGCTGTGCCAGCCAAGGGGAGACCATGGATGAGCTTCTCGCCAATCTCCGCGAAGCCATCGAGGGCTGCCTCGCTGTCGACATCTCGCCCCCCGCACCCGGTGGAAAGGAACGGATCCTGGACATCGCCGTATGAAGGCTTTGTCCGGCCGCGCTTTCGCGAGGCTCGGGATCGAAAGGGCTGGCGGTTTCTGCGTATCAACGGAAGCCACCACATTTACGGCAAGAACGGAAGCGTCGTCCGCCTTACCATTCCCATCCATGGCAACACGGCCCTCAAGACGGGCCTGCAGCGACACTTGATGAAGCTTGCCGGGATTGAGGAGGCCGAACTTGGGTAGCACTGGCTGGACCAGGTCGCGGCACTCTTGCCCCTCATCCTCAATCCAGCATGTCGTCGAGCGCGGAGTGTTCGGCGTCCATCTCGGCCCGTTCCACGGCTTCCACGACGACTGCGGCAGCATCGGCGGTGCGATGGCTGCGCTTGGCCGCGGCCGTCAACCAGTCATAGTGATCCGCCGACATCAGCACGAGCTCGCGCCGGCCATGCCGGGTGATCTCAACCGGCTCGCGCTGGGCCTGATGCTGGACTTCGCCGAACTTGCGCTGTAACTCCAGGGCGGTGGTCTGGCCATGACCGGGATCCTGAGACGAATGAGCGTATCCGCATCGAGTAATCCGCACTGATCCCGTCCGGCGCCCGGCCGTTATCCCAACACAGCGTTCTTGGGATAGGAAAATGGCATCGCGAACATCCGGTCATCTGTTGCCGCCGGCCGGGATCTCGGTTATAACAAAACAACGAATTTGGTATAACCCGATGAAGCGCCAGCTCGATCTGACTTACACGACCATGATTGCGGAGCTTTTGCAGCGAGCTTTGGATGCTCAGTTCGACAGCGACTTCAACGAAACGGGAACCTTCAGAAAAAGGTCAGTCAAAGGCCGAGCGTACTGGTATTACAAGCCATCGGAAAGAAACACGGAAACCACCCGCGACAAGTACGTTGGACCAGACAGCGATCCAGCCATCGCCAAACGAGTCGCGGATTTCAATCATATCAAAGACGACTACCAGCGCCGTCGGAAACTCGTCTCCACGCTCATCCGCGAAGCTCGTCTCTTCAGGCCCGACGCGAAAGTCGGCGATGTCATAGAAGCTCTCTGGAAAGCCGGCGTCTTCCGCCTGCGAGCCTGCCTCATCGGCACGGTCGCATACCAAACCTACGGTACGGTACTAGGCTACAGGCTTGCCGAGACCGCAATCCAGACAGGTGACATAGATATCGCGCAGTTCCGGGCCGCATCCGTGGCCGTCGAGGATACCATCCCGCCGATCCTCGATGTCCTCAAAGGGGTAGACGCCACATTTCGCCCGGTCCCGGGCCCAAGCGATCGAAAAGGCATCACGAAATTCGCCGGACGCGCGGGCCTCCGAGTAGAGTTCCTGACGCCCAACCAGGGCAGCGATGACCACACCGGCAGGCCGGTCAGGCTCCCCGTACTCGGGGGTGCAGCAGGAAAGCCGCTTCGGTGCCTGGACTTCCTGATCCACGAACCGGTCAGAACAGTGGTGCTGCATAAGGGCGGCATTCCGGTGCTGGTGCCTCAGCCTGCGCGTTTCGCCGTTCACAAGCTGATCGTGGCATCGCGCGGTCCTTCCGGCGAGGGAAAAGACCTGAAGGATTTGCAGCAGGCTCATTATCTAGCCCTCGCACTAAGCGAGTCGGGCCGATCCCGCGACTTTATGGAAGCGTACGCTGAAGCGCACGATCGCGGCCCCCGTTGGCGAGAGGCGCTTGAAAAATCCCTCGAACGGATGTCCGCATTGAAGTTGGCTGCCGTTGCCGACTGCCTATCCACGGGGCGACGCTCCGATGAGGCCGCAAGCAAGCCGAAAATTGCGAAGCGGTAGACCGGTGCACGCGGGCGCCCGGCTGCGATTGACAGCCCGCAGGAGGGAATTCACGCCACCGGCCTGCGGCATCGATCAGGAAGAAACAAGGAAACGTCCTTGAAATTTTCCTTGATCGCTCGTACGTTCTCGTCATGAGCAAGATCACCGGCAAGTTCCAGATCACGCTGCCCAAGCGACTGGTTGACCAGTACGGCATCGAGGTCGGCGATGAAGTCGAGTTGACCGCCGCGGGCGAGGCGATCGCTCTCGTGCCCGCGCGCACGATCGGCCCGAGCACCAGCCCTGAGCAGCGGGCCCATCTTTTCGATCTCGCAACCCGACGGCAGCGCGCACGCGAGCGAACAAGGCCTCTGCCTCCTGCCAGGCGTCGCGGATGGAAACGGGAGGATCTCTACACCCGTGGCCGGACTGATTGACACCAACGTACTGGTCTATCGCTTCGATCCCCGCTTTCCGGCCAAGCAGGCGCGCGCAACGCAACTGCTGCGCCAGGGCATCCTCGACCGGTCGATCGTAGTACCGCATCAAGCGCTGATCGAGTTCGTGGCCGCAGTCACCCGGCCAATCGCCGGCAAGCAACCGCTGCTGCCCATCGAGGCGGCGCACCGCGAGGTCGAGGACATGCTTGTCCAGTTTCCGGTGATCTACCCGACCGAAGGCACCTTGCGAACGGCGCTGCGGGGTGCGGCCCTCTATCGGCTGTCCTGGTTCGACGCTCACCTGTGGGCATACGCGGACGAGCGCGGCCTCGACACGCTCTGGTCGGAAGATTTCGAGCACGGGCGACTGTACGGCCGTGTCAAGGTGGTTGATCCGTTCGCCCGATCCGTGCATCAGGGCGCGGAAGGCTAGACCATCGGGGTACACTGCTCGCACAGTCACGCCAACAGCCCGAGGGAGGAGCGGGAGAGCAGCGGAGAGCAGCGGCCGCCAGCATTGACAGACCAGGGTTGCCATAATACCCACCACCGCTCGCAATAACGAACGGCCTCCGACCATGCGCGCACCCGCCGCCCAGCGCCGGCTCACTCACCTCGAACGCCTGGAAGCGGAAAGCATTCACATCATCCGCGAGGTGGCGGCCGAATGTGCCAGGCCGGTGATGCTCTATTCGATCGGCAAGGATTCGGCCGTGATGCTCCACCTGGCACGCAAGGCCTTCTATCCGGGCCCGCTGCCATTTCCGCTCCTGCATGTCGATACCCGCTGGAAGTTCCGCCAGATGATCGAGTTCCGCGACCGGATGGCCAAGACCCTGGGCTTCGAGCTGCTGGTTCACATCAATCCCGACGGCATCGCCCAGAACATCGGCCCCTTCACCCACGGCTCCGCGCTGCACACCCAGATCATGAAGACCGAGGCCTTGAAGCAGGCACTCGACAAATACGGTTTCGATGCCGCGTTCGGCGGCGCCCGCCGCGATGAGGAGAAATCGCGCGCCAAGGAGCGCATCTTCTCTTTCCGCGACACGCGCCACCGCTGGGACCCCAGGAATCAGCGTCCCGAGCTGTGGAACATCTACAGCACACGGATCAACAAGGGCGAGTCGATGCGAGTGTTCCCGCTGTCGAACTGGACCGAGCTCGACGTCTGGCAATACATCCATCAGCAGCGCATCGAGATCGTGCCGCTCTACTTCGCCCAGGAGCGACCGGTGGTCATCCGCGACGGCCAGATCATCATGGTCGATGACGAGCGGCTGCCGTTTCTGCCCGGCGAGCAGCAGCAGATGCGCAGGATCCGCTTCCGCACGCTCGGCTGCTATCCCCTCACCGGCGCCATCGACAGCAACGCCACGACCCTTCTCGACATCATCGAGGAAATGCTCGTCGCCACGTCATCGGAGCGCCAGGGCCGGGTCATCGACCACGACCAGGCAGCCTCGATGGAGAAGAAGAAGCAGGAGGGGTATTTCTGATGTCGCGCGCCGCCGACTTAGCCGCGATGTTGTTTCTCCCTCCCCCTTGTGGGGAGGGATCAAGAGCCTGCCCTCGGGCTTCGACCCGAGGGGTGGGGGTCGCGGCGGCCCACGACCAAACCCCCACCCCTAGCCCCTCCCCACAAGGGGGAGGGGAAGGGTATCTCTGATGTCGCGCGCCGCCGACTTAGCCGCGACCGACGTCGAAACGTATCTGCTCGCGCAGGAAAGCAAGGACCTGCTGCGCTTCATCACCTGCGGCAGCGTCGACGACGGCAAGTCCACGCTGATCGGCCGGCTGCTCTATGAAGCCAAGTTGCTGTTCGACGACCAGCTCACGGCACTCGAGCGCGATTCGAAAAAGTTCGGCACCCAGGGCGGCGATCTCGATTTCGCGCTGCTGGTCGACGGGCTGGCGGCCGAGCGCGAGCAGGGCATCACCATCGATGTCGCCTATCGCAACTTCACCACCGACAAGCGCAAGTTCATCGTCGCCGACACGCCGGGCCACGAGCAATATACCCGCAACATGGCGACCGGCGCCTCGACCGCCGATCTCGCCGTCATTCTCATCGACGCCCGCAAGGGCGTGCTGACGCAGACCCGCCGGCATTCGTTCATCGTCTCGCTTCTCGGCATCCGCGAGATCGTGCTGGCCGTGAACAAGATGGATCTGGTCGGCTACGACCAGCCGGTTTTTCAGCGGATCGAAGCCGACTACCGGCAGTTCGCCGCAAACCTCGCGTTCCAGCGCATCCTGTGCATCCCCATCTCGGCCCTCAAGGGCGACAACGTCATCGAGGCCGGCTCGGCACATGCCCTGGTATTCCGGCCCGACGCTGATGCGCCATCTGGAGACGGTGGAGATCGGCGAAGACGGGTTTGCGAGCCCGTTCCGCATGCCGGTGCAGTTGGTGAACCGTCCCAACCAGCAGTTCCGCGGGTTTGCCGGAACGCTCGCCGCGGGCGCGCTCCGTCCCGGCGATGCCGTGAAGGTCATGCCGTCGGGCCGGACGTCGCGGGTCGAGCGCATCGTCACGCTCGATCGCGACCTCTCCGAAGCGGTCGCCGGCCAGGCGGTGACGCTCACCCTCGCCGATGAAGTCGACGTCTCCCGCGGCGATGTGCTGTGCGCTCCCGATGCGGCCCTGATGGTCGCCGACCAGTTCGAGGCCCACGTGCTGTGGATGGACGACTCGCCCATGCTCCCCGGCCGGCCCTATGTCATCAAGCTCGGGGCGAAGTCGATCGGCGGCGCCCTCGAGCAGCCGAAATACAAGATCAACGTCAACACCCTCGAGCATACGGCCGCCAGGACGCTCGAGCTCAACGAGATCGGCGTGTGCAACCTCGACCTCGGCCAGCCGGTGCCGTTCGCCCCCTACCGCGAGAGCCGCGAGCTCGGCGGCTTCATCGTCGTCGACCGGTTCACCAACAACACCGTCGGCATGGGCGTCATCAACTTCGCGCTGAGAAGAGCGACCAACGTCCACTGGCAGGCGGTCGATGTGCACAAGGAAGCGCGCGCCGCCCTCGCCCATCAGAAGCCGTGCGTGCTGTGGTTCACCGGACTGTCGGGCGCCGGCAAGTCGACCATCGCCAACCTGGTCGAGAAGAAGCTGCACGCCAAGGGCCACATGACCTACCTGCTCGACGGCGACAACGTGCGCCACGGCCTCAACAAGGACCTGGGCTTCACCGACGCCGACCGGGTCGAGAACATCCGCCGCGTCGCCGAGGTCGCCAAGCTCATGGTCGATGCCGGGCTGATCGTGCTGGCGTCGTTCATCTCGCCCTTCCGCTCCGAGCGCCTGATGGCCCGCGAGCAGCTGCAGGCTGGCGAGTTCATCGAGATCTTCGTCGACACACCGCTGGCCGTCGCCGAGAGCCGCGACGCCAAAGGCCTCTATGCCAAGGCCAGGCGCGGCGAGATCAAGAACTTCACCGGCATCGACAGCCCCTACGAGGTTCCCGAGAAGGCGGAGCTCAGGCTCGACACGACCCGCCAGTCGCCCGATCTGCTGGCCGAGGAGATCGTCGCCTATCTGCACAAGGCCGGCCGTCTCCTTTCGCCGGGAAGCTGAAGCGGTCGGGACGGCACTTGCGAATGGTATGACGCGCCCACTGGTCAGCGCGAAACGCTAAAACGCAACGCAGATCTTGCCGAAGTGCTTTCGCGACTCCTCGTAGCGAAAGGCATCGGCAAGCGACTTAAGCTCGAACGTGCGATCGATGACCGGCTTGAGACCCGAAGCGTCGATGGCGCGAACCATGTCCTGCTGCTGGCGGCGGTTGCCGACGATCAGCCCCTGCAGCCGCACCTGCTTGACCATCATGGCGGCCGTCGGCACTTCCCCGCTCAATCCGGTGACGGTTCCGATCAGCGAGATATGGCCGCCGATCCGCGCCGCCACGATCGATTGCGCAAGCGTGCCCGGTCCGCCAAGCTCGATGACATGATCGACACCGCGCCCATCGGTCAAACGCCTCACCGCATCGCCCCATTGGGGCTCGGACCTGTAGTTGATGGCGTGATCGGCACCGAGCGCACGGATGCGCTCCAGCTTCTCATCCGACGATGAGGTCGCGATCACGGTCGCCCCCATGGCTTTGGCGAACTGGACGGCGAAGGTAGAAACCCCGCCGGTGCCGAGCACGAGCACGGTATCGCCGGCCTTGAGCCCGCCGTCAGCCACCAGCGCACGCCACGCGGTCAGTCCGGCGGTCGTGAGCGTCGCCGCTTGCGTGTGGCTGAAACCGCGCGGCGCCCGCGTGAACCAGCTCGCAGGCCGAACGACGATCTCGCGCGCATAGCCGTCCACGCCGTCGCCCGGCACTGTGGCGAAATCACCGAACGCCGGCGGACCATCCAGCCATAGAGGGAAGAAGCAGGAGACGACGTGGTCGCCGGCCGCGAACTCGGTGACGCCCTCGCCCAGCGCCTCGACCACGCCGGCGCCGTCGGCCAGTGGTATGCGGCCGACTGTCTTCGGATCGGCGCCGGTGACGACGCGATAGTCGTGGTAGTTGAGGGAGCTCCCGTGCAGGCGGACGCGGATCTCGCCGGCGGCGGGAGCGTCCGGCTCGCGCATATCGACGAGCTCGAGACGGTCGAGTCCGCCAGGGGAGCCAAGCTTGACGGCTTTCATTGTGTTATCCGTGGCCTTGCTGATGGAGCGGCCAAAACGTTCAATGGATACGATACCATTTTTGCGCGCGTGCTCGGGCTAGGTTCATTTGTACGCCCGGATCTCCAAACCACCCTCTCTCTTTTTTTCCGTAGCGGGGCGATCAGAATGAAGCCCGGTAGACCATCGGGTCCAGCCGTACCCGAGCATCCAGTGGCGGTTTGAGCTCGAAGGCGCGGGCAGAGCGAGCGAAGTCGAACAAGCGAATCAGACAAAATGCTTCCGGTCGTTCAGAGGAGAAGGCACGCTCGTTCTCTGTGAGATAGAACGGCGTTATCCGACCACCGAAGGTCGTCTTCACCTCAATCAGCCGCTCGGCTCCATTTTCGGAGAAGGACTTAATGTCGTAGCCGGCGCCAGCCCCGTCCTCTTCTGCAACCCACCGCACCTTGCGGGCCAGATCGTCACGTTCACACTGTCTCAGTCGACTTCGTTCGAAGTTGAGGATCAATTCTTCGCCTCGACGGCCGAGATCGCGGTTCCGGGCGTCGCGCTCGGCGGGATCGAACTTCGCGACCAAGCGCTCCAATGCGGGCGTGGCAGAGAGGTTGCCGATCTCCGGCGGAGCTTCCAGGAAGAGGGAGTGTTCTTCGGCTACATGCAAAACGACGGGCACGGGGACAATTACCCCTGGATCAGTGCGCCCGACATAAATCGGCCGATCCCGTCGATCAAAGCGTTCTGAAAATTGTCGCGGCGCTTGTAGCCGGCAATCGTGGGCAGACCCAACCGTTCCATGACAGCGCTGATGTTGCAGTGCTTAAATTCGATTGAAGCATGCGAGCGGCCGATGATCCGCCGGAGTGCCTCGTTTCGGTGCGACTTGACAAAGGGCTGTCCCGACAACTCCAGCCGCAGCATTTCGCAATCGTCGGCAACAATCAGGTCGATTCATGGGCAGTCCAATCGCTTCCACGTGGATCAACGCTCGTCATCTACACACGCGGCTTTCCGGGTCAAGCTGAACAGCGAGCGGCTCACAGCAGCGGCTCTCCAGCGGCTTTGAAATATTCGGGTTCATGCGCTGTAGCCTCACTGCTGCGCCCACCATACAAGGTGTGAAGGTGGTCTTTTTCGCTAACATGCCCAAGAGGTCCACATGAGCACAAGAATCAAGGTCTCAGCGGCCGAGTTCCAGAACAACTTCGGCCGTTACGCCGATGTGGCGCGGAATACGCCCGTAGTCGTGACCCGTTACGGGCGGGACGAACTGGTCGTCCTCTCCACCGCCGAATATGCTCGCCTGCGCGCCTCATATCGCACAGTGTTGGTCGTCGATGAGACGACCCTCTGACGAGGTCGCCGAACTGCTGGAAGCCATGGCGTGCGCGCCGACTATGCCAGCCGCTGTTGCTCTCGATGATCTCATGTCAGACGCCGCCAAAAGCGGCAAATGATTCCGGAGAAAGGCCGGCATGGTGCTGCACCACGCCTTCCTGTGGCGCCATAAAGGCGGATCGAGGGCATCAAGGATCGGCCCGTGGTCGTGGTCGCCGTGCTCGCCGATGGCGACGAAGCCGTGGTGGCGCCGATCATCACCAAACCGCCGCAACAGCACGCGTGGCTTACAGCAGCGGTCCCACCAGCGGCGCGAACCGGCCCTCGGCAACCAACGCCCGCACGCTCTCGATATCGCCGCTGAACTCCCGGTCGCGGAGGCGCCTCGCAACGCGCGACCGGATGATCCGGTGGGCGTCTTCCAGAGGTTTTGACGACTTGAGCGGCCGGCGGAAATCAAGCCCGTCGGCCGCCGCCAGCAGCTCGATGGCGATGATGCCGCGGGTGTTCGCGTTCATGCGCTGAAGCCGCACCGCGGCGTGCGTCGCCATGCTCACGTGGTCCTCCTGGTTTGCCGAGGTCGGAAGGGAATCGACGCTCGCGGGATGGGAAAGCATCTTGTTCTCGGAGGCAAGGGCGGCGGCCGTGACATGGGCGATCATGTAGCCCGAATTCAGACCGGGCTCGCTCACCAGGAAGGCCGGCAGCTCGCTGATCGTCGTATCGGTGAGCTCGGCGATCCGCCGCTCGGAAATCGAGCCCATCTCGGCAATCGCCATTGCCATGCTGTCGGCGGCGAAGGCGACCGGCTCGGCATGGAAGTTGCCGCCGGACAGGACTTCACCATCACTTGCGAACACCAGCGGATTGTCGCTGACGCTGTTGGCTTCGATCATCAGCGTGTGCGCCGCATGCGGAAAAGCACGTCGAGGATCGCGCCCATCACCTGCGGCTGGCAGCGGAAGGAATAGGGATCCTGCACCTTGTCGTCGCCCGTCAGGTGCGAGGCCCGGATGGCGCTGCCCGCAAGCAGACGGCGATAGTGGCCGGCGAGCGCCACCTGGCCGGCATGTGGGCGGATGGCATGGATGCGCGGGTCGAACGGCGTATCGCTGCCCTTGATGGCGTCGACCGACATGGCTCCTGCCACCACCGCCGCCTGCATGGTGCGCTCGACCTCGATGAGCGCATGAAGGGCGATGGCCGTCGAAACCTGGGTCCCGTTCAGGAGCGCCAGCCCCTCCTTGGGGCCAAGCTCGACCGGCCGCAGCTTCGCATGCTTGAGCGCTGCGGCGCCGTTCATCCGTCGGCCCCCGAGCACGGCTTGCCCTTCGCCGATCAGCACCTGCGCGAGATGGGCGAGCGGCGCCAGATCGCCCGAGGCGCCCACCGATCCTTGCGCCGGGATGACCGGAGCGATGCCGGCATTGATCAGGTCGGCAAGGAGTGCGGCGGTTGCCGGATGGATGCCCGAATAGCCGCGCGCCAGCGACTTGAGCTTGAGGACCATGACGAGCCGCACGGTGTCCGACGCCAACGGCTCTCCCGTTCCCGCCGCGTGGGATCGAACCAGATTTTTCTGCAATGCGTTGAGATCGCGATCGGCGATGCGCGCCTTGGCGAGCTTGCCGAAGCCGGTGTTGACGCCGTAGATCGCCTCGCCGCGCTTGACGAGCCTGAGCACGGCGGCATGCGATGCCGCGATGGCTCGCTTCGCATCCCCTCCAAGGCGCACGCGGCACGGTCCGGCGAGCACGGTGCGAACATCATCGAGCGTGAGGTCGGCGTTGCCGATTGCCAGCGTACGCGCACTTCATCTCCGCTCGCCCTTGTGGGAACGGGGCGGGCGTCTGGCGGCGCCGGAGCGACCCCCACCCCTGCCCCTCCCCACAAGGGGGAGGGGTAATGGCGCGTTTTTCCCTCCCCCTTGTGGGGAGGGATCAAGGGTGGGGGTCTCTCGATCGAGGCCAAGCGCAATCCTGACGGTGGCGACCACGCCCTCGACGTTTTTGAGCACGTCGGGATTCCGAATCGCAACACCCGATAGCCGTCCTGCCGCAGCCGCGCATCGCGGCTTTGATCCTCAATCTTCATTCGTTCTTCCCCATGCTGCCCTCCATCGACCTCGATGACGAGCCGGCGTGTGAAACAGGCGAAGTCGACGATGAAGCCCTGCAGGGGAACTTGCCGGCGGAAATGATGGCCATCGTGCCTGAATTCGCGAAGGTGACGCCACAATAGGCGTTCCGCCGGCGGTCGCCTCCTTTCGCAACGTCCTTGCGATTTCGTTCGCCATGTCAGTTCATCAGCCGCTTCATCGCCTTCTCGAAGCGCCGGGCGACGGCGGCCTCATCGCGGTGCCGCCGGTCTTTGACAAGCTGCTCACCGCCGACGAACACATGTTTCACGCAAGGGTTGCCGCCGGAGAATATCCATGAGTTGAGGAGGTTATCGCCGCTGCGGCCGATGAGCGCCGGATGCGTCTCATCGAGCACGATGATATCGGCCCGCATGCCGGGCGTGATCGCTCCCTGCGGCTGGGCGAGCGCTTTGGCGCCTCCCGACAGCGCCGCGTCGAGAAGCCGCCGGCCGGTCGAGCGGTTGGGACCTCCCGCCAGCACATTGCGCGCCCGCTGCTGCAGCCGCTGCGAATATTCGAGCTGGCGGATTTCCTCAGGCGGGCTCATGGAGATGTGGCTGTCGGAACCCAGGGCGATGGCGCCGCCTGCTGCCAGGAATGGTGCGCCGTTGAAAATGCCGTCGCCGAGGTTGGCTTCGGTGGTGGGACAGAGACCCGCAATGGCGCCGCTCCTGGCCAGCTCTTCGGTTTCGTTCTCGGTCATGTGAGTGGCATGGATCAGGCACCAGCGTGATGAGAGCCCGAACCGCGACAGCAGAAGCTCGACGGGGCGCTTGCCGCACCAGGCGATGCAGTCATCGACTTCCCGGGTCTGTTCGGCCACGTGGATGTGCACCGGCGCTTCCAGGGCACACTCGATCGCTGGCTGCCAGCGCCTCCACAATGTCTTCACCGGTCGCGGCACGCAGGGAATGCGGCGCAATGCCGAGGCGGGTGCGCGGATCCGCCCCGACCGCCTTGTCAAGCTCATCGAGGATGGCGTTGAAGCGGCCGACGTCGTTGACGAAGCGCCTCTGGCCGGCGGCGGGCTTCTCGGCGCCGAAGCCGCCGTGACAGTAGAGCGCCGGCAGCAAGGTGATCGCGATGCCCGCCGTTTCCGCCGCCGCAAGACACCTGAGCGACATCTCCGCCCTCCTGTCGTAAGGACGGCCGTCGGGGGCATGATGAAGATACTGAAATTCGCCGATCGAGGTGTATCCCGCCCTGAGCGCTTCCACGTAGAGCTGGGCCGCCACCGCCTCGAGATCGTCGGGATTTATTTTCAGCGCAAAGCCGTACATCGCCTCGCGCCAGCTCCAGAAGCTGTCAGCTCCCGGACCCGACCGCTCGGCAAGGCCGGCCATGGCGCGCTGATGGGCGTGCGAATGGACGTTGGGCATGCCCGGAACCGCCACGCCGCGCACCGTCTCGCCGCCTCGACCCGGTGCATCGGCCTCGACCGCCGTGATCATGCCGCCGCTGCCGACGGTGACGAGGACCTGTTCGCGCCAGCCGGAAGGAAGCAGCGCGGTCGTGAAGCGAAGCTTGCGTCCGGCCATAGAGGTGCTTTACCCAAAAGCCCATGAATGCCGCAACCGGCAACGGCGCGCTGGCGATCAAAAACGTCGCGCTCGCGGCCATGAACGACGAGGCCCCGTACGGTCTCATCGATGGCGGCGCGGTGCTGATGGAACGCGGCCTGATCAGGTGGGCGGGGCCTACGTCGGATCTGCCCTCGTTGCGGCGCGGAACGCGCATCATCGACGGCAAGGGCAGGCTGCTGACCCCGGGCCTCATCGACTGCCATACCCACCTCGTCCACGGCGGCAGCCGCGCCGACGAGTTCGAGATGCGCCTCAAGGGCGCGAGCTACGCCGACATCGCCAGGGCCGGGGGCGGCATCCTGTCTACAGTGCGCGCTACGCGGGCGGCATCCGAAAAGGAGCTGGTCGCGCAGGCCCTGCCCCGGCTCGATGCGCTCCTGGCGGAGGGCGTGACGACGATCGAAATAAAGTCGGGCTACGGCCTCGATGTCGAGACCGAGCTTCGCATGCTCGAGGCCGCCCGCGGGCTTGCGAGCAAACGCCCGGTGGATATCGTGACCACCTACCTCGGCGCACACGCCCTCCCCCATGAATACAACGAGAACCGTGCAGCCTACGTGTCAGTCGTCTGCGAGCAGGCGCTGCCTGCGGTTCACGAAGCAGGGCTCGCCGATGCCGTCGACGCCTTTTGCGAAACCATCGCCTTCACGCTCGAGGAGACGGCGCGCGTATTCGACGCCGCCCGCGCGCTCAGGCTGCCTGTGAAGCTGCACGCCGAGCAGCTTTCCAACATGGGCGGGGCGAGGCTCGCCGCACAATACGGCGCCCTCTCCTGCGATCACCTCGAATATCTCGACGAGGAGGGCGTGGTGGAAATGGCGAGGGCCGGCACCGTCGCCACCCTCCTGCCCGGCGCCTTCTATTACCTGAAGGAGCGTCAGGCCCCGCCGGTGGCGATCCCTGCGCCGGCACGCGGTGCCGATCGCCGTGGCGACCGATCTCAATCCCGGGTCCTCGCCGGTGCACTCGCTGCTCGCCGCCATGAACATGGCGTGCGTGCTGTTCGGCCTGACGCCCGAGGAGGCGCTGCGCGGGGTCACCGCCAACGCCGCCCGCGCCCTGGGGCTCAAGGATCGGGGCATGATCGCGCCGGAAATGAAGGCCGACGTCGTTCTGTGGAATGTCGAAGCGCCGGGGCGCCTTGCCTACCCGCTTGGCCTCAACCCGTGCCATCTGGTCATCCGCAACGGCAGGGAGGTCGAAGCGTGAGGGAAACCTTGCCGCTGTACCTGCCGGTCAACTATCGTGCGCACACATCTCTTATCCATATGCAGGTCATCCCGGCGCACTCTCCCAACCGTCTTTCCGGCGCAATCCTCTGGTCGAGCCCGAGGAGGAATCGGCGTGGGGATTTTCCGCCGCCCGGCCGCTCAAAATATCGGCACTGGCGTGAGCTCGCGCCTCGACAACAGCCGCCGCATCAAGGCCGCCACCGGCCTGCGGCTCTCGGCCAGGAGCTGGCTGACCGAGGCGCCGTTGCGCATGCTCATGAACAATCTCGATGCCGAAGTCGCCGAGCGGCCCGAAGAGCTGGTGGTCTACGGCGGTATCGGGCGGGCCGCGCGTGACTGGGAGGCGTTCGACCGCATCGTCGCCGCCTTGCGGTCGCTCGGCGATGAGGAAACGCTGCTCGTGCAATCCGGCAAACCCGTGGGGGTCTTTGCCACCCACGCCGATGCCCCGCGCGTGCTCATCGCCAATTCGAACCTGGTGCCGGCGTGGGCCACCTGGGACAACTTCAACGCCCTCGATCGCAAAGGCCTCATGATGTACGGCCAGATGACGGCAGGGTCGTGGATCTATATCGGCACCCAGGGCATCGTCCAGGGAACCTATGAGACCTTTGCCGAGATCGGCCGGCAACATTTCGGCGGCAGTCTCAAGGGAAAGTGGATTCTGACTGCCGGCCTCGGCGGCATGGGCGGAGCCCAGCCCCTGGCGGCGACGATGGCCGGCGCCTCGCTCATCGCCATCGAGTGTCAGCCGTCGCGTATCGAGATGCGTTTGCGCACGGGATACCTCGACGCGAGCGCAGCGAGCTTCGAGGAAGCGCTCGCCATGGTCGAGCGTTCGCATGCGGCCGGCAAGCCGATTTCCGTCGCGGTATGCGGCAACGCCGCCGAGCTCCTGCCCGAGCTCGTCAAGGGCGGCGTCCGGCCGGACGTCCTCACCGACCAGACCTCGGCCCATGATCCGGTGAACGGCTATCTTCCGGCCGGCTGGACGCTCGCTGAGTGGCAGGACAAGCGGCAGACCAACCCCGGGGCTGTAGCGGCAGCGGCCAAGGCGTCGATGCGCGTGCACGTCGCCGCGATGCTCGAATGGTTCCGCAAGGGAGTTCCCACCGTCGACTACGGCAACAATATCCGCCAGGTGGCCTTCGACATGGGGCTCAAGGAAGCGTTCGCGTTCCCCGGTTTCGTGCCCGCCTACATCCGGCCGCTGTTCTGCCGCGGCATCGGACCTTTTCGCTGGGCGGCACTTTCGGGCAACCCCGAGGATATTTACCGCACCGACCGTCGTGTGAAGGAGCTGATCCCGGAAGACTCCCATCTCCACACCTGGCTCGACATGGCGCGCACGCGCATCAGCTTCCAGGGCCTGCCGGCGCGCATCTGCTGGGTAGGCCTTGGCCAGCGCCATCGGCTCGGTCTTGCCTTCAACGACATGGTGCGCAAGGGCGAGCTCGAGGCGCCTGTCGTGATCGGCCGCGATCACCTCGATTCCGGCTCAGTCGCCTCGCCGAACCGCGAGACGGAGGCGATGCAGGACGGCTCCGACGCGGTATCCGACTGGCCGCTTCTCAACGCCCTGCTGAATACCGCCTCGGGCGCCACCTGGGTATCGCTGCACCACGGCGGCGGCGTCGGCATGGGCTATTCCCAGCATGCCGGCATGGTGATCGTCTGCGACGGAAGCGAGGCCGCCGACCGGCGGCTCGCCCGGGTTTTATGGAATGATCCGGCAAGCGGCGTCATGCGCCATGCCGACGCCGGCTATCGGCTGGCCATTGACTGCGCCCGGGAGCAAGGCCTCAAGCTGCCGTCGCTGGACATTGGAGTTTGAAATGGGCGCAGCATCGCAGAGTACACAACCGTCATACCAGCGAAGGCTGGTATCCCGCTTTGAGCCCTCCGTAAGCGGGGCGGGAGCATGACCGGTCGCGTCAGGGACAAGACGGCGATCGTGACCTCGGCGGGCCAGGGCATCGGCCGCGCGGTGGCGCTGGAACTGGCGCGCGAAGGAGCGAAGGTATTCGCCACCGACATCAACGAGGTGGCGTTGAAGGCGCTGGCCAAGGAACACGTCGGCATCCATACGTTCAAGCTCGACGTCCTAGAGAAGCGGGACATCGAGTCCGCCGCGCGCAAGACCGGCACGCCCAACATACTGGTGAACTGTTCCGGCTGGGTTCACAACGGCACGATTCTCGACTGCGACGAGGATGCCTGGGACCGCTCCTTCGATCTCAACGTGAAGGCGCACTATCGGATGATCCGCGCCTACCTTCCCGCCATGCTGCGCCATGGCGGCGGCGCCATCGTCAACATCGCCTCCGTGGCTTCCTCCATCAAAGGCGTTCCCAACCGCTTCGCCTACGGCGCCACCAAAGGCGCGGTCATCGCCCTGACCAAGCAGCTCGCCGCGGATTTTGTCGCCAAGGGCATCCGTTGCAATGCCGTGTGCCCCGGCACGGTCGACACGCCCAGCCTGCAGGACCGCATGCGGGCCCAGGGCGACTACGAGGAGGCGCGCGCCGCTTTCGTTGCCCGCCAGCCCATGGGCCGCATGTGCGCGCCCGAGGAGATTGCCCATCTCGTGGTGTACCTGGCGAGCGATGAATCGGCCTTCGTGACCGGCCAATGCTACATCATCGACGGCGGCTGGACGGGATGACGGGCAGGCGCAAATCCGACGCGGCGACGCCGGCGGCTCGGCCGGCGGCAATCGACATCCGGAATGTCAGCAAGTTTTTCGGCGTCGCTCCCGATTTCATACGCGCCCTTCAAGGCGTGTCGGTGACGATAGGCGAGAATGAGTTCTTCACCCTTCTCGGACCCTCGGGCTGCGGCAAGACGACTCTTCTGAGGCTGATCGCCGGCTTCGACTTCCCGACCGAGGGCGAAATCCTGCTGTACGGCGAAAACATCGCCCCGCTGCCGCCCTTCAGGCGTCCCGTCAACACGGTGTTCCAGAACTACGCCCTCTTTCCGCACATGACGGTGGCGCAGAACATCGGCTTCGGTCTGGAAATGCTGGGCAAACACCGGACCGAAGTGGACGCCCGCGTCGACGCCATGCTGAAACTCGTACGCATGGAAGAGCTCAAGAAACGCCGGACCAGCGAAATTTCAGGCGGCCAGCAGCAGCGGGTGGCTCTCGCCCGCGCTCTTGCGCCGCAACCCAAGGTTCTGCTGCTCGATGAGCCCCTGTCGGCGCTGGATTACAAGCTCCGCAAGGACATGCAGATCGAGCTGAAACGCCTGCAGCACGAAACCGGCATTACCTTCATTTTCGTGACCCACGACCAGGAAGAAGCCCTCACCATGTCGGACCGCATCGCGGTGATGTCGAAGGGCAGCATCCTGCAGGTCGGCAGCCCGCACGACATCTATGACCGGCCAGCCGATCGGTTCGTCGCCGATTTCATCGGTGAGACCAATTTTCTTTCCGGCCACGTTGAGAGCCGGGCCAACGGCATAGCCAGGGTCAAACTGTCTTCCGGCGCCACCATTTCCGCCACGCTGCCCGAGGGGTTCGTGCCCACCGGGCCGGTGCACGTCGTCGTCAGGCCCGAGCACGCAGAGGTCGTAGCCGAGGGCAAGGAGGCGACCCTCAGGGGCACGCTGGAGAATGTCGTCTATTTCGGCACCGACACGCATTTTCATGTTCGCCTCGACGGCGGCGGCGAATTCATCGTGCGCCAGCAGAATGCCCGCAACAGCGCGGGTCGGTTCACATCCGGCGAACGGGCCGGGATTCGGATCGGCCGCGACGCAGCCCAGGTGTTGCGCGATTGAGCGCGATGTCGGGGGCGCGCGAGGCGGCCGTTCGTGCCGAGCGGCAGGATCGTCTGAACCGCTGGTATCTTTCGCTCCCCGCCCTCATCATCGTCATGGCGGCGGCCGTCGGCCCGCTGCTGATCATGGTGATTTATTCGCTTCTTCAGAAGGGCGCCTACGGCAACGTCGTCTGGAATTTCTCGCCCGATGCCTGGTTCAATGTGCTGCTCGAGCGGGACATCTTCGACGACACCCTGTCCCTGGCCGACGCTCACGTGTCCATCTTCTGGCGCAGCGTCAAGCTCGCGGCGCTGACCACGATCCTGACGCTGTGCCTCGGCTTCCCCACCGCCTATTTCATCACCACACGCCCGGAGCGTACACGCGAGGTGTGGCTGTTTCTGGTGACCCTCCCGTTCTGGACCAATCTTCTGATCCGGACCTTCGCCATCCAGGAGCTGATCCGCGCCGACGGCATCATCAACAATCTGCTGCAGTGGCTCGGAGTGATCGCAGCACCCATCCAGATGCTGAACACCGACTTCGCCATCGCCTTCGGCATGGTGTACGTGTTCCTGCCGCTCATGGTCCTGCCGATCTTCGCCAGCATGGAGAAGCTCGACTTTCGCATGGTGGAGGCGGGCTACGACCTTTACGCCGGCCGCCTGAACGTGCTGCGCAGGATCATCATACCGCTGGTGAAACCCGGCATCGTCGCCGGCTCCATCCTGGTGTTCGTATTCGCGCTCGGCTCCTATGTGACCCCGGCGCTGTTGGGCGGCGGCAAGAAGATGATGATCGGAAATCTCATTTCGCTGCAGTTCGGGCAGGGCCGCAACTGGCCCCTGGGCGCAGCCCTGTCGATCACCCTGATGATCATCGTGATGGTTGCCCTGCTCGCCTACGTGCGCAACGCCTCGCGAACGCGGGCTCACTAGATGCCGGCGGTTCATAAACCGTTTGCCCTGAAGAAAATGCCGGGATTCGGCGGCGTCGCCTTCCTGATGTTCGCGATGCTCTATGCGCCGATCCTGCTGCTCATCGTGTTCTCCTTCAACGAGAAGGAATCGGTCGCCTCCTGGGGCGGGTTCTCGCTGCGCTGGTACGAGGCCGCCTGGAACAACCGTTACATCAAGGAAGCGGCGTGGCGTTCGCTGTGGCTCGCCGGCTTCGCGGCTTCGGTGGCGACGGTGGCGGCAACCCTTGCCGCGCTCGCTACCACCCGCACCAAGCGCTTTCGCGGCATGAATTTCATCTACGCGACCATCAACATGCCGCTCATGGTGCCGGAAATCGTCACCGCGGTGGCGCTGCTGATCTTTTTCGCTTCGATCAAGGTGGCGACCGGGTATACCGGAATGGCCTACGTGATGGCGGCCCACACGGCTTTCTGTATCCCCTTCGCCTATCTGCCGATTCGGGCGCGGCTCGAAACCATGGACTCGACCCTTGAAACCGCGGCAGCCGATCTCTACGCGTCCCCTATCCAGGCCTTCCGCCGCATCACCTTGCCGCTGCTCCGGCCCGGCATCATGGCTGGATTTATGCTGGCATTCGTCATATCCCTGGATGACGTGGTCATCACCGATCACATAAAGTCGGCGGGCAAGGAAACGCTGCCGACCTACATGCTGGGCCAGCTCAGGCGCACCATGTCGCCCGAGGTGAACGCGGTTTCGGCGATCTTCTTTCTGCTGTCGGTATTGCTGGTGACGGTCTTTTTCTTTCTCAATCGCAAGAAGTAAGTGTTAGTTAGTCAACCAAAGGAGAAGCGTCCAATGAAGATGAAACTAGCGGGTGTCGCTTTTGGTTTCGCCCTGGCGATGACCACGAGCCTTGCTTTCGCCGAGGGCGAGTTGCAGATATTCAACTGGGGCGACTATACGAACCCCGAGCTGATCAAAAAATTCGAGGACCAGTACAAGGTCAAGGTTACGGTCACCGACTACGATTCCAACGACACCGCGCTCGCCAAGGTGCGGGCCGGCGGTCACGGCTTCGATATCGTCGTTCCGTCCGCGAGTTTCGTGCCGGTGTGGATCCAGGAAGGACTGCTGCTCGAAACGCGCCCAGACCAGATGGAGAACTTCAAGCACGTCGATCCCAAATGGATCGATGTGGAGTTCGATCCGGGCCGCAAATTCACCGTACCCTGGCAGTGGGGATCGACCGGAATCCTTCTCAATACCAAATATTACAAGGGCGACGTCAATACCTCGGCGATCTTTCTCGACCCGCCTGGAGAGCTCAAGGGGAAGATCAACGTCGTTCCCGAAATGGCCGATGTGATGAACCTCGCCATCATGTACGTAGGCGGCGAACCGTGCACCGGAGACAAGGAAGTTCTCAAGAAGGTGCGCGACAAGCTGGTCGCGGCCAAGGAGCACTGGATGTCGATGGACTACGGCAACCAGGAGAAATACGAGAAGGACGACATCGTCGTCGGTGTCAACTGGAACGGCTCGACGTTTCGAGCCCGGCTCAAGAATCCCACCATCGTCTATGGCTATCCCAAGGAAGGCTATCCACTGTGGATGGACAACGTGGCGGTGCTCAAGGACGCCAAGAACGTCGAGAACGCCAAGCTGTTCCAGAACTTCGTCATGGCGCCTGAGAACGCCGCACTGATCTCAGTTTTCGCGCGCTACGCCAATGGCATCAAGGGCTCGGAAGCCTTCATGCCGGAAGAAATGAAGACCGCTCCGGAGATCGTCGTTCCGGCGGAGTTCGTCGACAAGGGCAAGTTCAGCCTGGCCTGTCCGCCGGAAGTCAATGAAATTTATACGAAGATCTGGACCGAAATACAGAAGTGATCGCCTGAACTGAAGAGCCTCGACAGCGCAGCTGCCGGGGCTCGTTCGCGGCCACGAATTGCCCAACCTGGACCCCGTCTATTTGCCGGCGGCCGAAGCATGGTTCACAACCGGCCAGAATCGTCCCAACATCTGAACCATGCCAGGCACGGATCTCTGTTACCTCTCCACCCGCGAGGCGCTCGATCTTTTCCGCAAGAAGAAGTTGTCGCCGCTCGAGCTGATGCAGGCGCTGATCGATCGCGCCGGGGAGGTCGAGCCGAAGATCAACGCTTTCGCCGACACCTACTTCGAGGAAGCCCTGAGCAGGGCCCGGACTGCCAATGGTTTCTACTCGAAAAGGTCCTCGCGTGCCCGGCCGCTCGAAGGGATCCCGGTGGCCGTCAAGGATGCGCAGCGGGTGGCCGGCAAGCGCACCACCTATGGCTCGCTCATATTCAAGGACAACGTCAGCGAGCAGTCCGATCCGATGATCGAGCGGCTGGAGGAGGCAGGCGCCATCATCCACGCGCGCACCACCACGCCGGAGTTCTGCCTCTCCGGTACCTGCCATACGCGAATGTGGGGGATCACGCGCAATCCCTTCAATCTCGAATACGGCCCGGGAGGATCCTCGGGGGGAAGCGGCGCTGCCCTCGCCGCCGGCACGACGCTGCTGGCGACCGGCACCGACATCGGCGGATCGATACGCACTCCAGCCGCGGCGTGCGGCGTCGTTGGCTACAAGCCGCCGCATGGACGAAATCCCGATGGACCGCCGGCCTGCTTCGACACCTACAACCACTGCGGACCCATGGCCCGCAGCGCGGCCGATGCGGCGCTGGTGCAGAACATCGTTTCCGGCGTCCACCCGCGCGATCACGATTCGCTGCGCGACCGGGTGCTGATTCCGGACGAGCCGGAAGGTATCGGTGATTTCCGCGTCGCCTATTCGCTCGACCTCGGCTACATGAACCTCGCCACCGATGTGCTCAAGAACACCCTGGCCGCCCTCGACGTGTTTCGCGGTCTCGGCTGCATCGTCGATGAGGTGGAGCTCGATTGGACCATCGATTGCGAGCGGGCCGCCATGCACTGGTACAACTCCATGCATTTCGGCAGGCAGACCATCTGGCACGCCCAGCACGACGCGGCGGATATGTGCGACTACTCGGTCAGGTTCGCGAGGAATTGCGAGGCGAACACGACGCTCGACGACATGGCGCGCTCGTGGGAGCAGTTGCACAAGATGTATCAGAAATTTGGGCCGCTCATGGAGAAGTACAATATCTTCCTCTGCCCGACCAACAGTGTGCCCGCAGTGGCGGCCGAGCATGATCCCTGGGATCCGGATTTTCGCATCAACGGCGTGAAGGTCGATCCCGAGTACGGCTGGGTTCTGACCTATCAGTTCAACATGCTTCACAACTGTCCGGTGATGGCGGTGCCCTCGGGAAGAGCCAAATCAGGCGTACCGACCGGAATTCAGCTCATCGGCCGCACCTACGATGACCTGAGCGTGTTCCGCGCCGCGCGGGCCTACGAGCGCGCCGCGCCGCATCTGTTCATCACCGCGAACAATCACCCGCTGTGACGCCGTCTATGATTTTGTTCTTCACGGAAAGCGTACCGGAAATGACGGCGAGAGCTGCGGCAGTTCGCGCCGGAAGGGAAGCTCGTCACCCCGCTCCGGCTCGTCGAGCTCACGGGCGAAGCGATGGCCGGCGTAGACCGCGTGCGCGATCGTGGCCGGCGCATGGCAGTCGCCGATCGGCTGCGCCGAACGGACGCCCGACGCCGCCCAGTCGGCGCGTCTTTCCTTGAGTGCGAGCCAGACTTCATCGCGGGGAAGACGCGCCGTGACCAGCATTACGGCTTCGGCTTCCCGCAGGACCGGCTTTCCGGTGTAGATGCAACGCGCTTCCACGTGGTCGGCAGCGATCCGCGAGACAGCATGGGCAGGAAGCAGCTCGACGCCGAGCCGCAGAAGCCGCTCCTGTATGAACGCCTGCTCCATCGTGTAGCGGGTGAAGGCGGAAACGACGGGGGCCGGCGTGATCAGTGTCGCCCGGCACCCCGACTGCGCCAGGAGCTCCGCCATGACGCCGGCCATATAATAGTGGTCGTCGTCAAAGATGACGGCGCGACCTCCGGGCAGCGTTCCCGCCATGGCATCGTCGGGCGTCAGCACGGAAGCGCCCGCATCGATCGGGATCGACGACAGGTGATAGCGCGCCACCCCATCCCGACGCCACTTCGCGCCGGTGGCGACGGCGACATGCGCGAAGCCGAAGTCGAGGATGTCGCCTGCACTCAAGGCGCTGCCGCGAAAAACTTCGACGTTGGCCCGCTGGGACAACTGATAGACGCGGTAGTCGGCAACCCGGCCCCAGGCGGCAAGCCCGGGAAGCTTGCGCTCCCGCGCCACGCGCCCGCCGACTTCCTCCGTTGCCTCGGCCAGCGCCACCTCGTAGCCGCGCATGGCTGCAACACGGGCCGCCTCCAGCCCCGCGGGTCCTGCACCGACCACGAGCACCCGTGCGTCGGAGCCGGCCCTGGCGAACCGTTCCGGGTGCCAGCCGCGGCGCCATTCATCGCCGAAGGTGGCGTTCTGCGTGCAGCGGCTCGGCGTGATCGTGTAGTCGCCCACCACGCACATGTTGCATCCGATGCACTCGCGAATGTCCTCGATCCGCCCCTCCTCGATTTTCCTAGGCAGGAACGGGTCGGCGATCGAGGGTCGCGCCGCGCCGATCATGTCGAGGATACCGGCGCGTATCTGCCGCACCATGGCGTCGGGGGAAGTGAACCGGCCCACTCCCACCACCGGCCGCGTGGTGAGCTTCTTTAGCCCACGAACATACTGTTCCTGAAAGCCTTCCTCGGCGAAGCGCGAGCTCGCCGAATCGTGCGGCCAGTTGCCGAGGCAGAAGTCCCACAGGTCCGGCTCTTCGGCGAGCAGCCCGACGATGTCCTGCATTTCCGCAGGCGTGATGCCTTGCTCGCCCACCATCTCGTCGATGGCGATGCGCAAAGGGACGGCGCACGCATCCACTACCGCGTCCCGGGTGTCGGCGATGAGTTCGCGCAGGAAGCGAACCCGGTTTTGCAGCGATCCGCCGTATTCGTCCGTACGCTGATTGGTGTAGCGAGAAAGAAGATGTTGCGCGATCGTCAGCCCGTGACCGGCGTAGACATAGATGAGATCGTAGCCCGCCTTCTTGCCGCGCTGCGCCGCCAGCCGGTGCCAGCGCCGGATGTTCCCGAGGTCCTCCTTGTCCAACGCCCGCGCCTGCAGGGGTTCGCTGAAGGCGGTGCGGGTCGCCATGTGCTGCGGCGCCAGCGGCACCTCGCGCGACGAGTTGTTGGCGCTCGAAACACCGTTGTGGCAGAGTTCGAGGCCGGCAAGCCCGCCATGAGCATGGATGGCCTCGACGATGCGCTCATGCACGGGCATGTCGGCATCGCTCCACAGGCGCAATTCGCTATAGGGCGAGATGTCGGCCGATGGATGGATCTCGGTTTCCTCGGTGCACACCACCGCCCAGCCGCCTTCCGCCTTGATGCCGCGCATGGTGGCGTTGGCGCTGGGATAGAGACGGCCCATGCCGTTGCAATGCGGCACCTGGTAGAACCGGTTCCTGGCCGTCTTGGGCCCGATCTTCACCGGCTCGAACAGGATGTCATAGCGGGGATCGCGGGCCATCCGTCTCTACGCTAGCGATCGAGAAAGCCTTCCAGCACATTGACGGTATTGACGCCGATCGCCTCGATGGCATAGCCGCCTTCCATGACGAACAGGGTCGGACGCCTGAGGGTGGCGATGCGCGCGCCGTAATCAACGAAATCCTTCGAGGTGAGCCTGAAGAAGCTGATCGGATCGTCCTTGTAGGTGTCGACGCCGAGCGAAACGATGAGGGCATCGGGGGCGTACTTGCGGACGTGCTTCAGTCCCTCCCCGAGCGCCTGGGCCCACTTGCCATATGCGGTACCTGGCGGCATCGGATAGTTGATGTTGTGATCTTCGCCTTCAGCCTCGCCGCGCTCATCTGAGAATCCGAGGAAATAGGGAAAGGCGTCTTCCGGCCGACCGTGCAGGGAAACAAACAGCACGTCCTTGCGCCGGTAGAAAATATCCTGGGTGCCGTTGCCGTGATGAAAGTCGACGTCGAGGATGGCGACCCGCTCCGCCCCCTGGTCGAGGAACATCTGGGCAGCGATCGCCGCGTTGTTGAGAAAGCAATAGCCGCCGTACATGTCGGCGGCGGCATGATGGCCGGGCGGCCGGCACAGGGCGAAAGCGGCAGGCTCGCCCCCGGCGATCAACCGCTGCGCCGTCTGTACCACGGCGGCGCTCGACTTGGCCGCGTCCCATGTCCCGGCGGTCACTGCCGTTTCCATGGACAGCGCGAAGTAGCCGGTCCGGCCGTCGATGTTACGCGGCTCGCGCGGCCGCATCCGCCGCGCCGGATAGCCGGTCGGGATGATTTCGCCGCGATACCCCGCCTTTGCCCACTCCTTCCATGCCGTCTGCAGAAAATTGAGCAGCGGCTCTTCGTGCACCCGCTTCGCCGCCGCGCGGCTGAACTTCTCGGGCGCCACAAAGTCGGTGAACTTGCGCTGCCTTAGTCTGGCGAGCACGTATTCCACGCGCGAAGGCCGTTCGAACGGGGTAACGAACTCGCCCCCGTAGAGTTCGCCCTGGGGAAAATGTTTCCGGTGATCTTCGGAGTAGACGATCTTCATGGTGCTCCCCTGCCTGCTGACATAGCTCTGTGCCCGCAGCAGGGAAGCTTGACAAGAGCGGCGTCAGCATGCCCGTCAGCAAGAAGGCCCGGCGTGAAGCCGGGCCTTGAGCACATCGAGCGGGCTTGAGATTACTCCAGCACGCTGATGGTGACTTTGGCCACGCCCGAGCCGATGAGGCCGATCTTCCTGGCGGCGCCGAGCGCCAGATCGATGATACGGCCGCCAATGAAAGGTCCTCGATCATTGATCCGCACTACCACGGCGCTGCCGGTACGGTCGTTGACGACGCGGACCTTGGTGCCGAACGGCAGCGTCCGGTGCGCCGCGGTGAGGCCGTGCGGGTTGAAACGCTCGCCACTGGCCGTCACTTTGCCGCTTGCATAATAGGAGGCAAGACCGGACTGCAGCGCGAAGGACGGCTGCACCCCGACGAAGCCGCTGATGAAAATAGCTGATACGAATGCGACAAGAATTTTGGGACATTTCAAAGTCATCAACCACCTCTCTACTGATTGGCAATGGAGACTGGGTATGGACCGCATGGGGCGAAAGTGTGTCTCGTCCTAGGTCAATTTGACACAGCAAACCTGACCCTGCGTAAACTCGTCCCAATATAATCTGTATACTGATTAACTTGCCGGCGGCGCAAGCTCATCCACTGGAAAAGCCGGGCGGCGGCCGCCGATCAGGTCGGCAGTGATGCGCGCCGTGGCGTGACTCATCGTCCATCCCATGTGGCCCAATCCGGTGTTGTACCAGAGGTTGCCAAGCCGCCCGGCGCCGACAATCGGCGTTCCTTCCGGCGTCATCGGTCTGAGGCCGGCCCAATATTGAGGCCTCGAATAGTCTGCGCCATTGGGAAACAAAGCCTGGACGCACGACAACATGTGGCGGAAATCGGCTGCTGAGTGCGATCGTCCGTAGCCGGAGAATTCGGCGGTGGCGGTGACCCTGAGGCGATCGCCGAGCGGACAGTAGGCGATGAGGTTCTCTTCATCGACGCCCCCGAGCGCCGGCGCCTGATGGCGGCCCAATACCGGCAGGGTGACCGAATAGCCTTTCACCGGATAGATCGGCAGGTCCTGGCCGATCGAGCGGGAGATGTGCGGGCTGAACACACCGAGGCACAGCACGTAGGCTTCCGCAGTCTCCCGATCATGATCGGTCCGGACGCCGGACACGCGCTCGCCGTCAGTGTCGATGCCTTCAATCGTCACGCCGGCCTTGAACCTGACGCCGCGAGCCGTCAGCCACCTGGCCAGCTTGCATGCAAACATCCGGCAGTCGCCGCTCTCATCGTTTGGCGCAAACAGCGCGCCGGCGATCTGGTCCAGCACGGGCGCGAGAGCCGCATCTTTGGCGATTACGCCCTCGCGATCGAGCACCTCGATGGCGCAGCCGTTGTCCCTGAGAATGGCCGCTCTCTCCACCGCCTGCGCCAGGGCCTGGTCATGACGATAGAAATAGATCAGTCCTCCCGTCCGCCGGCCGAAGGAGAGGTCGGCGGTCTTCAGCGTTTCATGAAACACCTCGAGCGAATAGTTGCACAGCCGCGCTTTACATGACGTGTTCCGGGCTGCGCGCTCGGGGGTGCACTGTCGCCAGAATTTCCACATCCACCGCCAGAAGTGGCGATCAGCCTGCGGCCGCAGACGCAGTGCCTGGTCGTTGCGCCACAGGGAACGCAACAGCATTGCCGGCGCTGCTGGCGATGACCACGAGTATGAATGCCCGGAGGCAAACAGGCCGGCGTTGGCGTAGCTCGAAAATGCCGCCGGCTCCAACTCCCGATCGACCACGACGACTTCATGGCCGTCGCGGTTGAGCTCATAGGCTGTCGTAACGCCGGCAATCCCGGCTCCCAGGACCAATACCTTCATCGCCATTTCCATCTTGCGGCGCCGGCCTTGTGGTAGTTGATCCCGGCCGGCATGCGCAAGCTGTTGGTCTTGCTGCGGCAGTTGCGATAGTGATTGGCGATGCTTGCCGTCGGGCAATGAGGGGCCACATGCGTCGAGCCATCGTGATCGACTGCGATCCCGGCCTGGACGATACCGTGGCTTTGGCGCTTGCCGCCGCCTCCCCGGAGCTGGCGATCACTGCGGTCACCACCGTCGCCGGCAATTCGACCATCGAGCGCACTACCGACAATGCGCTGTCGGCCTGCGCGACCCTCGGTCTCAAGTCGCCGGTATTTGCCGGCAGCGACCGCCCGCTCAGGCTCAAGGCAAGCTATGCGACCGATGTCTGGGGCGGTGACTGCGATCTCGGTCTGAAACGGCCACGGCGTGGCGCCATCTCCGAATCCGCCTTCGATTACCTCACGCGCACTCTCCGGGAAGCTGCCGATCATTCGGTGTTGTTCTGCCTTCTCGGACCGCTTACCAACGTCGCCCAGCTCCTGCTCAAGCAACCCGGGCTGCAGGCAAAGATCGATCGGCTGATGATCATGGGGGGCGCGCTGGGCAAGGGCAACGCGACCGCCGCCGCCGAGTTCAACGTGTGGTTCGATCCGCACGCGGCGCGACAGGTATTCGCCTCGCAGATCCCGACCGTCGTCGCGCCCTATGATCTGACGCGCCATCTCGTGATGAGCAAGCGGCATCTGCGCCGCCTTGCACGCTCTACGAATCCCGCCGCCAAACTCGCGGCCAGGATGTTGGCGCTGGCAGGCGCCGGCGGGCATCCGGCCGCCATTCACGACGCGGTGGTGATCGGCTGCCTGATCTGGCCCGACCTGTTCTCGATCGAGCGCGGCCGTTTTGTTGTCGAGACCGAAGATGGTCCGGCCCGCGGCCAGACGCATTTCAAGGGCGGCGAAGGTCATCATGTCCTGCTTACCGGCGTCGACACCGGCAAGCTGCTCGACCTGATGACCGCCCGGCTTGTCAGCAAGACGGAGCGAAAGCGGTGACGGTCGTGGTGTTCGGAAGCATAAACATCGACGTGACGGCGTACGGCGAGCGCCTGCCGCGTCCCGGCGAGACGCTGCACGGGCGACGCTATACCTTGGGCCTCGGCGGCAAGGGCGCCAACCAGGCAGCGGCCGCCGGGCGCCTCGGGGCGCGGACATCGCTGGTCGCCCGCGTGGGACGCGACCCTTTCGGCGTCGAGGCTACGCGCCTCCTGGCTGACTACGGTATTGACGGGGCGAGCGTTCGCGTCGATGTCGATCACGGCACCGGCGTTGCGATCATCCATGTCGAGCCGTCCGGCGAAAACACCATCACCATCATTGGCGGCGCCAATCTGGCACTCGACGGGAGCGACGTGGAGCGCAGCCAGTCTCTCTTCGACGCCGCCAAGGTTCTGCTGCTGCAGCTCGAGGTGCCGCCGGAGGCGAATTGGCGCGCCGCCGCTCGCGCTCGGCAGGCCGGAGCGACGGTGATCATCGATCCCGCACCTGCGCCGTCGGCGGGGCTCACCGAGCCGGTGCTCAAGTCGGCCGACATCGTCACGCCCAATGAAACCGAAACCGAGAGGCTGACCGGGATCTACCCTCGCGACCGCGGTGCCGCCCTGGAAGCGGCGCAACTACTGCACAGCCTGGGTGCGGCGAACGTCCTGCTCAAACTCGGAGAGAGAGGCGCTCTGCTAAGCTCGCTTGGGACTCACTCCTTCATACCACCCTTCAGGGTGAAACCGGTCGATACCGTCGCTGCCGGCGATTGTTTCAATGGCGGCCTGGCCTTTGCGCTGGCGCGCGGCGACGACCTCTTGACCGCGGCTCGCTTCGCTTCCGCTTGCGGCGCCCTCGCCACGACCAGATACGGGGCTGCTGCCGCCGCACCTAGTCTTCGGGAGGTCGAAGACATGCTGCGTATCAGTTGAGCGCCGGCAGACCAAACCCGAAAAAAACCGCTCCCGACGGGGAGCGGCTTTCTCGATGCTTATGATGCTCCGCCTCGCATATGGTTTGCGAGACGCCGCGCCGAAATTCTCAGATCGCTTCCTTGACTTCCTTGGCGACCCGAAACGCTACTTTCCTCGAAGCCTTGATCTTGATCTGCTCGCCCGTCGCCGGGTTGCGTCCCATGCGCGCCGGACGATCGCGAACCTGCATCACGCCCAGCCCCTTGATGCGCACCTTGTTGCCCTTCTTGAGGTGCTTGACCGTCATGTCGATGAAGTCACTGAATATCTCCGTCACCTGCTTCCTCGTCAGCGAGTGCTTTTCCGCAAGTTCAGCAACCATTTTCGAAAGCTGCACCGTCATCCGGGCCGTATCAGCCATGTTTTTCTCCTCGAATAGTTGCGCTACCACTCTGCGCCCTCGCTCAGCCGAGAATCCAAAACGCATGATAGCCGGGGGTGGTTTTGCGACCGTTCCAGGCGAATGTCTAGAGGCGTGCGCCCATTTCGGCCGCGCAAAAAGCACAAAAACCGCCAAAAATCGCGCCTTCGTCACTCTTTCTCCAGGCGCCGGCACAGCATGACGCGCCTGACGTTGGACATCACCGCTCTCGGCCGTCGCGGCGACGGCCTCGCTCACGCGGCGGGAAAAACCATCGTCGTGCCGTTCACGCTTCCGGGTGAACGCGTGGTGGCTGATGTGGACGGTGGCCGCGGCGCCGTCGTTGAGATCGCCGTCGCCTCGCCCGCCCGTCGCCGACCGGAGTGCCGCCATTTCGGCGCCTGCGGCGGCTGCAGCGTTCAGCATCTGGAAGCCGGCGCATATCGCGATTGGAAGCTTGCGCTACTCGGCTCGGCACTCGAAGGCCAGGGCATCACCGGGCATGCGACCCGGCTTCTCGACGCCCATGGCGAAGGTCGCCGGCGGGTCTGCTTTCATGCCCGCCGCAACGGCCAAAAGGCGGCAATCGGTTTCATGGCCGCGGGCAGCCATCAACTCGTGGAAATCGATTCCTGTCCGGTGCTGGCGCCTTCGCTTGCCGCAGCACCCGGGATAGCGCAAATCATCGCCGCGCAGTTCATTGCCACCGACCCGTCATTCGACATTCTGTTGACCGCGACGGCGACCGGACTCGACTGCGATGTGCGCGGACTCGAGCACGGCGCTCGTTGGCCCGATGACAAGCTGGCTCGACTGCTTGACCGGCACGCAGTGGTGCGCCTGTCGATACACGGCGAGCCGCTTCTCGAAACGGCCAAGCCCATGGTCAGGTGCGGCAGGGCGATGGCGCCATTGCCGCCGGGCGGTTTCCTGCAGGCCACGGCAGAGGCCGAGCGCATATTGGCTGAACAGGTCGTCGATCGCACCCGCCAGGCGCGCAGCGTCGCCGACCTGTTCTGCGGCATCGGCCCGTTTGCCATCCGGCTCGCCGAGCGCACACCGGTGGCGGCAGTCGATTCCGAAGCGCCTGCTCTTGCGGCGCTCGAATATGCGGTTCGCCGCACACCCGGGCTGAAGCCCGTCACCACTCAGAAGCGCGATCTGTGGCGCGAGCCTCTGACGCCGCGGGAACTGTCCGGGTTCGATGCGGTGATCCTAGACCCGCCCCGTCAGGGCGCCGAAGGCCAGGCTCGCCATCTGGCGCAATCCCGGGTGCCGACGGTCATTGCGGTTTCGTGTGATGCCGGAAGCTTCGCCCGCGACGCCGCCATCCTGATCTCCGGCGGTTACACGCTGAGCAACCTCGTCGCCGTCGACCAGTTCAAGTGGTCGCCGCATATCGAGATCATCGCGACGTTCACCAGGGGTTTGAAGCGTGCCTGATTGGGGCTACAAGCACGTCTTCCGTTCTTCGGCGAAAGGACCAACACCGGTGCGGCATTGAACATTCCTGACGACAATTCGGCCCAGCTCGCTTCACCATCCTTTCGCCTTCCCATTCTGGATCAGGAGTTTCTTCTCGGAGACTCCACCCGCGGAGTGCGCTTCCTGCTCGAGTACGCCAAGGCCGAGGAGATTCTGCGCGCCTGGAACATCGGCTCGACCATCGTGGTGTTCGGCACCGCCCGAATCGACACCGGGGAAGGGTGGTACGAAACGGCTCGCAGCTTTGGCCGCATCGCCTCCGAGCGCGGCGGCGCCAAGCAGTTGCGGGCCGGCCTTCGCTACAACGTGATCGCGACCGGCGGCGGACCGGGCATCATGGAGGCCGCCAACCGCGGGGCGACGGAGGCCGGCGCTCCGAGCATCGGCTTCAACGTCACGCTGCCGCTGGAGCAGGAACCGAACGCCTATTCCACGCCGGAGCTCACCTTCCGGTTCCACTACTTCGCGATGCGCAAGATGCACCTCGCCATGCGGGCCAGCGCACTCATCGTGTTCCCCGGCGGCTTCGGCACGCTCGATGAGTTGTTCGAGATTCTCACCCTCCGGCAGACCGGCAAGATGCCGGCCATTCCGATCATCCTCGTCGATCGCCAGTTCTGGTCGAGCATCATCAACTTCGACGAGCTCGCCAGGTGGGGCATGGTCGGCGCCAGCGATCTGGCGCTGTTCGAATACGCAGAGCGAGCCGAAGACATCTGGGCAAGCATCGAAAAGAGAGCCGGGCAGCTTCTCGCCGGGCCCCGCTTTGCGGAACCGGCATCGAAATGACCCTTACGCTGCAGTTTTACGGCGCGGCGCGCACGGTGACCGGATCCTGCTACGTCATCGACAACGGGCTGTCGCGCGTGATGATCGACTGCGGCATGTTTCAGGGTTCGAAAACCGAAAGCTCGCTGAACTACCGCCCCTTCCCGTTCGTTCCCGAAAACATCACGGCGCTCATTCTGACTCACGCGCATATCGATCACGTGGGGCTGGTACCGAAGCTGGTGAAGGATGGCTTCAGGGGGCGGCTTCACGCGACCGAGGCGACCGTCGATCTGTGCTCCATCATGTTGCCGGATGCCGGCCACATTCAGGAAACCGAAGTGGACAAGCTCAATGAGCGCAACCGCCGCCGCGGACTTCCCGAAGTGGTTCCCATCTACACCGCGGCCGACGCTGACAGGTCTTTGGCGCAGTTCCTGCATCATGATTACGGCGAATGGAACACGCCCGCCGAAGGCTTGCGGTTCCGCTTCTGGAATGCCGGCCACCTCATGGGTTCGGCGTCGGTCGAAGTGGAAGTGAGCGCCGCCGGGTCAGCCTCGCCAATACGGGTGCTGTTCTCCGGCGACATCGGTCCGGCGTACAAGCTTCTGCAGCCGGACCCCGAGGCGCCGGCCGGGCTCGACCATATCGTCTGCGAGTCGACGTATGGCGCCATCGACCGCCCGGAAGAGTCCGAGGGCGGCCGGCGCGACCGTCTGGCCCGGGAGGTTCTCGCGGCTCGCGGTCGCGGCGGAGCGCTGCTCATTCCTTCGTTCGCGGTCGAGCGCACCCAGGAGCTCATGACCGATCTGGCCATCCTGATCGACGGCAAGCGTCTGCCGGACATGCCGGTTTTCATCGATTCTCCCCTTGCCTTCAAAGCCACGCGGATCTTCAACAAGTTTGCGAGCCAGCTCGAAAACGGCGATCTGCTGTTGCGGGCATTTGCCTCGCCGCATGTGCGGATGCTCGAAAAGGTCGAAGAATCGAAGGCGCTGAACCGGCTACAGGGGTTTCACATCGTCATCGCTGCCAGCGGCATGTGCGAGGCCGGGCGCATCCGCCATCATCTCAAGAACCGACTGTGGCATCCTGCCACCACCGTGCTGCTGGCGGGTTACCAGGCGCAGGGAACTCTGGGAAGGTTGCTTCAGGATGGCGTGCGAAAAGTAAAGATCCACGGCGAGGAGATCAACGTACGCGCCACAATCGAAAGCATCGACGACTACTCCGGCCATGCCGACGGGCCCGAGCTCGAGGCCTGGATGATCGCCCGGCTGCCGGTGCGCGGTGGAGTCTTCCTCACCCATGGAGAGGACGACAACATGGACGGGCTGACACGCCGCCTCGCGGGCGAAGTCGTGGCAGCGGACCGTATCTTTCGCCCCGCGCTCGATGAGAGGTTCGACATATCCAACCTGGCGCCTGTGCTGTTGCCGCCCGAAAAGACCGAGCGGACCATTCCCGGCACGATCGGACGGCCGGATTGGCACAACGATCTGGCCAGGCTGACGCTCGATCTCAACACGGCCGTTGCCAAGGCGCCGGACGACCGTGCCCGGGCAGCAATTCTCGCAAGAATGCGCCGCACGCTGGAAACGGCCGGCGCCGGCGACTGAGCTCTTTCCCGGAGTGTCTCCATGACCTTGTCGGTATCCTTGCTTGCTGCGCTCGGCATCATGTCAGGAGTTTTGCTGGCTGTTCAGGCGCCCATCAACGCGCAAGCCAGCGCCGCTCTCGGCGCACCCCTTGCCGCGGCCACCCTGTCGTTTCTCGTCGGCGTCTCGGCACTGCTCATCGTCACTCTTCTGCTTTCGCGCCACCAGGTGCAGCTCTCCGGGCTGCGATCGGTTCCGCCATATGTCGTTTTCGCCGGCGGCCTGCTCGGCGCCTGCTACGTAACCGCCAACATCATCCTGGCGCCGCGGCTTGGCGTGGCGGCTCTGGTATCGCTGGCCATCGCCGGACAGCTCGCAGCCGGCCTCGCGCTCGATAACTTCGGACTGCTTGGCCTCGCCGAGCGCGGCCTGTCGCTCGGTCGTGTGACGGGCGTGGCCTTGGTGTTCGCGGGCGCCCTCATGGTGCGCTTCCTCTAGAACGAGGAGCGAGGTTTCAGAATGGTGGGATATCTCAGAGCGCTCTCTCCCCTTGCGGGTGTTTTCGGGGAGAGGGGGAGGGCCTGATTATGATTCTTATATGTGAGCGCGGGCTTCGTCCGCGGAAAACCAGCCAATCCGAGAAACACGACGACTGCCTGGTTCAGGCGCACGATATCCTCGGCGTCCAGCCTGCCGACCCGAACGCCCACCTTGGATTTCGCGATCGTGGTGATCTTGTCCACCATCATGCGGCAACCGGTGCGCAAACCATTGCGATCGGTGGGCTCGACTGGAAGGCGGAACAGGGGAGCTTCCGTTTCGTCGGGCGTGAAGGGGCAAACTGTGATCGAATCCGTTCCGTCGAAACTGTCATCCTGCAGGACAACCACGGGACGCGGCTTGCCGGCATAGGCTGCGCCGCCTGAAACCGTCCAGATATCGCCTCGCCTCATTCATCGCCCCGGACCGAAACGGCATCCACGAATGCCTGGTCCGCGCCGGCATGGGAGCTGGCCGCGACCGCCGTCGACTGGCGATGCGCTTCCGTCCGAAAGGCCGCTGAACGAACATCCGGAACCCAGAACTGAATGGGCCGTAAACCGCGCCGCCGCAGGCGCTTGCGATGCTTGCGGACCTTGTCGCGGGAAGACTTGGACTGATCTGCGTGCGCCACGATGACCTCTCCGTCTAGTTACATGTAACCTGGCTGCAAAAAAGATCAACCCTCTCAGTTCTGCACGACCTCGATCATAATCGATGGTAGTGCCTGTGTTCCAAGCCGCGTGTAGCAGGAGCATCGTTGGCATGACTTCGCGGTTTTTGTTTCTTGCTAGGTATCGATGTTGAACAAGTGATCACAGCTTCCTCGGGTGCATCCCTCCAAATTCTACCAAACTGGTTGCTACAAGTGAACCCCACTGACACCTCTAACGTGAAGGCATTTTTGTATCTTGCTGTATATTTGAACAAGTGAATACAGCTTCCTCAGCAGGATGCTGTTCAAGAAAACAGCGCTGCACCCACTTCTCAGCATGCTGTAGAGCTCAAGGATCGCCGACCTCGTTTCGCCGCGCCATGTCGGCGCCGCGCCTCGTGCAGGTCACTGCCGCGGCGCGGGCGGCAAAACCGAGAAGTGCGGAAAGTTCGTCTTCGTTCAAGTCCGCAGCAGCCTTCCGTTCCAGTCGCTGTTTTTCACCCAGCCACGTCAGCAGAGCCGCCTGAAAGGTATCGCCGGCGCCAACCGTATCGACGACGCCGACCGCACACCCCGGTACGTTGCATCGCACACCCTTGGCGGTGATCCCCTCCGCACCCTTCTCGCCCCGGGTAAGGACGACGAGGGAAGGTCCCCGCCGGGCCCACTCGGCCGTGACAGCGCCTGGATCGGAGCCCGGAAGGAGGAACGCGATGTCTTCCTCGCTGACCTTTACCAGGTGGGTGTGCGGAAGAAGACGTTTCAGGCGCTCGCGCCAAACCTCCCGGTCGGGGACGATGGAGGGCCGCACATTGGGGTCATAGGAAATGAATCGTCGACGCGACTGGCTTTCGACCAGCGTCTGCAGCGCTGAGGCCGTCGGTTCGAGGGCCGTCGAATAGGAGGCAACATGGATGACGCGGATCGCCGCCGGCAGCTCCCCCGGCAGTTCGCTCCGCAGCAGGGATCGATCAGCGGCTCCCTCGATGTAGAACGAGTAGGAGGCAACCCCTCCCGCATCCAGCGCCACGATGGCGAGCGTCGTCGGGTTGTCGGCGCGCACCGCCAGCGAGGTATCGACGCCCTCGTTCTCGAGATGAGCGATGATCCTGCCCCCCAGCATGTCGCGGGAGATCTTCGCAAGGTAGGACGACTTCCAGCCAAGCCTCGACAGGCCGATGGCCACGTTGAGCGGCGAGCCGCCGACGTACGCATCGAGCCGCACGTGGTTTGTGCTTCCGCCACGTTCGGCAAAGATGTCAAACAAGGCGTCGCCGCAGCACAGGATCATTGCAGCCAGCCACGCTACTCACTCGAGCCCGGCAATGCCAGCGCCGCCGACGCGCTCGACGTGGCGCCCGAGTTGACATCCCCCGGCCAGTATCGTGAAGTCGACACAAGCCTGGACTCCGGCGCCGGAGGGCGCAAGGCAGGCAGGTTGGCCGAGCTTCACCCACATAATTCAGGGAGTGCATTGTTATGTTCTCAAGGCTTCTCGCCACCGCTGCCACGCTGGCGCTGATCACCGGCGCCGCGTTGGCGGCCGACGACAAACCCGCCGTGCTGTTCGACATCGGCGGCAAGTTCGACAAATCCTTCAACGAAGGCATCTTCAACGGCGCGGAAAAGTTCAAGGCCGAGACCGGCATCGCCTACGGCGAATTTCGAGATCACAAATGAAGCGCAGCGCGAGCAGGCGCTGCGCAACTTCGCCGACCAGGGCTACAGCCCGATCATCGCCGCGGGCTTCGCCCAGGCGGCCGCCCTTGAAAAAGTCGCCAAGGAGTATCCCGACCTGAAGTTCGCGATCATCGACATGGTGGTCGACCTGCCCAACGTGCAGTCCATCGTCTTCAAGGAGGACGAAGGGTCCTACCTCGTCGGAATGCTCGCCGCCATGGCTTCGAAGTCGGGCAAGGTCGGGTTCGTCGGCGGCATGGACATTCCGCTGATCCGCAGATTCGCCTGCGGCTACGTCCAGGGCGTCAAGGCCACCAACCCGGCAGCGACCGTGTTTCAGAACATGACCGGCGATACCGGGGCGGCCTGGAACGACCCGGTAAAGGGCGGCGAACTCACCAAGGCGCAGATCGCCCAGGGCGCCGATGTCGTCTACCATGCGGCGGGCGGCACCGGCGTCGGTGTGCTGCAGGCCGCCGCTGACGGCGGCGCGCTCGGGATCGGCGTCGATTCGAACCAGAACGGTCTGCATCCCGGCAAGGTGCTGACCTCGATGCTGAAGCGCGTCGACGTCGCGACCTACGAGGTCATGAAGACCGGCAAGGACGGCACGTTCAAGCCGGGAATCCAGAACCTCGGCCTCGCCGAGGACGGCGTCGGCTATGCCGTGGACGACAACAACAAGGCGCTCGTCTCCGCCGACATGCAGGCGAAGGTCGAAGCGGCCAAGGCCGACATCATCGCCGGCAAGCTGGCTGTGCACGACTACATGTCTGACGAGAAATGCCCGGCCCAGTGACTGACAGAATAGCGGGCCCCCTTTCCTCGGGAGGGGATCGCATATGGCGCTCGCTTTTTTTGTTGCCCCTCCCCTTGCGGGGAGGCTAGGGAGGGGTATCCGCTCCAGAGATCGGGGATTTTTAGTCAGCCGCCTCAGCTTCGTCAGCATGCTGCCCTGACCGCCCAGGCGCTACCCCATCCGCCTCCCGCAGGCGAGCCTCCGCCATTGAACTCATCGGCATCGACAAGCGTTTCGGGCCGTTCACGCCAACAAGGATGTGAACCTCGCCGTCGCGCAAGGCTCGATTCACGGCATGATCGGTGAAAACGGCGCCGGCAAATCCACCCTGATGTCGATCCTGTTCGGCTTTTATTCAGCCGACAGGGGCGAAATCCGCATCAACGGCCAACCGGTGCGGATCCGGTCACCCGCCGACGCCATCGCCTGCGGCATCGGCATGGTGCACCAGCATTTCATGCTGGTCGAGCCTTTCACGGTGCTGGAGAACGTCGTGCTCGGCGCCGAAGGCGGCGCCCTGATCGGTCCAGCACTCGACAAGGCCCGCACCGAACTGGAGCGATTGGCGCACGATTACGAGCTTGAGGTCGACCCCGATGCGGTCGTCGGTACCTTGCCGGTGGGTCTGCAGCAGCGCGTCGAAATCCTGAAAGCTCTGTTCAGGGGCGCTGAAGTGCTCATCCTCGATGAACCCACCGGCGTTCTGACGCCGTCGGAGGCCGATCATCTGTTCCGCATTCTGACGCAGCTCAAGAAGCAGGGAAAAACCGTCATCTTCATCACCCACAAGCTGCGCGAGATCATGGCCATAACCGACCGCGTCTCGGTCATGCGGCGCGGCGAGCTGGTGGCCACCCGGGAGACGAAGGATACCGGTGTTGAAGAGCTGGCCGAGCTGATGGTCGGGCGCCGCGTGCTTCTGCGCGTGCGACAAAGGCAAGGCCAAGCCCGGCAGAACGGTCCTCGAGCGTCGAGCACGTCACGCTGCGCGACCACAAGGGCGTCGTGCGTCTCGACGATGTATCCTTTACCGTGCGGGCGGGTGAGATCGTCGGCATCGCCGGGGTGTCGGGCAACGGGCAGTCGGAACTTCTCGAGGTCATCGCCGGCATTCGCCGGCCCACGAGCGGCCGGATCATGCTCGAGGATGTCGACATAGGCAGCCGGTCGGATCCGCGCTTCGCCCGTTTGATGAGCCTCGCCCATGTTCCCGAGGACCGTCAGCATCGCGGCCTGATCACCTCGTTCGATGCCTCGGAGTCCTCGATCCTCGGCTGGCACTACGAAGCGGAGTGCGGCAGCCCGTTCAATCTCGATCGCGACGCCATCGTTGCCCGTTGCAAGTCGGAAATGAAGGCTTTCGACGTGCGGCCCGACGACCCGCTGCTCAAGACCGGCAAATTCTCCGGCGGCAACCAGCAGAAGATCATTCTCGCCCGCGAAATCGAGCGCGATCCCAAGCTTCTGATCGTCGGTCAGCCGACGCGCGGCGTCGACATCGGCGCCATCGAGTTCATACATGGCCGGCTCATCGCGCTTCGCGATGCCGGCAAGGCGATACTGCTGGTTTCCGTCGAGCTTGACGAAATCCGATCCCTTGCCGATCGCATCCTCGTCATGTTCGCAGGCAGCATCGTCGGCGAGCGCAAAGCCGGCGCCGATGAGCGCGACATCGGCCTGCTCATGGCGGGTGTGCGGGACGAGGCCGCGTAATGGCCTCCCGGCGCGATGAAATCCCGCCCTGGGTGGATGTCGCGCTCATTCCGCTGCTCAATCTCGCGGTGGCGCTCCTGATCGCCGGCCTGGTGGTGGTCATCATCGGCGAAAGCCCGCTCGACGCCCTCGCCATTCTGGTCGAGGGCGCGGTCGGCAGCCTGAAAGGGTGGGGCTACCTGCTCTATTACGCCACCAATTTCACTTTCACCGGCCTTGCGGTGGCGGTCGCCTTCCATGCCGGGCTCTTCAACATCGGCGGGGAAGGTCAGGTGTATGTCGCCGGGCTGGGGGCGGCCATCGTCGGCCTGTCACTCGGCTTTCTCCCGGTCGTCATCTCGGTCCCGCTCGCCATCCTCGCCGCCATGCTGTTCGGCGCGGCGTGGGCCTTCATTCCAGCCTACCTGCAGGCAAAGCGCGGCAGCCACATCGTCATCACGACCATCATGTTCAATTTCATCGCCGCCAGCCTGATGGTCTACGTCATCAACAACATCTTTCGCCCCGCCGGCCGAATGGCGGTGGAGAGCCGCGGCATCGACGATGTGTGGATGCCGAGCTTCCGCGAGGTCGGCATGTGGCTCGGCGTCAAGCTTCCCAATACACCGCTCAACGTCACAGTCTTCCTGGCTGCCGCCGCGGCAATCGCAGTCTGGCATCTCCTGTGGCGCACCCGGCTCGGCTACGAGATCCGCGCCGTCGGCGCCAACACCGACGCCGCGGTCTATGGCGGTATCAAGCCCGACCGTATCATCATCATCGCCATGCTGATTTCCGGCGCGCTGGCGGGGCTCATGGCAGTAAACGAAATCCTCGGCGTGCAGCATCGCCTGGTGCTGGAGTTCGCGGGCGGCGCGGGATTCGTGGGCATCGCGGTGGCGCTGATGGGCCGCTCACATCCTCTCGGGGTCGTGCTTTCCGCCATGCTTTTCGGCATGCTCTACCAGGGCGGAGCGGAACTGTCGTTTGCGAGGCCGGCCATCACGCGTGAGATGATCGTGGTCATCCAGGGCCTCGTCATCCTCTTCATGGGCGCGCTTGAACAGACTTTTCGCCCCTACATGTCGCGCTATTTCGTCCCGGCGGAGGCCTGACCGTGGAGGTTTTGGGGCTCGTGCCGGAAATCCTCGCATCCGCCATCCGGCTTTCCGTCCCGCTCATCTTTGCCTGTCTCGCCGGCCTGTGGTCGGAGCGATCCGGCATCGTCGATATCGGCCTCGAGGGGAAACTGCTGGCGGGAGCTTTCGCCGCCGCCGCCGCGGCCCATACCTTCCAGTCGGCGTGGATAGGCCTGCTCATGGCCCTGATCGTCTCCCTGGCGTTTGCACTGGTCCATGGCTACGCCTCGATCAACCAGCGCGGCAACCAGGTCGTCTCCGGTGTGGCCGTCAACATGCTGGCCGCGGGTCTCAGTCTCGTGCTCGGCAACAAGTGGTTCAGGGAGGGCGGGCGCACGCCTGCGCTCGATCCCGGCGAGCGCTTCATGCCGATCACCTTGCCGGGCGCCGATACGGTAGGCGGGTGGCCGCTGTTTGAATCGCTATATCGGGTCGTCTCGAACCATTCGCTTCTCGCCTACGTGGCTTTCCTGTGCGTTCCGCTCACCGCCTGGGCTCTCGCCAGCACCCGTTTCGGTCTGCGCTTGCGCGCGGTCGGCGAAAATCCGCACGCCGTCGACACGGCGGGCATCTCGGTGGCGGGGCTGCGCTACCGCGCCGTGATCCTCTGTGGCCTCTTATGCGGCCTGGGCGGCACATACCTGGCCATTTCCCAATCGGCCGGCTTCATCGCGAACATGTCGGCCGGCAAGGGATTCATTGCCCTGGCCGCCCTGATTTTTGCCAACTGGCGCGCCGTGCCGGCGCTTGGAGCCTGCCTCCTGTTCGGTTTCCTCGACGCAATCGCCATCCGGCTGCAGGGAGTTGAGCTTCCTGGCATCGGCGAAGTGCCCGTGCAGGCCGTGCAGGCCCTTCCTTACGTGTTGACGGTCATCCTGTTGGCCGGCTTCATCGGCAAATCGGTGCCCCCGAAAGCCAGCGGGATTCCGTACGTGAAGGACCTATGACGGACCGCGATCTCATTGCCGCTGCCGTAGCGGCGCGCCGGCAAGCGTATGCGCCCTATTCGAAATTCCTCGTCGGCGCCGCGGTTCGCGACGAGCACGGCCGAATCCATGGCGGTTGCAACGTGGAGAATGCAGCCTATCCCGAAGGCGTATGCGCCGAAGCCGCCGCTCTCGCCACTATGGTTCTGGCTGGCGGCCGCCGCTGCCTGGCGGCAGCGGTGGCCGGATCCGGCGACGGTCTGGTGACGCCATGCGGCGGTTGCCGGCAGAAACTGTCGGAATTCGGTACCCCTTCGATGCCCGTCCACCTCTGCACTGAGAACGGAGACTTGCGCCGCACCTTGAGCCTCGGCGAGTTGCTGCCGTTCTCCTTCGGACCATCCCACCTGAACGTGGACGGCTGACGTGACCAGGGCCCTTGCGTATCTCAGGAAGAAACTCGGGAAAAGCTCACCGCCGGGCATCGCCATCGTGACGGGCTCGAGCCTGGGTGCGGTGGCCGACACCGTGCGCGATCCCATGGTGATTCCGTATCCCCGGATTCCAGGCTTCCCCAGGCCCACGGTTTCCGGCCACACCGGCTCACTTGTCGCCGGCAACATCGGCGCCAACCGCGTTATCGTCATGAATGGCCGCGTCCATCCCTACGAGACCGGCGCCGCAGGCGCGATGCGTCCGATCATTGAAACGCTTTGCGGCCTCGGAACACGAACGATCATTCTTCTCAATGCGGCGGGTTCACTCGACCCGGCGGTCGGACCCGGCCGGCTGATGCTGATCACCGATCACATCAATTTCTCCGGTCTCAATCCCCTCATCGGAGAGCCTGGAGATGAACGCTTTGTTTCCCTCGACCACGCCTATGACCGGGGCCTTGCCGAACGCTTTCGCCGTGCCGCCCGCGCCGAGGCTATCGATCTCGCGGAAGGAACCTACATCTGGTTCTGCGGACCAAGCTTCGAAACGCCGGCGGAAATCCGCGCCGCCCGCCTGCTCGGCGCCGATGCCGTCGGCATGTCGACCGTTCCCGAAGTCATCCTGGCGCGCCGCTTCGGCATGAAAGTCGCCGCCATCTCCGCCATCACGAACTTCGCCGCCGGTCTCCACGGCGCTTCGCCGAGCCATGATGAAACCCGCCGCGAGGGCGCAAGAGCCGCCGGCGACATGGCGCGCCTTCTGCTCTCACTTCTCGATGAGCCCATCAATGTCTGACCGGAAGCACTTTGCGCGCCGGGTTCTGGGGCTTCTCGACCTGACGAACCTCGATGACAGTTGCGACGAGAAGGCCATCGATGACCTTGCGGCACGCGCGGCCACTCCTTACGGACAGGTGGCCGCCCTGTGCATCTATCCCCGCTGGATCAGCCGGGCTCTTCTCATGCGGCCGTCGCCCGGGATCAGGATCGCGACAGTCGTCAATTTCCCGGCAGGCTCGGACGACATCGATGCTGCGCGGCGCTCCGCCGAGGCTGCGCTGGCGGCCGGCGCCGATGAGATCGATGTTGTGCTTTCCTGGCGCGCATTCCTCTCAGGCGATCTCAAGACTCCCTCGGAGCTCGTCCGACGCTGCAAGGCCACGGTGACCGAGGCGCGGATCCTGAAAGTGATCCTGGAGACGGGAGAGCTTCAAAGCGATGCGGCCATCACCACCGCCTCACGCCTGGCGCTCGATGAGGGCGCCGACTTTCTGAAGACCTCGACCGGAAAAGTTCGGGTCAACGCTACCCTCGGCGCCGCCCGGATCATGCTCGAGGCGATCCGGGAATGCGGCAGACCGGCCGGCTTCAAGGCGGCGGGAGGTATTCGGGCGACTGAGGAGGCCAAGGCCTATCTCGACCTCGCCGCTACGATCATGGGTGAGCAATGGATTTCCCCAACCACCTTCAGGTTCGGCGCCAGCAGCCTGCTCAATGATCTGCTCGCAGTCCTGGACGGCGGGCCGGCGGCCCCTCCTTCGCCTTACTGACGTGCTTGCCCAGGAGATCATCCGCAAGAAGCGCGACGGCGGCAGGCTCAGCCGCGAAGAGATCGGCTACCTCATCGGAGGCTTGTCTGAAAACCGGGTCACCGATGGCCAGGCGGCGGCCTTCGCCATGGCGGTATTCTTTCGCGGCATGTCGGCCGAGGAGCGCATCGACCTCACTTTGGCGATGCGCGATTCGGGCCGGGTGATGTCGTGGCCGAAGGACGAATTTCCGGGTCCGATCGTCGATAAGCACTCGACCGGCGGCGTAGGCGATAACGTCTCCTTGATGTTGGCGCCCATGCTCGCTGCCGCCGGAGCGTTCGTCCCGATGATCTCCGGCCGCGGCCTCGGCCATACCGGCGGCACCCTCGACAAGCTCGAGTCCATTCCGGGCTACCGCACCGAGCCGGATTTCGCGCGGTTTCGCAGGACAGTGCAACAAACCGGCTGCGCCATCATTGGGCAGACGCCTGAACTGGCGCCGGCCGACAGGCGCCTTTATGCCATTCGCGACGTGACCGCCACGGTTGAATCGATACCCCTGATCGTTGCCTCGATCCTCTCCAAGAAGCTGGCGGCCGGTCTCGAATACCTCGTGCTCGACGTCAAGACCGGCTCAGGCGCATTCATGAGCGCCGAGGAAGATGCCCGCGAGCTGGCCAGCGCGCTCACCGAAGTCGCCAACGGCGCGGGGCTCAAGACAACGGCGTTGCTGACCGACATGCATGAGCCGCTCGCCGGCTGCGCCGGCAATGCGATCGAGGTCCGCCATGCCGTCGACTACCTCAAGGGCAAGCGCGAGGCCCGACTGCATGAGGTGACGCTGGCGCTGGGCTCGGAGCTCCTCGTGTCCTCGGCTCTTGCATCCTCAGCGCACGGCGCACGGCATGCCCTGAACAGGACGCTCGAGTCTGGCAAGGCGGCCGAACACTTCGCACGCATGGTCGCGGCGCTGGGTGGACCTTCGGACCTCGTCGACCGTCCCGAGCTGCATCTTGCCGCAGCGCCGGTCGTTTGGCCGGTCGCCGCTTCTCAGGGCGGCGTGATTGCCGCGATCGACACGCGGGCGCTGGGGCTTGCCGTCATCAAGCTCGGCGGAGGACGGCGCCATCCCGCCGATCGCATCGACCACGCGGTCGGGCTGGCAGGCCTTGCCGGTAGCGGCGCACGTGTGGAGAAGGGCGCGCCGCTAGCCATGGTGCATGCGCGTGATGAATCCGCTGCCCGGGAAGCTGCCGCGATGGTCGCAGATGCCTACCGATTTGGGGTCGCTCCACCGCCGGCGGCTCCGGTGCGCGCACAGATCGGCTGAGGCGCTTTCATGCGGCGGGTATTCCTCATTGTCCTCGATTTCCTCGGCGTCGGCGGCGCCCCGGACGCCACTTTGTTCGGCGACCAGGGGGCAGATACTTTGGGCCATATCGCGGCCGCCTGCGCTGCCGGACGCGGCGATAGATCGGGGGTCCGGTCCGGGCCGCTTCGGCTTCCTCATTTGTCCGGACTTGGGCTGCCGCTCGCCGCCGACGCAGCGGTCGGGAGACTGCCACCAGGTCTGGCTGTCCCGGACGACATAGAGGGGCAATGGGGCATCGCCGTCGAGACCTCGCGCGGCAAGGATACGCCTTCCGGGCATTGGGAAATCGCCGGCCAGCCGGTTACCTTTGACTGGGGCTATTTTCCGCGAACCATACCTTGCCTTCCGCGCGCGCTCAGGCAGGCACTCGTTGCGGAAGGCGGGCTCCCCGGGATTCTCGGCGACAGGCATGCTTCCGGCACCGCCATCATCGCCGACCTCGGCCTCGAGCACATGGCGACCGGCAAGCCCATTGTCTACACCTCGGCCGAACTCGGTGCTGCAGATCGCCGCCCATGAGGAGACCTTTGGCCTGGCCCGCCTGCTCGACCTTTGCCGTATCGCCCGCCGGCTGGTCGATGATCTTGTCATTGGGCGCGTCATTGCCAGGCCGTTCATCGGCGACAGTCCGCAGACGTTTCAGCGCACCGGCAACCGGCGCGATTTTGCCATGCCGCCGCATGGTGAAACGCTTCTGGATCGCCTGACCGCCGCGGGTCGCGAAGTCATTTCCATCGGCAAGATCGCCGACATATTCGCCGGACGCGGCGCCGGCGCCGTCGTCAAGGCGTCAGGACACGATGGGCTCTTCGACCACACCATCGAAGCGGTAAGTCGGCTCGCTGCAGGTGGACTCGCCTTCGTCAATTTCGTCGATTTCGATTCCCTCTATGGCCACCGCCGCGATGTGGCAGGGTACGCGGCAGCCCTCGAGCATTTCGACCGGCGCCTGCCCGAAGTTCTTGCGCGCCTGCGCCCAGGCGACGTTGCCATCCTGACGGCCGATCACGGCTGCGATCCGACCTGGGCCGGCAGCGATCACACCCGCGAATGCGTGCCGGTGCTGGCCTACGGACCGAGCCTGACGCCGGGGCCGATCGGCAGGCGTTCGAGCTTCGCCGACATCGGGCAGACTGCGGCCTCGCTCCTGGAGGTGGGCCCGCTCGCCAATGGAACCGCGTGGCCTATCGGACGTAGAGATGGCATCTGATGCGGCCGACCTGCTCGCAGCGGCGAGTAGCCGGTGCCGGCGAGACCCAACATTAGACCCAATGAGGGAGGTTGGTCAGAAACCGGTTTTTTCCTTGGGCATGTATGACAAGCCTCAGTGACTGCCGCCCAGAGCAGCGAGGTACTGAAGCGCCTTTATGCCGGGGAGGAAGAAGTAGCCACCTCCCCTGACCGTAGTGAAGGCAGGCAGCCCCATTATTTTTCGACGGATTGGTCGCTTGGGAATCGTCATATCAAAGGTACCGTCCTGGTTGCCGATGATTGGGTCACGCTCGTTGCCGAGTTCATGAAACGTGGGGTCGTTTACCCACACATTCTGGGCGAACTCGAATTGGCGAACCAGGCTTGCGCACAGAACGAACGCGGCTATGCCCCGCTCAACGCCGTCGTCGGGCATTCCTTCCGGCAAGGGCGGACCGTAAGTAGCTCCCCGGCGAATCATTCTGCGCCGTTGGACGTTCACCGCGGTGTCTCGCGGATTCATTCGCCTGATATGGGCTCCGAGCGGTACGGCGTAGCCGTGCGGGTCCATCTTGCCGTAGTCGAAATCGTTGTTGCGCTGAGGGTCGCTGGCAAGAGCAGGATCATCTCTCTCGGGTGCCAACACGAGAGGAGCGCCGCTGCGCCAGCGGCCCATCAACTTTGCCGCGATCCATTCCTGTTCCTCAGGCGTCTTACCGTTCTGGCGCAGAAACTCGCGGAAGGCGCCTACATGTTCTTGCAAGCGGCGGTAAGCCATATAGCTCCCGTTTCGGGACAAGATTTCGGGCTGTGGCAATCCAAAGGGCGGACCGTCCTCGTCAGGGTAACCAAGAATGAATTCGCCCGCTTTCGTGTACCCACCAGAACCGGGGGTCGGTTCGATGCCGGCACCCTCCATCGCCGGCTGGGTGAGGCGATCGCGATAGCCGAAATGATCGCGCGCAGAATCGTAGGGAGGGATGCCATCCAAATCGAGCGATGAAAGGACTTCGACGGAAGGCGTTTGCGCCAGAAGAGTTTGATGTTCTCGCGTGCTCCGCTCCCGGTCGGAAACCTCACGAGCGAAAAGAATGGCGATCGCGTGCAAGTCCGGACGGGCCAAGCCGCCCACCCAATTGTCGGGATGATTGGCACCCGTGTCGCCAAGCACCTGGGCCCTCGCCACCATTCCTTGACGAAATTCCTCCGGAAACGTGCCGAGGGACGCTTCGTCCACTCCAAGGGCGCGCAAGCCAGGCCAGGTGAAGGCCACCGACACCCATCGCCTTTCGGTCTCTACAGCGCCTCTTGCCTGTTGGGCTGATGCTACCTTGTCAAGGATGCCTTTGAGCCAAGCCCGGCCTTGTGCCGCTTCCCGAAACGAGAGGAATTCGTACCGCCCAGTGAGGGCTGGCACGCGAGTTAGCAGAAGGTATTGAATGTCATCGAATTCAAGCATAATCGGCCTGCTGAGCGGGAGCCCGCGCGCTGCCGCCTACTGCATCTGATCGAGCATCAACGACAATGCGCCTTTGACCCTCAGGGCTTTCTTGACCTCATCAGCGGTTACATAAGGATATTCACCATATTCGAGAAAGCTCGGGCGCTGGTGATCGCGGAAGAACTTGATGACTGCTTGCAGATTAGTTTTCCAGTCCTCCGGCCATCCTTCAAGGTTCGTAAAGACGGTGATTATACCGGTCTTGAGAAACAGTGCTATGGCGTCTTCAAGATACTTATCGAAATCGGTATCGAAGATCCCTTGGTACATGAAGTGCATACCATTCCCGGTATCAAACAAAACCCAACGCAGGTAGTGGAGCCTGAGTGGGGCCCCTACATGAGGATCAGCTTTGACCAATGCTTCGATTGTCTTGCCATAGTCACGAATGATTTGTTCCCTGCCAGGTTTGACCTTCGCGATGATGGTGAAGCCATAGTTCGCGGGCGTCCTTGGGAAGATTGGGCCATATCGCCCTTGTTCGAGCTTGAAGTATCCCTCCTTCGGAATCGCCATGGCTTGCGGTCTCGACCAATCACCCTCCATCACCGCACCTGCGGTTGGCGATGAAGTTTCCGTGTTTGCCTGAGCAACCTGGAGTTCCGGCAGCTTACTGCATCTGATCGAGCATCAACGACAATGCGCCTTTGACCCTCAGGGCTTTCTTGACCTCATCAGCGGTCACATAAGGATATTCACCATATTCGAGAAAGCTCGGGCGCTGGTGATCGCGGAAGAACTTGATGACTGCTTGCAGATTAGTTTTCCAGTCCTCCGGCCATCCTTCAAGGTTCGTAAAGACGGTGGTTATGCCGGTCTTGAGAAACAGTGCTACGGCGTCTTCAAGATACTTATCGAAATCGGTATCGAATATCCCTTGGTACATGAAGTGCATACCATTCCCGGTATCGAACAAAACCCAACGCAGGTAGTGGAGCCTGAGCGGGGCCAGTACATGAGGATCAGCTTTGACCGCTGCTTCGATTGTCGTGCCATAGTCACGAATGATTTGTTCCCTGCCAGGTTTGACCTTCGCGATGATGGTGAAGCCATAGTTCGCGGGCGTCCTTGGGAAGATTGGGCCATATCGCCCTTGTTCGAGCTTGAAGTATCCCTCCTTCGGAATCGCCATGGCTTGCGGTCTCGACCAATCACCCTCCATCACCGCACCCGCGGTTGGCGATGAAGTTTCCGTGTTTGCCTGAGCAACCTGGAGTTCCGGCAGTTTTGCTTGGGGGTTGCTCGATTCCTCTGCTTCAACGATTGTCGGCGAAGCCAAGGTCGCCGCCGTAACGACAGTCGCCGCACCTAGAAATTCCCGGCGCGTCGCTGCTACAGATTTTTCCTTCGACATAATCGCTCTTCCCGATTGGACGCCTGTCAGCCGGTTCAGCTGCGCGTCGCGAGGTTGAACCAAAAATGGTCAAGGCTTTCGGTGCCGCCGAACAGGGTAGTGAAGATGGTACTGTCGGCCAAGAGAATGTCGCCAGCACGGCTTCCGCTCGGAGGCATCCACCCAAGGCAATTGAATTCGCGATTTCCAGCCTGGGTGAATGGATGAGGCATCGACATATCGATGGCTTGCCTCGCCAGTACTTGAATCGTTTTCGTGTCTTCAGTCGTTAGTGCGTAGTGGGGCAGATGCGGATGGAAGTTGAACGTTGTAACCCCGGTCAGCCATCCGCGCGAATCGAGATCGCGCATGGCGGTCAACGGAGCAATATGATTGGTTCCCTCAATCACCGCGGGACGCAAGCCCCAGCGGTTTTCCACCGGTACACCCAACCCTCTCATCAGTGAACGCGTGTACTTGCCAAAACGCTGTTGGCGGGGGACCAGGGGATCACGGTGATGCCCATATTCCATCTGGAGGTCAACCAGATCACCGGATGCCCCCACATCGTGATGGGGTCCAATAACCAAGCAAGTGCCTTCCCGGGTGAGAAATTTCTGCAACGCTTCGATTTCCTCCGGAGCGGCTTCCTGCTCCGTGAGTATATGATCGAGGCCAAACACCAAGAGAGTGTCGGTGTCGTTGAGAATTCTCTCGTCGAGCGGCAGTCGCTGTCCTGCTTGGTCTATCCGCTGATAGTCGATAGCTGGATGTCCGGTTACCTCGCTCACCAAATTCTGGAATCTCACGATGGACAGGTGGAACAGTTCCAACGTGCCCGCGATGCCTTGCAAAAACATCTGCTCGGAAAATTCCTCAGTCTCATAGTCCGGCCATTGAACCCGGCGGACCTCGGTCATCGTCGAAAACCGATTGTCGAGTTCGGTCACATCGCGATTGGCCTCCCAGGGATAACTCCATGACCAATAAACACTGAATTGGCGACGGCCCGGGGTGTATTTCCGCGGTGCGTTGACCTGATTGTATGTACGCGGAGAATTCTTGATTGTGACTTTGAGATCTTGAAACGAAGTCGGCAGGCCTTGATTCTGATCGCCGGAGGTCTGAGCCAGGACTGGACTGGCTAACAACGGACTGAGGCCGGCGCCTAGCGCAAGCCGATTTACATCTCGGCGGTTCAACTCTGGCATTTTAGGTTTGGGCATTGGATCGATCGCGTCAGAAGAAATACGTTAGAGCAATTGCAGACCAGAAGAACCTTGATCTGTATCAAAGATAATGCGGACCAGGTGATCTTTGATGCTCAAGTTCGCTCCTTTGTTTCGCCGCTCCCACCTTACTCCGGCGCGATGATCGAGGTGGCCGGGGATTGTTAATCGTGACATGAAGCAGCGAAACAGCCACCAACCAGAGAAAGGCACCGACGTCCATCCCGCGTAGCCAGCCAAGTTCATTGGCGGCGAATGCCGCGAGCGCGAGGATCAGACGTGGAGATACCGCTTTGATTTGGGAGCGTAGAAAGGACCGGCAGTTAGGCCGCAATAGCATCTTGGAGCGGCATGGCGCAGAACATACAAGTCCATCTCACATATCAGAGTGGGAGATCACCGATGCGCAAGTTACCTTCGACGACGAAGCCAGCCAAGCGCAGCTAGGTATCGATGCGAAGGTCTCGGGTCGGCACGTCCACGCAAGCCCGCTCGATCAGTTTCCAGGTGACTACATTGGCCAAGTCTAGCGGAATCAAGCGCTAGGACGGCGCCGATTATCAGTCGCTGCGTCGCGCACTTCGAGTATGACGCTGTACGTCTTCGAAGCCTCTTTGGCAGCGCGTTTTATGGCGCTCTCACCCTTGGCTCTGATCGTGCCGATGAACTTCGTAGCCATGCGCCCGGTCTTGCGGTGCTTGATGCTGTAGACAGATTTTCATTCGCACTCGCTCACTCCCAGGTGATCCGACCAAATGTCGGTGCTCGACCCCCACATCCTCTGGTGGAAGAGGCCTTCAAGAACCTCAAGGGCGATCTCGCCATTCGTCCGGTCTTCCACCAGGATGAAGAGCGGATCGAGGCGCACATCTTTATCGCCTTCCTCGCCTATTGCCTGCATGTCACCCTCAAGCGGCGCTTGCATGCTCTGGCGCCGGGATTGACCCCGCGCAGTGTGCTCGAGAAGTTCTCCGCCGACAGGGCGCACGATGGCTTTGGGAGCTGGACTTCGAAACGCCGGCCGCTCGCCCGCTTCCGCGCCTGTTCGCGCATCGCTCAATCGCGCCGTGGGGCCGAGCGCCGAAAGGACACCAGCATAAATATGCCAGCCAGCACCAAGATCCCACCCACTATTGACCAGGTTAACTCGTGGAGGGACAAGCCGATGACACCGAGCGTAGCGCCGAAAAGGATCATACAGAGCGCGCCAGCAATCCACACCATCACTCACCGCCAGAATCTATCTACGTCTTCGGTCGAACACCGCAATAGACTTAACCAAGATCGATTCATTGATTTAGATCAAGACAGATAACTTTCCCGGAAGGATTCCGGCAGGGCATGGTCGCGCGCGCGGAAGTGCTTGGCAACACAGGCAGCAACCGTCCCGCGGAGCAGACGGCGCGGCAGCGGCTCATGGACTCGCTCGGAGGGATCCCGATCGGATGACCCGCCAAGCCCCATGAGGTTGCTGAACTGATCGCGTATCTCGTCTCGCCGCGCGCTGCTTCAATCACAGGCAGCGAGTATTTGATCGACGGCGGCACCGTTCCGACTGTCTGAGAATTCGGCACAGCCGCTTTGGCACATAGCGTAACACGCCGGACGTCCGCTCCTGGGGCGCAGCGTCGGTTGGGCATGTGTTCGCGAATTGGCGCAACACTGCTTAGCCAAGGCTACTCCGCGGGGACGGCTGTCTTCGTGCGTGCGTTGGGATTGTTGGGATGCCCGAGCCACGTCATCCCGCTGCCCACCTTACGGCCCGTGCGCTTGTCGATCTCCCCCACCGCGATTGTCTCGAGGGTTATACAGTTCTCCACCGGGCAGACGACCACGCACAGGTTGCAGCCGACGCACTCCTCGTCGATGACCTCGAACCTGCGCTCGCCGTTCACCGTGTGGGTGATCGCCTGGTGCGAGGTGTCCTCGCAGGCGATGTGGCAACGGCCGCACTTGATCATAGATCCTGGTCGATCCGGGTCTTGACGACATAGTCGAGATTGAGGTGCTGCCAGTCCGAGGCGCAACCGGCACGGCTTCCCGGTCCGCCGCGATTGCGCTCAGCCTTGCATGGGCCTGATCCTAAGTTTTGTTGCGACCCCCGCCCCGTTGTCGACGTTGCCGACAACCCGAAATTGGGGGGTGATTGATCTCAGCTAATTCTTCTGCCACCCTGAGGTGCGGACAATCCGACAGCGCCGAGGATCAGCCGTATGTCCACGAACCAATTGCGCGCAGCCAAAACCGCAGCTAGCTCATTCTCGCGCCTTACGGCTCGCCTTCGCATGCCGAAGACCCTTGCCAGTGGTGGTGCTTCAGTACTGCGGAGCATCGCTCGCCCCATTGCTGGACTGCGAGTGATTGGCTTCTGCCTGGGCGGTATTCTCGCTGCGGTGGTGGTTCATTGGGGACAAGTTTCCATTGAGTGAAGCCGCTACATCGGGCCGGCCATGGACTCTCGATCAAACCGTCGAACGGGCTGGCCTGATCTTCGAGGGCACAGTCGTCGCCATCGCCTTTCGCGATTCCGATCAGCTACCTACCAGCCAGACGAGACTGCCGCACACTTTCGTGACCTACCAAGTCGAGGACACGTTGCGTGGGCGCCCGGAATCGCCGCGATTGACCCTTCGGTTTCTCGGCGGTTGGTCCGGCCAAACGGGGCGGATCATGCGAGTTCCGCACGCGCCGTTGTTCAAGCTCGGCGATCGCGACATCCTGTTCGTGGCGGGCAACGGGGCAGCAGCATGCCCGCTGGTGGCCTGCGGCCTTGGGCGGTTTCGCGTGTGGCAGGACCGCGCTCTACACCGATGCCGGCCTGGCGGTACGCCGGGACGCCAAGGGCGGACTGCGGATCGGCCCAGACCGACTGCCACATGAGCAGCTCTCGATGGAGTTTCCGCCTGCGCCGGAGGCGCATCTCAACGCAATTCGCCAGCAACTCGAAACGGACAAGTCGCTTAGCGAGGATCAGCGTGGGACGCTACGCCGGCGCGTCAGAGATTTGTCGGCGCCGCGGATCATCAACCTTGGACGCATCGTGAGCGATAAACCGATCGCACCGCCGTCGACGCCGCCAATGTCCGCGGATGAGTTCAAGGCGTTTGTCGCTGAGATCTCGGATCGCTACCGATACGAGGTGGTACCGACCGCGTCGCTTTCGCCCGATCGTCCGTTTTCGTATCCCGAGCAGGTGCTCGGCACCGCCAAGCCGCCGACCCGTTTCCCTGCGCCGCGCACCCTGACACGAGAACAGCAACTACTACGCCAGAACCTCGGCAATCCTGTTCTGAGAACGCCGTAATGAAACGGCTTCTTCTCGGGTTCCTTGTCACGCTCTTTGGACTGATAGGGCGGTCTGAACCAACCTATGCCTATCAGTTGCCCGAGGACTGCAATGGATCGCCGGTCGCCCGTTCCAACCTGGTCCCGACCTTCCGTGCCAATTGGTTTGCCGGCGATAGCCCCGCAGGAGATTTCAGCGAGGCCATTCAAATCTTCAACGCGAACCCCACCAGCATGAGCTACTGGTCGGTAATCGATATCGGCCCTCACGTCGTCGGCATGAACAATGGCCACACCGAGGTCTGGCCTTACTTGGAATTGACGGACGCTGACATCTTTAACGGCGATCAATTCGCGGCCATCGGTCTCCACTATCTCGATGGTTGCGACATTGATGAAGGCGACGTCATTTTCAATCTTGCCTATCAGTGGGCGCATACCACCCAAAAATCCGACCACGATGACTATGGCGACGCATCGCCAGACTTGTCAGCCAAGGTCGCAGGCGTGCACGAGTTGGGGCACACTTTGGGCTTCGGCCACGATTGCAGCATCTACAATGTCATGGGGCTAGCGTGGCGGCATCTTTGGGCGAACGGTCCGGATGCGGAGGTGTACATCGGCGAGCCGCTTACCTCCGGTCTCGTGGACGTCTACGGCGGGCTGGGCGCGCCGGTCCTTCAATCTCCGGACGTGTCGGTGTCGCATTGGCAATACGACTCCTGTGCCGCCGGTGGGTACAGCGAGCACCGCCGAACCAGCGCTTTCAACAAGGCCGGAGACGAACTGGCTGAGGTCGGCGGCGAGGCCGAACCGCGCTTCATTGCCGCCGCCGGGCAGACGATCGAGGTCGACTTCACCTTCGAGAACCAAGGCAATACACTGGAGGAGGGCGTCGAGGTCGGCTTCTACTTTTCGACCGACGATACTATCACGACCTTGGACCAGCGCCTCGGCGGCACGACCTTCGACTTTGTCCGTAACGATCCTGACACGAGACGCTCGACGGTGGACCTGCCGCTGACCCTGCCCCAGGGCGACGGCTACCTCGGCGTGATCGTCGACGACAATGACAGCATCAACGAGGGTCGCGAGGGCAACAATGCCACCTATATCGGCCTGCGCATCGACGGGCGCGATGCCGACGGAGACGGTGACCCCGACGACGGCACCGAAGCCTTCTATCGGTATGCGGCGAAAGTCGTCTGCGGCACCCAAGCCAAGTCCGATGATCTGCGACTGCGTCCGGGCGTTTACGCGACGACGGTCAACGTCTTCAATCCCGATGTCAAAACGGTGCGCTTCGACAAACGTCTGGCGGTGAGCTACCCGCCCGTTAAGCAGATTCAGGGGGAGACCTACGAGTTCGGTTTCGACAGCCTCGACCCGCTACGTGCTCTAAAAACCGATTGCGACGACCTGATAGACAAGGCGTTCAACGGCGTGCCACCACAACCGTATTTCGAGGGGTTCGTCGTCATCACAAGCCCGGTTTCGCTGGACGTGACGGCCGTCTATACCGGCAGCGGGGTTGCGGCTGAGGCGATGGCGAGCCCATCCGGGCCAGGCGATATCACTGGCGGAGGCCGATGCTTCGGCCGGTTCTGCGGCTGCGGGTGTTGTGGCTGCGGACCTGATGATGATGGGGACGGCAGCAGCGTTGGTGGTTCCCTGACCATGGACGTGGAACAGATACGCGAGCGCATCGTCAAAGCCCCGCCCGGCGATGGCAAGGGCGCTCCCGACCTGGTTCCAAGGCGTCCGTTCGACGGCGACGGAAGCGGCCATCCGGACAGCGGATATTGCATGGCTCTAGAGAGCGGTCCCGGCGCTGCAGAACGGATTCGGGTAATAATCCGCAATCAAGGCGAGGCTCCGGCAGCCGCTTCGCAAACGAGCGTGGTCTTCGGCGTCAATGGTGTGGCACCGCCACCCGACAGCGCGGTGCGGATCGCGCAGACGCCGGCCCTGGGCGCCGGCGATAGCGCCACCCACGAGTTCCGAATCCCTGACGGCTGTTATGGCCCGCCCGACACGCAGTGTCGCTTCGTAATTATGGCCGACGCGGGCCCCGAGGCTGTCATCGAATCGAACGAAGCAAACAACACAGCGCTAAGCCTCTGCGTAAATTTTCCGAAGGTGCCATGAGCAGGTGTGGTTGGCTTTTTAGCGAGGAAGACAAGCTGAACCTACTAGCCAAGGCTACTCCGCGAGTTCCGGCGTCTTCGCGCGTGCGTTGGGGTTGTTGGGATGTTCGAGCCACGTCATTCCGCTGCCCACCTTACGGCCCGTACGCTTGTCGATCTCCCCCACCGCGATTGTCTCGAGGGTGATACAGTTCTCCACCGGGCACACCACGACGCACAGGTTGCAGCCGACGCACTCCTCCTCGATCACCTCGTAGTGCCGCTCGCCGTCCTTGAGGTGGCTGATCGCCTGGTGGCTGGTGTCCTCGCAGGCGATGTGGCAGCGGCCGCACTGGATGCATTTGATCCTGGTCGATGTGGGCCTTGACGACGTAGTCGAGGTTGAGGTGCTGCCAGTCGGTGACGCGGGGCACCGCGCGGCCGACGAGCTGGTCGACGTGGTGTAGCCCTTGGCGTCCATCCAGTCGGACAGGCCGGTGGTCATCTCCTGGACGATCTTGAAGCCGTAGACCATGGCGGCGGTGCAGACCTGGACCGTGCCGGCGCCGAGCGCCATGAACTCGGCGGCGTCGCGCCAGGTCTCGATGCCGCCGATGGCGGAGATCGGCAGGCCGCGCGGTGGCCGGGCGTGCGGGCGATCTCGGCGACCATGTTGAGCGCGATCGGCTTCACCGCCACGCCGCAATAGCCGCCATGGGTGGCGTAGCCGTCGGTGGCGGGGCCAGGGGTCATGGCGTCGAGATCGACGCCCATGATCGAGTTGATGGTGTTGATCAGCGAGACCGCGTCGGCACCGCCCCGTCTGCGCCGCCTCGGCCGGCTGGCGGATGTCGGTGATGTTGGGGGTGAGCTTGACCACCACCGGCATGCGGGTGTTGCGCCTTGCACCAGCGCGCGACCATCTCGACGTATTCGGGCACCTGGCCCACGGCCGAGCCCATGCCGCGCTCGGACATGCCGTGCGGGCAGCCGAAATTGAGCTCGACGCCGTCGGCACCGGTCTCCTCGACCCGGGCGAGGATCGCCTTCCAGCTCCCTCGGTGCAGGGCACCATGAGCGAGACCAGGAGCGCCCGGTCGGGCCAGTTGCGCTTGACCTCCTTGATCTCCCGCAAGTTCACCTCCAGCGGCCGGTCGGTGATCAGCTCGATGTTGTTGAAGCCGATCACGCGGCGGTCCTGGGCATGGATGGCGCCGTAGCGCGGGCCGTTGACGTTGACGATCGGCGGGTCCTCGCCCAGCGTCTTCCAGACCGACACCGCCCCAGCCGGCCCTGAAGGCGCGCTCGACGTTGTAGGCCTTGTCGGTCGGCGGCGCCGAGGCCAGCCAGAACGGGTTGGGCGCCTTGATGCCGCAGAACTCGACGCGAGATCGGCCATGGCTTGGCTCCCGTGGGCGAGCGGCCGAGCCGACCGCCATCCAGGCGGTGACGTTGATCCGCACCCGCCGTCCGATAGCAAGCGGGATTGTCGGCTTGCGCCGGAATGACGGGAGGCGGTGGAGCGCCGAAGTGGCGAAACGAAAACATGTCAGCCTTCGCGTGAGGAATTGCCCGCCTTGAGGATGCGGTCGATCGACAGGGCCGCCTGCTTGCCGTCCTCGACCGCGGCGACCGTGAGGTCCTTGCCGCCGGCCACGCAGTCGCCGCCGGCCCAGACGCCGGCAACGAGGTGCGGCGCTCGGCGTCGACGCGGATACGGCCGTGCTCCAGCTCGACCAGCTCGCGCGAGCCGATCGACATCGGCCGGCAGGAAGGCCTGGCCGATCGCCTTGAAAAGCTGGCTCGCAGGGCAGGGTCACCGGGCCTTCCGGTTGCCGCGCCTCGTCGCGTATACTCGAGCTCGACGCCGGTCAGCCTGCCGTCTTCGGCCAGCAGCCGTGTCGGCCGCAGCCAGTGGCGGATGCAGCACGCCGTCGGTTTGCGCCAGCTCCTGCTCGTAATTGCGAGGCGTTCATCTGCTCGGGGCCGCGGCGATAGACGATGGTGACGTCCTCCGCGCCCAGGCGCTTGGTCTGGCTGGCGATGTCGATCGCGGTCATGCCGCCGCCGATGACCACGATGTGGCGGCCGACCGGAAGGGTCGCGAGATCCGACGCCTGGCGCAGAGCTGCGATGTAGGCGACGGCGTCCATGACGCCGTCGAGCCCGTCCTCGTCGATGCCCAGCGTCGTTCACCGCACCGAGCCCAGATGCCCAGGAAGACGGCGTCATAGCTCGCGGCGCAGGTCGGCCAGGTTCGAGTCTGGCGACCGAGGCGCACGCCGTACTCGCAGCTCGATTCCGCCGACGCCCAGGATATAGTCCACCTCCCGCTTGCGCGAAATCGTCGACGGTCTTGTAGGCGGCGATGCCGTACTCGTTGAGGCCGCCGGGCTTCTTCACTGGCCTCGAACATCGTCACGGCGTGGCCGAGGGTGGCGAGCTTGTGGGCGCAGGCGAGGCCGGCCGGGCCGGCGCCGACCACGGCCACCTTGCGGCCCGTCGCGGCGCCCTGGCGGAAGAGCTGGCGGCCGGCTGGCGAACAGCGCATCGGTGGCGTAGCGCTGCAGTCGGCCGATCTCGACCGGCTTGCCCTCCGCGATCTCGCGCACGCAGACCTCCTCGCACAGCGTTTCGGTCGGGCACACCCGGGCGCACATGCCGCCCATGATGTTCGCATCGAGGATGGTCTTGGCGGAGCCGATGGGATTGCCGGTGGCGATCTGGCGGATGAACAGCGGAATGTCGATCGAGGTCGGGCAGGCCTGGACGCAGGGCGCGTCGTAGCAGAACAGGCAGCGCTCGGCGGCCACTCGGGCATCATTGGCATCGAGCGGCGGCGCCAGATCGGAGAAGTTCCTGCGGTAGGATTCCCGGGGCAGCCGGCCGGCTGCGATGTCCGCCGATTTGGCCATTTTTTCCATCCTGCGCGGCAGGTCTTTCTAGAGGATGTTCCGGAGAAACGTATACAGCTTTCCGGTGAGAACATGCTCCAAGTATTTGATCCTGCGCACTTTCCTGAGCTGCAGGTCCTGGCCATTTGATCAAACCGGTTTCCGGCTGTCAACGGCTTGCGGCGCCACTCCCGGCGCGCCCCAGCCAGTTCTCTGCTATTTAGTCCGTATACAGACTACAGCGCCGGTCAAGTGCTCGTTGACGGAGCCATCGTCTCCCCATAGGCTACGGCCCGCGCCGTAAAACGACCAACCCTCGTACGGCCTTGTTAGGGAGGAAAAAATTCATGAGTATTGCTGCCAGAATGCGGAGTTGCGTGAGTTTCGGAGCTTTCGTTGCGACATGCGTGGCCTGTGCCTCGACCGCCTGGTCGGCGGGTCCTGAAGTGGTGTCCGGCCCAAGTGCCGATCCCAACTGCTTCGTGCCGTGGTCCGAGGCCACGAAGTTCTTCAAGTTTCCCGCCAAGCAGGGGCCGTACCGGATAGCCCTCGCCAACGGCTATATCGCCAATACCTGGCGCATCCAGATGATCAAGACCGCGAAAGCCTATGCGAGCCAGCCGGAGGTTGCCGCCAAGCTCAAGGAGTTCAAGGTCGTATCGACGGGCGAAGACGTTGCCGCGCAGATATCGGCGGTCAACAATTTCATTGATTCCGGGTATGACGCGGTGGTCGTAAATGCCCAGAATCCCAAGGCTTTCGCGCCCGTCATCAAGCGCGCTAAAGACGCCGGAGTGGTGCTCGTGGCCTTCGACAACATCCTCGACACCGAAGACGCCATCAACGTCAACGTCGACCAGAAGGGCCTCGGTGTCCTGTGGGCCAACTGGCTCATCAAGCACATTCCAGACGGCGGCAAGCTTCTGGAAGTACGCGGCGTGGAAGGGACTTCGGTCGACCGCGATCGCCACGACGGCATTCACGAGACCCTGGGAGCGTCAGGAAAGAAGTGGGATGTCGTCGAGGTCGTCGGCAAATGGGACGACCCGACGGCCCAGAAGGTGACGGCTGATGCGATTGCCGTGCAGAAGCAGTTCGACGGCATCACCGCCCAGGGCGGCGATACCGGGGTCGTCCAGGCGATGATCGACGCCAAACACCCGTTCGTGCCGTTCGGCGGCGAAACCGAAAACGGCTTCCGCAAGTTCTGCGCCAAGCACTCCGGTGATGGCCTGAAGTGCTCATCGGCAGGCACCGGCCCGGCCCAAGTCGCGGTTGCCGTCAAGACCGCTATCGCCGCCCTGGAGGGTCAGGTCGATTCCCCAGTCGGTGAAGCTGCCGCTGGCGATCGTGGAAGATCCGAATTTCAAGGAAAACGAGGACTTCTATCCCGACCAGTCTGACAACTTCTTCGTCGGCAACGCGTTTCCCACCTGTGGCATCAATTTCACTGCCCAGGAGATCATGGGGCAGTCCGAAGAGAACCAGTAAGAGCCTATTTTTTGACGGGGATCGATGCCGCCGGAGCGATCCGGCGGCATTTTTCGTAGAAGTCGTATGGGCGGGGCCGCAGCGCCATTGTTTCGCATGGCAGGGGTTTCCAAGCGCTACGGCGGAGTGCGGGCGCTGGAGAAGGCCGAGCTGAACGTTGCCGCCGGCCGTATTCACGCCATCCTCGGAGAGAACGGAGCCGGCAAATCGACGCTCATCAAGATCATGGCGGGAGTGGTGGCTCCCGACGAAGGCGAGCTTCACCTCGAAGGCCGGGAAGTGAGCTTCCCCTCCCCGGCCGCCGCCAACCGGGAAGGTATCGCCTGCGTCTTTCAGGAGCTGTCGCTCATCCCTCATCTCCCGGTCGCCGACAACATCGTCATCAGCAATCCGCCCTCCCGGCTGGGTCTCATCGACCGGCGAAAGCAGCGGAGCATCGCTGAACAAGCACTCGCCCGCGCCGGCGCGGAGGACATTCATCCGCTGGCGCTGGTCAAGGACCTGCCCCTGTCGCGGCGGCAGATGGTCGAGATCGCCAAGGCGCTGGCCCGCCGTCCCCGCATTCTCATTCTCGACGAAGCCACCTCGGCGTTGACCGAAGCCGACGTGCTGAAGGTTTTCGCGGTGCTCAGGCGGCTGCGCCAGGAAGGACTGGCGCTCCTCTACATCTCACACCGTATGCATGAAATCGCCGAGATCGCCGATGATTGCACGGTGTTCCGCAACGGCCGCAACGTCGCCACCTATCTCGCCGGCGCCAAGTCCGACAATGAAGTCGTGGAGCTGATGATCGGCCGCGAATACAGCCACATTTTTCCGCCCAAAGGGAAAAGCATTTCCGACGGTGGTCCGCCGGCGCTGGAGGTCCGCGAGCTATCCTGGAACAACCGGTTGCAAAACATCTCCTTCGCCGTCCGCAAAGGCGAGGTCGTCGGCCTCGGCGGCCTGGACGGGCAAGGCCAGCGTGAGCTTCTGCTGGCGCTGTTCGGTGTATTGCGCGGCGTATCCGGTCAGATATTGATCGACGGCAAACCCGTATCCCTCAAGAAGTCCCCGCCAGGCCAAAAGCCCGAAGGTCGGCATGGCGCTGATACCGGAGGACCGGAAGACCGAGGGGTTGATGCTGCCGATGTCGGTTCGCGACAATCTGGCGTTCGCGGCCCTCGACCGGCTGTCGAAAAGCGGGATCATCGACCGGGCCGCCGAGATGAGGGCGATCGGCGAGATGATCGCTCTCCTGGGCGTGCGCACCGCGGGAACCGAGATGCCCGTCGCCTCACTCTCCGGCGGCAACCAGCAGAAAGTGGTCATCGCCAAGTGGCTGATGGTTTCGCCGCGCATCGTGCTTCTCAATGACCCCACCCGGGGCATCGACGTCGGCACCAAGCAGGAAATGTACCAGCTGTTGCGCAAGCTGGCCGACGGAGGCGCCGCGATCGTCTTCTACTCCACCGACTATGACGAGTTGATCGGCTGCTGCGATCACGTGGTCGTTCTTTACGACGGCGCCGTCAGGCGCCGGCTGGTCGGCGAAGAGATCAACGAGCGCGAACTGATTGCGAGTTCCCTCGCCCTGCAGTCGGACTCTGCGGGCTCTAGCGATGTTCGGGCGGCGCGATCATGAAGGACTGGCGGTATCTCCTCACCGAGCACCGCGGCACGCTGCTGGCGCTGGCCATCTTCGCGCTCATGTTCGCGATCTATGTCGCCAACCATCCGGCTGGATTCACCGCCAACGTGGTGACCACTGCTTCCAACAAGGGCGTGCTGCTCGCCTTCATTGCCATCGCCCAGACCCTGGTGGTCATCACCGCCGGCATCGATCTCTCCGTCGGCATGATCTTCGTGCTCACCAACTGTCTTGCTTCCTGGATCTGCTACGGCTCGCCGCTCGAAACTGCGCTCGGTGTCGCAGGCGTCCTGGCAACCGGCCTTGCGTGCGGCGCCATAAACGGCCTGGTGGTCATCTATGGCCGGCTGCAGCCGATCGTCGCGACGATCGCCACCGGCGCCGTCTATTTCGGCATTGCGCTCGCCCTTCGGCCTGTGCCGGGCGGCGAGGTCAATACCACTCTCGCCGACGCGCTGACCGGCCAGCTGTTCGGGTTCTTCCCGGCCAGTCTCGTGGTCCTGCTCGCTGTCGTGCTGGTGATCTGGCTGCCGTTCAGCCAGTCGGCGATCGGCCGGGCTGCCTATGCCACCGGTTCCTCCGAGACCGCAGCCTACATGTCGGGTCTGCCGATCCGCAGGGCGCGCTTCGTCGCCTATACCCTGGCGGGGCTGCTGGCTGCCATCGGCGGGCTGTTCCTGACCTTCTTCACCTATTCCGGTGAAGCCTCCGCGGCCAACGGCAACACCTACACGCTCTATTCGATTGCCGCCGTCGTGCTCGGAGGCGTGTCGCTGTTCGGCGGCACGGGCAGCGCCATCGGCGCCATCTTCGGCGCGCTCGCCTTCCGCACCATCGGCGACCTGCTGTTCGTCTTCGACCTCGAGCCCCTGTGGCAGCCGCTGTTCCAGGGCGTGGTGCTCCTCGCGGCCGTCTGCTTCGGCGCCTTGCGGTTGATCAACGTGCGCAATCGCCTCGACTACTTCGGCTAAGCCATGACCACCCAGGAAATCCGGGAACGTAAAAACCCGTTCGCTCCGCTACTGCGCTGGATCGATCCCGCCGTGGCTATCGCCTTCGGCTGCATTCTGGCGCTGCTGCTGCTCGGCAGTCTCTATTCCTCGAGCTTCCTGTCGCCCGAATACCTTCTGCAGCAGCTCAAGGTCGCCTCGTTCTTGGGCGTGATCGCCACCGGCATGATGTTCGTGATTCTGCTCGGCCAGATCGACCTTTCCGTGCCCTGGGTCGTCGCCGTCGGCGGAATGATGTCGACCGCCATGGCCGCCTATGGCGCGGCCGGCGAAGCTCTTGCCATCCCGTTCGGTGTGCTGTGTGGACTGATCATCGGCTTCGCCAACGGTTTTGGCGTGGCGTATCTGCGCATTCCCTCGATGATCGTGACGCTGGCCACCAATGCCGTCGCCCAGGGGTTGATGGTGGTGCACACCGGCGGCTTTTCGCCCCAGGACTCGGCCTCGGCGGCCATGCGCTTCCTGGCGACCGGCTTCATCGTGCCGGATGTTCCCAACGCGGTGCTGGTCTGGATCGCCGTCGGAGCGGTCGCGGTATTCGTGCTCAACCGCACGACCTTCGGGAGGGCGGTCTACGGCATCGGCAATCAGGAGCGCGCCGCCTATCTCTCCGGCATCAACACGCAGCGCATCGTGATGTGCGTATTCGCCCTGTCAGGCGCTCTCAGCGCCTTCGGCGGCGTGCTGCTCGCCGGCTATGCCAGCAAGGCAGCGCAAGCCATGGGGGATCCCTACCTGCTGCCGTCGATCGCCGCAGTAGTGCTCGGCGGCACCTCGATCCTCGGCGGCCGCGGCGCCTATCTCGGCACCGTCGCCGGAGTCATCCTGATCACGCTCCTGCAATCGATCCTGTCCGTCATGCAGATCGACGAGTCCGGCCGGCAAATCATCTACGGCGTGGTGATCGTCGCAATGCTGCTGCTGTACGGACGCGAGCGCCTTGTGCGCTGAGTTAGGTTAGGTACCATCCCGGAGCAGAAGCCTTTTGGAGGGCAATGGGCTTCCTATCAACGATGATTTTGTACTCGCGGCGGGGCGTCATTGCGCCGGCGCGGCCGCCCCTTGCGGCGATTTGATACGAGCCAGCATCGCACGGGCAAGCTCGCTAAGCGAAGGATCGCGCGCGCCCATCACGAGAACGAGATCGCCCGGCCTTACTTCTTGTGCGACCCGGCCCACGAGCCAGTTGCGTGAGGGTGCGAATTCGGCGTTCGTACCGAGCGCTGCGATCTCCGCCACGATGTCGGCCGACGAGAAATCGCGCGTCGCGGCGCCGCCCGCGTAGAAGACTTCGAGCATGAACAGACGGTCGTCCGGACCGAGCTCGCGCGAGAAGGCCGCCACGAAGTCACGGCGCAGGAAACGGGTTGGCCCGTAGCCGTGCGGCTGATAGATGGCGAGCACGCGTCGCGCGCGAAGCTTCGCCGTCCTGATCGCGGCGGCGATCTTCTCCAGGGGCTCCGTGTCTTCGAGGAGCGATCGAAAAGGCTCCCGCTTGCCGAGCGCCTCGAAAGCCAGGGCGGCGGTGCCAAGAGCGGTGCCTTCGGCAGTCTCCGAGCGCAGAACCCGTTGGCCCGGACGCAGGGCGGCAACAAGTCGGACCAGGGCCAGATTTCTTGCCAGTCCACCGTCAATGACGATGTCGTTGCGCGATCCGAGCAGATCGAGCACAAACGCGATCATCCCCGCGACATAGAGCGTGGCGAGCGCCGTCCGCTCCTGTTCCGTCCCGGGAGCAGGCCCGGCAAGACGGCCGTGGCGGCGCAAGAAGGGTCCAGCGGGGGCAAACGACGGCAGCGCGAACTGCCCGCGCTCGATTGTGCCCCGCAGCGCCGCGGCCGAGACCGGCACGCGCGCATTCTGCGAAATCACCTCGTATTCCCTGCCGCCCATGAAGCGGGCGGTCGCGATCGGCTGGCCGTCAACCGTGACATTCGCGAGCATGTCACGATCCGGATCGAGCGCCTCCAGGGGACAATCCGCGTTGAAGACGATGACCCAGGTGCCGGTAGAGACGAGAGTGAAATGCTCAAGCCCGAGGCTTCGATAGTAGTAGAGCGCCCGGCCGACAAATCATCTACGGCGTGGTGATCGTCGCAATGCTGCTGCTGTACGGACGCGAGCGCCTGGTGCGCTGAGTTAGGTACCATCCCAGGAGCAGAAGCCTTTTGGAGGGCAATGGGCTTCCCATCAACGATGATTTTGTACTCGCGGCGGGGCGCGCCCGTATGCGAAGATTCGCCGTATGCCAGCCGTGCAGCCAGAAATCCTACCGTGGGCCCGAGATACCGCAGGCCTTTCGATTGAGCAGGCCGCCCTCCGCCTCGGGATCAAGGATGCTCGGGGCGTTACTGCTGCAGATCGGCTAGTAGCCATTGAATCTGGCGAAGCGCCTGTTTCTCGATCGCTCTTGCTGAAGATGGCAAAGCTGTACCATCGGCCCTTGCTGACTTTCTACATGCAAGCGCCACCACTAAAGGGGGATCGCGGCGAGGACTTTCGGAGCTTGCCGGAACGCAGCTCGGCGGCTGAGCCGCTGGTTGACGCCCTCTTACGCGACGTCCGTGCACGCCAGAACATGGTGCGTAGCATTCTCAAGGACGACGAGGATGTTGCTCCGCTCACGTTTGTCGGCTCCATGAAAATCGAAGCCGGTGTTGGCGCTGTGCTTGCGGCAATAAGGCGCACAGTTGGCCTCGACCTCGTGAAGTATCGGGCTCAGGCCTCTTGGGAAGGAGCGTTTGCCCTCCTTCGCAATAGAATTGAGTCCGCTGGTGTATTCGTGCTGCTGATAGGGGATCTAGGCAGCCACCATACATCCATAGACGTGTCGGCGTTCCGTGGCTTTGCGCTGGCCGACCCGATAGCGCCGTTCATCGTGATCAACGATCAAGACGCAAAGTCAGCTTGGACTTTCACACTTCTGCACGAGCTCGCGCACCTTTGGCCCGGTTCGAGCGGTGTAAGCGGGATGTTCGGCGAGACTCGTATCGAGCAATTCTGTAGCGACGTCGCGAGCACGTTCCTATTACCCGGCAATGAGCTGGCTTTGATCGGCATTGGTCCGCGAACGAGCGCAGCGCAGACTGCTTCTCTAATCACGCAGTTCGCGCAAGACCGGCTTCTTAGCCGTTCGATGGTGGCCTACCGCCTCTTTCGAGAAGGAGTCCTTAACGAGCAAAGTTGGCGCGCATTGACTCAAGAATTTCGAACCGCCTGGTTGCAAAGTCGCGCGGCTCGGCGAGCACGCGATCAGCAAACCGATGGCGGGCCCAACTACTACGTCGTTCGCCGTCACCGTATCGGCCCGGCCCTTCTGAACTTCGTAGCACGAAGCATGAGCGATGGGGTCTTGACGCCCACCAAAGCTAGCAAGGTGCTCGGTGTCAAGCCACGCAGCATCGCGCCGCTGTTGAGCGGCGTCGTATCGATCGGACAGGTCGTGTAGGCGTGCTGTATCTCTTGGACGCCAACGTGCTGATCACAGCGCACACTCTCTAATATGGTGTCAACACGGTACCAGAATTTTGGTCTTGGTTGGCTCACAGGGCTGATGCTGGCGATCTGAAGATGCCTCTGGAGAACTACGAGGAGGTGAAAGACGGCAGCACCGATCAGGAACGAGACTTACTCTTCGCTTGGATTAAGAATGAGGCAAACAAGAAAGCCATATTGCTCGATGAGGTGGTAGACCCTGCGCTCGTGTCCCGCGTTATCACGGACGGATATGCTCCAGACCTTACTGATGATGAGATAGAGCAAATGGGTCGCGATCCGTTTCTGATCGCGTATGCACTTGCCTCACCAGCGGATAGATGTGTTGTGACCACAGAGGTCTCAAAGCCCGGGAGAACTCGCCAAAATCGACATATTCCGGACGTGTGCCGAACACTTGGCGTAACCTGCTGTGATCCCTTCGTGATGTTCCGTGCATTGCGTTTTTCGACTGGCTGGAGTCGATGAGCAGCGCGCTTCAGTCGTTGTCCCGTTCGCACTTCAGAGGCTACGTTTGGCGCGCTGAGTTCAATGGGCTGGGTCGTTCGCGATCATTGCCTTCCAGTCCGCGAAATACGTCCCGAGGCCCGGCAGCTCCAGGGGCTCCGTATCTTCGAGGAGCGATCGAAAAGGCTCCCGCTTGCCGAGCGCCTCGAAAGCCAGGGCGGCGGCGCCAAGAGCGGTGCCTTCGGCAGTCTCCGAGCGCAGAACCCGTTGGCCCGGACGCAGGGCGGCAACAAGTCGGACCAGGGCCAGATTTCTGGCCAGCCCACCGTCGATGACGATGTCGTTGCGCGATCCGAGCAGATCGAGCACAAACGCAATCATCCCCGCGACATAGAGCGTGGCGAGTGCGGCCCGCTCCTCTCCCGTCTCGGCACCAGGCCCGGCAAAACGGCCGTGACGGCGTAAGAAGGGGCCAGCGCGGGCAAACGAAGGAAGCGCGAACTGCCCGCGCCGGATCGTGGCTCGCAGAGCCGTGGCGGAGACCGGCACGCGCGCATTGTGCGAAATCGCCTCGTACTCCCTGCCGCCCATGAAGCGGGCGGTCGCGACCGGCTGGCCGTCGACTGTAACATTCGCGAGCATGTCACGATCCGGATCGAGCGCCTCCAGGGGGCAATCCGCGTTGAAGACGATGACCCAAGTGCCGGTAGAAACGAGAGTGAAATCCTCAAGACCGAGGCTTCGATAGTAGTAGAGCGCAGCGTTGCTGTCGTGAACGCCGTTGTGCACGGCAACCGGGCGATGGCCGACAAGGGTTTCCCCGATGATATCGCCGGCTCGCCGGAAGGCCGGAAACCTATTGCGCCAGCCATGACGGTCGGCGAGCGAGCTGAAGTCTCGCGCAAGTGGCCGCCACAGGTGCGAATGACAGCCGAAATAGCTGACCTCGGAGACCTTCGCGCCGGTGAAGCGCCAGCCCCAGAATTGCGGGTAGCCCAGGATCGCGTCGACCCGCTGCATCAACGCCGGCTCGAGGGACTCCCGCCAAAAGATATGCCGCGAGAAATTCAGACCTTGCGGCAGATCAGGCGAAAACGTCTCTTCAAAGGGCGGAATCATCGCGCGGAAGGCCCGATCGACATGCTCCGGAACCGCCTGTTCGTAGTCGATGATCCCGGATGCCAGACGGTCACCTTCGATCAAGGCAAAACAGCAGCCATGCGTACTGACCATCAGTCCGGAGACGTTCTGTTCCTGGACGGCACGTTCAAGCGCTGCCCCGAGCCACTGCCAGAGCCCCTCATGATCGAGCAGGCGGACGCCATCGACGACGCGCAGCCCGGGGGCGGTCCGCTCATTTGCAACGATCGCGCCGGTCGTCGCGGAAACAGTCAGGAGCTTCGCGTTGGTCTTGCCGAGATCGAAGACGGCCAGCAGATCGGTTTTCATGGGCGCTCGGCCGGATAAGTGCCTTGGCGACGATCACCCTATCCCGGCATCGCTTTTTTTGTCATCAATACTTGGTCTCGGGAAAGCGGAGTTGCGAGTTGGCGGCATTGGGCAGGTCTTTCTGAGGTGTCTCCCGCAATCGAACTTCGCGGCATCTCCAAGTCGTTCGCCGGCATCCATGCGCTGAAGGATGTATCCTTTGACGTGCGCCAGGGTGAGGTTCATGCGCTGCTGGGCGAGAACGGGGCCGGCAAGTCAACGCTGATCAAGGTGATGGCGGGGCTTTATCAGCCTGATGAAGGAGAGATCCTCGTCGGCGGAAGCACGATCAGGTTCACCTCCGCCCGGGAGGCCCATGCGGCGGGCATCTCGACGGTACATCAGGAATTATTGCTCTGCCCGGAACTTACCGTCGCTGAAAACATCTTTCTCGGCCAGGCGCCTAAGACCAGATGGAGAATTCTGGACTGGGCCGAGATGCGCCGGCGAGCCCGCGGGCTGCTCGACTCCCTCGACAGCCGCGAGCTCGACGTCGATGAAAGGGTCGGGCGACTTTCCGTCGCCAACCGGCAGCGGGTCGAGATTGCGCGGGCGCTTTCCCAGGACGCACGCGTCGTCATCATGGACGAGCCGACTGCAGCGCTTGCCGAAGCCGACGTCAACAGGCTCATGGAGATCGTCCGCAACCTGAAATCACGCGGGGTCGCCGTCGTCTACGTCAGCCACCGCCTGGCCGAGGTGTTTGCCCTCGCCGACCGCGCCACCGTGCTTCGCGACGGCGCCTATGTCGGGACCAAAGACATCGGCGAAGTCGACGAAAGCCGCCTCGTATCGATGATGGTGGGGCGCTCGGTCGACCGGCTCTATCCGAAAAAGCAGGGTACCAGCGGCGACATCACACTCGAGTTGCGCGGCGTCTCGTACCGATCGGCGGTCCGGGAAGTATCGCTGTCTCTCCGGCGCGGTGAGATCGTGGGGCTCGCCGGTCTCGTCGGATCGGGTCGAACGGAACTGGCTCTCACGATTTTTGGGGTCACGCCCGCTACGGCTGGCGAAATCCTGATTGACGGGAAGCCCGCCACGATCGGTGGTCCCGATTCCGCAAGAGACCTCGGCATCGCTCTCATCCCCGAAGACCGCGGCCAGCAGGGCCTGATCCGCTCGTACACGGTTGCCGAAAACGTGGCGCTCGTGCTTCTCAAGCGCCTGGCTCGCGGTTTCATCATCGACACGGCGCGCGTTGCGGAGGAAGCCCGCACGGCGATCCGCCGCTTCGGCATTCGCACTCGCGGATCCGAACAGATCGTGCGCGAGCTGTCAGGCGGCAATCAGCAGAAGGTCGTGCTGGGCAAGTGGCTGGCCACCAACCCGCGCATTCTCGTCATGGACGAGCCGACCCGCGGCATCGATGTGGCCGCCAAGGCGGAAATCCACCTGCTGATGCGAAAGCTGGCTGCCGAGGGCATGGCGATCCTGATGATCTCCAGCGAATTGCCTGAAGTTCTCGGCATGAGCGACCGGGTGCTGGTCATGAGCGGCGGCCGCATCGTCGCCGAATTCGGCAGGGAAGAAGCAACTCCCGAAGCGGTCGGCGCCGCCATGACCCATGCGGTCGGCAGCAGGCAAGCCGCGTGAGCGTCGCGACGGCGATAGCGCCGGTCGGCCGTTCCGCCTTCCAGCGCTTCCTGGGCGGCTATGGCCAAGAGCTTGTGGTTCTTTTCTCGATCGTCGTTCTGTTCGTGGTGGTCGGCGCGGTCAATCCGCGTTTTCTGTCCGACACCAATATCAACTCGATATTCGCGGGCAATGCCTACATCGCCGTGGCCGCCATCGGCATGTCGATGGTGATCATCTCGGGTCACATCGACGTGTCGGTCGGCTCACTCATCGGCGTCATCGCCACGATCGCCGGCACGCTTGCCGTATCGGGCTATCCGGTGTGGATCGCCTGGCTTGCGCCCATCCTGTTCGCCGTCGCGGTCAATGCGGCGGTTGGCGCGCTCGTGGCCTACACGCGCATTCCTTCCATCGTCGTTACCCTTGGCATGCTGTCGATCCTCAAGGGCGGACTCATCAGCGCCACCGGAGGCGCCTGGATCACCGACATGCCGGGCGAGTTCATGATCGCCCAGGTACGTCTTTTCGGCATTCCCTCGCCGGTCTACTTCATGGTCGTGCTGACCATCCTCGCCGCTCTGTTCATGCGCTATACGGATTTCGGCCGCGCCGTCTATGCCGTGGGCGGCAACCTCGAGGCAGCCCGCGCCGCCGGGATCGATCCTGAACGAACCGTGGTCGGCGTCTTCGCCCTGCATGGGCTTTTCGCCGGCATCGCCGGCATCCTGTTTGCCACGCAGTTGCAGGTCATCCAGTCCACCGTTCCCCCGAACCTCGAGCTCACCGTCATTACCGCCTCGGTCATCGGTGGCGTGTCCATCCTCGGCGGTACGGGAACGGTGATCGGCTCCACGCTGGCCGCCGTTCTGTTTGCCTGCATCGGATCTGCGCTGATCTTCCTCAACGTCTCCGCCTACTGGCTGCGGGCGGTGCTGGGTCTCATGATCCTGGCGACCGTGCTGGCCGACATGGCGCGCCGCCGGAGGTCCCGGTGACTGCCGCAAAGGTCTTGCGCCACGAAACCGTTCTGGCAGCACTGACCGTTGGCGCCCTGATCGTCCTCGCCTTCCTGTCCGACAAGTTCTTTACTGCGGAGAACCTCCTGAACCAGGGCCGCCTCATGTCGGAAGTGGGTCTGGTGGCACTGGCCATGACCTTCGTCATCGTCACGGGCGGCATCGACCTGTCGGTCGGATCGATTCTGGGCCTTGCGGCCATCCTGCTCGGCGTGTTCTGGAAGGACGCAGGGATGCCCTTGCCGCTTGCCATCGCCGGCGCCCTGGCATGCGGAACACTGGCGGGGTTCGGCAATGGGCTCATCATCACGCGGTTCAACGTGCCTCCGCTGATCGCCACGCTGGCTACGCTCGCCCTCTATCGCGGCCTCGCCGAGGGCATCAGCGAAGCCCGCTCGGTACGCGGCTATCCGGAATGGTTCTTCTTTTTCGGCCAGGGCGAAGTGCTCGGCGTGCCGCTCCAGCTCTGGCTGCTCGGCACCCTGGCGCTCACCGCGGCCGTTGTGCTCGGCATGACGCCGTTCGGCCGCGCCACCTACGCCATCGGCGCCAACGAGACCGTCGCCCGCTTCTCCGGCATCCGGGTGAATGCCACGAAGCTGTGGATCTATTCCGCGGCGGGCTTCCTGTCGGCGCTCGCAGCCGTCGTGTTCGTGTCGCGTGTGACGACCACTCGATCCGACATGGGAACGGGGCTCGAGCTTGACGTGATCACGGGCGTCGTCCTTGGCGGCACCAGCATATTCGGCGGCCGGGGCACCATCGTCGGAACGGCGCTCGGGCTGATACTGATCCAGGCTTTGAAGAACGGCCTTGCGCTCTCCGGCGTTAAGGGTGATGGAACGATCGTAGTCATCGGCGTCGTGCTGATCGCGGCCATTCTGGTCAGCGCCGTTTTCGAATGGAACAGGGGCGGCTGAGTAACCGCAAAGAGGTCCTGCGCGACCATCCGCCAATGGAGCAGGACAGGAAACGGAGCGTTAGTTATGAAAAAACTGGCTTTGGGTATCGTTCTCAGCCTCGGTCTCATGAGCGGAACGGCGTTGGCCGCCTCCGCCTGGACCGGCGGCGACGACCTGCCGACCAATCCGCTGGCCTGCGACGGCACGCCCGGAACCATGGCCGCCAAGCCCTACGACGGCGGCGAGCCTACGGGTGCCCCTGACCGCGCGGGCAAGAAGATCACCGTCGTCGATATCCCGAAGCTGATCGGCATCGGCTACTTCAATGCGACCTCGAAAGGCATCTCCGACGCCGCCGCCGAGCTCGGCAACGTCGACGCCAAGACCGACGGTCCGACCAAGGCCAACATCGACGAGCAGATCACCTTCATCGACAACTACATCACCTCCGGCGTCGACGGCATCCTGTTCGCCGCCAACGATCCGGTCGCCATCGCCCCGGTGCTGAAGAAGGCGTTGTCGAAAGGCATCAATGTGGTGGGTTACGACGCCAACTCGACGCCCGATGCCCGTCAGTGGTTCGTCAACCAGGCCGAGTTCAACGGCATCGCCAAGATCGTTGATCGACAACATGGCGAAGGAGATCGGCGAGGAAGGCGCCTTTGCCATCGTCACCTCGACCTTCACCACGCCCAACCAGGCCCGCTGGATCGCCGAGATGGCGGCCTATGCCGCCGCGTGCCATCCCAAGATGAAGTGGCTCGAGACGGTCGAAGCGCAGGAAGACAATAACCTGTCCTTCAACCAGGCGACCACGCTCATCAACAAGCATGGCGATGAGCTCAAGGGCATCTTCGGCATGACATCGGTCGCGACACCTGCTTCTGCCGAGGCGGTTACCCAGGCCGGCAAGTGCGGAACAATCGCCGTCGTCGGTCTCGCAACGCCGAACGCCATGAAGCCCTATGTCGAAAAGGACTGCGTGAAGTCGGTGGTACTGTGGAATCCGGTCGATCTCGGCTACGCGGCGATGCAAGTGCTGCGCGCCGTGGCCGATGGCGCACTGAAGGCGGGCGCCACCTCGGTCAAGGCCGGCAAGCTGGGCGACCTGCAGGTGGTCAACGGCTCGGAAATCCTGCTCGGCCCGCCCTTCGTCTTCACCAAGGAGAACATCGGCCAGTTCGATTTCTAGCATCAGCAGCGGCGCGCCGATCGGAGGCGATTGGCGCGCACTTGCAACCAGTCTCTCCCGAGCCATGTCCACCGCCTCTCGTATCGGAGCCGCAATCCAGCTTGGACGTTTCAGCGGCCGAGAAGCTGCAAGCGGGATACCGGCTTTCGCCGGTAAGACGATAATGGGCAGGCTCCACGGTTCTTGTTGCCAAGTGATTCCACTTCGTGAACAGGCTAGTGAATTTGTGATGACAGACAGAGCGACAGTCGAGTTTCTGTGGGACGACAAGGCCGCCAGTCTCGATGAGCCCGGGCTCCTGCTCTATCGCTCCAACCTGCTCGGCGCGGACGTGCGCATAACCAACTTCGGCGGCGGCAACACCTCGGCGAAGATCGAGATGGCCGATCCGCTGACTCGTCAGCCGGTGCGCGTGCTCTGGGTGAAGGGTTCGGGCGGCGATCTCGGCTCGATGAAGCTCGATGGCTTCGCCACCCTCTATCTCGACAAGCTTGAATGCGCTGAAAGGCCTCTACCGCGAGCCTCGACCAGGAAGACGAGATGGTCCACAACCTGAACCACTGCACTTTCGGTCTCAACCCGCGCGCCGCCGTCGATCGACACCTGCCTGCACGGCTACGTGCCGCTACAGGCATGTCGATCATGTCCATTCCGACGCCGTCGATCGCCATCGCCGCGTCGCGGGACGCCGAGCGGCTCACCAGGGAAATCTTCGGCAAGGAGATAGGCTACCTGCCCTGGCAGCGGCCGGGCATCGATCTCGGCATCAAGCTCGGCCGAGATGGCGGAGAACCACCCGGGCTATGTCGGCGTCGTACTCGGCAGCCACGGCTTGTTCACCTGGGCCGGTGACGCGAAGAGCGTGCTACGAAACGACGCTGCGCATCATCAACAAAGCCGCCGCCTGGCTGGAGGCGAACCGCCGGAAGCCTGCCTTCGGAGGCAGCGCGGTCGAGGCTCTCGACCAGCACGCCAGCGCGGCCGCCGCGCTGCGCCTCATGCCCGCAATCCGCGGCCGCATCTCGCAGCGACGAGCCCAAGATCGGCCATTTCGTGGCCGACGCCCGGAAGATCCTGGAATTCGTGAACTCGAACGCAGCTTGCAGAACTGGCGCCGCTCGGCACTTCCTGCCCGGACCATTTCCTGCGCACCAAGATCCGGCCGCTGATCATCCCCGACGACGCCGACGCGGATCGTCTCGATGAGCTGATCGAAGATTATCGCGCCCGAGTACGCCGCCTATTACGAGCGCTGCAAGCATGCGAATTCGCCCGCCATGCGCGATCCCAATGCGGTCATCTACCTCATTCCCCGGCTCGGCATGCTCTCCTTCGCCAAGGACAAGGCCGACGGCGCGCATCGCCGCCGAATTCTATGTCAACGCCATCAACGTGATGCGCGGCGCCTCGGGCGTTTCGGTCTATCACGGCCTGCCGGAGCAGGAAGCCTTCGACATCGAGTATTGGCTGCTCGAAGAGGCAAAGCTCAAGCGTCTGCCGAAGCCCAAGGGCCTCAGCGGCCGCGTGGCGCTGGTGACCGGGGGATCGGGCGGCATCGGTTCCGCCATTGCCACGCGGCTCCTCGCGGAAGGCGCCTGCGTCGCACTCGCCGACATTGACCGCGCGTCACTGGACGAAACTGTCGCCAATCTCGCAGCGTCCCACGGCAAGGACAATGTGCTGGGCATTCCTGTGGACGTGACGAGTGAGAGCGAGGTCGTGAATGCGGTGAACGAAGTGGTGCGGTCGTTCGCCGGCCTCGACATCGTCGTCAACAATGCCGGCATCATCGCTCGCGGCAGCCGTCGAGGACACGACGCTCGAGCTGTGGAACAGGAACATGTCGGTTCTTGGAACCGGTTACTTTCTGGTCGCTCGCGAAGGCTACCGCCTGATGAAGCGGCAGGGGCTCGGTGGCTCGATCATCTTCATCGGCTCGAAGAACGGCCTCGCGGCCTCAGCAGGCGCCTCGGCCTATTGCGCCGTCAAGGCGGCGGAACTCCATCTCGCCCGCTGCCTGGCGCTGGAAGGTGCTCCGTTCGGCATCCGCGTCAACGTCGTCAACCCGGATGCGGTCCTGCGCGGCTCCAAAATCTGGCAGGGCGCCTGGCGCAAGCAGCGTGCCGCCGCATTGAACATCGGCGAGAACGAGCTCGAGGAACACTACCGCAAGCGCTCGCTGCTGCAGCGGTCCGTCTATCCCGAAGACGTCGCCGAAGCCGTATATTTCTTCGCCTCCGACATCTCGTCGAAGTCCACCGGCAACTTCCTCAACGTCGACGCCGGCAACGCGGTCGCCTTCGCGAGGTAGCGCCTTGTCTTTCACCATCTCCGCCGATTTCATCGCCGGCGAGAACCGTGAGCACGCAGGCGGCCTCGCGCAAGAGTATGCGGCGCTGGCCTCTCACCTCGAACGTCGCGGCGTCGACATCGAAAACGATGACCCGGCGCGCCATGGACTATGAAGTTGCAGTTCCCACCTGGGGGGTCGGCACCGGCGGTACGCGATTTGCCCGCTTCCCGGGGCCGGGGGAACCGCGCAACATCTTCGAAAAACTCGATGACTGCGGCGTCATTCACCAGCTGTCGCGGGCGACGCCCAGGGTATCGCCCCACTTTCCCTGGGACAAAGTGACGGACTATTCAGCCCTGCGCCAGGCGGCCGCCGCGAACCATCTCGGCTTCGATGCGGTCAACTCGAACACCTTTCAGGATCACAAGGGCCAGCAGCTCTCCTACAAGCTCGGCTCGCTCACCCATGCCGACCCAGCGGTGCGCCGGCAAGCGATCGAGCACAACATTGAATGTATCGAGATTGGCCGCAAGCTCGGCTCGACGGCGCTCACGGTCTGGATCGCCGACGGATCGAACTTTCCGGGTCAGTGCAATCTGAACGCCGCGTTCGAGCGCTACCTGCAGTCCATGCGGAAGGTCTACCGGGCGTTGCCGGACGACTGCCTGGTATTCATCGAACACAAGCCCTACGAACCAGCGTTCTACTCGACCGTCATTTCGGACTGGGGCTCGAGCTTCATGGCGGCAACGGAGCTTGGGCCAAAGGCGAAGTGCCTGGTCGACCTCGGTCATCACGGGCCCGGTGTCAACGTCGAGCAGATCGTCGCTCGCCTGATCCGCGTCCAGAAGCTCGCCGGTTTCCACTTCAACGACTCGAAATACGGCGATGACGATCTCGATTCGGGTTCGATCGATCCGTTTCGGCTGTTTCTGGTCTTCAATGAGCTGGTCGACGCCGAACTGCGCCAGGCGCCGGGCTTCGCGCCGACCTATATGATCGACCAGTCACACAACGTTACCGACCCGATCGAAAGCCTGATCGGCTCGGCGATCGAAATCGTCCGCGCCCATGTCCTTGCCTCGCTGATCGACCGCCGGATGCTCGCCGCCGCGCAGGATGAGGGGGACGTGATGCTGGCGCGTCAGATCGTCAAGCAGGCCTTCACCACCGACGTCTCGCCTATTCTTGCCGAGGCGCGTCGCCGCAAGGGCGGCGCCATCGATCCGTTGACCGTCTATCGTCGGTCGGGCTACCGCAAGGCAAAGGCGGCCGAGCGCCCGGCAACCGGCGTGGTGGCGGCGGGAATCGTCTGAACCCATCCATTGCAATGTCCGTCATCCCCGCGGCCCAGCGGGGATCCAATTGTGAGGCTCAACTCGCTTCGCCTTTGCCGAAGTGGGCTTCGTTGAGGATGCGGCGCCGCCCTATTGGTTCCCCGCTTGCGCGAGGATGACGACTGGCTTCAGACGTAATGGTTGAGGATATTCTCCAGCGCCTCCTGCCGGCCGGATTTCGGTTCGGGCTCGATGCCGCCCTTCTCGACATGTTGCGCGATCTCGGCCAGTGAGAGTTTCCCCGCCAGCATTTCCCTGGCGTGCGTCGAATCCCACTTGGCATAACGCTCGGCCAGCGGCTTATCGAGCGCCTGCTCCTCGATCATCTTTGCCGCCGCCAGGAGTGCACGGGCGCACGCATCCATGCTGCCGACGTGGGCGTACAGGAGATCGTCGGGAGCGATCGACTGGCGCCTGATCTTGGCGTCGAAGTTGAGCCCGCCGGTGGTGAAGCCGCCGGCTTTCAGCACGTGATAGAAGGCGACGCTGAGCTCCTGCACGTTCATGGCGAACTGGTCGGTGTCCCAGCCCGACTGGTAGTCGCCGCGGTTGATGTCGAGCGAGCCGAAGATCCCGAGCGCGCTGGCGAGCGCGATCTCGTGCTCGAAGCTGTGGCCGGCGAGCACCGCGTGGTTCTGCTCGATATTGACCTTGATCTCGCCTTCCAGCCCATGCGCCTTGAGAAAACCGAAGACCGTCGCCACGTCGAAGTCATACTGGTGCTTGGTCGGTTCCTGGGGCTTGGGCTCGATGTAGATGCCGCCCTTGAAACCGATGGCGTGTTTGTATTCGACGACCAGGTTGAGGAACCGCCCGAGCTGGTTCAATTCGCGCTTGATGTCGGTGTTGAGCAGCGTCTCGTAGCCTTCCCGTCCGCCCCACAGCACGTAGCCCTCGCCGTTGAGCGCCCTGGTGACGTCCATGGCGCACTTCACCTGGGCGGCAGCGTAAGCGAACACGTCCGGATCGGGGTTGGTGGCCGCACCCGACATGTAGCGCCGGTTGGAGAACATGTTGGCGGTGCCCCACAGGAGACCGACGCCCGTCGCCGCCATCTGCTTTTCGATGAGCCGGGCGATCTCCCACAGATTGCGGTTGGACTGGGCCAGCGTTTCGCCTTCCGGCGCGATATCGCGATCGTGAAAGGTGAAGAACGGAACGCCGAGCAGGCGGAACATCTCGAACGCCACGTCGACTTTGCGCCTGGCGTGCGCCATGGCATCGCCCGGCCGATGCCAGTCGCGCATGAATGTCTCGCCGCCGAACGGGTCGGTGCCCGTCCAGCAGAAGGAGTGCCAGTAGCACGCGGCGAAGCGGAGATGCTGGGCGAGTGTCTTGCCCATGATTTTTCTCTTGGCGTCGTAGTGTCTGAACGCCAATCCGTTGCGGCTTTCGGGTCCCTCGTAGCGAATGGGATCGGCGATCGAAAAAAATGGGTTCATGGCTGCATGACCTCTTTCCATGCGGGATAGAGCCGGGTGTAGCGGCGATAAGCCGCTTCATAAAGATCGATGGCGTTCGCTGCCGGCGTGACGGGAGTGGACATGGCCGGTGGTCGGAGCACCTTCTCGGGCCTCGCGCCGGTAGCGGCAATGATTCCCAGGCGCGCTGCGCCGAACGCCGCCCCGAGCTCCCCCCCGGCCGGGACGTCGATGGGAATGCCGAGCACGGTCGCAATGATCTTGAGCCACAGCCGCGAGCGCGATCCGCCGCCGACTGCCGTCGCCCGCTCGATGCGTGTGCCGGCGGCCTGCAACGCCTCGAGGCAGTCGCGAAACGCAAAGGCGACGCCGTCCAGCACGGCGTGCACGAGATCATTGCGGTCGCTCTCGTGGCCGAGGCCGAAGAACATGCCGCGCGCCCCGGCATCGTTGACGGGTGTGCGTTCTCCCGAAAGGTAAGGCAGGAACAGAACCGATGATGGTTCCTTGAGGGAGCTTCCCAGCGCCGTGGTCAAGGCCGGCGCCGAGCGGCCCAGAATCCCCGCCAGCCATTCGAGGCTCGCGGTCGCCGACAGGATGACGCCCATCTGGTGCCAGGTTCCGGGGATGGCATGGCAAAATGCGTGCACCGCGTTGGCGGTGTTGGGCGAGAAGCCGGCGTTGGAGACAAACAGCACTCCGGATGTGCCCAGCGACACGAATGCCTGCCCCGGCTCTACGGCGCCGATGCCGCAGGCGGCCGCCGCATTATCGCCGCCGCCGCCCGCCACGACGGGCCGGCGCGCCATTCCCCATTTGTGCTGCAGATCCTGCGACAGGGAACCCGTCGCTTCCGTGCCCTCGAAGAGCTTCGGCATATGGTCGACGTCGAGATCGGTAGCGGCGAGCAACGCCTGCGACCACCGGCGTTCGCCGACGTCGAGCCACAGGGTCCCGGCAAAATCCGACATGTCGCTCGCATGATCGCCGGTGAGCCTTAGCCGGACGTAGTCCTTCGGCAGCAGCACTTTCGCAACGCGAGCGAAGTTTTCCGGTTCGTGCTTGGCGACCCACCGCAGTTTCGGCGCCGTGAACCCGGGCATGGCGATATTGCCGGCGATGGCGCGCAACCGCGGTTCCTTTTCCTCGAGCTCGGTGCATTCCGCGGCGGATCGTCCGTCGTTCCACAGAATGGCCGGCCGGATCGGCTTGTCCGACGCATCGAGCAGCGTCGCCCCATGCATCTGGCCCGACAGGCCGATGCCTTCCACGCCCGCGAGCTTTCTGCCGGCTTTCCGCTTCAGTGCCGCGACCGCGCGTTCGGTCGCGCGCCACCAGTCCCCGGGGTCCTGCTCCGACCAGCCGGGATGCGGCCTCTTGACGGCGAGCGGCTGGGCGGCGCTCGCCAGCAGTCTCTGGCGGTCATCGATGAGCACCGCCTTCACCGATGACGTGCCGACGTCGATGCCCAGATAGCAACTCACGAATTCAGTCGTTCCCTCATCCGGCCAAGGCGCCATTCGTGGCATGCGGCCGGAGGTGGCGCAACTCGATTTGGCAAAACTCTTCCTATATAAGACGGCCCGTTCGATCCTCAGAGAAACCGGGAGTGCCGGAACTTTGCTGCTTGCCTTTTTCAAATGGCTGGAATCGCTGAAGCCGGCGCTGCCGCCGGAAAAACCGGAGATGCCGCCGGCGACCATCACCGGATTCCTCTGGCACTACTCGCGTCCCTTCTGGCCGCTGCTGGCGGCTAGCGCGCTCCTGTCGACGATCATCGCCATCATCGAAGTGTCCCTGTTCGGGTTCATGGGCAGGCTCGTGGACTGGCTCAACCAGACCGACCGTGCGAGCTTCTGGAGCGAGCACGGTGCTCTGCTGACCTGGATGGGCGCCCTGGTCCTCATCCTGCTGCCGCTGCTCAAGCTCCTCCACGAATTGCTGAGCCACACCGCGCTGCTCGGCAACTTCGCCATGCGCACCCGCTGGATGGCGCACCGCTACGTGTTGCGACAAAGCGTCGAGTTCTTCCAGAACGACTTCGCCGGCCGCATCGCCACCAAAGTGATGCAGACCGCGCTTGCAGTGCGCGACGTCGTGATGACGGCGCTGGAGGTGCTGCTCTACGTGATCGCATATTTCAGCGGCGCCGTAATTCTGTTCGCCTCCAGCGATCTGCGCCTCTCGTTTCCGCTGCTCATCTGGCTCGCTGCCTACCTTGTGGCCCTCTACTACTTCATACCCAAGCTCAAGCGGCTCTCGGCCATCCAGGCCGACGCCCGCTCCATGGTGACCGGCCGCATCGTCGATGCCTACACCAACATCGCCACTGTCAAGATGTTTGCCCACGCCGAGCGCGAGGACGGCTACGCCAGGGAGGGCATGGCCATCTTCCTGGACAGCGTCTACGCCCAGTTTCGGATGGTGACCCGGCTGACGATCGTTCTCAACACCATGAACAGCACGTTGCTGTTCTCCGTGGCCGCCCTGTCGATCTGGCTGTGGCACGCCGGTGCGGTCACCCCCGGCGCCATCGCGCTCTCTGTCGGGCTGGTGATGCGCCTTCAGGGCATGGCGCATTGGATCCTGTGGGAGATCTCGAGCGTGTTCGAGAACATCGGCGTCGTTCAGGACGGCATCGAGACGGTGGCCCGCGAGCGCGAGGTATCCGACCGTCCAGGCGCCCGCCTCCTAGCGGTGCCGCGCGGCGAGATCCGTTATGAGAAGATTTGCTTCAACTACGGCAAGCACCGCAGCGAAGAGGGCCGTGGCGTCATCGACGGCCTTTCGCTGCACATAAGGGCGGGAGAAAAGGTCGGCATCGTCGGCCGCTCCGGCGCCGGCAAATCGACGCTGGCGAGCCTGCTGCTGCGTTTCTACGATCTCGAGGGCGGTCGCATCCTGATCGACGGTCAGGACATATCCGAGGTCGCCCAGGAGAGTTCTCAGGGGCCAGATCGGCATGGTGACCCAGGACACTTCGCTGTTGCACCGTTCGGTGATGGACAACATTCTCTACGGCAAGCCGGAGGCGACGCGGGAGGAAGCCGTCGCGGCCGCCCGCAAAGCGCATGCGCACGAGTTCATCATCGGACTCGAGGATATGAACGGCCGCCAGGGCTATGAAGCCCACGTCGGCGAGCGCGGGGTCAAGCTCTCCGGCGGTCAACGGCAGCGCGTCGCCATCGCGCGCGTGCTGCTCAAGAACGCGCCGATCCTCGTGCTCGACGAAGCCACCAGCGCTCTCGATTCCGAGGTCGAGCAGGCGATCCAGGAGAGTCTCTACGACCTCATGGAGGGCAAGACCGTCATCGCCATCGCCCACCGACTCTCCACCATCGCCGCCATGGACCGTCTCGTGATCATGGATGAGGGACAGATCGTCGAAGAAGGCACCCACCACGAACTTCTGCGCCGCGGCGGTCTCTACGCCGACCTGTGGGCCCGCCAGTCGGGTGGTTTCCTGGCCCTGCGCACGGCGGCGGAGTAACGCTGGTGAGAATAGCACCGCGCACGGCGGCGGCTTGCGATGAAACCCTCGCGCCTGGCGGCTCGTGGAGCGGGATCGTCCGGCGCGGTCACATCCTGACGATCACCGACCTCGAAGGAAAGCAGGGCGTCGACTTCCTCTGTTATGCCGCGGAAAATCCGGAAGAGCGTTACCACGCGGCGAATACCTTGAAGAAGGCTCGCACGCTGCGTTTGACGACCGGTCACGTGCTTTACTCCGACATCGCCCGGCCGATGATGACCATCGTCGAGGATACTTGCGGCTGGAACGACACCATCGCCGGCTGCTGCAGTGTTCCGGGCAATCGCATGCTCTATGGAGCTACGAGCACGGCGGGATGTCGCGAGAACTTCCTCGAGGAGCTGGCCCGCCACAATCTCGGCCGCCGCGACATTGTTCCAAACCTGAACTTCTTCTGCCGCGTTCCGGTGCTCGCCGACAACGCGCTCGATCCACATACCTTCGTCGAAGCGCCGAGCACGCCGGGCGACCTCATCGTCTTGCGCGCCGAGATGGACGTCCTGGCGCTGATTTCCAACTGCCCTCAGATCAACAACCCGTGCAGCGGCGGCAGGCCTACTCCGATCAGGGTGACGATTGCTCCCGGCGTTAGGTAGTTTTGCAATTGATATGAATTGTCGGATATAACGTTGTTATATCCGACATTTTATAACATACTCCCGTCATGCAGACCAACTCTAACCGTCAGCTAGACCAAGCGATAACACTGTTAAGGCAGCGGGGGATGGTGCGTCTCTCGGAATTCACTAAGGCGGGTATCGCCGCCTCCACGATATCGCGCATGAAGGAGAAGGGTCTTATCCGTCAACTTGGGCGCGGGCTTTATCAGCTCCCCAATGCGTTGGTTGACACCAACCACTCGCTCGCCGAGGCCGCTAAACTCGTTCCCAAGGGCATCGTTTGCCTCGTATCGGCTCTGGCGTTTCACGAACTCACCGACACCATGCCATCCCGCATCTGGATGGCCATCGGTGCTAAAGACCGGCGGCCGCGCTTCACCAGGCCAACCATCCAGTTTGTCCGGTTCGGCGCCAACGTTCTGAATGCTGGTGTCAAGGAGCACCTGATCGAAGGAGTGTCGGTGCGCATCACCACTCCGGCGAAAACCGTCGTGGACATGTTTCGCTACCGCCAAAGCGCGGGCAAGCGCTACCAGAAAAGTCCCGGCCTCAATCTAGCGATCGAGGGTTTGAAGGAAGCGCTGCGCCAACGCAAGGCCACTCCGGCCGAAATCGCACGCTACGCAGCGGATGGCGGCGTTTGGAAAGTGGTTCAGCCCTATCTGGGCGCCCTCACCGTCAATGCCTAAGAAACCTCAACAGAACATGGGCGCGTCGGTGCGGGCGCGGCTGTTAAACATCTCACGAGAGAAAAATCAGAGCTTTCAATTGATGCTCACCCACTTTGTGAATGAGCGGCTGCTCTATCGCTTGAGTCAGACCAAGCACCGCGACCGTTTCATCCTCAAGGGAGCAATGTTGCTCACCAAGTGGTTCGACGATCCCCGTGCGCGCGACGAGAGATCTTGATCTTCTCGCTGTCGGGAACAACGATGCCGAGGAGATGGTCAAGACGTTTCAGGATGTTTGTTCAGTGTCCTTCGAAGATGGCGTCCTGTTCGAAGCCGACGCGGTCGAAGTCGACCGTATCCGCGAGGAACTGGAATACGGCGGCTTGCGCATCAAGACCAATGCTACTGTGGACAAGGCGCGCGTCCGGGTCATGATCGACATCGGCTTTGGTGACGCCGTTGAGCCCGGACTTCAGGAGATAAGCCTGCCGGTCCTACTGGATTTCCCGGCCCCGCACCTTCGCGCCTATGCGCGCGAAACAGTCATCGCGGAGAAATTTCAGGCGATGGTGATGCTGGGCCGCGCCAACAGCCGGATGAAGGATCTCTATGATATTTGGGTGCTGTCCCGCACCTATAAATTCAAGGGTGACCGCCTCGCACGCGCCATAGCTGCCACCTTCACGCGCCGCAAGACGAAAATTGCGTCTGAACTGCCCGACACACTGTCTCCCGCCTTTGCAGAAGACCCCGCCAAGATGCAACAGTGGAATTCATTCGTGGCAGATGTCGCGTTTCAGCCTGGCCCGTTGGCGGACGTGGTCAAGGACCTGGCCGCCTTTCTCATGCCACATGCGATTGCAGCGCAAGCCGTCAGGCAGTGGTTGTTGTGATGAACTCGATTTGACAGGCTCAGGTGGCCGGAGCTCGCGCAAGCCCGCCTGCCGCGCCGCCATCTTCAGGCTGCCGCCACCGTCCGTTGGCGCTGCTCGCCGAGCCCGGCGATGCCCAGCTTCATGGTCTGTCCCGGCTTCAGATAGATCGGCTGCGGTTTCTGGCCGAGGCCGACCCCGGCGGGGGTTCCCGTCGAAATGACGTCGCCGGGCTGCAGGCTCATGAACTGTGAGATGTAATGCACCAGGTGGGCGACACCGAAGATCATCGTGGCCGTGGAGCCGTTCTGGTAGCGATGTCCGTCGACCTCCAGCCACATCGCCAGCGACTGCGGATCGGGCACCTCATCACGCGTCACCAGCCACGGACCGATAGGACCGAAAGTATCGGCCGACTTGCCTTTCACCCATTGTCCGCCGCGCTCCATCTGGAACGCCCGTTCCGACAGATCGTTGACGAGACAGAAGCCGGCCACGTGATCCAGCGCCTGCTCTTCGCCCACGTACCTCGCTTCGCTGCCGATCACCACGCCCAGCTCGACTTCCCAATCGGTCTTGACCGAACCGCGGGGAATGATCACGTCGTCGTTTGGCCCCGCGATGGCGCTTGTCGCCTTCATGAACAGCACCGGCTCCTTGGGCGGCTGGGCGCCGGATTCCCGCGCATGGTCGGCATAGTTGAGGCCGACGCAGACGAACTTGCCCACCTTGCCGACGCAAGCGCCGAGCCGGGTGGCGGCGTCGACCTTGGGCAGTCGCGACGGGTCGAGCCGGCGAAGTTTGGCGAGGCCGTCGGGCGAAAGAGCCGCATGCGCGATGTCGTCGACAGTCCCCGACAGGTCTCGCACCACTCCGTCCTTGTCGAGGAGGCCAGGTTTCTCCTGACCTTTGGAGCCAAATCGCACCAGCTTCATTTTCCATCCCCTCAGTGGCCCATCGCCCCGACAAAAGCCGGGGTCCGCTGTTATGCGTTAGTCACTGTAGGAATCAAGCGGGATTCCGGATTGGCGAGCTTGTGAAAAAACTCGTCATCCCCGCGCCCCAGCGGGGATCCAATGAAGCCGCGCAGCATGGAGGTCTTGTAGAGGTTATTACGCAGACTCACTATCTCGATGAGATTCACCATTGGATCCCCGCCGGGGCGCGGGGATGACGACACTCTTCGCGTAGGGTAGCTAATGGGACAGGAACAGCGGAATGCTCATGTGGTGAAGGGCGTAGCGCGTGGCCCCGCCGAGGACGAACTCCCGGAGCCTCGTGTGGCCATAGGCGCCCATGACGATGAGCCCCGCGTTGAGATCGCGGGCCCGGATCGCAAGTGCTTCGCCGGCGCTCGCTCCGCCGCCGGGGACGGATTCCGCAGTCACGTTGACTCCGTGACGGCGCAGCATCTGCGCCACATCTGCGCCCGGTGCGCCGGCCGCATCCTGCTGCCTGGGCGCATCGACCCAAACGACCCGCACATCCTGCGCCTTGCCGAGCAGCGGCACCGCCTCACGAATGGCCCGCCCGGCCTCCTTGCTGCCGTCATAGCCGCAAACGATCCGCTCGAAACTTGCCGCGCTCATGAGCTTGTGCGGCAGAACGAGAATGGGGCAGCCGGAATGGAGAATGAGATTCTCGATGAAATCCAGCTCGACGCCATTCTTGCCTTCGCGATTGATCTCGCTGGCGATCACCAGGTCGGCGGCCCGCGCCGCCTCGCCGACGCTTTCGGAGATGACCGGGGCGACCGCCCGCACTTCCAGCCATTGCGACGCCAAGCCGGCACGGCCCATTGCCTCGTTGAACCTGGCCTTTACCGATTGCGTCTGCTCCTCGAAATGGCGCGTCAGGCCGTCGTAGACCTCGGGGATCACATAGGGTCCGACGGCGGGATAGACGGCGGGGGAGGGAACGACGTAGACGCCGGTAACATGGGCATCGTGATCCTTGGCCAGAGCGGACGCCGTGCCGAGGACGGTGTCGAGCCGGTCGAGCTCGTTCAGCGAAACGAGTAGCGTCCTGTACGGCATCTACATGACCGCGCCGACCTGCCAGGGCACGAATTCGTTGTCGCCATACCCCAGGAGCTCCGACTTGGAGCGTTCTCCGGACGCGACTTTGAGCATGTGGTCGAAGATTTCCTGCCCCTTTTGCCCGATCGGCACGCCGTCGAGGATATCGCCGCAATTGATGTCCATGTCATCGATCATGCGCCGATAGACGTCCGAGTTGGTGGCGAGCTTGATCGACGGCGTCGGCTTGCAGCCATAGGCGGAGCCGCGGCCGGTGGTGAAGCACAGGATGTTGGCCCCGCCGGCCACCTGCCCCGTCGCCGATACCGGGTCGTAGCCGGGCGTATCCATGAACACGAAACCCTTTGCCGTCACGGGCTCGGCATAGCGATAGACGGCGCGCAGCGTGGTGGTGCCGCCCTTGGCCGCCGCTCCCAGCGATTTCTCCAGGATGGTGGTGAGGCCACCGAGCTTGTTGCCGGGTGAGGGGTTGTTGTTCATCTCCATGAGGTTGCGGCTGGCGTAGTCCTCCCACCACTTGATGATCTCGACGAGTTTTTCGCCGACTTCGCGCGTTGCCGCCCGGCGGGTAAGCAGATGCTCCGCGCCGTAGATCTCCGGCGTCTCCGACAGGATCGCCGTGCCTCCATGACGCACGAGGATGTCGACCGCGGCGCCCAGCGCCGGGTTGGCGGTGATTCCGGAGTAGCCGTCGGAGCCGCCGCACTGCAGCGCCAGCACGAGGTCGGACGCCGGGCAGGACTCGCGGCGCACCGCATTGACCGCCGGCAGCATGGCCTTCACCTGCTCGACGCCCGCAGCGACCGTCTTTCGGGTGCCGCCGGTTTCCTGGATCGTCATGGTACGGAACGTCTCGGACTCCTCGACGCCGTAGGCTTCCTTGAAGCGCGGAATCTGGAAGCCCTCGCAGCCCAGGCCGACCATGACGATGCCGCCCATGTTGGGATTGGTGGCGTAGCCCCAGCTGGTACGCTTCAGGATATCGAAGATCGCGCCGCGGTAGTCGATCACGCAGCCGTTGTCCTGGGTGAGCGCCACGACGCCGTCGACATTCGGATAACGCTCGAGAATGCCGGAACGGTTGACCTCCTGGGCAATGAAACTCGCCACCGTCGCCGAGCAGTTCACGCTCGTCAGAATGCCGATGTAGTTGCGTGTGCCCACCTTTCCGTTCGTCCGCCGGTAGCCTTGAAAGACGGCCCGTTTCCCGACCGGCAGGATGTCCTCGCTGCGCGCATCCGCCGCAAAAGCGTAGTCGCGGGCGAATTCCGCCATGCCGGTATTGTGCTCATGGACCCACTCGCCGGCGGTTATGGCCGATTTGGCGGTGCCGATGACCTGTCCGAACTTGATGACCGGGTCGCCAGCCGCGATCGGGCGCGCAGCCATCTTGTGGCCTTTGGGGATGCGCGCCAGAGCGACGGTTCCTCCGGCGGCGACTCCATTTTCGATGGTATCGACCGCGACGACGACATTGTCACGGTCGTTGAGTTTCACGACGCGCGGCGGCATGTTTTTTGCTGTGAAAGGGACGTTCATTGCGCACCAGGATTGACGTTGTGCCGGGCCATTCGTTATTGGCATGGTAGCATGGCGGAGCGCGGGGCATGAAGGAGAACCTGTTCAAGGCGCCGTCCGGCGCCGCCATCGCGTTCTCGAAGCTCGGTTTCGGCACCGCTCCCCTCGGCAATCTCTACCGGGCGGTCAGCGAACAGCAGGCCGAGGCCACGCTCGAGGCAGCATGGGCTGCCGGCATCCGCTACTACGACACCGCACCGCTGTACGGTCTCGGCCTCGCCGAAACCCGGCTCAACCACTTTCCTCGCGGCAAGCCGCGGCAATCCTATGTGGTCTCGACCAAGGTCGGCAGGCTGCTGACCGTATGTGCGCCGGCTGAGCGCACCGGCATCGGCAAATTCTTCGACACGCCCTCCCGGCGCGAAGTCTATGACTACGGCTACGACGGCATCATGCGCTCGCTCGAGCACTCGCTCGAGCGGCTGGGGCTCGACCACGTCGAAATCCTGCTCGTCCACGATATCGACGTCTTCAATCACAAGACCGTGGCGGCGCGCGATGCCCACGTGGAGACCCTGATGCAGGGCGGCTACCGGGCGCTGGTTAAACTGCGCGACGAGGGCGCGATCAAGGCGTTCGGGGCCGGCATCAATGAATGGGAGGTGGCGGAAATTCTCGCCCGGCGCGGCGACTTCGACCTGTTTCTCCTGGCCGGCCGCTACACGCTGCTCGAGCAGGAAGCGCTCAGGCAGCTTCCTGCCGTTGTGCGAAAACCGCGGCATCGGCATCGTACTGGGGGGACCCTTCAATTCCGGAATTCTGGCGATCGGCCCGGTTGCCGGCGCCAACTACAACTACGATCCCGCACCGCAGGCCGTGCTCGATCGCGTCGCGGCGATCCAGCGCATTTGCAAAGCCGGCGGCATCGAGCTCATCGAGGCTGCCCTGCACTTCCCGCTCCTCCACCCTTGCGTCGTCTCGGTGATCCCGGGCGCCAAGAGCCCCGAGGAAGTCGCCGGCACGGCCCGTGCGCTCTCGAAAGCGATTCCGGCCCAACTGTGGCAGGATCTGAAAACGAACGGCTTGCTGCACAGCGATGCCCCCGTCGCCCATTGAGTACCGCCATGCTCAAGAATATCGACCCCCTGCTCGGCCCGACCTCCTGCGCATCCTGAGAGCCATGGGTCACGGGGACGAGATCGCCATCGTCGATGCCAATTATCCCGCCGACAGTTCCGGACCGAGGCTGGTGCGTCTGGACGGCGAGCAAGCGCCGCGTGTTCTCGATGCCGTTCTTTCGGTGTTGCCGCTCGACGAGTTCGTTCCCGATCCCGCCCTGCGCATGGAAGTCGTCGGCAATCCCAAGCGCATCGAGCCGGTCATGAAGGAGTTCGCGCGTCTGCTGGCGCACCTGTCGGGCTTTGATTTTCACCGTCTCACCGGCTCAAACCGCATCGATACACGGTGCATGTGAACGGCCCGTGGTGCATTACCTTCGAGTTTGAAGGCGGCGATGCCTGGCGAGTGGATTTCGAGCATATCACTGAGGAGAGAAGACATGAAAAAGTACGCCGCCAGGCGCAATCCGAACCGATGCCCTACCCACCCCGGTGAGCTTCTTCGGGAGGTGGTCATCCCTGCTACGGGACGCAGCAAGAGCGACATCGCCAAGCTGCTTGGTATCTCGCGGCAGCATCTCTACGACATACTCAAGGAACGCAAACCTGTGTCTCCGTCGGTCGCCGTGCGCCTCGGCAAGTTGTTCGGCGATGGCGCCGGCATCTGGATGAGAATGCAGGCGGCCCACGATACCTGGCAGGCCGAGCGCAATATCGACGTGAGCGCCATCCCGACCATTCGCGCGGCATGAGCCGCGTGCCTCACGTATAGGGGCGCGCGGATACGGCCAGCGGCAAACCGTCCTAATTCCACCAGCCCTTGTGCGCCCGTTTCGGGTGACGGAGCACGCCGTCGCCGTCCCTGGGCGGCTCGATCTCGAGAAGATAGCGATGCTCGGGACTCATCCGGTCGTAGAGCTCCCGGGTCAGGTGATCGAGCTGGACGAGTTGCTGCGGCAGGTCGCGGCGCGTGTAGGAAAGGTGAATCAGCCGCCGCGGCGCGTCGCTGTTCTTGCGCGTGCCGCTGTGCCAGCCCGATGAGTTGAGGATCACCGCGGCGCCGGCCGGCGCCGTCACCAGGACTTCGCCGGGATAGGGAGCATCGAGATCGTCAGGTACGCGCGCCTGGTCTTCTGGCGACAGCGGCGTCGGCTCCCAGTCGCCCTGGTTGACCACCGGCACGTTGATGGGCGCCCAATGGTGCGAGCCGGGGATCACCCGGGTCGGTCCGTTGTCGAGGGTCATGTCGTCGAACAGGATCATGGCGTTCACCAGCCACCAGTCGTCGGCGAACTTCTTCGGCACGTCGACATGAAGCTGCTGGTGGCCATATCCCTTCACCGGATCGCGGATGTTGGCGCCGTGCACCTTGATCTCGCCGAGAACGTAGTGCGCCGCGGCGAGCGCCGGCCCGATCTCGAGCAGCGGGTCGAACACCCTCGACTTGTTGAAGATGTTCGAGAGCCGGCGGGCCCCGGGCTCGACATGGACTTCCTGGCCGCCGGTACTCTTCTCGGCTTCGTGGAGACGCTCGAACTCCTCGGCCATCTGCCGCGCCTGGGCCTTCGAAATCACGTCCTCGACGCTGATGAAGCCGACCTCATCGAGCTCGCGCTTCTGCGCCGGCGACAGATCGCTGTTGATGCCGAGGGCGCGCAGAGCCTGCTTGGTGTACATTTTGCGAGCTCCCTTTCCGTCGGGCCAGACTAGCACCTGGGTAGCCTGCGGCAATCCGCCCACGCAATCCAGTCCCGCTGCTTGTCTCCGGAAATCCACGCGGTGAGAAATGTCGATTGCAGACCGATCATGTCCCTGCGAGCATCAAGACAATTGCAGTGGGTGATTCGCTTGCGAGGGCGTAAATCTACCGACGAGGGCCGATGCCCGGTCAAGCATTGCAGCAACCGGCGTTGTTCGAGGCGCCAGCGCCGACAGTCGAGGACTGGGTTGTTCGGCTGACCGAGGCTTTCGACGGCCGCTCCGTTCGCTCGGGCTTCCTGCCGCTCGCGGAGGAAGCGGTCGCGGCTTACCCCGGCGAACCGGTAATCCTGCTGTTGGCCGCCGTTGCCGCGTTGCTCGACGAGGCGCCGCTGCGGGCAAAGGTCTTTCTGAAGCGATTCTCCAAGCGCGCGAAAGGGTCGAGCGAGTTCCTGTTGCGCGCCCTGGTGCTCAATCAGCTCCACCAGCCGGCAGCCGCCAAGGCGCTGCTCGAGCGCCACCAGCTCAGCCGCTGGTCGGAAGCGCTCTACTACTTTCCCGGCGGGTATGGGCAACTGCACTGGTTCAGGCGACAGTTCGACGCGATCATGGGCCGAACACCTCTGCGTAGCCGCGCGCCCTCGAAGCCATCGCGGCCGCCAAAGCTCGCAGCCGGCAGACAGAAAGCCGGCGCGCCGCCGAAAGTGCAAACAAATCCGGCGCCGGCGGACCCTCCGTCACCTTCGCCATCCCTGCCGCGCATCGACATCGAGATACCCCTGACGGTGGAGATCGACCTCGCGGCGCTGTCGGACGCCTCGAGCGAGCCCGAGGCGCACGGCCGCTGGTTCGGCCTGCGCGAGCGGCTTGCTTATCTCGGCCTGGCGCAGGGATTCGATGAGCTGCTGTGCCTGCCGCATCTTTCGGGCTTTGCGCCGCTGCGCCACCAGATCGAGACCGTGCGCAAGGTCCTGAAACAGTTCCGCGGCCGGGTTTTGCTCGCCGATGAGGTCGGGCTCGGCAAGACCATCGAAGCGGGCATGGCGCTCAAGGAATATGCGCTGCGCGGCATGGCCGAACGCATATTGGTGCTGACGCCTGCCTCGCTCGTCGGTCAATGGCGCGAAGAGCTCGAGACCAAGTTCGGCCTCGCCTTCGCCACCACCCATGACGACTTGGCGCGCGAGGCGCCGCAGGCGTTCTGGGACCAGAAGCGCATCATCGCGTCGATCGCCACGGCGCGGCGGCGCGAGCACGCCGACAGCCTCGGCAAGCGCAGCTTCGACGTCGTCGTCGTCGACGAGGCCCATCATTTGCGCGACCGGTCCGGCAAGAGCTGGCAGCTCGTCGATGGGCTCAACAAGCGCTTCCTGTTGCTGCTCACGGCGACGCCGGTGCAGAACGACCTCGTCGAGCTCTACAACCTGGTGACGCTCCTGAAGCCCGGCGTCTTCAAGACGTTGAAAGGCTTTCGCGCCACCTATATGACGCCGGGCAAACCGCGCCAGCCGGCCAACTCCGAAACTCTGCGCGGCCTCATGCGCGGAATCATGATCCGCAACACCCGTGCCGTGGTGGCCCTGAAACTGCCGCGCCGCTATGCCACGACGCTGAAGGTAGATGGCGCGCCGGGGGAAGCGGAGGCTTACGCCGAGCTCGCGGCGGCGGCGCGGCGCCTGGCCGCCCAAGGCGGGACGGCCGGCGGGGCGGGGCGGATTCGCCTGACCCTTCATCATCTGCTCGGCGCGGCCGGTTCCTCACCGGCAGCCGCTGCCGCAGCGGTGGCGCGAATCGCCGAGCGGGCCCCGGGCGATCCGGCCTGGTCCCGGCTTGCGCGGAGCTGGGCCGACATCCGGTCGGGCGGCAAGGAACAGGCCCTCATCGACCTGGTGGGCAAGAGTCCGGCCGAGAAGAAGCTGGTTTTCGTCCAGACCCGCGCGACGCTGGCCCATCTCCAGCACCGACTGCAAGCCGCCGGTGTTTCCGTAGCGCGCTTCGACGGCAGCCTGAGCGGACCGCAAAAAGACGCCGCCGTCGCCGAGTTTCGGGATTCCGCTTCGATCCTGCTGTGCACGCAGTCCGGCGGCGAGGGCCGCAACATCCAGTTCTGCAATACCCTGATCAACTTCGACGTCCCCTGGAATCCGATGACCATCGAGCAGCGCATCGGCCGCATCGACCGGATCGGCCAGACCCGCGAGGTGTTCGTCTTCAATCTCGTGACGCGCGGCTCGCTGGAGGAGAAGGTGCTGACCTTGCTCGAAGAGAAGATCTCGATGTTCGAGCTCATCGTCGGCGAGGTCGGCGCCATTCTCGGCGGCCTGGAGGAAGAGCGCGAGTTTCCCGATCTCGTGCTCGACGCCTGGCTGGAAGCGAGCGAGTCGGGCCGCGGCCAGGCCTTCGAGGCGCTGGGAGCGCGGCTCGATCAGGCCCGGCTTCGGCACGAAGACGCCAAGGCCCTCGACGCCAGCCTGTTCGGCGAGGATTTCGAAACCGTGTGAGGATGCGCCATGACGGCGTTGCGCGACTTCGTTGCCGACTTCATGGAAAGCGAAGGTGCGGCTGTAGCGCCGGTCGAACCGGACGGGCTGGATGTTCTGGCGCCCGAGCCGGTGCGCGCCACCCTCGGCCTGCCGGAGCTGGCGCGGCTCGGATTCGGCCCGCAGCTGCCCTCAGGCGCAGTTCCGGTCAGACTCGAGGGCGACTGGCTCGACCGCTTCGCAAGTCTCCTCGGCGAGCGCGGCCGGCTGGCCGAGCGCGAATGCGTTCTGGGCGCCCCTGTTCGTCCGCCGGGCGACGTCCAGCGTCTCATCGATCGCGCCATGCCGCTGGCGAACGCCGTCTGGCGCCTCAACGGCGCCGATCCTTCCTGGACCCGCTGCCTGCTGCTCGGCTTCCGCTTTGTCGCCGTTTCCGACGAACGGCGCGAGGGATTGGTCTGGATCGGTTTCAACCAGGGCACGGGCGCGGTGCTCGACGAGGAGATCGTCGCTCGCCTTCGCGCATTGCTTGCGTGCGCCGGCGACTGGTGCGTGCCCGGCGCGGCCAGCCGCCACGCGGCCGGCGAGGCCTGGGACGGAGCGAAGCTTGCCGCGCGCGCCCAACCCTTCGTCGAACATGTGGTGCGCCGCGATCTCGAACCCTTTTTGCGCGCCATGCGCCGCCGCCTCGACCGCGACTGCGCCCGGGTCCACGAATACCACGACGATTTGCGCCGCGCATCGCAGGCAAGGCTCGCCGCGCTTCAGTCCGCCTCGGGCGACAAGGCCGAGGCCGACAAGCAGCGCGAGGCGATGCGGGTGGCGGCGATCGAGCGCGAATTCGCCGCCAAGCTCGAGGATCTGCGCCACAACTACGCCGTGCGGGTCACCGTCGAGTGGGTGCAGGGGCTGATGCTCTTCGCCCCCGTGGTCCGCCATCAGGTGCTGATCAGGCGGCGCAAGGGCGAGCGCGTCCTGGCGCTGGACTGGCACGCGGCGGTTCGGATGATGGAGACGCCGGCCTGCGACTTCGGACTCGGGATTGAGCGCACACGGGTCGTTTGCGATGACCGTCTCCATCTCACTGAGCCCGCCGGGCAAGCGCCCTGCCCGTCGTGCCGGAAGGATTGGTGCCGCGCCTGCAGTCCGGCCGGCTGTCCGCGCTGCGGCGGAGGCACCGGGCGGGAAGGCTGATTGCACTTCGGATCGCGGAACGAAAGAAGCTGGGCCGCAGGTTTCTATTGTCAGTGTTTGACCCAAGGTCCAGTCTCGCGCCACCGGAGGCATTGCCGATGCCGGGCAGGATCCTATTGGCTCTGTTGGTTGTCGCAGGCGGCCTCGCCGATTCAGCACCGGCAGTCGTTGCACAATCCACCCAGACGTTTGTTGCCCCCAAAGTCAAAGGTGTTCGCCTCGACTGGTGCCGCAACTGGGCGCAGAACTGCGGCGCTCCAGCCGCCCAATTGTTCTGCCGGGAGATGGGGTTCGGCAAAGCTCAAAGCTGGCGCATCGACGAAAACGTCGGCGCGCGCGGCATCTCCACTCTGGTCTTCGGCGATGGCAGGCTCTGTAAGGAACCCTATTGCTCCGGCTTCCGCGTGATCGTCTGCACCGGAGAGGCGGCTCAGCGGACTGCACCGCCGGCCGCGACAGTGGTCCCGGACCGGCCAACTCCTCCGCTGACCACTACAAAGCAATCGGATCGGCCGGTGTCAGTGAAACCGAAATCGCCTGTGCGCCCCGTCAGCGCGCCGATGGCCGTCGTCAGGCTCACCCCGAATTCGACGCGCTATGATCGGCCGCAGATCAAGGGGGTGTTGCTCGACTGGTGCCGGCATTGGGGGCGCGACTGCGGCAAGCCGGCCGCCGATCTGTTCTGCCGCGAACAGAAGTTCGCCAGGGCGGGAAAATTCCGCGCCGACCCGTCGGTGGGGACACGTGGGCTGGAGACGGTTGTCTTTGGCGACGGGCGCATCTGCAAGGACCGGCGCTGCAGGGCGTTCCGGTCCATCACCTGCGAGGGGGACGCTCCGCCTGCCCAGACCGCCGAACCGTCGACGCCGCAGTCACCTGAACAGGCTGCCTCCGCTGGCGTGCCGAAAGAACCCGACAAAACCGTCCCTCCGCCGGCGCTTCAGACCGCCATGCTGCCGCCCAAAGCCGAGCTGCAGCGCACAGCGGAGATCGCCCGCAGGTCGTGGACGTTCACGAAGCTCGCCAGTTTCAAGCCGCTGCCGGCAGCGGCGGTGAGATCCAACTGGCTCACGGCGATCAGGGCGCTCGACACTTATCCGCCGGGCGCGGCACTCTACAAGTGCGGCAGCGGAGACTGCTCGGTCTCCTCGGCAGCGGACTTCGAAGTCGATCCGGCTTCCGCTTCGAAGGAGGTCCTCCTCAGCTACAACGTCCTCAAGGTGCCCCATGCCGAGGGCGCCTGGTGGCAGGTGAGCTATCTGCCGTTTCCCGGCTTCGCCAACGCCACCGTCGGCGACCGCAATCCGCCGGGGCTGGTGGCGTCGGGTCGCCATGACTACCGCGATGGCGGGTTCGTCTTCGATGCCGGCGAGGCAGCCAAGAAGTCTGCCCGGCGGGGCGAAGGACGCCATCTTCCATGTCCGGGTCCTGCCGGTGGCCGGCACCGGCGCCGGCGATATCGTCGGTCAGCCATCCAACGTGATGAGGGTCTTCTATGGGGCTCGCCTGCCGCCGCAGGAGCCCTACAAGATCTATACCAAGTCCGAAGTGCCCGGCAGCGCGCCGGTCATTCGTCTGGTAGGCGTGCAGTTCGATCCGTTCAAATCCGTCGCGCGCTGGCCGCCGGGCTGCCACACCTGGGAAGAAAAGTACGGACAGGACGAGAGCTTCTGGGAGGAACTCGGCGACTTCTTCACCGGCGTTTGGGACTGGGCCGGCAGCACCTACCAGTGGGCAAAATCGCAAGTCATCGAGCTGGCGAGGGCGCTCACGTTCAACCTGATTCCGAAAGAGATCTTCGTCTTTGCCCTCGACGCGGCCCTCGCCAGCATGGGCATTCCGCCGGATATCCCGAACCTCGATCAACTCATGCGGGAAGGCGCCGGCGGCCTCGCCAAGCAACTGGCGAAGTCGGCGGTATCGCAGATACCGGCGGCCGACCTTGCCGGCAACGTCGGCAATCTTACCGCCGATATCACCGTCAGCGCGGCGGCGAGCATGGCCGAGGGCGAGTTGCGCGGGCGACTCGAACGCGAAATCGAGACGCGCTCGCGCGATGCGATCCTGGCAGCTGCCGCCGAAATGGAGAAGCAGCTGGCTCAAAGCGGCAAGGGCAAGCTGTGCACCGGCGAGAATTTTCATCCGGTGTTCAAGGTTACCGTGGCGAATGCCGGCGACCGGGACTACGAAGATGTCCGGATCGAGGCTGCGGCGGGGCCCGTCTACCGCGGCGGATCGTGGACGGTGAGCCTGCGTCGCGGCGAGCAAACAACCCTCGTCGGAACCGGCCAGCCGATCCTTGCCAACGGCCCCTACTCCTACCCGCTGCTGACCGCGAAGCAGCGGCTCGACGAGGACATGGCGCGCTGGTGGACCGAAATCCTGCCCCGGAAGCCTGCCCACATCTCAATCGGCGCGACCGGGCCTCTCTCCTGTCTCGGCGGCGATCCCGCCAGCCAATTCTGCGATCGCACCATGGTGAGCCTGCACCGCTCTCCCCCACAGATGGTGACCGAGCCTTATCGCTACGGACAATGACGGGCCAAAATCAAAAATTAATTCAAATTGTCGTTCCAAAAACCTACATATCCAAAAGCGCTGCATTACAATGCTGATCAGTGTCAAGCGATGTGCGCTGTAAATGCCGAAATTCTCCATAATAACCGTAAGCGCATTAAAGCCGGAAATAGCACCACTATTGTGACTGTACATCGCGCTGACATTGTACGCCAGTGCATAATCCGTATTGAACCGAAAGCGCACCCGAATTCTGATTCATTTTGCGCTTGCGGCTATGCCGAGATTAACCGCGTAAACTTCGCCTGTATTCTCAATAAGAATAGGGGAGTATGCGATGCCCGTAGTTGTCGAGATTCCAAACTCGCACGCAAAGGGCCGGCAATCGCCGTAGTTCACTACACCGTGATTTTGTACCGTTACCCCACTACGGTAGCCGAAGCTCTGAGCGTGAATGCCGACAACGCTCAAATCGGGGCCGTCTATTATACCAGTGTTGATGATGGTGATTGGGCTGTCATCTCCACTGGAACTACCCGATACGAGAAAGGCTTGGCCGCCATAGTCTCCCTTGATTACGGTCCCGCTGTTCGTGATTTCTATGGGGCTTCGATTTCCTTGGGTATCGACGAGAATTCCATCGCTAAACTCACCCACGTAGGGATCAGGGAGGGTGTCGGCAAGAATGTCGCCGGCATTGATCACTGTGGCGCTGCTATCGTCCCCGCGAGTTCTCACAAATATGCCGGTTCCACTCCGATCGTATGCGGCGTAGACCTTTGCGCCCGCGGCGTTCGTCACGAGGACCGGACTGTTGGCGCCAGATGTATCTACAACGATGCCGGATTCTCTGGCAAAAATTTCGGCGTCGTTGTTGATGATAACTGAACTGGCATCACCGTAGGTGCGGGCAAAGATCGCTGCGGTCGGGTCGGCATAAAAAGAAAAAGAGTACCCGAGAGAATCGATATCGCCGCTGTTGTTGATGATGATGTCGCTGTTCTGGCCAGAGGTTTGCGCCTGGATGCCGGAAGAATAGGAGTCGACGTCCAATCCCGAGACTATCTCGCCGACATTTTCAATTGTTATGAGGCTGTGCTTCCCTGCGGTACTGGCGAAGATTCCAGCTTCGGAAGCGGTGAGAAGACCGCTGTTGTAGAGGTCAATGCGATGATTTTTGCCGATCGTCGAGAGCTCAATCGTGTTGCCGCCGGGATCGCCGGGATTGGGTGGATTGGTGCGCGGCTCGGTGTTTACGCAAATAATCTTGTCGTTGACATTGAGGTTGACATCGAGATTGATCGGGGCAGGAGGCGGAGGCTGGGTACAGGAAACCGCCTGGGCGGAATTTGATCCAAGCAGGCAGGCCAGAAGCAGAGTCGAGACAAGAGCAGTCCCGGCCAGAAGCGAGGCCCGATCTGCGTTCCGCGGGCGGCAGAGACGCAAGCCGACCGGACTATGAAGTCGCGGACGCTTTCCCCGCGTGTGGTGGTCCCTGGTCGTGCGCCTCATTACGCTGCCCCCCGGGCTTCGCGCTGCCTTTGGATCCACCAGAACCATGCGCCCAAAACGGGTCGCAAGTCTGTCGCAAAAATGCAACGATCACTGAAAATTCGCAGGCTTGAAACGAACCCGCTGTCTGCAAGTCTACCGACTTTGTGGCGAGACTTACGCCGGAATTCCCGCCTTGCTTTCTTCGCCGGCGAAGGTGATCAGCGTACGCATCTCGGGGGTGGCAAGCCCGACGCACATGGGAGCGCCGGTGCCTGGAATAAAGGCGACGTCGAACAGCTCGCGCACTGCGCCTTCAAAGGTGATCCAGTGGAGAACATCGCCGTTTTGGGTATCGACGATGAAAGCGCCGCAGCGTGCCTCGCCATCACGGCCTTTGATATTCTCCTCAAGTTCGAGCCCCTTGAAGGCGCCGTCGCGGGCCAGCGACGAGCCGACCACGGCATAACGATTCCAAAACGACAGGCCGCGCAAGAAGCCTGGAAGGAAAGCCACCTGCCTGGACTTGCCGCTTTTCTCATCAACCCGGCAGAGATAGCCGTGCCCGGAGTCGAGCACCCATAAGGTTCTATTGGCGAGCCGGGGCGAGTGGGGCATTGAAAGCTCTTCCGTCAACACCTTGTCCGTCTCGACATCGATGATGACGCCGCCTTCATGCCGCCGTGCCCGCCAGCCATCGACCACGTCACAGCGGCTGACCGCGGTCACATATTTCGGACTTCCCTCTTTGAGGGCGAGGCCATTCAGGTGACAGCGATCCTCAGGAGCGAGCTTGGAGATGAACGATGGCTTCCACAGCGGTTTGAAGCTGTGCACCTGATCGAGCGTGGCGAGGCAGGAATATTTCGTGTTGACAAAGAGAAGAGTCGCCCTTCCGATCCACAGCCATCTCGTGGATATCGAGGTCGCCGGTCGTGAACGCGCAGCGCGGCACATAGAGCCGCTCATAGTGGAGCGATTGATGCGTCGCGAGCTGTCCAGGTCCAAGCACATTGTCGAGACGCCAGATTTGTGCGATGGCAGCAAGGAACAGGCGCTGCGGACCGGCATAAAGTCCCATGCCCGCACGAAATTGCGCTGGAACACCGATAGCCTGCCATTCGGCAGCGGCCCGATCAGCATCAGTTGTCCGGTCTGATAGGACGTGAGCGCAAGACTCAGCCGATTCGTAGCAAGGAAATCCAGAAAACCACGCGATGTGGAGATCGTCGTCTGCTGCTGTTGCGGGGCGGCCTTCTCGCTTGGGTCCGAGGCAGGCTTCTCCCGCTGTTGCGCTAGACATCCGGCATGAAAGTAGACGGCAAAGCCTATCGTACCATCTGGCTCAGGGACGACGGCTGGTCGGTCGGGATCATCGACCAGACGAAATTCCCGCATGTCTTCGAAACTGTAGTTCTGGAAACCCTCGACGATGCTGTTCGCGCCATAAGGGACATGCAGGTGAGGGGCGCGCCGCTCATCGGCGCCACTGCCGCCTATGGTGTTTGCCTGGCGATGCGCAACGATGCTTCCGATGGCGCATTGGCCAAGGCATACCAGGCCCTGCTCGCGGCGCGACCGACCGCGATCAACCTGCGCTGGGCGTTGGACCGCGTAGCCGGGCCTTGAAGCCGCTTCCGGAAGGGAGGCGCCTCGCCCGGGCTTACGAGCTGGCCCGAGAAATTTGCGATGAGGACGTGGGAATCAACCAGGCCATCGGCCGCCACGGCCTCCTCATTCTTGAAGAGATCGCCAGGCGCAAGGGAGCGCGCGCGCCCGTCAACGTGTTGACCCACTGCAACGCCGGCTGGCTCGCCACCGTCGATTGGGGCACGGCGACCGCGCCGATGTACATGGCTCATGACCGGGGCTTGCCGCTGCACGTGTGGGTGGATGAAACCCGGCCGCGCAACCAGGGGTCCGCACTGACCGCCTGGGAACTCGGCAAGCACGGCGTTTCCCACACCGTGATCGCCGACAACACCGGCGGCCATCTCATGCAGCGCGGCCTCGTCGATGTCGTCATCGTCGGCACCGACCGCACGACCGCCGGCGGCGACGTATGCAACAAGATCGGCACGTATCTGAAGGCGCTTGCCGCCCGCGACAACGGCGTACCCTTCTATGTGGCGCTGCCGTCGCCGAGCATCGATTTTTCCGTCCACGACGGTCTGAAGGACATTCCCATCGAGCAGCGTTCTGCGGAAGAGGTGGCGAGCATTACCGGCCTCACCGCGGACGGTCGCATCGAAACCGTCGCCATCGTGGCGCCGGGCTCCGCGGTCGCCAACTACGCCTTCGACGTGACACCCGCCAGATACGTGACCGGGCTCATCACCGAGCGCGGAGTCATCGGCGCATCTGCCGAAGCCATCGCCGCGGCTTTTCCTGAACGAGCGTGTTTGAGATCAGATCAGTTTCCGGATGGCGATTGAAGCCGCCTTATAGCAGCCGGCGCGTCTCGTGTCGCAGAACCTCCCGGCGGAAGTCGCAGTCGCGCACATCGGCGGGCGAGGTTTGGCGCTGCATGCATCGGCGCAACCTTCGGGCCATCCCAATCGCATGGTTGCGGATCTGCCTCCATAGGTACGTTCTCGCAGTCGACGCCCCGTCGCGGAAAGAGTGAAGATCAGGGGCCGTCATGTGTGTCATGTGATTCGTTCCTCGCAAGGCCGCCTCATCCGCGGACGATCACCGTGTACGACACAGGGCGTGAGTAGAGCGCTTGGAGGATGTCAAAGAGGAGTTTATTCTCGCCGTCACGGTTTCCCCTGGCGTGAAAAGTTCGCAAAAGCTGCGGTGAGGCCGCATTGGTCGGTCACAATCCAGGGGCAGGAGCGCCCATGGCTGGTCTCCGCCTGAACCTGCTCGGCGGCTTTGAGGTCCGTTTGGCGTCCGGAGAGCCGCTGGACATCGCGGCCAAGAAGACGCGGGCGCTGCTGGCCTACTTGGCTCTCCCGGCGGGACGGTCGCACTCGCGCGACAAGCTCGTCGGACTGCTGTGGAGCGATCGAGCCGACGAGCAGGCCCGCAACAGCCTGCGGCAGGCGCTCACGGAGCTTACGCGCGCGCTCGCCCTCGTTGAACCACCGCCCCTGGTCAAGAGACGCGATACGCTTGCACTTGACGGTGGCGCCGTGGAAGTCGATGCGCTTCTGTTGGAGCGACTCGCTGCCAGCAAGGATATCGGCGACCTGCGGCGAGCAGCAGCACTCTATGTGGCTGATCTGCTCGACGGCTTCGACGCACGCGACCCCGTTTTCGAAGAGTGGTTGCGCGGCGAGCGGCGGCGCGTCCGTGATCTTGCGACGACGGTGCTCAAGAAACTCCTGGCCACTGAAACCGGACCCGGCGCCCTCGACATCGCCCAGCGCCTTCTGGCGATCGACCCGCTGCAGGAGGAAGCTCATCGGGCGCTCATGCGGCTTCATGCAGAAGCCGGTGAGACCGGCGCCGCCCTGCGGCAGTATGAGCAGTGCCGTGACCTGCTGAAACGCGAGCTGGATGTCGCGCCGTCACTGGAGACTGAGACGCTATATCGTGAAATCAGGCAGCGGCCGGAGACATGGGCGCCGTCTGCCGATTGCGCCGCGCACAGCCACCCACGGACGGCAGCCGGACACTACGCCCTCATCGAAGCCGACGGTGGCTGTTCTCCCGTTCGTCAACATGAGCGGCGATCCCGAGCAGCAGTACTTCAGCGATGGGATCACCGCTGACATCATCACCGAGCTGTCGCGCTTTCATGAACTGTTCGTGATTGCACGCAATTCATCGTTCCAGTTCCGCGATAAATCGGTTGATGTAAATCACATCGGCAGAAGCCTCGGCGTAGAATATGTGGTCGAAGGGAGTGTTCGGAAGTCGGGCAATCGCGTCCGGGTCACGGCTCAATTGATCTCGGTCGCCACGAGCAATCATCTCTGGGCCGACCGCTACGATCGGGATCTGCAAGACATTTTCGCCGTGCAGGACGAGGTTACACAAACCATCGTAGCCACCCTCGTGGGACAGCTGGCTGCCAGCGGTGCGGAAAGCGCCAGGCACAAGCCGACGCAATACTGGGTCGCTTACGACTTTTTCCTACAGGGAAGCGAGCGCTTGAACCGATACGACATCGATACAGCCGAACCGTTGTTGCGGCGCGCGATCGAACTGGATCCGAACTTCGCACAAGCTTACGCAACCCTGGCTCACGCATATCTGTGGCGATTCTTTTCTGATGGCAGGAGCGCACCGCTGAACGAAGCATTGGTGCATGCGAAGAAGGCCGTGTCACTTGACGAGAACGACGCCCGCTGCCGTCATGTGCTCGGCAGTGTCTACACGTTCATGAATCGGCTGGATCTTGCCGGAGTTCATTTGAGCAAGGCCGTCGCCCTCAATCCCAACGACACGCAAGTTGCAGCCGCATATGCCAACTGGCTGGCCCGCATGGGCCGCACCGGCGAGGCACTGGATAAACTCGACAGCGCGGTTCAACGAGATCCCTTCCCGCCGGATTGGTATTGGGAAATCCGCGGCGTTCCGTTGCTCCTGGAAAAGCGCTACGAAGAGACCCTGCGGGCATACGATCGCATCAGCGAACTGCAGGTGTGGCACTATCCCTATATCGCCTTTGCCTATGCCCAGCTCGGCCGGATGGAAGAAGCGAAGGCCCATGTTGCCGAGGTTCTCCGGCTCAAGCCGGACTTCTCCATGAAATGGATAATCGCGATGGAGCCTTACAAAGATTCGGCCTGCCTGGAACACCTGCTCGACGGCCTGCACAAAGCTGGACTCCCGGATTGAGTGACCCTTTTCAGCCGAGGTCCGGCACCCAGCGGTGCATGAGCCGCGCCGCCGCGGTCACGGCGCGCACGCTCCGGAAGGATGCCGTATTGACCATCAGCTCGCGGGCAAGCCTCAGGCTGCGCGCCTCGCATCTCGCCCGCCTGTCCTGATCCTTGATCCATTCGAAGTCGATGTTGTGGGCGAGCCCGAGAATACGGCGGATCATTTTCGCCGCGGCGAACCCCAGGCTGTCCTCGAACAGCCGGTCCATATAGGCCTCGCGCTCGAGATCGAGCCTTTGCCTGCCGCGCTCGTCGGCGAACAAGACCTTGGGATAGCCGTCGCCGGCGGGATTGTGCCGCCATAGCTCGAGAAACTTGGCGCGGAAGCCGGTCCACACCTCCTCCACGGTATCGAGAATCCACTGCCGGTAGGGATCGCGGTCACGCGGCTTTTCCTCGTGACCTTCCTGGGAGAAGTAGCTCATGAGCAGGTTGGCGAGAATCGCTCCGACATCGAATCCCATGGGACCCACGAACGCGAACTCGGGATCGATGACGCGCGTGTCTTTATCGGTGACCATCACCGAGCCCGTATGCAGGTCGCCGTGGATGAGCGCCTCGGCCGAGCTCAAGAACTTGAGCTTGAGGCGCGAGATGGCGATCTTGAGATCGCCGTCGGCCCGGACCGTGGCTGCCAGGGCGTCGAGCTGCGGCGTCGTCCAGCGGTTCCGGTCGGCCGTCATGTAGGGCTCGGTGAAGATCAGGTCCTCGGTGATCTTGCACAATGCGGTGTTGCCGGCGAAATCGGCGATCAGCGTTTTCCTGGCGTCGGCCGGCATCGCGAGATCGCTGGTGAAATAGAGCGTTCGCGCCATGAACGTGGTGATGTCGTTGGCGAAGCGCGGATAAGACGTCGCGGCGATCATGCCGCGGCGCATGATGATGTGCGGCTCCAGCAGCTCCATCACGATGAGCGCCAGGGTCTCATCGTAGTGAATGACCTTGGGAACGAGACCCGGCGCGTATTTTGCCTCGAGCCGCAGCGCCATGTGCTCGTAGTGGGCGCGCGACAGCGGCAGCGGCCAGCTCTCGCCGACGAGCCTCACATAGGGGAGCGCCTGTTTCACGGCGACGCCGGCTTCGCCGTTCCTGACCTTGAAGACGAGATTGAGATTGCCGTCGCCGACTTCCTCGATGCGCCAGTCGGCCGGTTCGCCGCCGAGATGCCGGGCGACCGGAGCAACGTTTGCGAGATAGCCCCGGAGCGTCTCGGCCGAATGTGCCTGGTAGCCTTCCGGCGTTTTCATATCACGCGTCATTATTGCCTGAACGGAGCCGCGTCCAGAAACCGCCGCAAGACGTTTGCGGTTATGCGCGACACGTTGTTGTCATAGCCGTTGTGCGAAAGCGACCCGCACCAGGAGATCGATGAGACCGAGAAGAACGCGCCTCCCGACGGCAACTCCGCGAAGGCGAGATCGGCGCGCACCCGGTCGTTCTGATCGCCGCCCAGGTTCACCGGCACGACGCCGAATTCCTCGTTGACCAGCATGACCAGGGGCGAGTGATTTTCCGATGAGGCGAGTCGCAGCGTGTTGGGCGGCGAGCCGAGCCGGGTGCTGATGCAGTCGAGCTCGAGTCCCGCGGCGCCGCCGCCGATCAGCCCGAAGTCGCCGATCTTCTCGTCCTCGACGCCCTCGAATATGAAGCGGGCGCGCGGATTGTCGGCATCGGGCGCGCGGCGGAAATAGCTGCACACGTCGAAGCCCTGGGCGATGAACCCGACGCCGCACAAGAGGTTCGGGGGCCGGCCGATGCGCCGCCACAGCCCGCCGAGCTCGCCCGTGAAGGCATGATGATATTCACCCGGCTCCGCCGCCCAGGTCCTGATCCCGTCTTCGGCACGCCGCACTTCGATGACGCCCGGAAGCTCCTTGTGAAACGCGACCCGCCAGTACCAGCCGTTGGCGCCGAGATACATGAGCCTGCCGCCGCGATCGAGCCACGTCTTCATGGCGTCCCACATCGCAGTTGAATGGTATTCGGGGTGGGTGCCGGTCAGGACCACCCGATAGTCCTTCAGGAGTTTGTAGCCATCGTAGTGCAGGTCCTCATCGGTGACGACGTCATATTCCACGCCCTGGTGCTCCAGCCAGTCGAGGAGGTGGGTGTCGGCGTTGTACTGCCACAGGCCCGAGCCGTGCGCGCCGACCCAGGAATGGTAACGCGGCGAGAAGTTGAGCACCGGGCGCAGCCGGCTCGATGTGCACACGCCTGAGCCGTCAAGGTGGCTATCGTAGAGCGAGCCGCCGAGCTCCGGATGAGCGTACAGGTAGAGATCGGCATGCCCGAACTGAAGCAGCCGGCCGATCGTGCGCTCGGCCTCACGCGCGGTGATATGCTCGGCGTGATTGGCATAGGCGATGTAGGCGCACGTGGGAGCCAAGAACACCGCCTTCGGCGCGTCGCGCCGGCGGCCGGGGTTGCGCGGCGGGCGGACGAAGAACGGCAGATAGTCCTCGCGCGTGGCGGTTTCATCGCTGGGCCCGCTCGTTACGTGGAGCGCATAGGCGCCGCTTCGGAATTGCGCCGGGATGGCCATCTCGACCGACGTTTCCCAGCCTGCGTCATAGAGATCGTCATGATGGAAATGGATCGCGCCGTAGTGCTCGGGCTTCAGCGTCCAGCGGTGCTCCTCGCCGGTCCAGTTCCAGCCTTTCATGGCGCGCGCCGGCAGGTTCACGAGCCTGCCGTGGCGCTTGTGCGGCCCCATGTCGAGCACTCGGGTCGAGGCTACGTCCCTGGAAAAATCCCAGCGCGTAATGATTTTCCGGCGCTGACCGAAAAGCTTCGGGCTGTCGATCTTGCCGTCGAAGTGCTCGCCCACCGTGCCGTCCGGTTGCGGACAACCGGCGATATGGAACCCCCTGGCCTTCCCGGGCACGACCTCGAGACTGCCGCTGGTGCTACCCGCGTCTTGCGTCATGGCCTGCACTGTGACAGGGCGCTGTTCGATCTCGAACCGGCGCGCCTCGCCATCGACTTTGATGCGGATTGCGTACCAGGCGCGGTTGAGCATGCGGCAGTCGAGCACATGCCGACCCGTCGTTCCGGAGCCGTCGCCGACGATGAGGGTCAACGCTCCGTGATCGACGGCGATCTTGAAGCCCGCCTGCCGCTCGGCATCCCACTGCGCCGCGACGACCTGCATCGGTCGCTGAGGCAGCGTGGGCCACAGGTAGGCAGTGAAGGAAAAGGCGCCTGCCGGCGCGGGCACACTCCGCGCCACCATGTAGGAGCCGGCATCGATCGATTGCCGACGTCCCGGATAGCGGCCGTTGGCCGGGTGGTCGATGGCTGCGAATTTCAGGCCCGGCCCGGCGGGATTGCAGTCGCCGTGAATGACCCGGACCAGTTTTGCTTCGAACGCGTCGCCTTCTTCCAGCGACACCATGAAGCGAATCGTTTCTCCCGGCGCGACGCTGTAGCGGTCGGGGTAGCCGACGACCTTGAGCACTTCAGCCTTCCACGAGAGGCAGGTTGAGGATCTCGCCCGTGTGCGCCCTCCAGCGGCGCCGGAACGCTTCCCATTCGGCCTCTTCGATGCTCGTGAAGAGAGGCTCCGATTCCACTTTCAAAGGCTCGCTGCGATCGGCCGGCATCTCGCCCAGCACCCATTCGGCGAACGGTCGCCGGCAGACCAGGATCAGTTGCCGACCCGTCGCATCGAAGCGCAGCGCATTGAGCACCCGCTGCAGCCCGGGGCTGTGATGGCCGATGGGAGCGCGGCGGAATTCTTCGATGTACACGCGGTCCTTGTCGGGATCGATCCGGTAGGCCATTCCGTTTTTCGCCTTTCACTCCGATCATCGCCGACGCGCGGCCGCGGTCAAGGGAATGGTGGGCAAGAAAGCAATTGCGGAAAGCCGGGCGCCATGCAAACTCATTGCGGCATAACAGAAACAGCAGCAATCGTCCCAGGGAGGCCCGGGCTTGTCGGCCGATGGAACCGTCGCAGCGGCGATTGTCCGCGGCGAGCCGTCCACCTATCCGCAATGGTTCAAGCCAGGCAGAAGCGCCCGGCCGTTGATCGTTTCGCGCTGGGTGCCTCTCCTGCTGGTTGGCATTCCAGTGCTGACGCTGGTGCTCATCGTCGTCTATCCGACGATCTGGATGTGGTATCACTCGTTCCGCGACACCAACATCAACGGCCTGTTCTCCGGCAATCACCAGTTCGTCGGACTTGAAAACTACCGGACGGTCCTGGCCTCCGATCGTTTCCAGGAGTCGCTCTGGCACCTCGTCCTTTACCTGGTGTTCGGCGCCTGCCTCCAGGTGTTGATCGCCACCGTCCTCGCGCTGACCCTCTATGAATATGTGAAATCGAACGCCCTGCGCACGGCCATCCTGGTTCTTCTCGTCGTGCCGATGATGCTGCCGCCGTCGATCGTGGGTGTGTTGTGGCGTTTCCTGTTCACCCCGTCGAACGGCGCCATCAACAACGGCCTGCTGCAGCTCGGCCTGATCTCGGAGCATATCGAATGGTTCAACGCCGGGACCTCGCTGTGGGCGATCATCATCGCCGACACCTGGAACTGGACCGCCTTGCCGCTGCTGATCATCTATTCGGGCCGCGTTTCGCTGCCCCCCGCCGTCTACGAAGCTGCCCGTGTCGACGGCGCCTCGCAGTGGAAGGTCGTTCGCCGCATAACTCTGCCGATGCTCAAGGAGGTCATCGCCATCGCGCTGATCCTGCGCTTCACCGACGCCTTCAAGTTCGTCGACCTGGTGTTCGTAATGACCTCGGGCGGGCCGGCGCAATCCTCTGAGCTGCCGTCGTACATCGCCTTTCAGCGCGGCATTCGCGAGTTCGCGGTGGGAGAAGCCGCGGCATATGCCATCATCATCTTCGTCATCGCCGCCGTCATCGTCACCCTCTTTCTCAAATACATGAAGCGCGTGATGAAGGCGCAGGGCATCGCCTGATGGCTGCCGTCTACGAAGCGGTCGGGCATGCCGGGGACCGCTGGGCGTTTCTCAGATGGTTCTTTCTGGTCTTTCTCGGGTTGTGGATTCTGTTCACGGCGTTTCCGCTCTATTACATGGTGATCACTTCCTTCAAGGACGCCGCCGAGACCAACCTCACGGTGCCGACGTTCTGGCCGCGGGTCTGGCATCCGGAAAACTTCTCGGCCGTGTTCGCCGAGGCTTCGAACTTCAAGGCCCTGGTCGATTCCTTCATCATCGCAACCTTGAACATGGCCCTGTCGCTCGTGCTGGGCACCCTTGCGGGCTACGCGTTCGCGCGTTTCCCGCGCCAGGCAGGCGGCGAAAACGTCGCTTTCTGGATGTTGTCCAACCGCATGTTTCCGCCGGTCGCGGTGCTGATCCCGATCTACTTCCTGTTCGACAGGATGCCGTGGGGCACCGATTCCATCCTGTCGCTGGTGATCCTCTACCTGATCTTCAACCTGCCGCTCGCCACCTGGCTCATGATGGTGTTTTTCCGCGACGCACCGCGCGAGCTCGAGGAGGCTGCCTATCTCGACGGCTGGCCGCCGTTGCAGGCATTTTTTCGCATCACCCTGCCGCTCGTGCTTCCGGGCATGATCTCGGTGGGGCTCTTGTGCTGGATATTCGCCTGGAACGAATATCTGTTCGCCAACCTGTTCGTGGGAACGAACGTCAAGACGTATACCATCGTCATCCCGACATTCACGGCCGGCTCCCAGACCCTGTGGAACCTTCAGATGGCCTTCTCGCTCTTGGCCATGATGCCGCCGGTGATCATGTTCATCCTGCTGCGCCGCTACATGGTGCGCGGCCTTTCGCTCGGCGTGGTGAAGGGTTGAACATGGCGCGGCTGGAAGTCGAAGGGCTGTGCAAGGGCTGGGACTTTCCGGTTATCGACCGCCTGTCGTTCAGCGTCGAGGAAGGCGAATTCTTCGTCGTCGTCGGCCCGTCGGGCATCGGCAAGACGACGCTGCTGCGTCTCATCTCGGGCCTTGAAACTGCCGATGCCGGCCGGATTATCGTCGCCGGCAAGGACCAGACGCACCTTCCTCCCTACCGGCGGCGCATCGCCATGACCTTCGAGTCCTACGCCCTCTATCCCCACCTGTCCGTCTACCACAACATCGCCAGCCCGCTGAAAGCACGCGGCATGGCCGCCGACCGCATCGACCGCAAGGTCCGCGAGGTGGCGGCGCTGCTGCGGATCGAGGCGCTGCTCGACAGCCGGCCGGGAGAAATATCGGGCGGCCAGAAGCAGCGCACGGCGCTCGGCCGCACCCTCGTCGCCGACCCTGAGGTGTTTCTGCTCGATGAGCCGATCAGCCACCTCGACGCCAGGATCCGGCATGAGCTTCGCACTCAGTTCCATACTCTGGAAGAGCTGCGCAAGGTCGCAACCGTTTATGTCACCCATGACTATGCCGAGGCCCTTTCGCTGGGTGACCGCATCGGTGTCATGGGCAACGGTGGCAGGCTTGCCCAGACGGGCACCGCGCATGAGCTGTTCGAGCAGCCTTCGAGCCTGTTCGTAGCCGAACATCTGGGTCAGCCGACGATCAATTCCATCCCCTCGATTCTCATTCAGAGGGGCGACCGGCTGACGGTCAGGTCAAACAAGGGCAGCTTCGAGATCGCCATCCCGAAACCGCAGGCGGCGCGGCTGAAGGCCGCCCCCGGCTCCAAGGTGATCCTGGGCCTGAGGCCACAGCACCTGCGCCCGGCCGATGAGCTGGCCGGGGGCAAACGACTGCCCGCCCGGGTCGATCTATTCGAAGCGCTGGGGTCCACCGGCATCATGATCGCCGACGTCGGCGGCACGCGCCTGACCGCGCTGACCAGCCCCGAGCGGAGTTTCCGCCCGGGCGATGAGGTGATCCTGAGTCTCAATGCCGCCAACCTCTACTACTTCGAACCGGCAACGGGTGAGAACCTCGTGGCGTCGACGGCATGACCAGCGTCTCGCTGCGCAAGGTCAACAAGATCTACCGGTCCGGCGCCCGGCGCGTGCACGCGGTCCAGGATCTCGATCTCGAGGTCGCCGACGGGGAATTCGTAGCCCTTCTGGGCCCCTCCGGCTGCGGCAAGACTTCGACGCTGCGCATGATCGTGGGGCTCGAGTCGATTACCTCGGGCGACATCTACTTCGGTTCGAGACGCGTCAATGACCTCGACCCCCAGACCCGCAACGTGGCCATGGCTTTCGAAAGCTATGCGCTCTATCCGAATTTCACCGTCGAGGAGAACCTGGCCTTTCCGCTCGAAGTTCGCGGCTTCGACCTGGCCGAGCGGCGCAAGCGGGCGCGCGAAGTCGCAGAGATGCTGCGCATCGCTCCCCTCCTGAACGAAAAACCGCCGTCGCTGTCGGGCGGCCAACAGCAGCGCGTGTCGCTCGGCCGCGCCCTCATCCGCGACCCGGCGGTGTTCATTCTCGACGAGGTGATGAGCCATCTCGATGCGCATCTCAAGTTCCAGATGCTCTTCGATCTCAAGCGGCTGCACCGTGCGCTCAGGCGCACCATGATTTACGTCACCCACGACCAGGTCGAAGCTCTCGCCCTCGCCGACCGGGTGGCGGTGATGTCGGAAGCGCGGCTGCAGCAGGTCGGCACCCGCAACGAGCTCTACAACCAGCCGGCCAACGTGTTCGTCGCCGACTTCATCGGCGAGCCGCCGACGAACCTGTTCGAAGCAACGCCCGCCGTGAAGGACGGGCGGGCTTTCATGCAGATCGCCGGTTCCGAGATCACCTTCGAGATTTCGCCCAAGCGGGCGCGCGCGCTCGCCGGTATTGCCCGGGACAACTACATTCTCGGCATCCGGCCCCAGAACCTGGTGCTCGCCAACGGCGCCGCAGGCTTCGATGCCGAAGTCATGCTCAACGAGTATCTGGGCGAGCGCTCCATTCTCACGGTGCGCAGCGGTCAGGCGACTTTCCGTGCTCTCGTGCCGCCCGACACCGCAGTGAAAAAAGGCGACGCCGTGCGGCTCGCCGTTGACCCGCGGGATGTGATGGTTTTTGATGCGCAGTCGAAGGCGCTGATTGCCTGAAGCAGGCACGACAGCAATGGTGAGTGGAGGAAGCAATGGGTATCTTCAGCGGAACGACGCGGCGCAGGTTTCTGAAGGGCGTGGCGGCCGGCGCGGCGGCGGCTGCGACCACCAGGTCGGGACTCGTAGTGCCTGCCTGGGCGGCCGAGAAAGTTCCACCCGGCAAGAAGCTCTTCAAGGACGTCAAGCTGAAGTACTTCCAGGACTCGAACTGGCTGCACGCGCCGCTCTGGCTGTCTCCGCATCTCGAGAAAGAGGCCGGCGTCGGCATCGAGAGCCGCGAGCAGTATGACGGCGGCGACGCGGTCGCCAAAATCCTGCCGCAGCTTCTGTCCAAGCAGCCGCGCTTCGACTGGGTGCAGTATCCCTCGCTGTTCTTCGGCGCCTTTGCAGAAACGGGGCAGCTAGAGCCGCTCGACGACTACTACGCCAAATACGAGGGTACCCAGGAGTACCTCGACTGGGTCATGCCGGCCTACCGGGAGTTTTACACCAAATGGGCCGGCAAGACCTATGGCGTGATGCTCGACGGCGACATTCACGTGCTCCATTACCGCAAGAGCTACTTCGAGGACAAAGCGCTGCAGGACAAGTTCTCCAAGCGCTTCCAGCAGAATCTCGAAGCGCCGAAGAGTTGGAACGATTTCCTCAAGGTCACCCAGTTCATGACCGAAGAGTTGAAGAGCCAGGGCGTCTACGGCACCTCGATGGTGGTCAACCCGCCGAACTTCGGCTGGGGCTTCTGGATGGACATCGCCGCTTCCGCCGGAGTCAACTACTTCGACGAAGGCATGAACCCGACGATCAACCAGGGCAAGGCAGCCGAAGCGCTCGACATCTACAAGGAGATCGTCAAGTTCGGGCCTCCGGGCGCCGAAGCGATGGACATCGGCACGACCATTCAGCGCTGGGTGGCGGGCTCCGACGTGATGAGCGTGTGGTGGATCGATTTGTCCGAGTTCACCGTCCAGCAGCAGGGTCCCGAGAAAGCCGAGGATCAGCGCGCCACCATCGTCCCCGGCTGGAAGAACGACGACGGCTCGCTCACCAACCGGGCCATCTCGCTGTGGTGCCGCACCGCCTCGATCCCGAAGAACGCGCCGCAGGACGTGAAGGACGCAGCCTTCTACTTCATCTACCGCATGTCGCACCCGGACTATTCGGACCGCATCACCGCCGATGCGTTCTGCGGCACCGACCCCTTCGGCAAGTCGCACTACACGGATGCCGCCGCCCAGATGTATCTCGAGCCCAACCCGCAGCGCGGCACCAACGATCTGTGGACGACCAACGACGGCATCTACAAGAAGTTCGAGACGGCGCGCGCCCATCTCGATGCCGGGCTCGCCAATGTCGAAGTCGGCTACCCGCAGTTCTTCTGGGAAGGCGCTCCGGAGTATGCCGACGCCCTCGGCCGCAACATCTCGAAGTCGATCTCCGGCGAGCTGACGTCGCAGCAGGCGCTCGACGCGGCAGCCGAAGAATGGGTGAAGATCGTGCAGAAGCTGGGCATCGACAAGCAGAAGGCGCAATACAAGAACTTCATCGATGGCGCGCGCGCACTGGGCTACAAGATCTGAGGCAGAGCGAGGATCCATCGACCGATAGAAGCGGGATCGCGGCTTTCGCCGCAATGACGCATTGGGCGGTTGAGAGTATGGTCTGTGTAATCGGCATTGACGGCGGCACGGAGAGCTTGCGCGCCTTCGTGTTTGATCTCGATGGCCGTCCGCTCGGTTCATCGGCAACCGCCTACCGGACCGATTTCCCACAGCCCGGCTGGGCCGAACAGAACCCGCAGGACTGGTGGTCGGCCGCCGGCGCTGCCGTAACCGGCGCTTTGGCGAAGGCCGCGATCACCGCCGGCGATGTGCTGGCGATTTCTGCCGACACGACCTGCTGTTCCGTGGTGGCCCTCGACCGCGAAGGAGCGCCCTTGCGTCCGGCGATGATCTGGATGGACGTGCGCTCGGCTGCCGAAAGCGAACGCGTTGCAGCGACCGGCGATCCTTTTCTGCGCGTCAACGGCGACGGCTCGGGCCCCGTCTCGGCAGAGTGGATGATTCCAAAGTCACTTTGGCTGAAAACCCATCAGCCGGATCTGTTCGATCGCGCTGCCCGGATCGGGGAGTATCAGGACTATCTCAACTTTCGCCTGACCGGACGATGGGTAGGGGCGCTGAGCAACATGGCGGTGCGCTGGCACTACCAGAGCGATCACGGAGGCCGGCCGTCTTCCCTGCTGAGGTCACTGGGACTCGAGGAGCTGGAGCAGAAATGGCCGCGCGAGGTTCTTCCCAGCGGCGCCGTCATCGGCGGACTGACGGCCGGGGCGGCCGCTCATCTCGGATTGAATACCGGCACTCCCGTGGTCCAGGCAGGATCGGACGCCTTCATCGGCATGATTGGGCTCGGCGTCACGAAGCCGGACGAAATGGCGCTGATCACCGGCTCCTCCCACCTTCACCTCGGGATTGCCCGCAAGCCCGTGCACAAGGCCGGCGTGTGGGGCACCTACATGGACGCCGTATACCCGGGCAAGCCGATCATCGAAGGCGGTCAGACGTCGACGGGATCGGTCATCGCCTGGTTCAAGCGTCATTTCGCTCCGGAATTGAGCTTCGATATCCTCAATGAGGAGGCCGCCCGGTTGCCGCCCGGCAGCGAAGGACTGGTGGCGCTCGACCATTTCCAGGGCAACCGCACGCCCTACACCGATGCCCAGTCGCGTGGCGCCATCACCGGCCTGACACTCAAACATACGCCTGCCCATGTTTTCCGCGCCATCATCGAATCGATTTGCCTCGGCACGCGGCTGATTCTCGACAACTTCGGCGATGCGTTCGCCGCCCGCCGCATCGTCGTGGCCGGCGGCGCCACCAACTCGCCGCTGTGGCTCCGGATCCACGCCGATACGATCGGAGCGCCGCTGGAGCTCACCGAGGTTGCCGATGCTCCCGCCCTCGGCTGCGCCATCCTGGCCGCTCATGGCGCGGGAAGGTTTGCAACGATCGAGGACGGCTGTCGGGCCATGGTGCGTACGAAGTCGGTGATTTCTCCCGACTCCGCCATGACGCGCGCCTACGAGCGCGATGTCTATCCTGCGTACAAAGGCCTCTACGGCGCGCTGAAATCAATCCGGGCGGGCCATTGACCGGCGAGGCGCGGTCAGCCGATCTGGTGATCGTCAATGCCGACATCCACACCATGGATGTGGCAAGGCCCCGGGCTCGTGCTCTGGCCGCCGCTGCCGGCCGCATCCTCGCCGTTGGCGAGGATCGCGAGATGCGGTCTCTTGCCGGAACGAGCGCCAGGGTCATCGACGCCGGCAGCCGGTTGGTGCTGCCGGGTTTTCAGGATACCCACATTCACCTGCAGGACAGCGGCGCCGGCTTCGCCCACAGCGCCAATCTCGAAAGCGCCCGGTCGATCGCCGATCTTCAGCGGCTCCTGGCCGAATTCGCGGCAGCGCGCCCCGCCGGCTCGTGGGTCAATGGTGTCGGATGGTATTCGGGGATTTTTGGCGAGCACAACCTCAACCGCGAAGTGCTGGATGCCGCCGTTGCCGACCGCCCCGTCTACATCTACGCCTCGGATGGACACAGTGCCGCGCTGAATTCCAGTGCCTGCCGCCTGCTCTGCCTCGATGCTGAAACAGCCGATCCCGCCAACGGCCGTTTTGTCCGCGACGCCCGCGGCGCGCCGACGGGAGTCGTTCATGAGGCGGCAATCGATTGGGTGCGCGAGCGCATGCCTGCCACGACAGATGCCGACTTCATCGCCGGGGTTCGCTACGCGCAGCGGGAGTGCAATCGCCACGGCATTACCGGTGTCGTGGATGCGCTGGTCGAAGAGCGCCATATGCGGATTTATGGGCTCCTTGAAAACGAACGCAGCCTGACCGTTCGGATCGCCGCCACCGCCAAGGTTTATCCCGAAGAAACGGTCGACGGTGCACTCGCCCGCCTGGCTTCGCTCAGGGACCGGTTCCGTTCACCGATGCTCTACGTCCATTCGGCCAAGTTCTTCCTCGACGGCGTGTTCGAGAACCGCACCGCGGCGATGATCGATCCCTATTGCGACGCCGTTGGCGGCAACGCGCCCCTCATGTTCGGGGAGGGTCACCTGAAAGAACTGTTCATCGCTTTCGACAGGGCGAGGTTTCAGATTCACGCCCATGTGATCGGCGACAAGGCTGTGCGCGCCGCCCTCGATGGCCTCGAAGCCGCACGGCGCGCCAACGGGCTATGGCCGAGCCTGCATCAGCTCGCCCATGTGCAGCTCGTCGACCCCGCCGATGTTCCGCGCTTCCGCGAGCTCGGCGCCGTTGCCAACATTCAGCCCCTGTGGGCGAGGCTCGAGCCTTCGATCACCGAGGTCGCGATGCCGATGGCCGGCACGCAGCGCAGTCGCTGGATCTATCCGTTCCGATCCCTGCAAGAGGCAGGCGCCATGCTTGCAATCAGCAGCGATTGGGGCGTTTCGACGCTCAACCCCTTTGCCATCATGCATACCGCGGTCACCCGCCGGCCGGCCTATCGCGATTCGAACTATCCGGCCTTTCTTCCTGAACAATGCCTGGACGTCGGCACCGTCGTTCGCGGCTACACGGTCGATGCCGCGGCCTCGGCGTGGCGCAGCGCCGATACCGGTTCGCTTGCTCCGGGCAAGCTCGCCGATCTCATCATCCTCGATCGCGATGTGTTTTCGATCGCCGCAGAGAGCATCCAGGATACCCAGGTTCTGATGACCCTGCTGGGAGGTTGCGAAGTCTACCGCGCGCCGGAGATTGCTGGCTGACCGGCGCTCACGAGCCGGTCAGGCGGGCGAGCGCCAGTCGCAAGTTTCCCTTTGCTCCTGCGAGCAGAGCCTGTGCTTCCGCAAGGCCGCGGGCGCCGGCGCAGATGAGCGCCGCGGGCGCAATCTCGCCGCGGGCTTCCTCGAGCGCTTTCTTCGCCTGCTGTTCGTCGATCCCGGCGATCTTCGCCACCATCGCACGGGCGCGCGCCTTCAGCTTCGCATTGTCGGCTCTGAGGTTGATCATCATGCCGCCGAACACGGCCCCCAACCGGATATTTACGAGAGTTGAAAGCAGGCCGAGGGCACATTTTTGCGCGGTTCCCGCGCCCAGCCGCGTCGACCCCGCGATGACTTCCGGGCCCGATTCGAGCAGGATGGGGTGGTTCGCCTCCCTGAGCAGGGGAGCATCCCGATTGTTGGCGATACCGATGACGCAGGCACCCCTGGCCCTGGCGGCCTTGGCGGCGGCGAGCGTATAGGGCGTGGAACCGCTGGCGCTCACGGCAATGACCACGTCCCGAGGTCCGATCTGTTGTGCTTCGACGGCCATGACCGCCTCGTCCTCGTCGTCTTCAGCGCTGCCGCGGCCAGTGAGCAGCGTTTCCGGCCCTCCCGCGATCAGGTACACCAGCCGCTCCGGGGCGAACCCGAACGTCGCCGGCAGCTCGGAGCCGTCCTGGGCCGCAATGCGAATCGAGCTGCCAGCGCCGGCGTAGACAAGCCGCCCGCCCCTCAATAGCTGGTCTGTGACAGCACGGGCTGCCGAGGCGAGCGCAGAGCGGGCCCGCCTGACGGCTTCGACCGCTTGTGCCTGGCCGTCCGCCAGGGCATCCAGGATTTGCTCATCCTCCCACGTATCCAGTTTCGCGTAGCGATCACTGGTCTCTTCCGTTTGCCGCATGAAATCAGGCCCTTCCGGCCCCAAAACGAGGATAATACCAGAACACTACCACACACTCCGAGGGCCACCAGGAGCAGGGCGGACGAAAGGCGAGAGGCCGCCCGGTCCTCGCGTTTATCCCATTGTTCAAACACGGTATAACCTCATTTTCAAGTGGACTCAAAGTGGCCTCTCAAGGGCCGGTTACCGGCTTCCCGCAAGGTATTGTTATGGTATTATCAGAGCGCGGGGAGGCGATCCTTGTCCGAAATCAGTTTTCTCGGCATCGACGGCGGCGGCACCAGGCGCCGGGCGCGCATCCGGGACCGTGCTGGCCGCTGCCTCGGAGCCGCCGAGGGCGACCTTGCCAACATCTACCAGGACTTTGACGGCGCCAGCGCCATCATGATGGCCCGTCGCGCCGCGGGCCTCGAGGCCACATGGTGAGCAGCGAGGTATTCGACCGCGGGCGGTTCCGGTCCGGTGGGAGTGCCCCGCTCTATCTCCGGCTGCAGAAGCTCGTAACCGATGCGATCGACCAGGGGCTTCTGGCAGAGACGGAGGCCATTCCGGGGGAGCGGGACGTCGCGCGGATGCTGGGTGTTTCCCGCGTGACGGTGCGCAAGGCATTCACCGGCCTGGTGAGGGACGGGGTGCTGGTTCAGAACCGGGGTGCCGGCACCTTCGTCGCACGTCAGGCGCCTCGCTACGAAATGCCGATGTCGCGGCTGATGAGTTTTTCCGAAGACATGCGCCAGCGCGGCATCGCGACAGATTCCCAATGGATCGACCGGTCCGAGGGTCTGCCCACGCCGGAAGAAGCCATGGTCCTCGCCCTTTCACCGGGGGAACGGGTGTGCCGGATGCATCGGCTGCGGCGCGGCGACGGAGTGCCGCTGGCCATCGAGCTTGCCGTCGTTCCCAGCCAGTTCCTGAGCGATCCGATGGCGGTGGCTGAATCGCTCTACGCCGCGCTCGAGGCTAGAGGCTTCCGGCCGGTGCGCGCTCTTCAGCGTCTTCACGCCGTGGCAATAGGGGGCTCCAACGCCCGGCATCTTGCTGTGGAGGACGGCAGCCCGGCTCTGTTCATCCAGCGCGTCTCCTTCCTGGCCGACGCAAGGGTGGTCGAGTTCACGCGTTCCCACTACCGCGGCGACAGATATGACTTCGTCGCGGAACTCGTCGTCGCCGAGGCAAGCGAAAGTGGTCGACGATGACCGTGTCGGCAATGGCCCGCGAGACGGCGCAGGCGCCTTCCGCGGTTGCCCGCACGCTTGCCGACAACAAAGCCGCGTTCTCTGACCTGGCTTTGCTCTTCAGGCAGCGCCGGCCTTCGCACATCATCACCTGTGCCCGCGGCTCCTCGGATCACGCCGCGAGCTATCTCAAATACCTGCTCGAGATTCATGCCGGGATTCCGTGCTGTTCGATCGGCGCCTCGGTCGTGTCGATCTATGCCACGCGGCTCAGGCTTCGCGACGCGCTGCTGGTTTCCATCTCACAGTCCGGTCAAAGTCCGGACGTCCTCGCCTTCCAGCGGGACGCCCGCCGCGCCGGCATCCCGGCGATCGCCATCACCAACGACGACAACTCGCCCCTCGCTCGCGGATCCGACATTTGTCTCAGGCTTTGCGCCGGGCCGGAGTTGAGCGTAGCCGCGACCAAGACCTTCATCGCGTCAGCGACGGTTGCCGCCCGCCTCGCCGCCGAGTGGAGTCATGATGACGCCCTGAAGGCAGCCACTGAAGCTTTGCCCGAGGTGCTTGCACGAGCTCTGGACATCCGCTGGGCATCCGCGGAGAAAACGCTTTCGGAGGCTCCGTCCCTCTATGTCCTCGGCCGCGGCCCGTCACTCCCCATGGCCCAGGAAGCCGCCCTGAAGCTCAAGGAAACGAGCGCCCTTCACGCCGAAGGTTATTCGTCCGCCGAAGTGATGCACGGTCCCCTGGAGCTTTGCGGCCGCGGATTTCCGGTGCTGATGTTTTCTCCCGGCGATCGCGCCCACTCACCGGCACAGGAGACGGTCGCGCGCCTGCGCGCCGCCGGAGCGGCCGTGTTCGTGGCCGGATCGCCCGACAGCGGGAACGGTACCGCCCTGCCTTTCGCTCCCACTTCCCACCCCCATCTCGATCCGCTTTCGATGATCGTGACATTCTATGGTTCCGCCGAACGAATTGCCCGCCTGCGCGGGCGCGATCCCGACCGGCCGCGCCTTCTGAACAAGGTGACCGAAACCCGATGAGCAGGTTCGCTCTTACCGGCGCCCGTGTGTTCGACGGCTCTGCCATGCACCTTGATGCCGCGGTCGTCATCGATGGCGCCCGCATCGAGGCCGTCGTTCCGGCGACCGATCTCGGTTCCTCGATTCGCATCGAGGAACTCGAAGGAGGGCTGCTCGCCCCGGGCTTCATCGATGCGCAGGTGAACGGCGGCGGCGGCACGCTGTTCAACGAGGAACCCACGCCCGATGGCGGCCGCCGCATCGCTGAAGCCCACCGCCGCTTCGGCACCACCGGGCTCCTGCCGACGGTGATCACCGACCAAGAAATGGTTCTCAAGTCCGCCGTCGAAGCGGTCACCGTTGCCCGCCGCGAACGCACACCCGGCATTCTCGGGATTCACATCGAGGGCCCGTTCATCGACTCGAAGCGGCGGGGCGCCCATGACGAAAGATTTATCCGCACCATCGCCGCGAGCGATATCGATTGGCTGTCGAAGCTCGACTGCGGCACGGTTCTCCTGACCCTCGCGCCTTCGGCTGCACCGCCTGCGGCGATCACCCGGCTCACCCAGGCCGGTCTCATCGTGAGCCTCGGACATTCCGAAGCGACCGCGATCGAAGCAACCGCCGCCATTCGGGCGGGCGCCCGCGGCTTCACCCATCTCTTCAACGCCATGAGCCAGTTGGCCGGGCGCGAGCCGGGTATGGTCGGAACCGCCCTTGCCGACCAGGACTGCTATTGCAGCATCATCGCCGATGGCCATCATGTCGATGCTCTCGCTTTGAAGGTCGCCCTCGCCGCCAAGCCATGCGGCAAGCTGTTTCTGGTCTCCGATGCCATGCCGTCGGCTGCCGGCGGTCCCTCGAGCTTCCGGCTGCAGAACCGCCCAGTACATCTGAAGGAAGGCCGGCTCACGCTCAGTGACGGCACCCTTGCCGGCTCAAACCTCACCATGGACGACGCGGTGCGCTATTGTGGCCGGGAGTTGGGTCTGAGCGTGGAGGAGGCGTTGCGCATGGCGTCCCTCTATCCGGCCGCTTTCCTGAGGCTCGATCATGAGCTCGGCCAGGTGGCCAAGGGATATCTCGCCAATCTCGTGCACCTCGACGATACTCTCGTGGTTCAAAAAACATGGATCGAGGGAAGCACGCCGGTCGAGAATGCATGAGATCCGATCTCGCATCATTGCAGGCCTGCCACGTGATGCAGTGCTGGTCGGCGCAGCGCGAATATGCACCAATCCCCGTCGCGAGTACGGAGGGCTGCTGGATCACCACGACCGAAGGCCGAAAGATTTTTGATCTGCGCAGTGCGCATGAATGCATCAACCTCGGCTTCAGGCACCCCAAGGTGCTCGCCGCAATGCGCGCCCAGATGGACAAGATCGTCTACGTCACCGACGATTTTGCCACCGAGCCGACCGCCAAACTCGCCCAGCGCCTCGCCGATCTCGTGCCCGGCAAGCCGGGAAAACGTGTTTACTTCAGTCAGTCGGGAGCCGCTGCCGATCGAGGCGGCGATATTGGGCGCACGCCAGCACCGGTATATTGAGTTGTTCAGGCACGGCGTCCCTGCCGATGCACCGCGGCAGTACCCCTATCCCTACAAGATCATTGCCCGCTATCGCTCCTGGCACGGCGCCACGGCCGGCGCGACTTCGGCGAGCGGCGATCCACGGCGCTGGTTCCTTGAACCTCTGACCGCGCCGGGCGTCGTATTCGCTCCCGATGCCGACGCCTATCGCTCCCGCTTCGGCGATGGCAGCGATGCCGTGGCGGCAAACCTGCAATACCTCGACTATCTGATCGAACAGGAAGGCGGCAGCGGCAAGGTGGCGGCCATGCTCGTCGAAGCAGTCGTCGGTTCGAACGGAATCATCCCGCCCCCCGACGGCTACATGCAGGGACTGAGGAAACTTTGCGACGACTGGGGAATTCTGCTGATCGTCGACGAAACGATGACCGGCATGGGCCGGACGGGGCGCATGTTTGCCATCGAGCACTATGGCATCGAGCCCGACATCCTGGTGATGGGCAAGGCGCTCGGCGTCTATTGCCCGCTTGCGGCGACCGTCATGTCGGCAAAAGTAGCCAGCAGCTTCGACGACAATATCTTCGGGCACGGCCAGAGCTTCTCCGGCCATGCTCTTGCCGCTGCTGCAGCGCTCGCCGGAATCGAAGTCCTCCACGAAGAACGTCTTCTCGAACGGACCCGCGAGCTCGGCGACCACCTCGGCGCCGGGCTACGCAGCATCGGCGAACGCCACCCTTGTGTCGGCGATGTTCGCGGGCTCGGGCTTTTCTGGACGCTCGAACTCGTCATGGATCGGCAAACTCGCCGGCCCTTGCGGCGCGCCACCGAGAAGTACCAGCCTTCGGTCGTGCAGACCGTGGCCAGGCACCTGCTCGACAAACACAACATCTACATTCCCTCCGACAAGTTCGGCGTCTGGGTGGTACCGCCGCTCGTGGTCACGCGCGAAGAGATCGACTGGATTTGCGATGCCATCGACGATTTGTCGAAGCTTGCCGATGCCGAGGTCGAGGAGCGGACGAGATGAGCCGGATCGACCGGTCGGAAGGCGACAGCAATCTCAGTCCACGTCGGCGTCAGTGGCAGGAGAACCACGTGGATGCCGATAGCCGCCGGATGCTCGCCGAGGACGAGCGCTACTTTCTGCGCCAGTCGCTGTCCACGCCCTGCCTGCTCGCCATCCGCAGGGCCGAAGGAATTTGGATCGAGGACATGGCGGGCCGCCGTTACATGGATTTTCACGGCAACAACGTGCATCACATCGGCTACGGCCATCCCGGCTGAAAGAAGCGCTTAAGCGGCAGCTGGACGATTTGTCGTTCGTGCCCCGGCGGTTCACCGATGAGCCGGCCATCGCGCTGGCCCGCAAGCTTGCCGAGATCGCTCCCGGCACTCTGGGCAAGGTACTGTTCGCCACCGGCGGGTCCGATGCGATCGACATCGCGCTCAAGCTGGCGCGGGCGGCGACCGGGCGGTTCAAGACGCTGTCCTTCTGGGATGCGTTTCACGGCGCCGGGTTCGGCGGCATCAGCATCGGCGGTGAGGCAATCTTCCGGTCCGGACCCATCGGTCCGCTGTTTCCGGGCGCAGAGCATGTCGCACCCTTCGCCGGCTATCGCTGCCCTTACGGCTATCCGGATTCTGAACGGCGGTCCCGACCTCGCGCTGTGCCATATGAGTTGCGCCGACATGGTCGCCTACATCCTCGAGAAGGAAGGCGACGTGGCCGCGGTCATCGCCGAACCGTTGCGCGCCGTCCCTATCTCCCCCCTCCCGGCTATTGGCAGGCGGTCCGCGAGGCATGCAACGCCCATGACACGCTGCTGGTTTTCGACGAAGTTCCAACCGGGCTCGGCAAGACGGGGCGCATGTTCGCCTGCGAGCACTTCGACTGCGTGCCGGACATTCTGGTGCTGGGCAAGGCTCTCGGCGGCGGCATGCTGCCGATCGCCGCCGTGATCGCGCGGCCGGAGCTCGACGTCGTTCCCGACCGCGCTGTCGGCCACTATACGCACGAGAAGAACCCGCTCACCTGCCGCGCGGCGCTGACGACCATCGACATCATCGAGAGCGAAGGCCTGGTCGAGCGCGCCCGCGACATCGGCGCCCATGCCCTCGAACGGCTGGACGACATGAAAGTCCGGCATCGCATCATCGGCGATGTGCGCGCCATCGGATGTGTGATCGGTATCGAGCTTGTGTTGGATCGCAACAGCAAGGCCCCTGCCGTCGATGCGGCCGAGCAGGTCCTCTATCGCGCGCTCGAGCTCGGGCTCAACTTCAAGACCACCATGGTCAGTGTTCTGACGCTGACGCCGCCGCTCGTCACCACCCATGCGGAGATGGATGCGGCGCTCGGCATTATCGATCGTTGCCTTGCGGAATGTAACGGATAGCCCATCATCGCCGCCGCCATTTCTGGGTACGATACTCGATGCCACGGGTGGCGAGCCAGTGCAGGAGTTTCAGCCCTGCCGAGGTCACCACGATGGTCATGCCCATGGCGGCGGCATTGGCGGTATTGCCCGCATCATCCATGTTGAGCGACCGAGATCGAGGCCAGCTTGGTGTCCGACGCCGTAGAGAAAAACCACCGCCGACACCGTCGTCATGGCGTTGACGAAATAGTAGATGGCGATGTCGATGATCGCCGGCAGCGACACCGGCACGGTCACGCGCCAGAAGGTCCGGTAGAACGGCACCTTGAGCGAGGCCGCCACGGACTCGAATTCGGCATCCAGCGCCTTGAGAGCGGTCAGCGCGGTCAGATGCGGCACCGTGTAGAAGTGCGTGACCGTCGCGATGACCAGCAGTCGTCATCGTCAGATAGAGAAAGTTCAGCGGATTGTCCGAGGCAGTTGAAGAAGAAGATGTAGGAAAGCCCGAGCACCACGCCGGGCACCGCCAGCGGGATCATGCACATCAGGTGGATCAGCGAGCGCGCCGCTTGCGAAGCCGCGCCGCCTTCTCCACCAGGTAGGCGCCGGCGAAGACGATCGTCGTTCCGAAAACCGCCGTCGCCGCCGACATCCTGAGGCTGTTCCAATAGGCGCCCCAGCCGTTGGTATCGATATTGTTGAAATCGTAGTTCGTCCACGTCAGCGACAGGTCGTAGGGCCAGTAGGTGATGACCGAGCCGAAGGCGGCCATCGCCAGGATGCCCAGCAGGATGAAGGCGATGACGCCGCAGATACGACCAGCAGCTGGCGTCGACCGAATCCGCGCTGGGCTTCGGCTCGTAGGGCACGGCGCGCGCCGACAGGAGCGCCACCTGGCGGCGCTGCATCATGCGGTCGACGACGAACGATATCACCGCCGGCGTCAGCAGCAGCATGCCGACCACGGCGCCCATCTGGAAATTGAACTGGCCGATCACCTGCTTGTAGACGTCGGTCGCCAGCACATTGTAGGAGCCGCCGATGACCTTGGGCACGCCGAAATCGGTGATGACCAGCGTGAACACCACGAAGCCGGCGCTGATCAGGCCGTAACGGCAGCCCGGCAGCGTCACGGTCCAGAAGACCCGCCAGCGGCCGGGCGCGCAGGCCTCGGCCGCCTCGTAGAGGCGCTGGTCGGCGGCGGCGAGCGCGGTCAGGATGATCATGCACGCGCGTGCGGGAAAGGCGAAGAACACCTCGCCGATCATGATGCCGATCGGACCGTAGAGGCTGCCGCCGATGAGCGCGCCTTTGATGCATTCCCTGATTGCCGAACAGGTAGACGAGCGCCAGCGCCGGCAGCAGCGACGGCGCCAGCAGCGGCACCAGAGCGATGGCCTTGAACAGTCCCTTGCCGGGCATTGCAGCTGCGCGTCAGCGCATAGGCGTAGACGAAGGCCAGCAGTGACCGTGATCGCTGCGCTGACGAGAGACATCCGACAGGCTGTTCCACAGCGAGGCCGAAAGGGCCGGATCGGCAGAAGTATTCGGAAAGTTGGCAAGGCCGACGAATTCGCCGCTCTTGTTCTCGAAACTCTTGGCGAGCAAGGAATAGAGCGGCAACACAACCGTGATCGCGATATAGAGGCCGATCCGAGCAAGCCGAACCGCGGACGATCCAGCCTTCGAGGCCGATGCTTCGGTCGTACGGTGTGCGTGCGCAGTCGCGGTGACCGAAGCCGTCTCGGCGGCTCATGGCTTCACCGCCGGCTCCCGGAAACACGCGCAGGCGGTCCGGCCGGCAGCGCGACCGTCACCATGCTTTCCGGCGCGAGCTCGAGGTCGCGCACCGCGTTGATCGAGAAATCGGCCGTGAATTCCGGCGCCGTTGCTGGCCGGCGCCAGGCGCGCGCGGTAGAACGAGCCGAAGAACTCCAGGTCCTCGATGCGCGCCGTGAACGACGTTCGGCGCGTCCGCTCCGTCATACCGCGCACCAGCACATCCTCCGGGCGCACGCACAGCGTCACTTGGCGCTCCCTGGAGCAGGTCGTTTCCCGCATCGCTGCAGGCAAGCTCGATCCCCTCGCCGAGGCGGACACGCGCATCGGACACCGCCTTCGCCGGAAGGAAATTCATCGTGCCAACGAAATCGGCCACGAAGCGCGCTTGCCGGCCGGCGGTAGATTTCAAGCGGCGTTCCAACCTGCTCGATGCCGCCGTGGTTCATGACCACGATCCGGTCGGCCATCGTCAGGGCTTCCTCCTGGTCGTGGGTCACCATGATCGTCGTCACGCCGAGCCGCCGCTGCAGGTTCCTGATTTCGTGGCGCAGCCGGCACGCGCACCCGCGCGTCGAGCGCCGACAAGGGTTCATCGAGCAGCAGAAGCCCGGGCGACATGGCGAGCGCCCGCGCCACGGCGACCCGCTGCTGCTGCCCGCCCGAAAGCTGAGCCGGATATTTTCCGTCCTGATCCGCCAGACCGACCAGCTGCAGCAGCTCGTTCACGCGGGCGGCGATTTCGGCCCTGGCCGCGGCCGGCGCTCTTCAGTCCATACCCGACGTTGTCGTTCGACCGTCAGGTTGGGGAACAGCGCATAGGACTGGAAGACGATGCCGAAATCGCGCTCCGATGGCGGCAGGAGCGAGATGTCGCGCCCACCCTGTTCGATCCGGCCGCTGCTCTGGAGTCGAGCCCGGCGATCGCGCGCAGCAGCGTGGTCTTGCCGCAGCCGGAGGGGCCGAGAAAGCAGACGAACTCGCCTTCCTGGATGTCGAGCGAGATGTCCTTGAGCGCCTGAAAGCCGCCGAAGCGACTTGTTGAGCCGGTCGATCACCAGGTAGGGCGCGCCGCGCCTGCGGCGCCGGGCTTGTCAGCCCTCATCGCCGAAATTCCGGGCCCGGAAGAGTGGGCGGCTTAACCGCAACGGCAATGGCCGCCTGCCCGCCCGAAACGGGCGGACAGTGGGTAGCCAGAAGCATTCCGGCAGCCGGTATGTCAGGTCTTCGGCGCGCTCTTCGGAGTCGTAGCGCTTCTTCCATTCTTCGAGAATGCGGTCCCGTTGGCAGCCGCCCAGGCGAAGTCGTTCTTGATCATCAGCTGCTCTTCGTTGTCGGGATAGTTCTCGATCTTGCCGGAGACGTTCGGGATAGCGCCGTCACCGAATAGCTCTTGGCATAGAGCTTGTTGGCGTCGTCGCTGGCCGCAAAGTCGGCAGCTTCTTGGCGGCATCGGGATTGTCGGTGCCGGTCATGATCGCGGTCGCCTCCATGTCCCAGCCGATGCCTTCCGACGGCAGGATGATCTCGATCGGCGCGCCCTTGTTCTTCTCCTGCACGCCGCGATACGCGAACGAGATGCCGACGACGTATTCGCCCTTGGCCGCGCTCACGCAGGGCTTCGAGCCGGAGTGCAGGTAGCGTGGCGATGTTCTCGTGCAGCTCGTCGAGATATTCCCAGCCCTTCTCCTCGCCCATCAGCTGGAGGATCGCCGATACCGTCAGATAGCCGGTGCCCGACGAGGCCGGGTTGGACATCACGATGTGCCCCTTGAATTCGGGCTTCAGCAGATCCGCCCAGGACGCCGGTTGCGGCACGCCTTTCGGCCTGGCCTTCCGGCAGGTTGTAGCAGATAGCCGACGCCCAGGCGTCCATGCCGATCCATTTCGGCGGATTGGCGGCATCCGGAAGCTCGGCTTAAGCGCGTCGACGTCCTTCGGCGCGTAGCCTTCGAGCATGCCTTCGCCGTCGAGCACCAGCAGGCTGGTCGCCGCCAGCCCCCATACCGCATCGGCTTGCCGGTTCGCCTTCTCCGCCAGGAGCCGCGCCGTGATCGGCCCGGTCGAATCGCGGACCCAGTTGATCGTGATGTCCGGGTGGTCTTTGCCTCGAAGGCGGTCCTTGTATGCCGCCAGCTGATCGTCCTCGAGCGCCGTATAGACGGTGATGTCTTCCGCCCACGCCGAGCCGGCAGTCAGAAACGCAGCCGCCAGCGCACAGCCGAGAAGACGCAGCCGACCGGGTTTTTCTTGCACCATGGATGATACTCCTCCCTTGAATTGGACTGTTTTTGCACGCTCTCCATGTCGCCTCAGTGACAGGATCGCGAGGCTCTTTCGTCGGGCGGCAGCCTATCGGCTGGCCGGAACCGCGTCAAACCACGGCGTGCTCCGACGACGTCCCCGGCATGACGGTTTCGATTTTGCTGCTGCCGTTGTTGGCCGCCGTGCTCCATGCCGGCTGGAACGCGCTCGTCAAGCTGTCGGTCGACCGGCTGACCGTCATCGCCTCGATTTCACTCATCACGTCCCTGACTGGTATCGCGATGATTCCCTTCGTCGATGCCCCCGCTGCTCCGAGCTGGCCGTTCATCGCGCTCTCTACATTTCTGCATTATGCCTATTACGCCATCGTGTTTCTCGCCTACCGCGCCGGCGATCTGAGTTTCGTCTATCCGCTCGCCAGGGGCAGCGCGCCGGTTCTGGTGGCGCTCGGCGCCTGGGGCGTTTGGCGGCGAGGTTCTGTCGCGGGGCGCGCTGCTTGGTCTCCTGGTAGTCTGTGCCGGCATAGCGGTGCTTTCGGCCCGCCATTTGCGATCGTTGCGAACCGATTCGCTGCTGCCGATTTTGGCGCTCGGCGTCGGCCTTTTCATAGCCGCGTACAGCGTTACCGATGGTCTCGGCGTCCGCCACTCCAGGAGTCCGTTCGGATATATCGCCTGGCTCTATGCGCTCGAGTTTCCCGTCGTGCTGTTTGCCGTCTTTGTGCGGCGCGGCAAACTGACCGAAACGGCGATTGCCGAGTGGCGATACGGTACCATCGCTGGTTTCAGCGCGGTTATGGCCTATGGGCTGGTCATCTATGCTTCAGCGCTCGCTCCCATCGCCATCGTTTCTGCCCTGCGCGAAACCAGCGTCATCATCGCCGCCCTGATCGGCACACTGGTCATGGGCGAGCCGCATCGCCTGGAGCGCATTGCCGCATCGGCGCTGGTAGCGATCGGCGTGGCCTTGATGATGGCGTTCCATTAGCTGATCTCGACGAGCTGATCGCCTTCGTTGACCTGTTGGCCTTCACGGACGCCGATGTGCATCACGACACCGTTCCTCGGCGCACGAATGACATGTTCCATCTTCATTGCCTCGAGCACCAGAAGCGGTGCGTTAAGCTCGACCTTCTCCTGTTGCTTCACGTTGATCACCATGACCCGGCCCGGCATGGGTGCGAGGATGGCGCCGCTCGACTGGGGTACCCGCATCGCTTCGGCGACCGGATCCTTGAGCTTGAACCGGCGTGTGATGCCGTCGTCGAACAGCGTGAGCTCGTGACTCGACAAATGGCACGCGACGGCGAAGGGTTGGCCATCCACCGTACCCGTAAGCCCGCCTTCCTCGTCGACCGCCACGACGATCGCCTTCCCGTCATGCATGAACCGCATCTCGCCGCCGGTCTGCGGGAGATAGCTGAACGTCAGCGCCCTCGCCGAGTCCGGCTTTTCGCCGGCGAATTCGACCGTCGCCTGGTGGCCGAGGTTGAGCCGCCAGCCATCGCTTCGCGACCATGGGCTCGCCTGGTCCTTGTCCTCGTTCCTCGCGTTCCGCTTGCGCCGTGCGCGCAGAGCGAGAATGCCGAGCCCTGCCAGCAACAGCTCGCGCTCGCCGGGTCTGCCCGGCTGCGCGAAAAGATCGCTTTCATGACGGGCGATGAACCCGGTATCGACTTCGCCAGCCCGGAAGCTCGCATGCCGGACGACCTGCGACAGGAAAGATGCATTGGTCGCAACGCCGGCAATCTGCGTACGCCTGAGCGCCTCTGCGAGTCCCTGCACTGCCGATCCACGGTCGGGCCCCCAGGCGATCACCTTGGCGATGAGGGGGTCATAGTATGGGGTTATCGCATCGCCCTCGACGACACCGGTGTCGACCCGCACACCCCTGGTCGCCTCGGGAAACCTGAGCCGCTCGATGCGCCCGGTCTGCGGCAGAAATCCGCGCTCGGGGTCCTCCGCATAAAGCCGGGCTTCGACGGCATGACCCTGCATGGCGATTTCTTTCTGCGTGAGCGGCAACGGCTCGCCCGCCGCCACCCGCAGCTGCCACTCCACCAGATCGATCCCGGTGATCATCTCCGTCACCGGATGTTCCACCTGAAGCCGCGTGTTCATTTCCATGAAATAGAACGATCCGTCCCGCTCGAGCATGAACTCGATCGTCCCTGCCCCGACATATTGTACTGCCCGCGCTGCCGCGACCGCCGCCTTGCTCATCACCGCTCGCCTGGCAGGGGTCAGCCCCGGCGCAGGGGCCTCCTCGATGACCTTCTGATGCCGTCTCTGGATCGAGCAGTCGCGCTCGAACAATGACACCGTGTTGCCGTGGCTGTCGGCGAACACCTGAATTTCCACGTGCCGGGGCCGTTGTAGATACTTTTCCAGGAGCAGCCGGCCGTCGCCGAACGCGGCAAGCGCCTCGCGCCTGGCGGAAGCCACGGCCGCATCGAATTCACCCGGCTCTGCGGCAACCTTCATGCCCTTGCCGCCGCCGCCTGCCGAAGCCTTGATCAGCACCGGATAGCCGATCCGCCTGGCTTCCGCCCTGAGCGCGCCGTCAGCCTGGTCCGGACCATGGTAGCCAGGCACGACCGGCACGCCGGCCGCCGCCATCAGAGACTTGGCTTCACTCTTGTCACCCATGGCGCGAATGGCCGAGGCGGGCGGGCCGACGAACACCAATCCAGCCTTGCCGCACGCCTCCGCGAACCCGGCGTTCTCCGAAAGGAATCCATAGCCCGGATGCACCGCCTCAGCCCCTGATGCCAACGCCGCACCGATCACCGCATCGACATTGAGATAGCTGTCGCGGGCGGGAGCCGGGCCCAGTCGCACGGCGGCATCGGCTTCGCGCACGTGCAGGGAGTGCGCATCGACATCGGAATGGACGGCGATGGTGCGGATGCCCATGCGCCGTGCCGTGCGTATGACCCGGCAGGCGATTTCGCCGCGATTGGCGATGAGCAGCGAGCGAAACATTCCGCCGCCGCTCACATGCGGAACACGCCGAATTCCGTGTCGCCGATGGGCGCATTGAGCGCCGCCGACAGGCTCAGCGCCACCACGGTTCGCGTTTGCCCGGGATCGATGATGCCGTCGTCCCACAGCCGCGCCGTGGCGTAATAGGGGTGCCCCTGCCGCTCGTATTGCTCGCGCACAAGCGCCTTGAACGCCTCCTCGTCCGTGGCCGTCCACGTTTCGCCGCGCGCTTCCATGGCCTCGCGCTTGACCGTGGCCAGTACATTCGCCGCCTGTTCTCCGCCCATGACGCTGATGCGAGCGTTGGGCCACATCCACAGGAAGCGCGGCGAGTATGCCCTTCCGCACATGCCGTAGTTGCCGGCTCCGAAGCTGCCGCCGATGATTACGGTGATCTTCGGCGCCTGGGCACAGGCGACCGCGGTGACGAGCTTGGCGCCGTCCTTGGCGATGCCTTCGCTCTCGTATTTCCGCCCCACCATGAAGCCCGAGATGTTCTGCAGGAACAGCAGCGGGATCTTCTGCTTGCAGGCCAGCTCGATGAAATGCGCGCCCTTCAACGCCGAGGCGCTGAACAGGATGCCGTTGTTGGCGAGAATGCCGACGGGATAGCCCCAGATGCGGGCAAAGCCGCACACCAGCGTCGTCCCGTAGAGGGCCTTGAACTCCGTGAACTCGCTTCTGTCGACGATGCGGGCGATGACTTCGTGCACATCGTATGGCTCCCGCGTCGAGGCGGGGACGATGCCGTAGATGTCGAGTTGATCGAAGAGCGGCTCCGCCGGCTTCTCGATGCGCAGCTGCGGGTCCTTGCGATAGTTGAGCGCAGCGACGATGTCGCGCGCCATGTCGAGGGCGTGTTCGTCGTTGAGGGCATAATAGTCGGTGACCCCCGAGGTCCGGCTGTGGACATCGGCGCCGCCCAGCTCCTCGGCACTCACCACCTCGCCCGTCGCCGCCTTCACGAGCGGCGGTCCGCCGAGGAAGATCGTGCCCTGGTTCCTGACGATGATGCTCTGGTCGGCCATCGCCGGAACGTAGGCGCCGCCGGCGGTGCACGAGCCCATAACCACGGCGATCTGGTGGATGCCCCGTGCCGACATGGTCGCCTGGTTGAAGAAGATGCGTCCGAAGTGGTCGCGGTCGGGAAACACCTCGTCCTGGTTGGGCAGGTTTGCGCCGCCCGAATCGACGAGATAGACGCACGGCAGCCGGTTCTCGAGCGCGATCTCCTGGGCTCTGAGGTGCTTCTTCACGGTGAGCGGATAGTAGGTGCCGCCCTTCACCGTCGCGTCATTGCACACGACGACGCATTCGCGGCCGGCGATGGATCCGACGCCGGCGATGAGCCCGGCCGAGGGCACTTCGCCGCCATACATGCCGTTGGCGGCGAGCTGCCCCACTTCGAGAAACGGCGAGCCTGGGTCGAGCAGCCGGTCGATGCGCTCCCGCGCCAGGAGCTTGCCGCGCGCACGATGGCGTTCGCGCTGAAGGGCCGGTCCGCCGGCGGCGACTTGAGCGGCCTTCGCCTTGAGATCGTCGACGAGCTGCTGCATGTGCGCCCGGTTGCGCGCGAACGCCTCCGACTTCACGTCGAGTGATGAGGTGAGAACGGGCATAGGGCGGCTAGTTGGTCTTCTCGAACAGCTCGCGGCCGATGAGCACGCGGCGGATCTCGCTGGTGCCGGCGCCGATCTCGTAGAGCTTGGCGTCGCGCAGCAGGCGGCCGGTGGGATAATCGTTGATGTAGCCGTTGCCGCCGAGGATCTGGATGGCATCGAGGGCCATCTGCGTCGCCTTTTCGGCGGCGAACAGTATCGCTCCGGCAGCGTCCTCCCGGGTCGTGCGCGCGCGGTCGCAGGCCTTCGCCACCTCATACACATAAGCGCGCGCCGCGTTCATCGTCACGTACATGTCGGCGATCTTTCCCTGGATGAGCTGGAAAGTGCCGATCGGCTGGCCGAACTGGCGCCGCTCGTGAACATAGGGCATGACCGCGTCCATGCAGGCGCGCATGATGCCGAGCGGCCCTGCCGCGAGCACCGCCCGTTCATAGTCGAGGCCCGACATGAGCACGCCGGCGCCCTTGCCGACCTCGCCCAGCACGTTCTCCGCCGGCACCTCGCAGTCGGTGAACACCAGCTCGCATGTGTCGGAGCCGCGCATGCCGAGCTTGTCCAGCTTCTGGGCTGTCGAGTATCCCTTGAAACCTTTCTCGATAATGAAAGCGGTGATGCCGCGTGCGCCAGCATCGGGATCGGTCTTGGCGTAGACCACCAGCGTGTCGGCGCCGGGACCGTTGGTGATCCACATCTTGCTGCCGTTCAGGACGTAGCCGTTGCCCTTCCTGTCCGCCCGGGTGCGCATGGAAACGACATCGGAGCCCGATCCCAACTCCGACATCGCCAGCGCTCCGAGGTGCTCACCCGAGATGAGCTTCGGCAGATATCTGCGCTTCTGCGCTTCGCTGCCGTTGCGGCGGATCTGGTTCACGCACAGGTTGGAGTGGGCGCCGTAGGAAAGCGCCACCGACGCCGAAGCGCGGCTCAACTCCTCCATCGCCACGCAATGTTCGAGGTAGCCCAGCCCGGCTCCGCCGTAGTCCTCCTCGACGGTGATGCCAAGCAGCCCGAGCTCGCCGAGTTTCGGCCACAGCTCGCGCGGGAACTCGTTCAGCCGGTCGATGTCGGCGGCGCGCGGGGCGATTTCCTTCGCTGCGAAGGCCGACACCGTCTCGCGGATCATCGCCGCCGTCTCGCCGAGGTCGAATGCGAAGTCCGGTGAGCGATTGGCGATCATGGGGGCGGACTATAGCGGGTTGGCGCAGAACCGGAACCCCGTCTACTATTGCGTTGCGCAACCGGAGGGAACTGGCCATGGCGGCGACAGCAGCCGAGGCAGGGCCGAAAGGCAAGGTCGTCATCACCAACATCGGCCTGCTGCTGACCGGTGACGTCGACCGGCCATTGAGCGATGCCGACACCATCGTCGCCGTCGACGGCCGCATCACCGAGGTCGGCGCGAAGAAGAGCTGCGACACCGAGGCGGCCGATACGCTCATCGATGCCAAAGGCACCGCCGTTGCGCCGGGGCTGATCGACAGTCATGTCCATCCCGTGTTCGGCGACTGGACGCCGCGCCAGAATCAGCTCGGCTGGATCGACAGCTTCCTGAACGGCGGGGTCACCTGCATGGTGTCAGCCGGCGAGGTGCATCTGCCCGGCAGGCCCAAGGACGTCGTGGGCGTCAAGGCGCTCGCCATCACCGCCCAGCGGTCATTCGCCGCGTTTCGACCCGGCGGCGTGAAAGTCATGGCCGGCGCGCCGGTGCTCGAGAAAGGCATGGTCGAGCAGGACTTCAAGGATCTGGCCAACGCCGGAGTAACGCTCCTGGGAGAGGTGGGCCTCGGCGGCGTGAAGGCCGGCTATGAAGCCAGGGAGATGGTCGCCTGGGCGCGCAAGCACGGCATCCAGAGCACCATCCACACCGGCGGCCCTTCGATTCCGGGCTCGGGCCTGATCGACAAGGACACCGTTCTCGAGGCCGACGCCGACGTCATCGGTCACATCAACGGCGGCCATACCGCGCTGCCGGAGAGCCATGTGTGCGAACTCTGCGAGGTGTCGAGCCGCGCCATCGAGCTCGTTCACAACGGCAACGAGCGCATCGCGATTGCCGCGCTCAAGACGGCGCTGGCGACCCGCAACCTGCATCGCGTCATCCTGGGGACCGACAGCCCGGCCGGTTCCGGCGTTCAGCCGCTCGGCATCCTGCGCATGATCGCGCTCCTGTCCGGCCTCGGTGGACTGGCTCCCGAGCTGGCAATCGCCTGCGCCACCGGCAATACCGCGAAGATCAGGAAGCTCGATTGCGGTCTCGTCGAGAAGGGCAAGCCCTGCGACCTCGTGTTCATGGACCGGCCGCAGCACTCGGCCGGCAAGGACCTGCTGCAGGCGATCGCAGTCGGCGATCTGCCGGGCATCGGCATGGTGCTGATCGACGGCATCGTGCGCATCGGGAGGAGCCGCAACACGCCCCCCGCCGAACGGATCCCCGAAGTTGTGAAGTAGTCAACTACCACAAGGAAGCCGAAACCGAACCACGGAATCCGGGCCGCGTCTTGCCGGCCGCTACTCGGCGGCGGCCAATCGCGGCGTCACGCGCTTCACTCTTATCCGGCCGGCGTGCTTCTGGGCTTGCGCGAGCTCATAAGCCATTTGCATCCGCAGCCAGACTTCAGCAGAGCCGCCAAACGCCTTGGAGAGCCGGATTGCCATTTCCGGTGAAACGCCATTCTTTCCGTTGACGAGATTGCTGAGAGTCAGTCGCGAAACCCCCAGAAGCTGGGCGCCCCTGGTGACGCTGAGACCCAGGGCATCCAGACAATCGATCTTCACGTGACGACCCGGATGCGGTGGATTTTTCATACCCATGGATTCATTCTCCTAGTGATAATCCGTCAAGTCGACATCGACTGCGTCCTCTCCTTCAAACCGAAAGGTGACCCGCCAGTTGGCCCGGACCGAAACGGCCCATGGCCCCTTTTTGTCGCCCTTCAGCGGATGAAGCTGAAACCCGGGCGCGGCCATGTCTTTGGGCGCTCTCGAGCTATCGAGACGCGCCAGTATTCGGCTGATTTTGTCCGCGTCCTGAGCGCTTAGTTTGCTCCGGTCGTCAGCCTCATACAGCCGTTTGAGCCCCTTGTGCCGGAAGCTTCTTATCACCTGCGATTCTGTATAGAGTTTATGTGCACTATGCAATATTATCGAAATGAGCAAAGTGAGGTGACGTCTCCGTGAGTGCTGCTACCGCAGACCGTCTTCGCCCTTGATCTCGTGCTTGGCCAGCCCGCCGATGCGGGCGAGCGGCCGGCCGCTGTCGGTCACCGCGATCACCACCACGATTTCCTTTTCGCGCGGCGCGTCGGCAACCCGCACTTCCATGGCGTCGAAATGTGAGCGCACGTAGGCCGCATCCTTGTGGCCGAGCGGCACGTCGATCGGCGTGCCGGGACCGCCCATCTTCTTCGCCGATGGAATGAGTGCCGCGCCCTTGCTCAGCACCTTGCGCACCGGCGTGCCCATCTTCGGATGCAGGATCGCCGCTGCGTGCTCGAGCTCGCCCCCCTCTCCGACGATGGCCGCCTTGCCGAAGCTCTCTGCGCGTCCGCCCTCGATGCCGAGTGCCGCCACGCACTTTTCGGTGAGCAGCCCGCCCAGCTCCTCGCCGATCGTCATCAAATCCGAAAGGTCCTCCACGAACTTCCCGGCGAGCGGATTCTCGATCACCGCCAGCGCCGCGGCGCGCCGCGTGGCGGGAGAAATCTCCTTGCCCATCTCGCGATGGACCTCATCGACCACGGTAATGAGCTTGCGCACCTTCGCTTTCATCTGAGCCCATCCTTCCCGGCGATTTCTTCCGCCTTCAGTCCGCCGACCCGCGCATGGACGCGCGGCCCCGTCGTCATCACCAGCGCCAGCACCAGCTCATCGCGAGCCGGAGCACCGGGCACGCCCACTTCCATGCTGTCGAAGTGCGAGCGCACGTAGGAAGCGTTCACGTGCGTGACGGGAATGTCGAGCCGCGCACCAGGCCCGCCGACCTTCTTGGTCGACGGCACGATCGCCCTGGCGCCCCTGAGCACTTCACGCATCCCATAGCCGCCGGGCGCGTGCCAAAGAGCGCCGTGCTCGATCTCCCCGCCCGTTCCCACGATGGCCCCTTTGCCGAAGCCTTCGATCCCGGATGCCTCGCCACCGAGCGCCGACAGGAGACGCTGCGCCATCTCGATGCCGACGGGCTTCAACTCCTCCATCATCGGTTGAATGTCCGGCACATAGCCCCCGGCATAGGGATTCCTCAGCACGGCGCATATGGAGCCCCGGCGCGGCGGCCGGGCGGCAGGGGGTCCGAATTCGTGCCGGATCTCCTCGACGGTCACGCACATCCGCCGGAGCTCGATCAGTGGCATGGCTGCATCGCTAAGCATCCGGAAAAGTGTACACACTTTTCATGCTCAACGTATTTCCTGCGCATTTCTTATCGGCGAATGATTCCACTTCGCCGGAAAATGCTGAAGCCGCGCTGGCTGCATCGCCAGCATGCCACGGCGCCGCAAATCAGGCCGCGCGCCAGGAGAATTTTCGCTTCCGCTTCGCCTCTGTCGAGCGCCTCCGCGACGACTGCCCGGGGGCAGCGGCCCGACATCGACCGTGACGTCGAGGTCGCCGAGGTCACTGTCGTCCTTGACCGATCGCGCGGCGGCGCGGCGTACTGCCGGATGGTCGGCGTCAACTGCGTTGGCGATCATGGTGGCGGCCGCATCGGCTGCGGCGGCGCTGGTCGCGAGCACGGTAACGGCATCGGCGATGCCGCGGCTCTGGCTCCTGCCGCGCCAGCCGGAGGTCGCCACTCCGCGCACTGCATCGCCGTCGGTGATGCGGAACGTGCCCGCGATCTTCGGCCGGTCCGAGCGCGCCACCACGCCCGCGACTGCGCTTTCTCCTTCCGCCAGATGAATGGCGATGTCGCCGCCGTTGTTGACCATGAGCCGCCGCAACGGGGCGGCCGCACGCATGACCATGGCGATTTCATCGGCGACGCTCCCGGCAACCGCCGCCATGGGTGTGATGAATTGGCAACGATAGGGCCAGCAGGCGTGCGCCATGCGCTTCGCCACGGGTCCCCGGAGGGGCGGCATGGTTTCGCCGATCGGCGAACGCAATGCCGGAAGCTCTTCGACAAGCCGCGGCAGGACATCCGGAAACGTCTGCCGCGCCGCTTCGTAGGCACGTTCGACGCAGGCCGCCTCGCCCTCGGCGGTGATAACGAGATCGATCGGTCCGTGCTGGAGGTGCAACCGGTTGCGCGGCAGAACCGCCGATTGCGGAGCGTGCATGTCACGCTCTCCCGTGCAGCGGCCAGGGATTCTGCGGCGGCCATGCTTCCTGTCTCCGGTGCTTCACCTGCTCCAGTTCATCGATCCCTCTGACGAACTCCATGTGACCGCCGAGCGCGGCATAGCTCTCGCGCGGCATCGTGAATTCGAGCGGTCCCACCAGCGCCGGCGTCGGCACATAGCCGAAGGAATGTTTCGGCAGCTGGGTGACATCGACCATGAAGGTGATGCCGCCGCCGGGATAGATGTAGACCGGCGCCCCGCCACAGGTGACGCGGGTGATCGCCTGGCGCACCGAGCGCGTGAGGCTCACAGGGTTCTCCGTCACTCCGGAGCGCAGCGAGCCTCCCGCCCCCGCCATGAACAACACCGTGGAAAGTGCCGGCTCGCAGTTCTCGCCGATGCGTTCCACGACCTTGCGCACTGCTTCCGGCATTTCTTTTTCGATGGGCTTCAGATCCGCATCGAGCTCGAGCCAGATGCTGTGGTCGCCGGTCGTCGACACCATGAGCAGGCGCAGGCCAGGCCAGGCCGTCCCGGGGTCGATCTTGCGGATGATGTCGAGGGGGTTGGTGATGTCGGTGCCGCCCCAGCCCGATCCCGGTTTGGCGACCTGGAAATAGCGTCCCGGTGTAGACTTCCGCCCGCGCACGCGAATTCCGGCAGGCTTCATGTCGAGACAGCGCCCGGCCTGATGCTCGGTCAGGACTCCGGTGATGTGATCGTCGACCACGATCACCTCGTCGGCGTGCCCGTACCACTGCTTGGCGAACATGCCGATGGTGGCCGAACCGCAGCCGACGCGCATTTGCTCCTCCGTAACCCCTTCGACGATGGGCGCCTGACCGGCCTCCACGGTGATCGCGGCGCCACCATCGATGGTGAGCCGGACGGCTTCCGCGTTGCACAACGCCAGCATCGTGTCACAGGTGACCATACCTTCTTTTTTCGAGCCGCCGGTCAGGTGCCTGACCCCGCCGAGCGACAGCATCTGCGAGCCATACTCCGCGGTGGTGACATGACCCACCTGCTCGCCTCCGGCGCGCACCGCCGCCTGTTCGGGCCCGAGATGGCGATCGGTGTCGATCTTCACCTTCACGCCGCAATAGCTGAAGATGCCCTCGGTGACGACCGTCACCATGTCCACCCCTTCGACTACGCTCGACACGATGAACGGGGCCGGCTTGTAGTCGGGATAGGTGGTGCCGGCGCCGATGCCGGTGACGAAAACCTCTCCCGGCCGCACCGGATTGCCTGTCCAGTCGGCGCCCTCGAAGGGAACAACCGCCCCCTCCTTTTCGATCGTTCGGGCAAGCAGCACGAGGGGATCGGTGCGAACGAGATTGCCGTCGACATTGGCATAGCGGTCGCAGGCACCGGACTTGCCGGGCCGGATGCGGCACAGGACCGGGCAGGCGTCGCAGCGTACGATGCCGCCCTCCTCGCGGGCCCCGAAGGCCTCCGTCATGTCGTGCGAGGGCTCGCTCATCGGGCTGCGTCCGACTTGAGCGCCGCCAGCACACGGTCGGGCGTGGCCGGCAGGCGGGTGATGCGCACCCCCGTTGCATGTTCGATAGCCGAGAGGATCGCCGGAGCGGTGGCGATCAGCGCCGGCTCGCCGATGCCCTTGGCCCCCGACGGCCCTAGCGGCTCGCGGTCTTCGATCAGGATCGTCTCGATCACCGGCATGTCGCCGAACGTCGGGATCAGATAATCGTGCAGGTTCTCGGTGCGCCCCGGGACGTATTCCTCCATGAGCGCAAAACCCAAACCTTGTGCAATGCCGCCGTGGATCTGTCCTTCCACCAGCATCGGATTGATCGCCCGGCCGACGTCATGGGCGGCAACGATCCTCGTAACCTTGACCGTACCGAGCCCCGTATCAACCGCGACTTCGGCCATCTGTGCCGCAAAGGCGTAGGTCGCATACGGGATCCCCTGTCCTTCGGCGTCGAGCGGCGTCGTGGGAGGATCGAAACTGCCGCGGCCCGACAGCACATCACCGAAATTGTCGGCAGGGAGATCCGAGAGCTGCAGCACCCTGGCGCCCGCCACGACCCGGCCCTCGCCGAGCTCGATGCAGGCATCCGCGGCAGCCCCTGCTCGTTTCAATATCTCGGTCCTCAGCGCCAGCGCCGCCCGCTCGGCCGCCTTGCCGGATATGAACGTCTGCCGCGAGGCGGAAGACTTGCCCGCGTCCTCGGTCAGGTCCGTGTCGCCCATGACGGAATCGATCGCGTCCGGCGCGACGCCCAGCGCATCCGCGGCGATCTGCACCATGATGGTGTTGGACCCCTGGCCGATATCGACCGCGCCGTTGTAGAGCACCACGCGGCCCGTGGGCTTCAGACCCATTCGCATGGTCGATGGATTCGACATCGAGGTATTGCCGATGCCGTACCACATGCAAGCGACGCCGGCGCCGCGCCGTATTCTGGTATCCGTTGCGTTCGCCGTTCGCGCGTCAGCCAGGGCCTGTTGCCAGTGCGGCCGCAGGGCTTCGAGGCATTGGGTGAGGCCGACACTCGCCTCGAGCTTCTGGCCGGTGGCGGTTCGATCGCCGATCCTCAGCGCGTTGCGGTGGCGGAACTCGAGCCGGTCGATGCCGAGCCTGTCGGCAAGCATGTCCATCAGCGCCTCGTGGGCGATCGCCGCCTGCGGTACGCCGAACCCGCGAAACGCTCCGGCAGGCGGATCGTTGGTGTGGATGGCGCGCGACAGCGCCCTGACGTGCGGCACGACATAGGGTCCCGTTGCATGAATCGGTACGCGGCTGGCGACCGTCGGCCCCCAGCTCGCATAGGCGCCGGTGTTGAAGTCGCCGGAAAAGTCGAACGTCCGGAGCCTGCCGTTTTCGTCCGCAGTCGCCTTGGCGATGATGCGCGCCGGATGCCGCTTGGTGGTCGAGGCCATCGATTCCGGCCGGGTGTAGATCATTCGCACCGGCCGCCTGAGCTTCACAGCCGCCAGCGCCAGGAGCGGCTGGATCGAAATGTCGAGCTTGCCGCCGAAGCCGCCGCCGGTCGCCGTGGGCATGATGCGCACCGACGATTTGCTGACCCCCAGCACGTGCGCCACCTCGTCGCGGTCCATGTAGGGCGTCTGGGTGCAGGCGGCGATCTCGATCCGGTCGCCGACCAGGCGCGCATAGCCGGCCTCGGGCTCGATGTAGGCGTGCTCGACAAACGCGGTCTCGACCTCCACCTCCGCAGCCAGGGAACCCGTGTTGGCTTCGACGTCTCCCTTCAACACTCTGCCGCGCACCAGAACATTGTCCCTCAGCGACTCGTGGAGCGCCGGCGCCTTGCCCGCCGCAGCGGCTGCGATGGTCACGGGCTCGAGCGGCTGCCAGGTGATCGGAACATCGCCGTCCCTGATCCGCTCGACGGCCTCCCGCTCGCCGACCAGCGCCAGCACCGCTTCGCCGCGGAACCGCACGTGCTGTTCGGCCAGCACCGGCTGATCCTTGCCGGCGGGATAGATGCCGAAACGGTTGACCGGCACGTCGCGGAAGGTCAGCACGGCTGCCAGTCCGTGCCGGACGCGAAAGGCTTCGAGATCGCCGAGCTGGAAGCGGGCCCGCGCATGGGGCGAGCGGATCGCGCGCAGCCACAACGAGTCCGCCGGAGCCGCATCGGCGCCGAAGACCTCCGAACCGTCGAGCTTGGCGATGCCGTCGACCTTCGCCAGCCGGGCGCCAACCGCCGCTCCGGGTGATGTTGCGCTGACCGGATCCGTTCTGCCCACGTCCAGAACCGCGTCGACGATCTTGCGGTAGCCGGTGCATCGGCACAGCACTCCGCCGAGCGCGTCCTCGACTTGCGTCCCCGATGGCCGGGGATTGCGCGCCAGGAGATCGGCCGCCGCCATCAGCATGCCGGGCGTGCAGATGCCGCACTGGGCAGCGCCGTGCCGGTGCATCGAAGCCTGCAGCGCCGACAGTTTCCCGTCCTCGGCCAGCCCTTCGACGGTGACGATCGCGCGGCCCGCGGCCTGGGCCAGCGGAACCAGGCAGGCGCACACCTGCATCCCGTCGAGGAGCACCGTGCAGGCGCCGCAGTCGCCGGCATCGCAGCCGATCTTGGTGCCGGTGAGGCCCAGGTCGTCGCGCAGGACGTAGGCCAGCCGCTTGACCGGCGGCGCATCGACGACGACCGCCTTTCGGTTCACCACCATGCGCTGCAGCGTCCGTGCGGGCGCGTTGATGTTCATGGGCGCGCCGTCAGTTCCCCGATCGCCCGGCGCACCAGCTCCAGGGAAGCATCGCGCCGGTATTGCGCAGTGGCGCGTATGTCGTTGATGGGATCGAGCTCGGCGAGGTGTACGGGCTCCACCAGGTCGGCCAGCGCGGAACGGATCGGCTTGCCTTGCAGCTCCGCCTCGAGGTTGGCAAGCCGCCTTGCGGTGACGCTCGCCGAACCGACCGCGATGCGGGCGCGGGCGACTGTGTCGTCACCGGCCGCCTCGAGGCAGGTGGCGACCATCACGATCGAGATGACCAGATAGCGCCGGCTGCCGAGCTTCAGGAACGTCGAGCGGGCATTGGCGGCCGCTTTGGGAATCAGAATTTCCGTGACCATTTCGTCGGCCCGCCGCGCGGTCCGGCGATTGCCGGTGAGGAAATCCCGCACCGCGAGCCGGCGCGCGCCGGTTGTCGACCGAAGCTCGACTTCGGCGTCGAGCGCCATGAGAACGGGAGCGCCGTCAGCGGCCGGGGAAGCGTTGCACAGGTTGCCGGCGATGGTGCCGGTGTTCTGGATCTGGACTCCGCCGACCTCGCGTGCCGCGAGCTTCAGGGCGTCGAACATCGGCGGCAGGGGTGCGGCGATGACTTCACTCCAGGTCGCGAGCGCCCCGAGCCGCCAGTGGTCTTTCTGCTCATCAATGCCGGCGAGCTCGCGGATGGCAGTGATATCGAGAACGTCATCCTCGATGGCGCACCCGACCCGGGCCGGATAGAAGTCGGTGCCGCCGGCGAGGATGGTCAGGGGCCGCTCCCGAAGCGCGGCAAGTGCCGCCGAAAGACTGGCCGGCCGAAAATACAGGGGCGCGGCCCGTTGCGAGGCCGCCTGGATGGGCATTCGAGATGTTTCACTGCCGGAGCAGCGCCATGTCAAGGCGAAGCGGGGCGGAAGCGTAAAGAGGCTGGACCGTCAAACCGCCCTCGCCCATTCTTCGACGATGACGACACCGTTCAGGACCTGGGCCGAGACGGCGCCCGAGCTCATCGACGTGGCCATGGGCCGAAGTCCCGCCGCCACGGTCATCCGCAACGGCCGCTGGGTGAACGTGCACTCGGGCGAGGTCGTGCCCGCAACCGACGTCGCCATCGCCGCCGGCCGTTTCGCCTACGTGGGCCCCGACGCCGGCCATGCCGTCGGCGAGAACACTAAAGTCATCGACGCCGCCGGCCGCTATCTGGTGCCCGGCCTGTGCGATGCGCACATGCACGTCGAGAGCGGCATGGTGACGGTGACCGAGTTCGCCCGCGCCGTCGTTCCCCACGGCACCACCACCATGTTCATCGATCCGCACGAGATCGCCAACGTGCTGGGGCTGATGGGCGTCCGGCTCATGCACGACGAAGCCGCCGGTCTACCCATCAACGTGTTCGTCCAGATGCCGAGTTGCGTGCCGAGCGCCCCCGGGCTCGAGAACGGCGGCGCGGTCCTGGGCCCGGACGATGTGAAAGCCGCCATGGGCTGGTCCAACATCATCGGGCTCGGCGAGATGATGAACTTTCCCGGCGTCGCCGCCGGGGACGCGAAGATGCTGGGCGAGATCGCCGCCACCCAGGAGGCGGGCAAGACCGTCGGCGGCCACTATGCCTCGCCCGATCTGGGCCTGCCGTTCCATGCCTATGCGGCGGCGGGGCCCGCCGATGATCATGAGGGAACGAGGCTCGAGGACTGCATCGCCCGGGTCCGCCAGGGCATGCGCGCCATGCTCAGGCTCGGCTCCGCCTGGTACGACGTGGCGAACGGGGTGAAGGCGGTAACCGAGCACGGGCTCGACCCCAGGTACATTTGTCTGTGTACGGATGACAGCCATTCCGGCACGCTCGTCCGCGACGGCCACATGGACCGGGTGGTTCGCCATGCCATCGCTGAAGGCGTGAAGCCCGTGACCGCCATCCAGATGGCCACCCTCAACACCGCCGAGCACTTCGGCCTGGCGCGCGAGCTCGGCTCGATCACGCCCGGCCGGCGCGCCGATCTGGTGATCACGTCCGACCTGACCGCGCTCCCCATCGAGCAGGTCATCGCACGCGGTTGTGTGATGGCCGAAGACGGCAGGCTCGTGGCCGACATGGGCACTTTCGCCTATCCCGCGAGCACCCGCGGCAGCGTGCGCATCGGCAGGAAGCTCGCCGCGTCCGACTTCGACATCATCGCGCCGCCGGGCGCCAACTCGGTGACCGCCCGCGTCATCGGCGTGATCGAAAACCAGGCGCCCACGCGGGCGCTCGAGCGGCGGCTGCCGGTCACAGGCGGCGTCGTGGCGATGGACCGGGAGCGCGACGTTTGCCAGATCGCCGTCATCGAGCGTCATCGCGCGACCGGCGCCATCGCCCAGGGTTTCGTCTCGGGCTTCGGCTATCGAGCCGATTGCGCGGTCGCCAGCACGGTCGCCCACGACTGTCACAACCTGATCGTCGTCGGCACCAACAAGGCCGATATGGCGGCGGCCGCCAACCGGCTCGCCGAAGTGGGCGGCGGCGTGGTGGTGATGCGCCGCGGCGAGGAGCTGGCGCTCGTCGAGCTGCCGATCGCCGGGCTGATGTCCGACGAGCCGGCGGAGATCGTGGCCGACAAGGCGCAGAAGATGGTCGATGCAATGCGGGCCTGCGGATGTGAGCTCAACAATGCCTTCATGCAGCATTCGCTGCTGGCGCTGGTAGTCATCCCGGAACTGAGGATTTCCGACCTCGGCCTCATCGATGCGACCCGCTTCGTCAGGACCGAGCTCTTCGTCGCCGCGAGGTGATTTCTGCTGGCTCAACCAGAGGTAGTTTGATCTGCCTAAATTAGGCAGAAATAGGCGACCAACTACAATCCTACCGGGTACTCGCGTGTGGGATAGTTCGCTTTCTGTTCTCATCGGGATGCGCGTAGTACAAATAGCCGATAGCGGCAAGTCCCGCATCGGCGTCATTGACCATCGGTTCAGGTTTGATGACGGTGCTTGCCAAACACCGCCTGAACCTGCCGGTCCGTAGCAAAACGCCCCTCTCGGGCAGCCTCGACGCCCCGGTCGATCCCGGCCAACTCATCGGCCGTTGCGTGATACGCACTCCCTCGCAGCGCGGCATCGATTTCCAGCGCGATTTTGGCGAGTTCCTCCTGCGCCTCCTTCGGCCAGTTCCGGACTCGCTTCCAAACATCCTTCAGTGCCTTCGCTGCCATGAGAGCATTTTAGCGGGATGGCGTAGCCTTGCCACCATGATCGTGGAATCGAAGCCCTCGGCCAAGCATGCGCGAGAGCAGACGTAGGATCTCCCCCGCGGACGGCTGTTACTGGCGGAACATCGTCAGGCGTTCGATTTTCATGCTTTCAGCTGCCCGCAAAGTCCGCCTTCAGCGCCTCACTCGAACAGATCGGCATGTGTGCCGGTTCGATGAAGCGCAAGTCCCTCGTCGTCCAGATCGTAGATCAGCAGCCAGTCCGGGCCGATGTGGCACTCCCAGAATCCGCTCCACTCCCCGGCGAGACGATGCGGGCGGCAGCGTGCTGGTAGGGGCTCGTCGTTCGCGAGAAGCGACACTGCCTCGTGCAGCCGCCTCATGCGCGCTCCACGTTTCTCCATCCTTCGATAGTCACGCCTGAAGGCCCTGCTATACTCAATACGGCGCATGCCGCTAGCGTTTCGGGCGCGCCTTCAAGGAATCAGCAAACTCCTCCGGGGAAGCAGCCGTGACGTACGTTGCGCGCTTGGCCGGGGAGCGCGCCTCCCGCAACACCCGCGCCGTCGCTGCATTGGGGACGTGGAGCGAGAAGGGAATACCTCCTTCTGCCACCACGGCGCGGTAGCTCATATTGATGAACGTGCTGTGAGAGATCCCCAGGCGCCTGAAGATGCTCTCGGCGTCCTTCTTGACACGTTTCTCAATGCGCGCGCGCACGACATCGGTCTTGCTCAAGTACGCAGTCCTTTCCTTGGCACTGTAGCTACAATGTAGCACACCAAACGACACTTGCGCAAACGCCAGCCTAAAAAGAGGATGGCCGGGTCTGAGCCCGGCCATGACGATTGTTTCCATGGTTGGACCGCTCAAAGCTGGATACCAGCTTTCGCTGGTATGACGACGCGGTTTTCGTTCAGCGATAGCGGCCTTGCCCAGATGACGACGGGGGCTCCGTGGCCGGCTCTTTGCGGGCCAGGCTCGATGCGCGGATCAATCCGCAGACCGCTCGTCAGTGGCACGGCTGCGCCTGCGGCGGCGGCACGTCGAGGGCCGGGTTGCGGTCGAAGAAGCCCGCCGGCATCCAGTGGAATCCGGCCTGCACCATCGGCTGCACCGGCCAGTCCTCGGGCCGCGGCAGGTGATGGTAGTTGAGCGTATACCAGACGACCACGTCTTCGTTTTCGAGGCGCCGGTCGGCTGCCGTCCATTTCGCGATGCCGTCACCGCCCCGATGCTGGTTGGGATACCAGCCGGCCGGATAGAGCTCGGCAGGCGCGTAGCGGGTCGCCCAGAAGTGCCGGAACATGAACTGCGCCCGGCGCGCCACCGGGGCCTCGGGATGAAGGAACGGCAGCGCGTTGACGCCCGGCACGAGCTGATAGCCGACCGGCTCGCCGAACCGGTTGCGGACGCCTGGATTGATGACCTTCCAGGTGCGCGCGGTCTCGGGATTGAGGTTGCGCTGGGCCGCCAGTTCGCTTTCGAGCGCGGTGGTGACGGTGCGGATCGCATTGCCGTGAGGATTGTCGGGGCCCATCGGCGCCGGCTCGAAGTTGATTTCCCGCACGGCGTTCAGCGGCCCGTCGACCGCCATGTCGAAGCGGAACGAGAAGACATGCTGATGAACGCTGCCCTCGATGCAATCCGCCATGGCCCCGCCCCACTCCGAGCAGGGTCCGCGGGCATGGCCGGTAGGAAGAGGAATGCCGGTCGCCTTGACCTCGACGCCGATCGTCCCGTCCTGATGGAAGTACCAGAAGAGACCATAGACATAGTTGCCGATGGTCGCGAAGGCCGAGACCACCAGGCGGCGGGCGCGGGCGCGGATGGCATCGTGCGGCCGGCCCCATTCCCCGAACTTCCACAGGAGCCCCGTGTCCTCCTCGTGCATGCAGATGGCGTTGCGGATCGGCGCCGGCCGCCCGTGCCAGTCATGGGCCGTGACGTCGAAGTAGTGGATGTGGCCGAGGCAGTCGCAACCGAGACTGAGCGAATCGAGCAGCGAGCCGATGCCGTATTCGCCGACGTCGAAGGCGTTGCGGCGGAAGCTGCCGCGCCGCGGATCGCCATAGGGCACGACCATTTCGGCGAGCGAGGCGCGGCGCATGATCGGCCGCAGCCGTTCGCCGTCGAGATAGCCGATGTCATGGAGAATCAGACCCTCGCGGACATTGAAGCCGACGCGAAACCGCCACTTTTGCCAGCGCACCAGGTGGCCTTCGACGGTGAAGCTCGCTCCTTCCGGCTGGCTCACCTCGAGCGGCTTCAGGTCGGCCCGCAATCCCCGCGTCAGGCGGATGGGGCCGGAATCGGGCGGCAGGGGAACGACCCCGAAGTCGTCGACGCGCAGCACCCGGCGCCTTCTCAGATCGATGACCGGATGCAGGTTGGCGATGGGCCGGGCATAAGGGTTGTCGCCGGCCTCGTTGGCCACCCAGCACTGGCCGTAACCAATTCTCTCCCCCTCCTCGCCGGCGAGCCCGAAGTGGCCGGCCGCCCACGGCTCGACCAGAACCTTCTCGAGATTCGTGATGCCCCGCTTGCGGCAGGCCTCCTGGAATGCCCGGTCGGCCTTGGCGATGCGGCCGCCTTCGGCGAACTCGTCCATGACGATGCGCGCCTGGACCTCCGGAACATGCTTCCATCGGACGAGCTTGCCTTTCGCGAGATCGACCAGCCCGGCGAACGTGCGGTTGCTCGAAGGCTCATAGCAGCACACATAGGCGCGCCGGCTCTCGAGGTCGCCGGCCAGCAGCAGGTCCCTTTCAGCCTCATCGAGCGAAATCGTCTCGAACCAGGCGCCGTCGTCGAGTCCGCCCCCGGCCCTGACTGCCGCGGCCGCAATGGTGATTTCGTCCGCGGTCAGGGGATCGCACGCGTGCCAGACCGGCGTGCCGCTTCCGGCGCGCGCGGGCGTAGCCGTTTCCGGCCGGTTCATGAATCGTGCTTCCACTTGATGGAGCAACCCATCGAGGCGATCTGGCCCGAGGGAGCGTCGCCCGTTGCGGCGATGGTGCGCATGGCCTCCACGAGATCGCGCCGCGTGCCCGCCGGAACGGGACCCGTACGTCCCTCATCGAGTCTGCCGCGGTACTGGAGCTTGCGCGCCTTGTCGTAGCCGAAGAAGTCGGGCGTGCACACCGCACCATAGGCGCGCGCCACTTGCTGGGTTTCGTCATGAAGGTAGGGAAACGGCAGATCGTGCTGCTTTGGCAAAGCCCTTCATGTTGGCGAACGAATCTTCCGGGTATGCCTTCGCGTCGTTCGAGCAGATTGCCGCAACGCCGATTCCTTCCTTCATCAACACCCGCGCATCGGCGGCGAGCCTGTCGATGACCGCCTTCACATAGGGACAGTGATTGCAGATGAAGGCGATGACGGTGCCTTTTTCGCCGGCGACGTCGGCGAGCGAATAGGTCTTCCCGTCGGTGCCGGGCAGGCGAAAGTCGGTTGCCGGGGCGCCCGGATCGGCCGGCGGAGGCGTTTCTGCCATGATGCTTGCTCCCTCTAGTGTTTGCCAGCGCCACACAACCGCGAATCCATCGCGATTTCAAGGCATCGCGGCGGCATCGCGCGATGTGCGAAATCCCACATCCTGATCGAGCCTTGTTGCCTAGCTTCCCGCCAGCTTTGCGTTCAACACGCAGGGAGGAGCATATGGCTACTCAGGAATACTGGAGCGCCGTCGAAGAAAAGGGCCTTCGCCGGAACGAGATAACCTGCGCCTGGTTTCTCGTTCTGGCCGCCGTGATCGTTCTGCAGCTCATCACCAGCCTCGCCGCGACGCCGGACTGCCAGGCAGCGGACAAGACCGCAGTCGCCGAAACCCCGTCTCGTGTGGTGTCCTTGCGGGGTGCGGGCACGCAAGTCGCGGCGCCTGCCGACCCGCAGCTCTGTGGGCGCCGCTAGCAGGTTTACATGAATCAACATGTGCGGTGCCTCGAGATGCGACCGTGTGGCAAGCTGCCGCGAGTCCGTGGTAGCTTGCCGCGCGGGCGAATTCTTCTGGAGTGCAAACGTTTGCTGGCGCGCATTCAGGAACGGCAACTGGCCGCCATCTTCGTTGCCGACGCCGTGAGTTACAGCTCGCTCATGGGCGCCGACGAGGAGGGCACCCACGGCAAATACAAATCCGACGTCGCCAATGTCATCGAGCCGCTGATCAAGCGCTATCGCGGACGTATCGTCAAGAAAACCGGTGACGGCATTCTGGCGATTTTCCAGAGCGTGGTCGAAGCCGTCGATTGCGGCGGCCGCATGCAGGGCTGCCTCCCAGCCGAGCCGGCGAACGGAACGGCCCGGCCTGAACTGCAGTACCGCGTCGGGATCAATGTCGGCGACATCATCATCGAGGACGACGATATTTACGGCAACGACGTGAATGTCGCGGTGCGCATCGAAGCGCTTTCGCCGCCCGGCGGCATCGCTCTTTCCGGCCTCGCCTATTGGAACGTCAAGGGGCGCACGCCGCTTCGTTTCGAGGAGCTCGGCTTCCTGCGCTTGAAGAACATCGCCGAGCCCATTCAGGTCTACCAGACCGCCCGGCCCGGCAAGCCCGGCCGACAAAATGGGATTCCCTACTCCCGGGCGGAGGGCGGCGAAGGCGTCATCCGGCAACGGACATGGTCGGAGGACCGCAGCCATCAGCCGGAGATCGTGGTGCTGCCGTTCGAGAACCTGAGCAGCGATCCCGAGCAGGAGTATTTCTGCGACGGCCTCACCAACGATCTGACCACCGATCTGTCGCGCTTCGCCAATCTGTTCGTCATCGCCGCCAATACCGCCCTTTCCTACAAGGGCCAGCATGTGAGCCACGAGCGCATCCGCCGCGAGCTCGCCGTCGACTACATGGTCGAAGGCAGCGTGCAGCGTTCGGGAACCCAGATCCGGATCAACGCCCAGCTGATCGAGACCCGCACCGGCCGGCATTTGTGGGCCGACCGCTACATCTCGGCGATGGAGCAGCTGTTCGAAGTTCAGGACGAAGTCTGCCGCAAGATCGTCATGGCGCTGGTGGTCAAGCTCTCGCACGCCGAGCTGGCGCGCGCCTTCCGCAAGGAAACGGACAACGTCAGCGCCTATGACGCGTTCCTCAAGGGCCTTCACCACACCAACGAATTCCTCTCCTCCTCGGAAACCCTGGCCACGCTCGAAACCGCGCAACGGTGGTTCGAACGCGCAGCCGAGCTCGACCCGCGCTACGCCCGGCCGCACGGCTGGCTCGCCTATCTCAAGATCCTGCAATGGAAGCACGGCTGGAGCGACGAGGGCGTGCTGCCGCTCGCCGAGGAGCAGGCGCAAAAGGCGGTCGCTCTTGCTCCCGGCGATCACGATACCCACTGGGCTCTGGCGAGCGTGTGCTCGAACAGCGGCAAGTTCGACCGGGCGATGCTGGAGTACGAGCGGGCGCTCGAGATCAACCGCAACGAGGCCGACCTGCACGCCGAAATGGCGGATCTGACCTGCTTCGCCGGCAAACATCGCGAAGCCATCGGCCAGATCCGGTTCGCCATGCGCGCCAACCCGCACTTTCCCGACTGGTACCGCTCCGCACTCGGATGGTGCTTCTATTTCATCGGCGAATACCAGGAAGCCATTGCCGAGGTCGATCGCGTCGTCACTCCGAGCGATGAATTGCTGCTCATCCTGGCCGCCTCGCACGCCCGCCTCGCCGCCACCGGAGCCACGGGCGAACATGCCGAAACGGCCGGGCGCTGCATGAGAGCGTTCATCGAACGGCGGCCTGGCTGGACGGTCGCCAGGCAGCAGGGCGTCACCCGCCTGCGCCGGCCGGAAGACATGTCCAACCTTCTCGAGGGCCTGCGGCTCGCAGGTCTCGAGTGATGTCGACTCGGCCGTCCAACCGAGTCATCATGTAGTGTGAGGGGAACCAAAACGATGCGCGGAACCGAGAGCGAGGACCTTTACCGGAAATTCGTCCAGGCAGTGCGGAGCTTTCCGCCGACGCCGACGGCCAACAAGTCGGCCAAGCAGGTTTTCGCCGAGAGTTACACGCTATTGAGCGAGCTCGCCAAGGTCGAGAAAGACAAGGCACCTTTCGCGCGCGCCATGGCCTGGAAGGCGTATGCTCTGGCGTTGAGCGTTTACGAAAACTGGCCTCTTCCGGCAGCGGCAGCGGAACGCCGCATGCCGCCTGCGAAACGGCTTCAGGCCGCCGAAGATCTCGCTGAAGCTGCCATAAAGCTCGACAGGTTCGACCACGATCTTCATTGGGCGCTCGGCGACGTGCGCCTGATGCAAAAGGACTTCGCCGGCGCGGTGAAGGCATTCAAAAGAGCGCTATTCCTCAATGAGGACGAGCGCAATCCGAACCTCTTTGCCGAAGCGGCCACTGCCTTCATGCACTACGGCGATCACGACGAGGCCGATAAATATTTCAACAGGGCGAAGCGCCGGCCCGACTGGCATCACTGGATGCACGGCATTCTGTTGCTGATGAAAGCCGGACGAGAGGGCAGACGCCGCGGCGGCAACGAGGAAACCTTTCTCAATCTCGCGCTTGAAGAATTGAAGGCCACACACGCGCACGCCGATGAAGAGCTCTACCAGGAAGAGATCCATCTGGTGCTCGCGGCCGCGTACCAGAAGAAATCGAAGCTCCTTGCGGGCAAGGCCAGGAAAACGAAGGACCGGGACGACCGCACCGCCCTGCAGCGCCTCGCGGCCAGGTGTCAGGCTGCGGCGAAACGCGAAATCCAGTTCTTCCGCGATACTTTTGGCCACTGGAAGCGCGCCCAGGTGGAAACCGCCCTACCGTTCGGCGACAAGGCCGACAAAGCCTATTTCATGTCCGCCATAAACGAGCTGTGGCGGTAATCGGTCTGGCGAATCACCCGACTGCGCCAGCCGGAGACCTATCCAACCCTCTCGAGGCCTTCGGCTCGCCGCCTTGAGTAAGCCCGGCAGTGAGCGCTATCGACTCGCACGGGCCACTGATCAAAGTGACGAACCGGCATAGATGAGGGGATGATACCTTGAAGGGTGCTGACACTCCGGAGCTGTACAACAAGTTCGCCGACGCGGTTTCGGTCTTTCCACCCACTGCACGGGCGGGCAATTCGGCGGAGGTGGTCTTCCAAAACAGTTACAAGCTGCTGGACGAGCTTGCCGCGCCGCGTACGTTCCCGCGCGCCATGGCGTGGAAAGCGTACGCCCTCGCTTTGAGCGTACACGAGAGTTGGTCCATCATCCTGGACGAACGCACCGATAGAACACGCGGCTTCCAAGAGCCGAACAACTAGCCAGGGACGCGATCGATCTCGATCCCCTCGACTACGACCTTCATTGGGCGATCGCCGACGTCTATCTGTTCCGCGGAAACTTTCCGGAGGCGGTCGAATTCATTCCAAAGGGCGCTCGACTACAACGCCATGAGCGCAATCCGAATCTCTTTGCCGAGGCGGCTTCGCATGTTCATGCACAACGGAGAGCACCCGCAATCGGATACCTACTTCAGCGCGCCGGGCGCCGGCCTGACTGGCATCGCTGGATGAACGGCATCCTGTTGCTCATGAAAACCGGCAGCATCGGATGCGATGTCGCCCAAGACCTGAACGACGCACTCAGCGAACTGACAAAACAAACGCATTTCAAGCCGGGTGAAGACTGGCTATCAGGAGGAAATCCAGCTTGTGCTGGCACTCGTCTCACTGGCGCTACGGAGACGACGAAGGCGGCGAAGAGCGCCATAACGTCGTGCCAAAGTTTGCGAGCACTGGGACAAGGCACAGGTCAAAACCGCCTTGCCGTTCAAGGATCCAACGACAAGAAGTATTTCGCTGAGCCGTAGATGCAGTCTGGGATTTATAGCCGCTCGACAGAGAGGCGGGTTATCTCGATCCCATTCTCTCTTCCGTGTGGCCCTGGATCCGGCGCGGCAATGCCGATTTCTGCACTTTTTCGGTGGCCGTGCGCGGCAGCCGCTCCATAAAGCGGATGTAGCGCGGCACCATGAACTTCGCCGCGCGCGCACGTATGAAGTCAAACAGCTCTTCGCCCGTGACACTCGCGCCGGATTTCAGCTCGACATAGAGCAGGATGTCGTCCTCGCCGAGTTCGGCCGGCACGGCGACGGCCGCCGATGCGGCGACCGCCGGGTGGCTGTCGGCGATCGCTTCCAGCTCCTGGGCCGAGACGTTCTCTCCGCCCACCCGGATCGCATCCTTCAGGCGGCCCAGAAAATAGCAATAGCCCTCTTCATCGAAGGAGCCCTGATCGCCGGTGTGGAACCAGCCGCCGCGCATCGCTTCCGCCGTCGCCTCCGGATCGCCGACGTAGCGGGTGAAGATGGCGCAAGGTTCCTCGGCGCGGACGGCGATCTCGCCCGCCGTCCCAGCCGGCAGGCGCTCACCCTCGCGGCCGAGGATCGCCACCTCGTAGCCCGGAACCGGTCGGCCCACCGCTCCCGGCTTGCGCGTCGAGACGGTGCTGAACGTGCAGGCGATGCATTCGGTCATGGCGAACGCCTCCAGCACCACGACGCCGAACCGCCGCTCGAACTGCCGGATCTGCTCCGCGGTCGCCCCGCCCCCGACGGCAAACCGCAGCGGCGTCGGCTGTCGCGGTCCCTCGCCCTTGAGCAGGATGGGCAGGATCGATCCGACGTAGCAGAGATAGCTTGCCCGGGTACGTTCCGCATCCTGCCAGAAGCGGGACGCCGAGAAATCGGGCGCCAGCGCCAGGGCGCCGCCGGTGTGCAGCAGGATCGAGAAGATGTAGACGGCATCGATGTGGAACATCGGCGTCACGTAGAGCCAGCGGTCGTCGATGCCGATATCCAGCAGGTCGACGTGGCGCTCGCCCGTATAGACCTCATAGGCGTGGGATAGCTCGACCGCCTTGGAGGCGCCCGTGGTGCCGGACGAGAACAGGATCCGGCAGGCATCGCGGGGTCCGATGGCAGCTCTGGGCCGCCGGTCCCAGTCGATGCGCTCCTCGACGAGGCCGGCAAGCGCCTCCTCGCCGAGCAACCTCACCGTGCCCAGATCGTAGCCGCAGCCGGTGAGGTTGTCCCGGAAGCGGTCGGCGACCACGATGACTTCCGGCCGCACGCTCGCCAGCATGCCGCGCAACACCGCCCCCTTGTGGCCGCCGTTGACGGCGACTTCCACGAGCCCGGCGCAGGCGAGCGCGTAGCGCAAGATCAGGTAGCTTTCGCCGTTGGCGAGCAAACAGGCCACTCTGGTCCCCGGCTCAAAGCGCGCCGCCAGTGCGGCGGCGCAACCGGCCACCCGGTCGAGAAACTCGCCGTAGCTGAGCGAACGATCGGGCGCGGCGGTGACCAGGATCGGCCGCTCGAGGCCGAATTGCCGCGACCGGTCGAGCAGATCGGGAACGGTCCGCTCCTCGAACCGTTGCAGCGGCAGTCCTTTGCGCATGGCTCGCCTGACCACCCCGAGGGGCCTGGTGTCAACCTCACCCTGAAGGCGGCTTTCTCGGCTATAGTGGGTCCAACATCGGCAGCGAGGGAAGCGAAATGACCGCCAGTTCTTCCAGGGTTTTCTCCCTGCGGCCGATGGGGCTGAGCGACGTCGATGCCATCGCCCCGTGGTTCGAGAACCTCGAGGACCTGTCGCTGTTCGACCGCAATGCGCCGGCTCCGATGGGGCTCGAAGCGCTGCGTGAATACTGGAAAGCGGACTTCGCGTCGGGCCCGCCGCCGCAAAAGGCGTACTGGTATATCGCCCGCAGCGCCGCCGGAGAACCGGTGGCGGTCGGCGGGCTGCAGTCCATAAACTATTTTCACGGCGACGGCGTCCTGCCCGTTTTCGTCGCCCAGCCGATGCGCGGCCAGGGCATCGGTCTCCGCATCACCTGCATGCTTCTCGACCTCGCCTTCGATCGTCTGCGTCTGGCCCGCGTGACGACCTTCTATCGCGAGGACAACGACATCTCGGCACGCATGATTCGCAAGGCTGCTTTCGTGGAAGAGGGCCGCCTGCGCCAGGCCTGGCACTGCAACGGCCGCCACCTCGACATGATCGTGGCCGGCGTGCTGCGCGAAGATTGGGCTTCCCGGCGCGATGAGCTCCGCGGCGAGCTCGACCGCAAGACCATCCTGCGGTTCGGCGCGGATGCCGGCGAGCGGTACGCCTGGCCGGCAAGCGCATCGGCGGCGCACTGAAGATGGCTCGTGGAGCAGGTGCACGAGAACAAGGCATCTCCGCCGAACCGATCGGCCCTGACGATGTCTGCGAGCGAAGACACTTCCCTGAAGCGCCGCCTGAGCGCGATCGTCTTCGCCGACATCGCCAATTATACGCGCCTGATGGGCGACGATGAGGTCGGCACCTGGCGTGCCGCCAAGCCCGTCATCCGCGACCTCAACGCGCTGGCGGGCGAGCACTACGGCAAGGTCCTGCAGGTGCGGGGCGATGGTCTGTTTCTCGTCTTCGACAGCGCCGTCAACGCCGTGCGCTTCGCCATGGAGCTGCAGAGCCGGATGAGGGCGCTCAACGAAAAGCTCGCGGAGGACCGCCAGCTCTGGTTCCGGGTCGGGATCAATCTCGGCGAGATCCTCGTGGACGAGGACAGCGTGACCGGCACCAGCGTCAACATCGCCGCACGCCTCGAGACGCTGGCGCGCCCCGGCCATGTCTGCATTTCCGCGGCGGTCCATGAGGCCGTCCGCAACAAGCTCATGTTCGGCTACGAATATCTCGGCGCCAAGCAACTGAAGCACGTCAGGGAACCGGTCGACGTCTTCCAGGTGCACGAGAACCCGACAAGCGCCGCCATGACCACGGGCTTGAGACGCCCGTCCCTCGTCGATACCTCCGCTCACCTGCCGATCAAGGACCTTTCGGTGGTCGTGCTGCCGTTTCGCTTCCAGGGCGGCGATCCGGCGGAAAGCTGGTTCGCCGACGGGCTGACCGAGGATATCACCACCAACCTGTCGCGGTTTCACGACTTCTTCGTCATTGCGCGCATGTCGGCCTACGCATTCGCCGCGCGCATGACGGGGCCGGCGAACGCCGTGCGCGAGCTCGGCGTCCGCTACGTGGTCACGGGCTCGGTGCGCAAGGCAGGAAACCGGCTGCGCATCGCCATCGAGCTGCTCGACGCCGAGCGCGGCCGCCTCATCTGGGGCGAACGCTACGACCGGCCGCTGGACGAGATTTTCGCGGTCCAGGACGAGATCAACCGGCTCATCGTTTCGGGAGCGGCGGTGCATATCGAGGCCTCCGAGCGCGAGCGCATCCGGCAGCTGCCGCCGGCGGACCTGCGCGCCTACGGCTTCGTGCTCGAGGGCCAGCAGCACATCTTCCGCTATACGCGCGACGAGAACCGCGAGGCGCGCCTGCTGTATGAGGCGGCGCTCGAGGTCGATCCCCGCTACGCCAGGGCGCTGGCCGCCAAGTCGCGCACCCTCAACATCGACTGGCGGTACAACTGGACCGATCTGCGCGATCAGGCGCTGGAGAAGGCGCTGGAGCTGGCGCTCGGCGCGGTGGCCATCGACCCCGGCGATGCCCGCGGCTTCGGCGAGCTCGGCTTCGCCCATCTCTATCGCAAGGAGCACGACGCGGCGATCAGCGCCTACGAGCGCGCGCTGAGCCTCAATCCGAACGATGCCGACCTCATGTCGGACATGGCCGACGCGCTCGCGCACGCGCACCGCTCCGAGGAGGCGATCGCGCTCCTCAACAACGCCATGCGGCTCAACCCGTTCTACCCGGACCAGTATCTCTGGCACCTCGGCGGCGCCTATTTCAATCTGAAGCGCTACGAGGAGGCCATCCACACCATCCACGGCATGCAGAACCCCACCGAGGGCCGCCGGCTGCTGGCGGCGAGCTATGGCCAGCTGGACCGTCTCGAGGAGGCCCGGGCGGAGGCGGCCAAGGTGCTGCAGGCGCATCCGGACTTCAGCGTCGAGCAGTGGGCCACCGTGCAGCCCGACAAGGACGCCGACGACGTGGCCCACTTCGTCGAGGGCCTGCGCAAGGCGGGACTTTAAGTTGCCGGATCTCTTAGTCGCCCGATCCGCCGGACAAGTCGCGCACCCGAGACCCGTGCACCGGACGACCCGCGCGCCGCTGACGCGCGCACCCGAAACGCGAGCGCCGCTCACTCCCGGTCCGCCACCGCCGAAGAAAATGTCGAGAAGCACCTGCTCGAACATGCCGGTCTCGACGTCCATGCGGATGGTGTAATCGGCCTTGTCGTAGGACCAGACCCGAATATCATCCGCGAACTCGAAATCGGCGGCTGCCAACGCCCGAGGTCGACGGCTCCACGGCGCGCCCTGGCCACATCGCGAAACTTGCCCGCGGCCTTTCATCAGTGAAATCAACCCCTTCGCCATGCACCAGGAAGAGCGCCGGGCGTGGCAGGTCATAGTAAGTCCCCTCAAAGCTGAAGCCATAGATGCGTGCTAGGTTGGGACCAAGATCGTCGTCTAGTTGTTGTTCGATCTCGCTTTTTAGATCCGCTACGCGGCCTCTGAAATGGGCCGTGCCTCCGGTCGCCTTCGAGATACGCCGGTCCGGTAAAGGTGGTCGGTGAAGAGGCGGAGTAAGTGCTCCGGGCGGATGTGCCTTTTCTAACAAAGGTAACATCACCTGCAGCGGCCTGTATTGGGAGCGCTTGGACCTTAAGATCCTCTTTAAGCTTGTAGAGCCCGTTCTCGGTCGCTGTTGTTTGGTTCGCCAACAGCACCTTCATCCCTTTTTGCAATCGAACTCCCTGATCGATGCTGGGGAAGGCAGTGGTCGCAGCCACATTTACATTGTATGCGATATCGACAAAGAATTCTTGCCTTCGGTACAAGTGGCTCGACAATCTCAAGGTCCTCGACCTTCCTGCCAAACAACAGGACGTTTGAGGGACTAAGCAGTGTTTCTGTCATGGGAGTTCTCCGTCGCTAGCGGTCGCGGACCGTGGCGTACGGGGCGGACAGCGAACCGAACTTGCACTCACAAAGCTACGCCAAGCACCAAACATCAAATGCATCCTCAGCTGCGTGCAGGCACCAGCGTGCGGACCGAGCCGATATGACTGTCGCTGCCGAACGGAACGAGCTGCGGGCCGACGCGCACGTAGCCGATGTCGCGCATGTCGAAGTTCCCCCTGATCAGTCTCTGATACCGCCCGCCGCTCGTCTCGCGGTCGACCGCCTCGAACATCTCGGCCACGTCGACGTAGTCGAGATAGTGGGCGTCGAGCCGCTTCCAGGTATCGGCGAGATAGGTGCCGAGCGTGTCGCGGGCGAAGAGCAGCATCTCCTTGAAGCCGTCGGGGTTGCGATGGAACGCCCGGTCGAAGTGCGCCTGCATGACCGGCGCATAGGAGGGCGTCGCCAGCAGCCGGTCCGACAGATCCTCGACCTCGGGCGAGATGAGACCCTGCTCCAGCAGCAACTCGTGGAACAGGTCGACGAAGATGTCGAAGAACGCGCCGGTCAGCGGCTGGGACAGCAGGTGCTCCTTGGTCCAGCCGCGGGCGAAACGCGACAGGCGCACGTCGTTGGCGGCGATGCGGATCTGCTTGCTCGCCGACAGCTCGGCCATGCGGCTGAGCGCATTGAACGAGTAGAGGTTGCCGCGCGTTCGCACCAGAAGATCGTCGACCAGCGAGTTGAAATGCAGGGAAGCGACGAGCGCCACCAGGTCGGCGGCCGACTCGTGAAAGCCGAAATACTCACCGGTCGCCGATGTGGGGTCGGGAATGCCGACCTCGCCATAGATGATGGCATGTCCAACTTCGTGGGCGATGACATCGAAGTTGAGGCTGAAGGGCTGATAGGCGCCGTTGCTGCGGTCACCGCCGACCTCGATGAAGCCGAAACCGGAATAGGCGTTGTCGAGCGAGGGAAGAATCGTCAGCTCCAGGCGGTCGTAGCGCGGAGAGAAGTGCCAGTGGACGGGCCGGCCGAAGTAACCCTCCCACACATCGAGCACGAAACGCACCGTTCCGTAGAGATGCGCCATCTCGAACTGCGGCGTGCCGGGGGCGAGATAGTCGAAATTCCCCTCCGCATCCGGCTCGGCCGGGCGGCAGGATGTCGCCATTCCACGGAGGCAGAGACGCATCGCTCACACCGGTCGGATCGGCGATGCCGTAAGGCGAGTTCTTGCCGACCGGATAGATGGTGTACATGCGCTCATCCGACGGGCCGGGACCGACGCTGCCGGCCGGCGGCGAAACGAACACGGTCTCCGGCTCCTCGAAATTGGCGAGGAAGCCCGGCTGCGGATAAAGCTTGAAGCGAGTGCCCGTCATGGACCCGGCCCGCGATCAGCGGCCTGATTGCAGCCTCCGCCATCGCCTTCCGTCTGCGAGTATAGGTACTCCGCCGCCAGAAGGCGATAGAACGCCTCGCGGGTGGTGAATCCCAGCCGCTCGACGAATTGGTCCAGATCGTCCGGGATGGCCTGCCGCTGCTTCTGGCCGAAAAACCAGCCAAGAAGCACCGGCGGGGAGACGTCCCCGGCCAGACGGCCATCTACCAGAAAGCCAGAACTTTCAAGGACATGGCGCTTGGCACCGGCGCGCTCTGCCGCGGCGGCATAGGCGCCGTCGAGCCTGAGAATCGCCAGAATGTGGCGGTCGATGGAGCCGGGCGACAGGCGGGATACGGCTTCGATGCGCGCCGCTTCGTCCATGAGCGTTTCAAGTTCATCCGCGTCGAGGCCGTTCTGCTTCGCCCATGCGTCGAGATCGGCCTTGCGCAGGAGACCGAGACGCTTCCGCACGAGCGCCAGCTGCTCGAGCTTCTGCCGGCGATCTGGCGAAAGGCGCCGCCGGTCGGCTTCGCGCAACAGGACCGCCCGCTGCAGCGCCTCGGCCCGGACTGCCGCATAGCGGTCCGGATCGAGCCGCAGCTCATCGATGACGGCCGCCTGCGAAACGCTCTCCGGATCGCCGGAGTGAGGTTCGCTGGCGGTCCACTCGTCGAGGGCCCGCTCCCACAGGTCCGTCCACTCGAAGCGGAACTCGGGACGCGGCACCTCTTCCGGATTCTCTACGAAACGCTGCGACCGAATCGATCACCTCCGCCGCATCGAGCCGCTTCTGGTCGACGCGGCCGAAGCGGAGCCAGCTCGTGAATTTCTCCAACCCGGAACGGTCTGCCCCGGCAGCAGCGATGACGCTCTCCCAGGTCCGCTCCCGGTAGTGCTGGAGCTTCGCGGCTGCAACAATCGCTTCCGCCGTCGGCTGATCGACGACACCCGCTTGTACCGCGGCCTCGCAGGTTGCGCGCACATTGACCATGGGCTCGCTGAGCGCCAGGAAACCGCCCTCCTCCGGCCCGTGGATCAGGGCGACCTCGTCGTCGTCCTCGAGAACGCCGTCGCGATACCACTCGTAGATGCGTCCGACGCCGGTCATCCCGAAGCTGTCGAGCTCCGCCGCCCGCAGCGCCCCCATGCTGGCGCCGCCGAAGACGCGCACGCCCTGCGACAGCGCCCACAGGATCTCCTTGTGCCAAACCGAAGGCACGCCGTCGAAATAGCCGTCGATGATGCCGATAGCCCGAGGATCGTGCGAGCGTCGCCCGGAACACATCGCCCTGCGTCGCCGGCGGACGAAAGACGAGATTTGGCGCCGACGGGAGGTCGAGACCGTGGATCGAAGGCCCGGCAAAGATGACGGCGGTCACGCGCTGCCCCGCGAGGCCGCCAGCGCCCGCGGCCCCGGAACGAACGTGTCGTCGTCATGGGGCGCTTCGAGGCCGGGTATGACGACGCGAACGACCGAAAGGTTGGGCACGCCGCTCGAGAGATCGACGCAACCGATCTCGCGCACGCCGGCGCGGCCGAGCCGTTCGATCAGCCAGTCGAGGTCCTCGCGGAACGTCTCGGTCACGCGCGAGGGCACTGCTGTGAAATCGCGCACCGGCGCGGCCTTTCTGAGCAGCCCTTTGGCCTCGCGTGTCTTCTGCGCGCGTCCCTCGGCCGTAAACTCTTCGAACTTCAGATCATCGCGGGCGCCGGTGATGTAGTTCATGCGCGTCTGCACCGCCTCGGTGAGCGCTCGCGCCAGCGCCACCGCCCGGTCGGGATGGGTTCCGGAACCCAGACCCATGTGACCCTGGGGGTCGGCGCCGTCGGTGATCAGGCAATGAAAGGTGGCGACCCCGATATCCGATGTCGCATCCCAAAGGGCCACATCCAGTCCGGCCTGGTCGAGCCGGTCGAGGATTGCGTTGCCGGCGGGGCTGTCGATCGTCGCCCGGTCGATCATGGTGGCGGCGCGCGCATCCTCGGGAAGATGATGCCAGAGCGTGATCGCGTCGCGCTCGATCACCTCGCAGATGGCGTGGCAGATGGCTTCGAGGGGATGGTTGCCCGATGCGAGGCCGTTGGTGCTGGCGGGAAAGCAGCCGTGGCCGGGCGGAACCGGGTGGGTGTAGTCGGCGTGCACCATCTCGTGCGGGATGAAAATCGGCTTGCCCGACACGAGGTCGATGCCTTCGATCCAGTGCATGCGCAGGCCATCGGAATAACGGCTGTCCGCCACCCGCGGCAGCCGCTCGACGTCGATCGCCCTGCCGCAGCGGCCGATCTCGCCCGGCGTGGCGAAGATCATGGGGCGCAGGATATTTTCCGCATGCCACAGCTCGATCGCCTCCATCACCGCAGACGCCTTGGCGGCCTCGAGGCTCGTGCCCTTTCCCTGCGACACGGCCACCGAGCGGCTGTTGGGCCGCGTGGCGAGCACCACGGGAAGTCCGATGCGGTCGAGACCGGTGACGTTGGCGACCCGGGTGATGCCGAACCGATGCCGGATCGGCAGGATCTGCGCGAGGGTCTCAGCCGGCGCCCGGGTGCGGTGCGATCCCTCGAGCAGGCACTTTCGCCCGGCGTCGATGCCGTCGAGCATCATGCGATCCAGCCGTCGCGCATCGCTATTCGCCCGAGAACTCCTCCACGAGCTTCCGGAGCCCGGCGAGGTCCCGCACCCGCAGCAGGCGCCCCTCCTTGGCGATGAACCCTTTCTCCTCGAGCCAGCCCAGCTCCCGGGTGACCGCCTCGCGGTGGGTGCTGATGCGGCTGGCGATCTCCGAGTGCGTCGGAGCCGGCGACAGGATTGCCTCGTTGCCGCTCGCGCAGGCAGCAGCGAGCCGCAGCAACTCGGTCTGTACGCGGTTGCGCACCGCCAGCGTGCTGAACTCGAACACCCGCGCGGTCAGGCTTCGCACCTGTCCCGTCAGATGTTTCATCACCGCCATCATGAACGCCGGATGCTCGCCGAGCGCCCGCAAGAAAGCCTGGCGCGGCATGATTGCCGCGGTGCACGCCTCGACGCATTCGACGCTCGCCGAGCGGGCCTCGCCGTCGATGGCCGACAATTCCCCGAAGATGGCGCCGGGCGCGATGTCGCGAAAGCTCACCTGGCGGCCGCCGGGCGAATAGATGCTCACCCGCGCCAGCCCTTCCAGCAGAAACAGCACGTCGAAGGACTGGTCCTTGTGGCCGATGACGAGCTCGCGTGCGTTGAACTTTCTCCGGTGGCAGGCATCGCTCAGGGAGCGGAACGCCGCCTCGTCAAGCCCGCTGAAGAACGCCACCCTTCGCAGGGGGTCGTGCTCCGTATCCTTCACGTGGACCGGGACACGAACTGTCTGCTCATTGCTTCGTGCGCCTCCTCGGAGCCGTCATGAAACGTGCCGAACCATTTGTCGAGCGGGATCGCGCCATCGGCGTAATTCACCCGAAAGTATTTGTGGTGGAGGTAGTGGGCGTAGCACTCCGTGTCGATGGAGCCCTCCTTTCCCACCACCACCCGATCGAAGCCCGCATGGCCCTGCACGGGCGAGAGCCCGGCGTGGACCAGGTGGAAGAGAGCATGGACGGGATGCGACGGCACGATCCAGTGAATGAGCACGCCGGAGAAATAGAGGAGATGCTCGACCGGATGCATGGCGAGACCCGACCACGGGCCGGGATTGACATTGTAGTGGTGCAGCTTGTGCACGGTGCGGTAGAGCGGCGGCCAGTGGATCAGCCGGTGCACCAGATAGAAGTGAACCTCGCGAATGAGCGGGATCAGCAGCATCAGGAGAGCGAAATAGACCGGCTGCGTCTCCCAATGCACGAACGGGATGTAGCCGTTGGCGAAAGCCCACAGGGTTAGCACCTCGTAGGCAGTCCAGATGGGCACGCCGCTCGCCAGCGACCAGACGATATTGTCGGCGGTCTGGTTGCCGAAGAGGAAAGAGGGATTGTCCGTATCCGGCCATCTCGGGTTGTACTTGAACTGGTTTCCCTGGGCCTTCCGGGCATAGAGCCACAGGTGAGGAAGCCCGAAAACCAGGAGGGCCAGAATCACATTGCGGGCGAACAGAAAGCCGATCCAGCCGGCCTCCAGCGTCTTCATCGTTTCGAGCGGCGGCGTCGCATAGACCCACAAAACCACCGCGAGGGCTGCGTAGGCGATGTTCCACGGAAGGATGTAGCCGGGGTATCCGAACAGCCATTTCAGGAAACCAAGCGGCTGCGCCGGCCATACGAACACCGGCGGATAGGCGATCGCCTTGAACGGCTTCCAATTGCCTCTCGCGTCACGCTTGCCGTATCTCGCATCATCCATGGTGTCGGCTCCGAAACTCGAGCGTCGGCTTCATAGAGTCCTCTTCGCCTGAAGAGTTGTCACGCCAAAATTCAGAGATCGAGATGGCGGTCAGCTTGACTTGCGCCGTCTTCGGAAGCTTAACTCACGGCTTGGATCGTTCCAACCAGTGAGTTCGGATGCCGAGGTTGCGCGTGGGATTGGTCGGGGCGGGTCTCGTGGGGCAGGCCGAGCACGCATTCTATCTCTGGCAGGAACGCGATTGCTTCGACTTCGTGGGGCTGGCCGACGCCTCACCCTCGGTCCGCGCCAGCCTGCGCGCCCGCTACGATCTTCAGGAACTGCATGAAGACATCGACGGGCTTCTCGCCTGTGCGCTCGATGCCGTGGTCATTGCCGCCCCCGATCCCCTCCATCCGGAGCTCGCGGTCAAGGCGCTCGAGGCTGGAGCGCACGTGCTGTGCGAGAAGCCGCTCGCGCTGACCCCGGCCGGCTGCGATGCAATCGCCGCGGCGCGCGACCGCTCCGGCCGTGTCGCCCAGGTCGCCTACATGAAGCGCCACGACCCCTCCTACCGTCGCGCTCTCGATCTCCTGCCCGACCACATCGAGGACGTCCGCCTCATCTCCGTCGAGGTCAACGATCCCGACCACGCGCCGTTCGTGGCCCATCTCCCGATGACCTGGCCCGACGACCTTCCGTCGTCGCTCAGAAACGAGACGGCTCGGCAGGCGGGTGCGCAGCTTCATGCGGCAAGCGGCCGGGCGCTCGACGGAGCCGGCACGCGCGCGTTGGGCGGCGGCTTCCTTTCAGCACTCGTACACGACGTTGCAGTGGTGCACGGGATGCTCGCCCATCTCGGCTGCGAATTGCCCGCCGCGGCCGACAGCGGAGCCCTGTTCGACGACGGGCGCGGCGTCGAGCTCGGATTCGCGCTGCCCGGCGGCGGCCGCGTCCGCATGTGCCACCTCAACCTCACCGGCGTGCCCGACTACACCGAGCGCATCACGGTCTATTGCACCGACCGGATCATCGAGCTCGTCTTTCCGTCTCCCTATCTGCGCCACCTGCCGACCCGCCTGACGGTTCGGCGAGGCAGCGGCGGCTCGGCGCTCGAGACCGCAACGCATCGGGCGAGCTACGAAGAGGCCTTCTGCGAGCAGCTGCGGGCCTTCCATGCCGCCGCCTGCGGCACGCGCAAGGTCGAAACGACCGTCGAGCAGGCGCGCCGCGACGTCGAGCTTCTGATCTCGGCGTTCGGGAGGGCCGCCGCATGAGAGCGGGCGTCTATTCCGACTCGCTGCCCAATCTCGGTCGCCGCGAGCTTTTCGCGTGGTGCGCCGAGCGTGGGATAAAGGACATCGAGCTGGGGGTGGGTGCGTGGGGCCCCTGGCCGCGGCCGCATCTGGATCTCGCCACCATCGGCGAGGCGAAGGAGCGGGACCGGCTGGCCGGCGAACTGCGCGATCACGGCCTGGCGCTTTCCGCCGTCAACGCGGCCGGCAACGTGCTGCACCCCGATCCGCCGCGACGCGCCGATGCCCAGGCGCGCCTCTGGGCGGCGGTCGACCTTGCAGTCGCGCTCGGCGTTCGCCGCGTCGTCACCATGAGCGGCTGCCCGGCAGGCGCCGGCGGCGGCTCGCTCGGGGTCTTCCCATGCTGGGCGACCTCATGTGACGACGAGAAGCTCTTCGCCTGGCAGATCGAGCACGAGCTCGGCCCTTTCTGGCGCTCGAGCAGCGACCGCCTCGCCAGGGAAGCTCCAGGGGTGATGATCTGCCTCGAGCTTCATCCGGGGGTGTCGATCTTCAGCGCAGCGGGCTTCAAGGCGCTCCATCCCCACGTGGGGCCGAACGTCGGCCTCAACTTCGACCCCAGCCACTTCTGGTGGCAGGGCATCGACCCCCTGACCGTGATCGAAGCCCTGGGCCCGCGCATCGGCCATGCCCACGGCAAGGACACGCTTCTCTATCCGGAGCGCATCCGCCACAATGGCGTCTTGCATTTCTCCCCGCCCAGCGACCCGGCCCTCGCACCCTGGCACTTCGCGCCGGTTGGCGAAGGTCACGACGATGCCGCCTGGGCGGCGCTCTTCGCCGCCTTGCGCAGCGCCGGCTATGATGGAGTGATCTCGGTCGAGCACGAAGACCCGCGCTACGATGGAGTGGAAGGCACCACCCGATCGCTCGGCGGGATCAATCGGGCCCTGCAAACTCGCGGGGTCCGCCCGATGACCACCCTGATCGACGTGGCGAAGCGGGCCGGAGTTTCGAAGTCGACCGCCTCCAACGTCGTGCGCGGCGCAAGCCTGGTGGCCGATGCTACGCGCCGGCGCGTCGAACGCGCCATCGCCGAAACGGGCTATCACCCCAACGCCATCGCCCGCTCGCTGAAGGCGCGCACGTCGACCGCAATCGGCATCATCGTGCCCGACCTCACCAATCCGTTCTATGCCGAGCTGACGGTCGGCGTCGAGCGTGCCGCCAACCGCCTGGGCTATGCGGTGCTCGCCGCCAACACCGAGTGTGTCTCCGAGACGGAGAACGAGGCGGGCCGGGCGCTGATCGAACGGCGCGTCGACGGCGTCATCATCGGCGGCATCTCGCTGGGCTCGGCCCTGCCGAGGTTGCTGCTCGACCGCGATATCCCGGTTGTCCTGGCTTCCCTGGGCGAACCCTTCGATGCGCGCCTCGGCGTGATCGATCACGATGAATCCTCCGCCATGGAAGCCATCGTCGAGCACCTGTGCGGCCTGGGTCACCGGCGCCTGGCATTCGTATCGCACGGGTTGCGCGAGCATTCGGGCGAGCGCCGGCGGATCGGCTTCGAGCAGGCGGTTCGGCGGCGCGGCCTCTCGCCCATGAGCTCTGAAGACGGCGGCAACCGCGCTCGTCGCCCACAACGACATGCAGGCCGTCGCCACCATCGATCGTCTGGAGCGCTCCGGCCTGCGGGTGCCGCAGGACGTTTCGGTGGTCGGTTATGACGATGTGCCGATCGCCGGCCACTGCCGCATCCGGCTGACGACCGTGCGCTCCGATGCCGCCCAGATGGGCGGGCGCGCCGTCGAGCTTCTGGTGGAGGCCGCCCGGCAACGGCCGGCACGTGAGCCACCGCGAGCTGCAGAGCAATCCCCTGGTGATCCGCTCGACGACCGGGAGGCCGCCACGGTGAGTGCGGTGCGCTACGAGGCAGTCGAGAAGCGCTTCGATCCCGTCGTCGCGCTGCGCGCCCTCGACCTGCACGTGCCCGACCACGCCTTTCTCGCCCTGCTCGGCCCGTCGGGCTGCGGCAAGACGACGGCGTTGCGCATATTGGCCGGTCTCGAAGAGCCGAGCACCGGCCGCGTTCTGATCGGCGAGCGGGATGTCACCCGGCTGCAGCCGCGGGATCGCGATGTCGCCATGGTCTTCCAGAGCTACGCGCTCTACCCGCACATGACGGTGGCCGAGAACATCGCCTATCCGCTGCGCATCCGCAAAGTGGCGGCCGCCGAGCTGGCGCGCAAGATCGCCGACGTGACCCAGGCGCTGGAGATCGATCATCTTCTCGGCCGCTATCCTCGCCAGCTGTCCGGCGGCCAGCGCCAGCGCATCGCTCTCGCGCGGGCCATCGTTCGCGACCCCGCCGCCTTCCTGATGGACGAGCCGCTTTCGAATCTCGATGCGCGCCTGCGGCTCTCCATGCGCGGCGAGATCAAGCGCCTCTGTCACAGCCTGGGCGCCACCACGCTCTACGTTACCCACGACCAGGCCGAGGCGCTCACCATGGCCGACCTCATCGCCGTGCTGCGCGACGGCGAATTGCAGCAGGTCGCCCCACCGGATGAGATTTACGACCGTCCCGCCAATCGCTTCGTGGCCCTGTTCGTTGGGCAGCCCGGCGATGAATCTGTTGACCGCCGCGGTCGACGAAGGCGGGTTGCACGTGGGCGGCTCCACTTTGCCCCTGAGCGCGGCACGGCGCGGAGGCCTGCCTCGCCGGCGCCGCTTGCCAGGCAGGGATCCGTCCGGAAGACGTGCGCTTCTCCGACAATGGCGCGTCCAATGGGTTCAGGGGCGAGATCTACGTCGTCGAGCCCATGGGGAATGAAACGTTCGTCCAGGTGCGGGTCGGCGATGAGCGGGTGACCGTGCGCGCCAGACGAGGATTCCGCGCCTCGATCGGAACGGCCATCGGCCTGACCTTCGATCCGGACGACGCCTGCTTCTTCAACCAATCCGGTATGACAGTGGTGCATCGCGCACCGAACAAGGGAGGAAAGCAATGACCCATGACCGATTCTTTCAGCGGAAGCTCGACCGCCGCCGGCTGATCAAGGAGGGGGCAGCCGTGACGCTCGGCGCCGGCCTGTTGCCGGGCCTCGGCAGCGCTCCTGCTGCCGCCCAGGCCGGCGGCAAGGTCATCATCGGCGCCTTTGCCGACGGCGGCCTGACGCCGTTCAAGGACAAGATCATACCGCTCGCCAAGACCGAAGGCGGGTTCGATGTCGAGTTTCTCGAAGACGAATACGGCGTGACGCTCGGAGAAGTGGTTCGCCGACGCACAGAACGCGGCCGGCCAATACGACATGTACCTGCTCGACGATCCGTGGGTGCCGCAGTTCGGAGCCGCCGACGTGCTCGAAGATCTGGGCGCCGGCGGCATCGACGGCGGCGACGCCGACTGGATCGGTTCGATGATCGACATGGGCTTCTGGCCGCCTCGCCAGGGACCGCGCGTGAAGGGCTTCGGCGATGCCACTCCCAAACTCATCTGCGTGCCGTTCGTAGGCGACCTCCAGACGCTCACCTACCGCAATGACGTCTACAAGGACGGAGCGCCCGCAACCTGGGACGACCTGATCGCCAAGGGCAAGGAAGGAGTGGCCGCCGGAACGATCAAATATCCGGTCGTGTTCCGCGGCGTTGTCCGGCAACCCGATCGTCGACCAGCTGGTACCCGGTGTTCCTGTCGTTCGGCGGCGAGTTCTTCGACGACAAGTGGAACGTGACCTTCAACTCCGATGCCGGCAAGGCCTCGGCCGAGTTCTTCGTCGGCACCATGAAGGAGAACGCGCCGGCAGGCGTGGTGGAGTTCGATTCCGATCAGGAAGGTGCCGCCATCCTGGGCGGCGAAGCCGGCGCCATCATCCAGTACTCCGGCAATGCGCTCAAGGCCGACGACCCGAAACAGTCGAAGGTCGCCGGCAAGCTCGACTTCGGCGTGGTCCCGAAGCAGGAGAAGGCGATCTGCCCAGATGGGCATCTTCATCGCCGGCGTGCCGAAGTCGGCCCCCAACAAGGCGAACGCCATCGCCTTCCTCAAGTGGTACGCCAGCCCGGCAACCCAGGCCAAGCTCGCCCAGGCGGGCTCCATTCCCGTCAAGCGCAGCGCCTTCGCGGTGCCGGATCCCGGCAACCGGCTGATCCCGGTCGCCCTGAAGCAGCTCGACGCCGGCGCGCTGCCGCGGCCGCGCACGCCTGACTGGGCGAAGGTCGAGGAGCTGCTCGGCATCGAGCTGAACAAGGCGCTGCAGGCGGGCTCGCGGCGGCGGCGCGGCGCTCGACGCGCCGCGGCGGCCAGGTGACCGACTACCTGAAGCAGGCCGGCTACTACGGGAGCGACTACGCCCGTCATACCGGCGAAAGCATGCCCTCGGGCCCAGACCCGATGGGCCGGTATCCGCTGCAGCCTCTCCGCTGCTGAAGCGCTCCAAGCTGGATTGCGGCAGCGCGCAATGGCTCGCGCATGGGCCGGGAACGACTTCTCGGGGCAGGGCTCGATCGGGCCCTGCCCTACCTGCTTCTCGCACCGAGTGTTCTGATTGCGCTGATCGTGCTCGTCTACCCGCTGTGGGACGGCCTGCGCGCCAGCACTCAGTTTCTACCGCTACGGCAAGCCGCTGCGCGAGGTCGGCCTCGAAAACTACCTCGCACTTGTGGCGGGACGACCAGTTCCTCAACTCGCTTTGGGTGACGCTGCGCTTCGTGACCCTCTCGGTTGCGATCGAGACGGTGCTCGGTCTGGCGCTCGCGCTTTTCTGCCTGCGCGAGTTCCGCGGCATTCGCCTGCTGCGCACCGTGCTGATCGTGCCGATGGTGATCACCCCGGTCGTGGTCGCCATCGTCTTCCGCCTGATCTACGCCAGCGACGCCGGCATGCTGACGGCGCTGTCCGAAGCGTTGGGCGGCGGGCCGGTCCAGATCCTGGGCCACCCGTTGCGCGCCTTCCTCGGGCCTCGTCGCGCTCGACGTCTGGGAATGGACGCCGCTCATGTTCCTGATCCTGCTCGCCGGGCTGCAGTCCCTGCCGCCCGAGCCTTTCGAGGCGGCGAGAGTCGACGGCGCAGGGGCCTGGCGGCTGTTCTGGGACCTGACCCTGCCGATGCTCCGGCCGGTGCTCGCCATCGCCATCGTGCTCAGGACCATCGACGCCTTCGGCACCTTCGACCAGGTCTTCGTGCTGACCCGCGGCGGTCCTGGCGAGGCGACCAGGCTGCTGTCGATCTTTGGCTACGAAGTCGCCTTCAAGTTTCAGCAGACCGGCTACGCCGCCGCCCTGTTCGTGACCATGGGGCTTCTGGTGCTCGCGCTGGCGCTCGCCGCCGTGCGGCTGTTGCGCAGGATCGAGCCCAGATGAAGCGGACCGTTCGCGGCGGCGTCGTGGCGCTGGTGCTGGCGCTCGTCCTCGTGCCGATCTACTGGATGGCGGCGGCGTCGCTGAAGTCCAACCAGGAGATCACCCAGGACGCCACTCTCTATCCGCACGCGCCGTCGTTCGACAACTACCGCCGGCTGTTTTCGCAGAAGGAGTTCGGCAACTACCTCCTGAACTCGCTCGCCGTCACCTCCGCTTCGGTCGCGCTCGCCCTCGTGGCCGGCTCGCTCGGCGCCTATGCCATCGCCCGCTTCCATCTGCGCTTCCGCCTCGAGCGCAAGGTCGGCCTGTCGCTCCTGACGCTGCGCATCGTGCCGCCGGTCGTCATCCTGATCCCGGTCTACCTGCTGATGCTGAGGCTTCGCCTGCTCGACACCTGGCTCGGGCTCATCATCACCTACACCGCCCTCAACATCACCTTCTGCGTATGGATGATGGAGAGTTTTTTCCGCGAGATTCCTCAGGACCTCGAGGAGGCGGCCATGGTCGACGGCGATTCACGGCTCACCGCATTCCGCCGCATCACCCTGCCGCTGGCCGCTCCCGGTCTTGCCGCCACCGCCATCTTCGCCGTCATCGTGACCTTCAACGAGTTCCTGTTCGCGCTCGCGCTGACCGCCACACCCAACGCCATGACCATGCCCAGAGGCACCGCCACGCTGATCGGCCGCATCGACACCGACTGGGCCTCGATGTCGGCGGCGGGCGTGCTGGGCGCGCTGCCGATCGTCATCTTCGCCCTCCTGGTGCAGCGTCACCTGGTCCGCGGACTGACCCTCGGCGCCGTGAAATAGCCGCGCACGCATCCATTCATCGAGAAACGGGCCCGAATCGATCCGCGTACCGGGAGGCCAGCCACTTCGCCTCTTGCGCCATCTGACGGCGCAGATGTTCGGGCGCGAGCAGCTCCGCCTCGGGCCCCAGCCAGCGCACCAGCGGCAGGATGGCGCGCGGATCGATCTCGGGCACCGACATGACGGTGAAGCCCTTCTCGGCCTCGGCATAGCGGGCATGGCGGTAGTACCAATCGCGCTTCAGCGTCTCGGCGAGTTCCACCGTCAGGCGGATTCGGGTGACCGAGCGTTCGTCCTCTGCGAACCAGCGTTCGAAGGCGGCCGCCAGCCAGGCCCGTCCCAGATATCGCCGGACGTCGAAGCTGCGGTCGGGTCGAAAAGCGAATCCCGTCACGGTTATTTCGTGAACCTTGTCGGCCCGCCAGATGCGCTCCTCGTCATAGTCGAGCGAACGGCCCACCAGGTACCAGCGGTCGCGATCGAACAGGATGCCCTGGGGTTCGATGTCGTGCTCACGCAGGGTTTGACGGTATGGGTTTTCGTACGTGAGCCGCACCCGGCGCGTTTTCAGGATGCCTTCCATGAAGCCGTTGACCGCCGGCCCGCCCTCCAGGGGCGCCGATACCTGCTTCTCCCAATGAAAGACATCCTCCGGCGCCGCCTCGACTGCCACGATGCGGCTGCCTTCCTTCAGCAATGAGCGGGCAGGCCCCGGCAGGGAGGCCAGCAGTTTCTTCTCCGCCGTTTCGAGGGCGGGCTCGAGCGGCGTCGCCCTCAGGCCGCGCACGACCGCCAGCGCCACCAGCAGCGCGGCGGTTTCCGCCCGCGTAAGCCCGACCGGAGGCTGGAAATATCCGTCCGCCAGCCGGTAGCCTCCCTGCGCGCCGAGCTCTGATTCTACGGGAACCCCCAGCCTGAGCAGACGGTCGATGTCGCGGTAGATGGTTCTGAGCGATACCTCAAAACGCCGGGCGAGTGCCGGGGCTGCCACCGCACGTGTCCCGGAAAGCGCCAAAACGAGACCCAGCGCGCGGTCGATCGTGCTCACCGGAGACGCTCAAAATATTCCACCGAAGACCACCACAATGCTGACATGCAGTTGTCAGCATTGATAGTCCATATTCGGGGTCAAGGCAAAGAGGAGATTTGGCCATGACCCGCACCGGATTTTACCATGTCGCGCTCGCCGTGAGCGCCGGCTTTTCCAGGTTTCTTGCTGCCGTTCACGCCTGGCGCATCGAACGGCAGAATCGCCGCGCCCTGGAGGGCCTGTCGGACGAGCAGCTGAAGGACATCGGTTTCCGCCGCATCCCGAGCGACCCTCCGTACTTCGAGCGGTGGTGACCGGAGCCATCTGCCGATGGTCCAGGTTCCCGCGGGCGTCATCGCGACACTCATTTCATGAGGCCCGCGGCGCGCAAGGCTCGGGCAATGATTGCGCCGATGTCCACGCGCCGCGGCGAGGGCCTGGCCTGAGCGGCGGACAATCGTTCGTCCCCAGCTGCTGCGTGCAGCGAGTACTCCTGCTCGAGCGGACCCATCAGCCCCCAGGCGAGGGCGCAGTGGTGGGTGGACGAGATGCCGACGTCGAGCATGAACGGACCGTGGCGGCCCTTGACGACGGAGCCGTTGCCGGCATCGAGCGGGGTTCCGTGACCCATGCCGGCGATCAGGTATTTTTCAACCGCCGGCGCCCCGTCCTCGCTTCGCCATGTCTGGCGCTTGAGCCGTCCCGAAGTTTCGACGGTGGCGACCGCGCCATCCAGCCCGTGGACATTCTGCCATTGCTTCACGAGCTCATCGGCGTTCATCGGGATGACTGTCTTGTCGGCCGTTCCCTGCCAGATCGAAACCACCGGCCAGGGTCCGCGATGGGACGAGGCCGACCGCACGAGATCACCCCATTGTTGCGCAGCGAGCTGGCGACCCTTGTACATGGCCTCGAAGGCCTCCTGGACGGTGCTCGCGGTGCGGTACGGCAGGCCGGCGATAAGGGCCGCACCGGAGAAGACCTCCGGGTAGGTTGCGAGCATCGCTGCCGCCATTGCGCCCCCTGCCGACAGCCCGGTAATGAAAATGCGGCCGCGATCGACGCGGCCGTCGCTGGCCAGCCGCTCGATCATCTGGCGGATCGACAAAACCTCTCCTGAGTCGCGCCGTGTATCTGCGGGCAGGAACCAGTTGAAACAGGCCTTGGGATTGTTGGCTTGGGCCTGCTGAGGATAGAGCACCGCGAACCCGCAGCGCTCGGCGAGTTCGCTCCAGCCGCTGGCAAGGTCATAGACTGCTGCTGTCTGCGTGCAGCCATGCAGCACGACGACCAGCGGCGAGGGCCCGGTCAACCGCCTCGGCACATGCGAAAGCATTGTCAGAGCACCTGGATTCGAGCCAAAAGCGACAGTCTTTCGCAGGCGAGAAAGAAGTTCGCCGCGTTCCTGTTTCGGCGATTGGTTGCCCAATCGGGAAAGCTGCTCGTTCATGTCTTGCCGAGGCCTGTCATGGATGCTTGTTGCATATTGCGCCGCACAATACAATGTTGCAATGCAGCTTCGGTTGCCTGTGGCGCCATTCCCGGGCACGTTGCGTCAATTCAAGCAGACGGGGGAGGCAGAGATGGTCGTTGTTCTCATAGGAGCGCTGCTGGTGATTTGCGGAGTCCTGTACATGGCCGGCAAAGCGCTCGGTCAGGGAAGGCTGAGCGGTGCGAGCAAGCGGCATACGATGGTTGAGAGCACGACGCTGGAGCCGAGAACGCGCGGCGCCGCCTTCGATCTCAGATCGAACTGGATTGGCCTCGTACTCCTTGCCTTGGGCGCCATGCTATTGTTTGTCGGCGGCGTGTTGACTGCTGGCTGACATGTGCCGCTGCCGCACATTACGAGACCCCTCGCCACAGAATTGCCTCAACCCCGGACTTGATTGTTCCAATCAAGATGAGCAGGGGAAGATATCTGCGAATGCTGCGTGCCCTCGCGGCTGCACTCACAGCCTTAATGATCGCTTTTTGGTCTGACGCGGCGCATGTCGCTGCCGTTGAGCCCGCTGCATCCGAGCGGGTCATGGCATGGATCAAGACGTATCGATCCAAGCCCGACCGCAAGCTTCTTCCCGAAGCCGTCATTGCGCTCGGCAACAGCGGCGCCTTTCAGGAGCCCGACGCCGCCGGAGTATTCATCGGCTTCATGGCCGGAGTCATCGGTTCCAACCCCGATCATGCGGAAAAGCTGGTGAAAAAAATGCTCGCCCTCAAGCCCGAAGACAATTGGGCGGTGGTGCGCGCCGTGGCCTACTCCGGTTTGCCGGAGTGGCGCGAAGTGCTCGCCAATACGTCGAGACTCGCACCGAATCGGCAGGCGATGATCGACGCCTACCTCGCCGGCAAGTTCCCCATCCTGGACGATTTCACGATCCCGGAAAAGCCGTCTACGTGGGCACGCATGCGGGGCGCATTCACTCGCGACGAAGAGGCCAAGCGAACACCCCTCGAGCCCAGCCCGGTCGTCATGGACACGTTCTGGGGCTACTACTATGCGACCGGTTCGATATTGCCGCTGTCTCGTATCGTCGCCCTGCTGCCGTGGTCGCAAAACTATGACGAAGTCGAGAAGCTGACCCTCGGAAGTACGGCGAAGTATTCGCTGGCCACCTCAAGCTCGCGGGATGCGGAACTCCTCGCCGCGCTCAAGCAACTTCGAGACCATCAACCGCCGGAGGTCGCGCCGATCCTCGACGAGGTGATCTTCGCCGCCGAGACCGCGGAAATGGGCCAGATCAAGAATGAGGCCATGGCGGCGCTGAATGAGCTTCGCCAGAAAGGTCCGGCCTACAAACGCAAGATCGCCTGGTGGGGCAAGGCCGGCGAGGGCGCCATCTCGCTGGGCTGCATCGGCGCGGCGGTTGCCGGCCTGGTGGCAGTGGGGCTGCCGTGCGTGGTCGGCGGCGCGACCTACTCCGCGGCAATGCGTTACATGACGCGCCCGTAATCAGGAAGCAGAAGCGGCTGCACCACGCTCCTGCGTCGCAATGTCGAATTTCCGAGCGTCCACCGGCGTCACCTCGCGAAGGTCGGCCTCCTCCAGGCGCATGCCGCCGAGCACGACACGGGCAGCCACGCCGATGTTGTGAATGATGTCGCTGATCTCGCCTTCGCTGTGCCTGGGATGAGTCGCCACCATCACTGTGCGGTTCAGGATGTCGAGCGACCTGGCGCACATGTCGCGTGAATAGGTTTTCCGGCACGGGGCATTGGCCGGCATGTTGAACGGATTCATGGCCGGGTGCGCCGCGCCCGCGCCGACCAGCACCTGGTCCCATTCGGTGTAAGTGTGGCGGCCCGTGGCGCCGGCGATCACGCTCGGGCACAGCCGGACGAAGCGCCGCGCGGCATCTGCCGAGGGCAAGGTGTACATGACCTGCGTGGCGCAGTCATCGTCGGGACTGTGCATCGGCGCAGGCCGCAGGCCGAGGTTGTCGAGGCTTGCAGTGCCGGCGAGAATGGCGCGCTTTTCCCTGCGCATCGCTTCGATCATCCCGTCGATGCGATCGAGTTGGACGTTCAACATGGCGCCCATGAGCTCGGAGGCGCGAGCGCCGTTGGCGCCGAACGGTTTGTTCTCCTCGTCGCGACCGTTCCAATAGTAGTGGCAGGGATCGATGGCGCCGCGAACGCGCCTGGCGAGCCTGTCGTCGTTGACCGAGACGCCGCCACCCTCGCCGCTGCTCATGTTCTTGTAGTAGTTGAAGCTGAAGGCGCCGATATGTCCGATCGAGCCGAACTTGCGGCCCTTGTAGCCGCCGCCCACCCCCTGGCAGGCGTCTTCGATGACGATCAGCCCGCGCCGTGCGGCGATCTCCATGATCGCATCGAGGTCGCATGCCGCACCCCACATGTGGACAGGCACTACGGCGCGGGTGTGCGGGCCGATCGCCTTCTCAACCGCCGCAGGATCGATGGTGATGCTTTCATCAATGTCGACGATCACCGGGATCGCCCCGGCCGCCAGCACCGAGGTCGCCGTCGCCAGATAGGTATGCGCGGGAATCAGCACTTCGTCGCCCGGCCCAAGACCGACCGCAATCAGCGCGGCCGCCAGCGCGTTGCTGCCGCTCGCTGCCAGGGCAAAATGCCTGACGCCGAGGTAGGCCGCATAACGCTTCTCGAAGCGGTCGCATTCCTGCCCGATGCCGTAGCGAAACAGGGCATTGGTCCGGATCACCCGGGCGATCGCCTCGATTTCTTCTTCCCCGGCAATGTACATGGGCCAGTTCTCCTTTTCTGCAGGTCGATGAAAGTGACTTTGACGCAACAGCGGCCCGTAATCCACAGGGGGCAGCCAAAAAGCCGATCCCGGAGGCCGAATCCTGTATTATCATCGCTTGCGGGGAGCGGCTCTGCGCCGCTAACAGGGAATTATCAATCGACGCACAAAATGAGGGAGCCGGCTCAAATGAGGTTTGTCGCATTGATCTTCGCTGCACTTGCCATCACGTTTTCAGCGCCGGCCGATCCGGCTGCAGCTTCCATCTACGACAACGATGTGGTCGCGGAGCTGAACCTGCAGGGCGCACAGAGGGCGCAGATGCAGAAACTCATGAGCCAAAGCAAAAGCCGCCGCAACGCCATCTTCAGGGAATTCGGCATCGATCCTGACGCCAAACCAGACATGGCCAAGCTGCAGAAGGCGCAGACAAAGTTAAAGGCGAATTGCTCTCGCGAGAAATCGGAGGCGAGGAAGATCCTCAGCCCCGAGCAGTACAGGGCCTACGAAAGAATCCTGCTCGACACGCAAAATCGAATCATCAACGCTCTCAATTAGCTGGAGCTGCGGTCAGCCGGCCAGGTTCAGCCTACCTCAGCTGCTGCACCCTGACGGACACGCGCTGGCCGCCGCCGATGGCCGCACCTGTCGAGATTTGATCCGCGGCAACTCCTAGCCTCCTCAGCTCTCGTGCAACGGCGGCCGCCCTTGCCCGGGACATGCGACCGACGGAAAACCCGAGCGGATCGGCTGTGATGCCGAGACCCCTCGGTTCCGCCGCGACCTCCTCCGTGCGTGCCTGGAACAGGAGCGTCGGAACCCGCCTCCGCTCCTTGTTGCTGGCATGGCCGGTGATCCTGATCCGGCACCGGGTGCCTTTCAAGGACTTGGCGACGACGGCCAGTTGACCTGCCGCACCCTGCGGAAGCTCGGCGCGATTGTTCTTGTAGCCGGTGATGTCAAGGGCAGCGACACTCCCGCAGCCTGACGGACCCGCAACCTTGACCTTCGCCCGTTTTTGCCGGGCGACCTTTGCGACCTCTTGCTGCGATGTCTTCGATTTTCCCGAGCGAGCCGCAGTCTTGGGCGGCGTGGCGTTGCCTGTCTTGTCCCCGGCCGGGAGGCTGGCCGCCGCTGTTTTCTTTCGCTCCTCCTCGGCAGCCGCGGGTCGTACAGCCGCTGCCTTCTGGCGCTTCTTTTTCTCCACTGCGAGGCGAGCCTTTTCTGCCTTCTCATCCTGCGCGATACGAGCCGCCTCGGCCTTCTTACGCTCCTTTTCGGCGATCCGGGCCGCTTCGGCCTGCTGGCGCTTTTTCTCAGCGATCCGTGCTGCTTCTGCTTGCTTGCGCTTTTTCTCAGCGATCCGGGCCGCTTCGGCCTTCTTACGCTCCTTCTCGGCGATCCGGGCCGCTTCGACTTTCTTGCGCTCTTCCTCGGCAATTCGCGCTGCTTCGGCCTTCAACCGCTCTTCCTCGGCAATTCGCGCTGCTTCAGCCTTCTGACGCTCTTCCTCGGCGATCCGAGCTGCTTCGGCCTTCTGACGCTCCTCCTCCGCGATCCGTGCCGCTTCGGCCTTCTGACGCTCCTCTTCCGCGATCCGAGTTGCTTCGGCCTTCTGACGCTCTTCCTCCGCGATCCGAGCTGCTTCAGCCTTCTGACGCTCCTCCTCCGCGATCCGAGCTGCTTCAGCCTTCTGACGCTCTTCCTCGGCGATCCGAGCTGCTTCAGCCTTCTGACGCTCCTCCTCCGCGATCCGTGCTGCTTCGGCCTTCTGACGCTCCTCCTCCGCGATCCGGGCTGCTTCGGCCTTCTTGACGCTCTTCCTCCGCGATCCGAGCTGCTTCAGCCTTCTGACGCTCCTCCTCCGCGATCCGTGCCGCCTCGGCCTTCAGTCGCTCTTCCTCCGCGATGCGAGTCACGTCGGCTTTCTGGCGCTCTTCCTCGGCGATTCGAGCTGCTTCGGCCTTCTACCGCTCCTCCTCCGCGATCCGAGCTGCTTCAGCCTTCTGACGCTCCTCCTCGGCGATCCGAGCCGCCTCTGCCTTCTGACGCTCCTCCTCCGCGATGCGAGTCGCTTCGGCTTTCTTGACGCTCCTCTTCGGCGATCCGGGCAGCTTCGGCCGTCTGACGCTCCTCTTCCGCGATCCGTGCTCGCTTCGGCCTTCTTGCCGCTCTCCTCTTCCGCGATCCGGGCAGCTTCGGCTTTCTTGCGCTCTTCCTCCGCGATCCGAGCTGCTTCGGCCTTCTGACGCTCCTCTTCCGCGATCCGAGCTGCTTCGGCCTTCTGACGCTCCTCTTCCACGATCCGAGCTGCTTCGGCCCTCTGACGCTCTTCCTCTGCGATCCGTGCCGTCTCGGCCTTCAGTCGCTCTTCCTCCGCGATGCGGGTCACGTCGGCTTTCTGGCGCTCTTCCTCGGCAATTCGCGCTCTTCGGCCTTCACCGCTCTTCCTCCGCGATCCGTGCCGCTTCGGCCTTCTGACGCTCCTCTTCCACCATCCGAGTTGCTTCAGCCTTCTGACGCTCTTCCTCTGCGATCCGAGCTGCTTCAGCCTTCTGACGTTCTTCTTCGGCGATCCGAGCCGCCTCGGTCCTCCTCGGCGATCCGAGCTGCTTCGGCCTTCTGACGTTCCTCCTCGGCGATCCGTGCCGTCTCGGCCTTTAACGGCTCTTCCTCCGCAATGCGAGTCACTTTGGCTTTCTGGCGCTCTTCCTCGGCAATTCGCGCTGCTTCAGCCTTCTGACGCTCCTCCTCGGCAATCCGAGCTGCTTCGGCCTTCTGACGTTCCTCCTCCGCGATCCGAGCCGCTTCGGCCCTCTGACGCTCTTCCTCTGCGATCCGAGCCGCTTCGGCCCTCTGACGCTCCTCCTCGGCGATCCGTGCCGCTTCGGCCTTTTGACGTTCCTCTTCCGCGGTCCGGGCAGCTTCGGCCCTCTGACGCACCTCTTCCGCGATCCGTGCCGCTTCGGCCATCTTGACGCTCTTCTTCGGCGATGCGAGCCGCCTCGACCTTCTGACGTTCCTCTTCCGCGATCCGTGCCGCTTCGGCCTTCTGGCGCTCTTCTTCGGCGATGCGAGCCGCCTCGACCTTCTGACGTTCCTCTTCCGCGATCCGTGCCGCTTCGGCCCTCTGACGCTCTTCCTCGGCGATCCGTGCCGCTTCGGCCTTCTGACGTTCCTCTTCCGCGATCCGTGCCGCCTCGGCCCTCTGACGCTCTTCCTCGGCGATCCGTGCCGCTTCGGCCTTCTTGACGTTCCTCTTCCGCGGTCCGGGCAGCTTCGGCCCTCTGACGCTCCTCCTCGGCGATCCGGGCTGCTTCGGCCTTCTGACGCTCCTCCTCGGCGATCCGTGCCGTCTCGGCCTTCAGTCGCTCTTCCTCCGCGATCCGTGCCGTCTCGGCCTTCTGACGCTCTTCTTCCGCGATGCGAGCCTCACCTTCGCGCTCTTCTGACGCTCTTCCTCTGCAATTCGCGCTGCTTCGGCCTTCTGTCGTTCCTCTTCCGCGATCCGGGCCGCTTCGGCTTTCTGACGTTCCTCTTCCGCGATCCGAGCCGCTTCGGCCTGCTTACGCTCTTCCTCCGCGATCCGTGCCGCTTCGGCGCTCTGACGCTCCTCTTCCGCAATGCGCGCCGCTTCCGCCTGCTTACGCTCTTCCTCGGTCCATCCAGTGGCAGGTCGCGCAAGTCGCAATCTGCCCTCGAGTGTCGGTGAAGGCGTGCCGACAGCGACCGCCAGTGTCGCAGGATCGAATTTGACCCCGTTCGACCAAAAAACCGGTGATCGCGAGCGTCACATCGCCGCTGGGGTCTCTTTCGAGTTCGCGCTGTCGCTCGGGTAGCTCAATGTCGAGGAACTTCACCTTTTCGATGTTTCGAACGATGAACTCGAATTTCCCGGAGTAACGAACCGTGTTGGCGGGTTGAGCGCTCGTCCAGGGATCTGCCGAGCTGTGCTTCGCCGATCACGCGGTCGTCGGCCACCAGACGAAACCTGGGCACGCCGCGTGAGGATTCTGCTTCGGCGATCACCACGACTCTGGCATCCATGGCATGGGCGCTGGTCACACCGAGAACGCCGATAGCGATCAGCGACGCGCTGATCACCGATTTCAAGCCGGACGTCATGGGCATGTCTCAATTCTCCTCAGAGAGCCGTGACGACTGCGCAGATGTGCAGCGTTTCCCGACGGTATCGTCAGGCGCAAAGCTGCGGTTCTTGCCCGCAGGGCGATGCGACGACGCAGGAAGCTTCTTCGCACGAGAATCCTCCACTGAACGCAACTGACCGAGTGTGGATCGTCTCAACCCGGCTGGCCGAGCCATTGTTCCACACTTTTGACACTATTATCACGATCCAGACATGCTTCCTATCCCTGCTAACGCAAGGCCAGCAGGCGAGCGGGCGCCTCAAGCGCCGTCTTCAGGGCTTGAATGAACGACGCCGCGTCGAAGCCGTCAACCACGCGATGGTCGAACGACGAGGAAAGGTTAATCATCTTGCGCACGACGATGCGACCTTCACGCACCACCGGTCGCTCGGCGATCTTGTTGACGCCCACGATGGCGACCTCGGGCGGCTTGATGATCGGCGTTGCCGCGATGCCGCCAAGCGCCCCGAGACTCGTTACCGTAATGGTCGATCCCGAGAGGTCCTCGCGTCCGGCCTTCCCGGCCCGGGCGGCATCGCTGAGGCGCCGGATCTCCGCTGGCGATGTCCGCCAGCTCCAGTGTTTCCGCGTTGCGGATTACCGGAACGAGGAGGCCGCGGGGCGTCTGAGTCGCGACTCCCACATGCACAGCGCCATAGCGACGGATAATACCCGCCTCATCATCGAAATGTGCGTTGATGCCGGGATGGTGCGGAAGCACCTGGACGAGGCCGCGGATCAGAAACGGCAGGAGGGTGAGCCTGGGCCAACCCTCTGTCTGCGTTTCGTTGACATCGCGCCGCAACGCCTCGAGCGCGGTCAGATCGACCTCCTCGACGTAGGTAAAGTGCGGGATGCGCCGCTTGGCCTGTTGCATGGTCTGAGCGATCTGGCGGCGCAGACCGATTACGCGGATCTCCTCGCTGCCCTCGCGCACCGGCGCCGCGCGGGCCGGCTCCTTCCTCTCGCCGCGAAGGAGCAGCGCGTCGAGATCCTCATGCCGGATTTGTCCTCCGGGTCCCTTGCCCTCGACCGCAGCGAGATCGATACCGAGTGCTGCCGCTCGTGCCCGCACCGCCGGTGCCGCCAGGGGTCTCGTCCCAGCGTGGTGTCGGGGCGGAGCGTCGGTTGATTTCGGCGGCGCCGCAATACCGGCGGCGCCGGCCGGGCCGTCATCCACATCGGGCTTTGCCGCCTGGGGCCTTGCCGGCCGTGGAGCTTCCATGCTTTCGCGCTCCTCGGTCGCAATCGCCACGAGCTCTGTTCCGACCGCGGCCACATCGCCTGCTTTGCCCTGACGACGCACGATCTTGCCGCTGACCGGCGCTCCGATCTCGACCGTCGCCTTCTCGGTCATGACGTCGACCAGCGGCTGATCTTCCTTGATCTCATCGCCGACGTCGGCATGCCAGGCCACGATCTCGGCCTCGGCCACTCCCTCGCCCACATCCGGAAGTTTGAAGACGTAGAGTGCCCATGGCCGCTTTCCGCCTAGCCGGCCATCAGGCGGCGCATTCCCTCAGCGACGCGCCGGGGGCCCGGGAAGTAGTCCCACTCGAAGGAATGCGGATAGGGCGTATCCCAGCCGGTAACCCGCAGGATCGGCGCCTCGAGATGGTGAAACGAGCGCTCCTGGACGAGCGCCGACAGCTCGGCGCCATAGCCGCCGGTGCGGGTCGCTTCATGCACGATCAGGCAGCGCCCGGTCTTTTCCACGGATGCCGTGATCTTCCCGATATCGACGGGCAGCAGCGTACGCAGGTCGATCACCTCCGCATCGATGCCGGTCTCGGCCGCGGCCGCGAGCGCCACATGCACCATGGTCCCGTAGGCGAGCACGGTGAGCGTCCGCTCCTTCCCGAACGATCGCCGCCTCGCCAAGCGGCACCCGATAGTGTTCGAGGGGCACCTCGCTCGCCGGATGGCCGGCCCATGCAGCGACGGGCCTGTCGTGATGTCCGTCGAACGGTCCCGAGTAGAGGCGCTTGGGTTCAAAGAAGAGCACCGGATCGTCGTCCTCGATGGCGCTGATCAGCAATCCCTTCGCATCATAGGGGTTCGAAGGGATGACGGTCTTGATGCCGCAGACATGCGTGAACAGTCCCTCCGGACTTTGGCTGTGGGTCTGGCCGCCGAAGATGCCGCCGCCATAGGGCGCACGGACCGTCAACGGCGCGTTGAACTCGCCGCCCGAGCGATAGCGCAGCCGCGCGGCGGCGGAAACGAGCTGGTCGAAGGCCGGGTAGATGTAGTCCGCGAACTGGCATTCGACGACCGGCCGCAGACCATAGGCGCCCATGCCGATCGCCACCCCGATGAGGCCGCCTTCGGCGATCGGCGCATCGAAGACCCGCTTGTCGCCATGACGCTGCTGCAGGCCCTCGGTGACGCGGAAGACGCCACCGAAAAAGCCGACATCCTCGCCGAAGACCAGCACGTCCGGATCGCGTGCGAGCATCACGTCCATGGCGGAATTCAGCGCCTGCACCATGTTCATCGTGGCCATCATTCGGGTTTGCTCCCGCCCGTCGCCTTGAAGCGGGCAAGCTCGGCCTGCTGCTCGCGGAGGTGCCAGGGCATTTCCTTGTAGACGTCCTCGAACATCGAGTGCGCGCGATCGTGATGCGGGCCCTCACCGTGAACGCCATGTCTTTGCGCCTCGGCATTGGCGGTCGCGAACCTGCTCCTCGAGCTCGACCGTGAGCTTCTCGTGGCGCTCCTCGTTCCATTCGCCGAGCGTGAATGAGATGTGTCTTCAGACGCTCGATCGGGATCGCCGAGCGGCCAATGCTGCCATTCATCGCCGGGGCGGTAGCGGCTCGGGTCGTCGCTCGTCGAGTGCGGCGCGACCCGATAGGTGAAGAGCTCGATCAAGGTCGGGCCGTGATTGGAGCGGGCGCGATCGGCGGCCCAGCGCGTCACCGCGTAAACCGCGAGCAAGTCGTTGCCGTCGACGCGAATACCGGGCATGCCGAAGCCGATGGCCCGCGAGGCGAAGGTCGCTTCCTCGCCGCCGGCGACCCCCTGGCTCGACGAGATCGCCCACTGATTGTTGACGAGATTGAGGATGACCGGCGCATGGTACACGGCGGCGAACGTGAGCCCGTGGTGGAAGTCGCCTTCCGCCGATGCGCCTTCGCCGATCCAGGCGGCGGCGATCCGCCGGTCACGCTTGTAGGCGGACGCCATCGCCCAGCCGACCGCCTGCGGAAACTGCGTGCCCAGATTGCCGGCGAGTGAAAAGAAGCCTGCCTCGCGAGCCGAGTAGAGGATCGGCAATTGCCGGCCTTTCAGACGGTCGAGCTCGTTGGTGTAAATCTGGCACATCATGTCGAGCAGCGGCCAATCGCGCGCGATCAGCAAGCCCTGCTGCCGGTAGGTGGGGAAGCACATGTCGCCGCGCTCGAGAGCAAACGCCGCGCCGACCGCGACTGCCTCCTCGCCGGTGCACTTCAGGTAAAACGACGTCTTGCCCTGCCGCTGCATGCGGAACATCCGCTCATCGAACGCCCGCGTGAGCATCATGGCGCGGAGCGCTTTGCGCAGCGTCTCGGCATCGAGCTTCGGATTCCACGGGCCGACCGCCTTACCCTGGTCGTCGAGGACGCGAACCAGCCCATAGGCGAGGTCCCGCGTTTCGGAGGCTTTGGCGTCGACCTTTGGACGCATGGCCTCGCCGGCTTTGGGCAGCTTGAGATAGCCGAAATCAGGAGTGTCGCCCGGTCGGAAGCGGGCGGCAGGAATGTGTAGGGAGAGCGGCTGCTCTTGCTTCATGCGCAATTTTAACTATGGGGTTACATGTAGGGAAGTCTTTGCAGTCCATGCTGTGCGCAACTTGACCTCGGGTACGCAACTTGCAGGAAGCCAAACATCGACCTTGGTGGCTCAGGCCCAGGAGAATTGCGATCCGCCCGGTCGTCATGGCCGGCGGCCTCTCTCTCGCGCATGACTATCGAAGGCCTTTCAGCCCGGTCCCGCCGGGTTCGGCCCCGCCAGATGCGGACGATCGTTGGGCGCTTCGAGTTGCTGTTCACCGTCTCCTCCCTCACGCGGTGCGCATCCGACCGCGGAACGCCGCATCGAATCCGCTCGTTTTGCTCACCACTTCGGCTGCAAACGTTCGCCCGGCAGGATGTCGTACGGCGATGCCCAGCCGTCGATTTCGCGTACGCGCCCCATCCACGCCGCGATGTTGGGGTACATCCCCTCAATGTCGTATCCGCTTTCCTCGCGCGGATAGAACACGTAGCCGCACAGGGAAAAATCGGCGATCGTCGGTGCGTCGCCGACGATAAACTTCCGAGGTGCGAGGTGCTTGTCGACGATCGCATAGGCGGCGTCGATCCTGCCCTTTAGCCACGCCATCACCGCCGGGTTCGGCGCGCTCGGGCCGAACGCCTTGGCGAAGCGGTAGCTTGCGAAATAGCTTGTGAACTTGTGGTTGTCGAACAGCAGCCAACGCAGGATCTCCTGCTTCTCGTCCTCGCCCGAGCCGCCAAAGCGACCATGTTTGTTGGCGAGATACGCGAGGATCATGCCCGACTGCGTCAAACGGCGCGGACCGTCTTCGAGGACCGGCGCCTCGCCCATCTCGTTCGTCTGTTCACGCCATGCCGCAGCGCGCGTCTCACCACGCATGAAGTCGACGAACACCATCTCACATGGCTGCCGCAGCGCGCGCAGAGAAAAGGCGACCTTGTAGCTGTTGCCGGACTGACAGAAAGCATGGAGGCGGTACATGGTCAGAACCTTTCATGGACAAGAGCACCGAGCTGTCCCGGCCCTCGGCCGCGGACCAGTGTGGTGAGGACGTCTCTCCCACCTCTCACCCTGACATCGGGATAGGCCAAGCTCCGGATCATCATTCGGTGCGCAGGCGCCGGATACATTCGCCTTCCAAGATGAGATCTTCAAGGCGATCGTCGAGCGTTTGTTCTTCAAGCTACAAGATGCTAGCGCACCAGCGCCATCGCCTTGGCGATTTTTGGCTTGCCCTATTTCTTGACGGGACCGGGAGCCGCGCCCCGCCTGGCGATGTCGGTGCCGGTCACCGCCTTGCCATGCCAAGCCGAACGGCCCTACATCGAACGCAACTGCGAGCCAGCAGGCGAAGGGAATAGAACCCTAATGCGAGTGGTGCGAATCCGGCGCTATCCGGTCAAGGGATTCCGAGGTCATGACGTCGACTGCGCGACCTTCGAAGCCGGCCGGGGCATTCCTTTCGACCGCCATCTCGCCCTCCTCTTGCCGCCTCTCCCCGATGTAGCGAACAGCGACCGGGGAACCCTGCCCTACCTATACCTGTCACGGAATCCGGAACTTGCCCGCTTTTCCGTCGATTGGGACGGCGGGCAAGTGTTCTACTTCCGGTCTCCCGACGGCGAGCAGCTGGGAATCGATGCCGGCTCGCCTTCTGATCTTGACTGCCTCAACCGCGCGCTGGCCCGCTGGTTTCCAGGCCGCGAGGGCGGCGCACCGCGGATTTCTCCGGCGCGCCCGGATGGCGGCTATTGGGACTTCGCGGATACCGGAGTGTCGATCATCAATCTCGCGACCGTACGAGAGATCGCACGCACGGCCGGGAGGGCCATCGATCCCTTGCGCTTCAGGGGCAATCTCTATGTCGACGGGCTGCCGGCATGGCGGGAGTTCGATCTCATCGGCAGGCGGATCGGGGCGGGCTCGGCGGAGCTCGACGTGCTGCGGGGCATCCGCCGCTGTAACGCGACCTCGATCGATCCCGACAGTGAGGCGGCCGATTTCAACATGCCGCTGCATCTGCGCACGACCTACGGCCACATCTTTTGCGGCGTCTATGCTCGCGTGAAATGCGGCGGCACGGCGAGGAGTGGCGATGACCTCCGCCTCCTCGGCGCCCTTGGCGCAAACCCTTACGAACTCAGGGCGCCGACTTCGCCGCCGGTCCACGAATGGCCACGCTTCGTCTCCCTGTCACGGACGCTTCGCGCCGGGTGGAAGCTCCAAAGTACGCTTGGAGGCTGGCCTTTGCTCCAGCCGGATGGCCCGGCGGTGATCCGGGTCCACCCCACAGCCCAGGGCGCCGTCGGGTCGGAGAAGCTCGCGCTGCAAGGCAGCGCGGAGGATACCTGGTACTCGGTACCTGATATTCCCGCGCCGTGGCATGCAGGAGGGGAATTGCTGATCTCCGGACCCTATCGGCGGGAAACGTAGCGCACATGAGCCGATTCATTTCACATGCTTCGTCCCCCCGAGCGGCAACTTGGCAGAGAGCACACCGTCCACATCAGCGATCGCTCCGATTTCGAACCCGAGCTCCTTGCACATCGCCAACATGCTGTAGTTCTCGCGCAGCACCTGGCCGGTGACGGCCTTCAAGCCTTCGGCGCGGGCGTATTCGAGGATGAGCTGCATGAGGATCCAGCCGAGTCCGTGGCCCTTGAGATCGGAGCGAACCAGTATGGCGAACTCGCCGTTTTCGTGGTTGGCATCGGCGTGCAGATGCACGGCACCGAGTACCTCCCCAGTCGTTTCGGCGATGGCGATGAAGGCGATGGCGCGGCTGTAGTCAAGTTGCGTAAGCCGGGCGATGAAGGGGTGTGTGAGCTCCTTGACTGGTGTGAAAAAGCGCAGCCGAAGATCCTCGTCCCTCACTTTGGCGAAAAAGGCGACGACGAGCGGCTCATCCTCCGGGCGGATCGGCCGTATGTGCAGGGCGAGACCCTCGGGCAATGCGACACTCCGCTGCCAGTGACGCGGATAGGGCCGGATCGCCAGCCGAGTTCCGTGAGCGCTCCGGCCTTTGGCGGGGACAAAAGGCGCGACGGCCACGCGGGCGTCGAGAGCGACGACTCCGTCGGCATCGGCAAGCAGCGGGTTGAGATCGAGCGATCTGATTTCCGGCAGGTCGGCGGCCATCTGCGCCACCTTGACGAGGACGATCGTGATCGCCTGGAGGTCGGCGGCGGGAACATCGCGATACGCTTCCAAAACCCGGAAAACGCGCGTTCTCGCCATGAGATCGCGCGCGATCCTGAGGTCGAGCGGCGGCAGCGCCAGAGCCTTGTCATCGATGACCTCGACCGCGGTCCCGCCGCGCCCGAACACGATGACCGGACCAAACGTCGGATCGTCGGCGATACCGACGATAAGCTCCCGGGCAAGCGGCCGGGTGATCATCGGATGGATGGTGACGCCGGCAATCCTGGCATCGGGTCTCGCCTCTTTTGCGGCAGCGAAAATTTCCTCTGCCGCCTTGCGCACCGCCTCGGCACTGGCAAGCCCCAGGCGAACCCCGCGTACGTCCGATTTGTGTATGATGTCCGGAGACAGGATCTTGACGACCAGCGCCGACGAGCTCTCGAGAAGCTGTCGGGCGGTACTGAAAGCCTCGGCCGGATCGCGAGCCAGGACGCCCTGCGCCGAAGGAATGCGGTAGGCGCGCAACAGCTCACCGCTCTCGAGGGGATCGAGCCAGCTGCGCTTCTCCGCCGCTGCTTTCGCGACGATGTGCTGCGCGGTTTCGATGTCCCCGGTGAAGTCCTCGGGAAGACCTTCCGGCGTTTCCATGAGCGCATCGCGTGACTCACGGCAACGAACGAGATGCATGAAGCCCTGAACTGCATCGGCTTCAGTCGCATAGTGCGGAATGGCGGCTGATTCGAAGATCTGCCCCGTGCCGGGGTCCCCGGCAATCCATGCGGCGATCACCGGCTTCGAGCGCCGGTGTTTGCGTGCCACAACGTCGACTACCGCACGCGCCGCCTGTGGTGCCGAAGCGAGCGCCGTCGGAACATTCAACACCAGTACGGCATCACTTCCCTCATCGGCCAGCAGGATCTCGAGGGCGCGCGCGTAGCGCTCGCCGTCTGCATCGCCGATGATGTCGACCGGGTTGGCCTTCGACCAGCCGATCGGAAGAACAGCTTCAAGCTCCTGAACGGTCGCGGCGGCGAGTTCACTCACCGTTCCGCCTAGCTCGACCAGCCGGTCGACGGCGAGTACACCCACCCCGCCGCCGTTGGTGAGGATAGCGAGCCGCCGACCCGCAAGCGATTGCAGCCGCCCCAGTATTTCGGCCGCGGCGAACATCTCGTCGAGGTCCATGACGCGCAGCAATCCGGCACGCCGGAAGGCGGCGGCGTAGACAGCATCGCTGCCGGCAAGAGCTCCGGTGTGCGTCGCTGCCGCCATGGCCCCCTGCGCTTGCCGGCCCGCCTTGATCACGATCACCGGCTTTACTCTTGCTGCGGCGCGCGCCGCGGAAAGGAATTTCGCCGCGGCACCGATCGCCTCGATATAGAGCAGAATGACGCGCGTGCGGATGTCGAGCGCGAAGTGATCGAGAAGGTCGCCGAAGTCGACATCGATCGCATCGCCAAGGGAAATGATTCCCGAAAAGCCGAGCGAACGCCTGGCGCTCCACTCGATGAGAGCAGCGGCAACGGCGCCCGATTGCGAAATGAGAGCGAGATCGCCTGATTTCGCTGCCCTGGCGGCGAAGCTGGCATTAAGCTTCACGGGCGGGATGAGGACACCCAGGCCATTCGGTCCGATGAGCCTCATACCGTGCGGCCGGGCCGCTTCGGCGCACTGTTCGACGGCAGACCCCGACCCGTGACCGAGGCCCGCGGTGATGACAACAGCGACCGCCGTGCCCGTTCGCGCAGCTTCCGCCACGATTCCGGGAACGGCTTGCGGCGGCGCCGTGACGACGATGACGTCCGGTGGCGCGCCGAGCAATGAAAGCGAGGCGACGGTCGAGAGCCCGTCAATGTTCGAATGGTTGGGATTGACGACGTGAATGGCGCCTGCGAAGCCACCCTCACGCAGGTTCCTCAGGATAATGCGCCCGAGCGAGCGTTCGCGGGTACTCGCCCCGACGACGGCTACCGAGCGGGCGCCGAAGAGCCTCTCCAGCCGATAGGTGCTCATCTTGCGGGGCAGTTCCCGCAAGAGCTAGCCGGGCACGTCGTCGACCTGTACGACGCGGAAGGTGCGCATCTCCTCGTCGTCCTCGCGGATCGAGACGTACTCGCCATTACGGAAGAGATGATCGGCGAAGCGGTAGCCGGCCTCGTCGTCGACATTGATGTCGCCCGCTTGCCGGTAGTGAAAGGCCCAGGAACCGCCGCGCTTGCGAACGAGTTGACCGTGCTCGTGCTCCGCGCTGCCCCAGAACCGGAGGACGCGACATTTGGCGCGCTTCCTTTCCCACTCTTCTACGTCGATCGAACCGTTGTTGTTCAGCGGCGCAACGAACTCGTAGCCATGGCTCGCGCTGCCTGCCGGAAAATCCTCATCGCGGGCGAGTTCGAGGCGTATCTTCTTCAGCGGCATGGAAGGTCCTTTCGCAAGCGTGTGCACGGCACGTTCAAGGTCGAAGAAACGATTGTGGCGGTCAGCGGAAGCGCGTACGAGCCAAAACTCTCTTCATCCAGCCATCCTTTGCCATACCCATACGCGGTGGTGGTTCCTCCACGGTGTCGGAGGAGGCCAGATGGCCGGTTACTTTTTCGACAACTATCTGAAAATACACGGGGTGCAGCGGCCGGGACGAGCCTCCGAGAACGGTCCTGGCGTAGCCGGGCTCCCACCAGATCCTTCGCTGCTGCAGGAGCTCGTGAACGAATTCGCGTTTCGCCTTCCACTCGGGGCTATCCGGCAGCTCTTCATAGCGGCCGAAAACGATGACGCTTCGCCATTCCTGGGGACTGGCGACCTCGTCGGCTTCGACGCAAACCAGCGGATTGACACGCATCCAGTCAATTTTCTGCCCAACTGTCGAGAAGCTGTGGATGTAGCCCTTCTGATAGGCAAAAAAGAACGGCACGACATAGGGCTGGTTCTCCTTGGCACAGGCGAGGTTTCCGCGCTGGACGCGCGTCAGCAGGTCCAGGCATTCCAGCTCGTCAAGCTCATCGATTCTCATCGCGACACTGTTCTCGAGAGCAACCGCATACCCTTTTAGTGCGCCATCAGCAGCGGCACCGCAATGTTCGCCAAGGCATGCCTCGTTGCCCCGCCTAGCACAAACTCATGCAGCCGCGAGTGCCCATAGGCTCCCATGACGATAAGGCCTGCACCGAGATCTCGCGCCCTGGTAAACAAAGCCTGCGCCGGATTGATTCCGGTCGTCGGCATGGATTCCGCGGTCGCCTTGACTCCATGGCGGGCCAGGCTTGCAGCCATGTCGGCACCGGGCAGCGGTCCTGCCGCCTGCTCATCTTTCGAGGGATCAACCCACACAAGGCGAACATCCGCTGCCTTGGTGAGGATGGGCAGCGCATCGTGGATGGCCCTGGAAGCTTCCCTCGACCTGTCGTAGCCACAGATGATCTGGCTGAACTCCAGGCCCGCCGTTGCGTTACGGGGCAAGATGAGTGTCGGCCTGCCCACTCCCATCACCACGCTGGCGGCAAATCCCGGCTCCACTTCGCCATCGCGGCCGCCATTGCCGATGACGACGAGATCGGCAGTGCGGCCAATATCGTTCACAGTCTCGGAAATGTCGGACGTTACAGCTCTTGCTTCGAGCCACTGCGAGGCCAGGCCATTGCGTCGCATGACCCCCTCGAACCTTTCTCTGGTTCGCGGCGCCTGTTCCTCAAACGCACGCGTCAGCGCGTCGAACAGCGCAGGCACGGCATAGGGTCCGGCTGCCGCATAGATCGTCGGGCCGGGAATGACAAAGAGGCCGATGATGTGGGCATCGTGCTCGGTGCCCAGGCGCGCGGCCGCTTCCAGAAAATTATCCAGCTTTTCCGTGTCGTTGAGCGAGACGAGCAGAGTCCTGTAAGCCATCAGCTTTTCCTGATGTATGCCATCGAGATAGCAATCCCGCGTCGAGTTCCTTGATTTCGATCAAAACCGTGTGTGGCATCCCGGATGAGCGCCATGCGATCAGCGCGCGTCGCTCCCGCCCTCAGCGAGCATGGCCTGAATGCATCGAAAAAGATCCTCGGTAAGAAGCGGTTTTTCGACGATCACAACCCCGTCAGCCGCCGCCCGCAGCCGTACTGCCAAGGCGGGGCGCGTGGTTACGAGGATTGCCGGCAACGTGACGTGACGGTTTCGCAATTCGGCCAACAGCTCAAGACCGTTCGTTCCCGGGAGTTGATAGTCGATGACGAGACAGCCCGTCTCGGGAAACGCCGCCGCGCGCAGACATTCGGTTCCGTTCGAATACGTGCGGACGCAAAGCCCCTCTACCTCCAGGGAAAACTGCAGGGAGCTTCGCACTGCCGGATCATCATCGACGATCACCACCGTCGGCGCCGAACAGCGCGTATGGTCGTTTCTTACAATCAACTGCCGATCATCACCGGCCCACAACGGGCCTAGCTTGACAGGCAGCCAGCGTTCGCAGGCGCGCGCCTTGATCTGGCTCAAAGACCGGCAAAAGTCAGAGGGATGCCTTTTCCAGCGTTCCACCAATCAGGGACATGCGGACGAGATCGGAAAGGCTGCCGGCCTTCATTTTCGTCATTACATTCGCCCGATAGATCTCAACGGTCCGAGGGCTGATCCGAAGTTCACGAGCAATAACCTTGTTCGGGCTCCCGGCAATCAGACCGTCAAGAACCTGCCGCTCACGCCTGGAAAGAGTCTTCAGCCGGTCAGCTACTTCCGCTCTTTCGGTCTGCCGGCGAGCATCCTGCCGCCAACGCCCCAGCGCCGATCGAACCGACGCAACCAGCATCTCGTCGTCGAAGGGCTTTTCGAGGAAGTCCACTGCCCCGATTTTCATGGCCTCGACCGCAAGCTGCAAATCGCCATGGCCGGTGATGACGATGACCGGCATGTCCAACTGCCGTTCGCCCAGCCGGCGCAGCAGATCCAGGCCGCTGATTTCCGGCATTCGCACGTCCGTTATGATGCAGCCGCAGTTCAAGCTTGGCAGGGCAGCGAGAAAAGGCTTGGCGGAATCGTAGGATTGCACACGAATTTTGTGGCTGCTCAGCAGAAATTCCAGAGATTCCCGGGCCGCTTCATCATCATCGATCACATACACTATCGGATCAGGAACCATTGCGATCCTCCTGCTGAGCCGCGGCGCGCAACGTGAAGCGAAAAACAGTTCCGCCTCCGGGATTGGGCTCCGCAAGCATATGGCCTCCATGATTTTCGATAATCGATCGCGAGATCGACAGACCGACACCCATGCCGTGGGGTTTGGTGGTAGTGAACGGCTGAAAGAGCCTTGACGAAATCTCCGGGGCGATCCCCGGACCGGTGTCCGCCACGCTCACCTCCACCAGATCGTCGCCTACGGGCGCGGAGGAGACCAGAAGCTCACGCCGCAAGGAGTTGCTCATCGCCTCGATGGCGTTGCGAATGAGATTCAGAACGACCTGCTGGACCTGGATCCTGTCGACAAGAACCATCTCGCGCGACCGGTCGAACCTGAATTTGACCAGGATACCCTTGTCTTTGGCGCCGACGAGTGCCAACGCGCTCGCTTCTTCAACGACCTTCTGGAGGTTTTCGACCTGTCGTGCGGATTCGCCCCGCGTCACGAAGTCGCGCAGGTGCCGTATGATCTCTCCGGCCCTCAGAGCCTGCTCGGCTGCCTTGTCTAGTGCCTGGCGGATCGTGGTTGACTGGTGGTCTGCCTTGTTCTCGAGCAAACGGCGCGACCCTTTCATGTAGTTGGCGATGGCGGACAACGGCTGGTTGAGCTCATGGGCAAACGCGGAAGCCATCTCCCCCATCGCGGTTAGTCTCGACATGTGGACAAGCTCGGCCTGCAATTCCTGCAGGCGGGTTTCGGTCTCCTGCGTCTCGGTCAGATCGCGGATGAACCCCGTGAAGAATTGGCTTCTGCCGGACTCCATCTCTCCGACACTGAGTTCGATGGGAAAAGTGGACCCGTTCTTGCGCTCACCTACCACCACGCGCCCAATGCCGATGATCCGCTTTTCGCCCGTTCGAAGATAACGCTCCACATAGCCGTCGTGGTTCTCCCGATAGGGCGACGGCATCAGCATCTTGACGTTCTTGCCGACGACCTCGTGCGGCTCGTAGCCGAAAAGCCGCTGAGCCGCAGTACTGAAGGACTGCATGATGCCGCGCCCGTCGATGACGATCATTGCATCCGGGATGGTTTCCAGGATCGATTTCAGGTGAGCCTCACGAGCGGCCAAATCCACCTGCAAAGCCTTCAAGTCGGTAATGTCGGTGTGAACCTCGATAACAAGGACTGATCCCGACGGCTGCCACAGCGACCATTGAGCCGCCACGACCAGGCGCTTTCCGTCGCTCCGGTATTGAACCAGCTCGCCGTTCCATTCCCCCCGATCCATCAACTCTGCCTTGAGCTCACGATAGTGGCGGGGAAATTCGGTATTCAGCAGCTCGCGTGGCCTTCTGCCAACCGCTTGCGCAGCGCTGTAGCCATAGAGGCGCTCCATCCCGCGCGCCCAGAACTCGATGCTGCCGTCGAGCCTTCGAGCCATTGCCCGGGCAAACTCAAGGGCCTGGAGAGGTGCTTGGACAGATGCACGCGCTGGCATTTCAGCGGCCTCCTCGCCACACATGCGCATACCTCGCACGACCCTCTGAACCCTTTTCGCCATGCTAGTTTTCGAGGCGGGAACAGTCCAGTACGGCAGTTGGGACCTTGTGCGGAGGAAGGTCGGGTGCTTGATTCAAGTCAAGGCGCGCCAAACTCACCCGTGCAAATCGGATGCCCCAGAAGCCTGTGGAGGCTTCATGCCAGTTGGAGACACCTATGAGCCTTAGATCAATGATACCCATCGGCCGCGACAGGCAGGTCACGCGGCGCGAGTGGAATCCGTTTGGATCCCTGCAGCATGAAATCGACCGTGTTTTCGATGATTTTGCGACCGGCTTCAAGTCGTTTGGCACATCGGAGCTCATGCCGAGCATGGACGTCACCGAGAGTGACAAGGAAATCGAAATCACGGCGGAATTGCCCGGTATTGAGGAAAAGGACGTTCAAGTGAACATCGCCGATAATGTTCTGACCATCCGCGGCGAGAAGAAAGTGGAAAGACAGGAGACGGACAAGGACCATCGCCTTGTGGAGCGCAGCTACGGCTCATTCGTGCGCACGCTCGAATTGCCTTCCGGCGTCGAACCGGATGCCATCAAAGCCACCCTTGTCAAGGGAGTGCTCAAAGTCGTCGTACCCAAGACGGCCCCCGCCCGGGTGAAGAAGGTCGACATCAAGACTGCCGCATAATAGACGGGAACGGGCACGCTTTGCGGCTGTCGAAAAGCGTGCCCCTTTCGGTGTTCTTGATTATTGTCTGCTGGCCTTGATCCCGCTGAAAGTCCGTGCGTTTGTGAATCCGACACGATGAGCCATAAAGCCCAGCCGCCCGCTAGACTGAGAATCCGCAAAGGGGACTGGATCGTCGTCTGTGACGGCAGCAGGGCGCTGGTTCTTGAAAACCAAGGCGACAGCAAATACCCCAACCTGAGGAAAACGGCGGTTCACGAGCACAAGGAGCGGCCGACTCACGAGCTCGGGGTCGATGCCCCAGGGCGTATCCGCAAATCCTATGGGACAGCGCGAAGCGCGGTTGAGCAAACGGACTGGCACGAGGTATCCGAACGGAAGTTCCTTTTAGATCTGGTCGATGATCTCGAAGCCGCGGTAACGGGGAAGCCGCGCCGAAGACTCATTATCGTGGCACCGCCGCGGGCATTGGGCATCCTGCGAGATGCCTATTCGCCGGTCGTGCGAGCGGCAATCTCCGCAGAGTTGGACAAGGACTGGGTGAAACTGCCGCTTGAAGAAATCGAAAAGCGGTTATTCGCCTGAACGCGCTCGTGACTTGCGGGCAGCGCCAAGGTTGTAGGCTATCGCGCGGAGCAATTGTGGATGCGTGCCATGGTCCTGACCCGCCCGGGTTTGCCGTTGACGATGCAAGAGCTTCCGCAACGGTTGCCGGGCTCCGGAGAGGTACGGGTCAGGATTGCCGCTTGCGGGGTCTGCCGCACCGACTTGCATGTCGTTGATGGCGAATTGCCCAATCCGAAGCTCCCGCTAATCCCCGGTCACGAGATCGTTGGTCACGTGGACGCGTTGGGCGCCGGCGTCAATTCGTTCCGGGCAGGCCAGCGGGTGGGGATACCCTGGATGGGCCGCACCTGCGGACAGTGCCGATATTGTACGGAGGGTCGGGAAAATCTGTGCGACCAGCCGCTGTTTACCGGCTACACTCGGGACGGCGGCTATGCGACGGAGGCGATTGCCGATGCCCGCTACGCGTTGTCCCTAGGTGAGGAAGGCGCTGACGCGCAGGTCGCCCCACTACTCTGCGCCGGGCTGATCGGCTGGCGCGCCCTTGTTGCCACCGGACAAGGCAGGAAGATCGGCCTCTACGGCTTCGGCGCCGCCGCGCACATAGTTGCGCAGGTCGCCAAGTGGCAGGGACGCACGGTCTTTGCTTTTGTGCGACCCGGGGACAAGTCTGCCAAATCCTTCGCCCGCCGCGTTGGGGCGGACTGGTCGGGAGGCTCTGACGAGATGCCGCCGGAACTTCTTGACGCGGCCATTGTCTTTGCGCCGATCGGCGCTCTCGTACCGGCGGCCCTGAAGGTACTGTGCAAAGGCGGGCGGGTAGTATGCGCAGGGATTCACATGAGCGATATTCCAAGCTTTCGCTATGACGACCTTTGGCACGAACGCCAGATCGTTTCGGTCGCCAACCTCACCCGCCAGGACGGAACAGATTTCCTCGCGGTTGCTCAACAGGCAAGGATTGCTCCGGAGGTCACCACATATCCCCTGGCACTCGCGAACATCGCCCTCGATGACCTTCGGCAAGGGCGACTGCAAGGTGCGGCCGTACTGCTCGTTTGAAAATCAACTAGGTAGTACCCCTTAAGGTAGTCGCCTGAATTGTTCATCGGATGCCGCTGCCTAAATTCCTGTCATTGCAATGGAGAGGACGATGTAGATGCAGACACTTGCTCATCGCCCGAAGCTTGCGGTTAATGGCCCTTATGTGCCGCTTTTCGGGTGCGCCGAGCTAAGGGGGGTGGTCGTGCCATACCGCCGCAATGAAGAGATCTTTGGCGAAGGTCAGCCGACGGATCATCTCTATAGGGTTCTGGATGGAGCGGTAAGGACATCCAAGCTGTTGAGCGACGGCCGGCGGCAGGTCGCAGAATTCTACCTTACGGGCGATGTCTTCGGGCTGGAGCCCGGTGACGAGCACAGTTGTTCGGCCGAAGCGATCATCAACTCGAACATCGTTGCGGTACGGCGCAGCAGGTTATTGAAGACTGCAGAGCACAACAGCGACGTGGCACGCGATCTCTGGTCGCTGACGACTTGCGAGCTTCGGCGCTGCCAGCAGCATGCCCTGCTGCTGATCAAGAGCGCGCGTGAGCGGCTGGCCGCGTTCCTCCTCGACATGGCGGAGCGGCTCACCGGCGAGGAAACCATTGAACTACCCATGTCGCGCCAGGATATCGCCGACTATCTTGGGCTTACTGTTGAAACGGTGTCCCGTATCCTCACACAGTTTGCCGAAGCGTGCGTAATCAAACTGGTGGCCTCGCGCCAGATCATACTACGTGACCGGTCGGTGCTCAGCGCTCTCAACAGTTGAGCAACATGACGCTCGCCCGCGATGTCATGACATCAGACCCCGTTTCGGTCGAACCGACCGCCTCGCTCATGCAAGCCGTACGTCTGATGCTGCGGCACCGGATCAGTGGACTCCCCGTGGTAGCCGGCAATGGTACCCTCATCGGCGTTGTCACGGAAGGCGACCTGTTGCGGCGGGACGGGGCAGGCAAGCAGCGGCGAAGTCCGCGATGGATAGAATTCCTGATCGGTGGACAGGGTCCGGGATCGGACTATTCCAACATCTGCCGGCGCAAGGTGCACGAGGTGATGAGCCCCGAGGTCTTTACGGTCTCTGAAGACACATCCGTCGAGGACATGGTGAGAATCATGGACCAGCACCGGGTCAAGCGCCTGCCCGTACTTCGCGGCGCAAGGCTGGTAGGCGTCGTCAGCAGGGTGGACCTCGTGCGCGCCATGGCGCACACGGTCCGAGCCACGAAGGCGCGCCTGAAGGATGACGAATCGATTCGCTCGCATCTGCTGGCTGAAATCGACGGGCAGTCGTGGGCCCCGAGGAACCATATCCATGTCGTGGTTCAGAATGGCGATACTCAACTCTGGGGTACGATAACCGACGAGAGCCATCGCCAGGTCCTTCAGGCTGCCGCGAGAAAGACGCCGGGCGTGAAAACGGTCGAGGACCATCTCCTGCTTGTCGAGCCCCTCGCCACGGCTTGCCCCGACAAAGAACGATTCGCGACCGGGACTGCCGGTGTGAATCAGCCCGGCAACGATAACAGTTGATCTGCTTTGCCGAACTCGAATCCATGGAGACGACCGAAATGACCAAAGAAAGCACCATGCATGTCTACGTGAACTGGGCCAAGTCGAGGCTCGACGAGATGGATGCGACGCTTGCGGCGTTTGAAAGCAAAGTCGGCAACCTGCAGGCCGATGCACGCTCAAATGCGGAGAAGGCTCTCGCCGTTATGCGCACGAAGCGCGCTGCATTCCGCGATACGATTGCCAAGGACATCAATTTCGGCGAAGCTGCCTGGACCAAGACTCAGGCGCACCTGAAGACCGACTGGCAAGCGTTTGAAGCGAATACCAAGGCATATATCCATGCGGCCGGCGACCTCGCCGAGCACCAGCAGGCCGCATTTCGAGCGCGCGCCGAAGCGCAGCGAAAGGCCTGGCATGACGCCGTCGAAGGGATTCAGAAGGCGACGGCGCAGTTCTCCAGCGAGCGCAAGAAAGACTTCGACGCCGTCCTCAAACGCGTGCACGCCAACATCGACGCGGCGAAAACGAAGCTCGACGGGCTGAGCCGTGCCGGCAGCCAATCCTGGTCGGCACTCGAAAAGGCGTTGGCAGAGACCCGCACCGCTTTCGATCACGCCAACAAGACGGTCCACGAAGCGCTCAGGCGCAATTCGCAAGCGTAACCAGAGCAGCTTTGCAGCCCGCATAAGCGCCTCTATCGGCACGGACACAATATGAGATATCTTGCTGCGTTTCTCTTGATCATCGTCGGCGGCGGGCCTGCACTCGCCAATGAGGACGGTGACCCGGTCGCAGGTCAGGTCATCGCCGCGGCCGAGTGCGCCGCATGTCATGCCATCGCCGAGACAGGCGCGAGCCCGAATCCGGCCGCCCCGCCCTTCCGGACGTTCGGCTCGAAATGGCCCATCGAAAATCTTCAGGAAGCGCTGGCAGAAGGACTGTCTGTCGGACACTCCGAGATGCCGGAGTTCATTTTCGAGCCGCGCGAGATCGACGACCTCCTGGCCTTTTTGCTTACAATCCAGGAGCAAGGTCCGTAAGACAACCGTCGGGAGACCGAAATCGCGATTGCGGTCGCTCACGCGGTTCTCGTGGCTGGCAACGCGACCATGACCAAAACACCGACGATGTCGGTTTCCCTTTCAATCGACCCGCCAGAAAAAAAGGCCGAAATCGTTCAGGCGCGCATTCTGCGACCTGCCCTTCTGCTCGTGTCCGCATCGGGACTGTTGTCCGGCTTCGTTGCCAACAGCCTTGGACACGTACAATGGGCTGGATGGCTATGGCTTGCCGCGGCAGTTCCCGTGCTGCTCGCCCTCCTGGCAGAAATTGCAGGCAGCCTCAGGCGCGGTGATTTCGGGCTCGACATTGTCGCCGCGCTGTCCATAGCCACCGCCCTGATGTTCAGGGAGGAAGCCGCGGCGTGCGTGGTCGCACTGATGTATGCCGGCGGCAAATATCTCGAGACCTTCGCCGACCGGCGTGCCCGCCGGGAAATGACCGCGCTTCTCGCCCGCCTGCCGCGTACGGCATTTCGCTACGACGGCGCAAGGCTGGAAGAAGTCGATCTCCAGATCATCGAGCCTCGTGACCGGCTGCTAGTCAGGCAAGGCGACGTCGTGCCGGTCGATGGAACGGTAGTCGGGAACGAAGCCGTCCTCGATGTGGCAACGCTGACCGGGGAGGCGATCCCTGCCCGTCGCAGAGCAGGCGATGCCGTCATGAGCGGATCGATCAACGTGGGTTCGGCCTTCGAACTTCTTGCCAGCCACCGCGCGGCGGAAAGCACCTACGCCGGCATCGTGCGTCTGGTCGAAGCCGCCCAGCAATCGAGAGCGCCAATGTCACGCATCGCCGATCGCTTCGCCATGATCTTTCTGGCTCTGACGATCGGTCTCGCAGGAGGCGCCTGGTTGTGGACCGGGGATCCTATACGGGCGGTGGCCGTTCTCGTTATCGCCACGCCCTGCCCCCTCATTCTTGCCGTCCCCGTAGCGCTCGTATCCGGCCTCTCACGCGGCGCCAAGCAAGGCATATTGATCAAGGGTGCGAAGGTGCTGGAAGCGCTTGCGCGGGTTCGGGTACTGGTTGTCGACAAGACCGGCACATTGACCTATGGCCGCGCCCGGATTGCCTCGATCGACGTCACGTCGGGCCGGGATCCGGACGAGGTGCTTGCGATCGCAGCATCGCTGGACCAGGCATCGAAGCACATTGTCGCCCAAGCCATCGTCGGCGAGGCCCACCAGCGAGGCCTGGCACTTGCCCCGCCTGAAAACACTACGGAAAAACCGGGCGAAGGAATCGAGGGCCGCGTTGCGGGCCGGACGGTCATCGTCGGCGGGCCGCGCTTCGTGACCGCGAGACTCAACAAGGCAACCTCGCCATTGCTGAAACGTGAGCGGGCCCCCGGCAGCGTGATAGTTGCGGTCGGAATCGACCACCAACTTGCCGGCGTAATCGTGCTCGCCGATGAGCTTCGCAGCGAGGCAGGCCTTGCGCTTGCTGAACTTAGGCGGCTGGGCATCGCCAGAATTGTGCTTGCGTCGGGCGATGCTCGCGAGGTGACGGAGGCCGTCGCGGCAGGCCTGCCCTTCGATTTGGTGCGCGGCGAACTTACCCCCGAACAAAAAACCTTGGCCGTCCTGGCTGAGCGCAAGAACGGGCCGGTGATAATGATCGGCGATGGTGTCAACGACGCTCCCGCCCTCGCTGCCGCCGATGTCGGGCTCGCCATGGGTGCGACGGGCGCGGCAGCATCAGCCGAGGCGGCTGACGTCGTTCTGCTCGTTGACCGGTTCGATCGGGTGGTGCCTGCCATCCGCATCGCGCGGCGCTCGCGGGAGATTGCCTTGCAAAGCGTCTATGCCGGCATGGGGCTGTCCCTGGTCGGCATGATCGCTGCCGCGCTTGGCTTTATCGTCCCCGTCCAAGGCGCACTCCTCCAGGAGCTCATCGACGTCGCGGTGATTCTCAATGCGCTGCGGGCTCTTTCGTGAAGTCAGCTACAGGCCGTAGGTAGAGCCCGATGGAGGTAGTGTCTCGGTTTGAAAGTTGAGACACTATGTTCCGATGGATCAGCTCGATCTTTTCATGCGACTAGGTCTGGCGCTCGCCATAGGCTTCCTGATCGGCCTCGAGCGGGGCTGGCAGGAACGGGAGGAACCGGAGGGCTCACGCACCGCCGGTATCCGCACGTTTGCGCTGATCGCCCTGGCCGGCGCGATCGTCGCTCTGATCTCCTCCCGGCTCGGCGCCAGCGTGTTCGCCGCGGGCTTCGCCGTCACCGGGGCGGCCCTGGCCTGGTTCATGTGGCGTGAGGGCGAGCGCAAGGAGGATCTCAGCGCCACGACGCTGGTCGCATCTCTCTTGACTTTCGCGCTCGGAGCCTACGCAGTCCTCGGCGACCCATCGGTCGCGGCGGCTGCGGCAGTTGCGGCCGCCGCCATCCTCAGCGTGAAGCAACCGCTCCACGGCTGGCTGTCGCGGCTCACCTGGCCGGAGCTCAAGGCTGGGTTGCTGCTGGCGGCAATGACTTTCATTCTGCTGCCGCTGATGCCCGACCGAGCTGTCGATCCCTTTGATGCGCTCAACCCGCGCCAGCTATGGCTGATGACCATTCTCATTGCCGCGGTTTCGTCCGTGGGTTACGCGGCGATGAAGATTGCCGGGCCAAAGCTCGGGCTCATTGCCACGGCGGCCACTGGAGGGCTCGTGTCGTCCACCGCCACAACCCTCTATCTCGGCCGCCTTGCCCGCGCCCAGGGCGGGAGCGCCAGGTTCATGGCCGGCGCGATCCTGGTTTCTGCAGTAGTGATGCTCCTCCGGGTCCTTTTCGTTGCCGGCGTCCTCAATGTCGGTCTCGCCCGCCAGATCGGGCCCGCCCTAGGTGCCGCGGCGACCGCCGGCGGGCTTGCGGCGCTGGCGCTACTGCGGCACGGAGAAGCAGTCAGCGGTGAAGGCGTGGAGGATCTGAAGGTCGAGAATCCCTTCGAGCTTCGCGAGGTCTTGCGTTTCGGCCTTCTGCTTGCCGCCGTTATGCTCGCCGTGGAGATCACGCGGCAGAGCGTCGGAGAAGCCGGTCTCTACGGGCTCGCGGTTCTCTCAGGCCTCGTCGACGTGGACGCCATGACCGTATCGATGGCCCGGCCGGCAAGCGGAATGAATGTCCCGGCCAGCACGGCAGGACTGGTGGTGCTCTTGACCTGCGCGGTAAACTCGATCGTCAAAGTCGCCTATGGCGCAGTTGCCGGAGGGTTTCAGCTCGGTCTCTATCAGACCGTCGGCACGGCAGCGATGCTTGTCGCGGGCCTGCTCGTGCTGTGGTCCTTCGCACAATAACGGATGGCGGTTCGTGCAATTACAAACCGGAGGATTATGGTTCTTGGATTGTCTCCAGATACTTGACCAGGCGCTCGATGCATTGGCGGGCTGCCTTCTCCGAAACGGCCGTCTCGCTCTGCAATATGCTTTCGGCTTCCACCTGCAAGACAAACAGGGCGCCCCACACAGGCATTTCAGGTGTTCCATGGGCGCGGGGCATTTCACGCCCATCGATGAACATGTGAACTTTGGCCGCGTCGAATACGCCACCGTTACGCTTCACTATATGCTTCAGCCGCCGTCCCGACCGTGGCAGGACGCACAATAAACCTGAAAATCGGCCTTCGCTTCCTCCATCTCCGCATCGACGGCTCCCTTGGCACTTCCCGCCGATGCACAAACAACTGCAAGCAGCAAAGCAGCAAGGCGGCTGCCGACAAGCAAGTTACTCATTGCAAGAGTGCCTGAGTGTCAGTTGGCGACCGCCAATCTGTCCTCGACACTCTTCACGCCGGGCGCCGCCCACGCGGCGGTCTCCGCCACATCCCGCTCGTACCATGCCCTGACTCTGCCCTCGAGCGTAACCGTGTTGCCATCGACTTGCACCCGGATGGCATCGGCTTCGAGCTGAGCATTGCGCTTGAGCGCCTTTTCAATCCGGTCCTTGATATCGGTCGCTTGTACGCGTTGTTTGATCGTGATGAGGTTCGACACTCCGGTGACGCCGCTGATCTTGCGAACGGCATTCTCGGCAGCCATCCGCTGATAGTTCCACTCCACCTCTCCGGAGAGACTCACCCAGCCGTCCCTGACCCTCACCTGAACCGCTTCGTTGGGTACGGTCACGTCCCAATCAAGAATATCGACCGCCCGCTTGGCGATTTCGTCATCGGCCCAGGTCTGCGTGTGGAGTGGCCGCACCTCAATTTCCTCGGCGACTGCGCGGACACCCTTGACATTCATGACTATTCTTTCAGCAGCGACTTTCTCCGGATACGTCCGGACGTGCCCGGTAAGGGTGACGACTCCCTTTTTTACCGTCACGCCGATTTCCGTCGCGTTGATGCTGGGATCCCAGTCCAACTCCGCGAGAACATGGTTGCGTAGTATCGTGTCATCCATGGGTACCTACCTCCTTCGATGCTGCAACCTTGTGGCTTTTCGAGCGAGACGCCATTGACCTAGATCAAGTCATGGGCACGGTCCTTGTGCCCCTCAAAAGCTGGTGGCGGCGAGAGCGAGCCAAGTGCACCTGCAATGGGCATCCAGAGGGGTACAATGAAGGTCCCCCGGGGTGCCGGGACGTGGCGCAGCTTGATCGCGACCAGCGCGAGACAAACCAGTGTGAAGGCCGCCAGCGTGATGCGGGACGTCCACTCCGCAAGGTCTGCGATGGGGAACGCCAGTGCCAATAGCAGCGCCAAGCCCCCGGCTATGCCGCCCGATGACCGCCAGGAGCCCGCCGACTTCGACCAAGGTGAAGAGACCAGCGAGGGCGATCAACTCCCGGATGCCGACGACTGCAATCGTTCCCATGGGGAGGATGGCAGCGGTCAGGACGGCCTGGCGCGGCAATGAAACGAGTTCACGAATATAGCCTGCCGCACCGAGCGCGATCGCTGCGGATGAGATGATCCCGATTGCGGCCACGGCAAGCCCGACGATCAGCAGTGGCCATCCAAATCCTGCTTCGACGAAATGCACCTCGCCGGCCGCGAAAGGAAGCCTGCGCGCCAGCTCGGCATGGCTCGCCGCCGGGAACAGCATTACGAGGCCGGCAATGACGAACGCGAATGGCGCGTGCACATCGGCCTGCCCGGCTACTTCGCCGATCAATACATAGAGGCCTGCACCAATCGTGACGCCGAGCCCGTAGAGAACAACGAGCGGCAAGGTCAGGGTTCGCCGAAGCTGCGCTTCGGGCATCGTTCTATGGACGTTGCTGGAACATTCGCTCATGCGCACTCTGGGTGCACGCTCGAACCCGCGAGACAATCCGGCGGGGACAATAACCGCCTCCCCCACAAACCAGTCACTTAATCGAATGTGCCTAGCGTACACGCCACGCGGTGGGTTTGACACAGATCAATGAGGCGGCATCCGCGCCCTGATACTTAGCAACCTTCAAGAAGGGCGTGCTAGCATCAGAACTCGTTAAATCCTTCCGCTCCGCCTGTCCGTCACCTTCTCTCGTTGGTATTGGTGCTGCTCGGACCCGGCTACGCCAGCAAATATTGATTGAATGGCGGGATTCCAGCTGATCGCCTTGACGCAGGTCAAGAACCACGCTGAAAAATCATGGACCTTGATTGAAACTGTGCTCGCCAGCGTATCCAAGTACCCAAATACGTGATGAACGATACATACACCGGCGCGTTTGTCGTCTCACCGCTTGAGCCTGCCGGTGACACTGTAGAAATTGTCGAACGCAAAGGCGCTGGCCATCCGGATACGATTTGTGATGCGCTCGCCGAGACATTCTCACGCAACCTTAGCCGCGAGTACCGACGCCGCTTCGGCGAGATCCTCCACCATAATGTTGACAAGGCCCTGCTGCGCGGAGGTCGAGCGGTGGCGAAGTTCGGCGGCGGCAGTTTATTACTCCCTATCGATATATATTTGGCCGGACGGGCGATATACGAGGTTGGCAGCGACGTTATCGGGGTAACAGAGATAGCCGTCGAGGGATCGCGGGCATGGCTCCGCGCTAACTTGCATGCCCTGGATCCCGAACATCACATGTGTATTCACGTGCTGACCCAGCCCGGCTCGCACGATCTGCAGGCGCTCTTCTCGCGGCGATCACGATCGCAAATCCCGCTCGCCAATGACACGTCAATCGGCGTCGGCTATGCGCCCATGAGCCCACTTGAGCGGCTGGTACTTATGATCGAAAAGCGGATCAATGGAAGAAACCGTGATCGCGAACACCCGGCATGGGGTGAGGACGTCAAGGTCATGGGGGTTCGGAACGGCAGCGTGGTGCATCTGACGATCGCATGCGCGATGATCGGACGCTATGTCGCGCATCTCGATGACTACCACGGCGAGAGAGCCTCCATCAAAAAACTGGTGCAAGAACTCGCCGCCCAACACGGCTTCGCGACCGTCGAAGTGGCTATCAACGCGGCAGACGATCCGTCGACCGGTGCCGTCTATCTGACCGTTACCGGAACATCGGCTGAGGCAGGAGACGATGGTCAGGTCGGTCGCGGTAATCGAGTTAATGGCCTGATAACGCCCTGCCGGCCGATGAGCCTCGAAGCAGCCGCCGGCAAGAATCCGATGAGTCATGTCGGCAAGATCTACAATGTCCTCGCACGCGAGATCGCCGAGGCGCTAGCCACGGGGGTACCGGAGATCACGGCAGCACACTGCTTGATGGTCAGTCGAATCGGTGGCCCCCTGACCAGCCCGGCGCTTGTACAAGTGCGGCTCGCGACCAGAGACGGCTTGCCGGCCATCCATTTGAAGGCGCGGGTAGAAGAAATCGCCACCCATCATCTTTCCCGCATTCCGGAGCTGATCGACGGGTTTGTCGCCGGCACGATCGAAGTCTTTTGATTTCGATGCATCCTTGGCGGGACGAGCAAGGAGGATACGCTGACCAGCAAACACGCGTTCAGTTACTACGGGGCTCTCGTAGGAGAGGTATCATGAGAATCCTGGTTGCCTTCGGAACATCGGAAGGCCAGACGCGGAAGATAGCAGAGGCTGTTGCAGCTCGCGTGCGTGAGCTTGGTCATGATGCTCACCTGTTTGACACCGCCGGCAGCCCTGCGGACCTGCATGTGGCCTCATATGACAAGATCGTCGTCACTGGATCAGTGCACCAGCAACGACATCAAGAGTCCGTCGAAGTATTTGTTGCGGCAAGATTGACCGAACTGCAAAAGAGGCCAACGCTTTTCCTGTCTGTCAGCCTCTCGGCCGCGTTTGCCGAGGGGATGACAGAAGCGCAGAGCTATGTTGACACGTTTCTCGCCAGCACTGGCTGGAAGCCGACACAGTCTCTTTTGGTCGCCGGAGCGTTGCAGTACGCAGAATACGACTACTTCAAGGAACAGCTCATTGAACATGTTGTATTGAAGGGCCGTAAGGTGGAAGGGTCCAAGGGGGACCACGAATTCACCGACTGGGCATCCTTGTCTCGGGTCATCAACTCCTTTGTTCGGTCATAAGGGGCCGCCGGGCTGACTACCAGAAAACCGATGGTGATCAAACTGAGAATGATCCCCAATTTGTCCTGTCTGCGTTGGATCACACTCGGCTGTCGTCATCACGTCCGCTGCACGGCAGCTCCTGCAGCAAAATGAGCGTCACTTGATCTGGATCAATGGCGCCTGCTTCGAAAAGCAACAAGTTGTTGTCCTCAACAAGGAGGTAAGCAACCATGGACGACAAAACATTGCGGGACAATATTCTCGCGGCGTTGGACTGGGATCCCAGCATCAACGCTACGGAAATCGGCGTTACGGTCGACAAGGGAGTTGTAACTCTCACCGGACACGTCCAGACGTATCCGGAACGGTTCACCGCCGAGAAAATCGTCAAGCACGTCAAAGGAGTGCGTGCCGTCGCGCAGGAAATCGAGGTGCGACCGCGTTTCACCAAGACCTGGGCCGATGACGAGATAGCAAAACGGGCCGTCAACATTCTCGACTGGGACGTGACCGTGCCCAACGACGCCATCCAGGTAAAGGTTCAGAACGGCTTCGTGACGCTCTCCGGAGAGGTTGAGTGGAACTATCAAAGGACTTCTGCCGAAGATGCGGTTCGCAAACTCGGCGGCGTCGTGGGCGTCTCGAATCTGATTGCCATCAAGGCACGTGCACAGGCGACCGAAGTCAAGAGCCGTATCGAGCAGGCGCTCAAGCGCAGCGCTCAGGTTGAAGCGGATTCCATCCGCGTAAGAGTCGATGGCAGCAAGGTTACGCTCGAGGGCAAAGTCAGGGCTTGGTACGAGCGAGACTTGGCCGAGCTTGCTGCATGGGCGGCACCGGGCGTGAAGAGCGTCGACGACAGGCTGGCCATCACGTACTGAGCAGTTGACTGCCGAGCAGAAGAAGATCGCAGGTCAGCTGATCAGAAGCGACTGCGGCGTAATGTGGCGGGATCAGCCGGCCGGTGGCGCGGGATGTTTGCAAGCCATTGGGAATAGGGATGAAAGAATGATGCAAAGGCTGGTGACGCTCGCTGCAACTATTGCTGTGCTCCTCCTGACGGGAAGTGCCAAATCCGCCGCCGACGCGAAGATGGAGGAGGGAAGTGAAGGCGGATTTTCAGACCTATTGCGCTTCCTGCCATGGCCGCGACGGCGACGGCGATGGCCCGGTTGCCTCGGAACTCGTAACCAAGCCACCGTCGCTGAAACACATTGCAAAGCGACGGGGTGGAGCGTTCGATGCCGGCGAAGTCTCCCGGCTGGTCGACGGGCGCGACATGCCGCGAGCCCACGGGACGCCCGAAATGCCGGTGTGGGGAGTTCTCTTCGCCTTCCAGGCGCAGGCCGAGGGTATTTTGCAGGACGAGGTTGTCGAATCCGAGAAGGCAGCCCGCTCTCGCATCGAGCGCTTGGTTCGCTATCTCGAAACCATCCAGGAGCGATAATCGGACGCAATTGTGGTCCGCGCACCCCAGAGCTGTAGAGATCAAATCCGCAAAGAACCGGGTGCTGATGACGGCACCTGCCCGTGGTTATGAACGCGCAGCCAATCGGCAAGAGCGCGGGTCCCCTTGCTCAACCCTCATGAACGTATGCGCCCGGCGCATGGCCGAGGGGCGGATAGCCGGCCGCAGGCGCCGCGATCGGCGGTGGCGAAGCGGGTGCGCCTGAATGCCCCTTGAGCCAGCCGATCCATTCGGGCCACCAGGAGCCAGCCTTGCTGGGGGTTTCCGCGACCCATGCATCGGGATCGCGGTAGAGATCACCCTCACGCTTGGTGGCGATGCGATACTGACTCCGCGGATGGCCCGGCGCCGATACGATACCTGCGTTGTGGCCGCCGCTGGTTAGCAGGAACGTGACATCCGTATCGGTAAGCAGGTGAAACTTGTAGACCGAGCGCCAGGGTGCAACGTGGTCGAGCTCGGTCCCGACCGCGAAGATGGGCGTGCGGATGTCAGAGATCGCGATGGGCCGATCGTCGACCCGAAACCGGCCCTCGGCCAGATCGTTTTTCATGAACAGGTTCCGCAACAGCTCCGAGTGCATCCGATAGGGCAGGCGCGTCTGGTCGGCGTTCCACGCCATGAGATCGGTCATCGGCTGGCGTTCACCCATGAGGTAACTGCGAATGATTCGCGACCAGACGAGGTCGTTCGAACGCAGCATCTGGAAGGCGCCTGCCATCTGCTGGGCATCGAGGAAACCTTGCTCCCACATGGCGTCTTCGAGGAACTTGACCTGGCTCTCGTTGATGAACAGCATCAGTTCTCCTGCTTCGCGAAAATCCGTCTGCGCCGCAAGAAAGCTCAGGGAAGCAAGGCGCTCGTTGCCGGCACTCGCCATGGCGGCGGCAGCGATTGACAGCAGGGTGCCGCCGAGGCAGTAGCCGACACCATGAACCTTCGACGCGCCCGCGATGGCCTCGACCGCGCGCAGGGTGCTCTCGATACCCAGCGCCCGGTAGTCGCCCAGACCGATCTCGCGGTCCTCCGGTCCCGGATTCTTCCAAGACACCATGAACACCGTGAATCCCTGTTCGATCAAATATCGCGCCAAGGAGTTCTCCGGCGAGAGATCGAGGATGTAATACTTCATGATCCAGGCCGGAACGATGAGCACGGGTTCGGGCCGCGTCTTTCTGGTCGTCGGCCGATACTGGATGAGCTCGATCAGACGGTTGCGGTAGACGACCTCGCCGGGCGTGACTGCCACATTTCGACCGACCTCGAATGCCTCGCTCCCCACCGGTCCTTGGCCGCGCACGACGCGGTCCCAGTCCTCCAAGAGGTTGTGAAAGCCTCGTACCAGGTTCTTGCCGCCTTCTCGTGCGGTCTGCTGGAGCACTTCCGGATTGGTGGGCAAGAAGTTCGAGGGGGAGAATACATCAAGGAGTTGCCGCGACATGAACTCGACGACACGCTCGTGCTGCTCCGTGACGCCGCCCACCTCGCTCGTCGCATTGTGCCACCACTGCTGGTTCAGCAGGAACGACTGATAGATCAGGTTGAACGGAAAATCCTGCCACGCTTCGCCGCGGAAGCGCCGGTCCTGCGGCATCGGGTCGATGCAGGTTTGCGGGCGATTCCCTTGCCAGGCGCAGCGGGCCGAATAACTGGCAAGCCGCAGCGCCTTCTTGCCGGCCTTCTGGATGAGTTGCAGCCGCTTGCCCGGGGCGAACGCGAGGTGCACGGCCCAATCCATGTACGCCCCGAAGAGCGCGCTCGGCGAGAGCCCGAAGGTCAGCCGCGCGACAGCCGCGTTGAGCGAGCGATCGACGATATCCGCGATGGCAGTCGAAGCAAAGGAATCCGCCTGGGCCAGCCCAGGCAGAGGCGGCAGGGCTGGCCGGGCAGGAGCGATATCGCCCGGCCTGGCGCCTCTTGCCGATCGATCTTCGCTCCGTTGGGAGCGCCGGCGCCGCACTCCATTTGACGGGCTTCTGTCGGCTGCCATCTGCGTGTTCCCTTGGCTGCTCCTGTCCATACATTCTATAGCCTCGGGCATCTCCTAGCCGGTTGATATTGATCATATATATCGCCGCTGGCAGCTTCGTCGTCGGCCATGGTCTGAGGCTCACAGCCATCGGGCGGTATTCGGTCGTCGGCATTGCCGGGTTCAAGGCATCAGGCACTGCCATGCCGGCAAGCTGGCCTGGCCCAACCCGTGCTAACGATTGCCGCGACCAGCCTTCCGAACAGAAGTGAAGCAAGGCTCATGGCGAGCGTCAGCGCCCATGCCTCCAAGCTCGGGCCAGCAAGAGACAGAGCGCGCGCGAGACTCGGAACGTATACCGCGGCCAGCAGCAGAACCGCGCAGAGACCAATGGCTGCCCAAACGTAAGGATTGCGCATAACGTCGTCGACCTGCTGACCTGCCGGCCGCTCGGCTACGTTGAACACATGCCAAAGCTGTGCCAGCGCGAGAGTCAGGAAGGTGACGGTCCCGGTGAGCATGGCGTCGAAGCCGAGCCATATCCGGGCGAGACCCATCGCTGCGAGCGTCGTGACCGTCATCACCAGTCCATGGCTGACAACGATGGCCCAGTCGCCGGAACGAAGAATCGGCTCCCCTGGGTCCCGCGGCGGCTTGGCAAGCACGTCCTGCTCACCGCGCCCCATGCCGAGGGCAAAGGCCGGAAAGATGTCGGTTACGAGGTTGAGGAAAAGAATCTGCAGGGGTTGCAGGGGAAGCGGGAAGCCAGCGAGCACGGCCAGGCCCACTACCATGACCTCACTCAGGTTGCACGCCAGGAGATAGACCACGAAGCGCCGGATATTGCCGAATATTATGCGGCCCTCGCGTATCGCAGCGACGATGGTCGGGAATGAGTCATCGCGCAGCACCATCGCTGCGGCCTGCCGGGCGACCTCTGTGCCGCGCTGACCCATGGCGATGCCGATGTCGGCCTTCTTGAGGGCCGGAGCGTCGTTGACGCCGTCGCCGGTCATGGCCACCACTTCGCCCGCTGCCTGATATGCGGCGACAAGCTCGAGCTTGTGGGCCGGACTTACCCGCGCAAAGACGTCGGCGTGCAGAATCCGTGCCCGACCCCTCGGGCTCGCTATCTCCCGACCCTCGATGACGACGGGGTTGTCGCCTACAAGACCGACTTCCCTGGCGATGCTCAGCGCCGTCGTCGCGTAGTCGCCCGTTGCCATGACTACCCGGATGCCGGCGTTCCGGCAGGCGTGGATCGCGCGTGCCACGTCCCGGCGAGGCGGATCCAGCAAACCGACCAGACCCAGGAGGGTGAGATCGCGATAGGGTTCCTCACCGACATCCTTCACCGTGCGCTCGGCAACTGCGAGAACGCGCAGTCCTTCGCGACCAAGGCGGTCGGCGTGGTCGGCCATGTCCTTCCGAACCGCCGACGAGAGCATGGCAGCCCCGCTGTCGCCTGCGACTTGCGTCGAGGCCGCGAGTATCGCCTCAGGCGCCCCCTTCACGGCGACGATGTAACGTCCGCGATGACCATGCGTGGTTGCCATCATTCTGGTTTCGCTGTCGAAGGCTCTGCGTGTGGCCTCATGAAAGCTCTGCACAAGACGGCCCCGCTCAACTCCCGCAAGGCGTGCTGCGCGAAGGAGCGCAATCTCCATTGGGTCGCCCGTATCCGGTTGCCCCCCTTCGCCGAGATGTGCGTTGTTGCAAAGCGCGGCGATCGTGAGCAGCCGAACCACGGCGCTCGGCGGCGCGCCATCGATGGTGCTCGAGGCAGTTCGAAATCCGTCTGCATCCAGAAGCACTTGGTGTGATCCGGTCACGATCTGACGCACTACCATCCGATTCTCGGTCAGCGTCCCGGTCTTGTCGGTAAAGATTACTGTCGTCGCACCGAGCGTCTCCACGGCCGAAAGTCGTTCGATGACCGCGTTTCTTTGCGCCATCCTCCACATGCCGCGCGCGAGCACCAGGGTGGCGACCACCGGCAATCCCTCCGGAATGGTGGCGACGGCGAGTGCAATCGCCGCCTCGATCATCAGGAACACGTCTTGGCCATGCAGGATGCCGGCTCCCGCGATCGTCATGCCGATGAGCAGCGTGACGCGGACAAACTGTGCCGAAAGCTGGGCGAGCCGCTTCTCCAGCGGAGCAACTTGCGCCTTTGCCTCATCGCTCAGCAGCGCGATGCTGCCGAGCTCGCTGTGCGCGCCGGTCGCGGTAACCACACCCGCTGCACAACCACGTGTGACTGCAGTGCCGCGGAACAACATGCAGGTCCGGTCGCCGATGGTTGCATCCGCTGCTACGGGAGCCGTGTCCTTTGCGACGGCCACCGATTCTCCCGTCAGCAGCGATTCATCCACGGAGAGATTTGCTGCCTCCAGTAGCCGTATGTCGGCCGTGGCCACGTCGCCATCTTCGATCAGTACGACATCACCCGGCACCAGGTCCTCCGCCGGAACCCGCTGTGGGCGGCCGTCGCGGCGAACGAGCTGAAATGTAGTGCCGAGAGCCCGCAGCGCATCCATGGACCGCCGCGCCTTCAACTCGGTGGCGAAACCGATCAGGGAATTGAGCACCAGGACAACGACAATGGCCGCGGCATCGAGCCATTCTCCGAAGGCAGAGGCGATGAGGGCCGCGGCCGCCAGGAGCGCCACCACGGAGCTGCTGAACTGGTGAAGGAGAATGCCGACGACGCTGGTGGACTTGTGCGCCGGGAGGATATTAGTCCCGTACCTCGAGCGCCGCTCGACTACTTCCGCGGCTTTAAGACCCGATGACAGAGCGACAGCGAGCACCGCCAGTACCTCTTCCGAGGTCCGAGCATGCGGTGAATGAACCGAGTGGTCGGCCGACTGCATGTAGGCGACGCGGCTTATGAGTGATCAAGTCAGTACATTACTGACACCGCCCGACAGGATGCATACGCCGACCGCGTGCTCACCCATTGATCTGGATCATGGTGGGACCACTCTCATTATCGGACATTGCCATGAATTTTTACATACCTGTGACCCATGGCGAATAACCAAACGAGAGACCTAGTGGGTATCGATCACCGAGAAAGGAACCAGACACATGAAAAACAACATATTGCCGCTTGCCGCATTCGCTCTCTTCCTGACAGTCAGCACGGTCAGTGGTGTGGCCCAGGAGACTCAGCAAGTTCCGGAAGAGGGAGGATATCCATCGCCCAAATGATGGGTTGGGGTCATCCGGGCATGATGGGCTGGGGCCATCACGGAATGATGGGCCGTGGCGGAATGGGGCATCCCGCGATGATGGCCATAATGATGGTGATGATGGATACCAACAACGACGGTGCCGTGTCGCTAGAGGAACTCCAGGCGGTCCACGCCCGGATCTTCACCTATATGGACGCGAATAAGGACGGCAAGCTGACACCACAGGAAGTCCAAGGCGTCTTTGTGCGAGGCAACTAAAGTCCCGATTCGGGCTGGCGGGTGATGTATCGCTTTCTCGAGTGCACCGCCGGCCAGTTCATGACGTGCGAGGTCAAGACGGTAACGCGCCAGGTCACCATGCGGGAGCTTGAGGCTTTGTTCGAGAGGCATGACTTCAATGCCTTTCCCGTCGTCGAGGCTGGCGAGGTGGTGGGGCTGGTGACCAAGTTTGATTTCTTGAAGACGTTCGCCTTCACTACCGGTCAGATGGTACCGCATTATGATGAATTGATGAGGCGGCAAGTAAGCGAGGTAATGTCCGAAGCGGTTGTGCACGTCGAACCGACGGCACGGTTGACGCGGGTTCTTCAGCTGATGGTGAATCTCAAGTCCCGCAGCCTTCCAGTAATGGACCGAGAGCGCCGGCTGGTAGGGATGATCTCTCGGGAGGATGTCATGCGCGCGCTCAAGGAGGCAACCTGAGGGCTAAGATAAGAGAACGCGTCGCATTGTTGAGCGCAAACGTGGATGTGCGCGGCACTACTCTTGGCGTATTGGCGACGCCGTGAACGGCGCCATCCATACAGCATTCGTGCTGATGCTGAGTGCCGCATTGCCCGCAACGGCAGTGTGTCAACAAATCGGCGACGCTGAGGAGGGTTTTCGGTACGCTTCAGAAGTCTGTTCCGACTGTCATGCCGTCCGCCGCGAGCAACTTTTGTCGCCCCAGTGGGGGGTCGCACGTTTTGTGGATATCGCCAACACCCCCGGGATGACCGCTATTGCCCTTGCTGCAACGTTGCGGACATCGCATGAGACAATGCCCAATATCGTTGTAAACGATGCGGACATGGCGAATGTCATTCAGTACATCATCAGCCTGAAGGAGGATTGACTCCTTGATGGGTGCGTTGCTTGCCTGTCTCCAACAGGCTGATTGCCTTGTCGGCCATGGAGGACTCCCGTCACGAGTTTGAAGCAGTATTTGCGTGTTTTGCGGCCGAAAGACAGGCCGTGCCATGTGGATCTGGAGGCGCGAGTGCGGCTCCCGGAAGAAGCTGGAACTTGGAACGGATAGATGTCTTACGCAGCACTAATGGTGTATGTCGAGGCGAACGGAAAACCGGAGGCACGCGTTAGGCTCTCCGCTGACCTTGCGGACCGGTTCAATGCAGCGCTGATCGGGATGTCGGCTCTCGCGGTCGGGCCACCCTACGTCGCTGACGGCGTTGCCCGCGAAGAGTAGCCTCGCTCCGAGATCGACGACATGAGAACGAGGCTTGCCGATAAGGGTGGTTGGTTTCAAGCAATTGCAGCTGCGGATCACCGGACGCTCGAGTGGCGGTCAGCACTTGACGTGCCGGTCAATGCGGTTCCGCGCGAGGCCCGGAGTGCTGATCTTGTTGTTGTTGGACGCACCAAAGACGACTCCGACGCGCCTTATCCGGCAAGCGGAATTCTCACCCTTGATCCGGGAACCGCAATTCTCTCAATGGGTCGGCCCACACTGGTTGTGCCGGACGAAGTAGGTACGTTGCGGGCCGAGCATATTGTTATCGGCTGGAAGGACGTCCGAGAGGCGCGACGCGCGGTTCAGGATGCACTTCCATTTCTCGATGAGGCAATCGGCGTGACGATCGTCGAGCTCTGCGGAGCGGGTGAAGAAGAGCGGGCGCGGGCGCACATAACCGATGTTGCCAGTTACCTGCTGCAGCATCGCATCAATGGCTGCGCCAAGATAACCCTTCACCAGGAAGAATCAGGTGCAGCCCAGCTGATCCAACTTGCCAGGGAAGAAGGTGCCGACTTGCTTGTCACGGGAGCTTACGGGCACAGCCGCTTGGGCGAATGGATTTTCGGTGGAATGACCCGCGACCTTCTCGCGAGAAGTCCGATCTGCTGCCTCATGTCCCACTGATCACCACCTGAAACAAACTGTCGGGGGAGGGCGTTGACGGTTCGCATCTGGTTGGCGCTGGTCCAGCAAGTAGGTGACCCACGCGTTCGATCAAGGACGAGCATGCGCATTGCAACTTTCAACGTCCAGAACCTCCGTCTTCGTCACCCTGCGGGGCGCGCGCGGCTCGACGGCGCCCGGGACGGCGACGTGCCCGAAGACAGCAGTCCGCAAGCTGTTGCGCTGGACTTGGCGGATCGCCGCCTGACTGCCGCGGTTCTGGCCCATGCCGATGCCGAGGTGGTGTGCCTGCAAGAGGTATTCGATATCGAAGCGCTCGACTTCTTTCACAACCATCTTCTGCGCCATGCTGGCGCAAGCGTCTATCCGCACCGTTACTGTTTTCCGGGCAATGATGGGGCCGGGCGGAACTTGGCGCTGATGAGCAGGCGTCAAGTTGACGAAGTGGTCAGCCACGCGAAACTCACTGCCGCGGACCTTGATCTTGAAGACATGCCTGGACTGAGAGCGAACACTCCGGTGTTCTCTCGCGACTGCCTTTCGGTTCGGATCGGAGCACTCACGCTCTTTTTGTGCCACTTCAAAGCACCCTGGCCGGACGCGCGCGCTGCCTGGCCGGTGCGGCGACGAGAGGCTCTTGCGGTACTACGGCTGATCGAGCGCCGGTTCGGGGGCGACAAAAACGCGCTCTGGCTGGTAGTCGGCGACTTGAACGAACCGCGCGACGCGCCCGAGAGCGAGCAGGCGATCGCACCGCTGACGAGCCTTTCGATCGATCTCGTGGAACGCGTGCCAGAAGCTGAGCGATGGTCGTATTACGAACCAGGGCTCGAGCGCTACTCGCGCCCCGACGCACTCCTCGCCGCTCCTGCTCTGGCGAAAAAGTGGCCGGATGCCCGGCCATATCTATTGCGTGAGGGGTTGTCCCGAGAGATCAGGCGCTACCAGGGCCCGCGACTGTCGGATGTGGGGCCGCATCGCCCGCGAGCGAGCGACCATGCCCCGCTCATCGTAGAGTTTACGGGGTTGTGATTATGGCAGCAGGCAACTGCATTGGGGGCCCAGCCGGCCCAACTCTCTGATATCATCGCCTCCAACTTCCCACCCTCTCGAGGAAAGCTCGACCAGTTTCATGAGACACCATCCGCGCCTCGTCCTCAAAACTTTGGCTCTCGCCATCACTCTTCATGCGCCGACCTTCGCCCAAGAGGACGAAGGTCAACCGGATCCTCCAGCTTCACCTGAATCAGCCTTTCGCGTTTATTGCGCTGACTGTCACGGCGAGGCCGGACGAGGCAAGGGCGTGCTCGAGTTTGCCCTGAGCAAGCCTGCACTCGATCTCACCAAGATTGCTGCCCGCAACGGTGGCAGTTTCCCGCGCGCAAGGATTGCCCGCATCATTGATGGGCGGGAAGAGGTCTCCGCGCATGGCGAGCGCGAAATGCCGGTTTGGGGAGATTGGTTCCAGCTGGAGGCGACTACGCAACTCGGCGGCAATGAAGACTCTACCGCCATCAAAAAGAGAATTGATGATTTGGTTGACTTCCTGGAATCCATCCAAGAATGAACTCCATAACCAAATCAATTCAATTGTTGAAGAGAGCCGGCACGATCCAGCCGACGAGTACCAGTCCTCACGACAAGCGACCATCTTGCAGCCCTGGAAGCTTTGGCGAGGAGCTTGGCCCGATCGCTACTTCGTGCTCGCGCTGTTCGCGGCTTGCGTGCAGTTCCGCCTCGTGCTTGCCCTCGATCAGGTTTGCCGTTCCACTCGAACAGGCCTGTATAGAGACGGTTGCGGAGGATCAAATTGTCGCATGCGCAAGTGCGCGGATGAGCTTTCAGCCTTACACGCCGATTAGTCCCCGATCCCGATTCGCAGCACAATCTTGCCCATCATGCCGCCGGCCTCGAGGCGACGGTGGGCCTCACCGACTTCGGCGAGCGGGAAGCTGCTGTCGATGTGCATCCGCAAATCACCCGAGGCGAGCAGAGCCATTGCCTTGTCGATAATCTCCCCCTGATGCCTGAGGCGGTCAGAAAGGCCGAACCACATGGGCGTCAGCATCATGACGTTATGCAGCGTCAGGTTCCTGTTGTAGGCGCTGCCATCGGCATCATCCCCCGGCGTGCCGATGAGCGTGACGACCCGGCCGTAGGGTGCCATTGCGCGAAAGGTGCGCAACAAGGTCTCGGCGCCCACATTGTCGAAGGCTACGGCAAGGCCGCCGCTCCAGGCGAGCGCAGCATCGACGAAGTCTTCCTGCCGATAGAGGATCGGCCGATCGGCTCCGAGCCCGCGGACGAATTCGGCCTTGGCTTCACCGCCGACAGTCGACGCCACTTTCGCGCCCTTGAGGGCAGCGAGCTGAACAGCGACGTGGCCGGTGCCGCCCGCACCGGCATGGATCAGCACATATTCATTTTTCATGAGCCCGGCACGCTCGTGGAGCGCTTCCCACGCCGTGATGGCGACTAGCGGCAAAGCGGCAGCCTGCATCCAGTCAACGCTCGCCGGCACCGTAACAAGCTGGCCTTCAGGCACCACGGCGAATTCGGCATAGGTACCGGGATCGCCACCGATGCCGCCATTGCAGAAACACACGCGCTCGCCCGGTCGGAAGCGCGTAACGCTTGGGCCGACGTCGTCCACCAGGCCAGCTCCGTCGTGCCCAAGGATGCAGGCGTCATCGCTGCGCAGGTAGGGGCCGTAGGTGCGAAAGTAGATATCGGCAGGGTTGATGCTTGCTACCTTGAGCCGCACCAGTACATCGTTGACGTTGCGCGGCCATTGCAGGGCGACCTGTCGAAGCTCCAAGACCTCCGGCCCGCCGGTAGCCGTCATGACCGCGGCCAGCATGTTCCTTTTCATTGCAGTGGTGTCCTCGGCGGCGGTGCGCAGATTGCACGGCTGTCATAGCGCATGCCGTAACCGTCAGCAAAGCAGCGCGCCAGCTGAGTTATGACTTGAATCGCGGGGCGCAATTGGTCTGACTTGTTGATCTAGAAATGTTCGCCGGAGCGAAATGGGCCGACCCTTGTTGATGCGGCGACCAGATAGGCCGTTGACCAGCCAATCAGTAGAAATCCATTTACCGCCTCCAGCGCCGCGAACAGTCGCCACCTTTCGGGCGGTAGTACATCTCCAAACCCGAGCGTAGAGAAAGTGACGGTCGAAAAATAAAGCCCGGTCGCAAGATCAGAGAAAGCGCCAACGATCAGGTAGCACAGGGCCCAGAGCCAGACCTCAATTGTCAGGACGCCGAACAGTCCGAAAACGATAGTTATCATAGCCAAGACGCGGCTTCTGCGGCCGTGCATGCGGAAGTGAGCTACTAGCCATGCCATGGCGTGTGTCACGCCAATCAGTCCAGAAGTATGGATCAGTACGGTGAGCGCAATGACGATCGTTCCAGCAGCAAGATTTGTCAGCACCATTGGCCAAATCTCTCTCTTTTCTAGGGGTGAGTGGCTGGCAAAGCGGTACGGTTATCACCCTAGTCTTGCCGTGTTATTTTGCAGGACCTTGGAGGGCTGTTCATGACCTCGCCTCAGCAGCGTTGCCGGATCGTGCACGTCGTGAAGAGACAGGTCAGCGCGCCGTTACTACTTATTGTCCTGAAGCTTTTTGAGGTATTTCACCAGAGCCATCACGCGCTGCTCGACTTCTTTTTCTGCTGAATTTGCCGTTCCGAGTGTCGCTTCGTCCATGAGCCAGTCTCCCCAGATCGGCATTTCGCGTGTGCCGTGGGCAGTGGGCATGTCGAGGCCAATGATCCAGTCGAAGACTGCTTTCTTGTCGAACGTACCGCCAGCGCGCTTGCCGATCTGCGTGAGGTCGGGTGGGACTTTCGTCAGATTCTCGGCCAGGGGGCCATTACCTCTGGCGTCCTCTCCGTGACAGTCGGCGCAAAGCTCCAGGAACTCATCGCGTGCATCAGCGTTTCCGTCCGCCTCGGTTGCCGCAGCCTCGACGTTGACCGCAACAGTGAGCATCAAAACGATCGAAAAAGCCGGTCGGCTAGTGCGCAGCTTCATGGATGTCTAAAACCATAAAGCGAGGAACAATGAAACCGGCTGCGGCGACTTCTCGGAATGATGGCCGAAACCGGGGACAGCACGGCGTCGGCTCGTTACAGCGACATTTGCGCCGAGGAAGCGCACGTCCTGGCCGAATATGCGATGATCCATCACTTCACAAGGACGATTGTGCCTCCCGCCGACTGGCTGACCTTCTGGGACACACTGCCCAGGAGCAGCCGTTGAATCCCGCCAAGGCCGCGACTGCCCATGACCAGGAAGTCAGGTTTTGTCCTGTCGGCCACTTCGACGATGACGGACGCAGGATCACCGTCTCTGATCATGGTTTCCACCGATGCTACTTGCGTGCTTCTGGCATCCGCCTCGGCACGGTCCATGATTGCGCGGCCTATCGCGGTACGGATGGCCAGGCCGACATCGTAGCTCGCGCCTACAAGGCCCTCGGCAGTCACCGGCGTGCCGGCGATGAATTTCGAGCCACTGAGAGCTTGTTGCACCTCAGCCCGATACTCGTTTTCCGCGAGGCGACGTTCGCCTTCGCTCAGCGGCTGGCGAGAGACAACGTGCAGAGCCGTCAGTTCGGCGTCGAACGCTTTGGCCATCTCTATCGCGAGGTCAAGCGCCTTGGCAGCCTGCGTGGAGCCGTCAAGGGCGACGAGAATTCTTCGGTCATGTTGCTTCATATTTCGCCGTTGGCGTGGCTCGCAGTCATGGGGCCTTCCTCTCGAGGGACATGATGTAACTGATAATGTTCGTGATTTGGTCTGGCTCGAGGAGGTAAAGAGCCACTTCCGGCATACCGGAATGCATCGCCGGGAAGACGATACGCGCATACATCTGCTCTTCCGATCGGTATGCGGCAATTGCGGCGAAACTCGGCGGATACCGCTTGAAGGCCCCACCTGGGGCGATGTCGTGGCAGCGGGAGCAATGTTCTTTCGCCAGTTCCGCGCCGGCTCGCGGGTCACCCGCAGGAAGCGCTTGTGAGTGCCCGAGAGCCGTGAATAGTAGAAGGATTGACGAGAAGAAAACCGATCGCATCTTCAAGCACCTCATAGAGATTTAAGATGTAAGATAAGCCGCGAACAAACGTAATAATGATATCGCAATCGATCGCGCTCGTTCCTTGACTTGAATCAAATGCGGCTCATGTGCTGGCCCTATTGTTGACCATTATTCAGCTTCTGTATGTCCATCGGCACTTTGGCTTGTGCCTGCCAATAGCTTTCTATTAAGGCGCATCCGCGAACATTCCGGCACACCGGACGACTCCATCCGCCTCCCGGCGAGCAGTCTCATGGGGTAAGGCCGTTCATCTGGCTTGATCTCGATCAACGAAGCACGCCGGGATGCTGATAGTCATTCCAGGAGCAACTTGGCGCTACGTTAGAAAAGTGAGTTCGGTCATGACGCACAAGCAGGTTCTGTATCGTTCGGAAGCGCGTGAGAAGATACTGCGCGGCGCGAGTAAGCTGGCCGATGCAGTGCGTGTCACGCTTGGGCCGAAGTCGAAATCGGTTCTGATCCAGAAACAGTGGGGAGCGCCGATCGTCTGCAACGACGGCGTGACCATTGCGAAAGAATTCGACCTCAAGGACTTCAGAAGAAAATCTCGGTGCGCAAATGCTGCGCCAGGCCGCAGTGAAGACGGGAGAACTGGTCGGCGACGGCACCAGCACCGCAACGATTCTGGCCCATGCCATTTTGACGGAGGGCATCAGGAACGTCGTTGCCGGAGCCAGTGCGATTGATCTCAAGCGCGGCCTCGACCGGGGGATGGCCGTTGCGGTCAAGGAAGTTCGGGCCATGTCGCGTCCGGTAAAAAGCCGCAAGGAAAAGGCCCAGGTTGCAACGATCTCGGCGCACAATGACGCCAAGATCGGCGAGTTCGTCGCCGAAGCGATGGAAAAAGTGGGTGCGGAGGGTGTTATCACGGTCGAGGAGTCCAAGACTACGGAAACGACCATCGATGTCGTCGAAGGCATGCAGTTCGACCGCGGATTCCTGTCGCCATACTTCGTCACCGACGCCCAGAAGATGGCGGCAGTACTCGAGGATGCTCTCATCCTGCTCACCGACCGCAAGGTCGGTGCGTTGAACGACCTCATCCCGCTGTTCGAGGAAGTGGCAAAGAGCGGGCGCCCCCTGCTCGTGATCGCCGACGATGTCGAAGGCGAAGCGCTGGCGACGCTCGTCGTCAACCAATTGCGCGGTACGCTCAAGGGCTGTGCGGTTAAGGCTCCCGGTTTCGGTGACCGGAGAAAAGCCATGCTGCAGGATATCGCAATCGTCACCGCTGGACAGATCGTCTCCGAAGAACTTGGCTTGCGGCTGGAGAACGCCACGCTTGCTCAGCTCGGCAAGGCGAAGCGGGTAGTGGTCGACAAGGAAAACACTACGATCATCGGAGGTGGCGGCAGCCGCACAGACATCGATTCTCGTGTCCAGCTGGTCCGCCGCGAGATCGAGCTGACCAAGAGCGACTATGACCGCGAAAAGCTCGAGGAAAGGCTTGCCAAGCTCGCCGGCGGCGTCGCCGTGATACGCGTAGGCGCGCCCTCCGAGTTGGAAATGAAGTCCAAGAAGGAGGCTCTCGAGGACGCGATCAGCGCGACCAAGGCGGCAGTTGCCGAAGGCGTTGTGCCAGGCGGCGGACTGGCGCTCCTGCGCTGCACGAATGCGCTTGCGCAGGAGGAGGCGGGCTGCAGCGGCGACGAGAAGACGGGAATCCAGATCCTCAGGCGGGCGCTCGAGACACCGACCCGCCAGATCGCCGAAAATTCGGCGGCGGATGGCGGAGTTGTCGTTGCGCGCATGCTGGGGGCAGAGGGCAACATCGGGTTTGACGCCGCGCGCAAGGAGTACGTGGATCTCATCGAAGCGGGAATTATCGACCCGACCAAGGTCGTTCGCATCGCACTTGAAAATGCAGTTTCCGTCGCCAGCGTACTGCTGCTGACGGAAGTCACGATGACCGACCTGCCAGAACCGGAAAAGCAGACCAGGCGGGAACCGGAGTATACCATGTAGCTCGCTTCGGGCGGGGTGACCCGCGGCGTGCCTACGCACGAGGCTGCCTTATCGATCGCCTCGAAGGCATGCAATCGTCCTCGCGGCTGTGAGCCGAGTAGACAGGCCTGACATAATGGAGGCTGAGAAGGCTGACGGGGCAATCGAGGTGCGGGTTGATGAAATCCTGCAGCTTTTCGACACACTTGATCCATTCCCTTTTCGAGAACGGGATCTCGATAGTCGTGCAGAGGAGTACATCGTTGGGTGGGCGCGTGAGCTTCCTCGGAAACAGTTCATTAGAATCGTGGTTCACGCACCGGAAAGCGAGCTGCAGAGCGAGCAAGCGAAGCACTTAGGTGCAACGCTCAATAGATATTTCAGTTATCGAGCTGAAATCATTGGGCGCGATCTGAATGAGCTATTTCGTGTCGGGCGGAAGTCATCGTTGATCGGCGCCACCGTGCTCGCGATGTGTGTTCTGACTACACAAGCAATTACCGCAGTAGGCAGCGGAAACGTTACTCGCTTCCTTGAAGAGAGCCTGATCATTCTCGGCTGGGTTGCCAACTGGAAGCCAATCGAAATCTTCTTATATGATTGGTGGCCACTGGCACGACGCCGCGATTTGTATCGCCGTCTGGCTAACGCAAGCGTTGAGCTAAAGGTGCAGCGATAGTCTCATAGCAAGGGGATAGGTATTTCGGGATGCGGGGTCCAGTGGACTTCGACCCAGGCGACGCCCGGAGTGTTTTCGGCTGCAACCCGTAGCGCCTTGCGTTCTTCATCCGAGCCGGGCGAGCCCCAGAGGCGAGCCGAAAGACGGTGACCACAAGAAGTTTCCCGCCCGGCGTCAGCGTCGTGTCCGGCGCCACCGACTGGAGCTTGCCTGTTCATGACATCCCGCGCTTGTGTCCCATGAACCCGAAGTGAGGTGCGGGCGGCTTCGGAAACGGCTGTGCCCGGATCCACTGTAACCATGGTCGTGGTCATGATTCCGCTTGCATTGAGCGTCTCGGTTTTGGTTGGAGCCGGCAACTCGATTCAATGGGGTTCGCTGACATTGATCTATCGCAAATCGCTCGAGTGCGGTCGGAAAGACGGGTGCTGGTCGCTGAAAGCTTTCGCGGGCTGAAATCGTCGAAAGTTGCGTCAGATCGCTTGTCTGAACATCAGGCCGGGGAAATGTGAACTGCAGCCCATGACATGAGTGATGGCCGCGGTGTCGTATTCATCCCCGGAGCGGTAGGTTTCAAAGAATCCGTTGAGCTGACTGACGCGCTCAGGCATGGCGCCCACAGCCTGTAGACCGACCGATACCCCATAGTTGGTGAATGCAAACTTCGTTTCCGGCAGCTGAGGTTCACGGCAAAAATAACCTCGCGGCCGCCACATGTGCTCAAGTATCGCAAGGCACCGACCCTGCTGGGTGACGGCCCACTCCTCGTCGGGAAAGAAATGGGTCATCCAAAGCATCATGCCGAGTCCCAGGTCCTGAGTGATGACCAGATTTGGAGCAGTTCTGCGGATCAGCTCCGCCATGTCGCCGATCTCGCCCTCCAGCACCGCCTCATCGAGCATGCGGTACGCGACGTAGCCGTCGAACGCATCAAGGGCCCCGAGACCGTAGCCGGGGTACGGCCCGCTTAGATCCTCCAGCATCTTCCACATGATGCCGCGACCGGGGACCAGGAAAGGCGCGTGGATCTGCTTGACCAACTCAATGCCTTTCTCCCGATAAGTCGAGTCATGCCGTCCGAGCACGGAGAGGGCGTAGAGCCACATCGCGAGATAATGAAAATACTGACCGTCGCGATTCTCCTCCTCGCCGATGCGGATTCCGCGTTCGCGGCCGAGCACACGATGGACCTCGGCCACGACCCATTCGGCATTGGCAAGGTATTTGTCCCGCCGAAGCTCCTCGAAAAGCGACACCAGCACAACGACACCGAAGGCATCGGTCCACAGATATCGCAGACCATTTGGCCAGATACGACGCTCGCGCATCCAGTCAAGTTTCTTCACCGCGTATTCGCAGTCTCCCGTCACGGCTCCCACGCTCACGGACTAGAGCCCGAAGGGATAGGTGTCCGGAAGCCCGGCCAGATCCCCGGTCGCGAATGGAGTTACAGCGCTGGTTTCATCAAACCAGATATATTCGTCGAACTGCCGGGGCAGGATGGCCTGGAAGTAGTGGCTTGCCAGTTCCGTCTCCGGGCGGTAGATCACCCCGATGGCCCGTTCGAGGCGTGGTCTTATCAGCTCCTGTTTCAGGGGATCCGGCATCGAGTGGCCCAGCGGCAGGAAGAAGCGGGCCTCGCCGGTTGCATGGCACACCATCTCGTAGCTTCTCTTGTGAGATGGTTGCACGGTCTTGATCTCCATTGGGCCATCCCAATCGGACGCCGCAGCGACCTTGCCGGCATGCGTTCCAAATCCGATGATGTAGGCCTTGTCGCCGAATTGCCTTCTGCACAGCTCGCCGACATTGAATTCTCCGCGTGCTGACATTTCCGTCGCGGACGCATCGCCGACATGGGAATTGTGGGCCCAGATGATGGCGCGGCTGTCGCGTCCGTGAAAGGCGAGCAGGGCCAGCAAGGTCTGGAACATATGCTGGTCGCGTAGATTCCAGGATGCGCGGGAACCATAATACATGATCCGGTAGTAACGTTCCGCGCTGGCAACCAGACGGGCGTTATGAACCGCATCGATGAACTGCTCGCCGTCGCGCGCCGTGTACAGGTTCTGTTTAGTGAGGATTTCTTTCAGCATGTTGACGACCTCCCTCTCGCAGGTGCGGTAGGCGCCCGAGAGCGCTGCATGACCATAGGCTGCAGGGTCGGACTGCCAGGGAGTGAGACAGCTGTAGCGCTGGCGGGCGATTTCCGCCGTATCGCGGTCAACCCTGTCGAGATAGCGCAGCACTTCTTGGATCGACGTGTACATGCTGTAGAGATCAAGCCCGTAAAAGGCCGCCCGCTTATGATGGTCTGTGGTGCTGTTGTGAGTTCGCAGCCAATCCACAAAGGCGCGGGTTTCGTTGTTACGCCACATCCATTGCGGAAAGCGTGCAAAGGCCGTCCATTCGCTGGGCGGGTACTCGAAATGCCGCACGTAGTGGTCGATCCGCGCCGCATCTGGCCAGTCGCCCTCGATGGCAACGAAACTGAAGCCGCGTTTCTCGATCAGTTCTCGCGAGATGCGCTCGCGCATCCGGTAGAATTCCGAGGTTCCGTGGGTCGCCTCGCCGATCAGAACGACCTTTGCGTTACCGATGCGGTCCAACAGCGGTGCTAGATCCACGTTATCGATTTGCGCAAAGGGCCTGCTGGATGCGGCGAGCGCATGGAAAAGCTCAGCCTCCGTCGGACGTGCCCTCTGCAGGGGTCTTCGGAATGAGGCGAGCTCCCCCGTTTCCGGAATCCAGCCCTCTTCACCGATCAGCGGTACGAAGCGGACATCGGCTATGTCCTCAACCTCGAATTCATCTTCCGACGTTCGGGTAACGCGTACCAGTTCCTGTGCGCGAAGGTCGCTGCCAACAGGAATGACCAGTCGCCCGCCGACCTTCAGCTGCCGCTTGAGCGAGTCCGGCACCGCCGGCCCGCCTGCCGCGACGATGATCGCATCGTAGGGCGCATGCTCCGGCCAGCCGAGGGTACCGTCCCCATGACGGACATGAACATTGCCATAACCGAGATCGCCGAGCACCGTCGCAGCTCTTTCGGCGAGCTGGCCAATACGCTCGACTGTGTAGACTTCGCCGGCAATCCGTGACAGGACGGCAGCCGCGTAACCAGAGCCGCAGCCGATTTCCAGGACGGTCTCCCCACCTTTGAGATCGAGCGCTTCGGTCATGAAGGCAACAATGTAGGGCTGGGAAATGGTCTGCTCGGCCTCGATCGGCAGCGGCGAATCCTCGTAAGCGAATTCCTTCAACGATTGCGGCAGAAAGGCTTCGCGGGGGACTTCGCTCATAGCCTTCAGAACGACTGGCGAGCGGACGCCACGCGAGGCGATCTGCTGGTCGACCATATCGCGGCGAAGTCTGACAAAGTCAGTCGTGGATCGGACTGCGCGACGCGTGGACATCGGCGGCATTACCAGCGAAGCGTTCTTGTTAGTTTGCACAACATTTCCAGAGTTTGACTTCCGTGATGGAAGATTGCTGAAGCCCTGTCGGTCTGATGATTGCAGTTTCCGGCTCTCGATTACGGCTTTGTCTCCTGGATCGCGAGCAAAAAGGCTATCAGGTGGCTGATTTGGCGTTCTTCGAAAGTAAACTCCGGCATTTCAGTGTGCTCGACGCTCAGCCGCTCCGCCAGCACTTCCTGAAGGTCCGCGACAGGCCATTTCGCGCCAAACGTCCGGAAGGGTGGAGCGGCCGGATCCGGACTCGCACTGAACTGATCGATCGCATGACAGGATGCACAATCGTTCGCTGCAATGGCTTGACCCGCAACGGGATCGCCGTCGTCAATTGCGAATGCTGTCCCGCACCAGGCGGTGAGCACTAGTGATGCAAGAAGCGCTCTCATCGATGGCTCTGCCGGGACGACGCAGAAGGCACATCAGCGCGCTTGTATGCGTCATGCACCGTCTGATTGGTGCGGTCAAAGGCGGCGCGCGCTTGGTTGCGGTGAAACGCAACCGTAGCGCCCCTCAGCTCCATGCATCCGAAGAGCAGGGGACCAGCTAGAAATGCGGTATTTTGAGCGGTTTCCTGTGTCTGCATGACTCACTCCTGTCATGTGACTGGAGACTTAAGCAGCCTGGACCGAAAGAAAAAACTCCGGCGACAACCTTAAGGAACATCCCTTAGTTGAGTTTTCCGCCGCTCGTCGATCGCGTCGACCCGAGATGTCACTGGCCGAAGCTCGCGTCGCTGGTCCGGCGATGAGCATCTCTGCATGCGCGGCTTTTTATGCCGGCTCAGACCAGACCTGTCGGATTTTTCCGCTCCTCGACATCGGACTTGGAGCGTCAGGAGATCGCTCGACATTCACATTCCCGAGGCCGTTCATCTGCAGCACGTTGCGGAGCATAGTGGCGGCAGTCGCCCAGACCTCGTTCACATCTCTTCCCGCTGCCGTCTCCATAAGCCCCGACGTCCTCTCCCATGAGGAAGACCCGTTCGTCGCGCGTCAGCGCTTCGCGCAACGCTTCGCGCACCGCCTCGCGGTAGGTAATGCGACGTATCTCGCTCACGTTGCCGCCGCGGCGGAGCGGGTGTGGACGTCGCGCGTCAAATCTTCAACTGATTCCCAAGGTGCTGCCTCGGCGAAGCTGACAGCGGCTTCGAGCTCGTAGGCAATTTCAGCTTCCAGTTCGTCAATTTCCTGCTGATGGGCGAGATTGGTGTCGAGAATCGAGTCCTTGAAACGGGAGATCGGATCTCGCTTCTTCCATTGCTCGATTTCCGCCTTGTCCCGGTAGAGGTCGGGATCGAACATCGAATGCGCCCGAAAGCGGTAGGTCTTCGTCTCTATGAAGCGAGGACCCTCCCCGCGCCGGACAGCATGGACGGCGCGCAGAGCCGCGGCTTCCACGGCGATCACGTCCATGCCGTCTACCGCTTCCGAGGCCATCCCGAAGACCGCCGCATGTGCCCGGATGTCGGGGTTCGATTCCGATCGGGCTAGCGCCGTCCCCATCGCATAGAGATTGTTTTCGCAAACAAAGAGCACGGGCAGTCGCCAGAGCGCGGCGAGATTCATAGAACTTGTGGAATTCGCCCTCGGCGGCAGCGCCTTCACCGAAGAAACAGCAAGTGACGCGGTTCCTGCCCAACATCTTGTCGGCAAGCGCCAACCCGACGGCGAGCGGCAGGCCGCCACCGACAATGGCGTTTCCGCCAAAGAACCGGCCAGCCGCGGAGAAAATATGCATGGAGCCGCCGCGCCCGCGGCTCGACCCCGACGCCTTTCCAAACATCTCGGCCATGACTTCGGTCATCGGCAGACCGCGAGCCAGCGCGTGACCATGTTCGCGGTAGGTGGCCACAATGGCGTCTTCGGTCGTGAGTACCTGATTAACACCCACCGCATTGGCCTCCTCGCCAATGTAGAGATGCAGGAAGCCGCGGATTTTTCCCGCCGAGTAAAGCTCCGCGCATTTCTCCTCGAAGCGCCGAATGCGCGTCATCTGCTTCATGAGGTGCAGCGAATGCTTCTGAGTAAGATGAACCCGATCCTCCACACTGTCGTTCATTTGGCACTCTCGAGTGTCGAGACATCACCTTCGGGCAAACCGAGTTCTCGCGCCTTGAGCAGCCGCCGCATGATCTTGCCAGATCGGGTCTTCGGGAGATTGTCCCGGAAATCGATCGCCCTCGGCGCCACTGCCGGTCCGAGCCGCTTACGGGCATGGGCGAGAAGCTCCTTGCGGAGCTGCTCGCTCGGGCTGTAACCGGCGTGCAACTCCACAAAGGCCTTCACGACCTCCAGCGCTACCGGATCGGGAAGACCGATGACACCCGCCTCAGCCACTGCGGGATGCTCCAGAAGGACACTTTCGACCTCGAACGGGCCGATCAAATGTCCTGCAGACTTGATCACGTCGTCGGCACGTCCGACGAACCAGAAATATCCGTCGGCATCCTTTTTTACGAGGTCACCGGTGAGATACCATCCGCCGACGAAGCACTTCCGATAGCGTTCCTCCTCGTGCAGGTAGCCTCGGAACATCGACGGCCAGCCGGGCTTCAATGCCAGTTCACCTTCCTCGTTTGGGGCATCGATCACCATCACCCCTTGCTTTTTACTCCGCTGCACCACGGCCGCCTCGATGCCCGGCAGAGGCTTTCCCATCGACCCCGCCTTGATCGGCATCGAGAGGTAGTTGGAGATCATGATACCGCCAGTCTCCGTCTGCCACCAATTGTCGTGAATTGGCCGACCGAGCACGTCGCGACCCCAGATGACGGCCTGCGGGTTGAGCGGCTCACCGACGCTGGCGATAAGCCGAAGCCGGCTCAAATCGTATTTCTTCGGCAGCTCCGCGCCGGACTTCATCAGCATCCGGATGGCAGTCGGCGCCGTGTACCAAACCGTAACTTTCTCCCGCTCCAGATTGCCGTACCAGCGCTCGGCGTCGAACTCCTCCTCGTCGGAGATCATGGTGCATCCAATGAGCAGTGGCGCGATGATGCCATAAGAAGTCCCGGTGACCCAGCCAGGATCGGCTGTACACCAGAATACGTCGTCCGGCTTGAGGTCCAGCGCCAACTCCGCCGTAACGCGATGCGCGACTGCTGCTCTGTGAGCGTGCATGGCGCCCTTCGGCCGGCCAGTGGTACCGCTGGTGAAATGGATGATGGCAAGGTCATCCGGCTGCGTGGCAACGATCTCGCAGGTGCCAGGGGAGCTGGAAAGAAGTTCGTCGAAATCGATGCCATCCTCTCCTCCTCCCACGAGGACAATCGCCTTAAGGAAGGGCAGATCACCAAGAACCGGCTTGATCTTGCGTGTGAAAAACTGGCCAGTAGTCACGAGAGCCTTGGGCTCGGCGATCGTCATACGCGCCTTGATGGGCTCCGGGCCAAAAGCGGAGAAGAGCGGGCTGAAGACGGCGCCCCGCCTCCAAATTCCCAATGCGCTCACGTAATCGACTTCCAAGGTATGGTCGGGAACCGGCAGATCCGGGCCGCCATTACCAAACACCTGCTTCAGCTAGAGCAGCGCTTCGGCCGGATAACCGCCTGCAGGGTAGTGGTGAAAGGACCGGGCGCTCATCACCACACGGGCGGGATCTATGAGGTCAATATCCGGCTCGCACTTCCGAACGGTCGCGAGGTCAATGTCGCGCGCTCCGCCCAGGCAGACGAACGGCATTCCGATCTTACCTTTGCCATCAACGACGCCTTCAAGCGTGCTCGCAGACGGCTGCAGGATCACGCTCGCCGTTTGCAGGGCCAGGTCAAGCACCACGAAGGCCAGCCGATCGGGACAGTGGTGCGGCTCGATCCAGCCGGCGGGTTTGGTTTCCTCGAAGCCGGTGACGGGCGTCAAGTCTATTTTCACTGCAACAGCGTTCTCGATGATGGTTTCTCGCTAGCTTCGCCTAGCGGTAGGCGCGCGCGTGGCCTTTGCCGAGGAAATGGGCGAGAAGGGTCCGCAGGCAAGCACGGTAAGGTTGCTGGGCAAGCACCGCTTGCGAGCATGAGCCGAGCGGCAAGCGCGAAGATGTTGCGCGACACCGTTCGTGCTACCGGACCGACGGCCTTTCCTTAGGAATGATTGTCTTTGACTGCGAGCGTGCGCCTATGAAGTCATCAAGGGTGCAAGCCCAGCTGCTGCAACGCCGAGCGGCACAACATACCGAAGCGTAGCGCGGAGCAGCGCTGCCCGACTGGTGATAGGCCAAGTTCGGCAATCAACGCCCGTAGAGGCATGACCCAACCGGCAAAGAGCGCAATGGCAAATCCACCGACAGGTAACAATACGTTTGACGTCAGATAGTCGAGCAGATCAAAGACCGTCGCGTGTGCAAAGTTGGGAAAGGTGGCAAGTGGGTACCACCCAGCCCAAAGATTGAAGGACAACACGGTGCCCAACCCGATAAGGAAACAGGTACCCGACGCGTCAGTTGACCTCATTATTTTCGTACCTTTGCAAACTCCTCAAATGCTATGCGGATGACTTCCGCGACGTCGGCTTCCTTCACTTCTTCAATATTTTTTTTCATCAGCTGGCGATCGGCAGTATTTCGTGGAGCTTGCGGCTTACACATGTCGGCAATTACGGTGCCATCATTGAGCAGTGTAAACTTATAGACTGACGTTGGTTGCCTTCCGGTGCTCCCAACCAACTGAAACATTAGGTGCGGGCGATCATCGCTGAGACTATTCAGGACGGGTTCCAGCTCCAATTTAACCACTCTGGAGGGAAGCTGGCTTCGTGCCGCCTGCAAGTGCGGCAGATCCTTTCCCTCAGTGGCCTGAATTCTTCATCCTTCCTTGCTGTCGCCATTTCTATTTGCGCGCGGTTTTTCGTCTGATCGTCTTGCCGTTCCTTATTTGCTTTGTCGATCTCTGCTTTGAACATCTCTCCGTACTTACTCATGAGGTTCCCCACTCCACAGGAGGCCGTCAAAACTCAATTAGCTAACCGAGCCGATTATCGTACCAAATCTTCCAGGCCTTCGAGCAGTTGGTCGACGTCGGAATCGAGAGTGTAGGGTGCAAGACTAGTACCTGGAATCACAATTGGCTGATGCGGCGACCTGTGACGCGGCGCTGATGACTTTGGCCTTGGTCCACACGAACGGCCTGGCGTTTTGATTGTAGGCCGCGATGAGGGCATCGATGTGCTCCGCAGGCCCTTCCTAATCAACTGAAACCGGTGCACGCCCGGAATCTCTGCCATGCTGATCGTCAGCGCAGTAGGCAAGAGATGCACCACCTCGCCTGCCTGCGAACGGAAGGTCAGGATTTCGTCTGTTCGCCCTTCAACTCGCATCGACGGTAAGGGGCTCCCGCAGGCGCAGGGATCCGGGAGCATTGTGATCCTGTCACCGAGGTCGTAGCGGATGATAGGCTGAACCCGGTTCGAGAGGCTTGTCGCGAGCACGGTGCGTGAGGGCTTTCCAGGTGCAACGGGCTGGTAACCTTCGCCCCATATAATCTTCAATTTTCAGTCATTTCACATAACCTCTATCATACCTCTCTTAGCCTCCATCTTTACGCAGATCCTTACCAAACTCCTGTCATGATCTACCTCCCAGCGTTCCATTCTAACCTAATCTTTCACTTTCACAATCGGCACTTACTTCCAGCCTACATATACTCTTCTTAATCATCTCTTCTCTTATATCCTCCCTCACACCTATCTATCTCATTCCCCATCCTCTCTCATCTCCTCCCGAGACGGACGAGAAGCATGTCCAGGCCCTTCCTAATCAACTGAAACCGGGGCACGCCCGGAATCTCTGCCATGCTGGTCATCAGCGCAGTAGGCAAGAGATGCACCACCTCGCCTGCCTGCGAACGGAAGGTCAGGATTTCGTCTGTTCGCCCTTCGACTCGCATCGACGGTAAGGGGCTCCCGCAGGCGCAGGGATCCGGGAGCATTGTGATCCTGTCACCGAGGTCGTAGCGGATGATTGGCTGAACCCGGTTCGAGAGGCTTGTCGCGAGCACGGTGCGTGAGGGCTTTCCAGGTGCAACGGGCTGGTAACCTTCGTCCACGGGCTCTAAAATCACCCAGTCCGAGTTGACGTGCAGGCGGCCGCGATGGCACTCGAATGCCGCGATCTGAATTTCCGACGCGCCGTAGGTCTCACGCACCCGCCCTTTGAAGACGTCCTCCACCCGCTAACGGCTCACCAGCGTCAGCGATTCTCCTGTCGACAACAACAGGATCGGATTGATGGCCAGCCGCCCAGCGGCTTGTTCCTCGGCGAGAAGAGCCAGCCCGCTGGCATAGCTGGCGAGGATGGTTGGATCGAGGCTGTTCAGCTTAGTGACCATTTGCGGAACTGGCGTGAGGACCGAGATAATCTCGGACAGCCCCTTCAGCCATACACTGCGACGGCGCGCGCGCTCGGCCATCGTGAGAGCCATGAAATGCCCGCCGGTCGCGAAGACAATGGCTGCCCTCATCCCGCGGGTTAAGAGAGCATGCAGCTCGCGTTGGCCGAGCCAAGCCGGAACGGCTCTGGCCAACCCTAACGCCTTCATCACTGCGAATCGATCGCTCATCCTGCACCAATAGGGCAGGAGTACCGGTGGCACCGGATGTGGTCCACAGCGTGTAGCGGCCCAGGAATTGATCGCCGACACGGGACGCATCCGCAACGAACGTCTCCGCGCCGACCTTGGTAATCTCGAGATCCGTGACCCAATTGTCGAACTGTCCCATCAGGGCGGCTTTCGTTACGATTGGGAGATCCCGAATATTGGTGACCGTTTCCGGCAGATTGCGATAGAGATCGCCGTAATAGCGCGATCGAGAGCGTGCGAAAGCCACAAGGTTCTGAAGCCGTTCGCTTTGACGCACCTCGATGTGTCCCGAACCGCCTCGGGTCGTCCGCCAGGCATCCCGGATCAGGACCAAAGTGCGAAAGTCGGCAGAGTTAGTGCTTCGCATAGCGCTCGCAACGATCAGATTGGCCCTTGGCTCCAGAGGTCTTTATCGATGAACAATTCGCTCCCAGCAAGGCGACCTGAAACAAGGGTCACCCGAGGGTAACGTCGAGGAAGGTCATCACGACGAGGCCAAGCGTCAGACCAGCCGTTGCCTCGTTCTGAAAGCCGCGCGTATGGGTTTCGGGAATGATCTCATGACTGATCACATAGATCATTGCGCCAGCAGCGAAGGTCAATGCCCACGGCAGTAGTGGTTCCGACAGCGAAGCCGCTCCGATGCCGATGAATCCACCGATGGGCTCGACGAGTGCCGTCGCCGCGGCGATGATGAACGCTTGTTGCTTTGAATAGGCCTCGGCGAGAAGAGCCACGGCGACAGCCAGACCTTCCGGCGCATTCTGCAGTCCAATGCCGACAGCAAGCGCGGTTGCCTTCGCGATATCGTCGCCGGCAAAACCTACTCCTACCGCCATTCCCTCCGGAAAATTGTGGATTGTGATGGCGGCGACGAAAAGCCAGGCTCTTTCAGCTACCGTCGACGGCCCCTGGCGGCCCTGAACGAAGTGCCGATGGGGTATCAGTTCATTGCTGAATGCCATGACGGCAACCCCAAGGATTAAACCGGCTACTGCGATTGCGGCTGGAACATATCTGCCGCCATAAAGCCGCTCGGCCGCTTCTATTGCCGGAATCGTGAGCGAGAAGAATGAGGCGGCAAGCATCACGCCTGCCGCGAAACCGAGCAGGGCATCTTGGGCGCGTGCGGGGACGCGGCGCCCGAAAAGTATAGGCAGTGCTCCGACAACGGTCATGGCGCCGGCAGCGGCACTGGCAAGTGTTCCAACAGCGACGATGTTCATGTGTCGGATGGCTTGCGCAAAGGCAGTCGCAGGGACTGGCAAAAGTCGCGGCTAAAATCGACTAAGAAACGGGGAACGAAGCTAGCTGCACGTTTCCCCTCGGGTCCTCGTTAAAGCAAGGTTGGCGCTCGCTTGGGTATTTGCCATTGACCTAGATCAACACTCGCCGTGCCCTATTCGAGAAATGATGACCTTCCCATGTCCCTAACACGGCGCCCTCCACACCATGCGCAGGACATTCTATATGCGACGGTCGACGTCGGATTCGTGCCAGTCAATGAGTACGTACACGTCTGCCGCGACGAAACTATGCAGCCTCTGCCCGGCCTCTCTCTACTGTTCCGACCTTCGGGTAGCTCGAGAACAGATCGTCGATCAATGTGACGTCGTAGCCCTTCCGAGCCAGGTAAGAACTCGCAACGGCGGCGCGTTGTCCAGAGCCACAATGAACGAGCAATTTCACGCCCTTGGGCAGGCGTACGAGATGTTCCGGGAGGCGGCTGTAGGGAGCCAGAATGGCTCCCGGCAAATGGCCGTGCTCGAATTCGGACGGATTGCGCACATCCACGACAGGCGCTCCTGAGCGGCGCAACTCTTCCGCCTCGCGAAAAGTGATCGTCGCAATCGTTTGTGCTTCTCCACCCGTGGAGAAATAGCGGTAGAGAGTGTCGACAGAGCTGGTCATTTCCACATTGTCATAGCCAATGCGGACCAACCGGCGGATGACCTCATCAAGGTGCTGAGGCGACGCGATCAGCAGAAGGTTAGCCGTAGATTCTTCGACCAATGATCCAACGGCCATGCAGAAACCAGCATTGAGGGGCGCATGTAGCGCGCCTGGCAGGTGTTTCCTCATGAAGACAGCGCGATCTGGTCGCGTATCAAGGATTGTCGCCTTCGCGTGACGCACCGCCTTGCGCAGTTCCTGGACGGAAAGCTGACGGGGACGGGGCAAAGCGCCGAGTAGCGGAACACCGTCACGATTCAATTCCTTCATGCGTGCGAAATAGAGGGGTGGCTCGGGCTGATCCTTCAGGATGTACTCCACAAACGCAGTCTCGCCTTCACGGGCTTTGGCCAACCCCGGATTTTGGGCTTTCTCATAGCCAATGGTGCTTTGTGGGACGGCGCCGAGCGACTTTCCGCAAGCCGACCCGGCACCATGTGCAGGCCATACCTGGAGATAGTCGGAGAATTTGAAGGCGCGATGGGCTGACGTGAACAGCCGCTTCGCCGAAGCCCTGGCCGTGTTTTGGATCTTCGCCGCCGTCTCCAACAGGTCGGGTCGGCCGAGGTCGCCAACAAACAGGAAATCGCCCGTGACGATGCCCATCGGTTCTTCGGCCTCGGCGTCAGTGACCACGAAAGACACGTGCTCCGGCGTATGGCCGGGCGTATGAACGGCCTGGAGAGTGAGATTTCCTACCTGAAATCTGCCGCCATCCCTCAGCAGGATCACGTCATAGCTGGATCGTTCCGCCCATTTGGAGCTCCACCCTTCGCCCTCGCCCTCTGCGGAGACGTACACCTTCACACCGGCACAATCGGCCAATTCGCGCACGCCGGATAGAAAATCGGCGTGAATGTGTGTTTCTGCGGCGGCGACAATTCTGAGGTCCTCCTCGTCCGCGATGGACAGGTACCGGTCTACATCACGTTCCGGATCGATGACGATCGCTTCTCCAGTCGTTTCGCACCCAATTAGGTACGCATACTGGGCGAGGCAGGTATCATTGATCTGACGGAAGAACATTGCTCTCTCTTCTCCGATAGGCTCAGTCGTTTGAAACGCTCCCATCAGGCGCTTCAAGTCTCTCGTCTGTCTCCTACCGTCCCGCAAATCTGGCAGCAGCGGGCTGCTCGCGACTTGATCTGGATCAATGGCAAGGCTGTTTCGAGGCTGAACCCGATTTTGTGGCCCGACCCTGCTTAGTTAAGATCGAGGATGCAATCGGGGGTCAAACGAGCGCTGTTACCATGGCGAAATAGATGGCGATGCTGAGCAGGTCCTGGATGATGGTGGCGAGCGGACCGCTTCCATAGGCGGGGTCCATACTCTGGTTGGACAGCGCCCAGGGAAGAAGAAGGCCAACCACGCTGGCAACGGCTCCGGCGCACAGGATCGATAGCGCAACCGCGACCCCAAGCTTCGCCTGACCAAATATCAGAACGACTGCCGGCAGGGCGACTGCTCCGAGAGCAGCCCCGATGAGGAAGCCCGTCGATGACTCGCTGGCAAAAAACGAGGCAAGCGGCAAGTGGCCGCGTGACAGCGCACGTATCACGATGGCTTCCGTCTGGGTGCCGATCGCGTCCGCAATATAGACAATGGCCGGAAGAAAGAATGCAACCGCCACCTGCGTCCGGATGCTGTCTTCGTAACCGGCAACCAGAAGTGCGGATGCCAGGCACCCAGCAAGCCCGACCAACAACCATGGCAACCGGTTCCGTGCCTTGACGAGAATGGGCATTTCGAGCGCCTTGCGGGTCGGGTCACGACGATGCCGAATTCCGGCAAGCCGATGTACGTCTTCATCATGTTCCTGCTGCAACACATCGATGATAGCGAGTGGAGGAATTATGCCGATGAGCCTTCCTTTCCCATCCACGACCGGCACCGTCGCCTGCCGGCTCCTGGAGGCCACAGCCGCCACAGCCTCCTGGTCAAGTTCCGGCCCCACCGTCAGCATCGGCTGACTGGCCAGATCAGCGATGGCCGCTTTGCCAGGCGATTTCATCAACTCGCGCAAGGATACGGCCGACCGCAACCGCCCCAGCGCGTCGGTGACGTAAAACACGCCGGTTTCGGCGTCATCATGACGCGCAAAGCGCCGCCGCGCCTCGTCGACGGTGTCGCGGTCAGTGGCTGATAGGAAGTGACGGGTCATCATCTTGCTTGCGGTTTCAGCATGCTGGTTCTTCACGAATGGCTCCTCCGGAATACCTCAGTCATTGCCGCACTCGGCGCGCGGCCTGCCTGCCGTCGTGTCAACCCGCAGTACCAAAGATGTTTTCGCGGGAAGCCACGGTTGATTGACTGCCCGGCGCTAACCCCGCTATTGGCAAAATTTGGGACCCGGCCCGACCCTGGACATTGCGTCCCGAGTGCGACCCTATAGCCGCTTCCTGTTTCAATGGTGAATCCGAACTTTCTGAAAGGGTGAGATGTGGGGATTTCCCGGCTCACCCGTCGAGCATGCCGAAACCCGTGCCGCCCACGTATTTCTCTGTGGTGACCGCGCCTTCAAGATCAAGAAGGCCGTGAAACTCCCCTATCTTGATTTCTCCACCGTTGCCTTGCGTCGCGCCGTCCTCGAGCACGAACTGGGACGGGTTCGGTCGCGCTGCATGATGCGGCGGCGGACGTCGCCCGGCTGAAACGAGAGAACGGTCCTGCATTGGTGACGCAAGGCAGCAATGATCTGATCCAGAGTTGCTGACCAACGATCTGATCGACGAGATCAGCACGCTCACGTCCCGATCGTGCTAGGCAGCGGCAAGAAGCTGTTCGGCGACGGCCGTTGCCTGCCGGTTCCTGGAGGCCACAGCGGCCACAGCCTCCTCACGCCTCCAACCAGAGTTGCGCCACTTCGCCAGCACATGCAGGGATAGCCCAACCGACGCTATTGCCCCGGGAGCAGACGTCCAGCGTCTTACGCTATGGTAGACATGGGCCCTGCTGCTGGGGTGATGGAGCATGCTGCCTAATGCCCGGTGCCGGCGCCCTCGGCGTATGGCTTGTAAATCTCGGGAACTTGCTCGCCCTCGCTGATGAGAAATCCGACCAGTCCGCGCTCGAGCCGCGACAGCGCGTGATCGACCAGGATGAAGCGGCCGGGCACGTCGAGCTTGAACTCGACGACGGTGGCGCCGCCGGGCGGCACTGACACGGTCTGCACGCCCTGCGCGGGCGGGCTGATGATATCGGCCCAGTCGTAGACGCGGTCGAAGATCTCGCCGATCACGTGGAACGATGAGGTGAAGTTCGGTCCGCCGACGCCGACGTACATCCGCACGGTCTCGCCGACTTTGGCGTGCATCGGGTGCTGCTTGGTGAGAGCGCCGACGGCGCCGTTGAAGACGAAGTACTCGGGCGTCTCAGCCAACAGCTTGTCAACACTGAACTCCTGGCCGCCCATCACGCCAAACGGCGCTTCGGTATAGATCTCGCCCTGCATGACGTAGAACTCATGGTCGACCGGCGGCAGGCCGCCCTCTGGCTCGACCAGGATCAGGCCGTACATGCCGTTGGCGATGTGGTGCGCTACCATTGGCGTCGCGCAGTGATAGACATAGACGCCGGGTACGAGGGCCTTGAAGTCTACCCGCTTGGCGCCGCCCGGATCCGACCTGCAGGTGCGCGGCGCCGCCGCCCGGGCCGGTCGCACCATGGAAGTCGACCGAGTGGATCATGGCGGAATCGGCGTCGTTCTTCATGATCACTTCGACCGTATCGCCGACCCGCACGCGCAGGAACGGGCCGGGAACCGTGCCGTTGAAGGTCCAGTAGGTGTAAGTGCTGCTATCGGCGATCTGGCCTTCCAATTCGATCGCTTCGAGTTCGACCCGCACGCGCTTTGGCGCGCGGTCGCCGATCGGTGGCGGCACCGACGTCGGATTCATGACGATGCTGTGCGAAGCTTTCGCGATCTCGGGCGACTTCGCAGGCGCCACGACGAGCCTGCCTTCCATGCCGGAGAGGCGATGGCCGGGCAGCGAACAGTAGTAGTTGACGGTGCCCGCGGCCCTGGCGCGGAACGCAACGGTAGTCGCGGATCCCTTGCTAACAACATGCTGCGACTTCACTCCAAATTCCTCGATGACGATGTCGTGCTCGGCGCCCTCGCCATTGATGAGTGTAATCTGCACGACGTCGCCCTCGTGCGCTTTCAATTCGGGATTGACGACGCCGTCGATCTCGCCGCCGAAACCGATATATGTCATGCGGCCTTCGGCCACGCCGCTGCGCAGCGTGTACTTGAGATCCGGGATGTAGTTCGCCGGAATCGTCGGGTCGCGTTCCAATCCCGCCGCGGGTGCGGTGTGCCCGGCCGCCTCGTCGGAAGTCGTGGCAGGAGCCTCCGACGACGACGACGCAGGACCAGCCTGCGCGGCCGCGAGATAGGCGATGACGGCGGCGCGATCCTCTGCGTTCGTCAAGCCGGGGAAGACCATCCTGGTGCCGGGCACCGCCTTTGACGGGTCGGCCAGGAAAGCATCAAGCGTCTGCTGGTTCCAGGTCAGGCCGGACTGGCTCAGCGCGCTCGAAAAGCGGAAGTCGGGCAGCGACCCCGCCGCGCGGCCGATGGCGCCCGCCAGGCTCGGGCCAATCTTGCTCCTGCCGGCCTCGAGGCTGTGGCAGGCCGCGCATTTGCGGAAAACCTTCTCGCCATCCGCCGGGCTGGTCTGTCCGGCAGACAATGTGATGACACCGGCCAGCACACCGGCCAACATTCCAAGCTTGCGCCACATCGCAGATCTCCCTTCGAACGCCCAGAAATTTCGCGTCTACTCCCGTACGCGAGTACGGTTCGGAAGGTCTTGATTTGCATCAAGGCGTCGTCGTGGGAACAGTCTGATCGTCTTCTGTCCCGCCTCGCAAAAGGACAATTCCTTAGTTCATGATGACGCGCGCCCCTTGGAAAACGATCATGCAGCGCAGCCTGTTTTTTCGCATTGCCCATGTGCCTGTGGCCGATCGCCGCCCTGGCAACGGCCAACGTGATGACCACGGAGCGCGGCTTCGATCGGCCGGGCGCCGATTTCATGCGCAAGACACCGCCAATGACGAGCTATGCCGTGCACTCTGCTTCTTGAACGGGGGAGAGGATCTACCGGCGGAGCGGCGATGCCTGGCGTACACCTTCGCGGTCTCGACCAGTGTCTGCTACCTCAAGAACGCGACCCCGACGCCTGTGCCGAAGCCGCGGTGTCTGGCATCCACGTCATCGTCGAGTTTGGCGACAACGGCGTCGTTTACCCGGGACACAACATTCCGGGCCTCGACTTCGACACCTGGAATCCGGTGGAATGCCAGGATCAGTGCCTCGGCGACCAAAGCTGCCGCGCCTGGACATGGGTGTCCTGCCTGACGTCGTATCAACTTCGCAGTACCAGACATGTTTCGCGGAAAGCCCACGGTCGATTGACCGCCCGGCGCTGACCCCGTTATTGGCGAAATCTGGGACCCGGCCCGACCCTGGACATTGCGTCCCAGGTGCGACCCTATAGCCGCTTCCTGTTTCAAATGGTAAATCCGAACTTTCTGAAGGGCGAGATGTGGGGATTTCCCGGCTCACCCGTCGAGCATGTCGAAACCCATGCCGCCCATGTATTCCTCTGTGGTGACCGCGCCTTCAAGATCAAGAAGGCCGTGAAACTCCCCTATCTTGATTTCTCCACCGTTGCCTTGCGGCGTGTCGTCCTCGAGCGCGAACTGGCGGTCAACCGCATCTTTGCACCTGACCTCTATGTCGGTCTCGCCGAGAAAGAGGGTGAACCCGTGCTGGTCATGAAGCGCTTCGACCCCGAGGCGATGCTCTCCTGGCATGTCAATCATGGCGGTATCGATGATTGGCTGGCAGCAGCCCTGGCCAAAACTGTCGCCTCCGCCCACCGGCTTGCACCTCCCGCGGAAGGATCGGGCGCCGCCATCATGGCCGGGCTCGGCGCCCAGCTGTCAACCGCCTTCAGCGCTTCGCCCGATCTCTTCGCCGGTCCTGACACGATCGAGTTCCGTACACTCTACGAGGATGCGTTGCGCCGTCTGCGGCCCTTGCTGGATCTGCGCAGCGCGCAGGGTCTCGTACGCCGCTGCCATGGCGACTTGCATTGCGCCAATATCGTCATTCTCGATGGCGGGCCCGTTCTTTTCGATGCCATAGAGTTCAGCGAAAGGATCGCCACCATCGATGTCCTCTACGATCTGGCCTTCCTCATCATGGACTTGTGGCGCACACCGCCAATGTCGGGCCGCCAATATCGTTCTCAATCGCTATTTGCATTGGCGCCGCGCCGAGGAGGATCTCTCGGGGCTCGGGGCTTTGCCTCTCTTCCTTGCTACCCGCGCGGGCGTTCGCGCTGTCGTGACCGCCGATCTCGCCCATGAGCGGGTCGTGGCCGATTCCGCCAAAGAGCGCAACACCGCGCTCGACTATTTCCGCGCCAGCATCGCTTTCCTGAAGCCACAGAAACCACAACTCATCTGCCTCGGCGGCCTTTCGGGCACCGGAAAATCGACGCTGGCGGCGATGCTTGCTCCTTCAGTCGGCCCGCCTCCCGGCGCACTTCACATCCGCAGCGATATCGAACGCAAGGTGCTCGCGGGAGTTGCCGAGACGGCACGTCTGACGCCTGAGCACTATTCACCCGCCGCCTCGATGAACGTTTATGAAGCGATCCTTGCACGCGCCGAGCGGGCGCTGACTGCCCGCAGCGCCGTCGTGCTCGATGCCGTGTTTGCCCGGGAAAGCGAGCGCCGGCTCGCCGAAAAACTCGCCAGGCGGCAAGGTGCAGGTTTTCGCGGTATTTGGCTCGAAGCCGGTCCCGCAAAACTCAAGGCGCGCGTTGCGGCGCGCGTCAACGATGCTTCTGACGCAACGCCGGATGTCATTGACGCCCAGCTCCGCATCGACGTTGGAAAAGTGAACTGGACCCGCGTCGATGCCTCGGGAAGCCCCGCGAAAGTTCATGCCCTTATCTCGCGATTGCAACAAGAAGCGAGCTGATCAACCTGACGCATCACGCGACCGCAGATAGATGAACCAATATACGCCGCCCACGAGGCCGCCCCCGCCAATGATATTGCCGATGGTGACGGGCACCAGACTGTAGAAGAATAGCGGCCACGTCAGGGCTCCGAAGTCGGAGGCACTGTCTCCAATCTGAGTCCATAGTTCCGCCGGTCCCCAGGCTTTCACGAACAACGCGAGCGGAATGAGGTACATGTTGGCGACGGAATGCTCGAAGCCGGCCGCGACGAACGCCGATACGGGGAATAGCACGGCGAGCACCTTGTCGCTCGTTGTCCGCGCGCCGAGGGCGAGCCACACTGCGAGGCACACCAGGACGTTACACAGAACGCCGAGAAAGAGCGCATGACCGAACGACAAGGTGACCTTATCGAGGGCAATCTTGAGAGCAACGTCGGCGACGGCGCCGCGCCCGGACAGATATTGTCCCGACAGGAACACCAGAAGTGCCGTTCCGGTAGCCCCGACAAAGTTACCGACATAGACGATGAGCCAGGCCCGCAGCATCTCGCGCAATCGAACCTTGCCGGCGGCCCACGCCATGACCATCAGGGCATTCCCGGTGAACAGTTCGGCCCCACCCGCGACGACGAGTATGAGCCCAAGGCAAAAGGCGATGCCGGCAAGCAAACGACTCACACCGAACGGAAGCACGCCGTCTGCGCCTGCCAGGACAGTGGTGGCAAACATGGCGCCGAGACCGATGAAGGCTCCCGCCAGCATCGCCAGAGCCATAAGGCTTGCCACGTCGAGCCTCGTCTTCTGGACACCAACCGCCTCGGCCTTGAGCGCAATTGCCGCCGGCAGCAGGGCATCGATGCCGCGCTCCGGGAGGTCTGTGCCGTCATTCATTTCACGGCCTGCCGTACTTTGCGATGGATCAAAGCTCGCCTTGTGCCTCATGAAGTATATCGCTGCTTTTGAGTTGGGTGGGACAGGAGAACCACGTGGCCATCAGGGATATTCTTCTCGTGCTTACGACATACCCGCAGCCCACGCCAATATCCGCGGTGGACGAGGCGGTTGCCTTCGCTGTTGCGCTCGGAGCACGAGTTTCGGCCATCGCCTGTGAGGTCAAGATCAGGGCACCGAGGAACGCGCTGGCTGAGAGACTGCTTGATGTTGCGGCCCTCGCTGCGGCGGAGACCAAAAAGAGCTCGACCAACGCCAAGAAGCTTCTGGTCGCCTTCCAGGACGCTGCGGAGAAACACGAAGTCTTGCAGGATCGCATATTGGAGCCATGCCTGACGTCAGAAGTCGCTGACTTGCTTATCCGGCATGCCCGGCTGCGAGACCTGGCGATCGTACCCGTGCGGGAGAACGATCCCGTCGATCAACAGTACGCCGAGCCGATCATCTTCGGCTCCGGACGTCCCACACTCATCATGCCCTCCGCGCGGAAACGCAGGTTTGCAGTCGATTCCGTGGTCGTAGCCTGGGATTTCGGCAGGGCTGCAGCCAGGGCCATCGCAGAACTCCCTGCCGGTCCTTGAGAAGGCCAAGCAGGTGTGGGTGGTGACGGTTACCAACGAGAAGGCAATTGATGTCACGCGATCCGGCGCAGAACTGGCCAAGCATTTGGCGCGCCATGGTGTAAATAATGTCCTCGATACCGTCGATGCCGCGGGTCGCGGCATTGGCGAGGTTCTCGAAGTCGTATGTCGCCAAACGCCGTGCGGATCTTCTCGTCATGGGGGCATATGGACACTCTCGTATCCGAGAATTCATACTCGGCGGGGCCACCAAGAGCATGCTTTCGAGACCGCCGTTGCCGATTTTTCTCTCGCACTGACTGGACGCCTCCCGTACCGGTCGAAAACATGGACGAACCGAGACTTATTGTCGGACGGAGAGAGCTGCTTGTTGGCCTCCTGGCAAGCATCGGCTCTGCATCGTCCTTTGCGCAGAATGCGGATGTAGTCGACACCCGAAAACTTCTTGCCGCCGCGCCCGCGATCGGCGAGCGCAGCCTCGGCTCTCCCGCCGCCCCGGTCACCGTGGTCGAGTATGCGTCGGCGACCTGTCCACACTGCGCGCAGTTCCATGCTCACAGCTTCCCGCAAATTCGCCGCGAATACATCGACACCGGAAAAGTTCTCTGGATATTCCGCGAACTGCCGCTCGATGACGCTGCCATGGCAGCTTTCATGCTCGCCAGGTGCTTGCCGGAGAACAAATATTTCCAGGCAATTGCAACTCTCTTCGAGCAACAGAAGATCTGGGCAGGCCCGGAAACCCGAAAGGAGCTCGCGCGTATCATGGGCGAAGCCGGCATGAGCCAGGAAACGTTCGATTCCTGCCTGAAGAGGAAAGACCTGGCCGAGGGTATCTACCAGATCGCCAAGACGGCCCACGCGGACTTCGACGTGACCGCAACTCCGACATTCTTTGTCGACGGGGAGCGCGTGCGCGGCGCCTGGGATTTTGCCACCTTCGCAAAGCTCGTCGACCGCAAGCTCGCGAACTAATGCAGGGTTGCGCCACTTCGCCAACACATGCAAGGCATGACAGATAGTTATGCCAGAAAGGAAGATTGAATCTCGCCAATGCCCTTGAGGTCGATCGTGTGAGGAGCCGAGAACTCGCAGCAGTGCTGTAGCGCCTCGCGGGTCGCGGCACTGATGTGGATTCGACCCGGCTCACCATAGGATTTCAAGTCGCGCCGCGAGATTCACCGTGTCGCCCCAGACATCATAGGTTAACTTGGCCTGGCCGATGACACCGGCCATCACCGGGCCTGTCGCAATGCCGATGCGGATGCCGAGGTCGAGATGATGATGACGACCGATATCTCGGACCACACGGAGCAGGGCTTTGGCAAATCGAATGCTGGCCTCGGCATGATCTTGTCGCGGTACCGGCAGCCCGGCGACGGCCATGTAGGCATCACCAATGGTCTTGATTTGGACCATTCCAATGGCGACCGCCTCCCGATCGAACGCCGAAAAGAGCTCGTCAAGCAGGCGCACTATGCGCGCCGGGCCGAGCGTTGCCGAAAGCCCGGTGAATCCCTTGATATCGGCAAAGAGAATCGTTGCGCCACTGTAGGAGTCGGCAATGATTTCGTCGGGATTTTCCTTAAGTCGGTTCACAATTTCGGCCGGCATCATCTTATCGAGCAGCGCGTCTGTGCGCGCCTCGGCGAGGTAGGCTAGCCTCAGGCCGTAGAACACGATGAGAAAAATAATTGCCATGATGGATATGGCCGAGTTGGCATAGAGCTGGTCGAGAAACCAGCTGCTTTCTACAGCGAGCGCCGCCTCAGGCGGGAACAGGAACCAGGCCGCGAGATGAAGTATCAGTGCGGCAAGCACGATGGGAATGGCGATGGCGAGCCGTTCGACGCCGAGAATAGCCAATGCGACGGCGGCGGTGCCTATGTAGTTCAGCTGAATGCCGGAGTCGCGTCCGAGAAAGGCAAGAAAATAGAACATGGTGGAGAAAATCACGGCCGACAGCCACAGACCTGCTGCAGCCGGTCCGAAGCGGTGGAACAGAGGAACCATTGCCGTGCAGATGACGGACAACAGGTTGCCCACGACGAGTGGCCAAAGCCCCGCAAAATCGTGCAAGGCGTAGGTCACGGCATAAATCGAGGATGACAGGGACGCGAGATAGCCAGTGACGTTGGCGATGATCAGACCCCGGCGGTCGCGCGCCTCGTAGCCCTGAGTGCCGGCGCGCAACAGCCTCTTGACAATCGCCGGCAGCCGGACCGGCAGCGCCCAGATATTTGTGAAAACGCTGGTTTGCTCGCGCATTTCGGCTCCCGCCGCGCCCGCACACCAAAGTCCCTGGGTGCCTCATATGCGTTCGCATGCCCCATCGGACTTCTTGCCCGAGGCTAGGCCGAAATCCAATATCACGGTGATTGCTGAGGATCCGACTCGTTTGTTGCCAGCGGGGCAGCGTAGTGTTTTCGGGCCTCAGGTAAGCTTCAGAAGCTGGCCCACATGGTCCTCGTCCCCCCATGCGCTGGCACCCTTCGGCGGCGATCGCGCATCAGGTCGACAATGAATCGAAACCCTGATCTCGCTTTGACAGGCTGACCCCTAGTCCAGTTCTTCCGCCTTCTCCACCAGACGCGGTGCGTTTGCAGCACCGGCAGTCAATCTCTCAGGTCTGAAAATGACGAGCTGGCTGAGGAGGCCGCTTGTCATTTCGGCGGCATTGTCAGTCAGCCTGACATCGTAAATAGGCACTTTGCTGCGGGTTTGTTGCTCAAGGAAGGCCACATCGAGAGCCTTGTTCACGACAGTACCATCGTTGACCCAAACTGAGCCTATCGGCTGCGCTCCCTTGATCGCATCACGGACGACGACGTTAGACACGTCCCTATCGAGAAAGTTCCCAATCGGAACGGCAGTCCAGCGATCAGAGGGGATGGGGCAGCAATCAATGCTCTCGCTGACCTGAGTTCCGCCGACCGGCGGAGGAATGGGAGCCCACGCAACATGCTTGGAGGAGCGGCGCCAATACACCCAGGCAGGCGCCCACTGACTGCCCTGCACCCAGTACCACCCGATATCCCTTTCGTAGCCCCAACGGCCATAGTGATAGGTCGCCCAGCCGAAGGGCTCGTCGGAAACCCATACCCAGCCGTAGCGTTTGGTAAATGCCCAGCGCCCGACAGTGTAGGGACGCCAATCCGCCGTAGTGTTGCGAGGCAGCCAGACGTGTCCGTTCTTGTAGGAAATCCAGTTGCCGAATTCCGCAAGCTCGGAAAACTCGGGGACCATCAGCTTCGGGTGGATGGATCGATCTGCGCCCGTTGCCGACACTGACGGTGCAGGCACTAGATCTACTTTCGGCAAACTCCCCGTTACGGGGAAACCACTGACCAGAAGGTGCGCCCGGACACGCTCACAGTAGGTGACTGAGAGCTGGGAAAACCTGCTCTCCCCATGCCCGGCCCGGTATTTCATGACGGCGGTGCAGACATCCTGCTTCGCCAGGCTCCAGGCACGGGCGAGATACGTGGTGCCGAGGGTGATGTTGACGGCGGGCTCTGCCAGCTCCACGGCTGTGCCTTGGAAGCCCAGAAGTGCGGCGGTCTCCGGTATCAGCTGCATGAGGCCGATCTCGCCCGCCGCCCCGAGCGCGCTCGGATCGTAGCTGCTCTCCACTTTCATGACGGCATCGACGAGTGGGAAAGGAACGCACTGGCGCAGCGCCTCGGCTTTCGCCAGCTTGCGATAAGAACTCCCGCCTCTCGAAGAATTTCTGGCGATCGGGCATGGCGCTATTCGACATGACCGCGGCGGCGGGTGGGAGCACGGCGGCAGCGGTGGCCGGCGCCGCAGCGTTGGGTTCGGCGAGCGGAGGTCGGATCGGGCGCGGCACCGGAATGGGAGCAAGAAGCGCTGCGGTCTGCTCCGCTTCAGGCGGCGGTTGAGGCTGCGGCGCGAGCTTCGTTGTCGCCGCAACGGCCGAGGGTGCGGTCTGCGGCGCGAGCTTCGTTGCCGCCGCAATGGTCGAGGGTGCGGTCTGCGGCGCGAGCTTCGTTGTCGCCGCAACGGCCGAGGGTGCGGTCTTCGGCGCGAGCTTCGTTGTCGCCGCAACGGCCGAGGGTGCGGTCTTCGGCGCGGCTTCGTTGCGCCGCAACGGCCGAGGGTGCGGTCTTCGGCACGGGCTTCGTTGTCGCCGCAACGGCCGAGGGTGCGGTCTTCGGCACGGGCTTCGTTGTCGCCGCAACGGCCGAGGGTGCGGTCTTCGGCGCAGGCTTCGTCGGCGCCGCAACGGCCGAGGGTGCGGTCTTCGGCGCGGGCTCTACCTTGGCCACCGCCCGAGCGCTGATTGCCCTCGGCTTGCGTGCAACCTTCTTCGTATGCGTCCTCTTTCGCTGCGTTACGCAAAAGCTCTTCGCGAGACCGCAAATAAATTTGGCCGGCGAAAAGTTGACCCGACGCGCCGCCGACGCATCGCCGACCGCAGCGAAGGTGATGAGCAGGGCGAGAGCAATAGGAAGCGGGTGCGACATTGACCTTCCCGAATCGGATTGCGGCACGACCTGCATGATGAACGGATATCCGCCGGCGGTTCAAGACTGGATCGAGCGCAAGGGAGGAACGGTGCCCGTTAACCTTACCGCGTATTTCCCGGGCGGGCTGCAGCGGCGCAAGCAGTCGAATGCGGCCGTTGAGCGCCACGTCGCCCTAACCACGCGACGTGAACGTCACGCCCGAAATACGCCGCAGTTTCAAAGTCTTCAAAAGCACCGAGCGCAATGTAGCGCAGCGCCCAAAATGCGACCTGGACGATGTTACCAAGCATAAAGCACGATCATCAGGATCGAGAATTGCAGGAAGATTGCCCGCCACGGCTTAGGACCCAGCGGTCGCTTGGCGGCCCCTGGCCGCCTTCGCAGCCCTCCGATGTCGCCGCCGCCTGGTCTGAAAGGCCAGTCCTGGGTAGCCGTCGCCAATGGCGCCGCCGCACCCAGTGTGATTGCCAGTATGGCATTTTGCGGCGAAGTGGAATGCGATCGTCCACAAGACGTCGCATCCGTGGTATTGAAAAGCGGGACGGAAGGATCTGGAGAACTCGTGGCCAGCATCGTCCTCATCAATCCGAAGTTCGAGATCTCCTTTTGGGGACTGGAGCACGCCCTGCCGCTCATGGGCAAGCGCGCGAACATGCCGGTGGCGGCGCTGCCGCTAATTGCCGCGCTCACGCCTGAACGCCACAGCATCACCATCATCGACGAGAATGTCGAAGCGATCGACTTCGAAATGTGCGCGCGGGCCGACATCGTGGGCGTCACCGGCATGATCGTGCAGCGCCAGCGCATCCGCGACATCCTCGGCGAGCTCAGACGCCGGAAGGTTTTCACGGTCGCCGGCGGACCCTGGGTGTCGGTGAACGAGGCCTGGTTCGACAACCTTGCCGATGTGGTGTTCATCGGCGAGGCAGAGGAAACCTGGCCGCAATTCCTGAGCGACTGGGAGAGTGGCCGGCATGTGCGCCGCTACGAACAGGCGGAGAAGACGGACATGGCCAAGGTCCCTGCGCCGCGCCTCGACCTGCTCAAGACGGAGCGGTACGCCTTCGGCTCGGTGCAGTTCTCGCGCGGCTGCCCGTTCACCTGCGAATTCTGCGACATCATCGTGATCTTCGGGCGGCGCCCGCGCCTCAAGACCGGCCGCCAGGTCATCGCCGAGCTCGAAGCCCTGCGCGCCCGCAATCTGTCGAACGTATTCATCGTCGACGACAATCTGATCGGCAACAGGAAGGCAATCAAGGAGGTCCTGCGCCATGTCATCGAATGGCAAAGGGCCAACGACTATCCGCTCATGTTCGCCACCGAGGCCTCGCTCGACCTGGCCGACGACGAAGAGCTGATGCAGCTGATGGTCGAGGCCAACATCTCGGCGCTTTTCGTCGGTATTGAAAGCACCAACGAAGAGTCGCTGAAAGAGACGAAGAAACTGCAGAACCTCAGGCGCGGCGGCACCATGATCGAGAAAGTCCGCCGCATTCAGGAACGAGGCATGGAAGTGTGGGCCGGCATGATCGTCGGTTTCGACAACGACGATGCCACGGTGTTCGCCGCGCAGCGCCGCTTCATCACCGATGCCCGGGTATCCACCGCGATGGTCGGCATGCTCTCCGCAATCCCCAGGACGCCGCTCTACGACCGGATGAAGACGGCGGGCCGGCTGGACGAGTCGGAGAGCCCGGCGCACGGCACCAATGTGCTCCCCCTCAACATGACTCGCGATGAATTGAGCGACGGCTATATCCGCCTCATGGCCGAGCTCTACGAATCCGGGGCCTATTTCGACCGCCTGGATGATCTCTATTGCTCTGCGCGCATCACCATCGACCGCGCCTGGCAGGATCATGTCAGGGCTCGCCGCTGGCCGCGGTGGAAACGCAACGCGCGGTGCCTGCTCGAGACCTTCGTGCTCATCGCCCGGCTCCTGGCGCGCGTTCCGGAACGCCGTCTACGGCGCGTGTACTGGCAACGGTTCTGGGCGTTCCTGCGGGCCCGCCCCGAGCCGCAGGTCTTGCGCATCTACGCCCTCAAGTGCGCCATCCACTGGCATATGCAAAAGTTCGTCGAGCAACTGACCAACCGCACCCGCCCGCTCATCAACACCTATTGAGCGGTGAGATACCTGGTCTTGCCGCTGAACTTCGCCCCCAACGTCAGAAGCTGCGGGGCGCTTTGCAACAGAGGTCGGCACAGGGCCGCGGCGCGCGGGCTGATCGCCAAATAGGCGAACAGGGCCGCGGCGTGAATGCGCAGCGCAAATGCCGCATGCCAATCCGCTTCATATGCTCTGCCTGTCGCAGCCTGATCGCGCCCGACCACGAGAGCGTCCCCTTCGGCAATGAGGCGATGGCCCAATAACCATGACGATTGCATGGCCATGCTGATGCCTTCGGCAACTATGGGATGGGCCTCGCCGGCGATGTTCCCCGACATGAAAACTCCGTGAAGATACGGGCTCCTCACTCCCGGCCGGATCGGTCCCGCCGCAAGCCAGGCGCCTTCGAGCCTGGCGCGGCCGATTGCCCGGCCGACCCCTTCGCAGGAGCGCCGGATATGCCGAATGACCGCTTCGCCGGCCCGAGCGTTCCCAACCGCGCGGCACTGGCGCAACACATCGCGCCGGATGCAGCACGAAAGGCTCACCCGCCCATCGTCGGTGTTGACCAGACCGCCATAGCCGCCCGGGAAAGCAAGCAGCGGCATCAGATCGTCAGCGAGGTCGAAATCGCGAAAGTGCGCCTTGAAGGCGAGCAGATCGGAAGCGTGATGGCTTCCCTTGCCCCGAAGGGCGAAGGGTCCCTTTTCCCACGAGCCTGCGGCGGCAACCATGACCGGGGTGGTCAACTCTCGCCTTGCGCCTTCCCGTTCGATCCCGCAGACCCAGCGGCTACCGCTCCTGGTCACCGAAGCTGCCCGCCACGGTTGCCAGGCATGCGCGCCGGCCCGGCGCGCGCCATCGAACAGCAGGAAATCCAAATGCTCGCGGCCGAGCGCCCTGCCCCAGCCTTCCGCGGGACCCGAGGATCGGGGCATGGCAGCGTCGAGGACCGTATCACCGGCGTAGAGACCGATGCGATGAACCGGCGGACCGGCGGAGTCCAGAAACGCCCGGTCGACGCCAAGTTCGAACAGCAGCGGCAGAGAGGTCGCGGAAATGAACTCGCCGCAGACCTTGCGCCGCGGGAAGGAACTCCTTTCGACGATGGCCACGCGCCAGCCGGCCCGGCTGAGCAGAAGTGCTGCAGTCGCACCAGCTGGGCCCCCACCGACGACGACGGCATCATAGGAGCTGTTTGCCGGGCTATGGAACATGGCGAGCCACAAAGCTGTGACTGAACGGGCCCACCCGGCCTTCATTTAATTGCCAGCGTCCGCCTGGCGGCCAAAGCATCGACAATTCCCTGCCCCGAAATCCCGCCCGGACGCTGACCGGGGCATCATGGCGCGTTACCGGGTTGCACCCGATCGCCCACAGGAGCCGGCTGGCGAGCATTGGAATCCAGGTTCGACGCGGCTCGCAGGCAACGAAGAGTGGAGCCACGCGCGCTGCGCTACCAAACAGGCGGCCAAGTTCCGTCTCGCGAAAATGATGCAGAAAAAGATTCGCAATCACCATATCGGCGCTCGCCGGGTTGGCCTGATCGAGGAACTCGAAAGCGTCGGCCTTGGTCGGCGCAATTTTCCAGCCAAGGGCATCGAAATTTCGGCAGGTTTCATCGCTGACAGCGCCGTGACGGTCCACCAGCGTCAGGAGGACGCCAGGGGAGCTCCGTGCGAGCCTTCGCGCGATGGCCAGCATGAACATGCCGTCTCCTCCTCCGATGTCCAGGATCGAACGGGTCCTTCCGAATCCAGGTTGCGTGCTTAGAATCCGCGCCACGATGGTGGTGTGGAACATCAGAGAATTCAGGCGCCGAAGGTCGCGGCGGGACTGCAGAGCGCCCGGATCGTCGCTCTGCAGATCGTCGAGCCATTCCGGTTCGACGCGGCGCGCCAGGCTCATAGAATGCCTCGCCGTCAAGAGATGCGAATCCTAAATCCCCGCGGCGCGGAAACGCATGGTTTCTGCAACCAGCCCGGGGCCAAACGACATCGCGCAACCCGATGCACCGCGTGCCGCCGATCGCAGAAGAGCTTCGAGGACGAACATCACAGTTGCCGAAGACATATTGCCGAAGCGTCGAGGATCTCCCGCGATGCCGCAAGGGCCGGTGGCGTGAGTCCCAACGCGCGCTCGACGGCGTCGAGAACTGTGCGGCCGCCCGGATGCACCGCCCACAGATCGATCGCCGCGGCAGGCTTGCCATGCAGTATTTCTCCAAGGCTGCCTTGCAGCGCTTCCTGTATGGTCGCCGGGCACCTGGCCCGAAAGCACCATGTCAAATCCCGAATCGCTCACTTGCCAGGTGATCAGATCATGGCTGTCGGGCACGATGAGCGCGCAGAAGTCCTCGAGCTCGAGGCCGCGCCTGTCGGCGGATACCAGACATGCCGCGCAGCCGTCTCCCCATAGGAGAAACGAGAGCATCTTCTCGAAATCTTCCGTTTCCTGAAGATGCAGCGTGCACAGCTCGAGATTGACTACCAGAACGCGTGCGCCAGGCTCGGACCGAACGATGTGCCGGGCCATTTTGAGCGCGTTGATCGCCGCATAGCAGCCCATGAAACCGATCATGCGTCCTTTCCACGGTTCGATGAAGACGACAGCGCTCGACAAGCTCGAGGTCGAGTCCCGGCGCCGACAGGCCCGTGCAGCAGGTGATCAAAACGTGACTGATTAGTTCCCGGTCGCCTCCGAGTTGAAGGCGATCGACTGCTGCCTCGGCCAGTTCCGGGGCGTGTGACTCGAAATACCGCATTCGGGCGCCGGTGGTCGGGAAGCGGCCCCGCACGTAGAAGTTCTCTTGGTCTATTGCCGAACCATTGATATCGGCGACAGGGGAGAGAAACGAGTAGCGATGATCGATTTCCGACTTTTTGGCCATGCGCTCGAAGAGCGCCGAGCGCGACGGTTTCGGCAATAGCGACTTCGCAAACTGCAGGAACGCCGCATGCACGTCGTGAGGCGGAACGGCAGTCGCGATCCGATTGATGTAGGCAGTTGTCACAGAAGAACCTTCCCGCCGCTCACCGAGTATACGTCAATCCACAGTCACATACACCCTTAAGCAGGGGTTCATTCCGAAGGTGTGGCAATCCGTCTATGGTCGGACGGGGCCCGTCGCCCATTCGCCTGTTTTATTGCGATGGCATCAAACGCTATTGAGCTGGGATTCTCGTGTTCATGATTGGCGTGGTCGCGCCATTCACGTGATATTTGTGGCATAGTAAACAGTCTTGACGCACCATGCCGCCGGCGTGACATGTCTGGCAGAGATCCTTTTTCACCGCACCGAAATTGGACACGAAATTTTGTGGATTGCCCTGCTCGTAGCTCTTTAGATACGGGCGGCCTTTTTCAAGGTTATGGCAGGTCAGACAGCCGCGATTGTCCAGGATGCCGAAATGCGGCTCATGGATGAAATTCGTGAAGCGTCCCTGTTTGCTCTCGACCGAAGCCGGGGAGAAATTGACTACTCGCCCTTTGCCCTGGATATCGTCAACGCTGTGGCATTTTGTGCATGACCCCTGAGCGTCCTTGCTAGTGAGAAAATCGAAGACCGCCGCCGCCGGGCTCGTATCACCTTTCGGCGCTTGGGGACCGGTCAGAAAGAGCCAAGAGTAGATGAAATTGTCCTTATGGCCTGTGGGACGGTAGAAAATCGCGTAATCCTGCCGGTACCAGCCGCCATATTCAGCCCAGCTCTCCGGATCCACGTCGCTTTCGATGCTGATCACGGGCGCAGCCCGGGTTTGAGGGTCAGCCGCCGCGGTATCCGAGTTCGGCGGGGCGCCGGCTGGCGAGATATCCTTTTCCGGCCGCTTCTTCAGGCTGGCCTGCTTTCTCGGCGTCCTTGATGCCTGTTTTGATCGCGCGAAGCTCTTCCTCCGTGGGGAAGAGCAGATCGTCGAATTGGTCCGTCGCTTTGTCGTGAGGCTGTTCGTCGGCGGAGAGCGTTTCCTCGCCGCCATCGGGCTTGGCCTCCGCGGTGTCGGTTTCTCCGGCCGCTCCTTCAGCCTGGGCTCCCTTCTCGGCGTCCTTGGCCCTGGCATTGATTGCGCGAGGCTGTTCGTCGGCGCAGAGCCTTTCCTTGCCGCCATCGGGCTTCGGCCTCCGCGGTATCGGTTTCTCCGGCCGCTCCTTCAGCCTGCGCTATTTTCTCGGCGTCCTTGCTACGAGCTTTGATCGCGCGAGGCGTGCCGGTCGGCAAGGGCAGGCGCCCCCTGACCGCCGCCCCGCCGTGTTCGTCGGCGGAGAGCGCTTCCTCGCCGCCATCGGGCTCGGCCTCCGCGGTATCGGTTTCTCCGGCCGCTCCTTCAGGCCGGGCTCCTTTCTCGGCGTCCTTGCTACCAGCTTTGATCGCGCGAGGCTGTTCGTCGGTGCAGAGTGTGTCCTCGCCGCCATCGGGCTTCGCCTCCGCGGTATCGGTTTCTCCGACCGCTTCGCTCTCTGCGCCTTGTGGGCTCAGCCTCGTGGTTGCCTGACCCGCATCCGAACCAGAGAGCTCCTCGGGAGACACCGATCCGGTCAACCTCGTTTCCGTTTTCACCGCGCTCCGGCCACTTTGTTCCTGATCACTCGTGTCCGGACGATTGGCCGTTTCCGCGGGGAGATTGGGTAGCCACTGCTGTTGCGCACTGATGACCACATCGCGCGGGATGCTCGCAGTCAGATAGGCAACGAGATTCGCACTCACGTTCGCCGCGCCGCCGATATTGAGATCGCCCAGCACGTCCGAGGCTTTTCCCTTAATCAGCGCATAGAACAGCCCCTTGATCTCCCACACCAGATTCGTCACCACCTTGATCTGGTCGTCGCTTGCTTCGGTCAGATCCTGGAGGTCCAGACTGTCCACGGCCTTGACCAGAGCCCGGCCCCGCTCATTCTTGCTGATCATCACCTTCATGAATGGTGTGAGCGCGGCTTCGGACGCGTCCGGCCATTCACCGATCGGGGCGTTCTTCTTCTTCAGCGTTTGCAGGTCGAGGCCGGGCAGGGTCAGGAAGGCAATGCCTTTCGGGCCGCTGACCCGCTCTTTGCCGATGATCTGGTCGAGATGGCAGGCGGTGCAGGTTCGCTCGAACGGCGCCACGGCCATGACTCGCTTGTCGTCACGGCTGTCGTGACAGGTCGAGCAGGTAGCGGGAATGCGCCTTGCCGGATCCTTCTTCGCCACTTCCGGGAAGTGCTTGCCAAAATGGCCAGCATGGTCGTAGATGATTCGTGTACGCCGCTCGAACGGATAGTTCTCGAATTTCGGGTGATGGCCGTCGAAGCTGTCGAACTTCACCACGTGGCAAGAGCGGCATTGCTCGTTGGATATTCTGTTCAGATTGAAACTTATGCCCTGATGCTCCTGGTGGCAGGTTGCGCAATAGAGACCGCCTGCGACCACCTCTTGCATCGGGAACGCGATGCTCTGCGCGCGAGCCGATTGCGGCGCAGGCGACCCCGCAGCGATTTTCGTCAGCCGCTCAGTGCTTTGCTTCAACACTTCGGTCGAAGCGCTGTGCGCGTTGAAGGCCGTGTCCGGCATTTTGTGGCAGGTAAGGCAGGCCTTGCTGTCGGCGAGCGGATCGGCGGCGACGAGGCCGTGAATCCAGCTCAATTTACTGCTGCCGCTCTTGGTGTGGCAGGCGCTGCAATTTTCGATCCCGCCGTGACCGCTCACCAGCGGCCCCGGCATCAGTAACTGCGTGCCCTTGGAGAGAAACAAGGCCGAGCCCAAGCAGACGACGGTTACGAGCGCCAACAGCACCGCGAGACGGTCGCGCCGGGAGCCGGAAGGCGCCTGCCTCTCGGCCTTCGGCGGCCGAACCGATTTGATTCGTCCCGGTCGCCACATCACCAGACACCCGATGAAAAGGCATAGACGACGAGGACGTGCAGCACCGTCAGCACGATCAGCGCATAGGTGGCGGGCACATGCACGAACAGCCAGCCCTTGGTAAGTCCGAGATAGACACGCGCGAAATCGAGCCGGTCCTTCTCGACCACCAGGTTCTTGATGGCGGCAAGCTTCTCCTTGCTCTGCTGGTCGACATAGAGTGACAGTTTGTCGATATCGTCGGTCAGCCGCTTGAGCGGGCGCTGCGAGCCGATGAGATGGGCGGTGAAATTGTGCTGCCCCTGGAAAAAGTCCCGCAGGTGAGTGGTGTAGAGGTCCTTGATCCAGGCGTCATAGGGCAGCCCCGGTAAAGCGATCGCAGCGGCAGCCGGATCGGTCTCGGCGACGGCGGCGTGGACATCCCGCGCCAGCTCGGCGCGGAGCGTCGGGATGCGATCATAGCTGACGCCCTCGTCGATCCGGCGCTTGGCCTGCAGCGACCATGCGAGATAGGCGCCGAAAATGCCGCTCAGCGTCACCAGCACAAAACCCGTCCACAGCGCCCATTCGAAGCCGGTGTCCGGCAGAGAGAAATCCGAATGCGAGAGGAAGGCGGCGATCAGCAGATAGCCGACAAAAATATGGATCTTCCGCCAGCGCGTGGCTGATTTCGGCGACAGGCCGGCCGTTTTGATGGCGATGTGGAAAGAGATCTGCAAGGCCATGCCGCCGGTCAGCACCCAGCCATCGAGATAGAGCGGGTCGCGGAGCCCGTTGGCGTAGATCCAGACGAGCCAGAACAGGCCGCCGGAAATGGCCGCGATCAGAAGGCCCTGGACTGCCTGGCTGATGAGATATCCCGCCGAGCCCGGACCGCGTCCGCCGATCGAGTCACGATGTCCCCCAAAATCACCCATCGCGGTGGTTCTTTCCCCATCACGCCCCATTCAGGTTGTTGTCGTTGCCAGCCGGCCGGTATCCATTCAATTGACCGCGCCGGCTTTTCTCGCCGTGCCCTTGAACTTGTCCGATCCGGGAACCAGGCTGTCGAGTCCGGCCATGGTGCTGCCGTCATACTTCTCGGTGATGCTCGCGAGCAGCTTGGAGACGCCGTCGGCAGCAACCGTCAGAGAGCGTTCATTGTTCAGCTTCAGCCCTGCCGAATAGGCAAACTCGACCATCTTCGCGATTTCCGGCACGTTCGGCGCCGCTTTCGCCGCGGCGGCGAGCTGTTTGCGCGTCCGGTCGACACGCTTAGCCATTTCGAAGGCGTAAAGCTTTCTCACCGTCGCATGGCTGACGGCGCGGATCCCGGTCTCGAGTTCGACGCCGAGGCCGACGAGATAAAGCATTCGCTTGCGCGCCGCGCTGGCCGGCACGTTTTCCTTGCCCTTGGAGTGCCAGGTATTGTGCCGCACCTCGCCCTGCGACCAGGAAACCAGCTCGAAGGAGCTGCCGGCCTTGTGGCCACCCTTATTGACAAGATCCTCTTGCGGCACGACATGGCAGCTGTAGCAGTTCTTCGCCAGCTGGTAGAGCGAGCGCGGCCTGATCATCCCCTTGGATTCGGCGAGCTTCCAGCGCGCCTCCTCCTCGGCCTTGGTCTCGGTCTTCTCGGTCTTGCCGCTGAACCCGCTGTGGACCTTGATCCAATCCTGCCCGGCGCTGTGGCAGGATTCGCAGGAGATACCCGAGACGGGCTCCTCCTTGTTGTTCTTCTGCTGCACCGTGAAATGGCAATTCAGGCACAAGCTCTCCGACTTGATGCGCCGCACCCCCATTTTTTCCGCGATTTCGTTCGCCTCGGTTTTGCGCGGCATTTCACGGAAGGTCTTGAAATGATGCGTGCCCTTCCAGGCCTCAGCCTCCTGCTTGTGACATTCGGCACAGGCATTCGGACCGACGGTCTTGGCCGGATCGGACGCAGCTGCCCCGTGCTGCGAAGATCATCAGCCACCCGTAGAAACAAAGCACGAAAGACCGGAGAGGGGCACTGAGCCCGAACCCGATCGGCCGAAAGCTATGCGCTCCGCGAACGATAGTGACTTCTCACCCTTGCTTCAGCCATCCTATCGCGCTGCATCGGCTGTTCCCGCCGGTTGCGGGGGCGATCGCGAGCGAGCTGGTCAACCTGCCGTCTGGTGAGCGCAGCGAGCCACCCCATCGCGCGGTTCAGAACGCTTTCCTCGACCGTGTCGTCGGTGGTCGGCAGGAACGGATCCGCATAGCAGACCGCGCCGATGCGCGCCGCGATCGATTTGATCGAATCGACCATCCCCGGCGCGCCGCAGGCGTAGAGCACATCGGTCGGCAGCAGGGGCGGCAGATAGTCGGTCGGCCGGCCGAGCTGCACCGCATCGGTCAAGGTCTGCGGCGTGCTGCATACAGGCACGACAAGGACATTGGGAAAGTTGGCCAGCCGCACGAGAGCCGGGCCCATATAGAGCGACTCGATGGTGCGGCCGCCAGCGATGATCATCATACTGCGCTCCGGGTGCTCGCGCAGCGCAGCGACGGCGATCGACCAGATCGGCGCAAAGCCGGTGTTGGTGGCGACGAGAATCAGAGGGCTGTCCAGATTGGGCCGGAAATGCGCCGAGCCATAGGGCCCGGTCAGCTTCACCCGATGGCCCGGCTTGATGCGCTTTCCGAGCGATGAGGTGACACGCCCATCCTTCATGCGTCGGACATGGAACCAGACCGAGCGGCTGTAGACCGAGCGGCTGTTCGGATTGCCGTGCAAGGGATGGGTGATGCTGAAGGGACGGCTTGGATAGCCGCTGAAGCGCACCTGCGCATATTGTCCCGCATGATAGGGCAGCGCGCGGTCCGTCCTGATGCCGACTTCCATCACCTCGGGCGACAGGGGGAGCAATGAGCTCAACACGCCTTCGACGGTGCGAACTTCCGACCGTGGCGCCGTCTCGATATCCGCATCGCCGACGATCCGGCACTGACAGGCATGAACGATGCCCGGCTCGGAGCCTTCGCCGCCCCGCACTTCGCCGGATACCAGCCGCACGCAGCAGGTGCCGCAGTGGCCGGCGCGGCAGTCATGGGGCAGCTCGATGCCGTTGCTCAGAGCAGCGTCCAGCAGCAACTGGCCGCGGAGGGCCAGAAAGCTATGGCCATCGATGGTTATCCGGTGTTTTCTTGCCATTGTCTGATTCCTGGAAGGCTTTCGCAAGGATCGGTCCCAAACATGGTCTGTTTTGCGACGACAATCAGGCGAAAAGAGTGAGACAATCTGGCGAGAGAGTGGTGCGAGAAAAAAGCAGAGAAATTTCTTCGCCCCGCAAAAATCCTAGGGCGCCATCTGTTCATTTCTGACTTTCTATTCCGGTCACTTTTCCATCCGATTGGCCAGGCGATGCCTGCGAGCTTGGCGAACATTTGGCTCGTTCATAGTCATAGTTTTGCTAAGACGCGGACATACGATGGCCCTTTTTCGCATCAATATCGTTTACGGAATCGCGTGAGGGGTCGCAATTCTGTCATCAATCTCGAAAAGCGGTCGAACGCCGTTTTCGCGAGCGATGCAAATTGGGGGGCCCACTCTGAAGTCTATTCGGGGGGCCGATGAAACGACTATCCGGCATTTCGATGCTTTCCTGCGCTTTCGCGAGCGCTTTGCTGATAAGCGCAGCATTCCGTAGCCAGAATGCGGTCTCCGCGTCCAGCGAGGCTGCGGGGACCCAAACCATACAAGCACGGCCCGGGTTAAGACTCGCCGAGGACAAAGGAGCGGTCGCAGTACCCGGTGCGACTCTCATCAAGAAGCATGAGGAGAGACGAGCCAAAGCTGAAAGAGCAACCGGAAAAAACAGTACCACGAACGGCAATGGAAAGAAGTCTGTGCTCGGCGCAGCAGCAAAAGCCTCGGAAGGCAATAAAGCTCCCGTTGCCGCGGTCGACGAGGAGACCCTCTCCCTCTATCCCACCGCTGCGAAATGCGGCGAGTGCCATAATCAGATTTACGAAGAGTGGTCTTCGTCGCAGCATGCTTATGCGTCGATCTCGCCCATGTTCCACAAGTTCGAGCAGAAGTTCCAGGATCTGACCCAAGGTACGGTCGGCACCTTCTGCGTGCGCTGCCACCAGCAGGTCGGCACCCAGCTCGGCGAGGCTCGCCAGACGCCGCTCTGGGCGCGCAGCCAGATCTCGCGCGAGGGCGTGAGCTGCATCACCTGCCACCGGGTCAAGGAGCAGTACGGCAAGGTCAACGGCGAGCGCCGGGTCGAGCCGGGAAAGATCTACGAGCCGGTCTACGGCAGCGGCGAAAAGAGCGTGATCAAAGACGTCCTCGCCGACAAGGAAACCTACTCCGTCAAAACCAGCACTGACGGGCGCGGCAACGATATCCACGAGGGCATGATCACAAACGACCAGATCACCAAGTCGGAGTTCTGCGTCAGCTGCCACCAGGTTGCCGTCAACCTGGGAATCAAGCTGGAGATCGTCTGGGACCAGTATCGCGACAGCCCGGCACGCAAAGCCGGCGTCACCTGCCAGGACTGCCACATGGGCAAGGTCCCCGGAAAGTCCAAGGGCTATGCGACCGCGCCCTCCGCCGTGGTCGGCGGCAAGGAGATTAACCCGGGTCGCAAGCATGCCAATCACCGCTTCATCGGCCCGGGCTATTCAATCGCCCACCCCGGCGTCTTCCCCCACAACACGAAGGCCCAGGCCGTCAGCATGAAGGATTGGCTGCAGTTCGACTGGCGCGCTGGTTGGGGCACCATCGAGTACGAGGACAAGGTCGCAGACGGCAAGATCAAGGTCAGCTTTCCCAAGCGCTGGGCAGATCCGCTCGACCGTGAAGAGGCCCGGCAGATCATCGACGAGAATCTCGCGAAGCTCGACGAGCGTGACAAGATCAGGCAGCAGGTCCTGGAAAACAGCAGCCACGTCGACGGTCCCAACATCGAGGGTGACCCAAAGGTCGGCAAGGATCTGGCGTTCTCCTACAAGATCAAGAACACCAATTCGGGGCACAACCTGCCGTCCGGTTCACTGGGTGCGCAGCCGCAGCTCTGGGTGAACGTCGCCCTCATCGATCCCAGCGGCAAGAACATCTGGGAGTCGGGCTACATCGACAAACAAGGCGACATGGCCGATCTGCACAGTCTGGATGTCGCGGCTGGCCGCATCAAGACGGATCAACAGCTGGTGCACTTCCAGACCAAGTTCCTGACGACCAACATCAAGGGCACGGACCGCGAGATGTACCTGCCGGTGAACTTCGACATCGATCCGCTGCCGCATCTGCGTCCGCCAGGGGTCCCGACCACCGTTCTCAACCATCCGCCGCTGGTGCGCATGGAGAACCACTCGCTGCCGCCGCTGGGTGAGAAGGTGGCCAAGTACAAGGTGCCGGGTAAGCTGATCACGAAGCCCGGCAAGTACCGCCTCGCCTTCCGTATGCGGAGTCGCGCCGAGCCGATCTACTTCATGCGCTTCGTCGGTTCCACCAAGGAAATGGAGCAGAGCATGAACGAGCGGATCATGAACTTCCACGCCTTCGCGGTGGAGCTCGAAGTGAAGGGCTAGCGCCGAAAAGCCGAGGGTTTCGCATTGTACTGTGCCAGGACAACGACCGCCGCTATCGCGCTGGTAGCCGGTTACCTTGTGATGTCCGCGACGAGGGCAGAACCTGCAACAGGCGAAAGCAGCAGCCAGGCAGTCAGCCTCAACTGGAAGTTCAGCCGCTTGTCGCCTTCGAGATTCATGTCCTACTCGCCTCTCCTCTCGTTCGAGCCCCAAAAGGAAGGCAAGTTGATCCAAGTGTGGCCCGCCGGCAGCAACGTGGACGACAAGGAAGACCTTTTCCGGTCCGATCCTCAGTACGAAACCGATTACAATGCCCAGATGCAGGTCGACGTCTACGGCGCCAAACGCGCGGTCGAGCCGCCGCGCCCGCCGGTTGAGCTAGGTCGCCAGCAATACACGTCCGGCGCTTACGACGAGAGCAGCGCCCTCCTGGGTGAATTGAATCCGCTGTTGCCGGGCCTCGCAATCTACGGCGACTGGCGGACGGCGGTCGCCTACAACAACAACAACGGCAAAGATATTGCCCAGATCGCGACCCGGCTGAACATCGACATCGACTTCAAGATCACCGGCACTGAACGAATACATGCCTTCTTCACGCCGTTTCAGGACGACAATGTAAAATTCACCCGCTACGAGTTCGGCGGCGACGACGCCGATCAGTTCAACAATGAGTTCGACTACAACCCGCAGACGCTGTTTTTCGAGGGCGACTTCGGCTCCCTCTATTCCGGTTTCTCCGGTCAGGAAGCCAGTTTCGACCTGCCCTTCACTGTCGGTCTCTTCCCGCTGTTCCTGCAGAACGGGATCTGGGCGAACGACGCGATCCTCGGCGGCGCGGTGACCCTCCCCGCGAAGAACTCGGCGGCGCTGGGCCTTGCCAACTTCGACATCACCTTCTTCGCCGCGTTCGACAATGTCAACAACGCGGGCATCATCGGAGCGGACGCCAACGTCGCCAATGTTTATGGCGTCACCGCCTTCATCGACGCCTTCGACGGTTATATCGAAGCGGGCTACGGCCTGATCCAAGGCCGCGACGAGCAGGACGGCCTTCTGACGCACTTCCTGACCGGCGCTTACACACGGCGCTATTACAACACCTTGTCGAACTCGACCCGCTTGTTCGCAAACTTCGGGGAAGACCCCGAAGGCGAGAGCGACGGGGCTGTGATCATATCGGAGAACAGCCTGATCACAGGCTTGCCGAGCACGCTGCTCCCCTACGCCAACTTCTTCGTCGGCTTCGGCAACCCTCAACCCCTGGTCGATGGCAATGGCGCGGGCATACTGAAGAACGTCGGCATCAACTTCGAGACCGACGCCCTGACCGGCTACCCGAAACTCGACGACACCGGCTCCAACGCCTGGGGCGGCGCGATTGGCTTGCAGTATCTCTTCGATCTGGATCAGCAGCTCGTCTTCGAGATGGCCATGGTGCAGCCCTTCGAAGATGACGGCATCGGCGCCGAGGACGCGCAGTACGGCTTCGGTGTTCGCTATCAGATCCCGATCGACCGGGCCTGGCTGTTCCGCGCCGATGCTACCTATCAGATCCTCGAGGGCGCCGATGAAGACAACTCCGGCATCCGCGCCGAGATCCGCAGGAAGTTTTGACGTGATATCGCTATGCGAGGTACTCGCTTGAGCTCGCGAAGGGAGCAGCTTGCCTTAGAGACCTGCAAAGCAGGTCTCGAAGATATCGGAGCTCGACTTAAGCTTGGGAAGCTCAACGAAGCAGAAGCGGACGCGGAGAGACTTGCTCTCCTCTCTGGGCTGCGGTCATCGAGCTGGCGGTTCGGCCAATACCTTCAAAGTACCCCGCCGACGTTGGTTGTGGCTGGCGCGGTCTTCCTCCTCGTTTTAGGCATTGGCGCAATCAGCTCTTATGTGGGGAAGCCTCCCGAGGCGACACGCTCAGGGGAAACGATCTCGTTCTCGGCAACGGATGGCGAAATGCTTGCGCGCCTCGAGGATTATGTTCGTTCTATTGGAACCGAACAACCGTCGTCTATGACAGCAGCCGGCGAACTTCTGCCTGATGTGAACACGATGATCGAACGGCTGGCGGCTCGGCTCGAGACCACGCCACAGGACATCGAAGGCTGGCGGATGCTCGGTCGGTCCTATTTCCACACGGCGCGCTATGAACAGGCAGCCACAGCCTTTGGGAGAGCGTTAGAGCTTGATCCGAGTTCCGCCGAGCTCAAGCTCTCATACGAGGAGGCCAAGGCGAAGGCCTTCGAAAGCGACAATTTAGAGACAGCCTCGTCTTTGCAAACCGAGGCCGTCGGCAAGGGCGGTGACGGACCAAGCGTCGAGAAAGTTGCCAAGTCCGAGGCGATGCCTCCGCGCGAGCGTGACGCTGCAATCCGATCGATGGTCGATGGCCTAGCAGATCGCCTGGCGAGTTCTCCGCGAGACGTCGAGGGCTGGACTCGCCTTATGCGCTCTCGAGTTGTGCTTGGAGAGACAGAGGTCGCGGCAACAGCGTTCCGCAAGGCGCTTGAGGTCTTCAAGGACGACCCGGCAGCATCGGGCAAGATCACGGCGGCGGCGATTGAGCTCGGCCTGAAGGCCGAATAACTGAATAACTGCTCTGCACTTCAAGATGTGCAGGAGGCCGACATGAGTCTTGTAGGCTTGTTCCAGCAGCGGCTCGAGACGCTTCATCAGATCATCAGATGCTCACGCGGATCGACTAGCTGCTGAGGGAACACGGGGGGGCGCGCCGTTACCTACGCAAGTGGGCGCGCGACCACTTCGTAAGTTTCTACCGCCCTAATTGTCGACGCATCTCCGGGCGTCCATCCAAGCTCGGCGCAAGGACTTCGCGGGCCAATAGGAGCATCGGCCGCCGTATCTCGGATAATGACCGCTTCTGTAGTAGTACGGATAACCATAGTAGACATAGCCAGGACCGATATGCGTCGGATAATGACCGCGGTTGTAGTAATAGGGCCAATCATAGGCGCGATAGCTCGGAGCTATAGGCAGGTTAGGCCAAGGGCTGCGGCCACGTTGCTTGATCTCAATCACATTTTTCCTGGCGATTTCGCCGGGCTTCAGAAAGGACTGCCCGACCGATGTGGCCTTGGCCACTGGGGCAAGGTCCCCTAAACCGACCGTCAGTAAGCAAGCCATCAGAATAGATGCGAATAAATTCCGACTGCTCATGAGATCACCTCACCTAGTGATATATGGCAAGTTATTTGCGATCTTCTCCATCAGATCACGTCGCGACACTGGCGGCAAGATCGTTTCCGCGAGGGATCTTGAAGAAACATTTCACCAAAGTCCTGGGTCTTGCGGGCGATCCGCAATGGGACGCGCGCCTCCACGAGCTCGCCCACGAGGGCAAGGTCGAGTACCTCATCCTCACCGCCGAGGATGCGTTGCGCAAACGACTGCGGGCGACGACCGATCAGGGAACCGAGTGCACCATCACGCTCTCCAGGGAGCAGAGGCTGGATGACGGAGCGATACTGGAGCTTGGCGGTCAGGCGATCGTCGTCAGAATGACCGATCAGCGGTGGCTTCCTCTGGAGGCCCCGGATGAAGCCGCAGCCCTCGAGCTCGGTTATTTTTGCGGCAATCTCCACTGGCGGGTTCGTTTCGACAACAAGCGCATCCTGGTCGCCATGGAGGGTCCGGAGGACGACTACCTGGCGCGTCTCGAGCCGCTGTTTTCGAGAGGCAAGGCACGCAAGGCCGCCAATGACTGAGACCCCGGTGCTGCTCAGGCTGCTGCAGGAAGGCGACAGCTTCTTCCCGTCCGGGGCGACCTCTTTCTCGTGGGGTCTGGAGACGCTCTGCGCCGAAGGCGCGGTCCGCTCGGAAACGGATGTCGAGGCTTTCGTCATCGCCCAGTTGAAGCATCGCTGGGCTCCATTCGACCGCGCAATCATTACCGCCGCAGTGCTCGCCGCCGGGTCGGTCGATCGGATCGCCGACATCGACCGGCGGGTCGAAGCGCAAACGCTCGCAGCAGAACTGAGGTCGGGCTCGCGGCGCCACGGTAACGGCCTGCTCGCCGTGCACGTCAAGCTCGGAACCGACGGCGCCAGCGAGTATCTGGCGCTGGTCCGGGAAGGCAAGGCCTTCGGCCACCTTCTGCCGATGCAGGGCTATCTCTGGTCGCGCCGCGGCATAGCGGCGAAGCAGGCGACTATCCTGTCGGCGCATCTGATGCTGATCAGTCTCCTCAGCGCCGCGGTGCGTATCGGACTTATCGGCAACGCCGGGGCGCAGCGGATACTCACGGCTGCACACGGCCACATCACGGCGCTCTCGGACGAGCCGCCGCCGGGTCTCGACGAGATCAACGCCTTCATGCCGCAGACCGAAATCGCCAGCATGCGGCACGAGGTGGCGCAGACCCGCATTTTCGCAAACTGACGAGCGAAAGGGAGGATGAGATAAATGCTGTTAATACCCACGGAACTCGAGCGCCTGACGATCTACGTCGCAGCCGAGCTTGCCCGCAAGCGCAAAGCGAAAGGTCTGAGCCTCAACCACCCGGAAGCCGTCGCCTATATCAGCGATGAGATCCTCGAAGGCGCGCGGGAAGGCCGTTCCGTCGCCGACCTCATTGCCTTCGGCTCGACGCTGCTCACCACCGATGACGTCATGGCAGGCGTCGCCGACCTGATGCCGATGATCCAGGTGGAAGGCACCTTTCCCGACGGAACCAAGCTCGTTACCGTTCACGAGCCCATCCGGCCGGGAAAGAGGCCGGTCGCCGACGGTACGATCCTCCCCGGCGAAATCATCGCCCAGGACGGCGAGATCGAAATAAACGCCGGTCGGCCCAAGCGGACCCTCAGAGTGAAGAACACCGGCGACCGGCCGGTCCAGGTCGGCAGCCACTACCACTTCTTCGAAACCAACCGCGCCCTGGAATTCGACCGCGCCGGCGCCTTCGGCATGCATCTCGACATCCCGTCGGGAACTGCCGTCCGGTTCGAACCGGGCGAGGAAAAGGAAGTGCAACTCACCGCCTTCGGCGGCAGCGGCGAGCTTCACGGACTTAACGGACTGACCGACGGCTCGGTGCGAAGCGAGGCCAACAAGGCAGCGGCACTGCGGCGCGCCCAAGAGCGCGGCTTCAGGGGAGCGTGACGCCATGGCCCTAATGAAGCGCAGCGACTACGCTCGAATGTATGGCCCGACGACCGGCGATGCGGTCCGCCTGGGCGACACTTCGCTGCTGGCGGTCGTCGAGCACGACCATGCCGTGCCGGGCGAAGAATGCCTGCACGGCGGCGGCAAGACTCTTCGCGACGGGCTCGGCCTCAGCCCGGGCTACGACAGCGCCATGGGATCGCTGGACATGCTCTTATGCAATGCGCTCGTCATCGACCCCGTGCTCGGCATCGTCAAAGGCGACATCGGCGTCAAGGACGGCCGCATCGTCAATATCGGCAAGGCGGGCAATCCGGCGACGATGGACGGCGTCGACCCCGATCTCATCTGCGGCGCGGCAACGACGGTGCGCGATGCCGAAGGCCTGATCGCGACGCCGGGCGGCATCGATGTGCATGTCCATTTCGATTCCGCCCAGCTTTGCGAGCACGCGATCGCCTCGGGCATCACCACCATGATCGGCGGCTCGCTCGGTCCCATCACCGTCGGCATCGATTGCGGCGGCGCCTTCAACGTCGGCAAGATGCTGCAGGCGGCGGAGCATTGGCCGATCAACTTCGGCTTCCTCGGCCGCGGCAATACCTCGAAGCCGCAGTCGATCTACGACCAGATCACCGGCGGCTGCATCGGCTTGAAGATCCACGAGGACTGGGGCGCGATGCCCGCGGTCATCGACACCTGCCTGGCGGTCGCCGACGAGCTCGACTTCCAGGTCCAGCTCCACACCGACACGCTCAACGAAAGCGGCTTCCTCGAGGATACCCTCGCCGCGATCAACGGGCGCACCATCCACATGTACCACACCGAGGGCGCCGGCGGCGGACATGCCCCCGACATCATCCGCGTCGCAGGCGAGATCAATTGCCTGCCTTCCTCGACCAATCCCACCAATCCCTACACCGTCAACACCTTCGACGAGCATCTCGACATGACGATGGTGTGTCACCATCTCAAACCCTCGATTCCGGAGGACGTGGCATTCGCCGAGAGCCGCATCCGGGCGCAGACCATCGCGGCCGAAGACGTCCTCCACGATATCGGCGCCATCTCGATGCTCGGGTCGGACAGCCAGGGAATGGGCCGCATCCACGAAGTCATCTGCCGAACGTGGCAGCTGGCTTCGAAAATGAAGGACCAGCGCGGACCGCTGCCCGAGGAAAGGAAGGGGCTCGGCGACAATGAGCGCATCAAGCGCTACATCGCGAAGTACACCATCAATTCCGCTCGCACGTTCGGCATCGATGCCCATGTCGGCTCGCTGCAGAACGGCAAGATGGCCGACATCGTCCTGTGGCGCCCCGGCTTCTTCGGCATAAAACCGGAGCTGGTCATAAAGGGCGGCTTCATCGTGTGGGGCGCGATGGGTGACAGCGCCGCATCACTGATGACCTGCGAGCCGGTCCAGCTTCGTCCCCAGTGGGGCGCCTACGGCGTGGCGAAGCAGGCTCTGAGCGCCTGCTTCGTCAACAGCATCGCCATCAGGGCCGAGACGGCCGCCAAACTGGGATTGAGGAAACGGTTGCTGCCGGCACGCGGCACGCGCAAGCTGAACAAGCAGCACATGCTGCACAATGCCGCTTGCCCGGTCATCCGGGTCGATCCCCAGACCTTTGATGTCTACGTCGACGGCGAACTCGCCACCTGCGAGCCCGCGAAAGTGTTGCCGCTTGCTCAGAGATACATGCTCAGATGACGCCTGAGGTCGGATCAGGCCGGCCGGCCGCGGCCCGAATCGGTATCGGGGGTCCGGTCGGCTCCGGCAAGACAGCACTGGTCGAACGCCTCATCCCGGCGCTGCGGCAGCGGGGTATCGACCTCGCCGTGGTCACCAACGATCTGGTGACGCGGGAAGATGCCGAGCGCTTGAAGCGCTCGGGGCTGATCGAACCCGAGCGTGTCAGCGCGGTGGAGACCGGCGCCTGTCCGCATACCGTCATCCGCGAAGACCCCACTCTCAATATCCAGGCTGCCGATCAGCTCGAGGCGCAGTTTCCGGGCGTCGCAGCCATCCTCATCGAGTCGGGCGGCGACAATCTCGCCTCGACATTCTCCCTCGACCTCGTCGACTACTGGATATTCGTCATCGATACGGCCGGCGGGGACGACATCCCCCGCAAGCGCGGCCCCGGGGTCGTGAAATCCGATCTGCTGATCATCAACAAGATCGATCTCGCACCGTACGTGGGAGCCGATCTCGATCTCATGATGAAAGAGGGCCTGGAGGTGCGGGACGGAAAGCCGATCATCCTGACCAACTGTGCCACCGGGGAGGGCATCGACCGGGTGGTCGAGCGCTTGTCGCAGGATGTGCTCTTCGACCGCTGATCGAAGCGGGGCGCCGGCCCGCGGAGGAACATCGGCGATTTCCCGGCTGGAGCTCGCATTCGAGGCGGCCCCCCATGGGCGGACCTACATCGCGAGCCAATATGCCGACTACCCTTTTCACGTCTGCCGGCCGCACTACCTCGATCCTGAGTTGCCCGGCATGGCCAGCCTCTACCTGCAGTCATGTGCCGGCGGATTGTTCGAAAATGACAACCTGGTTTCCCGAGTGACGGTCCGCCAGGACGCCCAGGTCCACCTCACGAGCCAGGCCTCGACGATCGTGCATAGCTCGCGGCGCGGCGGGCAGGCGGAACATGCAACCGTGATCCATGCGGAGCAGGACGCACTGGTTGAGTATCTGCCCGATCCGGCGATCCTCTTTCCCCAGGCCCGATACGCAACGCATCTCGATGCGACACTCGATCCCTCGGCAACCGCCATCCTGTCGGACGCCTTCATCGTCCATGATCCAGACGGCAAGGATGGAGTTCCGGAGTATTTGATGACCACAATTTCCGTGCGGCAGGCCGACGGGATGCTGCTGGCGAGGGACCGACTTCACGTCGGTGGCGACGGCATCCGTCCCGGAACGCCCGGGGCGATGGGCTCATGGTCCTGCCAGGGGACCTTGATGGTCTTCACCCGCCGGGTGCCGCCCGCGGAGCTATGCAGCGCCCTGCGAAGCGTGCTCAACGCCGCGCAAGGCATCTACGCCGGTGTGTCGACGCTGCCGAATGCGGCAGGAGTATGGACACGCATCCTTGCAGGCGAAGCGTTTGGCCTGCGTTCCGCCATGCTCCAAGGCTGGCAGGAATGCCGCCGATGTCTCACCGGCCGCGTCCCCGCGGCAAGGCGCAAATGATAGGCCTATTCGCCAACAGTCCAAGCATAGGCGCGAGTCGCGAGTACCGTTCCTTGTACCGGCGCGACGATCACCCTTGGCCAGATGCATCGTGGCAGCCTTAACAGCCCACATCCTCGCAATCCTGCCGGTGGAGGAGCCCTCCACAGCACCAGAAGCGGTCATTCAGAGATATTCACTTGCTCGACATTCATCCGACTGTCTTGCCGCGAGATCGGTGATTGTCGCGCCTGGTCCAACTCGTCATGAACCGCCACCCCGCTGAGTTCAATTCTAGACATCGCAACGATGAGGGACAATCATGGTACAGCGGCAGCATGGGTTTTCGATCAACCAAGCGCGGGGAATTGCTGACATGGTTGCCCAGCTTACCTTAGGCGAACGCCGGCTTTCAGTAATCATCCTCACACTTGTGGCGTTTGCTGGCTTAGCCATGGCGGTCGCGGGGCGTGGGGATCCCCTGGGCGTACACGGCTTCATCGTGCTGGCGGTGAGCGTCTGCCTGATCTTTGTCGTGTGCTCGGCGTTCGATGCTCCAGAACCTCCTACGGAAAGCCTGGCCCACTATTATGACGACCCAAGCAAGGTGGGCATCATCCTGGCCATGGCTTGGGGCCTCGTTGGCATGTTTCTCGGCGTGTGGGTCGCGAGCGTGTTGGCTTGGCCCGATCTGACCTTCGACACGGCGTGGGCGAGTTTCGGGCGCCTACGGCCAGCTCATACCAGCGCGGTCATCTTCGGCTTCGGCGGCAATGCGTTGATCGCCACCTCTCTCCACGTTCTCCAGCGCACATCTCGGGCGCGCCTTCCCGACCAGTTCAGCCCATGGTTCGTGCTTGTCGGTTACAATCTGTTCTGCGTGATTGCGGCGGCCGGTTACTTCATGGGCGTTACCCAGTCGAAGGAGTATGCCGAACCGGAATGGTATGCCGACATCTGGCTGGTCATCGTCTGGGTGACATATTTCGCCATCTACATCCGTACGCTCGCACGTCGGAAGGAACCGCACATCTACGTCGCCAACTGGTACTACATGGCCTTCATCCTCGTTGTCGCGATCCTGCATATCGTGAACAACCTTGCCGTACCGGTGTCGCTCGGACATGCGAAAAGTTATTCCGCTTTCTCCGGCGTGCAGGACGCGATGACGCAATGGTGGTACGGCCACAACGCGGTCGCCTTCTTCCTGACCGCCGGATTTCTCGGCATGTTGTACTACTACCTGCCGAAGCGGGCCGGACGGCCGATATTTTCCTACCGACTATCCATCATCAGCTTCTGGGGCATCACCTTCATGTATATGTGGGCGGGTTCCCACCACCTGCATTACACGGCGCTGCCGCAATGGGTTCAGACCTTGGGCATGACGTTCTCCCTGGCACTGCTTGTGCCTTCCTGGGCGTCGGCCGGAAACGCGCTCGCCACGCTCAACGGCGCTTGGCACAAGGTTCGGGACGACGCCACGCTGCGCTTCATGATGGCGGCGGCGGTCTTCTATGGACTGTCCACGTTCGAGGGGTCGTTCCTGGCCATCCGCGCAGTCAACTCGCTGTCCCACTACACAGACTGGACCGTCGGACATGTCCACGCTGGCGCGCTCGGCTGGGTCGCGCTGATAACCTTCGGGGCGATTTACAGCCTTGTTCCGTGGCTCTGGAAGCGCGAGCGCATGTATTCGGCGACGCTTGTCGAAGTCCATTTCTGGTTGGCCCTCATCGGAACGGTCATCTACGTCTTCGCGATGTGGAATTCGGGCATCATTCAAGGCCTGATGTGGCGGACCTACAACGAGAGCGGGACGCTGACCTACTCGTTCATTGAGTCCGTCGTCGCTATGCATCCCTACTACATTGCGCGTGCTTTCGGTGGGCTACTGTTCCTGATGGGCACGATGGTCGGCTCCTACAACGTCTGGATGACAATCCGCGGCAAGCCGGAAGCCATCTCCAAATCGTCCGAAGAAGTCCCCGCGCCCAGACTGTTGCCCGAGCCGGCGGAGTAGAGAAATGGCCGAACTCCATCGCAGAATCGAACGCAGCGCCATGGGCTTCGTGCTGGCCATCATCGCCGTCGCTAGCATCGGCGGGTTTGTAGAGATCGTTCCACTGTTCACGATCGATGAGACCGTCGAGGACGCACCCGACATGCGATTCTACACACCGCTCGAACTGGCGGGCCGCAACATCTACATCCGCGAGGGCTGTTACGCATGCCACAGCCAGATGATCCGCACGCTCAGGGACGAGGTCGAACGCTACGGTCCCTACTCGCTCGCTGTCGAATCAAAACATGATCACCCGATGTTGTGGGGATCAAAGCGGACTGGGCCGGACCTTGCCCGCGTCGGCGGCAAATATTCCGACGCCTGGCATGTTGCCCACCTCATCAATCCACGCGACGTCGTGCCGGAATCGGTCATGCCGAAGTATGGCTGGCTGCAACGCAATCTGCTTCGCATCGACGACCTCGGCGAGCACCTGACGGCAATGCGTCTCGTCGGCGTGCCCTACACGGACGAGATGATCGCCAATGCTACCAACGACGCCGCCGGCCAGTCGGCGCCCGACAGTGATCTCGCGCGCGGCGTGACTGAACGCTATGGCGCGGAGACGCAGGTCAGGGCGTTCGACGGCAATGCTTCCACGATCACGGAGATGGATGGGCTCGTCGCCTATCTTCAGATTGTTGGCCGTCTCACCGACGCCGCCAAGAAACAGGCATCGGCAAGAGCAGAGACGACGCAATGAGCATTGACCACGACACCGTCGTCGGTTTCGTAAAGAGCTGGGGGCTCTTCTACCTGATAGCCATGGCGGTCGGGGTCCTGGTCTATGCCTTGTGGCCGTCGAACCTGAAGCGGTTCCACAAGGCAAAGAAGAGCATTCTCGACGAGGACGACAAGCCATGGACGTAGGCCAACGCGACCCCGTCACGGGCCAGCTGACGACAGGTCATGAATGGAACGGCATCAAGGAGCTCTCTACCCCGATCCCGCGCGTCGTGACCTTCTTTCTCGTCGTAACAACCCTATTCGCCGTCGCATACTGGATCCTCATGCCCGCTTGGCCTTTGGGCCGGACCTATACAAAAGGCTTGCTCGGGATCGACCAGAAAACGATGGTCGAACGCGAGGTCGAAGAGGCTAGCAAGGAGCGCTCTTGGACAAGCCGGATCGACAGGCTGGATTTCGCGGCAATCAGGGCCGACCCTGGGTTGATGGAAAACGTGCGCCAGACCGGAGGCGCGCTTTTCAAGGATAATTGCGGAGCGTGTCACGGGACGCGTGGCACAGGGGGCAAGGGCTTTCCGGACCTGACCGCAGGCGCATGGCTGTGGGGCGGCGATCTCGAGACCATTGCAGAAACGCTCCGCGTCGGGATCAATTCCACGCATGACGAAACCCGGGTCTCGCAGATGCTCGCCTTCGGCCGGGACGGAATGCTTAAACCGGCGCAGATCGACGACGTGCTCGCCTATGTTCAGTCACTCGGCGGATCGCTCGAGGCGACCGACGCTGCGCTGGAAAGCGTTGCGCGAGGCCGAGAGGTTTTTGTTGCTAGTTGTGTCGCCTGTCATGGAGAGGACGCGAAAGGCAATCGCGAATTTGGCGCACCAAACCTCATCGATCCGTCGTGGATATACGGCGGAGACCGCCAGTCGATCCAAACGGCCATATACTCGGGATATCAAGGACATATGCCGCATTGGGAGGAGCGCCTTTCGACAACCCAGCGCAGGATCCTCGCCCTCTATGTCCTTTCGCTTTCAGAGCAAACACGGTGACGTCAATGATGGAAAGGATAGCGGCGGTCATTTCTCGACTGACACATCATCTCTGTGTCAGGAGTTTGCCGATCGCGCTCGTTGCAGCAGGACTTGCGCTGTTTTTCGCTGCAAACGCTCATTTCGTCTACGTTGCGGTGACGTCTCAGCCGGATTGCGTTGCACACAGTGTGGAGACTGGTTCCGGCGTCAGCGATGGTTATCGGGCCGCCAAATCGGCTTGTTGAAGGTGTGAAAACACGACGGGAAACATGCCGGACAGAAAGGGCCATCGAATGGGCAACATCGATCTCGCATCAGCGGAAGGTCCCGATTTCGCAGCGGCGCGTAACCGTGGCCTTCCGGCCCATGCTGCTTTCGGCTGGCTGCGTGCCGGATGGCGCGATCTATTGGTGCAGCCGGGTCCCAGCCTAGCCTACGGTTTGGCAGTTTTCGTGGTTTCGGTCACGATCGTAGCGGGACTTTTCTTCCTCGGTCTCGATTACATCCTGTTTCCCGCCATCGCGGCGTTCATGGTCGTCGGCCCGTTCGTCGCGATCGGGCTCTACCAAAAGAGCCGCCTGCTCGAAGCTGGTGAGACGGTAGCGCTCCGCCGCATGATCTTTGTCAAGCCGGCATCCGGCGCGCAGGTCCTTTTCACCGGTGTCATCATGTTGGGTCTGGTGCTGTTGTGGATGCGTGCGGCGGTCATCCTCTACGCGCTGTTCTTCGGTTTGCGGCCTTTTCCTGGGCTCAACCAAATTGCCCCGATGCTCTTCACGACGGAGTTGGGGTGGGCCATGCTCGCCACAGGCACGGTCGTAGGCAGCGTGTTTGCGGCTTTTTCCTTCGCCATTAGCGTCTTCTCGGTGCCGATGCTCCTGGACGAGCGGACTGACGCCTTCACTGCAATGGGTATGAGCATCTCGCTTGTCTGGAACAATCGGCCGGTCATGATCGCTTGGGGCGCGATTGTAGCCTTTCTGACCGCGATTAGCCTGATGACGGGAATGGTCGGCCTGATCGTCGTATTTCCGCTGCTCGGACACGCCACATGGCATTCCTACAAGGCGATAAGATAGTTTCGCAAGAAGACCACGGCGCACCACAAGGTGGTCATGAGCTGCCGTGAACCTCAAGCTGAGTCTGCGCTGGCGATGAGCCGGACCGCCCATGCTTCAAACTCGTTGGAAGAGCTACTTCTCGCCAGTCGCGATCTCGGCGACGGCAGCCGCCGGACCGATGTTTCGGTCCCTGCAGTCCATTGCGCAGGCTGCATTGCATTAATCGAGAGAACCCTGACGGCGCTGCCCGGCGTCGAATTCGCCCGCGTGAATCTGTCGATGAAACGCGTCATCGTCAAATGGCGTGCAGTCGAAGAGATGCCACCGGACATAATCGGCGCCCTGCGGAGCGCCGGCCATGATGCGCACCTGTTCTCGGCCGCCTCTGATACGCGCGATCTGGAGTGTGCGCGGCTCATCCGGGCGCTCGCGATCGCTGGGTTCTCAGCGATGAACATCATGCTCCTCTCCGTATCGGTGTGGTCCGGGGCCGATGCCGGGACACGCCAAGCGTTCCACTTGATATCGGCGGCTCTTGCGCTACCTGCGATCATCTATTCTGGGCGGATTTTCTATGCCTCCGCCTGGTCGGCGCTGCGTCGCGGACGAACCAACATGGATGTGCCGATATCGGTTGGCGTGACGCTTGCCTTCGCGCTTAGCCTTTACGACACTGCCCACAACGCCCCTCACGCCTATTTCGATGCTGCGACTTCGCTGCTGTTCGTCCTACTGATCGGTCGGACGCTCGACCGTGTCATGCGTGAAAGGGCGCGCTCGGCGGTGGCCGGACTCGCCAGGCTTGCGCCCGCCGGCGCAACCGTCATCCTTGCCGATGGCCAGCGGCGCTACCTCCCGGTTGGCGAAATCGAGCCGGGAGCAAGCATCCTCGTTGCCGCTGGCGATCGGATTCCCATCGACGGTGTGGTCGCGCAGGGGACCTCCGAACTAGATTGCTCGCTGGTTTCGGGCGAGACCGCACCCAGAGGCGCTGGACCGGGCACGGCGGTCCAAGCGGGCCTGATGAACCTCACAGGTCCGTTGACGATAAGAACCACAGCGAGCGCCGAAGACTCGTTCATCTCCGAAATGGTCCGGATGATGGAAGCCGCCGAGAGTGGACGACCTCGTTACCGCAGGTTGGCCGATCGGGCTGCGGTCCTCTATTCTCCCGTGGTCCACGCCATCGCCCTCGTGTCGTTCGTCGGCTGGATGACCGCCACCGGGGACTGGCATGCATCGGTCACCATCGCGATCGCCGTCTTGATTATCACCTGCCCCTGTGGGTTGGGCCTTGCTGTTCCGATCGTCCAGGTCGTGGCCGCACGGCGGCTGTTCGAGAAGGGGATCATTGTCAAGGACGGTTCCGCGCTTGAGCGTCTTGCAGAAATCGATACCGTGCTCTTCGACAAGACCGGAACCCTGACGATCGGAAAGCCCCGGCTGATTAATCGACACGAAATCGAGCCCTCCGCCCTGGGGATAGCCGCGGCGATCGCGGCCTGTTCCCGGCATCCGCTGTCCGCCGCGATTACGGCAGTTGTACAGGAAGAATCCGTTTCCAATCCCGTGTTGACTACCCTTTCGGAACATCCCGGCTGTGGATTGGAAGCGACATCGGAAAACGACATCTATCGCCTCGGCCGTCCAGCCTGGGCGCTTGGCGAAAAAACAGCGGTGGCCGACGCCGAAGCTGCCTCGGTGTCTGTCCTCTCCACCAACGGGAGACCCTTGGCAACGTTCGCGTTCGAGGACAGCGAGCGGCCGGATGCGCGCCCGGCCGTTGCGCGATTGTCCCAGAAGGGGCTGCGTGTCGAGATCGTCTCCGGCGATCGCAAGCCGGTGGTGGAGGCACTCGCGTCACGTCTCGGAATTGTCAGCTTCATGTCGGGGCTGCTTCCTGCGGGAAAGCGGGCGCGGATCGTCGAGCTTGGGGCATCTGGAAGTAAGGTCCTGATGGTCGGCGATGGCCTGAACGACGCCCCCGCGCTGGCGGCTGCTCATGCCTCGATGGCTCCCGCAACGGCCGCCGACATCGGTCGGGTCGCCGCCGACTTCGTTTTCTTGAACGAGAGTTTTTGGGCAGTGCCGGATGCAATCGACATCTCGATCAGGTCTGGAACCTTGATCCGCCAGAATTTCGCGCTCGCCGTTGGCTACAACGCGATGGCCGTCCCTGTCGCGGTCTGTGGCTACGTTACCCCCCTTGTCGCGGCTGTCGCCATGTCGCTTTCCTCTCTCCTCGTGGTGGCAAACGCCATGCGACTGCTTAGCTTTCGCACCAGCCTTCCGGCCGCGAAGCACACATCGTTCTTCTCCCAGAAGCGCCTGATCGGAGCAGGGTCATGAGCTATCTCGCATTTCTGGTGCCCATCGCGATTTTGCTTGGCCTTGCAGGACTTGCGGCCTTCATGTGGACGCTGCGCTCCGGTCAGTATGACGACCTCGACGGCGCAGCAGAACGAATTCTTATGGACGACGATCGCGAATAACAAGGCGGTCAAACAAGGCTGCTGCAATCTTTGGCGGACTGGTCACTGTTCTCGGGGGCGAAGGGAGCAGAGGATTCTTAAGCGATTGGCGTCGGACCAAAAGTCAAGTGACACCGCCAGCCGCGGCGGAACGCACTACGGCGAGGCGCGCCTCACCAGGCGCACTACCAGCAACACGATTATCGCGCCCACCGCAGCCGCGAGTATCGCACCCAACACCCCGCCGCCGAGACGCAGCCCCAGTGTCGGAAACAGCCATCCGGCGACAACGGCACCGACAACGCCCAGCAAGACATCACCCCAGAAGCCGAAGCCGCCGCCCTTAACTACCAGACCCGCGAGCCATCCCGCCAAACCGCCAACGATAATCCAGATCAGCAGTGCAATAGCAATTCCCAATGTCGCACCAGCAGCTTGTTCCATTTTCCCCTCCTCCAGATAGTGGCTGTACGATGGTGGCTTGTGAACCGCTTTACCCGATTCAGCTCGTCTCCGGTAGTGACTTGGCAACCAAGGAGGTCGACCTCATCGCCCCTGGCCAGAGCAGACAAGCTCTGCCTGCCGGGCAGGTAGACTTCGGCGAGGAAGCGGTTGGCGGCATCGAGGTCGGCGATGCCGGCCAGCCTGAGCTCCTTGGGCAAGCGATCCTGGAGGGTGCCGAACAGGCGCTCCGAACGGCCACGCGCCTCCGGTGAATAGGCCGGGATGTGCTCGATGCCGAGCTGGCCGAGGGCTCGGCCGAGCAGGGTGACCTGGTCGCGATCGACCGGCTCGCCGGCGGCAGGGTGTGGAAGTAGTGGCCGCCGCGATCGGTAGAGAGCGCGCAGAACAGCCCGTGCCCGGCGATCACCTCGCGCAAGCCCCGGAAACTGCCCATGGGTGCCTTCCTCCTCGACCAGAAAGGCTAAGTACAGCTCGCTTGTCGCATCGTGCATGGTCGCGATCAGGTCGAACTGCTGATAGCAGCCGGGCAGCCAGGCATGACGCGAGCCATCTCAGGTAGCAGCAGCATTCCCGGCAGCGGCCGGCGCGGTCGCTTCTTGCGATGTGCCCCCTTGCGCGCTGCCTCGTTTGGAGCGATTCAAAACCGGACAGATCGTGTGCCACAAGAACCGGTCATATCGTGTGCTATCGACATGATGTTTCCTGGGATATTGTGCAAATAGCCGAAATCGTCCAATCTTAAATCTAGTTGCCCGTATATCCGGGGAATATCGGCTTGCAGGGCCGTGCAACACCCCAGGGAGGAGCTATCATGAAGAAGAGTACGTTTTCGTCTTCCTGTGCACTGGCTTTGGCAATCGCAACACCGAGCGTAGCTAGTCCTCCGGGGGCGTTTTCAGCGGTCGGTGACGAAGCTGCTGCCACTAGGCCCCCTTATCTCCAGCTTGCCCAGGAGATGCGCGCCGATGGCATGTCGGCACGATCCGTCATGTCGGCAGAACTCGCAAAAATGACGACTGCACAGAAACGTGAGCTTGGCGAAAGCAAGATCCGTAAGGCACAGAGTCTGACGGATCGCCAAATCGCGGCCAAGGGCTGCTTTACTCATGGTGTTGGTTGTAAGGGCATACCTGCATTCAGCAAGGGTGTCCTCTGCTGCCTCATCATCAAGGCCGGACTCTAAACAAACACTCTTCTGCGGCGGCGTAGGCCGATCGCAGACCAGGATGACGGTGGACAACGGATTCGCCGCCGAAGTGCTGTTTCCTGCAGCGCTCACACGCGAGGAACGCGAGGAGATTAGCCGTTCCGGGCAGAGTTCTTCGGTCTACTCTTCTTTCACTTGGCACCGCGATTTGGTTTCCGGCTATGAAGGTCAATATTACGACGGTGCTTCGCATTTTCCGCATCGTTTTGCGTTTGCCGAAGCATTCTGGCCGCTCGCCGCACTGCATCGTACGTCGCTTGATCGTTCCCTTTCCGTGCTGTCTGCGCGCATAACACCAACTGCCGTCGATACCGGACGTATCCTCGCTGACATGACCGAGAAGCTTTCCGAGAAGCTTTTCGCTATGTCGTCGCGGGCGTTAGTCGTCGAAATGAACGCCGCGCGCTCACAGGGATTGCTCGTCGGCGACTGCCCTGAAGCGCGTTACGAATTCTTTGTCGACTGCCTCAAGGATAGATCCTTTGCCGCTCAATGGCTCAAGCAGTATCCCGTGCTGGCGCGTCAGGCGGCTGTTGTGATTTCGGACTGGGCCGCTGCATGTCATGAACTGCTTCAGCGGCTCACCGATGACTGGGCTTGCATCGTTGCTACTTTCTTCGGCGGCAGCATGCCATCCTGTTTCCATCGACTCTCAATGTCTGCTGGAGACAGTCATCACGCCGGTCACACCGTCTGTGTACTGAGTTTCGGCGACGCAGGTCGTATCGTCTACAAGCCGCGTCCGTTGGCGATCGACCATCATTTTGCGTTGCTCATTGCTTGGATGAATTCAACTTCGCAGGCGCCGGCCCTTGCAACGCCACTGGTGCTCGATCGAGGGGAATATGGATGGAGTAAATTTGTTGTTGCGCGAGCCTGCAGTTCGATCGCCGATGTACGCCGCTTCTACCGCAGCCAGGGATGGCATCTCGCTCTCATATATGCGCTGAACGGCTCTGATTTCCATTCAGAGAACATCATCGCTGCTGGCGGGACGCCGGTACTAGTCGATCTGGAAACACTGCTTCATCCACAACGCAAGCGGCCGGTGCCCCTCAATGCCGGCGAGCGCGCTGATTACCGTCTCGGCAACTCAGTGCTGCGCAGTGGTTTGCTTCCTCTCCGGCCGCGCTTAGACCATGCCTCCGACTGGATCGATCTCAGTGGCATGGCCGATCTTACCTGCACATACACTCCCTTTAACGTTCCGGTGTGGAAATGGGTCGGAACTGACGAGATGGAGATCACGCTCTCTCCTCAGAAACTCGCCTGCGACAGCAATCTTCCAACGGTTGATGGTCGCCGCATGTTGCCGGAAAACTTCGTCGACGAAATCCTTGGCGGATTTGCCGAAGCTTATCGGACCTTGTTGTCGCACAAGGCAATGCTTGTCGCGCCGGGTGGACCGGTTGCCGCATTCGCAGATGACACGCTACGGGTTATCTACCGACCGACCGTCAACTATGCGAGTAAACTTATCGAAGGCTTTCATCCAGACTATCTTGAAGATGGACTGGCAAAGGACAGGTTCTTCGATCGCATCACGGATATGGACGAGCAAGGTTCAATTCCACCTGCTGTCACAGCAGCCGAACGACGGGACATGTGGCGAAACGACATACCCTACTTCGCGGTCAGGGCGTCTTCGACATCAGTCATCTCCTTGAACAGCGCCAACAGTGTCGATCATCTTGCCGAAAGTCCGTTCACGCAGGTGCAGCGCCGCATCGCATCCCTCAGTGAAGAGGACCTCAAACTTCAAAGCTGGCTCATAAGTGCTGCGCTCGCCCATCCCACCGTCACCCCACCTCAGCACATCGATCACATCGATCACACCGATGAAATCTCCAACCTGGCTGAAGTACTGGAGAATATCTCCATCGCGATCGCGCGGGAGATCTGTCGCAGGGCAATCCGCCAAGATGGAAGAGCAACTTGGCTCATACCCTATGAAACACAAACGGGTCATCTTTCCTGCAGTCCCGCTGGCATTGACCTCTATGCTGGACTTGCCGGCATTGCGCTTTTTCTGGCTCATGCCGGAAAGCGCCAGTCAGATCCCGAAATCAACGACTGCGCACGGGCTGCAATGCGCGAACTGATCAACTCAGTCAGTTCGCAACGCGGTAGTGAAGTTAGTATCGGTGGCTTCGACGAACTCGGCGGTAGCCTATACGCGCTCAGTCAGCTTGCTTTCCTTCTTCCAGAGGTAGAGCCTGCTGCCGAAAAGCTGGCTTCGTGCATGATCGAAGCAATCGACGATGCACCTGAGTTAGACATCATCACGGGTCTCTCGGGCGCGCTGTTATCGTTCTTGTCCGCTTATCGGAGACATGGCAGTGATGTCTTTCTGGCTGGAGCCTGGCGTGCAGGTAAAGCGATCCTCCGAAGACTCGAATCGAACTCAACAACTGATAACCTCCTGCCAATGAGCTTCGGACACGGCCGTAGCGGGGTCGCCTTCGCGCTCTGTCGCCTCGCTGCCGCAACGAACGAACTCTCTACCATCGAAATGGCGCGCGTATTGATGGAAGCCGAAATTGTGCTGGCAAGGAATTCAAAAGCTACGATTGGGCTTGAACGGCATGGCGGGGAAGACTGGACAGCTGCCTGGTGCCGCGGTTTTGGCGGCCTCTTTCTTGTGGCTGCACGTTGCGGCGAAGATCTCAAGCTGTCCGCCCTCAAGGAGGCAACGGAGCATGCTGTCATCGCTCGCCTTCTCATTCAGCCTCCACGCGGCAACGATAGCCTATGTCATGGACGCGTGGGCAATTTGCTCATCCTTGATGAATGGGTCCGCGCAGGACACGCAGATGTTTCCGAGGCACGCGATCAGGCGGCATCAGCGTTGGCCTGCCGTCTTGCAAGACATGCGTCTATTGCTGGCACCGTCGGCCACATTGCGTCGTCTGGCCTAATGGAGGGGATGGCTGGCGTGGGTCTCGGGCTGCTCCGCCTCGCCAATCCCGACTCTCCAAATGTTCTCGCATTGGACTGATCTTGCGCCGCCGCACGATCCGACAATATCGAGCAGAGAAGCGTGTCGGATGGGACGTTGCTCGTCTCTTTTCTCGGTCGACGGCGCCTTGAAACGCTGCTCAGGTCGTCGTCATCGGCCTGCGAAACGCAGACCGGCGCCGGCCAGTGAGGCGATCAACGCCGCCGTCGCGGCGGTGATGAGCGCCGCTTCATAGTTGCCGAGGACATCAAAGTAGAGACCTCCCGCAAGCGGTCCGAGCAGTCCGGCCGCACCCCAGGCGGTGAACAAGCGGCCGTAGATTCTGGACAGGTTCGCAACACCGTATCTCTTCGCCACGACGACCGGCAGCGCCGACGCAATGCACCCGTATCCGATGCCGACAAGTCCGAGCGATAGCAAAGCCGCCTCAGCGCTCCTCAATGTCACCACGGCCAAGAGCGCCAGGAACGCCAGTGCGCAGGCGCCGCCGAGGACGGGATGCGCCGGCAAGCGATCGATGAGCCCCCCACCTGCCAGCCGGCCGACACCGTTACCGACTGCGACGAATGTGGCTGCGAGGGCAACTTTCCTTCCGACGCCGCCGACAGACTCCACGATCGGGGCGGCATGCGCGATGACCATCATCCCGACGAAGCTGGAGAAGAAGAAGCATGCCCAAAGCAGCATGAACTCCAGCGGTGAGGGAAAGCGCCGCTCGGCGTCCGACACCCCTGCCGTCGGGAAGTCCGACTCGGCGTTGCGCATGAGCAACATGACGACGATACCGGTCACCAGCATCACGGCCGCGAGGGCAAGCGTGGTCGGCCGCAAGCCCCACATACCGAGCAACGCGCTTAAGCAGCGGCGAGCCGGCCGCAGAACCCGCCATGTAGCTTGCGACCACCAGTCCGGTGAGCAGTCCCGGGTTTTTCGACGGCGCACGCTGGACGATCTGCAGACTGAGACTGTAGCCGAAGCCATTGGCCAGGCCGAACAGCCCGCCAAAGCCCAGAGCAAAGAGGGCGTAGCCGCCGAGAGCCGAGATCCAGAGACCCGCGCCGGCAAGCCCGCAAAAGGCCATCGCCCTCGCCGAAGGCGATCCCCACCTCTCCAGAGAGGGCGCCACAAACATTCCGATGGTGAAAAATACGGTGGCCAGCGAAAACACCGCGCTGACGCGCGAGCGCGAGACCGCAAACTCGGCCTCGAGGTCGGAAACGAACACGCTCCAGCTATAGAGGGTGCCGAGAGCCGCCATCAGCACAGAGGCCGCGAGGGTGCGCAGCAACGTCTCGCGGCGGCGAAAGGTATTTTCCGCAATCATCCTTTGGTTGTCAGCCGACGTTGCCCCCGCGCCAGGATCACGGCGTTGATTTGCGCGCGTCCTTACAGCATGTTGACCGGCTCCGATTATGCCCGCGCCGATATCCGAGAGGAAGCGCCAGTAAGTGCCAGGTTCGATAGACTTCCGGGAGTTGAATGCGATCGTCGCCCATCCTCGCGACGCCGATGGCGAGTTGCTGATCCGCTGCCTGCGACGCCTGGGAAGCCGGGTCGAATGCGTCTGGCCTCCGGGCGGCAGCGTCGGGCAGCACGTGCAACTGTTGATCTGTCGCATGGACCCGGCGTGCCGAACGCTGCTGGAAACCGCCACCGCGGCGGGCAATGCCGCGGTGATCGGCATCGTCGATCCACAGGCCGCGGACAGCTCGCGGCTCGTCGCCGAGCTGACGCCGCACGCCATCATCGTGCGTCCCTTCGACGCGGCGGCGATCGTGCCCCAGCTCATCCTTGCACGGAACAACGTCCGATTTCAGCAGCGTCAGCAATCCAAGATCGCCAAGCTCGAGGAGACATTGCGATCCTACAGGAAAGTGGAGCAGGCGAAGGCGATCCTGATGCAGCAGCGCGAGATCGATGAGCCGCAGGCGTATGACTATCTTCGCAAACAGGCCATGCGGCGCCGGGTTGCGGTCGGGGTCGTGGCTTCGGCGGTCGTCGAAATGAATGAAGCGCTTTCCGACAAGAAAAAATAGCGGTAGCTTTCCTTCGTTGCGGACTATTGGTCGGCAGGCGGAAGGTCAGTTTGGGAAGCTCTTTGTCACTTCATGAGCCCTGGCGCGTCGGCGTTCTGTTCTCGCAGAGCGGCAACACGGCGGTCATCGAGGAGACCCAGCTGCGCGGTACGATGCTGGCGATCGAGGAAATCAACGCCGGCGGCGGAGTCAACGGCCGCGAGATCGCCCCGGTGATCTACGATCCGGCCTCCAGTTGCGAGAAGTTCGCGCGCTGCGCCGACAAGCTCCTGACCGAGGACGGTGTCAGCACGGTGTTCGGCTGTTACACGTCGAGCAGCCGAAAGGCCGTGCTGCCGGTGTTCGAGCGCCGCAACGGGCTGCTGTGGTACCCGACCCTCTACGAAGGCTTCGAATATTCGCCGAACATCATCTATACCGGGGCAGCTCCCAACCAGAACAGCGTCGAGCTGGTAGAGTTTCTGCTGGAGAACTACGGCCCGCGCTTCTACCTGATCGGTTCCGACTATATCTACCCGCGGGAATCCAACCGGATCGTGCGCGAACTCCTGCGCCAGCGCCGCGGCGAGGTGGTGGGCGAGCATTATCTCGATCTTGGGGCGAGACCGTCGGAGTTCCGCCTGCTCATGCGCGACCTGACCAATACGGACCCCGACGTCATTTTCTCCACCGTCGTGGGTCAGGCGACGGCCTTTCTCTATCAGGCCTATGCCACGGCAGGATTCGACCCGCGCACCATGCCGATCGCCAGCCTGACGACCTCGGAGGCGGAGGTGAGGCTGATGGGGCCGGACGTTGCCTGCGGTCACATCACCGCCGCGCCGTATTTCGAAAGTGTCGATACCCCGAACAACGCGGCCTTCGTGAAACGCTACAAGAAGAGGTTCGGGGAGGACGAGCCCACCAACCTCTGTGTCGAGGCGGCATATTTTCAGGTTCGCGTTTTTGCCAAGGCCCTGGCGGAAGCAAACACCATGAACCCCGACGTGCTGCGACCCTTCGTCCTCGGGAGCGAGCTCGAGGCTCCCCAGGGCCATATCGCGATCGACAAGGACAGCAGCCACACCAATCTCTGGACCCGCCTGGGGCGGGTCAATGAGCGCGGGCAGTTCGACCTGATCGAAAGAGTCGCCCGAGTCGGTAAAGCCCGATCCCTATCTGGTAAGCCACTGAACAGCGGCGGCGGTGATTATTGAATTTTCAGATCTGTCGCACGATGAACAGGCCGAAAAACAGGGCCAGTATGGACACTGCTACCGACGCCACGACGTACAGAGCGGCCAATCCCAGCTCGCCACGCTCATAGAGCACCGCTGAGTCGAGGGAGAACGCCGAGAACGTCGTAAAGCCCCCCAGGATGCCCGTGGCCAGGAACAGCCGCCATGACTGGCCGGGGTCGGTCTTTAGAGCAAACCAGCCTGCAAGCAGGCCCATGATGAGGGAGCCGACAATGTTTGCGGTGAGTGTTCCGAAGGGAAACTGCGGCCCCAGCAAGCGAAGGGCGGCAACGTTGACGCCGTGGCGCATTGCGCCGCCAATACCGGCTCCGAGAAAAACAATCAGGTATGCGTTCACCAGCACGGTCCCATATCAGGCCGCAGACCGTTTGCTGTGTGGACCGCGTTTACCGGGCTTCGGTTCCGCATTTCAGACTGACCCACTACCGCGCCGGGCGGTTTGTTGACAAGCCTGCGGGTTTATCTAACAATCGGGAAAGCAGGGCCTGAAAAGAGGCGCGAGTCCGAAACAACAATCGTGAAAGTGCTCAAGCCGGCTGCAGCAGTTTGCTCACACAGTTGCGGCATGAGCGCGAGACGCGAGTTCTGGGCGAGCGAGATTCCAGACAGGCTCATCCTGCCGGGCTTTCGGAAGAAGGTCGGCCGGTACAATAGAGTGATTGGCGTTCTTCAGTGTTGCAGGGCGCCGTGACTGGGCGGCAGTGGCGCCGCCAACTCTATCGGGCAGTGAAGCCCCCCACTTGATCTCCTTCCGGGTGACAGGTGGGGTTTTGTTTTTTGGTTTTTGCCAATCCAGGGAGGAAGTAACAAAATGTCCAAAACCATAAAGCGACGCACGTTTCTGAAAGCTTCGACGGCGGCCGCCGGCGCCTTCGTGTTCGGCACCACGGCGCCCTACTACTTCCAGCGCAACATCGCCAAGGCGCAGGAAAGCGATACGATCAAGGTCGGCATTCTGCACTCGCTGAGCGGCACCATCGCCATCATCGAGACGTCTCTGCACAACGCCGAGCTGCTCGCCATCGAGGAGATCAACGCCAAGGGCGGCGTGCTCGGCAAGAAGACTCGTGCCGGTGGTCGAGGACCCGCAGTCGCTGGTGCAGGTCTTTGCCGAAAAAGCCAAGAAGCTGCTGCTCGACGACAAGGTGGCCGCGGTGCTCGGCTGCTACACGTCCGCGAGCCGTCAATCGGTGCTGCCGGTGTTCGAGGAGTACAACGGCCTGCTGCTCTATCCGACGCTCTACGAGGCCCAGGAGTGCAGCAAGAACTGCTTCTACACGGGCGCCGTGCCCAATCAGCAGCTCGACGATTTCGTGCCGTGGATCATCAAGACCCTCGGCCGCAAGAAGTTCTACATGATCGGCTCCAATTACATCTATCCCAAGGAGACCAATCGCGAAGTCAAGGCGCTGCTGGAGAAGCACGGCGGCGAAGAATGTCGGCGAGGAGTACGCGCCGCTCGGCCACACCGAATTTTCGACGATCATCAACAATATCGCCGGCAGCGGCGCGGACATCGTATTCTCCGACCTCGTCGGCGATTCGATCGTCGCCTTCTACAAGCAGTTCCAGCAGTTCGGTCTGACCGCCGACGACCTGCCGATCTGCACGCCGATCACCACCGAGCAGGAAACGGCGGCGATGGGAGCGGAGAATGCCGTCGGCCACTACACGTCGTTCAACTACTTCCAGATCGGTCGACACGCCCGAGAACAAGTCATTCGTCGAGCGCTACAAGGCCAAATACGGCGAGAACCAGGTCACCAATGCGGTGATGGAGGCGGCCTACTTCCAGACCTATCTGCTGGCGCAGGCGATCGAGAAGGTCGGGCAACGACCGACACGGACGCGCTGATCTTCGAAGGGCTTCCCGGCCAGGAATTCAAGGCGCCGCAGGGGCCGGTCAAGATCGACGAGAAGAACCACCACACCTGGCTGTGGGCGCGCATCGGCAAGGCGCGCGAGGATGGCCAGTTCGACATCGTCTGGACCTCGCAGGATCGCATCCGCCCCGATCCCTGGGTCGACTATCTCTATCCGAACAAGGACTGCGACTTCACCAATCCCAAGGTTCTGGAGCGGCTGAAGAAGCCGTGGAGCGGAAGAAAAGAACAGATCCGGCACGATGGACCTCTAGTCTGCCAAGGCGCGGCGGCTCCCCGCCGCGCAGCGGTACTCGGCAGCTCCGACGGATTTCGAACGGGTAACGAGCCATGTCGCAAGCGCTCATTTCCCAGTTCTGATCGGCGTCAGCGTCGCCGCCATTCTGGCCATCGCCGCCATCGGGCTCGCGATCATCTTCGGGGTGGCCGGCGTTATCAACATGGCGCACGGCCAGTTCATCATGGTCGGTGCCTACACCGCCGCCGTGGTCGGCCAGCTCGGCGGGAACACGTTCATCGCGATTCCCGTGGCCTTCGTCGTGGTCGCGCTGCTCGGGCTGGTCGTCGAGCGAGGCATCATCCAATGGATCTACGATCGACCGCTGGAGACGCTGCTCGCGACCTGGGGTGTCGGCATCATTCTCGAGGTCATCATGAAGGTCATCTTCGGGCCCGAGCTCTATTATGTCGGAGCGCCAAGAGTTCTCGACGGCGGCGTCCGGATCATCGGCCGTCTTCCCTATCCCTATTACCGGCTGTTCCTCATCGCGGTGGCCATCGTCATGGTGTGCGTCTACCCTCTGTCTGATCTACCGTACCGATTTCGGACTGAAGGTGCGCGCGGTGCGCCGCAATCGCGCCATGTCGGAGTGCTCTCGGCATCGACACGGCCCGAGTCGACATGCTGATCTTCATGTACGGCTCGGGCCTCGCCGGCATCGCCGGCGCGGTGCTGGCGCCGATCAAGTCGGTCTCCACGACCATGGGCTTCAGCTACGCGGTCGGCTCCTACATGGTCATCGTGCTGGGCGGCGTCGGCAATCTGCTGGGTGTGCCGACCGGCGCCTTCCTCATCGGCGTAGGGCGAAACCCTGCTCGCCTTCAAATTCAACTCCGTGATCGGGCAGCTGCTCGTGTTCGTGGCCATCGTGATCGCCATTCGCGTCTTTCCGCGCGGCATCTTCGGCTATCACGAGCGGCGATGACGTGGTCGCGACGGCGGTCCCTGACGGCAACAGCGAACGAGCTGAAGGCGCGAGGCGGCGAGCGCAAGCGCGGAAGGTCGGCGCAGCGCCGTTGCTCCCGCTCTGGGCGCTGCTCCTCGGTGCTTTCGTCGTCGCGTCATCGGTACCTTTCCCTACTACGGCGGCACCGACAGCTATGTCCTGTCTGCTGCTCGGCAAGTTCCTTTGCTTCGCCATCTTCGCCCTCAGCATCGATCTGATCTGGGGCTTTGCCGGCATCCTCAGTCTCGGCCAGGCGGTCTATTTCGGCATCGGCGCCTACCTCGTCGCCCTGTCGCTCAAGATCAACTACGCGCTCGAGCATCCGACGCGCTACGGCAGCAAGTTTCCCGATTTCATGGAGTGGAACGGCCTCACGGAGCTGCCGGCGTTCATGGACGCCGCTGATCAGCACGCCCTTCGCGGTCGTTTGCGCGCTGGTCATTCCGACGATGCTCGCCTTCATCTTCGGCGTCATCACCTTCAAGCGCCACATCTACGGCGTCTATTGTGCGGTGATCACGCTCGCCGAAGTCGCTGATCCTTCAGGAATTCATCATCGAGTATCAGGCCTATACCGGCGGCTTCAACGGCATCACCGACTACTCCAACTTCGTCGGCGCGCCATTCCTGTGGTTCATCCTCGCGGTCGCCGGTCGTGTTCTTCCTGCTGGCCCGCGTGCTCACCCATTCGCGCATCGGCACCGTGCTGAAGGCGATCCGCGACAACGACGTTCGCGCCGAATTCATGGGCTACAACGTCGCCAACTACCGCATCTTCGTGTTCTGCGTCTCGGCCTTCATGGCGGCGACGGCCGGCGCCATGTACGCCGCCTGGGTCGGCATCGTCTCGTTTCTCGACACCGGCCCGCTGTTTTCGGTCGAGGCGGTGATCTGGACCGCGGTCGGCGGCCGCGCCACCCTCATCGGCCCCTTCCTCGGCGCCTTCCTCGTCAGCGGCCTCGAGTTCCTTCTCAGCGGCAGCTGGTTCGCCAACTACTGGCAGCTCTTCATGGGCGCGCTGTTCATCGCGGTCGTGCTGTGGATCCCGGACGGCATCGTCGGATCGATCGGGCAACTGGCTGCGCAAGTACGCGGCGGGGCACGCTGTCGCAGATTCGCGAGGAGCAGGATCGCATCGGCCAGCGACCGGCAGCGGGACTGGGAGCCGGCGGGCGCTGCCGAAACCCGGCGAGCGAGCGCGGTCTGGATGCGGGAACGAGATCGAGGCGTCGATGGCACTCCTCGAAGTTCACCAGGACTGACGACCACCGTCTCCGGATACACGATCCTCAACAATCTCGATTTCAGCGTCGACGAGAACGAGTTGCGCGTGCTGCTCGGCCCGAACGGCGCCGGCAAGACGACGCTGATCGCCATGATCACCGGCCAGTTCAAGCCGACGTCCGGCAAGATCGTCTTCGACGGTCAGGACATCACCGGCAAGTCGCCCGACGAGATCTTCCGAGCGGGCATCAGCCGCAAGTTCCAGGTCCCGAACATGTACGAGACGCTGTCGGTCTACGACAACGTCATGATCTCGCTTCACGGCGACCGCAAGGTCTTCAAATACATCTTCAAGCGGGTGACGCCGCGAAGAGAACGAGCGCATCTGGGAGATCCTCGAATTCGTCGAGCTCGCCGACAAGGCCAATGATCGCGGCCGACACGCTCTCCCACGGCGAGCGGCAGTGGCTGGAGATCGCCATGCTGGTGGCCTCGCGACCCGAAGCTTCTGCTGCTCGACGAGCCGACCACCGGCATGACCGAGGAGGGCAAGCAGCGCACCGCCGACCTCATTCAGCGCATCGCCAAGAACCACACCGTGCTCCTGGTCGAGCACGACATGCACCTGGTGCGCCAGATCGCCCGAACAAGGTCACGGTGATGCATCAGGGACAGGTGCTTGGCCGAAGGTCCGCTGGCGGAGGTGGTCGAGAACGAGCTGGTGAAGGCAGGTCTATCTCGGCAAGGGCAGGTCAACTGATGCTGCGCGTCAGCGGGATCGATACGTTCTACGGCACCAGCCACATCCTGCACGGGCTCTCGCTGGAGATCGGCGACGGCGAACTGGTCGCCGTGCTCGGCCGCAACGGCGCGGGAAAGACCACGCTGCTGCGCAGCATCACCGGCGTCAATCCCGCCGCGGTCGGGCTCGATCGAGCTCGACGGCACCGACATCACCCGTCTCAAGTCGCACGAGCGCACCCATCTCGGCATCAGCTATGTGCCGCAGGGTCGCCAGATCATTCCCGACATCACCGTCGCAGGAAAACATCCGGCTGGCGCTTCTCGGCAAGGGCCTGAACGGCAACAGGGTGCCCGACCTGGTCTTCGACTACTTTCCGGCGCTCAGGGACGCTCGCCGGCCGCAAGGGCGGCGTCCTCTCCGGCGGCCAGCAGCAGCAGCTGGCGATCGCCCGTGCCCTGGTGCAGGAACCGAAGCTGCTGCTGCTCGACGAGCCGACCGAGGGCTTGCAGCCGTCCGTCGTCGAGGAGATCCAGACGCATCATCAAGCGCATCCTCGCGGAGCGGAACTGCTCCGTCCTGCTGGTCGAGCAGCGCCTCGATTTCGTGCGCGACATCACCCAGCGCTTCGCCATTCTCGATACCGGACAGAATCGTCGCCCAGGGCCGATGTCAGCGAACTGACCGACGTCGTCGTGAAGAAGCATCTGCAGGTCTAGAAGGAGGAGAATCACCATGGCCAAGACAATCATTTCCGTCGACATCAGGAAGTCGCCCGACGGAGCAGCCGCAGCCGCTCCACAACCGCTGGCATCCGGATATCCCGCCGGTCGTCACCGTCAAGCCGGGCGACGACTTCATCGTCGAGGCCCTCGACTGGACCGGCGGTCAGATCAAGAACGACGACAACGCCGCCGACATCCGCGACTGCTACCTGCCGCCCTGTCATCATCTGGTCGGCCCGATCGAGGTCACCGGCGCCGAGCCCGGCGATATCCTGGTCGTCGATATTCTCGACATCGGACCGCTCAAGGGCAACGAGTGGGGCTACACGGGTATCTTCGCGACCGAGAACGGCGGCGGCTTTCTCACCGACCTGTTCCCCGAGCCGCGCAAGGCGATCTGGGACTGCAAGGGCATCTATGCGAGCTCGCGCCATATTCCGAAGGTGCGTTTCGCCGCCATCACCCATCCCGGCCTTGATCGGCTGCGCGCCGAGCCACGAGCTGCTGGCGAAATGGAACAAGCGCGAGAGCGGAGCTGATCGCGACCAATCCGAACCGCGTTCCGCCCTTCGCACTGCCGCCGAGCCTGAAGGCGTGCTGCTCGGCAGCCTGAAGGGAGCCGAACTCGAGAAGGCCGGCAAGGAAGCCGCGCGCACCATTCCGCCGCGCGAGCATGGCGGCAACTGCGACATCAAGAACATCTCGCGCGGCTCGCGCATCTATTTCCCGGTCTACGTGAAGGGCGCCAAGCTCTCGATGGGCGACTACCATTTCTCGCAAGGCGACGGCGAGATCACCTTCTGCGGCGCCATCGAGATGGCCGGCTGGATTCATCTCCATGTCGACCTCATCAAGGGTGGCGTCGAACAAGTACGGGCTGACCAATCCGCTGTTCAAGGTCAGCCCGGTCGATCCGCACTACGGCGACTTCCTCGTCTTCGAGGGCATCGGCGTCGACGACAAGACCGGCAAGCAGCTCTACAACGACGCCACGATGGCGATGCGGCGCGCCTGTCTGAACGCCATCGAGTATCTGTCGAAGTTCGGCTACTCGAAGGAGCAGGCCTACGTCATTCTCGGCTGCGCGCCGGTCGAGGGGCGGATCGGCGGCGTCGTCGACATTCCGAACGCCTGCGTGTCGGTGGCCATCCCCACCGACATGTTCGAGTTCGACATCAACCCGAACGCAGCCGGCCCGCAGAAGCAGGTCGATTCCTCGAAGGTCGACCTGGCGCGGGCTCGCTGATCGCCACGCACGATGCGGATCGGGCGCCGGAACCCCCGATCCGCATCCAAAGTAAGGGCAAGCACCATGCCGCTCTACAACTACGAGTGCCGTCGCCACGGGGAGTTCAGCGGCTGGGCGAGCCTCGAGGACTATGACAAGGCGGCGCAGTGTCCTTCCTGTGGTGCATCCTGCCGGCGCAGCGTCTCGACCGCCTATCTGGGGATGGATTCGCAGTTACGAAAGGCCATGGGCTCGAGCGAGAAGAGCGCTCACGAGCCCCGCGTCGTGCGGCGGCGGCGAGGCGATCCCATCGCCGCCCATGACGCACACAGCGATCTGTCGAACGTACGCACCTCCGGACATGGGCATGGTCACACGCATGAGCATTCCACCGGCAAGAAGACGGTCCGTTCCCGGCATCCCTGGCTGGTCCGCCATTGAGATCGGTCATTCGGCGCACTCCTAAAGCAATGGAACTGACCTTCCGGATGTTGGCGAAGCCGATTTAGGGCCAGCGGATTGTTCGCTATTCGCGCTACGGCGCCTTCGTGCACTATTCGCTGTGCATAGTTGCGTTCCGGCATCTTGCCTTAAAAACTAGGGCAGCGAAAAACTCGAACAGACAATATTAAAGAATAATAATGATTTGCAGTAGAAGATTGGCGGAGAGGGAGGGATTCGAACCCCCGGTACCCTTGCGAGCACAACGGTTTTCGAGACCGCCCCGATCAACCACTCCGGCACCTCTCCGCGTCCGGCGGCCAGCGTGATCGCCGCCGCCCCGTGGCCTGGGCGGCTCCTGATAGCGCGGGGCACCCGTGGTTGCCAACTGAATTGCGAGGACGACGAGAGGACGACGGCTTCCCCGGCGCTTGACAGCGCCGACAGGTCGACCTTACAACGCGGCCCGCGCGGAAGCCCTGTCCGGCGTCCGCAAACTGCGCTGCCCAAGGCCTCGAAAACCACAACAACGCACCAAAGTCCGCTTCACCGAGAGGCGGCGCCGCGAGGGCGCGAGACAAGGAAGAAGAATGTATGCAGTCGTAAAGACCGGCGGCAAGCAGTACCGCGTCGCCGCCAATGACCTCCTCCGGGTCGAGAAGCTGAACGGCGCCCCGGGCGACATCGTCGAGCTCGGCGAGGTATTGATGGTTGCCGGCGAGGACGGCATCGAAGTCGGCAACCCCCTCATCGCCGGCGCCAGCGTCGCGGCGGAAATCGTCGGCCACGTTCGCGGCGATCGCATCATCATCTTCAAGAAGCGCCGGCGGTCGCACTATCGGCGGCGCAACGGCCACCGCCAGGACCTGACCCAGGTGCGTATCACCGAGATCCTGACCGGCGGCGCCAGGCCGTCGAAGAAATCCGCAGCGCCGCCCGCCGAGGCCGAGCTCGTAGTGCCGAGTTCCGTCGAGGCAGTCGAAATCTTCGAGGATACCCTGCCCGAGGCAGCTGTCAGCCCGGCAGTTCCCGAGCCCGAGGCAGCTGTCAGCCCGGCAGTTCCCGAGCCCGAGGCAGCTGTCAGCCCGGCAGTTCCTGAGCCCGAGGCAGCTGTCAGCCCGGCAGTTCCTGAGCCCGAGGCCGCGCAAGCAGAACCGGAAGCTGCACCGGCAGAAACCAGGGCCAAACCGAAAGCCGCAACCCCGAGCAAGGCGAAGAAGCCGCCGGCCAAGAGGAAATAGGAGACTTTCATGGCACATAAGAAAGCAGGCGGTTCCTCCCGCAACGGCCGCGATACGGCCGGTCGCCGCCTCGGCGTCAAAAGGTTCGGCGGAGAGATCGTCGTGCCCGGCAACATCATCGTCCGCCAGCGCGGCACCACGATGCACCCGGGCAGCGGCGTCGGCCTGGGTCGCGATCACACCATCTATGCCGAGATCGGCGGCAAGGTCGATTTTCGCACCGCACGGGGCGGCCGCATCCGCGTCTCGGTGATGCCTCCCAAGGCCGGCGAGTAGCCTCGCGCACCTTTTTTGGATTTTTTGCTTGCGGCGCGGAAAGGTGGGCAGCCACCTTCCCGCCGCGACTCGTTGTACTCATGCACCACGCCTTGACCATCAGGACCCGCCGCCTGCTGTTGCGCCCGCCTGAGCCGGACGATGCCGCCGCGATAGCCGAGCGCATCAACAACCGGCGAATTTCCTCCATGACGGCGCGCGTGCCGTGGCCCTACGACCTCGATGACGCGCGGGCTTTCATCGATCATGCCGCGAGCCTCGCAGAACGTGGGGCCGTGTTCGTCATCACCGGCCCGGAAAGAGAGCTGATCGGAACCATCGGAATCGAGCGCCACGATCCGGCCGCGGCGTACGAGCTGGGCTACTGGCTCGCCGAGCCATGGTGGAACAGGGGCTTCATGGGTGAAGCCGCACGAGCGGTCGTGGCGTATGCGTTCGAGGAGAAGGAGTACGACCGCCTCGCGGCCCGTTGCATCCTCGGCAATGAAGCCTCGCGGCGCGTGCTCCTCTGCCTGGGCTTCCGGCATGCCGGCATCGACAGATGTTCTTCCATCAGCACCAACTGCAGCCCCGTCTGCCAGTGTTTCGAGATCACTCGCCGCGACTGGCAGCACTTGCAGAGGCCAGGGCGCGCATGAAATTCCTCGATCAGGCCAAGGTCTATGTGCGCTCCGGCGACGGCGGCCGCGGCTGCGTGAGTTTCCGGCGCGAGAAGTTCATCGAGTTCGGTGGGCCGAACGGCGGCGACGGCGGGCGCGGCGGCGATGTCTGGGTCGAGGCGGTGGACGGCCTCAATACGCTCATCGACTACCGCTACCAGCAGCATTTCAAGGCGGCCACGGGCGGCCACGGCATGGGCAAGAGCCGCGCCGGCGCCAACGCGCCGGATATCGTGCTCAAGGTGCCCGCCGGCACGCAACTCTATGAAGAGGACAACGAAACCCTGATCGCCGATCTCGTAAAGCCCGGAGATCGCGTCCGCCTGGCACGCGGCGGCAACGGCGGCTTCGGCAACGAGCATTTCAAGTCGTCCACCAACCGCGCACCCCGTCACGCCAATCCCGGTGCGCCGGGCGAGGAACGCTGGCTGTGGCTGCGATTGAAGCTCATCGCCGATGCCGGCATCGTGGGGCTTCCGAACGCGGGCAAGTCGACTTTCCTCGCGGCCGTCTCCGCCGCCAGGCCCAAGATCGCCGCCTATCCATTCACTACCCTCAACCCGCACCTCGGAGTGGTCGAGCTCGATGGGCGAAGCTTCGTGCTCGCCGACATCCCCGGCCTCATCGAAGGCGCAAGCGAGGGGGCCGGGCTCGGTCACCGTTTCCTGGGCCATGTCGAACGCTGTGCAGTGCTTCTCCACCTCATCGACCTGACCGTCGACGACCCTGCTGAAGCATACGAAACGGTGCGCCGTGAGCTTGCCGCCCACGGTGGATCGCTTGCCGGCAAACCGGAGGTGATTGCGCTGAACAAGATTGACGCACTTGCGCCGGCGGAAGCCCGCCGCATTGCCGGCAGCTTCAAGGTGAAGTCCGGCAAGACGCCGCTCCTCGTCTCGGGTGTTTCGGGCCGGGGCGTGGCAGGTGTGCTGAAGGCGCTCCTGAAGGCAATTGCCGCCCGGCGCCGCGCGGACACGGATCACCTGGCCCAGCCGGAGCACGGAGCCTGGCGGCCATGAGCGATGCACGCGACCGAATTCTGAAGTCGCGCCGCCTGGTCATCAAGGTCGGCTCGGCCCTGCTCGTCGATGGCGCGTCCGGAAAGATCAGGCAGAGCTGGCTTGCCTCGCTCGCCGGCGACATCGCCGCGGCGCGGGCGCGCGGCAGCGATGTACTGGTGGTGTCCTCCGGCGCCATTGCGCTCGGCCGCCGCAAGCTGGGCCTTTCCTCAGGCACGCTGAAGCTCGAGCAAAGCCAGGCGGCCGCCGCGGTGGGTCAGATCGCGCTCGCCAATGCCTGGCAGGAGCTGCTGGCTCGCCGCGACCTGACGGCGGCGCAGATTCTCCTGACCCTCAACGATACCGAGGAGCGCCGCCACTACCTCAACGCGCGCTCCACCCTCTCGACGCTGCTGCGCGCCGGCGCCGTGCCGGTCATCAACGAAAACGACACGGTCGCCACCAGCGAAATTCGCATCGGCGACAACGACCGCCTCGCCGCCCGGGTATCCTCGATGATGTCGGCCGATTGCCTGGTTCTGTTGTCGGATATCGACGGGCTGTACACCGCGCCGCCAGGCAAGCCCGATGCGCGCCTCATCGCCGAGGTGACGGACATCACGCCTGAAATCGAAGCCATGGCGGGAAAGCCCGTCTCGGCGGTGGGCTCCGGCGGCATGGTCACCAAGCTCGAAGCGGCGCAGGATCGCGCTCCCTGCGGGCGCCAACATGGTCATCGCATCGGGCCGGGTGCTCAACCCGTTGCAGCGGCTCGCGGACGGGGCGCCGTGCACCTGGTTTCTCACCACCGCCTCGCCGGTCGCCGCCCGCAAGCGCTGGATCGGCGGCGCCCTGGTGCCGATGGGCCGGCTCTTCATCGATGCCGGGGCGGCAAGCGCCCTCAGCGGCGGCAAGAGCCTTCTGCCGGCAGGTGTCAGACGGATCGAGGGGCAGTTCGCGCGCGGCGATGCGGTATCGATCGTGAGCGAAGACGGATCCGAAGTCGCTCGCGGGCTCGTCGCCTACGACCAGGCCGACGCCCAGAAGATCATCGGGCGCAAATCCTCGGAGATTGCCGCTATACTCGGGTTCAACGGCCGCGATGAGATCGTTCACCGCGACGACCTGGTTTTGAGGGTCCGCTGACATGGCCGACGACGCGACGACACCCGACCTGCGGGCACTCGGCAGCGCGGCCCGCAGCGCCCAGCAGGTGCTGGCGCTGGCCCCGACAGACCAGAAAAACCGGGCGCTCGGGGCCATGGCGGCGAGGTTGCGCCAGGCTTCAGAGCCGATACTGGCTGCCAACGCCGGCGACGTGGCGCGCGCTGCTGCAGCGAACCGCAGCGAGGCACTCGTCGACCGCCTGAAGCTCGACCCGTCCCGCCTCGAGGCGATGGCGCGAAGCCTCGAGGAGATCGCCGCGCTTCCCGATCCGGTCGGCGAAACGACAGCCCGCTGGACGCGACCCAACGGCCTCGAGATCTCGCGGGTGCGCGTGCCGATCGGCGTCATCGGCATCATCTTCGAAAGCCGGCCCAACGTCACCGCCGACGCGGGCGCGCTGTGCATGAAATCGGGCAATGCCGCCATTCTGCGCGGCGGCTCGGACAGCTTCGAGACCGCCCGCGCCATCCTCGCGCCCGCTCCAGGCGGGCCTCGAACAAGCGGGGCTGCCGCGGGCCGCGATCCAGATGTTGCCGACCGCATCGCGCGACGGCGTCGGAGAGCTCCTGGCCGGCCTCGGGGGCACGATCGATCTGCTCGTGCCGCGCGGCGGCAAGAGCCTGGTTGCCCGGGTCCTAAAGGATGCGCGCGTTCCGGTGCTCAGCCATCTGGAGGGCGTGTGTCATGTCTATGTGCACGCCAGGGCGGAGCCGGCCAAGGCGCTCGCCATCTGTCTCAACTCCAAGATGCGCCGCACCGGCGTCTGTGGCGCGGCCGAGACGATCCTGATCGACGAGGCAGTGCCGCCGGAATCTGTTGCGCAGGATCGTCGTCGAGCTGATCGATGCCGGCTGCGAAGTCCGCGGCGATGAGCGCGTGCGCAAAGCCGACGGCCGCGTGCTGGCGGCGAGCGAGCAGGACTGGGCTACCGAGTACCTGGACGCCATCGTGGCGATGCGCATGGTTGCCGGGCTCGAAGCAGCCGTCGATCACGTGCGCCGCTATGGGTCCCAGCATACCGACGCCATCGTGACCGAGGACGGCGCCGCCGCCGAACGTTTCATGACCGAGGTCGACAGCGCCATCGTCCTGCACAACGCATCGACCCAGTTCGCCGACGGCGGCGAATTCGGCTTCGGCGCCGAAGTCGGCATCGCCACCGGCAAGCTCCACGCCCGCGGGCCGGTGGGTCTCGAGCAGCTGACGACGTTCAAGTACAAGGTCCGCGGCAACGGTCAGGTCCGGCCTTGAGCAGCATGCATGCTTCCGTCCTCGCTGCTCCCCGCCTTTTCGACAGGCCAGCGCATCGGCCTCTTCGGCGGCTCCTTCAACCCGGCCCACGAAGGCCATCGCGCCGCGTGCCTGGAGGCCATGCGCTCGGCGCATCTCGACTGTATCTGGTGGATCGTCTCGCCGCAGAACCCGCTGAAGGATCCGAACGAGACCGAAGACTTCGCCGAGCGGCTGGAGCTGGCGCGCGCCGTCGCCTGCCATCCGCGCATGCTCGTCACCGACCTCGAGAGCAGGCTCGCAACCAGCTTCACCGCCGACACCCTGTTGCGCCTCAGGCCGCTGCTCGGCGGGGCCTGTTTCGTCTGGATCATGGGGGCGGACAGCTTCAGCGGGCTGCATCGGTGGAACAGGTGGCGTGAAATTCCCGAATGCCTGCCGCTGCTGGTCCTCGATCGTCCCGGCTCGACGTTGCGGGCCCTGAGCTCGCCGGCCGCCCGGGCCCTCGCCCGGTGGCAAATCGACGAACGCGATGCTGCGAAAATCGCCTGCCTTCGCCCCCCCGCCTGGACATTCCTGTCGATGCCGCGGCGCCCGGAAAGCTCGTCTGCAATCCGCGTCAGAGCACGTCATCAGACCGCCACACGGAAGGTCTTGAATGCTGCCGCCGATTAGCTAGATTCGGTTCGGACGAAGCAACGCATTCAAAGCAACCTTTGCTACAAGCAGAATTACCCAGAACGCTCCAAACAGTGCCCGCCGCCGCGGCTTCGGTCAGGCCGGCGGTTGCGCAAGAGGACGATCCCCCTGAAATCATCAGCCAAGCGTAGCGGCGCAAGAAAGCGCGCCGCCCCGGAGAAGCGTGCGCCTCAACGCAAGTCATCCTCCCCCATCCTCGCCACCGTGCTCACCTCGCTAGACGACGCCAAGGCCCAGGATGTCACGGCCATCGATCTCAACGGCAAAGGCGCTCTCGCCGACCACATGGTGATCGCGTCCGGCCGCTCCAACCGGCACGTTTCGGCGATTGCCGACCAACTGGTGGAGCGATTGAAAGCCGTCGGCTGGCGCAACCTCAGGGTGGAAGGAGTTCCCCAGTGCGACTGGGTGCTGGTGGATGCCGGCGACGTCGTGGTGCACGTCTTCAGGCCCGAGGTTCGCTCGTTCTACAACCTCGAGAAGTTGTGGTCGCCGAACGCACCCGACGAGCGCATCGCGGTGTGAGGCATCGCGCTCAAGGCGCTGGCCCTCATGCGCCTTCACGTGAGCGCGATCGGCAAGATGAGGTCGGGTCCCGAGCATGAGCTGGCTGCGGGATATCTCGATCAGGCCGCGAAACTCGGCCGCCGGGTCGGACTTTCCGCCATTTTCGTCCATGAATTCGCCAAATCACGGGCCGCATCCGCCGTTCTCCGGCGCAAGCAAGAAACCGGTCGGCTGCTGGCAAGCCTCCCCGCCGGAGCTTTTGCCATTGCACTCGACGAAGGCGGCGAGGAACTCTCGAGCAAGAGCCTCGCTGAGCTGCTGCGCCGCCGCCGCGACGGCGGCATTGCCGATCTGGCCTTCCTTGTCGGTGGCCCGGACGGGCACGCAGCGGAACTCGCGCGCACGACTGAGCTGAGGCTGAGTTTCGGCAGGATGACCTGGCCGCACCGGCTGGCGCGCGTCATGCTGGCCGAGCAGATTTACCGATCCGTAACCATTTTGGCAAATCATCCCTATCACCGGGCCTGAAACATCGTGACCGCCCTCCTCCCAAGCGTTGCATTCGTCGCCGCGCTTGCCGTAACAGGTGAGTGCGGCGCGGCCGAGGTCTCGACCGGCAGCGTCTCGCCGGCTCCCGCCATCGAGCTCGAGGCGATCGAAAAGGCGCTCTCCCGTTCCGCGCTGCGCCAGCAGGATCTGACCGGCGAGGTCCGCAGTCTGGATGAGCAGAGAGCCGCAATCGCGCTCCAACTGATCGAAACGGCGGCTCTTGTCCAGTCGCGCGAGGCGCTCATCACGGCGTCCGAAAGAAACATCGCTTCGCTGCGCCGGGAAGAGAGCGCTCTCGGCCGCAAGTTCACCGAGCGCAACGACCAGTTGGCCGATCTTTTGTCCGGCGTGGTGCTTCTGGAGCGCAACCCGCCGCCGGCCCTGGTGGTGACCGCCGGCGACGCGCTGCAGGCCGTGCGTGCGGCGATGGTGTTCGGCGCCGCTCTTCCCGCTTTGCGTGGCGAAATCAACGTTCTGAACCAGGATCTCGCCCGCCTCGCCAGCCTCGAAGCCGCCATCGCACAGGAGACCCACCACCTCCATGCCCACGTGGCAAAGCTGCGCTCGGCAGGCCTGGCGCTGGAAGATCTGCAGGATCGCAAGAAGGAGCTTGCCGCGCGGCGTGGCGAGGACCTGAAAAAGGAGCGCGAAGCCGCCGCCGCACTGGCCGCCAAGGCCCGGGACCTCCGGCAATTGATCGAAGCGCTGGCCGAGCAGGCAAGAAACCGAAAGCTCGCGGAGGCGGCACAATCCGGCGCCGTTTTCTCCGCACGACGCGGCAAGCTTTCCTATCCCGTGCTTGGACAGATCGTGCGGCGGTATGGCGAGGCCGACGGCCTCGGCGGTGAATTCAAGGGAATGCTGATCGCCACGCGAGCCGGGGCCCAGGTGACCTCACCCGCCGACGCGAAGGTGGAGTTTGCTGGCAGTTTTCGTTCCTATGGTCAACTCTTGATCTTGGACGTGGGCGAAGGATATCATGTGCTGTTGGCAGGCCTTGGCGGGATTGAGGTTGAAACCGGCCAAACGGTGCGCGGGGGAGAGCCGCTTGGTATTTCGGCGGACGCCCGGGCGTCAGGACGCATGATCGGCGCCGGGGTGGAAGAATCAAAGCCGGTCATCTACTTGGAGCTGCGCAAGACGGGTGAAGCAATCGATCCCGACCCGTGGTGGATCGGTGGCACGAGACAGGCTAGTAGCGAGAAAGGCCAGAATTGATGAACCAGAGACTGATGCGTTCCACCGGTTTGGTGGCGGCCGGGGCCGTAGCGGCGACGCTTGCCTGGCAGGCCTTCGACGGCGCCAACGCCGCCAACACCGACATCTACAAGCAGCTGAATCTGTTCGGCGACGTGTTCGACCGGGTTCGCGCCGACTATGTCGAAGCGCCGGACGACGAGTTTCTCATCGAGAACGCCATCAACGGCATGCTCGCAGGCCTCGATCCGCATTCGAGCTACATGAATGCCAAGCGCTTTCAGGAGATGCAGGTTCAGACGCGCGGCGAGTTCGGCGGTCTCGGAATCGAGGTCACGATGGAGAACGGCGTCGTCAAGGTCATCTCGCCGATTGACGATACGCCCGCTTCCAAGGCGGGTGTTCTCGCCGGTGATCTGATCGTCGAGATCGACGGCCAGCAGGTTCAGGGCCTGACCCTGGAACAGGCGGTCGACAAGATGCGCGGCAAGGTCAACACGCCGATCAATCTGACGCTGGTGCGCCAGGGCCGCGAGGATCCCTTCGAGATCAAGCTCGTTCGCGACCTGATTCGCCTGAAAGCGGTGAAGTTCGAGCTCGAGGGCAACGACATCGGCTACATCCGCATCTCCACCTTCAGCGAGCAGACGCAGGAAGGACTCGACGCGGCGCTGAGCGCGATCAAGAGCAAGGCAGGCGCCAATCTGAAGGGCTACGTGATCGATCTGCGCAACAACGCGGGTGGCCTGCTCGATCAGGCGGTGTCCGTCTCCGACACTTTCCTCGACCGCGGCGAGATCGTCTCGACCCGCGGGCGCAATGCCGCGGAGAGCCAGCGCCGGCTGGCCGAGGCCGGCGAAGCGCTGGCCGGCAAGCCGCTGGTAGTGCTCATCAATGGCGGCTCGGCGTCCGCCTCCGAGATCGTCGCCGGCGCCTTGCAGGATCACAAGCGTGCCGTCGTGATCGGCACCCGGTCGTTCGGCAAAGGCTCGGTGCAAACCATCATCCCGCTGGGCGGCCAGGGAGCCATGCGTCTGACGACGGCGCGCTATTACACCCCGTCCGGCCGCTCGATCCAGGCCAAGGGTATCGATCCCACCTATCTCGTGGAAGAAGACGTTCCTGAGGACAAGCGAGGCTCGACCGCCCGCTCGACCGGCGGCGAGGCGAGCCTCCGGGGGCATCTCCAGAACGAAACGGGTGGCGAGGAAGGTGGCGGGTCCTCGGCTTATGTTCCGCCCGAGCGGGAGAAGGACAAGCAGTTGCTTGCTGCCTTCGACTTCATCCGCGGCAAACCGATCGACCACTACGTGACCAAGCCGAAAGCCGAAGCGAAGGCCGCCCCGAAAGCCGCTCCGGGGGCAACGACGCCAACCCCCGGTGAGAGCCCGGGTACGTCCAGCAACTGAAGACCTTCGGCATTTCACCTTCAGCATTGTCCGGCGGAGTGGAATCACCTCGCCGATGAGGATTCGTGGGATCAAGTCGATCTATCCTCCGATCAAGTCCGGGAACGCGAATGACGTGAGGAAAAAGGGGCAGCGACCGGTATAATCGCCGGGCGCGAATCAGTGGGTTGCCGGAGGGGCGATCGCTTCGATGCTGGAAAACGGGTTACGCCGGCCGCTGCAGCTCAGAAGCTCGCTGGATCGGCTGTGGGCCTCGAAGCCTTCGCCGCTGTCCGCCGCGGCGCTGGGAATGGCGCTGACCGTCGCCGGTGCGGCCTTCTGGCTTGGCCGCCAGCACGATCCTCGTCTCGGCGAACCTGTTGTTCACCTCAGGATCGAACCGGCCGATCTCCGGACGACGGCGTCGATTGCGCCTGTCGAGGGTCGGCTTCAACCCGCGCCGGCGAAAGGATTCTCCGAAAATGGCCCCGACGGTCCTCTGCCGAAGATCGGCCGCGACGGCAGGCGGCCCTTCGACGTCTATGCCCGACCCGTCCACCGGGCCGTGCTCCGCTCCGGGCAGCCCAAGATTGCCATTCTTCTCGGCGGCCTGGGCCTCGACGGCGAGCTCACGCGTCGGGCCGGCAGGGATCTGCCCGGCGAGGTTACGTTTGCATTTGCCCCTTACGGCAAGGACTTGCAGAGCGCCATCGCCGAAGCGCGCGCTGCTCGGCCACGAAGTCATGCTGCACCTGCCCATGGAGCCCTTTGGCTATCCTGCCGAGGACCCTGGCCCGCGAACTCTCCTGGCAAGCGCCAGCGAGCAGGACAACCGCGCGAGCCTCCTGTGGCACCTGTCGCGTTTCTCCGGCTACACCGGCGTGGTGAACTACCGTGGTGGCCGCCTGCTGAGCGAGGAAGCGGCGCTTGCTCCCGTTCTGCGCGAGCTCGAGGGACGCGGGCTGGTGTTTCTCGACGACGGCTCCTCGGCGCGAAGCCGCGCCGCCGAGATCGCCTCCGGTCTCGATCTGTCCGTCCTGCGGGCCGATGTCGTGCTCGATTCCGGCGGCACGTCCGGCAACATCGACGACGGCCTGCGGCGGCTCGAGGAGATCGCCAAGTCCGGCCACATCGCCATCGGCATCGGCACCGGACGTCCCGCCACGATCGATGCGATTGCGGCGTGGGCCAGGGATTTGGAAGCGAGAGGCATTCTGCTCGTTCCGGTAAGCGCCGGCTTCCGGCCGGGCTGAACGGGGTGGGCAAGGCAGCCCTGGAGAAGCTGGGGTACCGCGCTTGCGTGGGCGTGATGCTGCTCAACCGGGACGGCCTGGTGTGGGTCGGCCACCGTCCCGACGAGCCCGACGAGGAAGGCTCAGGCCAGTGGTGGCAGATGCCGCAAGGCGGCATCGATGGCGGAGAAGACCCCCGGAAGGCTGCCGTTCGCGAGCTGCGCGAGGAAACCGGCGTCACCTCCGCTGAAGTCATCGCCGAAGCGCCGGAGTGGTATTACTACGATCTGCCGCCGCACCTCATCGGCAAATCGTGGGGCGGGCGCTATCGCGGCCAGAAGCAGCGCTGGTTCGCTTTCCGCTTCCTCGGCGATGACCGCGAGATCGACCTCGCGCCCCATGGCCACAAGGCGGAGTTCGACCGCTGGCGCTGGGCCGCCATGGACGAACTCGAAACCCTGATCGTGCCGTTCAAGCGCAAGGTCTACCGGCAGGTGATCAGGGAGTTCCGGTACCTCGCCGCTTCCTTCACCGATAAAGCGGGATCCCGGCCTTCGCCGGGATAACGAATAATGCTGCACTGCAGCACGAATTTGGTTGACTTGCGGGCAGCGACCAGCCATATGAGCCGCAGCGCACCGGCCTCCATAACAAGGATCGCGTGAGAGGGTCTTGATGACCCCTGTCCTGCCGGCAGCACTTCTCCCAAACATTCTGTCACGCGGAACGTTTCAGCGCCGTCCAGGCCGCAAGGCCGATTTCGGACGTGTACGGCGTTTGTCCCATTCGTTCCGACAGAGGATTTTACCTTGAACTGTTTTTCTGAACTCGCTCTTTCCGGCCCGCTTCTCAAGGCGCTGGCCGCCGAAGGCTACCTGAAACCCGACGCCCATCCAGTCGCGCGCCATCCCGGAGCTCCTGGCCGGCCGCGATCTCTTAGGGATCGCCCAGACCGGCACCGGCAAGACGGCCGCCTTCGCGCTGCCGATGCTCGACCGGCTCTCGATGGCCGCAACGCGGCCCGCACCGCGCACCTGCCGGGCGCTCGTGATCACCCCCACCCGCGAGCTTGCGGCGCAGATCGCCGAGAGCTTTCGCACCTACGGCCGATTTCTGAAGCTCACCACTGCGGTGGTGTTCGGCGGCGTCGGCATCTCGCCGCAGATGCGCACGCTGCAGCCTGGCGTCGACATCCTGGTGGCGACACCGGGCCGTCTCGTCGACCTGATCGAGCGCCGCGCCGTAAGTCTGGGTCACGTCGAGATCTTCGTCCTCGACGAAGTCGACCAGATGCTCGATCTCGGCTTCATTCACGCCATCCGCCGCATCACCGCGCTCTTGCCCGGGAAGCGGCAGAATCTCTTCTTCTCGGCCACCATGCCGAAGGAGATCGCCGGCCTTGCCGACGCCCTGCTGAAGGCGCCTGCCCGCGTCGAGATCGCGCCGTCGCCACCACGGTGGAGCAGGTCGTGCAGCACGTCATCCATACGGAGAGTTGCGAACAAGCTCTCCCTGCTTGCCGATCTTCTGGCCGAAGCCTCCTCGAGCGCACCCTCGTGTTCACACGCACCAAGCATGGCGCCGACAAGGTGGTGCAGGGGCCTCGAAAAGCTCAGGGTCGAGAGCCGCGGCGATCCACGGCAACAAGTCGCAACCCCAGCGCGAGCGCGCGCTCCAGGGCTTCAAGGCGGGCAAGGTCGCCGTGCTCGTGGCCACCGACATCGCCGCGCGCGGCATCGACATCGACGGCCGTCAGCCACGTCATCAACTACGATCTGCCGCATGTGCCGGAATCCTACGTTCATCGCATCGGCCGCACGGCGCGGGCCGGAGCCGGCGGTACGGCGATCGCCTTCTGTGCGCCGGAGGAGCGTCCACTGCTGCGCGATATCGAGCGCACCATCCGCATGAAGCTGCCGGTCATGACGCGCAACCGTTCGCTCCGAACGCCCCTGGACGGCGAGCGCCTGCCGCCGCGACCGGCGCTGAAGCAGCCGCATCGCCAGACAAAGCCGGCGCGGCATCGCCGCTAAGGGCGTCGACCGGCAGGATCGCTCGTGGATGCGCCAGCTAGGCGACCGTCACACCACCGTCACCCCAGCGAAAGCTGGGGTCCCGCTTGGCAAGCGGCACAGAGCGAAATTCGCGGGACCCTCGCTTTCGCAAGGGTGCACGAAACAGGTTGGCAGAGCGCGGCCGCAAAAGCCCCTGAGCCATGCCCATCCGCCACATCGTCTTCGACTGCGACGGTGTGCTCGTCGACAGCGAGCTGATCCAGAGCGATCTCGAAGATGAGATCGCCCGGCGACTCGGCGTGAGCATGCCGCCGGACGAGATGCATCGCCGCTTCCTCGGCCGTACGGCGCTCGACCAGTGGCGGGAGCTCGCGCATGAGTTCGGAGTTGAGCTGCCGGCGGATTTTCACGCCCGCCGTGTCCGCGACGCCAAGGCAGCCATGAGCGCGCGTCTCAAGGCCGTGGCCGGCGTGCCCGACACACTGCCGCGGCTCGGCCAGAAGATGACCTGCGCTTCCAACAGCGACAAGGCCATGCTCGTGCACAAGCTCGAGGTCGCGGGCATCTCGCACCACTTCGGTGACCGCACGATCAGTTTCGAGGAGGTCCGCCGACCCAAGCCCGCCCCCGACATGTATCGCGAGGCCGTCATGCGCTCCGGGCTGCCGGCTTCCGACACCGTCGTCGTCGAGGATACCGGGACGGGGGCGCAAGCGGCGATTGCCGCCGGCATCCGCGTCATCGGCTTCCTCGGCGCCGAGCACGCGACGCCGGAGATGGCGGACGAGCTGAAGCAGGCCGGCGCGTTCACGATCGTCGAAGACTTCCGCGCCCTTCCCGGACTGATCGCCGGGCTGTAGTTTCTCGTCACTCCGGGCCGGCCATGCGCGTCCTGGGTGGCCTAGTTCCACACCTCTGTCTTGAGGTCCGGCACAACGGAGAAGTGCTTACGATTGTTCGTCACCAGCGTAGCCCGTTGCGAGACTGCGTGCGAGGCGATCAGCAAGTCCATTGCCATTGGCTTCCGCTCGCAGAGCGGAGCCGAATCCGCGCGTAGTAGAGTAGTAGAAGCTCACTTCATTGGTCCAATCAACGATCGCGAGACGTTCCAGAAATATTCTTCGGGACCACCCGCTGGGCTTCCAAGTCGTCGAAAAGGAGGAGCGCCCGCCCCTGGTTGAACGCCGCCGCCGCCGACCCGGCGATCGGAAGCGAGCGCATGAGGATTGGGCGGCGTGGGGTCCGATCGATCCGAATTGGCGAATGATCGAACACGGTGCCGTTAACGCGAAGACGCTCACAAAATGTAGCGAACTCTGCTGCGGCTTGACGATCACGAATTGCTACGCGACCGTCGGCAACGAACAACCGGTCGTCGAACATCGGCGCCGCGCCCGCGTTCTCCCGGATGACTTTGCAGAAGCGGCCCAGCACCACCGCTGGCTGGCCAACCACATCCAGGCCATCCGACAATCCATCGATTCTCAGCCCGTCCGATCGCTGCCGACAGTGTGGCAATTGAACTCAGCTTCTTCGACAGCGGCGCCAGAAGATTCTGTTCGTCGGGGTCGAAATATCTCTGCTTTATGGTTCGCTGCAAACAGAGAGCCCACATCGAAGGCCCCGACCGCACCAGGAAGTCCTGCAAACCAGCGCAAACCGTCTAACTTGGCTACCGGTTCAGCGATAACTGAGGACGGCACGGGCCCAGCATGAAAACGTTGTGCGCAGCCAGTGCGAGGGGTCGCGGCGCATGCTCGAACTGGCTCTCATTGACATTCATTCGGCGTTCCCCTTGCTCCTTTCGCCTCAGCCCTTCCGAAACAGCACGACGACGATGGCCGCCAGTGCGATAAGGGTCGGGACGCTGCCTGACGCAAGAACCCGATCATTGACCTGGAGCATGAACGGCGGTCCGGTCAACATGAGCAGGTTGACCAGACAGCTGAAGTTGCAGGCCGAGATGAAGACGCCGCGGTTCGTTCTCAAACCACCTGGCCCCACTTGGCTCTCAGGCTTCGCAGCAGCCGAAGGCCGCGGTTTATACTGGGCTCGATTCGTCATTACAAAAAAAGCCAAGGAGCCAAACAGCTCCTTCCCTCCCACAAGATGATGGGACTGCCGCCATTCTGATCGGATTTGCCGTCCGTGAAACGACCCGTTGTGTCGGGCCGGAACTCCCACTGGGTGGGGGTCGCCTATGCGATTAATCACTCTCCCTATCACGCCTCATGCACTGAAGGCAATGGGGCCATGCGCGATCGTCATAGACCGGCTTTGGTCTCACGAAAATCCTCACTTTCACCATTGCGAGCCTCTCGAATTGTCACCTACCACGAAGTCAGTTCAAAACATGGCGGGCGCGCGGTCCCACCTCATCGGCTAGACCGCGCGCCTGGCTCCTGCCGCCCCAACAGGAATATCGAGACCAAACCCTACAGGACCCCGATCACTGCGGCCGCGCTGGCAAGCGGCAGTACCAAGATTTCCCACCGTCGATCCGCGCACTCGAACGGCTCGACTACGCGACGTCAGATATACGAACCAAGGGCGCTCGTATTTCGAACAGATGCCGGATTCTTGCGATTTGGCGCCAATGCCCGGTGACTGGAGAGCTCAGGCTCGCCGCATCTCTTTCGGCGTCCTGCCGGTCCAGCGCCGGCAGGCGGTGCTGAAAGCGCTCTGGCCGGCGTAGCCGAGCAGGAACGAGACCTGGGTGAGCGACAGGTTCCGTTCGTTCAGATACCTGAGCGCCAGCTCATGCCGCAGGCCGTCGACAATATCGGCGAAGCTCGTGCCGAGATCGCTGAGCCTTCGGGCGAGGGTGCGCTCGCTCAGGCCCAGATCGGTCGCCACGATCTTGTTGCGCGCCCGGCCGGAGGGGAGAAGCTCGACGATGCGGTGCTCCAGCTTCCGCAGGAGTTCGGGCTTGTGGCGCTTCTGCCGGCTCAGCACTTCGTCGCAATAGCTGCGCAGCATCTTGAGCAGCCGGTCGTCCGAGGTCGGGATGGGAAGGGCAAGGTCGCGCCGGTGAAACTCGATCCCGATGATGCTGCGACCGAACCGAACCTGGCAGCCAAACAGCGCCCTGATCTCGGCAAGCCGTTTCTCACGGCCGTGGATGAAGGAAACGCTGATGGGCGTGATCGGATGCCGGGTGAACCGCCGGTAGACGTGCAGGATCACGCTTACTGCAAACTCGACCGCCTGGCGGAAGCGCGGGAAGGCCGGATCGATCACGATCGCCTCGATGGTGGCCGTATTCCCCTCGACCCTGAGCCTCATCCGTGTGGCCTCGGTCACGACATGGCTGTAGCGCTCGAAATTGCGCAGGCCGTCCTCGAGGGTTCGGGAGGCGGCTCCCATGTAGCCAAGCGCGCCCGCCTCGCGCGGATCGACGCGGGCGCCAAACTTCGCGCCGTAGCAATCGTCCTTGAGCTCGCGGGCGGCGATCTCCATCAGCGCCGCGTGCCGTGCGAAAGGGATCCAGGCTTCTTCGTTGTTGATCGTGCGCGCCTCAAGTCCCGCCTCGCGCAAGGCGTGCTCGAGATCGACGCCCGCCCTGCGCAATTCTCCCGCCACCGCACGCGCCCATGCGGCGGTTACCGAGCTACCTTCGCCGTTCGTCATCGACCCTCCTCGGGTTTTTGACTCTACGACATTCACACATCCTCTTCAGGCATCATGTGAACGCATCCGTCATAATACACACGTCCCTTCGTCATGCCGGTGAAAACCGGCATCCCGCTTGCGGCTTTTCCGCTATTGAGATTCCCAAAGCGGGATACCAGCTTTCGCTGGTATGACGGTTGTGGTTTGGTTCTACAGCGCCCCCTGCAGCGCCTTCAGGTGTTCGAGAGTTTCCTGGGCGCGCCGCCGCTTCTCGTCATCGCCGGCGTCGGCCACGTCTTGCTCGGCGTCCCTCACCTGCTCGGCAAGCACGTGCGGGGCAAGCTCGCCGAGCGGGATCGCCACTTCGGCCAGAAGCGTCAGCCCCTTCGGATTGACCTCGGCGAAGCCGCCACGTACGAAAATGCGCACGCGCGCCCCGTCCGCCCTCACTACCTCCACCACCCCCGGCCTGAGCGTGGACAGCACCGGGGCATGGTTCGGAAGCACCGTGAAGATGCCCTCGGTTCCAGGCACCGAGACTTCCTGCACCTGCTCCGATAGAAGCAGACGTTCCGGCGAAACCAGTTCGAAATTGAGCATCGCCAATACCCTCCACGCCGCCTCGGCAGCAAGGGTCTGGGCCTTTTCCACCGCCTGCTCGATGGTGCCCACCATGTAGAAGGCGGGCTCCGGCAGATCGTCATAAGCGCCGCTGCACAGTCCCTTGAAGCCTTTGATCGTGTCTTCGAGCTTGACCTGGACGCCGGGGGTGCCCGTGAACACGGCGGCGACATCGAAGGGTTGTGACAGAAAACGTTCGATCTTGCGCGCCCGTGCGACGGTCAGCTTGTCTTCCTCCGACAGCTCGTCCATCCCCAGAATGGCGATGATATCCTGCAGCGACTTGTAGCGCTGCAGAATTTGCTGCACCAGGCGCGCCGTCTGGTAGTGCTCATCGCCGATGACCCGGGGATCGAGCATGCGCGACGTCGAATCGAGCGGATCGACCGCAGGATAAATGCCCTTCTCGGCGATCTGGCGTGACAGCACCGTGGTCGCATCGAGATGGGCGAACGAAGTGGCCGGAGCTGGATCGGTCAGGTCGTCGGCCGGAACATAGATCGCCTGCACCGAGGTGATCGAACCTTTGGTCGTGGTGGTGATGCGCTCCTGCAGCGCTCCCATGTCGGTCGCGAGAGTCGGCTGGTAACCGACGGCCGAGGGGATGCGGCCGAGCAGGGCCGAAACCTCGGAACCGGCCTGCGTAAATCGGAAGATGTTGTCGATGAAGAGCAGCACATCCTGGCCCTGGTCACGGAAAAACTCGGCGACGGTAAGACCGCTGAGGCCCACCCGCGCGCGGGCGCCCGGCGGCTCGTTCATCTGGCCGTAGACCAGCGAGCACTTGGAGCCCGCCCCGCCGCCTTTCTTGTTCACTCCCGATTCGATGAACTCATGATACAGGTCGTTGCCTTCGCGGGTGCGCTCGCCGACGCCGGCGAACACCGAATAGCCGCCGTGCGTCTTGGCGATGTTGTTGATCAGCTCCTGGATGATCACCGTCTTGCCGACGCCGGCGCCGCCGAACAGCCCGATCTTGCCGCCCTTGGCGTAGGGTGCGAGCAGGTCGACGACCTTGATGCCGGTGGCCAGGATCTGCGCCTCCGTCGACTGCTCGACGAATTCGGGCGCCGGCTGATGGATCGGGCGCCGTTCTTTCGCCTTGATCGGTCCCGCCTCGTCGACCGGTTCGCCGACCACGTTCATGATGCGCCCGAGCGTCGCATCGCCCACCGGCACTTCGATGGAATTGCCGCTGTCGACCACCTCCTGGCCGCGCACCAGCCCCTCGGTCGAGTCCATGGCAATGGTCCTGACCATGTTCTCGCCCAGATGCTGGGCCACTTCCAGCACCAGCCGGTTGCCTCCGTTGTCGGTCTCCAGCGCGTTCAGGATTTTCGGCAGATGGCCGTCGAACTGCACGTCGACGACCGCCCCCATGACCTGGCGCACGCGTCCCATGGGCTTGTTGGAGGTTCCGGCTGTCGCTGTATTTTTCGCCATGGCGATATCCTTGCGTTTGCTCTCCTAGATGGCTTCCGCGCCCGAGATGATCTCGATCAGCTCCTTGGTGATCTGGGCCTGGCGCTGGCGGTTATAGCGCAACGTGAGCCGATCGATCATGTCGCCGGCATTGCGGCTGGCGCTGTCCATGGCGCTCATCCGCGCCCCTTGCTCCGATGCGGCATTCTCCAGCAGGGCGCGAAAAATCTGTATGCTGACGTTGCGCGGAAGAAGCTCGGCCAGGAGCTCGCCCTCGTCGGGCTCGGCATCGTAGATTGCCCCACCGAGGTCGGCGGTCTGAGCGCCGTCACCGATTTCCGCCGGCACGAGCCGCAGCGCCCGCGGTCTCTGCACGATCACCGACTTGAACTCGGCGAAGAACAGCGTCGCCACGTCGAAGGCGCCCTCCTGAAAGAGCTTGAGCACCTTGCCCGCGACGACCTGGGCCTGGGCGAAGCCGATCGTCTTGACGTTGCGGAAGTCGACCGCGTCGATGATGTATTTGCCATAGAGCCGCTTCAGGGCATCATTGCCCTTCCTGCCGACGCACAGGATCTTGACGGCGTTGCCGCCGGCCAGCAGCCGGCCGGCGTGCTCCCGCGCCAGCTTGACGATCGACGAGTTGAAGGTCCCGCAGAGGCCGCGCTCGGCAGTGGCGACGATCAGCAGGTGGGTTTGCTCCTTGCCCGTGCCGACGAGCAGCGCCGGCGCATCCTCTCGTCCCTCCATGCCGCGAGCGAGGTTTCCCAACATGGCCGCCATGCGGTCGGAATAGGGGCGCGCGGCCAGGGCAGCTTCCTGGGCACGCCGGAATTTCGCCGCCGCCACCATCTGCATCGCCTTGGTGATTTTGCGCGTGGCTTTCACCGAAGCGATGCGGTTCCTCAGATCCTTGAGACTCGGCATGCGCGCTCGAGCCTATCAACAATTCCCTCCCCCCTTGCGGGGGAGGGTTAGGGAGGGGGGTTCAGCAGCGGTCACCCCCCTCTCCATTTCTCCCCCACAAGGGGGGAGAGGGCATAAGCGCTCATTGATTCCAATCATGCGGAAATTACTCAATCTTTTGCATTAGCCCGCAAACGCCCTGGCGTAGCTCTCGACTTCCGACTTGAGCCTGGCGCCGGTCGCCTCGGAGATTCTGTTTTTCGTCGCGGATGGCATTGAGCACATCGGCGTGCTGGTCGCGCAAGTGACGCAACAGCCCGTCCTCGAACCTGCGCACGGCGCTGACCGGCAGCGTGTCGAGGTAGCCGTTGACCCCGGCGTATATCGACACGACCTGCTCCTCGATCCTGAGCGGCGAGAACTGGGATTGCTTCAACAATTCCGTGAGGCGCGAGCCGCGGCTGAGCAGACGCTGCGTCGCGGCGTCGAGATCGGAGCCGAACTGGGCGAAAGCAGCCATTTCCCGATACTGGGCAAGCTCGCCCTTGATCTTGCCGGCCACCTGCTTCATCGCCTTGATCTGGGCAGCAGAGCCCACCCGCGACACGGAGAGGCCGACGTTCACCGCCGGGCGGATCCCCTGAAAGAACAGATCGGTCTCGAGAAAAATCTGGCCATCGGTGATCGAGATCACGTTGGTCGGGATATAGGCCGACACGTCGTTGGCCTGGGTTTCGATGACCGGTAGCGCCGTGAGCGAGCCCGCACCCTTGCTGTCGTTCATCTTCGCGGCGCGTTCGAGCAGGCGGGAATGCAGATAAAACACGTCGCCCGGATAGGCTTCGCGGCCGGGCGGGCGACGAAGCAGGAGCGACATCTGGCGGTAGGCTACCGCATGCTTGGAAAGGTCGTCATAGGCGATCAGCGCATGCATGCCGTTGTCGCGGAAGTATTCGCCCATCGCGCAGCCGGCGAAGGGCGCGAGGTACTGCAGGGGCGCAGGGTCGGAGGCCGTCGCGGCGACAACAATGGAATACTCCAGCGCCCCATTGTCCTCCAGGACCTTCACGAACTGGGCGACGGTCGAGCGCTTCTGACCGCAGGCGACATACACGCAGTAGAGCTTTTCGGTCTCCGTGCCGGTCGCATGGATCGCTTTCTGGTTGAGGATGGTATCGAGAATGATCGCCGTCTTGCCGGTCTGGCGATCGCCGATGATGAGCTCGCGCTGGCCGCGACCGATGGGAATGAGCGCATCGATGGCTTTCAGTCCCGTCGACATGGGTTCATGCACCGACCTGCGCGGAATGATCCCCGGCGCCTTGACGTCGACGCGGCGGCGCTCGTCGGCTGCAATCGGGCCCTTGCCGTCGAGAGGATTGCCGAGCGGATCGACGACGCGACCGAGGAGTTGCTTGCCGACCGGAACTTCGACGATTGCGCCGGTCCGTTTCACGGTATCGCCTTCGCCGATGTCGCGGTCGGAGCCGAAAATGACCACGCCGACGTTGTCGACCTCCAGGTTGAGCGCCATGCCCCGGATGCCGTTGGGAAACTCGACCAGCTCGCCTGCCTGGACGTTGTCGAGCCCATAGACGCGCGCGATGCCGTCACCGACCGAAAGTACCTGGCCGATTTCGGATACCTCGGCCTCGTTGCCGAAATCCTGGATCTGCTTCTTGAGAATGGAGGAGATTTCGGCGGCCCGTATGTCCATCTAGGCAGTCCCTTTCATGGCGACCCTGAGATTCTGCAATTTCGTCTTGAGCGAGGTATCGACCATGCGGCTCCCGACCTTGACGATCAACCCGCCGATGAGCGAGTTGTCGATGCGGGTAGACATTTGCACCTCGCGGCCCATGGCCGACTTCAGCTCGGCGGCAAGCATGTCCAGGTGCTTTGCAGACAGCTCATCGGCCGCGGTGATTTCCGCCGTGACCTCGCCCCGCGCTTCCGCCACCAATGCTTCGTACGCTCTTATCATGTCGAGGATGGCGAACAGGCGGCGGTTCTGCGCGGTAAGGAGAATGAACTGGCGGGCGAGACCGCCGATGCCCGCCGCCTCCAGCACGGCGCCCAGCCCGCTGATCTGTGTTTCGGCCGTGAACACCGGGCTTCGCACTAGGCGCCGCAAATCGGGCGAGCCCTCGATCATGCTCCTGAACCGGCCGAGATCCTCGCGGACGGCGTCGATGGCATCATTTTCGCCGGCCAACTCGTAGAGCGCCGTTGCGTAGCGTCCCGGCACACCTGAAACCGTCTGGTCCTGATCCGCCACGTATGCCCCGTTCTTGCGCTCAAGAGGACGGCTCGAATGAGCCGATCGAAATCCAAGGCTTTGGATGAGCTCGCAGAAGCCGATTGAAGGCCCGGCCCTTGCAGGGGCTAGCGTCTAACACATGGGATTTTGCCACGCAACGGCGCGTCTTTCTCACTTTCCAATCGGCGAACCACTATCCTGGAGCATCCGGAACGGTGACCGACGGATGCACGCTAACCGGGAAGGTTGGCAGCGTCGCGAGCGATGCGGTCGATATCCCAACGCCGGATGCCGATGTCGGCCAGATCGCGGTCGGTCATGAGCCTCAGCTCGGAGAGCGTTCTGCGGTAACGCTGCCAGCGCTGGTAGCGGATGCGGAGCTTTCGAATCGAATCGTTCATGGGGTTCTCCTCTTGTTGCTGCCAATCTATGTGCAGTGCAGCGTAATGTGTACTGCAAACATGACATGACAGTGTCGGAAGAATGACATTGCTTGGAAAATACCCAAACAAATTCATGAAGTTGAGATACTGTCTTTTTTCATAGAAAGCTGTAGGGGTCGATATCCACATCGACCCTGAGCGGGCCAGCAACCTTCGCATCTGCGAACCAGGACCTGATGAAGTCCTGCAGGTGAATGTTTCGCCCGGCCCTCAGAAGCAGTCGCCAGCGATGCCGGCCGCCGATGATCGGAATGGGCGCCGGCGCCGGACCCAGCAGCTCAATGCCTTCGGCTGACGGCGCCGCTCTGGCAATGGCCCGCGCCAGACGTTCGGTTGCCGCTGCCTCGGCGCCTGAGACGATGACCGCCGCCAGCCGGCCGAAAGGCGGCAACAGCGCCCGCTCCCGCATCGCCATCTCCTGGGCAAGAAACCTCTCCGTGTCGCCGTCCGCCAGTGCTTGCATCAGCGGATGATCGGGATTGTAGGTCTGGATGAGCGCCCGTCCCGGGATGTCGCCCCGCCCCGCCCTTCCCGCCACCTGGCAGAGCAGCTGGAAGGTCCTTTCGCCGGCGCGCGGATCGGTCGTTTCGAGCGCCAGATCGGCATCGACCACACCGACCAGCGTCAGCTGGGGGAAATGGTGACCCTTGGCCACAAGCTGCGTGCCGATGATGAGATCGTGAGCCCCGGCGGCGATCTCGCGCAGCGCCTCCTTGAGCGGCGGTCCTCGAACGAGATCGCTCGACAGGATGACGATGCGCGCCTGCGGCCATAGCTGTTTCGCTTCCTCGGCAAGCCGCTCGACCCCGGGCCCGCAGGGCACCAGCGTTCCAGCCGCGCCGCAGGCCGGACAGGTTCCGGGTATCTGCTGCACGTGCCCGCAGTGATGGCAGAGCATCGCGCGCTTGAACCGGTGCTCGACGAGAGCGGAGGAGCAGTTCGGGCACTCGATGCGAAACCCGCATCGCCGGCACAGCGTCAGCGGCGCATAGCCGCGCCGGTTGAGAAAAAGCAGCGCCTGCTCGCCTCTGGCCAGGGCCTCGCCCGCCCCTTGCACGAGCGCCTCCGCCAGCCAGCGGCCGCCCGCCGTCTTCTCGGCGCGCATGTCGATGAGCGCTATTTGCGGCAGGGATGCGCGGCCGATGCGCCCCTTGAGCGCAACCATGCCGTAGCGGCCGCGGCTCACGTTGGCCAGTGTCTCCAGCGATGGAGTAGCCGAGGACAATATGACCGGAAACTCCCCCAGTGAGCCGTAGACCACCGCCATGTCGCGGGCGTGATAGGCTACGCCGTCCTCCTGCTTGAAGGCGCCTTCGTGTTCCTCATCGACGACGATGAGGCCGAGATTCCGCCACGGCAGGAACAGCGCTGAGCGCGCACCCACCAGGATCGCTGCTCCCCCGAGCGATGCTGCCCGCCATACCCGCTCACGCTCCCTGGGACGAACGCCCGAGTGCCACTCGGCCGGTCTCGCTCCGAAGCGATCCTCGATACGGTCGATGAACTGCTGGGTGAGCGCGATCTCGGGCACCAGCAGAAGAACCTGCCTGCCCATGGCCACGGTCCTGGCAATCGCCTCGAAATAGACTTCCGTCTTGCCCGACCCCGTAACGCCGTCGATCAGGGTGACCGAGTGGCCTGCGGCGGCAACGCGCCGGCAGAGGATGTCTGCGGCAACCCTCTGGTCGACGGTGAGATCGAGACCGGCGCGGCGGAAGTCAGGCTCGGCGAAGGGCAGGACAGCCTGCGTCTCGATCCGTTCGAGCACGCCCTCCGCTGCCAGCCCCTTGATGACGGAAGCTCCGACGCTGGCCAGTTCCGAGATGGCGCCTGCCTCGAGGGCCGGCAATCCGGCCATCCGCTCGATGACGCGCGCGCGCGCCGGCGTGGGTCTCGCGGGTTGATTGCCGGTGAGCCTGAATGCGGTACGGGTCGGCGCCGGACCCAGCGCTGCCGGAACCCGCAGACACATGCGCAACACGCTCCCCCGTGGCGCCAGGTAGTAGCTCGCAACCCAGTCGATGAACCGGCGATGGGTGGCCGGCATGGGCGCGTGCTCGAGCACCTCCACAAGCTCTCTCAGCTTCACGGAAGCAGGCGCTGCCTCACTGCTTTCCCAGACGACGCCGATGTATTGTCTGGAGCCGAGCGGCGCCACCACGTAGGCGCCGGGCAGCGCCTGACGGCCCGCGGCGCCATAGGTGTAGGTCCCACGCAAGGCGAGCGGCAGAAGAACCTGCACGATGGCGGAGGAGACGACCACGTTCAGGTTTTGAGCGGGCGGCGAGCCATGCAATACCCACGCGCCAGGCCGACCGGGCGCAAAGTGATGAAATTCTTTGTCGATAGCGCCGACGTTGCGGAAATTCACGACATTCCGCAACCGGGCTCCTTTGTCTCATTCCGCTCGTTATCTCCCGTCAAGCATTCGCTGCTAGGCTTGACCGCATGGGCCGGGATGTCTCGATTGATTCGCTCAGGTTTTCGGCGGCAGGCGATGCCGGCAAGGCCGTCATCGATTTTCTCAAGCAGCTCAAGTACGCCCGGCGATCCTCGGCGCACACCACAGCCGCCTATGGCCGCGACCTGACGCAGTTCTTCGATTTTCTCACCACGCACCTGGCCTCACCTCCCGGACTGGGCGATCTCAAGGCGCTCTCGGCCGCCGATTTCCGCTCCTTCTTCGCCCATCGCCGAGCCGCCGGGGTCGAGAGCCGCACACTCTCCCGTCAGCTCTCCGCTCTACGCTCGTTCTTCCGCTTTCTCGACCGCAACGAAATCCTGCACAATTCCGCGCTGGCCGCGCTCAAGGGTCCCAAGGTGCCCCACGGCGTTCCGCGGCCGATATCGGTGGATGCGGCAAGGCGGCTGTGCGGGGATCGTGCTTCGAGCGGGGAAAAGGCGCCGTGGACCAGCGCCCGCGACCAGGCGGTTCTCGTTCTGCTGTACGCCTGCGGGCTGCGCATTTCCGAGGCGCTCAATCTCAATCGCCGCGACGCACCCCTTGAGAACGACGTGCTCTCGGTCTCGGGCAAGGGCAACAAGGTGCGGCTCGTGCCGGTGTTACCGGTGGCCCGCGAGGCGATCCGCCGCTACCTCGACGTCTGCCCGAAAGCTCTGGGACCGAACGATCCACTGTTCGTCGGCGACCAGGGTCGCCGGCTGAATGCCCGCAACGTTCAGCTGCTCATCGAGCGATTGCGCGGCGCCCTGGGGCTGCCTGACAGCGCAACCCCTCATGCATTGCGTCACAGCTTCGCCACCCACCTCCTGGGCGCCGGCGTCGATCTCCGGTCGATTCAGGAGTTGCTCGGTCACGCCTCGCTTTCGACCACCCAGGTCTACACCGAGATCGACCGTCACCATCTCGCCAGGCAATATCTCAAGGCGCATCCGCGCGCCTGAGCCTTGCTGCGATATGCCCCTTCCCGATCCCGTTTCCTCCGATGCCAGGCTGCCGACGCGGCCGCAAAGGCTCGCTCCGTTCATGTTCCCCATCTGACTGCCAATGCCGTGTGCCATGTCATCGTCACGAATGCCGACCGCAAGTCGGACCTTGCACCGTGTCTGTGAACACGTTGCCGCGAACATACTCGTAGTCGCTGTGCTTCACGGTCTGATGGTTGGTAAACTGGTAAACTGGTAAACTCGGTTCCGACCATCGGGTAAACGCTTGACCTATGGGCCGACTCACAAAGCTCAAGTCGCCTAGCAAGAAACAAAACCGCGAGTCATGCGGCAGCCGGTGTGATCTGGACGCTACACTATAGCACAGCAGCAACAGGTGCCCGTTTCATGCCCAGCGGGTCGGCAACGCCGGTGGCGAACTAGTCTAAGCAGAAGGAGAGGCATCTATTGAGGCTGAGGAAGAGGCGCAAGTTTCTCCAGTGTTTCACCAGTAATGGTCACCTTCTCTTCAATACGGACAAGGCGAACGTTCATACCCTCATAGAGGCCAAACAGCTTCTTCACTGAATCGTTGATACTAACCAGCTCTGCTTGAATGCCGCCTAAGCTCTTGCTGTAGGACGCCATATCATTCGCCATAAGTGCTACATTCTTGTCGATATTGCTCAGCGCCCGGCGGATGTCTGTATCCGCCTCCAAGCCCCTAGTTTCGACTGCTCTCGATTCCACTTGTGTCGTTGTTAAGCGGTCTCTGATGTCTGAGACATCATCCGCGACGTTCCCGAGCGTGAAGGTAAGCACAGCCCACAACGCAACAGCAGCAGCAACGACTATGGTTGCACCTCCGGCAATAGCTGCTTTAACAGACATCGTGATGGGTGTGTCTCCGTTCATGGTCCCCTCCGACAACCCTACGAAGCAGTTGCTACAGAGTAAGGGTTAAGAGGGTATCAACCAACGCTTTTTTCCGGGCTTGGTTCAGTCGAGGGGTCAAGAGGTGGCTTCTTTTCGCCTTTTTTTTGGCCCTTTAGTCTTTATCTTCAACGGCTTGTGCGTCTTGTGGGAGTTTCGAGCATCCGTTTTAGATTTAGGATGGCGCCGCGCCTCGCCGCCTCGAGTCAGGCGTGGATGGTTCGGCCTTCGACACCAAGGGCCGCTTCCTTGATCGCCTCCGAAAGGGTCGGATGGGCATGACAGGTGCGCGCCAGATCCTCCGAGGAGCCGCCGAACTCCATCAGAACCGCGCATTCGTGAATGAGCTCTCCCGCCATCGGACCCAGTATGTGCACGCCCAGAACCCGGTCGGTTTCCGCCTCCGCCAGTACTTTCACGAAACCGTCGGTGGTCTGATTGGATTTGGCGCGGCCATTGGCGAGAAATGGAAACTTACCCGTCTTGTAGCGTACCGATTCCGCCTTGAGCTCCTCCTCCGTCTTGCCGAGGCTCGCCACCTCGGGTGTAGTGTAGACGACTGAAGGGATAACGGCGTAGTTGACGTGGCCAGCCTGGCCGGCGAGACGCTCCGCAAGGGCCACGCCTTCGTCTTCCGCCTTGTGCGCCAGCATCGGACCGCGGACGACGTCGCCGATGGCGTACACCCCGGCGAGCGAAGTCGAAAACCCCTCATCGACCGCCACACGCCCTATTTCATCGACCTTGACGCCCGCCTCCTTCAGACCCAGTCCTTCCGTGAAAGGGACGCGTCCGACGGCGACCAGCACGGCGTCGGCCTCCAGGATGGACGGTGCCCCGCCGGTGGTCGGCGCGGTGGCGATCCGCAGCGTGTTCGCTGCACGGTCCACTCCCTCGACCCTGGTTGCGAGCTTGAAGGCAAAACCCTGCCTGGCGAGGAGACGCTGAAACTGCCTGGCGATTTCGAGATCGGCGCCGGGCAGGATCCGGTCGAGAAACTCCACAACGGTGACCTCGGCGCCCAGCCGCCGCCACACCGAGCCGAGCTCGAGGCCGATCACTCCCGCCCCGACCACCACGAGATGTTTGGGAACCGCCGCCAGCGTAAGCGCCCCGGTCGAGGACACGATCCGCTGCTCGTCGATGTCGATGCCCTTCAGCCGTGCGGCGTCGGAGCCGGTGGCGATGACGACCGATTTCGCCGCAATCGGCTGCCGGGACCCGTCCGTCGCCTGAATCTCCAGCTTCCCGCCGCCCATGATGGCGCCGGCGCCGCGAATGGCCGTTATCCGGTTCTTCTTGAACAGGAAGTCGATGCCCTTGGTGTTGCCGTCGACCGCTTCCTGCTTGAACGCCATCATCTGCTTCAGATCGACCTCGGGCTTGCCGATCCGTATGCCCATCCTGGAGAAAGCGTGATTGGCTTCCGCCAGCCGCTCCGAGGTGTGCAGCAGGGCTTTCGAAGGAATGCAGCCGATGTTGAGACAGGTACCGCCGTGGCTCGCCCGTTTTTCAATCACCGCGACCTTCAGGCCGAGCTGGGCTGCCCGTATCGCGCACACGTAGCCGCCGGGGCCGGTCCCGATGACGGCGACGTCGTAAGGTTCGGCCATGGTCAAAGCTCCAGCAGCAGGCGCTGCGGGTCTTCCAGCGATTCCTTGACGCGCACCAGGAACGTCACCGCTTCCCGTCCATCGACGATGCGGTGATCGTAGGACAACGCCAGGTACATCATGGGACGGATGACGATCTGTCCGGCTTCGGCGAACGCGCGATCCTGAATTTTGTGCATGCCCAGGATGCCGGACTGGGGCGCATTGAGAATGGGAGTGGACATGAGCGAGCCGTACACGCCGCCGTTCGAAATGGTGAACGTGCCGCCCTGCATGTCGTCGATCCTGAGCGAGCCGTCACGGGCCTTTCCGCCGAGCTCCGTGATGGCGCGCTCGATGCCGGCCAGCGACAGCAGGTCGGCATCGCGGACAACCGGGACGACCAGGCCCCTGTCGGTGCCGACCGCAACCCCGATGTTGTAGTAGTTCTTGTAGACGATGTCCTCGCCGTCGACCTCGGCGTTGACCGCCGGTATCTCCTTCAGCGCCTGGATCACCGCCTTGACGAAGAAGCCCATGAAACCGAGCTTGACGCCGTGTTTCTTCTCGAAGGTGTCCTTGTACTGACTGCGCAGCGCCATGACGTGCCGCATGTCGACTTCATTGAACGTCGTGAGCATGGCGGCGGTGTTCTGGGCATCCTTCAGCCGGCGCGCGATCGTTTGCCGGAGCCTGCTCATCCGGATGCGTTCCTCCCGCCCGCCCGGTGGCGCGGCAGCCGGGATTTCAGGTTTCGCCGCGGGCCGCGCGACGACCGGCGCTGCGGGCTTGCGCGCTTCTGCGGCCGCTGCCGGAGCAGCCGGCTTCGGCGCCTGGACGATCACATCGGCCTTGGTGAGGCGTCCGTCTTTTCCCGTTCCCTCGATGCTTTGAGGCTCGAGGTTGCGCTCCTCCACGATCTTGCGCACGGCCGGCGAAAGCGGCGCCGCCGCCTGGGGTTTGGCCACCGCTTGAGCGACGGCGGGTGAGGTCTTCGGCGGGGCAGCGGTCTTGCCTTCCTGCTGCACGACAGCGCCACCGATCTGCCCGAGCAGCGCTCCGACCTGGACGGTATCGCCGGGCTTGGCCGACACGGTTTCAAGCACACCGGCTCCGGGAGCGCGGACCTCGATCGTCACCTTGTCGGTTTCGAGTTCGACCAGAGGTTCATCGGCGGTCACCGCTTCGCCCGGCTTCTTGAACCATTGCCCGATCGTCGCCTCGCTTACCGATTCTCCGAGCGCCGGGACTTTGATTTCGGTCGCCATCTCCTAGCCCTCGCGGAAAGCTTCGTCGAGCAGCGCTTTCAGTTCCCGCTGATGCTTGCTCATCAGACCCGTCGCTGTGGATGCCGAAGCGCTCCGGCCTGCATAACTGGCTCGTTTGTGTTTGGCATCGATGTAGTTGAGCGCCCATTCCAGACTCGGCTGCACGAACGTCCAGGCTCCCATGTTGTGCGGCTCTTCCTGGCACCAGACCATCTGGGCGCTCTTGAAGCGCGACAGCTCATGGACCAGCGCCTTGTGCGGGAAGGGATAGAGCTGCTCGACGCGCAGCAGATAGACGTCATCGATGCCCCGCCTGAGCCGATCTTCATAGAGATCGTAGTAGATCTTGCCGGTGCACAACACGACCCGCCTGATCCTGTCGTCGGCAACGAGCGTGGTTTCCGCACCCGGCTGCTGGGCATCATCGTAAAGGATACGGTGAAACGAGGTTCCTTCCCCCATCTCCTCGAGCGTGGAGGTGCATCGCTTGTGCCGGAGCAGCGACTTCGGCGTCATCAGCACCAGCGGCTTGCGGATCTCGCGCCTGAGCTGGCGGCGCAGGATGTGGAAATAGTTGGACGGCGTCGTGCAGTTGGCGACCTGGATGTTGTCTTCCGCGCACAGCTGCAGGAAGCGCTCCAGCCTTGCCGAGGAATGTTCCGGGCCCTGGCCCTCGTATCCATGCGGCAGCAGCAGCACGAGGCCGGACATTCTCAGCCACTTGCGTTCTCCCGAGGATATGAACTGGTCGATGACGACCTGGGCACCGTTGACGAAGTCGCCGAACTGGGCCTCCCAGACCACCAGCGCATTGGGCTCGGCGAGCGAATAGCCGTATTCGAACCCGAGCACCGCTTCCTCCGACAGCATCGAGTTGACGACCTCGATCTTGACCTTCTGCTCGCGCTGCAGGTGATTGAGCGGCGTGAAATGCCGCTCGTTGTCCTGATCGATGAGAACGGCATGGCGCTGTGAAAACGTGCCGCGCTGCACGTCCTGGCCGGAAAGCCGGACCGGGTTGCCGTCCTCGAGCAGTGTGCCGAAAGCGAGCGCTTCGCCCAGCGCCCAGTCAACCCCCTTGCCGTTTTCGATCATCTTCCGGCGATTCTCGAATACGCGCTCCAGAGTGCGGTGCAGCTTGAAGGACTTGGGCACCTTCGCGGTCCTGAGCCCGATCTTCTTCAGCCGCTCGACCGCAACCCCGGTCGAGCCCCGGCGCGGATCGTCGTCGAGCTTCGCCGCCTTCAGGTGAGCCCAGCGGCCGTCCAGCCAGTCGGCCTTGTTGGGTTTGAAGCCCTCCGCGGCACTGAAGGCATCGTCGAGGCGCCTGCGGTAGGCGGCCTTCATTTCAGCCACCTCGCCGCTGCTTATTACCCCTTCGGCCACCAGTCTGCGTGCGTAGATCTCGACCACCGTCGGGTGTTGGCTGATCCGCTGGTACATGATCGGCTGCGTGAACGCCGGCTCGTCCGCTTCGTTGTGGCCGAACCGGCGGTAGCAGAACATGTCGACCACGACCGGCTTGCGAAACTTCTGCCGGAACTCGGTGGCGATCTTGGCTGCAAACACGACCGCCTCGGGATCATCGCCGTTGACGTGAAAGATCGGCGCCTCGATCATCTTGGCCACGTCGCTCGGGTAGGGCGAGGAGCGCGCCAGGATCGGACTGGTCGTGAAGCCGATCTGATTGTTGACGATGAAATGGATGGAGCCGCCGGACCGGTGTCCCCTGAGGCCCGACAGTCCGAAGCACTCCGCCACGACACCCTGCCCGGCGAACGCCGCATCCCCGTGCATCAGCAGCGGCAGGACCGAGGTGCGCTTGTCGTCGCCGCGCTGGTCCTGCTTGGCTCTCGCCTTTCCGAGCACGACCGGATCGACAATCTCGAGGTGTGAGGGATTCGCGGTGAGCGACAGGTGGACCCGGATGTCGTCGAACTCACGGTCCGACGACGAGCCGAGATGATACTTGACGTCGCCGGAGCCTTCGACGTCCTCTGGGCTTGCCGAGCCGCCCTTGAACTCGTGGAAAATCGCGCTGAACGACTTGGCCATGACGTTGGCGAGCACGTTCAGGCGGCCGCGATGGGCCATTCCCAGCACGATTTCCTTGACCCCCAGGACGCCGCCCCGCTTGATGATCTGTTCGAGCGCCGGCACGGTTGCTTCCGCTCCGTCGAGCCCGAAACGTTTGGTTCCGGTGTACTTGAGGTTGAGGAACTGCTCGAAGCCTTCCGCTTCGATGAGCTTGTTGAGGATGCGGCGCTTGCCGAGGGCTTTGAACAAAATCGCCTTGTCGGGGCCCTCGATTCGCTCCTGGATCCACGCCTTCTGCACCGGATCGGAAATATGCATGAACTCGATGCCCAGGCTGCCGCAGTAGGTTCGTTGCAGGATCTCGGTGATCTGGCGGATCGTCGCATGCTCGAGGCCAAGCACGTTGTCGATGAAAATCGGCCGGTCGAGATCCTTGGCTCCGAAGCCGTAGGATGCCGGATCCAGTTCCGGCTGGGGCGCAGGCGCACGGAGCTTGAGCGGATCGAGATCGGCTGCCAGATGACCGCGTATCCGGTAGGCCCGGATCATCATCAGTGTGCGCACCGAATCCATGGTCGCACGACGGACATCTTCGCTGACTTGCCCGTCGCTGCGCACACGCACCCTGCGTTCGCTGCGCGGCGCCGAGGGGCGTTCGCTGTCCGCCCGGCCGTAGTCCAGCGCGGCGAGCAGATCGCCGTTGTCGTCAGGCCGTCCGTTGCCGGCTTGCCAGGAAGCGCCCTCCAGCGACTTTCGTGCCAGCTGGCGATCTTCCGCCAGGCCGGCAAAGAACGCCCGCCACTGGGCGTCAACCGATAGCGGATCTTCCAGGAAGCGCCGCTGCATCTCCTCGATGTACTGGGCGTTGCCGCCCCACAGGAACGAGGTCGAGTCGAACTGCCGGTTGAGGTCGCTTTTCGTCATCGTCGCCTGCTCTTCTACCTCCGCTTGCTCCTGAGCAGCTTTCTGAGCGTCACTCCAAGAGCCGCCGGCGACGGAGCAACCGCAATGCCCGCCCGGCGCATCGCCTCGATCTTTGACTCCGCTCCGCCCTTGCCTGCCGAGATGATCGCCCCGGCATGGCCCATTCGCCGGCCCGGCGGCGCCGATCGTCCGGCGATGAACCCTGCCACCGGCTTCTTGCGCCTGGACTTGCGGATGAACTCGGCAGCTTCCTCTTCGGCAGCGCCGCCGATCTCGCCGATCATGACGATCGACTGGGTTTTGTCGTCGCCCAGGAACATCTCGAGGATTTCGATGAACTCCGTGCCTTTAACGGGGTCGCCGCCGATGCCGACAGCGGTGGTCTGGCCCAGACCTTCCGCGGTCGTCTGCAGCACCGCTTCATAGGTAAGCGTCCCCGACCGCGACACAATACCGACCGAACCCTTCTTGAAGATATTCCCCGGCATGATGCCGATCTTGCATTCGCCGGGCGTCAGCAGCCCCGGACAGTTGGGGCCGATGAGGCGCGTTCTGGCGCCGCACAGGGCGCGCTTGACCTTGACCATGTCCATCACCGGAACGCCTTCGGTGATGCACACGACGAGCGGGACCCCGGCCTCGATCGCCTCGGCGATGGCATCGGCCGCGAAGGCCGGCGGCACATAGACCACCGATGCATCGGCAGCTTCGGCGGCCTGCGCTTCGGCCACGGTGTCGAACACCGGCAGCCCCAGGTGTGTCGTTCCCCCTTTGCCGGGCGTGACGCCCGCGATCATCCTGGTGCCGTAGGCCATTGCCTGCTCGGTATGAAACGATCCTTGCGCGCCGGTGATGCCCTGACAGATGACCTTGGTTTTTTTGCCGATCAGGATGGACATCGGGTCAATTGATAGGCCTCTTTTCCCGGGGCGCGGAGGACTTGTTGCCGACTGCCTTAACGATTTTGGCGGCAGCGTCGTCGAGGTTGTCGGCGGTGATGACGTCCAGCCCGGAATCAGCGAGCAGCTTTTTGCCCTCTTCCACCTTGGTGCCTTCGAGCCTCACCACCAGCGGCACGCCGAGGCCCGTTTCCTTCACCGCCGCGATGACCCCTTCGGCGATGACGTCGCAGCGCATGATGCCGCCGAAGATGTTGACCAGGATCCCCTCCACCCGGCGGTCGGCGGTAATGATCTTGAAGGCGGCGGCGACCTTTTCCTTCGAGGCTCCTCCGCCGACGTCGAGAAAGTTCGCCGGCTCCGCACCATGCAGCTTGATGATGTCCATGGTGGCCATGGCGAGGCCGGCTCCGTTCACCATGCAGCCGATGGCGCCGTCGAGCGCCACATACGATAGATCGTGCTCGTGCGCTTCGGCCTCGCGCGGGTCTTCTTCGTCTTCATCGCGCAGCGCCACGATGTCGGGATGGCGGAAGAGCGCGTTGTCGTCGAAATTGATCTTGGCGTCGAGGCACACCAGCCTGCCGTCGCGGGTCACGATCAGCGGATTGATCTCGAGCAGGCTCATGTCTTTGTCGACGAACGCTCTGTGCAGAGAGGTGATGATATCGCTCATCTGCTTGCCGAGGCGGCCGTCGAGCTTCAGGGCCTTCGTCAGGCGCCGCACGTGGTGCGGACAGACGTTGGTCGCCGGATCGATATGGACCGTCGCGATTTTCCCGGGAGTCTCTCTCGCCACCTCCTCGATATCCATGCCGCCTTCCGTCGAGGCGATGAAGGCGGGGCGGGCCGTGGCGCGGTCGACCAGGCAGGCGAGGTAGAGTTCCCGCTCGATCGCAGCACCTTCCTCGATGTAGAGGCGGCGGACCATCCTTCCGGCAGGCCCCGTCTGCCGGGTGACCAGCGTCGATCCCAGCAGGGCTGCGGCGGCGTCGCGCACAGCAGCTATGGAATTGACGACCTTGATGCCGCCTGCCTTGCCGCGGCCGCCGGCATGGATCTGGGCTTTGACCACGAACGTCTGGCCGCCGAGTTGGTTTGCCGCCGCGACAGCATCCTCGACGCTGAAGGCAGCTGCTCCGCGGGGCACCGGGAGGTCAAAGCCTTGGAGGATGGCCTTGGCCTGATATTCATGAATGTTCATCGCGAAGGATGTCAGGCCGCCAGGTCGGGGGCGATTTTCCGGGCGACCTCCATCAGTGCCTGCACGGCCTTGACGGAATTCCTGAACTGCGTCCGCTCATCGCCGTCGAGCCTGATTTCGACGATGCGCTCGACACCGTTCGCCCCGATCACCACCGGAACTCCGACATAGAGGTTGTCGACCCCGTATTGCCCGGTGAGGCGCACGGCGCATGGCAGTACGCGCTTTTTGTCCTTGAGGTAGCTTTCGGCCATGGCGATCGCCGACGCCGCGGGCGCGTAAAAGGCAGAGCCGGTTTTCAAGAGGCCGACGATCTCGGCCCCGCCGTCGCGCGTGCGCTGGACGATCTCTTCGATGCGTTTCTGCGTTGTCCACTTGAGCGCGATCAGATCCGGAACGGGGATCCCGGCGACCGTCGAGTAGCGCACCAGCGGCACCATGCTGTCGCCATGACCGCCCAGGACAAAGGCGGTCACGTCTTCCACCGAGACCTTGAATTCTTCCGCGAGGAAGTGCCGGAAGCGGGCTGAATCGAGCACGCCCGCCATGCCGACGACCTTGTGGAACGGCAGCCCGGAGTACTTCTGCAGCGCCCATACCATCACGTCGAGCGGATTGGTGATGCAGATGACGAAGGCATTGGGCGCATATTTCTTGATGCCCGCTCCCACCTGGCTCATCACCTTGAGATTGATTTCGAGCAGGTCGTCGCGGCTCATGCCCGGCTTGCGCGCCACGCCGGCGGTGACGATCACGACATCGCTCTCCTTGAGCGACTCGTAGCGGTTGGTGCCGATATATCTCGCGTTGAACCTTTCGACGGGAGCGCTTTCCGCGATGTCGAGCGCCTTGCCTTGCGGCATCCCTTCCAGGATGTCGAACAGCACGACGTCACCCAGTTCCTTCAGACCGACAAGGTGAGCGAGCGTTCCGCCGATCATGCCGCCGCCGACGAGACCGATCTTCTTGCGGGACATGCTGCGCCTCTACCTTCCGCAAACGTCAACCAGGATTCATGACCACGGTTTCCGTAAAGCATTCTCCGGAAGTGCACAACAATCTTCACCGCGAGCTCGACGAGAGCGTATTCAGTCGAAGAGTCAGCCTACGCCGATAGTCGTTGGACCGGCCCGAAGCTGGGACCAGCTTTCGCTGGTATGACGTGGGGTTTGGGCTAACGCATCGTGGGCAGGACGAATTGCGCCCCGTCCTTGATGCCGGAGGGCCATCTCGAGGTGATGGTCTTGGTCCTGGTATAGAAGCGGATCGAATCGGGGCCGTGCTGATTGAGATCGCCGAACGCCGAGCGCTTCCAGCCGCCGAACGTGTGATAGGCGACCGGCACCGGAATCGGCACATTGATGCCGACCATGCCGACCTGGACCTTGGATGCGAAGTCGCGCGCCGCATCGCCGTCGCGCGTGTAGATGGCCACGCCGTTGCCGTACTCGTGGCTGCTGGGGAGCTCGACCGCCTCTTCGTAGCTCTCGGCCCTGACAACCGATAGAACGGGACCGAAGATCTCCTCCCTGTAGATGCGCATGTCGGGCTTGACCTCGTCGAACAGGCAGCCGCCGAGGAAATAGCCGCCCTCGTAGCCCTGCATGCGGAAGCTGCGCCCGTCGACTTTCAGCTTCGCGCCTTCCTTCAGACCGAGCTCCACGTAGCTCCTCACCTTTTCGAGGTGCGCCCTCGTGACCAGGGGACCGTAGTCCGCCTCGCGGTCGCTCGACAATCCGACCTTGAGCTTTTCGACCCGCGGCACGAGTTTCTCGATCATCGCATCGGCGGTCGCCCTGCCGACCGGAACCGCGACCGAGATCGCCATGCATCGCTCGCCGGCCGAGCCGTAGCCGGCGCCCACCAGCGCATCGACGGCCTGATCCATGTCGGCGTCGGGCATGATGATCATGTGGTTCTTGGCGCCGCCGAAAGTCTGCACGCGCTTGCCGTGCGCGGTGCCGCGGCCGTAGACATATTCGGCGATCGGCGTCGACCCGACGAAACCCACTGCCGCTATGTCGGGATGATCGAGGATTGCATCGACCGCTTCCTTGTCGCCGTTGACCACGTTGAGCACGCCCGGCGGAAGTCCCGCCTCCAGGAACAGCTCGGCGAGCCGCATGGGGCAGGAGGGATCGCGCTCGGAAGGCTTGAGCACGAAAGCGTTGCCGCAGGCGATCGCCGGGGCAGCCTTCCACAACGGGATCATGGCGGGGAAGTTGAAGGGCGTAATCCCCGCCGCCACACCCACCGGCTGGCGAATGGAATAGGTATCGATGCCGGGACCCGCGCCTTCGGTGAACTCGCCCTTCAAGAGATGCGGGATGCCGCAGGCGAACTCCGCCACCTCAAGACCGCGCTGGAGGTCGCCGAGCGCGTCCGGAATGGTCTTGCCGTGCTCCATCGAGATGAGCCCGGCCAGCTCTTCGCGATTGGCGTTGGCAAGTTCGAGAAACTTCATCATAACCCGGGCGCGCGCCTGCGGGTTCTTCGCCGCCCACCCGGTCTGCGCGGCCCTGGCATCGGCGACCGCCTCCCCGACTTCGCCTGCCGAGGCGAGCGCGACCTTCGCCTGCACCTCACCGGTGTTGGGATTGAAGACATCGCCGAAGCGGCCGCTTTTGCCCTGGACCCGCTTGCCGCCGATGAAATGACCGATGTTCCTGACCATGGTTGCTCTGCCACTCACTCGCTTTCAAGGGTTGCTACAATATCAGGCAATGCCGGCGCCCGGTATCCACACGTATCCGTCGTCGTCGATGATGACGCATTCGCGCAGGCCGTGCGGCTTGTCGATGGCGCCCGCCAGCACCGTCCAGCCGCCCGCCCGCGCCCGCGCCTCGGCCTGATCGGGATCGAGGCCGTAAAGCCTGAGCTCGACGCCCGCGCCCCGGGCTTCCACGCCCTTGACGATGCCCGAAAGCGGATTGCCGTCATAGGTATGATCGGCGTGGAGCATCCACTCGCTGCCACAGGCGCGTACCGCCGCGAAATCATCATCCGAATAGGTGACCGTCGCCCACAGCACTTCCTCCGCGAATTTCACTGCCTTGCCGACGTCCTTCACCAGGAGATTGACGCCGAGGCCGGGGCGAAGCGAGCGCCCGAGCTCGGGCGCCGTCATCCACGGCTGCCGGTCCGGTGACCGGTGTTTCATGGTGCACCGTGGGTGAGATGGTCCGGCGTCTGATGAATTCGCACGGTGTCTACTCGGGCAAATGACATACCGCCTCGATGTTGTGGCCGTCGGGGTCGAGCACGAAGGCGCCGTAGTAGTCCGGGTGGTAGTGCGGCCTGAGGCCGGGCGCGCCGTTGTCCTTGCCGCCCGCGGCGAGCCCGGCGGCATGGAACCGATCGACGATGGCCCGGCTGTCGGCCGCAAAGGCGACGTGCATGTGCTCGCCCTTGCGCTTGCCGACGCCGATCCAGAAGAACGGTTTTTCCTTGGCGCCAAGGCCGGCTGCAGCTTCGCCCTGGGTCTGCTCGGCCGTCACCTCCATGACGAGGCCGATCCCCAGGGGTTTCAGCGCCTTCAGGTAGAAGGCCTTCGATTTCGCAAGGTCGCTCACCGGCAGACCGATGTGATCCAGCATCAGAGCCTCCGTTCGATCATCATCTTCTTGATTTCGGCGATCGCCTTGGCGGGATTGAGCCCCTTGGGGCAGGCCTTGGTACAGTTCATGATGGTGTGGCAGCGATAGAGGCGAAACGGGTCTTCGAGATCGTCCAGCCGTTCGCCTGCCGCATCATCACGGCTGTCGATGAGCCAGCGGTAGGCCTGGATGAGCGCTGCGGGACCCAGGTAGCGGTCGCCGTTCCACCAGTATGACGGGCACGCGGTCGAGCAGCAGGCGCACAGGATGCACTCATAAAGCCCGTCGAGCTTCGCCCGGTCGTCGTGGCTCTGGCGCCATTCGGCCCGCGGCTCGGGACTCGACGTCTTGAGCCAAGGCTCGATCGCCTGATGCTGGGCGTAGAAGTGGGTGAGATCGGCAACCAGGTCCTTCACCACCTCGAGGTGCGGCAGCGGATAGACGCGCACCGCACCGCGAACCTCGGCGATGGGCTTGGTGCAGGCCAGCGTGTTGACGCCGTCGATGTTCATGGCGCACGAGCCGCATACACCCTCGCGGCACGAACGGCGGAAGGTCAGCGTGGGGTCCTGTTCGTTCTTGATCTTGATCAGCGCGTCCAGAACCATCGGCCCGCAGTCGCGCCGGTCGATGCGATAGGTATCGAGCCTGGGGTTCTCGCCGGCGTCCGGATCCCAGCGGTAGATGCGGAGCTCGGCGAGCTCCGTCGCGCCCTCGGGCGCCGGCCAGGTCTTACCCGTCGCCACCTTCGAGTTCCGCGGGAGCGTGAGCTGCACCATCAGTATACCCGTTGCTTCGGCTTGATGTATTCGATCTCGTTCGACAGCGTGAAGGAGTGGACCGGGCGGTAATCGAGCCGGAGCTTGCCCGAGCCGCAGTCCGCCCAGGCGAGGGTATGCTTCATCCAGTTGTCGTCGTCGCGCTCCGGGAAGTCCTCGCGCGCATGGGCGCCGCGGCTTTCCCGGCGCGCCCGGGCGCCGGCCACCGTCACGGCCGCCTGGGCGATCAGGTTGTCGTATTCGAGCGTCTCGATCAGGTCCGAGTTCCAGACGAGCGAGCGGTCGGTGACGCGGATGTCGGCGGTCGCCTGCCAGACCTCGGCGATCCTGCGCTCGCCTTCGGCTAGCACCTCGTCGGAACGAAACACCGCGCAATTGTCCTGCATGGCCTTCTGCATCCTGAGGCGCAGCTCGGCCGTGGGCGCCGATCCCTCCGCATGGCGAAAGCGGTCGAAGCGGGTGATCGCTGGTTCGCCGGCATCGCGCGGCAGATCGCTGTGGGCGGCGCCGGCGGCCACTGTCCCGGCGCACTTCAGGCCTGCCGCGCGGCCGAACACCAAGAGGTCGATGAGCGAGTTGGAGCCGAGGCGGTTTGCTCCGTGCACGGAGACCGATGCCGCCTCGCCGATCGCCAGCAGCCCGGGTACGGTCTTTTCCGGATGCTTCGGATCGCCCGCCAGCACCTCACCGTGGTAGTTCGTGGGGATGCCGCCCATGTTGTAGTGCACCGTCGGCACCACCGGGATCGGCTCCTTGCCGACGTCAACTCCGGCGAAGATTTTCGCACTTTCGGAGATGCCCGGCAGACGCTCGTGCACGACCTCGGGGTCGAGATGCTCGAGATGCAGGTGAACGTGATCTTTCGCCGGGCCCACTCCCCGCCCCTCGCGAATCTCCGTCGTGATCGCCCGGGAGACGACGTCGCGCGAGGCGAGGTCTTTGGCCTGCGCGGCGTAGCGTTCCATGAAATGCTCGCCCGCCGAGTTCAGCAGATAGCCGCCCTCGCCCCGCACGCCTTCCGAGATGAGCACGCCGACGCCATGAATGCCGGTCGGATGGAACTGCACGAACTCCATGTCCTGCAGCGGCAGACCGGCCCTGAGCACCATGGCGTTGCCGTCGCCGGTGCAGGTGTGCGCCGAGGTGCACATGAAGTAGGCCCGGCCATAGCCGCCGGTGGCGAGGATGGTCTTGTGGGCGCGGAACCGATGGATCGTTCCCGCCTCCATGGCGAGCGCCATCACGCCCCGGCATTGGCCATCGTCCATGATCAGGTCGAGGGCGAAGTATTCGATGTAGAACTTCGTTGCGTGCCGGAGCGACTGGCCATAGAGCGTGTGCAGCATCGCGTGACCGGTGCGGTCGGCGGCCGCACAGGTGCGGTAGGCGGGCCCGCCCTCCCCGAACCTCTGCGTCATGCCGCCGAACGGCCGCTGGTAGATGCGCCCGTCCTCGGTGCGCGAGAACGGCATGCCGAAATGCTCGAGCTCGTAGACCGCCTCGGGGGCGTTGCGGCACAGGTATTCGATCGCGTCCTGGTCGCCGAGCCAGTCGGCGCCCTTGACCGTGTCATACATGTGCCAGCGCCAGTCGTCCGGGCCCATGTTGCCGAGTGCGGCGGCGATGCCGCCCTGCGCCGACACCGTATGTGAGCGCGTCGGAAACACCTTGGTGATGCAGGCGGTCCTAAGTCCGGCCTGCGCCGCGCCGAGAGCCGCCCGGAGACCCGCGCCGCCCGCGCCCACGACCACGACGTCGTATGTGTGGTCGGTGATCGGGTAGGCGCGGTTGCCGATCGAGAACGCTGCGCCGCCCGATTGACCGTTTTTTGCCATCCTCATCAGGCCCCCAGCTGGAGGCGGAGCACGGCCAGGAGGCCGATGATCCAGATGGCCGCGGCGAAGAAGATGTTGGCGATGACGAGACCCGTCTTCACCCCGGTGGCGACGGCGTAATCCTCGATGATCACCTGCATGCCGAGCCGCATGTGGATGGCGATGCTGGTCAGGGCCAGCACGAGACCGCCGGCCACCCATGGATGTCGGAGCGCGGCCACAACCTCGGCATGGCTGCCGCCCGAAAGCGCCACCGCGAGCCAGATGAGGAAGATGACGAGCGGCAGGTTGGCGATTGCCGTGAGGCGCTGGCGCCACCAGTCGTCTGTTCCGGCGTGCGCCGATCCGAGCCCGCGCACCCGGGCGACCGGCGTTCTCAGAGCCATGCGACGAGCCAGATGAGGATGGTGATGGCGATCGAGCCGGCCAGATTGAGCTGTGCCATTCGTTCCACGGTTGGAAGGTCGAGGCCGCGGCCGGTGTCCCAGACGAGGTGCCTGAGACCGCCCAGCGCGTGATGCACGAGCGCCCAGGTGTAGCCGAGGAGTACTGCTTTACCAGGAATCGAAGCGGCGATGTCGCGGGCGACGGCGAAGCTTTCGGGACCCGCAGCGGCGGCGCTGAGCCAGGCGACGAGCAGGATCGTTCCGAAATAGAGCGCCGCCCCGGTGATGCGATGGACGATCGACATCACCATGGTGAGCATGGGCCGGTAGATCTGCAGATGCGGGGAGAGCGGCCGCGGAGTCATCGGCGTCTATCTAGGACAGATGGAAGGGACGTGTACACAGCGGCACGGAGGGCCTTGGGCGCAGTTGATGTTGTGTTGCGCTGTCGCTGCGCAAAGGCACTCTCGCGCATTGCAGCCATGCCGAGCAGCCGGTTATTTCGGTGGCGTGGATCAGGACGGCAATGCGATGATGCAATCACCGCGTGTAAGATTTGCCTATAATAGGTAAAAATAGGTGAGCAGATGGCCGCTTTTGCAATCATCAGTTGTCAAACCAGCGCTTCGCCGTCATTATCGTTCCCTTTTCGTTCTTTCGCTCCTATAGCACAGATGCGCGCGGAATGAGCAAGGATTAAAGTGGCGTAGCGGTGCTTGCTTCTCGCGCACGAGTTGTCGGTTACGGCTTTTTCAATGCCGGGGCAGCGGAGGAGGTCAGGAGAAAGAGGCGCCTCGGCTGCGTGGGGAACGGCGTAAAGCCAAAGTTGCGATAGAAGGCGATCGCTCGGTCGTCCTTGGCTTCGACAATGATCGCAAACATCGCCAGCGAGCGGCCGGCGCCCAGAATGCGACGCACAGCGTCGGCCAGCAACAGTTCGCCTATCCTTCGCCCGCGCACCCGCTCATCCCGGGCCAGCCGGCCGATGCGGGCTGCCGGGATAGCGTCATAACACGGGAGCTTGCGGGCGATGTCCGCGGGCAAGTCATCGAGCGCAAGCGTGAAGGTGCTCAGTGAATAGAAGCCGACGACCCGAGGGTCTCGTCGACCGCGACGAACACGCGAGCGACATTACGCCTTTCGTCCTGGCTTGCACGGCGTCGAAACCGGTCGTCGAGATCAGGCGCACCGCTGAAGAAGGCTGTACGCGAGTGGCGTCCGAGCGGTTCGATGACGAGTGGCAAGCGCAGCGTCAGCCGAAGAGATCGCGATGACGTTTCAGAACCGCGACAAGCTTTCTGGCCGGCCTGGGCGGGTTTCGGACCGCCTCGAGGAAGACCTCCCGGTCTGCACCGACGAGCAGCATGCATTCGTGCTCCGCCAGGACGCGACGCGCTCCCTCGTAAGCCAGGTCGCCGGCCCCCATGCCGGTCACCGACATGGCCCGCTGGATGATCCGCCTGGCCGACGGTTTGAGCCGCAGCTCCATGCGCTCGGTTTTGAGCTCACGGCTTTTTGTTTTCCGATTGCGCTGCGATGAGGTTGCCATAGCTACTCGTTCCTGGACCGTGTACGGCAAAACTCCACATTACTGGAGTGCTTGTGACCAGCATATCTGCCCATTTGTGTGACCCTCACAGGCGGATAGGTGCTGGCCGGAGGGCTTGCGTCGCCGGACGAAGCGCGGCGGACGCGGCCATGCGAGCCACTCGACGATCTTGGTTCCCCGCATTAGGCTGAGCCGCAAAGCACATCCGTGCTCGCATATGCCACCACGGCCAGATACCGTCGAAGACGATACCGCCCTGATGACGCCCGCTTGGCCCGCGACGGCGCCACACCTCGGCCGGAAAGGGCGGGATTGTTCGAAGAGGTCGACGCGTAGCCCATGGGCACAGTGAAACGCATCATGTGCCTAACCAACTCACGCAAGCTCAATGGTCGATGTATCGCTGGCAAAGAGCTTTTGGGAAACCGAGCCATCGGATGGATTCGCCCGGTCAGTTCCAGGGAGCACGAGGAGGTTTCGGAGTACGAACGTCAGTATGAGAACGGGAGCGATCCACGCGTGCTCGATATCGTGGACGTACCGCTGCTCACGGCGCGACCGAAGAGCTATCAGCAGGAGAACTGGCTGCTCGATCCCGACCGCTACTGGGTTAGGGCCGGTCGCGTCGCCTGGAGCGACCTGGAGCGGCTTGCCGAGCACGATGAGCCCCTTTGGATCAACAGTTACAGCACGTACAACGGACTTAACGACAGGATCCCGCTCTTGCTAGCGGAGACCCTCAAGAACTCGCTCCGCCTTGTCCGGGTGGATCGGCTCACGCTGGCTGTTTTTAAGCCCGGCGAGGCCTTCGGTAATCTGAAGCGGCGTGTGCAGGGTCGTTTTCATCACGCAGGTGAGGAGTACCGGCTCTGGGTCACCGACCCGAGATATGAGCGTACGTACTTGGCGAAGGCAGACGGCGAATATGAGATCGGTGAGAGTTTCCTTACGATCAGCCTCGGTGAGCCGCACAACGAGGCGTGCTACAAGCTGATCGCGGCCATCATTCAGCGCAACAGGGAAGCCGGCCCATGAATGCCTCAAGATTTCCGGTGTTCACGATCGGCCACTCGACCCACTCGCTGGAAGCGTTCGCGGCACTGCTTCAGAAGCACGGGGTTGCCGATTTGGCCGATGTGCGCTCGGCGCCTTACAGCCGCTTCAACCCCCAGTTCAATCGCGATGCCCTCGGGCCAGGCTTGATGGCGCATGGCATCCGATATGTGTTCCTGGGACGCGAGCTTGGTGCGCGGCCGGACGACCCGTCGTGCTACGTCAAAGGACGCATTCACTATGCGCGCCTGGCGCGCACGGAAATGTTCGTTAACGGTATCGACCGCGTCATCACCGGCGCGCACAACCGCCGCATCGGCTTGATGTGCGCCGAGAAGGAGCCGCTGGAGTGTCACCGCACGCTTCTGGTGGCTCGCGCATTGGCTGAGGCCGGTATCATCGTGCACCACATCCTGGCGGACGGCCGCCTGGAAACGCACGAAGACACGATGAAGAGACTGCTCGAGTCCTTCGGGCTGCCTCAGGAGGACCTGTTCCGCTCGTGGGATGAATTGATTGCGGAGGCGTTGGTCCGGCAGGAGGAGCGGGTGGCGTACGTGGATGAAAAGCTGGCTCACGCAGTCAGAGAACCACCGTGAAACTGTTCACAATCGGATTCACGAAGAAGTCCGCGCGCCGTTTCTTCGAGTTGCTGCGCGAGTCGGGCGCTAAACGCGTCGTGGATGTTCGCCTGAACAACGTCTCGCAACTCGCGGGCTTCGCAAAGAAAGAGGACCTCGCCTACTTCCTCCACGAGATCTGCGGGATGGAGTACCTCCATCTTCCCGACCTGGCGCCAACCCAGGAAATGCTCGACGAATACAAAAAGCAGCGTGGCGACTGGAACACGTATGAAACCCGGTTCCTCGCGCTCATGAAACGGCGGCGAATTGAAGAGACGATTTCAAGGAGTGCGGTCGCGGACGGTTGCCTGCTGTGCAGCGAACACAAACCGCACCACTGTCATCGCCGCCTGGTGGCGGAGTATCTCAAGCAGCACTGGGGCGATATGGATGTAGCCCACCTCGGATAGGAGAGTGCGCTATCTATGGCAGTCACCAACCATGAACGCGTAGGGAAGTCGCTGGAACTGCTCAGGCTGGGGCTCGGGCCGTTCGTCGAACGCGAGTTCAGCGCCGCGCACAAGGAACGCGCCACGGCGGAAACGAGCCGGGTCATCGGCGAAGACCGCCTGAACGCCAAGCGCCCGATCGCCGCCTGGGACGTGGCCCCGCTCCTGAGGCTCATGTGGAAATCCTGGAACGAGGTTTTCCGCAGGACTTCGGGCCGGTGGAACGCAGCCTGGGATCGGCTTGAATGCGGAGAGCTGTCGTAGACAGGGAGGCGTGGGAGTTGAGCGAACGCGATAGACTGCTGAGCTTGATTGCCGACACCATCAAAGACTACCGGGCCGGTGAGAAGGCGGAGGTTCCCGCGGAGCCATCCGCCACTGTCATCGAGCCCGCGCAACGATCCCTCTTCGGCGAGCTGCTGCCGGAGGTTACTGCCAAGACGCGAGGGCGCCCTACGCGGTGGGCGCCTAGGCAGTCACGGCGCCGAACTGGCGGACGCCGAAAGAGCAAATGAATAAACTGATCTCGTTACCGAGCCGGAGAATCCACCGGGATGCCTCGTTCGCACCGAGGTGCAGAAGGCACCCTACGACAACGGATTTCGGGTTGCCAAAGGGGAGGACGGCGCCTGGCTCATTACGTCTCGACAACCGCCCGGGGTGAAATCTGGCTGGCCGGCGCTCCGGCGCAGGGACCGTGGTATCTCTCGCCCTCCAATCCCGGCGTTGCCGCAGAGACCCAGCGCCTGCGCGATCCGGTTCATGGCCTGATAACCTTCGACAAGAACAACCCAATCGACGAGCTCGCCTGGCGTCTCATCGACACAGTAGCCATCGTCGGCGACGAGTCCGTGGTGATCGGCGTCCCCGCGCCACGTCAGCATCACGACCGTGGCCGTCGGGGGCAGGCGTCCGTCGACCAGCGGCGTGCGCGGGCGAAGCCTGCAGCCGTCACGGTACGGGTTGGAGATTGGCGACTGTTGCCAAAGTACTATCTTGGACTTATGCCAACCCGCAATATCCTCCTGACCCCGGAGCAGGACGCCTTCATCGACGAGGTCCTGAAGGCGGGCGAGTACCGCAACGCCAGCGAGGTCATGCGCGATGCGATCCGCGCTCTGCAACAGCGGCGCGCCGAGAAGGCGCTCAAGCTCGACAAGCTGCGTCTCTCCCTCAGGGCTGGTGCCGCGGCGCTCGATCGCGGCGACTATGCCGAGGTCGAGGACGAAGATCTGGATGCGGAAAGAGGGCTGTGGTAAGAACGATCTGGATCGTACGAATCGGCGAGAGCGTGCCGAGGTTCGTCACGTGTTGGGTGCTATGATGCGGGCGGAAAAGGGCACAAAGAACGAAAGATCGTCCCTCCTGGACGCGGTTGCATTGCTGACGGACCTTCCCGCGCATCGGCTTGCGCGCGGGCAGGTCGGCACGATCGTTGAGCTGCTGGACGACAACACCTTGCTCGTGGAGTTCAGCGACGATCAAGGTCGCGCCTATGCTGTCGCGCCCTGTCCGCAGGATGATCTGCTGGTCCTACACTACGTCCCGGAGGCGGCCTGACCATCGAACGGCGGCGCCTCCGCCTGGCTCAGCTCTCCGCCCGCCCAGCGTTCCCGAACCGCCTCGAACTTCATCTCAGCCCTTGCAGCAGCTCCGTCCGTCGCATCTTCGCCCCCTCGTTTGGGGCGATTCAAAAACCGGACGGATCGTGTGCTACAAGAACCGGTCATATCGTGTGCTCTCGACACCTGCTTTTGCTCGCTATGAACATCCAGTGCCAGTAGGCAGTCACACGCCGCTGCCGCGAGGGACAGGGCGCAAGCCGCCGAACCTCGCCAGCACCACGACATTGCCGAGCACGATCAGCGCCGCGCCGGCGAACGCGAGCGGGGTCCACCGGAAATTCTCGAACACGGTCGACAGGCCCAGCGCCACCACCGGGAACAGTACGCTCGTATAGGCGGCGCGGTCGGCGCCGATGCGGCCGAGCAGCGTCAGATAACATCCGAACGCGAACACCGAAGCGAACAGCGAAAGATAGAGGAGCGACAGCACGTAGGCGGGAGTCCACTCGAAGGCGAACGGCACGCCGCGGATGAGCGCCACCGCGAGCGTGAAGGCGGCTCCATAGGCCATGCTGAAGGCGTTGCCCTGGACGACCGGAATGCCGGCGCGCTGGTTGCGCGCCGATGCCACGTTGCCGAGCGAAGCCGAGGCGGTAGCGACGAGCGACAGCGCCAGGCCGAAAAGCCCGGCGCTGCCCGGATCGAACGCCGCGAGGTCCGGCCAGAACACCAGCGCCAGCCCGGCCAGTCCAAGCATCGCACCAAGCGCGACGCGCGGCCGGACGGGGTGTCCTAAGATGAGCGCCCCGAAGACGATGTTCATGACGATGATGGTGGAGAAGGCCACCGCCACGAGCCCGCTCGTCAGGTAGAAGGTCGCGAAATAGAAGATGATGTAGTTGACCGAAAACAGCAGCGCCCCCTGCAGCGCCATGAACAGCTGATCGCGCGCCGAGAAGCGCAATGGCAGGCGGCGCATGGCGCACCAGCCGAGGAGCAGCGCCGCGGCAAGCGCGAACCGGTAGAAGATCGACATCTCGGGCTCGACCGTGCCGAGCTGCCAGGTGATGGCGAGCCACGATGAGCCCCAGATCGCCACGGTGGCGAGGTAGAGCAGGACGTTGTTCATGGGCGGTGCGACCAAAGCATGCTGCCGCGGTTGGCGCCAGATTGCGATGCGCAGGGCAGGCCTGCCGGCTGCGCACCTATCCTCGTGCCATCAACTCGTCATGGCCGCGCTTGCCAAGGCTTGATCCGGCCAGCGACGACACCAAGATGCGAATTGGTCCTGACGTCGATTTGGTGGACTGCCACCAGAGGAGAAGTGTCATGTTGATGAAGAACCCTCCGCACCCCGGCAGAATCGTGCGGCAAGAGTGCATCGAGGCCCTGGGCCTCACGGTAACGGCGGCGGCAAAGGGTCTTGGCGTCACGCGCAAGACTTTGTCCGAGCTGGTCAACGGCAATTCCGGCATATCCCCGGAAATGGCCATTCGCCTGTCCAAGGCGTTCGGAAGCAGCCCCGAAGTCTGGCTTGGTCTTCAGTTGGACTACGATCTCGACCTGATGCGGAGGGTGGGCAACAAGATCAGGGTTGCAAAAGCTTTCACCAGCCGCCTGACAGGTTCGGACTGGGGCCTCACGCCCTGGCGGTCCAGTCCTGCCAGCGAAGTTTCGGCACCCGGGCGAACTCCGCGACGTTGGCGGTAACGAGCGTAGCGCCGATACGCAGCGCCTGCGCGGCAATCAGAACGTCGTACGGGCCGATAGGAGTTCCCGCCGCCCCGAGCGTTGCCCGCAGGTCCCCGGCGGTCACGGCGTCATCTTCGCTGAAGGGGCTGACAGTCATCCCTCCCGACAGGAACAGGCGCAGTCGCTCGGCGTTCTCGCGGCGGCGGGCGCTGCAGGCGACGCCGTACCAGAGCTCATACAACACGATCGACGAAACGGCGATCACGGCATCTCGGGATACTGCGCGGCGCAAGCGCTTGCGGAATATGGCGGGGTGATTTTTCAAGAAGGCGATGACGGCATTGGTATCGAGCAGATAGTTCACGCGAACGCGTCCTCCGCTTCCGGCATCGGCGGCTGACGCCGACCCTCTTCCATGAATGGTACGCCGGCGAAGCGGTCGAGAGCAGCGAACCAGGCATCGATATCGCTCACCATCGGCTCAAGCAGGATACCGCCCGCGACTCTTCGCACCCGCACCCGGTCGCTGGGCAGGCGAAACGCCAGCGGCAGGCGCACGGCCTGACTTCGGCCGTGCATGAAGACCTTGGCGACGCCGGTATCTGACATGTCGACCTCCCACTTGATGTATATCAGTGATATATATCACAGCTGGTCTTGCCGCAAGCGTGGAACATGGCTGCGATCGCCGGGTAACCAAGTACGGCTCGCTCCCAACCCCGTTGCGCAGATACAGTGTGAAACAGGAGATGCCGATGAAAAACATCACATTGGCGGTAGATGAGCGGATCCTCGCAAAGGTCCGTCGGTTTGCGGCAAAGCGCAATACGACGGTCAACGCCCTGGTTCGGCAGGAGCTGGAGCGCATTGCCAACAACGAAGATCGTGTCGGACGGGCGATGCGCGAACTTCGCAGAATGAGCGATCGATCGAATGCCAGCATCGGACCCATCGCGTGGACGCGCAAGAACATCCACGGCTGAAAGGCTCCAGCTGGATTGCGGCTTTCGCCGCAATGACGAAAGGAGGTGTGCCCTTGTTCCAGCGCCTCGCGGCGCGCTGCTACGCCCACGATCCCGTGGCTGCAAGTTGGGGCGCGGCTTGCGCGACCGACCAGCGCGGCGGCAGAGCGCCGGCGATCACCACCCCTTCGCGTACGCGGAACCGCAAGAGCCGTTGTGCACCCACGAATGCCCTGAGCTCGGCGCCCTCCCAGATCACCTCGGCCTCGCCGGTGATCGACAGGGTCTCGCCGGCATCAAAATCGATGAACACGAGGCCGGCGCGCGGATTGAGCGCCAGGTTGCCCAGCGTGTTGAAGAAGAAGTTGCCCACGAAGTCCGGCGAGGTCAGGACCGTGCCGCTGTCTTCTGCGGACACGCGCACGAAGCCCTTTCTGCCGCCGCGATGGGAGACATCGACGCCAGCGCCCGGCGCGGCGGTAGCGATGAAAAACGTGTCGGCGCCACGGATCAGCACCACCGCCTCATCCGATAACGCTGCCTTTTCCTGGCGCAACAGGCGCGTGTGCCCCAAGCTGTCCGGTCCACCCGTCAGCGCTCCGCGCGCCTGGATGTATTTGGGGCAGTTGCCGAAGCTCTGCCCGACCTCGACCGTGAAGCCGCGGTCGGATGCCGCGACGATGGTTCCGTTCATGCGATTGCGCCGGCGGGTCGCGAGCTCGATGCCGAGCAGGCCGACGGGGGCGCCGACGGCAAGATTTCCTTCAAGCGGATCACCATCGGCGGGCCGCGCGGCAACGCGAAGCGTGCACGGGTCCGGCGAGGAGATGAAGCCGGGGCGGCCGGTCAGCACCGAAGCCCAGGGCCTGCCCTGCGCATCCAGGCTGCCGACCAGCAGATAGGGGAGCCTCGCGAACAGCTCCCGGTGTTCGTCGGGCATGAAACTGCGGAAGACGATACGCCCGATCTTTTCGATCCGGTCGCGCACTCCGGCGCGTCGCTGTACCAGCCGCTCGCCTTCATGGAAGGGGCCCGGCATTTCACGCCGCCGGTCGCGCCCGCTTCGGCGCCACGAAGCCCGGAAGGGCCTCGATGCGGGCGAGCCATGCCAGCACATTGCCGTAAGGCTCCAGCGGCACCTCGCCTTCAGGTGCGAGCACTGTATAGGAGTAGATCGCGACGTCGGCGATGGTTGGCGCATCACCAGTGAGGAAGCTCCGCCGTTCGAGGTGACGGTCGAGGACTGCGAAAAGCCGCACGGCGATCTCCCTGGCGCGTTCATGGTCGAGCTTGAAGCCGAACGTTTTCACGAGCCTGGCCGCGGCCGGTCCGTGGGCGAGCTGGCCCGCCGCGACCGACAGCCACTGCTGCACCCGCGCCGCTCCTTGCGCATCGCGCGGCAGCCAGCGACCCGGCGGGTCGTAGCGGGTCGCCAGGTAGACCAGGATGGCGTTGCTGTCGAACAGCGTAACGGCGCCGTCCTCGATCACCGGGATCTGGCCGAACGGGCTCCTTGCCACGAAGTCCGGCGCCTTGTGGGCCGCGTTCGCGAGATCGACGTCGATGAACTCGACAGGGAGTTGCAACAGCGACAGGAACAGCTCCACCCGGTGCGAGTGACCTGAGAGCGGGTGACGGTAAAGGCGAATTGGGGCGGCAGGCGCGGTCACGGGTCGTGTCCTTTCGAGTTTCCGCTGAATAACATGTGCGTTCCAACAGACGGTGATAATATGCGCTTGTGACAACTGATTATTGCAGTGAGTGAAATTATATGGACCGTCTGGGGGCCATGCGGGCTTTCATCGCCGTTGCCGAGGCCCAAAGCTTCGCCGCCGCGGCCCGCCGCCTGGCGATGTCGCCGGCGGCCGTGACCCGAGCCGTCGCCTCGCTCGAAGATCGCGTCGGAACCCGACTTCTTCACCGAACGACCAGGATCGTTCGCCTGAACGAGGCCGGCACGCGCTTTCTCGCCGACTGCCGTCGTATCCTGTCCGAGATCGGCGAGGCGGAAGCCTCTGCCGCGGGATCCCATGCCGAGCTGAAGGGGCCGGTCGCCATCACCGCTCCGGTGCTGTTCGGCAAGCGTCACGTGGCGCCGATCGTGTTCGACTTTCTTTCCCGCCACCCGAACGTCACCGCGCGCACCCTGCTCCTCGATCGCGTCGTCGATCTCGTGGAAGAGGGCCTCGACGTGGCCGTGCGCATTGCCGAGCTTCCCGATTCCGCCTTGAGCGCCATTCGGGTGGGCGCCGTGCGCAGCGTGGTGTGCGCTTCTCCGGACTATCTGACCCGGCACGGGATCCCGCACACGCCGGCGGATGTTGCGCGATGCGAAACCGTCGCCTTCTCCCAGACCGCCTCGCTGCCCGAATGGCAGTTCGCGTCTGGCGACAGGAGGCAAACCGTTCGCCCGGCATCGCAACTCATCGTCAACGCCGCCGAAGTGGCGATTGAAGCGGCCGTCGCCGGTCGCGGCCTGACGCGGGTCTTGTCGTACCAGATCGCGCCGGAACTGAGCGCCGGCAAGCTGGAGATCGTGCTCGCCGAATTCGAGCTCCCGCCGGCGCCGGTCCACGTCGTTCATCTCGAGGGCCGGCGGGCGGCGGGAAGGGTGCGGGCGCTTGTCGATTTTCTCGTCGACCGTCTGAGGGCCGATCCGGCAATCCATTGAGCGTGTGGTCAAAGTCGCGGGCGCAACTCCTCCAGCGCCACATGGCCGCGAAAATTGCCGCTGCTCGACGCGGGCCGTTCCTCCTCGATGGCGTGGGCGAAAACGACGGCCGGATCCTCCTCCAGCTTGCGCATGTGCCGATGCAGGTTGGGATAGTCGCGCTGATCGACGGTCTGTGCACCGGTCGAGGCCAGGAAAGGCGCCCAGCGCGCCACACCGATGAAATAGGCATCGGCGATCGTTCGCTTTTCGCCCGCCAGCCATGGCCGGTCGCCCATCATCGCCGCGAGACCGGCATGGGCTTTCGCGACCTGCTTCTGCCCGATCGACCGCAGGGTCTTCTGCACCGTGGGATTCTTCTCGCCCGTCAGATCCATGTCGAAGGCCTCGAAGGCCGGCGCGAACGACAACGCGAAGTCGGTATGGAGAAACGCCAGCACCTGGTTCAGACTGGAGGAACTCGCCCGCCGCCGTGCGGCGCCGGTCGGGCAAGACGGCGAGGAGCGAAGGCAGGCCGCGGACGCCTGACGGCGGATCAGCCCTCCAGCGTGCGTCGGATCAGCGCCTCGAGCGTCTCATCCAGCGCGCGGCGTGATTGCGGATCATCGTTGCGGACGAGCCACAGCGCCGCCTCGTCGAGGGCGCCGGAGACGAGTGCTGTCAGGGGATCGGCCGCCAGGCCCTTCGCTTTCGATTCGGCCAGCACTTCATCGATCCCCTGCCGCAGCGAGCCGAGCGCATATCCGGCGTCGATCACCCGCAGACGCTCGGGTCCCAGCACCGCCGGTGCATCGATGACCCAGATTTGCCGGAAGGCCGGTGCAAGACAGGCATCGAGATAGGCCCGGCAGCCGGCGATCAGTCCGTCGATCTTCGTTCCTTCCGACAGGGCGGCGCGCTCGATCATCGCCAGGATGTCCTCAGCCACGGATTCGACCACGGCATCGAACAGCGCCGCCTTGTCCGCGAAATGATAGTAGAGCGCGCCGCGCGTCATCCTGGCCGCCGCGACGATCTCTTCCGTTCCAGTCCCGGCATAACCCTGCCGGCCGAAGATGCGCCGCGCCGCCTTGAGCAGAGCCGTGCGCGTCCGGGCGTGCTGCTCCGCTTTCCTGGTCTTTTTCGCTTGCATACATACACCCTGTATGTTAATTCAACGGTGACGGCAAGGGGTGGAGAGAACCATGGTGAAAATACGCGATCTCGCTTCACCGGCCCTGGCGTTCCTCGCCGGGCTCGGCACGGCAATCTACCTTTCGGCTGCCCCCGCGGCAGCGGCGAATGTCGACACCAACCCAACAGACCGAACAGGTGCAGTGATGCCGGTACGCGATGCTTATCCCCTGGTCACGACGGAAAACCTCTTCGCGGCGCGTGACTTCTATGTCCGCCATTTCGGCTTCGCGCCGGCTTTCCAGTCAAGCTGGTTCGTGTACCTGGTGGGCGAGGCGGACGGCGACGGGCGTGGCGCGACGCTGGCATTCATGCATCCCGACCACCCGAGCTCGCCGCCGGGACCGGAAGCGTTCTCCGGCAAGGGGATGATCCTGACCATCGAAGTTTCTGATGCGTCGGCGGCGCACACGCGCCTCGCTGCGGCGGGAGCGCCGATCGTCGTTCCCCTGACCGACGAGGAGTGGGGCCAGCGCCGCTTCATGACCCGCGACCCCTCGGGCATGCTGGTCGACGTGGTCCAGCAGATCGCACCCAGACCCGGCTACTGGGACCGCTATCCGCCGCCGGAGTGATAATGAGGGAATGCCGCCAAAATTTATTGCGCGGCCGCTTCGACCTCGACGCGCGTGTCGTTGAAGCAGGCGCCGTGCGCGAGATCGGCGCGGTTGTCGGCCGAGACGAGCGCGGAGATCGTCTGTCCGGTGCGGCTGGTCGAGAGCCAGGCGCCCTTTTCGCTGGCGACGACGCCCGCGTGGCACCGCGTCGGTGACCTCGAGCGGCAGGATCACCTCGCCGCGTTCGTTCCACACCCGCACCTGCTGCCCCTGCGTCGAGGCCCCGCGTCGTGGCGTCGGCCGGATGCATCATCAGCGGCGGCGACCCTCGACGGCGTGCAAGCCGCCCAGCGTCGAGGAGATGCGCTGGTCGGAAGCCGGCGAGATCAGCATCGAGGGGAAACGCCGACCGCAGCGGCCGCCACCGCGGCAGCAGCGCCTCCTCGCCCCAGCGCCTCGCCAGCGTTTCCGAGTGCGAGCTCGATCTTGCCGGACGGCGTCGCCGGAAAGACGTTGTCGAACAGCACGATCGGCTGGCCGTCCGGCGCCGTCATCTGCGAGTCGCCTGTCGGTCGGAATCGCGCTCGGCCGCATCCCGCGCAGGCGCGGATCGGCGGGATCGACCGCCTCGTCCATCAGCTCCGGTCGCTCGCCTTGAAACACGGATCGTCGAAGCCGAAACGCGCGGCGAGCCGGCGGAAGATCTCGGTGTTGGGCAGCGACTCGCCCAGCGGCGGGATCACCGGTTCGGCCCGCTGCAGCCAGTGATGGCCGTAGGCGGCGTAGAGATCGGCGTACTCGAAATGCGTCGCCGCCGGCAGCACGATGTCGCAATGCGCCATGCTCTCGGTCATCGCCACGTCGATGCCGACCGTGAAGATGTCCTCGCGCGCGAGGCCGCGACGCATGCGGTTCTGGTCGGGATGCACGACGATCGGATTGTGGTTGTAGATGAACAGCGCGCGCAACGGCGGATCGATGTCGTCCTCGCACCAGGTGCCGACCGAAATCGACGCAGATTGAGCGTGCGCGTGCCCGGCGGCGCGAGGTCCGGCCGCTGCAGCTTGCGACGCGTCTTGGGAAAGGCGTTGCCGGCGCCGAGCACGATGCCGCTGCCTTTGCCCGAGCTTGCCGAGCAACGCCGGCAACGCGATCGCGGCGCGGATGCCGCTGCCGCCGTTGCGGCCGCGCTCCAGCCCGTTGCCGGGCGCCAGCACCAGCGGGTCGGCCTCGGCCAGCCAGCTGTGCGAAGGTGACGATCTGATCTTCGGCACAGACCGCAGGCCGCGGCCGCGCGCGCCGCCGGCCACTCGCGCGCCCGCGCCATGAACTCGTCGAAGCCGAGCACGTTGGCGGCGATGAACGCGTCGTCGAATGCGCCCATCCGCTCCAGTTCGGCGGCCAGCGCCCACGCCAGCAGCACGTCGGTGCCGGGCAGCGGCGCCAGATGCAGATCGGCCTGCTCGGCGATCTTGGTGCGCAGTGGATCGACCACCACGAGCCTGCCGCCTTTGCGCTTCGACCGGCGGACGCAGCGCACCAGATGCAGATTGGTGACGGTCGCGTTGTTGCCCCAGACCACGTTGAGCTTCGCGTCCTCGGCGAACTCCGGCGGGCAGCCGGGCGACGGCGCCATAGGTGCCGGCCCAGGCCTCGCTGCGCACGCCGCCGCACAGCGAGCGGCGATAGAGCAGTGCTCGCGCCGAGCTTGTGGAAAAAGCGCAACGACATGCTGTCGCCGGCGAGCATGCCGTGCGGGCCGGCGTAGTTGAGCGGCGTCACCGCCTCGGGCCCCCAGCGCTCGATCACCGTCGCCGACGCGGTGCGTGGATCTCGTCGAGCGCCGCCGTGCCAGGTGATGCTGCTCGAACTGTCCCGAGCCCTTCGGCGCCGATGCGACGCAGCGGATGCAGCAGGCGCTGCGGCCCGTGCACGAAGGCCGTCATGTCGCGCGCGACCTTGTTGCAGATGACCCCGTCGGTGAACGGCATCGCGTCGGAGCCGCGCACCTTGGTGATGCGGCCGTCCTCGACCGTGACGGTCAGGCTGCAGGTGTCGGGGCAGTCGAAGGTGCAGACGCTGGGGCGCTCGAGGAGGGTCATGGCCATGAGTTCGCCGAAAACGCCAGCGGGGTCAAGCCCGCCGCCGCTGGAGCACGTCGAGAGCGGCGGCAACCTCGGCAATCGCCGCCGCATCGCCCGCCACGAAGACCCGGAAACCCAGATTCAGAGCATCGCGCGCAGTCGCCTCGGCCGCGCCGCCGCACAGGACGAGGGTCAGAATGCCGCTCTCCTCGAGCTGAGCTTCGAGGCGCGGGTTCGTGAACGCGGAGCCGACGCTGTCGCGGACGCGGAAGACCGGCAGATCGAGATCGCTGAAGCCATCGATCAGCGGCTCGATGGCCTCAGGCGACGATTCGCCGTTGTCGACCACAAGCAAGGCAGTGCTGAGCGCCAGTCGCATGGTTCAACAACGCTAACCCTCTCCCCCATTTTCTGGGGGAGAGGGCAGGGTGAGGGGGAGTCGCGGCGACGGCGCGAACCGCTCAGGTGCGCGCATTAGGCATGATGTTGAGATCACGAATGAATCTACCGAGCTGCCAAGTGCAGGTGTCAATCTATTTTCTTGCAGGCTCATTGCAGCCCCTCACCCTACCCTCTCCCCAAAGGGGCCCCAAAGGGGAGAGGGATTCCGATACATCATCTCGGCATCAGCACCCAGTAATCGAGCTCGAGCACCACGCCAGGCTCGTCTTTCGACGCCGGCGCGGTCGGGAAGAGAGCCGCAGTGACGTTCTTGATGGCGCAGGTGACGAGCCGCAGCGCGCCGACATCTCCGCGGTCTTCGAGCGGCGCCTTGCCCGCGACTGTCGTCCAGGCATGGACGGTGTCGTCTGCGAACACGGGCGCCACGTGGCGGCCGGCGTTGATGGCAGAGAGGTGGAAGGCGTTGGCGAACCCGTTGAAGGACAGAGCGCGGGCAATCGACATGACGTGACCGCCGTAGGCGATGCGCCGGCCGAAGCGTCCGCCTCGTTCCGCCAGGGCGTTGAAGTGCACCCGTGAGGTGTTCTGGTAGAGCCGGGCCGCCATCATGTGCTCCGCCTCCTCCACAGTCACTCCGTCCACGTGGTCGATGTTTTCGCCGACTGAATAATGGTCGAAGCGGCGCCGGCTGCCGGCGAGGTCATCGTCCCACCGGGTGCAATCGATCGGCGGACAGCCGGCGCCCAGGCCGGCGAGCACCACCTCGGCGGGGAGCTGCGGCACCGCGGGCTCGCGGACAGGAAGGTTGCCGCGCTTCGGCACCATGACCCAACGGACGTATTCGAGCACGCATTCGTCGCGCTGGTTGTACCCGGCCGTGCGCACATACACCGTTCCCGTCTTGCCGCTCGAGTTCTCCTTGAGACCAATCACTTCCGAGGACGCGGTGAGCGTGTCGCCGGCATAGACGGGCGCCAGGAACCGGCAGTCCGCATAGCCGAGGTTGGCCGTGGCGTTGAGCGAGATATCGGCAACCGACTTGCCGAACACGATATGGAAGACGAGCAGATCGTCGAGCGGCGGCGCGGGATAGCCGATGGCCCGCGCGAACGGCTCCGACTGCTGCACCGCGAACCGGGACCCGTAGAGCGCGGTGTAGAGCGTCATGTCCGAGGTCTGCACGGTGCGCGGTGTGGCGTGGCGGAACGTCTGGTGAAGGCGGAAATCCTCGAAAAAATTGCCGACCCCTTCCTTGCTCATGCAGCAGGTCCGATCGCTTCCCCGATCGCCACCGTGCGCTCCGCCATCGCGAGATGAAGCCGTTCGACCATGCGGCCATCCACGTTGATGACGCCCTTGCCGGCGCTCTCCCCGGCCGCGAAAGCGGTGATGACCCGATGCGCCCACGCGATCTCCTCCGGCGAGGGCGAGAACACCTGGTTGCAGGGATCGATCTGCGATGGATGGATGAGCGTCTTGCCGTCCATGCCGAGCGTTCGGCCCTGCTCGCATTCGGCACGAAAGCCCTCCGCATTCTTGAAGTCGTTGTAGACGCCGTCGATGACGTCCAGCCCGTAGGCGCGGCCGGCGAGTATGGTGATGGCGAGCCAGGGCACGACCGCGACCCGCCCATCGAGAGCCCGGGCGCGCGATTCCTTCAGGAGATCGTTGGTGCCCATGACGAAGCAGGCGAGAAGGCTTCGAGGGTCGGCGGCGACGGCGGCGATCTCCCTGGCATTCAGGATCGCAGCGGGCGTCTCCACCATCGCCCACAGGCGCACCGTTCGGGAGGCGCCCGCCGAGATCGCCTTCTCTGCGGCCCGCAGCACGTCGGCGGGCTGCGACACCTTCGGCACCAGGATGGCATCGGCCGGAACCCGGGCCGCCGCCTCCAGGTCGGCGCTGCCCCACGGCGTATCGAGCGCGTTGATGCGGATCACCACCTCGCGCCTGCCATAGCCGCCCTGCTCGACGGCGGCGCAAACCTGGCGGCGTGCCATCTCCTTGGCTTCCGGCGCCACCGAATCCTCGAGATCGAGAATCAACGCATCGGCCGGCAGCGTTTTCGCCTTTTCCAGCGCGCGTTCGTTCGAGCCCGGCATGTAGAGAACGCTGCGGCGGGGCCGGATGTTGTTCATGGCGAGGTCCTAGCGCATATTCAGTTCATTCGCATTGCCTGTTTCGATAGCGCGGCTGGCGGATGAGGTCTCCGCAAGCGGAAAGGCCTTAGCGGGATTCCGGCTTGCGCCGGAATGACGAAAACGGGTTGCGGCACTGTGGATGCGAAAATGGGGAAGCGACTTGCGTACGATCGATGTGGCAATCGTCGGTGGCGGCGTCGTTGGCAGCGCTACCGCCTACTACCTGCGCAAGCACGGCTTTACCGGCTCGATCGCCATCATCGAGAAGGACACCAGCTACGCCTTCTCGTGCACGGCCCGCGCGGTGGGCGGCATACGCCAGCAGTTTTCCTGTCCCGAAAACATCCTGCTGTCGCAATTCGGGCTGGCGCTGATCCGCAACCTCAAGCAGGAGTTCGGCGCCGACGCCGATGTCGCCTTCCGCGAGCAGGGCTATCTGAACCTCGCCACTGCAGAAGGTGCGGCAGCACTCGAAGCGAACGCCGCGCTTCAGAGGAGCATGGGTGCAGACATCGAGACCATTAACGCATCCGCACTGGCGCAGCGGTTTCCATGGCTTGCCTGCGAAGACATCGCCTGCGGCGCGTTCGGCCGCTCGGGCGAAGGCTGGCTCGATCCCCCCTCGCTGATGAACCTGTTGCGCAAGGCTGCCCAACGAATGGGGACCGAGATCGTGAATGACGAAATCACCGCTGTCGAGGCGGGAACGGCGGCGATAACGTCCATTACCGCCCGGACCGCAGGCGCCATCGGATGCGGGGCGTTCGTCAACGCGGCGGGCGCGGGCGCCGGGAAGCTTGCCGGGATGGCCGGCATCCCCTTGCCGGTCGGCCCGCGCAAGCGGTACGTATATGTGCTCGACTGTCCATCCGCGCCCGAAGCCCTGCGGTCGGGACCGCTGACCATCGACCCCACCGGATTCTACTTGCGGCCGGAGGGAAATTTCTTTCTGTCCGGCCTGTCACCCTCACCCGCCGAGGAACCGGAACCCATGGACTGGAGCGTCGATCATGCCTGGTTTGAAGAACGAATCTGGCCGCTGCTTGCCCGGCGCGTACCGGCCTTCGAGACGCTCAAGGTGACGAACGCCTGGGTCGGGCATTATGACTTCAACTCCTTCGATGAGAACGGCGTGATCGGCAGACACCCGGAAATCGGGAACTTTTACTTCGCCAACGGCTTTTCCGGTCACGGGCTGCAACAGGCCCCCGCCGTGGGCAACGCACTTGCCGAGCTCATCGTGCACGGGCGCTTCACGACGATCGATCTCGCGCGCATGGGTTACGACCGCATCGTGCGCGGCGAGCCTTATGGTGAACTCAACATCATTTGAGCATGACGCAAGCCCTCGCCATTTCCTCGCACGTCGCCTACGGGTCGGTCGGTAACTCCGCCGCCGTTCCCGCCATGGAATCGCTGGGCCTGATGGTTCACGCCGTGCCGACGATCGTTCTTTCCTGTCATCCCGGCCTCGGCCGCCCGGCCAGCCTTCGGACCCCGGCGCGCGACCTGGCGGCGATCCTGGATGCGCTTGACGGACTGGGCGTCATGGACGCCTGCGCCGGCATAATGACGGGCTACTTCGCTGACGTCGAGCAAATCGGTTGCATCGCTCGCGCCATCCGCAATCGAAAGAGCCGCAGCCGTCCGGTGCTCTATCTGTGCGATCCGGTGCTCGGCGATGACGAAAGAGGACTTTACGTGCCCGAGCCCGTGGCGGCGGCGATCCGCGATGAGCTGGCGCCTCTGGCCGACGCCATGACACCCAACCGGTTCGAGCTCGAGTGGCTTTCGGGTGAGGCCGTCGCCGACAAGGATGACGCCGCGGCCGCGGCCGGCAAACTCGCCGCTCCGTCGGTGATCGCGACCTCGATACCGGGTCGTCAAAATCATCTGCTGACGATGCTCATCGACGCCAACGGCTGGACGCAGGTCGAGACCGAGCTGCAGCCGAGCGCTCCCCACGGTACCGGCGATCTCCTGTCCGGGTTGTATCTGGCGCACCGGCTTCTCGGCAGCGACGGCCCGGCCGCGCTGCGCGCTTCGGTCACGGCAATCGAGCGGGTGATCGAGGCGAGTGCGGGCTCGAACGTGCTGAACCTCGCGGCTCTGCGCGCCTGACATCAACCCCGGCGTTTGCCGAGGTCGCGATCATGCCGAAAATCGGCCGTGCGTTATGCTGCCTTTTTCAAAAGCCCGCGGTTGATCAGGGCCTCGGCGATCTGCACCGTGTTGAGGGCAGCACCCTTCCTGAGATTGTCGGACACCACCCACATGGCGAGGCCGTTCTCGACCGTCGCATCTTCGCGGATGCGCGAGATGTAGGTAGCGAAGTCGCCCACGCACTCGACGGGCGTCACGTAGCCGCCGTCCTCGCGCTTGTCGACGACGAGACAGCCGGGCGCCTCGCGCAGCAGGTTGCGCGCTTCCTCGGCGCTGATCGGGTTCTCGAATTCGATGTTGACCGCTTCTCCGTGGCCCACGAACACCGGCACGCGCACGCAGGTGGCGGTGAGCCTGATCTTGGGATCGAGAATCTTCTTGGTCTCGACCGTCATCTTCCACTCCTCGCGCGTGAACCCGTCGTCCTGGAACGAGTCGATATGGGGAATGCAGTTGAAGGCGATCTGCTTGGTGAACTTCTTCGGCGCCGGCGCGTCGGTGACGAAAATGCCCTTGGTCTGGTTCCACAGCTCGTCCATGGCTTCCTTGCCGGCGCCGGAGACCGACTGGTAGGTCGCCACGACCACTCGGCGTATGCGCGCCGCGTCATGCAGCGGCTTCAGGGCCACGACCAGCTGGGCGGTCGAGCAATTGGGGTTGGCGATGATGTTGCGCCGGCCGCTCTTCGCCATGAACTCGTGCAGCACATGGGCATTCACTTCCGGCACCACCAGTGGAACGTCGGGCTCGTAGCGCCAGCACGAAGAGTTGTCGATGACGAGACAGCCGGTGGCGCCGATCTTCGGCGACCACTCTTTGGACACTTCCGAGCCTGCCGACATCAGGCAGAAGTCCAGCCCGCGGAAATCGACCTGTTCGAGGTCCCTGCACTTCAGCGTCCTGTCGCCGAACGAGACTTCCGTGCCGAGCGACCGCCGCGAGGCGACCGCAGAGACCTCGTCGACCGGAAACTCGCGTTCGGCCAGGATGTTGAGCATCTCGCGGCCGACGTTGCCGGTGGCGCCCACGACTGCGACCTTGTAGCCCATGGAACCCGAGTCCTCTCGCTGGAGCGCATCGGACTACCAGCTTTGTTCCATTAGTCAATGAGCGCTTTGGCTTGAATTGGCCTGACCGGTAAATTATGTCAGCCAGTAGCGATCCTCCGCGAACCGTGGGCGACAATGACGGCATGGCTTTCCAGCGTCGACTGGTCCACGTGGTACGCGTGGATGTTCACCGTCGACGGCTGGGTCAGCCTGGTCACCCTGACCTTTCTCGAGATCGTCCTCGGCATCGACAACCTGGTTTTTCTGACCATTGCCTCGCAAAGGCTGCCGAAGAAGCAACGCGCGAAAGCGCAGCGGATCGGGCTGACGGGGGCGCTCGTCCTCCGCATCGCCATGCTGGCCACCCTGGTCTGGCTGACCAAGCTCAAGACGGTGATCACCGAGATCAACGGCTTCGAGCTGTCGTGGAGCGATGTCATCTTCGTGCTGGGCGGCGCCTTCCTGCTGTGGAAGGGCACCACCGAGATCCATCAGGAGATGGAAGGCGGGACGGAAGGACCGACGCAGCCCCATGCCTCGAGCTTCGCCGGCGTCATCGCGCTCATCATGGTCATCGACTTCGTGTTCGCGCTCGATTCGATCATTACCGCGGTCGGCCTGTCGCAGTTTCTTCCCGTGATGATCGCCGCCAACGTCGCCGCCATCGCCGTCATGCTGCTCGCCGCCAAGCCCGTCGGGAACTTCATCGAGCAGCATCCCACCATCAAGATGCTTGCGCTCGCCTTCATCCTGCTGATCGGCCTGGCGCTCATCGCCGAAGGCATCCACATGCACATTCCGCGCGGCTTCATCTATTTTGCCATCGGCTTTTCGCTGACCGTAGAGGCCCTGAACATCCTGGTGCGCCGGCGTCGTGAGCGCGGGGCGGCGGCTGGCCCGGCGGCTCCTGCTCCGCTGGCCGGCGCCAACCCTCACCCACGGAAGCCGGATGCGAGTCCGGCATCACGCCGCGACAGCCAGGCACGACGCAGTTAGGGCGCTCGCCGCACAGAGCTATTCGGCGGCGATGCGCCTCGGATACGTCGACCAGGTGGGCTGGTAGCTTTGGTCGGCCTGATCGCCCCAGACGGTCCAGTTCGGACGGGCACCGCGCGCGAACAGCTCGATGTAGGGACCGGGCGAGCACGCCTCGATGATCTCATATTGCTCATCGGGCTTGCGGCTGTGCTCGCGCTTGCGGGTGGCGATGAGATTCACCTGGCGGCGGCCGGGTGGCAGCGTGCGGGCGTTCCTGCCGCGGGCGCCGAACAGGATCAGCTCGGTGACATTGCGAAAATAGAAGCCGACGCCGCGGCCGTCGGAGCCCCTATCTTTGCGCACCTTGTGCCACACGATATTGGCCTTGTAGGTGAAGCCCCAGGCGGCCAGTACCTCGAGGCCATCGGGCAGGAGCGCGTTCGGGCACCATAGATAGAGATGCGCCGTGGAGGCCGCGATATCCGCAACGGGGAGGCGGCAAATATCTTCAAGACGCATCGTCCCATATCGGCTGAGCCGGCGATGCTCGGGGGCGACCTTGCCGGTCTTGTTCTGGAAGCGCCATGGCGGGTCGGCCAGGATGGTCGCAAATCTCGAGCCGCAAGTCGCCTCGAGCAACCCGGCGGCCGCCGCCGGCGCAACGTCGCCTTCTGCTTTCATGCCCTGCCCCCTCATATCCCAACCAATTCTGCGCATACGACCGGTGGCGGGTCACGTCCAAAGGTCGGTCGAAAGATACTTCAAGCCCGCGTCGCATATCAGGGCAACGACTGTTTTTCCGCGCATCTCGCCATCGAGCAGGCCAAGAGCCGCGGCAACGTTCGCGCCCCCTGAAAAGCCACCGAATATGCCCTCTTCCGCGGCGAGGCGCTGGGCGACCCGCTTGGCCTCCTCACCTGTGACCTTCAGGAAGCCGTCTATTTCTGCGTCTTCGAGAAAATAGAGCGCCTTTTTCGCGTAGCCTCCTCCCTGAATGGGGTGACCGGGTGCTGTGACTTCCTCCCCCGCGATCGCTGCCGCACCGTCAGGTTCCACGACGTAGCACCGCACCGCCGGTTTGAGGCGCTTGAAGGCCTTGGTCACTCCGGCGTAGGAGCCTCCGGATCCGACGAAATCGACGAAGGCGTCGATATCGCCATCCGCCTGATGCCAGATTTCCTGCGCCGTGCCGTTACAGTGCGAACGCCAGTTGCCGTGGCGATGAAACTGATCGGCCCGAAACGCTCCAAGCTCGCGTGTCAACTCGACCGCTTTGTGCTCGACCTGATCCAGATCCGCTCCCGTGACCTTGCCTGGAACCGATCCCGGCGCCTGGTCGACGAGAACCACCCGCGCGCCGAGCGCGCCCATCATCTGGGCTCTTTCCGGGGAATTGCCCTTCGACATCACGGCATAGAATGGATGGCCCTTGACGCCGCAAACGATCGCCAGACCGGTACCCATGTTGCCGCTGGTAAGCTCGACGACCGGCTGTCCCGGTCGAAGCTCCCCCGATTGCTCCGCTTCCTCGATGATTGCCCTCGCGGCCCGGTCCTTCTTGGAGAAGCCGGGGTTGAGGTACTCGAGCTTCGCGAGAATGGTCCCCTGCAATCCTCGCGTGATGCGGTCCAGCCGTACCAATGGGGTCGACCCGATGGCCTCGATGACGGAGTGGAGCACCTTCTCCATGCGAGCCTCCCGGCGCATTGAGCGCCCGGCGTGCTTACGCCTGCGCCTCGAGTTCCTTCAGGACCGCCTGGCCCATTTCCCGCGTCGACACCGCACTCTCGCCGCTTGCCGCTATGTCGCGGGTTCTGAGACCACGGCTGAGCGCGGCCATGATGGCCCTCTCGAGCCTGTCGGCCCATTCACCTTCGCCGAACGAGTAGCGCAACGCCATGGCGAAGGAGGCAATCATCGCGATTGGGTTGGCGATGCCTTTGCCGGCGATATCCGGGGCCGATCCGTGCACCGGCTCATACATCGCCCGGCGCCGTCCGGTCCTGGCATCGACGGCCCCCAGCGAGGCCGACGGCAACATGCCGAGCGAGCCGGTGAGCATCGCCGCCACGTCCGAGAGCATGTCGCCGAACAGGTTGTCGGTCACGATGACGTCGTACTGCTTGGGCGCGCGCACCAGCTGCATGCCGCAGTTGTCCGCCAGCACGTGCTCCAGCTCGACGTCCGCATAGCTTTCTGCGTGCACCCGCGAGACCACCTCATGCCACAGCACCCCCGTCTTCATCACGTTGCGCTTGTCGACCGAGGATACCTTGTTGCGCCGCGTGCGCGCGAGCTCGAAGGCCACCCGCGCGATGCGCTCGATTTCGAAGGTGTCGTAGACCTGCGTGTCGACGGCGCGCTTCTGTCCGTTGCCGAGATCGGTGATGGTTTTCGGCTCGCCGAAATAGACCCCGCCCGTCAGTTCCCGGACGATGAGGATGTCGAGGCCCTCGACGAGGTCACGCTTGAGCGAGGAGGATGCGGCAAGTGCCGGATAGCACAGGGCGGGCCGTAGATTGGCGAACAGGCCCAGTTCCTTGCGCAACCTGAGCAGCCCCGCTTCCGGCCGCTGATCGTAGGGAACGGCTTGCCACTTCGGGCCGCCGACCGCCCCGAAGATGACCGCATCGGCGCTGAGCGCCGTGGCCATGTCGGCTTGTGAAATCGCCTCACCGTGGGCGTCGTAGGCCGATCCGCCGACCAGTCCGCGCTCGATCTCGAAATCGATCACGCCGGCGCTGCGAAACCAGTCGATGACCGCTTCCACCTCGGCCGCCACTTCGACGCCGATACCGTCGCCCGGCAGCAGCAGGAGATTGTAGGAGGTCACGGCAAGAAGCGGGCTTCGTTAAGGATGTTGCATCGCCCTATTGGGTCCCCGCTTGCGCGAGGATGACGATTGGTTCGTTCGCAGTGCATCTTTCACAAGCGCTTAGCGGCGAATGCCAATTGATGAAGCATCAAAGCCAGGGACGCTCCTGCGCCAGCCTCTTTTCGAACGCCGCGATCTCGCGCCCCTTCTCCAAGGTCAGCGCGATGTCGTCCAATCCATTGAGCAGGCAGTGCCTGTAGAACCCGTCGATCTCGAACCGGATCATGCCACCGTCGGGGCCCCGGATCTCCTGGCGCTCCAGATCGATGGTGAGCGTGGCGTTGGCTCCGCGCTCGGCATCGTCCATGAGTTTCTTCAGCTCCTCGCTCGAAACGACGATCGGCAGCATGCCGTTCTTGAAGCAATTGTTGTAGAAGATGTCGGCGAATGAGGTCGAGATCACGCATCGGATGCCGAAATCGAGCAGCGCCCAGGGCGCATGCTCGCGCGAGGAGCCGCAGCCGAAATTGTCTCCTGCCACCAGAATCTGCGCCTGGCGATAGGCCTTCCGGTTAAGCACGAAATCGGGCCGCTCGTTGCCCTGCTCGTCGTAGCGCAGGTCGTAAAACAGCGCCTTGCCGAGACCGGTGCGCTTGATCGTCTTCAGGAACTGCTTGGGTATGATCATGTCGGTGTCGACATTGACCATGGGAAACGGCGCGGCAACGCCTGTGAGGGTGGTGAACTTCTGCATGGCGGCGACTGTGGCGGCAACGCAAGTTGGGGTCAAGACGCCGCCTGCCGATTTACCGCCTCCGCCGCAATGCCGTATGAAGGAAGTGCATGACGGCGCCCCACAGCCCGATCACCCATCCAGAGTCCGATGCCCGGCCCGTCACCGTGTTCGGACCCGATTTTCCGTTCGCCTACGACAACTGGCTCAAGAATGCCCGGGGGTTGGGCTCGCTTCCGGCCGGCCGTCACGGCGCCAGGGTGGCGATCGTGGGCGCCGGCATCGCCGGAATGATCGCCGCCTACGAGCTGATGAAGATGGGGGTGCGGCCGGTTCTCTATGAGGCTTCGCGCATCGGCGGCCGGCTTCGCTCCGAGGCGTTTCAGGGTGCCGAGGGGATCATCGCCGAGCTCGGCGGCATGCGGTTTCCCCGCTCGGGCACCGGCTTTTTCCACTATGTCGACCTGCTCGGACTCGACAGCCGGCCGTTTCCGAATCCTCTGTCGCCGGCCACGCCCTCCACCGTGATCGACCTCGAAGGCAAGACGATCTACGTCGAACGGCCTTCCGAGCTGCCGCCGATGTTCCAGGAGATCGCCGCCGACTGGCAGAAGGCGCTCGAGGAAGGGGCGGGCTTCTCGCGCCTGCAGGAGGCGATCCGGGCGCGCGACGTGACGAGCCTCAAGGAACACTGGAACCGGCTCATCCCGATCTGGGATGACCGCTCGTTCTACGATTTCGTCGCCACCTCGTACGCCTTCCAGGGCCGCTCTTTCCAGCATCGCGAGGTCTTCGGCCAGGTGGGCTTCGGCACCGGCGGCTGGGATTCGGACTATCCCAATTCCATGCTCGAGATCCTCCGCGTCGTGGCGACCAACTGTGATGAGGACCAGCGCTACATCGTCGGCGGTGTCGAGCAGGCGCCGCGCGGCATCTGGAAGCACGCGCCCGACAAACTCGTCCACTGGCCCGCCGGCGCCTCGCTCGAGAAGCTGCACGACGGCGCCCCGCGCCCGGCGGTGATCGCTCTGAGACGCGCGGCCGGCAATACGATCGCGGTCACCGACCGCTGGGGCGCCACCGACACCTACGAGGCGGTTCTGGTCACCTGCCAGAGCTGGCTGCTCACGACCCAGATGCAGACCGACGAGCAGCTGTTTTCACACAAGCTCTGGATGGCGCTCGATCGGACGCGCTACATGCAGTCGTCCAAGACGTTCATCATGGTCGACCGTCCGTTCTGGAAGGACAAGGACCCGCGAACCGGGCGCGATCTGATGAGCATGACGCTCACCGACCGGGTCACCCGCGGCACCTATCTGTTCGACAACGGCGCCGGCAGGCCGGGCGTCATCTGCCTCTCGTATGCCTGGATGAGCGACGCACTCAAGATGCTGCCGCTCGGCGTCGACCGGCGGGTTCGGCTCGGCCTCGATACGATGAAGCAGATCTATCCGCATGTCGATCTCGAGCGCCACATCATCGGCGATCCGATCACCGTATCCTGGGAGGCCGATCCGAACTTTCTCGGCGCCTTCAAGGGCGCGCTGCCCGGCCACTACCGCTACAACCATCGCATGTATTGCCAGTTCATGCAGGACGACATGCCGGCGAGCGAGCGCGGCATCTTCCTTGCCGGCGACGATATCTCGTGGACGCCCGGCTGGGTCGAGGGTGCGGTGCAGACTTCACTCAACGCCGTTTGGGGCATCATGCACCACCTGGGCGGTAGATGTCACCGCAACAACCCCGGACCGGGCGACCGCTACCGGGATCTGAAACCGCTGCAGCTGCCGGACTAGTCTTAGTCTATAGTCTAAGCAGGTTTGTATGGCCTGGCCAACGGATGCTGATTGTGATTCCGTCTTCGCATTGATTCGCGGGGAGTGGGACATGGTGGGCAAATCTCCGGTGACGGCCACGGACGCAGACGGTCACGCTGAAGGCGATGGCCAGCGGCTTGGATCGGGGCGAGGCTGACAGGGCGCGTGCCATACTGCTGACCCTCGGCGGCTGGACGAGTGCCTGTATCGCCGAGGCGTTCGCGGGGTGCGGCAGGATACGGTGCGGCTGTGGCGCAGCGACTTCACGAGAGGTGGGGTCGACGCGCTGAAAGCGAGTGTTGGCCTGGCCCCGCGCCGCTCAAGGCGGAGGCGGCGCTGAAGCGGTCGCCGGACCGCTACTGTCGCAACCGATCGCGGACGGCACGAATTGGACGCTCGCCCGCCTCGCCGAGGATCGCCTTCCCGAGACGAATGTCACCGCGATTGAGCGCGCAGCTCGTGCCATGCGCCTGAGCCCGCACGATATTCAGATGCGCGTGCGCGTTTCCTCGTCGTGCAGAAGTTTACGGATACGTGGGGCCATGGTTCACTGTTTTCCACAGGGGTGTGCAATTTTGAACAGACGCAGGCATCGGACATGGAGCTTGATGACGTTTCGCTAGTGTGTATGCGTGTTGCCGGGGCCTGCTCAGGAATTAGCCACGAAGGGCGTAAGCCGAGGAACCGGATAGAGCTTGGGTCCCCTCGCAAGCTTTGTCCGGGCCTCCTCACTGCCGACAGTGCGATTTCTTGTGCCCCAGGTCACTTGGCGCGCGATACTCTCTGCTCTTGCTTGCCCAGCTTTTCAAAGCGGAGCGCCAGACACGAACTAGCCCCTGGTAAACTTGTCCCCCTCATGCCCTGTGGAGACTTGGTTAAAAGGCGGGTGTGGTCAATTTTGAGCAGCGCCCTCTGGACAGTCAGTTACGTTGCAGGTCTGTGCCGAGAAAGGCCCCAGTTCGCGCGAGACTACTGGATCGGCGACGTCCGGCCTCTGTGGCCAAAGGAGAAATTCAATGCAGACGTTTCCGGGGTTGTGCAGCCCCGAGCGAGTGCGCGCGCTTCAGAAAATTTCTGATGCAGTATGGTTGGTGGAAATACACGCCGGCAGCCGTCGCCCGACCGTGGCGCTGCGAGACGAAATCACCCGCCGCGTGGCGGAGCACGTCGGCGACGCTGACCTGAATGTTGACGCAATCGGGCGAGCGGTTCTCACCGCCTTGGACGCCAAGCCCGGCCACAGCCGGCCTGCGTTCCCGATGACCAGGTGGTGGCGAGCGCCGCACGCCGCCCGCGGCTGAGTATCGCCGGCACCCTCCGCCGATCACGTGGTCGTCCATGGCAGGACCTACGCTACCGACGGGGGCGGGGCTAGTCGATCATCGAGGCGCACGTTAAGCACCTGAGCCACCGCGCGGAGCCGGGCGCCGGCTCGGCATCGCGGAACGGAAACGTGGGAGGGTGTGCAAAACGTTGCGATCCATTCCGTCCTAAAAACCGTTCGCTTCGCGCCTCTCCTTGGCTGGCGAAATCGCCGCCAGGATGCGCGTCGGACGCCCAAAGTCGATGCCCGGAGATTCCTCTTAGATCGGGCTTTGCAACGCGCGATCCAGAAGCTCTTGGGCGGAGCGAGGTAGTTCCAGTTCGAGGGCGGCCGATTGCCCTTTTGGCGACATTTTGATCCAAGTTTTGCGCAGGATGTCGATCACCTGCACGTCATCATGCTTCGGTGCAAAATCAGCGAAATAGTCTTCAAGGAATACAAGGCAAATGACGTCTTCCAGGGCCTGGGCCTCGGCATCGTATTTCAACCGCTCCTTGCGGATGAGCGATTGCGTGCGGGCAACAAACTCGCTGTCGTAGCCACACTCCGCCATGAGCTGGCCGGCGCGAACGGCGTGATATTTTTGCAGATCCGTCCGCCAGCGAAGATAGCCAATGCGACCCTCAGGGTATGACGAGCGCGGCGACGTCCAGCGCTCTACATGTTGCGCCCGCGCGGCAATCTTGAGCATCTCGGAGGCGTCGGGAAAAATCCGATCGAGCATAGCGCTCATGCGACGAGAGTAGACAACTTCCGACGGTTCTCGGCGACCGTCCACTGTCACCTGGTTCGGATCGGACGCATTGGCGACATCGATCGCGGCAATGACTTGAGCGAAGCGGTCGATCATGACTATCCTTTGCCGTTCCGTCGCGGGGCGCCGACAGCATTGAGCCGGCCAAGTGGCGCAGTGTTGGCGCGGATGCGCTCTCGAACGACGATCAGCCAAAGTAAGCGTTAATCGCGGTTCAACCGCAAGGTTGGAGGGTTGACGACGGGTTATTGCCGAGCCCTGATCGAACAATGCAATTTGATCGCCCCAATAGTCCCAGCCTGGCTTTGTCTCAGCTTCCCGTGACACCGCCGTCACGGCATTCCGGCAGCCCCGCCTTCGCAGGCCGTGGCAAGGTGGTCGACGTCCGCCTGGCGCTTGTATGGCTCTATTCTCAGGTGTTGCGCCAGAAGTCCGGCCTCGCCAGCTCCAACCTGAGCCTGCGTACCGTCCCTCCCGCTGAAGCGCCCGCACAGGCGAGCCGCGTCATGACAGCGGGAACTGGATGGCCATTTCAGGCACCATAGGCCCTGCCGCCGCGAATCGCAGGCACATATTTTCGTATTCGTGGCATTTCCCATTGTGGTTTGACTTTTGATCCATATCTGACATGAGCGGATCAGACCAAATAAGAACACGAGTGATCCCGCATCTTCAGCAAGCTAGTAACTCGGATCGAACCTGCGAATTGGTCCCGAATACGGATAAATGTGCCCGCCAGGTCTCCTGGCCAAATCGCGGTTCAACCAAGACTCAGGTTCGGTTTCTCAAAAAGCGCAGGAGCAAGTGTGCTGTTCTATACAGCCGAAGACTCTGTCGTCCCGTTACATGTGGAATTTGGACTTGGGAAGTTTCTTTACCATTTCTCGCAAGGAGAGGTCTCATGAGTAAGCAATCCTATTCGATACTAGTAGCCTCACTCCTCGCAACTGGACTAGTAGCGCCATCTTTGGCAGCCAGCGACGAGGAACTCATCAAAAACGCTATGTCAGCCGCCCCTGAGACGGTGTCCAAGAACGCTACTATCACCAACTGGGAAATGAAAACACTCAAGGAAGGCACAAACGGCTTCACGTGCATGCCGGATGACTTCGACCACGCCCAGCAACGACCCCATGTGCCTTGATAAGGCGGCAATGGAATGGCTGCATGCCTTGATGGCAAAAAAGCCCCCGCCAGAAGGGAAAGCTGGCTTTGTCTACATGCTACAAGGCGGAACCGCCGCAAGTAACACCGACCCCTTTGCGACCCAACCGCCAGCCGGAGGCAAGTGGCTGGAGGATGGCCCCCACGTCATGATCGTGAATGCCAAGGATATGGCAGCGGTCTATCCGAGGACGGGTGAAAATCCTGACCCGACCCAGCCTTATGTGATGTGGCCGGGCACGCCCTATGAACACCTGATGATTCCGGTCAAGTAAGCGAGCAATCAGGGTGGCGGAGCAATCCGCCACCTCTCCCTACTAGGTTTGAGCCGCTGTGAAACTCCTGGCGCTCACGCTCCTGCTCGCACTTTCATCTGCAATCCATGCACACGAGATCAAGGTCGGGGATCTTGTTATCGTGCACCCGATGGTCGAGGAGGCGGAGAAAGGCCAAGTCTCTGCGAGAGGCTCGGTCAAAATTAGGAACGAAGGAAAAACACCCGATCAGCTCCTTTCGATCAGCGCGGAGTTTGCTGATAAAGCGACGATCGAGGCACCGGTGCCAGTACCGCTTCCTGCGAACGGTCAGGCCGTCTCTGTTTCAATTACCTTCGAAAACATCAAGCAAAGGCTTTTTGAGGACGCGGCGTACGCAGGCGAAATGGCTTTTGAGAAGACCGGCACCATTCAGGTCGACCTCATGGTGCACTCTCACGCGCATTGAGCGGGCGGGCTCAAGTTGGCAGCGTGCTCTCGGCCAGCTCGAATCATGCTGCCACGCTATCTGCGCAGCTCCCCGTGAATCCCCTCTCGGCAATTCTCCCCTATCTGTGGCAATCATGGTTGTTTATGGAAGGGGCCTAAGGTTGGCCTAAGGTATATCCGACACCATCGTACGATACCTCTTCGTGGGTTCTCGCTGATCGGCGAAGAATTGTAGCAGGAGCATCGTCATGACCTCTGCGAACACGCGATCGACAACATCACGCTTTATTGGCTGACGAACACAGGCGTCTCCGCGTCTCGACTTTATTGGGAATACAAGGGTGGCTTTTTCAACGCCAAAGGCGTCAAGACTCCGGTGGCGGTGACCGTCTTTCCGGGGGAGCAATATGAAGCTCCGCGAAGCTGGACCGAGCGCGCCTACCCAATGCTAATTTATTACAACTGCGCGGCGAAAGGCGGCCACTTCGCCGCGTGGGAGCAGCCCGACATCTTCGCGAGGGAACTAAGAGCACATTCGAATCGCTGCGCTGAGCTCGAGGACACGGACGGCTTCTCCCCCTGACTCCCCCTCCGTCCGTGTCCTCACTGTCGAACCACACGAATGTTTGAACCGCGTTCAGTCGACTTCTCGAGATCAGGAGAACAATCATGTCCGTACTGCATTCGGTGATTGGCAGACGTCATCTCCTAGCCGGGTCAGTCCTGGTCGGAACGATCGGGGTGCTTCTGCCCGTAAGTGCCGCTCACGCGGAGACGCCGCCGCCTTCGCCGGCTGGGGCGGAAACGCTGGCGCCCGCGCCCTCGCTGGGCAGCCCCAACGCAGCCGTTAGCGGTAGTTCGGTGATCGGTGCCGCCGCCGCTGCGCAACCGGGAGAGGACATGTCGATCCGGCCGTTCAAATTCCGTGCATCCGACAAGGCACTCGCGGACCTGAAGCGGCGGATCGCCGCGACAAAGTGGCCCAACAAGGAACTCGTCAGTGACGCATCGCAGGGCGTGCAGCTCGCGACGATGCAGAAGCTCGCGGACTATTGGGCGAACCAGTACGACTGGCGCAAGGTCGAAGCGAGGCTGGATGCTCTGCCCCAGTTCGTCACCAATATCGACGGCGTTGACATTCACTTCCTCCACGTCCGCTCGAAGCACCCCAATGCATTGCCACTGATCATCACACACGGCTGGCCGGGCTCGATCATGGAGGAACTGAAGGTCATCGATCCGCTCACGAACCCGACGGCCCATGGCGGAAGCGCATCCGACGCGTTCGACGTCGTGATTCCGTCGCTCCCCGGCTATGGATTCTCGGGGAAGCCTACCGAGCTCGGCTGGGATCCGGTCCGCATTGCGCACGCCTGGATCGTGCTGATGAAGCGCCTCGGCTACACGCAATTCGTCGCTTCAGGCGGCGACTGGGGCGATCCGGTGACGGAGCAGATGGCCGTGCTCGCACCATCGGATGTGCTCGGCATCCACCTGAATATGCCTTCCGCCGTGCCGGCCGAAATCGCGAAAGCACTCCAGTCCGGCGGGCCCCCGCCGGTGGGCCTCTCCGCCGACGAGAGGCAGGCGTACGACCAGCTCGACTTCTTCTTCAAGTATGGCCTGGGGTACGCGAACGAGATGAGACTCCGGCCTCAGACGCTGTACGCGATCGAGGATTCGCCGGTAGGACTGGCCGCCTGGATCCTCGACCATGACATACGCAGTTACGAACTCATCGCTCGCGTCTTCGACGGCCGCACCGAGGGGCTCACGAGGGACGACGTCCTCGACAACATCACGCTCTATTGGCTCACGAACACGGCGGTCTCTTCGGCCCGCTTGTATTGGGAAAACAAGCTCGTGTTTTTCGCTCCGCAAGGTGTGACCATCCCGGTTGCCGTGAGCGCCTTTCCGGACGAGCTCTACCAGGCCCCGCGCACCTGGGTGGAAAGAACGTTCCCCAAGCTGATCCACTACAACCGACTTGCCAAGGGCGGCCACTTCGCTGCGTGGGAGCAGCCAGAGCTGTTCACGTTAGAACTGAGAGCGGCGTTCCAGTCGCTACGCTGAAGGGAGCTGTCCAATGTTCTTGAATCACAAACTAGCCGCAATGGCGGCCGCGTTGATTGTCGGGAGCGGTTCGGCGCTGCTCGCGCAGACGCAGCGGCCGGCGGGCGTGACGCGCACCGAACCACAGCGCTATAATCTTAGCGTAGCTGGCCGCGAGGCGATCCAGGCTCGGATCGAATTCGAGCCGGGATCGAAATTCTCCACGTTCCGCCTTCAAGGTGCATAACGACGAGACAAGCGATGCGTCGGAAGCAGCGGAAAAGTTCCCTTTCCATGGCCTCGTGCTTCGTGGCCATGCTCGTCCTCTCCACCAAGTGGTACCGAGACAGCGTTGCACGACGGCGCACCGTCATCAGGCTCTCCGCAACTCCTTAGCCCGTGCGGGGAGCTTCCAGTCCGGGCGGATGAAGTGACAGGTGTAACCAGCAGGGTAGCGCTCCAAATAATCTTGGTGCTCGGGTTCGGCTTCCCAGAAATCGCCGGCGGGCGCGATCTCGGTTACGACCTTTCCAGGCCAAAGACCGGAGGCATCGACGTCGGCGATCGTATCCTCAGCGACGCACTTCTGTTCCTCGCTCGTGTAGAAGATCGCCGAGCGATAGCTTGTCCCGAAGTCATTGCCCTGGCGGTTTCTCGTGGTTGGATCGTGAATTTGGAAAAAGAGTTCCAGCAGCCTGCGGTAGCTTGTCTTCGAGGGGTCGAAGATAATTTCGATCGCTTCGGCATGTGTGCCGTGGTTGCGATACGTCGCGTTCGGCACGTCGCCGCCGGTATAGCCAACGCGCGTCGAAATCACACCATCATGGCGGCGAATGAGATCCTGCATTCCCCAGAAGCAGCCGCCGGCGAGCACTGCGCGTTCCTGTGTCATCCTCTATCCTCCACCTGATCGAGATAAGCCCCGTAGCCCTCCGCTTCCATATCATCGCGATGGATGAAGCGCAGCGAGGCGGAGTTGATGCAGTAGCGCAAGCCGCCGCGATCCTCGGGGCCATCGGGGAAGACGTGGCCGAGATGGCTGTCGCCGTGGGTCGAGCGGACCTCCGTGCGGATCATGCCGTGCGAAGTGTCGCGCAGTTCGTTGATGTTGGCTGGCTCGATTGGCTTCGTGAAGCTCGGCCAACCGCAGCCTGATTCATATTTGTCGGACGAAGCAAACAGCGGCTCGCCCGAGACGATATCGACGTAGATGCCGGGCTCCTTGTTATCGAGATATTCACCGGTGCCTGGGCGCTCGGTGCCGCTTTGCTGGGTTACGCGATACTGTTCCGACGTCAGTTTCGCGATGGCGTCGGCATTCTTGCTGTAGCTGCTCATTGTCCTTCTCCTTTGCGACGGTCGTCGGACTGGTGCCGCCTGGGTCGCCGCTTCCGCTGCAGGTGGTTTCCTGCAATCTCGGGCGCTGACGGCCGGTCCTGCTCAAGGATCTGATGCTGGCCGCCGCGTTGCTGTGCCTTCTGCTGAACTCGCTGGGGCTGACCTTGCGTGCTCGCGAAGAACGTCCAGGTGACTATATAGGTAAGCGAAGACATCGCCGCAACCAAGGTGACCTGGTCCGGACGATAGTAGGCCCACAGCGTACCGAGGCGGCGACCATCGGGTTCCTCCCGTTGCCAGTTGACCGCATCAAATGCAATGGCCTGCTCCCTTCGCTCCACGGGCGTTACCCCGCTTCATCACTGCTTCGAAGCAGTCCGTCCCCAACCGGTTGCGGCTCGACGGAAGAGTACTCGTCTCCGCTGCCGACCAGGCGCGTCGACGCAGCAGGCCTTGCAGGCGATGTGTGACATGGGCATCGTCATGACCAAGATCTTGCCGTCGAACCGAATTTGGCGATGAGCGCGGCAACCGTCGCAACGAACAGCACGTAGGCGAGCGCGGCCCGCCATGCCCCCATGGGGAAACCAATCATCAGCAGCGTATCGTTACCACCGGGAATGAGTAGCGCACCCAGTCCCATAAGGATGCCCCCAAGCGTTCTTCTGACCATGGTCTTGATTGTCGGCCATTTCAGCATGAACCGACGCTTCATAAATCCTGCGGAGACAAGGCTGCCGCCGAACATGCTGACTGAAATCGCAATACCCGCGACAGGTATCGAAACGATCAATCCAACCGATGCAGTGATCGAGAACCCGGGCGCAAAAACCGCCAGCAACGTAAAGGTGATCCCGATCGCTCCCATCGACAGAGTCAGCCGCCGGAAGTTGGACTCAGATCTGAGTGACAGACCGAGCCTCAGCGCCAGGATTGCCAACAGTGCGATTGCGAGAAGCACCGGCCCAAGCGGCAGGGAGGCACTTATCGGCGGCTGATCCGGAAGCAGGCCAAGCAGAGAGTCAATGTAGAACACTGCAAAGATGCCGAGAAAAGCGAACCCGAAGTCGATGTCGCCATTTCCGAAATGCCCGACAGACCCGAACACACAGGCGCCGTTCACATAAGTGCCGATACCGAACAACATGGCTGCGGGAACCAGGTAGCCGAGTGGCGACCAACCCTGTTGCATCGTCGGTGACGTTTCGAGGATTGCGTAGACGAGGGCCGCGCAGACGGCGCATTCGAGGAGCGCGATAAATCGCGCCGGCCTCTTCTCCGCAAGCAGTTCCCTCGTGGCGATGACGGTGCAGATCGATCCATGGTTGATCGCGAAACCGAGAACAAATCCCAGCAGGGCGAGCAAAGCCATACCCGCCCAGATTTCCATGCCTGCGTCGGCAAGGCCCAACCCGAAAATGTTCACAAGGAATTCGCTCATTCGGCCCCCGGAATATTGCATTGTGGTTCTGTCCGTTGCCGTCAACATGTCGCTCTTTGCCAGTCGTAGCCGTCTGTGCACAGCGTGGGCAACACCCATAACGTGCCCAGGCGCGAAAGGATCGCGGGGGTTGATCGCGCAGTTGCCCGAGGTCTGGAAAAAGTCTTAGGGCCGGTTAGAGCCTATTCCGCCATCGTGCCTCGACCCTGATCGCTCATCGTCGAGAAATGTATGGCACCCCCGAACCGGATGTGGGAGTTGGCCGCGCCGGTGAAATACCTTCTGGGCGTGAAATCGATAAGGAAGGGCATGACTTGATGCTGAGAGGACCTCGCCGCCGGAGCCTCCAAAAGTCAAGCTGCTGCCTGCTCCCGGGCGACCGGCTTGAGATCGCCAAGCAGGGTCGGCAAGTACTCAGCGACGGTCGGATGAATGTGCATGGTTCGTGAGATGGCGGTGTAGGGGGCGCCCGACGCCATCACGTCGAGGAACGCATGCACGGCCTCGTCGCCACCGATGCCAAGGATCGCCGCTCCGAGAATCCTGCTGGTCTGGGCATCGACCATTACCTTCATGAAATCCTTGCGTCTCGCCACGCTCGAACGCCCGACCCACGTCCTCCATCAGCCGCTTGGCGGTGAGCACTTCGATCCCCTTTGCGCGGGCCTCGTGCTCAGTCATGCCTGCCCGCCCCAAAGGCGGATCGATGAACAGTCCGTAGCAGGGAATGCGGTCGGAGATCCGCCGCGGGTCGTTGTCGAAGAGGTTGGCCGCCACGATCTCGAAGTCGTTGTAGGAAGTGTGGGTGAAAGCGCCGCGGCCGTTCACGTCGCCGATCGCCCAGATGCCTTCCACGTTGGTTCGGCACTGATCATCGACCGTGATGTAGCCCTTCGCATCCGTCTTCACGCCGGCCCTATCGAGCCCGAGGTCGTCGGTGTTGGGCCGCCGTCCCACGGCCATCAGAAGATGGGTACCGTGCACGCTCGACGCTCCGCTGGTGCAGTCGAGCCGGATGGTGATGCTACCCTGATTGCTTTCGACGGCCACGCACTTGGCATTGAGGCGGATATCGATCCCTTCGGCCTCCAGGATGTGGCGCACCGCATCGGACACGTCCTGGTCTTCGCGGGCGATCAGACGGTCCGACATCTCCACGACCGTCACCCGGGAGCCGAACCTCCGATAGGCCTGAGCAAACTCGAGGCCGATATAGCTGCCACCGACGATCAACAGATGCGCGGGCACGAAATCGACCTCGAGCATCGTGCTGTTGGTGAAATAGGGCACGCCTTCAAGGCCGGGCATGGCCGGAATGAACGCGCGACCGCCGGTGTTGATGATGATCTTGTCGGCTTCGAGCGTTGCGCCGTTGACACTTACCGTCCGGGGTCCGGTGAAGCGCGCGTGGCCGCGATAGACTTTGGCGTTGGCGAGCCCTTCCATCCAGCCGGTCACGGCGGTTCGCGACGCGCCGGAGATGCTGTCCTTGCGCGCCTTGACGCGCTTCATGTCGACCGTCACCGGCCCGCCGACATCGACGCCGTATTCGGCTGCGCGACGAGCCATGTGGGCCACATAAGCGCTCGCCACCAACGTCTTGGTGGGAATGCAGCCGGTATTGACGCAGGTGCCGCCGAAGTTCTTTCGTTCAATGACGGCGACCCGCTGGCCACGCTCGGCGAAGCGCTCCGCAAGCGAGGGTCCGGACTGTCCCGTGCCGATTACGATCGCGTCGAATTTCTCCATCATGATGCCACTCTCCGTCGTATCTGGTCCGACCGTGCAATGGTTGCCACCCTCCGCGCTCGGCTGCAAGAGACCGGGAGCGGACGCCGCAGACTTGAGCGATGCGTTGGCGAAGCCTCGCACCCGCTTAGGCTTGTCACATCACATAGGTGGCGAGCAAATGGGCGAGCAGCAGGGCGGCGAGCAGGTAGCCGATGACCAGCCCCACCCGGCGGCCCCAGCGCTCCGTCCATTCGCTGGAACGCTCGGATTGCGGCGAGTTGCCGATCGTCTTCTCCGCCTCCTGTTCGAGCCTTTTCAGAATATGGCGGGCTTGGGCCTGCCGTTTCTTGTCGGTCACGGCACGACGCCTTTCACGATCCGGTCCATGTCCTCGTCCGAAAGCCCGAAATGATGGCCGATTTCGTGCACCAGCACATGGGTCACGATCGCGCCCAGCGTCTCGTGGTGCTCGGCCCAGTAGTCGAGGATGGCCCGGCGGTAGAGAAATACCATGTTCGGCAGGGAAGCAGTCTCGCCGCCGCCCTGGGCGAGACCCGTTCCCTGGAACAATCCCATCACGTCGAACGGGCTTTCGGCCCGCAGATGATCGAGCGTTTCGTCATCGGCGAAATCCACGACCCGGATGACGACGTTCCTGCATCTTTCCCGGAACGATTTGGGCAGCCGCGCGAAGGCCCCCGCCGCAAGCTGCTCGACATCCTCGATCGAGGGCGCCTCCAGCCGCGACCAGTCCGGTTCGGAACGCCATGGCATCGACCGATCATGCCACGGCAGCAGATCATTAAGAATAAGTGCGAATTTTCAGGGGGCTATGGACTGCGCGAACACATTCGCGCGCTCTGCCTGCACCGTCGCTACCGCAGCCATCGTTCCGGTCGCCAGCGTCGCTGCGACCAGGACCATCAGGATGCGCCGCAGAAATCTGGCATCCGCCTCGGGCATCGTCATCATTAGTTCCATCCCCTTGTTGTGCTGATCAAGCATCAGCTCACTTCGGGCTGAACCTATGCCAACAGTCATGACCCCTGCCTTAACGCCGCGTTTATCTGCCGTTAATGTTAATACAGCAGCAGAAAATGATTCGGCGAGGAGTCAATTCAACTTTCTGATGTCGACGAAGCGGCCGGCAAGCGCTGCCGCCGCCGCCATCTGCGGCGATACCAGATGGGTGCGGCCGCGGTAGCCCTGCCGGCCTTCGAAATTGCGGTTTGATGTCGAGGCACAGCGCTGGCCGGGCTTCAGCTGATCCGGATTCATGCCCAGGCACATCGAGCAGCCGGGCTCGCGCCACTCGAAACCTGCCGCCGTGAAGATGCGGTCGAGGCCCTCGGCCTCTGCCTGGCTCTTCACCATCCCCGAACCCGGAACGATCATCGCCGAGGCGAGCGACGGGTGAACCTTCTTTCCCGCCACGACCCTGGCGACCGCGCGCAGGTCCTCGATGCGGCCATTGGTGCACGAGCCGATCCAGATCACGTCGAGCGGAATGTCGGTCATCCGCGTTCCAGGCTCGAGGCCCATGTAGTCCAGCGCCCGCCATTTCTTTGCCCGGCGCGCCTCGTCGGCGAGTTCGTCGGGGTTCGGCACCACCCCTTCGATCGACACCACGTCTTCGGGGCTGGTGCCCCACGACACGAGCGGCGGCAGTCGGCCGGCGTCGAGGCTGACGACCCGGTCGAAGGCCGCGCCGTCGTCGGAGCGGAGCGTATCCCAGTACCGCCGCGCCTTGTCCCAGGCTTCGCCCTTCGGCGCCTTGGGGCGGTCCTTCAGATAGGTGAACGTCCTGTCGTCGGGGGCGATCATGCCGGCACGGGCGCCGCCTTCGATCGACATGTTGCACATCGTCATCCGTCCTTCCATGGACAGATCCCGGACGGCTTCACCGCAGTATTCGATGACCGAGCCCGTGCCTCCCGCGGCGCCGATGTCGCCGATGATGGCGAGGATCATGTCCTTGGCGGTCGCTCCGGGCGCCAGCTTTCCGGAAACTTCCACTCGCATGTTGCGGGCCTTCTTCTGGATCAGGGTCTGCGTCGCCAGCACGTGCTCGACCTCGGACGTCCCGATGCCGTGGGCGAGCGCGCCGAATGCGCCGTGGGTGGAGGTGTGGCTGTCGCCGCATACGATGGTCGTTCCCGGCAGAGTGAAGCCCTGCTCAGGGCCAACGACATGAACGATGCCCTGCCGCCGGTCGTGCTCGCTGTAGTACTCGATGCCGAAGTCGCGGGCATTTTGCGCCAGGGTCTCGACCTGGAGGCGGCTTTCCGGTTCGTCGATACCCTTCGAGCGGTCGGTAGTGGGCACGTTGTGATCGACGACCGCCAGCGTGCGTTCGGGATGGCGCACCTTGCGGCCGGAGAGACGCAGGCCCTCGAATGCCTGCGGGCTCGTCACCTCATGCACCAGATGGCGGTCGACATAGATGAGGCAGGTGCCGTCGTCGGCCGCATGCACCAGATGGTCGTCCCATATCTTGTCGTAAAGGGTGCGCGGTTTCATGCCTGCTTCGAGTTCCATATTCCACGGCCGACGCTTCCGGCCTGCGCCGGAATGACGATGCCACTGGTGGGCGGTTTCATGCCTGGTGATCCTTTCGCGCCTTGAGCGAGAAGGAGAGAGGCAGACGGGGGAAGGTTCGCGGCAGGCGGTACATGCCGTTCGAGTGGGGTATCTCCTCCATCATCGGCGCAAAGGCCCAGGGGATCTCTTCGTGCTCATGCAGAAACTCCAGCCGCAAACCGGCGCGCAAGACCGCCATGACCACATCGCTGACGGCGTGGTTCCACGAATAATTGCGCGTGCTCTCCAGGCGCGTCACATCGCCGGTATAGGTCGTCTCATCATCGGTGGCGATCGGGGCATCGGGAGCCGAGCGATAGTCGTAACCAGGCAGCAACCGCGGGTCGCGTTCATCGAGCATGTACAGGAACGGGTGACCGTCGGCCAGATAGAGAAAGCCCGAGGGCGCGAGCAGCGCGGCAACGGTCCTGCCCCAGGAGGCAAGGTCGGGGAGCCAGCAGATGGCCCCCCACGTCACGTAGACGATATCGAAGTTGCCGGCGAGGAGCGAGCGCGCATCGCTGACGTTGCCCTCGACGAAGTTTGCCGGGATTCCCAGTTCCGCGGCCAGCGCCCGGGCCGTCCTGATCGCTTCCGGCGAAAAATCGAGACCCGTGACCTCGGCGCCTCGCCTGGCAAGGGCCAGCGTGTCGCGGCCAAAATGACATTGCAGGTGGGCGAGGCGTTTGCCCTGCACTTCGCCGAGCTCGCGATCTTCGATCGGGTGGAGCGAATTGTCGCCCGCCCGCAGCGCCGCCATGCGATAGGCGCCGGTCACGTCCGCCCGGTGAATAATGGCGCGCTCGTCCCAGTTGGCGCGGTTAGCTGCTAGAAATCCCGACGGCATGACCGACATCGCAGCGGCAAAGGCTCAGGAAGGGGCGGCTTCGCCCTCGGCGGTAACCTCCGTGACCGGAGCGACGTCGGCTGGGCCCATGGAACCGAGGAGTGTCCTTTGCTTCTCCGCGATTCGCGCCGATTTTCCGGTGCGGCCGCGCAGGTAGTAGAGTTTGGCGCGCCGGACCTTGCCGCGCCGGACGACCTTGATGGAGTCGATGAGTGGAGAATAGACCGGGAATACCCGTTCGACGCCCTCGCCGTAGGAGATTTTTCTCACCGTAAAGTTTTCGTTCAGGCCCGCGCCGGCCCGGCCGATCACCACGCCTTCGTAGGCCTGCACGCGGGTGCGGTCGCCCTCCACCACCTTCACGCTGACGATCACCGTATCGCCGGGGGCGAAGGCAGGCACGGCGCGCTTGGCGGCGATCCGCTCGGCTTGCTCCTTCTCCAGCTGTTGAATGATATTCATGACGCTTGTCCTCGAAGTTGCGGGTCTTTACCGCTGCTGCTTGCGGAAATCAAACCCTTATGCGCTCAGTCGCGCTAGAGTTTGCGTTTCTGCGCAGCTGCCCACAGATCGGGCCGCCGCTCCCGGGTAGCCTTTTCAGCTTCCCGGCGTTTCCAGCGCTCGATCGCCTGGTGATCGCCGGAGAGCAGCACGGGTGGGATCTCCTCGCCTTCCCACAGTCGCGGGCGGGTATACTGCGGATACTCGAGCATCCCGTCCAGCGAAGCTTTCCACCGCTGCCGAAGCTGCATCCCCCATGACGCCCGGAAGCAGCCGCACGACCGCGTCGAGCAGCGCCATGGCGGCGGGCTCACCACCCGACAGCACGAAATCCCCGATGCTCACCTCCCGCAGATTCCGCCTCGACACGACACGCTCGTCCACGCCTTCGAAGCGGGCACAGACGATGAGGGCGCCGGGCCCTGCCGCGAGCTCCCTGACGAACTGCTGGGTCAGGGGCGCGCCGCGGGGGCTCATCAGCAGGCGCGATCGAAGATCCCCGCCGGCAGCAGCGGCATCGATGGCAGCGGCCAGCACGTCGGGTTTGAGCACCATTCCCGGGCCGCCGCCGGCCGGCCGGTCATCGACACTGCGATGGCGATCATGAGCCCAATCCCGGATGTTGCGGACGTCAAGCGACCAGGTACCCGCCGCCAGCGCCTTGCCGGCGAGCGAGACGGCAAGGGGGCCCGGAAACATTTCCGGAAAGAGTGTGAGCACGGTGGCCCGGAAGGCAGACACTGCCGTCAGGCCTCTTTCAGATAGCCGTCCGGCAGAACGACGCCAATTTTCCCCGCATCCAAGTCCACTTCGGCGCCGGCCAGCGGGATGAGGAGCGTTTCCGGTCTGCCGGAGACCTCGACATCGAGCAGGTCGCCGGCGCCGTAGTTGACGATGGTGACAACCCGGCCGAGTATCTCGCCCCTGCTGGTTGCAACTTCGAGCCCGATGAGATCCGCCTGGTAGCAGGTCCCCACCTCGGGTTTGGGCAGGCGGTTTCTATCCATATAAAGTCTGAGGCCGCGCAAGGCCTCCGCCGTGGTCCGGTCCTCCACGCCTGCGAGAGTTGCCACAAAGCCCTCCCTGGCGGGCCTGAGTTTGACGATGGTGAGCTGCCGCCCGCCTCCTTCCAGGTCGAGCGGCCCGTAAGCGGCAATGGCTAGCGGGTCTTGCGTGAAGCTCCTGAGCTTTACTTCTCCCTTGAGCCCGTGCGCGCCGATGATACGTCCCGCCAGGATGAGGCGACGACTTGCCACCTCATCCCTGCGGCTGCTCGACGGCAGGCGCAGGCTCAGCCGCGGCGGTCTTCATCGCTTCCGCCGCCTTGGCGGCGGCGTCGGCTGCGGCCTTCTCACGTTCCTGGCGCTTCTTTCTCGGTTTGGCCTTTTCGGGGTTCTCGCGTGCTTCACGCTTTGCGAGGCCCAGTCCGTCCAGCATGCGCAGGACGCGATCGGTCGCTTGCGCGCCGGACTTCAGCCAATATCTGGCGCGCTCCTGATCGAGCACGAGTCGTTCCTTGCGGTCCTTGGGCAGCAGCGGATTGAACGTGCCGATCTTTTCGATGAAGCGGCCGTCGCGAGGCGCGGACGCTTCCGCCACGACGATGCGGTAGTAGGGCCGTTTCTTCGAGCCGGCCCGTGACAATCGAAGCTTCAATGGCATTTCTGGTTCTCCTTTTCGAACTGGCTGGACGGATCGCTATTTCTTTTTCGCCGGCGATCCCCGAAACGGCATGCCGCCAAGACCCGGAAGCAGGCTCCCCCCGAGGCCCGGCAGTCCCCTTGGGGAGCGCGGAAGCCCGGGGACGCCGCCGCTTTCGCGTTCGGCGCGATCGATCAGGGTTCGCAGATCTCCCGGCGCCGCCTGCGGATCAAGCCCGGAAAGTTCCGCCTGCATGCGCGCCATCTCAGCCTCGTCCGGCGCTCCCGCTTTTCCGAACATGCGGCCCATCAGCCCGGGATTGCGGTTCATTTTCTTCATCATGTCGGCCATCTGCAGATGCATCTTGAGCAGCCGGTTGATCTCCTCGACCTTGGCGCCGGAGCCCTTGGCTGCCCGCCGCTTGCGCGATGCGTTCATCACCTTGGGATTGCGCCGCTCGAAGGTCGTCAGCGACCCGATGATGGCGAGCTGGCGTTTCACGACCGTATTGTCGAGGTCGGCGCCTTCGAGCTGCTTCTTGAACTTGGCCACCCCCGGCAGCATGCCGAGAATGGAAGACATGCCGCCCAGCCGCTGCATGCCGACCAGTTGCTCGGCGAGATCGTCGAGATCGAACTGGCCCTTTTTCATCCGCGCCGCGATCTTTTGCGCCTTCTCGACGTCGATCGCCTGGGCCGCCCGTTCGACCAGCGAAACGACATCGCCCATGCCGAGGATGCGGCCGGCGATGCGCTCGGCGTGGAAGTCCTCGAGGCCGTCGAGTTTTTCGCCGGTGCCCAAGAGCTTGATGGGTTTTCCGGTCACCGCGCGCATGGACAGCGCCGCGCCGCCGCGGCCATCGCCGTCGATGCGCGTGAGAACGATGCCCGAAATGCCGACCTCATCATCGAAGGTGCGGGCGAGCCTGACGGCGTCCTGGCCGGTCAATGCATCGGCTACGAGCAGGGTTTCGTGCGGCCTGGCGAGCTCGCGCACCTGGCGCGTTTCGGCCATCAGCTCGCCGTCGATGTGCTGGCGGCCGGCGGTGTCGAGCATGACGACGTCATAGCCGCCCTGTTTCGCCTCCCGCAGCGCCCGCGCGGTGATCGACAGCGGTTCCTCGCCCCTGACGATCGGCAGGGTATCCACGCCGATCTGTTGTCCCAGAATCTGCAGCTGCTCCTGGGCGGCCGGGCGGCGGGTGTCGAGCGAGGCCATGAGCACTCGGCGGTTGTCGCGTTCCTTCAGCCGCTTGGCGATCTTGGCCGCCGTCGTCGTCTTGCCGGAGCCCTGCAGGCCGACCATCAGGACCCCTACCGGCGGGGCGGCCCTGAGGTCGAGACCGCCGCCGTCCGCTCCCAGGGTCTCGACCAGCGCGTCGTACACGATCTTGACCACCATCTGACCGGGCGTCACCGACTTCACGACCGCCTGGCCGACGGCCTTCTCCCTGACCTTTTCGGTGAAGCTCCGCGCTACCTCGAGCGCGACGTCGGCTTCGATCAGCGCGCGCCGGACCTCGCGCAGTGCGGCCTCGACATCGGCGTCCGCGAGGCTGCCTCGACCCGTGAGCTTGTCGAAGATCCCTGAGAGCCGTTCTTGAAGTGATTCGAACATGGGGCCCAGCAAATGCCGAAAGCACCCGCGGGCGAACCTCGCTGACGGGTGTTGGCCGTCTCACCTCGGGACGTCATTCGACCATCGAGGTGAGCAGACCGGAAAAGACGTTCAAACGCCTTTGGAAAGCGGGCCTAGATACTCTCCGACCGGGGCGCGAGTCAACGCCGCTGGACCTCGTCTTCGCCAACTTCGTCATCCTCGCCCTTCGCCGCCACGCTCTCCAGCGGCAACCGCGGTACCGCCACGGGGCGCCGGGACGGGCTTTCCCGTCGTTCGCTGCGCTGGACGCGGGCCAGGCGCGACAGTGCGACCGCTTCGCGCGCCGGGCGCGACATCTTGTAGGTGCGATGGATATAGGTGAGCGCCAGGGCGCAAATGAACAGAGTGAGAGCCACCGCGGCAAACGGCAGGAGGTTGCTGGCCCCGGAGCCGGTCGTCCCGATGCCGGCGATCAGATCGGAAAGCATGTTGAACTTGGCGATCACGTAGCCGACCAGCCCGGCGAGCAGCATCTTCTGCAAATCGCCCGCACCTTCTTCGGAACGGTAGGGCGTAAGCAGAATGCCCGCACCCCAACCGGTCACCCCGCCGAGCACGCCGGTCAACAAGAGGGTGGGCCGCACCGCCGGATCGGCGCCAAACCAGATGAACGCCGCCAGCGCCGCCACGGCGAGCATGAAAATGACAGCTGCCGCGGTAACTTCCGAGCGGTCACCACGATGCGGTTCACTAAGATCGAGATCGGATACTCGAAGCGGTCGAGCACGCGCCATGTCTAGCCTCCACGTGTGGCCGTCCCACGGGAATCGCAGCCAAGATTTTAGCGGCACGAGGGCCACAGTGAAATCTTTTTCGATGCCGCCGCTCGAGCGCAATGCCTGAAAAATGCTGGCGAAAACCCGCCGCTTGCCCATATAACGCAGCCATGGCGACCGCCTCTTCAATTCCGTTCCGGAAGATGAACGGGCTCGGCAACGATTTCGTCGTTCTCGACGCGCGTCGCCGGACCATCCCGTTCGGCGAAACGCAGGCCCGCGCCATTGCCGATCGCTCGACCGGTATCGGCTGCGACCAGGTGATCGTGCTCGAAAGCTCGCCTGTCGCCGATGTGCGCATGCGCATCTGGAACAGGGAAGGCGCGGAAGTCGAAAGCTGCGGCAACGCCTCGCGCTGCATCGCCGACCTCGTGTTCAGGGAAACCGGGCGCTCGCAGGCGACGATCGACACCAGAGGAGGAACTCCTCGTCTGCAAAAAGGCAGGTGAGGGACTGGTCAGCGTGGATATGGGCGTGCCGAGGCTACGCTGGAACGAAATTCCGCTGGCCGAAGAGTTCATCGACACGCGCCGCATCGAGCTTCAGATCGGCCCTGTCGACAACCCGATTCTGCATTCGCCGTCGGCCGTGAACATGGGTAATCCCCACTGCATCTTCTGGGTCGATGACGTGCAGGCTTTCGACCTCTGCAAGATCGGCCCGGTGCTCGAACGTCATCCGATGTTTCCGGAGGGCGCGAACATCTCGCTCGCCGAGGTGACCGGGCGCGATGAAATCGTCCTCAGGGTGTGGGAACGCGGCGCCGGCCTGACGCGCGCCTGCGGCACTGCGGCTTGTGCCGCCGCCGTAGCCGCCGCACGTCTCGACCGCACCGGCCGCAAGGTGCGGGTGCGCCTGCCGGGCGGCGACCTGGCGATCGAGTGGGCGGATTCCGGCCATGTCCTGATGACCGGCCCGTTCGCTCACGACTTCGATGGCGAGGTGCCGGCCCGCCTGTTGAGCGCCCGCGTGTGACCGGCATCGAGGTAGTGTCCTTCGGCTGCCGGCTGAACCGCTACGAGTCGGAGGTCGTGCGCCTGCGCGCGGTCGAGGCTGGTCTCTGCGATGCCGTGATCGTCAACACCTGCGCGGTCACCGCCGAGGCGGTTCGTCAATCCCGGCAGGCCATCCGCCGGGCGCGGCGCAGGCGCCCCTCGTCGCGCATCATCGCCACCGGTTGCGCCGCACAGACCGAGCCGCACACCTACGCGGCCATGGCCGAGGTCGATCTGGTGATCGGCAATGCCGAAAAACTCGATGCGGCAAGCTATGCCGGTAGTGCGAGCAGTGGCGCCCGAATCCGCACCAAAGGTCTGCAAACCACCGAGCTCCTTGCACCTCCGCCCGTCGGCCGCCTCGAGGGCCGTGCCCGCGGCTTCCTCGAAGTGCAGAACGGATGCGACCACCGCTGTACCTTTTGTGTGATCCCATTTGGCCGCGGTCGCTCCCGCTCACTCCCGCCTGACCTCGCGATCGGGCACATGCGCCGGCTGGCAGATGCGGGAATCAGCGAGGTCATCCTGACCGGCGTCGATGTCACCGCCTACGGCGCTGAACTCCCCGAGCGGCCATCACTCGGTACACTGATCGCCCGGGCCTTGAAGGAAGTGCCGGCGATCAGACGGCTGCGGTTGTCATCACTCGATCCCGTTGAGGTCGATGAGGACCTGTTTCGCATGATCGTGGGAGAAGAGCGGCTCATGCCGCACATCCACCTCTCGCTTCAGGCAGGCCACGACATCATCCTGAAACGCATGAAGCGGCGCCATCTGCGCAAAGACGCCGTAGCGTTATGCGACAGGATTCGGCGCCGCCGGCCCGAGGTGGTCTTCGGCGCCGACATGATCGCCGGCTTTCCAACCGAAACCGACACCATGTTTGAAAGCTCGCTCAGCCTGGTCGATGAGTGCGGCATTACCTACCTGCATGTCTTTCCTTTTTCTGCGCGTCCCGGCACTCCCGCCGCCCGCATGCCCCAGCTTGACGCGGCGGGCGTGCGCGAGCGCGCGAGGCTTCTGCGGCTGAAGGGCGATCAGCGCCTCGGGGCGTTCCTGAGGAACGAGGTCGGGCTATACCCGCCAGGTTCTGGTCGAGAGCAACGCTCGCGGCCATACCCAGCATTTCGCGCCGGTGGTATTTGATCACCAGCCGGCGGTAGGCAGCATCGTGGACGCGTTCATCACCGCCGCCGGGCCGCGGCATCTGCAGGCGATTCCTGCCGCATGAGCTTTCTGAAGAAAATGTTCACCCGCGCACGTGCTGCGCCGGCGCCGATATCAGGGGATTCAGCGGCGCCGACGGACGAGGTTACTGCAGCGTCTGCCGGGTTTTCCGGCGAGCCTGCCGGGCACGAACCGGCGGCCGGCGCGTCCTCCACGCCGTCACGCAAGTGGTTCGAGCGCCTGCGTCAGGGTATGGCGAAGTCCTCGAAATCCCTCGCTTCGGGCATCACCGACATTTTCACCAAACGCCGGCTCGATGAGGCAACGCTGGAGGAGCTCGAAGAAGTTCTGATCCGCGCCGACCTTGGCCCGGCGACCGCGGCCCGCATCGCCAGCGCTGTGGGCGAGGGCCGCTATGATCGCGACGTCGATCCCGAAGAGGTCAAACGGATTCTGGCCGCCCAGGTGGCAAAGGTGCTCAGCCCGGCCGAGGTCGCCTTCCGCTTCGAGGAGGCGCGCAAGCCATTTGTGATCCTGGTGGTGGGCGTCAACGGCTCCGGGAAGACGACGACGATCGGCAAGCTCGGCGCCATTGCACGTCGAGAAGGTCTTTCGGTGTCGTTTGCCGCCTGCGATACCTTTCGCGCCGCCGCAACCGAGCAGCTTTCCGTGTGGGCGGAGCGGATCGGCGCCCGCCTGATCTCGCGGTCCTCGGGCGCTGATGCCGCCGGCCTCGCTTTCGATGCGCTGAATACGGCGCGCCAGGAAGGAACCGACGTGCTGATCATCGACACGGCGGGGCGGCTGCAGAACAAGGCCAACCTGATGGCCGAGCTCGGGAAGATCGTCCGGGTGCTGAAAAAGCTCGATCCCGATGCCCCCCATACGACCCTTCTGGTCCTCGATGCCACGACCGGTCAGAACGCGCTGGCGCAGGTAGAGATGTTTCACCGCGCCGCGGCCGTGACCGGTCTCATCATGACCAAGCTTGACGGGACTGCGCGCGGCGGGATCCTCGTCGCCATCGCCGAAAAGTTCCGCCTTCCGGTGCACGCCATCGGCGTCGGCGAAGGCATCGAAGATCTTCAGCCGTTCGAGGCCGAGGCCTTTTCGCGCGCGATCGCCGGACTGACACTGGAGGCCGCCTGATGGCTGAAGAAGTACCGCGAAAAATGCCGCCTTGGCTGAAGATCGCCGTCGAATGGGGTCCGCTCATCGCCTTCTTCATTGCCAACGCCAGGGGCGGCATTTTCGTCGCCACCGGCGTATTCATGACGGCGACGATCATCGCGCTCGCGGTCGCCTGGGCGACCACGCGCCGGGTGGCGATGGTGCCGCTCGTCAGCGCGATCTTCGTCGCCCTGTTCGGCGCCCTGACGCTGTGGCTTCAGGATGAAGTGTTCATCAAGGTGAAGGTCACCCTCGTCAACGTCCTGTTCGGCAGCATTCTGCTGGTTGGGCTGGCGTTCGGGCGCCAGTTTCTCAAGTTGTTGCTCGGTGAGACGCTGAAGATGGATGACGAGGGCTGGCGCAAGCTGACGTTGCGCTGGGGGCTGTTCTTCTTCGCTCTCGCCGGCCTCAATGAAATCGTGTGGCGCACGTTCAGCACCGACGCCTGGGTCAACTTCAAGGTGTTCGGGATCCTGCCGCTGACCCTGCTTTTCGCCCTTTCGCAGGTTCCGTTGATGCAGAAGCACATGCCGCTAACCAACGAGGAAAGCTAGACTGCGATCATCGGATCGCGTTCCCGAAAGCGGCCGTTCACGCGAACCGCCGCTCCTGACCTCCACTTCCGCCGTTCCAGACTTTTGATACGTCACCTCAAAGCCAGCCAGAGCAGCCACACGCTCAGGCCGCCTGATCGCTGCCGGCGGTCACTACCGGACGCTATACGGGGAAAAACCAGCGGTATCGAGTTCGATTGGTCGCTGACTGATCCAGCCCCGCTTCGAGTGCACGCGCCGCGGCTGCAATCAGCGACTCCATCGGAATACCGCCACACTTGTTACTCCCACCGTTCGATTTCCGGTGCCAAACTATCTCACGACCAACAACGAGCGATGAGCAGCGAATGGAATCGCGCTTCAGCCTCGAGGCGCGGGAATTCGCCCAAATCAGGAGGTTTCAAAAGCCATGACTACATCAGCCGAGAACGGACGGAAAGGCGGACAGCCTGCCATGCACACACCACCGGTCGTGTCGCCGCAGGCGTGGGAGGCGGCCCGCGAGCAGCTGCTCGTGAAGGAAAAGGCCCAGACCCGCGCCCGTGACGCCCTGGCCGCCGAGCGCCGGCGAATGCCGTGGATGGCCGTGGAGACGGCGTATGCGTTCGAGGGGCCTGCGGGCAAGGCCAGCCTGCTCGACCTGTTCGACGGCCGGCGTCAGCTGATCGTCTACCGCGCCTTCTTCGAGCCGGGGGTGTTCGGCTGGCCCGACCACGCCTGCCGGGGCTGCTCCATGGTGGCCGACCAGGTCGCCCACGTCGCCCACCTGAACGCCCGTGACACCACCCTCGTCTTCGTCTCGCGTGCGCCTCAGGCGGACATCGCGCGGCTGAAGGCGCGGATGGGCTGGGAGATGCCGTGGTTCACCATCACGGACAGCTTCGACGCCGACTTCGGCGTGGACGAGTGGCACGGCACGAACGTGTTCTACCGCGACGGCGACCGCGTGTTCCGCACCTACTTCATCAACAACCGCGGCGACGAGCAGATGGGGAGCACCTGGAACTACCTCGACATCACGCCGCTGGGCCGGCAGGAGGTCTGGGAGAACTCGCCCGAGGGCTATCCTCAGACCCCGACCTACAAGTGGTGGAACTGGCACGACAGCTACGTCGCAGACGCAGCGCCCGACAAGAAGTGGGTCGAGGTGTCGGACGCCGGAGAGGCGGCGTTCCGGAACCAGCACGCGAGCACGAAGCCATGAGCCAGGCCTGTTCCGGCGGATCCGACGGGCAGGCGACCCGCCGGAACGCCGCCGCGCTCTGGGCGGCCGACGGGCTGGCCCTCGCGGCGTCGCCGACTTTCGCCATCATGGCGCTGCTGACCGGTGTCCTGGGCGGTGGCCCGGCGGAGATGCTCTGCTCGGCCGCGCACGTATCGCCGCTGAGCGGAATGGTCACGATGTACCTGCTGATGAGCGCCTTCCACGCGGCCCCATGGCTGAAGCTGATCCGCGATTGTGGATCGAGATCACCCGCACCGCTCGGCCCCATGCGCGCGTGATCTTCCGTGCTGCCGGTAGCCGATCGATCCTGACCAACCGGCTCGACGATGCGGTTCTCAAGCGCAGGAACTACGAGGAGAGCCGCTCGCGCGCGCTGGCTGCTTCGGATCGCTCGGCAATCTACGGGGCCTTCCACCTCTACACACGCAACGCCTAAAGCCATGACCGGCTGCCGAGCTAGACTGACTCAGGAGCCCTCGCCCCTGCAGTCTTTATCCGGCACCCAGGAGAAGCTGCTCGATTGCTACGGCATCTCGCAGCGTACGATCGCCGAGCGGGTACTGCAAATCGCCGCGGGAGGTCGACCCAAAGCCTCAGTCGTATTGCAGCTGTTCCTGCCAGTTCGATGGTCGGCCCGTAGGAGTCAGATCGAAGATGTTCCACAATGGCTCGATGGTGCCGGTATGGCGCGGATCTTGTCCGGGGTCAGGATCGAGGTAGAACAACTCGGAGCTCCAGAAATGCCGGATGCCGTCATGCGCGCGGTGGAAGACAGTCATCATGGGCATCTGGTATCCCTCAGGCGTCTCGGCATGATAGTCGCGCTTGAAATTGTTTCCGGCTGAGGACAGCAGGCGGAGGCTTTCCATTGCCGATCCCTACCGAAGGCGATGAGCCGCTCGAGCGGCGCCTCGGCGATGACCACGAAATTGAAGCCAGCTGCTTCAACGTGATCGGTGGCACCATCGAGCGAGTCGAGAAAGGCCGTACACGAAGGGCACGGACTCTCCTCCCGCTTGAGCCGTGCGGTTGCCCCCCGGGTGGGGCCGGGGCGGTCGTCTTGCGGATAGCGGGGGAACATGAAGCTGTAACTAACAAGCGTATCCTTGCTCGGGGCAAACAGCTCCGAAAGCCTTACTCCTTGGCCGGCCTGCCTTCCTGCCCGGCACCCTCGAACACATAGTCTTCAGGCACGAGACCGCCCAGAGGCAGTGCGCGCCGCTGTGCTGCGACGCGTTCCATGTTCCGCCTCAGCTCGATCTCTTCAATTAGCAGCGCGTCGCGCGCCCGCCGGTACTTGTCATCCTCGTTGGGGAGGTGAACCCTGTTCCGCTTTACCAGTTCGTTGGCCGGCGCGAGCGTTCGGTCATTGGCCATGGCGAGTCAAACCTCGACGATCATCTCGAAGCCGCCATAGATGAGGCGCTGGCCGTCGAACGGCATCGGATTTGTATCCGGCTGCACGCGTGGGTCAGCCATGACCTTCTTCATGCCCTCATTGCGAGCTTTGCGCGACGGCCAGATGATCCAGGAGAACACAACTGTCTCGTCGTCCTTGCGTTTCACTGCCATCGGGAATGACGTCACCTTGCCATCTGGCACATCGTCCCCCCAGCATTCGACCACTTTCAACGCGCCGTGTTCCTTGAACACGACGGATGCTGCCTCGGCATGTTTCCTGTATTTGTCGCGATTGGCAGTGGGTACGGGCGCGATAAATCCATCGACGTAGGTCATGTTTTTTTCTCCTTCCGTAGGGTTATCGTCTCTGCCTGCTGTCGATCTGAACCGCCGCAGGTGGAGTTGGTTCTACCTCTGCCGCATAGTCGAACGGAGAGCCGCGAGATCGACACGAGCTGTGAAAAAAGGGCTGCGCGGATGACGGCTGGGGGTGGCCCACGCGGAACTGACGATAGTGTGCTGAACCTTCTGCAAATCGGTCGGCGCTCTTCTACCTGTAGGCAGCAACATGTGTTTTGGCGAGTGGCGCGCACCTGCTCAGCTTAGCGCGAGAGACTACCTTCCCCTGTCCGCGCTGGAACACTATTCAGCGAAACGGCATCGCTTTTTCTGGTCAACGCTACTCTTGGCGGCTGCCGTCCTCCCCGGACGGGTTCGTGAACGGCGCAAAAGCCTCGTTTCCCTCCACCGAGCGGTGATGGGTGAGCGCCCAGCGCACGCTCGGGAAGGCGATGTCCTGCCACGGGATCTGTTCGTACTCCATCAACCCAACTTCCAAGCTCTCTGGTCCGGCTGAAAAAGCCGGCGTGCGGAGACGGGCCCGGTACATGATCTGGACCTGCGACAGTCTCGGTACGGAGTAAACCGCCAGCAGCCGGTCGATCACGATCTCCGCCTGCGCTTCCTCGCGAGCTTCGCGGAGCGCCGCCGCTTCAGCTGTCTCGTGAAGCTCCATGAACCCCGCCGGCAACGTCCAATAGCCCTTGCGGGGATCGATGGCGCGCCGGCACATCAGCACCTTGCGCTCGTGCACCACCACCGAGCCGACGACGATTTTCGGGTTGCTGTAGAGAACCAGTCCGCAACTGTCGCAGACTTCCCGCTCGCGATTGTCGCCACTCGGAACCTTGCGAACGAAATTTGGCGGCAGCGCCGGGTCGCTCATTGCAATGCACCATTCCCGATTCGACTCTCGCGGCGGAAAATTCTATACCGGAGGCTAGGCATCCGCGAGGCTTGTTGGCCACAGCGGGTGGAGGCAAGGCACCTTCAGGCGCGGGTGCCCAAAGGCGGCGGACGTCCTGCACTCAGTTCCGGGAATGCCGTCGCCGTTGCGTATGCGGCAGGGGACCGGTCCATGATGACGAGGGACGTCAAGCAATTTTCGCGTTCTCCATATCATTTGCTGAAACGGGCGGCGCAGTATGCAGCCGACATCTACATGGAGCAGGTCGGCAAGTCCGGGCTGACCCAGCGCCAGTTCACGGTGCTGCTGGCCATCGACCAGAACGACGGCATCAGCCAGACGCAACTGGTGAAGATGACGGGGATCGACCGTTCGACGCTTGCCGACCTGGTGGCGCGACTCCTGGCCCAGGGCTACCTGCAGCGACGGCGCGCCAAGGATGACGGGCGCACCAATACGGTGCGCATCACGGCTGCCGGCAAGAAGGCTCTGAAGAGCGCCGTTCCGGGCGCCGATGAGGTGGACAAGGCCCTGCTCGCCGAGGTGCCTCCCGCACATCGCCGGTCATTCTTCGAGGCGCTCGCCATCCTCGCCGCCGCGCTCGAAACCCAGGAGAGAAAGGGCAAGAGAGCCGAATCCATCCGAAGCCGCCGCGGGCGGTAGGGTTCGGGCCGCCCCTCCGCTGCCATTCAAGGCTTCGATCCGGCGCGCGCGATGGCCGGCAGGACCTCCGCTTCCAGCCCGGCTTCGGTCAGAGGTCCGACCCATTTGAAGCGGATGGTTCCGGTGCCGTCGACGACAAACGTCTCGGGCACTCCGTACACCCCCCAGTCGACCGCGGCGCGGCCTTTGTCATCGACACCGATCGCCGCAAACGGCTGGCCGAGATGCTGGAGAAAGCGCCTCGCGTTCGCCGGATCGTCCTTGTAGTTGATGCCGAACACATCGATGTCCGGCCGCTCCCTGAGCGCCATGAGAAGAGGATGCTCGAGCCGGCATGGACCGCACCAGGAGGCCCACACGTTCACGAGCGTGACCCGGCCGCGCGCCAGATCGCTCGAGGCGAGGCCGGGCAGACCCGCCCCTTCGAGAGGCGGCAGGGAGAATTGGGGAACCGGCTTGTCGATGAGCACCGAGGGCACCCTGGAGGGATCCCCGCCGGTGATGCCGCCGATGAATATCGCCGCGATCGCCGCGAATACCAGCGCCGGCAGCATTGCCAGCAGACGTAGCCGCCGGCGCGCGTGCTGATGTACGGCATCATTGCTCATCGCCGGTTCCACCCTGGCGTTTCTCGGCCCGTTCGAGCTCTGTGAGTTTTCTTTCCTGCCCCCTCAGCTTCACGAACGCGGAAATCACGAGCACCAGAAGGACAACGCTCGAGACCGCGTAGGACGCGACGACAAAGCCGATATGGGGCGCCGACAGATTCAACGCCTATCCGCGGCTCGCCGCCCTGATCTGCATCTGGCGGATGCGCCGGGCGAGAATTTCGGTCTTCACGTTCGTAAGCAGGAGGGCGAGGAACAGAACCGTGTAGGCTGCGATCATCACCAGCAGCGGAACGAGCAGCGAAACATGTATGGTCGGCCCATCCATGCGCAGGACGCTTGCCGGTTGATGCAGGGTGCTCCACCAGTCGACGGAATATTTGATGATCGGAACATTGATCACGCCCACCAGCGCGACGATCGCCGCAATCCGCGCCGCCCGTGCCGGATCTTCGATGGTTTGCCAGACAGCCAGATAGCCGAGATAGAGCAGCAACAGAATGAACATGGAGGTGAGCCGGGCATCGCCCCATTGCCACCAGGTGCCCCACATCGGCTTGCCCCACAGCGAGCCGGTGGCCAGCGCCAGGAACGTGAAGCACAGGCCGGCAGGTGCGGCGGCCTTGGCCACCAGATCGGCGACCGGATGGCGGAAAACGATCGCCGTCCCGTGCGCCAGCGCCATGAACGTGTATGCGAACAGCGCCATCCAGGCAGCCGGTACATGCACGAACATGATGCGCACCGTTTCGCCCTGCTGATAATCGGGCGGGGACCTGTAGAGACCGAGCGTCAGCCCCACTGCGAAAAGCGCGAGCGCCGCCGCCCATGCCCACGGGCGCAACCGGTCGGCAATGGCGAGGAGACGAGTCGGATTGGCGAGGTTCTGCATCATGCACGCAAGGTCTACCTTAAATAGGATCGCAGGGCGGCCGCCGAGGCAACCGGTACCACGACCAGGGCCGCCAGCGACAGGGCGCCCAGCAGCGCAAGGGAGGAGGCCCTGACATCGGGAATCGCCGAGGACGCCCTGCTCGCTGCAACTCCGAAGATCAGGACCGGCACATAGATGGGCAAAATGAGCAGCGACGCAAGCAGACCGCCCCGTCGCAGGCCCACCGTAACCGCGGCTCCAAAGGTCGCAAAGAGCGACAGGTTCACTGAACCGACCAGCATCGCCGGCCCGGCCGAAGCGAAATGGCTCACATCCATGTTCAGCAACAGGCCCGCCGCGGGGGCCGCCAGCGCGAGCGGCAGGCTGGTGGTCAGCCAGTGTACCGACGCCTTGATCAGCACCACGACTTCGAAAGGCATGGATCCCGTCGCCATGACGTCGAGGGAACCATCGTCGAAATCGCTGCGAAAGATGAGATCGGCCGACAGCAGGACCGAAAGCAGCAGTGCGATCCACAACGCTCCCGGCGCCACGCGTTCCAACAGCGCCGGATCGGGCCCGAGTCCCAGCGGCAGGAACGCCACCACGGCCAAGAAGAAGCCCAGCGCCGCACCGAGGCTTCCGCCCTGACGGACGACGATTTGCAGATCGCGCCTGACGAGCGCTGCCGCGGCCGTCATGTGACGCCCAGCTCCAGCGTGCGGCAGGCCGCGATTCCAAGCTCGACATGGGTCGCGGCGACGATGATGCCGCCACCGGAAAGGTGTCCGGTCATGTGCCCCCGGAGCGTTACCGATGATGCGGCGTCCAGCCCGGTAGTCGGCTCGTCGAGGAGCCACAACGGCCTGGGCGCCAGAAGGAGCCGCGACAGCGCCAGGCGCCGCCGCTGCCCGGCCGACAGGACTCCCGCCGGGAGGGAGCGCAGGTTTTCCAGCCCGAACGCTTCGGCCGCCTGATCAACCTCGCGGCCGCCAAGGAACCCAGCCCAGAACTCCAGGTTCTCCGCGACCGTCAGCGCCGGCTTCAGGCCGTCCTGATGACCAATGAAGTGCGCCTGCTCCCCGATGCTTCGATCGAGGCTCCCGCCGGCGAGCTCGACGGTCCCCGCCTGGGCTTCCACGAGGCCGGCAATCAGCCTGAGCAGGCTGGTCTTGCCCGAGCCGTTGGGGCCGAGAAGAAGCAACAGCTCACCTGCCGCCACCGAGAAGTCGATCCCGGCAAGCACGATGCGCCCGCCGCGCTCGACCACCACCTTGCTCGCCTTGAGGTGCATGCCGAACTCGATGGCAGAACCGGCAGCGATTGCAAGCCATTCCCGCCGCTCGTCAATCGCTTCCCCACGCCCTTCTGGTCGCGTGCGCAGAAACCGACTATAGGCTCCGCGGAGTGAATTTTTTCGGAGCACGCGACCCGATGACTACGCCAGCGCTCGACAGTTTCAGGTGCCGCCGGTCTCTGAAGGTCGGAACAAAAACCTACGACTACTTCAGCTTGCCGGCGGCCGAGAAACGAGGCCTCGAGGGCATCTCGCGCCTGCCGTTTTCGCTCAAGATCCTGCTCGAAAACCTCCTGCGTCATGAGGATGGCCGCTCCGTCACCAGAAGCGACATCGAGGGATTCGCGCAGTGGCTCGCCGGCCGCGGCAAGGCGGAACGCGAGATCGCCTTTCGTCCCGCCCGGGTGCTGATGCAGGATTTCACCGGAGTTCCTGCCGTCGTCGATCTCGCCGCCATGCGCGACGCCATGCAGGCCCTCGGCGGAGATCCGAAGCGGATCAACCCTCTGGCCCCCGTTGATCTGGTGATCGATCACTCGGTCATGGTGGACTTCTTCGGCACCTCGAAGTCCTTCCGGCAGAACGTTGAACGCGAATACGACCGCAACGGCGAACGCTACACGTTCCTCAAGTGGGGACAGCGCGCCTTCGACAATTTCCGCGTCGTGCCGCCTGGCACCGGCATTTGCCACCAGGTGAACCTGGAATTCCTGGCCCGCAACGTCTGGACCAAAAACCCCGAGGGCGGTCGCCGCAAGAGAGTGACCGCTTTCCCCGACACGCTCGTCGGCACGGACAGCCACACCACCATGGTGAACGGTCTGGCAGTGCTGGGCTGGGGTGTGGGCGGCATCGAAGCGGAGGCGGCGATGCTGGGCCAGCCGATTTCGATGCTGATTCCCGAGGTGATCGGCTTCCAGCTTTCCGGAAGACTGGCGGCGGGCACGACGGCTACCGATCTCGTGCTCACCGTCACCGAGATGTTGCGCAAAAAAGGCGTGGTCGGAAAGTTTGTCGAGTTCTTCGGTCCGGGGCTGGCTCATCTTTCGCTCGAGGACCGGGCGACCATTGCCAACATGGCTCCCGAATATGGCGCCACCTGTGGCTTCTTCCCCACCTCGGCAGAGACGCTGAACTACATGCGGGGCACCGGCCGCGCGCCGGGCTTGGTCAACCTCGTGGAGACCTATTGCCGCGCCCAGGGCCTGTTCTGGTCGCCGAACGCCCCCGATCCGACATTCACCGAGGTCCTGTCGCTCGATCTCGCCGGCGTCGAGCCCTCGCTCGCCGGACCGCGGCGTCCCCAGGATCGCGTTCCCCTGCACTCGGCCGCGGCGGGCTTCGCCAAAGTGATGACCGATGATTTCCGCAGGGACGGCGTCCAGCGCGTTGCGGTCGAAGGGGCAAATTTCGATCTCGGTCATGGCGATGTAGTGATCGCTGCGATCACTTCCTGCACCAATACCTCTAACCCGTCCGTCATGCTCGGAGCCGCGCTGCTCGCCCGCAATGCGGTTGCCGCAGGCTTGCGGGTCAAGCCGTGGGTCAAGACGTCGCTGGCCCCCGGCAGCCAGGTCGTGACCGAATATCTGCAGGCCTCAGGGCTGCAGAAGCATCTCGACAAGCTGGGATTCGATCTCGTTGGCTACGGCTGCACGACGTGCATCGGCAACTCCGGGCCGTTGCCGGATCCGGTCTCGAAGGCGATCCGGGACAACGACCTCGTCGCCGCTGCCGTGCTTTCCGGCAATCGCAACTTCGAAGGCCGAATCAATCCCGAAGTACGCGCCAACTATCTGGCCTCGCCGCCGCTCGTGGTCGCCTACGCGCTGGCCGGGTCGCTCACGGTCGATTTGACCACGGACCCCTTGGGAACCGGCAAAAACGGCAAGCCGGTCTACCTCAGGGACATCTGGCCGACCCCTGAGGAGATCGCATCGTTCGTGCGCAAGTACGTCACGCGCGCCTCTTTCCGCAGCCGCTACCGCGACGTCTTCAAGGGCGACGCCGCGTGGGCGGCCATCGACGTTTCCGGCGGCCTCACCTTCGATTGGGATGGGACGTCGACCTACGTGCAGAACCCGCCCTATTTCGCCGGCATGACGATGACTGCGATGCCGCTGCGCGACGTCGAGCAGGCCCGCATCCTGGGTCTGTTCCTGGATTCGATCACCACCGACCACATATCTCCTGCCGGCGCCATCAAGCTCACGAGCCCGGCCGGCAAGTACCTGATCGAGCGGCAGGTGGCTCCGGCCGATTTCAATTCCTATGGCGCCCGGCGCGGCAACCATGAAGTCATGATGCGCGGCACCTTCGCCAACATCCGCATCAAGAACCAGATGGTTCCGGGCGTCGAAGGCGGTGTGACCCGTGTCTATCCCGGCGGCCAGGAGATGCCGATCTACGACGCCGCCATGATGTATCGCGCCGAGGCCACACCGCTCGTGGTCTTCGCCGGCAAGGAGTACGGCACCGGCTCCTCCCGCGACTGGGCGGCAAAAGGCACGAGCCTGTTGGGGGTCAGGGCGGTCATCGCCCAGAGCTTCGAGCGCATTCACCGCTCGAACCTCATCGGCATGGGCGTGTTGCCGCTGCAGTTTCAGGACGGTGACAGCTGGCAAGCATTCGGCTTGCGCGGCGATGAAGTGATCGACATCAGCGGTATTTCCGTCGGGCTGAAGCCGCGCGCCGCCCTCAAGGTCGATGTCGCCGCTGCCGACGGATCGAGACAAACCATCGACGTCCGGTGCCGCATCGATACCGTGGACGAGCTCGACTACTTCAAGGCCGGCGGCATCCTGCCCTATGTCCTGAGAAACCTCGCCAACGCGGCGTAGATCGCGGCGTTTTCCTCACCACATCGTGAATCGCTGTTGATCGGGCGAGGAGTCATACCGGTTGGCCATGACCCATTCCTTGACGCGGCGATCCGCCCTTGCGGCCGGAGCGGCGAGCCTCGGCTTATCGGCGTTCCCGTGGCCCGCCGCGGCGGCTCGGCGGCCCGTGGTCGTCGAGCTGTTTACCAGCCAGGGCTGCTCCTCCTGCCCGCCGGCCGACGCCTTCATGGGCGATCTCGTCAAGAAGGAAGGCGTCATCGCCGTATCGCTCAACGTCGACTACTGGGACTATATCGGCTGGCGGGACACGCTCGCTTCGCCCAAGAACACCAAGCGCCAGCGCACCTACGCGGCCAAGCGCGGGGACCGCCGTGTCTATACGCCGCAGATGGTCATCAACGGCCGCGACCATGCCGTCGGATCCGACCGCGCTGCGGTATTGGGCCTGATCGAACGGGAAAGCCGCGCTGCCGACCGCCATAGCGTCGCCGTCTCGATGGCCGAAGACGGCAAGGAGATCGTGGTCGCTGCCAGCCCGGCTCCGGAGGACGGATTGCGGCAGAAATCGACGCTGTTGATGATGACGGTGACGCCCGAGGTCGCTGTCGCCATCGAGCGCGGCGAGAACACCGGCAGCACCGTCACCTACTTCAATGTCGTTCGCTCGATGATGCCGGTCGGTTCATGGCACGGCGATGCGGTCGAGGTCCGGCTCGCCATGGACCATCTGACCGACGGCAGGGACGGCTGTGTGTGCCTGCTTCAGGCGAACGACAGCGGCCACATCCTGGGCGCCGCCGCATGGCGCCCCGGCACAGCATGAGGTTTCAGGCTTTGGCGCCGTAGGCCGTGGCCATGACCGCCGACAGGCGCTTGCCGAAGCCGGCCGGATCGGCGACCGGCTCGCCTTCGAGGATGTGCGCCTGGTCGAGCAGCAGTCGCGCCGCTTCCTCCATCTCGGCATTGACCCCGGCGGACTTGGCCCGCGCCGCAAGGGCGCGCGATGAGCGGATGTCCCGCATTGATCTCCAATACCGGCGCGCTCACCTTGATGGTGCTGTCGCCCTGGCGCGAAAGCAGCCTTTCGAGCGTGCGGTCGAGCCCGCCGGTATCTGCCACGAGGCAAACCGGACTGTCGGTCAGACGCGCCGATTTACGCACTTCTTTCACCTCATCGCCGAGAGTCTGCTTGATGACGCGCCATGAGCGTGCCGACCGCGGCATCGTCAGCCGTCGTCGCCGGCCGGGCAGCGCCGACGAGCGGCATGAGATCGAGATCGGCAGCACCCTGGGTCACCGACTTGAACGGCTTGCCATCGTAGCCGAGCGCGGTTCTGACCCAGAAGGAGTCGACCGGATCGGTCAGCAGGAGCACTTCGATGCCGCGCGCCGCGAAGCCCTCGAGCTGCGGGCTCGACTGCGCCTTGCGGGCATCTTCGGCGGTCAGGTAGTAGACGGCAGTCTGATTGGCGATGAGCCTTGCGACGTAGTCCTTGAGCGACACCTCTTCGCCCTTGGTGGTTGTGAAGCGTGCGATCTCGAAAAGCTGATCGCGCCGCTCCATGTCTTCGTAGATGCCCTTCCTTGATCACGGCGCCGAACGCCTTCCAGATCTTGGCGAAGCGTCCGCGGCATCGCTTTCCGAGCATTTCTTGAGCTCGGCCAGTACCCGGTTGGTGACCGCCTTGCGGATCGGTCGCCACGGTCGGATTGTTCTGCAGCATCTCGCGCGAGATGTTGAGCGGCATGTCTTCGGAATCGATGACGCCGCGGACGAACCGGAGATAGGCCGGGAGCAGATCGGCCTCGTCGGTGATGAACACCCGCTTCACATAGAGCTTCTGCCGGCCGCGCCGCTCGGGATCGAAAAGATCGAAGGGCTTCTCGCACGGCACGAACAGCAGCACGGTATACTCGCTGTCGGCCTTCCGCCCGGTAATGAAGGGTGAGCGCCGGATCGGCATAGATCCCGGCCACGTGGCCGAAGAACTCCTTGTACTGCTCGGCGGTGATATCGGCCTTCGGCCGCGTCCAGATGGCGCTCGCCGCATTGATCTGGCGCGACGTGTCCTTGTCGATGGCGAGCTTGATCGGATGGGCGATGTGGTCCGAATAGGTCGTGCACGACGCTCTTCGAGCTTCGCAGGCTCGAGAAACTCGAGCGCATCGTCTTTGAGATGGAGGACGATGCGGGTCCCGCGCGCGGCGCCTGCCGGGGCAGGCTGCGATGGTGAAGGTGCCGCTGCCGTCCGATGACCAGACGTGCGCATCGGTCTGCGCCGGCCCGGCGCGAAATCACCTCGACCTTCCTGGCGACGATGAAGGCCGAGTAGAAGCCGACGCCGAACTGGCCGATCAGGTTGATGGCCTCCTTGCCGTCGCCGGCATTGCGCCATGAAGGCCTGGGTGCCGGATTTGGCGATGGTGCCGAGATTGTCGATCAGATCGGCGCGGCTCATGCCGATGCCGTTATCGGCGACCGTCAGGGTCTTGGCGGTCTTGTCGGCGCTCGATGGTGATGGCGAGCGTCGGCGTCCCCGGACAGCAGTTCGGGTCTGGCGATCGCCTCGTAGCGCAGCTTGTCGCAGGCATCTGCCGCATTGGAGATGAGCTCGCGCAGGAACACCTCGCGGTCGGAATAGACCGAATGCACCATGAGGTGCAGGAGCTTGGTCACCTCGGCCTGGAAAGGCCGCTCCTCGCTCAGCCCCGCCTGGGCCGCAGCCGCACCCGCTTTCTTGGAGGTTTTGGCCATTCTGCCGATTGCTTTCGTACCGTTCGTGTCGGACGGCGCGGCATATTGGTTGGTCGGCGGCCAAGGTCAAGGCCCACGGATCGGGCTGGAAAGCCGCACAATGCTTACGTATACGCCATCTAGAAAACGAGGCGGCCGGACTGGATGTCCGACCGCCCATTCACTGGAGAACACTTACAAACTGAGAGGATGACCCGGCAGTACTTTCAGCCTCGGAAGGGGGCTGGGGGGCTTGAGTTTTCCGAAGCTCCTGGCACCACCGGGCCTAGAGGCAACATTGATATCCTGTCGTTGCATTTTGGACGTTGCGGGGCCGGATCACGGCGGAAATGTG
>CAWHQZ010000012.1:0-185230 GCA_963831645.1 uncultured Alphaproteobacteria bacterium | reverse complement strand
CCATAGCTGCGCAAGGGAGTGACGTTCCACAACGGCAAGGACCTTACGCCTGCCGACGTAGTCGCGTCGGTGCGCCATCACATGGGCGAGAACTCGAAGTCCGCGGTGAAGTCCGTCGTGGCGCAGATCGAGGACCTGAAGCCGGACAGCGACAAGGTGATCTTCACGCTGAAGGGCGGAAATGGCGACTTTCCCTATGTTCTGAGCGAGCACCGGCTGCCGATCATGCCGGCCACGGAGAGCGGCGAAGCCGACTGGAAATCCGGGATCGGGACCGGACCCTATGTGCTCGAAGACTTCAAACCGGGTGAAATCACCCGAGCCAAGCGCAACCCGAACTATTTTCGCGATACATGGTTCGACGAAGTCGAGATCCTGTCGATCATCGATCCAACGGCACGCACCAACGCCCTGCTTTCCGGTGACCTCGACTTCATGGACAGATGCGAATTGAAGGTTCTTGATCGCCTGGCTGCACAACCGGGGATAGAGGTCGACAAAGTCACCGGCTACGAACACAACGTGTTCTCGATGAACGTCACGGCGCCGCCGTTCGATAATCCGGACGTGCGCAATGCCGTCAAGTATGCGGTCGACCGCGACGCGATTCTGAAGAAGGTCTATGGGGGGATCGGGGCGATCGGAAACGACAATCCCGTTGCGCCGACCGTCAAGTTCGCCATCAACCCGGAGCCCATTCACAAATACGATCCCGAGATGGCCAAGAGCCTGCTCAAGAAAGCCGGGTTGTCCAGTTTGAAGATCAGTCTCTCGGCAGCGGACGCCGCATTTACCGGCGCCGTCGATGCCGCGACCCTGTTCAGGGAGAGCGCTGCCGCGGCGGGCATCGATCTCGAAATCATTCGTGAGCCGAACGATGCCTATTGGGACAACGTGTGGCTGAAGAAGCCTTTCGTCGCCAGCCAGTGGCTGGGCCGGCCCACGGCCGACGGCGTGCTCACCCTGGCCTATACGGCGGATTCGACCCAGAATGAGACCTTCTGGAAGAATCCCCGCTTCAACGAACTGCTCGTCGCCGCCCGCTCGGAGCTCGACGACAACAAGAGAGCGGAGATGTACGCCGAATGTCAGCGGTTGCTCCATGGCGACGGCGGCCTCATCAATCTCATATTCACCACCTACGTCACCGCTCATTCGAGCAAGGTGGCGCACGGACCACTGCTGACGAACTACGATATGGATGGCTTCCGGATCGCGCAGCGATGGTGGGCTGCCTGATCGGCGGCATGGAAGGCCTCCGGCAGCCCCGCGATGAGCAGCGACAGGCCGAAGAACGCGCCGAAGGGCGTCATCTCCTTCAAGGGTCCGACGCTGGTGCGCCACAGGGATGCCGCCAGGTTTCTATGGGGGGACAGCAAATCCGGTGAGGTAGCGGACGTCATCTACGGCCGGAACGAGGTCCTCGGCACGCTCATCTTCCGGCTCAGGCCGGGCGGCTATTTCAAGTCGTCCGATGTCTGGAAATCCTATTTCGACCAGGACCGCTTCTACTACGTGCTGCAGGGCGAGATCGCCGTTCAGGATCCTCTGACCGGCGAGATCGCGGTCGCCGGTCGCGGCGAAGCGGTTCACTGGCGAGGCGCCAAGTGGCACTTCGGCTATAATTTCACCACCGACGAATGCATCGTGCTCGACTGGTACGCGCCCCAGGAGCGGCCGGCGAATGTTTCCGAACTCGAGTACGGCGCCACGAAACCGAAATTTCAGGGCGAGAAACCGGGGCGTCTCGAGCTTCTCGGTAAATGGCCGGACGTGCTCTCGGCGTCAAGAACACAGGCCGAATCCCGCGGCGGGTTGATCACGGCGCGGAAAGCGGATGCCCTTCATTTCATTCACGGAGACCAGCATCCCGTAATGGAGTCGCTCTTCGTCAGCACAAAGGAAATGACGGCCGGGACCGTCGATCTCCTGCCCGCCGCGCGCAGCGACAACCGAACCCACCCCAGCGACAAGGTGGTATTCGTCACCGCCGGGAAGCTTCATGTGTACTTGCCCGAGAGCTACGACTGGTTCGAGCTGGATGAATGGGACCTGCTGTACCTGCCGGCCAACACGCCGCATCAGTATTGGAACTCGTCAGGTCAGCCATTGAGCTTCGCCTTCATGGTCGTGCCGAACTACGCCTGAAACCTTGCAGGGTCGGCAGGGCTCTGATTTCGAAACGATGAACCCAGAAGTCCGTGCGAGTTGTTTCTGCCGCATCATCCCGACGTCATCCCCTCGCAAGAGGGGATCCAATGAAGTGGTGCGGCTTCTTCATCGATTCCTAGTTGAGATTCACCATTGGATCCCCGCTTTGCGCGGGGATGACGATTGGATGGGGCTGCGTCCGCATAAGAGATGTGTGCATGCGGTAGCGGCTGCCGCCGGCACAAGGGGAGGGAGAACTGAACTAAAAATCCGTCGGGGCGCCGCCCTCGCGTTGGCGCCGTTCCACGAACGCATCGAGCTCCTCGCGGACGGCAGGGTCAAGCGGCGGCTCCCGGTAGTCGGCGAGCGCCTGCTTCCACACCGCGTTCGCCTTCACCATGGCATCGGGACTGCCGGCCGCTGCCCACTGCTGAAAGTTCCGCCAGTCGGAGATGATCGGCGCGTAAAAGGCCTTCTCATAACGGGCGAGCGTGTGCTGCGCGCCGAAGAAGTGGCCACCCGGCCCGACCTCGCGGATGGCGTCGAGCCCCAATGCATCTTCGCTCATATCGACGGGCGTCAGGAACTCCATCACCATCTGGATGAGATCGACATCGAGGACGAACTTCTCGAAAGAGGCTACGAGGCCGCCCTCGAGCCACCCGGCGCCGTGCATGATCAGGTTGCCGCCGCCCATCGTCACGCCCCACAGTGAAAACACGCTCTCATAGGCGGCTTGCGAATCCACCGTGTTGGCCGCGCAGGTGTTGGAAGTGCGATAGGGAAGATGATAGCGGCGGGCGAGCTGGCCGCCGACGATCACCGCTTTCATGTATTCGGGGGTGCCGAAGGCGGGAGCCCCGGACTTCATGTCGACGTTCGAGGTGAAACCGCCGTAAATGACCGGGGCGCCCTTGCGCACCATCTGAGTGAAGGCGATGCCCGCCAATGCCTCGGCATTCTGCTCGACGAGCGCGCCTGCGACCGTCACCGGAGCCATGGCTCCGGCGAGCGTGAACGGCGTGATGCAGATGACCTGGTTGCGCGAGGACATCTCCATGATGCCGCCCAGCATCGGCACGTCCAACTTCAGCGGCGAGTTGGTGTTGACGATCGAGAAAAGGGACGGCTGGGACTCGAGCTCAGGGCCGGAAACGCCACGGGCGATACGCGCGATCTCGATGGCGTCGCGGATGCGCTCGCGGCCGAGCGAATAGGCGTGCATCGGCTTGTCGGTCAGCACCGCCATGTCGCGCAGCGCCTCGAGGTGGCGGACCGAAGCGTGAAGGTCGATCGGCTCCACCGGGTAGCCCGAAATGAACCCGATGGCATTGAAATATTGCGCAAGCCTCAAGAAGTTGCGGTAGTCGTCGTGGTTGCCGGGACGCCGCCCCCGATCCGCATCGGATGCATTCGGCGGGCTGGCGACGGTGCCGAACACGATCGTATCGCCGCCGATCTCGGTATCGTTCTCCGGATTGCGGGCGTGCAGCGTGAAGCGGGCGGGCGCCGAAGAAATCGCTTCCTCGATCAGGCCGGGCGGAAAGCGCACCCGCTCGCCCTCGACTTCGGCGCCCCTGGCCTTCAGCAGTTGCCTGGCTTCGGGGAGCAGGAAATCCATGCCCATTTCCGCGAGCACGCGCAGGGAGGCCAGGTGAATGGCCTCAACCTCGTCTTCGGAGATGAGCTCCGTGGGTGGAAAGAGCCGTTGCGCCTTGCGCCGCGGCAGCTGCGGAACGGACCCGCCGACGCCCGCCGCACCACGTCGCCGCCCGCCTTCGCGCAAGCGACGCCGGCCGCCGTCGACAACGGTTTCATTCATGTGTCCGCCCTCTCCGTGGCTACGATGTTCTCCCGCGTCGAAGGTCGAGATGCAAGTGGACTCGCGAATTGCAGCAGTGACGCACCTGCACCGGTGATATACAAGGATATTCAGGGTTTGATCCGCCGAGGTTTCGTCCAATGAACGTGCTCGAGGAAATCGGCCGCAGGCGGGGCGGGAGAGAGGCCAGGCGCGCCCTCAGGGCCCGGCCCATTCCGGTTCAGGAAGCGGCGGTGCGGCCGGGCATGGAGGGCGGGAAATACAAGCCGCTCAGCGAGCCTGAGGTCAAACGCATCCATGAGGCTGCACTCAGGCTGCTCGAGACCGTCGGCCTCGGGCAGGCGATACCGAGCTGCCTGGAGGTCATGACGGCGCGCGGGTGCTTCATGAACGGCAACGGGCGTCTCTGCATCCCACGCGGGCTCGTCGAGGACACTCTGGCCAAATGCGCACGGCGCTTTCCGCTCTGCGGGCGGGATCCCAAGCACGATCTCGAACCGTGGGGCAACAAGGTGCATTTCGGCACGGCGGGAGCAGCGGTGCATATCGTCGAGCCGGCAAGCCGGAGCTATCGCGAGTCGGTGCTGGCCGATCTCTACGATGCCGCACGCATCGTCGATACCTGCGACCACATCCACTTCTATCAGCGGCCGATCACGGCACGCGACATGGTGAGCGGGCACGATCTCGACATCAACACCATGTACGCCTGCATGGCGGGAACTTCGAAGCACATCGGCACGAGCATGGTCGCAGCCGAACATGTTGCGGAGGTCCTCGAGATGCTGCACGTGGCCGCGGGCGGCGAAGACAAATGGCGCGAGCGGCCGTTCGTGTCGCAATCGAACTGCTTCGTCGTGCCGCCGATGAAGTTTGCCGAAGATGCCTGCCGGTGCCTGGAAACCGCGGTGCGCGGCGGCATGCCGGTGCTGCTGCTATCGGCGGGCCAGGCAGGCGCCACCGCGCCCGCGGCTCTGGCGGGGACCATCGTGCAGGCGGTTGCCGAGTGCCTCGGCGGGCTCGTCTATGTCAACTGCGTGGCGCCCGGCGCAGCGGCGATCTGGGGGCCCTGGCCGTTCGTTTCGGATCTGAGAACCGGCGCCATGTCGGGGGGCTCCGGCGAGCAGGCGCTGATCACCGCAGGCTGCGCCCAGATGGGACACTTCTACGACCTGACGGTAGGCTCGGCTGCCGGCATGTGTGATGCGAAGCTTCCCGACGTCCAGGCCGGCTACGAAAAGGGCGTCACCGCCGGGCTGGCCGCGATGACGGGCATCAACCTCCTCTATGAAGCGGCCGGCATGCACGCCTCGCTCCTCGGATTCTGCCTCGAAAGCCTGCTGATCGACAACGACATGCTGGGCTCGGTCAACCGCAACGTGCGCGGCATCGAGGTCAACGATGAAACCCTGTCAGTCGAGGTGATCGGCAACGTGTGCACGGAAGGCCCGGGCCATTACCTCGGCCACGACCAGACGCTGAACCTGATGCAGAAGGAGTATGTTTACCCCGCGCTCGGCAACCGGATGAGCCCCAAGGAATGGAATGAGGCGGGAAAACCCGACATCGTCGAACGGGCGACGGCGCGCAAGCGCGAGATTCTTTCAACCTACTATCCCGAACACATCGCGCGCGAGCAGGACCGGATCATCCGCGCCAACCACGACATCAAGCTGCCGCGCAGCATGATGGAGCCCGGCGATCCCAGGTGGCGCTAGCCCTTGTCACTATTCGATAAAGCGGGATTCCGGCCTGGCGCCGGAATGACGAAAGAAGCGCGCTGATGTTCGAGCATCCCGTGCTCAATGCCATTCGCGCCGAGGGCTTCGTGCCGCTGGGATGGTTTCAGCCCGGGGTGGAAGATGGTGTTCCCCAGCCGGCCCGGTTCGTGATCCTGATCGGCAATGCGGGACCCGACATGTTCGCCCGCTTCGCGCGCGAGCGAACTGCGGGCGTGGACAGGCTCGACGACTGGTGCCGCGCGGTGCTGGATCCGCTCGCCGTTACCCTCGGCGCCCGGGTCTTCTATCCATTCGACTCGCCTGCCCTTCCCTTCCTCACCTGGGGACGGCGCGCAGGCGCCGCACACCGATCGCCCCTCGGCCTCAACATCCATCCCGACTTCGGTCTGTGGCACGCCTACCGCGCAGCCTTGACGTTTCCGGTGGTGTTCGATTTTCCGGCCCCGCGCAGCACCAGCCCGTGTGCGGCCTGCGCGGCGAAGCCCTGTCTGGCGGCCTGCCCGGTCGGCGCCTTCGATGGAGCCGGCTATGCCGTCGAGGCGTGCACGGACCATATCGATTCACCTGACGGCGCGAACTGCATGACCGGCGGCTGTCTCGCACGCCGGGCTTGCCCGGTGGGCACGGCCTATGCGTACAATCAGCCGCAGGCGCAGTTTCACATGCGGGCGTTCCTCGCCGCGCGCCTCGCTCAGCGGGGAAAGGTCGGAGAAGCTCATGGGTAGCCTGATAACAGTGGGCGTCATTGCGGCTCTCGCGCTGTGGGCAGTGAGCATCTACAACGGGCTGGTGAACCTCCGGCAACGGTGCCGGCAGTCGTTCGCCGACATCGACGTTCAGCTCAAGCAGCGTCACGACCTGGTTCCCAATCTCGTCGAGACCGTGAAGGGTTATGCCACCCACGAGCGCGCGACGCTCGATGCGGTGATCAAGGCTCGCAACCTGGCGGTCTCCGCCCAGGGCGCCGCCCAGCAGTCGCAGGCGGAAAACGTCCTGTCGGCCGCACTGGGCAGGCTGTTCGCACTCGCCGAGGCCTATCCCGACCTCAAGGCCAACATCAACTTCCTCGAACTTCAGAAGCAGCTGGACGATATCGAGAACAAGGTTGCCGCGGCACGGCGGTTCTTCAACAGCGCGGCGGCGGAATACAACGCCAGGCGCGAGAGCTTCCCTGCTGCGCTGGTGGCGAGCTCGCTCGGCTTTCATCCGCAGGAGTTCTTCGACGTCGGCGATGACAAACGTGAAGAGCTCGACGCGGCGCCGCCGCAGGTGAAGTTCTGAACATCCTCTTCACAATCCCTCTCCCCCTTGGGGAGAGGGCAGGGTGAGGGGAACAAAGGGATGGAGCTCGCAGGATTCCGCCCGCCTGGAAAAGATCGGCGTTCGATTTGAGCAGTAGCCGCCCCATAGTTTGACACGCTTTGTTTGTCTGATGACATTGATGTTCCGGCGCGACCCCCTCACCCTACCCTCTCCCCGATGGGGAGAGGGTTTTGTCCGAAGCTCCTGAACAACCATGTTCAAGGCCTACGGACTCTATTCCCATATCCGCAAGAACCGGCTGAAGTCGCTGTTCCTGCTGGCAGCCTTCGTGCTGCTGATCCACGCCGTGCTTCTTTCGCTGGTGCTGATCATCGAGGCGTTCACCCATGGCGGGACGGTGGAGGAAATCTGGGCTGCAGCTCTGGAGCGCATGCGCCTCGCATGGCCGGTCGGCCTCGTTGGTTGTCTGATCTGGTTCGTCATTGCCTTCGCTTTTCATCAGCGCATGATCGATTTTGCGACGCGCGCCAAAGGCGTCGAGCGCAACGCCGAGCCGCGTCTCTACAACGCCCTCGAAAATCTGTGCATTTCGCGCGGCATTGCGATGCCCAAGCTCAAGATCATCGAGACCGGCGCCACCAACGCCTTCGCATCGGGGCTCAGGCGCAGCAACTATTCCGTTGCCGTCACGCGCGGCCTGCTCGACAACCTGACCGACCGGGAGCTCGATGCGGTCCTTGCCCATGAACTTACCCATATCCGCAACAAGGACACCCAGATGATGGTGATCGCCGTCATCTTCGCCGGCATCATCGCCTTCGTCGGTGATCTATCCTTCCGCCGTCTCGATTTCCCGTTCGGATATTCGCCGCGCAAGCACCGCGATTCGGACCGGGAACGGGGCGGCGGCGGGGCGATGGTCATCATCCTCATCGCGCTCGCCGTGATCGCCATTTCGTGGGGGTTCTCGGTGCTCATCCGGTTCGCCCTGTCGCGCACGCGCGAGTTTCTCGCCGATGCCGGCGCCGCCGAGCTGACTCAGGATCCCGACGCCATGATCTCCGCGCTGAGACGCATCGAAGCGACCGCGGCCATCGAAGCCATGCCGTCGCGCATGCACGCTTTTTTCATCGAAAGCCCTGCGCACGCGCCGGGGCGCGGCTGGTTTTCGACCCACCCTCCGGTCGATGAGCGCGTCGCCGCGCTGGTCGCCTTCGCCGGCGGGCTCGAACGAACCATCCCGGCCCCGTCAGGAGGCGGCCCCTGGTCACCACGGAGCGAAAATGAGTGACGGAACTCACAAGGGTTCCTGCCTGTGCGGCGGCGTGCGCTACGAGGTGAGCGGTCCCTTGCGCAACGTCATCGCCTGCCACTGCACGCAATGCCGAAAGCAGACCGGACATTTCATGGCGGCGACGGCGGCGAGGCTCGAGCATTTTCGGGTGACGAAGAGCGACGAGCTGAAGTGGTATGCGTCGTCGGCCATGGCGGAACGCGGGTTCTGCGGCGCCTGCGGCTCGACCCTGTTCTGGCAGGGCAAAGGTCGCGACTACGTGGCGATCGCCGCCGGCACGCTCGACGGCGACACGAACTTGCGGCTCGAAGGACACATCTTCTGCGCCGACAAGGGCGATTACTACCAGATCAGCGACGGCGACTATCAGCGCCCGCAATAGCTTGCGGGGTAGACCCCGACACCCTCCCTCTTTGCCTTCCTCGGCCTTGGGCCGAGGAACCAGGCGACGCCGGCCATGGCACACGGGACGCTCCACTGGGACCTCGGCTCAAGGCCGAGGAAAGCAAAAAAGCTAGGTCTTCATTCGTTGTGGCGCGTGTACTGCGCCACGTAGTCGAACCCGGATAGCCGCGCCTTATAGCCTTCGGAGAGTTTCCGGGTGACCGGACCCCAGGCGCCGGCGGAAGGCGCCTTGCCGTTGATCGTGCGGACCGGAACGAGACACCAGCTGGTGGAGGTGATGAACGCTTCATCAGCGCTGTAGGCGTCGTAGAGATCGATATCGGCTTCGCGCAGCGGAATGGACCGCTCGCGGGCAATGTCGATCACCGTCTGGCGCGACAGGCCGGCGAGAACGAAACGCTCGTGCGGGGTCAGCACCTCGCCGTTCTTCACGATGAAGATATTGGAGCCGAGGCCCTCGCACAGGCAGCCACGCGTGTCGAGCAGCACGCAGGTGGCGCCCGGCTTCAGCGCCTGCACCTCGACATCTCCCGCCGCCAGGTTGCCGTAGCTCAGCGACTTGAGCCTGGGGCTGATCGCCTCTGGCGGGGTGCGGCGAACACCGCCGGGGACGACGACGTCGAGACCGTCGCGCATTCCGCGGGCGCGGGCCTTGAACGGCAACGGCTCACATTCGATGATGACGGTGGCTCCGCCCGCCACACCGGTACGGCCGATCGTGCGCACGCCGCGCGACACCCACTGGGTCACCCAGTAGTCGTCATGCTCATCGAGCAGCGGCAGATTGCGCTCGAAAACTTCCTGCGTAAGGCTCAGCATCTTCTCCGCCGACATGCCGGGATCGATGCGAAGATAGGCGAGCGAGCGGAACAGACGGTCGACATGCTCCTTGAAGAGGAATGGCTTTGCGGCGACGCTGCGGGCGGAGTCGAACGCGCCGTCGCCGGTCGTGAAGCCAATATCCCGGAAGGAAATCCTGACGTCGCGCTCCGGCATGATCGCGCCGTTGAACGCGGCAACCCGTTCCATTGCCGTCATGTCGGCAGTCCCTCTCGCCTGATTTTCAGGCCTGTATCAGGAGGGTCGTTGCATACATGATGACGAGGCCCGCGCCAATGCCCGCAACCGCGGACTGATCGAGGACGCCGGCCCAACTGCCGCTGCGGCGCGCCAGGTAGAGGCTGACCTCGATGATGACCTGCAGGATCGCGCCGGCCGCGACACCAAAAGCGAGCGCTGCCAGATGCGGTGCATAGGCGAAGGCGCCGAGGAGCGCCCCTGCGACCGCCGGCAGGCCGGCAATCGCGGTCAGCGCCACGAACGTCGCAGCGCCCATCGGGATCGAGGCGATAGGCGCAGCAATGCCCAAACCCTCGGTGATGTTGTGAATGCCAAAGCCAAGCACCAGGTAGGAAGCGAGCGCGACCTTGCCGGTGGCAAGCGAGGCGCCGATGGCCAACCCTTCTCCAAGATTGTGCAGTCCGATGCCGATAGCGATGAAGAACGCCAGCGCCATGCCCTCGGGCGTGCGGCCCTGGCGGCGTCCGGCGGCGAGAAGGACGATCAGGGACAGCACAGCCGCCGACCAGAAGAGCGAGGTGGCGCCAAGCCCTCCGATGGCGCCTTCGGCAACCTCCAAGCCTTCGCTGACGGTGTCAAAAAGCAGAAACGCCAGCAGCCCAATGGTCAAACCGAGAAGGAAGCGCCACACGCCCGGCCCCGCGCCGCGCATGGCGGGATGGAAAGCAAGCCCGATGGCCACCGGCACGACGCCGACCATGAGGCCGACAAGCGCCAGGGTGGCGAGGCTCGAGGCGGACATGCGCGGGGTGGCGGCCGCGACCTCGATCGTGTGATCGAACGAAGCTCCGGTGCTGGTCAAGATGCGCAGGGTGTGCGCTTCCCCGGCAACCCAGGGGAAGGAAATATCGAGGCGTGCGGTCGCAAGGCGGCCCAGCGGACCGGCAGGCGTGATGGTGAAGACACGATAGGCGCTATCGACCTGGACCTGCGCGATGGAGAGCGGCGCCGAGCCCTGGGCGCGCACGTAGGCGTGGATGCCGGTCTCGTCGAGCACCACCCGCTCGACGACCAGCTCCTCGGCCGGCGGCACTCCTGCCGACAGAAAATCAAACGGACGCCAGAAGACGAACCCGGCAATCAGCAGCGCCGCCAGCAAAAGTGGGATGGCGGCGAGGAGCGGCGAGCCCTTCATGCAACCGTCTCAACGACCTCGAAATGCGCCATCCAGCCAAGCTCGGCGAGCTCCGATTGGTGGGCATGGAACATGTACATCCCAGGCTCATGATCGGCGAAGGTGAATTCGATGATGCCGCGCTGTGCCTGGCACATCATCACCGTGTCGATCGTGCGCAGGGTCGGGTCGAGGGTCGTGCCGTGATCGTAGAAGTCGAAGAAATTGGCATGGAGGTGAAACGAATTGATCGGATCGAACTCGGTGACGTTCACGAGATAGATGCGCACCGGGCGCGTCCGCTCGATGCGGATGGGCGACAGGGCGTAGGCGAAGGCAACCGTGTTGACCGCATAAAACTCGTTCTCGCCGTCAAAGTTCGTATCGAAGCCGTTCATGACCAGCACAAACTCCTGCCACCTGGCGTTTTCCGGAGTGCCGAGCAGGCGGGCGCGCGCCTGCAACTCGCGGTCCGGATGGCGCACGGGGTCCGGATCGACGATGAAGGCGCCGTACATTCCTTTGTGAATGTGCTGCCTGAGGGGCGCCACGTGGCAGTGATAGAGGTGGCAACCGAACGGCTTGGCCGTGAATTCGTAGGTGAAGGCCTCGCCGGGGGCGACTACCCCTGCTCCCGGAACGCCGTCGAAGCGCGCGTTGTGGATGCCGTGGAAATGCATCGAGTGGGGATGGCTGGCGCCATTTTGAAACTTGATGCGCAGCAAATCCCCTTCGGTGGCCCTCAGGGTGGGGCCCGGAACGCGGCCGTTGTAGGTCCACGCCGGGAAGAAGATGCCGGGCGCGATCTCGATCTCCTGGTCGGCGGCTACGATCTCATAGCTGCGGAGCCTCGTTCCATCGGGCAGCGTTTCAACCGTTCCTCCGTCCCAGTCACTGACAAGTTTGTGCGGATCGAAGCCGTTGCGGCCGTGGTCGACAGTGCCCACCGTGATATTGCCGCCGAGCGGCGCGTTGGCGTCGCCATGGCCGTAGGCGTGGCTTGCCTGCCCGGATGCGGCCGGCTGTAGGCCTGCGGACGCGGCCAGAGCTCCTCCCACTCCCAGCCCGCCGGCCGCTCCGGTGGCGGTCAAGAAGTTACGCCGCGAGATTAGGCGCGCGGCTTTCGTTCGAACATTCCCTGTCATTTGCGACTCCTGGCTCAAGCGAATTCGGGAAAGTATTGCAGTTGCAACTCATTTGCAACTGGTGGTGACACGTTTTCCACTGCCTTTGACTGTCATCTCATCGGCGTTAGAGTGCCCGATTGATCGTCAATCCAGGCGTCTCGCGAGGGAAACATGACCAGTTCGGCTTCACGGCATTTCAGGCTCATTCCATGTCTGGCGGCAACGCTGGCCTTGATCATCGGCGGCTGGACCGCGGCCAGGGCCGATGTCCTCGACGACGTGGCCAAGGCCGGGTCGATAAAGATCGGCATCTTCGAGGATTTCCCGCCGTTCGCCTCCCTGGGCTCGGACATGAAGATCCAGGGCTACGACACTGAGGTGGCCGACATCGTAGCCAAGGCGGTCGGAGCCAAGGCGGAGCTCGTGGGGATTACCGGTCAGAACCGCATTCCGTTTCTGACCGAGGGCAAAGTCGATATGCTGCTGAGCATCGGCTACAGCGACGAGCGGGCCCAGGTCGTCGACTTCACCGACCCCTACGCCCCCTACTACATCGCGGTGATGGGGCCGCGGGACATCGACGTGAAAGGTCCGGCCGACCTCAAGGGCAAGACCATCGCCGTCAATCGCGGCACGCTCGAAGACACCGAAGTGACGAAGGTGGCGCCCGAAGGAGCCGACATCCAGCGCTATAACGACTACAACGGGGTCATCAGCGCGTTTCTGTCGGGCCAGGCGCAGCTGATGGTGGTCGGCAACGATGTCGGCGCAACCATACTGGCGCAGAAGCCGGCCATCGAGCCGGTGCAGAAATTCCATCTCCTGACCTCACCTTCGCATATGGGCGTCAAGAAGGGCGAAACGCGGCTGCAGACCAAGCTGAACGAAGTCATCACCGGCATGCGCAAAGACGGAAGCCTCAACGAGCTGTCGCTGAAATGGCTCAAGCAGCCGCTTCCTGAGGATTTCTGACCGTTTCGTGGGCTACCAGCTCGATTTCAGCGCGCTGGCCGAAAACCTGATCCTGCTCCTCCAGGGAGCGGGGATAACATTGGCGTTGACGGCGATCGCCGCGACGCTCGGCATCGCGTTGAGCATTGCCGGAGCAGCCACGGCCAAATGGGGCCTCCGGTGGGCGCGGGCGCTGGTGATGGCCTACGTCGAGCTCATCCGCAACACACCCTTCATCATCCAGTTGTTCTTTATTTTCTTCGGCCTGCCGAGCCTGGGGTTGCGGCTGACCGCGCTGAACGCCGCGATCCTGGCCATGACCATCAACCTTACCGCCTATGCGATCGAAATCGTGCGCGCCGGCATCGAATCCGTGTCACCAGGCCAGCGCGAAGCGGGCCTGGCGCTCGGCATCTCGCCGACCATGGCATTCTTCTACATCATCCTCCCGCAGGCTCTCGCCAACGTCTATCCGGCGCTGGTCAGCCAGATCATCATCACCATGCTCGAATCGGCCGTCGTGTCGCAGATCGCAGTCACCGACCTCACCCACGTCGCCGACTTCATCCAGTCGCGCACCTATCGCGCCTTCGAGACCTATTTCGTGATCGCGATGGTATATCTGGCGATGGCCATCCTGTTGCGCCGGCTGTTTGCCCGCGCCGGGCGGCGGCTGTTCGCGGGGCGGCATGCATGATCAGCCTCTCGCTCGCCGATATCATCCCGTTTCTGCTGCTTGCGGCGCGCTGGACGCTGCTGCTTTCGGCCATCGCCTTCATAGGCGGAACGGCGGGCGCCATGCTCCTGCTGCTGTTGCGATACGCGCGGCCGATCCTGGGCGGCCGGCTCGTCCATCTCTATGTCGAAGTCCTGCAGGGAACGCCGCTCCTGCTGCAGCTGTTCCTGGTCTTTTTCGGCTTACCGCTGCTCGGCATCGACGTCTCGCCGCTGCTGGCAGCCGGCGTGGCGCTGACGCTCTACGCCACCGCCTTTCTGGCCGAGATCTGGCGCGGCTGCGTCGATGCGATCCCGCGCGGACAGTGGGACGCCAGCGCCAGCCTCGGCATGGGTTTCCTGGCGCAGATGCGCTACGTCATCCTGCCCCAGGCGCTCTCCATCGCAGTGCCGCCCACGGTGGGGTTCCTGGTGCAGCTGGTGAAAAGCACGGCACTTGCCTCGATCGTCGGGTTCAACGAATTGACCCGAGCCGGCCAGATCGTCGCCAACGCAACCTTCCAGCCGTTTCCGATCTACGGAATCGTGGCGTTGACCTACTTCGCCATGTGCTATCCGCTCACCCTGGCGGCGAATGCGCTCGAAGGCAGACTGTCAAGGTCGCGCGCATGACCGCTCAGCCCTCGACCGACCGTGACGAAGCCTCGTTGCCGGTGATCGAGCTGCGCAACGTCAGCAAGTGGTTCGGAACCTTCCAGGCGCTCAAGGATGTATCGCTGAAGGTAAGCAAGGGCGAGCGGATGGTGATCTGCGGGCCGTCGGGATCGGGAAAGTCGACCGTCATCCGCTGCATCAACCAGCTCGAGAAACACCAGCAGGGCCAGGTGTTCGTCGAAGGGGTGGAACTTACCGCCGACTTCAAGAACGTCGCCCAGGTCCGGCGCGAGGTCGGAATGGTGTTCCAGCAGTTCAATCTCTTCCCGCACCTGACCGTGCTCGAGAACCTCACCCTGGCGCCGCTGCGGGTGCGCAAGCTTCCGCGCAAGGACGCCGAGGACACTGCCATGGCCTACCTGACGCGGGTGAGGATTTCGGAACAGGCGAACAAGTATCCGAGCCAGCTGTCGGGCGGCCAGCAGCAACGGGTGGCGATCGCCCGTGCGTTGTGCATGGAGCCACGGGTGATGCTGTTCGACGAGCCGACCTCGGCGCTCGACCCCGAAATGATCAAGGAAGTCCTCGACGTCATGGTCGAGCTTGCCGAGGAACACATGACGATGATCTGCGTTACCCACGAGATGGGCTTCGCCAGGACTGTCGCCGATACCATGGTGTTCATGGATCACGGGCAGATCGTCGAGACATCGCCGCCGAAGGAATTCTTCGCCAGTCCGAAGAGCGAGCGGACCCGGCTGTTCCTGAGCCAGGTGCTGGCGCACTGACCGTTGTCGGAAGTTTTGCCCGGCTTTCGGTTTCTGCTTTCCTCGGGCTTGACCCGAGGACCCAGATAACGCCAGCCGCCACGCACCGCGTCCCCACTGGATCATCGGCTCAAGGCCGAGGAGGGCAATGAAGGAAATGTGGGGCTTAGTCAGCCGAGGAGCCGCGCTCACTTCTGAAATCCGCGTGTCGGTGGTTCAATTCCGCCCCTGGGCACCAAATTCAATTAAGCCTTTGTAATCATTCAAAAGTGGTATCCAGATCGCATAAAGTGGGACTCTTCACATTTTATTACCGTAGGATAGTTAGACCGTTATGGTGACCGTAACGAGAATTTTGTTCTCGTTTGAGGCTGTCGTCGCGCGTTTTGGGATATCAGGGGCGAAGCCCTTGGCTAGACCGTTATGGTGACCGTAACGAGAATTTTGTTCTCGTTTGAGGCTGTCGTCGCGCGTTTTGGGATATCAAGGGCGAAGCCCTTGGCTAGTTAGAGGTCTGTGAGACTTGGTGCGGGTAAGAAGCAAATCTGAAGATTTCTCGCGGCCACCAAAAACGATTGCTCAATGTGCGAGTTTGACACGAAGCAGACCTGAACAGGGCTAGGTTGCGAAGCGATACCCTTCTATCATGATGCGACCTGTGCCCTACGTCCGGAGCCAAGCATGGAGCGGAGGCTTGCGGCGATACTTGCCGCCGACGTCGTTGGCTACAGCCGCCTTATGGAGGCTAACGAGGCGGATACTTTGGCACGCCTCAAGAGCACCCGCGAGAATCTGATCGATCCGAAGATTGCCGCTCATAAAGGGCGCATCGTGAAGCTCATGGGCGATGGCGCGCTGATAGAATTCTCCAGCGTGGTCGACGCGGTCGGTTGCGCCGTCGAAATCCAGCGGACGATGGCGGAGTGCAACGCCGAACTGCCGAAGGAAAAACAGCTCGAATTCCGCATTGGCGTCAACCTTGGCGATGTGATTGTCGAAGGGCAGGACATCTATGGCGACGGCGTGAATGTCGCGGCGAGACTGGAAGGATTGGCCGAACCCGGGGGCATCCTGATTTCGGGAACGGCATTCGATCAGGTCGAGAGAAAGCTGGATTTTGAGTTCGAATTTTTGGGTGAACAACAACTCAAGAACATCGAAAAACCTGTTCGCCTGTATCGAGTGGGCCCGCGGGCACGCGCCGCGTCCGGGACGGTTCCAGCACAACGCAAACGTCATGTCGGGTGGCGCCGGCTGACTGTCGCGACGATGGCTCTGATCCTGATCGCCGGAGGTGTAGCGCTTTGGAAGGTGCTCGGGGACGGTTCAGGACCGCCGGTCGAGGTGGCCTCAAAGGCAAGAATGGTGCTCCCGCTGCCTGACAAGCCATCCATCGCTGTATTGCCATTCACCAACATCTCGAGCGACGCCGGCCAGGAGCACTTCGCCGACGGCATGACCGATGACTTGATCACCGACCTTTCCAAGGTTTCCGGCCTCTTCGTGATCGCGCGAAACTCGACATTTGTTTACCGCGGCAAGCCGGTAAAAATCAGCCTGGTCGCCGAAGAACTTGGCGTGCGTTACGTTCTCGAGGGGAGCGTACGGCGAGCCGGCGAGCAGGTGCGAGTCAACGCCCAGCTCATCGATGCCCTCACCGGCGGGCATGTGTGGGCGGACAGGTTCGATGGAAACGTCGCCGATATTTTTGCGGTCCAGGACGTTTTTGTCGCAAAGATCGTCGAAGCGTTGAAGGTCAATCTCACCACCACCGAAAAAACGGAAATTGCCCGCGCCAAGCCGGACAACATTGCAGCCAAGGAAGCTTTCGAAGAGGGTTGGAGCCTTTATCTCCGTTACAACGCAAAGGACACAGCTGCCGCCATCACTTCCTTGAAAAAAGCAACCGAACTTGATCCCGAATATGGGCGAGCTTATGCCGCCCTGGCGCTGGCCTACTTCCGCGTCGTTGACTCACTCTGGGGTAAAGAACTCGGTACGGACGAACAATATTTCTGGTTTGGAGCTCAAGATTACGTAGAGCTGGCCAAGAAATATCCAACCTCACTGTCTTATACGGTCGAGGCATTGCGCGACGTTTATCAAGGCCTGGCCGAAGATGCACGCAGGAATGCCGGTCGAGCGATTGCATTGGATCCCAACGACCCCGAGGCACACATCGGAATGGCTTGGGCGCTGACGATCTCAGGCGAACCCGCCGAGGCGCTGAATTTCGTCGCGACCGCCATGCGGCTCAACCCGAACTATCCAAGCCACTACGTTCTCGCGCGTGGAATGGCGCTTTTTGCAATGGGCGATCTGAAACAAGCGGCCGAGGTGTTCGGAGAAGGTGTCAGGCGAAACCCAGACGCAACTGCGCTCTTTCTACCTCTCAGTTCCGTGCTGGCGCAGCTCGGTCGCCGGGAAGAAGCGAGGCAAATGCTACTGAAGTTCCGGCCGGGTGTAGACCAGAAAGGGCTCGAAAACCTTCCCGACGCCTTACACCTTCTCGTTCAAATGGGATTATGAACACGCAAGCGTCCGGGAGCGCCTGAATGACGGTGTCCGTATCGCTGCGCTGCCGCTGGACGTCACCGTTACGAGTCTGGAAGCAGAGCTTGAGACCGGCAATCCCTTTTCCCAGCAATATGCAGCAAAGCGACTGGGCTGGTTTGGACCAGCGGCAGTACAAGCCGTTCCGGCTCTGGTTGAAGCGCTTAAGGTTGAATATCTCCGCCGGGAGGCCATCGAGGCGCTGGGAAAGATCGGGCCTCCGGCACAAGCTGCGATACCTGCGCTCGTGGCACTCCAGAATGAAGCTCTGGTTGGCATTTACGCAAAGGATGCGCTGTCCAAAATCAGAGGCAATTGATTGACCCTGGACGCGCGCCAGGAATTTCCGCTTCTGTGAAGGTTTGCCCAACTCGGACCTGCTGCGATGTCCGCTCCGGAGCCGCTGTTGGGGCAAGGAGACTCAAACGCGTCCAGTCCGCCATCCCAATTTATGAGTACACGGCTAGGCGAACCACCAGCGTTCGGCGATCTTCGCCCCGTCCATCGGCCAGTTCGACGCCAACTCGCCATGGGCGAGAGCCTTGGTGTGGGCATCGACATAGGAGTTGAAGACCAGGTTCACCAGCCCGCCGTCGTCATGCAGCAATTGCTGCATTTCGGCATACATGCCGGCACGCTTGGTATCGTCGGTCTCCGAGCGGGCGGCGACGAGCAGCTCATTAAAGCGCGGATTTTTCCAGAACGTTTCGTTCCACACCGCTTCCGCCGCATAGGCGGTGGTGAACATCCAGTCGCACGTCGGCCGGCCGACCCAGTAAGAGGCGACGAACGGCTTCTTGAGCCAGACATTGTCCCAGTAGCCGTCATTGGGCTCCCTGATCACATTCAGGTTGAGCCCGGCCGCCCGGGCATGCTCCTGCCAGAGGAAAGCGGAGTCGGTCGCACCCGTGAAGACGGCATCCGCGACCGACAGGTCGAACTGGGTGTTCTCGGCCCCCGCCTTCTTGAGCAGGCTCTTGACCATGTCGGGATCGTAAGCGTGCTTCGGCTGCGGATCGATCGCGAACTTGACGGTCGGCGCGATCGGGTTGTCGTTGCCGACGGCACCGTGGCCCAGGAACACCTTGTCCACGATCTCGTCGCGCTTGAGCGAGTACTTCAACGCATTGCGCACATCGGGATTGTCGAAGGGCGCCTTCTGGACGTTCATGACATAGACGTAGTGGCCGTAGCCCGTCGTCTCCGAGATCACGAGATCGGGGTTCTGCTTCAGAATGTCGAGCGTCTTCAGATCGCAGCGATCCATGTAGTGGACCTCGCCGGTGTTGAGCGCGTTGGTGCGCGCCGTCACATCGTTGATCGCCAGGCATTCGACACGGTCGAACCAGCCCTTGTCGGATTTGAAGTAGTTCGGGTTCTTGTTGAAGGTAGCGATGACGCCGGGCTCGAATTTCTCGAGCATATAGGGGCCGGTGCGGATGCCCGACTCCCAGTCGACGCCGCCCTCTTTCGCCGGCATTACCGGGATGTCCGACATGATGTAGGGGAAGTCGGCATTGCCGCCGTCGAGTTCGAACACCACCGTCTCGGCACCGTCGGCGACGACGTTCTTGACCGTAGCCAAGAGCGATTTCATCGTCGATTTCGTGCCCTCGATGGTGTGATGCCTGACCGAGGCCACGACATCGTCGGCGGTAACCGTCTTGCCATTGTGAAAGGTGGCGCCTTTCCTCAGTTTGAACACCCACTTCTTGGCGCCGTCTGACGGCTCAAAGCTCTCGGCGAGGTCGGGGACCACGTTGCCCTTGGAATCGATCTCGGTCAGGCTGTTCGACAAGGTTCCCAATAGCGCGGTGACGCTGAACGGGTTGAAGGAGAGACCCGGATCCAGTGAATCGGTGGCGAGGCCATCGCCGATGCCGATCTTCAAGGTGCCGCCCTTCTTGGGCTCGGCACGCACCGTCTGGACGAACATCGCATTGGCGGCCGTGGCGGTAAGGCCGGCGGCGAGCGCCAGTTGAACAAAGTCACGACGCGAAACCCTGCCTTTCGCGGCAAGCTTGGCGGCCGACTGCAGCTTCAATTCGAATTCCGTCATTTCCTGGTTTCTCCTTCAGATCCAGATGGAGAACGGGCATGTCCAAGAGGAAACGAGGCGGCGCATCCCCTCACGAGATGGGCCTTGTTCTTGTTTAGTTACGCAGCGCAATTGGCATGCGCTTTACCATCCCGCTTGCCAATCACCGCGATGAGCGACTTGGCGATGCACTCGGCTTTCGCAAAGTGGCCTGCATCAAACTCCTGATTAAACTGTCGCAGGAGGGCAATTGGATCCTGCGCCGCAGCGGGCGGCCACGTGTTTGTCTTGCCCTCACTGGCTCCTCGGCTCAAGGCCGAGGAAGGCAAGAAGAAAGCAAAAAAGAAGTTGCACAAACGACACTCTCACGCGCGCTTGCGCAGGTTCTCCTCAAGCTCGCCGTAGCCGACGTAGCGGTATTCGTAGGCCAGCCCCAGCTTCTTCGCCGCCGCCATGGCGCGCTTGGCGATTTCTTCATCCCGTGTCTGGGCGAGATAGACGATCTTGGAGTAGTTGCCGAAATACATCGGCAGCAGCTCGGGGTGGCGGTCGAGCCCGAGGCCCTGCCAGATCAGTCTGTCAAACTGGCGGGCGAGGTAGTCGGTCAGGTAGAAGGCGGTGATCTCGTCTTCCGCACGCCTTGTGAAGTCGGGGTTGCCGGAAAAGAACGCGTAACAGTGGGGCCCGTCGAGCCGCTCCACGCCGTGCCTGGCGAGCACCTTGTCGAGCGCTCCACCGGTGCCGCAATCGCCGTAGAGAACGAAAATCGACTTGTATCTGTCCTTCGCGGCGATGATCCTGGCTTCGACCGCCGGGGCGATCTGGTCGGGATAGTTGTGAAGCTTCGCCGGCAGGCAGCTGACATCGAAGGCCCGCCAGCCGTTCATCTCGATGAGCGCGATGATCTCCCGCGCCAGCGCGCCGCAGGCGATGAGCAGCACCTCGCCCGAGCCGCGGCTGAACTCGTAGCTTTCCGATGGTTTCAGGTTGACAAAATTCATGAAGCCGCGAGCTGATTGTGCTTGCGCGTCATGTAGCTCTTCGCAGTTTCGACCGCGACCGCCGCATCGCGGCAGTAGGCGTCCGCGCCGATCGCCTTGGCGAACTCCTCGTTGAGGGGCGCGCCGCCCACCAGGACGATGTAGTCGTCGCGCATGCCTTTTTCCTTCAGCGTATCGATGACGACCTTCATATAGGGCATGGTAGTCGTCAGCAGAGCCGACATGCCGAGGATGTCGGGCTGGTGCTGTTCGATGGCCGCCAGATACTTCTCGACCGAATTGTTGATGCCGAGATCGAACACTTCGAAGCCGGCGCCTTCCATCATCATGCCGACCAGGTTCTTGCCGATATCGTGGATGTCGCCCTTGACCGTGCCGATGACCATCCTGCCCACCCGGGGAGCGCCGGTTGCGATCAGCAGCGGCCGCAGGATGGCCATGCCGCCCTTCATGGCGTTGGCGGCGAGGAGCACTTCGGGCACGAACAGGATGCCGTCGCGAAAATCGATGCCGACGATGCGCATGCCCTCGACCAGCGCCTCGGTCAGCACCTTGTAGGGGGCCCACCCGCGCTCCAGCAGGATGTTGACCCCCTGCTCGATCTCCTCCTTGAGGCCGTCGTAGAGGTCATCGTGCATCTGCTGGGTCAGCTCCTCGTCGTTGAGCGACCTGAGATCGAGTTCATCACCGCTCATCGGCGGAAGCTCCCATGTTCCTGGTTATCGGGTTCACACATGTTCCACGTGCCTTGCCTAATTCGAGCGCACGGCGTAACTCGCGAATCTACGCGTTTTGGCGCGATTTCTCCGTCTTGCGGCGACCTTGAAGGAAGCAATTCCGACCTGCGAGTGGCTGAGCTACAAGACATGCCATGCCGCAGGTCGAGTTCCCTATCGATCAGGTTCGCGCCCGTTTCCCCGCCCTTGCGCTCCAGGACGAGGGCAGAGCGCGCATCTACTTCGACAATCCGGCCGGCACGCAGGTGCCGGCGCAGGTTTTGAAGCGCACCCAGGACACGCTGGTCGCCGCAAATGCCAACCTGGGCGGCCATTTCCCGAGCTCGATCGCCGCGGGAGCGATGTTCGAGGAGGCGCACGCGGCGATAGCCGATTTCTACAACGCGGCAAACGCACGCGAAATCGTATTCGGCCAGAACATGACGACGCTGACCCTGCATATGTCGCGCTGCCTCGGCCGACGCCTGAAGGCGGGCGACGAGATCGTGCTGTCGCGCATGGATCATGACGCCAACGTCGCGCCGTGGCTGCTGCTCGCCGAGGAGAAAGGCCTCAGGGTGCGGTTTGTCGACTTCAACGTCGACAGCTATGAGTTCGACGACGATGCCCTCGACGCCGTGCTCAGCGAGCGGACGAAGCTCTTCGCGGTCGGCTACGCCTCGAACCTGACCGGCACGGTGAACGACATCAGCGCGATGGCGGCCAAGGCCAAGGCAGCAGGGGCTCTCGTCTACGTCGACGCCGTCCAGCTGGCGCCCCATTACAGCATCGACGTCCAGTCGCTCGGCTGCGATTTCCTGGTGACCTCGGCCTACAAGTGGTTCGGGCCGCACCAGGGCATCCTGTGGGGCAGTGAGGCCGCCCTCGCGGAGACGTTCGCCTACAAGGTGCGGCCGGCCGGCGAGGCTCCGGGACAGAAGTTCGAAACCGGCACGCTCAGCCATGAGGGCATCGCCGGCGCGCTGGGCGCCATCGAATACTTCGAGGAGCTTGGGCAAGGCGCCACGCGTGCGGCGCGGATCGCCAGCGCCTTCGCCCGATTTGCCGCTTACGAGAAGACCCTGTCGCTGCGGCTCATCGACGGGTTGAAGCAGTTCCGCGGGCTCACGATCCACGGCATCACCTCGGCGAACGCCATGCACCGGCGGGTGCCCACGGTTTCCTTCACACTGAGCGGGCGCCATCCCGCAGCACTTGCCGCGGCCTTTGCCAGGGAAAACATCTTTGTGTGGTCGGGGCACAACTACGCCATCGAACCCGTGCAGCGGCTGGGGCTCATGGAGGCCGGCGGCGTGCTGCGCGTGGGTCTCGCCCATTACAACACGGTCGAGGAGATCGACACTTTCCTCGCCGCTCTCGGCCGGATCGTCCTGCAGTAGAGGCTACGCTATTCCCGGGCGCGCCGGCGTTCGCGCCGCAGCGCCCCGGCGGCCGCCTGGTCATGGCCCTTGGCGAGGGCCGACACCGGGCCGAGGCGTGACTCCACGAGTTCGATCGACGGCCGGTCGCCCCTGCTGTGCTCCTCGAGCGCCCTGCGCATGGAACGCAGGTGGTCGGGGCTCGTGCCACAGCATCCGCCGATGACGCGGGCGCCAGAGTCAAGGGCGAGGCGCGCATAGTCGGCCATCAGCGCGGGCGTGCCGTCATAGTGGATGTGGCCATCCTCATACCTGGGAATGCCGCAATTGCCTTTGGCGACCACGACCGCATCGGGCCTCGCGGCAGTAATGCCGAGAACAGTGGCCACCAGCTCGGATGCACCGGTGCCGCAATTGGCGCCGATGGCGGCCGGCGCTGCAGCGAGCTTGCCGGCGAGTTCGCCGAAATAGGCGGGCGTGATGCCCATCATCGTCCGGCCGTTGGTGTCGAAGCTCATGGTGGCGACGATCGGAAGGCCGGCACGGCTCGCGCCCTCGACCGCGGCGCGCAATTCCTCTTCCGCTGACAAGGTCTCGATCCAGAGGACGTCCACACCCCCCTCCTGCAGGGCGGCGGCCTGCTCGGCAAATGCGGAAGCGCCATCGGCGTGCTCGAGGGTGCCGACGGGCGCGAAGATCTCCCCCGTAGGACCCATGGACCCGGCCACAATGACCGGGCGGGCTGCCGCGTCGGCCTCGGCGCGCGCCAGATGCGCCGCGGCGATGTTGATCTCGCGCACCCGGTGCTGGGCATCATGAAGCTTCAGACGGTAGCGATTGCCGCCGAAGCTGTTGGTGAGGATGATATCGGCGCCGGCGGCGATAAACCGGCCATGCAGATCCCGGACCCTGTCGGCATGCTCGAAGTTCCACAGCTCCGGCGCATCCCCCGACGTCAGCCCCATCTGAAAGTAATTGGTGCCGGTGGCCCCATCGGCCAGCAGCCAGGGGCGGGAACCGAGAAGATCCAGAAAAGCCGCGCGCGTCATCAGAACCCGCCAAATTGCCAAGGCTGCATAATCACATAAAGATATCTTTATGTGCTGCCGCTGTCCAGTGCCGACCGAGATCGGGTCCCCCTCCTTCAGTGAAAAGAGGGGGACCCAGGTGCTGCCTCTATATCCTTACCTCCACGGCGGGGAGAGCCTTCGAGGCAAGGGCCAAACGGTGCATCAGGCCGGCAGCTCGACGTTGATCTCGAGCAGCGACACGGCCTTGCGGCGATTCATTTTCACGCGAACGTTTTCGGGACCGACGGCGACATGGCGCCCGATCACCGCCAGGATGTCCTCGCGCAGGACGGCCAGCAGATCGGGGCCGCTCCTGGCGGCGCGTTCATGGGCCAGCAAAACCTGCAGCCGCTCGCGAGCCACCGGGGCGGTGCCGCCGCGCCGCCGCAGCAACAGCCCGAACAGATTCATGCAGCCCTCCCGGCGAACAGCCGGCCGAGGAAATTGCGGTGCTCGCTGGGGATGGTCATGGGTACCGTCTCGCCGATCAGTCGCCTCGCGGCATCGACGTAGGCGCGGGCCGGCGCCGATAGCGGACTTGCGACGGTGACCGGCTGGCCGAGGTTCGAGGCGCGCAGCACCTGCTGGCTTTCGGGAATGATTCCGAGCAGCGGCACCGAAAGAATGTCGAGAACGTCGTCGATGCCGAGCATCTCGCCTCGTCCTGCCCGGGCCTGGTCGAAGCGCGAAATGAGCAGATGCTTCTCCACGCGCTCGCCTTTTTCGGCCTTTTCCGTCTTGGCGTCGAGAAGGCCGATGATGCGGTCGGAGTCCCTGACCGATGATACTTCCGGATTGGTCACGATGACCGCGATGTCGGCATGGCGCATGGCGAGAACAGCGCCGCGCTCGATGCCGGCCGGGCTGTCGCAGATCACCCACTCGAAGCAGTCGCGCAGCTCGCGCATCACCCGGCTCACGCCTTTTTCGGTCAAGGCGTCCTTGTCGCGGGTCTGCGAGGCGGGGAGCAGCGACAGCCTGTCGATGCGCTTGTCGCGGATGATGGCCTGCTGCAGCTTGGCGGTACCCTGCACGACATTGATCAGGTCGTAGACCACGCGGCGCTCGGCTCCCATGACGAGGTCGAGGTTGCGCAAGCCCACGTCGAAGTCGACGACCACCACGTTCTTGCCCTGCATTGCCAGCGCGGCGCCCAGCGCAGCGGTCGACGTCGTCTTGCCGACACCGCCCTTGCCCGATGTCACGACGAGTACCTTGGCCATATGCATTTACTCCTTGGTCTTCAGTTCAGGGCTTCAACGATCATCGCATCGCGATCGAGTTGCGCCTGCACCGGCCCGCCGCGCAAACCCGCTTCGATGTCTTCGGAAGTCTTGTACAGTCCGTTGATGACGAGAATTTCCGCTTCGAATTTTCTGCAGAAGATGCGCGCCCGGGGGTTGCCGGCGGAGCCGGCAATGGCGCGACCCCGCAGCGGCCCGTAGACATGGATCGATCCGCCGGCCACGATTTCGGCGCCCGAGGCCACCGAGCCGATGACGGTCACGTCGCCGTCCGGGAAGACGACCGCCTGCCCCGAACGAACCGGCGTGTCGATGAGCAGCGAGGCGGAAGGAGGTGCTGCTTCGGGCTGCCCGCCTGACGCGGCGCCCCGCGACGGCGCGGCGACTTTCCCCTTGGCATTGGACGATCCAGGCGTGCCGGGCTCGAACATGCCCACCGGCTGGCCGCCCGCCGGCAGCGGTCCGAGCTTCGTCGGCAACCACGTCGGGTCGATGCCGTCGACGGAAATGAGGCGCAGGTTGCGGCCGAGAATATCGGCGATCAGGATTTCGGTCTCGGGTCGGGTCGGCGAGAGCTTCGACAGATCGAGAACGATCGGCCGATTGGCGAAAAAGCTCAGCGAGCGATGCAGGCTCAGGTCGAGCTCGGCAAGCCAGTCCTCCACCGGCGGTTCCGGGACCAGAACAAAGGCCAGGAACGAGCGCCCGAGGAGGCGAAATGCAATACGGGAGCGCAATGCCACCGACACGGATCACCCCTCACAATCCAGCCCAGCGCCCCGATTAGCGATGGTTCCGGTTAACGGACGGTTAACGCCCGACGGCGACCAGGGATCGCGACGGTTCTCAGGCGGTTCTCGCTCCATAGTAGAGAATGGAAACGTGGCGCGCTTCGGCAAAGAACAGCCAGCGCTCGATCAGGACGGCGATTGCGGCAAGGACGATGGAGAGTGCGGCGACGACGTCGGCCGTCAACCCCGGCGCCGGTCCCTGTGCGATGACGCTTGCGCCGCAGATGCAGAATGACGCGAAGGCATAGCGGCGCAGCCTGTCGGCGTGGCTGCGGGCGACGCGGTAGCCCATCTCCTTCATGATGAAGTTTTCCGCCGTATGTGGAACCTCCCACTGCCGCACCTTGCCCAGCCGTCCGAGGCCGGTCGCCTGTTCGATCGAAAACGCATCGGGCTTCGTGTCGATGCGCCGCCAGTAGACGAGCTTCGATACCGCGGCTGCTACGATGGCGGCGAGGGTTAAATACCGAAGCGCCGGCACATCAAGACCGAAGAACGTCGCCATGGCCGTCAGCAGCACGCCGCCGGTGGCGAGTGACATGATGAAATAGACCGGCACGACCAAAGGGTCGCGCCATTGCGGGACGGCGGAGAGCGAAGCGTAGATCATCGCCGTGCAAAGGAGGGTTGCCGCGCACAGCACGATCGTCGCGACAGCGGCGAATGCAAGCAGCGGGGCGGTGCTGAATCCCAGCCAGCCCGCAGCAAAAAGAAGGGCCACCGGATAGGTGACCAGCGCTGCGACCCCCTCGCGCGACAGCCAGGAGGAGCGCCATTGTGACAGGGCGCGCCAGGCGCGTTCGGGGTGCCCCAGATGCAAGGTCGACGACAGGAGGCCAAGCGTGATCAGCCCCAGCGCCAGCGCAACACTCGCGATGCCGAACGGCCGGTTGGAGGCAGGCCCATGCGCCAGCGCCGTAAGTGCGGCGAGAATCAGCAGGCCGTAGCCCGCCCCCGAAGCTGTGGTGAAGACGATCACGGAATAGGCGGGATGCAAAATCCACTCCGAACAACAGTCGTCATCCCCGCGCAAGCGGCCGCGCAAGCGGGGAACCAATAGGGCGATGCGGCATCCTCAACGAAGCTACTTTGGCGCGGCCGTGATGAGTTCGAGGATAATAGCATGGCCGCTCTTGAAGAGAGTTGAGGCTCACAATTGGATCCCCGCTTGGCGCGGGGATGACAAATTCTTTCACAAGGTCGTGCGCCGGAATGGCGGAAGTGGAAACGGCTCTCGGGACGCTCCTTGGTTCATCTGCTGAGCTTCTTGCCGGCCCAGGCGAGAAGCTTGTCCGTCCACGGGACGGCGGCGGGCAGCACAACCTCAAGCGAGGGGTCGGCATCCACATCGCGGCGCGGGCGCGGCGGGAGATACTTGTTGACCGGCTTGAAACCGGTTTCGGGAAGGAGATCGTAGCCGCCGCGCTCCCTGACCAACGCTGAAACGTCGCTTTGCGGGTCGCCGAGATCGCCGAAGTGGCGAGCCCCGGTGGGACAGGCGCGCACGCAGGCCGGGATGCGATCCTCAGCCTCGAGATGGTCGTTGTAGATGCGATCGATGCACAACGTGCATTTCTTCATCACGCCGTGATCGTAATCGTACTCGCGCGCGCCATAAGGACAGGCCCAGGAGCAGAGCTTGCAGCCGATGCAGGTGTCGGGATTGACGAGCACGATGCCGTCCTCGGCGCGCTTGTAGGATGCACCCGTCGGGCACACGGTGACGCAGGCCGGCTCCTCGCAGTGGAGGCAGGAGCGGGGGAAGTGCACCACGTGAGTGCGGTTGGCGACGCCTGCCTCCTCTACCTCGTAGCCATGGACGCGGTTGAGCCACACCCCGACCGGATTTGCCTCGTAGGGATCCACATCGGTGAGCGGCGCGGAATAGCCTTGCGTGTTCCATTCCTTGCAGCTCGTGGCGCAGGCCTGGCAGCCGACACAGGTATCGAGATCGATGACGAGCCCCAGCTTCTTCTGGCCGGGCTTGGAGGTGTCGGGCAAGGAGGTCATGGCGCCCTGCCTCCCGTTACGACGGCGGGCCTGCTGCCCAGGCCGGGCGGCACGGCGACGGGCGCCGACTGGGGCAACGAGAGCGGATTGCCCTCTTCCGCCTTCTCGATGCGGACGCGCAGGTCATACCAGGCCGCCTGACCGGTCACGGGATCGGAGTTCGAATAGCGGTAGCCGCCCTCGCGCGCCGGCAACAGCTCGCCGATCAGATGATTTAGGAGGAATCCCTGGCGCGATTCCGGCGCATCGGGAGCGAGATTCCAGGCGCCCGGCCGCTTGGCGATGGCGTTCCAGGTCCACACGGTATCGGCGTTGACCCCGTTCATGCGCTTCGCTTCGACCCTGATGCGCCCGTGATGACTGATGACCCATAGCCAGTCGCCGTCCCCGATGCCCAGCTCATCGGCGCGTTCATCGGACAGGTAGAGCCAGTTGCGGCCGATGATCTGCCTCAGCCACGCATTCTGCGATCCCCACGAATGGTACATGGCCATGGGGCGCTGGGTGACGGCATGGAGCGGAAACTCCGCAGCCGGGATCAGCTCGTCTTCCAGGGGCGGATACCAGAACGGCAACGGATCGAAATACGCCTCGATTCGCGGGCGATGGACTTCGGGCGGCTGTACGGGGCCGTGGCCGCGGGCGGCGAGGCGGAACTTCTGCATGTGCTCGCTGTAGAGCTGGAACACGATCGGCCGGGCGTTGGGCAGAAAGCCGAATTCGGTCGCCCACTCGAGATAGTCCCGGTTGGCGTGGCGATAGAACTTCATGTGGTCGGGAAGCTCGTGGAACCAATAGCAGCCGTTGTCGATATAGCGCTGGAGCTGTTCCGGATTGGGCTCGCCCTTGCCCGATTTGGCGCCGTCGCTGCCGCGAAAGCCGGCGAGCGGGCCCACTCCCGGAGCGCGTTCATGATTGACGATGTAGTCGGCGTAGCCGCCCGGATAGCGCGGCCTGCCATCGGCGTCAGTCATGCCGGGGAGCCCGAGCCTCGCGCCCAGATCCAGAAGCACGGACTGGAAGCCGCGCACCTCGCGCCGCGGCTCGACCACCGGCCGGCGGATGGCGTCAGCGGGGCCGTCGGCCTCCGAGATCGGCCGGTCGAGCAGCGAGATGCAGTCCCAACGCTCGAGGTAGGTGGTATCGGGGAGGATGAGATCGGCATAGGCCACCATCTCGGAGTAATAGGCGTCGGCATAGATGATCTTCGGGATGACGTATTCCCCGCCGACACCGGTCGTGGCCGTGAGATCGCGGACCGTCGCCTCGATGTTCATGGCCGAGTTCCAGCTCATGTTGGCCATGTACAGCAGCAGCACATCGATGGCGTAAGGATCGCGGCGCGCGGCGTTGGCGATGACCGTATGCATGAGGCCGTGGGCGGCGAGCGGCGCCTCCCAGGAATAGGCCTTGTCGATGCGGCAGGGCCGGCCCTCGCCGTCGATGATGAGGTCTTCAGGACCCTGGACGAAGCCCAGCGGCGGACCGGCAAGCGGCGTGTTCGGCTTCACCTGTCCCGGCTTGCCGGCGGGCTTGATGCCCGGGGGTATGGGGCGCGGATAAGGCGCCTTGTACCGATAGCCGCCCGGCACATCGATGGTGCCGAGCAGGATCTGCAGCACATGGATGAGGCGGCAGGTGTGAAAGCCGTTGGAATGCGCCGAGATGCCGCGCATGGCGTGCATGGAAACCGGCCGTCCGACCATGCGGTCGTGCCGCCGGCCGGCATAATCCGTCCACGGAACATCGACGGCGATTTCCTGCCTGAACGCGGCATCGGCCAGCTCGGCGGCGATGCGGCGGATCGTTTCGGCCTTGATCCCGCATCGGGCTGCCACGGCTTCGGGAGCCCATGCCGTATCGAGGAAACGCCGGGCCAGCAGTTCGAACGCGGGCCGGGCCGGGCGCCCGCCGACGATCGCCTCTCCCGCCAGCAGCGGCGAGATGCCGGGAAGATTGGCGTCGAGCGCCGGGCCGCCGCGGGCGTCGGCGGCGAGCGGGTTGCCCTCGTGGTCGCGAACGAACAGGCCGTGATCGGCGGCGCCGGGATCGTCGATGACCAGCCAGTGGGCGTTGGTATAGCGCACGAGATAGTCGAAATCGACTGCATCGGCACTGAGCAGCTCGTGGATGAGGGCGGCGACGAACAGGCCGTCCGTGCCCGGACGAATCCCCAGCCATTCATCGGCGATCGCCGAGTAGCCGGTCATGACGGGATTGACCGATACGACCTTGACGCCGCGGCGCTTGAGGCGGCCGAGCCCGATCTTTATCGGGTTGGATGCGTGATCCTCGGCCACGCCGAACAGCAGGAAATAGCGGGTGCGCCGCCAGTCCGGCTCGCCGAACTCCCAGAACGACCCGCCGAACGTATAGAGGCCGGCGGCCGCCATATTGACCGAGCAGAAGCCCCCGTGGGCGGCATAGTTCGGAGTTCCGAACTGGGCTGCCCACCATCCGGTCAACGCCTGGCTCTGGTCGCGTCCGGTGAAGAAGGCGAGCTTTCTCGGGTCTTCATTGCGTACCTGAGAGAGCCACGAGGTGGCCGTTCGCAGCGCTTCCTCCCAACCGATCTCGCGAAACTCGCCCGATCCGCGCGGACCGACCCGAAGCAGGGGCGCCTGCAGCCGGGCCGGCGAATAGTGCTGCATGATCCCGGCCGCACCCTTGCCGCACAGGACACCCCTGTTCACCGGATGGCTGCGATTGCCCTCGATGTAGGTTACGGTTCCATCCTTTAGGTACACCTTGATGCCGCACCGGCAGGCGCACATGAAGCAGGTGGTCGTCTTGACCTCGTCCCACGTCTTGAGATTGAGATTGAGCTGCGGCTCACGCATGCGCTGACGACGTGCCGCGGAGGTTGCAAACCCTCTCCCCGTTTCGGGGGAGAAGGGCAGGGTGAGGGGTATTTGCGTGGCACAGACCGGAGACATAGGTAACATTCTAGACTGTAACATGGGTGACAGTGAGAGGACTGGTTTCAGCTGCACGGCAGTTTTCCACCCTCTCCACTTGAAGGAGGTCCCCTCACCCTGCCCTCTCCCCAACGGGGAGAGGATTCAAGACCAAGCCTATCGCAGCATCGGCAGACGTGGTTCACTTCTTCCCGGCGCTTCCCCATCCAGAGGCCACCTTTCGTGCGCGACTGGCTCTCTCGCATCCGCAGGAACGAAACCTCGAGTCTCAAGACGCAGATCCGGGAAGCGCTCGCTGCGGCGATCCTCGAGGGCACGCTCAGCGAAACGAGGCCGGTGCCGTCGCCGCGCCGAATGGCCGAGAAGCTCGGAGTATCGCGCAACACGGTGGTGCTCGCCTATCAGGGCCTGCTCGAGGACGGCTACCTGATCGCCAGGGAGCGCTCCGGCTACTATGTCAGCAGCAGGACGCTTGCCGCTTCGCCGCAATACAAGCTGCCGCTGCCGCAACCGAGGCTTGCTCCGGCGAAGCGCGCCAGAGACCATTCGACGTTGTGGAGGGGCCGGTTGCGGGCCAAGCCTGCCCAGTTGGTAACGGCTTCGAAGCCGCCCGAGGGGGCGCACCGCTACCCATTCGTCCGCGGGCAGGCAGACTACAAGCTCTTTCCGCTCGCCGAATGGCGCGAGTGTGCGAAACAGGCGCTCGGCAAGCGCGGGCTTGCGGCGCACACGGCTCCGAGCCCGACCTCCGATGATCCGCTGCTCGTCGAGCAGCTGCGGCGGCGCATCCTGCCGCAGCGCGGAATTTCTGCATCGGAAGAGCAGATCCTGGTCACCATGGGCGTCCAAAACACGCTCTTTCTGCTGTGCGGCCTGCTCGTCGGGCGGGGCACGCGGGTGGCAATGGAAGATCCGGGGCACCCGGGCGTGCGCAACCTGCTCGCCCTGGCGCGCGCCAAGCTGTCGTTCGTCCCGGTCGATCAGGGTGGGCTCGATCCCGAGCGGTTGCCGGCGCGCCTCGAGGTGGCATTTACGGCTCCCGGCCACCAGATTCCGACCGCGGCGGTCATGCCCGCGGAGCGCCGGCTGGCAATCCTCGCCGCGGCGAAGAACCGCGACTTCGTCGTCATCGAGTACGACTGCAATTTCGAGACCGCCTACGACGAGGAACCCCCCAAGGCGCTCATGGCTCTCGACGAGGAGGGCCGCGTCATTCATGCGGGATCGCTTTCGGGAAGCCTGTTGCCGGGGCTGCGCCTGGGCTTTCTCGTGGGTCCCAAACGCCTGATCGGGGAAGCGCGGGCGCTCCTCGGCCTCATCGGCGGAAACCTGCCCTATGACACGCAGCGCACCGCCGCGCTGTTCCTTGCCGAGGGCCATCACGACGGCTTCGTCCGGAAGCTGCGCCGCGCCTATCGCAAGCGATGGGAAATCGTCAGCTCGGCGCTCGGGCGGTATCTGCCGGACTTCGAGACGACCCCTCCGCGGCGGGGCGCCAGCGTTTGGGTCAAGGGGCCGGAAGGCTTCGACAGCGGCCGGCTGGCGGTGGAGGCGGCCGGGCGCGGCGTGTTGATCGAGCCCGGCCCTGTCTACTTTGCCGACGCACCCCTGCCATGCAACTCCTTCACTCTCGGATTTTCTTCGATCGATGAATTGCGTATCGAACCCGGCATCAGATTGCTCGCCGAAACAGTCGCCAACATTCAATCCGGCTCATGAACGATCCCAGCGGTTCCCGACGTCTTGCGGGCGCGCTCTGCATTTGTGTCGGGGTGGGGATCGCCTCGACCCTCGATGCCCTGATGAAGTGGCTGTCGGCGGGCTACCCGGTTCACCAGGTGCTGACCATCCGCTGCCTGGTGGCGCTGCCGCTGTTCCTGGGCCTGCTGTGGCGGGAAAACGCTTTCGGATCTTTATGGCCGAAGCGCATCGGCCTGGTTTTCCTGCGTGCTCTGCTGCTTTCCTCGGCGCACCTGACCTTCTCCCTCGCCGTGGCGGCGATCGCCATTGCCGATGCGGTGGCGATCTATTTCACCATGCCGTTCTTCGTAGCTGCCATCGCGGCGCCCGTTCTTGGCGAACGGGTGCGCTGGTATCGCTGGCTGGCGATCACGGCGGGTTTCGCCGGGGTCATCCTCATGATCCGCCCGGGAGCGGGGGTGTTCGAGCCGGCAGCCCTGTTCGCGCTGTGGTCGGCCTTCGGCTACGGCGTCGGCCAGGCGATGGCGCGACCGTTGGGCGACGTCAACTCATCGGTCATCGCCTTCCATCAGAACTCCGTCTTCCTCATCGTGGCGGTGGGCCTGAGCCTTGTGTTCGGCGCCGGAGATTTCGGAGTGCCCGAGCACAAGAGCCTGAAGTTCCTGATGTCGGCATGGATGTGGCCGAGCCTCGCCGATTTTCTGCTGATGGCGCTTCTGGGCGTCATGGCTGTGGTCGCCATGCCGCTGTTCGTTCACGCCTACAAGGTCGCCGAGCCGAGCTTCGTGGCGCCCTTCGAATATACCGCCATGTTCTGGGCTGTGTTGTGGGGAGTGCTCGTATTCGGCGATTTTCCGGATGCGTGGACGTGGAGCGGCGCGGCCGTGGTCATCGCCGCCGGCCTATTCATGCTGCGCATGGACGCCTTCCATACGCGCCAGGGAACACTCTCACACGGGATAGCCCGACCAGGCCTTCACGGTTCTGAGCGCCAGCGAGGACTGGATGCGCTGGATGCCCGGCAGCCTTGATATGCGCTGGCGGTGAATGCGCTCATAGTCGGCGGCGTCGGCAGCCGCGATGCGCAACAGATAATCGAACTGGCCGCTCATCAGATGGCATTCGAGGATCTCGGGAACACGCGCTACGGCTGATTTAAAACGCTCGAAAGCCTCCTCGGTCTGCGAGGCGAGCGAAACCTCGACGAAGAATTCGATCGAATAGCCGAGCGCCTGCCCGTTCAGATTGGCGCCATATCCCGCGATGGCGCCGTGTTGCTCGAGCAGCTTCATTCGCCGATGGCAGGCCGAGGCCGAAAGCCCTGCCCTGGCAGCCACCTCGGCGACGGGGAGGCGGCAATCCCGCTGCAGCTCGGACAGGATGATCTTGTCAATCCGGTCGGTTTCCCGGTGTTTCATTCGAACAATTTATCAGAACTTCGAAACATACATCAACCTGATGGAGGCACATCTCCCTCGTCATTGCGGCGAACGCCGCAATCCAGCTTGGGCCGATTTAGCAGGTGGAGAAGCTGCAAGCGGGATTCCGGCTTAACGCCGGCATGACGAATACGGTCATTTCCGGCCTCGACGCCTGGTCGGGGCCGCAGACGGACCTGTTGCAGCGGCCGCGCCGGCAGGTGTGCGGTCCGCAAACAGAGTGGTCACGTGGATCGTATCCTCGTCGCGCGACGTCGTCGCCTTGCCCGGCGCCCGGGCGGCCAGGCGCACCATGCGCGTGTTGCCCGGCAGGATCTCGGCGACGAAACCCCGGACGCCACGGCCGACAGCGTACTCCTGGAGGCACGCCTGCAGGGCGCTTCCAAGACCGATCCCCTGCCATTGCGGCGCCACCATGAAGGCGACCTCGGCGAGATTCGTGGTCGGATTCAGGAAATAACAGGCGCTACCCACGATGACCTCGCTCTCCCGCGGGCCCGTCACGGCGAGGAAGGCGACCTGAGTTTCGTGGTTTACGTTGCACAGCGTCTGCAGATCCTCATAGGAGAGCGACCGCACGCGCCGGAAAAATCGCGTGTAGACGTCGTCCGGCGAGAGAAGGTGGAACAGCGCCCGCAGCGCATCGGCATCGGCGGCGTGCGCCGGGCGGATCAGCACTTCGGCGCCATTCCCAAGTTTGACCCTGCGCTCCTCGTGCACCGGATAGGCAGCCTGGGAAGCCAGATACTGCTCACGCGGCACGTAGCCCAACCGCTTGGCAGCTTCCAGAAGTGCTGCCCGGTGGCGAGGATCCGCAACCTCGATCAGCGCCAGCGCCCGCTCGCGGATCGACTTCCCGAACAGATAGGCGATGCCATACTCGGTGACGACGTAGTGGACATCGGAGCGTGCAATTCCCACCCCGTCGCCGGTCTCGAGCAGGGGCTTGATCCGCGAGGCGCCACCTTCCGTCGTCGATGCGAGACAGACGATGGGCTTGCCGCCCGGTGAGCGGGCCGCGCCGCGAAGGAACGCGGCTTGCGTAGACACGCCGCCATAGAACTCGCCCTCGAACTGGTCCACACAGACCTGCCCCGTGAGGTCGACCGCAAAGGCCTGGGTGATCGAGACCATGCGGAAGTTGGCGGCCACCACGCGCGGATCGCAGACCTGATCGATCGGCAGAAAATCCAGGAGCGGATTTTCATGCACGAAGTCGTAGAGCCGCCGTGTTCCCAGGCAGTAGCTCGTGATGATCCGGTCGCGGTGGAGCGTCTTGCGACGGCCGGTCACGACGCCCGCTTCCACAAGACCCACGATGCCATCGGTGATGACGTCGCTGTGTATGCCGAGGTCGCGGCGATCCTTGAGATACTGCAGCGCGTCGTTGGGGACGCGGCCCAGGCCGATCTGCAAGGTCGAGCCGTCGTCGATGATGGCGGCGATGTAACGGGCGACGCGCTCCGCTGTGGCGCCTGCCGGCGGATGGCGGTATTCGGTCACGGGCCTGTCGACCCTCACAAAGGCGTCGAAGCGGTCGATATGGACGAAGCTTTCCCCGTGGGTGCGCGGCATTGCCGGATTGACCTCGGCAATTACCCGGCGGGCGACAGCCAGAACGGCCGGAGCAAGATCCACGGACACCCCGAGACTGACGAAGCCGCGCGCATCGGGCGAAGAAACTTGCAGGAGCGCCACATCGATCGGCAGCCGCCCGCTGGCAAGGAGGTGCGGCACTTCTTCCAGCGAGATGGGCACGTAATCGAGCCGCCCGCTCGCCGCGAGGCCCCGCACGTCGCTGCCGACAAAAAATGTCCGGTGGCGATACCGGGTCGCGAGCGTGCCCGCCCTGTCGGGCAGCGCCGACGTCGTCAGGAAACTGACGAACTCGAGATCGGGCGGACCGGAGTCCATTGTCTCCAGCGCAGCGATCAAACTGCGCGGCGCGGCACAGCCGGTACCAAGATAAATGCGACTGCCAGGCCGTATCGCTGCCAGAGCCTGCTTCGCGCCGACGAGCTTACCACCGAGGCCGGCAATTCCCGGATCTTCCGAACCGCCCATCTCGCTTCCTGGCCGTCCGGACCGATCGTAACCCAGTTCCTCGAACCTAACAATCTTCTCTATTTTGTCGGTTTTGTTCGCTATTCATTCGAATAATATATCGATTCCTCGAAGCACATATCAACGCAGCGCGACAAGGGCGCACCGAACCGCAAATTATCCCGTGAGGGTTCCTGTACAAGGGCGAGGCTCAGCGGCTGGGAGGTTGGTAAAATGCTCATCGGCGTGCCGAAGGAGATCAAGAACCACGAATATCGCGTCGGCATGACGCCGATCAGCGTCCGCGAGGCCGTTCGCCACGCCCACAAGGTGATTGTCGAGACCAATGCCGGAGCGGGCATCGGGGTCACCGACGACGACTACAAGAAAGCCGGCGCCGCCATCGTCAAGACCGCCGAAGAGGTGTTCGAGCGCGCCGACATGATCGTCAAGGTGAAGGAACCGCAAAAGGCGGAACGCAAACGCCTGCGCGAGGGACAAATTCTCTATACCTACCTGCACCTGGCGCCGGACCCCGAGCAGACCAAAGACCTGGTGAAGTCGGGCGCCGTGTGCATCGCCTACGAAACCGTCACCAGCTATCGCGGCGGTCTGCCGCTGCTCGCGCCCATGTCGCAGGTGGCAGGACGCATGTCGATCCAGGCCGGCGCCCACTGCCTGGAGAAGGCGCAAGGCGGGCGCGGCGTGCTCCTGGGCGGCGTGCCGGGCGTGGCGCCGGCAAAGGTCGTCATTCTCGGCGGCGGGGTGGTTGGAACCAATGCGGCGGCGATGGCGCTGGGGCTCGGCGCCGACGTGACGGTGCTCGAAAAATCAACCGATCGGATGGAAGAGCTGGTGGCGCGCTTCGGAACGCAGCTCAAGACCCTCTATTCGACGCAGGGAGCGATCGAGGACGAATGCGCCGGCGCCGATCTCGTCATCGGCGGCGTGCTCATCCCCGGTGCGGCGGCGCCCAAGCTGCGTGACCCGGAAAATGCTCCAGCAGTGGAAGCCCGGTACGGTGCTTGTCGATGTGGCGATCGACCAGGGCGGCTGCGCGGAGACCTCGAAGCCGACCACCCACGCCGATCCAACCTACGTGGTCGACGGCGTCATTCACTATTGCGTCGCCAATATGCCGGGCGGCGTGGCGCGCACCTCGACCTACGCACTCAACAACGTGACCCTCCCCTTCGCGCTCGCCATCGCCAACAAGGGCTATAAGCGCGCCCTGCTCGACGACGCCCATCTGCGCGCCGGACTCAATGTCTATCGCGGCAAGGTGACTTATAAGGCGGTGGCCGACGACCTGGGCTACAAGCATTTCGATGCGCTCAAGGTCCTGAGCAGCTGAGGCTCTTCCATGACCGGCACCGCCAGGGCGATCACCCACATCGACAACGAGCGGGTGATCGTCACTGAATACCGCTTTGCTCCCGGCGCCAACACCGGCTGGCACCGCCATGCCCACGACTATGTGGTGGTGCCGCTGATGGACGGCCGCGTGCGGCTGGTGACGAAGGACAGTCAGTCTGTTGCCGAGATGAAACGAGGCGTGCCCTACTTCCGCAAGGAGGGCGTCGAGCACGACGTCGTAAATGCCGGCGAAACGGACTATGCCTTCATCGAAATCGAGCTCAAGTGACCCTCCGTCCAATCCGTCATCCTCGCGCAAGCGCGGGGATGACGACTTGGTGGCGCCCGAGAGCAACAAGGTCGTCATCCCCTCGCAAGAGGGGATCCAATAGTGAGTCCCAACTCTCTCGGAGATCGGCCGATGCAACCCTGCGTCTACATTATTACCAACCAGCGCCACGGGACTCTCTACATCGGCGTCACCTCCCATCTCAGCCATCGCCTATGGCAACACCGAGCTGGCGAGTTCGAAGGCTTTTCCAAGCGCTACGGTCTCAAGCAGTTGGTCTGGTATGAGATGCATGACGAAATGGAGTTTGCCATCGTACGCGAGAAGCAGCTCAAGAAGTGGAACCGCGGTTGGAAGATCGAGCTCATCGAGAAAATGAACCCCACGTGGTGCGACCTCTATGAGAACCTCAATCGATGAGGATGCTGCGCCGCCTAATTGGATCCCCTCTTTCGAGGGGATGACGGATTGGCGGCGTGTGGCGGAATGACGGAACAGCGGTGAGGAGGAAGAGCCAATGACCAGGATGTCGGCATCCGAAGCCTTTGTCGAAACGCTGGCGGCCTTCGGCGTGAAGGACGTGTTCGGCATCGTCGGCTCGGCCTACATGGATGCGCTCGACCTCTTTCCCGCCGCCGGCATCCGCTTCATACCCACCGCCCACGAACAGGGTGCCGGCCACATGGCGGACGGCTACGCGCGCGCCTCGGGCCGCCATGGCGTCTGCATCGCCCAGAACGGGCCCGGTATCACCAACTTCGTCACCTCCACTGCCGCGGCATTCTGGGCTCACTCGCCGGTCGTGGTGGTGACTCCCGAAACCGGCTCCAACACCATCGGGCTCGGCGGCTTCCAGGAAACCGAACAGCTGCCGATCTTCTCCAAGATCACCAAATATCAGGCGCACGTCACCAAGCATCCGCGCCTCGCGGAGTTGCTGGCGCGCTGCTTCGATATGGCGATGTCGGAACGCGGACCGACCCAGTTCAACATTCCGCGCGACAACTTCTACGGCGAGGCGGACTACCTGATCGCGCCCCCGAAGCGCATCACCCGCGGACCGGGCAGCGAGGAGAGCCTGAATGCGGCGGCTGACCTGCTCGCCAACGCCGCCTTCCCGGTAATGGTGGCGGGCGGCGGCGTGCTGTTTTCCGACGGCTACCAGGAAGCGGTGGCGCTGGCGGAACAGCTGCAGGCGCCGGTCGTCAACTCCTATCTTCACAACGATTCCTTTCCGGCCGACCATCCCCTGTGGTGCGGTCCGCTCGGCTATCAGGGCTCGAAAGCCGCCATGAAGCTCATCGCGGAGGCCGACGTGGTGCTGGCGCTCGGAACGCGGCTCGGGCCCTTCGGCACGCTGCCGCAGCACGGCCTCAACTATTGGCCCGAACGCGCGAAGATCATCCAGGTCGATACCGATCACCGCATGCTGGGCCTGGTGAAGCAGATCTCGGTCGGCATCGCCGGCGATGCCAGGGAGGCGGCCAAGGCACTGCAGTACAAGCTCGCCAACCGCAAGCTCGCCTGCGCCGCCAATGCCGAAAGCCGGGGCAAGAAAATCAGGGCCGAAAAAGACGCCTGGGAGGCCGAGCTCGATCAATGGACGCAGGAGACGGACGCCTGGTCGATCCAGATTTCAAAGGGCTCCCGGTACATGCACCCGCGCCAGATGCTGCGCGCGCTGGAGAAGGCGCTGCCCAAGCACGCGATGGTGTCGACCGACATCGGCAATATCTGTTCGGTGGCGAACTCGTACCTGAGGTTCAACCAGCCGAACTCGATGTTCGCGGCGATGAGCTTCGGCAACTGCGGCTATGCATTGCCGGCGATCATCGGCGCCAAGGTCGCGGCACCGGAGCGGCCGGCGATCGCCTATGTCGGCGACGGCGCCTGGGGAATGAGCATGAATGAGGTCCTCACCTGCGTGCGCGAGAACATTCCGGTGACCGCGGTCGTGTTCCACAACAAGCAATGGGGGGCGGAGAAGAAGAACCAGGTCGATTTCTACGACACCCGCTTCGTGGGCGTGAACCTCGAGAACCCGAGCTTCGCGGATGTCGCCCGAGCGATGGGAGCAGAAGGGGTCACCGTACATGAGCTCGATGCCGTCGGAACGGAACTTACGAAGGCGTGCCGGGCCCAGAACGAGGGAAAGACCACGGTGATCGAGGTCATGTGCACAATGGAGCTGGGGGACCCCTTCCGCCGCGATGCCCTGAAATACCCCCACCGGCTACTGGAGAAATACCGGCATACGAACGTAAAAGCGCCGGCTTCCGCTTGAGAGAACTGCTGCTCTCCGGGTGGGACGACCTCACAGGTGTCGCCATCGCAGTCATGGTGGCGGGCCTGTTCGTCGGCGCGGTAGCGCGCGGCTATTCGGGGTTTGGTTTTTCGGCGTTGCTCGTGTCGAGCTGGGCCCTCGTAACCGACCCGGCGCGCGCCGTGGTGGTGGCCCTCATCCTCGAGGTGCTGGCGAGCATCCTCCAGGCCGCCTCGGTTTGGCGCGACGTGCCATGGAAGCGGGTCGGCCTCCTGATGGCGGGCGCGCTGGTCGGAACGCCGGTCGGCGCGCATCTGCTCGCCCATGCGCCGCGCGAGCCGCTCAAACTGGGCATCGCGATCTTCGTGCTGATCTCCGCAGCGCTGCTGATCGGTGACATGCGGCTCAGGGTGCGCCCAAATTCGGCAGGCACGGCGGCGGTGGGCGTGGCCTCCGGCGTCGCCAACGGATCGGTGGCCATGGGCGGCTTGCCCGTGGCGCTGCTGCTGACCGCCAGCGGCGACCAACCGGCACACATCCGCGCAACGGTTGTGGCCTATTTCTTCCTGCTCGACCTCGCCGGGCTGTTCTTCCTTGCCCGCGAGGGAGTGGTGACCGGACAAGCCGTGTCCGCCGCGCTCCTTTCGCTGCCGATATTGGCCATCGGGATATGGCTCGGAAGCCGGCAGTTCGTGGGAGCAACGCCCGAGAGCTTTCGGCGCACCACGCTGCTGCTGCTCGTCGCCATCGCCGGCATCGGCATCGTGCGCGCGCTGTGGAGGATGGTGTGAGCGCTCAGGACATCGCCAGCAGGAGAGTTGCAGTGGCCATCATCGCCCGCCGCCAGCATGGCGCCGCCGCGATAGAGAGGCTCAAGCAGAATGGAACGGCCAGGTCCTGCGATGCCAGGCGGTCAGCGGAAGCCTCGAGGACATTCATTATCCGCAAGGTGTCCGATTGCCGGAGGCTGTTCAATGGGATAGGTCACGACACAGGACCACCTGTCATCCTCGCGCCAAAGCGGGGATCCAATGGTGAGTTCTCATCGAGATAGTGAGTCCGAATGTAATGACCTATGCGCGACCGTCAGCCCGAGAGGATGCTGCGCCGCTTCATTGGGTCCCCGCTTGGCGCGGGGATGACGGTGGTGGATGACCATTCGCGCCGCCGACGCCATCGTGCGTTCGCTCGAGGCCCATGGGCTTTCCCGTGTCTATTGCGTGCCGGGCGAGAGCTACCTCGCCCTGCTCGACGCCCTGCATGATTCGAACCGCATAACGACCATCGTCTGCCGGCACGAGTCGGGCGCCGGATTCATGGCGGTCGCCGAAGCCAAGATCACCGGCAAACCCCAGTGTTTCATGGTGAGTCGCGGCCCCGGGGCCACCAACGGCTCGATCGCCGTGCACGTGGCACAGCAGGACGCTGTGCCGGTGGTAGTGCTCATCGGCCAGGTGGCGCGCCATGAGCGCGGCCGCGGCGCCTTCCAGGAGATCGATTACGGCCACTTCTTCGGGCGCATCGCCAAGGCCGTGTGGGAGGTCAACGAGGCCGGACGGATCGGCGAAGTGATGGCGAGGGCGTTTCATACCGCGGCCTCGGGAACGCCCGGCCCCGTCGTGGTAGCGCTGCCCGAGGACATGCTGAGCGATGCCGTCGAGGGAGCCCTGCCCCATCCCTTCCCGCTGGCGACGCCCTCGCTGTCCTTAAGCGATGTGGCGGCGGTATCGGCGTTGCTCAACAAGGCCGCAGCGCCCGCTTGTCTTCGCCGGCGGTGTCATGCGCGGGGAGCGCGGCGCCAAAACCCTCAAGATCTTCGCCGAAGCGCACCAGGTCCCCGTTGCCACGACCTGGAAAAACCAGGACGTGTTCGACAACCATTCGGCCCTCTATGCCGGACACCTCGGCTTCGGCAATTCCGCCAAGCACCGCGACCTGCTGGCGACTGCCGATCTCATCATCGCCGCCGGCACGCGGCTCGGCGACGTGGCGAGCCAGAACTACAGCCTGCCCTCGCGCACCTGAGCCCCGGCAGCCGCTCATCCACATCTATCCCGACGGCGCGCCGATCGGAGCGGTGTTCCGCACCGACCTCGGCATCGTTGCCGATCCCGCAGCGCTGCTCGAGGCCCTTGCGGCGCGCAAGACCACCATGGACCGGCGAGCCTGGACCGATGGAGATATCGTCGTTCCTGCAAGGCTTCATGACTTTCAAGTCGCCGGAGCCGGATGACGGCGTGGATTTCGGCGAGGTAGTGACGGCGATCGCGGCAGAGGCGCCCAAGGATGCGGTGATCATCACCGATGCCGGCAACATATCAACCTGGGTGCACCGCCACTGGCGCATGGGGCCGGACAATCGCCTGCTCGGCTGTATCGGCGGCGCCATGGGCCCGGGCGTGCCGTTCGGCGTCGCCTCTGGCCTGGTGGAGCCCCAGCGTATGGCGATCGTCTTCGTGGGCGACGGCGGCATCCTCATGACCGGCCAGGAGATCGCCACCGCCATGCAATACGGCGCCAGGTTCAAGGTGGTGCTTTCGGACAACGGCAGCTACGGAACGATTCGCGCCCATCAGGAGATGCATTTTCCCAAGCGCGTGTCGGGCACGGATCTCAAGAACCCTGACTTCACGGCCTGGGCATTGTCCTTCGGTGCCCATGTGGTGACGATCGCCCGCGGCGACGACGTGAGCGCGAAAGTGCGCGAGGCGCTGGCGCATGACGGCCTGACGGTCATCCACGTCAAGGCGAGCCTAAAGGCGATTTCGGCGTTCACCAGTCTGCCGAATTGTAGCGCTCCATAATGCCAGCAATGTGCGGAGAGCTGCTTCCGATTCTTCTTCGAGCCCGAGCAGAATGCGCATGTACGCCAGACTGTCACATGTTCAACCGTTCCAATGAGGGCGTTGGACGGCAGATCGCGTCGCAAATCGAATTGGTCGTGCCGACTACATAGGTTCCGCAGAATTCTTGCTCCTAACGAAGTCAGTATGACGTGAACCCCTGTGGACACCGCCGTTGCGGTCGTCAAAGTGCGTTGCTTGGGCGGTGCTTCGTATGGTAGGGCTGGCGGCCTCGGGGGGGGTTAGCTGCAGTGACATCCATCGACACGGAAGCTCTTGAGCGCGATGGCTTCGTTGTGGTGAAAGGGCTCGTAGCGGACACTCACATTGCCGCGTTCGAGGACCAAATCGAGCGCTTCAGCCAGGCTCAGATACGCGAGCTCGATCTGACGCGTCGCGCGGCGGAGCCGTTCGTTGATGTCTTCGAACGCGGTGGCACCTACACAGAGCGCATCTACAAGCTGCTGGAGAGGCTGGCGGTACTCAACCGCATGTCGGTGCGGATTGGCGAGGAGCTCGAAGCGTGCGGATTCTTGCACTGGGCGAAGATCGACGTTCCCCTCGTCTGGCCTGACATCCGGGCCGACATCCCGAACGACACCACACGATCTCTGCCTGTACACCAGGACGTCGGATCAATGCAGTGCCGACGCGCCTGGCGGCTCTGGATCCCGCTGCGGGCTGCCAATCTGCAGTTGGGGACGATGATCATTTACCCGGGAACCCACAAGCATGGTGTTGTCGATCACAACGTGGAGGACAAATCGAAACCGGTGGTCGATCCGCAGGTCTATGCGGACGTTGCGCCGATCAGTGTGGATTTGCCGGCAGGCGACGGCGTTCTGCTGAATCCTTTGTGTCTCCACGCGTCGGTTCCAAACCGCTCGGACCGAACGAAGTTCACCCTTATGGTTCAGGTCCAGGATTATGCGGCGGTGATCGACCCCGAGGATCGAGGTGAGTTCGCGACCATGACGCGGTACGCGGCAGCTCAGGCCCGAGCGCGACCTGCCAATCATTGATCGGCTTCGTGAGTATCGTTTCGCGTGGAGGTTCGATTGAAGGTGCGGTCAGTGTTCATTGGCTGACGGGGCCCGGCATGAGGGCAAATAGCGATAGCGCGGCTGGACAGCTTGAACTTGTGCTTCTGTCGCCAGACGACGTGGATGACGTCTATGGTCTCTACGAACTCAGCCGCTCCATCAGCCCCTATGGCCATTTGGCGGTCCGAACCAAAGACGACTACCGCGAACTGTTCCGCGAGCCGGGCAATGTTATCGGCACCGGCATCAGGGACAACGGACAGTTGGTAGCCCATTCAATCTGCCATCGCCTGACGGCGAACCCGTATCGCGACAATCCGGTGTTGGCGGCCATCGATCCGGCGACGAGCACGGTATTTCACGGCGACGGCACGGTCGTCCACCCGGACTATCAGGGCCGTCACATCAGCCAGCGGATTTTCCGCTTGAGGGTGGAGCAGATGGCCGAACGGCGGATCGAACATTTTGTCGCCCTTATTGCGATCGACAATATCGTGTCGATCGGCAATGCTCTTCTGTCGGGGGCGATTCTTGTCGGGTTCAGGCGCGACGAAACGGCCATGAATTTCGTTGTCTACAGCGGCCGCCTGCGCTCGCAGGTTCGCGACGATGTACCGCCAGTTAGGGCCGATTGGCGTGAAACGGAACGCCACCGTCGTCTTTTTGGAGAGCGGCTGGTTGTCTGCGCGTTCAACCGCCGGGCTGCAGAAGGATCGTCACCGGGTAAGAGGGGAAATCATGAGTTTCTTTTTTATCCGATTGCGTAGCCGCGTCGCGGCACAGAATTGAACCGCCCGCCGCTGATGAACATCGCAATTCAGACTTCGAACGCTGCACGGCAGGGCGAGGTCACGAATGCCTGGGTGCTGCGCAAAGGAGCGGATCACGCCCCGAGACAACGGGGGCAACTCGAACTCACCAAGATAAGCCTGCCGCCTCTCCCTGACGACCGGGTGCTCGTCGAGACGCTCTATGGTTCGTGGGAAGGCAACATGACCCACGCTCTCAACCGCGATCCGATCGATGTTTGCCGCCGCCTCGGCCAAGACTTCATTGTCCTCGGCAACAGTGCAGTCGTGCGGGTTTTGGCTACCGGCGGAAGTGTCCAACCGATACGTGAGGGCACGCTGTGCATGTTCGCCCCCGTCGCAAAACAGGACGCTCATGGCTACGTCCAGACCGTCTGCGCTTATGACGAGCCGAACTCGATGGGCTGCCTCGCTGAACGATCTTGTCAAGCCGACCCAGCTCATTCCGCTCCCCGAAGGCGCCGGCATCGCCCCTTCACAATGGGCGAGTTTCCTGGTCCGCTACGCCTCCGCCCGATCGAATTGGCGTGTGGCGCTCGGTGCGTGGCGGCTGCAGATGGCCGACGTGCCGTTTGAAGAAATACACGTTTGGGCCTGGGGTGGAGGAGTGGCATATGCGGAGCTTCTCCTGGCGCGGGCGATTGGCTGCCAGACGGCCATGCTGCATACCGGCGCCGAGCGCGGGCAGAGCATCAGAGAGGCCGGCATTACGCCAGTAGACCGCAGCTCGTTTGCGCTGCTCTCAGCCGCTGTACCGGCTGGCGACCGCAAAACGCTGGTCGCGCGAACCAAGGTCGAGCGCGCCTTTTTGAACCTTGTTGACGAGATGACCAGTGGAGTTAGGGTGTCAATTTTTATCGACAATATCGGCGGCCCGATCGTCCGGCCGACGCTGCGGGCTCTCGGGCGGCAGGGCGTGCTTGCGACAACGGGCTGGAAGCGTGGCCTCGACGTCGAATTCAACCGGGCGATTGCGTGCCAAAACCGGCAACTTCTTGTTCACACCCACGCGAGCCCGCTCAACGAGGCGACGGACGCCGTGCGATATGCCGCGAAGCACCGATGGGTGCCGCCGCTGCAGAAGCGCATTTACCACTGGCACGAGATTCGGCCGTTGCCGAGGATCACGCGGCGGGACGGATCGCGACTTTCTTCCCGACGTTCATGGCTGCCGCGGCGGATCATCTTTGAGGCGGGCCCGCAAGGCTGCTCTCAGATGCTGCAGGCCTGGCATCTCTGGCCGCGGATCGGACGCCGCGACTGCCGTTCCGGCGTGAAGGCGACAGGCATTTCCTTTATTCCACCGATGAAATTCGACCGCAGCCGGCGGATTGGGCCAATCACCCGAAGGTCCGGCAGCCGATCGAGCAGCTCCTCGATGGCCACCTTGAGTTGCAGCTCCGCCATGCGCCAGCCGAGGCAATGATGCGGCGCCGATCCGAAGGCGAGATGCGGCGTCGCCGCGTTATCCCTAAAGCGGCCGACCCCGAACGCCATCGCGTTTGTCCACTTGTCCTCGTCGCGATTGGCGGAGCTGTACCAGACGACGACCTTGTCGCCGCGCCTGATCTTGCGCTTCCCGACCTCGACGTCCCTTGTTGCAGTCCGGCGGACGTGCATGAGCGGCGACGCCCAGCGCACGATCTCCTTGACGGCGCTCACGATCAGCGATCGATCGGCCATGACCTTCTGCTTCTCGTCCGGGAAGAGCGAAAGCGCCAGTATGCCGGCCGACAAGGAATGACGGGTCGTTTCGTTGCCGGCGACAAGGAATGCCGCAAAATTCTCCGAGTAGGTTGCGAAATCCAGCGGCTCCCCGTCGATTTCGGCGGCGGCAAGCAGCGAGACAACGTCCCTACCGGGCGCCTTCCTGCGCTGGGCCAGCAGCCCAGCCGCGTAGTTTTCCATTTCGCCAACGCTTTGCAGGCGAACCTCGATGGTCGGCTGGTAATCGGGGTCGTCGTCGCCGATGAGTGCGTTCGACCATTTCAACAGCTTGGTGGAATTGCTTTCCGGAACCGCGAGAAGATCGGCAAGGAGCCCAAGAGTGAGCGGGGCGGCAATGGCGGAGACGAATTCGGCCGAGCCGGCCTCGGCGATTGCGTCAACTAACCGCGTCATGCGAGCGCGGACATGGTCCTCCATCGCGGCGACCGCCTGGGGCGCGAACAGCGGCTGGAGAGCGCGTCGCAACTGTGTATGTTGGGGAGGATCGATTGCCAGGAGGTGCGGCTTAGGGTTGCTGGTCACCTCGTGCTTATTGAAGATCCGCATGCCCGCCGTTCTCGATCGCTGCCGAGAACGTCTCGGGATTCCTGAACCACCCGGACAACGTCCTCATATCGGGTGACGGCCCAAAAGCCCTGCGCATCGGACTTCGGGTTCCAGTAGACGGGCTCGTCGGCGCGCAGGTGCGCAAAAACCCGATGGTAGTCATCGGTCGTATAGAAGATCCGGGTCCTTGAGATCGAGACCCGATTTGATCGGCAATGCCTTCCTACTTGCCACCATCGTAGCGGTCCTGAAAATTGCCCCACTCGGCCGAATCGACCAAGCCCCCTAGTCAGTGCATAACATAGTCGCGGCAGCCACCCAATACGGGTCCTTCCAGGTCCTTCCATGCGATCTCACGCGCCGCAGCCCATAACTTCAACTCTGCGAGCACTCCATACAGGGCCATGGTTTCGGCTTGCAGCCCGGAGTAAGCTGATCCTCTAGCATCCCACAGATTCACTCAGCGTTTGGCAATCGGTCGATGTTTCGTGTGCTGAGCTGAATTCAAAGCCCTTTCAAGTCCGCACGTTCCTGCCGCTGCGCCTGATTCATCGAAGAATTGAGCCGCTTGCGTTAATCGGTCGCGAAGCTAGTGTAGTGTCCAGCAAATAGCTAGACAATCAGCGGGTACGATATGATCAGTCATGCCTTTGAGCGTGACTGCCCTTAGGGTGCTTCCGAGGATCGCGGCGAGATCGAGCGGTGGTTGCAGGCGCATGGAACGCCGCAGCAGGTGGCTTTGCGCTGCCGTATCGTTCTGGCGGCGCCGACGGTGTGAGCGACAGCACCGCCGCTGGACAGCTTGAGGTCAATCGCAAGACCGTGCGTCTGTGGCGCGAACGCTTCGCCGCGCACGGGATCGAGAAGTTCGTGGGAGATCGCTCCCGGTCGCGGTCGCAAGCCGACCTACGAGCCGGCGCAGATCACAGCGATCGTGGATGCGACGCTGCAGTCAAAGCCGAAAGGGATGACGCACTGGAGTTGCCGAACGATGGCGCGAGCCAGGGGATCAGCAAATCCACGGTGAACAATATCTGGAGCGGCCACAACATCAGGCCGCACCGCAGCGAGACGTTCAAGCTATCGCGCGATCCGAAGTTCCTCGAGAAGCTGACCGATGTTGTCGGGCTCTATCTGAATCCGCCGCAACAGGCGATCGTGCTGTGCGTTGACGAGAAGAGCCAGATTCAGGCCTGAATCGCACCCAGCCGGGTTGCCGCTGAAGAAGGGCCGCTGCGGCACGATGACCCACGACTATAAACGCAACGAACCACGACCCTCTTCGCCGCCCTGGACGTCCTGCAAGGACGGTCGTGGGTCAATGCTTTGAACGCCACCGGCACCAGGAGTTCCTGCGGTTCCTGCGCCGCATGACGATGAGTTCCCCGGCCCGGTACCTCTGCATCTGGTGATCGACAACTACGGCACTCACGAGCATCCCAAGGTCAAGGCCTGGCTGCAGCGTCATCCTCGTTTCGTGGTGCACTTCATCCCCACCAGTTCCAGTTGGCTGAATCTCATTGAACGCTGGTTTGCCGAGCTGACCAACAAGCGCATTCGCCGCGACACTTTCGTCAGCGTCCCCGACCTCAAGCCGCCATCGACGAGTTCCTCGACGCTTGGAACGAGCAACCACGGCCTTTCGTCTGGACCGCCACCGTGGAGTCCATCTCGCCAGAAACTCTCGCGGTGCCGCCAAACGCTCGAGCAAATTCAGACCCGGGGCGCACCAGACCACGCACCCCCAGACGCAAAAAATCACTGTCCAGTTAATTCGTGGACACTACACTAGAGTAATTTGACCAGTTCAGGCGAGTGACCTCAGGGGCCCCGTGATGGACCGACCGACGGCTGCGAGTGCTTCTGGTGCCGGGTTCAACCTCGTGATGTCATATCGGCATAAGGCGCTGGATCCGGGCGACTATGCCAAGATAGCAGAGCGCATAGGAAAGCTCGCCAGTGACGTTCATGTTCATATTCTGCCGGATTTGCCCCAGCCCAGTTCAAAGCTCAGAAGCCTGGCTGAACGCCCCACGCTGGTCTTTTGCCCGACCCGGCTCAGACTTTTCAAGGTCTTGCGCGGCGCCACCTATTGCGGTCAACGAGTCCCGAAAGACGAGCAGTTGCGCATGCTGGCAGCGCAGGGTATTCGCGTCCCGAAATGGACGTTCCTCAAGCCCCAAACCACCCTGAGCGAGCAGGAATGGGGACGTTTCACCATATTGAAACCCGCCGCGTTCGGAAGCGCGACCCTCGGTCGCGGCGTCGAACTGGTCAGAACATCAGCGATCAGATACCGGCTGCCGGCGCAATTTTCGAAAGATCACCCAGGCGGCCGCGGACAGACGATCGTGCAGCAATTCATCGACACCGGGAAACATCTCGAGGACTACCGGGTACTGACGCTTTTTGGAGCTCCGCTTTACGCTCTGCGGCGGCGTCAACTGACACCCCTGCCTGACCTCGACGATCCGACGTGGATGACGGCGACCGCCGGGGTCACGACCAACGCCATATCCGGCGAGCGTGAGGCTGAATATTGTTATGACCAGGATGTACTGAAGTTCGCGTCAAAAATTTATCTCGCCATGCCGCAGGTGCCGTTGCAGGGGTGCGACATTCGCCGCGAAGCCAAGACCGGACGGCTGTTTTGCCTCGAGGTCAATCCCGGCGGAAACACCTGGCACTTTTCCTCTAATATAGAACGCAAGCCGATGATCAAGGGCGTACGCCGCGAAGACCAACTTGGCGCTTGGGAAATAGCAGCCAAGACTCTGATCGAACGTACCAGGTTGCTCGCCACATAAACGAGACCGGGTCAAGGAGTGAGCACATTTGCTTAAAGGCGATCTTAGACGCTGCCCGCTGCGCGGGATGCGAGGGGATCTCCCCACAGGTTCCATGTCGCAGGGAATTCTTCGATTGCTAACCAGTCCGAATTCCAGGTCTTCCATTCCTCAGGATGGCGGTGGGCGGATACCGGAAGGTCAGGTCATGACCGCAGCATACGTAACCCCGCACGAGCGACCACAAACAGCATATCGTGGGCCCGCACCCGTGCAAATTCCCGCGCGGTCCGGCGTAACTCGCATCGTCTTTGTCGGCGATACCGCGTTCGGCGAGAGTTACCAGGCCCAGTACAAGGCCGGCGGCGGCAGAAACATCCTCGAGGACCACGGCTATGACTACTCGATTGCCAAATTCCGCGACAAGCTGCTGGCGGCCGATCTCGTTGTCGCCAATCTCGAAACGCCGCTCACCGACATCGAGCGCTCGCCGTTCGAGGGCAAGAAGCCCTACATCCACTGGGGCGACATCGAGGAGACCCCTGCCTGCCTCGCAAGGCACAACATTCGCATGGTCAGCCTCGCCAACAATCACTCCTTCGACTATGGCGCGGCCGGCTTCGATCAGACGCTAGCGGTGCTTGCCGAGGCGGGTTTGAACGCCTTCGGCGCCGGACTCGACAGCGAGACCGCCGCACGGCCGCTGCTGATACTTGCCGGGGGCAGGAAAATCGCCGTGTTCGGTGCCTTCGAACGGCGGGGGAACTATGAACGCCGCTACGCCTGCTATGCTGCTCGCGATTGTGGCGGCCTGTGTCCGCTTGATCACGACCTGCTGGCCGCGGCGATTGCTCGGCTGAAACATACCGAGCCCAGCATCTTTGTTATCGTATTCCCGCATTGGGGCGAAAACTACCGCCTGCGCACCGCGCGCCAGGAGCGAGACGCTGCTGCCCTCGTCGAGGCCGGCGCCGATCTCATTCTTGGCCACGGCGCCCACACCGTTCAGGAAATCGAGCGCATCGGAGGAATTTGGGTGATCTACAGCCTCGGCAATTTCGTCTTCAATTCTGCCGGCCGCTACAAGAAGTTTAACGCTCCTCCTCTCGGGCTTGTCGCAGAACTGCTGGTCGGTACTGCGGCTACTGGCGCGTCTCTTCTGCTCAGGCTATTTCCCATTCTCACCAGCAATGCGATCACCGGATACCAGTCGCGTTTCGTTACCGAAAGCGAGTTTCGCGGCACATTAACTCTCTTCAAGCGCATCTCCCGCCGCTCCAGCGAGCTTGTCAGCGCCTCGCGAATTGGGCGGGAGAACGAAAAGTTTTGCATCGAACTAGCCCTCGGATAAGTTAGAATTGGCAAGGGGGTCGAAAGCGGGAAGTCGGCATGGTCGACATAGATACCAGCGCACTGGAGCGCTACGGCTACGTCGTTCTAGAGGGCCTGCTGCACCGGCGGGAAATCGACGAGTTTGAAACGGAGATCGCGCGCTTCAGTGCGGTGCAGTTGCACAAGCTCGGTATCGAACGGCGGGCGGATGAGGCGTTCATTGACGTGTTTAGCCGCGGCGGCAAGTACACAAGTCGCATCTATAAAGCTCGATGGAGCGACTGTTCGTTCTCCATCGCATGGCCGTCCGCCTTGGGGCCTGGCTCGATAACTCCCGTTTCCTGAAGTGGGCCGGCATCGAGGTGCCGCTCGATCTGGCCGGACATCAGGGCCGACATTCCGGGCGACGCCGCCCGCCGGCTGCCGGTGCATCAGGACTTCGGTTCGATGCAGTGTCATCGTGCCTGGAGGCTCTGGGTTCCACTCAGGCCCGCCAGCGTGGAAACGGGATCGATGATGGTGTTTCCAGGAACCCACCGGCAAGGCGCGATCGCCCACAACTTGGACGATCCTCTCAAGCCATACGTCGAGGCCCGGCACTACGCCGGCGTAGCCGGCGTAGTTCTCGATTTGCCAGCCGGCAACGGTGTGCTGATCAATCCGCTGCTGCTCCACGCCTCGGTTCCGAACCGCTCCCGACGCACCAAGTTCACGCTCATGGTCCAGGTCCAGGACTATGCTGCGGTGATCGATCCCGACAATGAGACCGACGACTTGGCGCTATTCGAGCGCATCGCGAATTCGAGAACGAGGGCGCGCGCCCAGGCAGCAGGCTGAGCTTCGCAATGCGTTCGGCGACTTCACCGGCAAGTCGTTCTGAGGGAGTAGTCCTGCGTCTCCTTGAGTCCGGATGAATCAGAAGTCGCCTACGATGTTCACCTGGCGGTGCGCCGAAACCTGCATGACAAGAAATTCATGTACAAACGGGGGCCGGAATTTTTTCTTTGTGACATTGCCTTTGCTCACGGCCGGCTGATCGGCGCTTTCCATGATGATCTCCTGATCGGTTACTCCGCGCTTCGCATCGGGCCAAAGGCTCAAACATCACACTGGCGGTATTTGCGTCATCTATCGGCTCCGGCCGACAGGATTGGCGAGGGAGCGGGCGGGGCCGTTTTACCCGCCTACCGGCGGCAGGGTCTTTTTGGGCAGCTGCTGAGTGGGCGCAATGATGTTGCACGGGGATTGGGCATGCAGTTTCAAACCAGCATCGTCGCGCCTGGCAACATCCCTTGTCTTTGCTCTCTTCTGACGGAAGGCTTCGTCATTGCCGCGCCATACCGGGACGAGGACGGCGATAACTACCTGATGCTGAAATCACTTGTCGCAGAGTTTTCCAGTTCGACGCCCAGGCCGGCCATCGGGCTGCATTGGATGACACGGCGAGCAATCTGCAGTTTCTCCTCTCCGGATTGTGCGGTGAGCTGTGTGAATATGAGCAGACCCTGAATGTCCGCTATCGCCGGATTTCGAGCCGAACCCCCGAAGCATCGAGCGATCTGCCGGGAAGTGTCATCACGCAATGATCCGAGTGGTATCGAGCCGCACGATTGCCGGGCGCGGCATGCTGCTCGATCGCCCATGTATTGCCATGGTGCTGGCCGGCGCAGAGCCAACGGTGAGCAAGCGCCCGCAATCTGCCCGTATTCGCGAACTCTCCGAGCTGTTTCCAGGCGGAGTTGCCGAGCAACCTTCAAGACAGGCTCAAAAAATCCGACCCGGCGACGGCAACGTGCCTGCTGGCCCTGGCGGTGCAGCAACTCGCCGGTCATGCGGTCGAACAGCATGCGGTGCGCAGCAACGATGACAAGACGATCACCGCCGCGTTCGAATTCCACTGGCCTGGCAGCGCCGCGATGGCGGGACAATTGGCGGTGGGACTTCTCAACCATCTCTGCGGCGCTACAGAGATCTCCCGAAGCAATATCGCTGAAGGATTTAAGAAGTATCAGGAAGTCTGCGCAGAGGGGCCGGCGATCGACGCCCGGTATCTCTTTGGCGAGGCGAGGAAGCGCGGGATACCCGTCTCTTACAAGAATGCGAGAACGCTGCTGTTCGGGCAGGGAATCCGTTCGCGAACCCTGCTTCGCAAGATTACCGATCGAGTTTCCGACATGTCGGTCCGCCTCACGTCGGACAAGACGGCGACGCTGCAATCGCTCGCCGCGGCCGGCCTGCCGACGCCCGATCACATTGAAGTATCGGACCGCGCCGCGGCGGTTGCTGCGGCCCAGCGCATTGGGTTTCCAGTCGTTGTCAAGCCGGTTGGTACCGACCGCGGGGTGGGTATCACCACCGACATTTCGACCGACGCCGCTGTGGAGCGTGCGTACGACATGGCACGCCGGTTTGATAAGCGTGTAGCAGTCGAAAGGTTCATCCCCGGCAATACCTACCGGCTGCTGGTCATCGGCGGGCGCTTCGTCGCCGCCAGTTCCACCGAGCCGACGCTGGTCATCGGCGACGGGCGGCGCACCGTTTCTCAGCTCGTCGATGCACTCAACAGCCAATCAGCGCGAGGGCCGAATCATCTCAAACCCCTGACATGGTTGCTGCTTGATGCCGAAGCCGAGAGCATCCTGTCCTCCGCGGGGCTGACGAAGGACTCCGTCCTCGAAGCAGGACGAAGTCTGAGCCTGCGCTCGACCAGCAACCTCTCCCGCGGCGGCCTGAGTCGTGACGTCACCAGCACCGTGCATGAGACGAACCGCTCACTGGCGGAAACCTGCGCCACCATAATTGGCCTTGATTTCGCAGGTATCGATTTCCGAGCCAGCGCCATTGATTTGCCGTGGCAGACCACCGGCGGAGCTGTGATCGAAGTCAATACGTCGCCCGGATTGCGGATGCATCATTCGCCGGCGATCGGTCCCGGCGTCGATGTCGCCGCTGCGGTCTTTGCAAACTTGTACCCGGCGGGCGCTCCGAGCCGGATCCCGGTTGTTGCGGTTACCGGCACCAACGGCAAAACGACGACGACTCGCATGATCGCCCATATCCTGCGTTGCTGCGGGCTGGTGACCGGGCGGGCGACGACAGGCGAACTGGCGATTGACGACCGCATCGTGGAGCGGGAAGATAGCGCCGGCCCGCGAGCGGCGCACCACATTCTTTCCCTGCCCATCGTCGAAGCCGCCGTTCTCGAGACGGCGCGCGGCGCCGTCATAAAATACGGGCTCGGTTTTGAGCGCTGCGACGTAGCCGTCGTGCTCAACATAGAGGCCGACCATATTGGTGAATTGGGCATCTCCAACGTCGACGAGCTTGCTCGCGTTAAGCAACTGGTTGCCGCCAGCGCCGATGATGCCGTAGTGCTCAACGCGGACGACCCCCGCTGCCTTGCCATGGCCCAGGCGTGCACGGCCAAGCGCATCATTCTGTTTTCAACAGCGCAGGCAAGCGGGGCGGTCGCCGATCATGTCAGTCGCGGCGGCGTTGCCTATCACCTCGGCTGCGAGGATGGGCGCGAGGTGATTGTCCGGAGTTCCCCGGCAGGACCCGAGATCCTTGTCGCCATTGCCTCATTGCCGATCACTGCCGGCGGCGCTGCGCGTCACAACGCCCAGAACGCTGTTGCCGCCCTGGCAGCGGCCGACCAGCTCGGCCTCGAGCGGGCCGAGATCTGCGCAGCCGCCCTGACCTTCGGCACGGAGGCTCGATCCAACATCGGGCGCTTGAATCATTTCCGCGGTCTGCCGTTTCAGGTGCTGCTTGACTACGCCCACAATGCGCATGGCTTTGCGGCGATCGCCGAATATGTAGCCAAGCTGACGATTGCCGGACGAAAGATATGTGCCTTTTCGATGAACGGTAAGCGTGTCAGTGACGACGTGGCGCGTCAGAGCGCGGCAGCCCTGGCCGCACATTTCGATTCATTTGTTCCGTTTGTTCACGATCTTGCCAAAAAGCGGCGCGAGGGCCTGAGCCAGGTATTTCGCGACGGCCTCCTGGCTGCCGGAGTATCAGACGACTGCATCAATCCCCTTGAGAGCGAAGCCAAAGCCATCGACGCCGCGCTTGGATTGGCCAAAGCAGGCGATCTGGTCGCGGTCCTGTCGGGCGGAGACCCCGAGTCGAACTGGCAACGGATTCTCGCGTATGAAGCCCGACCTGATCAGCTATAAAGGTGGCACCGCGCCCATAGCTGACTTCAAGGATGAGTGATCTGAATGATATTTTCTACCAGGTGGACAATGGGCGAACTCCCGTCGAGAGGGCTGGGTTCTACTGCTATGGCCCCGCGTTCCGGCCTGTTGCTCAACCCGCCCAAACGCGCATACAACTGCCGAGGACTCTAAAGCCACTGGATGAAACTTCAGTGGCGGCAGGTCAATACAGGTGCATATATATAAGGAGTCTTTATGTCGTCATTGAAGGAAGTTGAATCCAATCTGTATTTTCCCTCACCGATTGCCTGGTTCAAAATTGAGAACAGTGGATCGCTAAATCAGGACATTATTCTGGAAACACAAGTCTTAAAGAAAAATTCACAGGGCATTAGCAAATCAAACAAAGTTGGCTGGCACAGTGAGACAGATTTGTTCCGTCGCAATGAGCCATGTTTTAAAAAGCTCTGCGAGGAGATTCTAAACGGCATCCTCTCAGTCACCAGAAAATGCGCTCCTTCTTTTGATCCAAATCAATACAGCTTATTCTGTGATGGCTGGATCAATGTTAATTCTACTCACGCCTATAACTCTCCTCATCGACACTCTGGATACATCTGGTCTGGAACATATTATGTTAACGTTCCCGAGAGTGACAATAGACAGAGTGGTGCAATCGAATTTGCTGATCCAAGATATATTGACAAGAACAATAGGCTGCCTAACAGCCCAATTTTCAAGGACAACTTAGGTTTTAAACCGACATCAGGGACAATGGTTATCTTCCCATCTTATCTACTGCACTGGGTGACACCCAATGAGGATAAGGAAGACAAAATCTCCATCGCTTTCAATGCCCGTTTTAGGAAAAAATGAATTCTACTACTCTTTTAGAGGTTAACCTGCTCTAGTGTCTAGCTAATCCGGGTGTCGCCCGATAGGGCCGATCCATCAGCCTTGCCTGATGAGGCTGAAGATAGATATTGATCTGGAATTGTGACCTTAGTCCAATGACGTCCGCGCGCCACGGAGAGATCGTCATCCGCGTGAGAGCGGCTTGCGGCCGGCGAGGCGAAGAAAAAGCAGTCGGCCAGCCACCAGCATGTCGTAAAGCCTGCGAGCGTGCCTGTTCGGCCCAAACAGCCGTCGCAGCATGTCGTTTCGGAAGCGGTTGTGGTGGGCAGCCTCGGCCAGCCTCAGGATGGCCTTTTCGCCGGCATACCACTTGCCATTGACGTGGAGGACCATGTCCCGGTTCAGATCGAATCCCGCCTTCCAGGCCGCGCACACCTCCCCATGCTGCTCGCGGGCGGAGATCAGCTTGAGACCGGGAAACGCCCGCGACAGTGCCGCGAAATCGGCGTACCGCCGGCAAAACGGGCACTCTCCGTCATAGATCAGGAATACAGCATCGGGTTGCACCTCATCGGTCATGAAAGGATTACCATTTGCAACCCCAATCGCACCCGCGGGCGAGGCTTTCCTGACTTGTGGTCATGGTTTGGCGCTCTTCCAGTGACGCGGCCACACCCTGTGCTTGAGGCGCTCGATTTTACCATCTGACGTGACCGGTCTCCATCTTGTCCGCGCTCCCCATTCATTTTACGATTTTATGCTCCTTCAGCACGCCGCCATTTGCGCTCTGCGTGACCCGCCTAGTGCATTTTCGTGGAATCACCATATCACCCTCGAGTCGTGGCCCGAGAGCAGGCTTTCGCCGATTAAGAGAAATGCACCAGATTCAGGGTGGGAGCACGCCCGCGTCGCGAAACGCCTATGCCCCCCCTTCGACTTCCTCAAGGGTGCGGGCACTTTCGTGTTGAAATTTGACTCACGACGAAACCCCGCCGTGCACCAAAAACATCGAACCCGGCGCGCGTCCCTTCTTGCGGGGCTACGGGGCCGGGTCCTTAGCAGAACTCCGGAAATATAGTCAGCGACCGCTCCTCAGGAGAAGCCTGAGGAGCGGTCGCCGGAAGAGTAGCAACAGAGGAGAACTTAATTCGCCAGTCTCTGTCGCGCCGTCAATTTCCGAACCAATTGACCAGGAAGTTCACCTTGCCTCGGACAATGTCGATGCTATCGAGGCCGGCTTCTCCCCTGATATCAAAACTGCGCCCGTCGTCAGCATAGAAGGTGGTGGAGAATTCCTCCCCTCCCTCGAGTTCGACGTGCAGCCATTCAACCCCGAGCGTCACATTATCCCAGACGGCCCACTCACCACCGATGCCGAACGTCCAGCCCCACTGATTGAAGTCACCATCGCCCTCGCTGTCGCCGAAGAAGCAGCCTTCATCGCAAAAGTCCACGTCACCGTCGGTGAAGACTGCGCTTCCGTCAAGGCTCGTCTGGGCAATCGCGAGACCGCCTGTCAGGTAACCGAGAAAGCGTCCCTCGTCACCAAACGCCCAGCCAGCGCGGAGGCGGAAGGTCGACAACCAGTCAAGCTCGCCTTCGATGTCGGCGTCAACTCTCCCCTCAGAAAGCTCTAGGTTACCACCTTCATCTTGGTCGTGGAAATATTCGAGGCTCGCCTTTGTAGTGGCGTGACTATCATCGAACCAGGTCCAGTCCCATTCAAAACCGAGCACCCAACTGCCGTATTGTCTATTGGAACCCACCTGAAGGCCATAGAGGAAGGTATCGCCGACTTCGTCCTCTTCTGAGACGTTGCAATCGCCGCCGTCATCATCATCACCTTCTTCGCTATCACTAGTGCCGCAATTACGACCGAATTGAACAAAGTCACCGTCCAACTCGAGAACGTTGCCCGAGAAGTCGAGGTCGTCTTCTATCGGCAAATCGCAGAGGGTCACCCCACCCGGCGCTTCGACTTCACCGTTCTCTCCCCTGATGTCCGCGATGCTGCCGCAGCCATTCTTGGTGTTGTGCTCGGCCCAACCCCAGCCCAGATTTCCACCAATGTACCAACCATCCCAAGTGAACAGCGGCGGCGGGGGTTCGACGATATCCGCAGCACTGGCAGCACCAGCAAAAACTACCGCCGTTGCCGCGATTGTTGAGGTCAAAAGTAGAGACTTGAATTTCATGGTCGTGCTCCCGCTCCCGATGGATAAAGTCTGTGACTGGCAATTTGCCTGATCGGGCTTTCAAGTAAAGAACCAATGTTGGGTGGTCGGGGTTTTTTTGATCTATGTGACCAAATTGCAACAAACAACCGTCTTTCCGGCGCCAGTCGATTTTCTCAAGCAACTGAAATAATTGAATAATCCGTTCAGCACAGGAAATGCGCTCGCCCCAAGCACACGGTCGCACGCCTTGCGGCGGATGCCGCCTGCAATCGATGTTCGTACTGAATTCGCGGAGCGGTGGTCCTGAACTCAAGCGAATCGCGATCGTTTCCACCGGACGCTCAATTGCCGCGAATGGCGGCCTGGAAGGCATACAAAGAGGCGGCTCCGGGGACCGCCCCTTTCTGCGCATTGTCATGGCCCACATAGGCCAGTGAGGCGCCGGAAATCATCGGAACGCGCACCAGTCGCGTGCAGCTTCAGACAATTCTTTTGGAGAGGTGTCGCTCTCATTGCCCATGACCCGCACCGGACCGCGGCGCGGGTGGCGCAGAAATCCGTCCATAGCGTGCCAAATGACATCACCGGCCCAGCCAAGTGCCCGCTCCGGGAAGTTGCTGCTTTACATCACCGGAACACCGGAACGGCAATCAGCGAGTTCTGTAGATCCGCGCAGCGATTCGGGCGAACCTACCACTGGGAGTTCCAAAGGCTCTCGCCGCTGTCCAGTGAACACACGGCAGCTTCATGCAGGTCCGGCATCGCTCCCCCGGCAACGCAATCTTTTGGCTGGGGTAAGCCCATGCTGGTCAGCAACTGCTCAAGGGTCGGTGTCTGCCGGAACTCGGCCTTGTCCACCTGTTCAATGCGCCGGAGCGGATTGGGATTGGTGGCCGTTTTCCATGGATCATGCCAGATCGTCGACCGAGTGGCGGCGAGATCGACGGTCGGATTTATCGCCAATGCGGGGCGGCGGTTGTTCAGGCTCATGGGCAGGTAGGCATAGACCCTGACGTCACCGACCTGCAGCTTGTCCCTGTACATGCGTGCGACTTGCCACGCCAATTGCTGCACGAGATCGGGATAGAGCGAGACCTTATGGTATTGCCACCGTGACATGTATCTTCCCAAATTCGGTACGCGGATCGTGCCTTGCTCGGGTATATGCACTGCGAGACGCACACCGGGAGTTTCGCGATCCGTCAATTTCATGCGCCAGGCGAACCGATGGCCTTCGTTCGTCCACTCCACCCAGCCGGGGTAGAGGACATGGCGCAGCGGGAAAAGAGCCTGAAACAGCAGCCAGGAGGTGCAGAAAGCGACGAGCAGTCGATTGCCGAACGACTTCGGTTCCAGCGAGAGCGGCTCGGGAGCCGGTGAGGGCACAGCAAGCGCCGGCCACGGGGCCAATGCACGCCGCGGCCAGTCGGCCGCAAAGAACAGCGTGCTAACAGCCATCGTCATCCACGGGAATATGCCGATATTGAACACGAAATGATTGATGACGTGGAAAACGCAATAGAGGAGAAACACCGGCAGCCGTGTGCGCCGGAAGAACAGCAGCGGGGCGCCGACGATATGAAGAATGATGATCCCGTAGGCGCCGAGAGCGACGATGAAGTCGCTTTCCCAGAGAGGTCCGAGAAACTGCATGTCCTGTCTTCGCAGCAGCCAGGTTCTCAGGGGCTCCAGCTGAAGCCAGTCGGAGTTGATTTTGACCAGGCCGGCATAGATCAGGATGATCTCGATCTGCACCTTGAACAGGAGCAGATAGATCGGGCGCATGCTCGCCGGAAGTTCTGAAGAACAGAAACCGGTCGATCGAGAAAGCCCGGTGCGCGGGGCTGACCGAAAGCAGGACCAGGGTGATGATCAGCATGTAATAGTGATTGAGATAGCCTTCCGGCTGCAGAAGGAAGCCATAGGAGACGAGGAGCAGGCTCAGGAGGCTGAAGAACCGGAAGAAAAAGCCGACTGCGATCGCTATGCCGGAAAGGAAAAGAACATAGGGCAGGTAGACCGCCAGCTCGGGGACTTCCTGGACCCAGTGAAAGAACTGATACCTGAAAGAGAAAGCAAGCTCCCCGCCGCTGGGATAAAAGAAGTGCTGCCCCTTGCGCACGGCGTCAACGGCAACCAGAAGCCCGATGAAGATCCGCACCACTGCCATGGAGGCCGTATCGACCGGAGCGAACAGGTAGCTCCAGGAAAGGAACCGGCGGAGGCTCTCGAGCCGCCGGCGAACCGCTAAGCCGGCGTTAGCCGTGGGCCAGTGATCAGGGACAAAGCTTTCTTGAGTGGTTGTCATGGTTCAGTGTTGTTTCCCTCAGTCGTCCGACCGCCCTAACCCGAATGACTTCATACCACCGGGCGCAACCGATCTCCATTATATCGAGGCGCTTATTCAGCGGGTGTTGCCGAACCGCAACAGTCACGAAAAATCTCGCAGTTTTCCGCCATTTTTCGTTGGTCAGCGGAGGAAAGTGCAGTTATCATCTGGCGTTTGCAGTGAGTAGCGTTGAGTAAGGTAAGTGCGTAAGCAACTTCTTATGGCGGGGATCGCGACTGCGGTCCTGTTACTCGGCACATCGGCCGCGGCCAACGCTGCCCGCACGGCAGCGGCGGCCGATGTCCGCTACGGGTTTGGCTGCACCAACTCAGAACTCGGCTTTTCGGATAGCGATCGGATGCTTGGCATCCGCGTCGGTCTACGCTCGCAGCCCGGAATCTTCTGATCCGGACCGATTAGCTTAGAGTGAAGGGCGGCTTCGGGGGGCCGCCCTCTTTTTTTGGCGGAGTTGGTCTGCATCATTCGCCGGCGAGCGGAACCACCCTCGGGTTATGTCCCGTTTTCTCGTCATGGCCGGGCTTGACCCGGCCATCTTTTTCGGGACCCATCCCGCGGATGGGCGGATGGCTGTACTTCATGACCAACCGGCGGAACGGAGTACTCTACGTCGGAGTCTCCGCCGACATGCCGAGACGGGTGTGGGAGCACAGGACGGGAACGATGGAAGGCTTCACGGAACGCTACGGGCTGACGCGGCTCGTCTACTATGAGTGGCATGACGGGATCATCGATGCCATACAGCGGGAAAAGAATATCAAACATTGGAAACCGGCTTGGAAGGTCGATCTCATCGAAAAGATGAACCCTGAGTGGACCGATCTTTACGAAACACTGAACCAGTGAGAAGAGGATGGCCGGGTCAAGCCCGGCCATGACGGTTGGTTGGATGGATTTCACGGGCTGAGCGCCGGCAGGCGCAGCTCGTAGACGAGGAGGGCAGCGGCGGCGGCAAGGTTGAGCGATGAGGTGCCCGGCATCATCGGAATGCGGACCAGCCGCGTGCATGCCTGCGACACTTCCCTCGAGAGACCCTCGCTTTCGTTGCCCATGACCAGCAGGACGGGACCCCGGCGCGAATGCCGAAAGTCGGTGACGGCGGCAACGTCGGCGCCGATGACATCGCCGGTCCAGCGGGCCGCCAACTCGACAAAGCCTTCCGTCGGCAATTTCATCAGCGGAACGGCGAACAGCGAGCCGGCGGACGCCCGCACCGCTTCCGGAGAGTAAGGATCACAGCAGGAGCCGACCAGGACGATCATCCGAAGGCCGGCGGCCTCCGCTGTTCGGAGGATGGCGCCGAGATTGCGCGGATCACGAACCCGGTCGAGGGCGAGGACCACGTCGTCCTCTCGCAACTCACCCGGAACGGCAGTTGACCACCGCTGCCTCGCCACCAGCAGCACGTCCTGAGGATTGTCCTTGCCGGCGATGCGCGACAGCAGGGCCTTCGGCACCATCACGACCTGCGCCCCGCCGGACCGCGACCTATCTACGAGATCCTGCAGGGCCGCGTCAGGTTCGCGCGCGAAGGACAGCAGCACGCTGCGCGTCATGAACCCTTGTGCCATGGCCCTGGCCGCGAATTCCGAGCCTTCGGCGAGGAAGAGGCCCGTTTCCTCCCTCGCCTTCCGCTGCGCAAGGGAGCGTGCGAGCTTGATGAGCGGATTGTGCGGGCTCGAGATTTCTTCGATTCGTGGGGCCACCGGGAGGAGGCCCTTCATACGTTCAGCAGCAGAAACTCGCGCTCCCAGGAGCTGATGACCTGCGAAAGTGCTGCATCTCCTCGTTCTTCACGTCCTGATAGGCTTCCGCGAAGTGCTCGCCCAGCACTTCCTTGAACGACTTGGTATAGTTGAACTTGTCGAGCGCTTCCTCGAGATTGATCGGCAGAGTGTGGGCATAGCGATAGGCCGAGCCCTCGACCGGATCGGACGGCTTGATGTGCTCCTTCATGCCGAGATAGCCGCAAGCAAGCGATGCGGCGATGGCCAGGTAGGGATTGGCATCGGCGCCCGGCACCCGGTTCTCGACGCGGAGGTTTGCCGGATCGGACGACGGCACGCGCAGGGAAACCGTGCGATTGTCGATCGCCCAATGCACATTGGTCGGCGCGTCCGATTCGGGCACCAGACGCCGGTAGGAATTGACGTTCGGGCGCCATAGCGGCAGGGCAGCCGCCATGTAGCGCTGGAGGCCGCCGATGTGGTGAAGAAAAGCCTCGGAATGCTTGCCGTCCCGCCCGGCGAAGATGTTGCGGCCGGTCTTGGCGTCGAGGACCGACTGATGGATGTGCATGGAGGAGCCCGGCTCGCTGTCGTGCGGCTTGGCCATGAAGGTCGCATACATGTCGTGCTTCAGGGCCGCCTGCCGAACGGTTCGCTTGAACAGGAACACCTGGTCGGCAAGCGCCAAAGGATCGCCGTGGTTGAAGTTGATCTCGAGCTGGGCGGGGCCGCTCTCGTGCGAAAGCGTGTCGATGTCGAGCTCCTGGGCCTCGCAGTAGTCATAGATGTCCTCGACGATCGGGTCGAAGTCATTGGCGGCGTCGATGCCGTAGGCCTGGCCGCCCGCCTCCTTGCGGCCCGAACGGCCGACCGCCGCCTCGACGGGATAATCGGGGTCGAGGTTCTTCTTGACCAGATAGAACTCGAGCTCCGGCGCCACCACGGGCCGCCAGCCTTCCGCGCGATAACGCTCGAGAACCCGGCGCAGGACATGGCGCGGCGCGATGTCGACGGGATCGTCGTTGAGATGAAAGGCATCGCAGATGACCTGGGCGGTCGGCTCGGTGTACCAAGGCACCACCCGGACTGTGTCGGGGTCGGGCTTCATGTAGACATCGATGGCGGAATCGCTCACCGCCGAGGTCTCCCACACGTAGCGGCCGGTGATCGTGAGCGCGAACACCTCCTCCGGGATGCGCAGGCCATCGGACCGGCTGCCTTTCAGGAACTTGGCGGGGGGCAGGATTTTCCCGCGCGCGGTGCCCGACATGTCGGCGACGAGGCATTCGACCTCCGAAATGCGCCGGGCCGCGAACCATTCTTCGAACTTTTGGCTTGACATGATAAGCCGCAACTTTGGGGATTGGCGGGCCTCAATCGCGGCCACAGGGCCAATGTACGCCCTCGGCACGTTTTAGGAAATGGCCTAGGAAACAATGGGTGAAAGCAAGTTAACTATTATTTACAACGGCTTACATGGTTAAGCCGAGCGAAAGCCTTTCCTGGTACCGGGCTACCGCCAGGCCCCATTCGACCTATCCGAAGCTCGAGGGCGACAGCACGGCAGACGTCTGCATCATCGGGGCAGGCTACACCGGGCTGTCGGCTGCTCTGGAGCTGGCTGAGGCCGGTCAGCGGGTCATCGTGCTCGAGGCCGAAAGGGTCGGCTATGGAGGCTCCGGGCGCAACGGCGGGCATATCGGCACGGGATTTTCTCCCGGCCAGGACGCGGTCGCCGCGCAAGTGGGCCGCGAGGATGCGCGAAAGTGTTTCCAGCTCACGCAAGAAGCCAAGGTTCTGATCGAACACCGGATCAAGAACTCACGGCATCGAATGCGACCTCAAATGGGGCTATCTCCACTGCGCGACGAAGCAAAGCAAGCTCCGGGGCCTGCGGGAACTGCAGGAGGAATGGGAGAATGAGGGCTACGGCGACCTGCAACTCCTCAACAAGGCGGAGCTCGCGGAGAAGCTCGCGACGCGGGCTTATTTCGCTGCGTTGCGCGAGGGCCGGGCGGGACATTTTCACCCCCTCGACTACTGCAACGGGCTCGCCCGCGCGGCAAGCCAGGCCGGCGCCCTGATCCACGAGCAGACACGGGTGACGCGCTGCGATTGGGAAGGTGAGCCCAGGGCATGGACGGCGGCGGGTAAGGTCACGGCGAAATACATGATCATCGCCTGCAACGCCTACATCGAGCGGCTGGTCGGCAAGCTCTATCACGCCATGATGCCGGTAACGAGTTTCATTGTGGCCACGGAGAAGCTCGGAAATGAACGTGCCCGGGCGCTCATCCGGGACGACGAGGCAGTCGCCGATACGAACTGGGTTCTCGACTATTTCCGGCGCAGCGGCGATGACCGGCTGTTGTTCGGCGGGCGCGTCGCCTACTCCAAGCTCGAGCCCAGCGACCTCGCAGCCAGCATCAAGTCGCGCCTGACCCGGATATTCCCGCAACTGTCGGATGTGGGCATCGAATATGCCTGGGGCGGCTATATCGCCATCACCTACAACCGCCTTCCCGATATGGGACGCATCGGCAAGTCGACCTATTACGCGCAGGGGTACTCGGGGCACGGCGTGGCGCTCTCCAATCTTTACGGCAAGCTCATGGCGGAAGTGATTCGCGGCCAGTCGGAGCGCTTCGATCTGTTGAGCCGTTTCCGGCATCTGCCCTTTCCGGGCGGCCACTTGCGGCTGCCGATGCTCGTCGCCGCCATGGCATGGTACCGGCTCAGAGACGCGCTGGGGTGAAGCTCCTCAAAAGGTTAATCGTCATTGCGGCGAACGCCGCAATCCAGCTTGGTCACTGCATGAGCGTCTCGAACAGGTCGGTCCAGTTCGGGTTCGAGCGTTCGATCAGCTCGATCTTCCACGCCCGCTTCCAGTCCTTGAGGTTTTTCTCCCGCTGAAATCGCCGCTTCCATGGTTTCCTGAGGCTCATACCAGACCAGGGATTTCACACCGTACTTCCTGGTGAAGCCTTCGACGAGCCCCAGCCTGTGTTGCGATACCCGCTGGGCGAGGTCGCTGGTTACACCCACATACAGCGTTCCGCGATAGCGGTTGGCAAGCAGATACACGCACGGCGCCTTCATCGTGGCATCCATCCAAAGCTGGATTGCGGCGTGCGCCGCAATGACGAACTCTACTTGATTCGCGGCCGTCGGACGCTTCGACCTGTTGAGCCAGCTCCACCGATCAGCTCGATCTTCCACGCCCGCTTCCAGTCCTTGAGGTTTTTCTCCCGCTGAATCGCCGCTTCCATGGTTTCCTGAGGCTCATACCAGACCAGGGATTTCACACCGTACTTCCTGGTGAAGCCTTCGACGAGCCCCAGCCTGTGTTGCGATACCCGCTGGGCGAGGTCGCTGGTTACACCCACATACAGCGTTCCGCGATAGCGGTTGGCGAGCAGATACACGCACGGCGCCTTCATCAGGGCATCCATCCAAAGCTGGATTGCGGCGTGCGCCGCAATGACAAAACTTACTTTTCCGGCATCTGCCCTTTCCGGGCGGACACATTTGCGGCTGCCGATGCTCGTCGTTTTTTATCGCGGCAGTTTGTGCGGCCGGGCGCCCTTCCGCCAGGCCTCGAGGCAGATGTATTCGAGCGCGACGGTTGCCGCCGCCAGGGCGGTGATCTCGGCATGATCATAGGGAGGCGACACCTCGACGACATCCATGCCGACAAAGTCGATCTCCTTCAGCTCGCGGAGGATCGACAGCGCCTGGTGATAGGTGAGCCCGCCCGGCACCGGCGTGCCGGTGCCGGGCGCGAACGAAGGATCGAGGCAATCAATATCAAAGGTGAGATAGGCGGGGCCCCGGCCGACCGCCTCCCTGATCGCTCTGGCGATCTCCGGCGCTCTGCGGGCGTGAACTTCATCGGCATAGAGGATGTTGAATCCGCCCTGACGCTCGCCGTGGTAAGGTGGTGCGGATGCCGATCTGAACGGAACGCTTCGGGTCGATCATGCCGTCGCGGACCGCATAAGTTGAACATCGTGCCATGATCGATCCGGCCGCCCTCATCGGGCTCGACATCGCGGTGGGCGTCGAAATGCACCAGCGCCAACGGCCCATGTTTGCCTGGCATGCGCCTTCAGCAGCGGATAACTGACGAAGTGATCGCCGCCGAAGCTGACGCATGCGAGACGCCGGCGTCGATGATCCCGGCCGCATGCTCCTCGATGCGCCGGACGATCTCTTCCTTGCGGCCCCCAATCGAAGAAGCAGTCGCCATAATCGACGACGGCGAGGCGTATCGAACGGATCGAACATCCACGGCCAGAACGGACCCCAGGCATTCTGCGCCGGACGCCTTGCGGATGGCCTCCGGACCGAAACGCGTGCCGGGGCGGTGGGAGACGGCCTGATCGAAGGGGATGCCGGTGACGGCGATGTCGACGCCCGTCAAGATCGCGGGTATATTTGCGGCGCATGAACGAGAGTGCGCCGGCATAGGTCGCCTCCCATCGCGGTGCCGTGAAGGTCTCCGCGGCGAAAGGCGTCGTCGCCCGGCAGCGGCGCGTCGGCTTCCATTCAGAGCCATCCGGCTACTCCGTGAGCACCAGCGTATCTTCGGGCGCCCAGGAAACCCAGATCTCCTGACCCGCGCTCGACGCCGGCGCCGCCGAGGCGACGTTTCGTTCTGCACGTTGACCGACAGATCGATGCCGTCCTTTGACCGTCACCACGACATGGCTGGTATCGCCATAATAGGCGACATCACGCACCTTGCCGGCGAGCTTGATGACGTTCGCTGGCAGTCGGCTCGCTTGGCCGTGATCTTCAGCTTCTCGGGGCGCACGGCGATCGCGATCGCCCCTGGCCTCCAGGCTCTGCGGAATCTCGATCTGGCCGAGTCCCTTGGCCGTCGCAGACCACCGATTTGCCTTTGGCGCTGCTATCACCTGCGCGTCGATCAGATTCACCTTGCCGATGAAGTCGGCGACGAAGCGGTTGGCCGGATGCTCGTAGAGCTCGGACGGCGTGGCGATCTGGCTGCACCGCGCCCCGATCCATGACGGCGATCCGGCTCGGCCATCGACAGCGCCTCGTCCTGGTCGTGGGTGACGATGATGAAGGTGATGCCGACCGTCTCCTGCAGCCGCGTCAGTTCGAGCCGCATCTCGTCGCGCAGCTTGGCATCGAGGGCCGAAAGCGGCTCATCGAGCAGCAGCACCTTGGGCCGCTTGACCAGGGCGCGCGCCAGCGCCACGCGCTGACGCTGACCGCCCGACATCTGGTCGGGCTTGCGCTCGGCGAGCGGGTCGAGCTTCACCATGTCGAGCGCTTCCGCCGCACGCCGGCTTGCGTTTCATCGCGCGGCACGCCGGTCACCTTCAGGCCGTAGGCGACGTTGTCGCGACACGTCATGTGCGGGAACACCGCATAGGACTGGAACACCATGTTGGTCGGACGCTTGTTGGGGGGCGTCAGCGCCATGTCCTCGCCGCCGATGATGATCTGGCCGGCGGTCGGCGTCTCGAGACCCGAAATCATGCGCAGAAGCGTCGTCTTGCCGCAGCCCGAGGGACCGAGCAGCGCGAAGAACTCGTTCTGCGGCGATGTCGAAGGAGACATTGTCGACGGCCTTGACCCCGCCCGGAAAGCTCTTGGTGACGATTGCGGATGGAGACGATCGTGTTCGGTCATGATCTCAGCCTTTGCCCGATTTGGCCGGGCGCCTGAAGCTTCATGGCGAGAACGGTGGCGACCACGGTGATGACGATCAGCACCGTCGAGGCGGCGTTGATCTCCGGCGATACGCCGCGCCGCACCAGCGAATAGACCTTGACCGGGAAGGTCACGGTCTCGGGGCCCGAGGTGAAGAAGGTGATCACGAAATCGTCGAGCGAAAGCGTGAAGGCGAGCAGCGCGCCGGCGACCAGCCCCGGCATCATGAAGGGCACGATGACATGCTCCAGAAGGTCTGCCATTCGCTGGCGCCGAGATCCTTCGAGGCTTCCTCGAGCTGGCGGTTGAAGCCGACGAGGCGCGAGCGCACCACGACGGCGACGAAGGGGAAACAGAAGGCCACGTGCGCGATGATGATGTTGAGCAGGTTGAGCGGCCAGGGCGAGCTTCACTGACGGCGTCCATCATGCCGGTATTCAGGCGAAGAACAGCAGCAGCGAGACGCCCATGCAGATCTCCGGGATGACGATGGGCAGCGCCATGAAGCCTTCATAGGCGCCCTTGCCGGGAAAGCGAAAGCGCCACAGCAGCAGCGCCGCCATGGCGCCGATGACCGTGGAAATGATGGTGGCGATGAAGGCGATGATCGAGCGAATTGGTCAAGGCCTCGTGAGCGCGGTGTTGTTCCAGGCCTTGACGATAGTTGTCGAGGGTGAAGCCGCGCCAGACGATGCCGCGCTTGTCGGTATTGAAGGAGAAGGCGATGAGCGTGACGATCGGCACATAGAGCAGAACGAGAATGCCGCCGAAGAGCAGCTTCAGCCACAGCCGGTTGCCGTAGTCGAGCGGGCCCTGAGCCGGGTTTCAGCTGCGTCGGCCATCAGATGTCCACGCCCTTGCTGCGCGGCAGCGAACAGCGCCCGGAGCGCCAGCGCGCCGAAGGTCGCGTACATCAGCAGGAACGACAGCGCCGACGCCGAAGGGCCAGTCATTGGCGGCCTTGAACTGACGCTCGATGACATTGCCGATCATGATGGCATTGGCGCCGCCCAGCAGGTCGGGTGTCAGGAACGAGCCGAGGCAGGGAATGAAGACCAGGATGATGCCGGAAATGATGCCGGGCATGGTGAGCGGCACGGTCACGCTGCAAGAAAGTGCGTGAACTGCGAGGCGCCGAGATCGAGGCTCGCCTCGAGATAGGAGCTTGATCGAGGCGCTCGATCGTGGCATAGAGCGGCAGCACCATGAACGGCATATAGACATAGACGAGGCCGAAGATGACGGCGCCGTTGTTGTAGAGCATCTCAAACGGGAGAACTGACCCGGTCGCCCAGGCGAGCCCGGAAGTGTTCCACAGCCACTCGAGCCGAGATTGACATAGCCCTGCGCTGCGGAAGACGGCGATCAGCGCATAGGTGCGGATGAGCAGGTTGATCCAGAAGGGCAGGATGACGAGGAGAAGGAGCAGCGGCTTCCAGCGCTCGGGCGCAAAGCAGATGCCGAAGGCGATCGGATAGGCGACCACGAGGCAGAGCGCGGTGGCGAGCGCGCTGATCCAGATCGATTTCCAGATGATCTGCAGATAGAGCGGATCGAAACTGCGCAGGTAGTTGGCGAGCGTGCCGGTGATCGCGAGCTCGGTGATCGACGTCTTCTCGCCGAACGACATCAGCCAGACGAGGCCGAGCGGGATGAGAAAAAGAGCCAGCAGCCAGAACGCTGCCGGGCGCGGCCAGGATCCAGAACGCGGCCGGATTTTTGCGCCAGCTATCCACGCTTCAGCATGCCCCTGCCCCAATTTTGCAGCTAACCGCTTCCGAATCCCCTCTGCCCCAATGGGGAGAGGGAAGCGAAACGGCGAAGCCGCTGAGCAGGGTGAGGGGGCGGGCCGTCCCAAGTCCCCTCACCCTGCCCTCTCCCCGATGGGGAGAGGGTTTCTCGAGACCTTCACGGTCAGGCTGCCTGGATGCGGGTCCAGATTTCGTCGCGCACCTTTGTTGCTTCCTCGCCGAGATAGATGGCCGGCTCGCACTTGGCGACGACCTCCGGCGGCGGGAAGATGGCCGGATTCTCCGGTACTCGGCTTGTCCATCAGCGCCTTCGCCGCCGCATTGGCCGTCGCATACTGGATGGTCTCGGCGATGTCTTGGCCCCGGCCTCCGCATCGAGAATGAAATTCATGAAGGCATGGGCGTTTTCAGGATGCGGCGCGCCCTTGGGGATGGCCATCGTGTCCTGCCACAACAGCGAGCCTTCGGTCGGCACCGCATAGGTCAGGTCCTCGTCCTCGGTCATCACCTGGATGATGTCGCCGTTCCATTCCTGGCAGACATCGACCTCGCCGGAGGCGAGCAGGTCCTGGCCGTTGTCGTCGGCAAAGACCTTGACGTTCTTCTTCTGCGCGATCAGCAGTTCCTCGGCCTTCTTGAGCTCCGCCGGGTCGACCGAGTTGAACGAATAGCCGAGATACTTGAGGGCGGCGCCGAGCACGTTCTGGGCATCGCCGAGCAGCGAGATGCGGCCGGCGTATTTGTCGGCGTCGAGCAGCGATCTTCCAGCGATCGACGGCGCCCTTCGACCTTCGACTTGCGATAGCCGATGCCGAGCGTGCCCCACATGTAGGGGATCGAATGCTTGCGGCCCGGATCGAAGGCCGCGTCCTGGAACGGCTTGTCGATGTTGGCCATGTTCGGAATCTTCGGATGATCGATCGGCATCACCATGTTGGCCTTGATCATGCGCTCGAGATTGTCATTGGTCGGCACGATCACGTCGTAGCCGGGATTGCCGGCCTTGAGCTTGGCGAACAGCTCGTCATTGTCGGCGAAGAGATCCATCTTGGCCTCGATGCCGGTGGCCGTCTTGAAGTCGGCAAGCGTGGTCTCGCCGATATAGGTGTCCCAGTTGTAGAAGTTGAGCTTCTTCTCCTCCTCCGCAAGCGAGAAGCGCGGCATGCAGTGGTAAGCCCGGCGACCAGCGCGCCGGTGCCCTTCAAGAAAGGAGCGGCGGCTCGGCCGGAGACGTCGAAGATTGCTGTCATGTGTTGGTCCTCTTGGTTGCTGTAACCGCCATTCCCTGCCCGGGCCAACGGTCTTCCTTGTCCGCTTGTACTTTTTGCGCAATAGCGCCGGCTTGGGACATTCGACGCCGCTCGCCTCAATTCATCTCATGCTTGACGTCCTGCAAGGTCGCGTCGAGCGCCAGGCGCGCCAAGCCTCATCCATTCGTCGATCTCCTTCTTGGCGATGAGAACGGCGGCGCCAACACCATGGTATCCCAGCAGGCCCGCATGATGAGGCCGTTGTTGAAGCAATGATCGCGGCAGATGGTGCCGACCCGGCCCGGATCCGTGAACCGGCGCGCGCTTGGCCTTGTCGCAGGTGAGCTCGATAGCGCCGAGGAAGCCCACGAGCCGCGTCTCGCCGACGATGGGATGGTCGGCGAGGCGTACTCAGGCGCTCCTGGCGAAATAGGGCGCCAGTTCGCCGAACGCGCTCGACCAGTTTCTCGTCTTCGAGGATGTCGATGTTTTCGAGCGCCACCGCGCAGGCCGTCGGGATGGCCGGCATAGGTCATGCCGTGATAAAACTCGCCGCCCCGGTCGAAGAATTCCGTGGCGATCGTATCCGGACGAAGGCCACGGCGCCGATCGGCAGGTAGCCCGAGGACAGGCCCTTGGCCATGGTGACGATGTCGGGCTCGAAACCCATGGTCTCGAAGCCCCACCATTTGCCGGTGCGGCCGAAGCCGCAGATCACTTCGTCGGCAATGATCAGGATGCCGTATTTCCGGCAGATGCGCTGCACCTCCGGCCAATAGGTCGTGCGGCGGAATGATCACGCCCGCCGCCCCTGGATCGGCTCGCCGATGAAGGCCGCGACGTTGTCGGGACCGACTTCGAGGATCTTCTTCTCGACGTCGGCTGCAGCATGCGAGGCCGAACTCCTCGGGGCTCATCTCGCCGCCGAAGTCATACCAATACGGCTGCTGCACATGATGGAAGCCCGGCAAGCGGCAGGCCGCCCTGCTCGTGCATGCCCTGCCATGCCGCCGAGGCTGCGCGGCAATCATCGTCGAGCCGTGATAGCCGCGCCGCCGGCCGATGAACATGTTGCGGTACGGCTTGCCCTTGAGCTTCCAGTAGTGGCGCACGAAGCGCACGATGGTGTCGTTGGCTTCCGAGCCCGAATTGACGAAGAAAATGTGCTGGAAGCGCTTGGGCAGCAGGCCGAGCGAAATCTTGCGCGGCGAGCTCGGTCGCGGGCACCGTCGTGGTCTTGAAGAAGGTGTTGTAATAGGGGAGATCGAGCATCTGGCGGTAGGCGGCTTCGGCCAGCTCCTTGCGGCCATAGCCGACATTCACGCACCACAGGCCCGACATCGCCGTCGAGAAGCTTGTTGCCATTGGCCGTCCCAGATCCACACGCCGTCGGCATGGGTGATGACGCGCGGGCCGCCATCGGCATGAAAGGCTCTTGTGATCGGTAAAGGGATGAAAATGATGATCGATGTCGTTTCGAACCAGCTCTGCGATATCGACGTTTCTGAAATGCTTGTTCATTTCGACAACTGCTTCCGGGTGCTAGAGATCAACGGTCGCGGGCAGTGCGTGACCACACCGAGCAAAGCCGTCCGGTCCTGGCAATACTGAAGAACATGGGTGCTTAACGCGGCCAAATTTCGCATTTTACCTCGCGGCTCGGCAAGGGGCTGCCTGAGTGATATTTTGTTCATTCTTGGGCTCGGGCGCGCGGGAGCGTCCCGCAGAGTGGATACGCCTGCGACCGGAAGATACCGACTGGTAAATCGGCGCATCGTAGGCGATTCGCAGCCAACCAAGACCGTCATCCCCGCGCCCCAGCGGGGATCCAATCGTGAATCTCATCAGGGTAATGAACTCGCCTGCAATGATCTATTCAAGACCCTCGAACTATGAAGATGCTGCGCTGCTTCATTGGATCCCCGCTGGGGCGCGGGGATGACGAATTATCTTGATGCCTCGCTCCGGGTCGCGAGGACCGTGCCGCCAAATGCGGCGGCCATGAGGCGCTTCGTGTAATCCTGCGCTGGGTGGTCGAAAATGGCGTCGGCAGCGCCCTCCTCGACTACTCTGCCGTCCTTCATGACCATGATGTGATCGGCCATGGCGCGCACCACGGCGAGATCGTGGCTGATGAACAGGTAAGACAGATTGTGGGTCCTCTGCAGCGAGCGCAGCAGTTCGACGATCTGTTTCTGTACCTGGCGATCGAGCGCTGAGGTCGGCTCGTCGAGAACGACTACCTTCGGCTTCAGGATCATGGCACGGGCGATGGCGATGCGCTGGCGCTGGCCGCCCGAAAACTCATGCGGGTAGCGGTTGCGCAAGGCAGGATCGAGCTGCACCTCCCGCATCGCCTCGGCGACGCGCCGGTCGCGTTCGCCCGCCGACAGCGCCGGCTCATGGACCAGCAGGCCCTCACCGATGATCTGGCCGGCCGTCAGACGCGGCGAAAGGGAACCGAACGGGTCTTGAAGGACGATCTGAATGTCTTTGCGTAACGGGCGCATGGTGTCCCGGCCGGCGTGCGAAATATCCCTGCCGGCGAATCTGATCACGCCCTCGCAGGGCAGCAGACGCAGGAGCGCGCGGGCGAACGTCGACTTTCCCGAGCCCGAACTCGCCGACGATGCCGATGGTCTGACCTTCGCGCAGGGAGATGCTGACCTGGTCGACTGCCCGCAATTCGAGCGAGGGCGCGAAGAATCCCCCGCCGAGCGTGAAGGTCACGTTCACCCGTCTGCCCTCCAGGATCGCCGCGCGAACCCCTGCGGCGGAGGCGCCTTGCGCCCCTCGGGCTCGGCAGCCAGCAGCGCGCGCGTGTAGGGATGCCGGGGGTCAAGAAAAATCCGGCCGGTGTCGCCATGTTCCACCACCTCTCCATAACGCATGACGTAGACACGCCCGGCAATGCGCCGGACGATGCCGAGATCGTGGGTGATGAAGACGAGCCCCATGCCGATCCTTTCCTGGAGATCGGCGAGCAGAGCCAGGATTTCCGCCTGGATGGTGACGTCGAGGGCCGTGGTCGGTTCGTCGGCGATCAACAGGTCGGGATCGTTGGCGAGCGCCATGGCAATCATGATCCGCTGGCGCTGGCCGCCCGAAAGCTCGTGGGGATAACTGCGCAGGCGCCGCTCCGGATCAGGAATGCGCACCAGCATCATAAGCTCGAGCACGCGGTCTCGCGCCTCGGCAGCGCCCAATCCCTGATGATGCATGATCGGCTCCATGATCTGATCGCCGACCCGGTACAAGGGGTCGAGCGACGTCATGGGTTCCTGGAAGATCATGGTGATCTTCCGGCCTCTGATCCGGTTGAGCTCGACGGGGGTCAGCGCCAGCAGGTTTACGCCGCGATAGGAGGCGCTCCCCCGCGCCCTGCCGTTGCTGGCGAGAAGCCCCATGACGGCCATCATCAGCTGGCTCTTGCCCGACCCGGACTCACCGACGATGGCGACGGTTTCACCCGCCGTCACATGCAGGCTGGCGCTGCGGACGGCGTGAACCACCCCATCGTTGGTCGCGAACTCGACATCGATGTCCTCGACCGCCAGAACCCTGTCGCCGGCGGACACGGCCTATCTGTCCCTGGGATCGAAGGCGTCGCGCAGCCCGTCGCCGATGAAGTTGAGCGCGAACAGCGTCGAGGTCAGGAAGATCGAGGGGAACAGCAGCAACCAGTTGGCGGTGCCGATGTTCTTGGCCCCCTGAGCGATGAGCACACCCCAGCTCGACATCGGTTCCTGCACGCCGAGGCCCAGAAAGGACAGAAAGCTCTCGAGGATGATGACCTGGGGAACGAGCAGCGTCATGTAGATGACGACGGGGCCCAGCGTGTTGGGAACGATGTGACGCCACAGGATGCCGGCGGTCGAGACCCCCAATGCCTCGGCCGCCTGCACGAATTCCTGCCGTTTGATCGACAGTGTCTGGCCGCGAACGATGCGCGCCATGTCGAGCCACAGGACGGCGCCGACCGCCAGGAACATCAGGACGAAGTTGCGGCCGAAGAACACCACCAGCATGATGACGAAAAAAATGAACGGCAGCGCATAGAGGACGTCGACGATGCGCATCATCACCTCGTCGACCTTGCCGCCGGAGAAACCTGACATCGCTCCATAAAGAACTCCGATCGCCACCGCCACAAGACCGGCGAGCAGGCCGATGGCGAGGGAGACCCGGCCGGCGATCAGAGTACGCGTCAACAGATCGCGCCCGGAGTTGTCGGTGCCGAACAGAAAGTAGAGCCGTTCGACGTCGGCGCTCATGGTGATCGTCGTGCCGGCGGCAGACTTGCTGTCGATCCTGGCGTTCTCAAATACGCTCGAGCGGTCGAGGTAGCGGACGACCCGGTCATCGATCGGCTTTGCCGAGCCGGCGACGACGACAACCCGATCCGCTTCCTGCCGCCACGAGATGAGCTCCAGCCGGGCGCGGCTAATCGCATCCCTGACCGCCTGGTCGAGCATTTCAGTGCGAGGGTACGCGGTCAGGCTGGGCGGTGTGCGCACGTAGTCGGGATAAATGGTGGAGAACGGGTGCGAGGTGAACCAGGGCCCGGCCACGCACACGAGGACCATGAGGACGAGAAAGGCGATGCTGGCGGTAGCGGCGCGATTGCGCTTCAGCCGCAACCATGCATCCACCCATAGCGATCGTCCGCGCGCCGGCGCCGCCAGGTCAGTCATAGCGCACCCGCGGATCGACCGCCGCATAGAGCAGATCGACGATGAGATTGAACAGAATGGTGAATATGGCGATGACCACCACCGTGCCCATCACCAACGTATAGTCGCGGTTGAGCGCCGCCTCGACGAAGTAGCGGCCGACCCCGGGGATGGCGAAGATCGTCTCGACGATGACCGAGCCGGTGAGCAACGCCGCCGCGGCGGGACCGGCGTAGGAAACGATGGGGAGGATGGCGCCCCGCAGCGCGTGTCTGAACACGACCGAAAACTCCGAAAGCCCCAGCGCCCTGGCGGTACGGATATGGTGGGAGCGCAGGGCTTCGATCATGGAGCCGCGCATCAGGCGGGCCACGATGGCGATCTGCGGCAGGGCAAGGGTGACGATCGGTCCGATCTTGTTGCGAAGACTGCCGTCGCCCCAGCCGCCGACCGGCAACCAGGCGAGCGTCAGCGCAAACAACAGCTGGAACAGGGGCGCGACGACGAAGTTGGGAATGGTCGAACCGGCAGTCGCCACCGCGATGACGCTGTAGTCGCCGGGACGGTTCTGATGGAGCGCGGCGTAGATGCCCATGAGGCCGCCGAGCACGAGGGCCAGGACCAGGGCGGAGGCGCCGAGCTGGATGGAGACCGGCAGCCCGGTCCGGAACAGCTCGGCCACCGTAAAGTCGGGAAGGTTGTAGCTTGGACCGAAGTCGCCGCGGAGCAGATTCCGCAGATACAGCAGGTACTGCTTCCACAGCGGCTCATCCAGGTGATACACGCGCTCGAGATTGGCCTTGATGAACGGGTTGAGGCCCTTCTCCTGGTTGAAGGGCCCGCCGGGCGCGACCCGCATCAGGAAGAATGAAATCGTGACGATGACGAACAGCGTGGGAATCGCGGTCAGAAACCGGCGAACCACATAGCGCAGCATCGACGTACCCGTAGCGCGCAGGACATGCCGCTCCGCGATTTCGCGGGAGCGGCATGAGTGCGGCGAGGAGCTACTCCTTGCTCATGAAGCGGGTGGGATGTCTGTCCATCACGTTTGCCTCCCAGCCCTTGACCTTGGGTGAGACGATGTTGTGGAAGCTGTAGTAGAGCAGCGGCAATACGCACAGATCGCGCGCGACGCCGATGGCTTCGGCATCCGAGAGACTCTTCATGCGGGCGCTCGGATCGGTCGCCGCGGCAGCGGTGGCCAGCAGCTCGTCGTACTCCTTGTTGGAATATTCGGCGTAATTGTTGCCGGTGCCGGTCTTGCACAGGGCCAGGAAGTTCTCCGGATCCTTGTAGTCGGCAATCCATCCGACGCGCGCCACGTCGAAGTCGCCGTGCTGCTCGAGATGGCCGAAGTGGGTCTTGGTGTCGGTGTTCAGAAGCGACACCTCGACGCCCAGCGGCTTCAGCTGTTCCTGAATGGCAACCGCAGTGTTCTTGTGGTTTTCGGAGGTATTGTAGCGGATCTCCAGCTTGAGCGGCTTGTCGGGCCCATAGCCGAGCTCGGTCAGGAGCTTCTTCGCCTCGTCTTCGCGATCGATCTGGGACTTTTCGCTGTAATCGGTGGTACGGGTTTCGTAGCCGCCGATGCCCGGCGGGACAAACGAGTAGGCCGGGATCATGGTGTTCTGCCAGACCTTTTCGGCCAGGTGTTCCCGATCGATGGCCATCGAAAGGGCGTGGCGGAGCTTCACGTTATCCCACGGTGCCTTGGGAATCTTGAAGGCGTAATAGTAGGTTCCAAGGTAGGGCCCGACCTTGATCTGATCGCCGAATTTCGCCTTGAGGTCGGCCAGCTGCTCGGTCGGAAAATCATCGTTCATGTCGAGCTCGCCTGCCTCGAAGCGCTTGATCGCGGTCGAGCGGTCCTCGGTCGGGATGTAGTTGACCGTGTCGATCTTCACGTTCGCGGAATCGTAGAAGTTCGGGTTCTTGACCAGCTTGATATGATCGTTGGGAACGAACTCGGCCAGCGTATAAGGGCCATTGGACACCAGATTGCCGGGCTTGATGAAATCGGCGCCCATTTTCTCGACGTTGGCCTTGCTCACCGCATAGGTCGCCTGGTGAGTCAGCATTTCGAGGAAATACGGCGTCGGCGCGTTGAGCGTGACCTCGAACGTCAGATCGTCGACCGCCTTGACGCCCAGCTCATCCGGCTTCTTCTCGCCCTTGGTGATGGCCTCGGCGTTGACCACGGGAGCGAGCATGTAGGCGTATTCGGCCGCGGTCGCCGGATCGGTCAGCCGCCGCCAGGCGAACACGAAATCGTTTGCCGTGACCGGTGAGCCATCGGACCACTTGCCGTCGGCACGCAGCTTGAAAGTATAAACCTTGCCGTCTCCGGACACGGTCCAGCTTTCCGCAGCACCCGGAATCACGTCCGACCTGATGTCCTCCGTCGTGAGGCCCAGGAACAGGTCGCGCAAAATGTGGGCTTCGTACACGGTCGAAGTCTTGTGGGGATCAAGCGATTCTGGATCGGCCGAGTTGCCTCGGTTCAATACGACCTCAGCGCCGGCAAGGCCCGTGCTCGCAACGAGCAGGGCAGAAGCGGCGATGAGGGTCCGGAACACGTTGTGCATGCAGTTCCTCCCTTACCTTCTGGATTACGGATCGCGGGGCGCATTATTGTAAGCGCCGCAGCGACTATAACATCGGTCGCCGGCCAAGTCCTGCCCGCAGGAGCCCGGCGGCGAAGGCTCGTCTTGGCGACAGGAATGCTCTACCTTCGCGGCGCGCAAAGAGGGGCAGCATCCGCATAGCGGGTGGAGCGGCGGCCGGACGGCGATGGACCTCGAATACGAATACAACATTCGCGCGCGCGTGCCCGATCATCCGCGGCACATCGCCCGGTGGGAGCAGGATGCGGCAGACTTCCGGCGCAGCGCCCGTGCCGACTACGACCTTCGTTACGGTGCGCGCCCGCGCAATCGGGTCGATGTGTTCTGGTCCGAACACGGCGAGGGAACGGCACTCGCCGTCTTCATTCATGGCGGCTACTGGAGGTCGTTCGACAAGAGCGTGTTCAGCCACCTGGCCAAAGGCCTCAACGCGTTCGGGATCACGGTGGCGATCCCGTCCTATTCGCTATGCCCCGGCGTGCGGGTCGGCGAGATCATCGAGGAGCTGCGCCAGGCGGTGATCTTCCTGCGCAACCGGTTCAAGCGGCGGTTGTTCGTGTTTGGCCATTCCGCCGGCGGCCATCTCGCCGCGTGCATGTTTGCGACCAAATGGGAACTGTTCGGCCAGCAGGCCGACCTCGTTCCAGCCGCCCTGGCGATCAGCGGCGTCTTCGACCTGCGGCCGCTCGTGGCGACGTCGATCAATGCCGACCTGCAGCTCGACGAAGGCACGGCGCGCGTATGGAGCCCGCTGCTGTGGCCAAGCCCGCAAGACAATACCTTCGAAGCCTGGGCAGGCCGGCGCGAGACAGACGAATTCCTGAGGCAGAGCAGGAGCATCGTACCGGTCTGGAAGGCGGCAGGCGTCAAGGCCCACTATCTTGAAATAGCCGGACAGGACCACTTCAGTGTGTTGCACCCGTTGGCCAACCCGGAGAACCAACTTGCGGCCAGGCTGGCCAATCTCGCAGCCACATGCAAGTGAACAAAAGCTCATGACGCACAATGGCAACAAACAGTGGGGCGAACGCACGACCGCGGTGCATGCCGGGGAAGGCGTGGACCCCGTTACCCGCGCCTCGGCGCCGAACATAGTCATGTCGGCGACTTTCGCGCCGGAAGAGGTGACGGGTTTTTCGGCCCGCAATCGCGGCGACTACGAAGGATTTGTCTACGCGCGCGTGTCCAACCCGACGGTGCGACAATTGGAAGAAAAGCTGGCCGCCTTGGAAGGCGCGGAAGCGGCGCAATGCTACGCCTCAGGGATGGCGGCTAGCCATGCCCTCCTCGCCGGCCGGCTGAGCCGCGGCGATCACCTGGTGATTTCCGACACCAACTACGTCGCAACCGCCGAGCTGGTGCGCGATAGCCTGCCGCGGTTCGGTATCGATGTGTCGCTGGTCGATACTTCCGATCCCCAGCAGGTGGACCGGGCCATCCGGGGCACGACGAGGATGGTGTGGATGGAAACGCCCGCCAATCCCATCATGAAGCTCTCGGATATCCGCGCCGTGTCCGATGTCGCTCATGGCCGCGGCGTTCGCGACGTGGTGGTCGATTCCACTTTCGCCTCACCCATGGCGACGCGGCCGCTCGAACTCGGCGCAGACTTCGTCGTCCATTCGCTCACCAAATATATCGGCGGCCATGGCGATGCCATGGGTGGAGCGGTGCTGGGACGCCGATCCGAGCTCGACGCTCTCAACCTCGAGGCGACGGTGCACTACGGCGGCGTATTGTCGCCGTTCAACGCCTGGCTCATCCTCAGGGGCGCGGCCACGCTGCCGCTGCGCATGAGGGCGCATGAGGAAACGGCCATACTGGTCGCGGGCTTCCTCGAAGGCCATAGCGGCGTCAGCTCCGTGGTCTATCCCGGCCTGCCTTCGCATCCCCAGCATGAGCTGGCGCGGCGGCAAATGCGGAACTTCGCCGGCATGATGACCTTCCAGACCCGCACCTCCGGGCTGGAGGTTGCGCGGCGCATGGTGGAGCGGCTGAAAGTGGTCCACTACGCGGTTTCGCTCGGCCACCATCGCAGCCTGATCTACTGGATCCCGACCGCCGCCCTCATGGCGTCCACCTTCCGCCACGAGGGCGAAGCGCTCGCCCGCTACAGGGCCTTCGCCGGAGAGGGCATATTCCGCTTCTCGGTCGGCATCGAAGATGCCGATGACATCTGCGCCGACCTCGATCGCGTGCTCTAGCCTGCGGGTTGTTGCGCAGTTGCCGTTTCCTGCGCCACGCGTTCCTCGTGCGCCTTCTTCTGACGCCAAAAGCTCCGCACGCCGAGAGGCAAACAGGCGATGTAGAGGGCGGCGAAAATCGTGAGCATTTCCCAGGTAAAGGCGATGAGCAGCAGCACGACGAAAGCAGCGATGCCGAGCGCCGGCAGGACCATATCGCGATCGATACGCTTGCCGATGGCCTTGCCGGAAAAGGTCGGTATGCGGCTGACCATCAGGACGGCCACGACGGCGATGTAGGGCAGGATCACAGTGGCAAACGGCTCACCACCCGGCGCGCCCAGGAGGAAGCCTACATACATGGGCGCCATGGCGAGCCCGGCGCCCGCCGGGGCCGGTGCGCCGGTAAAGAAATTCACGGCATAGGGCGGCTTGTCGGGTTGATCGATGGCGACGTTGAACCGCGCCAGGCGCAGTGCGCAGCAAATCGCCAGGCCGAGGGCCACGATCCAGCCCAGGTTTTTCAGGGCATGCAGCGCCCACAGGTGAATGAGCATGGCGGGTGCGACGCCGAAGTTCACGAAATCGGCGAGTGAATCCAGCTCGGCGCCAAATCGCGAGGAGCCCTTCAGGATACGCGCCACCCGGCCATCGACGGCGTCGAGCACGATGGCGAGGATCACCGCGCCCACGGCAAGCTCGTAGCGCCCTTCGACGCCGAGCCGGATGGCGGTCACCCCGCTGCACAAGGCGAGCAGGGTGATGAAATTGGGCAACAGATACCGAATGTGGATGCTCTTGAAGCGGGGCAGCCGGTCGACGACGTCATCGCGATGTCCAGGAGGAAGATGAGCCATCAATTGCACCTCGCTCAGCTGCGCCGTGCCGGCCGCTCGGGTTCCGTCGAGGACAGATCCGCGAGCACGGTCTCGCCGGCGATTGCCCGCTGACCCACGGCAACGAGCGATGCCTTGCCTGGGGGCAGATAGACATCGACGCGGCTGCCGAAGCGAATGATACCAAAACGCTGGCCGGCCTGCAGTCCATCCCCCTCGCTCACGAATTTCACGATACGGCGCGCCACGAGGCCGGCGATCTGGACGACCCCGACGCGCTGGCCACCGGCCATCTCGATGGTAAGAGCCTGGCGTTCGTTGTCATCGCTCGCCTTGTCGAGCTCGGCATTCAGGAATTTCCCCGGTACGTAGGAGATGCGGGCGACGCGGCCGTCGACGGGGCTGCGGTTGATGTGCACATCGAAAACGTTCATGAAGATCGAGATACGCGGCCGTACGCCGCTGCCGAGGTCAAGCTCGGAGGGCGGCGCCACGTCGCTTACGGCGCTGACCCGGCCGTCGGCGGGAGCGATGACCAGACCTTCGCGCAGCGGCGTGACGCGCTCGGGATCGCGAAAAAAGTACCCGCACCAGACGGTGAGCGCCGCTCCAAGCGATGCCAGGGCTGAGAAACCGAAAAGATAGAGAACGAGCGTCGCGGCGAGAAACAACGCCACAAAGCGATAGCCTTCGCGGTGAATGGGCACGATCGCCGATCGAATGGAGTCAAGCATGGCTTGTCATAGCGGGGGATTTGGGACGTGCAAAGGTTCGCGGTCGGCTGGCCGCCCGGTTCCGGCGCCAGACGGTGCAACAGGCCTTTTGGGCCGCACGTCCGATATTTGGGAAAAACAGCCCCACCCATGCGACAATTCAAGGGAGGGAAAGACATGCCAAACAGGCGAGAGCTTCTGAAGAATGCCGGAAGCGGGGCTATCGTCCTGGGATCGGTCACGCATGGCGCCGGTCTGTGCCTGCCGTGGCCGGGTTGGGCGAGCTTTCCGGCGGGGGCGGTGCTGGACGCTCTGCCCGGCAAAAAGCCGCTCATCAAACTCAGCTATCGGCCGCCCAACTACGAGACTCCGCTGGAGTACTTCAACCAGCCGGTGACGCCCAACGATGCCTTCTACGTTCGCTACCATAATTCCGTCATTCCCGAGGTCGATGCCGCGACCTGGAATCTCTCGGTCGGAGGAGACGGCGCAAAAGCTGCAGCCCAGTACACGCTGACCAGTTTGCAGAGCAGTTTCGAGCACGTCGAGCTATTTGCCGTCAACCAGTGCTCCGGCAACCGTCGCGGCCTTTCCGATCCCCGCGTGCAGGGTATCCAGTGGGGCTACGGAGCGATGGGCAACGCACGCTGGAAAGGAGTGCGGCTGAGGGACGTTCTCGAAAAGTCGGGGTCCAGAAAGGAAGCGCTCGAGGTCGCCTTCAATGGGGCCGATGCCGGCGTCGTCGAGAAGACGCCCGACTTCATCAAGAGCATCCCGATCTGGCGCGCCCTCGACGAAAATACCCTCCTCGCCTGGGAGATGAACGGCGAGCCGCTGCCGCATTGGAACGGCTTTCCGCTGAGGCTCGTCGTGCCGGGCTGGACGGGAACCTATTGGATCAAGCATCTGACGTCGATCGAGCTTCGCACCGAACCACTCGATGGATTCTGGATGAACCCGGCCTATCGAATTCCGAAGGGCAGGTTTGCGCTCGTCGATCGCTTCATCTCCCAGGAGACCGAGGCAAACACCCCGATCACCGAAATGGTGGTCAACTCGCTGATCACCAATCTCGCCGGCGGCGAAGCAGTCGCTGCCGGCCAACCGCTCGACGTCAAAGGCCTGGCGTGGGACGGCGGATACGGCATCGCGAGCGTCGAGGTGTCGACGGATGCCGGGCAGAGCTGGCGGCCAGCCACGCTCGGCGAAGATCTCGGGCGGTTCTCGTTCCGGCCCTGGAGCTACCGTTTCGCGCCGCCAGCAGGCACCCATTCGCTCATGGTCAAGGCCACCAATGGGTTGGGGGCGAGCCAGCCGAGCATTCCCATCTTCAATGCTGCCGGCTATCACCACAACGCGGTACAGAAGATTTTCATCGCGGCCAGATGAGACGGGAGGAGATGATGCGTGCTCTCGTTGTCCTGGCCGGCCTTCTCGTTCCTTTGCCGGCGACTGCCGGGGAGGAAAGCATTGCGCTCGAGGATGGTCCGGGCAAAGACGTGGTCGAGGCGAGCTGCGCAGCCTGTCACAGCCTCGACTACATCGAGATGAACTCGGGCTTTCTCGACCGGGGAAAGTGGGAGGCCACCGTCAAGAAGATGATCGACCGCTTTGGAGCCCCTATTGGGGAAGCCGACGTTGTGGCCATCATCGATTACCTAACGACCAACTATGGTCGTTGAGCACACATATATAATTGATATACAATATATAAATTTTCAATACACGTGCATTCACTCATCATAATAGACTTGTCATAACACAAAGCTATTGACTTGCGACCATACGAAGCTATATACGTGTAATGATACATACTAAAAACTTGCATCCATACGGACAGAATGGCGACGCCGAACGAAAAACTCGCCGCCTCGCTTGAGAAGCTCAAGAGGCTACAGAGCGACGGACGGCGCGTGTTCCGCTCCTCCGAAATCGGCGCCGCTCACCGCGCCCGCCTTGATTGCCCAGGGACTCCTCCGCGAGGTCATCAAGGGTTGGGTGATATCGAGCAGTCCTTCCACCCAGGAAGGCGACACGACGCCTTGGTATGCGTCCTTCTGGGAGTTCTGCGCACGGTATTCCGAGAGCCGGTTCCGCGATCAGTGGCACCTGTCGCCGGAGCAGTCGCTGCTGCTTCACGCGGAGAGTACCGTCATCCCGCAGCAGGTCATCGTCTACAGCCCGAAGGGCACGAACAACACCATCAATCTGCCGTTCGGCACGTCGCTCTACGACCTGCGGCAGAAGAAGATGCCACCGCCCGCGGACCTGACGGTGAACTGGGGACTCCGGCTCTACGCCGCAGCGGCGGCGCTTGTCCGGGTGTCGGAATCCTTCTTCGCCCAGCATCCTCTTGAAGCACAGGTCGTGCTCGCCGGAATGAAGCACCCGTCGGATGTGCTCGCCCGCCTGCTCGATGGCGGCCATCCGGTCGTTGCAGGGCGCATCGCCGGCGCGTTCCGCCGCATCGGCCGCCCGGAGCTCGCCGACGACATACTGAAGACAATGAAGTCCGCCGGCTACGATGTGAGAGAGAGCGACCCGTTCGTCACCGAACTCGAGCTCGCCAGGCTGCGGCCGGGCCTGCCTCCCATCGTCGGACGAGTCCAGGCGCTGTGGGACACGGCGCGGGAGCCCGTCATCGCCGCGTTTCCGAAAGCGCCGGGATTGCCGGCGGACAGAACTGCCTATCTTCGCTTCATCGATGAAATCTACACGAGCGACGCCTACCACTCGTTGTCGATCGAGGGCTACAGCGTCACACCGGAACTGATCGATCGCGTACGATCGGGATCTTGGAATCCGGAGGACAACAAGGCCGACAAGGAGAGCCGCGATGCGCTCGCGGCACGCGGCTACTGGCAGGCGTTTCAGCTGGTAAGGAAGAGCGTCGCGGCGATCATCGGCGGCGGCGATGCCGGCGCCATTGTCCGCACGGATCACCGCGACTGGTACCGCGAATTGTTCGGGCCCTCGGTTGCCGCCGGTCTCAGCCGCCCGGCTGCGCTCGCCGGCTACCGCCGTCATCCGGTCTATCTCAGAGGATCGCGCCACGTGCCGCCGAACTGGGAGGTATTGACGGATGCCATGGCGGCGTTGTTCGACCTGATCGAAGGCGAACCGGAGCAGTCTGTCCGCGCCGTGCACGGGCATTGGCTGTTCGGGTATATCCATCCCTATTCGGACGGCAACGGGCGCGTGGCGCGGTTCCTGATGAACGCGATGCTCGCTTCGGGCGGATACCCATGGACCATCATCCGCGTCGAGGATCGTGCCGCCTACCTTGCCGCGCTTGAAACAGCCAGCGTGAGCCTCGACATCAGGCCCTTCGCGGACTTCATCGCGCAGCGCGTGAAATGGTCGGTGGGAAAGGTCGCAGACAGCTTATCCCCGGAGGCGCGCTGATAGCAGTGGTGGATTTGTATGCCGATGGAAGACCGGGGATGGCTAGATCGTCGCCGGCGCATGCTCGGCTGTCCCGGCATCGATCGTCTCGTCCATCTCGGTAGTTGCCGCCAACTTTCGGCGGGCTTCTTCAGCCTCGCGCTGCCGGTTCCACATTTCGAAATAGACGCCCTGCCGGCTCAGAAGAGCGGCGTGCCGCCCACGTTCAACGATGCGGCCGGCGTCCATGACCAAAATCTCATCGGCATCGACGACCGTCGACAGACGGTGCGCGATTACGATGGTGGTCCGGCCCTCGGCCACCGTCCTCAGCGCCGCCTGAATGTCCTGCTCGGTCCTGGAGTCAAGCGCCGAGGTCGCCTCATCGAGGACGAGAATCGGCGGACCCTTGAGAATTGTGCGAGCGATCGACACCCGCTGTTTCTCACCGCCCGATAGCTTGAGGCCACGCTCGCCGACCATGGTATCGTAGCCATCCGGCAAACTCTCGACGAAGCCGTAAATCTGCGCGAGCTTCGCCGCCTCGATGATCTCCGCCTCGTTGGCATCGGGCCGCCCATAGCGGATATTGTAGCCGAGGGTGTCGTTGAAGAGCACGGTGTCCTGGGGCACCATACCGATGGCGGCGCGCAGGGACCGCTGAGTTACCTGCGCTATGTCATTGCCGTCGATGCGAATGGCGCCGCCGGTCGCGTCGTAGAACCGGTACAGCAGCCGTGAAATGGTCGACTTGCCGGCGCCTGAGGGGCCGACGATGGCGACGGTGTGCCCCGGCGGAACGCGGAACGAGACATCGCGGATGATCGGCCGCCGCGGATCGTATGCGAAGCTCACGTGATCGAAGATGATTTCGCCGGCCTCGACCGCCAAGGCGCGGGCGCCCGGTTTGTCCCTGATATCGACTTCGACGGCGAGGAGGTCGAACATCTGCTCGATGTCGATAAGTCCCTGCTTGATGTCACGGTAGACCGAGCCCAGAAAGTTCAGCGGCATGTAAAGCTGGATCATCAGCGCGTTGACCATCACGAAATCGCCGACCGTCGCGCGGCCGGCGCCGACGTCGAGCGCCGACAGGACCATGATGAGCGCCAGGCCGATGGAGAAAGCGACCGCCTGTCCGGTGTTGAGCACAGCCAGCGAAGTCCACGTCTTGATCGCCGCGGCTTCGTACCTCGCCATCGATTTGTCGAAACGGCTGGCCTCGTGTTCCTCATTGCCGAAGTACTTCACGGTTTCGAAGTTCAGGAGGCTGTCGATGGCCTTGGTACTGGCGTCATTGTCGGCGTCGTTCATCACGCGCCGAATGTTGATGCGCCACTCGGTGGCCCAATAGGTGAAGCCGACATAAAATGCGATCGTGACCGCGATCACCAGCGCGTACAGTGCCCCGAAGTTCCACCACAGGACCGCGGCCACGAAGACGATCTCGAGGATGGTTGGAAAGGTGTTGAACAGCGCATAGCGCAGGATCGTGTCGATGCCCCGGGTACCGCGTTCGATGATCCGCGACAGGCTGCCGGTGCGCCTTTCGAGATGAAACTTCAGCGACAACGCATGGAGATGGCGAAAGGTCTTGATCGATAACTCGCGAACCGCCGCCTGGCCGACCTTGGCAAACAGCGCGTCGCGCAGCTGAGCAAAAACCACCATCATGACCCGGCCTATGCCGTAGGCGAGCACGAGAGCGACCGGACCGGCAAGAACCAGCGCCGCGACCGCTCCCTGACCGCCGGACACCGGCGCAGGGCCGAGCGAGTCGACCGCGTATTTGAAAGCAAACGGCGTTGCGACCGTAACTACCTTGGATAAGACAAGGGCGAGGAGCGCCAGAACGATGCGCGCTTTGAGATCGTAGCGGCCGGCCGGCCACAGGTAGGGTACAACGGCCCGTAATGTCGCCAGCAAATCGCCGTCACCGCCGCTACGACCTGCGGCACCTCTTTGCAAGGCCAAACGCTTCATGATGCTCCAACCAACGAAAACGGCGGCGGCTCAAGGCCGCCACCGGTATCGTCCATCAAGCCGAAGCTATCAGCCCGATGTAGTGCCGCCGGCCACTCCGGGCAAGGGCTCCTTGCGCTTGGGATCGATGATTTGAGGAGCAATCACGCCGGGCGTCGAGAATATCTGGCCGGGGTAGATCAGGTCTGGATTGCGGATCTGTTCCTTGTTGGCCTGATAAATGATCGTGTACTGAAGGCCGCGCCCGTAAATAACGCGTGAGATACGCCACAGGTTGTTGCCCGGCTGAATCACCACTTTGCCATTGCGCGGCTGTCCGGTTTCGGGCTGCGCTCCGTCACTCGCGGCCGCAGTTTTGACCGGTTCAACAGATTGCCGTGCAGCAGCCTCCGTTGAACCTGCTGCCGCAGGCGCCGGCGGCGGTTCAGGCATCGTCGCAATTGCTTCCGCTTCAGCACCGGCGATCGGCTCAGAAGCCGCCGCAACTGTTTCTGCTGGTGCACTACTGGCCGCCGGTTCTTGTGCAGGCGGTTCCGCCGCAACCTCTTCCGCCGCCGGAGTCGGGTCCGGCGGCTCAGATATGATCACAACTGATGATTCTGCTTCGGCGCCAGCCACTGGCTCGGAAACCGCCATGTCTGCTTCCGCCGGCGCAGTGGCCGCCGGTTCTTGTGCAGGCGCCGCCGCCACAACTTCTTCCGCTGCGGGAGCCGGATCCGGAGGTTCAGGTATCACTACGGCTGCTTCAGCTTCTGCTTCGGCACCGGCCACCGGCTCGGAAACCGCCATGTCTGCTTCCGCCGGCGCAGTAGCCGCCGGTTCTTGTGCAGGCAGCGCCGCCGCAACTTCTTCCGCCGCCGGAGCCGGAGCCAGGTCCGACGATTCAGGTATCATTACAACCGATGATTCTGCTTCGGCGCCAGCCACTGGCTCGGAAACCGCCATGTCTGCTTCCGCCGGTGCAGTGGCCGCCGGTTCTTGTGCAGGCGCCGCCGCCACAACTTCTTCCGCTGCGGGAGCCGGATCCGGAGGTTCAGGTATCACTACGGCTGCTTCAGCTTCTGCCTCGGCACCGGCCACCGGCTCGGAAACCGCCATGTCTGCTTCCGCCGGCGCAGTAGCCGCCGGTTCTTGTGCAGGCAGCGCCGCCACAACTTCTTCCGCTGCGGGAGCCGGATCCGGAGGTTCAGGTATCACTACGGCTGCTTCAACTTCTGCTTCGGCACCGGCCACCGGCTCGGAAACCGCCATGTCTGCTTCCGCCGGTGCAGTGGCCGCCGGTTCTTGTGCAGGCGCCGCCGCCACAACTTCTTCCGCTGCGGGAGCCGGATCCGGAGGTTCAGGTATCACTACGGCTGCTTCAGCTTCTGCCTCGGCACCGGCCACCGGCTCGGAAACCGCCATGTCTGCTTCCGCCGGCGCAGTAGCCGCCGGTTCTTGTGCAGGCAGCGCCGCCACAACTTCTTCCGCTGCGGGAGCCGGGTCCGGAGGTTCAGGTATCACTACGGCTGCTTCAACTTCTGCTTCGGCGCCGGCCGCCGACTCGGAAGCCGCCGCGACTGCTTCTGCCGGCGCACTACTGGCCGCCGGTTCTTGTGCAGGCGGCGCCGCCACAACTTCTTCCGCCGCCGGAGCCGGCTCCGGTGGTTCAGGTATCACTACGGCCGCTTCAGCTTCTGCTTCGGCACCAGCAGCCGGCGCGGAAGGCACCGATACTGTCGGGGGTTCAGCGGCGCTGTCAGCAACTGTCGGCGGGCTTGCGCTGCTCGCCGTCTGGCCTTTCACCTTCACCTCCGACGTCGAGCTTTTCGCAACCGGTTTCTGTGCGATGCCAGCCGCAGTGGGTTCTTCGGCGGTCGCCTTCGCCACTCCCTGTTGCGTAGCGGCGGCCGAAGCGGGAGCAGGGCCCGGTGAGGCCGCATGCGACTGCTCGATCAGCGCAGCGACGGCGGCCGGCTCGGCGCGGACAAAAGGCAACTCGACGCGTTCGGAGACCGAGCCGTCAGCGTTCAGCTTGTCGACCCTCAGGTTGTGCATCCCCGGCTTGACGTTTTCCTTTCCCGCGAACTGCCACTCGCCACTGTTCTGCGCCGTGGCATCGCCGACATGGCTGTTGTCCACATAGACCCGGACTGTTGCGCCGCCGTCGGCAGTGCCGGAAAAGATTATGTCGCCCTGATCGTTGTAGTCGACAGTACTGAGATTGAGTGGGAGCTGCGCTGCGGGCCGGGAATCCGGTGGTGACGGCTCGGTGGCCACAGGTTCCGTCGCATCCGGACTCACGGCAGCGACCTTGCTTTGGTCGCTCTCACTCGCGACGGGCTCCGTCGCAGGCGCGGCAGGGGGTCCGGACGGTTCGGCTTCGGCAGACGCTTCAGGCTGCTGCAGCACTCTCGACGGCTGGTTCTGCTCGCTCAGCACTACCAGCGCCTTGTCGGTCCCCCGTTCCGGGACCTTGAGGGCAACCGACTGTTCCGAAAACACCGGCGCGGCGTCAGGCTGCTGCATGCGCAGGGTCACCTGATGGTCGCCGACAGGCAAAGGCTCTGTGGGTACCAGCACCCATGCGCCCAAGGCGTCGGTCCTGGCCGATCCAATCGCCTTTTCGTTGAAAAGGACCGCCACCTCCGAATTGGGCAGACCGCGGCCTGCCATGACGGCGGTTCCATCGGGCTCCACCCGAATCGTATCGAAACTGGGTTTCGCATCATCCGGCGTCAGTTCCGGAGACACAGAAGGTGCGGGCTCGGCAGCAACGGGAGATTCCGGAGGAAGTGCCGCGGTCCGGGTCTCGCCCGGAGCAGCCGCGCCGGTGCCGGAGGTCTCCGGCGATGTTGCGTCCTGCTTTTCCGACGTTACCGTCGCGGGGCTAGGCGGCGCGGCATCCGCCGAGCCGGCTGACACCTGAGCCCCCGGCGTCGAAATTGGCTGAGCCTGCCACTTGTCAGAGGTGACACCGACCAAGGCTGCCAAGGTTGCAAGTGCAGCGCCGGTAAACACAATGAGCGGATTAGCCATGATCTGCCACCGATTTGGGAACGTGCCTCCGAAGAGGGCGCTACTTGTCGTAGTCCTGTCCCTTCGGCCCTAGCACTACGCACACCGTGATCAGCGGCCAGCCCGAAAGGGCAGCCGTTCGACAAGAACTCTGAATTGCTTGATTCTGCCACAAAAAACAGTTGCAGGGCAAAAATATTGTGCTGAATGGACATATGAGCACAGCCAGCCCTGTGAGAAGGGATATTTGCGTCTTTTGCGGATCGGGCTCGGGGGTTAACCCTATTTATGCCGAGGCGGCGCGGTCGCTCGGGTCAGAGCTGGCGAAGCGCGGTATTGGCCTCGTGTATGGCGGGGGTTCCAACGGCCTGATGGGCGAGGTGGCGCGGGCGGTGAAAGCTGGCGGGGGCAGAGTAACCGGCATCATTCCCCAGTTCCTGGGCGCCAAGGAGCGAATGTTCACCGAGGCCAACGAGCTTGTCGTCACGGCGACGATGCATGAGCGCAAAATGACGATGTTCGAGCGCTCCGACGGATTCGTGGCTCTCCCCGGCGGGTTGGGAACGCTCGAAGAGCTTTCGGAGGTCGGCACCTGGGCCCAGCTTGACCGGCATCGGAAACCCATCGTGCTGTGCAACATCGCCGGCTACTGGGATCCCCTTCTGTCGCTCATTCAGCACATGCGCAGGGAGGAGTTCATTCGACCCGGGCTCGAGCTCAAGCTCGAGGTCGTCACCCGCGTCGACGATGCCGTTTCCAGGGTGCTCGAGAGACTGCGTACCGAGCGGCAGACAGTGCCGGTCAAGCCAATTCGGCAGCAGATGTAGTAGCCTTGCGCGCGTTCGCCGGGATCAGCCGGCGCAATCGCGGCTGAGTTTGTAAACGATCGAATCGCTGAGGGCCTGGAAGGATGCATCGACGATATTCGGCGACACTCCCACCGTGAACCAGTGGCTGCCCTTGCCATCGCGGCTTTCGATGAGGACTCGCGTCGTAGCGCCAGTGCCGCTGTTGAGGATGCGGACCTTGTAGTCGACCAGTTCGAGATCGTCGATGAAGCTCTGATACTTGCCGAGGTCCTTGCGCAACGCCACGTCCAGGGCATTGACCGGGCCATTTCCTTCACCGGCAGAAAGAATGATCTCACCATCAACGCGCACCTTCACCACCGCTTCCGACACCGTGATGAGCTCGCCCAGCGCATTGTGCCGCTGCTCGACCATGACGCGGTAGCTTTCGACATCGAAATAGTGGGGCACACCGCCGAGCAGCCGTCGGGCCAGCAGCTCGAAGGATGCATCAGCCGCCTCGTATGCGTAGCCCACCGCCTCGCGCTCCTTGACTTCGCGCAGGAGCTCATCGAGCCGGCCGTCGTCCTTTTTTACTTCGATCCCGACCCGGGCGAGCTCGGCCATGAGATTGGACCTGCCCGCCTGGTCGGATACAAGCAGCCGGCGGCGGTTGCCGACCTTCTCGGGAACCACGTGCTCGTAGGTTTCCGGCTCCTTCAGAATGGCCGAGGCATGAATGCCGGCCTTGGTGGCAAAGGCGCTGACCCCGACGTAGGGGGCCTGCGTATATGGTCTGCGGTTCAGCAGTTCGTCGAAGGCCCGCGAGACATGGGTCAGGCTGGCAAGCTGTTGGTCGGAAACACCGATCTCAAACCGGTCCCGGAAGATACTTTTGAGCTTCAGGGTCGGAATGAGGGTGACGAGATTGGCGTTGCCGCACCGCTCGCCGATGCCGTTGAGCGTTCCCTGGATATGGCGGACGCCGCCCATGAGCGCCGCCAGCGAGTTGGCGACCGCCTGGCCCGTATCATCGTGAGCGTGGATGCCGAGATGATCGCCGGGCACCGATCGCGCGACCTCGCGAACGATCGCCTCCACTTCCTGGGGCATGGCGCCGCCGTTTGTGTCGCACAGAACGACCCAGCGCGCGCCGCTTTCGTAAGCAGCCCCGGCGCAGGCCAGCGCGTAAGCCGGATTGGCCTTGTAGCCATCGAAGAAATGTTCGCAATCGACGAGGACCTCCTTCGCCGCTCCCCTGGCCGCGGCGACCGACTGTCGGATCGACGTCAGGTTTTCCTCGTTGGTCGTGCCCAGCGCCAGCCGCACATGATAGTCCCACGACTTGGCGACAAAACAGATGGCCGCCGCGCGGGCCTTGAGCAGTTCCCGCAGGCCGGCATCATTCGACACCGATCGGCCGGGCCGCTTCACCATGCCGAAGGCGGTGAACGTCGCCCGCATGAGGCGCTCCTCGGCAAACAACGCGCTGTCGGTCGGATTGGCGCCCGGGTACCCGCCCTCGATATAGTCGATGCCCAGGCCGTCAAGCATGCTCGCGATCACCAGCTTATCTTCGATTGAATAATCGACGCCGGGCGTCTGCTGGCCGTCGCGAAGCGTCGTGTCGAAAAGATAAAGCCGCTCCTTTTTTCGTCTTCTTGGTGAGGAGAGCTCGGAGTTCGGTGACATCACCGCCGCACCTCCCAATCGGTCTCACCGTCCTTGTCTTTGACAGCGATACCCATGTTCGCCAGCTCGTCACGGATGCGATCGCTGGTTTTCCAATCCTTTGCCGCACGCGCGGCCTTGCGCTCAGCTACTAAACTCTTGATCTTTGCTTCTTCTGCTTCTTTGTCTTTATCAGCGAAACCGATGGCGACGCCGCCGAGTTCGTCCGTCTCGACCTTAAGACCCTTCGTTTTCAGGTCAGACGCAATAGCAGAAGATCGTTCGAACATGCTGTTTGCGGCAAGTACCCTGAACTCCGAAATTTCAAGTTCATGCCGCCGAACAACATTGGCCTTATCGAGAGGAACGTATGCTGGAGCGCCAATATCAAACTGGCGATATCGCTCAATGTTGCCAAAGCCAAGGAAATCGAGAGTATCTCGAAACGAGGATGCGTGCTCTTCCTTGACCTTGGCCTTCTGGTGCAGATCATTCAATCTTTGAAGAATTACCTCAGAAGTGTTCAGATCGTCGCAGAGCGCGTCAATTGTGGATTGGTCAACTTTTTTGGCGGCTCTGCTTTCGGAAGGTCTCGCCCTATCGCGAACCGTTCGACCCCACGATTGCAAAACTCTCCGACCGACTTCCAGGTCGCTTCCCTTCCAATCTAGGGGACTTCGATAGTGTGTTTTCAGCATGGCATATCGAATTTCGGGACCAGTGCGTTTCCCGAGCAGTTCCCGGATGGTGATAAAGTTGCCTTCTGACTTCGCCATCTTACGGCCCTCGACCTGAAGGAAGCCGTTGTGCATCCAGACCTTGGCCATCAACGAGGTTTCGAAAGCGCAATGGGACTGGGCAATCTCGTTCTCGTGATGGGGAAAGATGAGATCGATGCCGCCGCCATGGATGTCGAAGCGCTCGCCCAAGAGCTTCCAGCTCATGGCCGAGCACTCAATGTGCCAGCCGGGCCGGCCTCGCCCCCATGGGCTGTCCCATCCGGGTAGCTCGGATGTGGACGGCTTCCACAGTACGAAGTCCATTGGATCCTTCTTGTACGGCGCGACGTCGACTCGCGCGCCGGCAATCATTTCATCGAGCGATCGACGCGACAGCGAGCCATAGTCCGGCATGGAAGGAACATGGAACAGCACGTGACCATCGGCGATGTAAGCATGGTTGCGAGCGATGAGCTTCTCGATGATTGCCACCATCGCCGGAACGTACTCGGTAGCCCGGGGCTCTAACGTCGGTTCGAGGCAACCTAGTGGCGATATGTCCTTCTTGAAGTCGGCAAAGGTCTCGTCGGTGAGTTGCCGGATAGGAATGCCGCGTTCGGCCGCCCTGGCATTGATCTTGTCATCGATGTCGGTGACGTTGCGCACGTAGGTCACATGTTCTTCGCCATAGAGATGCCGTAGCAGCCGGAAAAGCACATCGAACACGATGATGGGACGGGCGTTGCCGATATGAGCGAGATCGTAGACTGTTGGGCCGCACACATAGATGCGGACACCCTCTCGCTCGAGAGGCGTGAAATCTTCCTTCTGCCGAGTGAATGTGTTGTAGAGCCTTAGCGTCACAGTGTCCCCGAACTCGCCGGCCCGGAGATCGCTTCGTCAAGGAGTTTGAGGAAAAGCGGCCGCCCGCCAGCGCGTTATCGAACTAGCTGATAATGATGCAGCCACATGGACGGGCTGCGGTGGCGGCAGGGTTGAGCATCGCCGCACAATGGCCAAACCCTCCGTCAGCGTCAAGACCGGCCTCCGGTGCATGACCCATCAAACGTTGACGACAGTGCTGAAGGCTGCGGCGATCGGCTAGTTTCCGCAGACCGGCTCATGGCATGCCCGCGACAGGACCGACACGACTTTTGCGGCCGACCTCTTTTGCACGCGCCGCCGCCTGGATGGCGTTGTGGATCTGCGCCACGCTCGCCATGACGGTCGCCGGCCGCGAGCTTTCTCGCGAGCTGCAAATCCTCGAGATCGTGGCGTTGCGGACAATTCTGGGCTTTGCGCTGCTCGTGCCGCTTATCGGGTGGTCGCGCGGCACGGTGTTCCGGACTCCCGACGCAGTCCTTCATCTCGGCCGCAACATCGTTCACTTTGGCGCCCAGTACCTGTGGTTCGCCGCCGTCGCGTTGCTGCCGCTGGCGCAGGTGGTCTCGATCGAGTTCACGATGCCGATCTGGACGGCGATCCTTGCGGCGCTCATTCTCGGCGAACGTCTCAGCCTGACGCGCGCTGTCGCCATCGCGCTCGGGTTCGCCGGCGTGCTGGTCGTCGTGCGACCCGGCCTGCAGCCGGTTCACGCCGGCGCGCTGGCAGCTCTCGCCTCGGCGATGGGCTTCAGCCTGTCGGTCACGCTGGTGAAGCGTCTCACCAGCACCAACAGCGCTTCCACCATCCTGGTCCACATGTTCGCTGTCCAGGCCGCCCTTTCAGCGCTGCTGATTGTGTGCCTTGCTGCCGCAGCGCCGGACATCTTCACCTGGGTATGGCCGTCCGAAGCGCTCTATCCCTTCGTCGCGGCAGTCGCGATCGCAGGCACGGCCGGACATTTCTTCCTCGCCCGGGCGACGGCGGCGATCGATGCAACTCTCATTGCCCCCATGGACTTTCTTCGCGTGCCGCTGACGGCGCTCATCGGCTTTGGTCTCTATGGAGAACCGCTCACCGCAAGCATCGCGGTGGGCGCCGCTCTCATCCTGTTCGGCAACCTGCTCAACAGCCGCAGGGAGGCCGGGTAGGTGAGCGCCGACGGCGGGCGCACGCATACGGCGGGCTTCGTGCTCATCGCGCTCGCCGCGCTGTGCTGGTCGACGGCGGGACTGTTCGTCCGCTACATAGAGGCCGAAGCACTGACGATGTTGTTCTGGCGCGGCATCTTCGCCGGCGCTACGGTGTTCAGTTATTTTTTCATCGCTCACGGCAGCAATTCACTCGCGGTGCTGCGCTCGTTGCGCTGGCCGGCGCTCGGCGTCGCCGCGGCGTCGGCTACGGCGATGGTGTCCGGCATCACCGCGCTCCGCCACACGACGGTCGCCGAAGCGCTCATCATCTATGCCACGGTACCGTTCGTCACCGCCGCCCTCGCACGAATATTCATCGGCGAGCACCCGCCGGCCTCCACTCTCGCGGCGGCGGCCATCGCCATGGCCGGTGTGGCGCTGGCCCTGGCGGGCTCCGACCTCGGCGGCAACCTCGCCGGCAACCTGCTCGCCTGCGGCATGGTGGGGGGGATGGCGGTCATGACCGTCATCATGCGGAAGTACCCTGACGTCCCGATGGTGCCCGCGCTCGGTCTGTCGGCGTGGCTGACATCGCTCTACTGCGTGGTCTTCGGCGCCTCGCTGTGGATCTCCGGCGGCGACTTCATTGCGGCAGCACTCTTCGGCATCATCCAGAACGCCGGCGGCCTCATCCTCTACGCGATCGGCTCGCGACGCATCCCGGCAGCCCAGGCGACCCTCATCGCCTCGCTCGAGATGCCGCTCGCGCCCTTCTGGGTCTGGCTGGCATTCGCCGAAACACCAAGCGTTTTAACTCTCATCGGCGGCTGTATCGTCCTTGCCGCCGTGTTCGGCCACATGACATGGGAACTGCGCAAGCTGCGCGCACTGAACTGAGCAGCGCGGCGCAACTTCGCCAACACATGCAGGCATACCGGGATAGTCAACCGAAGCTATAGCCCGGAGGCGGACTCCCAGCGTGTTACGCTATGTGCTGATATGCGTCGTCGCGTAAATGGGCCGCGCCCGGCCCTACTGCTTCACTTCTGCGAAATTGGCGTGCGCCACGACGAGCCAGGCTCCTTCGCTGCGGCGGAAGACAGTGAGCCGCGGCGCATGCGCCTCCACCGCCCTGCCGCCGATCGTCTCGTCGACCGTCAGCCCGTAACGGGTCACCAGAAGGTCACCATAGCCGGTTGCGACGAGGTTCTCGACGGCTGGCGAGCCGGCGATCTTCGGCAGGCCGCTCTCGAGATACTCGGCCGCCCCGTAGGCCGAACCGTCGGCGCGCGCGATCTGGAACTCCGGCGCGAGCACGCTGCCGATCCGCTCCTTCTCGCCGCTCGCGACCGCGCCCAGCCACGAATCAACCGCCTTGCGCGCCTCGGCCTCGGGATCGACCGCGCTCCCGAATCCAAGATTGGCGAAGGCCTCCAGCTTCCAGCCTCCGTCGACTCGCGTGAAGACAGCGAGGCGCGGCGAGCGCGTGACATCGTAGCGGATGCCCTCGACCGTGCCCCGAAAGCTTGCGAAGAAGGTCGCGATAAGGGCGTCGCCCGCCCGGGTCCCCTTGAAGCCGTCGAGCTCGTAGGTCTGCAGCGCCGCCGGGTTCGCGAGATAACCCGACCTGTCATAACGCGTGCCGTCGGTGCGGATGAGCTGGAAGCCCTCGCCCAGGATGTCGGCCAGCGGCGCCCGGCCGGCGGTCCCGGCGTAGAAGCGTTCCACTTGCGCACGGGCCAGTGCATCGAGATCCTCCGCGGCATTCGCTGCGGTACCGAGGGCGCGGAGCTGCCAGCCGGCAAAGACGCCGATGGCCAGCGCCGCGGCGGACAGCAGCAGCAGCAGACGACCCGACCTCGGCGGGTCAAGAGAAGGCTTCCTCATTCAGGTCTCCTTTCCAGAGCCGGTCGAACTCTACCAGTCCACGTCAATTCTGTGATGTCCGCGACACGTCCGCTCTACCCTTAATTAACTCCGGCCGAAGCCCCCGATCGGCTCAGCCCGCGCCCAATTATTTCATCGTGATCGCTAACCCGCTCAGGTCGGCGTTCGCCATCAGGCCAACCTGCCGGCCCGAGAGCTCCAGAATGGCGCCATTCTGATTGGTGAGCACGATCGCGCGGACACCGCGGCCGAGCGCAAGCCCCGCGCCGGCCGCGCCGTAGACGCCGGCAACGTCTGACGCGCGATCGATGTTGCGCACCCGACCGTGCAGCACCGTCTTCGAACCGCCGAACAGCAGGCCGTAGTCCATGCCGCCGACCCCAAGCCGATAACTGCGGCCGCGGAAGGTGAGTATGCCGCGGCCGCCTGAGCCGCCGATGATCCAGCCGCCCTTGTAGATCGTAAGCGTAATGCTGCCGCTATCGGCGTTTGCGCTATGGAGACCGACGCCAAACAGGGTGATCACCGCGACCAAAGCGCCTCGGAGCAGGATCGGAATTCGCATGCCTTGACTCTCCCTCGTTTCAGTCGTTAGGGCATCGAGGCGGGCAATTCATGTCCGTCCAGATGCCGCGAGGTGACTTTCCCCATTTCGGCCGAGGCTCGACCTCACCATCACTCTATCTTGCGAACAATGGTGCCTTGGGTCAATTCACTAGACGTCCGCTAATGCTATGGTCCGGCCGTGCTCCTGCCCCGCCAGCAAGCGAGGCTGCCGTCAGTTTGAAGATGCGGCCATGGTGCCGCAGGATCGCCGGCTCGACCAGCTCAGTCCGCCTTTGGCGCAGGCGTTCGAACGTGCCCGCCTCATCCTGCTCCATTAGACGACTGTACGCCACCGCATCGGCCGCGAGGATCGCGGCGAGCCTGCGCTCCATAGCGGCGCGCCGGTTATCGACTTCTCCGTGACTCCTGAAGTGAGCTTGCGGTCCTGTCGTGCGCGCAACTACGCACGACCTCTGGCTGGCGCGGCCAGCCTCGTGCTCCGCGGCAGCCGCTCTGAGCGCCCCTTCGCCTCATCGCTGAGCCGCCGCACGATCTCGGTGGTCTTGCGGATGTCCGCCTCGCTCAGCTCGGCGCCCATCGTCGAGGCGATCGCCAGGAACCGCGCGCTCAACTCGCGGTAGCGCGCATCACCCTTGCGAGTGAGGCGCACCAGCTTCGATCGCCGATGCCTCGGATTGTCGATGAACTCCACGAGCCCCTCGGCCGCAAGCTCGTCCGCCAACCGCTGCATGCGCTGGCGGCTGGTCGGCCGCATCTGGGCGATCTGCGGCACGGTGAGGGGGCCAATCAGCGCCAGGCTGCGCATGAAGCCGAACGCGCCGCCGCCCCAGCTCGTGATCAGCCCTGTTCTCTGACCAACGGCCCGTATTCGAAAGAAGAATTGTGCCACTTCGAGCATCAGGTCCGCGATCGCCTCGCCCTTGCCCGTGGCGATCCGACCTGCCGCTTTCCTCTGTCGCACCGTCGCCATCCCGTTCCGCTCCGTCGCCGCAGATTGACACCTATGTTGTCAACAGCTAGAATGACACCCATGTTGTCGCTCCAGTGCCGATCCTGACCTTCGGCGCATTGCCTGGCAAGTAGGAGGAGCAGACATGGGCTCTGCCGGCCAACAGGCTAGCGACACCGCAGTGGCGGGCGTCATCACGCGGCCGCCATTCCTCTATCTCGCCTGCCTGCTCCTGGGGCTTGCCCTGGATCGCGTGCTGCCTTTGCCGCTCACCTTGCCGGAGGCCGCCCTGATCCGTTGGACGGCGGGCGGCGGCCTGATCCTGATCGGCGTCGCGATCGTGGCCGCAGGAATTCGCAACTTCTCTCGCGCGGCGACGCCGGTGCCCTCCAACCAGCCTGTCCGCGCGCTGGTCACAACCGGCATACACGGCTGGAGCCGCAATCCGATCTACGTCGGCATGTTTCTCCTCTATGCCGGCATCGGCATAGCTGCGCGCAGCCCGTGGGTCCTCGTCCTCGCGCTGCCTCTCGTCATCATCCTGCGCTACGGCGTGGTCGCGCGCGAAGAGGCGTATCTCGAGCGGCGCTTCGGCGACGCCTACCGCGACTACAAGGCGCGTGTCCGCCGCTGGCTGTAGCCGTTGAGCAAGAGCGCCGGCCCCATTGGCCGGTCCTGGGAGCCCGGAGGCCGAATTGAGATCGGGCCTGGTCGTGGTCGGCATTGTGGCTTTGGCGCTGGCCTCCTGCGCCACGATCCCTACGCCTCAGGACGCCAACGACGCCGTCCTCATGCTCCGCAAATACGACGCCTGGGCATGGGCCGTGGGCATCGCTCTCATCTGGGCCGATCTGGTGTTGCCGGTCCCGCAGACCGTCGTGATCGCGGCCCTCGGCATCATCTACGGCACCGTGCTCGGGGGCCTGTTGGGCAGCGTCGGCCTGATCACCGGTGGCCTTCTCGGCTATGTCCTCATGCTCACCTCTGCACGGCGAATGGTGAAGCGCTTCGTCGGCCCCCAGTCATTGAACAAGATGGAGAGCCTGTTCGAACGGGCCGGTGCATGGGCGATCGTCCTCACCCGCAGCCTTCCCTACAGCATTCCGGAGGCCATGGTCTTTCTGGCCGGCCTTGCGGGCATGCCCCTGGGAAAATTCACCGCGGCACTGGCCGTCGGCAGCGTGCCCACCGCGTTTGCGTTTGCGGCGATCGGTGCCGGCTGGGCCGATCAGCCGATCCTGGCCCTCGTGGTGAGCTACGTGCTCCCCATCCTGCTGCTGCCCATCGCGCTCTATCTCATGCGCCTCCGAGCATCGTAAGAGATGTCAACGACACTCGTCATGGCTCTCCGCGCGGTCTCGCTGCTTGCCTTCGCGGCACCCCTGTTGCTTGCCGTCGGTGGGCGTCGCCGAGCACTCAACACGCGTCCCGCGCCAAGGTCGTGGCGAACGCGCGCCGCTCCTGGCAAACCTCACAGCCTTCGGCTTGTTCTTCCCCTCCCTCCTCACCTTTCCCGGCACCCTTGAGGGCTATGCGGCACCCCTGCTCGCATTGACCGGATGCCTTTCTTGCCGTTTGCGGGCGCCGCCCTCATCGTGCCCTTGACGATGCGCTCAGCCGCATGAAAGACGCGAATGTGGCAATCGAATATGGACCGGCAGAAGAACCCTGGGGTGTCCGGCGGTTTTTCGTGCGCGATCCCTTCAGAAAACTCGCCAACATCCTCGCTCATGAATAGAGGCGCGAAGCTCTAAGAAACTGTTAGCGTTCGCTTGCTCTCGAACGCCGGCTCCGGGTCAGAAGCCGCCCCACCTCCTCGGCGTTCGGCTGCAAGAGACCGGAAGCCGACGCCGCAGAACTGACCAACCGCGTTGTCCAAGCCCGCAACCCTGCTTTGCCAGCCCGCAGCGGCGTTATTCGGCAGCCTCGATCGCGCCCGCCTCCTTCGTCGTCGTAGGACAGCTCGCGTCGCGGACGCAGCGCCTGCTCTTCCTTCATCTCCTGAGCGACCAGAAAAGCGAGCTCGAGCGCCTGGGCGGCGTTGAGACGTGGATCGCAGAAGGTATGGTAGCGGTCCTTGAGATCGACCTCGGTAACAGCCTGGAAGCCGCCCGTGCATTCGGTGACGTTCTTTCCGGTCATCTCCACGTGAATGCCGCCGGCGTGCGTACCCTCCGCCTGATGAATATCCATGAACTTGCGCACCTCGCTCATGACCTGTTCGAAGCGGCGGGTCTTATAGCCGGTCGAGGTTTCGATCGTGTTGCCATGCATGGGATCGCAGGACCAGACGATCGAGCGCCCTTCCCCTTTCACGGCGCGGATGATCTCCGGAAGATGGCGTTCAATCCTGTCGTGGCCGTACCGGGTGATCAGCGTCAGCCGGCCAGGTTCATTTTCGGGATTCAGGGTGTCGATGAGTCGCAACAGATCGTCCGCCTCGAGCGATGGCCCGCATTTCAGTCCAACGGGATTCTTCACCCCGCGGCAGAACTCCACGTGTGCGCCATGCGGCTGCCGGGTGCGATCGCCGATCCACAGCATGTGTCCCGACGTGGCGTACCAATCGCCGCTCGTGGAATCGACGCGGGTCATCGCCTGCTCGTAGCCCAGCAGCAGCGCTTCGTGGCTGGTGAAGAACTCCGTCGAGCGCAATTGCGGAACGGTGTCGGAGGTAATGCCGCAGGCGCGCATGAACCCCAAGGCTTCGGTGATGCGGTCGGCCAAGTCCTGATATCTTTCGCTCGCCGGCGAGCCGTTCAGAAAACCAAGCGTCCAGCGATGAACGTGCTCGAGGTTGGCATAGCCGCCGCCGGCAAAGGCGCGCAGAAGATTGAGCGTCGCGGCCGACTGCCGGTAGGCCATGATCTGGCGCTCGGGATCCGGCCGGCGGGCGCCGGTGCGTCAGTGCGATGTCATTGACGATGTCGCCGCGGTAGCTCGGCAGCTCGCGGCCCCGATAGGCTTCCGTCGCCGAGGAGCGCGGCTTGGCGAACTGCCCGGCGATGCGGCCCACTTTCACCACCGGCTGGCCGCCGGCGAAGGTCAAAACAACCGCCATTTGCAGGAAGATGCGGAAAAAGTCGCGGATGTTGTCGGCGGAGTGCTCGGCAAAGCTCTCGGCGCAGTCTCCTCCCTGCAACAGGAAGGCGCGCCCCTCAGCCGCCCGGGCGAGCTTGCGCTTGAGCTTGCGTGCCTCGCCCGCGAAGACCAGCGGAGGATAGCCGGCCAGGGTCTTTTCCACCTGCGCCAGCTGGGCCAGATCGGGGAATTCCGGCATCTGGACGGCGGGCTTGCCGCGCCAGCTTTCGGGTGTCCACGCCGTTGCCATGATCATGCCTGCTCCAGGGCGCGCTTATACACGCCGGACCCGGCGTGCACCAGTTGCGGCCGGCTCGAAGGGTTAGCCGGTTGCTTCCTGCGAGACTTCGAGGTGGCGCTTGAGCGCCATGTCGGCGGAGGCGTAGGCTTCCTGGCGAGCCACACTCCAGTATTTCAGCTCTTCGAGCCTGATGGGCCTGCCCGATACGGCGCAGCGGACATAATCACCCTGAACGACGATCTGATAGTCACCGTCGAGAAATCGCACTTTTGCTTCCTTGGCGTGGGGGAAGCCGGGATCAAAGCGGTTCATGCGGCTCCAGATAGCCTGTCCCGCCGGCGATTGCCATAAACCAGTGCGGTCGGGGCTCTCATATTACTCCGTGTTGATGTCCTGGACGAGAACCTCCACGTCTCGCCGGTCGTTGTTCCGCAGCAAACCAACGGTTGCCCGGTTGCCGATGCCGACGCGCTCGAGCTCCAGTGCGAGGTCGGCAAGCGAGGTGACGGGGTTGCCTTCCACGGCTACGATCACATCGCCAATGCTGCCCGACCCATCCATGCCGCCGAGGCCTGCCTGTTCGGCGGCTCCGCCCTCCCGCACGTCCTGAACAACCACGCCCTTGATTCCCGCCCGGGCCGCCATCTCCTCAGGCACCGCAATGATCCCGATGCCCGCCATCGGCGCGCGTCCGTCGCGTATCAGATAGGGCACGATCCGGTTGACGGTATCGACAGGAACGGCGAAGCCGACCCCCGAAAACGCGCCCGTCGGGGCGACGATCGCAGTGTTGACACCGATCAGACGGCCCGAACTGTCGACGAGCGGCCCGCCGGAGTTGCCCGGATTGATCGCGGCATCGGTCTGTATCACGCCGGCCACTTCCCGGCCTCCGGCCGTGGGCAGGCGGCGATCGAGTGCGCTGATGATGCCGGTCGTGAGGGTACGGGACAGCCCGAACGGGTTGCCGATGGCATACACCGTCTGGCCGACCACCAGATCGGCGGAGCTTCCCACCGCAATCGGCTTTAGATCGTCCGGCGCGTCAGGCAACCGGAGGACGGCAAGATCGGTCCAGGCCGCCCGACCCACTACGCTCGCCGCGAGGCTTCGGCCGTCGTCCAGTACAACTCCGATGCGGCTGGCATCTGCGACGACGTGTGCATTGGTGACGATGTGACCTGCCCGGTCCCAGATGATACCGGACCCCGCACCTGTCGCCGCAGGCTGAAGGCCGCCCGCCCCGTGCATGGCAAAGACCGAGACGACCGAGGGCGCCACACTGGTGAATACTTCATTGACGTGACGCTCGCCGGACCCAAGTTCCGCTCGCGGAACGACCGCCCGCGGCTCGCGGGCGCTGAACAGATACTCGCGCAGCGTTTCCCGGCCGAGCATCGCGGCGGTGAGGACGAGCGCCACAATCGCCACGGTGCGCCAGAATCGATCGCCCGGCGGGCCGGAAGACATATCAGGGGGTCTCTTTGTGCCCAGATCAACCCGTCGCACGACGGGCTGCGGCGGAGGTGCGGATCATCACCAGCTCGCTGATGTTTTCCGGTGTCAGGTAGCCGATGAAGCGACCGCCGCGATCGACGACGCCGATGAAATGCGCAGCGCGCTTCTGGAGGTCGGCGAACACGGTTTCCAGACAGGCGTTTTCGGGCACCGTGCGAACGTCGCCGGTCATCACCTCGATGACCGGTGTCGCGCCGTGCTTCTGCTTGAGCGCCGCAAAGATAGCATCGCGAGTCACCACGCCGCTGAGGTTGTGGGACGCGTCGACGACCGGGAACTCGTGTTGCGTCGTCCGCAGGAGGAGATCTGCCGCCTCGTCCACCGTCGACTGCGGCGAAAGAGGCATGAACGACGTGATCATGGCTTCCGAGGCGAGGTGACCTCGTGTCGCGTCGCGCGCTTGAACGAAACCCGCCTCCGCCCCGGCGGCCAAAAATATGAACACCGCCACGAGGACCAGGAGCGGATTGCCGAACAAGCCGGCGAAGCCGAGGACGACCGCAAGGACCTGGCCGATGGTGCCGGCGATACGGGTCGCCCTGGTAAAACCGAGGCGGGTGGCGAGTAGCGCGCGCAGGACGCGGCCGCCATCCATGGGAAAGGCGGGGATCATGTTGAAGACCACCAGCGCCACGTTGGCGGCCGCTACCTGCCCCATGAGAGACGTCTGCGCTTCCTGCAACTCAGCCATCTGGGCAAGGTCGAAGCGTGCGCCGAGGACCAGCATCAGCACGAGGGCGATAACCAGATTCACGGCGGGGCCGGCCAGAGCCACGATGATTTCCTGAATTGGCTTCTCGGGCATGCGCTCCAGGGAGGCGACACCGCCGATCGGCAGGAGCGTCACGTCGGAGGTGCGGATGCCATAGCGGCGCGCGGCATAGACATGGCCGAACTCGTGCAGCACCACGCACAGAAACAGCAGGACGATGAACACCACGCCGGCAACAGCGGCCGGCGCCCCGCCCCGGAACCAGTGCACGGCGGCTACCCAAACGAGAAGGAGAAAGAACGTCGGGTGCACGCGAACGTCGGTGCCGCCGACGGAGAACAAGCGGAACGAGGAACCCATGGCTCATATACTCCCTAGGCGTGTTGGGCCGCAGCGCCAACGCATCATGGCAGAGGGGGTCCGCAATGGATTCGCCGCTGCCGCATTACACCATCCCAATTTCTTCTCCGCGCTAGAAGAGCGACCCTTGCGCCGGAACCTTGCTCGCGATCCGGCGACCGGCAGCCGGAGAGCGGCCGTCGACGCGTGCTCCGGCGTCGCCGTCGTGAAATCGAAGCCTTACCGCAAGGCCGGGACGGGCGGCCACAACCGACGCGATCAGCCGGTCGCCAGCCATGACCAATGCATAACCACGGCCAAGCACCGAGTGGTGGGACAATGTCGCAAGCATCCTGGCGCCACCTTCGAGCCTGCGGCGCCGGAGCGCTAGCTGATTGTCAAAAGCCCGGCGGGCATCCCGGCCCAGACGCTCGAGCGCCGACTGCTGACGGGCGATTTCCTGCTTCAACTGCCGCAGCGACAGGTACGGGCCCAGCCGCTCCAGCCGGCCGCGCTGATGCCGGGCGTTGATCAGGAGCGCCTGACCGAGACGTCCTCCAGCGCCATCGAGGCGTTGGCGCGCCGAGGCAAGCAGATCATCGGCGCGCGGCAGGCCGCGAGCGGCGGAGCGAATACGCGCGCGCCGTTCCTCGACCAGACGCCGCAGCGCCCGGCCGTTGCGGGTGTCGAGAGTGGCCAGTTGCAAGGCAAGTTCGGCGCGTACCGGCACGGCGCGTTCGGCAGCAGCGGTCGGAGTGGGGGCTCGAGCATCGGCAGCGTAGTCGATGAGAGTCCAGTCGCTTTCATGGCCAACCGCGGCGATCAGCGGAATTGCGCTTTCCGCTGCGGCGCGCACGACCATCTCCTCATTGAAGCTCCACAGATCTTCAATGGACCCCCCGCCTCTGGCGACAATGATGAGGTCGGGCCGCGGGATCACACCGCCCCGTCCCAGCCTGTTGAAGCCGCGGATGGCGGCGGCCACCTCTTCTGAGCTCCGGTCACCCTGCACGCGCACCGGCCAGACCAGGACATGGCGCGGGAACCGGTCGGCAAGCCGATGCAGGATGTCACGAATGACCGCTCCGGTGGGGGAAGTGACGATGCCAATGGTCCGGGGCAGAAACGGTATGGGTTTCTTGCGCGCTGCGTCAAAAAGGCCTTCCGCCTGAAGTTTCCTGCGGCGCTCCTCGAGCAACGCCATGAGCGCTCCGGCTCCTGCCGGCGCCATCGTATCGATGACGATCTGGTATCTGGATTGGGCGGGAAACGTAGTGATCCTGCCGGTGACACTGACCTCCAGCCCGCGCTCAGGCTTGAACCTCAGGCGCGCAAGGCTCGTTTTCCAGATTACACAGCCGACGACGGCCCGGTCGTCCTTCAGATCAAGATAGCAATGACCCGATCCCGGGCGCGAAACTTTGCTGATTTCGCCGCGCACCCGCACCAGCCCGAAACTGTCCTCGAGCGTCCGCTTGAGCGCGTTGGACAGCTCCGAAACCGTCAGTTCCGCGACATTGGAATCCGCGCCGCCGGCAAGCTCGCCGGGAGCAATGTCGAAGGGCCAATCGGTGGACAAGGTACGCTATTCCTGCTTTCTCGCGGGCGCCGCATCAAAGATCAATCGGCGGCCCTGATCAAGGACGAGACTCGATTTTGACGGACATCAACGTTCTTCTGCTCGGCGCGGGCGGGCGTGAGCACGCGCTCGCCTGGAAGCTTTCGGCGAGCCCGCTCATCGGCAAGCTATATGCCGCGCCCGGCAATCCGGGCATTGCCGCCCACGCGGAATGCGTGGAGATCGACCCTGCAGATCATCGGGCGGTGATCGACTTCAGCCGAAAGGCGGCCGTCGGCCTGGTGATGGTCGGCCCGGAGGCGCCACTCGTCGCCGGCATCGTCGACGACCTGGCGGATGCGGGCATCAGGGCATTCGGCCCGCGCCGGCTCGCCGCCCGGCTCGAGGGTTCCAAGGGCTTCGCGAAAGACCTCTGCGCCCGTTTCGGGATACCGACCGCCGCCTATCGCAGGGTCAGCTCGCGCGATGCCGCCCTCCAGTATCTGGGTGAAGTGGGCGCGCCGGTGGTGGTCAAGGCCGATGGGCTGGCGGCGGGCAAGGGGGTGACGGTGGCAGCGACGAGAGACGAAGCCGAACGAGCCATCGATGAACTGTTCGCGGGGAAATTCGGGCCGGCCGGATCGGAGGCGGTCATCGAGGAGTTCCTCGAAGGAGAGGAGGCGAGCTTCTTCGCCATCACCGACGGAGTCCGGGCGCTGGCCCTGGCGACGGCTCAGGACCACAAGCGCGCCCACGACGGCGACACCGGCCCCAATACCGGCGGCATGGGCGCCTATTCGCCCGCGCCGATCATGACGGAAGCACTTTGCCGGGAGGTAATGACGCGCATTGTCGAGCCCACCATCCGCGGCATGGCGGAGATGGGCAGCGCTTACCAGGGCATCCTGTACGCCGGCCTGATGCTTACCTCCAGCGGCCCCAAGCTCATCGAATACAACGTCCGTTTCGGTGATCCCGAGTGCCAAGCCCTGATGCCGAGGCTGAAAGATGACCTCCTGACGCTGTTGCTTGCGGCGACGGGAGGAACGCTGGGCCAGATCTCGCTGCGCTGGCGGAACGAATGCGCGCTGACCGTCGTCATGGCGACCAAGGGGTATCCGGGGCGGGTCGCGACAGGAAGTGCGATCCGTCACATCGATCGCGCCGCCGCCGTGGACGGCGTTCAGATCTTCCACGCCGCCACCGCGATGAAAGGCGAGCACGTCATCGCCAGGGGTGGCCGCGTTCTCAGCGTCACCGCCACCGCGCCAGACATGGCGCAAGCGCGGTCGCGAGCCTACCAGGCCGTCGATCTCATCGACTGGCCGGAAGGATATTGCCGGCGTGACATCGGCTGGCGCGCCCTCGGCCGAAGTTTGCCTTGCTGAGGCCCGAACCGGGCATATGATGGCCTGATGCCGCTTTATCCCAATGATTTCAGGCAGGTTTCCGCGCCCACCGGACCAGCCACTACCATCTTCGCGCGCATTGGCGGACGGGGTCCAGCGCTCTTGCTGCTGCACGGTTTTCCGCAGACCCATGCAATGTGGCACAGAATCGTTCCGGAGCTGAGTGAGCACTTCACCTGCATCGTGGCCGACTTGCGAGGCTACGGCTTCTCCTCGTGCCCGGCCAACGATGCCGGCAACTTCGCCTATTCCAAGCGCGCCATGGCCCAGGACATGTTTCAACTCATGACCTCACTCGGCCACGAGCGTTTCGCGGTCGCCGGACACGATCGCGGCGGCCGGGTGGCCTACCGCATGGCGCTCGACGAGCCGGCACGCATTCGCTCGCTCGCCATCCTCGACATCATCAGCACGTATCACATGTGGCGGGGGCTCGATGCGCAGTTCGCCATGAAGGTCTATCACTGGCTGTTCCTTGCCCAGCCTCATCCGCTGCCCGAGATGCTCATCGAGCAGGCGCCGACGGCATTTCTCGACTACACGCTGGCCAGCTGGACGAAAGCCGGCAATCTTTCGGCCTTCGACGAGGAAGCCCTCGCCGAATATCGCCTCCACTTTGCCACGCCCGAGCACATCAATGCCGCATGCAACGACTATCGCGCCGGCTGGAGCTACGATCGTGAGGCCGATGCGGCCTCGCGCGCCGACGGCAGCCGGATCAGCTGTCCGCTGCGCGTCGTCTGGGGCACCGCGGGCATTCCGGCCGAGACCTCGGTGATGCTCAATTCCTGGAAGGAGTGGGCGGACCATGTCGACGGCCAGGCCATCGATTCCGGCCATTTCCTCGCCGAGGAGAATCCGGAGGCGACGCTCGCCGCCCTGATGCCGTTCCTCAAGGCTACCGCCGCCTCATGAGACACCGCTTCGACCGGCAGGCAGAGTTTGCCGGGACGCGGGGGCTCGACACGGCGCAGGAAATCGATCAGCGGCGACTGGCTTCATACCTCGCCCGCAACGTCGCCGGATTCGCGGGCACACTCGTTGTCGAACGATTCAAGGGCGGGCAATCGAACCCGACCTATCTCGTTCGGGCGGGCTCGGGAACCTATGTAGTGCGGTGCAAGCCGCGCGGCCCGCTGCTGAAGTCCGCACACGCGGTCGAGCGTGAATACCTGGTGACCAAGGCGCTCAGCGGCGCAGACTTTCCGGTGCCTGCGCCTCTCGCTCTGTGTACGGATGAAAGCGTCATCGGCAGCACGTTCTACGTGATGGAATTCGTTCCGGGACGGATCTTCTGGGAACCGTGGGCGCCGGACCTCAACGCGCCGGAGAGGCAGCGGCTGTTCCAGTCGCTGAACGAAACCATTGCCCGGCTGCACGGTTTCGATGTGGCGAAGCTGGGTCTGGCGGCCTTCGGGCGGCCGGACGGGTATGTGCTACGGCAGATCAGACGTTGGTCGGAACAATACAGCCAGTCGCGCACGGTCGAGATCACCGAGATGGACAGGCTGATGGCGTGGCTTCCCGAGGCCGTGCCGGCGCAAAAGGTCGCCGGTCTCATTCACGGGGACTTCCGCCTCGACAACTGCATCGTAGATCCCGTCGAGCCGCGCATCGCCGCCGTGCTGGATTGGGAACTGTCGACGGTCGGCGACCCAATCGCGGATTTCACCTATCACGTCATGCAGTGGCATATGCCGCAAAGCACCGACGGCGGCGGCGTGGGATCGCTCGCCGGCTTACAGTCCAAGGCGCCGGGGCTGCCCCGGTTCGAGGACTATGTCGCGGACTACTGCCGGCGCAGGAACCTGGACGGACTGCCCGACCTCGACATATATCTGGCATACAATTTCTTCAGGCTCGCCGCCATATTCCAGGGCATCGCCGGACGGGTGCGCGACGGCACAGCGGTCAATCCACATGCCGCCATGCTGGCGCGCCAGGTACGGCCGATGGCGGAGCGGGCGTGGCAATTCGCAAAGGCGGCAGGCGCTTGAGAACAGACATCAGAATCGGAGTGGCGCTGGGCGGCGGCGGCGCCCGCGGTCTTGCTCACATCGCCATGCTGCAGGCGTTCGATGAACTGGGAATAAAGCCGTTCTGCCTGGCCGGTACGAGCATGGGCGCACTCGTGGGGGCGGCCTACGCTTCCGGGATATCCGGGCGCGAGATCGCCGGTCACGCCATCGACGTTCTTTCCAACCGGGTGCGGCTGGCACACCGCCTTTTTTCCGGCCGCAGGCTCGAAAGCCCCACTGCCCTCGTGAGTTTCAAGGCTTCCGGTCCGGTAATGGTCAATGGGATGAAACTCACGGAGCTGTTCTTTCCGAAGGGCGTGTGCCGCCGCATCGAGGATACGCCGATCCGCTTTTCCGTCAGCACCACCGATTTCTACGCGCGCAGGGAAATGGCGATCCGCCGTGGGCCACTCTTCGAAGCGGTGGCGGCCAGCATTGCGATTCCCGGCATCATCGCCGCGCCGCGTATCGACGACCGCTATGTGATCGATGGCGGCATGGTCAACCCCCTCCCAGTCAACCACATCGACAGGGACACCGACCTGACGGTAGCCATCGACGTTACCGGCGGTCCGGTGGCCGGCATGGGGCGCGATCCCAACAACAAGGATCTGTGGTTCGGAGCGGCGCAGATCATGCAGCGGCAGATCGTCGCCCTGCGCAACCTGGAGCATCCTCCGGACATCCTGATCGAGCCGGCGGTCGATGAGTTCAGGGTGATGGAGTTCTTCAAGATCAGCGCGATCCTCGCGGCAGCGGCGCCGGCCAAGGAGCGTCTCAAGCGCCGCCTGGCGCTCGTCATGGAGGGGGACGGCAAGCGCGCAGGCAACCTGGGACAATGACCCCAAGTCCGACAGGGAGTGCCCGAGTCCTCAGCGACGGCGAGCGAAGAAGTCCTTCAGCATGGCAGCGCCGCGGGCAGCTCCGATGCCGCCATAGATTTCAGGCCGATGGTGGCACACCGGCTGACTGAAGTAGCGCGGACCATGTTCGACAGCGCCCATTTTCGGATCGCTGGCGCCGAAATAGAGCCGGCGCAGACGGGCAAACGAGATGGCCGCGGCACACATCGTGCATGGCTCCAGCGTGACATACATGTCGCACTCCGCCAGCCTCTCGCTGCCGATGACCTGGGCCGCCACGCGGATTGCCAGTACCTCGGCATGGGCAGTGGGATCGACGAACTCGATGGTACGGTTGCCGGCCCGGCAGATGATCTCCCCGGTGGCGGAGGTGATGGCCGCCCCTACGGGAACTTCCCCCCGAACCGCTGCGGCAACCGCCTCTTCGAGGGCGATTTCCATGGCAGGGGGAAGATTCATGGACATGGCCGACCGGCACTCCAATGACGGGTGGGCGCGACATTGGGCAGGCGGCGTGCGCCGTCAAGAGGGTCTGCGCACTCTTTGGAAGACATGATTTAATTGCCGGAGCATGAAGCCGGCAAGCGCACCCGAAACAAAACGAGGCGAGCGTGTCGCCAAGGTGATCGCCCGCGCCGGAGCTGCTTCGCGCCGCGACGCGGAACGGCTGATCGCCGCAGGCCGCGTAGCGGTTAACGGCACGATCCTGGTTTCCCCGGCAGTCAGGATCGAAGCCGGGGACGAAATAAGCATCGATGGGAAGGCGCTGGCGACCGCCGAGGCTACGCGGCTATGGCGCTATCACAAGCCGCCGTGCCTCATGGTCAGCCATCGCGATCCACGAGGACGGCCGACCGTTTTTCAGAGTTTGCCGGGTCACTTGCCGCGGGTCGTTTCGGTGGGCCGCCTCGACTTCACCAGCGAAGGTCTCCTGCTCCTGACCAACGATGGCGAGATCAAGCGCCTGCTCGAACTGCCGGCGACGGGGTGGGTCCGGCGCTACCGCGTTCGGGTCAGGGGCCAGGCCACCCAAGCCAGGCTTGATGGTCTGAAGGAAGGACTGGTCATCGGCGATATCCGCTACGGCGCGATCGCCGCCTCGATCGAACGCCAGGCGGGGTCCCACCAGTGGCTGCTCTTCGCTCTCGCCGAGGGCAAGAACCGCGAGGTCAGAAAGGTGTGCGAACATCTGGGTCTCACGGTAAGCCGGCTCATCCGCGTGAGCTTCGGGCCGTTCCAGCTGGGTGGCCTTCCGCCCGGCCAGGTCGAGGAAGTATCGCCGCGGGTTTTGCGCGAACAGCTCGGATCGCTGCTCACTCAAAGCAAGGATGAACCTCGTGCGCATCGTCGGGGGTAGGTTCGGCGGGCGCGTCCTGGCGGTACCTCGCGGGCGTGCATTGCGGCCCACTTCCGAGCGGGCGCGCGAAGCGATGTTCAACATTCTCGAGCACGGCGTCGACGGGTTCGGGATCGAGGGCAGCCGGGTCGTCGATCTTTTCGCCGGCACCGGCGCCCTCGGGCTGGAGGCCATGTCGCGCGGAGCGCGGTTCTGCCTGTTCATCGATGACAGCCCGGATGCGCGCGGCCTCATCCGGCGTAATGCCGACGCGCTCGGTGTCATCGGGCAGTGCAAGATCTGGCGCCGCGACGCGGTGCGGCTGGGTCTCTGTGCGCCGCAGCCGCCGTACGACCTGGCGTTTGTCGATCCCCCCTACGGCAAGAGGCTTGGAGAACAGGCGCTCTATGCCCTTGTCCAAGGTGGCTGGCTGGCAACCGGCGCCGTCGTCATTGTCGAGGAAAGTGCCCGTGCGGAGGTCGCCATCCCCGAAGACCTGCGCTGTATCGATGAGCGCGACTACGGCGACACAAAGGTCCTGTTCTTGCGCGAAGGGCAGCTGTGACGTGACGGATCGTGCCGACCTTCACCCTCTATTTGCGCGCAAACAGACGTTCGATATCCTTCAGCTTCAGCTCGACGTAGGTGGGCCGGCCATGATTGCACTGGCTCGAGTTGAGGCCGCGTTCCATGCTGCGCAACAGCGCATTCATCTCCTCGATGCGCAGCCTGCGGCCGGCACGCACCGAATGGTGACAGGCCATCGTGGCGAGCACGCGGTTGTTCTTCTCCTCCAATGCTTCCCCGGCCGGCGCATTGCCGAGATCATCGACGAGATCCCTGACGAGCCGCGCGGCGCTGGCGCCGGCGAGAGGAGCCGGCATTTCGCGGACCAGGACCGCCGAGGCGCCGAAAGGTTCGAGCACCAGGCCAAGCCCGCCCAGAAATTCGGACTCGGCGGCGAGCCGGGCGAGGCTTACGGGGTCGAGGTCCACCACGTCGGGTATCAGCAATGGCTGGGTTGCTATGCCGGCGCCCTGGCGTTGCGCCTTGAGCTCTTCATAGACGATGCGTTCGTGCGCAGCGTGCTGATCGACGATCATGACGCCGTCGGCGGTCTCGGCCACGATATAGGTTTCATGAAATTGTCCGCACGCCTGGCCCAGGGGCTCCGCCCGTGCGTCAGCCTCGCCATCCGCGACAACCGGCGGCGCCGGCTCTTCTGCCAGCCCGGACCTGAACCGAGGCGGTGCGAAGGCCATGTTGCGCTGTCCCGGACTTGCCGTCGGGGGCGCCGGCCGCAGAGCCGACGACACTGATGATGTGCGGAGAGGATTGGGAGCCGGCGTGCCGGACCTGCCGATGGCGCTGCGAATGACGCCGACGATCAGGCCGCGAACGGCAGCCGGATCGCGAAACCTGACTTCGGCCTTGGCCGGGTGGACGTTGACGTCGATCTCCTCGGGCGGGCAGTCGAGGAACAGCGCCAGCGCCGGGAACCGTCCTTTCGTCATGAGGTCCGCATAGGCGCCGCGGATGGCGCCGATGATCAGCCTGTCGCGCACGGGCCTCCCGTTGACGACGGTGAACTGCATGTTCGGCTGCGCGCGGTGATAGGTCGCCACCGCGGCAAGGCCGGACAGACGCAGCCGGTCGCGCCCGCCCTGGATGGAAACGCTGGCGGCCACAAAGTCCGTGCCCACCAGCCCGGCAAGGCGCCTGCGAAGCCCCTCGTCGGTTCCGTCGCCGGCCTCGATATCGATGATGCGCCGCTCCTCGCTGATGAGGGCAAAGGCGACTTGCGGATGGGCGATGGCAAGCCGGCGGGTAACGTCGGCCGCCTCGGCGGTCTCGGCACGCTCGGAGCGCAGGAACTTCAGCCGGGCCGGCACCGCGTAGAAAACATCGCGAACCTCGACCGTCGTGCCGTCGCCATGGGCGGCCGGGCGCACCTCGCTCCCGACCCCGCCGGCAACCTCGATCACATGCGCGCTCCCAGTGCCGCGTGCCCGCGACGTGATGGCAAGTCGCGACACCGCGCCGATCGACGGCAGAGCTTCGCCGCGAAAGCCGAGGGTGCGGATGCGGACCAGGTCATCGTCGTCGAGCTTGGATGTCGCATGGCGCTCGACCGCGAGTTTCAGTTCATCGCCCGTCATGCCATGGCCGTCGTCATTGACCCGTATGAGAGTGCGACCGCCGTTGCGGAAAATCGCCTCGATGCGGCGCGCGCCTGCATCGATGGCGTTCTCCATCAGCTCCTTGAGGATGCTCGAAGGCCTTTCGATCACCTCGCCGGCAGCGATGCGATTGACGATGCCTTCGGGAAGCCGCCTGATCCGCATGGCGGGACAGATACTACATGCGCTGCCTGGCGATAAGGCTGAAGCGCCGTTGCTCAGGTCATTGCGAGGCGGGCGTCGCACCCCATCACTTGAGGCCCTCGGGCTTGCCGACAACCGTGACGATGAGGCCATCGGCATCGATCAGCCGTTTGGCGACCCGCCGGACGTCTTCGAGCGACACGGCCTCGACCAGCGAGTTGCGGGTCTTGACGTAGTCGATGCCGAGTTTTTCCTCCTGGATGCTCAAAAGCTGTTCGGCGATTCGAGACGAAGTCGTGAATCTAAGGGCATAGGAACCGGTGATGTAGGCTTTGGCGTCGGCGAGCTCCTCAGCCGTCGGGCCCTCCGAGGCGAAGCGCGCGAGCTCTTTGCGGATCAGTCCGATCGTCTCGCCCGCCCGCTCGTTGCGGGTGGCCGCACCGCCGAGAAAAAGTCCGGCGTGATCCAGGGGCAGCAGCTGACTGTAGATCGAATAGGTAAGGCCGCGCTTTTCGCGAACCTCATCCATGAGCCGCGAGCCGAATCCCGAACCGCCCAGAATATCGTTCATCACATAGGCAGCGATGAAATCCGGATCGTCGCGGGTGATGCCGGCATGGCCGAACTGAATGACGCTCTGGGGAATGTCGCGCTCGACGATGGCAAGGCGTGGACCCCGGGCGACGTCCGCCTTGGCCACCATGCCCGTTTCGCCTTTGGCTGGCAGGCCGCCGAACGTCTCGTCCAGCAGCCGGCCCAGGTTGGCGGCGTCGATATCACCGACGACCGCGATCAGCAGCTTGTCCCGGGTGAACAACGATTTTGCGCGCCTACGCAAATCCTCGGCAGTGAGCCTGCTCAGGCTGGCGGACGTGCCGTGGCCGTCGCGGGCATAAGGGTGGCCGGCGAACACCGTTTGGCGCCACAGGTTGAAGGCTATGTCCTCGGGGTTCTGCTCTTCGTTCTTGATGCCCAGAATGATCTGCTGGCGCACACGGTCCAGGGGCTCCGGATCGAAACGCGGCTCGGCGAGCGCCAGCTTCAGGGCCGCAAACGAGGGATCGCGGTTTTCGCTGAGAGTTTGAAACGAGCCCCCGAAGCTGTCGGCAGAACTTTCAAAGGACATGCGGAACGAAAGCCGATCCCGCAACTGCCGGAACGCCTCGGTATCGAGGCCGCCCGCGCCTTCGTCGAGCATTGCGCTGAGCAGGTGGGTGAGGCCGGCCTTATCGTCGGGATCGCTGGCAGCTCCTTCCTGGAAGGAAAAACTCATGGCGATCAGAGGGATGGAATGCTGCTCGACCAGCCAGGCTTGAATACCGCCCGGGCTTCGAACCTCCCTGATTTCAATGGCGAAGGCGGTGCCGGCACAGAGGAGAAAAATCGCCGCCGTAAGGATCGAAGCCAGCCGGGCGATCCGGAAAAGGGCGATCGCTCGAGCGGGCACGCTAGTCGGCCTTTGGCGGAGGAGTAATGACTCCGGTCACCGAACGTTCCGGCCGAAAGATGGACTGTGCCAGCTGCTTGACCTCCGCGGCCGTTACGCCATCAACGCGGCTCGGCCATTCGAGAACATCGCGGAGGGCGCCGCCATTCGTCACCGCAGTGCCGAAGGTGCGGGCGAGCCAGGACTGGCTGTCGAGCGCATAGATCGCCTCGGCTCGCAGGCGGCGTTTGGCGCGATCCAGTTCCGCGGCAGTGACGCCATCCCTCACTACGCCGGCGATTACCTCGTCCAACGCCGCCTCGATCCTGCTCAGATCGCTGCCCGGACCTGCCACTGCGTAGACAACAAACGTGCCGCTGTCACGATCGTCGCCTGAATAGAAGGAACCCGCATCGTTGGCGATGCGCTGGTCGATCACCAGGGCCTTCGACAGCCGAGCCGAAGCGCCGCCGCCGAGTATGTCGGCCAGCACGTCGAGGACGACCGCTTCGTTGTTGCTGTCCCCGGCATGGCTAAAGGTCAGATAACTTCGCTGAATGAGATCGACACCGACGCGGGCGTCGCTCATCCGCACACGGCGCGCCGCGATCGGCTGTGGCTCCGCAGTGCGCAGCCGGGGCGGCAGCCCGTCGTCGTTGGCAAGAACGCCGTAGTACTTCTCGGCCAGCGGCCGCACTTCGGCGACAGTCACGTCGCCGGCGACCACGAGGACGGCATTGCGGGGCATGTAATGCTTCCGGTAGAAAGAAAGAACATCCTCGCGGGTGAGCCGCTCGACCTCCGACATCCAGCCGATCACCGGCCTGCCGTAAGGATGGGCGACGTACAGCGCGGCGTCCATCTGCTCGACGAGCAGGCTTGTCGGATCGTTGTCGATGCGCGACCGTCGCTCTTCCTGCACCACCGCCAGTTCGGTCTCTACGTCTTCCTCCCTGAGAGCAAGGTTGCGCATGCGATCGGACTCGAGGTCCATTACCAGCGCCAGCCGGTCCTTTGCCACGTTCTGGAAGTAGCCGGTGTGATCCTGGGTGGTAAAAGCATTCTCATCGCCGCCATTGCGCCGCACCAGCCGCGAAAACTCACCGGCCGGATAGCGCGGCGTGCCCTTGAACAGGAGATGCTCGAGAAGGTGGGCGACTCCGGTCTTGCCCTGCGGCTCGTCCGCCGCGCCTACCTTGTACCACACCATATGGGTGACCACGGGCGAGCGGTGGTCGGGTATGACGACGACCTCCATGCCGTTCGCGAGCTTGAAGGTCTGGACATCGATGTTGAACGTGGCCGGCGCAGCATGGGCGCCATCGCCGATCAGCGCGAAGCCGAGGCTCACGCTGATCCACACGGCCGAAAGGACATCGCGGATCAGGCGGGCGAAGCGCCTGTCTTTCTCGGATTGAAACAAGCTTGAACTTGTCTCGTTGTCAGTCGCCGCCAAAGAGATCGCCGATGTTCCAGATCGTACCGTACTTGGGATCCTGGCGGCGCTTCTCCGCCTTGATGGCGGCAAGCAGTTCCGCGTTCAGCTCCTGTTCCGTCTTCGGCTTGCCGTCGGGGTGCGTTTTCGAGATGCCATATTTGACAAAGGCATTCTCGCGCGGATTGCCGGTGGCGGCCGGTTGTGCTGCCGGCTGGGCGGCGGCCAGTGGGTCAGGAGCGACGCCGCCAGCCGGCGGCTGGGCGGAGGCAGCCTGAGCGGGGTCGGAACTGCCGGTGACCTCGCCCGTCGAGGCCTCGGGAAGCGGCTGGGGCAAGGAGGACACGGTGGTGTTCGGTATCGAGGGATCGGGCGCATTCGATGGCTGGCGCAACTGGAGATCGGGTGGCAGGGCCAGATTGGAGTTCCTCCGAACCTGGCTTTCGTCAGGCGCGTTCTTGCCCATGCCCACGGTATCGAGGAATTTCGTTTCACCGCACGCCGCAACCGCCAGGCAAAGCCCGCTGAGAACAACGGTTTTCCACAGTGTCGCATTCATGCGGCTGTCCAACGATGAGATGGTTCCCGAGCCGTTTTCATTGCCCGTCCAATGCGGCGAAAGCGTGACCCGTCACGCGTAGTGACGACCGTTCCGCACGCTCTCATATATCAGCAATGCAACCCCGACAACGATGGCGATGTCGGCAATGTTGAAAACGTACCACGAATAGCCGAAGGCATGGAAAAGAAAGAAATCGGCCACCGCATCATAGAGCAGCCGATCGAGCGCATTGCCGAGCGCCCCTCCGATGATCAGGCCAAGGGCGGCGGCGGTCGGGGGCGAATCAGTGCGCGCAAGCCACAACCACAGCAATGCGCAGGCAAGGATGCTGAGAACGACCAGCAGATATTGGCCGGCGAACGAGTTCCTGCGGAAACAGGCCGTAGCTGACACCCTTGTTCCAGGCGAGCACGACCTCGAAAAACGGTGCGACGACCAACGGCTGGTGGGCGGCGATATTCACGACCTTGAGCATCCACCACTTGAATGCCTGGTCGAGGCCGAACGGCCAGCACCGCAAGGCCGAGCCCGAGGGAGGCGAGCGGGCCCCAGAGCCGAGGACGGGTGTTCGCCAAGGGAGTGGCCGGGCTCAACATTGACTTGCTGGCGAACCCTGGATCATCGCCGGCCCATGCGTCGATCCCACTCGCGCACTGCCTCAGCGTCACGCGGAGTGATGTCGGGAAATTCCGGGTCGCTGCCAACCTCGGGTGAAATCTTCCATGAGCGCGCGCATTTTCTGCCGGCGGCGGGATTCACCACCACCGCCGCCTCGATGCCATCGAGACGAAAGGCGTTGTCCGGAGCAGCCGCGTACGGGCGGACTTCGAGCGCCGAGGTGATGCTTATTTCCGCCATGTCGACGCCTTGCAAGGCATCGATGAACCTCGGTTCGGAAACGAACAGCACCGGCGCGGCCTCCAGTGATGAGCCGATCGTCTTCTTTTCCTGCCGTTCGATTTCGAGCGCCCCGGTGATCACGCGGCGCAACTCCCGCAACGCGTCCCACTTCGCTGCCAGCGCATCATCACGCCATTCGGACGGCGGGGCGGCAAACTGCATCAGGTGAACGGAGCTGCCATCGCCCGGAAAACGCGCCAGCCACACCTCCTCGCAGGTAAAGCAGAGCACCGGCGAAAACCAGGTGACGAGACAATGAAAGAGCTGGTCGAACACGGTGCGGCAGGCCCGCCGCCGGTCGGATGCGTGCGGATCGCAATAGAGCGAGTCCTTGCGGATATCGAAATAGAAAGCCGAGAGATCGACGTTCATGAAGTTCAGCACGGCGTTGAAGACGCGGCGGAAGTCGTACTCGGTAAAACCGGCGAGCACCGTGTCATGGAGCCGGGCGAGCTTGTGCAGGACATAGCGCTCGAGCTCCGGCATGCGCTTGTGGGCAATGCGTTCGACGTCCTGCCAGCCGGCGAGCGCGCCGAGGATGTATCGGAACGTGTTGCGAAGCTTGCGATAGCTTTCGATATTCGCCTTTAGAATTTCGGGACCAATGCGCTGGTCGTCGGCGTAGTCGGTAGACGCCACCCACAGTCGCAGGATATCGGCTCCCGACTGGCGCATGACATCCTGCGGCAGCACCTGGTTGCCGAGTGACTTCGACATCTTGCGGCCGTCCTCGGCCATCGTGAAGCCATGGGTGATGACGGCCTTGAAGGGCGCCCGCGCCCGGGTGCCGCAGGATTCGAGCAGCGAGGACTGAAACCATCCGCGATGCTGGTCGGAGCCCTCGAGATAGACGTCAGCCGGCGAGTGGAGATCGGAGCGCTTCTCGAGCACGAAAGCATGCGTGCAGCCGGATTCGAACCAGACATCGAGAATGTCGTCCACCTTCTCCCACTTCGAGACGTCGGCAACGCAGACCGCCGAGGAAGCGTTGCGCGGCCCCATCGGAAAACCAGCTGTCGGCGCCCTCGCTTTCGAATACCTTGCCGATGCGGTCGACGAGCTCGGCTGATCGCCCGGATCGGGGACCCGGGATCACTTCACCCGTTTCCCTGTTCACGAACACCGTTATCGGCACTCCCCAGGCGCGCTGGCGCGAGATCACCCAGTCCGGCTTGGCCTCGATCATGCCCAGAATGCGATTGCGGCCACTGGGCGGCACCCACTGGACCTCGTCGATCGTCCTGATGGCCTGGGCACGCAGTCCATCTTCGTGCCTGCCGCCCATGGCGATGAACCATTGCGGCGTGTTGCGGAAAATGACCGGCTTCTTGGATCGCCAGGAATGGGGGTACTGGTGCTTCAGCCTACCCCGGGCGAGGAGCATGCCCGCATCCTTCAGCGCGGCGATGACCGCCTCGTTGGCATCGCCGGCGTTCGCCGTTCTCGCGCAAGCACGCGCTTGCCTTCGAAGCCGGGCGCCGCCTTCGTGAAGACGCCGCTCTCATCGACTGTGAATGGAATCCCGGTGTCGATGTGGCGGCTATGCAGCACCTGTTCGTTCGCGGTCCAGATATCGAAGTCGTCATGGCCATGGCCCGGTGCGGTGTGCACGAACCCCGTGCCCGCGTCATCGCTGACATGATCGCCGGCGAGCAGCGGCACAGCGAAGTCGTAGCCGCGGCCGCGCAGGGGATGGGCACATTCGCCAATGTGCCGACGGATCGACGTCTGCAACTCGGCGCCACTCCTCAACGCGGGCCGCCTTGAAGACCTCGTCTGCAAGCTTGTCGGCGAGAATCAGCCGATCACCGGCGCCCGTCCAGTTGCCTTGCGGCGCGGCGGTCACTTCATAGAGGCCGTAGCCGATCCGCGGCGAAAAGCAGACCGCGCGGTTGCCGGGAATGGTCCAGGGCGTGGTGGTCCAGATCACCACCGACGTGCCCGCTACGCCACCCGCGCCCGGTGCTGCAGCCAGCGGAAAGCGCACGTAAATGGCGTCGCTGGTGTAGTCCTGATATTCGACCTCGGCCTCGGCGAGCGCGGTCTTCTCCACCACCGACCACATCACCGGCTTGGAGCCCCGGTAGAGGCCGCCGGACATGGCGAACTTCATCAGTTCGCGCGCGATCTGCGCCTCGGCCTCGAAGGCCATCGTGGTGTAGGGATTCTTCCAGTCGCCAACCACTCCCAAACGCTGGAACTCCTCCGACTGCACGCCCTTCCAGTGCTCGGCGAAGGCCCGGCATTCCTTCCGGAATGCGTTGATCGGTACTGCATCCTTGTCCTTGCCCCGGGCGCGCTAGTCCTCCTCCACCTTCCATTCGATCGGCAGGCCATGGCAGTCCCAGCCCGGCACGTAGTTGGCGTCCTTGCCCATCATCTGCTGCGAGCGCACCACGAAGTCCTTGAGGATCTTGTTGAGCGCAGTGCCGATGTGAATGCTGCCGTTGGCATAGGGCGGGCCGTCATGGAGAACGAAGCGATCTCGGTTCTTCGACTGGACGCGCAGCTTGGCGTAGAGGTCCATTGCCCGCCATCGGGCGAGTATCTCGGGTTCCCTGGCCGGCAGACCGGCCTTCATGGGAAAGTCGGTCTTGGGCAGGAACAGCGTTTCGCGGTAGTCGCGACTCAGGCTGGCGTCAGTCTTGTCGTTCATCGGGGCTGGGTCTTACAGCATTTTCCGGCGAAGTAGAATCACTTCGCCGATGAGAAAATGCGCCGGATCAAATACTTGGAGCATGCTCTTATCGGAAAAGTGTGTACACTTTTCCGGAGCATGCTCTAGCAGGGCGTCGAATGGGAATAAAGTCGGCGCTCAGGCGCCTTCAGGTGTCTTTGCGATGCCGATGCGCCCGGCTGTCGGCGATGACACACAGCATCTCCCACATGAGGTTGGCGGCGGTAACCGCGGTGATGCCGGTCGGATCGAAACAGGGCGCCACCTCGCAGATGTCGCCGCCGACAAGCTGCCTGCCGCGCAGCGCCCGCAGTATGACCTGAACGTCGCGCGGCGAGAGGCCGCCGATTTCCGGCACGCCGGTGCCGGGAGCCCAGGCCGGATCGATGCCGTCGATGTCGATCGTGACATATAAAGGACCCGACGCCGCAATGCGCATCACCTCGCCGATCACGCGGTCCCGCCCCATGGCCTCGAACCTGTCGATGGTAATGCAGGTGAAGCCCTGATCTTCGCCCCACTTGATGTCGTCAGGCGAAAACCGGCTGCCGCGCAGACCGATCTGGATTACGCGCACGGGATCGATCAGTCCCTCCTCGACGCCGCGGCGGAAGGTGGTGGCATGGTTGATCCGCGTGCCTGCCAGGGTGTCGAGGGTGTCGGCATGGCTGTCGATCTGAACCACGCCCACCGGCTCGCGACGGGCGATCGCCCTGAGAATCGGGAGCGGCACCGTGTGGTCGCCGCCGACGGCGATCGGGATGGCGCCCGCCGCATGGATGCCGGCGAAGAACGATTCGATCATGGCGATGGACTGGTTCAGATCGATGGGATTGACGGGCGCATCGCCGACGTCGGCGACGTTGCAGAGATCGTAGGGCGCGATCCCGGAGACCGGGTGCACGCGCCGGATCAGGCGCGAGGCCTCGCGCACCGCCGCCGGACCCTGTCTGGCGCCGGTGCGGTAGTTCACCCCGATGTCGAACGGCACGCCGGCGAGGGCAATATCGACATCGGCTGAGACCTCGTGGCGCTGGGTGCGCATGAAGGTGGCGATACCGGCGAAGCGCGGCGTGACGGACGCATCGACGGGCTGAAAACGAGGATCTCCGTTCATGGTGTGGCTCTCCCGATCGGCCATAATCCCGTCAACGACCGCCCCGTTGATTTCTCACAGCCAGGTGCACAATCTACAGCCCCTCTGGCAAGGTGGTGATCTGGTCATCGCGAGCATGAGTTCGACAATACGTGTGCACCGACCTGGGGTGGTCCAACCAGACAAGAATCATGGTTCAAAACTTGTCGGAGTTAATGATGACATGGGCAGCTATACTGGCGGCGTAACCCAGCGCTATGGCCCAAGTCCATCTGAGGTGACTGTAGAACGTATAGATGCCTCGTGCCTGTCCCATCAGCGCCACGCCCGCGGCAGAGCCGATGGACAACAGGCTGCCGCCCACTCCGGTCGTCAGTGTCAGCAATAGCCACTGACCTTCGGACATCGGCGGGTCCATGGTCAAAACGGCAAACATGAGAGGGATGTTATCGACGATGGCCGACAGGATCCCGATGGCCACGTTCGCCACAGTAGGCCCGAGCCCGCCATAGAGGAGCTGATTGCCGACTTCGAGGTAGCCGATAACGCCGAGGCCGCCGACCGCGAAAATAATGCCGAAAAAGAACAGAATCGTGTCCCACTCCGACGCGGGCGATCTGCTGGAAGGAATCGAGCACCATGTCGCTGTCGTTTTGTCTCTTTCCCCTGCGACTGAGCGCCCAGCTGTAGAGTTGCAGATAGCCAAGACCCAGCATCATGCCCATGGCGGCGGGCAGATGCAGGAAGTTCTTGAAGCTCACGGCCGTGGCGATGGTGCCGGCGAACAGCACGATGACGCCCCAAGAACCAGGCTTCATTCTGCGCCGCTCGAGTCGCGCCTCCGGGGTCAGTTTCGGGACGGCGAACTGCATCAGAAACGCCGGGATCACCCAGTTGAGCACGGAAGGGACGAAGATCGCGAAGAACTCCCAGAACTCGAGCTTGCCTTTCTGCCAGACCATCAGGGTGGTGATGTCGCCGAAGGGGGAGAACGCGCCGCCGGCGTTGGCGGCGACCACGATATTGATGCAGGCGAGTGCCGCGAAGGCACGGGAACCGGCGCCCACCGCGAGGGCCACCGCACCGAGAACGAGCGACGTCGTGAGATTGTCGAGGACCGGAGACAGAACGAAGGCAAGAACCCCGGTGATCCAGAACAGCTGCCGGTAGGAAAAGCTCCTGGCGATCAGCTTTGCGCGCAGCACATCGAACACCCGCCGTTCCTCGAGCGTGTTGACGTAGGTGATCGCCACCATCAGAAAGAGCATCAGCACCGCAAATTCCAGGATCGTATGGCTGGCTGCGCTTTCAAGCGCGGCGGCTTGCCCTTGGCCGTTATAGACGATGGCGATCAGAACCCAGATGATGCCGGCTGCGAACACGACCGGCTTGGACTTGCGCAGGTCCAGCAGTTCCTCGAGGATCACAAAAATATAGGCGCCGACGAATACGCCAAGCGCGAGGAGACCGAGCGGATGGCCGGTCATGTCGACCACAGGGTCCGAGGGCTGCGCGGCCGCCAGCCTCGAGGGCAGCATCAGAGTTGCCGTGATACATCCGCCGACAATCCAGGCGGCCAAGCGCCTCAAAGTCTGCACCGTTTCAGAAAGCGCCAAGCCCGGGGCGGCGCCACGCGGGGCAGAGAGTGGTCAGCCCTGAAAGACAACCGGAAACCAGTCTTCGCGCAGTTTTTGCCCGGGTTTCATGTCATGGCCGGGATATGGAGGAGAAGTTCGGCCCGGCCGCTCCACGTAACGCACGTCATCGCCGACCCATCGCAACGACAGCACCCTGCGCCGGCTCGAGGCCAGATTGCCGCGCGCGCCATGGGCAGTCCTGAAGTCGAACAATACGGCGTCTCCAGGCTCCATTTCCCATTCCAGGACCGTCATGTCGGGATCTTTGTCGGGGTCCGGAACGGGCCGATAGTTTTCTTTCGTTGCGTAGAAACTCGTGTCGTCGAGCCAGCGCACCGGCAGGATCATGTTGTCCCACTTATGAGATCCGGCGACCACGCGCAGCGTCGCCTCGTTCACCGGATCGATCGGAATCCAGAAGCTCACCGTTTGCCGGCCGTCGACAAAATAATAGGGGATATCCTGGTGCCACGGCGTAGCCTTCTGGGTTCCCGGTTCTTTCACCAATACATGGTCATGAAAGAACTGCGCGGTCCGCGACCGCATCACGGCGGCGGCGATCGGCGCGGCGGGCGATTCGCGCACCACTTTCACGAATTCAGGGATACGCTCCCAGTTGCAGTAGTCGTCGAAGAAGCTGCCCTTGCCATCCTGAGCGATATCGGAGGCGGTGGCGCTCTTTTCGCGCATGTTTCGTTCGATGCCGGCGGCGATGGTCGCGACCCAATCCTTGAACGCGCCGCGGATGCACACCGCGCCATCGCGCCGGAAATCGGATATCGTCTCGGCATCCACATGATAGGGTCGGGGAGCCATCGCGGCCTCCGTTCAGGGACTATCGCTGCCATCCGGCACTCGCTAAGACAATACATACGAGAGGGTGCATGGCAAAGCTTCACACGATCTCGGCGCGGCGCGGCAAAGCGCAAAGGCTCAGCAAGGGCCAGGCGATCAGGATCATCAACACGCACGGCAACCAGGTGGTCGATACCTGGGCGTTCGTCGCCGGCAACCTGCTCGAATACATGGGCATGGAGCAGTGCCGCGCTTTCTGGGAGAGGCTTCATCCGGTCGCCGGCGACAAGATGGTGACCAACCGCCGCCGTCCGATCCTGATCCTCGAGGAGGACTCATCTCCCGGCCGCCACGATACGCTGATGGCGCCGTGCGACAACGAGCGCTACGGACTGCTCGGTTGCACCACCTACCACGACAACTGCAAGGACAATCTGCACGCCGGGCTCGCCGGGCTCGGTCTCTATTGTCCCTATACGCCCGCCTCGCTCAACACGTTCATGAACATTCCGTGGAGGCAGGACGGCGTGCTCGAGTGGGGCAATTGCCTGTGCAAGAAAGGCGACTATGTGGTGTTTCGCGCCGAGCTCGACTGCATCGTCGCCTTGTCGGCGTGCCCGCAGGACATGCTGGCGATCAACAACGGCGTCACCCTGGAAGCCCACTACGAGGTGTTGGGCTAAGGTGGTCCTGCTCCTCTGAGCCGAGTGCATCGGCAACGAGCTCGGCCGTCGGCAGCGGGCTGTCGGTCATTGGGGATCATTGGGAATCGGGAACCTTCACGCGACCGGCGATGGCCGGGGACAGGCGCAGGAAATCCTTGGGGTTCCACGTGTAGACAACCTCGGCCTCGGCCTTGAGCGCGCAGTGGCCGAGGATCGCGTCGTAAACCGCGCCGCCGGCAAGACCACCCGCGGCAGACGCTTCCGCCATCTGAAAATACTCCTGCCCGTTGAGAGCGACCAGCGTCAGCCGCTCCCGGATGTCACCGAGAAAGAGCAGGGCTTCGTCGCCGCTCACGCGTCGCTTGCCGGGCATGCCGGTCAAGGTGGCGTAGACCTCGGCGAGGCTGTGCGCGGCGCAGCAGGCGTCCTTTTTCCCGAAGCGCAGGAATAGATCGATGCTGGGTGGATGATGTTCATGATCTGCGTAAAACGTGGCGACGAGCACGGAGGTATCGAGAAACGCCTTCACTCGCACTCCCCGGCGTTCCGGCGGTGGCGTTGCGCCCGGATGGTGCGGAGTGCTTCTTCTGTTTCGCCGGCGGTGAGCGGCTTACCGGTGCGGAACACCCAGACGCCGCGCTCCTTTTGCAGGGGCGTGGCGCCGCGCCTGGGCCGCAAGGTCACTTCGTCACCCTTGACCGTGAGGTCGAGAGTGTCGCCGGGGGCGAGGCGCATCTCGTCCCGGAGCGCCTTGGGCAGGACGACGCGGCCCGCTCGGTCAAGAGTGACCTTGGAGTTCATGCTACCATTGTACAGTGGTTCCTCCCATCTGGGAAATGGTACGTACAGCATCCCACAATCGCCCCCAAACACCCAATCCCTTGCGCCTCATGCCAACAGGAAGTTCAGGTTAGTCTTTCTCGAACTGATCGTAGATCGCCGAGGCGACCGCAACGGCCTTGGCGCGCTCGACCTCGCCGGCGATGGCGAAGCCGAAATCACGGTCGATCCAGTAGCAGGTGAGGAGCTTTCCCTGCTCCTCGATGCGGAAGCCGGACTTGCCGAAGTTTCCGTCGGCGACAAGGAACAGGGTCAAGCGCTTGCCTTCCTCATCCTCGAACATCAGTTGCGCCGCCGGACGGTCCTTCACGGCGAGCAGTCTGCCGCCCAGGAACGTGTAGCCTTGCGGCGAGAGGTCGGGGATGACGAGCGACCTGCCAAGCCGCTTGGAAAGCCAGGTGGTCAGGTGATCGCGGTCGCTCGCCGGCACTTCGACCGCGTGGCGGGCTTCGACGGAGTAAACCTTGTGAGCGACGAGCGCCTGTTCTGCCAGTGACGGAGATGCAAGACGATCATTGAGAATCCAGCCGGCAACTGCTCCCGCAGCGAGGATCGCCAGGCCGGCCGCGATCGAGCCCAAGCCAGGCCAGCGCCGCAGAGGACGCGCGCCAAGAAGCAGCGCCTGCATCCGCTCCGGGACAGCTTCCTCGCCGACCGCAGCGAAGCTCGCGCGAATCTCCTCCTTCTGGCGCCGCCATTCGGCCACCTGGCGCGCCTGCGCGGGATGGACAGCAAGCCAGGCGGAGATGTCCGCGCAGCGCTGGCCGGCCACCTCGCCATCCACATAGGCGTGGAGATCGGCTTCCTCGATCATGCCGGGCGTGGTCATGATCGTCCGGCGCCTCGCCGCTCCGAAGGTTCGCCCAGCGAAGCGCGCAGGCTCGCCCGGGCGCGGGAGAGCCGAGACATCACCGTGCCGATGGGAACCCCGATGATCCCGGCGATCTCCCGGTAACTCATGTCTTCGAGCGCCACGAGCAGAATCACTTCCCGGTGATCCTCGGGAAGCCTGCCGATTGCAGCGGCGATATCCTCCACCGCAAGGCGGCTCTCCTGCTCGGGCCGCACCGCACCTTCGCCGGGACCAAGCTCGTCGACCGACTTCGCGAACATCGCCCTGCCGTCGCGCCTGAGGCCGGAGATGTAAATGTTGCGCAGGATGGTAAACAGCCAGATTCGCAAACTTCGCGTCTCATCGTAGAGGTGCCCCTTCCGTAGCGCCCGCTCGATGCAATCCTGGACGAGATCGTCAGCCAGCGCCTGACTGCCGCACAGGGCGCGGGCAAAGCGGCGCAGCTGAGGAATGTGGGCGGCGATCCGGGAGCGCAAATCCATCAGGCGAGCGCCACTCCTCACGGGTTAGTACGGTCTGATCGGGCTTTCTATTCCAGCACCGAGGCGACAGGACGGCAACGAGCGATCGGCGGGCCTGCCACTTTCTCCTCCAGCGAAGGCTGGCACCAGCTTGGGGCGGTTCAGCGGTGGAAAGGTCCAAAGCTGGATTCCGGCCTTCGCCGGAATGACGAGGGAGCTCACAGGACGGCAACGATCGATCAGCCTGCCTGCCATTTTTCCCGCATGGTAACCAGCTCCTCTGCGGCCGTCGGGTGCACGGCCAGGGTGGCGTCGAAGTCGGCCTTGGTGGCGCCGAGCTTCACCGCAATGCCCAGGAGCTGGGCCATCTCGCTCGCCGCCGGCCCCATGATATGGCAGCCGACGACCCTGTCCGTGGCGGCATCGACGACGAGCTTCATGAGGGTTCTTTCGTCGCGGCCGGTCAAGGTGTGCTTCATGGGCCGGAAGGCGGCCTTGTAGATGTCCACCCTTGAAAACCTCTGGCGCGCGACCGTCTCGGTGAGCCCGACGGTGCCGATCTCCGGCTGAGAAAACACCGCGGAGGGAACATTGTCGTGATCCACTGCGGTCGGGGAGCTGCCGAACACGGTATCGGCGAACGCCTGGCCCTCGCGGATGGCGACCGGCGTCAGGTTCAGGCGGTTCGTCACGTCGCCGACCGCATAGATGCTGGCGGCCGTGGATCTCGAGCAGGCATCGACCTTTACCGCGCCGTGCGGGGTGATCTCGACGCCTGCCTTGTCGAGGCCGATCCCCCGGGTGTTTGGTATCCGCCCCGTCGCATACATCAGCGCGCCGGCGCCGAACCGGCTGCCGTCCTCGAGGGTTGCGCGAACGCCGTCGCCGCTGCGCTCGATCGCCACCACTTCGGCGCGAGTGCGGATCTCGATCCCCTTCTTCTTCATCTCGGCGGCAAGGCCGTCGCGCAGGTCATCATCGAAGCCGCGCAGGATCTGCTCGCCGCGGTAGATCAGGACCGTTTCGACGCCGAGACCGGAAAAAATCCCCGCGAACTCGACCGCGATGTAACCACCGCCCACGATGGCGATGCGGCGCGGCAGAGCCTCGAGATGAAAGGCTTCGTTCGACGTGATGGCCAGCTCGCGTCCGGGCAGGTGCTGGGGAATGAACGGAGCGGCGCCGGTGGCGATCAGGATGGTCGCCGCCGACAGGGTGCGGCCGTCCGCCAGGCGAACCACATGTTCGCCATCCAGCTCGGCGCGCTCATGAATGATCTCGACCCCGGCGGCCTCGAGACTGCGGACGTAAGCCTTGCTCAGCCGTTCGATCTCGATGTCCTTGTTGGCGATGAGGGTGGGCCAGTCGAAGGCGACGCCCTGACTGGTCCAGCCGAATCCCAACGCGTCCTCGAAGTCTTCGGCGAAGCGGCTCGCATAGACCAGCAGCTTCTTCGGCACGCAGCCGCGGATGACGCAGGTGCCGCCGACGCGATGCTCCTCGGCGACCGCTACGCGCGCGCCATGCCGCGCGGCGACGCGACCGGCGCGGACGCCGCCCGATCCGGCGCCCAGCACGCACAGGTCGAAGTCGTAAGCAGCCATCGATCAGCGCTTCAGCATGCGAACGCCATCCGACGTGCCGATGATCGCCATACTTGCCATACCGATGAACAATCCGTGGTCCACGACACCGGGAATTCCGGAGAGGAGCGTTGCAAGCCCGGCCGGATCCGCGATGCGATCGATGGCGCAGTCGACGATCAAGTTGCCATTGTCGCTGATGAACGGCTCGCCGTCATGCATCCTCAGGGTGGGAGCTACGGGGCGGCCCATTCGGCCGAGAGCCTCGCCGATTTTCAGGGCGGTCGCCGAGGCGCCGAAGCGAAGCACCTCGACGGGCAGCGGAAATCGCCCCAGGGTCTTCACGCGCTTCGACGCGTCAGCGATGACGATCATGCGGCGCGACGATGCAGCGACGATCTTCTCGCGCATCAACGCTCCGCCGCCGCCCTTGATGAGATCCAGACGATCATCCAGCTCATCCGCCCCGTCGACGGTCAGATCGAGGCACGGCGTTTCATCGAGCGTGGTGAGCGCGATGCCGAGGCGCTCTGCCTGACGGGCGGTGCGCTCCGAGGTCGGCACACATGCGAGCTTCAGGCCCTTGTCGTTCCGGAGCCTGGCGCCCAGGCCATCGATGAAGTGGGAGGCCGTCGAGCCGGTACCGAGTCCGAGCCTCATGCCGGGCTCAACAAACTCGAGGGCCGCCAACGCGGCGGCCCTCTTCTGGTCGTCGCTCGTCATCAAAGGGAGGGTTATTTCCCCAGCCCGCCCACGAGCATGTATTTGATCTCGAGGTATTCTTCGACGCCATGGCGGGATCCCTCGCGTCCGATGCCGCTCTCCTTCATGCCGCCGAACGGCGCCTCGGCGGCCGAGATGATGCCTTCGTTGATGCCGACGATGCCGTATTCGAGCCCCTCCGCCACCCGCCAGACCCGGCCGACGTCGCGGGTATAGAAGTAGCAGGCGAGGCCGAATTCGGTGGCATTCGCCATGGCGATCGCCTCTTCCTCGGTCGTGAAGCGGAAGAGCGGCGCCACGGGCCCGAATGTCTCCTCGCGCGCCACCGCCATGTCGGGGGTGACCTCGCGGATGAGCGTGGGCTCGAAGAAGTTGCCGCCGAGGCTGTGGGCCTTGCCGCCTACCTCGACCTTGCCGCCCTTGGCCACGGCATCGGCGATGTGCTCGATGACCTTCTTGACCGCGGCGGCATTGATCAGCGGGCCGGTGGTCACCCCCTGCTCGGCCCCGTTGCCTACTTTCAGGTTGCCGATCGCCTCGGCGAATTTCTTGGCGAACGCGTCGTAGACGCCCTCCTGAACGAGAATGCGGTTGGCGCATACGCAGGTCTGACCGGCATTGCGGAACTTCGAAAGCATCGCTCCCGCCACCGCCGCATCGAGATCGGCGTCATCGAAAACGATGAACGGCGCGTTGCCGCCGAGCTCGAGGCCGACCTTCTTCACGGTCCGCGCGCACTGGGCCATGAGCTGCTTGCCGACCTCGGTCGAGCCCGTGAACGTGAGGCAGCGCACCATGGGGTTCGACGTCATTTCGCCGCCGATCTCGCTCGCCTTCCCGGTAATGACACTGAACACGCCGGGCGGAATGCCGGCCCGCTCGCCGAGCTCGGCCAGCGCCAGGGCCGACAGCGGTGTTTCGCTGGCGGGCTTGGAGACGAAGGCGCACCCCGCGGCAAGCGCCGCGCCGGCCTTGCGGGTGATCATCGCATTGGGAAAGTTCCACGGCGTGATCGCCGGCCACGACGCCGATCGGCTGCCTGATCACCACGATGCGGGATGTGGCAAAGGGCGAGGGCACGACATCGCCATAAATTCGTCGCGCCTCCTCGGCGAAGAATTCGATGAACGAGGCGCCGTAGGCGATCTCGCCGCGGGATTCGGCCAGCGGCTTGCCCTGCTCCGCGGTCATGATCTGCGCCAGGTCCTCCTGGTTCTCGATCATGAGATCATGCCACTTGCGCAGGACCTTGCCGCGCTCGCGGGCGGTCTTGGCGGCCCACGCCTTCTGGGCCTTCTCGGCCCCGTCGATGGCTTCGGCCGTTTCCCTGGCGCCGAGCTTCGGAACGGCGCCGATGACTTCCGAGTTTACCGGATTGGTAACGTCGATTGTCGCTTTGCCTTCCACCCAGCGGCCGTCGATGTAGCATTTGTCGCTGGAGCAGCGACTTGTCCTTGCAGGATGTCGCGCAGTGCCTGACCTTTGCGAACGTCCATGTTTGAGCCTCCATTTGCGTGGCTTTGGCGCGGCCTATAGCATAGGCGGCCGCCAAGCGCCAAACGGGGGCGCCTAGCGGACATCGGGGTTACGCGCGGAAGCTTGGTAGCGGTTGAGAATGTAAGTCCGCCATTCGGCGTAAGCTCATTGTTCGTGCAGGGAACGCGGGGATCCATGAAAACCAGGGCAGTCGTCTTCGACCTCGATGGAACGCTGATCGACACGGCGCCCGATCTTGCCCACGCGACGAACCACGTGCTCGCACGATGCGGCCGGCGCGCGGTCGGTCTCGACGAGGTGCGCCTCCTGGTAGGCCAGGGGGCAAAGGCGCTCATCGCCCGCGGCTTCGCGGCGACAGGAGTGCCGGTGGAGAAAGCGGAGCTCGAGCGCCTGTACGAAGCAGTTCCTCGTCCATTACGAAGCCAACATCGCGCTCGACAGCCGGCTGTTCCCGGGGACGGTGGATCTCCTCGAGCGCTGCCTGCGGAAGGGACTGCGGCTCGGGGTCTGCACCAACAAGCTCGAGCGGCTTTCCAGGAAACTGGTGCAGGAGATGGGAATCGGTGACTATTTTACCGCCGTCGTCGGATCGGACACGCTCGGCATTTTCAAGCCGGACGCCAGACCCTACCGGGAGACGCTGCGACAGCTCGGCGTCAACGGCGGCGGCAGCATCCTGATCGGCGACAGCGAAACCGACGTGCTGACCGCGCGGGCGGCCGGCGTGCCGATGATCTGCGTCACCTTCGGCTACTCCACCAAGCCGATCGCCGAGCTCGAGCCCGACTACCTCGCTCACCATTTCGACGAGGTGTGGCCGATGATCGAGCGGGCGCTCGATCACTGAACCAAATCTACGAGGCCATGCCCTTCCGATCCGGTGGGCGGATCACGATACAGGCCTCTCCTTGACTCGCACCGAAGCCGAACTCTAATAGGCGAACTTCCCTTTTAGGGCGATTAGCTCAGTTGGCAGAGCACTGTGTTCACATCGCAGGGGTCGCTGGTTCGAGTCCAGCATCGCCCACCACTTCTCTGAGTTTGATATCAACGACCTAGAAGGGCACGTCTCACTCAACGAATCGAACCTTGGTGTCACAACCCTGTCACAGCAAGAGGGGGTTTCATGGCTGCGATCCGCAAGAGAGGAGCAAAGTGGCAGGTTCAAGTTAGACGAAGAAGGCATGAGGCTGCCTTAAAGCCCGCACCTTCGCCAAACGTGCAGATGCAATGGCATGGGCAAGACAAGCGGAGGCTCAAGCCGACGAGCCCGACCGGCAGGAGACCGTTTGACACCGCTCGCCTCCTTACGCCTCCGGCAGCTTGTCGAACGTTACAGAGACACCGTGAGCACTCGAGAAAGCGCGGGCGATGAGGTTGAGAAAGATCGTGCTGAACGCATTCCTCCGGCATCGCATCTGCGAGACGAAGCTTTCTTTGGCTCTCCCCCAACGGACTTTGCGCTTTATCCGAGATAAGAGGCTGAAATACAGTTCAGGTCAACAACGCTGAAACGAGAGTTCTCGCACGCTTCACCACATGTTCGAGGTTGCCACGTCACGAATGGGGTGTTCCCGCGACGGAGCAACCCGCTGGGACAAGGATGGGGCCTACCGCGACAACACCGTAGCAACGAGAACGACGTTTAAGGGAAGGCGAGTTCGAGCGAGCTGATGCTAGCAGCAAGGAAGTGTCGGTCGGTTCCCCAATGGAAGGGATACCTCCCGATGGGGCGTTGGAGACCGCTATGAGACGCGGCGAGATTGTGCTATGCAATGCGCCGCCATCAGCTTGACGAAGTCAAACGGTACGCTGGTCATTCCGGGTTACGAAGAACGGGCATGTGAGGGTTGTTCCGCTCAGTCGGGAGGCGGCTTACGCAGTCCTTACGCGACCTTCCCGCCACACTGGATGGGCTGGGTGTTTCCTCCTGACCACTAACGCACTCAGGCTGTCATGGGAGCGACTGAAAGAGGCGAGCAGGAGTTGAAAGACCTCCACTTCCATGACCTTCGCCACGAAGCCATCAGCCGCCTGTTCGAGAAGGGATTGTCAGTTCCCGAAGTAGCCCTCATCAGCGGTCATCGGGATATGCGGATGTTGTTCCGGTATGCTCATCCAATGAGGGAGAGGATAATCGAGAAAAGCTTGATAAATAGGTTTTCACACAAGAAAATGTGTCGGAGATGCACCTAAAATCGGTGTTTTTTCTAATCTGGCGGAACCCATTGATTTCGGCTCGGATTTCGGAGAAAATTTCCCATATGGTAGACTTACTCAGGAAAGGGAACGATCTGACCTGATCTCAGGTCTGGTCTTCGAGGGGGATAGGTACGTTTGCAGCTTTGGCCAACTCAAGTCAGTCCTTAGGAACGGTCGAGTTAGCTGAAATGCGGAAGTTCGAACTCAAGCAACTTCCGCACTGAACCCATAAGTATCTGTTCTGACTCCATTTTTAAGCCTCTTCGTTAAAGGGAAAGAGGATACTAACTAGGTCAATCTCAAGCGCGTCCTTCGCGCGTAAGCACGACCAAAGCTGCTCAAAGCGGCGTTGAGGAAGACACAACACCGTCTAACTCCTCGTCCTCTTTCCCGTTTCCCTTCTCTCAAACCTAACCACGCCCTCAAGGCTCAATCCCTCTGCTTCTTTCAAGAACGCAGAGCGATCTTCCATGGAAAGAAATCCAATTGAACACCATCACCATCATCGACAGCATCATGGGTTCTGGCAAAACCACTTGGATGCTCAACTACCTCAACGCTGAGTTTAATTCCGCCCCTTTCAAGGCTGCGTATGGTCCCACCTTTGACCCGCCAAGGTACCTCTACGTCGCGCCTATGCTGGCTGAAGTCGATCGGGTCAAAGCCTATTGTCCTTCGTTGAACTTTCGTGACCCTCAGCCCATCGAGGGACGAAAGCTCTATCATCTGAAGACCCTTCTCGAACGAGGCGAGAACGTTTGCACCACTCATGCCCTCTTTTCGATGCTCAACCGGGACATCTACGAGCTTCTGAAGAAGAGGAAGTACGTCCTCGTGATCGACGAAGTTGTCACTTGCGTGGAAATGCTAAAGACGATCTCCAAAGCCGATCAGAAGCTGCTCTTCGACCGAGGCTTCGTTTCCATCGACCCTCATACATCGAGACTGCGGTGGAACCACACCACCCATCCAAACTACGAAGGTCGCTTCAATGACATCAGAAATCTCTGCGACAACGGCAACCTTCGTTGCATACCTCCCGAAGAAAACTCGAACCGGACCTATCAATCCATCAGAAGACGCCATTGTCCTGATCTGGGAGTTTCCGTCAGAGTTCCTTCGATGCTTTGAAGAGGTCTACATCCTGACCTACCTCTTCCATGGCTCTCCGATGATGTCCTACTTTCAGGCTGAAGGTCTCACCTTCACCATGAAGGCCATTCAGGGAAACCGACTCATAGACTGGTCGGACGTGGACGAGAGCGAGGTAAAAGAGAACCTTCGCCCCCTGATCAAGCTCTATGCCGGCTCGATGAATGACATTGGTGACCCGGTGGGGAAGAGTAATCCGTTGTCATCAAGTTGGTTCGACAAAGCTGAGCCTGACGCTCTCAAGCGGCTCAAGAACTCCACGCAGAACTTCTTCACGAGAATTGCCAAGTGCAAGTCTGCCCATACCGGCTGGACGACGTTCCAGAAGGCGCGGAAGAAACTGAAGGGCAAAGGCTACGCTAGGGGTTTTATCTCGGTAAACACCAAGGCAACGAATGACTACCGCGATAAGACTTCAATGGCCTATCTGGCGAACATCTTCCATTCGCCGATCCTCAAGGGTTTCTTTGAGGACCGAGGCATCCCTGTTTACGAAGACATCCATGCGTTGTCAGAGATGATCCAATGGATTTGGCGTTCTCGGATACGAGAAGGTAAGCCCATCAATCTCTTCATTCCGAGCAAACGAATGCGAGACCTATTCACGATTTGGCTGGAGACCGAGGACACCGTAGCGCTGCTGAAAAATACAACTCAGCGATTGCCCGTGGCTCAACTGCACCCAGTAGCGGACGGTGTTTTATTAACAAACGTTAATGTAGACACAACATTTTTGGGGTGTCCGCAAGAACTAGCGATAGCTGCAGGTGCTTCCGCATAATACCCTCAGGAAGCCACAGGATGGCCGTACAGAGCCGTTTACGTTTCCCGGCAAATCTGACCTGCTCTATGTTAATCACCTCCCAGTGACTCTTTGAGCTGGGTTACGCCATAGCCCTCCATGGTCTGCCGTAACGCGTCGATTTGGCTCTACAGTCACCTGTCGTGCCAGTAGGGCTTGGCCTAGTGACTCGATTTCCTGGCCATTGAAATCGTGCCACACACATGTCTATTGACCTTTGGCACTGTACATGCCACAATATTAGATCGGTAAATGGCACGGCAGGAGACACCCATGCTCATAGGCTACGCTAGGACATCAACGGTAGAGCAGGAAGCCGGACTAGAGGCACAGGACAGGGATCTGAAGGCGTTAGGCTGCCAGAAGGTCTTCAGTGAGCATGTGTCGGCTCTCGCCTCTGAGCGTCCTCAGTTGAAGGCTGCACTGGCCTACGTCCGCGAAGGCGATACGTTGATTGTAACCAAGCCAGACCGGCTTGCGCGGTCGGTAAGAAACCTATTGGGCGTTGTGGAAGAACTGAAGGCCAAAGGCGTTGCGCTCAAGGTTCTCTCCATGGGGCTGGACACGTCAGTTCCCGAAGGCAAGCTGATGCTCACCGTGCTTGGCGCTGTCGCAGAGTTCGAGAGGGACATCATGCTCGCAAGGCAGCGTGAGGGGATTGCGAAGGCAAAGAAGGAAGGCCGCTACAGAGGGCGAGCGCCAACGGCAAGGGCGAAGGCGGACCAAATCAAGGCGTTGGCAAGCGCAGGGCTAAAAAAGGTGGAGATCGCGAAAAGGTTGGATGTTGGGTTGAGGTCTGTATTCAGAGTTTTAGGAGCAGCTTAGTTGGTCAGGCAACTCGTCTCGGTGGGGGAATGGCAAAAGCGCCTCATCAATACCTTCATGCCCAATGGAATACGGAACTCTTCCATTCAAGGTGTATTAGACCTTGAACGGAAAGCGGGTGCATCATTCGCCGATAAATACATCGGCCATGGACATCTTGCGAGCTGTGCACAAAGCTTCGCACTTGACACGATTCTCGCGCTGTCGAACGAAGACGCAGCAGTAGCGGAAGAGGCTCTTCCCGGTTTTTGGTTCGTATGCGTCGATCTCATCATGTTATTTCGCCGACTACGCGGTGCCAGCGTGCTTACTGAAAACGGCTATCCCGGCTCTGCTTTGGTTTTATTGCGGGACGTGAAGCATCGTACAATCTATTTATCGGCTCTATTTCAGCGCATGATAACGCATGATGCGCTTATGGGTATTTCCCCCTCTGATCCGCAAAACGCAACCCCTAAAGAGCTAGACAGTCGGCGAAGACGACAGAGAAGGCAGACTGAACTTGGCCTACTGGATCGTTTTTACGGCAGGCGATCCGAACTCTCTCCTGAGGATGTGGAGTTGCTCTCGTCAGTGACGGAACTGCTTGATCGGGAAACACACGGTTCCTTTCTTTCGGCCGCATCAGAGGCTTTGAGGTGGAAAGAGGGCAAGAGAGGGCCAAGTCTAGTAGCAGTAGACGATGAGCGGAGTTTCGGCGATGTTTATGAACAGACAGAACGAGTTCGCTTGGATGTACCACCGCCTTCTTCCAAACTTGCAAGTAACGGGAAACGGGTTCGGTGAAGTGTGGGCGAAACATTGGGAGCTTCTGGACAACTCTTTTTGGCAGACGGAGGTCGGATTGGACAGCCTAGGAAAGAAGATAGGAGCAGCCTTTGTCCGCTTTATCGATCAGAAGTTTCCTTTTAGCACTACTACACGCTTAACATTGGCAAAGCAGAATTGATCCGATAACCTGAATGATCAGTCTCCTATTTACGCCTTGCCCCGCCTCCGTTCGTTTTGAACGATTTCAAAAAACCGCTAAAGCCTCAAACGTTGTTGTTAGCGCAGCGGGACCTTTTTCAGCAGAGCGTGCCGCAGATTTCCCGATGCCCCTACTCAAAGCGGCTTGGGAGCCTCAGGGTTCTCGGTTTCTTCCTTGAACCCTTCAGATCGTTTCATAGCGTCCAGCCCCTCGTGGGACGAACTCTGGAAGCGGCTGGTCAACAAGCAGATCAGGGCTAACACAAAGACTGTTGGCGACGTTTTCGAGCGGCTGACGCAACTCTACCACTCTACCTACTCACCAAGCCTGAGTACCGGTCGAAGCTGCGCCATGTTTGGCGGGTTCAAGATGAGTTGCCTGAGAGTGTCCGCCGACGGCTGGACATCCCCTTGCAGGACGTCGGAATTGATCTCGTCGCAAAGACACGTAACGGCAAATACTGGACCATTCAGTGCAAGTTCCGCGGCGATGCCAATGATCCGCTGACGTACAAGGAACTTTCGACCTTTAGCCACCTGAGTTTCATCACCTGTCGCGACATCGCGTTGGCGCTGGTTGTTCACACAACCTCAAAGCCTATTCGCAAACGCAAGCTGCTCAAGAAGACAGCCGAGATCGGCCTCGACCGCTGGCTGGCGCTGACCGAAGATGAATGGGAGCAGATCAGGGCGCTCTGCCGGAATCGCAAAGTAACTATCGAGCCTAGAAAGCCTCGACCTCACCAGCAGAAGGCCGTCGCGGCTGCCAATATTCACTTCGTCGCCGATCGGCAAGCACGTGGTCGCTTGATCATGCCCTGCGGCACCGGCAAGAGCCTGACTGCCTTCTGGATCGCCGAGACGTTGAAGCCTAGAAGCATTTTGGTAGCGGTGCCTAGTCTTGCGCTGATCCGCCAAAGCCTCACGGACTGGACGCGAGAGTTTCTTGCTCACGGCATCGTGCCGGACTGGCTGTGTGTGTGCAGCGACGAAACCACTGGCAAGCTCGATCAGGATGAGTTTGTCAGCGAGACCTATGATCTCGGCATCCCGGCAACTACCGATCGGAAGGAGATTGCGGCCTTCCTCAAGAGGCCGGCCAATGGGAACAAGATCGTTTTCACGACCTACCAGAGCAGCCCGCGCCTTGCCAAGGCTGCCCGCGCGGCGAGGCATCGCTTCGACCTCGCAATACTTGATGAGGCTCACAAGACGGTAGGAGTGAAGGGTAAGACCTTTGCCACCCTGCTGTTCGACAGGAACATCTCCATTCGCAAGCGGCTGTTTATGACAGCGACCGAGCGGGTTCTCAGGGGCGAGAGTGATGAAGTTCTGTCAATGGACGATGAGACCATTTACGGCCGCCGGTTCTTCCTCATGACCTTCAAGGAGGCCATCGCCCAGAAGGTCGTCAGCGATTACAGGATATTGACTGTCACCGTCAGTGACCGCCATGTCCGTGACCTGATCCATGACAATCGGCTGCTTGATATCAGCAAAGGCAAGCGCGATCCGTTCGAAGCACAAGCTTTGGCCGCGGGCGTAGCCCTAAAGCGGGTGTTCGGCCGTCATGCTGTCAAGCATGCGATCTCGTTTCATCGCAGCATCCGCTCGGCAGATGGGTTCCGCGAACAACAGGACACTCTGAACCGCCTGAAGAGTGTCGGACCACGGTCAGTTAACCTTCATATTTCGAGCAAACGGACGGCGGGAGAACGGGCGCAAGTAGTGAAGAGTTTTGTCGCGCACCGTCGTGCCCTAATGACGAACGCCCGCTGTCTAACAGAAGGTGTGGATATCCCTGCTATCGACTGTGTGCTGTTCGCCGATCCCAAGCAAAGCACGGTTGACATAGTTCAGGCGGCTGGACGTGCGATGCGGCGGCATGGAGGGAAGAAGTATGGATACATCCTTCTCCCGTTGACCGTGCCTGACGACATAGACCTCACCAAATTCGCGGAAACGACAGAGTTTCGGCAGGTCGCGCGAACCATCGCCGCGCTATCGACACAGGACGAGCGCATCGCCGATCAATTTCGTGCTGTTCGATATGGGCGCAAATCAAAGGGCAAGATCGTCGAAATCGATGGTGATGTGCCGGTGGGGTTGAGGCTGGATGCTGAGAGCTTTGCCGAAGCCATTGGCACGAAAGTTTGGGAGCGAGTTGGCCGGGCCAACTGGCGACCGTTTAAAGAGGCAAGGGCTTATGTTCGTAGCCTCGGCCTCAAATCTCAAGACGAGTGGAGGCACTTCAGGAAATCAGGGCAGCTGCCCGCCGATATCACAGCCAATCCCGGTTACACCTACAAGAGCAAGGGCTGGGTGGGCATGGGTGATTGGCTGGGAACTGGTCGTACTGCCACACGATACCGAGTTTATCGCCCATTCATACAGGCGAGAGCTTGGGTACATAAACAGAAACTCAACTCCGTCACTGAGTGGACCGCCCTAGCACGTTCTCGTCGCCGGCCGCCGGACATCCCGATCAAACCAAACAAGACATACAAAGATCAAGGCTGGAAAGGATTTGGCGATTGGCTCGGGACTAACACGATAGCACCGCACATGCGTCGTTTCCGAGCTTTCGAGGCGGCACGTTTATGGGCTCGATCGCTTGGCCTGAAGTCTGGGCGAGAGTGGCGGGAGTATTGCAGGTCGAACAATCTGCCTTTTGATATCCCTCGCGACCCACCCTCAGCCTATCGAGGGAAAGGATGGATTGGGATGTCCGATTGGCTTGGCACGAAAACGCCATCGCCACGTGATCCAAATCGATATCGCTCCTTTCGTGAGGCTCGCGCCTATGTCAGGGGACTTGGTCTTCGATCGGCCAACGAATGGAGGAAGTGTTTCAAGAGTGGAAACCTCCCGGGGGATATTCCGGCCACTCCCTACACGGTCTACGCTGGCCAAGGGTGGGAGAACTTCGCCGACTGGCTCGGGACGAAGAACATTGCATGGCGGAAGCGGAGTTGGCGTCCGTTTCTAGCTGCTCGTTCCTTCGCGCGTTCTTTGAAGTTGCGGGATCGTAAGGAATGGCGTGACTTTGCTATGTCAGAGCGACTTCCGGTCGACGTCCCCGCTACTCCAAATCATGTCTATAAAAACAAGGGTTGGGTTGGGTTCATAGATTGGCTCGGGACAGGAACCGTTGCTCCACGCCTTAGAAAATTCCGATCATTCAAGACAGCACGGACGTTCGACTGACGGCTCTCAAGCATGAACCCCATCCCAATTGTTACCTTGGAAACCGATAGGTGGTACGCGCCACGCGATGTGCTGGAGATAGCGAAAGCCGAAGACGATTTGGACCACGCGAGACACGCAAAAAAGGCGAGGGAGGCTTGGATCTTCGCGCACGTCTGCACAGCCCTCGGCTTGCCACGGTTGATGGTCAATTCTGATGAAACATTCGATGTCTGCTATGAACTCGATGATGAGCTGCGGCAGGTCGAAGTATCGGAACTATTAGATGAGGGCAGAAAGCGCAACGAGGAGCATGCGGAAGGTGCGCCGAATGTCCGAAGTATGCCGATTAACAAAGAAGACATTCGGATCAGGATTGTGGATGCAGTTGCCACCAAAGCTGATCGGAACAAGCGCCGGTTTCAACGAGGGGTCATCGCCGATTTGAGCCTTTACCTGAACCTCAATCTCTTTCGAAATGTAACCGATGAAGTTGAGGAAGGTGTTCGTTTGTCCTTCACACTAGAGCAGCCGTTCAGTCGCATTTACGTTTTGAATGGACTGCACAACGTAATCTGTGGAAGCTGGCTAGAGGATCGCATCCGGATTGTTCACGCTGATGTTCCGGGGGGTGTAGGCCTTCCATGATTGTTCTCGATGGCTTGTCACAAGCTTGTCACAGCCATCCGGCGGCAAGGTGATTTCTGTGGCCGGGAGCGGTATGCTCGGATAGCATGAAACGCTGGTTCTATTGACGTTTGACCGAGGTGCCGTGTCGAACTGGCAATTGGCCTGTGTTCACATCGCAGGGGTCGCTGGTTCGAAGTCCAGCATCGCCCACCACTAAGCCACGGAAATAACTAGCAAAACTGAAGCGACCGAAAGCGACCAAACTATCGTTGCCCCTCGGGTCAGCGCAGGGTCAGCAAGTGGCGGCGAAATGAAAACCCCGGCCGGAGCCAGGGCTGTTGCAGGATCGTCGGTGCCGGCGAGGGCCTTGGGTACGCTGCTGCCCGGCAATTGCCACGCAGGCGGCCCCTTGAAGGCGAAGCCAGTCGCCCGCCGACCCACCCTCAAAGCAGCCATCTGTTAACTGTTGTTGAATCTTTTTGTCGCAGTGCTACGTCTTGAGCCGTAATCAGAGTCCAAACATGGGGCGTAATCATGCCTAGCGGCCAAAATCAAATTCGGATCGTGGTCTACAAGGATGAGGGGATTTGGGTTGCTCAGTGCCTTGAACACGACGTCTCGGTGCAGGCGGACGATTTGGGCACGCTCAAGTCACGGCTCGACGCCGCTTTGATAGCGGAAGCAGAGCAGCTAGAGAGTATCGGTGCAGCTCCCAAGTTCTTTTTCGACCTTTGGGAGAAGCGCTCGACATTCAAGTCGACCGGCCCAGAAAATAGTGTGATGGCTATCGCTGCTTGATGGCCTTCCCTTTCGGCGGCCATCCAACCGTCAGTCAGTACATCACGTGGGCCGTCGAAGAAGCCAAGTGCAAGGTGAAAAGTGGCATCGTCCAGGATGAGTCCGGGCGACCACACAGTGTTACTCAGCTCGTAGCCGAAAGCGGAAGTCTGTGGCGATCGTAGGGCTTGCCAATAGCGAGCGATTGGCTCCCTCGCAGGTTGCCTACTACGATCGCCGCCTAGGTCTGAAATCCCGTTGGTCAGTGGTCGGGTAGCCGAGCATAGTTTGAGTTGCGCCAATGGAGCTTTGGAATGTCTACAGCATCGAGCGCCGCAAGCGCGCCGCCGCCCGCTCACGATAGATTGAGCGGGTTCCTTGTCATTGCATTGATCCGATTCTCCGCGTGCCAACAATGGCGCCAGAACTGGCGTCTACCGAGATTCGCCACGCGGAGCCGCGCCTGATGCCCCGATAGCGATATACATCACCAGAGCATCTGAGGGAGCTCACGGAGTTGTAACCGGCGCGGCGAACGATGCGCCTGCCTTGCGAGCAACTGATGAAGTCCTCATCCCGGTCGCGGCGGTAGCCTGGATCATAGTCGCGGCGGTAGCCTGGATCGTACCTGCGGCCCAACGCCGATGCCGATGTTGAGGTCCGTGTCGCGTCGGTGCGGTTGAACCAGGAAAGCAAAGGTGATCGTTGCGCCGGCAGCCAATAAACTTCTTGTAATCATCCTACTTTTCCTCCTTCGTCTGAAACCGTTCTTGGATCGTCAAAGCCTACTGATAGCCTTGACAACCTTCATCGCATCCGCCTTGAGTCTTTGCCGCGCTCAGTCACCGGGCCTGATAGCTCCCCATCGGTGATGAGTAAAATTAATGCACCTTTCATAGAGGATTGCGAGTCAAATTGGGCGAGCAGCTTACCGTCGCGTTTCAGGTTTTGCCGACAGTGACGGGATGCTGATATGTATCATTGAGGCGCGGAAGATTGCCTTGTTGATCGCGCAGTTGCCTGAGGTTTGGAAGAAGGGTTAGTGGCCGTTTACGGTCTATCCCCATCGCGCTTGCACGACGGGAGCATTGCGTCGCAGTCTACATTTAGAAGCTTAAATCTGTGCAGTAAGAGAATTCCCCATGGACCGGAGGTTATTTGTTGCAAGTTTGTTCGGTGCACTCGGCGCGACGGCAATCGCTTCTGTTTTCCCGCGACAAGCCGAAGCGCTGGTTCCGTTCCCGACAGGGCTCCCCGAGATCGAAGAGGTCGGACCGGGAAGCAACGATGATGAGGGGGAACCTAACGAGGGCGAGCCACAAGGGGAGGAACTGGATGAGGGGTTTGAGCTTGCGTCACATCGCAGCGGCCACTGGCGCCGCCGGCGCCGTCGCCGGGTGCGCCGCTGGCGCCGCCACTGTCGACGCTACTGGCACCGAGGCTACTGGAGGCGCCGCTGCCGCCGGGCTCCCTACTGGGGCTGGATTTGGATTTCGATCTGATGTGCAGCAATAGAGGATAACCGACGTCGACGAGAACCGCAGTAACGACGGAAAGGCTCCTCATCCTTCATCAACGGGTGCTGTTGGAGCCACCTCGCGTATCGGCTCCAGACAACCGGCACTGCTGTCAGCGCCTCGTGAGAGGCACCCTTGCTGCGGAGGTATGCGCGCATGGCCCCGATGTGGCGGAACGGACGCGGCAGATCTGCATCGTCGGCGTGACGCCGCATGATTGCAATAAGATCACCGGCCGGGTCCGCAGTTGTCCGGGCGCGTTTCAGCCAACGCTTGGTCATCATTTGCCCCCCTCATCCCCCACGCCATTTTGCTTGGTGAGCCGCAGGAGCACAACCCGCAACTCGAAGCGCTCCAAAAGGGAAACCCCGGCCAGAGCCGGGGCGTGTTCCTTTTTGAATGGGACAGTTGTCAGCAGATCGCGGCGAGATCACCCGTTCCTGCCCTGAGGCCTACAGCGCGCCAAGCCGTCCCGGCCCATTCTGGGACACGGCCTTGACTTCGAAAAACGACCCGTGGGCCGCTTTTGACTCATCGTCGCGGTTGGGCTTGGCTTCGTTCGCCGCTGCCTCGACGAGTTTCTCATTCGGGATGCCCAGCTCCTCGACTGCGCAGGCGAGTGCGGCTACCAGCACTCGACGCGCGACGTCGCGGGTCATGGTGTTCACCCTGAATTCGTTGTCCGCGTGCAGACTAAACTGATTGACGAGCGGCTACCGCAAGGTGGGCCTGGGCGCGGAGATCGCGCTCCAAAAAAACTGTTGAAACTTTCAACTGCTTGGCCCTTGGCGCCCACCCGGCCGGGGTGCTGATACGAATGAGAAAAGGCCGGCAGTCGCCCGCCGGCCTCGCTTGATGGTCGCCGCTTGGGGTCGGCGGTTTACTGAGCCTTCGCTTCCAGGGCCATGATCGCGAGGTCGCGGTATCTGACGATGGCCTTCGGCGAGGACGACACCGGATTGACCTTGAACGCCTTGAGCGCCTTGACATCGCCGGCCTTCACGAGCGCGATGACCTCGTCGAGCTTCGGCCGAAACCTCGCGTGCGTGTTCGCCGTGAAATCCGGTGGCTTCGGGAGCTTCCCGGCCATCGCGTCGGCTTCAATCTGGGCGCGCTGCCCGAGCGGACGCGGCGCCTTAGCCTTCGCTGGCTCGGACTTGATCGCCTTGGCCTTCGCCTTCGTGGCCTTCGGCTTCGCGGTGTTGGTCTTGGTCTTTGGCATTGTCGTCTCCTTCGATGTTGGCTGTCGTTTCACTGGTATCTGGCGCCCGTCACCGAGCGCGTAGACGAGAACGTCGCGGCCCGGATGATCGGCGCGGATCGCGTCCGCCCGCTTGATCGCCGCCGCCAGCGTGGCGAATTGCTCGACGATCTTCTGGTCGGGTCTGATCCGCAGATAGACCGAGAACGCCGTAGCGGCCTCGATGATTGCGGCGTCGGCTGCTTCTGATGGGTGTGGATTCTTTGGCATGGCCGCACCTTCGGGAGCAGGCCGCCGGGAAGCAACTCCGAACACGGAGCACTTTGTTGCTCTTTTCGCATGGCTATGGTTAGGACGGCAGAGCGCGTCTAACGCTCTGCCCGGCCGCTTACGCTTAGCATGGCGCCCGAGCGAGCGGCCGCCACATGACTTGAGAATTGGCCCTACAGCGCCGAAAGCCGTCTCGGCCTACGCTGGACGCGTCCTCGACTTCGAAAACGCGCCCTGGCCCCGTTTCTGAGTTCATCCGGCTGGGTTTCGGCTTAGGTTCCTCGGCGGCGAGTTCATGGAGGGTGTCCAACTCGACTTTGAAGGCGAGAGCGGCAGTGAGCACCCTACGCTCGACCATGGGGTTCATGGTGTCCACCGTGATTTCGGTTGTCCGATTGCAGACTATCTGATTTGGCGAGCGGCTACCGCAGCCGCGAGCTTGGGCAGCGTAAGCAGAACGGTGCGCCTCGGCTCATCTGGCTATAAGCTTCGACGCGTACCAAGGGTTTTTGTCGGGAGAATAGAAATGACCACGTCCGACTGGATCGCAGGCGGTGCGCTCCTGCTCGCTGTCGTCTCGCTTTTTTTCAGTTGGCGCAGCCTCCAGACAAGCCGCGTCCAGGCACAGGCAGCGCTCTTTCATGAAGATTCACCGTTTTTGCTCAGACGAAAGAGTTCCTCAGACCTTGGTTTCGGAATGCCCGTCCCGACATAGGTCAACTACGGACGCTCGTCGATGCTTGGGAGCGATCGAAATTTCTATTTGAGCCCTCCGTGACGACGTATCTTAGGCAAATTTGGAAGGATAACGCTGCTCTGGCAGACTTCCACCACAAGGTCATCGCCGGCGAAGTCAGCGGCGATCGCCAAAAAGCGATCGAGATCACCAACAGGATCAATGCAAAGTACCTTGAGGGCGATGCAGATGGGCCCGACGGACTGGTCGAGGCCTTCCAGAGCATGAAGGTTGATTCGTAAGCTGTGAAATCTAGTCAGGTGTAGGGGCGCTAATGACCGAAGGATTGCCTGTCACGACCTGTCCGATTTGGGGCTCAATCGCTGAGGATTTCCCCCAACGACCAGAGACGGCCGCAAAGTAAACTCCGCCCGCGCTGGCGGGCGCTACTTCATTTCGGGAAACGCTATCGAGGAAATGAGTACCCTTTCCGACAGGGACAAAGCCAAGCTCAGCGCTTGGATCGTAGATCAAAATCGCCTGAGAGCTGTTCCCGACGTCCTAACCTCGACCTTGGACACCATCAGGAGCGTCCCCTCGCGAACGCCGAACGAGCGAGCTGATCGGCTGCTGCTCTATTTCAACAACAAGACCACGAACCTCGGTTCGCCGGTGGCATTTCAGTTTAATGTCCGCAGTTCTCTTGGTGACCCCATAGCCGGACTTCCGTTGGCATGGAGTGAGAGTGTTGACGAGAACGAAGCACAGTACCTACTCGCATACATCAGAGACCTTGGCTCGGGTCAGTGTCTTTGAACGTGGCACGATGCCGAGCACCGCCACGGTCACGCCTAAGGGCTATCAGCGTCTTGCGGAACTGCTCACAAAGAATGCTTCGTCGTTGCAAGGATCGTTGCCATGTGGTTTTCGGACGAGATGCACGAGGCCTATGAACTTGGTTTCGCACCTGCAATCGTCGACGTTGGCTATCGGCCGCTGCGGATCGACAGGAAGGAACACGCGAACAAGATCGACGACGAGATCATCGCCGAGATCAAGCGCTCACGCTTCGTGGTAGCGGACTTCACCTGTGGCATGGCTAGCGCGTCGGTCGGAAGCGTTGCGGTGCCGAGAGGCGGCGTCTACTACGAGGCGGGTTTCGCCATGGGCCTCGGCATTCCAGTGATCTGGACGTGTCGCGCCGATCACATCGACCACGTTCACTTCGACACGCGGCAGTTCAATCACATTCTCTGGAAGGGACCTTCCGAGCTCCGCAAGATGCTTGCCACACGCATTTCGGCGATTATCGGCGACGGCCCCGAACGCCGGAATCCGAAGCCGGCTAAGCGTTCCGCCTCATTTACCATCGACTTCTTTGAATGCTGGCGACCGCGATAGTTAATGCTATCGTCGCGCGGTGAGTTGGGTTGGGGCGTAGCTTATGTCGTTCATGGAGCGGGTGGTTCCGGTCGTTGATGAAACGATCCGGGCGCTGGCGCGCAAGGAATTTGTCGCAGACCCAATTGCTGGCGCTCGCTACTCCCCGCGCCACGAGCATTGTCAGTTCGGCCTATAAGCGCCACGGAAGAATTCGAAACGGCTCTTCGGGAGAGCTTGAAAAAGAGCAACCGACATCGGGTGTGGCAGGAGGACGTTTTCCGCGTCTCTCGCGCAGCAGACGCCTTGGTGAGTTCCCAGAGCGAGGACGCTTGCCGTCAAAGCGCGCTTCCCTATGGCGACTCCATTCGAAACATCCAGGTCGACATGGTTGCCTTCGATGAGGCGGATCGCACGATCCGTGCCTATGAGATGAAGCGCGGCAACGGGCAGTTCGATGCCGGCAAGATACGCTCAATCAGGCGCGATCTTTTGTGCGTGCAGGTCCTGCTCAAGAGCTACGGCGAGTTTGCAAAATACAAATCAGTGACGGCGGAGTTGCGGATCATTTTCTACTACGGCATCAGGTCGATCCCTCGCCCGTGGTCTTTGATCCGCGAGGAACTGGATGGGCATTTCGGATTTCCGGTTGTCGCAATGATCGAGGATGTGAATGAGTACTTTCGAGCCAGGCTTCACGCGCTCCTTGAAGCGCCGTAGGTACGGCGTGATCTACGCCGACCCGCCCTGGTCGTTCCGGAATTGGAGCGCCAAGGGCACCGGGCGCAATGCAGTCTCCCACTATGATTGCCTTGATCGGCCGGCGCTGGCAGCACTGCCGATCGCCGATCTTGCGGCGGACGACTGCGCGCTTTTCCTGTGGGCCACGGATCCACTGCTGCCCACTGCGCTAGAGCTTATTCGAGCGTGGGGATTTGAGTACAAAACGGTCGGCTTCTATTGGGTGAAGCTGAACGCCACCGCGAAGCACGAGGCCGACTTCTTCACCGGCTTGGGCTATTGGACCCGAGCCAATCCTGAGCAGTGCATCCTGGCAACCAGGGGTAAGCCGCGGCGCCGATCAAAGAGCGTTCGTCGTCTCGTGGTCGAGCCGCGCCGTGAGCACAGCCGCAAGCCTGATTGCGTTCGAGAACGCATCGAGAAGCTGGTGGATGGTCCCTACCTCGAGCTGTTCGCCCGCGAAACAAAGCCCGGTTGGGACTGCTGGGGCGACCAAGTTGCTTTGTTCGATCGGGGCTCTGCAAGAACTCGTCGCCAACCCTCCAATCTTGTCGCTAAACCGCATAAACAGACAACTAACAGGGCCCTGTCGCCATTTCCCCCTTCTGGGTCACCCCCACTGACGCGGAGCAAATCTGCCTCATTGGCGTTCCGCAAGGAACGGTTGTAGGTTTACACGCGCGCGAAATTCAAAGACGCAGACCAATGCTACACAGCCTCCGGCGGGATATTCTGTACTTCGATTTTGCAATGGTGCCGTATCCCCACGACGCAAAGCCGATCCCCTTGCGAGATCTTTGAGCCCGGCGTAAGAAAGCTAGTTCGAGAGAACATGGCGCATGTCGTGCGCGACAAAGGACAGAGAGAATTGCATGTCGCAAGAATGCGGAACTCTCAAGGCTCAAAAAGGAGGAGAGGTTCTCCTTCTGCTCGTGTCACTAGGTGATCGAGATAGCTCGGAGCCAGGCTTTCATAACTTCAAGACCCGCAAGCTCAGAGTTGTAAAAAAGGAGGCAGATGAAGCGGTGCGCTTTCTGCTCACGTAATGATAGGGCTCGATCCAATCGAGAAAGGCGGGTACGTCTACTTGATGCTCTGCGAGGACGTTCCTGGGCTGGGACGCACGCTGCTCCAAGAATTTCTGCGAGCTCTCTTAAGACATGTCTGCAAGATGGAGGAGCGAACTTGGGAACGGGAGCCAGGAAATCCTCTCAAGACATTTCCTGAAAGTTGAGTTAGCCGGCCACCAGTCAGAACGGTTGAAGCAAGCGCTCAACAAGGGCGGTCTGCAATCGCTCGAGCTAGTCCAATACAAAAAGCTCGACTGGGGTATGGATGAAGAGGAGTACGTCTCCACTACTAGGCATTCCCTGTCACTCTCCGTCAGCAAGAACTTGCCCAAGGGCAAGACACTTTCTTTCGTACAGAGGATGAATGAGATGGCGCGCAAGAAAGGTTACGATTCGAATGCGCGTGCGGTGGCGGCATGAGGGGCAGGTAACCCCCGAGTTAGCTTACTTGGAGACAGCTCGACAGGACGTTGGAGAGACCCTATCTATGAAGAGTGCCGAGATCAAATTGCACGCCGCACTCCCGGAGTGCAGTGAAAACTTCTGCGATGACCTCGTAGAACAAATGCTGGCCCAGTTCCCAGCTTGAGTGCTTCCCAATGTGGCGTTTGGTCCAACCGCTGAATTATCTCCAAATCCGCCACCCACAAAAAACGGATGTTTGACTGGGTGCTGCCAGCAATTTTGGCTGGCCTAATGGCTTTTGCCTTATCAGCGGATGCGTTGTTGCCAACTTCTTCGCGCCGGAGGCTTCCTAAGCCCGGTTCAAGGTCTCCTCGCAATTCTGACGGGCTTTTTCATAGCTGCGCTTGCCGCAATTGCCACGTTCCACGCCCCCAGCATGGATACACCTATGCCTGGTAAGCACCCCATCGAGTTGTCTGTCCGCGAGGGCGATCTCATCAAGTCTGAAAGGCTCACAAGGCGCCGATTCCTTTGCATGCTGTTTGGGTATTTAGCCTTCTTGGCACTTCTGCTGCACCTTATCGGAGTCGCGGCGCTCAGCTTTCATGGAGAAGTTACCTCCTGGATCGCTTCGATGACGCCCCCTCCCAGTCTGCGGTGGGTAGCTCAAAGCTCGGTCTACGTTCTCTGGTTTGCCTACGGATTTGCGCTCTCACAGCTCCTCGTGAATACACTCTTGGGGACTCTTTCATTTGACTGACCGCATCCACCGCACGGACGGGCAACACAAAGTTGGTAAGCCGACCCTGCATGAAGCAGCCGACGCGACCTCCCGCCAATAGGGTCGGGATATTAGCGACGCAGATCAGGGCAGATTGCAGTCGAAGAGATGACGTCTGCGCGGGCGCAAGGCTGGCCAGGCGCTTTACTATCGTCGATGACGAGGGTCAAATTTCATGGAGCGAGGAGACTTCGAGGGCGCCCCTACGCAAACTCAAATTTGCCCGTGGCGCGCGTTCGCGATTTCGCTGTCCGATAGCGCCGGCGCAGCGTTATATGCGGTCGTGCGGGCAATTTTGAGTCTCTCGGACCGCATAGCGATCTCCCGCTGGGAATGCACATACTGCTCCGCCACGCGGCGATCGCCAATCAAATCGCCCAATAGGTCGACAACCTGGTCAACGGTTTCAATTGCGGAAACCGCTGGCAGTGGAGTGGTTGGCGCATCAGCGGAAATACTCAGCCTCGAAGCCATCGCGTTGGCGATCGCACTCAAAAGTTGTCGCCGCAGTTCGAGGGATTCGGCGTGTTCTCGCTTCGCTTGAGCGAACGCCTTCGCCGCAAGCATCTCAATTCCCTTCGCGAGTAGCGGCTCATTGATCGCAAAGAAACGGACCAACTTAGTCTGTGTTTCGGCCTTCGCGATGGCCCGCAGGCTCTGTGTCAAACGACGGCCTACGATCGCGATAGCCTGCTCGAAAACAGCACCGCTGCTTGTCTGCGTCACTGCCGGGCCAAAGGCTGAGAGCGGAAAATTGCCACGGGTCCTTCGGATTGCTATGGATTTCGATTGTCGATGATGATAAGTCTGTTCGCGAGGCCACGAAGGGCCTCGTCCGGTCGCTGGGCTACGATGCTGCTGCATTCGCTTCAGCGGAGGAGTTCCTGAGCTCCAACCGCGTACATGACACCGCATGTGTCGTTACCGACGTGCAGATGCCTGGCTTGAGCGGCATCGAGCTGCAAAGCCGGCTGGCAGAGGAGGGGCACCGGATACCGATCATCTTCATTACGGCGTATCCCGAGGAACGCGTCCGTGGGCGCGCCAAGGCGGCTGGAGCGTTCGGCTTCTTCAGCAAGCCCTTCGACGAGAACCTCTTTATCGGCTGTCTCAACCGGGCCGTGAGTTCCGCGACTGCTGACCGATAGCCCGGGTGACGCACGTATACCCGGCATATGCTTAGGTATAGCTTTTACCTCCGCTCGCGGTGTGCATAGTGTCAGTACAGGCTGTCGTTAAGGGCGGTCCGACTGCCCCCGCTAATCTGACCGCTGATAGCCGTACGCGTCGGCTTTCCCCTCCCGACGCACAGCGTTAAAACGCACCGAGCGCCCGGCCCCCCGACTGGGCGCTCGTTTATTTTGTGGGGCAGTTAATGACCTCTGGAACGGCCTACGATCCCCGTAGAGAACTCCGCTTTTAATCATATCCGAAAGTCCTAGTCGATCATCCAGAAGTGCAATGGCGGACGCGCCGTTGCTGGCATATGGTCCGCCTCACGGACGGCCGGCTCGAGAGCGATGGAAACCGATGCTCGACGCTGATGCCCGCTTCCTGAAGCGCGTACTGATGATCCTCGTTGCCGGCACGATCGCGACTGGCGTCATGGCCGGTATCACTGCGGTCAAGACCGAACTGACAAACCGAATCGCGACCATCGCTTCCGTATAGATGCCCGCGCGATGGTGCCAGAAGAGGAGATGTCCGTGCTTCACCAGTTGAGGAGAGCAGACCGGCCATGAGAAAATATGTCAAGGCGTACGAAGCAGTATTTAATTCAGCTGCCATTCCGATTTTAGTCGACGCTTTTGACGAGGCTTGGAAGGCCGTCCAAGACAGCGGCGCTGCCAACGCGACGGAAGCGGCTCGCGTGGCTCTTGCCAAGCATATCGTCGACGCGGCCTTGATCGCCGGGTGCGATCATCGTCGCCTGTGTGACGACGCTCTGCAACACCTCGCTGAGGATCGCGCGCCCCGACCACGCCGACGGTATGAGCACCGAGCGCAAATTCCCACGGTCCGTTTGATAGAATCATGACTTCCCTGTAGAATGCTAAGAGTTGAAGGCTTCGCCAGCGGGGGTGAAGCGGCAGCCTTCCAGTGGGGAACTAGAGCAAGTTTCGCCGAGAATTGAATCGGGATTCCCTGCAATCGTTTCGAATGACGGCAATTCATCCGGCATTGAATTCCGCTGCGATCTGCTGGGGGCCGACGATGCCGAAATTGTATTCTGGTGACCTGCGTGAGCGAGTAATTGCTGCGGTAGAAGAGGGCGCGTCGCGGCACGAGGCGGCTGAGCGCTTCGAGATCAGCGCGAGTTCGGCGGTCAAATGGCTGCAGGCTTGGCACGATCACGGCGTGGCGGCGCCGAAGCCGCGCGGGGGTAGCCGTTCGGTTTTGGACGATTATGCCAAGCGACTTCTGGCTCTGATTGACGAGCAGCCGGACCGAACGCTGAATGAGATTGTGGTGGTGATGAAGAAGCGGCGGATTCCAGGTAGCCGGAGCGCGGTTTGGCGCTTTTTCGAGCGCCATGGGATCACCTTCAAAAAAAAGCCTGCGAGCCGCCGAGCAACATCGAGCCGACGGGGCGCGGCGGCGGCGCTGGATAGCGCCAGCAGGGATACCTTGATACGACACGGCTGGTGTTTATCGATGAGACCGCGACCAGTACGAACATGGTCCGTCTCAGGGGACGCTGGCCGCGTGGCGAACGGCTCATCAGTCACGTTCCGCACGGGCATTGGAAGACGGTCACCTTCGTGGCCGCTCTGCGTCACAATAAGATGGTGGCGCCGATGGTCATTGACGGGCCAATCAACGGAGCGGCATTCGTAGCCTATGTCGAGCAGTGCTTGGCTTCGACGCTCAAGCGGGGCGACATCGTGGTGATGGACAACCTTCCGGCTCGTAAGGTTCCCGGTGTGCGGGCGGCGATCGAAGCGGTTGGCGCAACGCTGCGCTACCTTCCGCAGTACTCGCCGGATCTCAATCCGATTGAGCTGCCCTTCAGCAAATTCAAGGCATTTCTCCGCAAGTTCTCAGAACAAACCATTCACGGTCTGTACCGGCGCATCGGCTCCTTCGTGCTCAGCGTAAACAGCGCCGAATGTCGCAACTACTTCAGGCATGCCGGCTATACGTCAATATGACCGGAACCTGCTCTAAGAAGATGCCCTCACTACTCTTGAGCCGCGCCTTAAGGACTACAACGGGGCAAAACACAAGACGGCTGAATTTAACGCTATGGCCCAACGAGTTGTCGACCACATCAACGCCCTGATCGCCAACAATCCGGCCGAAACTCAATCATACGTCTATGGGAAAATAGCCCTCGAGCCTGGCCTCACCCGTGATCAAGTAACTTCTGCCGTGGCGGATGGCGGCCATAATGGCATTACGGTGCACGTCAGCGACGAAGGCCGTCGAGCAGTTGCTGGCTACAAGCGGCCAAGCTACCACAACTCACTGAAATAGGCCGGGACTCACCGAAAAATCCCATACCTTGGGATACTTGGCCGCCATCTGGTCGTTGAAACCCTTGTGACGCGCCTGCGCCTGAGCGGAACCAACGGAACCGCGAGTTTCCAGCACAACGCCCTCTTCAACTCGCGAGACCTGACGATTCGAGGCTGTGCCGCATCTCCTGTTCTGGCATCTCCCACGTTGAGTTGAGGGAAAATTCGGCCAGTAAGGATCCCCAAATGATCAGAATAGCGAATTTTTGTTGGATAAGACGGCGAAAGTGGGAATTTTCGTCACTTAAGAACCGAAGACGTAAAACAACTTGGAGCGCTGACCAAGCTGTAACGGCAGTTCATGTTTTCCCCCGCCGGCACGTCGGCCGCTGAGCGTGAGTTGCGTTAATAAATCTTTGGAACGTCTGCGGCATCGGGCGCCGCAAGGCCGGGCCGCACCCCGTCACCGGGCCGGAATTGCGGATGTGACGGTCTTGATGTCAAGGGATACTCTGCTTAACTCCTCAGCATGACCAGGCGTCTTGCGCAGAGGTACAGAGAGAAAATTATGCGAAGGTTCCCAAGATTTCTGTTGTTGCCCATTATGCTAGGCGCGCTGATCGCAGCCGCTCCCTTGGCTGACGCAGATAGAGGCCGTGGATCACACCGTGGCGGCGGGGAGATTTTTATCCCGCCCAGCGGCGGTGGCGGCGGCTACAGGGGTGGCGGCGGGTATGGAGGCGGCGGCTATCGTGGCGGCGACCACAACAGGCATGGAGGTGGCGGCGGTGACTTCCGTATCAGGGAGGGTAGCGGCCGTGACATGTATGTCCGACATGGCGGCGGCGATGATAATGTGCGTGGCCGGAGTGGTCGAGGGCAGCGCTGGACGGAAGAGTTTCCGCGGCGCTCCGTTGGAGACGGCCGGTGGAGCCGGCACAGTTCATTGTCTTATGAAGATGGCGAATCCCGTTCACGAAAGTATCGTCGCTTCGACGGAAAGGCGCCCATCTCGAAGCGGCATCGACGGTACGGTAATTTCGACGATGATAGACATGAACGTCACCGCAAGCGCCACGGTAAGTTTCGGCACTTCCATGACGGTTGGTGGTGGTCGGACCCGTGGTGGAGTTACGACACGTACGCAACCGCCTTCGCCTACGATGATGCCCATGTGGAGTGGTGTTTGAGGCGCTATCGTTCATACAACATCCGCACCAATACTTTTGTGACGTACAAGGGCAGGATTCGCGAGTGCATCAGCCCGTATCTATAAGATGCCCAATTCGATCTCGCGCCTAAAAGTCGCGGTCCGGCAGCATCGATAGGAAACCTACCCGCCCGCCTTCAGCACCCCGCGCCGGATCTGATCTTCCTCGATGCTCTCGAACAGGGCGCGGAAGTTGCCCTCGCCGAAGCCTTCATCGCCCTTGCGTTCGATGAACTCGAAAAAGATGGGGCCGATCACCGTGCGCGAGAAGCGCTGCAGCAGCACGCGGGTCATGCCGCCCTCGACCACTCCTTCGCCATCGATGAGGATGCCGTTGCGCTTCAGCTGATCGACCGGCTCGCCATGGCCCGGCACACGGGCATCGACCTTTTCATAATAGGTGGCCGGCGGATCGGGCATGAATTTCACGCCGGCGGCGGCGAGCTTCCCGATCGAGGAATAGAGGTTCTTCGCGCCGAGAGCGACGTGCTGAATGCCCTCGCCGGCATAGTCCTTCAGGTATTCCTCGATCTGGCTCCTCTCGTCGGCCGATTCATTGATGGGTATTCGGATCTTGCCGCACGGGCTGGTCATGGCGCGCGAGGTGAGCCCGGTGAGCTTGCCCTCGATGTTGAAGAAGCGGATCTCGCGGAAGTTGAACAGCCGCTCATAGAACTCCGCCCAGGCGTTCATCCGTCCACGATGCACGTTGTGGGTCAGATGATCGATGTAGTAGAGCCCGGCGCCCTCAGGCATCGCGTCGCGGGCCCCCAGCCAGACGAAGTCGACGTCGTAGATCGAACCCGCCGCACCGTAGCGGTCGACGAGATAGAATCTGCAACCCGCCGATGCCCTCGATGGCAGGAATATTGAGCTCCATCGGGCCCACTTGCGTTTTCGCGGGCTTGGCGCCGAGCGCGAGCGCGCGCTCATAGGCGCGCCTGGCATCGACCACCCGGAACGCCATGGCCGGAGCGGAGGGACCGTGCACTCGGGCGAACGCCTGGGCGAACGAATTGGGCTCCGCGTTGACGATGAAGTTGATGTGGCCCTGGCGATAGAGGCTGACCGCTTTCGAGCGATGCCTGGCCACCTTCTGGAACCCCAATCTCACGAACAGCGCATCGAGCACCGCAGGATCGGGATGCGTGAACTCGACGAACTCGAAACCGTCCGTGCCCATCGGATTGGCATCCGATATCTGGGGCGGAGGCGCGTCATGCGGAAACGGGCCCATGGGCTTTCCTCGGGGTTCTCACGATCATACGCCAAATGGGCACCAATTGGTGTAGTCTCAAGGGATGTCGGAGACCGGCAGCGATCAGGCTTCCACCTCGCCCAGAAACCGCTACCAGAACGCACCGCGGCGGGCCGATCAGACCATCGACCAGGACTGGAATTCCTACACGCCCGAGGAGCACGACCGGTGGAACCGCCTCTATGCGCGCCAGTCGAGACTCCTGCCGGGACGCGCCTGTGATGAGTACCTCGCCGCCCTGGCCAAACTCGAGTTGTCGCGGTCGGGCATTCCGGACTTCGGCGAGCTGAGCGGGCGTCTCTCCGCACTCACCGGCTGGCACGTCGTGCCGGTAGCGGGGCTCATCGCCGATGAGGCGTTCTTCGATCTTCTGGCGCGTCGGCGCTTTCCGGCAGGCGCCTTTATCAGACCCGAGAGCGAATTCGACTATCTCGAAGAACCCGACATTTTCCACGACGTGTTCGGCCATGTGCCGATGCTCGCGGTGCCGGAATTCGCGGATTTTCTCGAAGCCTACGGCAAGGGCGGGCGGCGGGCGCTGGAGCTCGGGCAGCTCCCCAATCTCGCCCGCCTCTACTGGTACACGGTCGAGTTCGGTCTCATGCAGACATCTCAGGGCCTGCGCATCTTCGGCGCCGGCATCATGTCGTCGCCTGCCGAAACGGTGTTCGCGCTCGAAGAATTCTTCTCCCAACAGGCTCCGCTTCGACCTCGAACGCATCATGCGGACCCGATACATCATCGATGATTTCCAGCAGACCTATTTCGTCATCGACAGCTTCCAGCAGCTGCTCCGCGACTGCTACCAGGACTTCGGCGCGCTCTATGAGCGGGTGCGTTCGGCTCCCGATATCGAGGCGCACGAAGTTGTCGCGGCCGACGAGGTTCTCAATCGCGGCGACTTTCACTACTTCCGCGACAAGGGCAAGGCGCCGGGTCCCAACTGAGCCGAGACCATCGGGCGACGGCGCACCGGCAAATCCTGCCTTCTCCCTGGAGATCACGTCATGGACAGCCCGACGACCCAGCGCAGCCCGGCGTTCACCACCATCGATTTCGACAAGTCCGGCAAGCAGATCGGTTTCGTGATGATCCCCCACTCGCCGCACGACGACGCCTGGGGGGTTACGCGCCTGCCGATCGCGGTGATCAGCAACGGGACCGGTCCGACGGTGATCCTCGAAGGAGGCAACCACGGCGACGAGTACGAGGGGCCGATCACCATATGTGAGATCATCCGGGAGCTCGACCCGGGTGAGATTCAAGGCCGCCTGATCCTGATGCCTGCCGTCAATGTCCACGCCGTGATCGCCGGCCAGCGAACCTCGCCGGTCGACGGCCTCAACTTCAACCGTGCCTTCCCCGGCAATCCGCTCGGCACAATCACTCAGCAAATATCCCATTTCGTCGCCCACGAGATATTGCCGCGCGGCGAGGCTTTTCTCGATCTTCACTCGGGCGGCTCGTCGCTCGATATCCTGCCGAGCGCCATAATCGAGCCGACGGATGATCCGGCAGTGCGTCGACGCAACGTCGCGGCAGTTCGGGCCTTCGACGCACCTCTAGCCGTGGTCGTTAGCAATCTCGGTGATCCCCGCACCGCGACCGCTGCCGCATGCCGCGCCGGCCTCACCACGGTGGGAACCGAGATGGGCGGCGGCGGCACGGTCAGGCCCGAAGTGCTCGCCATCTGCCGGCGCGGTGTGCGCAACGTCCTGGCCCATCTCGGAGTTTTGCCGGCGAGCGAGCCGGCAGCCGTCCGCGACGATGCCCCCCTGTTCGAGCTTCCCGGCACCCGTGCCTTTGTCTACGCAACGGCAGACGGGATTTTCGAGCCATTCCATCCCAACGGCCGCGAGGTGCATGCCGGCGAAGTCGCCGGCCGCATCCACTGCACCTGGGACCCGGCACGCGCGCCCGACATCCTGCGCTACGAATCCGATGGGATACTCTATGGCCGGCGCCAGCCGGGCCGGGTGCGGCCGGGCAACTGCTGCCTGGTCGTGGCGGCGCCCTGCCGGGGCGAGCCCGCATGATCGAGGTCAGCGACGTCGATGCGGCGCGTGCCCGGATTGCCGACCGGGTCAGGCGCACGCCGGTAGCTCCTCTCGTTCTGCTTCACTCGCCGCTATCTGAAGAACCCCGCGTAACGCTCAAGCTGGAATGCCTGCAGGTCACGGGCTCCTTCAAGGCGCGCGGCGCCATGAACCGCCTGCTCGGCGCCTCCGGAGAGGACATCGCCCGTGGCATCGTGACCGCTTCGGGCGGCAATCACGGGCTGGCGGTTGCGCGCACGGCTTTCGCCGCCGGTGTGCCTGCGACGATTTTCGTTCCCTCCGGCGTCTCGCCGGCAAAGGTCGCCAAGATGCAGGCCTGGAGGGCGACGGTCGCGGCAGGAGGCGATGAATGGATCGAGTCGGACGCCGCAGCCCGCGACCACGCGGCGCGCACGGGCGCGATCTACTTCCACCCGTTCGCCGACGCGCTCGTCGTGGCCGGCCAGGGCACGCTCGGGCTCGAGATCCTCGACGACCTGCCGGACATGGACGCGATCATCGTGGCGATCGGCGGCGGCGGACTCATATCCGGCCTGGCAACGGCTCTCCGGGCGCGTCGGTCCGGGGTACGGATCATCGGCGTCGAGCCGGTCGGCTCGCCCACCCTCAAGGCAAGCCTCGATGCAGGCCACGTGGTGACGCTGAACGAGGTGACGTCGCGCGTGCCGACGATGTCCTGCCGGCGCACGGACGAGCGGATCTTCGACATCGTGCGACGCAACGTGGACGACATCGTCCTGGTGAGTGACGACGCGATGGCCGAGGCAGCCCGGTGGTTGTGGTTCGAAATGGGTATCGCGGCCGATCTTTCGGGCGCCGCGTCGGTGGCCGCCCTGCGCCAGGGCGTGCGCCTGGCAGGCGCAACCCACGTCTGTGCCTTGATCTGCGGCGCCGGTGCTGAGGGAACGGTCTGAATCGCCGCGTCGATTATCATCGGGTACTCAGTGGACACCTTTCCTTTCTTCGTCATTGCGGCGCACGCCGCAATCCAGCTCGGAGCGTTTCAGCGTATGGAGACGCCGCAAGCTGGATACCAGCTTTCGCTGGTATGACGCATGCGGTGGTACATGCCGGATGTGGGGAGGGCACGCTACTCCGCGTCGGGCTGGAGCGAGGGATGAGCCAGTCGGAACGCTTCGATGCCCGAACAGTTCCCATCGACCTTCAGGATCTTCGGCAGATGGTCGAGGGAGACCTGGTAGCGACGGGCGTTGAACACCTGCGGGATCAGGCAGATGTCGGCCAGCGTCGGCCGGTCGCCAAAGCAGAACCGCCCGCCATCAATCAGGCCCTCCACCGCCTCGAGACCGCCTTTGAGGATCCAGTGGCGGTACCAGGCATTCACCTCCTCCGCGGATCGCCCGAGGGGTCCCGTCAAATAGTCGCGCACGCGCAAGTTGTTGAGCGGGTGGATATCGCAGGCGATCGCGAGGGCGACGGCACGCACCCGGGCGGCGGCGAGCGGTTGCTCCGGGATCAAGCGGGGCTCGGACCTGACAGCGTCCAGATACTCGATGATCGCCAGCGACTGGGTCAATATCGTTCTGTCATCGAGCTCCAGAGCCGGGATAAGACCCTGAGGATTGCGGGCGCGATACCCGGCGTCGTGCTGTTGGCCGCCGTCACGGGTGAGATGAACGCCCACATGTTCGACTTCCAGGCCCTTGAGATTGAGGGCGATGCGCACCCGGTAGGCGGCGGAAGAGCGGAAGTAGCCGTAGAGTTTCATTGGCCTCGCTCGCAGCGATGGTATGATCGAGCCCCTTCAATCACCAATAGGGTGAGCCGGTGGAGAGCGCAATCGTAGCGGGCTACATGCCGGGCTTCGGCAACGATTTCGAGACCGAAGCGCTCCCGGGCGTGCTGCCGCGCGGTCAGAATTCACCGCAGCGCATCGCCTATGGTCTCTATGCGGAGCAACTGTCTGGCTCACCGTTCACCGCACCGCGCGGCATCAACGAGCGCTCGTGGCTCTATCGCATGCGGCCCTCGGTTCGCCACAGCGGCCGCTTCGCCGCCACGCAGCTGCCGTACTGGAAGACCGCCCCGTGCCTCGACGACCATGCCCTGCCGATCGGGCAGCTGCGCTGGGGCCCGCCGGCGATGCCCAACGAGGCGACGAACTTTCTCGCCGGCGTCCGGACGATGACGACCGCCGGCGACGTCAACACCCAGACCGGCATGTCGGCCGGGATCTACTTCGTCAACGAGTTCCATGCAAGACGACTACTTCTACGATGCCGATGGGGAGCTGCTCATCGTGCCACAGGAGGGACGCCTGCGGTTCTTCACCGAACTCGGGAAGATCGAAACGGCCCCCGGCGAAATCTGCGTCATACCGCGCGGCATGAAGTTCAAGGTCGAATTGTCCGACGGCCCGGCGCGCGGCTACCTGTGCGAGAATCACGGCGCCAAGTTCACGCTGCCCGATCGCGGTCCGATCGGCGCCAACTGCCTGGCCAATCCGCGCGATTTCAAGACGCCGGTGGCGGCTTTCGAGGACAAGGACCAGCCGTGCCGTCTGACGGTGAAATGGTGCGGCGGGTTCTTCCGCACCGAGATCGGCCATTCGCCGCTCGACGTCGTCGGCTGGCATGGAAACTATGCGCCGTACAAATACGATCTCAGCTGCTTTTCGCCGGTCGGCGCGATCCTGTTCGACCATCCCGATCCGTCGATCTTCACCGTGATGACCGCTCCTTCCGGCGAAGAGGGAACGGCAAACGTCGATTTCGTCATCTTCCCGGAGCGCTGGTCGGTGGCGGAACACTCCTTCCGTCCGCCGTGGTACCACATGAACATCATGTCGGAGTTCATGGGCCTGATCCATGGTCAGTACGATGCCAAGCCGGACGGCTTCGTGCCGGGCGGCATGTCGCTGCACAACTGCATGCTGCCGCACGGCCCCGACAGCAGCGTGTTCGAGAAGGCAAGCACGGTGGAGCTGAAGCCGCAGCGCCTCTCCAACACCCTGGCTTTCATGTTCGAGACCCGGTTTCCGCAGCATCTCACCCGCTACGCCGCAACTCTCGATACCCTGCAGCCCGACTACATCGGCTGCTGGGACGGGCTGGAGAAACGCTTCAGCGGCAGGCCGTGAAGCTCGCTTCGCTCAAGGGCGGCCGCGACGGCAGGCTGGTGGTCGTCTCGCGCGACCTGACGCGGGCCATCGATGCAGCGGAAGTCGCGCGCACGCTGCAGGGGGCGCTCGATGATTGGCGGAACATGCGCTGCGGGCTCGCCGATCTCGCGGCCAAGCTCGAAGCGGAGCCGCGATCCGGATTTCGTTTCGATGAACACGACTGCGCAGCACCATTGCCGCGCGCCTATCAGTGGGCGGACGGCTCCGCTTACGTGAACCATGTGCAACTGGTGCGCAGGGCCCGCGGCGCGGCGCTGCCGGAAAGCTTCTGGACCGATCCGCTTCTCTACCAGGGAGGCTCGGACACGCTTCTGGGGCCGCGCGATCCCATCGAGATGGCCGATGAAGCCTGGGGCATCGACTTCGAGGCCGAGGTCGCGGTGATCACCGACGATGTTCCGGCCGGCGCAACGCGCGAACGCGCCGCCGCCGCCATCCGCCTCGTCATGCTGGTCAACGACGTTTCGCTGCGCAACCTGATCCCGGGGGAGCTGGCCAAGGGGTTCGGCTTCTTTCAGTCAAAACCGTCCTCGGCATTTTCACCCGTGGCGGTCACGCCGGAGGAACTGGGCGAGGCCTGGGACGGAAGCAGGCTGAAGCTGCCGCTTCTCGTAGCGATCAACGGTCATCCGTTCGGCCGTGCCGACGCGGGCCTGGACATGACGTTCGACTTTCCCGCCATCATTGCCCACGCGGCCCTGACCCGGAAGCTGGGATCCGGGTCGATCGTCGGATCGGGCACCGTATCGAACCGGAATCCCTCGGGCGATCCAGGCCAACCGATCGCCGAAGGCGGTGCGGGCTACTCCTGCATCGCGGAAATTCGCATGATCGAGACCATCCGGCACGGAAGCCCCGTGACTCCCTATCTTCGCTTCGGCGACAGCGTGCGGATTGAAATGAAGGACCGGGACGGTCGATCCATCTTCGGGGCCATCGAGCAGGTCGTCATGAGGCGCATTTTCCTCTGAAAGATCAAATACTTGAATCACATTCCCGTCGCCGGAGCGTTTGCACTTTTGCGCAATAGCCTCCAGTGCGGTAAAATACCCAGCCAAGCGAATCACTTCCGTGATTCCTTTGGAGAGGGGACAAAACATGGACATCATCTCGCTCATCATTCAGCTCATCGCGGGGGCGCTCGGCGGCAACGCCACCGGCAGCGCGCTCAAGCACTTTTCGATGGGTACCACGAGCAACTCCATCGTCGGCGCGATCGGCGGGGCTATCGGTGGCTTTTTGCTCAACATGATGACCGGCGCACCGGTAGCGGAAGCCGCCGCGACAGCCGCCAGCAGCATGGACATCGGCGCCATCGTCCAGAGCATCGTGGGCGGCGGCATCGGCGGAGCCATCCTGACTGCGCTGGTCGGAGCCATCCGCAAGCAGATGGCAGCCTAGAACCGCTCATACCGGATATCGCAGACCTTCGTGACCCCAGCGCAAGCTGGGGTCATGTTGCTTTTTGTCCCACATCATAAAGTCGGCCTTCTGACCCGGGGGGTGATGCCGCTCTGCCGGTAAATGCAGGCCTTGTTGCCCGCATGGAGCAATTGGCGCTACACCTCGCCCCCGTGAGCAGCTCCCTTAAGATTGCCCTGGCGCAACTCAATCCGACGGTCGGCGCGGTCGAAGCGAACCTCGAAGCGGCGCGCGCGGCGCGGTCCCGGGCGGCGCAACGAGGATCGGACCTCATCGTCTTCTCCGAGCTGTTCATCGCCGGATACCCTCCGGAGGACCTCGTGCTCAAGCCGGCCTTCATCGCCTCGTGCATGGAGGCAGTGCAGGCGCTGGCGCGCGATACCGCCGACAACGGGCCGGGAGTGCTCATGGGCTCACCGTGGCGCGAGGACGGCGCGGTCTACAATTCGGCAGCGCTGCTCGATGGCGGGAGTGTCCAGAGCCTGCGCTACAAGCATGACCTGCCGAACTACGGGGTCTTCGATGAAAAGCGGGTCTTCAAAGCCGGTCCGGCGCCGGGGCCGGTCAGCTTTCGCGGCGTACGCATCGGCGTGCCCATCTGCGAGGACATCTGGACTGAGGAGGTCTGCGAGACGCTCGCCGAGACGGGCGCTGAAATGCTGCTCGTTCCCAACGGCTCGCCCTTCGAGAAGGACAAGGACGACGTCCGATTGAATCTGGCGGTCGCGCGGGTCATCGAAACCGGACTGCCGCTGGCCTATCTCAACCAGGTGGGCGGCCAGGACGAACTCGTCTTCGATGGAGCTTCGTTCGCCCTCAACGCCGACCGGTCACTGGCGATCCAGATGCCGTCCTTCGAAGAGGACCTGGCAATCACCGAGTGGCGGCGCACGAACGAAGGCTGGCGGATCGAGCCGCAAAAACCCGCGCAGCTGCCGGAGAACGAAGAACAGGTGTGGCTCGCCTGCGTATTGGGGTTGCGTGACTATGTGCGCAAGAACCGGTTTCCCGGCGTGGTGCTCGGCCTGTCCGGAGGCATCGATTCGGCGGTGGTCGCCGCCATGGCCACCGATGCCCTGGGCGCAGCCGCGGTGCATTGCATCATGCTGCCGTACAGCTACACGAGCCCGGAAAGCCTGGCCGACGCCGAGGCCTGCGCGAAAGCCCTGGGCGTTCGATACGATACCGTGCCGATCGCGGGTCCGGTCGAAGGATTTCTCGGCGCGCTCAGGAGCCTCTTCAAAGATACGCAATCGGGAACGACCGAAGAAAACCTCCAGTCGCGGGCACGCGGCTCGATCCTGATGGCCGTTTCCAACAAGTTCGGGTCGATGGTGCTGACCACCGGCAACAAATCGGAAATGTCGGTCGGCTATGCAACGCTCTACGGCGACATGAACGGCGGCTACAACCCGATCAAGGACGTCTACAAGACGGAAGTCTATGGGCTCGCCCGCTTCCGCAACCGGGCGCGCCCCAAGGGATGCCTCGGGCCCGAGGGTCACGTCATTCCGGACCGCATCCTGACCAAGGCGCCGACGGCGGAACTGAAGCCCGGACAGAAGGACCAGGATACGCTGCCCCCCTATGAGGTGCTCGACGACATCCTCGAGCAACTCGTGGAGCGCGAGCGTTCGGTTGCCGAAGTCGTGGCGGCGGGTCACGACAGGGACACCGTCGCGCGGATGCAGCGGATGCTCTACACCGCCGAATACAAGCGCCGGCAGGCAGCGCCCGGAGTGAAGATCACGCGGCGAAACTTCGGCCGCGACCGGCGCTATCCGATCACCAACGGCTTCCGCGATGGCTCGTAATTGTCCCTCCCCCTTGCGGTCCGCAAGGGAGAGGGGAACAGTGGGGTCCACCGTCCGCTTTGCGCCTTCACCGACCGGCCGCATTCACATCGGCAATGCGCGTACCGCCCTCCTCAACTGGCTCTTCGCGCTGAAGACCGGCGGCCAGTTCATCCTCCGCTTCGACGACACCGACAGCGAGCGCTCCAGGGTCGAATATGCGGACGCGATCTCCGAAGACCTGGAGTGGCTCGGGATTCATCCCCATCGCGTCGAACACCAGTCGAAGCGATTCGACCGCTACGCGGCTGCGGCGGAGAAACTCAAGGAGCTGCATCGGCTGTACGCATGTTACGAGACGGCGGATGAGCTCGAGCGCAGGCGCAGGCGCCAGCTGGCGCGCGGCCAGCCGCCGGTCTACGACCGCGCCGCGCTGAAGCTCACGCTGGAGGAGCGGGCCGGTCTCGAGCAGAAGGGACGCAGGCCTCACTGGCGCTTCCGGCTCGAGCACCGCGACATCGTCTGGGACGATCTGATTCGCGGCCGCCAGCACATCGACACGGCGACGCTGTCCGATCCGGTGCTGGTGCGCGAGGACGGCAGCCATCTCTACACCCTGACCTCGGTGGTCGACGACATCGAATTCTCCGTCAGTCACGTCATCCGCGGCGAAGATCATGTGGTGAACACGGCGGTGCAGATCGAAATCATCGAAGCGCTCGGGGCAGTGGCGCCGCAGTTTGCCCATCACAGCCTGCTGACCGGCGCCGATGGCCAAAGCCTGTCGAAGCGGCTGGGCTCGCTGTCGATCGCCGGCCTGCGCGAGGCAGGCATCGAGGCGATGACCATCGTCAGTCATGCGGCGCTCATCGGCACCTCCGACCCCGTGGCGCCGCACAGCCGCATCGATACCCTGGTGGAAGGGTTCGCTCTCGGCAAACTTTCACGCGCTCCGGCGCGCTTTGCCGAGTCCGACCTCAAGGTGCTCAACGGCAAGCTCTTGCACGGCCTCGCCTATGCCGATGTGGCAGACGAGCTCGCCGCTATCGGGATCAGCGACGGCGAGGCGCTGTGGAATGCGGTGCGCGGCAACCTGACCGTGCTCGCGGAGGCGAAGGACTGGCAGCGCATCGTGCTGGGTCCGATCACGCCCGCGATTGCCGATGACGATCGCGAGTTCCTCCTCCGGGCACGCGACGCGCTGCCGCCGGAGCCATGGGATGAGAGCACGTGGCCGCAGTGGACGCTGGTGCTCAGGAACCGGGAAACCCACCGCCGCGGCAAGGCGCTGTTCAGGCCGCTCCGGCTGGCGCTCACCGGCCGCGATCACGGCCCCGAGCTTCAGGCATTGCTGCCGCTCATCGGACGGCGCCGGGCACTGGAGCGGCTGGCAGCATGATCCTCGTCGGACAGTACGATTCGCCCTTCGTGCGCAGGGTCGCGATCACGCTCCATCAGTACGGAATGGCCTTCGAGCGCAATACGATGTCGGTGTTCGGGGACGCCAGGACGATGGCGGGGATCAATCCCCTCGTTCGCATTCCCTCACTGGTACTGGATGACGGCGCCGTGCTCATCGACAGCGGGGCCATCATCGACTACCTCGACGACTACGCCGGGGCAGACCGTGCCCTGGTGCCGCGGCACGGCGAAGGACGGCGCGAAGTCCTGCAGCTCGTCGCCTATGCCACGGGCGCCATCGACAAGGCGGGAGCCGTCGTCTACGAGCGCTTCCTGCACCCTGGAAGCTCCGCGAATGTCGACTGGATCGACCGTTGCCGCGGGCAACTGCGAGGCGCCCTGTCCGTCCTCGAAGCGCGGGCAAGGGGCGACTGGCTGTGGCGCGACCAGTTCAGCCACGCCGATATCGCCACGGGAGCGATGCTGGGCTATCTCCGGCTGCGGCTGGCAGAGGTACTTTCCCCTCAGGTTTACCCGCAGCTCACGGCATATGCACGGCGGCTCGAAGGACTTGCCATTTTTCAGGAAACGCAGCCGAGCCCCGACGAAGTAATGCCGAGCAGCTTGTGACGACATCACTGTCAAGAGGTTCAAGCCGGCGGCAGCGGAATTTTGGCGGCAGGGTCCGGCACGGCATAGCCCCTGATGACCGGCGGCCGCGCCGCAAGCCTCAGGTACCAGTCCTTCACGTTGGGGTAGGAGCCGAGATCGATACGCTGCCATTCGTGTCGCGCGATCCAGGGAAACGTCGCCATGTCGGCGATCGAGTACTCGCCGGCGAGAAAGCCGGTGGCGGCAAGCTGGCGGTCCAGCACGCCGTAGAGCCGCCTCGCTTCCTCGGCAAACCACTCTTCCGCAAAAGGAGCCTTGCCCGGATTGAAGTGCAGGAAGGCGTGGGCGCGGCCAAGCATGGGGCCGATGGCCGACATCTGCCACATCAGCCATTCGATGACCCTGAGGCGCGGCTCGCCGCCTTGCGGAAAGAACTTCCCCGTCTTGTCGGCGAGATACATCAGGATGGCGCCCGATTCGAAGAGCGCCAGGCGCGCATCGCGGTCGATGATCGCCGGGATCTTGTTGTTGGGCGAAATTTTGAGAAACTCGGGCGCGAACTGCTCGCCCGTGCCGATGTTGATCGGCCAAACCTTGTATTCGAGCTGCATTTCCTCGAGCGCAATCGATATCTTGCGACCGTTCGGCGTGCTCCAGGTGTAGAGATCGATCATCTTCACCAAAGCCCGACATTGGCGGTGGCGGGAATGGCGTCCTCGAGACGCGGAATCACGGCATAGTCCGCGTCCGTGAGCTCCGAGAAGCCTTCGATGAACAGCGCCGAACGCGCCTCGCGCAGGCATTCATCGGCGGTGGCCGCGCGGATTGCCCGACGCAGCAGGGCGACGTCGCGTTCGCTGGTGCGAGCGGAGGTGACATAGGGAAGCGCTGGAACGGCGGGCGAGCGGGCGATCTCCACGAGACCTTCCAGCAGCGAGTTTCGATATCGCCTCGGCATAGCAGACGGTAACGCAATCGACGGCGCAGACGTCGGCCTTTCCCTCCGCCACTGCCCGCATCGAACTCGACATGGCTGCCGGTCTCGATCGCGCCGGCAAAGAACCGCCGCCGGCCGGCGAGCGGCGCGAACACGAGCTTCAGCGCCAGCATGCCGGACATCGAGTCACGCGTGTTGAAGGCGGCGCGCGCATCCGTCAAGGTCGTCCAGTGACACGAACGGAAGATCCGGCGCGCACGAACACGATGCTGCGATAGCGGGGCCCGTCGCAGCCGTCGCAGCGATAGTGCGGCGTCGCCACGAGCCGCAGGGTCTTCGCAAACCCATGCGTCAGGGGATAGCCGCAGGTCTGGCTCAGCAGCAGGTCGGCTCGCGCCCAGGCGGCATAGTGGTCGCTCGCCCGAACGAGACCTTGCTCGATTCCCGCTAACCCCAGCTCGGCGAGATGACGCGCCAGGCCGGCAGCCCAGGAGTCGGTGGCCTCGCGCACTTCCGGCCAGTCGTACATGGGAAGAGTAATTACGGACATGACCCGCACATCGGTTGGGTCGATTGCTTACAGCATTTTCCGCGAGGGCAGCAGCGCCGACGATCGAAGGCTGTGCGTGGAGGATGGCGGTTTGGTGGGCGAGAGAAACAAAGTCGTCATCCCCTCGCAAAGAGGGGATCCAATGAAGCGGTCCAACCGCGCCGACGATGCGAAGGTTGTACGTGGAGGCCTTGCCACGCGTCAGATCCACCATTGGATCCCCCGCTTTCGCGGGGGATGACGGTGGGTTCCGGATCATGCTCCAAAGGTTGGCTACTCGATTTTGGCGCCTAGTTTCCGCAACAGCGCCGCTGCTTCGTTGGGTTGGCAGCGCGCCGACCGGATCAGGTTATCAAAGTGGCGGGTAAGTTCGCGGATATGTTCGGTGGAGGTGAATACGAAGTACATATCCCCGACATAGATCGCGGCTCGCATGGGCCCGAACACGGTATAGGGCACCGAATACCGCTCCCGCCCATCGTAGAGGAACAACCGGTAGGCGGGATAGAGCGCGTCGAGAAAGGCCACCGCGTGCTCCAGCGCCAGCTTTCGTTCCCTGGCGGGAAACGCCGACCAGGTACCCTCGCCCTTGGCAAAGAGCTCGAAGCTTTGCACCGACGTGCACACTTCGATTTCGCTGTCGGGGCGGCGCGCATGGGCGATGCGGGCGCGGGCAACCCCCGACCAGGCATCGGCCAGCGCGCCACCGAGCTTGCCCGCCTCATACGAGATGAGTGCGTCGGTCTTCAGCTGGTCCGGCAGGCTGGCCGGCACGTAGCGTACCTTGAAGCCGCTTGCCTCCTCATGCCAGCGCGTGAGCCGCTCATCGGCCGGGCTTCCGGCGTCGGTTTCGATGACCAGCTGCGGCACGATATCGGCGGCTACCTCATCTCTTTGGGAAAGACCCAGCAGCCAGTCGACCGATGAGCTGTGGCGGGCGGCGATGCGGGCAATCGTTTCGGCCCGCGGCAGGCGGACGTTGGCCTCGGCCAGGAGCTGGGTCAGAGTGGAGCGGTCGAGACCGGCTCGCGAAGCGAACTGGGCGCGGGAGTACCCTGTCCGGGCGATCAGCTCATTGAGGCGGCGGCGAAAGGTATCGACCGTGTCTCGCTTTTGCATGTAGGTCTAGTTGATGACAATGGTCAACAATAGTCGCCTTTAGTTCACCAAAATCAACGAATTGTGCGCATCGTATCATGGAATTGGCCTTTTGTCCCTGTTACCCCCGGTTGGGGCAAACGAAATGAGTTCGAAATTCCGCTACGCCAATACCGAGCCGCGCCCATTCGAGTGGCCGACCTGGGGACTGATTATTGCGTTTTGGGCGGTATTCGCAGTTTTGACCTGGAACTGGACCGACGTTCCCTGGTGGATTCTGTGTCCGGTCGGCGCATACCTCGTCTGCCTGCACGGATCACTGCAGCATGAGGCCATTCACGGTCATCCGACGCGCAGTCCGCTCGTCAACGAGTTGCTGGTCTTCCCGTCTCTGTCACTGTGGATTCCCTATCGCCGCTACCGCAAGCTGCATCTCACGCACCACCGCAACGACGATCTGACCGATCCGGTGCTCGAATCCGGAGTCCTTCTACCTGGACCCCCAGGCCTGGGCCGGAACCCCCGCCCTTCTCAAGCGCCTCTACAGCTCAACAACTCGATGCTGGGACGCTTCATCCTCGGGCCGGCGATCGCCACGGTTCGCTTCACGACGGCCGAGCTCCGGCTCATGGTGAGCGGCGACCGGCAAACTACCAAGGCCTGGGCGCTCCATCTTGCGGGCATCGCAATGGTTTACGGATGGGTCAGCCTCGTTTGCGGCATGCCGTTCCTCTACTACATCTTCGCGATCGCCTACTGGGGCAATTCGCTGACGATGATGCGTTCCTATGCCGAGCATCGCGCCCATGACGAGGCTTCATGCCGCATCATCGTGGTCGAAACCAATCCTGTGGTTTCGCTTCTCTACCTGAACAACAACCTGCATATGCCGCACCATGAGGAACCGCAGCTCGCGTGGTACCGTCTGCCGGCCTTCTACCGCGGCAACAGAGAACGTCTGCTCACGGAGAATTGCGCCTACCTCATGGGCGGCTACGGTGAGTTGGCGCGGCGCTGGCTGCTGACACCCAAGGAGCCGGTGGCCCATCCCAACATGCAGAGCCTGCCCAGATACAAGCGGCTGTTTACCTGACACCGAAAGGATTTTCCCGATGGACATCTCACTGCCCAAGTCAGCCGCCTATGTCGTCGTCGGCGCCGGCATGCACGGCATGTCGACCGCCTGGCATCTCGCCATGGCGCTGGAAAAGTCCGGCAAGGGCAAGGGCTCCGACGTGGTGCTGCTCGACAAGACCGGGCCCGGCGCGGGCGCCACCGGCATCGCCTGCGGATGCGTGCGCAACCTCTACATGACCTCGCCCCTGCACACCATCCTGCGTCACTCGGTCGACGTCTGGCAGTCCGACCCGGTCGAACTTCGGCTTCCAGCAGGTCGGCTACGTTTCGGTCGGCGAGGCGAACCAGGAGGCCGACTACGAGAAAATGCACAAGAGCCAGAACGCCGCCGGCTACCCGTCGGATGTCTATGTCGGCAAGGAGGCCAAGAAGCTTCCTCAAGTCCGTCTGGCCCGACTTCAACGTCGAGCGGGCCGATGTCGTGCTGCACGAAAAGCCGTCGGGCTATGCCGGCACCCACCTCGCGGTGCAGGGTCTTCACAACAAATGCGATGCAATGGGGCGTGCGCTGCATCTTCGGCTCGGCGGTCAACGGCTACGACATGCAGAACGGCCGCATCGCCGCGGTCAAGACGACGCACGGCGACATCAAGGCCGACTGCGTGGTGATCTGCGCCGGGGCCTGGATCACCCAGCACTGGGACTGGCTGAAGCTGCCGGACAAGCTCGACATGCGCTATCCCGACGGCGGCGTCGCCAAAAACCAGGACATGTGGACCTACTGGCGGCTGCTCGAAGGCGAGGTCTACCTCAAGGACGGCCACCGCTATCGCACGGCCGACGATCGCGACCCGCCGGTGCTGCATGTCGAGCTGATGAACACGCCGGTCGTCACCGAAGACGGCCAGGAGTTTCCCGACAAGCACTTCTATATGTATGTGCGCTACGCGGCCGAGCGGGTGGGCGCGCCGGGCGTGCAGGGCGGCACCATCCCGATCAAGATGGGACCCAAGGCGACGCTCGACCCCTACGGCCACGCGAACGACGAGTACCAGGCCGATCCGTGGTTCGAGGACTACTACATGGCGACGCTCGCCTACCTGTTCGACCGCTTCAAGGGCTACCGGCAGTCAATTCAAGAAGCGCCGCAACGGCGGCATCGGCGCCTTCACGCCCGGACTCGGTGCCGATCTTCGACTGGGTCGCCGACAACGCCTACATGGTGGCCGATTCAGCAATCACGGCTACAAAATGATCGGCGTCGGCAAGCTGCGTGGCCAAGCACCTCGTCACCGGCGAGACCGTCGCCGGAGCTGGCGCCGTTCGGGCTCAGCCGCTACGCCGCAGGGACGCACGTTCGGCGATCGGAACTCCAACTGCCCGTGGGTGTAAACCGCAAGAACGTCGCCTTCGTCGAGGAACTGCCTGGCGCCAACACGCAAGGCGGCACGCTTCGGGAAGCGCGCGAGAACCTCGTCGAGGCCATAGAGCTTGTGCTCGATGCCAATCGCGCGCTGGCTGAAGAGTACGTCGCTGGTCGCAAGGTCATACGCGAGCGCATTGATGTACCCGCCGCATGAAGCGGCGCGACCTCGTACGCCATATCGAGGAACACCGCTGTGAGTTGCTGCGGGAAGGGAAGAACCACACCGTTTACATCAACCGCCAAGCTCCCATGCCATCAGGCGTTGACTGCATATAGCTTAAAGGCTATATGAAATGGCGTGGGACGTCGAGTTCCATGACGTTTTCGAAGCGGAGTTCCTTGCCTTCGGACAAGCTGTCCAGGACGGGTTGCTCGCGGCCGCCAGGCTGCTGGCCGACTACGGTCCGCGACTTGGCCGTCCGCACGTGGATACGCTCAAGGGTTCGAAGCACAGCAACATGAAGGAACTCCGATTCAGAGGCGTCCGGTGGCGAATGGAGAGCTGCATTTGCGTTCAGTCCTGAAAGGAAGGCGATTCTGCTGGTCGCCGGGGATAAGTCCGGCGCAAGCGCTTCTACAGGCGACTGATCGCGAAGGCCGACCATCGGTTCTCGACATACCTGGCGAGCTTGAAAGGTGCTAAGAAGGAATAGTGGAATGGGCCGGAATCTGAATTCAGATCATTGCCGAGCTTCCGGCCGAACGGCGGAAACGCATCGCGGCCGAGTATCGGAGGCTGAAGCACGAAGTGGAGAGCCTGCGAGAGCTACGACGGATTGCAGGCAAAGCCCAGACCGAGGTAGCGAGCGCCCTGAAAATCAAACAGCCATCCGTGTCGAAGATCGAAAAACAGACCGATCTCTATCTTTCGACCCTGCGCAGCTACGTGCAGGCAATAGGCGGCGAGCTCGACCTCGTGGTGCGCCTGCCGCGACGCCCGGCGATGAGCATCCGCCATCTCGGAGCAGCTCTCGGAGCCGCGGCCCCGGCCAAGCCTGCACTTCGCCCCAGAACCACCGGCAGCCGGAAGGCTTCCCGATCGGCTTGAGCACGATGGCTAGAGTTCCGAGTTGCTTCCGGAACTACTTCGGAAAGAATGTCAGTGTGCGGAAGCTGAGCGGCACGCCCTGCCGCGTCGATATGTACCTGCTATGGCGGCATCCGGCAATCTCGCGCGTGAAGGAGTTCATCGAACTTGGCCGAGATCTGCGTTGGAGTTCCGGGTCGAGGGTTGGAGGCGGGACTGCTCAAATGGGTTGCCGTCCAGCGCCATAGCACTCTTAATACGTGAACGTTGGGCGACCGGAACTCAGGCGCAACCCTTGACATTGTGGAACTCACCCGGCCCGCGTAGCATCGAGTTGGCCAAGGTCTGCCTTGTAAAGACCCATGGTCAGGACCCTGTTGGGAGCGGTCGGGCGTGGCTTATGAGGCTGGCGGGGCGGATACGCTGAAGCTCGAAGCCAGAGACGTCGGCGTCGCCTTCGGGGGATTGACGGCGATCGACGGCGTGAGCCTCACATTGGGCGCGGGGGAAGTTCTCGGCCTGATCGGCCCCAATGGAGCGGGCAAGACAACGCTCGTGAACGTGCTCACCGGCTTTCAGCGCCCCAACCGGGGGCGCGTCAGCCTCGGCGGCATCGATATCACCAGGTTATCTGCCCATAAAATCGCCCGGGCGGGGCTCGCGCGCACCTTTCAGGCGGTGCGTCTCTTCCGCGACCTCGCCGTAATCGAGAACCTGGAGGCGGCCGCCGTCGGTTCCGGGATGTCGCGCCGCGCGGCACGGCTGCGCGCGGCGGAGATGCTCGAGTGGATCCAGTTCGAACACAAGGCGCATCACCGGGCTGATTCACTGACCTATGGGGAGGAGCGCTGGGTCGGCATCGCCCGGGCCCTGGCGACGGCGCCCCGCTTCCTGCTGCTCGATGAGCCCGCGGCAGGGTTCTCGGATGCGGAGTGCGACGATCTGATGGCGCTCATTACCCGCATTCCCGAACGTTTCGGCTGCGGCATCCTGCTGATCGATCACAACATGCGCGTCGTCATGGGCGCCTGCCGGCGCGTGCATGTCATCGATGTCGGCAGGACGATCACCGAGGGAACGCCCGATGAAATACGACGGCATCCCGACGTCATCCGCGCCTATCTGGGCAGCAAGTCGGAGCAGGGTCGTGCTCACAGTCGATGATCTGCACGTCAGCTACGGCCGCGTGCCGGCCGTGCGCGGCATTTCGGTGCACGTCGATCGCGGGGAGATCGTCAGCCTCGTCGGACCCAACGGCGCCGGAAAATCGACAACGTTGCTGGCGATCGCCGGCGTCCTCGCACCGGCGCGGGGAACAATACTTCTGGACGGCGTACCGACTCTGGGGGCGGCGCCTGAGGATATCGCGCGCAGAGGACTTGAGCCTGGTGCCGGAGGGGCGGCACGTGTTTACGCAACTGACGGTCGAAGAAAATCTTCGTATCGGCACCCAGATGCGGAAGGATCGTGACGAGGTCGAGCGCGACTTCGAGCGCCTCGTGGGCGAGTTTGCGTTCTTGCGCAGCCGCCTGTCGACCACCGCCGGGAAACTCTCAGGCGGCGAGCAGCAGCAACTGGTCATCGCACGCGCGCTCATGACGCGGCCCAGCCTGATGCTGCTCGACGAGCCGGCACTCGGTCTGGCGCCCCTCGTCGTGGCGACAGTCTATCGCATCCTGCACAGCTTGCGCGACGACGGCCTTACGCTGCTCGTCGTGGAACAGAGCACCCACCGCGCCCTGGAGAACGCTGATCGCATCTACGTGGTCCGCACCGGCAGGATCGAGCTGCATGGCCGCAGTTCAGAGCTCGGCGACGGCGAGGTGGAAGAGGCCTATTTCGGCCAGGCCCGAGTTGCACCGGGTTGAGGGCCGCCTTTCGATCATCGGCCGCTCAACGCCGGAACGGCCAGGGAATCTCGCGCCCTCCGGTGACGCCCCAGGGTCGAAAGATGAGGATCAACAGCATCACGAGAGCGATGCCCAGCTCGCGGGCGCCTGGAGGGAGTTGAATGAGCGTGCCCCCGACGGTCATCCCGGCCTCGAACTGGCGCAGGATCTCGACGATGATCGAGACCAGCACGGCGCCGGTCACCGCTCCCGTCAAGCTGCGCTGGCCGCCGACCATGAGCATCGCGATCGACACGAAGGTGAGACCCAGCCAGAAATTCTTGACCGCGATGGAGCCGAGAAAATGGGCCTGGAGCACGCCGCCGATCGCCATGAAGACGGCGCTGAGCACGAAGGCGATGAGACGCTGGGCCCAGATATCGATGCCTGCCGCTCGGGCGGCAAACTCATCCTCGCGCGAGGCCCTCAAGGCAAGGCCGAAGCGCGACTGCTGGTAGGCGAAGGCCGCCGCCACGGCGACGATCACCCAGCCGAGGGCCACCCACATGTCGACGTAAATGGGGATGCCCGGAAGCGTTGCGGCGCCCATCGTCCATGGCGCCCAATTCATGTAGAAGGTGTAGAACATGCCGAGGACCGCCAGGGTCGCGATGCTCGCCGCGATGCCCCCCAGCCGCATGATCGGGACACCGACGACCAGGGCGACCAATGCAGCCAGCGCCGCCGACACGATTGCCGAAGGAACCATGGGCAACTGCTGCTCGGCCAGCAATGACGGCAGTTGCAGGGCGATGCTTTTCTTGAGCGGCGGCAGGGTGAACCACGCCGTCGCATAGGCCCCGATCATCGTGAAGGCGATGTGGCCGAAGGCGAGGACGCCCGAATTGCCGATGAAGATGTAGAGGCCGATCACCAGAATCATGCGGATCAACGCATCGGTGACCGTTCGCGCCAGAACGCCGTCGCCGGTGGCGGCGACGGCGCCGACCAGGAGCGTGAGGGCTACTGTGAGGACGAGGGGCGTCCACACCGCGTGCACCATTCGCACGAGCGCGCCGCCAGCCGCCATCGTCAGGCGCGCTCTTCGAGCGATTTCACCTGCACCAGCCCGCTCGGCCGCAGCAGCAGCACGAGAAGGATCATGCCATAGACCCAAACGTCGCGGTTGGCCCGCCAGTCGATCGGCAGGATCACCTGGAACAGGACGCTGCCGATCCCGACCGCGAAGCCGCCGAGCACGGCGCCCGCCAGGCTGCCCATGCCGCCCACGACGGTCGCCACGAAGGCGAAGAGGACGAGCGGCACGCCCATGTGATACGAGAGCACCCCGGTCTGCGCGACGAGCAGGACGGACACGGCAGCGGCAAGGAAGCCGCTGACGGCGAAAGCGACGGCGATCACCCGGTTGGCCCTGACCCCCAGCAGCCGCGCCATGCGGAAATCCTCGGAGGCGGCCCGCATGGCCACGCCGAGCGGCGTGCGCCGGAGAAACACCACCAGGAGGGCCAGCAAGACGAAGGTCGTGACGATCGTCAGTATCTGCAGTTTCGGAATACGCACGCCCGCCGCCATGACCGGCTCCATCAGAGCCGGCCAGAGGTTCACCGCCTTGGCGCGCCCGCCATAGATCATGATGACTGCGTTCTGGAGAAAGTAGCTCAGAGCGAACGAGGTAATCAGGAGCACCGAGGGTGCGGCGGTGCGCACCGGCCGGAAGGCGAGCCGTTCCGATGCCAGCGCCAGCAGCACGACGATCGCGCAGACCGCAGCGACCAGGAGCGGCGCCGGCCAGGTCGCCGATGAACGCCGTGGCGGTAGCGGCCGAAGAAGGCACGATCAGCGCGTATCCGCCGACCATGATGAAGTCGCCGTGCGCGAAGTTGATCAGGCGCATGACGCCGAAGATCAGGCCGACGCCGAGCGCGGTCAGCGCATAGAGGCTGCCGAGCGCCAGGGCGTCGATCGCCACCTGAAGGAGATTGGTCATGTCACCGCGAGCCGGGCTTGCGGCGGCTCCTGGCGAGCGGAGTTCCAATCGTGAGCCTCAACGCGCTTCAAGGACGGCATGCTGTCATCATCGGACCATCAGGCGTCGACGAATACTGGCATAGGTGAAGATGTTGCGCCGTCGTATTGGATCCCCGCTTATCGCGGGGATGACGAATGGTGGTGCGAGAGAAACAAGATCGTCATCCCCTCGCAAGAGGGGATCCAATGAAGCGGTGCAGCAACAATCACCGTTGCCGGATTTTTTCACAAGCTCTTGCGCCGGAATGACGAAAACGAGTGGAGCGGCGGGGCCACGGGGTGAGCGTGGCAGCATTCGCAAAAGCGCGGCTACTTGTACAAGTCGGCTCTGAACTCCGGGAAGATCAGCTTCAGTTTCGGCGGGTCCTCGACGGTCAGCTGGTCGGCGAAGCTGCCCTTGCCGTTCTGGACCTGAACGATCGTCATCGGATGGACGAGATCGATGTGGGTCTCCGGCGTGAAGGTCGTCGCGCCCCAGAGCAGAGGCTCCTTGGTGAACTTGTTGAGCTCCGCGAGCACCGCTTCGGTGTCGAGCGATCCGGCCCGTTCGGCCGCCACCTTGATGGCCTGGATCAGGCTGTAGCCGTTGAGCGGGAAGGAGGACTCGGGCTCGCCAAACTTCTCCCGGTAACGCCTGAAGAAGTCGTTGACTTCCGCACGATTGTCGTCGCCCCACTTCGACCCGAAGGTCACGGCATAATGCTCGCTCAGGCCGGGAACGCTCTGCACCCAGTAATCGCCGTCCATGGAGTCGCCGCCGATGATCGGCACATTGATGCCGGCGGCGCGTATCTGGCGAATGGCGCTCGCCCCGCCGGGGATGTAGGAGCAGAGCATGATGACCTGCGGGTTCGCCCTTGCTTGCCGCAGCGTCCTTGTAGCGGGTGATCTGCGAGGCGATAGAGGCATCCTCCTGCGTGAAGGTGTCGGCGCCGACGATCTCGCCGCCGAGCTTGGTAAAATACTCGAGGAAGCCGTCGCAGACGCTCTTGTCGAATTCGATCGAGGTATCGAGAATTGCATAGCCCTTCTTCCAGCCCCGCTTCCAGGCGTAGGCGGCTGCTACCGCACCTTCGCCCTGGCCGAAAATCTCCAGGCTGAATACGTAGGGTCCGATGCCCTGCACGCCCATCTTGGCGTCGGAGGCGCAATACGAGATCGCGATCATCTTGTTTTCGTTGGCGACCGTCGCGGCCGGCGCGCCCATGTCGTAGTCGCACGACACCGCCATGAATTGCGCGCCCTTGGCGATCACTTCCGCACCGGCTTTCGCGCCCTCGACGACGTCGGTCTTGGTATCGGCGATCACCGCCTTGATCTGCTTGCCGAGGATTCCGCCCTTGGCATTGAACTCGTCGATCGCCATTTTCGACCCGTTCAGCGGCGGTCCGTCATACGCGTTCATCCAGCCACTGAGCGCAATGGCGAAGCCGATGGTGACATCGTCCGCTGCCGTCACCGTCCTGGCCAGTCCCGCCGCCATCACCGCGACGGCTGCCAAACCCACGATCGCCTGCTTTTTCATCCTTGCGTCTCCTCCTGGCGGCGCACCGCCGTTTCGTTGCCGATCCTCGACGGGTTGCGTGACCGTCTACTCGGCCGCCTCCTTGCGCCAACTGCGAAGCTCGGCCAGAACCTGGTCCGTCTTGCGCTGTCGGCAATAACCCTTGATCGCCCTCAGCGTTGCGTCGTGGCGCTCCTGAGTCATCGTCGCGCAGCCGTCCTCGATGAGCGTGACGAGAAAGCCCAGGTCGCAGGCGTCGCGTACCGCCGAACTCGACACACTGATCGGTGACGACCCCCATGACCATGAGGAACTCGATCCCCAGGTTGCGCAGCACGTATTCGATGTTGGTCGACATGAACACGCTCGACGACATTTTCGGAATGGAGATCTCGTTGGGCATCGGCTTGAGCTCGTCGATGACCTCCGCTTCCCACGATCCCTTGGCGGCGAAAATCCCCGACACCTTGTAGTCGAGGCTGCGGTCCCGGCCGTCCAGCGTGTAGCACTCGACGGTCGTGAACAGCACTTCGACCCCGGCGCCGCGACACGCCGCCAGGAGCTTCTGTCCGTTGGGGATCACCACCCTGGCGAGGCGGTTCCAGAAATACGCGTGTTCCGGCTCGGCCTTGATCTTCCGTTCGTTGTATTCACCCTTCTGCAGATCGATGAGCAGCAGCGCCGTGCGGCCGGGCTCGACTTGCCGCTCGCGGAACGACACATCGCCTTCCAGCGGGAGGGCATCGATCTCGCTTCTCTTCATGGCCGATCTCCAGTTTCGTAGCGCGGTTCCCACACGTCGCGAGCGGGCTCGCCGAACCCGTCGAGGCTTCCGTGATCGAGGACGGGACGCAGTACCGCGGCAAGCCGGTCGGCCCACTCGTGGACCCCGGCGTGCGAGGCAATGAGGTCCTGGCGGATCTCGAACAATACGTAAGGCATGCCCCGGCGTTCCGCATGCACAGGAGCGGTGTAGTCTCCGTCGAGAGTGACTTCGTACGGCTCATTCTCGCCGACGGTCAATCCCGGCTCGCTCCTGAGAGCGGCGAGGGCGAGAAGGGCGGCGCGCGGATCCAGCCGGTAGTGGACTCCGACGTGCCAGGGCCGTGGGATGCCCCGGTAGACCGGCGTGAAGGAATGCACGCCGACCAGCACCGGCGCCGCGCCGCCCTCGACGCGGGATTCGATCAGGCCGTGCAGGGCATCGTGGTAGGGCCAGTAGAAGGCGGCGGCGCGTTCCGACTTCTCCACCGCGCCGATCCCGATATTGCCCGCAATCACCGTGTCTTCGCTGCGTTCGGCGAAAGCGTCGGCGACGTTCAGAGGGCGGTTGCAGTCGACGACCAGTCTGGAATAGCCCGTGAGGATGAGCAGCGCGTCCAGATGGCCGGACAGGCGGCGGGCCACCTCGGCAGCGCCGATGTCCCATGCGATGTGCCGCTTCCGATCGGCGGGTTCAAGACCGAGTGTTCCCAGCCGTCGGGGGATATAGGCGCTGGCGTGGTCGCAGGCGAGGATCGCCCGGCTCTTGCCCTGTCGATTGACGATCGCGAAAGGCGACGGCTCGTCGCGAGCGATCCAGGATCCGACGGCTGGCGCCTCGCGTTGCACTCCGTGACTCTCCCCAGGCAGCGAGCCTGCCACAAGTTCGGGACACCATAATCTGGCCGCCGTCCGGAATGCAACATCGCCGCCGGGGTGCCCGGCCGCCAAACCGGCGTTGCACCACGATCACCATCGGTTAGTGTTTCGAATGCAGCCATGCGACGGAGAGGACTACCCGATGGCACTCAGCCTCGAAGAGCGCGAGCGGCGGGTCATCGCCGAAACCAACAAGATCCGTTTCTTTCCCTGTGCCGTGGTTCGCGGAAAGGGCTCGTACCTCATCGCCGAGGACGGCCGCCGCATCCTCGATCTCTCCGGCGCCTGGGGTGCAGCGGCCCTCGGCTACGCCCACCCGGCCGTCGTCGAGGCGGTACGGCGAGCCGTCGGAGACATGGCCTCGGCGAGCAACCTCAGCACCACCAACCCCGAAGCGGTCGGCCTCGCCGAGGAGCTGCTTGCCCTGGTGCCGGGCTCGGGCGACCGCCGGGTCTGGCTCGGCCACTGCGGCTCGGATGCCAACGACGCCCTGGCGCGGGCGGTAACCGCCGCCACGGGGAGATCGCGGTTCGTATCCTTCATCGGCGGCACCCACGGAGGACTGTCCGGCAGCCTGGCGCTGTCGGGCTACAGCGCCCAGCAGCTCAACAGCGTTCCCTCCTCCCGGCCCGGCCAGATCTACGTCCCCTACCCCGACCTTTATCGCCCGGCCTTCGCCGGCGACGTGGGAAAGCAGGTCCTCGACTACTTCGCATATCTCCTCGACACGATCGCGCCGCCGTCGCAGATCGCCGGGGTCTTCCTCGAGGCCATCATGTGCGATGCCGGCGACATCGTGCCGCCGCCCGGGTTCCTCAGGGGGCTCAGCGAGCTATGCCGGCGCCACGGCATTCTGCTCATTTGCGATGAAGTCAAAGTGGGGCTCGGCCGAACCGGGTTCATGCATTCCTTCGACGCGGAGGGCGTCGTGCCCGACATCGTTTCCTTCGGCAAGTCGATCGGCGGCGGTTTGCCTCTCTCCGCCGTGGTCGGACCGGCCGAAATCCTGAACCACAAACTCGGACTGACCGTCACCACGCTGTCCGGAAACCCGGTGTGTGCCGCTGCGGGGCGGGCAGTGCTGAGGACCATTCAGGGCGACCGGCTGATGGAGAACGCGGCCGCCCGGGGCCGTCAGCTCACGGATGGTCTTACGCGGATGTCGAACCGGCATCCGCTCATCGGCGATGTCCGCGGCCGCGGCCTCGTCATCGGCATCGACCTGGTCGACAACCGAGCAACCCGGGCGCCCGCCACCCGGGCCTGCGCCAAGGTGGCCTACCGGGCATCGGAGCTCGGCGCCGCGGTGTTCTACGTCGGTCACCATTCGAATGTCCTCGAGCTCACACCGCCCCTCACCTTGAGCGCGGCCGAAGCCGAAGAGGGTTTGAGCATCCTCGACCGGGCGCTCGAGGACGTCGAGGCGGGCCGGGTCCCCGAGGCCGCGATAGCTGCCTATGCGGGCTGGTAGCTACGGCTTCAGTAGACCTCGACGTAGCGGCGACACTGTTCGTCCACCGGTAACTTGCCCATGAAGTCGACTTCCCATCGCTTGCAGCGCAGATAGACGTCGAACAACGCCGGCGGGAACCAGCTGCGGACGATCGCGTCGGCCTCCAGCGCCTGCAGGGCCTCAGGGAGCGATTGCGGCAGGCGGACGATGCCGCGTCGGCGTAGCTCTTCCGCGGTGAAGTCTGCGGGGTGGGTCTCGGTTACTTCCGGCGGCGGCAGGTGGTTCGCGATCCCTTCCAGCCCTGCATGGATGAGGACCGCGAGCGCCAGATAGGGATTGGCTGCCGCATCGGCTGCTCGATATTCGAAGTTGTACTGCGCGCCGACATCGGCGCCCGGCGTTGCGAAGGCCGGCGCGATCCTGACCCCGGCCTCGCGGTCGCGGTAGCCCAGATTGTTGTAGGACGCGCTCCAGCGATAGGGCGTCAGCCGCAGATAGGACACCATGCTGGGCGCCGTGATGGCTGAGAGAGCCGGCATATGGCGCAGGATGCCGGCGATGAACTGTCCCGCGACGGCGCTGAGGCCATGGCGGCCCTTGCCATCGTAGGTCACCGGGACGGCCACCTTCGTCGCGAAGACTCATGTGGATATGGACGCCGTTGCCGATGCCGTCGCTCGCGACCATGGGCGCGAAGGACGCCCGGTGGCCGAGGCGATGGGCCGTCGCCCGGGCGATCTCGCGCACGATCAGGGCGTGATCGGCGGCACGTACGGCGGGCCCTGGCCGGTACGTGACCTCGTATTGGCGGACGCCGTATTCCGGCAGGTAGGAATCGACGTCGACGTTGGCCATCCGCAGCGCGTGGAGCAGCGCTCCGCCGAATTCGCCGTGCCGGCGCACCGAGCTCAGGTTGTAGGAGGAAGACGCGTTTGCCTCCGGCGCCGCCATAGAAGAACTCCTGCTCCAGCGACGCCACGACCTGATGCCCCGTCTCGGTCTCGAGGGCCGCCAGGGCGCGTTTGAGGAAAGTGCGCGGACAGCACTCCCAGGGCGTGCAATCGGTGTTGAGCACGTCGCTCAGATAGAAGTGCTCGGGCGGGGAGCCGTCGCCGAAGTCGACTTCGACCCTGGTCGCAGGGTCCGGCATGAGGATCAGGTCGCCCCAAGACCCGAACGGGCTGCTGGCGATGGGACCGAAGGCGCTGATCAGGATATTGGTGGGCGTCCAGCCGATGCCCCTTGTCATCCGGGCATCCAAGTCCTTGGCGGGGAAGCCCTTGCCGCGCACCTGGCCGGCGACGTCGCAGTAACAGAACATCACGAAATCATCCCGATGCACCCCTTGCCTCCCCTGTCCTGCGCCGGTCGCGGCTCGGCCTACGCCTTGTCCCTCACCATTGCCGCCGCGGAGCCAAGAGATCCGCTCGATCGACGGCTGTGCAATGGCTCTATCAATTCCGTCATTGCGCGTCCCCAGACCCCCATGGTGGACCTATGCCAGCATGGGATTTCGGACCTTGAGCCCTGGAAACCGCCCAAAATCGCGATCCGCTGTCCACAGTTCGGTTACTCCGTGCTGCAGGCACAAGGCGGCAACTCTTGCATCGTGTACTTGTGGACCCGATACGCGGCTGGAGCGAAGGATGTCCCGGAGCTGCTCCCAATAGTTTTCCGATTCGGAAAGCAAGATCAGACTCGGCGATTCGAGCCATGCTTGCACCTGATCCAGAGCCGTCTCGATTGGTGTAGGCGGAGCATAGATCCTGGGATGGGTCGCAATGGCCAGAAATTCGTGAATGCACGGCCAGGGTGTGGCCCAGGGCGCTCGCCCCTCCGCCAGCTCGAGGATGCATGTGTACGCCGCCTCGTGCCAGTCGGAGTCTTCGCGGTGGGCGTAAACCAGGAGATTGCTGTCGACGGCTATCATCCGCCACGACCTTCGTAGCTCAGATCGCGAATCCGCTCCCAGGATGCTCCGGCGACTTGAGGTTGCAGCCCCTGACCCTTGAACGTCGCCTTGCGCAGGCGGAATCCGCTTCGCCGTTTGCGCTCGGACACGATCCGGCGCAGCCCCTGTTCGACGAGGGCCTTCAGCGTGGTACGCTCCCTGTGCGCCAACTGGCGAGCCTCCTCGAAGAGGCTGTCAGGTATGTGTATGGTCGTTTTCATACGGGCGACTATATCATATAGTACGGCAGTATGGCAAATTGGCGCCAGATCGACCTGCTGCACTTCGGGTGGGAGCTGCGCCCATGTACCCGGGCCAAGCGCCACGGTCTCGACGAACTGTTGGGCAGCACGAGCATGGCCGCTAGAAGCGATGCGTTCAACCACAGCGCTGGAAGGATTGCCCAGCCTTGTACCCTTGCCTTCGCTGCGCGGCCACCAAAGAGCAGCGCAGAAACTTTTCATCTCCTAAGGCACCGGTAGATCGGCGATGCGCAGCCCGCGCAATAGTTCAGCCCTCGGTGGCCCACGAACGCACTTGTTAATGTGAAGGAACCATTCGACCGCCTTGGGGGGAGTGAAAGGTTCGCGACCAGCCCAACACTCTTCTATTATCCGCAAGAATTTGGCGCCTTCGTTTCTCGCCTCGGGTTCTCGACCTAAGAGCCCAAGAGCAGCTGCCGTCCAGCCCGCCAGTTCTGGAAAGAAATCAATATAAGAATGTCCGACTTCAAAGCATCGCTCGTACTCCCCGGCAATGAAATGGATTGAGCTGAGCAAGAAGTAGTACCAATCATCGTGCAGCGGATTAAGTTTGATAGCCCGCTCGGCAAGCTCGCTGTGCTTTGCTGACGTCACCCAGGACTGCGGCAGCAAAAGCACAATTCAGGATCGTATCGGCGTCACTGGGGTTAAGCTCCTCGGTCAGCCGGTAATGCCGCTTCGCAACCGCAAAGTCTCCTCGAAGCATCGAAACGGAGGCCAAGCTGTAGTGGCTCCTTGCATCCTCATTGTCGCATTGAACGGCGAGCCGGGCATGCTTCAGTGCTCGATCCCTATCGATCTCGTCCCTCTTCGTAGCCGGGCCGCACTCCCTCCTTTACATTCAGCAGGAGAGCGAGCGATGAATGGGCTCGCGCAAAATGCGGATCCCTCGCGAGGGCAGCTTCGAACCATTTGAGCGCCTCCTCGTCAGTCTTCGCTGTCCAATTGCGCGATACATGCACCCCTCTGAGCCAGCAATCGTATGCTGCCAGCTCGTCGGCGCTCATCTGAAGTGCGCGATCATGATCGGCCTGGGAAACCCGTCCGGTTATTCGCGCGACGATCTTCTGCACGACCTCGTGCTGGAGCTCCCGGATTTCGACTGAGCTGCGGTCGTATCGCTCGGCCAATAGGTGCTTGCCTGTAGCGGCATCCACGAGCTGAACGTTGATTCTCAGCCGGTCACCGGCCCTGCGAACGGTCCCTTCAACAACATACCTGGCGCCAAGCTCCGCGCCGACCCGCTCGAGGTTCAAAGCCGCGCCCCGATACGCGAAAGAGGAAGTACGCGCGATTACAGTCAATTCGCGGAACCGGCTCAGCTCCATGATGAGGTCTTCTGTTACACCATCGGAGAAGTAGTCCTGTTCCGGATCGTTGCTCAAATTGACGAATGGCAGTACCGCGATCGCTGTCCGGCCCCCCAACTCCGAAGATCCGGGGCGAAATCGGTGGACGTCATGTGAAGTAGTCGAACGTATGCTGTAGGCGTGCACGGCCTCGGGAATGTTTTTCAGCTTCTGAAGCCCGAGGTCCTCGAAGCGAGAGCTGGTCTTGTTCTTCACTTGCTCGTACGCAGCCCCGGATATGACAACGCCGCCTGGTTCGGCTATGGCCTCGAGGCGAGCTGCGATATTCACGCCATCGCCATAAAGATCGCCTGCCTCAATCATCACATCACCGAGATTGATGCCTACCCGGAGCACGATCTGCGGATCGTCAGGCGCTTCCTTGTTAGCTGCAGCCATGGCCTTCTGGAGCTCGACGGAGCACTCGACCGCCGTGACGGCGCTCGCGAACTCCACCAGCACCCCATCCCCCATGACTTTGAATAGTCGGCCTTCGTGCCGAGCGATCAGGGGCACAAGCACGTGACGACGCCGAGCCTTCAACAGAGCGAGCGTTCGGGCTTCATCATTAGCCATCAACTTCGAGTAACCCACCACATCGGCAGCAAGAATTGCCGCTAACTTTCTCCGTGGGCGGGGCTCGACCAAGGACATGCTCTGGTTCAAGGGCGTTCTTGACGGCAGCGTAAGTCTTGAC
>CAWHQZ010000011.1:0-4171 GCA_963831645.1 uncultured Alphaproteobacteria bacterium | reverse complement strand
CGACTTCAGCGGCGCCAGCTCTTTCGCCTTGTGGGGCCGATCTTCCTCGACACCGATGAGCATGATGACGCTGCCGAGATCGCCCAGGCCCTGGCCCACGAGGCCGGCCACCTGCTGCTTTTTGCCGAGGCAGTCGACGGTCCACTGGTCGAGAACCCTGAAAGCGAGCGCTTTTCGTCGCCGCTGCGCCACGATCCGCGTCCGATGGAACGGGATCTTTTCATGCAACCTTCGTCACTGCCCGCATGCATCTGGCAGCAAGGGCAATCTATGAACGGGGCGGCCTCTCAGACACTGACAAAGAGCGCCTGCGGCAGGCCATCTTCACGCATGAAATGAATTTCGACGGCGGCGTCGAGACGCTCCGCCAGCATGCCGCGCTGACGAAACTTGGCTACGAAACCTTGTCTGGCGCCGAGGGGTTCTATGGCCACCGCCAAACTTCAATAGTCTTCAGATGGGGTTGCCAGGGCCCCAGAAATGTCTCAGGAGAAGGTCCACCCCTAAACCTAAATCTGCATGCATTTGCTGTGTGTTCGCCGGACGGCAGGAGCGGGAGTGGGTACGCGAAGTTGTTTGACGCACACAACTTCTGTCGTAGCTCTCAGCGATCGTGAAGCGGCCCCCCGCCAGAACTCTCGGGATTTCTGCTTGAAGACCTGCCCGCTGGAGCAAGGTCTCCAAGCGCGGCGATCAGCGGCTGCAGATGGCCGGCGTAGTGCCGCCACCGTTCAACGGAACTGGAGTAGATCGGCTGGCGGACCTGCCAGCGGCTGAGCGTTCTCACTGCGCGGCTGGTTTCGAAGTACTTCAAGCATGCGTCATCCCACGGCAAGCCCAGGAATGAGATAAGCGCTCGGGTCTCGCTCTCCTGATTGGCAACCAGCTTTTCATAGCGAACTTCATGGATTGGCAGAGGCAACGACTGCCTCCAGTGTTCCATGAGGCCGTGATACTCCCGATAGTAAAGACCCAATGTGGTGAGGTCCGTGTTGTAAGCATGGGACCGATTCAAGGCCTGCATGAAGCATGAGACACAGGTGTCGATCGGCTCGCGACGGCAATGAATGATCCGCGCGCTGGGAAACAAAATCGCTATCAGCCCCAGGTGCTCGAAATTGAGAGGCAACTTATCCGCTACGTACCTGGAATTCGGGAACTTCTTTCGCACGCTGGCCAGGTACTCCTGGGCAAGTTCATGGGATTGCCCCCTGGTCATGCTGATCACTTGGTGCCGGTAAGGTGTCAGGTCTGAACGATCGAACCCGATTTTCCTGGCCACCTGTCCAATGAGTGGCAGTTCGCCTGCGCCCGTAACTGCCGGATGGCTGGAAACAATCTGTTCGGTGAGGGTTGTTCCAGAGCGCGGCATGCCGACGATGAAAATCGGCATCTCCGTCGGCTCTCCGAATCCCTGTCGTTCAGCGAAAAACGGCGCGCGAAAAATGGCTTTAAGATCATTGTATAGTTTGCGCTGCGCTGAGATGTCGAAGCGCCAGCCTACGAGTTCATTAGCCTTCGCATAATGGGTGAACGCCCGGTCGTACATTCCCAAATCGTCGTAGATCTTCCCGGCAGCAAAAAGGAGGCGCGACCGCACTACGTCGGGCATGCTATCGACTGCGAGGAGCTTCTCGATAAGGTCAATTTCCGGGTCTGCCGACTGAAATTTGTGAGCGTCCGCGAGACCGACGAGTGCTCGTGGCAGCATGAAATTGTAACCTATCGTATGGCGAAAGTAGGCAGTCGCCTCATCCATCCGACCGAGGTCGCTCAGAACTTCCGCCAGGTTCAACGTCATCAGCGGGTGGTCGGGATTGATTCTTTTAGCAGCTTCCACGGAGGACAGGGCTCGGCTCGTCAGCCCAAGATTGCGGTAGGCACGCGCCAGGTTGCAATGCGGTTCGACGAGTTGAGGCGCGATCCGGATAGCCTTCTCCAGATGTCTGGCGGCTTCATCGAACCGCCAGATCTCGCAAAGCGCATTCCCCAGATTATTCAGATAGAGTGGATGGTCGGGGCACAACCGAACAGACCCGCGGAAGAATTTCACTGCTGCAGCGACATTCCCGGTTTCGAGAGCCAGTGTTCCCATCATCTGCAGGGCCTCGGGATGCTCCGGATTCTCCATCAGCACCGATCGATATTGCCACTCCGCCTCCTTGAAACGCCGCTTCACCTGCAACCGATGGCCTTCGTTGAGAATCTTCTGCCAGTGGCTGGTATGCCTTAGCGTCCCTGGACCGGTGCGATGCCGCTTTGGTATTCCCGGTTGCATTCACCCGTTGTCCTTTGTGTCAGCCACAGCGGCAAGGTCTGGAGAGCAAAGTTCCGATTCTGCCCCAGGTCAAGCTGGCACAGCCACTGAATTGCTAGCAACCAGGCTCTGGAGGGCCTCTGTTTGAAGGACTATCGGCTGGAGCAAGGTCTCCAAGTGCAGCGATCAGCGGTTGCAGATGCGCCGCATAGTGACGCCAGCGTTGTAAGGAACTCCTATAAATCGGTTGGCGGACCTGCCAGCTGTGTGGCGTTTTCACTCCCCGGGCGGTTTGAATAATTTCAAGGCACCTGTCATCCCAGGGCAGGTCCAGGAATGAAAGGAGACTTCGTGTTTCCTTTTCCTGATCCCCGACAAGCTGCTCATACCTGACCTCATGAACAGGCAGGGGGCAGTTCTCTCCCCAGTGCCTCATGAGATCAAGGTACTCGCAGTAGTAAAGACCCAATGTCGAGAGGTTCGTGTTGTAGCCGTGAGCCTTGTTGAAATAGCGCATGAAACAGGAAAGGCAGGTGTCGACCGGCTCACGGCGGCAATGAACGATGCGGGCGTTCGGAAACAGAAGCGCTATCAGTCCGAGGTGTTCAAAATTATGGGGCATCTTGTCCGCTATCTGCCGCAAGTCGGGATGCCGCGCCCGCACGGCGTCGATGTAACCCTGGGCAAGCTCGCGTGATTGCCGAGCTGTCATGTTTGTCATCCGGCGCCGGTAATTACTCATATCGGAGCGATCAAATTCCATCCTTCTGGCCAACCTGCCAATCAATGGCAGTTCACCGGCGCCGGTAACCGCGGGATGACTTGCAACGATCTGTTCGGTGAGAGTGGTTCCGGAGCGCGGCATTCCGATGATGAATATCGGCACGGCCGCCGGATCGCCGAATCCACGCCGTTCGGCGAAAAAGGACCCAGAAAAAGATGTCCCGCAGATCGTTGTACTGCCTGCGACGCTCTTCCAGATCAAATCCCCAGCCTACGAACTTCTTCGCAGCGGCGTAGCGATCAAAGGCTTTGCTACAGTCCCCAGGTCATCGTAGATCTTGCCGGCAGCGTGAAGCAGCCGCGACTTCACGACGCTCGACAAACGCTCGCTGGCAAGCAGTTTTTCGATGAGATCGATTTCCGGGTCTTCGGGACCGAACTTGTGCGCTTCCGTAGGCCAGGCTGCGGGGCAGCATCACTCCGAGGCTTATGACCTGGCGAAAGTAGCGGGTCGCTTCGTCAGGCTGACCGAGATCGGTAAGGATTTCAGCGAACGTCAGGATCGATAGTGGATAGTCGCGATTGATCTTGCGAGCGGTCTCGATGCAGGAAAAGGCCCGGTCAGTCAGGCCCAAATTGCGATAGACGCGTGCCAGATTGCAATGGGGTTCAGAGAGCTGGGGAGCGATGCGACAGGCTCTTTCCAAGTGCGGGATTGCCTTCTCGAATTGCTCGGTCTCGCAGAGCACATTGCCGAGATTGTTGAGGAAGAGGGGATGGTCAGGCTCGAATTTGACCGCCCTGCGGAAGTACCTTTCGGCTTGGGAGGGATCGCCTGCTTCAATTGCGAGGGTGCCCATCAATTCCAGGGCTCCGGCATGCTCCGGATTGTCTTTCAGCACCGATCGGTAATGCCGCTCCGCTTCCCCGAAGCGCCGCTTCGTCTGCAATCGAAGGCCTTCCTCGAGAACCTTCTGCCAACGGCTGGTCCGCCTGAGCATCTCTGGACCGGTGCGATGCCGGTTGGGTATTCTCTCTTGCATTCACCGGCGTCCTTTGTGGTCAGCTACAGCGGCAAGATCTGGAGAACTAAGTTCGGATCCTGCCCCAGGTCAAGCCGACACAGCAAAGGATTTCTGAGATGGTGCCCCGGCCAACCCGCTCACAGGGAATCGAGAGGGCGAGCGCTCA
>CAWHQZ010000010.1:0-9115 GCA_963831645.1 uncultured Alphaproteobacteria bacterium | reverse complement strand
CTTTGCGCGGTGGGCGGTGGCGGCGGTGGGGGCGGTGCCGGAGGTTTCGCCACCGGGCGTTCAGGTACGCAGTCAGCGGATTGTTGTCGATACCTAGGTAGAAAAGGCTCGAACTGTATCACGTCATCGGGGGCATTGCGGCGGTCGAGATTGTAAAGCAATCCACCATCGACCCGACGAAGTCGCCCGATTTGCAAGGTCGCCACTACGATATCCCACACGACCAGGCATTCGTGGAGTGTCGCGGCTTGGTACCCCTCGGCAGCTTCCGCAAGAAGGCGCTGGAAGTCGGCCAGCTTTCGCCCGGTAATAACGGGGGATCGCCGAACGATCTCCACGGCGCCAGCGCCCCGTGGCCTTTTCCGGAAATTTCTCCTCGCAGCACCTTTGCCAGCGGCAAACTGCTTTGCATCAGGCTTCTTACCTGCCAATGTTAAGGGTGGACTTGCGTTGCTCGTTTGTCATTTTCCAACTCCTCGATTGCGGGCGCCCGTTCGCTTGAGCGCGGTAGCGCCTCGCAGCTGATCGGTCGCTTCGGAGGAGTGGTCGAGGGCCAATGAAAAAACCCGGCGCCTCGCTCACCCCCGTCGAAACGGGTGAACAAAGCGTCCTCGGGTTTATCTGGACTTACGCGCGCACGGACGCCGTAGGCACCCATGCGCCGCAGCCGGCCTTTAATCGCGAGACGCGTAATCCCTTATCGTCAAAGCTCACCGCGATGTCAAATGCCCGACATCGTCATTTGTGGACAGTCTATCCAACCCACAAAGTCCCTCAGCCAGGAACCAAGGCTCCTCTCCGGACGCCCACAACACCCTAACGCCTGCGCGGCTTAGGTAATCGAGCCCCAGGCCCGCCCCGCTTTCTGTTGGCCAGCATGACGGTCTTCCATAGCCGGACGCCAGGGCCCTCCCCTGGACTCCCTGTAAACTCAATTCCTGCCTCTTCGAACGCGCGTTTGAGTTCCACGATTGACTGAGTCCGACTGGGAGGAATTGCGTCGTAGCGCTCGAACTTCACAAGCGTTTGTCGGGTCAGCCAGCAATTCCCGCAGTCTTTTCCGCTGTCCAATTCAACAACGCTCGTGCCGCTCGAATCTGTGCGCCAGTGATCAAGACTTCTCTTTACAAATTGTATGCTATACTGTACCCAAAGACCACATAAATCGACATGGAGTAAACGTATGGTAGACATTGATGGAGTCTCTTGGGAACTCGATCGGTATCACAGAACTTCGTCGCCGCCTGCTCGAGGCTGACCCTGATCTCGACGAGCGAACACTGTTCGACACGCTCGAAGGTGCAACCGACCTCAAAGAGGCCATCGGCTGCGTCGTGCGATCGGCACTCGATGACGAAGCATTGGTCGACGGTCTGAAGCTCCGCCTCGACGACATGAAAGAGCGAATGGACCGGATCGGGGCGACCGCTGTCAGGAAGCGGCAGGTCGCCCTGGCCGCCATGGAAGAGGCCGGCATCGACAAGATCCTGGAGCCCGACTTCACCGTCTCCGCGAAGGCTGCGCCGCCCTCGATTGTCATTACCAACGAGCCAGACATCCCACCGCCATTCTGGCTGCCACAGCCGCCGAAGCTCGACCGGCGCAGCATTCTGGAGGCCCTGAAGTCCGGCACCGCCATCCCTGGAGCCGAGCTTGCCAACACCCGCATCATCCTTTCCGTGAGGACTAAGTAGCCATGGGATTCGCCGATAAGCAACTGCGCAGACTGCAAGCCCCCCTTAAACCCCAACACATCAAGTCACGCGAGGCGGAAGGCATCACCCTTCACTACCTCGAGGGCTGGCATGTGCTGGCCGAGGCCAACCGCATCTTCGGCTTTGACGGCTGGGACCGCGAGATGGTGGCCTGCCAGTGCGTGTGGACCAAGCAGCTAGCCAACCGCTTTACCGCCGCCTATGTGGCGCGGGTGCGCATCACGGTGCGTGCCGGCGAAACCCCTATCATTCGTGAAGGCTCGGGCGCCGGCGAGGCTACCGTCCCAGACGCCCGGCGAAGCCCATGCGCTGGCCGCCAAGGCCGCCGAGACCGATGCTACCAAGAGGGCACTCTCGACCTTCGGCAATGCCTTCGGCCTCTCCCTCTACAAGGGCAGCCACGAGCCGTCACCGAGTCAACCCAATCGATCGAACGGGTCATCGGCAACCCCCGTGCCGATTGCGACAGCCTCAAAGCCATTGCAGGTGAACTACGATTTCGTGCCGGAAGACCCCAAGCCATCGCAGTCCGTGGACAAAAGCGTGCTGCCCAAGGTCGGAACCCAGGCGGCTGCGCAACCCGGACCACCTGAAATTCGTGGCCATCCAACCCTGCCTGATCTGTGGCCGCCTGCCGAGCCATGCCCATCATCTGACATTCACCCAGCCCAATGCCCTGGGCCGCAAAGTCAGCGACGAGTTCACCGTGCCGCTCTGCAACCTGCACCATCGCGAGCTGCACGACCACGGCAATGAACGAGCCTGGTGGATCGACCGGAAGATGAACCCGCTTCCCGTCGCGCGCGAGCTCTGGACCCGTAGCCATGGTTGGTCAGTGCCCTCCGGTGCGGCACAGCCGCGTTCGGAGGCGACTGAACTCGGAAAGGAATCAAATGTACCGCCACCCTTGGGCTCGCTGGGAATCCGTCGAGGTCGTGGGACTTAAGGCTCCGCTCTTCATCGAGTCTCACGGCGAAATCCTCTACTTCTGGTCTTGCATCCTGGTCGGATTCCTACAGGAATTTCACGGGCTATGGATCGACAGCGGGCGGTTTGGACCAACTTTAGGACGAAGCTAAAGCGATCAGAATTATCGCCCGGAGTAGCCCCATTGTCACGAACGACACCCGCGACCATCCGCCCCCGTACATGCCAAAAAGAGCTCAATCGGACGATGTCCTTACAGCCGCTGTCAATCTAAAGTGGCCGGGGACGCGCCGCGCGCGGATTGCCGGAACTCTGTAATTTGCCAGTACACCAAACAGCCTCACGGAACAAAGCGGCCATCTTGCGGGATTTCGGCGCGCGGTGGGGTCCCTAGCGCCTGGTGGGCGTCCTGGGGTCCAAGTGGGCTCGGCCGTTCACGTTAACCGCCCCCACGGCGAACACATGGTGAAGCCCGTGCGCTGGCTGCCAAGGCCGCTGAGACCGATGCTACCAAAAGAGCTCTTTCGATATTCGGCAATGCCTTCGGCCTCTCCCTCTACAAGGGCAGCCCCGAACCACCACCCAGTCAATCTAGCCGGTTGAACGGGGCGTCAGCGACTACCACGCCGGGTGCGGCAACCTCAAAGCCATTGGAGGTGAACTACGATTTCCTGCCGGCAGACCCCAAACCATCGTTCGTGGACAAAAGCGTGCTACCCAGGTCGGAGCCCAGGCGACAGCGCAACCCGGACCACCTGAAATTTGTCACCAACCAACCCTGCCTGATCTGTGGCCGCCTGCCGAGCTACGCCCATCATTTGACCTTCACCCAGCCCAATGCCCTAGGCCGCAAGGTCAGCGACGAGTTCACCGTGCCGCTCTGTAACCTGCACCATCGCGAGCTGCACGACCAAGGCAATGAACGAGCCTGGTGGATCGAACGGAAGATTAACCCGCTTCCTGTTGCGTGCGAGCTCTGGACCCGTAGCCATGGCTGGTCAGTGCCATCTGGTTCAGCACAGCTGCTTTCGGAGACGATTGAACTCAGAAAAGAATCCGCATCACCGCCCCTAGACCCGCTGGAAATGTAAAGCTTGGCTCTTCATCGAGTTACCTGGCGTCGAATTAATTTACCCCTACTTTTGCATATATGACCTGTGGATAACCCTGGCCCACAAAACCCCAAAAGCAGTATCCAAGCGTTTGAGAAATCAGATAGTTGTTGAGCAAAGGACGTTTTGAATTACGTCTGTCGCAGACAGATGTTGTGCGAGTTTTGTGTTGTCGGACAGAGCGGAGGCGCAGGGGGTCAGCTCGATTTGGAAAAGCTTTTTCAGGTTGCAATTTCAAAGCACCGGCAAGGGCGATTGCTGGAAGCGAAGGCGATTTACGAGCGGATCTTGGTCCAGCAACCTGTCCATGTTGGAGCACAGCATTTTCTGGGTGTCGTTGCCTATCAGTTAGGCCACCTATCGCAATCGGTTCAGTTGATCAGCAGAGCGATCCGTACTGACCCGCGTGAGCCGGCAGCCTATGTGAATCTTGGCAATGCGCTTAACGGACTCAGGCGACTGGACGAGGCGCTATCCAACTACGATAAGGCGATTGCGCTGAAGCCCGACCATGCTGAGGCCTATAACAATCGTGGCAATGTGCTGAAAGAGCTTAGGCGATTGGACGAGGCTCTAGCCAGCTACGACAAAGCGCTTGCTCTGAAGCCAGACTATGCGGGGGCATTTATTAATCGATCCTCAACTTTGCTAAAACTCAATCGCGGAGAGGAAGCATTATCAAGTTATCAAATGGGAATTAGGCTAAAGCCAGCGTTAGGGGATAGCGGGCTAGGTTTACTACACTTGAAGAGTAAATTGTGTGACTGGACGGATAGAAGTCAAGCAGTCAAAGCGATCACTAACGGAGTGAAACGCGGAGAGGATGTATTTGATCCCTTCATCCTTTTGAGCATCATTGAATCCCAGGAGTTGCTTTTGAAGGCTGCTAAATCGTATGCAGCCAAGAAGGCGGCGACCAAGCCAGCGTTCTACACAAGCAATCGCCGCGCTAGATCCCAAAAAATCACTCTTGGCTATTTCTCACCCGAGTTCCGCAATCACGCCACTTCGGCCTTGCTGGCGGAACTGATAGAACTCCATGATCGCAAACAATTCGAGGTCAAAGCCTTTTCCTTTGGACCTGCAACGCACGATGAAATGCACTCGCGGATGTTGAGTACTTTCGACAAATTCCAAGATCTACGAGACCTTTCCGATGAAGCGATAGCGAAGAGCGCCCGAGATGAAGGTGTCGACATCGTCGTTGATCTTGCGGGTTTCACGCCAGAGAATAGGGCTGGCATCTTTTCATGGCGCGCGGCTCCGATTCAAGTGAACTATTTGGGTTGCGCGGGCTCGATGGGGTCTGAATATCATGACTACATCATTGGTGATCGGATCCTGATACCACCCGCAAACCAGGCGTTCTTTACAGAAAAGATCGTCTATCTTCCGCACACGTATCAGCCAAACGATCGAAAACGCCAGTCATCCGAGAGGATATTCTCGCGCGTGGAGTTTGGGCTTCCCGATAATGCTTTTGTTTACTGTTGCTTTAATCAAACGTACAAAATTACGCCCCAGGTATTTGATACGTGGATGAGGATACTTTGTGAGGTTGATGGGAGCATTCTCTGGTTGTTAAAAAATAGTGATTGCGCAGCTCATAATCTTCAGCAGGAAGCTGCACGGCGGGGTATCGACTCCAGTCGTCTTGTGTTCGCGCCGAAAATGCCGTTGAAAGACCACCTTGCGCGCCATCGATTGGCGGATCTGTTTCTCGACACACTTCCGTGCAACGCACACACCACCGCCAGTGAGGCATTATGGATGGGTATGCCGGTCTTGACACAAATTGGCGAAGCGTTTGCAGGGCGAGTTGCGGCAAGCGTATTGAATGCGATTGGTCTCCCGGAGTTAATCAAAACATCAACAGAGGATTATCAGGCGGCAGCCGTAGAGTTAGCTAGAAATCCTCCTAAACTCCAGGCAATAAAAGAGAAGCTCGCCCACAATCGCTTGATCACGCCGCTGTTCGACTAAAGCGCTACACAAGAAATATGGAAGCTGCATACACGGTAATGTATGAGCGATTTCATGCCGGATTGCCGGCAGACGATATCTATGTGGTAGAGCAACCATGAAGGCGGGCGCGAGCACCAGCTGTGCAACGGTCAGATCGATTACTAAGCAAGTGATCAGCGGACTCGATCGGTCAGATGCGCTAAGCAATGTATGGACATGCTGACGAAAGTCCTGCCCAAACCTTATAAGAATGGCTCGACAGGCGAAAAATGGCTTCCACCGGAGCCTCCATCAGCGGGATGTTCCGCTTCTCTGACCAACCTTTCAGCCAATGTTGAAACTGCTCGGCAATATTGCGCAGCGTGTGCCGGCTCACCGGGTATAGCTTCCGATAGGTGTTGAAGAAGCCAACGACGCGCTCCGGCTGCTGGAACGGCTGAATCGATCCATTCAGCAAATCCGATCAAAACAACAACAATGCCAACGAATGCTGTCCTTGTGGTGTTTGTAGAAGAGTTCATGAGCGGCCTCCGGTAGATCAAACATCAGCAGGATAGTGCCGCTTCTTCTCCGCGTTCTAGCCCCCCACGGGACGAAGGGATATCAAGGGCAAAGCACTTGGTTAGACCGTTATGGTGACCGTAACGAGAATTTTGTTCTCGTTTGAGGGTGTTGTCGCGCGCTTTGGGATATCAAGGGCGAAGCCCTTGGCTAGCTAGTTTCTGTCGCGAAACGCCTCGGTTTGCACGGGACCGTACGATTGTTCCGATAAGCCGGGCACAAGTTTACCGGGCAAGCTGGGATTTGCACGCGCTGCGTGGGTCGATTTGCCACGAAGTTGGGATGGAGTGGGAGATTTGTAGTCAGGAGTGACGCTGAGGCGCGGCCGGTTCTTGTCGGCGGCGAGGCGACGACTGATACAATGGCGTCAGCTTGCTTTTCATTTACGAGATGATCGCCTGGTCAGCAACGCCGCAATGTTCATGAGGTTGTTGGCGAGGACGGCCGCCGCAACCAACAACTCGAAGCGCTCGGCCCCCTCGGCGAGGCAGCGCTTCATGCCGCGACCGCGGAACAGGACCGAGATACGCCCCTCGATACCGGCTCGGAAGCGCTGACCTTTCTTGAACGGTCGGCTCTTCTCGTGTGCTTGGCGCTCGGGAGTTTTCCTGCCGCCGCGCTGGGGAATGCACACCACCTTGACGCCGTCGTGGGTGCACGCGGTGACGTTTGGCTCACTGAAGAAGCCGCGATCCGAGCCATACAGTTGCGGGGCTCGGCCAAAGGCTTGCCGGTGGCGCTGCAGGGAGGGCGCCACGTGGACCTCGTCAGAGGGGTTTCCCCGCAGCACCTCATACTGGGTGATCAGGCCGTGCGCGCTCTCGGCCAGGAACACCTTGTGGCCGAACTCGACCGGGGTTTGCACCTTGCCGCGTTTGATCAGATCGGTATGGGGCTCGAAGATCGAATAGATCTTCTCGGCGTTGGCAACCTGCTCGCCGTCCAGCACCCGGCGGCGCGCCTGATCGATGACCCGGTCAGCAAGGCCGCAGTAGTGTTCGATCTCGGTGCGGATTTCCGCGATGGCCAGGTCGGCAAGCCCATCCTTGCCGCGCTCCGGGGCGGTCTTCTCGAGCACCCGTCGGGCGCTGCTGACGACCTCCCCGGCGATGCCGATGAGCTCGCGATACTTCCCGATCTGCTGGTCGTGGCGCTGCCTTGCCGTCAGGCGCTGGATTTCCTGCATCCGCCGCCGCGCCGAACGGGTGCGGTCGCAAAAACCCTTGAACCGCCGGCACTTGAGCGCTTCGGCGAGCCGGCCGACGAGGCGGGTGACGACGCGCACCGCATCCCATAATAAGGTGCTGTCGGTGGGGTGATGAATGTCGGTTTGCACCACCGTGGTATCGACCCTGAGCCTGGCGCCGTCCTCCAGGCCAAGATCAACCGCCGCCTGAACCACCAGGTCGTTGACGGCCCGGAGGGTTTGCGGGGTCAGCCGGTTGAAGCCGCGATTGAAGGCATCATGCTTGGGCACCGGCCGGCAGTGGAAGTCCGTGAACCGGCGCAGCGTATAGCCGTCGGTGATCCGCTCGCGCAGCTCGCGATAGTCCCAGTTCTTGACCCGCATCAAGATCAGCGAGCGCAGCACCTGCTGCGCAGTCAAGCCGTTGCGACCGGTATCGGGGTTCTTCAGACCCCGCCGCAGATCGCCGCGGATCGTCTCGATCATCGCTGCGTGGTCATCGAGAAAGTCGGCGATCGCCTGCAGCACCGGCTCCACAGCCAGCCCCTGGCGCATCAACTCCCAGTCGGCAAAGCTGATCTGCGGCTGCGCTTCTCGCGGCACGGCTCAGCGCCCTCCCCTGCCGGTGGCCTTCGCCCGCTGGCGCTTCAGAGCCTTGACATAGCGCGCCGCAGCCTCATGCAGCAGCTCCTGCAGAGCCCGCCCGTTGTCCAGACAGCGGCGCACCTCAGCCGCCAGCTCGTCGGGAACGTAAACCGAGAAGCGCCGCCCCTTCACGCGCCCGTAGAGGACGTAGCTGCGGTGCTGCTCGCCCGACAGACAGGCCGGGCAATTGTCGCGTATGCACGGGCTGCGGCGCAGGCTGAGCGAGCCCAGAGCGGCCGGCCAGATGTCAGCCGACCGGGCCGCCAGCCAGTCCGTCACATCGGAAGGCGATTCGTTCCTGTTCATCTGACGTGTGTACCATAACACACATGCATCGTCAACACAAATCCATACAGAAAAACTGCAAAAGTTCCCGAATCTGCAGGCTATTTTGCGTTTCGCGACAGAAACTAGCTAGCTTGAGCGCAATCCTGAACCTCCGGATCCAGGGATTCGGCTTGCCCGTCTCCGTTCATGCACCACGACCTTCTTGTTGGTCCTCTCCTCGATAACGTCGATGTCGACGAAGTTGTTGACGACAACGTTGTTTTCGATGTGCACGACAGTAGGCTCGCCGCGCCGTACCAAGAACAGCCGCTGAAGAAGAAAAAGAGGAAGGCTGTTCAGGAGGCTGAGGAAGGTCAACAGCCTGCGGAGGCGGCGCGCTCCTCGGCTGGAGCCTCCTGCTGCTGAGTTGCCGTGGCGGCCGGCTACTCACCTTGTTGATCCCTCTGAACGATCTTCCTCTTTTTCTTCTTCACCGGCTGTTCTTCGGTCATGAATTGCTGCTCTTCCAACCTCGTGGACGCGTTCGCGATCGCGGACGACGTGGTCGGAAAGGTCAACCGATAGGAAAGCGTTGAAGGGGACGACCTGCCAGTAGACGTCGGGTACGGTGTTGAAGGATACCGATACGTCCACGTCGACATCGTCATCGTCGTCATCCCAGTCCGGCGGCAGGGGCGCCCAGCCGACGTAGCGATCGGTGTCACCGCGGATCGGTC
>CAWHQZ010000009.1:0-359911 GCA_963831645.1 uncultured Alphaproteobacteria bacterium | reverse complement strand
CTAGCCCATGTTTGACCAATTGACTTGTAAGCCGTTGATTTTTCTAGGGCCGGGAGTCGATTTTGTCACTACACGACGATTTGGTCTCGTTGTGGCGGGGTCGGCGGATTGATGTCGTTGATAGCGAGAGCCTGCAGCACCGCGGCGGCGCGCTGGGTGCCGCGTGTGACGGAGCGCTTGGTGGAGCCGTCGCCGAGATCGATGTCGACGACACGCACGGACTTAAGGGCTTCGAGTGCATGCGTGGCGGAGAGATCGAGCCCGGCGGCCTTGAGCTTCTTTTCGATGCCACGGTGAACCAGGAACGCCAAGGCGGCGACGAAGATATGCGCCTCGACGCGACCGGCGGTGCGGTGATAGATCGGCCGCATGTCGAGGACGTCCTTGAGATTGGCGAAGGCGCGCTCGACCTCCGAGAGCTCCTTGTAAAGCCGCACCGCATCGACGGCCGACAGATTGGGCTCTTCGGTCTGGATGACGTATTTGCCCTCGTAGGCCTGCTCGCGGGTGAAGTGGACGGGATGCTCGAAGAAGCGGAAGCGCCCGTTCTCATATGACCAGTCGTAATAACGATGGCCATGATTGCGGGCCAGGATGCGGGCTGCGGCAGCGCCGATCTTTGCGGCCGCCTTGAGCTTGCCGGTGGCGACGCGCCGCTCCAGCTTTTCGAGCTTGGTGCGCACCTTGTCCATCGCCTTGGTGCGGTGGGCGCGCTCGAACGCCAGGCGTTCTTCGGAGTGGACGACGAACACGCGCACGCCCGGCCCGGTGGCGGCGACTTCCTGAACCAGCGTCTTGGGTGACGTCGCCTTCTCGCGCGCCGTGATGCCGACCGGGCACTCGATCCACGGTCCGGTGGCGCTCTGGATATAGTCGAACACCTCGCCGCTGCGGCGGCGGTTGCGACCGACGATGTAGCCGTGACCACCGCCGCGCAGGTCGTCGAGGTTCCGGCTCGTCACCATGCCGCGGTCGCCGACCAAGACGATGCGTTTGAGCCCGAAGCGTCGCTCCAGGTCGCCGACGACGTCGGGCACGGTCCTGGCATCGCGCCGGTTGCCCTCGAACACATGATGGGCGATCGGCCAGCCATCGACCAGCACCAAGCCGACCAGAACCTGCACGTTGCGCGGCTTGCCGTCGCGGCTGTGGCCGTGGGCGCCGGTCCCGGGCGGCCCCTTGCCCTCGAAGTAGGTCGAGGTCAGGTCGTAGAACACCATGTCGACCTCGAGCGAGAACAGGTCGCGCAGCCGTACAAACAGCGCCTGCTCGATCTTCGCCTTGCGGGCGAGCAACTGGTCCAGGGTGCGATACCAGTGCTGCAATTGGCCTGCGGCCACGCGCACCCGTGGGCTGCGGCTGGCCTTGCGTTCCGTGTCGTCGCGCCACGCCGCCATCCACCGCCGGCCGCGGCGATCGCAGACGAAATCGGTCTCCAGCCAGCGCGCCAGTCCATGCTCGCTGCCGGGGCTGGCGAGACGATTGGCCACCAGCACCAGCGCCCGCTCGTTCAGCATCACCCCGTCGTCGCGGCCGCGGCCGCCAAGCCCCGCCAGCACGCCATCGAGACCCAGTTCGTTCCAGATCTGACGCGTCGCCAGCGCCGGCCCCCAATCCCACGCGCCAATGGCCGCCACGTCCTGGCGCCGCACGCCAGCATCGCTGCCGTGATCGGCAGTCCTTTCGCCGCGCAGCAGGCGCCCGAGCCTGCCGAGATCGAGATGGGCGGCCAGCACATCCTTGCGGCCGAGATTGACGATGGTGCGGTGTTGCGTCTTGCCGGCGCTGTCGCGATAGGCTTCGACCAGGCGCAGATACTCATGCTTGACGCCTTTGCTGCCAGCCGCTCTGACGACGCGCAGGAACATGTGCCCCTCCCAGGCGTTGTCCCTGCAACATGGCGCAACCTAACGCGATTCGCAACAAATACCTGGAAGCATCAGACACATCTCTGTCCCTACAAAATCAGCAAAACCAACCTCCCGCCCGTGCAATCTCAATCACTTAGCGCCCACTACCCTCTCCAAAGTGTCAAACATGGGCTAGGGAGTTCACCACTTTCATGCGCGGTTAGTGCAAGCGCGCCGGCGGCAGCCGGCCGACGATCTTCTGACCGCTCTGATCGCGGCGGAGGCAGAGGGAGCGACACTTTCCGAGGATGAGATGATCGTTACCGCCATCCTGCTGCTGAACGCCGGGCACGAAGCCACGGTCCACACCATCGGCAATGCGGTGAAAACGCTGCTCGAAAACAGCGCGCAGGCCGTCGATGGCTTCGCCTCGGGCCACGATGTGCGCGCAGAGGTGGAGGAGCTGCTGCGCTTCGATGCGCCCCTGCATCTGTTCACCCGCTACGCTCTGGAGGACGTCGATCTCGATGGCCTGCGCCTCGGCCGAGGTGAAGAGATCGGCCTTCTTCTCGCCTCCGCCAATCGCGACGGTACGCGGTTCGCCGAGCCCGACCGCTTCCTGCCCGAACGGACGCCCAACCCACATGTGAGTTTCGGCGCCGGCATCCATTTCTGCGTCGGCGCGCCGCTCGCCCGTCTCGAGCTCGAGGTCGCCCTTTCGGTCCTGTTTTCCAGGTTGCCGGGCCTGCGTCTGGCAGAGGCGCCGCGCTACCGCGACTCCTATCATTTCCACGGGCTGGAGAGCCTGAGAGTGGTTTGGTAGGGCGTCGTTTCTGCCCCACTGAGGGACGCTTGCGGGCGGCGGATGGAGCCCGTCTCGTGTATGTCAGGCGAGGATCGGAGCCAGGCCATGAGCAATATCGGCAGCCCACCTGCAAGCGAGCGCCGTTCCCGCCGTTTCGGAGGCGGTGCCGAGGCGCGCCGCGCCGCCCGCAGCGGCGGCCCGGTTCAGCAGCTCACCTACATCCGGCGGAATATTCCGATTTACGAAGTGTTGAGCGAGGAGGGTTTGGCCCTCATCGAAAACAATGCCGAGACAGTGCTGCAGGAGATCGGTGTCGACTTTCGCGAAGATCCGGAAGCGCTCGACATGTGGAGGAAGGCCGGCGCCGACGTCAATCGCGACCGGGTGCGCTTTCCCAGGGGCCTGGTGCGGTCGCTGATCGGCACGGCGCCGCGCCAGTTCACCCAGTTCGCCCGCAATCCCGCCCGCTCGGTGGAGATCGGCGGCGGCAACACGGTGTTCGCACCGGTCTACGGGCCGCCGTTCATACGCAACCTCGACGAGGGCCGGCGCTATGCCACCATCGAGGACTTCCGCAACTTCGTGAAGCTCGCCTATCAGGCGCCGGCGCTGCATCACTCGGGCGGCACGGTGTGCGAGCCGGTCGACGTTCCAGTGGCCAAGCGCCACCTCGACATGGTCTACAGCCACATCCGGTACTCCGACAAACCGTTCATGGGTTCGGTCACTGCCTCCGAGCGGGCGGAAGACTCGGTGAGCATGGCCAAGATCGTGTTTGGTGATGAGTTCGTCGAAAACAATTGCGTGACCATCAATCTGATCAACGCCAACTCGCCGCTGGTGTTCGATTTCGACCATGGTCGGCGCGCTCAAGGTCTATGCGCGCCACAACCAGGCCACCGTGATCTCGCCCTTCATCCTTTCGGGCGCCATGTCGGCCGTCACCGTCATAGGCACCTTGACCCAGATACTTGCGGAGGCAAGCGTCGGCATGGCGTTCGCGCAGCTATGCCGTCCCGGTGCTCCGGTGGTGTTCGGCACCTTCGCCAGCTCGATCTCGATGCAGTCGGGCGCGCCCACCTTCGGCACACCCGAGCCCGTGCATGTGCTGTTTGGGGCCGCCCAGCTCGCCCGACGCCTCGGGGTTCCGTTCCGCTCCGGCGGCGGCTTGTGCGCCTCCAAGGTCGCTGACGCCCAGGCCGCCCATGAAGCTTCGAATACGTTGTGGCCGACGATGCTGGCGGGTGTGAACTTCTGCCTTCATGCCGCGGGCTGGCTGGAGGGCGGCCTCGTCAGCTCCTACGAGAAGTTCGTCATCGACGCCGATCAGCTCACCATGTTTCAGCGCCTGGCGGAGGGCATCGACTATTCGGAAAACGGCCAGGCGATGTCGGCGATCAGGGAAGTGGGGCCCGGCAGCCACTACCTCGGCTGCGCCCACACCCAGGCCAATTTCGAAACTGCCTTCTGGCGTTCCGCTGTAGCCGACAACAATTCATTCGAGCAGTGGCGAGACGGCGGCGAGAAGGACGCCGCGGTCCGCGCCAACGAAATGTGGAAGAGGCAGCTGCGCGAATACGAAGCCCCCGCTCTCGACGCCGCCATCGATGAGGCTTTGCTGGCGTTCATGGCAAAACGCAAGGAAGTGCTGCCGGACACGGTCGCGTAGAGCAACCGTCATCCCCTCGCAAGAGGGGACCCAATCGTGAATCCAACCGCTGCTGCGCCGCTTCATTGGATCCCCTCTTGCGAGGCCTCTTGCGAGGGGATGACAATTTTTGGCGCTTTCGCCTCACCTTCTCCGTCATTCCCTCGGCGTGATCGCGTGTTTTCCTCCAGTTGCAAGCTGCCATAGCCGGCTTGCGCAAACCAGCGGCTCGTTTCAAGCTCGGGGCATGAGAAATCGCCTGCCCCTCCATTTCGAATCGCAACCCGGCTCGCGCTCCTGCTGCGCAAGCGGGAAGTGAGCGCTCGCGAGCTTCTCCGCATTTGCCGGTCGCGCATCGAAGCGCACAACCCCAAGCTCAACGCGGTCATCATCACTGACTATGCGCGGGCGGAAAAAGCCGCGAGCGCTGCCGACCGCCGGCTCAGGAAGGGCGAGCCTGCCGGACCGCTCGACGGCGTCCCGGTCACCATCAAGGAATCCTTCGACTGGACCGGAACGCCCTCGACCTGGGGTACGCCCGCCTATCGCGACAACATCGCCCGGTCCGACGCCGTCGCCGTCGAACGGCTGACCCGGGCAGGCGCCGTCGTTCTCGGCAAGACCAACGTTCCTCTCATGCTTGCCGACTGGCAGAGCTTCAACGATATCTACGGCACGACGAGCAACCCCTGGGATGAATTGCGCGCGCCCGGCGGCTCCTCGGGGGGCTCGGCCGTGGCCCTGGCGACCGGCATGTCGGCGTTGGAGATCGGCAGCGACATCGGCGCCTCCATCCGCAATCCGGCCCACTACTGCGGTGTCTATGGTCATAAGCCGACCTACGGCGTCGTTCCGATGCGCGGGCACTTCCTGCCTTCGGTTTTTGCTCCCTCGGACATATCGGTTGCCGGACCGCTCGCCCGCTCTGCAAGCGATCTGGAACTCGCGTTGAAGATTCTGGCCGGCCCTGACGGCATCGATGCGGAAGGCTACACATACAGGCTGCAACCGCCCCGCGGCCGCCGCCTGTCTGACTTTCGCGTCGCGGTGATGTTGAACGACCCGATGAGCGACGTTGATCAGCCGGTGCAGAATTTGCTTGCGAGCCTCGCCCGCTTTCTCGAAGCAAAGGTCAAGAGTCTTTCCATGACCGCGCGGCCGGATTTCACGACGCAGGAAGCGATGGACGTCTATATCGCGCTGCTGCGTGCCGCGACGAGCCGGCGCCAGAGCGACGAGGAATTCGTCGCCAACACCGAGAAGGTCAAGACATTGGCTGCGGCAAGACCACAGCTACCTGGCCCAGATGCTCCGTGCCCAGACCATGGCGCATCGTGACTGGCTGTCCGTCAACCACCGGCGGCACGACATGCGACAGCGCTGGAATGAATTCTTCAAGACATGCGACGTCCTGTTGTGTCCGGCGGCCGCCTCGGCGGCTTTTCCTCACGATCATGAAGGTGAACGCCACGAGCGGGCCATCGTCGTCAACGGCAGTCGGGTGCCGACGACCGATCAGCTCTTCTGGGCGGGGTACTCCGGCGCCTTCTTCCTCCCTTCGACGGTCGCGCCGATCGGGCTCACGCCGCAGGGTCTGCCGGTCGGGGTGCAGATCATCGCCGCCGAGCACCATGACATGACCGCCATTCGCTTCGCGACACTTCTGGAGCGCGAATACTACGCCTTTACGCCGCCGCCCCGATACCCTTGACAAGTAACCAAAATGTCATCTTGGCGAGGCAATCCCGGCCGCATCGCCACTTGAATAGAAACGCCCAACTGCTAGGTTGCGGCCATCACCGGTCCGGTCTGGAGCAACAAACGGAGCCGTTCTACTCCGGCAGGCTCGGGAAACATCCCGTGGGAGGAAGATATCTGATGTCAGACAAGGAACATGTTTGGATACCGAGGCTGAAGCAGCAGCTTTCCGACAAGCTGATCACGCGGCGCGAATTCGTTCGCTACTCGACGCTGCTCGGCATGTCCGCCGGCGCCGCCTACATGTGGGCCGGCAGGATCACCGGTCAGCCCTTCGCGCCGCCGGCCTATGCGCAGGACCTGCCCAAGGGCGGTACGGTCAAAGTCGGCATGCGGGTGCCGAAGGTCGACAATCCGCACACGTTCTCATGGGCTTTTGATTCCAACATCGTGCGCCAGACGAGTGGTTATCTCACTCGTACCGGCGTCGACAACGTCACCCGTCCGCATCTCGCCTCAAAGTGGGAAGCCTCGCCCGATCTCAAGACCTGGACGCTCACCATGGCTGACACCACCTGGCATGACGGCCGCAAGTGGACGGCCGAAGACGCCGCCTGGAACATCAAGCATTGCCTTGATCCCAACACCGGTTCCTCGGTGGTTGGCCTGATGAAGGGCTACATGCTCAAGGAGATCGACTTCGGCAAGAAGGACGACAAAGGCAACGTCGTGATGACGACGGAGCTTTGGGATGCCAACGCCATCGAGGTCAAGGACGAGAAGACTTGTTCTCAACCTCAAGGAAGCGCAGGTGGCGGTGCCCGAGCACTTTTTCCATTATCCGTTCCTCATGATCGATCCGCAGGAGAACGGCACGTTCAAGGTGGGTTCCAAGGGCCAGGGCGCCTTCGAGCTCGTCGAGCACGAAGAGGGCCGCAAGGCGGTGGTCAAGGCGATCGAGGGTCGCGGAGCGCATGTCGACACGGTCGAATTCACCGACCTCGGCGACAATCCGCCGGCCTATGCCGCTGCCATCCAGTCCAAGCAGGCGCATCTGATCTACAACGCCAACGTCGAGCAGCTCGATCTCTACAAGGGCATGGACCACATCGACATCGCAGACGTGGTGACCGCCCAGACGGGCGTTGCGCGCATGCGCCTGGACCAGAAGCCGTTCGACGACCCGAAGGTCCGCAAGGCCTTCCGGCTCGCGACCGACAGCGCCAAGGTGCTCGAGATCGCCCACAAGAACGTCGGCCAGCTGGCCGAGCATCACCATGTCGGCCCGATGCATCCCGATTACTTCAAGTTGCCGGAGATGGCGCGCGACGTCGAGGCGGCGAAGAAACTTCTCGCCGAGGCGGGTTTCGCCAACGGACTCGACACCGAAATCGTGTGCAAGCCCGAGCCGACGTGGGAACAGGCGGCGGTCGAGACCATGGTCGGCCAATGGAAGGAAGCGGGCATCAACGCCAAGATCAATGTGATGCCGTCCGCCAAGTTCTGGGAAGTCTGGGACAAGGTGCCGTTCGGCTTCACCGAATGGACGCACCGCCCGCTGGGCTTCATGGTCCTGGCGCTCGCCTATCGAACCGGCGTGCCGTGGAACGAATTGGCCTACTCCAACAAGCAATTCGATGAGCTCCTGACCAAGGCCGAGGGCACTCTCGACGTCAAGGCGCGGTCCGAGATCATCGGCGAGCTCGAGAAGATCCTGCAGGAGGACGGGCCGATCACGCAGCCGTTGTGGCGGTCGATCTTCTTCCCGGTCGACAAGAAGCTCAAAGGCTTCGCCGCCCATCCCACTCGCTATTTCTTCGCCGAGGAGTGGGGCATAGAGTCCTGATCGCGCAGAATTTGCCCTCTTGCGCAACACCCCGCCGTTCGGCGGGGTGTTCACTTAGTCTAATGTCTGAGCACCGTTGGGGCGGGATCGCCGCTTGAACTATGCCTCGGCAGCTGTTTTGCTCAACCATGTACGCACAGTGTCGAGCGCGGTGCCAATGGTGACATCCATATCGATGTACCGATAGGTCCCAAGTCGCCCTACAAATGTGATGCCTCGTTCAACTCTTGCTCTCTCCATGTATTGATCCAGCATGCGGTTGCCCTGGACAAGGTGGATCGGATAGTAGGGGGTATCTGCAGGGCCGCAAGCGCGGCTGAACTCACGATAGCAGACGGTGCGGGAATGCTCTTCCCACGGTGAGAGGTGTTTATGCTCGGTGATGCGTGTAAAGGGGATCGATTCCTCGCAATAGTTCATCAGTGCACAGCCCTGAAAATCGCCCTCGCTGTCAAAACGCTCAAAGTCCAACGTTCGGTAGGGCAGTCTTCCAATGTCGTAGTTGTAAAAGCCATCGACCGGGCCGGAGTAGAATACGTGGGCAAAATCCCCGATCATGTCGCGGCGCATGGTTTGACCGACATGAACGGAAATACCCATATGGTCTAGGATGCGCTCTACCATCGCGGTGTAGCCAGTGACAGGCATACCTTGGTGGCGATGCGCGAAGTAATTGTCGTTGTAGCTGAAGCGTACGGGTAGGCGTTTCAAAATGCTTGCGGGTAGCTCGGATGGGCTGATTCCCCACTGCTTGAGCGTGTAACCCCTGAAAAACGCCTCATACAGCTGTTTACCTACGGAGCGAAGGGCCTGCTCTTCAAAGGTCTGCGGCGACGATATGCTGAGGTCCGCCTGTTGTTCCATGAAGATTCGGGCCTCCCTAGGTGAGAAAGTCTTGCCGAAAAACTGATTGATGGTGTGCAGATTGATCGGCAGAGAGAACACTTGGCCCCGCGCTGTTGCTTTCACTCAACTCACGAACGGCTTAAACTCCGTGAAACGATTAACATACGCCCAGACCTCGTCGTCGTCGGTGTGGAAGATGTGCGGGCCATATGCATGTAGCATCACGCCTGTCGCGGGGTCGCGCTCGGTATGGCAGTGACCTGCGACATGGGCGCGCTGCTCATAGATCTCGATGATGTGCCCGCGCTCAGCAAGCTCGCGCGCAATGACCGCGCCCGACAGGCCGGCGCCGGCAACTCCAATACGCATGGTCTACAGTTTCCATTTTCCGGGTGCTGTGCAAGAGGCCACTTGGCGAGCCTTGCTTGCGTCTGATTGCAGCGAATGGCTTCTGAGCAGTCGGCATGGCCCTTCCTGCGCCTCCGACCGCTTTTCGACAGCAGTGAGTAGGTTCGTTGTGAGTCACTGACTACCAAATCTACACCCCTCGATAAGCTTTTCGTCTCTTCTGAGATTGTCAAGACAGCTGCTGTTTGGCTGGCGAAAGGACAAGGAGCCGGCCGCTGTCGGTCCAAAGCACTATCCGGCCGTCATTGAGTTGGGCAATGTCGCGAATGCGATCGCCGATGATGATTGCTTCTTGGTAAACGACGCGACCGTTTTCGAACCTCAACCGGTAGAGACTCTTTGCTTTGAGTGAACTTACCAGCAGATCTCCATCCCACCGGGGCGCGAAATCGTTGATCTCGATCAGGTTGCTGATAGCGGGCGACGGTATCCAGGCATACGCCGGTGGCCTGAAGCGATCGTGGCGACCCTGCCGCCGAGCGGGCGGCCAGACGTCAAGTTCGTAGTGAAGCCCATAGGTCGCGTAGGGCCAGCCATAGTTGCCGCCTTCCTCTATCAGGTTCAGCTCATCACCACCGCGCGGCCCGTGTTCGGTCACCCAGATATTGCCTTGGCTGTCGACCAGGAGGCCTTGCGGATTACGGTGACCGAGACTGATGTGGCGGAAGGCACCGGTCACGGCATCGATCTCGATGATCTTGCCGAGATCGAAAGCGAGGTCCTGAGGATAGACCACGGCGTGGTGCACACCATCGAATTCGAAATCGCCCGTGGTGAGGAGCAACTTGCCCGGTGCGCCTTCGGCGAGCCTTCCGCCCGATTGATGTCCCGCCAAAAAAAGCTTGCTCTCGAAGTCGAGAGGCAGGCAGGGCCTTGCACTGAAAATCTCCCTCCAGCCGTGTACCGGCGCCGACTGCCAGTCTTCCGGCAGATCGTGGATATGAACGACGAGTGCGACGCACTGTTTCTCGGCATCCCACCGATTGAATGATACGGCAAGCCGCGTTCCGCCGGCGAACACCAGCAGATCGTGGACCCGTACCGTGGCGGCCCAAATATCCGACGTCTGGCTGCGCCCCGCCGCAAACGCGAGGAGCGCAGCCTCCCCTGGTTCGACCCGCAACTGCAATGGTTGCTGGCGCAAACTGTCCGCGCCCGGCATGATCTCGTAGACTGTGCCGGCGCAGGTCGCCAGCATGAGACGCTGCCCGGCGGCAGCGATGGCGCCGCGACTCAGACCCTCGCAGGTATCGACCCCCCGAATCGTGTGAGCGCGCAGGTCGAGGTCGAGCAGCAGAGTGCCAATTTGCCAGTGCGCCGCTTCGGACGGAGCATATATCGCGGCAGACAGGCTTGCGAGCCATGGCCGCAACTTGACGCCGAGACTTGCGAGCCATGGCTGCAGCTTGACGCTGAGCCTGCCTTGCGAAGCCAACCATGAGGTGTGATCGATGGCTACCGGCGACAACACCGCCGCGGCAGCCAGCACAAGCAGCGTCAGGGCCAGTGCCTTGCCGATCCTCTTCCCCACGCCCCGATCACTACCTCGCTGCGATTGACCGCTCTCTCCTGTCAAGCGCATTGAGCCGGAACTCCCACTGCCGGCGATCCTCGAAATGCCCGAACCCGATGAGATGCGTTTTGTGTCTGGATTTTGCCCGCTCCGTCTGCGATCTGATAAATGACGTCATGGCAGTACTCAAACGTTTTTCGGAATGAGCCGCGCCTGGGCAGCTTGATGAAAGCCGAGGCGCAGGAGCAGCTTCTGATATCGCCAGGGCCACCTGAGCGTGTGGCTGAAGTATTCAAGGGGACGAGCGGGTGGCGTTGAAGGCCATGCAGCAGGAAGTGTTCTGGAGACGGGCGCCTGGGAGGAACGGGGCTGGCGTGTCGCGTCCGATGACCTGTCGGTTCTGTGGCGAAACGTTGACCCACTCGTTCGTCGATCTCGGCCTCTCGCCGATGGCGAACCGTTACCTCACCGCATCCGACCTGGCCGAGCCTGAGCCGTTCTATCCGCTGCACGCGTTTGTGTGCCACTGCTGCTTCCTTGTGCAGCTCGGGGAGATCCAGAGACCGGCCGAGATCTTTAGCGACTATGCATACTTTTCATCCTACTCCAATTCCTGGGTCGAGCACGCCCGTACCTACGCGGAAATGGTCGTAAAGCGCTTCGCCCTGGGCCGGACCGCACAGGTGGTCGAGATCGCCAGTAACGATGGGTATCTCCTCCAGCACTTCGTGGCCTGGGGAATTCCTGCGGTTGGAATCGAGCCGGCCCGGAACGTTGCAAAGGTCGCCATAGAGCGCGGCATCCCCACCATGGTCGGGTTCTTTGGGGAGGCGATGGCCCGGCGATTGCTGGATAAGGGTTTCGGGGCGGATTTGCTGGTGGGCAACAACGTGCTGGCGCACGTGCCGGAACTCAACGACTTCGTAAAGGGTATGGCGGTGCTGGTGCGCCCACAGGGTGTCATTACCATTGAATTCCCTCACCTGCTTCGGCTCATGAACGAGGGGCAGTTCGATACGATCTATCATGAGCACATCTCGTACTTCTCGCTGCTGACCGTCGAGAGGGTCTTCGCGCGCCATGGCCTCCACATCTTCGACGTCGAGGAGCTACACACACATGGCGGGTCGCTCCGCGTCTTCGCGTGTCATGCCGGTGACGCCTCCCGCCGGACTGAGGGAGGGGTGGCGCAGTTGAAGCATCGAGAGGAGGCAGCCGGGCTATCCTCCATCGACCGGTACGCTTCCTTCGGCGAGCGGCCCAGGTTGGTGCGGCAGAACCTGCTCGAGTTCATGGCGGAGGCACGGCGGACGGGCAAGGTCGTCGTCGGCTACGGAGCGCCGGCCAAGGGGAACACGTTACTGAACTATTGCGGGATCGGGCCTGATCTGCTGCCGTTCACGGTGGATCGAAGCCCCCACAAGCAGGGCTGTTATCTGCCCGGCACCCACATCCCCATCCATCCACCAGAGCGGATCGCCGAGACAAGACCCGACTACGTCCTCATCCTGCCCTGGAACCTCAAGGACGAGATCATCACACAGATGGCCCATGTTAGGGCGTGGGGAGGGCGATTCGTTGTCCCTATCCCAGACGTGACCATCCTATAGCATTTTCCGGCGAAGTGGAGTCACCCTCGGGTCCGTTGCAGGTCCGCTGCCCGAGGGCGGGCTTTCGCCGATAAGAAAATGTGCAGGATCAAATACTTGCCTGTTCTTTTCGGAAAGGAAAAGTGTGTACAATTTTCCGGAACATGCTCTGGCGTCGTGAGAAGCAATGTTAACGCGTGATTAAGAAGTTCAATGGCAAATGCTCGACCAGCCTGAGCGATCGCCGTCCCTGGGCCAATGGCCTGCCGAGTTCAGCCCCCAGCACCTCGGCAGGCCACTTTCTTCGGGCGCTGCTTCTGGTGATTTTCTCCGATGCGCGGCGATCTCCTCATCGATGCCGAAAATGTGTATCGTCCGGGCCGAGGTGTACGCGGCCGGGTTGCGGTATCTCGGCATCGGCCGCCCGTTACAATCAGTGCGCAAGGGAAACGGACTGCCGGTGGACGATGCCATTGCGGAAGTGGTGCGGGCTAGGCTGGAGGTAGTTCTGATTGCTTGCGACTGTTGCTTTCGGGATCTTCGTTATCCCCGCCGTGGCACTGGGCCTCGCCCGGTACTACCCCGTACCGTCTGCGCCCCCTGGGACCACGGTGACGATGAACGCTCAGGATTGGAATATCCTTTACAGTCCGGGCATGCCGTCACATCCCGAAACCGCCGGAGGTGGGTGGCAATTCGATTTTCCGGCGCCGCCCGGAGAAGTTCACTATGTCGCGGTCCCCGTCAACATGGCAGCGTCTTCGGAAGTGCGCGCGACATTTCGAATAACCACGACCGGCAGGCCAGTTTTCAACTACAAACTTGACCCCGGCAACACCTGCAATGTCCCAGCGCACGTCCGGCTGTATCTGCAACGTCGCGGCGACGACTTGACGAGGAAAAAGCAGTTCCATCGGTGGTTCTCGAACGTGGCGGCGTTCAAGCTCGGGGCTGGCAGCGTTGAACTGGTCGCGCCGCTATCAGATCCGGCGCAATGGACATCGGTGCTAGGCAAAAAGGGCGACCACAGCGAGGAGGCGCGGGTCGGCTTCCTCCAGGCGCTACAAAATCTCGGCAATGTTGGCTTTGTCTTTGGCGGCGGCTGTTTCTACGGCCACGGCGTGAATGTCCTCGATGGTACGGCACGATTCATAGTTGACGACTACTCGGTTAGGTGAATGAAGCGGTAGATTGGGGAAATTCGAATAAATATCAAGCGACTCCGTTTCGTTTCGTTCACATCCGTTCGCAATCGGTTCAGGGCAATCTGCGATATATCCGGAAAAGCATCGGAGCGAACGTATGCTGAAACAGCGTAAGGAAGTAGTGGTTGCCGATGCGCGCACTTCGGCGCCGACGCGACGAGCATTTGACGTTGTGGCACCTGCCCGGTATCTACATCTTGTTCTGGAAAGGAACGACCGCATGGCGAAAACGATTTCCCTGCGCGATGCCAATCAGAAATTTGCCCGGATCGTGCGCGAAGTGGAAGAGCGGCGGGAACCAGTCATCGTCACGCGCCGTGGCGAGCCCGTGGTAAGGATCGTCCCCGCCCGAGAAGGCCGGGGTAAGCTTACGCCCGAGCAGCAGCGTGTGCTCGATGCAATGTTCGAGCTTGCGCACGCCAAGAAGCTCTATTCGCAGCGGCGGAAGCTAAGCCGGGACCAGTTTCATGAGCGCTGACCGGTTCACGCTCGACACCAATCTGCTTGTCTATTTCCACGATTTCACCGACCCGGTGAAACAAAGCCTGTCGGCGTCGATCATTCGCTCGGCGATGCTGAAGGAGTGCTGGTTGACGCTGCAGTCGATCGGCGAGTGTTTCGTCAGCCTGCAACGCGTGCTCATGACGACGAAATCCGATGCAGGGAGGCGGGCGAGGTTTTTCGCGGCCGGTTTCCCGCTGATCGAGCCGACCGCGCGTGCGCTGCACCAGGCGTTGTCCGCGGCGGAAACCGGGCGCTTATCATTCTGGGACGCGTTTTTGCTCGCCACTGCGGCCGAGGCGGGATGCACGATCTGCCTCTCTGAGGACATGGATGACGGCAAGAAGCTTGGCACGATCACCGTGCGGCATGCCTTCGCCGGCAATCACCTGTCGAAGGCGGCAAAGGCGTTGCTGGCGCCGTGACCGAGGCAAGTGAACCGGCGTTGGATGTACCCGATCGTGATAGTCGCGGAACGCCCGATTTAGTGAGGTCGTCAAAGTAGACCGAGCTGTAAACGGACTTCCACAAGGAACCCTGGAGCTCGTGTCAACTACTTGTAGCCACTACGTGTGTTGGGGATGCCGCGTGACGGCTGAAAGTCTGGTGCACGCCCTATTCTGGTAACGATTCAATCGCTTCCGAGCGCACCTGCGTCGCCCGAAGGCACTGACCAGCCATGGCTGCGGGTCCAGAGCTCGCGCGCGACGGGAAGCGGGTTCATTTTCCGGTCGATCCACCAAGCTCGTTCATTGCCATGGTCGTGCAGCTCGCGATGGTGCAGGTTGCAGAGCGGCACGGTGAACTCGTCGCTGACTTTGCGGCCCAAGGCATTGGGCTGGGTGAAGGTCAAATGATGGGCATGGCTCGGCAGGCGGCCACAGATCAGGCAGGGTTGGATTGACACGAATTTCAGGTGATCCGGGTTGCGCTGTCGCCTGGGTTCCGACCTGGGCAGTACGCTTTTGTCCACGGACTGCGATGGTCGGGGTCTGCCGGCAGGAAATCGTAGTTCACCTGCAATGGCTTCGGAGGTGTCAACGATCGGTGTGGGAGCGGACGACCCGTTCGAACGATTCGGTCGACTTGGTGACGGCTCTTGGCTGCCCCTGTAGAGGGAGAGACCGAAGGCATTGCCAAAGGTCGACAGGGCCCGCTTGGTAGCATCGGTCTCGGCGGCCTTGGCGGCCAGCTCATGGGCTTGACCGGGCGTCTGGGAGGTAGCCTCGCTGGCGCCGGAGCCCTCACGAATGATAGCGGTCTCACCAGCGCGTACGGTGATGCGCACCCGCGCCACATAGGCGGCGGTAAAGCGGTTGACTAGCTGCCGGGTCCATACGCATTGGCACGCCACCATCTCGCGGTCCCAGCCGTCAAAACCGAAGATGCGGTTGGCCTCGGCCACCACATGCCAGCCCTCGAGGTAGTGCAGGGTAATGCCTTCTGCCTCGCGCGACTTTATATATTGGGGTTTGAGGGGGGCTTGCAGTCTGCGCAGTTGCTTATCGGCGAATCCCATGGCTACTTAGTCCTCACAGAGAGGATGATGCGGGTGTTGGCAAGCTCGGCTCCAGGAATGGAGGTACCGCACTTCAGGGCTTCCAGAATGGTGCGCCGGTCCAGCTTCGGTGGCTGTGGCAGCCAGAATGGCGGTGGGATGTCTGGCTCGTTGGTAATGACAATCGAGGGCGGCGCGGCCTTCGCGGAGACGGTGAAGTCGGGCTCGAGGATTCTTGTCGATGCCGGCCTCTTCCATGGCAGCCAGGGCGACCTGCCGCTTTCTGACAGCGGTGGCCCCGATCCGGTCCATTCGCTCTTTCATGTCGTCGAGGCGGAGCTTCAGACCGTCGACCAATGCTTCATCGTCGAGCGCGGATCGCACCACGCAGCCGATAGCCTCCTTGAGGTCGGTTGCTCCTTCGAGCGTGTCGAACAGTGCCCGCTCGTCGAGATCAGGATCAGCCTCAAGCAAACGGCGGCGAAGCTCGGAAAACTGCTTAAATTCGTAATCGAGGGCCAGGATGTATGACATGTCGTATTTTTCGCTCCTTAAGTCTAGCTGTCTATCTTAATTGTCTGTAGTATAGCGCTAATTATGGTATTATTGTGATCACCGGCAGCCAGATACGCGCGGCTAGAGCGCTTCTTAGCTGGACCGGGGGCGCAACCGCCAAGCGCGCTGGACTGAGAACGGAAACGGTTCACCGACTTGAGCGCTACAGCGATATCCCGCCCAGCCGAACTCAGTCACTCCTCGAACTGAAGAGAGTATTCGAAGAGGCAGGAATTGAGTTTATTGGGGGTCCGGGGGAGGGCCCTGGCGTCCGGCTATGGAAGATCGCCAAGTAGCGATTTTTGCCAAACGGAATTGTAAATATTAGCCAGCTGGTTTGGCTTCGAGGGCCAAGTGGGCTGTCAAGGGTCGATTTTGCCAAACGGATTTGTCGTGCACCCAATGGTGCGGCGGCCAAAGGCCCGTTGCTGTAGCTCTGATGGCCTACGAACCCGATTTTGCCAAACGGATGTTAAGGAGTAGGTCTTGGCGAAACTGGAACCCCGACGGCCCAAAGGACTGTCGGGGACAAACTTTTTCGAAAATCTAGTCGCTATCGACCGTTCGACAAGATCCTTAAGCCGCAACAGCATGGCAAGTATTCGTTCAAGTTTGCGATCGAAATGCACTTCGTGGCGGTATAGCTTCTCGACCTTGTCGGGGTCGAGCGCGAACCGCATGCGTAGTCGCGAGTAAGCCGACGGGTGGCCAGCTTAGTTTTAAGGTCCTCGAACCACGGCAGCACGATGGTTTCTAAGAACCAACGAAGAATTACGGCGAACGTCTCCTCCTCGTCCTTTTTGGAAGTGAAGCGTGTTTCGTTCCCGCCCTTGCTGGAAGCAGGACGTGGTTCCTCCTTGACCACATTACTAGCGGGTGCCTTGCCCCTCTGCTGTTTCCAGGGTTCGTTTCCCACTATCTCCAATAGGGCCATCATAGATGCCCACCAATCATGTGGGTCCGGGCAAAGTTCTTTTATCGCGGATTCGTAAGCATCTTCGCGTCGGGAAAGCAAAATGCCGAGACTTTGCTTCGCTTTTTGCTCGCCTTTCGCTACGGTCGCGACTTCGATTTCTGTGTTTGCCGGAATGGAGAGGATGGCACTAATGACGTCCTCACCCGCGATAGCAGCGTGATCCATGAGTTCCTCCCGGAACCCATGCCGGATAACAGCAGATTCTGCCAACCGAAGCCGCTGCTTACGCCAAATAATCCCTGCCAATTCCTCAACGAGATGCTCTTCGGTGGGTCCTTGTGGCGAGAACTCGGCCACAAGCGCGGCGAGGAGAGTTCCGTACTCCTCCGAATCCTCCCAGGGGAGTACCGTGTAGCGGGATAACACGCCGTGGCGCAGGGCATTGAAACGGGTCAAATCATAGGCGTACGCTGTAGTGAGGTCATTCTTTCTGGTGTGCTTCATAGTTAGAAGCTCCTTTCGCAATTCCAAGAACCGAGTAGATTTTGTTGATTTGTTGATGTGCTACTCGGGGAATGCGTTCTGAGTATTTGCTAATACTCGGTGCCAGCCAGCCTCAAAGAGGCAACGTCCGCGAAACAGCGGTGGCACATTATCAGATTGAGAAGCAGTCTCAAACAAATTTAGAAGCAAACTTGCCTCCAACTGCTAAACGCGCTGGAGGAAGAAAAAAACCGGCTCATTGACTTAAGTGCTACAGCGATGGCCAGCCGAGTCGGACTCTAGTGGCCCTGGCCGGCTATGGAAGACCGTCAGATAAAATGACAGCACGAGCGTTCAGTAAGGTCTTTCTATTTCAAAGTATGTATGATACGTAGACCGCGCACGGGGTAATTCCCGGCACGAAAGTATTTGCAGTCAACATCAATCTCGATTATGCGATAGCCAATCAATCTCCATCAAGCGAATCAATCTCGATCAATCCAATCGATCGATTAACCGAATCAATCTCAATTAAGTGAATCAACCTTCGATCTAGCTAAATAGCGATCAACAAAACATTCGGTCGCGCGCGACCACATCAATCCATCAAAGCCAATCAATCCAATCAATCTCGATTAGCTTAATCAATCTCGATTATCGAATTAAGACAGGCTGGGGGGATGCTGGGCGCGGCATGCGCTAACGTCTTCCCGCTCCAGCATTCTCTGGTCCTTTGTCCCACACGCGCGATGGAGTTAGGTCTTATGGATACTTCAACAAAGACTTCCAAGATTGAGCTGCCCGTATCAACAGAAACGGCTTCAGATCCAGTGGGACGGCGTGTAAGGCTCCAACGCCGAGATCCAAAGTCAGACATGTACCCGCAGTTAGAAATTGGACTCCTGAGTTAGCCAAAGTCTATGGCAGGGCCGTCCTACTTCCGGGCGAGTCGGATTGGGCATATTTCCGCGTTTTTGATGGATTGGTGTCCACGCCGGGGCCTTATAAGAACAAATTTGACCCGTACCTTTTCAAAGAAATGGTCGATGCCGCCTTTCAGGTCAGACGATGGCGGGGCGCCACTGCAGCCCTCATTAACCGGCATATGCGTGACCTCCAAGAGGCATCGCCCAAAAAATTGGAAAGACTCGTCATCCGCCAATGTTGCGATTCCCCCGATGGCAGATGCGGAACGAGAAGCCGTCTTGGCGCATTTGGGCCTGGATCATTCACTCACATCGGCACTTTCCTTGATGCAACTACACGATCTGCGGGCCGAATTTGCAGCACGTTGCGACGCGGCCGAGGAACGTTTCCAGCGTGCGCAAGATCTGGTCTCATGAATTGCGCGAAGCTCGCGCGCACTCCTTGCATGCGCAAAAAACCATGTGGCAAATGTCGAAGCTCAGACACCGGCGAGCATCTACGGGGACCGTGAAAGCTCAAATTTACGAGAATCAGATCAAGGAAATAAGCCCTGTGTTTGGCTTGCTCATTCACTAGCGAGTCTAAGCGGCGGCTTTACGCGACGGGTAAGTCAATTTTGGGTCGCGCCGGCGCTTCTCGAAGGTGAGTTCGACATCGAATACGGAAATCTGTTTCTTGCCATCCAAAAGTATTTGGATTCATGGAAGAACTGGGACTGTTTTTTGATCAATGATGCGGCAATGGCAACGTGGGAAATGCGGCGACTGCGCGAAGCAGGAGAGGTAATTTTCAATTGCTATTTTCGCCTCAAGGCAATGGCGGTGCTCGGCCAGGGAGATACGGCATCCCAGCACTCTCCTTCTGGGATTGCCGATGAACGAATTGACTGTCTGCCCTGCGAACCGCTCGGCGTCAATACCGGTGAAGTGAGTGCAACGACGCTGAAGGAGTTAACCGGGCTCGTCAAGATGATCGATGATGAGTACCTGCGCCTCGAGCACAAACGCCGGCGTACTTTGAAACAGCTGATCAAGTTACAGGCGAGGTCTATTCAGTGCCTCCTATCATGAAGCGCGAGATCCGAGTTCTATCGAAAGAATCGATGAAAATACATGTGAGCAAGCCGCGCGGCAGGACCGGCCCCCGGACTGTTGCAGGGAAGCAACGCAGCCGCGGCAATGCGCGCAAGCATGGGCTTGCTGCACTGCTCTTGGCTGACGATCGCGCGCAGCGGGAGGAACAGATAGCCAACTATCTTCTGAGTGGACGATCGGAGCCTGAGGTCGCTGCATGCAGCGCGCGCAGCGGCCAGAGCGCGGGCAAGGCTCGAGCAGGTCATGGAAGTACGAAGTGCTATCGTTCGTCTGGGTGTTCGACAACAAATCAGACCGACAAGATGGAGACACAACAAGTCGCGTTCGGAGTTTCGGAATCACTACCCAGCTTGACAAGCGTCGAGAGGTATGAGCGGCGGGCTCTGACTCAATGGTTCAGGCGCCTCGAAGAACTGCAGATTGCGTTGGGATGCAACCTTAAGTTGTAGAAGTTGCAGAACGAACTTTCCCGAGTTCTAGAAATCAATCGGCAGCACCTCGACGGGGCTGCCCGCCGGCGCAGCCGCCGCGTGCGGGCGCCCGAATGATGAGGCAGTCCGCCTCGGCCAGCGTGCGCAGCATCGAGCTGTCCTGAACCGGGAAGGGTGTGGCGATGAGCGAGCCGTCGGGGCGGCGTTCCAGCGTTGCGCGAACGTAGTCCTGGCGCAGGTCGTTGGCCTTCATGTCCTTGCCCAGCCGCGCCGCGATGATCGGGTTCTCCGGCGGCAATCCGAGCAGCCGGTCGATCAGCGGCTTGACGAATATCCGGGCGCAGACCAGGGCCGAGACGGGATTGCCCGGAAGCCCCAGGATGCGCTGGCGGCGGCGCTTGGCGAACATCATCGGCTTGCCCGGCCGCATGGCGATCTTCCAGAAGGCGAGCGAAACCCCTTCGGCCTCCAGGGCATCGCGAACGAGATCATGCTCGCCGACCGAGGCGCCCCCCGCCGTCACCACGATGTCGGCCTCGTCAGCCTTTCGCAGCGCCCGACGGATCGCTCGCAGATCGTCGCGGACGACACCGAGGTCGAGCGCTTGGGCGCCGAAACGCGAAGCGAACGCGCAAAGCGCGTGGTTGTTGGACGAGATGATCTGATCGGGGCGCGGACGTCGGCCCGGCGCGACCAACTCGTCACCCGTGCCGATGATCGCCACGAGCGGGCGCCGCCTTACCGGCAGGGCCGCGAGATTCATGGCGGCCGCGAGCCCGATGTCGCGCGCGTTGAGCATCTGCCCCGGCTTCAGAACGGCGTCGCCTTTGGCGAAATCGAGACCGCGTCGGCGGACGTGCTGCCCCTCGGTCACGGGTTGCGTCGCCGTGACCGTCCCCTCTACGGCTTCGGCGTTCTCCTGGATGAGCACGCTGTCGGCGCCTTTGGGGAGCGCCGCGCCGGTGAAAATGCGAACCGCCTGTCCGGCGCCGAGGACGCCGCCATAGGCATGCCCGGCCTGGCTCGCCGCGATCAACGACAGGGTCGCACCGGCCTCGCGCACGTCGGCGGCCTTGACCGCATAGCCGTCCATGGCGGAGGCGTGAAAGGGGGGCTGATCGCGGTGGGCTTTCAGATCACGCGCCAGCACCCGTCCGGCCGCTGCGCTGAGCACCACCATTTCCGACGCGAGGATCCTGGCGCCGGCAAGAACGCGGGAGCGTGCCTCATCGACGGGCAAGAGGCCCACGGGCTCAGGGTTCCTGGCGCCGGTAGCGACCCGACTTGCCGCCGCGCTTGTCGATGAGCCGCAGCGCTTCGATCGTCATGGCCCGGTCGATCGCCTTGCACATGTCGTAGATGGTGAGCGCGGCAACCGCCGCCGCCGTCAGCGCTTCCATCTCGACGCCGGTCCTGCCCTCGACCCTGACGGTTGCCCGGATGTCGATTGCCGAGGCTTCGGCCAGCGGCAGGAAGTCGACCGTGACCGCGGAGAGGGCGAGGGGGTGGCACAGGGGTATGAGCTCGTGGGTGCGCTTGGCAGCCATGATGCCGGCGACGCGGGCGACCGCCAGCACGTCGCCCTTGCCGGCATGACCGCCGAGGATCGCCTCCAGCGTCGATGCCAGCATGGTGATGCGGGCGGCAGCGGTGGCGATGCGCGCCGTCGTCGCTTTTTGCGAAACATCCACCATGCGGGCCTGGCCCTTGTGGTCGAGATGGGTGAGGCCTGCCTTGGCCATCGCTCTACTCGGCCGCCGTTGCGCTGCGGTCGAGGATGGCGCGGGTGGCCTGGGCGACGTCCTTCTGCCGCATCAGACCCTCGCCGATGAGGAACGCGCCCACCCCGGCGCGCGCGAGCCGCGCCAGGTCTCGAGGTGAATGGAGACCGCTCTCGGCGATGATGAGCCGGTCATCGGGCACGAGGGGCGCCAGCCGCTCGGTCACTTCGAGATCGGTTGCGAAACTGTGCAGATCGCGGTTGTTGATCCCGACGAGGCGCGTCTTGAGCTTCAGCGCACGCCCGAGCTCGTGCTCATTGTGCGCTTCAGCCAGCACCTCCATCCCCCAATCCCGCGCCTCCGCTTCGAGCTCGGCGGCCAGCCCATCATCGATCATGGCCATGATGATGAGAATGCAGTCGGCGCCCCACAGACGTGCCTGCGCCACCTGATAGGGATCGACCATGAAATCCTTCTTGAGGGCAGGGAGGGCAGTGACGCTGCGCGCCGCGAGCAGGAATTCCGGCGCTCCCTGGAAACTCGGGCGGTCGGTCAGCACCGAGAGGCAAGCCGCCCCGCCTTGCTCGTAGGCGATGGCAAGAGCGGGGGGATTGAAGTCGGCCCGGATCAGCCCTTTCGACGGACTCGCCTTTTTGATCTCGGCAATTAGCGCCCACTCGCCCGCATTGACCTTCGCTTCGAGGGCCGCGCCAAAGGCGCGCACCGGCGGGGCCTCCAACGCCTCGCGCTCGAGCACCGCGAGGTTCATTTCGGCCTTCGCGCGCGCCACCTCCTCGCGCTTGTACGCGGCGATGCTCTCGAGAACGGTGGTCATTCTCAGCTGCCGGACACTGCGACGAGCCTGTCGAGCGCCGCCATCGCCCTGCCGGAGGAGATGCTCTCGCGGGCGAGCGCCACCCCGGTCTTCAGATCGGGCGCCTTGCCTGCAATGATGAAGGCGGCCCCGGCGGTCATCAGCACCGCGGTGCGATACGCGTTGTCCGCTCCGGCAAGCAGCGCCCGCAGCGCTTCGGCGTTGTGTCGGGGATCTCCGCCCCTGAGGTCGGCGAGCACGGCTCGCTTCATCCCGACCGCTTCGGGCGTAAGCTCGAAGGTCGAGACCTCGCCGTCCTTCAGCTCGGCGACCCAGGTCGTGCCCGTCGAGGTGATTTCATCGAGCCCGCCCTCGCCGTGCGTCACCCACACGCGCTCGGCGCCGAGGTTGTGCAGGACGAGCGCCAAAGGCTCCAGCCACGGTCTGGAGAAAACCCCGACGAGCTGCTTCCTGACGCCCGCCGGGTTGGACAGGGGCCCAAGCAGGTTGAAGATGGTGCGCGTGCCCAGCTCGACGCGCGAGGGGCCGACGTGCTTCATGGCCGCATGGTGCTGGGGCGCGAACATGAACCCGATGCCGGCCTCGCGGATGCAGCGGGCAATCTTCTCCGGGCCGGCCTCTATGTTGACGCCGAGGGCGGCGAGGGTGTCGGCGGCGCCCGATTGCGACGACAGCGCCCGGTTGCCGTGCTTGGCGACCTTGAGGCCACCGCCCGCGGCGACGATCGCGGCCGCCGTCGAAATGTTGTAGCTGCCCGAACCGTCGCCGCCGGTGCCGACGATATCGATCGCCTCGGCAGGCGCAACTACGGTCACCATCTTGCCGCGCATGGTCTCGACGGCCCCGGTGATCTCGTCGACCGTCTCGCCGCGTACGCGCAGGCCCATGAGGAAAGCGCCGATCTGGGTCGGCGTCGCTTCGCCCGACATCATGATGGCGAAGGCGGCGCGGGCTTCCTCGCGGGTGAGCGCGCTGCCAAGCGCGAGCTTGGCGATGAGCGGCTTGAGGTCAGCCATCCACGATCTCCGACGCCACTATTGAATTCACACATTCCCTCAGGAAGGAAAACCCGCCGTCATACCAGCGAAAGCTGGTATCCAGCTTTGGGCGGCGCAACGGCGGGAGACTTCCAAGCGGGATTCCGGCGTGCGCCGGAATGACGAAGGAAGGGAATGCCGGCCATGCATCAGATGGCATGGGCGAGATCCAGGAAGTTGTGAAGGATTTTGTGGCCGTGCTCGGAAGCGATGCTTTCGGGATGGAACTGAACGCCGTGCACCGGCCTTTCCTTGTGCTCCACGCCCATGACGATGCCGTCGGTTTCCGCAGTGATCTTCAGGCAGTCGGGCATGGTTTCCCGCTCGATGATGAGGGAATGATAACGGGCCGCCTGGAAGTGATCGGGGATTTTCTTGAAGATGCCCTCGCCGACATGATCGATGGCCGACATCTTGCCGTGCATGATCCTGGGCGCCCTGATCACCCGGCCGCCGAAGGCCTGGCCGATCGCCTGGTGTCCGAGGCAGACGCCCAGAACCGGTATGGTCGGGGAGGCTTCGGTGATGAGCTCGAGGCAGATGCCGGCCTCGTTCGGCGTGCAGGGACCGGGCGACAAGACGATGGCGCTGGGCCGCGCCGAAAGCACCTGGCCGACGCTGATCTTGTCGTTGCGGTGGACAACCGTTTCAGCGCCGATCTCCCCCAGATAGTGCACGAGATTCCAGGTGAAGCTGTCGTAATTGTCGATGAGGATGATCACGGGGGCCTGCTTTGCACCTATTGGCCGCGCCTCGCAAGACCGGCAAAACGCACCGCCTCTTCAGCTGCCCGAAACAATGCCGTGGCCTTGCTGATGCACTCTTGGTGCTCGTTTTCGGGAACGCTGTCGGCGACGATGCCGGCTCCTGCCTGGACGTACATCTTGCCGTCCTTGAGCACCGCGGTCCTGAGCACGATGCACGTGTCCATGTCGCCGTTGGCGGAGAAATAGCCGACACAGCCGGCGTAGACTCCCCGCTTGCCGGTTTCCAGCTCGTCGATGATCTGCATCGCCCTCACCTTCGGTGCTCCGGAAACGGTGCCGGCGGGAAAGCCCGCCACCAGGGCATCGATGGCGTCGAACTTGCGGTCGAGAGCGCCCTCGACGTTGGAAACGATGTGCATCACCTGGCTGTAGAATTCGAGAATGAACTGGTCGGTGACCTTGACCGTGCCCGTCTCCGCGACCCGGCCCACGTCATTGCGGCCGAGGTCGAGCAGCATCAGATGCTCGGCGCGCTCCTTCGGGTCGGCCAGCAGCTCCGCCGCCAGCGCCCTGTCCTCGGCCGAAGTGCCGCCCCGCGGCCGGGTGCCGGCGATCGGCCGTATGGTGACGCGCCCGTCGCGCACGCGCACGAGGATCTCGGGACTCGAGCCGATGATCGAGAACGTGCCGAAGTCGAGGTAATAGAGGAACGGCGAGGGGTTCACTCTACGCAGCGAACGGTAAAGCGCGAACGGAGGCAGCTGGAATCCGGTCTCGAAGCGCTGCGAAAGGACGACCTGGTAGATGTCGCCGGCGGCAATGTATTCCTTGGCCCGCGCGACCATCTTGCGGAAATTCGCCGGCGCGGTGCCCGACCTGACCGGCGCCACGCGGCTCAGTCCCAACTCGTCGCGTGCCTGATGGTCGAGCGGGCGGTCGAGCGCGTCGACGACTTCGCTGAGCCGTTCGCAAGCCCGGACATAGGCGGCTTTGGAGCTCAGTTTTGCATCGACGTAGACGGGCGTTGCGACGGTCACTTCGTCCCGCACGGAATCGAAGATGGCCATGATGGTCGGCCTGATCAGCATGCCGTCCGGGATGCCGAGGTCATCGGGATGGGGTGCAGGCAGGCTCTCCATGAGCCGGACCATGTCGTAGCCCATGAAGCCGAAAACCCCCGATGCCATTGGCGGCAGCGATTCCGGGAGCTCGATGCGGGACTGGCGCAGCAGGGTCCTGAGCGACAGGAGCGCGTCGCCCGCCTGGGCTTCGAAGGGACCCTCCGGGTCGCTCAGCGCACGCCGGTTGATTTCCGCGGAGTTTCCGCGGCAGCGCCAGATGACGTCGGGCTTCATGCCGATGATGGAGTAGCGCCCACGCACCGCGCCGCCTTCCACGGATTCAAGCAGGAACGTGTAGGGCTCGCCGCGGGCGAGCTTCAGCATCGCCGAAACGGGCGTCTCGAGGTCGGCGACGAGGCGCGCCGACACGACCTGAGCAGCGCCCGCACGATAGCGGTCCTCGAACTCTGCGAATTCGGGCTGAACCTGCATGCCAACCGATACCCTTCGGCTATTGCCCGCCGGTTCCGGAAAGCTGCCGCCAGACAGCGTCGTTGACGCTGACTCCGAGTTCCCTCTGCACGGCCGCGACATAGACCGCGAGGAGGTCGTTTGTGATGCCGCGCTCGAGCGCTGTGCGGATCGTCTCGGACTCTTTTGACTTCGGGTCGAAAGGCGGATTCACGACCGGGAGGGCCTGCATGATTTTTGCTCCCTTGCCGTCCGCCTTGGGAGCAAAGGCGAAACCGTTGTCGGGGGCCGAGAAGAGGGCCGCAACGGCCAAGCCGTCGAACTCCTGGGAAGGCTCGTTGCGCCTCACGCCGTTGGCTGTCTTGACGGTGGCGCCTGCCTCCTTCGCGAGATCTTCTATCGTGGCGCCCGCGTCGCCCTTCCTGGCGATGTCCCGCGCCTTCCCAAGAAGGCTGTCGCGCAGCTTTTGCGCCTTGAAGGCGGCCACGGCCTTGTCCCTGACCTCGCTCAGCGGCTTCACGCCGGATGGCTTGGCGTCGCGAATGTCCACCCAAACGACGCCGTCGTCGCCCATCGATATCGGGTCCGTTTCGACGCCGACGTCGCTGTCGAAGGCGAGTCTCAGAACCTCCGCTTTGGCCGGAATCCCCTCGACGACTTTACCGTCGGCGTCGCGGCCGTCGGTATCGATCATCCGGATGTCGCGGAGCGGGATACCCACCGTCTTGGCGATGTCCTCGAAACTCGCGCCGCCGGCACGTTCGTCCTCGACCTTGGCGTGGAGGGCCTCGATCTCTTCCTGAGCCTTCTCCAGCTTGAGCTTGGCCAGAAGGTCGTCGCGTACCTGCTCGAAGGTCTTGGTCGCCCCCGGCGTGATCCTGGTGACGCGAAGAAGCGCTGTCGAAAGTCGGCCCTGCACGGGGTCGCTGACCGATCCTTCGGCCAGGGCAAAAGCCGCGGCCGCCAGCGCCTCATCGGCAATGTCGCTCTTGCGGACGTTGCCGAGCGACAAATCCTTCTCACTCAGTCCCTTCTCTTTGGCCACCGTCAGGAAGTCCGCGCCCGCGGCGATGCGCTGTTTGGCCTTCTGTGCTTCCTCGAGGCTGGGAAAGGTAATCTGCTCGATGACCCGGCTCTCGGGCGTGCCGTATTCCTCCCGGCGTCTCTCGTAGGCGGCCTTGAGATCCACCTCCGTCACGTTCATCTTCGCCGCCAGATCGGACGCCTGCAGGATGAGGAGCACAAGGGAACGGTAGGCAGGGGTGGTAAAGAGCTGTCGGTTCCTGTCGTAGAACGCCACCAGCTCGCTTTCGCTCGGTACGGCGATTTCGGATTCGCTGGGGGTGATTTCGAAGTATCTTGCGTCTCGTTCCTCGCTGCTCTGGCGGACGACCGCCTCGACGAGCGTTTCCGGTGTGGAGAAATCCCCGACGATTGTTTCCGCGATGGCACGCCTGACCCTGGCGGTCATCTCAGCGCTCAGGAAAGCCTGTTCGTCAATGCCGTTTTCAGCGAGGAGACGGCGGAACAGCGTCGGGTCGAACTCGCCGCGGGCATTCTGAAAAGCCTCGTTACGGGCGATATCGAGCGCCACCGTTTCGCGGGGCACCGCAAGCTTCAGGAGCCTTGCCTGTTCCTCGAGCGCTGCATCGCCCAACATTGCCGCGAGGACCTGGCGATCGAGGCCAACCTGGCGGGCCTCCTCGGCGGTGAGCCCGCGTCCCGACTGGCGTGATATCGTGCGCAGCCGCTGATCGAACAGCCGCCGGTACTCTTCGGTAGAAACTTCCCGGTCGCCCACCGAGGCGAGCACCTCCGAGCGAAATCCGAAAAAGACGTCGTTGACGCCCCAAATGGCGAAACTCAGGGCCAGCAGACCTATCAGCACTTTCGCGGCCCAGCCAGAGGCAGCGCTTCTGATTGAATCCATCATGGCAGTGAAATTCCTTGTGAGCCGCCAGGAATCCTGAAGGTCGGGCCGACCCACGGACGCGCATCATAGGTAGCAGCGGGTGGCATCGCAAGCTGCGCAAATGATGCGCGAACTGCTTTCATTAATGTGCTGTAATGCGCGGCCGTCGAGGGAGAAGCGAAATGCCGATCGTTGCCCCGCGGGCTCTGGTGGCCGGCAACTGGAAGATGCATGGCACGACGGCGTCTTTGTCGGAAGTGCGGCTCCTGGTGGAGATGCTCACCGGAGTCGCACTGGCCTGCGACGTCATGATCTGTCCGCCGGCCACGCTGCTTGCCACCGTCGCTGGCCTTCTTAAATCTTCCAATGTGAATCTGGGGGGTCAGGATTGCCACCCGCAGTCAAGTGGCGCCTACACCGGCGATGTGTCGGCGGAGATGCTCAAGGACGCAGGCGCATCGGCGGTCATCGTCGGCCATTCAGAACGGCGCGCCAACCACGGTGAAACGGACGCGATCGTCAGGGCCAAGGCTGAAGCGGCCCACCGGGCGGGCCTGACGGCCATCCTGTGCATCGGCGAGAGCCTGGAAGAGCGTCAGCGCGGCGAGACGTTGAAGGTCGTGTCGCGTCAGCTCGAGAAATCCATTCCGCAGGGGATGGAACCGGCATCGACGGTGATTGCCTATGAACCGGTGTGGGCGATCGGCAGCGGCCTCACTCCGGGGGTGGCGGAGGTGGGGCAGGTTCATGGTCACATCCGCCGGGAAATGGCGCGGCTTGGCGTCAGCCGGCCGGCGGAAGCGCGCATTCTCTATGGCGGCTCGGTGAAACCGTCAAACGCGGCGCAATTGCTGAAGGCAGAAGACGTCAATGGAGCGCTGGTCGGCGGGGCCAGCCTCAAGGCAGCCGATTTCATCGGCATCATCAAAGTGTACGGCTGATTTGCATTTGCGCCTGAATATGCTGTAAACGCTCCAGCGCAAAACCTGACGAGCGACCGTGACTACCATTCTCCTTGTCGTGCACCTGTTGTTGGCTTTGGCGCTCATCGGAGTGGTGCTGATGCAGCGCTCCGAGGGCGGGGCACTCGGCATCGGCGGCGGCGGCATGGGTTCGCTGTTTTCAAGCCGCGGGGCGGCCAACCTGCTGACCCGCGCCACAGCATTTCTGGCCATCGGATTTTTCATGACCTCCATCGCATTGACCATGCTGGCGAGGCAGAACCAGGGGCCGGCTTCCGTGTTCGACACCGTGAAACCGGGCGCCGGCGGCCAGGGTCAGCCGGCTGGAGGCTCGGGGCAGGGGCCGAGCGTGCTTCCCCAGCTCCCGGCGCCGAGCCAGCCGCAAGTGCCCGTCGGGCAATGATAATCAGGCCGCCAAGCCCTAATCGCCTGGTTCGTCGTACATCCTCAGCCTCCCTTCCAGATGCTCGCGCAAAGGCTTCGAATCGAGGCCCGGCGGTGTACCCTAGAGACCCATGGCGCGGTACATCTTCATAACCGGCGGCGTGGTTTCCTCTCTCGGCAAGGGTCTGGCATCGGCGGCGCTCGGTGCGCTTCTGCAGGCCCGCGGCTATGCAGTGCGGCTGCGCAAGCTCGACCCCTACCTCAACGTCGACCCGGGCACCATGAGCCCCTACCAGCACGGCGAGGTTTTTGTCACCGATGACGGCGCCGAAACCGATCTCGATCTCGGCCACTACGAGCGCTTCACCGGCCGGTCATGCAACCGCAACGACAACATCACCACCGGCCGCATCTATCAGGAGATCATCTCCAGAGAGCGGCGCGGCGATTATCTGGGAGCCACGGTGCAGGTCATCCCGCATGTGACGGACGCCATCAAGGACTTCATCCTGTCGGGGAACGACGGCTTCGACTTCGTTCTGGTCGAGATCGGCGGCACCGTCGGCGATATCGAGGGGCTGCCCTATTTCGAAGCGATCCGGCAGCTCGGCAACGAGCTGCCGCGGCAAAGCGCGATCTACATCCATCTGACGCTGCTGCCGTTCATTCCGAGCGCCGGCGAGCTCAAGACCAAGCCGACCCAGCATTCGGTGAAAGAGCTGCGCTCGATCGGCATTCAGCCCGACATCCTCCTTTGCCGCACTGATCGCGATATTCCGGAAACCGAGCGGCGCAAGATCGCGCTCTTCTGCAATGTCCGGCCGACGGCAGTTATCCAGGCGCTCGACGTCGCCAGCATCTACGACGTGCCGGTGGCCTATCATAAGGAAGGGCTCGACCGGGAGGTGCTGGCGGCGTTCGGCCTCGCTGTCACCGGAGAACCGGATCTGGCGCACTGGCGGCTGATCTCCGAACGCATCCGCAATCCGGAAGGCGAAGTGGTCATCGCAGTCGTGGGGAAGTACACTGGGCTGCTCGACGCCTACAAATCGCTGGGCGAAGCGCTGTCACATGGCGGCATCGCCAACAAGGTCAAGGTGCGGCTCGAATGGATCGAAAGCGAGATCTTCGAAGCAGCAGGATCCCTCACCGCATCTCGAAGGCGTGAACGGCATTCTGGTTCCCGGCGGGTTCGGCAGGCGTGGAGCAGAGGGCAAGATCCGCGCCGCAAGCTTTGCACGCACGCGTGATGTGCCCTATTTCGGCATCTGTTTCGGCATGCAGATGGCGTGCATCGAGGCGGCCCGCAATCTGGCGGGCATTGGCGAGGCAAGCTCCACCGAGTTCGGCCCGACCGAAGAGCCCGTGGTCGGGCTGATGACCGAATGGATGAAGGGGAACGAAATCGAGTTGCGCAGGAAAGGCGGTGATTTCGGCGGTACGATGCGGCTCGGCGCATATGAAGCGATCCTCGCCAAGGACAGCAGGATCGCCCGCATCTACGGCAGCGACCGCATTTCCGAGCGGCATCGGCACCGCTACGAGGTCAACACGAAGTATCGCAACAGGCTCGAGGCGGCAGGTCTCAGGTTCGCCGGCCTGTCGCCAGACGGCCTGCTGCCGGAAACCGTGGAAATCCCCGATCATCCCTGGTTCATCGGAGTGCAGTACCATCCGGAGCTGAAGTCGCGGCCGTTCGACCCGCACCCGCTTTTCGCCTCGTTCATCGCCGCCGCGGTAGACCAGAGCCGGCTGGTGTGAACGGAATTGCCTGTTGACGGCAGCGGAAGGCCTGCTGCTAATGTCGGCAGCAGGCTGCGTAACCCGGATTGCCTGCAGCCGTCGGGGGGCATCCCCGATTGCAGGGAGGAGTAACCAATGACATTTGTTTCCAGATTCACCTTCGCATTGCTTGCCGGAGCGGCCCTGCTCACGGCGGGCGGCCCATCAGGAGCAGTGCTGGCCGCTGACGAACTCACGATCGTGTCGTGGGGCGGCGCTTATCAGGAGAGCCAGCGCAAGGCGTATTTCGAGCCTTTCGTAAAGGAAGGCAACAAGGTTACCGAGGAGGAATACAACGGCGAAATCGCCAAGATCCGGGCCATGGTCGAGTCCAACGCAGTGACTTGGGACGTCATCGACGTCGATACGCAAACGGCGCTCGCGGCCTGCGCGGAGGGAGTTCTCGAGACCATCGACTGGGGAAAGCTCGGCCTCGACCGCTCGAAGTTCATCGGCGGTGACCTCCAGGACTGCGCCGTTCCCAGCATCGTCTATTCTACGGTGATCGCCTACGACACGTCGAAGACGCCCGATGGTCCGAAGTCCATCGCCGACGTGTTCGACCTGCAGAAGTTTCCCGGCAAACGAGCCCTCCAGAAGCTCCCGTTCGTAAATCTCGAATGGGCGCTCATCGCCGATGGGGTGCCGCAAGCCGACGTCTACAAGGTATTGAGCACACCCGAGGGCGTCGACCGTGCCTTCAAGAAGCTCGACACGATCAAGAAGGAAGTCATCTGGTGGGAAGCGGGAGCGCAGCCGCCGCAGCTGCTGGCCGACGGTCAGGTCGTCATGACTTCAGCCTGGAACGGACGCATTCATAACGCGGTGGTGCAGGACAAAAAGCCGTTCGCCATCATGTGGGATCAGCAGGGCTTCGACTGGGACTGGTGGGCAATTCCCAAAGGGGGCCCCAATGTGGAGGGCGCCTACCGCTTCATCACTTTTGCCAGCGATGCAGACCGCATGGCGGAGCAGACCAAACACATTGCCTATGGCCCCGCCAACAAGGATGCACTTCCGAAGGTGGCGCCTGAGGTGTTGCCGAACCTGCCGACGGCGGAGGCAAACATGACTACCGCGCTCATCACCGACAACCAGTTTTGGGCCGACAACGGTGACCAGTTGCGCGAACGCTTCAACGCCTGGCTCGCGCAGTAGACGGACGATATCAGAGAGGGGGGAAGCGCCCCCTCTCAACAATGTTGGTTGGGGGTGTCGGCGGTCATGGCGCCAGCCAATACCGCAGTCCTTGCAGCATCCGATCTGAAGCGCAGGCTCGGTATTGCCGAACGTCGCGGCAAACTTGCGGCGCTGGGACTTATCGCACCGCTGTTCCTGTTCATCGTCGTATCGTTCGTGGTACCGATCGCGCTGATGCTGCGCAATGCGGTGTACGATCCCGACATCGTGGACAACCTGCCCAATACCGTGGCTCTGTTGGACGACTGGACGGGACCGGAACTGCCCGGGGAAAACATCTATGCGGCACTGGTCGACGATCTCAAGGCGGCTGAAAAGGGGAAGACCGCCGACCTCATCGGCAAGCGGCTCAACTATGAGATTTCGGGCATGCGCAGCAAGATCCGTACCAATGCCCGCAAGGTCAAGTCCATAACCTCACCGCCGTTCAAGGATCAGGTCATAGCCCTCGATCCGGTATTCTCCGACATAGGATTCTGGGCAGCGGTCAAGCGAGCTGGGGCGCCGATCACGAACTTCTACCTGCTCGGTACGCTGGATCTGCAAACCAACGCCAAAGGCCGGATCGTCGGCGTCGAGAAGGGCAGGGCGGTCTACAAGCAGATCCTCGGCCGCACGATGTACATTAGTCTTCTCGTCACGCTCCTCACCCTGATCCTCGGCTTTCCGGTGGCCTACGTACTCGCCAACACGCCGCCGCGCACCGCCAACCTGCTCATGATCCTCGTGCTGCTGCCGTTCTGGACCTCGCTTCTGGTGCGCACCACGGCGTGGTTCGTGATTCTGCAGGATAACGGTCCGATCAACGATTTCGTCGCCGCACTCGGCATAACAGACCAACCGCTGCGGCTGATCTTCAGCCGGTTCGGAACGGTGGCTGCGATGACCCACATCCAGCTGCCGTTCACACTCCTGCCGATCTACGCGGTGATGAAGACCATACCACCATCCTACATGCGTGCCGCGCGCTCCCTGGGCGGGGGCCCCGTCTATTCGTTCATTCGCGTGTATCTTCCCCAGACGTTGCCCGGCATCGGAGCGGGGTGCCTGCTCACCTTCATCCTGAGTCTCGGCTACTTCATCACGCCGGCTCTGGTTGGCGGCCCGGCCGACCAGATGGTATCGGGGATTATCGCCGAGGCCATCAACCGGGAAAACAACTGGGGCAAGGCGTGTGCGCTTGGCACCGTGCTCCTTGGAGCAACCCTCGTTCTCTACTTCGTCTACAACCGCCTGATCGGCATCGACAAGGTCAAGCTCGGTTAAGCCATGCGTCTTGCCTCCTACGCCACGCCGATCGAAAAGTTCTTTCACTACGGCACCCTCCTATTCACCGGCCTGGTGCTGTTATTTCTGATTGCGCCCATCCTGGCGATCATGCCGCTGTCGTTCAATGCTGAGCCCTATTTCAGCTATCCCATGCCGGGGCTGTCGATGCGCTGGTATAACGATTTCTTCGGCAGCGAACGGTGGATGAACGCGCTCAAGACGAGCCTCATTGTGGCTTTCTGCGTCACCATCCTCGCTACCATTCTCGGCACCGTCGCCGCACTCGGCCTGAGCCGGGCCAATCTGCCCGGGAAAGCGCTGATCCTCGGCACCCTGATCTCGCCAATGATCGTGCCGGTGATCATCACCGCGGTAGGCTTGTACCTGTTCTATGCCAAGCTAGGCATCATCGGTACGCTGCTCAGCATGGTGCTCGCGCACACGGTGCTCGCGACGCCGTTCGTGGTGGTGACGGTAACCTCGACGTTGACGAGCTTCGACTATTCGCTGTCGCGCGCTGCAGCCGGCCTTGGCGCGCCGCCGCTCAAGGTGTTTACCGCCGTCATATTGCCGCTCATCCTGCCCGGCGTCATCTCAGGGGCGCTGTTCGCTTTCGTCGTCTCGTTCGACGAATCCGTCGTGGTATTGTTCATTTCCAGCCCAGAGCTGCGCACCCTGCCGAAGCAGATGTTTTCCGGCATCCGCGAACTCATCAGCCCGACCATAACCGCCGCGGCAACGGTGCTGATCCTGTTTTCCACCTTCCTCCTGGTGGGTGCGGAACTCCTGCGCCGGCGCAGTGAGCGGCTTCGCGGCATCAGGGACTAGGGCATGCTGAGATTTGCACAGTTGGCCGTCATGGGAAGCCATGACGGCGGGAATGTGCGAGGCGCGCGGCTCGTTTGCGGGCTGGCGATTCTCCTGCTCGCTCTGGCGATGTGCCTTGGTGCGGGCGTCTCGATCGCCCAGGATGCTTCGTCCGCCGCGGCAGCCGAGCGACAAATCAGCGATCTGAACGTCGAGCTTGAAGGCGTAACGAGAGAACTTCAGGTGGCGGCGCCCGCGGCGTCGATTCTGGCCAACAAGCGCACCGCGGCAGAGCAGGTTCGCATCAAGGCACGCCAGGCGGCAGCTGCGCTCAAGGCTCCGATCGCCGATCTCGATACGCGGCTAAAGCAGTTGGGGCCGGCGCCGTCCGCTGAGGCGGCGCCCGAACTCGCCGCTATCGCAAGTGAGCGCCAGGCGCTCAATGCAGCCCGAGAGAGATTCAATGCCGCCGAAAGACAGCTTACCCTCATCGCCGTCGAGGCGGAACAGCTGTCGGCCCGGATATCGGGAATGCAGCGCGACCGCTTTGTTCAGCAAATCTTCGAAACGAACCGATCCATCCTCAATCCCCTGCTGTGGTGGGAAGGCGCTCGTTCGATCGCCGTTCTGGCCGAGCGGCTGGCGACGCTGCTGGGCGTCTGGTACGCAGAAGCAAGTGCGCGTCTCGCGCCTGGCATGTTCGCGGCTGCGTTGATTGCGATCGGCGGCTTGCCGTTGCTGACCATCGCCCTCCATCGGCTGCTTATCCGTCGATACGAGCCGGTTTTAAGGGCACGTTCACCATCCAACTTCGACCGGCTGTGGATGGTGACGAGGGCGGTCGTCTTCACGGGTTTGGTGCTGTTGCTGCTCATGATCGGCGTGACAGCTGTGCTGGCGGGATTTGGCGTAGCCACCCCACGGCTGGAGTCCCTGCTCCAGATTGTCTTCCGCTTCGTCACGATCTTCCTGCTCGCGATCACTTTCGCACGCACTGTTTTGGCGCCGCACCTCCCCGCCTGGCGTCTGCCGCGACTGGACGATGCAACGGCGCGCCGGCTGATGAGGCCGGCGGTTGCCGCCGCCCTGCTGCTGGCAATCGATGCCTCGACGCCACCTTTGGTCGACCTGCTTTTCCTTCCGATTGCTTTTGCTGTGGGTCAGAGCGCGGTGCTTACGCTGCTCATGTGCCTCGTCGGGCTCGACGCGCTCCAGACGTTGCGGGCGGGGGAGTCGCAGAGAGCGGCGCCCGACGAGCAGGCGAGGGCCCGAAAGCCCTATTTCGAGTGGCTGGCCCATGGAACGCAGCTTGCCTGGTTCATCATAGTGCTCGGAGTCGTTCTGCTGGTACTGGGTTACGTGGCCCTCGCCCACTTCGTGGTTTTCAATTCGGTGCTGACGCTAGTCTACGTGAGCATTCTGCATGTCGTCCGGCAGTTGATCGATGAGCTCATTGCGGTTGCCACCCTGCGCACGTCGGCAGTTGGCGCATTCCTGCGCCAGACGATGTCGCTCAACGACCGCGCAGTGGCGCGGCTGGGGGTGTTTCTGGGAGTTGCGGTCGATCTCATCATTGCCGTCATAGCGATCCCGCTTGTCATCCTGCAATGGACCGACATGTGGATCGACATCGGTAGCTGGCTGTCGAGCGGGTTTTTCGGTTTCGACGTTGCCGGTGTCACCATCGAACCGGCATCCCTGGTCACGGCAATCGCCATCCTTCTGGTCGGCCTTGCAGCGACCAACCTGATCACCCGCTGGCTCGACCGGCGGATCCTGTCGATCAGCCAGCTCGACAAGGGCGTGCGTGACTCCGTCAAGAAGGGAATCGGATATGCGGGGGTTTTCCTCGCCGGAGTGCTGGCGCTCACCTCGGCCGGCGTCGGGTTCTCCAACATCGCCATCATCGCGGGCGCGCTCGGCGTCGGTATCGGTTTCGGCCTGCAGTCGATCGTCAACAACTTCGTGTCCGGGGTCATCCTGCTTGCCGAACGGCCCGTAAAGGTAGGGGACTGGATCGTCGTCGGCGCCGGCGAAGGCTTCGTAAAGCAGATCAATGTCCGCACCACAGAGATCGAGACCTTCGACAACTGCACCATCATCGTGCCGAACTCGAGCCTCATTTCCGAACCGGTGAAAAACTGGACCCACCACGACACAGTCGGAAAAATGACCATTGCGGTGTCAGTGGCTCGCGATACGGAGCCCGAGAAGGTTCGCGACATCCTCCTAAGCTGCGCCAATGCGCACAAGAGCGTGATGCGCCACCCCGAGCCCACGGCGCTGTTGCACAGGTTCGGAGAAAACAGCCTCGACTTCGTTCTCTATTTCCATGTCGAAGACATTCTGTGGGGTGTATATGTCGCCAGTGACATCCGGTTCGCCATTCTGAAGGCCTTTCGGCAAGCGAAAGTCGTGATGCCATATCCCCAACACGAGGTACTGCTGCGGCGGCCGCGCGATGAAGTGATTTCACTTCAAGGGAAAAGACGGTAAGAGCCACAGCGTACCCACGCCGACCGCCGAAGGCTCGATGACCGGGATAGCTACCATCCATGCTCGTGAAATTCTCGACAGCCGGGGCAATCCGACGGTCGAAGTCGACGTGACTTTGCAAGGCGGTGCCTTCGGCCGCGCAGCAGTGCCGTCGGGCGCATCGACGGGCGCCCATGAGGCCGTCGAGTTGCGTGACGGAGACAGAGAGCGCTACTTGGGGAAAGGAGTGCGAAACGCCGTTGCCGCGGTCAACGGCGAGATTTCCGGAAGGCTGGCCGGGATGGCCGCGGAGGACCAGGGCGCCATCGATCGCGCCATGATCGAGCTTGACGGCACCGCCAACAAACAGCGGCTTGGCGCCAACGCCATTCTGGGCGTGTCGCTGGCGGTCGCCAAGGCTGCCGGCAATGCCGCCCGGCTGCCTCTTTACCGCTATCTCGGCGGTCCTGCCGCGCGGACCCTGCCGGTGCCGATGATGAACATCATCAACGGCGGCGCGCATGCCGACAACCGGATCGATTTTCAGGAATTCATGATCCTGCCGGTGGGAGCGCCGAGTCTCGCCGAAGCCGTGCGAATGGGCTCGGAGGTATTTCACACCCTCAGGAACGCGCTCAAGAAGTCCGGCCACAACACGAACGTGGGCGATGAAGGTGGCTTTGCGCCGGACCTCCCCTCTGCCGAGGCGGCATTGGAAATCATTGTCAAAGCCATCGAAAGCGCACGCTATGGTCCAGGAAAGGATATCTGTCTGGCGCTTGATTGCGCAGCAACGGAATTCTTCAAGGCCGGAACCTATGTGTATGAAGATGGAAGCAGGAAGCTCTCGATCGACGCCCAGGTGCGGTTCCTGACGAACCTGGTAGACGCCTTTCCCATCGTCTCGATTGAGGATGGCATGGCCGAAGACGACTGGACGGGCTGGCGAGAACTGACCGCGGCGCTCGGCGACAGGTGCCAGCTGGTGGGTGACGATCTTTTCGTCACCAACACGAAACGGCTGCAGGAGGGCATCGCCAAAGGAGTTGCGAACTCGATACTCGTAAAGGTGAACCAGATCGGCTCGCTTACCGAGACATTCGCTGCCGTGGAGATGGCGCACAAGGCGAACTACACCGCCGTCATGTCGCACCGCTCCGGCGAGACCGAAGACACAACGATCTCCGACTTGGCCGTCGCCACGAACTGCGGGCAGATAAAAACCGGCTCGCTTGCGCGGTCCGACAGGACGGCGAAATACAATCAGCTCATCCGCATCGAAGAAGAGCTTGGTGCACAGGCTGTTTATGCCGGGCGCGCAGCTCTAAAGGCAGCCAAAGGCTGATCCGGAACCGCCCCATGCATGCCAGGAGCCTGTATCTGCTCGTCTCCGCCCTGTGCGCGGTGGCGGGCGTCGTCTTCACGGGCATGCAGGCCTTGCGGCGCGATGAGCGGCCGGTCGAGGTCAAGGTTGAGGTTTCATCGCCCGCCCGTGCTGCGTCGGAGCAAAGCGGCGGGTCTGAAACCGTGGCGTCGGAGAGCAAGACCGGTAGCCAGCCGGCTGTGCCACTTAACGTTACCGAGGCCCGTCTCACGGAACCGGCCGGCCTGCCCGTGGCATCGCTCCACAAGTCGCGCTTCCTGGCGGCGACAGGCATCGATACGCCGCAGCGCTACGCTCTCGCGGAACTGTTTGACGGCAACCCCGGCACCTACCTCAAGCTCGTGCGGCCCGCGACCGATATCGACTTCATCATCGAGTTTCCGTTTGCCGAGCCGGTCACAATCTCTGGTCTGCAGATCGATTCCGGCGAGGTGGGTGGGCTAAGCCCTGCGAAGATCGAAGTGATGGTGCTGCCATCGGGTACGATGGAAGGCGCCGGGCGCCCGGTCACGACGCTCGAGCTGTCTGGCCAAGGCGGCGTCCAGAGGTTTTCAATTCCGCCCGCCGTAGGAAAGGGTGCCTGGATCCGCATTGCTGCCCGTGCCGGCGCTGGCGACACGGTTATCGGCGACCTGGAGCTGCTGACCACCAGCGAGCGCTAGTAAGACTTGCCGGCGGCAAACATGACCCCCGAAATCGCCATCTGTCTTGCCATCATTGCAGTGGCAGTGGTGCTCTTCGCCTGGGAACGCCTATCGGCCGACGTTATCGCCCTTGGGGTAATGTTGGCATTCACAACTTCGGGGCTCCTCGCGCCGAGTGAGGCATTCGCCGGCTTTTCCAGTGACACCGTAATCATGATCCTGGGGCTTCTAATCATGACGGCAGGGCTCGCAAACACCGGTGTGGTCGATATCGCCGGTAGAGCCATCCTCGACTACGCCGGCAGGTCGACCTACTTGCTGCTTCCGACCATCCTCGTCTCGGTTGCCACTCTTTCGGCATTTATCAGCAATACGGCCGCCACGGCATTTTTCCTTCCGGTGGTGCTCGGTTTTGCCAAGAAGAAGGAGATCAGTGCTTCGAAATATCTCTTGCCGTTGGCGTTCGCGTCGATCGTGACAAGTTCGGTCACTCTGATCAGCACCTCGACCAACATCGTGGCAAGCGGGCTCATGACCGAGCGCGGCCTTCCGGCGATCGGCATGTTCGAGATGGCGCCGGTCGGCATTCCCATTGCCGTGGCCGGGCTGATCTATATGTGGTCGGTCGGCACAAGACTGATCCCGGCGCGCAGCAGTCAGAAACCGGCTCCCGATATCGGTCACCGCAAATATCAAGCGGATGTCGTAGTGCTTGAGCAGTCTCCGTTGATCGCCAAGACCATCGGCGAATCGCGTATTGGCCGGAATTCCGGGCTCGTCGTTGTCAAGATCGTGCGCGCCGGCAAATCGCTTGCCAGCGTTCGCAGCCGCACCAAGCTGCGCGCCGGTGATCTCGTCGTGCTGGAAGGATTGCGCACCGACGTGCTCAGGGTGAAGGAGATACCGGGCGTAGAACTCAAGGCCGATGCCCATCTCGCCGATCCGGAAACACCCACCGAGGAATTGGCGGTCGTCGAAGGCGTCCTTCTACCCGGCTCGCCGCTGATCGGCCACACGCTGACGAGCGCCGAGTTCAAAGACCGCTATGGACTTCTGGTCCTGGGGATCAACAGGCCCGGCGGGCCGATGCGCCGTAAGCTCAGCGAGATAAGACTGCGCCTTGGAGACGTATTGCTGCTGCAAGGATCGCCGGAGAACGTGAAGGCGCTGGAAGAAGGCAATCTGTTCAATATATTCGGCGGGGTCGATCCGACCCGGCTGAAAGTGAAGCTCGCGCCGCTGGCTATCGTGATCTTTGCCGCGGCGCTAACCTCGGCCGCAATGGGCGTAGCGTCAGTGGCGGTCGCGGTCATCTCGGGCGCTTTTGTCATGCTGTTGACGCGTTGCGTATCGCCTGAGGAGGCCTACCGCGAGGTCGAGTGGAAGGCGATCATACTCATCGGCTCCCTGCTTTCGGCAGGTGCCGCCATGGAAGCGAGCGGCGCCGGAGAATACCTGGCGAGCCAGCTAATCGGCTTTACCGGCAAGGATCATTCGCTGCTGATCCTTGCAGGCTTCTTTCTCCTCACGGTGCTGCTCACCCAGATCATGTCGAACCAGGCCGCAGCAATCGTGATTCTTCCAGTGGCTCTGCAAACGGCGCTGCAACTCGGCCACAACCCGCGCGCTTTCGCCATGATGGTCGTGGTTGCCGCGAGTTGCTCCTACCTGACGCCCCTCGAGCCTTCCTGCCTGATGGTCTATGGACCCGGCAAGTACCGCTTTGCAGACTTCTTCAAAGTCGGGATGCCGCTGACCGTGCTGATCTTCATCATCGCCATCGTGCTCGTACCGAGGGTGTGGCCTCTATAAGCGGCTGCGACCGCTCAAGGGCGGCAACCAGCGCGACAAACCTCGCCGGACAACGCATCAGCTTAAGGAATGGCCGCTACGACATCCTTGAGGGTCGTGCGCGAAAGCGCGGCGTTCATGGCATCCTCCGCCGCCCTGAGAGGCCGGGCGATAGCCCGGGCGATGGAAGCGCCAACCGGGCACTCCATGCACGGCTGTTTGGCCCGCCGGCGAAAGAGCTCGTCACCCTCGAGAGCCGAGAAAACCTCCTGCAGGGTGATCTGGTGAGCCGGACGCGACAGTGCAAAGCCGCCGCCGCGACCAGCGACGGAGCGGACCATGCCATGCGCCTCCAGATTCGACATCAGGCGTCGGATGACGACCGGATTTGTGTTCACGCTCCTGGCGATGAACGTCGAGCACACCAGTTCGCGATTCGGGAATCGCGCCAAGATAGCCAGGACGTGAATTCCAATGACGAAGCGGCTGCTGCCCAGCATCGAATGTAACTCCGCCAGTTACATAATGTCGGCCGTTCAGCAGCGCAAGCCGGCGCTCCAATATGGAACGCTGACCAACACCGTTAACTTTTTCCTACTACCGTGCGCTCGGGAGATCCGGAGCTAATGCGAAAATACCTTTTCGACCTTGTGGTAATGGCGTTCTGTCTTCTCCTTCAAGGCTACTTCGGGTGGCATTACCTCTATGGATCGCGAAGCAGCGCCACGCTCGCTGCAGTCGAGGAGGAAGCGGAGCGATTGGCCGGCGAGCTCTCCACCGAAACTGCCGTTCGCCAAGCCATCGAGGCGAAAGTAGCTCTCCTGAGGCCGGAACATATCGATCCCGACATGCTGGACGAGGTCGCGCGCCGCACGCTCCACTATATCGGAAAGAGAGATCTTATTATCCAAATTAAACATAGTAATATCCGATAGATAAACTGAATACCAGTTATCACTTTCCCCTGCTACATTCCAGTTATTGATTGGTGATATGATCCCAAATCCTGCCCTGAGGCACCTCCCGACAGAGGAATAAGCATGGCGTCGCGCGCTCATACCCGCCGGTCCATCGATGCTGAAGAGGTTTTTGAGCCGTTCTCCCGAGATCAGGAACTCAAAGCCTACCGCGATATGCTGCTGATCCGCCGTTTCGAGGAGAAGGCGGGTCAACTCTATGGCATGGGCCTGGTCGGTGGATTCTGCCATTTGTATATCGGCCAGGAAGCGGTGGTGGTGGGCATGCAAATGACCCTGAAAGAGGGGGATCAGGTCATCACCAGCTATCGCGACCACGGGCATATGCTGGCATGCGGCATGAGCCCTCGGGGTGTGATGGCGGAACTTACCGGAAGGCGCGGCGGCTACTCCCACGGCAAAGGCGGCTCCATGCACATGTTCAGCCGCGAGAAGAACTTCTACGGCGGCCACGGCATTGTCGGCGCGCAGGTGCCGCTTGGTACCGGTCTTGCCTTTGCCAACTACTATCGTGGCAACGATAACGTGTGCCTGACGTACTTCGGTGAGGGTGCGGCCAATCAGGGCCAGGTTTACGAGAGCTTCAACATGGCTTCGCTGTGGAAGCTGCCGTGCGTCTACGTGATCGAAAACAACCGCTACGCCATGGGAACGGTAGTTTCGCGTTCGGCCGCCAAAGCTGAGCAGCTCTATACCCGCGGCGCGGCCTTTGGCATTCCAGGCGAGCAGGTCGACGGCATGGACGTCCGTGCGGTGAAGGCGGCCGGTGACAAGGCTGTCGCCAACGGTCGCGCCGGCAATGGCCCCTACGTGCTCGAAATGATGACCTATCGCTACCGCGGCCACTCCATGTCGGACCCGGCAAAGTACCGCAGCAAGGATGAAGTGCAGAAAATGCGCGAGGAGAACGATCCGATCGAGCAGGTGAAGCAGCGCATGCTGGATGCAAACCATGCCAGCGAGGAGGAACTCAAGAAAATCGATGCCGATATCCGCGCCACGGTGACCGAAGCGGCCGAGTTCGCCCAGTCCGATCCGGAACCCGATGACTCCGAGCTGTGGACCGACGTCTACGTCAACGCGTGAGTTGAAGCTGGAATATCGACATGGCGCCGCAAATCCTGATGCCGGCCCTCTCGCCGACGATGGAAGAGGGAAAGATCGCCAAGTGGCACGTCAGGGTCGGTGATCAGGTAAAATCGGGCGACGTCATCGCCGAGATCGAAACCGACAAGGCGACAATGGAAGTCGAGGCGGTCGACGAAGGCAAGGTCGCCGACATCCTGATCGCCGAGGGCACCGAAAACGTGAAGGTAAACACGCCGATCGCGATGATCCTCGGCGAGGGTGAGGCGAAGTCGGGCGCCGAGGCTAAGCCGCAACCCAAGTCGGTCAAACCTGCGGCCCAACCCCCAGCTGCACTCCCCGCACCCCCGCCGGTGCCTGTTCCTGTCCGCCTGGCGGTTGATCCGGATGTTCCTGCCGGCACCGAAATGGTGCCGATGACGGTGCGCGAAGCGCTGCGCGACGCCATGCGCGAGGAAATGAAGCGGGACGCCAATGTGTTCCTGATCGGCGAGGAGGTTGGGCAATACCAGGGCGCCTACAAGGTGAGTCAGGGCCTCCTCGATGAATTCGGGCCCAAGCGCATCGTCGACACGCCGATAACGGAAATGGGTTTCGCGGGTCTTGCGACCGGGGCGGCCTTCGCGGGGTTGCGCCCGATCGTTGAATTCATGACCTTCAACTTCGCGCTGCAGGCCATCGACCACATCATCAATTCGGCTGCCAAGACACTGTATATGGCGGGCGGCCAGCTCGGCTGCCCCATCGTGTTTCGGGGCCCCAACGGTGCTGCGGCGCGGGTGGCGGCGCAGCACAGTCATGATTTCTCGGCTTTGTACAGCCAGATACCCGGCCTCAAGGTCGTGGCTCCATATTCCTCAGCCGATGCGAAAGGGTTGCTCAAGTCTGCGATCCGGGATTCAAACCCGGTGATCTTCCTCGAGAACGAAATTCTCTACGGCAAGACGTTCGATGTACCGAAGCTGGATGACTGGGTCGTGCCGATCGGCAAGGCGAGGATCGCCCGGCCCGGAAGGCACGTCACCATCGTCTCCTTTTCCATCGGCATGACCTACGCTCTCGGGTGCCGCCGACAAGCTGGCCAGCGAAGGCATCGAGGTTGAGGTAATCGATTTGCGCTCCCTGCGACCAATGGATATCGAGAGCGTTATCGAAAGCGTGAGGAAAACCAACCGCTGCGTAACCGTAGAGGAGGGTTGGCCACAGGGTTCGGTGGGGTCCGAAATCGCTGCCCAGCTCATGACGCGCGCCTTCGACCATCTCGATGGCCCGGTAGTGCGCGTAACCGGCAGGGACGTGCCCATGCCGTACGCTGCCAATCTCGAGAAGCTTGCGCTGCCGAATATCGATGAAGTGGTGGCTGCGGCGAAGTCAACTCTCTACGTGTGAGAAAGCCGATGCCGACCAACATCCTCATGCCGGCGCTTTCCCCGACCATGGAAAAAGGCAAGCTCTCGAAATGGCTGAAGAAGGAGGGCGACCGCGTACGCCCGGGTGACGTGATTGCCGAGATCGAGACCGATAAGGCCACCATGGAGGTTGAGTCCATCGACGAGGGCACGCTTGGAAAAATTGTCGTACCCGAAGGCACCGACGAGGTGGCGGTCAACAGTCTGATTGCCGTGCTTCTGGGCGAGGGCGAAAGTGCAGCCGAGATATCTGCCGCCCCCGGGAAATCAGGGCTTCCGCCGCCTGCCGCCGCTGACCCACGAAAGCCGGCCAAGCCCGCTTCGCAAACACCTTCGACTGAAGCCGTGAGTGCAGAGCCGTCTGCCGAGAAGGCGAACGGCGCCCGCCTTTTTGTATCGCCGCTTGCCCGCCGTCTTGCCAGGGAGAGAGGCCTGGAGCTCGCCGCCGTGAAGGGTTCCGGCCCGAGGGGCCGCATCATAGCCCGCGATATTGAAGCCGTGAGCTCCGGCGCCCGGCGCGCGGTGCTGCCGCCGGCCCCGGCTGCGGCGGGGACGGCCGCGCCGATGTCCGACGAACAGATACTCAAGCTGTTCGAGCCAGGCTCCTTCGAACTGGTGCCGCACGACAGCGTGCGCAGGATCGTCGCCCGCCGGCTTACCGAATCGAAGCAGACCGTCCCGCACTTCTATCTTTCAATGGACTGCTCGCTTGAGCAGCTGCTGGCGTTGCGCGAGAAATTAAACGGCCAGGCGCCCAGGAGCAAAGACGGTGTCGCTTCCTGGAAGATCTCCGTCAATGATTTCGTCATCAAGGCGCTCGCCATGGCGTTGATGAAAGTGCCGGACGCCAACGCGTCGTGGACGGAGGCGGCGATGGTGAAGCACAAGCATGCCGACGTGGGCGTCGCAGTCGCAATTCCCGGTGGCCTCATCACGCCCGTCGTGCGCAAAGCGGAAAGCAAGGGACTCGCGCAGATCTCGAGTGAAATGAAAGACTATGCCGCGCGGGCCCGCAATCGCAAGCTTCTGCCCCATGAATACCAGGGCGGCTCGGCTGCCGTATCCAACCTCGGCATGTACGGGGTCACCAACTTTGCCGCCGTGATCAACCCGCCCCACGCCACGATTCTTGCCGTCGGGGCTGGAGAGCGCCGTGCCGTTGTGCGCGGCGAGGACATCGTCATCGAGCACAGGATGAGCGTCACTCTTTCCACGGACCATCGCGCCGTCGATGGGGCCCTGGGTGCGGAGCTGCTCGGCGCCTTCAGGGCCTACATCGAGGAGCCAGGTCTCATGCTGGTGTGAGATCGCCGCCCGTTGCCAGCAAACACGATGATGAAGTCCATTCTCGCGTTCGGGGATTCGCTTACCTGGGGCGCCGATGCTGTGACCCTCGGTCGTCACTCGTTCGCCGATCGCTGGCCGAATGCGCTTGCCGCAGGTCTGCACGGCGGGGCCCGCGTGATCGAAGAGGGGCAAAACGGCCGCATGACCGTGCACGAGGATCCGACGGTATTCGAGTGCCGGAACGGTGCGGTGGCGCTGCCCATGCTGCTGGCGACCCACCAGCCCCTCGATCTGGTGATCATCATGCTCGGCACCAATGACCTGAAGCGCTTTCGCGCCGTCGAGGCCATGTGGGGTTGCGAGCGGCTGGTCGAGATCGTTCAGACATTCCTCTACAACGAGATGTACGAAAAACCGCAGCTGCTCATCATTGCGCCGCCGCACTTGGCGAAAACCCGGAATGAAGAGTTTGAAGCCCTGTTCGGCCATGCGGTCGAAGAAAGTCGGAAGTTTGCCCGCCACTACGAGCAGCTCGCAAAACTCAAAGGAGCATACTTCTTCGATGCTGCGACGGTCGCGAGCGCCGACCCTGCAGATGGAGTCCATCTCGATGCCGCCAACACCAGGGCGCTCGGAGAAGCGCTCGTACCGGTGGTCCGCGACCTCTTGAAGTTCGAGGCCCAGCAGTGACCGCCACGCACCCCGTGATTAACACCGGGAACCAGGAAAGATACCGTGCACATGGTGAAGGAAGTTGTGTCCTCGGAGAGTAATGATCATGAGCGAACCGCAGTTTGACGTCATCGTGATCGGCTCCGGACCCGGTGGTTACGTGGCCGCGATCCGTGCAGCGCAGCTTGGCTTCAGGACGGCAATCGTCGAGCGCGAGCATATCGGCGGCATCTGCCTGAACTGGGGTTGCATTCCGACCAAAGCGCTGCTGCGCACGGCCGAGATCTACCAGTACGTGAAACATGCCGGAGACTACGGCCTAACCGTCGGCAAGGTGGGGATCGATGCCGCCGCCATCATTGGGCGCTCACGCGCAGTAGCTGGCCGGCTCAACCGCGGCGTCTCGTTTCTGCTGGGCAAAAACAAAGTAACGATCATCTGGGGGGAAGCAAGGATCTCCAAGCCAGGGGAAATCGTGGTCACCTCGCCCACCAAAGCGCCAATGCAACCGCAGGTGCCTGCAGCCAAAGGAGCGCTTGGGCCCGGGACCTACCGGGGCACGCACATCATCGTGGCAACCGGTGCGCGACCGCGTGCGCTTGCGGGTCTCGAAGCCGACGGCAAACTCATATGGACCTATTTCGAGGCCATGGTGCCCTCGGCCATGCCCAAATCACTGCTCGTCGTTGGCTCGGGCGCCATCGGTATCGAATTCGCCTCCTTTTTCAATGCCATGGGATCGGAGGTTACCGTAGTCGAGATTCTCGATCAGATCCTTCCCGCAGAAGACGTGGAAATTGCCAAGCTCGCTCGCCAGCAACTGGAAAAGCACGGCATCAGGATAGAAACCGGAGCGAAGGTCAGCGAACTGAAAAAAGGTGAGGGAAACGTCACGGCGACCATCGAACAGGGTGGGGAGCGCAGCACGATCACAGCCGAACGGGTGATCTCGGCGGTGGGCGTCGTGGGCAATATCGAAAACCTGGGGCTCGAGGCACTGGGTGTGCGTATCGAGAACGGTTCAATTCGCGACGGACGGGTTCGGCTGCACCAATGTGGCGGGCGTTTACGCGATCGGCGATGTGGCCGGCCCACCCATGCTCGCCCACAAGGCGGAACACGAAGGCGTCATCTGCGTGGAATACATCAAAGGCCTGAAGCCCCACGCCATGAACAAGCAGCAGATACCGGGCTGCACCTACTCCCACCCACAGATCGCATCCATCGGTCAGACCGAGGCTGAGGCCAAAGCCGCCGGCTTCGAGCTGAAGGTGGGCCGTTTTCCGTTCGTCGGCAACGGCAAGGCAATTGCGCTGGGTGAAGATCAGGGGCTGGTCAAGACGATCTTCGACGCCCGGACCGGGCGCCTGCTTGGCGCCCACATGGTGGGTGCGGAAGTCACCGAACTGATACACGGGTTCGCTGTCGCTATGGGACTTGAGACTACCGAGGAGGAGCTTATACGGACTGTGTTCCCGCATCCGACCCTGTCGGAAACGATGCATGAGAGTGTGCTTGATGCCTATGGCCGGGTAATCCATATGTAGTGCAACCACTCACCGGAGAAGTTGACAACAAATGGACGCGAAAAACATCCTCATTGCGCTGCTCATCGGATTGATCGCCGGATGGCTCGCCAGCTGGGTGGTCGGCGGTTCGGGGATACTGCGCTATCTTCTTACCGGGCTGATCGGTGCATTCGTAGGTAGCTTCTTACTGAACAAGCTCGGCCTTTCCGTCGGTATCAAGAACGAAATCGTGCGCGATATCCTGACAGCGGCGATCGGTGCGATCGTCATCGTACTCGCCGCACGGCTGATTGCCTGAACTCGAGTTACACATTCATCTAGGAGGAGGATACAATGGAGTCACACTCACTCATGGACCTGGGCGGCGGAGTTGGAATTCTGGGAACCATCCTCATCGGAGGCATCGCCGGATGGATCGCCGAGAAAGTCACCCGCTCCGACATGGGACTGCTGATGAACATCATCACCGGCATTGTCGGGTCGTTCATCGGTGCGTTCCTGGCGAACCTGATGGGCCTTCGGCTGACCGAGATCTTTCAGGGCTGGTTTCTGGGCAATCTCATTGTCGCAGCGATCGGCGCCATCCTGCTCCTATTCGTCATCAAGGCGATACGGGGGCGAAGGGCCGCGTAGCGCCCCGAAGTCACATGGCAACGGTGCTGGACCGAACAGGACTGCGGCATCCCGAGAAGGCGCGCAATCCCGACACACCCTTGCTGCGCAAGCCGGAGTGGATTCGGGTCAAGGCGCCGGGCTCGCCACAATACTTCGCGACCCGCGAGATCGTGCGCAATCACAATCTCGTAACCGTCTGCGAGGAGGCGAGCTGCCCCAACATTGGCGAGTGCTGGTCGCAGAAGCATGCGACCTTCATGCTGATGGGTGATACCTGCACGCGCGCCTGTGCGTTTTGCAATGTGCGCACCGGTTTGCCGGAAGCGCTCGACGCGACCGAACCCTGCAGAGTAGGCGAGGCAGTCGCCCGCATGGGCCTGGCGCATGCGGTCATCACGTCAGTCGATCGTGACGATCTGGAAGACGGCGGGGCACGGCATTTCGCCTTGACCGTGGCGGCGATCCGCGCAGCCTCGCCGGAAACAACAGTAGAGCTTCTCACCCCTGATTTTCTGCGCAAGGACGGCGCGCTCGAGGTGGTAATCGCTGCCGGGCCCGATATCTTCAATCACAATCTCGAGACCGTGCCATCGCTCTACCCGACCATCCGGCCGGGAGCACGGTACTTCCATTCATTGCGCCTGCTGCAACGCGCAAAGGAACTCGAGCCTTCCCTCTATACCAAGTCAGGCATCATGGTCGGCCTCGGCGAGAAACGTGAAGAGGTGCAGCAGGTGATGGACGACATGCGCTCGGCCGACGTCGATTTCATCACCATCGGTCAGTATCTTCAGCCAACCCGTAAGCATGCTGCGATCGATCGGTTCGTGCCGCCTGAGGAGTTCAGGTCCCTCGCCGTCCTGGCGTACGCGCGCGGTTTTCTCATGGTATCGGCAAGCCCGCTGACCCGCTCCTCCCATCATGCCGGCGACGACTTCGCACGGCTGCGCCAGGCACGGGCTCGGCGGGGATGACGATCTACACCGTCGCGCGGCGCATGCCTTACCGGCCCGCCCATCTGTACGCAATCGTCGCCGATGTCGAAGCCTACAAGGAGTTCCTGCCGCTGTGCGATCAGTCGCGCGTCTGGAACCGTACCGTCGACGGGGAAGGTGTTGCGAGCTTTGCAGCGGAACTTTCCATTACCTACCACCGACTCGCCATTTCGGAGCGGCTCAGGTGCGATGTCATCGCAGATCCGCGCGCCCTGACGGTAACGGCCACATCCCATACCTCACCCTTCAAACGGTTGGACAACAGGTGGATCCTACAGCCCATTCCGGAGGGTACCGATGTCATCTTTCGCATCGACTATGTAATGGCAAGTCGAATGCTGCGGTTGCTGCTGTCCGGAATGTTCGACTATGCCGCCCGCAAGATCATGACGGCTTTTGAAGAACGGGCCAAAGCACTCCAACCGACAGGGTCTGTTAAAGACAATCCCGAAGCGGAAACCTCGCCCCGCCCGGCGCTGAGCTGATGCGTAGCGTCTGGGGAGGCACGCGATGAAATAGTTGGAGCATCTTCTTCCCGGAAAGGCGTGTACAGTTTCCGAGACGTGCTCCAACTAGATTAAGTGTTGGTTTCGGCCTTGACCGTTGGCGTGCTTTGCCAGGCCCGTCCAGCGGCGGCAATGCAGGTCTGGCCGGCCGGTGTCGTGACGATCATCGTCCACGTCCCGGCTTCCGACACATAGAGTTCAACCACGCCGGCCGTTGCAGCGAGTCCAATCGCCTGCCGATTTTCCTGATAGTGGCTCTTGAGGGCAGCAACGATGGCATCGTGCTTGCCGCAGGCGATCGATTGCGCCTGCGACTGTGCCGCGCCCGTCGCCAACAAAGCGACCGCGCCGACCAGGCATTTCAATAGTCTGTGTACGTCCTTAGGAAACATTGCAACCTCCGTCTCGATATCCGAGGCGCCGCCTCTGGAGGTTGTTGGCCAAGTCCTTCCATCAGGCAGGCCCCGGGATGGATATTTCGATGGTAACCTCCATCGGATCACTCCCTCACGGTTCCAAGCAGTCTGACACGGTGCTTGTTAGCAACATGAAACACGCTAGAGACTCGCCGTTAACCAATGGTTAACGGTAGTAAACGTTCAGTTGCGGCTTGCCAGCGGAACACGGCGGCACAAACGGCAGGAACTAGTCCCGCACCTGCACGCCCTGCACTTCCCCCGAATCCCCTGCAACTGCTGGCTCCATTTTGCACGACAGGGGGACCCGCGCCAGCCGCGGCGGCCAAAAAAACCGAAGTGTTGCTTTCCCGCCATGGCGCCGAAATCGACGCCGGGGAGTTGCTCTCTTACTTGCGCAGTTTCGCCCACACGCGCTGCAGTTCCGCTTCGACGTTGGAAGTGAGCGGCGTCAGCACCGCCAAACGCTCGCGAACGTCCGCAGGCGGATAAAGCCCAGGCTCGTTCAAGAGCGCTTTGTCGATGTAAGGCGCCGATGCGGTGTTGGGGTTGGCGTATTGGACATGGTTGGTATTGGCGGCGGCGATTTCAGGTTTCAGCAGAAAATTTATGAACTCGTAGGCGGCCTCGACATTGCGGGCTTCGGCCGGAATCACGAGAAGGTCGAACCACAGCTGACTTCCCTCGGATGGGACGTGATAGGTGAGCTTGCCTTTCTTGGCCTCCTCGGCGGCATCGCGGGCCAGGAACACGTCACCGGAATAGCCGATCGCTGCACAATATTTGCCTTGCGAAACCTCGTCGATGAAGCGATCGGCCGGGACGACCGTGACAAACGCTGCCACACGAGTGAGAGCCTGATCGACCGCTTCGATGTCGGCGACGCCGATCTTGCGGAGGTCGCCGCCGACGTAAGCCACGAGGGCCGGAAGGACATCAGTGGGTTCATCGATGAACGCCAGACCGCAAGCCGACAGCGACTTGGCCACCTTGGGATCCAGGAACATTGCCAGACTGTCGATCTTCGCTCCGGGCACCAACTTTCTGACCAACTCTTCGTTGACCCCGATACCGACAGTGCCCCACATGTAGGGGATCGAGTGCGCATTGCCGGGATCGAGATCGTCAGTGAAGCGCAGCGCTTCCGGGTCGAGATTGCCGACGTTCGACAAACGCGTTTTATCGATGATCTGGACCAGTCCTTCCTTGTCCAAGACCGGTCTCAGCTGATAGCCGGGCTGAACGATGATGTCGTATTTCGACGACTTTGCGAGCAACAACTCCTTGGTTTCATCAGAGCTCTCGAACACTTCATGGATAACCTTGATCTTTGTCTCCCTCTCGAAGGTTTCGAGCACCGCGGGATCGACATAGTCCGGCCAATTGAGAATCCTGACTTCGCCTCGCGGCTTCTGCCCCAGCAGCACAAGGCCGCGCAGGATGGCCTCATTGGTATTGCGGGTGAGCAAACCATCGACCCTCATGCCGTTGTCTTCCTGGAAAAGCTCCACTGACGAAAGGGTCGCCGGGCCGAACACGCCATCGGTTGGGCCTGGGTCATAATTCATCTTTGCCAGCGCTTCCTGCGCAGCCCGTACCTTCGCAGGCTCGACCACCAGTTCCTGACCCTTTGCCGTTCCGGTGGCCCAACCTTCCTTGGCCCACACGGTGCTGAACAACAGCCGCATCAGTGTTTCGGAATCAGGAATGGTCGGGGGACGCTTGATGTCCGCAAGGAAAAGTGAGGTTGCGAACTTGGTGACGTTATCCATCTCGCGAGTCATGTCGGCATCGTTGAGATAGCCAAGCCGACGCAGCAGCCTCTGAATGGTCCCAACCTGCCTGCTGCCGGATAGGGCGGGGTCAGCCGGAGCGCTCGTGGTTGTCGGAGTGGGGGCCGCCGAGGTGGCGGGATCGGTGACCGAGCGCATGCCCTGCGCCAGGGCTGCCGGCGCCATGGCTACCACCAGGCAAGCAGCGATGAGGAAGTTCGGGAGAAGAACTCTTTGTCTCCGCATTCTCAGTGACCCTCCACTAAATCGTCGGCCAATATCGCCAAGTCACAGATTTCTTGCAACGCGAAAGCCGATCGACGCGACTGCGGCCGTCCGGCCGGTTCCAGCCCCGGTCGGCGGCGCGCGCCTTTTCCACATCGCTGGACCATGAGCCGCCGCGAACGACACGGAAACCGCAATCGCCGGATGTCCAGGCCGAGCCATCGGCGGGCGCAGATCCATAGCTGTCATTCCAGCAGTCCTCTACCCATTCCCAGACATTCCCTGCCAGGTCGTGGAGCCCCCATGGGTTCGGCTTGAATGAACCTACGGGTGCCGTATTCACAAAGCCGTCACTGCAGTCGATGCCCTTCCACGTTGTGCCGGACCCTTGTGCGGCATCCTCGGCCGCATTGGCAAATCCACAAAGATGACCTGCTTCGCTGGCAACGCCGTATGCAGCGCGGGGCGACTGAACCGCGCCGGCACGTACCGCATATTCCCATTCCGCCTCGCTCGGCAGCCGATAGGACCTGCCGGACTTGCGGGCGAGCCACGGCAGAAACTGTTCGGCGACATCTTTCCAGGAAACGTTGATCGCCGGCCTGTTGTTGCGACCCCATCCCTCGTCGGGCGCCTGATGCCGGCAGCCGCCGTCGCTCACGCACATGTCCCATTCGAGAAAGGTGACTTCGTAGCGACCGATGGCAAAAGGCACCGATAGCAACTTCATGCTGCGGACCCTCATGTGGCTGATGCCCTCGTTCGGCCGGCGTCGAACCCATGAGAAACCTGCCTGCCGGAATCACAACGAGCTCGGGACACTGCTGACAATCGCGGATCACCTTCAAGCTCGCCACCGGGGGCGGAGTGATATCTGGGGCAGAATCTCCAGCTGCTGCGATCATGCCCTTATCTGCGGCTTCCTCCGGTTCGGGAGCGGTAGTTGGCGGCACATCCGGAGAGGTGCCGCTGTCGCCGGCTCAAGCACTGCGCGCTGCGCTTCGGGTGTGGTGACCGGTGGGGGGAGGCGAGGAGTGGGAGGTGCAAAGGGTTCTGGCTCAGCCACCGAAGTCTGGGCCGGTTCCACAGCTTCTGTCTGGGGGAGGGGCAAAGGGCACCGGCGCGGTAGAGGAGGTCTGGGCCGATTCCGCAGCGTTCTCCGATTGGAGGACGGGGGGAGAGGCAGAGGGCACCGGAGCGGTAGAGGAGGTCTGGGCCGGTTCCGCAGCGATTGCTGGTTGGAGGACGGGGCGAGGGGCAGAGGGCACAGGAGCGGTGAAGGGGGTCTGGGACGGTTCCGCAGCGGTTTCTGGTTGGAGGACGGGGCGAGAGGCAGAGGGCACAGGAGCGGTGGAGGAGGTCTGGGACGGTTCCGCAGCGTTCTCCGGTTGGAGGACGGGGCGAGGGGCAGAGGGCACAGGAGCGGTAGAGGAGATCTGGGACGGTTCCGCAGCGTTTTCTGGTTGAAGGACAGGAGGGGGGGCCAAGGGCACGGTAGCGTCCACCGAGGTCTGGGGCGCTTCCAATGCTTCGTCTGGCTGCACCGGCTGAACCACATTCTGGGCGGTTGGAGCGACTGTGGGCAGTGGAGTTACGTTATTCGCGGTCGGAGAATTTGTAGATCGTTTCTCCTTTCGGTCTCGGCTGGGATTTCTTGGCAGCGGCTTGGCTTTCGACTGCCGCAGGGGCGTTGCTGTCGCCGGCATGCGGTCCTTCGTTCAACAAGTTGTAGGCTATGTAGCCCGAGCCCAGCAAACACAGCGCGACTCCCATGTACCAGCTCGCCATTGCTCGACGCGGGACGGGCGGTTCCCATTCGCGCCGCGTGTTCCTCACCGTCTCATGCGGCAGAGGCGGCCATTCGGCCGGTGCCAGCGGACTCTGAGTTGGTTCGGAGACGAAAATCTCCTCGTTATCCGCCTCTGGAAGCACATTGCTCGCCGGCTCAACAGACTTGTCTTCGATTTGTCGTCGCTATCCGGCCCTTTCGGCTGGCCCGCGGCAACCTTTTCTGGACGTTCCTGCTTCCGTTCCCTGGCGCTCGCGGATCGATTGGATCGTGCCGGTGCCTGTTTCGCAGCTTCCTTGACGCCTGCACCCTTCATTGCCGCACCCCACCAACACGGCACTGCCTCACGTGCCGTGTCTACCGCACTCATTCTGTCACGTACTGCGTGTCTTACGCCAGACTATGTCGCACCTCTCTGCCGCTTTGGGGCGATTTTGAGGCAAGTTGTTGGAGACTTACAGATTTGGCGGAAGGCTCGCGCGAGTGATCTCGTGAAAACACTGTCAAACGCCAACCAACCGCAACTTTAGTCGATCTTGTCTCACAGGTCACTCGGTCCGATCAGGGTCAAGCGTGAACAGTTCCTGTGGCCTGGCCACACCGCGCAGCGCGTAGCGGCCGACCGAAACGAACCGGCTGCTGCTGTCGCGGGCAGCCGCGGCAAAGGCAGAGGAGATGAGTACCGGCTGATCGATCGAGCCGCACATGTCGGCAATGCGGCTTACCTCGTTGACCGCTGGGCCGATGACCGTGAAATCGAGTCGTTCCTTGCTGCCGACGTTACCATAGTAAACCTCACCGACTCCGAGGCCGATATACATGTCGGTGACCGGCAGGCCGTCAGCGGCGCGCCTGAGGTTGAGCGCGGTTAGCCCGCGCCGGGCGGCTCCCGCGGCAACCAGCGCGGCATCGCAGGCCTCGGCGCGATCTCCAGTCGTAAATATCGCGAGAATGCCGTCGCCCATCAGTTTCAGCACGTCGCCACCCGCGTTATGAATGGACGAGACGATGACGTCGGCATAATCGTTGAGCAGAGGGATTACCTGATCGGGAGCGGCACTATCGGTAATCTGGGTAAAGCCGCGAAGATCGCTGAACCACAGGACTGCCTCGATACGGTCGGCAACGCCCCGGGCGATGCGGCCACTCAATACCTGTCGGCCCGCATCGCGCCCAAGGTAGGTTTCGACGAGAGTGCCGGCGATGCGGGCGAGAGAGGCCGACTTTATCGCCAGCGCCAGATGGGGCGTCAGCCGGCGCAGCGCCGTCACATGGTGGTCCTCGAAGCCTTCCGGATAATCCGTCGCCCAGGATGAATATACGCAATCCATGTCACCGATAACCCGCTCTCCGGCTATCCGGTTCACGATCGCCACGTAGTCGGTCATGCCGGCGGCGCGAAGCTCGGGCAGAATGTTGAACTCGACTTCGTTGGCTCCGGTTGGCTTCCGTCGCAACAGGGATTCACCCGTTTGAAGCAGATGATAGAAGGGACTTCCTTGCCAAAGCTGGATAGTCGACTCGTCGGCGTCTGTAGGCCTGCCGTATGCGGCCGATATGGTTTCGCCTGCGCTGCGCTGCCAGGTCCGGAACACTCCTTCATAGGTTGGGTGCAGCGTATCCACACCGACCGTGGCGCGAGCTAACGGCAGACCGGCGGCGAGCGCGCGATCACAGAATCCGGTCACCAGGGACGTTTCGGTCTCACCCGCGAGTCCCGCCTCGGCGACCTGATTGGCAAGTTCGGCCAGCACGGCATCGTCCATGCTGTCTCTATAGACCGAAGTGACGCAGCCTGAACACTCGACCCGTCGCGTATGTTAGACAGTAGGACCCAAAGAACTTTGATCCGAATTACCACAATATCGGGAACCGGAACGAGAACGGATTGCTGAAAGTGCCAATGATGCGGACTGACATCTTCTACTTCTCCGACGACGGAGACATACCAAACCACCCGCGGTGGCCAATGATTGTCTACCCGCAAGCAGTGGACCCAGCAGCGTCAGACACGGCAGGTATATTCGAGCGCCTGTTTCAGAGACACGGCTGGGGCGATGGCTGGCGTGATGGCATCTTCTCGTTCGCGCATTTTCACTCAAACGCACATGAAGTGCTGGGCATTGCCGCGGGGCGGGCGAGAGTACGTTTTGGAGGCGTTGCGGGGAAAGAGCTCGAAGTGGCCGCCGGCGATGCGGTACTGTTGCCGGCAGGCACCGGACACGAGCTCATCTCGTCGAGCGGCGACCTCCTGGTGATCGGCGCCTACCCGCCGGGCTCGCACCGCGACCTGAAGCGCGCCAATGAAGTCGACTGGCAGGGTATTCGAAGGCGAATAGCGGGGGTCTCCAAGCCCCACTGTGATCCAGTTGCGGGCGCTCACGGGCCGATGACAGTGCTCTGGACATAGTTTTGCGCCAATTGGCGAATCAGACCGGCGGCGATATGTTTCCTCCATGGCTGGCCGGGGGGACACACGCTTCGTTGAAGCGCGCAATAAAGGTATTGTTGTAGTTTCGTCGCTTGCGGTTGCGAGCGGACTTCTCGTGATGCTCGTCGCCGGGCTGATGCGCGGTGCTGGGACGCCTGATGACGGCAAGCACCTGGAAGTGATCGCGACGGAGGTTGCCATAGAGCACCCTTCTCCAGGGGAGTTGCCGCTCCTGATCAAGCAGGGGCGCGCCGATAGCCTTCCGCTTTCCAACGTGCAGACAGAAGCGAAGTCGGACCGACTTCGTGTGGTAGGGACGACAATTCAGAAATCGGCGCCGCGTGCCGCGGCATTGATGCCTGAAGAGCCTGTCCCAAGCCTGCTTGCGCCGTTCTTTGCTGACGAGGCCGCCTTTGCTGACCCCTTTGTACCGATCAGTCTCTCGGCTCCAGACGAATATGGTGCTCGAGGCCAGCCGCGACCGGGCAACCAGCGGCCCGACTGATCTCCCGCTTATAGAGGACGCTGGGCGGAGAGCATTCTACCTCGGGTCGCTGCCCGAGCGCAGGCTCGCTGTCAATTGCATCAGTAGTAGCGGTCGATCGATGCGAGCGTCTTATCGCCTCGGGGGTCTGCGCGAAGTTCGTTTTCGATTGTTCTCGGTTTCCTGTCGGGTCTGAAGCACATGCCACGCGATCCAGAACGCAACCCCGAGGATGACGAAAAGCCACTCGGCTCCCTGGAACGGGTAGATCGCTCCGACATCCTTGAGGTCGACCGCCCAAGACGTCAGTCCGTTGGTTGTCATCGTTGTTCTCCCTCCTGCGGCCCTACTTCAGCAATGCTTTCTCGGCGGCGCTGACTTCACTCACGGCCGCTAGGAACGCTTCGTTGGTGCTGAAATCGAGACCTTCGAGCTCCACGCGGTGCGGCACGCGCAACAGCCCCGCGCTGTCAAGTATCTTGGCCAGCACATAGACGGGGACGAAGCCCAGCGCGACCATGATCACGGCGCCGATAAAATTGCCCCACGGACTAATCGTGGCGAAGCCTTCGTAGGGCGACGAGGGTGTGCCCCAGAGCATGAAGCCGGCCACGACGACACCGAGAAACCCGCCGTAGCCGTGGACCGCGACCGCGCCGACGGCGTCATCGATACGGAAACGCCGCTCGACCCAGTAGTGGAGCTTGTAACAGATCGCCACCACGATCGCCGCGATGAGCATCGCCTGGATGGGGTGGTAGAGATCATTGCCAGCCGAGGCCGCGATCACCCCGCACAGACCCCCCGAAAACGTCCAGAACGGATTGCCCTTGGACACGAGGTAGCCTGATAGCAGTCCTCCGGACAACGACATCAGGAAGTTGAAGGTGATCGCCGAAAGCGTGGTCGGCGTCAGGTAGATCGTCGTCGCCGTCCAGGTGTCGCCGGTAATCTGCCCGGCAATCAGCGCGGGGCTGATGATCGGGATGTTGCAGGCGGCATAGAAACCCCAGAAGCCGGTGTAGATTGCCAGCAAACCAACGGCGACGAGCCAGGTATTGTGCGGGGGGATATCGCGCGCCGTTCCATCCGACCGGAACTTGGCGAGACGCGGTCCCAGCACCATGAGCGTGGCGAGTGCGGCGCCGCCTGCGATGGCATGCACGACGCCCGACGCATAGGCGTCGTGGTAGCCGAGGTACTTCACCATCCAGCCCTGTGGGTGCCAACCCCAGGAGGCATCGAAGAATCCATAGCACCGACCCGAGAAGCACGGCGATGAACCAGAATGCGCCCATGCGCACCCGTTCGATTATGGCTCCCGAGACGATCGAGGCGGTGGTAATGGAGAACAGGAGAAACGCGCCCCAGAACACGCCGTTGAGGCGATGCCAATAGGCCGCTGTCGCGGCGTCGACGCCGAGATCGGGCGAAGGGCCCGACAGGTGGGCGGACATCAACGGGCTCCAAGGCAGAGCGTAGGGCGCTGCGGTGGTGGGACCCCCCGACGGGAACGCGAAATAGATCCACCAGCCGAAAAAGAAGAACGTGATAGTGACCAGAGGAATGGCCATGGTGTTCTTCATTAATGTCGAGAGGTGGTTGCGCCGTCTAGAGGCGCCTACTTCATAGAGGCAAAAGCCGATATGGATGAAGAACATGAAGACGATCGTCACCCAATAATAGAACTCGATGAAGACCGTGGTGATGGCGTCTATGTTGCTGCCCATTGGTTCCCCTCCCTGCCGCCCCCCGGGCGGCGACCAAGCGCGCCCGAAGCACGTGGCGACTCGCGTACACAAGTTTTTCATGCGAGGAAAGGAGAAGTCAAGCTGGCGCGGGCCGTCCCCCACAGGGGGTTCTTGTGCACTGCAAGGTGAAGCATGGACCGAAGCCGGAAATTGCGCAGCCGCGAGAAGGCGCCCGCTACCGAATTCCCCCATCAGGACCCCCACGGCGGCGGGCGTGCCGGAAGGCTCGAGGAATTGATCGGTCACGAAGTGCGGCGCTTCCGCGAGAAGCTCGACATCACCCTGAGCGAACTCGCCAAGGCGGCTAGCATGTCGGCAGGGATGCTGTCGAAAATCGAAAACGGCAGTACTTCGCTGTCGCTGTCGTCGCTGCAGTCGTTGTCGCGGGCCTTGCACGTCCCGGTGACGGCGCTATTCCGCTCGTTCGAGGAGGTTCGCGATGCCACCTTCGTCAAGGCTGGCGAAGGGCTCAAGATCGAGCGGCGCGGAACCAGAGCCGGTCACCAGTATCAGCTGCTGGGCCATAGCCGCAGTCGACCGCTGGCGGTCGAGCCCTATCTTGTTACCCTTACCGCCGCCTCCGATGTGTTCCCGGTGTTTCAGCACGAAGGGATCGAGTTCCTTTACATGCTCGAGGGCGAAGTGGGTTACCGCCATGGCGACAAGGTCTATGTGCTGCGGCCCGGCGATTCCCTCTACTTCGACGCCGACGTGCCGCACGGGCCCGACGAGCTGCGCAAGCTGCCAATCCGTTTTTTGAGCGTGATCTCGCACGTGCGTGAAGGGTGAGCGGTCCCTGTTTCGATGAATGTAGACCACGCTAATCGGAAACCTCGCTCAACTTGAGACCTCAAGCTCAATGCGCTAGACCGGCAAGCTAACGTCTGCCGGGGGCTCATGTCGCTTTCCATCTCCTTGTTTTGCGTGGCCGGTCTGCTCGCCGCGGCCCCCCTTGGCGCCGCCTTGAGGGCTAAGCAGAGTAGCGGCGCGATCATCTACGGCTTGAGCCTCGCTGCCTCGCTCATCCTTCTCGCCGTTGCGCTCCTGTATCTGCTCGACGGAACCGTAGCGCCCGTCACCTTAACCTTGCCGCTCGGACTGCCGTGGCTCGGAACGCACTTCCGCCTCGACAGCCTAAGCTCCGTCTTCCTTATCGTCGTCAACCTGGGCGCTGCCGCGGCGAGCCTGTTTGCTATCGGCTACGGAAGGCATGAGCGCGCCCCGGAAAGGGTGCTGCCGTTCTATCCGGCGTTCCTCGCCGCCATGAATCTCGTGGTCATTGCCGATGATGCCTTCAGCTTCCTCGTCTCCTGGGAATTCATGTCGCTTTCGTCGTGGGCGCTGGTCATGGCACACCACCGCGTGGCCGATAATGTCCGTGCGGGCTATGTCTATCTCCTCATGGCAAGCGTCGGTACCCTGGCGCTGCTTCTCGCCTTCGGCCTCCTGGCCGGACCCCAGGGCCTCTACGGCTTCGATGAAATCCGTGAAGCTGCACAGCCGCCCGGACTGGCAGCACTGGTCCTGATGCTGGTCCTCGCGGGCGCCGGCTCCAAGGCCGGTCTCGTTCCGCTCCACGTATGGCTGCCGCTCGCCCACCCGGCAGCACCCAGCCACGTCTCGGCACTGATGAGCGGCGTCATGACCAAGGTCGCGGTCTACGGCTTCGTGCGCATCGTCTTCGACCTACTGGGCCCTTCCGCATGGTGGTGGAGCATTGTGGTGCTGTCGGTGGGCGGCATCACCTGCGTCCTGGGCGTGCTCCAGGCGCTGATGCAACACGACTTGAAGCGCCTCCTCGCCTACCACACGGTCGAGAACATCGGCATCATCTTCATCGCACTAGGTCTCGCGCTGGCCTTCGAGGCGCACGCCATGCCGTCCGCGGCTGCGCTTGCGCTTACCGCAAGCCTCCTCCATGCCTTCAATCACTGTCTGTTCAAGAGCCTGCTGTTCTTCGGCGCCGGCGCGGTGCTGAACGCCACAGGCGAGCGCGACATGGAGCATCTGGGCGGCCTCATCCACCGCATGCCCCTCACCGCCTTCTTCTTCCTCGCAGGATGCGTGGCCATTTCGGCCTTGCCGCCCTTCAATGGTTTCGTTTCCGAATGGCTGATCTTCCAGGCGGTTCTCTTAAGCCCCGAACTGCCGTCCTGGGGGCTGCGGCTTCTCGTGCCGACGGTGGGCGCGGTGCTGGCGCTCTCAGCCGCGCTGGCCGCCGCCTGTTTCGTCAAGGCGTTCGGGGTGACCTTCCTTGGCCGCGCCCGCACGGCTTTCGCCTCGCGCGCGGTCGAGACCGATCGCTGGTCGCTCACCGCGATGGCGCTATTCGCAGCCCTGTGTCTGGTTGCCGGAATTCTTCCCGGCCTGTTCATCGACGCGCTGGCGCCGGCGGTCGAGTTTCTTACACGGGCGCGCATGCCGGCGCAGATGGGCGTCGAATGGCTGTCGATCGTGCCGATCGCGGACCACCGCGGCTCCTATAACGGGCTCATCGTCTTTCTGTTCATCGCCATATCGGGATCGCTTTCCGCCTTCGCCATCCACCGCATCGCTTCGAACAAGGTGCGCCGAGGACCGGCATGGGACTGCGGCTATCCGGACCGGAGCCCCGCTACGCAATACACGTCCCAAAGCTTCGCCCAGCCGATCCGCCGAGTGTTCGGCACCATCGTCTTCAGGGCCCGGGAGCAGGGCTTTATGCCGCCGCCCGGCGACACGCGCGCGGCTCGCTTCACCGTCCAAATGCGCGACCTCATCTGGGATGGGCTCTATGCGCCTTTGGCCACCGGCGTTGGGATCGCCGCGGACAAGCTCAACAAGCTTCAGTTCCTGACCATCCGCCAATATCTGAGCCTGGTGTTCGCCGCGCTCGTGACGCTGCTGCTCGTGCTCGCCACATGGCAGTGATCCTCGACTTCGCCGGGCACGGCGCGCAGATGCTGCTGGTGCTGCTCATGGCGCCGCTGCTTACCGGTTTCGTGCGCAAAGTGAAGGGGCGCCTGCTCAGGCGCCGTGGTCCGCCGGTGATCCAGCCGTACCGGGATCTGGTCCGGCTCCTGCGCAAGGAGGTCGTATTGGCCGAGAACGCCTCGTGGCTGTTCCGCGAAATACCCTACCTCATCTTCGCCGCGACCTGGGTCGCCGCCGCCATGGTGCCGACGTTCAGGACCGGACTTGTTTTCAGCTGGTCGGCCGATCTCATCGCCATCGTGGCGCTCCTCGGCAGCGCCCGCTTCTTCCTGGCGCTCGCCGGCCTCGATGTCGGCACCAGTTTCGGCGGCATCGGGGCGAGCCGCGAGGTGATGATCGCCTCGCTCGCTGAACCTGCCATGCTCATGATCACCTTCACCCTGGCGCTGATCGCCGGCTCGACGCAGCTTTCCAGCATGGCGGAGTACATGGTCTCGCCGGCCGTCGGCCTCAGGGTGTCGCTGGGGCTGGCGCTCATCGCCCTCATCATCGTGGCCATCGCCGAAAACGCGCGTATTCCCGTCGACAACCCGGTGACCCATCTCGAGCTTACCATGGTGCACGAAGCCATGGTGCTGGAGTACTCCGGCCGCCACTTGGCGCTCATCGAGCTTGCATCGTCACTCAAGCTTCTGCTCTACCTCTCGCTCATCGCCTGCCTGTTCTTGCCGTGGGGTCTGGCGGCGCCGGGCGAGGCGTCTGAGGCGCTGGCGATCGGCGTTGTCGCATACTGCGCGAAAGTCGCGGGCCTCGGCTTTCTGCTGGCCTTGTTTGAAACCACGATCGCCAAGATGCGGGTGTTCCGGGTGCCTGAGCTCTTGGGCGCCGCGCTGATGCTGAGCTTGCTCGCCACGCTCCTGATGTTCGTCACGCGGAGCCACTAATGCGCGGTCTTGTCTTCGATATCGCCCATCTGCTCGCCGGCGGGCTCGTGCTCGTGAGCTTCCTGCAGCTCTACCAGGATCGCCTCTCGGCACTACTCAACACATATGCGCTGCATGCGCTGGTGCTGGCGGCTTCGGTCGCCTGGCAGGCCGCCATCCAGGACGCGCCGCATCTCTACATCACCGCGGCCATCGCGCTCGTGTTCAAGGCGATCGTCATCCCGGTGTCGCTGCACCGGATCATCTGGCGCCTCGGCATCCACCGCGAGATCGACAAGGTGGTGGGTGTGGGCGCAGCCATGCTGCTCGGCATCGGGCTCGTAGCCCTGTCGATGGTGGTCATGCTCAAGGTGACCGCGGGGGCGGACCCTTTGGCGCGTGAGGACCTCGCCTTCGCGCTGTCGGTAGTGCTCCTTGGCCTCCTGATGATGGTGACGCGGCGTAATGCGGTGAGCCAGATCGTTGGCTTCATGTCGCTCGAGAACGGCCTTGTGCTTGCCGCAACCGGCGCCAAGGGCATGCCACTGGTGGTCGAGATCTCCGTCGCGTTCTCGATCCTCATCGCCTTCATCGTCATCGGCATCTTCCTGTTCCGCATCCGCGAGCGTTTCGACACCGTCGACGTCGAGGCGCTCGACCGCTTCCGCGGAGAGCGGCCATGACCGCCCCGTTCGACGCGGTTAGCGCAGTCCTGCTGATCCCGGCTGCGGCAGCTGCGCTGCTCGCCGTACTGCCGGGCTACCGGCTGACCGCGCGGCTCAACGTGCTCGCCGCGCTTCTGACCTTTCTTTCCGCCCTGGCGCTGCTCGTCGCTCGCCCGCAACCGGGAACATATTTTCTTGTCGACGACCTCAACAACGTTTTCATCGTGCTCACCACGTTCGTGGGGTTCACCACCAGCGCCTTCAGCGCGAGTTATATCGGCCACGAGATCGAGACTGGCAGGCTGACCCACACCGAACTGCGCTTCTACCATGCCATGTACCAGGTGCTGATGTTCGCCATGAACCTGGCGCTGCTCGCCAACAACATCGGCGTGATGTGGGTGGCGATCGAGCTCGCCACGCTCACCACGGTGCTCATGGTCGGCATCTACCGCACCCACGAAGCCATCGAAGCGGCGTGGAAATATTTCATTCTCGGCAGCGTCGGCATCGCCTTCGCCCTGTTCGGCACCATCCTTGTCTACATGGCGGCGGGGCCGGTCATCGGCGAAGGCATCGACGCCATGGTGTGGACCGTGCTGGTTGAACGCGCGGGCCAGTTCGATCCCGCGCTCCTCAACGTCGCCTTCGTGTTCATTCTCCTCGGCTACGGCACCAAGGTGGGCCTAGCGCCGCTGCACGCCTGGTTGCCCGATGCCCACGCCGAGGGCCCGACACCGATCTCGGCGGTGCTCTCGGGGCTGCTCCTGAACGTCGCGCTTTATGCGCTCCTGCGCTTCAAGATGCTGCTGGCGGTCAACCCGGCAGCCCTGGCGCCCGGTCCGCTCATGGTGACGATGGGATTGATTTCGCTCATCTTCGCCGCCTTCATGCTCTACCGCCGGCGCGACATCAAACGCATGTTTGCCTATTCATCGATCGAGCACATGGGCATCATCGTGTTCGCGTTCGGCATGGGCGGACCGCTTGCCAACTTCGCGGGGCTTTTGCACATGACGCTGCACTCCCTTACCAAGTCGGCCATCTTTTTCGCCGTCGGGCATATCTCCCAGGTCAAGGGCACGCAGAGGATCGCCGACATGGGTGGCTTGACGGCGACCCATCCGGCGCTTGGCTGGGGGCTCGTTCTGGGAGTCATCGCAATCGCCGGCCTACCGCCGCTCGGCATCTTCATGAGCGAGTTCCTGGTGGTGAGCTCGACCTTTGCGCGCGAGCCGCTGCTTGCGATGCCGCTAGTCATCGGTCTGACGACAGGCTTCGGCGCATTGCTCCTGGGATTGAACAGTATCGCCTTCGGCGAACCGCGGGGCGCGAGTTCCGATGCGGAAGCGTCCTATGTGCCGATGTTCGCGCATCTGGCGCTGGTGTTCGCCGCCGGCATCTACCTGCCTCCACAGCTCGTCCTGTGGTTCCAGCACGTGGCGAGGCTGCTCGGATGAGGCCGGCTTTCCATCCACCATCACCCTCAGGCTTCCGCCACAACGACAAGAATCACCAATCGTCACCGCGGAAGCTGCGCTGATGCCGCCGCTCGCAGACCTCCTGCAGGGCCGCCAGGTCGAAGCGCACCGGCCGTGGCCGCGGGTCGTCGTGACGGCGGAGACCTGGACGCTGGCGGGCAGGGGGCTCACGGAGGGGTCCTTGACGCTCGCCGGCCAGTGGGCCGAGGAGGGTGCTGTCCACATGGCGCTCACCGGCGCTGCGCCATTCGCAATCGCTGTAGTAACCCTTGAATGCCCGGACGGACGCTTCCCCTCTATCGGAGAGATTCATGCGCCGGCGATCCGGCTCGAGCGGGCGATCCGCGATCTTCATGGGCTGGAGCCGGTGGGCCTGCCGGACAAGCGAGCCTGGCTCGATCACGGGCGTTGGGGCAAGCTGGACCCGGAACCCTATGTCTTCCTTCCCGCGGAGGGCGAAAGTCTGCACCAGATCCCGGTCGGGCCGGTGCATGCCGGCATCATCGAGCCCGGCCATTTTCGCTTCACCGCCAGCGGCGAAACCGTGGTGCGGCTCGAGGAGCGGCTGGGCTACGTGCACAAGGGGACCGAAGCGCTGCTGAGCGGAGTCGACCTCGGGCGCGCAGCGCGCCTCGCGGGCCGGGTCTCCGGCGACAGTACGGTCGCCTATGCCATGGCGTTTGCACAAGCGGTCGAAAGCGCGCTCGGCATCAGAGTACCGAAGCGTGCGCTGTGGCTCCGGGCGCTGATGGCCGAGCTCGAGCGTCTCGCCAATCACTTCGGCGATATCGGCGCCATCTGCAACGATGCGTCGTTTTCCCTCATGCACGCTGAGTGCGGAATCCTGCGCGAACGCACCCTGCGTGCCGCCGAAGCGTGCTTCGGGCACCGGCTGATGATGGATTGCGTCGTGCCTGGTGGCGTCGCTGCCAACCTCAGGCCCCATGGTGCGGGACAGGTCATGAAGCTCATCGAGGAATCTGCCCGGGCTTTCCCGAGGCTCGTGGAGCTCTACGACAATACCGCCTCGCTCCAGGACCGCATGGTGACGACCGGCGTTCTGGCGCCTGCGCTGGCAGCCCGGTTTGGGGCCGGAGGCTATGTCGGGCGCGCTTCCGGACGGGCCTTCGATGCGCGCAGTGCCGTTGCCTATCCGCCTTATGATGAGCTCGAATTCGTCGTACCGATGCTCGAGGAAGGCGACGTCAACGCACGGGTGTGGATCCGCATTTGCGAAGTCGAGCAGAGCCTGTCGCTCATCCAACGGATACTGGACCGGCTTTCGGATGGCCCGGTCAGGATCGACTTCGATGCTAGGAGTGTGGGCGGCGTGCGTGAGGGTTTGAGCCTCGTGGAAGCATTTCGAGGCGATGTCCTGGTGTGGGTGAAGATCGACGGTGAGGGCAGAGTTGCGCGCTGCCACTTGCGCGATGCGTCGTGGTTCCAGTGGCCGCTGCTCGAGGCGGTGATTGAGGGAAACATCGTCGCCGACTTCCCGTTGTGCAACAAATCGTTCAACTGCTCCTATTCGGGACACGATCTCTAGTCTCATGCGCAAGTTGCTGTTCCAGAACATGCTCAAGCCGGCGCTGACCGAGGCCAGGCCCGAGGTCCGGTTCGATGAACTCGCGGAGCTTGGCGCGAGGCTCGATCGCAGGGTGCGCAAAAGGCTCGGCCGCAGTCTCGCCATACGCGAGGTCGACGCCGGGTCGTGCAACGGGTGCGAACTCGAAATCCACGCGCTCGGCAACGCCTTCTACGATCTCGAGCGGTTTGGCCTGCGCTTCGTCGCATCGCCGCGCCATGCCGATGTACTTCTGGTCACCGGCCCGGTCACGCGCAACATGCGCGAGGCGCTCGAGCGGACGTATGCCGCGACGCCCGATCCCAAGTGGGTTGTCGCGGTAGGTGATTGCGGCATCACTTGTGGTGTGTTCGCCGGCAGCTACGCGATCGCCGGACCTGTGTCGGCGGTCGTTCCCGTCGATCTCGAGATCGCCGGGTGTCCACCGACGCCAGCCGATATCTTGCGCGGATTGCTGGGGCTCATGGATTGTATGAATGCGAGGCCGACCAAAATAGTGTCCTGATCGGGTAGCCGACCGGCGGTCTCGTGAACGAGAGCTTTTCCGAGTGGCAGCCTGGGAAAAACCACCAGCACGAGGCCAGCTTCATGTCTCACTTCCAATTGTCGCCGCCTCGTTTTGGGATGTGGCCAACATCATTCGTGCCCGGTCTTTTGGTAATCTGCTCGCTCGAGCCATGCCGGATTGATCTCAATCCCCCAGCCGGGCGTGTCGGTGATGCGAACCTTGCCGTCGACGACCGCGTAGGGGTCAGATCTGAAGAGCCCCTCCTGCCAAGGATAGTAGTCAGGGCCCCCGATCGAGAGTTCGAGGTATTTCCCGGCATTCGGGATGGCGGCGAGCATGTGCATCGTGCACAGGGTCACGAGTGACAGATTGGCGGAATGGGGGGTGCAGGGCAGACCGGCATCGGCGGCCATCGCTGCCACGCGCAGGCTGCGCGACAGGCCGCCCAGATACATGATGTCAGGCTGAATGACATCGACTGCGCGCATACCGATCATGTTCTTCCAGGCGGAGAGTTCGCAATCCTGCTCGCCGCCCGTCACATCCACGGTGAGGGTGTCTGCCACCTCTTTGGTCTGCTCGAGCTCCCAATAGGGACAGGGCTCCTCGAAGTGTGTAACACCTTCGTCTTCCAGCAGCCGGCCGACGGCAATGGCGCGTTTGGGTGAGAATCCGGAATTGGCATCGGCGAGCTTGGCCGCGCCGGGGCCGAGGGCGCGGCAGATCGCCGGTATGATCGCTTCCGTCCGCCCCGGCCACTCGTCGCGGTCGCGCCCACATTCGGCTCCGATGCGGAATTTGAAGGCATCGAAACCCTTCTCGTCGCGCAAGCGCAGGAAGCGTTCTGACTCTGCCTCTGGCCCGATATCCCGCTTCATCGACGAGGCATAGGCCCGCAACGTCCCCGGCTGGCCGCCGAGCAATGCCACGACCGGCTTCCCCTCGAGCTTGGCGCGCAAGTCCCACAGAGCAGTGTCGACGCCGGCCTGCGCCCGCCTCAGGTAGGAGCCGGGAAACTTGTGCTCGCGCTCGCCGATGAGGTCGATGAGGCCGTCGATATTCAAAGCGTCATGGCCCAGGCACCACGGCGCCACCTGCCGATGGAAGATGCGACAGGTAATGTCGGCGTTGTAGGTCGACACCTGTCCCCAGCCTTGATCGCCGGTTTCAATTGTTACCCGGACAAAACCGACAAACGAATTGGAGAAGGTCTCGAGGCTCACGATTTTCATGGCTGGCCCTGCTGCACCAGTTGATGGCGACAGGCAAGGGCGTGCTATGTGGCCGGTCATGCAGCACGATTATGTTGTCGTCGGCGCCGGATCGGCCGGGTCGGTCGTTGCGAGCCGTCTGTCGGAAAGCGGCCGCCACAAGGTGCTTCTGCTCGAGGCGGGCGGCCCGACAGGCGCGTGTGGAGGTACCCTTGGGCTACGGCCGGGCGTTCACGACCCTCGCGTCAACTGGAAGTACCTCAGCGAACCGATCGCCGGGCTAAACGAAAGGCGAGACTATTTTCCGCGTGGCAAGATCATCGGCGGCAGCGGCTCGATCAACGCCATGGTCTACAGCCGTGGCCAGCATCAGGACTTCGACACTTGGCAGGCGCTCGGCAATCCAGGCTGGAGCGGAAACGAGGTGCTCGCCGTCTACCGCAGCCTCGAAGATCATGCCTTCGGTGAAAGCCTGCTGCACGGCATCGGCGGGCCGCTGCGTGTGACCGACATCTCGGGCGAGGCGCATCCCTTGTGCCGGCTTTTCTTCGCCGCGGCGGGTGAAGCAGGTCTTGGATTCAACCCTGATCTCAACGGCGCCTCATCCGAAGGCGTGGGCTATTACCAGCTGACCACGCGCGACGGGATGCGTCTGTCCTCGGCACGAGCCTTTCTCCGACCGGCAATGGGCCGGACCAATCTCGAAGTTATTACCGGGGCACACGCGACCCGTGTGCTCTTTGAAGGGCAGCGGGCGACAGGTGTCGAGTTTCTGCGGCGCGGCAGGCGCCTGATGGCTCGCGCCGGGCGCGACGTTATTCTGTGCGCCGGAGCCATAAACTCCCCGCAGTTGCTCCAGCTCTCCGGCATTGGCCCGCCCGCCATGCTTATGACGCTCGGCATCAGCGTGGTCAGCCGCTGCGAGGCTGTCGGCCAGAATTTCCAGGACCATCTGTGCTACGACCGCGTGTACAGGGCAAACGAACCCACGCTCAACGACGCTCTCTATCATTGGACCGGCAAGCTTCGGGCGGGCCTTGAATTCCTTTTCCGCCGGAAGGGGCCGCTGGCGTTGAACGTCAACCACGCCGGCGGCTTCTTCCGCTCAACGCCGTCGCTGGAGCATCCCGATATGCAGCTTTATTTCAGCCCGTTGAGTTTCGAAAAGCTCGGAGCACGGAGTGCGCCGGGTGATGTCGGTCGATCCGTTTTCAGGCTTTTGCATCTCAATATCGCCGTGCCGTCCGCTAAGCCGCGGTCATGTCGCCCTGCGCTCCGCCGACCCCTTGGAGGTGCCACTCATTCAGCCGAATTCACTGGCCGTTTCCGAAGACCTCGAGGCGTTCGCCCGCGGCGCCCGCTTCGCGAGCCGCCTTGCGGCCGCGCCCTCTCTTGCGGCAGCCATCGCCGAAGAGTTTCGGCGGGGCCCCGCGACGGATGGCGATGAAGCGCTGGCCGAAAACATCCGCCAGTGCAGCTATTCCGTGTACCATCCGTGCGGCACGTGCCGGATGGGGCCCGACCCTCGCGATGCGGTGGTTGATCCGAGGCTTCGGGTACATGGGATCTCCGGTCTCCGGGTCATCGACGCTTCGATCTTTCCCAGCATTCCATCGGGCAACGTCAACGCACCCACCATCATGGTCGGGGCCAAAGGCGCGGATCTGGTGTTGGAGGATGCGGGGTGACTTCCGGCGCCGAGGATGACCACCCGCGCGAGCGCATTGCGCGTCTCGAAGCGCAGATCGAGGGGCTCGCCGGCTCCCTGAACCGCTGCCGCTGGCTTATCCTGATTTCGCAGGTTTCGATGGCGGCCGGAGGGTTATGGATGCTGACCGTCGCGTCCGGTGCAATGCGATTCACGCCCGCCGCAATGCTCTGTTCGATCGCCGCTGTCATCGGCGGCATCGTAGGCTTCGGGTCGAACACGAGTACCGCGAAGCAAACAGCCGCCGAGCTGAAGGCCGCGGAGGCGCAAAGAGACGAACTGATCGGCAGCATCGAGCTTCAGGTGGTGCACGACGACTGAACCGCCGAAGGGCAAATTCGCTCCATCGTGCCCGCCGTTCGTGGCGTCGATGAGCTGGACATTGATGCGCACCTGGTCACCCGCGCGCCGCACGCTACCCTCGACCACATACCGCACGCCGAGCTCCTCCGCCACCTTGCGCACGTCGACGGACTTGTCCTTGTAGGCGAAGGCGGAATTGCGGGAGACCACAAATAGCCCTGATAGTCGCGACAAGTCCGTCATCAGATCTTCAGCGATTCCGTCGGCGAAGTAGGTCTGCTGCGGATCGTCGCTCAAATTGGCGAACGGCAGCACCGCGACCGAGGGCTTGTCGGGGAGCGCCGGGCCCCGCCCTGCGTTCGCCGGTAGGCGTAGAAGGCTGCGAGCGCCGTTAGGACGAACTCAAGCAACAGCAGCCGCCAGGATCCCCCTGCGCTTACCTTCTATGGTCGACGATGTTCTCGAACGGGATGACGCTCCATCGAGCTTCACCCGGTAGACGGCGATCGGCTCCGCGAGGTTCTTGAACTTTTGCTCGCCCATCGGCTCGAATGCGAAGGCAAGCGTCTTCTCGACTTCCTTGGCGACTTTGCCCGACACGTAAACGCCGCCGGGCTCCGCCAGCTGTTCCAGCCGGGCGGCAATATTCACTCCGTCGCCGTAGCGATCGTCACCTTCGACGATTACTTCGCCCAGGTTTATGCCGATGCGGACTGGACGCGCTCCTGCTCCGCCACTGAGCTGTTGCGCTCGGCCAGCGCGCGCTGCAACGCCACGGCGCACTCGACCGCGTCGACGACGCTACCGAATTCGGCGAGCAGCCCGTCGCCCATCAATTTGAAGATGCGTCCGTGGTGGCGCGCCATCTCCGGCTCGAACAGTTCCTTCGACCTGCCTGGAGCCGCGCAAGGTCCCCGCCTCGTCGCGCTCCATGAGCGCCGCGTAGCCGACCACGTCGGCGGCCAGGATGGCGGCCAGTCGACGTTCCATGCCGGATCCTCTGGTGGCGCGAGACTATGCCATAACCAGCCCTCAGTGTGAGCGCCTATTGCACAAGTCTTTGCATCCGGCTGGGCACGCGGCCCGTAGCTGACCCTGCTGAACCCCCTCAGCAACAGAGGAGATGCCAATCATGCTCAGGAACCGAACTGCCATTGCAGCAATCTTTGCCTTTTCGCTCATCCAGCCGGTCGCCGCTGAAACCACCGTCGAGGTGGGCGGCGCCCCGATGTATCCCTCGAAAAACATCGTCGAGAACGCGGTGAATTCCAAGGATCACACGACGCTCGTGGCCGCGGTCAAGGCAGCCGGGCTGGTGGATACGCTGGCAAGCCCGGGCCCATTCACGGTCTTCGCCCCCACCAACGCGGCCTTTGCGAAGCTGCCAGCCGGAACCGTCGATACGCTCCTCAAGGCGGAAAACAAGGACACGCTGACCAAGGTGCTCACGGCGCACGTCGTGGCCGGCAAGATGTCGGCGAAGGACCTGATGCGAAAGGCGCATAACTCGGGCGGGCGCTACAATCTCCAGGCGGTCAGCGGTGACAACCTGACCGTCCAGCTCAAGGGCAAGAAGCTCTACGTCATCGACGAGAGCGGAAGCGCTGCACGCATCACCATCGCAGACGTCAACCAGTCGAACGGCGTCATTCACGTGACCAATGGAGTTTCAGTCCCTCGGTGACGGCGAAAGTCCAGCGGGTGCGATCGCGCCCGCTGGTCACTTTCGTTTTCCGTCCGGGTGCAGCGGCCGGACAGGCATTTGAGCCTGTCGGTGATTTTCTTCAGCTCTTCCCTTATCGACCGGATTTCCGCTTTCCTCCGGGAAGACGTTTCCCCTGGGCGCTCGGCCTGACGGGAGACGTAGGCCGTTGGGACGACATTGACCTCCCTGGTCTTTTCTGAAGGCGTGGGCTTTTGCGGGCGTTGTGTGGCGGTGCTCGGCTTCCGCGCGGACTGTGTCCGTTGACCCATCGCTGTGCGACGCCAATACGGGTGGTTTGACGGCGGGTGGGCGACCCATGGGGCTGAGACGCGGTGACTGAAGTTGGGCAGCGCGCTGGAGCCAGGTCGCCGGCAGCCGGCGAAGCTGTTCGATCATCGGGCTTTCGAAACCGGCAGCATACTCCGCAACCGCTGTTGCCGCATTGCGCCAACACATAGGCGCGTAGGGGTTCTTGACCTTTTCTGCGGCGGTGCATTTGCCGATCCAGGTTTCGACCATCTGTGGCGCTTCGATTACCAGCCGACTGTCGGCCTTTCCCTCGGTTTGAACGGTCGGATCATATGGCTGCTGTGGCTGCGCGGCCGGCAAAGGGCCCGAAGCGACGCTCAGCCACAGCACGGCAAGGGCGGTGGAGATCAAGTTCTTTGGCACGGGACCTCACTTGACAATTCGCCGATTTCCATTGGGACCATCGGTATCGTTCCGTTGTAGGCGCAATTGTGGCCGCCAATTGCGGCGAATGTTCGCGATTCTCTTCCGGCGCTTAGACCTTGCCCAGCGGCTTGTAGGCGATGACCTTCATCTCCACCTTCACGTTGAACATGAAACCGATCGGGAACACCGAACGCACCGGCGGATCCCGGGTGAAGTGGGTGCGGTAGATCTCATTGAAACGGACGAAATCGCGCGCATCGGCGAGCCACACCTGGCAGTCAACGACGTCGGCAAGCGAGCATCCGGCGACCGCGAGGGCATCTCGAATGAAGCCGATCGTGAGCTCTACCTGCTCATCGAAGGGCACGTTCCTGCGGCCTGTTCCATCATCGAGAATGCGGCCGCTCTGGTCGAACACCACCTTGGTGGGATCGAATGTCCAGGGACCGTAGGCCGAGGTGAAAACGAAATCGCCGGCGCGCACCGCCTTGCTGATGGGAACCTCCGGGTGGGCTGGATAGGACTGCTTCGCCATGCGCTCCCCTCAATAGCCCCGGGCCAGGATCGGCCATTCATCGATGACCGTGTCGCCGCGCACGACTGAATAGCGCGCGAAAAGATTGACGGTGGGGTCGCAATGAGAACTCAGGAGCTCGATGGTCTGGCCGTGCGCCGGCGAGTCTCCGGAGCTCGAAGTCGACAGCACCGTGCTCATCACCCATGAACGCGTACGCAGCACCCTGCGGAGCGCCGCGCACCGGCACCGGCGTGCCTGAAGTCGGTCGCGAAGGCTTTGGTGCCGGCGTTGATGATCACCCGGCTGCTGCGATTGGAGGTAACGACGCTGGCCGCCACGAAGAGGGCCGGTGAAAACGGATTGCCAGCCGGGGTGACGGGCAGGTTCGCGTAACAGGAATCGAGAAACAGAAACGAACCCGGCTGCAACTCCGTGAAGACGCCGTGTTGCGCATCGAGCCAATGGGTTCCAGTGCCACTGCCGGTGACGATGCGCGGTTCCAGTTTTGCGGAGCGCAGCGCGGCCAGGAGGGCGCGCACCTTCTCCATGCCTTCCGCCACCCGGCGCCGGCGCACCTCGAACGGCATCACCTGCTGCAAATGACCCCAATAGGCCTGGACACCGGCGAATTCGAGCGAACGATGTCCGGCGATGCGTCCGGCAAGGGCTACTGCGCCGGCAATCTCCACGCAGCCGGTTCGGTCCTGACCGACGTCGAAATCGACGATGACCTGGAGCGGGCGTGGGGCACTTGCCGCAACCTCTGCCAGCGCATCGACATTGCGGGGATGGTCGGCAACTACCATGACGACGGCCTGCCGGTCGACGAGGTGTCCCAGCCGCGACAACATGTGATCGGCAGCCATCGGCGAGGTGATGAGGATGCCGGTCGCTCCGACGGCTGCCAGTCCTTCCGCCTCGTCGATCGTTGCGCAGGAAGGGCCGAGCGCGCCGGCCGTGGCGAGCCGCCTGGCGATCTCTGCCGATTTGTGGGACTTCGCATGCGGGCGAAGCGACACGTGCGCCGCCTTGGCCCACGTGGCCATGGTTGTTATGTTTTTCTCGAGCGCGTCGAGATCGATAAGCAACGCAGGTGTCTTTACCTGATCACGACGCATCGACACCTCGCGCGGGCGTTCGTCCGGTCGTAGGCCGGTCGGAAAGCAACCATGACAGCAGCAAGCTCAATGGGTCAATCGTCATGCACCTATTGACAGCTGAGCAAGGCCGCCGTGACACTGCGTCGGCAAGGATGCGCCGGTTGGCGCAGTGTGTCCCACCGGTCTTTACGGCCAGGCGAACAATGTCGATAGTTCCGCGTCCACCGCTCGTTCGCCCCTCGGCTCGAGAAGGGCAGTTCATGCTTCGGCAGCCGAGATCATGACCAAGCGGGCGCTGACAATCTACGGAACGGACGAACCCGTTGCCGAGGAGCTGCCGTTGCAGGCCGGGCCGCTGAGCGCGCTATTCGTCAACGGCGCCTTGCGCAGCATCCGCCTGCAGGAAGTGGAAGTTATCCGCGGTATCTATTTTCTCATCCGTGACCGCAACTGGGCTACCGTGGTGCCGGAGCTTCGCGACCTGAAGATCGAAACCAGCTCCGACGGCTTCCGCCTGTCCTTCAAGTGCCGCGGCGCCACGCCAAGTGACGGTCAGACGCTCGAATGGCAGGGCGGTATCACGGGTTCGGCGGCAAGCGGCGTCGTCTTCACGGCGCAAGCAACGCCGGACGAGGACTTCACCACCTGCCGGACCGGTTTCATCGTGCTGCACCCCCTGGAGAAGGTGGCGGGCTGCCCGGTCACGATCGAGCACACGGACGGAAGCCGTGAAGAGACGCTGTTCCCGGACCTCGTCGACCCATTGCAGTCGTTCTTCGACGTCAGATCGATGACCCATGAGCCGATCCCCGGCATCCACGCGACCTGCCGTATGGACGGGGGTGCATGGGAAACCGAGGATCATCGCAACTGGCTCGATGCCTCGTTCAAGACGTACTTCCGGCCCCTGGCGCTGCCGTGGCCCTACGTTGTGGCGAAGGGAACGCGCATTGACCAGAAGGTGTCGCTATCGTTGGCACCGTCGATCGCCAGCCTGCAGCCAGTGCCGGTTGCGGGCGATATCCAGCTCGTAATCGGCGACCGCACGGGCGGGCGCATGCCGGCAATCGGAGTTGCTGCAACGGTTGACGACCTCGATGCCTCGCTCGCTGCGGCAGGTGTGGCCAGAGAACTCGGTGTCCAGTCCCTGGCGCTCCGGGTCGCCTCGGACCAAAAAGATCTGCCGGGCGTACTGCGCAAAGGCGCCGAGCTTGCGCGTGCGCTGAACGCTCAGCCGGTGCTGGAGATCGTGGTGGCGGGGAGGGCCGCGCCGGCTGTCGAGCTCGATCTTGTCGCGGTGGCGGCCGCGTCGGCTGGCTTCTCACCCGCCGCCGTGGTCGTCTCGCCGGAGCTTGATCTCCACTCCTATCCGCCCTCGGTCGACCGCCCTGGATCGGCGCCGCTCCACGAAATCTGCGCCGCCGCCAGGGAGGTGTTTCCCGGCTTGCGGATCGGCGGGGGGATGTACAGCTACTTCACGGAGCTCAATCGGCGGCGCCTGCCGCCGCACCTAGTCGACTTCGTACAGCATGCAACGGCCTCCATCATTCACGCCGCCGATGACCGCTCGGTCATGGAAACGCTGGAGAGCCTGCCGCACGTCTTTCACTCGACCAGGGCGTTCATGGGCGAGACGTCCTATCGAGTGGGCCCCGCCAACATAGGCATGGGCTTCAATCCTTATGGCGCGTCAACGACGCCGAACCCCAAGAATGTCAGGCAAACGATGGCCACGAACGATCCGCGCCACAAGGCGCTGTTCGGCGCTGCCTGGACGGCGGGCTATCTCGCCCGCGCCGCCGCCGCCGGCATCCATACCGTAACCATGGCTGCGTCGGCTGGACCGTTCGGGCTCGTCGAAAACGGCAAGCCGGTTCCAAGCTTTCACGTGATCAAGGGCTTCGCTGCGCTCGCGGGAGCCGCACTGATGCAGACAGTGTCCTCAAATCCGCAGGAGTTGTTGGCGATCGCCGCCGAAAAGGCGGGTCGGGGCGAGCTGTGGGTGGCCAACCTGACGGCAGAGGACCGACGGGTTCATCTGTCGGGCATGCGCCCGGCGAGTATCGAGGTTCTCGATGCCGGCAGCGGCGGAAAGCTGACCCGGCGCGAAACGGCGGCCGGCGGGCAGCTCGAACTCGCGGCATATGGTGTCGCCAGGGTCATGGGCTGATGGCGGGGCAGGGCAAGACCATCGTTCTGGGAGCCGGAGCGGTCGGCACGGCGACCGCGTGGTTCCTGCTGAAATCGGGGCATGAGGTGGAAGTCATCGAGCGCCAGCCTGGACCTGCCCTGGAGACGAGTTGGGGTAACGGCGGCGTCATTCATGCAAGCGAAGTCGAACCCTGGTCGCAGCCCGGCATGCCGCGCAATATCCTGGGCTGGCTCGGCAAGGAGGATGCGCCGCTCCTGGTGCGCTACGGAACGCTGCCGCACATCTGGCGCTGGGGCCTGAGCTTCGTTCGAAATTGCACGCCCGAGCGTTTCCGCGCCAACTCGCTCAGCAATCTCGCCCTGGCGCTCCATTCGCTGCGCACGTTGCAGGAGATCGCTGTTGAAACCGGCATCGAATACGATCGCGCCACGCGCGGGGTCATGAAAATCTACCGTTCCCGGGACTCCCTCGATGTGGCTACCCGCGCCTGCGAGACGCTCGCCCGGCACGGCCTGACCTTCGAGCGCCTGGACGGTCCGGGCTGCGTGGCGCGCGAGCCGGCGCTCGGCGACACCGGCGCAACCCTGGTCGGCGGGCTCTTTTTTCCGCGGGACGAGGTGGGCGACTGCAACAAGTTCACCACCGGTCTGGCCGACAGATGCGCTGCGCGCGGCGTGACCTACCACTATGGAACGGCCGTCCGCCAAATCGAGGTTGCGGGCGGCAAGGTGGCCGGCGTCGTAACCGAAAAGGCCCGGCACGCCGCCGAAAGGATCGTCGTTGCGCTCGGCTCGTTCACCATGCCGATGCTGCGCCAGATCGGATTGACGGTCCCGATCTATCCCGTCAAGGGAGTGTCCATCACCTTCAAGCGTGGCGCCTGGAACAGCGCGCCGATGATGCCGGTCATCGACGACTCGAAGCTGTTTGGCCTCGTGCCTATCGGCGACCGGCTGCGCATCTCGGGCTCTGCCGAGGTCGCCGGCTACGATGTCACGCCTTCGGAAACGCGCGGAGCTGCCATCGTTGCCAATGCCTCGTACACGTTTCCGCAGCTTTCCACGCATTACCGCCGCGACGAGGCTCGCCTGTGGGCGGGCTTGCGGCCGGTAACGCCCTCCGGCACGCCGGTCATCGGCCCGACGAAGATCGAAGGACTTTGGGTCAATGCCGGTCACGGCCATCTCGGATGGACGCTCGCCTGTGGATCAGGCCGCGTGCTCGCTGATCTGGTAAATGGGCGTGATCCGAAAGTTCCGCTGGGCGCAAGCTCCAGCGACGCCGCCCGCCCGGCGAATTGACGAAGGCGGAGTTTGTTCGCTGGCAGCGGCAATAGCGCCACTGCCGGAACGCCCAGGGAGGTAGACGATGCTTAAAAGACTATTATGTGCAACCGCGCTTGCCGCGGTACTGGCTTTGCCGGCGCAGGCCGAAGACGATGCCGCCGCCAAGGCCGTGGAGGCGGCCAAGCAGTTTTCCGGCTCGACGATCACCGTCGTTGCGGAGGCCGGGCTCCAGGCGCTGCTCGACAAGCAGCATACGGGCCCCGAATGGGAAAAGCTCACCGGTATCAAGGTGAACGTGGTCGAGTTGCCGTTCGAGGAGATCTATCCGAAAACGATCCTCGAAAACCGGGCCGGCACCGGCGCCTATGACGTCGTGCTGATCTCGCCCGCGTGGCTTGCCGACATGGTATCCAACGAGGCGGCGATCGACCTTGGGCCCTACATCGAAAAATACGGCGTGCCCACCGAGGACGCGGACATCAATCCGGCCTTCAAGGACTGGCAAAGCTACAGCGGCAAGACGTATGGCCTGGTCGTGGATGGCGATGTGCTCGTCACCTACTACCGTAAAGATCTGTTTGGAGACCCGGAGCACCAGAAAGCGTTCAAGGAGAAATACGGCTACGATCTGGCTGCGCCCAAGGACTATGGCCAGTTCGGCGACATCGCCTGCTATTTCACCGAAAAGCTCCAACCCAACACGTATGGCGCGGGCGTGATCAATACGGGTTACATGTTCTTCTTCTTTGGCGAGCGCTTCCGGGTGGCCGGCGGGCGACTGTTCGATCCGGAGACCATGAAGGCCACCCTCAACTCCGATATCGGGGTGAAGGTCCTCACCCAGATGGTCGAACAGAACAAATGCATGTCACCCGGTATCGAGACTTGGGGCTTTGCCGAGAACCTGTCGGCAATGAACGCCGGCCAGATCGCCATGACCATTTCGTGGCCGCCGGTGGGCCGCTGGGCGCAGGGCGTCAACATCGACGACAAGGCGCTCGAGTGGGTTCCGCCGACGACGGTCGCCGACAAGGTCGGCTACGCCATCAACCCCGGCGGACACCCTGCACTTGCCTCTGGCTTCATCAACGGCGTGTCGCCTCACAGCAAGAACAAGGACGCCGCGTATCTCTATGTGCAGTGGATGCACAGCAAGACCCAGAGCCTGCAGAACGTCATGAAGCCGGTCGGCCTGCGCGATCCCTACCGTGCGTCACACTATGAAGCGCCCGCCTACCAGCAGCTGTGGCCAACCGCAAAAGACTACCTGAAGGTGCTGCAGGATGGCGCGGCGGCCGGCCTTGGCGACTTTTCGCTGATCGAGACCTTCAAGTACCAGGACGCCATGTCACGTGCGGTGATCGCCGCAATCGGCGGGACCGATCCCAAGGAGGCGCTCGACGCGCTCGCCAAGGAATGGGACCAGCTCACGGAGACCGTGGGAGTCGACAAGCAGCGCGAGGTCTACAAGGCCTGGGCCGCCAAGCCCTCCGCCTATCGTCAATGACGGCAGTCGCCGTCGCAACTGCAGGCCGGCCCACCAGGGCCGGCTTCAGCTTTGGCCACGAAGTCTGGTTCGTGGTCCCGGCGGTTTTCGTCCTCGTGGTGGTGGGGCTGCTGCCGTTCCTGTGGTCGGTAGTCGTGAGCTTCCAGAACCTTTCCGGCGCCAACCAGTCCGGCGACTTCGTCGGGCTCGCCAACTATGTCCGCCTCTTCCAGGACGCGCGGGTCGGCTGGGCCATCGGCCGCACGCTTCTGATCATGGCAGTGGCGCTGCCGATCCAGCTTCTGCTCGGCCTGTTGCTGGCGCTGCATTTCCAGGCGGACCGGCCGTTGAAAAAGCTGTTCGTGACGTTGCTGGTGCTTCCCGCCGTCATCTCGCCCATGGTGGCGGGGTCCATGTGGCGGCTCATGTTCGATCACAAGTTCGGCCCGATGAACCAGATGATTTCCTGGTTCACCGAGAAGCCGGTGGTGCTGCTGTGGACCGTGAAGGGCATCCTGCCGTTCTGGGCGATCATCATCACCGAGGTGTGGCAGTGGACACCGTTCATGTTCATCATACTTGTTGCGGCGCTGGCCAACGTCGACCGCGATCAGCTGGATGCCGCGTCTCTCGACGGCGCCGGCCGCTGGCAGTCGTTCTGGCACATCGTGCTGCCGGCCATCCGGCCGGTCGTGATCATCGCCTTGCTCATTCGCGGACTCGATCTCTTCCGCATCTTCGATTCAGTCTGGCAGCTCACGCGCGGCGGACCGGGCAGCCGCACCGAAACCATCTCGATCTTCATGTACATCCGCGGTTTTCAGGGGTTCGAAACATCCTACATCGCCGCCTTCGTGGTGGTGCTGGCCATCGTTCTCTCCACGGTCGTGATGCTGGCGCTGCGCCGAGCGGGGCTCGATCGATGAAGCTCGCGCGTACATTCGTCTGGTACGCGGTGTCGGCGATCGCCTGCGTGGTGTTCCTGTTTCCGGTCTATTGGATCTTCGCCGTCTCGCTAAAAAGCGCCGGCGAAATCTTCAAGTCGCCGCCCGCCTGGTATCCGGCGAAACCGCAGTTCGGAAACTTTCTCGTCCTGTTTCGCGACGGCGACGTTTGGACCATCTACAACAGCCTGGTGATCGCCGGGGCGAGCACGTTCGTCGCCATGGCGCTCGGCACCCTGTGCGCCTACGGCATCGTGCGGTTCCGCATCGGCGGCGAGCACCTGGCCACGTTCATCATCTCCCAGCGACTGCTGCCGCCGATCGCCGTCGTATTCCCGCTCTTCCTCGTCTATGCTTGGTTCGGGCTTGCCGACACCTATTGGGGCCTCATCCTGCTCTACACGGCATTCGCCCTGCCGTTCGTCATCTGGATGGCGCGCGGCTATCTCATGGAAGTGCCGGCCGAGCTGGAGGAGGCCGCGCTGGTCGACGGCTGCTCGCGGCTCGGCGTGCTCTGGCGGGTGGTCCTGCCGATCGCCCGCAACGGCCTTTTCGCAACCGCCATCTTCGCCTTCATCTACTCCTGGAACGAGTTCCTGTTCGCCCTCGTCATGACCCGCACCAACGTCATGACCTACACTGTGCAGATCAGCAACTATTTCGGGCCGCAGTCGACGTTCTGGGCGAAGATCGCCGCCATGTCGGTGCTTGGCACCGTGCCGGTCCTGGTGGCGGTTGCCGCCATGCAGCGCTATCTGGTGCGCGGTATCTCGCTGGGCGCAGTGAAGGAATAGAGGACAGGCGGACGGGGCGTCGCTTTCAGGCCATGGACGCCTGCAGCGGTTCCAGTTTGGCGGGGCTGCGGTACAGGACCTGCACAGCATCGCCGATAGCCACTTCGCCTTCCTTTGCGACGCACATGTAGATCCCCCGGAGATTTCGATGCCGCAGTTTTCTCGTGGATACGAATCTCAGCGCATCTTCACCAAACCGCGCGCGAAACTTCTGGCACCCATTGTGAGGAAACGGAGTGACCTCGAGGATTGCGCCGCCCACCCGCACCCGGCTGCCCGGCGGCAGATTTGCAGCGGAAAGGTCGAGATCCAGTATCAGACAGTCTCCGAACAAGGAGAGTGGCTGGCCGTTTGCGATGAACTCGGCCACGTCCTTCTGCATGACGGCAATCTGCATGTCGCGCCTGGGCTCGGCGGCGCGGCCCCAGGCATCGCCCGGCACTCCTGTCTCCGGCGTCAGGATTGCCCGATCCATGATCTCACGCCGCCCGCCCTGTCCTCGTCTCATCAGCAGAGCGATATGACCGCCGTCCTTGTGGCTGCCGGGCAGGGTGTCCACCATCCCTTCCAGCTCCGCAAGGGTCCGAAATCGCCCGGCATCTCCGACCGAGGTTGAACCGATAGGGATCATGGACACCGCCTCCCGCCTCGACATGGCTGGGAATGCATACACGTGCGGGTGCTGCCCGTCGATCCGTGCTGAGGAGCAAGTTCTCAACCGAGGTGCCGGCCGACGCCCCACGACCTCTCATCCATATTCGCTACATCGGTGCGCGTGAGGCCGATGTCCGTCAGGATCTGATCGTCAAGCCTCATAAGCTGGCGTGTCAGCCGTCTTCGGGACCCGCGCCGGTAGATGGCATGAAGGACCTTGCGCGTAGTATCGAAGAAGCCATGCCTGCCGGAAACTCCGCCAATGCGCATTGAGTGCAATCTTGACATTGCCGTCTCCTCTGTTCCCTGGCTCGCTGATCGACCGTTCGATGCAACGCAGGGACCATGCGGGCAGGATGGGCGCTAACAGGGGGGTTGTATGTGGGAAATGTCACAGGGAAGCCGGGCGCGGACGCCCGGTTTGGGCAACCCTGCTACGGGAGCGGCATTTGCGCTATGCTAAACGTGGGATGGGAGCCCGGCTACCATGTCGCTACAGCAACCTGGGGCCACCGCATCGCCAGCCACCGCCATGAATAGGCCGCTGCGGCATAGCCTTGCGTGGCGGATGATTGTGCCCATCCCTTTCACCGTGCTCGCCGCGATTGCCGCCATCTGGTTCCTTGTTCCGCCGATGATTGAGGGCAACGCAGTCAATCAGGCGGTATTCGCCAGCCTCGATACTGCCGCGCAATTCAAGACGCTTCGCCAATACTACACGGACAACGTCGTCGACAGGGTCGTCACGGAGGGAACGTTCAAGGCCTCGTCCGAGTACAAGGGCGACGCCAAGGCCATTCCCCTCCCGGTGACGATGATACACGATCTGAGCGCTCTGCTCGCCAAGCAGGATGTGGTGATCAATCTCTACAGCAAGTTCCCATTTCCCAATCGCGCGAACCGCCAACTCGATGACTTTCAGCAGCAAGCCTGGGATTTCCTGGTCAGGAACCCAACGGAATCGTATTCCGCCAAAGACGTGCGCGGCGGCAAGCGCGTTGTACGTGTGGCGGTGGCAGACACCATGGCCGTGCAGGCTTGCGTGAACTGCCACAACACGACCGCAGCATCGCCAAAGAAGGATTGGAAACTCGGCGACGTGCGCGGCGTTCTGGAAATCGCCTCGGTGATTGAGCCTCAGCTCGCAAACGGCGCGGCACTTAGCCGCTCCATCATCATCGGTGCAATTCTGATCGGGCTCGTGCTGCTGGGTATCACGCTTGCTGTGGCGCGCAGCGTGACGAGGCCGATCGGGGGCTTGATAGGCGCAATGCAGAAGTTCGCGGCCGGCAACTTCGAAACCGTCGTCCCCAGCCCTGCCGTCAAGGACGAGATTGCACAGCTCGCAGTCACCTTCAACGACATGGTCTCGGAACTGGCAGCCGCGCGAGAGCGCGAGGTCGTCGATCAAACCCGTACCGCCACGATGCAGGCTGAACTTGCACGTGCAGCCCACTTAACGACGATGGGACAGATGGCCGCCTCGATCGCTCACGAGATCAACCAACCCCTGGCGGCGATCGTTGCAAACTCCAATGCGGGCTTGCGCTGGCTCGCCCATGCGACGCCTAATCTGGACGAAGCGCGGCTGGCTTTGAATCGTGTCGTGAAGGATGGCCATCGTGCCAGCGGCATTATTGGTAGTATTCGCGCGATTTTCAGGAAGGGTGATGCGGGACGGGCTCCGCTCGATGTCAACGACCTCATTCAGGAGGTTCTCAGCCACACGCACAATGAGCTTCGGAATAAGCGAGTCTCGACCCGAACCGAGCTGGGCAAGGGGTTGCCTAAGGTCATGGGAAATCGGGTCCAGTTGCATCTGGTACTTCGCAATTTGATCATGAATGCTGTCGAAGGGATGAGTTCCATCACGGACCGCGAACGGGTGTTGCACATAAGGTCCGAAACTTTTACGCCGCCCGGCGTGCTTGTAGCAGTAGCAGATTCAGGAACAGGCATAGACCCGGAGAGCATTGACCGCATCTTCGACGCCTTCTTCACCACCAAACCTCACGGAATGGGGATGGGGCTTTCGATTTGCCGATCCATCGTCGAATCCCATGGCGGGCGGCTGTCAGCGGCACGCCATCTTCCGCACGGATCGATCTTCGAGATCGTCCTGCCTGCCGCCGAGCATGGCGAATGAGTCGAAGGCAGCATGCGCCGGAACCTGGCGCATGGATGCCTCGGTCGAAGATTTGTCGGACTCGTCCCTACGGTGCGTTGACTACCACATAGGTGACGTTGGAGCCCTGATAGCGGGGGCGGTACCAGACCCCGCCGCAGCGGTAATAGGTTCTCCCGTTTCGAACGACCGTAGTGCCGCAGGGCCGCGAGTAGTACACGCTGTTGATGGCCGCCGCCGTAGCCCCGGCAACGACCGCTCCGGCTGCCCAGCGGCCATAGTGATTGCCGTAGCGGTGATAACGATCATGGCCATGATGGTGACGGCCGCCATGATGCCCATGCCCAGGTCTTGGCTTGACGTGGTGACCGCCGTGGTGACCGCCATGACCGCCGCGGTGACCGCCGCCGCGGCGCGCGTCGGCAAGATCGGAGGTGACGATAGCCAAAGGGCCGGTGGTGACTGCGGCAGCCAGGAACAGGACTACGAGCCTGCGGATACAGGAGTTCATCGTTTCCCCTCAGTTGGCGGTCTTGACGACTTCAAAGTCGATTTGCGTGGCGCCTTCCCCCGGAACGAAGGTGAACGTCTCGTCGGGGAACTCACCGCCGACCTGCCAGCTGAGCGTCGCGGAGTACTGCGGCTTGGCTTCCAGTTCGCGGTCGGTCACCACCAGCTTGCACGGCAAGGGGTCGGCCTCCTTGCGGATCCAGACCTGGAAATCGACCGCGTTGGCGCGAAAGGCATAGTGATTGCACACCTGCCCGCCGATGTTCGCCTCGCCGACGAAGTAGGCGCTGCTGATCTCCTTCACGTTGCTGCGCGGGGTGCCCCAGAAAAACAGATCAGCCAGCGGCAGCTCGACGTCGTATTTGTCGAAGGCGACATCGAGCATCTTGCCGATCGTCTCCGGCGCCTCGAACACCGCGTAGTAGCCAAGATCGGGAGCGAACTGCGTGACCGTCTTGCCGTCGTAGAAATATTGGCGGTTTTGCTTGTCGGTGACGACATCGAGGGCCATCCGGTCGGGTTTTTTCACCCGGTAGGTGGAGCGGCCGGCGACCTGGACCTTCTCGCTCCCTTCCAGGACGTCGTCCTGGATTGTTTCGGCGATGAGCGTAAACGAGGGCAGGGTGCGCAGATAAGTCGCCATCTTGTCGAGCGCTCCAAGCGCCTCGATCTGGATCTTCACATCGGCGGCTTCTTCGCTCGGCAGGTTGGAGCTGTCCTGTCCCAGTGCCGCCGGCTGGGCGAGCATCACGCCACCCAACACTGCGAAGCACAGCAGGGATTGTTTCATTTCCTAGCGCTCCTTTTCGTTCAAAAAGAGAACACTTTGTGGTGCGCTAGACTTCTCCGGCGAACGGATGGTAGGTCAAAAGAAAAAGGCCCTCGGAGGGGGGTCGGGGGCCTTTTCCATAGTACCGGCTCGAGTTCGCGGGGATCGGGAGGAGAGCCGGTGTGGGTAGGTAAAATTCATGTCTTCGATGATGGTCAGACTACAGTTCGACCACATGCGGTACAATTGGACCAAGGTCTAACCTTCTCAACCATTGGTATATCCCCACCGCGTCAGGCAGCCACCTGTGCATGCCGGACCGAAAACCCTTCTGTCCAGGCTGGCGCCTGGCCATTTTTTCGCAAGTCCTGCCGGGGATTGTGAGCCGGTGATAAACCTAGGTATGAGTTCGCCTATCCTCGTACACGGGGTTGGCCTAAAACCAATGAACGCTGCCAAGCGGCAGCGGCTCTCAGCCAAAATTCACTGTGCAGCCGCTTGGAGTACCACAACCTTGGCGCCGACCGACACACGGTTGAAGAGGTCGATCACATCGGAGTTCACCATGCGGAAACAGCCTGAGGATACGGCGTGTCCAATGGTCTTTGGCTGGTTGGTGCCGTGAATGCGATAGACCGAATTGCCGAGGTACAGAGCCCGCGCGCCCAGGGGATTTCCTGGTCCGCCTGCCATGAAGCGGGGCAGATAAGGCTGACGATCAATCATTTCGGAGGGTGGCCGCCAATCCGGCCACTCCTGCTTTCGCGAGATGTTCAGCAAACCCTGCCACTGAAAACCGTCGCGGCCCACCCCGATGGCATAGCGGATCGCCCGGTTATTGCCGGTCACCAAATAAAGATTTCGCTCATCGGTGTGGACGACAATCGTTCCCGCCGGATGGCTGGTCGCGAAGGAAACCTGTTTCGGGCGGTACTTGGAGGGCAGCAACTCATCCTTAGCGGTCGGGACGTAACCGGGCTGCTCATCGACCGCGAGCAATTTTGAGCGCGCGGCAACAGCGGGAGGAGCGAAGGTCATCATCACCAGGAGGCCGCAGATGGCGAATATGCTGAAGTCTGTCCGACGCATTCTTTTATCCCCTCGAGATCAGGTTTCTTGACTGGGAGGCAGGCTAGAAAGATTGCGCTCCAGCGCCTATTGCACTTTGGTTTTGCCTCGCGTCGGAAGGGATGGGCGGAACTATACCTAAGTATAAAACGGCTGCCTAGACTCAGGGGATGTGGACGTGTGAAGAAGCTACAAGAGAACGCGCCTCTCGGGGCGTCTTTCCGGTCCAACGCTTGAATGCATGCGAAAAAGCCCCGACTTCCTGATAGCCAAGCAACTATGCGATCTGGGAAATCGTCAAGACTTCGTCGGCCAGGTAGTGATTTGCGAGATCGGATCTCAGGCGTTCCCGGAGGTCGGAAAATGTCAGCCCTTCCATTGACAGCCGCCGTGCAAATGTTCGCTGGCTTACCCCGAGTTGGCGTGCGACTGCTGCGGCCCGCGCTTTCCCGTGCGGCAGCAGCGGAGCGATCGCATTTTCGACGTTTGATCGAAAAGAACCACTGTTATCTCGTCGACGAGTAAGGGCCTCTTCGCAGTAACTGACCATGAGCTGATTGAGGTAGCGGTCGGCGCTGATGACGGGCAGATCCCTGCGAATGCAATTTCATCAGCGGATGCACCAAACTGAATGTCGTCGCCGAAAAATTCAGAAAGTTCCGTACTGCGGCGTTCCCGGAGGTGAGTGAGCCGGACGCGGCTTGGCAGAAGGCGAAGGCCTGTCAACTGTCGGCAGATCCGGACGATCGCCGTCACCCAGAATTCGATCTGATGGCGATCCAGATGACGACTGACACCAACATAGCGCAGCGATATGCCGACATGCCCGGCATCAATGCATTTCAGGATTATGCCGTCATTGGCGATCGAGCTGTACCGTACTGCTCTCTGCACGGCCTCGATCAATGTTTCCGAGGAAGCGAGGACATAGTAAAGCAATCCGACTTGTCGAAGCTCCAGGAGCTGAGCAAGGTGAAACCCGAGATATTCGTCCTCCAGGGTGCTGGCGGCAACATTCAGAAACCTGATTTGATCTCGAACCTTGAGACGGACGCGCTCGTCTTCGATTTGGTGAGCGCTCAGGCCCGCTTTCTTCAATAGCGGCTCCAGCGCAACCCCGGCCGCTTTCGCTCGGGCGTAGGCGAGTCGCGCTACGCCCCCGGCGGCGCTTGGAAGCTCTCGGGCCATTTCGGTTTCCGACTCGGGTTGGCATGCACCGACAAATTTTTGGCAGATCATAACAAGACGTTCGCGGCATGTCGCCCATATCACATCCAGCCTGCAGATTGCTCCGACTTCGAGCCGGGAACGGACGAGCCGAGCAGTTGCAAACCCCCTGATGGATTCCTTGTGACGGTGCGGCAAAGTGAAGATGCGGCGAAGTGTTATTGCGGTTGTGGACGACGATGCAGGAGTGCGTTGCGCGCTGGAACATCTCCTGTCGGCATACGGATACCGGGCGGAGGTATTTGCCTCGGCCGAGGGTTTTCTCAGTGCCGCGGCGACGAGTGAAGCGACGTGCCTCATTGTCGATATCCAGCTCGGCGATAGCTCAGGGGTGGAACTGGGGCGCCAGCTTTCTGCGGCGGGCTTCAAATTTCCCATCATATTCATGACCGGATCTGACAACGACATGACCCGCATGAAGGCGATGAACTGCGGCTGCATCGCGTATCTGAACAAGCCATTTGATGCATGCCGGCTTTTCACAGCAATCGAAGCGGCGACAGGGTCAAACTCAAAGATCGAAGAATAGGTAAGGCCCACGAAACCGCGCTACGCTCGCAAGCTATTGAGTCAAGTGGTGCCGGCTACAGGACTCGAACCTGTGACCCCCTGATTACAAATCAGGTGCTCTACCAACTGAGCTAAGCCGGCGATCGCGCAGAAACAGTTATGGCCTCTCTAGGCGCGGGCCGAATCCCGGTCAAGCAGGACGGCCGCCATCTCTCCGCCATCTCGATTGCAGGCGCGACGGCCAGCCCCCGTCATCTCGTCCGTTGCCGGCAGGGCCTGCTTTCGCCTAGTTTGAGCGACCGGGAACACCACCGGCACGTACTTCAATCCACAGCCATACAAATCCACCGTCATGGATCTTGGTCTCTCCGGGAAAGTCGCGTTGGTGCTCGGCGCCAGCCAGGGGCTCGGATTCGCGATTGCAACGGCCTTGGCTGACGAAGGCGCCGCGGTGGGCCTTATTTCGCGAAGCAAGGAGAAGCTCGAAGCCGCTGCCGATGCCATCCGGACAAAGGCCAGCGGAAGAGTCGCCGTCGCTGCCGCCGATATCGGGAAATGGCCGGAAATCGAGCGCGCATACCGCGCCGTCCTGGACGCCCTGGGCCCGCTCGACATCCTTGTGAACAACAGCGGCGGACCGCCGCCGGTCGACGTGACGCAGGTGGATGCCGAGCTGTGGCAGCGGCAGTTCGAAGCCATGGTGCTGAACCAGATGCGGCTGACCGAGCTGGTGCTCCCGCACATGCGCCGGAACAAGTTCGGCCGCGTGCTCGCTGTGTCGTCGACCTCGATCGTCGAGCCCTTCTCGGCGCTGGCGATCTCAAACGCGCTGCGAAGTGCACTTGCCCTGTGGATGAAGACGCTCGCCGGCGAGGTTGCCCGCGACGGGGTGACCGTCAACCTCATCCTTCCGGGGAGCATCGCAACTGCCCGTACCGAAGCACTGGATCGCGCCGCTGCTGCCAGGCGGGGAGTGACCGCTTCGGCGATCGCCGCCGAAGCCGCTGCCGATATCCCCGCCCGGCGCTACGGCGAGCCGATGGAATTCGGTGCAGCGGCCGCGTTCCTGGCGAGCATGCGCGCCTCTTACATCACCGGCATTGCGTTGCGCATCGATGGCGGGGCCACCCGCAGCTTGTGACGCTATGCATCGGGGAGCACGCCGTCATCGCATGGGCGCCGAACAGCCTTCCCTTATGACAGTCCGACCCCCGTTTCGCGCTGATAGAAGAGCAGGTCGAGTGAAGGAGCCTCGCCCAGGATGCGGGTGAGGAGGGCGTGCGCTTGGCCCCTGTGATGGGTCTGGTGGTTGAAGAAATGGGCAAGCGCCGGCGCGAGCGGTTGCTCGATGTCCGCCGGGTTGGAAATCGTCCGATATCGAATCGTCCCGGCGAGACCGGCTTCGCTCAAACCATTGATGTATTGCAGGATGCGCTCATCTTCGGCCCGGCGGGCAGAGCGCAGTGGCTCAAATTCATCATGCAGAATGGCGTCGAGGGAACGCGGCGGCTCGCCCGCTCCCGTGAAGCGGTGCATCCAGATTCGATCGCCGACAAGAATGTGGTTGAGAGTGCCGTGGACCGAGCGGAAGAAGGCCCCGTGATCGCGGCGGTAATCTGCGTCGGGAAGGCGCGCCGCCGCTGCGTAGAGCCTTTCGTTGGCCCAACCGCTATAGCCGGCGAACATTGCGAAGTGAGCTTTCATCTATGATCTCTCATTCGTTTTTGGCCTCGGGCGGGTCAACTCATGAAGAGCGAGCGCCGCGGCGTTCGATACGTTGAGGCTGCGGATCGCGCCCGGAAGCTCGAGACGTACCAGGTGGTCGCAGATCCGGCGGGTGAGCTGGCGCAGCCCCTTGCCCTCCGCGCCGAGCACCAACGCCAACGGCCGCCGCGTTGCCTCCTCCTCGATCGGTGCGGAAGCGCCGCTGTCGAGGCCAATCACACGAAAGCCGCGCGCCTTCAGCTCTTCGAGCGCGCGGGCGAGATTGGTGACCTTCACGTAGTCGACGAGCTCGGCCGCGCCCGAGGCCGCCTTGAAGAGGACGCCCGAAGCCTCCGGACTGTGGCGGGCGGTAGTGACGAGCGCTTTTACCGAGAAGGCAGCACAGGAGCGCATGATGGCGCCGACATTGTGGGGGTCGGTAACCTGGTCGAGAACGGCGATTATGCCGTGAGGCTCGATTTGGCCGAGGTCGGGCGCGGGCAGGGGGTCTGCCTCGAGGATGATACCCTGGTGAACGGCGCCAGGCTCGAGTTTGCGGTCGAGCTCCCGGGGGTGCACGATTTGGGGCTCGAGCGGCAGGCTCGACAGGCTCGCCTTCAGGCGCGCATAGCCGTTTTTTGTCAGCCACAGGCGGCGCAACTTGCGCCCCGGGTTGACCAGCGCCGCCTCGACCGGATGGACCCCGTATATAGTGTCGGTCATCGGGCTCTTGGTTGTTGACAGGAAGGGCTCCATTCCGCCATAAAGCGCCCCTCAAGCCCGGCCCCAAAAGACCGGGCACAATGTTTTGCGCGCATAAGTTCGTTTGCCTCCTGTCACGGGGGAGTGTCCCGAGCGGCAAAGGGGGCGGACTGTAAATCCGCTGGCTTCGCCTTCGTAGGTTCGAGTCCTACCTCCCCCACCACGGACAAGGGCGGCAAGACTGAGGCGGGCGGATGATGGCGCATGTTAGGAGATCGCTGGCGAGGCACCCGTCGGAGAAAGTTCAAACTACCGGAACAGATTCAGGCGGGTGTAGCTCAATGGTAGAGCAACAGCCTTCCAAGCTGAAGACGGGGGTTCGATTCCCCTCACCCGCTCCAAGAGGAAAAGGCGCAAATGGCCAAAGAGAAGTTCACGCGCGACAAGCCGCACTGCAATGTTGGGACGATTGGGCATGTTGACCACGGCAAGACGACGCTGACGGCGGCGATTACCAAGGTTTTGGCGGAGACCGGGGGAGCGACGTACACCTCTTATGACCAGATTGACAAGGCGCCGGAGGAGCGGGCGCGGGGGATTACGATTTCGACGGCGCATGTTGAGTATCAGACCAAGGCGCGGCACTACGCGCATGTGGACTGCCCTGGGCATGCCGACTACGTGAAGAACATGATCACCGGGGCGGCGCAGATGGATGGGGCGATTTTGGTGGTCTCGGCGGCCGATGGGCCGATGCCGCAGACGCGCGAGCACATTCTGCTGGCCCGCCAGGTTGGGGTACCGGCGCTGGTTGTGTACCTGAACAAGGTCGACATGGTGGATGATCCGGAGCTTCTGGAGCTGGTTGAGATGGAGATGCGCGAGCTTCTGACGAGCTATCAGTTTCCGGGTGACAAGATTCCGATTGTGCGGGGCTCGGCGCTGGCGGCGCTGGAGGGCAAGGACCCGGAGCTCGGCAAGCAGTCGATCCTGAAGCTGATGGAAGCGGTTGACGGCTATATCCCGCAGCCTGACCGGCCGAAGGACCAGCCGTTTTTGATGCCGATCGAGGATGTGTTTTCGATCTCCGGGCGGGGCACGGTGGTGACCGGCCGGATTGAGCGCGGGGTGGTGAAGGTCGGCGAGGAGGTCGAGATCGTGGGCCTGCGGCCGACCATGAAGTCGACGGTGACGGGGGTTGAGATGTTCCGCAAGCTTCTGGATGCCGGGGAGGCTGGCGACAATGTCGGCTGTCTGCTGCGCGGCATTGACAAGGACGGGGTGGAGCGTGGCCAGGTGCTGGCCAAGCCAGGCTCGGTGACGCCGCACAAGAAGTTCAAGGCGGAGGCCTATATTCTGACCAAGGAGGAGGGCGGGCGGCACACGCCGTTCTTCACCAACTACCGGCCGCAGTTCTATTTCCGGACCACCGACGTGACCGGGATCGTCACCCTGCCGTCGGGCACCGAGATGGTGATGCCGGGCGACAACGTGACCATGGACGTCGACCTGATCACCCCGATCGCCATGGAGGAGAAGCTCAGGTTCGCCATCCGCGAAGGCGGCCGTACCGTCGGCGCCGGCGTCGTGGCCAAAATCGTGGAGTGAGGAAGACAGGGGTATAGCTCAGTTGGTAGAGCGGCGGTCTCCAAAACCGCAGGTCGGGGGTTCGAGCCCCTCTGCCCCTGCCAGCAAGACGACAACCCGGAGAAGAGGCGGGCCGAGCGCCCGCCGCGAAGGATGCAGATGACCAAGACAAGTCCGATCCAGTTCCTCCAGCAGGTGCGCCAGGAGACCGCCAAGGTCACCTGGCCCACCCGCAACGAGACCGTCGTCACCACCATCATGGTGCTGATCATGGTGGCGCTGTCCTCGGTATTCTTCCTCGGCGTCGATGCGGTTCTGAAGTGGATCGTCGACGGCGTGCTCTTCTCGCTCACCTAGCGATCGGACGAAAGCTTTGAACGTGGCTCAGGAAATGACCAAGCGCTGGTACATCGTGCACGCCTACTCGAACTTCGAAAACAAGGTCGCAGAATCAATCAAGGAGCAGGCCAAACAGAAGGGGCTTGGTCACCTTTTCGAGGATGTGCTCGTGCCCACCGAAGAGGTGGTCGAAATGCGGCGCGGCAAAAAGATCGCGAGCGCCCGGCGCTTCTTTCCGGGATACGTGCTGGTGAAGATGGATCTGACGGATGAAGCCTACCACCTGATCAAAAACACTCCCAAGGTTACTGGCTTTCTCGGCTCCGACAACAGGCCGGTGGCAATTTCCGAAGTAGAAGCGGACCGCATCTTGCATCAGGTGCAGGAGGGTATCGAGCGGCCACGGTCGTCGGTGACCTTCGAGATCGGCGAGCAGGTGCGGGTCGCCGATGGCCCGTTTGCATCGTTCAACGGGCTTGTCGAGGAAGTGGACGAGGAACGTTCCCGGCTGAAGGTGGCGGTATCGATTTTCGGCCGCGCCACGCCTGTCGAGCTCGAGTTCGGTCAGGTCGAGAAGGTCTGAACCTTGTGCAAGGGATGAAGCGAGATGGCTAAGAAGATCACGGGCTACGTGAAGCTCCAGGTGCCGGCCGGGCAGGCGAACCCGTCGCCGCCGATCGGGCCGGCGCTCGGCCAGCGCGGGCTCAACATCATGGAGTTTTGCAAGGCCTTCAACGCCAAGAGCCAAGGCATGGAAGCGGGCTCGCCGGTGCCTGTGGTCATCACCGTATTCCAGGACAAATCGTTCACTTTCGAAATGAAGGCGCCGCCGGCCTCGTACTTCCTCAAGAAAGCGGCAAAGATTGCCGAGGGCGCGAAAACACCGGGCCGCGGCGCACCAGTGGGCCAGGTCACCATGGCGCAGTGCCGTGAGATCGCCGGAAAGAAGATCAGCGGGCTCAACGCCCGTGATCTCGAAGCGGCCAGCCGCGAGATCGCGGGCTCTGCCCGGTCCATGGGGCTTGAGGTCGTGGAGTAAAACCGATGCCGAAGATCGCCAAACGCGTTGCCAAGAACGGCCAGGGCCTGGTTGCAGGCAAGGCCTACGTGCTTTCCGAAGCGGTGAAGCTTGTAAAAGAGCGCGCCAACGCCAAATTTGACGAGACCGTGGAGATCGCCATGAATCTCGGCGTCGACCCGCGTCATGCCGACCAGATGGTGAGAGGGGTGTGCAATCTGCCCAACGGTTCGGGACGCAAGCTCAAGGTGGCGGTGTTCGCCAAGGGGGCAAAGGCGGAGGAGGCCAAGAAGGCCGGCGCCGACATCGTCGGCGCAGAAGATCTGGTGGAAACCGTCAGCAAGGGAACCATCGAGTTCGATCGTTGCATCGCCACCCCCGATCTGATGCCGCTCGTCGGCCGGCTGGGAAAAGTTCTGGGACCGCGCGGGCTCATGCCCAACCCGAAGGTGGGTACGGTAACGATGGACGTGGCATCGGCTGTGAAAGGGGCCAAGGGAGGCTCGGTGGAGTTCCGCGTCGAAAAAGCGGGGATCCTCCAGGCCGGCGTGGGCAAGGCGAGCTTCACGGAGGATCAGCTCGCCGGAAACATCAAGGCGTTCGTCGATGCGGTGATCAAGCAGAAACCGCAGGGACAGAAGGGCACCTTCATAAAGAAGGTTTCGGTGTCCTCGAGCCAGGGCCCCGGCGTCAAGATCGATTTGGCAAGCGTCACGGCTTGACCTGCGAAATCCGCTTCCGGGTAAGGCCGACGAGGCCGGGCGCGGGGCGGTTTGATACCTGTCCGAGATTGCAGGCGCGAGGGACTGGTCCTCGCTTAATCGGCAAGGCCTGCATGAGATGGGAGCAAACAGTTCGGTTGGCTTCAGTTGTCGAAGTCCGGTTGTTCGGTTTGGACCTTTCGAACCCGAGGGCGCTTGCAGAAGCGCCCGAAGGGGGCAGGAAACTGAGCGCTGCGCTCCTGTTCGGAGCGTGGCAGGTCCAAGGGTGAATGGCGATCCCGCGAGGGAGAGCCGTTTGCCGTCAACGAGGAGAAAGCAGGTGGAAAGAGCTGAGAAGAAAGAGCTCGTCACGGCGCTGAACGCTGCGTTCAAGAACGCCGGCGTAGTCGTCGTGGCCCACAACAAGGGCATCACCGTCTCGCAGATGAACGATCTGCGGGGGCGCATGCACAAGGCCGGAGCCAAGGTCAAGGTCGCCAAGAACAGGCTCGTGAAACTTGCCCTCGGCGGCACGGACGCCTCGGGCATTTCGGACCTCTTCAAGGGCCCGACGATGCTCGCTTTTTCCTCCGATCCCGTGGCGGCGCCTAGGGTCGCGTCCGAATTCGCCAAGAGCAACGACAAATTCGTCGTGCTCGGCGGCGCGTTCGGCGCCTCGACTCTGGACGCCAAGGGCGTCAAGGCACTGGCCGATCTGCCCTCGCTCGACGAGTTGAGGGCAAGGCTCATCGGGATGGTGAACACGCCGGCTACTCGCATCGCAGGCGTGCTCCAGGCCCCGGCCGGCAAGCTGGCGAGGGTGTTCAACGCCTACGCCACCAAGGACGAGCCCGCGTGACGGCGCTCAAGGATTGCAATTGTTCCAACCGATCAAGGAAAGAGTAGAACATGGCTGATCTTGCTAAAATCGTGACTGAACTTTCGAGCCTTACGGTGCTCGAGGCCGCCGAACTGTCGAAACTGCTCGAGGAGAAATGGGGCGTTTCGGCTGCCGCGCCGGTTGCCGTGGCAGCGGCGGCGGGAGGCGCTGCAGCTGCTCCGGTAGAAGAACAGACCGAGTTCACGGTCGTCCTGGTTGCCGCCGGGGAAAAGAAGATCGAGGCGATCAAGGAAGTGCGCGCCATCACCGGGCTCGGCCTCAAGGAAGCCAAGGATCTGGTCGAGGGCGCGCCGAAGACCGTGAAGGAAAGCGTGCCCAAGGCCGATGCCGAAGCCATACGCAAGAAGCTCGAGGCGGTGGGCGCCAAGGTTGAACTCAAGTAGCCGTACACACCGGAAAGACGCCGCCCGTATCGCGGGCGGCGCCTGTGAAGCCGTCTCTACGTTCCATAACTGAAAGGTTCTCAGATGAGGCATACCCTCGCCGGCCGCAAACGGGTTCGCAAGTTCTTCGGCAAGATCGCCGAGGTTGCCGAAATGCCGAACCTCATCGAGGTGCAGAAGGAATCCTATGACGACTTCCTCCAGCTGAAGGAGCCGAAGGAGGGACGGATCAATGAGGGCCTGCAGGCGGTCTTCAAATCCGTGTTTCCGATCAGCGACTTCTCCGGGCAGGCGATGCTGGAGTTCGTCCACTACGAATTCGAGCCGCCCAAATACGATGTCGAAGAGTGCCAGCAGCGCGGCATGACCTATGCGGCGCCGCTCAAGGTCACGCTGCGGCTCATCGTGTTCGAAGTCGACCAGGAAACCGCCGCGAAGTCGGTCAAAGACATCAAGGAGCAAGACGTTTATATGGGCGACATACCGCTCATGACGTCGAACGGCACCTTCGTCGTCAACGGCACCGAACGCGTGATCGTGTCACAGATGCACCGGTCACCGGGCGTGTTCTTCGATCACGACAAGGGCAAGACCCACTCCTCGGGCAAGCTTCTGTTTGCGGCCCGCATCATTCCCTATCGCGGTTCGTGGTTGGACTTCGAGTTCGACGCGAAGGATATCATCCATGTGCGCATCGACCGCCGGCGAAAGCTGCCGATCACCACGCTGCTCTACGCCCTCGGCCTCGATGGTGAGGAGATCCTGCATTACTATTACCGGCGCATTCCCTACACGGAGACCAAAGAAGGCGGCTGGCGCACCGTGTTCGATGCCCAGCGCTATCGCGGCCTCAAACCGGCCGTCGACCTCGTCGATGCCAAGACCAAGAAGGTGGTGGTCGAAGCGGGCAAGAAGATAACGCCGCGGCTCGCCCGCAAGCTCGCCGACGACGGGCTCAAGGAGCTTGTGGTTCGTGACGAAGATCTATATGGCCTCTACATTGCCGACGAAATCGTCAATCCCAAGACCGGCGAAATCCATGCCGAAGCGGGAGAGGAGATCACCGAAAAGTCGCTGGCGGCATTGAGAGAGGCCGGCTACAGCAAGCTCCATATCCTCGATATCGACCACATCAACACCGGCGCCTACATCCGCAACACGCTGCGGGCGGACAAGGCGGAGAGCCACGACCAGGCGCTGCTCGAAATCTATCGTGTCATGCGCCCCGGCGAACCGCCGACCAAAGAGACGGCGGAAGCATTGTTCAACGGCCTGTTCTTCGATTCCGACCGCTACGACCTGTCGGCGGTGGGTCGCGTGAAGATGAACATGCGCCTGGAGCTCGATTGCCCCGACAACGTACGCATCCTGCGCAAAGAGGACATTCTCGCGGTGATCAAGACGCTGGCGGAACTGCGCGACGGCAAGGGCGAGATCGACGACATCGATCACCTGGGCAACCGGCGCGTCCGCTCGGTGGGCGAGCTGATGGAAAACCAATACCGGCTGGGCCTGGTGCGCATGGAACGCGCGATCAAGGAACGCATGTCGTCGATCGATATCGACACCGTCATGCCGCACGACCTCATCAACGCCAAGCCGGTCGCCGCTGCCGTGCGGGAGTTCTTCGGCTCCTCGCAGCTGTCGCAATTCATGGACCAGACCAATCCTCTTTCCGAGATCACCCACAAGCGGCGGCTGTCTGCGCTGGGCCCCGGCGGCCTCACGCGCGAGCGTGCGGGCTTCGAGGTGCGCGACGTCCATCCAACCCACTACGGCCGCATCTGTCCGATCGAGACGCCCGAGGGTCCGAACATCGGTCTCATCAATTCGCTTGCCACCTATGCGCGGGTAAACAAGTACGGATTCATCGAAACTCCCTATCGCAAGGTCGCCCATGGCAAGGTCAGCGACGAGGTGGTCTACCTCTCGGCCATCGAGGAAGCGAAGTACCACATCGCACAGGCCAACGTGACGCTCACCAAGGACGGAAAATTCGTCGACGAGGTGGTGACGGTGCGCCACCATGGCGATGTGCTGTCGGTACCTCGTGACAAGGTCGATGCGGTCGACGTGTCGCCAAAGCAACTGGTATCGGTGGCCGCCGCCCTCATCCCCTTTCTGGAGAACGACGACGCCAATCGCGCGCTGATGGGCTCCAACATGCAGCGCCAGGCGGTGCCGCTGGTAAAAGCCGCGGCGCCGCTCGTTGGAACCGGCATGGAATCCGTTGTGGCGAGGGATTCGGGCGCCGCCATCACGGCGCGCCGCGCCGGCACCGTTGATCAGGTCGACGCCAAGCGCATCGTCATCAGGGCGCATGCCGAGACCGATCCCTCGAAATCCGGGGTCGACATCTACACCCTGCAGAAGTTCCAGCGCTCAAACCAGAACACCTGTATCAATCAGCGTCCGCTGGTGCGGGTGGGTGACGAGATTGCGGCCGGCGACATCATCGCCGACGGCCCCTCGACGGATCTGGGAGATCTGGCGCTCGGACGCAATGTGCTGGTCGCGTTCATGCCGTGGAACGGCTACAACTTCGAAGATTCGATTCTGCTGTCGGAGCGGATGGTGCGCGACGACGTGTTCACCTCGATCCACATCGAGGAGTTCGACGTAATGGCCCGCGACACCAAGCTCGGGCCGGAGGAAATCACCCGCGACATTCCGAACGTCGGCGAGGAGGCGCTGAAGAACCTCGACGAAGCGGGTATCGTCTATATCGGCGCGGAAGTGAAGCCGGGCGACATTCTGGTCGGCAAGATCACCCCGAAGGGTGAGAGCCCGATGACGCCGGAAGAGAAACTGCTGCGCGCCATATTCGGTGAGAAGGCCTCGGATGTCCGCGACACCTCGCTGCGGCTGCCGCCCGGGGTATCGGGCACGATCGTCGAAGTCAGGGTGTTCAACCGCCACGGCATCGACAAGGATGAGCGCGCGCTCGCCATCGAGCGCGAGGAGATCGAGCGTCTCGGCAAGGACCGGGACGATGAATTGGCGATCCTCGACCGCAACGCCTATGGGCGGTTGTCCGGCTGGCTGCTCGGCAAACAGGCGCATGGCGGGCCGAAGGGGCACAAGATCGATGGCCGGGTGACGCAAGGGCATCTCGACGACATGCCCAGGTCGCTATGGTGGAATATCGCGCTCAGCAGCGAGAAGGCGCTCTCCGAACTGGAGGCGATGAAGCAGCAATATGAAGAGGCGAAGAAGCGCCTGGAGACCCGTTTTCTGGACAAGGTGGAAAAGCTCCAGCGCGGCGACGAACTGCCGCCCGGAGTAATGAAGATGGTCAAGGTGTTCGTGGCCGTAAAGCGCAAGATCCAGCCGGGCGACAAGATGGCCGGACGGCATGGCAACAAAGGCGTGGTCTCGAAGATCGTGCCCGATGAGGACATGCCTTACCTCGAAGACGGCTCGCCTGTGGACGTGGTGCTGAATCCGCTCGGCGTACCGTCGCGGATGAACGTCGGGCAGATACTTGAAACCCATCTCGGGTGGGCGTGTGCGGGACTGGGCCGCAAAATCGGCGAACTCATCGACGCCTATCAGGAATCCCAGAAGATCAAGCCGCTGAAAGATCAGCTGCACCGGATCTACGGCAAGAACGAGGAGATCGATGGGCTCGACGACAGGCATCTCGTGGAGATGGCGCAGAACCTGCGCAGCGGGGTGCCGATCGCGACGCCGGTGTTCGACGGCGCCCGCGAAGACGACATTAACGACCTGCTCGAGCAAGCGGGGCTGTCGCAGTCCGGCCAGGTGAGGCTGCATGACGGCCGCACGGGCGAGCCGTTCGACCGCATGGTGACTGTGGGGTACATCTACATGCTGAAGCTGCATCACCTGGTCGACGACAAGATCCATGCACGCTCCATTGGTCCCTATTCGCTGGTGACGCAGCAGCCGCTGGGCGGCAAGGCACAGTTTGGAGGCCAGCGGTTCGGCGAAATGGAAGTGTGGGCGCTCGAGGCCTATGGCGCCGCCTATACTCTTCAGGAAATGCTGACGGTGAAGTCGGATGACGTTGCCGGCCGCACGAAGGTCTATGAGGCAATCGTGCGCGGCGACGACGCGTTCGAGGCCGGCATCCCCGAAAGCTTCAACGTACTGGTCAAGGAAATGCGCTCCCTCGGCCTCAACGTGGAGCTGCAGCACTCCGAGCAAAGCCGCCGCGCATTGCGCGCCGCCGAGTAGCGACGGCGGCCCGTGCATCGGGTTAATTTCAACGCGGGTAACACCCGCAACAAGGAGATAAGGGATCCATGAACCAAGAGGTCATGAACATCCTCAATCCGGCGGCGACGCCGCAGCCGTTCGATCAGATCCGGATCGGTATCGCCTCTCCGGAAAAGATCCTGTCGTGGTCGTTCGGCGAAATCAAGAAGCCGGAGACCATCAACTACCGCACCTTCAAGCCGGAACGCGATGGGCTGTTCTGCGCCCGCATCTTCGGGCCGATCAAGGACTACGAATGCCTGTGCGGCAAATACAAGCGCATGAAATACAAGGGCATCATCTGTGAGAAGTGCGGCGTCGAGGTGACCCTCTCCAAGGTCCGGCGCGAGCGCATGGGCCATATCGAACTGGCGGCTCCGGTCGCCCACATCTGGTTCCTGAAGTCGCTGCCGAGCCGCATCGCGCTGCTGCTCGACATGACGCTCAAGAGCGTGGAGCGCGTGTTGTATTTCGAGAATTATATCGTGCTCGAGCCCGGGCTGACGCCGCTGCAGCCATATCAGGCGCTGACCGAGGATGAATATCTCAAGGCACAGGAGTCCTATGGTGAGGACAGCTTCACCGCCGGCATCGGCGCCGAGGCGGTTCGCGAGATCCTTTCCGGCATCAATCTCCAGAAGACCCGCGATGAGCTTCGCAGGGAAATCGCCGAATCGACCTCAGAGCTCAAACCGAAGAAGCTCGCCAAGCGGCTGAAGATCGTCGAGGCGTTTATCGAGAGCGGTAACCGCCCCGAGTGGATGATCCTGACGGTGGTGCCGGTCATTCCGCCCGAGCTGCGCCCGCTCGTGCCGCTCGACGGCGGCCGTTTTGCCACCTCGGATCTCAACGACCTCTACCGGCGGGTGATCAACCGCAACAATCGCCTGAAGCGGCTGATCGAGCTGCGCGCCCCGGACATCATCATCCGCAACGAGAAGCGTATGTTGCAGGAAGCGGTCGATGCGCTGTTTGACAATGGACGGCGCGGGCGGGTGATCACCGGCGCCAACAAGCGTCCGCTCAAGTCACTGGCCGACATGCTCAAGGGCAAGCAGGGCCGGTTCCGGCAGAACCTGCTCGGCAAACGCGTCGACTATTCCGGACGTTCCGTCATCGTCGTCGGCCCGGAACTCAAGCTGCATCAGTGCGGTCTGCCGAAGAAGATGGCCCTCGAGCTGTTCAAGCCGTTCATCTACTCGCGTCTTGACGCCAAAGGGCTGTCGGCCACGGTGAAACAGGCCAAGAAGCTCGTGGAAAAAGAAAAGCCGGAGGTATGGGACATCCTCGATGAGGTGATCCGCGAACATCCGGTGCTGCTCAATCGCGCTCCGACGCTCCACCGCCTCGGCATCCAGGCCTTCGAACCGATGCTGATCGAAGGCAAGGCGATTTAGCTGCACCCGCTGGTATGCGCGGCGTTCAACGCCGATTTCGATGGCGACCAGATGGCGGTTCACGTTCCGCTCTCGCTCGAAGCTCAGCTGGAAGCGCGGGTTCTGATGATGTCGACGAACAACATCCTGCATCCGGCCAATGGCCAGCCGATCATCGTGCCGTCCCAGGATATCGTTCTCGGCCTCTACTATCTTTCGATCATGCGCAACAACGAGCCGGGCGAAGGCAAGCTGTTGGGCTCGGTTGCCGAGATCGAGCACGCGCTCGCAGAGGGCGTGGTTACGTTGCATGCCAAGATCAAGGCGCGCTTCCGGCACATTGACAGCAACGGAAAGGAAATTTCAGGAGTCTACGAAACCACCCCCGGGCGCATGATGATCGCGGAGCACCTGCCGCGGGCCAAGAACATTTCGCTCGATCTGTGCAACAGGCTGCTCACCAAGCGCGAGATATCGCGGATGATCGATGCCGTCTACCGCCACTGCGGGCAGAAGGAATCGGTGATCTTCTGCGACAAGATCATGGCGCTCGGCTTTTATCACGCCTTCAAGGCGGGTATTTCCTTCGGCAAAGACGACATGGTCATACCGCAGTCCAAAGAGAAGTATGTGCGCGAGACGCGCGAGCTGGCCAAGGAGTACGAGCAGCAATACATCGACGGGCTGATCACCCAGGGCGAGAAGTACAACAAGGTCATCGACGCCTGGGCGAAATGCACCGACAAGGTGGCCGAAGAGATGATGAAGCAGATCTCTTCAGTGGTCGTCGACGACAGGACGAAGCGCGAAAAGCCCGTCAACTCCATATTCATGATGAGCCATTCAGGCGCCCGCGGGTCGCCCGCCCAGATGAAACAGCTGGCGGGCATGCGCGGCCTCATGGCCAAGCCATCGGGCGAAATCATCGAAACGCCGATCATCTCCAACTTCAAGGAGGGACTGTCGGTGCTCGAGTATTTCAACTCCACTCACGGGGCGCGCAAGGGCCTTGCCGACACTGCGCTCAAGACCGCCAATTCGGGCTATCTGACGCGCCGGCTGGTGGACGTCGCGCAGGATTCGATCGTCACCGAGGAAGACTGCGGCACCGAGCTGTCGATCACGGCGCGGCCGATCATCGACGCCGGTGAGGTCATCGCGTCACTCGGCGCCAGGGTGCTGGGCCGGACGGCTGCCGGCGATGTGAGGGACCCGGTGTCGGGCCAGCTCATCGTTGCTGCCGGCAACGAGATTCTCGAGGAACATGTCGAGAAGATCGAGGCGGCCGGGCTGTCGGAACTGCACATCAGGTCGGTGCTGACCTGCGCGACGAAGTTTGGCGTGTGTGCCAAGTGCTATGGTCGCGATCTCGCCCGCGGCACGCCCGTCAACCTGGGTGAGGCGGTGGGGGTGATCGCCGCCCAGTCGATCGGCGAACCCGGCACCCAGCTCACCATGCGCACCTTTCACATCGGCGGCACCGCGCAGGTGCTCGACCAGTCGTTCATCGAAGCCAACCACGACGGCATCGTCAAAATCAGAAACCCGAACGTGGTCAAGGATTCCTCCGGCAGGCCCATTGTCATGGGCCGCAACGGCGCAATCGTGCTTCAGGACGCAAAGGGCAATGAACGGGCCGTGCACAAGGTCATCCACGGCACGCGCCTGTTTGTCGCCGACGGAGACAAGGTGAAGCGCGGCACCAAGCTGGCCGAGTGGGATCCCTATACCCGCCCGGTCATGACCGAGGTCGACGGAACGGTCGAGTACGAAGACGTCGTCGAAGGCGTGTCAGTCGTCGAGGCCGCCGACGAGGCGACGGGCATCACCAATCGCGTCATCATCGACTGGCGCTCGAATACCCGGGCTGCCGGCTTGAAGCCGGCGCTGGTCATCAAGGGCGACAACGACAAGATCCTGAAGCTGCCGCGCGGCGGAGAAGCCCGTTATCTGCTGTCGGTCGATGCGGTGCTTTCGGTCGATCCCGGAGCGAAGGTCAAGAGCGGCGACGTGCTCGCCCGCATTCCGCTGGAGAGCGCCAAGACGCGCGACATCACCGGCGGTCTGCCGCGGGTAGCCGAATTGTTCGAGGCGCGCCGGCCCAAGGACCACGCGATCATCGCCGAGGCGTCCGGCCGAGTGGAATTCGGCCGCGACTATAAGAACAAGCGGCGCATTCGCATCGTTCCCGACGATGAGTCGATCGAGCCGATCGAATACCTCATACCCAAGGGCAAGCATCTGCCGGTGCAGGAGGGCGACCACATCGATAAGGGCGAGTTCATCCTTGACGGCAACCCGGCGCCGCATGACATCCTGGCCATCAAAGGCGTCGAGGAACTGGCGTTTTATCTCGTGAACGAGATTCAGGAAGTCTACCGGCTGCAGGGCGTCAGCATCAACGACAAGCACATCGAGGTCATCGTGCGCCAGATGCTGCAGAAGGTCGAAGTGACTGACTCGGGCGAGTCGACGCTACTGCCGGGCGAGCAGCTCGATGCCATCGAGTTCGAAGAGGTGAACGCCAAGCTTGCGGCGGAAGGACTCAAGCCGGCGAGCGCCACTCCGGTGCTACTCGGCATTACCAAGGCTTCGTTGCAAACCAGGTCGTTCATCTCGGCGGCGTCATTCCAGGAGACCACGCGGGTTCTGACCGAGGCTTCGGTCATCGGCAAGATCGATACCCTCGAGGAACTCAAGGAAAACGTCATTGTGGGCCGGCTCATACCGGCCGGCACCGGCGGCATGCTTTCGCGCTACAAGCAGGTGGCGGAAAAGCGCGACAATCTCATTCTCGAGGAGCAGAACAACGCCAAGGCGCTGCCGTCAGCAGCTGAGTAATCCCGCGGTGCGTTACGTGTAATGGCCAGCTTCCAACGAAGCTGGCCCGTTGCTCCGCTGAAATTACAAATGCTTCCAATCTCGCCGTGCAGCCGATGTCGCAGCAGCCTTCTGCTTTCGACATTTGCCCACCACTCGGCAGAGCCAAACAGGCCATGTGTCGGTTCGAAGCCAAGATCTCTCGTGGTGGTGGAGGCTTCCTGAAGCCAAGTACGCGCCACGTACGCGGCAACCACTGGCGTTCGCGGTCACTCCGCCGCCAGAGCGGGAACTCCTACAAACAATATCGAGCGACTGCATCGGTTGTGTGACCAGACGGCAAAAAATAGGACCTGGCCGCTAAGGCCAGGCCCCATTTGGCTCCTGTCAGTTCGCCTGTGCCGCAGAGTGTTCAGCCAGGAAACTCGGTGCTGCAGCGGGCCGCTTGAGTTGATCGGCCCAGTGCCGGGCGGAAGTGCCGTGTAGCACATGGGTGTTTTCGGGCTCGATGAGCCCGATGATGGCTCCCGTGGAATCACTTACGATCGCCAGCTTGCCGACACCGGGGACATTCACCGTGGGGCGGCACACTTCGCCGCCGGCGAAGACCGTCGCGCGCTCGGCCTGCACAATGTCGGGGACGGCGAGATAGGTCATCCAGTGAGAAGGGATGCCCTGATACTCCGGCTCGCGCAATGCGTAGATGCCGGCCACCGGGCGGCCAGCGTGCTGAGCGATCCAGTAGCTGTCGCCATCCGGCAACAGCTGATGCTCGAACTCCCAGCCCAGCGTCCGGTGATAGAACGCCAAGGCTACCTCAGGCTCCCAGGTATTGAGCTCATGCCACCACGTACGCAACGGTTTCGTCATTGGTAAACCCCTCAATGCCATCCCCGTTGCCGTCCGCTACTTCAAGAGTCGCCATAGGCTGAGGCGGCTCTATGGCAGGAATGAGGAAAAATGGTGCGTATCCCCCGCCGATGCGGGGGCACACACCGGCGCACGACGTGCGATGCTTTGGCGATGCTAAGGCGATGCTTCCAAGGGGTTGACGCCTGCCCGGACGTTCCTCTATACACCCGCATCTTTCAGGCGCAGGCAGTAGAACTCGTAAGCGGTTCTAAACGCTGCTGGAAAGCAAGCTTGAACAGATCTGGACACGACCACCCGGCTTCCTGAGCTGCGGCGGTCCTCTGGTTTTTCGGCACCGCGCACGGGTTTGCGCCTTGCGTCCGGTGCTTTCGTTTGCGTGCGTGCCAAGAGCGTGTTCCGCCAAAGCACCCTCGACCGCGTCGAGGGCAGGCTATGGCGGCAAGAACGTGCTCCAAATTGTTGATCCTGCGCATTTCCTCGTGCGCGAAGTGATTCTGCTTCGCCAAAATGATGCAGGCCACGTTTGAACTCGTTGTGGAGAATACAGTCCCGAATGCCGACCATTAACCAGCTCATCCGCAGGCCTCGCCTGTCGCCGTCCTATCGCAACAAGGTGCCGGCAATGCAGTCGTGCCCACAAAAGCGCGGCGTGTGCACTCGCGTCTATACCACGACGCCGAAGAAGCCGAATTCGGCGCTGCGCAAGGTAGCTCGCGTCCGGCTCACCAATGCATTCGAAGTGACGAGCTACATACCCGGCGAGGGCCACAATCTGCAGGAGCATTCGGTGGTGATGATCCGCGGTGGCCGCGTCAAGGATCTGCCGGGAGTGCGCTACCACATCATTCGCGGCGTTCTCGATACCCAGGGCGTCGTCAAACGCCGGCAGCGTCGCTCGAAATACGGCGCCAAGCGTCCAAAGTAGGAGCGAGGTCACTCATCATGTCCCGTCGCCACCGCGCCGAGAAACGCGAAATCAATCCCGACCCGAAATTCAACGATCTCATCGTCTCCAAGTTCATGAACAACCTGATGATGGCCGGAAAAAAGTCGGTCGCCGAAAACATCGTTTACGGCGCGCTCGACAACATTCAGGCCAAGACAAAGCAGGAGCCGGTGCAGGTCTTTCACCAAGCGCTCGACAACGTGGCGCCGGCCATCGAGGTGCGTTCGCGCCGGGTTGGCGGCGCCACCTACCAGGTCCCTGTAGAGGTGCGTCCGGAGCGACGTCAGGCTCTGGCGATCCGCTGGCTGATTCAGGCCGCCCGCGGCCGTAACGAGAATACCATGATCGACAGGTTGTCGGGCGAACTCATGGATGCAGCCAACAACCGGGGAACGGCGGTGAAAAAGAGAGAAGACACTCACCGGATGGCGGAGGCGAACCGGGCCTTCTCCCACTATCGCTGGTAACCCAAGGGATTCAAGGACATGGCTCGCACCCACGCCCTCGAGGACTATCGCAACTTCGGCATCATGGCGCATATCGATGCGGGGAAAACCACAACCACCGAGCGCATCCTCTATTACACGGGCAAGAGCCACAAGATCGGCGAGGTTCATGACGGCGCTGCAACCATGGACTTCATGGAGCAGGAGCAGGAACGCGGCATCACCATTACGTCGGCAGCGACCACCTGCATCTGGAACGGCAAACGCCTCAACATCATCGACACTCCCGGGCACGTCGACTTCACGATCGAGGTCGAACGCTCGCTGCGGGTGCTCGATGGCGCCGTATGCGTTCTCGACTCGAACCAGGGGGTAGAGCCGCAGACCGAGACTGTTTGGCGCCAGGGCGACAAATACAACGTCCCGCGGATCGTGTTCTGCAACAAGATGGACAAAACGGGTGCATCCTTCGAACAGTGCATCAGGGACATCCGCCAGCGTCTCGGCGCCAAGCCGGTGCCCATTCAATTGCCCATAGGATCAGAGGCGTCATTCAAGGGCATCATCGATCTGGTGCGCATGAAGGCGGTGGTGTGGGAGGAGGAATCGCTCGGCGCCAAGTATAGCGACGCGGAAATCCCGGCCAGTCTCGAAGAGGCTGCCAGGACAGCTCGCCAGGAGATGATCGAGGCCTGTGTAGAACTGGATGACCAGGCAACCGACGACTATCTCAATGGCAAGGAGATCGCCAACGACACGATCAGAAAACTGCTGCGCAAGGCAGTGGTGTCGGGTGCGTTCTTTCCCGTTCTGTGCGGCTCGGCGTTCAAGAACAAGGGGGTCCAGCCGCTGCTTGATGCAGTGGTGGACTATCTGCCGTCACCCCTGGAGCGGCCGCCGATCAAGGGCATCGACGTCAAGACCGGCAATGAGACGGTCCGCCGGGCCGCTGACAACGAGCCCCTGTCGATGCTTGCCTTCAAGTTGATGGACGACCAATACGGCGTGCTCACGTTCTGCCGCATTTACTCCGGCAAACTCGAGAAGGGGGTGCCGCTGCTGAACTCCACGCGCGAGAAATCCGAGCGGGCAGGGCGCATGGTGCTCATGCACGCCAATTCGCGCGAGGAAATCTCGGAGGCGTTTGCCGGCGATATCGTGGCGCTGGTGGGACTGAAGGACACCCGAACGGGCGACACTCTCTGCGATCCGGCGAAGCCGGTAATTCTCGAGAAAATGGACTTTCCCGACCCGGTCATTGAAATGGCGGTTGAGCCGCGGACCAAGGTCGATCAGGAAAAAATGGCCGTCGCGCTGCACAAGCTGGCTACCGAAGACCCCTCGTTCCGTGTCTCGACCGATCCGGAATCCGGACAGACCATCATCAAGGGCATGGGCGAGCTTCACCTCGATATCAAGGTCGATATCCTGAAGCGGACTCACAAGGTAGAAGTGAACGTCGGCGCGCCGCAGGTTGCCTACCGCGAAACGATCACCAGGGCGGCTGAAGTCGACTACACCCACAAGAAGCAGACGGGCGGTACCGGGCAGTTCGCCCGCGTCATCATCAAGATCGAACCGAACCAGAAGGGCGCCGGGTACGTTTTCGAAAGCAAGGTCGTGGGAGGTTCGGTGCCGAAGGAGTTCATTCCCGGCGTGGAGAAGGGCCTCAACTCGGTATTGACATCCGGAGTTGTGATCGGCTTCCCGGTCGTCGACATAAAGGTGGCGCTGACGGACGGCGCCTATCATGAAGTCGATTCCTCCACGATCGCTTTTGAAATTGCCGCGCGGGCTGCTCTTCGCGAAGCCCTGCAGAAGGCCGCCTCGGTGCTGCTCGAGCCCATCATGAAGGTCGAGGTCACGACGCCGGAAGAATATCTCGGCGGCGTCATCGGCGACCTCAATTCACGACGCGGGCACATCATCGGAACAGGCAGCCGGGGCAATGCGCAGATCATCAATGCGATGGTGCCGCTCGCCAACATGTTCGGATACGTGAACAACCTGCGCTCCATGAGTCAGGGGCGAGCAAGCTACACGATGCAATTCGATCACTATGAACAGGTCCCGACGGCAGTCGCTCAGGAGGTGCAGAAGAAGTTCGCCTAAGGCGCCTCTTCTGCGCAGGGCTGACGGGCCGGCTCTGCAGATGGAACATGAACTGAACAGGAGACACGGAGAACTCGGATGGCCAAAGAGAAGTTCACGCGCGACAAGCCGCACTGCAATGTTGGGACGATTGGGCATGTTGACCACGGCAAGACGACGCTGACGGCGGCGATTACCAAGGTTTTGGCGGAGACCGGGGGAGCGACGTACACCTCTTATGACCAGATTGACAAGGCGCCGGAGGAGCGGGCGCGGGGGATTACGATTTCGACGGCGCATGTTGAGTATCAGACCAAGGCGCGGCACTACGCGCATGTGGATTGCCCTGGGCATGCCGACTACGTGAAGAACATGATCACCGGGGCGGCGCAGATGGATGGGGCGATTTTGGTGGTCTCGGCGGCCGATGGGCCGATGCCGCAGACGCGCGAGCACATTCTGCTGGCCCGCCAGGTTGGGGTACCGGCGCTGGTTGTGTACCTGAACAAGGTCGACATGGTGGATGATCCGGAGCTTCTGGAGCTGGTTGAGATGGAGATGCGCGAGCTTCTGACGAGCTATCAGTTTCCGGGTGACAAGATTCCGATTGTGCGGGGCTCGGCGCTGGCGGCGCTGGAGGGCAAGGACCCGGAGCTCGGCAAGCAGTCGATCCTGAAGCTGATGGAAGCGGTTGACGGCTATATCCCGCAGCCTGACCGGCCGAAGGACCAGCCGTTTTTGATGCCGATCGAGGATGTGTTTTCGATCTCCGGGCGGGGCACGGTGGTGACCGGCCGGATTGAGCGCGGGGTGGTGAAGGTCGGCGAGGAGGTCGAGATCGTGGGCCTGCGGCCGACCATGAAGTCGACGGTGACGGGGGTTGAGATGTTCCGCAAGCTTCTGGATGCCGGGGAGGCTGGCGACAATGTCGGCTGTCTGCTGCGCGGCATTGACAAGGACGGGGTGGAGCGTGGCCAGGTGCTGGCCAAGCCGGGCTCGGTGACGCCGCACAAGAAGTTCAAGGCGGAGGCCTATATTCTGACCAAGGAGGAGGGCGGGCGGCACACGCCGTTCTTCACCAACTACCGGCCGCAGTTCTATTTCCGGACCACCGACGTGACCGGGATCGTCACCCTGCCGTCGGGCACCGAGATGGTGATGCCGGGCGACAACGTGACCATGGACGTCGACCTGATCACCCCGATCGCCATGGAGGAGAAGCTCAGGTTCGCCATCCGCGAAGGCGGCCGTACCGTCGGCGCCGGCGTCGTGGCCAAAATCGTGGAGTGATTCTCCTTCGAGGAGGTTTCCGGCGTCACTAGGCAAGGTTTGACAAGATGCAAAGAACCAACATCCGAATCCGGCTCAAAGCCTTCGACCATCGAGTTCTCGACAGCTCGACTCGGGAGATTGTCAACACGGCCAAACGCACTGGTGCCCAGGTGCGCGGTCCTGTGCCGCTGCCGACGCGTTTCGAGCGCTTCACGGTCAATCGATCGCCGCATGTCGACAAGAAGAGCCGCGAGCAGTTCGAAATGCGAACGCATCGCCGCCTTCTCGATATCGTGGATCCGACGCCGCAGACCGTCGACGCCCTGATGAAGCTCGATCTGGCAGCCGGCGTCGATGTGGAAATCAAGCTCTAGGATGCATGCAGGGAGAAAAGCGATGCGTTCAGGTGTCATCGCCCAGAAGCTAGGAATGACGAGAGTGTTCACCGACGATGGCCAGCACGTCCCGGTGACGGTACTCAAGCTCGATAACTGTCAGGTCGTGGCACACAAGACGGCCGACAAGCACGGCTACACTGCGGTTCAGCTCGGTGCTGGTTCAATAAAGGTAAAGAACCTGCCGAAGGCAGAGCGGGGCCACTTCGCGCGCCAGAAGATCGAGCCCAAGCGCAAATTGGTGGAGTTTCGCGTCAGCCCGGACAATCTCATCGCCGTCGGCGCCGAGATCACGGTGGAGCATTTTGTGCCCGGCCAGTTCGTCGACGTCACCGGCATCAGCATCGGTAAGGGCTTCGCCGGAGCGATGAAGCGATGGAACTTCGCGGGCCTGCGGGCTTCGCACGGTGTCTCGATCAGTCACCGCTCGCATGGTTCGACGGGCAATCGCCAGGATCCCGGTCGTGTGTTCCCGGGCAAGAAGATGGCGGGTCATCTGGGCGTCGAGCGGGTGACGACCCAGAATATCGAGGTAGTCAAGACCGACAACGCGCGGGGCCTGATCATGGTGCGAGGTTCCGTGCCAGGGGCCAAGGGCGGCTGGGTGCAGCTGCGCGATGCGGTAAAGCGCAAGCTGCATAAGGACGCGCCTAGTCCCGGCGCCTTCAGGCTGCGCGACGCGCCGGAGCTGCAGGCGCCGGCCGAGCAGGCCCAGGACAGCACGTCATGAGAGCCGAAGTTCAAACAATGGAGGCTGAGAAGGCCGGCACGGTAGAGCTCGCCGAGCACATTTTCGGCCTGGAGCCGCGCGCCGACATCCTCCAGCGGATGGTGCGCTGGCAACTCGCCAGGCGCCAGGCGGGCACGCACAAGACCAAGGGCAGGTCGGAAGTGAACCGGACCAAAAAGAAAGTCTACAAGCAGAAGGGAACCGGCGGCGCCCGCCACGGATCGCGCCGGCCCGGCATCTTCGTGGGCGGCGGCAAAGCATTCGGTCCGGTGGTGCGCAGCCACGCCATCGACCTGCCGAAGAAAGTTCGCGCACTGGCCCTCAAGCACGCACTGTCGTCCAAGCTCAAAACCTGCGAACTCCTCATCATCGACAAGGCAGAGCTGAAGGAAGCCAAGACGAAGGCTCTGAAGACAAGCCTGGCCAGGCTGGGCCTCGAAAACGCCCTGATCATCGACGGCGTCGACCTCGACAGGAGCTTTGTCCTGGCGGCGCGCGGGATCAATAATATCGACGTTTTGCCCGTTCAAGGCATCAACGTGTACGACATTCTGCGGCGCAGGAAGCTGGTTTTGACCAGGGCTGCGGTCGAAGCCCTGGAAGTGAGGTTCAAGTGACGGATCATCATTCCATCATCAGGTCACCGGCAATCACCGAAAAGGCTACCCTGGTTTCGGCCCACAGCCAGGTAGTTTTCAACGTGGCGGCCGCTGCGACCAAGCCGCAAATCAAGGCGGCGGTCGAGAAGCTGTTCGGCGTCAAGGTCAAGTCGGTCAACACGCTGGTCCGCAAGGGCAAGTTCAAGCGTTTCAAGGGCCGGAAGTCCTTTCAGAGCGATGCCAAGAAGGCCGTGGTGACGCTGGCCGAAGGGCATTCGATCGACGTGACGACGGGACTCTAAGGGCGAGGCAAGACGGCAATGGCACTGCGGACCTATAAACCCGTTACCCCGGGGCTCCGACAACTCGTCAAGGTGAAGCGGTCGGATCTTCATGCCGGCAAGCCGATCAAGGCTCTGACCGTTGGGCGCAACAAGACCGGCGGGCGCAACAATCTCGGCCGCACCACCAACTGGCTGACCGGCGGCGGGCACAAACAGCGCTATCGCATCGTCGACTTCAAGCGGCGCAAGTTCGACGTTCCGGGGACTGTGGAACGGCTCGAATATGATCCCAATCGCACCTCCTACATTGCACTCATCAGGTACAAGGACGGCGAGCTTGCATACATTCTGGCCCCGCAGCGCCTCAAGGCCGGCGATGAGGTGGTTTCCGGACAGAGCGTCGACGTCAAGCCGGGCAATGCCATGCCGCTCGCCGGCATGCCGGTCGGCACGATCATTCACAATGTCGAGATGAAGCCCGGCGGAGGTGGCCAGATTGCCCGCGCCGCGGGCACGTATGCCCAGCTCGTGGGCCGCGACCAGGGATATGCCTTGATCCGCCTGAAGTCCGGAGAGACGCGCATGGTTCGTTCAGGATGCCTTGCGACTGTCGGAGCGGTCTCGAATCCCGATCACATGAACGAGACGATCGCCAAGGCCGGGCGGCACCGCTGGATGGGTGTCCGGCCGGGGGTACGCGGAGTGGCCATGAATCCCATCGACCATCCGCATGGCGGCGGCGAGGGCAAGGCATCGGGGGGCCGCCACCCGGTGACGCCGTGGGGCAAGTCGACCAAGGGCAAGAAAACCCGCAATAACAAGTCAACCAACAAATTCGTCGTGCGCTCCCGGCACACGAAGAAGAAGTAGGAGCTCCGCTCGCCAATGACTCGATCCGTGTGGAAAGGCCCGTTCGTCGACGGGTACCTCTTGAAGAAGGCCGATGCTGCACGAAGCTCCGGACGCAACCAGGCCATCAAGACCTGGAGCAGACGTTCGACCATCCTGCCGCAATTCGTCGGCCTAACCTTTCAGGTCCACAACGGCACCAAGCACATCCCTGTGCTGGTTTCCGAGGATATGGTCGGTCACAAGTTCGGCGAGTTCGCTCCGACACGCCAGTTTGCGGGTCACTCGGTGGCTGACAAGAGAGCTGCCGTGACCGCGGCCCCGGCCGCGCCGTCGGCTCCAGGCGCAGCGGCCCCGGCCGCACCGGCTTCCGGATCATCGGCACCCGCCGCACCGGCGAAAGCGTAGTCAGATGAGCAAAGCAAAACGCAAGCGATCCCTGATGGCTACGGAGGCCAAGGCGGTGGCGCGCAGCATCCGCGTCAGCCCGCAAAAGCTCAACCTCGTCGCAGCCACCATTCGCGGCAAGAAGGTCGACAAGGCGCTCGCCGAGCTGACGTTTTCGCGCAAGCGCATTGCGGCAGTGGTCAAGAAAACTCTCGAGTCGGCGATCGCCAACGCCGAAAACAATCATGAGCTCGACATCAATGCACTCGTCGTAACGGAGGCCTCGGTGGGCAAAAATCTCGTCATGAAGCGCTTCATGGCCCGCGGGCGGGGACGCTCGGCCGGCATTCAGAAGTTTTTCAGCCAACTTACCATAGTGGTTCGACAGGAAGAGGAGGCGGCCTGATGGGTCAAAAGGTCAATCCGATCGGCCTCCGGCTCGGCGTCAATCGCACCTGGGATTCGCGCTGGTATGCCGGCCGCAAGGAATACAGCCAACTCCTCCATGAAGACAGGAGGATACGCGACTATCTGCATGGCCAGCTCAAGCAGGCCGGTGTCGCCAAGATTCTTATCGAACGACCGCATAAGAAATGCCGCGTTACGATTTATTCCGCGCGGCCGGGCGTCGTTATCGGCAAAAAAGGCGCCGATATCGAAAAGCTGCGCAAGAAGATTTCCGAAATGACCACATCGGAGGTCCATCTCAATATTGTCGAGATCAGGAAACCCGAGATCGACGCCACCCTTGTGGCGGAGAACATCGCCCAACAACTCGAGCGGCGTATCGCGTTCCGTCGCGCTATGAAACGAGCCGTGCAGTCGGCGCAACGCATGGGTGCGGAGGGCATCAAGATCACCTGCGCAGGCCGGCTTGGCGGTGCGGAAATTGCCCGTACGGAATGGTACCGCGAGGGCCGCGTGCCCCTCCATACCCTGAGGGCCGATGTCGACTATGGAACGGCCACGGCGGTCACCGCCTATGGGACGAACGGCGTGAAGGTGTGGGTCTTCAAGGGTGAGATCCTCGAACATGACCCGATGGCCCAGGACAAGCGCGCGCAAGGCGAACACGACGGACCGCGCGGCATGCGTCGCGACAGCCACGCGGGCTGAACCAGGGCAAAGGACGTACAAGGATGTTGCAGCCGAAACGGACCAAGTATCGCAAGGCCTTCAAGGGCCGAATCCGCGGCAAGGCGAAGAGTGGAAACACGCTCGACTTCGGCGCCTATGAACTCAAGGCGCAGGAGCCCGATCGCGTGACGGCTCGCCAGATAGAGGCGGCTCGGCGCGCTCTGACCCGGGCCATGAAACGAGCAGGACGAGTGTGGATACGCATCTTCCCCGATGTCCCGGTGTCGAAAAAACCGACGGAGGTGCGCATGGGCTCAGGCAAAGGAGCGCCCGAGTTCTGGGCGGTACGAGTAAAGCCGGGGCGCATTCTTTTCGAGGTTGAAGGGGTCAGCCGGCGTACCGCGGAGGAGGCGCTGTCTCTTGCGGCAGCCAAGCTGCCGATCAAGACGCGGTTCGTGGCGCGGCTGGGCGAGTGAACGGAGAAGACCGGAGGTCCGGGTGATGAAAGCAAGTGATGCCAGGGCGATGACCGAAGATCAGCTCCGCGAGGAACTCCAGAAGCTGCGCAGGGAGCAGTTCAACCTGCGCTTTCAGAAGGCGTCGGGGCAGCTCGAGAAGACCGCCCGCGTGCGCGAGGTGCGCCGTGATATTGCCCGCATCAGGACGATGCAGTCTGCCGCCAAGGCAAAGCAACGAGGGATTTGAACTATGCCTAAGCGCATTCTTCAGGGCGTGGTAGTCAGTGACAAGAACGACAAGACCATCGTCGTTGAAGTCGAGCGCCGCTTCACTCATCCGGTACTCAAGAAGACGGTGCGCCGGTCCAAGAAGTTTCATGCCCATGACGAAAACAACAACGCCAAGACGGGCGATATCGTCCGCATTCAGGAGTGCCGCCCGGTTTCGAAGAACAAGCGCTGGCAGCTCGTTGAGAAAGTCACGGCGGCCTAGAAACTTCAATGGACCCGGAAAAGGGAGGATCGTGCCATGATCCAGCAGGAAACCAATCTCGATGTCGCCGACAATTCCGGCGCCCGGCGCGTGCAGTGCATCAAGGTGCTCGGCGGCTCGAAGCGCAAATATGCGACGGTGGGCGACATCATCGTGGTGTCGGTGAAGGACGCCATTCCGCGCGGGCGGGTGAAGAAGGGCTCGGTCATGAAGGCCATCGTGGTGCGCACGGCGAAGAGCATTCGCCGCATCGACGGCTCGATCATTCGTTTCGACCGCAACGCAGCCGTGCTGATCAACGCTCAGGGCGAGCCGGTGGGCACGCGCATTTTCGGCCCGGTGCCGCGTGAGCTGCGAGCCAAGAACCATATGAAGATCATCTCGCTTGCGCCGGAGGTGTTGTGATGGCCGCCAAATTGAAGGTGCGGAAGGGCGACCGTGTTGTCGTCCTGACCGGGCGCGACAAGGGTAAGGTCGGACAGATTCTGAACGTCCTTGCAAAAGAGAATCGCGCGGTGGTGCAAGGAGTGCACATCGCCCGCCGCCACCAGCGGCAAACTGCAGCACAGGAAGGCGGCATCGTTTCGAAGGAGATGCCGATACACATCTCCAATCTTGCGATCGCCGATCCCAAGACCGGCAAGCCGACACGAGTTGGCTACAAGGTTCTGAAGGATGGCAAGAAAGTGCGCTTTGCCAAGCGCTCGGGAGAGGTCATCGATGGCTAAGGAAAGCAAAGATCGAAGCGCCGGAAAGGTCGAGCAGCGGCCCGCTGCCGATAAGCCGGGCGGCAAGGCCGGTACCAAAAAAGCCGAAGGCAAGGACACCAAGGTTGCCGGAAAGCAGGCCAAAAAACCGGATGCCAGAACTGATGCAGGACAACCTCTGCCCGAAGTCGCCGTGCCCAAGGACTATGTGCCGAGGCTGAAGGTCCACTTCAACGAGGTAGTCCGCAAACGGTTGGTCGAGCAGTTCGGCTACAAGAACCCGATGCAAGTGCCCAAGCTTGAGAAAATCGTGCTCAACATGGGCATTGGCGAGGCGGTGGCCGACAGCAAAGTCATCAATGTAGCGGTCGAGGAACTGACCAGGATCGCCGGGCAGAAGCCGGTCATCACCCGTTCGCGAAAGTCGATCGCCACCTTCAAGATCCGCGAGAATCAGGCGATTGGCGCCAAGGTCACGCTGCGCCAGGCCCGCATGTACGAGTTTCTCGACCGCTTCATCAACATCGCGCTGCCGCGGGTACGCGATTTCCGGGGAGCCACGGACCGAAGTTTCGATGGGCGAGGCAACTACGCCATCGGCGTCAAGGAACACATCATCTTTCCCGAGATCGACTACGACAAGATCGACAAGGTATGGGGCATGGACATCGTGATCTGCACTACTGCGAAGACCGACGAAGAGGCGCGGGCGCTTATCGCCGGCTTCAATTTTCCGTTCCGTAAAGCTCATCGCGCCGGCAAGGCAGCGGCCATGAGCGAGCACCCGTAAGAGAGCAGGGCCGAGGTAAGATGGCAAAGAAGAGTTCAGTCGAGAAGAACAATCGCCGGCGGCGGCTGGTAAAGAAGTACGCCGGCAAGCGCGCGAAGTTAAGGGCGGTCATCGGCAACCGCTCGGTTTCCATGGAAGAGCGCTTCGCCGCTCAGCTCAAGCTAGCGCAATTGCCGCGCAACTCGGCGCCGCAAAGGGTCCGAAACCGTTGCGAGCTTACGGGTCGGCCACGTGGTTTCTACCGCAAGGTGAGGATGTCGCGCATGGCGTTGCGTGAGCTGGCCAACAAGGGATTGATCCCCGGCATGGTCAAGTCGAGTTGGTAGAAGGTCGGGCAGTCAGGAGAAATAGGGTATGAGCATTCAGGATCCACTCGGCGACATGCTGACTCGCATCAGGAACGCCCAGGAGCGCGGCAAGTCGAAAGTGATCTGTCCGGTGTCGAAGCTGCGGGGCAGGGTACTGGAAGTGCTGAAACAGGAAGGTTACATACGTGACTTCGCCACGGTTCAAATGGGCGCCGCCAAGGCCGAATTCGAGATCGAACTGAAGTATTTCGATGGCGCTCCGGTGATCCGGGAGATCCATCGGGTCTCGAAGCCCGGACGGCGGGTTTACGCCTCGGTGGACACGCTACCGACCGTCTACAACGGTCTCGGGATATCGATCCTTTCAACACCCAAAGGGGTCATGTCCGACAACGAGGCAAGAGCGCAGAACGTGGGTGGCGAAGTGATCTGTACGGTATTTTGACCGCGCGTCGAGAGTTCGGCGGCTGGCAACCCAGGAACAACGAAGATGTCGCGTATCGGCAAAAAATCAGTTTCGATCCCGGCGGGGGTGACGGCCAACCTGTCGGGCCAGAGTGTCGCCGTGAAGGGGCCGAAGGGCGAGTTGAAGGCCCTGCTGGCCGACCTCGTCATGGCTAAACTGAACAACGGCGGCATCGAGGTTGAGCCGCGCGATGATACCAAGCTGGCCAGGTCATGCTGGGGCATGTCACGAACGATACTGCAGAACATGATCACCGGCGTCACGAAAGGATACACCAAGAACCTGGAAATCAGTGGCGTTGGATTCCGCGCGGCGGTGCAGGGGAAGGAGTTGCAGTTGCAGCTCGGCTTCAGCCACGATGTGAAGTATCCGATCCCTGCCGGGATCTCGATAACCACCCCCAAGCCGACCGAAATCGTCGTGGCCGGCATCGACAAGCAACAGGTCGGCCAGGTCGCCGCGGAGATTCGCGCCTTTCGCGCGCCCGAACCCTACAAGGGCAAGGGGGTGAAATACGCCGGCGAGTATATCTTCCGCAAGGAAGGCAAGAAAAAGTAAGGGACAGGATGCGATGGCAAAGCTGAGCCAGACCGAACGGCGATCGGCGCGCGTGCGGAGGTCGCTGAAGAGCAAGTCGGCGGGGCGTCCCCGGCTGAGCGTGTTTCGCTCCGACAAGAACATCTACGCCCAGATCATCGACGATCGCCATGGCGTTACCCTGGCGGCTGCCTCAAGCATCGAGAAGGATCTCAAGGGCAAGGGGGGAAGCGGTAAGAAAGCAGCAGCTTCAGCGGTCGGCAAGCTTGTTGCCGAGCGGGCGCAAAAGGCGGGTATCAAGACGGTGGTGTTCGACCGGGGCAACTACCGCTACCACGGGCGGGTAAAGGCGCTGGCCGATGGTGCACGCGAAGGCGGGCTCGAGTTCTAGTCAGACAAGAGACGAACAGACAGGACGACAGATGGCACAAAGAGATAGAAAGCGCGACCGCGACAGCAGCCGCGAGGAACGCGACAGCGAGTTTCTGGACAAGCTGGTCCACATCAATCGCGTGGCAAAGGTGGTGAAGGGCGGCCGCAGGTTCGGATTTGCGGCCCTGGTCGTCGTCGGCGATCAGAAGGGCCGCGTCGGGTTCGGCCACGGCAAGGCACGGGAAGTCCCGGAGGCAATTCGCAAGGCCACCGAAGGCGCCAAACGACAGATGATCCGGGTGCCCCTGCGCGAAGGGCGAACGCTGCACCACGATGTCCGTGGCCGCTGGGGCGCCGGCAAGGTGGTGCTGAGATCGGCGACGGCCGGCACCGGAATTATCGCCGGCGGTCCGATGCGGGCGGTATTCGAAACGCTTGGAATGAAGGATGTGGTAGCGAAGAGCCAGGGTTCTTCCAATCCCTACAACATGGTGCGGGCGACCTTCAGTGCGCTGAAAAAGGAAACTTCACCGCGCAGCGTCGCCGCGCGCCGCGGCAAGAAGGTGAGTGAGGTAATTGCCCGTCGGCGCGATCCCGATTTGACGGTTGATTAGCGGTCGCAAGGGCATCACAGATGGCGAAAGAAGAAACAGATTTGACCAGAACTGTCACGGTCGAGCAAATCAAGAGTCCGCAGCGGCGTCCGGCAGAGCAGCGGGCGACGTTGAATGGCCTCGGCCTCAGAAGGATCAGGGCGCGCAGCAAGCTGCCTGACACGCCTGAGGTGCGCGGCATGATCGATGCCGTCAGGCATCTGGTTCGAGTGATCGAAGGCTAGCATTGGGCAGGCAAGGGCAATCAACATGAGACTGAACCAGATCGCAGACAGGGCCGGGGCACGGCATCAGCGAAAACGCGTTGCCCGTGGCATCGGATCCGGCTTGGGCAAGACCGCCGGTCGCGGCGGCAAGGGACAGACGGCGCGCTCGGGTGGCGCCAAACCGGGCTTCGAAGGCGGACAGATGCCGATCTACCGGCGGCTTCCCAAACGCGGGTTCAACAAACCCAATGCGGTCGAGTTCAACGAGGTCAACCTGTCGCGCATCCAGGCCGCCTTTGACGCCAGGAAGCTGGATCCAGCCCAGCCGGTAACGGTTGAAACCCTGGTTGCTGCCGGAGTGATCAAACGCCCGCGTGGCGGCGTGCGCATCCTGGGCAATGGCGAATTGAAGACCAAAGCTTCCTTCGAGGTCTATCATGCCTCGCAAGCAGCACTTGCAGCCATCGACAAGGTCGGGGGCAGCGTCAAGGTCCTCAGACCCACGAACACCACGCCCGAGCCCAGCATTGCCGCCGGTGCCGGTAAGGAGGCGTGAGCCAGCGCTGCCGGCGGGGCGAGGTATCGAGGGGCGCGAGGACCTAATATGGCATCTGCTGCAGAACAACTTGCCGCCCGGTTCAATTTCGGCGCCCTTGCCAAAGCGGAAGAACTGAAGAAGCGCATTTGGTTTACCCTCGGCGCTCTCATCATCTATCGCCTCGGAACCTACATTCCGGTTCCCGGCGTCGATCCGGTGGCACTGGCCCAGCTGGTGCAACAGAATTCGACCGGGATCCTGGGCTGGATCAACGGTCTCGCCGGCGGCGCGCTCGGTCGCATGGCTATCTTTGCCCTCAATATCATGCCCTACATTTCCTCCTCGATCATCATTCAGCTGATGACGACGGTCTCGCCCCATCTCGAGCAACTGAAGAAGGAAGGCGAGCAGGGGCGTAAGAAGATCAATCAGTACACGCGCTACGGCACCGTCATTCTGGCGGCGCTGCAGGCCTACGGGATCGCCGTCGGGCTGGAGGGCCAGGGCAACGTAGTCCTGGATCCGGGTCTGTTCTTTCGTGCGAGCACAGTGATTACGCTCACCGGGGGCACTGTGTTTCTGATGTGGCTCGGCGAGCAGATCACCGCCCGTGGCATCGGCAACGGAATCTCGCTCATCATATTTGCCGGTATCGTAGCCAGCTTGCCATCGGCACTTGGCGGGCTCTTCGAGCTGGGTCGCACCGGCCAGCTTTCAACGTTCGTGATCCTCGGCGTCATCGTGATGGCGCTTGCCGTGGTGGCCTTCATCGTGTTCGTCGAGCGGGCGCAAAGACGCCTTCTGGTGCAGTATCCGAAGCGTCAGGTGGGCACCCAGATGGCCCAGGCCGACAAGTCGCATCTGCCGCTCAAGCTGAATACCGCGGGGGTCATTCCACCGATCTTCGCTTCCTCAATTCTGCTGCTGCCGATCACCGTTGCGAATTTCAGCCAGGGGCAAGGTCCGGAATGGCTCAACTACCTCACAGCGCTGCTCGGTCAGGGTCAGCCCCTGTTCCTCAGTATCTATGTGGCGCTCATCGTGTTTTTCGCGTTTTTCTACACGGCCATCCAGTTCAATCCCAAGGAAACCGCGGAAAATCTGAAGAAGTATGGCGGGTTCATTCCGGGAATTCGGCCCGGCGAACGAACCGCCGAGTACATCGATTACGTGCTGACTCGAATCACCGTGGTCGGGGCCGCCTATTTGGCATTCGTCTGCGTGCTGCCGGAACTGCTGACCGTTTACGTCGCTGTGCCCTTCTACTTCGGCGGAACATCGCTCCTGATCGTGGTCTCGGTGATGATGGATACGGTGGCCCAGATTCAGGGCCACCTCATGGCCCAGCAGTACGAAAAGCTGATAAAGCGCACCAATCTCAGAGGCGCCCGGCGATGAACATCATCCTTCTCGGCCCTCCAGGCTCGGGAAAAGGCACGCAGTCCAAGATCCTTGAAGAGAAGCGTGGCATGTTGCAGTTGTCGACGGGCGAGATGTTGCGTGCGGCCGTGGCGCAGGGAAGTGTACATGGTAAACAGGCCAAGGCGGCTATGGAGCGAGGTGAGCTCGCTTCGGATGATATCGTCGTGGCGATCGTCGCCGAACGGCTGTCGCAGCCGGACCTGAAGAACGGCTTTATCCTGGATGGATTTCCTCGCAACAAGGTTCAGGCAGCGGCTCTGGATGAGCTGCTTGCCCGCAAAAATCTGTGCATCGATGCCGTGGTCGAAATGAAGGTCGACGATGATGCATTGATCGAGCGACTCTCCGGTCGCTATGTCTGCGCCACGTGCGGCAAGGGCTATCACGACAAATTCGAGAAGCCGAAGCGGGCTGGCGTTTGCGACAATTGCGGTTCAAGCAAGTTCATACGACGGACCGACGACGGCGAACAAACAGTTCGCGACCGGCTGTCGGTCTATGGCAATCAGACGGCTCCGCTTGTGTCCTACTATCGGGCGCGCGGAGTTCTGCGCAGCGTCGACGCGATGGCGCCCATACCGGAGGTCGCCCGCCAAATCGGGAAAGCGCTGAACGGCGCCTGAAAGCGTGCCGTGGCGACAGGCGCGTGACCGGCGCGATCCCCCCGTTGACGCGAGTGAGAATCCGCCTTACAACGCCCTCATTCTGTCGTTTTCTAAGGCTCGCTTCACGGAGGGTCTATACCCTCCCGAGGCGCGCCCTATGTCGTTTCTGGCCCCAGCAGCAGGCCACCTGGGAGAAGCCAAGCCCGGGAAAAATCAAGGAGACTGAGGCGTGGCCCGAATAGCAGGCGTCAATATCCCCACAAACAAGCGCGTCGTAATTGCCTTGCGTTACATTTATGGCATCGGACCGGAGAACGCCAAGGAGGTGTGCAAAAAGATCGGTATCGCCGAAAGCAAACGCGTCAACCAGCTCACCGATTCCGAAGTGCTTCAAATTCGAGAGGTCATCGACCGTGACCATGTCGTTGAAGGCGACCTGCGCCGCGAAGTCGCTGTCAACATCAAGCGGTTGATCGACCTGAGCACGTACCGCGGACTGCGCCACCGCAAGGGCCTGCCGGTCCGCGGCCAGCGCACCCACACCAATGCACGTACCCGCAAAGGGCCCGCCAAGGCGATTGCCGGCAAAAAGAAGTAAGCAGGTAAGGTACAGACAGGAATGGCAAAAGAACCAGAAGCTACATCTGCGCAATCGAGTCCGGCGGCAACCGGCCGGGTGCGCCGCAAGGAGCGCAAGAACATCACCGCCGGCGTCGTCCATATCATGGCGTCGTTCAACAACACCATGATCACCATAACCGACGTTCAGGGCAACACGATCGCCTGGGCTTCGGCAGGAAAGCTCGGCTTCAAGGGGTCGCGCAAGTCCACACCCTATGCCGCGCAGGTTGCTGCCGACCAGGCGGGCAGGTCGGCAATCGAACACGGGATGAAATCGGTGGAGGTCGAGGTAAGCGGACCTGGAGCCGGTCGGGAATCGGCGCTTAGAGCGCTGCAGGCGTGCGGTCTGCAGGTTACGAGCATTCGCGATGTGACCCCCATTCCGCACAATGGCTGTCGGCCGCCCAAGCGGCGCCGGGTCTGAGCTTGCCATTGAAGACGGGGCGCGCCCGACAGCGGCGCGTTGAGACAACAACGGGGTTGCCAGCAACCCAACAACAGCGGCGGTAATCATCGGAACAATGACAATGCACGTGAACCAGAAGAACTGGCAGGAACTCATTCGGCCGACCAAGCTCGAGGTGTCTTCCACGCGCGCTCGTCGGCAGGCCGCGACTGTCGTCGCCGAGCCGCTGGAGCGTGGTTTCGGAATGACGCTGGGGAATTCGCTGCGGCGGGTGCTGCTTTCGTCCCTGCAGGGTGCGGCGGTGTCGTCGGTGCAGATCGATGGCGTGCTGCACGAGTTTTCCTCGATCGCTGGTGTGCGCGAGGACGTCACTGACATCGTGCTGAACATCAAGGATATTGCTTTCAAGATGGGCGGCGAAGGCCCTAAGCGGCTCGTGCTGAAAAAGCAGGGTCCGGGCGTAGTGACGGCGGCAGACATTCAGCTGACCGGAGACATTGAAATTCTGAACCCGGCGCACGTCATCTGCACCCTTGATCAGGGAGCGGAGATCCGTATCGAGTTTACGGTCAACACTGGCAAGGGCTATGTGCCGGCCGAGCGCAACAGGCCGGAGGACGCACCAATAGGGCTGATCCCGGTCGACAGTCTGTTCAGCCCGGTCAAGCGGGTGTCCTACAAGGTGGAAAATACGCGTGAAGGGCAAATCCTGGACTACGACAAGCTCACTCTCACGCTGGAAACCGACGGCTCCGTGAGCCCGGAAGATGCGATCGCCTATGCCGCACGTATCCTTCAGGATCAGCTTCAGGTGTTCATCAATTTTGATGAGCCCTCCAAGATCACCATCGAGGAGACCAAGCCGGAGCTGGAGTTCAATGCGGCGTTGCTCAAGAAAGTCGACGAGCTCGAACTCTCGGTGCGCTCGGCCAACTGCCTGAAGAACGACAACATCGTCTATATCGGCGATCTCATTCAGAAAACCGAAGCGGAGATGCTTCGGACACCGAACTTCGGCCGCAAGTCGCTGAATGAGATCAAGGAAGTACTGGCGCAGATGGGACTGCACCTCGGTATGGAGGTACAGAACTGGCCGCCTGAGAACATCGACGAGCTCGCCAAGAAATTCGAAACGAGCTTCTGATCGCGGAGAGCAAGGAAAGTCACATGCGCCACGGCAATCGAGGCCGCCGACTCAATCGTACGGCTGCGCACAGGAAGGCGATGTTTGCCAACATGGCGGCAGCGCTTATCAAGCACGAACAGATCATGACCACGCTGCCCAAAGCGAAAGATCTGCGGCCGGTAATCGAAAGGCTGATAACGCTTGCGAAACGAGGCGGGCTGCATGCCCGCCGGCAGGCAATCTCGCAAATCCGGGATGAAGAGCAGGTCAAGAAGCTTTTCACCGTCATAGCCGATCGCTACAGGAGCCGGGCAGGCGGGTTCACCAGGGTGCTCAAGGCTGGATTTCGATACGGTGACAACGCGCCGCTGGCGGTGATCGAGCTGGTCGACCGCGATCAGGATGCGAAGGGCAAGGACTCGGGGCCGGTTCAGAAAGCAACGGAAGAAAAGTCGGCCGCCGCCGCCTGAGGCGTGCGCCGGACTTGCGCAATCCTCTTGCGCACATCTCGTAAGGCAGGCCTGAGGTTTGAGGCCGCCCGGATGCGGGGCCGTCAAAACGACAAAGTTTCCGGTATTTTGACGAAATGAAGATCACTTTGACGGCCAAGGACGAGGAGCTAATTGCGCTGCTGCAGGCGAACGCGCGTGCCCCGGTATCCGCCCTCGCGCGCAAACTCGGTCTGTCACGGACTACGGTGCAGGACCGTTTGCGGCGCCTGGAGCAGCACGGAATCATTGCCGGCTACCAGCTGCGCTTGGCCGAAAACAGCTCACGCGACAGTATGCGCGCCTTTGTGACCATTGAGGTCGAGCCGAGGCAGGCGGGTGAAGTGGCGCGTGCACTCACAAATCTGCCCCAGGTCGAGGCGCTTCATTCGGTGAGCGGGAGATATGACCTGATAGGATTGGTGCGGACTTCTTCGGCCCAGGAAATGGACGGGGTCCTGGACGCCGTCTGCTCGGTTCCCGGTGTCACCAGCACCGAATTGGCGGTCATTCTGTCCACCAAGCTCGACCGGCGCTAATGCTGCAACCATCGTGCGGAGAAATTCGATGAGCATCCGAGAGATCGTTCTCACCCTTGGGGCCGCGTTCGGGCTGCTCGTCATGGCGGCGCAAGCGAACGGCGCCAACCAGGTACCGCAGAACCTTTCGCAAATGGCGCTGTCTTTTGCGCCGCTGGTCAAGCAGACCATCCCCGCCGTGGTCAACGTTTACGCCCGCACGAAAGTTCAGTCGCGCCGCTTCTCCTCGTTTGCCGATGACCCGATCTTTCGCCACTTCTTTGGCGATGATGCACTCGGTTTGCGGCGTGACCGCTTCAAGAATTCGCTCGGCTCGGGGGTCATCGTTGACGACGGGGGACTGGTGGTAACCAACAATCACGTGGTCGGTGGGGCAAGCGATATACGGGTGGTGCTGCCCGACAAGCGTGAATTCGATGCCAGGATCCTGGTGAGCGACGAGCGCACGGATCTCGCAGTGCTGAAGATCGATGCCGGTGCGGCTCCACTGCCGTCGCTCGAGCTCGGAGACTCCGACGCTCTCGAGGTTGGCGATCTGGTTCTGGCCATCGGCAATCCGTTTGGTGTCGGTCAGACCGTTACCAGCGGCATCGTGTCGGCGCTGGCCCGCACGGAAGTAGGGGTCAGCGACTATCAGTTCTTCATTCAGACCGATGCGGCCATCAACCCGGGCAACTCCGGCGGTGCGCTGGTCGACATCAATGGGCGGCTGATCGGCATCAACACGGCGATCTACTCTCGCACCGGCGGCAGCATAGGCATCGGCTTTGCCATTCCGGCCAACATGGTCAATGTCGTGGTCCAATCGGCGCGCACGGGAAGCAGGGTCATCCGGCCCTGGCTCGGTGCTGAGCTGCAGGACGTCACTTCGGACATCGCCGAGGCCCTCGGCCTTGAGCGTGTTACGGGAAGTCTGGTCGCAGCAGTAGTGCCACGCAGCCCGCTGGCCGACGCGGGCCTCAAGCGCGGCGATATCATCACTGCTGTGGATGACCGGGAAGTGGCGTCTGCAAAGGAGCTCGTCTACCGCATCGGCACCAAGCCCGTTGGAAGCACGGTCTCGGTGAACTATCTGCGAGATAGCCGGCAGCATGCCGCCTCACTTACACTCATCGCGGCCCCGGAGACGCCGCCGCGCTCGGAGACCAGGCTCGACGGCAGAAACCCGTTTGCCGGCCTGATCGTTGCCAATCTGTCTCCGGCAGTCACCGAAGAGCTGGGACTGGCGGGGGGACTATCCGGCGTTGTTGTCACGAAGCTCGAGGACGGGCCGGCCCGCCGGCTCGGCTTCCGGCCGGGCGACGTAATTGCGGAGCTTAACGGCGAGGAAATAGACAGCGTGCGCGATCTCGCGAAGATGCTATCGGACGGCGCGGACTACTGGCTCATCACCGTAAATCGCAAGGGCCGCCTCGTCCGCATGCAACTCGGTAACTGAGGGTTTGTGGGCGGCAATCCAAGCATACCAGGATTGTTGGAGACCTCAGGACGAAGCAGCGAGGCGCCGCGGCCGCTCGCCGACCGACTGCGACCAGCCTCGCTTGCTGAAGTGGTGGGACAGGATCATCTGGTGGGCAGCGAAGGCGCCCTCAGCCGAATGCTCAAGGCGGGGCGCCTCGGCTCGATTGTCCTTTGGGGGCCACCAGGAACCGGAAAGACTACCATAGCGCGGCTTCTCGCCGGTGAGACTGGGCTGGCCTTCGAACAAATGTCGGCGGTGTTTTCGGGCGTTGCCGATCTGAAAAGGGCGTTCGAGCAGGCGCGCATAAGACGCGAGCAGGGGCGCGGCACCCTGCTCTTCGTCGACGAAATCCATCGCTTCAACAAGGCGCAGCTCGACAGCTTTTTGCCGTACGTGGAGAGCGGGACCATCACGCTGGTTGGCGCTACTACTGAAAATCCCTCTTTCGAGCTCAACGCCGCACTGCTTTCGCGCCTGCAGGTGCTGACCTTGAAGCGGCTCGATTTCGAGGCTCTCTCCGAAATCATCGCTCGCGCCGAGGGCTTCCAGGGACGGCCGCTACCTTTGACGGCCCCGGCGCGCGAGCATTTGCTCGCGCTGGCGGATGGTGACGGCCGCTACCTGCTCAATCTGGTGGAAGAGATCTTCTCCGATGCCGCCGGAGAACACGGCCTCATCGACCCCGCCGCGCTTGCAAAAATAGCGCAGCAACGGGTGCCGCTGTACGATAAGGCGGCCGATGGCCACTACAACTTGATCTCGGCCCTGCATAAATCGGTACGCGGATCGGATGCCGACGCAGCGCTTTACTACCTGGCGCGCATGCTGGTGGCCGGGGAGAACCCGCTGTACATTGCGCGCCGGCTGGTACGAATGGCGATAGAGGATATCGGCCTCGCCGACCCCGAAGCTCTGCATCAGTGCCTCGCGGCCAAGGATGCCTATGATTTCCTGGGCTCGCCGGAAGGGGAACTCGCGCTCGCGCAGGCTACCATCTATCTGGCCACAGCACCGAAGTCGAACGCCGCTTATCTGGCGTTCGGGCGGGCATCCGAGAAGGCGCGGAAGGGGGGCTCTCTCATGCCTCCCAAGATCATTCTCAATGCGCCGACACGGTTCATGAAAAGCCAGGAATACGGCGCCGGCTACCGTTATGACCACGACGAGCCGGACGCTTTCTCGGGCCAGAGCTATTTTCCGGAAGGCATGGTGCGGGAGCAGTTCTACGACCCGCCGGAGCGCGGCTTCGAGATCGAGATCAGGAAGCGGCTCCAGTCGTGGGCCAGCAAGCGCCAGGAACGCGGCTGAACGGCATCAGGGGGCGGCGGCGCGATAGACACTCGGCCAGTCCTCATGCGGCACGCATCCTCCGCCGTCGTAACCGGCGATCTCTTCGTCGCCAAAACGGTGGAAACTCTCGAGTTCGAATTCGCCGCCTGTCCACCTCCAGCGGCCAATGAAGCCGAACTGACCGTGGCGGTTCGTGCAATTGGTGAGGTGGTAGGCAGTAACCCCGAGGACTTCCGGGCTCAGGGCGACAATCGCGTCGATGCGCTCGAGAGAGAGCATCTCTCCTGCCGGCTTTGGGAAGGGCAGACGCAGCAGTCGGGATTTTTGCGACCGCTCGTCATAGAGAAATAGACGATTATTGGTGCCGCAAGATAGCCGCCACACGGTCAGGCCCTGGGAGACCCGCAGCAGACCCCAATCGCCTTTCTTGGCGCCGTCTGCCCGGCACATCGATCGCCAGTTTTCGGCGAGGACGTCCGGCACCTTCTTTGGGCGCGGATTCTGCTTCGTTTTCGCTACGGAAAGAACCGGCGCCGGAGACGCAGTTTTTTGCTGGTGGTCGATCCAGTTCCAGGCGTCAGCGAAGCCTGCCACGGCGATGTCGATTTCGCCGGCATTGCCGCTGCGAAGTACCAGCCTGGCACCCGGTTGTGCGGCGGCGAGCGCGGAGGCGAAGGTGGCCCCTTCGGCCGAGCCGGCGCGAACCATGCTCGATTGGGTGTCCACGTATGACAGTAGCAGGCCTGGTCCTTGTGCAGACAACGAAAGATCGATGTCGCGTACTTGGACATCGGCAATATCGACGCTCATTGCGGCAAGGACACGAACCTGTCGGTTGCCGGGATCGCGCACCAGAAATACGTAGCCTCGCTCCTCGGTCCCTATAAGGCTGCAGCGATGCGTGTTGTCGCAAGCGGCGATCCACGCCCCAAATCCCCGTTCAAGACCCAGAGATGGAGCAGGTGCGGCAAGCGCCGATGCGAGAATGCCCGCCAACACCAAAAGAGCGCGCCGACCGTTGGCGCTGACCATGAAGCGGCCTTGGCGCCGCGATAAGATCCTCGGTCGGAATGCCCTTGCCATGAGTCTGCGTGCCGTTGAAGCGGCGATAATAGAACATATTTCGCCAAAGTGATTCCACTTTGGCGAAACTTGCATTAGGAGCAAGCCATGGGCGGACCAGCAAAGTCATCATATCCTGCGCGATCACAGGCTCGATACATAGCCCCTCCGCGAGACCACCGGGGGAAGTCACCGCATGACCCTGGATGAGCGACTCTCAGGGGCCAAACGCGCCGGGGGCGGGGACAAGGTCGCCTTCTGAGACATGGGTCGGCTGGATCGTAAGGACACAACTGGCGTGAAGGCGAACGGGCATCGTATCGTCAGCGAACACGAGAGCGGCATGCGGTTCGATCGCTGGTTCCGCCTCCACTATCCGCAAGTTACACATTCCCATCTGAACAAGCTCCTGCGCACGGGGCAGGTGCGGGTAGCGGGAAAGAGGGTCAAGAGCAACGCCCGTCTCGAGCGGGGTCAGGAAGTGCGAATCCCACCGCTGACGCTCGAGCGTCGTGCCGCCGATGGCCCCGGCAATCTGGCTGCCCCGCTGAGCCAACACGAGCGGTCCCTGTTCCGGTCTATGGTTCTGCACGAAGACGACGATGTGTTTGTGCTCAACAAACCTGAGGGACTGGCCGTTCAGGGCGGGACCAAGACGCATCGTCACGTCGATGGTCTTCTACTGGGACTGGAGGGTGAACTTGGGGAGCGACCACGTCTCGTACATCGGCTCGACCGCGATACCTCGGGCGTCCTGGTGATTGCCAAACGACGCGCCGTCGCCGCCATCCTCGGTCGCCTTTTCGCAACGCGCAACGTGCGCAAGATCTATTGGGCTCTGGTCAAAGGCGTGCCAAAACCCCGGCAGGGTAAGATCGATCTGGCCCTGATCAAGGCATGGACCGGCGAAGGCGACCGGGTGCGAGCCGCTGGCGTCAATGAGCAGGATCAGGCACAGCACGCGGTGACGAGTTACGCGGTAATCGACAAGGCACCCCCCGAGGCATCCTGGCTGTCGCTCAAGCCGCTCACCGGCCGACAGCACCAGTTGCGCGCCCATATGGCAATTATCGGCCATCCGATTCTGGGCGATGCCAAATACGGGGGGCTCGACAAGCTTCCCGACGCGATCGCCAGGAAACTGCACCTTCACGCCCGGCGCATAGCGTTTCCCCATCCTCGCGGAGCCATTGTAGACGTAACCGCCCCCCTGCCGGAATATATGCGCCAGAGCCTCGAATTCTTCGGATTTGATCCCAACCGCTACGGCGAGGAGCATGACATGTGAGAGCCCGGAAGCGCTTTTATAAGCTGGCGACGGTTACCGGCAGTGGGCCTTTCGGCATTGCCCTCGACGGCGGAGCCGTCAGGACACCCCATAAGCACCTACTCGCTCTCGAAAGCCGATCGCTCGCCGAAGCTGTCGCAGAGGAATGGCAGGCGCAGGAATTCTCGCATCAATCTGTCGACGATGAAGTTCACTTCGCTTGCCTTTATCGCTATCGACCATGTCGCCGCCGCAAGAGAACAGACGGTAAGGGAGATTGTGCAGTATGCCGGAAGTGACCTGGTTTGTTACCGGGCGAGCGAACCGGCCGCTCTCGTCGAGCGTCAGGCTAGGCACTGGAATCCCGTTCTCGACGCGGTGCATGATACCTTAGGCGTCGAATTCATCGTCCTCAAAGGGATCACTCACCGGCAGCAGCCTGGCAAGCCCCTGCAGGCGGCAACTGCCTATCTGCAGACCAGGTCTGCGATGCAACTCTCCGCAATCCGCGATCTGACCTTGCAAGCGGGATCAGCGCTGATCGCGCTTGCCGTCGCGGAAGGCAAACTTGACGCGGCTGCGGCGTGGGTAGCCGCACATGTGGACGAGGACTGGCAGATCGAGCACTGGGGCCAAGACCGCGAGGCTGGTGAGCGGCGCGAGGCATATCGGCGCCAGTTTTTCAGCGCAGTTGAGTTTCTGCGTATTGTTTCGTGTCATTGATCGGGCTGGCCAGAAAGCGAAGGGGATTGCCGATGGACGAGATACTCAAACAGCTCGAGAAGCGGCGCGCCAATGCACGCCTAGGCGGCGGCGAGAAGCGCACATCGGCCCAGCATGCGCGCGGAAAGCTGACGGCGCGCGAACGCATCGAGGTTCTCGTCGATGAAGGATCGTTCGAGGAGTTCGACATGTTCGTCGAGCACCGATGTAACGATTTTGGCATGGAGGAGACGAAAATTCCGGGCGACGGCGTGGTGACGGGGTGGGGCACCGTCAACAACCGGCTTGTGTACGTGTTTGCCAAGGATTTTACGGTATTCGGGGGCTCGCTGTCGGAAGCGCATGCCCGCAAGATTATCAAGATCCAGAACCTGGCCCTGCGCAACGGCGCGCCGATCGTCGGACTGTACGATGCGGGCGGCGCACGTATCCAGGAAGGGGTCGATGCTCTCGGCGGTTATGGCGAAGTGTTCGCCGGCAACGTGTTGGCATCGGGGGTCATTCCCCAGCTCTCGGTCATCATGGGCCCGTGCGCCGGTGGCGATGTCTATTCTCCTGCCATGACAGACTTCATCTTCATGGTGAAAGACACCAGCTACATGTTCGTAACCGGTCCCGACGTCGTGAAGGCGGTGACCAACGAAACCGTTACTGCAGAGGAACTCGGCGGCGCCAGCATCCACACCGTCAAGTCCTCGATTGCCGACGGCGCCTACGATAACGACGTCGAGGCGTTGCTGCAGATGCGCCGAACTCCTTGATTTCCTGCCCGCCTCCAACGCCACTCCGCCGCCGCACCGGCCAACGTTCGATGACGCCCTGCGGGCTGAGCCCTCGCTTGATACCCTGATTCCGGCTACTCCCGACCGGCCCTACGATATGACCGAGCTGATCCTGAAGGTCGTCGACGAGGGCGATTTCTTTGAGATCCAGGCGGAGCACGCCAAAAACATCATTGTCGGCTTCGGCCGCATCGAGGGCCACACGGTCGGTTTTATCGCCAACCAGCCCATGGTCCTGGCAGGCGTTCTCGACAGCGACTGCTCGCGCAAGGCGGCGCGATTTGTGCGCTTCTGCGACTGTTTCAGCATTCCCATCGTGACGTTCGTCGATGTGCCGGGTTTCCTGCCCGGAACTGCCCAGGAATATGGCGGCCTGATCAAACACGGCGCGAAACTCCTGTTCGCGTACTCTGAGGCCACGGTGCCCAAGGTCACCGTGATCACGCGCAAGGCCTACGGCGGCGCTTACGTCGTCATGTCGTCGAAACACATCCGCGGCGATGTGACCTATGCCTGGCCGACGGCCGAGATCGCCGTCATGGGCCCGAAAGGAGCTGCTGAGATCATCTACCGTTCAGAGCTCGCCGACAAAGGCAAGATCGGGAAACGCATCGAGGAGTACGAGAAGCGCTTCGCCAATCCGTTCGTCGCCGCGGAGCGGGGCTTCCTCGATGAGGTCATCATGCCGCATTCAACCCGCAGGCGGGTGGCCCGGGCATTGGGCATGCTGCGCCACAAGAAACTCGAAAACCCGTGGAAGAAGCACGATAACATTCCACTGTGAGTGGAAGGTTCGTGGATCCGCGAACCATCTCGGATGAAGCCCTGCTGCGGACTCCCGTTCAGCCGGCAATCAACAGCACGCCAATTTTGCGTGCCTGAGAAATCGCCTCTTCCACCGCCATTCCCTGCCGCTGATGCACAGCGAGCGGATGTTCGGCGTCAGCGACCGTAACCAACGGACGCAGGCCGCCGTTCTGCAGCACGATGCGGCAGGCAAGCCCGTCAGTATCCGGGTAAGAACCCAACCTGTTGGCGAGGACGCCGCGGAAAGGTGGTACGTCGGAGTTTTCATCCTCGTTGAAACGGTCCCAGGACAACTTGAACAATCGCCAATCGATGCGGCACCAGACGCCCCAGCCGAACCGCTGATGCAAACCGATCACCGGCGCTTCCAGCACGCAACGAACGTAGAACTGGCGGCCATCCAGAATGCAGAAATCGCTGGTGAGCAACATCCGCTCAACGCGCTTCCTGACGCCAAGCGCGTAGCATGCATCCGGCATCTCGTAGGTAATGTCCGGCAAACCTTCGTGGATGTCATCGCACAGGGCGCACTTGAAGCGAAACCTGACCTCGCTTACAGGTTTCGTCAGAAACGGTACCACGTTCATTTTGCGCTCCCGGGTTGCCGCTCGCGAGAGTGGCAGAGCGCGGTTTGAAAACGGTCAATATAGTGTTTGGTAGTTCGAGCGAAAAAGACGTTCAAATTATTGTATTTGCTTGATAAATCGTTTCGCCTGCGTGAGCAGCGACCGCCCGGATCGACGGCATTTCGGCTTCTATCGTTAATTGCGGTTGTAGCAGCCGGCGCGGATTGTCCTCAGGCCGGGAAGGATTCCTACACCATGCGCGTGGCGTACAGATCGTATTCGCCGGCGGCATCAATCCTTGCCTGAACCATGTCGCCGACGCTCAGCCCGGTCGCCGGCAGAAAAACATTTCCATCGATTTCCGGGGCATCCCAGGAGCTCCTCGCAACAGCCCTGCGCTCCTCAAGGTCAATCTCGTCGACCAGGACATCGACCACTCGGCCGACCTTGTGCTGCAGCGCCGCGGCACTGATGTCTTGCTGTGCCTGCATGAAGCGATGCCAGCGCTCCTCTTTGACTTCTTCTGGGACGTGGTTCGAAAGCTCATTCGCCCGGGCCCCGGAAACCGCTTCGTACTTGAAGCAGCCGACACGCTCGAGGCGCGCCTCCTCGAGCCACTCGAGAAGAAAGGCAAAATCAGCCTCGGATTCACCGGGAAAGCCGACGATGAACGTTGAGCGAAGCGCCAAGTCAGGACAAATCCGGCGCCATGCGCCGATCCGATCCAACATTTTTTCCTGCTTGGCGGGCCGTCGCATTGCGTTCAGCACCTGCGGTGAAGCATGCTGAAACGGCACATCGAGATAGGGCAGGATCCTGCCTTCGGCCATCAGCGGGATCACTTCATCCACGTGCGGATAGGGATACACATAGTGAAGCCTGATCCAGATGCCGAACTGACCGAGTTCCCGTGCCAGACTGACGAACCGCGCCGGCACCTCCCGGCCGCGAAACCTGCTCGCGGCGTATTTGAGATCTGAGCCGTAGGCGCTCGTATCCTGCGATATCACGAGAAGCTCTCTGACGCCGGACTTTACCAGCCGTTCGGCCTCATGGAGCACAGAAGACGCCGGACGGCTTGCCAGATCACCGCGCAAGGAAGGGATGATGCAAAAGGAGCAACGATTGTTGCAGCCTTCGGAAATCTTGAGATACGCGTAGTGCCGCGGCGTCAGCCGAAGCCCCTGGGGCGGGACGAGGTCGAGGAGCGGGTCATGGACGGGAGGCACAGCGTCGTGGACAGCGCTGACGACCGCCTCATACTGGTGCGGCCCGGTTACCGCGAGCACGGCTGGATGGGCCTCACGGATCGTTCGGGCATCGTGGCCCATGCAGCCGGTAACGATCACTCGACCGTTCTTAGCGACCGCCTCGCCGATCGCTGAGAGGCTTTCGGCCCTGGCACTGTCGAGGAAACCGCACGTGTTCACGATGACCACGTCGGCGCCTTTGTAATCGCCCGAGATGAGGTAGCCCTCGGCGCGCAGCTGGCTCAGGATGCGCTCGGAGTCCACCAGCGCCTTGGGACATCCGAGGCTTACGAGACCCACGGTCGGGACGTGCTTGTTCATAGCTGCTCCAATGGCTGGTACTTTTGCCAAGGTCAAGGCGCAGCGTTCAGGAAACACCACACAAGTCATCGGTTTACGGCGCAAGTTACGGCGGCTAGAAGCAACGGCACAGGGGCTGAATGTTCAAGAAACTGCTGATTGCCAATCGCGGCGAGATCGCCTGCCGGGTGATCAAGACCGCGCGGCGCATGGGTATCAGGACCGTCGCAGTCTACTCCGATGCCGACGTCCGTTCGCTGCATGCCGCAATGGCTGACGAACGGGTACACATCGGGCCGGCGCCATCGGCCCAATCCTACCTGGCGATCGAAAACGTCCTCGCCGCATGCAGGAGCTCAGGAGCGGAGGCCGTGCACCCGGGATACGGATTTCTCTCCGAGCAAGCGGCGTTCGCGGAAGCGCTGGAGGCGGAAGGCATCGTGCTCGTTGGGCCTAACCCGCGGGCGATCGCCGCCATGGGCGACAAGATCGAGGCCAAGAAGCTTGCGGCGCGTGCCGGCGTGTCGACGCTGCCTGGTTTTGCGGGAAGTATCGATATTCCCGCCCGGGCGCTGCAAGTCGCCTCCGAGATCGGTTACCCAATAATGATCAAGGCCGCAGCAGGTGGCGGCGGCAGGGGCATGCGCGTGGTCCACTCTGCTCCCGACCTCGAGGAAAGTTTCGAGCGCGCCAGGGCCGAGGCTGCCTCAGCCTTTAATGATCACCGGATATTCATCGAGAAATACATCGTCGATCCGCGCCATATCGAAATCCAGGTGCTGGGCGACAAGCACGGCAACGTGGTCCATCTTGGCGAGCGGGAGTGCTCCATCCAGAGAAGAAACCAGAAGATCATCGAGGAGGCCCCCTCACCGCTGATTGACGATGCAACCCGCCGCGCGATGGGCGAGCAGGCGGTGCGGATGGCGAGGGCGGTCGACTACGATTCGGCAGGAACCGTCGAGTTCATCGCCGCCAATGATCGGTCTTTTCACTTCCTTGAGATGAACACGCGGCTACAGGTTGAGCATCCCGTTTCCGAGCTCGTAACCGGCGTCGATCTCGTCGAGGAGATGATCCGGATAGCGGGGGGCGAGAAGCTCAGGCTCCGCCAGTCGGACGTAAAGCTCGAGGGCTGGGCGGTAGAGTGCCGTATCTACGCGGAAGATCCGACCAGAGGGTTCCTGCCCTCGATAGGGCGTCTCATCGGCTACCGCCCTCCCGCGGAGGTGTGTGAAGCCGGGGTGACAGTGCGCAACGACACCGGTGTTTTCGAAGGCGCCGAGGTTTCGCCTCACTATGATCCGCTGCTGGCCAAGCTCGTGGTGCACGCGGGCGATCGACAAACCGCCACGAGGCAAATGGCAGCCGCGCTCGACAGGTTTCATATCCGCGGCGTCAGCAACAACATATCGTTTCTGTCGGCCGTGATGGACCGGCCGCGCTGGATCTCGGGCAGACTGTCGACCGCCTTCATCGCCGAGGAGTTTCCGGAAGGCTTCGCCGGCGCAACGCCGGATGGCCCATCGCGAGACAGGTTGGTTGCAGCGGCGGCAATTATCGACTGCATCGAGCAGCGGCGGCAGCGCCAGACAAGCGGTCAGATATCAACTCGTGCCGTGGATGTGTCGAGGGAACGTTACGTGCGCCTCGACGAAGAGTGGCACGCAGTGGAAATCCTGGAGGAAGGCAAGAGCTTCAGACTTCGGCACAGCGGCCAACCACGCAGGGAGAGGACCGCAGAGTCCAGCTGGCGGCCGGGCGAGCCCATCTTCGAGGGCCGCATCGATAACGCCGGGGTAGTGATCAAGGTGAGGCGGCTGGGAGCGGGCTACCTCCTCGAGCATCGGGGCATCAGCGCCACGGCGCTGGTTCTTGGCAAGAGGGCGGCGGAGCTGGTGCGGCGCATGCCACGGAAGGCGGAAACCAACTCGGCCAGGAAGCTCGTATGTCCAATGCCTGGCCTGGTGATATCCATTGCCGTCGGGGAAGGTCAGGACGTCAAGGCCGGCGAGACGCTTGCTGTCGTCGAGGCAATGAAAATGCAGAACGTATTGAGGGCCGAGTGCGACGGAAAGGTGAAGAAACTGCTGGTCCGGGCAGGAGACAGCCTCGCCGTTGATGCCGTCATTATGGAGTTCGAATAGGCGGTGAAACAAACGGAACCAGCCGCCGAAAGTTATCGACGGCCGGTCTCCTGACTGAAGCTTGCGGGAAGAGATACGGGGGATCGGAGCCCGCGGGCCTCAGGAACGGCACCTAATAGCAGACCAGTTTCGTATACTTTTTCTTCTTCAGTTGTCCGCTCGGCTTCTTTACCCACTTCCATTTGGTCACGTACTCGCAGTCCTCGTCCGCCTCGACATAAACGGGCTGGCTGTAAACCGGGTAATGGCTCGGGTAGATGCCGATGCCGGGGTTCAAGTTGAGGTGAACGTCCACGCCGCCGGCAAAGGCTGCGGAAGCGCCGAGCACCATGGCGGCTGCGGCTGTAAGGCCCATCACTGCGATGCGGATCATGTTTGTCTCCTTGTTCGGTTGAAGCAGGGTTGCCTTCGTTTCACCGTCCATGGCACTTTCATACGAGGGTCCAGCTTAATCAAAGCTGACCGTAGTGCTTATTCTTCGTTCAGAAACGAAAATCCCGGAAAAACCTTGGAAGACAAAGCGGTCAGGGCCATCATCCGGGGGCGGGTACAAGGCGTTGGCTACCGAATGTGGGCCGAGCAGGCGGCCGCTGCGCTGGACCTTCGGGGGACGGTCCGCAACCGATTTGACCAAAGCGTAGAAATCGTCGTCGCCGGACCAGCTGACCGGATCTCCAGAATGCTGGAACTCTGCCGGTCCGGGCCACGATCGGCAAGGGTCGACGCAATCGAGACGATCGACGTCAATTGGCAGGGAGAGGGATTTACGGTGCTGCCGACCGCGTAGCGCCACTGTGCAGCCGGCAGGGCCGCGAACCAACGGCCCTGCGGGGATGCTTGAGCTGCTACTTTGCGAGGCCCTCCGCCTTGAGAACCGCCTGGACTGCCGGACGCTTGCCGACGCGCTCCATGTAAGCAGCGATATTCTTGTAGGGGCTCATATCGAGCTTCAGATGCGGGCCCCAGCTCAACAGGGTGAAGGCATAGGCGTCGGCGACCGAAAAGCCCTTGCCCAGCAGAAACTTGCTCTTGGCCAGGATGCTGTCCAGATGTTCGAGCCGCTTGGAGATCTTCTCCAAGGTTGCCTTGCGGACGTCTTCGCTGATGCCCTTGGCGAACAGGGCGCCCATGCTCTTGTGAACCTCGGCTGCAAGGTAATTGAGCATCTCGGCTGCCCGATAGCGAGCCATGCCGGCCTTGGGCAGAAGCTTCGTGGCCTTTGCCTTGTCGGCGAGATATTGGACGATGGCTGCACCCTCGGTCAGCACTTCGCCGGGCTTGATTTCCAGAGCGGGCACATAGCCCTTGGGGTTGATCTTCGTGTAGTCCTTGCCGCTGGCGGTCGTCTTGGTGCCGAGATCGACGGATTCGAGATCGAATTTCTTGCCGATTTCCCTGAGCACGATGTGGGGCGACATCGAGCATGCGCCGGGTGAGTAGTAGAGCTTCATGGGTTCAATTCCTCATTTTGCTAAGGATAAGAGATTGCAATCCGAGAATTGCCGGAGGGCTCAATACCGCAAGAGAATTTCCGTAACAAGTGTTATTACAGATTAATCCAGAACGCACTGGGTCGGATCGAACAACTGCTCGAAGGCGTCTCTCAACACGCGGTCGACTTCGGCCATGGTGCAGATGACACCCAGGTTTGCCAGACTTGTTACTCCGTGACCGGTAACGCCGCAGGGCACGATGCCGGAAAAATGCTCGAGGTCGGGGTTTACGTTCAAGCTGACGCCGTGGAAGGTAACCCAACGACGCAGCCGGAGGCCCAGGGAGGCGATCTTGTCATCGTGGTCTCCGCGCCGTACCCAGATGCCAACGCGGCCGGCCCGCCGCTCCGCCTCAACACCGAAGTGAGCGAGCGTCCGGATGAGCCACTCCTCGAGGGAGAATACCAACCGGCGCACATCGCGGCCGCGCCGGTTGAGATTCAGCATCACATAGGCAACCCGCTGACCGGGCCCATGATAGGTGAATTGGCCGCCGCGACCCGTGTGATAAACCGGAAAGCGTCCGGGGTCGAGAAGATCGCGCCCCTTCGCGCTGGTGCCGGCGGAATACAGGGCTGGATGTTCGAGAAGCCACAGCCGCTCCGGCTCTATGCCCTTGCAGATGCCCTCTACAATGGCCTCCATGCGCGACACGGCATAAGGATAGTCCGTCAGGCCCGGGCTCATGTCCCACAGAACCGGCGGGTTGCCGCTCGCGCGCGAGGGCCTGGCTTCCTTACCTAGGTCCATGCGGTCTCTTAGAACACATTTCGACAGAGTGCGCGCACCCAAACCCGGCGGGGATTGATATTGCTTGGCCCTATTGATACACACGCTCCGCCTTCATCAGGGCAACGCGGTCGTGGCGGAATGGTAGACGCACTAGCTTGAGGTGCTAGCGGGTAACACCGTGGAGGTTCGAGTCCTCTCGACCGCACCATGTTGCGTAGACTATCTGGCTCAGGCTCGGCTGGGTCGCGGCCTGAACCACAACTCCCATATGCTTTCGAGGATACCGGCGCTGGTGATCAGCACGACGCCCGCGAGTTCCCTCGCGCCAAAGGGCTCGTTGGCCCAAAGGGCTGCGGTCACCGCGCCGACGCTGATTTCCGTCATAAAGAGCAGGCCCACGACGGCTGGATTGAGTTTCGGTGTTGCCCACATGGTCGCATAGGTTCCCGTCAACAACACGACGAGAAGGGTGGGTACGAGCCACGGCAGTGTGCCTAGAACCGTGGCCATGGCGGGAGCAGTCGCGCCTTCTCCCCGGGACAGGTAGAGAAAAAGGGCCGCGATGATCGCCGACCAGACAAAGTTCAAGCCGGTCAGATCGACCGCATCCTGAGCTGGTCCCCGGCGCAGCGCCACTGCCGCCACCGCCCATAGGACGCCTGCCGTGAGGGCCAGCCAGTCACCGGCGTTGGCGGGCAGGGGCAATGCGCTCTCGCTCCTCAAAATGACGACAAGGCCGAGAAGGCCGAGAGCCATGGAAAACCAGCGCACCCGGGTTATGGCCTCGCCCAGCACCAGCCGCGCCAGAAGCGCACTCCAGATCGGGGTGAGGTAGAAGAGCAAGATGGCCCGGACAACCTCGGTGTAAAGTAATGACACCGAATAAGGGACCATGCCCAGAGCCACCAGAAAGCCTTTAAGCTGCAGATCAAGTCCGGCGGCACGCAATTGTGGAAGGCGCAAGAAGAGAACGGGCAGAATGACGATGAGGGGCGAGACGTAAAAAGTCAGAATCGCCCACGGCCCCTCGACGCCTGCTCGCTCGAGGGCACGCAAAGGCAGCCAGAACAGCCCCCATACCAACCCGGCATAGGCGCAAGCGAGCTTGGCCCGGGTTTCAATGCCGGGCAAATTCAAACTGATTTCTCGGGCGAGCGGATGAAAACTGCCAGAGTTGCACCGGTCTCGGTGCAAGAGGAATGCTGGGTGCCGTTCTTCAGGAGGACGAAATCGCCTGCTGTGTAGACATAGCCGTCGTTGTCGATCAGCTCGCCCTCCAGTACCAGGAACTGCTCGTGGCAGGTGTGTTCATGGGGCTGGCTCGAGGAACCCGGCTCCATGCGGTAGATGTGAAATCCCGATGCCTCCGGGAAGGTGTCGTCCAGCTGGAGGTAACTCTGCCCCTTCACCTGCTCACCGTCGACGACGAAGGGCTGGAACGCCGCTGTCCTGATGTTGACGACCGTACGCTCTGACTCTTCGATTTCGCGCATGTTGCGATCCCGTCATTTTGGGCTCAAGCAGCGGGGCCGGCAGCCGTAACTGGATGGATTACCAGTGGATATACCAACGGACCCCCCGAACCTCAACCAGCACGGCGGCATATCCGCCGAGCTGGTAGGCATCGTTGCCGGTCAACTCGCGCAGCGCGACCACAAGAGGGTGCGGGCCGAGACAAAGGACTTGCATGCCGCCGATCTCGCCGATCTCATCGAAGCGCTGGAGCCCTCCGAGCGAATTGAGCTGATCGCGGCGCTCGGCCGAAGTTTCGACGTCGAGGCGCTGGCTGAGCTTGACGAGCAGGTGCGCGACGAGCTCATGTCGGCCCTGCCGGCTGACACGATCGCCTCGGCAATCCGCAAGCTCGACACCGACGACGCCGTCTACCTGATCGAGGATCTGGAGCGTGCGGAACAGCAAGTCATCCTCGCCAAGGTTCCCGCCGAGGACCGCACAGCGCTCGACCGCGCGCTCGACTACCCGGAATACACCGCCGGACGCCTCATGCAGACGGAGTTCGTGGCGGTGCCGGCGTTCTGGACAGTCGGCCGAACCATGGAATATGTGCGCACCGAACGCGACCTGCCCGAGAACTTCGCCGAGGTGTTTGTCATCGACGAGCAGTTTCATCTCGAGGGGACCGTTCCGGTAAGCCGCCTCCTTCGCCAGCCGCGCGACCGCCCCATGTCGAGCCTGATGAACGAGGATGCGACCGTTTTCACGGTGACCGACGATCAGGAGGACGTCGCCTACAAGTTCGAGCAATACAACCTCGTGTCCGCAGCCGTCGTCGACGCCGACCGGCGGCTCGTAGGCATGCTGATGGTCGACGATATCGTCGATGTCATTCAGGAGGAGGCCGAGGAGGACATCCTGCACCTGGGAGGTGTGGCAGGAGGGGAAGCCGCCTCCGGCTCGGTGCTGTTCATGATCCGGTCGCGCTTCCTGTGGCTGCTCGTGAATCTCGCAACCGCCATCCTCGCATCGTGGGTGATTTCTCTGTTCGATGCCACCATCGACCAGATGGTCGCACTGGCGGTGCTCATGCCGATCGTCGCCTCGATGGGGGGCAATGCGGGAACGCAAACCATGACTGTAGCGGTCAGGGCGCTCGCTACAAGACACTTGACGGCCCTCAATATGTTGCGTGCGGTGGTGCGAGAAACATCGGTCGGTCTGATCAATGGGCTGATATTCGCCCTGATCATGGGAGTGTTCGCGTTCTGGTGGTTTGGCAGCGATCAGCTTGGAGTTGTGATCGGATCGGCCATGGTCATCAATCTGGTGGCGGCGGCGCTTGCGGGCATTCTCATCCCGATAGCGCTCGATCGTCTTGATGTGGATCCCGCCGTTGCCTCGGGAGTATTCGTGACCACGGTTACCGATTGTGTGGGGTTTTTTGCTTTCCTGGGACTGGCTGCCCTATGGCTCGCCTGAGCTGCGAACCGGAATTCCGACACATTGATGGCGTGCCCTGCCCGTCGCCAAAAATCGGAGATCAGGGCATGAAAACTGCAACAGCCGGCCTCACCTTTCTTGCCGTTATTGTGGCGCTAAGCCCGCCAGCCCTAGCGCAAGATACCAGCATGAGTTTCTTCATCACGAGCGCCGGGCCCGGCGACGGCGCAAATCTCGGCGGACTGGAGGGTGCGGATGCCCATTGCCAGAAACTGGCGGAGGCGGCAGGAGCGACCGGCAAAACATGGAGGGCCTATCTGTCGACCTCCAGCGTCAATGCCCGCGACCGCATCGGCAACGGACCATGGCACAACGCCAAGGGCGAGTTGATAGCCCAGGATCTGAACGAGCTGCACGGCGAGGGCAACAAGATCGGCAAGCAAACCGGGCTCACGGAGGCCGGCAATCCGGTGAATGGCCGCGGCGACACGCCGAATATGCATGACATCCTGACGGGCTCGAACGCCGATGGCACCGTGGTGGCGGACATGACGTGCAACGATTGGACGAACAACGGCGCCGGCGCAGCGTTCGTCGGCCATCATGACCGCATCGGGCTAAGGGACGACGCGCCTTCGAAGTCCTGGAACGCATCGCACCCGTCGCGTGGTTGCGGTAAGGACGACCTGCCGAAATCGGGCGGCAACGGGTTGTTCTACTGCTTCGCTGCCCAGTGATTGCCGCGTGTCAGGCTGACGTCAGGCGGCGCGGCGCCGACCGGCTCGGCTTGATGTCGGCTTGATGTTCGCTAGCATGCCGCCGAGAGCGCGCGCGCCAGGTCGGCAATCGATCCCTCCAAAGCCGCGTGTTCAGCGGCTCCGGTGTGGAACGTCATGGTCAATTGCCAGGAAAGCCGCCGGAACGTCTCAGGTCGGCCTTGCTCTTGAGGTGTAGAGCACGTCCATTGGCAAGCCGGATGGCCGCGATGCGAGAGACCATTTTCGATGGTGGCCTCCTCGTGTAGCCGACGAGAGTTGCCCCGGCCGGGCAAGCGGCGCGGCGCGCGGCGTTGATCTCGATAACCTCGACGCGGCTTGTGATACGGCGCCGCGCTGCAATGAAGTTCAGGTCGCGTACCGGGCCCGACAGGAGAGTTCCGGTTACTTGCCACTCGCCGGGGAACGTCTTGGGCTGCAGCGGCCGGGTGAGATCATCGCCCCCTTCGGGCCTCAGGAGCGTCATGCCTTGGCCCTCGAGCAGCAGGATCGTTCGTTCGTAGCCGGGAAACAGCGAAAAAGGACCGCTTGCCGTGACATCGGCGATGCTCAAGCGCCAGTGAAAGGCAGCGTTCGCCATGCGCGCGCCGGGCGGCTCGACAGCAACCTCCGTGGTCGTTCCGGCGCCATTCCTCCATGGCATAACCCGATACTCGGCGGGAGACAGGATCCTTATCATCCCCGGTCCCGGCTCATGCCGGGCCGCGCAGCGGCTCGGCATGGGCAATCACCCGGCGCACAGCAGGTAGTTTCTTCTTCAGCTTGCTTTCGATTACGTCGATCACATCGTGCACGGTCTCAACCGGCCGGGCGCCGTCGACGCGACAGTGATAGCTGACGAACAGGCCGTGCGCGTTGCGCCGCACCCTTACGTTGTGGACATCGGAGATCAGTGTTCCCTCTTGCGCGAAGCGGGCAAGCCAATGCTCGATTTCCTTCTGATCCTCGCGGCCGGCTGCGGTGCCGGCGACCCCGCGCATGAGCAGGGGCTCGATATGGGTGTCGATTTCGACATCGCTGCCAAGTTCCTCCGCGAGAAACCGCTCGAACTCCGTCGCGACTTCGTGGGCCTGCGCCAACGGCATGGCGCCGTCGACTTCGAGATCGAAGCTTACGGAAGTTCGCTCGCCGATAAGTTGCACGGTGAGGTGGTGAATGGCGAGCGACCGGCGCCGCGCGGCAAGCATCACCTTGTCGAAGATGCTCTCATTGTCGAGCGCCACCGGGTTGGTGGTCACCGAAACATCGGCGGACCGATAGTGCCTCTGGATCGCCTGAGCGACACGTTCCTTGATCACGGCGACGTCATCAAGCGGCAGGGTGCGGCGCACGTTGATGGAAACGTCGACGAACAGCGTGGCCCCTGAGGGTCTGATCCGGCAGCGCTTGATGGCGAGCACCCCGTCGGTCCCACGGACGGTTGCCGCGATCCTTTCCGCCGCCCCTTCCGGAGCCGCATCGAGAAGCGCGTCGATGGTACGTCGGCCAAGGCGCCAGCCGGCGAGAGCGACAAAAAAAGCCACTACCAGGGCGGCGATGGCGTCGGCCTCGGGATAGCCCATGGCCACTGCACCGAGGCCCACAAGGACGGCAAGCGAGCTCCACATGTCGGATGAAAAATGCAGGGCGTCAGCGGCCAGTGCCTCGCTCCTCGCCCGAGCCGCGACGCGCCGCAACGCCCTGGAGCGGTTGAAGTCGACGATGACCGACGCGGCGACGACGCTCGCGGCCCACCAGGCGACGGTGACGTCGGTCTCCCCGGCCCAGAGGCGGGAAACAGCCTCCGCCACGATCCACACGGTCGTGACGAAGAGTAGTCCGGTGGCTATCAAGGCTGCGACGCTTTCAGCCTTGGCGTGTCCATAGTGATGAGTTTCATCCGCCGGTTGATCGGCAAGCCGCACGGCAAAGTAGGTGACGACGGTGGCGCCGGCATCCAGCAGGCTGTGGATGGCTTCCGACAGGATGCCGAGCGAGCCGGTGAGAAGGCCCGCCGCGAGCTTCGCGGCTGATAGTGCCGCGCTTGCGGCGAGCGAAACCAGCGCGACCTTCTGTTTTTCCGATGTCATGGAATTCAAGCCGCTGATAGGCCCTGATCGGCTGTTCGGCAAGCCATGCCTGCAAAGCATGGGCGCAAGCGCGATGCGGCTGTTGTCCGAAGATTCCATGTGCTGGCATAGGTGCTGGCGCCCGTCGTCCACCTCTCTCAGGATCAGGCTAATGCCGGCTGAAGGCCTGCAGATAGGTTATCTCGCCGACGATCAGCGGCGTGGCGCATTCGCGTTCGCAGCCCTGTTCGCGCTCGAATTGTTCGCCCGCGCGCTGTGTGCTTCGGTCATCACCGTTCAGGCCTATGACCTGCTGATGGACAACCAGAAGGTCTCGACGCTGTTCGTCGTCGTCGGCATCGGTGGCCTGCTGGCAACGCTCACGATCCCCTACGTCATTGCGCGCTCGGCGCGGCGCTGGGTTTATACAGCTGGAGCGCTCGGTCTGGTGCTGGCCGCGGCACTGCTGGCCATGCACGCACTACCGGCGCAGGCAGCCGGCATGCTGGTGCGTGTCATCGGCACGGCATGCCTGAATATCACTCTCAGCCTCTATATTCTCGATCACATCCGCAAGCAGGAGCTGGTGAGATCGGAGCCCATGCGGCTTGCCTTTTCGGCCGCCTCATGGACGGTGGGTCCCTTTCTCGGCGTTTATCTCTACGAGAACTGGGGCATCTGGGTGCCCTTTGCGCTCAGTGCGGCATCGGCGCTGGCGCTTCTGACATTGTTCTGGATCCTGAGGCTCAGGGAAACTGTGATTCGACCAGCGCGTCAGCGGCCGGCGAATCCCATCGCATATATCGGGCGCTTCGCGAGGCAGCCGCGTTTGCGTTTGGCCTGGATCATCGCCTTCGGCCGTTCGTGCTTCTGGTCGAGCTTCTTCATTTACGGGCCGCTGCTGATGATCACGGGCGGAGTTGGCAAAGAGGCGGGAGGGCTGCTGGTGTCGCTGGGCCAGATCTCGCTGGTGACCGCGTGGTATTTCGGCCGCATCGCCCAGAAGACCGGAGTGAGAAGCGTTGTAGCGGCTTCGCTCGGCTTTCTGGCGCTCATGTCGCTTGCAGCAGGCCTTGCCGGCACTTCACGACCACTGCTGGCGGGGAGCTTTCTGCTCGGGGGCTCGATTGCCGGCTCCGCGCTCGATGGGGTGGGCGGCATTCCGTTCCTGAGAGCGGTCAAGGCGCGCGAACGTGTCGAAATGGCAGGTGTCTATCGAACCTATATCGACATGTCCGATCTACTGCCTGCCATGGTATTTTCCGTTCTGCTGCTGTTCCTGCCGCTGGGGTCGGTTTTCGTCACCTTGGGGCTTGTGCTTCTGGTCATCGCCGCATTGGCGTGGGTCCACCTTCCGAGAAGCCTCTGAGCCAACGTGAACGATTGCTAAACGACGTGTTGCAGGTCCGTTCAGACGCGAAACTCTAGGATCGGCACAAGTTCGAAGCCTTGCCCAAGAAGCAACGACATGAAAGACCCCTGTCACGATCGCGTAAGGAAGCCTCCGGCCGTTGCGTACATTTACATAGGCATGGTGTGCGCAATGGCTTTCCTTTCCGCGGGATTTGCCGTTGCCTTGTAGGCTCCTGGCGAACCACTCCGGGCTTATCGCTGCTCGCTCCAACCGCGCCTGATCTGCCGATGGGCCTCGACGTATCCATCTGCGCGGCAACGCAGCCGCCGATCCAGCAGCAATGTCAGACGCGGCAGCCGATGGAACGGCACGGTCGGAAGCGCATGGTGAGCGGTATGGTGAGGCATATTCCAGGCGAGAAAGCGAACAACGCGGTTGGTGAAGGTGGTGCGGGTGTTGGCGAGCATGTCGGCCACCAGCGGGCAGGCTGCGTGCTCGGCTAGCAGGTAGGCGCGCAGGAAGGGTTGGCCCAGCAGCGCTGGGACGAGCCAGAGCCAGATTGCCTCCCCTTGCGCAAGACCGATCGACAGCCCGGCTACAAGTGCATAGCCGACAAGGTGCAGACGCGCCTCCGTGGCTACTTTCAATTGCGCGGACTGTGGTACGAAGGAACGGCGTGGCGCTCCAAAAGCGCTTCCGACAATGGCAGCAACCTGCCCGCCCCAGTACGGAAGGCCGGTCAGGTACCACGCGTATTGCCAGGGATTGGCGGGTTTCGGCATCAACAACTCGGGATCACGGGCACCGTCCTGAGTATGGCGGTGATGGGCGAAATGGAAGAAGCGAAAGTAGCGGGGTGGCAACAACAACAGGAACCCGAAAGCCTCCGCCACCACGGCATTGAGCCAGCGCGAGCGGAAGGCAGTGCCGTGGATAGCCTCGTGGAGCGGCGTGAACAGAAAAGAAAGAACTATTCCGTGCGCCACGCTTGCTGCGAACCACGCAGCCCCGCCGCCTACCATTACCACCACACCCGTGACTGTGAGCAGGCCCGTGTGCGCTGCCAGATGCGCAAGCCCTGGTCGATCCGCGAGCTCGCGCAGACATGTCAGCTCGACTTCACCAATGAGCGCGAGGGCCTCTTTGTGGGTGACCTCCTGCGGCATCTCGGATAGTTTTGCCAACCTCCTGGGAGTGGAAACGAATGCCCCAAGCTATCACAACTGGTTACAAGTCGCTGCTCAACGAGGCGCGCTTGCGCGTGAAGAGCCTTACTGCCGCGGAAGCGATCGGCAAGGCGTCCGAGCCGGGCGTGGTTATCCTCGATGTGCGCGACATCCGCGAGATCGAGCGGGACGGTCGGATACCAGGCTCCTTTCATGCCCCGCGCGGCATGCTCGAGTTCTGGGTCGACCCGGAAAGTCCATACCACAAGCCGATTCTTGCCGATGGCAAGGCATTCGTTGTCCACTGTGGCAGCGGTTGGCGCTCGCTCCTTGCGGCTGACACGCTCCAGCGCATGGGCCTGAAGCCCGTATTCAACCTGGAAGGCGGACTGGCTGCCTGGCGGGAAGCGGGGGGCGGCATCGAACTGGTGCAGGACAGGACATGATCGGCAAGCACATATCCTCAGGGTCATCCTTCGAGGCGCTGGCGGGGTATTCGCGCGCCGTCGTACTGACGGATGCCGGCGGCGACTGGGTGCTGGTCTCAGGAACCACCGGCTTCGACTATGAGACGATGCAGATTTCACCGAACGTCGAAACGCAGACCTACCAGTGTTTCGCCAACATCCGTGTGGCACTGGAGAAGGCCGGCGCCTCGCTCACCGACGTGGTTCGCGTGCGGGTCTTCCTGGCCGACAAATCCGACTTCGCCAAGGTGGCGCCGATCATCGGTCAGCATATGAGAGAGGCCAGCCCGGCGAACACGACGGTGGCAACCCCGCTCGTCGACGATCGTATGAAGATCGAGATCGAAGTGACGGCACGGAGGGCGGTCTGACGTGGCGCGATATCAGCTCGTCATCGGCAACAAGAACTACTCCTCCTGGTCGATGCGGCCGTGGATCGCCATGCGCCACTTCGGGCTCGACTTCGAGGAAACCGTGGTGCAACTCGATCATCCGACGACCGCCCGGCGGATAGGACGGCACAGCGGCGCGGGCCGCGTGCCGGTCCTGCATGCCGGCAAGATCACGGTGTGGGAATCGCTCGCCATTTTGGAGTATCTCGCCGAAACGAATCCGGACAAGGCCATGTGGCCGCGGAGCCGGGCGGCGCGGGCGATGGCGAGAGCGGCTGCCAACGAGATGCACGCGGGCTTCGCGCCTCTTCGCAACGCTTTACCCATGAACCTCAGAAGGACGCCGCGGCCGCCAACGAAGCCGATCGGCGCCGACGTCAAAGCCAATATTTCGCGCATCGAGCAACTATGGCGCGAGTGCCGCAAGGCATACGGCAAAGGCGGTCCGTTTTTGTTCGGTCGCTTCTCCATCGCCGACGCAATGTATGTGCCCGTGGCCACCCGCTTCGACACCTATGCGATCGATGTCGGGCGGGAGACGCGAAGCTACATGGATGCGGTCCTGGCGACGAATGCGTTCACGGCCTGGAAGAATTCGGCGTTACAGGAGAAGTGGATCATCGCCGCCGACGAGATCGACTGACGTGACATGAACGATTGCCACCTGCATTAACCTCACACGCGTACAGAGGCGATCAATTCCGACTGGAACCAGCCGGCGAGGTAGCCGGCAGCGCGAGCCGCAGCGGTGTCGGGATCGGCATAGGTGGCAATCATCTCGCACAGGATCGCGAACGGCACCTTGTCGAAGGCCGAGGTGATGGCCATGGCCTCTTCCGCCTCCAGCGGCCGGAATTTGGCGATGCCATCCTGACGCCAGGCGACGTAGCGTGCTTCGGTCCCCAATAGGTGACCTGCGGGCGGCGTTTCCCCTTTCCTGACCGCCGCCAGAATGGCGGCAGCATTGGTACGCAGACAAACGAGGCGGAGAGAGGGATGAAACTCGATGACCAGGCGCCCCCATGCGTCAGCCGGAACGCCCGCCAGGACCTCCTGTCCGGCGACCGGGCTGTCGGCAGCATCGAACGCATCATTGAGGGCTTTCTCCAGCCGTGCGAGGTCGGCGATTACGGGAGAGGTCGTATAGGGAGCGGTTGCCGCGAGGAAGTCGGGCAGAGCGGCGCCAATCCAACGGATATTGGGCGAGCGCGACAGGTGGGCGCCGATGTAGGCGCGCGCCATCGCGGTGAACTCTGTTTCACCGAAAAAGCCATGGAGAAATTCGTACTCGACTTTGAGTGCTTCGATCAGGCGCAGCGCGTAGGCGTTGCGATACACGCCCAGCAGCGCTTTCCGATTCTCCTTGGCTGAATCCCTGATGAGCGGCAACACTGCGTCGTCGTTGTCCAGGATCGCCGCCTGTAGACTGCTTTGAAGTTCAGCCAGCCGCGGGGTCACTCGGCGGCCTCATGGAAGATTTCCGGCAGAGTTCGGCGGGCGATGGAGCGAGCCATATCCAGCTCCACCATCAGTTCCGAGAGCGGCGGGATCTTGTCGTCACGCTCGATCATGGTCGAGACGGGGCCAAATCGCCTCAGCGCCTCTGCATAGATGTCCCACACCTCCGGGCAGACATCGGCGTCGTGGGTGTCGATCAGATGGGTTTCGTTGTAGCTGTGGCCGGCCAGGTGGAACTGGACGATGCGGTCGGCGGGCAAGGCATCCAGAAACGATTGTGCCGGGCCGCCGTGGTTGAATTCATTGACGTAGATGTTGTTCAGGTCACACAGGAGCCAGCAGTCTGCCCGTCGGGCAAGCTCGGCCACAAACTCCCATTCGCTCATCTCCGAAGCATCGTACTCGAGGTAGCTCGAGACGTTTTCGATCGTAAGCCGCCGGTCGAGAAAGTCCTGGACCTGCACAACGCGGCCCACCACGTGCTCCAAAGCTTCCTCCGTGTAGGGGACAGGGAGCAGATCATGGAGGTTGACGCCGTGGACGCCGGTCCAGCACAGGTGATCGGAGACCCACTTCGGCTCGACCCGGTGCGCCAGGTCGCGCAACGCCTTTAGATACTCCATGTCGAGCGGTGCGGTCGAAGCGATCGACAATGAAACGCCGTGCATCACCAGCGGATAGCGGTCGCGGATGCGGTCAAGCATCGCCAGAGGCTTGCCGCCCGGAACCATGTAGTTTTCGGAAATGATCTCGAACCAGTCGACCTCGGGACTGGTCTCGAGGATGGCCTGATAATGCTGGGTGCGCAGCCCCAGCCCAAATCCGAGGTATCGCGGCTTGTCGCGGGTCACTGGAGTTCTGTCCTGGGCGCCTCGAATCGCTGGCGCGCCCCGCAGGCCATGCGGCCTGCGGGGCGCAGTTGGTCTTGCTGCTCTCTCAGCTTTCCTTCTTTCCGCCGGCCTTGGTGCAATCGGCTTCGGTCATCTCAACGAAGCCCTGGCCCTTGCACGCGTTCAGTCCCTTGCAGGAACTGCTGGCGGTCTTGCAGGCGCTTTGGCCTTTGCAGGCGTTGACGCCGACGCAATGGATCTTGGCATCCTCGGCGCGAACCGAGTTCGAGGCCACGCCGGCCATCAGCAGAGCGGCCGCTGCCGCGGCAATGGCGGCGCCCGAAATCACGGAAATCTTCATGAGTTCCTCATGTATTGGCTGGTTGATGATACCTGGCTTTTGCCAGAGCTCAAGCCTTCCCGTAGTAGCATTCTGGGTCAAAACAAGGATCATCACATTCGGGTGAGGCAGCTTGGCGATCAGGTTGGTGGCGAGTGCTGCCGGGGAGCACCCGCTGCCGCGATCGCTTCAGCAAGATCTTCGAGAATCGCAACGGCAAGGAGTCGTCCCTTGGCGGCCGTCGCAAGCGTGGGATCGCCATAACTGCCGGAGGGACTGAAGCCCGGGCGATCGGGCGCCGACCGCTGCAGCGGACCGGGTCTCTCCGATCCTTTCGGCGAGGCAACAGCGCGCTCCATGTGCACGAGCTCCGGGGCGATCGCGAGCATCACCGAGGTTTCCATCTCGTCGGCGTGCGTGCCGTACGGCTGGGTGCTGAGGGAAGTTCTGGTCTCGCGGTACTGGGCGCCGGCGTGGATCTTCAGGTGGACGGCTTCTTCGCCGAGCGCGGAGATGGCGGCGTTGACGGGCGCGATGGTCGAGAGGCCGGTGTCTAGGACGAACAGACGCTGCGGCTGCCATTTGAGGATGCCCGTGCACACTTCCTGTACGAGCCGCCGGAACACGGGTTCGCTCAAGCTGATGCTTCCGGGGTAGTCCGCGAACGCCGGGTAGTGACCGTAGGCAAGCGGCGGCCAGATCAGCAAGTCGAACCGACGAACGAGTTCGCCGCTGAGCCAACGGGCCTGAACCTCGTCAGAGTTCATCGGCAGGTGCAATCCATGCTCCTTCGATGCCGCAGCGATGGGTAGCAGCGCCGCTGCGCCGCTCTTGAGCTTCGCCTCCACCTCAGCCCAACTCAGGTGCTCGACCGACGAGGCAACTGATGAAGGACTCGGATTGGCGGACATCCACTAGGAGACGCGGGCGAAGATCGCCTTGCGGATGGGCGCCAGGACCGCGGTATCGTCGATGGTCACCCGGCCGCCCTTGGCTCCGACACCCAACTCGTGCCAAAGGCCATCGAGATCGGGGGCAACGGACCTGCTGCCCATTTCGCGATGAAGCGCGGTGAGCACAGCCGTTCCCGTCGCTGCGTCGCCGATGTCGAGAAGCTCAGAAACGTCGCTCATGGTGTCGGCATAGTTGTATCGCTGGTTCATCGCGCGCAGGGAATCGACAAGACCGAGCCGATTTTGAGTCGCCTTGCGGATTTCGACATCTGCCAGAAGGAATAGCATTGCGCCGCCCCAATAGGTGCGGCCCCATGTCGGCGTATGGTCGAGGCCCTGATCGCCTTCCTCCGGCATGCCCTTGGGCATGTCGCGCATGAAATCACGGAGCACCGTTTCGACCGCAAGATGTCCCGCCCTGACACGGCAGACCGACTCCACGTAAACCGCCATGCCTTCGCAAAACCAGAAATAGCTGCGCGGCAGCTGCGGATGGGCGGTGTGGATCATTTCGTGGACCATCACCCAGTCGCGTGTGAGCAGATCCTCCTCGCTCGAGGACCTGCCGAGGCGCACGGAAATGAACACCTCACCGCCGATGGCGTAGGTTTGGCCGCCGCGCACCCCGCTGCCCGAGCCCAGGGCAATGGCGACGTGAACGGTCGCGATCGGGAATCTGCCGAAGTAAGCGGCGACTGCCTCGGCGGAGCGCTCAACCCAGCGCGCGATGAGGGCTCGACCCTCCTCGGGTTCCTGCCCGTTGGGGAAATGAACGTGCAGCGTGGCGTTTGCAATCCTGAGCCGCGTTTGGGTGGAGCCAAAGCTCAGACGGGAGCATGCCAATGCGGCGGGTACGGCGGTCAGCAGGGTACGGCGGAGCATCTCTGGAACGTCGGGTCCGAAGCTTGAAATCATATCAGGCGGGAGCAGGCGCCCGTCTGGGGTTCTCGCCCCTTGCGGGAGACCTCAGGGTGCCCGCCATTCGTCGGCATTCCGATCCGAGCGAGCAGGGACCAGCCGCCTCTTGTCCATCCGGCCTGACGACGACGGCTTCACCCTTCTTCCAGGGCAGCTGCCGCCCCGTACACTCTGCCCACGTACCGGGGCTTGCCATAGCCGAGGCGGTCGGCCAGGGTGACATCTGCCTTGAGCGATGGTTTCGGCCATGTATCTCCATACCCTGGCCACAGGCCATGCTGGATCTCTATGCGGCGACGGGGAAACGCGACTGGCTCGCGCGGGCGGGTGCCGCGGGGTGGTTCATCGGCGCAAAATTCAAGGCCGAGAAGGGCGGCTTTATCAGCTCAGCAACTGCCGAGAGCGGTGCGGGCGTGTTCCGGGAACCGATCAGACTGATCGAAGAGCAGGTGCAGGTGGCGCGTTTTGTCAACCTGCTTTACCGTTACAGCGGGCGAGAGCCTGTTTCGCGATCATGCGGAACACGCGATGCGCTATGCCGCGGGCGCCGCCATGCGGGGCGGCGCGCGGCCCATGCCGGGGCTGCTGCTCGCCGACGCCGAGCTCGCCATCGAGCCCACTCACGTCACCATTATCGGAAGAAGGGACGACGCTGCAGCGCTGGCGCTGCACAGTGCGGCGCGGGCGCTTCCGGCGCTCTACAAGCGCCTCGACTGGTGGGACAGGAGCGAAGGCCCGCTGCCCAATCCCGATGTGCAATACCCAGACCTCGGCGAGGCTGCAGCTTTCGCCAGCGCGAACCGGATTTGCTCGCTGCCGGTGTTTTGCGGCGAAGATCTGGCAGCGGTCGTGGCAACCATGCTGCAGCAGCGCGTGGTGTCCAGGGATTGAACGCCGGTGCTCAGGCCCTGGCTGGCCGTGACTTGTTGCTGATGAAGTAATCGAAAGACAGGGCGCCGGGTCCCCGTGCGATGATCAAAAGCAGCGCCACCGCCCACAGACCATGGGTCACATAGGCCTGAGGGTAGACAAACAACTGGATGACGACCGTCATCGCCAAAAGAACGAGCGCGGCAAAACGCGCGCCAACCCCGACAAACAGCAGCAATGGCATCAGAAGCTCAGCGAAGGCAGCGAGATGGGCGGCAAGCGAGGGGTCGAGTAGGGGCACCTTGTATTCCTCGCGGAACAGAAAGATCGCCGCATCGGTCACCCTGAATCCGTCAACCTTGGTAAGTCCCGATTTGAGGAATACGAGGCCGATGACAATTCGTGCCAGCAGCGCGATGGCGGAATAGGGAATGCGTTCGAACAGGCGAATCAGTCCCCGGATCAGCCGCGCAGACCCACGCATCATCGTCGGGCGGCCCTTCTCACAAGATGCGGGCCACAATGCGAGCTTCGATCAGGGCCTTTAGATTTAGCGCGAGATCGAAGTCGGCTGCGGCCTCCAGTGCGCCGGCGGCAGCTTCACCGAGAGGTCCCTCCGCCACGAGGAGGGTCAGGAAGGTTGCGGCGCCCGGCGGGAGGCGGTGGATTTCGACGTCGAGTTCCGGGCGAGCCACAAGCGCATCTTCGCCGAGCGACAGATCGACCGGCTTAACTTCCGCGTCGTGCGTGTTGGTATGCCAGATTGACACGATCGGAAACCTGGAGACGAGCACGGCGACCGAAGGCAGGAACTGCAGTCGAATTTTGGGAAGGCGCTTGGCCGCGACCGCAGCAAACGCATCGCGGCCGACGGGCTTGGCGTCGGCTGCGTGATAGGCCTCCCAGCGGGCCAATTCCAGCCGCGCGACGTCGGTGAGATAGGGCAAGCAGGAAGCCGGCGGAAACGCCGCCAGAAAATCGGGATAGTCCCGACCATATTCGATAAGCACGGGTGAGCGCGGCAAGTGATGAAGCACGTATTCCCGCGTCATGGCGTGAAAGAAATCGCGTCCCACCAGCCGCGCGACGACCGGATAGCGAGCCGCTATCGCCGCGATGAGAGCGGAGGCCACATTGTTGCGGTAGACGCTAAACCGGCGCTCCAGCCGCGGCGAACGCCAGCTCGTCAGACCCGGCGGAACCGGCAGCGCGCGGTCGGTGAGCGCGGCAATGAAGGTGTTGTGGTTCACCACCTACTCCGCGGCATCGAGGAACCGGCTGCGGCGAACGTGCTCGTTGCCGAGTATTGCGTCGGCGCGGCGCGCTTCGGCGAGCAGTTCGGCAAGCGGCGGCACATCGGCGTCACGTTCGATCAGGGCCGGCACCGGGCCACGAAGCCTGATCGTGTGCTCAAACAAGGCCCAGACCGGGTCAGCGACGGGCGATCCATGGGCATCGATCAGCAACGGAGCTTCAGCGTCGTCGTCGCGCTCATCATGCCCGGCGAGATGGATTTCCCCGACCGCTGAGAGAGGGAAGCCCTCCACGTAGGCGGTGGCGTCGAAGTTGTGATTCCTGGCCGATACGAACACGTTGTTCACGTCGAGCAGCAGGCGACAACCGGTGCGCCGCACCACCTCGGCCAGAAACTCGGTCTCGGGCAACGCGGACTCTTCGAAGGCAAGATAGGTCGCGGGGTTTTCCAGCAGCAGTTGCCGACCGACTGCATCCTGGGTCTCGTCGATGTGCCGGCAAACGCGTTCAAGAGTCGCCTTGTTGTATGGCAGGGGAAGAAGATCATCGAAATAGACGCCGTCATGAGTCGACCATGCAAGATGCTCGGAGAACAGCTGCGGCTGATAGCGGTCGATCAGAGCCTTGAGGCGCAACAGATGCGCTCGGTCGAGCGGCGACTCACCGCCAATCGACAAACCCACGCCGTGAAGCGACAGCGGGTAGTACTCCCGAATGCGGCCAAGGTAGTAGTGGGGCGGTCCGCCCGCTCCCATGTAGTTTTCAGCGTGGACTTCCCAGAATCCAAGATCGGGCTGCCGCTCCAGAACTTCCCTGTAGTGCTGCGGCTTGAGCCCGACGCCAGCGCGCGGGGCAATGGGCATGCACAATCGCTTCAGGTGGGCCGCTCGATGGGGGTGAGCGAGCCTGGCCCGAGCGGCGTCTGCATGGTGGTGCAGGTGCCTTTGGGCACCAGCTTCCAGGCGTCGCCCTGGTAGTCGACGGTCGAAGTTCCGGCACAGGTCGTTCCTTCGCCGGCCGCGCAGTCGTTTTGGGCCTTCAAGGCGATGCCGTAACAATGCTCCATCTCCCCGGCTGCCGTTGCGGGCACAGAAGAGACGGCAGAAAGTGCTGCGGTCATGGCGCCGGCCAGCAGAGCCGTGGTTGTAGACCTTGTCATTGCGGGAGTCCTTCCTGGGTTGTCAGTAAGCCAGCGTGGCAAGCCTTCCTGCACTGGCCACGATGGGAATAGGCGCTTTTCGTGGAAGAAATGAAATCACCTGTCGACACATCCCCGTGATGTGCCGTTGGCCGCTTCTCGCCGGCCGAGTTTTGCGCGCAATCTCCGGTTTCATGACCAGCCGGTTACCATAGCTAATCCTTGAGCACGAAGGTCACCTTCATGTTCACGCGCCACTCGGCGATTTTGCCCTTCTTGACAATGGCCTTGATCTCCTGAACCCAGACACCCTCCACCTGGTCGAGGGTTGCATCTGCACGATGGATACCCTGTTCAACGGCATCTTCGATACTCTTGGCCGAGGCCGCGGTGAGCTCGATAACTTTCGCCACTGTCATGATTGTTACTCCTGATGATGCGAACGGCGGAACCCGTGAACAAAGTCTCTTGAGCGTTTGTCTCGGGTGCCCGAATGAGGATAATGCGCCCCTTCAGGCTGTGGCAAGGAGGTGGTCGATCATGGCCCTTCACATCATCAAGCTCTGTGTCGGGGTCAGCGAACTCAGGGAGTTTGAAGAGTGGCGGCGCTGTGAACAAAGGGCGGGACGTGACATGTCGCATACCACCCGCATGTTTCCCAAGCGGGGCGCTGAAATCCTGAAGGGCGGCTCGATCTATTGGGTCATACGCGGGTTCATCATGGTGCGCCAGCAGATCAAGGCGTTGAAGGCGGTGCGCGGCCGCGACGGCATTACGCGCTGCCGAATCGTTTTCGACCCGGAGTACGTGCTCGTTCGCCCGACTCCGCGACGGGCGTTTCAGGGCTGGCGGTACCTGGAAGCCGCGGATGCCCCGTCCGACCTGAGGAAAACAGCGGGCCTGAAAAGGATGCCGGAAAAACTTCGCACCGAGCTGGCGGCACTGGGACTGTTGTGACGCTCCACGTTCGCAGATTGCGGGCGGGCGACGATCTGAGCGAGGCAGTGCGGTTGCTCACCGCTTTCTTCGCCGAAAAAGGATTCGCAACCTCGCCGGCCATCATCGAGCGACACGTCGGCGAAATGGCAAGCCTCGAGGCCTGCGGCCTGTTTCAGGCCGAGGCAGACGGAAAGACGGTTGGCGTGGCGACGGCGTCACTCGAGTTCGGCATCGAGTACGGCTGGTCGGCGGAGATGGGTGACTTGTACGTCGAGCCCACGTGGCGTGGCCAAGGGGTCGCAGGCCGCCTCATCGAGGTTCTCGAAGCGTTTCTTCGCGACAGGGGTGTGGGCGGCTATCAGGTAACGGTGACGGGGCAGGCCGAGGATCGCCATGGGGTCACCGAGTTCTATCGCAATTTTGGTTTCAAGGACGAGGGTCGGCGGCTTCTGTACAAGAACCTGGCGCAGTCACACCGCGATATTGTCGATGAGCCGGGTTTGGCCCAGCGCGGCAGCCGCGAGAAGTCGTAGCGGCTCGCTTCGCGAGGTCGGCAGCGCCAGCGTCTCGGCGTTGCGGGTGGTCAGGTAATCGACCTTGAAGCCGCGGCGGTTGAGGTGGCGCCTTGCCCGCCGTTCGGCGGCAGGCATCGATAGGCCGCCGCGCATCTCCGCGCTCGCTCGCTCGAGGAAGTGAAAGAGTGCTGGGGCAAGGGCGCGTTCGCCGGCCGTGAGGTAGGCGTTGCGGGAAGACATGGCCAAGCCATCCGCCTCCCTCCGCGTAGGCACTCCAATGACCTCGGTCGGTATGAGAAGGTCCCGCACCATCGCCTTGACGACGACGAGCTGCTGATAGTCCTTTTCCCCGAACATCGCAAAATCGCAGTCTGCACCGATGAGAAGCTTGGCCACAACGGTGGTGACGCCGGCGAGGAACCCGCGGCGAAACTTGTCTTCCAGGCTTGCCGCAGCAGGTCCCGCGAGGGAAACGGTGGTGGCGAACGGGGCGGGGTAGACCTCCGGCACGGACGGCGCAAAGACCAGATCGGCCTGCGCTTCGCCGAGCAGGCGCAGATCACGTTGTTCATCGCGAGGATAGCGCCCCAAATCCTCGTTTGCGGCGAACTGCTTCGGGTTGATGAAGATCGTCACCACCACCCGCTCCGCGTGCTTACGGGCGTGCTCTAAGAGGCTCAGATGCCCTCCATGGAGAGCGCCCATGGTGGGGACGATGGCCGACCGCACTCCGTCGTTGCGCCAGCGGTGGGTCGCGGCGCGAAGGTCCTCGAAAGAACGTATCAAGATGTGCGGAGCACTCATGGCTGACACGGCGCCAGGAAGGCGGAATTCCCACTATCTTGCATCGGGCATTTGTTGTCATCTTCAACCCTTCCAAGTGCTGGAAAGAACGATCGCGTGGCGCCGTTGTTGCCTGACAAGTCGAAAATCCGGCAGGCACTCTTTGCCGATGAATCAGCTTGCGTGCGGGAGCTTGCACGGCTGGCCAAGCTGCCGCCGCGAGAGCAGGCCCGCGTTCAGGAAATCGCGCGGGCGCTGGTGAGTGAGGTCAGGTCGCAGCGATCGGCGCAGGGGGGAATCGATGCTTTCATGCAGGAATATGCACTCTCCTCCGAAGAGGGCATCGTTCTCATGTGCCTCGCGGAGGCCCTGTTGCGCATCCCCGACGACGAGACCGCCGACCGGCTGATCGCCGACAAGCTCGCCGGCAGGGACTGGGAACGTCACATGGGCAGGTCCGAATCGTTGTTTGTGAATGCTTCCGCCTGGGGGCTCATGCTTACTGGACGCTTCATCGAGCTCGGTCGCGATACCAAGACCGACATCAGCGGCTACATCGCCGGGCTTGTAAAGCGGTCCGGTGAACCGGTCATTCGCCAGGCCATGCGGCAGGCGATGCGCATCATGGGCAGGCAATTCGTGCTCGGCCGCACCATCGGAGAGGCCATTGCAAGAGCCCAGCCGAAGGAAGAGCAGGGCTATCGGTTCTCTTACGACATGCTCGGCGAGGCAGCCATGACCCGGGCCGACGCTGAGCGATATCGCGCGGCCTACGCACATGCCTTGGCCGAGGTGGCAAAGGCAGCCGGCAAAAGCTCCGCCTCCGACCCCATATTCGCTCGCCCATCACTTTCGCTGAAGTTGTCGGCGCTGCACCCGCGTTATGAGGAAAAGGCTCGCAGCCGGGTTTTTGTCGAGCTCATGCCTCAGGTTCGTGAGCTCGCCCGGCTGGCCAAGGCTGCCGACATTGGACTGACCATCGATGCGGAAGAAGTGAACCGCCTGGAGCTGTCGCTGGACCTGTTCGGCGAACTTACTCATGCTCCGCAACTCGCCGGCTGGAACGGCCTCGGCCTCGCAGTACAGGCGTATTCCAAACGTGCCTATGCGGTCATCGAGTGGCTCTACCATCTGGCCCACGCCACCGACCGGGTTATCCCGGTCCGCCTGGTGAAAGGCGCCTATTGGGATACGGAGATCAAGCGTGCTCAGGAGGCGGGCTACGAAGGTTATCCACTCTTCACGCGCAAAGTTTCGGCCGATGTGTCGTATCTCGCCTGTGCGCGATACCTGCTGGCACGCCGCGACAGATTCTACCCCCAGCTTGCCACGCACAATGCGCACACTCTGGCAGCCGTGCGAGTCATGGCCGGCGAGGACAAGCGCTTCGAATTTCAAAGGCTGCACGGGATGGGCCAGCAGTTGTATGCCGGCATGGTCAGCGATGGCGGCGTTGCTTGTCGCATTTATGCTCCGGTCGGAAGTCACGAGGACCTGTTGGCTTACCTGGTTCGTCGCCTGCTCGAGAACGGCGCCAATAGTTCATTCGTGAACAGGCTTGCCGACGATGCTGCGCCTATCGAAGCCATCGTGGCAGACCCCGTGGAGGAAGCTGAATCGCTGGCCTCAATTGCCCACCCTCGCATTCCCGCGCCTGCCGATATTTTTGTACCACGCCGAAACTCGAGTGGTCTGCCGCTATGGGACAAGACAACGCGCGAAGATATCGAGGCAGACATCGCGGCGGCGCGCAGGGTTCCGGCTCATGCGTCCCCGTTGGTGGCGGGCCTGTCGGCCTTGTCCGACGACGCAGCGCCCGTTACCGCGCCCCAGGATCGCAACGTCACGGTGGGCACGGTCATCGCGGCGGGCGAGCGCGAAGTAGGGCAGGCGCTCAGGCAAGCGCACGCCGCCTTCCCTTCGTGGGACCGGCTTGGCGCGGAGGCGCACGCTTCGATTCTCGATCGCGCCGCGGACCTTTACGAGGAAAGCCGCGCACGCCTCATGATGCTGCTCGTCTACGAGGCGGGCAAGACCCTGGATAATGCGCAAGCTGACCTGCGCGAGGCTGTGGATTTTCTCCGCTACTATGCGATGGGCGTGCGCACGGACTTCTCAAGCCCTACGCAGCTTCCTGGCCCGACCGGAGAGAGCAACCAGCTTTCGCTGCGGGGACGGGGAGTTTTCGCATGCATATCTCCGTGGAACTTCCCGCTGGCAATCTTTTCAGGCCAGGTATCGGCCGCGTTGGCCGCCGGCAACACAGTGATCGCCAAACCGGCGGAACAGACGCCTCTCGTCGCCAGCGAGGCGGTGCGGCTTCTGCATCAAGCTGGCGTGCCGGCAGAGGTGCTGCATCTTTTGCCTGGCGACGGGGCTCGGATCGGCAGGATGCTGCTCAAGGACGAGCGCCTGTCGGGCGTCGCCTTTACGGGATCCAATGAAACAGCTGCATCCATCAATCGCGCGCTGGCCGACCGGCCCGGTCCGATACTGCCGTTCATCGCCGAAACGGGCGGTATGAACGCAATGATCGTCGATTCCTCCGCGCTGCCAGAACAGGCAGTGCGCGATACCATTGCTTCCGCCTTCGACAGCGCTGGGCAACGATGCTCGGCGGCGCGTATCTTGTTCGTCCAAACCGATATTGCAGAGCGGCTGATCGCGATGCTCAAGGGTGCAATGGCGGAGCTCAGGGTCGGTGATCCCGGCCGATATGAAACTGATGTCGGGCCGGTAATCGATGAGGAAGCGAAGACCGCGCTCGACAGGCACAAGGCGGCGATGGCAAAAACGGCCCGAACCATCCTGGACTCAAGCCTTGATCGTGCGCTCCAGGCGGGAACCTTCGTGTCGCCCGCGGCCTACGAGATTGACGATCTGAAGCCGCTCCAGCGGGAGGTGTTCGGGCCCATTCTGCACGTGGTGCGCTTTGCTGGCGATCGGCTTGCTGCGGTGTGCGAAGCACTCAACGCCACCGGATATGGGCTCACTCTGGGCCTCCATACCCGCATCGAAACGACGGTTGAGGAGATACGCAGCCGGGCTCGGGTGGGCAATATCTATGTCAATCGCAACCAGATCGGCGCCGTCGTCGGCGCGCAGCCGTTCGGGGGCGAGGGACTTTCGGGCACGGGGCCCAAAGCCGGCGGACCCCACTATTTGCAACGCTTCGCGACCGAACGGGTAGTTTCGATCGATACCACGGCGTCCGGGGGTAACGCCGCCCTGATGTCGATGGAGCCAGACCAACGAGCACGATGACGGGTGAGCGCCGATTTTGATGTTGTCGTCGTAGGCGCGGGCTTCGCAGGGGCATCCGCTGCGAGGGTGCTCGGTGCCGCGGGCCTGAAGGTGGTCATCCTCGAAGCGCGCGATCGTGTGGGCGGCCGGGCCTTTACTCGCCGGTTCATGCCGTCGGGCGAAGCGGTGGAATTCGGTGGATCGTGGATTGCGCCCTGTCATGCGCGTATCCGGCGCCACTGCGCCCACCAGGGCATCGTTCTGAGAGCGACACTACCCGTCAATTCGCGCCGCTGGCATGATGGCACCGGCCTGCGTAGTGAGGGACCTGCGCGAGCCCGGGAGAGATCCGGTTACGAGGCAGCAATGACCAGGGTTCGCAGCGATGCCCTCGCGTATGCGGCTTGCAACGGTCACCCCGAACGCTCGACTGTGGACATCAGCCTCGACCAATACCTGCGACGTATCAAGGCAAACCGCGCGGCGCGCGCACAAATTCTCGCTTGGTGGTGCATCTCGGGGAATGGCGATCCAGCAGCGACCTCGGCCGCCGAGTTTCTTTCGAGCTGTGCCCATGGCGATGGGTCACCAGAGAGCATGATGTCGGCGCTGATGCATTCGCTTGAGCCTGGAGCTTCCGAGCTTGTGGCGCGCATTATCGCCACATCGCGGGCGGAGTTGCGTCTCTCCTGCCCGATCGCGGGTGTGCGGCAGCTCGCTGGTGAAGTGGTGGCAGAGGCGGCGAACGGCGAAATTTACCGGGCGGGTACGTTGATACTGGCGATCCCTCTCAATGTGCTCGGGACCTTGCGGTTCTCTCCGCCTCCGGGCGCCCGCAAGCTGAAGGCCATGGCGAATGGCCATGGCGGATGCAGCTTCAAGGTATGGATGAAGGCCAGGGGCACAAGTGTAGAGGCTGGGACTCTTGTAACCGGCGGCCTCGATGGGATTCGGTGGATGTTCGCCGAACGCGAAACCGGCGACGGTGCGGTGATGATTGTGGGCTTCGGTCTTCCCGGCAGCGGGTTCGATCCGGCAAGACGGCCGGATGTCGAAACATCGTTGCGGCGCTTTTTCCCGGGCGCGGAGCTCATCGCGCATGACTGGCACGACTGGGTTGGAGATCCCTGCGCAAGAGGAACTTGGCTCGCGACCCCCGCTACTGCACCGTGGATCGCTGCGGCCGAGGAATGGCAGGAAGACGGGAATGTGTTCTTTGCCTCGGCCGATTTCGCCCCAGGAACGCCCGGCTGGTTCGAATCCGCGATCGCCAGCGGCGAAACGGCCGCGGAAAATGTGCTCCGCCTCCTGTCATAACCCTTTTGTTCGGGCCGCGGCGGACTATCTACACTCTCTGTTCTTCCGCCCAATGGAGTAAGATGGATTTCATGGCAACGACCAAGGGACACGGAACAAGCCCAGTTCCGGCCCAGCCGACATCGATGGAGAAGGCATCGACCCATTCCGAGGTCGACGCGTTCATTGCCGACGTGAAGTCGCGCGCGCCGGCGTGTGCGGCAGGCGAGCGCGGGCGGTTGCTGTTCGCCATGGACGCCACCATGAGCCGGCAGCCCACATGGGATCGCGCCCTCGCCATCCAGGCGGAGATGTTCCGGGAGACGGCGCGGATCGGAGGCCTCGACGTTCAGCTCGTGTATTTTCGCGGCTTCGGCGAATGCAAGGCATCGAAATGGGTGAGTGATCCCACCGCCCTGGCGCAGCTTATGACCGGCATCCATTGCCGCGGTGGCAACACGCAGATCGGCAAGGTACTGGCTCATATCAAGCGCGTCGGAGCCGGCACGAAGATCAATGCCGCGGTGCTCGTGGGCGATGCGTTCGAGGAAGGCATCGATCAGGTCTGTGCATCGGCGGGGGAGATCGGCCTCATGGGCGTCCCCCTGTTCATGTTCCTCGAAGGACAGGATCCCGCCGCGGCGCGGGCGTTTCAGGAGATCGCTCGACTGACAGGCGGCGCCTTTTGCCGGCTCGATGCCGCCGCGGCGGGACAACTTCGCGAGTTGCTCTCGGCGGTCGCGGTCTATGCCGCGGGTGGACGCCAGGCGCTCGAACACTACGCGAAGTCAAGCTCGCGGGACACCGCACTGCTGCTGCAACAACTCAAGTAGCTCCGATGCCGCAGCTTCTGATTATTCTGCTTTTGGGACTGACCGCCCTGTGGATCGTGGGCAGACTGTCAGGCGGCAGGCCGTTATCCGCCACCGTGGTGCGGCAGGCGGCCGGCGGCGGCCTGATCGTTCTCGGCGGCTTTCTGGCGCTGCGCGCCGGCATCGCAGCCGCCGCTCCCTTTTTCGCCCTCGGCTTGGGCCTGCTGGGAAAGAACTTGCCGCTGGGTGATATCTTCGGGTTTGGCAGAAAGACCAAGGGTCAGAAATCGAGAGTGCAGACGCGCATGCTGGCGATGGAACTCGATCACGACAGCGGCGCGATGGATGGGCAAGTGCTTGAAGGAGAGTTCAAGGGCCGGCGATTGTCTGAGCTCAACAAGCAATCGTTGCTGATGTTGCTCAGGGAATGCAGAAGAGCTGCCGATCAAAGCGGCCCGCTCCTGGAAGCCTACCTCGACCGGACAGTCCACGATTGGCGCACGGCTGCAGGGGAGCGGCGGCAATCTGCAGAAACGGCGGACGGAACCATGACGCGGCAGGAGGCCTACGCCGTGCTCGGCCTCAAGGAGAACGCCAGCCGTGAGGAAGTGCGCGCCGCACACCGCCACCTCATGAAACAGTTACATCCCGATCATGGCGGCTCGGACTATCTTGCGGCAAAAATCAACCAAGCGAAGGATCTGCTTCTCGGGACTTGAGTTCATCCCTGAGGGGCGAGCGTCAGACAGCTCACGCCACGCTTGCCGAGCTCCCGGCAGGCCTCCTTCGCCGATTTCTCACTGAAACCGAGGAAGCGGGCGCGATAGAGCATCGACTTACCCTTGCTCACGGGGACTGCCTGCGCGGCCTTCTGCCGTAGCGCGGCGAGCTTGAGCGCGCGGACCTCGTCCAGCCGCCGCCTGGCGTCCTTCGCCTTGGGATAGGCGCCAACCTGAATGTCCCAGGTTGTCTTTCCCTGTTCAACTTGCTGGTTGGGAAGGACGGCCGCGACCTCAGGCGGCTCGCTTGTCGGTGCCGGCTGGAATGAAGCGGTGGCCGCCATCGGTGCGGTGGAAGCCATCTCGACGCTGTTGTTTTCCTTCGAGGCCGAAGCAGGTTTTGGCCACTCCACGCCGTCGTCCTCTCCGGCATTGGAGCTTTCCGATTCAAATCCATCACCAACCGAGGTGAGGCCACTGCTCTCGCTTGGTGGTCCGGTCTTCGCCGGAGCGGGCTGGCCGCCAACCGTATCGGTTGCAGGCGCAGTCATCGCGATTGCCCCGGCTTTTGCCGGCTGCGCCTCACTCACGAGAGGCGTCGCCTCGGCAAATTCAACCAGAGCTCCAGGTTCGATACCTGGAGGTTTGCCCGCCAGGGCGGCGATGACGTTTTTCTTGGACACCTTCGCCTTGGCGAAGTGCTTTTCGAGCATCTTCATCATGTACTGGTTGCGCGCGCTGCTCGAGGTCGCACCCATGACCACACCGATCACCCGCTTGTCGCCCCGGGCTGCCGAGGTCGTAAGGTTGAAGCCGGAAGCCCGGATGTAGCCTGTCTTGATGCCGTCGGTTCCTTTGAAGCGGCCAAGCAGGCGGTTGTGGGTGCGTACGACCTGGCCTTTGTAGGTAAAGCTCCGAATGCTGAAATAGTGATAGTAGCTCGGGAAATCGCGCTGAACTCGCAGCCCCAGCGTGGCCATGTCGCGTGCCGTCGTGACCTGCGCGGGGTTGGGCAAGCCGGAAGCATTGCGGAATGTGGTTCGTGTCATGCCGAGCGAGCGGGCGGTGTTCGTCATCCGCGCGGCGAATGCGAACTCGGATCCGGAGATGTTCTCCCCAACTACAGCTGCCACGTCGTTGGCCGATCTTGTGATCAGCGCCTTGATCGCATCCTCCACCGGGATCGTGTCGCCCTCCTTGAGGCCCAGTTTGGAGGGCGGTCGCGCCGCGGCATGTTTCGACACCTTGAGTTTGGTCGACAGGTTCAAGCGACCCGCGGCGATCTCCTGAAACAGGATATAGAGGGTCATGACCTTGGTTAACGATGCCGGGTGACGCTGGGAATCGGGCGCCTGTGCGAACAGAATGGCTCCCGTATGAGCATCCACCGCAAGCGCCGAAAAGCCCCGTGCCGCAGCTGGATCAACGGCCGCAACCAGGAACCAGAAAGGAATCAGCAAGACCCGAAGGGAAAAGGCTAACGGGCGGGCACTGCCTGTGGGACGTTCTGCTGGGAGATTCATGAGAATTGGAGGGCCTCACCGCTCAAAGCCAGCCTGGACAAAGTTAGAGCCACCGCTGGCAGGTGGGTAAACTTGGATACTTGCGCAGTGTAAGACTCAGGGAGGGTGTCGACCCTCACCATGTATCAAACGCGAATGTGCCTTCGGAAACAAGGATTTCTTACGGCTGTTTTGGGGCATCTTGGGCCGTACCCAGTTATAAAATGGTAAACACACTCAGGCTGGCGCCCAAGTTTCTATTGCATTGCAAAAAACCCTTGACCCTGATTGTGCAATGCATATATTGCAACGCAACGGGACCGCAGAAGGCGGACTGTGTGAAACTCAACTTGATCGGAGAATTACCATGTTCAAATCAATGGAAGATGTGCAGGCAATGAGCAAGGAAGGCTTTGAAGCGTATGTTGCGTCCGCCGCGGCCATGACCAAGGGGCTGCAGAACATCGCGGCAGAGTCCGCCGATTTCTCCCGTCGGGCATTCGAAAAGGGAACGCAGGCTCTCGAGAAGGTAATTGCCGCGAAGTCAGTCGAGAAGGCGTTCGAAGTTCAGCAGGGTTTCGTCAAGGAATCCTACGAGAGCTTCATCTCGCAGGTCACGAAGTTCAACGAGCTTTATGCCGCAGCTGTCAAGGACGCTTACAAGCCGTTCGAGACTCAGGCCGCCCACGTTACGGCCAAGGCGATATCCAAGTAAGGCCGGCACGCCTTCTTCAACGAGATAAGTCTTGCAGCGCCCGGCACTGCGTGCCGGGCGAATTTCTTTGCCGGGCCCTCTGGGGCAAACGAGGTCTCCAAAAAAAGCCCGTCGATGCCCCTCCCATTGGCCGCTGAATCGCCTAAATTATCCGTGAACGATTGGCACGCGGAATTCATTGGCCGCAGCAGTGGATCATCGGCTCATGGCAGACAAGAACCGCAACCAGGATGAGGGCCAGACTGGGGTCATCACCAAGACTGCGCCCAAAACAAAGAAACCGTCACTCTACAAAGTTCTCCTCCTCAATGACGACTTCACGCCGATGGAGTTCGTTGTTCATGTGCTCGAACGTTTCTTCAACAAGGGCAGGGAGGAAGCCACCCGCATCATGTTGCATGTTCACCAGAAGGGAATTGGCGTTTGCGGCGTCTACACCTTCGAGGTGGCGGAGACGAAGGTCGGACAGGTCATGGAGTTTGCCCGCCAGCACCAGCATCCGCTACAATGCACCATGGAAAAGGACTAGAACTCCGTGCCGACATTCTCTCGAAGCCTTGAGCAGGCCCTGCACCGTGCGCTGTCGCTGGCCAGCGAGCGCAATCATGAGCTGGCCACGCTCGAGCATCTCTTGCTGGCGCTGATCGACGACCGCGACGCCGCGGCGGTAATGCGGGCCTGCAACGTCGACCTGGATCTATTGCGACGCAACCTGGAACAGTACATCGAGAAGGAGCTGGCCGAACTGGTAACCGGCGCCGAGGAGGGATCAAAACCCACTGCCAGTTTCCAGCGGGTCATTCAGCGAGCGGTCATCCATGTGCAGTCCTCCGGGCGGGAGGAGGTGACGGGAGCCAATGTGCTGGTGGCGATATTCGCGGAGCGGGAAACCCATGCGGCTTTCTTCCTGCAAGAGCAGAACATGACCCGCTATGACGCCGTCAACTTCATATCGCACGGGATCGCCAAGCGCCATGGCGCCTCGGATGCCCGACCTGTACGCGGCGCCGAGGACGATACGTCGGAAGAACGCGGCGGCGAGGGATCCAAGAAGCAGAACGACTCGGCGCTCGATGCTTTCTGCATCAATCTCAACAAGAAGGCGGAAGTCGGAAAGGTCGACCCGCTGATCGGGCGCGAGGCAGAGGTGAGCCGGACGATCCAGATTCTCTGCCGGCGCCAGAAGAACAACCCGCTGTTCGTTGGTGAGGCCGGCGTCGGCAAGACGGCAATCGCCGAGGGACTGGCGCGGCGCATCGTGCGGGGTGAAGTGCCGGAGGTTCTGAAAGGCTGCACGATATTTCAGCTGGACATGGGTGCGCTGCTGGCCGGCACGCGGTACCGCGGCGACTTCGAGGAGCGCGTGAAGGCGGTGGTCAAGGAAATCGAGCGTTTTCCCGGCGCCATCATGTTCATCGACGAGATCCATACCGTGATCGGCGCCGGAGCGACGAGCGGCGGGGCGATGGACGCATCCAACCTCCTGAAGCCAGCGCTGGCGGGAGGCAACCTGCGGTGCATCGGTTCGACGACCTATAAGGAGTATCGCCAGCATTTCGAGAAGGATAGAGCGCTTGTCCGGCGCTTCCAGAAAATCGACATCAACGAGCCATCGGTTGCCGACGCCATCAAGATCCTGAAAGGCCTCAAGCCCTACTACGAGGAGTTCCACAAACTTCGGTACACCGAGGATGCGATCAAGTCGGCCGTCGAGCTGTCGGCGCGCTACATGAGTGACCGAAAGCTTCCTGACAAGGCGATCGATGTGATCGACGAAAGCGGAGCCTCACAGATGCTCGTGACGGAGAACAAGCGCAAGTCCGTCATCGGCGTCAAGGAGATCGAGGAGACCGTCGCCACCATGGCGCGCATTCCGCCCAAGAGCGTTTCGAAGAACGACGTGGAGGTTCTGCGCGATCTCGAAGCGAGCCTCAAGCGAGTGGTGTTTGGCCAGGACAAGGCGATCGCGGCGCTTACCGCCGCCATCAAACTGGCGCGCGCCGGGCTGCGCGAGCCCGAGAAACCGATCGGCTGCTATTTGTTCTCGGGACCGACCGGCGTGGGCAAGACCGAGGTGGCCCGGCAGCTCGCCGACACGCTCGGGGTCAAGCTGCTGCGCTTCGACATGTCGGAGTATATGGAGCGGCACTCCGTTTCGCGGCTTATCGGGGCGCCCCCCGGGTATGTGGGCTTCGATCAGGGCGGCCTGCTTACAGATGGTGTGGATCAGAACCCCTATTGCGTGCTGCTGCTCGACGAGGTCGAAAAGGCCCACCCCGACCTCTTCAACATTCTTCTCCAGGTGATGGATCACGGCAAGCTTACCGATCACAACGGCAAGACGGTGGAGTTTCGCAACACCATTCTGATCATGACCACCAATGCCGGTGCTCAGGATATGGCCAAGGCAGCGTATGGCTTTACTCGCCAGCAGCGCGAAGGCGACGACCAGGAAGCCATCAACCGCATGTTCAGCCCCGAGTTCCGCAACCGTCTCGACGCGATGATCGGTTTCGATCACCTGCCGCCCGAGATTGTTCGCCGGGTCGTTGAAAAGTTCATCATGCAGCTCGAGGCCCAGCTGGAGGATCGGCAGGTCCTGATCGAAATAAGCGAGGAAGCGACTGCCTGGCTGGCCGACAGAGGCTATGACCAGACCATGGGGGCGAGGCCTCTGGCACGGGTCATTCAGGAACACGTAAAGAAACCGCTTGCCGATGAGCTGCTGTTCGGACGGCTGGTTTCCGGCGGCACGGTGCGAGTTCTGCTCGAAGCTACCGAAGACGGCGAGGGCAAGCTCGGGTTCGTCTACATCGACCGGGATCGCGAACGAGCCTTGCCAAAGCCGCCGGAGCGAAAGGCGTTGCCCAAGCCTGCCGGCAGAAAAAAGAGATCGGGCAGGGGGATTACAAGTCCGCGCGGGCAGGCGAAGAAGCCGCAATCGGTGAATTGATCGTTCATCCCTTGTCGAAACGACAACGGAGCGACGGCTACGACTGGCGAGGCCTGGCCGGAGGACTTCGCGCTGCTGTAAGCGTTGCCGGACTTGTCATGGCCGCATCGTTCGTCGGCTTTGGGGCGCTGCTCCAGGGTCTCGAATTCGACCTTGCCCTGGGTCTTCTTACGGTAGTGATCGTCTGGGCGCTGCCCGGCCAGGTTGTGCTTGTTGATTCCATGCAAAGCGGTGCCGGCATGTTGGCGACTACTTTCGCGGTGAGCCTCACCGCGGTCAGGCTGATGCCTCTCACCGTGCTTGTCCTGTCCAAATCTCGACTTGCCAACGCTGCTCGCTGGCCTGAGTACGTCGTTGCCCACTTCATTGCAGTGACGATGTGGCTACTTTCCGTGCAGAAGATGGAAGCAGTGAGCTTTCGGCAGCGAATGCCGTGGCTCATCGGTCTCGGCTCCGCTCTGACGATGGGAATGCTGTTCTTCACGGCGCTCGGCTATGAGCTCGCTGGGCGCCTTCCGCTGCCGGTTGCCGCGGCCTTGGTATTTGTAACCCCCGCCTTCTTCCTGCTTTCACTGTTGAGCGGCGCCCGCTGGCGCTTTGACTATGCGGCCATCGCGTTGGGATCAATTCTGGGACCAGTGGCCTTCTACGCTGCGCCACAATACGACTTGGTGATCGCCGGATTGGCCGGAGGCACGGCGGCCTTTTTTCTGATGCATCCGGGTCGGGGGGCTTAGAACCGCTAGTGGCCGACGTGCTGAAGATCGTCGTGGCTGGCGGCCTTGCGACCTATCTCTGGCGTTATCTGGGAGCACTCGCCGCGCAACGCATCGAGCCAGACAATATCGTGCTTCTGTGGGTGAGGTCGGTCGCCACGGCACTGATCGCCGCGCTGGTGATGCGATTCGTCTACGCGCCTTCGGGGTTGCTGGCCGACACAACTTCGGCCAGCCGGGTGCTTGCTCTCCTCGCGGGAGTTCTTGTTTTCATTGCAGCCGGCAAACGTCTGGAGGCGGGAGTCGTTGCCGCGGCCCTGGCGATGATCGCGACGGAGTACATGGTACAAGGTTGAGAAAGGCCGCTTCCCTGCGGATGGGACCTCGCGCCTCATTTTCTGTCGTCGCTCAACGCCGCAACGATGCGGCCAGCGTGGTCGGCCAGCAGTTGCTGATCCTGGGATGTTTCCGCGTGTGGCCGGAGGGCCACACCCTGATGCCGAGGGATGACGTGGAAATGCAAGTGGAATACGGTCTGGCCACTCGCCGCTTCGTTGAACTGCTGAACCAGCACGCCGTCAGCGGCGAAGGCCAGCTTGACGGCTCGAGCGACCTTCTGAGTGGTCAGGAGGACCGCGTTGAGGATGGCAGGCGAGGCATCCAGAAGGTTGCGGCAGCGGGCTTTCGGCAGCACCAGCGTGTGGCCGTCGGCCTGCGGCATGATATCCATAATGGCCAGGGTTGCGTCGTCTTCAAAGACCTTGTGCGAAGGTATCTCACCCCGAAGGATGCGGGCGAAAATGTTGTTTAAATCATAGCTCGACATCGTTGTCTCCAATCATGTTGGCGGAAGCAATTCAATTCGCGCGCCGGAAGGGCGAATGTCCGGCAAGCTCCGCCTGTCCTTCCGAGATTGCCGCCCGTTCCTGGCGGAGGTAGACGTCCACCGCCCTGGCCAGGCGCTCGTCCGCAAAATAATGCGCAGAGTAGGTGAGCTTCGGCATGTAGCCGCGAGCAAGCTTGTGCGGGCCCTGGGCTCCTGCTTCCACACACCTGAGTTTGTGGGCAATGGCAAACTCGATCGCCTGATAGTAACAAGCCTCGAAATGCAGGAATGGATGATGCTCGATGGCGCCCCAATTGCGGCCATACAGCGTGTCACCGCCGATGAAATTGAGGGCTCCGGCGATGAAGCGCCGGCCCCGGCGGCACATGACGAGAAGGGTATGGGCGGCAAGATCTGCTCCGATGAGGCTGAAGAACTCTCTGGTGAGATAAGGCGTACCCCACTTGCGTGATCCGGTATCCATGTAGAACTCGAAGAACGAATCCCAATGGCGTTCAGTGAGGTCGCTGCCGGTGACCCAGTCAATGTCAATACCCGCATCGCGAACCTGTTGCCTTTCCTTGCGCAGGTTCTTTCGTTTGCTGCTGGATAGATCAGCGAGGAAGTCGTCGAACGATGCATATCCCCTGTTGTGCCAGTGAAACTGGATGTCGGACCGCCTGAGGAACCCATGCGTCGCCAACACGAGCGATTCCGTCTCGGTTGGAAAAGTGACGTGGATGGATGACAGCCGGCGAGCAGCGCAGGCGGCCTTGGCGCCCTGAAGCAACGCCAGGCGATGTTCGGCGGCGGTCGGGCTGTCGGGGACAAGCAGTCGGCGGCCGGTGACCGGCGTGAACGGAACGCTCATCTGCAACTTGGGATAATATCGCCCGCCGGCGCGCTGATAGGCATCGGCCCAGGCATAGTCGAAAACGTATTCGCCCTGGCTGTGGGCCTTCACATAACACGGAGCAACGCCCGCCAGGCGACCGTCATTCTCCTCGAGCAGCAGGTGGTGGCCCTGCCATCCGGTACTGCGCACGGCGGACTGCGAAACCTCGAGGGCATGAAGAAAAGCATGGTCGATGAGGGGATTGTAAGGCTCCACAGACGTCGAGGCGCAGCGGTTCCATTCCCGCGCGGGGACGTCCCTTACTGTGTTCGCAATCCTGATGCGCACGGCGACCTCAAGGAAGGTATCCCTCGAAGGTTATCTGATCACAGTAGCGGCGCGCCAGCGCAGCCTGCTCCGCCGATCTCACCGTCCAACACAAAACCGGTCCGCATCGGTCGCGAAAGCGTCGAACCGGCGGCCAAGGGAGGCCGAGGACATCGAAGGACAGGAAATGGGGGCGCGTGCGCTCGAGATGAGTGAGATAACGCAGCTCGATCCGGCGTGCGAGTGGCAGAAAGACCCAGGACGGGTTGTTTATGCGATCGGCAACCATACCGCGCGGGAGAGCGGGCGCATGAGCGGTGAGAACTTCAATCAAAAAAGGATCAAATGACATGACCGCACACCTGCCACGGTAGGCTTCAAGCTCGCGCGCGACACGCCTCGCGAGGTCCGGGCGGCCGTCCCAGCGGCTCTTGAGCTCGATGAGGAGCCCGACCCTGCCGTTCACCAGCTCGAGGACTTCCGGCAGGGTTTGCACGCGGTCGCGAGTGTTCCTGATGCGGATACGTTTCAGTTCGGCAGCGGTCCGGCCGGCGAGCGGCCCCGACGAGTTCGTAAGGCTGTCGAGAAGCTCGTCGTGAAAAACGACGGCGCTCCCGTCCGCGGCAAGTTGCACATCGCATTCGATCGGGTAATTGCGGGCTATGGCGGCGCTGAATGCGCTCGCGGTATTTTCGATCACTCCGGCTGTGGCGTCATGGAGACCGCGATGTGCGAGCGGCAGGCTCGTCAACCAAACCGGTGCGTGGACGCCGGCAAGCCGCAGCATACCTATTCGATCTCGAAAATGCCCTCCACTTCGACGGCCACGTTAACAGGCAGCGAGCCGGAGCCGACAGCGGAGCGGGCATGTTTTCCCTTCTCTCCAAGCACCTCGACAATGAGATCGGAGGCACCGTTGATGACCTTTGGATGATCGGTGAAATCGGGAGCGGCATTGACAAAGCCAACGATCTTCACGCAACGCTTCACCCTGTCAAGATCACCACCGCACGCCTCGCGCACCTGCGCCAGGACATTCAGGGCGCACAGCCGTGCTGCCTTGGCAGCTTCCTCGACGCTGAAGTCTTTGCCTACCTTGCCCTGATATCCGATCTTGCCATCCTGCAGCGTCACTTGACCGGCCGTGAACACGAGGTTGCCCGTGCGCGTCCAGCCGACGTAGTTGGCAACGGGTTTGGCGGGCTGGGGTAGTTCGATGCCGAGTTCCTTCAGGCGCGTGTCTATCTTGCTCATTTCTTGCGATCCTTTGCTGGAAGGGGTTCGGTAGCACGGCGCGCGAGTGGCGGAAAGCTGTGTACCCCAAGCAGCTTACGTCAGCAGGTCGGCCGGCCGTTCTCCGCTGAAAAAGCGGTCGAGATTGTCCACCGCCCGCATACCCATGGCGGTGCGAGTGCGGTGTGTGGCCGAGCCCAAATGGGGAAGGAGGAACACGTTTTCCAAGTGGCGGAAGCGGGGGTCGATATCGGGTTCGTTTCTGAAAACATCCAGCCCGGCGGCTGCAAGTCTCCCGGAGCCGAGCGCTGCTATCAGGGCATCGTCGTCGACGATATCGCCGCGGGCGGTATTGACGACGATGGCGCCGCGGCGGAAGCCTGGCAATGAGGGCTTCGTTGACCATGCCTCGAGTGAGCGGGGTGGAGGCACAGCATATGGACAGGAAATCGCACTCCGGCAGCATCTCGTCGAGAACCGGAAAATATTTCGCGCCCATCTCGAGGTGCGATGCCAGTCGGCGGCGATTGTGGTAGCTCACAACCATGTCAAAGCTTCGGGCGCGTTTGGCCACTGCCCGTCCAATGCGGCCCAATCCGATGATGCCCAACCGGCGCCCCGTCACGTCGTGGCCGAGCGGCGCAATCGCGCTCCACGTCTTCCAGCGATCCTCGCGCACCATCCGATCGCCCCAGGAGGCGCCGCGGGCGGCTCCGAGGATCAGCAACATGGCGATGTCGGCGGTAGCATCGGTTAATACATCGGGGGTGTTGGTGACCGCGACGCCCCTGGCGCGTGCAGCCGCCAGGTCGATGTGATCGTAGCCAACAGAGAACGATGCGATGATGCGCACCGAGACCGGGAGATTCGCGATGACTTCGGCGGAAAACCTGTCAGCGGGAGTGACCAGCATCCCATCGCAACCATCTGCCCCCGTGGCCAGCTCGCTCGGGGTCAGAACGCGGTCGTCGGAATTGAGCAGTGCTGTATACTGGCCCGCCAGGCGGGTTTCGACTTCTTTTGGGAGCTTTCGCGTGACGCGAAATCTTGGGTCTTGGAATCATGGGCGGCTTCGTGGCTCAAAGGCGGCGAGGTGGGCCGCAGGTGCTTAACCGCCGGCCCGGCGCGAGGGCAAGGAGATTTGCGGCGGGGCGAGGCTTCGCCTGTGCGTTGGCGTCTCTGGCCGCAGCCGTGGGCGCCTCGCCGGCAGCAGGCCTGAAGCTCCAGCCGCATATTGCCGTCTACGAGCTGGGCCTCAAGAGTGCCCAGAACCGCAGCGGCCTCGTCAATGTGAGTGGTCGTCTGGCTCTCGAGCTTCTGGGCTCGGACTGTGAAGACTGGACCATCAACTTTCGCATGGTGAGTCGCTTTGTCACGAGCGAAAGCGCGGTGAAGCTGCTCGACACCCAGAACTCGACCTGGGAGTCAGCAGACGGCAAGACCATCAACGTTACGCAGCGGCACTTTGTTGACGGTAAGCTCGATACCGAATCGCGCGTCTCCGCGACGATCGGCAAGGGGGCGACTTATGGTCGCATCGAATTGCCCGACCGGCAGCAGGCCGAGCTGACGAACGGTGCGATTTTCCCGGTCGGCCATCAGAAGAAGATCATCCGCGCTGCGCTCGCTGGCGAGACGCGCGATGAAAGCACCGTTTTCGACGGCACCGAAGGCACCAAGACATACACTGCAATTTCATTCCTGGGATCCAAACGAAAACCGGGCCGACGGTTGACGCCGCTGAATGCGGGTGATGCTTCCAAGCTGGCGGAGGTTGATGCCTGGCCGGTAAACATCAGCTACTACGACGCCGCGCAAGGAGACCAAGGCGAGGGAACGCCCAATCACGAAGTAGATTTCGAGATGTATGAAAACGGCGTCGCAGGCGACATGATCATCGATTATGGCGAGTTTGCTCTGCGCGCCGTCCTGTCGAAGCTCGAATACCGGACCGCACCGGAATGCAGCCGCTAGCGAAAACTCCACAAAAGCGCGGGCAAATCGACTTATCCTAGGTCTCACTCTCCGGATCGCCTGCCTCATCGAGACCGGCGAGGCCAAGGCCTGTGTCGATCGCGGCGCGGCCGAATCTGCGGCGCACTCTGTCCATTGCCCGCTCCGCCCTTGCTCTGCGGCCTACGGAGGAATCGAGATCGGCCAGTTCCGCGTCGCTTTCGCTCGCCACGAGACCCGCAATACTGACGCCGATGAGCCGAAACGGCGTTCCGTCGGCCTCCTTGGACAACAGACCCCGAGCCGCAGAGAAGATACGCGCAGCGAGCTGAGTGGGGTTAGACAGAGTCCGGTTGCGGGTACGCAGCTTGAATTGCGATGTCTTGAGCTTGAGTACAACAACCGAGCCGGCGAGCCCGGCGTTTTTGGCCCGCTCGGACACTCTCTCTGCCAACCGCCACAGAATGCGCTCGAGCTCCTGGACCTTGCCGACATCGTTATCGAAGGTCGTCTCCGCGCCGATGCTCTTGGTTTCATCACTGGCTGAAACCGGCCGATAGTCTTCGCCCCGCGACAAGTAATGGAGCCGCGGCCCCATGGCGCCAAAGCGGCGGACCAGATCCGTCCTTTTCCATGCCCTGGAGCTGACCCATCGTGGTGATGCCGCAGCGAGCCAACGAAGCCTGCAGCGCCTTGCCGACGCCCCAAATCAGGGAAACCGGCCGACCGGCAAGAAAATCTCCCGCTTCGCTTCGGCCGATCAGTGAAAAGCCGCGTGGCTTGTCGAGATCGGAAGCGACCTTGGCAAGAAACTTGTTGCAGGAAAGGCCGATGGAGACCGATATGCCGACCTCGGCTTCTATTCGGTTCGCCAGGCAGGCGAGCGATGCAGCGGGGCTCGCACGATGAAGCCTCGCGGTCCCGGACAGATCAAGAAACGCCTCGTCAATCGACAAAGGCTCAACCAACGGCGTCAACTCCGTCATGAGCCTTCGCACCTCACGGCCCACCTCCAGGTATTTTCTCATATTTGGCGCGATGACGACTGCTTCGGGGCAAAGTTTGAGCGCCTTGAACATCGGCATGGCCGATCTTACGCCTTTGACGCGGGCCACGTAGCAGGCAGTCGCGACGACGCCGCGCCGGCCGCCGCCGATGATCACCGGCCGATCCCTCAGACCTGGGTCGTCACGTTTTTCGACGGCAGCGTAGAAAGCGTCGCAGTCGAGGTGGGCAATCGAGAGAGAGTGGAGCTCGTGGTGGCGGAGGAGGCGCGGGCTCCGGCAGGACGGACAACGAGAGTCACTCGGATTTACCGGCGCCAGACAGTCGCGGCACAAACCCTCAACCGCCCAAACGAGGTTGGCGCGCTCCCCAATCATTTAGCACTCATCCTCAGGCGCGGGCTGGCGTTTGCAAGGCCAGGGCATGATCCGATAGCCTACCTGACGGCAGGAACGAGTCATGTACAAACTCTACAATATCAAACGCTGGGGCTCGATCGCCCCGCATCTGGTGCTCGAAGAGCTTGGCGTTCCGTACGAAAACGTATGGATGACGCCTGAGCAGCTGGAAAAACCGGAGTTTCGCCGGCTAAGCCCTGCAGCTCATGACACCCTCGTGCCCGGGAGCGGCCCTGCATGAGCGCTTCCGATAGTGATCGCCTGTTGATGGAAACCCTCTACTGGTGGGGTGTGCCGACCCTTTTCCGGGCACCCTTCGACCCTGATCCACAACACTGCGATATCGCCCTGGTGGGGGTTCCGCACAGTTCCGGCAATGGCTCCACCGAGCGCGACCAACACCTCGGGCCAAGGGCGGTTCGCAACGTCTCAGCTCACAACAGGCGCTATCACAAGCACTTTGACTTTTCGCCTTGGGAGCAGTGCCGCATTCATGATCTCGGCGATGTCCCGTTGCCCGAGGCGATGGACAATGAGAAATGCGTCGAGCGAATCTCGGCGTTCTTCAAAAAAGTCGCCGATGCCGGCGCTTCGCCAGTAGCGATCGGCGGCGATCATGGCATTACCGGGGCCATCCTGCAGGCGATTGCCGGGGAGAAATCCAGGCTGACAAACAATCGCAGGGCCGCACTTCTGCATCTGGATGCCCACACCGACTCCTATGAGAACTTGCCACACTGGATGGGCGCCAAAAAGTCGGCTGCACACTGGGCTGCCTACTGCGTGCGCCAGGGCAATCTTGATGCAACGCGAAGCGTGCAGATCGGCATGCGGGGAAATCCCCGCACCCGCGACTGGCTCAAGCCTTCCTACGATCTGGGTTATCGAGTAATCACCATGGACGAGTACCGCGAGCTTGGGACCGCCCGATGCTGTGAGATCATCCGCGACCGGCTCGGCGACGCACCGATCTATATCACCTTCGACCTCGATTGCCTCGATCCCGCGGTTGCACCGGGCGTCTCCAACATCGAGGCGGGCGCCACAGGCTGGACCATCGATGAAGCCAATACACTGCTGCGGAGCGTGCGGGGGCTCGAAGTCATCGGCGGAGATACGGTCTGTCTGATGCCGACCAAGGACAATCACAACAACATCACGGCCATGGTGGCTGCGCATGTCATGTACGAAATCGTGAGCCTCGTCGCCGACCGGAAGCGGAAGAAGTAACGGGTTAACGATCAGGCAGTTGCAAGCACCGGAGCGCGCGAGCCGGCAGATCGGGGCTCAGCGCTTCGTTGGCGCAGAACTCCAGGAGCATCGGTTCATCGGCCAGCAGGTGCTCGAGGACGCCGGCTTGAAAAAGGAGAGTTGGCGCCTCTGTGCCGAGGTCGTTCGGCGAGGATCCCGAAAGCGCCAGGAAACGCTCGAGCCGATCCTCGCTGGCGGCAAGAAACGCAAATGCTTTCAATGCTATGGCCGAGGCATCATCGACCGAAAGCTGGAGTCGTGCCATTGGTGAGCTTGGTGGCGATTTACCACGACATGGATGCCGGAAGCGCCGACGTTAAAGTCTTGGTTACACAATACGGCCACTATGCCGGCAGAAAAAGGACACCCGTGTCGATGCCCGGCGTTTTCGCGGGCATCGCGCATCGCAGGATGGGATCCCTTGCTGACCGGTGTGAGTGGAATGTCGGAACCAGCAGACGCGCCACGAGCGCGGCTTGCCGCGAAATCGGTGCTCGTTGTCGAAGACAACGAACTCAATATGAAGCTGTTCAGTGATCTCCTCGAGGCGCACGGCTACCGGGTGATCCAGACGCGGGATGGACTGTCGGCGCTCGATCTCGCGCGCAAGCATAAACCCGATCTCATACTCATGGACATTCAGCTCCCGGAAGTCTCGGGCATCGAAGTTACCAAGTGGCTGAAGGAAGCCGACGACCTGAGGCACATTCCGGTTATCGCGGTGACTGCGTTTGCGATGAAGGGTGACGAAGACAAGATCCGCGAAGGCGGCTGCGAAGCCTACATTTCCAAGCCCATCTCGGTGCTGAGTTTTCTCCAGACCATCGACGGTTTCCTTAGATCGGCGTCATGAACGACCAGCGTCCACGTTGTTGACAACGTTGTCGCGAGTGTTCCCGGGCGAAACTCCAGCACAACCCGGAACCCTTCTCAGAGAGCCGATGCGGCCATCTGCCTGGCCGAGCGCGCCGGCCCAAACCAGATTGACGTAGCGGCAACGTAGTCCTGCCCGCGTCACGAACCTGTAATCTTAAGCCGCAATAATCGAATTTCTTCAGTCTGTTAGCAGCATCCTCCCACGTTTCTGCGAATGTGGAAGTTCGTAACAGAAGAGGAAATTTCCATTTGGGAACAGGGGATTTCCCGCTAATACAATTCCGTGCCGCAACGGTTCACCTTAAGCCTTTACCAAACAAGGCAAACCCAGCCTTGCCGGCTTGGCTAAAGTGGCAGATTTGGCTACACTTTGGGCGGAATTGAAGCGAGCGTAGTTCCCGGGACCGCCAGATGCGGTTTCCCTTTGCCCCGGGGTCCTCAGGTCCGCCGCATCTCCTGAGTTCACGGGGTTGGCCGGTTCGGTGGCGTTCGAGTGGCCTCCTCGACTTGCCCGCCGGACCGGCCGCCTTTTCGGCACATCTCAACCTTTGCCGATAGGAAGAAAGTCACACGTTCGCGGTGATAACACCCTTCGCGTGGTCAGCTACTTGATCTTGGATTCCTTGAAGTCGACGTGCTTGCGGACCACCGGATCGTATTTTTTCATTATCAGCTTTTCGGTCTGCGAACGGGAGTTCTTCTTGGTGACGTAGAAGTATCCGGTGTCGGCAGTCGAAACAAGCTTGACCTTTAGGGTGACGGCCTTGGCCATGATCGGTCCTGAACGGTAGTAGGATGTGTGACCTTGATATGGGCCATGGCCGGGGAAGGTGTCAAGATTTCCTCGTCACTAATCTACAATTGTTCACGCCGCCATTTTCCTGCCCGCATGAATTGAAAGGAGACGTCGGCCGCGTGAGGAACTCCGCCGCTCGCACATGCAACCGCCAGACGATCAAGAATGTCGACAGTGATCGCCGCGAGGTCAAGGCGTCGCGCTTCGGCGAAAGTAAACCAGGCAGGCGAGAGCAATTCATCAGTGCCCGCCGGCAAAGGCCGATCAAGATTTGCCACGCACCGGGCATCGGCGACGAAGAAGCGAGTATCGAAGCGCCGAATGCCGCCAGGAGGTGTAATGGCTCGGGCAAAGAACCGAAGTCCTGCGAGGGCCGGCGCGTGACCGGTGGCGAAAAATGTGAACCATCCGCCCGCAGCTGGTCCAGGAAGAGGAAACGGCTCACCGACGATGAGACCCGTCTCCTCGAAGGTCTCACGAACTGCGGCGAGCGCCAGGCCACGCGCCCGCTGCGCGCCAAACCTGCTTCGAACCCGCGCCATGAGCCTGCTCATGGTCTCCGGTTCCAAGTCCGAGACAACCGGGACCCGGCCGTCATCGGCGCCGAGCCGGCCGCCCGGGAAAACGAACTTGCCGGGCATGAATTTGTGGGCTGCATGCCGTCGGCCCAGAAGTACCTTCTCGATTCCGTTCTCCCTGCGGACGAGAATGAGCGTGGCGGCATCACGCGGAGTCACGAGATCGGGTCGCCGGCTCAAGGCTGAGGGTTCAGCGCAAGTGCCGCTCACCGCTGCATGGCAGCCATATCGGCGGCGTCAACTTCGGACTCGCGTACCTGGCCATCATGGCGGTGCACCACAATCGCAAAACCGTACATTCGCATGGCCCACTGCATGCCGACGACGGCGCCCTTGACTGCCGGCAATAACACAAGCGACAGGGATGCGACCAGCGGCAGCCAGATGACGAGATGCACCCACACGGGCGGTCTCCAGGTCGTCTCGACTAGCCATATCAATGGCACGATCATGTGGCCGACGATGAAGATGGTGAAATAGGGCGGTGCCTCATCAGTGCGATGGTGGTGCAGCTCGATGCCGCACGCCGGGCAATGATCGGCGACCTTCAAATAGCTTCGGAACAGTTTGCCACGCCGACAATTCGGACAGCCGCCGAGAAAGCCGTTTCTGATGGCCGCCCAGGTATCTCGATCCGAAGATGGTGTCATCATGCCCGAGTGCGAAGCGAATTGTTCTTGGTCTTACTAGCATCGCCGGCACCGCAACATCGGCGTGCGCGCCGCCGCGCGGCAACCTGCCGCAATCAGGCCGTCGGCAACAACCCAATTGAGCCCGTCTCGCCTCCTTCTTCGAGATGACGCACTTTGCGGGTGCAAGATCAGCGTCGGCGAGCCGAGGGGCGAAGCGCCCGACGACGTGTCGAGGGGCGCGGCATCGGCTTGCCACGCCGTCCAGGCGAGACCATCGCAAAACGAAGTCCGCCGGATACCGGGGCAACTTCCTTGACTTCGACCTCGACCCTGTCTCCCAGCCTGAACGTCTCTCCGGTGGTTTCACCTATCAGGGAATGGCTCGCGTCGTCGAAGACGAAATAGTCGGCTCCAAGCGTTGCTGCGGCGACAAAGCCGTCGGCACCCAACTCATCGAGGGTGACGAACAGACCGGCCCCGACAACTCCGTTGATGCGCCCGGGGAACCGCGCTCCGATACGATCAGCAAGATGAGCGGCGATCAGGCGGTCGATGGTCGCGCGCTCGGCAGCCATGGCCCGCCGCTCACAGGCCGAAATCAAGTCGGCGGTATCTCGCAACCGAGCGAGGTCGTGTTGGCTGAGCCCGCCTTTACCCATCGACAAGGCAGATACGAGCGCGCGGTGCACGATGAGATCGGCGTAGCGGCGAATTGGCGAGGTGAAGTGAGCATAGTGCCGCAAATTAAGCCCAAAGTGGCCGCGATGGTCGGGCGAATATGCCGCCTGCGACTGGGTGCGCAGGACCACCTGATTGACCAGGCTTTCGTAATCCTTACCCCTGACCGCCTCGAGGACTTGATTGAAGTGGCTGGGCTTCGGAACCTGCCCCCTAGCGAACGGAATGCCAAGCGTTCGCAGGAACTGGACCAGTGTTTCGACTTTCTCGGCGGCCGGTGGCTCATGTACGCGATAGATCAAGGGTGATTTCTTTGCTTGCAGCGCCTCGGCTGCCGAGACATTGGCCTGGATCATGAATTCCTCGACAAGCTTGTGGGCGTCGAGGCGCTGTGGCGTGAATACCCGCTCGATCAGGCCATGAGCGTCGAGAAGGATTTTGCGCTCCGGCAGATCGAGCTCAAGCGGACCACGTCTGGCGCGTGCGCGAGCAAGGACATCGTATGCCTGCCACAGAGGCTGAAGCACGTCAGAAAGCAAAATTTTACATTTCTGATTCGGATAGCCGTCGATCGCCGCCTGTGCTTCCTCATAGGAAAGCTTGCCGGCAGAGCGCATTAGCGCGCGCTCAAAGTGATGTCTCGTCCTGCGGCCGGACCGATCAAAGGTCATGAAGCAAGCGAGGGCGGGGCGATCTTCTCCTTCTCGCAGTGAGCAGAGATCATTCGAAATCCGCTCCGGCAGCATCGGCACGACGCGATCGGCAAAGTAGACGGAATTGCCGCGAATCCGTGCTTCGTGGTCGAGCGAGGTGCCGGGATTCACATACGCAGCCACATCGGCTATGGCCACGACGATTCTGAACCCGCCTCTATTGGAGGGGTCGGAATCAGCGGCTGCCCACACCGCGTCGTCGTGATCGCGCGCGTCCGGGGGGTCGATGGTGACGAGGGGCAGATGCCGCAGATCATGACGGCCCCTGACCTCGAACTTCTGCAGGGCGCGCGCTTCCGCGATGACCTGATCCGGGAATTCGCTCGGAATGGCATGCTCGTGGATGGCGATCAGCGAGATGTTGCGGTGGTCCCGGATGTCTCCCAGGCGACGGAGGACTCGGGCCATCGCCAGTCCGCGGCCATGGTCTTTCGTTATCTCGACTTCAACCAGATCACCCGGTTGCGCGCCGCCTTCATCACCTCGATTTACCGACATTTCGTGGCGTGATTTCTTGTCGACCGGAACTACCCGGGCGCCTGCGCCCCTGACGGCTCGAAATACGCCGAGCAAGCGGCCCTTCCGATGGTCGAGCTTCCGGATGATACGGCCTTCATAGCGAGAAGCCGCCGGGAAAATCTTTGCCAGGACACGATCGCCGCGCCCAGGAGCCGGTTCACCACCGCGGATGTACCGGCGCTGCGACGAAATGAGCGTCACATGGGGCAGTGGTCCGGAAACCGGCTCCTCCCAGTCGACGGGCACCGCGACAAGCTCGCCGTCGCGGTCAATCCCGGTGATCTCGAGAACCGCGACATCGGGCAGGCCACCCGTTTTCACGACATGGCGGCCGCGTTTGGCAAGCGTGCCTTTCTCAGCCATCGTCCTGAGCAGCAACTTCAGGTCGATACGGGCCGGTCCCCGAACGTTGAATGCCCGTGCGATATCACGCTTGCCGGCTTTGCCTCCGGAGCCGGCGAGGAATTCGATGATTTCGTCTTCGCTTGGAAGCCGAGGTGGCCGGCGTTCAGGCTTGCCTGATCTCTTCACGCGTCGCGTGCGGCCGTTTCGGCGACTGTCCGGTCGGCTCTCTTCTTCTTTTTCTTTCCTGCCGGTTTGCGCTTGGTCGCTCTGGCGCTCTTGGCCGCAAGAAGCGCCAAGGCGTCCTCCAAAGTTATGCTCTCCGGATTCTTGCCGTTGGGCAACGTCGCATTCACCTTCTGCCACCTCACGTAGGGGCCATATCGTCCGCTGAGCACCTGTATTTTGCCACCCTCTGGATGAAGGCCCACGTCCTTCAGTGCCGATGGGGAGCGTCGAGCTCGAGAATTTTTCTCCGCCAACATATCGACGGCGCGATTGATGCCGATGGTGAACACTTCATCAGGAGCAGGCAAATTGGCATAGGTTCCATCGTGAACGATGTAGGGACCAAACCTGCCAAAGCTTGCAGTGATGGGGCGGCCAGATTCCGGGTGCACGCCTACCTCGCGGGGCAGGCTCAAGAGCTGCAATGCTCGGTCGAGATCGACGGCTTCCGCCTGCCAGCCGCGAGGGATCGCAGACCGCTTGGGCTTTTCGCCCTCCATGGCCTCTCCGAGCTGCACATAGGGGCCGAAGCGTCCGAGGCGACGCGTGACGGGTTGCCCGGTTTCGGGTTCCCGGCCGAGCAGGATGCCGTCGGGCGGGACGGCATTTTCGCCCTCGTTGTCGACCTGCGAGATCTGTCTCGTGTATCGGCATTCAGGGTAGTTTTCGCAGCCGATGAATGCCCCGAACTTGCCGAGCTTCAGTGACAGCCTGCCGTTGCTGCAAGAAGGGCAGGCGCGCGGCTCGCTGCCATCGGACCTGACGGGGAAAATGTGTGGCGCCAAAATGTCGTTGAGTGCATCAAGAACCGCTGAAACGCGCAGGTCCTTGGTCCCCTCGACCGACGCTGCGAAATCGCGCCAGAAGTCTCGAAGCACATCTTTCCAGTTCACCTCGCCGGCGGAAATCCGATCCAGCAACTCCTCGAGATCGGCTGTAAACCCATATTCGACATAGCGGGCGAAAAAAGCCTCGAGGAAGGCTGTGACAAGGCGGCCCTTATCCTCGGGGACGAGCCGTTTCTTTTCTGCTCGGACATAGCCGCGCTCACGCAACACGGACAAAGTCGCAGTGTAGGTCGAAGGCCGGCCGATGCCCAGCTCCTCCATTTTCTTGATCAGCGAAGCCTCGGAATAACGCGGGGGCGGTTCGGTGAAATGTTGCTCCGCTCTTACTTTCTCGGCAGCCACGGCATCACCGGCTGCGAGAGTGGGCAACCGGTTTCCGTTCTCATCGGGTCCATCATCGAGGTCCTCCTGATAGAGCTTCAGGAAGCCGTCAAACTTGACGACCGACCCGGTGGCACGAAAGGTGTAGCGCCGTCCATCGCTGCCATCGGCGACGATCTCCGCAGTGGTGCGCTCGAACTCCGCGCTCTCCATTTGACTGGCCACGGTCCGCTTCCAGATCAGCTCGTACAATGCAGTCTGGTTGCGCTCGAGGCGTTTGGAGACCGCCGCAGGGTGGCGGAAAACGTCGGTCGGACGGATGGCCTCGTGCGCTTCCTGGGCGTTTTTCGCCTTCGAGCTGTATGCACGGGGAACATCGGGCAGATAACCCTCGCCGAAGTTCTTCACGATGGCGGCGCGGGTCGCAGCGATGGCTTCCCCAACCATCTGGACGCCATCGGTGCGCATGTAGGTGATGAGGCCAACGGCTTCGCCCCCGATATTTACCCCTTCATAGAGGCGCTGGGCGATCTGCATGGTCTCCTTGGAAGAAAAGCCGAGCTTGCGGGAGGCTTCCTGCTGAAGCGTTGCGGTACGAAACGGCGGGTAGGGGTGCCGCTTTGCAGGGCTGCTTTCCACCGTGGCGACGGTGAAGCGGCTGCCCGAAAGTGCCTGTTCCATGGCGCGGGCCGGCTCTTCCGAGCCGATATCGAGCCGGCCGAGCTTGTCACCGTCAATGGAGACAAGACGGGCTGTGAAGGTCTCGCCGGAGACAGTGCGGAACGTAGCCTCGATCGACCAGTACTCCTGGGCGCGAAAGGCCTCAATCTCGAGTTCGCGATCGCAGATGAGGCGGAGAGCTACCGACTGCACCCGACCGGCCGAGCGTGCCCCGGGGAGCTTGCGCCACAAGACCGGCGAGAGCGTGAATCCCACCAAATAATCGAGCGCACGACGGGCGAGATAAGCGTCGATGAGAGCAGGGTCCAGCTGGCGCGGATTGCGCATCGCCTCCAGCACAGACTTGGAGGTAATAGCGTTGAAGACGACCCGCTCGACGAACTTGTCCTTCAGCAGTCCTTTCTTCTTCAGAATCTCCAGGACGTGCCAGGAGATCGCCTCGCCCTCGCGATCCGGGTCGGTGGCAAGAATGAGCTTGCTGGCGCCTTTGAGTGCCGCGGCAATTTCGCCGAGGTGCTTTGTGGCTTTTCCATCGACGAGCCAGGACATTGCGAAGTCGCGGTCGGGCTCGACCGAGCCCTCCTTGGCTGGCAGGTCACGAACATGGCCATAGGACGCCAGAACCTTGTAGTCCTTGCCCAGATAGCGGTTGATCGTTTTCGCCTTGGCAGGCAATTCTACTACCACAACGTTCATTTTTCAACTTGAGCTTGTATTTGTTATGCTTTTTCGGGAGCAGGGGCCAGCGCTCATATAGTCACTCGCCCGCCACCGCAAGGCTGAGCGTCGGGATGAAGTAAATCATCACTGAGCGTTGAAACCTGCGTTGGATTTCGGAAGACTTGACTAATTTGCCACGGAATGCACTTTGCAATGCAAAGTTGACACTGGTCCGCATGAAAGATCTGAACAAGGCGCTGGCCGACATATCGGCCATTCGAAATCAAATGGCGCGGGGGGCCACGTTTCGCGGCTATGGACCTATAACTGTAGCCACAACAGGCTGCCTGGCGGTCGCCGCTGCCGGAATTCAAGCACTGTGGCTGCCTGATCCTGTATCCGACGCCTTCAGCTACATCGCCTTGTGGGTCGTAACGGCCGCTATCTCAGCCATTCTTATCGGCATCGAGATGGGCGCCCGCTCGCGTCGTATCCACTCGGGAATGGCGGACGAGATGATCCACGCCGCAACCGAACAGTTCATTCCGGCGGGCGTGGCGGGCGCGCTGCTCACCCTCGTTCTTTCCCGATTTGCGCCCGCGAGCCTGTGGATGTTGCCTGGCCTTTGGCAGATCATATTCGGCCTCGGCTTTCTCGCTTCATGCCGCTCGCTGCCGCGCCCGATGTATGCAGTGGGTGTGTGGTATCTCTTCGCCGGTTTGGCAGTTCTCGCCCTCGCCAACGGCGAATATGCGTTTTCTCCCTGGGCCATGGCGGCGCCATTCGGCGTAGGGCAGCTGCTCATGGCTGCCATTCTTCTTTGGAACCTCGGGATCAGCGATGTCGAAGGTTAGGCCGGAGCTTTCTCAGCGAGGGCGATTTGCTTATGACGGGCTGGATCGCGTGATTCACGAGAAGGCACGTTTGAGCGTGCTGACATCGCTTGTCGCCCACTCGACGGGGGTGGTCTTTGGCGACCTCAAGCAATTGTGCGAGCTCACGGACGGCAATCTGAGCCGACACCTTCAGGTGCTCGAGGAGGCCGGTCTCGTCGAGATCGAGAAGGGTTACGATCACAACCGTCCACAAACCATGTGCCGGATCACAGAAAAAGGACGCCGACGGTATCTCGAGTACTTGAAAGTGCTGGAACAGGTGGTGCGCGATGCAGCAAGCGCAGCAGAAGCGGACGCGGCATCGCCGGGTTTTCACCGGCTGAAAACGGTTTGAGGGCATCTTTGCAAGGGGACTCTACAATGCGAAGTGGCCGGCGCGGATGCGAAGGTCTGCACGTGGCCATCATCATGGATGGAAATGGACGCTGGGCTACGCGCCGCGGTTTGCCGCGGTCCGCCGGGCATCATGCGGGGATCCGTGCGGTTCGGAGGGTCGTGGAAGCCGCTCCCGATCTCGGCGTCGCTCAGCTGACGCTATTTGCGTTTTCGTCGGACAATTGGCGACGTCCTGAGGAGGAAGTGAAGTCGATCATGTCGCTGTTGCGGCAGTACTTGAGGGCGGAGTTGCAGCAACTTATCGAAAGCGAAGTGCGCCTTACGGTCATCGGCCGCCGCGACAGGCTGCCGGGCAAATTAAGCAACGAGATCGCCGACGCCGAACTGGCCTCCGCCGGAGGAAGGCGTCTCAGTCTGCAGATTGCCATCGACTACTCGTCGCGCGACGCTATCGCCAACGCCGCAGCATGCTGGCCGTCCGATCAAGCTCCCTCCCGCGCGGGTTTTGGCCGCGTTCTCGCCTGGCCGGGCCGCAAGAGCTCCGCTGACGTCGACCTTCTCATCCGGTCGGGAGGCGAGAAGAGGCTGTCCGACTTTCTGTTATGGGAGTCGGCTTACGCCGAACTCTGCTTCGTTGATACCCTGTGGCCTGACTTCGACGGTGACGATCTCGCCGCGGCCATCAACGACTTCCATCGCCGAGAGCGGCGCTTCGGGGGCGTTCGCAGCATGACGCCCCTGGCTGCGGCCGAATAATCGGAGCTTGCTCGCCTGACCGGGCGCAAGTTACACCGCCGACACAGCTCCACCGGGATGGCGGGTCAACCGGCCCGCGAGCTCGAGCTCGAGCAACACGGACAGGACGGGACCTGGCCGGGAACGGGTCTCCCGAATGAGATCATCGATGCTGACCGGAGCGGGACCGAGCAGCGAAAGAAGCTGGCCGCGAAGATCTTCGCTGTCCTGTGGCCGGGTGTCTTCGGGCGACTGCGGCGCATCTTCGCAAAGCTCCCCATTGGGCGCGGGCGATTGTCCACGCACGATCGGCATCAAGACCTCGATGACGTCGGCAGCACTTCTGACAAGCCCGGCGCCCTCGCGCAGGAGCCGGTTGGCGCCTTCGGCGCGTGGATCGAGCGGCGAGCCGGGCACTGCAAACACTTCTCGGCCTTGTTCCAGAGCGAAGCGCGCGGTGATGAGAGAACCGGACCGCTGGGCTGCCTCGACAACGACGACCGCGTAGCTGACTCCGGATATCAGCCGGTTGCGGCGCGGAAAGTGCTTCTCCGTGGGAACGGTGCCCGGCATGCACTCGGTCAGGAGGATGCCGCGTGCGGCGAGTGTGACGTGCAGCTCAGCGTTTTCCGGTGGATATACGACATCAATGCCGCCGGCAGGTACCGCAACCGTGCCGGTCGGAAGGGCGGCCTCGTGGGCAGCGGTATCGATGCCGCGCGCGAGTCCGGAGGCAACCGAGAACCCGGCTGCGCCCAGTTCCGCAGCAAGCTGACGGGCAAACTTGCGCCCAAGCGCAGAAGCGTTGCGCGATCCTACGATTGCCACGATGGGCTGCTGCAAGACTGCAAAGTCACCCTTCATGCACAGGAGCGGTGGCGCGCTGTCAATGTGGCGCAGCAACACCGGGTAGTTCCACTCACCCACGCCGACAAGGTGTGCGCCAAGGCTTTCAACACGCGCGATGTGCTCGTCGGCTACCGCTTGTGAGCAAATGCGGATGGGCCGCTTCAGTCCGCCCCGGGTGGCAAGCTCGGGCAAGGCGAGCAGCGCCTCCTTGGCCGTTCCGTATCGTCGGAGTAGCTGGTGAAAGGTGATCGCACCGACGTTTTCGCTCAGCACCAGGCGCAACCAGGCGCGGCGCTCGTCCGGATTGAGCACCGAATGGGCCATGACGTTTTCAGTCCCTGCTCGCAAACGTTATCGTGGGCTCCTCGTTGCGGATCAGGCGAACGAGATTGGTGCGGTGGGTGATGAATATCGCCGCGCTCAAGACCAGACAAGCAAGGCCGGTGAGGCCATCTGCTTGCGGGCCCAGCAGGGCCACGATTGCGCTCGCCGAAAGGGCTGAGAGCGATGAGATGCGCGAGGCAAGCGCCACGACCAGCCAAACGGCAACGAAGGCAAGCCCCAGTGGCCACCATAGGCCGAACAGCACACCGATATAGGTCGCCACTCCCTTGCCGCCGCGAAACTTCAACCAAACCGGGAAGAGATGACCGCCGAAGGCCGCAAGTCCGGCAGCTACCGCAGCATGAGGGCCCCACTGCCCACCTGAAAACAACACAGGTACAAGCCCTTTCGCTGCGTCGAGAAGCAAAGTCAAGGCGGCAATCCCTTTCGAGCCCGTGCGCAGAACATTGGTGGCCCCGATGTTGCCCGAGCCGATGGCGCGGATGTCGCCCAGGCCGGCCAGTCGCGATAGCAGGAGCCCGAATGGAATGCTCCCGCAGACATAACCCAGAAGGATGGCGTAAACGATGGTCTGATGACTCATGGCGAGTTCGGCATGCTTGGTCGCAGACATGGAACTGCTGGCGTAGACGGTGCGACCGGCGACGACGGTTTCGACGACCTGTCCTTCAAGGGTCACATGCTCGAAGGGCGAATTCTTGGAGCGCGACCTGAGCCCTCCAGCCTCAACCCTCCAGTTCCTGTTCAGGTCAGCAAGGATGATGTCGGCCGGCGCCCCCGGCGCCAGTCTGCCGGGTTCAAGCCCAAGAATGCGTGCAGGAGCCGCGCTCATGGCGTCGACCAGCCGGGGCAAGGGCAAGCTCCCATTGTGATAGAGGCGAAGTGCTGCAGCGAACATGGTTTCCAGGCCGATAGCACCAAACTCCGCCTCAGCGAACGGCAGCCTTTTGGTGTCGGGGTTCTGAGGATCGTGGCTGGAGACGATGACATCGATCGATCCGTCGCTGACGCCTTCCACCATGGCCACACGGTCTTCCTCGCCGCGCAGGGGTGGCGACAGCTTGAAGAAGGTCCGATAGGCGCCGATGTCGTTCTCGTTGAGCACGAGGTGGTTTATGGAAACACCGCAGGTTACGGGCAGGCCGCTGTCCTTGGCGCGGCGCATGACTTCCAGCGATTGGCGGCAGGAAATCTGGGCGGCGTGGTAGCGCGCACCGGTCAGCTCGACGAGCCTTATATCGCGCTCGAGCAGAATGACTTCGGCGGCGACAGGAGTGCCGGGCAGGCCCAGCCGCGTGGCGATCTCGCCAGCGTTCATCACGCCGCTCGCCAGCGTGGGTTCTTCCACATGCTGAACGACCGGCAGGTCGAAGTCATTGGCATAGGAGAGAGCCCTGCGGAAGGTGCGTGCATTTGCGACGGCGCGATTGCCGTCGGTCACGGCCACCGCACCCGCTTCCTTGAGCAGGCCGAATTCGGTCATTTGGTCCCCCCCGAGACCTTTGGTGATCGCCGCCATGGGGGCAATGCGCACGATGGCGATGTCGCGGGCGCGCCTGAGGATGAAATCGACGATTGCCGCATCGTCGATGACGGGAAGTGTGTTGGGCATGACGATCATCGTCGAAACGCCGCCGGCTGCCGCGGCTTCGGATGCCGAAGCCAACGTTTCGCGATGCTCGTTGCCGGGCTCGCCCGTAAACACGCGCATATCAATAAGGCCCGGCATCAATGCCAGTCCGCGGCAATCCACGACCTCGGTAGACGATCCCGCGCTGGCTGCGGTCACTCCTGCGCCGATGGCGACGATGCGGCCATCATCGACCAGAAGCCCACCGCTTTCGTCGCGGCCGGTTGCGCCATCGACGAGGCGCGCGTGCAGAAAGGCTTTGCGACCCGGCATGCCACGAATGCGAAGATTTGCCTGCATCAACCGCGATGCGCCGGCAGATTGCGCGCTAACGCATCAAGCACCGCCATGCGCACCGCCACTCCCATTTCCACCTGCTCCCTGATGACCGACTGGACGCCGTCGGCAACAGCCGAGTTGATCTCGATGCCCCGGTTCATTGGTCCTGGATGCATGACGAGGGCGCCCGGCTTGGCGAGCTTGAGCTTTTCCTCATCGAGGCCGAAGAACCGGTAGTATTCCCGGGCCGATGGCACGAACGCGCCGCTCATGCGCTCGACCTGCAGGCGCAGCATCATGACGACATCGGCGTCCTGAAGTCCCTGGCGAAGGCTGTGGAAGGTCTGGCACCCAAGCCGGTCAACCGCCGAGGGGAGGAGCGTGGACGGTGCAATCAGCCGAACCTGTGCGCCAACCTTCTGCAACAGCAGGACGTTTGAACGGGCGACGCGGGAATGCAGAATGTCGCCGCAGATCGCCACGACCAGACCCTCGAGACCGCCACGGCGGCGCCGGATCGTCAGCGCGTCGAGGAGGGCTTGCGTGGGGTGCTCGTGTTGTCCGTCGCCGGCGTTGATCACACAGCACGACACCTTTTGGGCGAGCAGCTCGACGGCTCCGGACGAGGGGTGGCGCACGACAAGAAAATCCGGACGCATGGCGTTAATCGTCATGGCCGTGTCGAGGACAGTTTCTCCCTTGGACAGGGCGGAGGTCGAGGTTGCCATGTTGATGACGTCGGCGCCGAGGCGCTTGCCGCCAATCTCGAAGGAGCTTTGCGTGCGTGTCGAAGGTTCGAAGAACAGATTGACCTGGATGCGGCCGCTCAACGTGGCATGCTTTCTGGGGGCGTGGCGGGAGAGCTCGACGTAGTGGTCGGAAAGCCTGAGCAGGTCGTCGATTTCCTGAGGGGAAAGCGCCTCAATCCCCAATAGATGCTGGCCATGCAGTAGGGGTTTGGCGCGCGCGCTCATTAAAGCCTGCTCTATACGGGCGCCTGCTCGAGGCAACAAGCCACCAGGGCAAAGATTCTGTGGGAAATTCACGGCAAGGCCGGCAAGGCCGCGAAGCAGCTGAAAGTGCAGGCTGGCGCGGCGCTACCCGACTGCATGACCCGAGTGGGTTGATGGCCGGCGCTGGGCGAGGTAGTCGAGAGCCCCTTGCAGGATGAAGGTGGCGGCGAGCTTGTCCACCTCCTTCGCTCGCTTGGCGCGCGAGCGGTCGGCAGCTATCAGCATGCGCTCGACCGCGGCAGTGGACAGCCGCTCGTCCCAAAACACGATGGGAATCGGCGTCAGCCTCGAGAGATTTCGGGCAAAGGCGCGGGTCGACTGCGCTCGTTTCCCTTCGCTGCCATCCATGAGCAGCGGCAGGCCTACCACGAATGCCGCGGCATTCTCCACCCCTGCAATGGTCAGCAGTTCCCGCGCATCGGCGCTGAATTTCGACCGGGCGATGGTCTTGAGCGGCGAGGCGACCTGGCGGGTCAGATCGGAAATCGCTACGCCGATCGTCCTCGTCCCGAGGTCGAGCCCAAGGAGCGGCCGACCGGCGGGCAGGGCGTTCGCCAATGTTTCCAACTCAACGTTCATCGTCCGAGAGTCCAGACTGGTCGCAAGAAGGCTTCACACGATTGATTGCATCGGCCAACACACGCATGATGGCGCCGGATAAAAAAACAGGAGGCAGGGCATGAAGCTGACTTGGCTTGGGCATTCCGGCTTCCGCATCGAAACGGGCGGATCGGTCCTCATTCTCGATCCATACCTCACCGCCAGTCCGAAGTTCAACGAAGTGTTCAAATCCGAGGCCAAGGGTCGCGCGGCCGCGTTGACACGAGGCGCCACCCACGTGGCCCTTACCCACGGACACGATGATCATATCGGCGAGAGCGGGGCGATCTGCGTAACCAACCAGTCAACGCTCATTGCGGTGTTCGAGCTCGCCAATCACCTGGAGGACAGGGCGCTGGCAGACTTCGGGACGACCATCAAGGTCGAGCGCGCCAATACCGGTGGCACGATCTACCTCGAGGACTTCGATGTGACCTTCGTGCCGGCGCTTCATTCCACTTCAACCGCGGGAATTCTATCTCGGCGATCCCTGCGGGCTGGTCATCAAATGCAAGAAAGAACGGCACACGGTCTACCACATGGGCGACACGGCGATATTCGGCGACATGGCGCTGATCGACAGAATCCACAAGCCAGACATTGGTATCGTGCCGATCGGCGACCGCTATACCATGAACCCCGAAACCGCTGCCCTGGCCTGTCGGGAGTACTTCAACTTCAAGGCAGTCTTCCCCTGCCACTACGGCACCTTCCCAGACGAGCTCGTTCCCGATACGTCGGGGTTCAGGGAAGCGATGGCAGACAAGCGGTCAATCGTGAAAGACCTCGAAATCGGCGGCAGCCTGAAACTATAGCTATGCGCCCAACAAGTCGGCCGGTCGGGTCCAAGGTCGATCGGCTGCCCTCCGGCATAACCGCGGACGGCAGGCCGCTGTCCGGGCGCTACGTGCGCATCGAAAAGGCATCGGCGGCGGCTCACGCGGAGGCCCTTTTCAGTTCATTTTCGCATTCGGATCCCGAGGGACATGTGTGGACCTATCTCGGATATGGCCCATTCGCCAACTATAGGGAGTTCCAGGCCTGGCTTGCGGCGCGCGAGCAGAGCAGTGATCCGGTATTCCTCGCCTTCATTCCCCGCCGAACCGGTAAGGCCGCGGGCATGGGTTCCTTCATGCGCATGGACGGCGCCAACGGCGTGATCGAAATAGGCCATATCTGGCTTTCTCCGGGCCTGCAGCGCACACGCGAGGCGAGCGAGGCGATATTCCTGATGATGCGGCATGCCTTTGACGATCTGGGCATGCGCCGGCTGGAGTGGAAGTGTGACGCTCTCAATGCTCCCTCGCGTCGTGCCGCAGACCGGTTTGGTTTCACGTTCGAGGGGGTGTTCCGGCAGCACATGATCGTCAAGGGCCGCAATCGCGATACTGCCTGGTATGCGGTAGTTGACGGGGAGTGGCCACGCCTGCGAAAGGCGTTTGAAGATTGGCTGGAGCCGGAGAACTTCGATGACGATGGACTTCAGAAACGCCCCCTCGCCGCCCAGCGCCGTGTTGCAGGCAAAAGAGCGCGGTGATATCAGCGGCGTCTCGTTTCCGGGAGCCTGAGCGATGTCGATAGATCACGAAACGGTGCGCCGGATCGCGCGGCTTGCCCGCATTCGCGTTGCCGATGAGGAGGTGCCGCAGCTGGCGAGCGAGCTCAGTTCGATTCTCAACTGGATCGAGAAGCTTGGTGAAGTCGATACCAGCCAGGTCGAACCGATGAGCTCAGTTGTCGAGATGAAAATGAAGTGGCGAGAGGACGTAGTAACCGACGGGGCCATTCCCGACGCGGTTCTCGCCAACGCGCCCAGCAGTGAAGACCACTTCTTTCTCGTCCCCAGGGTCGTCGAGTAGCGGGCGAGGGAATGACCGATCTGACCTCGCTCACGATCGCCCAGGCAGGGCGAGGGCTGAGGAACAAGGAATTCAGCGCCGTGGAACTAACCGATGCCTACCTCGCGGCTATCGAGGGAGCACGGATCCTCAATGCCTATGTGGTTGAAACACCCGAAGAAGCTCGGGCGATGGCCAAAACGTCTGACGAGAAATTGTCCAAGGGCGAAGCCCGGTCGCTCGAGGGCATTCCTCTGGGCATCAAGGACCTGTTCGCGACCAAGGGGATCCATACACAGGCCTGCAGCCACATCCTCGACGGCTTCAAGCCCAGGTATGAATTGAGGGTGACCGAGAACCTGTTCGGCGACGGCGCAGTGATGCTCGGCAAGCTCAACATGGACGAGTTTGCCATGGGGTCGTCCACGGAGACGAGTTACTACGGCAACGTCATCAACCCCTGGCGCCGCGCGAAGTCCAACGCGGCGCTGGTTCCCGGCGGCTCCTCCGGCGGCTCGGCTGCTGCAGTGGCGGCCCGCATCTGTGCGGGAGCCACCGCGACCGATACCGGCGGGTCGATCCGCCAGCCGGCTGCCTTTACCGGCACCGTCGGCATCAAGCCAACCTACGGCCGCTGCTCGCGCTGGGGTATCGTAGCCTTTGCCTCGTCGCTGGACCAGGCGGGGCCCATCGCGCGCGATGTCAGGGACGCGGCGATCCTGCTCAAATCCATGGCCGGCCACGATACTCGGGACGCCACCTCCGTCGATCTGCCGGTCCCTGACTACGAAACAGCGCTCACCGGCGACATACGCGGGCTCAGGGTGGGCATCCCGAAAGAGTACCGGGTCGACGGCATGCCGGGCGATATCGACGCCTTGTGGAGCAGGGGCGCAAAATGGCTCAAAGCGCGGGGTGCGGAGTTGGTCGACGTATCATTGCCGCACACCGCCTACGCGCTGCCTGCCTACTACATCATCGCGCCTGCCGAAGCGTCCTCGAATCTTGGCGCGCTATGACGGGGTTCGCTACGGTTTGCGCGAGCCTGGCGAGGACGTCATATCGATGTACGAAAATACGCGCGCCAAGGGCTTCGGCCGCGAGGTCCGCCGGCGCGTAATGATCGGCACGTATGTCCTGTCGGCCGGCTACTACGACGCCTATTATGTCAAGGCGCAGAAAGTCCGATCATTGATCAAGCGCGATTTCGAAGAGGCGTGGCGAAAAGTAGATGTGGTCCTGACTCCGGCAACTCCCAATCCCGCCTTTGCGCCGGGGGAGATAACCGATCCGGTGCAGATGTATCTGAACGACATCTTCACGGTGACCGTCAACATGGCAGGGCTTCCCGGCATAGCGGTACCCGCCGGATTGAGCAGCGACGGGTTGCCATTGGCGCTACAGTTGATCGGCAGGCCGTTTGATGAAGACACGCTCTTCCGCGTCGCCCATGTCGTCGAAGACTGCGCCCAGTTTACTGCACGCCCTGAGAAGTGGTGGTGATGGTGCCGGCTAGATCGTGGGCGGCGCCACGATCCTGTGCCTGGGCTTCAGGGAGGCGAACCTGCGGTGGGTCTCCGCCATCTCGGTCAGCATCCATTCGCGAAAGGCGCGAGCTGCCGGCGTTTCCTTCGTGCCTCTGGCGCGCACGACAAAGTAGCCGCCCGGCTCCTTCACGATCGCATCGAAGGGACGCACCAGCCAGCCTTTGGCCAACGCGTCGGTCGTAAGCACCTCGTAGCCCAACGCGAATCCCTGGCCCGCTTCCGCCGCCTCGATCGCCAGGTGGTCCTCAAACATGGGTCCGCGCGAACCATCGATGCGTTCCACGCCAGCGGCCTTGAGCCAGTCAACCCACCACTGGCGGGAGTAGGTATGCAGCAGAGTGTAGTCGGCAAGTTGCTGCGGAGAATTGATCGTATCGCCCTCAATGAGCTTGGGACTGCAAATTGGAAAGACCTGGTACTCGGAGACCAGGACTGCCTCGACGCCTTCCCAGCGTCCGTCACCGGTGCGAATGCCGAGGTCGAACTCGCTGGCAGCAATGTCCACGATCGCCGAACTGGGAGACACCATCAGTTCGATGTCTGGATGGGCGGTGTTGAATCCGCCGAGGCGAGGCACGAGCCATCTCGAGGCAAACGAGGGTTCGACGGTGACCGCAAGCTTGCGGATGTCGGCGTTGCTCATGACTTCCCGGACAGCGTCTGCCAGACCATCGAAAAGTGGCGACAGGCGATGACTGAACTGCCGTCCCGGCTCGGCGAGCTTCACGCCACGCCCGGTACGCATGAACAGTTTCACCGCCAGCCACTCTTCCAGCTCCCGGATGTGGCGGCTTATGGCTGCATGGGTGACGAACAGCTCGCGCGCCGCCAGGGTGAAGCTGCCCAGCCTCGCCGCGGCCTCAAAGGCTCGCAGCGCGTTCAATGAAGGCAGGCGGCGGGGCATGTTCCTGTTACATTTTGTTATGCGCAGTGTAGGGATTTGCCGTTTGTACCACAAGGCCCGAAAGACCATGTTCACTTCAACAGATCAACCCGCAGGAGGTTGCCATGAACTGGATTTTCGAAGTGTATGGAGATACTTATAGCGCGATTCTGATGCAGGACCGCCGCCCCGATGGCAGGCTGGGCGCAGTGGTGGAGGCGCCAACCCTGACACCCATTTTGGGCGCCCTCTTCGGCAGACGATAAGCTCAGTCCGCTGCCGCGACGGCGGCGATCTCCACCATCAACCTGGGATCAGCAAGGCCCGCAACGATCAGCAGAGTTGCAGCGGGCCTTGCACCCTCGAGCAAGCGATCTCGTACCCGCCGGTAAAGGGCGACGCTCGCTGGGTTGGTGATGTAGACGTAGCAATCGACAAGATTGCGTGCCGTCATTCCCTTCGCCTTAAGGATCGCCAGCACGTTTCTCCAGGCCAGCTCATGCTGGTCCTCTTCGTTCTCGGCGATGCTGCCATCAAGTGTCACGCCGACCTGACCCGAGACGTGTAGAACCCGGGACCCGGCGCGATTTCGACCGCCTGGCTGTACTTCGAGAAGGGCTTCGGCGCATCCGGGGTGTGGACGTAAGTTGGCATCGTTCTGCCTTTCCGAGTGTGCTCATCTGGGATCGACCCTGAAATGGAGTGTTGAAACCTGGCAATATACATGATAAGAACAAAAGAAGAACATCGTGGATAAATGGCATTCGGCCGCTTTGCCGGCCGGATCGCGTGTGCAAAGACAGATCAGATGGTGGGAGAGGCAAATGGCGGGATCAGTCAATAAGGTTATTCTGGTCGGCAATCTGGGTGCAGACCCGGAAGTTCGCCATACTCAGGACGGTCGACCGATCGTCAATTTGAGGCTGGCGACCAGCGAAAGCTGGCGAGACAAGCAGTCAGGTGAACGAAAGGAGCGCACCGAATGGCACCGGGTGGTGATATTCAATGAAAACTTGGGCAAGGTGGCCGAGCAGTTTCTGAAGAAGGGAGCCAAGGTCTACATAGAGGGCCAGCTCCAGACGCGCAAATACACCGATCAGCAGGGTCAGGAGCGTTTCTCCACGGAGGTCGTGTTGCAGCAATACCGTGGCGAACTGACGATGCTCGATTCCCGGGGAGGCCAGTCTTCCACATCCGATGCGGCCAGCAGCGAGGGTTTCGGACAGACGGGACCGTTGGAACGACAGCGCCCGTCGAACGGCCCTAGAAACGAATCTTTCGTCCGTGAACTCGATGACGAGGTGCCTTTCTGATCCCTCGAGGATGCGGTAACGGGGCAACTCCTGCTCCAGAGCCGCGCCACAATCTGTCCAAAGTAAACATCAGTTAAATTGCGGGCAATTGGTCGCCATGGCGGCCTTTTCGTTGGTCTGCACTGCCGGACGCCTTTCCGAGGGAAAGCAGTGATGAAAGGTGGAAGAGTGCTCGCACTCGCGAGCGCCATGGCGATTTCTGGCACTATTTCGGCCAAAGCCGGGGAGCCGCTTTCGGGCCGCGACCTGATGCGACTGTTCCCGGGTCAACTCCAGGCGGTAGTCAATGGTGCGATGATCATGGGCATCAAACGCACGTATGACGGATCGCTCGTCGGGAGCATTTTAGGGGAATCGAATACCGGGCGCCGGGCCATCCGCTCAGGAAGCTTTGCATCAACTGGACGAAGTGGCTCAAAGGCCGAACAAGCTGTTCGGCTGTGATCGAAGACGCTGGCTGTATCGCGGAAACAAGGTTGCTTTCAGGAGAATCTGAGAGCCGTCCAGGCCAAACTGCCCACAGCGCGGCAAGGCCGAGATTGCCGATGAGAGCGGCAATGATGACCTTTTTGAGCTCGGTAACGACATCGGCGGGTGCTATCGGGGAAATCATCCTGCATGACGGGGGCGATCGGGGAAGCCGCGGCGAACACGGGAGCTTCTGAGCCGGATTTCGGGCACTTTCCATTGCCGGCCGACCCCCCAAGAGCTAAGGTCTATCAGCGTTGGAATCGCGCGCGAAGGGGCATAAGGCAGCGAAGCATTTCATCCTTTCTGCGACACCAAGATCAGTCTTTCTCGCGTTCCCTAATCCTTGGCCGCGGCGCTCGCGGAGCGGCTCCTAGAGGTTGTTGTGGCGGATAACGATATCGAGGCGAACGGAACCCCGCCCGACCATCACGGCGACATCACGCTCATCTCCATCGAAGAGGAGATGAAGCGAAGCTACCTCGACTACGCGATGAGCGTGATCGTGAGCCGGGCGCTTCCCGATGTGCGCGACGGTCTCAAGCCGGTGCATCGGCGCATTCTCTTTTCGATGCATCAGAACGGTTACGACTGGAACAAACCCTATCGCAAGTCCGCCCGCGTCGTCGGCGATGTGATCGGCAAATACCATCCGCACGGCGAGCAGTCGATTTACGATGCGCTTGTCCGAATGGCGCAGGACTTCTCGATGCGTCTCGTCCTGGTGGACGGGCAGGGAAACTTCGGCTCCGTCGACGGCGACCCGCCGGCCGCAATGCGCTACACGGAAGTGCGATTGGGCAAGCCCGCCCACGCGCTGCTCGAGGACATCGACAAGGACACGGTCGAATTTCAACCCAACTACGACAGCTCCGAACGCGAGCCCACCGTACTGCCAGCGCGATTTCCGAACCTCCTGGTGAACGGGGCGGGCGGCATCGCGGTCGGCATGGCCACCAACATCCCGACCCACAATCTCGGCGAGGTGGCCGATGCCTGTTTCGCGACGCTCGACAATCCGGAGATCTCGATCGACGAGCTGATTCAGAATCCTCCCCGGCCCGGACTTTCCCACCGGCGGAATTATCCTGGGTCGCGCCGGCATCAAGTCCGGATACCACACCGGGCGCGGGTCGATCATCATCCGCGGCAAAGTCACTGTGGAGGAACTGCGAAGGGACCGCGAGGCATTGATCATCTCGGAAATTCCCTACCAGGTAAACAAAGCGGCGATGGTGGAAAGAATCGCCGAACTCGTGCGCGACAAGAAGATCGAGGGTATCGCCGATATACGGGACGAGTTTGACCGCCATGGCATGCGGGTCGTGGTCGAGATCAAGCGCGACGCCGTGGCCGATGTCGTTCTGAACCAGCTGTATCGCTTCTCGGCGCTGCAATCGACGTTCGGCATGAACAGCGTGGCGCTTACGGGCGGGCGCCCGGAGCTGATGACGCTCAAGGACATGATCGTCGCGTTCCTCACCTTTCGCGAGGAGGTGGTCACGCGGCGCACCAAGCATCTGCTCGCCAAGGCGCGGGACCGTGCGCATGTATTGGTCGGTCTCGCGGTGGCGGTGGCGAACATCGATGAGGTGATTGTCCTCATCCGCCAGGCAAAGGACGCCGCCGAGGCGCGCGCGGCGCTCATGGCTCGGGATTGGCCCGCCAGGGACATGATTCCGCTGATAAATCTCATCGCTGACCCGCGGCATCGGGTAGCCGACGATGGCAGCTTCCGATTGTCGGAGGATCAGGCCAAAGCCATCCTCGAGTTGCGCCTGCAGCGGCTGACGGCGCTCGGTCGCGACGAAATCGCCGACGAGCTGACGAAAATCGGCAGGGAGATCGAGGACTATCTCGATATCCTGCGATCACGGGTGCGCGTGCAGACGATTGTCAAAGACGAGCTCGCGGCGCTCAAAGAAGAGTTCGCGACCCCACGGCGCACTGAAATCCGCGAACAGGACTTCGAGGTCGAAGACGAAGATCTGATTCAGCGCGAGGACATGGTGGTGACCGTCAGTCACGCCGGATATGTGAAGCGAGTACCGTTGTCGGCATATCGCGCGCAGCGGCGGGGCGGCAAGGGCCGGGCCGGCATGCAGATCCGCCAGGAAGATTTCGTCGCCAAGATCTTCGTTGCCAATACGCACACGCCGGTTCTGTATTTTTCCTCCAAAGGCATGGTCTACCGGGAGAAGGTGTGGCGGCTGCCGGTGGGCAACCCGCAGGCGCGCGGCAAGGCGTTGATCAATCTTCTGCCGCTCGATCCCGATGAGCGGATCACGACGATCATGCCGATGCCGGAAGAAGAGGCCAGCTGGGGCGACCTGCAGATCATGTTCGCAACCCGCTCCGGCTATGTTCGCCGCAACGAGTTGTCGGATTTTGTCGACATACGGCGGTCCGGCAAGATCGCCATGAAAATCGACCCCGGCGACCAGCTTGCCGGCGTCGAGATTTGCACCGAGGCTAACGATATCATGCTGGTGACCGCGCAGGGGCAGTGCATCCGATTTGCAGTGGGCGATGTGCGTGTCTTCATGGGTCGCGGATCAGTGGGCGTGCGCGGCATCAAACTGGCGGACAACGACCAGGTCATATCGATGGCTATCCTCAATCATGTCGAGGTCGAGTCGGCGGAACGCGCGGCCTACCTGCGAATGCGGCGGGAGCAGGAACCGCAGGAGCCTGAGAGTGCGGAAGCACAGGCCGAAGACGAGGAGCCGCCGGCAGTCACCCTGACACCCGAGCGTTTCCAGGCCATGCAGGCGCTCGAGCAGGTCATCCTAACGGTTTCGTCCAACGGTTTCGGCAAGCGCACCTCGTCTTATGAGTACCGCCTGGCCGGCCGTGGTGGTAAGGGCATCGTCGCGATGACCGTCAACAAGCGCAACGGAGAACTCGTGGCGTGCTTCCCGGTCAAGGAAAGCGACGAGATCATGCTGGTGTCCGACGGCGGGCAGCTCATCAGATGCCCGGTATCCGACATCCGCGTCGCTGGCCGCTCGACGCAGGGGGTCACCATCTTCGACACGGCCGAAGATGAGCATGTCGTGTCGGTGGAGCACATCCCGGAAGACGCCGACGAGGCTGCTCTGAGCGGAAATGGCGCCGGCATTCATTAACGCCCTATAGGCAGTGTCCTGACGCTATGACCTCCGAGTTGCTTGTCGCATATGTTTCGGCTGTTTCGTCGTGGCATTGGTTCCGGGGCCGGTGGTAGGCCTCATCGTCGCCAACAGCCTGAAAATAGGAGCCCGGGCCGAACTTCTCAACGTTGCCGGCACGCAAATCGGACTCGCGCTGATGCTGCTCGTGTTGCTTTTCGGTCTGAACGCGATTGTTGTGTTCACGGCGGAGTGGTTCATCTGGATCAAGCTTGTGGGCGCTGTCCATCTTGTGTGGCTCGGGTGGAAACTGCTTCGCGGCTCAGAGACGGCGCCTGCGCCGGAAAGCCCGGGCGCCGGGCGCGGCTACGTTTGGCAGGGGCTCGCCGTAAATCTCTCGAATCCCAAGGTGCTGCTCTTCGTAAGCGCATTCATTCCGCAGTTGATGACCCGCGCCGCTGGCTACCTCAGCGAGGCGATGTTGCTGATGGCGATTTTCATGGTAGTCACCGCTGTTTGCGACAGCGCGTACGCGATCGCAGCAGGCAGCCTGCGCGCCACCCTTTCCAGACAGGCGCGCCGGATCGTCGAAAGAGGCTCAGGTCTGCTTCTCATTGCCAGCGGGGTGTGGCTCGCGGCGATGCGGAGATAGAACAGGGGAGAGTGCACATGAGTCGCACGGGATTCTATCCGGGCTCATTCGATCCGGTGACCTACGGCCATCTGGACGTCATCGCTCGCGCCGGGCGAGTCGTGGACAAGCTCGTCCTCGGCGTTGGCACGCATATGGGAAAGCACCCGATGCTTGCCACGCGAGACCGGGTGGCGCTGCTCGAACTGACGACAGCGCCATTGGTTGCCAAGACCGGTGTGAAGTTTTCGGTCACTACATTTGACGATCTGGCAGTTGAAGCAGCCCGGCGTGCGGGCGCCGGCCTCATTGTCCGAGGCCTTCGCGACGCCACGGATTTCGACTACGAGGTCCAGATGGGTCAGATGAACAGCGCGCTTGCGCCCGATATCGAGACTGTCTATCTGGCGGCCAGCCCGGCCACGCGCATGATTTCGTCTTCCCTGGTGAAGCAGATCGCGCGCATGGGCGGCGATATCAGCCCGTTTGTGCCGCGGGAGGCGATCGCCAAGGTCGCTGAGGCGATGAAGATTTCGAAGTAGGCAATCTTCGGTTGACCGCGGCCACCATATCGCAGATCAAGGCGGCCTTAAGAAAAAGGAGACAGGTATGAACTTGACCATGGGGCGCTTGATTGGCGCCGCCGCAGCAATGTCGATGTTGGCATGCCCATCGCAAGCACAAGATGGCGCCAACAAACTTGTGATGATGCTCAAGGACGAATGCAAGGTCACTATCGACATGCGTCCGGACCTCGCTCCAAAACACGTCGAGCAGATCAAGGCGCTCACCAAAAAAGGGTTCTATGATGGCATCGTGTTTCACCGGGTAATCGACGGTTTCATGGCGCAAACCGGCGATCCCACCGGAACCGGCGCCGGCGGCTCCGATCTGCCGGATGTACCTGCGGAGTTCTCCCAGGAGCCGTTCGTCCGGGGAACGGTCGGCATGGCCCGATCGTCGCAACCTGATTCCGCAAACAGCCAGTTCTTCATCATGTTCGCCGACGGACCGTTCCTGAACGGAGAGTATACGGTGTGGGGCAAGGTTGCCGAAGGGATGGAGTGCATCGACAAAATCGAGCGGGGCGAGCCGCCAGCCAACCCGGACACGATGATCAGTCTCAAACTACTGGAGGGCGCCCAATAATGGTCGAGCGTGAGAACATCCTTTATATCGAGCTGCCCGGCGGCCGGGTAACGATCTCGCTCCGGCCCGATCTGGCGCCAGGCCACGTGGCCCGGATCAAGGAACTGGCTCGCGAGGGCTTCTACGACGGCACTCCATTTCACCGCGTGATCGACGACTTCATGGCGCAGGGCGGCGATCCGACGGGATCAGGGACCGGCGGCTCGAAGAAGTCAAACCTGAAGGCAGAGTTCTCGCGGGAGAAACATGTGCGCGGAACCTGCTCCATGGCGCGCGCGTCCAATCCCAATTCGGCCAACAGCCAGTTCTTCATCTGTTTCAACGATGCACCGTTCCTCAACGGGCAATACTCGATCTGGGGCCAGGTCACCTCCGGAATGGAGCATGTCGATACGCTGAAGCGTGGCGAGCCGGTCCGCAATCCGGACCGGATCATCAAGATGCAGGTTGCGGCCGACGCCGAAGCGTGACTTCGATCTGGGCGGCGCAGCACCCACGCCGCACGCTGGGCACGTCGCTGTCATGCGTGTTGAAGAGTTTGATTTCGATCTGCCGGCGGATCGCATTGCCTTGCGCCCGGTCAAGCCGCGTGATGCGGCAAAGCTGCTGATAGTGCGGCCCGATCGCATGGCCGAGCATCTGGTGCGAGAGCTGCCCTCCTTGTGTATGCCAGGCGATGTCCTGGTATTCAACGATACCAAGGTCATACCGGCGGCCCTGCTTGGCGAGCGCCGGTCGCCGGCGGGAGCGGGGCTGAGGGTCGAAGCCCTCCTGCATCGGCGGATGGATGAAATCACGCTGGAAAGCCTTTGCCAAGCCGGGCAAGAAACTGCGACGGGGCGACCGTCTTGCATTCGGCGGCCAGGGCCGGGTGTGCCTGACAGGAACTCTCGAAGCGACTGTCGAGAGCAAGGCGGAGGACGGCGAGATCACGCTCGCCTTCGATTTATCGGGCGACGTGCTCGACGAATACATCAATGCCGTAGGGAACATGCCTCTCCCGCCCTACATTGGCGGAGCGCGGCCGCCCGATGAGGACGATCGCGCGGACTACCAGACGGTATTCGCCAGGGCCGAAGGCGCAGTTGCGGCGCCGACCGCGGGCCTTCACTTCACGGCCGAGCTTCTCGCCAGACTGGAGGATAGAGGCGTCCGGCGGGCGTTCGTGACCCTGCATGTGGGTGTCGGCACGTTTCTTCCCGTCCGCAGCAATGACACGAGCGGTCATCGCATGCATGCCGAATGGGGCAATATCTCGGACGCGACGGCCACGCTGGTCAACCAAGCGCGGCTGTCGGCGGGCCGGATCATTGCGGTCGGCACTACGTCGCTGCGCGTTCTAGAAAACGCGGCCGACACGCACGGTTCAGTTTCCGCTTTTTCGGGCATGATCGACCTCTTCATTACGCCGGGATACCGGTTCAAGGCGGTCGATGCGCTTCTCACCAATTTTCATCTGCCGCGGTCAACTCTCTTCATGCTGGTGTGCGCGTTCGCAGGCGTGGATCACATGAAAGAGGCGTATCGCCACGCGATCGCACGAAATTTTAGATTCTTTTCGTACGGGGATGCAACACTCCTGTACCCGGCGCAGAGATGACGAGGGTTTTTCGTTTCGAGGTGCTCGCGAGCGAAGGCAACGCCCGGCACGGCCGTATCGACACCGCCCACGGCAGCGTTCGTACTCCCGCCTTCATGCCGGTCGGCTCGGCGGGCTCGGTCAAGGCGCTCTATCCCGACCAGGTCCGCGCCTGCGGAACCGACATCATTCTCGGCAACACCTACCACCTGATGCTGAGGCCGGGGGCGGAGAGAGTTGCCGCACTCGGGGGCCTCCACGGATTGATCGGCTGGGATGGGCCTATACTCACTGATTCCGGCGGCTTTCAGGTGATGTCCCTCGCAAAGCTAAGGAAGGTGGGCCGCAACGGCGTCACCTTCCAATCACATCTCGATGGCGCGCGCCACGAACTGACTCCGGAGCGCGCAATGGAAATTCAGGGGTTGCTCGGCTCCGACGTCCATATGCAACTCGATGAGTGTCTCGAGTATCCACACCCCAAGAAAGAGGCGTTGCGGGCAATGCGGCTTTCGCTCGAGTGGGCGGCGCGATCCCGCGCGGCGTTCGCGAACGGACAAGGGCGCGGCTGCTTCGGCATCGTGCAGGGTGGCGTTGAGGAGGACCTGAGGCGGGAATCGGCCGCCGGTCTCAGAAGCATCGACTTTGACGGCTACGCCATCGGCGGTCTTGCGGTCGGCGAAGGTCAATCCCTGATGTTGCGTACGATCGAGGCTACCGTCCCTGAACTGCCGTCCGACAAGCCGCGTTATCTCATGGGAGTGGGAACACCGGAAGACATCCTCGAATTCAACGGCACGCGGCATCGACATGCTGGATTGCGTCATGCCCACCCGCGCCGGCCGGCACGGCCAGGCGTTCACCAGCCTGGGACGCCTCAACCTGAGGAACGCCAGATTTGCCGACGATCCCCGACCGCTCGACGCGACGAGTTCGTGCCCCGCATCCACCCGCTACTCGCGCGCCTATCTTCATCATCTCGTGAAGTCGGGTGAAGTCCTGGGTATGATGATCCTTTCCTGGGCCAACATCGGTTGCTACCAGGAACTGATGCAGGGCATCCGAAAGGCGCTTGCTGAAGGGCGGTTTACCGGGTTTTATCAGGAGACCAAGGAACGCTGGCAGAGGGCTAGAAGCGATGAAACTCGTTGACCAACAGCTGATACCGGCCTCGCGCGAACGCGTGTGGGCGGGCCTGAACGATGCGGATGTCCTGAAGCAATGCATCCCGGGCTGCGAAAGCATCACCAGAAAGTCGGATACGGAGCTTGAGGCGCGGGTAGTCGCCAAGGTCGGGCCGGTCAAGGCCGGCTTCACGGGAGCGGTAACGCTGAGCGACGTCAACCCGCCTGAAAGCTATCGAATCTCTGGTCAGGGGCAGGGCGGCGTGGCTGGTTTTGCCAGAGGCGGCGCGACCGTCAAGCTTACTGAGCAGGGCGGCAATGTCACCCTCATGGTCTACGACGTCGACGCGCAAATCGGCGGCAAGCTCGCGATGCTCGGCAGCCGGCTCATCGATTCGACCGCTCGATCCATGGCCCAGCGGTTCTTCGACCGCTTCGTGCAACTCATGAGTCGGCCCGAGCTGGCTTTGCCTGCCGCCGCCGCAAAGCGGTCACGCGGAAAAAAACCAACCAAGATCGCCAAGCAGAAAGCGAAGAAGCTGCCCAAGAAGACGACCCGAAAGAGCGCAACAGCAAAGAAGAAGTCAGCGCCAAAGCGGCGCCGAGGTCGCTGAAACTAGGGCGGCGCAGCGCGTGCGACCACGATGCGGCCTTCGATCATGGCAGAGACTGTGCCTTTGGCGGCTAGGAACTCGGCTACATCATTGGCCATCATGCTTGCATCATTGGGACCAAGAATCACGGTCGCCGATCTGAACGCGATGTAGCCATCGCCGCCGTCGGCCAGAAAGTCGTTGGTCGCCAGCTTGTACAACCGCGCCGGGTCAAGAGGCTCGCCGTTCACTGCCAGCTTCACCACCCGGTCGCCGACCGGCCTGGTGACATCCGCGCCTACCCTCAGACCTGAAACCTGCGGAAATGCGCCGACCAGCCTTTCGGCTTTGGCAAATCCCTGCTCGAGCGCCTCCTTGAGCGCGGCGCCGGATATCTCGAGGAGCACCGTCTTGTTTCCGAACGGAAGTTCAGAGAGGACGTTGCGGCGCGTGAGGGAGCTTCCGGGGGCGTAGGTGGCGTTGCCGCGAATGCCGCCACCGTTGGTGATGGCGATGTCGGCTTTCACCGCCTGGCGCATGGCATCGGCGATCAGATTGCCAATGGCTGCTTCGCCGCCGCGCACGGTCGCGTTACGGCTGTCCAGCTCGGTTGCAGTGTTGCCGATGGCAACATCCATTTCCTTGGCGAGAGAGGCCTCAAAGGCGGCAACGCGGACGGCTACGTCCCTGTCCGGGTCGACGTCAGCCGTGTCGATGAAGCGGAACCGCGGCCACCAGCGCACGCGGCGTTTGCCTTCGTTTTCCGTGACGTCGACGGTGAGATCGACCGCGGCGATGATCAGCCCATCCTGGCCGGCCTCGACGACCACCGACTTGCCGTTGTAGTTGAGGAAAATGTCGTGATCGTCGCCGGAGAGGATGACATCGGCGACGCCGGCGCTCATGAGCTCGCCGTCGGTTTCGCGATTGGAATGTGACACCAGAACGACGATGTCTGCGCCGGCCTTGCGCAGCAACGCCGATTGCTGCTCGGCGGTCTCGCGAATCGAGGCGAGGCGCAGGTCGCCCGGCCGGGACTTGATACTGGCATATTCGTCGGCGAGCCCTGCGACACCGACCTTCACGCCGCCGAACTCGAAAATGCGGTTGTCCGTGAAGCGGTCAATGACTTTTCCCTGGGCGTCGCGGAGGTTGGCGGCGAACAGCGGGAATTTCGCCTCGCTGATGCGCCTGAGAAATACCTCCTTGCCGAAGTCGAACTCATGGTTGCCGGGCACGAAGGCATCGATCGGCATCAGGTTCAGAAGCTCGACCATGTGCTTGCCCTGATCGAGACCGGACATGAGCGAAGGTGAGAACGCATCGCCGGCATGGGCGATCAGGACGTGGGGCGACCTGGCCTTCTCGGCCTTGAGGACCGCGGCGATGCGGGCGGCGCCGCCGCGGCCGTTCTCCTCGTTCATCTTGTAGACGTCGCAGATCAGCACAAGCGATATCGCCGTCTCGGCCGCGGCGAGGAACGTGGCCGGCCAGCACAGGAGCAGGACCAGCGTTGCCAGTACCTTACGGATCGTCATTTTCCCGCTCCCGCGGTGTGTTCACCGTCCCGGGTGAGGTAGTAGGCCGCGAGGATCGGTAGGAATGTGACAGCGATGACGAAAACCGCCACCACGTTGGTGACGGGCCGCTGGCGCGGACGGATGAGCTCGGTAAGCATCCAGATCGGCAGCGTCGACTGCTGTCCCGCAGTAAAGGTGGTCACGATCACTTCATCGAACGACAGGGCGAAGGCCAGCATGCCGCCGGCCAGAAGCGCGCCTGCTATGTTGGGCAGGAGCACGTGCCGGAATGTCTGGAAGCTATCGGCGCCGAGGTCATAGGACGCCTCGATCAGGCTTCCCGACAGGCGCCGGAAGCGGGCGATGGCGTTGTTGTAGACGACGACGATGCAGAATGTCGCGTGCCCGAGGACAATGGTCCAGAAGGAGAAGTCGAAGTCCATGACGTTGAAGGCAGAGCGCAGCGCAATGCCGGTAATGATGCCGGGAAGGGCGATCGGCAGGATGAACAGCAGGGATATCGCTTCCCTGCCGAAGAAGTTCGTGCGCGACAAGGCGGCGGCGGCGCAGGTGCCGAGAACCAGCGCGACTGCGGTTGCAAGCGCCGCAACATGAACGGATAGCCAGAGCGCGTTCCAGATGTCGGGCCGCTCCCAGACGACCGAGAACCATTTGAGCGTGTAGCCGGGTGGCGGAAACTGATAGCTCTTCTCTTCGGTGGTGAAGGCGTAGAGAAGAATGAGGGCCAGCGGCACGTGCAGGAACAGCAGTCCTCCGGCCGCGAAGACGGTCAGCGGCCAGGGCGCCCGATCTTTATTAGAGCGCATCGAAAGCTCCCAGGCGTTTGGCTCCCCACAGATAGAATCCCATGATGACGATGGGCACCACCGTGAAGGCCGCGGCCAGCGGGATGTTTCCAGCGGTCCCCTGGAGCGTATAGACCGCCTGACCGATGAAGAACCGAGAGTTTCCGACGATCTGGGGAATGATGTAGTCACCAAGCGTCAGAGAAAAGGTGAAGATCGAGCCGGCGACGAGACCGGGAAACGCCAGCGGCAGGATCACGGTGCGAAAGGTCTGGCGGGGATTGGCCCCGAGATCGAAAGCCGCTTCGATCAGGTTGCCCGGCACCCGCTCCAGGGCCGCCTGGGTCGGCAGGATCATGAACGGCAGCCACACATAGAGGAAGACCAGAAACATGCCGATGTAACTGATCGACAGCGAGGGCCCGCCGACCAGGGGAAGGGCAAGCAGGCCATCGAGGAGCCAGGCGAGATGTGCCTTGCCGGCGAACCAGGTGATAATGCCTTCCTTGGCCAGAATGAGTTTCCAGGCATAGACCTTGACCAGATAGCTCGACCACAGCGGCATCATCACAGCGAGATAGAACAGGGCTTTCCACCTGCCGCGGGCGTAGCGGGCTGCGTAGTAGGAGATGGGAAAAGCGACGATGGCGGCGGCGATCGTTACAACCGCTGCCATGGTTACGCTGCGCACGATGACGTCGAAGTTGGCGCGGTGGAAGAGTTGAGCGAAGGTCGAAAGCGTGAACTCGTAGACGATTACGCCGGAGAACTCATCGAGGCTGTAGAAGCTGTGAAGGAGGAGGGCGAGCAGGGATCCGACGTAGACGACACCGATCCAGATCAGCGGCGGCGCAAGCAGGAGGAGCAAAAGCAGGCGGGGGCGCAGATAGAAGATATCGGAAAGAGCACGTCCTGAGGTGAGGGCGACGCTACGTTCCGGAATGGCGGCAACCGTCACCTGGCGTGCTCCATGACGTGCATGCTGCTGAAGGGCCAGTGCAGAAACACGGTGGCGCCCTCGGCGAAACGCTCCTCCGAGGAGGGAGCATTGACCACGATCCGCTGGCCCTCCACGTCTACGGCGATGCGGGTTTGGGCGCCCTGGTACTGGATCGCGATCACCTGACCGGCGGCTGCGGCGTGGCGCGCGGGAGGCTTCTCCTTGCGGGCGGCGATCGTGATCTTTTCCGGACGAAGGCTCGTCCAGGCGTCCTGACCGCCGTGCTTGCGCACGAATTGCGGAGGAAGGACATTTGAGGACCCCACGAACGCCGCCACGAACCGGGTTTGGGGACGCTCGTAGACGTCTCCCGGAGTGCCGACCTGAACAATCTTTCCCTCGTTGAAGATTGCCACCCGGTCGGACATCGCGAGCGCCTCGCCCTGGTCGTGGGTGACGAATACGAACGTGATGCCTACTTCCTTCTGCAGCGCCTTCAATTCCTCCTGCATCTGCTCGCGCAGCTTGAGATCGAGCGCGCCCAGGGGTTCATCCAGGAGAAGTACCTTGGGGGCGTTGATGAGGGCTCGGGCAAGCGCCACCCGCTGCCGCTGTCCGCCCGACAACTGGCCCGGGCGGCGGGCCTCGTAACCGGGCAGCTTCACCATGGTCAGGGCGGTCCTGGCCCGCGCTTCGCGCTCGGGGCGCGAAACGCCACGAATCATCAGGCCGTAGGCGACATTGTCGCCAACCGTCATGTGCGGAAACAGCGCATAGTCCTGAAACACCGTGTTGACGTTGCGACGGTAGGGCGGCACTCCCTCTGCCGTCTGACCGAAGATCTCGATGTGGCCTTTGTCGGGCTGCTCGAAACCGGCGATCAGCCGCAGGCACGTGGTCTTGCCGGAACCCGAAGGGCCGAGCATGGCGAAGAACTCGCCCTCCGCAATGTCGAGACTGACGTCATCGACGGCGCGCACGTTGCCGAAGTGGCGCGACACGCCCTCGAAGCGCACGGCAATGGCCATGATCTCAAGACCTCTGCCACCCCTCGGATTCGGAGCGGCGGCAGAGGTCCCCTGTTTCAGCGGCTTGGGCTCACCGGCCGCCCAGGACCGCGATGTAGTCGGTCGCCCAGCGATAGTACGGAACGCAGCCGTTCGGCTGGCTTGCGCACTTGGCGACGGGAGTCTTCCAGAAATGGATCTTGTCGAAGTTGCCGACCCCGTTGGTCTCGCACCCGGCATCGGTCAACAGGGCATTTCCGGTGCAGGCGGCGGGGACGGCCGGAACCGACCCGAACCACGCGGCGAGATCACCCTGCAGCTTCGGGTTGATCGAGTGTTCAAGCCACATATAGGCGCAGTTCGGATGAGCGGCTTCAGTATGCATCATGGTGGTGTCGGCCCAGCCTGTGGCACCCTCCTCGGGGACCGTGGAGGCGATCGGCTTCTTGTCCGCCTTCAGCAGATTGACCTGGAACGGCCAGGACGACGATGCAACAACGCCTTCGTTCTTGAAGTCGTCGATCTGAATGAAGGCGTCATGCCAGTAACGGCCGACGAGCAGACGCTGCTTGCGCAGCAAGTCGAGTGCGGCCTTGTACTGGTCCTCGTTCAGTTCATAGGGATCCTTGATGCCCAGCTCCGGCTGCTTTTTCATCAGGTAGAGCGCCGCATCGGCGATATAGATGGCGCCGTCGAAAGCCTGAATACGACCCTTGTTGGATTTGCCGTCCGGGAGGTTGGTTTCCTCAAACACCACCGACCAGCTCGCGGGCTTTTCTTTGAAGACGTTCGTATTGTAGGCGAGGACATTGGCGCCCCATTGATAGGGGACACCATAGTGCTTGCCATCGACGGTGTGCCAGGGCGCGTTCTGCAACCGTTCGTCCACGGTCTTCCAACCCGGAATGAGGTCGATGTTCACTTCCTGAACCCGCTTTCCGGAAATGAGGCGGAGAGACGCATCACCTGACGCGGTTACGAGGTCGAAGCCACCCTCATTCATGAGCGCGACCATCTCGTCGGACGTTCCGGCGGTCTTTACGTTGACCTTGCAGCCCGACTTTTTCTCGAAATCGGTTACCCAATCGAAGTTCTTGTCGGTCTCGCCGCGCTCGATGTATCCGGGCCACGCGACGATATCGACCTGACCTTCGCCGGCGCCGATTTCCTTCTTCATCTCCTGGGCCAAAGCGGCCGTGGAGAGAGCGCCTGCAGCAAACAAGGCAGCCGCAAGGCGGATGCGTCTTTTCATTTCTTACCTCCCTAAAGACCTGTGAAGCCTGAAGAAACAGGCGTATTGGACCTGAGGAACAAACATTCCCGATGGCCGCTTGCGCCCGCCACTCAGGCAAAGTTACCCGTTTCATTTTGAGAAGGGAAGGCAGGCCCCGGCCCAATGGTCAATTGCGCCAGCCATGTGGCGTGTTAGATTGGCAGCCAATCAACAGATCGTCGCCGACCGGGAGGAGTTTGTTTGGCAAGTCGTTCAGCAACTGCCGAAAGAGCGGCAGTGCAGCCGGAAGCGGTCGCCGTTTACGACCTGCACAAGAGCTTCGGAACGCTCGAGGTCCTCAAGGGCGTCTCGATGACGGCAAGAGAAGGCGACGTCGTCTCGCTCATTGGCGCTTCCGGATCGGGCAAGAGCACCTTCCTGCGCTGCATCAATTTTCTCGAAATGCCGAACTCGCGGAAGGATTGTCGTCGCAGGCGAGGAAGTGAAGCTCAAACCCGTGCGCGACGGTAGCTCGGTTCCCGCCGATCAGCGGCAGCTGGAACGAATCCGCACACAGCTCGGCATGGTGTTCCAGAGTTTCAATCTGTGGCAGCACATGACCGTGCTGGAAAACGTCATCGAGGCCCCGGTGCATGTGCTCAAAATTGCGAAGGCGGCGGCCGTCGAACGAGCCGAAGCATTGCTGCACAAAGTCGGCCTCTACGAGAAGAAGGACCAGTACCCGGCGTTCCTGTCCGGCGGTCAACAGCAGCGGGCGTCGATCGCCCGCGCCCTGTGCATGGAACCCAAGGTCATGCTGTTCGACGAGCCGACCTCGGCGCTCGATCCGGAGCTCGTCGGCGAGGTCCTGAAGGTGATCCGCGACCTCGCCGAAGAAGGGCGAACGATGATACTCGTAACCCATGAAATGAACTTCGCGCGCGGCGTGTCCAGTCACGTGATTTTCCTGCATCGGGGGCTGATCGAGGAGGAGGGGCCGCCCTCCCGGGTCTTCGACGATCCCAAAAGCGAGCGGTGCCGCCAGTTCACCAAAACCAAGCAGCATTAGGGCGTGTGCTCATGGATTTGGTCCCGTCAGGTGATTTCACGCACCGACTAGTCGAACATAAGCAAGGAGATACACTCATGAGTGACGTTTTCAAGTTGGCGGCGGCAGCGGTGATTGCTCTGGCATATCGGGACCGGCGCCGCACAGGCCGACCTCAAATTCGGCGTGGCCGCCAGAGCCTTATCCGCCGTTCATCTTCCAAGGATGCTTCCGGCAAGTGGGTCGGCTGGGAAGTCGACCTGATGGATGCCGTGTGCAAGCACCTGAACGAGAAGTGCGAGATCGTCGAAGTGGCGTGGGACGGCATCATTCCGGCCCTGACGTCGAAGCAGATCGACCTGATCTGGAGCTCCATGTCGATCACCGACAGAACGCAAGAAAACCATCGACTTCTCCAACATGTACTACGACACGCCGACCATCATAATTGGAGCAAAGGACGGCGATCTCGACATCTCGCCAGAGCATCTGAAGGGCAAGACGATCGGAACGCAGGTCTCGACAATGCACGAGAGATACGTGCAAAAGTATTTTGGCGGCTCGAGTCTGAAAGACGTATCAGACGCAAGACGAGGCCAACAACGATCTCGCGGCCGGGCGCCTCGACTATATGCAGGCCGACGGCGGCGCTCGTCTCCTTCCTCCAGACCGACCAGGGTAAGGCCTGCTGCGAACTGAAGGGCAGGGTTCCCGACGATCCGGAAATTCTGGGGTTAGGTGCGGGCGCCGGTATCCGCAAGGAGGATACGGCCCTCAAGGAGAAAATAAACGCCGCGATCGCCGCGCTCGACGGCTTCCGGCGAAATTGCAAAGATCACTGAAAAGTACCCGGAACTGAAGCCGCAGATCATTATACCATCGGTGTCGCAGTAAATTTGCCGTGGCCCCGACTCGAGTTTTACAATCCGAAAGGCTGCAGCCAATTCACCAAAGCTAAGGCGCATTAGGGCGTTCGCTCTTGGATTTGGTCCTGATAAGTGTCGTCACGCCCCGTTGCCCGCGGGTCAAACCCCGCGCCAGTCCCAATCTGTTGCCGAAGGAGAGTGAGTCATGAAAGCAGTGCTAAAGTTGGCAGTGGCATCGATGATCGCGATGGTCATCAGTGCGAGCACAGCGCTAGCCGACATAAAGTACGGCGTCGCAGCCGAGCCCTACCCGCCGTTCACGTCCAAGGATGCTTCCGGCAAATGGGTCGGCTGGGAAATCGACCTCATCGACGCCGTCTGCAAGCACATCAATGAAAAATGCGAACTTGTCGAAGTGGCGTGGGACGGAATCATTCCCGCTCTTACGTCGAAACAAATCGACCTGATCTGGAGTTCCATGTCGATCACGCCGGAGCGCCAGAAAACCATAGACTTCTCCAGCTGGTATTACGAGCCTGCTTCCGTCATCATCGGTGCAAAAGACGCCGATCTCGACATCTCGCCTGAACATCTGAAGGGAAAAACGATTGGCGTCCAGGTCTCAACCACCCATGAGAGATACGCGCAAAAATATTTCGGCGCCGGCTCGGAGATAAAAACCTATCAAACGCAGGACGAGGCCAATAACGATCTCGCGGCCGGCCGCGTTGACTACGTGCAGGCCGATGGCGGGGCTCTCGATGCGTTCCTCAAAAGCGACCAGGGTAAGGCATGCTGCGAGCTCAAGGGCAAGGTCCCGGAAGACAAGGAAGTTTTCGGGGAAGGCGTTGGCGCCGGGATTTGCAAGGAGGATACGGGCCTCAAGGAAAAGATCAACAGCGGGCTTGCGGCGGTGGTCGCCTCGGGAGAAATCGTCAAGATCACCGAAAAGTATCCGGACCTGAAGGAACAAATCGTCCTGCCTTCAGTGTCGCAGTAGGTCCTGGCACTGATTTCGCAATGGCGCGTCCGGCGCAGCTTCGCCGGACGCTGCTCATCGGTGCAGCGAAGGGGGCGCAATGGCGCAGCCGGGCTTTCCGGAAATCTTGGCGTTTGGCGACACGGGCTATGGAGATGAACTTCTCCGCGGAACGTTTCTGACGCTTCAGATTTCCGTGTTGGCGTATTCGATCGGACTGCTGATCGGGCTCGCTGGAGCGATGGGAAAGCTCGGCGGTGGTCCGCTCACGCGCGCGCTTTTCAATTTCTACACCACCTTCGTGCGAGCAGCGCCAGAACTTATCCTCATCCTCTTGATCTACTACGCCGGGACAAGCGCGCTGAACACCCTTCTCGCGTCCTATGGCTTTAAGACGGTCGCGGTCAGCGGCTTCCTGGCGGCGGTAGCCGTCCTCGCCTTCATGCAAGGCGCCTATTCGACAGAAGTGCTTCGAGCGGCCATTCAGGCCATTCCCGTGGGTCAGATCGAGGCCGCCAAGGCGTTCGGGATGTCGCCCTGGCAACGTTTCTCGCGCATCATTGTGCCGGCCATGATGCCCCTCGCCATTCCCGGATTGGCCAATCTGTGGCTCATCGTCACCAAAGAGCTCCTCGCTGATTGCGGTCGTAGGATATACGGAGCTCCTGCTGTCAACGCGTCAGGCGGCAGGAAACACAAAATACTACTTACTCTTCTATAGCGTAGCTGCGCTGATCTATCTGGTAATCACGCTCACATCCAATCAGATCTTCAGCCGCATCGAGGCCTATTACCGGCGCGGCATGCCGAAGCTCGGGTAACGCAAACATGGTCTGGGACTGGCTGCCCAAATACGCGAGCCTGCTTTCGAGTGGTCTCCGGATCACCATAAGCCTGCTCGTCTTCTCGGTCGTGTTCGGCATGATCCTGGCAGTGCCGCTGGGGCTCGTCCAGGCGAGCGGGCCGAGGTGGCTCGCGCTGCCGGCGCGCGCCTTTTGCACGTTCATCCGCGGCACGCCGCTCCTCGTACAGATATGGCTCCTGTACTACGGTTTCGGCTCGCTATTCCCACAAATTCCAGGGATCAGGCAAAGCATCTTCTGGCCGATCCTGCGCGATGGCTACTATTATGCCTTGTTCGCGCTCACGATCAGTTTTGCAGGCTACGAGGGCGAGGTGATGCGTGGCGCCTTCCTGGCCGTGCCGAAGGGCGAATTGGAAGCTGGCAAAGCCTTCGGAATGTCGCGCTGGGGAGTATTGCGGCGCCTCTGGCTGCCGCGCGCCATTAGACTTGCCCTGCCCACGCTCGCCGGCGAAACAGCGTTGCAACTCAAGGCCACGCCGCTCGCCGCCACCGTAACGGTGCTTGATCTGTTCGGCGTTTCGAACAAGATCAGACAGGATACTTTCCGGGTCTACGAGCCCCTGCTGCTTGTCCTCGTGATCTATGTCACACTCTATTTCTTCATCGTATGGGCATTTCGCTGGTATGAAACACGAATTCCGCAGAAGAAATGACCTCATGGCAGGTGACTTGGCCGGCTTGGCAAATCGATCAAGTCAAGGGAGGAAAATCATGAAGCGTTTGTGGACAACCATCCTCGCGGGAGCAGTCGCCGTCTGCGGTCGGTGCCAGGCGAGCGCCCTGGCAGCTGAGAAAATCGTCATCTCGAACTGGGACGGCTACATGCCGAAGGACCTGCCTGGAAAAGTTCACGGCCGACACCGGCATCGAGGCTGAAATCGTCGGTTCATGCCACCAACGAAGAGATCATGGGCAAGCTGACGGCCAGCGGCGGCAAGGGCTACGACGTGCGTGTTCGTCTCCTCGCCTTTCGCCGAAGTGCTGAACAAGCTCGAGCTGATCGACAAGATCGATCACGGCAAGATTCCCAACCTCGCCAATCTCTATCCCGAGGCCAACTCTCTGCAGCATGATCCCGGCAACAATTATTCAGTGCCCTATACCTGGGGCACCACCGGCATCTGCTACCGCTCCGATCTGGTGAAGAACGGAGCCGACAAAGCTGGAACGACATCCTAAAGCCGGCCGATGACGTCAAGGGCAAGACCACCATGCTGTCGACCGACCGTTGGCTCATGGCGGCGGCATTCCTCGCCATGGGCAAGTCCGTGAATTCGGTCGATCAGGCGACGCTCGATGCCGCCAAGACGCAACTGACCGAAGCCAAGAAAAACCTTCTCGCATACGACGATACGACCTTCTTCGCGAAACTCGTATCCGGTGAAGCAAGCCTCACCCATGCCTGGGACGGCTGGTGCAACTACGGCATCGCCGAAAACGACAAGATCAAATACGTCATACCCAAGGAAGGTTCCGACCTCTGGGTGGACACCATGGTCGTCACCGCAGGCTTCCGAGCATAAGGACGCGGCGCACAAGTTCATCGACTATGTCCTGAAGGCCGACACCGCCAAATGGGTGGTCGAGAACATCATGTACAAGTCGCCCAACAAGGCCGGCATGGAGGCCATCGACAAGGCCATGTTGCAGAAATTTCCCAACATGGGTATCGCGCCGGCCGAGCTGCTCAAATTCGAGCAGATGCGCGATCTCGGAGACGGTCAGAAGGCGTTTTCAAAGACCGTTACGGAAATTCTGGCGGCCTCAGTGGGCATGGCAGCCCGGGCCACTTCTCGATGCGGCCGGAATCGACTGGCCGTCTTTTTCGGGACTTATCGGTATTGTCGGCGCATGAACGCGTGATGAGCGCATCCGCTGCGCGGCCACGCTCTTGATGATGCTGCCGGGCCTCGGCTGGCTTGCATTCTTCATGGTAGCGCCCTGTCTGCGTTATTCTCGGGCTCGCATTCTTCGAGCGCGGCGTCTACGGCGGCATCGACTTCGACGTCCCGACACTCGAGAATTTCGCAGGGCGACCGACCGGCTCTATTTCACAATTCTGATCGGCTCCGCCCGCATCGCCATCATCGCGACGGCCGTCTCGATCCTCATTGCCTATCCGGCGGCCTATGCGATCACGCGGGCCACGCCAGCCGGCAGAACGCCCTGCTGGTGCTGGTGATGCTGCCGTTCTGGTCGAACTATCTCATCCGCACCTATGCATGGATGGTCCTGCTCAACCGTCAGGGCGTCATCAATGAAACGCTCGGCTGGCTCGGGCTCGTGCACGAACCCCTTGACCTCCTCTACAACGAATTCGCCGTCGTCCTGGGGCTTGTCTACAACTATTGCCCATTCGTTATCCTGGCCGTCTATTCGGCACTGCAGCGACTCGATTTGTCTTTTGCGGAAGCCTCCCGCGATCTGGGAGCCGGAGCGTGGCAGACGTTCTTCCGGATAACCCTGCCGCTTACCATGCCGGGCGTGGCAGCGGGCGGGGTCTTTGTTTTCGTCCTGTCGATCGGCAACTTCATCACTCCCGACCTGCTTGGTGGAGGACGCATGCAAATGGTCGGCAACCTAATCTACGACCAGTTTCTGATCGCCCGTGATTGGCCATTCGGAGCCACCCTCTCGCTCATCCTCATTGGCGTCATGATGGTCCTGCTGTTTGCGCAGGCGCTCGCCGCCGGTCGCACCCGCGGAGCAATTCATGCCTAAGGCCCTGCGAACGCACTTGGGTCTGATGCTCGTCTTTCTCTACGCACCGATCGTCATGCTGATGGTTTTGAGCTTCAACGAGGCAGGTCTGCCTACCGTTTGGACCGGATTTTCGTTTGCGTGGTACGGGAAGCTCGCCCACAGTCCAGACATCATCAAGTCGGCATTGAACTCCCTCATCGTCGCCGTAGCGTCGACCGCAATCGCAACGGTGCTCGGAACCTTGCTGGCCGTCGGGGTGGAACGGAGACGAGCTTCGGCGGCGGCCGATGCGTTGCTGTTCGCGCCCATGATCATTCCAGACGTAGTGCTCGCCATCGCACTTCTTTCATTCTTCACGATGCTCGAATTCACGCTCGGTCTTCACTCGATCATCATGGCGCATGTGGTGTTCAACATCGCCTTCGTCTGCGCCGTCGTGCGAGCCCGCTTGCGCAATTTCGATTGGTCGTTGGTGGAAGTGTCGGCCGATCTCGGCGCCAGCCAGACGACGACGTTCCGGCGTATCATCCTGCCCACTCATCGCTCCGGCCGTCGTTGCCGGCGCCATGCTCGCGTTCACACTGTCGATCGATGAGTTCATCATCGCTTTTTTCACCGCCGGGGCAGGGCAGGCTTCCACCACTCTGCCCATGCGGATTTATTCGATGCTGCGCTTCGGAGTGACGCCCGAGATCAACGCCATGGCGACGATCATCATGGCGCTGAGCTTCGCCATGGTTCTCATGTCGCAACGGGTAGATCGCGGAGCCTTGACCGGGGGTCGATCTTGAGGTCTAGAAGCCGGCCCACAACAGGAGGCCCACATGGCCCGGAAGGCAAAACCTGCTGCCAGAGGAACAAGTAAATCCACGACGGGTAGAACGCGGAAGCCTGTACGCGGCAAAACACGAAAAGTACGCAGCAAGCAGGGCAAGCTTATCGCCTTCTTTCCCGAAGCGGCGTTCGGGCCGGCGCTTAACTCGGTCGGCATCGCCCAGGCGGTCGAAAGACTCGGGCACAAGGCCGTGTTCCTCTCCGACCCGGGGTTCCTCGAGGTGTACAGGGGCTACGGTTTCGAGGCGCATCCGGTCAATCTGTCCGAGCCCATGCCGCCCGAAGAAATGGCCAGGTTCTGGACCGAATTCATAAACGGTCACATCCCGAACTTCCGCAAAAGTCCGTTTGACCAAATCGACAACTATGTGAAGGACTGCTGGCAGGCCATTGTCTCGACGGCGAAGTGGGCGGAGAAGGATCTGCCGGAGGTGCTGGCACGGCTCAAGCCGGACGTGGTCTGCGTCGATAATGTCATTCTCTTTCCGGCGATCAAGAAGTATACCCGCGAAGCGGGTCGGCCATGGGTGCGCATCATCTCATGCTCCGAGAACGAGATCGAGGACCCCGAGATACCTCCGCACCTGTCAGGCCTGGCGCAGAATGACAAGGCAGGATTTGCGCGGTTCCGCGAACGCTTCAACGAGGTGATCAAGCCAATTCACGACGACTTTAATTCATTTCTCGTCTCGCGCGACGAAGCGCCATATCCGCTCGGCCAGTTTTTCGAAGCCTCGCCCGATATGAACATTCTGCTGTACCCGACGCCGGTGAAGTTCAAACGCCGGCACAAACTTCCCGCTGCGAAGTTTCGTTACCTGGAAGGTTGTGTGCGCAAGGAAAAGCCGTACCAGTTGCCGAAGTTTGGCAGACACAATGACAAGCCTCTGCTCTATGTGAGCTTCGGATCACTGGGGGCAGGCGATGTCGAGCTTCTCAAGAGGCTGATCGCGCTCCTCGGCCGCATGCCGGTGCGCGCTCTCGTGAACGTCGGTGATTACCGCAACCGGTACTCCGAAGTCCCTGACAATGTCATCATGGACAGCTGGTTTCCGCAGCCTTCGGTGATCCCGCGGGTCGATGCAGTCATTCACCACGGCGGCAACAACTCGTTCACGGAGTGCCTCTATTTCGGCAAGCCGGCGCTCATCATGCCTTATGTATGGGACGGTCATGACAATGCGACGCGGGTCGCGGAAACCGGGCACGGCTTCAAGTCGCACCGCTACGACTGGACCGACGAGGAGCTAACGGCGAAGATCAACGCCATGATCAGCGACAAGAAGATGAAGGCAAAGCTCAAGAGAACGTCGAAGTACATGCGCGCCAGGCCCGGACCAAAGAAGGCGGCGGCGATCCTCGACCGGCTGGCGCGCGGGGCGGCGCCATGACCGGCCCGTCCTCTTCTGCGCCGCACACCAGCGCGCCTGCCGGCCAACTCAAGGACTGGGGCGTTGTTCCGACGATGATCGAGGGTCGGTCGCATACCTCCGGCATGCTGCTGCATCGAAACGAGGACGGCTCCTCGGAGTGCGGCATTTGGGAATGCACTCCCGGCTATTGGAGCTGCCATGTGACGCGCGACGAATTCTGTCATTTCCTTTCGGGCCGCTGCACCTACACCCACACCTCCGGCGAGGTGATCGAAGTCACGCCCGGCACCACCGCTTTTTTCCCGAAGGACTGGAAGGGCGCCTGCCGGGTCCACGAGACGGTGCGCAAGGCATACATGATCCGCTGAGCTTTGGCACAGTTCCCTTTGGTGCTAGGCTGCGTCCGGTGAACGGGATGTCAAACCGCTGGCGGCGATTTACCGAGTGGGACAATCGCCCGCTTCGACTGGATAAATTCGCTGCAGAAGATCCCGGCCACGGGTTTTCAGCATTCTCCAGCCCGGCGGATCCCAAGCCCTCGCTGACGATCGACAACAACCGGGTCACGGTGCTCGACGGTGTCGCCGCGGCCGACTTCGACATGATCGACTACTTTGTGGCGCGCCATCACATCGATCCTGCGGTTGCGCAAGAAGCGATGGCGATGCGGTCCCTGGAGATTGCGCGCAAGCTGGTCGACATGAACGTTCCGCGCACCGAACTCGTGCGCATCGCGCATGGTCTCACGCCGGCAAAGCTGGCGGAGGTCGTATCCTGCCTCAACGCGCTCGAGATCGCTTTCGCCTATACCAAGATGCGCGCGCGGCAGACACCGGGCAACCAGGCGCACGTGACCAATGCCAAGGATGATCCCCTGCAGCTCGCGGCCGACGCGGCAACCGCAGTAGCATTCGGATTCGACGAGATCGAGACCACCATGCGGGTATCGCGCAATGCCTGGTCGAACGCGCTGGCATGCGCCGTCGGTGCCTCCGTGGGGAGATGGGGAACACTGTTCCAATGTTCGAGCGAGGAGGCGGAAGAGCTGCGCATCGCCATGGCCGGATTCACCTCCTATGCCGAGACAGTTTCGGTGTACGGCACGGAAAAGGCCTTTATCGATGGCGATGACACGCCGTGGTCGAAGGCCTTTCTGGCCGCTGCCTATGCCTCGCGCGGCATCAAGATGCGGTGCACGTCGGGAGCGGGTTCCGAGCTGCTCATGGGCTTCCATGAGTCCAAGTCATTGCTCTACCTGGAGGCCCGCTGCCTGTGTCTGCAGCGGGCGATGGGCGTCCAGGGTACCCAGAACGGCGGCATCGACGGCGCGCCCGTGACTGCGACCGTGCCCGGGGGCGTGCGCGAACTGATGGCTGAGAACCTGATCGCCGTATGGCTCGATCTCGAGTGCGCCTCCGGTAACGACGCCCGCAGCACCGAGAGCGAGATCCGGGTGGGGGCCAAGATCCTGCCCTATCTGGTCGCCGGCTCCGATCTCATCTGCTCCGGCTTCGGGTCCATCCTGAAGTATGACAACTCCTTCAATCCTTCGCTGCTCAACGGCGAAGAACTCGAGGACTATCTGGTGTTGCAGCGCGACTTCGAAGCCGATGGCGGTCTCACCTCGGTCGATGAGACGCGGATTCTCGGTTTGCGACAACGAGCCGTCGAGGCGCTGGCGGCGGTATTCCGGGACCTTGGGCTGGGCGAGCCGACGCAATCGATGCTGGAAAGCGTGGTCGCGGCTTCGGGGTCGGATGACACCAAAAGCTATGTGCCGCGGGATGTAGCGATCGTCAGCGAAAAGATCCGGGAGCGCAATATCACCGTCGTCGATGTCATCAGGTCTCTGGAGCGTTGCGGGTACCGCAAGGAGGCCGAAAACCTGCTATCGCTGGTCAAGCTGCGGTTGTCGGGCGACTACCTGCAGACATCTGCCATCGTGCGCGACGGTCGCGTGCTCAGTGCGATCAACGACCCGAACCTTTACGCCGGACCGGGGTCCGGATACCGCGTCAGCGAGCTTCGCCGCCAGGAAATCAACGGCATTCGCGAGGTGCTCGACCATAAGGAAGTGCTCAGATCGGAGGCGATGCACGAAGCGGCGGAAAAGCGCCGCATCCTCTATGGCATTCGCGGCGAGCCGTTGCCGGAAACCAGTGAAGAAGAGGTGGTGATCGGCATCAGCCCCGCCTTCGGTATCAAGCTGTTTCAGACGGTCGCCGGACACTCCCTGGCTCGAGTGTTGCAGGTCATGACGGAAGCGATCGAAGGCCGGGGGCTGAGGGCTCGCGTAGTGCGTTTCAAACATACCGCGGATACATCGTTTCTCGGCCTGTCGGCAGCGCGCCTTTCGCGTTCCGGCATTGGCATCGGCCTCCAGGCCAAAGGGACGGCGGTCATCCACCAGAAGGATCGGCTGCCGCACAACAACCTGGAGCTGTTTTCAAACTCGCCCATCACCCAACTCGAACATTATCGAATGCTGGGCGCCAACGCCGCGGCCTATGCGCTGGGCGAAATGCCGGAGCCTGTCGTCGTGCCGACGCGCGGCCAAGCCATGGGCTCGCGTTATCACGCGCGCGTGGCGATGATTTATGCGATCGAAACGGGGCTCGTGTCCACGGGCGCCGAACCGGAACATATCGACGTAAAATTTCTGGAGCAGGCGGCAGCCGCAGTGCGATCGCGCAGCGGAACGATCGGACCATGAGCAAGCTCGGCATCGGTGACTATCCGCTTTCGGAGCGGCGGCCCGAGCTCGTGCGCGGGCGCAGGGGTAAGCCGCTGAGCGCGGTAACGCTCGAAGACCTGGTTGGCGGCAACGTCGACATGGAGGATCTACGCATCACAGCGGAAGCGCTCGGCTACCAGGCGCAGATAGCGCGGGCGGCCGGACGGCCTACCCTGGCCGAGAACTTCGAGCGCGCCGGCGAACTGGTCGACGTTCCGCAGGACTTCATCATGAAGGTCTACGAACTGCTGCGACCTGGTCGGGCAAGATCGAAAGCCGAACTAGTGGCTGCAGCGGCCGTGCTGCGCAAAGACTATGCGGCGAAGCGCCTGGCTGCATTCATCGAAGAAGCCGCTGAAGTCTATGAGCGGCGTGGGCTATTCACCTACCGCTACTGACACGCGGACTACCGAGCGGCTCAAGTAAAACCTGCACTATTGGCACCGAGGGCGCCGGTGTGCTGTTATGGTTGGGCCCGATCGCCACGCCGCATACGGTCTCGGCAAACGGCACTTGACCAGGGAGGAACGGAAAAGAAATGGCCAATACCAACAAGATTTCGCGCCGACACTTCATGCAGCAGTCGGCAATCTGGGCCGCAGCTGTGGCTGGTTCGGGGATGGCAAGAACGGCGCTCGCGGCGCGGGAGAAGGAACTCAACATCCTTTGCTGGGAAGGTTACAACTCCGCCCAGGTGCTCGACCCCTTCCGCCAAATGACCAGCGCGACGGTAAAAGCCGAGTCCCTGACCAACGACCCGACGATGATCAACCGGCTGAGAGCCGGGGAAACGAATGTGTGGGACCTTATCAACGTCAACAACCCGTGGGCGCGCAAGGTCATGCATCCTGAGAAGCTGATCAAGCCACTCGACCGTGCCAGGATGGAGCCCTACTTCGAGAAAATGCTGCCGGCTTTCAAGCCTCCCTACAAGTGGGCGATGAGCGACGACGGCAAGGAGCTTCTCGGCATGGTCCAGCGGTTCGGACCATACTCGTTCGTCGTCAACACAGACAAGGTCAGCCGGGCCACTGCGGAGGATCAGGGCTGGAACCTCTGGAACGATCCTGCCAACGACAAGAAGTACGGCATTCTCGAATCGGACGACTGGAACGTGTTCTGCCTCTGCTGCATTTCGGGGTTCGATCCCTTCAAGACACACTCCGATGAGGAAACCGCAAAGTTCACCGAGACCGCAAAGCGGGTGTTCAAGGGAGCCAAGCTGGTCGGCGATATCGCGACCATGAACCAATCGCTGGTTTCCGGTGAGATCGACTTCCACCTTACCGGGGGCACCTATTCGGCCTCGCCGGCGCGTGCCGACGGCCACCCGAACATCCGCGGCATCACGCCGAAGAAAGGTCCGATGGCCGACGGCAAGGGCGGCATCTCCTGGATCGAAGTGACCTCGACGGTGGCCAACCCTGAACTGTCGCCCCTCGCAGTGGAATTCCTCGAGTTCGTGCAGAAGCCCGATTCCGCCCATGTGGTCGCCTTTGCCGAGGGCACATTCAATCCGGTCACCCAGATGGGCAACCCGGAGTGCTTCAAGCTTTTCACCAAGGAAGAGCTTGATGCGATCCAGTGGGACAGTCTCGAAGAAGAAATGGCGGCAAGCATCGAGTACGATATCGTGCCTGACTACGACAAGCTGCTCGACATCATGACCGCGGCGAAGCGCGAGGCTTCCGGCGGCTGAGCCTTCTCCCATAAAACCCTCCAGCCGCGCTTGCTGTGCCGTTGCCGCGGCGGGAGGGAGGTTTGTTTGACGGCGCACAAGGCATGACAGACAAACCGGCAATCCTGACACTCAAAGGCGTGGTCAGGCGCTTCAGCGCGCTTGCCGCGGTCGACTTCGTCGATCTCGAAATCGGTGAAGGCGAGTTCTTCACCATTGTTGGTCCCTCAGGCTGCGGAAAGACAACCCTGCTCAGGATGCTGGCGGGGCTGGATGCGCCGACCGCCGGCGACATCCTGCTCCGCGGACAGAGGATCAACGATGTCCCGGCCAACCGCCGTCCCACCTGCATGGTCTTCCAGTCACTGGCGCTGTTTCCCCACCGGACGGTAGGCGAGAACATCGAGTTCTCGCTCAAGATCCGCAGCATTGCCCCGGAGACGAGAAAGGAGAGGGCGCTCGAGCTGATGCGTCTGCTGCGGCTGCCCGAAAGCTATTATGACAAGAACGTGTTGCGCTGCTCGGGCGGCGAGCGACAACGGGTGGCGCTGGCGCGGGCCCTTGCCTACGATCCCGAGATTCTGTTCTTCGACGAGCCTCTGTCGGCCATCGATTACAAGCTGCGCAAGACGCTGGAAAAGGAGCTGAAGGACATTCACCGCGAAACCGGCAAGACCTTCGTATACATTACCCATTCGCTGGAGGAGGCGATGGTAATGAGCGACCGGATCGGCGTCATGCGATCCGGCAAGCTCATTCAAGTCGGGACACCGCAGGAGATTTACACTTCTCCGCGGACGAAGTTCGTGTCGGAGTTCATCGGCGATGTCAATGTCGTCCCGGTCACGGCGGACACAAACGCCAGGCTCACCTCGTCCGCGATCCCCGGCGAGATCATTGCGCCGCCAATTCCGACCGGGTTCCAGCAGGGTTACCTCGTCATCCGGCCGGAGTTCGTCCGGTTCCTGAACGGCAAGGCAACGGCTGACAACCGTCTCAGCGGGCGGCTCTACAACGAATATGTACTGGGGTCGCGAATTCAGTACCAGGTTCGGGCGGGTGATCAGGTCTTCATCATCGAGAAGCTGCGCGAGCAGGCGCGGCCGGGCAAGCTCGATGATGAGGTGTTGATCGGGTGGGACGCAAAAGACAGCATCGTGGTTCTGGACTGAACCATGGAAGGATCGGGGCAGGGACCAAAGGCAGCCGTTCCGGTGCTGCTGCTGCTGGCCGCCGGTTTCGCGGCGCCGCTTATCGCGGTCATTTGGTTCAGCTTTGCTCCGCCGCGAACGTTCTCGCTCACCGGCCGTCCAACTCTCGAGAACTATGCGACAATCGTTCAAGGCTCGAGCTACATCTCGTTCCTGTGGTCGCTGGGGCTTGCCGCCCTGACGGCGGCGCTGCTGGCGCTTATCTGCTACCCGATCGCCTATGGCCTGGTGCGCGTTTTCGGACGCTGGGCAACAATCGTCACGCTCCTCTTCACCGTGCCGCTGTTCGTTTCCGAGAATATCCGGCTCTACGGGTGGGTGCTGTTCTTCATCAAGAACGGGGTACTGCTCGGCACGCTGAAATCGCTCTTCGGACTCGAATGGCAGAGCATCCTCTTCACCCGCTTCGCCGTCGTGTTCGGCATGCTTTACGTCTATCTGCCGTTCATGCTGTTTCCGATGACCCTCGGGGTGAGCATGGTCCCAACCGAAACGCGCGACGCCGCGTCCGATCTGGGTGCAAGCCGGTGGCAGGTGTTTCGCGAGATCGAGCTGCCGCTATCGATGCCTGGTATTCTCATCGGTTGCCTGTTGACCTTCGTGCTGGCCGTCGGTGCGATCGCCGAGGCCAAGGTGCTCGGCGGGCAAAAGATCATCCCTATCGCCCATGACATCGAAATCGCCTTCACCTACGCGCAGAACTGGCCGCTTGGCGCGGCCCTGTCGGTGCTGCTCATGCTGGTCGTCGGCACCCTCGTTTTGGTGGTCCTGAAGCGCTTTGATCTCGACATCCTACTGGGCAGGAAATGAGCTCGACAGCAACCGGTGGCCGGTACCGGCATGCCCTGATCACCGTGTGGTCGATCGCTGTCCTGGTGTTCGTCTACCTGCCAGGCCTATGCATTGCGCTCGCGTCGCTCACCTCCAGCAGGTACTTTCAGTTCCCCATCAGCAAATGGGGATTGGACTGGTGGCAGAAAACGTTTTCATCGATCGAAATTCGTCAGCTGCTCGCTACTTCGTTGAGCATCGCGGCGCTGGTTACCGCTATTGCAGTGGTGCTGGGTTTTTTTGGCGCGCTGGCCTTCGCGCGCTACAACTGGCGGGGGCGCAGCTGGTATCAGCGCCTCATTCTGCTGCCGATTTTCTTTCCTCAGTCCGTTCTTGGTCTGGCTCTCCTGTTGTGGTTCAGCGCCCTTGGCATTCAATTGAGCTGGACGACAGCGGTTTTTGCGCACCTGGTCTGGATCGTGCCGGTCGTAACTCTGGTAATGGCCATTCAGGTCTATAGCTTCGATCCGGCACTGGAGGAGGCGGCATTCGATCTCGGTGCGACGCGACTCGAGGTGCTGCGTGAAGTGACCTTGCCGGTGCTTTTCCCCGGGATATTCTCGGGAGCGCTGTTCGCCTTCCTCCTGTCGTGGGGCAACTTTCCCCTGTCCTTGTTCACCACCGGCGCCGACACAACGGTGCCCGAGTATCTTTATGCCAAGATGGTAGCCGGTTACACACCCGGCGTCCCGGTGCTGGGCACCGTGTCTACCATCGGCGCGATGATTGTTCTGGTCGGTGGGTACGGCATGGTTCTGCTGCTGAGGCGCGGGCGCACCGTGGATCCGGCCAGCTAGTGGAACTCAGGGAGGGAAACCAACATGTCAGTTTCGCTCGAGGGCCGCTCCGTGATGATAACGGGCGCCAGCAAAGGCATTGGCAAGGGCATCGCACGAGTGTTCGCCCAGGCGGGCGCCAAGGTGGCTATCGTTTCCCGCCATGCAAAAGAGGCTGAGGCGGCGGCCAGCGATATCGGCCATGGCGCCTGGAGTCTCGTGGGCGACGTAAGCGATCTCGCCAGCATGGAGGAGGCGGCCAAGGTGGTTGCCGACCGAAACGGCGGGTTGGACGTGCTGTGCGCCAATGCCGGCATCTTTCCGTCGGCGAAACTCGAGGAAATGACAAGTGCGGCGTGGGACGAGGTCATGAGCACGAACCTCAAAGGTACGTTTCATGCGGTCAAGGCGTGCGTGCCGTTCCTGAAGAAATCGGATCAGGGTCGGATCGTCATCACCTCGTCGATCACCGGACCCGTTACCGGATTTCCGGGCTGGACGCATTATGGCGCGAGCAAGTCCGGCCAACTGGGGTTCATGCGCACCGCCTCAATCGAGCTCGCCAAATACGGCATCACCGTCAACGCAGTCATGCCGGGGAACATCATCACCGAGGGGCTCGCAGCGCTCGGCCCCGACTATCACAAGACCATGGCGGCCTCGATTCCGCTCAAGCGCCTGGGCACGGTTGACGACATAGGTCACGCGGCGGCCTTCTTCGCCTCCAAAGAAGCGGGCTACATCACCGGGCAAACCCTCATCGTGGACGGCGGGCAGGTCCTGCCGGAATCCCTGGAAGCGCTCAGCCAGGCGTAACCGGCAGATCGGTCCGAAAACAGTCGGTGCTCGGATTACTTTAGCTAATGCCGCGCGCGCAGGACGGAGCGGTAAGAACGCGGGCTCGAACCCGTCCAGCGGTGAAAGGCGCGGCTGAAGGCCGATAGCTCGGAGTAACCCAGCAACAAGGCGATCTCCGACAGCGTAAGCTGCCGCTGGCGCATGTAGGACAGCGCGAGCTCGCGTCGGATATCCTCAACCAGATCTTTGAAGTTCAAATTTGCGGCAGTAAGTTCCCGCTGAAGCGCCGCAACGGGCAGCCGGACATCTTCGGCGATGTTTTCGATCGATGGGCAGGCTTGTGCGAGCTGCGATCTCACCGCGGTACGCATTCGGGCGAGGAGGCTGCTCTCGGCTTCGCGGTCCTTGTTGAGCTCAACGAGGCACAAGCGCATCATGTCCATGAGCCTGACATCGCGGGCAGGCATTGGTCGGCTCAGCAGATCCGGGGAAAAGAGCAGGGCGTTTCGCGGCTGGCTGAAATATACCGGCGCGCCAAACGCCGCCTCGTGCTCGTCCGCATCCAGAGGCTTCGGATGCTCGAAATGAACCTCGTCCGGCGCCCAGCTTGAGCCGCAGCATTCACGGATGACGTTGAGAAACATCCCGAGCGACAATTCCGCGTCCTGACGGCGCTCGACGATATCGGGCGCCTCGATCTGGTAGGCCAGCCGCATCAGGCCATCCTCGCCACGGGTGATGCTCATATGCGTCGACTCCTGATGAAAACTCAAAAGATCGACGAGGTTCGATAGGGCGAGCCCGAGCGTCGGGGAGCAAACGGCGGCGTAGCCCCAGAAGCCAAGATCGCGCGGCTGGAACTGATTGCCGAAGCGCAAGCCGAGATTGCCATGGCCGGTCTGATGCGCCGCCTCTTCGAAAAGCCGGCAGAAGTCGGGCAGGCGCAGACGCAGCGTCGGGCTGCCCGCCATGTCGGGCGCGATTCGGGCGTTCCCGAATATGCGATCGACGTCACCTCCCAGTCCGCCGATGAAGCCGGCTGCCCCCGTCGCAGCGGAAGCAAGGATACCGGGCGTGTGGCTACGGTCGGCGTCCAGCGCGCCGGAGCTGCGCACCATGACTGATCTCACTGATTGCGGCACCAAAGGATGGAATGTTCGCACGCACGCGGGGGCGGCGACAAGACCGGCCGCTGCCGGCTGTCAAGCCAGGCCGCCGTCCGGTCAAGCCGGCAAGGCGGATCAATTCTATCTTTTCAAGGCATTACGGCAAAACCCGTTGTCGAGAATTTAACCCTATGAGTGTCGAGCCCACGGATCTTCCCCGCAGCATCTCGGCCTTCCATGCAAAACAGCTGGTCGAGAAGGCACGCTGGGCAGCCGGCGCCTTCTCGAGCTTTTCCAGGGGAGAAGTGCTGGCGATCAGCAAAGCCGTCGCAGAAGCTGCGGCGAGAGATGCCCGCCGCTATGGCGAGTGGGCGGTCAAGGAAACCGGGTTCGGTGTCGCCGAGCACAAGGAGCTCAAGAACCGGCTATGCTCGACCGGCCTCTACGAGCACTACAAGGATCATAACTTCACCGACCCGCGTCTCGATCCCGACCGGAAGATGGTGGAGATGCCAAGACCTGCCGGTGTCATATTCGCCCTGACGCCATCCACCAACCCGGTGTGCTCGGTGTTCTACAAGGCGCTGATCGCGCTCATGACGCGCAACGCCATCGTCATCAGCCCTCATCCAGCCGCCAAGGCGTGCTGTGCTGATGCCGCTCGGCTCATGGCGCGCGCCGCCGAGAAAGCGGGCGCACCCGACGGCGTGATCCAGGTTATCGAAGAGCCGTCTCTTTCCATTATCGACGGCGTCATGAAGTCGGACCGCATCGACCTCATACTCGCAACCGGCGGCGTTGCCATGGTGCGCGCCGCGTACGCGTCGGGAAACCCGGCCATCGGAGTGGGGCCCGGAAACGTTCCCGTCTATGTCGATGAGAGCGCCGAGGTCTCCTCGGCGGCCAGGGAGATCGCTGACAGCAAGGCCTTCGACAACGCAATCCTGTGTACGGGCGAATCGGCGGTCATCGCGCATAAGGCCATCGGGTCACGGCTGTTGGGCGAACTGCGGCGTCACGGCTGCCATCTGGTGGGTGCTGAGGAACGGGACCGGCTCGAGGGCCAGCTGTTTCCAACGGGTAAGTTCAACATCGCGCTGATTGGAAAATCCGCAGAAGCAATCGCCGTGGGCGCCGGCATCCGCGTTCCCCGTGGCACGCGCGTCCTGCTGGTTCCACTCGAGCGCATCGGGGACGATTACCTTCTGAGCCGGGAGAAGCTGTGCCCGATTCTCGGCTACTACGAGGTAGCCACAAGAGAGCAGGCGATCGGCGCGGCGCAGGCCATGGTGCGGCGCCAGGGGCAGGGACACTCGGCGGCGATCCACGCCACCGACCCGGCGCTCATTCTCGACTACGGCGCTAGGCTCAACGTGTTGCGAATTGCAGTGAACGTCGGCAACAGCACGGGGGCAGCCGGATTCGATACCTTCCTCGCCCCCACGATGACGATCGGAACGGGCTACTTCGGGCGGTCGTCCGTCAGCGACAACGTAGGCCCCCAACATCTCGTTCAATGGGTGAAGATCGCCTACAACAAACGCGACGACGTTCCGTTCGGTGACTTCTCGTCCGCGGCGTTGTCCAAGCCGGCGACCCGACCCAGGCTTCCAGAAGGCGATATCGACTATTCGTTCGATTGGGTCGGCGGCAGACCTTCGCCGATCGGCGACCAGATTTCTGCGGGGAAGGAAATCCCGGACAGTGTCCGCGACGAAATCCGCCGCATCATTCTTGAAGAGCTGCGCGACCTCCAGGCAGAGCGGCGGTAGGCGATGGCGACCGTGCGGTCCTATATTTTCGTCGACCAATTGCAGCCGAGGACGATGTGCTATCTGGGGACGTTCGCCCGGGGATTCCTGCCGCGCAGCAACATGGCGGCAGTCGTCATTGAAGTGTCTCCCGGACTGGAGATCGAAAGCCTGACCGATGTCGCGTTAAAGGCTGTCGATGTGAAACCCGGCCTTCTCGTGGTCGAGCGCCAGTATGGCTACCTCGAGTTCCACGCGTACTCTACGGCGTCGGTCAAGGCGGCAGGCGAGGCGGTGCTGGACCATCTCGGAGCTTCGCCGGCTGACGCGCTCAGGCCGAAGGTTCTCGCTTCGCGCATCGTAAAGCGTGTTGACAGCTATCACGCGTTCCTGATCAACCGCAACAAGTCGGGGTCGATGATCCTGTCGGGAAAGTCATTGTTCGTGCTCGAGATGGAACCTGCGGCCTACGCCATCATCGCCGCGAACGAAGCGGAGAAGTCCGCCAACGTCAAGATCGTGGACTACCGGATGATGGGTGCTACCGGCCGCCTCTATCTGTCGGGTGAGGAAAGCAATGTTCGTGCGGCGGCGCGGGCCGCGGAGCATGCGCTAACAGCGAGGCAATGCTGAATGGCCGAAGGCATCGACAGGGATGAACTGCGCCGGATGGTGCGCGAAGTCCTGAAGCAGACTCTGGACGGAGGAAAGGGGTCGGCATCGCCGGAGCAAAAGCCGTCCAATCCGATCGAACGCATGCGCCAGGCCCTGCTGCCCGGGGGGTCGGGTTTCGTAGAGGTTGCAGCCGATGATCTGACCCGGTTCGCCCGCGACATCGTGCACGCGGTAGTCCACGAGGATCTCAAAGCGGCAATCATGTCCGGCAAGCTCACCTTCAAAGCTCCGGCGGGAGGCACGCTCGCAACGGCTCGACAGGATAAGGCGCCGAAGACATCAACAGGGTCCTTCCAATTTGACGACGGAATGCTGAGCGAGCTGCGTGTCGAAGAGATAGGCCGGCAGTACAAGAGAATCGTTCTCGGACCTCACACGGTTGTGACGCCGCTTGCGCGCGACAGGGCGCGGGAGCTGAAGCTTGAACTGGTAAGGACCAAGTCATGAAGACAGGCATTGTGATCGGCAAGGTGTGGGCAACGAAGCGGCTTAATGAGCTGCCTGGCGGCGCGCTGCTCGAGGTCTCGGTGGAGGAGGAAAATGGTCCGGGAGAGCGGGTGATCGCCTTCGATCCCCTCGGCGCGGGCGCCGGCGAACGCGTTCTGATCACCTCGGGATCGGTGGCGCGCAGCTGGTTCAAGGATCAGAAGGCAGTGGTCGATGCGTTGGTGATCGGCATTCTCGATGAAGCGCGCAAATCGCCCAAACCCAGAGTGTAACCAGAAGCGTTTACAAGGAGGACGACAATGTCAAATGCGATCGGTTTCGTCGAAACAAAGGGATATGTCGCTGCCTTCGCCGCAGCGGACGCCATGGTCAAGGCCGCCAACGTAACCATCATCGGACGCGAGCAGGTGGGCGCCGGTCTCGTCTCGGTACTGGTGCAGGGCGACGTCGGAGCGGTAAAGGCGGCCACGGAAGCGGGTTCCGAAGCGGCCAGTCAGATCGGTACCGTCGTATCGGTACACGTAATTCCGCGCCCGCATCCCGATGTCGTGAAGAATTTCGGAACCGGCAAGTAGGTCCCCGCGGTCGCCAGGGGTTTCACGGGTGACCGAGCTTCGTGTCTACATCCTGATCGAGAGCCTGAAGCGGCAGTTTGCCGCCTATTTGGCGTCGCCAACACGCGGGCGAGGCTACGTTCCTCTCGAGGGAGCTCACTCGCTCATCATCGAGATCGTGCCGGCGCTGGCCATCCACCGGGTCATCGACCTCGCACTCAAGTCGGTGCCCGAGGCCGAGCCGGGGCTGCTTTACGTCGAGCGACAGTTCGGCATCCTGGAGCTTCACGACAGCGATCTTTCCCGGCTCAGGAGAGCAGGGCAGGCGGTGCTTGACGGGATGGGCGCCAGGGCTGGCGACCAGCTCAAGCCGCAGGTGCTCTACACCGACATCATTGACGACGTTACCGACCAGCATGCCGTTCTGCTCAACCGAAGTCGCGAAGCGTCCATGATACTGCCGGGCGAGTGCCTGCTGCTCGTCGAGATTGCGCCGGCGCTGTTCGCAGGGGTGGCGGCCAACGAAGCAGAGCGAGCCGCCCCCGACGCCACCCTCGTCGACTGCCAGATGATTGGCGCTTCCGGCCGCTTGTTCATGTCGGGCAGGCGCCTCGATATGAAGAAGGCACGCGACCGGATGCTTGAAGTGCTCGGGAACATCGAGGGCCGGCATGCTTGACGCAGTCCTTGCTCGGGCACCCAGAGGATTACAGAAGTCATTACGATTGACGTAAACCGTCAACACAAGGTAAAATCCGGCCTGTGATTTTGAGCTACCGCGACAAGCGAACCGAGGCGTTCGCAAACGGCGACTTCGTGCGGGAGTTTCAGAAGTTCGAGCGCCAGGCCTTCAAGCGTCTGGAGATACTTGACTCCGCAAGCGGCCCCGACGAACTGGGGGCTTTGCCCAGCAATCGGCTCGAGACCCTGAATGGCGACCGGAGAGGTCAATTGAGTATTCGCATCAACTTACAGTGGCGGATTTGCTTCGAGTGGCCAAAAGGCGCACCCGGCCCGTCGAATGTGGAAATAGTCGACTATCATTAGGAGGTGAAGCATGACCCGTCCAGCTATACACCCCGGCGAGATTCTAGCCGACGAGTTGCATGAGCTCGGTGTGACGCCGACTGAGCTGTCCCGCCTCATAAATGTCCCGCCAAATCGCGTAACGCAGATCATTCATGGCCGTCGTGGTATCAGCGGAGATACAGCGTTGCGACTCGGACACTGGTTCGGCACCAGCGGCCAGTTCTGGCTAAATCTCCAGAGCGCTTACGACATTCGCATCGCGGAAAAGAAGGCGGGAAAAGAGATCGCGCGGCTACCGGTACGGGTCAGCGCGCGGGACCGAGCAGAAGCCTCGTGACTTCCTCGTGACTTACAATTTGATCCTCAAAGGTGGGCGTGTCATCGACCCGTCGCAGGACCTCGACAGAGTCACCGATGTCGCCTTTTCAGGCGGAAGGGTGGCAAAGGTCGGAGACGGCATTAAATCCGGCGGGGACGTGGACGTTCGCGATGTATCCGGACTGATCGTCACGCCAGGCCTTATCGACCTCCATACCCATGTCTACTGGGGCGGCACATCGCTCGGCATCGACGCGGAGAATTTCTGCCGTGCCAGCGGGGTGACCACTGCGGTCGATGCCGGCAGCGCCGGCCCCGGCAACTGGCCGGGCTTCCGCAGACATGTCATCGAGCGAAGCCAGGTACGCATTCTTGCCTATCTGCATGTCTCGTTCGCCGGCATCTTCGGCTTCGACCGCCTTGTCCAGGTGGGCGAGAGCGAGGACATCCGCCTCATGGCTCCGATCGACGCGGCCGGAGTGGCGGACAGGAACCGCGACCTAATCGTCGGCATCAAGGTGCGGGTGGGGTTGCATGCCTCCGGCCATCAAGGCACCGCACCTCTGGATATCGCGCTCCAGGTCGCCGAAGAGGTAGGCCTGCCCGTGATGGCCCACATCGACCATCCTCCGCCCTCCTATGAGGAGGTCCTCGACAGGCTGCGGCCGGGCGATGTTCTGACCCACGCATTCCGGCCGTTTCCGAACGCGCCGTGCACGTCACAAGGTAGCGTGAAGCAGGCGGTGATTGCCGCGAGGAAACGTGGCGTACTGTTCGATATCGGCCACGGAATGGGCTCCTTCTCTTTCAAGACCGCCCGCGCCATGTTGGCGAACGGCTTCTATCCCGACACCATCTCATCAGATATTCATGCCCTGTGCATCGACGGGCCGGCGTTCGATCAGGTCACCACCTTGTCCAAATTCCTCTGCCTCGGAATGGGCCTGAACGAAGTCATCCGCCGCACAACGGTCAACGCAGCGATGGCGGTGAAGCGTCACGAGCTCGGAAGCCTCAAGCCCGGCAGCGCCGGCGACGCCACAATCCTGTCGGTGCGCGAGGGAAAGTTCGACTATGTCGACGTCGAGGGAGAGCACATGACGGGCGAGCGGAAGATCTTCTCCGAGGGATCGGTCATCGCCGGCAAGTGGTGGCACCCCATGGCGTAGCGCCGCTTTTTGACCCTCGCCGCGCCGGGGCGTATATTCGCCCTCCTGCCGGCACGAGCGCGCTGGAGCTTTCACATGGGGTTCAATGCCATCCATGTACCGCTAAAGGAGTAAGACAATGTCAGCGAAAGAAATCCGCTTTTCCGCAGACGCCCGCGAGCGCATGCTGCGTGGCATCGACATTCTCGCCAATGCCGTGAAGGTTACGCTCGGCCCCAAGGGCCGCAACGTGGTGCTCGACAAATCGTTCGGGGCGCCGCGCACCACCAAAGACGGCGTCACCGTCGCCAAAGAAGTCGAGCTCGAGGACAAGTTCGAGAACATGGGCGCCCAGATGGTGCGCGAAGTCGCCTCGAAGACCAGCGACATGGCCGGCGACGGCACCACCACGGCCACCATTCTCGCCCACACGATCGTGCGCGAGGGCGCCAAGGCGGTCGCCGCCGGCATGAACCCCATGGATCTCAGGCGCGGGGTCGAGATGGCCGTTCACACCACGGTCGAGGAACTCAAGAGGCAGGCGAAGAAGATCAAGTCCTCCGGAGAAATCGCCCAGGTGGGCACAATTTCGTCCAACGGCGACAAAGCGATCGGCGACATGATCGCCAAGGCCATGGAGAAGGTCGGGAAAGAGGGTGTGATCACGGTCGAGGAAGCCAAATCGCTCGCCACTGAGCTCGAGGTCGTGGAGGGCATGCAGTTCGATCGCGGATATCTCTCGCCCTACTTCATCACCAACGCCGACAAGATGATCGCCGAGCTCGAGGATCCTTACATCCTCCTGCACGAGAAGAAGCTGCCCGGCCTCCAGGCCATGCTGCCGGTGCTCGAAGCGGTGGTGCAGTCCGGCCGGTCGCTGCTGATCGTGGCCGAGGATGTGGAAGGTGAGGCGCTGGCGACTCTGGTCGTCAACAAGCTGCGCGGCGGCCTCAAGGTCGCAGCGGTCAAGGCGCCGGGCTTCGGCGATCGCCGCAAAGCCATGCTCGAGGACATGGCGATCCTGACCGGCGGCCAGGTGATTTCGGAAGATCTCGGCATCAAGCTCGAGAACGTGACCCTCGACATGCTGGGCCGTGCCAAGCGGATACGCGTCGAAAAGGAAAACACTACGATCGTCGATGGCCTTGGCAAAAAGCCGGACATCCAGGGCCGCATCGCCCAGATCAAGCAGCAGATCGAGGAAACGACCTCCGACTACGACAAGGAGAAGCTGCAGGAGCGGCTGGCCAAACTCGCCGGCGGCGTGGCGGTGATCAAGGTCGGCGGCGCCAGCGAGATCGAGGTGAAGGAACGCAAGGACCGGGTCGATGACGCGCTCAATGCGACCCGGGCGGCGATCGAGGAAGGCATCGTGCCGGGCGGCGGCGTAGCGCTGCTCAGGGCCAAGAAGGCCGTCGACGCGCTCTCATCCGGCAATTCCGACATCCGGACCGGCATCAGGATCGTGTGGCGGGCGCTCGAAAGCCCGATCCGGCAGATCGCCGAGAACTCCGGCGTCGAGGGCTCGATCGTGGTCGGCAAGGTGCTGGAGAAGTCCGGCAATTTCGGCTTCGATGCCCAGGAAGAGGTGTACGGCGACCTGGTTGAGAAAGGCATTATCGATCCGACGAAGGTAGTGCGCATCGCCCTCCAGGACGCCGCTTCGATTGCCGGCATCCTGATCACCACGGAAGCCATGGTAGCCGAAAAGCCGAAGAAAGAGCCGCCCGCGCCTCCCATGCCCGGCGGCGGCATGGGCGGGATGGATTATTGATCCTGTGGTATTGACGAGACGCGCTCCGAAAAACCGCTCCGGGACAGGGCTTGCGCCGCAATTACGGCACTGCCGATCCCGGAGCAAAATCCTATCGCTGCCCGGAACGCCTCTGCATTTCAGGAAGTGCCGCCGCGGCCTTCTGCACGTCTGCGGGGAAATCCGCCATTTCCTGGACCTGACGGACTTCGATGATCTCGTTGTCCGAAGCGGGGCAGCGTGAGGCCCAATCGATTGCTTCCTGCTTCGATTTCACATCGATCATCCAATAGCCGCCGAGCACCTCGTTGGTTTCGGTGAAGGGTCCGTCCGTCACTTTCGCCTTGCCGCCCCGGAACGATACGCGGGCGCCCATCGAGGGTGGGTGCAGGCCGTCGAGCGCCAGCAGCACCCCCGCTTTCTGAAGGGACTCGTTGTACTTCATCATCGCTTCGACAGCTTTGGCATCCGGCATCGTGCCGGGCGCCGCCGTCTCGTATCCCTTCGGTATCATCAGCATCATGAATCGCATTGGCATGATCTCCTGGCGGTAACAAAGTTCGCAGAGGTTTCAGCGATGGCTTGAAGATCCTAATGCAGTTCCTGCATCTGCTCTGCCCAGCCCTTTACCTTCGTCTCGCCGTTCAGAAAGGGCAGGACGGTGGTTGCCAGCTCGGGAGCGAAGAAGATGTCATAGTGGGTCCGGTTCGGAATGATTGCCAGACGGTTCTGGGCCATGGTCTCGCGCATCCAGCCCGCATCCCTCAGGCCGCCGCCGAGCATCTGGTAGAACTTCACCACGTGCTCCAGCCGGTACATGTCGCTGTCGCCGAACACCAGCATTACCGGCATCTTCAGTTTCTCCACGTCGGCGGCGTAATCAAACGGTTGGCGCATGTAGTCGCCCATCTGCTGGACCAGCTTCGGGAACTCCTCAGGCTTGGGAGCGACTGCCACGTAGGACTGGTACATCGGCGTTTCCTTCATCGAAGCGGCGTCAGCAGCGGTCAGCTTCACCTGCTGGGCGCGAATGTCCGGGAAGAAGCCATCATGAGCGTAGCCGGCGGACACCATCACGAGCCGGCGGATCTTCTCTGGATGCTGGACGGCGAGACGGAAAGCTGCCCCGCCTCCGAACGAATAGCCGAGCACGTCGACCTTCTCGTAGCCGAGCTGCTCGAGAATAGCCGCCAGGTCGTCGCCGATATCGGCGAGATCGATGTCGCGGTCGCCGAGCGCCGTGCGGCCGTGACCGTGAAGGTCGACGGCGACTACCAAACGGCCGTTGGCAAGCGCCGGCAATACCGGCCCGAACATGTCGATCGATCCCAATCCTCCATGGAGCAGCAGCAGCGGCTCACCCTTGCCGTGGATCTCGTAGTAATAGTTGATGCCGCTGGACTCGGCATAGCCGCTTCGCGCCAGTGTCGTTGCGGACGCTGAGGCGGTCGGATTTGCTGCCTCGGCATGAGCCAAACTCGCTGCTGGAAGCAGCGCGGCTATTGAAGCGAGTAGCACAAATAGCATGGTTCTGGACATACCAGTCTCCCAATTCCGAACAGTGAATCCGGGTTCCACTGCCTAGTCGATTGGGATGTTGCGTAATCGACACTTCGCATAGTCTTCTTTGGGCGACCGAGCGCTCAATGAGCGAAACGGCGCCGCGGCCGCCGGCCATCGAGGTTCATGGAGGACGTCATGAAATACCTATGTCTGGTCTACAGTGACGAAAAGGTGCTGGGCGCCATGTCAAAGACCGAATTCGAGGTCTTCTCCGACGAGCACGTCACCGTCGACGAAGAACTGCGAAAGAGCGGCCACTCGCTGTCCGCAGAGGCCCTTCAGCCCGCTCACACGGCGACGACCGTACGGGTACGCAACGGCAAGCTCTCTGTTACCGATGGTCCTTTCGCAGAGACCAAGGAGCAGCTGACTGGTTTCTACCTCATCGAGGCGAGGGATCTGAATGACGCCATCCAGGCTGCCGCAAAGATCCCGGCGGCTCGCGTAGGTAGCATCGAGGTGAGGCCGATCTGGAACCTCCGACAGCATGAGCCCAGAGCCCGCCCCTGATGGGCGAGGGCGCCGCCGGGCGGATGCGTCAACAGGTTGAGGCTGTCTATCGCTCCGAGTCCCGTCATGTCCTCGCCACCCTGATCCGCCTCCTTGGCGACTTCGACCTCGCCGAGGAAGCAATGCACGCGGCGTTCGCCGCGGCGCTGGAGCAATGGCCGCGAGACGGCGCGCCCGGCAATCCGCGAGGGTGGCTCGTTTCGACTGGCCGGTTCAAGACCATCGACGCGATGCGCCGGCGGGCCCGGTTCGATGCGTCGCTGTCCGAGCTCGCCAGGCGGCTCGACGCTCAGATTGCCGATGCCGCGACGATCGACGACGACAGCGTAGAGGACGACCGGCTGCGACTGATCTTCACCTGCTGCCACCCAGCCCTGCAGCCGGACGCCCAGGTTGCACTGACGCTGCGCGAGGTCTGCGGGCTTACGACCGAGGAGATCGCCCGCGCCTATCTTGCTTCACCAACCGCGGTTGCCCAGCGCATCGTGCGCGCCAAGGCGAAAATTCGCGAAACGCGCATTCCCTACCAGGTGCCGTCACGGGTCGAGCTGGCGCGGCGGCTCGATACGGTGCTGCACGTGATCTACCTGGTATTCAACGAGGGTTATTCGGCATCTGCCGGCGAAGCCCTGACGCGGCATGATCTCACGGGCGAGGCGATCCGACTGGGTCGGTTGCTGGTCGAGTTGCTGCCGGAGCCCGAGGCACAGGGGCTGCTGGGGCTGATGCTCCTGCAGGAATCGCGGCGAAACGCACGGATGTCGCCGACCGGTGAGCCACAGCTGCTGGAAGACCAGGACCGCTCTCTCTGGAACCGGGATTACATCGCTGAGGGAACGGCGCTCGTGGAGCGGGCGCTTTCTTCGCGCCGGTTTGGTCCATATACGCTGCAGGCGGCGATTGCCGCGGTGCACGCCGAAGCAGCCAATGCGGCGGCAACAGACTGGACGCAGATCGTGGGGCTCTATGATGTGCTCGCGCGCGCGGATCCATCGCCGGTGGTCGAACTGAACCGGGCCGCTGCCGTGGCAATGCGCGACGGCCCCGCCGCTGGCCTGGCTATCATCGACGCGATATTGGCCCGCGGTGAACTCGGAGACTATTACCTGGCGCACGCCGCGCGGGCCGACCTTTGCCGGCGTCTTGGAAGAGACGCAGATGCGCGAGTCTCCTACGAGAGGGCCCTGAGCCTGACGCGCCAGGAACCAGCGCGGCGCTTTCTTGAGCGCCGCCTGAGTGAACTGTCTAGATGAGAGCGGGAACTCGACCAGTGAGAGTCACGTCAACCTAAACCGTAGGCTCCCATATGCCGGCCACCGGCTGCGCCTCGTCAGGACCCGGCCATGGCGGCATCGTCACGGCGACAGCCTCGAGTGGTTCCTCGCCATCACTTCTGAACTGGAATTTCGCTCCCGTCGGAATCGCGATCGAAACCCCGGCAAAGACCTCCACCGTCTGCTGCTCATCCCCGAGTTGACGCCACATGTGCCCCTTGCCGCGAACGAAATACCAGATCTCTTCAACGGTCTTGTGCAACACCGCCGTGGACACGTGCTGCGGCGACAACGAAAAGTGCGCCATGCTGCCGCTGGTTGCGGTCGCCAGCAGCCTGACGTCCGAACCATCCGGCGCCTTCGCATCCGGAGTCGAGCCCAATAGTCTTGTGACACATCCATCCCGGACCGGTTCGTGGCGTTGGTCCCTGAGCCCCCGTTGCTCCAGCCTCCATACGAGCACATCGAAGCGGTCCTGGCCGAAAAACGGCTCGCCTTCGAAAACCATCGTAGGCACTCCCCAATGGCCCGATGCCCTCAGCGCATGATCATTTTCGGCCAAGCAGAGTTCGTAGCCATCGGGGTTGCTTGCGATCGCGCTCTCGAGGTCGGCGAGGCGAAGACCGGCGCGGGAGGCCGCATCAGCCAGATGCGAGCCTTCGTTCCATCCGCTGACGCTTCCATCCCAAAGGAGCTTTGCCACCTCAGCACAGAATTCCAGGCCTCGACCGTGCTCCGTGGCGGCAACGCCCAGGCGGCCGAGCCGGCGAGCGAGCGGCTGATCGGGGCCAATCGCCAGCGTCTGCGGATCCTGGACGATTGGGTCGGGGATCGGCCGCCGTAAAGGCATGCCGTGAAAGGCAGCGGCCCGCATGCTGTCCATCAGGAAGTAGGGCCGCGCAAGGGGATCCATCCTGGCGAAGTAAGCGGGATTGCGAATGGCCGCGGGATGAACGACCCGTATCTCGATTGCTACGCCGCGCGCCTCGCGGAGTGCGAAAATTCGCGGAAGCACGATGTACGAATAGGGACTGCGAAAGGACCAATACAGATCAACCTTCGGCTCCTTTGCCGAGACCGCTGGAAATGCCATTCGATTAGCCGAACTTGCTCAGGTAGCTCTCGCACAGTGGGCCGCTGCCCTCGGTGTAAGCAAGCCCCATCGACTTTGCGAGCTCGGTCTCCGAATGGGAGCCGATCCAGGCCACGAGCAGAAGACGGCGCAGCATGATGAACGTGGGGATTTCCGCTTCGTCCTCGTGGGTAAGGGAAGCAACCGTGCGATAGCCCTTGAGCCAGGCATCCATCAATTGCGGGACATGCGCCTCGTGCTCGTAGAACGAAACAGGGGTTGCCGCATCGTACATAAGCCAGCCGAAGCCACAGTCGTCGAAGTCGATGACTTTCACCTCCTCGCCATCGATGAGCAGGTTGGCAAGACGAAGATCGCAGTGGATGAGGCCGAAACGATCGGAGTTCTTGCCGTAGCGCATGAGCCTGCGGCCGATGAGGTCGACCGTCCGGCCGAACAGTTTGCGTGCAGGTTCGTCCATGCCCATCCCGTCGCGCCATGCCCCCCAGTGGGGCCGCGAGCCGAGGCTGGTTTCGAAGTCCCACGTGAGCCTTTCAAAACCTGGCGGGCGTCGCCAGGTCCGGGAGTGCTGGTGCATGCGGGCGGTAACGTTGCCAAGCACCTCAAACGGGCCCATCAGATCCTCGCCGATGCCGGGCTCCGCGCCATCTTCCCACTCGAACAGCACGATGTTCCGCGGCGCCGTCAGGCGTTCGTGGGACACAACCTGAATAAGCCCGCCGTCCTTGCCGGCAACGGGCAGGGGCGTCGTGACCACGCGGGCGGCCCGCAGGGCCATGAGCCAGGACAGCTCCGAGGCGATGGCATTTTTTGAATGGTAGCCCTCCCGGTGGATTCGCAAGGCCCACCGTCGGCCGGTGGCGACGTCTTCGAGCCGGAAGGTCGCGTTTTCAGACACATTCCAGAGCGTTGCCTTAGCGTTCGACGGCAAGGGGAAGCGGTCCGCGGCGGCTGTTTGGGCGAGCTCCAGAAGGCAGGTGAGCAGCTCCTCATGGGAAAGCCTGTCAGAATCGCCCATGTGCGGGATTCAGGCTGCTTCTTCCGATTGGTGAAACCTTGTCCTGGAGGTCGCAACGTAGCTGCGGGCGCGCGAGTTGAAAGCTTCGGCGCGAGCCTGGCCGATTGCCGTGTCAAGGCGATTGAGTATGTCGTCGCACAGCTCGCGATCGGCCAGGATGCCGGGCTTGAACTGCAGGGCGCGCGGATCGAGCGCGGAATAGATCGCCCATACACCGTTGCGATAAAGCCAGCGCATGACGTATTTCGCCCCTTCCGGGTGATCAAACTCCAGCCCCATGATCGTGCCGCGCTGGCGAATACCGACGAAGAAATCGGCATGGCTCGACTGGAGGCTGTTGAGACCGGAACGCAGGTAGTGGGAGATGTAGTGAACCTGCGACCGTGTCTCCGGGCGAGAGCAAATCTCGAGCACCTTGTGGCCGGCAATGCAGCCGAGCTCGGCGCCGCCGAAAGTCGACATGTGACCCCAGCCGTCCTCCTTCAGCCACGCCGCAGAGCGCTCGTTGGCGATGACGGCCGAAATCGGATAGATGCCGCCGGAGAGGCCCTTGCCACAAACGATCATATCCGGCTCGATGCCATAGGTCTCGATGCACCACATCTCGCCCGAACGCATGAGCCCGGTCTGTACTTCGTCGGCGATGAACAAGGTGCCGGTCTTCTCGCACATGCGCTTGATGGCGGCGAGGTATCCGGCGGGCGGCATGGGAAATCCGTAGGTGGCAGGAATGGATTCGATGATCACACAGGCAGCGTCAGCCTTCATGATCTCCCGCTCCATCGAATTGAGGTCGCGGAACGGTACCTTCGCCACCTCATCCGCAGCGGCTTCCGATAGAAACAGTTTGGAGAACCGGTCGTCCCCGACTTTGACGGCGAGACCGGTGTGGCCGTGATAGCAACGCTCGAGACAGATAATCCGTCGGCGCTTGGTGGCGTGACGGGCGGACTTGAGCGCAATATCGATGGCCTCGCCGCCACTGGCGCCGTACATCGTGTACTGGAGGCCGGCGGTCGCGTGTTTGGCGAACATCTCCGCAAGCTTCGTGCGCATGAGGGCGGGGAAGTGATGGTTCCCCATGTCGAAATGCTCCATCCCTTCGCGCACCGCCGCAATCACTTCAGGATTGCGATGTCCGAGGCTGTAAGTGCCGCCGTTGATGTGGACATCGATCAAGCGGCGGCCGTCCATGTCATAGAGGTAGTACCCCTCGCGACGATCGATTACGAGGTCGATACCGGCGCGCTGCCACTCCAGCGTCTTGCCGGGGTTCCAATACTGCACGGTACGGGCGATGAAGTCGTCCTTAGCCTCGCTCATGGAGCCTGTTCTTCTGTTTATCCCAAGGCCCCGAGAGTACGCGCCATCGCGTTTACCGACTTGACCGGCGTTGCAGCCAAGTTGACAGGCGAGGTTGGCCCGGGCTTGTGAAGCGGTGCGGAATGTGATGCATTTCGCCTGTTCATGCAGCAAATCGACGTCAGTTTTCGAGCGGTTTCCAAGCGCTATGGCGAAGTAACGGCCGTCGACCGCGTGGACTTGGACGTCGCTCAAGGCGCTTTCGTTTCGCTGCTCGGCCCGTCCGGCTGCGGCAAGACGACCTCGCTCAGGATCATCGCCGGGTTCGAACAACCGAGTGAAGGGGACGTTTTGATCGGGGGCAGCTCCGTCGTCGGGGCTCCGGCCTATCGGCGCCCGGTCAACATGGTCTTTCAGAACTATGCCCTCTTTCCTCACCTCAATGTCTTCGACAACGTGGCGTTCGGGCTGCGCCAGCGATCGCCGCGTCCGTCACAGGTTGAGCTCGCCGGAAAGGTAAATGGAGCCCTCGAGCTCATCCGACTGCAAGGTTACGGCAACCGGCGGGTCTGGGAGCTTTCAGGAGGCCAGCAGCAGCGCGTGGCGCTGGCCAGAGCGCTTGTCAACCGGCCAAAGGTGCTGCTTCTCGACGAACCGCTGGCAGCGCTCGACCGTAAACTTCGGCGCGACATGCAGATTGAGCTGCAAAACCTGCAGCGCACCTTGGGCATCACGTTCGTTCTGGTCACGCACGACCAGGAAGAGGCTTTGTCCATGAGTGATCAGGTGTGCATCATGCGTGACGGCCGGATCGTGCAAGCGGGCACGCCGAGAGGTCTCTACGATGAGCCCGTCAACCGCTATGTGGCCGATTTCGTGGGCAAGTCGAATTTCCTTCCCGGAACCGTGACGGAGCTGAAGGGAGACCAGGTCCTGCTCAAGCTCCGCAGCGGACACGCACTATCCGGCCGGCTGCCTGTCGGCACACTAGCCCCGGCCCGCGGCAGTGCCGCAGAGCTCGCCGTCCGGCCGGAACTGATCGCAATTTCCACCTCGAAACGGGAACCCAAAACTGCAATGACCGAAGTGGATGGCGTGGTGCTGAACCGCATATTCCTCGGCGAGCATACGGAGTATCTCGTGAACGCTGGTCCGTTCGGCGACCTTCTGGTGCTGCTGCCGAAAAAGGAAGACGCGGCAGGCGGCGGGTTTGCTGCCGGAGACAAGGTTTTTGTGGGGTGGGCCGCACATCAGGCCCTCGTATTAGGCAACAACTAGGGAGGAGAAAAATGCGCAGAAAAAACCATGCTGACGAACCGTTATCTGCCGACCGGTTCATGAACGAGCTTTATCGATACCGGAAGGGTTCAGTGACGAGGCGCCACTTCCTGGGCGTGACCGGCTTGGGCCTGGCGGCAGCGGTTCTCGGCCAGGCCGTTCCGTCGCTGCGGCCACGCAAGGCGTACGGGGCTCTTTCCGGCAAGGTGTCGCTGTGCACGTGGCCCAACTATCACAGCCAGGCCAACCTCGATCAATTCACCAAGGATACGGGAGTTCCGATCCAGGTGACGGTCCTCGGCTCAAACGAGGAAATGCTCGCCAAACTGCAGGCCGGTAGTGCGGGGTGGGATGTGTTCGTGCCCACCAACTACACTATTGCGACCTACGTCAAGCTCGGCCTCATCGATCCGCTCGATGTAGCGAAACTGGCCAATTTCGACGCGAGCGCGCACGATCCTCGCTTTACCGATGCCGGCACTGTCGACGGCAAGGTCTACGCCGTGCCGAAGGACTGGGGCACGACCGGATACGCCATCAACATCAAATCGGTGAGCCCTGACCTTTCCACCTGGAAGGAGTTCTGGGACAAGACACAGACCGACTATTCGGGCAAGGTGACGGTTCACGACTATCAGCTCACGACGATCGGCAACGCGCTCAAGTATTTCGGGTATTCGTTCAACTCCGTCGATCCCAAAGAGCTTGCTGAGGCCGAGAAGCTTCTCCTGGCGGTAAAACCGCACCTCTTCGCCATCACGTCCGACTATCAGCCGGCAATGCGCAATGGCGACGCCGTCATGTGCATGTGCTGGACGGGCGATGCCACCCAGCTGTCACGCGACCTGCCGGAGATAAAATATGTCATCGGCAAGGAGGGCGGTGAGATCTGGACCGATTTCTTCGCCATACCGAAAGAAGCGCCGAACAAGGATGCCGCCTATGCGCTCATCGATTTCCTGCAGACGCCGGCCGTCAACGCCAAGGAGGTCGAAGCCCACGGCTATCCGCCGACCGACAAGCGCGTGACCGCCCTGCTGCCGGAAGCACTCACCAAAAATCCGGTGCTTTATCCGGCGGCAGAACTGCTGACCAATCTCGAGTTCGGCGCCGCGGCGACGCTGACCGATCCGGCGCGCGCCGAGCTGATCGCCCGCTTCAAGTCAGCTTAGCAGGTATCGGGCGCGGCCGGTCTCGCAACGGTCGCGCCCATTCTTCTGGATAGTCCCACGCAAACGGTATGACAGCTGTTGCTGCCAGGGCGCCGGCCAACCATTCCCGGCTGGCAACGGTCTTGCTTCTTGCACCCGCTGCGCTTGCGTTCTTCTTCATGCTCATACTGCCGATGGTCGTCATTCTCGTGTACAGTTTCGGCGAGAGGGCGCCCGAGGGGGGCTACGCACCGGGCTTCACGCTCGAGAACTATGGGAACCTGGGAGCGCGCAGCAAAGCGTTTCTCAACACGCTGGTCCTGGCCCCGCTGGGGACTCTGGCCACCGCTGCCGTCGCCTACCCGATGGCCTATTACCTGGCCTTGAAGGTTGATCCCCGTTGGCGCACCATGCTCTTGGTGCTCGTCATCGTGCCTTTCTGGACGAGCCAGCTTCTTCGCTACTACGCATGGATCCTCATTCTCGGATCGAAAGGCATTCCGGCCTACCTGGCGGCCATCGGACTCGATGGAATACGCATCATCAATACCCCGTGCGCGGTGCTGATCGGAGCGGTATATGGCTTCGTGCCGCTCATGGTTATGTCGATCTACGTAAGCCTCGAACGACTCGACAAGGTCCTGCTCGAGGCGGCAGCCGACCTCGGCGCCACGCCCTTGCGCGCCTTTGCTCAAGTCACGTTTCCGCTTTCCCTGCCAGGCGTGGCAACGGGCTCGATGTTGACGCTGATCCTGCTCATGGGTGAATTCATCCTTCCGGCGTTCCTCGGCGGCGGCAAGGTGTTCTTCATCGGCAATGCGCTCGTCGATCTTTTTCTCCAGTCACGCAACTGGCCGTTCGGCGCTGCGGTTGCGGTTGCATTGGTCGTAATCATGGTGGCAACCGTCTTTGCCTACATGCGGTTCGTGCTCGCCGGAAGCGGCTCGCGGCAGCAGGCAGTTTTGTAGTCAGATGCGGTACTATGCGGTTTCGGTTTACCTGTTCCTGTACTTACCGATCGCGATCATCGTTGCCTACAGCTTCAACGACGGCCGCTACGCCATGGACTGGCAGGGTTTTTCGCTGAAATGGTACGCCGTGGCGTGGAACAATCCTTTCGTCATGGAAGCGCTCAGGACGAGCCTCGGGATCGCCGGCGGCGCAGCTGCAGTTTCGGTCGTCGTCGGAACAGCGGCCGCGCTCGGGCTGGAGCGGATCGCGTCCAGGTGGATCCGGCAGGTTTTCGACGGCTTGATCTATATCGCCATCATCGTTCCAGCCATTGTCATCGGCATCGCAACATTGGTCAGCTGCGTCACGCTTTTCGATCTGGCCAATCCCGTGCTGGCATCCATGTTTGGGGAGCGCGCCCCGCGACTCAGGCTAGGTATCTGGACGGTGATCGCCGCGCAGGTAGTGTTCAACCAGGCCGTCGTCGTGCTTGTGGTACGGGCGCGGCTAGCGGCGCTCGACCGGAACATCATCGAAGCCGCAAAGGACCTCTACGCCACCCCCTTTGGCACGTTTCGTCAGGTGCTCCTGCCGCTCCTGCTGCCGTCAATCCTCGCCGGCGGCCTCCTCGCATTCACCTTCAGCCTCGATGACTACATCGTCACATCGTTCGTTGCCGGGCCCTATTCGACGCTGCCGATCTATGTCTTTGCCTCGATCCGCCGCGGTGTGACGCCGGAAATCAATGCCATCGGAACGGCCATTCTGCTGATTTCTTTTTCGCTGCTGCTGATCGCCCAGTGGCTCATGCGCCGCAGCGAAAAAAGGGCAATTGAAGCCGCAACGTGAGCGACGGCCGCTAGATTTTTGCCTGGGCCTTGAGGAGGTGGATGGCCTCGAGGACCGAGCGGGCGCGGATGCCATGCCGATCGAGGTTGTCCAGGAAGAGGCGGGACAGTTGTGGCTGCGAGCGCTTCCGTGCCGCCACCACATAGACGAGACCGACAGGCTTGTCGGGCGTACCACCTCCGGGCCCCGCCACTCCAGTGATAGCGGCCACTAAATCGGCCCGGGAATGTCGGAGTGCTCCATGCGCCATGGCCAAGGCCACCTCGGCACTGACTGCGCCAAATCGCGAAAGCATTTCCGCATCAACGCCGAGTTGCTCGACTTTCGCCTCGTTTGAGTAAGTCACGAAGCCGCGCTCGTAGACGTCAGATGAACCAGGTATGGAAGTCAGAACAGCGGCGAGGAGGCCGCCCGTGCAGCTCTCGCTGGTGGCAAGCTTTAATCCGCGGACCCGGCAGACCTCAAGAAGGTCCGTAGCCTCCCGCTCCGTGTTGTTCAGCACTATGTCGGCGACCACTGACGTCACGCCGCCGGCAACCGCACAGTCGCGGTTGCGAATGCCGCCAAGCCTTCGCCGCGACCGGTAAAGCCCAACGTCTCGCTGGTCGTGGCCTTCACTGAAACGCGGTCCACTGTTAAGGCGAGTATCTCGGCGATCCTGGAGCGCATCCGGCTGACGTAGGGTGCAATTCTCGGCGCCTCGCACACGATGGTAACGTCGACGTGGGTGATCAGCCCGCCGCGCGCGCGGAGTAAACGGGCAGCGTGGGCCAGGAAGGTGCTCGAGTCCGCGTCCTTCCATCGCGCGTCCGACGGTGGGAAATGCTGGCCAATATCGCCCTCGCAGATGGTGGCGAGAATTGCGTCCGTCAAAGCGTGCAGCGGCGCGTCGGCGTCGGAGTGTCCTTGCAGTCTTGCCGTGTGCGGAATTTTTATTCCGCACAGTGTGACTGCGTCACCGCTTGTGAACTGGTGCACATCGAAGCCCTGTGCGGTTCGCACGTCAGGGCAGCGGCTCAGGGAATCTTCCGTGAACTGGCGCCCGGCTTCGCGAATGTCGGCCGCGGTGGTGAGCTTCCGGTTGCCTGGTTCGCCCGGAACCACGGCGACCTGCATGCCGCTCCACTCCGCTACGGCGGCATCGTCGGTAAAATCGGTCAAACCTGCATCCGCCGCCCGCGTGTGGGCAGAGCGGATGAGATCGTAGCGGAAACCCTGCGGGGTTTGAGCAGACCAAAGGCCCGCCCGGTCCACCGTGCATTCAATGACGCCTTTCGGCGCACGCTTGAGAGTCTCGGCGACCGGCATGGCCGGAACAACGCCAGCGTAATGGTCGAGGCCGGCAATCACCCGGCTGACCAAGTCAGGGGAAACAAATGGACGGGCTGCATCATGTATCAGCACATAGCCCGGAGGAGCGGACGCCAATGCTTCCAGTCCCCGCCGTCCCGACTCCTGCCGGGTCGCTCCGCCGACTATCGCGGAGAGGTCAAACCCTGCAGCAGCCTCGCGGCAGCTTTCCTCCTGGCCAGCGCCAATCACGACACAGGTAGCGGAAATGGCGGGATGATCGCGAAATGCATCGAGCGTGTGGCGCAGCACTGATTTGCCGCCAAAGTTCTGAAATTGCTTGGGCGTGGAGCCGCCGGCCCGGCTGCCTGAGCCGGCAGCTAGAATGAGCAGAGCAGTAGATACCATGGAGTCCCGCTTCAGAGATGCGATCTAGGACCAGACAGAGCCAGCAATAAGGCCAAGCAGTGCTGGGTTGTCTCGGAGAACCCGTCGAGCTATAGATGCCTGAAAATCAATCAACAAGCGTGTTTGCCTAAATCATGAGCATTAACATTGCAGGGGTTTCCACGCGAAACAAGGTGTTTCTCGCACCGATGTCGGGAGTCAGCGATGAGCCATTTCGCATCCTGGCACACGAGCTTGGAGCAGGGTTGGTGGTCACTGAAATGGTGGCAAGTGAAGCGCTGGTCCGTGCGCGGCCCGATATGATCAGGCGTGCGGGGGCAAAGCGAAAAATTGCACCCCTAGCCATGCAGCTGGCGGGCCGCGAAGCACGGTGGATGGCCGAAGGCGCCAGGATCGCTCAAGACCTGGGAGCCGACATCATCGATATCAACATGGGTTGTCCTGCCCGTCAGGTTACGGGGGGCCTCTCCGGGTCGGCGCTGATGCGCGATCTCCATCACGCAACCAAGCTGATTGAAGCTACTGTCGCTGTGGCGCGGGTGCCGGTCACGCTCAAAATGCGCCTCGGCTGGGATGCGGGACAGCTCAATTCGCCCGAGCTTGCGCGGCGCTCCGAGTCGGCAGGTGTCCGGCTGGTCACCGTTCACGGCCGGACGCGATGTCAATTCTACAGCGGCAAAGCCGACTGGACAGCGATCCGCAGGGTAAAGGAGGCGGTTGGCATTCCGGTCATCGCGAACGGCGATGTGGAAGATGTCCAGCAGGCGCGCCGCATGCTGGCGGAGTTGGGAGCTGATGGGCTGATGATAGGACGGGGCGCCTTTGGACGACCGTGGGCTCCGGGCGTAATCGCCCAACAGCTGCAGCCCGGTAGCGGCAGGCTCACCCCTTCGATCGGCGAGCAGGGCGAAATCGTCGGCCGACACTATGACGCCATGCTCTCACACTACGGGATCACCGGGGGCATGCGCATCGCGCGCAAGCATCTGGGCTGGTATGTGGCGGGCCTTGCCAGAAATGGAAACCTTTCTCTTCGCGACGGAGCGGAATGGCGGAGGCAACTCGTCGTTACGGACGATCCGAAGAAAGTGCGCACTGGAATTGCCGCTCTCTACGAGGCAGCCGCGGCTTGCATACGCGAGGCTGCGTGAGGGACGAGTCAACATCCCGGAGCATCACCGCCCGGCAGCTGCTCGACGCGATGCCCCATCCGGTGCTCGCCATCGAGAACGAACACGTCATCTTTGCCAACGCGAGCGCCGAAGATTTTTTCTGCGTCAGCGCCGCTTCGCTGGCCCGACTTCCGGTTGAACGATATCATACCGGCGACCAGCCCGCTGCACCAGGTCATCGCGCAGACGCGATTGCGCCCGCAATCGATCAATGAATACGGAGTTCTACGTCGGAACGCCGCGAACCGGCGGTGAACGACTGGTCGATGTGCAGGCCGCAACGATCATCGATACGCCCGACGCCGTGCTGCTCAGCATCCACCAGCGCTCGATCGCCCAGAAGCTCGATCAACAACTGACGCAGCGCAGCGGTGTGCGGACGGTTACCGGCCTGGCCTCCGTGCTGGCGCATGAAATCAAGAATCCCTTATCGGGCATCCGGGGGGCAGCACAACTGCTGGAGCCCGTGCTCGCCGGCGAGGACCGCGCGCTCGCCCAGCTCATTCAGAAGGAAGCCGACCGAATTCGCGATCTTGTCGATCAGATGGAAGCCTTTTCCGACGATCGTCCGTTGCACCGGGCGGCCGTGAACATTCACGAAGTTCTCAGTCACGTAAAGAAACTGGCAATATCCGGGTTCGCACGAGGCTTGCGGGTGACCGAGGAGTTTGATCCTTCACTGCCGCCCGTGCTTGGTGATCGCAATTTGCTGATCCAATTGATCCTCAATCTGGTGAAAAACGCCGCCGAAGCCGTAGCCGGCGAGAGATCCCATGGCGAGATTTTGCTGGCCACGGCGTTTCGACCGGGTGTCAGGCTTACGCTGCCCGGCGGCGACGAGCGTGTCGCGCTGCCCCTCGAAGTGCAGATCTGCGACAACGGCCCTGGAGTGCCGCCGAGCATGATCTCGCGTCTGTTCGACCCGTTCACCACAAGCAAACCCAATGGTCGCGGCCTGGGTCTCTGTCTGGCCGCTAAGATCGCGCGAGATCACTTCGGCGTCATTGAATATGAACGCCGCCGGGCCAGGAGCGTGTTTCGGGTTTTGTTGCCGGCCGGGCTGCCGGAACCGCGCGCAGGCAGCTGATGGCAGCAGAGGAAAAAACCGTTCTCGTCGCCGATGACGATGCGGCCATACGCACCGTCGTGACGCAGGCGCTCGTTCGAGCGGGATATGACGTCAAGGCCACCGGCACGGCAGCAAGCCTATGGCATTGGGTTGCCAACGGTGAAGGCCATCTTGTGGTCACGGACGTGGTGCTGCCCGATCAGGATGCATTCCAGATTCTTCCGCGCATAAGAAAGATCCGCCCGCAGCTGCCGATTGTCGTGATGAGCGCCAAGAACACGATCGTCACGGCGATTCGCGCGGCCGAACTTGGAGCATTCGACTACTTGCCCAAGCCCTTCGATCTCAACGAGCTGGTAGCAATCGCGGGCAGGGCGCTGCAAGCCCGCCTCGGCAAGGCAACAGCAGCGCGCGAGGCGACGGTCGGCGAGGAGAACCTCCCGATCATCGGCCGATCGGCTGCAATGCAGGATATCTACCGCATCATCGCCAGGCTCACGCAAAGCGATCTGACGGTTCTCATTGCCGGCGAGTCCGGAAGCGGGAAGGAACTGGTGGCGCGGGTGCTTCACGATTTTGGCAGGCGCCGCAAGGGCCCGTTCGTAGCGGTAAATATGGCGGCCATCCCGCGCGAGCTGATCGAGTCCGAGTTGTTTGGTCATGAGAAGGGGGCCTTTACGGGCGCCATAAACCGTCATGCCGGCCGCTTCGAGCAAGCACAAGGCGGTACCCTCTTTCTCGATGAGATCGGCGACATGCCGATGGAGGCCCAAACCCGGCTGCTTCGCGTGCTGCAACAGGGCGAGTATGTTTCTGTAGGTGGACGCTCGCCTACGAGGACCAACGTTCGCATTGTCGCGGCCACTCACCGCGATCTTCGCGTGCTGATCCAGCAAGGGCAATTTCGCGAAGATCTCTTCTTCCGATTGAATGTCGTGCCGGTGCGCTTGCCGCCGCTGCGTGAGAGGCCCGAAGATATTGCAGATCTCGTTGGCTTGTTCCTCGGGCAGGCAGTCAGCGAAGGCCTGCCCGCAAAGGAGTTTTCCAGTGATGCGTTGGCCTCCATGGCCCGCTATCGTTGGCCGGGAAACGTGCGCGAGCTGCAAAATTTCGTCCGCCGCATGATGGTGCTGCAGGCGGAAGAAACGATTACCGAGGCGATCGTGGAGCTGGAACTGAACGCGCCGCAAGAAATCTTTTCCGCTAGCGATGCGCGCGCCGGCCCGGACACGGCGATCAGCCGGTTTCTTGAAACGCACCTTGCCCGGCATTTCTCCGAGTTCGATAGGGGCCTCCCGCCCAACGGTCTCTACGATCGGGTCCTGGCGCAGGTCGAAGTGCCGCTAATCAACGCCGCCCTGGTGGCAACAGGCGGCAATCAGTTGCGGGCGGCCGATCTCTTGGGCATCAACCGCAATACGCTGCGAAGCAAGATCAGAGCGTATGACCTCAAGGTTACGCGCGGCCGTGCCTGAACGTTTTTCGTTGGATCTCGGGAAATTTTGTGGTTGCGCAACCTACGCGATGATTTCACCATGCTCTGAACATCTCACTGTAGCATTCTCGCCACGATCATGTAGATTCCCCGCAACAGTGTTAGCTTCGGAGAGAATTTCCAGCAGATGACGGTCGTCGAGTTGGCAACTTCCACGAACCTGCCGGAAGCCGAAAAGCCGGAGGCGGCGAAACGACTCACCGTCGTGCCGAAACACCCTCTGGCTGCAGGTGCCGCAGCCGCCATCGTAGTTCTTTCAATCCTCTGCGGATTGGCAACCTACGTGATCCTCACGGGTCTGACGCCGATCAAGCCAAGCCGCGAGCTCATCCGGTGGCTGCTTGGGGTCAACCTGGCGCTCGTTGCGCTCATGGCGACCATGATCGGTTGGCAGTTGTGGAAGCTGTTTTCGGCGCGCCGTCAAGGGACTCCGGGCGCCGGCCTTCACATGCGTATGGTGGGGCTGTTCGGGCTCGTCGCGGCGCTGCCGGCGATCATCGTGGCGATCTTTGCCACCGTCACTCTGAACCGCGGCCTCGATACCTGGTTTGCAGATCGAACGCGCTCGATCGTGGACAGCTCGGCTGCCGTTGCCCAGGCTTACGTACATGAGACGAGCGAGCGCATTCGCGGCGATGTAATCTCCATCGCCAACGACCTTAATCAGCAACGTCGCTTGTTTGACCAGGAGCGGCCGACTTTTGTGCGGCGGGCGGCGACTCACGCAGCTCTGCGTGGACTCTCGGCCCTCTATGTAATGGATCGGGCGCGCAAGTTCCTCGACGTAAGCATCACTGCGAATAAGCGGGTGGAATTCAAGGCGCCCAGGGAAGAGGCATTCATCAAGGCCGACCAAGGTGAACTCGTCCTGCTGGCTCCGGGAGAGGACCCCTACATCCGCGCGCTGTTCAAGCTGTCCGAGTTTGACGGCCGTTACCTGTACATCTCGCGCATCGTCGATGCCGATGTCATCAGGCAGCTGGACAAGGCACGGGAAAGCAAAATCGAGTTCGACAAGCTTCTCAACCAAAGGCAGGGCGTGCAGATAACGTTTGGACTGATGTACGCGGGCGTGGCGCTGGTGTTTCTTCTGTCGGCTCTGTGGACAGGCCTGTGGTTCGCGGACCGGCTCGTCGAGCCTATCGTCAACCTCGTGAATGCCGCTCGCCGCGTGGCGCTAGGCGATTTCGGCGAGAAAGTCTCGGAGAAGCAGGGTCCCAGTGATCTTCAGACACTGGGTCGAACCTTCAACCAGATGACCGACCAACTCGAAACACAGCGCAGCGATCTGATGAGCGCCAATCAACAGCTCGACGATCGGCGGAGGTTCACGGAGGCCATGCTGGCCGGTGTAAGCGCCGGAGTCATCGGAATCGATCCCTCGGGCCGGGTGGACCTCGTGAACCGATCAGCCGCGCACCTGCTGGGTCGACACGCAAAGGATTTCATTGGCCGGCCGCTACGCACCGCCGTCCCGCCACTGGCCGAGCTATTCGATCAGGCGCGCGGCAAACCGTCAGGTTCGGCCGAGGGGCAGGTGGCCATTGTTGTCGAGGGCCAGCAGCGAAATTTCACGGTTCGTGTCACCACGGAGAAATCGGGCGAAGAGGACCATGGCTGCGTAGTAACGTTCGATGACATCACCGAGTTGATGACCGCACAGCGTAACTCCGCCTGGGCGGATATTGCCCGGCGCATCGCCCATGAGATCAAGAACCCGCTGACGCCCATTCAACTCTCCGCCGAGCGGCTCAAGCGGAAGTACGGCAAGGAAATCCACAGCGATCCGCAGGTGTTCGAACAGTGCACCAGCACCATCATTAGGCAGGTGGGCGATATCGGTCGGATGGTCGATGAGTTCTCCACATTCGCTCGTATGCCAAGCGCAGTTCTGGAAACGCAGGATCTGATCGCAACGATCAAGGAAGCGACGATCCTGCAGCGGGTCAGCGCCAACGACATTGAGATAGAAATGCGCCTGCCGGAGCAGCCGGTGATGATTGCGTTTGACCGGCGGCTGGCAACGCAGGCGGTGACCAATCTCGTAAAAAATGCTCGAGAGGCAATTGAAACGCGCCAGAAGGAAAATTCCCACCCGCCGGGTCGAATTGTAATTGAAATCGAAGACAGCGTGGAGGAAGTCAATGTCGTGGTGACCGATAACGGCATAGGTTTGCCGCTTGAAAATCGACACAGGCTGACCGAGCCCTATGTCACGACGCGAGACAAAGGTACAGGCCTTGGTCTCGCCATCGTAAAGCGCATCATGGAGGAGCACGGCGGCCAGCTAGTGATGCAGGATGCTCCGCAGGGGCCCGGGGCGCGTATTCGGCTTGTCTTCCAGCGCGAGTCTGCCGAGCCGGGCAAGCGAAGTGCGGTCGGCGGGTGAGCGCGACAACTGCCAAGAGTGGATGCGGTGAATGAATGCGGATATTCTCATCGTTGACGATGAAGCCGACATCAGGGAGCTGATCTCGGGGATCCTGGAGGACGAGGGCTATCAGGCACGCCAGGCGCGCGACAGCGATGCGGCTCTGGCGGCCATCGAGGATCGTCGGCCTTCGCTTGTTGTTCTGGACATCTGGCTCCAGGGATCGAAACTCGACGGCCTTGACCTCCTGAATGTGATCAAGGAGCGTCTCAGCGATCTGCCGGTGGTCATAATCTCGGGCCACGGCAACATCGAGACGGCCGTATCGGCAATCAAGCGCGGCGCCTACGACTACATTGAAAAGCCGTTCAAGGCCGACCGGCTGCTGCTGGTCGTTGGGCGGGCACTGGAGGCCTCGCGGCTCAGGCGAGAGCTGGATGAGCTGAGGGAACGCGCTGGCGCCGATACGGAGATGATCGGCAATTCAGTGGCCATGCGGCAGTTCCGGCAGTCGCTCAAGAAGGTTGCCCCCGTCAACAGCCGGGTATTGATCTCAGGGCCTCCGGGCGCCGGAAAGGAGATGACGGCCCGGCTCATCCACATCTGGTCGCAGCGTACCGATGCGCCCTTCGTCATTCTGCCGGCCGCCAGCATGTCCCCCGACAGGATGGAGGAGGAACTGTTCGGCACCGAGGACGTGCAGGGCGGTCAACTGCGCGTCGGCGCGCTCGAGGAAGCGCACAGCGGCACTCTGTATATCGATGAGGTTGCCGACATGCCTCTCGAAACGCAGGGCAAGGTGCTGCGCGTCCTTGTCGAGCAAACCTTTCAACGAGTGGGCGGCAGTAAGAAAGTAAAAGTGGATGTCCGCATCCTGACATCCACCAGCCGCGACCTGGAATCCCTGATCAAGCACGGCACCTTCCGTGAAGACCTGTACCACCGGCTGGCCGTGGTGCCGATACGGGTTCCGGGACTTGCCGAGCGGCGGGAGGACATTCCGGAGCTGATCGAGCATTTTGCCAAACTGTATTCGGCTCAGACTGGCCGGCCCTTGCGCCGCCTGGCGTCGGATGCGGTCGCGGTGCTGCAGACACAGGACTGGCCCGGCAACGTCCGTCAGCTGAGAAACAACGTCGAGCGGTTGATGATCATGTCGGCAGGGGACAGTTCATCGGAGATCTCGGCGTCCATGCTTCCAGGTGACGCACGCCTTTCGTTTACGGGAGGCTGGGGGACCGCGGCGAACGAGCAGCTCATGGCGCTGCCGCTGCGCGAGGCCCGGGAAATTTTTGAGCGCGACTATCTTGCCGCGCAGCTTTCGCGATTCGGCCACAACATTTCGAAGACATCGTCTTTCGTGGGCATGGAAAGATCTGCTTTGCACAGAAAAATCAAACTCTTAGGTTTGGCGGAAAGCGGACGCGCCGAAGCCGAATGAACCACTGCCGATGGTGCAGTTGCTGACACTGGCATCGGCTCCGGGCAAGGCCTATGGTAGAGGCGGTTTGCGCCGAGAAACCCTCGACAACAGGCGGTGCGGGAACTCCCATGGCCCAAGAAAAACTGCAAAACCTTCAGGACACGTTCCTCAATCATGTACGCAAGCACAAGGTGGCGGTCACCGTTTTCCTGGTTAACGGCGTCAAGCTGCAAGGCATCATCACCTGGTTCGACAACTTCTGCGTTCTGCTCCGCCGAGATGGACTTTCGCAACTTGTCTACAAACACGCCATATCCACCATTATGCCTGGCGCACCGGTGAGCCTGTTCGAAGATGAGGGCGGGGCAGGTGAGAACTGATGCGACGCGCGCCTGGCGCCGCTGCTCTTGGTGATGGCGCTGCGAACCCGTCGCAGCGGGGCGCAACCCCGTAGGGCAAGAACACGTGCCTTCGTCATCCATGTGGAATTCAAGCCCGGATCATCGAAAGACAACGGGCACGGTGGAGCGCAACGGAGCCCGGAGGCAAAGCTGGAAGAAGCCGTCGGGCTGGCGCTTGCAATCGAGCTCGAGATCGCCGGAACTGCCATGGTCGCCGTTCATGCGATCCGTCCCGCGACGCTTCTGGGCCTAGGCAAGATAGATGAACTTGCCAGCTGGATATCCAGTGGCGATGCGACAGTCGCCATCATCAACGCCCCGCTCACGGCTGTTCAGCAGCGCAACCTGGAGCGGGCATGGAAGGCAAAGGTCGTCGACCGAACCGGGCTGATCCTCGAAATCTTCGGTGAGCGCGCCCACACCAAGGAAGGCGCCCTGCAGGTGGAGCTGGCGCATCTTCAGTACCAGAAAAGCCGCCTGGTGCGCTCATGGACCCACCTTGAGCGCCAGCGCGGCGGCTTTGGTTTCCTCGGCGGTCCAGGCGAGTCCCAGCTTGAGATTGACCGGCGGCTCATCCAGGCACGCATCAAGCGAATTGCCGACGAGCTGCAGTCGGTAAAGCGGACCCGCGGGCTGCACCGCAAGAGCAGGGCACGCGTGCCCTACCCGGTCGTAGCCATCGTCGGATACACCAACGCCGGCAAGTCGTCGCTGTTCAACCGGCTTACCGGTAGCGGCGTCTATGCCGAAGACCTGCTGTTCGCAACCCTTGATCCCACGATGCGCGAGGTCAGGCTTCCACACGGACGCAGGATCATTCTTTCCGACACCGTCGGTTTCATTTCGGATCTGCCGACCATGCTGGTAGCGGCGTTCAGGGCGACCCTCGAGGAGGTGATAGCAGCCGACCTCATACTGCACGTCCGGGACGTAAGCCACGAAGATACGCATGCCCAGGCAGACGACGTCGAAAGGGTACTGAAGGACCTCGACATCGATGAAACGAGACGGCGCTGGGATGTGCTGGAGGTATGGAACAAGATCGATCGGGTGGCGGAGTCGCGACAGCGCCGTGAACTTTCAGGAAAGGCGGCACGACTGTCACATGTGGTGCTCGTCTCGGCATTGACCGGCGAGGGCATCGACGAGCTCTTGAAGGCAATGGAAGACCGGCTTGCCGCGCGATCGCTCGTCTTCGACGTTGTCTTAAACGCTGCAGAGGGCTCCGCGCGCAACTGGCTGTACGAGAATGCCGAAGTGTTGCGGTGCAGGACGGCCAAGGATGGATCGCTCAGGCTCACGCTGCGCTTCGACCCGATGGTTGCCCCTGTGGCGGAGGCGAAGTTTCGAAGGCGGCTCGTGCCCGTGAACTGGCGCCAAGCGGCCGAGTGACACAGCGCCTGCGGCGGCCCGGGTAGTCATTCCTCCGCAAGCTTCGCTTCCTCCCAGAGACTGTTCATCTCGGCTAGGGTCGCCTGAGAGGGAGTGCGCCCCTGGGCCGCAAGTCTTGCCTCGATGTGGGAGAACCGACGCTCAAACTTGGCGTTGGCGCGCCGCAGCGCTGCTTCCGGATCGATTTTCAAACGGCGGGCGAAGTTGGCGAGAGAAAACAGCAAATCTCCGAACTCCTCCCCTCGGCGCTCGTCCGGAGCCCTGAGCAACTCGCGCGTTTCCTCGGCCGTCTTCTCGATAATATCCTCCACGGAAGGCCAGTCGAAGCCAACCCGTGCGGCCTTCGACTGAAGCTTTACGGCGCGGCTGAGCCCGGGCAAGGCGGCCGGTACTCCTGCGAGCGTCCCCAACTCGTTGTTGCGACCTGCGTTCTCGGTGCTCTTGATATCCTCCCAGAATCCTTTCGCAGCCGCCGCTGAGCCAGCCTTGTCCGAGGCGAACACGTGAGGATGCCGGCGAATCATCTTCCGGCAGATGCCGGCGACGACGTCTGCAAAGTCGAATGCGGCTGCCTCGCTTGCCAATTGAGCGTGATAGACGACCTGCAAAAGGAGATCGCCCAATTCTTCAGCGAGGGCCGGCAGGTTCCGCTGCTCGATCGCCTCTGCCACTTCATATGCTTCCTCGATCGTGTAGGGCGCGATGGTGGCAAAGTTCTGCTCGAGGTCCCATGGGCATCCCGTCACCGGCGTGCGCAGCGCCTTCATGATGGCCAACAGGGTGGCAACTGAGGTCAGATCGGCTGGGTCTGGATTGAATATTGGCGTCGAAGTCATGGGTGGTCTCAACCAGCTAGCAAATTCGCATAATATATATTATGGAAACTTTACTTCGAAAAAGCTTTGGTTGTCTCATAGGGTATTTTCTTTGTGATACAGTGGTACACAGCGGTTTCCTAACCTACAGTGCCAACTTGCTTCGAGTTTTTGCGAGACATCGGCGATGAGTCCCTTCAGGCGATGTAGATGGTCATGCCGTCGAATGCGGGTGTCACGTGGGTCGGGAGCTCCTTGCAAAGGGTCTCATAGTCGAGATCGATGTGCATGTTGGTCACGATCGCCCTGTTCGGTCGGAAGCGCCCGATCCAGTGGAGCGTCTCGCCGAGACACCAGTGACTGGGATGCGGTCGGCGCCGCAGCGCGTCCACGATCCAGCAATCGAGCCCGCACAACGCCGCACAACTATGCTCGGGCACGCCGTTGAGATCCGGTGTGTAAGCTGTGGCGGCGATACGGTACCCCAGCGCGGTGGTGTTGCCGTGCTCGACTGCAAAGGGCTCGAGCACAATGTCTCCTCCTTTCCCCGAGACGGCAAAGGCATGGATCGGCGACAGGACGGTAAGGTCGAGGATCGGCGGATAGGCCGAGCCACCTGCCGCTTCGAAGGCGTAACCGAAGCGCGCCAGCAATGCACTGGCCGTCGCCTCGTCTGCCCACACCGGAACGCGGCGGCCTGTATTGAGAGCGACCGCTCGCAGCTCATCGATACCGTGCGTATGGTCCGCATGGGCGTGTGTATACACGACGCCGTCGAGCTCCGCGGCATCGGCCGACAGGAGCTGCTCGCGAAGATCGGGAGAGGTATCGATGAGTACCCGTGTCGAGCCGCCGGCGCCTTTGTTTTCCACGAGCACGGAACAGCGGCGGCGCCGGTTTCGTGGGTTGGCGGGATCGCAGGCGCCCCATAAACCGCCAATCCGGGGCACCCCTCCCGATGACCCGCAGCCCAAGATCGTGAGCTGAAGGCTCACGTCAACTCAGGTTCCGCATAGGCCGGTGGCACCGGAACCTTGGAGAAGACGCGGAAGAAATTGCGGTTGGTGACGCGCGCCATCTCCTCGACCGTCACCTCCTTCACCGCTGCGAGCCTGCGCAGCGTATGGACTACGAGAGCGGGCTCGTTGCGCCGGCCCCGCAGCGGCGTGGGAGCGAGATAGGGCGCGTCGGTTTCGACAAGTAGCCGATCAAGAGGCGAAGCTCTTGCGGCCGCCTCTATCGGCGCGGCATTCCTGAAAGTCAGAATGCCCGAGAAGGATATGAAGCAGCCCGCCGCAAGGCCGCGGCGGGCAAGGTCGATGGTCGAAGAAAAACAATGCAAGATGGCGCGAAACTTTCCGGCTGCCAATTCCTCTTCGAGGATCCGGGCGGTATCCGCCTCCGCCTCGCGGCTGTGGACGATAAGAGGCAGATCGCTCGTGCGCGCCGCCTCTACGTGAACGCGAAAGCTGACGGCCTGCGCCTCGGGCGGGCTGTTCAGGTAGTGATAGTCGAGCCCAGTCTCGCCGATGGCCACCACCTTCGGGTGACGCGCGAGATCGACAAGCGCATCGGCCGTCACCTCGGGCTCTTCGGCGGCATTGTGAGGATGAGTGCCGACCGAGCAGAATACGCCATCGAAACGTTCAGCGATCCGCAGCACCTGATCGACGCTGCGCACCCGTGTTCCGATCGTCACCATGAGCCTCACTCCGGCCTCGGCGGCTCGCTCGATTACCGCCGGCAGGTCGGCCCCAAAGTCCCTGACATCGAGATGACAATGGCTGTCAACGACCGGAATCATGCATCGGTTTCCGCCGTCTCCTCGACATGGCGCGGGAAGATGGGTTGCGGCGCGGGAACTTCGGTACCGGGCTTCAGGCGGGAAACCTTTCCGAGAGCCGCGAAATCGCGCGATGCGATTGGAACCGCGAGCGCATCGAGGAGTCGCCCGGCTGAGGCCGGCATGTACGGCTGCACGAGAATCCCGACCTGCCGCAGCACTTCGGCGGTTACATAAAGCACGGTTTCCATGCGTTCCCGGGCAGTGTTTTTCAGCGCCCACGGCTGTTCGGAGGCGAAATAGCGGTTGGCATCGGCGATGACCCGCCAGATCGCGTCGAGCGCCCTGCTGATCGCCTGCGTTTCGTGGCAGAGGCGGACCTCGGAAATGAGACCGTCGGCGGCCGCCAGAATCGTCCTGTCACTGTCCCGAAGTGCTGCCGCTTCCGGAAGTATCCCGCCGCAGTTTCTGGCGATCATCGACAGCGATCGCTGGGCCAGATTGCCGAGGTCGTTGGCAAGATCGGCGTTGATGCGATTGACGATCGCGTCATGAGAGTAGTTTCCGTCCTGGCCGAAGGGAATCTCCCGCAGAAAGAAGTAGCGTACCTGGTCCACTCCGTAGCGATCGACCAGAGCCGACGGGTCGATGACATTGCCCACGGACTTCGACATCTTCTCGCCGCGGTTGAACAAGAATCCATGCGCAAAGACACGTCCGGGCAGCGGCAGTCGGGCCGACATCAGGAACGCCGGCCAATACACTGTGTGAAAACGCACGATGTCCTTGCCGATCACGTGCAGATCAGGCGGCCAGTACTTGACCCGGGAACCGCCGGAATCGGGAAATCCGGTAGCAGAGAGATAGTTCGTCAACGCATCGACCCAGACGTACATGATGTGGCCCTGCGCACCCGGCACGGCAACGCCCCAGTCGAAGGTTGTGCGCGAAATGCTGAGATCCTGCAGGCCCGCAGTCACGAAGCTGATGACCTCGTTGCGACGTTCCGCCGGGCCTATGAAGTCTGGATTTGCGGCGTAGTGATCGAGCAGTTTTTGCCCGTAGGAACCCAGTCTGAAGAAGTAACTCTCTTCCTCGACCCATTCGACCGGCGTGCCGGTCTTCACCGCAAACCGCCGACCTTCGCGCTCTTGCGTTTCGCCGGCGGCATAGAACGCTTCATCCCGGACAGAGTACCAACCCGCGTAGTTGCCGAGATAAATGTCGCCTGACTCGACCATGCGCCGCCACAGATCGGTGACGGTGGCCTTGTGCCGCTCCTCGGTGGTGCGGATAAAGTCATCGTTCGAACAGTTGAGTGCCCGCACCATGTTCTGGAAGAGCGGCGTCATCTCATCGATGAATGCGCGCGCTGTCCTGCCCTGCTTCGCTGCCGTTTGCTGAATCTTCTGGCCGTGTTCGTCCGTGCCGGTCAGGAACAGCACGTCAAAGCCGTCGAGCCTCTTGAAGCGGGCGAGCGCATCGGTAGCGAGCGCCTCATAAGCCTGCCCGATATGAGGGGGGCCGTTCGGGTAGGAAATGGCCGTCGTGATGTAGAACTTCTTGGTCAACTTGCTGAGCGGTCGCAGGATGTTAGTGGATGGCTTGCCGAGCGGCGTCCTGGAGGGTCTCGAAAACGTGCACGACGAACTGCCGCCGGTCGAGATTTAGGGCATTTGTGCGATCAATGGAACGACTGAGTTCACCATGCGCGACAGCCCATCGCGAGGCTGTCCTGACGCTGTGGGCGGCTTCTCTTCGGGCCCTGGCGGCAACCCAGTCGTTCAGCAGCTCGCAGAAGATCGCGAAGCCGTCGTCGCCCTTGCGTCCCTGCAGATGATCGGCGAACGACAGAGTCCGGCGCATGTCGAGCTCCGGCAGTTTCACAAGGAGATCGCGGGCCACGGCGAACAGCCTGCTCGCTCCCGAATCCAGAAGTTCCAGCGCGCGGCCGGGGCTGCCGCGCGCCAGCCGTGCGGCGAGCGATAGATCGGCAGAAGGAACATCGAGCTCGGGGATGCTGTGCAAAACGTCGGTTACCTGATCGTCGCCGAGAGGCGCCAAGCTGACTTTCACGCAGCGGGAGCGAATAGTGGCGAGGAGCCGCCCCGGTGCGTGGGACAAAAGCATGATCAATGACCGGGAGGGTGGTTCCTCAATCACCTTGAGGAGGGTATTGGCGGATGCTTCGTTCAGGTCATCCGCGGTATCGACAACGCACACCCGCCAGCCCCCCTCGCCCGCCGTTTTCGAGAAAAACCTCGGAACCTCCCTTGCCAGGTCGACGGTCGTTACACTTCTGACCCGGCCTGCCTTGGGATCGAAGGCCCGTTCGAGGCTCAGCATATCGCAGTGCGCGCCGGCTGCCAGGCGGCTTGCCGCCGGATGATCGGGCGCACTGTCGATGCCGGGCACGACGAGCGACTCCCGGCCGGGTCTGGTGAGAATGAAGCGGGCGAACCGATACGCCAGCGTCGCCTTGCCGACGCCGCGAGGCCCGCCGATCAGCCAGGCCGAATGCAGGCGGCCCGAGACGTAGGCATCCTTCAGCTTCTGCTCCGCCGCCTCGTGACCGATAAGGACAGAGCGGCGCCGCGGATGATGAGGCACGTCGCGCGGGTCGTCGGCCTCGCTCATCGCTTGGGCAACACGCGTTCCACCGCCTGCCAGACCGCGCGCGCCACCGTCGCCGTGTCGGCTGCGGAATCGACCACTACGCAGCGTTCGGGCTCGGAGCGGGCGATGGCGAGGAAACCATGGCGCACGCGCTCGTGAAAGGCGATGCCTTTGCGTTCAAACCGTTCATCGCCGATTGCTGCTCCTTTCGACCGCAGGAGGCTGGCGCGGGCGTCGAGATCGAACATGATGGTCAGATCCGGAATCGTGTCGCCGACCACGGAGCGTTCGAGCCGGGAGATCAGCTCGCTCTCCACACCTCCCGCAGTGCCCTGATAGGCACGGGTGGAAATCCATGAAGCGGTCACATAGAACAATGGTGCCCGCTGCGAGAGCCGGTCGGATAACCGTGCTGAGATGCGTGTCGCGGGCCGCATTCATCAGTAATGCCTCAGCGAGAGGCGTCCAGCGCGCGGGCTCACCACCAACCAGCAGGGCGCGGATTGCTTCGGCCTGCGGGGTACCGCCCGGCTCGCGCGTTGCCAATATCGAGTAATCGGACGCTTTCAGCCTTCGTTCTACGATGCCGATATGGGTCGACTTGCCAGCGCCCTCCCCTCCTTCGAAGGTGATGAACACGCCGCGGGCCATCGCGGGCTATCTGCTGGCTCCGGTCATGAGAAACGCCTCTCGGGCGACGTGCATGCTTCGTCGGTGTTCTAGCCGCCGAGCGCCATGATGAGGATGGAGTCAAACGCCTTCTTCCAGTTGCTATCGGTGGCGGCGACGTCCCGGCTGGCGTAGAGCGGCATGTCGGCTATCGTCTTGCCTTGAATTGTGAAGCGCACCCTGCCTAGCTCGGTGTCCTTCTGGATTGGTGCGATGAGTGGCCCCTTGTAGGCCATCTCGACTTTGATGAGCTTGCTCTCTTCGGCGGAGAGCGAAAGCTTGACATCGCGATTGGTCACCAGCGCAACTGCACCAACCGTACCGCCCCATATGCGGGCCTGGCCTACGGCCTCCTCGGCGCCGAAGGCAATGTAGGGCTTGAACTGGCGGAAACCCCAATCGAGAAGCTTCTGAGCCTCCTCGCGGCGCTCTTCGGCACTTTTGAGGCCGGCAACCACAATGATCAGTCGGCGCTCATTGCGCACCGCAGAGCCTACCATCCCATAGCCGGACTCCTTGACGAAACCCGTCTTAAGACCATCGGCTCCGGGATACTCAGTAAGCAGGGGATTACGGTTCTGCTGGGCAATGTTGTTCCAGGTGAAGGCAGGCTGGCGGTAATAGCCGTAGTATTGCGGATACTTGCGGATGATGTATTCCGCAAGCAACGCCAGTTCCCGCGCCGTCATCTTGTGCTCGGGATGATAGAGCCCGGTCGCGTTCTTGAAGGTGGCGCTCTTCAAGCCCATTTCGCGAGCCCGGAAGGTCAGCAGGTTCGCAAAGCCTTCCTCGGTACCGACCAGTCCCTCGGCGATGACAATGCAGGCATCGTTGGCCGACTGGATGATTGCGCCCTGTATGAGGTCGCCGAGCTTTACCTGCGACTTCGGCTCGAGATACATGGTGGAGCCGCCGGAACTCGCCCCTCCCGTCTTCCAGGCATTCGTGCTGACAAGAAATTCCTGCTCCAACGTCAAGGTGCGGTCGGCGAGCTTCTCGAAAACCACGGCCATCGTCATGAGCTTGCTCATGCTGGCCGGCGGAAATGGCGTATCGGCATCTTTTTCGTAGATCGAGCGCCCAGTGCGGCCATCGATCACGATCGCGTATTTGGACTTGGTGAAGAAACTCAACTCGTCGGGCGATACAGACGTCTGATCCTTAGCGGGGCTGCTCCTGAGCGGTGCTCGGAGACCAGGGATCATCATGCCGAAGAGCAATCCGATGCCGAGGACACACACTATGTGAGCCAGGGAACCAAACCCATGGTGGTGGCTTCGCCCAGACCTGGCCTTTTCCTGCGGCGTCATCTCCGTCGCCGCTTGAAAATCGCCGGTGAAGTCAGCACCAATCCGGAGTTTTTTGAATCGACCCATTTGCCATTGTCCGATGATCTAGAGCTTGTTCCGCTGCTTTAGAGCAAAGAATGGCCGGGTCAAGCGCGGGTTTCGGCGCGTAATTCAGTTCCTGGCGGACAGCAGTTTTGCGTCGTGGTGGCCTTGGGCCTGCACCTCGGAGAGCGCGCCTTCAGCGCTGCTGTCCGAGATCGGACCGAGGGTCACGCGATAGAGAGTTTTCAGCCCGGCGCTCACCGGGGTGACCTGCACATCGCCCAGTTCAGACAGACTGGTTCGAGCCCGTTCGGCATTGCTGATATTTGCGAAGGCGCCCACCTGAATGAAGTATTCCCCGGTCGCGACTTTGAGCGCCGACGCTTGGGATAGTCTTGGCTGGGCAACAGCCTTGGCGAGCGAAAGCTCCGTGTCGCCCGTGTCACCCTCCCCGGCCGCAGCGATCATGCGATCGATCGGCGTGCCGCGGGCGAGTTCCTCGTTCATTGCCGCCAGATGCGAGCCCTGGTCGTTCAGGGGCGCAGGTCCGATGTACTGCACACGGACGGCGGTTGTTCCCTTATTGCGAAAGCCCAAGGCGTCGGCCGACTTCCTGGAGAGATCGATAATCCGGTCGCCCACGAAGGGTCCCCGGTCGTTGACGCGAACAACAAGCTCACGCCCATTGGCGAGATTGGTGACCTTGGCATAACTCGGCAAGGGCAAAGTCGTGTGGGCGGCCGACAGATAGTCCATGTCGAACCATTCCCCATTCGACGTCATGCGGCGGTGGAACTGTTTGCCGTACCAGGAGGCGGTACCCTCCTTGTCGTAGGAAGGATCCTGTTTCGGATAGAACCATAGGCCTGCTACTTCGTAGGGAACTCCGACTTCATATCTGCCGCCACCTTTGGGGAGCGGCCCTTCACCCTTGTACATCGGACTGCCGATGCCCGCGAACGGGTCGCGCTTGGATTTGAACGAGCAACCGGAGAGGTAGACCAGGGACCCTGCCAGCACTGCAATCGTTGCCAGGGCGGCGATTGAACGCAAAGTTTCAGGCATTCGCTGACCCACTCGGAAGAACGGCAGTAGCCGTTTGGACGCTGCTCCGGTGACTGTGTCTGAAACACGGTAAAGAAACGGTTGCAATCTATCGCTAAGAAACTCGATACTGACACGAATCATTGTCCCGCGGTGCTCGCTCCGGCGCCTTGCCCGGGTTTGGTCGTGATGACGACACCGGGCTGCGCCTGGCTTGTGCTGCCCGTGGCGCCGGCCGGCTCCACTGAAGTCGCCGTTGCGGCGGCCGCCGTCGTTGGAGGCTTCGTCACCGCCATTGCCTGAAGCCTCTGATAGTTGTCCTTGGCTGGTGCATTCTTGAGGTCGGCCGCCCGTTTGTAGAGTTCCAGGGCGCGGCTACGATCCTTTGCCGTTCCCCATCCCATTTCATACATGCCGCCAAGGTTGTTCATACCCCAGGGTTCTTCCTGGGCGGCAGCTTTGGAGAAATATTCAAACGCCTTTTCCAGGCTTCTCGAGGTTCCCTTGCCGGTCAGGTACATCAGCCCGAGATTGTTCTGTGCCGCGGCGTAGCCGGCGTCGGCTGCCTTGCGATACCAGTCCAAGGCTCTGTCTTCATTCACCTCGAGGCCAATGCCGTGCTGGTAGGAGTAACCGAGCCAGTTCTGGGCATCTATGCTGCCAAGCTCTGCGGCGGTTTCGTAAAGCTTGGCCGCCATCTGCAGGTCCTGTTTCAGGCCATCTCCACCCTGATGAACGAGTTGCCCCAGGCGAAACTGAGCCTCCACGTTGCCCTGCTCGGCCGCGGTGCGGTACCACTTGGCGGCTTCCAGGCGGTTTCTCTTGACCTGTTTGCCTACTTCGTAGGCGCGCGCGACGGCAAGCTGCGCATCCTCGTCGCCCACCTTCGCAAGCTTGAGTTTCTTGGAGAAACTGAGCTCTTCAAGCCCCTGCGCCTGGCCCGGCGCGGACGCGAGCCACAGGCCGGCCAGCCCGATGCAAACGACCGAACACGCAATGCGAAGAAAACCAGAAGCTTTCATCTGCTGTTCCTGGATGTGAGTCGGCTCTTGAACCACATGATTCGAGAACCTACACGACATCATGCTAGCGGCCAATATGGCATAACTCTGACTGGCGGATGGCGATTATTCGCATCACTCTCGCGGCACTTGAGAATTGAGAAAACTCAATTCAGAATATGTTCATAACCTGGAGATCTTAGGCCCATGAGCACGGTTACGTCGTTCCGCCAGACCGGTAGAAGCGAAGACAGCGAGCAACACCAGCGAATCAATCTGGCGGCTGCCTTTCGCCTCGCCGCGCGCATGGGCTGGCACGAATCGGTCGCCAACCATTTTAGCCTCGCACTATCCGGCGATGGTCGGCAATTCCTGATGAACCCCCGCTGGAAGCACTTCTCCCGCATCAGGGCAAGCGACCTGCTCAGGCTCGATACGGAAGACCGCACGATCATGGAGCGCCCGGACGCGCCGGATCTGACGGCCTGGTGCCTGCACGGCAGGCTTCATGCCAATCTGGCCCAGGCCCGATGCATCCTGCACGCCCACCCACCCTACGCGACCGTCATCGCCTCGCTGGCCGATCCCGAAATCAAGCCGATCGATCAGAATACAGCCCGCTTCTTCCAGCGGGCGGCCTATGACAGGAACTACAGCGGCATGGCCAACTCCGACGAAGAGGGGGACCGGCTGGCGGGCCTGCTGGGGAACCGAAAGACGATGATGATGGGCAATCACGGCGTGCTCGTCGTCGCCAACACAGTCGCCGAAGCCTTTGATCAGCTGTATTATCTCGAGCGCGCCTGCCAGACGCTCGCACTCGCTTATTCGACGGGGCAGCCGCTGAACGTCATGAGCGATGCGGTCGCCGAGAAGACGGCGTGCGAATGGGAGGACTACGGCGGGATGGAGGAAGCGCACTTCGAGGAGATGAAGCGTATCCTCGACGAGGAAGAGCCTTCGTACGCCGACTGAAGTTTGGATTGCCGCTCGCGTAACCAGTTTCGCGAAGTAACAAAAGACGGTAGTACTGACTTTGCCGCGCCGATCCCCCGGAGGGGTGGCAGAGTGGTTGAATGCGGCGGTCTTGAAATCCAAATGTTGCTTCCCCTCCTGTACTTTGCTTTCCCCTGATGGCCCGTATTTCAAGGGTTTTTCGGCCCCCTGCCCCGCCCGCCTGATCCCTGATCCCTTCCGCTCCCTACGTTTCCGGTGCCAATTCCGGTGCCAATGTGGATCAGTAGAGGCTTGTTGAGCCACGAAAGGTCCAGTTAGCCAGTGAGGTCATCGACAAGTAGGTTGCACCTTCGGCAATCCCAGTCATCGCCAGTCTTATTCCTCAAAGGGATTTTCTTCTCGTCGTCGATCCAGCAAGAAGGACAGTTGAACTCAGGCATAGAACCCGGATCGTATGTTTCGGTTCTGCGAGGAGCGTCTTTTTTCCAAGTTAACTCCTTTTCCTTCTTCGCAACCTCCGCCCGAAGTTTTGCAACTTCCCCCTCGATCCTAGCAATCTCATTTTGGCGCTGCTGGGCATATTCCGCTGCCAAAGACCTCAGCTTCATCTGGGGTCCCATATTTTCCTCCAATCCTGTCTAAGACACCCAAGTCTATCAATGTCGCATGCTCCCGATCCCGAACACCTTCGCGACTTCATCAACCGTCAAGGTCTCTGTGCCGCCCTTGCGCTTCGCCATGGCTTTTAACCTCCGACATAGCGTTCTATACCGGCGGTAAACTTATCAACCAGTGCGATACTTGCCAATCTGTTTTTGGTCCGGTATACAATGACAAAAGGCCATCAGAAAGGACAAGAGATGAAACAGCCAGCCAGAAGCCGCGGCGGTCGGCCCCGAACAAGGCAAATCCAGCCCGGCGATCGCGTTCAACTCGGGCTTCGGGTGACGCCTTCACTGAAGCAGCAAATCGACAGGTATGCCTTCGACAACGGCAGGTCCGTGTCGCAGGAGTGCGAACATCGGCTCGAGGTAGCGTTTCAGTTCGAAAACCTGCTCCCTGATACTCTGCGCCTTGCCTACGGCGCCCAGCTTGCCGCGATCCTTCAGATGATGGGCAATGCGATGAAGGAAACTTTGAAGTATGCAGCCAAGGGCAGCATGGATGATCGAACATGGGCGGAATCTCCCTACGTCTTTGATCAGGTCCGTTCCGCCGTCGCGGAAGTTCTCACCGCCTGCCAGCCGCGAGGGGAAATTGTTCCCCCGGCGCCCAAGGATATCGCGCTCAAGGATTTCGCCACGTTGTTCGGCCCGATTGCGGCACGTCGCACCATGCAGGATGTCGTCGATCCGCCCGAGATCGATTTCGAAGCCCAGCGCACATCATCGGAATTGAAACCGGCTCTCGGCCCCTTAGTCACTCGTATCGAGACACACTTAAATCGCGGGAGGAAAAAATGATGGGCAGTATCATTCGGCGCGGCAAAAGCAGTTGGCGCCTTAAGTTCGATGGCAATCCCGATCCTCTAACCGGCGAGAGAAAAACCAATTACGTGACATTTCAGGGCCGACGTTCGGACGCACAAGCCGAACTCGCCCGCCTCGTTGCCGCGGTACATGCCGGGACGCACGTAGAGCCGAGCAAGATCACGGTCGCGAGCTACATCCAATCATGGTTGCAGGGCATACGAACGGAAGTTTCCGGCAAGACCTTCGAGAGATATGAGGATATCTGCCGTGATCAAATCATCCCGCACCTGGGACAGGTGATCCTGCAACGGCTTCGTCCTTCTCAGGTGGCGACATGGCATAAAATCCTGATCGAGCGCGGCGGCAAAAGCGGCAAGCCGCTATCGGCACAAACGGTGAAGCATTGCCATCGTTGCCTGCATCAAGCACTGGCAAGCGCCGTCCGATCCGAGTTGATCAGCCGCAACGTCTGCCAGTCAATCAAGCCGCCCAGGATTCCGCACCGGGAGATCACCGCGCTCACGTCCGGACAGATGGCACAGGTTCTCAAGGCCCTCGAAGCCCATCCCTTGTTGCCCATCGTCACCCTGGCACTTGGGTCCGGCGCGCGCAGAGGCGAATTGTTAGGGCTGGCCTGGAGCGACATCGACTTTAGTGCCGGCACGGTCTGGGTGCGCCGAAGCCTCGAAGAAACCAAGGCGGGACTAAAGTTCAAGGCGCCTAAGACCAAGGTATGGCCGGCGGGTGATCGAGGTACCGGTGAGCGTCCTTGAGCCGCTGCGTAGCCATCGCAAGCGGCAGATGGAAACCCGACTCCTGCTTGGCCTCGGGCGCCCTGAGCCGGATGCGCTGGTCTTTGCCAGGGCGGATGGATCGCCCATGTCGCCGGATAATCTTTCCCGAGACTGGCGCATGGCCGTCAAAGCCCTCGGGCTTCCCGAGATCTCATTCCATGGCCTGCGCCACTCTCACGCCAGCGCCCTCATCGCCGCCAACCTGGACGTGGTTTCGGTATCACACCGCCTGGGCCACGGATCGCCCGGCATCACCCTGAACGTCTATGCGCATCTGTTCGAGCGCAAGGACGGCCAGGCCGCAGCGGCCATCGAAGCGGCACTCAAGACGGCGCCGGAAAAGTGACGGGAACCAGTCCCGGTGCCAATCCGGTGCCAATTTCCCGTTTTGTACTCATGGCCTTGCATGCTAAGCGCTTGAAATGCTTCATCCGGAGGGGTGGCAGAGTGGTTGAATGCGGCGGTCTTGAAAACCGTTGTGCCCGCAAGGGCACCGGGGGTTCGAAATCCCTCCCCCTCCGCCAAATACCTAGGCTAACATCATGTTATTACGAGATATTTTTTTGGTTCTAGAATCGTCATCCCACATTCCACCCCTCAAATTTTTCGACCGTTTGTCACCATGATCCACCCTTTGTTCTTTGAGGCGCTCAGGCCCCGACAATCCTAGACCACTGAGATCCGGCTCTGGCGCGTCGCAACCGTTGTCGGCCTCGAGGGTCTCGGCAGCTTTCAGTGTGACTGTGTTGCAAGGCACCGCTGCCTAGCAGCAATGTGTTGGAGATGACATGGTACGTCGCGCGCATGTGCACAACCGAAAAAGACCGGGTCAACAACGATTTGCTCGCGTTCATTAGAGCCTGGCCGCGGTCGAAGAGGAGAATGGGAATGCTCGTCCACGCGGCTGTCAAGTTTGTGATATCATGGTTGTTCGCGCTCATATTGTTTGCTGCAGCATCGGTCATGCCTGCCCTAGGACAGCAGTTGATCGGAGGGCGTTCCGCAACCGTCAACGGAATTGCCATGCACTATCTGACTGCCGGGCAAGGCGAGCCGGTGATACTCTTGCATGGCTTCGCTCAGACCAGTCACATGTGGCGGCCGCTGATCGCTGAACTTGCCAAAACCCACACGGTCATCGCTCCTGATCAACGCGGCTTCGGGAAATCGGAAAAACCGCCGCAAGGCTATGACAAGAAGAACATGGCCAAGGATGTTCACGCGCTGGCGTCATCGCTCGGATATCGAAAGGTGAAGCTCGTCGGGCACGATATCGGGCTCATGGTGGCCTACGCATATGCAGCGCAATACCCGGCCGACGTCGATCGCATGGTGCTCATGGATGCGTTCCTGCCGGGCGTCGGCGACTGGCAAAGCGTCTGGCTTCTGCGCGATCTCTGGCACTTCCATTTCTACGGCGAAGTGCCGCTCCAGCTTGTCGCCGGTCGCGAACGTATCTATCTCGAACACTTCTGGAACGATTTCGCGGCCGACCGAACCCGTTCGGTGCCCGAGAGCGATCGCCGCCTTTATGCCGCCGCCTACGCCCAGCCAGGCGCGATGCCGGCGGGCTTCGAGGTTTTCCGGGCGTTTGAACAGGATGCGGCCGATTTCCAGAAGTTCTCGAAGACCAAGCTGGCGATGCCAATGCTTGTCCTCACTGGCGAAAAGGCTTCGGGGGAATTCCTGATAGAACAGGGACGGCTCGTTGCCGACAATGTGGAAGGCGTAGTGATCAAGGGCTCCGGTCACTGGCTGATGGAGGAAGCGCCCGATCAGGTCATCCCGACCCTTGTAACCTTTATAAATCGCTGAGAGGAGTGCGATGCCAGTCCAAAGCGCCAAAGATTTGCGTAATGTCTGGTCCGCCCCTTCGGCAGGGTAGAGAACCCGTACAAGTGGACAGCGCCTGTTCTATGCCTGGCACAAGGTTAGATCATGATGCGTCAGCCTGATCGCCGCACCGTACTGGCCGGGCTGGGCGCGCTTGCCGCCGGCCTTGGTGTGCAAGGAAACCAGGCGGCAGCTCAAATGCCGGAAGGCACAGCTGATCTCATCCTCTTCAATGGCAAGATCACGACTCTTGATCGGCAGAACCCAAACGCGACCGCCATTGCGATCTACGACGGCCGTTTCGTCGCCGTCGGAGCCGACGCGGAAGTGATGCGGCGCTCTGGCCCGGGCACGCAACGCATCGACCTCAAGGGCCGCCGCGCGATCCCCGGGCTGATCGACAGCCACATGCACATCATCCGGGGCGGCCTGAACTACAACATGGAACTGCGCTGGGACGGCGTTCGCTCGCTCGCCGACGCGTTGCGGATGCTGAAGGTCCAAGTCGACCGGACGCCCGCGCCGCAATGGGTGCGCGTAGTCGGCGGCTTCAGCGAGCATCAGTTCGCCGAAAAAAGGCTGCCAACCCTCGATGAGATCAACGCGATCGCGCCCGAAACGCCGGTATTCCTGCTGCATCTCTACGACCGAGCGCTGCTGAACCGGGCAGCGGTGCGCGCGGTCGGCTACACCAGGAATACACCGGAGTTTCCTGGCGCCGAAATCGTGCGTGACGGCAAGGGTGAGCCGACCGGGCTGCTGCTGGCAAACCCGAATGCCACGATCCTCTATTCGACCCTCGCCAAGGGACCGAAGCTTCCGCCCGAATACCAGAAGAACTCGACCCGGCATTTCATGCGCGAGCTGAACCGGCTGGGTGTCACCGGCGTGATCGACGCAGGAGGTGGTTTCCAGAACTATCCCGAGGACTACGCGATCGTCGATGAGTTGCACCGCGACGGACAGCTGACGGTGCGAATTGCCTACAACCTGTTCACTCAGAGGCCGAAGCACGAGATTGAGGACTTCGCCAGTTGGACGAAACAGATAAGGTCCGGCCATGGAGACGATACCTACCGCAACAACGGCGCCGGAGAGATGCTGGTCTACAGCGCCGCCGACTTCGAGGATTTCCGCGTCGAGCGTCCCGACATGCCTCCAAGCATGGAGGGCGACCTCGAAGCAGTGGTGCGGCTTCTGGCTGAAAACCGTTGGCCGTGGCGGCTGCACGCGACTTACAACGAAACCATTACGCGTGCCCTCGACGTATTCGAGAAGGTAAACCGCGACATTCCGCTCGCTGGTTTGCACTGGCTAATTGACCACGCCGAGACGATCAACGATCGCAATATCGAACGCATTGCCAAACTCGGCGGCGGCATCGCGGTGCAGCACCGCATGGCCTATCAGGGTGAATACTTCGTCGAGCGCTATGGGCGGCACGCTGCCGAACGAACGCCGCCGGTGCGCCGCATGCTCGAGCTGGGCGTGCCGGTTGGCGCCGGCACCGATGCAACGCGAGTTGCGTCCTACAATCCGTGGGTATCGCTGTTCTGGCTCGTCACGGGTCAGACGATCGGTGGCACCACTATCTATCCCCTGGCCAATCGCCTCGACCGCGAAACCGCGCTCAGGTTATGGACCGAGGCGAATACGTGGTTCTCCACCGAAACCGGCAAGAAGGGACAGATCAAGGCCGGCCAGCTCGCCGACCTAGCGGTCCTGTCGAACGACTATTTCGCAGCCCCAGAGAACGCCATCCCGGACATCACGTCGTTGCTAACGCTGCTTGGCGGTAAGCCGGTTCATGGGGACGGCGAGTTCAAAGCCCGGGCCCCGACATTGCCGCCCGCGATGCCCGACTGGTCTCCCGTGCGTACTTTTGGCGGATATCAGAAGCATGCGGATGCCGGCCACCAGCGCAAGGAAGCGTTCGCGGCCGCTTGTGGGTGCAGTGCCGCCTGCGGCATCCACGGGCATGCGCACGCGTGGAGTTCGAGTGCCGTGACCTCGGACGACAAGGCATTCTGGGGCGCCCTCGGTTGTTCGTGCTGGGCATTCTGATCCTTGGTCATCCTGATGTGCGTGGGGAACCCAGCCATCAAACTCGTCGCAACTTACGAACGAGGCACTGAACCTAATAACCATGGAAAGGAAAACTCATGTCTACGCTTTTGAAGAATGCCTTAAGCGCCCTTGCCGCCGTTCTGGCGATCAGCGCAGTTCTATCGCTCGATACAAGCGCGATCGCTCAAACGAATAGCGCTTCCAGCAGCTCGAGCGTGCTGCCAACAGGCGGCGGTCAGGCCCTGATCGATCCGTCCGACGCGGTGATACTTCTGCTCGATCATCAGGCTGGTCTATTCCAAACCGTGAAGGACATCAGCGTCGCCGAGTTGCGGGCGAACGTCACGCTAATCGCAAAAGTGGCGACGTTGCTGAAGATCCCTGTCATCACGACGGCATCCGAACCCAATGGGCCGAACGGACCGCTGATGCCGGAGATCCATCAATCCGCGCCCCACGCGGTTTACGTGCCGCGCAAAGGCGAAGTGAATGCCTGGGACAACGAAGACTTCGTCAGGACGGTGCGGGCCACGGGGCGAAAGACGCTGATCATGGCCGGGGTTTGGACCAGTGTCTGTGTGATGTTCCCGGCACTGGATGCCAAGGCGGCAGGGTTCAAAGTTTATGCGGTGATAGATGCATCCGGCGATCCGAGCGAAATGGTATCGCGAACAACGCTCGCTCGCTTCACCCAGGTTGGCGTCATCCCGACCACGGCGAATGCCGTCCTGTCCGAGATTCACCGCACGTGGAATTGTCCGGAAGCGGCCGAGCTTGCGAAGCTCTATGCTCTAGTGACGCCGAACTATGGCGCCGTCATTGAGAGCTACCAGAAGGCGCAGGAAGTTGCGAAGCAGGTGAAATGAGGACGTCTTGACCGCTGGCCAAGGCTGCGCCGGGCCCATTACTCGCTAATACCTATTCTTGCCTGGCCATTCGCTTCGCTCAAGAGGCTGACCAGCTCGTGAACGTGAAGATCGGCGAAACGGTCTCGCTACGCCTCATACCCAGCTTCACCGGGCTGCGCGCTTCTTCGCCGGCGCCGGCGGGCAGGAACCCTCAACGAGTTCCAATTGGAATTGAACCGAAGAGACCAGCAAACTTCCGAGCACTATCGGAGTGTTAGAATGACTTGGTCCAAAGCTTTCTCTGCTTTAGGAGAACACGCATGCTGAATGTGGCGATTATCATTGGAAGTACCCGTCCAGGCCGCAAAGCCGAAGCCGTCGCTCGCTGGGTCCACGACATCGCTGCACAACGGACCGATGCATCGTTTGAAGTCGTAGACATAGCAGCCTTCGGTTTGCCGCTCCTCGCCAATCCCGCGATGATCGACGCCTACCGGGCTGGCTTTCCCGGCGCAACGGCAGGCCTTTCCCCGACGGCTCCCAGATTGTGAAGATCCTGTGGATTCCGAAACAGCATGCGGACGCCCCCTTGAAGGTGCCGGACACCCTGTCAGGCATTGGTTGCATGGTGAAGGATGGCGGGAGATTCCCGGACACCGCCGGATGGGGATACGCCCAGTTTGACTATGACCCCGCGTCTGACACGTTGAAGCCCAATACATCTTTACAGGAGAGCGACGCCAAGTGCGGGCCCGCGTGCCATGAGCTTGCGAAGGCAACAGATTACGTCTTCACGGCGTATGGGAAAAGGTGAGCGACGCGCGGATTTGCGACTCTTTTGGCTCGGGTCTTAGCTATGGCCGCCGCAAAGCGGTGCGCAGCAATTCTTTGATCGTGAGTTCGCCGAATGCCCGTGGGCTGAATCCGCCGAACGATCGTCGGGGGTCGGTCTCAGCCGTATCCTCGCAGAAAGATTTCTGTTCCCGAACGCCGCTGCGCCGCAAGACGCTCTCCGCGCTGTCGCCGGAAGATCGCGCACCAGCATGGATCCGGCCCGTTCTCCATGGCAGTGCAGGGCGGCGCCCGACTTCAAGCCGTAGTCTGTGGCGGATGTCCCGTTCGGCGAGGTAGTTCTGCTTTCCGACGATCTTTCTTCATCGCCCTGTCGATTTTGAGGCAGCTCCTTCGACTATGGGCAAAAGAGGACAGAAATGAGAAAGGTCATCACAGGGGCGTTTGTGTCGCTGGACGGCGTGATGCAGGCGCCTGGTGGCCCGGAAGAGGATCCGACGGGCGGCTTCAAGCTGGGCGGTTGGGTGGTGCCGTACTCGGACGAGGTGTTCGGCCAGGCGATCAATGAGATGTTCGGCCAGCCGTTCGACCTGCTGCTTGGGCGCAAGACCTACGAGATCTTTGCAGCGCATTGGCCGCACGCCGAGGGCGGCGAATACGACTTCATCGCGAAGCGGTTCAACAGCATCACGAAGTATGTCGCGACGCGCTCGACCATGAAGCTGACATGGAGGGGTTCGGTCGCGCTGCATGATGCGGCGACGGACGTCGCCCGGCTGAAACGAGAGGACGGCCCTGCATTGGTGACGCAAGGCAGCAGCGATCTGATCCAGACGCTGCTGGCCAACGATCTGATCGACGAGATCAGCACGTTCACGTTCCCGATCGTGCTGGGCAACGGTAAGAAGCTGTTCGGCGACGGCGCAAAACCGGCAGCGTTCACTCTGGTGGACAACAAGGTGACGACGAGGGGGGTCACGATCGCCCGCTACCAGCGAGCGGGCGCCGTGGTGACGGGCGATTTTGCGATGGATCCACCTACCCAGGCGGAGGTCGCGCGGCGCGAGCGCATGAATCGCGAGGGCTGATCGTCCGTCGTAACTGCGGTCACCGACCGGGCGGGTATACCGTCGTTGACGAGCGTTCTTGGGACCGCGATGCGGAGGAGCGGCGATGACTGGCACATGCCGCACAAGGCGCTCGTGAGCGGCTTGGTCTAGAAGGAGCGACGAATGAACGACGACGAGAGGCAAATCCGCGCACTGATCGAGCGCTGGGCGAGAGCGGTGCAAGCCATTAACCTGGACGGAGTCCTAGCCGATCATGCGGACGACATCGTGATGTTTGACGTGCCGCCACCGAACGAAGTGCGAGGCAAGGAGGCCTATCGCGAGACATGGCCGCCCTTTTTCAACTGGCTGAGACAGGGTGCCGTGTTCGAGATCGTCTCGCTTGACGTCACCGCCGGGCGCGACGTTGCGTTCGCACACGCGCTGCTTCGTTGCGGGACCGATGAGGAGTTCAAGAAAGATCCCGACAACCGCCTTCGCCTCACCATCGGGCTTCGCAAGCAGGGTGGCCGCTGGACAGTTGCGCACGAGCATCACTCATTCCCAGCGCAATCATAGGCGCAAGCGATCGGGCTACCTATCTCAAGCGAAAGGACCGGCAATGGCCAAGAACACGATTTGCCTATGGTACGACAAGGATGCCGAGGCTGCTGCCCGCTTCTACGCCGAGACCTTCCCCGACAGCGCGATGGGTGCCGTCCACCGTGCACCCAGTGACTACCCGTCCGGCAAAGAGGGCGATGTGCTGACGGTCGAATTCATAGTCGCCGGAATACCCTGCATCGGCCTCAATGGCGGTCCCGCGTTCAAGCATAACGAAGCCTTCTCGTTCCAGATCGCCACCGACGATCAGCAAGAGACCGATCGGTATTGGAACGCCATCGTCGGCAACGGGGGCCGGGAGAGCGAGTGTGGTTGGTGCAAAGACAAGTGGGGCGTCTCCTGGCAAATCACGCCTCGCGTGCTGACAGAGGCGCTGGCGGCCGGCGGTGATGAAGCAAAGCGCGCGTTTGATGCGATGATGGGCATGAAGAAGATCGACATCGCCGCGATCAAGACGGCGCGGCGCGGCTGACGTTCCTATGTTGACCCATCGAGGAGTTTGCGGATCTTCAGCGCCAACTCCTCGATGTTGAACGGCTTGGTCACCCAAGACGACGCTGGCGAAAACTTGGCGATCGCCTCGAGATGGGGCGAGCGTGTCAGCGGGTTCAGGCGATCGGAGCTATGGAGTCCTGAGCGGGCGTTTCAGCAAGGGTCTGGCGTCCCGGAAACAAGGCACGTAGCGCAACAAAGAACACCGGCGTCAGGAAAAGCCCGAAAAAGGTCACCCCCAGCATCCCGGCGAAAACCGCGGTACCGAGCGACTGTCGCATCTCGGCTCCGGGGCCGGTTGCCACCACCAGCGGCACAACGCCCAGGATGAACGCAAAGGCCGTCATCAGGATCGGCCGCAGCCTGAGCCGGCAGGCTTCCACGACAGCATCGACGACGCCGGCACCCCGCTCCTCGGCCTGGCGGGCGAACTCGACGATGAGGATGGCGTTCTTGGCCGCAAGCCCGACCAGCACAATGAGGCCGACTTGCGTGAGGATGTTGTTGTCGAAGCCGCGCAACGACACGCCGATCAGTGCCGCCAGCACGGCGAGCGGCACGATCAGCACAATGGCGATCGGCAGCACCCAGCTCTCGTATTGGGCGGACAGCGCCAGAAATGCAAACAACACGGATAGACCGAAGATGACGACCGCGGTGTTGCCGACCTGGCGTTCCTGGAGTGCGAGTTCCGTCCATTCAAAAGACGTTCCGGGCGGCAGGTCCTGGGCGGCCAGCTGCTCCATAAGATCGAGGGCGCTCGTGGTCGACACGCCGGGAGCGGCATTGCCCTGCAGCGGCACCGACACATACATGTTGTAGCGCTGGACCAGAGCGGGACCGGTAACATCGCGGATGGAAACCAGCGTGCCGAGCGGCACCAGATCATTGGTCGCCGATCGCACCTTGAGGCGAAGGATGTCGTCACGTTCGCGGCGGTGCTGCTCGTCGGCCTGGGCGCGTACCTGGTAGACGCGGCCGAACGCGTTGAAGTCGTTCACGTAGGAGGTGCCGAGATTGATCGACAGCGTTTCGAAAATGTTCGGGATGGGCACATTCAGCATGCGCGCCTTCTCGCGATCGATCTCGAGGAACAGGTTCGGGCTCGAGGCCGAGAAGGTCGTGAACACGCCGGTTAGGCCGGGGGTCTGATTGGCCCTGCCCATCAGCCCGTAAGCAACGCCGAGGATACGCCGCATGTCGGCGCTGTCGCGATCCTGGAGTTGCAGCTTGAATCCGCCGGCATTGCCGACGCCGCGGATCGGCGGCGGCGGGATGGCGATGATGAAAGCCTCCTGGATCGCCTGCAGCCGGTCATAGAGATCGCCGATGATCGCGGGCGCCGGCAAGGCGGCCTCGATCCGCTCTTCGAACGGAGCGAAGCGGGCGAACACCACCCCCGCATTGGAGGCGTTGGTAAAGGTGGCCCCGGAGAATCCCGCAAAGGAGACGGCGCCGTCCACCCCCGGCGTCTCGGCGATAATCCGCGATGCGCGCTGGACCACCGCATCGGTCCGCGACAGCGACGCACCGCCCGGCAATTGGACGACCACGATCGCGTAGCCCTGGTCGAGGGTCGGGATGAAGCCGCGCGGCACCGACCAGGCCGCATAGACCGTGGCGGCGAGCAGTCCGCCGAACACCATGAGCATGCCGGCGAGCGCGATCCTACGTGCGACGAGGAAGCGAACGGTGGCGGCGTATCCCGCCGCCAGCCGTTCGAAACCTTGATTGAACCCGCGCGCCAGCCAAGCGCCAAAGCGGGCGAGCATGAAGCGCGGCGGCGCAGCGTCGTGCGGCTTGAACAGCAACGCCGCCAGCGCCGGCGACAGGGTCAGCGAGTTGAGCGCGGAAATGGCGGTCGCAACCGAGATCGTGACGGCGAACTGCAGATAGAACTGTCCCGAGATGCCGGGGATGAAGGCGGTTGGCGCGAACACCGCAATCAGGACGAGCGAAATCGCCACCACCGCTGTACCCACCTCATCCATCGTCCGGTGCGCTGCGGCACGCGGAGCGAGGCCGAGGGCGATGTTGCGCTCGATGTTCTCGACGACCACGATGGCGTCGTCGACGACAATGCCGATCGCCAGCACGAGGCCGAACAAGGTCAGCATGTTGAGCGAGAACCCGAAGGCCAAGAGCAGCGCGAACGTGCCGACGAGCGACACCGGAATGGCGACGATCGGAACGATGGCGGTGCGCCACGACTGCAGGAAGAGCAGGATGACGATGACCACGAGGACCGTCGCCTCGAGGATCGTGAGGTAGACTTCGTCGATTGATTCCGCGATGAACTCGGTCGGATTGTAGACGATCTGGTAGTCGAGGCCGGGGGGAAAGTCGGCCGATAGCCGCTGCATGGTCGAGATGATCTCGTCCGCGGCGCCCAGCGCGTTGGTCCCAGGCCGCTGGAAGATGCCGAGCGCGACGGCCGGCTTGCCGTTCAGGTAGCTGTTGGTGACGTAGTCCCTGGCGCCGAGCTCGATACGGGCCACGTCCTGAAGCTCGATCAGGCGGCCTTCCGGCGTCGACTTCACGATCACATAGCGGAACTGGCGGGCATCTTCGAACCGGCCCTGGGTCGTCACTGTGTACTCGAACGCCGTATCGCCGGGGGTCGGCGGAGCGCCGATGGCGCCGCCCGAAACTTGCACGTTCTGGTCGCGCAACGACTGGATGACATCGCTCGCCGTCATGCCGTAGGCGGCGAGCTTGTCTGGGTCGAGCCAGATGCGCAGCGAATACTCGCGCTCGCCGAAGATAATGAGATCGCCTACGCCATCGAGCCGCACCAGCAGGTCGCGCACGCGCGTGCGGGCATAGTTGGACACGTAGAGCTGGTCGTAGCTGTTGTCGGGCGACAGCATATGGACCACCATCATGAGATCGGGCGAGCTCTTGGTGGTGGTGATGCCGAGGCGGCGCACCTCCTCCGGCAGCCGAGGTTCGGCGATCGCGACGCGGTTCTGCACCAGCACCTGGGCCTTGTCGAGGTCGGTGCCGAGCCGGAAGGTGATGGTCAGCGCCATCGAACCGGTGCTGGTCGAATAGGACGACATGTAGAGCATGTCCTCGACGCCGTTGATTTCCTGCTCGATCGGCGTCGCCACGGTCGCGGCGACGGTTTCCGCATCAGCGCCCGGATACTGGGCCCGCACCACGACGGTCGGCGGCGCGATCTCCGGATATTGCGCGACCGGAAGCTGGTTATAGGAGATGCCGCCGGCAATGAGCAGCAGCAGCGAGAGAACCGTCGCGAAGATCGGCCGGTCTACGAAAAACTTGGCGAAGCTCATGACGCGTCCGTCTGGGCGGCGCGCTCCGGCGGCAGGGTCACTGGTTCCGGCTTGACCTTGATGCCGGGACGCACGCGCATGAGACCGTTGATCACGATCGTTTCATCGCCGCTGAGCCCTTCGCGGATCACCCGGTAACCGTGGAGACGGGGGCCGATGCGGATCGGCTTGGCCGATACCGTGCCGGCTTCGTCGACCACGTAGACGATGCGGCGATCCTGATCGGCGTCGACCGCTTCGTCGGGGACGAGGATGCCCCGATGCGGCAGCGAGCCCGGCATGTTGACGCGACCGAACAGACCCGGCTGCAGGACGAGTGCGGCGTTGGCTACCCGGGCCCGCACCCGCATCGTGCCGGTCGCCTCATCCATCCGGTTCTCGGCGAAATCGAGCGTCCCTTTGACTGGAGCCTCGACCCTGTCGGCCAGGCGGATCGTCACTTCGAGGCCGCCCGCACCTTCCTGCATGCTGGCGCGACGCGTGCGGGCATCGCGCGCATATGCCAGGTACTCGCGTTCGTCGATGTCGAAATAGAAGTCGATGGGGTCGAGCGAAACGATTGTCGTGAGCACAGTCTCATCCGCCTGGACGAGATTGCCGGCCGACACGAGCCGGCGGTCGATGCGCCCCGACAGAGCCGCGGTGATTTCAGTGTACTCGAGCTCGAGTTCGGCGCGCGTGACCGCCGCCTTGGCGCCATCGACCTGAGCCACCGCGGCCAGATATTCCCGGCGGCGCTCGTCGAGGATGGCGACCGAGACGGCTCCGCTCGACGACAGGTTCTCGGCGCGGGCGAACTGGACCTCGGTGAGATCGATGAGACTCGTGGCGGAGGCAAGCTGCGCCTTGGCCTGCGTCAGAGCGGCGAGGAAAGGACGCTGGTCGATGGTGAACAGGAGATCGCCCTTCTTGACGAGGGCGCCGTCCCGGAAATGGATGGCATCGAGATAGCCGCCGACCCGTGATCGGATCGCGACTTCGTCGACCGCCGCGAAGCGGCCGACGAACTCGTCATCCTCGACGATCTGGCGGACGACCGGCTTGGCGACGGTGACCACCGGCGGGCCTGGTGGCGCCGCAGCCTGCTGTTCCGACAGGAACGGAGCCGACAGGAACGGAGCCAAGAAATACAATGCAATGATGACCGCCACTGCGACGGTCACACCGCCGATCGTTTTGAGCAGACGCATAACTTCCTCGGGCGCTGCCGAAATGGTAGCACCAAGTATGATGTTTGCCGGCAAAATCAATCGGCGCCAAACTGGCACACCCGCGAACAATTTTCCTGCACGGCATGCCGCCAGCGCATACAACCGGGCGCCATGGCTTTGCTACCAGGCTTAGTGATTGAAGAATTTGCCCCGCGCAGATCGAGCTTCAATCCCGGCCGGGAGCTCGGATCCCGTCCTTTTCAGGACGGCGCCCCTCGCGTGTTCGGCCGGGCCGAGGGGGGCTCAAATGTCGATGCAGGAGGAAACAGCGCAGGGATGCATCGTCATGCGCATCCGCAGCGGAAACTCGCGGTTCTTACGAACTACGGTGAGGTTGGCCGAAGTAAGGCTTGTTGCTGCGGCTTTGGTTGCCGTCAGGACCAGACCCCCATTCGAGCTAGCCGCCGTCACGGCGACGCCCGCGGCGGCCATGCCCAGGAAAACCAACACCGTGATTACCAGACGAACGTTCATTGATGGCATGATGATGTACTCCTGACCTCAAAGGCTGTCCGACTTCGTGGCCCAATTGGTTATGAGTGGCGCTCCTGCGGGCTCGATGATGACATCTCCCAAGTCGTGGACGGGCGCCGGGGAGCGCCGGCACTTGATCTGGTGAAAATACACATTGGCAAGGTCGGACGCCCCGTGGTCCCGCTGGAAAGTAATCGCCTCAATGAAACCGCTGCCGCGGCAGAACGCGTCAGCCGCTTCTTTCCCGCAACCACTCTCGCCGCTGATACAAAACGCAACCGGCCGGCCGTCCCGGCTGGGTGACAAATAGTTACGGACCTGGGAACTAGTACGCGTTTCGACGCGGTCCGCCTTCAACACAACTCGTGATGCACTGGTCACGTCTTTAGCCGGTATGGCGACCAGAGCAGAAACGCTCGCGACAAAGGTTACGGCTGCAAAAAGCTTCATCATGTTGACTTCCCACCCTCGCTAGGTCTTGTTTGCTTATTGACAGCCAAACTAGACGGGCAGCCCGTCGGCGCCTATTGCACCTAGGTTCTATCAAGACGTCGCAACGGATGGCTGAGATATACATAGGTATAGGCCGGGTACCGGTGCTTAACCCGGGGTCAGCAGGTCGCGGAACTCACGGCCCGGTTGAGACAGCCGATAAAGAGTTCCTCGTCGAAGGGCTTGCTGAAGAAGCCGAATGCCCCAGCCGCCTGGGCGCGCCCGCGGATGCGCTCTTCAGGATACGCCGTAATAAAGATGATCGGTATCCGGTGACCGTCCTCCGCCAGACGGCTTTGCAGCTCGATACCGCTCAAGCCAGGCATCTGCACGTCCGTAACAACACATGCGGTGTCGTTCACGCGGTCGGAGCTCAGGAACTCCTCTGCGGAGGCGAATCCAGCAGCGTCGTAGCCCAGCGACCGGACGAGACCCTTGGTGGCCTCGCGAACAAACTCATCATCATCGACAATCGAAATCATGGGAACCCTTGGCAAGTCAGCTTTCCTTCTTTGACAATTGCATGAACTCGGACAGGGTAACGCCACTGAATGTGTGGATACTCGGCTAACCGATACCGTGCATGAAACTATACTTGCGTATAGTCTCCTAGACCTTGCGGCAGGGCTCGAATCGAAGGTCACAAGGTGGGCGAAACGTCGCGAAAGCGCTCACGAAGCAGGCTCGCGATGATGATAAATCGCGCTGGCATGTCGAGATGCAGGCGGGTTCAGCGGGTGCGTCGAATGCCCAGTCCGTCGGCCATTCTGACCAGCTCGGCGACTGACCGAGCGCCCATTTTCCGATTGACGTTGCCGCGATGGACCTTGACCGTGATTTCGGAGACACCCAGCGTGGCGGCGATCTGCTTATTCATCAGGCCTGATGTCACGAGCGCCATGACTTCGCGCTCCCGTTCCGTCAGAGAATCGAACTTTGCCTTCAGGCCCGACGTCGTTCGCTCGTTTTCCCAACGGTCGCGATCACGCGAAAGTGCGGCCTGAACCGCATCCAGCATGTCCTGGTCGCGAAAGGGTTTGGTCAGGAACTCGACCGCCCCGGCCTTCATTGCTCTCACCGTCATCGGTATGTCGCCGTGGCCGGTCATGAAGACGATCGGCAATTGGGTCTGGGTGCGAGCCAGCTGCTGCTGAAAGTCGAGCCCGCTGAGCCCCGGCAACCGCACGTCAAGGACGAGACAGCGCGGCGCGTCCGGCAGCTTGCAACGCAGGAAATCCGGAACCGAACCAAACAGTTCCGTCTTGAGCCCCACCGAGCGAAACAAGCTTCCGAGAGCCTCGCGAACAGACCCGTCGTCGTCGATGATGAAAACTACCGGCTGCATTGCCGTTACGTCGGCGATCATGCCGCATCCGCCTCTGTCGGCAACACGATGCTGAACACCGATCCGTGAGGCAAACGGCCTGCTGCCGAAAGCCTGCCTCCGTGCGCTTCGACGATCGACCTGCAGATGGCAAGTCCCAGCCCCATGCCGCTGTCCTTGGTCGTGAAAAATGGCTCGAAAATACGGTCCATGTGCTCGGCGTTGATACCCGGACCGGTATCAGCGATCTTCATCTGGACACCCTTTTCAGCGTGCAGGCCGGTTGCGACCTCCAGCTGGCGCGGGCGGCCGTTGACCGACGTCATTGCTTCAGCCGCATTGTTGATCAGGTTGAGCAAAACCTGTTGGATCTGAACTCGATCGGCAGAAACGGCTGGAAGTCCCTCCCCGAGGTCAAGCCGCACCGCGATACCCTGCGCCTGCAACCCGTTGCGACACAGAGCCAGAGCCTCCTCGATCAGCTCGTTGACCGACAACGCGCTCCTTTGATTCGCTTCGGCCTTGAACGTAGCGCGGACACTCTTGATCACCTGACTGGCGCGATATCCGTCGCTGACAATGCGCCTCAGAACCGACTGCGCCTCAGCGAAGTCGGGCACGGCCTTCCCGAGCCAGCGCAGGCCTGCGTTGGCGTTGGCCACGATCGCTGCCAGCGGCTGATTGATCTCGTGGGCGATCGATGCAGCCATCTCGCCCATGGTTGTCAGGCGCGATACGCGAGCGACTTCAGCCTGCAGACGGGCAATACGGGTCTGCTCGGCAGCTTCACGTCCCCGCGCAGCAGCAAGTTCGGCCAGCATTTCATTGAAGGCCCCGGCCAACTTGCCGATCTCGTCGCTGCTTTGATAATCGCTGCGCAGGCTGTAGTCGCCGGTTTGCCGCACGGTCCGTGCGACCCCCTCGAGCCGCGCCAGAGGCAGCGCGATGTGCCGGTGTGTCATGAGTGCGATGGCGATACTCAGCAAGGCGAGGGCGCCGGTGAGCATTAGGCTGCGGTAGAGCCTGTCGGCGAGACCGTCTATTCGCAGATTCAGCAGCCGCTCGAGTTCAGCCTGGATCGCCTGCCACGCGTTGAGTATGGGATCGACCGTCTCGGCAAATTTGTTGCCGAGCCCCGCAACTTCAACGATCGAGCCTTCGCCGCCTACTCGGACGTCGGCTGTGGCGAGATAGGAAGTCGTGCTTGCGACCATGGCCGCGACCGGAATGTCCAGACGCTTCAGATCGCTGCCGTGATTGGCTTTCGATGCTGCGGCAAGATTGGACTGCACTGCTTCAAGGCTTGATCGGACCAGGCCATCAAGCAGGAGAAAGTCCACCTTGCGCAAGTCGCCGACCGGCAAGTCGAATTCGGCGGATGCCGAAAGGAGCATCTGTACCTCGCCGAGCTGCCCGAGCAGGGTCGGCAGCTTGTTGGCGATGGTGTCCTGAAGGTAGTAGCTGTCAAGATCGGGATCGAGAGTCAGATTTGAATTGTCGCCGACACGCGCGGCGAGTTCGCGCGCAGCTGCGAGGGCGGCCAGCAACTCTCCCTCGTCACTTCCTCCATCCGTCCTTGGCGCCCACAGTTGACGAAGCGCCTCCGAGAGACCGCGCTGGGGCCCTGACGTATCGAGCGAGCTTCTGGATTGGGCCTCAGCCAGCGCATCGAGTATCGGAAGCGGGCCCGGCGCGGCGGCAGTGTATCGTTCTTCGGGTTCGTTCAGGATCGCGGCGTAGGCTCCGCGAATGGTTTCAAGGTAACGGGTGCCGACCAGTTCCTTTCGGGCGAATTCGATGGCGATCATCTTCTCCGCAACAAGACCGTAGATCGCAGCGACGATCGCGATCAGGAAAGTACCGCAAAGCAGCATGAGTTTCGTGCTGGTCGGGAGGTTCTTGAACACTGGACGGCCCGTATCAGGTCACCGGTCAAAATGACGGTTCCCAAGGGAGCGTTGGTTATCACCTCCCCGGAACATTCTTCCGCCCGCCCACAGACGAAACCAAGTCAAACGACTCAATTGCACCATGATCCCCAAGTGATGGGATCCGCATTTTACCCATCAATACCGGACCGCCCCACCCCTATATAGGCCTATAACCAACGAATTGTCGCCGGATTTGATCCGGCTCGTCATAATGTGACAGTTCCGGGGAATTTGGAACACGTCTCGGGAGGAATTGGGTTGGCAGCGGACGAACGCTACCTTCACAGGCGCGGGCGCCGCGTTGCTCAATACCGCCCCGCAACGACAGGTTTCGATGTGACCACGATCCTTCTGCTCTTGCTCGCGGCGGTGCTGATTTGGGCCTTCGCTGAATCGAAAACCGCGGGGACCGCCGTTGCCGCGGTGGTTGGCGCGATCGCACTGCTAGGGGCAGCCTACTACATCTGGCGCGACGTTTCCGATAGCCGGGATACGCGGGCGCCCTCGGTAGTGCGCGAAAAAGCCCCTCGACCTGAGCAAATCAAGCGTTCTCTCTCGGCGTTACGGCCATCCGACGTTCTGCTCCTGAACCTCAAGCTCGAGAGCAACGTCGAGACGTATTCGGGGATCGACGGGGTCCAGCGGCAGCGACCCGCACCGGGGTCCTGGAATCTCGCCGGCCAGTTGAAGAACCTGGCCACGGAACAGACGGTCAGGGATGTTGGCCTGCAGATCCAGCTCTATTCGTGCCCGTCATATTTCACCACGCCGATGGGCGAGGTGAAGGCCGAGGAACTCGCGTCAGTTTGCAGCAGGGTCGGCCAGAGCAGCCTCGGCTTGTACGACCTGGCTGCCGCGCCGGGCGCGAGCGTGTCATTCTCAACGACCGTCATCTTCAGGAATCAGGGGCGGGCAGACAATTGGCGGTTCTGGGTCGATGTCACCCGTGTGGTCGCCCAGCTCGAACCGCAGGGTCCCTGAACGTCACACCACCACCAGAAAAACGCACCAGGCGACCACGCCTATCTTGGCAGCCTGCGAGATCGCCGGGGACCCGGCAAAGCGATCCGCACTTCGCCAAACGCCGCAAGCCGCCAAAACCAGATAGGGCAGCGGCAGGAGGTGCACGAGGATTGCAATGGCGACCGGGAAGTCAAGTGCGATCAACGCGAACATTGCGCCCGTGGTTATGAGATTGAGCGCCAGTCCGTAGCCAACCGCGTGCCTCCAGAACGCAACATGAAGCGGCAGCCGGCCAATCCAAAGATCCTTCAGCTCGTTCATTCGTCGAATTCCTCGACATTGTCGGCGAGCGGGTGTTGGACTGAGAAAACGCCTATTCTTTGCGCAAGGCAATGATGCGGGATCCGTCAGGCCATGCCGGCGTCGAGTGGCGGCTGCTCTAACCGACTTGCGAAATGCCCCTACACGTGTTGAAAAGAGATCGGAGGGGTGAGTCACAAAGGAGCATTTCCATGTCTCTACGACGGACCGTTTTCGCTGCTGCAATCATTGCGGTGGCAGGTGTTGGCCTGTGTTCACCTTCGGTGGCCCAGGACTTCGACATAAACCTCTATGTCGGCCCACCCGTCGGTTTTTGGCCGGGCTGGGCGCCGGGGCGCCGCTTTATCACCTGCCGTGAAGGCCGACGCCTAGTGGACCACCGTGGCTTTAACAGGGTTAGCACTCTCGATTGTAGCGGTCCGCGATTCCGCTACCAGGGCAGACGCGGCGGTGACTGGTGGCTCATCGTGGTCGACAGCCGCACCGCCAGAATTACGAGGGTTAGACCCCTTTAGCTTATCGTCGTTACGACACGCTGGCCGCCCAAATTACCTCTGCCAGAAGTGTTTCGCCGCCTCTCCCTCGACATCGGCCCTCGACAGGCCGATGTCCTTGAGGTGGTATTCGCTCATGCCAGCAAGCATCCGGCGTTGAACCGAGCGGTTCCGCCATTGCTGCAGAGCGATTGATAATGCAAGCAGCGTCCGAGCACCGAATGAGGTTGCAGTCCTTTGCCGAGGCGCGACCTGCGAAGGGTCGGCAATCGATTGATGGAACATGAACGTAGCCATGAGACCTTCTCCTTGCCCGCGGCAGGTGATTGCCTGGTTACGCGCGCCAGAACGGTTTCAGCGCCTTCCGCACGATCTCCTCCCTCGAAACTCCGATATCCTTGAGAATGTAGTCGGGCTGGTCGAGCAACGCCTTCAACTCACGCCGTCGGCGCAATCGCTCTCCCAAAGCCGCAAGAAAGGAGTCGGAGCGCGCCCTTCTAGTATGAGTTATGTTCATGGTGGACATCGCTTATCTCCATGTGAATGTGGTTCTATTTCGAGAATGTAGAACGCAATTCTGCTGCTGACAAACGAGTAATTTAGATGATATTGGTGATCAAAGCTCACACATAGAGACTTTCCCCAAATGCCCCGCAGTCTGCCGCCGCTCAATTCACTGCCGAGCTTCGAGGCCGCTGCCCGTCACCTCAGCTTTTCCAAGGCGGCCGACGAGCTCCACGTGACCCATGGCGCTGTCAGCCGGGCGGTGCGCCATCTCGAGGAGCGTCTCGGCATCCAGTTGTTCGTGCGCGCCACCCGTTCAGTTACCCTTACGCCGATCGGCTCATCCTATGCCGCGGAGGTTCGCGAAACCCTCGATCGCCTCGCGGCGGCCACCGTCGCCATGACGGGGCATCAATCCTCGGGAACGCTCAATGTGAGCACTCTTGACGCCTTCGCTGCGAAATGGCTCGTGCCGAGGCTTTTCCGCTTTCGGCGCGCCCACGACGGCATCGACGTGCGCCTGTCGACTTCGGAACGGCTCGCCGACTTCGTCACCGACGGAATCGAGATCGGTATCCGTTATGGCCGCGGGAGATATTCAGGACTTAAGGCGGAGTTGCTTCTGGAGGAAGATATATCGCCGGTGTGCAGCCCGAAACTTCTGGAGGGACCGTTGCCGCTGTCCACGCCGGCCGATCTGAAGTACCACACTCTCATCCACGACGACTTCCATGTCGACTGGGCGATGTGGCTGAAGACGGCAGGGGTAGAAGGTGTCGACCCTCATCGGGGTCCCAAGTTTCATTCCTCGGACCACGTGGTTCAGGCGGCAATACAGGGCGAAGGCGTGGCGTTGGGTCGAAGCCCGCTCGTGGCTGATGATATCGCCAACGGCCGTCTGTTGCGGCCGTTCGCCGTCCGCCTGCCCGCGGAATTGGCCTACTACGTGGTCTATCCCCCGCGTGCCATTCAGCGGCACAAGATCAAAGTTTTCCGGGACTGGCTTTTCTCGGAGGTCGCCGGCGAAGCGCCCCACTGATGGGGCGCAATTCTGGCCTAGCGAGAAGGCTCGCGCTGTCGTTGGCGTGACCAGCTTTGAATGATGCGATCGGAGATCATCGCGACCAGGGCGATCGACAGTCCTGCGATGAGACCCAAGCCGGCATCAGCCTTGCCGAGCGCCACATAGACCTGCTGGCCTAGGTCACGCGTGCCGACCAGGGCGGCTATGGCAAGCATCGACAGCGCGGCCATGATCGTCTGATTGATGCCGAGCATGACGACAGGAAGCGCCAGCGGCAGCTTCACCTGCCACAGCAGCTGGCCCGGTGTGGCGCCCATCTGCCGGGCGGCCTCGACCACATCGGGACGAACGTTGCGAATGCCGTGCTCAACGTAACGGATGGGCGGCACGATCGCGTAGAGCATGACCGCGATGAGGGCGGTGAAGTCTCCGACTTTGAAGAACATGAGCGCCGGAATGAGAAAGACAAACTGCGGCATGGTCTGGAGAGCGTCTGCGATCGGACGTAAAACGGCGGAGACGCGATCGCTGTGGGCCGCCCAAAGCCCGAGGCCGCCACCAATGACGATGCACAGAAGAACGGCCAGCGCGCACAGGTAAGCCGACTGCATGAACGGCGTCCACAGGCCGGTCAGCAGGATGAACACAAGCCCGGAGACGGAAAAGGCCGCAACGCGGGCTCCGCCGGCATCATAGGCGAGAAGCCCGACGAGCACGATAAATGCGGGCCACGGGAAACCAAGAAACCCATAGAACAGGATGGTGCCTGCGACTATGGCGGCGACAGCCTGTCGCCAGCTCAAGCGGATGGCAAGTACCCCAGCTACTGCGAGCAGAAGCGTCACGTACGCGAGCTTGAGCCCGGGCGTCAGGCTAAATCCCCAAATCGCCGGCGACGCCGAACCGCTGATGCCTATGCGGAGCGGCAGCATCAGGCCATACAGCACGCCGTTCTTGATCGCTTCCAGCCTATTGGCATGGTCGCGGACGAGGCCAAGCAGTGCCTCATTGAGAACGCTTATGCCCACGCGGGCGCTGGCGTCAGGCATCGGCATGCGGCCGCCCGGCGCCACGAGCGCCAGCACCATGCCGGCGGCAAGCAGACCTGCAATCAGGTACCAGAAGTACCGGCCGCGCGGCCGCGCAGTGACCGGACCGCTGCGCCGGTGAGCTTCAACAAATCCCAGCATGATGCGGTCGATGAGTATGGCGAGCAGTGCGATAACGAGACCCGACAGCAGGCTCTGGCCGAACTCGGCTTTGCGCATGGACGAGAGGACCTCCCAGCCGATATCCTCGAAGCCGCCGATGATGGCGGCGACGATCACCATGCTCAGCGCCGCGTTTGTCGTCTGATTGAGGCCAACGAGTAGCTGAGGCATGGCAGCGGGGACTTCGACGTGCCAAAACCGCTGCATCGGCGTGCAGCCGCTCATAGTGCCCAACTCGCTGATGGCTGGAGGCACCAGCTCGAGGCCGAGCATGGTGTTGCGGACCATGGGCGGCAGCGCATAGATGGCACTGGCGATGAGACCGACAACGGGCCCGAACCCGAACAGCAGCAGCAGCGGTATGAGGTAGGCGAACGCGGGAACGGTCTGCATGAGGTCGAGGGCGGCGTCGATGACGCGGCGCGCCCGCTCGAACCGGTAACCGAGGACGCCCAGCAGGAATCCGAGCAGCGCCGATAGCGGAACTGCCAGCGAAACCAGCGCCAGGGTGTTCATGCTCGCGCGCCAGTAGCCGGCGAGCAGAATGTAGGTCAGCGTCGCCATGGCAAACAGAGCGAGCCTTCTGCCGCCTGCTCTCATGGCGACTGCAACGACGGCCAGCATGACCGCCGGCCAGGGAAGCCAGGCAAGAACTGCCCGCATGGTTCGCATGGGCGCTTCGAGCGCTGCAGCAGTCGCTCGGAAAAAGGGTTGCAGCAGGAAGACGAACCAGTCGGCCAGCCAATTGATCCAGGGCGCGAGCGGCACAACCCAATCCTTCGGGTAGTCGACGAGCCAGGGCGCCCTGTTTCTGAAGGTAATGCACACGAACATGAAACTCAGCCCGGCAAGCCATGGCCAAAAACTCGCGTCGATCCTGGGGACACGCGTCAGGGCGGGGGCGAGGGGTGCGAGCGTCATTGCCGCGCGCCGCGGCGCCGGTCGCGCTCGAGCACCTTTAGAGCCGATTTGGCGTGAACAGTGCCGACGCGGCGCCCCTCGGCATCGATTACAGCAAAGTCCCTGGTCCCCGCCGCAAGGCGCGGCACCAGGTCCTCAAGGACAGTATCGATACCAATGCTCTCCGAGCCAGTTTGATCGATATCGCAATCCCCATCCTGCCGCTCAATGAGATCGCGGGCCGTGATTACGCGGATGAGCGGCACGTCTTCGGTAAACGATGCGACGTAATCATCGGCGGGCGCCAGCACGATATCGGCCGGCCGGCCGATCTGGATGATTCTTCCCTCGCGCATGAGCGCAATCCGGTCGGCAAGACGAAACGCCTCGGCGATATCGTGAGTGATGAAGACGATCGTCTTCTTGAGCATGCGCTGCAGTCTCAGGAACTCGTCCTGCATCTGCCTGCGGATCAGCGGATCGAGCGCCGAAAACGGCTCGTCCAGGAACCACAACGCGGGCCCGACGGCGAGCGAGCGCGCGATGCCCACGCGCTGCTGCTGGCCGCCGGAAAGTTCATGAGGGAACGCGGCCTCCCTGCCCTCGAGCCCCACGAGCGCAATCATTTCCTGTGCGCGTTTATGGCGCTCGGCCAGCGCCCGACCCTGGATGCGCAAGGGAAACGCGACATTGTCGAGCACATCGAGGTGGGGCAACAGACCGAAATTCTGAAATACCATGCCCATGGCGTGCCGCCTGAGCTCGACGAGCTCCCGGTCGGTGGTTTTCAGGAGATCCTTGCCGTCAAGCACGATCTCGCCGGCGCTCGGCTCGATGAGCCGTGACAGGCAGCGAACGAGCGTCGACTTGCCTGAGCCGGACAGCCCCATGATCACGAAAATCTCGCCGGCATGGACGCTGAAGGTCGCGTCGACGACCGCCGGTATGTGCTTTTCGGAGCGCATTCGTTCGACGAGAGCCGCCGGATCGATTTTGTACCCCTTGGTGTCGAAATAGAAAGCCGGCCTGGAGCCATAGACCTTCCAGACGCTGCGGCAAGTCAGCTTCACTGCCCGCGAATTGTCGACGGCGCTCATGGATCGTTCTGGTGATCGCTACTCAACAAAAGGACGCCGCGAAAGATCGCGGCGCCCACGTCATTCGTGTCGCTGCTTCAGCTCTTGGCCGCGTCGACCCAAGGCTTCCACACCGCCTCGTGCTTGTCGATCCATTCCTTGACGACCGCATCGAGATTCTCGCCCTTCTTGTCGACCCTGAGCATCATGACCTGCTGGTCTTCGGCGTCCATTTCCAGTCGTTTGAGCAGTTCCAGCGCGGCAGGCCATTTCTGCCCAAAACCGGACCACACGATCTTGGCGACGTCCGGCGGCCTGATGCAGTGCACGTTGTCATCCACCTTGCACGGCGGCATGGTGACCCAGCCGACCTCGTTCTGGGCGAGCGCATAGTGGGGACCCCAGAACATCATCAGCAGCGGCTTCTTGGCGGCGGTTGCGGAATCAAGCTCCGCTACGAGCGCGCCTTCCGAACCCGACGGGATGGCAGTTAGCTGCAGGTCATTGTCGGCAATGATAGTCGATGCCCTTGAACCCCAGTCAGCCGGGTAATCGAGGAAGCGGCCCTTCGGAGCGGTGTCGGGCGTCGCAAGAGCCTGCAGGCATTCGGGCTTTTGCAGAGCGGTCCAGTCGGGAAGCCCCGGGCAGATCTGTTCCATGTATTTGGGATAAATCCAGCCTTCCCTTGTTTCGAGATTCAGAAGACCGACGTTTTCGATCTGCTTGGCTTCGAGCACCTTGGGGTAGATGTCGCCGACGTTGTTGAGCCACACTTCCACGGAGGCACTGAGCGAGCCGTCTGCCAGACCCGAGAACTGCGGGAAGTTGCCCGCTGTGACGTATTCGACCTTGTAACCGAGCTTTTCCAGCAACTGACCGGCGACATGGGTCGACACATGAGCGCCGGTCCATTCCAGCATAGCGAGCTTGATCGGCTCGTCTTTGGCGCCGAGTTCGGCCGCTGGTACGGCGACAGCGCCGCCCGCAAGGCCAATGCTGAAAACGATGGACGTGAGGATACTTGACAATTGCATGGCACAATTCTCCTTCATTGACGTTTCCTGCCGATCTAAGGCGAGCGGTGATGCTCACCAGACCGATCTCATCTTCTTGTCCGGGCGGGAATCTACCACAGCGAGCCCCCGGTGATCTGGATGTTCTCCATGGTGATTCCCCTGGCCTCCTCTCCGCACAGAAAGACGGCTAGCGCAGCGATTTCGCGCGGCTGGATGATGCGCTTTTGCGGATTCTGTTCGGCGATCTCCACCATGGCGTCGGACAGGCTGCGACCCCGACCCTCGCGTTTCACAACCTGCTCCAGGTTTCGCCGCATCAGTTGTGTTTCAACCCATGTCGGGCTGATCATGACGCAGGTGACGCCGTGAGCCGCACCCTCGAGCGCTACGCACCGGGTAAGGCCGAGAAGGCCCGCTTTGGATGCGCAATAGGCAGGGTTGTCTTTCCAGCCGACCGAAGCGGCAGTGGAGCCGATGTTGATGATCCGTCCCCATTTGCGCTCGATCATGCCGGGCAGCAGGGCGCGGATCATGTGGAAGGCGCCGGAAAGATTTGTTTCGATAATTTTGGACCACAGCTCGTCCGAATGACCGCAGACGGACTGTTCGGCGGTGGTGCCGGCGGCATTGACGAGGATGTCGAAGGGACCGGTCACCGCTTCAGCCTCGGTCACGAAACGACACACTGCCTCGCTGCTGCGTACGTCAAGGTGGCCGGCAAATACCTTGACGCCCCGGCGCGCAAGATCAGCCTTGACCTTTGCGATTTCGCCACTCGCCGGATAGTAGGCGGCATCGTCCGGTCTGGTTGCGGAGGCGGCGACGTAAGAGCCGACCGATACCCCCGCGCCGGCGCTCGCGAGCGCGTGTGCGATCTCAAGGCCCATGCCGGACAGCCCTCCTGTCACCAGCGCGGAGCGCCCCATCAACGTCGCGCTCATGGTTGAAGGAGGTCCCTCTCTTCGGCCTCATGATAGGGTTTGGCGCCGCGGTAGTAGAGCCTCGAGGCGTCCTGCATGGGCTGAAAATCCCACGGGGTGACCCGGCCTTTGGAGAGCGCCTTGTAGACAAGCCGGCGGCGGCGCTGGCTGAGCAATATCTCTGCGGTAAGCCGTGGCATATCCCAGCGGCGCTCGATCTCGGCCTGAAGTTCCTTCAGCAACGACGAATGAGCGGGGCTCGCGGAAAGGTCTGTCAGCTCGTCGGGGTCGGTCTCCATATCGAAGAGCTGGGGCGGGTCGTGCGGCACATAGCTGAATTTGTATCGGCCCGTGCGCAACATCACGTATGGAGCCGCGACGCCTTCGGAAAGGAGCTCGCTGACGGCCGCGCGGTCATTAGCGTCGACATTGAATAGAGGAACAAGGCTGTTGCCGTCGATCGGCTCCGGATACTCCGTCGCGGTGCGGCCGGACGCCAGATCGACAAGCGTTGGAAGGATATCGATGAGGGAACAATTGACGCTGACCCTGCGGCCACGCGGTACCTCTGGTCCCGCCATGACCAGCGGCACGCGCGCGGACCACTCATAGAACGTCATCTTGTACCACAGTCCGCGCTCGCCGAGCATGTCGCCATGGTCGGCGCAAAAGATGATCACCGTGTCGTCGAGAAGCTTCGAACGCACGAGAGCATCGATGACTTCGCCGATGCGCTCGTCGACGTAGGAAATATTGCCGTAGTAGGCGTGCCGCGCGTTCAACACATGCTCTTCGGTAACGCCGTATTCGCCGCGGTCGTATTGCTCCCAGAGCCGGCGGCTGTGGGCGTCACGCTTGTCGGGCGGGATGAAAGGCACGCGCGGCGAGCCGATGTCGTCGTGACGGTACATATCCCAGAACCGCCGCGGGGTGACGTAGGGATCGTGGGGATGGGTGAACGAGGCGACAAGCAGAAACGGCCGCTTGTCGGGATCGCGGGCCCAGTCAAAAATCTTTCGCGATGCGTTGTACGAAACCTCCTCGTCGAAATCCTGCTGCAACGACCGCTCGGCGATGCCCGCGGTCCGCACATTCTTCATGCTGTGGAACCAGTTCATGGTGCGCCATGGATCGTCCCAGTCGGCGGTCCAGTTGAAGTCGGACGGACAGATATCCGTCGTCAGCCTCTCCTCAAATCCGTGCAGTTGATCGGGGCCGATGAAGTGCATCTTTCCCGAAAGACAGGTTCGGTACCCGAGGAGGCGCAAGTAGTGAGCAAAAGTCGGAATATCCGGCGGCAGCGCGGCGGCGTTGTCCCAGGCTGCTATGTTGGAGCAGAGCTTGCCCGTCATGAAGGCTAGCCGGGCCGGCGCACAAAGCGGAAAGTTGGTGTAGCAGTTCTCGAACACCGTTCCGCGCTCGACGAGCCCGTCGATGTTGGGGGATCCAACGAGAGGGTGGCCATAGGCCGCGAGGGCGGCAGCGCCGAGCTGGTCCACCATCAGGATGAGGATATTTGGAGGTTTGGATATCCGGTTCACCTTTGCCATGAACCACTTCTCCCAGCGCTGACCCCAGGCTCAAACAGCGAGGTAGCCGCCGTCGATCACCATCTCGGAGCCGGTGACGAACTTCGCTTCGTCCGATGCCAGGTACAGGACCATGTGAGCGACATCGGCGGGCTCACCGAGGGAGCCAATCGGGTGGCGCGCCACCGCTTTCGCTTTCTGCTCCTCGAGCCGCCCCAGATCGAAGAGGTAGCGCTCAGTCTGAGGCGTCCAGATGTATCCCGGGTGGATCGAATTGCTGCGAATACCATAGCGCTGTTCGGCGCAATGAATCGCCACGGCCTTGGTAAACGCGCGCACAGCCCCCTTGCTCGCACAATAGGCGGCGAGGTCGGCTTCGCCGACGATGCCGTCGATCGAGGACAGATTGATGATCGATCCGCCGCCCGACCGTTTCATCAGCCGGATCGCGTGCTTGCAGCCGAGGAACACTCCGTCGGCATTGACAGCCATGGTTCTGCGCCAGTCTTCCATGCTGGTTTCTTCGACATTCCTGGCAATGGCAATGCCGGCGTTGTTGACCATGATGTCGAGACCTCCGTAGCGGCGCTCTATCTCCGACATTACCGGCGGCCAGTCATCGGGCCTGGAAACGTCGAGGCTCAGGCAAATGCTCTCGCCCCCATCAGCCTCGATGAGGCGTACCGTCTCCGCGCCGTGCTCTGCATCGATGTCGGTGACCACGACCTTCGCCCCTTCGGAAGCGAGAAGCAGAGAGGCAGCCCTGCCAAGCCCCATGCCGGCTCCGGTAACGAGGGCGATCTTGCCTGCTACCCTGCCCACGAACCAGAGCCTCTTTCCGGTTCGAGCGGACGGCCGAGCCAGTCGCGATAGAAACCCTCCAGGTCGGGCTCGAAGTCGTGGACGATTGGGTACCCCGGCGCGCAGGCTTCGACCTCGTGCAGCGTGCCGCACCCCGGACAAATGAATTCGCGGATCTCCATCCAGCGCGGGTCCGGGAGGTCGCTGTTGGGGTAGATGTCGCGCAGGGACTTTGTGGTGGCGCGGACACGAATATTGGCACGCATCTTCCAGTTCCTGCGGTAGTCGCCGAAGCTCTTTCCGCATTCGCACCTGGTGATGCGCCGCCGGCCCTTCTGAACGATGAACAGGTGATCGCCGATGGGCAGCAGAATGCGGGACTTCCACGCAACCCTTTCCTGGAGAACGGCAAGGTATTTGAAGAAGCGGTCTTCGTCCTTGTAGGCGCTCATGATGCGCTTTGTCTGTGGCCACGCCAGGCGGCCGGCGGTCAGGTCGCGGATCACTTCCTGGGAATAGAGAGCCATGGATCAGTTCTCCGTGGTGAACTCGAAGCCGCGCCCAAGCTTCCAGAAGCTGCGAAATCCGGCGGCAAAGCGCGGGGAAAGTTTCATGGCGCCGGAGTACATCCTGAGCACTTCCGGCACGAACGCCGATTTGGCCACCCGAGCGCGCTCCCTTCTCATCCAGGCGGACACCGGCTGCGAGTGCCCGATCCGGCTTGCCCGCATCTTCCGGCGCCTGGTGGCCGTACCCTGAAGATCAGCCACCGGCCGGCCCTCGGCATCCTCGGCCAGTACGATGCCGAATACCCGATGCGCGGCCTCGCGGGTGAGAAAGCCGTTTTCGACGTCTGTAGCCGTCTTCACCGGATCGCGCTCCAGCACATCTCCGAAGCCGCCGCCGCCGTTGTAGGAATGGCTGAAGATGTCGCCGGCCTTGTGCGGTGCGGTGATATATGGCCCTTCGACCGTGACGTGCTCGCCGCCGATCAACCTTTCCAGATCAGACAAGTGCGGGTCCGTTCCCGGCGCGTGGGCCAGCGGCTTACGCTTTCCCGCCAGTACCGCCAGATTGGAGCCGCGCACCGCGCGATGTTTCTGGCAGGTGGGGGCCGGATAGCCTCCGCACATGCCGGCGTTGTCGAACACCCGCGAGGAATGTTCCGACGTGACTAGTCTCAGGTGCGACGTCTTGTTGATGAGCCACGTCGAGACGAAGGAGCAACCTCCGCGAAACTTTCCCGCACCGCCGGAGTTGGCAACGATTGAACGGCCGAGATAGATCATCGGCATGTTCTGCTCCCAGATTTCGATGTTGCCCATGTCGGATTCCGGATTCCAGCCGACATAGGCAGTATCCAGTCCGTCCTTGATGGCGAGCGCGCCGGAGCCCGCGGCTGCGCATTCGAAATGGGCCATGCCGAAGGATGTTCCGTATTGGCTTTCGCCACCCATCTCGATCATCGGGCTGTTGACTTGACCCACGAACACCTCCTCCACGAAACCCCGCGCCAGAAAGCCGCGCGACAAGAGCCGTTGGAACACGCCGAAGGCCGGAAGCAGCAGCGCCCAGGAGGTGGCGGTGGCGCACATCTCGTTGTCGGGATTGGTCCATGTGCCTTTCGGCAGCTTGAGCTCGGTCGCCATCCAGGCGCCATCATTGACCAGACCTTCGAAGTTCATGTGCTGGGTAAGGGTTACGAACATGCCGCCGTCCATTCCCGCCGGCGTGCAGTTCATGGAATGATAGCCCCAGGGCTGGGTCCCTTCGAAATCGACGGTGATCTTGCCGTCGGTTGAAATTTCCATCTCGAGCGGGATGTTGTAGAGCCAGTTCGGCTCGGCGAGCGGCTGGAAGCCGGGCTTGCCCTCCGTCACGTGGCCGTAGAAGGTATGGCCCCGGTATCTGCCGGGAACGGTAAGCTGGCGCGTGCGGGCAAGCTGGCCGCGCCTACCTTCCTCGATGAACTCCTTGCTCACGTTCCTCCAGTAGTCGAGGCCAACCTCGCCGATCAGGGCCTTCACGTTTTCGCGCATGTCGATGCACGAGGCGACCTTGGCCTTTTCGTCCAGAACCCAATAGATCGGCATGCGCAGGTTGCGTTCGCAGCGGATCACGTAGTCGCGCCGGATTTCGTCGTTCTCGCCGATCTTTTCGGCGCACACGAACAGGCCTTCGGTGAAGCGTTCCTGGGCGAGGCAGACGTCGCCGCCGGGAGTAATGCCGCCCGATTCGAGCTCATGGCACACCGCGCCCGCCCAGCCCGCGAGCACGCCGTCGTAGAATATCGGCACGACATCCATGACGTCCGGAACCTGCACGGTGCCGATGAAGGCATCGTTGTTGGCGAAGATGTCGCCGTCGCGAATTCCCGGATTGTCCTCGTAACCCTGGCGGATCATCCACTTGATGAACCTGCTCATGGTGTGGACATGGACCATGATGCCGTTGGAGAGCGCGATTGCATCGCCTTCCGGAGTGTAGATCGCAACCACCATCTCGCCCACCTCCCGCACACCCGGCGAGGCGGAAATCCGGCGGGCCATTTCGCGCGCCGACACGCAGAACGCCCGCAACTTCGTATGCAGAGTCTCGAACCTGAGCGGGTCCCGCGAGCGCAGAGTAAGCTCGGTGATGCCGTCATAACAGCCCGTCGTCTCCATCAGCCGTTCGGATTCGTGCAGCCGCTCGCGGAGAGTTTGGGATGAAGGCGGCCGTTTCAACATCGGGCAATCCTCAGGAATGAGCGTAGTGGAGCAAAGTCCACTCATCGACAAAGACTCGATCGCCGGGATGAACGACCAGCGTGGTCGCGGGATGCTCTATGACGGCGGCGCCGGTGACCTCGTGGCCCGGCTGCAGGCGATCCATTTCGTAAAGATCGGCCTTGTGCCAGCGGCCGGCGATGAATGTTTCCCGGGCGCCCTTGTGAGCTGAAACCGGGTCAGATTCGCCGAGCGGGCGTTTGAAGAGAACCGGCTTGACCTTTTCGGCCGTGGCGATGACGCCCAGCTCGGTGATCGAGAATCCGGCCTCGCCATAGCGCGACACGCGATGGTTGACCTTGGCATAGACAGTCTCGAACCGGGCAATGACCTTGAGCATATCTTCGGCTGAAGCAATCTAACTCACGGGCGACATCACTTCGACATCCTCCAGCTGCCCCGTATAGCGCATCATCAGGAACGGCTGCGTGAGCACCTTTTCAGGGGAGTGGCCATCGGCGATCATTTCATCGACCGCCGTCCTGGTGAGGTCGTGCCAGACGGCAGTCACCCTGGATCCGGAGTCCTCCAGGAATTCCTCGCCCGCTTTGGCCGGAATGTCGGTCTGAATCGAAATCGAATGCCGGCGCATGAAGTCCGCGGTGGTGCAGCCGAAGGCGGAAAACGCCGCGGCAAACTGAAAAGTGATGATGTCGCGAAAGCCGATCCCCCTGCTCGCGCCAGCGAGGTGCAAAGGACCCGAGCCGCCATAGGAGAGGAGAGTGTATTCGGACGGGTGGATGCCCTGCCCCGAAATGACCCGCCGCAACGCATGATTGGCGTCGGCCTCGAGCATTTCGATCATGCCCTCGGCGGCTTCGTAGAGGCCGACGCCGAGGGGTTGGGCGCACTTCTCGGTGAATACCCGGGTCGCCTTGGCAACGTCGAGCTTCACCTTGCCGCCAAGGAAATAGTCAGGATTGAGCCGCCCAAGGATGGCGTCGCAGTCGGCGATGGTCGGTTCCGTTCCACCGCGGTCGAAGCAGACAGGCCCGGGATCGGCCCCGGCGCTTTCCGGACCGAGGCTGACCTTCCTGGTCAATGGATCGACCTTCAGGATCATGCCTGCCCCGGCGCCGATGGTATCGAGATGGAGAGTAGGAACATTGAGCTTGAAGCGATCCATGAGCGGCTCGTTCTCGAGCCGGGTCTGTCCGCGGCTGATGACCCCCATGTCGAAGCTCGTTCCGCCCATGTCGGAACAGATAAGAGAGTCGTTGCCGATCAGCTTGCCGATATACGCCGCTCCGAGAATGCCGCCGATCGGGCCCGAAATCATGGTTTCATGAAGTCGGGGGTGGTTGATCGAAGTCAGGCCGCCAAAGGAGAGCAAGGTTTGCACGCCGTAGCGGAAGCCGTACTTCTTCGAAACATCCTCTATGGCCTTGAGTTGCCGGCGGCCGCGCGAGGTCGCATAGGCTTCGATCAGCACGCTGTTCAGGCGCGATTGTTCGCGGATCACCGGCCGGATCTCGTGGCTCACATAGACCGCGATATCGGCCTTGGCCTTACTGATTTCGGCGCGACACAACTCGGCAATGCGTTTCTCATGCTGCGGGTTGACATGCGAGAAGATGGTCATGACGCAAATCGCGTCCACACCATCCCTGATGAGCCCTCGCGCCGCCCGTACGACTTCGTGCTCATAGAGCGGGATGACGACATCGCCGAACTGGTCGATACGCTCAGTTACCCCATGGGTTCGCCGCCGGGGCACCAGCGGATCGGGATGATGATGGGTGACGGCATGAAGACGGTCGGCATAGGAATAATCGGCCCAGGCCTGCAGGCCGCGGCCCATGAGGATCATGTCCTCGATCCCCTTGGTGGTGATGAGCCCGAGCTTGCGGCCGGTGCGCGACAGCAGTGTGTTCAGCATCCCGGTTCCCGAGTAGAGCACCACGTTTACGCCTGAAAAAAGCTCTGCGAGCGAGATTCCCCACGCGTCGGCCGCGTCGGCTGCCGAGGCGATGAACCCGTCCGCCTCGTTCCTGGGAGTGGTTGCAGCCTTGCCGATCTTGAAGTGGCCGTTGTGGTCCACCAGAATGGTGTCGGTCATGGTGCCGCCGGCGTCGATACCGATCACGATCGGGTTGTCCATAGCGCCCCTTCTATTGCTGTCGCGAAAACCTAGAAGGTTCGTCGCACCTGCTCCATATGAGGAGTGATATAGGAGTGCCCGCAGGACGCCGACAGCGGAAGGAAAGCCGGCAGACGCGGGCGCCCTCGGATTTGGCCGCGCTCCTGCATGCCGCGGGCTCGGCGGAATACCTGGGGGGTCTGATCGACTTCATCGGCGGATTGGTCGCGCACGATCGCGTCACCGTGACCCGGTACTCGACGTTGCGGCCGCCCGAGTTTCTCACCCACCGCAACTTCGATGACGCCCTGGTCGAGCGCTATCTCGACATCTACTACCCGTTCGATCCGTTCTACGGCTACTGGTGCGCGAACGAACGGGCGGGCGTCGTGCCGCTACGGCAGTTCTCGTCGCGTGAATTGAAGCAGGGCCTCTACATCGCCGAGTTCCTGTACCAATCGGTGATCCGTGACGAGGTCGGCGTTCTTCTTGATGATGGGCCACAGGCCACGCTGGCGGTCTTTCTCGAACGTTCGAACGAGAATTTTCGCAGCCACGAAATCGAGAGGCTGGAGAAGGCCTTTCCCTTACTCCAGGCAGTTCACGAGGTGCACCGACGGCTTCAGTCTCCGCTCCCCCGCAAGGATTCCTCCGCCCCTGCCTCGCCCCACAGAGCCCGCTCGCCGGACAGCAGGCTGCCGGAAGAACTGTGGCTCGGCCTCACGGCGCGCGAGCGCGAGATCGCTGCCCTGATTCTTGCCGGGCATCCGTCGAACGCGATTGCCGAGCGGTTGCGCATCTCCACCGGAACCGTTCGCATCCACCGGCACAACATCTATGCCAAGCTCGACATCACCAGTGAGCGGGAGGTCTTTCTCCAATATCTCGATTTCTTGTCGGAGAGCGGCTAATCATCCGATGACGATGTCGAAGCTCGCGGCCAGGGCGCCGGGCTCCAGCTGGTCGGCGGCGTCGAGCCGGACAATGACGCTGTCACGCTGGCGCGGATCGCGAATGGAGTTCAACACGCCGTCCTGGGCGTTTCGTTCTTCTCCGAACACGTACATCTGCGTAATCAATTCACGCCCGCCGGCGGGCTCCACTTTGAAGTGGATATGCGGCGTGCGCCCGCCATAGGGAACCGGGCGAATAGTGCGGAAGCGATAGCGGCCGGCGGCATCGGTAATGGTCCGGCCTCGACCCTGAAATCCCGGGTCCCGGCGCCGTCCAGGTTCCTCATCGCGCGGATGTCGGTAAATCCCCTGTGCGTCGCATTGCCAGATCTCGACCTCCGCTCCCGGAAGCGGCGCGCCCGCCACGTCGAGCACCCGCCCCTCGACATGCACCACCCGACCCATGGCGCGGGCAGCTTCGCCGGTCACTATAACCAGATCGTTATCAATGTCGCCCTCCCAGTCGCGGGGATAGAAGGGACCAAGGGTCTGGGGCGGCGAGGCGAGGAGCGCCGCCCGCACCGAACTCCCGAGCCCGCCGGCGGCGATGATCGATGTGACCGCAGCCGACAGCCCGAGGATCAGGCGCCGGCGACCAAGAGACGGCGTGCAAATCAGCGGCATTCGGTCACTCCACGAACCAGCATGGCCACGGACGGCAGTCGACGTCGCCTTGCTAGCAAGAGACCGGACCTGTAACAAGCCGCCCCACGTCTTCGAGTTCCCCATACATGCGCGATATCATTCGAATTTCCAACCTCTCCAAAACCTACGCTTCGGGGTTCGAGGCGTTAAGGAACGTGAGCCTCGATATTCTCGACGGGGAAATCTTCGCTCTGCTCGGACCGAACGGTGCGGGGAAGACGACCCTGATCGGCATCGTTTGCGGCATTGTCAATAAGAGTGCAGGCGAGGTAACGGTAGACGGTCATGATATCATCGCCGATTACCGCGCTACGCGGTCGATGATCGGCCTCGTCCCGCAGGAGCTGACGACCGATGCTTTCGAAACCGTGTGGGCGACCGCATGCTACAGCCGCGGACTGTTCGGCAAGAGCCCAAACCCCAACCACATCGAGAAGGTACTGAGGGACCTGTCGCTATGGGACCGCAAGGACAGCAAGATTGTTACCCTTTCGGGCGGCATGAAGCGGCGGGTGCTGATTGCCAAGGCGCTCGCGCATGAGCCGCGGATCCTATTCCTTGACGAACCTACTGCAGGAGTCGATGTCGAGTTGCGCCAGGACATGTGGCGGATGGTGCGCTCGCTACGCCAATCCGGCGTGACGATTATTCTCACCACTCACTACATCGACGAGGCCGAGGAAATGGCCGACCGGATCGGTGTCATCAACAACGGCGAACTGATCCTGGTCGAGGACAAGACGACACTGATCCACAAGCTCGGAAAGAAGCAGGTGCGACTCGAGCTCGACGGCAGGCTGGGGGAAATTCCCGACGCGCTGAAGGGATACGATCTGGTTCTCGGCGCCGGCGGCAGTGAGCTTACCTACACCTATGATCCCCACAACAAACGCACCGGAATCACGGGCCTGCTCGAGGCGCTCAGTCAGGCCGGCATCGCCTTCCGGGACCTCAGCACGACGCAAAGCTCTCTCGAGGAAATCTTCGTGAACCTGGTCAAGAAAAGAAAATGAACGCCAGAGCGGTGGCGACCATCTACCAATTCGAGATGAGGCGAACACAACGCACTCTGTTTCAGAGCATCATTTCCCCGGTCCTCTCCACAACTCTGTATTTCGTGGTTTTCGGGGCAGCGATAGGCTCCAGAATCACCGAAATCGACGGCGTTAGCTATGGCGTCTTCATCGTGCCGGGGCTGATCATGCTGTCGCTGCTTACCCAGAGCATCTCCAATGCCTCGTTCGGCATCTACTTTCCCAAGTTCATCGGCACGATCTATGAAATTCTCTCCGCGCCGGTATCGTACCTCGAGATCGTCATCGGCTATGTCGGCGCGGCTGCGACAAAATCAGTCATTCTAGGCCTCATCATCCTCGCGACAGCCTGGCTGTTTGTTCCGCTGCGGATCGCTCATCCGCTATGGATGCTTTCGTTCCTGGTGCTTACTGCCGTAACCTTCAGCCTGTTTGGCTTCATTATCGGCATCTGGGCGGATGGATTCGAGAAGCTGCAGATCGTTCCTCTGCTGATCATCACGCCCCTCACCTTCCTGGGTGGCGCCTTCTATTCAATCAGCGTGCTGCCTCCGATGTGGCAAACGATCTCCTTGTTCAATCCCGTGGTCTACCTCATCAGCGGCTTCCGCTGGAGCTTCTTCGAGAGCTCCGATGTGGGCGTGGAGCTGAGTCTTGCGATGACACTTGGGTTTTTGGCAATCTGCCTCGCGACTGTATGGTGGATCTTCAGAACGGGCTATCGCCTCAAGAGATAGCTCCCGCTCGGCTGTTAATCGTCCATTGACTCCAAATTATCTGATAATATGATAAAATAGCGCCATGAAATCCAAAGTCGGATAACATCGGGAGGACCAATGACATGAAGCACATAGCGCATTTTTTGCTTACAGCCGCGATCGCCACCGGTGCGGCCATGACTACGCCCGTGGCGGCAGGAAAGCTGGAAGACGTGATCGCCCGCGGCAAGCTTGTAGTGGGGACCGGAACCGGCAATCCGCCGTGGCATTTCCGTGACGAGAAGGGCGAGATGGCCGGCTTCGACGTCGACGTCGCCAGGATCGTCGCCAAGGGCATCTTTGGCGACGACACGAAGATCGAGTTCGTCAACCAGGGATCCGACGCAAGGGTGCCCAACATCGTCACCGACAAGGTCGACCTGACGTGCCAGTTCATGACTGTCACCGCGGAACGAGCCCAGCAGGTGAATTTCACCATCCCCTATTATCGCGAAGGCGTTGGATTGCTGCTCGCGGAGGGCGGAAAGTACAAGACCCATGACGAGATGAAGGCGGCAGGAGACGGCGTAACCGTATCGGTGCTGCAAAACGTCTATGCCGAGGAAATGGTCCACCAGGCGCTGCCCGCAGCCAAGGTCGATCAATATGAAAGCGTCGACCTGGCCTATCAGGCCCTCCACTCGGGCCGCGCCGACGCGGTGGCCACCGACATGTCGTCGCTCAAGTGGCTGATGAAGCAGAACCCGGGGAAATACGCCGATGCAGGTCACGGCTGGAACCCGCAGACGTATTCCTGTGCGGTCAAGCGCGGAGATGCCGACTTCCTGAATTTCGTCAACACGGCGCTGCACGAAGCCATGACCGGCGTCGACTTCGCCGCGTATGCAAGCTCTTTCGAGCGCTGGTTTGGCGAGGCGCCGCCGGCGCCGAAGATCGGCTTTCCGGCCGAGCTGCGCTGACCCCACGGAGACTTGAGCGCGGGGTTAATGTCCTACTCCTTCAACTTCGGAGTCATCTGGGCGAATTTCGACAACCTCCTTCTTGGGCTCGCCCTCGGGCTTTCCCTCGCGCTCGCCTCACTCGCCGCCGGCACCGCCATCGGGCTGGTGTGCGCCTTCATCGGCATTGCGCAGTCGCAGTTGGCGCGGCGGCTGGTAGCCGCCTACGTCACGACGATCAGAAACATCCCGCTCCTCGTTCTGGTGCTGTTCGTCTATTTCGCGCTACCACGCGCCGGAATCCGGCTCGGCAAGATAGAAAGCTTCATCGCCTCGCTGGCGATCTATGCCGGCGCCTATCTGACAGAGGTGTTTCGTGCCAGCCTGGCCGGAGTGCCATCCGGGGTGATAGACGCCGGCCGCGCCATCGGCCTCACCCGCTTCAATCTCAACCTGCACGTCATACTTCCGATCATGGTGCGCAATGCACTGCCAGCCCTCGGCACCACGTTCATTTCCCTGTTCAAGGATACTTCCATCGCCGCCACCATCGCCGTCCAGGAACTCACGTTTGTCGCCCGCAAGATCAACGTCGAGACGTTCCGGGTCGCAGAAGCGTGGCTGGCGGCTTCCGCACTTTATGTGATGACCTGCCTGGCGCTTGCAGCCTCGCTGCGGGCGGTGGAGCGACGATTGCCCCGGTTCTGAGCAGCCCAGTGGAGAAGTTTCTGCATGAGCTGACGATTGCCAGCGGCCCCCTCGCGGACGGCTTTCTTCTGACCGTCCAGATTTCCATTTCCGTCATTGCCGCGGGATCGGCGATGGGTCTCGTATTCGGTATGATGCTTACCTATGGGCCGCGCATCGTTCGTGGAGCCTTTCGCGCATATGTCGACATCATACGCGGCACGCCGGTGTTGGTGCTGATCCTCGCCGCCTATTATCTGCTCGCCGTGGCGGGCATCAATTTCACAGCCATCCAGTCCGGACTTCTCGCACTCTCGGTCTTCTGCAGCGCCCACATGGCCGAGATCACACGTGGGGCGCTGCAATCCATCCCGCCAACCCAGATTGAAGCCGGCCGCTCCATCGGTCTTACGTTTCCAAAGATTCTCGCCTATGTGCTGATACCCCAGGCCATGCGCATGATCCTGCCCGTCTGGACCAACACGGCGACCGAGCTGGTCAAGGCGACGACGCTTCTGTCGGTGATCGGCGTGAGTGAGCTGTTGCTCAAGACACAGGAAACCATCGGCCGGAACTTCATGACCCTGGAGTTCTTTGCGGTGTGCGGGGCACTCTACTTTTTCGTCAATTTCGCCATCGAACGCCTGGGCAAATACCTGGAAAGCCGGTGGGCATTGCGGTAACGGCCTGAGAATGACGCCGCTCCTGTCAATCCGGAACCTGTCGAAACATTATGGCGACCTCCAGATTCTCAAGGGGGTTTCCCTCGACGTGCACGAAAACGAAATCATCGCCGTGATCGGCGCCAGCGGTTCCGGGAAGACCACGCTGCTACGGTGCATAAATCTTCTCGAGGACTTCGATGGTGGAGATATCCTGCTTGATGGCGTTGCACTGGGCTACCGGGTCGAAGGGGACCGCCGGGTCAAGCTCAAGGAGCGCGAGCGGGCGCGCCAATGCGCCAGGACCGGCATGGTGTTCCAGAGTTTCAACTTGTTCCCTCACCTGACCGCCCTCGGGAACGTGATGCTGGGCCTTGTCAGGACCCAAGGTATGGAAAAGACGGCGGCGCGCAAACACGCTCTCGGTTGGCTCGCGCGAGTGGGTCTAGAGGATCGCCTGGATCACTATCCAAGCCAGCTTTCGGGCGGCCAACAACAGCGTGTAGCGATCGCCCGTGCTTTTGCGATGACGCCGCGGCTCGTTCTTCTCGATGAAATCACCTCGGCACTCGATCCCGAGCTCGTGCAAGAGGTGCTGCAGACCATAAGAACGCTTGCGGCGGAGGGTGCTACCATGCTCGTCGTCACCCATGAGATGCGGTTTGCCCGCGATATCTCGGACCGCGCGGTGTTCATGCACTCGGGCGAGATCGCAGAGGAAGGACCGGCGCGCCGGTTCTTTACGCGGCCGGGCACCAAGCGCCTCAAGGACTTCCTGCGCAACACGGCCTGAAGCAGGCAGCGCGCCGGCATCGATCCGAAGTGGTCCGGGTTCCTACGCCACCGGCCGATACCACGACGGCAGCTTGCCCGCCGCAGCGTAGGCCGGCTCGAGCGGCGGCGCGTGATACCTCAGCCCGCAACTCCTCCAGCGGCTTGCTCGCCGCATCCCAGAAATTCCAACGCGGGTCGAACAGATCCGTCGTTACCTCCGATCCGCGGTCCCGCGCTTTCCAGAACTTGACCGGGTCGAGTTGGCCGGTGACCTTGCCGGCCAACTTCACCAATTCGATGCCGAGATGCCAGCTGACGATCACCGGCGGCATATGACCCGACATCGGCTCCTTCGTCGGTCACGCCGAGCGCTCGAGCATATTCGAGCACGGTTTGAACCTTTGCCTCGTCCACCGTCCCGTCCACCAGCGCCATGACGATCAGGAACTGCGCCACGTGCGTGGCTGCATGCGCCCCGGTGCCGGCCAGCGCAGTGGCGAGTTGCGTCGGTGTAACCTTGGGCACGCTATTGATATCCATCGCCGGTTGCCGCAACACGATCGTGTTGCATGCTTCAAGCGCGTGCAGGTCGTCCGGTATAAGCGGTCTCACGCCATTCGCGCTGGCAGCTTGAACATCGCACCGAGGGTCGCGGTGGATTGGGCGTTGGTCAGTTTGATCAACATCGTTCTCCCCTCGCGAGCCGGGAACGCTCGACACGACTTAATCTACGCAAAGACGATAATCCGCTTCCGATAAATAATACACCTTCGCGCTGCTGAGACCCGCCGGCAGAAGGTCATCATCCGTTCCGGGAATGCCTCGATGAACGGCTACCTCCACGATTGCCAGCAGTGTATTCGTCCTGTAGAGGACCCTTGCGTTTCCGTTCGGCGGCAATTCCACAATAATCACGAGGATCTACCATGGCGCCTTCGACCATTCACGCCGAGTTCAACGGCCCGATCGTGATGATCGGCTTCGGCTCGATAGGACGCGGGACCCTGCCCCTGCTGCTTCGCCATCTGAGGCTGGACCGGCGCAAGCTCACGATCATCGATCCCGACGATGCGAACAAACAAATCGCCGATAAGGAAGGCCTCGAGTTCCAAAAGCTTGCGATCACAAGATCGAACTATGTCGAGATCCTGAAACCCCTCCTCTCGCGAGGCCCGGGCCAGGGGCTGATTGTCAATCTGTCGGTCGACACTTCCTCGGTCGACATCATGAAGTTCGCCATGGATTTGGGCGCGCTCTACATCGACACGGTGGTCGAACCGTGGCCGGGTTTCTACAACAACTCCAAGCTCAGCCCCTCGGCGCGGTCGAACTATGCTCTGCGCAACGAGGTGATGAAACTCAAAGCCCGCTACCCCGGCGCCCCTACCGCGGTGAGCTGCTGCGGGGCCAATCCCGGCATGGTCTCCTGGTTTGTGAAGCAGGCGCTGCTCAACATCGCCTCGGACCTCGGCAAACCGAAAGAGCGTCCGACCACGAGAGAAGGCTGGGGGAGGCTGATGAAGAGCTTTGGCGTCAAGGGAATTCACATCGCCGAGCGCGACACGCAACGTTCGCGGAAGCCCAAGCCGTTCGACGTCTTCTGGAACACCTGGTCCGTCGAAGGCTTCATATCCGAAGGTCTACAGCCGGCTGAGCTTGGTTGGGGCACCCATGAAAAGCGGCTGCCGGCCAGCGGGCGCCGGCACAACTTCGGAAACGGAGCGGCGATCTACCTTCTCTCGCCGGGCGCGGGCACCCGGGTGCGCTCGTGGACTCCCACAGCGAGGGCGCAACACGGGTTTCTCGTAACGCATAACGAGTCCATCTCCATTTCCGATTACTTTACGCTGAGGAAGAGCCGAAAAGCGATCTACAGGCCGACCTGCCACTACGCCTACCATCCGTGCAACGACGCCGTGCTATCCCTGCACGAGATGGCGGGCCGTCAATGGCAGCGCCAGCCGGGATCCCACATTCTCGACGAGAACGAAATCGTCGACGGCATCGACGAGCTCGGCGTCCTCCTCTACGGGCACAAGAAGAACGCCTACTGGTACGGCTCCCAGCTATCCATCGAGGAAACCCGGCGGCTGGCGCCCTATCAGAACGCGACCGGTTTGCAGGTGACCTCGGCGGTGCTCGCCGGCACCGTGTGGGCGATCGAGAACCCGAAGGCCGGAGTCGTGGAAACCGACGAGATGGACTACCAGCGGTGCCTCGAGGTGCAAATGCCGTATCTCGGGCCGGTCATCGGCGCCTACACCGACTGGACGCCGCTGCAGGACCGCGGATCCCTCTTTCCCGAAAAGCTGAACACACGAGATCCGTGGCAGTTCACTAACGTCCTGGTCTGACGCTGAGCTTTCTGTTCTGCAGCCGGCCGGAGGACGCAGCGGCTGGTATCAGGCCATTCCTTATCGGCAAGCGAGTTCACGGCGTATACCAGATGGGCGAAGTAAACGCTCGCTCCTGGGTGATCATCGGAACATTGTCGGCCATCTTCACGCCGAAACGCTTGGCGTCGTAGGCCGTCCAGCGTGGCGTCGGAATCTCGATCACACGGGCGTAGTAGAAGGCTCTGAGCGCCGGATCGAACTCCGGATCGGTCCATACCGTGATCAGTTCGGGATCGCCGATCGTGTTCGTCCAGGTAGCATTCGGGAGATCAACGGTGTTGCCGACCGGCGGCACCTTGCCATCGGCGCCGGCTTTTCGCTGGTCGGCATCGCCCCACACCACATCGAAGATCTTCTCCTGCGTTTTGCCGCTCTTGTCGACCCAACCCTTGATGATCTGGATGCGATCCAAATTCCCGCCAAGCGGATCCTTCAGCGCCGCGACCAGAAAGGTCGGTGCCTTGCCTTCAGGAGCCGTTCGCAGGTCACCGCCCATCGGCACGCCCTTGCGGTAGCCGGCTTCAGCGGGAGAACGCGATTGCGCATCGGCCGGTGTGAAATCGAAGCCGCCGAAGAAGCGCACGACGATCCGCGATCCGCTGGTGGAATAGGCTTCCTTCCGTTTCATGGCGTCCCAGATCGCCTCGCGGGTGTTTTCGGTCGCCCACACGCCGGTGTAACCAGCGGCGGTCACCTGCCATCCTTTCACTGCGCGGTCGCCGAATTTCATGGCGTCCTCGTTCCACCTGTCGGGGCGCGGCTCACAGCTGACAAATTTACAGAAGAAGTTGTCCTCCTCCATGGCAGCCAGGCCGGTATGAGCGTCGCTGCCGGAGGCCATCCCGAACTTGAACGGATTGACGCCGAGGTCCTGCTCGAGCTTGAGGCCGTTCTTCAGCGCCTCTCGCGCATACTCGTGCTCGATCATCCCCGGTTCCTTGGGCACCATGTTAAGGTTGCCCCAGTCCCACAGCTCGTAGCCGGCTGCGAATTCGTCAGTTGGCGAGAGCGAGGGATGGCTTTCACTCTGGCCCTTGGTCTGGATCACCTCCAACAGCGGCTCAAACCGGGCTCGCTGCTCGGCCCATTCCCTGGTCAGCGGCTGCCCGGTGAAGGTCTTGAGATCGAACATGAGCCCGTTGGACAGGTTGCCGTTGTGCGGGATGGCGAGCAGCGATCCGCCGGTCTTTTCCTCCCAGTTCCGCATCCACTTCCAGAGGTTCTCCGGGTCCTCGCTCTCGAAGGTCGTGAGGGGGATCGCCTGGTCGGCCTTGTCCCGGCCGTCTCGATAGATGACGTTGCGATGCAGATTGTTGCCGCCGCCGGCATTCGAGGTCCATTCGTAGGCAATGAAGGCGGTAAAGCGTCCCGGCTCGTTGTATTTCTCCATGATGGCGTTGTTCTTCTGCCAGACCGATTTGGCGAACCTCGGATCCATGATGGCCGGCGGCAGTCGCTTGTTCGACTGCGCGTTGATCAGTTCCATCGTCGCCGCTGCTGCCTGCTCAGGCCCGGCAGCCATCATGTCGTGCCACTTCTTCATTGTCGGATCGGCCATCAACTCGGGATTGCCGTCCTTGAGTTCGGAGATCACTCCCATCCCGTCAGAGTGGTCAGTGACGGCAAGCCAGTCGAGCGGACGGCTGAGCTTAACCGGCTGGCCTGTGTTGGACACGACCTCCTCACCACGCGCGAGACGCAGCGCATCTTCGGGCGTCAACGTTGCGCCGGACATGCCGGCATCGGCCGACCACCCTGTGTGGGTATGCTGGTCGCCCCAGAACACCCGTGTCGGATAGTTGCGTCCCGCATAGGGTGAGTACCCGGGTTCTTTGTGGAATTTGGCGATCGTCGCGGGATCGACTTGCATGTCCATGATCGCTGACGGAGCGTCCTGGGCAAGAGCGCCGGTGACAAAGAGGCTCGCCAGCAGGAGGGTGGGAGCACTGACGGTGGCCATCAAGCCGACAACACGAGAACGCATACGAAATCTCCTCTTTGCCAAAGCATGATCAACCATACACTCGCTCGCGCGCCATTGGACGTAGGTCCAACTGGACACTGGAGCGATAAGCCTTTGGTTTTAGACTATCCTACCAAGGTCCAACTATCGAGACGATGACGGTGGGCTACGACCCGCGAAACTCACGCTGTGCCTGGTCCTCGCCGATCTGGCACACACCGGGGAATGGTAGTTCTCCAAATCGTCACAAACGTATGCAGCAGTCCCGGCCCAGTACCCAGTAACCAGAAGGAGAACCCCGATGCTCAATCGACGAACGGCTCGGCAATTGGCATTCCTCGGCGCCTTTGTGCTCGCGCTGGGATTAAGTGTGCAACAACAGGCGTCAGCGCAGCAGGCCAAGCCCAACATCCTGGTCATCTGGGGCGACGACATCGGCGGGTTCAACGTCAGCGCCTACAACCAGGGCATGATGGGCTACAAGACGCCGAACATCGACAGCATTGCCAAGGAAGGCGCGCTGTTCACCGATTGGTACGGCCAGCAGAGCTGCACCGCCGGGCGCGCCGCCTTCATCACCGGCCAGTCGCCGATCCGCACCGGTCTTACCAAGGTCGGACTGCCGGGAGCGCCGGAGGGCATGAAGGCGGAAGACCCGACGATCGCCACGCTCCTGAAGCCGCTCGGCTATGTGACCGGGCAGTTCGGCAAGAACCACCTCGGCGACCGCGACGAAATGCTTCCCACCGCCCACGGCTTCGACGAGTTCTTCGGCAACCTCTACCATCTGAATGCCGAGGAAGAACCGGAGAACCCCGACTATCCGAAGAACCCGGCGTTCAAGGAGAGGTTCGGCCCGCGCGGCGTGATCCACTCCTTCGCCAATGCCGATGGAACCCAGAAGATCGAGGACACAGGCCCGCTGACCAGGAAGCGCATGGAGACCATCGACGAGGAAGTCACCGCCAAGGCGCTGGGCTTCATGGACAAGGCGGTCAAGGACGGCAAGCCGTTCTTCTGTGGTGGAACTCAACCCGCATGCACATCTTCACGCATCTCAAGGCCGAGTCGGAAGGAAAGACCGGCCTCGGTGTCTACGCCGACGGCATGGCCGAGCATGACGGCCATGTCGGCCAGGTTCTGGCCAAGCTCAAGGAGCTCGGCATCGAGGACAACACCATCGTGATGTATTCGACCGACAACGGCGCCGAAACCTTCTACCTGGCCGGATGGCGGCACGACCATGTTCCGCGGCGAGAAGAACACGCAGTGGGAAGGCGGCTACCGCGTGCCGACCCTGATCCGCTGGCCCGGAACCATCAAGCCCGGAACCGTGGTCAATGACATCGGCGCCCATGAGGACATGCTGACCACGCTGCTTGCGGCGGCCGGTGCTCCCAACGTCAAGGACGAGCTGCTCAAGGGCAAGGCCATCGGCGACCGGACCTACAAGGTTCATCTCGACGGTTATGATCTCGGTCCTGCCCTCAAGGGCGAGGGCGAATGGCCGCGCAAGGAGTTCATCTACTGGACCGACGACGGCAGCGTCGCGGCGTCTGCGCTACGAAAACTGGAAAGTCACTTTCCTGGAGCAGAAGGCCGAGGGTATGCGCGTTTGGCAGGAGCCGTTCGATGAGCTGCGTGCGCCTTTGCTGACCAATCTGCGCATGGACCCGTTCGAGCGTGCCGAGGAAGAGAACGCCATGGGCTTTCAGCGCTGGTGGATGGAGCGCATGTTTGCCGTCGCGCCGGCCGGCGCCTACGTCGCGCAGTGGCTGCAGAGCTTCCGCGAGTTCCCGCCGCGCCAGAAGCCGGGCAGCTTCAACCTCGACCGCGTGATGGAAGCCGTATCGAAGCCGCAGGGCGGGAGTAACTGAGCTACTTTCTACGTTCCGAGAAAAAGCCGGCTAGGTAACGGCGGGGCCTCCTTTCTAACGCAGGCAACTCAAATAATGGTGCAGTGTCCGCGTAGGAGGAAATGCAAGATGATAACCGCTTGGCGCACCTTGACCTCGACTTTAACGGCAATAACTCTGCTGTATACGGCTGATGCAGCGCTCGCCCAGGACGCGCCGCCGCCGACCAATGCGCAGATCAACTACTCCCCGTTTCCTGTGCTGGCATACGAGGCCAAGCTCGGCGTGAACCCCTTCAAGTTCGGCATGGTGGGCTCGACGGATGCGCACACCTCGCTTGCGACGACCCAAGAGAACAACTTTTTCGGCAAGGTTGAGCCTCTTGCACCTTCGGCCGATCCCATTCGGTTCGAAGAGGTCATCGCCGGCCGGTATGCGCCCAAGGGTTCGCAGATACCTGCCCGGATGACCAGCGCATCGGGCCTTGCAGCGGTGTGGGCGCGCGAGAACACGCGAGAAGCGCTGTGGGACGCGATGGCGCGCAAGGAAGTGTTCGCCACGACGGGAACCCGGCTCCGGGTGCGTGTCTTTGCCGGCTTCGACTTCACCAAAGACGACCTCGAGCGCTCCGACTTCGCCAAGTACGGCTATGAGAACGGCGTTCCGATGGGCGGCGACCTGAAAGCCGCACCCCAGGGCAAGGCGCCGAGCTTGCTGATACGCGCTCTCCGCGACGTTGACGGGGCCAATCTCGACCGGATCCAGGTGATCAAGGGCTGGCTCGACGCCGGAGGCCAGACACACGAGAAGGTCTATGACGTCGCCTGGTCGAACGGCCGTCAGCCGGGCACCGACGGCAAGCTGCCGCCGGTCGGCAACACCGTCAACGTCGAAGAGGCGACCTACACCAATGCGATCGGCACGCCGGCGCTTCAGGCCTACTGGCAGGACCCGGAGTTCGATGCCGCGCAGCGAGCCTTCTACTATGTGCGCGTGGTCGAAATCCCGACGCCGCGCTGGACGACCTTTGACGCGAAAGTTTCGGCGTGCAGCGACCGGAGGACGTTCCAGCCTCGATCCAGGAGCGCGCCTACACGTCGCCGATCTGGTACAATCCGGCGAGGTAAGGAGTGACCACATGCCAGCGACCCCAACACTGCCGACTTGGATCAGTCGGGCGAGGGTTTTTGCCATGGCGGCCGGCGTCTTGGCCGGTGCGGCGTTGGTAACGCCCGCCGCGCTCGCCTGCGGCTATGAAAACCCAGCACTTGTGGCGCTCGGCTTGTTGAACTGGGTTTATCCCAAGGCGCTCTATGTGCGAACGGCAGTCTGGCAGGCGGAAAACGCCGGCGTCCTGCCACCGCGCGCGACGGAACCGGTGGGTTCGCTCGGATACCAACTTGCGGCCGCAAGCATGAACGGGCTCGGCCAGCGGATGGACCATCGCAAACGCATGGTTACCCTCGTCCCGCGTACGTCATCGCTGGCCGACCGACCTCTTGACCGTCACCGTGCGTCCATTCCTGCAGTTTCCGGGGAGACCAGCTTTTCGATCGTGCTCCTTCCTGCCGTCATGTGGACCCGCTTCGCCCGTGTTCCCGAGGGCTATGATGTTCAGGTTCATGCCGACGGCCCCGCGCAAGGCGATGTCGTGATCGTGACCGACCTGAAAGTCATTCGCACCCTGCTCGATGGCGCGCTGACGTTTGCGGATGCTGAATTCTATGGCCTGATGCGGCTTTACGGAGATGCCCAAAGCCGGGAGGCTGTTCGATCAATCCTGGCGAAGCGTCTGCAGAATCCACCAGATTCACCCCGGCTTTGATCCGATCATGTGGGCAATGAAGTTGGATCGGCACTACTGCGCGCAGGCGCTTCAACCGCATGCAGCCACGACCGCGCTGGCTGTTGTACTGATCGCTCTGGCAACTGCATCGCCCGCCTTTGCGCATGAGGGCGAGAGCGTTGCCGGCGGATTCGTCTCGGGTTTCCTGCATCCGATCCTCGGATGGGACCACGTCGCGGCGATGGCGGCGGTCGGCCTGTGGGGCGCCTTTCTTGGGGCACCGGCGATCTGGCTCCTGCCGATCGTCTTCCCGCTGGTCATGGCTTTCGGCGGAGCGCTCGGCATCGCCGCTGTGCCGCTTCCTGCTGTCGAGACGGGCATCGCGGCATCGGCTATCGTGCTCGGCCTCATGGTGGCGCTCGGCGCCCGGCCTCCGCTTTGGGCAGCGGCTGCCGTCGTCGGCGCCTTCGCCATTTTTCACGGTCACGCGCACGGCACGGAGCTGCCGGCCGCCGCCGACGCGGTGGCCTATGCGGGCGGCTTCGTCATCGGAACCGGGCTCCTGCACCTGACCGGCATCACGTTGGGCCTGGCAACCCAATGGGAGGCCGGCAAGGTGGCGGTGCGGGCGGCGGGTGGCGTGATCGCGATGGCCGGCCTGGCCTTCCTGACCGGTTTTGCATGATCCGGCGTGTTGCCGTTTCGTTGCTGATCCTGGCCGTGGGCCTGATCGGCCCCGCGGCAGCTCACAGCCCGATCAAGGGCATAGGCGTCTTTTATAACGGTCTTCTGCATCCTATCCTCATGCCCGCACATCTGCTCGCTCTTATCGCCGTCGGCCTCCTTATCGGCCAGCACGCTCCGAGCGCGAGCCGCCTGGCTCTGCCGGCCTTCGCCGCCGCAGTCGCGTCGGCATTGTTGTTCACGTCCGTACTCCCGCAGATCCCACCCCAGTGGCCCATCCTGGCCACTGCGTTGGTCGCCGGCCTCGCGGTCGCGCTAGCGCGGACGGGAGGCTGGGCGCTCCCGACATTGCTTGCCGTCGCCATCGGCGCCTCCGTGGCGCTCGATTCAGCGCCCGACGGTATTCCCGAGCAGCAGGTTTGGCTCGCCTTGCTTGGCACTGGCCTCGGCGCCTTGCTTGTCGTTACCTATCTTGGCGGATTGGCCGCATGGTTTGACCGCCCCTGGCAGAAGATTGCGGTCAGGGCGCTCGGCTCCTGGGTGGCGGCCAGCGCCATCCTTGCCTTGACCCTCGACTTTTTGCCCGCCAATACGCCCGCATGACTTTGTTGCGCCGCTTTCTTGGCGAGCCCCTTGTTCAGTTCCTGATCATCGGCATCATCGTCTTCGGGTTTTACTCACTGGTCGACCGCTCGCCGCCCGAAGCCGACAAGCAGGTAATCAAGATTGGGCCCGGACGTATTGCGCAACTCTTCGAAACGTTTTCGCGGACCTGGCAACGGCCGCCGACGCGCGAAGAGCTGAACGGGCTGATCGAGGCCTTCGTGAAGGAAGAGATCTTCTACCGCGAGGGGCGCAAGATGGGCCTCGATCGCGACGACACGGTGTTTCGCCGCCGCCTGCAACAGAAGATGGAATTCCTGATGGAGCCGAGCCAGGCGGAGCTGAGGCCGAGCGATGCCGACCTGCGGAAATATCTGAAAGCCAACGCGGAAGCGTTTCGCATGCCGATGGAGATCGCCTTCCGGCAGGTCTTTTTCGACCCGTCGAAGCGCGGCGACGCAGTTGAGGGCGATATACGGACTCTGCTTTCGGCGTTGACGGCAGATGGAGACGCCCCCTCCCCCGGTCAGTTCGGCGATCCCACCTTGCTGCCGCCGGCAATGCCGCTCACCCGCACCGACCAGATCGAACAAAGCTTTGGCAACCAGTTTGCCGCGGAGTTGTCGCGGATCGAACCTGGACGCTGGGCCGGCCCGATCCGTTCCACCTACGGCCTGCACCTCGTCTTCGTCGATTCACGAACCGAAGCGCGCGATCCGGAGTTGGAAGAAGTACTCGATACCGTCCTGCGTGAATGGCAATCGGAAAAGCGCCGCGCCGTCGCAGAGGAGCGTTATCGCAAATTGCGGGAAAACTACGAGGTGACGATCAGGCCGCCGCAATCCGGGACAACCTCGGCGGCATCCGGGATCGGCAAGGCCGAATGAAGCGTTGGTTCGCCGCATTCCAGCTATTCGTCGCAATGGCATTTACGGCGGCAGCCGTAGACGCACACGAGTTGCGTCCGGCCTATCTGGAAATCACCGAGACGGCGGCCGAGGGCTACGACATTCTCTGGAAGGTACCGGCGCGCGGGGAGTACCGGCTGTCGCTCGATGTGAGCCTGCCGGAACGCTGCACCGAGACCACAGCGCCCGTCACGACCAACGTCGATGCGGCGATGACCAGTCGCTGGAGCGTGCGGTGTGACGGCGGGCTCGCGGGCGAGACGATCTCGATCAATGGGCTGGTCGCCACCTATACTGATGCGCTCGCCCGCATCGTGCGCGCCGACGGCACGGTGCAGACGGCGCGGCTGACGCCGGATTTCCCCGACCTCCTCGTCACCGCCTCGCCGACGGCGGCAAACACCGCTTGGACCTATTTCGTCCTCGGCGTGCAGCACATCATGCTGGGGCTCGACCACCTGCTGTTCGTTCTGGCGTTGCTGCTTCTCATCCGCGAGACGCGCACGCTCGTCGCCGCCATCACCGCGTTCACGGTTGCCCATTCGATCACGCTTGCCTTTGCCGCGCTCGGCATCGCCGCCGCCCCGCAGGCGCCGGTCGAGGCGCTGGTGGCGCTCAGCATCGTGCTCGTCGCGTCCGAGATCATCCGCCAACACAAGGGGAACGCCGATCTGTCGAGCCGCTATCCCTGGATGATCGCCTTCCTGTTCGGGCTACTGCACGGTTTCGGCTTCGGCGGCGCGTTGCGCGAGATCGGCCTGCCGCAAAAGGACGTGCCGTTGGCCCTCCTGACCTTCAATCTGGGCGTCGAGGCCGGACAACTGATCTTCGTGGTGCTTGCGCTGACGGCGATCGCCAGCCTGAAACTGCTGCTCGCAATCCATTCCGACCGGCCGCGGCTGCTCACCGCCTATCTTGTCGGCTCGCTCTCCGCGGCCTGGTTTGTGCAGCGTCTTGCCGGGTTCGGGGCTTGAGAGCATCAAGCGTGTCACCACCAGGCATGCCCGGCTCACATCGCCGTCATGTTGGCCCATGTCCTTGATCCCGCAGAGCCGGGCCGTAATGTGCGGCCCGGACGGCCGAGCAAGTGTCGACAATCCAGACCAGGCAACAGCGGGAACACGTTACCGGAGGCATCCTGTGCATGCTGGTAACGATGATGTGGTTCATCGCTCTCGATGCCATTGCCAAGGAACTGCTCGCCAATCTCGGTTACTCGATAACCCAGGTCGTGTGGGCCCGATTCTTCTTTCATTTCCTGATGGCGGCGGTACTGGCGGCGCTGGTATGGCGCCGCCAAGTGGCGAGCCGCCACCTGCCCTGGCAGTTGGTACGGTCGGCGCTTCTGCTCGTGACCACCATCCTGTTCAATGCCGGGCTGAAATCAGAGCCACTGGCCACCGCCACGGCCATCATGTTCCTCTCGCCAATCATGATAACCGCCCTCTCGATGCCGATCCTGGGTGAAAGCGTCGGCATGCGTCGGTGGATGGGCGTCATCGCAGGCTTCATTGGCGCGCTTATCATCATCCGGCCGGGGACACGGGGTTTCGACGGCGGGGCGATCTATTTTCTTGCCGCAGCGCTGGTGAACGCAGGCTATCAACTGCTGACGCGAAGGATTGCCCGCCTCGATGATCCGCACACGACGTTCTTCTATACGGCTGTCGCCGGTACGGTTGCCGCGAGTTTGGTCGTGCCATACGACTGGCGCAACCCCGAACCCGCACACTGGCTGATGTTTGTCGGGATGGGCATCACCGGCGGAATGGGACACCTTTTTCTCATCTACGCCTTCGAGAGAGCGCCGGTTTCGGCAGTCGCACCCTTCGCTTACTCAGCTCTCGTGTGGGCATCGCTGGCGGGCTATCTATTCTTCGGCGAGGTCCCGGATCTATGGACTGTCGCGGGCGCAATTCTGATTGCGACAAGCGGGCTGTACATCTTCCACCGCGAACGACTTGCGAACGCGAAGCACTCGATGGAGGTGGTGGAAAAGTCTGCAGCTCCGGCGCCGAACGGCTAGGTTTGGACGGCCAATTCGAATATGTGGCATGTCATGGGCATGGCTGAGCTGGGAGTTCATGCTTTGGACGCGCTGGGGCGCGGGCTGTTGCTGTATCTGGTTGCCGCAGGGTTCACTCTGATCCTGCGGGCATCGCGGTTTCTCAATCTTGCCCAGGGCAGTTTTGCACTCGCCGGTGTAGCCGCGAGCATGGCAGCGTTTCACATCACGGGGTCGGCCGCAGTGGCCATACCCATCGCCTGCGCCGCGGTTGTGCCGGTGGCAATGGCCGCCGAGATATTGGTGGTCCGGCCCTTGCGCGGCAAGGCACTGGCCACCCAGGTCGTTGCCGCATTCGGCATGTTTCTGATTCTCGCCGATGCGAACTTGCTGCTGGCGGGAAGCGAACCTGCTGCGCTGCCGGCTCCGGACTGGTTGTCCTTCAATTTGAGCTTTCCCGGATCGTTCTCCTACCCGGCCAAGCGGCTTGCCGTCATAGCAGTGGCGTTGGCCGCTGCGCTCGCACTCTTTTGCTTCAGCCGCTATACCGGACCGGGTGCCCGCGTGCGCGCGATTGCCGATGATTCGGAAATGGCGGCGGCGCTCGGCATCGATCCGCGGAGACTTCTCACGGGAGTATTCACTGCAGGTTGCGCGCTTTCAGCGCTGGCGGGCGCATTGTCGGTGCAGTTTGCCGATGACGGCGGCTGGTCCTCTGGCGCGCTGGCGTGGGTCGTTGCCGCAGTTCTTTGGGGCGGCACCGGGTCGCTCGGCGGCGCCTTCGGCGCCGCGTTGTTTATTTCCGGTTTCGATCGCTTCGTTCGCGTTGCCCTGCCAACCCTGAGCAGCGAGATTCTTCCTGATGCTGCGACCTGGGTCGAGGCGTCGAGCGCCGCTGCAATTATTCTACTGACGGCATTGGTCCTGCTCGTCTGGCCAAAGGGTCTTTTTGGCCAAGCGAGGCGCTGGGAGGCCGACTGGTGATCCGCTACGCGTTCGCAGCGATCGTCCTTTGGCTTCTGGCGGCCGTACCCTTTGCCGCCGGCGCGATAGGCCAGGAACAGCTGATCCCGCTGGCGACCAAGATCATGATCTTCGCGACCGCCGCTGTCGGTCTGGCGTTCATCATGGGAGGAGGCGGCCTCGTCAACCTGGGCCATGCGGCGGTCCTCGGCATCGGCTCCTATCTCGCTGTCATTGCACATCGCAGGGGGGTAACCGATCTCGCCATCCTGATGCCCGCCGCTGCTGCTGCAGGCGCGCTTTTCGTTCTGATCACCGGGGCACTGGCACTGCGCACGACCCCCTTGCGATTCGCGCTGACCACACTCCTTGCAACGGAACTCCTTCGCCAATCGATCAATGGCCTGCCGCCGTTGGGCGGCAGCGCCGGATTGCTGCTGCCCCAACGCAGCCTGTTGTTCGGCATGTCCGTCGCATCCACGCCGATCGGATTGTTCTGGCTGGCGTTCGCGCTTTTGGCGGCGATCTACGTTCTCTACGAGGTCCTCGCAAATACCGGTCTCGGCCTGGCGTTGCGCGCCGTGCGCCAGGATGCCTCGGTCATGGAACGGTTTGGCGCCTCACGCTATCGAATACAGCTAAAAGCGCTGTCGATTTCGGGTGCGCTGGGTGCTCCTCCCGGGGTACTCCTGGCGAACCTGATGGATGCCGCGCATCCCACCACGTTCGAGTGGCAGCAATCCGCCGAGCTCGTCGCCATGGCCATCATGGCTGGATCAGGAACGCTCGCCGGCGCCATTGCAGGGGCTGCAGGGCTGATCGGCTTCGAGGAGTATCTTTCGCGCGATATGGTCCATTGGCGCTCGGCGCTCGGGCTGCTGGCCATTGTGATCGGCGTGGCAGCCAGCGGCGCGTTCACCCGAAAACGGGTTCCATCAGGTGGCTGAAGCGCTCGTCTCCGCGCAGGGGCTCACCAAGCGGTTCGGAAGCAGCACCGCTGTCGAAGACATATCATTCGTCCTGGAAGCCGGGGCGAGTCACGCGATCGTCGGGACAACGAATTCAGGAAAATCGGCCCTCGCCGGGCTCCTTGCCGGCACAATCTTTCCGGATAAAGGAACGATACACATCAGCGGAAAGGCAGTCGAAAGGGTACCGGCGGGCGAACGTGTTCGCATGGGAATTGCTCTCGTCAACGGTTCAACCGCGGCCTTCCCCGAGGAAAGTGTCTTCGATAACGTCCGAGTTGTCCGCGAAGCTTCTCGGCGCCGGGCCGGCTCGATATTCGGCGGAAGCGGGGAAGCTACGGAGGTAGCTGCATGGCGGGCACTGGCCGTCACAAATCTCAAGAAACGCGCCCACATGCGCGCCTCCGACCTCGAGTTCATGGACCGACGCTGGCTTGAAATCGCCCAGGCGCTGGTCTGCGAGCCCAGGATACTCGTATTCGATGAGCCTTTTGCCGGCGCCGGCCCGGGAGATGTTCGGGAGCTTTGCGAGTTGCTGCAACAACTCAGAGAGAAACACGCCATCATTCTGACCGATCGAAACGTGGAGAGAGTGCTGCCGTTAGCCGACTGGATCTCGGTACTTGCCCGCGGCCGCGTCATCGTCACTGGCACGCCGGAGTATATTTTGACCCGACGTGCAACAGCAGGAGGCACTTGGGGTGCTTGAAATCACCGCCCTGAGTGCACAGGGGAACGGCGGCCCGCTTGTTTGCGACGTGGAACTCACTGTACGCCGTGGAGAAGCAGTCGCTGTGATGGGCCGCAGTCCGGCGGGGAAATCGACGTTGTTGAAAGCGATTGTCGGAATCATTCCGGTGACGGCCGGCACGATCAGCTTTGCCAAGAGAGACATCACCCGCCTGCGGCCATTCGAGAGGACCGCACTTGGCATCGGGTATGTCCCGCAGAGGTGGAAACTCTTCCCTTCGCTCAGCGTCGAAGAGCACCTCATGGTCGCCGCGCGTCCAGGCCCATTCACGGCCATGCAGATATACCGGACGTTTCCGGCACTTGCCGCCAGACGGGCTTCGCGGGTCGCAAGATTGACAGCTGATGAGCAACGGCTGCTGGCGCTGGGATGTGTGTTGAGTCTCAATCCACGGTTGCTGCTGATCGACGACATCCTGGATAATGTCGATCAGGTCATCAAGCATGACGTGCTGCAATTGCTTGTCCGGCTGAAAGATGGCGGCGCCGGACTGATCGTGGTCAGCAATGCGTTCGAAGATCTGCGCTATATCGCCACCCGCTTCGTGGTCATGGACGTCGCGGGGCGGATTGCCTACGACGCTCCGCAAACACGCGTGCTCCTGAGGCCCGAAGAAGTGGAACGCCACCTTAACGTCTAGATGAGGAGCTACTCTGCGATTGCGCCCCGCACCACGAGGACCATCGTCGCGTGCGCCGGGTCTGCTCCGATGTTGACAATCTTGTGCGGCCGGTCGCCGTGAAACCGAACGCTCTCGCCGGTCTTGATGTTGCGCATTTCGCCGCCCACGGTCACTTCCAGCTCACCGGCCAATACGTATAGGTGCTCGACGGTACCGGCCGGGTGCGGCTCCGACTCCAGCACCCCGCCTGGTTGGGCGCGAAAATCGTACCATTGGAGAAACTCGACAAGGTCGAGGGCGCCGATGATCGCCAGCCGGCAAAGGCCATCCTGGCTTTCGAGGGTGGGAATGCCGGCCTTCGTCTGGTGGACGAGGAAATTGGGCTCCTCTTCGTCGCGAAGCACTTCGTCGATGGTTGTGTCGAGGGCGCGCGAGAGCCGGTAGACCGTGCCGATCGTGGGATTGGTCTCGTTCCGCTCGATCTGGGAGATGATCGACTTGGCTACCCCGGATTGCTCCGAAAGTTCCCCCAGGGAAAGATTGTAGGCTTTCCTGAGGCGCTGGATGGTCTTGCCTAGGGCAGGCGTCGCCTCCCCGCTGCTGACGCTGCCGTCACGGCGACTTCGCCGGCTTGACATTCGGCTGTTCCGTACTTAGAACAATTGTTCGGAATAACGAACGACCGCTCCGGCCGTCGGTTGCCATATTTCCGCTTTGGCGTCCAAAATCAAGCGGAATCGCATCCGGAAGGTTACCGGCAGCGCTGTTCGACACAAAGAACGATGGTTCAACCTGAGGCGGGCGATGGGAGTTGTTAGAATTAAGGATCACGACGGCCGGCCCCATGACCTCGAAGCGGTCGAAGGCTGGCGGGTCACGGAAATCATCCGCGACCACGGTTCCTCGAGCGGCCCCACGCTTAGCCTGATGCCTGCGGCAACAGCCTAGGAGGTCTCATGCGCTACTTCCCGCTGTTCATCGACCTGAAGAATCGAAAGGCCCTCGTCGTGGGTGGCGGAGAGGAGGCATTGCGCAAGGTCCGGCTACTGCTCAAGACCGAAGTCCGCATCGAGATCGTTGCCGCCACACTGCATCCCGAGCTCACCGATCTTGCGGTCGGCGGCAACATCGCCTGGGTCGGGCGGGAGTTTTTCGCTGCGCAGCTCGACGGCGTGGCATGCGTGTTCGCGGCGGCCGACGATGAACTCAACGAGCGCGTCTCCGGCGAAGCGCGCAAGCGCGACATCCTCGTCAATGTCGTCGATGAAGCCGAGCTTTCGAACAGCATCGTGCCTGCGATCGTCGACCGGGATCCTCTCGTGATAGCGATCGGCACCGAGGGTGCAGCGCCGGTTTTGGCACAAGGCATTCGTGGTGAGCTGGAGACATCCCTGCCCCCTTTTCTGGGAGCGCTGACGAAGGCAGCCGGAAGCCTGCGTGAGCGCATCGCCCTCGAGATTCCGGCCGGCAGAACCCGCCGTGAGTTCTGGGAGCGTTTCTTCTTCGGCAGCGTGCGTGACGCATTCGCACGCGGAGCCGGAGCGTTTCGCGACGAGCTCGAGAGGCTCCTGTCCAATTCGCGGAAAAGCACGACCGGGCGGGTCAGCCTTGTGGGCGCCGGTCCCGGTGATGCCGAACTGCTTACCCTCAAGGCGCAGCGCAAGCTGAAGGAAGCCGACGTCATTGTGTATGACCGGTTGGTAGGCCCTGAGATTCTCGAATACGCGCGGCGCGACGCCATACGCATTCCGGTGGGCAAGACGCCCGGCAAGCCGTCGCCCCGACAGGAAGACATCAACGCGATCCTGGTGCGCGAGGCACAGGCCGGCCGCCACGTGGTTCGCCTCAAGGGTGGCGATCCCTACGTGTTCGGCCGCGGCGGCGAAGAGCAGCGTGTCCTCGAAGCACACGGGATCGCCGTAGACGTTGTGCCGGGGGTAACCGCCGCCCTCGCATGCGCAGCCTCGATCGGCATTCCACTCACCATGCGCGGCCGCAATCAATCCATTACCATTCTGACGGGCGCCTCCGAAGACGGGTTGCCCGAGTACGACTGGAAAGCTCTCGCAAGACCTGGCCAGATTCTGGCGATCTACATGGGCATAGGCTCGGTCGGCCACACCCAGGCTCGCCTGCTCAATGCCGGCATCGAACCGGCAACGCCCGTTATGATCGTGGAGAACGGCACGCTCGCCACGGAGCGGGTGTTCGAGGCGCGGATCGACGAGCTCGCGGCCACGGTGCGGGCGAACTCCATCTCAGGGCCGGCCATCATTTATATCGGAGTCGCGCGCATCGCCGAGACGCGAGTCGTTCCGTTTCGTGCACCCCTCAAGGCCGCCTCATGACTACCGAGAAAGGCCAGGTGCTGACCGCCAACCGTCTCAGCGACGGCGAGGTGGTGTTCCTTACCCGGGCCGGGGAGTGGAGCCCAGCCATTGACGAGGCCGCTCTGGCGCTCGAACCCGGTGCGGCGAATGCCCTCGAGGCGCGTGGTGTGGAGTCGATGAAAGCCAACGTCGTGACCGGCTCATACCTGTTTGTGGCCGAGCGCCTCGACGGGCGGGTGCGGGCAAGCCACATCCGCGAGCGAATCCGCACCCTTGGGCCGACTGTGCGCGAGGATCTGGGCAAGCAGGCCGAGGGCACGGGTGGCGGGTTTTCCGCCGTGCATCACTGAGGTCCAGGGGTCATGTATCGCTACGATGAGTTCGATCATCGTTTCGTGTCCGACCGGGTCGCACAATTCCGCGATCAGGCGGCACGAAGGCTGGCTGGTGAGCTGACCGAAGACGAATTTCGCCCGTTGCGGCTGATGAACGGCCTCTATCTCCAGCTGCATGCCTATATGCTGAGGATCGCCATTCCCTACGGCACGTTATCGTCGCGGCAGATGCGTCGGCTTGCCGACATCGCCGAGCGCTGGGACCGCGGCTATGGCCACTTCACGACCCGGCAGAACCTGCAGTTCAACTGGATCAAGCTCGAGGATACCGCCGACATCCTGGCAGCACTGGCCGAAGTCGAGATGCATGCCATTCAGACATCGGGCAACTGCATCCGCAACGTGACCACCGACCACTGGGCGGGTGCGGCGGCGGACGAGCTTGCCGACCCGCGGCCGGTCGCCGAACTGCTGCGCCAATGGTCGAGCCTCCATCCGGAGTTTTCGTATTTGCCGCGCAAGTTCAAGATCGCCGTCACTGGCGCCCCGCATGACCGGGCAGCGGTGAAGGTTCACGACATCGGCCTGCGCATGCACCTTGACGAGGCAGGCGAGCGCGGCTGGGAAGTCATCGTCGGCGGCGGCCAGGGACGCACGCCCATCGTCGGAATCACGGTGCGGGACTTCCTCTCCGAAGCGCAGTTACTTCCCTATCTGGAAGCGATCATGCGCGTCTACAACCTCCATGGCCGGCGCGACAACAAGTACAAGGCGCGCATCAAGATCCTGGTTCACGAATTGGGCGCGGAGGAGTTCAAGCGCCAGGTCGAAGCCGAGTACGCCAAGAAGAACTACACCGACATCGAGGTCGACGCTCAAGAACTGGAGCGCATCGCGAAGTATTTTGCCCCGCCCGCGTTCGAGACTCTGACCAAGTGGTCGCCGGAGTACGAGGAAGCGCGCATCGCCGACCGCGCATTCGCGCAGTGGGTGAAGGTGAACGTCGCATCCCATGCGGTGACCGGCTATGCGGTGGTGAACATCTCGCTCAAGCCCGAGGGCGGAATTCCAGGCGACGCTACGGCCGATCAGATGCGCGCGGTCGCCGATCTGGCACAACGTTTCTCATTCGATGAACTGCGCGTCAGCCATCACCAGAATCTCGTGCTGCCGCACGTCAAACGCAGCGACCTTCATACGATCTGGAAGATCCTGAAGGCCCACGACCTGGCGAGCGCCAATCTCGGGCTGATCGGCGACATCATCGCCTGTCCCGGGCTCGACTACTGTACCCTGGCGACGGCGCGCTCCATTCCCATCTCCCAGAGCATCTCGCGGCGCTTCGGCGACCTTTCCCGGCAACAGGATATCGGCCCACTCAAAATCAACATCTCGGGCTGCATCAACGCCTGTGGTCACCACCATGTCGGCCACATCGGAATTCTCGGCCTGGACAAGAAAGGCGAGGAGTTCTATCAGATCACCCTCGGCGGATCGTCCTCCGAGAGCGCCTCGATCGGACAAATTCTGGGCCCCGGCTTTGCCGGCGAACAGGTTCCTGAAGCGGTCGAGAAGATCATCGATACGTATCTGAAGCTGCGCAGCGGCAAGGACGAGACGTTCCTCGATGCCTATCGCAGGCTTGGCGCCCAGCCGTTCAAGGAGGCGCTCTATGCCGCTGCTTAAGGTGCAGGGCTTTGTTGCCGATGAATGGCTGAAGGTCGGGGCCGCGGATGAACTTCCGGCGCGCGGCGACGTCATTGTTCCCTGGGAACGGCTCAGCCAGGACTGGGAAAGCCTGGTCAAGCACGATGGGCGCCTTGGCGTCGTGTTCCCCAACAATCAACCGGCCGAGGCGCTGAACATTTATCTTGCGCGCCTTGGTCTCCTCGTCCTGGCGTTCCCCTCGTTCACCGACGGCCGCGCCTATTCGATCGCCCGCCAGCTTCGGCTCGACGGCTACCGTGGCGAACTGCGGGCAGAGGGCGACGTTCTGCCCGACCAGCTGCAGTTCATGATCCAGGTCGGCTTCGATTCCTTCGCGGTCGGCGATCGCTTCACCGAAAGCCAGTGGCGCAAAGCCCTCGCGCAGATGTCGCTGACCTACCAGCACGGCCTCGCCGAACCCGCCGGCAATCCGGCGGCGGCCGTTTGGAAAATGCGCCAGCAGCGCCCGCTCCCCGGAGCGGATCGCCAGCAGGATCAGAGGTAAATCCCTTGGACAATTCGGTCCTCGAAACCTATGCGGGCCTTGAGGGCCAGGAGCTTCTGGAACCCGTCATCCGCGATTTCCGCGGACGCGTGGCGCTGGTGTCGTCCTTCGGCGCCGAATCGGCAGTCTTGCTGCACATGGTGGCCGAGGTCGATCCGGCAACGCCGGTCATATTCCTGGACACCGGAAAGCTGTTTCCGGAGACCGGAGCCTATCGCGACAGGCTGGTGCGGCTTTTAGGACTGACGCGCGTGCAAACCGTGCGACCGGATGCAGCCGATCTGCTCCTTCACGATCCGGAAGGTACACTGCACCGTCACAACCCCGATTTGTGCTGCCACGTCCGCAAGACTTTGCCGCTCGGCACCGCCACCGCAGGCTTCGACGCCCTCATATCGGGCCGCAAGCGGTTCCACGGCGGCGAGCGCGCGCGTCTGGAGCCGTTGGCGGCGGTCGACGGACGCCTCAAGGTAGAGCCATTGGCGCATTTCTCCGCTCTCGACATCTTGGGCTACATGGCGGCCAGGGATTCTGCCTCCCCACCCGCTGGCGGCACGCGGCTACCGCTCGATCGGTTGCATGCCGTGCACTACGCGGTCCGGAACGGACGAAAATCCGCGCGCTGGCCGCTGGGAGGGAAAAGACAAGACGGAGTGCGGAATTCACTGGACGGCAAACGGCCGGCTCATCCGCATCACGCGCCCGGCGGTCGAAGTTGCGGCGGGCGGCTGCTGACCTGAGCCTACTCGCCGAGCGCCTGCTTCAGATCCGCCAACAGGTCGTCGACTTCCTCCAGCCCGACCGAAAGGCGCACCGTGCCGTCGGTGATACCCATGAGCCTGCGAGCATCCGGTCCGATGTTGCGGTGGGTGGTCGATGCCGGATGAGTCACCAGCGACTTCGCATCACCGAGATTGTTCGAGATATCGATGATGCGGAGCGACTTCAGCATGCGGAAGGCGTGCTCCTTGCCGCCCGCGACCTCGAACGTCACCATGGTGCCGCCGGTTTTCATCTGCCTGCGGCACAGCGCGGCCTGGGGATGGCTGTCGAGGTGCGGATAGAGCACCCGCTTCACTCCCCTCATGCCTTGTAGTTCCTCGGCGATGAGGTGAGCGGCGCGCGACTGTTCGAAAACCCGGAGCTTCAAGGTCTCGATGCCCTTGAGCAGCACCCAGGCGTTGAACGGCGACAGCGACGGACCCGTATGGCGCAGGAACGGCTTCAGCTCTTCGTCCTTGAACGCTTTGGTGGAAAGAATGGCTCCGCCCAGCACCCTGCCCTGCCCGTCCACGTGCTTGGTGCCCGAATAGACCACGATATCGGCGCCGTAGCTCAGGGGCTGCTGCAGGATCGGAGTTGCAAAAACATTGTCAACCACCACGCGGGCGCCCCGGCGGTGGGCCAGCTCACATACCGCGCCGATGTCGATGACCTCGAGCATCGGGTTCGAAGGCGTCTCGAGGAACACGCACCTGGTGCTCGGGGTGATCGCCTCTTCCCAGGCGCCCATGTCGTTGCCGTCGACCAGCGTGCTGCGAATGCCGAAACGAGGCAGGATGTTGGCTACGACCTGAAAGCAGGAACCGAACAAGGCACGCGAAGACACGAGATGATCGCCGGCGCGAAGCTGACAGGCGAGCGCTCCCCACACCGCCGCCATCCCGCTCGCCGTGCCGTAGCAGGCCTCCGCACCTTCGAGGAGCCGAAACCGCTCCTCGAACATGGTGACGGTCGGATTTCCGTAGCGGGCGTAAACGTAGCCCTCTTCTTCACCCGCGAACCGGCGCTCGGCGGTCTCGGCATCGGCGTAGACAAAGCCGGAATTGAGGAACATTGCCTCCGAGGTCTCGCCATGGGCGGATCGAGTAGTGCCGCCGCGAACGAGCTTTGTCGCTTCACCCCAGTTGGCGGGATTGCCCAGATCCGCCTTGTGGCCATTATCGCGGGCCATCAGCTTTGCACCCAGGGAAGCCCGGCCGCCTTCCAGCCGCCGACCGTGCCGCGATGGCCGCCGGCATCGCGATCGCCTTCAAAACCTTCAGCGACGTTGTAGCAGGACGAAAACCCTGCGGCGGTCAGTGCCGAGGCGGCGTGCGCCGACCTCGAGCCGGAACGGCAAATACAGAAAATCTGCGTCGACTTCGACACTCCCGCCTCCTCGACGGCGGCGAGGAACCTCGGATTCACTTCCATCTTCGGAAACGTCTGCCACGATATCCGCAACAGCCGGTCAACCGCCGGCGAGCCCACGAAAGTCCACTCAGGACCCGTGCGCACATCGAGCAGGACGGCCTCGGGGTCGGCGTTGAGCCGATCGAAGGCCTCTTTCGGAAGCAGGTCTCCTTTATGCATGGCTTTCGACGACCCTAACCCATTTTCCGCCGTGGTGGAATCATTCCCAGAAGCTCGCCAGCAGCTCTCCAATTGCCGGCTTTTCAAGTGCGTCCAGGGCGCAGTCGATGTCAGATCCGGTCGCGCGATCTTCTCTCAGAGGCATGACGCGCGATCTTATCGCTTGTTGCATCGCCCTGCCCGCCGCGCCCAGCATTCGCGGCGCCCTCAAGTCGACCGCCTGGGCGGCAACGATTGCCTCGATGGCGATCAGCGAGCGCAGCCGGTCCAACTGCTCGTCGAGCTTACGCGCGGCCAGAGGCGTGTGCGGGGCGACGTCCTCGACCGCGTCGGACACCGGCATGGCATCGATGCTCGCCGGGTGCGCCTTGAGCCGGATCTCGCCTAGAAGAGCCGACACCGTCTTCTGCATGGGCACAAACCCGGCCGACGCACCGCCCACCGGCGACAGGTACTTCGGCAGCCCCGAGAAGTGGGGCGTCATCAGCTTGACCACGCGCTGCGCTGCAGCGGTTGCGGAGTGCGCCAGAACAATGGCCAGCTGATCGAGGGCAAGCGCGATCGGCAGCGTGTAGAAGTTGGGCGTCGATAGCACCTCCTCCGTCTCGAGGAGCACCAGCGGGTTGTCGGCTGCCGCATTGAGCTCGATCACGATTTCGGTTCGGGCTGTCAGAAGTGCGGCGCGCACCGCTCCAAAGACCGGCGCCAGGGTACGAAACGACAGGGCGTCCTGAACCGTGCGGGCCGGACCCGGATCGTTCAGCGCAGAGCCGGCAAGCGCCCGACGGAACCACGCAGCCGCATCCTCCTGGCCCGTCGCCGGGCGCGCTCGGTGCAGCCGCTGGTCAAAGATCGTGGCGTTCATGGCATAGCCTTCACCGGAAAGGGCGGCCACGCCCATTGCAAGATCGATCAGCCGGCGGGCACGGTCGACGGCATGCGCAGAAAGGGCGACGGTGATCGCGCTGTGATTGGCGAGCGCTATGGCGTCCTTGGGAGCAAGCGAGGCCGGTGCGAGGCCGGCGGAGCGCAACGCCTCGCCGGCCGGCAAACGCTCGCCGTCCTGCCAGACCTCACCCTGCCCTATCAAAACGGCGCTCATCTGGGCGCCCAGCACCAAATCTCCCGCTCCGATCGATCCCCGCGACGGGATGACGGGTGCTAGGCCGCGCGCAGCCATCGCCAACATCAGGTCGAGCACAGCAGGGGAAAGGCCTGCGCCGGCCCTGGCAACTCCGATGATCCTGGCCAACAGTGCGGTGCGCGACACGACTTCGGGCAACGGCTCGCCGGTTCCCACGGTGCGGCCGGCAAGCATCTGCGCCTGAAAATCGGCCATCTCGGGCTCCTCGATGCGATGATCGAGGTTGCCGCCGAGGCCGGTGTTCAGCCCATAGACGGGTTCGGAGCCGGCCGACCGCCGGTCAACCACCCTCCTCGCTTCGACGAGGCGCTGTCGTACATGTGGGGCGAGCATGATCGTCACCCTGCCGCTGGAAGCGCTCACGAGGCGTTCGAGCGATACTTGTGATCCATCGAGTTGCAGCGTTGCCGGCATCGACTGCCTGCTCAGCAGAAACGCAAGCGTTGACCGAGCCCGAGGCGGGAGGCCTTTTTAATCATGGCATGGCCAAGCGCTATGTCCGAAAGCGACAGACCGCGATGCCAGAACAAAATGGTCTCGTCATCGTGCTCGCGGCCGGGGCGCAGTCCCGCAACGATCTGGCCAAGCTCCGCGTGCAGTGTAGCGGCGCTGAGCTTGCCCGCTTCGACGTGCGGGCGAAGCGCACCGAACTTGCCGGCGCGGCATTGGGCCCAGTCGTCGACAACGATTTTGTTCATGATGTCGGTGAGGCTCAACTCTACCGCGCTCATGGTTCCATACGGAATAACCAGCGCGCCCGTCTTTACCCACTCTGTCTCGAGCAGCGGTTCCGGCGCCATGAGCCGCGAGGCTTCCACGACGATGTCGGCGCCCTCGACACAGGTTCGCCAATCATCGGTCGCAACGACCGGCTTGCCCAGTTCCCGAGACAGGCGCGCCGCGAATGGCTCGCGGCTATCAGTGCGTCGTGAGTGAACGCGAATTTCGGAGAACCCGAACAGCCGATCGAGCAGACGGATGTTCCAATACGCGCTCCCGCGAGCGCCCACGTGGCCCAGCACTCTGGCGTTGGAAGGGGCCAGATGCCGCGCTCCGATTGTCGTGACCGCTCCGGTGCGCATCTCGGTGATGCCCGTTGCATCGAGTATGGCTTTCGGCGCCCCGGTACGGGGATCGAACAGGGCGAGCAGCCCATATCCGGAAGGGCGCCCTTCGAGGTAATTGCCGACGAAGTCACCCACCACCTTCACGCCCGCAGAATCGACGGCGCCTCCGATCCAGCCCCGCAAGACGTTAAAGTGGCCTGCGACGCCGGCGCGCGGCTCGATGTGCGTGCGTGGTTCGACGACGGTCTCGCCCCGGCCCTGCATGGCGAGGCCGTTCTCGACGGCGACAAGAATCTCCTCGTCGGTAAGTGCAACGTCTTCGATTTCAGACCGGCTCAGGTAATCAATGTAGACGGGTGGTGTGGCGTTCATCTGCGTTGCGGGTTGTCTCCGGGCTGCTCTACGGAATGGGCGCCGGGAAGGCAACGCCGGTTGGCGCCGATTGCCGGTCTGTTGAGGGCGCCGATCCTTCTCTGCTAAGTCAAGCCTCCTGTTTCGGGAGAACAAACATGTCGAGGACGCCTCCTGCCCGCGCCGATGTCGTGATCATCGGCGGCGGCATCGTCGGTGCCTCGATCGCCTATCATCTGGCTCAGATCGGTATCACCAACACCGTCGTGCTCGAGCGCAAGCAGCTTACCTGCGGCACGACCTGGCATGCAGCGGGGCTCGTCGGGCAATTGCGCGCCTCGCGCAATCTTACCGAGCTTGCGAAATACACGACCGATCTGTTCGAGCGCTTGGAGAAGGAGACCGGCCAGGCGACCGGCTTCAAGCAGAACGGCTCGATCTCGATCGCGCTCAATCGACGGCCGCATGGAGGAACTGAAGCGCGGCGCCTCGATGGCCAAGAATTTTGGGCTGGAGGTCGAACGTCATCCCGACCGCGGAAATCAACGAGCGCGTACCGCATTACAATCTTGAAGGAGTCGTTGGCGGCGTGTTCCTGCCCAAGGACGGCCAGGTCAATCCAATCGATGTGACGCAGGCCCTCGCCGTCGGGCGCCCGCGCGCGCGGGGCGAAGATCTTCGAGAACACCAAGGTCACTGCGCATCGTCGCTGCGAGAAAGGCAGGGCGGCGGGCGTCGAGACTGCGTCACGGCACCGATCCGCGCCGACAAGGTGGTCATCGCCGGCGGCATGTGGTCGCGCGATCTTGGACGGTCCGATCGGCGTCAACATCCCGCTGCATGCCTGCGAGCATTTCTACATCGTCACCGAGCCGATCGCCGAGCTTGCCACGCAACATGCCGGTCGTGCGCGTCCCCGATGAATGCACCTACTACAAGGAGGATGCGGGCAAGCTCATGGTCGGGGCCTTCGAGCCCAAGGCCAAGGCCGTGGGGCTTCGAGGGGATCGACGACGATCATGCCTTCGAAACCCTGCCCGAAGACATGGACCATTTCGAGCCCATCCTAACTGCAGCCATCAACCGAGTGCCGCTTCTGGAAACGGCGGGCATCCAGCTGTTCTTCAACGGCCCGGAAAGCTTTACGCCGGACGTCCGCTACTACCTCGGCGAAGCGCCGGAAGTGAAGGATCTCTTCATCGCGGCCGGGTTCAACTCCATCGGCATCCAGTCGTCGGGGGGCGCGGGGTCTGGTGCTGTCGCAGTGGATCAAGAACGGCCATCCGACGATGGACGTCAACGGCATGGACATCCGGCGCATCCATCCCTTTCAGTCGGTGAAGCGCTATGTCGCATGACCGGGCAGCAGAAAGCCTCGGTCTCCTCTATGCCATGCACTGGCCTTATCGTCAGGCGGAGACGGCGCGCGGAGTCCGCCGCTCCCCGATCCATGACAAGCTGACGGAGCTGGGAGCGTGTTTCGGCGAGGTCAACGGCTGGGAGCGGCCGAACTGGTATCGCCCCGCCACGGGGCGACGCCTCGACTATGAATACTCGTATGGCCGGCAGAACTGGTTTCCCTGCGCCGACGCCGAGGCGAAATCACTCCAGGCCGCCTGCGCCTTCTTCGACCAGTCGAGCTTCGCCAAGTATTCGGTCGAAGGCAAAGATGCTCTCAAGGTACTGAATCGGGTTTCCGCCAATCAGATCGATGTCGACGCCAGGGCGCATCGTCTATACGCAATGGCTCAACGAGCGGGGCGGCATAGAGGCCGATCTGACCGTTACCCGGCTGACGGACCGCCGCTTTCTCGTGGTTACCGGCGCCATACCCCAGACGCGCGATCTGGCATGGCTCCGGCGCCACACGCCGGACGACGCCCACTGCTTCGTCAACGACGTCACCTCTGGCCTGCCGATGATTGCGGTCATGGGCCCGCATTCGCGCGCGCTGCTGCAGAAGCTGTCGGGCACCGATCTGTCCAGTGCCGCCTTCCCGTTCGGCCACTCGAAGGAAATCGAGATAGGCTATGCGCGGGTGCGCGCCAGCCGAATTACCTACGTCGGTGAACTGGGCTGGGAACTTTACATCCCGGCCGAATTCGCGGCCCACGTCTTTGAAACGCTATGGCAGGCTGGAAAGGAGTTCGGCCTGACGCCTGCCGGAATGCACACGCTCAACAATTGCCGCATGGAGAAAGCGTACCGCCACTGGGGGCACGACATCGCAGATGAAGACACGCCGCTCGAGGCAGGTCTCGGGTTTGCCGTGGCCTGGGACAAGAAGGGCGGCTTCATCGGCAAAAAGGCGCTGGAAAGGCAGCGAAAGACACAGCCCGTGCCGAAGAAGCGCATGGTGGCGATGGCGCTCGAGGACAACTCGGAGCAGGCGCCGATGATCTATCACGAGGAACCCATCTACCGCGACGGCGAGATCGTCGGCTCAACCACATCCGGCGCCTGGGGTCACCGGGTGGAGAAGTCGTTAGGCCTCGGCTACGTTCGGCACCCGGACGGCGTAACGGCGGATTGGCTCAGGACCGGCGAGTGGGAGATCGAGCTGGCCTGGCGCCGCTACCCCATCAGCGTCCAGTTACAGGCCTTTTACGATCCAAACGGAGAAAGGACGCGTAAGTAACCCGGCCGCCGGGTTTGACTACAGCAGGTGGGGCCCCCCCTTCAAATGTGCCGCGTGCCGTTCTTCTTGTATTGCTTCAGCTGGTCGGCATGAAGGTCTATCTTCTCCCGTGGACGCAGACGGATGATCTGGCTGCGGTTGACGACGCGGAAGTGCCGGCAGTCGTTGAGGGCCGCCGCCATGTCCCAGCAGTGATCGGAATTGGTTATCCATTGCCGATGGTCGTAGCTTCCCAGGTCGAAGGCGCGTGAATAGCTGCGCAAGGTCTTGCGCTGGCCCCGCCCGTATTCGTGAAAGTAGGACATGGCGAGCTCGCGCAGCGAGCTGTAAACGGGGTCGCGCCAGCGCAGCCACAGGGAGTTGCTCTTGGAGACGGCGCCCCATCTGCCGCCGTGACGGAACAGGGTCAATACGTGGTCATCGTCGTTATCGGCCACGAAATCCATGATGAGCGCCGGGCGACCGTGCAGCATCAGCGCACAGGCGGCCACGAATGCCGCCTCGATGCAATGGGCGCGGTGCTTCCGCAGGGCGGTGCGGACCGAATGGCAGGTATCGCCGTGAGGCTCAAAATTGGTCGGGATGGAGGTTACGAAATCCTGGACCTTTTCCGGACTTGAAAGGGGCCGAAAGTAGTCGATTTCGGCTCTGGACAAACCGATAGCGCGTGCCATTTCCCATTGAAATGCCATGACTTAGACCTCAAAAGGTAATTTTATTGCTGCGACTGGAAGCTGCTGCGGGATTGCTGCCAAGGGATGCTACAACGGAAATTTCCGGAACGCGAATTCCGGATGTTCTTTGTGCTGAAGGCGCCTTCTGCTATGAGGGGCGTTTCGTTGCGTCAAGGAGGTCTCAAATGGCTCTGCAACTGGGCGACACCGCACCCGACTTTGAAGCGGATACCACCGAGGGCAGGATCAGACTTCACGACTATATCGGCAATTCCTGGTGCGTATTCTTCTCGCATCCGAAGGACTTCACGCCGGTATGCACCACGGAACTCGGCTACATGGCGAAGATCAAGCACGAGTTCGACAAGCGAAACGTCAAGCTCATCGGCATTTCCGTCGACTCGGTCGACGATCATCAACGCTGGAAGAACGACATAAAGGAAGTGACGGGATCGGCCGTGAACTACCCGATGATCGGTGACAACGATCTGGCGGTGGCAAAACTCTACGGCATGATACATCCCAACGCCACCGGCACCGCCAAAGACCGCAAGGCGCCCGACAACGCGACCGTGCGCAATGTTTACGTCATCGGGCCGGACAAGAAGATCAAGCTCATGATCACCTATCCCATGAGCACCGGGCGAAACTTCGACGAGGTCCTGCGGGTCATCGATTTCCTGCAGCTCACGGCCAACCAGTCGGTTGCCACGCCTGCCAACTGGAAACAGGGCGACGATGTCATCATCCTCGCATCGGTGACCGATGAGCAGGCCAAGGAAAAGTTCCCCAAGGGCTGGAAGACGCTGAAGCCCTATCTGCGAGTGGTAAGCCAGCCGGGTCGACAATAGGATCGAGCCGAGCCCAACTCTTCCGCCCCCGGCTGTGCGAGGGCCGGGGCGGGGCTTCGCGGTTCCTCTGCTTCGGCGGACGCCATGAAACTGCTCTACAGCCCCGCATCCCCATTCGCCCGGATGTGTCTCGTCACCGCGCATGAGGTCGGTATCGCTGATAATCTCCAGGTCGAGCATCTGCAGGGTGTGCTGCCGACCGTCGCACATCCAGACCTGACGAAGGTCAATCCTCTGGGGCGCATACCGACTCTGGTGACCGACCACGGGCACGCGTTGCATGACTCGCGCGTCATCTGTGAGTATCTGTGCCATCATGCCGGCGACAAGAAGCTGCTGCCGGATGAGCCGGTCAAGCGGTTCCGCGTTCTGACGATCCAGTCCCTGGGACAAGGCATGGGCGATGCCGCAGTCGCCCTGCGCTATGAGACCGCAACCCGGCCCGAGAGCTTGCGTTGGAAGGAGCTGATCGGCCGCCTCAGATTGCGCCTCGCAGCGACTTGCCACGACCTGGAGGCCAACTGGATGAGGGACCTTGCAGAGGTGACCGCGGGGGCGATCGCGGTCGGTGCAGCGGTGAGCTACATGGACTTCCGGCATAGTGACCTAGACTGGCGCAAAGACCATCCGAAACTCGCAGCGTGGTTTGAGGCCTTCACCGCCCGCCCGGCGATGCAGGCTACCCAACTCCGCTAGCTGAGGCTGACTTTATTGATCCAGACGGTGGACGCGATCGTCGTCGGGTCGGGTCCCTCGGCACTCGCCGCGGCCGCGTTGCTGGCCAGGCAAGGACTTGCTCCAGCTCTTGTTGGTGCAGCGCCGAGCCACGAAATCGATCCGCGCACCGTGGCGCTCATGCAGCCGTCGATCCGGCTTCTGAGCCACCTGGAGATATGGCCGGGCAGGCTTTCCGCACTTGCCCAGCCGTTGCGGCGGCTCCGCATCATCGACGACACGGGCAGCTTGCTGACTTCGCCCACCGTCACCTTTTCGGCCGGTGAGCTGAACCTCGAGGCATTTGGCTGGAACCTGCCGCTGGAAGCACTTTGTCAGGAGCTCCACGCGCTGTGCACGCAACGCGGCGTATCCTGCATCGCAGGGCCCATCGAATCCTTCGCCGTTGCAGACGGCTCGGTAACGGTCGGACGCGGCGTCAAAGCTGAGATTGCCGCGCCGGTGATCATCGCCGCCGACGGAAAGAAATCGTTCGTCCGGCAGTCTTTAGGCGTCGCGACCCATAGCTGGTCCTACGAGCAGGCGGCAATTGCCGCCACCTTCGAACATTCCCTGGCGCACGACGACTTGTCCATCGAATACCACAGAGCCGCCGGTCCCCTGACCACCGTGCCGTTGCCGGGCCGCCGCTCAGGCCTGGTGTGGATGGAAACTCCCGAGCGGGCGGGAGAGCTGATGGCCCTCGATGAGAGTGAGTTCAGGTGCGAGCTCCAGGCGGCAACCCATGGGCGACTCGGACGTATCCTTGCCGTGGGCAATCGTTCTCTGTTTCCCATGGGTGGGCTCATTGCATCCGAGTTCGGAGGGCCGCGCACGCTCCTCGTGGGAGAGGCCGCTCACGTGGTTCCGCCGGTCGGAGCCCAGGGACTGAACATGAGCCTGCGCGATGCAGCGACAGCCGCGGAACTCATCGGCGATGCCCGGCGGAACGGCCTGGATCCAGGCGGCGGCCACGTATTGCACTGCTACAACCAACTCAGGCGCCGCGACGTGCTGCCGCGGCAGGAGGTTATCCACTACATGAACCGATCGTTCCTCGGCGGGTCCATGCTGCTCTCCGCGTTGCGTGTGCTCGGCTTCACCGCGATCGATCGGATTTCCCCGCTGCGCGAGATGATCATGAATGAGGGGCTCGGACCCTTGCAGCAGCTTCCCCTCGCCATGCGCCCGCATTGACCCAGCAGGCGCAACTTTAACGGAAAACCTGCGAAGAACTTCTGGCGGCGAGCCCCCATATGCGCAATGATGCGCCATCGGGGACTTGATTCGAGGGCGGTCGTCGGCAAGGCGATTTTTCTTGATAGTACAGCACCTTACGGGGTGTAATGGCTCCAAGAGGTGCGTCCTATTGGACCTTGTCTTTGCCTGTTCGGCGCGCCAAGAGAAGGGGTGATGGAGCCTCAAACGCATGCCTGAACCGGCCCGCTCAGCAAAATTTCAGATCGGTCAGATCGTAAAACATCGCCACTTTTCCTTTCGGGGGGTGATTTTTGATGTCGATCCAGTCTTCGCCAATACCGAAGACTGGTGGCTGTCGATTCCAGAGGAGGTCCGCCCACGCAAAGATCAGCCGTTTTACCACCTGTTCGCCGAAAACGAGGAGACGGAGTACGTGGCCTATGTTTCGGAGCAGAACCTGCTGGTCGACAATTCCGGCATGCCGGTCCGTCACCCACAGGTGAGGGACTATTTCGACCGTTTCGACAAAAAGCACTGCGCCTACCGGCTGCGGCAAATGCGCCGGCATTGAATCCGGTCCGGTCTAAGATTGTCGAGGGAGCAGCCAGCAGACGCGGTTCTTTCGCAGCGATCCTGCTTATCGGCATCCTCGTCTTGTCCCCTCCCCTTGCCGGGGCGCCAAGGCACGGCATCGCCATGCACCAGGAGCCGGCACTCGAGGCCGGTTTCCCCAACCTCCCATACGTAAATCCGCAGGCGCCCAAAACGGGCGTACTCAAGCAGGCGGTAACCGGCAGCTTCGACAGCACCAACCCGTTCATCGTCAAGGGCCAGGCAGCGACCGGCGCGCGCACCCTGGTGTTCGAGAGCCTGCTGGGGCGCAATTGGGACGAAACTTTTTCGCTTTACGGCCTCCTGGCCCAATCGATCGATGTGGCCGACGACTTCTCAGCCATCACCTTCAAGCTGCGCAGCGAAGCAAAATTCTCGGACGGGCAACCTGTCACCTCGGCCGACGTCGTCTTTTCGCTCGAACTCCTGCGCGAGTACGGCCGCCCCAACTTCAAAGACTTCTATTCCAAGGTCACCCGAATCGATACTCCCGACGCCCTGACCGTCACCTTTCACCAGGACGGCGCGGACCGGGAGCTGCCACTGATCCTCGGCCTCATGCCGGTTCTTCCCAAACATGCCTGGGCAGGCAAGGACTTCGAGTCCACGACGCTGGAACCGCTCGTGGGTTCGGGCCCGTACGTAATGGCGGAAATCAAGGCCGGTGAACGGGTGATCTACCGGCGCCACGCGGGATACTGGGGCCGCCACCTGGCGATCAGCAAGGGGTTGTGGAACTTCGACGAACTGCGGTTCGACTATTACCGCGACAACAACGCCACTTTCGAAGCGTTCAAGAAGGGGCTTGTCGACATCCGGGTCGAGAGCGATCCATCGCGCTGGTCGGGCGGCTATGATTTCCCTGCGGTGATGAGGGGCGACGTCATCCTTGAGAAGATCGAGCAGCGATCACCGGCGGCAACTTCAGGCTTCGCTTTCAATACGCGCCGCGAGATCTTCGCCGATAGAAGAGTGCGCGAAGCTCTGATCCTTGCTTTTGATTTCGAATGGGCCAACACGAATCTGTTTCACGATCTCTACCGGCGAACCCAGGGCTACTACTCTGGCTCAGAGCTCTCGTATGCCGGAAATCCAGCCAGTGAAACCGAACTGCGTCTCCTGGCCAATGACCGCAATCACATCGCCCCGGCAATTCTGGACGGTTCTTACCGCGCGCCGGTGAGCGACGGATCCGGGCGCGACCGCAAGAACCTCAAAAAGGCGCTGACGCTGCTCGCCGACGCCGGTTGGAACCTGCGCGGCGCCGTTCTCGTCAACCGCAAGACCGGACGCCCCTTCAGCTTCACGTTGTCGATCGCAAGCCGCGACCAGGAACGAATTGCCCTGCACTACCAGCGCGTGTTGAAGCAGATCGGTATCGCGATGGATGTGCGCGTTGTCGACTCGGCCCAGTTCCAGCGCCTGCTGCAAAGTTATGACTACGACATGATTCCGGCGACCTGGTACAATTCCCTGTCTCCGGGCAACGAACAGATGTTCTACTTCGGCAGCAGGGGACGGACGACCGAGGGCACGCGCAACTATCCGGGCATCGCCGATCCGGTCGTCGACCGCCTGATCAATGCGCTGCTCGCCTCATCCGGCCGGGAGGATTTCGTCGCCGCGGTACGGGCGCTCGATCGGGTGCTCGTCAACGGTCACTATATCGTGCCGTTCTACAACTCCGGCGGCCAATGGGTGGCGCGGCGCAAATACATCGGCCGGCCGGCCCGGCTGCCTCTTCCGGGCTTCGATGCGTCTACTGTCTGGTTTGAAGGCGCCAATGACGGATGACCGCGAGCCGGCGTCCGATCGCCGCTGACGGCGAACCGATACCAGTCGATGTCATCTCCGATGTCGTTTGCCCCTGGTGCTACATCGGAAAACGCCGTCTCGAGCGGGCGATCGCGGCCATGGCGACGACGGCGGTTGAAGTGCGCTGGCGACCGTTTCAGCTCGATCCCACGATTCCGAAGGAAGGCATCGCACGGGAGCAGTACCTGACGAAAAAGTTCGGCTCGGCGGAAAAGATCAGGGAGATCCAGGGAGCTGTGATCGCTGCCGGGATTCTCGAGGGCATCGAGTTCCGTTTCGATCTGATCAGACGCTCACCCAACACGCTCGACGCGCATCGGTTGCTGCGCCAGGCGCAGGTCGAAGGTCTGCAGGGTGCGGTCGCAGAAAGACTGTTCCAGCTGTATTTTCTGGAAGGAGCGGACGTCGGCGAAAAAGGAGTGCTGCGCTCTGCCGCGCGAGATTGCGGCCTGAAGGCCGACAGCGTCGCGGAGCTTCTGGCCGGCGATGCCGGGCGCGCGGAGGCGCAGGAAGAAATCTCGCAGGCCGCGCGGATGGGTGTGAACGGTGTGCCGACCTTCGTTGTCGGCGGGCGCTACGCGGTAGTCGGCGCCCAGGATCCACGCTACATCGCAGGCGCCATTGCCCGGGTGCGCGCCGAGCGAGCCGGGGTTCTCCATTCGTAGCCTTACGAGCGGAGGCCCGCCTCAAGCTGCCTTGCTCAGTTTCCGCAACTGGGTCATCAGTTGTCGGGCGCCCATCAGGCGCTCCTCTGCGGACTCCCAGGACCGCCGTATTACGAGCTTCATATCGGGCCTGAGCTTGGCGAGGGAGCCCTGACCCGTGATCCAAGCGACAAGCGCATCGGGATTGGCAAAGGTGTCGTTGCGGAAGCTCAGCACCACACCCTTGGGACCGGCATCGAGACCCGCCACATTGACATCGCGACACAGGAGCTTGATCGCGACGACCTCGAGAAGGTGTTTCACCTCCGCCGGTATCTCGCCGAAGCGATCATGCAGCTCCGCAGCGAATGCGTCGATGTCCTCCTCGTTGCGGAAGTTGGCGAGCCGGCGGTAGAGCCCAAGGCGAACCTGCAGATCGGGAACATAGGCTTCGGGGATCATTACCGAGGTTCCGATGTTGATCTGCGGCGACCAGGCGTCCGACGTTTCCATGGTCTTGTTGTCCGCCCTGAGAACTCGACACGGCTTCCTCGAGCATCTGCTGATAGAGCTCGAAGCCCACTTCCCTGATGTGTCCCGACTGCTCCTCGCCGAGCAGGTTTCCGGCCCCGCGTATGTCGAGATCATGGCTCGCGAGGGTGAAGCCGGCGCCGAGCGAGTCGAGCGCCTGCAGCACCTGCAGACGCTTGCCGGCGGCCTCCGTCAGCTCCCGGCCGGCGGGCATCGTAAGCAGCGCATAGGCGCGCTGCTTGGCGCGGCCGACGCGGCCGCGCAGCTGATAGAGCTGCGCCAGCCCGAACATCTCGGCGCGATGCACGATCAGCGTGTTGGCGGTGGGGATATCAAGCCCGGATTCGATGATTGCGGTCGTCAACAGGACGTCGAGCTTCCGGTCATAGAAGGCGGCCATGGCGTCCTCGAGCTCGGTCGGCGGCAGACGGCCATGTGTAACGGCCACCCGCGCCTCGGGTACGAGCTCGCGGAGCAACGCTGCGATCTCCGGAATATCCGAAATCCTCGGAACGACGTAAAAGCACTGCCCGCCGCGATAGAGCTCGCGCCGCAGAGCTTCCCGAATGATGACGGGGTCGAAAGGACATATGTAGGTTCTGACCGCCAACCGGTCGACCGGCGGAGTGGCGATGATCGAAAGCTCACGGATGCCGGTGAGAGCGAGCTGCAGCGTGCGTGGAATCGGCGTGGCGGTCAGCGTCAATACGTGCACGCTCGACTTGAGCTCCTTCAACCGCTCCTTGTGCTTGACGCCGAAGTGTTGCTCTTCATCGATTACGAGGAGCCCGAGGTCGCGAAAAACGACGTCCTTGGCGAGCAGCGCATGAGTTCCGATCACGATATCGACGGTGCCGGCCGCAAGCCCCGACTTCACCTCCTTTAGCTCCTTGCGGCCGATCAGCCGCGACGCCTGGGCGATGTGCACGGGATAGCCCTGGAAACGCTCCCGGAAAGTAGCGGAATGCTGGCGCGCCAGCAGCGTCGTCGGAACGACGACCGCCACCTGCCTGCCGCTCATGGCGGTCATGAAGGCAGAACGTAGCGCCACCTCCGTCTTGCCGAAGCCCACATCGCCGCACACCAGCCGGTCCATGGGCCGGCCCCGCGCCAGATCCGCTTCGACTGCCTCGATGGCGGCAAGCTGGTCGTCCGTTTCTTCATAGGGGAAACGGGCGTTGAACTCGTCATAGAGCCCATCGCCCGGCGTTATGACCTCGCCGTCCTTCAGCTGCCGGGCAGCGGCCGTGCGGATCAGCTCATCGGCGATTTCCCTGATCCTCTGCTTGAGCCTGGCCTTGCGGTTCTGCCAGGCGCCGCCGCCGAGACGATCGAGTTCGACGTCTGCGACCTCGGAACCGTAACGCGACAGGAGCTCGATGTTTTCCACCGGCAGAAACAGCCGATCGCCGCCGCCATACTGGAGGAACAGGCAGTCATGCGGAGCGTCCTGGACCAGAATCGTCCTGAGCCCCTCGAAGCGGCCGATGCCGTGATCGACATGCACAATGAGATCGCCTGCCGAGAGGCTCGAGAGTTCCGAGATGAAGTCGCCGGCCCGCCGCGACTTGCGGGCCCGCCGCACAAACCGGTCGCCGACGATGTCCTGTTCAGCGACGAATGCGAGCTCGGCGGTCTCGAAGCCATGCTCCAGTCCGAGCACGACCGTGCTTATCACATTGCTTGGCCTGGCCTGCACTTCAGCCCAACCTGCAGCACCGGCGATCGGCGCCACGCCGTGATCCTTGAGGATCGCCTCGAGGCGCTCGGCCGCGCCTTCGGTCCAGGCGGCGATCACCACCCGCTTGCCCGATTTGCGCAAGCCGTCGATATGAAGGCGCACCGCATCGAACACGTTCACGCCCGGGGTCGCGCGTTCTGCCGAAAAAGCCCGCCCCTCCTGGCCACCCGCGGAACGAACGGGCGTTCCGGCGGTGGCCGGCTGGTCAAATGGCGAAACCTGCAGGACGGGACGCGAAGCGAGCAGGCTATGCCACTCGGCAAACGCCAGATGAATTCGGTCAGGCGGCAGGGGCTTGTAGGGCGCAGCTCCGAAACTACCCTTCTCGAGCGCCTCCCTGCGGGCATCGAAGTATTCGCTGACCTGATCGAGCCGTGCGCGAGCCGCCTCCTCCACAAGGTGGTCGAGGCTCACTGGACAAGCGCCCACATGGTCGAAAAGGGTTCCCAGCCGGTCGTGAAACAGCGGCAACCAGTGCTCCATGCCCTGATATCGGCGGCCGGCTGTCACCGCCTCGTACAGGGGGTCATCAAGATCGACGCCGCCGAATTCGGCGGCGTAGCGCGTGCGAAAGCGGCCCATGGTGGCATCGGTCAGGTGCACTTCGCTGGCCGGCAGAAGTCTGATCCTCTCGAGCTGTCCCGTAGTCCGCTGCGTCTGAGGATCGAAACTGCGAATGGATTCGAGCGCATCGCCAAAGAAGTCCAGGCGCACGGGTTCCGGAGCACCCGGCGGGAAAATGTCCACGATGCCGCCCCTCACCGCGAAGTCGCCGGAATCGACGACGGTGCTCGACCGGACATAGCCGTTGGCGGCCAAAAAAGTTTCGATGCCGGCGATGGCGATCACGTTGCCGGGGGCGGCGGTGAAGCTGAGGCTGCGAACGACATCCGGCGCCAGCGTCCGCTGCAGGATGGCGTTCGCGGTCGTCACGACGATAGCGGCTCCAGGCGTCTCGCTCAGCGCCGCCAATGTTGCGAGCCGCTGGGCCACCACCTCGGCGAGCGGAGATACCCGGTCATAGGGCAGGCAGTCCCAGGCGGGAAACTTCAGTATCGGCACGTCGGGCGCAAAAAATGCAAGCCCCTCGACCAGGCTCGCCATGCGCTGATCATCCCGAGCGATGTGCAGGTGCAGGGCCGGCGCCTCGAGTTTCGCAAGGTCGGCAAGAACCAGGGCGTCGAGCCCGTGCGGAAGACGGGCAAGTATCGTCCTTCCGGGCTTCGCGGCGCGCGCCTCCCAGTCCATGTCAAGCGAGCTTGGCGCGCCAGGCGAGCAGCCTTGCGGCGGTGGCGGATCGGCATGCGTACTCCGCGGACGAGCCCGCGAAGATCCATTCGGTGAGGGCCGGATCGTCGAGGGCTACCAGTTGCTCAAGCTCGGCCAGTTCGATTTCGCTCATCATGGCAATGTTGGCGCCGGCAAAACCTCCAAGCACGAGGTCCAGTTCCCTGGTTCCCCGGTGTGTGGCGCGCCACAATAACTTCCGGCGGCGCACATCTAGATCGTAGTGTTGGGCGTCGACCATCCTGAGGCGGCACTGTTTAGGCGGCAGAACCCTGGTGCGCAACGGGATGCTATTGCTCGCCTGAGCATTTTCCGGAACATGGGCCAGGCCATGCGACCCGCAATTCTCAATCCTCTCTTTGCCGAAGCACAGACCCTCAAAGGCATCGGGCCGAAGGTACAGAAATGTCTGAGCACACTGTTGCGGCCCGCACACGAAGGAGTTTCTGCGACGGCGCGTATCGTCGATCTGTTGTTCCATCTGCCGACCGCCTTCATCGACCGGCGGCTTCGGCCACCCGTAGCGCAACTACCGCGAAGCGGCATCGTGACCGTGGAGGTAACCATCGGCCGCCACCGGCCGCCGCCGCCCCATAACAGAAACGTGCCCTATCGGATCGATTGTTTTGACGATACGGGCGAAATCATCCTTGTCTTCTTTCACGGTTTCGCCGAGCACCTGAAGCGCCTGCTGCCGGTCGGCGAGACCCGCTTCGTTTCGGGCAGCATAGATTGGTATCAGGGCTCGCCGCAGATCGTTCATCCGGACCATGTGGTGAGCGCCGATGAATTTGCGAGCCTGCCGGCCATCGATCCCGTCTACCCGCTTACCGCCGGAATGTCGCTGCGGGTCTTGAGCAAGGGCGTGCGGGGGGCGCTCGACCGAATTCCGCAGTTGCCGGAGTGGCTGACAAACTCGCTCCTCCGGCAACGCCGCTTCCCCGGTTTTGCGGCGGCGCTGCGCTCGGTGCACCATCCGGAAGCGATCGAGCAGGCAGACCCCGACAGCGCGGCCCGGCAGCGGCTCGCCTACGACGAGCTGCTCGCCAATCAACTGGCGTTGCTGCTGGTGCGCCGGCACCTGAAAAAGGTCCGCGGCCGTTCCGTTCAGGGCACCGGCCGGCTGCGTCAGAAAATAATCGGCATCCTGCCGTTCCAGCTCACATCCTCGCAAAGCGAGGCGGTGGCAACCATTCTTACGGATATGGCCGCCGACGAGCGCATGATGCGGCTGCTGCAGGGCGATGTCGGGTCAGGCAAGACCGCGGTCGCGCTGCTCGCCCTCGCCACCGCCGTCGAGGCGGGCGGGCAAGGGGCGTTCATGGCGCCGACCGAGATTCTGGCCCGCCAGCATCTGGGCACGATCACGCGCCTGACGGCGGGAACGGGAATCATCGTCGATATCCTGACAGGGAGGGAAAAAGGCAAGGCGCGTGAGCTGGCGCGCAAACGCGCGGCGTCCGGCGAAAGCCATATCGTGATCGGAACGCACGCGCTGCTTCAGGAAGGCGTCGACTTCAAGAACCTGGCGCTGGTGGTCATCGATGAACAGCATCGTTTCGGAGTTCATCAGCGGCTGGCGCTGCAGGCCAAGGCGGGCAGCGCGACCGACCTCCTCGTCATGACGGCCACGCCAATTCCCAGAACGCTGAGCCTGACCCTTTACGGCGACATGGACGCTTCACGCCTGACCGAGCGCCCTGCCGGGCGCCAGGCCATCGAAACCCGGGTGATGCCGCTCGACCGCCTGGTCGAGGTCACGGACGCCCTGGGAAGAGCGATCGCCGGCGGCCAGCGCGCCTATTGGGTGTGTCCGCTCGTCGGCGAGAGCAACATCATCGATGATGCGGCGGCAGAGGCGCGCTTTGCGCATCTCGCCGGACACTTTCCGGGCAAGGTCGGCCTCGTGCACGGGCGCATGAAAGCAACGGACAAGGACGACGCCATGGCGCGCTTTCAGGCGGGCGACGTCGCCATTCTGGTATCGACCACGGTGATCGAGGTCGGCGTCGACGTGCCCCAGGCTTCGATCATGATCGTCGAAAATGCCGAGCGCTTCGGGCTGGCCCAGCTGCACCAGCTGCGCGGCCGGGTGGGTCGCGGCGAACGAAAATCATCCTGCATCCTGCTCTATGCAGAGCCATTGGGCGAGATGGCACGAAAGCGGCTCGAAATCCTGCGCAGCAGCGACGATGGGTTTCTCATCGCCGAGGAAGATCTGGCGCTGCGGGGCGCCGGCGAGGCATTGGGAACCCGGCAGTCCGGGGTACCCCTGTTCCGGCTCGCCGATCTCGCCATCCATGGCGATCTCCTGGCTGAGGCACGGGAAGATGCCCATCTCGTCCTCGAGCGCGATCCGGGACTGCAATCCGCCCGCGGCGAGGCTTTGCGGACGCTGCTTTATCTCTTCGAGCGCGAGGAGGCCGTGCGCCTCCTGGCGGCGGGCTGAGGTTCGGTGACGATCCTTTCCCCGATACTGGCAGGTACCGCCGCCACCTTCTTGACGTGGCCTCGCGGATCGGCGCCGACTAGGCCGGCCGAAACCGTGGCCTTGATGCCGTCCTCGATCGACATGTCGAGCATGATCAGCTCGGACTTGCGCACATAGCACAGGTAGCCCGAGGTCGGGTTTGGCGTAGTCGGCACGAATACCGCCACCATATCCTCACCGCTCGTCTTGCGGACGATCTCGCCATCGCTGGACAGGTTGCGGGCCACATGAAATCGCGCTCGAGACGCTTGATGTCGTCGTAAACACGCAAGCCCCGCTCGGCACCGAACGCCTTGAGCTCATCGCGCTCCCGCCTGCTGAGCGCGCCGGTCTTGGGCACATGAATCGCCGCCAGCGGTAAACCGTGCGCGGCAAGTTCCGGCAACAGATCCTCCACTGCCTGCATGGGAGGAATACGGCAGTCCGGCTTGTCGATGCCATAACGACGCATCGCCTCGTCGTACCTGAAGCGCGGGAAAGGAATGTCGACCTCCATAGCCTGCAGCCGCGCAGACGTTTTGAATCATCCGGTTCGATGACTCCGTAAATCGCTCCTGCTGCGGAAACGACATCTCGAGATCGATCTGCGTGAACTCGGGCTGACGGTCGGCGCGCAGATCTTCGTCGCGGAAGCAGCGGACGATCTGGAAATACTTGTCGAAGCCGCTCACCATCAGCAGCTGCTTGAACATCTGCGGCGACTGCGGCAGCGCGTAGAACGTGCCGGGATTCACACGGCTGGGTACGAGATAGTCGCGTGCGCCTTCGGGAGTGGACCGCGTCATGAACGGCGTCTCGATCTCGAGAAAGCCCTGCGCGTACAAGGTATTGCCGTGTACGCGAACGCGACCTTCGAACGCAGCATGATGTTCCGCTGCATGTGCGGGCGGCGCAAATCGACGTAGCGATACTTCAGACGCGCGTCCTCGCTGACATCAACGGTTTCTTCCATTGGGAACGGCGGCGTGCGCGACTCGTTCAGTATCCAGACCTTTTCGGCGACGATCTCGACCTCGCCAGTCGGGATGTTTGCATTGATCGTCTCCGGTGTGCGCACCGCGACCGTGCCCTCCACAGCCACTACGTACTCGGAGCGCAATTGCTCGGCGCGATCATGCACCTCAGGGTCGACGCCCTCGTTGAATACGACTTGAGTTACGCCTTCACGATCGCGTAGATGTATGAAGATCACCTTGCCGAGATCGCGACGGCGGTGCACCCAACCCATCAGGAGGGCGCGCTTGCCGGCATCGCTTGCACGCAATTGCCCGCAGGTGTGCGTGCGGCGAAGATCGCCGAGAAAGTCCAATCGTATGGATACTTCAGGTTCAGGCATTTTCTAGGTGGTTCTCTGATTTCGAGCAGTTCCTGGCGTCCGACATTGGTCTGATCACCGCTTTGCATGTCCTTTAGGACATACGTACCCGCTGAAATCTCATTGTCGCCGACGATCAGCGCCCGTCTCGCCCCGAGCTTGTTTGCGAGTTTCGAGCGCGCGTTTGAGCTTCGCGTCCGTAGAGACCTCGACGACCGCGCCGGCCTTACCGCAAGTCGCGTGCAAGCAGGCTGCAATGTGTGAATGCGCGGATCCCATCGGCGCAATGAAGATATCGATTGTGTCTGGTGAGGGCGTTGAGCCTTCGATGGCCATCACGAGCCGATCCTCACCGATCGAAAAGCCGATCCCCGGTGCGGGTACCTTCGATCCCAGAGCCTCCGCTAGCCCGTCATAGCGTCCGCCGCCGAGCACCGAATTCTGCGCGCCGAGCGCTCCGTGGACGATCTCGAACGTGGTGCGCGTGTAGTAATCGAGACCGCGGACCAGGCGTGGCCTGACCGTGTATCGATGCCGCGATCGGCAAGGTACTCGCTTCACCGCCGCGAAGTGGCTCGCGCATTCGTCGCACAGGTGGTCAAGCATCGACGGCAGCGTATCGATGATCGGCTGGTCCTCGGGAACCTTGCAGTCGAGCACGCGCAATGGATTAGTGTCCGCACGGCGCTGGCAATCGGCGCACAGCTTGGTCGCAACGTCCTTCAACCGCTCGCGCAACGCTTCGCATGAACTGCGGGCGGCAGACCGGGCAGCCAACCGAATTGATCAGCAGCTCGAAACCTTCGAGGCCGGCGACACGGAGAGAATCTCGACAACCATCTCGATGACTTCCGCATCGACCGCGGAGATTCGCGAGCCGATCGCTTCCGCGCCGATCTGATAGAACTGCCGGTAGCGGCCCTTCTGCGGACGCTCGCGGCGAAACATCGGGCCGATGTAGTAGAGCTTCTGCAGCCCGGCTGCTGATCCAGCCTGTGCTCGATGTAGGCGCGGATCACCGACGCGGTGTTCTCCGGCCGCAGAGTCAGCGAGCTGCCGTCGCGATCGTCGAACGTGTACATCTCCTTGCTGACGATATCGGTCTCTTCGCCGACGCCGCGCGCGAACAGCGCTGTCTCTTCGAAAATCGGCGTGCGAATCTCGCTGATAGTTGTAGGCGCGGAAACACGTCCGGGCCGCCGCTTCCACAAAATTCCACAGCGCCGTTTCCGGCGGCAACAGGTCACGGGTTCCTTTGACGGCACGGATCAAAACGGGCTTTTCTGTCGGAAAGTATTGAAAATCCATGCTAACATGCCGCGATACAATCGATCTATATATGAGCCGTGCACTCGCGATTGCGCTGCTTTTGCTCGGCTTCCGTATTCGCCGACAAGCAGCCCTTTGATATCCATGCACTCCTCAAGCTGGCGCGCATCAGCGATCCGCTGATCTCTCCGGACGCCCGCATGATAACGTTCACGGTTCAGACCATCGACATCGATAACAACAAGCGCCTCAACCAGATCTATGCCGTGCCGCTTCAGGGCGGTACGCCGCGGCGCATTACCGAAGCGGGTGAGAACAATCAGCGCGCGCGATGGTCGCCCGATTCCAAGACCATAGCCTTTCTTTCAGACCGAAGCGGGTCCACGCAGGTCTGGTTGATGAATGCCGACGGCGCGAATGCGAGGCAGTTCACGAATCTCTCAACCGAGGCCGGCGGAGTCCAGTTTTCTCCGGACGGCAAGTATCTGGTCTTCACCAGCGACGTCTTTCCGGAATGCGGAGCCGACGATGCCTGCAACAAGAAGAAGCTGGACGCCGAAAAACAGGACAAAGTAAAGGCGCGCACCTACAGTAACTTACTGTATCGGCACTGGACCCAGTGGCAGTCGAAGCGCCGCAGTCACTTGCTCATGGCTCCGATCGCGGGCGGGCCTCCCAAAGACCTGACTCCCGGCCCTCTGGATGTGCCTCCCTTTTCACTGGGTGGCCCCGATGATTACGCGATCGCGCCTGACAGCGGCGAGATCTGCTATACCACAAACGCGGCTCCGACGCCCGCGATAAGCACCAATTCCGACCTGTACGCCGTCGCGGTGGCAAGCGGGATCTCGCGCAAGATCACGACGAATCCGGGGGCGGACAGCCGGTCCTTTGTACTCCCTGACGGGAAGTATCTCGCCTACCGGTCGCAACTTCGAGGCGGGTACGAAAGCGACCGCTGGCGCTTGTCGGTGCTCGAGCGCGCCACTGGTAAGGTCACGATTCTCACGGACAATCTCGACCGGTGGGTGAACAGCTTTACCTGGTCGCCCGATTCGAGCACGATCTTCTTCACTTCCGAAGACCGTGGGCGCCAGTCGATTCAATATATTGCAGTGTCCGGGGGCGCGCTGCGCATTGCCGCCAGCGGAGACAATCATCTGGATGACATGCAACTCACCCCCGACGGCAAGACCATGATCTACACCCAACAGAGCGGTTCGGCAGCCCGTGGAGATCTACCGGCGCCTCGGCCTCCGGCGGAACGGCTCAGCCTTTGACCCATCTCAACGACGCGATCCTGAGTACGCACCAATTGAACGCATACGAAGAATTTTGGGTGGATGGCGCCGAACAGACTAAGGTTCAGAGCTTTCTGGTAAAGCCGCACGGTTTTCGGCCCGACCAGAAGTACCCGGTTCTGATGCTGATCCACGGTGGTCCGCAAGGAGCTTCGGGCTAGAGCTGGAGGCTATCGCTGGAACGCACAGGTTTTCGCCAGCGCCGGGTACGTAGTGGTCATGCCGAATCCGCGGGGCTCGACCGGCTACGGTCAAAAATTCATCGACGAGATCAACCAGGATTGGGGCGGCGCGCATTTAGACGACCTTATGGCGGCAACGGACCATGCCGCCCGCCTGCCCTATACGGATTCGAGCCGTATCGCGGTCGCGGGCGCCTCTTACGGCGGCTATATGGTGAATTGGATGCTGGGCCATACACAGCGCTTCAAAGCCATGGTGTCTCATGCCGGGGTCTTCGATCTGCGCAGCATGTTTGGCGAAACCGAAGAGCTGTGGTTTCCTCTCTGGGAGTTTGCGGGCACGCCTTGGGACAATGCCGATCTCTATGCCCGGTGGTCGCCAAGCTTTGCGGCCAAAGAGTTCCGCACACCGACGCTGGTGACCGCCGGCGAGCTCGACTACCGCGTGCCTTATGGCAGAGCCTCCAACTCTTTACTGCCCTGCAACTGCAAAAAGTACCTTCCAATCTCCTGTTATTCCCCGACGAAGGCCATTGGATCCTGAAACCTCAGAACAGCCTGCTCTGGTACACAGTGTTTATCGATTGGGTGAATTCCTGGACGAAAAAGTGAAAAAGCTCTTCGGCCTCATTCTTCTTGTGGTGTTTGCGGGAATATTCATTCTGTTTTTCTTGTCGTCCCGCAGCAAACTCACCCTCGACCCCCCGGTTCAGGCCATCGGCATCAAGACGCCGCTTAGCGTGAAGGTGGAGAACCCCCATGGCCTCTGGCGGTTCACGGTGGCTATCGAGCAGGACGGGAAGCGCCATGTTGTCTTCGAGCAGCGCAATCCCTCGAACCGTCTGTTGTTCTGGCGACCGATCGCGCGGCCCGAGCAGGTGAGCTTTACCGCTGGCAAACAAAACGCCCCGGCTCTACACGACGGGAAGGCTCGCCTGATTGTGGAAGCACAATCCAACGATTTGCGGGCCCGCACCGACGAACTGGCGCGCGAAGTCCAGGTCGTCACCCAGCCTCCGCGTGTGACCGCCGACGGATTCCAGCACTACATCAACCAGGGCGGCGCAGAATTGGTTGCCTTCACGCCCTCGGGCTATTGGACCGAAGCCGGGGTGCGCGTGGGAAAGTATCAGTTCCGAAGCTTTGCCTTGCCGGGACGTGGCAATGAGCGCTTCTCACTGTTCGCCTACCCTGGGACCTTCCCGCCAATCAATCGCCGGTGGTTTACGCGCGCAATCCCGCCGCGACCGAAGCCACCGCGACATTTTGGAACAAGATCTTTCCGAAGAGCTTCCGCAAACTGCGAATTGGAGCTGAGCGAGGCCTTTCTGCAAAAGGTCGTGGCATCAGACTGGGACCCCGGGTGGCTCCGGCGACTTGTTAGCCCGCTTCCTGAAGATCAACGGCGAGATGCGACGAAAGAACAATCGGGCGCTGTCTGATCTGCGCTTCAAGACCGAGGAGCGTGTGCTCTGGCATGGCCCATTCCTGCAGCTTGCCAACTCCAAAGTCGAATCGCAATTTGCGGACGTTCGCAGCTATGTTTACCAGGGTAAGAAAGTCGATGAACAGGTGCATCTGGGTTTCGACTCTCCGTAGTGAGGAATGTTCCGGGTATTGGCGGCCAATGACGGTAAGGTGATCTATGCCTCCGAACTCGGCATCTACGGCAACTGCATCGTAGTGGACCACGGCTACGGGCTACAGTCCATATACGGCCATCTGAGCCGGATCGCGGTGAAGCCGGGTGACGCGGTGAAAAAGAATCAGCCGATGGGGCAAAGCGGTGACACGGGTCTCGCCGGCGGCGATCACCTGCACTTCAGCATGCAGCTTGATGGGGTGCAGATTAACGCCGTCGAATGGTGGGACGCCCATTCGATCCAGGATCGCATCCTCAGCAAGCTTCCCGCGCCTGCCTCAAACTGATTGCCGGTTCGTTTTTTCGCCGTTCTCCTGCTCACCCAGGTAAACGGTGCGACTGGGAAAGGGTATCCGGATTCCCTCCTCGCGAAACCGTCTGACGATCCTTTTGCGCAGTTCATGCTGGACCGGGTACTGATCCACAAACTCGGCCACATGGCACCCCAGCGTGAAATTCAGGGCAAACTCGCCAAACCCCGGTATCAGGCGTGCGACCGGCGCCGGCTCGGCAAAAGCCCCGGAATCTCCTTGGTTCCCTCGAGCGCGGTCTCGATCAGGACGCGCTCAACCTTTTCCGGGTCGCTATCATACGCGACCGCGACGGGAATTGCGACCGACATGCGTTTCTCGGGCAGATAGTAATTGGTCACGATGGCCTGGGCAGGCTTGGAGTCGGGAATGAGAATCAGGTTGTTCGCGAGCACGCGGATGCTCGTGTTGCGCCAACTGATGTCAATCACGTAGCCTTCTTCACCCGTGTTCAACTTGATGTAGTCGCCCACGCGGATCTGTCCGGCAACTGCAATGTAAAACCCGGCAAAGAGATTCGAGAGAGTTTCCTGCAAGGCCAACGCCACCGCCAGGCCACCGACGCCCAGGGCTGTAAGTGGGGCGGAGATAGGGACTCCGAGCAGGCCCAAGAGCACTAGGATTCCCAAAATCACGACGGCCAACTGAGCCAGGTTCTGAGTCAGGGTGGTGACTGGCAGCGCCGCGCTGACCTCGCTCCCGTAAAGCCGCACCAGACTGCCGACCAGGCCAGCCGCCATGATGGTGAAGGAGGTGACCCAGAGGACCAGGAGGGTACGGCCGATCCAGTACATCGGACGGGTGGGGAGCGCCGAGTACTGTACCGCCAGGTGCAGCCCCAGAATCAGGACCCAGATCATGAAAGGAGCTTGCACCGCCTGAATCATCAACGTTGCAGCGCGATTCTTGGTCCGAATCCGTCCAGCGACGAAGCCACCCGAATAGGAGGCGTTTTGTAGCCAGTCCGACCGCCAGAGTGGCGGCCAACACAGCGAGCGGCACGAGGGCTGCCATGAGTCTGTTTCCCATAATACCCGAGCTATTGACAACAACATTCGAGAGGCGCATAATGAGCATAGGCACCACTATTATGTGGTGTATATAAAATGGTTACGACGCTGATTTCTTCCAGAGTCTTATCCATCTCGGATACGCCCCTTTCCGTGAGCGATATTATTGCTGTTGCCCGGAATGGCAAGCCTGTGGCGCTCAGCGCCGACCCTGATTTCCGCCGCAGGATCGAGCGCGGCCGCGCAACGTTGGAGCGCAAATTGGCCCAAGGCGAGGTGGTTTACGGAGTGAACACCGGGTTTGGCGGTAACGCCCGTTTCGTCATACCGGACGATGAATTGTCACACCATCAGCAGAACCTCTTGGAATTTCTCTCCTGCGGCGTCGGCCAGCCGCTGCCCGAGCCGGTGGTCCGAGCGGCGATTCTGCTGCGCGCCAACGCACTGGCTCGCGGACTGTCGGCGGTGCGGCTGGTGGTGATCGAGCGCCTGCTGGACCTGCTGGAATCATGGGATCACGCCGGTAGTTCCGCGTTTCGGCTCGGTGGGAGCAAGCGAAGATCTGTGTCCCTCCGCCTACATTGCGCGCGCCATGACCGGTCGTGGCGAGGTGTCTCTGCATCAAGGTCGTCTCACCACCGCCGATGCCCTGGCCGCTTGCGGAATCAAGCCGCTTCAGCTCCAGGCAAAAGAAGGCCTGGCGCTGCTGAATGGCACCACGGTGATGACGGGCGCGGCGGCAATTGTTGCTTGACGAGGCGTCGCACCTGTTCCGGGCGGCTCTGGGTGCGCTCGCGATGGCCGTCGAAGCCCTCCGCTCTTCGCCGGACTATTTTCATCCCGCGATTCACATGGCCAAGCATCATCCGGGCCAGCTCCGCTGTTGCGGAGATGCTGAACTCCTTTCTATTTGATTCCAAGCTGGCGGTTCCCTTGGACGCGATACGCCGCCGGATGGAGGCCGCGGGCCGGCAGGCGCATGAGCACCACGATGTGGTAGCCGCAGAGGAGTCCATCCAGAGTCCCTATTCGCTGCGTTGCGCACCCCAAGGCCTCGGCCCGATGCACGAAGCGCTCGAACAGATCCGGACAGTCATCGAGCGCGAGGCCAACTCGGTGAATGACAATCCGCTGATCGACGCAGCTTCCGATCGCGTGTATCACACCGGCAACTTTTACGGGGCTCACATCGCGCGCGCGATGGACGGACTAAAGCTCGACTTGGCGAACCTGGCTAACTGGCTGCATTCGGTCATGGCTCTGCTGATGGACGAGCGCTTCTCGAACGGCCTGCCGCCGTCTTCGAGTCCGCACCCGGGGTTGTACCAGGGGTTCAAGGGTATGCAACTGGTTCACACTAGCCTGGTCACTGCCATCCGGCACTGGAGCGCACCCAGTCTGATCCACACGCTTCCGACCGAACAGTTCAATCAGGACATCGTAAGCCTGGGAACCCACTCCGCGCTTACTGCGATGGACGTTGTCGGGCTGATGCGCAACGTGGTGGCGATCACGCTTCTTTCCACCGCTCAGGCGGTTGATCTGCGCGGGCGGAGGCCGGTTGGGCGCCGGAACCCGCCCCATCTATCGCACCATTCGCTCCGCAAGCCGCTTCGTAGAAGCAGACCGGGCCCTGGACGGTGACATTGCAGCGATAGCGAAGTTGATTGAGAACCGGGAGATTCCGGTGCTGAGCTAACTTGGCCACCGCTGTCGGACGGCCAGTTGCTCGGATGTAAGCACACCGCCGAGCGACTTCTGCTCCAGATGGGCATTACTTTCAATGTGTACGGCGACACTGCCGGCGCCGAGCGAGCTCCTCGTCACCGCCAAAGTGACCATTGGTTGTTTTCGGCCCGATTTTTCAGCCAAGCATACATGTATTCCGGTGTGCTGCCCATCAATTCAGCTTCGAGTATTTGCGCTTCGAATGATCTCATAAGCATTTGTCTCCGCGAGGCCCTCTTTCTTTGTCCGCTTGCTCGCTAGCAGATCCCACGCTTAGGTGGTGGGGCCACATGTCCAGTGTCGTGGCAACACTGCCGGATAATCGAGGCACCTTTCTATGCTCGTGCTGGTTTGCGCTGTGATGTGCCAGAGTGGCTTCGTAAAAGGCGCGCCTGATCAGCGGCCAATCCCGAATACGGTGACACGCGGCGCGGAGCTTGAGGCCCAGACGATCCCATTCTAGGGAATCAGGGATCTCTACCTAACACGCGGCTAGCGGAACGCTTCGAACGGCGGCGTCTTCTCTTTGCATCCGAAAAAATACCCTTGGGGTGATTACTGAAACTTGATTATGAGGCCAATCTCAAGCACGATCAATACAGAGGTTTGTGTACTCCCATTAGGTTAAATTGATCGTGCACACCGCCGTCGCTTCCGAGTTCTTGGTGTCGGGACAGATTCACCAGGCATGGTACGGCGGCCAAGAATGAAGCCACCGTCGCCCCCAGCCCTAGAAGTACTAGCAAAAGCGCGGCGCATAACCACGTAGTGATCCTCTCGCAGAGGGATAGGGGCCTCCGATCCCGTTGCCCCAATGCTGCAGCATGGAGCACTTATCGGCATACGCCGCGTTGGATTGAGCCTATGTGCCGCGGGAAACTTCCGTCAAGACAACTGCTTGCGCCTTGCGAATTAATCCGCTTGCTCCGCCCGCGATCGCAGGTCTTGCGTAAACATCATAACCTTCCGATCACCCCATGTTACGTCCACGAGTTTGTCGCTATTAAGAGCGGCTTGGTCGATCATGATGATGGTTCCGACGGAAACCGTATGAGCCACATGCTGCCCATCTTCCAAAAATAGAGCTATGGTGAGATCTCAAAATGGCCAGGTACCAGGGCGCTAGGATCGGCTGGCACAACGGTCACCTCATGGTCGTTGACGGCACCGGTAGGTGCGCCAATGTTTGAAGTGGTGGTTACCGCCACCACGTCAAGCTGTGCTGGCCCAGGTGTGCCGCCCGTAATCCATGAGTCGATTACCACCCATCCTTCAATGAAAGAGCTAGCCGGTGGCGTCCCGTTTTGAGTCAAAAGATTAACGATTTCCCTGCAGTCAACGTAAAGTCCGTGATCTGAACGCAGCTTCTCCCGGTAGCGCTTCGTCGGAGGGATCGGCACGGTGTAGCCAAACTCTTCACGGGCCGCCAATGCCACTTTCTTCGCAATTTCTGCCTCCCTGGACCAGGGGTTGTGGATGTTAATGACGGTCGCATAGTTGCCCGGCTTAACTGGCGGTTCGCTCGGCGGTTGATAGGTCACTTGTGCCATTACGCCACAGACGAACTTCGCCGCATAACTATAACGGGCCGGCAGCGTGATCGCGGCGGCCGAATCGGTTTGAGCACTGACGCTATTCAAGTGCACCAGACCCAATACAGTAAGGATGGTAGCCACGAGCACCGCGCCGAGGGCCATACTCGATCGTTTGTTCATAACGCACCTCCTGGGACACAGACTTCCTTACAGAAAAACGCGCAGAGCCGTATGCAATTACT
>CAWHQZ010000008.1:0-150832 GCA_963831645.1 uncultured Alphaproteobacteria bacterium | reverse complement strand
CATCAGGGACCCTTACAGACAGAAAACTCGGTAGTGGGTCAGTCTGAATTTTCGGGCGGCGAAACTCGCAAAATCCGACAAAGGATGCCATATTGAGGGCATGACGCCCAAACACCCAAAGCGCCCTCGCGATCCGAACCAGCTTGCCAAGTATGTGGTTGAGCTGGCCGTCACAGGCGATCATCTCGAAGCCGTCGAAGGTGCTTTTGGCGGCGATATTGATTACGCCATCCTGCACAAGGTCTATGGCGTTGCGCCTGAGAGCGCCAAGGGCAAATACAGCCCTGCCGAATGCATCGGCGCAGAAAAGCACATGATCGAAGGTGACCCCGATCCGGTCCACGAGCGGTCGAATCTCACAGTCAGGATGCATATGCGGCGCTTCACGCGCCTGACCAATGCCTTCTCAAAGAAGGTCGAGAACCACGCCTATGCCGTGGCGCTGCACATGATGTATTACAATTTCGTCCGGCTGCATTCCAAGCTGCGCATGTCGCCCGCAATGGCGGCTGGCGTGTCAAAGCGGCTCTGGGAGATCGGCGACATTGTTACGCTAGTCGAAGCAGAAGAAGCGAAGCTAGACCGCAAGCGTGGTCTCTATAAAAAGCGAGTAGCTACATGAATGCTTTGGTCACCACCATCTACATGCCGTTGTTAAATGAAGGGACGGATGTATTCCGCCCTATATCAGCACGCCGACAAGACGATGGCAGCTATCTCGTTCTGGGCCCAGTGCCCGCTGACGAGGAATGGATGTTCCGCCCAGGTTCACTGGTTCGCTGCGAGTTGAGGCGATTTTCGGGTGGGAGTAGCGGCCTGATCGCCATAGAAAATTCAGACTGCGATCCTCTGGTGCCGGCCTTACGCGAATTCCAACGACTTTTGACGATTTCTTAGAACTCTGCTCAGTTCGTCTCGAGCGGAACGAACCGGAAGCTGTCCCCGGAGCTGGTGAAGCGCCCGATGGACGATCCCGGAAAATGTGCGGTGCAGAAGAGCGTGGAGGTGTCGCAATAGCGGCCGAGCAGCTCGCGGCGCGTGCGCGCCGCCTGCGCGGAATCGAAATCGGAAAACATGCCGAGGTCGGGATGGTATGCCTGGAGCGGCGAATGGATCATGTCGCCGGTCATGATGGCCTTGTCGGCGGCGGTACCGACCTCCACGGAAAAGTGATCGACGGTGTGGCCAGGCGTCGGAAAGAGGCGGATCAGATCATCCAGCACGTGATCGCTTTTCACGACTTCGGCCCGGCCGGCCTCGATGATGGGAAGCACCGAGTCGGTCACCCAGGGATGGGCCGCGGGGGTCTCCCGATGCCGGCCAGTCCAATGCGCCAGCTCGCGGTCGGCCATGATGTATTTGGCGCGAGGAAACGTAGGCACCCAGCGCCCGTTCTCGAGACGCGTGTTCCAGCCGACATGATCGGAATGAAGATGAGTGCACATCACATAGTCGATGTCCTGCACCAATAGGCCGGTGGCGGCCAGATTCCTGTGGTACCGGTCGCTGTCGAGCATGTTCCAGAACGGCCGCGCCGGCCGCGGCTTGTGATTGCCGACGCAGGGATCGATCAGAATCTTGTGCCGGGGGGTCTCCAGGATGTAGCTCTGGATGCGCAGCACGATTTTGCCCGTAGCGGGGTCCAGATACGTCGGCGCCAGCCAGTGGCGATGGCGATCGAAGACTTCATCGGACAGGGACGGAAAGAACTGGCGGAAATCGAAGAACGGCGCCTCCTGCTCCACCACCTGGTGGATGGTGACTGCGCCAACCTTTAGCCCACGGGTCATCGCCGCCTATCCTGCAGTCGGGTTACGATCGGCAAGCAGACAGTTAGACACCGAAGAAGCGCAACGGCAACAGCCCGGCTCGATTTCGTGCGAGATTTGCGTTTCGTTGCTTACAGGAAGAGAGCGATGGCGAAGCAAGAGCAGGTTGGAAAGCTTGTAGCGATCACCGGGGCGACCGGGTTCATCGGGCGTCACCTGGTTCGCGAGCTCACCCGGCGCGGGTACCTCGTCCGCGTGCTGTTGCGGCGTCCGATCGAGATGCAACTCGACTGCGCCAGCGCGGTCATCGGCGACCTGGCCCGGCCACAAAACCTGTCGGCTGCTTTGCAGGGGGTCGACGCGGTCGTGCACTCGGCCGGCGTTGCCCATGGGGCGACCGGCGTGCCTGAAGCCGATCATCGTCTCCTCAATGCCGAGGCTACCCGCAGTCTTGCCCGCGCATCGCAGCGGGCGCGAGTTCAGGCGCTTCGTCTATCTCTCCTCGATCCGGGCCCAGAGCGGGCCTGTCGGCGACAGCGTGTTGACCGAAGAGCGACCGCCGGCGCCGAGCGACGCTTACGGCAGGTCGAAGCTGGAGGCCGAGCGGGCGCTCGCGGAGCTGGACATCGACTGGGTCGCCCTGCGGCCGGTGCTGGTCTACGGAGAAGGCGCCAAGGGAAACCTTGCGGCGCTCGCCAGGCTGGCGCGTACGCCCTATCCCTTGCCCTTGGGCGGTCTTACGGCGCGCCGCTCGCTGCTGTCGGTCGATAATCTCGTCGACGCGGTCGATGCCGTCGTGGCCGCGCCGCAGCCTTTGCGACGGCCGCTGATCGTCGCCGACCATGAATCCCTGACCGTACCGGATATGATCGCCGCCATGCGGAAGGGCCTGGGCCGAAGCGCCGGGCTGGTTCCGGTGCCGGCAGCGCTCCTGCGGTTTGGACTCAAAATCGCTGGACGACCCGCCTGGTATGAGCGGCTGGCGCAGCCATTGGTCGCCGACGCCTCGGCGCTGGCGACGCTCGGCTGGCGGCCGCGGGTATCGACTGCGCAGGGCCTCGAGGCCTTCGTGAAGACGTTTGGTTGAGGACAGATGAAGGGCCGTTGCAAAGGTTCGCGCAGGCTGGAACAGTAGCGGCCATGCACATCCTGATCATCGGCGCGGCGGGAATGATCGGCCGCAAGCTGACGCAGCATTTGGCCCGCACCAACGAGATTGCCGATTTCGACATCGAGAAGCTGACGCTTGCCGATATCGTCAGGCCCGAAGGAGTGGAAGGCTTCGCAGGCGAGTTGAGTCGGATCGGCGCCGACCTTGCGCAGTACGGGCAAGCAGCGCGGTTGGTTTCCCGGAAACCGGATATCATTTTCCATCTGGCGGCGATCGTGTCGGGCGAAGCGGAAGCCAACTTCGAGAAGGGTTACCGGGTAAACCTCGACGGCACCCGCAACCTGTTCGAGGCGATCCGGAGGAGGAGTCCCGATCACAGCTGGCGTCCGCGCCTGGTGTTCGCCTCCTCCATCGCGGTGTTCGGAGCGCCGTTTCCCGACGCGATCCATGACGAGTTCCTGACTGCGCCGCTCACTTCCTACGGCACCCAGAAGGCCATCTGCGAGCTGCTGCTGTCAGACTACTCGCGCCGGGGATTCATTGACGGCATCGGCCTCAGGCTGCCCACCATCTGCGTGCGGCCGGGCGCGCCCAACAAGGCGGCTTCGGGGTTCTTTTCCGGCATTCTTCGTGAGCCGCTGGCTGGAAAGGAGGCGGTGTTGCCGGTCGGCGAGGACGTGCGCCACTGGCATGCGAGCCCGCGCGCGGCAGTGGCCTTCCTGTTGCACGCGGCAGGCATGGATACGGCGCCGCTAGGCAACCGACGCAATCTCACGATGCCGGGCCTGTCCGCAACGGTCGGCGAACAGATCGAGGCGCTGCGCCGCGTCGCCGGGGACGCTGCGGTGAAACGCATCCGGCCGGTGCCCGATCCCGTGGTCGCGAGGATCGTGGCGGGCTGGCCGCGCGCTTTCGATGCCCGCCGGGCGCTGAAGCTGGGCTTCAGAGCCGAATCCTCGTTTGATGAAATCATCCGCATCCATATCGAGGATGAATTGGGCGGACGCATCGGCCATTGACAGGCGGCAGGCGCCGGCAGTCAACTGTCTGAGGATCTGCAACGACCGGGAGGATGCGATGGCAATCCTGAATTCCATGACGCGCCGTGAAGCCTTGCAGCTGGCCCTCATCGTAGCCGCCGCCGGTACTCTCACAGCACGCGGCGCCAGCGCTGCCGGCACTTTGAATTTCGCCGATATCGGAGTGGGCGATCCCGGCGGCGACTGGTCGAGGTTCACTGCCGCGAGCGGCTGGAACGTCAACCTGGTTTCGATCGGCAACGCGCCATCGGCGGTACTCAACGTGCTGGTGGCCAGCGGCGGCCAGGGCACCTATGACATCATCAACATCGTCGGGGGCATGCAGAAGCCGCTGGTCGAAAACGATCTGATCGAGCCGATCGATACGACGCGCCTTCCGAACTGGAGCAAGAATTCCTATCTCGAGGAGTTCCTGGGCAAGGGCAAACCCGGATTCCAGTTCATCGGTTACAACGACAAGATTTATGGGGTGCCGACCGTCCTGCAGGGCGACTCTTTTGCCTTCCTGCCGGAAAAGACAGGCCCGCTTGATTCCTATGCCGCATTGTTCGATCCGAAGTGGAAAGGCTATGTGGCGCTCGAGGACAACTACACGACAGCCGGGCAAAAAACCGCGCTCTACCTTAAGAAGGCGGGACTGGCCAACATCGGCAACCCCGACGACATGACCAAGGACGAATTCAGGAGCGTCATCGACTTCCTGATCGAGCACAAGAAAAAGGGCCAGTTCCGTGTCATCTGGAACAGCTTCGAGCAGGCCGTGAACCTAATTACCAGCAAGGAGGTATACGTGATCGATTGCTGGGAGCCGATGGTGTTCGTGGCCAAATCGAAGGGAGTCGATGCCGTATACGCCGATCCCAAGGAAGGTTACCTGCTGTGGGCCATGGCGGCCTATCTCGTGAAAAACCCCAATCGCTCCGAGGAACAGACCAAAGCGGCTTACGCGCTTCTGGACTTCATGCTCGGCGGCTGGTACGGCGCCACGATCACCAATATGCGGGGATACATGACCAACTCGCAGGCTGCCGATTACGCCAAAGCGAATCCGGCGGAGTTTCCGGCCGAGGAAGCAGACAAGGTCGGCAAGATCACGCAGAACGTTGCCCGCAAGTTCCAGCAGGGAGGCACCTGGCAGAACCGCTGGCCGACGGAGGTCGAGTTCTACGAAGCGGAATGGGCGCGCTTCAAAGCAGCCTGAGGAGTTCGTTCCCGGACGGGAGGGCATGCGATCCTGGCGGCATTGGGCGCGACAAGCTCTTCTCTGGCTGCCGGTCCTGTTCGTTACCGCCTTCCTGGTCGTTCCGCTCGGCCTGACGATCGTCATCAGCTTCTGGGAGCGGACGGGGCTCAGGTTCGAACCCGCGTTTTCCTTCTCCGCCTACGTTGCCATCATCGAAGGCGCGCGTTTTGTCGTCCTCAAGCGCAGCCTTCTCGTAGCGGTCGAAGCCACGCTGCTGTCGCTGGCGATTGCCTACCCGATCGCCTACTTCCTGGCGCGCAAGGCAGAACCGCGATCGGCGCGGCTGGTGCTGCTTCTGTTCACCATGCCGTTTCTCATCAACTATATCGTGCGCAACGTCGCCTGGACCGGTTTCCTGGGGCGCACCGGCGCCATCAATTCGGCGCTGATCGCGGCCGGCCTCATCGAGGCGCCCATCGACTGGCTGCTGTACAGCGACTTTGCCGTATTCGTCGGACTGGTTTCGTCGTACATGCCGTTCATGATCTTCCCGCTCGTGCTGGCGATCGCCGGGATCGAGCGGCAGTTCCTGGAAGCGAGCGCGCTTCTGGGGGCGAAATCGGCCACCACGTTCCTTCGCATCACGCTGCCCCTGTCGGCGCCCGGGATTTTCGCCGCCGTCATCTTCGGTTTTGTCGGCTGCTTCGGCGAGAGCGCAGTGCCCATCATCATGGGCGGTGTGGGCTATGAGCTCGTCGGCAACACCATCACCGGCAGCCTCGACGTCCTCAACTATCCGCTTGCCGCCGCGCTTTCGAGCATCGTCATCGCCCTCATGCTCGTCCTGATGCTGGGATGGTACCTGCTGTTCGATATGCGGACTTTTCTCGGCAAGATCATCGAGTGGAGATCGTGATGCGGCACGCTGCAGCGCGCGGAGCCATCTGGATGTGGGCCGTCGTCGCCGCCACCCTGGTGTTTCTTTACGTGCCGCTCGTTCCGCCACTGCTGCTTTCGCTCGGGAGCGAGGGCGGCGGCCAATGGACGCTGGCCTGGTACGGCGAGTTGCTGCGCACCCCGCTGATCATCGGTGCGCTGCGCACGACGGCCGTCGTCGCCGCCCTCGTGGCGGTGCTGACGCCGTTGCTGGCGCTCCTCGCGGCGCAGTCGATCCGCGAACTCGGTATCCCGCGCGTGATTCTGCTCGCCATGCTGCTGCCGCTGTTCATCCCCGGCATCAGCATGGGACTGGCGACGGGGTTTCTGTTCCGTCTCATCGGCATGCCGCCTTCCCTGCCGACGATCGTCATCGTGCACATGTTGTGGGCCCTGCCGTTCGCGACCCTGATCATCCTGACCGTGATGTCGACTTTCGATCCCGTCTATCTCGAAGCGGCATACATGAGCGGGGCGGGGCGCTGGCAAGCGTTCCGCGACATCGAGCTGCCGCTCATCGCCCCCGGCATCTTCGGAGCGGCGAGTTTCTCGCTGATCATATCGATCAACGAAACGGTGCGCACGAGCGTGGTTCAGGGCCGCTTCAATACGGTTCCGACCTACATCTGGTCGACCTACAAGCAGGTCGGGTTGTCGCCGGTGCTGCACGCCCTGATGGGCCTCGTAATCCTGGCGACCGCCGGCTTCGCAATCGCCTATGTCGCGGTCACGAGAGCGGCGGACAAAGGGAAGTGCGCGTAGACATCATCCACGGTGGCGACCGAGGCTGCCCGCCACGACACGGAGCGCGATCGTGACGGCCTCGACGATCCGCGAAAGCTCCATGGAGGCGAGATCGGCGCGCTGGTGCACCTCGAGCTGCTTCTGGCGGCGCAACCGTTTGAGCATGTCGGCCACCTGCTCGGGCGCGTAGGGCACATGAATGAAACCGCACGGTACGGGCGGCGGGTGATGCTCGGCCACTTCGAGCAGGCTGTAGAGGCAGGCGTTGCACAGAAACGTCCCTGCCGTTGCCGACAATCGCACCGGAATGTTCGCGGCGAGCAGGGCCGTCTCGATCTCGCGCACGGGCAATGTCGTGAAACGCGCATTGATCCCCTGGCGCACGACGGCATCGTCGCGCGCCAGCGTGCCCTCATTGTCGGCAATCTCGAAGTCGGCGAGGTTGATGCCGACGCGCTCGATGCGGATCGCGGGCTCGCCGGGCCAGAGTCCAAGTCCGATCATCGCCGCGGGCCGAAGCTCGTCAAACAGCGCCTCGATCCGCGGCACGATGGAGGCGATCGCGACCGGCAATCCCCGCCCCACGACCTTGACGTCATCGATCTGCAGGCCGTCGACCGCCTTCATCGCCTCGTGGGCGGGATTGAGCCCTCGTCCGCCATAGGGCTCGAAACCGGTCACCAGGATAGGACCTGTCGTCATGCCGGCAAAACATCGGCCCGGAACCTGGCCTTGTCAATTTGCAGCCTGCTCGATAAAGCGTGCGCTGGCGGGCTTCGATCATGGACAAAACGGCTGTCATCGGGTGCGGATTCATAGGTCGCGCGTGGGCGTTGAGTTTCGCGCGCGCCGGCTGCGATGTGGCGCTGTGGGACGCGGAGGACGGACAGACTGCCAAGGCGCTGCAATTCATCGCCGGGATCGCCGGCGACCTGGAGCGCTATGATCTCCTGAACGGAGAGACGCCGAGCGCCGTGCTGTCGCGTATCCGGGCCGCGGACGATCTCGCCGAGGCCGTCGCCGGCGCGCACCACATTCAAGAAAATACTCCCGAAGAGCTGGCGACGAAACGCGCCGTCTTCGCCGAGCTAGACAGCCTCGCCCTCCCGGATGCCGTGGTGGCGAGCTCTACCTCGGCTCTTCTGCCATCGCGTTTCACCGACGGCCTTGCCGGCCGCCATCGGTGCCTGGTCGTGCACCCGATCAATCCGCCCTATCTGATCCGCGCGGTCGAAATCGTCCCTTCCCCCTGGACATCGCCTGAGACGGTAGAGTGCACTCGTACGTTCATGCAGTCCGTGGGGCAAATTCCGCTGGTGATGAAGCGGGAAATCGACGGGTTCATCATGAACCGGATGCAGGGAGCGGTGCTGGAGGAGGCGTTCCGGCTCGTCGCCGACGGTTTCGCCAGTGTGGAGGACGTCGACCTCGGCATCCGCGAAGGGCTTGCGCCGCGCTGGTCGTTCATGGGTCCCTTCGAGACCATCGATCTCAACGCGCCGGGTGGCGTGCGCGACTACGTCGAGCGCTATCAGAACATCTACGAACGCCTGTTCCCGCAGATGCAGCGCCGGGTGGACTGGGCGGGGCCGGTGCTCGACCTGGTGGAGCAGGAGCGGCGGCGGCAGATGCCGAAGAATTCAATGCAGGAACGGCTGCGCTGGCGCGATCGCCGGCTGATGGCGCTGGCCGCCCACAAACGCCAGGCCCAGCGGGAGATCGGCGAATAGGCATGAACGCAATCAGGATAGCGATGGTCACGGGCGCCGGTACCGGCATCGGCAGGGCGGCGGCCGTGGCACTCGCCCGTCATCACTTCGCCGTCGTGCTGGCGGGCCGTCGCAAGGAAATGCTGGAGGAGGTGGCCGACGAGATCGCCGACGACGATGGCCGCGCGCTGGCGATTGCCGCCGATGTCGCCGATCCGCATTCGGTGGCGACGCTGTTCGAAGCGACGAGACGCGAATTCGGCCGACTGGACGTCCTGTTCAACAATGCCGGGGTATCGGCGCTCGGAGCGAGCATCGAGGAGGTGGCCTACGAGGACTGGAAAAAGGTGATCGACGTCAACCTTACGGGAGCGTTCCTGTGCACGCAGGCCGCTTTCCGTCTGATGAAGGAGCAGAAGCCGCGCGGCGGCCGCATCATCAACAATGGTTCGATTTCCGCGCACGTGCCACGGCCCAACTCCGCACCCTACACCGCAGCCAAACACGCCATTACCGGTCTCACCCGGTCCACCTCCCTCGACGGCCGGAAATACGACATCGCCTGCGGGCAGATCGATATCGGCAACGCCGCCACCGAGATGACCGCGCGCATGAAGGACGGCGTGCCGCAGGCCGACGGCTCACTCGCCCCCGAGCCCACCATGAACGTGGCGCATGTCGCCGATGCCGTCGTGCACATGGCCTCGCTGCCGCTCGAGGCCAACATCCAGTTCCTGACGGTCATGGCGACGAAGATGCCGTTCATCGGACGCGGGTAGGTTGCTCTCTCCCCCCTTGCGGGCCTTGCGGGGGAGAGCTGGAGAGGGGGGCGACGGAAACCATTTTGGTCGGCGTTTAGGATCATCACCATGCCGCATCGGTTGATCAACGAGCAAATGCGCGGTCGAGCGAAACAGCTTCGCCGCGAGATAACCAAAGCTGAGCGACTTCTGTGGGCAAGGCTTCGCGGTCATCGCTTCAACGGTTTTGCCTTTCGCCGCCAGGTGCCGATTGGGCATTACATCGGCGATTTCGTGTGCTTTGCCGGGCGCTTGGTCATCGAGGTCGATGGCGCGCCGCTTTCGACGGCAGCGGAAATTGCCGCCGATCGGCAAAGGGAAGACTGGTTCAAGCGGCAGGGTTTCCGCATCCGGCGCTACCAGAACATCGACGTGATGGGCAACATCGAAGGCGTGCTGACGGATATCGCGGGTGCGTTGGCGGAAGACCCCCTCTCCAGCTCTCCCCCGCAAGGGGAGCAAGGGGGGAGAGGGCGCTCTGAGCTAACCCCGCTTTCGCGATCGGGCAGCCGACTACACTCATCCGTACACAGACGATGTTTGCCTCAGTGATTGTCGCGCGGCATCGATTCATGCGCCACGTCACGGTATTTGACCGCCGGCTTCAGCACCATTCCCTTGTCGAACTGATCGACCATCGAACGCTGAATCTCCTGCCACGGCGTCTGGTGAGGCGGGAACCTGTAGCCGCCATCGGAGGAAAGCGCCTTGCGCCTTGCTTCCAGCTCCTTCTGGTCGATCATGATGTTCGCTTCGCCGCGGCCGAGATCGATGCGCACCTTGTCGCCGGTGTTAAGCAGGGCCAAGCCGCCGCCGGCCGCCGCTTCTGGGGATGCGTTCAGGATGGAAGGCGACCCGGAGGTCCCCGACTGGCGGCCGTCGCCGATACAGGGAAGGGTGTGCACGCCCCGCTCGAGCAGATAGGCCGGGGGACGCATGTTGACGACCTCAGCCCCACCCGGATAGCCGATCGGTCCGGTGCCGCGGATGAAGAGCACGCAACGCTCGTCGATCTCGAGCCTGGGGTCGTCGATGCGGCGATGGTAGTCCTCGGGGCCGTCGAACACGATGGCGCGGCCCTCGAAGGCTTCGGGGTCGGCCGGGTCCGACAGGTAGCGGGTGCGGAACTCGTCGGAAATCACGCTCGTCTTCATGATAGCGCTGTCGAACAGGTTGCCCTTGAGATTGATGAAGCCGGCCTTCTGCTTCAGCGCCCGGTCGACGGTACGGATCACGTCGGGTGAGATGATCCTGGCCCCGGTACAGTTCTCGCCGATGCTGCGGCCGTTGACGGTTCTGGCGTTCGGGTGCGGCAGGAGTCCCGCGCGCATGAGCTCGCCCACCACCGCGGGAACACCGCCGGCATGGTGATAGTCCTCGCCCAGGTATTCGCCCGCCGGCTGCAGGTTCACGAGCAGGGGAATGGCATGGCCGATTCGCTGCCAGTCGTCGTTGTCGAGCGCCACACCCAGGTGCCGGGCGATGGCATTGAGGTGGATTGGCGCGTTGGTTGAGCCGCCGATGGCGGAGTTGACGACGATGGCGTTCTCAAAGGCCTGGCGGGTCATGATGTCGGAGGGCTTGAGATCTTCCTCCACCATCCCGACGATGCGCCGCCCGGTGGCGTAGGCCATCTGCTGGCGTTCGCGGTAAGGCGCGGGGATGGCAGCGGAGCCCGGTAGCTGCATACCCAGGGCCTCGGCGAGCGAATTCATGGTCGTCGCCGTGCCCATGGTGTTGCAAAAGCCGGTGGATGGCGCGGAGGTGGCGACGAGGTCGATGAAACCGTCGTAGTCCAGTTTTCCCTGGGCGAGCTCCTCGCGGGCCTTCCATACGATGGTGCCGGAGCCGGTACGCTCGCCCTTGTGCCAGCCGTTCAGCATCGGCCCGACCGACAGGGCGATGGCCGGGAGGTTGACCGTTGCCGCCGCCATCAGGCAGGCGGGCGTAGTCTTGTCGCAGCCGATCGTCAGAACCACGCCGTCGATCGGATAGCCGTAAAGGATCTCGACGAGTCCGAGGTAGGCCAGGTTGCGGTCGAGGGCCGCCGTCGGTCGCTTGCCGGTCTCCTGTATCGGGTGCACCGGAAACTCGATGCAAATGCCGCCCGCCGTCCGAATGCCGTCGCGCACCCGTTTTGCCAACTCGAGGTGGTGGCGATTGCAGGGTGAGAGATCGGAACCCGTCTGCGCGATGCCGATGATCGGACTGCCGCCCATCAACTCCTCGCGCGTGAGCCCGTAGTTGAGATAGCGCTCGAGGTAGAGCGCCGTCATGTCGGGATTGTCGGGATTGTCGAACCAGGCGCGGGAGCGCAGTTTTCGTTTCGGGGAGGTCATGGACGCAGTTTCCTCGCGGGATGGGCTCATGCCCGGTCGGGCAGCCCGTTGCCAACTTTCTCGCACTAATACTATCATGTGCTGAAATGCAAATTTCGGCACCGGTAGCGACGGGGTCCGAGGCACCGGTGACAGCATGCGGTTGAGTCAAATCGAGGAGCGGGGCGGCAGGCGAAAGGTCGTCGCTTTCCTTGAGGGAAGCTATCGGTCGATCAACGGCGCGGCTTCGGTTCGCGCGCTGGCCGAGGAAGCGATCCGGCGCGGTGAAGGGCTTGCCCAGGCCGTCCAGCGCCATGGACTGGGCTCCAACGTCGATATGGCCGAGGCACTTGCCGATCGGCGAGTGCTGCCGCCGATCGATCATCCGGATCCCGCGCATCTCATCATTACCGGCACCGGCCTTACCCACCTCGGCTCGGCCGCTGCCCGGGACGCCATGCACAAGCCGTCGAACGAGGAGACGCTCTCGGACTCGATGAAGATGTTCCGCATGGGTCTCGACGGCGGTAAGCCGCCGCCCGGCGCTGCCGGCGTCCAGCCCGAATGGTTCTACAAGGGGGATGGGTCCTTGCTCGCCCGGCCCGGCGCGCCGCTTTCCTCCCCGAGCTTTGCCGACGACGGAGGGGAGGAGCCGGAAATCGCCGGCATCTATCTCATCGCCGGCGACGGGGTTCCGTTCCGCCTGGGCTTTGCGCTGGGCAACGAGTTTTCCGATCACGTCATGGAGCGGCGGAACTACCTTCTGCTGGCCCATTCGAAGCTGCGGCCCAGCGCCATCGGTCCCGAGCTTCTGGTCGGCGCCCTGCCACAGGACGTGCGCGGCACATCGCGCATCAGGAGGAAGGGAGAAGTGATCTGGGAAAAGCCCTTCCTGTCCGGGGAAGCGAACATGTCGCACGCCATCGCCAATCTGGAAGCTCATCACTTCAAGTACGAGGTCTTTCGCAAACCCGGCGACATCCATGTGCATTTGTTCGGAACGGCGACTCTGAGCTTCGCCGACGGCGTACGCACGCAGCCGGGCGACGTATTCGAGATCGAGGCGGCCGAGTTCGGGCTTCCGCTAGCCAATCCGCTCGCCACCGCCCCGCCCGCGGCAGTCACGGTGCGAAGTCTGTAGCGCGGAAACGATGATCGATGCGTCCTACAGGAGTCTGAAAGAGCGATCGGTATTCGTGACCGGAGGCGCCACCGGCATCGGCGAAGCGGTGGTGAGAGCGTTCGCGGCCCAGGGCGCGCGGGTGGCGTTCGTGGATATCAAGGAGGGCGAGGGCCAGGCGCTTGCAGCCGAACTCGGGGGCGCCAAGGCTCACGTCCACTTCGCTTGCTGCGATGTCACCGCCACAGCCGCACTTCAGGCTGCCATCGCTCAATTGGCCGGGAAATGCGGTTCCTTTACTGTTCTCGTGAACAACGCCGCGCACGACGAGCGGCACGATTGGCGAAAGGTGACGCCGGCCTACTATGACGATCGTATCGCCGTGAACCTGAAGCACCAGTTCTTCGCCATCCAGGCGGTGGCTCCGGCGATGATCGATGCGGGCAGCGGGTCGATCATCAATTTCGGCTCGATCAGCTGGATGATTCCCGAACGGCGGCTACCCGGTGTACGCGACCAGCAAGGCGGCAGTTCACGGCATGACGCGGTCGCTGGCGCGCGACCTCGGCAAGTCCGGCATCAGGTTGAACATCGTCGCCCCGGGCTGGGTCATGACCAGGCGTCAGCTCGAGCTCTGGGTGGACGAAAAAGGCGAGCGCCAGATGGACGAAAACCAGTGCCTGAAGGGCAGGGTAATGCCGCAGGACATCGCGGCGATGGTGCTGTTCCTGGCATCCGACGACAGCAAGATGATTACCGGACAGGAATTCATCGTGGATGGCGGTTGGGTTTAGGAGAGGATGGCAGGGTGAAGAACAATGGCAGGTAAAACGCGTGTAGGGCTGATCGGTGTCGGGCTGATGGGACACGGCATCGGCAAGAACATTCTGGCCAGGGGATATCCGCTCACGGTGCTGGCCCATCGCAACCGGGCTCCGGTCGAAGACCTTCTTGGACGCGGCGCACGCGAGGCTGCCACGCCGCGGGCTATGGCCGAGGACAGCGACGTCATCATCCTGTGCGTCACCGGCTCGCCGCAGGTAGAGGAGGCGGTCTATGGCGAAAACGGAGTTCTGGCCGGCCTCAGGCCAGGCCTGACGATCGCTGATTGCACCACCGCCGAGCCGCACTCGACGCGCAGGATCGCAGCGGAGGTCGCCGCCCGCGGCGGGCGCTTTGCCGATACGCCGATGGTGCGCACTCCGAAAGAAGCCGAGGAAGGCAAGCTTGCCCTGATGGTGGGGGGCGAGAAGGCGGTCATCGAGGAGCTGCGGCCGATCCTGTCCTGTTTCGCCGATACCATCGTCTATGCCGGAGAGGTGGGGGCCGCGCATGCGCTGAAGCTCGTCAACAACTTCATTGCGCTGGGAACCGCGGCGGTGGTTTCGGAGGCCATCGTCACTGCCGCCAGGTCAGGCATCGACATGACCGCCCTGCGCGACATCGTGATGTCGGGCGGGGCCAGGTCCGTGATGTTCGAACGCCTGATCAACGTGCCGCTCAGCAACGATGACAGCTCGGCCAAGTTCGCCATCAGCAACGCCCGCAAGGACCTGCGCTACTACACCTCGATCGCCGAGCAGCTGCCGGTGGCGGCATTCGTCGCCGAAGCCGTCCACCAGACCTACATCCTCGCCGACAACCTGGGCTATGGCGCGCGCTACGTGCCCCGGCTCATCGACGCCCTGACTTCGATCAACGCCCCCGGCAAGTCATGAGCCCGCCTTTCCGGGTATTGTGTTTTGCGGACTGGAATGATTTGCTCAGAACCAATTTCGCGCAATCAACGGCGTCATATTTTGCCTCAGGGAGAACTCGTGCATGGCTTCCGCTGACAACCTTCGTCGACTGAAAACCCGCAACATCACCCGGCGCTCGGCCCTCAAGGGGCTGGCTGCCGCGACCGGCGCAGTCGCTGCCTCTCAATGGGGACCCGGCTACGTGCGCTACGCTCAGGCGCAAAGCTCCGAACCGATCCGGATCGGATTCCAGGTCCACCGCACCGGCATCGGGGCTTCCTATGGACGCTGGTATGAACGGACGACGACGGCTGCCGCCAAACTCATCAACGAAGACGGTGGTATCGGCGGCAGATCCATCGAAATCATCGCCGAGGACGACGGCACCGATCCCAAGCGAGGCGCCGAGGTCGTCGAGAAGTTCGCCACTCAGCACAAGGCGGATGTAGTGTTCGGGACGCTGTTCTCCCATGTCGTCATCGGTTCAGCGCCGCGGGCCGGTGAGCTGAAGCTGCCCTATTTCGTGGTCAGCGAGGGCTATCACGTCGCCTCCGGCGCGCTCAATCGCTACGTGTTCCAGCCCGGCATCACCGACGTCAAGTCGCAGGTGATATCGATGGCGCCGTGGATCGCCGCCAACCTCGGCAAGAAGGTAACGATGATCTTTCCCGACTTCGCCTTCGGCCACGACCATCGCGACTATTTCTCCGCGGCAATCGAAAAGCAGGGCGGCAAGGCGGTTGGGCTCATCGCCATACCGCCGACCGAAAGCTCGTTCACGCGCTACTTCCCGCAGATCCCGGCCGACACCGAGGTTCTCTATCACGTGATGGTGGGGCCGGCCGTACTCACCTTCGTCAAGGAGCTGGGGGAGCATTTCGGTACGACACGCCCGCAAATCTTCGGCTTCATCGATTCCCTAGAAGCCGTCGATATCGCCAGTCCCGGGCTCGAGTTCCTCGACGGCAGCTATTTCTGGGAGGCCTATCCCCGGTATGCGGCCAAGGAGCAGAGCGAGCACGACAGGTTCTATCGCGAGCGCGTGGGCGTGGACGCCAACGGCGCGAGCGTGGACGACGCCAAGGACGTCTCGACCTTCTCGCACATGTTCGGCTGCTGGGAGACGCTCTACATCATCAAAACGGCAATGGAAAAGAGCGGCTACAAATCACCTGCCGACAGAGCGGCCTTGATCGAGGCGACGGAGGCCTTCCAATCCTTCGAGGAAGGAAAGGAGCATCCGCAGGGGCGTAAGATATTCAACGGCAGGATCCACCAGAGCTTCGGCCATCAGCACATCTCAAAGGTGGAGGGAGGCAAGCTCAACCCCGTTCACCGCACCACCATTGAGGAAGGATTGTACGAGCCCGAGGCCGACTACACGAAGATGGCGCTCTAGTGCACCTGCTTTCGTCATTGCGGCGAATGCCGCAATCCAGCTTGGAGTGTTTCAGCAGCGGAGAAGCTGCAGGCTGGATACCGGCTTCTGCCGGTATGACGGATAGGTAGCCCGCGCGCCGCTCTGAAACGGCAGCGCAATCGCCGGCGAACCCGCGCTACGCCTGACCATCCCGGCAATCCTTGGCTTTTGGACCGCACCTCTTTCTCGCCGTACTCGAAGGTCTGGTGACCGCATCGACGCTCGCCCTGATGGCGCTCGGCCTGTCGCTGGTGTTCGGCGTCATGCGGATCGTCAACGTCGCCCACGGCGAGCTGTTCATGCTCGGCGCGGTGATCGCCTGGGCCGTCACCGACGCCATTCCCGGTCATCCGGCAATCGGATTCCTGGCTGCGCTGGCCTTGTCACCGCTGCTGGTGGCGGCGGTCGCGGTCACGTTCGAGCGCCTGGTGCTGAGCCGCCTCCACTATGAGCCGGAGGCGACCATCGTCGCCACCATCGGCCTCCTCTATGTCATCCAGCAGCTGGCGCTGATGTTCTACGGGCCCGATGCGCGGCCGGTCACAGCGCCCGTCAGCTTCCGTGTGCTCTTTCCGTGGTTCGGATATTCGGGCTACAAGCTCGTCGTCATCGCCGCCTCGCTGGCGCTGGTGGCTGCCACTTGGCTCGTGCTCACGCGCACCAAGCTGGGTCTCCTCATGCGGGCGACGCAGTTCGACCGGGAGATGGCCCAGGCGTTCGGCATCTCGGTCGATCGCATCTATGCGGTCGTGTTCGCCTTCGGAGCGGGGCTCGCGGGCTGGCTGCCGTTCTGATCGTTCCCATCCAGCAGGCGCACTACCTGATGGGCGAAACGCCGCTGCTGCTGTCGTTCATCGTGGTCATCCTCGGCGGGCTCGGAAACCTCGCCGGCACGCTCGCCGCCGCGGCGGTCATCGGTCTCAGCGACGGCATCATCTCGGTATTTTTCTCCCCGACCCTGGCCAAGATCATCGCTACGCTGGCAGTCGCGCTGGCGCTGGTCTGGCGCCCGCAGGGACTGTTCGGCGGGGCCGTCCGATGACGGCCGGCGACACAGACAAGGGAACCGTCCTGATCGCGGCAGTGATCGGGGTGCTGTTTGCGCTGCAGTTTGTGATCAGCGACTACCATCACCTGAGTCTCTGCCCGCATCATGGTTCTGGCCACCTATGCCGCCGGCTACAACCTGCTGTTCGGCTATGCGGGTCTCTTGAGCCTCGGCCATGCCATGTTTTTTGCCGCCGGGCTTTTCGGGGCGGGGCTGGCGAGCCGCGATCTCTCGTTGCCGCCGCCGCCGGCGTTCCTGGCAGGGCTGCTGGCCGGCCTGACGCTGTCGTTCCTGGTCGGCCTGGTCGCGCTGCGCACCACCGGGGCTTTCTTCATGATCGTATGCATGATGCTCGCCCAGGCTTTTTTCCTGACCACGCTCCTCTTCAACGACGTGACGGGGGGCGATCAGGGCTTCGTTCTCGGTGAGGAGCTTCGGCGTTTCGCCGTCGCGTCCGTCACCGTCGATCTCACCGACGCGGCGACACGCTATAACGTCGCCCTGATTCTGCTCGCCGCGGCACTCTTCGCCTGCCTGCTGATCGTCCGCTCGCCGTTTGGACGTGTCCTGGCGGCCATTCGCGAAAACGAAGAGCGTACCGGCATGCTCGGGTTCAACACCTATCTCTACAAGCTGGCGGCGCTCGTCGCCTCCGGGTCGATTTCCGCTGCGGCGGGTGCGGCCTATGTGCTGCTGTTCGCCTACGCCGGATCGACCTTCGCTTCGGTGCAGTATTCGATCCTGCCTCTGTTGTGGGTGCTGCTCGGCGGCGCACGCACGGTGCTCGGTCCGCTGGTCGGCACGCTGCTCATGTTCTATCTCGTGGACATCACGAGCGGTCGCACGTCTTCATATCTGCTGGTGGTCGGGCTGGCGCTGATCGGGCTGATCCTGTGGTTTCCGCGGGGCCTCATGGGAATGGTGCGCGAGAAAGTCGCGCCATGGCTGCCGTGAGCCTGCTTTCGACGCGCGGGCTGAGCTGCCATTTCGGCGGCGTGAAAGCCGTCGACAACGTCGATTTCGACGTCGCCCGGCGGCGAAATCCGGGCGATCATCGGACCCAACGGGGCGGGGAAGTCGACTCTCGTCAACCTGATCTGCGGCCGCGTTCGCCCGACGGCGGGAGAAATCCACTTTGCCGGAGCCGACATTTCGCACCTGCCCGTGCATGCGCGGGTCACGCGCGGCATCGCCTACACCTTCCAGGTCACTAGCATCTTCGCCGGGCTGGAAGTGTTCGACAATGTGGCGCTTGCCGCGCAGGGACGTTGTCCGGACAGCGGCGGGCGAGCCGAACACAACGTCAGGAAGCGGGCCGACGAGGCCCTGCGCCAGGTAGGTCTGCTGCAGCGCCGGCGCCAGCGCGCCGGATCGCTGTCCTACGGCCATCAGCGGCTGGTTGAAGTGGCGATGGGAATTGCGCTTGAGCCGCTGTTGCTCATTCTCGACGAGCCGACCCAGGGGCTCTCGGAGCCGGAAATTGCCGGCTTCACCGATCTGGTGCGCACGATCGCCGAGCATGCGACGATTCTCTTGATTGAACACAACATGGCAGTGGTCATGAGTCTCGCCCACAGCATCACCGTTTTCAACAATGGCCGCATCCTGGCGCATGGGCCGCCGGCGGAGATTCGCGCCAACAAGCTGGTGCAGCAGGCCTATCTCGGAAGCTGATGCTCGAAGTCCGCGATCTCAACTGCTTCTACGGCGACGTTCATGTCCTGCGCGATGTTTCGTTCTCCGTCGTGGCGGGCGAGGTGCTGTGTCTGCTGGGTCGCAACGGCGCCGGCAAGACGACGACGCTGAAGGCGGTCATGGGACTGCTGCCGGTCCGGTCCGGCCAGGTGCTGCTCGATGGAACGAACCTGACCATGTTGTCCGCGCACGAAGTGCCGAAGCAGGGCCTCGCCTATACGCCTCAGGGCCGGCGCCTGTTTGCAAACCTGAGCGTGGCGGAAAACCTGGAGATCGGGCTGTTGGCCCGCGGCAGCCGGCCCGAGACGCTCCAGGACGTGCTGGCGCTGTTCCCGGCGCTCTCGCAGCGCCTCGATCAGCGGTCGGGAACGTTGAGCGGCGGTGAACAGCAGATGCTTGCGATGGCGCGCGCGCTTTGCATCGAGCCCAAAGTGATGCTGCTGGATGAACCCTCCGAGGGGCTGATGCCCGCCATGATCGCGCGCGTCTGCGATACGATACGGCAGCTGAAAACAAGGGGAGTGGCCACGCTCCTGGTCGAACAGCGTATCGATGTCGTGCTGGCGACCGCCGACCGCGTGACGTTCGTCGAGAGCGGAAGGTCGCGCGAGACGATGGCGGCAGAGATGCTCAGAACCAACCCGTCGCTTCTCGAACGCTACGTGGGGGTGGGGCATTGAAATCACGAGGGAGGACCGCCATGACTGGCGAGGAACGAAAACTGCGACAGGCGATTATCGACAAATGCCGGTTCATGAATGCGTCCGGTCTCAACCAGGGGACGTCGGGAAACATCTCGGCCCGGCATAAGGGCATGATGCTGATTACGCCCAGCGCCACGCCCTACGACATGCTCAGGCCGGAAATGATCGCCGCAATGCCCATCGACGGCGAGTACGGCAGCTGGAGCGGTCCCCTCAAACCGTCCGTCGAATGGCGCTTCCATCTCGACATCATGCGGGAGCGCAGGGATGTCGGCGGTATCGTTCACACCCACTCCACGTTCGCGACCGTGCTGTCGATAGCGCGGCGGGACATTCCTGCCTGTCACTACATGATCGCCGCGTTCGGAGGCAATTCGGTACGCTGCGCCGGCTATGCCCGGTACGGCACCGCGGAACTGTCGGCAAATGCGCTGAAGGCGATGAAGGATCGTCAGGCGTGCCTGCTCGCCAATCACGGCATGATCGCCGCGGGAGGCACGCTGGAAAGAGCGATGTGGCTCGCCGTCGAACTGGAGACGATCGCGCGCCAGTTCTACCATGCCCAGCAGGCCGGCGGCATGGTGATCCTGAGTGACGAGGAAATCGACGGCGTCGTCAGGAGCTTTGCAGGCTACGGCGCCCCTTCCGCACCTTCCCGGCGAGCCAGGAGAGCCTGAGTCGGGCGAGCGCTTCGCACAGCAAGAAAAGGGCCGGGACAAGCCCGGCCAGGGTGGGAGGTCCCATGAATTGCGTTACTTCTTGGCCATAAACGCCTCGAGATTCGCGATATCCGTTGCCGCCTCGGCCACGCCTGCGGCCTGCGCCTTGCGATACCACTCGAGCGCCTTTTCAGCACTGGGTTTCAGCCCCAACACGTTCATGTCGGCGTAAACCTTCGGATCGTACGTGCGGGCGATGCTGCGAGCGGCTGCGGGCTCGCCGCGGCCGTAGGCGCGCTGATAGAAGCTCCTGGCGCCGATGACTTCGCCCATTTCCATGAGTGAGTCGCCCCTGGATATGAGTCCCGCATCAGAACCACTCGTCGACTTGGTTGCTGGGGCTGCAGGAGGCTCGACGGCTGCAGCAGGTTCGACCGTGGAAACGATGAGCGGATCCACGGCGGCAGTCTTCGCGTCGGGTTCCGGCGCCGGCTCGACAGCGACAACCTTGATTGAAGACGGGACAGTGACAGCGGGCTCTGCGGCGGCGACCTGCGTCTCCGGTTCAGGCGTCGCCTGCTTGGTTTCGGGCAGGGCAGGAAGCTCCAGAGCGGGAAGGATCTTTGCCGCTTGCGGCGGCTCCGCTGCGGGCGCCTCCGCACTGGAGGCCACGACCGCCGGCTTCAACGTGTCGGCGGCCGGCTGCACCACCAGCTTGGGCACCGTCACTTTGACGCGAAGATCCTGGGGCGGCGCTGCAAGCTCGCCGGTTTTGACCTCGATCGCCTCGACGCCGATCAGGATCTCACGCGGCGCGTTCGTCTGCACTGCGAGCTTGAGGTCCCGCTCCTCACCGGGTTTCAATAACCACGAGCCGTTGCCGAGATCCTCCCCGGAGGTCAGCACGGTTTCGGCGGGAAGCCCCGTGAGCCTTATGGCGAGCTTGTCTGCTCCGGCGGTGGTGTCGGTTTTGATGGACAGCGGAATGTAGTGCAAGGCTTCCCCGGAAGCGTCGGCAACCATGAGTTTCGTCGTCGCGACGGTCTTGCCGCGCTCCACCGCCACTGATTCCGCCGCGGCCGTGTCTGATGTGCTTGCCTCTGTGCTTGCCTCGCCCGGCGGCTCCGCCGCGGGCTCGCTCGTCGCGAGCACGGGGGGCTCTGACTCGGCCTCGGCGGTGGCGGTTTCAGATGTGTTCGCCTGCGGCACACTGCTCAGCAGCGCCGAAATGCTGCGCCCTATCCCCAAGCTGTCCGATGGCCAGCCAAAGGCGACTGCGAGACCACCCAAAGCTGCCAGCAGTGTGGCACAAGACGCTGCGAAGATAGGGAAGGCGCGCACCCTGTCGGGCCGACCTTTCCTGGTCACCGCATGCGCCCGGGACGAGATCGTCGTTCGTTGATCACGCGACAGGGCCTCGGTGAGCTTGGCGAGCGTCTGTTCTACGGTCTGAGGCTCCCGCCAGGCGTCGGCCCATACCGGCTCACCCGGGCGTTTCGGTGCCTGGTTCGGTGCTTGGGCGGCCGCACGCGGCGCGAGGGGATGGCCGCTGGCTGGCCTTGCGTTCGTCATTGCGGCGATTCTCCCCTTCTCCCGATCAGCGAAGGATGCCCAATCGAATCCGGTATCCATGCTCGGCCGAGCGCGCCCGATCGCCGCGGTTATCGCCGACCCCGAAGGCGGCACCACCGGTGCGCGCGGCCTCAATGGGGGGGACGGTAGCGGAGGATTGGGGTTTAAGGATGGCTGAGGTTCGGCAAGATGTGCGGAAGGCTCGAAAATTTCTTCGGGCGACCACGGGGCGGGCGATGCGTCAACGGCCTCGACCTTTCGCGTTGTCGAGGCGACCGCGGCTTTTTTTCCGGAGCCGGCATTGCCGGGAGCGGCCTTCTTTTCGGAGTCGGCAATGTCGGGAGCCGCAGCGCCCATTTCAATTTGGCGCCGAATGGCTGCAAACATCTGTTCCCGATCACTCTGCGCGGCCTCGGCCGGCGCGGGCGCGTCAGCCTTGGGCTCGGGTGCAGCCTGCGCGGCCTGGGCCGGTGACACGAGGTTGGCATCGGGCTCCGGTGCAGTTTGCGCGGCGACCTCTTTTCTATCCACTCTCTGCTTTGGCGCGGATCTGCTCGACCCCGCGGAAACGGTCTTCGTCCTGTTCCTACTCACGCTACATACTCCCCAACAATGAGGGCAGCACCCCCTGCTGCGTTCGGTCTGGTCACTGGCTGCGTGTTTCCTTCCATTTCAGGAAACGTTTGAAAAGCTCCTCCTGGTCCTGTTCGCTGACGCTCTGATCTATGCCGCTGCTTTGCAGAAAAAACTTGAACTGCTCGACCTGCTGTTCCCGGGCCGTGACGACCTCCTTGCGCGTCGCCAGCCACGCCAGGGCCGGCTCGAAGCGCTGCCAGCCCGCGACCTCCGCCGCCAGATTCACTTCCTGCCATTTCGGGTGCCGCGGCGGCTTGGCGAACTCGTCGAACTTGCTGAAGAACGCCTCGACGAAACGCTTGAGCTTGTTGAAGCGCACCGACCCGCGCTTCCAGTTGAAGACCGCCATGATGGCGCCGACCGAAACCGAGTTGACCACCGCTCCCTCCCCGATGAGGCCAGGGTAGTCGGCAGCGTAGAAGTCTGCCGGCAGATAGATGCCCTCGAGTTCCTTGTTGAGCTCGATCGACAGGATGTGCAGCCCGTCCTCGGGCTTGATATCGACGAGAAGCGGCGCCGGCTTGCCCGCGACGTAGAACATCGCGTCGATTTCGCGACTTTTCAGCTTTTCCAGCGCCAGCTCATTGTCGAACGCAGTGATCTCGGGGGTAATGCCGAGGCCTTTCATGATGGTGGTGCCGGTGATGTAGGTGCCGCTGCCCTCGTCGGCGAAATTGACTTTGCGCCCGGCCAGGTCGTTGAGCGAAGCGATCTCCTTGCGCGCCAGAACGTGAACTTCTTCGTTGTACAGCTTGGCGAGATAGGCGATCCGGGTATTGATGTCGGGGTAGAGGCCGTTGTCGCGCACGAAAGTGAGCACATCGGACTGAACGATACCGACATCCACGCCGCGCAAATACAGAATGTCGGTGATGTTCTGGGCTGATCCCTTGCCGATGATCGGCAGAATTCGCAGCGTGTCACCATCGTCGAGCACGGCAGACAAATCGGTCGCAATGCGGCTGTAGGTGCTGGTGATGCTGCCGGTGACAATGCCTATGGTCCCGCCGTTGACTTGCTCGACGCGCTGATTGTGCGCCTGAGTCCCCGGAACGGGTCCGGCAGCGGGAGTCTGGGCCGCCGCGGCCACCACAGTCACCAGCATCAATAGGATCGGGCACACCGCCCGGAAAGCCCACGCCATCATTCGCCTCACTGCTTGCGCCGAAACCCCCTCGTCGCGTCGCGGACCCCTCCGGCCCGCGCCTCAGGACTACCCCCCAGCAGCCTGCAACACCCACTTTGCGCTGGAATGTGGATACTTTGAGGCGAATCTGGGGCAGCTATGTTTACTCGACCAAGCGAATCAGCGAAAGCCGAAAAAATACTGGAGCTGAGTCGACTGTTCTGCCTCCGGCTTTCAAGTCTGCGCGAGAGAACGGCGCCCGGCGACAATGCTCATCAGCACCGCCCCGACAATGATCGTGCCTCCGATGAAGGCCGCAGGAGAGGGAATCTCACCCGCGCCCAGCCACGACCATGCTGGGTTGAGAACCGTGTCGAGCAAGACGACGAGGCTGAGGGTGATCGCCGGCACGTGGCGTGCGCTGCGGGCGAAAAGAATGAGAGGGATGGCGAGCTGAAGGAGCCCCATCAGGCTCAGCAACAAGATCGCCGCCGGTGGGACCGCGAAACCGCCGCCCAAAATGCCGGCGAACAGAAACACCGCAAACCCGCCGATGCAAATGGCCGGCACCATGTCGAAAGCACGGAAACGCCGGAGCATGACGGTCTGGCCAGCAAAGCAAATTGCAACCAGCACGGAGGTCATGCTGCCGAGCCAGTCTCCGGTGTTGAGGCCGTCTTTCACGATGATGGCCACTCCGGCAACAACGAGCACCGCTGCCGCCCAGGAGATGCGGCTCGGACGTTCGCCGGTGAGGAATTGGCTCATCACGGCGGTGAACAGCGGCGAGGTGGACGCGATGCACGAAACGTTGGCAGTGCTCGTCAGAGTAAGTGAGGTAACGTAGAGGGTGGATCCGACGGCAAAGAACGCCGCGCAGGCAAAGAGCCCGGTCGGCGGGGGATCGGTAAAGGCGCGTGAAGGACTCTTCGGATACAGGACTGCGAGATAGGCGAGCAGGAACACCGACATCGAATAGCCGCGCCAGGTGTTGATCTGCCAGCCATCCAGTGGCGGCAGGATGCGAACGAAGATGCCGGCGAGGCTCCAGCCCAGGGTTGCGAGCAGCGCCAGCAGGATGCCCAGCGCGTAGTCACCGCGGACGCGTTTGGCGTCTCTGCTCATCGCGCTTGCTGTCATCGGCGGCTCCGTTCGTCGACAGCTCTACCTCGTTCAGAGGGCCGCAAATTGCTCCGCGGCGGCACGCGGGCGAGGAATTCCGCCCTGCTTATTATCGGCCGCCGAACAAAAAAGTGTCAGCGATGAAATTGATCATTGAATCTTAAGAAAGAATCTCACATATACGCCGCTGCCCAAAGTCGCACGTGCCTGTGGGCGCCCACCGCATCTCCCAAGAGCGAGACGAGCGGTCCGGTACAAACGGCCAGGAGCCGTTGGCGGTTTCGAGAAGAAATCGCGGGCGCCTTGAAGCAACGACGGTGCGGGCTTTTTCGGTCTTGAGTTCGTCAGTCCAACGACGGGCAGTACTGAAGAGGCACACCATCCTTGCCGGCAGTGCGGACGGGGAAACCCTACCAAGCCAAGGCAGAAAAAAGGCGGCCAGCGGCCTGAGGCCGTTGTCTGTCCGGTCTCTTGAGTCGGTTCGCAACTGCGAGCCCAGGCGCAGCTCCACATGGCGCCGGGGCTTGCGTGTGCCGGCTCGCGAAACTGCTTGGAGGAAAGCCATGGCAACGCAACGCATTCTGGACTTTCTTGCGCACCGACGCCCGGAGGGGCCGTGTCTGGTTGTCGATCTCGATGTAGTTCGCGACAACTACCTGGCTTTTGCGCGGGCCATGCCGGACACCCGTATTTTCTACGCGGTCAAGGCAAACCCGGCGCCGGAAATACTCGGTCTTCTCGCCGGTCTCGGCTCGTCCTTCGACACTGCCTCGGTAAGGGAGATCGAGCTGGCGCTCACGGCCGGCGCAACCCCCGACCGCATCTCCTACGGCAATACGATCAAGAAGGAGCGCGACATCGCGCGCGCCCATGAGCTGGGGATTGCCCTGTTCGCCGTGGATTGCGTGGGCGAAGTGGAGAAAATCGCCCGCGCCGCACCGGGAGCACGGGTGTTCTGCCGGGTTCTCTCCGACGGCGAAGGCGCCGAATGGCCGCTGTCGCGAAAGTTCGGCTGTGCTCCCGACATGGCGGTCGAGGTTCTCGATCGCGCCCACGCTCTCGGTCTGCAGGCCTACGGCATCTCGTTCCACGTCGGCTCGCAGCAGACCAATCTCCCGGCCTGGGACAAGGCGCTGAGGCAGTCGGCCTGGGTGTTCAGGCAGCTGTCGGAGCGCGGCGTCGCGCTGTCGATGGTCAACCTCGGCGGCGGATTCCCCGCCCGCTATCTCAAGGAAATACCCGCGGTGGAGCGCTACGGCCAATACATAAACCGCGCCATCCGCAAGCACTTCGGCAACGCTCTGCCGGAGACGATCATCGAGCCGGGCCGCGGCATGGTCGCGGCGGCGGGCGCCATCAAGGCGGAAGTCGTGCTGGTCTCCAGGAAGCAGGCCGGCGATGACAAGCGCTGGGTGTTTCTCGACATCGGAAAATTCGGCGGGCTCGCCGAGACGATGGAGGAAGCGATCCGCTACAGGCTGATTACGGCGCGCGACGGTGAAGCCAAGGGACCCTGTGTGGTCGCCGGGCCGACATGCGATTCGGCCGACGTGCTCTACGAGAAGACGCCGTATGACCTGCCGCTGTCGCTGACGGTGGGCGATGAGGTGCTGATCGACGCGGCCGGCGCCTATACGACGACCTACTCCTCGGTCGCCTTCAACGGCTTCTCGCCGCTGCAGGCCTACGTCATCTGAAAACCGGATCGACTGGTTGGAGTGCCGGCGATGGCGGTCATCGGACATGAAACCGCTGCGGACGCGGTGGCGCGCGAGCAGCTTCTCGATCGCGTGTTCGGCGAGGCGCGCTTTCTCAAGACCTGCGAGGCGCTGCGGCGGGGCCGCATGCCCTCGCCTGGGCTTTCATTTGCCGCCAGGAACAAGAGCAGACTGGTCGGCACGGTGCGGATGTGGGACGTCAGCGCCGGTAGCGGCGGACCGGCGGTGCTGCTCGGACCTTTGGCGGTTGTTCCGGAAATGCAGGGCAGGGGCATCGGTTCGATGCTCATGCGCCACGCCATCCATGAAGCGGCGCTTTCGGGTCATCGCGCCATTCTGCTGGTCGGCGATGGGTCTTTCTATCGCAGGTTCGGATTTTCGGCTGCTGCCACCGCAGCTCTGGAACTGCCGGGGCCGGTTGAACGGGAGCGCTTTCAGGGACTCGAGCTCCAGCCGGGTGCGCTCACTTTCGCCCACGGCCTGGTAGTCGCGACGGGTACTGCAATACACGATCCGGCACGCCCGGCCGCACACGCACAGCTCCCCGGACAGGCTTGACCCGCGGGTAACCGAAAGGTCTCATGTGACGCCGGCGATCCCGATCGCCGGCATCCAGCATGAAGCAAACCTTCCTCATCGGCATCGACACGGGCGGCACCTACACCGATGCGGCGGTGATCGCCGCACACAGCCATCAGGTAATCGCTTCGGCAAAGGCCCTGACGACCCGGGGCGATCTCGCGCTGGGCGTGCGCGAGGCGATGGGGAAAGCCGTGGCGGCGCTGCCGCATGGCTTTGACGAAAAGGCAATCTCGCTCGTCTCGGTATCGACGACCATGGCGACAAACGCGGTTGTCGAGGGGCATGGTTCCGCGGTCTTGAGCGTGCTCATCGGCTTTGATGCAAAGATGGTCGCCCGCTGTGGCATCGCGGCGGCGTTCGCGGGCATGCCGATAGCGGTCATCGCCGGCGGCCATGACCACAACGGGGAAGAAAGCTCGGCCCTCGACGAGGCGGCGCTGGAGCGGGCGATCGCCGAACACGGAAGCAAGGTCGAGGCCTTCGCGGTCGCAGCGCAGTTCGCGGTGCGCAACCCGGAGCACGAGATCCGGGCGCGCGACATCGTCGTGGCGCGCACCGGCAAGCCCGTCAGCGTCTCCAGCGAACTCTCATCGGCTCTCGATGCGCCGCGGCGCGCCTTGACGACGGCGCTCAATGCCCGCCTCATCGCGCGCATTTCCAGACTGATCGACGCCGTGTTCCGGGCCATGGCGGAGCATCGGATCGGTTGCCCGCTCATGATCGTCAAGGGCGACGGCACGCTTGCCCTCGCCGAGACCGTCGCTTCGCGGCCGATCGAGACGGTGCTGTCGGGGCCGGCAGCGAGCGTCGTCGGAGCGAAGTGGCTGTCGGGAAGTGAAAATTTCATCATGGCCGACATGGGAGGCACGACCACCGATGTCGGCATTCTCCAGGATGGAAGGCCGCGGGTGGCCGAGGAGGGAGCAGAGGTCGGCGGCTGGCGCACGATGGTGAAAGCCATCGACATAAAGACCGTCGGGCTCGGCGGCGACAGCGAAGTGGTCATTGGTGTCGACGGCTCACTGACCGTCGGCCCCCAGCGCCTCGTCCCGGTTTCCCTGCTGGCGGCGCAGTTTCCCGAAGTCACCGCCGTCCTCGGGGCGCAGCTCGCGGATCCCGAGGTCAGCTCGCTCGCCGGGCGTTTCATTATGCTGCCCGCGGGCGCCGCGAAAGGAGTGTCGCAAGAGACGGGCGGGCTTTCGCAGCGCGAAAACGAAATCATGAAGCGGGTCACAGCGACGCCGGTCCCCTTGGCGAAGATTGCAGTCAGCGCCGGCGCCCAGCGGGCGGTCGCCGCGGTGCAACGAAAGGGCCTCGTCCAGGTGTGCGGCTTCACGCCTTCGGACGCAGCCCATGTTCTGGGACTGCAGAGCAACTGGTCCGGCGCGGCGGCTGAGAAGGCGGCAGCCCTTGCCGTTCGTTTCCGGGATATGAAAATGCCGACCGCGGAGCGAACCCGGCGCTTTGCCCAGGAAGTCTGGTCGGAGACAGTGCGTCGCGCGGCGTGGGTGCTGCTCGACGCTGCCTTGTCGCCCGGACTGGAGACGGCCGTGACGGGCGCAGAAATCATCGATGCGGTGTGCCGCGGCGAGGAGGGCCTCGGCATGACGAGGATTGCGATCTCGCCAAGCGTGCCGATTGTCGCCGTAGGCGCCCCGGTGCACATCTACTATCCCGAGGTAGGGCGGCGGCTGAAATGCGATGTGGCGTTTCCTCCCCACTGCGACGTCGCCAACGCCGTTGGCGCTGCAACCGGGGTCGTTGCGCGAACCGTACGCATCGAAGTGGCGGGCGATGGCGGCGGCGCATTTCGCGTTTACGCACGCGAGGGGACGCTGGTGTTCGACGCGCCGCGACCTGCCCTGGCGGAAGCCCAGGCGGTTGCGGTCCGATTGGCGCGGACCGCAGTGATCGCCATGGGCGCCGGCGAGCCGGAGGTCGTAATCCGGATCGACAGACAACTGCTACCGGATGCCGTGGATGAGGACGGGCTGTTCGCCGCGACGGTGACGGCAGAGGCGATCGGCCGCCCTGCGCCCCTGGCATAAGACCCTTGAGAACCGGGGCAGCCGTTGCGCGCGAAGCCGATTGAGAGAGCGATGACTGAAAGCACCGCCCGGTCTACTGCACCGCCGGATGAACAAGCGTGAGCGAAGTTCGGCCATGCTTTCGATAGACCAAAAAATCGGAATCCAGTGTCAGGACGGAATGCCGATCATGGATTTCAGCCATTCGCACAATACATGCATCGGCAAGCGACATCGGCGTGTTTCGATATTTTTGAAGCAACTTGCGCAGCGCACCGATATGGTCATCGATCTGAAACGCGACGCTGAGCGCGCCATTTTGGAGGAGCTCAAACAGGGCGTCCTGCGCCCTCGCGTACCGCGAGAGCAGGTACATCGCCTCCGCGAGCACCGGTTCACATACGAGGAGCGGCGCTTCGAAGTCCTCGATGCGCTCGGCGACCCAAACGTGGTGCTGCTCCGCCCGGTCGAGAAAAGCGACGAGCGGTCCCGTATCAACGATGGCGGCGGTCACCGCGGCCAAAGCCCGCGAGATGCTCCGGATTCGAAGCGAGGTCTGGAATTCCGGAGTTGATCGCCCCGCGGGTAGGTTTCATCAGAGTCGCAACGCTGCGGTGGCGACCTGTCTTGCGTGGAGCATCGAGAACGAGCCGCAATCCCTCCTCGACTAAATCCCTGAGCCTGCGGCCGCGTAGCGCCGCCTCCGCCTTGGCTCGACGGTACAGATCGTCAGGTATTTCAACGGTGGTCTTCATTCGAGTGTCTCAAGTTTGCATAAAACCATAAAAGAATATTTATGGCAACCGAGTTGAAAATTCTAGGCTGGCGGCTTTCTGACAAGTGGAAATCACTTCGCCAGACACCGACTTTCGAACACGAACTGGCAGCTCGCTTGTCGCCAAAGTGATTCCACTTTTTCGGAACATGCTCTAGAAGCGACGCGCTTCCATCTCCGGCTGGATCACACCCAGAGGCAAGGGTCCCCCCAATGGCGCGCCAGTTCGTCTACCACATGCACAGCCTCACGAAGGCGTATGCCGGCGGCAAGAAGGTGCTGGAGAACATCAATCTCTCGTTCTATCCCGACGCCAAGATCGGGGTGCTCGGCCCCAACGGCTCGGGCAAGTCGACCCTTTTGCGGGTAATGGCCGGCCTCGATACGGATTTCATCGGTGAAGCGTGGGTCGCCGAGGGCGCCAGCGTGGGATTTCTCGCCCAGGAACCCGAGCTCGATCCGGCGCTCAACGTCATGGGCAACGTCATGACCGGGGTGGCCGGCAAGAAGGCAATCCTCGATGAATACAATGCGCTGATGATCGACTATTCCGAGGAGAACGCGGAGAAGGCGGGAAAGCTGCAGGACATCATCGACGGACAGAACCTGTGGGACCTCGAATCCCAGGTCGGACAAGCGATGGATGCAATGCGCTGCCCGCCGGGCGATACCGGCATCGACACGCTTTCCGGCGGTGAACGCCGGCGGGTGGCGCTCACCCAGCTCTTGTTACGCAAACCGGACCTCCTGCTGCTTGACGAGCCGACCAACCACCTCGATGCGGAGTCCGTGCAGTGGCTCGAGCATCACTTGCGCGACTACCCGGGCGCGATCCTCATCGTCACGCACGACCGGTATTTCCTCGACAACGTTACGGGTTGGATTCTGGAGCTCGATCGAGGGCGGGGGATTCCCTACGAAGGCAACTACTCGGCCTATCTCGGGCAGAAAGCCAAACGGTTTGCCCAGGAAGCGCGTGAGGATTTGGCGCGTCTGAAAGTCATAGAGCGGGAACGGGAGTGGATCGCTGCCAGTCCACGGGCCCGTCAGGCCAAGTCGAAGGCGCGCTACAAGGCCTATGAGGAGCTGGTCAAGGCCAACGAAGCCAGGCTGCAGTCGAGCCAGGCGCAAATCGTCATTCCGGCGGGGCCGCGGCTCGGCAACATCGTCATCGAGGCTGACCGGTTGGCCAAAGGCTACGGCGAAAGGCTGCTCATCGACGATCTTTCCTTCAAGCTGCCGCCAGGCGGGATCGTGGGCGTGATCGGACCCAACGGGGCGGGAAAAACCACGCTGTTTCGCATGCTCACCGGTGAAGAACCGCCCGACGCCGGCTCGCTGCGAACCGGTGAAGGCGTGGTCCTGGGCTATGTCAACCAGAGCCGGGATACCCTCGACGCCGACAAGACGGTATGGGAGGAGATCTCGGGCGGCAACGATGTTCTCCACCTCGGCAAGCGTGAGGTCAATTCGCGCGCCTATACGTCATCTTTCAATTTCCGCGGTCCCGACCAGCAGCAGAAAGTCGGCACGTTGTCGGGCGGCCAGCGCAACCGCGTGCATCTCGCCAAGATACTCAAGTCGGGCGCCAATGTGCTGCTGCTCGACGAACCCACGAACGATCTCGATACCGAGACTCTGGCGGCGCTCGAGGAGGCGCTGGAGGACTTCGCCGGCTGTGCGGTCATCATCAGCCACGACCGGATGTTTCTCGACCGGCTGGCGACGCACATTCTGGCCTTCGAAGGCGACAGCCATGCCGAGTGGTTCGAGGGCAACTTTCAGGAATACGAGGAGGACAAGAAGCGCCGCCTGGGCGAGGATGCGGTGCTACCGAAACGCATCAAATACAAGCAGTTCGCGCGCTGAAACAGACAGCTAGCAAGAAACAAAGCCGCGAGTCATGCGGCAGCCGGCGTGATCTGGACCTGATAGCCGAGGTTTTGCAGCCGAGCGATGAGGCGCCTGGTTTGGGCCGGCTTGGCGGTTCGGTCGAAGTGATCGGCTCCGAGATCCTGATAGAGGGTGCCGTCCTTGAGCATGTGATAGGCCGCGGTGAGCATGGAGGCGGCGACCGCGGCGATGGCCTTCTTGGCGCCGCGGCGAGCGCGCAGGCGATGGAACTGCGCCTGGAGGTAGCTGCCGTTCTTGCGCACCGCGGCCCAGGCGCACTGGATCAGGGTCGTCTTCAGCCACGGTGCGCCCTTGCGCATCCGATTGGATCGGCGCTTGCCGGCACTCTCGTCGTTGCCGGGACAGAACCCGCCCCAGGAGATTAGATGCCCCGCGGTGGCAAACCGGCTCATGTCGGTGCCGATCTCGGCGAGGATCCCCCGGGAACTGAGGGAGTTGATCCCGGGAATGGTGATCAGCAGCGAGATGGCGGTGCGAAAGGGCGCGATGTTGGCCTCGACCTCGCGATCGATCTCGGCGATCGCCGCATTGAGCGCCACGATCTGCTGCTGATGCAGGCGCAACAGGAAGCGATGGTGCTTGCTCACCCGGCCGCGCAGCGCCTCGCGCAGCAAGGCGGGCGGTGTTTTGATCCGCCGATGGGCGAGCCCGGCCAGCTTCTCCGGATCGGTCTCGCCGGCGATCAGCGCCTCGATCATCGCCCACCCGCTCGCGCCGGTGATATCGGAGATGACCGAGTTGAGCTTGATGTTGGCCTTGACGAGCAGAGACAAAATCTGCCGAAGGGGACCGTTTTTTGAAGTCATGGGTTGTCAGGGTTTGTGAAGTATTCACAATAATCAAGTCGATTTTACCATAGTAATGGCCATGGGCAACGTGAGCGAATGTGGATACTCACCATTGCGCGGCTCGTGATCGTCAACTGAACAAAGGAGCTACACAATGGCGAAATACCTGTTTGTCTATCACGGCGCTGGAAGTCCCCCTTCCAGCCCGGAAGAAGTAAAGAAAGTCATGGATGCCTGGGGCGCATGGTTTGGTTCCCTGGGATCTTCGGTCATTGACGGCGGCAATCCTGTTGGAAAGTCTAGCACCGTGAAGCCGGACGGCTCACTGGCCAGCGGCGGCGGTGCCAATCCGGCAAGCGGCTACAGTCTCATCGAAGCGTCAAGCCTCGATGACGCTCACAAGAAAGCAAAGGGCTGCCCGTTACTGAAGGTTGGCGGCACCATTGAAATCGCCCAAGCCTTAGACATGTAGTCTGTCCTCACAATGGATCGAGGCAGTGGGAAAACCCGCGGCCCCCTCTGCCTCGGCCTTCGTGCCGCCATCCTCAAAACGTTGGAAACTTCGCGAGCGTTGAAAATCAGTCAGGAAAGGATTTCAGCCACGAAATCGGCGAGCAGAGAAAACTGGCCGTAGCATCCTCCCTCGCCGCGTTTCCCTGGTTGAACTATATAGTGCGCAAGCTCTCACCGGCCCACGTGATGGCGAGAGCATGTTCCATTTCAGACCAGGCAACCCTGGTTGTTTGTGAGGCTTTGGCAAGTCGTGAGCGAGGTTCCCACCATGTCGATGTCAAACGCATCAGTTCCGGTATTCGAGATCGGTCTCAACGCGCTCTCGGCGCTCCTCGACAAGGCCGAGGCCTATGCCGAAGCGAAGAGGATCGATCCCACGGTCCTCCTCAACGCGCGCCTGTTCCCCGACATGTTCGCATTTACCCGTCAGGTGCAGAGCGCTTGCGACCAGGCCAAAAACTGTGGTGCACGGCTCGTCGGCGTCGACCCGCCAAGGTATGAGGACAACGAGAAGACTATGGCCGAGCTCAGGACGCGCATTGCCAAGACGGTCGCTTTCGTGAAGACGCTCGACGCCAAGAGGATCGACACGGCTGCCGACCGGGAGATCACCTTCCCGCTCGGCCCGAACAACAAGGGTCAAATGAGAGGTATCGACTACCTCAACCACTTCGCGCTACCAAACTTCTACTTTCACCTCACCACCGCCTACGACATTCTCCGTCACTGCGGTGTCGAAATCGGCAAGCGTGACTTCCTCGGTGCCATCCCGATGAGAACGACGTGAGACATCGTGAAAAACGTCTGGCCGCGGCTCTACTGCATACTGTCCCGCGCACAGTTGAGGCGTGCCGTCCGGTTTTGGCAAACTCGGCCCTAAGATAGTGGGCAGAGCATGTCTGCTCTGCCCAGGCACTTCAGACATCAACCTGCTCGGCTATGGCGAGTGCGTTGTCTACCTCGATGCCGAGATAGCACACCGTGCTCTCGATCTTCCGTGTGTCCCAAGAGCAATTGGACGGCGCGTAAGTTGGGATAGAATGATGCCGTGACCATCGATGCGGAAAAAGAGGTGCTTGCCCTGCAGGGCGGCGGGGCACTTGGAGCGTATCAGGCGGGGGCCTACGAGGCTCTGTGCGAGGCTGGACATGTGCCCGACTGGGTCGCCGGTACGTCGATCGGCGCTATCAACGGAGCCATCATCGCGGGCAATCCGCCGGACCGGCGCGTGCCGCGCTTGCGCGAATTTTGGGAGCGGGTCTCAAGTCGCCTGCTCGGCTGGCCTCTCGCCGAAGATGGCAACTTCCGCAGGATCTTCAACGAAACTAGCGCAGTACTTTCTGTTGCCCACGGCGTACCCGGCTTTTTTGACCCACGAGTTCCTCCCGCTGTAGTGATGCGACAGGGCACGCCGGAAGCCCTCAGCGTTTACAATACTGAGCCGCTCAGGGAGACGCTCGACGAGCTTATCGATTTCGACCTGCTAAATGCCGGAGCGGTGCGGTTGAGCATCGGCGCGGTGCAGGTGCTAACCGGCAACATGAAGTATTTCGATACGGTTAAGCAACGGATTGGGCCGGCGCACGTCATGGCGAGCGGTGCGTTACCGCCCGGGTTCCCACCCATCGAGATCGACGGCGAGCCGTATTGGGACGGCGGGCTCCTCTCCAACACGCCCCTCGAATACGTGCTTGAGCGAAGTGGTCTGCGCAAAGACATGTGCATCTTCCAGATCGACCTTTTCAGCGCCAAGGGTTGCATGCCAGAGACTTTGTTCGATATCGGGCAGCGGGAAAAAGAGATCCGCTATTCGAGCCGCACCCGGCTCAGCACCGACACTTTCCGTGAGATGCAGACCATCCGCAGGGCCATTCGCAATTTGCGGACCAAGGTGCCGCAGGAATTCACCCGCAACCCAGATTGGCAACTTCTCGATAGCGTGAGCTGCGATGCGGCGATCACCATCGTGCTGCTTATTCACCGGCGTGCCGCCTATTGGACGCAATCGAGCGACTATGAGTTCTCGCGCTATTCTATGGAAGAGCACTGGCTTGCAGGTCGCCAAGATGTTGAACGCACCTGCAATCACCCCGACTGGAAGAATCGCGAACGGCCGGAAGAGGGGGTGAATGTGTTCGATCTGACGCGGGAGCTCGACACCGATCCAAAGGAGCGCACCCTATGAAGCTCGAGGAGTGCACAAGCGGTCCTTTGCCATGCCGCTGATATCTCCGTCACGCAGGTCATTGCCGACCTCACGCTTGGACTGCGCAAGGTCGCATACGCCAACATCGCGCCCTTTCGCACCGCCATCGCGCTGCTGATCACCATTCCCGGGATCAACTCCCTCAGTTCCAGGGGGATCCTCGCCGAGATCGGCACCGACATGAGCCGGTTTGCCACCGCGGGGCATCTAATCTCCTGGGGCGGGTTCTGTCCCGGCAACGACGAGAGTGCCGGCAAGCGCCGATCCAATCGGATGCGCAAGGGCGCACCGTGGCTGAAGACGATCCTGATCCAGTGCGCCTGGGCCGCGGTCCGCAAGAACGGCAGCTACCTCCAGGCGCAGTTCCATCGCCTGCGGGCTCGCCGCGGCGCCAAGAAGGCCATCGCCGCGGTCGCCGCCTCCATGCTCACCGCGGCCTATCACATGCTCAAAGATGGCACCCTCTATCTATCAGGATCTCGGAGCCGATCACTTCGACCGAGCCTCCAAGCCAGCCCAAACCAGGCGCCTCATCGCCCGTCTGCAAAACCTCGGCTACGAGGTCCAGATCACGCCTGTGGCTGCATGACTCGCGGTTTGTTTCTTGCTAGCGATTCAGCACAGCGACCAGCTGGTTGACATCACCCTTGCGTTTCTGGACGAACGAAACAAAGAGGCCGCGCTGCAGGTAGACGAGCGAGAAGCCGGCGACCTTGACATCGGTGATGCGGTAGCTCTTGCCGCGCGGAGACACCCGCCACACGACATTGTAGGAGGGCCCGGACAGCAAGGTCACTCTGGTCGTAATCAGGAACTCGCCGTTCCTGTCCTTGGTGGCCTCGCCGATATCCCATTTGGCGATGCGGTAGGTGCGGGTCTGATCGGCGAAGTAGCGGGCCATGAACAGGCCGACCCCGGCGTAGTAACGGGCGCGCTGGGAAGGGGGGAGCCTGGCGAGATACTGACCCAGCGAATAGTCGCCGATCGTGCCGATGTCGGCGTTGCGCTCGATGGCTGCCTGGAATGCCGAAATGGTGCCTTGCTTGTGCGCAGCAAAGAGATCGGCGGCCGCCTTGCGCATGAAAATCTTGGATGGATGGTCTCGAGTGGCAGCGGTGACCAGGGCCGGGGACAGAGCCCAGCCCAGCCCGGCCGCACCGGCCAGAAGCACGAGGCGCCTCCCCGCTATCGACGGCTCGCTACTGGCTCTCTTCACGATGCTGCACCCCCTCCAGGACCTCAGGACGGCGATACCTCGCACATCTTTGTTGCGAAAGTGCCAACAGTATGGCGGGCGCAATCGCGTCGGCGATGACCGGACCTTCCATCGATGGTCAAGCGTTTTCTTTCAGATACTTGAGGAGAGCGTTGAAATCGCCGCGGTTTCTCTTGAGAACCGAGGTGAACTGCTGTCGCATCTGCAGCCGCAGCCAGATGCCGCGGACATTGACATCGGTCACGCGCAAGCCCCCTCCGAGGCCCACGATGCGCCACTTGACCGGCGAGCTGCTGCCGCCCGCAAAGCGGATCGCGCTGTCGACGATGGTAGCTTTGCCGCTGGTTGTCGACGATTTCACGTCGAAGCGGGCGCCGGCGAAATCCTTGATGTAATAAACAAAAAATCCGGCGGTATATTCGATGACGAGCCTGAAGTACTCGTTCTTCAGGTTGGCCGGCAGATCCTTCTGATAGGGCCCGAGCGAGAACAGGGCGACCGATCTGACGTCGGAATGTCTGTTGAGAAGGGACACGAACCGCGAGCGCAGCGCGGTACCCGTGGCGCCACCGTTGGCCAAGGCGACGACTTCCTTGCCGAGGCTCTGCACATAGGCTTCCGGCGCCGTAGCGCCGGCGGCGGGGATGACGCCGGCGACGGCCAGCGGCAACGCAGCAACCCCCAACAGCAACTGAACGATCCAGCGGCGGGTCAACAGGGAATCATCATCATAAAACATCATGCGCCATCCTGTCGGCAGTGGATGACAATCGAGTGAAGTGCTGCACTCGGTCGACTGCCCCGCAGTTCCTTAGCAGATCAGTTTCTGTTTTTGAAGATGCAGAGCGTCTCTCAATTTTGGAAGATGCTCCTTGAAACCGTGACGGAAAACCATGGCGCCGACCTTGCCCAAGCTTTCGGGGGACAGCCCGCGGGAAAATCCGATTGCCCGAAACAGTATAAAGATATATTTATATCCGTATGTCATCCTGAGCTGCGAACGAACGGGCTAGGGCGCCATGGAAGACCTGCTGTCAGGGCTTAGGGGAATTGGCGAAGCGAGCCGACTGCGCCTCCTGCACCTGTTGTCGCATGGCGAGCTCAATGTCAGCGAGATTGCCCAGGTTCTGAAGCAGAGCCAACCGCGCATCTCCCGGCACCTGAAACTGATGTGCGATGCCGGATTGCTCGAGCGTTACCGCGAAGGCAGCTGGGTGATGTTCCGGCTGAAGGACGACGGCAAAGCGGCGCAACTGGCCCGCTCGGTGCTTCATCTGCTGTCGGATTCCGGGATGCAGCTCGGCCGCGACATCGAACAGCTCGCGCGGGTGCGCGAAACCCGGCAGGAGGCGGCGCGGCGTTTCTTTGAGGCCAACGCCGGCAACTGGGATCACCTGCGCTCGCTGCACGTGAGCGAGCGGCAGGTGGAAGCTGCTTGCCTCGAACTCATCGGCGATACGCCCATCGATACGCTGCTCGATCTTGGAACGGGCACGGGGCGGGTCCTGCAGCTATTGGCCGGCCGCGTCGGGCGGGCCATCGGCATCGATTCAAGCCGCGAAATGCTCGCCGTCGCGCGAGCCAATCTGGAACAGGCAGGCTTGAGCAACGCCAGGGTCCGGCAAGGCGATATCGCTTCCCTGCCGTTGACCGTCGCGACGGTGGACCTGATCACGATGCATCAGGTGCTGCACTATCTCGACGACCCGGCGAAAGCGATTGTGGAGGCAGCACGCGTGCTGAAGGCCACCGGCCGGCTGCTGATCGTGGATTTCGCACCGCATGATCTCGAATATCTGCGCGGCGATCACGCGCATCGGCGGCTCGGCATCGCCTCCGAGCACATGACCGGCTGGCTGAATCGCGCCTCCCTGGAGCTCGTCCATTTCAGCACGCTCAAGCCTCCGAAAAAGCTCGGCAGGGCCGGCCTCACGGTCTCGCTTTGGCTCGCCGCGAAGACGGAGCGCATCGCCCGAGCCACCGTACCGAGGCTGGCGCATGGCTGATAGCAGAATTCGCCGCAGCGACGGATATCGCCGTCTCTTTCGAGTTCTTTCCACCGCAGCCCGGTGCAGCCGAACATGGTTTCTGGCGGGCGGTGCGACGTCTCGAAGTCGTGGGCCCGACGTTCGTATCGGTGACCTATGGCGCCGGCGGAACGACGCGCGCGAGAACCCTCGATGCGGTTGCAAAGCTCGTGAGCACCACCTCGCTGCGCCCAGCAGCGCATCTGACGTGCGTCGGCGCGGCCAGGCGGGAGGTAAATGAAGTGGTGCGGGCAATCGCCGCCGCCGGCGTTTCGCACATCATCGCCTTGCGGGGCGATCCGCAGGAAGGACCGGGAGCAAAATTCGAGCCCCACCCGGAAGGCTACCGCAACGGGGCTGATCTCGTCGGCGGCATCCGGCAACTGGGCGACTTCGAGATATCGGTGGCCGCCTATCCCGAGAAACACCCCGAATCGTTCACCATGGAGGTTGATCTCGCTCTGCTCGCCGCCAAGGTAGACAATGGCGCCAGCCGGGCCATCACCCAGTTCTTTTTCGACAACAGCGCCTATCTCCGGTTCCTCGATCGGGTGCGGGCGCGGGGGATCGGCGTGCCGGTCGTGCCCGGCATATTGCCGATCACCAACCTGGGGCGGGTCAGGGAGTTCGCCCGCCGCTGCGGGGCCAGCATCCCGGCGGCCCTGCTGCGGCGTTTCGAGGGTATCGAAAACGACTACGAAACCATGAGATTGGTGGCGGCGATGACGGCGGCCGAGCAGATCGAAGGGCTGCGGCGCGAGGGTGTGCGCCAGTTTCATTTCTACACGCTGAACCGCGCCGACCTCGTATATGCGATTTGCCGCGTGTTGGGCCTGGCCGCTGTCCAGTCGACCGCTGCCTGATGCGCTTTTTGCAGTTGAAACCGTCACCAACCTGTCATCAATGCCAAGCACGATCACGTGAGATAGTGTCGCTGAGTCCGTCGCAGCAGAGATCTGGAACAAGGTAGCGATGCACAGTCTGTCCGCGCGGGTGCGATTTTCCTACTCTACGGAAGATCAGCCGCTCCTGCAGCGAACGCTTATCCGCGCCATCGAAAGAGTGGGTGGCCAGGGCAAGCTCCGCAGGCTCTACAACGAACATCAACAGAACCGCCGCAGGGATGAATCGTTCTTCGACGCTGCCGTGCGGCTGCTCCGGCTCGATGTTCGGTACGACAGAAGCTTGCTCGAGCTGGCGCCGCGGTCGGGCCCGGTGCTCTTTGTCGCCAACCATCCCTACGGTGTCCTCGACGGCATCACCCTGACCTGGCTGGCGATGAAGGTCAGGCCGGATGTCAAAGTACTGGCCATCAATGTGCTGTGTCAGGATCCGGATGCCAGACAAAATCTGCTGCCGATCGACTTCGCCAATACCGACAGTGCGCGGTCGAGCGTGCTTGCTTCGCGCCTGGAGGCGCAGGCGTGGCTCAGGAAAGGGCATGCCATCGGTATCTTTCCCGGCGGCGGAGTGTCGACGAGCGAAAAGCCGCTCAACGGCCCGGCGATCGACCTGGCTTGGCACCCCTTCACCGCGAAGCTCATTCGCAGAACGGGCGCCACGGTCGTGCCTATCTACTTCGCCGGACAGAACAGCCGGCTCTTCCAGCTCGCCAGCCACCTCAGCATGACCCTGCGGCTGTCGCTGGTGTTTCGCGAGACGGCCCGCCGCATCGGCACGGTCCTCGAGGTCCGTGTTGGCCGTCCAATTCCTCATGCGGAACTGGCGGCGTTCGCCGATCGCGGCGACCTCGTTCACGAACTGAGGCGTCGGACCTTCGCCCTGGCTTCCTCGCCGGACGGCAGGCTCCCCGCGCCTGAGAGACTGCTCAGGCCTTTCGGCCTCAAAGTGTACAAGAAACCGCCCCGCAGCCTGTGATATCATACGGCCAGAATAATGTAAGATGAGGCTCACGCGCGTCCATAGCCGCCGCCGCCCGGTGTACGGATGATGATGGCATCTCCCGGCTCGCAAACGAACTGATCGCAACCTTCGCGCTTCTCCAGCGAGCCGTCGGCGCGGCGGACAAAATTTTCGCCGCGCCTGCCGGGCTCGCCGCCGGCCATGCCATAGGGCGAGACGCGGCGGTGACCGTGCAGGAAGGAAACGTCCATGCGTTCGCCAAACCGGACGACCCGCTCGAACTCCGTCGCCGCCTCGCCATCTGCCGCGGCCGCCGGTGCCACGGCGAACGGCGAAGCGCTCGAGGAGAACCGGATAGCGCAGCTCCAGCACCTCCGGATCGGTGAGTCTCGTATTGGTCATGTGGGTGTGGACCGCGTCGGCGCCGTTGAAACCCTGGCCGGCGCCGGACCCGCCACAGATCGTCTCGTAATATTGATACCTGTCGTTACCGAAATTGGTGTTGTTCATGGTGCCCTGGGCGGCGGCCATGGCGCCGAGGGCGCCGAACAGCGTATCGGCAATCGCCTGAACTCGTCTCGACATTGCCTGCAACCACGGCAGCCGGGTATTCGGGCGACAGCATCGAGCCTTCGGGAATGACGATCTCGATGGGCTTGAGGCAGCCGGCGTTCATCGGAATGTCGGCGGCGACCATGCAGCGGAAGACGTAGAGCACGGCGGCCCGGGCGATGGGCCGGGGGGCGTTGAAGTTCGTTGCCTGCTGGGGCGAGGTGCCGGTGAAGTCGATGCGCGCTGTCCGCCGGTTCCTGTCGATGGTGATCCTGACCTTGATCACCGTTCCCTGATCCATGATGTAGGAGAACTCGCAGTCGCGCAGTGCGCCGATGTAGCGCCTCACACTTTCTTCGGCGTTGTCCTGAACATGACGCATGTAGGCCGTAACCACCGGCAGCGAGAATTCTGCGACCATCCTGCGCAACTCCTGCGCGCCCTTTTCATTGGCGGCCAGTTGGGCCTTGATGTCGGCGATGTTCTGGTCGGGATTGCGGCACGGATAGGGGCCCGACGCGAGCAGGGCGCGAAGCTCGCGCTCGCGCAGCCGCCCGCGTTCCATGAGCCTGAAATTGTCGATCAGCACCCCCTCCTCGAGGATCGAGGCGGCGCGCGGCGTCATCGAGCCGGGCGCCTTGCCGCCGATGTCGGCATGGTGGCCGCGGGCGGCGACGTAGAACAGGATGCGGCTTCGGCGGCCGCCGAAGACCGGCGTCACCACCGTCAGGTCGGGCAGATGAGTGCCGCCGTTGTAAGGCGCATTGAGCAGAAAGGCATCGCCCGGCTGCATGTCGGGATTGAGCGCGATCACCGTCTCCACGGAACGGTCCATCGAACCCAGATGAACCGGCATGTGCGGCGCGTTGGCGATCAGTTGGCCATCGGCGCTGAAAACGGCGCAGGAAAAGTCGAGCCGCTCCTTGATATTGACTGAATATGCAGTTTTTTCCAGCGTCACACCCATCTGCTCGGCGATGTTCATGAACAGGTTGTTGAAGATTTCCAGCATCACCGGATCGGCATCGGTGCCGATCGCAATCCGTCTTGGCGCCGGACGCGCTCGTGACAGGATCAAGTGCCTTCTTGGCGTGAGCTTGGCCTGCCAGCCGTCTTCCACGACCACGGTGTTGTGGTCCTCGACGAGGAGTGCTGGTCCGGCGACAGTCTGTCCGGGCTTCAGTGCCGAGCGCTCGTAAACCGGGCATTTGCGCCAGCTGCCGGCTGAAAACATCCGGCTTACGGCGACGGCGCGCGGCTTGGCGCCGACAGCCCGCTGCACGGGCTCGCTGATCTTCAGCCCGCCGGAAATGCATTCCACCGACACCGCCTCGATCATGATCTCCTGATCGCCGGCGACAAAACCAAACTGTTTGCGATGGGCCTTCTCGAATGCCTGGCGCATGACCGGCAGCCGATCGAGGTCGACGAGCAGGGTTGTGTCGGCGCCGGCGTAGCGCAGATGCAGACCCACACGAACGACAGCGCCGCGCGCGGAGCGGCCCTGTGACCTCAGTTCATCCAATGCGGCGGCAGTGAGCGACCTTGCAGTCTGGCGGACGCCGGCAAGCGCTTCCTGCCCAAGTTTCTTGTTCAGCGCCTGTTCGCGGCGGGCGCGAATGTCGGCAAGTCCCATGCCGTAGGCCGAAAGCACGCCGGCGAGAGGATGGATGAGCACCGTCGCCATGCCCAGCATATCGGCGATCCGGCAGGCGTGCTGGCCGCTGGCGCCGCCGAAGCAATTGAGGACGTACGACGTCACGTCGTAGCCGCGGGCGACGGAAATCTTCTTGATGGCATTGGCCATGTTGTCGACCGCAATCTTCACGAAGCCTTCGGCCACCGCCTCGGGCGTCCGCCCGTCACCGACCTTTTCCGCGAGGTCGGCGAAGGCGCGCTGCACCGCTTCGGTGTCGAGGGGCTGGTTACCGGCGCGGCCGAAGATCTTCGGAAAATACTCGCGATTGATCCTGCCCAGCAGGAGGTTGGCATCGGTCAGGGCGAGGGGTCCGCCGCGGCGATAGCAGAGGGGACCGGGATTGGCGCCGGCGGAGTCCGGACCGACGCGAAAACGCGAGCCGTCGAAATGCAGGATCGAGCCGCCGCCCGCAGCCACGGTGTGGATGCGCAACATCGGCGCGCGCATGCGCACCCCGGCAACCTCGGTTTCGAAGGCGCGCTCGAGATCGCCGTCAAAGTGCGTGACGTCGGTCGACGTTCCCCCCATATCGAAGCCGATGAGACGGCGGAAGCCCGCCATGCGCCCGGTTTCCACCATCCCCACGACGCCGCCCGCCGGGCCGGAGAGGATGGCGTCCTTGCCCTGGAAGAGGTCGGCGGCCGTCAGGCCACCCGAGGACATCATGAACATGAGCTTCGGGCCGTCGTGGCGCACGCTCGCCGCTCGGCTGTCCGGAGCGCCGAGAAACTCCGTTTCGACGGTGCGGACGTAGCGGCGCAGAATGGGCGAGAGATAAGCATCGACGACCGTCGTATCGCCCCGTCCGACCAGCTTCATGAGGGCCGAAACTTCATGTGAAACGGAAACCTGGGTGAAGCCGAGGGCGCGGGCAAGCTCGGCGAGTTGCCGTTCGTGATCGTGAAACCGATACCCGTGCATGAGCACGATGGCGACCGCACGGATGCCCCCGGCGAGGGCGGCCGCCATGCCGGCGCGCGCCTGGGACAGATCGAGAGGGACCAGCACCTCGCCGTCCGCGCTCACGCGCTCCCTGACCTCGAGGACACGCTCGTAGAGCAACTCGGGCTTGACGATGGTCAGGTCGAAGAGACGGGGCCGGGCCTGATAACCGATTTCGAGCGCATCGCGGAATCCTTCGGTGATTACCAGCAGCGTGCGATCCCCCTTGCGCTCGAGCAGCGCATTGGTGGCGATCGTAGTGCCCATCCTGATGCTGGTGATAGCCGAGCCTGGAATGGCGGCCTGGGGGCCGATGCCTATGAGTTGCCGAATGGCGGCCATCGCGGCGTCGTGATAGGCTTCCGGGTCGTCGGACAAGAGCTTATGGGCGCGAATGACACCATCGGGCGCCCGGCCGACAACGTCGGTGAAGGTGCCGCCCCGATCGATCCAGAAGTCCCACTTGCCCTTACCGGCAAGCCCCCGTTTGGCCATGGCGAGTGCTCTGAAAAGCCGATATGACTTTGGCTTGCGGCGGTTGTCCAGCCTGAGGACATTCTTGCGCCAAGCTGTGCGTCGTGTGCTTGCGCGCCCGCGCCATCATTTTGTTACAATTGCCCGTCTCCGTTGCATCCTCGCCACCTCGTTTGGAGCGATTCAAAAACCGGACAGATCGTATGCTACAAGAACCGGTCATACCGTGTGCTTTCGACAAAAAGGCTCCCATGTGTTGCGCCCAAAATGGGCACTTGATACGTTGCCGCCATGCGGATCATTGCCCGTCGCACGCTCAAGAGGTTCATCGAAACGCGTGCCGGACGCCGTGATCAGCCAGCGCTCAAGGCGGCACTCGATGCTTGGGTCGGTGAGGCCAAAAAAGCAGACTGGTCGAACACGGCAGATGTGAAGCGGCACTACGCAGCGGCAAGCATCATCTCGGCAGACCGCGTGGTGTTCAATATCAAGGGCAACAGTTACCGGCTGGTGGTGGCCATCGATTTCGAGAAGGCGATCGTATTCATCAAGTGGATCGGCACTCATGCCGACTATGACAGGATCGACGTGAGGAAGGTGCAGCATGGCGACTGAGATCAAACCCATCCGCAACGAGAAGGATTATGATGCTGCCCTGGCCGAGGTGGAGCGACTCTGGGGAGCCAAGTCGGGGACACCCCGTGGCGACCGCCTCGACGTGCTCGCCACCTTGATCGAGGTGTACGAGGGCGAGCGCTTTCCAATGGACCCTCCGGACCCGATCGAGGCCATCAAGTTCCGGATGGAACAGCAAGGGCTGACGCGCAAGGACCTAGAGGACATTATAGGCACACGCACGCGCATAGCGGAAGTACTGGCTCGCAAGCGGGGGCTCTCCATCGCCATGATCAGGCGTCTGCACGACAAGCTCGGTATTTCGGCTGACGTGCTGATCCGGCCATCGCGCAAGAGTGAAGCCGCGTGAGACGCTGCCGGCCTGACAGCCGCAGGTCCGCCCACACGACGCCTCGACTGTTGCCCGGCTGTAAACGCCTCGGATACATGAGAATATGAATCCGCCGGGGCGCGCAACCGGCTGGTGCGGAATCGAAATTTCGATTGCAGCGCAGAAGCGTTTGCGCTTGTGTGCGTTTCCTCCGCCGTTACCCGGCGAAAGCCGACCATCGTATGCACACACCTCTTATACGGACAAGCCTCGCCAACATCCAATCGTCATCCCCGCACAAAGCGACGCTTGGCGCGGGGATGACGATTGGTTCTCCGGGCCTATACATCGAAAACGAACGATGACGGAAACCGAGAAAGCGCAGCAGGAAAGCGTGCTCGGGAGCGCACTCGCCGCCTCGGGCGCCACCCTGCTGGCGCTCGTATTCTCAGCCACCTCGCTCGCAGCGGTCGCCTGGGCGCTGGTCAAGCTCGTTGGGCTGCCGGACGCGGCGCTGTGGGGTCTTCTCGCCCTCTCGGCCATTCCCGTCCTTTGGGCCACGGTCTGGACTGCCGGCCGGGCCTGGCATGTCGAGCGGAGACTGACCCGCGGGCTCGACGTTGACCGGCCGGTGTTCAATCTTTCGCACTATTTCAAGAAGTCGTAATCCCGTGGACTATGTGAACTTCGGCCGAACCGGCCTGAAAGTCAGCCGGCTGTGTCTCGGCTGCATGAGCTACGGTTCAACCGCATGGCGGCCGTGGGTGCTGGATGAGCGCGACGCCAAGGGCTTTTTCAAACGAGCCCTGACCAGCGGCATCAACTTCTTCGACACTGCCGACTTCTACAGCCATGGCCGCTCGGAAGAGATCGCCGGCAAGCATTTGAAGTCGCTGGCGCGGCGCGACGAGATCGTGATCGCGACGAAGGTAGGACTCGAGATGGGACCGGCGCCGAATTCCGGCGGCCTATCGCGCAAGCATGTTCTGCACTCGATCGACCGCTCCCTGAAGCGGCTCGGCGCCGATCATGTCGATCTCTACCAGATCCACCGCCTCGACCGGACGACGCCGATGGAGGAGATCGTCGGCGTGCTCGACGATGTCGTGCGTGCGGGCAAGGCGCGCTACCTCGGCGCCTCCTCGATGCATGCGTGGGAGTTCATGAAGATGCTCGGGCTGCAGCGTCAGCATGGGCTTGCGCCCTTCATATCGATGCAGAACCAGTACAACCTGCTCTACCGCGAGGAAGAACGCGAGATGTTGCCGCTGTGCCGCTCGGAAGGAGTGGCGGTCATGCCGTGGAGCCCGCTGGCCCGAGGCGTGCTGACGCGGCCGGCCGGCAAAGCGGGAACCAGGCGGATAAAGAGCGATACCTACACGCCCACGCTCTACGGCGCGCCTCACGACCGGGCCATTCTGGACGCCGTCGCCAAGGCCGCCGCCCGGCTCGAGCGATCCATGGCGCAGGTGGCGCTCGCCTGGGTTCTGTCGCGGCCAGGCGTCACCTCGCCGATTGTCGGTGCAACGCGGCTCGGGCAGCTCGATGAGGCGATCGCGGCAGCATCGTTCAAACTCGACCCCGAGATTGCAAGAAACCTCGAGGAGCCATACCGGCCGCGCAGCGAAGCCGGCATCGAATGAACGAAGTCAGCTCCGGGCAACCGCCATCCCGCGGCCAAGGGCGACCACGGCCACCACGATGGCAGCAAAAAGTAGGGTGATGGGTCTGATTGCTTCTCCCAGAAGCAGCGCGGAACCCAGTAGTGTCACGAACACCTGCAGCAGTTGGGTCTGGCCGACCTTGGCCACGCCCGCCAGCGCCATGCCCTTGTTCCAGAAAAAGAAGCCGAGAAATTGGCTGAACACGGCGACATAGAGGAACGACAGCCAGGCTCGCGCGGACGCTTGCCAGTTCACCTGCGGCAGGATCCACAGAACCGCAGGCAGCAGCACCGGTAGTGAGAGCAGGAGCGCCCAGGAGATGACCTGCCAGCCGCCGAGGGAGCGCGACAGGTCACCGCCGATCGCGTATCCCGCCGCGGCGCAGATCACCGCCCCGATCAGCAGGCCGTCGGCGAGGTAAAGTCTGCGCGCCGCCATCGAGCAGGGCGAACACCACGACGGCAGTGCTGCCGACGATGCCGCACAGCCAGAAGCCGGCAGAGGGTCGTTCACCGGCAAATGCCACGCTCATCGCGGCGGTGGCGAGGGGCAGGATCCCCAATACCACTCCACCATGTGAAGCCGGCGCCGTCTGCATGGCGATTGCCGAGAGCAGGGGGAAGCCGACGATCACCCCCGCCGCCATTGCTGCGAGACGCCCTGCGTCGCGCCCGCCGGGCCGCGGCGCCCGGGCGAGCAACAACATCGGAGCAGCAAGGGCCGCCGCGACGACCGAACGTCCGAGGCCAACGAACACAGGCGGAAGCTCGGCAACCGCAAGACGGGTGAAAGGCAGGGTGAGGCCGAACAAGGCGACCGCCGCGAAGCCGTGGAGGTAGCCGCGGGTGGTCGCGGAAAATGCCGGCATGCCCGCGAAAATTGCATGGGGGCGGGACCCGGACAAGCGCGGCAAGCCGTAGCACAGGCATGCGAAATCCGCTATTGTCCCGCCGCATGTCGATCTGGACCCGTATCCTCGAGGTGTTGGGCGGCGTTGGCGGTTCGGTCATCGGGTTTCTGAACCAGGTGGCGAAGGCCCGCCGCCCTTCGCCCGATCCTGAAAAGTCGGTGGTCTTCACCATCGGCATGATCGCGCTCGGCGCCAAGATGGCGAAAGCCGATGGAGTGGTCACCGGCGAGGAGATTTCAGCCTTCAAGCAGGTGTTCCAAATCCCGCCGCGTGAGCTCGCCAACGTGGCGAGGGTGTTCAATCTCGCCAAGCAGGAGGTGGCCGGTTACGACACATACGCGCGGCACGTCGGCAAGCTCTTCGCCAGGCGTCCGCAGGTTCTCGAGGACGTGCTCGATGGTCTGTTCCATATCGCCAAGGCCGACGGGCGGGTGCACGAGAGGGAGCTGCGCTACCTCGAGGCCGTGGCGAAGATATTCGGGTTCACACCACGTGATTTCGCCCGCATCCGGGCCCGTCACATGAAGCCTGCCAGAGGCGATCCCTATCTGATCCTGGGGCTTGACGCCGGCGCATCGGATGAGGAGATCCGCAAGACTTTCCGCAAGCTGGTGCGCGACAATCACCCGGACCGGCATATTGCGGCCGGCGTTCCGCCGGAACTGGTGGCCATCGCCACAGAAAAGCTGGCGACCATCACCACGGCCTATGCCCAGATCCTTCGGGAGCGCGCCGCTTGATCCGAACCGCACTGAGCCACCGCTGGCGCCCGGCGCCGAACGTCGAGGAGCGGAAAGGAGGAGTTCACCCGCACCTGCTCATCTTCCACTATACCGGCATGCGAACCGCCGAAGACGCCTGCCGCTGGCTGTGCGATCCGCACTCAGGCGTGTCATGCCACTATCTCGTCGATGACGAGGGCGGCATTACCCAGATGGTCGATGAAAGCGCCCGCGCCTGGCACGCCGGGGTGGCCCACTGGCGGGGTATCAGCGACATCAACTCCTGCTCGATCGGCATTGAAGTGCACAATCCCGGTCACGAGTTCGGCTATCGCGATTTCCCCGACGAGCAGATCGATGCCGTCACCGACCTGGCGCGCGACATCGTCGGGCGCCATGGGATCCGCGGCTGCGATGTCCTCGCCCACTCCGATGTGGCGCCGGCGCGCAAGATCGATCCCGGTGAGAAATTTCCCTGGGGCAGGCTCCATCGGGCGGGCGTCGGATTGTGGGTCGAGCCTTCACCGATTCGGGAAGGGGCCGGACTTTGCCTCGGCAATGAGGGCCGCGAGGTCGAAGCGCTGCAGCAGCGGCTGGCGAGCTTCGGCTACGGAATACCCGTCAACGGCAGTTTCGATACCGCGACCGGCTATGTGGTGCGGGCGTTTCAGCGCCACTTCCGACCGGAGCGGGTCGACGGCATTGCCGACCCCTCGACGATCGAGACGCTGGTGCGGCTCACGGAGATGCAGTCGGCCGATTCGACAGATAACTGACGGATTTCCTGCCAGATCAGCCCGCTTCGGGTACCGGATCCCGATACTCGATCCGCTCCGGGAACCGGTGAGCAATGGCAATGCGATAGATGGCTTCGACGAAACGTCGATCATTGCTCCCCTGGCGGGGCGCGTTGTAGCGCAACCGGTCGAGCTCGACCAGGATATCATCCCGCATGTCGGGGTAGATTGGCACGCCTGCACCGGTGGTCATGAAGAAGGGTTGCGTCGCGTAGAGCCGTGCCGCCATCACAGCCCCGTCGGGGATCGCGATCTCAAGGTCCTCGTCCATCAGCCAAAGCTCGAAGTCGTGCAGCACATCCTCGAGAATCAAGCCGGCCGTTTCGTGCCGGCGGTCAATGCGAAAGACCGAGAAGCGTGACTGGCGCATCGCTTCGAGCACATGGGCTTCATCGGACTCCGGCGCAAATCCCGCCAATCGGCTATAGCGTTCGATCGGCGTGAAGCGGCCCAGCAATCGGGTATGGATCGCAAGATCCAAAACCAGTATCAGCTCGTCGATGTCGTCGAGGATCAGGCTCTTGCCGACGGCAAGCCCCATCCGGCGCGCATTCTGCAGGAGTGCATCATGTGCCAGATGGTTCGCCAGCAATTCGGATTGATGATTTTCACTGATCCCGCGTAGATGGCGGTAACGGGCGAGCGTGTCTTCACGGCTCATTGACGCCTCGAGGATCCCGGGACCGATTTTCTGTAAAGCGAGAGCGGCCATCGAGGTGCTCCGTCGGTTTGGACGAACTGCGGCCTGCTCCGCGCCGCCCGTCGCCACCATCAGTCCTATCCCCACCCGCTGATTCGGGAAATGACAAGAAGCGCAACGGCCGTTGTTTCCGAGGTTGACGGCGCTGCGGAAAGCATCGAATCTGCCGGACCAAAGCCGCACGTCGTGCTGCCATAAGCAAACCGGGAGGAATTCATGCGTAGATTGCTGCTGTCCCTGATTGCGCTCGCGCTCGCGCCTGTCATGGCGATGGCCCAGAGCTACCCCGATCGCCCGATCACCATCGTAGTACCGTTTTCAGCCGGCGGGCCCACCGATACGGTCACCCGCCTCGTAGCGGAAGCTATGTCGCGCGATCTCGGCCAGCAGGTGCTGGTGGAAAACGTGGGCGGCGCGGGCGGGACGCTCGGTGCGGCACGGGTGGCCAAGGCGGAGGCCGACGGCTACACGCTGCTCCTGCATCACATCGGCATGGCGACGTCTGCCACGCTCTATCGCAAGCTGCCGTACCAGCCGCTGGAAGCCTTCGAATACATCGGCCTCGTCACCGAAGTGCCGATGACGATCGTGGCGCGCAAGGATTTCGAGCCGTCAGACCTCAAGTCGCTCATCGACTACGTCAAGGCCAACAAGGACAAGGTCACTTACGCCAACGCCGGCATCGGCGCCGCCTCGCACCTGTGCGGCATGCTGTTCATGAGCCAATATCGAAACCAAGCTCACCACCGTGCCCTACAAGGGTACCGGTCCGGCCATGACCGACCTGCTGGGCGGTCAGGTCGACTTCATGTGCGACCAGACGACCAACACCACCAACCAGATCAAGGCCAGGGAGATCAAGGCCTACGCTACGACTTCCAAGGAGCGCCTGGCCAACCTTCCCGACATTCCTACGACGGCAGAAGGCGGGCCTTCAGGGCATGGAGTTCGGCATCTGGCACGGGCTGTATGCGCCGAAGGGAACGCCGGCGGAGGCGATCGCCAGGCTCAACGGCGCGCTGAAGAAGGCGCTTGCCGACGACACCGTGAAGAACCGCTTTGCCGAACTCGGCACTGCGCCGTCGACCGAGGCGGAGGCCTCCCCCGAGGCGCTCAAGGCGAAGCTCGAGAGCGAAATCGCTCGCTGGAAGCCCATCATCGAGGCCGCAGGCGAGTTCGCCGACTGACGAACCGGGAGCCCGGCCAGTGTCGCCGGTCAACCTGCGCGACTTTCTTTCGGGCCTTATCTTCGTCGTGATCGGCGCCCTGTTCGTGGTGGGCGTGCGCGACCTCGAAGTGGGCTCGGCCCTCAGAATGGGTCCCGGCTTCTTCCCGCTCGTTCTCGCCTCGATTCTGATGCTGCTGGGTGTCGTCATCGCGGCGCGTTCTTTCGCGCAAGGCCCGGCGCCGCTCGGTGGCATTCCGTGGCGGGGAACAGTGCTCATCCTGACTGCCCCGGTCATCTTCGGGCTGACCGTCCGCGGTCTCGGCCTCGTCGCGGCCGTCGCTCTTTCCGTTCGTCATCGCCGCCTTTGCCAGCCGGCGGGCCAGCGTTCGCTTCGCCGTCGCTTCTGACTCTCGGACTCACCGCGTTCTGCGTACTCGTGTTCAGCTACGGGCTCGGGCTGCCGCTGCGCCTGAGGGGCCCATGGCTGAGCTTGTGACGAGCGAGCTCCCGTGGACCTTCTCGCCAATCTCGCACTCGGCTTCGCCATCGCTCTGGAGCCGGTAAACCTTCTCTACTGCTTCCTTGGCGTGCTCCTCGGCACGCTGATCGGAGTCCTTCCGGGCATCGGGCCGACGGCCACGATCGCCATGCTGCTGCCGATCACCTTCACGTTGTCGCCGGCGACGTCGCTCATCATGCTGGCCGGCATCTACTACGGAGCGCAGTACGGCGGCTCGACCACGGCGATCCTGATCAATCTTCCAGGCGAATCGTCCTCGGCGGTCACCGCCATCGACGGCTACCAGATGGCGCGCCAGGGCCGGGCCGGGCCCGCGCTGGCGACCGCGGCGCTGGCGTCGTTCTTTGCCGGCACGGTGGCGACCGTCCTGCTCGCCCTGTTCGCTCCGCCGCTCTCGCGGGTGGCCCTCGAGTTCGGGCCGGCGGAATATTTTTCGCTCATGGTGCTGGGGCTCGTCACCTCCGTCGCGCTCGCCCATGGAGCCATCCTCAAGGCGCTCGCCATGATCGTGCTCGGCCTGCTTCTCGGCATGGTCGGCACCGACATCTATACCGGCACGCCGCGCTTCACATTCGGCCTGCTCGAGCTTTCCGACGGCCTCAGTTTCGTGGCCGTCGCGGTCGGCGTGTTCGGCATCGCCGAGATCCTGCGCAATCTCGAGAACGAAACCGACCGCGACGTGGTGACGAAAAAGGTCTCCGGCCTCATGCCGACGCGCGAGGATCTGCGGGCCATCGTCGCGCCGGTCGTGCGCGGCACCGGGATCGGCTCGGCGCTCGGCATTCTGCCGGGGGGCGGCGCCATCCTGGCGGCGTTCGCCGCCTATTCGGTCGAGAAGCGCATCTCGCGAACGCCGGAACGTTTCGGCAAGGGGGCGATCGAGGGGGTCGCCGCACCCGAAGCCGCCAACAACGCGGGAGCGCAGACATCTTTCATTCCGATGCTGACGCTCGGCATACCCGCCAATCCGGTCATGGCGCTGATGATCGGCGCCATGATCATCCAGGGCATCGCTCCCGGTCCGAACGTCGCCACCGAGCGTCCGGAGCTGTTCTGGGGCATCATCGCCTCGATGTGGGTCGGCAATCTCCTGCTGGTGGTGCTCAACCTGCCGCTGATCGGCATGTGGGTGAAGCTGCTTCAGATTCCCTACTACGCGCTGTTCCCGGCGATCATCGCTTTCTGCTCGATCGGCGTTTTCAGCGTCAACAACAACGCCTTCGATCTGTTCACCGTGGCCGTGTTCGGTCTCGTGGGTTATGTGCTGGTGAAGCTCGACTGCGAGGCAGCCCCCTTGCTGCTGGGCTTCGTGCTCGGGCCGATGCTGGAAGAGAACCTGCGCCGGGCGATGATCATCGCGCGCGGCGATCCGACGGTGTTCCTCACCCGCCCGCTCAGCGCCGCTCTCCTCGGGCTCGCCGCAGTCGTGCTGGTCGTCGTGTTCCTGCCGGCGGTCGCGAAGAAGCGGGAAGAGGTGTTCCAGGAATAGCGGTTGTTGCCTTTCTAACACTGGGTGTTATATAACGCGGGTGTTGGAGCGAGGAGAAGTGTGCGGATCCGTAACCAAGCAGTTTGGCCGCTATCTCCGCACCGAAAGAATCAACAACGGCAGATTATTCGAGGCTGTCGAGAGAGCGGAGCGCGGCGCGCGGCTTGGTCGAGCCGTGTTTCTGTACGGGTTTGCCAAGAGCGAGCGCGACAACATTGATGACGATGACCTGGCGCGGCTGAAGAAATTGGCGGCGATTTTCCCCCGCGCATCGGTGAAACAGATTGAAGCGTGGTGCGAGGAGGGTGAGATGAAGGAGGTAAATTTGTGATGGGGAAGAAGTATCAGAGCCGGATCGCTGAGACGGTCCACAGGACTGCCAAGGGTCTGCATGGGATCGGCGCAATCGACAAGACGACGATGCGGGAGTTCGATGTAATGTGTCTCACGCTGATCGAGCAACTGACTGCGCGAGAGATACACAAGATCCGCATGAAGGCCGGCGTGAGCCAGGAAGTTTTCAGCCGTTACCTCAACGTACCGGCTACCCTCGTGTCACAGTGGGAACGCGGCGAGAAGAGGCCCTCCGGCCCGTCGCTGAAACTCCTGTCGCTCGTCAGGTACAAGGGCCTTGATGCAATTGCGTAGGAAACCCGGCCAGCCTTCGATCCGTCCATCGTCTTGTGCCCATACGGACGCTTGCCTTAGAACAAAGGACATGCATGCGGACTACCCTTGCGCTCGATGATGAATTGCTGCTGGCCAAGGCCCGAGAACTTACCGGCCTGAAGAAGAAGTCCGCGCTCGTCCGGGAAGCGCTCAAGGCGCTGATCGAACGCGAAAGCGCGCGCCGCCTCGCGCGGCTCGGTGGCAGCGAACCTGGATTGAAACCGGTACCGCGGAGGCGCCCGAAGCCGGCGTGATCCTCGCCGAAGAGGTCGGCTTGCATTGCCCATCCGGGCTCGAGCAACAGCGTTCGGCTACTTTGGCGCCAAGTTCGGATCAATCGTGATGGGTTAACCGGAGGTTGAGTCTTACGGCATTTTGCCGTATTGTCCTTGTCCTGAATTGAAAGGATGGCAGCATGGCCAGGACATTCAAAAAGAGCGAAACCGCCCGGCTGGAAGCACGCATCCCGGTTCAAGTCTACCACCGGATGCAGCGCGCGGCGAAACTACGCGGCATGACCCTGACCGGCTACCTTCTGGCAACCGCCGGAGAAGACGCTCGGCGGGTGGTGGCGGATGCCGACATCATGCGCCTCGCGCGCGAGGATCAAGTGCGCTTCGCCAAAGCCCTGATCAATCCGCCCAAGCCCGGCGCTCGGCTTGTTCGGGCTGCCAAACGCCATGCCGATCTCGTTGAGCGTCGTTGACGGCCCGGTTCGCCATCGAAGCTTTGTCGAAGGCGCACGACCGGTCAGGGTTTGCCTGTGGCAGTGACCGGATCGACTCCTACTTTCGCCGGTCCGTTTCCCAGGATGTGAAGCGCAGATACGCCACTTGTTTTGTCGCGGTTGAGCTTGCGGCGGGGACGGTTGCCGGTTTCTACACCTTATCTTCGAGCAACATTCCGCTGACCGAGGTGCCGGAGCAGCTTGCAAGGAAGTTGCCGCTCTATCCAACGGTTCCGGCCGTGTTGATTGGATGGCTTGCCAGGCATCTGAATGTCGGCGGCTGTGGGCTGGGGGAGGCATTGCTCTTCGACGCGATCAAAACCGTGGCGACGGCTCCGATCGGCGCGCACGCGATCTTTGCCGACGCTATCGACACCAGGGCTGCTGCCTTCTACGCAAGCTTCGGCTTTACGCCGCTCGTTAAGCGGCCGGAAACTCTGTACCTGCCGGTTGCGACGGCACTCGAACTCTTGCGATGAAGGCAGCTATCTCTCAGAACGTCGCCGAAGCGCCGCCGTCGACCATCAGGATCTGTCCCGTCACATAGCGGGCATCATCCGAGCAGAGGAAGAAGGCGGGGCCCGCCATATCGGCCGGATTGCCGAAGCGGCGCAAGCGGAATGCGGCCGTATTTCACATAGATGTCGCGGAACCAGTCGGAATCATATTCATGCGAGCCGTCGGGCAGGATCGACATGGGCGTGTCGACGAAGCCCGGCGCGATCGCATTGACCATGATGCCATCGGTGGCGAGATCGCAGGCGAGCGCGCGGGTGAAATTGACGATGGCGCCCTTGGCGGTCGAATAGGCGAACTGATCCGGGCCAGCCGCGCATGCCCATGATCGAGGCGATGTTGAGGATGCGCCGGCCGGCACCCGCCTTTCTTGATCAGCGGCAGGAAGGCGAGGCGTCACGCGGATGGCGCCGTCCTGGTTGATCCGGATGACCTCGTGGTAGTCGCGCCATCGTCAGGTCGTCGATGCCGGTGGTGTCGCGCGATGGCGGCATTGTTGACGAGGATTTCGCAGCGCCCGTGCAGCTCGTCGACCTTCTGCGGCGAGTCGCCGAACCGACTGCGTCATCGCCGATATCGACAGCGATGGCCTCAGCCCTGCCGCCGGCACGCGATTCAGCGCGCGCTGCGGCTCTCGGCCGTCGTCGAACTTGATGTCGGCGAGCACGACCGTGGCGCCTTCTTCCGGCAAGCCGCTCGGCGATGCCGAAGCCGATGCCTTGCGCGCCGCCGGTCACCACCGCGACGCGTCCCGTCAAGCGACGTTCGCGATCCTCGTTCATCTCAATCCTCCTCGATCTCTCCCTTGGGCTTCGAGCCGCCAGGCGATCACGATCGCGAGCGCGATCGATACCAACAGCACCAGCGTCACCAGGGCATTGATCTCCGGCGTGAAGCCGACCCGCATCATCGCCCACAGGCGCAGCGGCAGGGTCATCTGGTCGCCGGCGACGAAGGTGGTGATCAGCGTCTCGTCGAACGACAGGGTGAGCGCCAGAACCGCGCCGGTCATGACCGCCGAGGCGAGATGCGGCAACAGAACATAGCGCAAGGTCTGCCAGCGGCTGGCGCCGAGATCGAAGGAGGCTTCGACGAGCGACGGCGGCAGCGCCTGCAGCCGTGTCAGCACCAGCCGGTAGGCGACCGCGAGCACGAAGACCGTGTGGCCGACGATGATCGTGACGACGCCGCGATTGATGCCGAGCTCGGCGGAGGCAACCAGCAAGGCGAGGCCGGTGACGATCGGCGGCAGGAGAAAGGGCAGATAGATGATGAGCTCGAGGAACCGCCGGCCGATGGCGCCTTCCCATTCGGTGTAGAGCGCGAGGAGAATGGCGAGAACGGCAAGCGACGGCGACCGAGACCAGGGCGACGATCGCCGTGTTCGACAGCGCCGCCAGCACGCTGTCGTTCGACCACAAGCGTCACATAGGGGCGGAAGCTGAACGTCTCCCAGCAGGATCTTGCCCTGGCGAATCTCAACCAGCGAGAACAGAACGCCGATGATGAGCGGCGCATAGAGGACGACGAACACGACCGCGGTCAGGGCGCCCGCGGCGATTTCGGCTATGCGCTCGCCGCTGCTTGCGCATCGCTCACACCCTCTGCCGGCTCACGGCGATAGCCGGCCAGCACGATGCCGGCGAGCGCCGTGGCAAGCAGCACCGCCGCCATGGCCGCGCCGAAGGGCCAGTTATAGGCGAGGCCGAACTGCGAGAAGATGACCCGGCCGATGGTGAAGCCCGTGGTGCCGCCGACCATCTGCGGCGTGATGAAATCGCCGAGCGCCAGCACGAAGGCGAAAAGCGCGCCGGCGATCGTGCCGGGCAGCGACAAGGGCAGGACGACGCGGCGAAACGTGTCCCAGGCGCCGGCGCCCGAGATCGAGCGGAGGCCTGCAGCAGCGAGCGCGGGATGCGCTCGAGCGCGAGGAAGATCGGCAGGATCACGAACGGCAGGTAGATCACCGCCATGGTGATGAGCACGGCGCGCTGATTGAACAGGAAGATCTGGCTCGGCCGGTCGAGAATGCCGAGGCCGAGCAGCATCTGGCTGATCAGTCCGTTGAGGCCGAGCATCGAGCGCAACGTATAGAGCTTGACGATGTAGCTCATGAACAGCGGCACGACCGCGAGCAGAAGCAGCAGGTAGCGGCGGCTGCCCTTCTGGCGCCAGATGAACCAGGCGATCGGATAGCCGATGCGAGCGATCGACAGGGCATCACTTCGAGGCAGAGCAGCAGGGTTCCGAGAAACGTGCCGAAATAGGTCCAGTTGCCGAAGAAGTTGGCGTAGTTGGCGAGAGTCGCGTCGTGAATGATCTGATGCTTTTCGGCGCGAAAGAGCGACATCAGCAGGAATGAGCCGATCGGCGCGACGACAGAATGCCAGCGGCACCGCCGCCACGGCGACGAAGATCAGCCAGCGGACGAACCGGCCCGGCATCGCCTCAATCGCCCACGATGACCACGGCGTCGGCCGGATCGTAGGTGAGCGTGATGCGGTCGCCGGCCGCCGGCGCCTGGCCGCGGCCGTCGCCGGCGAGTCGCACGTCGAGCTTGATGCTCGGGTGCCGCGGCTGCGCGCAGCAGCAGCCGGGTCGTGGCGCCGCCGAACATCACCTCCTCGACATCGGCGGCGATGCGACACGGCGCCTTCGCCCAGCCGCAGGGCTTCCGGCCGGATCGGCACAGCAGCACCTTGCGGCCGGCGGCGGCATTCGCAGCGCCAGCGACCGGCAGCCGGCCAAGCGCCGTCTCGACCGATCGCCGGGCGCCGGCGATGACGCCCTCGATCAGATTGTTGTCGCCGAAGAAGCCGGCGACGAAGCGCGTCTGCGGGCGGTAATAGAGATCCTTCGGGCGTGCCCACCTGCTCGATCCGGCCCTGGCTCATCACCACGATCCGATCCGACATGGTGATGGCTTCGTCCTGGTCATGGGTGACGAAGACGAAGGTCGTCTGGATGCGGCGCTGGATCTGCTTGAGGAACACCTGCATCTGGCGGCGCAGGCTGGCGTCGAGCGCTGCGAGCGGCTCGTCGAGCAGGATGACCTTGGGTTCGCAGACGATGGCGCGGGCAAGCGCCACGCGCTGCTTCTGGCCGCCGGAGAGCTGCGCCGGGATAGCGCTCGCGCAGAGCGGAGAGGCCGACGATCTCGAGCGTCTCATCGACGAGCTTGCCGCGGCCTCGGCCGATCGCGCCGCTGCACCAGCGGCCCATAGCCGACATTCTGCGCGACCGTCATATGCGGAAACAGGGCATAGTCCTGGAACACCGTGTTGAACGGCCGGCGATTGGCCGGCAGGTCGGTGATGTCGGCGCCATCGAACAGGATGGCGCCGCCGGACGGCTCGGTGAAGCCGCCGATCAGGCGCAGCACCGTGGTCTTGCCGGAGCCGGAAGGGCCGAGCAGCGTCAGGAACTCGCCATTGGCGACCTCGAGCGACAGCGGATGCAGCACGTCGACCGCGCCGTAGCGCTTGCTGACGTTCCTTGAGTTCAAGAGCCATCCGCCGTTCCGTTCACGCCACCTTATAGCGCCGGACGACGTCCCAATCGACCTCGACGCCGAGCCCGGGCTTCGTCGGCAGCGGGATCGTGCCGTCGGCGTTGAGCACCAGCTCTTCCTGCGCGAGCTCGCGGCGCAGCCGCTCGTGGCAGAGCTGCGGCGGCAGATATTCGATGAAGGCGCAATGGTCGGTGACGAAGGCGAGATGCGCGGTGGCCGAGATGGAGATGCCGGTCTTCCAGCAATGCGGCACGATGGTGCGGCCGCGCTCCTTCGCCATGTCGCAGACGATCTTGGCCTCGCCGATGCCGCCGACGCGGCCGACATCGGGCTGCGCCACCTGCACCTTGCCGATATCCATGAGTTCCTCGAACTCGAAGCGCGTCGCGAGCCACTCGCCGAAGGCGATCGGCATCGGAGCGGCTCTCGACGAGCTTGGCCATTTCGCTGGACATTGTCCGACCAGATCGGCGTCTCGAGAAAGTAGGGATTGAACTCGGCCCAATCCTTGACCACCGACAGGCAGGTCGCGGCATCCTCCCAGAGATACTGCACATCGACCATCAGGGTGATGTCGGGGCCGATCGTCTTGCGCACGGCGGCCAGCACCTCGGTATGGCGGTCGTAGCTCTCGCGCATGCCGCCATGGGCGTAGGGCCCGTTCATGGTGACCTCGGTCTTCACCGCCGTGAAGCCCAGGCCTTGGCGCGTTCGGCGGAGGCGCACAAGCGCGTCGCGATACTCCTCGAAGCGCTTGCCGGCCGGCTGCAGCGAGGCATAGGGCGTGATGCGACTCGCGCGTCGCGCCGCCGAGCAGCGCATGGACCGGCTCGCCCACCGCCTTGCCGCACAGATCCCACAGCGCCATGTCGACCGCGCTCATGGCATGGATGACCATGCCGCGCCGGCCGTTCATGGCGGTGCCGAGATAGATGCGCTGCCACAGATCGCCGATCTCGAAGGGATCGGCGCCGATCAGCATGTCCTTGATGGACAGTCCCATGGTGTGGGTGCCGGGCGCCTCGATGCAGGCCTTGGCCATCCAGGGATTGGCATCGCATTCGCCGACGCCGGAGACGCCGCCGTCGGTGTGGATGACGACGACCAGGCTGTCCTGGGCCGAGGAGGTGAAGCTCGGATCGTAGTCGGGCGCCAGCAGGACATGGCATTCGACGTCGGTGATCTTCAGGCGGCGGCGGCGCGCTCGTCGAGTGTGAGGCGAGATGGTTGCAAGCGGCATGAGAGTCTCCTCACCGGCGCAAGGGCCGGACTGGGGCCGGGGAGTGTATAGTCCCCGGCCCGGATCGGATCAGTACGTTGCGGCGATCGATCAGGCCGCCTTGATCTCGTTCCAGGTGGCGACGCGCTTCTCGTAGTTCTCCGCCGTCTCGAGCCAGGACAGCTTGTCGCCATAGGTGAGGCCGGCGGTCTTGTTGACCTCGAGATTGGTGGTGTTGCCGTAGCCGTGCTTCTCGGTCAGCACCTTGCCGACCGCTTTGTCCAGGCAGGCATTGATCCAGGCGATGGGCCAGATCCTTGTCCTTGGCGCCGGCGCTCAGTTCCCAGCAATCGAGCCAGCCGACCGCGCGCTCCTTCGGGATGGTGAGCGCCGCATTGACGCCCTTCTCCTTCAAGCGCCGGCACCTGCGGCTCGCCCATCGAATACATGAGCTTGATGCCGTTCTGGGCGAAGAGGTTCACGCCGTCGTCGAAGCCGGCGTAGTAGCTCAGCAGCAGCTTCTTCTGCTCGATGAGCTTGGCCTTGACCTTCGCGAACTCGTCGTCGGTGAGCTTGTAGGGATTGGCCACGCCGACGATGAGCGCGCCGAGCGTGATCGAGTTGTTGGCGTCGTCCTGCCACAGCATCTGCTGGGCATATTGCGGATCCCACATCACTTCCCAGGACTCGGGCGGCGTCGGGAAAGCCGTCGGCGTCGTAGACGAGCGGCAGCGAGCCCCAGGCGAAGGGCATGCCGAAGCGCTCGTCGCCGCGCATCACCGCCTGCGACCGGCTGGAACTCCGGCGCGAGGTTGGCGAAGTTGGGCAATCTTCGCACATGTCGAACGGCTGGATCAGCTTGGCGTCGACATAGCGCGGGAAGCAGCGAGGTATCGAAGGAAACGAGATCGAAATCGGCGCCCTTGCGAGCCCTGCATCTTGGCGAACATCTCGTCGGCCGAGCCGGAATAGACGATGTTCACCGTGGCGCCGGTCGCCTGCTTGAAGGGCTCGAGCCATTCGGGCTCGGCATAGCCTTCCCAGGTCGAGAATGCGCAGTTCCTTGTCGGCGGCGCGCAAGCACGGCAGGCGCTGCAACGGCGGCGCTGGCCAACGCTGCAGTGCCGATCAGAAACCTGCGGCGGTCGAGTCTCAGTTTTGAACTCATGACGTTCCTCCTTGTTGCTGCTTGTTCAACGGTTGCGATTGACAAGTCAGTGTCAGCTGCTCGTCGAAGCGCAGCACCATGCGGTTTACGCGCCCGGTTTCGACGAGCGCGATCGCTTCGTTGATGCGCTCGAAGGGCCACACCTCGGACACCAGCGACTTCGAGATCGAGCAGGCCGTGCTTCACCAGCCGCAGCACCTTGGGAAAATCGATCATCGGGCGGGTTGAGCCGTAGCTCGAGCCGATGACGCGGTTTTCGTCCTGGGCGATCCAGTAGGGCGGGAAGCCGGCGACGGCGTTTTCCGTCGGCTGGCCGATCAGCACCGTGGTCCCGGCCCGGCAGGTCGCCTTGTAGCAGTGTTCCGCGATCTCGGTCTGACCGGTCGCCTCGAAGGTGAAATCGGCGCCGCCGCCGGTGATCTCGCGCACCTTGCCTGACGGAATCGGCGAGCGGCGGCGTTGACGAAATGGGTGGCGCCGAAGCGCCGCGCTTCCGCTTCCTTCTCGGGGCGAAGGTCGACGGCGACGATCGGCAAGGCGTTGCACAGCTTCGCGCCCTGAACGACGCTCAGACCGACGCCGCCGCAGCCGAATACGGCGACACTGTCGCCAGGCCTCACCTGCGCAGTGTTCAGTGCAGCGCCGATACCGGCCATGGCGCCGCAGCCGAGAAGACACGCCTGTTCCGGCGAGACACTTCGGGTTCGATGGTGATGGCGCCATTGTGCGGCACGACGGTCATACTCGCAGAACGACGAGACGAGGCTCAGATGATGGATCGGCGTTCCGTCGCGTCTCGAAGAAGCGCGTGGTGTTGTCCCACATCGTGCCCTGCGCGGCGGCCCGCGCCACTTCCTCGCACAACACGCTGCGGCCGCTGACACAGAAGCGGCAGTGGCCGCAGGAGGGCGTGAAGGTGAGCACGACTTTCTCGCCGATGCGCGAGTTCGGCACGCCCGGCCCGACCGATTCGATCATGCCGCAGGCCTCATGGCCGAGGATGACGGGCTTGGGGTGCGCCCAGACGCCGCGCAGGTAATGGATATCGCTGCGGCAGATGCCGGTCGTGAGCAGCTTGCACCCGGACTTCCAGCTCGTGCGGATCGTCGACGCGAACCTCGCGCAGCTCGAGCACGTCGCCTTCGCCCGGCGACGTCGCAGACCGCGGCCATCATTGTCTGCTGTGCCATGGTCGCTTGCGCCCGTCAGATCATGGTCATGCCGCCATCGACCGGCAGCACCGCGCCGGTGATGAAGGCCGCCTTGTCGGAGGCGAGGAAGACCGCCGCGCCGGCGATCTCTTCCGGCCTGGCGTAGCGTCCGATCGGATGCAGGCCGGCGAGCACCTTCATGCCGCTCGCTTCGCCGCCTTCCATGCCTGCCGCATAGCCGCGGGTGAGCGGCGTATCGATGACGCCGGGAGCGATGACATTGGCGCGCAGGCCCGACTTTGCGTAGTCGGCGGCGATGCAGCGGGCGAGATGATGGAGACCGGCCTTGGCGACGTTGTAGGCGACGTCGCCCTCCCATGCGACGAGCCCGGCGACCGAGCCGATGAAGGTGACCGACGGATTGCGTGCCCTTCAGCAGCGCCGGCAACAACCGCTTGCGACAGGCGGAAGGCCGCCGTCAGATGCAGGGCGATCATGCGGTCCCAGATTTCATCGGGTGTCTCATGGGTCGGCGCGGTCTTGCTGACGTCGATGCCGGCGCAGTGAACGAATACGTCGAGACCGCCCAATGCCTTCACCACCTCGTTGGCGGCGCGATCCGTCTCCTCGCGGTCGGTCAAATCCGCCCGGACCACCAGCGCTTTACCGCCGTTGAAGGCCGACAGCCTTTTGGCGGTTGCGCGGGCCTCATCGGAATGCTGCGAAGCGCCGATGGCGACATGGGCACCCTCGGCAGCAAAGGCCTCGACAACGGCTGCGCCGATACCACTCGATCCCCCGGTGACGTACGCCCGTCGGCCGCGAAGGAGTTCCCCCATATGCTTTATACTTTGTCTCGCCAGGTGACCGTGGGCTGCTACTGATTGTCCTGATCGTACTAATTGTATACAGAGTGGGAAGAGCAAGGCAAGAAGTGATGTCCAGCATCCTGGAACCCGAAGCCTCACCCGTCCCGGTCCTCACGATGGCCCGTTCGCCGAGCCTCGCGGACCAGGCTGCCAACGCCATTGTCGAGGGCGTGGCATCGGGGGCGCTGCAGCCCGGACAGCGGCTGGTCGAGACGGAACTCGCCAGTCTTCTCAACATGAGCCGGGTGCCGTTGCGCGAGGCGCTGAAGATCCTCGAGGCTCAAGGCATCGTGGAGAGCATTCCGCACCGCGGCACCCGCATCGCCACGTTCGACGACGCCAGGGTGGGCCAGATTTGCGAGGCGCGCATCGCTCTTGAGAGGATTGCCCTGCGCGATGCGGCTCAGGCCTACAAGGCGAGCCCCAGGCTCATCGCCCGGCTCGATCAACTCATTGCGGAAATGGAGCGGGCCGCCGATCGCCGTGAATGGATCGAGGTCAGCAAGGCCGATCTGAATTTTCATCGTGAAATCTGTCATGCCTCGGCAAACGCCATCGTCGACACGCTGTGGGAAGCGCTCGCCCGGCATGTGTTCATCGTCTTCGGTAACGAAATCCGCGACGAGCGCGACGAGCGGACAGTCGGGCCGCAGCATCGCCGCTTGCGCGATCTCCTGGCCGCGGGTGATGCGGCAGCACTGCATACGGAGATCGAGCACCACATCATGAGGCTGCGCAGAGCGAAGTCGCGTTAGAACTGCGCACGGAGGCGTCCAATGCCCGCCTGCAACGTCTGCGGCGAGACCCGGTTCGTACCAGGCCCCTTCGGCCGCCTGAGTGAACGGGGACTGCCGCCGCGCTGCGCCGGCTGCGGGTCGCTCGAACGGCACCGCGTGGCGCGCCAGGCGATCGACCGCTTTCGCATCCCCGAGCGCTTCGCCGGCCTCACCCTGATCCGCTTCAGTTCCGACCCGATCCTGGACGATCGCTGGTTTGCCACCGCGGAGGTGTCGATCTACGGCGGCGACAACTCTATCGACGTGCAGGCGATCTCGCGCGCCGACGAAAGCTATGACGTCGTCCTCTGCTCGCATGTCATCGAGCACGTGGCCGATGATCGCCGCGCGATTTTGGAACTCACGCGTATCCTGTCGGCGAGGGGATTCCTGGTGCTGGCCTATCCGCGCACCGAGCACGGCGAGCCGACCGAGGACTGGGGTCACCCGGATCCCGACAAGAACGAGCACTATCGCGCCTATGGCTCCGATTTCGATGCGCGACTTGCCCGCATCGCCCCGTCGCTGTCGACGATCGCCATCAAGGGCTTTGACCCCGTCACCGGCGACGGCAAGCGCTTTTCCGTCCTGAGCAAGTCCGAGTTCTGGGCCGGCCGCATCCTGGCTGCCGTTCCCGGGGCGAGACGAATTGAAGCCTAACCTTTCTGTTTGTGCGCCCGCGTCTTGCCCTGCCTGACCGATGACCGGGACGGCGCCCGCTCATGGGTCGGCTCGATCTTGCTCGCCCGCGAAGGCTTGCTTGCCGCTGCTTTCGCCGTCGTGGGCGCCGCCCGCGAGCGCCGGGAACGTGCAACTGGCCTCGTCTCGGTTCTCGCGAGTTCAGCGCTCGTCTCAGCCGCCGTCTCAAGCATGTCCAGACCGAACAGCGCCGCCATGTCATCGTCGGCCAGGACCTTGCCCTTTGGCGCCGCGCCCCTGCCTAGCGTCAGATCCGTGCCGGCGCCGGCGATCAGATCTTTTTCATCGACGCCGCGCAGCACGAACAGCAGCTCGGGCCGCTCATCGAGGCGCGCTCCTACGCCATAGAGCGCCGCCGCTACGTGCTTGCACACTTCCGCCCAGTCGGGGCAACTGCAGGACAGCGTGATTTCGTCCGGGGTCGGGAACAGCCCATCCCCCTGCCGGCACACCCGGTCCATGACGCTTGTGTTGAGCCGACCCTGCAGCAATTCGACGAGTGAATCGATGCTGCCGGAACAGTCCCTGCAGATTGCCTGCCAGCGGCGTCGCGTCACCGGCGCTATGCCGATCTTGATCTTATACAGGTCGGATCCGCTTACCATCGCGGCGACCTCGCCCCTGGCGACTTTCAGATCCAGCACGCAGCCGTTGCGCACATAGGTGCGGCCCCGCGGCAGCCGGTTGGAATAGTCGCTGTAGCGCTCGAGGTTGCTGCACCAGGACTTGCCCCAGAAGGTCGAGGCGATGGCGCGCCCTTGGATCATCACCGGAGAAAGGGCCTGCCCCTTCCCCCGCATCTTGAGGAGCTTCTGTGCCGCCTGCAGCCGCCGCTTGGCCACCGGAACGTAGGGTCTCCAGGAATAGAAGCTCATGGCCTAACCTTCCTTCAGCGCGGTCTTGAGGTCGAGGGCGACGAGCTTCAACAGCTCCTCGTCTTTCATTTCGGTCAGCAGCATCTCGGCGCCAGCCCCGAGAAAGTCCCCGGCCAGCTGCTTCTTCTGCTCGATCATGTGATCGATTCGGTCCTCGACTGTCCCGCGGCAAACGAACTTGTGCACAAGAACGTTCCTGGTCTGGCCAATGCGGAAGGCGCGGTCGGTCGCCTGATTCTCGACCGCCGGGTTCCACCAGCGGTCGAAATGAATGACATGGGAGGCGGCGGTAAGATTGAGACCGGCGCCGCCGGCTTTCACCGACAGCACGAAGAACGGCACGTGCTCGTCCTCCTGGAACTGGCGCACCAGGTCCTTGCGCCTTTTCACCTCGGTCTCGCCGGTGAGCACGAGCCCGGACCGGCCGAACACCTGGCTCAGAAAGGTGGAGAGGGGAGCCGCCGTCTCCTTGAACTGGGAGAACAGCAGGGCCTTCTCCTGCTTGTCCGAGATGACCTCCGCGATCTCGCGCAAGCGCGCGAACTTGCCGCTATCGGCCTCGCCCCAGAGGCCGTCGCCGAGCCATTGCGAGGGGTGGTTGCAGATTTGCTTGAGCCGCATCAGGGACGCCAACACCAGCCCCCGGCGCTGCATGCCGTCGGTCTGCTCCAGCTGGTTGGCGAGGTTTTCCACCAACTCTTGGTAGAGCGCCGCCTGACGGCGCGACAGGGGGCAGTAGGTCTTAACCTCGGTCTTGTCGGGCAGGTCGGCAATGATGCTCCTGTCGGTCTTGAGGCGGCGCAGGATATAGGGCCGCACCAGCTCGCGCAGGGGGCCATAGGAGTTGTTCGGCGCATCGGCCAGTTGCTTGGCGAAGGTCGTGAATTCCCTGGCTGAGCCGAGCAGTCCCGGATTGAGGAAGTCGAATATCGACCACAGGTCGCCCAGCCGGTTCTCGATCGGGGTGCCGGTGAGCGCAATCCGGTTCTCGGCCTTGAGCTGCTTCACGGCTTTGGTTTGTTTGGCCGCGGCATTCTTGATGTTTTGCGCCTCATCGAGAATGGCGAGATGCCACGGTGTGCCGATCAGTCCCGGCGTGCGCAACAACGTGCCATAGCTGGTGATGACCAGATCGATATCGGCGAGGCGTTCAAGATCCAGCGCGTGCAGCTCGTCGGGCGGCATCGCCGATGGATGGGCGATGAGCGACGTGAGAACTCGGCGCGAACCGGGCGATCTCGGCGGACCAATTGGCCAGCAGCGACGCTGGCGCCACCAGCAGACTCGGCTTGCGGCCCGACTTTCGCGCTCCGCCCGACTGTTCCTTCAGCACCATCAGCAGGCACAGCACCTGGATGGTCTTGCCGAGCCCCATGTCGTCGGCGAGACAGGCGCCCAGCCGCAGTTTGGTGAGCAGATACAGCCACTGCAAACCCGCCAGCTGATACGGCCTCAGCGTCGCCTTGAGGGACCGGCCCGGATGCACGCGCGGCGATGAGTTCGGGGCGGCGCAGGGCCGCCAGCGTCTCGGCCAGCCACGGTCCGGCCACGGTCTGGCTCCATTCGGCCACAAAGCCCCTGTCGCTGCCGGCCTCGCCGATGCCGGCGCCGGCCAACAGGCGCATCGCCTCCCCGAACGACAGGCCCTCGGTAGCGGCGCGTTGCTCGATTGCCTGGAACTGCTCCAGCGTGCGGGTCAGCCGTTCATGATCCACCTCGACCCATTTCCCCCGGATGAGCGCGAGCCCGTCCGACTGCGCCAGAAGAAGTCCTGACTTCATCGGCCGTCAGCGTGTCACCGTCGAGGGTCAAGGCCATGTCGAAGTCGAGAACGGCATCGAGCCCCAGTTGTGCGGGGACCTTGGTTCCGACCGTCGTCCTTATCTGCGGTCGGGCAGGGCGGTTCATGCGCCAGCTCGTGGGCATGCGAACCACGACGCCGGCTCTTTCGAGGATGGGCACGTCTTTCAGGAGCTGCACGGCGTCGTCCGGTTTCCAGCGCAATGGATGGTAGATCTCGTCCGCCTCCACCATCGCTCTCAGCCAGGCGCATTGCTCCGCGGCGCGCTGCACCGGCACCAGCAAGGACAAGAGGCGTTCGCGATTCTTGGCCCCGGCATACTCCTGCAGAGCCTTGCCGAGCGGCAGGTGCTGGGCCTTGGATGCCGCGGACAGCTTGCTCGTGTACGTGGCCAGGAAGGCGAATGGCGCCTCTTCGTCCTTACGGTTCTCGGCGAGGTTGAAGTGGACGCGGCCGACCAGATTCCAGGCCGGGTTGCGGCGTTTCAGGAACGCTTGAACGGTGACACCGGCCTCCGCCAACTCGGCGTCGAAGGCCGTATCCATCTCGCGCCACTGATCGGCCAGGACAGCAGCGGTGACATACTCCGCGCCGGGCATCGGCGGGACAACGGCCACCATCGACGCAAGCTCATCGTCCGCCGGTAAAGGCACCGGAGGTTTGGCGCTGCCGTCGGCTATCTCCGGCAAAGCGCACAACGCCGTTACGTATCGAACCCCAAGCTCCCGCCAATAGGACAGCACCGGCGGCAATGCGCTACCGACCTCATCGGCTCCCAGGGACAACAGCCCATGTCCGGCGCCGCGTGCAAAGGCCTGGCTCAGCCGCGCCGCCGAACTCGGGGCCGTCTCCGCCGCCTTGTCCGACTCCTGGAGGGTGAGCCGGCCATGCGGGCTCAGTGCCGGCGCCAGAGCCGGTTGCCCCGTGATCGCCGGCGCCAAACGCGGGGCCGCTGATGCAGCGCTAGTCATCGGCAATCAACATCGCCATCTCCGTATCCTCCGATTGGGCTATCGCGTGGCGTGGTAATGTCCCGGGATGTTCCGGTTACCAACCCTAGACCAACAGGAACTTGAAATCGTTCCGGGAGCCAGATTGCTCAACAGCAATCTTGTGGCGAGCCCGCTCGCACCGAAAGCGATCCCAGAATCTACTATGCCTTGGCATTCGGCTTGGCGGGGGCAGCGAACTGAGGTCCGGAACGGCCTGAGCAAATCGGCATTCTGGACCGGCCGCATCCTGGCTGCCGTGGCGGGCACCGTGAGGATTGAAGGATAGAGCCCAAAACCTCTTGTATGGCCCAACGGATGCAGTATGAATTCTTCATACCGATTTGTACACCTCGGAGCGACTGCCGTGTCCAACATTGAAAAGCGAACCTTTAGTCTTCCGGCCGAGCACGCGGCGTTCATCGATGCCTTGGTTTCCTCCGGTGCCTATGCCTCCGGCAGCGAAGTGGTCCGGGCTGGATTGCGAGCGCTTCAGGAGCGCGATGCAGCTGTCGAGCGATGGCTGCGGGAGGAAGTCGCGCCGGCCTATGACGCAATGCGGGCCGACCCAGCGCGTGGCCTACCTGCCGAGACCGTGTTTGCTGCGGTGCGCGCCCGCCATGCTGAGCGTGTCAAAGATCGTAGTTGAAGCGCTGCACGGTCATCTTTGCTCCGGAGGCGAAGAACGATCTTGAACGGCTCTACGACTGGATTGCCGATGCAGTTGGTCCGGTAATCGCCCTGTCCTATATCGACCGCATCGAAGCCTATTGCCTTGGCCTTAATCTGGGCTCCGAGCGCGCGAGCGCGGTCGCGTGCGGGACGATATCCGCCCGGGCCTACGCATCGCCGGTTTCGAGAGGCGGGCGGCAATTGCTTTTGTAGTGGACGAGGAGCGCGTCATTATTTTGCGAATGTTTTACGGAGGACGTGACTGGGAAACGGCTTTCACATGATGCTACATAGCGCGCAACTGCGGAAGGAAGCGGCCGGTCGAACGCATGTAGTCACGGTAGCGGTCGCCGAAACGCTGAATGAGATTTTCCTCTTCGCGTCGCGATCGGACCGCCAGCAGCAGGAACACCAGGCCGCCGGTCAGAAACAGGAACCAGTTGGCGGCAGCGAGCGCATTGCCGGCCATGATGAAGGCGACCGCGGTATAGAAGGGATGCCGGATCCAGCGGTAGGGTCCCGTCGTGACCAAGGTGTGGTTGGCTCTTGTCGCGACCGTGTCGGTTAAGTTGGCGCCGAGGCTGCGCAGCGTCCAGAACAGGAGGAGGCTGGCGATGACCGCGACTTCCGCGCCGAGAAAGCGCAGCCAGCCCGGCAGGCCTAGCGAAGACCACGCCATCAACGATGGATCGACCACATACGCGATGAGCCCTGCCATCATCAGCAGCCCGAGGGGTCGCAGGGTCAGGAGAATGAACAGCCCCTCCTGGCGCCGGTCGAGCTTCTCTCCCGTGTGGGCGCGGAAACGATGGTACGCGGCAATCGGGATCACGATCACGAGTCCGATGAGCAACACCCAGCGAAACATGCCGTCACCATCCATGGCGCACGTCTAGCGTGTTGCTTGGCCCGGACCTCGCCGTCGCTCCAGCTCGCGGCGGATGCGTTCGACTGCTGCCTTGAGCGGCTTCAGGTCCTTCTTGCAAGTCTCCCAAATGATTGCGGGATGGCTCTTATGGCAATCGTGCCTCAGAACGTTGCCGATTCCGGCAATCGCTGCCCGGTCGATGCGGGACTCCTTGTCTTTGAGTTCCTTCGGCAGGCGGCGGCTCGCCTCGGAAATGATTTCGAGATTCGCTCGATGAGCTGTCGCGTCCGCCGATCGCCAAGGAAGCTGTCGAGGTCGTGACCGGCGATGTCATCTGCGATGTGGGTGATGGCTTCGAGGATGTGGTCGACATGAAACGTCACATTCCTCGGCATCAAAAGACGCTTTCCGCTTCGCTAAGTACGCGGTCGCGGATCGCCGGCTCGATGCCTGTTCGCGTGACGACATCAACCTCTCGGCCGAGACGTTTTGCGAGAAAATTCCTGACTGCAATGAGATCGACCAGGCTGACGTGCGCCTTGGGGTCGATGTCGACCAGGATGTCGATATCGCTGTCTGCGCGTGCCAGGTCTCGAGCCAGCGAGCCGAATAAGGCAAGGGATGTGAGTCCTCGTTCGCGAAGCGGCTTTTCCAGTTTCGCCAGTCTGGCGCGGATTTCCGCCTTGGCCGGCGGCCTGCCCGCACCGACATCAGCTTTGCCGTCATCGCGCTCGATAAGGAGCCGGATCGCTTCACGGATCACCTCGCTGGCGCTGTTGTAACGCCCGGTTGCGACCTGGCGGCGGACGAACTCTTCCAGTTTAGGTGCCAACGAGACGTTCATCGTTCCATACCTCTGCAGCTGCCCGAAGTGGGATAATACCCCAGAATGTCAAACTTTGTTATTTGAATGCCCGCGCCACTGCAGTGCCGTTGGCTCGAACGATGGTCGGACAAGAGCGGAGAACATGTCGTTGCGGTATATTCCTTGACGTGGCGGGGACGGGGTCCTACCTCAAGTACCGCCAGTCGGCCGGATGACCGCCTGCCGATCCAAGCGAAAGCGCCGGCGGGAGGAAAGTCCGGGCTCCATGGAAGCACGGTGCCGGGTAACACCCGGCGGGGGAAACCCCAGGGAAAGTGCCACAGAAAACGAACCGCTCCGGCAGGTCCGGAGCAAGGGTGAAAAGGTGCGGCAAGAGCGCACCGCGCGCCCGGCAACGGGCGCGGCAGGGTAAACCCCACCGGGAGCAAGATCGAATAGGGGCGGCACGGCCGGCAACGGCCAGGCCCCGTTTTCAGGCAGCCGCCCGGGTTGGTCGCGCGAGGTGCGTGGCGACACGCATCCCAGATGAATGGTCATCCAGCGCCCGCGAGGGCGTGGACAGAACCCGGCTTACAGGCCGGCTGGCGCCTATCTGGCACTACGATGCCCCCGCGGTAAACGAAACCGTTTGTTAAGCACGTGCGAGGCAATGTCCAAGGCCTCGCAATTCCCCAACCAACTGGGCTCTGAACATGGTGGAAGGCGCCCGATGCCCGGATCGACCGCATAGGCCGGTGCTGCTGAAGGCCGTCGTCGAGGCTCTGTCGCCGCGCGACGGTGGCATCTATGTCGACGGCACCTTCGGAGGAGGCGGATATTCAGAGGCTCTTCTCAATGAAGCGGACCTGCGTGTCTACGCAATCGACCGCGACCCCGACGCAATCGCCGGCGGTAGCGGCCTCGCGGCGGCCTTCCCGGGGCGCCTCACTCTCATCGAGGGGCGCTTTTCCGACATGATCGCGCTGCTTTCCCGCCACGGCGTGGCAAGCGTCGACGGCATCGTGCTCGATGTCGGCGTCTCCTCGATGCAAATCGGCGATCCAGCGCGCGGCTTTTCCTTCCAGAGCGACGGACCCCTGGACATGCGCATGGGAAAAAGCGGTCCCACGGCCGCCGACGCCGTCAATTCGCTGGATGAAGCCGAGCTGCGGCAGATCATTTCGCAGTTCGGCGAAGAGCGGCGCGCTGCAGCCATTGCCAGGGCGATCGTGCGCAGAAGGTCGGACAAGCCGGTGCTGCGGACGAGTGAACTTGCACGGCTCGTCGAAAGCGTTCTCGGACGACGGCCGCATGACAGCATCCATCCTGCCACCCGGACCTTCCAGGCGCTGCGCATCCATGTCAACCGCGAGCTCGAGGAGCTGCTCGAGGCGCTCGAGGCGGCCGAGGAACTGTTGAAGCCGGGCGGAAGGCTTGCGGTAGTGACCTTTCACTCCCTCGAAGATCGCATCGTGAAGCGCTTTTTGGCGCTGCGCAGCGGCAGGACCGCCAAACCTTCGCGCCACCAACCGGCCACTGCGGCGCCCCGCGAAGCGACTTTCAGGCTTCTCACGCGCGGGCCTGTTGCCGCGGGAGAGGGAGAAATCGCGGACAATCCGCGAGCGCGCTCAGCAAAACTTCGTGCCGCCGAGCGCACCACGGCGCCGGCGCTCGGGCGCGAATCGTCGCTGCGTCCGCTCGCCACGGCGGGGCGAGGGCGCTGATGTTGCGCTTCCTGAACACCATCCTGATGGTGGGCGTGCTCATTGCCGCCTACTTCGTTTACGCGCTCGAACACCAGCGGCGCGGCGTCGAGCGGCAGATCGCGCAGCTGAAGCTCAGGATCGAGGAGGAGCGGGAAACTGCGAAGCTCCTGGAGGCGGAGTGGAGCCTGTTGACGAGACCCGATCGCATCGAGCGCCTGGCAAAAAAACATCTGCAGCTCGCGCCCGTTGACCCGCAGCAGTTCATCCGCGAGTCCGACCTCACCCTCCGGGTGCCCGCAGAGGCCATCGTCGTTCCCGGAACGCCGGGCATGGACCCGATCGGCGACGTGCTCCGGGAACTGGATTGAGAAACGGCCGGGCGCAATGGACAGCGAGCCGACGAATTGCCGAACGCACGCCCGGGCGGGCGGGCGGCTTGCCGGTCACAACCGCCTGCGGCTGGTCATCATCGGTTTCGTGGCGTGCTTCCTCATCATCGCCGGCAGGCTTGCCTACCTCACGCTTCTGCCTCCGGGACCCGGCTCGGGTCACCCGCTGCGCGCCGAGGACCGCGTGCCGCGGCCGGACATCGTCGACCGCAACGGCGTGGTGCTGGCGAGCGACATCACCATCCCCTCTCTCTATGCCGATCCGCGAAAGATCGTCGATGTCGATGAAGCCGTCGAGCTGCTGACCGGGGCGTTGCCGGAACTGAAAGCGCGCGAGCTGCGCGACAAACTCACCCGGAACAGGGCGTTCGCGTGGCTGAAACGCGATGTGACGCCCAGGCAGAAGGAGGTCATCCACCGCCTGGGCATCCCCGGAGTAGGGTTCCGCAATGAAACCCGGCGGGTCTATCCCATGGGACGGCTCGCCGCTCATGTCCTGGGCTTCGTCGATGTCGATTCGCGGGGCCTCGCCGGAATGGAGAAGTTCCTCGACGAGCAGGGAGCGCTCTACGCCGCTTCCCTCGCGGATCCGAAGCGGCAGAGCGCCATCCCCGCCACGCTGGCAGTCGATGTCAGGGTCCAGCACGCCATCGGCGCCGAGATCGCGAGCGCTATGAAGAAGTTTCGCGCGATTGCCGGGGCGGGACTGCTGCTCGATGTACGCACCGGAGAGGTTCTGGCGGCGGTATCGCTGCCCGACTTCAATCCGAACGCGCCCGACGCTGCGCAGGACAAGCTGCGCATCAACCGCTTTTCGGGCGGTGTGTTCGAGCTTGGCTCCTCGGTCAAGACGGTTACCTTCGCAATGGCGCTCGATGCCGGGATCGCCCGTCTCAGCGACACCTACGACTGTCGTTTTCCACTGGCAGCCGGACGCTCGAGCATCGATGATTTTCATCCCACGCGACGGGTTCTGACCGTCGAGGAGGTGTTCACGCACTCCTCCAACATCGGCACCGCCAAGATGGCGCTCGACGTAGGCCTCGACGGCCACCAGGCGTTCCTGCGCAAGGTTGGCCTGTTCGATCGCCTGCGCACGGAACTGCCGGAGGCGGCAGCGCCGCTGCTGCCGCCGCGCTGGGGGCGGGTTCACACGATGACCGCGGCCTTCGGCCATGGCCTGTCGATCCAGCCCCTGCAGCTGGCGCGTGCCGGTGCGGCCTTCGTGAATGGCGGAGTGCTCATCGAGCCGACGTTCCTCAAGCGCGACGAGGAGGCAGCCAAGGCGGTATCGAAGCGGGTGATCAGTGAAAAGACGAGCGCAACCATGCGCCATCTTTTGCGCCTCAACGTCGAAAAGGGAACCGCGACAAGAGCCAACGCTCCGGGCTATAGGGTCGGCGGCAAGACCGGATCCGCCGAAAAGGTCATCGGCGGCCGCTACAGCAGGGATCATCGTTTGACCACATTTCTTGGCGCATTTCCGATGGACAATCCGAAATACGTGCTCCTGGTGCTGCTCGATGAACCGCACGCGACCCCAGAAACCCATGGGTTTGCCACCGCTGGATGGAATGCGGTTCCGACCGCCGGCAGCATCGTCAGCCGGATCGCGCCCATTCTCGGGGTCGAGCCGCGGGTGACCGCCGCAGAGTTGGCAGCGTACGCCGAGGATACCGGCAGCGGCACCATCGGTGACTGAGCCGATGGCATTCAGTCTCAAATCCGTGCTGGAGAGCGAAGCCCTGTCGCCGGAAAAGGCGAATGTCGCCGTTACCGGCCTTGCCTGCGACAGCCGTACGGTGAAGCCCGGCGATCTGTTCTTTGCCCTGAGCGGCAGCCGCGCGGACGGTCTGCGGTTCGTGCCCGAGGCGATCGCCAGGGGCGCCGTAGCGGTCGTCAGCGAGCAACCCGCACCGCCGGGCACGGTGCAGGTTCCTTTCATCCGCGATCACAATCCGCGCCGTACCCTCGCCCTCGCGGCGGCCCGTTTCTTCGGCATTCAGCCGGACCACTGCGTCGCCGTCACGGGTACCAACGGCAAGACGTCGGTCACGGCGTTCGTGCGCCAGATCTGGGCGGCCATGGGTCTTCGCGCCGCCAGTATGGGAACGATCGGAGTCATCGGGCCCGCCGGCGAAAGCCACCTTTCCCTCACCACTCCCGATCCCGTGCAGCTGCACTCCATGCTGGCCCAGCTCGCCCGTGGGCAGCGGGTCACGCACCTGGCGCTCGAGGCTTCGAGTCATGGCCTCAGCCAGCACCGCATCGACGGCGTACACCTCGAGGCCGGGGCCTTCACCAACATCACGCGCGACCATCTCGACTATCACCCGACCTTCGATGACTACCTCACGGCCAAGATGCGGCTGTTCGGGGAACTCCTGCCGCCGGGAGCGCCGGCAGTTGTGAATGCCGATGAGCCGCAGGCCGAAGAAGCCATCAGAATCGGCCGGAGAAACCGGCTGGCGGTGTTTTCCGTGGGGATCGCAGGCAAAGATCTGAAGCTCGTTTCTGCGCGGCGGCAGGAGTTCGCGCAACAGCTTGAAGTTGCCACGCCGAGCAAAACGCATTCGATCTGTTTGCCGCTCGTTGGAGACTTTCAGGCCTCCAACGCCCTCGTGGCAGCCGGACTTGTGATTGCAACCGGCGGCGAGGAGGAGAGGGTGTTGCAGGTACTGCAAACGCTGAAGGGCGCCGCGGGTCGGCTGGAGCGGGTAGCCGACACCGAAGAGGGGGCCCCGATTTTTGTGGATTACGCACACACCCCGGATGCCCTCGAAAGCGTGCTGCGGAGCCTGAGGCCGTACGTAAAGGGAAAGCTGACGGTAGTGTTTGGCGCCGGCGGGGACCGGGATCCGGGCAAGCGGCCACAAATGGGAGCGGCTGCGGCGCGCTGGGCCGATGTCGCATACGTTACCGACGACAACCCTCGCAGCGAGAATCCAGCCGGCATCCGGGCGCAAATCCTTGCCGCCCATCCCGGCGCTGTCGAAATCGCCGATCGGGCGGAAGCCATTCGCGAGGCGGTGCGCAACCTCGAAGCGGGCGATGTGCTGCTGGTGGCCGGCAAGGGCCATGAAAGGGGTCAGATCGTCGGCAGCACGATAAGGCCTTTCAGCGATCACGAGATGGTGTGCAAGGCGATCGATGAGCGCCGTGGCCGCTAGCGCGTTGTGGGGTTGCAGCGAGGTGCTGGCTGCGACGGGCGGCAGGCTCGCCGGCCAGCCGCAAGACGCTTTCGACGGTGTCTCGATCGACAGCCGGACGGTCGCGCCAGGCGATGTCTTCGTCGCCATTCGGGGGGAACGGCTCGACGGCCACGACTTCGTGACCGCCGCGCTTTCGGCCGGCGCCGGGCTTGCCGTCGTATCGCGGCCGACGCCGGCGATGCGCGAAGCCGGTCCGCTGCTGATCGTCGATGATCCTCTCGAAACTCTGCGGCAGCTTGGGCGCGCGGCGCGGAGCCGATCCGGCGCGGTCGTGATCGCCATTACCGGCAGCGTGGGCAAGACGGGCACGAAAGAAGCGCTGCGCCGGGTGCTGGCGGAGCAGGGCGAAACCCATGCGTCGGCGGCCTCGTTCAACAATCACTGGGGCGTGCCGCTGAGCCTGGCACGCCTCAGACGCAGCGCCAGGTTTGCGGTGTTTGAGCTCGGCATGAACCATGCAGGCGAAATCACGCCGTTAACGGCGATGGTGCGCCCACACATCGCCATCATTACATCGATTGCCGAAGGCCATCTCGGCCACTTCGCATCGCTGGGCGAGATAGCGCTCGCGAAATCCGAAATCTTCTCCGGCGTCGAAACGCCGGGGGTGGGCATCATCAACCGTGACAGCCCGTTTTTCGAGCAGCTCGCGGCAGCGGCCCGAGGGCACGCAGTGCGCGATATCTACGGCTTTGGTGGCCATGCCGCTGCGGACGTCAGGCTGATCGGCGCAGCGCTCGAGCCGGATTCCTCGACCGTGACGGCCTCCATCCTGGGTGATGAAGTCACGTACCGGCTCGGCGCTGCAGGCGCACACATCGTGATGAACAGCCTCGCTGTCCTCGGCGCCGCAAAGCTCGCCGGAGCAGACGTTGCCCGCGCCGCCCGGGCGCTCGCCGGACTTACACCGACCAAGGGACGCGGCGTGCGCTACCGGCTTGCAGCACCCAGCGGACACATCGTTCTGATCGACGAGAGCTACAACGCCAATCCTGCCTCCATGCGCGCCGCGCTCGCGGTCCTGGGAAGCAACAAGCCCTGCGGCGGCGGTCGCCGGTTCGCGGTGCTGGGGGACATGCTGGAGCTCGGAGATAAAGGCTCCGAGCTTCATGCCGGTCTTGCGGAGGCGGTCAATGCCGCCGAGGTCGATGTGCTGTACGCCAGCGGCCCGCTGATGCGCCACCTGTGGGAGGCGGTTCCCCCGCACCGCCGGGGCAGCTACGCAACCTCTTCCGAGGGCCTCAGGGCTTCGCTTATCGGCAGCCTGAAGGCAGGCGACATCGTCATGATCAAGGGTTCTCTGGCAAGCCGCATGAGCCTGCTGGTCGATGCAATTACGCGGGAGTTTCCAGTCGCGAGTGGGACAGGTTGACTAGATGCTCTACTATCTCATCCAGGCGCTGAGCGACGATGTCGCCGGCCTCAATGCATTGCGCTATACGACTTCGCGCACCGGGGCGGCGTTGCTGACGGCTCTGTTCCTGATCTTCATGTTCGGGCCGGGGCTCATTTCTCTCTTGCGCGTCAAGCAGGGCCGCGGTCAGCCCATCCGGCCGGACGGCCCGGCGCGGCACGTCGTGGAGAAACAGGGTACGCCCACCATGGGCGGGCTGATGATCCTTTCGGGCATCGTCGCGTCGACGCTGCTGTGGGCCGATCTTTCAAACCTCTATGTGTGGGCGACCCTGTTCGTGATGCTCGGCTTCGGAGCGATTGGTTTCTACGATGATTTCCTCAAGGTCACGAAGTCCTCGGCCAAGGGGTTTTCCGGCCGGGTCCGTTTCCTGTACGAGTTTCTGATCGCTGCCGTCGCCGTCTATGCCTTCATGCGTATCGGCGATCCAGCGCTGGCCGGCAAGCTGGCGCTGCCGTTCTTCAAGGGTTTGCTGATCCCGTTCGGCATGGCGTTCGTGTTCGTGGGAGCCTTTGTCATCGTCGGAGCAGGCAACTCGGTAAATCTTACCGACGGCCTCGACGGCCTGGCCATCGTGCCGGTCATGTTCGCGGCGGGCAGCTACGGACTGATCGTCTACCTCGTCGGCAACGCGGTGTTCGCAGACTATCTGCAGATCCATTTCGTGCGAGGCTCCGGTGAGCTCGCGGTGCTGTGCGGCGCAATCATCGGGGCTGGGCTGGGGTTCCTGTGGTTCAACGCCCCGCCGGCGATGATATTCATGGGCGATACGGGCTCGCTTGCGCTGGGCGGCGCAATCGGGGCGATCGCGGTCGCGGCTAAACACGAAATCGTTCTGGTGGTCATCGGCGGCCTGTTCGTTCTCGAAACGGTTTCCGTCATCGTGCAGGTTTTCTCGTTCAGGATGTGGGGAAGGCGCGTCTTCGCGATGGCGCCGCTGCACCATCACTTCGAGCAGAAAGGCTGGAGGGAGCCAACCATCGTCATCCGTTTCTGGATCATCGCCTTCGTACTGGCGCTGATCGGCCTTGCGACCCTGAAACTGAGATGAGGCGATGATGTTCGCCGCCACGAGCTTCAAGGGGCGGAAGGTGGCCGTTTTCGGGCTGGGGCGATCGGGCAGCGCCTGCGCCAGGGCTCTTGCACTCGGTGACGCCGACGTGCTCGCATGGGATGACTCGGAAGTGTCCCGCGCCAAAGCGCAGGCTGCGGGCGTAAAGCTCGCGGATTTCGACCGGATCGACCTCAACGGCTTTGCCGCCCTGGTGCTCAGCCCAGGCGTCCCGCTCACCCATCCCGAACCGCACTGGACGGTCAGCAAGGCCCGGGCGGCCAATGTCGAAGTCATCGGCGATACGGAGGTGTTCCAGCGCGAGATCGCCGGCAGCGGAGCCCGGCTGGTGGCGATCACCGGCACCAACGGCAAATCGACGACCACGGCACTGGTAGGACACCTGCTGAAGTCGGCCGGTCGGGATGTGCAGGTGGGAGGCAACATCGGCAAGGCCGTATTTCTGCTCGATGAGCCGCGCCCGGACCGCACTTACGTACTCGAGCTGTCTTCGTTCCAGATCGACCTCATGCCAAGCCTGATGCCCGATGCCGGCGTGATCCTCAACCTCTCGCCGGATCATCTGGATCGGCACGGAACGATGGCCGGCTACGCCGCAGTCAAGGCGCGCATGTTTGCCAACCAGGGGCGCGACCGGACGGCGATCATCGGCGTCGACGAGGAGTGGGGTGAAGAAATCGCCGCCGCCACGGCCGGCCGATCGAGGGTCGTGAAGATTGCCGTCGAACGGACGCTGGGGGACGGAGTTTCCGCCCGCGACGGAGTATTGAGGGAGCGCAAGGCCGGCGTCGATAGGGCGACGATCGATCTTCATCCCATGCGGGCGCTCAAAGGGGCGCACAACTGGCAGAACGCCTGCGCTGCCTATGCTGCTGCCCGCGCGATCGGGCTGCGGCTGCCTGAGATCGAAGCCGGAATGGCCAGCTTTCCGGGCCTCGCACACCGCATGGAAGAGGTGGGCCACCTGGGTCAAATCCTGTTCATCAACGACAGCAAGGCGACCAACGCCGATGCGGCGGCAAAGGCGCTTGCGTCTTTTGAGCAAATCTACTGGATTGCCGGGGGAATACCGAAGACTGGCGGTATCGAGCCGTTACGAAAATTTTTTGCGGGGGTTGTGAAGAGCTATCTCATAGGACAGGCCGCTGATCAGTTTGCGCACACCATCGCCGGCGCCCACCCGGTCGAAATTTGTGGGACGCTCGATCGGGCGGTCGGCGCAGCGGTGCGCGACGCCGCCGGCGACCAGGGCCGCGGGGCTGTCATACTGCTTTCGCCGGCCTGCGCCTCCTTCGATCACTACCCGAACTTCGAAGTTCGCGGCGATGCCTTCCGCAAGCTCGTCGCGGCAGTACCCGGCGTTGAAACCGGTTGGCAGGGGAGCTGACCCATGCTGATCAGACGAAGCGACCGCGGACTTTTCGCCACCTGGTGGTACACGACGGATCGCGTTCTGCTCACCACCGTGCTGCTGCTGATCGCCGCCGGAGTCATCATCACCCTTGCGGCGAGCCCGCCCGTGGCAGAGCGCCTCGGGCTCGATTCGTTTCATTTCGCCAGGCGTCAGCTCGCCTACCTCTTTCCTGCGGTGGTGGTTCTGATCGCAACCTCCCTGCTCGACGAGCGGCAGGCGCGATGGGTGGCGTTGTGGTGCCTGTTCGGCGGCATCGGGCTCACGGCTGCCGCCATCATGTTCGGACCGGAGATCAACGGCGCCCATCGCTGGATCGACATTGGTCCGCTCAGTTTTCAGCCGTCCGAGTTCGTCAAGCCGGCGTTTGCCGTCATCACCGCCTGGCTGCTGTCGGAGCGCACTCGCCGGCCCGATATGCCCGGGCCGCTGCTGGCGTTTTTGCTGTTCGGCGTAACGGTCGTGCTTTTGGTGCTGCAGCCCGATGTCGGGCAGACGGTCCTGGTGGTCGCTGTGTTCGCGGTGATGCTGTTCGTGTACGGCATACCGTGGGCCACGCTGGGCGGGCTCGCCGCTCTGGCGGCGACGGCTGCGGCAGTGGCGTACAGCACGTTGCCGCACGTGTCGTCGCGTATCGACCGGTTCTTTCGCCCGGAACAGGGCGATACCTTCCAGGTGGATACCGCCATGCAGGCCTTCCACAATGGTGGGCTCTTCGGAACGGGTCCGGGCGGCGGCGTCGCCAAACGGGTACTGCCGGATGCTCATTCCGACTTCATTTTTTCGGTGGTCGGGGAGGAGTTCGGCTTTGTCGCCGGCGCGGTCCTGCTTTGTCTATTCGCCCTGATCGTCATCCGGGTGCTGATGCGTGCCTTGAATGAAAGTGATCCGTTCGTGGTGCTGGTGCTGGCGGGACTGGTGTCGGTGTTCGGGCTGCAGGCGGTCATCAATATGGCGGTGAACCTGTCGCTGCTGCCGGCCAAGGGCATGACGCTGCCCTTCGTTTCCTATGGCGGGTCGTCGCTCCTGTCCATGGCGTTTACGATGGGGTTGATCCTCGTATTCGGACGCCGCCGTCCGCGCACGGCGTTGCCGGCGACGATCGTCCCGACCGCTGGGGCGTAAGACGCATGGCGGCGAAGTCGCGCAAGGGCGGAAACGGCGCCGTGGTGATCGCCGCGGGCGGGACGGGGGGTCATCTGTTTCCGGCCCAGGCGCTGGCCGAAGAGCTGGCGCGGCGTGACTACTCGGTGCATCTGATGACCGACCATCGGGTGCGCGACTACGGAGCGAAATTCCCCGCCGACCAGATCTACGACATCCCGTCGGCGACCCTTGGACTGCGGCAGCCATGGAAGCTGCCGGTGCGTCTGTTCAAGCTATGGCGCGGGTACAACCTGTCCAGAACCATCCTGCTCTACGTCAAGCCGGTGGCGATCGTCGGGTTCGGGGGCTATCCATCGTTTCCGTCGATGCTCGCGGGCATGCGACTGAACGTGCCGAGCGTGATACACGAGCAAAACGCGGTGCTGGGCAGGGCAAACCGGGCGCTGTCGAAATTTGCGACCGTGATCGCCTCGTCGTTTGCATCGGTGGCCAATCTGAACCCGGCGTTCAGCTCCAAAGTCATGGTGACGGGAAACCCGGTACGCAATCTGGTGCGGGAGGTTGCCGGCGAGCCTTATGAAAGGCCTGCCGCGGACCGGCAATTCCGGCTGCTGGTTTTCGGCGGCAGCCAGGGCGCCAAGTTCTTCGCCGACATCATGCCGGATACGGTCGCCGAGATGCCCGCAGCCATGCGCCGGCGCTTGCGGATCACCCAGCAATGCCGTGCGGAGGACGTGGAGCGGCTTCGCGCCACCTTCGAGCGTCTCAACGTCGAACACGAGGTAAAACCGTTTTTTGCGGACCTGCCGAAGCACATTGCCGATGCCCATCTCGTCCTGTGCCGGTCCGGGGCCTCGACGATCGCCGAGCTTTCAACCATCGGCAGGCCGGCCATACTGGTGCCGCTGCCCCATGCCATCGACAATGACCAGTTGCGCAACGCGCAGAAATTCTCCGGCAGCGGCGCCGGCTGGCTGTTGCCGCAGTCCGAGATCACCCCGGCTGAGTTGGCCGCCCTCATCACGCGGCTGCGCTACCAGGATTCGGACCTCGTCGCTGCAGCAACGGCCGCCCTGCTGGCAGGGGTTCCGGATGCGGCGGAGCGGCTGGCCGATCTGGTCGCCAGTCTCGCCCGCCCGATGAAGGACGACTGAGAAATGCCGACCCGGGCCCACGCCATGAAGCTTCCGCGCGACGTCGGACCCATTCATTTCATCGGCATCGGCGGCATCGGCATGAGCGGGATTGCGGAGGTCATGAACACGCTCGGCTATACCGTGCAGGGTTCCGACCTGGCCGATAACTACAACGTCGCGCGGCTCAGGAAGAGCGGCATCGCGGTCACCATCGGACACGCTGCAGAACACCTGGAGAATGCCCGGGTCGTGGTGGTTTCCTCGGCCGTCAAGGAGGACAATCCGGAACTCAGGACGGCGCGCGAAAAAACCCTGCCGGTGGTGCGGCGGGCCGAAATGTTGGCGGAGCTGATGCGCTTCAAGTCCTGCATCGCCATCGGCGGCACACACGGCAAGACGACGACGACCTCCCTGGTCGCGGCCCTGCTCGATGCAGGCGGCTTCGACCCCACCGTCATCAACGGCGGCATCATCAATGCCTACGGCACCAATGCGCGCCTGGGCAAAGGCGACTGGATGGTGGTTGAGTCCGATGAGTCGGACGGCACGTTCGTCAAGCTGCCGGCCGACATCGTCATCGTCACCAACCTCGATCCTGAACACCTCGACCACTATGGAACGTTCGATGCAGCACGGCAGGCCTATCTGGCGTTTGTCGAAAACATTCCGTTCTACGGCTTTGCCGTGATGTGCATCGATCATCCCGAGGTCCAGGCGCTGATCGGGCGCGTACGCGACCGGCAGGTGATCACCTACGGACGCAGCCCGCAAGCCGACATCCGGCTGATCGATCCGAGCTTTGAAGAAGGCGAGACCCGATTCAGCGTTGCCCTGTCGGACCGGCGCTCCGGTTCCTCGCGCGTCATGCAGGGACTGACGCTCGCCATGCCAGGCGATCACAATGCGCTCAATGCAACAGCGGCGCTGGCCGTGGCGTGCGAGCTCGGCGTCGGCGATGAACAAATCCGGAAGGGTCTCAAGGCGTTCACCGGGGTCAAGCGCAGATTCACCCACACCGGCACTCATCAAGGCGTTGCCGTGTTCGATGACTACGGCCACCATCCGGTCGAGATCGCAGCCGTGCTCAGGGCGTCGCGTGCGGTCACCCGGGGCAAGGTGATAGCGGTCGTGCAGCCGCATCGCTATACGCGGCTGGCCAGCCTGTTCGACGAATTCTGCACGTGCTTCAACGACGCCGATGCCGTCATCGTGGCGCCGGTCTATGCCGCCGGCGAGGATCCGATCGCCGGCGCCACCCACGAAGCTCTGGCCGACGGCATGCGGGCGCGCGGCCACCGCCAGGTGCACAGGATCGATGCGCCGGAAACGCTCGCCCCACTGGTATCCAGCCTCGTCGCCGACGGCGACATCGTCGTTTGCCTGGGAGCGGGCACCATCACACAGTGGGCACAGGCGCTGCCCAGCGAACTGGCGGGCTTGAATGAGGCAGCTGTCCGGCAATGACCGCTGCCGACGGTAAAGCGCTGCTCGCCCGGCTGCCGCCTGCCCGCGGACGCCTCGAGCCCGACCGTGCGCTTGCCGACCTCACCTGGTTTCGCACCGGGGGTCCGGCCGAGGTTCTGTTCACGCCTGCCGACGAAGACGATCTGGCGGCTTTCCTGAGCGCTCTTCCCGCCGATGTGGAGGTCAATGCGGTGGGTGTCGGGTCCAACCTTCTGGTGCGTGACGGCGGCGTGCGTGGGGTGGTCATCAGGCTTGGCCGTGGGTTCGGCCAGATCGACGTCAAGGACTCCTGGCGCGTCGCGTGCGGCGCGGCGGTCCCGGACGTCAAGGTTGCACGCTTCGCCCTCGAGCACGATATCTCCGGATTAACGTTTCTGAGAGGTATACCCGGCACCATCGGCGGGGCACTGCGCATGAACGGGGGAGCCTACGGCGGCGAAACGAAGGACGTGGTGGTGGAGGTTCGGGCCGTCGATCGGAAAGGGAACAAGGTCGTGCTCTCCAATGCCGACATGCAGTTCAGCTACCGTCACTGCGGCGCGCCGGAGGGTCTGGTGTTCACTGCCGCGCTACTGCGCGGCGAGCCGGGCTCGGCAGCGGAAATCGCCAGGGCGATGGAGGAGATCACCTCGCGACGGGAGGCAACGCAGCCGGTGAAGAGCCGAACCGGCGGCTCAACCTTCAAGAATCCGCCGCATCACAAAGCCTGGCAGCTCATCGACGCGGCAGGCCTGCGTGGCCTGCGCAACGGCGCTGCGCGCGTGTCGGAACTGCATTGCAACTTCCTCATCAACGATGGCGGGGCTACCTCGGCCGAGATCGAGGAGCTTGGCGAAACAGTCCGCCGGCGGGTACGAGAGGCGACCGGGGTTGCGCTCGAGTGGGAAATCAAGCGCATCGGGGTGGCGGCTTGATGCGCTTTAGTATGCACACATCCAAGGGTCCTATCGCTGGGGCTGGAATGGACCAATGAAGAGCAAAGCTCCGGAAGAACTGCATGTCGCCGTGCTGATGGGCGGCTGGTCGGCGGAGCGCGAGGTCAGTCTGATGTCCGGAAGGGCCTGCCATCAGGCCCTGCGCCATGCCGGCTACAAGGTCACCTCCATCGACGTGAAGCGTGACGTGGCGGCGGTGCTGGCCGATCTGAAACCCGACGTCGCATTCAATGCCCTGCATGGCCGCTGGGGCGAGGACGGCACCGTCCAGGGCATTCTCGAGACCCTCGAGATTCCCTACACGCATTCGGGTGTGCTCGCCTCCGCAGTGGCGATGAACAAGGAAAAGTCGAAGAGCGTTTTTCGCAGCGCCGGACTGCCGGTCGCCGACAGCCGCCTCGTCGACATTGAAACGGCGGCCAGCAGCCATCCGATGGAGCTGCCCTACGTGGTCAAGCCCGTGGCAGAGGGATCGAGTGTGGGCGTGCACATCGTTCCGGTGGGCGCCAACGGCCCGGTAACGACGCTCCTCAAGCAAAGAAAGCTCTACGGCGACAAAGTCATGGTCGAGAGGTTCGTGCCGGGCAAGGAGCTGACCTGCGCGGTGATGGGCGATGTGGCGCTGGGAGTGATCGAAATCGTTCCCCGCGTCGGCTTCTACGATTACGAGGCGAAATATTCGCCCGGCGCTTCAAACCATGTCCTGCCGGCGCCGGTGCCATACGAAATCTATCGGCGGGTGCAGCAGCATGCGCTGACCGCCCATGCGTGCCTGGGTTGCCGGGGAGTGAGCCGCGCCGACTTTCGCTACAACGATACTCCCGGGGGTGAAAACGAGCTCATCCTCCTCGAGGTCAATACCCAGCCGGGCATGACCGGAACTTCGCTCGTACCGGAGCTGGCCCAGCATGCCGGACATACCTTCGAGCAGCTGGTGTCATGGATGGTCGAGGACGCCTCGATAAACCGATGATGTCGGAACCGCAGAGATCCGTGGCACGTGTCTACCGGCGGCGGCGCTGGAGAACAGGCTGGCTGCAATTCGGGAACCGGCGCCTCGTCCGAGCGGTGACGCGGCTGTCGGCCTGTTCGCTGCTGGCGGTTTCGATCGGCTTCAGCCTCGAAAGAGGCGGGCATCTCGCAGCGCCGGGCGTCGAAGTGCAGACGATCACCGGTCGCATCGCGGCGATTCTCGGCCGCTCGGCGCAGACGATCAGAATCGGCGGTCTCAAACGGCAGTCGCCGCGCACCGTGCTGGCGGCGCTCGGGATCGAGCCTGGCTCCCCGCTCATCACCTTTGACCCCGAAGAGGCGCGCAAGCGGCTCGAGAACATCGACTGGGTGGAGCGGGCCGAGGTCAAGACGGTTTTTCCCAACCAGCTCGAGATCGAGGTTACCGAGCGCGAGCCGTTCGCCATCTGGCAGCGTGACGGCGCCTACTACGTGATCGATCACACCGGCACGGCAATGAGCATGGAGCCCGGCGCGCTCGCTGCCAGGCTGCCCCTCGTCGCCGGCGAAGGCGCCCAGGCGGCGGCCTTCGAGCTCGTTAACAGTTTGGCATCCTATTCCACTCTAGGATCAAAACTGCAGGGTGCGGCGCGCGTCGGCGGCCGACGTTGGAATCTCTATTTTCCCAACAATGTAAGGGTGTTGCTGCCGGAAACAGGGATCGATGAAGCGATGGCGTGGATCGCCCGGCTCGATCGCGAGCAGGGATTGCTGGCCAAAGGAGTTCTGAGCGTGGATTTGCGTATCGAGGGTCAGGCGGTCGTCGTGCCGGCGAGCGAGCCCGGCAGGGAGACCCGCGCGCGTCTCGATCCGGAACAGGTGCGTTAGAGGATCTCAGAGTAATGGAAGTAGTGCAGTTTCCCGACCGGGCGCGCAGAGCGACAAGAGCCCGTGCGACGCGCGAGATAAGGTCGGGCAGTTCGACCCTGGCGGCGATCGACGTTGGCAGCACCAAGGTTTGCTGCCTGATCGCCGAGCCGGTAGTTTCGCGACATGCCGCAATCACTGAAAACGCGCGCCCGGAGCTCAGGATTCTGGGTTTCGGCCATCAGGCTGCACGCGGCATCAGAGCCGGGGTCATCGTTGACGTGGCCGAAACAGAGAAGGCCGTCCGGCTCGCGGTGGACGCAGCCGAGCGGATGGCGGGCTTCGGCATCGGCGAAGTGTTCGCTAGCGTCTCCGGCGGCCGGCCGCAGTGCCGCACCTATCGCGGCCATACGCCGGTCACCGGCAGCGATGTGTTGCCGGTCGACGTCCAGCGCGCGCTCGCCGCAGCGGCGCACCAGGTTTCGCCGGACAAACGCGTCGTGCTGCACGCAACCCCGGTACAGTTTCATCTCGACGATGCCCACGGGGTACGACAGCCGCTCGGTATGTTCGGCCAAACCCTGTCGGCCGAGCTCAATGTAGTGACCGTCGAGCCGGGGGCGCTGATGAACCTCGCCCAGGCGATCGGCCGCTGCCATCTCGATGTGAAAGGATACGTGATCGCGCCCTACGCCGGCGCCCGTTCGGTGCTTGTCGACGATGAGAAGGCGCTGGGCGTGAGCTACCTCGAAATGGGAGGCGCCACGACCGGCATCGCCGCATTTCACGACGGCAACCTGGTGTTTGCCGACGTCATACCGGTCGGCGGCCAGCATATCACCAACGACATCGCGCGCGGCCTGTCGACGAGCGTCGCCCACGCGGAGCGCCTGAAGACGCTGCATGGCTCGGCTCTGGCAGTCACCAACGACGAGCTTGACTATGTCGGATTTCCTCTTCTGGGCGAGAAGGAATTCGACCATCTGAACAAGGTGCCGCGCTCGATGCTGACCGGAATTATCCGGCCGCGGGTCGAGGAAATCCTCGAGCTGGTTCGCGACCGGCTTGCCGCATCGCCGGCCGCCAAGCTGGCAGGCGGCCGCATCGTCATCGCCGGCGGATCGAGCCAGTTGTCGGGAGTGCGCGAGCTGGCGAGTCGAATTCTCGGCGGCATGGTGCGCTGCGGCGTGCCCAAGCACTACGAGGCCATGCCCGAGGAAGGCCGGCACGCCGCCCTGTCAGTGGCGTGTGGGCTTCTCGAACATGCTCTCAATCCCGACCGTCATGTCGCCGTCGCGCCGGAGGCCCCGGGCGCGGAACACGCCGGCGCCTACATCGCCCGCGTGGGCCAGTGGATCCGCGAGAGCTTCTAGCGTCCTCTTTTCGAAACCGAAGACGGTGAGCTGCCGCAGTTCGGCGGCGGGCGAACTCGCCGGCGGCGGTAGGCGGTCGTAGCAACTTTTCAAGACGGCGGGGAACATGCATCTTCAACCCTCATGGATAGGGCCACAGCACTTGTGCTCTTGAAGAAGATGCTGGGTCCCGGCGCAGAGTTCCGCGAGGGCCAATGGGAAGCGATTGATCAGATCGCCAACCATCGCCGCCGGCTGCTCGTTGTTCAAAGCACGGGCTGGGGCAAGAGCGTGGTCTATTTTCTCGCGACCAAGATCCTCCGCACCGCCGGTTCAGGTCCGACGCTGCTCATCAGCCCGCTCCTGTCACTGATGCGCAACCAGCTGCTCGCCACGGAAAAACTCGGCGTGCGCGCGGCTACGATTCACAGCGAGAACGTGAAGGAATGGGGCGGGATAGAATCAACGCTTGCGAACGACGGTCTTGACCTGCTCATGGTAGCGCCGGAGCGGCTGGCCAACCCGGACTTCATGCGAAAACTGTTGCCGCTGTTGCAAGGCCGCGTCGGGTTGTTCGTGGTTGACGAGGCGCACTGCATCTCGGACTGGGGACACGATTTCCGCCCGGACTACCGCCGCATCGTGCAGATGATGAAACTGCTGCCGCGCGGCGTGCCCGTGCTCTGTACGACCGCAACCGCCAACAACCGCGTGGTGCGCGACATCGAAACGCAAATTCCGCAACTCCACGTTCTGCGCGGCCCGCTCGTGCGCTCGTCGCTCCGGCTTTACAACATCCGGCTCGCCCATCAGTCCGACCGGCTTGCGTGGCTTGCGCATTTCCTCCCGCAGCTGCCGGGCAACGGCATCGTTTACTGCCTGACGATCCAGGACGCGCGCCGCGTCGCCGAGTGGCTGCGGGCGAACGACCTTTCCGCCCGCGCCTATCACGCCGACCTCGAAGGGGTCGAGCGCATCGAAATCGAAACGCAACTGCTCAACAACGAAGTCAAGGCGCTCGTCGCTACCGTCGCGCTCGGCATGGGCTTCGACAAACCCGACCTTGGTTTCGTGGTTCACTTCCAGCGGCCGGGCTCGGTCGTGGCCTACTACCAACAAGTCGGTCGCGCCGGTCGTGCCATGGATTCGGCGTTTGGAATTCTCCTGAGCGGCAGCGAGGACGACGAGATTTCGGATTACTTCATCCGCACCGCGTTTCCGCCGATCGAGGTGATGCTGGCAGTGGCCACGGCGCTGGAAGGGCGCGGGCGGCTGACGATTGATGATGTCGGAGCGAAGCTAAACCAGGGGCGTGGCACGATCGAGAAAGCGCTCAAGCTGCTCGAAGTGGACGGCGCGGTGACGCACGACAGACACGGCTATTCGCGCACCGCGTCTCCTTGGCAAGCCGATGTTGAGCGCTTTGAACGGGTGACACGCCTGCGGCGCGACGAAGTGGAGGAGATGCGCCGCTACGTCGAGCACAGGGGTTGTCTGATGGAGTTCCTGGCCCGCGCGTTGGACGATCCGAATGCGGCGGCGTGCGGCAAGTGCATGAATTGCACGACGCATACGGAACGGCGCACCGTGCCTGCATCACTCACACAGGGGGCGGTGAATTTCCTGCGCAGCGACGCGCTCGTGCTCGAACCGCGTCTGCGCTGGCCCAAACCGCTGCTTGAAGAAATTCGATCAGCCCTGCCGGAAGCCGTGGAGTCTGGCGACAAGGGGGTGTTGAGAACCGCCATCCCGGAGAAGCTTCGCGCCGAGGCCGGGCGCTTGTTGTGCATTTGGGGCGACTCGGGCTGGGGCGATGAGGTCGCACGCGGCAAGTACGAAGCGGGCCGCTTCAGCGACAGTCTCGTGGATGCAGCCGTTGCCCTCGTGCGCGAAAAGTGGCAACCGGCTCCGCCGCCCGCGTGGATCACCGCCGTTCCATCGGCTCGCAAAGCGGAGCTCGTCAACGGCTTTGCCCAACGTCTGGCGTCGAAGCTCAACCTGCCCTTCGCGCCAATCCTGGGCCGCACCCGTGACATGCGCCCGCAGAAGGAAATGCACAATAGCGTCCAGCAGGTGCGCAATCTCCTCGGCGCATTTTCCATCGAGGGCGCGCTGCCGCCGGGCGCAGTATTGCTTGTGGACGACGTGGTAGATTCGGGATGGACGCTGACGTTGCTGGCAGTATCGTTGCGGCAGAGCGGCAGCGGTCCGGTGCACCCGTTCGCGCTGGCCAAAGCCTCACCGCGAGGCGGATGACAAGCCCAATGCGCAGCGCAAGGAAAAAAACGATGAACGCGCCCGACTATATCGGCGATGACGGACAACCCATACTGCTGCTGTGCTCTTCGCTTGCCCTGCCGCAGACGGCGAAGGCTGCGGACCTGTTTCCGCTCAAGCTCGGCGAGTGGAATCTGCTGGAGCGAAAAATTCGCGGGTCATCGCTGAAGCACCCTGCTGCGCTTCAAGGCCGTAGCGCGGAAGAACTGGCCAAAACCCTCGCACTGCCGGCCAGCCAGGCCCAACGGATCGCCCGGCTCCTCGAATTCGGCGGCCAGCTTGCCAGCGAGCTCGAAAGCCTCTTCGCGAAGGGGATCTGGGTGGTGACGCGCGCGGACGGACTTTACCCGCCGCACCTCCGCACTACGTTAAAACATCAGGCTCCCGCCGTGCTGTTCGGAGTGGGCGATGCCGGCTTGCTGCGGCGTCCCGGCGCGGCTGTGGTGGGTTCGCGCAACATCGATGGGGCCGGAGTGGCGTTCGCGAGGGAAATCGGCGCGAAAGCCGTGGCGGCGAAACTCCCGGTCGTTTCCGGCGGGGCGCGCGGCACGGACCGCATCGCCATGCAGGCTGCACTCGAAGGAGGCGGCATCGCCGTTGGCGCGTTGGCTGACAGCCTGGAGCGCACCGCGCGCCAGGCGGACGTGCATGAGTTCGTGAGCGGCGGCAAACTGGTTTTGCTGACGCCCTACGCGCCTGCCGCCGGATTTTCTGTCGGCGCGGCAATGGGGCGCAACAAGTTGATTTACGGACTGGCTGAATTCGCAGTTGTGGTCAGCAGCGATCAAGAGACGGGGGGAACGTGGGCGGGTGCGGTCGAAGCGTTGAAGGCGACCTGGTGTCCCGTGCTCGTTCGCGACGGCGAGAGCGTGCCGCGCGGCAACAAGGAGCTGCTCAAGCTTGGGGCGATTGGGCTGCCCTCAGACGAACTGCCGGAAATCTCCGATCTGGCGGAATGGGTTCATCGAAACACTCCGGCAAAGGCAACGAAGTCAGAGTTATTCGACTTTGCCTGACAAGCCGCCCGTGCTGAAACGCAGCGGGGCGGCGGCGAACGATTGATCCCGATCCGTAGTCCGTCGACCGACGGGGGTGAGTGGGTAGGCCCGCGATCCGGACCACGAACGGCAGCAAAATCCGGCGCAACACAACCAGCGTCGCGATGGCGACGGCAGCGATCGCAACCCAGAAGGTGGCGGGTCGTGTAACCTTCATAAGTGAAGAATTACGAGTCCTTGCGGTCTTTGGCCCGCGTCTTATCAAGCTTTCCGAAGTCGGTCATGATGCTCACGACGCACGCTGCCCGTCCATCCGAACGTGAACAGGCCTGAGATAGCTATGATAGGTCCAATCAGCCGCCATTGATGGGGCAAGCTGACCTTGCCCTCCCCGAGCGTCGTGTAGCTCTCCAACACATAGTAGTAGCTATCACGCATACCCGGAATCAATCCCGCGACGTAAATGGGTGTGGCCCAGAGAAGCGTTTCGATGAGGTGCAAGATCGTCAGGGAACCAATTGCGATGGCGAGCAGTAAATTGATTTGCCAGTGCGCCGTGCTGGAATTCACATGAATCCGAAGCATCTGAGAAGCGTCGATTGATTGTCCGAATACCCGCGCCGTGCACGAAAATTACAATGATCAAAATCAGGATACCGAACACGACTTCCCAGAATGGCGCCGGGGTCAGGAGCTTGGCCGCCGTGAGATCCACAGTCTACCTACTAGTTTCCGCCCTCAAGGTTCGCGCCCCGCAGGCTTGCAGCCGTCATCACAATGCAGGTAGTGTGCTTCATTGTCATTCTGTGTACTCCTCTCACTCGGACTTCACCAATTGTAATGATAACGCCGACGCACCCGAGGGTCAGGGTTCGCTCCAGGCCGGCGGCTCGACTGTTCGGGCGATAGTCTTCATAATGACGCTCGGCGAGCCGGGTCCGGAGCGTTAGCCTAGCCTAGCGCTATACTCCGTCGGCGGAGGCGTTTGTGCAGGGACGCAGCGTTTGACTGAAACTATCGCGACGGCGCGCGCCGACGATACGGTCAGCGCAAAGCCTATCCAAAGTTCGCCCGATCCTACGGCCATTGCGGCCAAGCTGCAGGCGCTTGGCTCCTCGGCGAACGGCCTGAGCGCGACCGAGGCGCAGGCGCGGCTTGTGCGCTATGGGCGGAACGCCATCGAGGCGCACGAGACAAGCCGGTGGCGGAAGCTCGCGGGCTATTTCTGGGGGCCACTCCCCTTCATGATCGAAGCGGCGGCGCTGCTGTCGCTCATGCGGCGCGACTGGCCGGATTTCTCTGTCGTTGTCGGGCTCCTCATCTACAACGCAGCGGTCGGCTTCTGGCAGGACAACAAGGCCTCGAACGCGCTCGACGCGCTGAAGAAGGGACTTGCGCCGAAGGCACGAGTGCTTCGCGACGGCAAATGGATCTCGATCGATGCGGCAGGGCTCGTTCCGGGCGACGTCGTCAACGTCTCCGCCGGGCAGATTGTGCCAGGCGACCTGCTCCTCATCGGCGGCGCCTATCTCAGCGTCGACCAGGCGGCGCTCACCGGCGAGTTGCTGCAGGTGTCGAAGAAGATCGGCGACACGGCTTATTCCGGCTCGATCGCCAAGCAGGGCGACATGACCGGCGTCGCCACCGCGACCGGCAACAAGACCTTCTTCGGCCGCACCGCGAAGCTGGTTGCGGCGGCCGGCTCGGTGTCGCACTCGCAAAAGGCGGTGCTAGCGATCAGCGATTTCCTTATCCTCGTCGCGGGCGCGCTCGCGCTGGTGCTGGTCGCGGTCGAAATCTACCGGCGAATCGTCGTTGCGGATTCCTGGGACTGGAGCACGATCGGCGGGATCTCGCAGTACGTGATGGTTCTCCTCATCGCTTCGATCCCTGTGGCGCTGCCGGCTGTGATGTCCGTGACGATGGCGATCGGCGCCTATGCGCTGTCACGGGAGAAGGCGATTCTGTCACGCCTCTCGGCGATCGAGGAACTTGCCGGCGTCGACGTTCTTTGCAGCGACAAGACGGGGACGCTGACGCTCAACCAGCTCGGCGTCGACCGGGCGATTCCGTTCGGCGACGCAACCGCTGACGAGATCATGCTGGCCGCGGCGCTCGCCACGCAGAAGAGCAGCGAGGACCCGATCGACCTCGCCGTCCTCCATGCGCTAAAGAACCCGGCGGCGCTCGCCGCGTACAAGGAGACCGGCTTCACGCCGTTCGATCCGGTTAACAAGCGGACCGTCGCGTCTCTGACGGATGCGGCGGGAATGCCCCATCAGTTCGCCAAGGGGGCTCCGCAGGTGATAGCGGCGCTCGCCAAGCTCGATCCGACGACGCTCGCGAAGTACCAGGGGACGGTCGCCGACCTTGCTTCACGCGGTTACCGGGCGCTCGGCGTCGCCCGGTCGGACGATGGAGCGACCTGGCGGGTTCTCGGCCTCATCTCCCTCAGCGACCCGCCACGTCCCGACGCCAAGGCGACCATCGCCGAGGCCGAAGCCCTCGGCCTCAATGTGAAAATGGTGACCGGCGACGACGTGGCGATCGGCGACCAGATCGCCAAGCAGCTCGGTATGGGCGACCATCTGCTCGTCGCGAGCGACCTATTCAAGGACGGCATGGACGCGGCAGCGATGCCGCCCGGCGTCGTCCGCGCGGTGGAGCGCGCCGACGGGTTCGGCCGTGTCTTCCCCGAGCACAAATACGAGATCGTGAAAAGCCTGCAGCAGCTTGGCCATATCGTCGCCATGACCGGAGACGGCGTCAACGACGCGCCGGCGTTGCGCCAGGCCGATTGCGGCATTGCCGTCAGCGGCGCGACCGACGCGGCGCGGAGCGCTGCGGCGCTGATCCTGACGGCGCCGGGGCTCTCCACGATCATCAACGCGATCATGGGCGCGAGGAAGATCTTTGAGCGCATCCAGAACTACGTCTACTATCGGGTGGCGATGACGCTCGACATCATGCTTCTCGTCGTGGCGTCGATTGTCTTCATCGAATTCCAACCGTTGACGACGGTGATGATCGTGGTGCTCGCACTGCTCGACGACATTCCGATCATGACCATCGCTTATGACAACGTTCCGGCCTCGTCGAAGCCGGTGCGTTGGGACATGCGCCGCATCCTTGTCTTTTCGACGCTGATGGGACTTCTCTCGCTCGGCGAGAGCTTCGGGCTTCTCTTGATCGGCCTCGAATGGATGAGCGATCCGGCGCTGCTCGCGATCATGCCGCTCGACAAGGGCGCCCTGCAGACCATGATCTTCCTGCAACTCGCGGTCGGCGGGCATCTCCTCCTGTTCGTGGTGCGCACGCGGCACTCGGTCTTCAGCTCGCCCTATCCGAGCGCGCCGCTCTTTCTTGCCGTCGTCGCGACGCAGGTCGTTGCCGCGCTCATCTGCGGCTTCGGCCTCCTCGTCCCACGACTGCCTTGGGAGGCGGTGCTCGGCGTCTGGATCTACTCGCTGGCCTGGATGGTCGTCATCGACGCCGCCAAGCTCATCTACTATCGCGCCGCCGAGCGCAGCGACGCGCATGTCGGGGGGCTTGCCACCCACCTTGCCGGCTGACCTTATTCTCGGAGGCCAACATGGATTTCCGGAAGAAATTTCTCGTCAAGCCGGGCAGCAAGGTGAGGCTCAAGGATATCGACCCGGACTTTCATGGCAAGCATGAGTCGGAGAAGGACGCTGCGCGGGATCTTGACCACTACAGGGACAAGCTGACCTCCATGCAGCGCCTGTTCTACGGCGACCGCAGCCGGGGGCTGCTGATCGTGCTCCAGGGCATCGACGCAGCGGGCAAGGACGGCACCTGCTGGCACGTCGTCGGCGCGATGAACCCGCAAGGCGTCAAGGTCACCGGATTCAAGGAGCCGACGCCGCAGGAGAGCGCGCACGACTTCCTCTGGCGGGTGCACCCGCACGCGCCGGGTAAGGGCGAGGTGGCGGTATTCAACCGCTCGCACTACGAGGACGTCCTTGTGGTACGGGTCCACAACCTTGTGCCAAAGCGGAAATGGGAAGCGCGCTACGACCTGATCAACGAGTTCGAAAGGCTGCTGCACACGCAGAACGATACGACGATCATCAAGTTCTTCCTCACCATCTCGAAGGACGAGCAACTCGCCCGCTTCAAGGAGCGGCTCGACGATCCCCAGCGGCAGTGGAAGATCAGCGCGTCCGACTACACCGAGCGAAACTACTGGGACGACTACGTCGCCGCGTTCGAGGACGCTCTGTCCAGCTGTTCGAAGAAACACGCGCTCTGGTACGTGATTCCATCGAACCACAAATGGTTCCGCAACCTGGCCGTCTCGCAGATCATCGCCGACACGATGGAGGACATGAACCTGAAGCTGCCTAAGCCGACGGTCGACCTCGCCGAAATCCGGCGGCTCTACCACGGCGACGTGAGAGGCGCCGCGAGGGGGCGAAAGGCGGCGAAGGCCCGCGGGGAGTAGCGTCCGTGCCGGATCCCGATGGCGCGCCGGTGCAACAGGGGCAGGCGATCTTCGCGGCGCTTGACGAGGCGCCGATGGGGTGGCGGCAGTATGGGCTGTGGCTCGTCGCGAGCGGCGGCACGCTGCTCGACGGATTCTCGATCTTTTCGCTCGGCGTGGCGGTGCCGCTCCTGATCGACCGCTTCGGCCTCACGCCCCTCATGGTCGGGTTGATCGGCGCGGCGCTGGTTTTCGGCGCGGCGCTCGGCGCGGCGCTCGGGGGGCCTGCCGCCGACCGCTTCGGCCGCAAGCCTCTCTTCCTCGCTGACATGGCGATCCTCGCCACCGGTGCGCTCGTCAGCGCAACGGCCGGCATGCCGCAACTTGTGCTGCTTGGCCAGTTTCTGGTCGGGGTCGGCATCGGCATCGACTTCCCGGTCAGCGGGTCCTACGTGTCGGAGACGATGCCGCGGCGCGCCCGAAGCCGCATGGTAGTCGCCACCATAGCGCTCCAGTCGGTCGGGATGCTCCTCGGCGCGACGATGGCGATCGCCACCTTGCGCCAATCGGCCGTTCTTGCGGACTGGCGATGGATCGTCGGTGCCGCCGGCGCGGGCGCCTGCGTGTTCCTCCTGTTCCGCCTATGGCTGCCCGAAAGCCCGCGCTGGCTCGTCGAGCAAGGGCGGAGCGCGGATGCGGCGCCGATCGTGGCGAAGCTGGTGCCGGCGGGCGTGCTCGTGCCGGCGGCGAACCGGCCGGCCCTTGCTGCCCCGACTGCCTCCGGTGCTCTGCCGGGGCGCCTGGCGCTTCTCTTTGCCCGGCCTCTGCGGGCGCGGACGCTTCTCGCTTCGGTGCCGTGGTTCCTGATGGATATTGCGACCTATGGCGTCGGTCTCTTCACCCCGGTGATCCTCGGCGCCATCCATCTGTCGTCGGCTACGGCGGGGTCGATCGCCGGCGATTTTGCCGACGCGGAGGGAAGCGCGGCCATCGACCTCTTCCTTTTGATAGGCTTCCTCGCCGGGCTCCTCTTGGTGCCCCGCTTCGGCCGCATCCGCATGCAGGTCGTCGGGTTTGCCGGCATGACGCTCGGCATGCTCATTCTCCTCCTCGCAACGCTCGCCGGTGGTGGGTCGGCGATGCACGTGCCGCTGGTTTTCGCCGGATTCATCCTGTTCAACCTCGCCATGAACGCCGGGCCGAACGCCACGACCTTCACCCTCGCGCCAGAGCTGTTTCCGACCAGCGTGCGCGCAACGGCGAGCGGCTTCGCGGCGGCCGCGGCCAAGGTCGGGGCAACGCTCGGCATCTTCGTCCTGCCACAGGTCAAGGCGGCGTGGGGCGTCTCCGGCGTCCTCGTCTTGATGGCGACAGTCAGCGCGCTCGGCATCGTTGCGACACTCGTCTTCACACGCGAGATGTGCGAGGCGCCGGAGGGTCTCGGCCTCGAAGACGCCACCACGATCCGGTGAATAAGGGCGCCTGCCCTGTGCCGTCGATAGTTAACGCGCCGCGAACCGCCTGTTGCGGCGCGAATCATTTTTCCCGTTCCGGTAAGGTGGTGTTAACCATTTGTTATCACTTGGGTAACAATGATGATCGTCGGGGACGAACGGACGCCGAATGCCATGACGATCAACTTGAGTGTGCCCAACCTCTCGGAGCTGAAGCCCAGGATTACGGTCTTCGGCGTGGGGGGAGCCGGCGGCAATGCCGTCAACAACATGATCGAATCCGGCCTCGACGGCGTGGAGTTCGTGATCGCCAATACCGATGCCCAGGCGATGCAGCACAACGCGGCACAGCGGCGCATCCAGATGGGCTCCGCTTTGACGCAGGGACTGGGCGCTGGCTCGCAACCGCAGGTTGGCGCCGCGGCCGCCGAAGAAGCGCTGCCGGAAATCATGGATCACCTGGCGGGCGCCCACATGGTGTTCATCACCGCCGGCATGGGCGGCGGCACCGGCACCGGTGCGGCTCCCGTCATTGCGCGCGCCGCCAAGGAGCAGGGGATCCTGACCGTCGGCGTCGTCACCAAGCCGTTCCACTTCGAAGGCCAGCGGCGCATGGCGTTCGCCGACCGAGGCATCGAACAGCTCGCCCGCAACGTCGATACCCTGATCATCATTCCCAACCAGAACCTGTTCCGGGTCGCCAACGAGAAGACGACCTTTGCCGCCGCCTTCGCAATGGCCGACCAGGTGCTCTATTCGGGCGTCGCCAGCATCACCGAGCTCATGACCAAGGAGGGGTTGATCAACCTCGACTTCGCCGACGTGCGCGCCATCATGAGCGAAATGGGCAAGGCGATGATGGGAACCGGCGAGGCGACGGGCGAGAAGCGGGCGATCGAAGCGGCGGAAGCGGCGATCTCCAATCCGCTGCTCGACGATGTGTCGATGCGCGGCGCCCGCGGCCTCTTGATCTCGATCACCGGCGGGCCGGATCTCACCCTTTACGAAGTGGACGAATCCGCCACGCGGATCCGCGAGGAAGTCGATCCCGAGGCCAACATCATTCTGGGCGCCACCTTCGATGAATCGCTCGAGGGCACCATGCGCGTGTCGGTGGTGGCAACGGGCCTTGCCCCCGAGCACCAGGTAAAGTCCGGGGACGGCGCCGGTGCTTCTGAGGTATCGCCCTCCGAAAAGCCTCAGAAGCAGTCGCTTTACGGGTTTACCGGCAAGCAGCCGGTCCCGGTGAACAGACCGGTTGAACCGCGAGCAGCCGTCCGGTCTCAGCTGCAGTCAAAACAGGCGGCGGCGTTGACTGCGGATGCGTTCGCGGCGAGCACGACCGTCGATGAACCGGCCAGCGCCGGCAAGCCTGCGGCACGGCGCGCGCCCCGCATGCCGACGGCCGAGGACTTCCCACCGCATGCGCGCAAGCAAATTCAGGCGCAACAAGCGCGGGTGGCCAACATCGCCGAGCAGGGGCAGCAGCGAAGAAGGGGCTTGCTTGAACGCCTGGCAAGCGGGTTAAGCCGCCGCGATCAACTTCAAGGGCCACAAACGATGAAAGAGCCGACCATGTCATTGAAGCCGCCCCAACGCGCCAGCGCGCCGGCGGCCGAAGAAAACAATCCGCAAAACGTCCACCACCTCGGTTCGCAGATCGATCCGGCGATCGAGGACGACCAGCTCGAGATTCCGGCTTTTCTCCGTCGCCAGGCAAACTGACGCGTTCTATGTGAAGCGGGGACGTCGAACCCGGCGGTCACAAAACCGCCGGGTTTGACTTCTTTATCCATAGAGGCAGGAGAAATCTGTGCTTCCGCCTTTCTCCTCCTGGGGTTAAGCGCTACAAGTTTCACAAGAGGACGGCTGGTTCAATCCCCGGATCTGGTCAGGGGACGGCCATGATGGTTGGTTGTGGGAAATAACCCTTTCAGGCTTCTTGACGACAAGGCTGGCCGCACTGCAACGGCGTTTCTGCTCGCCGCCTTGCTTTCCGCATGCTCCGGCATGCCCAACCTCATCGATTGGGAGGACAAGCCCAAAGCATCCACTACCGCCGGTGCTCCGACCATCGCCGCGAGCGCGGCCAGCGGCGATGTGCCGCCCGATCTCGCCGCCGCCGCCGAAGGCCAAGCTGCGGCGAACCTCTACAACAAGGGGCTGGCAAAGCTCAAAGACGGCGAATACAAGGCAGCGGCCAAGCAGTTCGAGGAGGTCGAGCGGCAGCATCCCTATTCGGGGCTCGCCACCAAGGCCATCCTCATGGGCGCCTATGCGCAGTACCAGCGCAATGCCTACGACGACTCGATCAATGCCGCAAAGCGCTTCATCACCCTGCATCCGGGCCATCGGGATGTCGCCTACGCCTACTATCTCGTGGCTCTGTCGTATTACGAGCGCATCATGGATGTCGGGCGCGACCAGTCGACCACCGAAAACGCGTTGCAGGCACTCGAGGAAGTAAGCCGCCGCTTCCCCGAAACCGTCTACGCCCAGGATGCCGAAGCCAAGGCCGTTCTCGCCCGCGATCACCTGGCCGGCAAGGAGATGGAAGTCGGGCGCTACTATGTCAACACCCGCGCCTATGTTGCGGCGATCAACCGGTTCAAGAACGTCGTATCCAAATACCAGACGACGACGCATGCGCCCGAGGCGCTCTACCGGCTGACGGAGTGCTACTACGCTCTGGGAGTGATGTCGGAAGCGCAGACCGCGGCGGCGGTGCTCGGCCACAACTATCCCGGCAGCGAATGGTACAAGGACGCCTTCTCGCTGTTGCAGACCGGCGGCATCGCGCCGCAGGAGAACAAGGAATCTCTGGATCAGCAGGATATTCTGAGTCGAAGCTGCAAGAACCAACTCCCGATACAGGAACATTCTAGCGCAATCGATGAGCCGGTGCGCTTACGATCTGGCAATATAGGAAGAACCCGGCTCGCGGCTGAAATCCGCCGCTACACTACGTTGACTGCGCCTCCCTTGTGCACGATGCCTTCCATCAGCTCGGCTGCGTACCGAGTTCCAGAGCCCTGCGGCGCCTGACGGCGGTTCCGTGGTAAAAACCGGGCTCCCTTTTTCAGCGTGCCGGAGCTGCCCGCAATCAGCGCGATTGATGCGCTCTTCGGACGGAGGGCTCACCCTGGGCGCTTCCCGCACGGCGCCGCGAGCGGCCCAGCCTGACCTCGGCTTGGATCGATCGTGTCAGTTCCGCAATGTCGGGGTATAGTCCGCTCGCCCACTGACTGCAGAAATGCGGTTCGGCAAGGAGGAATCAAAATGAGCAAGATCGTCGAGGAAGTGCTTGGCGCCAACCGTACCTATGCAAGAGATTTTGGCGAGAAAGGGAAGCTCCCACTGCCTCCGGCTCGCGGCTTCGCTATTCTCACCTGCATGGATGCGCGGCTCGATCCCGGCAAAGTATGCCGGTCTGGCGGAAGGTGATGCGCACGTAATCCGCAACGCCGGCGGCCGGGCGACCGACGACGCAATCCGCTCGCTGGTGATTTCATACAAGCTCCTGGGGACAAAGGAGTGGTTCGTGATCCACCACAGCGACTGCGGCATGGCGCTGTTCACGGACGACATCATGGCGGAGCTCCTGGACAGAAGCCTCGAAACCGCGGAGGTCGACGAAAAGGGATGGCATGACGTCGGCAAAGGACCCGGCTCGGTGCACGGGCATTTCATCAAGTGGCATACGTTCTCCAATTCGGAGCAAAGCGTGGTGGAGGATGTGAAACGCATCCGCAGCCATCCTCTGGTCCCTCGTCGCATTCCAATCTACGGCTACGTCTACGACGTGCGGAGCGGCCGCCTGGAGGAGATAAAGGATGCGACAGCGGCAGGTCAGTCGGCATGACTGCCGCCTTCACTAGTCGGTCAGAATTGATGTAGGATGCTATCTCTACGCAATGCAAATGACGCTGGAACGAACCGGCGTCAAACCGCGATGTCTCAAGCGCGCCTCAACGTCGTGGCATGCAGGTGCTGCCGCTCTTTCCCGGCGTCGGGGTGCGCGTGCCAGGTCGGAATTCCAGAAGTATAACGGAGGAGAAGAACTCGATGGTGAGTTTGTCAGTAAATGGAGAAACGCATTCCTTCGAAGGCGATACCGCAATGCCCGTCCTGTGGTACGTCCGCGATGAGCTCGGGCTGACCGGAACCAAATATGGCTGCGGCACCGGATTGTGCGGAGCCTGCACCGTGCATGTCGACGGCAAGGCCGTGCAGTCCTGCCAGGCTGCGATTGCCGATGTGGCCGGCAAGGCGGTGGTGACGATCGAAGGCCTCGATGCTGCCGGCGATCATCCGGTACAAAAAGCCTGGCGTGAACACAACGTACCGCAATGCGGATTCTGCCAGGTTGGCCAGATCATGCAGGCGGCAGCGCTCGTCTCCGAAAACAAGGCGCTCAGCGACGATCAGATCACCGAAGGCATGGCAGGGAACATCTGCCGCTGCGGTTGCTATGAGCGTATTCACACCGCGGTTCGTGCGGTGGCAGGAGGAGTGTAGGCCATGTTGGGATATCTCGAACGGGAGCTCGGCTCCAAATTCACAATGCCGGCCGTCGCCGGCCAGACCATCATCGAGAATTTAAGCCGCCGCGGCATCCTCAAGGGCGTCGGCGGTTTCTTGGGCTTGACCGTCGCACTGCATACTCTGCCCAGGTCGGCCGAAGCATTCACGACCTATCCGACCGGTGGTCTCGAGATGCCGAACGGCATCAAGACGGATCCTCTGATCTTCGTCTCGATTGCTCCAGACGGTACGGTCACGATTACCGCGCACCGCTCGGAAATGGGCACGGGATCGCGGACCAGCCTGCCCATGGTGGTCGCCGAGGAACTTGACGCCGATTGGGCGCGCGTGAAAATCGTCCAGGCCCCTGGCGATGAACCGAAATATGGTAACCAGGATACCGACGGCTCGCGCAGCATGCGCCATCACATTCAGTCGATGCGCCAGATAGGCGCTGCGGTGCGCCAAATGCTCGAACAAGCCGCCGCAGCGAAATGGGGTGTCGATCCCAAGCTCGTCCGCGCCAGGAACCATGAGGTCGTTCGCCTGACGGACGATGGCTCCGGCGAAACCGGTGAGAAGCTTGGTTTCGGCGAGCTTGCCGAAGCAGCCATGGCTCTGCCGGTGCCGGCGCTCGAGTCCCTTACCTTCAAGGACGAGAAGGACTTTCGCTATATCGGCAAGGGCGAAGTATCCATCTACGATCTGCGCGACATCACCACGGGAAAAGCGGTCTATGGCGCCGATGTCAAGCTTCCCGGCATGAAATTCGCCGTGGTGGCGCGCCCGCCGGTAGTGGGCGGCAAGGTCAAATCCTATGACGCTTCCGCGACCCTCAAGGTTCCCGGCGTCGAAACAGTGGTCGAGATCCCGGCCTCCATGATGCCGGCCGGCTTTGCGCCGCTCGGCGGAATTGCCGTTGTCGCCCGCAATACGTGGTCGGCAATTCAGGGCCGCGATCAACTCAAGATTGAGTGGGACGACGGACCTCACGCCGTCTACAACACCGAGAGCTATCGCAAGGAGATGACGGAAACCGCAGGCAAGCCGGGCAAGGTCGTCCGCAAGCGCGGCCATCCCGATGCGGCTCTTGCCTCCGCGGCGAAAGTCATCTCGGCGGAGTACTATCAGCCGCATTTTGCCCATGCCCAGATGGAGCCGCCCGTCGCGGTGGCCGACGTCAAGGATGGCAAGGCGGAGATCTGGGGCCCGCTTCAAAGCCCGTTCGGCGCCCGCGGCGACATCGCCAAGGCACTGGGTGTCGACGTCGCCAATGTCACGGTCAATACCACGCTGCTTGGCGGTGGTTTCGGCCGCAAGTCCAAGGGCGACTACGCGATCGAGGCGGCTCTGGTGTCGAAGGCAGTAGGTGCGCCCGTGAAGCTGCAATGGACGCGCGAGGATGACATCCAGAACTGCTTCTATCACACGACCTCGGTGCAAAGGCTCGAGGCCGGTGTCGATAGCGGCGGGAAGGTGATCGCCTGGCGGCATCGCGATGCGTCGCCATCGCTGTTCGCCAACTTCATGCCCGATCCCGGCGAGATGCATCCTCTCGAACTCGGCATGGGGATGATCGACACGCCTTTCGATGTGCCCAACCTGACGATCGAGAGCGGCAAGGCCATGGCGCATACGCGCATCGGCTGGTTCCGCTCCGTCAACAATGTCCATCATGCCTTTGCCATCCAGTCCTTCGTGGCCGAGATCGCCCACGAGCTGGGCCGCGATCAGAAGGACATGCTGCTCGAGCTGATCGGTCCGGCGCGCCAGATCGACCGAAAGGCAGAGGGTCTTCCGGAAGACTTCTGGAACTATGGCGAGCACTATGCGGAATACCCGATCGATACCGGGCGCCTCAGGACCGTCATCGAGCTGGCCGCCGAAAAGGCCGGCTGGGGCAAGGAGCTGCCGAAAGGCGAGGGGCTGGGCATCGCCGGCCACCGCAGTTTCGTCACCTACGTCGCTTCGGTGGTGCGAGTTAAGGTCGGCGATGACGGCTCGATCGACATCCCGGAAGTGCACACCGCTGTCGATTGCGGTTTCTGCGCCAATCCCGAGCGGGTGCGTTCGCAGATGGAGGGTGCTGCGGTCATGGGTACGACGCTCGCCCTCTATTCGAAAGTAACCCATGCCAATGGACGGGTCGAGCAATCGAACTTCCACGACTACGAGATGGCGCGCATGACCCTATTCCCACAGGTCGTGCGCACCCACATCGTACCGCACCCGTTCGCCGTCCATGCCTCGGGTGTGGGCGAGCCGGGTGTTCCGCCCTTCGCTCCGGCTCTTGCGAATGCGATATTCAATGCCACAGGCAAGCGCGTGCGCGAACTGCCGATCGGCGGCAAGCTCGCCTGACGCCTGCTTCGACAACTGGCCCCCGGATCTGATATCCGGGGGCCTTCCCGTCGCTAATAGCGGCGCTCGTCACGTCCTCAGATCCGATCGGTTAGAGGCCAGGAATTACGCCGGCTCCAACACCGGACTCGCTTTTTGCTGCAATGCGAGAACTTCCTCCGGGCTCAGCGTCAGGCGATGGCGTCCGTGGAGCGCGAAATAGGCGCTGGTGGCCGCGAACCACACGATGACCCAGAGAACGCCCTTGGAAAAATTTGGGTCTTGCAACTGATAGCCGAGCGTGACCGCGGAGATCGCGATGACAGCGGCGGCGCCGTATTGGCCGAACGGACTGGTGAAGGGCCTTGCCATATTCGGGTTCTGGCGGCGCAAGACAATGAACGAGACCGCGCGCAGGATGTAGGACAGCATGGCACCGAACACCGCCATGTTGAGAAGGACGCTGCCGATCACGGGCGCGGCCGCCTTGCCGCCGAGGACGAACCACAGCGTCATCATGATCGTGAGGCCGAGAGCGGAGCCGGTGAGTAGAGCGATGTAAGGCGTCTTATGCACCGCGTGCGTTCTAGAGAGGACAGCGGGAAAGTAGCCGGAACGGGACAAGGCGAAGATCTGGCGCCCAAGGCCAAACAGAATGGCATGAAAACTCGCGATCAACCCCGACAGGGCGATGATGCCGAGCGGAATGGCGCCGGCATTGCCGTACAAGGCACGGAAGCCATCGAGGATCGGTTCGCCTGACGTGCCGAGTTTGTGGGACCCTATGCCGTTGACCGCGGGGTTGATCGCCACGATCAGGAAGGCCGTCGCGATGAGCGTCACGAGCGCGAGCAGGATTCCCCTCGGCATGTCGCGCCGCGGATCGATGGATTCTTCGGCCGCCAGCGGCAACTCCTCGATTGCGAGATAAAGCCACACGGCGAAGGGAAAGGCGGCGAGAACACCCTCTATCCCGAACGGAAAGAGCGGGCCTGAGCCGCCGGCAAGTTCCGTTCCATCCGCGCCGATGTTCAATGCCCACCGGGAGATGTCGATATGCGCGACGGCGAGACCGCAAAACAGCATCAGAATTGCGAGCGATATGAGCGTTATGACCACGGTGACGCGAAAGGAGAGCGCGATGCCGCGAATGTTCAGCACGAGAAACAAGCCATAGGTCGCGATCCACCAGCACCAATCGGGCAAGCCGGTATCGAACATGCTGCCGAGATAGGAACCGATGAAGAAGCAGATGACGGCAGGGGTCAGCACGTACTCGACGTTGTCGCATAAGCCGGAGAGGAAGCCTCCCCATGGGCCCATCGCCCGGCGCGCGAAGACATAGGTGGCGCCCGCATCGGGAAGTGCTGAACTCATCTCCGCGATGCAAAAGACGAGGCAAAGAAACATGAGCGCCATGATCGCCGCGGCGGCCAGCAAACCGCCCCATCCTGCGACCGCGAGCCCATAGTTCCAACCGGAAAAATGCCCGGATATCACGGCGCCGACGCCAAGCGCCCACAGAGACCAGATGCCGGCATAGCGCTGAAGCTGCCGTTTCTCGAAGAAGCCCGTGCTGCCTGTCTCGTAACCGGCGCCTGAAAGCTCGCTCACCGTCTGCGCCTCTTCGCGGATTCCGTACAGTCGCCGTCATTGGGCTCGACCTCGACTTCGGTCGCGGGCTTGCGAACCACGAACGGATGCGGCTCGGCCTTGGCGACGAACTCGCCGCGCTCCCGGTCGTAGTCGAGGCGGGTGCTTTGGCCTTTGAATTCCAGGAAGCCTCTCATCGGGGATCTCCTTGGCGGGCATACTTCGCGGAGCGGAGTTGGCCGGGCGCTTCGCCCGGCCATTCGGATTCACGATCTAAGTGGCTCGTCCTCCACCAGGCGAGGTAATCGGCGACGAAACGGCTGATCAGCGTGTCGGTAACGTTCGGCATGACGATCGCGTGCGCCTCGCCCTTGTTGCAGGCAAGCTGATAGGTGCGCACGATTGCTTCGCCGGGTTGGGGAAACACCACCGTGAAAGAGTAGGGATTGCACAGCACGGGCACATCGGAGGCGCGCAACGCCGCGACCAAGCGCTCGGTCCGGGCGAGGCACGCGCGCACGTCGGCCCGATAGCCGCTTGCGCCGTGACCAATTAGTCGCGACCAGATCGACAACACGGCATGACCGTTGCGAGACCCCATGAGCGTCGTGTCGCTCGATCGTAGATACGCGATCGCCGACGCGACACGGTCCACATGGCCCCGGCGGGCGATGAGTACGCCGCAGGGCATTGGTGTTCCGATCATCTTGTGACCGGAGGTCGATATGCTGTCGATACCATGACGGAAGCTCGGCTGGATCGCGAACGGCGCTTCGGCAGCGAACGGCAACACCATTGCATTGAGGGCGCCGTCGACATGGACAAATCGCCGGTCCGAACCGAGGCCCGCCGCGTTGAGGCAGGCGACGACGGAAGCGATATCGTCATGAGCCCCCTTCACCGTGGTGCCGCAGGTGAGGGCCACGACGACCGGACTTCCGTCGAGCGCATCGAGCGCTCTCCCGAACGCCTCGATGTCGATGGCGCCACCCTTCTCGCAGTCGACCGCGATGGAATCCATGCGCAGGATGCGCGCGGCCTTCGGGATCGAGTAATGCGCCTCGCGGCTGTAGAGCAGCTTGGCTTTGGGAAAGGCTTCGCGCGCCAGGTAGAGCGCCCAGATGTTACCCTCGGTGCCGCTCGCGACGACCGAGCCCCAAAACCTTTCGCGATCGTCGCATTGCCAAAGATCCATAAGCCAGGCGACGGCCTCGCATTCGAGATCGCAAGCATGCGAAGCGTAGTGCGAGCCGGCATAGGGATCGCCGAGATTGTTGACGAGATAGTCGCCGAAGGATGCCGGAACCGGCGACTTGCCCACCAGATTATAGGGATATCCGAGATGGGTGGCGTGCGCCGAGCGCAACCGGTTCTCGGTTTGGCGCAGAACATCGTCGATCGCCCCCGATTGCCCGGTGCGATATGTCTCGCGCTTGAGCGTCACGACACGGGTCATTTCTTGTCTCCTTGAGACGCGGTTGATGGGATGTTGCTTAACCGGCTGCGGCGGAGCCCTCAGTGAGATAATTCACACCGGCACAAGAATTCGACTCCGGATACGGCCGTCGCTGGTCGCAATTGCGAGCAGCGGTCCGAATCAAAAGGGAACTGCCACGGATATGAGTTAGAGCTTTTGATCGAGCACTCCGGCCCAACTCTGAGCTCTGGCGCAACCGAGCGAATGTCCACCGCGCTCGAGTCCACCACTGCGAACGTCCCGTACCCGGTTGGTCGGTCATGGCTTCGGTTCCCACAGAAACGGAACCAGCCAACGATACGGCAGGTCGCACCTGTGCGTCGTTGGCATTTCCCAACACGCGCAAAAAAGAAAGTTGTCGCGTTACCGGCCGAGTCATACCATCATTCATGGGTGATCAAGGTCCGAGAAGGTTGGTATCAACGCCTACTGTCGTGAAATTGGCTAGACTAGGAATTGCGCGTGAGATGGCTGGGCGTAGCTGAGTTGGCTATTCGCCTTTGGTCTCGCGCACGAGTTTCTCGAGACGGGCGATGTCGGTAATCCTGAGGTTGCCGCCCTCACGACGCAGGAGGCCGATCGACCCCAGTCGGCTGAGCTGTCGAGACACCGCCTCGCGATGCGTGCTGATGCGGTCTGCGATGTCAGCGAGGGATGGAGCTGGGGAGAGCAGCGCCTGTCCACCTTCCTGGCCGGCAGCGACTGCCAAGCGCAGGAGTTCCGCATGAATTCGGTTCTGGACGGCGAGCGTGCTGAACTCAAGCACGCGCTCGGACAATCGCCGCACCTCCGCGGTGACATGACGGAGCGTAGCAACTGCGACGGCCGGCTCCCGGAGCAGAAGGCTTTCAAATTGGCTAGCCGACAGCGAGGCAATCGTGGACGGCTCCACGGCCTCCACTCCGGCGGAACGCGGCCCCCGATCAATCGCGGCGATCTCGCCGAACATCGCCCCGGACTTCAGCTCTGTGAAGACCACAGCCTTGCCTTCAGTCGAATAGATGATCACGCGAACTTTACCCGAAGCGAGAAAGAAAACTTCCGTGGATCGCTCTTGGTAGCTGAGAATCTGCGCGCCGGCGTCATAGTCCTGCCATTTGCAAGTTCCAGCGACACGGTCCAATTGGACTTGTGGCAGCTGGCCCAGGATGGGCACCCGCTTGAGGGCATCCAGCCGCTGACGCTGTTCCATCAGGCAAAGCCTCTTCACTGTTGTCGAACGGACTCGTGTGCTGAGCCTATCCCGGCTGATGGATCTCCGCTTCAGCCTTCTGCAACCAGAATGACATGTTCATCTCGCGGTACATCGCCGTCGCAGTGGTCAGATGTTTCCGACCCTGTTCGCGCTTGCCAGGACGCCGATATAGCTTGCCGATGCCGAGGTGGCAGTGGGCAGCGAGGGGGTGCATCCCGAGTTCGGAGGTCAGCGCCATGGCGGCACCGTAGTGGGCTTCGGCCGCTACCACGTCGGGACGGTCCTGACGCGAGGCAATGTCACCAAGGAGGCGGAGGGCCCACGCCTCGAAGCCACGTTCACCTCGCCTACGGGCGAGTCTCACGGCACGGTCGGCACAGGCGTGGGCGTCCTCGACCCGGGCGGCGAGCAGGTACGCCTCGCCGAGCTGCACGACACTGATCGAGTAAAAGTGTTCCATTCCTGAGGACTCGTAGGCCATCAAGGCTTGCTGCAGCCACGAGACGCCCTCCCCGACGCGTCCCGACCACGCGTAAACGTAACCCATAAGCGCCGTAACGATCGGAGTAAGCACCCCGATGTTCCAATCGCGGCACTGAGCGACCGCGCGCTCGAGCAGGCGGGCAGCCTCGCTTTGCTCTCCCCGTATGCTGTGGACATGCGCGAGCCCCAGACATGCCCAGGAAAGGCTGAACGGATGGTCAACCGCTTCCGCCATGTCGATGGCTTCTTGTCCGTGAAGGTCCCCCTCGTCGAACGCTCCGCACTCGGCAAGGGTGCGCGCAAGGTAGACACGCGACTGTATGGCGGGAAACACCACGCCGAACCGCTCACGGGCCCGATCACCTTGCAGCGACCGCATCATATTTCGGCAAATCTCGTCGGTCCGGCGATAGTCACCCGAGATGTAGCAAGCCCAGGCTACGTAGTACTGGGCTGCGATGTGGAGCGGAGCATCGCCAAGCGCCTCGGCGATGGCATCGGCCCGCTGCCCAAGAGTGCGCGCTTCGGCTGCGTGACCGCCAGTTGTCAGGTACAGGCTGCTCGTATAGGCCAACGCCCATCCGAGGCGCCGCTGATCGCCGAGCGCCCTGGCCAGATATTCCGCTTCCCGCAAGTACCCTTCGATCCTCCCGTATTCTGCCAGCGGGTAGAGCGCGTTTCGAAGGTCGACGCGAATGTCGATGGCTTGCTTCCGCGTCTCGTGGGTCTCGGGTAGATGGCTCAGTGCTGTCAGCGCTTGCTCGAGGTACGCCAGCGCCTCCCGGTTGGATGAGCGTGCGAAGGCCTTGACTCCGGCCTGCCGGAGGTAGGCCACCGCCTTCTCCCACAGATCGCCGCCGAACGCGTGGTAAGCCAGCTGTTCGACGTGCTCGGCCAGCCGCTCGGGATAGAGCCGCTCTATGGCCCCCGCGATGTGTCTATGGAGCATCCGCCGCCGGTCGCGGAGCAGACTGTCATAAGCAACGTCGTGGGTCAGGGCATGCTTGAAGGTGTATGCGCGGCCCGGAAAGGTGATGATCTCGTAAAGAAACTCTGCGGCTTGCAGGCGGCCGACCGCGGCGTGCAGTTCGTCGTCGGCGAGTTGCGCAGTCGCCTGGAGGAGCACAAAAGGGACATCTTTCCCCACTACCGACGCTATCTGGAGGAGAGCTTTGTCCCCGGGCCGCAGCCGGTCGATGCGGGCGGCCAATACGGCGTGCACCTTGGCCGGAATCTGGATGGTCGGAAGTGGCCGCACTAGCTGATAGGAGCCGCGCTCGCCGAGCAGAGCCCCGGTTTCCAAGAGAATTTGCACGCTCTCTTCCAAGAAAAACGGGTTGCCCTCTGTCCGCGCGATCAACACGCGCTTGAGCGGATCGAGGCCGCCGTCTGGCCCAAGCAGCTTGCCGAGGAGCTGCTCGACGGTGTCGGGCGACAATGGGCCAAGCCTAAGATGGGTGTAGTTGGCGCGGTTTCCCCATGGGTGCTGATACTCCGGCCGGTAGCTAATGAGGAGCAGCAGTTTCGCGGCCGGCGAGGCCTCAACGAGCTCATCGAGCAGCGCCTGGGTCTCGGAGTCAATCCAGTGGAGGTCTTCTAAGTTCACCAGCAGCGGCTGCTCCTGACTCTCCCGCAGCAGCAGCCGCTTCACGGCGTCAAGGGTGCGCCGGCGACGCTGGGGTGGATCCAGCGTTGGCCACTGTGGGTCGCCGCTCGGCACGTCGAGCAGCGTCAGGAGCGCTGGCAGACTGTCTTCCAACGCCCGATCCAGTTTCAAGAGCTTCCCCGTCAACTTCTCGCGCACCACGGAAGGTTCGTCGACATCCTCGACGGCGAAGTAGCTTTTGAGGAGATCGATCACCGGCACATAGGACCTGGCATGGCCGTACGAGACGGCGCCGGCGTGGAGGACACGCCAGCCGTGAGTGAAGTGCGAGTGGGCAAGCTCCCAGATCAGGCGCGACTTGCCCACGCCTGGTTCCCCCGTTATCGCAACCACCTGCCCATCGCCGCCGCTAGCGCGACCCAACACACGACGGAGCTGCTCCAGCTCGCCCCCGCGCCCCATGAAGTAGGTCAACCCGCCGGGAGCGGTGACGTTGAGCCGCGGGCGAACGGTGTCCACGCCGACAACCTCGAAGACTTCGACTGCGTCGGCTAGCCCCTTCACTGCCACGGGGCCGAGCGGCTTTACGGCGACAAAGCCATGCACGAGGTCGAGGGTCGACGCCGTCAGGAGGATGCTTCCCGGGCTCGCGAGCTGCTCCATACGCGCCGCGAGGTGCGTCGTCCGGCCGATGGCCGAGTAGTCCAAGTGCAGACCGCTGCTGATGGCGCGCACGACGACCTCGCCGGTGTTGAGCCCGACGCGGATCTGGACGTTCACGCCCTGCGCGCGGCGCACATCATTGGCGTGGCGTTTAACCAGCTCCTGCATACGCAGCGCCGCAAAGCAGGCCCGCACGGCGTGATCCTCGTGGGCGAGTGGGGCACCGAAGAGCGCCATAATGCCGTCGCCCATCACCTGGTTGACGGTGCCCTCGTAGTAGTGGACGGCCTCCATTACATGTTCGAGCACCGAGTCGAGGAGCCTGCGGGCGTCCTCGGGGTCGCGGTCGGCCACCAGCTCCATTGAGCCCTTCAGATCGGCGAACAGCACTGTGACCTTTTTCCGCTCCCCCTCGATGGCCGCTTTGGATGTGAGGATCTTCTCGCCAAGATGCATGGGTATATAGGTTTGCTGCGATGCCGATCTCGATGCCTGCGCATTTGCGGAGTCGCCCATTGGATGACCGCACTCGGGACAGAATTTCGCAGTTGGCGAGAGCTGTTGGCCGCATTTTGTGCAAGCCCCTGCGAGCGGTGTGGCGCACTCCTCGCAGAACTCCCACCCAGTTCGATTCTCGCGCTGACACGTTGGGCACTGCATCGGCGGCCCCTCAATCCGGCGGATAGGCATCGTTTGCGAGTGGCCGGACGCTGCACCAGTTTCTGTCCGAGACCGGGCTTCACGTTGGTGGCATTTTGACTAACCCGCCGGGGCCGAGCGTTCAGTGGCAAATCTCACATTGGAAAAGGCTCCGGACTAGGTTGGATTGGGCCTCGCCGGCTGGCACTGACCTCCGACCCTGCAAATTTGGGTTCACAGATTCATGGTGCGGCATCCATCGCCACAGTCATCCACCAAACGGTGGAGGGCGTGCGAAATCGTCCATCACCCAATCGGCGGTGTGACGATGGATTGAGAATATTTAGAGCGGCAGCGACAGCGAGGACGCAAACCTGACGAGTTCGGCCTGGCGGTTGATGCCCGTCTTCTGGAACACCTTGAGGAGGTGAGTCTTGACCGTGCTCGGGGCAATCCCCAATTGCGCGGCGATGGCTGCTTGCGTCTTCCCATCGGCGAGAAGCTCGAAGACCCGCGTCTCGGCCGGGGTCAGGTCGTAAAGGAGCGCCAGTGCATCCCCCGGCAGTTGCGGCGGCGACACCGCGGGGGCGATAAAGACCGCCGCAGTCGCGCTCGGACTAAGGTCCGGCCGGATCTGGCCCATGCGCAGGGGCAGGACATGGGCGACGCACGCCTCGCCAGACCGCCGACGCAGCGGCACCCCGATGCCCCGTTGCCCCAGTTCGAGCTCACTCGTTGCGCAGCGGGCGACGGCAGAGGTGAGCGCATCCGACGCGACCGCGTGAGGCAACGCAATGCGACCCTGGTGCAGATGGACGGGATCGCCTGCCTCCAACATGACGTTGGCCGGCGCGTTGGCATGAACGAGACCGAGATGCTCGTCGACAAGCAGGACTGCCGCGGCGAAGCTGTCCAAGGCACTGGCAAAGCTTGCCGCCGCGACGGCCTTCATGTCGAGTAGCTTGCTGATGGCGGCAGCCCGGCGGAAATGCGGCCCGATCAGCCGGAGCGCCGCCATCTCCGGCTCACCGATCTCGCCCTGAGAGTAGTGGCGACCCATTCCCACGGAGCCGATCATGGTTGAGTCGCGAGCAAAGGAGATGGACACCATATCAATCAGTCCCTGCGGCGTCCCCCAATTCTCGTACATTGTGTTGCCGACCCAGGTCCGGCGATCCGTCGCGTGCGACTGGATGATTGGCTCATCCAGCGGGTGCTCCAGGACGCGTTGCCAGCCACCCCAAAGTTGAATGGCGGCGTCGCTGTGCTGAGCCATCCTGGCCCGCCACTCCGGTGGCACCCCGGCCGGTACGGTGAGTAAGAACCTGCCCGATGGCAGCGCCCAGACCACGAGCACCGCGTTGGAAAATCCAAGCTCGTGACGGATGGCATCGAGTGTCGCCTCCCATCTCGCGGGCTCGATCACGCAATCGTATACGAGGCCGATCAGGTACGAGACCCTTTCGGCGGAGAAATCTTTCACGGGTGGCAGCCTCCGGCGACGGCGTTCGACGTCCAGCCAATCTAGAGCACTTTCGCGGTTAGTGGAATCGAGCAGATTGAACGAACCCGCTGACGCGGGAATGAGCGGGTTTACGGATGAGGTCTCCCGTCTGAGAGGATTGCGGTTGTCGAAGCCCAATCTCATCAGACAGGAGACACCCGATGGCCGAGATGAGCCCTCTGCGCCGCCGCATGATCGAGGACATGACGGTCCGCAATTTGTCGCCGGCGACACAGCGATCATACATTCATGCGGTCGCGAAGTTCAGCCGTTATCTTCGGACGTTCGCCGGACCGGCTCGGCCTGGAGGATGTGCGGGCCTTTCAGGTGCATCTGGTGTCGAACGGGATTTCCTGGCCGGCGCTGAACCAGACCGTCTGTGCGCTTCGGTTCTTCTACGGCGTCACGCTCGGCCACGGCGAGATTCCGGAGCGGATCCCCTATGCCCGCGAGCCGCGCAAGCTGCCGGTGGTGCTGAGCGCCGACGAGGTCGTGCGGTTTCTCGAAGCGGTGCCGAGCTTGAAGACGCGCACGGCGCTGACGACCGCCTACGCGGCGGGATTGCGCGCGTCCGAGGCGGTAGGCCTCAAGGTCGGCGACATCGACAGCGGCCGGATGGTGATCCGGGTCGAGCACGGCAAGGGCGGCAAGGACCGCTACGTCATGCTGTCGGCGCAGCTGCTCGGCATTCTGCGCACCTACTGGCGGCTGGCCCGGCCCACGGATTGGCTGTTTCCCGGCCGGGACGAGAGCAGGCCGATCGACGTTCAGGTGCTGCATTCGGCCTGTCGTTCGGCCTGCGCGGCGGCCGGTCTCGGCAAGCGGGTGACGGTGCATACGCTGCGGCACAGCTTCGCCACGCATCTGCTGGAGAACGGCACCGACATCCGCATCATCCAGGTGCTGCTCGGCCACAACAACCTGTCGAGCACGGCGCGCTACACGCAGGTCTCGAGCGGGCTCATCGGGCAAGACGGCGAGCCCGCTCGATCGGCTGCGGCTGGAGGTGGTGCCGCCGGCCTGAGCCGGCGCGGCCATGTCCGCTGGGCTGGAGGTGGCGGACATCTTCCGCCGCCACGGCGAGGCCTATCGTCAGGCTACATGCCGGGCATCTCGGACGCGTCGAGCGTCGCGTGATGAGCGCGATCGAGCTGTGCCGGACGGCGGAACTGGGCGGCCATGTCGAGTGCTGCACGGCGTGCGGGTTGATCCGCTGCGCCTACAATTCCTGCCGCAACCGGCATTGCCCGAAGTGCCAGGGCCGGCGCGCGCCGAATGGCTCGCCGCCCGGCAGGCCGAGCTGCTGCCGGTGCCGTACTTCCATGTCGTCTTCACGCTGCCGGCGCCGGTCGCCGAGATCGCGTTCCAGAACAAGGCCGCGGTCTACGCCATCCTGTTCAAGGCCGCGGCCGAGACGCTGCGCACGATCGCCGCCGATCCGAAGCATCTCGGCGCCGAGATCGGCATCGTCGCCGTGCTGCACACCTGGGGCCAGAACCTGCATCATCATCCGCACGTCCATTGCGTCGTGCCGGGCGGCGGCCTGTCGCTCGACGGCACGCGCTGGATCGCTTGCCGGCCCGGCTTCTTCCTGCCGGTGCGCGTGCTGTCGCGGCTCTTCCGTCGGCTGTTCCTCGACGAGCCTGCGAGCCGCGTTCGAGGCCGGCGAGCTGCGCTTCTTCGGCGATCTCGCCGAGCTCGCCGAGCCGGCCGCCTTCGCCCGACGCCTCACCGCAGTTGCGGCGGATCGAGTGGGTCGTCTATGCCAAGCCGCCCTTCGGCGGACCCGAGCAGGTGCTCGCCTATCTCGGCCGCTACACGCACCGCGTCGCGATCGCCAACTCCCGCCTGGTCAGCATGACCGACGGCCAGCGTCAGCTTCCGCTGGAAGGACTATCGTCATCACGGCAAGGCGAAGGTCATGACGCTCGACGGCCGACGAGTTCATCCGGCGCTTCCTGCTGCACGCCCTGCCGGACGGCTTCCACCGCATCCGCCACTACGGCTTCCTCGCCAACGGCCATCGCGCCGAGAAGCTCGCGCTCTGCCGCAAGCTGCTGGCCGTTCGCGTCCGCCGAGCGAGCTTCCTGCGCCGGCTCGGGACGTCACCACCGCGGGCACGCTCGATCGCTGTCCGGTTGCGGCGGGGCGATGATCACGCTCGACACGCTGCCGCGACCGCAACCGCGCGTCCACCCTTCCGGTACGACAGCTCATGAGCCGCCGGCATTCTTCCGCGCACGACAGTTCCCAACACCGACGCCCCACGCGCTCCGGCCGGCATCGCTTGGTCCGGCGATGCGCCACCGAACGCCGGCACCTCACGTAACGGCGATCAACTATCGCGCTGCGAGCTTCCAATCGCCGCTACGACCGTCATCGCGCCGGCGCCAGCCCATCGCCGCCCGGATCGCCGCCCGCGGCACGTCTCGACCGGCATGCCTCGGACCAGGCCGCACAGCCACAATCCCCATAGCTCGCCCGCCATCCCGCGGGTTCGTTCAATCCGGCTTCAATGAGGTCGCCCTTCTCGACGTTCCTAACACACAACTGTCGCGCGACCTCACAGAAGCCTCCAGATTCCCCAATCAGGTGGAATTTGATTCACGGTTCTCTGTAAGCGAAGGGGGACCGCGATGGGGTAGGCCATACTCTCAAGATTTGCGCGACCGCCTGCGCGAACTGCCAATCGGCGGGAAGCTCGCCTGACGCCTGCTTCAACACCTGGCCCCCGGATCTGATCTCCGGGGGCCTTGCTTTTTCGGCGGAGCAAGGCCTGGCCGCGTAGCCCCTCCGGGCGACGCGAAAGCGGCAGATGCTGTAGCGAAACTCTCCCGCGCAGGAAGGCGGAATACATCCGCCATGAAGCGAGAGAGGTGCAATCATCGTGAATCATCTATAAGTCGGCCCATGCTCGCTGCGCTATCCATCCGCGACATCGTGCTGATCGAAAAACTCGACATCGTCTTCGAGAGCGGCCTTACCGTGCTTAGCGGCGAGACCGGCGCCGGCAAGTCCATCCTGCTCGATGCGCTCGGCCTGGCGCTCGGGGCGCGCGGCGACGGCGCCCTGGTGCGCAGCGGCGCCGACAAGGGCGTGGTGACGGCATCCTTCAGCCTCGCCCGCGATCACGCAATGCTGGCAGAGCTTGGCGAACAGGGAGTGGATATCGAGGGCGATCTCGTCATCAGGAGGATCCAGAACGCCGACGGAAAGTCGCGCGCCTTCGTCAACGACGCGCCGGTGAGCATCAACCTGCTGCGCCAGCTCGGCGTCAGGCTTGCCGAGATCCACGGCCAGCATGACGACCGGGCGCTCATCGATGTCGGCCGGCACCGCGAGTTGCTCGATGCCTTCGCAGGACTTGAAGGTCAGGAGCGCAGGGTTGGTGAGCTCTACCGCGCGTGGCGCAGTGCGTCGGGAGCGCTTTCCACCCATCGGGCCCTGGTCGACAAGGCGCAGGCCGACAAGGAGTTCCTTGAACATTCGGTGAAGGAGCTCGAAGCAGCGGCAGTCGGTGGCGATGAGGAGGAGGAACTGGCCGCCACCCGTCAGCTCATGATGGGCGCCGAACAGTTCGCCGGCGTGGTCCGCGAGGCGCAGGACGTGCTCGTAGGCGACGGAACCTTCGAAGCGCGCCTGAACTCGGCGCTGCGCAAGCTGGAGAAGCGCCGCGAGGCGGCTCTTGGAAAACTCGATTTTCTGGTGGCCGCTCTCGATCGGCTGATGGCAGAATGGAGCGAGGCGCGGCGCGCCGCAGATGAGGCAGAGGCAGCTTTCGCCTTCGACGCTGCAGAGCTCGACAGAGTGGAAGAAAGGCTATTCTCGCTTCGGGCGCTGGCCCGGAAGCACAAAGTTACCGCGTCCGAATTGCCTAGCCTTTTAAGCCTGTTGGAGACTGATCTTCGATCAATTTATGAGGGTGGCGAAAAGTTGGCAAAACTCGCGCACGCCGAGGATGCGGCGAAAGAAGCCTACTTCGATGCGGCCCTGGCTCTCAGCCAGGGGCGGTGCGAGGCGGCTCGTGCGCTCGATCGTGCGGTGATGGCGGAGCTGCCTCCGCTCAAGCTCGAAAAAGCGCGGTTCGAAACGCTCGTGGCGAGCGATCCGGAACGCCCCGGTCCGCCGGGCATCGACCGCGTGGAGTTTACGGTGTCGGCCAATCCCGGCACGCCGCTCGGACCGCTGGCGAAAATCGCCTCGGGCGGCGAGCTGGCGCGGTTCATGCTCGCCCTCAAGGCGGTTCTCGCCGTGCGAGGCTCGGCGCCGACGCTCATCTTCGATGAGATTGACGGCGGCGTCGGCGGCTCGGTCGCCGACGCGGTTGGTTTGCGGCTCGCGCGCCTTGCCCGCGGGCTGCAGGTCCTGTGCGTCACCCATTCGCCGCAAGTCGCGGCCCGAGCCAGCCATCATATGCTCATCTCGAAGATGGAAGAGGTGCGGGGCCCGGGCGCCCGCGCGGTGACTCGCATCGCGAGCCTGTCCAGGATGAGCCGTCGTGAGGAAATCGCCCGCATGCTTTCCGGCGCGCAGGTGACCGAGGAGGCCCGCGCGCAAGCGGAACGGCTTCTGGCACTGGCCGGATGAACGATGGCCGGACGCAGGAAGCCGCAGGCGACCCAGGACCTCACCGCCGCCGAAGCCGGCGCCGAGCTCGAGCGGCTGGTGCGGCAGATCTCCGAACACGACCGGCGCTACTACCAGGAAGACGCCCCCACCGTTTCGGATGCGGAATACGATGCACTGCGCGCCAGTCTGACGGAGATCGAGAAGCGATTTCCCAACCTGGTCCGCGCCGATTCTCCCTCGCGCAAGGTGGGAGCCCCGGCGCTGGAGAAGTTCGGCAAGGTCAGGCACCGAGTGCCGATGCTGTCGCTGAACAACGCGTTCACCGAGGGCGCGGTCGAGGAATTTTTTGCCCGCGTACGGCGGTTTCTGAAGCTCGCCGCGGATGAACCCCTGGAGTTTACCGCCGAGCCGAAGATCGACGGGTTGTCGATTTCGCTGCGCTACGCAAAAGCTGAGCTCGTCGAGGCGGCGACGCGCGGCGATGGCTTCGAAGGGGAAAACGTGACCGCCAACGTGCGAACCATGCCGACGGTCCCCAACGTGCTGGACGGCCCCGACGTTCCGCCGGCAGTTGAAATCAGGGGCGAGATCTTCATGAGCCAGGACGACTTCGCCCGTCTCAACGATGCCCAACAAAAGGCGGGAGGGCGAACCTTCGCGAACCCGCGCAGCTCGGCTGCCGGCTCACTGCGCCAGCTCGACGCGCGGATCACCGCCGCCCGGCCGCTCAAATTCTTCGCCTACGGGTGGGGACACTTCCCCGATCTTCCCGTGAATACCCAGTGGGAGATGTTCCGGCTGTTCAGGAGCTGGGGCCTGCCCGTCAACCCGCTGACGAAGTTGTGCTCCTCGCTGGAGGAAGCGTTCGCGCACTATGTTCTGATCGAAGGCCGCCGCGCGGAGCTCGGCTACGATATCGACGGCGTCGTTTACAAGGTGAACCGGCTCGACTACCGGGAGCGGCTCGGGTTCGTCTCGCGGGCGCCGCGCTGGGGGCTGGCGCACAAGTTTGCCGCCGAAAGGGCGACGACACTGCTGCAGGGCATCGAGATTCAGGTCGGGCGAACGGGGGCGCTCACCCCCGTCGCGCGCCTCCAGCCCGTCACCGTCGGCGGCGTCGTGGTCGCCAACGCCACGCTCCACAACGAGGACGAGATCGCTCGCAAGGATATCCGCATCGGCGATACGGTCAGCGTGCAGCGGGCCGGCGACGTCATTCCGCAGATCCTGGGGTATGTACCGGAGAAGCGTCCGAAAGACGCAGTACCCTACCGGTTTCCGCAAACCTGCCCGGCCTGCGGCAGCAACGCGGTGCGCGAGGCCGATGCCAGGACCGGCAAGACCGACGCGGTACGCCGCTGCACCGGCGGGCTCATCTGCCCGGCGCAGCGGGTCGAGCGGCTGCGCCACTTCGCCTCGCGGCTGGCGTTCGACATCGAAGGACTGGGCGAGAAGATCGTGCAGGAGTTCTACGACGACGGGCTGATCCAGTCGCCGCCGGACATTTTTACCCTCGCCGAGCGCGACCGCCGCGCTGAAAAGAAGCTTCAGGACCGCGAGGGCTGGGGAGAGGCGAGCGTGGCCAATCTGTTTGCGGCTATTGACGCCAGGCGGAAGATTTCCCTCGACCGCTTCATCTACTCCCTCGGCATTCCCCACGTGGGCGAGACCACCGCCAGGGTGCTGGCGCGCGCCTACGGCGCCGCGCCGGGCTTCCTGAGCCAGATGATGGAGGCCGCCAAATCGCGTGACGGCGAAGCCTACCTCGAACTTGTGAGCAACGCTGGCATCGGCGAGGTCGTGGGCGACGCCATCGCCGGCTTTTTCGGCGAGGAGCACAACTTGAAAGTCGTCGCCGATCTTCTGAAAAACGTGGATGTGCAGCCGCTGGCGCGGATCGATGCTTCATCGCCCGTAGCCGGCAAAACCGTGGTGTTCACCGGAGCCCTGGAACGGATGACGCGTGATGAGGCGAAGGCCATGGCGGAGCGGCTCGGCGCGAAAGTCGCCGGATCGGTATCGAAAAAGACCGATCTGCTGGTGGCGGGCCCGGGCGCCGGCTCGAAGCTCAAGGAGGCTGAGAAACATGGCGTAGAGGTGATCGATGAAGCGGAATGGTTCGAGCGGGTGCAGGTTCCGGGGAAATAGAATCGGGGCGAGGCGACGCCGGGTGCATTTTTCGGCCATATGGCGAGACTACGGCGCCGCCGTCGCGTAACCATCCCGACAGCAATGAAGGCCTATCTTTGACTAACCGCAAAAGCGCTCTAGCATGCCCAGGACACCGGCGATTGATCACGAAATGAAATGGAGGGATAAAGATGCCTGAGCGACGCAGCGGGATCACGGCACTGGTATGGTTCGTTGGAGCGGCGCTCGTGGTGGCAACCATTCTCGCCAGCTACCGCGCATTTCAGAAACAGCAGCATTTGGAAGCAGTGCAAATCGAACTGGCGAGCGCCAGGCAGGCGGCAAATCAGGTTAGCGCGGAGAGGGTCGAGCTCGAGAACCGGGCCGCCAGTCTCAACTCAGAGCTCGAGAGCGTGAACGCTCAACGTGGCGAGCTCCAAAGCAAATTGGAAATCGCCGCTTCCGACGTCAAATCAGTGCAATCCCAGCTCGAGAATACACAGTCTCGCCTTGGTGCAACGCAAAGCGATCTGGCGAGCGCCAAGCAAGCGGCAGACGAGGCAAAAGCGCAGGCAGAGGAGCTGAAAAACCGGGTCGCCGGTCTCAACTCGGAGCTTGAGAACGCGAACGCTCAACGAAATGAACTGCAGACCAAATTGAATGACGCGACGTCGAGGGTCAAATCAGTCCAATCCCAGCTTCGAACTGCACAGTCTCGTCTGGAAGCAACGCGAAGCGAGCTGGGAAGCTCCAAGCAAGCGGCAGACAAGGCGAAAGCGCAGGCGGAGGAGCTGAAGACCCGGGCCACCAGCCTCAATGCAGAGCTCGAGAAGGCGAAAGCGCAGGCAGAGGAGCTGAAGACCCGGGCTGCCGGCCTCAATGCAGAGCTCGAGAAGGCGAAAGCCCTGCGCAATGAATTCCAATCGGAGATTGAGCGACTCAAGAGTGAACTCGAGCAAGCCACACGCGCCGCAAGTCCTTGAGGCGACCGCGACCGCTCAGTAGCTTTCCGCTACTTCGCTTTCTTGCCGATCTTGTTGAGCCGATCGTAGAGACGCCGCGGCCACGTGAGTTCCCGATGTAGCGACCTGTGATGTGAGAAATATCACGGCGGCGCAATCGTAAAGGGCCTATCGTGCGTCGACAGATACAAAGGCGCTCACCACGGAGGCTGCGATGGACGACCGGCGGCAAGGTTCGGGTCGGACCGGTTCGGCAATGCTGGCGAAGCGTGGCTTGACCCGTCGCCACGTCATGACGGGAGCGCTCTCCGTCACCGGCGTTGCCGTGCTTCCGGTTGTCGGCGCGCAAGCCCAGGGTGTGCCGCTTCACTGCGTGCCGCCGCAACCAAACGGAATACCAACACCGTTCGTGCCTGCCGGGGTCTCATGCAAACCCTGCCGAAGAGGTCTGGCTCGACCAACAGTTCTACTTCTACGACCAGCGTAGGCAGTGGGCAGGCATCGCCGTGCGCCAGGTGATCGATCCCGAGGCCACACTCCGATATCGCTACCAACCGCCAAGTACTCCGGAGTTGGCAGAGGTAGCCGCGGATTCCGCCGTTCCCGGCAGTCCTCGCCTTGCTCCGGCAGTTATTGCTGCCAATGAAGTCGTTGAGATTGGCGAAGCGCCGGCAGGCGTTTCACTAACGCCGGATCCTCTGACGATTCGGGTTGACATGCCGACGGCGACCGTCGGTATTCTCGAGGAGACGCTCACCGCGGCTGGTCCCCGACGGATCGTCCTTCGCATTGACGGTGTTGAAGTGCCGCCCGACCGTGCCGCCCTCGTGAATGTCTTTCTCAACCAACCCGAGGCGACGGCAGCGACCGATGTGGCAGCGCCAGGGTTTGTCGGTACAATTGCGATTGTGCCTTCAACAGTTCCTTCCGGCGGGCGCCTGCACCACGGGTCGCTTCGCAACTTTGCGTTCGACGTAACGGATCGGCTGAGGGCCGTACTGGCGGCCGGACAAGAACTATCGGTCACACTTGATCCTTTCCAGGGTGACGGGAAGAGACCGGCCGAAACTTCGCTTCGCTATCGGCGCGCATACTTGGTCACCGAGTGATGCGAAGCCGTAGAACCGACCGGGCGCGCCAGTCGGCGTTACGAGGAGAGGGAGCGATGGTCAACGACCAGATCGTCGTTGAAGTACACGCGTTGCGACCATCCAAGATTAAAAGTCAATTGCAGGGAGTTCCGGCTCTCGCACGATCGTTCAAGGCAATTGCGCCTTCCCCAAAACCCTGAAACGGCGACGAAGACACCTGCGTGACGACCGTCACGTTGCCGCGTGCGATTGAAAAGACGCGGCACGGCGGCTGCCCGAGACTCCAGGATGGTCGTGCAGTGAGCTGCGTGCGTTTGGATCCTCCTGGATTTGCGAACAGTGCTCTATCGCGCGCTGGCGCCCATCGTGCGGCGGCGGCATCTGACCGGCGTGCGAAAGCTCACAGACGTACTCTCCCGCCCTCTTGTATTTCTCAACAGTGTTGTATTTCTCGACGCAGGAGAGTGAGCAAAATGACGGTCATTCAGGCGATTGTCGGCATCCTGCTTGCGATGAGTGGGATGTGCTTCCTGCTGCTCATAGCTTCCGGCGCGCCAACCGGTTGAACACAGGGGATGGTCCCCTGATTTAGTTCTGCGCAGTGATTCTGCCTTGCCTCGTTCGCCTGGCGCCACCGCAGCCTTGCGGCGTCTGCGCCAAAGAAACCATACTGCAAAGGAACCCCGAATGCCTTTGAAACGCGTCGAGCGGCCTCTGTCGCCATGGGCCGCCCGCGCTACCGTCCCGAACTCGCGTTTGAGCAGGGATCGTTTAAAGATTGAGTGGACTATGAACGCACTTGCCTTAACCGACCCTGAACGCATCATTCATCGGCGGTTTAGATCGGCGCTATCCCGTCCTGTCGCGCTGCAGTACCGCTGCACACGTCCACGAATGCAGCCCGCGGATGCACGCCCTGCGGAGAACGATCCTGATCTCCGGCCAGTCGTTGCGAACGCGACCGCACATGCGTCTACTTCACACCAGCAAATGTTGACTGAGCCTGCCACTCGATGCAGCATTCGCAGGGGCAAACGCGAAAAGCGGAGAGTATGGATGAGTGTCGAAAGAGCCCGATCCTTTCTCGACCAATGGCTGAGCGAGAATGTTCATGATGCTGTCCGCCCAGAAGGCAATATGGAGGCAAAGCAATTGGCAAGACTTTGCTTAAAAGCCGCAGATGATCAGGGCATCACAAAAGCTGAACTGGAGGAGGCTGCCGGGGAGGATTTGGTGGACTGCATGATGGACGCCCAAGTAGCCAGTGCGGATGCTATGGACAAGGACAACTGACTGAACCGTACTGACGTACCGCGCCAGGCGGCATCCCGGTGCATCCCGGTCGACCCGCACATAGACTGGCACATCAATAGCACTGTTGTAATCGTTACCCGTCTCATGGGCCTCATTCGTCGTCGCAAGGTAGCACTAAGCCCGAGCGCTGGTACGCGGCGGCGGCTGGAGTTGGGTACACGGCCTAGCGAGCGGACATGATTCCTGCATCGGCGTCGGAGTTCCGCCGCGGCTTCACCGACATCTTCCCGATCCTGCTCGCGGCCTTCCCCATCGGACTGTTGTGGGGAACGCTTGCCGGCAAGGAGGGACTGTCACCTCTGGAAGCCGGGCTGGCCAGTGCGACGATCTTCGCGGGCGCGGCGCAGTTCGTAGCCATCGATCTGTGGACGAACCCGGCCCCCTGGTTCCTGCTCACGGTGACGATCTTCATCGTCAATGTGCGCCATGTGCTGATGGGCGCTTCGCTGTCACGGCACGTGGAAGCGATCCCCGGCCGCGCCATGCCGTTCCTGATGTTTCTGCTGGTCGATGAGGTGTGGGCCCTGGCCGAGCGGCGCGCCCTCCATTCGACACTGACCTGGCCTTACTACCTGGGCCTGGGATTGCCGCTCCTCGTCAACTGGGTGGTGGCGACCGTCATCGGCGCCGTCATGGGGCGGGGCCTCGGCGACCCCGCCGCCTACGGGCTCGACTTTGCTTTTTCGGCCCTGTTCATCGCCATCCTGGCCGGCTTCTGGAAGGGCCCGCGCACGGCGGCAGTGCTGGCCGCCGCCGCCGTGACTGCCGCAGTCGTCAAGCTTTACGTTCCCGGCGCCTGGTACATCGCGCTCGGCGGCATCGCCGGCGTGCTCGTGGCGGTCGTCGGGGCAGAGGGCGAGGAGGCTCGCGCGTGACACTCGATGCCTGGACGGTCCTGGCGATTGCCGGCATGGCGCTCGCGACCTATGCCACCCGCGTCGGTGGCTTCCTGCTCATGCGCTTCATTACCGTCAGGGGCCGCATGCGCGTGGCGCTCGACGCCCTGCCCGCAGCCATCCTGATGGCAGTCATCGCACCCACCATCCTCACCACCGGGATCGCCGAGTTCGCTGCGGCAGTGCTGGCGGCAATCGCCGCCATGCTTCGCTTGCCGCTGATCTCGGTAGTGATCCTCGGAGTGGTCAGCGTCGTCGCGCTGAGGACCCTGACTTCCTGATCGGTGCGCAGGACTTCTGCAGCCACTTCAAATCCGGCTTCGCCAATAGAGGGCTCAGCTCCTTCAGCACGCGTGCATGGTAATCATTGAGCCACTTAAGCTCATCCGGCGTGAGCAGCGTGGCCTCGATGAGCCGGCGATCGATCGGGCACTGGGTCAGGGTCTCGAACCCCATCATCGGCCGCTCACCACCGGCAATCGGCTTCGGTTCCTGCACCAGGAGAAGGTTCTCGATCCTGATCCCGTAGCGGCCCGGCTTGTAGTAGCCGGGCTCGTTGGAAAGTATCATCCCAGGTTCGAGCGGCGTCCGGTCGGTCTTGTTGATGCGCGCCGGTCCTTCGTGGACGGAAAGATAGCTTCCTACCCCGTGTCCCGTGCCGTGATCGTAGTCGAGGCCGGCGTTCCAAAGCGCGGCACGCGCGAGGATGTCGATCTGGCTGCCGCAGGTACCCTTGGGAAATCGGGCGGTCGAAATGCCGATCATGCCTTTCAGCACCAACGTGAACCGGGTTTTCATTTCGCCGGTGGGCGTTCCCAGGATGACGGTGCGCGTGATGTCGGTCGTGCCGTCCTGGTACTGGGCGCCGGAATCGACCAGCAGCATGCCGTTCCTTTCGAGCCTGCGGCTGGATTGGTGCGTGACGCGGTAATGGGGGAGTGCTGCGTTGGGGCCGGCGCCGGCGATCGTCGTGAACGAAAGGTCCTTGAGCGCGCCCGTTTCCTCGCGCACTCGCGCCGCCATCTCCGCAACCGCAATCTCGTCGAGCTTCTCCTTGAGCGCGGCCGTGTCGAGCCAGCGCAGGAAACGCACCATCGCGGCGCCGTCGCGCCGGTGGGCGGTGCGGGCGCCCTCCTGTTCGACCCGGTTCTTGCGTGCTTTGGGAAGGATGCACGGGTCGGGGCCCTTCACGACCTCCGCACCGCGATGCTCGAGGAGGGCGCGCAGGCGTTCGGGCACCGAATGCGGGTCGACGAGCACCCTGGCCTTTCTCGCTCCCAGCGCTGCCAGCGCTTCCTCGAGACTGTCCGGCTCACGGATGGTGGCGACCTGCGCCAGGTGATCCGTGCCGTCGCTTGACAGCCGCGAGCGATCGACAAAGAGATCGGCCGCGGCGTCGCTGTAGACGATGGCGTGCGCCAGCACCGAAGGCGTGTAGGCAAGGTCGCGGCCGCGGAGGTTGAACGTCCAGGCGATCGAGTCCGGAAGCGTCAACAGCACGGCATCGGCCTTGTGCCCGGCCAGCGCCGCAGCGATGTCCTTGAGCTTCTCGGCGGGTGTCCGGCCGGCGAACTGGGTCGGATGGACGTCGATGGGACCTTCCGGGCGGGCCGGGCGATCGGTCCAGATCGTGTCGACCGGATTGATCGCGACAGGCTTCAAGGTCGCGCCTGCCTTGGCGCAGGCGGCCTCGAGCTTCTTCACCTGGCCCGGCGTCAGAAGCCAGGGATCGTAGCCGAGCACCTGACCGGCGCGCAGGTTCTTTTCGATCCAGTCGTGAGGTGGTTCGTCCACCAGATGTTTGGGGGTAAAAAGGGTCGTATCGACTTGTTCCCGGACCTGGACGGTGTAGCGGCCATCGACAAAGATAGCCGCCTTGTCGGCGAGGACGATCGCCACACCCCAGGAGCCGGCAAAGCCGGTGAGCCAGCGCAAACGTTCCGCGTAGCCCGCGACATATTCACCCTGAAACTCGTCCTGCCGCGGCACGATGAAGCCGTCGAGACCTTGTCTGGCGAGTTCGGAACGCAGGGATGCCAGGCGGGCGGGCGTGGCGGCGATATCTGCGTGCTCTTCGAAGGACTGCAGCATGGTTCTGTCTAACCGCTTGCCGGCAGCGCGGCAATGGCGCCGGATCTAGTGTTGCGTTGCAGCATTGGCTGGGTGAAGCCGTTCACAGGTTGTTGCCCGCTGGAGTCATGGCTTGCTCCGGATAGCCCAGCCATGCGTGCCAGATGAGCTGAAGTCATTGATTCCGCTACGTCATGCAAAATATTGATTTTTAGCCACTAAATCCCTGCCATGGCCTTTGTTAACAAAACCTGAACGAGGCATGCTAATTTTGCATGTGTATATTGCTACCGGGTTGACTGGCAAATCGGAAGGCAAGTGAATATAACGTGCATACGAGTTGTGCAATGCAAAAACAGCAAAAGCCCGCTGATGTATGACGTGAAGTGAAGGAGAACGACCATGACGACAACGACGATCACCCGTAGCGGAACTCGAGCCGGTTCGACGCTGCGATTTGTGCCTGACTTTCTGGGCAGGATCGGCTGCGTCGTGGCCAACTATGTGAGCCGCAGCCGGGCGGAGCAACAGCTCTCGGAGCTTGATGATCGGCTATTGCTCGACATCGGCCTCTCGCGCAGCGACATCCATGCGCTGGTGTGGGGCAAAGAGCAGCCGCGGCGCTGAACGACGGAGATACGCATCTGCAGAGCGCCCGGCGGGAAACTGCCGGGCGCTTTTGCATTTCGGGTTTGCCGTCATCCTCGCGCAAGCGGGGAACCAATAGAGCGGCGCAACATCCCGCCGCTCCACCCATTTCGTCGTTCCGGCGAACCGCCGGAATCCCGCTATCGAACGTGGTGTTGTTCACGCGCTTTGCGCAGGGATGACGGGCTGGAGGCGCGCGAAAGCACCAGCGTGCTCCAGCCTTCCAGAGGGATGCGAAACAGGGGACGGAACCCGGCTAGCCGGTAACGTGCTTCGATCCACCTGTCCTGGTCGCCATACAGTCCGGACAGCAGCACAGCGCCGCTTGCGGCAGCAAGGCGGCCGATGTGAGGAGCGAGCGTCACGAGCGGCCGCGCCAGAATATTGGCGAAGATAACGTCGAAAGGCGCCGCGGCAGCGATCGCTGGATGGATCGCATCGCAAGCCGCCACCGCGTGCACCAGTCGGCCCACGCCGTTGCGGCGGGAGTTGTCCACTGTCACGCGCACCGCTTCCGCGTCCCCATCCGCGGCGAGTACGGGCCGGCGGACTGCGCGGGCGAGTGCGATGGCGAGAATGCCGGAACCGCAGCCGATATCGAGTCCGTGACGCGGGCTGGTGTTCTTGAGAATCCGGTCGAGCGCCAGGAGACAACCCCTTGTTGTCGCATGATGTCCGGTACCGAAGGCAGTCGCTGCATCGATCTCGATCGCGGTTAAGCGCCCCTGGCCAATAAACCGGTCGTGGCTCCCCCTGACCAGGAAGCGGCCGGCGGTCACCGGCGGTAGACCCTCGAGTGAACTTCGGACCCAATCGATGTCGGGAAGCGGCGCAATGAGAATAAAGCGTTCAGGAATGGCGAGTGCGCGCAACATTGCTGCCGCACGGCCCGCCTTGGTCGCGCCGTCGTAGTGAACAGCGAGCTCCCAACCCTGTTCCCCGCGGTCGCTCATGCTCAACGCGAGCGGCTCGGCGCCCGCCGTGTTTTCGATCATGCGGACGGCACGGTCGGCGGTACCCTGTGGCAGAGGTCCCGCGGTGAGGCAGTACGTGGTCACAGCGTTTGGTTTAGTCCAATATGCCGGGACCCGTGAACAGGAGCGAGGAAGTTCAATGGCTCGAGACGACGGCGCAAGGCAGTTCGGAGCGGTAAAGGTCGAGCCGGGTGCTGCAGTCAGGCTCGCGGCAATCGACCCGCGGGCCAAGCCTGCCATGGAAAAGCGCGCAGCTGAAAAGCGGATCGCGGAGGATGCGGTGCGCATCAACGAGCTGCAGGATCGGCTCTATGCGGAAGGCAGACGTGCCCTGCTGGTCGTTCTGCAGGGCACCGATACCAGCGGCAAGGATGGCACGGTGCGTTCGGTGTTCAACGAAACCGGCCCGATCGGAGTGTCGGTGACTCCCTTCCGGGCTCCCTCGGCGGATGAGCTGGCGCATGACTATCTGCGTCGCGCCCATCTTGCCGTGCCGCGCCGGGGCACCATCGGAATATTCAACCGATCGCACTACGAGGACGTGCTGGTGGTCAAGGTGAGAAACCTTGCTCCTGCTGCGCAGGTCGAACAGCGCTACGAGCAGATCAACCAGTTCGAGAAGATGCTGAGCGAAAACGGCACGACAATCCTCAAGTTCATGCTTCATATCTCCAAGGAAGAGCAGGGCCGGCGGCTGCAGGAGCGGCTCGACCAGCCGCATAAGCGCTGGAAGTTCAATCCCGGCGATCTCGAGGACCGCAAGCTGTGGAACAAGTACCATCAGGCCTATGAAATCATGGTCAACCGGTGCTCGACGGCGTGGGCGCCCTGGTACGTCGTGCCTGCGGACCGCAACTGGACGCGCAACGTGGCGATTGCTTGCATCGTGCGCCAGACGCTCGAAGCCATGAGTCCGACCTATCCGGTACCGGCATGGCAGCCCGCCGATTTCAAGATCGTGTAGGGGCCGGCGGGTGTTGGCCGGACAGCTCGCCCTGATCGTCGCGGCCGTATTCAGCGGCGCGGCGGTCTATATCAATGTCGCCGAGCAGCCGGCGCGTCTGATGCTCGATGACAAATCGCTGCTCGCGCAATGGAAGCCTTCCTACAAGCGCGGCCTCGCCATGCAGGCGCCGCTGGCGGTGATCGGATGCTTGTTGGGGCTGATTGCCTGGTGGCGGACGGGACACCCGGGATTTATGGCCGGCGCCGTCCTGATGATCGCCAACTGGCCGTGGACCTTCATCGGCATCATGCCCACGAACCACGCGCTGGAAGCGATCCGGCCGGCCGACGCAGGCCAGCAAAGCAGGGCCCTCATTGTCAAGTGGGGCGGCCGCCATGCCGTGCGCTCGGTGCTCGGCAGCCTGGCGACAGTCGCATTCCTCTGGGGCTGCACATCACGCTAGCAAGAAACAAAACCGCGAGTCATGCGGCAGCTGGCGTGATCTGGACGCCGACGACGATCCCGCTACACTATTGCACAGCAGCAACAGGTGCCCGTTTCATGTCCAGCGGGTCGGCAACGCCGGTGGCGAACAAAAAAAAGTAGGGTTGCGCAACTTCCCCAACACATGCAGGGATCGCCCAACCGACGCCATACCCCGGGAGCAGACGTGCAGCGTGTTACGCTATGTGCCAAAACCGGAAGTGCCACTTCGCGGGCCGCAAGCTGTAAAGCCTTGCGACTTTCATGCTTGCTATCGATCGCCTCCCTTGGCCTCGCAAGTTCGCTAGGGGAGATGGATTGTCTGCGCTGTTCAACGCTGCGGCTTGTCAATGCAGTCAAATTGCGCAAGTTTGCTCCCCCGGCGCCCGAGACCGGATGGGTGTCGGGCGAATTTGTCCGGAGCGTCACATCAACAAGGAGCACGATCATGGTGAGGCTTGCGCTTTTCACGAGTACAGCTGCTGTTGCCGTTGCAATCGCGGTCGCCCCGGCTTTGGCCGCTAGCGATGCCGAGCTGATCAAAAATGCAGAATCAGCTGCTCCCGCCGCTGTCGGTTCTGGCGCGACAGTTTATGCTCCGCAGGCCGACGGCTCTATGAAGACATTACGAGAGGGAACCAATGGCTTCTGGTGCATGCCGAACGATCCGAATACGCCGGGGGACGATCCCATGTGCGGCGATGCCAATTCGATGGAATGGGCGATGGCCTGGATGAGCAAGAAGGATCCTCCGAAGGGCAAGGTCGGCCTGATATACATGCTTGCCGGAGGCTCCGATGCGAGCAACACTGATCCATTTGCAAAGGCGCCAACCGAGTCCAACAATTGGATCACGACGGGCCGCCATGTCATGATCATGAACGCCACGGATTTGATGGCTGGCTATCCGACCGACGCCAAGCCCGACACCAGCAAGCCTTATGTCATGTGGCATGGAACACCCTACGCCCATCTGATGGTTCCGGTGGAATAAGTTAGATTCGCTGCAGATAGAGTAGCTCACGCGGCCCAGCGAGGGGCCGGCCGGCGGAACCCGTTCCGCTGGGCGACGGTGTATTACACGGGACGCGGCGGCGCGCCCGAAGGTAGCGCCGTGGCCGCCGCGCGCGAGCAAATGAAGGTGGCCGAGGAAGTGTGCTGTTCGGAGGGGGGAAAGCAGCCGTTCCCTACTTGTCGTTGGATGTCGCCTAAGTGCCACAGGCCATCAGCCCGTTGCGCCGGCGCATGATCGAGGACATGACGATCCGCAAGTTGGCGCCGAAGACGCAACAAGGCTACATTCGCACCGTCAAGGATTTTGCCGTGTTCCTCGGCCGATCTCCCGATACGGCGAGCTTCGAGGACGTACGGCGCTTTCAACTGCATCTGGCCGCGAACGGTGCGCATACACCCATTCTCAATCACACCGTGGCTGCGCTGCGGTTCTTCTTCAGGATCACGCTGCGGCGATACGACATCATCGAGCACACGGCATTCATCCATGAGCCGCGCAAGCTGCCGGTCGTCCTCAGTCCGGAGGAGGTGGCGCGCCTGCTGGCTGTAGCGCCAGGGCTCAAGTACAAGGCGGCACTGAGTGTGGCTTATGGGGCCGGCCTGCGCGCCGCCGAGGTGATTTCGCTCAAGGTGGGCGACATCGACAGCGGGCGCATGGTCATCCGCGTGGAGCAGGGCAAGGGCCGCAAAGACCGCTACGTAATGCTGTCTCCGCATCTGCTCGAACTGCTGCGTGCCTGGTGGAGGGCGGCACGACCACAGGGCTGGTTGTTTCCCGGCCGCGATCCTGGGCAGCCGTTGACGACGCGCCAGCTCAATCGCGCCTGCCATGCCGCAGCCTATATGGCCGAGATCCACAAGCGCGTATCGCTACACACCTTGCGGCACAGCTTCGCCACCCATCTGCTCGAGCAGAACATCGATATTCGCGTGATCCAGGTGCTGCTCGGTCACGCCAAGCTTGATACCACGGCGCTCTATACGCGTGTCGCCACCAAGACGATCCGTGAGGTCGTGAGCCCGCTGGAGCATATCGCTCTGAAGCTCAAGAGGGCCGAGCAACCCGCCTAAAACGCGGCCCGCGTGGCGCGTCCGGTTTTGGAGGTCGCGGATATCTTCCGCGACCATGGACCGGCTTGGCGTAAAGCCAACGCCGGCCATGCGAGTCTCGGCCAGTTGAAGGTGATGTCGGCCATCGAGAGCTGCCGCACGGCGGCTCTCGGCGGCCATGTCGCGCGCTGCGAGAAGTGCTCGCATACCCAGATCTCGTATAACAGTTGCCGCAACCGCCACTGCCCGAAGTGCCAGGGTGCAGCCGCCAAGGATTGGCTGACCGAGCGCGAGGCCGAGCTGCTGCCCGTGCCGTACTATCACGTCGTGTTCACGCTGCCGGCGCCGACCCCCGCTTTCGCGAGGGCCGACATCGCCTACCACAACAAGGCCGTCATGTATGACATCCTGTTCAAGGCATCGGCGGAGACGCTCCTCACCATCGCCGCCGACCCGCAACATCTCGGCGTCCGCGTCGGCGTTACCTCCGTCCTGCATACGTGGGGTTCGGCGCTCACCCATCATCCGCACGTCCACATGATCGTGCCGGGCGGCGGCATCTCGTTGGATGGCGAACGTTGGGTGTCGTGCCGGCCCGGCTTCTTCCTCCCGGTTCGCGTACTGTCCCGGCTGTTCCGCCGGCTGTTCCTGAAGAAGCTGTCGCCGCACACCAGGCCGGCGGTCTGAAGTTCTTCGGCCATCATGCCTCGCTCGCCGAGGGCAAAGCATTCTCGGCCTATCTGGCGCCGTTACGCAGAAGGGAATGGGTCGTCTACAGCAAGCGTCCATTCGGCGGACCGGAGGCCGTACTGGCGTATCTCTCGCGCTACACCCATCGTGTCGCCATCTCCAACAGCCGCTTGATCGCGCTCGACGATGCCGGCGTGACCTTCAAGTGGAAGGACTATCGCGCCGAGGGGCGTGAACGACAGAAGACCATGACGCTCGCGGCCCACGAGTTCATCCGCCGCTTCCTCATCCATGTGCTGCCCGGTGGATTCCATCGCATCCGTCACTACGGCCTGTTCGCCAATGGCTCCCGCACCCACAACATCGCGCGGGCGCGCGAGCTGCTTGGTGCGCCTACTCCACAGCAGGCCAGGAATGCCGATGTTGATGCGAGCGATGGCGCCGACCCGCCAACGCTCGCGCATCCATGCCCATGCTGCGGCGGCCGCATGATCATCATCGAGACCTTCGAACGCGGCTGCTCTCCGCGCACGCGTCCGACAAACGCGATCAGGATCGACACATCATGACGATGAGTGCCCCCTCAAGACCTCAGAATGCTCGCCTCCTTCGCTGGTCCTCCACCCGCCACGCCGGCGCTTGCCCGAATGTGCAACTCGGATCTCAACTCCTGCGTCCATCCGCACTGCTCATCGCAGCTGGATACGCCTCAAGCGAGTTGCTCACACACTGCAACACCATCGACCATCCCGCCCAATCACCCTGCCTCTCCTCCCGCGCCCTTCCTGCGACGATCAATTCCCCATAGCGCACGCGGCACTGCCCCGTTTCCCCTTCGCGCGGTTTCCTCCCTTGGAGGTTTTCGTACGCCGGCCACCTGAGCACGCGGCATCGTTTGTGAGTGGCCGGCATCCGAAAACCTTCACACAAGCAGCCATGATTCCATGGTGAGCGAGTTGGAGAAAAGCTGGCTGATGATCTACGACGGCTTGAGCACCAGATGTTCCCTCTGCTTGACCGTGCGCACCGTATGATGATGCGGAGCTTGGCCTATCTTGATGGCAGGGTGAGGAGTGGGAAGGCCGGCGGCAAGCGCGGTCGAGAACCACCTCAGGCAATGATCCGCGATAAAGTCGATTAAATTCAACCGCGTCTGGCCGAGGGAGACGCGAGGATCACTCCGGCAAGCCGGCATTGCGCAAGCATTCAATCAGATGCCGTGCATCGGCCTGATCCTTGAACGGTTCCTTCGTCATCCAGCGGCCAATCGTGAAGTCAGGTTTCTTTTCAAGACATTCAGCCGCTAACGCTTTGGCGCGATCCGTCGCCCCTAGTCGGGCATGGCAGCCGGCCATATAGGCGGCGGTCCAAAACTGGCCTGCATATGAACGCTCGAATGCCACTAACGCATCTTCATATCGGTGCAATGCCATGTAGACCCCGCCAAGACTGGTCCAGTACCAGGATGGATCGAAGTAGGGGTCAAGCTCTTTGGCGCGCTTCAGCCAATCCAGCGCCTCCTCGGCTCGGCCGAGGTAAGACAGGAGTTCCCCCATGGCGGCAGTAGTCCATTGGTTGTTCGGATTGATCTCGAGCGCTCGCTGCTTGTGCTGCAACGCCAGGTCGAAGGATCGCCGCAGCAGGCAGACTTGGCCCAAAACGGCAATGCACGTGCTCTCGTTGGCATCAAGCTCGACCGCCCGAGTCGCGAGCTGGTAGGCCTCCCGCAGCGGTGCATCAGAGCCGCTCAGGTCATGGAACCATTGCTCATAACGTATCACGGCCAGCATGGCGTGAGCGAAGCCGTAGGTCGGATCGATCTCGATCGCCCTCTCGAACAGTCGCGTTGCCTCGGCAAGGCCCTTCGCATCGTCCCACGACAAGGCATTGCCCTGCAGAACGCATTCGTAGGCAGCCAGAACTCGCCGGAGGTTTTCGGCGCATCCGCTCGACATCGGCAACCCCGATCCGACCCGCGAGGGTGCTAACGATCGTGCGCACAACCTCATCTTGAACCGCGAAAATATCGTCGATCCGCCGGTCGAACCGGTCTGCCCACACATGGTGGCCGGTTTCCGTATCGATCAACTGCGCACTAATGCGGATCCGATCTCCCCGCCGCCGGACGCTCCCCTCAACGATGTAGCGAACGTTCAACTCGCGCGCGATACGCTTCACATCTGCTGCCGTGCCGCGGTATCGGAACGAGGCGGAGCGCGACTGCACTGAAAGTCGCCGCCAGCGTGACAAGTCAGTGATGATGTCTTCGGTGATGCCGTCGCTGAAATAGTCCTGCGCTGGATCACCACCGAGATTGACGAATGGAAGAATGGCGATAGAAGGCTTGTCTGTGACAACTTGGTGTGCTTCGACCGATACACGCGGTGTGCCAGCGACCCGGTAGACCCGCACCGGCTCGACAATGTTCTTGAGGAGCTGAGCGCCGAGATCTTCGAAACCAACCTTGATCTTGTTCGCGACGTGGTCGTGAACCGTGCCGGAGACCAGGATGCCGCCCGGCTCGGCCATCGCCTCCAGGCGGGAAGCGATGTTGACGCCATCGCCATAGAGATCGCTGCCCTCGACCATCACATCTCCCAGGTTGATGCCGACGCGCAACACGATCCGGCGATCTTCTGGTTGATCGCGATTGGCGGCGGCCATGGCCTGCTGCAGATCGACGGCGAACTGCACGGCATTAACGGCGCTGCCGAACTCGATGAGCCACCCGTCACCCATGATCTTGAAGACGCGGCCCTCGTGGCGGGCAACCAGGGGCTCCAGCACTTCCTTGCGTCGCGCCTTGAGCGCCGCCAGCGTGCCGGCCTCGTCCCGCTCCGTGAGCCGGCTGTAGCCGACCACGTCGGCGGCCAGAATAGCGGCGAGGCGGCGCCGGGCGCGATCTTCGGCCATGCGGTATGGCTGCCTTCATGAGAACGTAGTGCCGCAGATAGTATGGGCGTCCAGTTGGGGAGTCTATCGAGCCGGACTTCCGCAACGGGTCAACCTCGGCTGTTCACTTGAGCGGCGGTGCAGTCTGCTGATCACCCAGAAGCGGCCATAAACTGCGCCACTCGTCACTTCGCATTCGTGCCATTGCTGACATCGCAACGATTTTGCTTGAGGTCAGGCAAACGGCGATCAAGATCGCGGTTATCAGGGACGCGAGACGCCGACATCCGTCGAGTCGACCCAAGTGGATAGCTGCCCAGTCGGCTCCTTGGGTGCACCGGCCCTGCGCAACAACTCGACATAGATCTCGATATCCTCGGCGCGTTTGTAATTGGAACCACGCGAGCGGCGCAGGCACGAGTTTGGTTGTAGCCGTAGCAACTCGCCCATAGCCTCACGTGCCTCATCGATACGGTCGGCCGCGGCGAGGCTGGCGGCGAGGATCCGGTAAGTCAGTGGGTTACGAGCGGCGAGAACGGCACGCTCGGCCCAACGGACCGCCTCATTCGGCTGGCGGCGAAACAAGTAAGCAAATGCCAGGTAGGCCGCGTTAGTTATCGTACGGGAATCGAGCGGGTTGAGCCGCATTGAGCGATGGAAACACTCGATCGCGCGGTCGTGCTCGCCGAGATACATGCGCACCTCACCAGCAAAGTTCCACAGAAGAGGCGAGTTCTGGTTGAGTGCGAGCGCCCGGTCGGCGAAGGCGGCTGCGCGGTCGAGGTCGCCCACAGTGTTGGCGCAGACGAAGCCATACGCTCCGAGCGCCAGTGGGTCCTCCGGGTCGGCGCGCACAGCCCGCTCGGCAAGCTCAAGCGCGTGCTTTTGGCCAGCTGCGGTATCCGTGTGGCGGCCGAACAGGGATGCCTTTGCCTCGTAATAACCAGCCAGCGCCAGCGCCGGCGCGTAGTTTTTGTCTAGCTCGATTGCCAGCGCGAGCAGCGCGCGAGCGTCGTCGAGCGCGCCGCCTTCGGGATTGGTGAACGCAGCCCCCATCAGCCCGGCCGCGCGCAAATAGTGGTGATGCGCCCTCATGTCTTCCGGGCGCGTTAGGCGGGCTCGTTCGACCTCGGCGCGTAGCACGTTCGGTTCAATCGCGCCTACCGTCGAGGCGACGATCTCGTCCTGGAGGTCGAGGATGTCGTCAATGGGGCGATCGAAGCGATCGGCCCAAATATGAGCACCACTCGCGCCATCGATTAGCTGTGCGGTGACGCGCACCCGCTGTCCAGCCCAGCGTATTGAACCCTCGAGGAGGTAGCGCACGCCAAGTCGGCGTCCGGCCTCGCGGGCATCGACGGCCTGCCCCCTAAGCGCCATGGCAGACGTACGAGCCACGACGAAAAGCCAATTTAGACGAGCAAGTGCGGTCGTGAGGTCCTCGACCATGCCATCGGCGAGGGTGGCACCATCCTCGCCACCCCCAAAGTTTTCAAACGGCAGCACCGCGATCGAGGCCTTGTCGACCGGCGGAAGCAGGGGCGGTGCGCGCCCGGCGCGGTCGTTCGAAGGCCACAACCAGAATTCCGACCGCGCGCGCAATGTTCTTGAGGGGCGGCTCGCCGCCGTGCTCGAACGTTGCGTCGATGCGGCCCACCGTCTCCTCGTGCGCCCGGTCGGATAGGCAGACCCCACCAGGCTCGGCGAGCTGCTCCAGACGTGCGGCGATGTTGACGGCGTCGCCGTAGAGACCGCCCGCCTCGTCAAAGATGACGTCGCCGGCGTGGACTCCGATCCGCAATGCCATGCGCCGGTCCGGGGGGACCTCAGGGTCGCGCTCGGCCGCGGCCCTCTGCACGGAGAGGGCACATTCGACTGCACGGACGACGCTCGGGAAATCGGCTAGGACGCCGTCTCCGGCGTAGTTGATGATGTGCCCGTCGTGACCGGCCACTAACGGCTCCAGCACCTCGGCACGCAAGGCTTTCAATCGCGTGAACGTCGCAGCCTCGTCGAGGCCGATAAGGCGGCTGTAGCCCGCAACGTCGGCAGCGAGAATGGCGGCGAGTCGGCGTTCCATGGCATGATCTAGCGGCCGAGAGGGACTACGTAGAAGTCGCTATGTTATCCTAGGTTTCGCCGCAATGCAGCTCGATCTGGCTGAGCAAGTGTCCGCAAGGGTCAAAGTCGGCTGTTCACTTGAGCGGCGGTGCGGTCTGCTCTTCACCAAGAAGCAGCCATAAATCGCGCTGCTCGTCTCTTCGCGTTCGTGCCACAAGCGGCCATGAAGGGGCAATGTGAGTGAACCTAAGTTTGGGGCAATATTGCCCTGATTACCCTGCGGCGATCTTCCCACAAGCGGCCGGGAATTAAGGCAGAGGGATCGGCTTGTCGCTGAGCGTACGCAAATAGGCGATCAGATTAATACGCTCAGCCTCGTCGGGAACACCGGGTACTTCCATGTATACCCCAGGAGTAGTGAGCGTGGGACCGTAAAGAAATATGTTCAGGTCCTCATAGCTCCACACGCCATCCCAGGCCCGTAAGGTTTCGGAATAGGCTGCCTCGGAAACCGAGGCTTTATCGCGGCCGACAACATTCCACAAGTTTGGACCCCTCTTGCGGCTCTGCTGTGGTTCGCTGGAATGACATTTGGCGCAATTGCCGTCAAAATATATTCGGCCTTTCTCGGCATCGGCAGCAGCCAGACTGGCTGAAATCGGTGCAGGTTTTGGCAAGATGACGCCATGCGCCATCAGATAGTTGGATACGTCACGTAACCCGAGAAGTCTGGCGAGATGCAGAGGTGTCCTGTTTTCGTAGTCCCGTGTCGGTGCATTGACATCGGCCCCCGCTTCGACGAGACCCTTGACGCAGTTGAGGCAACCACGCTTTACGGCGATATGAAGGACGGTCTCGCTCTCTAAGGCCGAGTTTGGATTTGCGCCGTTGTCGAGCAGCAAACTTATAAGCTCGAGCTCGAGCTGGCTTGTTTTTTGTCACCGCCGCTACCAGGGGGACACCCATTTTCGTCGGAGCATTGACGTCTGCACCGCGCTCAATGAGGAGTTTAGCCGCTGCAAGATGCCCCCTCCGGACCGCATAATAGAGTGGCGTTGCGGTCCCATCGTTTTCATTGACGTTGGCGCCCGCATCCAGGGCAGCCGCGATAGCCGCAACGTCGCCTTTCTTGGCAGCATCATGAAGGGCTGCCGCATGTGATGTCAGAGGGACTAGGCAGAAAAATATCGACAGAAGAACAATTGTGGCGCGCATCGATCGCACCTCCTTTGTCGCGATGGCTCCTACGTTTACATGCACGCGGAGACAGGGGGCTGGTCGCTCAGGGGGTGCGCGGATGGCCGATCATATTGACCAGCCCGCTTATTCATAAACTGGCATTCGCCCCGTGACCGGCTTCATAGTACAAAATTTTTCATACGCTAGAGTTTCTGGCAAGGCGCATCCTCGACCACGGGGCCGCCATGCACCAAGGTTGTGATGTGCGCAATGCGTGGCTGGTGGGTCTCTTCCGTGCCAGAAGCAGACAAGACCAAATGATCTCTTCCTGGATCAAAATCCTTTGAGCTGCACCCATTTCCGCTCGCGGTCCCAGCCCTGGGCCATCCGCTGTCATATGAAACTTGGGTGTAGTCCTCCATGCCCATGCCGTTATGATAGGCGAAAAAAGTATGGGAAAGGAGAAAACGATCATGAACCACACCAAGAAGCATCAGCAGATTGCGTTACTGGTTGTCGCCGCCTCATTGCTCGCCGCTCCAATGGCGCTGGCCGATGTGGTCACCGACTGGAACATCAAGGCCGGCGAGATCGTCGTTGAGGCCAAGCTGGGGCCGCCACCTGCCAACCGGGTGCTGGCGATCGTCCAGACGGCAGTGTACGAAGCTGTGAACGCCATCACCAAGCGCTACCCAGCCAGTGAGCTGCAACTGGAGGCAGCGTCTGGTGCCTCGGTCGAGGCCGCGATTGCGGCGGCGAATCACGCCACGCTTGCGAAGCTCGTGCCGTCGCAACAGGCGGCCATCGATACCGCCTACCACGCGGTGTTGGCAAGGATCGCCGATGGCCCGGCGAAGACCGCGGGCATCGCGGTGGGAGACAAGGCCGCGGCGGCGATCCTCGCAGGACGCGCCGATGACGGCGCCACCACGGGGGAGACGTATCGGCCGCACACCACCGCGGGGGTCTACGTGCCGACGGTCATCCCGGCGGTCCCGCAGTGGCCGCAGCGCAAGCCGTGGCTGATGACGAGCTCTGCCCAGTTCCGTCCCGGTCCGCCGCCCACACTCACGAGTGAGGTGTGGGCGCGCGACTACGCCGAAATCAAGGCGCTCGGCAGCAAGAACAGCACGCGCCGCACCGCCGAGCAGACCGAGATCGCCCGCTTCTGGGAAGCGACGCTACCCCCGATCTATCACGGGGTCGTGCGCTCGGTTGCCACCGTGCCCGGGCGGGAGGTCACGCAGAACGCCCGCTTGTTTGCAGCGGTGACGCAGGCTACGGACGACGCGCTGATCGCCGTCTTCGACGCCAAGTACCACTACAATTTTTGGCGGCCAGTCACCGCGATCCGCAACGGCGACATCGACGGCAACGACGCGACCGAACGGGATCCGTCGTGGACGCCGTTCATCGACACCCCCATGCACCCCGAGTATCCGTGCGCGCACTGCATCCTCTCCAGCGCCGTTGGTACGGTGCTACAAGCGGAGATCGGGACCGGTCCCATGCCGACCTTGACGACGACCAGTGTCACCGCCAAAGGCGCGGCGCGGAGTTGGACGAAGATCGATGACTTTATGCAGGAGGTAGCAAATGCGCGCATCTACGACGGCGTGCACTACCGCAACTCCACGGAAGTCGGCACGGCCATGGGCAAACAGATTGGCGAGCTGGTAGTGGCGAAGTACCTGCGGCCTCTCAAGTAGAACGCGCATGCACGCCCGTAGTCCAAGAGGCTGCCGCGCTTTCCCTTCCACGCAGCGCACGACGGTGTAAAGCAAGAGCGCCCCGACCAGCGGGGCGCTCCGGTGTAGCAAAAGGCCAAAGATCGGCAGCAGGCTTGGATCGTTTTGGAAATCTCGCAGCCTTGGCATCCGGACTATGTGCGTGGTTGCCAATGCCCGCTTTGGGTCAAACTCGGCAGTTCATTGGGGCAGCGACATCGTCTGCTTTCCACTTGGAAGCAGCCACAAATAACGCCGCTGGTCACTTCGCATTCGTGCCATAGGCGGTGTTGAATTCAAGGCTCGCACTTATAGAAATAGACTGAAGATCGAAGCCTTCGCTGGGCAGGAGCCTGGTGATCTCAAATGTTTCCGCGGCCCGAAAACGATCAGACTTTGACGATGAATACTCAACCTGCTGACCGACCGAGAATTTGTGCTCGGTGATGCTCATGGGCGGATATCTTGTTTTGGATTTGCCTGAGAAGAACCAGGATCGGTGGTCGGATCTTTTTCACACAGCTTTCGCCATCGCCTCGACCTTGAGCCTGCTCGGGCTTCTCCCACCCAACATCGCGCTCTCCAGGATCCGCTTCGCAACGTGATCGCGCGTCAAAGTTCCGTCGACCACTCGCGGGTCGCGATTGTTGACCAGTTCTTGCCAAGCATCATCGAGCACGCCGGTAAGCATGCGAACAACTGTCCGCCCGAAATAGGAAGGTACATCTTTGATCATGGCGAGCCTCTTCTGCCTTGCAGGCGGGAGTTTTGACGAGCACGTCGGGACAGGCATCCATGGCGATTTGCTGCTGGTCGGGCATTACCACCGTGCGCGAGACCGTTGCGTGCTTCCAAGCCGTTTATTCTCTCATCAGCCTGAAGTAGTGCTCTGCGTGCTGATAAAGGTTCTCGGTCTCGGTCGTATCACCGGTCAATGCGGCGGCACGTGCGAGCACGACGTAGCGTTCGTAGCTTCTTTTGGCATTGGCCAAGACATTGGATTGGCTTGACCGCGGCGTCGACCTCTTAGAGCGGTCGGAAAATAACCTGTCAGCCCCGTGGTGTTGATGAAGTCCTCATGCTTATCTCTTGGCGTCGTTCAGCGTGCTACCTCTGGTTCGCAATGACAAATGATCGGATAGATCGTGCGGCGAACCAGCATCAAGGTCCCTCAATTGATCGCTTTTCGTTAATACTCCAGCGTCGCTCCGATCGCCGGAGTCACCTTTGCGCTTATCTGAGCACACCACTCCGCCATGCCGAAGTGGACTTGCACCGGCGGCAGATGCGTTCGCCAGCCCAGGCGCTCTGAAATGGCGACCGGCACACTAGACATTGCCTTGTCTTGTGTTGGATGAGGCGCTCCGACACTAGCTCTTCATCGCCCTCTGATACGGTCGTGGTCTGCTCATCGGGCATGCTGTCGCAACCGCGGCGAAGCATTAGTTTCTTCCTTAGGGCTGCAAGTCGGAGCCGATCTCGCGCGGGTCACGTTAGCAACTCAGCAAACTCGCACGCATCGAGGGAGCGCTTGTATATGGGATCGGGGCGCTGGAATATCAAGAAGTCGGCAGTGGAGATCGCGTTGATGCTGCCGCCGCACCGGCAACCTACGCGCCGTCCAATTGCTATTGGGACACACCAAGATCGAGAGCACGGTGCGTTACCTCGGCATCGAGGTAGACGATGCACTTGCAATAGCCGAGCAGACCAGGAACAGGAGCTGAATGGATGAGAAAACTGCGCCCACTGGTTCAACGGCCTGATGCACTCCATCATCACCCCATTTCGTCGAGCAACGCCTTGGCGTCTTGCAAATCGGGCGTGTCAAAGCCCTCGGTGAACCAACCATAGATAGGCCCGAGCACGTCCCGGGCCTCCTCGCGACGGCCCTGGTCGCACCAGAGCCGGGCGAGGCTCATTGCGGCACGCAGTTCAAGTGATTTTGCGCGCTGGCGTCGCGCGACAACCAAGGCCTCCTGGCAACAATTCTCCGCTTCGTACTGTCCGTCTGGGGACACGTGAGCCAACAGCATTCCCTTGACGCGCAGGAGTTCTGATTCCCAGAAATGCAGCCCGCTCCTGCTCACGAAGCGGAGCCCTTCCTCGAGCACGTCGAGTCCGAGCTGCGCCTCCCCGGCATGTAAGTGCGCCTCCGCCAGCAGGGCCCTATGAAGGGGCTCGAACATACGCATCCCTAGGTTTACGCAAGCGTCCAGCCCCTGCTGGAGCTCCGAGAGACTGCTCTTTGCCTGTCCCTGGGTCGACAGCACCCAGCCACGGGCAACGGTTGCTGTCGCCTCTTGCAGCGCAAGGCGTTGCTCCGCCGCGAGCAAGGCCATGCGCTCGCCCCATGCTTGGACCATCGCCTTGTCGCGGCGCAGCTGATGCAAGATAACGCCGTAATTGAGAGCGTGCGCGACCGTGGGTGGGTGCGCCATCTGTTCGGCTAGAGCCACCGACTGGCGGGCGTCCTCCGCGGCCCGATCAGGATAACCAAGGAACCAGAGATCCAGACCGCTATGGGCCCAGGCGCATACGCCTGGATCGTGCCCGACATAGGTCAAATGATGTGTCCCATGTTTCGCCGGATTGTAGAGCAAAAGACCTCGCTCGGCGTGCTCCCGGGCGGCGGCAAATTCGCCGGTCCAAGTGCAGCGGCCCCACGCGGAGTGACGCGCCTCGAGGCGAAGTGCATCGTCGTTCTGTTGCTCGGCTATCCGAAACAGCTCGTCGCTCAACTCGCGCCCCTTGCGGTCGTCGCCCCTTGTCTGATTAATGACCCACAGTCCCGATACGATCTTGAAGCGTTCGCTTTGATCACCCAGTTCCCCGCACAGCACTTCGGCACGACGGTAGGCCTGCTCGGCCTCAGCTGCTGCCCAACCCCTGGTGGCGAGGAAGGCCGGGCCGAGCGTGGTCTGAAACCGCAGCTCCGTCCGCTTGCGATCTAGCGTATTAGGGAGGGTCTCAAGCAACTGGAGGCCCTGCGAGAGGTGGCGTATCGCCTCTACATTTGCCGAGTTGCGCAGGGCGTGCTCGCCGGCAGTGAACCAGTAGTCGACCGCTGTCTCGGCCAGACCACCCTCGGCACAATGACGGGCGAGGAGTTCGGGCTGGGCGATCGCGATTTCGGGGAAGCGGTCCTGCAGAACCCTCGCGATGCGCGCATGCAGCTGCTGCCGCGCTCCGCGCAGCAACGTGCTATAGGCGGCTTCCTGCACCAGCGCATGCTTGAACGTATAGATCGCATCGGGTGGCGTGCCGCGGCGATAGATCAGCTCGGAGGCGACGAGCTGCTCAAGTGCGTCCCTCAGTTCACTCTCCGCCGACTCGGAGACGGCGCCGATCAGCTCGTGCGAGAACTCGCGGCCGATGGCCGCGCCAATCTCCGCGATCTCCCGCACCGGCGACAGGCGGTCAAGCCGTGCCATCAGAGACGCATGCAGCGTGGTCGGGATTGCTAGCGTCGGGAGCGGCGCGGTGAGTACGTAGCGCTCACGCTCGCTCTGAAACACGCCGCTCTCCAGAACTGCCTTCGTCAGCTCCTCGATGAACAGCGGCACGCCGTCGGTGCGCGCGATGATCTGATTCTCGACCTCCTTCGGCAGCGACCGGCCGCCGGTCACTCGCTCGATCAGTGCCATCCCCTCGCGGCGGGTAAGCCGATTGAGCGGATGCACCGTGACGTGCGGACGCCCAGTCCACGGCGGTGCGAACTCGGGCCGAGCAGTAACGATGAGGAGCACGGACAGGCCCTGTATCCGATCGATGATCCTCTCCAGCAGTTCCAGCGATGTTGGGTCGATCCAGTGCGCATCCTCGAAGACCATGAGCACAGGCAGGCGCGACGTGAGCCCATCGAGCTGTGCCAACAAGGCGATTTGGATCTGCTCCTTGCGTTGCTGCGGATTGAGCTCCAGCCGAGGGTAGCGACTGCCGCTCGGGATCGACAACAGATCGGCCACCAAGGCCATGTCCCGCGTGACATCGCCTGCCTGCGCGAGCAACTCCTCCAGCTTGTCGAGTCTGCGATCGGGCGCATCGTCGCGCTCAAAGCCGGCCGCAAGTTCGATCTGCCGGATGAAGGGATACAGGGCGCTTGCCTGGTGATGCGGCGAGCAGAAATAACGCAGGCGTGTGTGCGGTTCGCCTAGTAGCTGATCGAGCGCGGTGGCGGCGATGCGTGACTTGCCAATGCCGGGCTCACCCGACAGTAGCACGACTTGGCCTTCGCCGCTCTTCGCCCGCGCCCAGCGGCGCAGCAACAGCTCGATCTCCTCCTCGCGCCCGACCAGCGCCGTCAGGGCGGACGAATGGAAGGCCTCGAAGCGACTTTCGACACCGCTTTCTCGCAGCACCTGCCATGCCGCCACGGGCTCGGCGAAGCCTTTGGCTTCAACGGCACCGAGATCACGGCATTCGAATAGGTTGCCGACGAGCCGCCGCGTGCTCGCCGCGATCACCACGGTGTCAGGCTCTGCGATCGCTTGCAGACGCGCAGCAAGGTTCGGCGTCTCCCCAACCACACCGCGCTCCTGCGCGTCGCCGCTGCCGATCAGGTCACCAACGATCACCGGCCCCGTGCCGATGCCGATGCGAACTTGGAGGTTCTCGGTAGCCGAATGCCCGAGCCTGCCAACCGCTTCGATCAGTTTCAGACCTGAGCGGACCGCGCGCTCAGCGTCATCTTCGTGCGCTCGCGGGTAGCCGAAGTAGACGAGTACGCCGTCGCCCATGTACTTGGCGACGAAACCGTCAAATCCACCGATCGTGGCGGCGACGCAGCGGTGATATGCGCCGATCACCTCGCGCATATCCTCTGGGTCGAGCCGCGCAGAGAGCGCCGTCGAGTCCACGAGATCGATGAACATCACCGTGAGTTGCCGGCGTTCGGCTAGGGAAAGAAGAGGCTTACCGCTTTCCCTGGTCCCCCGCCCGGATCGTAGAATCTACCGTGGGTACGGCCCCAAGTTCAGCGATGGCGCGCAATAGCTTCTTGCGATGTCCGAGTGAGACGCCGAGCCGCTCCAGGTCGCCCTCGTCCAGATCGTGCAGAACATCCTTGTCCACGTCGTTGGCGACGAACGTCTCGACGTACTTGCCAAGGCCCAAGTCTTCCAGCCATTTGCGAATATCGGGCGTCATGACTGCCTCGTCTTGGCATGGGACGACACACAGCATAGGACGTTTGACGCGCGCGGCCTATCAAACAAGGTTTTGCACGGTGCCATGTCTCTTAAGGGTCAAACTCGGCTGTGCATTGGAGCGGCGGCACAGTCTGCTTTTCAAATGGAAGCAGCCATAAATGGCGCCGCTCGTCACTTCACATCGATGCCAGAGGCAGAGCGTGGGATTGGAATTGCCGGCCGAGGGTATGATCCCTTGCCATATCTATTTCGCGGCGCCGACCATGGGTTCGCATGAAATGTTCCGTCTCGGGCCGCTTTGCCAGTTGCTCGGCGTATAAGCCACCCAGTGCAGTGATGAGCCGTCCCCGGCGGCCAAGCTGCTTGTCAGCAAATTCCACCATGAGGGAGTTCGGCCAGGCTTGGGGGCGCAGCCTGAGTAGCTGGGAGAAAATCCGCTCCTCGCCTTCCTCGGGATTAGACTGCGCCATCAGCATGGCCATTGCCGCGGTGGAGCGAGAAACACCCATATGGCAGTGAACCAGCAAATGAGCCTTCTCACGCGCGATTGCCCCAGCCGTCAGTAAGCGACCGAAATGCAGAACCGCCTCGACGTGCTCGGGTTGCGGAAGCACGAGGCCTGGTCCGGGTTCAATCTCATCATGAAAGTTCAACGTGGCTCGATGATGGGGATCGTAGGCCGCAAATGCCTCTGGTTCGGGCCAGTCCGGGTCCAGGATTGAGAGGACATGGCTAACGCCTCTAGTGCTGTGATGGCCCAGTTCTTCAAGTCCGCAAATCGTTAGAATAGAGGTTGGAGGTAACTTCATGTCCCCGATATGGGTATCACCGACCCCGGCGCCAATGCTCAGGGTCAATCTGGGGAGACGCGGCACGGTGACGAGCGGCAGCTTTGCCTTCAAAGTCGGCTGTTCATTTAAGCGGCGGGACAGTCTGCTTTCTACTCAAAAGCAGCGGCGAATTGCGTCGCTCGTCAGTGGCTGCGGTACTTGCCGCCGGCTCATGGCAGCCGCCGAAGTAGGCACTTGCCCGGTGCCTGACGCTCTTCACGATTGGCAGGCACTCCGACGAGGCGCTGTCGATGGCGAAGGCCATCAACATTAGATAAACAATTGAACAAGCCCGCGGATGCTAAGGAGAATTACCACCGCACCAACCAAGACCATCAGAGGTCGATCGGGAACGGTCTTCGCTATGTAAGCGGCAAAAGGCGCTGCAATCGCGCCGCCGATGATCAATCCAGTGATAATGGGCCAGAGCTCAATGCCTATCGTGCTCAGGAACGTTACCGAAATAACCAGGGTGACAAAAAATTCGGCAGCATTTACGGAGCCGATCGTATAGCGAGGCGACGCGCCGGTGCCTAACAATGTCGAGGCAACCATCGGACCCCAGCCTCCACCACCAGCGGCATCCAGAAAGCCGCCGCCGAAGCCAAGTGGGACCAGCCAGCGGGGCCATTCGACCGGGGTGCTTCTGGTCGAGAATGCTTTTGCAATGATCCAGATGCCCATGAGGAGAAGATAACCCGTTACAACGGGCCTGATAATTTCCTCAGGCAGAGTGGTTAGCACGTACGCGCCAAGGGCTCCTCCGATCATCCCTGGTATGGCAAGTCTCGCAACGACCGGCCAGTGGACATTGCCAAAGCGCCAATGAGATAATCCGGAAATGCCTGTGGTGAAGACTTCTGCCGCATGGACGCTGGCGCTCGCAGTTGCAGGTGGAATGCCGACGCTGAGCATCACGCTGGTAGCGGAAACGCCATAGGCCATGCCCACCGCGCCGTCGATCATTTGGGCTGCGAAGCCTACCGTCACAAAAAGTACGAACTGGTCCCACATGCTTCGACGCCCGCGTTTAGCTCATGGTGCGTCTGAAGCGGATTCAGGTAAACGCGAAAGATCAGCTCCGGCCGTCGTGATCATTCTATGCAGCCGCCAACCGGCTTTCTGCAGCTGAAACCACCTTCGGTACAGATGCGCATCGCTTCGTCTGCAGTCTCTGCAATTCCGCCATGAGATCCAGCAGCATTTGATCCCACAGTGATGTAAATACAGCCGCTGTCATAAGGACCCGACAAGGTGCAGCCTTTCGCGCCTTGTGCCTGACAACCTCTCAGCGCCTTTTCTATCGCTTCTTCGCGAGAACTCGTAAGGCCAGAAAAAGCACCCGCGGCGTGCGCGGTGCCTTTTTCATCCCTCCAGCTTGCATTAGCAACTGCAATCCAGCGTGAATGCGAACGACCGTCAGCATCGTCAGTGTCCAATTTCTGCAAATCTGGGGAATGATCATCCTGGCTTTCGCTACCAAGTGGAGAGCTGACTTGTTGGTCCACGGCAGTCGAGTGATAATTGAACACCAATACATCGTCGCGATGTCCGGCAGTTTTACATTTTGAGTTTCGTTTCGGCGCGCGACCCGACAGCTTGATCTTTCTTTGGTCCTTGGATGCGGGCCCCTTCACAGGATAGCCAATGCGGCCGCAGCTCTTGGAAAATAGATAAGCGATACCTGAGTACTGGTCTCCCGTTTTGGAGCCTTCAAATAGTACTGCACCAGCCACTACTCCGACTTCTCGAAGTCCGGCTCTGGGCACCACATATTCGAATGAACGGCTCGTGCCATCTGCTCGAAGCCTCATGACCGATCCATTGTGCTCCCAAAGAGATTCTGCCGCCGCTGACGTTGCAAGGCCAGAAATCCCCAGTGAACAAGCATAAAGCGCTCCAACAGACCTAGCGTTTAGACCTGACAGCATTTGCCGATTTCTCCACCAAGGTCTACTTCCTGAACTTCGCTCCTTGCGATGGTAGATCATGGGAATTGTAGGTCTATGCGGCAATACCCTCGCCCGTCCTCACCGTCCGGAATGGGTCAAAGCACTAAATCGCTGCCGCGATAGCCGCTGCGCGGGGTGCCCGATGGAGGGCTTGGTAGCCGGTTGAGAGGTCATAGCGGGGTGGGGAGCCCCGCCCTGAGGATCGAGGTCTTGGCACAACCTCACTCAGGAGAAGCTCCCCATGAGCACTGATACCACCGTCAGCCCGCTGCGCCAGCGCATGATCGAGGACATGGCTGCCCGCAAGCTGGGGCCGCACTCGCACAGAAGCCACATCGACAGCTGCAGGCGGTTCGCCGCATTCCTGGGGAGCTCGCCGGATACGGCGACAGCCGACGATGTCCGCCGCTTCCAACTGCATCTGATCGAGAGCGGGTTGAGCATCTGCAATCGCAACCGGATCATGACCGGGGTGCGGTTTCTGTTCCGCGTCACGCTGCGGCGGCACGATCTCGCCGCCGAGGTCTACCACCTCAAGGAGCCGCAGAAGCTGCCGCTCGTCATCAGCCCGGAGGAGGCCAAGCGCCTGCTCGCCATGTCGGGCAATCTCAAGGTCCACGTCATGCTGGCGCTCGGCTATGGCTGCGGGCTGCGGGCGGGCGAGATCGTTCGGCTGCGAGCCGGCGACATCGACAGCGCGCAGATGATCATCCGCATCGTGCAGTCCAAGGGCCGCAAGGATCGCCACGTCATGTTGCCGCCGGAGGTGCTGTCACTGCTGCGGCAATGGTGGAAGGGGCGGCCGACCCGCTACGATGCAGGCGTGCCGCCACCGGAGCGCTGGCTGTTCCCCGGCCGCCGACGCGGACTGCATCTGACGACGCGCCAGCTCAGCCGCCTGTTCCATGAGACGGCGGATGCTGCCGGCATCAGGAAGCGCATCAGCCTGCATTCGCTGCGCCACAGCTTTGCGACGCATCTGCTCGAGGGCGGCACCGATATCCGGCTGATCCAGGCTCTGCTCGGCCACGACAAGCTGGACACGACGGCGCGCTACACGCGCGTGGCCACGGGTCGGATCGCGGCCATCGAGAGCCCGCTCGCGCAGCTCGGCGGCGCGCACCAGCGGCCGAGAAAGAGGGGTAAGCCGGCGTAAACGCGACGCCCGCATGGTCCGGCCGGCGCTGGAGGTCGCGGATATCTTTCGCGACCACGGCCCCGCTTCACAATACGTTTTTATGTTGGAAAAGGGGGGGGGGGGGGGGGGGGGGGGGTTCAAAAAAGGGGGGGGGGGGTTCAGTTCCTGTTGATGCCGCCTTCGCCCAGGCGGCCGCTCGCCGCCAGGCGACCTTGTCCGACCGTCACATCGAGGTTGTCGACGATGAAGGCTGCGCCATCCCACGCCAGCCGGGACGGCGTGACAAGACGCAGCGGCACGCCCGACACGTCGGCGTTGAGGTCCTGCAGGTTGATGAAGACGTTCGAGCGCGCCGGCTCGGTCAGCAGCCCGCTCGCGTTCGCACTGAGGCTGGCGGTGCCGGTCACGAATTCCTGCCGAAGCCCCAGCAGCGTGATGATCGGCGCGAGGTCGATGCGATTCATGACGACCACGGCGTCGTAGTGGAAGGGCTGACGCGGGGTGATGTTCGCGGTGATGAGTGCGCCGAGTGTGGGAATGTGCGCGGTCACCAGGGCGGTCTCGCCATTCAGGCGGATGTTCGCGACGCCGCGATCGATCAGCTGGCCGGCCAGACCGCCGGACACGGCGAATTCGATGGCGCCTTCGCCGACGGGCTGATCGATCGGACCCTGGCCCGAGAACTTCAGCGCCAGACGGGCTTCGGCGTCACCCAGACGCGCCAGCGTGCCCCGCCAGACGAGATTCTGTCCGTCGAGATCGAGTGTGTACGTGCGGGACCGCCAGTCGTACCGCCCTGTCGCATGTATCTCGCCGCCGCCCGCTTGACGAAGCGTGAGGCTCTCGACGTTGACGCCATTGTCGACGACTCGCGTGTTGCCCGTCAGCGACTCGAGCGCCTGACCGGCGAGGGTCAGGCCGGAACCACGGACCTGCACGTCGATATCCGGAACATCGACGGTGCCACCAAGAGTGGCGGTGGCTTCGAGCGGTCCTTGCACTTGAACCGCCTCGGGCAGCGTCGTCAACAGGTCGGCGGCATTGGGCGAGTCGATGTTCACTGTGCCGGCGAGCCGCCTGGTGTCGAGATTCGCCAACACCTCCCCGCGCACGCTGGTCGTCCCGAGCGTGGCCTCGATGCTCGTGGCGTTGACGGCGTGCCGCGACGCCTCGAAGTTGGCCTTCACCGCCGCGTTGCCGAGCGACGGCACGTCGAGGCCGGCGCTTTGGGCCACCCCGGCGAATCGCGGATCGGTGAACGTTCCGCCGATGGTCACGTCCGCCGTCAGCGGACCGTGCATCTCGGTGACGATCGCCGGCGCCGCAAGTCCGAAGAGCGCGGCAAACCGCGCCGCCTCCGATACGTCGCCGGTGCTGACCGCGAGAGGGTTCGCGCGGTCGAATGTCGACTGGCTCGCCGCACGGCGGTTCCAGACCCCGCCGAGCGGACCGGCGACATGCGTCGATCCCATTCGATGGTCCTGCTCGGCACGCCATCGATCCCCATCGATCACAAAAGTGACCCGGCCCGCGAGAGGCGCGGTGCCGCGCACGTTTCTCGGCGCCGCGGTATTGTGCACTTCCAGCCGGAACGGTTCGCCAGCCGCGCGATCGATCGTCGCCGTGCCGGAGAGCGCCGCGCCAAGCGGCAGCGGCCGCACCTCGGCGAGACGGAAGGCCGTTGCGGCGTCGATGCCGTCGTAGGCCGCCTTGATCCACCACGGCGCCCCCGTCGCGAACGGCACTTCGACCGTCGCCCGGATTTCTCCGCCGGTGGAAGGCTTGATGATCGAGCGTGACACAGTCACACGATCGACGGTGAGCTGTGACTCGGCGTCGATCGCGACGCCCCGCTCGGTGCCGACGTTCGCGTCGTCGGCCTTGACGTGCGCGTCGAGGACGAACGCGCTGGGGGCGCCGGTCATGCGTGCGTCGATGGCCGCGCGGCCCGACACGTGGATGGGCGGCGTCGCCCAGCGTGAGGACACCGACAACTCCGTTGCACCCGTGAATGTCAGGTTCAGTGTCGGCTTGTCCAGCGCGCGCGCGATCTCGCCATCGACGGTGAAGTCGCCGTCGGTGGTGTCGAGCCGCACCTGCTCGAGCGCGACGTTCGATCCGTCGAACACCATCACACCGTTGACCGGCTTCATCGTCACGCGCCGCTCGCGGATGCGGATGAGCACATCGTTCTCGATAGCGATCGGTCCTCTCGCGCCGCTGCCATTCCAGGCGAGATCGGTGCGTATCCGAGGCGTGCGGATCTCGATGTCGCGGCGCAGGTCGCGATAGACGAAATCGAGCGCGCGAATGGTCAGCGCGCGGATGTCGATGCGGCGCGCCGGCGCGTTCGGATCGCGGGTGCCGCGGCCGGGCGGCAGATTCGAAACACCTTGCGCGTCGCGAGTGATCCCCACGCTCCCGCTGTCGATGCTGACCTCGTCGAAGCGCAGCCGGCCCTGGTACGCCGCCCAGGGCAGCTTCACGGTGACGCGGGCGGCGACGAAGAACGGGTCGTCGTGATGGCCGACGGCGGCCAGGCGCACGTTGGTCATCGTGACGCGGCGGGCGGCGAGGTTGTAATGCAGGTCGTCGGCGGTCAGATCGAGATCGAACCGCTTCTCGAGCTCGGCAATGGACCAGTTCAGGATCCGTGCCTGGATGGGGTTGGTGTGCAGGACAAGCAGGCCGATGATGACGATGATCAACATCGTCAGGGCCAAGATGGCCAGTCGCCGCAATGCCCGCCTGAGCACGATCCTATTGTTGTCTGTAGGTTGGCGAATATGGAGCCGCTACCTGCAACAGCAAGCCACTTGCCATCTCCATCGCAGGCAGGTCGACCGGGGTCATGACGCCCAGCTGACCTGCTGGG
>CAWHQZ010000007.1:0-3364 GCA_963831645.1 uncultured Alphaproteobacteria bacterium | reverse complement strand
GAAGCGGAAGTTGAGAGTCGCGCCCGAAAGCGGCCGGCGACGGAGCACTCTGGCCGATGGTGGCGGTACGGACGAACTCGGTTGCGCTTTTGCAACGGGTTTTCTAACCTTGTACGCCTCGGTTCGCAGACCCTACCTAAATCGATCTTGGCTTGAAGCGCTTGAAGGATGGCGCGGGCGATTGTGCCGTGGTCTCGCGCCGACGCGCCGGGGGAGATCAACGGATGCGCCATTGTCTGCCGTGCTACACGCGCTGGTTTGTGATCCGACGCGATGAAAAAGGAGCGACGAATGTCTCGCGAAATCCTGAACATACTCGGCTTATCAGGCTTTGCGTTCATGCTTGCTATCGGACAGCTCCTATTCAAGTCGACAGCGGAGCGGTCGCCGACCATTGAGCGCTTCGCGGATCTGCGGCACATGTTTTCGGATCCGATGCTTTGGCTCGCACTTCTTCTCTACGGATTGGCAACCCTTTTGTGGGTCTTCCTGCTGCAACGGGTGGCGCTCACCCATGCGTATCCCTTTGCCGCCCTCGCATTCGTTCTCGTCCCTTTCGGCGCTGCCGCATTCTTCGGCGAGCGCCTGTCCAGTGGCGTTTTGATCGGAACAGCCCTTATCGTGATAGGCATCTGTGTGACCGGGCTCTCCCGCGGTTGAGGATGGACGTGTCGTTCGCTCCGAGAATCGATCTCGACGAGGTATATGTCGTAGTACCGGCCTACCGGGAGGCGGACGTCATCGCAGAAACAGTTGGTACGCTGGCCGAGTGCTTTCCACACATTGTCGTCGTTGACGATGGCTCGCCGGACGCAACGGCGGAGCGCGCCTGCCAGGCAGGAGCCGTCGTCGTCCGCCATCCCTTTAATCTCGGTCAGGGAGCAGCGCTCCAGACCGGGATTGCTTACGCTTTGGAGCAAGGTGCACGCTATGTGGCGACATTTGACGCCGATGGCCAGCACGCGGTCGCCGACCTCAAAAAAATGCTAGGGGTTTTGATGGGAAACCGGCTCGACGTCGTGCTCGGAAGCCGTTTTCTCGGAGCGTCTGAAGGCTTGCCCCGGGTCCGTTTGATCGCCCTCAAGGCGGCGGTGCTGTTCACGAAGGCCACCTCCGGCCTGCCGTTGACCGATGCTCATAACGGGTTGCGTGCGATGACGGCAGAGGCGGCACGCAAGCTAGAGAGCACGCAAGACCGGATGGCACACGCCTCAGAGATAATCAACCAGATTGGTCGCTTAGAGCTGAGATACCGAGAAGTTCCCGTCACGATCCGCTACTCAGCATATAGCCTCAGAAAGGGCCAAAAGGTGCGCGGTTCAGTTGGCATACTCGTCGATCTCCTGGTCGGATGGCTCTCGCGATGATCATCAAAGTTCTGCTGACCAGCCTACTGGCGCTACTCGCATTGTTTGTTATGTTGCAAACGGTTACCTCGCATGCAGTGCGCCTTACAGTGCTCACTATATTGGCGATCGGTGGGTACTTTGTATGGCGGCCTGAGCACGCGAACTGGGTGGCGCAGACGCTTGGCGTAGGTCGCGGCGCCGACCTGCTGATGTATCTCTGGGTGGTGATCACTTGTTCTGTGATCCTTCTCCTCTATCTCAAGATCGTCAGAATGAACCGGATGCTCACGCAGTTGGCACGTCGCCTCGCGCTGAGCCAGCCCATGCATCCGCCGGATCGCTCAAAGTCATGAGGCTCGTCGAGTGGGCTGGGCTTTCACGACGATCCGCGCATTTCGGTCGGTGGTGGCACCACCACACCGCAGGGGCCAATGTAACCATCAAGGATCGTGTAGGACCGGCCTGGATGGAAGACCGGCGCGAAAAGAAAGGTGAATGGTTGCCAGCCGGGGTCGACGCAGACAACGGCTTCGTCGGGAAACGCGGCCACTCTTTCCCTGACGCCAAACGCGGCAATAAGCGAATCCACGTTTTGGCCGATCGGGGTCACATAGCGCGCCTGTGTCATCAACAGCACCGACGTCAACGCGACGATGACGACGGTGCCGAGAAGCCTGCTCGCTTTCGCGCGCACCCGCGCCCGACCATCGGGTTGGTCGAAGACCGCGATCAGGCACAGCGCGACGAGAATAATCACCCAAAACAGGTAATACCGCAGCTCGTGCGAGCGAGGCAGACAGGCCGCCAAGAGCGTGCTGCCGGCAAAGATTGCCAGGACAGTGCGCCGATCCCGGCCCGGTTGTGAAGCAAGCCGCCAGCCGAAAAAAGCCATCAGACTGAGAACGTAAGGGACAAAGTAGCCGCCCATGTGGAACGAGGCGCTTGTGGGTCTCCAGCAATCTTTCCAAGCGAGAGAGGTCTGGCAATAACCCTGATCGAAGGTCCAGGGCACCTCTCGATAGCCGTATGCGCCCACCTCCAACACCGAGATCAGCCAGCGGAGTGGCGGCGGGATAGGCCGCCACGTCTCGTTGAGTGAATCCTCGGGTGTCCCCAGCGCATCGATAGGTCCATCCAGAAACAGACCCAGCATCGCAATCCGGAAAGGGTAGAACGGATTGCCGTGAGCGATCGCGTTATCGACGAGCTTGAAGCCTGCGCTGGCGGCGGCCAGGAGCAGAAAGCAAGAAAGCCCGATCCAACTGCCAAGTCGGCCTGGGACGAAGGGGCCGAGGCGATGGCCGGACGCAAGCGAGACGACCGCGATTATTCCGAACAGGGCCGCAACGGGGCCGATAACTCCAAGCATCTGCGGCTTGCTGTTGGCTGCAAAGACAAGGCAGGCGACGAGACCGATGAGCTTAGGCCAGCCAAACGCTTCGGGTGCGCGAATGAGCACCAGCAACGCCAGGATCCCTGCCGCAGCTGCCAAGTTCGCCGGCAAATCGACATAAGTGGAAGTCGCGTGGATCTGGATGAGCGGCACAGCAAGCAGGGCGCAGAACGTCCAGGCAGCCGGGACTCGAAACCACCGATGCAAGAATAGGCAGAAAAGTACGAGGGCGCCGACATTCAGAACATCCACAGTCTGCGCCAGTCCGGTGATCTTCCAGGCCAAGCCTTGGAAACCATGGAACAGCTTGGGAAAGCCGACGTAGGCCGCCTCAAGATAGTTGCCCATGCGATAACAGGTTTCAGGACAAATGCCAGCGAGCCGCGCGGCGAATGGAAGGTGGTAAGCGAAGCTATCGAAGTAGGGATCGACTGTGAGAATGGCGCGCAAGAGCAACAGAACCAATAGAAGACACGCGGTGCCGGTCATGATGCGATGGGCGACTACGGCGTTCATGAGCGTCCAATCGTTGATAGGCGGCTTGCTCGGTCGCTCGGCGAGGACGACACGAGCGGCTTGCTCGACAGCACCTATGTTGGTCTCTGGGACGTCAGCTTTGGGT
>CAWHQZ010000006.1:207500-554614 GCA_963831645.1 uncultured Alphaproteobacteria bacterium | reverse complement strand
CGACCGGTGGCTAGTGCAGTTGACATGACCAGCCTGCTTTGCAGTATAGCTGGCCCTTCGCGCAAGCCGGAACACCTCTCCGGCTGCCGACCCCCGGTGGACGGCCCTCAGCACCCACCGGTCCGCGCGTTATCGCTAAAGCGGCGAGCTAACCCATCGGACAGGTCCGAAGTTTTTCGGCTGTCAGGATCGCTTGGTCATGTCTGAGGAGAAAATTGGCTACCCGAACTCGAAAGAGCCTGAGCGGCCCAAAATCTCCAGGTCTCACGACTTTGTCGCCAACCTGTCGTTGACGGTTTGCAGCATCGCAGTGAGCCTGATGCTGTTGGAGGCCCTCCTCCATGTTCGCAACCCCTTCCAGGCGCGCATCAAAGGCGATCACATCGTCCTGGTCACCAACAAGACCTATCATATCAGGAACAATTTCATCAAAAGCCTGGACCCGGAGATCACCGTCACGAAGAACTCGCTCGGCTTTCGCGGGGCGGAACCTCCCGCCAGCCTTCGAGAGCTACCTGACGCTTGTGACCGTCGGCGGAAGTACAACTCATTGCTTTTTTCTCAACGAGGGCCAGACGTGGACCGCGAAGCTCGCAGCGCGGCTCGAAGCCTCTCTAGAGGCCTTTTGGATCAACAACGCAGGTCTCGACGGCCATACAACCTATGGTCACCTAGTCCTTTTACAGGACTACATCGTGCCACTGCGCCCGAAGGTTGTGCTCTTCCTGGTCGGCGCGAATGACGTCGCTGCAACCACGATGTCGTCCTTTGACGCAGAGAACGTGCGGGATGGGCTGCAATTCAGCTCGACCAAGGCTCTCATCAAGTCTCTGTCTACCTACAGTGAGGTGGTGGCTCTCTTCCTAAACATGTACCGAAGCCTGACCGCGTATCAGGCGACTCATGCACAACCAGCTTGATCTCATTCAGGAAGGCTATGTCGATGTCCCAGTTGGAGAAGCAAACAGTGCAGCTGGCCACGCACACTGGGGTGCTTCTGAAGAACTATGAAGATCGCTTGCGGCGGATTGTCGAGATTTCACGGAGAGCCAAGATCGAGCCAGTCCTTGTTACCCAACCTTTTCTCGCTGGGTTCGGAACCGATGACGTAACGGGCGTTGACCTCGCAAGGGTCGCAACCGTTAAGTTCGGTCTTGGCGTGGGCGGGCCCGAGCAGAATGGCAAACTGTCCTGGAACTTGCTCGAGGCGTACAACGATGTGACGAGACAGGTGGGACAGAGAATGATGTTCTGGTTGTTGATTTGGCGAGGGAGCTGGCAAAGACCTCGCGCTACTTCTATGATTTCGTGCATTTCACGCCCATGGGCGCAGAGGCGATCGCATCGGTTATCAACAGATCGCTCTGCCCGATGTTGGCGGCGAAGTTTCCAAAGCACGTATCCCGCCCATGCGAATGGTAAAGAACAACTCCGATACTCTCAATTCACCTTCTGTGTTCACCTAGGCGCGCCAGGTGTCGCCAAGGGGACCCGATGCACATGCATGGGCCTAGCCTGCTTAACGTCCGGCAAATTGCGTAGAGTTTGTAATGCCGCCCGGCTCCAAAGGCCAAAGGCGGTGTCTAGCACATCCTCAGCGCTATTTAGTGCGGTGCTTCTCGATTGCGCGCTCACAGGCCCTGAGCAGCGCATCGGCCGCACTGTGCCACCCAAAGCGCTCCACCGCCCTGCGCGCTGCGATCTCGATACGTCGGCGGGTAGGCTCATCATTGAGCAGGCGTACCACCGCGTCCGCGAACGCTTGGGGCTCGTCGGCCAGCACGATCTCCTCTCCATCCTGGAGCGGGCCAACCTCGGCTCCGACGGTCGTCGATACGACCGCGCGCTCCATGCTCATCGCTTCATAAATCTTGATTCGCGTTCCGCCGCCCACGCGCAGCGGTGCAATGTAAACCGTGCTGCGATGGATGAAGGGCCGCACGTCGTCGACCCAGCCGGTCAAATTCGCTTGTTCTGTCGGACGAGCGCGGTGATCTTCTTGGTTGGACGACGACCGACTACGGTCACCTTCACGTCCGGGATCGAACGCTCGATGATGGGCAAGATCATCTCGTGCAGGAACACTATCGCGTCCTCATTCGGCATCCAGTCCAGCGCACCAGTGAATACCAGTTCGTGCGGATTGCGTGGGCCCCTGCCCGGGGAGAAGTAGTCTGTGTCCACACCGGTCGGTACGTCGAAAACGTCTGTGATGCCGTAAAGCTGCCGAATGGAATCCGAGTCATTGATACTCACGGTCGCGACGGCGTCGTATCGCCGGCACTCCGTTGCTTCGAAGCGCTTCATCTTCCACCACTGGTAGTAGAAATAGGCCCTGCGTGTGCCTTTCTGGTTTTCATAAAGTCGCCTCCACAGTACCGACTCAACGTTGTGCTGGAAGAGTAGCGTCGGACACGGGAGGTTCTCCGGCACGTTCTGGCTAGGTGTGAGGAAGTCACAGACGATGACGTCGTGCTCGCCGAGAGCGGCGGCGTTCGAGATGTGCTGGCGCATCACCGCAGACCTGTATTTTGCCTGCACGTAGGGGAGCGGCTCAACGAGGTTAAGGGCTAGCTCCACGAAGAACCACGGGCCACTCCTAGGCGGCTCATTCCATGGCACGCTGACGAGCCGGTGACAATATTCGGCGGCCTTGTCGTACGGTTCCTGCGGATTTGTCCTCGTGGAGAGGCACAGGTACGTGATATGGTGATGCTTCTTCAGTTGCTTGAGGATCTGGTAAGTACGAATGCGGCCGCCCTTGTCAACAGGGTGGAGAAGCTCGCTCTTGACCCAGAGTATTTTCATCTCGATCTTCGCACTTGGCTCTCCCTATCTCCTTGTTGCCGGATGGGGGCCATATACGATTTCACCATCACGATCACCACACAGTCCTGGTTGCGCCAGCAACGCTCTCATACGATGCCTTTCGTATCTCATTGACGCTGCACCGTGCGGACCACGGGACTCATTGGCAAGAACGGGGCGCTGGAGCCTTATCAGCATCGCTCAGCAGTGCCGGCGCGCAGAGAGGCATGGTTGAAGCATGAACTCGCTATTTTTGGCTTGGGCTACGTCGGTTGTGTTTCGGCTGCTTGTCTCGCCAAAGAGGGACATTCGGTGACCGGCGTCGATGTCAATCAGACGAAAGTCGATATTATCAACGCCGGAGAAAGTCCGATTATGGAGTTTGGGACTGCTGATTTGATCAGCGAGATGATCCGAGCGGGGCGTCTGAGGGCGACTGCCGAATTCAGCGAGCTGCGGTGCGTGATTCGGACTTGTCTCTCATCTGCGTCGGCACACCGAGCCAGCTCAATGGCAGCCTTGGACCTGCAATACGTCACGGTCCGCGTGCGAGGAAATCGGCGCGGCGCTTCGCTGAAGAAGGCGCATCACGTCGTCGTCATGCGCAGCACGATCCTGCCCAGGCACGATGCGAGAGTGCTGTCATTCCCACGCTGGAAGCGTCATCGGGCGGGATCGCCGGGCGGCATTCGGCGTCTGCATCAATCCTGAGTTCCTGCGCGAAGGCATCTCGCTGTGCACGACTACTTCCATCCGCCGAAGCACGTCGATCGGCGAATTGGACGACGAGGCGGCTGCGGCGATCTACTCGTCAAACTTTACGAAGGCTTCGACGCACCTCTTGTTCGCGTGTCGCTCGAGGTCGCCGAGATGGTCAAATACTCCGACAACGTTTGGCACGCGGTGAGGTATCTGTTTTGCCAACGAAATCGGCAACATCTGCAAGGCGCTGGGACTGGACAGCCATCAAGTGATGGAGTCTTTTGCGAGAGACGAAAAGCTCAATCTCTCTTCCCATACCTCAGGCCGGGATTCGCATTGGCGGCTCGTGCCTTCCGAAAGACGTCCGTGCAGTCTCGCACAAGGCGCGCGCGTTGGACCTCGATCTCCCAGTGATCTCGTCAATTCTCGCGAGCAATCATCAGCAAGTCGAAGAGGGCTTCGCCTGATTCAAAGCAAGGCGCGCAAGAAATTGGCGTTTTGGGCTTCAGCTTCAAGGCCGGAACCGACGATCTGCGCGAAACCCGATCGTAGAAGTCATCGAAATCCTTGCCAAGACGGGCATGAAGCTTGCGATATATGACCCGGATGTGCAGCTTGCACACCTCCTTGGCGCAAACAAGGAGTACATCAGCGGGAAATTCCTCATGTTTCGCAATTGATGCGGGCAAGCACGGAAAGTGTTCTGGAAGCCTCGGAGGTGATTGTCCTAGGGAAGAAGGCGAAAGAGTTCGGCGGGACGTCCTAGGGAAGCTGCGACCGAAGCAGGTGCTCATCGATCTCGCCAATCAATTTGGTGGCCAAGTAACCGATAAACGCTACCACGGTATCTGCTGGTAGCGTTCGGCCGGAGAGCGTCAAGATGGGACTTACCAAGCCGTCTGTTTACCCTCAAGTTGGACGATATGACCGCGTTTGAAAACTGTGTGCGTTAGCGGGAAGCGCGGCGGTGGCTGACTGATAGAGGCACTGCAGGTGCAGGCTACGGGCGTTCGACGATGTCGACAAGTTCCGTGCCTGGCGACCCGTTTCGCTCCAATGAAACCTGTGCAAACATGGCAAGCACAACATGGGGGCGGGGGGCACGGTAGCGCAGGTATATAGGTCGACATCGCGGCGCAACCAGCAGGATGGCTGCTGGCTGAGCTACTGCTTTGAGGCTCCGCGGGGGAAGAGAAATGCCGGAGGAGATCAACCAGGGCTCGAGGAAATACGTCGAGTTCTCGCAACAAGTGAGTCACCGCAACAAGTGAGTCACCGCGGAAGCCTTGTTTTTGGATGCCTGCTCTTTCTGTTTGTACTGGCCTTCCTTGAGTTGCTTGCGCTGCTAGCTGTGATCCCACTCCTCAATCTGAAACTCACCGATAAGATTAGGAAGCAGAGTGAGATTTTCGCGGAGCAGTCGAAACTGATCCGGGAACTCTTGGAGCCAGCGCAGTTGATTGAGATCCGTCCAGTAGTAGGGCTGGCGCTATGCGTCAAACTACAATCGGATGCCGCACAGGCTGAACGCTGCTGCCCTGCGGAGTTCCCGGGAGTACCAGCCGAGCGCGCCTAAGGGAATTCGCCGCGTCGCCGCCTTCGGCAATTCGTTCGTTTACGGCAGCGAGGTCGCGAACCCCAACGCCTGGGCGGCCGTCATCGAAAGGGACAACCCCGATCTCGAAGTTCTTAACTACGGAGTTCCCGGATATGGCGTCGACCAGGCGTACCTGCGCTATCGTGAAGAGGGGAGTGTGTACCAGCCCGAACTGGTATTGATCGGCTTTTCACCGACCGATCTGTCCCGCACGGTCAACATCTATCGGCGCTTCTTCCACAGCGAAGAGATGCCGCTCTTCAAGCCCCGCTACGAGCTGGATGAGCAAGGCGGACTAAGTCTTATCGAATGTCCGGTGTCAACGCGACGGGCCTATGAGCGCCTGCTCGAGAAACCAAGAGAAGTGCTCGCATTTGGCAAGAACGACCAATGGTACGAGCCGGCCCTGTATGAAAACCCGCTCTACGACTATTCGGCGCTGGCGAGGACAGTGAGCCTCCTCGTTGTCAAGGCGGGCAGGTACCTCGATAGTGACCGCCTGAATCGGGGGTTCATGTTCAATGAAAACTCCGCCGCAGTTGCGGTTCCGGCGTAAGCTCTTCCAGCGGTTCGCTGAGCTGATCAAGGAACGTGGGGCCAAGCCGCTCGTGGTTCTGTTACCTGATCAGCCTATGGTGGAGGCTATCCGGCGCGGTGAGCTGCCCGCCTACGAGCCTCTCATTCGCGATCTGAAAGCTCGGGAGATTGACTACGTTGATGTCGCCGACTTGTTTCGCGCCGCCAAGGCCGGCCGGTGGTTCGCGAGGGACGGCCACTATTCGCCGGAAGGCAACCAGCTCGTCGCGCGCTGGCTCGCCGCCGCTATCCGTCAGCGGCTCTAATGAGCCGGCGATCCCGAGCTTCGCGAGATCATTGCCGTTCGATGATGTCGGCAAGTTCGGCGCGGGCTGCTTCCCAATCATCGGGATTGGTGGACCAGCTGATCGGGGCCCGCACCCAAGTTGGGTCCTTCGGATCGCTGACCCCGATTTTCCCACATTGCTTTCGGCACCATGCGCTCTACGATCGCCGCAACCGCTTTGGGGTCTTTCGCCCGGCCAGCATGAGATAGTCAACATCCTGAACTCCGCGCCGCCAGTGCTTCAGGCGGAGTGAGCTGATCGGTCCCTCGAGGTTGTACGATTCGTTCGGAAATGCTGCATCGGTCCCGGGGTAAAACAGGACGCCATCGCCGTTCATCGCGTTAAAACCAGTCCTGCCCAGCTTTCTGTCGAATTTCGCCGCCGCTCCAAAGGTCTGGGCGTTCGAGAAGACGTTGGTCTCGCCGCGGCCGCTTTGAAAATCGTTGTAATAGGTGGCTTCCCAATAGAACCAGCGGTGGATGCCTTTCTTGTATTGGCCCCCGGCAAGTTCGCGCAGTGCTATGCCCTCGTCCTCGATAACGAAGCTCCCCGAGGCGGGGCGCGCGCCGTTGTAGGCAAAGAAGCGCCTTTTGGGCTCGGACAAAATGCGGTCTACGGCAGTTTGCCAGGGAATGGTATCGCCCACCGACATAGTGCTTGCCACTATGCTCAGAGAAGGTATGTGCTTCTCCGCATCGGGAAGACTTACTGTCGCCATTGAAGGCAACTCCCGGCCAACCTCGGGATTCTCTTTCATCCACCTGGCCCAACGCTCAGTCTGGCGATGATCGTTGGATTCGTCGATGAATGGATGGAAACCACTCGGTATCAGGGAAATTGTTCCGGAACCACTGTTCCCACTTGTCTGAGTAGACCCACAGGGTTTCGCGAGACGGTTTCCCCCACCAACTCTGCCATGAGCCATAGGTCCCAATCGAATAGACATTGTTTCCTATACCGACGCCGGGACCATTGTAACCGTACGCCGAAGTGAACAGCTGTCCGGACAAGCGTGGTACCCACTCAGGCCGGGACTTTCCTGGGGCCACGGATCGGCTCCATCGTTACTGTCAATGAGAGAAAGTTTGTGCCGGTGTGCAACCAGGAATTGCCGGTCGATCACGCGCTGGGTCACGGCATCTTCCCGTGATCCCGGACTGGGATAAGTCACGCCGGGGCCGCGGCGCGCGACCTGTTCGTAGCTGGTCGCGATCATAGTTTTGGAAGTAGGCAAATCCGGCAACGTGAAGGTCCTGACCGTAAGTTCAACCGGGATGCGAAATCGGACCTCATCATGTTGCTTGACCAGCAGTTCGCCCGAATAAAGTCCTGGCGGCGCGGCCTTCGGGATGTAAATATCGATCCATATACTCTGGTTCCGTCCCGCTGTGATCGCAAAGGTCGGATGGAGCTCGAGCGGCGAGGCGATATCGGGATAGAGCTTGTTATGGTCCGGCCGGCTTATCCAGCCGCCGCGATAGGAGCTACGTGGCCCCTGGGGCAGTCGCAGTCGCTCCGGAACATGCCGCTCGTCATAGCTGTCATAGGCCATGCGGCTTAGGCCCGCGATCTCGAGATAACGGACGAAAAATAGCTCGATGTCACGGTTGACCCAGGCAAACAGATCGTCGTCGCCCTTCCCAGGCAGGGATTTGATGAGGAATGCGCCGGGTCCGATCAACCTGTCGAATTCAACGGAGATACCGGCGGCCGTGCGTTTCGCTGCCTCGAGCAACAGGTCTGCTGCTGCTGCTGGGAGGTGGGAAGGCTGGGGTTGTTGCTGGCTTTGGTAATGATGACTTGCTCCTGGGGAACTGCTGATTTGTTTCTTGTTCTTCCTCCTCCTTCTGCTGCTGCTGGTTCTTCTTCTTCTTCAGTATGGGTGCTGATCAAGTGGCAGGGGCGCTGCTGGCTGGAGGAGGGAGGTGGAGCTGCTGGATGATGAGATGGTGGCCTGTGTGAGAGGGAAATGGAGGTGGTGGTTGTTCCTATATTTGTTATATTCTTCGTTGTGCTACAGGAGCGCAACCGAATGGCCGAGAATGCTTTCAGTGAAGAGCGAAAATAGTACATCGTCGGCCCGGCAGTCGAGCCTCCCGCTCATGCGCCAGACCCGTGGCCTACCGGAGCTCGCTCGATAGCTCTCCCTCCATGCTCATTCTCGGTGTCAACGCCTATCATGGCGATGCGGCCGCCGCGCTTCTCGTGGATGGCGAGCTCGTTGCTGCCGCCGAAGAGGAGCGGTTCAACCGCATCAAGCACTGGGCGGGCTTCCCCGCCAGGCCATACAGTATTGCCTCGAGGTCGCTGGGGCCCGGCCTGAGGACCTGGATCACATCGCGATCGGGCGGGATCCGCACGCTCATTTCCGCGACAAGGTGATCTTCTCGCTCACTCAACGTCCCAACCTCTCGTTTATTACCGATCGGTTCAAGAACATGCTCAGCGTGCGCGATCCGAAAGCGCACCTCGGCGCCGCGCTCGGCATCGACCCCAGGCGGATCCGCGCGCAGTCGCACAACGTCGAACACCATCGAGCCCACATGGCCTCGGCCTTCTACGCCTCGCCGTTCGGCGAGGCTGCGGTGGTCTCAGTCGACGGCTTCGGCGACTTCGTGAGCACCATGTGGGCGCGAGGTCAGGGCAGCAGGCTCGAGATCCTCCGGCACGTCGGCTTCCCGCACTCTCTCGGCCTCTACTACTCGGGGTTGTCGCAATACGTGGGCTTTCCAAAGTATGGCGACGAGTACAAGGTGATGGGCCTTTCCCGCATACGCTGAGCCTGAGTTAATCGATAAGATCCGGCGCATCGTGCGCGTTGCGGACGGCTCGTTCAAGCTCGGGTTGGAATACTTCCAGCACCACACCAAGGGCATTGCGATGACCTGGGAGGGCGAGCCGCGATATGACACGATCAACTCCTTGCGACTGTCCGAGCTGCTTGGCCCGCCGCGCACTCCCGATGCGGCGATGGAAGACAGGTTCAAGGCGGTTGCCGCGTCGGTGCAGGCGGGGTTCGAGGAGGCGTATTTCGAGGTGCTCTTAACAGCGAAGAAACTCACTGGTTCGCCACGATTGGCGCTCGCCGGCGGCTGTGCCCACAACAGCGTAGCGGCCGGCAAGATCCGGCCCAAAGGCCTTTTCGAGGAAGTGTTTATCCAGCCGGCAGCCGGCGATGCGGGCACCTCGCTCGGCGCCGCCCTCTACGTCTACCATCACCGGCTTGGCCGCCCGCGGAAGTTCCGCCAGGAGAACAGCTACTTCGGTCCGGCGTATAGCCAGTCCCAAGTGGAAGAGACGCTTGCGCGGAGATAACGCCGTCTTCGAGCGTCTGCCGGACCAACAGCTCCTGCCGCGTGTCGTGCGCGCGCTTATGGATGGCAAGGTCATCGGCTGGTTCCAGGGGCGGATGGAGTGGGGTCCTCGTGCCCTCGGCAACCGGAGCATCCTTGTCGACCCGCGCCGCCTGGACATGAAGGACGTCTTAAACCAACGCATCAAGCGACGCGAGAGTTTCCGCCCGTTCGCACCGGCGATCCCGCTCGAACGGGTCGGCGACTACTTTGAGCAAACCTACCCCGATCCGTTCATGACCAACGTCTACAAGATCAGGCCGGAAAGGCGCGGAGAGATCCCAGCAGTGACCCATATCGATGGGACGGGGCGCCTTCAGACCGTAACCACTAAAGAGAATCCGCGCTATCATGCGCTCATCACCGAGTTCGGTAGGCAGACTGGAACGCCAGTACTACTGAACACTTCCTTCAACGAAACCGAGCCGATCGTGTGTACCCCCAAGGAGGCACTTGACTGTTTTGTTCGAACGAAGATGGATGTGCTGGTGATGGAGAACGCTTATCTCGAGAAGGAACATCCTTCGAGAACGTAGATCGCAATAGTGCGATAGAGACTGATGATGGGCCGCAAGCGCTGGTAAACGGATGTCAAATGCTTTCTCTTAGCCTGGATCACTGACAATGATCGCATGCGTTTCAGGCCGCACTTTACCACACCAGTTAATTGGAGCTGTTAGGAGCGGGTCTGCTCGCCGCAAACACGATCGTCGAAGGCAATACCGACGGCGACACTGCGAGCGAGTTCCAGATGCAGGTCGCTGGCACGCACACGGATAGAGGGCATTCAGGCGGCCACTAACTTGAGCACTGCCTGAGCGAGGCCTCCACTGACAAAACGCGTCGAGGCAATGCAGGAATTTACCAATATTCTAGTCACCGGAGGGGCCGGTTTCATCGGCAGTCACACGTGCAAGTCGCTCAAACTGCGCGGCTATCAACCCGTTGTCCTCGATAACTTGTCCAGGGGCCACGGTGAAATGGTGAAATGGGGCAAGCTCGTAGTCGGCGACATCCGGGACACGTTGCTGGTATGCGAGATCCTGCGTGCTTACAATATCGATGCGGTGATGCACTTTGCGGCACTCGCCAACGTGGGAGAATCGATCGTCAAACCTGCCGACTACTACGATGTGAACGTTTGCGGCACCCTATCGGTTCTGAATGCCATGCGTGAACAGCGGGTGGGCGCAATTATTTTCTCTAGCACCTGTGCGACCTATGGAATTCCGGCACTGGTGCCGGTCGACGAGACCGCTCCACAGCGGCCCATCAATCCCTACGGTCGGTCGAAGGTCGTGGCAGAAATAGCGCTGCGAGATTTCGCATCAGCCTACAGTATGCAGATTGGATCGCTACGCTATTTCAACGCTGCAGGAGCCGACGGCGATGGCGATCTCTATCAAAGAAGCGAATCGATGAGCCATCTCGTTCCGCTCGCCATCAAGGCGGCCTGCGGATTGACTGACCGCCTGGAAATCTTTGGAACCGATTATCCCACTCCCGACGGCACCTGCATACGGGACTACATTCATGTCAGCGATCTCGCGCTTGGTCACATCTTGGCACTCGAGGCGCTGCGTGCCGGCGCAGGTGAGCTGTTCTTGAATCTTGGAACCGGGCAGGGCCACAGCGTACGAGAAGTCGTCGACATGGTGGCGGAAGTCACCGGTCGAAAAGTTCCGGTCGCGAACGGTCACCGCCGTGAAGGAGACCCGCCGGTTCTGATCGCCGACACCAGCCTGGCAAGCCGGATGCTGAATTTTCGCGCCTCACATTCCGACCTCAGAACGATCGTGAAGGATGCCTATGCGAGCGTCAAATCGGCCCATGGCCTGCCTCAATGACTTCGGCCCGACTGGAAGGCACGTCTAATAGCCGCGCCGCTGTTATCATGCTGTTGGGCCGTGTATAGGCAAGAGGGCTTGGGATGAGTATGTGCCCCGCGCGATGCGCCGAAGCTATCAGGAAGGAGCACACGCTTAGGTAGGCCTGCATCGGGCGGAAAAGGCTATGCAAATCACAGATCCGGCGGCAGCGCCATTCAGGAATCTGTCGTTTGCCATGCCGGAGATAAGACGAGCTTATGTGCGTTTGCGTTCGCTTAAATGGCAGGATCTTACCGGGCCGGGAGCTCGATCCAGAAAACGCTGTATAGACCGGATCGCTCCTCCGCTACCACCTTTATGTACAAGAAAATCAACCGATTAGAGGAAGGATGGTGAAGGGCTCGGCGATGCCATGTTGCGCCATGTTGCATCCAACGGCTACCAGTGATTTTCAACGATTTCCAGAGAGCCGCGGCAACTCCACGCAACATGAACGCGACATGAGATTGGTCTAGAATGGCCCGGCCGAAGGTGAGTGGAGTGCGTATGAAAACCTACAACGTCTACACAATCGGCCGACACCGTCGCCGCATGGCCGCGAAGTTCATCGGCACGATCCAAGCCAAGGGTGAGACCGCCATAAAGCGCGCCGCGGCCGAGGTCTCGAAGAAGTTCAGTGTAATGGTTGAAGTTCGTGATGCAGCGACCGACAATTGGCGGCGGCCTGGTTAGGGCCATCCTCGCCCTGGCGCTACTGTCGACCCAGGCGGCGGCCGAGCAGGTCACGATCCGCGATGACTACGGCGGCGTGGTCGTCGACTACCTGAAGCGGCTCGACACCTGGGAGAGGGAGAAAAAGCGCCTCGTTATCGAGGGCGTCTGCGAAAGCGCCTGCACCCTCTACCTGTCGAGCCCGAACACATGCGTCAAACGCACTGCGCGGCTTGGCTTCCACGCCCCGCGTGGTGGGGAGACCAACGAGATCGACGCAGCAGCGGCCGCCTATATGTTGAACAGCTATCCGCCGAAAGTTCGGGCTTGGGTCAAGAAGCATGGCGGGCTCCAGAACGATGGCCTGGTCTATCTGGAAGGCGCGGACATGGTGCGCCGGGTGAAGATGTGCCGTTGATGGAAGAACCACCGAACACCGTCCACGGTCGTCTTTTTGGAGGCGCGGTCCACCTGTCCGGCTATATGAGGGAGTTGGCGTATGGAGTGGTACTGGATTGCGTTGATGTGCGGCGTCGTCTTGCCGTGGTTCATCGCCGGACGGACGATTCGGATCGCTTTTGCCGAGGGTAGGGCAATCGCCGGCTTGGGCTATTGGTTTGGCATGTGCCTCACCCGCGAGCAGACACTTACCGGCGCGGTCTGGCCTGGCGGCAACCGTCCCCCGCGTGACCCGAAGGATCCCGGCAAGCGTTTCTGCCAGCTGCTGCACTGCCTGCTGGCGCAGAAGGGCATCGCCGAATGGCTGCGCAAGCAGGGCATCGACCCTGCCCATCTCGCGCGCTGTTTGAGCGAGGCCTGCCGACACGAGCGCGAAGGCGGCGATGCAGCTGGACGACTGAAGGCTCTCCTTGGAAGCGAGAGGGCGTTCGCGATCCTCACCGAGGCACTCGGACGGCTTGGGACCTAGACCGATGAATAAAGCCACGAAGGAAGCGTTCGCGATGAACGACATGGCCAAGCACCTGAAAAATCCTTACTGCACCGAGGAGGTCATGCGCCGCGCCCTCGCCGCCGGCGAAGAAAATCTGTGCATACAGCGCCAGGAGTTGCGGTTTCAGAAACCGCACCAACATGAAGACGACAAGCCTCATCGCTATTCCTTACGGTTCCGCATGCCCGCGAACATCGAGGACCGAAAGAATTCGATTTGCTGGGTTACCGCCCAGTGGGACCAGGAGCCGGTAAGCGACTCCTATGCCGAGAAGGGGGAAGAGCTGAGCCCGTTCTTAGCGCAGCGCTCGATGACGGGGTGCTCCACGTCACCGTGCAGGACGAGCACTGCCGCTGCAAGGTGGCGTCGGCGCCGAACCCGGACGCGTCGTTGTGATGCTGCTGTGGTATGTTGGTGGGATGGATTATTCTGAACTGTTTCAACATGGCGAGGCCCTCCTCGATCGCATTCGGTTTCGACACTGAAATCGTCCGACCAATCGATCCGACTGTTCCACTCGCAGCCATCGCGTAGCATCCCGTTGGCGGAAAAATCCCGGATTGTGATGCGGCGGCAGCTTTCAACGACCGGCAACCAGCTTGGCTTTCCCATTTTATCGAAACCTGTGGCTAACTGATAACGCCTCATTGAAATCGTTGCTTTTTCTATTCTGTGCACCGCCACCCGCTTGTGTCCCTGCCTCTGTTGAAATTCAGCGGGCAGGCGCCGTTGGTTGAACATTATGCGACCTTTCCGATGGCGGCAACGTCTGACGCACCCGCAAGGGAGTGCTGATGACGTTGTAGCGCCGCTCTGAGCATGGACAATTGCCTGTACGCCTTCAGACGGCGGAAGGTTTTCTTTGCTTCGAGCATGGCCGTGCCGGTCCAGCGCAGAGCCATCCTGGCGTTCCGCCACCGTTTCACGTTGCGGCAGACCTGACGGATCACGGCGATCAGGCTCTCGATGGTGTTGGTGCAGGCGAGCGAGCGGCGCAGCTCCCTGGGCAGGTCGAGGCGGATGACGGTGAGCATCTCGTCGAGCCCTTCGAGGATCGAGGCCGACACGCCCGGCGCATCGTGCTCGAGCCGGCGGGCGAGGTTCTTGAGCATCCGTTCGGCCTGTTCGGCCGTCGGGCTGTCCCAAGCCTGGCGCAGCACTTGCCTGACACCGCCCTGCAGTTGCCTGGGCAACCGCTCGATGATGTTGCGGCCCTTGTGCACCTGGCAGCGCTGGATCAACGCATGCGCGCCGAAGGTGCCGCGGATCGCCCGGCTCAGGGCCTTGGCGCCATCGACGATGAACAGCCGGGCGATATCGGGCTCGAGCCCGCGGCCGATCAGATCGGCCAGCAGCGCCTTGACCACCACCGTGTTCTCGCTCGCCCCCTCGATCAGCGCCAGGATGTGCTTCTCGCCCCTCCCGTCGATGCCGATGGCGGCCACCAGGATGTGGTCGCCGACATGCAACCCGTCGATCTGGATCACCAGCAGATCCAGCCCGGACAGATCCGCCGACATCCATTCGGCGAGCTTGCTCGCGCTCAACGCCACGAAGCGGCGCGACACCGACGACTTGCCCGTGGCCCGCCGGCCCGCCGCTGCGGCAACATCGCTCTCCGGCAGACGCACCGAACGGGCGTACTTGCGCGTCGTCACCCCGATCAGCATCTGGTTGAAGGCCCACCGCGACAGCAGATCGGCCTCCTGGATGGCCTGCCAGCTCGGCAACGCCACCTCGCGGCCACCCGCCCGCACCCGCGGCCGCTCGATCACCGCCTGGCCGCCGTGCCAACCGATCTCGCTCGCCGTCCGGCCCCAGCGGTGCCCCCGCCGCCGCCCCCGGCGCTCGTAGCGCTCGCCGCACAGCCGCTCGACATCGCCGGCCAGCAGCGTGTCGATGGCCGCCATCCCGGCCCTCAGGCACAGCCGATCGAAGCTGCCGGCAAACTCCGCCAACCCTTCGATCACCAGCGGCGGCAATGGCAGCGTCCCGCTGGTCACCGCGGTCACTTGGTTCAATCCCGGCTTTGCAATAGTCTTGGTCATGGCGTCGATCCCTCTCCTGGGTTTTTGATTCGCAACCTCAAGCCTACTGGCTCGAGGCGATCGACGCCTACCCGTCTATTTCAACAGAGAGCGGGACTTGCTTCGCCGGTCAGTGCCACGAGCCGGCCCCTCACCTCGATTCGTAACCATCCGTACACGGATGAACAGCCATGGATGAGCTGCAAGCATGAGCGAATGGGATATTGGCTCAAGGCGCCGTGACGTGCTTATCGCCTAGGGCAGGGAGAACGTAGTTATTGAGGATGTCGAAGGCGACCAGGTCTTGGGTGTTACTTTTGTAGAGGCCGGCGGTAACGACTGCGACGGCATCGTAGGTCGGCAGGATGAACAGACGCTGGCCTCCCAATCCCCACGCCGCCGTCCAATCGATGATCCGATCCTTCACGGCCGACCTTCCCAGCCACCATTGATAGCCGTAGCGATTGCTATTCCAGCCGGTGAATCTCGGTTCGATCGACTCCTGGAGCCAAGCCGCCGAGACGACGCGCTTGCCGTTCCACGCACCCCCATTGAGGAAGAGCTGGCCGACTTTCGCAAGATCGCGCGGCCGCAGGCGAAGTCCGGACGCCGCTGCCGGCTGCCCATTCGGCACGTTCAGCCATTCGACGTCGGTTATGCCGAGCGGTGTGAAGAGGGATTCCCGCGCGAACGCAAAGAGCGATTTTCCCGTAACCTTCTCGACAATGGCGGCGAGAAGAGTGGTGGAGCCGCCGCTGTACTTCCACACTTTTCCCGGTTCGGACGCCATCGGCTGCTCGAATGCATAACGATAGGAATCGGGCGCGAAGATCATCCTGATTTCGCTGTTTTCAGGATCGGTATAAGGTCGCTCCTCATCCCACTCAATTCCTGAAGACATCGTCAGAAGGTGGCGCACGAGTATGCGATCCTTCTCGGGCGTGCGCAGCGAAGCGAATCCGGGAAAGAACGTGAATACGGGCTCATCGATGCTTCTTATCAGACCGCGATCGACCGCAATCCCCACCAGCAGCGAAACGACGCTTTTGCTTATCGAGCGAACATCGTGCCTGACGTCGGGAGCGTAGCGGACCTCGCCAATCGATGTTCCCCACTTTTCATCCTGACCTTTGCGATAATGCTCGAACAGAAGCTTGCCGTTGCGAACCAGTACAACAGCGTGAACATTGGGCGAGTCCGGCTTCTCGAGCTTGCCGCTCAACGCGCAGAGACGCTCAGCGTTTGCAATTCCGGCGCCCTGGTCGCCAATTTGCCAGCCATCGGCGACGGCTGCCGGCAAGCCGCAACGGGCTGTTTCCTCTCCCCAGGCCGGGATTTGCAGCCCGCCGAAGTATGCCGGCCACAGGACCGCACAGGCAACGAGAGGCGCAGTACGCAAGTCGTGTTCCTTTATATTATAGCAGGCTAGCATGGGTATCATCGTGCGTCTGCCTGCGGGCCTTTGGCTTCCAGGCGGCGCCGTGGGATCGGTCAGGGCGAGCGGGCAAAGATGACGGAAAGGATCGACACCCTGCTCACGGCCGCCCGCAGACATTGCAACGACGTGATCAAGCCGGAAATCGATGGCTGGAATGCGAAGCGCAAATGGCCGCGTCACGCCTCCGACAAGGCGGCGGTGTTGGGGCTTATGGGACTTTATTGTCCCCCCGAATGGGGCGGACAGGGGCTGTCACTGGAAGACGGGATTCGCGTTTATGAGGAGCTTGGGAAGGGTGATGGTGCTTATGCCTTTGCGCTCTCCATGCACAATATCTGCAGCCATGCCGTGTGCGGTTTCGGCAGCGAGGCGCTGAAGCAGAAATGGGCGAAAGGCCTGACGTCCGGCCGCAAGCTCGCAAACTTCTCGTTGACGGAACCGCAGTCGGGTTCGGATCCCGCGACCATGTATTCGCGTGCCCGCAACAATGGCGATGGGACATGGACCATCAATGGCGCGAAAGCCTGGGTTTCGCTCTCGGGCGAGGCGGATATCTATCTCACCGTGGTCAAAACCTCCGAGGTGCCGGGCCATAAAGACATGGCGATGATCGCTGTTCCGAAGGGGACGACTGGTCTCAGCTTCGGTCCGCTGTACGACACGCCATCCTACCGTTTCCTGCCCATTGCCGAGATGTACCTGAAAGACGCAGTGGTCCCGCAGGAGAACATCATTTTCCCTGCGGGCAAGGGCCTGCAGGGATCGCTCATGGCGATCGACATCGCGCGCGTCTCCATTGCGGCGGGATGTTGCGGGCTGATGCAGGCGGCCCTCGATACGGCTCTTGCCTACGCGAAAAACCGCAAGATGTTCGGAGGAACGGCCCTCGATCTCGAGGGCATCCAGTGGATGCTGGGCGAGGTTGCGACCGATCTCGAGGCCTCACGGCTGCTCTATCGGGCCGCCGCCAAGGCGCTCGGAACGCCCGAAGGCCCTCTCATGGCGGCCCATGCCAAGCGCTTCGTGCCCGATGCAGCGCTAAGAGCAGCGAACACGTGCGCTCAGGCCATGGGCGGCATGGGGTTGCTCACCTCCTACGGCATGGACCGCCTGAGCCGCCTGGCGCAGATGCTTCGCATCGTCGATGGCACGACGGAAATTTCGCGGGTGGTCATCGGCCGCGCACTCAAGAAGCGCGCCGCAGAGCTGCCCGATGTTCCGGTTCCCAAGGGCTTTGGACAGAGTTGATATTGAATCGCTGATGATCTTTTACAGATGCAGCAATCGCCGCTGTTACCGCAGCTCGAGTCGATGAAAGCGGCGGGGGTTCACCGAAGCGATGACCGTGTGCGGAAACTCACAGCCTGGCCGCCGATTCCGTGCAACCAGTTCCAGTTTGGCCGGCACGGGGCCGAAAAGCCTACGTTGTCTGCCTATGGAACAGGAGGAAACTCATGGCCAGGAGAACACGGAAGCGTGGACAATCGATTGCGGCAGCGGCAGCCGCGACAACCAGCGGAGTCGAGGAATTGCTTCTCGCCGCACTCGCTCAAGGTGGCGAGCGGCTCGAGACCGGCCGTTTTCTGGTGACGTTCAAGGAGGGCGCAGCGGCCGAAGGCGCAAAGGCCCTGGACGCAAGCGGTTTGCGCTCCGTCAATGCCCGCGACTTCTCGGGTCAGGCGGTGACGCTGCAGGATGTGGGCGACGCAGACAGCCTGATCCTGCCGGAGATCGGCGTGGCGGTCGTGGCGGCGGCGCCGGCTCTCGAGCACCGCATGAGCGCCATGGACGAGATCGCGGCCGACAGCCCGATCGAAACGATCGAGCCCGAGTATTTCGTCTTTGCCGAGGGCGCCAACGACTACTTGCGCGGCTTCAACCGGGCGGTGCAGGTGCTGTCCGAGGACCTCGGCCAAATCCACGACCTGAGGACACCCGAACAGGAAGAAGAGGAGGTTCAGGTCGCCGGCGCGACGTGGGGGCTGGTACGATGTAGGGTTCCACCCAGCACGCGAAGCGGCGCCGGAATCAAGGTGGCGGTACTCGATACCGGCATGGACCTCGGCCACCCGGACTTCGCCGGGCGCGCTTTCGCGAGCCAGACCTTCGTCGGTCAGCCGGTCCAGGACCTGCACAGCCATGGCACCCACTGCATCGGCACGGCTTGCGGTCCGCAGGCGCCGGCCGGCACGACCCCGCGCTATGGCGTCGCGCACAAGTCGCGGATCTTCGTCGGCAAGGTGCTCGCGAATTCCGGCTCGAGCGTCGGCGGCAGCGTGCTCGCGGGAATGAACTGGGCAATCGCCAACCGGTGCGCTGTAATCTCGATGTCGCTCGGATCACAGGCGCCGGTGCAGGCCGCGTACACCGCCGCGGGCTCCGCAGCGCTCGCGACCGGTTGCCTGATCATCGCGGCGGCAGGCAACGCGGCGATGAACACCGGCGCGCCGGCCAATTCGCCGACGATCATGTCGGTCGCCTCACTCGACCCGAACCTCGCCCCGTCGGGTTTCTCGAACTTCGGGAAGGTTGAGATCGCCGCTCCAGGCCGCGACGTCTTCTCCTCGGTTCCGAGGCCGACCCGCTACGGCTTTAAGACCGGGACCAGCATGGCGACGCCCCATGTCGCGGGCTGCGCCGCGCTCTGGGCCGAGACCAGTTCGTCCTTGCGCGGCATGGCCCTTTGGAACAGACTGCGGGCGACCGTCAGGCCCCTTCCTTACCCCACCTCGCGTGTGGGACGGGGGCTTGTGCAGGCGCCGTAGTCGCTCGATAACCCATCCATCTGAACCGGCAGCGGAAACGAGACGCCCGTGGCATCGATAAAGAAGACGAAATGGGTGGTCACGACCTCCAGCAAGCGGCCGCTGGCCGACGTCGCGAGGGATCTGACCGCCGCCGGGTTCGAGATCGACCAGACAATGGACCAGATGGGTGTGTTTACCGGCAAGTCGGAAAAGAAGGCGGTCGAAAAACTGCGGCGGGTCCCCGGCGTGACGGACGTCTCGCCGGAGCCGCCTCCCGCCGACGTCGGTCCACCGGGGTCCGACGACACCTGGTAGCCGTGACCGGAAGCAGGCCGGCGCGGCTGGCATAGCCTGACGATGAACTTCCAGCAGGATCTCTTCATCAGCTACGCCCACCTCGACAATCAGCCGCTGCCACCGAGCAAGTCCGGCTGGATCACGCGCTTCCATCAGGCGCTGCAGACCTTCGTCAGCACCCGACTGGGCGCCGAGGTCAGAATTTGGCGCGACGACAAACTCAGCGGATCGGACATCTTCAGCCGGCAGATCGTCGACCAGTTTCGCAAGACGGCGCTGCTCGTTTCGATCCTCACTCCGCGTTACGTACAATCGGAATGGTGCTCACGCGAAATGCGTGAATTCTGTGAAGCGGCGCGGGAAACAGGAGGTGTCGTCGTCGACAACAAGTCGCGCGTCATCAAGATCGTCAAGACGCCGATCGAATCCGACGAGATGTTGCCCGCCGTTGCGAAGGAGGTTCTCGGCTACGAGTTCTTCACTCGCCAGCATGGCGAGGCGCCGATGGAGCTGGATACGACCTATGGAGAGGAATTCCAGCAGGCTTACTACCGAAAAATCGCGCAGTTGGCGTGGGACATAAAGCAAATTCTCGATCGGATGAAATCCGTGAAGGTTTCGGAGAGCTCGACAAACGGGCACAAACCGAGAAATGTCTATCTGGCTCCGTGCGGCGACGATGTTCAAGAGGATCGGGAGCATCTCATGGCGGAGCTCAAGACGCACGGTTACGGAGTGCTGCCTTCAGTTCCGCTTCCTACGCGAGAAACGGCCTATGTCGAAGCTGTCGAAGGTTCTCTGAGACAAAGCGATCTCGCCGTTCACCTCATCGGCTCCGATCGTGGATCGATCATTGATGGTCCGAGCAGAAAATCCGGTGCGGAAATCCAGAACGAGCTGGCTGCCGGTCGCAGCAGGGCGGCTGGATTGAGACGCGTGATCTGGCTGCCCCGGAAGACGGCCGCCAGCAGCGATGAGCAGAGAACCTTCGTCGACGCCCTCGAGGCCGATCCGGTACTTCAGCACGGCGCGGACCTGATCACGGGCGATTTCGAGAGACTGCGGGCCGCCGTACACGGAGAGCTCAAAGGAGTGAAGACCGGCGCACCGGCGATAGAGGTGAAGGATCGGGACGACGGGGCGGCGACGATGGTCTATGTCATCTGCAACAAAGACGATCGCAAAGCCACGGTAGCCCTGCGCAAATTTCTTCGGGAATGCGGCGTCGAAGTCGAGATACCGGCCTTCGAAGGCAATTCCGCCGCGGTACGGGAGTCCAATGAGCGCATGGCGACCGGCTGCGACGCGATCATCGTTTTCTATGGCGCCGGTGACGATGCCTGGAAGCGAAGCATCGACAACGACCTGAAGAAGATGGTCGGCTACCGCCGCGACAAGCCGCTGCGCGCGACCTTCACCTACCTTGCGGATCCCAGGACCGGCGACAAAGAAGACCTCATCGATCTGGAGACGCCGAATCTCATAGACGGGTTCGGTGGTTTTTCGAGCGCCAAGCTTGCTCCGTTCCTGGCGGCAGTGGGCGCCGGCGGAAAGATCGGATGAGTGTGCCCCCGACGGAAGGTCACACCAATCCCTTCCCCGGACTGCGTCCCTTCAGGCAGGAGGAAGAATTCCTGTTCTTCGGCCGCGAATGGCAAGTCGACTCCATGGTCGACAAGCTGGCCAGGAATCACTTTCTGGCCGTGGTTGGCACTTCCGGCAGCGGCAAATCATCGCTGGTGAACTGCGGTCTGGGGCCGGCGCTCCATCGCGGCCTGATGGCCGAGGCCGGTACGAGCTGGAAGATCGTGCAGTTCCAGCCGGGAATTGATCCCATGGGAAGGCTGAGCGCAGCGCTTGCCGAGGACAATGTGCTTTTCAGGAACTATGGCGCCGGTCGGCAAATGCTCCTGCAGGTGATCGGCACGACCATTCGCATGAGCAAGCTCGGGCTGATCGACATCTTCGAGCAGGCGCGATTGCCGGCAGGGACCAACCTCCTGGTGATCGTCGATCAGTTCGAGGAGCTGTTCCGCTACGCCGCGCTGACGGCGCCCGCGACGTCGCAGCTATCGGAAATGAACGAGGATGCGGTCGCCTTCGTGAACCTGCTCATAGAAATCAGGGAGCATCCCCACCTGCCGATCTACGTCGTATTGACGATGAGGTCGGACTTTCTGGGCGATTGCGCCAAATTTCAGAACCTGCCTGAAGCGATAAACGCCGGCCAGTACCTCGTGCCCCGATTGACGCGGGATCAGTTGCGATCGGCGATTGCCGGACCGGTTCAAGTGACCGGCGCGGAGATCAGCATCGTTCTGGTCACCCGGCTCGTCAACGAAGTGGGGGACAATCCCGATCAGCTTTCCGTGTTGCAGCACGCTCTCAACCGGACATGGTCCTATTGGAGAAACAAGTGCGGCGGCGCTGGTCCGATCGATCTCCAGCACTATGAAGCCATAGGGACGATGAGCGGCGCCCTGGATGCGCACGCCGACCGCGCCTATGCCGAGCTCGACACCGAAGGTCAGCGAGAGATTTGCCGAAAGATTTTCATGGCGCTGACCGACAAGGCGACCGATCAGCGCGGCGTTCGCCGTCCCACGAAGTTTTCGTCGCTGTGTGCGATCGCTCAGGCGGATCCGACGGAAGCAGCGAGGACCATCGACGTTTTTCGCCGACCGGGCCGGTCGTTCCTGATGCCGGCGGCCAAGGAGGAGCTCACCGCGGACACCGTCGTCGATATCTCGCATGAGAGCCTGATGCGCAATTGGCAGCGCCTTCGCGTCTGGGCGGACGAAGAAGCACGTTCGGCGCGCCTCTATGGCCGGCTGGCAAAGGCTGCCGAGCTGCACGCGACGGGAGAGGCCAGCACGTGGCGCAATCCGGAATTGCAGCTGACGCTCAATTGGGTAGAGCGCGAGCAGCCGACCGCCGACTGGGCCGAGCAGTACGGGGGCGGGTTCGATCGCACCAAGGCGTTCCTGGGGTTGAGTGTAGATGCCCTGGACAGGGAATCGCGGGAGAGACGGGCGGAAAAGCAGAGCAGAAAACGGCTCAAGCAGGCAGGCGCTCTGGCAGTGTTTCTGATAGCGCTGGTTGCCGCCTACTACTGGCGCCAGAAGGTGGAAGCCGAGAGCGGGAAACTGACCGCCGAAGGAAATGCGATCGCCCAGGATGTCTTGAGCGAGGCGTTAACCGGCGATCCCGTCGCCGGCAGCCTTCTCGCCATCGAGCACCTGCGGCAGCGATCTGCAGCGGATGCTTCGGCCGGCTCGTTGGAGCGGGCCTTGTGGCACGCGCACTCGCGCACGCAACTGAGCTACGTACTGAAGGATCACCGGCAGGAGCTGCGCTCGATCGCGTTCGATCGGCATGGATCGCTGCTGGCGACCGGTTCTTTCGACGGCAAAGCGATTGTCTATGAGACCGGGACCTGGCAGGTGGCCACCGTTATCGACGAGAATGCCCACGACGGACTTGCGCGAGACAGCAGGGTGCTCGGGGTTCAGTTTACGCCTGACGGCAAGCTCCTGGCGACGGCCTCGTCGAGCGTTGCGACGAAAGGCAATCGGATCGGCAGGGCACGGCTGTGGGATCCGAGGAGCGGCAGCCGGGTGCGTGACTTCGTAAGTGGTCCCGACGGGATTGCACACTACGGTCCGGTTCGCACGGTTGCATTCAGCAGCTCGGGGGAACGATTGGTCACGACCTCTTACGACGACACCGCGCGCATCTGGAACGTCCGAACGGGACGGTTGGAGCGGATACTCGAGGGGCACAAGGTCGGCGACAGCGGCGTGGACGTCTACGACGCCGTGTTTCATCCGCAAGATTCCTCCGTAGTCGCAACGGTAGGCAATGACGGTATGCTGAGAGTTTGGGATTTCGAAGAAGAAGCTCCGTTCCACGCCAGGCCGCACGGGCACGAGCAGGTGATGACAAGAGCTTCGACCCACCGCGAGCTGGGCGGGCACGAGGAGACGGTGAGATCGGTCGTCTTCAGTCCCGACGGCCGGAGACTGCTCACCGCATCCGACGATGATACCATTCGGCTCTGGAATTGGGAGGCAGGGGTTCAGGACGGCAGACCGCTCGAGGCGCATTCCGCCGATATCTGGAGAGCCATATTCGATCCTGCCGGCAAGCGCATCATTACCGGCGGCTGGGATCGATCAGTCGCAATCTGGGATTCCGGCACATTCAACCTTCTGGCAACTTTGCGCGGCCATACGGGCCCCGTACGGACGGTGGCCTACGATTTATTCGGATCACGCATAGCCTCGGGAGGCGAAGACCGTACTGCCCGGGTATGGAATCTCGAGGCAGACGATGTCCGCCTCCGCCTGAAGTCCCATGAAGCGAACGTGACGGCGGTGAGAGTGAACCCCACCGTTCCCGAGGAATTTGCGACTGCGAGCGACGATGGCACTATCCGGATATGGAAGTTGGGAGAACGGATTCCCTTTCAAATTCTCGAAGACGAGCGGCTGGGCTGCGAGATCGTCAACTGGCGGCGGAATTGCGGCGTCGACGAGATCGTCTATTCGGGAGATGGAACCAGGCTGGCGGCGCGTTACGTCGACGGATCGATGCGGGTCTGGAGCGTCACCAGCGGCAACATGGTGGGTCCGCCACTCGAGGGCGTTCAGGAAAAGATCAGGTCGATGGTCGCGCTTTCCACGAGCGAGCAATTCGCGGTCGGCACGGACAGCGGCGAAATTCGGTTCTTCAATGATCGAGACGGTGCGGCGGGCAAAACGACGCCGATCAGTGTCACCGATGCGATCAACGCTATGGCGCAATTCGGGAAGTCGACGAGGGAGCGGATCACAACTCTGGCCTACAATCCCGCCCGCAAACTCCTCGCAGCGGGATTGGAGCGCGGCGTGGTGCTGATATGGGACATGAGCGCCGGCCAGCTGCTGCCGCCCATCGTAATAGAGGGGGGACCCGTCACCAGCCTTCGCTTCGCTCGGGACGGAAAAATGCTGTTCGTCGCGTCCTGGGACTGGACGATCGCTGGTTGGGAGGTCAGCCGCAACGGGATGAGCCGGATGTCCGAGATGCGGGGACATAGGGGTGAAGTCCATGACCTCGATATCGTCGGTGACGGCCGGCTGGTTTCGGCATCTGATGACGAGACCGTGAGGGTATGGGACACGAGCAGCGGCCAGGAGATTGTTTCGCTCCCCGGCCACATCGGCACGGTGCGATCGATTTCGGTTGTTCCGGATCGAAATCTGATGATCACCGGATCCGATGATGACACCGTTCTCATTCGAAGTGTTTTCGAGAACATCAATGGGCTCCGCACGGAAGTGTGTCGCGCCTTGCACTCGAAGAACCTGACGGCGGGCGGATACCCGGTGGATGGCGCACAACGCGCCTGCGGCTGGTGAGCCTTCGCGCCGAAAAGTTGCGTTGGGTTATCTTGATTTCACAAGTCCGGAAAACCCCGCGACCGCCAACAGACTGAGCACCCAACCCACGACTGCCTGGAAATTAGAAGTACCAGGTCGCGAAGGCGCCCCAGGGCTTCGACGGGTCCGGCCGCCAATACTCCTTCTGGCCCACTTCGAGCAGGTGCGGGAGCGGAAGCGGGAGGCCAAGGAATCTGAGCCGCCGGACTATCGGGTGCGTGCCGACCTCGTGCCGCTGCACGCTGCGTGCGCACCGGCAACCTCGACATCGGCAGCCGCGCCGCGGACGGTTCGCGTGACAGTTCACAATCAGGGCGCGGGCGGTGCTGCGGCTTCTCACACCATCGTCGACTTCGGCCCGCCGGGCAAAGTTGTAGCACAGACACCTGCACTTGCGGCCGGCATGAACACGATTGTGTCCGCAGCAGTACCGTCCGCCTGTCCGCAGACGTGCGCGTTCGAAGTGCTCGTGGATGGCGCTGGGGAAGTGGAGGAGACCGACGAAGCCAACAACACGCGAACGGGTACATGCCCGCCGCCCGGCTAAGGGCCTCCGATCAGGTCAGACCGTGCTGGGCGCCATTATTCTGCGAATAGCTGCTTCAGTCGCCTGGTATCGTCGGCATCCCACTCCTGCGGCTGAGTGACTTCGATCCAGGCGTCGATGTAGCTCGCCGGTGCAAAGTTGTGCCCATAGCCCATCGGGACGGTGGTGGCCATGGGCAGGTCAAAGCCCGCTTGCAGGAAGGTCACGATTGGAAGCCACCGCAGATTCGGCGAAACATCGGGACCGCGTTCGCCGACCAGCCATTCAGGCTTGCGGTACAACAGTTCCGGCGCGAAAAATGTCATCGGATCGCTGGCGTGTTGAATATACACAAAGCGCATGGGTCCCCACCGCTTTCCCGCCTCGGCCAACGAGTTTCTTCGCCCAGTGAATCGCAACATCGAACCGTCCCGTAATGTCGGCAGCCACATCGGGGAATCCGGATTTCGGTTGCGGGTCGCTCTGGACCAGGCGGGGCTCGGAAACGGCGGACCGCTCCATACCCCACCCTGAATCGGATCCTCGAAAACCGTAAAGATGTCGGCGCTGTTTGCGGATCCGAGCGCTCCCAGGCTCAATCCGTGTATATACAGCTTTGGCCGGCGGCCTTTGGGGAGTGTCTTCCAATGGGAGTAGACCTTGTCAAACAGGGCTGCCGCCGAATCGCGCGAGCGCTCGGGATCCACCAGGATCGTCAGCCAGCTCGGCAGATAGGAGTATTGCATGGTGACGATCGCCGTGTCGCCCGCATGCAGGTATTCCACCGTGTCGACGGCGCCCGGATCCAGCCAGCCCGTGCCCGTGGGCGTGGCGACGACCAACGTGGATCGATCCAATCCCCCGGCTCGTATGAGCTCCTGGAGGGCAAGCTCGGCCCGCTCCTCCACTGTTTCTCTCGAGTTCAGACCGACATAGACCCGCAGCGGCTGAAGGGCTTCCTTGTCCCAGAACTGGCTGATCTCCTGCCTGGTCGGCCCGGTGGCGACGAATCCTTTTCCAAAACGCCCAATGGTGTCCCAGCCGATCAGTGACCCGGCGCTGCCGGAAGCGGTGGCTTGCGCGGGCTGTTCAACGCCTTCATCGATTATGCGGTCAAGTCTCAGAAAGAGGGCATCCGCCGCATCCAAAGCAAGCCTGCCGATGACGTCATTGACGAGCAAAAACAGGCCGACGACCACGACCACCGCGCTCGACAGCTGCGAAACGCGGCGCGGCACCACCAGGCTGATCTTGCGATCGACATACCGCCAGCAATGCCGCAGGCCGCGGGCCATGGCAACCAGCAGGATACCGGTCAGGAATGCAATCACGCCGACGCGCCAGGGATAAGCGGTCGCGACAGGTTCCATCTCCATGAGGTGTCGGATGGAATTCTGCCATGCGGTCGCATACCACAGGAAAATCCCCACGACGATTACGACGCAGACAACCGTAATCTGCTTGCTCAGCCGTTCGAGCCAAGCACTTGGTGCGGGGAGTTCCAGGTAACGCCACATCCACACCAATGATACACCGACACCGTAACCGACCGCGAGCGCCAGACCGGACAGCAATCCCTGAACAGCGAAATTTCGTGGCAACAGTGACGGGGTGAGAGAGGCGGCGAAGAAAAGAGTCGCGACCACCAGACCCCAATACGAAAACGTTGCCCCGTACCGTCCCGGTCGCGACCGGGCGAGAGACGAAAGAAAACTCGTGTACCATCCTTCCGTCTCAGGGATGGTATCGGCACTCGATCCAATTCGTCCCGCAGACTTCTTAAGCATCATCTCCAGAGTTCCTCGACCTGCGATCTACAAGAATACGCTGCCCAAGTGAATACTCACCCTCTGTGGGCGCCGACACACTTGTGCTAGAGAGTGATTTGCTGGGGCGCTTTTGTGAGGTGAGAGCATGTTCAAGAAAAGGACTGACGCGCAGTATCGGTTTCTTCTCGGACTCTTGTTGATCACAGCAATCCTGGCTTCGGTCTTCGTAACCACGGCGGATGCCCGGCGTGCCAGAGATGCTGCTCGCGGCGCCGCCATCGGAGCCGGGATTGGTGCGATCGTCGATGGCGGCAGGGGTGTGGGAAGAGGTGCAGCTGTCGGGGCGATCCTCGGTGCCACTCGATAAACAGGTGGGCGAAGACAATACGTCGGGTTGCTGAAAGAGTCAGGAGTTCAACATGTCGAGAATCTCGATTGCCGCCATCGCAGTGCCGGCATTTCATTTCGCGCTGACCGCCGTCGCATCCGCCGACCCGGCAGCTGAAAAATACGTCGATGACGCCTTGCCCGTAATGTACCACAGCTGCAAGAGCGTGGTTGATGAGGCCTCTGGCGATCAGGCCTATATCGACAAGGTTGTCCGCTCCCTGGTCGCCGTGTCGCTCTATAATCGCGAGGTCGACGTGTCCCGGTTTGAAATCACCGAAGAAGCAAAGACGGCCATGCACGACAAGTTCGTAGCGGCCCTGAAGGAGGGATGCGAAGAGGACAAGAACGCTCTCCTCGCCGGCATCATCGATGACGCCGTGGCCGAAGCCCTTTCGGGGAAGTGATCCAAGCGAGACCGTGCTCGTCAGGCCACGGCGTATCTCCCGGAATGTCCACGCGTTCGGGTGCAAGCAGGCAGAGCCGTCCCTGCGGACCCACCGCCAGTTCATGAATGTAAAAGCAGGTTGGCTCCTCGTCGGTCGCCTCCATGACCATCGACGGCGCCGAGACGATGCGCATGCCGCCGCACTCGCCGGTCCAGTCGGTGTGGCGGTGGCCATGCATGGCCACAATCCTCGCCGCTACGGGGCGGAGCTGGCGCACGAACCAGCTCCCGTTGATCAGCGCAGTGCCGATCCGTTCGGAGAACGCATGCGCCGGATTCGGGTACTCCACGAGATGGTTGTGCAGGGCGACAATCCAGCCTGCCCGGGGAAACTGACGAAGCACGGCCTTGAGCTTCCCAACCTGCTCGACGGGGACAATCCCGAGCCCGTTGGTGAATGAGAAGTGCGCCTCGGCGTTGGAGTCGAGGAGAACGACGCCGAGCCCGTCCGCCGCCTCAGGCGGCAGCACCATTGGAAAGGCGTCGGCCCACAGCTGCGCCAGTCCCACCGAGAGCCGCAGCGTGCCCGCATCGGCAAAGGCCGCGATCGCCGTGCGATGGTGCGCGTGGGCTCAACACCCCCGGAAGTGCGATCAGCAGCAGCCAGGCCAGCGCAAGCTTTGGCAGGCTGATCTCGCCAGCAGGCTGCCTGCCAGACCCAGCATGGACCGCTGCTTCGTGCTCGAGGCGTCATCCTCGACGTTGCCGAAGCGCGGATCGATGAATGATTTCATGAAGCGGTCTGGCGACGATGAAAGGTCCCACGCATGCGCTACACTGTCTCAGCCTGCCTGTTTCGCCGAGGCTTACTGGAACATCGGGGGCACGCCCAACAGCACGCTGACTCTCGGAATCCAGCTCGTATGGGATCCGGTCATTAACACCGATCCCGCACATCAAGTTCAGGGTCAGCTTCTGATGCTCAAGCATCGCCGCTCCATTTGGTAAGGCGAGTTGCGATCCTCGTGACCGCTTGTCAGATGGCATAGCGCAGAACGGCCGCGAAGGGCGCTTCACTCGGGAGGTCCGACTTGCGGGCGCCGAGCACCTGGGCGCCCGCGATGAGGGCGCGCAGGGCGATCTGGTCGACGATGCCGTAGCTGTCCGCACCCGCCTTCTCTGCCAGGTTGATGGCGCCTGTCTCGTCGTCGATCGTCCCGGGCACCACCGCATCGATGTCGACCATCATCGCCTCGACGGCGCCGAAGGTGGCTGCCCGCGCCGCCGTCGACAGCTCGTCCGTCACCCGGTTTTGCGCGGCCCGCGTCCCATAAAGCGTCCTGAAGGCCTCGAGGTCATGGGCGTATTCGGCATCTAGGATCGGCCGCGCGGCGGCCGCCATGTCAGCCGGCGTGAGCTGGTCAATGCTTTCACGGATGATGCCGGCGGCAAGCCGGGCGTGCGAATATTCGTGCCGGAAGACCGTGGCCAGGGGCTCGTTCGCGGCAAGGATCAGGGGTGCGGTGCTCCCTGTAAGAACTGGCCGGATGGCCGCAACCACGGCGCGGGCATATTGTCGAAGCCGTACCTTCTTGCCCTCCGAACCGTGGATGCGCCGCGCGTGCGAACGATCGTTGATGGAGGCCTTGCGGGCGTGGCTTGCGGCGTCTTTCGGCAGGTCTGGCACGCGGACCTCTTCGGGCGGAAGATCGGCGAAGAACTCGACGAGCCGAACCGAATTCTCCGACAGGGCGAGGACGAAACCCGTCTGCGGGAAGGTGAGGGCGCGCAGCAGCGGCTTCAGGTGGAACCGGTCCGACACCTCGACCTTGGACGAGAGCTGGTTGGCGAGGCGGAACGTCCGAAACGAGCTTGGTGTCGCCAGCACGGCCAGGCTGCGGGCCTGGTGCGCCCAGAAGTCGTCATCGTCGTCGAGATCGTCCAGCGGCTCCAGGAGTGCGGCCACCAGCCGCTTGTCCGCGCCTGCCGCGTCGAGCTGCGCCAGCGCCTCCTTGATCAGGTTGCCGAAGGCGATGTGGCTCGCGTCGACATGCTGGGTGATCGGCGTCGTCTCGAGATAGAGCGAGACGCAGGGACCACCCCGAACGGCCGCCAACGCCTTGATATCGGCCATGGTGGGCAGGTCGACTGGAAGCATGGTTTCGCCCTTTCTGGATGTTTGTTACGTCATCCTGGCTAACAGGAGAACGTGCTGCTCGAAGTCGGAAGCGGTTCGCGAGTAGTCTTTTGCGAAGACTTATCTTTTCTTCAACCTTCCGGTCTGTCAACGGCGCTCGAGACGAGGTTCTTAAATATGCCAGCGCAACAAGAAATCGTGGGCGATGAGTTTCCCGATAACTGTGCGGTCCTGGAAATACGCGTGGGCGAGTTGCGGCAACTCTTCGACGCGATGGATCCGGCGCCGTTTCGGGAGCGGGATCTGGATCCGAAGGCCGAGGAGTACATCGTCGACTGGAGCCGGGAGATCGGTCCTGACCGACCGCTTGGACTGTTCGTGCGCCTTAGCCGCTTGCCGGCGACGCCGGAGGACGCCGGCGTGCTGCGCCAGGCACTGCGGGAGTTCTTCACACGGCGGGCGCTTGCAAAGAGGCGGAATTGCGACGATTGCTTCGAATCGGACGCAAGAGCCTGCTCATCGGCGTCGCCGTTCTCGCCGTCGCGATGATACTCGGCGATCTTCTCAGGGGTCTGGTCGGCAGCTACAACTACGGCGCAATTCTGGCGGACAGCCTGTTGATCGGCGGATGGGTCGCGTTGTGGCGGCCGCTCGAGATTCTGCTCTACGATTGGTGGCCGGTTCTCGCCGAGGCAAAGCTATATGATCGCCTGAGCGCGATGCTGGTGCGTTTCGAGAATGAAAGACCGGAAGCGTCCGACGTGGTCGCAGCGCCGGCGCACGGCCACCTCTGATACTTCCCGCAATGTCAGGGGCGCGTTTGTACTTGCTCCGGTCATGGCTCTGGCCTTAGCCTTTGATGCGCGCCGCGAGAGGCAGCACTAGCCTCTCAACTCACGTCGGCTCGTGTGGGGCAAGCACCATGGGTGATATGAATACCGCCGGCAATGCTCTGCCTGCCTGGCTTGCGCGAGGTGCAGGCTTCCTCGCATTTTGGCTGATCCTTTCCGGCTTCAACCCGGCTGATCTTTTGGTCGGACTCCTGGCCGCAGCGATTGCAACCTGGGCAAGCCTGCGGCTGCTGCCGGCGGCGCCATGGAGCCTGCGCCCCGTTGCGCTGGCTCGTTTTGGCCTGCGCTTTCTGGGTCTGTCGATTGCTGCGGGCGTAGATGTCGCACGGCGTGCGTTCCATCCACGGCTGCCGTTGCGGCCCGGATTCGTCGTCTATCGACCGCATCTCCCACCGGGCATCATGCGAAGCGCCTTTTGCACGGAGACGAGCTTGATTCCGGGCACGCTTCCAGCTGGCGCCGACGAAAACGGCGGGCTCGTCATTCACTGCCTGGATGTCACGCAACCGGTTGCGGCGCAATTGACAGTGGAGGAGCAATTGTTCGCGCGAGCGTTGGGGGTGCGGGAACACAATGGCTGATTTCATGATGGCAGCCGCCGCCTTCGTGGTGGTGATGGTAGCGCTGGGCATGATGCGAATTCTCCATGGGCCGGCTACTGCCGACCGACTGATGAGCGCACAGCTTCTCGGCAGCGGAGGCATCGCAGCGCTGCTGCTGGGCGGATCGGCGACCGGGACGCCAGGTGTTACCGATGCTGCGCTCGTGCTGGCGCTGCTCGCCGCTTTCGCCTCGGTCGCATTCGTGGTGAAGGCCTCGCGCAAGAACATGGGGAGAACGGACGCCGGATGAGCAGCCTGGCCGACATTTTTACCGTTCTCGCGGTCACGGCCGGCGCCTTCTTCTTTCTCGCCGGCACGGTGGGACTGTTGCGCTTTCCCGATACGCTAACCCGGCTGCACGCACTCACCAAGGCCGACAACCTCGGTCTGGGTCTGGTCGTGCTCGGCTTGTTGCCGCGTGCAGATGGGCTTCTCGATGGCCTGAAGCTCATCAGCATCTGGATGCTCGTCCAGTTTTCCAGCGCTATCGTCTCACAGCTTCTTGCGGGTATGGTGCGGCAAGAGGGCTCCCGACCGTGACGGCTGCATTGGCGCTCGATGCCACCCTGGCGCTATTGGTCCTGGGGGTCGCCGCGTGGTCGATCATCGCGCGCGAAACCTTCGCTGCGGTGGTCGGATTCATGGTCTACGGTCTTCTGCTGACGCTCGTCTGGGTGCGCCTCGATGCCGTCGACGTGGCGTTGACCGAAGGGGCAATCGGCGGCGGCTTGACCGGCATGCTCCTGCTCGGCGCCGCGGCCCGCCTGCACACTGCCGAACTGCCCGCGGAGGAACGTGCCGGCGCGATCGTGCGCGTCCTGGCCGCCGTTCTTTCCGCGACCGTCGCGGCAGCGCTCTTTGCCGCGGTCCTCTTCCTGCCCGACCCCGCGCCCACTCTCGCGCCGGCGGCTGCCGCGAACGCCGCAGCGACGAGTCTCGGCAATCCGGTCACCAACGTGCTGATGGCCTTTCGCGCGATGGATACGATGCTGGAGAAGGTAGTACTTCTGCTTGCGCTGGTAGGCGTGTGGTCATTGGCGGTGGATCGCTTCTGGGGCGGGCGGCCCGGGCCGCGCTACCGCGCCGATCCGCACAGCGTGCTCAACTTCCTGGCTCGGTTACTGCCGCCTCTGGGCATCGTGGTTGGCATCTATATTCTGTGGGTGAGCGCCGATTATCCCGGCGGTGCGTTCCAGAGCGGTACGATTCTCGCTGCTATGTGGCTGCTGGTCATGATGGCGGGTCTTGCGGATGCTCCGCCAGTGAGCAGCCGGCGGCTGCGGCTGGTGCTGGTTGCCGGGCCGGCAGTCTTCGTGCTCGTGGGCCTCGGTGGACTGTGGATAGGCGATGGGTTTCTTTCCTATCCAGTGGCGTATGCCAAGCCGCTGATCCTGGTAATCGAGTTTGCGATGATACTGACGATCGCGGCGACGCTGGGGTTGCTGTTGGCCGGTCCGCCCGAACGCGAGCTGGATCAATGAGCACAGCCGCCGTGTTCGGGCTGTGCGGCGCGTTGGCAGCAGGTCTCGGCCTATATGGACTGATCACGAACCCACAGCCTCTGCGGAAAATCCTCGCCTTCAATCTTCTCAGCTCCGGCGTGTTCCTTTTCTTCGGCGTCGTTGCACGCCGGGGAGCCGTGGCAACCTTGGGCAGCGATCCGGTCCCGCAGGCGCTCGTCATCACGGGGATGGTCGTGGCCTTTTCTGCAACTGCGCTCGCCATTGCCTTGTTGCTCCGGCTGTTCGAGGCGGCCGGCTCGACTACGCTGCGTGCCGACGCGCCGGCGGCTAGCGCGAATCCCAACGAGACCTGATGTCTCCTCCAGCCACGGCAGAAGGTTTCCTGCTGGTTCTGTCGCTCATCGTGCCGATCGCCGGTGTGCTGCTCGCCTTTGCGGCAGGTGGACGCCAGGTCGAACGGATTGCTCTGGTGACCATGCCGCTCGGCCTGGCGATTGCAATCGCGGTCGCCGTCGCCCTGCCGCAATCGGGCGATCCGATTGTTTATTTGCTCGGCGGATGGGCCCCGCCGCTCGGCGTGGCGCTGCGCGCAGACGGCTTGTCGGCGGTGATGATGGTGATGACGGCAGTCGTAATCTGCACCATCGGCGTCTTTGCGCGCACGGACTTCTCCACCCCTGCGGGAACCGTCGAGGCCCGCCTAGCATTCGCATTCTGGATCCTGCTGCTGGCGATCTGGTGCGCACTGAACATGGTCTTCCTGAGCGGAGATCTCTTCACACTATACGTCGCGCTTGAGTTGCTGACGTTCGCCGCGGTTCCTCTGGTCTCCCTCGATGGCCGCGCGGAGACACTGCAGGCTGCGCTCCGCTATCTTCTCTTTGCGCTGCTCGGGTCCATCCTGTATCTGGTCGGCGCGGTGCTGCTCTACGGCGCCTACGGCACGCTCGACATCATCCTGCTGTCCCAGCAGATCCGGGGAGATACTCCGACGCTGGTCGCGGCCGCGCTGATGACGGTGGGGCTCCTTGCCAAGACGGCTCTTTTCCCGCTGCACCTGTGGCTGCCGCCAGCCCATGCCGGCGCGCCGGCAGCCGCCAGCGCCGTGCTGTCGGCCCTGGTGGTGAAGGGATCGTTCTTCATCGTAGTGCGGCTGTGGTTCGATGTGATGCCCGCGCTGACCAGCTACGCAGGCGGGCAGCTGCTCGCCATCTTGGGCGCGGCTGCCATCCTGTTCGGCAGTGTCGTGGCGCTTCGGCAGGAGCGTTTGAAGCTGTTGGTGGCCTACTCGACGGTGGCGCAGATCGGCTATCTCTTCCTGATGTTTCCACTCGCCTTCAGCCCCGTTACCGGGCAGTTCGAGAAGGGTGGGGCACTGGTGGGAGGTCTCCTGCAGGCGATGTCTCACGCCACCGCGAAGGCCGCCATGTTCATGTCGGCCGGTTTGATCTACGCCGCGCTGGGTCACGATCGCATCACGGGGATGGGCGGCATCGGGCGGGCACTGCCCGTGGGCGTTCTCGCCTTTGCGCTGGGTGGGCTGGCGCTGGTTGGCGTGCCCACGAGCGGCGCCTACTTGGCGAAGGAGTTGTTGCTGCAGGCAGCTACAGAGACGAAGCAGTGGTGGTGGACCGTCGTGATTCAAGCGGGCGGGATTTTCACAGGCGCCTACCTGTTCCTGGTGCTCGCCCACGCGCTGGCGCCCGCGGACCAGCCGGTCACCTTGCGAGTCCCCGTGCGGCGCATCCAGGAGGCCGCCGCTCTCGCGCTCGCGCTCGCTTCACTGTTGCTCGGGCTCCTTCCCTGGCAGGCATATCTGCCGGTCCCTCGGGAGAATCTCTCGGGGGCCCCGCTTGCCCTTGAAGACTTCTTCAAAACGTTTTGGCCAATTCTGGCTGGGGCTATGCTGGCGATTCTGCTGGGGCGCTGGGGAGATCGGCTCGCGCACTTGTTTCTCGGGAAAGAGCTCGTCCCGGTCGTCGGTCCGGCCCGACGCTCAGCACTTGCCGTCGGCACGATGCTCGAACGCGTCGATGGAGTGCTCCGGCAATGGCCGGCTGCGGGGCTCTCGCTCCTGGTGCTGGCGATTCTGTTCGGTGCGGCAATGCTGGCGTCCCGGTGACGCAGAAACGTCAGGTATGGACTGCCATCACCCAGATGCGTCATACCAGCGAAAGCTGGTATCCCGCTTTGACGCCTACGGAAGCGGAAAGGCCCTAAGCGGGATTCCGGCTTGCGCCAGAATGACGAGAATAGGTTGAGCGGCGAGATGTTCGGAGATCCTTTCATGTTTGTCCGCGCAGTTGATATGAAGACATTCCATCGCCTCGCGCGGACTGCCTTGGTGACGATCGTCGTCCCGACATTGCTCGCCGCGTGTGAGCCGCAAGCCGACAGCGCTGCGCCGCCGGAACAGCGTCCGGTTCGCACCATTACGGTCGAGAAACGCCAGGTTGGCAGCCTCTCCTCGTTCACCGGACGTATCGAGGCTGTGGACGAAGTGTCCCTGGGCTTCCGCATCGCTGGCCGCATCCTCGAAAACAATCTCAAGCTGGGAGATCGGATCGAGCCCGGTCAGGTGCTTGCACGTCTCGAGCCGCAAAACGAGATGAACGCCTTGCGTTCGTCCCAGGCCAATCTCGCGGCTGCGCAGGGGGAATTGACGCGGGCGCGCAATCATTTCGAACGGCAGAAGGTTCTTCTGGCGCGCGATGTCGTATCGCGCGCCGTGTTCGAGGATGCGCAGCAGCAATTGCAGACGGCTCAGTCACGGGTAGACGCCGCCGAAGCACGATTGAAGGCGGACCAGGATCTGGTGGGCTTCACCGAGCTCGAGGCGGACGCGCCCGGCATCGTGACGGCCACAGGGCCCGGCGCGGGCGAAGTCGTGCAGGCCGGACAAATGATCGTGAGGCTCGCTCGCGAGGACGGACGCGATGCGATCTTCGACGTGCCGGCCCAGTTGATCCGGGAGGCGCCGGCCGACCCCGAGATCGCCGTTAGCCTGACGAGCGACCCGACCGTCACGCGCGACCGGGCGCATCCGTGAGGTGGCGCCTCAGGCCAACCCGGTGACCCGCACCTTCGAGGTCAAAGTCGGACTCACCGATCCGCCGGCGGCCATGCGGCTGGGCGCGACCGTGACCGGGCGCATGCAGGTGGATGCCGCAGCGGCGATCGAGATTCCGGCGAGCGCGCTCATCGATTCCAGTGGACAACCCGCCGTGTGGATCGTCGATCCAACGAGTCTCGACGGTGTCGATGCGCAATATCGACATAGAGCATCGCGACCCTTCGACGGTGGCGGTATCCAATGGCCTCGATGCCGGCGAGATCGTGGTGACGGCAGGTGCGCGATCTCTGCAGCCGGGCCAGAAGGTTCGCTTCCCCGGCTTGCAACCCTCCCCGCCTTCATATAACTGACCAGATCGGTCGATACGATTTTCCCGACATTCGCTGTCGCATGACGCAAGATGATGTGAACGCCATGCCCGCCTGCGTCGCTCTTCGGCGAGCAAGCGCTCTAGCTGGGTTGGTGCTTGCTGCGTCGCTCCTTGGAGCTTGCCAGCCCGAGGCCGAGGCAGTCCCGCCGGAGCCCCGTCCGGTTCGCACCGTAGCGGTCGAGAGAAGCGAAGCAGTTGTTGAAAAGACGCTTGCCGGGCGCATCGAAGCGCACGACGAGGTGGGTCTCGGCTTCCGCATCGCAGGCCGGATCAAGGAAAACGATCTCAAGCTCGGAGATCGGGTCGAGCCCGGCCAGGTGCTGGCGCGGCTCGAATCGCAGAACGAGACGAACGCGTTGACCGCGGCACAAGCCGGTCTCGCTGCCGCCGAAGGGCAATTGACCCAGGCGCGCAATGATTTCGAGCGCCAGGACACGCTTCTGAGCGACGGCTGGACGACGCGCAGGCGGTTCGACGAGGCCAAGTCGGCCCTGCAGGCAGCTCAATCGAGGGTCGACGATGCGGACGCGCAGCTGAAAACCGCCCATGATCAGTTGAGCTTCACCGAGCTGGTAGCGGATGCGCCCGGCGTCGTCACCGCAACTGGACCGCGCGCCGGCGAAGTGGTGCAGGCCGGAGCAACCATCGTCAAGCTTGCGCGCCAGGACGGGCGCGATGCGGTCTTCGACGTCCCCGCCCAATTGCTCCGTTCGGCTCCGCCAGACGCCGAAATCGCCGTGAGCCTGACCGATGATGCGGCAGTGACGGCCGTTGGGCGAGTACGCGAGGTCGCGCCTCAGGCCGATCCGGTGACCCGTACCTTCGAGGTCAAGGTCGGCCTCACCGATCCTCCGGAAGCAATGCGGCTCGGATCGACCGTCACCGGGCGCATCGAGATGGACGCGACGTCAGCGATCGAGGTCCCGGCGAGCGCGCTTACCAGGTCCAATGGACAGCCCGCCGTCTGGATCGTCGATCCATCGAACCTCACGGTGTCGATGCGCAATATCGAGGTGCTGCGCTTCGAGCCGGCGACGGTCGCCGTATCCCAGGGTCTCGATACCGGCGAGGTCGTGGTGACGGGAGGTGTGCAGGCTCTGCATCCCGGCCAGAAGGTCCGGCCTCTCGAACCGGTGCAGTGATGCGCTTCAACCTCTCGGAATGGGCGCTCGGCAACCGTCCGCTTGTCGTTTACCTGATGATTGTCTCCGTCGTCGCAGGCGTTCTGGCGTTCTTCGGCCTCGGCCGCAACGAAGACCCCTCCTTCATCATCAAGACCATGGTGGTGCAGGCGTCGTGGCCGGGAGCAACTCTGGAAGAGACGCTCAATCAGGTCACCGAGCGGCTCGAGCGCACGCTTCAGGAAACCCCGAAGCTCGATTTCCTGCGCAGTTCCACGAGGCCAGGCGCCACGACGATCTTCGTCAATCTGCAGGGCGACGCGACGGCAGGGGAAGTGGCCGATATCTGGTACCACGTCCGCAAGAGCATCGGCGATATGCGCCACACCTTGCCGGCGGGCATCATCGGTCCCGGCTTCAATGACGAGTTCGGAGATACTTTCGGGACTATTTACGGATTCACGGCCGATGGCTTCACCCATCGCGAGTTGCGGGACTTCGTCGAGGACGTCCGCTCCAAGCTTCTGCACGTTCAGGACGTCTCGAAGATCGAGATTTTGGGAGCCCAGGACGAAAGGATCTTCGTCGAGTTCTCGATGCAGGAGCTCGCCAGCCTGGGCATCGATCGTTCGGCGCTGATCGCCGCGCTGCAGGCGCAGAACGTGGTCCACCCGGCCGGCACCATCCAGACCGGCGACGAAGCGCTTTCGCTTCGGGTGTCGGGCGCGTTTCTGTCCGAACAGGATGTGATGGACGTCAACTTCTTCGCCGGCGGGCGCATGCTTCGCCTCAGCGATATCGCACAGGTCCGGCGCGCCTTTGCCGATCCTCCCCAGCCGCTTTTCCGCGTCAACGGCAAGCCGGGCATCGGCCTTGGCATCGCCATGCGTGAGGGCGGAGACATCCTCGCGCTGGGCAAGAACATCGAGCGGGCGATGGCGGAAATCAATGCCGATCTGCCGGTCGGCATCGAGTCCAATCTCGTGGCGGATCAGTCCGCGACGGTCGAGATCGCCATTTCCGAATTCATGACGTCGCTGTGGCAGGCGATCGCGATCATTCTGGTGACGAGCTTCATCTTTCTCGGCGTGCGGCCCGGACTGATCATCGCCCTGTCGATTCCCCTGACGCTCGCCATCGTCTTTCCGATCATGCAGCTGGCCGGGATCGACATGCAGCGCATATCGCTCGGCGCGCTCATCATCGCGCTGGCGCTGATGGTCGACGATGCCATGACGACGACCGACGCTACCCTCACCCGCCTGGCAGCCGGCGACGACAAGATCCAGGCCGCATCGTTCGCCTTCCGGACCTACGCGTTCGCCATGCTGGCGGGCACGCTGGTGACCATGGCCGGTTTCGTCCCGGTCGGCTTTGCGGCCAGCTCTGCCGGCGAGTACACCTTTTCGCTTTTTGCCGTGGTCAGCATCGCGCTCCTCGTCTCCTGGTTCGTGGCGGTGGTGTTCGCGCCGCTGCTGGGCGCCGTCATTCTCAAACCACCCGCCAACACCGGAGAGCCTGCCGACCCGGGTCGCGTGGTCAGGATGTTCCGGGGTTTCCTGACTTGGGCAATACGGGCGAGATGGTTGACGATTGCGATCACACTGGCAGCGTTCGCCGCGTCGTTTCTGGCGCTGCCGCTCATACCGCGGCAGTTCTTCCCGTCATCGGATCGCCCGGAGCTTCTCGTCGACCTCAGCCTGCCGCAGAATGCCTCGATCCATGCCACCGAAACCGTTGCGAAACGTTTGGATGACGTCCTCAAGGATGACGCCGATGTCGCGCGCTGGAGCTCCTATGTGGGCCGCGGGGCCATCCGCTTCTACCTGCCGCTCGATGTCCAGCTGCCGAACGCCTTCTTCGCCCAGGCGGTAATCGTCGCCAAGGATGTCGAGGCGCGAGAGCGGCTGCGGGCGAAGCTCGAAAAGGTCCTGGCGGAGGATTTTCCGAGCCTCGTCGGACGAATCTCCCCGCTGGAGCTCGGACCGCCGGTCGGTTGGCCCGTGCAATATCGCGTCAGCGGGCCTGATGTCTCCCAGGTGCGCGAGATCGCCCTCAAGCTCGCGCAAGTCGTCGCAAAGAACCCTCAAGCCGAGATGGTCAATTTCGACTGGATCGAACCGACAAGGCAAGTTCGCATTCGCGTCGATCAGGACGAGGCGCGCCAGCTGGGCCTGAGCTCGGGGACGCTGGCGAGCGTCCTGAACACGGTCATCTCGGGCTCCTCCATCACGCAGGTGCGCGACGACATATATCTGATCGACGTCATCGCGCGGGCAACCGACGAGCAGCGCGTCTCGCTCGCCACCCTGCGCACCATACAGGTGCCGGTGCCGAACGGGCGCACCGTTCCGCTCAGCCAGTTCGCAACGTTCGAATACGAGCAGGACTATCCACTGATCTGGCGCCGCGATCGGATACCGACCCTCACGGTGCAGGCCGACGTTGCGCCGGGGGCGCTGCCTGAGGCGGTGATCGGCGCGCTGGCGCCGGCCGTCGACGAGCTGGTCAAGGATCTCCCGGCCTCCTACGCGATCGCCGTAGGCGGCACGGTAGAGGAGAGCCAGAAGTCGCAAGCCTCGGTTGTTGCCGTCGTGCCGGTGATGCTGCTGATCATGCTAACCGTCCTGATGTTCCAGCTCGGGAGTTTTCAGGCACTGTTCCTGGTGCTGAGCGTCGCGCCTCTGGGTCTGGTCGGTGTGGTCGCTGCGCTGCTCCTCTCCGGCAGGCCACTGGGATTCGTCGCCATTCTGGGAATCCTGGCGCTGATCGGCATGATCACCAAAAATGCCGTAATCCTCATCGGCCAGATCGAAGCGGAACGTCGGCAGGGCAAAGACGTCCGCGAGGCCGCCATCGACGCGAGCAGCGCCCGCTTCCGGCCGATCATGCTGACGGCAATATCGACCGTGCTCGGCATGATCCCGATCGCGCCGACGGTGTTCTGGGGTCCGATGGCCTTCGCGATCATGGGCGGCCTGCTGGTCGCAACCGTTCTCACACTCATTTTCCTGCCGACGCTCTATGTGACCTGGTTCAGCTTGCGGAAAGCAGAACCGGTCAAGCCCGCGGCTTCTCAAGCTTCTCAAGCATGAAGCAGGGTTCAAAGAAAGCGGTTTCCCCGATGAGCGGGCGGGCCTATCCAATCGTCATCTGAGCGGCCGTTTTGAGCGCTCGTCTAAAAATCGTCATGGTTCCAACGTTATCGTTGCAGGCTCGATCCTCAACAGGAGAGACGCCATGACCAGCAGTCTAGTCGTCCTTGGCTTTGACGGCATTCACACTGCCGACGAGGTGCTGAACAAGGCACGCTCAATGGAAAAGGAGCATCTGATTGACCTGGAGGATGCCTGCGTGGTCGAGCGCGAGAAAGATGGCAAGGTACATATAAAGCAAGCCATCAATCTTACGGCAATGGGGGCCGCGAGTGGTGGTACATCGGGGATGTTGTGGGGCACGCTGCTTGGTCTTCTGTTCTTGAACCCGCTCGCCGGCATGGCGATCGGAGGCCTTGCCGGTGCGGGCGCAGGGGCGCTGTCAGGCTCGCTTATCGACTACGGCATCGACGACAAATTCGTGAAGAAGCTCGGTGAAACCATCCCCGTGGGTTCTTCAGCCCTCTTCGTATTGGTCAAGAGCGTGACCGAAGACAAGGTTCTCCCCGAGCTTGAACCCTACAAGCCCCGGGTACTGAAGACGTCCCTCTCAAACGAAGCCGAGGCAAAGCTGAAGACAGCGCTGGCCGACTCATCGCCTGCATCGGCATACGATGATGCCGGCGCAGTCCAGGACGGTCTTCGCCGCATCGATCTGCGCAGGAGTGAAGCCAAGGCATAAGCCACGAGGCGTTTCCGTGGCGGGAAATGGCAACCCCGCCTACCGCTTGCCAGTCTCCTCCTACCACCATTGGCCCTGTACGGCGATCCCCTTGCCACAGGAGAGGCTCCTCCTTCGACCAAGAAACCAAGGGCCAAGTTGCGCCTGTGAGTCACATGCTTCATGGTAGTGGAGTGAGGGCCACGGCCCAACTGTGTGGCGCGGACCCGATTGTTCAGGGAGGCAAGAATGGCTTCCGTTACTGCTGTGTCGAAGAGCTCGATGCAGAGATTCCTCGACGGTGTCGAGAGAGTGGGGAACATGGTTCCCCATCCCGTGGTCATCTTTCTCATCCTGATCGGGATCGTCATCGTCCTCTCCGCTATCCTCAGCCTGTTCGGCACTGCGGTGACCATGGAGAGGATCAATCCAGATACGCACGAGATCGAGACGACGACGACCGCGTTGCGCAGCCTGTTGGACGCCGACGGCATCCGCTTCATGTATGGATCGCTGGTCCCGAACTTCATGAACTTCACGGCGGTCGGGCTGATGATCGCAGCGATGATCGGCGCCGGCGTCGCGGAAGAATCCGGTCTCATCAACACGCTGATCCGCAAGCTCGTCCTGGTATCTCCCGCCTGGGCATTGACCTACATCCTGGCCTTCGCCGGCATTCTTTCGAGCGTTGCGGCGGACGCCGGCTATCTTGTCCTGCTGCCGCTGGCGGGGGTAGCCTATGCGAGCGTCGGACGGCATCCTCTCGCCGGGCTCGCGCTCGGGTTTGCGGCCGTCGCCGGCGCCTTCACGGTCAACATGCTGATCAAGCCGCTCGACGCGGTGCTGGTGGAATTCACAAACGATGCCGCCCATCTCGTGGACCCGAACAGGTCCATCGGGCTTGCTTCGAACGTGTTTTTCTCCGTTGTGTCGGTGGTCTTCCTGACCGTTCTGATCGCCTTCATCACGGACCGGATCGTCGCGCCGCGCCTGGGTACGTACAAGAACCCGTCTACGGCCGCAGATGACGGCGCCCGGGGTAACGAGCTCACGCCGCAAGAATTGCGCGGCCTGAAATACGCCTTTTACGGCCTCATCGGCCTCGTCGTTGTCTTCGCGTTGTTGACGATCCCGTCATGGGCGCCCCTGCGCAATCCTGAGACGGGCGAGCTCATCGGCAACTCGCCCTTCATGAACGGCCTGATCGCGTTGATCGTGCTGCTCTTCCTTGTAAGCGGCTGGGCCTACGGTATCGGCGCCGGCACGGTCCGAACATTGTCGGACGTGATCAAGGCGATGGAGAAAGCGGTCTCGGGCCTCGGCGGCACGATCTTCCTCTTCTTCGTGCTCAGCCAGTTCGTGGCCTATTTCACCTACACCAACATGGGGACGGTCATGGCGCTAGGACTGTCCGGTGTTCTCAGCGCAGCCAATATCGGGGCGCTGCCGCTGCTGCTCGGCTTCATCGTCGTCGTGGCGATCATCGACCTGCTGCTGACCGGGGCGATCGCCAAATGGGCGATCTTCGCGCCGGTGTTCGTGCCGCTGCTGATGAAGCTGGGTGTGGAGCCGGAAGCCGTGCTGGCCGCCTATCGCGTCGCCGATTTGCCGATGAACGCGATCACGCCGCTCAACGCCTATTTCGCACTGATGGTCGGATTCGCGCAGAAATACGACAAAAATGCAGGCATCGGCACCGTTGTGTCTCTCATGCTCCCGTATGTGGTGTGGATGTTCCTGCTTTGGACGGCTCTCTTCGCGATCTGGCAAGTGCTCGGGTTGCCGTGGGGTCTGTGACGACCAGCACGCAGTATGAAACAAATCAGCACTCAAACGACCGGATGGATATCATGAGCAGCACCTCTATCCCACTCGACGTGGCGGCGGCCGAAGAACATCTGATGCGGTTCCTTTCCGTCGAGGGCGTAACCGGAAAGGAAGCGAATATCGCGGCCGCCGTCAGCGACGCGCTGAAGAAAATCGGCGTGCCGACTTCGGCCATCCGCTTCGATGACGCCAACAAGCGCATCCCGGTACCGACCGAGACCGGCAATCTCATCGTCGATCTTCCGGGAACGCGGCCCGGGCCGCGCCTGCTGTTCTCCTCCCATCTCGACACGGTGCCGCTTTGCGCTGGCGTCAAGCCGCGCCGCGAAGGCGACCGCATCGTCTCGGACGGCACTACCGCGCTTGGCGGTGATGCCCGAACCGGGGTCGCGCTCCTGGTTACCGTCGCCAAGACACTCATCGACCACAAGCTTCCGCATCCGCCGATGACCCTGCTGTTCACGGTCCGCGAGGAGAGCGGCCTGCACGGCGCCCGCGAGCTGAACCCCGCGGATCTGGGTGGCGTGGTCATGTGCATCAATGTCGACGGCCAACTCGCCTCGGAGCTGATCGTCGGCGCCGTCGGGCAGGAAAACTGGGAGGTGGAGATCAAGGGCAGGGCCTCTCATGCCGGCGTTGCGCCCGAGAAGGGAATTTCGGCTACGCTGGTCGGAGCCGTCGGCCTCGCGGAGGCTCGAAGCGCCGGCTGGTTCGGCAAGGTCGTCAAGCCCGACGGATGCGGCACTAGCAATGTCGGCATCTTTGGCGGCAAGGATGGCAAGCCCGCCGGCGATGCGACCAACGTCGTCACCGACTACGCTTACATCAAGGGTGAGGCGCGCAGCCCCGAGTCTGCCTTCGCCACCAGGATTGCAGCCGGCTACAAGGATGCCTTCGCGAAGGCCAAGGCGGCAGTAAAGGACCACGAGGGCGCCACCGCGGAAGTGGCTTTCAGCCAGAAACCGGCTTATCCGCCCTTCAAGCTGGAGGAAGAAACCCCGGTCGTGAAACGCGCCGCCAAGGCACTCGAGACACTGGGGATCGAGCCGACCTACCTGTTTTCCAACGGAGGGCTGGATGCCAACTGGCTCGACAAGCACGGCATTCCGACGATCACCATCGGCTCGGGCCAGGCGGAGATCCATACCGTCAAGGAGTATGTGAACCTGCCCGAGTTCGAGAGGGGCTGCCGTCTCGGCGTGCTCGATGGCGACGCTGGAGGACTAGAGCATATTCTGCCAAAGCAGGGACGCGCACCCTGACAACCGGCGGATCCCTTGATGACCAGCCTCTGAATCAGCCTCCGTCGATCACCCCTTGTGACCCTGCACGGCTCGCGTTCAAGCTTGGCGAAATCGTAGGGAACGCCGGAAATACCGGCACTCACACAGTTCGCCCGAGCATGAATGATTCCGTGACCCTGGCAGGGCCAAATGAGGAGCAGAGTGATTGAGCCCGATAGCTTACACCGCCACTATTATCGCCGTCGCCGTTGTCCTGTTCATCTCGAACAAGCTGCCGGTCGTTATCGTAGCCATGCTGACTGCATTGGCGCTTTGGGCGACTGGCGTATTGACGTTGGGCCAGGCGCTGGGCGGGCTCGGTGATCCGGCCGTCGTCTTCATCGCGTCGCTGTTCGTCGTCAGTTCCGGGCTCGAGGCCACTGGCGTCACCGCGTGGGCCGGTCAACTTCTGATCCGTGGAGCGGGAGAAGAAAGCCGGACGCGTCTCCTGCTCCTGATGATGAGCCTGGTCGCATTGCTCACCGCGATGATCAGCCTCAACGGCGCGGTTGCCGCGCTGCTGCCGGTGGTGGTCGTCATCGCGGTCCGGCTCAAGCGCAACTCTTCGCAGCTCCTCATGCCGCTCGTCTTCGCGGCGCATGCGGGCTCGATGCTGGCTCTGACCGGCACGCCGGTGAACGTCCTGGTTTCGGACGCCGGAAGCGACGCGGGTGTAGGAGGGTTCGGCTTCTTCGAGTTCACCCTTGTGGGCGTACCGCTCCTCGCCGGCACGATGGCGATTATCGTGCTCGTCGGAAAGCAGCTCCTGCCCGAGCGCAACGGCGCTACGATGCCCGCCGATTTCAGCCGCCACGCCAAAACGCTGGCTGAACAATACGGTCTTGCCAGCGGCATCTATCAGATGCGCGTGCGCGCAAGCTCGCCCTACGTGGACGCGGCACCGTCTGCCATCGACCTCAGCGCCTACCCGGAGCTGCGGCTCGTTGCTATCCAGGAGAGTGATTCCGCCAGCCCGCTGGGCAGACCCCTCATGGCTGAGGGCGATTATGTGCTGCTGCGCGGGGATGCCGAAGCCGCCGCCGCGTTCGCCGCCGATACGCACCTTGCGTTTCGCGAGGAAGGTGGGTCCAAGCAAAATGAAGAAACCCTGTTCAACCGCAGCTCGGGCCTCGCCGAGGTCGTAATCCCGCCGCGCTCGGGCCTGATCGGCCAAAGCGTCTTCCCGGGCATGGTGACCGAGAGCGGCGACCTGATCATTCTGGCCGTACAGCGGGCGGGTGCGGAAATTGGCGAGAGCAGGAATGCTGGCGGAATCGTGCTCCAAGCCGGCGACACAATGCTCCTGCAAGGCACATGGAAGGCCCTTGATGTTCGCCTCAAGGATCCGGACGTTCTAGTCGTAAACTCACCCGAACTGGTGCGTCGCCAGGCTGTTCCGATGGGGCCGGGCGCACCCCAGGCCGTCGCCATTCTGGTTGCCATGGTTCTGCTGCTCGCCACGGGTGTCGTCCCGCCCGCAGTGGCCGGCCTCCTGGCGGCCGGCGCGATCATCCTGTCGGGGATCATGAGCGTCGAGCAGTCCTACCGCGCCATCGGTTGGACAACGGTGATCCTTGTGGGAGCCATGATGCCGCTTTCCACCGCCATGGTGGAGACCGGCGCAGCGAAACTGTTGGCCGAGCGGCTGGTTAATCTTGTCGGCGACGCCGGCCCCTATGCCTTGCTCGCAGGCCTGTTTGTCCTGACTGCCATGATGGGGCAGCTGATCAGCAACACCGCGACCGCGCTCATCGTCATCCCGATCGGAGTAGCGGCTGCGGTGAGCATGGGCATCTCGCCTCGTCCGGTGCTGATGAGCACCGCCGTAGCCGCCGCTGCCTCGTTCTTGACGCCTATCGCAACCCCGACAAACCTGATGGTGATGGGACCAGGCGGTTATGCCTTTGGCGACTATTGGAAACTCGGATTGCCGCTGTTGATCTGGTTCTTCGTCGTGGCGGTCTTCATGGTGCCGTTGATCTGGCGTTTTTGAGGTTGCGCAATTGACGCTGGCCCCGGGATCACAGCGGCAGCAGCCAAGGCACCATGACGACGCACACGATCAGGAGGATGATGATTGAGATCCCCACGACGCGACGCGATTGAGCCCTTGAGACTGCCGATGATTCCAGACTAGTTTCGTTGATGCGTTATTTCCTGGTACTCCTGTTTTTTCTATTCTCACCGGCCGCCCTCGCGCAGGACTGCGTCGTCCTTTTACACGGGCTATCGCGGACGGAATTGTCATTCCTCCTGATGGAGGAGGCGTTGAATGTTTTCGATTTCCAAGTCGTCAATGAAACCTATCCCTCGACCGATGCTCCGATCGAGCAGCTGATCGCGTACGTCGATGCGTCGGTGGCGGTGTGCGGCACGGCTGGCCAGATCCATTTCGTCAGCCATTCCATGGGGGGCATTCTGGTGCGGGCCTGGCTCATGCAGAACCGGCCCGCGAACCTCGGTCGCGTCGTTATGCTCGGGCCGCCCAATAAGGGTTCGGAATTGGTGGACGCGTTCGGTGACCTGAGGATCTTCGAGTTCTTCAACGGCCCTGCCGGCCTGCAGCTGGGCACCGGGCCGGACAGCCTTCCCAACAGTCTGGGCGCTGCGGACTTCGAGCTCGGCATCATAGCCGGCGACCGGTCGACCAATCCGATCCTGTCGGGCATGTTCAATGGGCCGAACGACGGTAAGGTTTCGGTGAAAAGCACAAAACTCGAAGGCATGGACGATCATATTGTCCTGGCGACGACCCATACTCTCATGATGAACAATCCGCTGGTCATCGCGCAGGCGTTGAATTTCCTTCGCCACGGGCGTTTCGATCACGAGCTGACGCTTCGCGATCTCCTCCGGCACGTTTTCGGAAACTGAGAGAGACAATGCTTCGTTATCTCCTCATCCTTGGTGTAATTGTTGCCGGCGCTGTCATCGCGCTGTCGTTCTACCAACCGCCGATGCGGTTGATGCCGGCGCCTGCGAAATACCTCGACGAAGAGATTAATGCTTTTGCGGTCAATCCGTCGTCGATGCCCGATCCCCGGATCGCGCTCTTCTACGCGACAAACCGCTTGCCGATCGGTTCGCGCGACAACCGGCTTTATGCGGTGATTCCGGGTCGTGACCTTCATACGGGTGTGGCGACGATCAGGATCGGCGAGGAGGGCACTACGTGGGATAAGATCTACGCCTGGTCCACCCGCGCCAGCGACGATCCGCGGCCCTTTCTCAACCTCGAAAACCTGAAGGAACATGCGACGATCGAGAGTGGAGAGCCGTTGACGCCGGAAGCAAGAGTATGGTTCGCGCAGATCAACGCGGTGCTCGAACGCAGTCGCGACAAGGACATTGTCGTGTATGTCCATGGCGCCAACACGACCGTCGAGCGGGCTGCCGGTCAGGCTGCGCAGCTTCACCACTTCACCGGGCGGAATTCCATCGTCGTGCTATTCGTCTGGCCAACCGCCGAGAATTTCCTGCGCTATTCCAGGGATATGGTCACCGCCTTTGGCGCGGCGCCGCATCTGGCGGAACTGATCGAACTGCTGGCGAAAAACACCGATGCGACGAAGATCGACGTGTTCACCTATAGCGCCGGCGCCACTGTGGGCAGCGACGGGCTGGCCATGGTCGGTCGCGACGCGAAGCAGCCGGGTGCAGTTGCGCCCCGGCTCGGCGAGGTCTATCACGCTGCGCCCGACGCCGATTTCCGTGGCTTCGTGGATGATATGCGCGACTATGCCGATGAGGCGCAGCGGGTGACGGTCGCCGTAAACCTGGGTGACAGCGCGCTCAGGCTTTCACAGGTGATCAATCGCGCATCGCGCGCCGGGCGGCCGGATATCAGGGAACTCACCCCCGACGCGACGCGCTGGCTGCTGGATGCCACGAGGAAGTATGGCTTGACGTGTTGCGGGTGCGACCGGAGAACATTCCCGGCCTGTCACACCGGTCGCATACATTCTGGTACGATGATCCGTGGGTCAGCAGCGACGTGCTGATCACGCTCCTCTATCACCTGTCCCCGGACAAACGCGGGTTGGCTCCGGGTGAGTCAGCCACCGGCGCCCGTTACTGGACTTTCATGCCCGACTATCCCGAGCAACTGGCGACAAGTGTTGACGCGGCTTCGGCAAGAGGGGCAGGCTCTGCCTGCATCATCCCCCTAAACTATCGTTTTACCGACGACCGGCAACGTCGCCAGGCAGCGGCTGGGATTGGACCCACTTTGCGATGTTGCTGAGTTGCCAGCCCATCCCGACCACGGCCAACAGCAGGGCGAGCAACCTCGGCAGCAGACCGCCGCCAGCGTGGTCGAACAGCCCGACGTTCGGCAGAATCAAATGTGTGCCGGCCATGACCATGGATGCACCGCCGACCGCGGATGCGGCAACGATGAAGGCGTCGAAGAAATACGGCACGATGATACCCCCGATCACGCCGCAGACTGCCGCCAGAACGAGGCCGAAGAAGCCGCCAAGCCAGCCATCCAACCCGAACAGGGCTGCGATCGAAAGGCCGATTAGGATCAGGACGCCGCCGGAAATACCGAGCAGAACGCGTCGATATGGCTCGAGAGCATAAGATAACAACCCGAGAAGTACCGCAGCGCCAATTCCAAGGATGATGGCAGTAGCTCCAACGGTGCCCGTCAGCCATCTGCCCAACAGCAGGCCGATCTCGAGGCCGATCAGACCATAGAGCAGGGGCAGCCACGCGTAGAACAGGAACAGGCCGAACGACAGGATCGCCAGGCCGGCCAGGACCATCAGCATTCCACCCAAGAGAGACATGTTTTGCCTCATCTGAATTGCTCAGTTACACTACTGCATTTTCCGGCGAAGTGCGCTCAGCACTCCGCCAGCAGCACGTCGAGATCGGCGGTCGAGCGGTGTCCGAGGTCGCCCGCATGCGCCTCGAGGAAGGCAGTGGCTGCCCGCCGCCCCTCTTCGCGCAGCATTTCCAGGAAGGCCAGCTCGGCGTTCAGCTTCGAAGAGTGACCAAGGTTCGTCATCATGTCGGTCATGATGCGGTGCGTCCGCATCGCTGCCCAGCGCGCTCCCTCGCCCGACCCCGGATCGGCGACCTGGCGGAGAAGGGCGATCATGCGCAACTCCTTCATCAGGGCGGCGTTGAAGGACACCTCGTTCAGGCGATTGAGGATCTCGCCTGCCGTGCGCGGCGTGCCGGGACGCTCGCGAGGATTGATCTGCACCAGGATCGTATCCTGCGCCTCGCTCTCGCGTATCAGCGGGGTGATGGTCGGGTTACCCGCATAACCGCCATCCCAGTAGGCGTCGCCATCGATCTCGACTGCCTGAAACATTGTCGGCAGGCAGGCTGAGGCGAGCAGAACGTCGGGAGTGATATCGGCGTTGCGGAAGATGCGGCCGCGGCCGGTGCGGACATTGGTCGCCGTGACGAACAGCTTGATGGGGGACCGGGCCAGCCGCGCAAAATCGATGCTTTCGTCCAAAATGGACTTTAGTGGATTGAAACCGCGCGGATTGAGCTCGTAGGGCGAAAAGAGCCGCGACATCAGGTCCAGGCCAATGAAGACGGGCGAGGAGTCGAGGCTCCAGCGGCCGAGCAGACGGTCGAGCGGCGTGCGCTGCAAAGGGCTGAAGGTGGCGGCTCGGGCGACGCGCTTCCAATAGGCATCGAGCGCCGCACGCGCACCCGGCGCGCCGCCTTCCGCCCAACCGTCGGCTGCGACCGCCGCGTTCATGGCGCCGGCCGACGTGCCGGAAATGGCTTCGAGGCGCAGCCACGACTCCTCCAGCAGGCGGTCGAGCACACCCCAGGTAAAGGCGCCATGGGCGCCCCCGCCTTGCAATGCCAGATCGATGAGGACCGGAGCGCGTTTCCCTGCGGCCTTGGAAGACGTCTTTGGCATCGGAGTTGGACGGTTGTGTCGTGCCGGTTCTGGACGACATATGACGGACTTATTTGAGCTTACCGCAGTGCAACTTGAATGGCTAGGATATTGCTGCAGCGCAACTCTGCGGTCCAGGCACTCACGCGTAAGCCCATATTGCCACGAGGGCGATCACTACTGCCGCCCCGGCGATGAAATAAAGGATCCGCCGGATGAGATAGACGTCATACTCATGGTGGTGTTTCATAGTCGTTTCTCATCCCTCGATGGCGGCGGGCGATTTGACGTTAACAGCCGCGAGGCTACCGCCACCATCCCTATTCCTGTCACAGCGCAGCCGGAGCCTGCCCTTGCGGAGTTCCCCCGGGAAGCTCCAAATGTAATGACGAGGATCCGGTTCACAGCAGCTCGGCGCGCTCACCTCGATAACGGAGCCACATGACAGGAGACCGGGGGTTTCGCGCGGCAGTGGTTCTGATCGCGGTGGTTGCGGTGTTCGGCGCCGTCTATCTGGCCCGCTCCGTCTTCGCGCCCATTTGCCCTCTTCATCATTGCGATCGTGTGGCCGCTGCAGAGCCGCCTGCAGTCCCGTTTGCCGAAACTCCTCGCTGGATCATCCTCGTCACCTGTTCGTGTTCGTGGTCTTTGCATCGCTCGTCGTATGGAGCTCCGGGCGGGTGGGACGGTGGCTGGTCAGTGAGGCGGGGCGGTTCCAACTCCTCTACGAGCAGGTAGCGGTGTGGCTGGAGGGCTATGAGTTGCGGTCGCCAGGCTGTGGGCCGATCATTTCAATGTCCGCTGGCCCGGGGTAAACCATTAAAATCGAAGGAAACCCGGAGGCCGCGCGCGCTCTGCTTGCCGGCAGCTGGCGACTGCGGCCAAGCTCGCAGCTACATGTGGTCAGGACATTGATGAGCCTGATGACGGTGCATTCGTCTGGGCGTTCGCTGCGCAGGGGGTGCAGTTTGCAGCCGAATGGGGCGTCATTGCCTTCGTCCTGAACTACACCCGACATGCGCATCGCCACCGTGCTGCCGACCTGTTCGCCCTGGCGCAGTTCGCGTCGTGGCAAGCCGCGCTCGCGGTTTTCGCCGGCCTGACCGTCATCCAGTTCGTCGTCGCCGTGTTCTTCTGGGCGTTGCTATGGGGCCTCGCCGGAGCCTTCATCGGGGTTCCGATCACGATCGCTCTGCTGATCTTCTGCGCGCGAACATCCCTCGAGCCGCTGGCTGGCCGACCTGCTCGGGGCGCCTGCGAAAGAGCCGGAGGCCAACTACCAACGCCTCGTCTAGAAATCGTCATAATTGCCCGCATCATCCCACGGTAAACTTCGGAAGGAGAGAAAACATGAGCAGTCTGATCGCGCTTGGCTTCGACGGCATTCATACCGCCGACGAGGTGCTGAACAAGGCACGCTCAATGCAAAAAGAGCATCTGATCGATTTGGAGGATGCTGCGTGGTCGAGCGCGAGAAAGACGGCAAGGTACACATCAAGCAGGCCGTCAACCTGACGGCGATGGGGGCCGCGAGTGGCGGTATGTCGGGGATGATGTGGGGCACACTGGTTGGGCTTCTGTTCCTGAACCCGCTCGCCGGCATGGCGATCGGCGGCCTTGCCGGTGCGGGCGCAGGGGCGCTGTCAGTCGCTTATCGACTACGGCATCGACGACAAATTCGTGAAAAAGCTCGGTGAAACGATCCCTGCGGGCTCGTCAGCCCTGTTCGTACTGGTCAAGATGACTGAAGACAGGTTCTCCCCGAGCTCGCAACCCCGGGTGCTGAAGACGTCTCTCTCAAACGAAGCCGAGGCAAGACTGAAGGAGGCGTTGACAAGGGCTTCGGCCGCGAAGGCATGACGAGAACGTTGGCGAACGAAGGACTGAAAAACATGATACTTGGCAGTTGCTGCCCTCGCCGCGGTGTTCACAGTGGCTGTGCAACCCTGCGCCGGCTGCACCGATCTCAGGGCTTGTGATTCCGGAGGAGGAACGGTTTTGTGCTGAAAACGCACGGTCGCCAGTGCGCCGTGGCTACGTCTGGCAGTGGGGAAGAACATTCAACCATCGTCATTTCCGTAGTGGCCGTCGCGTCGAGGCATGTGGACTTTGATTCCGTGCAGCGCGCGGCTGTTTCAGACGCCAGTTTGGTATTGCCCCGATCGATCGTGCCCTATCGGATGTGAGCGCGCCGTTCTCGGGCACGGCGGCGCCACGATGTCTTCGGCGAGGAGCTGCCACATGATCTGGTTGCCGTCGTCCATGTTCGGCAAGGTGGCTGCAACCTGATTGGAGGCGCAGGTGGTAATGCCGGTCTCGAAGACGCCGTGCAGGCAAATGTTGACGCCGGCCGCCTCGGCCACCGCCGCTGCCTTGCGGAAGCGCACGACGCCGCAGGTCTCATGCAGGCCCAGGACAATCACGTCCGCGGCTCGATTGCGGCAGAGCTCGAAGATGTCGTCGGCCGAGTAGGCCGACTGGTCGGCCGCGATGGGGATGCTCGTCACCTGGCGCAGACGTGAAAGTCCTTCCGAGCCCAGGCGCCCGGGCACCGGTTGCTCGATGAATTCGGGATCGAAGGGCTTGAGTTTCTCGAACATGCGCCGCGCCGTCAGCACGTCCCACACCTCGTTGGCATCGAGCCGCAGCCGAACCTTGCTGCCGACGGCCTTGCGCACTTCGGCGACGATCGCAACGTCGAGCTCGTCGCCCCGACCCACTTTCACGTAGAGAACCCTGAAGCCGGCCTCTGCGAGCTCACGCGCGTGGGCCGCGAGTTCGAGGGGTGTGCTGCCCTGGAGGAAGCCGAAGTATTCGACATTGTCGCGCACGGCGCCGCCGAGCAGTTTGTGCAGCGGCAGGCCGGCGGCCTTGCCGATGGCGTCCCACAGCGCCAGCTCGAAGCCTGCAAGCGCCTGTGAGAAGTAGCGCGGTGCGCTGCCTGTGCCTTTCGAGTTGAAGCCGTGCTGGTAGTAGTCCCAGATGGTGCGGTTGCCGTCGTAGACGGACTTGCCGAGCGAAGTGCGGGATGGCATCGGCAAGGATCGCGTGGACCGGCGCGATGTCCGGGCTTGCCACCGACTCGCCGATGCCGACGATACCGGCATCGGTCTCGACTTCGATGAGAATGACCGGCGCGCCGTGGTTGACACCTTGCGCCCAGTGGTAGGGCTGCTTGAAGGCGCAGTGAAGCGGCGTGGTCCTGATTTTCCGGATCTTCATGACGACATCCTTCCGACTCTAACGCGAAATATTGAGCCGCCGCTCCATGTAACGGACGGCGATCGACAGCGGATAGCTCATGACGAAATAGATGCCGGCAACGAGAACGAACACGGCCATCGGCTGGTATTCGGCAAACGCAATGCTCTTGGCGTCGTTCATGAGCTCGTTCACGCCGATCAGCGAACACAGCGAGGTATCCTTGAGCAGGCCGATGGCGTAGTTGCCGACGGGCGGCAGGACGATGCGGGCTGCCTGCGGCATGATGATGTAGGCCATGGCCTGCGCCGGCGTCATGCCGAGCGAAATCGCCGCCTCGCGCTGGCCCTTGTGCAAGGCCTCGATGCCAGACCTGAACACCTCCGCCAGAATCGCGCCGCCATGCAGACCGAGGCCAACGACGGCGCCGGTGAAGTCGCTCAACCATTGCCAGTTGAGGCCGGGGAAGAGTTGCGGCGGCACGAAGTAGACAATGTACAGGACGACGACGATCGGCAGGCCGCGCGCCACCTCGATGTAGCCGGCAGCAAGGGTCTGCAGGAGTCTGCTGCGCGAGGTCCGGCAGAGTGCGACGGCGATGCCGATCAGTACGGCGAGCAGGAAGGACGCCGCCGCGATCCGCAAGGTGGTGAGGGAATAGTAGAGCAGCTCCGGCAGCCAACGGTGGATGTTCGCAGCGTAAATTTCCGGGAGCTGCAGCATGGTCGGCGCTACTGCCACTCCTGCCGCTGGCGCTCCAGGCGCGCGGCAAGCCGGGCCATGGGGATTGTCATGCACAGGTAGAGAGTGCCGGCGATCAGGTAGACGACCGCGCTCTGCAGGGTTTCCGTCACCAGGTTGCGCGCCAGCGCCATGATCTCCACCACACCCACGGCGAAGACGATCGAGGTGTCCTTGAGCAGGACGATGGCGAAGTTGGTGATCGGCGGCAGCATCGTGCGCAGCGCCTGCGGCAATACGATGTAGCGCATGGCGCGCACCGGCGTCATGCCGAGCGACAGTGCGGCTTCCATCTGGCCGCGATGGATCGATTCGATGCCGGCCCGGTAGATCTCGGCGAGGTAGGCGGCGCCATTGAGGCCGAGGCCGACGATCGCCGCCTGGAACGGCGACGGTTCGAGGCCGATGTCCGGCAGGCCGAAATAGATCACGAACAGCTGAACCAGGGCGGGCGTGCCGCGAAAGAACTCGATATAGGCGATCGCCAGGGTGCGCAGCGTTCGCCAACGCGATATGCGCAGGAACGCGATGATCAGCCCGAAGACGAGCGCGAACAGGAGCGCGCCGATGGCGACGGAGACCGTCTCCGGCCAGCCGCCCAGGAGGGTCGTCAGGAAATACCAGCCTCTTTCCTGCAGTACCTGCCAGGCGCTCATGGCGCAGAAGGCTTCGCCGCTTCATTGGATCCCTCTTACGAGGGGATGACGATGGTTTCTCTCGCACCTCACCAACCGTCGTCCCCGCGCAAGCGGGGACGCCAATGGCGACTTCTCGCCTCCTGCTGCGCGCGTCATTGGATCAGCTAGCGTTCCTGAATGTGCTTGAGGAACTCCCGCGTGCGCCGCTGTTGCGGATTGAACAGCACTTCACGCGGGGCGCCGTGTTCCACGATTCGGCCGTGATCCATGAAGATCACCCGGTCGGAGACTTCGCCCGCGAACTGAATCTCGTGCGTGACGATGACCATGGTGCTTCCCTCTTCGGCGAGCTGCCGCATGACCCTCAGCACCTCACCGATCAGTTCCGGGTCGAGGGCGGAGGTGGCCTCGTCGAACAGCATGAGTTTGGGCTGCATGGCGAGCACGCGGGCGATCGCCACGCGCTGCTGCTGCCCGCCCGAAAGGCGCTCCGGATACTCATGGATCTTGTGGCCCAGACCGACCTTTTCCAGCATCTCGCGGGCCCGTTGCTCGGCCTCTTCGCGCGCCAGACCAAGGACCTTCTGCGGGGCGATTGCCGTGTTTCCGAGAGCGGTCAGATGCGGGAACAGATTGAAGCGTTGGAAGACGAAGCCGATTTCCTGCCGTTCCCGGGCCAGCTCGCGATCGCTCAAATGAACGTAGCCGCCGTTGGTCTGTTTTTCGCCGATCAGCTTGCCGTCGATGTAGATGTGGCCGGAAGTCGGCTTTTCGAGATAGTTGACGCAGCGCAGAAGCGTGGTCTTGCCCGAGCCGCTGGGGCCGATGATCGAGACTTTCTCGCCGCGCCTGACATCCATGGTGACGCCGGCGAGAACCTCGAGCTCTCCGAACTTCTTGTGCAGGCCTTCAATTCGCAGGAGCGGACCGTTTGCCGTCCGGTTCGTCCCGATGCTCATGCCCAACCCCGACCCGGCGGGCCGTAACGTGACGCGCCCGCCGAGACGTTAATCTGAGGATCAGAAGCAGTGATCGGCGGTCGGCGCCTTGTAGTCCTCGGGCCGGTCGACGCCGAGGCGCGGGTTGTTCTCCGGCGGGATGAACCAGGCTTTATCGCCGAGACCGTATTTGGCCATGGCCTTCACGTTCTGGCATTCGGCCCAGATGTTCTTGATCGCCGCGTTGACGGCCTCTGCAAGCTCCGGAGCGTCCTTGTTGATGCCGAAGATCACATTGTATTTCGTCGACATCACCGGGTATTTGTCAGGCTCCGGCGTAACCGGGAGTTGCTTCAGTTTCCACTCGGGATGCTGGAAGATTGCGTATTGGACGAGGGGAGGATCGAGGATCGCCATGTCGATCCGGCCGGCCAGCAGGTCCTGCATCACGCCGTCGGATGTGTCATAGAGCTTGACCTCGCCGATGCCTTCCACCGACTTCAGCTCAGGCACCAGCGTAAAGCCGGTGACGGTGCCGACCTTTCGGCCCTTCATGTCGGCAAAGGTGGTGTAGTTGTTTTCCTCCTTCTGGGCGAGCAGAGTGCCGAAATAGTAGATGGGCTCGCTCAGGATCATGATCTTGGTGCGCGCCTCGAGCCAGCCCATGGCGCCATGCATGATGTCGAGCTTGCCCTGCTTGGTGGCCTCGATCAGCGCGGCCCAGTCCATCTGCTGCGGGGCGGGCTCGAGACCGATTTTCTTGGCGACGGAGACCATGAGCTCGCCGTCCGTACCGGTGAGCTGTCCGTCCTTGATCTGAGTCATGGGCATGTCGCCGTTCATGCCGATGGTGAGCTTGCCCGGCGTCAGGGTCTTGACTTCAGCGCTGGCGAGGCTCGAAGCCGACACCAGAAGGCCGGCGGCCGAGGCAAAAGCCGCCACCCACGAGACGATGTCGCGGAGTCCGGCGGTTTTCCTGGTATCCGTGGTCATGCATATCCTCCCTTGTGATTTGAGTTTTGCATCCCAGGTTGTCGTCCTGGTGTTCGCGATACGCAGATCACGTACCGAACAGAGGGCTGGCTTGGCAGCCTATCATCCCAACATTCAAAGCTTCAAGGGAGATAACGCAGCACCGCCGGGGGCGGGGCTGGAGCTACGTGATCCAGGTAACTCCGCTGGCGACAGCGATGTGTCCGAAGGCTTTGCCGATCGCCGTGAGGATCAGGAATACACGGAGATCGGTTCGCAGGAGTTCGGCAACCACGGTGATTGCGTCGCCAGCCGTCGGAAGCCAGCACAAAAGAAGAAGCCAGGTGCCATAGCGCCGGAACTGTTCTGTCGTTCTCTGCAGCCCGGTTGGCGAAATCGGAAACCAGTTGCGCCCGGTCAAACGCGCCAGGTTCCATCCGACAAAATAGTTTGCCGAGGCGCCCAGTACGTTGCCGACGATGGCAGCGGCGATGAGCCGCATTGGCACTCCGACCTCCGTCGCAAGCAATCCGGCCATGGCCATTTCGGATGAGGCGGGCAGGAATGGGAGCATCGTGCCGGCGATAAGCGAGGTGATGAACAGGCCGATGTAGGGGAGGGCCGGAACGTCACCCACCGCGCCGAACGCCATCGCGCCAAGGAAAATTGCTGCAAGGATCAGCAGGAGAAAGACGAACTGGAGGCGCAGGAAACTGCGCCGATCGATCTGGCCGAGGGTGGGCATGATATGCCACTCACTCACTGGATAGGCACTCGTTATCCGAACTTAAGCGGAAGCGGCCTGCGGCGCAAGCTCGCCCGCGTCCAGTTTGCGCGGGGAGCCTTAGCGCGCGGTTAATATGAGCGCCTGTCTGGGCTGCCGGTGCCGACGGCGGGCGACTTTAACGAGCGGGCTTCGGCTGAAGCCGGCCTACACCGTCTTGCGCAAGTGACGGATATCCTCCCGCCAGCCGGCCACCAGGATGTCTTCTTTCGGATCGGCGCCCTCTTCCCGCACCCGGCGCTTGCGGAACGCCAGCTCGTGCTGTGCATTCACGAGCGCAGCCGAGGTGCGGGGGTGCATCGGGATGATGCGACGAGTTCGCAGCATGCGGTCCCTGACGATGTCCCGATATTCGTCCGCGCTCACCGCCCGCCCGACTTCCTCCGCCAGCTCCTCGCGGATCACCCGGCGTTCCCACACGCCGCTGCGCCAGAGCGCGAGCGCCACGATCAGCAGGAACGGAACGAATATAGTGAGCTGAGTCAGGCTTACGGCCGCGAAGGCATCGAAAAAACCGATGTCGGGGAGCTGCCCGTCCGCCGGGACCTGCTGGCCGGAGAGCACTGCCAACAAGGGCAGCGCGTTGTTGACCATGTGCGCCGCAATGGCGAGGGCAAGACCGGCCAACGGAGCCGCGATGCGCAGCCAGGCTCGCCGCGTCTGCATGGCAAAACCGAGAAAGCCACCGAAGATGGCGGTGAACATCGCGTGTCCGCCGAGCCCGAAAAGTGCGTAGCGGCCGGCGAGTTGCAAGCCAAAGGGCGCCACGCCAAACTTTGCGTAGCCTTGCGCCACATAGAGCGCCGATTCGAACCAGTTGAACCCCGCGCCGACCAACGCGCCGTAGACGAGGCCATCACGCATGTTGTCGAACTCGGCACGCAGCAGCCAGAACAGCAGCAGCACTCCCAACGCCTTGGCGAACTCTTCGACGATCGGTGCGGAAATCGGCGCCGCAATCAGGAGCGGCGCATTCGGACCCAGGACCTCGATGATCCCCGGGTTCTGCGCGACCCATGCGTCGACCATCAGGAAGAAGGCCGTGTTGAAGGGCAGGGCGATTGCAGTTGCGATGCACCCGCCCCACAGGAAGGCAGCCGCGAACAGCCAGGGAGTTTCGCGCTCGCGCCGATCGAGAAACCAGAGCACCGCGAGCGGTACCAGCGCGAGCAGGCTCGACAGCGCAAGCGCCTGGAAGAACACCGCTCCCACGTCGGCGTGCAGCCCGGTGAACAGGCTCAGTTGAACGATGGCGGCGAAGAGCAGCACGAGCGACAGCAGCGCGCTGACCACCACGCATATGCTGCGCCGCCGAAGCGGCGAACCCATCAGGAGACGGTCGTAACGCGAATGCAAGGTCAAGGACCGGCCTCCCCTGTGCTGCTAACTTCACTACTGCATTTTCAGCGACCTGGCATCACCCGGGTCGTTGCCCGAGGGCAGGCGTTCGCCCATAAGGTAATGCGCAGCATTGTACGACAACGCGTCTTTCGTGGCGTGGCCGAGCCTCTAGGCGCTCCATAACCATTGCCAATGGACACCATGTGTCCGCGGCATTGGAAATCCTAGCCGTCGATGCGCATACTCTGGTCATGAAACGCATCATCATCTCAGTCATCGCGGGCCTCGCGCTCGGCGCCGCATTCGGTTTCGTGCTCGGCATATTCGTTTATCCCTATTGGTTCCTGCGCGAGGCTGCGAGCGAGCAGCTCCCGCCTGCCGCCCGCGAGCGGCTCGCCGCCGGCGCCTTCCGGCACGCCAACCCGTCGGATCCGGTCCACTGGGGCAGGGGCACCACAACGCTCTACCGGCAAGGCGACGGTTCGGCGCTGGTCCACCTCGGCGACGACTTCGAAGTCGGTCCCGGTCCACGCTTCCATGTCTATCTCGTCGAAGCGGCGCCGATCGAGGACGGCGATGATTTCAAGTCGAATGGCCAGCTCGATCTGGGACGGCTCAGAGCATTCAAGGGCAGCCAAGTCTACATGATTCCGCCCGCCGCCGACCTCGGCCGCTACCGGAGCGTCGTCATCTGGTGCAAGGAATTCGGAGTTCTGATTTCACCCGCCACCCTTACCCCGGCCTGAGTCAGCCTTTCGCGACCTGTGGCCTCACCGTCGCATCCATCGAATGAAGCTCGAAACGAAAGCCCGCCCCTGAAGTGATCGCCGGGTCGCTCCCGGCGATGCTCCGCTTCGTCGGCCACTTCGACGATGGCGATGCCATAGGCGCCGTCCGGATCCAGAACTGGTCCATAGGCAACGCACTTGCCCTTGGAAAGCAACCGGCTCCAATAGGCGGAGTGCTCCTGCATGATCGCCGCCTCGGCATCCGTCATGTCGTTGGTGAATGTCAGCCGGGGCGGAATGACTTGTAGAAGTAGCAACGCATCAGACATCCTTTCCTGTTGCAGCCTTGCGCTCGACGGTGAAGAGCTCGATCGCCTTCTCGCGGCCGCGCAGCTTTACCTCGCCCAGGCTGATCGCAGAGTATCCGGGGCGCAGGTCCATCTGCCGCAACAGTTCGCCCGAAACGAGCAAGGCGCGCCCAAGCTCCTTGCAGACCTCCTGCATCCGTGCCGCCGCGTTGATCGTGTCGCCGAAATAGACGATCTCGCGCTTGTCGTCACCGCATTCCCCGGCGACGATCGGACCGCCATGCAGGCTCACCCGAAACCCGGGAGCCAAACCGAAATCACGGGTGTAGGCGGGAACGTTGCGCGCCATCCGGTCACAAATGGCGTAATAGCAGTCGAGACAGCGGACGTTGCTGCCTGCATCTTCCAGGGGCCAGGTGACCACGACCTCGTCGCCGATGTACTCGTGGGTGTCGCCGCCATAGCGCGCCGTTTCCTGCGCCACATCGAAGAAGAAGCGAGAGATCATCGAATAGGCGCCCACACCGCCAAGTCTCTCGGCCAGCGCCGTTGAGCCGCTGACGTCGATGAACATGAAGATTTGTTGCTCGCTGAGCGGCCGGTGATAGCGTCCCAGCAGGATATTGGTAAGAACCCGCCCGCCGACAAGAGTGCGAGCGAGGAGGATGAACTGTAACGCCACGGCGACTGCAAGGGCGTATCCGGTATCTCTGAATAGCTCCCGCAGCGGTGCCTGAGCGGCAAAGCGTTCAGGAAACAGAACCGCAGCCCCGATCACATACGCAATGACGATCAGGACGGTGGTAATCAGGGCCTTGATGAGAAGGACCACGGCGAAGGGTGCGCGCCGCAACGGCTCGCTTGCCGGCCCTTGGGCGACGAATATCTCGAATCCAAAGGTCAACAGGACAATGAGCGACCCCTGGGCCGCAAATCTCAGCGCCATGGCGGCGGAAGGGGAATCGCTGATGAATGGCATGTAGGCGACGCCGGCCGCCGCGCCAACGCCCACCAGGTTCGCCAAAAGACGCAGCCGTCTGCCGGTCCGCTCCTCCATATCCGCTTTGTAGCATGGCGCGTCGCGCCGGCAGGGAGCTACGGCGCTGTCTCAGTCACTGGCGATGGACATCGCTGAGGCGCGTTTGAGATCGCGCAAGCGGTCACCGCTCAATCGATAGATCCAGCAGCGAAGAAAGCTCAAAAGGGAAGGTCGCAACAGAGCCAAACTTCGCTGGGCGGCACAATCCGCCAGCGACACGGAGCTTGGGAAGCCCGCTCGCCATGCCGCCGGTGTCGATCTATAGTCGTCCTCTGAACGCTCGAGGTAGCCTCTGGGGGAAGCAATGCCCGTAACGCATGAGCCGTGGCTCGTGGCCCTGTCGATTGCCGTCGCGATCCAGGGCGCCTACGTGGGGCTCGGCTTGGCGGTACAGGTCGCCGCCGCGGCCGGGGTCCGCCGCAGCGTCATTCTCGCAGGCGCCGCCCTGTCGCTCGGCGTCGCCATCTGGTCGATGCACTTTGTCGCCATGCTGGCTGCACACCTGCCTTTCCGCGTCGACTACCTCGTGCTGCCGACTCTCCTGTCGTTTCTCGTGTGTGTCATCGTGGTAGGGGTCGCAGTCTTTGCCGCCAGCGCCGGAAGGCTCACCCTGCCGCGCCTCGCCGCCGCGGCTGTCTTCATGGGGCTGGGCATCGTGGCCATGCACTACATCGGCATGTGGGCCTTGCATGCGAGCGCTCATATGACCCACGATGTAACTCTCGTCGTCGCGAGCGTGGCGATCGCAATCGCGACATCGGGCCTCGCTCTGCTGCTCGCCGGCGGCCGGCGCGGCCGTCCGCCGCTGATTCTTTCTGCCACAGCCCTTGGAGGCGCCATTTCCGGCATGCACTACACCGCCATGGCGGCCCTCAGGGTAACGCCGCATGGCGAAGCCATCATTACCGCACCCAGCCTTTCCACGGACCTGCTCGCCATCGTCGTCGCCGTCGTCGCGTTCGGCGTGTCGGGCATCTTTTTGCTCACTCTTGTCCAGGACAGGCCTGCCGAGAACATTTCGGTCCATCCGCTTGTCGCGGCACTGACCGAGCCAAAGCGTGCTTCACCCGACAACTACGTCCACCGCAGGGGGCAGACCGCAGCCATGCGCAGATTGCCGGTGATCCGCGATGGAATTACTCAATTCCTGCCCGTCAAGGATGTCGTCGCGGTCCACGCCAACGCGCACTACACCTACATCTTCGACGGAACCTCCAAGCTCTTCTGCCCGCTGCCGATCAGCCAGGTGGAAGCCCGGCTGGATGATGCTCACTTCATCCGCGTCCACCGCAGCCACATCGTCAACCTCGAGCGGGTAGTGGGATTGAAGCGGGACCGCGATCACGGACTGATCGAGTTATCAGGACATGATACGTACGTCGTCCCGGTCAGCCGGAGCCGCTTCGGAGGGCTGAAGGCCCAGCTGGGTCTTCAGGCCATGTGAAGCTGCGGCAAGGTCAGCACTGCTGACGCAGTTCGTGCAGAATTGCCGCCGTTCGTGCGGCAGCGCGCCAGCTGGTGAACGCGGGGTTGTCCAGGCAACTCAAAAACGGCCATTATCGGCCTCCGATCGGAGCAAGCCATGATCCCTCCCGCTTTCGCTTACCATCGACCCAAATCCGTCAGGGAAGCCGTCGCACTGCTCGCCCGCCTCGGCGCCGATGCCCGCCCGCTCGGCGGCGGGCACAGCCTGATCCCGCTGATGAAGCTCAGGCTGGCTACACCCTCCCATCTCGTCGATCTTGCCGGTATCGGCGGCCTCAAACGCATCCGGGCCGACGGCCGCGATATCGTCATCGGGGCCATGGTCACCCAGCACGAGGTGATCGACTCCGATCTCCTTGCCGCGAAGGCGCCGCTTCTGCGCGAGGCCGCGCTTCAGATCGCCGATCCGCAGGTGCGTTACGCCGGAACCCTCGGCGGCAACGTCGCCAACGGTGACCCCGGCAACGACATGCCGGCCGTGATGATCGCCTTGAATGCGGCGTACGAGTTGACCGGCAAGGCAGGCGAGCGTCGCGTGGCGGCGCGCTCCTTCTACAAGGGCGCATACGCGACCGCCCTGAAGCGTGGGGAGATTCTTACCGCCATACGCATCCCGACTCCTTGGGCAGGGCACGGTTACGCTTACGAGAAACTGAAGCGCAAGATCGGCGACTATGCGACGGCTGCTGCAGCCGTCGTGATGAGCCTGAAAAGCGGGAAGATCGGCGCCTGTGCGATCGGCCTCACCAACGTCGCCGACACGCCGCTATTCGCCAGGGAAGCGGGAAAGATCATCGTCGGATCGACGCTTGACGCGGCGACCATAAAGCAGGCGGTCGCCGCCGCCGAAGCGATCACCTTGCCGGCCGCCGACCGCCACGGAACTCCTGCCTATCGCACCAGAATGGCGGGAGTGATGCTCGCACGGGCCCTCGCGCGCGCCAGGTCGCGCGCGTCCTGACCGGAGAAATCGCATGGCCAAGATCCAGATTGCGTTGAAGGTGAACGGAAAGCAGGTCGATGCGCACGTCGAGCCGCGCACGCTGCTCATCCATTTCCTGCGCGAGCAGCTTCGCCTCACCGGGCCGCATGTCGGTTGCGAGACGTCACATTGCGGGGCATGTACCGTCGATCTCGACGGCAAGTCGGTGAAGTCCTGCACGGTGTTCGCCGTGCAGGCAAACGGCGCCGAGGTGCTCACCATAGAAGGCCTGGCAGCCGCCGACGGCACGCTGCATCCGCTGCAGAACGCATTCCGCGAGCATCACGGCCTGCAATGCGGCTTCTGTACGCCGGGCATGATCACCCGCGCCTACCGTTTGCTGAAGGAGAACCCGGACCCTACGGAGCAGGAGATCAGGCTCGGCATCTCCGGCAATCTCTGCCGCTGCACCGGCTACCAGAACATCGTGACGGCGATCCAGGCTGCGGCAGGCGAGGTTGCCGGAGGCAAGGTCAAGGAGGCTGCGGAATGAACGCGATCACCGAGACGTCTGAAGCCCGCGCCGAGAAGCTGCAGGGCATCGGCTGCAAGCGCAAGCGTGTCGAAGATGTGCGCTTCGTCCAGGGCAGGGGCAACTATGTCGATGACCTGGTGCTGCCGAACATGCTGCACGGCGACATTGTCCGCTCTCCTTACGCGCATGCGCGGATCAAAAGCATCGATACGTCGAAAGCTCTCAAGGTTCCGGGTGTTCTCGCGGTGATCACCGCAACGGAGCTGAAGGGCGTGAACCTTGCCTGGATGCCGACGCTGGCGGGCGACATGCAGATGGTGCTCGCCGACGGCAAGGTGCTGTTCCAGAACCAGGAGGTCGCCTTCGTCGTGGCGACGGACCGCTACGCCGCCGCCGACGGGGTCGAAGCAGTGGAGGTCGACTATGAAGAGCTGCCGGTCAACATCGACCCCCTGAAGGCGATGGCGCCCGACGCTCCCGTGATCCGCGAGGACCTCCAGGGCAAGACCGACGGCGCGCACGGCAAGCGTAAGCATCACAACCATATCTTTTCCTGGGAAGCCGGCGACAGGGCGGCCACCGACTCGGCTTTCGAGAAGGCCGAGGTGATCATCAAGGAGTTCATCGCCTATCCGCGCGTGCATCCGTGTCCGCTCGAGACGTGCCAGTGCGTCGCCTCCTTCGACAAGGTCACGGGTGAGCTGACTCTGTGGGGCACCTTCCAGGCGCCGCACGTCATCCGCACGGTCGGCTCGCTCATCTCGAAGATTCCGGAGCACAAGATCCATGTGATCGCGCCCGACATCGGCGGCGGCTTCGGCAACAAGGTCGGCGCCTATTCCGGCTATATCTGCGCGATCGTCGCCTCGATCGTGACCGGCCAGCCGGTCAAATGGACCGAGGACCGCATCGAGAACCTCTCGACGACGGCCTTTGCACGCGACTTCCACATGACGGCCGAAATCGCCGCCACGCGCGACGGCAGGATCACCGGCCTCAGGGTCTACACGATCGCCGATCACGGCGCCTTCGATGCCTGCGCCAACGCCACCAAGTGGCCGGCCGGACTCTTCAGCATCGTGTCGGGGTCGTACGACATCCCGGCGGCCTACTGCCTGGTCGACGGGGTCTATACCAACAAGGCGCCGGGCGGCGTCGCCTATCGCTGCTCCTTCCGCGTGACCGAAGCTGCCTATTGCATCGAACGTGTGGTGGATATCCTGGCGCAGAAACTCGGGATGGATCCGGCCGAGCTCAGGATGAAGAACCTGATCCGCCGCGAGCAGTTCCCCTATACCTCGGCGCTGGGCTGGCAATACGACTCCGGCGACTATCAGACAGCGCTGCAGAAGGCGATGGACAAGGTCGGCTACCGGGAGCTGCGCGCCGAGCAGAAAACCCGTCAGGAGGCGTTCAGACGCGGAGAGACCCGCGAGCTGATGGGCATCGGCGTCGCCTTCTTCACCGAGATCGTCGGCGCCGGGCCGTCGCGGGCCTGCGACATTCTCGGCATCGCCATGTTCGACTCGGCCGAGATCCGCATTCATCCGACCGGCACCGGGATCTGCCGGCTCGGCACCAAGAGCCAGGGGCAGGGCCACGAGACGACGTACGCACAGATCATCGCGACCGAGCTCGGGCTCGCGGCAGACGGGATCAAGGTTGAGGACGGCAACACCGACACCGCACCTTACGGCCTCGGCACCTACGGCTCGCGCTCGACGCCGGTTTCGGGTGCGGCGACCGCCATGGCCTGCCGCAAGATCAAGGCGAAGGCGCAGATGATCGCGGCCTACGTGCTCGAAGTGCATGACGACGACCTCGAGTGGGACGTCGATCGCTTCCGCGTGAAGGGCAATCCGGAGCGGTTCAAGACCATGACCGAGCTCGCCTGGGCGGCCTATCACGAGGCGCCGCCCGGCATGGAGCCGGAACTCGAGGCGGTGAACTACTATGATCCGCCGAACTTTACCTTTCCATTTGGCGCCTATATCTGCGTGGTCGACGTCGACGTGGATACCGGCGAGACCAGGGTCAGGCGCTTCTATGCGCTCGATGATTGCGGCACGCGCATCAACCCGATGATCATCGAGGGGCAGATCCACGGCGGCCTCACCGAAGCCTTCGGCATCGCCATGGGGCAGGAGCTGCACTATGACCAGATGGGCAACATCACCTCGGCGTCGCTGATGGACTACTTCCTGCCGACTGCGGTCGAGACCCCGAAATGGGAGACCGACTGGACGACGACGCCTTCGCCGCATCATCCGATCGGCGCCAAAGGCGTAGGCGAAAGCCCGAACGTGGGCGGAGTGCCCTGCTTTTCCAATGCGGTGAACGATGCTTTCGCGTTCCTCGGCTCCACCCATATCCAGATGCCGCATGACGCCTGGCGCACCTGGGAGGCGGCAGAGAGGTTGGGTCTGCATACGTCGTCGGAGTAACCTACGTCGGCCCTATCGGTGGAGCTTTCGAAGGGGGCGCGCGGGATGACGGCTGCGTGAGGGCGGCACGTATTCGATGACGCGCGAGGAAATCTCCGACCGCCTTGCCGAGGTGGGGTACATCGCCGACCGCGATCTCGCCACCGCGCTCTGGCTGATGGACTATCTCAAACGCCCGCTTCTGGTCGAGGGCGAAGCCGGGGTGGGCAAGACGGAGGTCGGCAAAGCGCTCGCCCAGGTGCACGGAACGGAGCTCATCCGCCTGCAATGCTACGAGGGACTCGATCAGAATGCCGCCCTCTATGAATGGAACTATCAGCGCCAGCTGCTGGCGATCAAGGTGCGTGAAAGCGCCGGCGATGATCCCGATCGCACCGAGGCCGAAATCTTCTCGGAACGATACCTGCTCGAGCGGCCGCTGCTCGCGGCGATCCGGCGGGCGAAACCGCCGGTGCTGCTCATCGACGAGGTCGATCGGGCCGATGAGGAGTTCGAGGCGTTTCTGCTCGAGCTTCTTTCAGATTTCCAGGTGTCGATCCCCGAGCTCGGGACGATCACCGCCGTTTCCATCCCGCGCGTCGTGCTCACCTCCAACGCCACGCGCGAGCTTTCCGATGCGCTGCGTCGCCGCTGCCTCTATCACCATCTCGATTTCCCCGAGGTGGACCGCGAGGCGCGCATTCTCATGACGCGGCTGCCCGCCATCGATACGAGCCTCGCCCAGCAGATCGCGCGTATGGTGTCGGCAATCCGCAAGGAGGACCTGCGCAAGGCTCCCGGGATCGCCGAAACGCTCGACTGGGCGGCGACCCTCACCGGCCTCGACGTGCACGATTTGCGGCAGGACCAAGAAGCGGTGCATGAGACCCTGATCTGCCTCCTGAAGACGCAGGAAGATCGCTCGCGAATGACCCGCGAGGTGATGGAGCGTCTGCTCGGCAAGGTCGCCTGAAAGGAACGGCGATGGCGACTGTCGCAGAACGGTCCTCTTCCCCGCTCGGGGAAGCGATGCGCTTGAAGCTTGCCGGATTCGTGCGCACGCTGCGGGACAACGGCTTCACGGTCGGCCTGGCCGAGACGCGCGACGCGCTGTCGGTTCTCATCTCGCCCGCAGCCGCGCGTGCATCGGCGCTGAAGCCCGCGCTGCGGGCGCTGTTCTCGGCGGACCGGTCGGACTTCCAGCGTTTTGACGAGATTTTCGCTGCCTTTTGGGAAAGCCGCAACATCCGTACGCGCCTGAAGTCGTCGGGTCGGGGCGATGACCCAAAAGCAGCCTCGACATCGCACCGACAACGTTGCTTCAAGGGCTGCCGGAACGCCGGACAGCGTCGAACGGTCCCGGGGCGAGGGGGACTTTGTAGCCGACGGGAAGGCGCGCCGTGAAGGAGCATCGCGCGCCGAGGCGCTGGCGTCTGTCGATCTCCGCCACATCGTCGATCCCGACGAAATCGCTCGAACGCACGCACTCGCCGCGCGCCTTGCCCACAGGATGCGGGCTCGCATCGTCCGGCGCCAGGAGGTCCGGCGGCGCGGCCGGCAGCTTGATCTGAGGCGGACCATTCACAAGAGCGTCGCCCATGGCGGCACGCCGGTCGAACTGGCGTGGCGGCGGCGCAAGGAAAAGCCGCTGCGTCTCGTCATGCTTCTCGATGCATCCGGCTCGATGAGCCTCTACATCGCCTTTTTCGTGCGCTTCCTGCATGGGGCGGTCGAAGCCTTCCGCGAGGCAGAGGCGTTCGTTTTTCACACGCGGCTGGCGCATGTTTCGCCGTCGCTTCGCGACCGCAACGTGAGCCGCGCGGTCGACCGGCTGTCGCTGATGGCGCAGGGGATCGGCGGCGGCACACGGATCGGGGAAAGCCTCGCGACCTTCAACCAGTGGCATGCGAAGCGGGTGATCAACTCCCGCACGGTGGTGATGATCGTCTCCGACGGTTACGACACGGGCGAGCCGCAACGGCTGGCGGAGGAGATGCGCCGGCTGCGGCGCCGGTGCCGGCGGATCGTCTGGCTGAACCCGCTGATCGGCTGGCGCGACTATGCGCCCGAAGCGCGCGGTATGCAGGCGGCGCTGCCCTACGTAGATCTCTTCGCTCCCGCCCACAATCTGGAAAGTTTGGCGGCGCTCGAACCCTATCTTGCCAGGATCTGACGCCATGAGCCGCGCGGGCGATATCCTCGAGGCGATCTCCGAGCTGAAAGCGAAAGGGGAGTCTTTCGCCGTGGCAACCGTCGTCCGCACGGTCTCCGCCACAGCGGCAAAAGCAGGGGCGAAGGCGATCATCCTCCCGGACGGCTCGGTGACGGAGGGGTGGATCGGCGGCGGCTGCGCCCGTGCGGCGGTGGTCAAGGCCGGGCGCGAGGCGATCGCCGACGGGCGGTCGCGCCTGGTCTGTGTCGAGCCGCCAGACCTGCTGCAGGCCAGGGGCGTTGCGGCAGGAGACGAGCGCGAAGGGGTACGCTTCGCCAACAACTTCTGCCCGAGCCAGGGCACGATGGACATTTTCGTAGAGCCGGTGCTGCCGACGCCCGAAATCGTCATATGCGGGTCGAGCCCCGTTGCCGTAGCGCTTGCCGATCTCGGCCGTCGGCTCGGCTTCGCCGTCACCGCCTGCGCGCCCGCCGACGAGCAGGCGGCATTCCGCGAAGTCGACCGGCGGATCGAGGGCTACACGCTTCCTCCGACACGGGAGGGAGCACGCTTCATTGTCGTTTCCACGCAGGGACGCGGCGATGAGGCGGCGTTGCTGGCAGCTCTTGCCGCCGATGCCGACCTCGTCGCTTTCGTTGGCAGCCGCAGAAAAACCAGGGCGCTGCAGGCGAAACTCAGTGAACGGGGAGTAGACCCGGACCGGCTGGCAAGGATCCGGGCTCCTGCCGGGCTCGATCTCGGCGCCATCACGCCGGAGGAGATTGCGCTGTCGATCCTCGCCGAAGTCGTTGCCCACCGGCGCAAGGCGCAGCGCGCCAATTTCGATAGTCAGCAGCGCGGCTAGCGCGACAGCGTGTCGCCAACCCCTTCGTCATCCTTGCGAAAGCAAGGGAAGCTCGGCGATTGTTACGGACTTGGAGGCTTATCATGAGGATGCTGGCAGTTGGACTTGCGTTGGCTTGTCTTGACGGCATGCTCGCCGAGCTTGCCGCCGCGGCATCGCCCAGCTTCGACTGCGCCAAAGCGGAGGGCGAGATCGAACAGCTGATATGTCAGGACGAAGAGCTTGCCAGGCTCGACCGCGAGCTCGGCCGGGTCTTTGGTTCGGCCGAGAAGCAGCCGCTGAGCGCCGGCCAGTTGAGTGAACTGCTGGCAACGCAGCGCGGCTGGATCAAAGGACGCAACGACTGCTGGAAGGCGGACGACAAGCGGCAATGCGCCGTCGAGGAATACACAAGGCGCACAGTATTTCTGCAGGCCCGCTACGGAACCGCCACGGTGGGCAAATCCGTCTACTTCACCTGCGATGGGCCGCAGCCGAACGAGATCATCTTCACGCCGGCCGAAACCGATCCGCCCAGCGCCAACCTGGTTCGCGGCAATGAAGTTCAGACGGTGATGTTGGCACCGGCCGCCTCCGGCGCCAAGTACGAGGGAGACTTTGGGCTCGTCTTCTGGTCGAAGGGCGACGAGGCGCAGGTGAATTGGCCGCAAGGCACGTCGTTCACCTGCAAGGTCAAGCGATAGTCCCCCGCCACGGGGACGGGCCGGCGTCAACGCCGATTTTCCGGAGCCTATTCAAGCGCAATGGGACCGTCCACTTATCGCCCACGCGGGCGAGAACAAATAGACCTTGCGAGGCCCGGATCGGGTCAGTTAAAGGAGACTGCGAAGTTCCAGAAATCGCCCGTGCCGTCCCTCCGCTCCGAACGATAAAATAATCGCCAGCGGCGCTGCAAGATCTTGGGCTGTCCCAGAGAGAGGAACTGCCATGACTGCGCCAGACTCCTCGACCGAACTACGTTTTGAGCCGCCAGGGCCGGGATCGTGGGAGCAAGACCCCGTGCACTTCCCGCGCCCGGTGACGCGCTACTTCCAGGAGACGCATCCCCCCGCCTTCGAGAGGGGCACCAACGACTTCGCCCGCTTCTACGGGATGCTCATCGACGGCCTCCAGATGGGCTACGTGAAAGGCTTCGGCTACAAGCAGGTGCTGCCGGTTCCGGACCCCGAAATCCCCGACCGCTTTCAGCGCGCCGAACAAGTCTTCGCGCAGAAGCTCTGGCGGGAGCAGCTTCGCGACTGGGACGAGAATCGCAAACCATCCTCCATTGCCACGCACCGGGAGCTGCAGGCCGTCAATCCGGACGCCCTCTCCGACGCGGAGGTGGTCGCCTATCTGACGCGCTGCCGCGACCACCATTCGGCCATGATCGCCCAGCACATGCGCTTCACCGCCGGCGCCGTGCTCCCAACCGGGGACTTCCTCGCACACGTTGGGGACTGGACGGGCCTGCCGCCGTCCGAGCTGCTGGGCCTGTTGCGCGGTTCGGCAGTGGTGTCCGCGGGTGGCTCCGACGAGATGGAACGCCTGAAGGGTGCGTTCGCCCAGGACCCCGCTGCCCGCGACGCCCTCGCATCCGGCGGCGACCCCGCACAGGTGCTCGCGAGCCTGCGTTCCCTCAGGGGCGAAGCAGGCGCAGCGGTCTCCGGCTACCTCGACCTGGTCGGCAACCGCCTCATCGACGGCTTCGACATCGCCGAGCCCGCGGTGCTCGAATTTCCGGACGCACTCCTGAAAGCCATCCGCATCGCCGTTTCCGGAGAAGCCCGGGCCGCCTCGGACGTCGATGCCCGCATTGCCGAAGTCCGCGCCCAGGTTCCCGCGGCGCACCAGGACGAGTTCGACGAACTGCTCGGCGAGGCCCGCCTCACCTACCGCCTCCGCGATGAGCGAGGCATCTACAGCGACATCTGGGCCTCGGGCCTCATGCGGCGCGCCGCCCTTGCGGCCGGCCGGCGGGTTGCAGGTCGCGGTCGCATCGCCACCCCCCAGCAGATGCTGGACGCCAGCCTCGACGAGATGTGTGCGCTGGTCGCCGGCACCGGTGGCCCGTCCGCGGACGAGCTCGCCAAGCGCGCCGAATACCGCGCGACCTACACCGCCAAAGACGCTCCGCGCTTCCTTGGCCCGCCCTCACCGCCCCCGCCTGACCTCGCGGCCCTGCCCCCGTCGGTCGGCCGCGTCATGCGCGCGACCTCAATCGCCTTGGGCCACCTCTTCGGGAGCTCGCAGGCACAGAACGAAGAAAAGGTCCTCTACGGGCTAGCGGCGAGCAAGGGCGTCTACGAGGGGCCCGCGCGCCGCGTCTCCGGCTCCTCGGAGTTCGGCCGGATCACCAAGGGCGATGTGCTCGTCACCGAGTCGACGACCGAGGCCTTCAACATCCTCCTCCCGCTCCTTGGCGGTATCGTCACCGACAACGGCGGCCTCCTTTCACATGCGGCGATCGTCTCGCGCGAGTACGGGATCCCCGGCGTCGTCGGGACCCGCGAGGCGACCGAACGCATCGCCGACGGCGTCCTTGTCCGCGTAGACGGGGATGCCGGCGAAGTCACGATGCTCGGGTGAAAAAAGTCGTCCCCTTCGCGAAGGCGCGCGAGACCTCGCTCTATGGCTCGAAGGCCGTGGGGCTCGGCGACGCCACGCGCCAGGGCCTCGCGGTCCCGCCCGGCGTGGCGCTCTCGGGCGACCTGGTCGAGGCCGTCGCCTCGGGGAACGACAAGGCCATTGAAAAGGTGGCAAAGGCCATCGCCGCCTTGCCGCCCCCGTTCGCCGTCCGGTCGTCCGCCGTCGATGAAGACAGCGCGGCGGCGAGCTTCGCCGGCCAGCACTTCACCGTGCTCAACGTCCATTCGGCGGCCGATGTCCCCGGCGCCGTCCGCGAAGTCTGGTGGTCTGCGAACTCGGATTCGGCAATCACCTACCGCCAGCGTGTCGGCCTGTTCACCCGCCCGAGCGTCGGCGTCGTCGTCCAGACGCTCCTCAACCCCACCGCCGCCGGGGTCATGTTCACCGGGCACCCGGTCACCGGCGCCGATGAGCGCCTGATCGAAGCGAGCTGGGGCCTCGGTGAAGCCGTGGTCGCGGGCCTCGTCGTCCCGGACCACTTCCGCCTCGACCGCTCCGGCCATGTGCTGGAGCGCAAGGCCGGGCGCAAGCGCATCGCGATCCGCTCGCTCCCCAGCGGGGGTACTTTCGAGCAGCAGGTACCACCCGCCCAGGTGAACCAACTCTGCCTCGACGATGCCGAGCTCGCGGCCCTGGGCGAGCTCGCCCTTCAGTGCGAGAAGGTCTACGGCCCGCGACGCGACATCGAATGGGCGTTCCAGGATGGGACGCTCTATCTCCTCCAGTGCCGCGCCGTCACCACGGGGAAGGCGCGCAGCGAGGCGCCACCGCCCGGACCACCCCCGCGCGATCCCGTGGCTGCCCTCCGGCGCGTCCAGCTCTTCGCCGATATGGACCGGAGACAGACCGAGCAAATCGCCCGCCTGCTCAAGGAGCGCCGTTTCGCGAAGGGCGAGACCGTCATCATGGAGGGGTCCGGGGGCGCCGCCTTCTTCCTCATCGACTCCGGGGAGGCCATGGTCTCGCGCAAAGGCGTCGACCGCGCCACCCTCGGCCCGGGCGACTACTTCGGCGAGGTCGCCCTGATCGACGGCGGTCCCCGCTCGGCCACGGTGACCGCTGCGACCGACCTGGTTTGCTACGGGCTCACGTTCTGGGAGTTCCGCCCACTGGTCGAAAGGAACGCCACCATCGGATGGAAGCTCCTGGAGGCTCTAGCGAAGCGATTGCGCGCCGCCGACCCGAGCTAGCAGTGAGCTGGCAGCGGACGCTCTCAGTTCAACATGCGTACGAGCCACAACGACAGGGCCGGGAAGACAACGGCGAGGGCCAGCCTGATAACGTCGGCGGCGATGAAAGGCAGAACGCCGCGGTAGGTGGCGCTGATCGGGACGCCTTTCGCCAGCGACGAGATGACGAAAACATTGAGTCCGATCGGCGGAGCGGTCAGGCCGATACCGACGACGATCAGCACCAGAATGCCGAACCAGATCGCGACCTCATCCGGAAACATGCCGAAATCCAGTGCCTGGATGACCGGGAAAAACACTGGCAGCGTCAGGAGGATCATGGCGAGCTCGTCCATCACGGCGCCGAGCAGGATGTAAAACGCCAGCATCGCGATCAGCACCGCATAGGGCGAGAAGCCGGAGCCGCCGATGGCTTCCGCCGCTGTTGTCGGCAACTGCGACAGCGCCATGAAGGCGCCGAAAACCTCGGCGCCCAGCAGGATGATGAAGATCATGCCCGCGGTCTCGGCTGTCTGCCGGATCGCCTGGAGGATTTCCTTCCAGCCGAGTGTCCGCTGCGCCAGCCCGGCCAGCAGCGTGGCAATGGCGCCGACCGCGGCGCCCTCGGTGGGCGTGAACACGCCGCCATAGATGCCGCCCACCACTACGATGGCGATCATGATCGCCGGCATCACCGCGACGTCGACGAACATGATGAGCAGGGCAAGGGCTGCGAACATGGCGGCATTTTCCCAAGCCAGGCCCCCGCGAAAAAGCTGCGCGGCGATGGCCGCAAGCGCCAGGCCACCAAGCGCCTTCGGCCACCAGGGTTGGGGTGCGCGCTCGACGGCGACTTTGACGATGTCGGGCGCAAGCGCCGGATTGCGGCGCACAACGACAGCGATGGTGATGCAGTAGAACGCCGCCGCGAGCAGGCCCGGGATGAGGGCCGCCTGGAACAGCTTGGCAATGTTCTGTTCGGTGGTGATGGCATAGACCACCAGGATCACCGATGGCGGGATCAGGATTCCAAGTGTGCCGCCGATGGCAATCGTTCCGGTCGAGAAGCCGCCATCGTATTTGTACTTGTTGAGTTCCGGCAGCGCCGCGCGCCCGAAGGTCGCTGTTGTCGCTACCGATGAGCCGCAGATGGCGCCGAAGGCCATGCATGCGCCGATGACCGCCATGGCAAGTCCGCCGCGGAACCGGCCAAGCGCCCCCTCGGCGGACTTGAACAGGGCCGCGGCGATGCCGGCCCGCTCCGCCAGTGCCCCCATCAGAATGAACAACGGAATGACGGAGAGCGTGTAGTTCGCGAACTGGTGATAGGAGTTCGTCTTCATGTAACCGAAGAACGCCATGCCGCTCGAAAGATAGGTATAGCCCGCGGCCCCGACGATAAACATCGCGAAGCCGATGGGCGCCCGCATCACGATGAGCGCGAGCATCGAGGCAAAGCCGATCAGCGCTATGACAGTGCCGCTCATTGGACGCTCCTGTCGGTCGGGGTTGCGAACGACCGCGCCGCGGTCACCACGGCAGTGATCGCCAGCAGGATGCACAGCGCGGTCGACAGGGCGATGCTCGGCCAGATCGGCAATTGCCGCTGCATGGTGGTTTCGCCGCTGTGATAGGCGTCCAGGCTGCCAAACACGAGCGCGTAAGCCACGTATCCCATCAGCGCGGCATAGGCGAGATCCCAGAACGCATCGATCGCGTTGCGCTTTCGCGCCGGCAGCCAGGACGTGAAGGTGTCGGTCATGATGTTGCCGTGCCGGGCCTGGGTGTAGGGGAGGTAGGCGAAGACGGCGACCGCCGTGGCCATCTTGACGTATTCGTAGTCGCCGTCGATCGGCTGATCGAACAGCCAGCGCATCGCCACGCTGGTAGTCGCCAGAAGCGCAACGGCAAGCGTCAGCAAGCCCCCGAGAACGGCAATTACTCCGGTCAGCCATTCTATCCCGGACAATGGCGCCGCCACCGGTCCACCAGCCTCGACAGGCAAGTCGGTTGTTTTCATCGCACGTCCTGCCCAATGTTTGGTGAGCGATCCGCCGCCCGGCGCCGATCTGAGGGCAGGCGCCAGGGCAGTCGTGCCACCAATTTATGTGTTAGCCATGGTCAGGCTAAGCATCGTGCTTGGCAACCAGTGCCCGCACCACTTCAATCAGTTTGGCGCCGTCGAGGCCCTTGTCTTTAACCTGGTCGATCCAAGCCGGATAGACGGACTCTGTGGCCTTGATCCACCGGGCCTTCTCGCCTTCGGCAATGATGGTGATCTTATTGCCGCGCTTCTCGACCATGTCGCGAACCCGGATGGCTTCGGCATCCCACATGTTGCCCGCCAACTCGGCGAAGGCCATGCCGGAATTGCGGTCGATGGTGGCGCGGAGGTCTTCCGGCAGGCCGTCATACCTGGTCTTGTTCATGGCGAGGAAGAAGCTCAGCGAGTAAAGCGCGGGTGTGCCTTTGATCTCGGTGTGGAACTTGACCAACTCGTGCAATTTCACCGCGGGCACGACCTCCCACGGCAGCACCGCTCCATCGATCACGCCCTGCACAAGGCTTTCGGGCACTTGCGGGACCGGCATGCCCACAGACGTTGCGCCGAGCGCCTTCAGCCCTTCGCCAGTCAGCCGCGTCGGATTGCGCAGTTTGAGTCCTTTGAGGTCGTCCATCGTCGTGACCTGGCGGTTGGCGTGGATATGACCGCTGTCATGGGCCCAATAGGACAGGATTTTGACGTCACTGACCTCGTCCTTGAGGTGGACATCGGCGAATTCCTGTGCGGCCCTGGCATTGACGATGCCGCGCTCCGCCGCGATGAAGGGAAGTTCGATCACTTCCGTGGTTGGAAAGCGGCCCGGAGTCGATCCCGGCAAGGTCCACACGATGTCGACGACCCCGTCGCGGGCCTGGTCGTAGAGTTGCGGCGGCGTGCCGCCGAGTTGCATCGACGGAAAGATGACGATTTTGATTTTGCCTTGCGAGTTCCGCCGCGACTTTCTCGGCCCAGGGCGCGAGCATCTTCTTGTGGCCGTTGGATACCGGCGGCAGGAAGTGGTGGAGCTTGAGTGTCACGGCGGGTTCTTCAGCGCGCGCACCGGTGATGACGAATGGCGCGGCGAGCGCCGCTCCGGCGCCGATAACAAGATGTCTGCGATTGAACGTCATGGCTGTTCTCACTTTGGTTATCGCGTGTTCGATTTCATATCACCGCCATAGCGACAGGAGGACGGGCCGGATGGCGGCTCCCGACCGTCGAGGAACTGAACAGCCTGAGGGATCTTGCACAGTCCAATCCTGCGCTTCCTCCAGGCCATCCGTTCGCTAATGTCTCGGATACCTACTGGTCGATCACCACCGATCCCAGCCTTCCTAACCGGGCTTACACGGTACGCTTCAGCGCTACCGCAGGAGGGTCCACGGGTCTGTCCGCGAAGGGCAACCTGCTCCGAGCTTGGTGTCCGAGGCGGTCACGGCCACGATGGCATGTAAGCGACGGTCAGGGCAATCACCACAGTGCCTGAGCTAGGGAAGCTGCGATCGGATAGACGAGAAAGCTGTCCTTTGCCTATCCGACAGCGATGCTTTCGATGAGATAAATCCTGTTGCGCAGATCGAAGTCTGCGCTTCGATCCCTGATCGCTGCTTCGGCGGCACCCGCTTGCCAATAGGCGACCGCCTGTTCGGGCGGCACTGCGTCCCTAAATCGGATCCCCGAGGGAGGACTGCGACTAAAATCAACGGCTATCAGCAGCGGTTGTCGCTCGTCTAGGTTGTAGCTCACATCGGGGAGAGTGGCGGCAAGAGTCACCGCCGTATTTGCGGGCACGACGACCTTGCCGTGAAATTCCTTTAGGTCGGCAGCCGAATCATAAGGATCACCCGCCGAATCGGGTTGCGAGATATAGATCCTATCGATCGAGGCATCCATGGTCGAGGAGGCGCGAAGCAGGAGGCGCGAAGCAGGGGAATCGGGTGAACGGCGTTTCTGAATTCTTTTCGGTCGTTCGGTCGGCCTGCCGGATTCGGAAATGACTTCAACCGACGCGCTTGGATTCGAAACGATCCGAAAACCTCGTTCACCCGATTGCCCTGAGGCGCGAAGGGTAAGCCTGACCTGCGTGCCGCTCCGGGCTGTGGCAGCCGGGATACAGTCAATCATAATTTGCAAATTGCTCTGTTTAGGACACATGCCACCGTCTACGCTTCTCAGTCGAAGCGGCACGAGACCTTGTCGGGTCCTTGACAGCGTGATCGTTGTCGAAGCGGGGAAAGCATATGAGACAGATCGCTATTGCAGTCGCTTTATTGGCCTTTCTCGCTCTGCCGGCGGCGGCAACAAAGTGCGAGGACGCTGGGACCTGCGTTGGAAAGAGGAAGAGCAGCGTTGCTCCACAAACCCCTGCGCCGGTCAATCAGCCAGCTGACGACAACGCGCGTCCGGCGGCTCATCATGAGAGTGGACTACAAACCGCTCCAATGGTTGCCCAGCCGGCTGACCAAACCTACCGGATCGGTGCACAGGATGCGCTCGAGATATTGGTATTCGGGGCGCCTGAACTCACTCAAACGGTCCAGGTCAGCCCTACCGGACAGATCAATCTGCCGTTGATCGGCGCCGTTCAAGCTGGAGGCAGGACGGCGCCTGAGGTCGAAGCCGAAATCGCTACGAGGCTGAGGGCTAAGTATCTCAAGTCGCCTCAGGTGAACGTCTACATCAAAGAGTTCAACAGTCAGAAAATCACGGTCGAGGGAGCCGTGAAGAAGCCGGGTCTTTATCCGATTACCGGCCAGATGTCGCTCCTGCAGGCGGTTGCATTATCAGGGGGATTCGACGACGTAGCCAGTCCGCGGAAGGTCACCATATTCCGCACCATCGGGGGCCGAGCCACTACGGCAACGTACGACGTGAGCAAAATCAACGCCGGCAGCGCACCCGACCCGAACGTCCAGTCGGGCGATATTATTTCGGTCGGCGGATCGCTTTGAGGCGGAAGGCGATGAGTGAGAAATGATCTCGGGCGAAACCGGCTTGTTTGCAACCGTCGCCAGCGTAGTTGCGGCTGCCTCAAGCTGGGTCTGGGCGAAAGCGCTCAGCGTCGGATCAGCTGGATTGACGGTTAGGCCAGCAAGCGCCCCGATATAGGCCGAAAGCTGCTCGGCATAGATTCCCCCGATGATCTTGGCGGCGGTGGAATGGCCTGACTTGAGGCTATTGAGCCGGCCGAGTTTGTCCGAAGCTAACGGATCGCTCTTGGCGAGCTGTCCTTTCGGCTGGGCGCCAACACCTAATTATCGCGGGTTTGTTGCTTGCTAGGACATCTTCGATCTATGCGCGGCCGGATACGCGAGTATCGACACCCGTGAACCAGACCGTGCGCCTCGACGTTGGCTGACAATGGCAGTCGGGCGATCCGCCTGGGAGGCGGATCGCCACGCAACTGCGACATGCTCAGCCGCCGATCTCGCCGCCGTCATCCTTGGTGATGACGACGACGGAAGGCCGCGGCGGCATGGCATCGGCGAAATCCGGCCAGCGCGTCGACGGCTCGGCGAAGGTCGTACCCTCAGCCGGATGCTGCACGGCGACGAACAGCGTCCTGTTGTCGGGCGTGAAGGCCGTTCCCGCCATCTCGGCGTCGGCCGGGCAGCGGAAGAAGAATTTCGTTGTCGCCCGGGCATCGCCGGTCGTATCGCACGCCCAGATGCCGTCCCCGGTCTTGAACTTCGGTTGCGAGCTGCCCTGGTCTGAAGCGATCCACAGGCGACCCTTGCCGTCGATGGCGAGGCCGTCGGGTGCGGCAAACCAGCCGTGCTTGCTGGTCTCCTTGCCGTAGAGCGTCGATCCCCAGGTGGGATTGCCGGCGATGATGAAATGTCCCCAGGTGAACTCGGTCGCCGCATGGTCGGCGTCCTTGCCTTCACCGGGAGGGCTCATCTCGATGATGTGCCCGGCGGTATTATCGAAGCGCGGGTTGGCGACGTCGACCTGGTCGATCTTGCGCCGGTTGTTGTTGGTCATTGCGGCGTACACTTTGCCGGTGACGGGATTGGGTTCGATGTCCTCCGGGCGGTCCATCGGAGTCGCTTCGAGAAGATCGGCCGCCCGCCGCGTCTCGATCACGACGTCGGCCTGGCTGTTGAAGCCGTTTGCGGTGGTGAGCGGACCTTCGCCGTGGCGTAAAGCCAACCACTGCAGCTTGCCGTCCTCGAGAAATTTGGCGACGTAGAGGGTGCCGTCATCCAGCAGGTTCATGTTGGCGGCGCGGTCGCTTGGATTGAACTTGCCCGAAGTCACGAACTTGTAAAGATAGTCGAAGCGCTCGTCATCACCGGAGTAGAGAACGACGTGGCCGTCCTTGTTGACGATCGTCGTGGCGCCCTCGTGCTTGAAGCGGCCCAGCGCGGTGCGCTTCACTGGTGTCGAATTGGGGTCGTAGGGATCGTATTCGACGACCCAGCCGAACCGGTTCGGCTCATTCGGCTCCTTGGTGACGTTGAAGCGGTCGTGGAATTTGAACCAGGCGTATTCACCGTCCTCGCTGATGCCATAGCGCTTGTAGGAGGCTGCCTGCGGGCTCTCTTCGGGCACGCCGCCGAAATAGTAGTTGAAGTTCTCTTCAGCCATCAGGACCGTATTCCAGGGCGTCTGGCCGCCCGCACAGTTGTTGACAGTGCCGAGCACGGTGGCGCCGGAGGGATCGGCGCCGGTTTTGAGGCGGTCGTGACCGGCGGCCGGGCCGGCGATGGTCATCTTCGTGTTGGCGGAGATCCGCCGGGAACGAGGGCTGTCGGCTACCACGCGCCACTTGCCCGCCTCACGGCGGATTTCGACGACGCTGTGCCCGTGCGCGGCCATCTCGACCTCGACCTGGTCCTTGGTGATCTTTGTCGGCCCTGTCGTCTTCGGTCATGCCAGGGAACATCAGCTCCGGATTTGTGTATTCGTGATTGACGCAGAGCAGGCCCGATTCCGAGCTGCCGGAGCCCTCCGGCAGCGGCATGTAGGCGATAAAGTCGCAGTTGTAACCGAACTGCTTTTCCTGGGCGGTGGCGTTTTGGTTCTTGAGATCGAAGGCGGGCGAATCCTTGCCGATCTGGTCGCCCCAGCGAACCAACGCATTCGCCGAGTAACCCTTGGCAACATGATGGGTTGGATCGATGCCGTGCTCCAGCTCCTCGAAAGTGAGAGTCGAGACGATTTTCGGCTTCTCTTCCGCCATAGCCAATCGGGTACCGGGCAGCGCCGGGCCGAACAGGCCGACCGCTGTGCCGGCTGCAGCGCTCCGCAGCAGCTGGCGCCGGCCAAAGCGAGCCTCGAGAATTTCCTCGATCGGGCGGGAAGCAGTCGGGTTGGAACCAAGGTCATCCCGATCGTTGACGATGATCGGTGGATAGCGGTCGAGCAGACGCATCGATCAGTCTCCCATATTTTTGTTCGCGCTAAGCAAGGATAGGGTAGAGGCAGTAGCATGACATGTCGATGACGGGTGCCCGGCCAGGGAGGCCCCCGCTGACACAATTGAAATGTGATAGGATGGCCGGCGACACAAAGTAGATATGTTCTCCCGCCAACCTGCAACGGGAGGCGCAGCTTTCTGCGACCTCCACCCCGGTCGCAAAATTCGAAGGAGGCAAGGAACCCCATGAACCGATTTTGCAGTTTCGCCGGCCTGGCGATGCTCATCCTCGCCACGGCCCCCGCCGAAGCCGATGTCCCCGCCACCTTGATGGAAGGTCTCGGCAATCATCATCATCCCATCGCCACCGCCAGTGCGGAGGGGCAGAAGTTCTTCGATCAGGGCCTCATTCTCACCTTCGGCTTCAACCACGCCGAGGCGATCCGCGCATTCGAGAAGGCCCATGAGCTCGATCCCAAGTCGCCGATGCCGCTATGGGGCAAGGCGCTGGCGCTCGGGCCCAACTACAACATCGACGTCGATCCGGTCAGCGAAAAGCTCGCTGCCGAGACGATCGAAGCCGCCCGCAAGCTGGCGGCATCCGCGCCCGAACGCGAGCGGGCGTATGTCGACGCTCTAGCCGTCCGCTACAGCAGTGCAGAGAATCCCGACCTCAAGAAGCTGGCCCGCGATTACGCCTACGCCATGAGCGAGCTCGCCCGGCGATATCCGGACGATCTCGACGCCGCGACGCTTCACGCCGAAAGCCTGATGAACCTCAGGCCGTGGCAGTTGTGGACGCTCGATCACAAGCCGGCGGAAGATACGCTCAAGATCGTCAGCATCCTCGAATTGGTGCTGGCGCGCGATCCCGATCATCCGGGCGCCAACCACCTTTACATTCACGCCGTGGAAGCCTCCGGCCATGCCGAATGGGCGCTGCCGTCCGCCCGCCGTCTGGAGGCGATATCGCCGGCGGCCGGCCACCTCGTGCACATGCCGTCACACATCTACATGCTGGTGGGCGACTACGAAGCGGCAGCCGCGAGCAACAAGCTCGCCTCCCACACGGACCACCAATACATCGAAAAAGGCCAGGTGAAGGGCGTCTATCCGATGCTCTATTACCATCACAACGTCCACTTCAACGCCGCCGCGAACATCATGCTCGGCCGGCATGGCGAGGCCAGGGAAGCGGCGGCACAGCTGGCCGCCAGCGTTTCACGCCATGCGACCGACATCCCCGAAATGCAGACTTTCATCACCGAATACTTCGGGCCGTACCCGCTGTTCGTCGCCCTGCGCTTTGGTGACTGGCCGGCGGTGCTGGCGAGCCCGCAACCGGCCAGCGCGCTGCCGATCTCCAACGGCTTTTGGCATTACGCCCGGGGCGTGGCTTTTGCCGCATCAGGAGACATCGCCAACGCGGAAGCCGAGCGGGCCAGTCTCGCAAAAGTCCGCGAGAGCTTGCCCGAGGGCGGCATGTACGGGCTCAACGCCGGGGCCGACGTTCTCGGCGTCGCCACGGCTGTTCTCGACGGCCGCATCGCAGTGGCCAAGGGTGACCGGAAGGCGGCAATCGGACATTTCGAAACCGCAGTGAGCCTTCAGGACAAGATCTCCTACAATGAGCCGGCCGACTGGTACTATCCGGTGCGCGAGACGCTGGGAGCGACGCTGCTGCTCGACGGGCAGGCGGCCAGGGCGGAGGAAGTCTTCCGCGCCGATCTCGAGCGAACGCGGCGCAACGCCCGCTCGCTGTTCGGTCTATGGCAAAGCCTCATCGCCCAGGGAAAGACCGCCGATGCGGAGCTGGTTCGCAGCCGGTTCGAGAAGGAATGGGCGAAGAGCGAGCTACAGCTGAAGATCGAGGCGCTGTAACCCCATCGGTTGTATTGTCATGTGGCCGGGCCCAGACCCGGCCATCCTTTTGAAAATGAACCTTCAGCGGATGGGTGCGTTCATGGCCCACATGACGCCGAACGGGTCGCGAAGCTGGCCGTAGCGGTCGCCCCAGAACATGTCCTGCAGCGGCATCACCACTTCAGCGCCGGCTTTCACCGCTCGATCCCACCAGGTCTGGATGTCCTCGACCGGCAGCATGATGTTGAAGCTCTCGGGCGCCTTCAGGGGGTGGCCATATTCGGGAAAGGGGTCGCTGAGCATCACCGAGCCGCCGTTGATATGGAGGTGGATGTGCATGGTGCGCCCCTTTTCATCGACGGGGTGACGGCCGACCTCCTCGGCCGCGAAGGCCTCGGCATAGAAAGCCGCCGCTTCGGTGGCTCCATTGACGGTAAGGTAAGGCACTATGCCTCCGAGAACCGGCGCGTTTTCAGATGCCGAGATTGGCGGTTCGCTTTTGGCGGCTGTTCTTGCCATGGTCCATGCTCCTTGTGCTAGTGGTTTGCTCGAACGCTAGTCGAAGAGTGAGCCTGAAATCGACAGGTTTGAAAAAAGAATGCCGTTGCCGAGTGAAGGTGAGAGCGCATGGTCGAGCCGATCGTGAATTTTTTCACGCGCGTGTTCCAGGCGATCGGCCGGGGCATCGGCCTCGTCATCGGCGTCGTGCTGTGGCCGTTCATGTGGGTCGGGCGCTGGTACACGCAGCGCGGATGGATCTTGAAGACGGCGCTGGGTGTCATCCTGCTCGGCATCATCGGCCTCTATGGCTATTTTTTCTGGTCGACCCAGCGCTGGACCAATTTCAACCCCGACTACGCCGCCGCCTATCGCGCCGCCGTACAGTCTGGGCCAGCCGGTAGCCAGGCGCCTTCCGGAGCCGGAATCATCACCTCGCAGGAGGGGACAGGGCCGGAAGCTGCCGCGACGCAAACCTGCCGCCGGTCAATGATCGTCAGTGCGACGGCCGATCTGGTCGAATTCAACGTCAATCAGAATGCATGGATCTCCTCGATGATCCTCTACAAGCTCGGCCTGTTCGGGCTCGACTGGGACAACACGCCGTTCTTCGACAACAAGGCTTCCTTCCAGCGCGGCGTGAACCAGGCGGTGCGCCGCACGACCATCGAGCTCGTCGACACGCTCGGTCGGGTACGCGGCACCTCGCAGATCGATACCGATCTGCAAAGTGCGCGCGGCAACCTGCAGTTCGACGAGTACACGTGGTATTTCGGGGTGAGCCCGTTCGGGCCCAAGACGCCGACCCCCAGCTTCTATCGTTCGGCGGCCAACTACCTGCAGGCGTTCAATGACCGGCTGGAAAGGTGTCAGGCAGTATTCGACGCCCGCGCCGATAATCTCCTGCAGTTCATCGATCGCATCGCCAACGACATCGGCGCAACCTCGGCGGTCCTGCGCGACCGTTCCGAGAAATACGACAGCGGCTGGTTCGACACGCGCGCCGACGACCGCTTCTGGTTCGCCTACGGGCAGCTCTACGGCTACTACGGCATCCTCACCGCCGCGGGCGAGGATTTCCAGGACGTGATCAACCAGCGCGGGCTCGATCAGCTATGGTCGGCGCTCGAGGATCAGCTGCGGGCAGCGCTCAACATCCAGCCTTTCATCATTTCCAACGGCTCGGAGTCCGGGTGGCTGATGCCATCGCATCTGGCGACCATGGGCTTCTATGTCCTGCGGGTGCGCTCCAACCTGATCGAGATCCGGCTGGTGCTGGACCGGTAACATGCGTGACGTATGCATTCACCGCCATTCTGGCGCAAGCCGGAATCCAGCTTGCAACTTCTCCGCTATTGAAGCGCTCACAGCTGGATTGCGGCGTTCGCCGCAATGACGGTTTAGGCACCGCGCTGGATCAAGCGCCGGCGGCCTTGTGGATCGGATCGACCCAGCGAACCTCTTGGCGTGTCTATCCAGATTCACGACGATCGTTTCCATTGTCGCCGCCGCGCGGTTCATACCCGGAGTTCTGAGGGGTATTCGGATCGAGCTGGTCTCCGGGAATGATCTTGACTCCGTGCACTTTCCAGTCGACCGCAGCCGGCAGTGGTTTGTGGTCGCTATGTGCCATGGTCATGTGGACAAACTTTCGCCAGGTGCAGCATATTGGATTTTATCATGAAGCTTCTCGTTTTCCAGCACCTCGCCTGTGAGCATCCGGGCATCTTCCGCAAGTTTCTGGCCGAGGGCGGCGTCGGCTGGCACGCGGTCAAGCTCGACGAGGGCGACGAGATTCCGGGACTCGACGCTTTTGACGCGCTGTGGGTCATGGGCGGGCCGATGGACGTTTGGGACGTCGACGAGCACCCCTGGCTCATCCCGGAAAAAGCGGCCATCCGCCGCTGGGTGAGGGAATTCCGGCGGCCGTTTCTGGGCGTGTGCCTCGGTCACCAGCTCCTGGCCGATGCGTTGGGCGGCACCTGTGGTCCACAACGACCCGCAGAAGTCGGCATCTGCGAAATCGAGCTCACCGAAGCCGGAAGGAAGGATCCGTTGTTCGCCGGCATGGCAGCCAGGCAGCAATGCCTTCAGTGGCACTCGGTGCGGGTGGCGCAGCCTCCCGAAGATGCCGTGGTGCTGGCCTCCTCGGCGGTATGCGGCGTGCAGGCGATGCGGGTCGGCGGGCAAGCCTGGTCGATGCAGTATCACGTCGAGCTCGAGCCCCGGACGATTTCCGACTGGGGCGAGGTTCCTGCCTATGCCCAAGCCCTCGACGCCGCGAAGGGACCGGGAGCGCTGGCCCGCATGGACGCAGCGGCGAAACCGCTCATGGAACAGTTCAACCGCGATGCACGGCTGCTCTATTCCAACTTCATGCGTCTGGCAGGATCACGATCACCGATCGAATGAGTCCGAGACGGGCTCTCGCAGGGTGGCGCTTTGACGCGACCCGGGGATGTCGTATCCATGAGCGATGACGAACGTATCCGACCTCGCAGCGAACCTGCCGTTCCTGCCGGTCAAGCAACGCAACGCCGCTCTAGATGGACTGTTCTATGACACCGGGAGTCTCACCCCCGACGAGGTCGCAAATCTTTCGCCGTTGGCGGATCGGGAGGGCAGCATCATTGTTGTGCCTCCTTCGGGATCCGGCCGTCCAATCCGCCATTACAAGAAGGCGCTCCGCTTCATGAACAAGGAAGGCGACGGGATTCGGGCGATCGCGGTTGCGGGAGTGGGCAGCTCGGTGCTTGGCACTGCGGCGTTGGCGCGCAACGTCGCCGATGCGCAGGGGTTCGACGTTGCCGGAATCGTTACCGGATATGGTCTCTCCAACCTGATGACGGAGGCTCTGGGCGGCTGGTTCGTTTTCGGCGCCGCCGATCGGACGCGTCTCTATTGGGAGACCCTCGTGGGCAGGGCTACCACGACCCTGCCGGAGGCGCCAGCGCCGACGGTCTCGGAGACATCCTCAGACAAAAACGCTTCGGAAGGCCTCGAAGGCGTTCCCCCCTACCTGGCTGGAATGCCGGGCAATCAAGACCTGTCGACGCTCGTTGATGTACTGATGGCCAGGCCGGCAAAGCTCGAGTTGCTGGTCGGCCACAGCAAGGGCAGCCTCCTCATCGATTTCGTCCTCGAACAGTTTGTTGACGAGCTGGAGGGAGACGACCACCCCCTTTTCGACGAGCTGCAAATCGTCACCTTCGGAGCGGTGGTCGATATACCGGACCAGTTCCGGCGCGTGCAGCAGTACCTCGGAAATCTGGACTGGTTTGGAGGGATGAATTCCCGCCTATCCATCCCCCATCGACGGGTTCCCAACGCGTGGCATCACCTGAACCGCAAACTCCCTTATCACCTGGATGTGATTGCCGCGTTGCGCGCCGCTCCCCTTGCATCGTGACAAGGCAGGATGATCCTTAGGTTTAGGCGGCCAGGACAGCCGCCGGATCACAGCGCGATCAGGGCGTGTACCAGATCGGCGAGGTGTAGGCGCGTTCGGTAACGGTCATCGGAACGTCGTCGGCCATCTTGATGCCATAGTGCTTCTGGTCATAAGCAGTCCACCGTGGTGTCGGAGTTGGTCGATGCGCGGGGTCGGCATGCCCCGGATCTCGCCCGCGCCATAGGCGCCGATGTCACCGTAGCCGACGTTATCGGCCAGCATGAGGACGACGTTCGGTCTGTCCTGAGCATTCGCTGAGCCCGCGATGGCGATCAGGAGCAAAAGTACCCAAATGTGTTTCATGTATCCTCCGTCGCGCGTTCCTGCATTTGTCCAGCCATGTATGCTGCCATTGCGCCGGGGCTCACAACGAAAACTCCAGACCAGCCGCCTCTTCGGTGTCGGTCTGCAGATGGCCCGAGCGAATGGCTTTCTTGAAGGCCGAAAAGTCGCGTTCCACCTGGTCTGCGTATGCCTTTGCGTAGAGCACGAGCGCATCGTCGAGGCGGTCGCTCTTGCCGAGATATCCGGCAATCATCGCAGCATCTCCGGCCTTGGCGTGAGCTCGGGCCAAGGCCCAGCCACACATCGTCGCGTACGCAGCGAACGTCTGCGGTTGAAAGGTCTCGACCTCAGCGGCGACCTTCATGTCACGAAGCTGCCGGATATAGTACTCCCGGCCGTCAGGTACGCGCAGCCAACCGAGAAAAATGTCGCTGGCTGCCTGCATGAGACGCTGCCCGTTCACTATGCGCTCGCCCTGGTGCGAATATCGGCTCTTGCTCTCGGGAGTCTCCAGCACGGAACGGCGCGCTTCCTTTGTCTGGAGAAACAACGGATCGTCATCGTCGGCAAGGAACAGGGTCACGAAGCAGCGGGTTCCGACGCTGCCGACGCCGACAACCCTGATCGCAGTGTCCAGCGGATGATAACGCTCCATCAGAATTCGGCGGTCGGCGTGCAGGGATTCTTTGTATTGCCGAATGAATTCCTGCAGCTGCTTGTTCCAGTTCCGCTGCTGCGTCTGCTGGAAATGATAAATCAAGGGCGGGTTGTCCGCGATCCGGCGTTTTCCATTGACGATTGTAGTAAGCTTCGGAAATACCGCCTCGGAACTGCGAGAGCGCGCCTTGCTCGCCGCCGCGTTCAACCGGTTGACAACGTCCTTGTCCTTCCTGAAGGACTTGAGAAGATCCTCGATCCGAATCTGCGTGTACCACAGGTCGAGCGTCTTGGATTCGGCGTACTCGCACATCCGTTCACGGTATGACGCAACAGCTGCTCTGACCGCCTTCCCGGCCGCTGCCTCCGAGAAAGTCAGGTGGCGCGCCGCAACTGCGAAGCTGGCCACCAGGCGCTTGACATCCCACTCCCACGGCGCTGGAAATGTTTCGTCGAAGTCGGTGATGTCGAAGACGAGGTTGCGCTCGGGCGTGGCAAATCCGCCAAAATTCATCAGGTGGCAATCCCCGCAGGCCTGAACGATGATGCCCGACACGGGTGAGGCCGCGAGGTCGTGCGCTTGAATTGCGGCAGTGCCGCGAAAGAAGGCGAACGGTGATTGCGACATTCTCCCGTAGCGAACCCGAAGGAGACCCGGAAGCCGATCGGCATTGGATTTGTCCAGCAACTCGATCGGATCGTGGGTTCGGTTTCCTGGCTTCCACTGCGCATGCAGGGCGCGCGAGCATTTCTGCCGCAGCTGCCGCCCCTGTTCCCGCCTCTCCGCTCTACTCATGGTGGTGCCGCTTCGCGGGCAATGAGGGTTTTCATTTCATCGCGTTGGTCTCTGCCGGTCCGACGCAAATTGGATCGCATGCCTGAGCTGCCAAGATGGCAGCAAGCCTGCGTCTTGCCGGGTCCTCAACCAAAGCTTCAGGATCGATGGCGGCGCCTGTTACGGAGTGTACCAGATCGGCGAGGTGTAGGCGCGCTCCTGCCCGAACATCGGCACGTCGGCCGGCATCTTGACGCCGAAGCGCACCGCATCGTAGGCGGTCCAACGCGGCGTCGGGATCTCGATCACGCGGGCGTAATAGACCGCCCGCAGAGCGGGATCGAAATCCGGGTCCTTCCAGGCGGTGATCAGCTCGGAAGCGCCGATCGTGTTCGTCCAGGTTGCCGTCGCCACGTCGACCGTGTTGCCGACCGGCGGCAGCTTGCCGTCGGCGCCCGGCGCGCGCTCATCCGACCAGACCACGTCGTACACCTTCTCCTGCCGTGCTCCGCCGGAGTCCACCCAGCCCTTGACGATCTGGATGCGGTCGAGATTGCCACCGAGCTGGTCCTTGAGCGCCGCGACGAGGAAGGTGGGCGCCTTGCCGTCGGGCGCGGCGCGTAGGTCGCCGCCCATCGGTACGCCCCTGGCGTAGCCTGCGAAAGCCGGGTTGCGCGATCGCGCGTCGGCCTCGGTGAAATCCCAGCCGCCAAAGAAGCGTACGAGCATGCGTGGGCCGGTGGTAGCGTAAACCTCCTTGCGGCGCATGGCGTCCCAAAGCGCCTCGCGCGTATTTTCTGCCGCCCACACGCCGGCGTAGCCGGAGGCGACCATCTGCCAACCCATGAGGAACACGTCGCCGTTGCGCATGAACTCGTGGCTCGCGCGCATGGGGCTGGGCTCCGCCCCGGAATGCTTGCCGAAGAAGTTGTCCTCCTCGGCGGTGGCGAGCGACGTGTGGCTGTCGGTCGAGCCGATCATGCCGAACTTGTAGGGGTTCACGCCGAGCTTCGCCTCGAGCTGCAGGCCGGTCTGCAAGGCGGTGCGGGCATATTCCCCCTGCAGCATCTCAGGTTTTTTCACTTCGCTCAAATTGAGGTTGCCCTTGTCCCACAACTCGTATCCGGCGAGCTCGTCGTTCGGCGACAGGTACGGGTGAGCCTCGCCGTCGCCCTTGATCTGCGTCACTTCGTAGATCGGCTCCCAGCGGGCGCGGATCTCGGCGTAGTTCGCCGACAAGGGCTCGCCGCTGGCCGGGTTGGTCTCCATCGGGAACATCCAGCCGTTCGACAGATTGCCGTTGTGGGGGATGGCGAGCACCCGACCGCCCGTCTTGTCCTCGTAGGCCTGGAGATGCTTCCACAGGTCCTCCGGGGTCGTGCTGCCGAGCGGAGGGTAGGTCGTGAACGGAAGGGTCTGGATCGCCTTATCGCCGCCGTCGCGATAGATCACGACCCGGTGCAGGTTGTTGCCGGGCGGCACCTGCGAGGTCCACTCGTAGCCGATAAACGCGGTGAAACGTCCCGGCTCGTTGTACTTTTCCGCCGCGGCAATGATCTGCTCCCAGGTCGAGCCGTAACCCTCAGAGCCTGGCAGAAACTGCAGGGCCGGCGGGAAGGTACCGCGCGAAAAACTGTCAATGATCTCGAGAGCCGCTTTGACGTTTTGTTCGCCACCCGCCTGCACCATGTCGTACCAGCGCCGGCCGGTCTGGTCGGCGAGCATTTCGGGTTTGCCGGCAAAGAGAGCCGGGAAGAAGCCCATATTGTCGGAATGGTCGGCAATGACCAGGAAGTCGAGTGGCCGGGACAGTTTCACGCGGTCGCCGCCCGACGCGGTCAGTTCCTCGCCGCGCGCGAAGCGATAGGCGTCCTCGAAGCCGAGGCGGTTGCCGAAGGCGCCCGCGTCCAACGAGGCACTGGTGTGCAGATGTGTGTCGCCCCAGAACACACGGCTGGGAAAGTGGCGTCCCGCATAGGGCGAATAGCCCGGTGCCTTGCCGGGTACAACCGTTGCAGGATCGAGCGTGCCGGCATCGGAGGTCGCCGGCTGCGCGGACGACGGCGGCGTCAGGAAGGTCGTCATAGCCAGCGCCAAGAGAATCTGTTTGCTGAGGTTCATCTCATCAGTCTCCACTCAGAAGAGGGCCACACGCTCGAGTTGTAAGAAGGCTTCCCCAGCTTTCATGCAGTAGCCGCAACACAAGACGGTCCTATGTAAGCTACCGCAACATTCGTGACATGAGGTTCAAAGACGGCAGGAGGAAGGCAACACTCTGAGGCTTCCGAGGAGGTGACGACCTCAATCGTGGCGAACCACCACACACGAAACTTCACACTATCCCTGTCAGATATCCAGCTCCGGCGACGGCGATCACCACGCCGGCAGTGCGTATGGCTGCGGAGCCCAGAGGCCAGCGCGCCAGCAGGCCGAAAGCAATGCCCAGCAGGTGGAGAATGCCGGTCGCAATCACGAAACCTAACGAATAGGCGAGCGCGTTGGAAGCTGTCGGCATTTCCACGCCGTGCGCATGTCCATGGAAGATGGCGAAGGCTCCCACGATCACTGCGGCAATCCAAAGGGGCGGTCGCGCCGCCAGCGCGACCATGAGCCCGAGCACGACCGCCGACAGGGCGATGCCGGTTTCGACGGACGGAAGCGGAACGCCGAGAATGCCGAGCCCGCCGCCGGCGGCCATGACCAGAGGAAAGATGATCGGCAGCAGCCAGATCGCGGGTGCGCCCAGGAACGCGCCCCAAAGGCCGACCGCCACCATGGCGATAACATGGTCGACGCCAAAGATCGGATGGGTAAAGCCGCTCGCAAAGCCGCCGGCAAGGCCTTCGCCGGTGTGGGCCAGCGCCGGTTCGGTCAATCCGGCAGCGGCCAGGGCAAGGACAAGCACTGGAGCCAGGCAGCGACAATGATCAACCATGGTGAGATTTCTCAAACGGCGCGAATCCGCATTCTCTTCCGTCATGGCGGTGATGTCTCCTGAATGACTTCGACTTCTGGCATCGCCATGCAACATACGTTATCGGGCGGCATCGAGAAAGCCGTGATCGGGCGGTGGCGCTTACCCCGCGGCCATCGCGACCACGCGCCCGATGGTCCAGTAGGCACCGCAAATTCCGACGATATAGGCAGGGAGTGCCTCGACGGCTCGCGGCGGGTTGACGGCGAGGAGATGAAAAGCTCGTTCAAGCAGCAGAAGATGTTCCACTGATCACTGCTGTTCCTCCATTCCCTGGCCGATCGGCCGGTTCGTCACCACATCCTTGCAGCCGCCGGCAACCTTCTGCGCCCAGGCCCACCAGTTATCCTGCAACTCGAAATTTGAGTACGCGGGATGCTGGCGCACCAGCAACTGGTAGATCTGTTGAACGTGCGGCTCGGCCCGCTCATCGGGGCCGAGAGCACGGATGGTGATGCCGTCCATGACCTCCTTGCGCCGCAGATACTTCTCGTACGTGAATGCATAGTCGTCGAACAAGATCCAGCCGCCGGGTCTGAGCAGCTTGTCGACCAGAAAAAACGCCAGGCCATCGATGGTCCAGTTCTTGGCGCCGTCGATGAAGCAGAAATCGTAGCAGGGCTCGCATTTTCCATTCGCCGACTGATGAGCAATCTTCTTCTTCAGAAACCAGGTGTACGAATTCACCTCGCGGTGGATGGTCACCCGGTGACTGAGCCTCATTTTCTCCAGCAGAGTTTCCAGATTCGGCACGTTCTCTGCAGCCGCCAGCAGGTCGACCGTATCCAGGTGGCCGCCGATTTCATCGAGAGCGGCGGCGATATAGGCGCTGGATACGCCATGGGCATGGCCCAACTCGAGGCAGGAGCGCGGTTTCTCGCGCAATACGAACCGGTGCAGCTCCCAGCCTTGGGAGTCGGCAATATGTGGAATCCCCTTCAAATGGGGGAGTGCGTCTACAAATTTCATAGGGCCTGAGTCCGGCTGGCTGGAACGATGTTGGAGGTACGAAAATGAGGAGGGTGTCCACCGTGTTTCTCTCTTAGTCGGACGTTTGATGTCGCGCAACGGCGCGGGTGACCGCTACTTCACCGATGGCGAGATCACGATCGAGGTGATCAGCTCCGAGCGCCGATGAGCTGGACAATGGATTTTTGGGGGAGGTGACAAAAATACAATTTTGAATCAGTCGTTCCGAGCGAAAATCGAGGTGCGCCCATAGCTGGCCGACACATGCGAACAGGGTGGGCCTGCCTGCGCTGGAGAACTCTACCGCAATCTGAACGATGAATGGGAGCCGACGGCGACCGGCATCACCGGTGGGTACGCGTTCAGGTTCTGATGGCCGTGTGTGACAAAAATACAACGTTAAATCTGATAAAAGTGGCTTTGGAATTCTACTCTTTCCGAACGTCGGCGGACTCGGGCGATGTTGAATGCACTTGGGAAAATGGAGGTGCGCCCATGGCCTGCCAACGCATGCGAACACGGTGGGCCTGCACTGCGCTTGCCTTGGCGCTGCTTCCTGCGCCGGCTGCGCGGGCCGACCAGGGCGGCGTGAGCTTCTGGCTTCCCGGCATCTATGCAAGTCTTGCGGCGGTGCCGCCCTCGCCCGGGTTCAGCGTCCCCAGCACCTTCTACTTCTACACCGGCGAGGCGGGAGGGGATGAGAATTTCGCGATTGGCAATCTGGTTGCCGCCAATATCGATGCCGAGTTCGAGGCTGTCCTTCTGGCCCCCCAATGGGTGCCGGAGACGCCGGTGGCGGGCGGTCGGCTGGCCCTCGGGATGATGGGGATCGCAGCCAACAGCGAGGTCACGGCCGACGTCAGCTTCCAGCGCCTGCCGATCGATATCACGCGGACCGACGACACCTTGGGCTTCGGCGATCTCTATCCGCAGGTAAGCCTCTCGTGGAACGCCGGTGTCAACAACTACAAGCTCTACGTCACGGGCGACATCCCCGTCGGGGACTACGATCCCGACCGGCTCGCCAATATCGGCATCGGCCATGGCGCGATCGATGGCGGCGGTGCTTACACCTTCCTCAACCCCGAAACCGGACATGAACTATCGGCCACTCTCGGCTTCACCTACAATTTCGAGAACACTGAGACCGATTACCAGAATGGCATCGACATGCACCTCGATTGGGGCGTGTCGCAGTTCCTCTCCAAGACCACGATGGTGGGCGTTGCCGGCTACCTCTATCACCAGCTGACCGACGACACCTACCCAACCGACACGCCGCTTGGCCAGCTCCGGGAACGGCTCCTGGGCGGCTTCCGATCAGATGTCGCAGCCATCGGACCGCAATTCGCCCACACCTTCGAGGTTGGCGGCGTTCCGATCTACACCACGGCGCGCGGCTATTTCGAGTTTTGGGCGGAGAACCGCCTGCAGGGCGGAAGTGTTTTTCTCCAGGCCGTCATTCCGTTGGGTGGCGGCAAAGAATAAAGCATGTCGCCGCAGTCTCTACGCCAGGCCACGCCTGACTTCTTGTGGCTCGTCAATGTAAGGAGAAGACTTGGATGGCAGCTGGGTCACTCGTGAAGCGCGCGATGCTGGCGGGACTACTTGCGCTCGCTCTGCACGGCACCGCTCTGGCGGGCAGCACCACACTGAGCGCCCAGATCTCGAGCGAACGCGAGCCCGACGATTTCAGCGATGCCCTCAATACGATCTACAAATTCGAAGCGGCTCACGCCTTCGACAGCAGGATTTACATCAATGGCTCCTTCGAGGTGGAGGAACCCGTAGAGGGTGGTCCGAACAGCAAGAATCTCGAGGGCAATCTGGGTTACAAGCACTTGCTTGCCGAGCCCCTGTCGATCACCGGCAGCCTGGGGATCGGCGAGCGGTTCACGGAGGCGAATGATTTTCCCTACTATGTCTTTCGCATCGGCGTCGATCTTGCGATCGATGATCGGTTGAGCTGGAACATCGTGACGTTTCGCTACCGGAACGCGTTTGACACCGACAATAACTATGAGACGCCGAGATACTCAAGCAAGCTCACATTGCGGCTGGATGATCACAATGCCATCTATGGCGAAATCTACCGCAATCTGAACGATGAATGGGAGCCGACGGCTACCGGCATCACCGGTGGATATGCCTTCAGTTTCTGATGGCCGTGCCTCGAACTGCTCAGCCAAAATCAAAACGAGGCCGCTGCCCCGAACGATGGCGGCGGCCGTGGCTCGGATTGATCTGGGGCGCAGGTGGTTACGGCTCGAATGCGAAGATGGCTTCCAATCCTTCTTCACGCTGATCGACGAACAGCGCACTAACCACCAGATCCTCGTGCGGGTCCATCTCGATGTTGTAGACTCTACGGATACCCGGCCAGTGGGTGCGCTGGCCGAGAACATGCCGGGCTGGCGCTGCGGTCCGATGCCGGTCGGATGCACGTCGGTAAAATACATGCGCCATTGCTTCCACCGCGCCGCCACCATATCCGCGCCGATGAAGGTCAGCAGGCTGTCGCGGTTCCCGATCTCGCTCTTACCGAGCAGCACGTCGGTCTGGTCGACCCCGTCGATCGGCCGGTCCGTCGGTAGCTTGCCGCCGATGATGTTCGCGAAGGTCGGCAAGAAATCCATGATCGAGAACATCGCGTACGAGGTGGTATCCGGCTTGACCTTGCCCGGGCCAGCGGACGAAGCAGAAGGTTCGGATCGAGCCCTCGGTAGCTTCGCCTAGTTCGCCGCGGAAGGGACCGGAGTTGCCCATGTCCGGCGTTCCCTGGTTGCCCATCTCGCGGACGATCTCGCCTGACGGCCCGTTGTCCGAGGCGAAGACGAGAATGGTGTTGTCGTACGACGCCGAGCTCTATGAGCGTGTCCATGATCTGGCCGACGTGATAATCGCCTTCCATCAGCTTGTCGCCGTAGTTTCCGATCCGCGACTTACCTTTGAACTGCTGCGGAGGGCAGGTTCGGAAAATGCCCCATCGAGAACGGCAGATAGAGGAAGAAGGGCTTCCCGGCCGCTGTTTGCCGCTTCATGAAGTCGATCGACTTCGCCACCAGTTCCGTGTCGATCTCGGCGCGGACTTCCTGCGTGTACGGCTTGACTATGCGCAATGGCCCACCCGCGACTGCCTCGACGATTTGCGGTCCCTTCGCCAGCAGGTCATCGGGCGGCTCGTTGATTGAGTGCGTCATCGTGATCGTGTCGACATAGGTCGCCGAGTCCCAGGAGATGTCGGGTGGAATGCCGTAGAACTCGTCGAAGCCGTGCGCTGTCGGCAGGCTCTGCGGTTCTGCGCCGAGGTGCCACTTGCCGAAGATTGCCGTCGCATAGCCTGCACCCTTGAACAGCTCGCCCATCGTGACCGCTCCTTTCGACAGCGTACTCTCGCTGCCGGGCACGATGATCAGCGACAGGCCGTTGCGGATCGAATATTGCCCGGTCATTAGCGCCGCGCGCGATGGTGTGCAGCCGGGCTCGACCAGATACTGCGTGAGCCGCAGTCCCTCGCGGGCGAGCTTGTCGATTCGTGGCGTCAGCGCACCGCGCAACTCGCCCCCGCCGTAGGGTCCGAGGTCGCCGTAGCCAACGTTGTCGGCAAGGATGAACACGACGTTGGGCTTGCTCTCCTGCGCGAGAACGGCCGAACCGGCCACGGCCCACAGGAAGACACTCGCCACCGTACCAAAGCCGAAACGAAGCACCTTTCCACGATTCATTGCTCGACTCCTCGTCTGTTGAATCACAGTGCAACCCATGCGCAACGTGTTCGGACGATCCGCAATGGCCCTGCTTGGTGGGCGACTTGATATCACCACTATCTTTCACTTTTTTCACGACGAAATGGTCTCGTTGAGCCCGCGCCGTGCGGGCATACAGGTAGGTCCTTTTCAACTTTGACGCTTGTCCCAACTCAAACTTCGAAACGATCAATCTTCCCGCGGAAGACCCAGTACACCCCGATCGTGTAGGCGACGATCACCGGCAGCACGACGATCCCGCCATAGAAGAAGAAGCGCAGCGAGGCCTCCGGCGCGGCGGTGTCGGCGACGGTGAGCGCATAGGGGATCATGTAGGGCCAGATCATCACGCCGAGCGTCAGAAAGGCCGCGACAAAGAACGCGACCGCCATCGCCAAGGGAACGTCGTCGCGGCGCGCCCGCGCGCCGGCGAGCACGCCCAGCAGGGCGGCGAGGCTGAGGATCGGGAAGACCAGCCCCCAGCTGCGCTGCTCGAAGGTTGCTCTGGGCGATGGCGCCGGCATCGATCGTCAGCGAGACGATGAAGGCCAGGCCCAGCACCACGAAGACCCCGGCGACGAGCCAGCGGATGCGCGCATAGGCCCAGTCCCGCAGCGTGCCCTCGGTCTTGAAGGCGAGCCAGCCGGCACCGAGCAGCGCGTAGCCGAGCACCAGGCCGATCCCGGTCAGGACCGGGAAGGGATGCAGCCAGACGAAGGCGCCGCCGGCGTATTGCATATTCTCGACCGGGATGCCCCGCATCATTGCGCCGACCGCCGCGCCCTGGACGAAGGCGACACAACGCGAGCCGATAGAAGAACCCGCTGTCCCAGAACCGGCGCATGCCGACGCTGCGATAGCGGAACTCGAACGCGACGCCGCGGAAGATCAGGCCGAAGCAGCATCAGCAGGACCGGCAGGTAGAACGCGCCGAGAAACACCGCGTAAACCGCCGGGAAGGCCGCGAAGAGGCTGGCGCCGATCACCACCAGCCAGGTCTCGTTGCCGTCCCAGAACGGCGCGATGCTGGTCATCATCTGCCCGCGCTTGGCCTCGTCGCGCGTGGTGCCGAAGAGGATGCCGACGCCGATATCGAAGCCGTCGAGGATCACGTAGAGCAGGATCGCGACGGCGATGACCCCGGCCCAGAACAGGGCGAGCGTGCTCGGCTCCATCGCCCGTCACCCCTTCGTGCTGGGCTGGCTGCCGGTGGCGCTGGCGGCCGTGTCGGCGAAAGCCAGCGGTCGGCTCGCGGTCGCGTTCGGGATCGCCTCGGCTACGCCGGCCGGCCCTTCCCGGAGCAGCTTGTAGATGTAGAAGGTGCCGAAGCCGACGAAGACGGCATAGACCAGCACGTAGCCGGTGAGCGACAAGAGCACGTCCCCGGTGGTCAGCGAGGGCGTCACCGCGTCGCGGGTGCGCAGGAGGCCGTAGACGACCCAGGGCTGGCGGCCGACCTCGGCGGTGTACCAGCCGCTCAGGATGGCGACGAAACCGGTCGGGAAGGACAGGAACGTGCCCCACAGGAACCAGCGCGTCGTCTCCAGCCGCCCGCGCCAGCGCAGCAGGTTCCCGAACCACGAGACGCCGAGCATGATCAGCCCCATGCCGACCATGATGCGGAAGCCGAAGAACGGGATCAGCACCGGCGGACGGTCCTCGACGGGGAAGGTGTCCAGCCCGATCTCGCGGGCGGTCCAGTTGCCCGAGGCGATGAAACTGCCGAGCCTGGGGATCTCGAGCGCGAAGAGGTTGCGCTCGCTCGCCGCATCCGGCCAGGCGATCAGCACCTCCGAGGCCGGTTGCTGGCTCTGCCAGCGCGCCTCGATCGCAGCGAACTTCGCCGGCTGGTGCTCGAGCACGTAGAGGCCCGTGAGGTGCCCGAAGAACAGCTGCACCGGGATCAGCACCGCCGCCAGCCCGAGGCCCCAGTGCAGCATGACGCGCGCCTCCGGGCGGTGGACCCCGCGCAGCGTGTACCAGGCCCCGGTCGCGGCGATGCTCATCGCGCGTGGTCAGGAACGCGGCCAGCAGCATGTGCGGCCAGCGCACCATCATCACCGACCCGAGCACGATCTCGCGCCAGTCCGCCGGGATGATCTTGCCGTCGACGATCTCGTGACCGACCGGGACCTGCATCCAGGAGTTGTTGGCGAGGATCCAGAACGAAGAGAACATCGTTCCGAGCGACACCATGCAGCAGGCGAAGAAATAGAAGCCCGGCGAGACCCGATCGCGGCCCGAGCAGCATGACGCCGAAGAAGCTCGCCTCGAGCATGAAGGCGGTGAACGCCTCGTATCCCAGCAGCGGCCCCTGGATCGACCCGGTCCGCTCGGCCAGCACGCCCCAGTTGGTGCCGAACTGGAAGGCCATGACGATCCCCGTCACCACGCCCATGCCGAAGGACACCGCGAAGACCTTGAGCCAGAAGTCGAAAACGCGCCGATAGACCGGGTTGCCGGTGAACAGCCGCATGCCCTCGATCGTCGCCAGCCACGCCGCCAGCCCGATCGTGAAGGCCGGGAAGATGATGTGGAAGGTGATGACGAACCCGAACTGGATGCGCGACAGGATGACCGGATCGAGGTCCATTCTTACGCCCCTACTCACTTCGCACGATGCGGTGTCGATGTGCGCTCACGACCCTCCTCCTTCGATCCTGACCCCGTCATTCGAGCTCACTGGCTGACCTTGGCGTCGTCGAGGCCCAGAATCATGATCTTGCCGGTCGTGAGCTCCGTTGGCCAGAGAGGCGATGTAAAGCCGGTAGCCACGGCGACTTTCTGCGCGCCGTTCGCGGTGTAGGTGATCACGCCGCCGCCGATCCCGCCGCCAAGCTTCTCGCCCCATAGCTTCTCGCCGTTAGCGGCATCGAGCGCATAGAAGTTGCCGCCCACGTCGCCGAAGAACACGACGCCACCCGCCGTCGGGGTCATTCCGCTCACGATCGGATAGTTGGACTTCAGCCGCCACGCCCAGACGCCGGTGTCGGCGTCGACCGCGTAGACCCATCCTGCCCAGTCTTTGTCGCCGCGCAGCTGGCTTGCCGAAATCGTTGAACGGATTCAGTGTCGCCATGCCGGACCATGGCTGCCCGATCGGTGCCGTCCGAAGCTCTTTGTCGTCCTCCAGCGTCACCGCGAAGCACCAGTCGACTTCGCCGATGAGGATGAGATTGGTCGCGCGGATCGTAGGCCGGGCCGTTCCATTCCGCGCCGCCCACCGCGCCCGGACAGAAACGGACCGACTCGCCGACCTTGAAAGGTGCTTCCACATTCTCGATCCGGGTCACCGGCACGCGGTAGAGTAAGCTGGTTGGTGGCAAGATCGAAGCCGTAGAGGTGCCCGTCTTTCGGTGCGACCACCGCCATGAGCTGCTTGCCGCCCAGCGTTTGAATCAGCGATCGGGCGGGTTGGAGACGTCCCAGTCGTGCCAGTCCTCTCCGGCAATCTCGAAATGATTCCGATAGGCCCCGGTCTTGGCGTCGAGCACCACGACCGAGCCGGAGTAGAGGTTCTCTCCCTCGCGCGCGCGCCGATCGCGAAATCGGGCGCCGGATTGCCGCCGGGGACGTACAACGAGCCCGGTTGCCGGGTCGAGAGTGGTGGACGTCCAGGTTCCGCCACCGCTGATCGGTATGCCGGGCACGGTTTGCCACGTCGCGCGGTTTAGCGGCGTCGCCCTTGCGGGTCCGCGAACTGGGTCGCCCTCGGCTTTAGGGCACCAGATAGAATTCCCAGACGATCTTGCCGGTCTTGGCATCCAGCGCGTACATGCGCCCCTTCACGCCCTTGTAGTCGCCGCCGGCATTGCCGACGAACACGAGGCCGTTCCAGGCGATCGGCGCGGCCGGCACCGACTCGCCCTTTTTCGGGTCCGCGATCGTCGTCTGCCCACAGTCGCTTGCCGGTCTTGAAATCATAGGCCAGCACCCGCCCGTCCTGGGTGCCGCGAAACAGCCTGCCGTCCAGGTAGGCGGCGCCTCGGTTGACCCCAGTCATGCTGGGCGGATAGTCCTCGTGCGTGCGCCAATTCTCGGCGCATGTCGCCGGGTCCAGGGAGAAAATATCGAACTGGGTGGTGCCGATCAGAGCGTCGTTCACCATGATCAGGCCGGATTCGAAGCCGGTGTGCTGATTGGTATCGTAGGTGCATAGGATCTTCAGCTTGCCGACATTCTTCGTATTGATCTGGCTGAGCTGCGAGTAACGATCCGAAGTCAGTGTTCTGTTGTAGCTCGGCCAGTCCGCGCTGGTCGGATCGGGCAAGGACGCCTCGGCCGATGGCGGGGGAGCAGCAGCCCCGACGCCTTTGTTGGCCGCGTTCAATTCCGTAGTTACTGTGCCTTGCGGTGCGGACAGCGTAAGATAGAGATTGCGCGCCATACCCGCATATTGTGCCATCTGAACCGGGTACAGTTTGTATAGGGCCGCCGCCGTAGCCACGCCGATCACGATTAGGATCGCCGCGAGGATCAGCAGTTTCCTCATCTCAAATTCCTTTCTGAGCAGCCACGCACCAGAAACAAATCGTGATACCGCTCCCGGACCGGCCTCGAGCAACAGACGCTGGTTTCTGGGGCGACCAACAGACGATCGGCGAGGACGCTGCCACTGGCCGAGCCGGCACCGACGATGACGTAGTCGTCATCATGGCAGAAATTTCCTTTGCTTGCCTCTGCCCTTGACCTTCCGCCCTGGGCTCGCTCCGGCTTGGCCCTCCGCGAAGATGCTCGCTTGGACCCGCATGGTTCTGGCCGCGGCGATCGTCGGTTCCATCTCGAAGACAACGTTGCCGGCGATCTTCACATCCAAAATCCTGCGATCGATATCGTCCTTAGGGGCAGTATCCGTGTTCAGGAGTTCTGCGCGTCGCTTCAGGCGTGGGATGTCGGCCTTGAGAATGCTTTGATCGTGACCCTCGTCGGGAATCGCGTTCAGACTGCGAACGCCGGTCTGATCGGCCGTGCAAGTTGGTCCATCCCCGCCCCTGCTGCGACGGGCTACAAGGCCTTGCCCTGGAACGATCTAAGGCGCCGATCGCAATGTAACTGTTGTTACCCCGGCAGCGACGTTCAATCCGACTTGCCCTTCAACCGAGAGCGGCTGCAGCATGAATGCGCGACCGGTTCCCCCGACCAGTACGTTTGCGCCAAGCCCTAAACCTACTGATGCGTCCGCGCCGAGGCCGGCATAGGTGCCGGCCAGAGCACCTCGGGGAACGCCTTTCTCGGCCGCAAGAACACCCCATATCATAACGCCGGCTGCCGTCGCTCCCAGGGTGATACCAATTTCTTCAATCTTGCCGGTGTAGTGGTCGACCGGCCCACCTCCGCCGGGCTTAAAGGCGCATCGCATCGTCTGCTTTTCCACGACGATCAGCCCGACACCGGCGGACACATCGCACTCAAGTGATCCCGCGCGCACCTTGCTTTCCGCTGCCTCGCCTGTGCTTGACGCAAATATCAGCCCGACGAGCGAGCAAATGCAGCAAATTGAGACGCCTGTCCTGACCATCTGATTTCTCCCGTGCTTTGATCGTTCTATTGCTCGAATGCGAAGATGTGCTTCCAATCCTTCTTCATGCTGATGACGATCCAGCCGTTCTTCATCGCCTCGTCGTAGAGCTCCTGGGTGAACGTGCCGACCTTGCTGTCGGGAAGCCCCTGGGCCGGCCCGTAGGCATATTCACGCTCGGCGTCGTCGTGAAGCACCAGCATGGCGAGCCGCGGGCCATCGCCTGCTTCGGTATATTCCAGCATCTGCCGGTCGCCGGTGGAGTTGCCGAACGCGGCAACCGGCCGGCGCCCGATCATCAAATGGATGCCCTCGGGCTTGCCCGCGTCGTTGTCGTTCAGAAGCAGCTTCGGTTCCTTGGTGAGGATCGGCTTGCCGTTCTTGTCATAGCTGTAGGCGGTCGCGCCGGCGGTGCCGACCACCTGCTCCGGGGGAATGCCGTAGACGAACTCGGCATAGACGCGCACGAAATCCTGGCCGCCGCCGGTCACGATGTAGGTCTTGTAACCGTTGGCTCGCAGGTAGCCGAGGACTTCCTGCATCGGCTGGTACGTCAGCTCGGTATAGGGCCGCTTCCAGCGCGGATCCTTGGCGCTGGCGATCCACTTCGAAACCTGCCCCGTAAACTCGTCAATCGTCATTCCGGTGAGCGTGGCGGCGAGGATCTTCTCGAGCTCGTGCATGGGCAGCCTGGCAATCGCCTCGCGGTCGCCGGACATCACCGTCTTGAACGGCTCGACGTCCTTCAATTCGGGCTTTGCCTTGACGAGTTCGGGCACGCGCTCCAGGCAATAGACCACCTGGCTGTATATCGGGTGTTCGACCCACAGGGTTCCGTCCTGATCGAAGGTGGCGATCCGTTGTTCGGGCGGCACGAATGTCGGCTTGGCGCTGTCGGTCGTCGCCTGCACGAATTCGATGATTGCCTGCCTCGCCGGCCCGTCATTCCACGAGGGCAGGGGATCGGTCTCCTGTGCGATCGTGACGTCAGGACGGATCGCCAAGGACAGGGCTGCAAGCGCCGCCAATGTCCCGAGCACGGCGCGGCGGCTGAGTGGTGGCAAAGGATCAATCCTGCTCACGTTCTGCTCCTTTCAGACGCAAAATAGTCAGTTGGTGGATGGCGGGTTTCTGAGTTTCTCCATGGCCTGTTCGACCGAGAAGGACCCGGGCCTCTGGCGTGGCGGGAACTGCTGGAAGCTCGTCAAATGCTGCCCCACGACTGCCTGCGCCGGGAGGAGCACGAAAGCGTGCTCAACGAACCACCTTACGTAGTCGCCTGCCTCGTGCTGCGCCCGCTCGAACGGGTCGGAGCGCAGATTGAACAGCCTGGGCAGGCGCAGCGGCACCATCGGCTCCGCCCAGACATCGAAGCCGTGCGCCTTCTGCTCCATGAACGCTGCCTTCCACTGCTCGTAGCGAAGACCGGCAAGGTTGCCGTCGTCGGTCCAGTAGAAGAATTCGCGGCGCTTGTTCGGGCCCTTGCGAGAAAGCAGGTCACGCTGGTCGTAGCCGTCGAGATGCACCCTGAAGGTCTTGCCGCCCGCGTCGAAGCCTTGCAGGAGCTTGCTCTTGATCTCTGGCTCTCCGGCCGCGGCAACCAGGCTCGTCGCCCAGTCCTCCGCCGAGAAAATGTCGTTGATCTCGCTGCCTGGCGGCACCAGGCCGGGCCAGCGCACCATCGCCGGCACACGGTAGCCGCCTTCCCAATTGGTGTTCTTCTCGCCACGGAACGGTGTGGTGCCGCCGTCGGGCCAGGAGAAGGCTTCGGCCCCGTTGTCGGTCGTGTAGATCACGATCGTGTCCTTGGCGATGCCAAGATCGTCGAGCTTGTTCAGGAGCTGCCCGACCTGGCCATCATGTTCAACCATGCCGTCGGGATAGATGCCGAGGCCGGTCACGCCCTGTGATGCAGGCTTGAGCCGAGTCCAGATGTGCATGCGGGTGGGATTGAACCAGACGAAAAACGGCTTCCGGTCGCGGACGGCGCGGTCGATGAAGTCGGTCGCGGCCTTCAGGAATTCCTCATCGACCGTCTCCATGCGCTTCTTGGTGAGGGGCCCGGTATCCTCGCACTTTTGCTTGCCCCATGGACCGTAGCGGGGATCGTCGCCGGGCGTGTCGGTCGAGGTTGCGACGCACTTCAGAACGCCGCGCGGACCGAATTGCGCCTTGAATGCCGGGTCCTTGGGATAGTCGGGATGCTCGGGCTCGTCCTCGGCATTGAGATGGTAAAGATTGCCGAAGAACTCGTCGAAGCCATGAACGGTCGGCAGGAACTCGCTGCGGTCGCCGAGATGGTTTTTGCCGAATTGTCCGGTCACGTAGCCGAGCGGCTTGAGCAGATCGGCAATCGTCGGGTCCTTCGCCGACAGCCCTTCTTTCGCAGCGGGCAACCCAACTTTCAGGAGCCCAGTCCGAAGCGGACTCTGCCCGGTGATGAACGCGGCTCGGCCGGCAGTACAGGATTGCTGGCCATAATAGTCCGTGAAAATCGCGCCTTCGGCGGCGATGCGGTCGATGTTGGGCGTGCGATAGCCCATCATGCCGCGGTTGTAGGCGCTGATATTCCAGTAGCCGATGTCGTCGCCCATGATCACGAGAATGTTGGGTTTGGCCGTCGAATCAGATTCCTGTGCGGATGAAGGAAGGCTGAATGTGAAACCAAGCCATGCTGCCGCCAGGGCAGCCGCACCGAGAGAACGCAGTCGTTTCATGACATCCACCGATGAACTGAACGATTTTGTTGAAGAGGAGTCGCGCTGTCCCATCCAGAGAGGAACAGCGCGACCCCGGGTTTGGTGCCTACCTCAACCAGCTAGTCGCCCGCGTGACTGGCATTGGCTTTCTTGACCTGCTCCAAGATCCCACTGAGATTGTAGGACTCGGGAGCCTGCAGCGGCGGGAACTTCTCGTAGGACAATAGATGCTCTAGCCACAGCTGCTGGCCAATGGGCAGCATGTTCCAGTCGTATTGGAAGGCCGTCATCGGGCCACCCAGGGCACCGCCCAGGCTCATGGCCGATCTTCTGATCGATTCCGACCGCCTGCTCGAAGGGATCGCGCTTGATGTTCTGAACCAGAGTGAAGTGGAAGGGGACAAGCGGCATGATCCATCCCGCCGGCCCCGGCTGCGACATGGTGTAATACATCTTCCAGTTCTTGTAGCGCACCGCCGACGGCGTCGACCCCGAGAAATAGTAGAAGAAGTCGCGCGCCGACTTGTCGGTCTTGCCCTCGAGCAAGTCGCGCTGGTTGAAGCCGTCGAGTGTCGTCTTGACGATTCCGGGATACTCGCCCCTTTCGATCTGAGTCTTCAGCTCGTTGCCCTTGGGTCCGCCGGCGATGTCGACCAGCGTGGGCACCCAGTCGAGGGCCGCGAACAACTGGTTGTTCACCGTACCGGGCTTGATGTGACCCGGCCAGCGGATCACCATTGGGGCGCGGTAGCCGCCTTCCCAGGCCTCGCCTTTCTGACCCTTGAACGGGGTGACGCCGCCATCCGGGAAAGAAATCGCCTCGGCGCCATTGTCGGTAGTGAAGACAACGATGGTGTTGTCGAGCTGGCCCATATCCTCGAGCTTCTTGAGGACAAGGCCGATATTGTCGTCCATCTGCTTCATACCGGCTTCGTTGACGCCCCAATCCTTGCCGCCCTTTTCGCCGAGCATGGCCTCGTACTTCGGCGGGAGCACGGTCACGACATGCATGCGCGCCGGGTTGTACCAGACGAAGAACGGCTTATTGGTCTTCTTGGGGTCGTTGCGGTCGAGGAAGTCGATTACCTTGGCGGAGATTTCCTCATCCACGGTTTTCGAACGCTCCAGCGTCAGCGGGCCCTCATCCTTGCACGTCTGATTCTTCTCCATACCGTCCGAGGATTTGCACCAGATCACAGGACGCGGCGGCGTCAGGCAGATCGTCGTCTTGGGATCCACCGCGCCGGGAACCTCAGCAAGGCCCGGAACGGGCGTGCTCTTGCACGGCGGGGCGACGGTCTGCTCGGTTGGAGTCTTGTTGATGTCGGGGAAGCTTACTCCCTGCATCGCGTCGAGATGGTAGAGGTAACCCCAGTATTCCTGGAAGCCGTGGGCGGTCGGCAGGGCGGCGGTGTGATCGCCCAGGTGGTTCTTGCCGAACTCGCCGGTGTTGTAGCCGAGATCGAGCAGGAACTTGGCAAGAGCCGGCGTGCCGGGCCGCAAATAGGACGGGCTCCCCGGCAGTTGCGGTGGGATCATGCCGGTGCGCAACGGATACATTCCGGTGAAGAAAGCGTTACGTCCGGACGTGCAGCTCTGCATGGCTACATAGTCCGTAAACATCGCGCCTTCCTGCGCGATGCGGTCGATGTTGGGTGTTTCTCCGACCATCAGGCCGCGGTGGTAGACGCTCGGCTGCATCCAGCCGATGTCATCGCCCATTATGAAGAGGATATTGGGTTTCTCCTGCTGCGCGGCCGCCGGCATCCCCGTCACCATCACGGCAACGACCCATGCAAACAGACCGAGCCATCTGCTTTTACTGAACTTCATAATTTGGTTCCTCCAAGTTGCTTGGCTTGACGGCCGCTCGCTGACATTGCCGCAGTCGCGGATGCCGCCGGGAGACCATATCCCTCGAAAGCGGATGTCCGATATTGTACTTAGGGGCAACCGTGCGATGCTGACCGGCTGTTCGTCAGGCCGTCGCCTCGTCGATCGCGTCGAGCAACAGCTGTGCTGAAAACGGCTTGCGCAGACAAGCAACGCAGCCTGCGTCGATCGCTTCCCTATGGGTGGCGTCATCGGTCACGGCCGTGATGAAAACGACGGGAAGCCGGCAGCCGATTGCCGTCAGGTGGCGCCGCAGCTCAATGCCGGACATGCCACCCAGATGAATATCGAGAACGAGACAGGCCATTCTGCTCGCCGCATCGCTGGCGAGGAATGCCTCGGCCGAAGCGAACAGCTCCACCTCGAAACCGTGTGCGCTCAACAGGCGCTCGATGGCCTTCAACAGGGCTGGATCATCGTCCACAACCGCAATGAGCTTCCGCTTGGTCGTCTGCAAGGAATACCCGGCTTGGTGCTGAGCCCGAGGGCGCAGCGGATGGAGCAAAGTTTATCTGGTCGGCAAGTATCGAGCGGCGCTGCCGGACCACTATTGTCCTTTGGTGCAGGTATACGGTGCCGGCGGATGTTGGCGCCTCGGCACGTCGCGGCGAACATATCCTATTCGACAGCAAAAGCGTTTTCGCTGCCACCGGTTGCGGACACGAAGCCGAGTTGCTCGCCGATCAAGACGGCCTCGGCCAGCGACCGTACCTTGAGCTTCTCCATCACCGCATGGCGATGCGCCTTGACGGTTCGCACTGACGTGCCCAGCTCGTGCGCGATCTGCTTGTTGAGCTTGCCGCGGACGACCAAGGCAAAAACCGCGCTTTCCCGCGGCGTGAGCGTGGAAACGAGTGCCCGGAGATCGTCAAGCCGATCACGTTGTTGTCGCTGTTCCTCGTAGCGTAGCAGGGCTCGCTCGACGGCTTCCAGCAGCTTGGCTTTGGATACCGGCTTGGACAAAAAGTCCTCGGCGCCAGCCTTGATGGCGCGCACGCTCCCTGGAATATCTCCATGCCCGGTCAGGAAGACGATCGGCAGGATATTTCCCTGCTTCGAGAGGCGAGCCTGCACCTCCAGCCCGCCCACCCCGGCCATTCGCATGTCGAGCAGGATGCAACCAGGCTCCGCGCGCGGCAGCTTCTCCAGGAACTGCTCGCCCGAATCATAGAGAGCGACCTGATAACCGGATGCCCGGAGCAGGCGTGCCACTGCCGTGCGGAACGACGGCTCATCATCGACAATGTGGATGACCGGCGTCGCGGAGGTCATATCGGATGCACGCAATTGGATGTTTGATTCAACGACCCGAGCCACGACGGTTCACTATCGCTTTCCCTGTGCGTGTTCCAGCGGAACCGTGAAGCAAAGAGTGGCGCCCCGGTCCGGATTGTTCTTCGCCCACAGACGCCCGCCGTGGGCCTCGACGATGGCGCGACTGATGGACAGACCCATGCCGAGTCCTTCACGTTTGGTGGTGTAAAAAGGCTGGAAAACCTTCTCGAGACTGTCGCCGCGGAAACCCGTCCCGCAGTCGCGGGCAGACACCCTGATCATATTCGCACCATCCGGTTCTGCCCGCACCACGACGTGGCGTTCGTGCGGCGGGCACTTCTTCATGGCGTCGAACGCGTTCACAAGCAGGTTGAGAACTACTTGCTGCAACTGAACCCTGTCGCCCTGCACCGGCGGGAGATCGGGAGCGGCTTCGATTGAGACACGACAGTTATGTAAGACAGCATCGCTGTGGACGAGCAGGACGACTTCGCGGATGACGGTGACCAGATCGACCGGTCCCAATGCCGGCTGCTCCTTCCTGACGAGTGCACGCAGCCCGTGGATGATCTCGCCCGCGCGGTCGGCGACGTCGCGGATATCGCTGACGATCTGCTGAACTTCGTTCAGGTTCGTCTCGGCTTGGCGGCCAACAAGCAATGAGCTGCCTCGGCATTCATGAGAATGGTGGCGAGCGGCTGGTTCAGCTCATGGGCAAGCGACGCCGTCAGCTCGCCCATGGTCGCGATACGGGCCACATGGGCGAGCTCGCCCCGCTGCCGCCACGCACGTTCCTCGGCCAGCTTCCGCTCGCTGACATCATGTGCACAACCGATGTAGCCGAGAAACGTCCCGTCCGACGCGACACGGGGAATGCCCGTATCCAACAGCCAGCGGTATTCGCCGTCGTGCCTTCGCAGGCGGTACTCCATTGTAAACTCTTTTCTCTCATCGAAGGTCTCGACGTAGGTTGTCAGGGTTCGTTCGACATCGTCAGGATGGATTCCCTCTGACCAGCCATTACCGTGTTCGTGCTCCGGGGACCGCCCGGTGAAATCAAGCCAACGCTTATTGAAAAAAGTGCGGAGCCGGTCCTGTCCCGACATCCAGATGAACACCGGCGCAGTGTCGGCCATCGAATGGAAGCGTGCCTCGCTCTCGCTAAGAGCGTTCACTTTCTCTCGTCTCTCCGTGATCAGTGCCGCCAGGAACATCAACGGAAGAGAAATCACAACGAGGAACAATTGCAGGGGGAGCACACTCTCGGCAAGGCCGCTGGTCGCAAATGGCCCGCGTCCGTAGACAGTGCTGGAGATCGAAAAAAAAGTGACGATCAGCAGAGCCGTGTTGACGCCGGCCGGACCGAAACGCACCGCCGCCCACAGAAGGAACGGGAGAGGCAAATACACCATAGTTGGGACGCTGCCCTCGATTGGTGGCGCCCAAGCAAAGACGCCGAGGCAGACTACGAACAACCCGCAGCTAAGCAGGCAGATTTCCACGAGGCGCGGAAGAGAACCTTTAATTGCACTGGTGAGGGAAGCGCTGATCCAGGTGAGGATCGCCGGAGCCAGCGTCAGGTATGCCAGGGCCTGGGGAAGGAACCATTCGCGCCAGTAGAACCAGTAGTTGTCTACTCCGCCCGCGAAGGCCGCCACGAATGAAGAGGCGGAGGTGGCGATGACAACTGTAGTAACGACGTAGGCAACAAGGGTTTGAAGACTTTCGAAGGCATGAATACCATCGGCAAACCGACGTACGCCGAGCGCGGCAATGAAGGCCTCGAGGAGAGCGGCGGCGAGGAAAAAGATTCCCGAGATTGGGAAACCTGCGAGCGCATCGCGGATGATGGAGGTGAAGTAGGCCGCAATAGCATAAGCCCACCAATCCCGGACCGGGGTCACCACCAGTACGGCAAACAGAATTGCGTTCGTCGGCCAGAGAACCGAGATGTTGTGAGGCGGTACCTTGTGCGCAAAGCCGATCTCGGTGCTCAAAAAGCAAATGATCGCAACGAGCAGGAGTCTTGGCGCCAAGTGCATGGCATGCGGCGCCCACTGGCTGAGCTCTTCGCCAGCCCTCTGCTGCGGTCAATTCATGACGCCATTCACTGTCGCGGCAACCTCTGTGCGGACAGCTGCAGGGGAAAGGGCGCATTTGCTGATGTCAAGATGTTCCGCGCAAGGAGGATAGACGAAGATGAAGCCCCGATGCGCCAGCACCATGACGACGATGGCGGGCCTCGGTTTGGCTAAGTATTGTCCCGCCACGGTAAATCCCGCTCATTTGCGACGATTTTACGACAACTGCGGGACGAGTGACTCCACGCGCCGAGATTGCGTGAACTGGACCTTGGCGGTCGAGGGGCCGTTCAGTCCCAACTCACGCGAGGGATTGGGCTGGGTTGGGGTCAAATGCGGACGCAGCGAGCGACGGCGCAAGCTCGATCGTCTTGTAGGCCCTTGGCGGGAGGTTGTGGTTATCAAGTCGACAAGAGTGCCGAAGCCCAGCCGCATGCTTACTGTTAACTTGCCCCCATCTCCAAGCAACCGACGGGCCTCGGCAGCGCCTGGTGGTTCTTCACTTTCAGTTGGCAGGTGGGGTCACGCCAAGGCGCGTGGCCCTACCGGAATATTGGTATTATTTGATGTCCTTAGAGACATCCGCCTTGCAGGCTTCGGTGAACTCCGCGGCCGTCAGTTTGCCGTCGGCAGCATAGTTCGCGCCACTGGTTTCTCATTGCTGCCGACAGGCGGGGTCACGCAGACGCGTGGCCCCGCCAGAATCCTGCTACTCCTGCTTGGTACCCCAGCTCTCGGCAGGGATTCCCTTGAAGGCATCCTTCTTGCAGGCTTCGGTGAACTCCGCGTTCGCCAGCTTGCCGTCGCCATCGGTATCGAAGCCACCCCAGTCTGATATGGCCTCGTCGGCAGCTTTGCTGTGCTCCTCCGGTACAAACGCACCATCCTTGTTGGCGTCGGCCACTTCCCAGATCGTTTTACATTCTGCCTCATCGGCAGCAAGTGAAGGTCCCGCCAACAACGGCAGGCTCAGGCCGAGCAACGCAGCAAAGAGAATCTTCATCGGTATCTCCTTCTGTCACACACTTGTCAACCTGGACAACTAGAAGGACTGTGCTTCAGCGCCTATTGTACTTAGGTGCAACTGCGATCAGGAGATTGGCGCAATCAGCCTTCAGCTTAGCGTCTGAAAAGGAGCATTCCTGCCGTTCTCATGTCGCAATTTCGCTTCGCTTCTCGACGCCTCGACTATTTGCCCCCGTTTAGCAGACCTTTCAACGAGGACCATACCGCGTTCTTCAAAGAAGCAACGCTCGGGTTGGGCAGGACCTCAGCGGGTGCCGTTTGCCGTTGCGCATCCGTGCTGACCACCCCGATCGTGATCTCACCATCGGTGAAGTAGCGATCGCCGCCGCCGTTACGCCCGCTGAGCGTCGGACCCGCTCCCGATGCCTGGTACGTGGTGATCAGCATGCGCACCGCATCGAGCCCGGAAATCAGTCCGTCGCGCTCGGCGTCGATGTCGGGGGCGATATGGTGGGTGATCGCGCCGGTGTAGTCGCTCACGCCGACTCCGCGGTCGAAGGTTACCGCTCCGAGCCACATCGGCCGACCCTCTCTGCCTTTTTCGAGTACCTGCCAGAAGCGCACATGGTGACGCCGGTCGGCGCTCTCGCCGGCAGGTTTCTCGAAAGCGAGATCCTCGCGGCGGCCATCGTAGAAGAGGTTGCTCACTGGCGCATCCCGGTAGGGCCGGTCGAAGAGCACGCTGCCGGCGATTTCGATGCTCGTCTTGAGGGTAATGGCGTCGGCCGGATACCAGTTCCCTGCATGCAGTGCCCGGATAACCTCCTCCTTGTGGCCGACGAGACCGACATTCAGCGGATCGCCGGGAATCCCTTGCGCCGTGCGGGTGACCATTGGTCGCTTGGCGAGACCCGGCTGATGCTCATGATGTGTCCAAAGCGCCGGCAGCACGACATAAGCTAGAAGAACATAGATCAGGGCGACGACTGCCAGAACTGCGAGGATGCGTCTGGCGAGGGTCATTCAGTCCGACCGATCTCGGGTTCGGATGCTGCCGGTAGGGCGGGGCGTCCTCCAGGGAGCGGTTTGCTCGCACTCACTGGAGACGCTCGACCTTGGGACGCATATCGCCCATGAACTGCACCCGGTAGCTGGCGTCGCTGCACACGAGAACCCACGCGGCCTCGTCGGGTTTGCTCACCGCCGGGTCCCGTTGCGCAGATACCGGCTCTGCGCAAGGAAAACCCTCGGCCCGAACGGCAACGGCGGCGACCTTGGCCGCTTCGCTGTCGGCAACAGAGCAGGCGGCCGCGACCGAGGTGGCGATCGCCACTGCCGCTGTCGTTATCACAAGCCGGCGCCCTAGCTTTAATGGTCTTGCATTCGGCATCGTTCGCGAGCGACGCAACTGCGAAGCGCCGCCTAGTAGCAAGGCGGATAGGGGTAATAGCCGCATGGCGGAGGATAGGCCGAAACCGCGGCTGCGCCGATCGCCGCTCCGGTCGCCAAACCGGCACCGTATGCGAGGCCAGGATGCGCATAGTAACCGCCACGCCACACAGGTCGATGCCAGCCGACGCCACCCACAACGCCGACGCGGCCAAACCCTCCGCGGGCCGCAAACCAGTCGATAAACAACGAAGCTGGCCCGTTGGCCCCCGCGAGATCGCCTTCCAGCACTGTGACGTCGAAGGTCAGCTTGTCGCCTTCGAGCTTCGGCATTTTCAGGACGACAACTGCATCCTCGATCGCCGAACCGTCGCGGTTCAGCACCGAGATCGTCGCGTTGGGCGGGTCCTTGGCGAAACTGTCGTTGCCCTCAGCCCATTGCTTGATGAAGTCCGCGGTCAGCACATGGCCTGCCGCTCTCACCGGGCGGTCGGCGAAGATGATCGAGGTGGGCGCAATGCCGCTCATCGTCAGCTTCCCGCTTTCGAGGCTCGCACCCCCGGAGTTCAGGACGGCAAGCGACGGCACCATGTTCGTTTGGCTCGAGCCTACCGTCCTCTGTGCGGGTGCGGTCATCGCGTCCTGAGCGAGCGCCGATTCTGACGCGCACAGCAGGCTCGCAACGGCAATCACAATGCAACCAGTGTATCTCATTGTCATTCGGCTTACTCCTCTCAATCGAACTTCACCAGTTGTGATGATAACGCCGACGCGGCGGAGGGCCATTGTCCTTAGGTGCAATATGGCGCGATCGAGTGATGGAGTTAAGCTGAAATCCGGAATTTACGAATAGTTCACAGGCGACGAATGTTGAATCGATCAATCCGAACTACGGCCGCTGCTGTCGGCGAGGCCATCAGAAACTGAAGGCATATCCACCGGTGATGCCGGTCGCCGTAGGCTCCCATTCATCGTTTCCGTTAGCGCCAGCCGCCAAGGCCAGATCCTGGGCGGCGGTGTGCTGGGATCGGTTGTCGGGTTGGGCATCGGAGTCGCTGCCGGAGGTGCCGGCCTGGGTGCGGCGATAGGCGGGGGCGTCGGGGTCATTGGTGGAGGGTCCAGACGCCAGCGTGACCCGGACAGAATCTATCGGGCGGCTTACCAAGATTGTATAGCGGGCCGCATCGCTAAGCAGACAGAGTTCGTGAGGTAAGGAGACTGATATGACGTCTATGAGGATTGTTTTTGCCACCGCGATTGTGCTCGTTGCAGCCGGCACCGCGAGCGCCCCGGCACAGGACACAGATCGTACAGTTGAGCAATACACCTGCAGGGACATCATGCGTGAAACTGATCGCGACGCGTCGATTGCCTTCCTGCACGGCTACCTGCTCGGAAAGTCAGGCAGCTCGAGTTTCAACCTGGAGCTGCTGACCAAGCAAACGGACTCATTCGTCGACCGCTGTCTGGACAATCCGAGTGAGAAGGCCGTCGATGCGATGTCGACAGCCAAAAAATAAGTCAAACCCTGTTCGGGAAAAGTGTGCACACTTCTCCGATAAGAAGAACTTCTCCAATTAGAGCAGGTTCCGGTCATATTGACGTATAGCCGGCATGCCTGAAGTAGTTGCGACATTCGGCGCTGTTTACGCTGAGCACGAAGGAGCCGATGCGCCGGTACAGACCGTGAATAGTTTGTTCTGAGAACTTGCGGAGAAATGCCTTGAATTTGCTGAAGGGCAGCTCAATCGGATTGAGATCCGGCGAGTACTGCGGAAGGTAGCGCAGCGTTGCGCCAACCGCTTCGATCGCCGCCCGCACACCGGGAACTTTATGAGCCGGAAGGTTGTCCATCACCACGATGTCGCCCCGCTTGAGCGTCGAAGCCAAGCACTGCTCGACATAGGCTACGAATGCCGCTCCGTTGATTGGCCCGTCAATGACCATCGGCGCCACCATCTTATTGTGACGCAGAGCGGCCACGAAGGTGACCGTCTTCCAATGCCCGTGCGGAACGTGACTGATGAGCCGTTCGCCACGCGGCCAGCGTCCCCTGAGACGGACCATGTTCGTACTGGTCGCGGTCTCATCGATAAACACCAGCCGTGTCGTATCAAGGTATCCCTGCTGGCGTATCCAGCGCCGCCGCGCCCGCGCCCCGTCGGCTCGATGTTGCTCGGCGGCCCGCAGGCTTTTTTTGAAGGTGATCCCATGGCGCTCGAAAAAGCGCCAAACCGCGCTCCGGCTACCTGGAATTCCGCCGCTTCTTCATCACCACCACAATCTCATTCAGCGTTCGGTCCGGCTGCTCGCCAATCAGAGCCAGAAGTCGCTCGGCATAATCGTCCAAAACCGAACGGCTACCCCCGCGCGGCTTCGGTGCCGCCACGCCGTGATCGTGCCAAGCCTGCAGCCATTTGACCGCCGAACTCGCGCTGATCTCGAAACGCTCAGCCGCCTCGTGCCGCGACGCGCCCTCTTCTACCGCAGCAATTACTCGCTCACGCAGGTCACCAGAATACGATTTCGGCATCGTCGGCCCCCAGCAGATCGCAGCGAATCAATGCCGATGACTTGCTCATTCGAAACGATTAGGAAATCCCGATTCAATTCTGGCGAAACTTGCTCTAGCTCACCTTGTGCACTTCCTTGTCGGAGAAAGCTGCGCTCAAGGCCATGACCCGAGCCGAGGGTGATTCAACTGGCTTCTTGCAAACGCTTCGGAAGTCTCAGTCGATGGACTACTCTACGGCGGCTTTGGCGAATTCCACCTGCTTGACGCCTTCCGGCATGGCCGCCTTGAAGTGAAAGTCCTCGAGCTCGCCACCGAGGCTCCACGCATCGAGCTGAGCCATGAACTGCGGCTGGCTTTCCGCGGTGGCGTAGTCAATTACGAGCCTGCGGGGAACGGGTGTCGCGTCAGCCTCGATCCATATCTGCCAATCGGAGCCATCGCTCTCGAACGAGAGCATGTGGCACTGCACACCGTCAACCGTACGAAGCCCTGTATACTCGGAGGAGATTAGGTTTTCGCCAAGCGCCTTGCTCACATCGGAATAAAGCAGATCGGCGAGTGGAATCTGGAACTCATACTTGTCGATCAGCTCATCAAGCAGTTTGTCTGTATCGCCAGCGAATTCGAGCGTCATGACTTCATTGGCGCTTTTCCGCCATACCGTGAGCTTTGAGCCATCATACCAAATGGAGGCGGCGCTGCCCGTATCGTCGAGCGAATTGGCTTGAATGCGGTTGGGCCGCGCAAGCATCAGTTCGACCTCGCGAGCCGTTTTGACCTTGATCCCGCCTTTCTGCACCACATCAAAGAAAGTGCGCGCGCGAAACGAGATGGTTTGTGCCTTCGATAGATAGTCCGACATTCCCTGTAGAACCGCCATCGCCTTTTCGTCGCGGCCGCCGGTCTGGCTGTCTTGCGCCAGCGTCGGGCCTGTCAACGACCAGGCCGCGGTAGCGAGAAAAACAGTCGTCCAAACAATTCGCATCGACCGGAATACCGTTAGCTCGTGGGCCATCGCACTCGTCCTCCTGGGCGATCAATTCTTAGCGTCGTCGTGACACCCGGCGACCCGTGCGGCGCGCGGTCCGCCGTGCCGTACCCCGCACGCCGGCTGCCCCGTAGTATCCTCCGTAGCCGTATCCAGGCGCTACGACAACGCCTCCACCGTGGCAACAATAAGCGTCATAAGGCGGAAGGGGATGGGCATGGCAGCAATGCACGCGAATCAGGTCGGTTGTCGTTAAATCCGGCAAAGCAAATGTCGGCTGCATGCTCGCAGTGTTAACCATCGGTGCTGCGAGAACCTCCTCGGGCAGCGCGACCGCAATTGCCAGCGCGAGGGTCAACCCACGCAAGACGCACTTGCCTGCCGCAGAACCGACTCGATTTGACTTCTTCATGTGAGCACTCCCACCGGATTACCTACTCGTGAGCGACGCCGCCCGCGACAAGCAAAAGATCTTTAGCCGAAGCTAACGTGATGTTCAGATGTGTCAAAAATGTGAACCTCGGTATGATCTTCATAATCAGCAACCACCGATCTTCGGCACTGCGCTCTTTTGGCGTCGTTGTAGGGACGTGGAACTCCTGATAAATTCACAGCTCGGGGACAAGCGCTACTATTGAGGCGATGCTCCGAAATGGAGGCGCAGCGCGTTGTTTGCGACGGTGTCTCGGCTGTGCGCGCAACTGACGGAGCAGGGAAGCCGAATGGTTGTCAATGCCGCTTCACTGAAGCCGCTCATTCGCCTCGTCCTGTGCACAGCGACCCTGGGGCTTTCGGCCTGTGGAACTACTTCTCTCGAGTCGATGCGCAATCCGGTTCCTGAGCCACTCGTCGTCGAGGCGGGCGTTCCGGGATATACCCAAATTCGTTTCTGGGGCGACAACGCCGAGGGACTGCATCCGGAGGCAGTTCAGCTTCGCCTGCGGCAATTGCAGGAAGCGTCGAAATCGGACCCTACGGTGTCCGCGAGGAACCTGCATTTCCTCACGGTCTCCGGGGGCGGCAGCAATGGCGCCTATGGCGCCGGTCTTTTGGTCGGATGGACGAAATCGGGGAAACGCCCCCATTTCGATCTCGTAACCGGCATCAGCACCGGATCGCTGATAGCGCCGTTTGCCTTTCTGGGCCCGTCCTATGATGAAAAGCTGACAGAATGCTACACAACGATCACAGGCAAGGACATCTACAAAAAGAAGAACATACTCGCCGCCGTCACCGGCGAGTCGGCGGCGGACGTTGCGCCGTTACGCCATCTGGTGGCGAAATATGTCGACGACGCGCTTGTCACAGCCATTGCTGCCGAACAAGCCAAGGGCCGGCGGCTGTTGATCGGAACGACCAACATCGATGCCGAGCGCCCTGTCATCTGGGATATCGGTTCGATCGCATCCAGCAACGAGCCGGGGCGCTTGCAGCTCATCCGGGAAATTCTCGTGGCATCGGCATCCATTCCCGGGCTGTTTCCTCCTGTCAGCCTGAAAGTGACGGCAGACGGCAAGCAATACGACGAAATGCACGTCGATGGCGGCACCACCAACCAGGTGTTTCTGATGCCTTCAAATATGTCGGCTCGCAAAACCGATCAAGTGACCGGGGTCAAGCGCAAGCGCACGGTGTACATTATTCGCAACGGCAAAGTCGGTCCGGAGTGGAGTGCCGTCAAGCCGAAGCTCGCTTCCATCGCCGGCAAATCCGTGTCGGCGCTCATCAAGACCCAGGGCATCGGCGATCTCTATCGCATCTACACCGACGCCAAGCGTGATGGGGTCGGTTTCAATGCAATCTGGGTGCCGGATAGCTTTGCCATGAAGGAACCCGCTCCGTTCGATCCGACCTACATGAAGGAGCTGTACGAGCTCGGCTACAACACCGGCAAAGACGGCATCCCGTGGTCGAAGGTCCCACCGAACTACACCGAATAAGCAGGCAGTGACGAGAGAGGAAACGCCCGTTGGAAACCCTCTTTACGAACCTGTTCGAGAGTATGGGGGCCAGTGCTTTGGCGCTTGCGGCCCTTGCGTTCATCGTCGGCATTGCCATCGGAGCGGCCGTAATGCGGTGGCGACGCTGAAGACAAATCGCCGTCTCGCCGCGGGGCGTGCGTTGCTGAGAAAGGACAGCCATGAGGTTCAGATCCATATTGCCTACCTCGCGCAGCGTCGGCCTGATGCTGGCCGGCGTCGGCGCGATGACATTCTCGCAGGCACTCGCCGTCGAGCTGGAAAACGGGCCGGTGGCCTCGGCAAGGCAGCTTTTGGGTGAGGCGGCGCAAGGCGCCAACTACCAGGTCGACGACACCGTAGTGAGCGATGGACTGCTGCGTTCATATTCGATCAGCACACCCTATGGCCAGTTCTCCGTTCACGGCGATGCGTTTCTCGCCCAACGGCTCAGGGAGCTTGCCGCCGTCGCCGAGCTCGAGCGGGAGAGCAAATCGGATGCGTTCGGCAATGCCATGGCGAAAGCGCTCGGAGCACCGGTCAAAACCGTCGGAAGCCTTCTGAAGAACCCGGTGGGGACCGTAGGTAAAACGATCTCCGGCGTTGGACAAATGTTCGGCAGGATCGCGGCGAGTGCCGCCCATCCCGGCTCGGATCCGGGTGGTGCGGCGGACGCGCTGCTGGGTGTATCGGCGGCGCGGCGCCAGATTGCGGCAGAGCTCGGTGTCGATCCCTATACCGACTTCGAGCCGCTCGACCACAGTCTCGAACAGATGGCCAAGGCATCGGCGTTTGGCGGCCTGGCGGTAAAAGTCGGTTTTGCGGCCATTCCGGGCGGCGCCGGCACCGTCGTTTCGGCGGCGTCGACCAGCCAGAGCCTCCAGGAGCTAATTCGCGACAACACACCGGCGCAGCTCATCGACATCAACACGGCGCGGCTGAAGAAACTCGGTGTCTCACCGAAAGCCATCAGCGAGTTTCTGGGCAACAAGCATTTTACTCCGGCAGACCAGACGGCGATCGTCAGTGCTCTGGCGACGATGAGGGGTGTCAAGAATCCTTCGGCCTTCGTCTTGCGGGCAGCGCAGGCGCAACGCCGGGATCTCGCCTTGTTTCTGCGCCGGCGGGCGGAGATGACTGCGGCCTATCAGAAGGAGACAGGAGCGCTGGCGAGCTTCGTGACCATTCGCGGCTTTCCCATGAATGAGCTCAAGGATGGCCGGATATTGCTCCTCGCGCCGATCAATTCGCTGGCGTGGACCGCGGAGGTCGCGGGAACTGCCGCGGCAGTCACCGGTGATCTGCGCAAGCTCAAGGCGAAGCCGGACCCGATCCTGGCAATCAGCGGCTCGCCAACCCCCGCTGCGGTGAGGGGTTTCGAAGAACTCGGATGGGACGTCAAGACCGGTCTCAAGCTGTAGCAGAATCGAGCGCGATGTAGGTCTACGAGAGCGGCACGACCTGGCCCTCGCGGATCGACCGATCGGCGGCCAGGACGATCTTGAGGCTCTTGACCGCGTCGTTCATGTGATCGGTGAGATCGATGTCCTTGTCGATGGCGTCGAGCAGGTAGCGCTGCTCGCGCTCGCACAGGGCATCGTGGTCGGGCTCATCGGTCATGTCGATCCGTTCGTCGGGCTTCGACATGTCGGCGTAATGCCGCAGGATCTGGTTGGTCTTGGTGTGGGCGTTGATGTCGTCGGAGCGAACGTTGCCCGCCGTCTCGGCCATGACGATGGAAACCGAGCCCTTGGGGCCGATCACGTCCTTCACGAAGAACGCAGTCTCGCTCATCATCGGCCCCCAGCCGGCTTCGTACCAGCCGACCGAGCCGTCCGCGAAGATGACCTGCAGCATCCCGTAATTGTTGACCGGTACCTCGCCTGTCAGCTTGGCGCCGATGGCATGGACCTTGACCGGCTTGGCGCGCGTCATCTGGCACATGACGTCGACGTAGTGCACGCCGCAATCAACGATGGGGGGAAACGAATCCATCAGCCGTTTGTGCCATTCCCAGGTCTCGCCGTTCGACTGCTGGTTGAGATTCATGCGGAATACCAGGGGCGTGCCCAGCTCGCGAGCGACCTCGATGAACTTGATCCACGAAGGGTGCTGGCGAAGGATGTAGCCGACGACGAGCTTCTTGCCGGTTCGCCGGGCGGTGGCGACGACCTTGTCGGCGTTCGCCGCGCTGTCGGCCAGCGGTTTCTCGACGAATACGTGGGCGCCTGCCTCCATGGCCTTGATGGCGAAGTCAGCATGGGTATCGGGCAGCGTGTTGATCGACACCACGTCCGGTTTCAGCTCGGCCAGCGCCTTGTCGAAGTTGTCGAACTTCTTCGCGCCCTTGAGCGCTTCGGGCAGTTCGCGCTGGGCAATGCGGCGCTCGCACACTCCGACCACCTCGAAGCCGGGAATCCTCGTATAGGCCAGGGCATGGCTCATGCCCATGTTGCCCAATCCCACCACCAATACTCGCTTGCCCATTTCACCTCTCCTTGCCCTTTTTCGTCATGGCCGGGCTTGACCCGGCCATCCTTTTCGGTGCCGTCACCGCTTACTCCCAAGATCTCCGGAAACTTACTCCGCAACAAGAAGATCGCCGGGTCAAGCCCGGCGATGACGGCAATAGAACTCCATCAATGTGGCTCAAAAGTCCTGCAGCGTCAGTTCGCGGGCCATGACGATATTTCCCGCCGAGAGGCCGCAATCGACCGGCAGCGCCGCTCCGGTGATCGCCGCGGCGGCATCGGATGCCAGAAAACCGACGGCGTGCGCAACATCCATCGGATCGACGATCCGGCCGAGCGGATACCAACGGACGAGCCGGGCCAGAACCTGCGGGTCCTGCGCGGCCCGGCGCTCCCACAACGGTGTACGTACGGTGCCCGGCAGTACGATGTTGGCGCGAATGCCGAAGCGGCCGTATTCCAGGGCCAGCGACCGGGTCAGTGAAATCATGCCGGCCTTGGCGGCGCTGTAGGCGGGATCGCCGAGTGCGCCGAGGCCGTTGACCGAGCCGACGGCGATGATCGAGCCGCGGCCCTTCGCCTTCATCGCCGGCGCCACCGCATGCGCGCAATAATAGGCGCCGTTGAGGTTGCCGTTGATGTCGTGGCGCCAGGCGGGCGGGTCGGTATCGGCGAAAGTCGGATGCTCGGAGAACCCGGCGTTGTTGATGAGGATGTCGACAGGCCCAAGCCGCACGGCGAGACCGTCGAAGGCGGCCGCCACTGCCTCGCTGTCGCCGATATCGGCGACAGCACAGGCGGCCTTGTGGCCTTCCCTGCCGAGTTCCCCGGTGAAGCTCTCGACCTTGGCATCCTTGTCGACGGCGCCGACAGCGGCGCCGTGCGAAGCGAAATAGCGGCACAGCGCCTGGCCAATGCCACCTGCCGCACCGGTAATTGCCACGACCTTGCCGGTGAATATCACCGCTTCCTTCCCACCATCCGCAGCGCCTCGCCGATCCAGGCGACGTTGGCATCGCGCAGATGGCCCCAGTTGTAGAAGGCGATCTCGTCAACTCCATTGTCGGCGAGCGCCTCGACCGCGGCCAGGAACTCCCCGCGCTGCGTGAAGTCGGGGTGGGCGGGCCGCAGGATACCCCGAAGTCTGCCGCGGCCTCTCAGCCTGCGCTTCACGTCGTAGAGATCGGCCTTCACCCGTGCGACGCTCAATTCATAGAAGCACGCCTCGATGATGCCGGCGGCCCCGGCGAGGCGGCCGAGATCACTGCCTTCATACCAGGCGCCTGCCGGTGGGCCGCGCCACCGAGGGAATGACGGCGACGTTCACGTCCGGCCGCACCGCCGCCCTGATCTCTGCAACGAGCGAGGTCACGACGGTCGAGCGCCAGGCCAGGAAATTGCCGAGGTCGCCGCCGGCCCTCGTGTCGGCGAGCCAGAAGGCTTCGGCCATGTCGGTCGGGAAGTCGACATCGCTCGCCAGATAGGAGTCGATGTCTTCCGCGACCTGGGCCTTGAGGCGGCGGGCATCGATGCCGGCCTGCGATGCCGTGCCGACGCAATGGTCGCAGAAACAAAGACCCAGAAGATTGTCGAGCCAGCGATTTGGGGCGATGAGCGCGAATTCGTGGTGAAAGCCATGGGCGTAGGGAAGGAAGCCCGGCGTCTCCAGCGACAGGCCGGCGACCGGATAATTCTCTGTCATGTCGCGGGCGAGCGCCCGCGCATAGGCGCGGGCATCGGGCGCGGAGGGACAGAGACTGTAGATGTATCGGTCGCCAAATGCGTTGGCGACGGTCGAGTGGGGATGGGCGCTCGCGAGCAGCGTGTTGTGCAGGAGCACGAGCCACACGTTGACCGCGGTATCCTTGCTCTCTGTCAGCTCGCGCAGGACATCGCGATGGGAAAGCATCGTGTTGACGACGGGTTTGATCGCGCCGTAGCGGCCGGGATCGGGCTTGAAATAGACGGTCCCGTCTTCGGGAAAATAGACCTTTCCCCGGCGCCCGTGCGGGCGCAGGAACTTGCCGGCATGGTAGCTGCCGGCGATGGTTACCGTGTCGAGCCCGAGCTTGCGGAACCGGCCGATGGCGCTCTCGACACCGTCATCCGCCAGATCCCAGGGATAGGCATAGATGGCCTTGTAGCTCATCGCGGCGCCGAAAGGATGGCCGGGTCTTGAGCCCGGCCATGACGCTTGTCCTGTGAAGCTCGTGGCGACTACAAAACCTTGCGGATCGCCTCGACGTCGACCGACTTGTAGTCGTCGGAAAGCTGAAAACCGTCGGCGTCGGCTTTGACTTTTGCGGCATCGAAGCTGTTGGCGACATCGACGAGATCGTTCTTGACCACGTCCTCGACCTTGAAATCGCCAGTGATCTGCCCGATCTCGCGGCCGATATCGAAGAACAGCTGCCAGCTCTCCGGCAGGTGGTAGCCCCACTTCTTGCGCTCGTCCATGCGGCCCCCGAATACATTCGCGAGCTGCATCATCAATTCGGTGGCCACTGCCGGTGTCATCTGCGACGACAGTCCGGGGAACTGTTCCATCACGATCTGCGTGGCCGCACGCGGGTTGAGCTTGCCGAACTCGAGGCCCGCCGCCCAGCCTTGGAAATAGCGCCCGTACATTTCCTTCTTCGCCGCGTCCTCGAAATCCGCCTTGCGGATGACGAAGCTGTTGGCGGGCAGCTTCGAGAAGCTGCGGCCGAGGATGTAGTCGAAGTCCAGGCCCTGGCCCTTCCACTGGGCGCGCAAGCCTTCCCAGGTCAGCGCCGAATCGCCCTTTCCCTGGGCAAGCGCGGTTCCCCAGGTGGGCCAACCGGCATCGACATATTTCACCTTGCTGATGTCGACGCCCGCCGCCTTCAGCATCGGGTCGGCGATGGATTGCCAGCCGGCGCTGCCGAGAACCACGGTCTTGCCTTCGAGCGCCTTGAGGTCGGAGGGCGCCTCGCCCTTGCGGAATGCGAAGTCGAATACGTCGCTGCCCCCCATGTGGAACACCGACACGAGCGGAATGCCCTGGGCAAGCGCCAGTGAAAATACTCCGGGCGAGGGGAAGCCGACGTCCGCCTGGTTCTGATCGACCAGCTTAACCGTGGCCGTCGCATCGGAAGGCCCCGGCTCGAGCGTGGTTTCGATGGCGCCGAAGTATCCATACTTCTTGCCGACCCAGTAAGGATAATCGTCGAGCACCTCGATGGTGCCGCGGGGCGAAACCCAGCGGACCAGCTCCGCGGCCCGGGCGTCGCGGATGCCGGCAAAACCGCCGATCGCCGCAGTCGACACTCCCGCGGCAGTCAGCCTCAGAAGCCGCCGCCGGCCGATCGTCATGGCGCCAATCCTGTCGCTATTCATCACTCACTTCCTCCCATGGTTGCGACTTGCAATTCCTCACGCCTCCCAGCCCGCCCATCGCTTGCCGAGCCAGAAAAAGAACACGTAGATCGATATGCCGAGAATAGCCGAGAATCAGAATGATGGCGAAGAACTGCGGCATGCGGATCAACGCCGAATAGTAGGTCAGCCGGTTGCCGAGACCCTCCGCGCCTCCCACCATCTCTGCGCCGATGGTGGTCAGCAGCCCGAAGATCGAGCCCACCATGAGCCCGACGATGATCATCGGCATGGCCATCGGAATACGAATCTTGGTGAAGATTTGAAAGGTGCTGGCGCCGAAGGAGCGCGCCAGTGCGATCTTCGCCAGGTCGACGCGGCGGAAACCGGTCGCCGAATTGATCATCACCATGGGTCCGCTGGCCAGCGCTACGGCGATGATGCGCGGCTCGCTGCCGAAGCCGAAACGCAGGATGAGCAGCGGCACCAGGGCCAGCATCGGCGTGGTGACCAGCAGCAGTATGTAGGGCGTGACCACCTTCTCGACGAAAGGAAACTGGGTGATCACGGCTGCGAGTACGAAACCGATGGAACCGCCGATCGCAAAACCTACGAACAGCTCGTAAAGGGTGATCAGGAGGTGCGGCCACAGGAACTTCCATTCGGTGAAGAGCGCGGTGACGATCTGGCTCGGCTTCGGAAGCACGTAGTGAGGCACCTTGAATGTGGCGAGCAGAAACTCCGTGCCTCCGATGATGATGACCGCCACCAGAATGATGACGAATATTTCCAGCTTGGTTCGGTGGCCACCCACACCCAAAGCCACCATGCCTGATAGGCCCACGCCGCCGGCAGCGGTCGCCTGCTTCTTGTTGAACTCGGGGATGCGGTCGGTGGCTGCGCTGTCCACGCTGGGAGTCCTCAAGTCTTTCTAATCATATTGCAGAGCAAATTCACAATAGTCGGCGGTTCAGGTGATGGCGAGCCCCGGCGCCGGGCCGCGGCCATGCTCTATTCGCGCCTTGACCTTCAACACCCGTTCGATGAATTCCGGGCGCGTCTGGATTTCGACCGGGCGCGGGCGGGGAATATCCACTTCATAGATGGAAGTGATGCGCCCCGGCCGCGCCGACATGACCACCACGCGGTCGGCGAGGAAAATCGCCTCCGATATCGAATGGGTGACGAACGCGATGGTCTTGCGGGTTTCCATCCAGATCTCCTGGATGAGGAGGTTCATCTCGTCACGCGTGAATGCATCGAGGGCGCCGAACGGTTCGTCCATCAGCAGAACCGACGGATCGACCGACAGGCTGCGCACGATCGAGGCGCGCTGCTGCATGCCCCCCGACAGCTCGCGTGGAAACTTGGTCTCGAAGCCGGTGAGTCCGACGCGCTCCAGAAGCCGGGCGATCCGCTGCCGGTCGGGCGGGATGCGCTTCAGCTCAAACGGCAGGCGGATATTGCCCTCCAGGGTGCGCCAGGGCAGCAGGTTGGCATCCTGGAAGATCATCGCGATCTCGGGGTGCGGCCGGGTGATGGGCTCATCGCCGAGCCGGATCTGGCCGCTGGTCAGCTCGTGCAGGCCGCCCATCGTCCACAGCAGCGTGGTCTTGCCGCAGCCCGACGGGCCCAGGATGCACAGGAACTCACCCTCATGCACCTCGAGCGAAACATCCTCGAGGGCGTGAACCGAACCGGTGGCGGTCTGGTAATGTTTGGTGGCGGCAGCGACGGTCATCTTGACCGGCGCGGAGACTTCAGCCTTGCGCGCCGGCCGAACTTTCGTCGCATCCACCATCGGCAAAAGCATGTTACAGAACCTCGGGTTCCGCAAGACCACCGCCCTTGCGCAATCATCCGATCGAGAGGACTCGAAGGTCGTGACCGCTCCGCCTGCGCCCGCCGTGGTGTTCGACATCGGCAACGTGCTGCTGCGCTGGAATCCGCGCAATCTCTACCGAAAGATTTTCAGCGAACCGGAGCAAATGGAATGGTTCCTCAACAACGTATGCGACGGTCCATGGAACGAAGAGCAGGACAAGGGCCGGGCGTGGGTGGAGGCCATTGCCGAACGATGTGGCAGATTCCCCGAATGGCAGGCCGAGATACAGGCTTACGATGAACGCTGGTTTGAGATGCTGGACGGAGAAATCGTCGAAAACGTGCGCGTCCTCGAAGGCCTCAAGAAAGCGGGAGTGCCGAGGTTTGCGATCACCAATTTTTCGACGGAGAAGTTCGCCATCGCAAAGGCGTATCACCGGTTCTTCGCGCATTTCGACGGTATCATCGTTTCCGGCGAGGAACGCCTGCTCAAGCCCGACCTTCGGATCTTCGAGTTGTTTCTCGAAAGATACCGGCTGAACGGTCTGCACTGCATCTTCATCGACGACAACGAGGCCAACGTCGGCGCTGCAAGCAAGCTCGGAATGCGGACGATCCGCTACACGGAAAACCTCGATCTCGGCGCCGCTCTGAGGGCGCTGGGGCTCGAGTGGTAGCAACTGGCACATGTGAATGACCGAAGCTATATAGCGCGATCCCCAACCGGAGAGGCTGACAAAATGAACAGAAAACTGGTTCCCCAGGGCCCGCCAGGGATCGCGTTCGACAAGCCGACGCTGATTTCTGCGGCAACCGCTCCACGCTTCCTGTGGGGCGATGCGGAAGCAGGCTACGTGTCCGACTGGATTTACGGTTCTTCGCCCGAAATCCACATGATGGCGTTCGAGATGAACGTGGGCGCCCGGTTCGGCAATTCGCCCGACTTCAAGACCATCTACAACTGCGCGGAAACCTATCACTGCCTCAAAGGCGAGTTCACGTTCCATTGTCCGGAAACCGGCGAAGTGCACGTGCTAAAAAAGGGCGATACTCTGTATTTTCCGCCCGACACTTGGCACTGGGGCCACAATTTCGGCAGCGAGTCCTGCCGCATCCTCGAATGCCTGACCCCGCGCACCGAGGAGGCCGTCGAGGCCTACGCGAAACAGCAGCCGCCGCTCGCCGAAATCCGTCTGTGCCAGCCCGGAACCATCCACAACTTCACTCCCGGCAAGCCGGGAGCCAAGGAACGGGCGTCCCTGGTCAGGGCTGGAGACTACCGTTTCGAGATCGTGGGCGAGAGGCGCCCGCTGCGCGTCGGGCTGGCTTGTTCCACCAACATGCTGACGGTCGGCATCATCGACCTTCATCCGGGTCAGGAAGGGGAGCTGATTTCGCACCCTTCCGACAAGGTGATTTATTGCCTCGAAGGTCAGGCGAACATCTTCCTGCCGGAGATTAGTCCCAACTGGTGGCAAATGAATTCGGGCGATGCCGGGTTCATTCCCGCCAGGAGCCGGCATGCCTTTTTCAATACATCCGACGGCTCGGGCAGGGTGCTGTTCGGCGTGGCGCCACGGTATCGCTGATCGGTTGCGGGGTATGGGGTCCGGCGCGGAACTATCTGGCGTGGGAACCGTTTCCGGCGAGCGCCGAGTCAGTAAGCTGCAGCAAGGCTGTTCGGGCAGTAGGTTGACATGACCACCGCGAAAACGGGGCGATTGCGGCCATTCGCCGATGATCATAGGGTCCACACAATGGCGAACGGTTTGCTCATAGCGGCTTTCATCATTGCCGGGCTCTATTTCGGGCGCGCCGTTTTCCAGCCGCTCGCCATGGCGACGTTGCTCAGTCTCATCCTCACACCGGTGATCCTCCGGCTGCGGGCCTGGGGGCTTGGCCGGGTGCTCTCCGTGTTGCTCACAGTGCTCGTTGCCCTGTCCGCTCTGGGGGCTCTCGGCTACAACATGAGCGTGCAAATTGCCGACCTCGCGGATGACCTGCCGCGTTACGAGGCCAATCTTCGCCAGAAAGCGCGTGCCCTGCAGGGTGCGGATCTCTCCGCCGGGGCGCTCAACGAAGCTTCCGGGACACTGGAGAGACTGCAGAAGGAAATCACCACCCTGGAGCAGCTGTCCCATTCGCAACGGGAATCACCGCCCGTTGAGAAACCACTCCTGGTCGAAGTCCGAACCCCCGAGCCGGGCATCCTCGAGTCCTATCGCTCACTCGTCGAACCACTCATATCCCCGCTGGCGACGACCGGGCTGGTGATCATGTTCCTGATCTTCATCCTGCTGCAGCGCGAGGACCTCCGCGACCGGGTCCTGCGGCTCGCCGGCACCAGGGACCTGCAGCGCACCACCACGGCGATGAACGACGCCGCGGTGCGCCTCAGCCACTTCTTTCTGTTGCAGACGACTGTCAACGCATCCTTCGGCCTCCTGGTCGGCGTGGGGCTGTGGATCATCGGAGTGCCCAGTCCGGTGCTGTGGGGAATTCTCGCAGCCCTGATGCGGTTTGTTCCCTACATTGGCTCGGTCATCGCTGCGGCCTTTCCGATCGCACTGGCGGCCGCAGTCGATCCCGGCTGGACGATGGCGTTGTCGACGGCAGCGCTGTTCCTGGTGATGGAGCCGCTCGTCGGCCAGGTCGTGGAGCCGATGCTCTATGGCCACAGCACCGGGCTGTCGCCAGCTGCCGTGGTGATCGCCACGTTGTTCTGGACGCTGCTGTGGGGACCGGTCGGGCTCCTGCTCGCGATGCCCATGACGCTTTGCCTGGTGGTGCTCGGTAAGCACATCGAGGCTCTCTCCTTCATGTATGTCGCACTCGGCGACGAGCCGGCGCTGGCGCCCGCGGAAGGCTTCTACCAGCGCATGCTCGTCGGCGACGCCACGGAGGCGGCCGAGCAGGCGGAAGAGCAGCTGAAGACCAAGGCGCTCTCGACCTACTACGATGCCGTACCGATGGCAGCACTCGCCCTCGCACAGGCCGATGCGGCGGAAGGCAAGCTCAGCCCGCGAAAGGCAACTCCAGATTCGCGAAGCCATCGAGGAGGTCGTCGACAATCTGGACGATTATGCCGATGAGACGCCCGCCGCCGAGGACGACAGTGGCGCCGGCGCGGCGGAAAAAGACGCTGCGCCTCAATCCGCCGCCCCCATTCCGGTGCTGGCCAAGGAGGACCTGGCGCCCGACTGGCGAATACCCTCGCCGGTGCTCTGCATTGCCAGCCGCAGCCCGCTCGATCAATGCGCCTGCATAATGCTGGCGCAGCTGTTGCAGAAGCACGGCGTGAACGCCGAGGCGCCGCCATTTTCCGACGTAATCTCATCGCGAGGGTTGGAATTCGAAGGTCGCGACGTCCGCATCGTCTGCCTGTCCTACTTCGGCCAGGCATCCAAGCCGGCCCACGTCCGATATCTCATACGCCGCCTGAAGCGGCTCTTGCCGCAGGCGAGATTTCTGGCTGGGTTCTGGCTTCTGGAAAAAGATGCGGCGAAAGTGGAAGGCTGGCGAGCGGCTGTCGGCGCAGATTACGTGGCGACTTCGCTCACCGAGGCGACGGCGCTATGCGTGCATGAAGCGATGCTGCCCGGTGCCGCCGCTGCCGCGGCAGCGGAGCGGTGGGAACCGAGCGAGCGCCGCGCGCAAGCGGCCACCCTTCACCGCCAGGCTGTCAAGGCCTGAGAAGATGCTCGAGTTGCGACCGCGACGGGCGGCTGTTTCCGCGCGGTCGAACGCACGGCTCGACGGAAGGGAATGATCGAATCCATCGCAAGCGTGCTCGACGGCAAGACAGGCGCGGTGCTTGCGGTTCTGGTGATGCTCCTGCTGGTCGAAAGCTTGGCGCCGGCAGCGCGGCCGTTGGCAGCGGCGCTGCGGCGGCGGTCACAGCTGGCTTATCGCATGGTCAAGAATCTCGGCCTCGGTGCGATCAACGCGGTCGTTTCCTGGCTGGTAGTCGTCCCGTTGTCGGCGGTCGCGGCACATTGGGCGCTCGACTGGCGGCCGCTCTGGCTTGCCGGCAACACCGGTATCGTGTTCGACCTGTTGGTGCTCGATCTCTGGATATACTGGTGGCACCGGGCAAACCACGAGGCGCCGTTTTTATGGCGCTTCCACCTCGTCCATCATCTCGACGAGTTTCTCGACGCCACCAGTGCTCTGCGCTTTCACGCCGGCGAAGTCCTGTTGTCGGCCGCGGCGCGGGCAGGGGTGATCTACGTCCTCGATATTCCGCTGACCAGTGTCGTTACGTTCGAGACGCTGCTCGCCGTGTTCACCATGTTCCACCACTCGAACGTCAGACTGCCGCCGCGGCTGGAGCATGCTCTTTCTCTGATGGTCGTCACGCCGTCCATTCACTGGGTACACCACCACGCCATCCGCAGCGATACCGATTCGAACTACGCTTCCGTGCTGTCGTTATGGGATAAGATCTTCGGGAGCCGCAGCCCGACATCGCGAACCGCCGACATGCAGATCGGCGTAGAGCGTCGAAGAGACCTGCCATTCCTTCGCCTTTTCGCTCAGCCGCTGCGCGGGGACGGCGACGGCTGACGGATTTCCGTCGAGGACGAGCGGCAGCCCAGAATCACTGGCGATCGGCCGGACGGATTTCCGCCAGGATGATTCGGGGGATCCCCGCACCGGTGGCTGCGGCATTTTCAGACACTGCCTCTAACCATTTGAAAAAATTAAATAAATTGTGGTGATGCCAGTTACATTCTGCAACACGTTTTGATTTTGCCGGTCCCGGCGCCACTGCTACCAATTTGCGCAGGGGAATGCGTCGCGGATCGTAGAGGGCTTCAAGGAGGCGGTGAACACACCACCGCAAACGTGTTTTGTGCGCGGCCTCGGGAGCGCGCGAGGGGACGAGGGTGAGAGCTGACTTGACAGGGGGGATCGCAGCCCACGGGAGCCGCGCCGGTGAGGCGCTGGGGGCCACGGTACGTTGCAATCGCAATCTGCCCCAGGTCCGCGGCGAATTCAGCACTCTCGCAGAAGCTCTCGACTACGCGGCACGCGGTGAAACCGGACTGAACTTCTATTCCTCACGAGGCGATCTCGAAATCTGCTTGCCCTATTCCACGCTGCGTGAGCGGGCTCTCGACACCGCGCGCAGCCTCCTGGCGCTCGGGCTCGAGCGCGGCGACCGCGTCGCAGTGGTAGCGGAAACCACACCCGAGTTCCTGGCGGTGTTCTTCGGCTGCCAATATGCAGGACTGATACCATGCCCGGTGCCCTACGCCATGCACGTCGGAGGCAAGGAAGCCTACATTCAGCGCATCGCCGGTATGCTGCGGAACTCCCGGGCGGCCGTCGCTATCGCGCCGGAAAGCCTGAAAGAACATCTGCGCCTCGCCGGTGAACAAGCAGGTGTCGCCGTCGCGTGCAGCTTCGCCGAGCTTGCGGGCGCGAGGGCGCCTTCTGCCGCTGATCCCGCAGCTTTCAATGCCGACGAGCCCGCCTACATCCAGTATTCGTCGGGCTCGACTTCCGAGCCCAAGGGCGTGCTGGTGACGCAACGCGCGATTACCGCCAACGCCCGCGCCATCCTGGCGGCTCTGCGGGTCAACGAAGACGACCGCGCCTTCTCATGGCTGCCGCTCTATCACGACATGGGCCTCGTCGGGTTCTGCATCGCGCCGATGATGGCGCAGGGCAGCGTCGACTATCTTCCCGCTCCCGCCTTCACCCGTCGGCCGGCGCTATGGCTCAAGCTCATGTCCGACAACCGGTCGACGATAACCTATTCGCCTTCGTTCGGCTATGAGCTGGCGGGCCACCGCATCAATGGGGATGCCGTCAAGCTCGATCTGTCCCGCCTGCGGGTGGCCGGCATCGGCGGCGACATGGTAAGGCCGGAGGTCGTTGAGCAGTTCAGCAGACGGATGGCGGTGGCCGGTTTCGATCCGCGTGCATTCCTGCCGAGCTACGGCATGGCGGAATCTACGCTCGCGATCACATTCGCCCGCCTGGACGAGGCGGTGAAAGTCGATGTGATCGATCGCGCCCTGTTCAAGATGCGGCGCAAGGCGGTCCGCGCCGCCGATCGCGTGCGGCTCAATCCGGAGAAGGTGTGCGCCCTGGTGGTCTGCGGCGCGCCTTTGCCGGGACACGAGCTCAAAGTAGTGGACGACGAAGGGCGGGTGCTGGGCGAACGGGAGATCGGACGAATCCTGGTGCGGGGCCCCAGCATCATGGCCGGCTATTTCGCCGATGCCGAAGCGACCCGCGCGGTGATGCGGGACGACGGCTTCATGGATACCGGCGATATGGGTTATCTGATCGGCGGCGAGATCGTCATTACCGGGCGGGCCAAGGACCTGATCCTGCACAACGGCCGCAACATCTGGCCGCAGGATATCGAATGGACGGTCGAGTGCGTCGCATGGCTGCGCGGCGGGGATGCGGCCGCGTTCGCCGTAGAAACCTCCGCGGGCGAGGACCGGCTCGTGGTCCTGGTTCAGTGCCGGCTTACCGAGCGCGAGCATATGCAGGTCTTGCGCCGCGCCGTCAGGGCGGCGGTGCACCGGTCGGCCGGAATCGAGTGCCATGTCGTGCTCGTCGCGCCGCGCAGCCTGCCCTTCACATCCTCCGGAAAGTTGTCGCGGGCGACCGCCAAGGCGCGCTATCTTTCCGGCGAGATCGCGGAGATCGGCCTGCCCGGCAGTCTCGACTATGATCGACCGCGTCTGGCGGTAGCGAACTGACATCTCCGCGAACTGCGCTAGAAGCGAGATCGCAGCCATGCGACCCGTTGTCGTCACTGGTGTTTCAGGCTTTGTCGGGCGTCACGTCGCTGCGGCGCTGCTCGAGCGCGGCCGCGCCGTGCGTGGGCTGACCAGAAGACGGAAAGCGATCGAGGGGCGGTTTCCCGAAGGCGTTGAACTGATCGAGGGCGACATCGCAAGCCGCGATGCCGCAGCCGCTGTCACCAGGGGCGCCGAAGCAGTCATCCATTGCGCCGGACTGATCAAGGCCGGCTCGCGCCATGAGTTCTTCGCGACCAACGGCCAGGGCACCGAGCGGATCGTCGAAGCGGCCGAAACCGCAGGCGTCGAGAGGTTCGTTCAGGTTTCCTCGATTGCCGCGCGGGAACCGCAGCTGTCGGACTACGCGGCGAGCAAGCGTGAAGGCGAGAACGCACTCGAGCGCAAGCCGAAGGGTCTGTCGTGGATCATCGTGCGCCCGCCCGCCGTCTATGGCCCGGGAGACCGGAGCACGCTGCCGCTGATCCGGGCGCTGAGCCGGCATACGGCGTGGTTGCCGGGGACGGCGGGGGCCAGGTTTTCGCTGATCCACGTAGCCGATCTCGCCGACGCACTGGCAATCCTGTCGACAAGCCGGGCGCCGAGCGCTGAGCGCTATGAGATCGACGACGGCAGGCACGGCGGCTACGGCTGGCGGGACGTCGCGGCCGCAGCCGCGCTCGTCAACAGGTACCCGACCCGTGTCGCTCTGATACCGAGGTCGATGCTGGCTCTGCCGGTACTGGCGTCAGTCCTCGCTGCGCGGTTCGTTGGCGGAGCGCCGCTGGTTTCCCCGGGAAAGCTTAACGAGCTCTATCACCGGGACTGGGTGGCGCGTGGGCCCCGCCTGGAGCAGGTCAGCGCCTGGCGGCCGCAGCGCGGCCTGGAGGTGGGGCTCGGCGAAACCATGGCGTGGTATCGCGAGCAGGGCTGGTTGCCGCCGCGGGCCGCCGAGGCGCCCGCCTTTGCCCGCCGGGAGGCCATGCGACCGTGAGCGGGCGTGAGCAGATTTTCGAGCAGCTGTCGAAGTTGCTGCAGCCATTCAACCGCGGCGGGGCCGACATTACTCCGCGCACTGACATCGCCGCCGATCTCAACATCGATTCGGTTACGGTAATGGACTTCGTGATGGAGGTCGAAGACCACTTCGATATCGAAATTCCGCTCAACGTGCTATCGGAAATCCGCACCATGGACGAGCTGGTGAGTGTGGTCGAAAAGCGGAGCAAACGAAGCGAGGTGGCATGAAGGATCTGCTCGACAAACACCGGCCGATCGCCGACCGCTTCGAACGCATGGTAGCCATGGGGGCCAACGCGGTCGGCATCGTCAACAGCCGCGTTCTGTCGCCGACGCGGGCGATCATCGACGGCCGCGAAACGATCCTCGCCGGAACCAACAACTACATGGGCATCACCTTCGAGCCCGACTGCATCGCCGCCGGCAAGGCGGCGCTCGACGAGTTCGGCACGGGCACCACAGGGTCGCGGATCGCCAATGGCACATATGCGATGCACAGGGCGCTCGAGGCGGAGCTTGCACGGTTCCTCGCCCGCCGGCACTGCATCATGTTCACGACCGGCTACCAGGCCAATCTCGGTACCCTGGCCGGTCTTGCGGGACCCAAGGATACCATTCTGCTCGACGCCGATTCCCACTCCTCGATCTATGACGGCTGCACCCTTTCGGGCGCCAAGCTGGTGCGCTTCCGCCACAATGACGCGGACGACCTCGACAAGAGGCTGGCGCGTCTGGAAGGCGAGGAAGGCGGCCGGCTGGTGGTCCTCGAGGGCATCTATTCGATGCTCGGCGACCGCGCGCCTCTGGCTGATTTCATCGCCGTGAAGAAACGGCACGGCTTCCAGCTCCTGGTGGACGAAGCCCATTCCTTCGGTGTGCTGGGCCCGAACGGCCGCGGGCTCGCCGATGAAGCCGGGCTCGAGGACGAGGTCGACTTCGTTGTCGGCACCTTCTCGAAGAGCATCGGGGCGATCGGCGGCTTCGCAGCCGGCAATCATCCCCTGTTCGACACCATTCGCTACGCTTCGCGACCCTACATGTTCACCGCGTCACCCTCGCCCTCGGCGGTCGCCACCGCGCGGGTCGCACTCGGCAAGCTTGCCGCCGAGCCACAGCGGCGCGACCGCATCATGCGCAATTCCAGCCGCCTGTTCGAAGGCTTCCGGGCCCTCGGATTGAGTCTCGGATGCGACGTTGTGAGCCCGGTCGTGGCGGTGAAGTGCGACGATGAAGCCTCGACGATCACCATGTGGAATGCGCTGCTCAAGGCAGGCGTCTACGTGAACATCGGGCTGCCGCCGGGAACGCCCGGCAAGCTGTGCCTCCTGCGCTGCTCGGTCTCGGCGGCCCACACGGACGGCGATATCGACCGCATCGTCGGGCTGTTCGGCGAGGTCGTTTCTGCAGGGCAGCACGGCCAAAGCGTCGCTGCGCAGTGATCGAGTTGGTCGTCTAGGAGGTTCTATTCCGTTTCGCTTAGCTTCTCCAGATTCTCGTTTGCCCGCCGCGTCGCGGCTTCGAATCGTTCCTCGAAGGCGGCCATGTTCTTCTTTGGGTCCTGGTAATAGGCGCTGAGCTTCAGGAGCGCCACGAACGTCCGGTTGAGAACGCGGCCGGGCATTCGCATCGGACGGTCGAAGTGAAAGAGGAGAATGACCCGCTCCTCGTCCGTGTCGTTCCATACCTCATGATCATAGGTGTCGTCGAACACGAAGATCTCCCCCGGGCGCCAGACATTGATCGTGTCGCCGACCCGCATACGGCATTTTTCGGCGTCCTTGGGAATGATCAGGCCGAGGTGCGAGGACAGGATGCCCTTCGATACGCCGCGATGGGCTGAGATGTGTGATCCGGGGCCGAGAATCGAAAACCAGGCCGTCTGCAGGTTCGGCACGCCCTCGAGCAGCTTCGTGGTGAGCGGGGCCTGCCGGCAGTTCTTGTCGAGCCTGGTGCCGAAGCCGTAGAGGAAGAAGGTGCGCCAGTTCGCGTCCCTGGAGATGCGCATCTGGTCGGGTGAGACCTCCTGGAAGGCGGGTACTACCTCACGGTGCTTGAGGATCGCTTCGACCTCATTGCGGATGCTGATCCAGTTGTCGGTCAGGGACTGCAGAAAAGGAAAGTGCCGCTTGTCCAGCACCGGAGCGTCACCGACGAGGGACTGGCGAGCGAGAAAATCGGCAAGTTTGCGGATTACGCGCTTGCCGAGGCGCTTGACGCGTCTGCGGCGCTCCTCCCGAAAGCGTTGCGCAAGACCCTTGCGTGTAGCTGTCGTTAGGTCGGTCATGTCTGCTTCCCGCCGAAGCCAGGGTACCGTGCCCCGTTATCGCACTCAACCGTCAGCGCCTTCGAACCCGGCATCGTATAACGATCCAGCGAAGTACGTTTCAACGCCTTATCCCGCTATTCCTCTCTTTCAATGACGATGGTCACCGTCTTGCGCAAGGCCTTTGATCCCTTCACTTGCATCTTGCGCACGGAGTGGAGGGAATTGAACGTCTTGACGAACACCGTGCATTGATTGGGAACAAAAGGAATGGTTTCGAGGATGTCGACTGCGTCCCAGGGAACCATCTTGTTCGTCCAGTTGAAGGCGTACTGGGTACCGCGCGGCCGATTGACGTCGAGCCCGCCCCCGAACTCGGGGTTCCATTCGCCGTCCCTGGTCATCGAAAGGACGAGTGTGATGATCTTTCTCGGCGTGTCGGTATGCGGCGCGACTTCGCCGCCGTCGGCCTTGAGAACCGAGAATTCGAACCGGCTGCGCAACCGCGGCGCGATGGATGGCAGCCTGCCGTGCTTTGCCGCTCCCAGCACCCGGCCGAGCCGTTTCAAGGCGGGCTCGAAACACTCGTCGACGTCGAGGTCGATCTTGTTCGCCTTCAGGAACTCCACCGTGGCACGAATGAACTCGCCACTCTTCAGCCACGCGTGAAAGCGCTTCCAGGGTTTGCACTCCTCGATGAACCTGCTGTAGTTGTCGGGCCGGAACTTCTCGGAAAGAGTCAGCTTGAAGTCGTATTTCGGATGGGTTCCGAACAGCGAGGTGTCCGGATAAGTGTCGACGAGTTCGTTGTAGAGATCGGGCTGGAGCGCCGGCCTGAGAACCAGCAGCGGATAGGGGTCATATCTGACGTGGGAGGCCGAGAAATGCAGCATTTTCAGGTTGCCCGCTCCAGAGAATCTTTGCCCTTCGGCAACGCCTACACCAAGTCCAGAACGGGCGAAAGGCCCTGATTCATGAACGAGTAGAGAGGCTCAATCCAGCTCGAACGTTTCCTTGTAATCCACCTTAAGCTTCGGATCCTGCTCCACTTTGCGCAGGAAGTAGTTGCCGCAAACGAGCACGTCGATCTCCGTACCCATGAAGCAGCGGAACGCGTCTTCGGGGCTGCCGACGATCGGCTCACCGCGAACGTTGAAGCTCGTGTTCACCAGGACCGGGCATCCGGTAGCCTGCTTGAAGGCGCTGATCAGGGCGTGATAGCGGGGGTTCGTTTCCCTGTGCACGGTCTGGACTCGTGCCGAATAGTCGATGTGCGTCACCGCCGGAATGTCCGAGCGAACCACATTGAGCTTGTCGATGCCGAAGAGGCTGACTTCCGCCTCGGTCATCCGGCGGCGCCGGCTTTCCACGACGTCGGCAACCAGCAGCATGTAAGGGCTGTCGCAATCGAGAGTGAACCAGTCGGCGACATCCTCGCGCAGCACCGAGGGTGCGAAAGGCCTGAACGACTTGCGGTATTTCACCTTGAGGTTGAGAACCTTCTGCATGGAGGGTGACCGCGCGTCTCCCAGGATCGAACGGTTGCCGAGGGCGCGCGGGCCGAACTCCGCCCGCCCCTGAAACCAACCGATCGCCTTGCTGTCCTTGAGAGCCGCAACCGTTTCACCGATAGTCGAATCGTCGGTGAGCCGCGTGAAACGCGCACCGCTGTTCGTCAGCGCTTGTTCGATTTGCCGATCGTCGTACTCGGGTCCGAGATAGGCTCCTGACATGGCATCTGGAGTGTTGCGAACCGCTCGCGGCAGCCCCAGCTGATCGTGCGATGCGGCGAGCGCGGCGCCCAGCGCACCGCCGGCGTCACCTGAGGCCGGTTGGATCCAGATGTTCTCGAAGCAGCCGTCCTTCAGGACCTTGCCGTTCGCCACGCAATTCAGCGCCACACCGCCCGCAAGGCAGAGATTCTTCTGGCCGGTTTCGTTTGCCAGATGTTTGGCCATCCGCCGTACCACGAGTTCGGTTACCGCCTGCACCGAGGCGGCAAGGTCCATGTGGCGTTGCGTGAGAAGCTGGTCCGGGCGGCGTGCCGGCCCGCCGAACAGCGCGTCAAACTCACCGTTCGTCATCCTGAGACCGGTTGCGTAGTCGAAGTACCGTTGGTCCAGCAAAAAGGATCCGTCGTCGCGGACATCGATCAGGTGGTCGAGGATCGTCTGGAGATATCTGGGTTCGCCATAAGGTGCCAGTCCCATGACCTTGTATTCGCCCGAGTTCACCTTGAAGCCGGTGTAGTAGGTGAATGCGGAGTAGAGCAGCCCGAGGGAATGGGGAAAGTGTATCTCGCGCTGGATCGTAATCTTGTTGTCGCGGCCGATTCCGGCCGATGCGGTGGCCCATTCGCCGACGCCGTCCATGGTGAGAATCACAGCTTCGCGAAATGGGGAAGGATAGAAGGCGCTGGCCGCGTGGCTCAGGTGGTGTTCGGAGAACAACAGCCGTTCATGCCATTTGATGTCCTTGTCGATGGCCTTCAGCTCATTTGTGAGCATGCGCTTGAGGAAAAGCTTTTCCTTGAGCCACAGCGGCATGGCCCTGAGGAACGAGGGGAAGCCCCTGGGCGCCATGGCCACATAGGTCTCGATCAGCCGCTCGAACTTGATGAACGGCTTCTCGTAGAACACGACATGGTCGATTTGCCCCGGCTGCAGCGAGCCCGCGGCGAGACAGTAGTCCACGGCATTGCGCGGAAAACCGGCGTCGTGTTTGCGCCGCGTGAACCGCTCTTCCTGTGCCGCGGCCACGATGTTGCCGTCGACGACCAGCGCGGCGGCGCTGTCGTGATAGTACGCCGAGACGCCGAGTATGCGCATCGATATGCGTAATCAGAAGATCGTGTAGATGAACGGCGCCACGGCCGATCCCTGCGACAGGACGACAAGCCCGCCGAACAGCAACGCCATGATGATGATCGGCGCCATCCAGAATTTTTTGCGGACCATCATGAAGGCCCATAGTTCCTGCAGAAATCCCATGGCTTCCCCCTAGAACTGATTTTTCATGTTGCTCAACCGATCGGCCTCTGGCGAGCGGACAATCCAATAGGAAACACCATTCGGGTTCCGCTTCAGCCGAAGAAGATCCCTGCCCAAAAGACGCATGATGATACCGGTAGGCAGGAACACGACGAAAAAGAGCAACCCCATGACGATGGGATTGACGATGCGGTGCAGCACCAGCCCGAACTTCAACCACAGGAGGTTGATCGGTCGGAGTACTTGCGGTGACGCGATGGCGGCTATGAGAAAACCAAGGGCCGCAGCTAGCAGGGCTGCGGACCAAAGTGACTGGCCTCTCCGCCAGAAAAGCCATAAGCCGAACAGGGAAAACACCGCGGCGAAGGTGAAGCCGAACGATCTCTCGGATGGCGGCTTTACGCTGTCCCTCGAAAGTTCCTCATGATGAGCGATTTGCGCCACTATTCCCCTCCGTCAACAAGGGCGCCGCGAGTTCTATGCGAGGCGCCGGGCAACGGTATAATCGAGCAAGTGCGGGTTGACTACCCTAGAGTTGAGAGGATTTTCGGTCGACGCTCCCTCCAACATCTCGACCGTTTCGGAGAATAGTCCCAATGCGTTGAGCGCGCGCAATGAGTTTGGGCAAATCACAACACCATTGCGAAATCTCGGATGGGTCAATGCCGCTTGCGATACTGAAGTACACGAACCTTCGCCGCGATGAATTGCCTCTGGAATCCGCCGCTTGGTAACTGGACAAAAATGCATACCTCGAAGCGGTCATGAAGCTCCTTGTCTTCCGATGCATTGCATTCGTGCTCCCGATTATTGCAGCTCTCCTTTCGGCGGAGTTGGTTCTGCGCCTTGTTCCCTCGCTGATCGGCGTGCCGTTGCTCGCCCACTTTCCAGCACCATTACGCCATCATGTCGCGGAGAGGCTGAATTATGGCAGCATCAACGATTATACGGTCATCGAGACGGCGCAACGAGTTGATCGAGGTCCGCCCCTTTATCATCCAGCGCCAAATAGCGTGTTTGTCAGTGCAAGAGATGCTGCTGATCTGAAGGCGGGCGCGGTTGAGGTCACAAGAAGGGACGCCAGGGGATTTTGCAACCCACCGGAAAAAGGCCAAATCCAACACGCGGACATTGTCGTAGTTGGCGATTCGTTCACGGCGTGTACCGCGGTCCATGCGAAGGACACTAGCGCGAGTTACCTCGGGGAGATTGGCCCCTACATCACGTACAATCTTGGCGTCGAGGGTGTGGGTCTGTTCGAATATGTGGAGCTGCTCAGGCGGTACGGTCTCGCCCTCAAGCCCCGCGCTGTTGTGCTGAACATCTATGAAGGCAATGATCTTAGAGATGCGGTTCGTTATTACGATTTCCTGCATTCGGGCCGCGACCGGAGGGCTGGCGAGAACGCTGTTGAGCAAGCTCTTTCTCACAGCTACTCGGCTGCGGTGATTTATGCAGCGAGAGAATGGCTGCTCCGGGATCAAATCAAACTGCTGTTTGATCGAGATAGAGGTCATAACTATCGGTATTCAGCTCGTTCTCAGGGCACCTCAATTCCTCTCAACATTGCAAATCAAGACCGAGGCGAAGTCAGGGACGCAAGTCGTCTAAGGAGCGGAGAAATCAGCCTCGATCTGTGGACGGCGCCACTTGCGGCATTCAAGGATACTCTCAATCGCGAATGGCTTTCAGGGTATCGTCGCCTACACACCGACGATGCACACGGCGTACGCCGACACAGTTGTGTTTGAAGATGGCGAGACCGCCGATCTGGTTCGCGACATGAGCAATGTTCAGCGCGACTGGCTTGCGAAGAAGACGTCTGAATTGGGCTTGACATTTATCGATCTCACGCCAGCGTTTCAGAAAGCTGCCAGAGAGGGCCCGCTTACGCACTTCCCGGCCAACGTTCATCTCACGCCGTATGGCCATCGCGTAAGCGCAATTGCGTGGCAAGCCGCTATCGCCAAACACCTGGGAGAAGGAGAGACTGGTAGCGCTGACTAAACTCAACTATAATTAGCTCGCGCGATTCTCGGAGGTTGCCTTGCGGCTGAGAACCATGGCTAATCCGAGGAAGGTCTCCTGCGGGAAATCTGCTGTCGCCCACTGCGGTTGCAGGCCGAACTCGCGAAGTTCGGCGATCCTGCCGCGGAAGTAATCTCGGCTTACCACGTTGAGCCTCCGCCAGAAGCCAGCGTTGACATCGTAGAATGGCTCGATGTTCAGCACATGCGCGCGCGCCACGCGCGCAAGCTCCCCGAGCGCCTGGCTGCGGGAGCGCTCCATTTGTTCGATAGCGACAACGGTGAAAGCAAGATCGAACTCGTGCGCCCCGAACGGCATGGCTGTGGCATCGCCCCTCAGAAAGCGAACGCGCCTGAAAGCAGTCGAATCTTTCTGCAGCAAAGGTGCATAGTCTACCAAATGGCTGGGAAGTGTATCGCAGCCCTGGAGATGCTTCGCCGCAGTGTAACCGGCCTCGGTCAATTCCAAACCCGTAAACGAGATATCCGGGAAGGCGCCAGCGAGCAGCAACAGATTGATTCCATCCCCGCAACCTACTTCAAGCACGTGCTTCGGTCTGAGTGCTCTGACTACGGCGCCTAGCATGAGGCCCCGAAATCTGGCGGCGCCTGAGCCATCGACAAGGATGTTCTGGCCGCGCCAGCGCCAGGGAGTGAAACTCGTCGGCCCGACGCTAATGTTGTAGCGCTGATGGCCAGTTTGCCACACAGCCTCATATTCTCGGCTCACCCTCTCACGGTCTCGGAATTGCGCTTTTACCCACCGTCCGCCGAGACGTTGGCCAAGCCGCTTGCAGAGCCGCCTGCGCCGCAACGCCAGCTCCGCCCGATATCGCCTCTCGTCGCGGGTCACAAAGGGCAACAGGAGCTTGTCTATCTGACTAACATCTAGGTCGAGGCCGATACTGTTCAGAGGCGACAAGAAGTCTCCAACATCGCTCATGTTCTGCCCGCAAGGAGAGGATAGATCGGACCCCTGTCAATGCGACATCGAAACAACCGCGCCATCGTTGGCTACCCCGTCGGCCGAGCCAGGCGAATTGCCGCCCAGCGCTTCTTGCGCTGAGCGAAGCCACGCTGAGGTGCAAGAATTGTTTAACTTGCCGTGCAGCTCAGCAAGCTGATCAATATGCAGCCTGGCGAGATAGGATTGCATTTCAGGCGGTGCTGCTGTTCCTCGACTGGGATTGCGATTCATGGCTACGGTCTTGGGAATGGCATTGTCTGAGCTATCGATGCCGAGGAAATCGAGAATGCGCTTCAGTAGGTCTTTGGGATTCCTAACGAGTTCATCGAAGTAGACGAGCAGCATTTGCTCCTCTCCGTAATGCGTTCCCCAGGCGCTAAGTGCGCCGAGATAATCGCTGTGACCGGTACGATCCCGGCAAAGGAAGGCCAGCAGCTCCTCTTTTGGCACGTTGGAAACGCTGCCGTACCGATTTTTCCAACGCGGGCTGGTGAAGTGCTGGACCGCGTAGGACCACGACCGCTCGATCGGGTTGCGAATGAAGTAGATAATTCTTGCGCTGGGCATCAGCCCATGAATCCTGCCGACTTCATCGCCCCTGAGCCGCGCATAGCCGGGGCAGATCTCACCGGTGATCCGGCCGGGTATCTCGGGAAATAAAGATCGATACCAAACGTCGTCGCGCGGGGCGAGGCAATAGCGCAGCGCCCAGCTCAGTTCGCTCCACTGCCCGCCCGAGCAAAAAGCGCGAAGTTGGCCGAGCAGATGGGACCGCGCCTTCCTTGAGCGCTTGGAGTCGCTGCACAGCAGTTTGACTAGCGGTGTTGATTTGCGATCCAGGTAGTGAATCTCCTTCACGGGCGGCAGCCATATTTGCCGATGCATGCTCAGATTTGAATGCAGCCAGGTGGTGCCCGATTTTTGGGCGCCGATGCAGAGGAAGTCCGGGTACACTTCGGTTACTGATCCGAACGCTGAAATTGCAGCATCAGCGAAGCCCCAAAGTTCGCTGAAACGCCTTTCTGACGACCTGCCGGAAACCTGTTGCCTTCATCTTCAACCTACGCTTCGGATCCACCCAATACATTTGGATCGATCGGCGCTCGCCCTCGCCGGGCGGAAAGCCGTGAAACGAGCGTTCGTTGCGTCTAAAGGCAAGGAGGGTGCCGCGGACGGGCGGCACCTCCAAATAGTAATCTTCCACATTGTCGGCTGAACGCGTCAGCCGCAGCTGCCCGCCTCTCTGGTTCCACTTCTCATTGAAGTAAATGAGCACAGTGATTTTTTTGGAGCTGGAGTCGTTATGTATGTTCCCGTCCCAAGATGCCATGAAACGGCGCACCGTCATTTGCGTCGGATAATCATCGAGATTGAGACCGAATTTGGAGGCAAAGTGCCGACGCATCTCGGCCCCCGTCAATTCCTGCACTAGGCTCTCGAAACGAGGGCCATATTTCGTGCCCGCAAGCGGAAAATTGCCGGGCTCTGCGATGTCCGGAAAGTCGACATTGATTCCTGGAAGAGATTCCGGTCGGACGAATTCCGGCACGACGATGTAATCGCAGGGCTCCTTCTGCAACGGCGTAGCATCGAACATCGCAAAATCGAGTGCTGACATTTCGCCCCCTCATTCCTGCGCCCGGTGTCTGAAATGGATCAGCTGATCATCCATTCCCGGGATCTGGCGTGAGGTCTTGCATAGCGCAACAAGGGGCGTGCCCACAATCCAGAAAAAATCGCCGATGCGCGAGACAGGGATAAACACGCACGTTTCCTGCGGCATCGTTGCTACGGCGAGAGACTATGCCATCAGCTGCCTCGCCTTTGAGGAGCCCGCCTTCCGCCCGGTAGCTTCTCGGCTGTGGTCGGCTACTTCGCAGACGATAACCCGCCCGTCGGCAATCTTGTAAAGCCTCGTTGCGATGGTGGTCCAAGCGGACCGGTGTGTGACTGCAATGACAGTGAAACGGTCGCTGAGACCCTGGATACGCTCGCAGATCTCACGTTCTGTTTGAGGATCCAGGGCGCTTGTCACCTCATCCAGAATGAGAAGGCGTGGCTTCCCGACAAGCGCCCGCGCAAGCGCGATGCGCTGTCGTTGGCCGCCCGATAACCGAGTCCCCATCTCGCCTGCATCGGTTGTCAGGCCGGCAGGCAAGTCCTCGATAAAGTCACGGGCACCCGCCAGGTCAATGGCCCGCCAAATATCATCGTCGCTTATCGTTTCATCACCGAGAGTTATATTGTCGGCAATCGACGAGTGGAGCAGAGTCAGCTCCTGTTGCACATAGCCGATGGTCCTGCGCCACGCCTTGAGTGAGATGCGCGTAAGATCCGTGTCGCCAACTAGGATGCGTCCAGTTGATGGACGATAGAGGCACGTGAGTAGATCGATAAGCGTGGTCTTGCCCGTTCCCGATGCGCCTTGGATTACGGTGATGGAGTTCGGTGGAATATCTATGCTGACATCGGTTATCACCGCGCGTGAGCCGTGGCCAAAGCTGACCTTCTCGAACGTTATAACAGCGTTCGCCGGCGGCTTTTCAGTGCCCTCATCCTCTTCGGCAACGGCATTGGCCTTGTCAACGAGATCGAAGGAACGCAAGTACGCACCTTGATTCTCCGCGGCGTGCACCAGCAGGTTGTGGGTTTTGGCGAAGGAACCGTTCAGCTTCAGCAGCAAAACGGCCACGCCCAGGAGTATGGGAAGGGGCGTGTTCCAGGAAGTCGCTGCTACATAGAGCCCGAAGCCGAAAGCGGTTGCAGCAATGATGTCCTGGGCGTTCATGAGGCCAATCTTGGTCAATTCGCGTCGCAGCATTGCCTTCTGAACGCGGCGGTTCTTTTTTGACAGGAGCGATTGCCACTGAGACTTGCGGTCCATGGCCTTCAGCGGCTTGATGTTGCTCAAAGTGTCAACGAGGAGCGCCACCAGACCAGCGGTTCGCGCCTGCTGCTGTCTGCCCGATATTCGTGTCGCGTTTACAAAGGTCCGCAGCGTCACAAACATGAAGGCACCGAGCGCCAGACCAAAGAGAGTAACCTGCCAGGAAATGAGAAGCGCCACGCACAAGTAGGATACCGTTTGTATGAGCCCCGCTACAAAGCGCGCCGACGACAAATAGGCGTCGCCTGCGTAGTTGGTATCTGAGGCAATCGTCGATGCAACCGCGCCCAGACGCTGATCGGAATGATGGCTCCAGCGGGTAGAGATCAGACCGCCAATCAGATCCTCCCGAAGTTTTCCGATCAGCCGCGTCTTGGAATAAGCGGCGTAGGAAAGCGCTATGAACGAGACGGCCGCTTTGATTACCAGCGAAGTGACAATGAATGCGACCAGCACACCAATGCCTGGATCGATGTCAAGGTGCTGAAAAGCATTGTGCAGCAGCGTCGAGAAGGTCGAGGTTTCGGGGCTGCTGTCAGCATCGGCGAGGAGCGCGAGAAGTGGCACCAGGGTGCCGTAACTGACCGCCTCGGCAAGACCAGCGATGATCAGGCATAGGAGGACTACCGAGGGCCGAGTTCCGGGAGTGCGGAAAAAGATGCTGAAAACATTGCTCATCGAGTATTGCTATACGTTAGCGACAGCTCCGGGGTCGATAAATTTCCCAACTACAGTAAAACACGATGCTTTCCGGGCAGCGCTCGGCTTGCGATGTGATTCGGATCAATGAGCGTGCGCCGATCAAGAGCCATTTCCGCGCACCGGCTTTAACCGATTGATAGCGCTCCGAATATGCTCGGCGATGATTCGGTTTCCTTCCGGCGCTAGATGGGCCGAGTCGATATAGAGCTGCTTGTTCACGTTCAATGCTTCGGAAAGATCAGATACCCAGGTCAGACGTCTCTCGGATACTTTCCTGCGTACCAAAGGGTAGACAACCTTGAACTCTGAAGACCGCAGTTGGCGCTCCTCGGACAACTTGAGATGGTCAACCCGCGGCGAGCCCAAATGTACATTCGGTTGCAAGAAGGCATAGAATTTTCCGCCATAGCTCGACACGATGAGATTGGCTAGTTCCCAGTTCCTGACGATCATCTCGGCGACTGCTTCCGCCCGGGTGGCATCATTGCTGCACGCCAGTTCATCAGCTCCCTTGGGTCGGCCAGAAAACTGCGAGACGAGGCTTACAAAAGGCCCGAGAAGGAATTCGTAGACCGCACTCTTGCTGTCCTCCGCAGTCAGCAGAGCCTCCCGGAGTCGCTTCTCACGGGCATGGCCGTTGAGGCTTCGGGTCACCGTATAGTTGCAGTGAACCAATACTTCGTTGTTTCCGTTGTAGAACACCGCAATCTGCGGCGGGCGGCGAGTGGTGACGAGGTTGATGAGGTGGTCGAGGTTCTGCCGCGACGTGTATCCGCGTTCGCCGTAGTTGGTTACTTCATACTCATCCGTCAGCTGATCGAAGAATGCAGGTATGGTACTGTTGTCGTCGACGCCCGTACCCCAAACTGTAGATCCTCCGAAAAAACCGATACTAGTGGGCGAACTTCTGTTTGGCTGCTGCTGCGCATGTCGTCTCTGACCGTCACTGTCTATATTGATTGTTTCCGATGTGATTGTTTCGTGCATCCATTCGAGAAACGGCACATAGCGAAATTTTGCCGCCTTCTGATCCAAAAATACGCGCGCTGCGTATTTGTGATCGCTGTACGCAGGGAGAGCAGCTCGCGGATCAGTGGAACGTGCGAGCGGCTTTATCCAAAATTTCCACAGATCCGATCCAACGGCCGTCATCAGCAGCGCCGACATCCACAGGACTATGAACACTGCAATGTTTGTGGCCACGACCCGCAGTATTTTCAACATCTGGTCCCTCGTTTCAGGCGCGTTTTTACTCGGATACGCAGGTCAAAGAGTTTCAGCGCGAAAGACGAGCGTTGCCGCAATCGCCGAGAAGACGAGGATTGGCGTCCAGGCCGCCATCCAGGCCGGTACCAGCCCGATTTCCCCAAGTGTCAGGGTGATGCCGTCAAGCACGAAAAAACTGAATCCGAGGCCAACGCCGAGAGCGAAGAACAGTGCAACTCCACTGCCGCGCCGGAATCTTGTCGCCAGCGGCACACAGATGGCCAGCATGAGGAACGCCGATACAAAAAGGGCAAGGCGCTTGTTCCACCACGTGCTGAAGACGTAGGCGGGACGGATCCCGAAACCGTTGTTGTCGATGAAATACCGCAGATCGGCCGAGGTCATTTCCTCGGGATCGCCCGACCGCGCGCCCGCCGCGGCGGGACGCATCGAACCGCTGTAAATCAGGCGCTCGACGCGGCTTGGGGGCAGGTTGGAGCGGTAATAGACCACTGCATTACTCAGCTGCCAGCGACCGTTCAGAAGATTCCGCCTGGTCGGCGAGGATTTGCTCGGTCAGCAGTCCGTCAGCGTCGCGCCGGAAGATCACGAGATCGTCGAGCCGGGTGGCGGCGGCACTTGCCTCCTTGGCGCGGATGATATCGGTGCCGGCCCGCATCCATATCGGATCACGCTCTCCCAGTTTCATTTTCTTTTTGGCATAGTCGCCGATGCCCCACTCATGCAGGATCGGAGCTACGCGCGGCAGGACCTGATCGCTGAGCATGAAATGGAGGCCGCCCAGGAACATGCCCAGCGGCAGCAGCGCCGCAATAATTCGCAGCGACGAAGCTCCCGCCCCCCAGATGGCCGAAAGCTCGTTGCGATAATTCAGTTCCGAAAGAGTTAGCAGAATGGCGAGCAGGGAGCTGACAGGCAGATACGTGGACAGCGCCAGCGGCAGTTTGAGCGCGAAATAGTAGAAGATGGCTCCGATATCGTTCTGCTTCAGTTCCAGCACGTCCTTGGCGTAGGTCACGGCATCGAGTGTTGCAGCAAACATCGAGATGCCGCCCAGGATGAGAAAAAAGCGCGCCAGAATCATCCGGGTGAGAAGCCAGCCGATGATCTTCATGTGCCGGCCGCCGCGACGGGGAGAAAGCGACGCCGGATCGCTCCGGCAATGTCGGACATCCCGTCAAATACCGAATCAAAGCGATCGGACCGGACGAAGTAGGCAGTCACCCAGAAACGCCATGCCGAGAACACGAGCAGCACCCCGAAGGGGAGCCACAACGTGAGCAGGGGTGAATACCCATGTGCCTGGGTCATGACCGCGCCCTGCTCGACGACTTCGTGATAGGCGACCAGGATTGCAAGTGCGACGGCAAACCGATAGCTGCGGAGGTTGCGGCGTTTGCCGATGCCGAACGGCAACGCCAGCACGGGGAGGATGATCAGGCTCACGATGTTGACGAGCCGCCGGTGCAGTTCGGCCGTCATGCTGTTGACGGTCGCTGCCCTGGGCGGCGTATGGCGTTGTGCAAACAGCTCGGGGAGCGTCAGTTCGCGCTCATCGTTGCCTCGCGACCGCTCGAGCTTTTTGTTGAGCTGTCCGAGCGGCATGTTCGCGCGGTCGAACTCGCCGGCCAGGGCGGCCGCTGGCGGCGCGCGCGAGGAGAAATCCGGCCAGGCGGGCAGTGCCAGCCGATGGCCGTGTTCGAGGTGAAGAATAGGACGCTTGCTGCCGACCTCGGAAATGAGCTTGCCCCCTCGAGCGGTCAGCGTCTCGCTGCCGTTGGCTGCGCGCTCGTCGAACAGGAACATGCGCTCGAAAGTGGAGTTGGCCCGCGACAGGCGGTCGAGAATGAAGGTGCGGCTGCCGGCCTGCATGAACACCCCTTCCTCAGCCAGATAAAACACCTCGACCGTCTTGACGGCAAAAATTGCCGCGCGGTAGCCGAAACGGGCATGCGGTTGCAACCACCCGAAGATCGCGAGCGAGACAAGGGTGAGCCCAACCGCCAGAAACATCACTGGTCGCAAGAGACGGGACAGCCCCACCCCGGAGGACATGAGGGCGTCGATCTCACCGTCACGCGACATCTTGTTGAAGCCGAAAAGCAGGCCCAGAAACAACGCCACCGGAATGGCCAGACCCAGGTAGTGAGGCAGCAGATAGGCGAGCAGTTCGAAGACGACGCCGAACGAATTGCGCTTGCCCAGCGTCACATCGAGCAGGTTCACCATGCGCTCGGCGAGGAGAACCAGCATACCGATGCCCATCGCGGTCAGAATCGGCTTGCTGATCTGGGTCAGGACGTAGCGATCGACGATGGCCATCGACCGGCTTATAGGAACCTGCGGACGTGCGGCCAACCCAATCTGTGGGCTGTGTCGCAGCCCGTAGCCGGGCCCCAGACGGAAGCACCACCCGCACGGCAATCCGGCAGTGGAGTGATCGTGCTCCCCTTGCTGTCGTTCATGCAAGTTACATCAGTGCCCCGCCCATTGCGAGAGAAGGAACTCGGGGCGGCGGATCGATAGGTAGCGTTGGTGGAATTCTCAGCTGCGCTTAAGCCAGAGGCGCGGCTTTCCACGGTTGAGATAACCATAAAGGATGTTATTCCCGTTGCGGAACAACTCGCCGCATTTCGTGTCGCTGATAACCGCTGAGAACGTCAGGCAAATCTTGTCGCCTCTGGGGGTTCTTTTGATGGTCCAACTGCCCCTGGCTGGTATGCCGGCGTAACGACCGCTAACGGTCCCGTCGGCGGCGACCGAAATCACGAGCGAAGCCTTCTTGTAGTTACCGGACCAATTACCAGGCACCACGTTGCGGATTTCGGGGGCACTCAGCCGGTCGCTGCCGAACGCCTGAGGAAGAGCTACAGAAAGCGAGACGAGAGCTGCGGCGAGAATCTTGATCATCCTGGCAATAGATCAGTGGGCCCTATCCGTCGTCAAGATGGTGTTGCGGATTGTTAGGTGCTGGTCAAGGTCTGCCGGGACCTGATCATCATCGAGTTGGCCTCGGGATCGAAGCATCTGGTTGTCATTTCGGTGATCCATGCCTTGTCCTCACGGCGTATGGCAAAAAGGTTCCAGGCTGCCGTCGCCTCATGGCAGAGAGTTTGCGACGCGGAGGGAACGCCCACGATATGCACCTTGCCATGGGAGCCGTCGAGAGACGCCTGCTGGTGGCGGTGGTTGTGCCCGTACAGCACCAGTTCCGCTCCTTCACCCTCGAGGACATGCAATAGAGCGGGACTGTCGTGGAGGGATTTGCGCCTGGGTGCGAGGCCCGCCAGCGGCGGATGATGCAACAGCAGGACGCGATAAAACCCACGCTCGCGCGTTTGCTTCAGGGCGGCTTCGAGGCGGGTGAGCTGTGCTTTGCCGAGCATGCCGGAGGCGGTCCCGGGTGCGGTCGGAACTGCCGTGGAGACGCCGATGATCGCGACGTTGCGGCGGAACCTGATATACGGAAATCGCGCGGCGAGGCTCGCAAGCGTATCCGTGGCCGGGCGGGCATCGCGCGGTGAAGTACTCACTCCACAATCCGAATGATTCCCGCCAGGCCATCGGCACGTAGGCATCGTGATTTCCGGGAACGAGTGAGACCCAATCCGGGCTGCCGAGTTCGCCTAGCCAGCACCGGGCGTTGCGATACTCGGCGGCCAGCGCGATGTTGATGAGATCGCCAGTTACCGCGACATGATCGGGGTCATGAGATTTGATGTCACGGACCACCAGCTCGAGAATGCGTGGCTGATGGATCGCGCGCCGCTTCCAGTGCCACGACGAATAGCCCACAAGACGCTTGCTCATGAGATCCAGCAGTCGCGGGTTCGGCAGTGGCGCTAGATGTGGGTCGGACAGATGCGCAAGGGTAAACATGGGCGGAATGTGCCTGATGCAGTCTGTGGCTGGAGCAGCGTATATCTCAGAGCGCTCTCTCCCCCCTTGCGGGGGAGAGCTGGAGAGGGGGGTCTTCGGCCAAAGCACCCGCGATATCCGTCAGCACGCCTTCGATGTTGTCCTTCACGTCGATGTTCTGATAGCGTTGGATGCGGAACCCCTGCCGCCTGAACCAGTCCTCCCTTTGCCGATCGGCGGCTATTTCCACGGCGGTCGAATGCGTCTCGCCATCGACCTCGATGACCAGGCGCCTGGCAAAACACACGAAGTCGCCAATGTAATGGCCAATGGGCACCTGTCGGCGAAAGGCAAAACCATTGAAGCGATGACCCCGAAGCTTTGCCCACAGCAGACGCTCAGCTGTCGTCATCTCGCGGCGAAGGTGTTTCGCTCGGCCTCGCATTTGGTCGGTGATCAACCGATGCGGCATGCTGGCCGTCCCAATCGCTGACGAACATAATTGCCACGATCCAACCTCGCCCCCCTCTCCAGCTCTCCCCCGCAAGGGGGAGGAGGGCGCTCAGAGTTTTGCGCCACTGCTCTCTTCTACCTCTCTCCGCCCTCGCGTTCTGCCTGGCAGTAGGTTTCAGCCAATGGACTTTTCGTAAACGCGATAGGTCTTGTAGGGCAGACCGCCCCAGGCTTCCAGGATGCGCCGCGTGGGAATATTGTCCTCGAGAACCCATGAAAGCTCGGCGCGTCGGCTGCCGCGCGCGACGTGGTAGTTGCGAATCGCATCGATCACCGCCATCGCCAGGATGGCGCTCAGCATCGAGCCGCGGTAGCGGGCTTTTACGCCCATGAGCGCTACCCGAACTGCGCCGGGTCTCTTGAACTTGAGACGCCAGAGAAGCTTGGCCCAGCCGAACGGAAATAGCCGTCCATCGAGATCGCGGATCATGCCATTGACATCGGGAAGGGTGACGATCATGGCGGCAGGATCTCCGTCCAGGGACGCGATCGCCACGCACTCGCCGGTCACGAGCATCCTCAGGAGACTGCCGAGGTTGTCGATTTCCGCCTGCGTCATCGGCACGAAGTTCCAGTTGGCTGACCACGCGTCGTTGAAGATGCCGATGATGATCTGGAGATCGCGTGACAGATGGCGCTTGGACAACGGCCGGATGACCAGCTTGCCGGAAGCTTTTTTCTTGGCGATCATCGCGCTCACGGCGGGAGCAATCGGAGCGCCGAGGTCGTATTCGTAGGCAATGAGATCCTTCGCCGGCCGATATCCGGCTGCCAGCACGTGCGCAGCATAGTAGGGTCTGGCATGTCCCATCATGATGAACGGCGGCTTGTGGAACCCGTCCACGAGCAAGCCCGACTCGTCGTTGATGGAAAAACTGAACGGACCCTCGACGCGCGTCATGCCGCGCTCGGCGAGCCAGGACTCCGCGCTGGCGAACAGTTTTGCGAACACGCGCGAATCATCGACGGCATCGAGGAATCCGAACTGCCCTGTGGCATCGTTGTAGCGCTCGAGATGGAGCTGGTCGATCTGCGCCGAAATCCGGCCGACGACCTTGCCGCCCTGCCTGGCGCAGAAGAGCTGCGCCTCGGCGTGGCGGAAGTAGGGATTCTTGCGCACATCGAGATGCATTCGGCGCTCGAAATGCAGCGGCGGGATCCAATTGGGGTCATCACTGAAGATGGCGTGGGGTACGGTGATGAATTCGTTCAAGCCCTGCCGCGAGCGCACCGGAAAGACATCGATATCCATGTTCTGTTTTACCGCTGCCGCCAAACCCGCGCGCACTCCAGCCGAACGTGCTTTATGAGGGATCGCGCCATGGAATACCGGCGCGCAGCGAGAAAGACAACTCGCGGCAGGTCCATGGGTGGGGCGCCGTGAGACGAGCGTTGGCGATCAGGTTCCCGAAGAGCATCCTGCACAGGATTTTCCGCCTCCAGCGCGGCATGACTTTGGGTGTGCGGGTCATGGTGATGGACGCCGATGACCGCGTCCTGCTCGTCCGCCACACCTATTCGAAGGGTTGGAACTTTCCCGGCGGCGGGGTCGAGCGCGGTGAGCAAGTACTCGCCGCGCTCAGACGGGAACTGATCGAGGAGTTGGGGGTGCGGCTGCTGGGCGAACCGCAACTGTTCGGCTTCTACGCCAACGAGAGGAATTTTCGCGGCGACCACATCGTCTTCTATGTGGCGCGCGAGTTCGAACGCGGCCTTTTCGTTCCAACCGCTGAAATTGCCGATGCCCGGTTCTTTGCGCCGCCAGAGGTCCCGCCGGACACTACCGCAGGGACCTTGCGGCGCATCGCCGAGGTGAAGGACGGCCGCTCTCCCGACAGCCACTGGTAATCACTGGGAATCACTGGGAAGCGACCAATAGACAGCGCCGGCGTGAGATGATATCAGCGCCGAGGCGATTATCGAGGGCCAGGATGGATTTGTCTGCCCGCAGATTGCGACGACGCACCGGACGCGCGCCAACGGCGCGCGACTGAAGCGCTCCCTCGCCGCTCAGCCGACTACTGCGCGCTTATCGTCTCGGGAGCTTTGCGTAAAGCCCTGAATCGATGCGAGTTCCATATGACCCTCCCGTTCGAAATCGCCTGCGAGCAGCCGCACCATACCGTCCAGCTGGAGTCTCTGTTGGACGAGGTATTCGGTCTCGCGCGCCGTGTTAAGGTTTCCTATCGCCTTCGCGAAGCGGAACAGCCGGTGGAGGGTCTTTCCCTGGTGGCAACAGAGGCGGGTGGCGCGCTGGTCGGCGCGATCAGTTTCTGGCGTCTTTGCATCGGTGATGAAGGTACGCCGGCCTTATTGCTGGGGCCACTTGCCGTTTCTCCGCGGCGCCAGGGCACTGGCATCGGGCGGATGCTCATGACGACAGGACTGGCGAAGGCGAAGTCCCTTGGCCATGGGCTGGTGCTGCTGGTGGGGGACGAACCCTACTACGGCCCGCTGGGCTTCCGTCCCGTTCCTGCAGGACAGATCACGCTCCCTGGGCCCGTTGATGCGGCGAGGTTCCTCTACCTCGAGCTTCAACCGGGATCGCTAATCAAGGCCAAGGGGTTGGTTCTGCCGCCGCACCGCCACCGTGAACGCGTCGCCCAAAGAGCTAGCGGCCTTCGCGAAACCACGTCATGCTTGCAAGTCCGAGAAGCAGCGCCAGGCCGATGAGCGTGCCGAACAATGGAAGCTCGCTTACGGAGAGTACGCGATAGGCGTCGTTGGCCCTCAAAGCCAACCAGCCTGTGCCGGCCAGGGTCCGGCCTTTGCCCTGTTTGACGATGCGTGGCAGCAGCGGATTCTCGGGGTTTCTGCCAAGCCAGTAGCTTCCGCCGCGGGTCTCGGCAACGAGCGGGGCAAGCTTGCGATCGCTGGCGATCAGCTCCTCGAGTTCTCTGGTGCCCGCCTCACCCAGGGCTGACGTCGAGGTGAGCTTGCCGTCTCTCAGCCGGTGTATGCCGTTTTCGGAGCTCACCAACGTCCCCCGCCAGACACCAGGCGCTTCCTCCGCAAGGGTAACTGTCTCGGTGGCCCCGGACGGCTTGGTGACGGTCACCGGCTCCGTCCCTTCCGCCATGGTGCGTCTTTCGATCAGCAGGTTGCGGCCAGCCTGCGTGCCGAACAGCGCCTCCTCTTCGAGGTCCGGCTCCTTCATCAGCCAATGCGCAAGGCGGCGCAGAAGCTCGGTCTGTGGGCCGCCACCCTCGAAGCCGCGCGCCCACAGCCAGGCCTGATCCGACAGCAGCAAAGCGACCCGCCCCTTGCCCTGGCGCGACAGCAAAAGGAGCGGCTTGTCCTCAGGGCCGGCCATGACGATGTCTCCGGACGTCTCGGGATGCACCTCGGCGAGACGGAACCAGCGGCCCCAGGCAGGCGGTTCGGATTCGGTGCCCGGCAGGCTGCGGGTCACCGGATGACGTCTGCCTTGTTGGGTGACCGACGGAGTGAAGGGCTGCGCGGCGACCGATCCGGAGGGCGCCGCCGGCAGCACGGCATTGAGAGGCGTGTCGTAGAGGCTCAACGGCGAAGCATAGTCCGGTCCCGACGCAACGAGCACCGCGCCGCCGTTCTCCACGTAGTCGACGACGTTTGTCAGATAGGCAGACGGCAGAATGCCGCGCCGCTGGTAGCGGTCGAAAATGATCAGGTCGAACTCTTCGAGTTTTTCCACGAACAGCTCGCGGGTCGGAAAAGCGATCAGCGAAAGTTCCTTTACCGGCGTGCCGTCCTGCTTCTCGGGCGGGCGCAGAATTGTGAAGTGCACGAGATCGACGGAAGCATCCGCTTTGAGCAGATTACGCCAGGTCCGCTCACCTGGATGCGGTTCGCCCGAGACAAGCAGCACCTGAAGGCGGTCGCGGATTCCCTCCGTGACCACGACCGTGCGATTGTTTTGCAGGGCGATTTCCCCCGGCAGCGCCTCGACGGCGATTTCGGTGTAGTTCCGGCCGCCATGCTTGATTTCGATTTCGACCTCGATCCGTTCTCCGGGGCGGGCCGTGAGGGACGTGGCCTGCTCGTCGTCATGGATGATGGTGAGGCGATAGGGCGCCGTGGTCGGAGCCGTACCCTGGTCCTCGACGCGAAGCTCGATTCGTTGCGGCTGCCCGACGATGCCGAATCGCGGCGATTTGTCGACGATCAAGCGGCGGTCCGTCTCCTTCCTGTCGCCCGTGATGAGGGCGTGCAGGGGGCCGTCATAACCGCCGTCGCGCAGACTTGCCGGCACATCGTGGATCTGTCCGTCGCTCAGCATGAGCGCGCCCGCATAGCGCTCCGGGGGAATGTCCGAGAGCGCCTCGCTCAGGGCCGCGAACGCGGGCGTGCCGTCATCGTCGCTGCCGTTACCGGGGGAAACGACGGCTGTCCGCAATTCGGTATCGGGCAGCGATTGAACGATCTCGGCAATCCTGCGGGCCGCTTCGTTCGTCACCGCCGTTCGGCCGCCAACCTCCTGGCTGAGGCTCCGGTCTACTACCAGGACCGCTATGTCCGACAACCCCTCGCGGTGTTCTTCACGGATGATCGGATTGAGGAGGGCGATGGCCAGGCAGATCAGAGCCAGGGCGCGAAGGACGCTGCCGCGCGCGCCTGCGTAGAGGGCGATGGCGACCGGCAAAGCGGCCGCGGCGATCAACGAATAGGTGAGCGCAGCCGGCAGGTGAGGGGAGAATACGACGCTAAACTCCATTCAATGCACCCTATGGCATTTTCCGGCGAAGTAGAATTACTTCGCCGAGAAGAAAATGCGCAAGATCAGACACTTGGAGCATGTTCTTTATCGGAAAAGTGTGTACACTTTTCCGGAACATGCTCTATTGGCCGAGTTGCTCGAGCAAGGCCGGCACATGTACCTGGTCGGACTTGTAGTTGCCGGTCAGCGCGTAAATCACCACGTTGATGCCCGCCCGGTAGGCGAACTCGCGCTGCCGCTCGTCGCCTGGCGAGACCGGCAACAACGGCACGCCGTTGCTGTCGGTGGCCCAGGCAGCCGCGTAGTCGTTCGACCCGATGATGATCGAGGTGACCCCGTCGGCGCTGGTGCCCTGGCCGCTCTGACTTTCGACCCACAGCTGCCCCTGATCGGAACGGCCCGGAAAGGCGTCGAGCAGATAAAATGCCTTGGTCAGCACGTGACCGTCGGGAACGGGTTCGAGCGGCGGAATGTCGAGGCGAGCCAGGATGCGGCGCAATGTGCTCGTTTCCGCCGAGACGCCGCCAGGATTGAATATGGCGCCGGACGCGTCGCGAGTATCGAAGAAGATCGTGCCGCCGTTCTTCATGAAAGATCCGATCTTGGCAATCGCCTCGTGTGAGGGATCAGACTGCTTGGCGCTGATGGCCCAATACAAGAGCGGAAAAAACACGATATCGTCCCGTTCGATGTCGACGGCAATCGGTTCAGCCGGCTCAACTGCTGTCCGCGCCTCCAGCAGCAATCCAAGGCCCCTCAGACCGTTGAGGGTAAGCTCATCAACCGAATCATCGCCCGTGCGGACGTACGCCAGACGGGTCGCTTCCGTTGCCGTGATGGCGAACGCGTCATCCGACGCCGTCCTGGTTTCGCTCTGGGCATGGGCGGGCATCCGGGCGGCGAGCCCCATCACGGCGAACAGCAACACCAGGCTGATGGCAGCACCGCGCTGCAGCCGCTGCCACGCCCCGGAAAGAGTCATGGCGGCCAAGGTGTCGGCGACAAAAAGGAGCACGGCCAGCGCAAGCAGATAGCCGGCCAGTGGCCTGGCGGCACCCGCCTCGTAGCCGGCTCGCTTTACCCGCCCCGGCAATTCACCGATCTGCTTGAAGGTCTTTTCTTCGACGGCGAGATTGAGAGCGCGGGTGGCTCCGGCTCGTGTGTACAAGCCCGCTGGATGGCGCTCCGACGGCTTGGCCGTCTCCATGTCCTGCGGGTCGATGGGCTGGGCATCAACCGGCATGCTTGCAAGCTCGCCGTAGCCGGTAAGGGCGCGCAGGGGGGCAAAGGCCTGATTTTCGCTGGCGGCGCCTTGAGCAGCGGCGGGGGGACCTGCGCCGCGCGACAAATCGAGAATGCGACGCAGCATCTGCTCGAACAGACCGGAAAGCGGCAGATTCGACCAGTCGGAGTTGGCGGTCACGTGAAAAAGAACGACCAGGCCGCGGCCGCGCCTGGCGGCGGTGATGAGGGGCGTACCATCTGCCAGTTCTGCCCATGTGCGTTCGGGGAGCTCCGCTGAAGGCTCGGCCAGCACTTGTCTCCTGATCCTGACCTCGGGATCGAGGATCAGCCCGGCAAAGGGCGATGATGCCCGAAAACCGGCAAGGCCTTGAGGCGCTTCCCAGCTAAGCGCACTTCCCAGCTCACGTCCTCCGGCACGTAGCTCAACGGGGACGAGGTCGTCATGGCCGCCGGCGAGCCGCGGCCCGGCAAAGCGCAGCAGCACCCCGCCACCTTCCACCCAATCGGCGACAATCTGACGGGTGTCGGCAGGCAGGACCCCGACGTCGGCGAGCAGGAGGAGTGACAGCCCGCCGGCAATGAGGTCCCGAAACCCCGCCGCGCCCTCGTGCGGTTCACGCACCTCCGCGTAGGGCTCGAAGGCCCGGGTCGCATAGTAGAGCGGCGACAACAGCGGCTGCTCGAGCTCGAGTGATGCGCCCGTTGCGATACCCACGACCTTGCGGCGCCAGCGGTCATCCATCAGTTGCACGGCACCGGCCGAGTTTTCGCCCGCGATTTCGACCCGCGCGAGCTCGTTGCGCAACTCGAGCGGCAATTCGAGAGCCGCGACCTGTTTGACATCGGCGGCGGCGAAATTCATCTGACGCTCAGCGAGCGTTCTGCCGTTACCGGCCCTGGCGCGAACCGTCAAACCGCCGGCCACGCCCGAAGCCGGCCTGAGCGCTGTCACCTTCATGCCGTCGCTTTCAAGCCGCGGAGCGAGAAGTGCGGCTCCCAGCGAGGGCGCGGCAGGCAAAACCACTTCCACGGTTGCCCTCCCTGCAGCCAGCTCCGCCAAGCCCCTGGCAAAGGCCGTAGCCGTGCCGTTGTCGATGCCGTCGCTCAGCCACACGACCTGAAGGCCGGGCAGTTGGGCAAAGGCAGCCCTGAGGCGATCCAGCAGTGCAAGCCGATCGGTGTCGAGGGCGCGGGGCTCGATGATGGCCACGTTTTCCCGAGCCCGCGCGGCGGTTGAGAGTTCGAGACCTTCCGGTCGTGTACGCCTGGTTGTCGTGGCGATCGCCACGGTTCGGCTCTGACGCTCGGCCCGATTGAGCAATTCCCGGAGATAGTCCTGGCGCAGCTTCCAGTTTCGCGCCGCCTGCCAGCCATCATCGATGACGAGCAATATCGGCTCATCCTCGGGCCCGGCGGCACTCTCGCCAAGGATGGGGCGCGCCACCGCCAGGATGACGAGGCCGGCAAGCGCCAAGCGAAGCAGAATCAGCCACCATGGCGTACGATCAGGCTGTTCCTCTTTCGACACAAGGTCGAGCAGCAATCGATAGGGCGGAAAATCGATGCGCTGCGGCCGTGGCGGGGTGAAGCGCAGCAGCCACCAGATGATCGGCAGCGCGAGCAGGGCCCAAAGCGCCCCGGGAAAGGCGAAGCTCAGCGCCTGAAGCCCGGTCATGCCACGGCCGCTTTAGGCGACCCGATGCGGCGCCGATCCTGCGAAATCAGAGTGTGCAGCGCCAACAGCAACCGGTGCGGCGGCTGGTCGGTGTGGTGCACGGTAAAGGTCCAGCCGATCCGGCGCGCCAGGTCCTTCACGGCTTCCCGGTGGCGGTGGTAGGTCAGCTGATAGTCCTCGCGAAGTGTCTCCACGCGCCCGAAGACGATGCGATCGGCGCCTCCCATGTCTGCAAACTCGATGCGACCGCGGTAGGGAAACGACTCCTCTGCCGGGTCGGCGATCTGCACCAAGTGACCGGTCTGGACCTGGCTTGAAATCGGCGTCAGCTTCGCGGCGAGCAGGCTCACGGGCTCGAGGAAATCGCTGACCAGAACGGCTGTGGAAAAGCGGCTCAACTTCAGGTTGGCCGGTATCGTTGCAGCTTCCCCCGCTGCAAGAACTTCGAGGCGATGCGAGTGAGGGTTGCGCCAGTGTGACCCGCCGCAAAGGGGGCGCCGATGAGGCCGGTGCGCTCGCCGCCATGTTGGGCAAGCACGGCGAGGGTCATGGCGACCAGCATGGCACGGTCACTCTTGGTGACCGCTGCAAGGTGGGACCTGAACGACATGCCGGGTCCGGCGTCGGCAAACAGCCACAGCGTGTTGACGGCCGACCATTCGTTCTCGCGTACGAGCACCTTGTGGGAGCGTGCGGATTTTCGCCAATCGATGCGATTCACGGGATCGCCGCTGGTATAGAGACGGTACTGCCAGAAGTCGTCGCCCGCTCCCGCCGTGCGCCGGCCGTGGGAGCCGTAGATGACGGTCTGGGCAATGCGTTGGGCGGCGATGAGCAGTGCCGGCACCGCCGCGGACAGCTGGTCCGCCTGGCCGCGCAATCGAAGCGACGGCGAGAGTGCCGTTTTCGAGCTCTTGCGAACGGCGGCCATGGTCAACGCTAGCGGAGGGGTTTCGTGACACGCTCGATGACGTCGTCGAGCGTCGTGCCCTCGGCGCGCGAAGTGAATGTAACGGCCATGCGATGACGCATGACGGGCGTGGCCAGTGCCAGCACGTCGTCGACCGACGGCGACAGGCGGCCGTCGAGCAGCGCGCGAGCCTTCACGCCGAGCATCAGGGACTGGCTCGCCCGCGGCGAGGGGCCCCAGGCCACGTTCTTGTTGATGAAATCATCGGTAGTTTCGCCCGGCCGGGCGCTCCTCACCAGCGTCAGGATCGCGCCGGATACGCTCTCGCCGACGGGAATCATGCGGACGAGATGTTGGGCCGACATCAGTTCCTTGCCGGACAGAACCGCTTCCGCCGTATCCTCGCCCGTTCCGGTCGTCGAAAAGAGCATGCGTCTCTCGGCTTCGAGGCTGGGATAAGGCACATCGATTTCCATGAGAAATCGGTCAAGCTGGGCCTCGGGAAGCGGATATGTGCCTTCCTGCTCGATCGGGTTCTGGGTGGCGAGGACGTGGAACGGAGCCGGCAGGTCGTGGCGAACGCCGGCAACCGTGACGTGCTTTTCCTGCATCGATTGCAGAAGGGCCGACTGTGTACGCGGACTGGCGCGATTGATCTCGTCGGCCATGAGAAGCTGACAGAAAATCGGTCCCTGAACGAAGCGAAAGTGGCGGCGGCGCTCGTCTGTCTCCTCGAGCACTTCGGCGCCCAGAATGTCGGCAGGCATCAGATCAGGCGTAAACTGGACGCGTCGTTCGGAAAGCCCGAGGACCAGGCCCAGGCAGGCAGCCAGTTTCGTCTTGGCAAGGCCGGGCGCGCCGACCAGCAGTGCGTGGCCGCCGGCGAGTATGGTCGTCAAGGTCAGCTCGATGACCTTCTCCTGGCCGAATATCACCTTGCCGATCGCGTTGCGAACCGCCGCCAGGCGGGCGCCCGTTCGCTCCAGATCCTGGACTATCTTCTTGTCGGCCTCGTTGATTGGCAGCATACGTGACACTTGGGAGCGTCCTTTCGCTGATGCGATCACCAGGACTTGGGAATAACGTGAGTTACCGCATTGGCTGCGGATACTGTGCCGCAAAGCGTGGCCGCAGTGAGGCACCAAACTCGACAACACGAGGTTGAGAAAGCCAGAGCCAAGCACCACGAGAGTACCACATGGCCCGCGAACCGATCAAATCCAACTTGTCAGGGGATGTGAACAATCCGATGCGCGGCCTCAAGGACATCGGGGCCCACACAGGCGACCTGCCTCCTGTGCACCTGTGGAACCCGCCGTTTTGCGGCGACATCGACATGCGGATCGCCCAGGACGGGACCTGGTTTTTCATGAACTCCCCGATCGGCCGCAAGCCGCTGGTCAAGCTGTTTTCGTCAATTCTCCGGCGTGAGGAGGACGGCAAATACCATCTGGTCACGCCGGTGGAGAAATGCGGGATCGTGGTCGACGATGCGCCGCTGGTGGTCATTCAGATGAGCGTGGAAGGCCGTGGCAGAAAGCAGGTCGTTCGCTTCCTGACCCAGACGGACGACGTAGTGACGGTTGACCGCGATCATCCGCTGCGTTTCAAGAAAGAAGAGCGAACCGGCGGGCTCAAACCATATGTCCTGGTGCGCGGACGGCTCGAAGCGCTCGTCAACCGCCCGACCTTCTATGAGCTCGTGGCAAAGGGCACCGTCGTCGAGCAGGGCGGGGCAAAATGGTTCGGAGTTCTGGTCGTCGGGCAGCTTCTGGCGCATGGCGCTTGCCCGCGACATCGGTCTGGCCCGATGAGCGAGCCACGCTTCGACGAAGAGGAAGTGAAGCGTCGCGCCAGGGTCTACCTGCTTGACACCGCGCCGACGACCCACAACCGTGGCGACGATGACCTCAATTCGCAATGCGGGAGGACAGCGGCCGGGGAGCAGATACGCGCCGCGGCTGTACTCATTCCCATCGTTGTCCGGCGTCCCGAGGTGACCGTGTTGTTGACACAGCGCACGGAACACTTGGCCCTGCACGCCGGCCAGATTGCCTTTCCCGGCGGCCGGGTCGATGATGCCGACGCCGATGTCGTGGCCACGGCGCTGCGGGAAGCGCAGGAAGAAACCGGACTGTGCGGCAAGTTCGTTGAGCCGCTCGGCTTTCTCGAGGCCTATTTGACGCGTAGCAATTTTCGTGTTGTGCCGGTCGTCGCCCTGGTGAGGCCCGGATTCTCGCTATCCCCGGCGACGGACGAGGTCGCTTGTGTCTTCGAGGTGCCGCTGCGGTTTCTCATGACGCCCCGAAATCACGCCATTCACTCGCGGCAGTTTCTCGGCGAGGAGCGTCGCTTCCACGCAATCGCGTTCGGCGACCGCTATATCTGGGGCGCAACCGCCGGCATGCTCATGAATTTCTATGATCGGATGTACGGTCATGACCGGGAAGCATGAGGCGGCCGTGCCTGCCTCGTTGCGAAAGCAGAGATGGCTGAACGATCCAGCGCTCCAGAGGTTGCTCGGATTGCTAAACCGGAGCGGCGAAGCGCGGGTGGCCGGCGGCGCGGTGAGAAATGCTCTGCTCAAGATGCCGGTTGACGACATCGACGTTGCAACCACGCTGGATCCGGCGGCGGTAACCGAACTGGCGCGAGCCCAAGGATTTTCGGTCCATCCGACCGGCATCAGCCACGGGACGGTCACCCTCGGAGTCGAGGGCCGGGTATTCCAGGTCACCACGCTTCGCATCGACGCGGAAGCTTTCGGAAGGCGCGCGCGGGTCGAATTCACCGACGACTGGCGGGCAGACGCGCTGCGTCGCGACTTCACGATGAATGCGCTGTTCTGCGACAGCCGCGGCCGGGTTCACGACTTCGTCGGAGGATATCGAGATCTGAAGCTGCGCAAGGTGCGATTTGTCGGCGAGCCGCGCCGGCGAATTCTGGAGGACCACCTGCGAATTTTGCGCTTCTTCAGGTTTCATGCCAGCTACGGCCGAGGGGTGCTTGATGCCGAGGCGGTTCGGCACTGCGCGCGCATGCGAAAGCTCCTGAACAAGCTCTCGGCAGAGCGGGTACGCGACGAGCTGTTCAAGCTGCTGATTGCTCCTGGAGCCGCCGCCGCCGCAAAGGTGATGATCGATACGCGCATCCTGCAGGTCGTGCTCGGCCGTAGTCTGCGTCTCGATGCCTTCAAACGGATGGCTGACATCGATGCGGCCCATTATCTGTCGCCTGACCCCCTATTGCGGCTGGAATGTCTGACCGGCCGCGCCGAAGCGCTCGCCGAGAAACTCAGACTGAGCAATGCCGAAATCGCCCGCCTGAGGTCGCTGAACGGAATAGTTCCACCTGCCCCGCGCTTGCGGCCGCGCGAACGCAGAGTGGTGCACTACCAATTGGGAGCGCAGTCCTTCAGCGACAGCGTGCGGCTGGCCTGGGCGCGCACCACAGCCCGAACCGAGGACCGGCATTGGAAGCAGCTCTATCGGTTTGGTGTGGCCAACAGGAAACCGGTTTTCCCGGTGCGCGGCGAGGATCTGATCGCCAGAGGCATCATGCCGGGCCCTGACCTCGGACGAACGCTGCGAACGCTCGAGGACTGGTGGCTGGCCGCGGGCTTCCCCGACAAGCACAACAGTGTTGGCGCGCCTCGATGTTATTCGTGCGGGCTTGCCATCGGGTCACGCGACCGGCGTAGATGGAGCCGTCGATGGTGCCCGCAGTGCCACATGATCAGTGACGAGGAGAGCGCATGCAGGAAATCATCGTGCTTAGAACCGAAGGAAAGGGTGCACCCCGGCCCGAGGCTGAGGTACCTTCACCCGACAAGCTGCTCGCCGGCGAGTACCGAACCGTAACCTACAATCAATGGACCAGCGAAGGCGATCGGCTGTTCTGCGGCACCTGGGAGTGCACCCCCGGGAAAGTCAGGATCGATTATACCGAATGGGAGTTTTGTCATTTGCTTACCGGAGAAGCCGTGCTCAGCAACGAAGCCGGCCAGACCTGGAGGCTCAGGGCGGGTGACGGATTCATTATTCCGCCCGGCTTCAAAGGCACATGGGAGACGGTGAGCAAGGTGCGCAAGCAGTACGTAATCCTGACTCGGAAGTAACATTTCCACTTGCAATCGAGGGCAGGGTGATGCCGGTGGAGAAAGGTCCGGTTCTCATTACGGGCGGCGCCCGCCGACTGGGTCGGGCAATGGCACTGGACCTGGCGGCCTCGGGATGGCCGGTGATCGTGCATCATCACACCTCGACCAGCGAAGCGGCCGAATTGGTTCAACGGATTCGCAGCAGCGGCGGGGAAGCGAGCCAGGTCCGTGGAGATCTTTCGGAGCCCAAGACCTTATCTCGTATTGTCGCCGAGGCGGCGAGACTAAAAGGATATCTGGCTTGCCTCATCAACAACGCCTCCCGTTTCGAACCCGATGAGATCGGCAGCATCAGCGATGCCAGCTGGCATCGCCATCTGGATACCAATCTCAAGGCGCCGGTCTTCCTGGCACAAGCGTTCGCGGCCCAATTGCCCGGCGACAAGGAAGGCAACATCGTCAACATCATCGATCAAAGGGTTTGGAAGCTAAATCCGCGCTTCTTTTCCTATACGACCAGCAAGTCCGCGCTGTGGACCGTCACCCGCACGCTCGCCCAGGCGCTTGCACCCAGGATCCGGGTCAACGCGGTGGGACCTGGGCCGGCTCTGGCGGCGGCGCGAATGAGCGAGGAAGAGTTCGAGCACCAGTCGCGTTTGACGTTGCTTGAGCGCGGGACATCTCCGCAGGAAATTTGCGAGGCCGTGCGCTATATCCTGTCGGCGCCCGCCATGACCGGGCAGATGATCGTGCTGGACGGGGGCCAGCACCTGGCCTGGCAGACGCCCGACATCCTCGAGGTGCGAGAGTAGCCCCCGTCATCGCATGGCCAGCTCGCGCAAGATTACTCACCACGTGGCCAGCGGAAAGAGCCGGCTTCGCCACGTTTTCGTCAGGGACCTCAGGGTCGAGGCACGGCTGGGTATCCATGACCAGGAAAGGACGAATGCCCAACTCATTATCGTCAATATCGATCTTTCGGTTAAGGAAGGCGATGACCCCGTCTCCGACGACATCAAGAACGTTGTGAGCTACGAGATCGTCGTGCAAAAAGTCGAACGCATCGTAGCGCAAGGACACGTAAATCTCGTTGAAACGCTGGCGGAGCTGATCGCCCGGGAATGTCTCAGGGACAAACGCGTGATGGCGGCGCGCGTGCGCATCGAGAAGCCGGACATAATCGCCAATGCCCGCAGCGTCGGCGTCGAGATCGAACGCCTCCGCTAGGCGTTGCGAAGGGAGATGGCTGCAAGAGCAAGCGCTGTCCATGTATGATGAGTTCGAGCATGATGGAAACCGACAGCAAGCAGCGGGGGGCGATTTCGGAAGCGGTGCGCGAGCAGCGCCGCGGGCCCGAGGTGATCGGCGATTTCGTCCGGCGCCTTCCGGGTCGTCCGGGCGTCTACCGGATGATCGACGAGAAGGGTGACGTCATCTATGTCGGCAAGGCGCGCAGTCTGAGGAACCGGGTTCAGAGCTACGTGCGCATGGGCGGCCACACCAACCGTATCGCAGCCATGATCGCGCTTACCGCCAACATGGAGTTTGTGACCACGACGACCGAGGCCGAGGCGTTGCTGCTGGAAGCCAACCTGATCAAGAAGTTCAAGCCGCGTTTCAATGTCGTCCTGCGCGATGACAAATCATTTCCCTATATTCTGCTCGCAACCGGGCACGAGTTCGCGCAACTCGTGAAGCATCGCGGCGCGCGGTCGCGAAAGGGCCACTACTACGGTCCGTTTGCCTCTGCCGGAGCGGTGAATCGCACCATCAACGCACTCCAGAAGGCGTTTCTGTTGCGCTCGTGCTCCGACGCCGTGTTCGAGAACCGCACACGACCATGCCTCCTCTATCAGATCAAACGCTGCTCAGCGCCATGCACGGGAGAAATCGACAGGGCGGAATACGATGTGCTGCTGCGCGAGGCCAATGCTTTCCTGGCGGGCAGGAGCCGCGCGGTCAAGGAGGAGCTGGGCAGGGCGATGCAGGAGGCTTCCGGTCGACTCGATTTCGAGCAGGCGGCGCGCTACCGGGACCGCATCGCGGCCCTGAGTTTCGTGACCTCCGTGCAGGGCATCAATCCGGAAACCGTGGACGAGGCCGACGTGTTCGCGCTGGCGCAACAGGGCGGTCAGAGCTGCGTACAGGTGTTCTTCTTCCGATCCGGCCAGAACTGGGGCAACCGTGCCTATTTCCCGCGCGCCGACAAGACCATCGGCGGCGGCGAAGTGCTGGCGGCTTTCCTGACCCAGTTCTACGACGACAAGCCTTTACCGGCCTGCATCCTGCTCTCTCATACGATCCCGGAGCAGGAACTTCTGAGAGAGGCTTTTTCGATCCGGGCCGGCCGGAAAGTGGAAATTCTCGTTCCCCAGCGAGGCGAAAAGCACACCCTCGTCAGCTACGCCGAGACCAACGCGCGCGAGGCGTTGGCCAGGAACATGGCGGAGACGCAATCACAGAAGAAGATCCTCGAAAGCGTAGCCGGATTCTTCGGCCTTGACGCGCCTCCGGGCAGGATCGAGGTCTACGACAATTCACATCACCAGGGCGCCGATCCCATCGGCGTCATGATCGTGGCCGGACCAACCGGTTTCATGAAGGCGCACTACCGGAAGTTCAACATGCGCAGCGAAGCGGGAGCACTGGGCGATGACCTTGGCATGATGCGCGAGATGCTGACCCGCCGGTTTTCGCGGCTGCTCAAGGAGGAGGGGGAAGCGGAAGGTCGTGCGCAGGATGACGATCAAATCCCGCGTCGACCCGACCTGTTGCTGATTGACGGCGGTGCAGGACAGGTAGCCGCCGCGAAATCGGTTCTCGAGGATCTGGGATTGGGCGAGTTGCCGATCGCGGGGGTGGCGAAGGGCCCGGACCGCAACGCCGGCCGCGAGCACATTCACATGCCCGGCAAGCCTTCCGCCATGCTCGATCCGCGCGACCCGGTTTTGTATTATGTGCAGCGCCTGCGCGACGAGGCGCATCGGTTTGCGGTGAGCGGCCACCGGGCGCGGCGCAGCAAAGCGATCGGCGCCAGTCCGCTGGACGAGATCGCCGGAATAGGCCCGGGACGCAAGAAAGCGCTGCTGTTGGCCTTTGGGTCGGCAAAGGCTGTAAGCCGGGCGAGCGCCACCGATCTCGAGAAGGTCGAGGGCATCAGTCGGCCGTTGGCCACGACGATCTATGAATTTTTCCATGAGCGCATGAAGTAGGCGAGGTAGGTATGGAAAGACAACTGGAGGCGCCCACGACGATGGCCTTGCGCCTGCCCAATATCCTGACATACGGGCGAATCCTCGCTGTGCCGGTCGTCACGTGGTGCCTGCTCTGGGGCGGAGACGGGGCGCATTGGATTGCCCTGGCGGTATTCATCCTCGCGGCGCTGACGGATTTCTTCGACGGCTATCTGGCCCGGCGCTGGCGCATACAATCTTCACTTGGCCGAATGCTCGATCCGATTGCCGACAAGCTTCTGGTAGCGGCAACCCTCCTCGTTCTGGCCGGCGACCGCACCATTTATGGAGTTCACACCTGGGCCGGCGTCATCATCCTTTGCCGCGAGGTTCTGGTATCGGGCTTGCGGGAGTATCTCGCTGAACTGCAGGTGTCGGTGCCCGTGACCCAGCTCGCCAAATGGAAAACGGGGCTGCAGCTCACCGCAATCGGCTTTCTGATCGCGGGTCCGGCGGGCGACAAGGTGTTTCCGTACACGACATTGGTCGGGCTGATCGGCCTGTGGATCGCCGCAGGTCTCACTCTCTATACCGGCTACGACTATTTTCGCGCCGGCCTTGCCCACGTGGTGGACGAAGAGCCATGAGGATTCTCTACTTCGCGTGGGTCCGGCAGCGGATTGGCGCCGGTGAAGAGAACATAGAAATTCCCTCCGATGTTGCAACCGTTGCCGATCTGATCAAGTGGCTCAGGAAACGCGGCGAAGGGTATGACCACGCCTTTTCTGACCTGCGCCTCATACGCGCCGCTGTCAACCGGACCCATGTGAAGTTCGATCACGCGCTCGCAGGCGCTACCGAAGTCGCCTTTTTCCCACCGGTTACGGGAGGATAGAAGGATTTGCCGTCAGCGTGCCGAAATGCGACGGCGGGCGGACCATCCTCGGAGCGCACCGCTCAGGCTGCCGCCTTTCTGGGCTGAACGGCATCCAGGTAGTCGTTGCGCAGCGTTCGGGTGATGTCACCCACCTCAAACTGATATGGGCCTATCTCCGACACCGGTGTCACCTCCGCTGCCGTGCCGACGATAAAGCATTGCTCGAACCCGGACATTTCTTCCGGAAGGATCGCGCGCTCGATGATCCTGATCTGGCGTTTCTCGGCGAGTCCGATGACAGTGCGTCGGGTGATGCCATCGAGAAAACAGTCCGGCGTCGGTGTGTGCAGCTCACCTTTGCTCACAAAGAAGATGTTGGCTCCGGTAGACTCGGCAACCTGACCGCGCCAGTCAAGCATCAGCGCATCGGCATAGCCCCGGCGTTCCGCGTCATGCTTGGAGAGCGTGCAGATCATGTACAAGCCCACCGCCTTGGCCTTCGCCGGGGCGGTGCGCGGGTCGGGCCTGCGGAATTTCGCCATGTCGAGCCGAATGCCCTTATCGGCTTGGGCCGGGTCGAAATAGGCTGGCCATTCCCAGACGGCAATGGCGACATTGATCCTCGTCGTTTGCGCCGACACACCCATCATTTCGGAACCGCGCCAGGCGATCGGTCGCACATAAGCATCCTCGAACCCCTGTTTGGCGAGCGTGGCGCGGCAGGCGTCGTCGATCTCGGCCATCGTGTAGGGAAGCTTCATGTCGAGCATTTCGGCAGACGCGAACAGCCTTGCGGTGTGCTCATGGAGCTTGAATATTTCTCCTCCGTAAGCCCGCTCGCCCTCGAATACGGCACTGGCATAGTGAAGGGCGTGGGTGAGCACGTGAACCTTGGCATCGTGCCAGGGGACGAACTCGCCGTTCATCCAGATGAAGCCCTCACGCTGGTCGAAAGGAATGACTGTCACGCGTCCGAACTCCTTTGCAGTGCTGCAAGCCTTGGGCTTATAAGCCCTCTGGTCGGCCGTTTGCCGCGTATTCTTCTTTCTTGTAGTGCTCGCGTCTGATAACGGAACGGCGCAATTATGTCAATATGGCTGACCTAAATATTAACCCGGTGCGCGAAGACGACAGAGGGTTGGCCGAGCTGGTCGAGCTTCTATTCTTTGCTTACCGCGATTTCGTATCCGATCCGGACGCAATACTGGCCCGAATCGGATTTGGCCGTGCGCATCATCGGGTAATACACTTTGTGGGCCGCCGACCGGGCATGCCGGTGGCCGAGTTGCTGGCGATTCTCAAGATCACCAAGCAATCTCTGGGGCGAGTGCTGCGCGAGCTCATCGAAAGAGGATTCATCCGGCAGGAGGAGGGCGCCAGCGATCGCCGCCAGCGCCTTCTCTATCTGACGCCCCGGGGCGATGAACTGAAATCGCAGCTTATCGCTCCGCAGATCCACCGGTTCAGGCGGGCGCTGGCCGGGCCGGGGAGCGGCGTCGGGCAGCAGTTTCGCAAGGTCCTCCTCGGCATGATCGATGCGGAAGGCCGGCAACAGCTGCAGTCACTGTCGGGTATCGACCGGAATGAGGTACGCCCTGGCAACACCCAGTGATACAGCACTCCACATACTGCTCGTTGATGACGATCGGCGCATCCGCGAGCTTGTGGCATCCTATCTCGCCGGTCACGGCTTCCGCGTCACCGCGGCGGCCAGTGCCGATGAGGCGCGCCAGCGCATGCGCGGGCTGTCATTCGATCTCGTCGTGCTCGACATCATGATGAAAGGACAAACCGGTATTGAATTCGCGCAAGTGGTGCGGCGCGAAGCCAATGCGGTTCCGATCCTGATGCTGTCGGCGCTTGCGCAGACCGAAGACCGCATCAAGGGGCTGGCCGCGGGAGGCGATGACTATCTCTCCAAGCCGTTCGAGCCGATGGAGCTCTTGTTGCGCATTCAGAGCATCCTTCGCCGGCATCGGCCCGCGGCGCCGGCCGGCGACGAAATCAGGTTCGGGCGCTGCAAATTCAACCCGGCGCGCGGCGAGCTCCGTCGCGACGGTGAAATCGTGAAACTGACCAGCCGGGAACGTGATCTCCTGCGAATGTTTGCCGAGCGGCCGGGCAAAGCAGTAGCCAGAAGCGAGCTCATGCGCCCGGGCGTAGAGGAAAATGCCCGCACGATCGACGTCCAGATCAACCGCCTGAGACGAAAAATCGAGACTGATCCCGGGACTCCGGTATACCTGCAGACCATACGTGGCGAGGGCTATACCCTTTATGTTGACTGAACGGCCATTGCCGGGCGTCGTGCCGATCGTGACCGACAGCCGAGAGTTCGCTGCAGGCGACCCCAAGGTGGACAACGCAATCGACGAGAGCAGCGCCGGCAGCATGCCGCATCGATTGTGGCGAGAGTTCAACCGCTTTCTCGAACGGCGCCTCCCCGACCGGCTCTATCCTCGCTCGCTCATCATCGTCATCGCACCGATGGTGGCGCTGCAGACGATCATGATGTACGTCATTCTGGAAAGGCACTGGGAGCGGGTCACCAGTGCCTTATCGCGAACCATCGCCCGCGAGGTGACCTTCGTTACCGCTCTTTACGATGCCTCGCCCAAGACCCCGCAGGCGGCGCAGCAACTCATTGAAACGGCAAATCGGTCGCTCGACATGGTGTTCTCGATCGAGAACGCGAAGGACCTGCCGGCCGCCACCGCCAAACCCATGTTCGCCTTCGCCGAGTCCAAGCTTACGCGATATCTGCTTCAGCGGCTCGAAAAGCCGATTGTCGTGAACACGCTGGGAGAGACCGGAGTCATCGATGTCCGCATCAGGCTCGACGACGAAAAGGTGTTGCGCCTCCTTGTCCGGGAGGGACGCGCCTATGCCTCCAGCACGCCGACCTTCATTTTCTGGCTCGTCGGCTCCTCGCTTGTGCTGCTTGCGGTGGCCATCGTGTTTCTGCGCAAACAGATCAAGCCCATTCTGGACCTTGCCAGAGCAGCGCAGAACTTCGGCCTCGGCCGGGAAGTGAAGGGCTTTCGGCCGCGCGGGGCTGCAGAGGTGCAAACCGCGGCGCTGGCCTTCCTCGACATGAAGGACCGCATCGAAAAGCATGTCGAGCAGCGCACCGCCATGCTGGCGGGAGTCTCGCACGATTTGCGCACCATCCTCACCCGCTTCAAGCTTGGACTGGCCTTCCTCAACAAGAGCGCCAAGGTAACGGCGCTCAAGCGTGACGTGGATGAAATGCAGCGGATGCTCGAGGGCTACATGGCGTTCGCCCGCGGCGATGGCGGCGAAAAGAGCGTTGTTTGCGACATGTCGGCAATGCTTGGGCTGGTCGCCCGGGATGCAAAACGCAGCGGCGACAGGATCGAGCTCGATGTCGCGCGCGATCTCGAAGCGGCGGTCAAGCCGGATGCCTTTCAGCGCTGCGTCGCCAACCTCGTGATGAACGCGACACGTTATGGCTCGCGGGTGCGTCTATCGGCTTCGCGGGCCAACGGCGAGCTGATCGTTCTCGTCGACGACGACGGTCCCGGGATTCCTGCCGACAAGCGCGAGGACGTGTTCCGGCCGTTCCTGAGGCTTGACGATGCTCGCAACCTCGACGAAAGCGGCACCGGCCTTGGTCTTTCCATCGCGCGCGACATCGCGCGCGCCCATGGCGGGGACGTGGTTCTGTCCGAAAGCCCGCTTGGCGGCTTGCGTGCACAGATCAGGATCCCGGCGTAGGTGCAGCACCAGTCAGTTAGTTAGAACAGCCGGGCGCCGTTTGGAACGGGCCGGTCGACTGCGATGAGCACGACTTTCCCCGCAGAGTCCGGGAAGCCGAGGGTGAGCACCTCGGACATGAAGTTGCCGATCTGTCGCGGCGGGAAGTTCACCACGCAGGCGACCTGCCGGCCGGTGAGACTTGTCGGGCTATAGTTGTCGACGATCTGAGCCGATGAGCGTCGCACGCCGAGCGAAGGGCCCAGGTCGATCGTCAATTTGAAAGCGGGTTTACGCGCCTCCGGAAACGGCTGAACCTCGACAATCGTGCCGGCACGAATGTCGATCTTCAGGAAATCGTCGAAGGTCAGCAGGTTCTCTGGTCCAGGGACTGCCATCATGCTTCCCGGTCAGCAGACGGGCGATTGCGGTTCCAGAACTCGGTTGCCGCACGGCCGGCGCCGCGTGCAAGCCTGATCAAGGAACCGAGCGTTTCGACGGACGACTGGGCATCGCGCAGGCGTCTGTCGAGTGCTGCCATTGTCATTGTGAGTGCCGGGTCATCGTCTTCTGCCCACACTTGCAAGACCCGCCAATAGGCGCGCAGAAGTGCAATTTTCTTCAGGCCGCGCCAGTGAGAATCGTCTTCGGCGCCCGCCGCAGCCAATATCCAGCCAGCCGTGCGGTTGGCAGCAGAAAACAGCTCCATCCCTTCGCTTGGATCGACCACCGGCGAGCGAAGAATGCTTGCCACCACTTCGCGGTATGGACCCATGATCTCCAGGCGGCGCAAGACGACATCGAACAGGCGGTCGTGGGCCTCGCCGGATGGCGGCTGCTTGGCGAGATTGAGCAGCATCGAATTATCGATATCGCTCGAAAAGTCACAGAGGATCGAAGCCTTGGAAGGTGCGAAATGCTTGAGTTCGGAAAGAGATAGATCCGCCTGCCGGGATATCGCATCGAGAGTAACCAGATGCCACGGCAGGCGCAAAGCCAGCAGAAAGGCCGCCTGGCGGATGCGGTGGCGATGGGAAAGGCTCATTCCCTCTGCCTGCCACAAGCATTCAGAGCAGGCAAACCCTAAGCACATTCCACCAAGAAGCGTGCACGCTCGATTGGGTGGAGCGTCGGTAAGCTAGCCGGCGAGCTCCTGAGCCCGCCTGGCTGCTGCCGCCACGGCCCGCTCGAGCAGCGGACCGAGGCCATCATCGGCCATCAGGACTGCGAGGGCTGCTTGCGTCGTGCCGCCCGGCGAGGTCACGTTTTGGCGCAGCTGGGCTGCCGGCAAACCGGAAAGGCTCATGAGTTCACCCGATCCGGAAACGGTGGCGCGGGCAAGCGTATTTGCAAGGCCTTCGGAAAGGCCGAGCTTCCTGCCTGCATCGGCCAGGCATTCCGTCAGGTAGAACACATAGGCCGGCCCTGATCCGGACACGGCCGTCACTGCGTCCATCTGCTCTTCGCTTTCGACGGCCACCACGTTGCCGACGGCCGCCAGCAGACTGCTCGCCAAGGCCAGCGTGGAGCGGGTGACCCGGCGGTTGGCGATGATGGCCGTGATGCCGCAGCCGACGGCGGCCGGGGTGTTCGGCATGGCCCGAACAACTGCGGCGTCAACCCCAAAATGCCTCTCGAGGGAAGCGAGAGTCTTGCCCGCGACGATCGATACGACGAGGGAATCCGGCTGCCTGAGGGCGCGCATGCCGGAGAGCGCTGCATCGAAAGCCTGTGGTTTGACCGCAACGACGATCACCGCTGCGTCACGGATTTCGGCAGGATCCGTATTCAGCGCCAGACTGCGTGTTCTGATGATGCCGTGGACCTCTGGCGAGGGCGCCGGATCGAATATAACCAGCCTGGACGCGTCGAGACCCTGTTTCAGCCATCCCTCGAGGAGCGCACCTCCCATCTTGCCGGCGCCGATCAGCACCAGCCGGCCCTCAAAATCGATCGTCATGCTTCGCCCACGGTTTCCATCAGGCTCGGCTGGATCGCCTCCTCGGCGGCCTTGCCGGCCCAAATGACATACTGGAAGGCCGGAAAATAGCGGTCGCACGCCTTGAGCGCGAGGCTGATCAGCGCCCTGCATTGTGCTTCCGAGACGGCCGCACCGCCGGCCAGGATCAGTCCATTGCGGAAGAGCACGGTGCCATCGATGCGCCAAAGATCGAAGTGCCCGAGATAGAGCTGCTCGTTGATCAGCCCGAGCAAGCGGCCAACCTCATCGTGGCGGCGTCGCGGAACCTTCAGATCGAAAGTGCAGGCGAGATGCAACGCCTCGAGATCGGTGCGCCAGTTCAGGCAAATGTGGAGATCGGTAAATGCTCCCGCGACGACCATGTGAAGCTCGTCATCGGCCGAGCGGTCGACGGTCCAGTCATGACCGGCTGCAATCTGCTCGACGAGATCGATTGGATTGGCGCTGTCCCCGGTCGAGGCGTGGATTGCCGACATACATTCCGTCTTCCCGCCCGCGCGCCGAGGTCACGCGCGAATCATTGAATCAACTTGCGGGGCGATGGTTGCCGGAGCGGGCGATGGCCTTCAAGAGGCCGCCGGTGATTCCTGCACACCAGATTTCGGGGCTTCCGGCGGCGGGCTCATGCGTCCTTCGAGCTCGGCGATACGCATGGCAAGCCGTTCATTCTCGTCGCGCGCCCTCGAGGCCATCTCCTTGACGGCCTCGAACTCCTCCCGTTGCACCACTTCCATCCCCGACATGGCCCGTTCGATCTGGCTGCGCACGAGGGAGTTGAATTCCTTGCGGACGCTCTGGGCTGCTCCGGCAGCGTTGGTCATGAGCTTGGCAAGCTCGTCGAAGAAGCGCGAAGAAGTAGTGGTCATGAGCCGATCCTTTCGATCGAAAGCGAAGCTAGTCACGCCGCCCGCCAGTTTCAAGATCGCAAGGCCGCCGGAAGCTTGACACACCCGGCCAATTCACGATCAGTGCGGCCGGTCGGGACACGGGGTGGCAGTGGAATTTCCGAACATCGATCCTGTCGCATTCAGGCTTGGCCCGCTCGAGGTCAAGTGGTACGCGCTCGCCTATGTGGCCGGGCTTCTGTTCGCCTTTGCGTACATGAAGAGACTGGTTGAGACGCAGTACCTGTGGAGCGGCAGCCCGCCGCCGCCCACGCCTCGACAGGTCGACGACATGTTTGTCTGGATTGCGCTCGGCGTCATCCTGGGCGGCAGGCTCGGCTATGTGCTGTTCTACGATCCCGGGTATTTTCTCCAACACCCGCTGGCAATTTTGCGATTGTGGCAAGGCGGCATGTCGTTCCACGGCGGTTTCATCGGTGTGATCGTCGCCTGCTGGGCACACAGCAGAAGAACCGGCGTAGGTCTCGACCGGTGGCTGGACCTCGCGGCCGCCGCGGTACCCGTTGGGCTTGGCCTTGGGCGGCTGGCGAATTTCGTCAACGGAGAGCTGTATGGCCGGGTGAGCTCGGTGCCTTGGGCAATGGTGTTCCCGGACGGCGGCCCCTCGCCTCGCCATCCGAGCCAGCTGTACGAGGCGGCGCTGGAGGGCCTGGGGCTGTTCATCGCCTGCCGGGTCGCCGGTCATCGCTATCATGCTTTCGCCCACCCGGGGCGCATTGCCGGCATTTTCACCCTGGGCTACGGCGTCGTGCGGGTTGTGGTGGAGCTGTTCCGCGAACCCGACTTCCATATCGGCGTCGTGGGCGGCCTCGTGACGCGCGGCATGCTTCTGTCGGTGCCCATGGTGGCGGTAGGAGCCTGGCTGATCATGCGTTCGACAAGGAGTGCCCGGTCTTGACTGCCACTGCGCTGGAAACGGAACTGCTCCGCACGATCGGTGCAGAAGGCCCGGTGACCCTCGACCGTTACATGGCGCTGTGTCTGGGTCATGCCAGTTACGGCTACTACATGACGCGCGATCCTTTCGGCGCGGCGGGAGATTTTGTCACTGCCCCCGAGGTCACGCAGATGTTCGGCGAGATGGTGGGTGTCTGGTGCGCGGCGGTGTTCGAGCTCATCGGCCGACCCCGGCGCTTTGATCTCATCGAGCTTGGGCCGGGCAGGGGCACGCTCATGGCCGATATTCTGAGATCGGCCAAGGTAATGCCGGGGTTTCTGGCGGCAGCGCGGGTACGGCTCGTGGAGATGAGCGCACGCCTGCGCGATATCCAGAACGCGACCCTGCGGCCCTGGCAGGCAGTGCTCGGCTGGCACGACAGGCTGGATCAGATCGGCGCGGGGCCCGCAATCGTGATCGCCAACGAGTTCTTCGACGCTCTGCCGGTGAAGCAGTTCCGGTACGCACGCGGCCAATGGAGCGAACGCGTCGTCGCGGCCGGCGACGGCGGGCTTTGTCTCGGCTGGAACCAGGGTGTGCCGCCGCCAACGGGTCGGCTAGCGGAATGCGCCAATGGGGACATTCTGGAAATACGCCCGGCGGCCAGCGAGCTGGCGTCGGGCATTGCCGGCAGGTTGATGAACGATCCCGGAGCGGCGTTGATCATCGACTACGGCCACATGCGCTCCTGCCCCGGAGACACGCTGCAGGCCGTTCGGCGACACCGGATGGTAGCGATCCTCGACCAGCCGGGTGAGAGCGACCTCACCGCCCACGTCGACTTCCAGAGTTCTTGGGAAGGCCCTGAGCGCGGGGGGAGCGCGAGTATGGGCGCCGCTGACCCAGCGGCAGTTTCTGCTCGGCATGGGATTGGAGCTGCGCGCCCGGAGCCTGAAGAAAGGCACCCGCGGCGCTCAGACAAATGACGTGGATCAAGCCGTCGCGAGGATCGCCGGACCCGATCGGATGGGCGAGCTGTTCAAGGTGATCGCGGCCACTTCGCCCGCCCTCCCGCCCCCCTATCCCTTCGTGAGTGAAATGAGATGATCGAAGCGCCTGAATTGAAGTCGATTGGCGGCGTTCGCCATGGCTATTTCACACGCCGGGGGGGACACTCAACGGGCCGCTTCAGTTCCCTCAACTGCGGCTACGGGTCCGGCGACGATCGGGACCTCGTTACCAGAAACCGCGGCGTCGCGGCCGAGATGCTGAATATCGAAGCCGATCGCCTGCTGACCGTGTATCAGACGCACTCCGACCGGGTAATTGCGGTCGAGCGCGTCTGGCGGCCGGAAAACGCGAGCCGGGCCGACGCGATGGTGACCGACGTCCCCGGCATTGGCCTCGGCGTACTGACGGCGGACTGTGCGCCGGTTCTGCTCGCATCACGCGATGGACGCGTCATCGGCTCGGCGCATGCCGGCTGGAAAGGCGCTCTCGAAGGAATAACCGACGCCACGGTCGCGGCGATGGAGAAGCTCGGGGCTCAGCGTTCCGACATCGTGGCGCTGATCGGCCCGGCTATTTCCAGTCGCGCCTACGAGGTCGGACCGGAGTTCCGCGCCCGGTTTCTCGCCGAGCGGAGCGACAACGAGCGATGGTTCACGCTATCGGCAAGGACAGGGCATTTCATGTTCGATCTGCCCGGCTATGTCGAGGCTCGCTTGAAGCGGTCGGGCGTCGAGGCAGCCGTCAACCTCGGGTATTGCACCTACTTTGATGAAGACAGCTTTTTCAGCTACCGGCGCGCCGTGCATCGCAACGAGAGGCAGTATGGAAGGCTTCTGTCGGCGATCGCGATCGACCGTTGAAGCGGAGGCCGTCATGGCACTGCATTTCGAGCGCTCTGAATACAAGACCCGTGTCGGGAAGGTCATAGCGGCCCTCGAGCGTGAAAACCTCGACGGTATCCTGATGATCGTCCCTCGAACCAGAACCTCGACGGTCTCCTCATGTTCAATCAGGAGAGCATGTACTATCTCACCGGCTACGACAGTTTCGGGTTTTGTTTCTTTCAATGCCTCTATCTCGGGAGTGATGGAAGGATTGCTCTGCTTACCCGCGCGCCGGACCTTCGCCAGGCGCAACACACCTCGATCATCGACGACATCCGGGTGTGGACGGACGCGGCGGGCGCAAAACCCGCCGATCAACTGAAGGACATGCTGGCAAGCCTCGGCGGCCGCGGCAAGAAGCTGGGGATCGAAACCAACGCCTATGGCCTGACCCACCTGAACGGAAAGTCGGTGGATCAGGCGCTCGACGGTTTTTGCCGCCTGGCGGAGGCGTCGGATCTGGTGCATCGAATTCGGGCGGTGAAATCCCCCGCCGAGCTTGCCTATGTGCGCAAGGCGGGCAGGCTTGGAGATCTGGCGCTCAAGGCAGCGATCGCGGAGGCCAGGGCAGGTGCGGACGAGGGAAAGATCCTGGCGGCTCAGCATGCCGCGATCTTTTCGGGGGGCGGCGACTATCCCGGCAACGAGTTCATCATCGGGTCGGGTCGGGATGCCTTGCTGTGCCGATACAAATCGGGTCGCCGCCGGCTATCAAAGAACGATCAGCTGACCCTGGAATTCGCCGGCGTCTACCGTCATTACCATGCCGCGCTCATGCGTACGCTCATCGTCGGCAAGCCCACAGCCTACCACAGAAGGATGGACACGGCGGCGCGGGCAGCCCTCGGCGCCTGTGAAGCCGTGATGCGCCCGGGACACACTGCCGGCGACATATTCGAGGCACATGCGGAGGTGATGGACGGGCACGGCATGCGCAAGCACCGGCTCAACGCCTGCGGCTACTCGCTCGGCGCCAAGTTCACGCCGAGCTGGATGGACTATCCGATGTTCTACCACGGCAATCCTGTCCGCATCGAAGCCAATCAGGTGCTTTTCGCCCACATGATTCTGATGGATTCCGAATCAGGCAACGCCTATTGCCTGGGGCGTACCTACATTGTGACGAAAGACCGGCCGGAGCCGGTATCCAAACATCCACTCGCGATGATCGTGCGCTAGAAGACACGAATTGCTATACATGTCGGTGATTCGACGGCCGCGGGGGTGGATCGTCCGATGCACCGAGATCGACGAGTGTGCGTGGTCGGGCGTGTGGTGGCCAGCATGCTCATCGTCTTGCTGCTGGTGATCCTGCAGTCGTGCTCGGCGGGCAACCAGCCGTTCCTGAAATCCATCGACGAGAATGTGAAGCTCAGCGGAAAAACGCCACCGCCGATAGCGCTCAAGGAGCTGACTGGCATCCCGGACGAAAAGTCGAAAATGTTCGTCGAAATGCTTACCGAAGCCGCCGCCACACGGGACATCGCGGTGGTGGCGAGCGGCTTTCCCGATAGCTTCTCGCTCAGCGGCGTCTTCCGGGTTCAGGTAAATTCCGGCGGCACCGTCGTCAGCTACCAATGGAACCTCGACGACGGCCAGGGAACGCCGCTGCACTCCTTTTCGGGGGTGGAGCAGGCAGGAGTTGCCTCCGGTGATCCGTGGGCGGCGGTGTTTCCCGACGTCCTGCGGCGGATCGCGGCAGCAACGACGGAGAATTTGGCGAGCCGGCTCGCCCAGATGGGATATGCAACGCGGAGTGCCGGGCTGCCGCCACCCGCCATGTATTTCCTTCTGGCCACTGCCCAGGATGCCTTGGAGATCGATTTTGAGACGGTGTACGGACCCGGGAAGGGCGACCCGGATGCCGGGGTGGCCGCCTTGCCGGAATCGGTACCGGAAACATTGTCATCTCCTGTCGGTGAACAGGCAGACCAGCCTCAGGACGGCGATACCATCAGGGCTATCGCGTTGACTTCGGTCGAAGGCTCGCCTGCCGCAGGTGATGGGGAACTTCGCAGCGCGCTCGAGGCGGTACTGGAAGGGGCCGGCTGGCCCGTGGTTGCCGCGCCACGGAGCGATGCCCTGACGGTCACCGGCCGGGTGAGTGTCGATGAACCCAGAGATGGCAAACAGAACGTTGTTCTGGCCTGGAACGTGAGGGCGCCATCGGGACGGGATCTCGGCACGGTCCGGCAATCGAACCAGGTATCCGCAGGTTCGCTGGCCGGCGGGTGGGCCGACAGCGCCCAGATCGTCGCCGAAGCTGCTGCCTACGGTCTTTTCGATCTCGTCAGGAAACTCCGCTAGCTGGAGAGGGTGTTCAGCGTTCTCCTTTGAGTATCTGCCAAACGACCGCTGGCAAGGTCCAGTTACGGTTGTTATAGACCCGGCGAATCAGGTCTGGCGGCAGGGCAAGGGGCAGGGCGCATATGAAACTGGTCGCAGGCAACAGCAACCCGCCGCTGGCCGCGGCTATTGCCGCCTACCTCAATCTCCCGCTCGCCAAAGCCTCGGTGCGCCGCTTTGCAGACATGGAGATCTTCGTCGAAATTCTCGAGAACGTGCGCGGCGAGGACGTTTTCATTATCCAGTCCACCTCGTATCCGGCCAACGACCATCTCATGGAGTTGCTCATCATCATCGATGCGCTGCGCCGCGCCTCGTGCCGGCGCGTCACCACGGTCTTGCCGTATTACGGCTACGGGCGACAGGATCGCAAGCCAGGTGGGCGCACGCCGATTTCCGCCAAGCTGGTTGCAAATCTGATTACCCGGGCCGGCGCCGACCGTGTTCTGACCCTCGATCTCCATGCCGGCCAGATCCAGGGCTTCTTCGACATTCCTACCGACAATCTGTTTGCCGGGCCGGTGATGGTGCGCGACATCAGGGAGAATGTCGATGCCAAGCGGGCAACCGTCGTTTCCCCCGACGTGGGCGGCGTGGTGCGGGCGCGGGCGCTCGCCAAGCGCATCGGCGCCCCGCTTGCCATCGTCGACAAGCGGCGTGAGCGGGCCGGGGACTCGGATGTCATGAACATCATCGGCGAGGTGGAGGGCACGAACTGCATTCTGGTCGACGATATCGTGGACTCCGGCGGAACGCTGTGCAACGCCGCCGATGCGCTGATCGCCAACGGCGCCAAAGATGTCTGTGCCTACATTACCCACGGCGTCTTGTCAGGAGGTGCAGTGGAGCGCATCACGGCCTCGAAACTCAAACAACTCGTGATCACGGACTCGATCCAGGCCAGCGAAAAGGTGAAAATGTCCCGCAACATCCGGGTGATCAGTATCGCCTCGCTGATCGGCGAGGCCATCGCCAGAACCTCGCGCGAGCAGTCGGTATCGAGCCTGTTCGATTGAGCTTGATCGGCGGTCGGGGATCGCGGCGTGACGGCAAGGGAAACGATGGCAATGGATCTTCGCAACGGCTTTGATATCGGTCGGCACATCCGAACCATTCCCGACTATCCCAAGCCCGGCATTCTGTTTCGCGACATCACCACCCTGCTGGCCAACACGCACGCGTTCCGCGCCGCGGTCGACGAGTTGCTGTGGCCATTTCTCAAAAGCAGTCTCGACTACGTGGCGGGGATCGAGGCGCGCGGCTTCATTCTCGGCGGTGCCGTCGCACATCAGCTGGGCCGCGGCTTCGTGCCGATCCGCAAGAAGGGCAAGCTGCCGGCGCGAGTCATCGGTCAGGAGTATTCGCTCGAGTATGGCGTGGACACGATCGAAATTCATGCCGACGCCATCCAGCAGGGCGATCGCGTCCTGTTGATCGACGACCTGATCGCCACCGGCGGAACGGCGAGTGCGGCCATCGAGTTGATCCGCAAGTCGGGCGGAGTGGTGGCCGCCGCGGCGTTCGTCATCGATCTCGTCGACCTCGGCGGCGCGCAAAAGCTGCGCGACAAGGGCATCATGGTTCACACACTGGTGCGATTCGAAGGAGAGTAGCGTGACGTCCATGACACGCCCGCGCTCTTGCCGAACATTGCTCTACAAGTGAAGCAGCCCCTGGCGAAGGGCGAGGGCCACAGCCTCGGTCCGAGTTGTTGCACCCAGCTTCGCAATCACGGACGCAACATGAAACTTCGCCGTATGCACACTGATGCCCAGCCGGCGCGCAATCTCCTTGTTGGAGTGACCGTCAGCCATGAGTGCCAGCGCCTGGCGTTCGCGGGCAGACAAGGACTGCCCACCCAAAACTTCGTCGCCCGCATCGCCGAATACACCGACATCGTCACGTGCGGGCCATGTTGCGGCGATGCGAGGCATGCAGATGAGCCGCTCGCTTGCCGCCTCAACAGCAATGCGAAGCTTTCGGCCATTGATCTGATGGCTGAGGAGACCGGCGAAGCCCCGCTGCGCCGCAGCCGCAATCAGTGCCGCGTCGCCAATCACCACCGCGGGTTCGTAATGCGCCGGCAACAGGTCGGTGACGACGACATCGGCTTCATCGCCGCGCGCGGCGAGAACCAGCCCCGGGATGTTCGCAATCAGGCCGCAAATCCTGGTGCGAGACGCCACGTCCAGGAAATCCACTGCGACAGCGATGCCATCGGCGGTTTCCCGTGCGGAGTTTTCTGCTGCCATCAGGCGCGGGGTCTTTCTCCGATGATGATCTCCAGCGATTTTCCCTGGCCGGTACGCAGCAGATCGACTCGGACTGACGAGCCAATTAGGCTGCCGGGGAGCAGCGTCGCGAGAGCGCGCGGCGATTCGAGCGGGCGGCCGTCCATCTGGACAAGGATGTCCCCCTGCAGGATGCCGGCGGCGTGCGCCGGTCCCTTCTCGTCCAGGCTGACGACCATGAGCCCAGACCGGTCCTGGGAACCGGACGCGCGGACTGCCTGAACGCTGACGCCGAGATATCCCTGGCGAACGTGCCCATGGAGCAGAATCTCCGCACCAACGCGTTCGATCGTCTCGGCGGGAATAACGAGTGTCCTGCGCCGTGGTCCGAAGACGGCCATGCCGAGAAGCGCTCCCGAAGGGTCGAGCACCGGCCCTCCTTCGGCGTGCGCCGGCAGCCGCACATCGAGCCAAAGCCGACTGGCTATCTCACCGCCTCGCATGCTCTGCCAGGCCGGACCGACCAGGGACAGGCACCCCGTGGCGCAGGTGGCCCCGTAGGCCGAGCGTCCGAGTGCCAGAACGGATGTCCCCAAACGCGGGGCGCCCTGAGAGGTGGACGAAAGAGCCTCTACAGCTCGCTCCGGCTTGATCAACGCCACGTCGGTTGTCGGGTCGTGTCCGAGCACACGGGCGTCAGCGAGCTCGCCGTCGGCGAGGTGAAGCTTGACTGTCTCACCCTTGCCGGCCTCGAGCGCGTCGCTGGCAGTCACGACCACGTCTGGTCTCCAGAAGTAGCCGCTCGCTCTGCGCCCTTCGGCTTGAACACCGACCACGGATCGTTCCGCCCGGGCCACCAAGGCGGCGATCTCCGACGACAAGGCATGTAGTGACGAGGGGGATGCGTTCATGTTGCTTCTCCAAGGTTGGATCGCTCGACATATGGTGGAGAAGCCCGGCGGGATAGCTGGCCGGATGGCCAGGCAGCACTCAGCCGCGCGCGGGGACCAGAACCTTGCCTCTGAAGGATAGAACGCATTCCCCGCGCTGATTGACCCCGCGATTGTCTGAACTGCACATCCCCCAGCCCGGCCGTGACCTGAGAATTCTCTTGGCCGTGCAGATCGTGGAATAGGTTACTTCATCGTCTACATAAACCGGCCGGGGCCACCGAAGGTTATCAAACCCCGGCGATGGGCCGGGCGCTGGCGCTGCCGCGCTCCGGCTCGTCAGCTCGCGACGAATGCGCTCGCAGAAAGTCACGTAGCACCGCATCCATTCGGCTGCGGTGTGCCAGCCCGAGGCGCACAGGCCGCCAAACGGCGAGGCTCGAGCGGCGATGTCGTCGAGGTGGAAGGGTTGAGGATCCCAGCGGCGGGCGAAGCGGAGGATCGCCTCGCGGGAGAAATGCGATGTTCCAAGGATCGTCGTCTCGCCGATCGCGAAGTCCTCGAGATAAAGCCCGGTCATCGGCCGGACCTCGACCGTATGAAGGTCACTCCGGTCATTTCACTCTTCTTATCGCCATCGAGGTTGAACAACTCCCAGCGAAACCTCAGTACACCCATCTCCGGCCGTCGCTTCGACCGCCGCGCTTCGAGCGTCGTGCGTCGGCAGGAAAGAGTTTCGCCGGCGAAGACCGGCTTCAGCCATCTGGTCTCCTCGATGCCGCTCGAGCCCATGGACGCCGAGCGGCCGAGATAGCCATCGACCATCATGCGCATCATGATGGCGCATATGTGCCAGCCCGACGCGCACAGGTCCCCGAGGATGGAAGCCCTGGCGGCGGCTGCGTCGACGTGAAAGGGCTGGGGATCGAACTGGCGCGCGAAATCGATGATTTCGTCAGCCGTCACCTGATAGCTGCCGTAGGTGATGATTTCACCCACCGGAAAATCCTCGAAATGAAGCAGCCCGCTCACGTGGCGAAGCGGAAATGCAGGACGTCACCGTCGGCGACGACGTAGTCTTTGCCTTCAAGTCTGAGCTTGCCGGCCTCGCGCGCGCCGGCCTCGCCATTCAAGGCGACATAGTCGCTGTAGGCGATGGTTTCGGCCCGAATGAAGCCTTTCTCGAAATCGGTGTGAATGACACCGGCAGCCTGCAGGGCGCGCGCTCCGCGAGCGATCGTCCATGCCCGCGCTTCCTTGGGACCAGCGGTGAAGTAGGTAACCAGGTCGAGCAGCTTGTAGCCGGCGCGGATGAGGCGGTTGAGACCGGGCTCGGCGAGACCGGCGGCAGCAAGGTAGTCCTTCTGCTCCGCCGCGGGCAGCATCGCAATTTCGCTTTCGATCTTGGCGGAGATCACGATTGCCTCGGCGCCCTCATCGGCCGACTTCTCCCTGACCGCTGCGGAATGCTTGTTGCCGCGGTCAGCCGAGGCCTCCTCGACATTACATACGTAGAGCACCGGTTTGCTGGTGAGCAGCCCGAACGAAAGGAACAGCGCTTCCTCTTCGGGTCGGCGCGAGGCAACACGGGCGGGCCTGCCGGCGCGCAACAGTCCGAGCAGGCGTTCGACCAGGCCCAGGGCGCTTCGTGCCTCCTTCTCACCGCCGCGCACCTTCTTGTCGAGACTGGCGAAGCGCTTTTCGAGACTTTCGAGATCGGCAAGCATCAGCTCGGTGTCGACGGTGTCGATGTCGGCGAGAGGATGAACCCTGCCTTCGACGTGCGTGACGTCGCTGTCCTCAAAGCAGCGCACGACGTGCGCAATGGCGTCGACTTCGCGAATGCTGGCCAGAAACTGGTTGCCGAGTCCTTCGCCGGTCGAGGCTCCGCGAACCAGACCGGCAATGTCGACGAAGGTAAGACGGGCCGGCACGATGCGCTCCGACTTGGCGATGCGGGCGAGGACCTCGAGGCGCTCGTCGGGGACACCCACCTCACCGATATTGGGTTCGATCGTCGAGAACGGATAGTTGGCCGCCTGAGCCGCCGCCGTCTTGGTGAGCGCATTGAACAGGGTGGACTTGCCCACGTTGGGGAGACCTATGATGCCGCACCGGAACCCCATCAATGTTCATCCGCGAGCCCGGGCTCTCCCGCCGCGCCGGCTGAATTGAGCGCGAGGTGTACCTTATTCTGGAACCTGGAGGTGTCGTGCCGCGCGAGCAATGGCGCGTGCTCGCCGAGCGCTGAAAGAAGGGCATCGACCCACGCGACATCGGCTTTGGTGAAGTCGCCGAGCACGTGGCCCTGCACGAGCTGCTTTTCACGCGGATGGCCGACGCCGATGCGGACGCGGTAGAAGTCGTTGCCGATATGCGCGTCGAGCGAGCGCACGCCGTTATGGCCCGCCGCGCCGCCGCCCAGTTTCACGCGAACCTTGCCGGCGACGAGATCAATCTCATCGTGAAAGACGTAGAGGTCGGAAGGCTCAAGGCCGTAGTAACGCATAGCCTGACCCACGCTGCGGCCGGAGTCGTTCATGTATGTCAGCGGCTTCAGAGCGAGGATGCTGACGCCATCGAGGGTACCGGCCGATACTTCCCCCTGAAATTTCCGCCGCCAGCTGCCGAAGTTGTGGCGCCGGACAATTTCATCGATGGCCATGAAGCCAATGTTGTGACGGCTGCGCTCGTACCTGGCGCCAGGGTTGCCGAGCCCGACGAAGAGCAGCATGGCGCCCTCCTATTTCAGCGCCGGCCCGAACGACGACTGCGGGCCGTGGCCGGGCGCTATTTCTTCTTTTCGCCGCCTTGCTCCTTTTTGGATTGCGGTGCGGCCGGTGCAGCCTTGGCGTCTTTTGCCGCTTCCTTGGCGGGAGGAGCGGCGCCAGGGGCAGCGCCAGGAGCGCCAGGCGCCGCGGCGACGCCTTCCGGCTCTTTTTGCGCAATCGCCGGAACTTCCGCGGCCGTCGGGGCCACTCCGGCTTCCTCTTCCGCAGTCAGCACGGCCGGAGTTCGCAATGGTGGCGATCGTAAAGTCGCGCTCGGCAATGGCCGACTTGACGCCCTCCGGCATCTTGATGCTCGAGATGTGAATCGACTGGCCGATATGCAGCCCTGTGAGGTCGATGAGGATCTCGTCTGGAATATTGTCGGCCGGACAAAAACACTCGATCTCGTGGCGCACGATGTTGAGCACGCCACCCGCCTTGAGGCCGGGCGATGCCTCGTGACCCTTGAAGTGAACGGCGATTTCGACCCGCACCCGAGCGTCTTTGCCGAGACGCAGAAAATCCACATGCATCAGCGCATCGCGCACCGGCTCGAACTGGACCTCACGCGGGATCACGCGCACCGTCGTGCCGCCGACGTCGAGATCGACGAGCGTCGCAGTGAAGCGTCCGGTGTTGACGTGTCCTGCAAGCTCACGGCGGTTCAAAGCGACCAGCTCTGCTTCCTTGCCGTCGCCATAGACGACCCCCGGAACAAGTCCCTCCCGGCGTACCGACCGGGCCGCTCCCTTGCCAGATCGGGCGCGCGCGACCGCCTTCAACGACAGAACTTTCGCCATGCGGAACTCCTTGGTGCGGTTCGAGAAACTCAAAGGGAGCCGCAGCGGCTCCGCTTCGCCTGCAGGCTTCCGGATGGCCAACCGGCGCCCGCGCGAGGGCTTATAGCGGCTCCATTTGTGCCGTGCAATGGAGACCGGGGTAGCTTGAGTAGCTTTGTCACCGGCGCATGCATTGGCTAGCCGCCGCGACCAGTCCTTGTGTTACAGTGGATGCCGTTCACACATGGCATGCCTGCGTTTCGGATGTGCCGCTGGCCTTCCGGAAGGAGTTCAGGGAGTAAAACCAAGGAGGAGTCGCATGACAAGGTTTACCAGAAGGACGATCGGCCTGGCCGCGGGACTGGCGTGCCTAGCATTGCCCTTAGGAGCGGGAATGGCTCAGGACAAGGCGTGGTTTCCGTTCCCCGTTGAGGTCTGGGATCCTCCATTCAACATGGAAAGCCCGCGCAAGCAGCAGGATTATTCGCCGGTCGAGAAGGCAGCGCAGAAATGGAACATCTGCGTTTCGTTCCCGCACATGAAGGACGCCTACTGGCTCGCTGTCGCCTACGGCGTCGCGGAAGAAGCGGCCCGTACAGGCGCCAAGATGACGCTGGTCGAGGCCGGCGGCTACACCAATCTCAACAAACAGATATCCCAGATCGAGGACTGCGTGGCCGGTGGCGCCCAGGCAGTGGTCATCGGGGCGATCTCCTTCGACGGTCTCAACAATCTGGTAAAGGAAATCCGCGGCAAGAACATTCCGGTGATCGACGTCATCAACGGCATGTCGTCATCCGACCTCTCGGCAAAATCCCTGGTCTCGTTCGGTGAGATGGGGTTCAAGGCCGGTGAATACATCGCCAAACTCCATCCCAAAGGCTCCGGCAAAGTCAAGGTCGCATGGTTCCCCGGCCCGCCCGGCGCAGGCTGGGTGGAGGCCGGAAACAAGGGTTTCGCAGACGCGGTAAATGACACCGACATCGAAATCGTCGACACCAAGTACGGCGACACCGGCAAGGAAATACAACTCAAGCTTGTTGAAGACGTGATGGAGGCTTATCCGGACATCAACTACATCGTCGGCACCTCGCCCACGACCGAAGCGGCCGTGCAGCTGCTGCGCGACCGCGGCTTGCAGGACAAGATCAAAGTCCTGGCCTACTATTTCACCCCCGGGGTATACGACAACATCAAGAAGGGCGCTGTCCTGGCGGCTCCCACCGATTCGGCGGTGATCCAGGGCCGGGTGGCTATCGACCAGGCGGTGCGCATCCTCGAAGGCAAGGACTTCATCAAGCACGTTGGGCCGAAGCTGTATGTGATCGACTCGAGCAACATCGGCTCGTTCGACTACCCCTCGTCACTGGCGCCTGCGGACTTCAAGCCTGTCTTCACGGTTGACTAGGCGTCCAGCCGGGTAACGTGCATGCCAGCTGCGGCGCCTCGCTCCGCGGCTTCGGCGACAGCATCGACCGGAGCCGGGGAGCTGCTCGTCCTCGAAGGCATCGGAAAGCGCTTTCCCGGCGTGGATGCGCTTGTCGATGTGGATTTCGATCTCCGGGCCGGGGAAGTGCACGTACTGTTCGGCGAGAACGGGGCCGGAAAATCGACCCTCATTGCCCTCGTATCGGGTGCGGAGCGCGCCACGTCGGGAACGGTGAGGCTCAAAGGCGAAAAGGTCGACTTCGGCTCCGTTCATGAAGCACGGCAAAGGGGCATCAGCGCGGTCTTTCAGGAATTCTCGCTGGTTCCCCAGCTTACGGTCGAAGAGAACCTGTTCCTCGGCTCGGAACCCACTAAAGGTTCCTTCCTCGACAAGGCGCGCCTGCATCGGCGCGCCGTCGAAATACTCGCCGAGCTCGATTTTCCGATCCAGCCCACGCAGCGCGTCGCCTACCTCTCGCGAGCGGAACAGCAGATGGTGGAAATCGCCAAGGCATTCCGTTCCCAGCCTTCGATCCTGATTTTCGACGAGCCCACAGCCTCGCTGACAGAACGCGAAACCGACCGCCTGTTCGCCCTCATCGGGCAGGCGCAGAGGCAAGGGGTGGGAATCATCTACATTACCCACCGGATGGGGGAGCTTCGGCGCATCGGGGACCGGATCACGATATTGCGTGACGGCCGCAAGGTCGCCACCCTCGACGCGAAAGCCAGCAATGACGACCAGCTCATCGAGCTGATGACCGGCCGGCGCATCTCCCAGGTGTTTCCGGCGATCAGGTTCCAACCCGGTGATGAAGTGCTCAATGTGAACCGACTTACCCTCGCGTCGGGCGCCGTCCGGAACATGACCATGCAGGTGAGGGCAGGAGAAATCGTCGGCATCGCGGGGCTGGTGGGCTCCGGGAAATCCAATGTCGGCCGTGCCTGCTTCGGCCTGGAGCCCATCGCATCGGGCACGATCAGATTTCTTGGACAGGATACCGGCAATTTGCCGGTGCGATCCATTCTCGCCCGCGGCATGTTCTACGTGCCGTCCGATCGGCGAACGGAAGGCCTGCTGCTCATGCGCGGTGCGCGGGAGAACATCGCTCTGCCATCACTCGATCGGCCTGACTTTTCAGGCCTGCTCTTCCTCAAGCGCAAGAGCGAACGGAAGGTCACATACGCCCTTGCAAAGAAGGTGGATCTGAAGCCGCTCAACCTCGAGCGCGATCTCGAGCACTATTCGGGTGGCAACCAGCAGAAGGTCATGATCGCCAAGGCGCTGTCGCGCGAGGTCAGGCTGTTCATTTTCGACGAACCGACGGTGGGGGTCGACGTGGGGACCCGGATATCGATCTACGGATTTATCCGTGATCTGTGCGAGGCGGGAGCAGGGGTGCTGCTGATCTCTTCCGATCTGCCGGAAATTCTGCATCTGACAAATCGTACCTACGTCATGTATCGCGGCGAGCTGCGCGCCGAGCTGAAGGATCGCGAGATAACGCAGGACGGGGTATTGCGGCATTTCTTCGAGCGCGAGGCCGCCTGATGAGCACTACCGTCGAGCCATCCGCCGACGGATCCGTGAGTGCGTCCGCGGCTGCCCGGCTGAGACGCGCCTTCGTACGCCTCGGCGTGCTCCCGGTCCTGCTCATCGTTGCTATCGTGGTCTTCGCGCTGATGTCGGCAAACTTCCTGACGGTGAACAATCTGCTCAATGTCGCGCGGCAGTCGACCTATCTCGCCATGGTGGCCATGGGACAGATGCTGGCGCTGCTCACTGGCGGCTTCGACCTGTCGGTGGGCACGATCCTCGCAGTCACCTCGGTCGTGGGGGCGCTCGCCATGTCGACCGCTTTCGCTGCCTATCCCGAGATGGTGTGGCCGGCCATTCTGTACGGCGCCCTCGCCGGTTTTGGCGCAGGCGTTCTGATCGGCGTCATCAACGGAACCGGCGTGGCGCTGTTCAACGTCTCGCCGTTCATGATGACACTCGGCATGGCGTCGGTGGGTTTCGGTATCGCGCTGTTTCTTACCGGGGGCGTTCCGGTTTATGGCATGCCGGGCGACTACGGGGCGGTTTTCGGATTTGGACGGCTGTTCGGCATTCCGGCGCCCGTCTACATCACCGCCATGTTCGCGGCGATCATGTACGTGTTTCTCAACTGGACGAGGGTAGGGCGCTACTTCTATGCCGTCGGAGGGAATCTCAAGGCGGCCAGGCTTTCCGGCATCAACACCAGGCGGACGCTGTTTCTGGCGTATGTCCTTTGCGCGGCGCTGACCTCGATGTCGGGCCTGATGCTCACCGCCCGCCTCGAGACCGGTGAGGCCAATATCGGCGCCTCGATGCCGCTCGAGTCGATCGCGGCCTGCGTCATCGGCGGAGTGAGCCTGCGCGGCGGGGTAGGGCGGCTGGGCAACGTGGTGCTGGGGGCCATATTCATCGGCCTGGTCCAGAATGGCATGAACCTGGCGCGCATCGACAGCTATCTGCAGACCGTGGTGATCGGCGTCCTGCTCATCCTCGCCGTTGTCGCGGACCAATTCAGATTGCGGTTCATCGCGGAGATGCGCGACTGATCGGCCGGAGAAAAGACATGACCATCATCAACTGCGACATGGGTGAGGCGTTCGGGCTGTACCGAATGGGCGACGACGCCGGCATCATGCCGTTCATTACCGCAGCCAACGTCGCCTGTGGCTTTCACGCGTCGGACTTCAATCACATGCGCAAGACTGTTCAGCTGGCGAAGCAACATGGCGTAAAGGTGGGGGCACATCCCTCGCTGCCGGACCTGCAGGGCTTCGGCCGACGGGAGATGAAGATCGGACGCGAGGAGCTCGCCAACTGCATCATCTACCAGGTAGGCGCGCTCAAGGGCTTTCTCGAGGCCGAGAACATGCCGCTAAGTCACATCAAACCCCATGGCTCGCTGTACGGCATGGCGGCGCGCAACGAGGAAACGGCGCATGCGGTATGCGACGCGGCCGACGTCTTCAAGGTTCCATTGATGGGAATGATCGAGACCCTGCACGAAACGGTATACAAAGCGCGCGGCCACAAGCTCATCGCCGAATTCTACACCGACCTCGACTACAACGACGACGGCAGCCTGATCATCACTCGGGAGCATGACGCCAGAGACCCGCAGGTCGCCGCGGCACGCTCTTTGCGCGCCATCAAGGAGGGAAAAGCCAGAAGTATCGGCGGCAAGGATGTCGCCGTTGGAGTCGATGCGATCTGCATCCACTCCGACACGCCCAACGCCCTGGCGATCGCCGCCGCAGTGCGCGAGGCGATAAGGCCCTACCTCGACGCTGCATAGCTGAAGCGGAAACGCATACACTCGCAGGCATCGAACAAGGAGGAATCAAGCCGCCATGGCGCGAAAGCAAATCCTGTCGCCGCTTCCCGGCACCTTCTACCGCAAGCCCGCTCCCGACCAGCCGCCGTACAAGAACGTCGGCGACCGGATCGAGTTGGGCGACGTCATCGGGCTGGTGGAAGTGATGAAATCGTTCAACGAAGTGAAGGCCGATGCGGCGGGCCGGATCGTCAGTTTCGCGATCGAGGACCAGGAACCGGTCATGGCAGGTCAGCCGCTCGCCGATGTGGAAGGTTAGGATCGCCGCCGGCCATGGCCATCAGGTCCCTGCTGATCGCCAACCGCGGTGAAATCGCAGTACGCATTGTCCGCGCGGCGCGCGAGCTGGGGATCAGAACCGTGCAGGCTCACAGTCAGGCCGACGCAGCCTCGCTCGCCGTCAGGCTCGCGGACGAGGCCGTCGACATCGGGCCGCCGCACGCTGCCAAGTCCTATCTCAATATCCCCGCCATCCTCGATGCGGCGCGCACCTCGGGGGTGGATGCGGTACATCCGGGCTACGGCTTCCTGGCCGAAAACGCCGATTTTGCCGATGCGGTGGAGGCGGCCGGACTGATTTTCATCGGTCCGCGAGGACAATCGATACGATTGATGGGCGACAAGGTCGCCGCCCGAAACGTTGCCGCCGGCGCCGGCATTGCGACGGTACCCGGCAGCGAGAGCAGAATCGATGAAATCGAGGCCGCGCGCGCGGTTGTCGAGCGGATCGGATATCCGGTGATGATCAAGGCAGCCGCCGGCGGCGGCGGGCGAGGCATCCGGGTTGCGAACAACCGCAGCGAATTCGAGCATCTCGTGCCGCAGGCGCGCGCTGAAGCGAAGGCGGCCTTCGGCGACGGCGGCCTGTACGTGGAAAAAATCATCGAGCGGGCCCGGCATATCGAAGTTCAGGTGCTGGGCGACGGCGATGACGTGGTGCATTGCTTCGAACGGGAGTGCTCGCTGCAGCGCCGACGGCAGAAGGTCTGGGAGGAAGCGCCTTCCCCGTCGTTGCCTCCCGACATCCGGGAGAAAATGTGCACCGCCGCTGTCGCGCTGGCCAGGAGTGTGCACTATCGCGGCGCCGGTACGATCGAGTTCCTGTATGCGGAAGGGGCGCGCGAGTTCTACTTCCTGGAGATGAATACCCGCATTCAGGTCGAGCACCCGGTGACCGAGCTGGTCACCGGCATCGACCTGGTTCGGGAAATGATCAGGATCGCCGGGGGCGAGACGCTGCGGCTGAAGCAAAGCGGCATCCGGGTGTCCGGGCACGCAATCGAAGTCAGAATCAATGCGGAAGACCCGGCGCGGGGTTTCGCGCCGTTTCCCGGAGTTGTGAGCGAACTCGCCGTTCCCGGCGGCCATGGCGTGCGTTTCGACAGCATGCTCTATTCCGGATACTCGGTGCCGCCATTCTACGATTTACTTCTGGGGAAGCTCATTGTGTGGGACGAAGACCGTGCCAGCGCCATCGAACGTCTGAAAGGTGCGCTGAGCGAGCTCGAGATTGCCGGCGTGAAGACGACCAGGTCGCTCCATCAGGCACTGGCTGCCGACGAGGACGTGCGGGCGGGCCGCTTCGACACGCGCTGGCTCGAGCGCTGGCTGGAGCACCATGCCCGGCATCTGACATGATCGTGGAGGTGGCGCGCAGATGAAAACCCGTTACTCGTTCGGCGGCGATGAGCACATCTTCGTCGAAGTCGACGAAGAAATGTCGCTGGAGGCCTTCTTTCGAGGCCTGTCGATCACCAACGCCGTTCGTGACAGCAGAATCAAGGGCGTGACCGAGATTTGTCCCGCCAACGCGTCGTGCCAGATCAAGTTCGATCCGGATCTGATCGCCCCCGATGACATGCTGGAGGAGGTCAAGAGGATCGAGAGATCGGCGGAAAAAGCCGAACTCGGTGCTCAACACCCGGATCATCGAGATCCCGGTGTACTACAACGATCCATGGACCCGCGAGACCCTGATGCGCTTCCGGGAGCGTCATCAGGATCCCAAGAGCACCGACATCGAGTATGCGTCCCGGATCAACAACTTGGGCTCGATCGAAGGTTTCATCAAGGCGCATTCGAGTTCGCCGTGGTTCGTGTCGATGGTCGGGTTCGTCGCCGGGCTGCCATTCCTCTATCAGATGGTCGACCGGTCACGGCAGATCGAGGTGCCGAAGTATCTGCGCCCGCGCACCGACACGCCGAAGCTCACTGTCGGGCACGGCGGCTGCTTCGGATGCATCTACTCAGTGCGCGGCGCCGGCGGCTACCAGATGTTCGGCATCACGCCGATGCCGATCTACGATCCTGAACAACGGATCAGCTACCTGCGCGACTTCATGTGCCTGTTCAAGCCGGGCGATATCGTGAAGTGGAAGCCGATCGACCGCGAGGCCTACGACCAGGCCAAGGCCGACGTGGAAGCAGGGCGTTTTGCACCGCTCATGCGCAACGTCACGTTTTCGCTGGCCGAGTTCAACCAGGACATCGACGGCTACAACCGCAAGCTCGACGGAGTGCTCCATGGCAATTAGGGTGAAGACTCCCGGCCTTTCAACGACCGTGCAGGACCTGGGACGGCCGGGCTACTATCACATCGGCATTCCGCTTTCCGGCGGCATGGATCGCTTCGCGCTCCGAGCCGCCAACCTGCTGGTCGGCAACGAGGAGGGCTCGGCCGTCCTCGAGGCGGTGTTCATGGGTCCGGAGCTTGAATTCACCGCCGATTCGATGATCGCGGTGACGGGTGCAGAACTGCCGCCCAAGGTCGACGGCAAGGTCAGGGAGACCTGGACCTCCTTCGCAGTGAAAAAGGGTGAGACCCTTTCGTTTGATTTCCTCAAGAGCGGCGCACGAGCCTACATCGCGGTGAGCGGTGGAATTGATGTGCCGGAGGTGCTCGGCAGCCGCTCCACGTATGCGCTGGGCGCGCTCGGCGGCCACCAGGGCCGAAAGCTCGCCGCGGGCGATGAATTGCCGGTTGGCACGACTGGTAAGAAGGTCAGGGAGGGTCGATCGATAGCCGGTGGATTGCGGCGTGCGCCTGGCAAGACAGCAGAGCTCAGGACCATGCCGGGACTCTATTGGCATCGCATTACGGAACCGTCGGGCCGCAACTTCTTTGAAGATACGTGGAAGGTCGCGCCGGAAGCCGACCGGATCGGCTATCGGTTCCGCGGCGGCCGGGCGCTCGAATTTGAGCCGCGCAAGCAGCCGTTCGGCGCCGGTTCCGATCCGTCGAACATCGTCGATGCATGCTATCCCTATGGATCGGTCCAGGTACCGGGAGGCACCGAGCCGATCGTGCTGCACCGCGATGCGGTGTCGGGTGGCGGCTACATGATGGTCGGGACGGTCATCTCGACGGATCTCGACGTCATCGGCCAGCTGCAGCCGCACACCCCCGTCCAGTTCGTGAGAGTCGACATCGATGGGGCGCTCGCTGCCCGCCGCGATCGTGCGGGCGTCCTGGGTAAAGTCAGGGCTGCACTTGCCTAGCTGGAAACTTGCTCGGCCCGCAGCACCCGCCGGGTGATGGCCGAGAGCTTTCTCATGAGACGCCGGTCGCGGAATTTTGGCGGCGTCATGATGGCGCCGTCGAGCGCGCGGTCGGAGCCGACGGGGCACGGACCCGCCGGATCCGGAAAGTCCCGGGCGATGCGCTGAACGAGCCGCTTTGCCATTTCGCCACTGGTTCGCATGACCTTCGTGACCGAAGCGGCATCTACGTGGCCGTGATCGAGGCGCCAGCAGTCGAAATCGGTCACCATGGCAACCGCGGCATAGGGAAGCTCGGCCTCCCGGGCAAGCTTGGCTTCGGGCATGCTCGTCATGCCGACGAGATCGGCCCCCCACGAGCGGTACAGGCGGGACTCCGCCAGCGATGAAAATTGCGGACCCTCGATAATGAGGTAGGTGCCGCCCGCCCGGTAGCCGATCTTTTCCGTCTCGGCCGCGCCAGCGGCGATGCGGCCCAGAAGGGGGCTGACGGGTTCGGCCATCGACACGTGCGCGATGCAGCCGACATCAAAGAAGCTGCCCTTTCTGCCGCAGGTTCGGTCGATGAACTGGTCGACGATGACGAACATGCCGGGGATAATGTCTTCCCGCAACGAGCCGCAGGCCGAGAAGGCGACGATATGAGTTGCGCCGGCGCGCTTCAGCACGTCGATATTGGCACGGTAATTGATCGCCGATGGCGACAGCGTGTGGCCGCGGCCGTGGCGGGGCATGAACACCATCGAGAGCCCGCCGAGTGTCCCGCTGCAAACGCTTGCGGACGGCTTGCCCCAGGGACTCTTGACGGCCGTCCAGCGAACGCGGTTCATCCCGATGTCGTAGAGACCCGAGCCGCCAATGATCCCCAGAACGCTTGTGCCCATATCGATCCGAAAGCGCTGAATACCGCTGCAGTTGGAGGCGCAATCCTTTATACGGCATGTTGAGCGTGCCGGAGACAGCACATGATATCGAAGCAAGCCAAATATGCTTTGCGCGCCCTCATTGCACTGGCCCAGCTCCCGGCGGGTGCCTCGATGCAGACCGCATCGATCGCCAGGCAGGAGCAAATTCCCAAGAAGTTCCTGGAGCAAATCCTGCTCACGCTGAAGCGCCAGGGGCTGGTGCAGAGCCGCCGCGGCAGCCTGGGTGGATATGCTTTGCTGAAGCCGGCCGGACAAATCAGCATCACGCAGGTGCTTCGCGTGATCGATGGACCGATCGCGCCCTTGCCCTGTCTGAGCATCGTGGCCTACAGCCGCTGCCCCGACTGCCGGGACGAAAAGACATGCCGCATCCGCCGCGCTTTCGCGCCGGTGGCGGATTCACATCGCCGCATCCTTGACGACACCATGCTGTCGGATCTCGCCGGCGGAGAACGGGCGCGCGGCGGTAATTTGCGTCAGAAGGCGGCCATCTCCTAAATAGACCCGCTACGATCGGCGCCCGGAACGTCGAGAAGAAAAGGCCCCCGAGGGGGGAGGGGGCCTTTTCCAGAGCCCGGCTCCTCTGTTGCAGGGATCGGGGAGAGCCGGGGGGACGAGTTCGCAACTGACCATGCGTGCGCTTTTCCGTATGTGACGATTCTCACAAGTACATCAGCCCACTTCGCCCAACTTGGCTTCGAACTATTAAATAGTTGACATATCCTATAAAGTTTATAGAGTTTTGTGTCAACCAAGGAGATGGTCATGGCTGAACTCACTTCCACCCTAATTTTCTGGCGCAGCCCTGCATGGCTGCTGCCCGATCGCCGGTCGGCTGCCGGTCACGAGCTCATGCTCGACCATCTGATCGGCCTTTCGCCCGTCGATTCCAAGCCACCGGCCGAACTGTCGCCGGTGAAGCGAGGCTCGGCCTTAAAAATACTGTAACTCCCATCAATCATGCCGGACGGCCCAGGAAGTGTCGGGGCTGTGCACGGCAAGCTCTAACGAGGAGGATCTCATGCTTCGACGTCACGCGCTGCCCGCGGCAGCCGCTTTCGCCGCCGCGCTGTTTTGCCAGCCCGCTTACGCAGACACGCAACTGCTCAACGTTTCCTATGATCCGACGCGCGAGCTCTACCAGGAATTCAACGACCTGTTCGCCAGACACTGGAAGGAAAAGACTGGCGAAACGGTCACCATCCAGCAATCGCACGGCGGCTCGGGAAAGCAGGCCCGCGCGGTGATCGATGGTCTCGAGGGCGATGTCGTGACCCTGGCGCTTGCGTATGACATCGATGCGATCGCCAAAAAGGGCCTGATCGCCGGCAAATGGCAAACACGCTTGCCGAACGCCAGCGCGCCCTACACCTCCACGATCGTATTCCTGGTTCGCAAGGGCAACCCGAAGTCCATCAAGGACTGGGGCGATCTGACCCAGGAGGGCGTGCAGGTCATCACGCCGAATCCAAAGACGTCGGGCGGTGCACGGTGGAACTATCTTGCCGCCTGGGGTTACGCGTTGAAGGTTCATGGCGGCGATGAAGCGAAGGCCCGCGAATTCGTCGGGAATCTCTATAGCCGCGTCCCCGTGCTCGACACTGGCGCCCGCGGCTCAACCGTCACTTTCGTTGAACGCGGCGTCGGTGACGTCCTCCTCGCCTGGGAGAACGAGGCCTACCTCGCTCTCAAAGAGCTGGGACAGGACAAGTTCGAAATCGTGAACCCGAGCGTGTCGATACTTGCCGAGCCTCCGGTCGCGGTAGTGGACAAGGTCGTGGACAAGAAAGGGACGAGGGCGGTCGCGGAGGCCTACCTGCAGCTGCTCTATTCGCCGGAGGCGCAGGAGCTGGCTGCCGGACACTTCTATCGTCCGCGGGCCGAAGAAGTCGCCGCGAAGCACAAAAGCCGCTTTCCCGCCATTCCGCTGTTCACCGTCGATGAAGTGTTCGGCGGCTGGACCAAGGCGCAGGCCACGCATTTCGCCGAGGGCGGGGTCTTCGACCAGATCTACAAGCCCAGCAACTAGCCCGCCGCAGATTATTCTCCCGCCGTGGCTACGGGGCGAGCCATGTGGCGCAAGCCGAGCGTGATTCCAGGTTTTGGCGTTACGCTCGGACTGACGCTGTTGTGGCTGAGCATGATTGTGCTCATTCCGCTCGCCGGTCTCGTTGCCAACGCGGCCAATCTCGGAGCGGCCGGATTTGTGGCGGCGGTGGCGAGCCCCCGGGTGCTGGCCTCCCTGTACCTGAGCTTCAGCGTCTCGTTCTTCGCTGCGCTCGTCAATCTGGTGTTCGGACTCATCATCGCCTGGGTTCTGGTGCGGTACGAGTTTCCCGGTCGGCGCGTGGTGGACGCACTGGTCGATATTCCGTTTGCGCTGCCGACCGCCGTGGCAGGCATCGCACTGACGACGATCTACGCGCCAGAGGGCGCCGTCGGCAGGCTTCTTGCGCCATTCGGCGTGAAGGTTTCGTTCACTCCGCTCGGCATCCTGGTGGCCCTGATCTTCATCGGGCTGCCATTCGTGGTCAGGACCGTGCAGCCGGTGCTGGCCGATCTCGATACAGAGGTCGAGGAGGCCGCCGCCTCGCTGGGCGCCACGCGGCTGGCTTCCTTCATCCGTGTCATTCTTCCCACCATCCTGCCTGCCCTGGCCACGGGCTTTGCGCTCGCCTTTGCGCGCGCCGTGGGTGAATACGGCTCGGTGATCTTCATCGCCGGCAATCTGCCGATGGTATCGGAGATCGCACCTCTTCTCATCGTCGTGAGGCTGGAGGAGTTTGCGTACGAGGAGGCGACCGCCATTGCCGTAACCATGCTGGCCGCGGCGCTGTTGATCCTTCTGCTGATCAACGCGCTCCAGCTGTGGGCGCGCCGGCGTGGAGCGAGCGCGTGACAGCGGGCCAGGTTCGGCACCTCGCGGTTCGGCGCGATCCTTTGGCGGTCAGGATCGTGCTGATCGCGTCGGCGATCGCGTTTCTTGCGCTGTTCATCGGGCTGCCGCTCGTCACCGTATTCAGCCAGGCATTGCGCAAGGGGCTCGATGCATATTTTGCGGCACTCGTGGACCCCGCTGCGATGTCGGCAGTCAGGCTTACCCTGCTGACTGCCGGCGTAGCCGTGCCTGTAAATCTGGTCTTCGGGGTTTGTGCCGCCTGGGCGGTCGCCAAATACGAGTTCCACGGCAAGACACTGCTCACGACCTTCATCGATCTTCCATTCTCCGTATCACCGGTGGTCGCCGGGCTCGTCTATGTCCTGCTCTTCGGCCTGCAGGGCTGGCTCGGTCCATGGCTGCAGGCGCACGACGTGAAGATCATCTTCGCCGTTCCGGGGATCGTGCTCGCCACGATCTTCGTGACCTTTCCATTTGTCGCCCGGGAGCTCATTCCATTGATGCAGGAACAGGGAACCGAGGACGAGGAAGCGGCGGTCTCATTGGGGGCCGGGGGCATTCGGATGTTCCTGCTCGTCACCTTGCCCAACATCCGCTGGGGGCTGCTTTACGGCGTGCTGCTGTGTAACGCACGCGCCATGGGCGAGTTCGGCGCGGTCTCCGTCGTCTCGGGCCATATTCGAGGCCTCACCAATACCATGCCGCTGCATATTGAAATCCTCTACAACGAATACAATTTCGTGGCGGCCTTCGCCGTCGCTTCGCTCCTGACGCTGCTGGCTCTCGTAACACTGGTTGCGAAGGGTGTGCTCGACATTGCCACGGGCAGTGCGGATTCGGGCTATCGACCGGGAGCCGGCCATTGAGCATCGAAACCGTCGACCTCACCAAGAGCTTCGATGACGTCGTCGTGCTCAAGAGTGTCAATCTGAGCGTCCGGCAAGGCGAACTGCTGGCGCTTCTCGGGCCGTCGGGCTCCGGCAAGACCACACTCTTGCGCATCATCGCCGGTCTCGATTGGCCGAATGCCGGCGATGTCAGGTTCGAGGGCGAAAGCGTTCTTGGCGTCGGCGCCCGCGAGCGCGGCGTGGGATTCGTTTTTCAGCACTATGCGCTGTTCCGGCACATGCGGGTGTTCGAAAACGTCGCCTTCGGCCTCAATGTGCGCCCGCGCGCCAGCCGGCCGCCGAAGGCGGAGATCGCCGAGCGCGTGAATGCGCTCCTCAAACTCGTCCAGATCGATCGGCTGGCCAACCGTTATCCTGCCGAGCTCTCCGGCGGTCAGCGGCAGCGGGTGGCGCTCGCCCGCGCGCTGGCGATCGAGCCGCGCGTGCTGCTGCTCGATGAGCCGTTCGGCGCGCTCGACGCCAGAGTGCGCAAGCAGCTGCGCCGTTGGCTCAGACGTCTCAACGAGGAGGTGAAAATGACCTCGGTATTCGTCACCCACGATCAGGAGGAGGCCATGGAAGTCGCCGACCGCGTCGTCGTGATGAGCCACGGCAGGATCGAGCAGGTGGGCACGCCGCGTGAAGTCTACGAGAATCCGGCCAATCCCTTTGTGTTCGACTTTCTCGGCAGCGTGAACCGCATTCCCTGTCAGCTTGGCCGCGGCGGGTCGCGAACCGCGGTCGATCTCAGGGATGTGACCATCACGGGGCTGACCAAAGTAGCGTTCGTGCGGCCGCACGATATCGCTCTCGAGCCGCAGGCCGCCGGTCGCGGCACGGTACGCTTCGTGGCGACGACCGGTCCTTTGGCGCGCATCGAGGTGGAGGTGTCCGGCGCCCCCCACCTGATCGAGGTGGAGATGCCGGTGCATGATGCCCGCCGCCTCAATTTGCGCGAGGGTGAACGCGTGCGGCTGAAGGCTCTGCGCGGAAGGGTATTCTGATGCCGTACCAGTGCATCAAAGCAGAGATTCTCGGGCTTGCGGTGAGCCGCTTCCCGTTCACTCCACCTTGCCCGGCAAGCTCAGATCGCCGCTTGCGACGTCGAAAACGTCGGCGACGCAGAGAAGCGGCGCATGCACGCTCTCATTCACCCGGAGACCCGCCGTCACCCCGTCGAACTTGGCGCCGCCGATCTCACCGAGCCCGGCCTTCGGCACGCGCACCTCGACGGTGCTCGCGTCGATCGCTGGCCGGTAGTCCGGGCTGTCGATCAGGATCGGCAGACCCGGCCAAGTCCCCGGCAACTTTGGCTTCGCGCCTTCGGGGATATCCTTCACCTTGAGCGCGCCCGGCCCGCAGGCGTCGTCCTTGACCAGCACCACCCAGTGGCTGTGCCAGAGGTCGCCATCGTTCTTCGGATCGCCATCGCCGTTCTCGTCATAGAGCGGCGTGTCGTCGAAATCAGGATGGCTCGTGACCGCGAAGGCCAGGATACCCTGGCCGGTCTCGAAGCCGACGATCGCGCTGTCGAGGCTTGTCGGCCAGACGTAGGAGAAGACCTGGCTGCCGGCGAGCTTGCCGGTCGCCGTCGGCTTCTCCGCACCCGCCGTGCCGCTCACTGCGGTCCTGAAGACGACGTGCTCGCCGTCAAGTGCAACCATAGTGCGCACAATGTCGAAGGCGGGCTTCGCAGCATTGCCGCTCTTGGCTGTGATCTCGTGTGCGGACGCTGATACGACGGCGCTCGTCAGGCCAAGCGCGGCGACCAAACAGACAGGCGTTCTCGTGCTCATGAGTGTAATCCAAAGGCCTGATGATCCCGCGGCCGCCTTTTCATTCTGAAAAATTTATCACAATCGGCATCCATTCGCCAAGCCGTCCTGCTGAGGTTTAGTGGGCGATGCGCGCCCACACCCGGCGCTTCACCAGGAACATCAGGAGAGCGAGCACGGCGAGGTAAATGAGGACCTTGAAGCCGAGCTGCTTCCTCGCCTCCATGGTCGGCTCGGCGGCCCAGGCAAGAAAAGCAGAAACGTCGCGCGACATGTCAGCGACCGTGTTGGGCGCTCCATCGTCATATTCGACCTGGCCGTCAGACAGCGGAGGCGGCATGGAAATCCAGTGACCGCTGGCGAAGTAGGGATTGTAGTACCCGCCTTCGGGCTTCTCGGCAGCCGCTTCCGCCGGCTCGGTCTCATAGCCGGTCAGCACCGAATAGACGTATTCAGGGCCTCCGATGCCATCGACAAGGTGCCTGAACATTCCGGTCCAGCCCTCCTGCGCCTTGGTGATCAGGGATAGATCGGTCGGAAGCGCGCCATTGTTGGCGATGCGGGCTGTCTCCTCGTTCGGAAACGGCAGCGGAAAGCCGTCCGAAGGCCTTCCGGGACGCTCAAACATTTCACCATCAGCGTTGGGGCCATCCTTCACCTGGAACGTAGCGGCAAGCGCCTTGACCTGAGCCTCGGTGAACTCGGGTCCGCCGTGCTGGGCGAGATTACGGAAGGCGAGAAACCGCATGCCGTGACAGTTGGCGCAAACCTCCTTGTACACCTTGTAGCCGCGCTGCAGTTGGGCGCGGTCGAAGGTGCCGAACGGCCCCTCGAACGAAAAAGCAATGTCCCTGGCGGGTCTCTGTTCTTCGGCCGCGAGGCTCGGACCAACGGCCCAAGCTGAAACTGCCAGCACGAAAAGAGCGGAGAAAGCATTCTTGATCATGTCCGGAATGCCTTACTCGGCGGGCTTGGCGGCGAGTTTTCCCGCACCCTCGCCCAGGACCGAATCGGCGATGGAAGCGGGCCGCGGGCGCGGGCGTTCGAGCCTGGCAACGATCGGCAGAATGACGAAGAAGTGCAGGAAGTACCAGGCCGTCAGAAAGCGCGCCGCGATCACGTAGCCACCCTCGGCGGGCTTCGCCCCGAGATACCCCAAGCCGATGCAAACGGCGACGAACACCCAGAAAAACGGCTTGAACAAAGGCCGGTAAGATCCCGAACGGACGGGCGAGGGGTCGAGCCACGGCAACAGGAACAACACGAACATCGAGCCGAACAGCGCCAGCACGCCGCTCAGCTCGTGGGGAATGGCGCGCAGGATGGCGTAAAACGGCAGGTAATACCACTCCGGAACAATGTGTGCCGGCGTCGCCAGGGGATTGGCCGGCTCGTAGTTGATGGGATGGCCCATGAAGTTTGGTGCGTAGAAGACGAATGCCGCATAGACCAGCAGGAACAAGACCAGCGCAAAGCCGTCCTTCATCGTGTAGTAGGGATGGAACGACACTGTATCCTGTCCTGACTTCACCTCTACTCCCGCGGGATTGCCGTTGCCCGGCACATGCAGCGCCCAGACATGTAAAAAAACAAGCGCAGCCAGGACAAACGGCAGCAGATAGTGGAGGGAGAAGAACCGGAGGAGGGTGGGGTTGTCGACTGAAAAGCCCCCCCATAGCCAGGTCACGAGCGGCTCGCCGATGAACGGCAGGGCGCCGAACAGATTGGTGATTACTTTCGCCGCCCAAAAGCTCATCTGACCCCAGGGCAGAACGTAGCCCATGAAGCCGGTCGCCATCATCACCACATAGATCAGGGCGCCGATCATCCACAGGACCTCACGCGGCGTCTTGTAGGAGCCGTAGTACATGCCGCGGAACATATGAATGTAGACGGCAAGGAAGAACATGGATGCGCCGTTGGCGTGCAGATAGCGCAACAGCCAGCCATAGTTCACATCGCGCATGATGTGCTCGACCGAATCGAACGCCATCGAGGTGTGCGGCGTATAGTGCATCACCAGCACGACGCCGGTGACAATCTGTATCGACAGCATCAACGTCAGGATGGCGCCGAACGTCCACCAGTAGTTGAGATTCCGCGGCGTCGGAAAGTCCAGGAATTGCGCCTTGACCAGCCCCATGACGGGCAGGCGCGCTTCGAACCACCGTCCGATGGCGCTCTTGGGCTGATAGGAGGAGGAGCTCGCAACCATGGCGCCGTCGTCCTCAGCCAATGCGCAGGCGGCTGTCGGCAATGAACGAATACCTGGGCACAGCCATATTCTCCGGCGCCGGCCCCTTGCGGATCCGGCCGGCCGTGTCGTAGTGCGAGCCGTGGCACGGGCAGAACCAGCCGCCGTAGTCTCCTGCCTGGCCGAGCGGCACGCATCCGAGATGCGTGCACACGCCTATCATGACGATGAATTGCTCCTTGTCCTTGAGACCGCGATTTTCATCGGTCGCCGGAGCGTCGGCAGCGATGTTGGCATTGCGCGCTTCCGGATCGGGAAGCTCATCGACGGGCACGGCTTTTGCTTCTTCGATTTCCTTTGCCGTACGATGGCGGACAAAAACCGGATTGCCGCGCCATTTGACGGTGATCGCCTGGCCCTCGGCAATCGGCCCCAGATCGACCTCTATCGTCGCCAGCGCCAGCACCGAAGCATCGGGATTCATCTGGTCGATGAGCGGCCAGACGGCGAGAGCTGCACCGACGCCACCGACGGCGGCAGTCGTAATGTAGAGAAAATCGCGACGGTTCGTTTCGAGTGGTTTTGCGGCTGACATGCTTGACGTTCGCCCCTGCGCCGAAGCGAAAGCAGGGCGATCCCGCAGCGGCGCGTCGGCGGATTTTCTTACATCGGGGTCAAAGAAAGTCTAGCCATCAAGTGTCGCAGGCCGGCAAGGCAGTCTGTAGGCCACGCGGGAACGGAAGCAATGATCTCCATCGCTCTTTTTCAGCCCGACATCGCGCCCAACGTCGGAACGATCCTGCGCCTCGGGGCGTGCCTGGGCGTCGTGGTGCACATCATCGATCCTGCCGGGTTTCCCTGGTCCGAGAAAGCCCTGCGGCGTTCCGGTCTCGATTACATGGCGCACGCCCGGATCGAACGGCATACGGGCTTTGACGGTTTTCGGGTAGCGGCTGGGCGCAGTCGGATGGTTCTGATGACCACCAAAGCAAAAGCGGCCTACACGCGCTTCAGGTTCACCGACAGCGATATCCTGCTGTTCGGCCGTAAGTCATCCGGCGTTCCGGAGACAGTTCACGCCGCTGTCGACAAGAGGCTCGCCATACCGATGCGCGCTGGCATGCGTTCCCTCAACGTGGCGCTCGCCTGCGCGATGGTGGTCGGGGAAGCCCTGAGGCAGACGGGCGCCTTTCCCGGCGAAAATCACTGATACTTCCCGAAAATGCGGTGCGTGGCTGCGGCCCTGTGGAGTAGCCGACAACTCCTGTATGAAAGCGGCGATGTCCTGGCGGGATCACAGGAGCGGCCGGCGCAGCTATCATCATGGAAATCTGCGCGAAGCGTTGGTCCGCGCGGCACTCGATCTGATCGCGGAATACGGAGCGGTCGGGTTCTCCTTTGCGGAGGCGGCGCGCCGGGCCGGCGTCAGCGCCGCCGCGCCCTATCGACACTTCCGGGATCGCGATGCGCTAATGGTCGAAATTGCCAGGCGGGGTTTCGAGCGTCTGGCGGACGACCTTGACGCTGCGTGGAACGGCGAAAAGTCCGGGCCCTTTAACGGCCTGAAGGCCATGGGTAACGCATACCTGGCATTCGCCCGGCGCGAGCCTGCCTACTACGCGGCGATGTTCGAAAGCGGATTGGCGGCCAACGAGGACGCAGGTTTGCAGCGCGAGAGCGAGCGTGCATTTTCTGCGCTGAAGCAGGCCGCGATTGCGGTGAGCCAGCTGTTGCCGGCGGCAAAGCGGGCGCCGCCGCAGATGATGAGCCTGCATATGTGGGCGATGAGCCACGGTACTGCGGCTCTGTTCGGTGAAGGCAAAGGCAGGCCTGCGGCGGTCTCGCCGGAAGAACTTCTCGAGGCGAGCGTGCTGATCTACCTCCAGGGTCTGGGTCTGGGAACGGCAGTGGGCGAAGGGGACGAACACTCGGAGTCATCGGTTGCCGATGCTGATTTTCCCGGCAACGGATAGTGCAACATGAGCGGTGGCGATCCTACGATACCTGCCTCGGCAAGAACGGCAGCATGAAGGTCGAAGATGCTCATGGCATGGCCGAGGGCCAGGGAACGAGGCCGCTCGCCTTGGCGCCGCGCCAGAGCTCGCGGTCGTAGGTCGCAAGCGCTATCGGCTCATTCAACGACTCGTACCAGAATAGTGCGCTTGCCAGATGCACCGCATCGTAACCGCGCATCCCCCGGTCCCAGGCGAGCGCCGCGGCGCGGGCTACGATGGCTTCGCCGAGCTGGAGGCGGATCAAGTCGTTCCAGTCATCGGCAAAGGCCGACAGCGCCGCCGCCGCACGCTCTTGCGCGAGCAGCTTCGTGCGCGCGGCTTTGCCGAGCGCAGCGGCCACTTCCGCGCGGCTGATGACGGTAGTTCCGAGAGCCTCGGAATCCCTCACGAGCGCCGCCACCTCCGGCGTACCGGCCTCCGCGACGTAGCGCTTTACGAGGGCGCTGGCGTCCAGGTAGACGATCATTCCCGGTCGACCACGAGCAGGTCGGCGACACTGCCCCGGCCGCGCGTCTTCGCCACCGGCCTCGCGGCGCCCAGTTTGCGCCCGCTCCACCGCGCCTGGCCGGCAGCCTGCATGGCGGCAAGCCGCTCGTCGAGCCCGGGTCCGATCGGCACGATGCGCCCGATCGGCACGCCTCTGCTGGTGATGGTCACGGTCTCACCCGCCCCAGCAATACGGAGATATTGCCCGAGTTTGCTTTTCAACTGGCGAACTCCGATCCGCGGTTGTCCCATAGCTCTACCGATCTGCTCGAACGACTGTGGTCACATATACTATAATGTAGTCACATTGCAAACGGTGTACGCGCCAGCTGCGCCGCTCGCGGACAATTCGCGCTGGAGCTGACCCCGGGCATCGGCAAAACGGGCAGGAAACAGCCTTCAAAAACATTCCCTGTATTTCGATCTGCAGAACTCTTGACGGCAGGATTTCAGGTTATCATATATGTTAATGTCATAAACATTGACCTGAGGTGGCCATGACATGGTTGCAAATGTAGTAGCCAAACTCGATGAAATGGGAAAAGCGGCCTGGATCGCAACGATGGTCCTGGCCTTCATCATCTTCTGGCCTGTTGGCATTGCCATCCTGGCCTATCTGATCTGGAGCGGACGCATGGGATGCTGGAAGCAAGGTGACTTTCCGAAGTGGAAGGAGCAGCGGGATGCCTGGAAGCGCAGCTGGACGCAGGGCGCGCACCGGTCGAGCGGCAACCGCGCGTTTGACGACTACAAGAATGAAACGCTGAAGCGGTTGGAAGACGAGCAGCGGGAATTCCTGGAGTTCATCGACCGTCTGCGCAAGGCCAAAGACAAGGCAGAGTTCGACCAGTTCATGGCCGACCGGAAGAACCGCCCCATTGCGACGGCGGAACCCGCACCGCAGGCATGATTTCAAACTGGTAGTCCACGCTGATCAAGGTGGCCGGGTGGCAAGCCCGGCCACCTGTTGTATTTCCGTTCGGCAACACGGATGCTTTGCCGCGGCATAGCGATCGGGCGCCGGTATGGATGCGTTGTCAGACAACAAGACGAACGCCACTGCATGGTTCGAATCGTTGCGCGACCAGCTCTGCCTGGCGCTGGAAGGGTTGGAGGACGACCTGCCATCCTCCGGAACTGCCGCGGGGCGTTTCGAGCGCAGCTCGTGGTCGCGCGCAACCGACATGAGCGGCGATGGGGGCGGAGGCGTCATGGCGCTGATGCGGGGCCGCGTGTTCGAAAAGGCGGCTGTCCATGCCTCGACCGTACATGGCGAATTCTCGCCGGAATTCCGGACGCAGATTCCGGGAGCCGAGACGGATCCGCGCTTCTGGGCCTCGGGCGTATCGTTCATCGCCCATCCATGGAATCCCCATGTACCGGCAGCACATCTGAACACGCGGTTCGTCGTGACTTCGAAGTGGTGGTTCGGCGGCGGCGCGGATCTGACGCCGATGTTGGGCGCACGGCGCAGCCAAGACGATCCCGACACCACGGCATTCCACGCTGCAATGGCAAAGGCGTGTGCCGCGCACGCGGTTGCCGACTACGACAAATACAGGCAATGGTGCGAGACGTATTTCTATCTCCCCCACCGCAAGGAGATGCGCGGCATCGGCGGCATCTTCTTCGACTATCTGAATTCCGGCGACTGGTCGGCGGACCTTGCGTTCACCCGGGATGTGGGTCGCCGGTTTCTCGAAGTCTACCCGCAGCTCGTGCGCGCCAACATGGCGCGGAAATGGAACAGCGCGGAGCGCCAGGAGCAGCTCGTGCGCCGCGGCCGCTATGCTGAATTCAACCTGCTCTATGATCGCGGCACTCTCTTCGGGCTGAAGACCGGAGGCAACGTCGAGTCGATACTGTCGTCGCTGCCGCCGGAAGTGAGGTGGCCGTAGCCACATCCGTTAAAATCTGGACGATTGCCTCGGCAATGTCCTAAAGCCCCGCCATGCGTGGGGGGAAAGATGCAACGGCGCAGCCGCGATGGTCAAACCTCGTCGCGGCGATTGCGACTATCAGCGCCGTAGATGTGGCGATGGGGCTGACGCTGCCACTTCTATCGCTGCTGCTCGAGAAGCGGGGGGTCAGCGCATCGATCATCGGACTCAATGCCGCCATGGGTCCGCTGGGCATCATCCTTATCGGTCCGTTCATGCCGGGCATCGTTCGGCGGGTGGGCGCCAAACGCGTCGCCGAGATCGCGATCCTGCTTTCCGCCGCGCTGCTGATCGCCTTCAAGCTCTTTCCCAGCCTCCCGGCATGGTTTTTCATCCGGTTCGCTTTCGGCGTCGCCGCCGGCAGCATCTACACGCTGAGCGAAGCATGGATCGTCCACTTCGCCGAGGGGCCGCGCCGTGGCCGGATCACCGGCATCTACACCAGCGTGCTGTCACTGTCGTTCGCGGTCGGCCCGCTGCTCATCCCCTACGTCGACATCGACGGCTGGGCGCCCTGGCTGGTGGGATTCACGATGATCATGGCGGCCTATCTGCCGCTGCGGCTCCTGAGCCTCGATGACGACGATTTCCGCAGCGACGGACAGCAGAGCTTCGCTACCTTCGTCGGCCGGGCTCCGCTGCTGCTGTTTGCAGTATCGACCGCCACCGTTTTCGACGCCGTGATGCTGTCGTTCTTCACCATCTACGGTTTGCGCAACGGCTTGAGCCTCCAGGTTGCGAGCTGGGCGCTGGGTGTCGCCATCGCCGGCAATGCGCTGTTGCAATATCCGATCGGCATGCTTGGCGACCACTGGCCGCGGGCCTCCATAATGTGGCTGTCGGCGATCGTTACCATTCTTCTGGCGCTGCTGCTGCCCACCGCCGTCCACAGCTGGCTTCTATGGCCGGTCATGTTCATCATGGGCACGACGGCCTACGCCATCTACACGGCCGCCCTGGCAATTCTGGGCGATCAATTCAAAGGCGCCGAGCTGATTGCAGGCTCGGCCGCTTTCGGAGCGATGTGGGGCGTCGGCGGCATCGTCGGCCCGCCGCTGGCCGGCCTGATGGTCGACGCTCTCGGCATCGGCTCGTTGCCGTATTTCTTCGCGGCGAGCTACGGCATTCTGGTGCTGCTGCTTGCGGTCTCGCGCGGCAGGCTGGTCCGTGCCGTGCCATGAAAGGCGAACCCGTACAATGGCGCAACCTGATCGCTGCATGCGCCGCCGTGGCGGTGTTCAGCTTCTCGCTCGGCATGATGTTTCCGCTGCTGGCGCTGATCATGGAAAGCTGGGGCACGAGCAGCAGCACGATCGGGCTCAACTCCGCCACCGCTCCGGTAGGCATTCTGGTCGCCGGCATGATCATTCCGCATCTGGCGCGCCGCTACGGCTCGCGGAACGTTGCGCTGGGGGCAGCTTTGGTCACCGCGACCGTGATCATGAGCTACCCGCTGATTCCGACCCTGTGGGCGTGGTTCGCCTTGCGGTTCGTGCAGGGAGCCACCGTCGCCTGCCTGTTTGCTCTGAGCGAAGCCTGGGTTGTGAAGTTTGCAGAGGGTCGTAAGCGAGCCCGGATCGTCGGCGCATACGCCACGGTTATCTCCGCGAGCTTTGGCCTGGGGCCGCTGGTCATCAAGCTTTTCGGCACCGAAGGGCTGCTTCCGTTCATGGTCGGCGCCGCGGTGCTGCTGGCCGCGATGGTGCCGATCTCGCTCGTCGATGACCGGACCGCAAGGGAGACCGATCTGGATGAGCAGCAGATCTCGATTTTCGGCTTCGCCGGCAAGGCGCCGCTGTTGTTGCTCGCCATCTGCATCCATTCGATCTTCGACGGCGCGATGCTGGCGTTTCTCTCCGTCTACGGCGTGAAGCACGGACTCGATGAGCGCACGGCGGCGCTGCTCATCACCGCTCTGGCCCTGGGCAACGTGTTCTTCCAGATCCCGATCGGGTGGATTGCCGACCGGACGTCGAAGGCCGGCACCATGGCGGCCTGCTTCCTGTCGGTAACCGGTCTGGTCCTGTTGCTGCCGGCGGCCATCGGCACCCCGGCCGTCTGGCCGTTGGTTACCGTCATGGGGGCTGCAGGTTTCGGCATCTACACGGTCGGCCTCGCCATCCTGGGCGATCGCTTCAGGGGAACCGATCTCGTAGCGGGCACGGCCGCGTTCTCGACCATGTGGGGATCGGGCGCTCTCATCGGAGCCGTAGGTTGCGGCTGGGCGATGGACCTGTTGGGACCAGACGGGTTGCCCTATTTTCTTGCCGCGGTCTTCGCACTGTTCATCGTCAGCATCGCAAGCGGGGGCCGGTCCGCCTTCAACCGGGCGTTCTGAAACCAACCCGGGAAACCGATGCCACGCCGCCGCCCGACAAAAACCCGCAACCCCGCCGCGCGCAACCCCCAGGCTGAACGGCTGTCCGGCGTCGGGCCGTCCCATGGTGTTGGCATCGTTTGCGTCCTGCTGGCCGCCTGCTGCTGGAGCCTCGGCGGTTTTTTCACCCGTGCCACCGACGGCATCGATGCGTGGCAGATCGTCTTCTATCGTTCATTCGTCGCCCTTCTCATCATCGGCGGGTTCATGCGCGCCCGCCACGGCGGTCGTTTCGCAGCGGTGTTTCGCGAGGCGGGTTTCAACGCCGTCATTGCGGGAGTTGCACTCGGCCTTGCCGGGCTCTCGTTCATGCTGTCGCTCTTCCATACCACGGTGGCGCAGTCAGTTTTCATGGTGGGAATTGCCCCGTTCTGCTCTGCGCTGCTCGGCTGGTGGATTCTGCGCGAGAAGGTGTCGCACACGACCTGGATCGCCATGGTGGCGGCGCTCGCGGGCCTCGGGATCATGCTCTGGGGTACGTCGCTGCGCGGCTTCAGCGGCAGCGTGCTGGCGCTGTATTCGGCGTTCTCGTTCTCATGCTACGGGGTGCTGCTGCGCTGGGGCCAGCACACGGACATGAATGCCAGCATTGTCTGGAACGCACTGTTTCTCATCTGTTTCTGCTTCCTGATGCTGGTTGTCGACACGCCGCTGCGCCAGGGTGGGGCCGGAGATTTCGGCATCGGCTGGTGGAACTTTGCCGTCATCGTCGCGATGGGCGCCATACAGCTGGCGTTGGGACTGGCGTTGTTCACCATCGGCTCGAAGACCGTTCCGGCCGCCGAGTTGGCGCTGCTGGCTCTTGCCGAACCCGTTCTCGCTCCGATCTGGGTCTGGCTCGCCTTTGCCGAAGTACCCGCGGTCACCACGCTGGCCGGCGGAGCAGTCATTCTGATGGCGCTGTTCGGTCGCGTTGCCGCCGATCAGGCGGCTTTCCTCAAGCCGGACCGATTCATCAGGTTGTCGTAGAGAGTGCGTCCGACACCGGCGAATTCCGGCATGATCGTGCCGAGCTCCATCCTGATCCGGGGATAGGCGCCCGGGCCGACCTCCCGATCGAGCGCGGCCATGTAGGAGGGTAGCCTTTCCCAGCTGGCGATGAAGTCGGTCTTCCATTCGGCGTGGAACTGAGTCCCGAGAGCGATGTCGCCGATCGCCATGATCTGTACTGCCGTGGTCGCGGACCGCGCCAGGCACGCCGCGCCTGCAGGCGCCTGCTGAACTTCTGAGTGATGCCATTGGGCAACCCTGGTTCGCCCCGACAGCCCCTGCACGAGCGGATGCGGCGTAGTCTGCGGAGTAAACACGATCTCGTGCGCTCCGACTTCCTGCATGCGTGCGAGCCCGACTTTGCCGCCGAGCGCGCTGGCCAGGAGTTGGTGACCGAGACAGATGCCGAGATACGGCTTGCCTCTGTCTCTTACCCACTCGCCGATCGCCTCCTTCTCGGCTGCCAGCCATGGGTAGCGTTGTTCTTCCCAGACATCCATGGGACCGCCGAGCACGAGCATCAGGTCATATCCAGCAAGGGACGGCATCGGTTGCCCGCGATGCAGCATCACCGTGCGCATCGTGAAACCATCGGCAGTCAGGAAGTCACCGAAGCGGCCGGGGGTGTCGCTGTCCATGTGCTGAAGCACCAAGACCCGGCGGGACATGTCTAATTCGCAATCTCATCGCCAGCCGCCGCCTGTGGTCGCGCCGGCGGCAGGACGAGGCCCGATGCCTTGCATCGGCGGCGCTCATTGACGCCGCAAGGCGTGAACCTGCCTGCGGCCGAAAAACAAATGGCGACTTCGGACAACCGGGCGCGGTCGCTGCCGCCGCGGCAACTCACGGAGATCATCGAGGAATCGAGGCCGCGGTTCGACTTCACGAAGTCGGAAGCGATTTCGCCTGCTGTCGTGTCGATTGGGGCGGTCGGCGACAGGTAGCGGGCAGGTATGCGCACGCTCGCGAACAGCGATCTCGTGAGCGTGAAATAGCCGGCCATCGACAATCCCGAGCAGGTGCCGTGTTTCCTCCATTGGTGAACGACTAGGCGCGGGGAAGGCATGATCGGCAGCATCCCGGCAATCTGTTCCTCGGAGACGAATTTTTCCCGGGCCATGCAGAACTCGGGCCAGCCGACCCGGTATTGCGGCCACAGGCCGTGCACGACGAAAGCGAAGCGCTTACTGCTCCCGCACTGAGTCCCGTCCGATCCGCCAGCCGATGAGCTGCAATAGGTGGGCGACCAGGACAACGCCAGCACGTAATGATCGAACGGCGGCTGGACGTCTGCTTTGAGATCCGCTGCTCCTGCCGCGAGCGCCAAAGCGAGCCAGGCGATCGAATAAAGCCTTCGGGGCGCCACGCTCTCAGGACGGGGAAGGTGTTTTGGCGGGTTTCTCCACGTTTTCACGCGGGTCGACATTCTGTTCTGCCATCGGACAGACCTCGCCGACCACTTTCCAGGAAGGCGTGTTCTGGAACATCAGGCACTGCATGAGCTTGCCCCGGACGCAGGAGACCGTGCCGATGGCGACTTTTTCCGCAAACAGCCGGCATCGGCATTCAGCACCGGCGAGCGTCGCCTGCGGAGCGATGGCGGTGGCCGCGAGCAGGAACCCCACCGTGGCCACTTTCCTGTTCATCAGAGGTCCGAGGCCGGGCGTCTCAGGACGCGAGCTGAAGATTGACGGCTTGAGGACCCCTGCCGCGATTGTCGGGCTCGACGTCGAAGCTGACCTTGGTGCCTTCAGCGAGCTCGGGAATCCCCGAGCGCTGAACCGCCGTGATGTGTACGAAGACATCCTTGCCGCCGCCTTCCGGAGAGATGAAACCAAATCCCTTCGCGTGATTGAAAAACTTGACGGTCCCATTCTGGCGCATGCGTTCCTAACTCCCATCGCCTCCATAATTATGGTCCACACACCCCTCCCTCGCAAGAGCGGGCACGACAGAGCGGGCAACAGCCTAGCCGCCGATCCGTTCGAGCTCTTCCAGCCGTGGCGGCTCGCTGTTCCAGCCGCCGCCGGAGCGACCGAAGGACCGGCCGATCTCGAACAGGCGCTTCATGATCTCAGGGTCGAACGCGAGACCATTTGGCGAGGCCCTGACATTTTCGGGAATTGAGATCAGCGCGAAGCTGGCCTTCGACTGTCGAGCCGTCACGTAGGCCTGATAGACCGTCTTGTGCAACAGGCCGCGCAGCAATTCCTCGATCGACTTGCGCGAGATATCGAGTACCTCAGGCTTGACGGCCGGGTTGGCGGTGGCCTGGCGGAATTGGCCGTTGACGATGACGTAAACCTGGCGGTTCAGCGCCGGCTGCTTGAGCATGAAGGAACGAAGGAGCAGCGGCGCCTTGATGCTGCCGTCGACGTGCATCTGCTTGGCTTCTGATGCCTGCGAAGGCTGGATGTAGACCGGTCTGAACATGCCTGGCACCGCGGTGGATGCCCGAAGGACGCGCTGGAACAGATCGACGCGCTTGCTGTAGTCGGAGGCGGCGATGAAACCCATGTCCCAGACCACGACTTCTCCGGAATCGAGATTGGTCGTAGCCACGTACAAGCGGCGCCCGGATCGATGCTCGTCGGCCACGCGGGCGAGGAACTCTTCCGTGACGATGCCTTCGATCTTTTCCTTGAGCGGGGTATCGTCGAGAAGGCTGTCAGAAAAAATGCCGGTTACGATCTTTTTTTCGTAGATGTCGTCGTTCTTGACGCTAGTGTAAGCCTCCTCAAGCACTAAGTCGTATTCGGGTCCGGCAAAGGCAAGGCTTGCCATGAGGGCTCCCGTCGAAACCCCGGTAACGATGTCGAAGCGCGGCCGGCTGCCGGCTTCCGACCAACCGACGAGAACGCCTGCCCCGAAGGCGCCATCGGCCCCGCCCCCGGACACTGCCAGAACTTTCAGGTCCTTTTTCTCCGGTTGGGGCGAGGGCGAAGCCAACTCGTTGATCGGGTGTCCGGTTGCATCAAGGAGCGCCACCGCGCCGATGGGTGTCTCGGTGCGCACATCCTCGAGTTCGAGCGGCCGCCCGCTCGCGCAGCCGAGCAGCGCCAAAGACAGCATCAGTAGGATGCCGTGGCGGCGAGCGAAAGCCAGAATTGACCTGTCCATCATCGGCTCGCAAAATGGTTGGCTATTGCGTCCGGCTAAGGCTCACATTAGGCTTTTTTGCGACCGTGGGGCCACATCATGAAGCTCAGCAGTCTCGCTTCAATTTTCGCCGTGGTATTTGTACTCGCAATCGATAGTGCGGCGGCGAGGCCGCCCGTCACGAAATACGTCCACTATCCCGTCGCCGGACCCTCGGCGCAGAGTGTCTACAATTCGATGCTGCGCAACGGCCCGCATGTCGGCGGCGATCGCGCCTATGCCTCCATTACCATGGTTCCGAACATCAGCGCTTTTGTTCAGCAGGGCGAGTCGTTCTGCCGGATCCGGAATTTCACCATTGACGTCACCTTCACCATTCGGCTGCCGGAACTGAAGCAGGGAGTGAAACTTGGCGCCGATGTACGCAAGAACTTCGCCGCCTTCTACGCGTTCGCCAAGAAACACGAGGAGACCCACCGGTCGATCTGGCTGCAATGTGCCGCCGAAACGGAAGCGGCTGTCAACGCCATCAGCGCCAAAAACTGTCCCGAAGCAAACCGGAGAGCGCTCAAGGCAATCGAGAAGATGAACACTTGCCGGGCGACCAGGGACCTTGCCTTCGACAACGCCGAGCAGCAAAGGCTCGCCAGACATCCATTCATCAAGCAGGCGTTCGCGCCGACGAAATCCCGCACCTCCACGCTTCTTGCCGCCAAGCCGAAAAAGAAGAAAAAAACGTAGACGACCGACCTTGATGGCCACGCCCAAGGCGCTGATCATTCCAGTCACACCCTTTCAGCAGAATTGCTGCCTCATCTGGCAGGAGGAAACCAAACAGGGCGCGGTCATCGACCCCGGCGGCGACGTCGATGCCATTTCGAAGGCGATCACCCAGTCGGGCGCGGCGGTTGAACAGATCCTGCTCACGCATGGCCACATCGATCATGCAGGCGGGGCGATGGAGCTGTCCGAGGCACTCTCGGTGCCCGTCGTCGGGCCGCAGAAGGAGGATCAGTTCCTCTTGGCGCAGCTCGAGCAGCAGGCCCGCCAATACGGAATGAGCGGTGTGCGCAATTGCACGCCCGGCCGCTGGCTCGATCACGGTGATGAGGTCAATGTCGGCGCCTTGACGTTCGAAGTCAGACATTGTCCCGGCCACACGCCGGGGCATATCGTATTCTTCGAGCCGCGCTGCCGCATCGCCATCGTTGGTGACGTGATCTTCAGCGGCTCTATCGGACGCACCGATTTTCCGGGCGGCGACCACGCCACCCTGCTCAGGTCGATCCGCGATCAGATCGTGCCGATGGGCGATGATGTGGCGTTTCTTTGCGGGCACGGCCAGCCATCGACAGTTGGCCGCGAGCGGCGGAGCAACCCGTTCCTGCTCCAGTAAAAAAACGCCGCCTCCCAGGAGGCGGCGTTGCAAAGTCGAAAAACTCAGCCGAGCTGAAGGTTTATCGCCTGAGGACCGCGGCCACGCTTGTCGTTCTCGGTTTCGAAGGAGACCTTCTGACCTTCGTTCAACGACCGGATGCCGGAGCGCTCGAGGGCGGTTATGTGCACAAACACGTCCTTCGCGCCGCCCTCCGGAGTTATGAACCCGAAGCCCTTGGTGACATTAAAAAACTTAACAGTGCCATTCTGGCGCATTTCAATTCCTCTTCCGTTTGGCGCGCTGAAACCGGTGAGGGGACCGGCGCCATGATAGCCCCGCAACTCAAATCCGGAAAAGGCAACTACGCCCGCGGGCGAGATGAACTTTGCCGCAATTTCAGATGGCACGCCCCACCGCGGGGCGCACCGGCTGGCGCCTATATGATGGCTTCCGGTGAAATTCGCAAGGCCGCTCTTGCTGACGAGAACGGTGTCAGTGGCGGCGATTTAAGTTCTCCGGCCCTTCGGGCGAAATGAAGTTACCTGCGGGTCGTGACTTGAGGCCGGGTTCAGGAATTCGCCAGGGTCAACCTCGTGGAACCGGCGTAGAAATCGCTGCCAGCGCGGCGAAAGGGGAAGCACATTGCCTTGCGGCCTTTCGGGATGACCGGGCCTGGATCGAAACTTTCACATAGCTTGCTCCCGGCCACGTGCCAGCGGCCGGTGCCCCGGCCTTCACCGGATTGCTCATAGTCGATGGTTCCGTCGGCATTGAAGGTGATGGTGCCCCGGTAGGTGGCGCTCTCATAGTTCCACGTCCTGCCGGCGAGCACGGTCTTGATGGCGCTGCCGCTCAGTGGACCCTCCGGCAACTGCAGCTGCTCGATCTCCGGACTTGCGCTCGACGGCTGCGCCGCCAATTCGGGCAATGCCGACCCATCGCCGCCATTCGAGCAGGCGCCGACCAGCAGGGAAATTGCCGCGAGAACGGAGCAACGCCGATGCATGCCGAACCCCTCTCGTTGGCCGCTCTTCCCATCAGTCTAGCGCATTTTCCGACGAAACGGAATCCCCGCGGGCGACGACGAGGCGACGACGGCCTTCACCGGCGCCTGCCCCTGAAGGTGCGGGTTCCTGGCGTGCCGCCCCGGGAGCCTGTGGAACGCATTCGATTCGACGGTTGGGCGGTTCTCGCCGAGGAATCTTCGGACCGGCGTGTCAACGGGTCATCCATGACCGCGAGCTGCACCGTCTTCAGTCGCTTGATTTCGTCGCGCAGTCGTGCCGCCTCCTCGAACTCGAGATTGGCCGCTGCGTCCCGCATGCGCGTCTCGAGGTCTTCGAGAACCCGCTCGAGATCATGGCCGAGGAGGGGACCTGTTTCTTCTGCCAGGCCGGCGCCGACGCGCACATGGTCGGCTTCATAGACACTCGAGAGGATGTCGGCGATGTTGTTCCTGATGCTCTCCGGGGTAATGCCGTTCTGCTCGTTGAACAGCCGCTGCTTGTCACGGCGGCGGTCCGTTTCGGCAATGGCGCGCTGCATCGAGCCGGTGATCGAATCGGCATAAAGGATGACCCGGCCGTCGAGGTTGCGGGCCGCGCGCCCGATGGTCTGGATGAGGGATGTCTCGGAGCGCAGAAAGCCCTCCTTGTCGGCATCGAGGATCGCCACGAGAGCGCATTCGGGGATGTCGAGGCCCTCACGCAGGAGATTGATGCCCACCAGCACATCGAATGCTCCCAGCCGCAGATCCCGGATGATCTCGATGCGTTCGAGCGTTTCGATGTCCGAGTGCATGTAGCGAACCCGGATCGACTGCTCGTGCATGTATTCGGTCAGATCCTCGGCCATGCGCTTGGTCAATACGGTGACCAGCACGCGGTAACCCCGGCGCGCCACCTCGCGGCACTCGGCGATGAGATCGTCGACCTGGTTCTTCACCGGACGCACGATCACCGGCGGATCGATGAGACCGGTCGGCCTGATCACCTGTTCGGTGAACACGCCGTCGGTGCGCCGAAGTTCCCAGGACCCCGGCGTTGCCGACACGTAAATCGATTGCGGCCGCATGGCGTCCCATTCTTCGAAACGCAGCGGCCGGTTGTCGATGCAGCTCGGCAGGCGAAACCCGAACTCGGCAAGCGTCGCCTTGCGATTGAAGTCGCCCCGGAACATGCCGCCGAGCTGCGGTATGGTGACGTGACTCTCGTCGACGAAGACCAGGGCGTTGTCGGGCAGGTATTCGAACAGTGTGGGCGGCGGCTCGCCGGGTTTGCGCCCCGTCAGGTAGCGCGAATAGTTCTCGATGCCGGCGCACGACCCGGTGGCCGCTATCATCTCGACGTCGAACAGGCAACGCTGCTCCAGGCGTTGCGCCTCGAGAAGCCGGCCGGCGCGACTGAATTCATGGAGGCGCAGCCGCAGGTCTTCCTTGATGCGCCGCACCGCCTGCTCGAGCGTCGGCTTGGGCGTCACATAATGCGAGCTGGCGTAAAGCTTCACGCTCTCGAGCTCGGCCATCTTCTGTCCGGTCAAGGGGTCGAACTCGCCGATGCTTTCGATTTCGTCGCCGAACAGCGAGAAGCGCCAGGCGCGATCCTCCAGATGCGAGGGAAAAATCTCGACGCTATCGCCGCGGACACGAAAAGCGCCGCGCACGAAATTCTGGTCGTTGCGCTTGTAGTGCAGCGCCACGAAATCGGCGAGAAGAGCGCGCTGGCCTATGCTGTCGCCGCGCTTGAGCGCCAGCGCCATCGCCGAATAGGTCTCGACATCGCCGATGCCGTAGATGCAGGAAACCGAGGCAACGACGATCACATCGTCGCGTTCGAGCAGCGCGCGCGTCGCCGAATGGCGCATGCGGTCGATCTGCTCGTTGATCGAGCTTTCCTTCTCTACATAAGTGTCGGTGCGCGGCACGTAGGCTTCCGGCTGGTAGTAGTCATAGTAGGACACGAAGTATTCGACCGCGTTGTTGGGAAAGAATTTCTTGAACTCGCCATAGAGCTGGGCCGCCAGCGTCTTGTTGGGGGCGAGCACGAGGGCAGGGCGCTGGGTGGCCTCGACGACCTTGGCCATGGTGTAGGTCTTGCCCGAGCCGGTGACGCCGAGCAGAACCTGGTCGCGCTCATGGCGATGCACGGCAGCGACGAGCTCGGCGATGGCGGTGGGCTGATCGCCGCTTGGCTCGAGGTCGGATACGATTTCGAGACGCTGGCCGCCCTCGGATTTCTCGGGACGCAGGGGCCGGTACGGCGCAAACAATGGGAGCTGGGCAAGCTCGGGCCGCAGGTGGGCGAGGCCATCGCGCGGCCCCGACATGTCGGCTCGGGGATCCGGCCGCTGGCGCAGCGAATCGGCCGTTGGGATTTCCGGATGAGAGGTCAGCGGCTGCTGCGGCGCTTCCTCGAAGCCGCTATCCTGGCGCGAATGTCCCATAGTACGCTCGAATATAGGTAGCGAAGCCAGCAGGAGAAAGGGCGGGCCCTGTCAGCCGGCGTCAGCAGCGCATTCCCGTTGCGGTCAGGCTCTTCCCGCGATGTAGTCCTGCAGGGCCGCGGTCTCGTGTTGAAGTTGGTCGAGGCGGTCCTTGACGATGTCGCCGATCGAAACGATGCCTGCAAGGCTGCCGCTCCTTACCACCGGCACGTGCCGGACGCGATGATCGGTCATCAGTTGCATCACGGCCTCGACGCTGTCAGCGGGAGCACAGGTGAAGATCTTGGCGGTCATCAGTTCTCCGACCGTGATTTCAGCGAGGGCTACCCCGTGCTCGTCGAGCCCGTGGGTGATGTCACGCTCGGACAGAACGCCGACGATCTTTTTGCCATCCGGACTGACGACGATAGCGCCGATTTTCTTCTGTCGAAGCAGCCTAGCAGCCTTGGCGATGGTGGCATCGGGCGGCAACGTCGCAACGCTCGATCCCTTCCGGTCGAGGATGTGCTGAACGGTCATTGCAAGCCTCCAGAGGCTCGAGACATTTTGAGAGGCGCCATAGTACATCAAACCTGGCCGGGGAAGAAATCAACCGCTGCTGATCGACATTGTGATCGGCGGCGAGGCCCGAAGCGTCTGATAGACGACGCAATAGCGCTCGGTGAGCTTATGCAAGGTGTCGCGGTCAGCCGCACTCAGGTCGCCCTCGAGCTCGAAGGTCAACCGGATGGCGCGAAATCCGACCGGCGCATCCTTCACCACTCCCAGCGTGCCGCGAAAGTCGAGTTCGCCCTCGGCCCGCACCCGTCCCCCGCGCAGCGCAATTCCAAGGGAGGTGGCGACAGCGCTGAGCGTCACGCCGGCACAGGCCACGAGCGCCTGGAGCAACATGTCACCAGAACAGGCTTCAAGGCCGGTGCCGCCGGTCGCCGGGTGCAGTCCGGCAGACACCAGGGCCCGGCCACTCGCTACGGAGCAGGTGACTCCTTCGGCGAGCTCACCCTCGGCGACCAGCGTGATCGCCGCATCTTCGGGAGCGCGCCGGTAGCGCTCCTTGAGTGGGGATTGCAAAGCTTTGAGCTCGGCAGGCTTCATGATCGGTGTCCAACGTCAAGCGTTCATCCTTAGCACGTTGACGAGCTTTGCGCGCGACAGAGACCCACCGCTCATATTTCGGCGCAAGCGGTTATCCGGGAATCACTCAATTTCGTCATTGTGGCGAACGCCGCAATGCAGCTTCGGATGGCTGCCCGCGCTGAAGGCGCTTGAATTGGGACACATCTCCCCGCTGGGCCGCCCAGAGCTGGATACCGGCCCATCGGGTCGAAGCCCGAGGGCATGCTTTTCGCGGGTATGACGGTGAGGCTATCAGAGACCGCGCGTGAGATTGCCGGCCGCCAGCACGATGAAGCCGACGAGCATGAGCAGAAACGCGTGCGGCGCTGTCGCGCTCAGGACGCCGTAGTGGCCAGCCGCTCCGAGTGCAGCAAGGATGACTGCTGCAATGAAAGTGATGGTTTTCGGTGCACTCAGGTCCATAAGTTGATCCCCCCTATAGAAGATGGCCGACGCAACGTCACCAGAGTGCGGTGGCCGAATCAGCCACCACCCGATCGATTGTCGTAGCCCGGATAGCAGCAAGCAAGCGCTGATCGTTCACGCCTAAAAGGAAGTTGCGGCGAGGGCGCGATCGACCTTTTCCGCAGGCCATCGTGCCGGTGTGCGGGGTGCCTCCTCGGCGCTTGCGAGCCAGGTCCCTTCGCCGGTTTCATCGAGGGTCACGCCCCCGGCCTCGTTTGCAACTTCCACCCGACCGTCGAGCAGCAACACTCCCTGCTTCCCGTCGATCGGACCGGCCCAGAAATCGGTTCCGCGCACGGTGATGGTCGCGAAGGACATGGACACGACGGTCCTATGATTCGGCGAGGCTCCGGGGCTTCCAGAAACGTAACGAGCTGCGCCTTGAAGGGAAACCGCAAGCCGGCCGGCAGATTCGCCGGGATCGAACACATAGCGATCCAGTCTCAGCGAGGCCTTCTCCCCAATGGTCAGGCGTGTTCCGTCTAATAACGAGATTTCGACGCAGGCGCCAGCATTGGAGGCTACGATGTCATCAACATGAACCGGGGAGCCGGTGTTTATCGCCTTGAGCTCCCCGAGCGATGTCAGGACTCCGGCTCCCTTGAGGCGAGTGACCGTACCGATTCTATCCTGGGGCAGCACTACGGGGGCATGAAATCCCGCCAGCAGCATCGCGCTCAGAAAACAGCATGCCCTAACGCCCGGGAAGCGGGCGCAGAAGCGCTCCATTCCCCGATTCATTTCCGTGCAATCGCGCACCCGCCGTCTTGATCGCCCGGCACCCGCAAATATGGCGCTACCTGGTGGAGGTTTTCACCGCCGTGTCGATCGCATCCCTGAGGTCGACATACTCCTCACAGGTCGTGCCGCACCGCTGCTCGATCTCTTCAAGTTGCTCTTTGGCGAGATCGAGCTTGCCGAGCGTGGCATAGCCCTCGCCCAGATACTCGCGCGCCTCGACATAGTCCGGATCGAGAGCGAGAGCCTGTTTGTAGTAAGCGATGGCGTTGGCGAAGAGGCCCAGCTTGCGATTTGTATAGCCGAGGCCGTTCAGCACTTCCGGGTTGGATTTGTCGGCGACTTGGCCGAAAAGCCTGCGCCCGGCCTCAAACTGCCCGCTGTGGGCAAGCATCCAAGCCTCATCGATGAGCCGTTGCTCGGGCGAAACCTGTGACTGCTGCTGCACGCACTTCTTTTTCTTCTTGCTCCACTCGAATCCCTTCGGACAGGGCTTCGACGATCCGCCGCCTGATCCGCCACTGTTCCCCCCGCCGGCGGCAAGCGACAGCGCGGGAGCGGCAAGCAGCGCCAGCGATGAAACCAGTATTAAAATCGACTTGCGCATGATCCAGCACCTCTTTTGGAATAGTTTAAGTCCTCGTCCGATCAAGATACGCGAAATGTGACCGGATTGTTCCGCCCCGTTCAGAGGCGGAAACATGCAGCAAAGTATGGGGGTTCAGCGGATGGGGAACAACCCGGCTTGAGCCGTGGCGCCCACAAGCACCAGAACGGCGGCGAGCGCGATCAACAGGGCCAGGGCAAAAAACGACATGTTGCGCCGTGACTGGACCTGAAACTCCTGGTGGTGGTCGACTACCCGGCGGGTCTCAGCAGAGAGGCTGGACAGGCCTGTCCTTGTTCGAACTACGGCAGTGCCTGTCCAGATGGTCATGACTGCAACCCCGCTCCTCACCGAACCCTTGGACGAATTTTGGCAATGAAAGCGGCAGGATCGGGATGGAACTGTGGGTCGGGTGAGAAATCTTGCGGCGAAACTGTGGCAACACATGCAGTCGCTACGGATGCCACGAATATATCCAGCCCAACTGAGCGAGCAGGACGCGCGTCGGAACATTTCCGAGCACGATATTGCGAAGCAGAGCAAGAAGGCCGGATGCGTGATAAACCCGGCCCTGGCGGCTTGACACCCGGAACAGCCGGGTGGTCCGCGCCATGCGTCGGCTTTCGAACCGGCGAAACGCATCAGCGGGTCCCGGCGCGCCATCGAAGCCTTGTCCCAGGACCACGGAATCCTCGAGCGCGGCGGCTGCGCCCTGCGCCAGATAGGGCGCCATCGGGTGCGCAGCATCACCGATCAGCGTGGCCGGCCCGCTTCCCCAGCAACGCACCGGCCGGCGATCGGCCAATTGCCACTTGTGCCACGCGCCGGGGAGGCCCAGCAAGTATCGCAACTCGGCGGTGAGCCCGGAGAACGTCGCTGTCACTTCAGAGGGTGAAGCGGGTGCGGAGCCCGCTTCGCCTCCCGGGCCTGTTTCACTGACGGCAACGAAATTGATGAACTTGCCTCCCGATACCGGATAATGCACCACGTGGCCGCCGGGTAGGAACCACAACACGACGTCCGCGGACACCGCAGGTGCTTCGATGCGGGGCACCAGCGCGCGAAACAGCACGTGGCGGCCCGTTGACGGCGCGCCGTCGGCAAGAAGACACCGGCGGATGGTCGAGTGCAGGCCGTCGGCGCCCACTACCGCGTCAGCCGATACCGCGGCGCCGGCCATGCGAACCATTGGCCGTTCGCCTTGCCATTCGAGACCGGTGACTGCACTGTCGGTCCGTATCTCGATTTCAGATAGCGACCGGGCCGTCACCAGAAGCGCGGCCAGCAGATCGGCCCGATGCGTCACAACGTAAGGAGAGCCAAAACGGCGGTCGAAGCTGTCGGCGACCGCGATGGAACGGATCAGTCTGCCGCTCACCCCGTCCATGAACCGAAAATACCGCGGCTGCCAGGTGTTGCCGCGCAGAAGCTCCCATGCGCCCAACCACTCGAGCGCCTTGATTCCGTTCGGCGCAATCTGTAGACCGGCGCCGCGCTCTTCGATGTGCGGTTCCCGCTCGAATACCACAACCTGATGTCGCGTCCTGGCAACGGCAATGGCTGCCGCAAGTCCGGCAATGCCGCCGCCGACGATGATGACTTTCATGGAGGGGGCATGGTTTCCGGGGTCATCGAGGCTGTCAATGCACGATCAAGGAATTCAGACGATGGGTTTCATTGCCGACTCACTGGACCGCATAAAGCCGTCCCTGACCATTGCCGCATCCAGCAGGGCTGCGGAGCTGAAGGCGCAGGGGCGGGACATCATCGCTCTGGCCTCCGGCGAGCCGGATTTCGATACTCCGGACAACATCAAAGAGGCGGCGATCGCCGCCATTCGGCGCGGGGAGACGAAATACACCATCGTCGACGGCATTGCCGAGCTCAAAGTTGCCGTCGCGGCGAAGTTCAAGCGCGAGAACGATCTCGAGTACAAGCCGTCGCAGGTTTCGGTGGGAACGGGCGGCAAGCAGGTGCTGTTCAATGCCCTGATGGCGACCGTCAATCCAGGCGATGAAGTAATCGTTCCCTCACCCTATTGGGTGAGTTATCCGGACATCGTCCTGCTGGCCGGCGGAGTTCCGGTGATCGCGCCGACCAGGCTTGAAGACGGATTCAAGTTGCGGCCGGATGCTCTCGAGCGCGCCATTACCGGGAAGACCAAGTGGCTGATCATGAACTCGCCGTCCAACCCCTCGGGCGCCGCCTATGCAGGCAGCGAGCTGAAGGCGCTCACCGATGTGCTGGTCGAGCATCCGCACGTCTGGGTGCTTACCGACGACATGTATGAGCATCTGGTCTACGACGACTTCAGGTTCCTGACGCCGGCGCAGGTCGAGCCCCGACTCTACGAGCGTACGCTGACGATGAACGGCGTGTCCAAGGCCTATTGCATGACCGGCTGGCGCATCGGCTACGGTGCGGGGCCGGAGCGGCTGGTCAAGGCGATGGCGAAGCTGCAGTCGCAGTCGACCTCTAATCCCAGCTCGATCGCGCAGTGGGCTGCGGTGGAGGCGCTGAGCGGGCCGCAGGACTTCATTGTCCGAAACAATCTCGTATTCAAGGAGCGGCGAGATTTGGTGGTGTCGATGCTGAACCAGGCGAAGGGCATCTCGTGCCCTCTGCCGGAAGGGGCCTTTTACGTCTTTCCATCGTGCGCTGAAACGATCGGCAAGAGATCGCCCGCGGGTCGGACCATCCGGACGGATGAGGATTTTGCCGCGGAGCTCCTCGATGCGGAAGGTGTGGCCGTAGTTCATGGCGCCGCTTTCGGCATGGAGCCGCACTTCCGCATTTCTTATGCCACCAGCACCCACGCTCTCGAGGAAGCGTGCCAGCGAATTCAGCGGTTCTGCGGCAATCTGCAGTAAGCCATGCGCAACCCGCAGCGAAGCTTTGCGCCCGGCGGGGTCCGTTTTATGCCACAATGGCCGGGCAACAGTTTCTCGTCAGGCGGCTCGGGACAGCCTTCAGAAAAAGGAGAGGCGCATGAAGAAACTCGCTTCGATTGCGGCAGCGGCGATGCTGGCGGCGTTCATCTCGGAGCTCGCAGGAGCGGAGGGTGTGCGGGCCGGGCTCCTTACCTGTCGCGTGAACGGCGGCGTCGGTTGGATCATCGGCTCGACCAAGTCCGCAGATTGCACCTTCAAATCGTCGCGTGGGGAGCGGCGCGATCGCTACGCCGGTTCGCTCACCAGAATCGGGCTCGACCTCGGGGTGACGAACGGGACGACCCTGGTGTGGGCGGTATTTGCCCCCAGCCGGTTGGAGCGCGGGTCTCTGTCGGGCGGGTACATTGGAGCAGCAGCAGAGGCGACCATCGGCGTCGGGCTCGGAGCCAATGTTCTGGTGGGCGGCTTTCGCAATTCCATCAACTTGCAGCCGTTGAGCGTCCAGGGTCAGACCGGCTTGAACATCGCCGGCGGAATCGGCTCGCTGACCCTCAAGCGCCACTGATCTCGACGGAACGGACGGCTCACCGCGGGCTTCGCTCGTTCTGAAACAGAATCCCCCTTGCCTCGGATATGGCCGCGGGCGCAGGATGCATTGCATGGAACCGCTCCAGGCGTTCCATAAAAGGGGCGGTCCTCACCGCATGCCAGAGGGAGGACAGAGCAATGGACCATGTATTGGGCAGACGAGCCCAGGGTCCCCGGTGCGTCGCACTGGTGGGCCCATATCTGAGCGGCAAGACGACCCTTCTCGAAGCCATTCTGTTTCGCACCGGCGCCATCGAGCGCCAGGGGCGGGTCTCGCAGCGCTCGACCGTAGGAGATGCCGCCGCCGAGGCCCGTGCGCACGGAATGAGCGTCGAGCTCAACGCGGCATTCACTGAATTTCTAGGCGATACCTACACGTTCCTGGACTGCCCGGGATCGATCGAATTCATGCAGGACGCACACGCCGCTCTGGCAGGTTGCGATGCTGCAGTGGTCGTCTGCGAGCCGGATGAAAAGAAAGTTCCCGCCCTCCAGCTCATTCTCAAGGAAATCGACCGGCTCAAGGTGCCGCGCATCCTTTTCATCAACAAGATCGACAAGACGGAAAATCGCCTGCGCGATCTCCTCGCATACCTGCAGCCTGCCAGCAGCACGCCGCTGGTGCTGCGCCAGATACCGATCTGGAGCAACGGCATCGCCACCGGCTTCGTCGATCTCGCCCTCGAGCGCGCCTTTGTCTATCGCGAGCACGCGCAGAGCGAAGTCATTGAAATGCCGGCGGACATGAAGGAGCCCGAGAAAGAGGCTCGCTTCGCCATGCTGGAAAAACTCGCCGACTACGACGACGAGCTCATGGAGCAGCTCTTGTCGGACATGGAGCCTCCACGCGACCGGGTGTTCAACGATCTGGCGCGGGAGTTGCGCGATGGCCTGATCACCCCGGTATTGTTCGGCTCGGCCGAAAACGGCCACGGGATCCTGCGGCTTCTCAAGGCGCTGCGCCATGAAATCCCGTCGATCGAGGACACCGCGAAGCGGCTGGGTGCTGCTGCCAACGGCGCCACCATCGTTCAGTCGCTGAAGACGTTCCACACCGCTCATGGCGGAAAACTCACGCTCGCCCGGGTTCTGGCAGGCGCAATCAGCGACGGCCAGACGCTCTATGGCCGCAACGGACAGGAAGCGCGCGCGGCCGGGCTGTTCCAGATCATGGGCGCCGAGCAGCGCAAGATCACGAGCGCCCGGACCGGCGACACGGCGGCTCTCGGCAGGATGGAAGGGATGTCTACCGGCGAGACGTTGTCGAGCGCCAAGGGACCAGCAAAACAGGCGGCAGCGCTCGAGGTCAACTTGCCGGTGTACGGACTTGCGATCTCGGTGGCCGACCGCAAGGACGAGGTGAAGCTGACTTCCGCCGTCGCCAAGCTTACCGAGGAGGATCCTTCGCTGGCCCTGGTCCACAACCAGGACACGCACGAAATGGTTCTGTGGGGCCAGGGAGAAATGCACCTGCGCGTGGCGCTCGAACGGCTGGCCAGCAAATTCGGCGTGCACGCCCAGTCAAGGCCGCGGCGCATTTCCTACAAGGAAACGATACGCCGGCCGGTCACCGTCCGCGGCCGGCACAAGAAGCAGTCGGGCGGGCACGGGCAGTTCGGCGACGTGGTCATCGACATCAAGCCGTTGCCGCGCGGTTCGGGCTTCGCGTTCACCGACACCATCACCGGCGGCGTCGTTCCGAAACAGTACATTCCGGCCGTCGAGACCGGCGTGAAGGACTACCTGGCGCAGGGTCCGCTCGGCTTCCCGGTCATCGATCTCGCGGTAAATCTATCGGACGGCAGCTTTCATACGGTCGATTCCTCGGAAATGGCGTTCAGGCTGGCCGGCCGTCTCGCCATGAGCGAAGGAATGCCGCAATGCTCGCCGGTACTGCTCGAGCCGATCGCGCACGTCAGTATCCATGTGCCGAGTGACGCAACGAGCAGGATCAATCAGATCGTCACCGGTCATCGCGGTCATCTGCTTGGTTTTGACGGGCGCGAAGGCTGGCCGGGCTGGGACACGATCGAGGCGCATCTGCCGGAGAGCGAAATCGCCGACCTGATCATCGAGCTCAGATCGGCGACCTCGGGCGTGGGCACCTTTACGTTCAGGCACGACCACATGGTGGAGCTGACGGGACGGACCGCCGATCAGGTGCTGGCTGCCCACAAAGCCCGGGCGGCCTGAGACGCTGGAGTATTCCAGGGCGAGCGCCTGTCGCGTTTTGAGTGACCACGAGACAGGCCATTAATACTGCCCCGGCGGACGAGCGAGCGGCAATCAACTACCTGCTGTTCGCACGCGGCGCGCGCGATTTCGGTGACGGGTTCGTCGCCGTGCTCCTGCCCGTCTACTTGACGGCGCTGGGGCTGTCGCCACTGCAAGTCGGCCTGGTTGCCACGGCCGCCTTGCTCGGCTCCTCGCTGCTGACTTTCACCGTCGGTCTCCTCGGGACGCGTTACGACTATCGCCAGCTGCTCCTGGGAGCAGCGGCTCTCATGATCGCTACTGGCCTTACCGTCGCGGTGATCGACGACTATGCGGTGCTTCTCGTCGTCGTGTTCGTCGGGACGATAAATCCATCGAGCGGAAGCGTCAGCATGTTCATCCCGCTGGAACACGCGGTGCTGGCGCGCGAGGTCGCTGCTGACGACCGCACCAGGATGTTCGCGCGCTACAGTCTCGTCGGTGCGCTTGCCGGAGCGCTTGGCGCGCTCCTGGCCGCAGCACCCGATCTCCTGGCCGCAACGAGCCTCGACCGGCTCACCGCCATCAAATCGATGTTCGTCCTCTATGCGCTGCTCGGTCTCGCCGGTGGTCTCGCTTACCTGCAAATTCCGCGGCGCCCGGTTCCGGCGGACCGATCGGCAACCACCGCGCTCGGACCCTCACGGCGTATCGTCTACAAGCTCGCCGCTCTTTTCAGCCTCGACGCATTCGCTGGCGGCCTGGTCGTTCAGTCGCTGCTCGCCCTGTGGTTGTTCGAGCGCTTCGAGGTGTCCTTGTGGGCCGCCAGCCTGTTCTTCTTCTGGTCGGGCGTCTTGTCGGCGTTCTCGTTTCCGGTCGCTGCCTGGCTCGCGCAGCGAATCGGACTGGTGAACACCATGGTATTCACGCACATTCCGTCAAGCGTCTGCCTGATCCTGGCGGCGCTCGCGCCGACTCTGCCCGGCGCACTCGCCCTGCTTTTACTGCGCGCCGCGCTGTCACAGATGGACGTGCCGACGCGGTCCTCCTACGTCATGGCGGTGGTCACCGAGTTCGAGCGGCCTGCCGCGGCGAGCTTTACCTCAATCCCGCGCAGCCTTGCCGCGTCGCTGAGCCCGGCCATCGGCGGCGCGCTGCTCGGCGCTTCCTTCAAGGGATGGCCGCTCGTGATCTGCGGCACGTTGAAAATCGGCTACGACCTGCTGCTGCTGGTGCAATTCCGTCACCTGAAGCCGCCGGAAGAAAGGTGACGAGGACAACGTCACCGCCAGCCGACGGTTAGGGACGAACGCTCGACACGGCTTGACGCATGGCCATAGTCGGGTGTTGCCTGATGTCAAGCCAATCAGGTTCCAAGGGAGGTGTTCCATGTCGTGGCCGCGTCGTCGTCTGCCGGCAGCCGTGGGGTTGCTGCTGGGTGGAATTGTGCTGTGTCAGCCTATCGCCGCTCAGGACGCAGTGGTCGCGGTGACGGCTATCGTCGAGCATCCGGCGCTCGATGCCTGCCGCGATGGAGTTCGTGATGAACTGAAGGCCGCCGGGTACGAGGACGGCAAGAGCTTCAAGTTCGTGTACGAGAGCGCGCAGGGAAATCCCGGTACAGCCGTACAGATCGCGCAGAAGTTCGTCGGCGAGAAGCCGGCCGTGATCGTGCCGATCTCGACACCGTCGGCCCAGGCGGTGGTTGGGGCGACCAGCGACATCCCGGTCGTCTTCACGGCCGTCACCGACCCGCTCGGGGCCAAGCTGGTCGCCAACCTGGACAAGCCCGGCGGCAACGTCACGGGAATGAGCGACCTGTCGCCGATCAGCAAACATATCGATCTGATCAGGGAGATCACACCGGCAGCCAGGAAGATCGGCGTGCCCTACAATCCCGGCGAAGCCAACGCGGTCACCCTGGTAGGGCTGCTGAAGGAGAAAGGCGCCGCGGCGGGCTTTACGATCGTCGAGGCGGCGGCGCCGAAATCGTCCGACGTGCTGGCGGCGGCGCAGAGCCTGGTAGGCAAGGTCGACGTCATCTACGTGCCGACCGACAACACGATCGTCTCAGCGCTCGAGGCGGTAATCAAGGTCGGCGCCGAGAACAAGCTGCCCGTCTATGCAGGGGACACCGATTCAGTCAAACGGGGCGCACTCGCCGCCGTCGGCTTCAACTACTATGACGTGGGGCGGCAAACCGGCCGCATCGTGTTGCGTGTCCTCAAGGGCGAGAAACCCGGCGACATTGCTGTTGAGGGCGTGGAGATCACCGAGCTCTTCGTCAATCCGGGCGCGGCCGAGAAAATGGGGGTCACGATTTCCGCGGCCGTGGTCGCGAAGGCGAAGGAGGTGGTGAAGTAGGCGACGATCGGCAGACAGGGTCGATCCGCCTGCGTGCTTCATGAATGTCGTCGCGTTTCTGGGCGCCATCGAGATCGGCCTCGTCTTCGGCCTCGTTGCAATCGGCGTATTTCTCTCCTTTCGCGTCCTCAGTTTTCCCGACCTGACGGTGGACGGCAGTTTCCCCCTGGGTGCAGCGGCGACGGCGGCGCTGATCGTCGGCGGAGTTGATCCCTATGTCGCCACTGTGCTGGCCGTGGGCGCCGGCGCGCTGGCCGGTCTGGTGACAGCGGGGCTCAACTTGCGCTTCGGCATCCTGCACCTGCTTGCCAGCATCCTGACGATGATCGCGCTTTATTCCATCAACCTGCGCATCATGGGGCGGCCGAACGTGGCGCTCATCGGCGAGCCGACAGTGCTGACACCATTCCAGGGCCAAGGCGTCGCAAATATATATCTGCAGCCTCTGGTCGCCGGCGTCGTGGTCGCCGGCGCCGCGGGCCTGATCGTGCGGTTTCTGGCATCAGACTATGGTCTCGCCATGCGCGCCACCGGCAGCAATCCACGTATGGCGCGCGCGCAGGGCGTGGATACGACGCGATCAATCTATGTCGGCATGGCGCTGAGCAACGCCTTGGTGGCGCTGGCCGGGGCGCTGTTCGCGCAGATGAACGGATTTGCCGACGTGACGATGGGAACCGGCACGATCGTCGTCGGCCTGGCGGCGGTGATCGTCGGTGAGGCCATCGTCGGCACGCGCTCGATCGCGCTGTGGGTCGCGGCCTGCGTCGCCGGGTCCGTCATCTATCGGTTGGCAGTTGCCCTTGCCCTCAATGCCGGCCTTCTCGGCCTCAGCGCCTCTGATCTCAACCTGATCACGGCCGCACTGGTGGCGGTAGCGCTGATCCTCCCGCGGGTGGGCAATCCGCTGCGGGCTTTGTGGGGCGCGGCCGCGAAACGATGATCCGTGCCCGGAGCATCGCGGTCGTCTACAATCCGGGCACGCCCACGGAGACGCGAGCGCTGCGCGGTCTCGACATCGACATTCCGGAGGGTCAGTTCTTGAGCGTGATCGGCTCCAACGGGGCCGGTAAGTCGACGCTGCTGAATGCGCTCACCGGTGACGCGCGGCTCGCAACCGGGCGGATCGAGATCGCTGGCGCCGATGTTACAGGCTGGCCCGCGCCGCGCCGGGCCCAGTTCGTGGCGCGCGTGTTCCAGGATCCAATGGCCGGCTCGTGCGCTGATCTCAGCATCGAGGAGAACCTGGCGCTCGCTGCCGCCCGCGGCCGTAGCCGCGGTCTAAAGCGCGCCCTCGACCGATGCCGCCGCGACGAGTTCCGCAGCCGTCTTCGGCTCTTGAAGCTGGGCCTCGAGAACCGGCTTGCCGATCGCATGGGCCTGCTGTCGGGCGGCCAGCGCCAGGCCGTCAGCCTGCTGATGGCCACCCTGCAGCCGATGAAGATCCTGCTGCTGGACGAGCACACAGCGGCGCTCGATCCAAAAACCGCCGAGTTCGTGCTCGACCTCACCGCCCGGATCGTCGAAGAGCAGAAGCTGACCACGCTGATGGTCACCCACTCAATGCGCCTGGCCCTCGACCACGGTGAGCGTGTAGTGATGCTGCACGAGGGGCGGATCGTATTCGATCTCGCGGGCCCGCAGCGCAAGGGACTGCAGGTGCCAGACCTGCTGGCGCTCTTCGCCAAGCACCGCGGCGAACCGCTGTCCGATGACAGGCTGCTGCTGGCGTGAATCTGTTCTGATGCCCAGAGTGAGGTTGTCCCCGAGCAAAGGCTGCCGTTAGGCAACTCGATCGATGGGCTCTGGGTCGATCGCGTTGGTTCCGCGATGTCTGGGGGGATAGTTCGCTCTCGCGATGATTGCTGCCGAAACATTCAGGGGCTGCGAACGGTCGCATCATGCTGCGACTAAGAATGACTATGGACTCTCCTTTTGCAAAGGAGCAGTCTCAACGCACGAGACGCAACCAGAAAAGCGTCCGGTACTTCACATGTTTTGAACGCGCTGCTGAACTCGACCTCACACGGGACATTTCCGAGTGTGGCGAGAACCGCGTGCGCCGATCCGTGCTCAGGCTGTGGCCGAGGTGCGCGGCAGCCCGTTCCGGAGTATCTGGGAGGGAAAAGACATGCCTGATCTTCGACGCAGAGAATTTATCGTTCAAGGCAGTGCGGTTCTCGCCGGAATTGCCGGCCTTTATGCTTCGCGTCTGGGCCTACGCCTTTCCAACGCGGCCGGGCGAGGAGGTTATTCCCTGGCTCGATCAGCCGACGGCAAATCCCGATCCGGTAGGGATTCAAACGCAGCTTGTCTGGGAGGATCTGGATAGCTGGATAACTCCAAACGACAAGTTCTTCAGCATCTCGCATTTCAATCGACCAACGATCGACGACAAGACGTGGTCCCTCGAGATCGGGGGCCTGGTCAAGAAGCCCCTGAAGTTGACGCTCGCCGACATCAAGGCGCGGCCGCGCCAGGAGGTCGTTTTCACGGTGGAATGCTCGGGCAACCACGGCTTCCCCTTTTTCACCGGCGGCATCGGCAATGCCCGTTGGGCAGGCACGCCGCTCGCCCCGATCCTCGAGGAGGCCGGCGTCCTGGAAAATGGCATCGAGGTTGTCTTTTTCGGCGCCGACAAGGGCGAAGTCACGATACGCGACATCAAGATGCAACAGGAGTTCGCGCGCAGCATGTCGCTCGCCGATGCGATGAACCCCGACAACCTACTCTGCTATGAAATGAACGGAGCGACCCTGCCGGCGCCCAATGGCTTCCCGCTGCGGCTGATTGCTCCGGGCTGGTACGGGATCGCCAACGTCAAGTGGCTGAAGCGCATCGAGGTTCGCGATAAACGCTTCATGAGCCTGCTGATGGCCCGCGACTATGTCACCATCCGGGAAGAAGAGCACGACGGCGAGACCGTGTGGACCGAAACCTCGGTCGGCCGGGCCCGGATAAAGTCCGCGCCCGCGAAGGTCACCCGGAAAGACACAGATTACCGGATCATCGGGGCAGCTTGGGGAGCACCGATCGACCGGGTGGAAGTGCAAATCGATCAAGCGCCATGGGCACCGGCGATCATCGATCACAGCGAGGAGGCCGAAGACGCCTGGAAGATATGGTCCCTCGATTGGGCAAGTCCCTCCTCCGGAGAACACACGATCACCTCGCGTGCGATCGATACGACGGGGCAAATTCAACCGGCGATGGACGATCCCTTGATCGCCAAAAAACACACCTATTGGGAAAGCAACGGCCAGGTGACGCGCCGCATCCGCATCGCCTGAGGGAAATCTTGCTGCCAGGGATCGCGCGACCAATGATGGCAGGAACGAGATAATCGAGAGGGTCTGGAGACCCAACAATGAGACGGTTTTGTTTAAGGCGCCGATCCTTGCCTGCATGCTTATGGCCAGCCCGGCTTTGGCAGCCGAGGAACTATCCGCTGACAAGCTGGTTGTTCAAGCAAAAGTCCACCGACTGGTTTCCGCCATGGAGTTTGGTTTCGGTTCGCTGTGGATGATGACTGCATGCGGTGCGACTTTGGTGCAGCGTCGAACCCACAAACAACGAGTTCACCGAAATCAGAATCGACGGGATCAACACTCCCCAGACGATGGCAATCGGTGAGGCTGCAGTCTGGGTCTCTGACGTACGAAAGAGAGCGATCTTCAGAATCGACCCGAATGATTATTCAGTGACGAAGGAGATACGGGTGCCGATGCTGTCGACCGAGGGAAGCATCGGTGTCGGTGAAGGTGCGGTTTGGGTCATAACCGCAGAGGAATTTGACAAAACGCTGACGCGCTTCAATGCCCGAAGTGGCATTGCGGAGGCGAAAATTTCCTTGCCGTCGAGCGGCTCCAGCGTGGTTGTCGACTATGGCTCCGTGTGGGTAACGGGATACGCCGGAAACGAACTCTACCGAATAAATCCGCGGACCAATACCATCAGGCTCGATCACGAAACTCCACGAGTCCCCACGCTTCCTGGCCGCCGGTGAAGGGTCTATCTGAGTGTTCAGCCAGGGCGATTCCTCGGTGCAGAGGATCGACGCCAAGACCGGCGAGCTTGTGGCCACAATCAAAACAGGGCTCCCGCTCGGCTCCGGGAGCATTACCGCCGGTGGCGGGTATGTCTGGGTGTCCATGCCAGGCGCTCCCGTCGCGCAGATCGACCCAGGAACCAATACGTTGATCCGCAGGTTCATCGGAGGCCATGGCATAGGCGGATATATCCGCTACGGCGCCGGTTCACTCTGGATTGCAGGAGGCCGCGTTTCGAGGTTGCAGCCTCCGAACCAGTGATCATGCTGCCATTCGACCCACCGCGCGTTCCTTGTCGCCTCGGGTGATTCTGCGCCGTTTCTCCGTCTCGCGCCTTACTCCGGCAGCCCGGCCTTCCGCAGCATTGCCAGCAACCGCTCATGATCCTCATCACGGGCGAACCGCAGCATGAAATGCGGTACCATTGCCAATGCGCAGGTCATGCCTTAGCGCGAGGCAACGCTGCACTGCGGCGCGCGCCTCGTCCGGTCGCTCCAGGGCAGCCGCGGCTGCGCCCAGAGGAGCGGACCCCTCAGGAACTCCGGCCGCCACCGGGTAACTTTCGTGGCTTCTTGCAGGGCCGCCTCGTAGTCCGCCGCCACAAAGTACGCCGTTGCGATCGCCGAGTTGCACCAAAAGTTCGAGGTATCGCGCGGATTGAGCCGCGAGGCGAGCCGGCCCGCCGAGATGGCCTCCTCGGGCAGCCCCAGGGCGGCAAGAAAAGACCCCATGTCCATCAGGATGGTGGAGAAACTCGGGTTAATCCAAAGATCGATGGCGCTCACGCATCTGACAACTCTCTGACGGTCACAATCAGCCGGGCGTCAGCGGCCCTTGGCGAATATGCCGTTGCTGCTTGGCGCCGTGTCGCCAGCTTTAAATCATAAGGTGGAGAATCTCCGATGCAAACACCTACGGTCTTGTCACTGGCGTCGGTTGTCGTGACTGCCGGACTCGCCTTCGCTGATGACAACGGCGCCGAGCGCCTCAATGTGCCGCCGGCACAGTGGCTTTCGGTCTCCGAGGTCACACAGAAGCTCGCCGAGCCGGGCAACCGGGTCCATGAGATCGAAGTCCAGGACGGGGCCTACGAGTTCGAAGCATCGAGCTCCGTCGCCGTAAAGTGCAAGGATCATGCGCATCTTGCAACCGGGGAAGTCGTCGTGCCCAGGTTTCTGTGTTGTCGCCCTTGCCTTGCCGGGCGTCTCAACGTGCCGCCGGCACAATGGCTTTCCCCGTCCGACCTCACACAGAAACTCGCCGCGCAGGGCTACCGGGTCCATGAAATCGAAGTCGACCAGGGGGCCTACGAGTTCGAAGCGACGAGTTCCGCCGGCCTCAGGATCGAGGGTCATGCGCACCCGGCAACCGGTGAAGTCCTCCCACCCGGTTTACTTTGTTGCGACTCTTGTCTTGAGATTTGACTCTGCGCACGAGCAGTCTATGAGGCGGGAAAAAGCAGCAAGGTGAGCCCTGCCGGTACGGTAGCCTCCACCGCTCTCCCGACGGAGTAGACTTGGCGGCGCTCCCACTTCACACGAGAGCCGCGCATCAGCGGTGAGGAGCATGCGAGGCGGTCAATCGGGTCGAATTTGATTCACCCAAGAAGGGAGAGGAAATGACATGACGAGTAAGTTGCAAGCAGTAACAACAGCATTGAGCATCCTTGGCCTTGCCGGCACTGCCAGCGCCCAATCTGAACTTCCGGGTGAACGGGAGTTTGGCCTTAACGAGAAGGAACTTGTCCAGGCAGTTGAGAGAGTTGAAGCCTTGATCGCGCAGTGCATGCAGGAACAGGGTTTCGAGTACATTGCGGCTGACTACAAGACCGTCCGCAATGGCATGGCGGCCATCATGTCTCTTCCGGGATTGAGCGAGGAAGAGTTCCTCGAACAACACGGCTTCGGCATGTCGACTCTATATACCGGTGAGGCTCCGCAGAACGCCGACGGTTACAATCCCGCCAAGGTCGGCTTGGGTGAGAGGAACATCGGCATATACCGCAATCTGTCGCCGGCCGATCAGGTCTCCTACAACCGCGCGCTGCTGGGCGAGCATACTGACGCGACATTTGCAGTTGGGCTCGACACCGAAGATTTCTCGCGCAGCGGTGGCTGCACTCGCAAGGCCATCGGGCAGGTATTCAAGCCCGAACAGTTGAAAGAAGCGTATAACAACCCCCTGGATGTCCTCATCAAGAATGACCCGCGTATGCGGACTGTTTATCAAAAATATGGAGAGGAGATGCGAAAGGCCGGTTTCGGCTATACGGATCCGGAGGAGGTCGAGGCCGATATCAGGATCAGGCTCGACGCGATCACCGGAGGCAGCACGATTCCCATCGAACAAATGTCGCCGGAACAACTCTCTGCCCTCAAAAAACTTCAGGAGGACGAGCGGAGGGTCTCGGTGCTCAACTATAAACTGGAGGAGGAACTCATTGAACCTCTCGAAGAAGAAATCGAGGAGGAATTATTTGCTCGCGAGGTTCAATGACGCGAGATGACTTGCGGGACCGGGAACGCCATGATTTTCGGAAAGCCCAGGCGACCATGCCCCTTGATAAGAAAGTATAGCGGCAGAGCTTTATTATGCGCAGAAGTCAAGTGGTTGTCCTTCTTGGCAGTCTCGCGGGGCTGGCCGCCGCCGCGGCAGGCGGATGGGTAGCGGGAGCGCGCATTGTATCTCCCGCGGAAGTGGCGGCGCGAACCGCGGCCCCGGCACCCTCGCCGATTCTCGTACCCATCGAAGAGCGCGTGCTCAGCACCAACATCGTCACACGAGGTACTGCCCGGTATGGTGTGCCGCAACCCATTTCCGTGGCTCCCTCGGTTCTAAAATCCAACACTGTCGGATTGATCACTACGCTGCCATCGCGCAACACGCAGTTCAAGGCAGGTGATGTGCTGTTCACGATTTCCGGGCGCCCGGTATTCGTCGCAGAGGGCAAGATCCCCGCGTATCGCGACTTCGTGCCCGGTATCTCTGGCTCTGACGTGCGGCAGTTGCAGCAGGCACTGAAAGACCTTGGCTTCGATCCAGGTCCAGCTGATGGAGCATACGATGAGAGGACCGGGTCGGCAGTGAAGAAGTGGTACCTTTCGGCAGGATTCGCGCCATTTGGACCGACTTCCGAGCAGCTTGCAAATGTTCAAAGCCTTGAACTGGCCCTAACGGAAGGCATAAAGAACAAGATGCTGGCTGACAGTGCCCTCGCTGTGGCCGATCTTGCCCTGGCTTCGGCACGCAGCAAAGCACGACACGCAGAGCAGGCAGCTACTGCCGAAATTCAGGCCGGAATCGCTGAGCGTGACCTTGCGCCTAACTCGCCGCAGGGGGAGACATCGCGCTCGGCCATCGAAGGGAAGATCGAAGCGGCTCGGGCGGCGTTGAAGGCAGCTCAAGCCGAAGGTGAATTGACGATTCGGGCTGCGGTCGAGGCAAAACGGGCAGGCGCGTTCGATGCACGACAAGCAGCAGAGCGACTCGACAGGCTCGCGAGAGAGATTGTCGCCGCAAAACGCAAACTTGGTGACCAGCTGCCGCTGGACGAGATTGTCTTCATTCCCGCCTTGCCGGTACGCGTCCAAGAGGTCACGGCTGTAGTCGGCAATGCGGCCAGCGGGCCCGTCATGTCGGTAACAGACAACCAAATCACGATTCATTCTTCTCTTTCGCTCGAGGCAGCGCCGCTGGTTAAGCCCGGGATGGAGGTCCTGGTCGACGAACCGGCCGTTGGGATCAAGACCAAAGGCATTGTCGAATTCGTGGAGAATACTCCCGGCACCCATGGCGTCGACGGCTATCATATCTACTTTGCGGTTCGCGTGGACAACACGCCGGTACCGCTGGACGGCTTCTCGCTACGCCTCACAGTGCCCATAAAATCCACCAACACGGCCGTCACGGCCGTGCCGTTGAGCGCAGTTTCTCTCGCTGCCGATGGATCGTCGAGAGTTCAAGTCGACAACAACGGCAAGCTTACCTATGTCGTCGTCGACCCTGGATTGGCTGCAGACGGCTATGTCGAAGTGACGAGTCGTGATGAACCTCTCAAACCGGGGCAGCTTGTAGCCGTCGGCTATACAAGCCTCGAAAAGACACCTGCGCTACCCCAATGACTCCTATCGCGCTGCGAACCGATGCGCGGGTGCTCGAACTCAACAAAGTCGGGAAGCTTTATGGCAGCGAACCCGCCGTTCGTGCGCTCGATGATGTCGATCTCCTGCTCGAGCGTGGCGAATGGCTGTCGGTCACCGGTCCATCCGGCGCCGGAAAATCAACTCTGCTCCACGTCATCGGCTGCCTCGACCGCCCAACCAGCGGCACCTATCTTTTTGAAGGTATCGACGCTACCAAGTTGGGCGACAACGAGCGTGCAGGTCTGCGTAGCCAACGCATCGGATTCGTATTCCAAACGTTCCGGCTGCTGCCGTATCGAACGGCATTGGAAAACGTAATGCTGGCAGAGGTGTACCGCAAACACTCCAGTCGCGGCCGGGAAGAGCGCGCCCGGGCTGCCATTGAACGGGTTGGCCTCAGTCACCGCGCCGACTTCCTGCCGACGAAATTGTCCGGGGGAGAACAGCAGAGGGTGGCCATCGCACGCGCGCTCGCGGGATCACCAAGTCTGCTGCTCTGTGACGAGCCGACGGGAAACTTGGATTCCACGACATCCGCCAGCATCTTCGATTTGTTCGAGACCTTGCACCGGGATGGTCTGACGCTGGTAGTGGTCACTCACGATAAAGACGTCGCCAAGCGGGCGAGCCGCCGCGTGCACATTGTCGATGGCAGGCTTGCAGATCTCCCTCGACGCAATGATCGGAAAAAACAGAAAGCGGCTCCGCAATTGGCCGCGGGTCGTGTCGGCGTGTCCCGGTCCGGAATCACAATTCGTGATCTGTTGAGCGAAGCACTTGCGGGAATGCTTGCCCGACCGGGTCGTATGATGCTGACGGTGTTGGGAGTTGTCGTCGGACTCACTGCCCTCGTGGCGACGCTCGGTCTCACGCGAACCGCCGGCAATCGCATCATCAGCCAGTTTGACCAGGTTGCCGCAACCGAGCTCTTCGTCACGGCGAAGCCGACTACCACAGGATTGATCGATCCCGCGGCAGTTCCCTGGGATGCGCCGGCGCGTCTTCGGCGCCTAAATGGCGTCGTTGCGGCGGGAACCTTGAGTGAGATCGACATCAAGGATGCGCTGGTTGGTTCTTCGCCGGTCAAAGACCCTCTGAGGCCCAGCGCCCTCAAGCTATTGGTTCATGCCGCATCCGCGGATCTGTATCGAGCTGTCCGAGCCGACCTCCAGACCGGACGGTTTCCCGATCTGGGTCATTCGAATCGGGCGGATCGAGTTGCGGTTCTCGGTCCGGATGCTGCTCGCCGGCTCGGCATCGTGGCCCTTGACCAACTTCCGGCAATTTTCATCGGCGACCACATCTATCTTGTTGTCGGTATCTTGGGAGATGTCGCACGCAAGCCTGAGTTACTTGGCTCTGTGATTATCCCGGAAGGGACGGCGCGTCGCGACTTCGGATTAGCCGGGCCTGGCACTGTGGTAGTCGAGACAAGGATCGGAGCGGCCCGGTTGATTGCCGAGCAAGCCCGATTGGCGCTGCGGCCCGATGATGAGCGGGCTCTGAAGATCGAAATCCCTCGAGAACTCAAGCGTGTTCGGGACGAGGTGCAAAGTGACGTGAACATCATGTTCCTCCTGCTCGGAGGTCTATCCTTGGTCGTTGGTGCAATTGGCATTGCCAACATCACTCTTGTCTCGGTGATGGAGCGGACGGGCGAGATCGGATTGCGTCGTGCCATTGGAGCAACTCGCTGGCACATCGCCAATCAGTTCCTGGTGGAGAGCGCTTCCATGGGGGTGATCGGTGGCATTCTCGGGGCCAGCTTGGGAGTTATGGCCGTCGTTGCCGTTTCAGCCTATGAGACCTGGGTGCCAGTGCTGGACCCAGCGGCAGTTTTCCTCGCTCCACTGATTGGCGGCGTGATCGGCGCACTGTCGGGGACATATCCGGCCCTGCGTGCTGCCCGCCAGGAACCCATTGAAGCATTTCGTAACTGAAGGACCTTGGATGAGGCGCATTTCCAGGAGATGAAAAGGATTCTCGATCGGGAGAATCCATTCCACGCCGGCTGATGGCCGATGGGCGATAGCGGCTGTCGGGGAAACATGAACAGCGCCGTGCTATCTCGTCGCGATGGGTGGCTGTCGCGACCACACGCACAATACGGGAGGTTTAGATTCAGAAACTCCATTCCTTGGCCTTGGACACCAGGAAATCACGAAACACGGCGACCCGTTTGGAATCCCGCAGTTCCTCCGGGTAGACGAAGTAGCTGTCAAACGACGGCGTTTCGGCCGGAATTTGAATCTGCACCAGTCCGGACTCCTTGGTCACGATGTAGTCGGGCAGGGATGCTATGCCGAGGCCGGTTTCGACGGCCCGCCTGAGGCCATAGACGTTGTTTACCTTGAGCGTGGACCGGCGGTGGTCGCCCGGCGCCAGTCCCGCCGTTTCCAGCCAGTTGATGTTGGTCCAGAAGCCGGTCGTGGAGCCAAACGCGATGATGTTGTGCTCGTCGAGATCGGCCAGCTCCTTGGGCAGTCCCTTGCGCCGAATGTAGTCGCTCGACGCGTAGACATGGTGGTGCACCGTGAACAGCTTGCGCTGCACGAGGTCGGGCTGAACCGGACGGCGCAATCTTATGGCGACGTCGGCCTCGCGCATCGACAGATCGAGCTCGCGGTCTTCGAGGAGAAGCACGACGTTGATCTCGGGAAAGAGCTCGATGAACTCGGCAATGCGCGGCGTCAGCCAGATGGAGCCGAGGCCGACCGTAGTGGTAATGCGCAATTCGCCGGTCGGCTTGTCCTTGGAATCCATGAGCCGGGCCTGCGCCGCCGCCAGCTTGGTGAACACGTCGTGCGCGGTGCGGTAGAGCATTTCGCCCTGCTCGGTGAGAATCAGGCCGCGGGCGTGACGGTGAAAGAGCGAAACGTTCAGCTCCTGTTCGAGGGCGCTGATCTGCCGGCTGACCGCCGACTGCGACAATCCCAGGTCATGGCCGGCATGGGTGAAGCTGCCGGCATCGGCGACCGAATGAAAGATGCGTAGCCGGTCCCAATCCATCGCCGCGGGCGGAGATTGCAGGTTCATTCGGCCGCCGCACTCAGCTGGGCGTCATGGGCGAGGTATTTCTCCGCCTCGAGGGCGGCCATGCAGCCCATGCCGGCGGCGGTCACCGCCTGCCGGTAGACATCGTCGGTCACGTCGCCGGCCGCGAACACGCCGGGTATCGAGGTGGCCGTCGAACGGTCGCCGGTGAGGAGATAGCCCGCCGGAGTCATCGGCAGCTGGCCAGAGAAGAGTGCGGTGGCCGGGCTGTGACCGATCGCGATGAATATGCCGTCGCAAGTAACCTCACTCAGCGCCCCGGTGACGACGTTCTGGAGCCGTGCTCCGACAACGCCTTTGGGAGCTTCCGTGCCGAGCACCGTTTCGAGCGTCGTATTCCACAGCACGCTGATCTTCCGGTTGGCAAACAGGCGGTTCTGTAGAATTTTTTCCGCTCGAAACGCATCGCGACGGTGGACGACGACCACTTCGCGTGCAAACCGGGTGAGGAACAGAGCCTCCTCGACGGCCGTGTTGCCCCCGCCGACGACCAGCACCTTCCTGTCGCGATAAAAGAAGCCGTCGCACGTGGCGCAGGCGGAAACGCCAAAGCCCTTGTACGCTTCTTCGCCGGGGGACCCCAGCCACTTTGCCTGCGCTCCGGTACAGATGACCAGCGCCTCGCCGGTGTAACGGGCGCCGCTATCGCCCTTCAGCTCGAACGGGCGGGAGCGCAGATTTGCCTCGACGATGTGATCGGAAACCACATCGGTGCCGACATGGGCAGCCTGGAGGCGCATCTGCTCCATCAGCCATGGCCCCTGAATGACATCGGCGAAGCCCGGGTAGTTCTCCACGTCGGTGGTAATCGTGAGTTGGCCGCCGGGTTGGATGCCCTGAATCAGCAGCGGCCTCAGCATGGCGCGCGCGCCATATATGGCGGCTGCATAGCCGGCCGGCCCGGAGCCGAGGATCACGAGCTTGCTGTGTTTATTGGTCATTCTGGAAACCTCAGAACTCCGCTGCCCGAAGGAGATCGCGCATCGGTTCTCCCTGGCAGCCTTGATCCATGTGAAAAAAGCATATCTGTCTCTGGTTTGCGGCAAATCGCGGTTCGGATCAACAGCGGTTCGCCTTGAAATTTTATTGCTGCTTTCTGCTGGAACACCTGACATATCCGAACGCAGGAAGTGAAGGAAGCTGGGCATGGCGCGCGGATTCAGGCTCGACAATACGGACTGGCGCATTCTCCAGGAACTCCAGGCCGACGGGCGAATGACCAATGTCGAGCTTGCGCGCCGGGTAGGCATCTCACCCCCGCCATGCCTTCGCCGGGTGAGAACGCTCGAGGAACAGGGGATCATCGCCTCGTACCGGGCAGTTCTGGATGCCTCGAAGCTGGGGTTCGATCTCACGATGTTCGCGATGGTGGGGCTGCACAGCCAGGCCGAGGCCGATCTGGTGGCTTTCGAGCAGCAGGTTCGGCAGTGGCCGATCGTGCGCGAATGCTACATGCTGTCGGGCGAGGTCGACTTCATCCTGAAGTGCGTGGCCAGAGATCTGCACACTGCCCAGGAATTCGTCATCCACGATCTGACCAAAGCGCCGAACGTCGACAGTGTGAAGACCACCCTCACTTTGCGGGTTTCCAAATACGAGCCGGGTGTTCCGCTGGCACAAAAAGGTGCGACGCCGCGCTGAAAGCGCCGGCGCTCTACCGGTACCTGATGCGCAGGATCTCGTAGCTCTTGCCGCCGCCCGGCGTCATGACCTCGACGGAATCGCCCTTCTTCTTGCCGATGATCGCGCGGGCGATCGGCGAGGTGATCGAGATCTTGCCCTTTTTCACGTCAGCTTCGAATTCGCCGACGATCTGATATGCGGACTCGTCTTCGGTATCTTCGTCGACAAGGGTTACCTTAGCTCCGAATTTTACCGTATCACCGGACAACCTGGTCACATCGATGACTTCGGCGCGCGACACCTTGTCCTCGAGCTCCGCGACGCGCGCCTCGAGCCAACCCTGCTGCTCCTTGGCGGCATGGTACTCGGCATTTTCTGCCAGATCACCGTGCGAGCGGGCATCGGTAATCGCCTTGATAATGCGCGGCCGTTCCACCGACTTCAGATGCTTGATTTCATTCAGCATCGCCTGGTGGCCCAGCGAGGTCATCGGAACCTTTTCCATGACTCTAAATCCATCAAATAGCCATCACTGCCGGCGCAAAGCGCCTCCACGGGGATTTTCCTAACGTTGTCTTGGCCTTGGCGCTGAACTACCTCAAGCCGCTCTTCAACGGCGCCCGGCATGTCACGCGTGGCCCCAACAACCGCGGGAGGCCTTTTTTCAAGGCCTCCCGCCGAGATTCCTAATGGTAATAGCCCTGACGGCCCGATTTAAGAGTCTCGTAATCCCGCCCTTGGGAGACGCCAGGGAGTGCCGGATTATGCCAACACGGCTGCGGGGCGCGGTTGCGCGTCCAGCCCTCGGGAACCCGCTTGGGCGACGGCTTGCCCAGCCGTCAATCGTTCAACCCCGCCGGAAGGTCCGCTCGCTCACCCCCAGGATCTCCCCAGCCTCCGTCTGTCCCCGCGTCCGCGGGGATCGACCCCCCCGCCCAGCGCCCCTTTACCGTTTCGAACTACTTCCGTCTCAGTCCTTGCGCCACCTTTGTCCGTCGCATCCTCGCTCCCTCGTTTGGAACGATTCAAAAACCGGACAGATCGTGCGCTATAACAACCAGTCATATCGTGTGCTATCGACACATGACTTTTGGTCGCTTGCTGACTGCAAGTATCGAGTGTAGAATTTTTGCAAAGGTTTGAGCCGCGCTGTCGGCACGCATATTGAAATCCACGATTCTTGCCGGAGCGCTGTGGGGACTGCGTTGGTGCGAGGTTCGCTCCGCGCGGGGCGCCCGTTGTGGCGGGGTGAACCATGGCCGAACCGCTCGAAAGTGCTGAGTGGCCGCAGGAGATTGTGGGTTCTCTGCGGCCGGCTAGGGGCACAAGCGAAAAGCAATTGCAAACTGCTCTCGCTGACGTTGAGCTGGCGCTCGGCGGCGGCCAGACCAGTGATCTCTTTTTGCCGCCGCTGCATCAGCCGCTGCTCTCGACCGTTCTCGCCGGGCGCGCGCGCAGGGTGGAGGCGTTTCCCTCCTCCATCCTGCTGCCGGGCGCGGCGCACCGCATCGTGCAGCAGCAGATGCGCCAGACACCGACGCCGACGAGGCCGCGACCGCCGGGCCGTCCGGTCAGCGCGCTGGCTTCAATCCGCACCTTGCCGATCGATATTTCCGCCGGCCCGTTGACGCCGGAATGGGCGCGTGGCCAAGCGCCGATCCGATCGCACGGGCCGTTCCTCAACCAGCGGAATGAGGCGATCTGGATCGACATCTTCCAGCCCGTTAAATTGGTAAGCCTGCTGTGGCGGTCGCAGAATCCGTATCTGCCGCCGAGGCTGATGTTGCTGCTTCCGATGCGCGGCACCACGGTGCCGGTGCGCGCGGGATTGAAGCTCGCCGCCGGCAGCGCTTGGATACCAACGAACGTGCTGATCCCGGGACGGCCAAGCAATGAGTTCATCGGCGTCAAGATCAAAGGCGGAAGGCTGACCCTCAGCGGAACGACCCAATCCCACGATCAGGCGATTGTGGTCAGTGGCGCGTGGAAAGCGAGCCTGCAGCTCACGCTCGATGTCCCGGCGCCAGTTACTGCAGTCCCCGGAGGTGCCGGAGGGGATGCGCAGATCGCGCTACCGCCCATACTTGGCTTCGAATTCGGCTCGGCCGGCCTGAAATCGATCGCGCTCGCAGACAGCACCCTGAAGGCCTACGGCAACTCGGCCACGCTGAAGCGGTCCGCGGATGGCGCGTTCCACGATGCCGCGACGCAATCGATCGTGGTTCCTTGCAACGCCTCGATCAGTTCGTTCGGGTTCGCGGAGCAGCAGTCGAAACTATTCCAATGCGGGCCGGAGGCGCCGATCGTGCGGGCCGGCTGGTCCGTCCTCACCACGGTTACGATGCCGGACAAGCTCGGGCAGGCGAATGGCACGGGCGCGCTATGGCTGGAGCTAGGCGGCGGCCTGAGCGCCAAGTGGAGCGCCCAGCCGGCGCCAGTCGTGCTCGCCAAGCCCAAGCTGCAATTGGCCCCCAACGTGATCACTATCATCACTGAGACTTCGGTCGATCCCGTGACGCAGGATCTTCCGCTGTGGGACGAGCCAAGCACTGGCCGCCGTTCGCGCGCGACATTCGAGGCGCCGGCCGGCACGACACTCTATTACATCAGTTCCGCGCAGATGGAGGCCGTGCTGGTTCTCGGCCGGGCCGCGGCTCATCTCGACCGGCCGGTTGCCGCGGATGGCGCCCGCTTCGCTGTCCAGATGCCGGGCGCAATCCTGGCGCTGGTGGAAAACAGCTCTGGAACCACCGTCTATCTGTTCGGAATCGATGCGGCGGCGGTGCAGAAGCCGTTCTTCGCGCTCGCGCTGGAAAATCTCCTGCTCAAGGTGCGCTCGCCGGCGGCCCTGTGGGTGACCGGACCGCTCGGAGAAACGGGCCTCGCTTCCGGCACCCTCAGCCTCAGATTCCAATCGTACTCGGTCTTGCCGACGCTGCCCGATCCCTATGCCGCCAATTTTGAGACCAACCTTTTCGGCGGCACGGACGCGCCGACCGGTTGGATGAGTGCGACGGTCGGCTGGACCGATCCGGCAAGCGCGCTCCTCGACTTCTCGCTTGAGACCACCGGCACGCAACGGGTGTCCGGCGCCACGGCACCGGTGGCCGGCAAGCTGTCGTCCCAAGAGCTGGCGCTCTTCATGCTGGACCTTTCGAGCAATGCCGATCAGTTCGGCGTCGTGATGCCGTTTCAGAGCCTCGCTTATGTCTCCATCGACGGTCTTTCGTTGCGGGCGCCGGCCGGACAGGTCGGGATCTTCACGCTGCCGCCGATCTCCTGGGAGCCGATGCTGACCAAGCAACCGACCTTGGCATCCGGCGATGCGATCCTGACGCCGGCGCCGCACGATGGCGGTCCCGCGCTGCTGCAGGCCGAGAGCGTAACGCTGGTGCCGGTCGCGCCGACGCCGCTGCTGACCGAATATGTCGATGCGGTGAAAAAGGATAGGCCGTTCCAGGCTCGGCTGCCGCTGCCGTTCGGCATTATCGCCCGCATCGACACGCGGCCGGTGGAACCGAAGAACGGGCCTTCCACCTTCATCGACGATGGCGGATCGTTCGATCTCCATCAGCCGGCATTCCCCGGCGATCTGCTCGGCAGCCGGCAGCTCCTGATGGAAGCGCCCAAATCGAAAATCCCGGGTCGGGAACGGACTTTCCCGCAGCCGAGCTATACGGAAACGGAGCAAGCCAACAACTATGCCGAAGGTGTGCTCAGCACGAACATCCACGAACGCTGGAAGGGCGATTTCGGGCCACAGAAGAAAGGCGTGCCGCTCGAACGCTACGAGCTCACCGGCTATGGCGCCAGCTTGTTCAGCGACTGGCGTGACAGACTGACGCTCGGCCCAGCCGTCACGCAGGCCAGATTCGACGTCATCGTTGGCCGGACCGCCCACGAAGTCATCCAGATGGAATCCCGCCTCTATCCCTGGTGCGTGAAGGTGGTGCGGATCATCACCATCCAGCGCACCAATGGCGGCTGGGTTCTGCGCGAGGATAGCGGCTGGCTGGCGGCGAGCCACGGGCAGTTCGCTTTCCCGAAAAGCGCCGATGTCCAAGGCGTCACCTATTTGCCGGCAATACTGCCGGCCTTCGCCAACAGCCAGATCCATCGCGGCGCCATCGGCGGTGTCATGAACATCCGGAACATACGGCTGACGGCGCCGCAATTCCCGATCCCGCTCGACGGGACCATCTTTCAGCCGGTGAAATTCGATGCCGACGTCCTGATCGATCCGGCGATCAAGGTGATCGCAGGCGGCACCAGCACCGGTGGCGGAACATTGGTTCCCGGCCGCGAGATCGGCGGATTCATCCAGATCACCGGGACCACGTACGGCGGAACGATCAACGGCCAACTCGATCCGTTCGTGATGCCCGCCAGCCGCGAGCAGCTCTTTGACCTGATGCAGTTCAAAGGTCCCGCGGTTGCGCCGATCGCCTGCACGATCGAGGTCGGCGGCGTGCAGGGCAACGCCAGCCTGACACAGCGCGGCGTGCAGGCGGCAGTCAGCTGCAACGACGATGCGATCGATCCGCATCTTGTGGCGGCGTTGCGCGGCACGCCACAATTGCCGCGCGACGGCGCGTGGAGCCTCGCGCGCATGAAGTCGACCGATACGGCGCCCAATGCGCTCGATCCGCAATTCGCGGCGCCGCTTGTGCGGCCGACTGCGCCCGCCGCAGGCTCCGACAGATGGCACCTGGCCGATCCGGCGGATATCAAGCGCCTGGGCGATAACGACACGCCCACCATCGTCTACGGTTTGCTGCAATCAGCCGGCACGCAGAAGCTGTTCCTGGCGCGTCCGCAGGCGATCGGCGGCGTGTCGCAGATCAAGATCCCCAAGCCGCCCAATTTCGCCGACGTGGCGGCGTTGTTCAATGCCGCGGGCATCTTCCCCAACCTCGGCGACGCGTTCGACTTCGACACGCTGAACGCGGTCGACGTCAATGCCGGAGACATCGGCTTCGATAAGCAGTTCACGGTGAAAAAGGCCTCCGGCAAGCCGCGCGAGACACTACTGATGGATCTCGGCGTGGTGCAGATCGTGATCCGCTATTGCGACGAAAAGGGAGACCAACCCGGTTCTGAAACCGTCGTTGCCATGAAAGTGGCGCCGGTGGCTTCGCCGCGCTGGTCGATTTCGCTCAAGCGAGTCGCCTTCGCGGTCAAATACAAGAACGCCGACATCATCAGGATGTTCGCCGATGTGATGGCGGACGAGAATACCTCTCCGACCTTCGCCAAGCTCAACGTACACTATGTCGGATTCCTGGATGTGCTGCAGAGCATCTTCAGTAATGTCCAGCAGGTTGCGCGTTTCCTGCCCGGTGGCGCAGGGGCGGGACTGAAAGTTGGCTTTTCCCAGGGCCGGCTTACGGTACGCAACGAATTTGCACTGCCCAACCTGCCGCTTGGCACTGGCCAGATCACCGACGTCGCGGTCGCGATGGGCATCGCCTTGCAGCTCTCGCCGCTCGGCGTGGAATTCATCGCCGGCCTCGGCAGTTCGGAAAAGCCGTTCCGTTGGGTGGTTTCACCGCTCGCCGGCACGGGCGTGGTGCAGGTCGGCGTCAACAACGAGGGACTAAACGTCCTGGTACAGGGTGGTCTCGGCCTGGGGCTCGCGATCGATCTCGGCATCGCATCAGGCAGCGCGGCCATCACGCTGGCGGTGGAGCTCAACACCGGCGTCGATCCCTTCATGCTGAAAGCGATCCTCTCCGGCCGGGCCAGCGTCGACGTGATGCATGGCCTGGCAAGCGCCACCATCACGCTCGCCGCCGGCCTCGGCATCATCCCGCCGACACCGCTGCCGGCGCTGCCGCCGCCATTCCCTACTCAGCTCGGGCCGTACACGATCGGCTTCGTGGCCTCGGTCGCGGTCGGCATCCACATCTCGATCTGCTGGGTCATCGACATCGACTGGGACGATTATTGGCAGTTCCGGCAAGACATCACGACGCCTGCCTTGTCCCTTCCGCTCTGAGGTGCGCCATGGCTCTTGCCGATCTCAAGCTCTCGATCTTCGCCTTCCCGTGGAAATGGGAGAATGGCTCGATCCATCTGCGCGCTCTGCTGGTTCCGACGGGCAGTCCGCTGTTGCCGCTCGCCGCGGGCGTGCCGAAATTCGCCGGAACTGAATGGAAGCTGCGCGCGGTAGTGTTGAGCGGTCTCAACGGCTTCTGGTCCGCAAATCCCACCAACAGTGCGGTCCTTCCGCCAGTCGCCAAGGGTTTGACGCCGCCGCCCGGCGCCCAGGTGCTGTTCGAGGCGCTGCGCGACGGCTTGCTGATCTCCGACGCGCCCCCAAGCGCAGCGGAGCAGGCGGCGCGGCTGACCAATCTGGGAAGCACGCGGATCAAGAAGCAACTTCCCATCAGCTATACAAGCGCCTTCGCATTCGAGCGCTCACGCACCGACGATGCCGGCGTCGGCGACGAATTCGGCTGTGCGCTGCGCGATGTGGTCGGCGGCCTGAAGGAGGACCAGAGGCCGTCGGACAAGCTTTCGTGGGGCAGGGTGATCGCCTACGCCTTGCGGCAGCCGGAGCTGGCTTGGGCCCTCGGCCTACTCCACCGCGAAATCCAGGTTCCCGTTGGCGATGGCGTGCAACTCAAGGATGGCGGCTGGCTTTATCTTGAGCTTGATCCGACCGCGCCCGGGCAGATCGTGGCGCCGCCCAATGCAATCCGCAGCTATGCCGCGCGCCTTCCGGCCCTCGATCAAGCTCGGCGCGGATTGTTCGCGGCGGTTCTGTTCCCCGTCGGCCAGGCCAGCCAGGCCGGATATGACGAGCCGCTGGCGGAGGCCGCCATCTATGATGACGGCTTCGCCAAGATCATGCATTCCTTCCAACCGGACACCGCCGACGCGGCCAGCAGCGGTCATAACACGCTGCGGCCGGCAACCGATTGCGGCATCGACCTCGGATGGGACGATGAGCAGATAGTGATCTGGCACAACCGCCAGCTTGAATCCGCGCGCGTCAGGCTTGGCGGCGCGGCCATGAAGCCATCGGTCGAGGCCCCGCTTGGCGTCGCCGGCTATCGGATCGATGTTCAACCCGACGGCGGCGGGGGATGGCAGTCGCTGTGTCACGTCCATTCGGTTGATTCCAACGGCAACACGGCCGATCTCGTATTCCCGCAGGGCCAGCCGAATCCTCCGTTCTCCAATTCTTCTCCGGCGAGTTGAGCGTGGAACCGGCGCCGGCGCGCAACATCAACTCTGGCTCGAAGGCGGCCTGGCTGCCACGCTATTTCACGCGCTGGAATGGGCGGTCGTTGGTTGTGAATGATGACACGCTCTACAGGCTCACCGGCGGTATGCCGCACAAGGCCGATGGTCAGCCTCTGAACCCGCCCCAAACTCGGAACTACGCGCCCGACGGCGCGAACATCGAGCTGCTCTATGGAAAAGTCTATGAATTCCGTTGCCGCCTTGCCGACCTGACCGGAGGCGGCCCGGTCGACACGGACGAACCGGAGCGGCCGGCCCCTGCGCCAACGACCAAGCTCCGCTTCCTGCGCCACGTTCCGCCCAAGGTGCTGCGGGTCGCGACTGATCCGCCGGCGCCATCGACCGGCGCCGCCACCGACGTGATCCGGCAGATCGATACCTTGTCCGTGCAGCGCCCGCTCATGGGCTATCCGGAATTCATCTTCGCTGGCATCGACCGTGCGAAGGTGCTGCAGGGCCCCAACAACCTCCTGACCCAGGTTGCCACTGCGCAGCAAAGCCAGAGCGCGATTGGAGTCGCTGACCCAGACGTGGCGCAGGTGGAGATCTCCGTCCAGGTGCGTCTCCCGATGCAGGATCCCGGGCCAGTCGGCACGCGGGATGGCCAGTTCCGCGAAATCTACAAGATGACGCGCAACTTCGCGGCCTACGACTTCAACAACCCTCTGGCCGACGAAGCACCGCTGCAAATCAAGCTCAACTATTTGGACGTCCACGATCTCGAAGGGTTCGTGGCGGAGATTGCCGCCAATCCGCCTGGCCTCGCGGCCGCTTTGCCGATTCCGCGCGCACGCGACGTGCGGTTGCGCCTGACCCCTCTCTGCGCCGCGACCCCGAACCGCTATGCCGACGACAAGGTGCGCGTCGGCCTTACCGTCGATCTCGCCACGCGTGCACCCGCCCTTGATGAATCCGACCTGTTCGTCGCGGACATTGCGGAGCGGCAGTTGAATGGCATCTTCCTGCAGCCGGGCGACCATCTGCCGCAACGTCTCGCGCAGCAGCTCGAACTCACGGTGAAGAACCTGGCCTTTGCCCCGAAGCCCGGGCGCCGGATCGTATTCGGCGCCTCCAGCGCGCTCCGCTACTCGCTCTCCGGCGATCACGGCGTCATCACCTTTGCCGCCGAAAGCGAGTTGAAGAACCATTGGATCGTCGCGATCACACTCGATGTCGATCGCGACTGGACCTGGGACGGCCTCCAGGACCGCAGCTTCGAGGTTGCGCGCAAAGACGCGCCGGAATCGGCGGAGCGAATCGTCGGCCAGATCGACTTGCGCTTTGCTGTCAACGAGCTTGCCCTGCTCGGCGAGGATGCGCGGTTCCCCGACCGACGGACCATGACACGTCTGATCTTCTTCGACGCAGTCAACCCGACGCCGCCGCCGAACCATTTCCCGAAGGTCGCGCACCCGACTTGGATCGTCCGGCCGCGACTGAAGGATCCCGCGGCGCCCGGCAAGTCGGCCCTGGCCTGGAGCCAGGACTTCGAGCTGCCGGTCGCCTCGGCGCCCAAGCAGATGCCGAAGCTGGTCTCGGCCGGCATCGCGCTGTCGCCCTATAGCCGGGACGAACCGGCCTATTCCTGGACCGAGCGACGCGAACGCGTACTGTGGCTGAAGATCGACGAACCGGTGGCCGATCCCAACGACCGCCTGTTCGCGCGGGTCCTCGCCTATGGGCCCGATCCGCTGCTGTCCGGCGACATCACGCACAAGTTGTTCCCGATTCAGATATTAGGCGACAAATTCGATCCGCACTCCTATGCCGAGCATAACCTGCCCAGTACGCCTGAACCTGTGCCGCCGCAGCTTCCGATCGATCCGGAACTCATTCGCGTCATCGTGCCGAACCAGCCCGAGGATTCCTCCGGCCTCGACGCGATGGTGGAGCTGACGCCGGACGCCTCCGGCACGCACTACGTCATGCCGCTGCCGCCCGGCGTGGCGCCGGACGCGCTGGAGCTGTTCGGGTTCTGGACCTATGAGATCCGGGTCGGGCATAAAGATGTGTGGTCTACGGCGCAGGCGCGCTTTGGCCGACCGCTGCGTGTCGCTGGCGTGCAGCATCCCGCGCCGACATTGTCCTGCTTCGCGCACCGCATGTTGCCGCCCGAAGGACCCGCCGGCGCGTTCGAGCCGCCACCGCTCATCGTCGTCACCGCGTCTTATGCGACCGCGGTCTATGGCGACCAGAAGCTGACCAGTGCGGTCGCTGGCGATCCGCGAACCCGCATCTGGGTGATGCTCTATGCGCAGGTGATGCAGGCGGACGGCAGCACTTGGCGCAACGTACTGCTGGGGCGCAAATTCGCCTGGCCACAATTTGACCAGAATCCGACCAGCGATTTGAAGCGCTCCAGCAAGCGCGATGTGCTCGGTCGCGCGGAGTTCGAGTTGAAAGGGGTCGAGGCCGTTTTGGCCAATCTCGCCCTGCCTCCGGATTCGCCGCTGTCGGTGCTGGCGGTAGAGCTGCTACCTGGCGGCGGCATTGCGCCACTCATCTATAATTTTGGGTCGGGCAAGGCAGTCGCGGCGGCCGATACCCCCGAGCCGCCGCCGGCGAATCCCTTCGGCTCTCCGATTGCCGGCGTGGACCTGCAAGCGGCGCAGTTTTCCGACCCTCTGGGGCGCGACCTCGGCACGATCCGTAGTCACCGCATTCTGCGGACGTCGCCTTTGACACCAGTCCCGCGAGCCTGTTGATGTGACGAGGGTATGCGCTTCGCCCGAGGAACGTGGTCGCAACCTCGCTTAGACTGCGCACCCACTCCAATGGCAGCCGCTGATCGAGTTTCCTGGGATTAGTTTTTGGGGTCGCGAGCCGCCCTCGGCGCTCGGCTGCAACGACGTGGCCGGTTATCTTCGCCTCTCCTCGACGCAAAGGGCCACATCACCGAGATCGATGGGCTGGACATTCATTTCATTCATGTGCGCTCCAAGCATGAGAATGCCCTGCCGCTCATCGTCACGCACGGATGGCCCGGCTCGATCTTCGAGCAAATGAAGATCATCGAGCCGCTCACCAATCCCACGGCGCATGGCGGCACGGCGTCGGACGCTTTCCACGTGGTGATTCCGTCGATGCCGGGCTACGGCTTTTCCGGCAAGCCGACCACGGGTGGGTGGGAGCCCATGCGTATCGCACGTGCCTGGACTGTGCTGATGAAGCGCCTGGGATACACGAAGTTCGCGGCGCAAGGCGGAGATTGGGGTGCGCTCGTCGTCGACCAGATGGGGGTCCAAGCCCCTCCGGAATTGATCGGCATTCATACCAACCAGCCAGGTGCTGTTCCATCGGATGTCTTCAAGGCGGCCGTGTCCGGCGGCCCGGCGCCATCTGGGCTCTCCGACGAGGAAAGAGACAGATACGAGAAGCTGAAGGTGTTTTGGGCGACTGACGTGGCTTACGCACTCCAGATGGGGACCCGCCCGCAAACGCTATACGGAATTGCGGATTCACCCGTCGGCCTCGCAGCCTGGATAATCGACCACGACTTGGCCAGTTACGAGCTGATCGCACGCGTCTTCGACGGACACGACGAGGGCCTTACGCGAGACGATGTGCTCGACAACATCACCCTCTTCTGGTTGACGAACACTGGGATTTCCGCGGCCCGTCTGTATTGGGAAAGCAAGTTGTCCTTCTTCGAACCGAAGGGCGTATCCATTCCGGTAGCGGTCAGCATCTTTCCTGACGAGATCGATGCAGTTCCGCGCAGTTGGGCAGAGCGGGCCTATCCCAATCTCATCTACTACAACAAGGTCCCCAAGGGCGGGCACTTTGCGGCGTGGGAACAGCCGAAGCTCTTCGTGGAAGAGCTGCGCGCGGGTTTCAAGTCGCTACGCAAGTAGTGGATTAGAGGTCCGCTGTTGTGACGTAGCGTAATACGCCGGGCGTCTGCTTCCGGAGCATAGCGACGGTTGAGCAATCCCTGCGTGTGTTGGCGAAGTGGTCGCAACCCTGCATTGGACTGCGCACCCACTCCAATGGCAGCCGCTGATCGAGTTTCCTGGGATTAGCTTTGGGGTCCCGCGAGCCGCCCTCGGCGCTCGGCTGCAGCGACGTGGACAGTAATCGATATTTGACGCAAAGGGCCATGCTTAGCCGTTTTTTGCTGCCGACACCCTGCGAACCCCCCTCAAGGGTGGATTCGGTCTCTAGGACTTCGCTTTCGGCAGACCATCAATCGCCGCTCTCAATCCCTCAGAACCAACAGGCGCGTCTGTGATTTGGCGGGTCCCACTGACCCACGCCTTGCCTAACCGCCACAGCTGCCCACTGATACCCCACACCGGCGGTCATTCGGCGCCTCGCCTCTGTGATTTGGCGGGTCCCGCTGACCCAAGCCTTGCCTAACCGCCACAGCTGCCCACTGAGACCGCATACCGGCGATCATGTTCTCGACCTTGGCTATTCCGGACACGACACAAAAATTGAGGGAGCACCGAAGAGCTCCCTCGAGACTTCTACGCAGTTGCTAGATCTAGGGTTCGGGATAGGGCGTGCCATCCTTGTGCACGAACCGGCCGTCGGCGTTGGAGCTCATCATGTCGATGTCGGAGCAGATGGTAACGTCGGCGGGCGAGCGCGTGCCGACTTCAAGATAAACCGCCATCGCGCCCGATTTGTTGATCATGTGATGGCCATTGCCGGAGCCTTTCGGAAAGGCCGTGCAATCGCCGGCGCGCAGCACCGTCTCGCCGCCATCTTCGATCAGCGTCAGTTCGCCCTCGAGCACATAGACGAATTCGTCTTCGGCCGAATGCCAGTGGCGCTGGCTCGACCAATTGCCCGGCGGCAGGCGCATGAGATTGACCCCGAAATCAGTGAGCCCGCCGGCGTTGCCCAGCCGCTGCCGCACGCGTTCGGCACAGGGTGCGTCGAATGGCGGCGGATAGCCCGAGCCTTTGCGTTGCGGCACGGCGGAGATGTCGATCTTGGGCATGGCAGTTTTCCCAGCGATCAGCGACCGAGCTTATGCGCGGCCAATGCATGGCCGACCTAGCACAAATCCGGGGATAGAGTTTGTCCGTCGTTGCGACCCCGGCCTTGAGCCGGGGGAAGCAATCCATGTCGGGAGATGTGGGCGGCAGCGCAGCAAATGCTCGGTCCCGGTCACGACCACACCGAGATGGCGCTACTGTCGGAGAAGATGGCTAAGACACAGCTGTCATAGCTGCAAGCGACATGGCCGCTTTCTATCGATGTCCGCTTGTGCCAGAATCGGAAGTTGTCGTGGCGTCAGTCGGCGACCGACTGGACCGCTTCTGCGAATGAAGCACCGCTGTCAGCTTCTTCTCGGAGTTCGTGTCCGCATGCGGCAAGAATATCTGGAATACTGTCCCGCCACGATCGCCTGGTGTCGCCGTCAGCCGACCTTCATGGGCCTCGACGATCGATTTGCAAATCGACAATCCCATCCCCATGCCCCCGGGTTTCGTTGTGAAGAATGGCTTGAAGATGCTGTCGGCGACCTTCGGATCGATGCCGGGGCCCGTATCCGCAATCGTGATCAGCACGGTGTCGTCAGGATCGATCTCGGTTCTCAACCGCAGCTCACGGGCCCGGTCGGCAGACGAGCTCATGGCTTCCACTGCGTTCATGATCAAGATTCAGAACAACCTGCTGCAATTGAACCGGGTCGGCCCGCACCCACGGCGCCGACCTCGTGGCGAAGTTCGTTGCGAGCCCGATATTGCTCGAACCTACCTTGTGCATGGTGAGTGTGAGGACCTGCCGAATGAGCTCATTGACATCGACCAGCACCCGCGGTGTGGACTCGTTCCTGAACATCGCGCGGATATTATTGATCACTGCATCAGCGCGATGGCCCTCGCTGACGATGTTCTGCAGGGCGAGCCGCACTTCGTCGAGATCGGGGACCTTGTTCTTCAGCCAACGCAGACCCGCGCCGCTGTGCGTAACGATCGCCGCCAACGGCTGCCTGATCTCGTGAGCAATGGACGCGGCCATCTCGCCCATCGTCGTCAGGCGCGCGACGCGGGCGAGTTCTGTCTGGGTTTCCCGCAACGCCTCTTCGGCGTGCTTGCGTGCGGTAATGTCCGCAAAGACCCCGCTTGCTCCGATCGCCTTCCCCTTGTCGTCGTAACGGGTATGGCGTTTGGCAAGTATCCAGCGTGTTTGGCCGTCAGGCAAAGTTACGCGGAACTCGCTGAGCGCAGGTTGGCTGTCATGGCTGACCTTGCTCATTGCTGCCTCGGCAGCCTGACGGTCCTCTGGATAAGCGGCGTCAATGAGCGTTTCGGGCGTGAGCGACGAGTGGCGGGATAAACCGAACATCGAGAGGCAGTTTTCGGTCGCCCAAAAGCGATCAGAGAAGTTGTCAAACTGCCAAAATCCGATCTCCGCGGCGGTGGCTGCCAGTGACATCCGTTCCTCGCTTTGCTTCAACCTCCGCTCGGTCTGCCGCCGCTCCTGGACCTCCGCGGCCAGCAACATGAGTGGAATCGAGACCGCTAGCGAGAAAAATCTGCAGTGAACGCACATTTTCGGCTGGCGACAGGCCCGCGAAAGGCCCGCGCCCGACATACGCAGAGGAGAGGGATATGCCCGCAAGGACCAGAAGCGAAAGACTAACACCACCTACCCCGAAACGGACCGCTGCCCAGAGCAGGAACGGCAGCGGTGCCAGCAGCAGCGTCGGTGCGGTCGCCGCCTCCAGAGACGTCCAGCCGAACGCCGGGATGCCCACCGCAAGCAGCCCGATCATGAGCACACCAAGCTCCGCGTAGTCGCGCCCACGCGCCTGCCGGTCACCAAGCACTTGTCCGGCGAGTGACAGGAGAATCAGAGGCGGGATCGTCGTGATGGGAAACACATTGGCAAGGACGCGCTGTCGCAAGGCGAACCAGAAGTTCGTGGTCCAGCCGGTGAGTAGAAAGAGCGAGACCGCCAACACGCAGGCCACGACTGTCGCAGCGACGGCGGCAAGAAGGATGTAGGACGCCATGTTCCGGAAGCCATCGAAGCGTGGCGGTGCCCCGATCGCAGCGCGAACGGCGAAGGCCGCCAGAACAGCCTGGACCTGATTGCCGGCGACCTGGCAGAGCATCACTACCAACGGCACCTCCGGCCTCTGGAAGGTTGCGACGACATGCAGGTGGGCTGGAACGACGGCGAGCAGATACAGCCACCATTGGCGCGGCTCCGTCAGCAGCAGCGCCGCCAGCAGAATCGCGGTGGCCGGCCAGATGGCGGCGATGCCGGAAGGGGGAAACCCGAGCAGAATCCCCGCGAGCCCCCCGGCATAGTAGGCGGCCGCGACCAACAAGGCGCTGACCACCGGTCGAGCGGCAGGCGCGCCACGCCAAGTCGGTATTTCCATCAGGCCGCTTCGCGATGGCAAGGGCTGACTCATCAGCAGGTTTCCCCGCACGCCACACTACGCTCGGGAATAGCGCGAAGCCAAGCGTTCGATGGCACCGTCCCGAGGAGAAGTCTTGCACCCGGAAATAGTCAAGAAAGTGTCAGACAATATATAGTGGCGATTGAGCTATGCGACCTGGATCGTGTCCTGAGGGTTCTCACTGAAGCAAGACTTCCCGAATGACGGCTTCGGGTCACGAGCCGTCTTGCCGCCCTCGGCGTTCGGCTGCAAGAGGTAGAGTTGAGGTGTGGCGCGGTGGCTGTAGGTCGAACATATCTGTTTCCGCCCCTTTCGTCTGGCGGTGCCTCACTGGTTCGACCGTGGCTCCGTTTCCACACCCCGCTCATCGAACCGGACATGCAGATCTCCCGCATCCGGCTCTCGGACAAGACTTCACGCCTTCACCCACGACACGTCGTGCCCAAGCCGGCTCAGGCGTACGAGCCCGAAGTGCCCGTAGAGGTGCGAGAGTGGATAGGTCCCGCCCTTGCGTCGCCTGACCTTGTGCTTGGAGCGCAACCACCGGCGCAACCGCACAGCTGTGTAGTTGTCGAGCGCCCGATACGCTTTGCTGACGGTGCCTACCTGGAAGTAGTTCGCCCATCCGCGCAGCGTGCGGTTCAACTTGCCCACCAGCTTTGTGGTCTCTTGCCAAGTCCCCGATCGGTCGGTCAGCGCGTGGACTTTCTCGACCATGCGCTTGATGCTCTTCTTTGATGGCCGGTAGCCCCAGGCGTGCCTGGCCGGTTCTCGCTGAATACATCCGCCCGAACGTGTAGCCCAGGAAGTCGAACTCCCCTTCCGGCACCTTGCAGATGCGTGTCTTCTCCTCGTTCACCGTGAGCTTCAGCTTGCCCATGATCTCGCGCAGTCGTTGCAAGGCCTCTTCGGCGTTGCCCCTTCCTGCACAGGATCACGAGATCGTCGGCGTAGGTCACGATGCGAGTGCCGAGGCTTCGCTCCAGCCCGAGCTTCTTCCATCCCAGCACGAACCGGCGCATGTACAGATTCGCCAGCAATGGTGAGATGGGTGAGCCCTGCGGGATGCCGCGCCGCTTGTCCCGCGCCTCGGTCGTGCGTGTCTTCCGTCCTCGATCGTCGGTTTCTTCCACGGGGCATTCCAGCCACATCTTGATCAGATGCAGCACGCGCCGATCAACGATCCGGCGCGCTACCGACTTCAACAGCTCGGCATGGGGAATGCTCCCGAAGTAGTCCGCGAGGTCGGCGTCCACGACTTCCGGATGGCCACGGAACAGCAGCTCCTCCACCTCGACCACCGCCTGTTGGGCGTTTCGCCCGGGACGGTAGGCGTATTGCTCCGGTGGAAGGTCGGCTTCGAAGATCGGTTCCAGCACCAGCATCGCTGCTGTCATGCAGACCCGATCCCGCAAGGTTGAGATGCCCAGCGGCCTGAGTTTGCCGTTGGCCTTCGGTATGAACACTCGTCTGATTGGGTCCGGTCGGTAAGTCTCCTGCCTGAGCGCAAGCGCCAGTTCGCCGAGCCACCGCTCGCACCCCGTACGCCTCGATGTCCGCGAAGTCCTGACCGTCCACTCCCGGTGCGCCCTTGTTGGAGCGGCACTGGGCATAGGCATGCGCCAGGATGTCCTCGCGGCTGATCTTGTCGTACAGGGCGTAGAAGCGATAGCCGGCTTCTGCCTTCGCTTTCGCGTGCAACGCCGTCTGCAGTTTCTGAACACTCTTCGGAGTTGATAGGTTGCCCAATCTCCAGGTCCCTCACCACGTCCTGCGTCTGTCTTGAACTGAGGTCCCTTCCCTCCACCGGCGTTACCCGGCTTCAGCGGTACTACGAACCTCTCCGCCACCCCACGGCGCCCGGCCTGTCCCTCGCGGGCGTCCGGTTGGTCATCCCTGACCACGCCTTGGGGCTTCCCGTGTTGCGTGCGCTTTCCTTGTGTACATGCTGCCGCCACTACCCCGGTGCAGCGGCTGGGCGTACTCTTCGCTCATCTCACCCAGCCGTATCAGCCTTCCCCGAAAGGGTCGTCGGGTCGGCCTGCACATCGTCCTTTTCGAGGCTTGCTCGGCGTTCACTCGCGTTGCGGCCTGCACACTCGCGCGGTCACCAATTCGTGACCCGCTAACCGAAGGCTTCAGCCATTTCGTCACCTCCATGACTGCTCCGGTTGCTTCCGGCTGGAGCGGTTGCCGGGTGGGACTTGCACCCGTCCGGAGCCCGGGCACGGGCCAGCCAGGCATGGCGCGAGCCGTCTCAGGTAGCAGGCATTCCCGGCAGCGGCCGGCGCGGCCGCTTCTTGCGCTGGGCCCCTTTGCGCTCCACCACCACCACCACCACCAGCAGCAGTCGGCGCTGCTGCAGGAAGTTCTTCGTCCACGTGTAGCTCCCGGCAAAGCCGTAGTCCCTCACCAGATGCTCATGGAAGTGCTTGGCGGTGAAGTCCTGGTGGCGCTCGCGATAGAGTTGTTCCACCCGCTGTGCCCACCCCTCCGGGACGCGCTTGGGCGACGGTTTGCCCAGACGTCGATCGTTCAGCCCCTCGAGGCCTTCTTTCTCATGGCGCTGATACCAGCGCCGGAAGGTCCGCTCGCTCACCCCCAGGATATCGCCCGCCTCCGCCTGTCCCCGCGTCCGCGGGGATCGACCCGCCCGCCCAGCGCCCCTTTACCGTCTCGAATTTCATCCGCCTCAGTCTTTGCAGCAACTCTGTCCGTCGCATCCTCGCCCCCTCGTCTGGAGCGATTCAAAAACCGGACAGATCGTGTGCTGCAAGAACCGGTCATATCGTGTGCTATCGACATACGCAGGATCAAATACTTGCGACGTCTAGCCGCTACAATAAGCTTGCAGGGGTTTGACATCGAGGGCTTCCGCCTTCAAAGCCGCGATGGCTCGGGTGGCGGCAAGGCATCCCGAGACGGTCGTGTAGTAGGGAACCCGGGCCATCAGAGCAGCGCGGCGCAGCGATTTCGAGTCTGCTATGGCGTTCTGCCCGTCGGTGGTGTTGAACACGATCTGCACACTGCCGTTTTTCATCGCGTCGACGATGTGCGGACGCCCTTCCAGGACCTTGTTGACCTTTTCGCATCCAACCCCGTGCTGGGCGAGGTAGCGCTGGGTTCCACCCGTCGCCATCACGCTGAACCCGAGGGCAGCAAGCTCCTTCACCGCCGCGACGATCTTCGGCTTGTCGCCGTCGCGCACGGAAATGAAGGCCGTCCCCTCGAGCGGCATCCGGTTGCCGGCTCCGAGCTGGCTCTTGGCAAAGGCCACCGCGAAGTCGCGGTCGAGGCCCATGACCTCGCCGGTAGAGCGCATCTCCGGCCCGAGCAGCGTATCCACGCCGGGGAAGCGGTTGAACGGAAACACCGCCTCCTTGACTTCGACATGTTCCAGCCTGCGCGACTCGAGGTGCATGCGGGCGAGCGTCTCACCGGCCATGACGCGAGCCGCCAGCTTGGCGATCGGCTCGCCGATGACCTTGGCCACGAACGGGACAGTGCGCGATGCCCGCGGATTGACTTCCAGAACATAGATATGGCCGTTCTGGATAGCGAACTGCACATTCATCAAACCGACCACCTTGAGAGCGCGGGCCAGTCTTCGGGTCTGGCGCTCGAGCTCGGCGATCGTCGATGGTCCGAGCGAGTGGGGCGGCAGGGCACAGGCCGAATCGCCGGAGTGGATGCCTGCCTCCTCGATGTGCTCCATGACACCGGCGACAAACACGTCCGTGCCGTCGGCCAGGGCATCGACATCGACTTCGATGGCGTCGGAAAGATAACTGTCGATGAGAACCGGACTGCGGCCAGACACTTTTACTGCTTCAACGATATAGCGTTGCAGCTGGGGAAGGTCGTGGACGATTTCCATGCCGCGCCCGCCCAGCACATAGGAAGGCCGGATCATCACCGGCAAGCCGATGCGCTCGACGATCTTGTGCGCCTGGGCCACGGATCTGGCGATACCGTTGGCGGGCTGGCGAAGCTTCAGCTTCTTCAGAAGCCGAACGAAACGATCGCGATCCTCGGCAAGGTCGATGGCATCCGGCGTGGTGCCGAGGATCGGTACGCCCTGCTCGGCCAGGGGTACGGCGAGCTTGAGGGGAGTTTGTCCGCCGAACTGGACGATGACGCCCCGCAGTTGACCCGCCTCCTGTTCAGTGCGGATGATTTCAAGCACGTCTTCGGTCGTCAGCGGCTCGAAATACAGCCGGTCCGAGGTGTCATAGTCGGTCGACACCGTCTCGGGATTGCAGTTCACCATGATCGACTCATAGCCGGCCTCGTGCAACGCGAAGCAGGCATGGCAACAGCAATAGTCGAATTCGATGCCCTGTCCGATCCGGTTCGGACCTCCGCCGAGGATGATGATCTTGTTGCGATCGGTCGGCTTTGCCTCATTGCCGCCGTCGGAGCCGATGGCGGTTTCATAGGTCGAATACATGTAGGCCGTCGGTGAAGTGAATTCAGCCGCGCAAGTGTCGATGCGCTTGAATACAGGATGCACGCCGAGCCTGTGCCGCAGGTTGCGCACCTGGTGCTCATCTGTTCCGGCGAGCTCGGCCAGCCGTGCATCAGAGAAGCCCATGGCCTTCAGGGCGTGAAGGTTGGACCGGTCGTCGGGCAAGCCGTGGCGGCGGACTCTGTCTTCGGTTGCGACGATGCCGGCGATCTGCGCGATGAACCAGGGATCATAGGCGCAGGCTTCGTGGATGGTCTCAGCCGATGTCCCGAGGCGGAGAGCCTGCGCCACCTTCAGGATGCGGTCCGGGGTCGGTGCGCCGAGGGCTGCGAGCACGGCATTGCCGTCGTCGTTTGTTCCGGGCGGCCCGGCGATCGCGACTTCATTGAGGCCCGTCAGGCCTGTTTCCAGCCCCCGCAGCGCTTTCTGCAGGCTTTCCTGGAACGTGCGGCCGATCGCCATGACCTCACCGACCGATTTCATGGCGGTGGTGAGAAGCGGTTCCGCGTCGGGGAACTTCTCGAAAGCGAAGCGCGGGATTTTGGTGACCACGTAGTCGATGGTCGGCTCGAAAGCCGCTGGAGTGATACCGCCCGTGATGTCGTTGGCCAGCTCAGCGAGCGTGTAGCCGACGGCCAGCCGGGCGGCGACCTTGGCGATGGGAAATCCGGTGGCTTTGGAGGCAAGCGCCGAAGAGCGGGATACGCGGGGGTTCATCTCGATGACCACCAGACGGCCATCGGCCGGGTTCACGGCGAACTGGACGTTCGAGCCGCCGGTCTCGACGCCGATCTCGCGCAATACGGCGATCGCCGCGTTGCGCATGATCTGGAACTCCTTGTCGGTGAGGGTAAGGGCCGGCGCGACAGTGATCGAATCGCCGGTGTGAATGCCCATCGGATCGATGTTTTCGATGGAGCATACGATGATGCAGTTGTCGTCCTTGTCGCGAACGACCTCCATCTCGAATTCCTTCCAGCCGAGCACGGATTCCTCGATCAGCACTTCATGCGTCGGTGATGCGTCGAGTCCGCGTTCGACCGCGTCGAGATACTCCTCGCGGTTGTAGGCGATGCCTCCTCCGGTGCCACCAAGTGTAAACGAGGGACGGATGATGGCCGGCAGGCCGACGTGGTCGAGCGCTCCCAGGGCCTGCGCAAGATCATGGGCCAGCACCGAGCGAGGCGTTGCCAGCCCGATTCTCTGCATTGCCTCGCGAAAGAGCTCGCGGTCCTCGGCCTTGTCGATCACCGGCGCGGTAGCGCCGATCATCTCCACGTCCCATTTGGCGAGCACCCCTGACTTGTTGAGGCTGAGAGCCGTATTGAGGGCGGTTTGGCCGCCCATGGTCGGCAACAGCACCAGCTTGTCATGAGGCCTGGCCAGGCGTTCTTTCTCGATGATCTTGGCGACGATTTCAGGGGTTACCGGCTCGATGTAGGTCGCGTGAGCGAGCTCGGGATCGGTCATGATGGTGGCCGGGTTCGAGTTTACCAGAACGATGCGATAGCCCTCGTTCTTCAGCGCTCTAACCGCCTGCGTGCCGGAGTAGTCGAACTCGCATGCCTGGCCGATGATGATCGGCCCGGCCCCGATGATCAGGACGGTATCGATGTCGCTGCGTTTGGGCATGGTTCGAGAAGCGTCCGCCTACAGCATTTGCGGGCATAGTGGAATTACGCTCTGCCAGCCGGCTTGGAGCGTTTCAGTTGCGCAGAGGCTGCGAGCCGGATACCGCCGTTCGCCGGTATGGCGGATAAGGGTGAGCGCGTCCCTTCAGAGAGCGGCGCAGGAAATAGTCCGAAAAGTCCGTTGTGTCGGCGCGAGCTCGTAGCCTGCTGCGCCGAGGCTGAAGCCCCTGTTGATGCACCAGCCGTCGGCTGCACTTTTTCGGCAGTCCTTGCCGATGTCGCAGATTTTCGGGACCTCGAGATCCTTGACGGTCGAGGCCTTGAAAAGGACCGATGACGGTGCCTGGCTCGGGCGCCAGCATTTTACCAGCTGGAACGGGTGCGCTTCCGGGGCAATAAGGACGGCGCCGGTGTCGACCGTACGGGCGGTCGATACCCGCGATACATCCTTCATCACTTGGAACGAGAGGGCGTTGTCATACCCCTCCAGCTTGCAAAATGCATCCGCAGCAGGTTTTCCGCATTCGGTCTTGTTGGTCAGGCAGCGGTGGACAGGATCGCCGAGATACACGGGATCGGTGTAGGTACGGGCCGCCGCGAGGATGGGGCCGGCCGCGAGACCAAGCAACACAATCGCAAAGGAGGCGAGACATACGGGTCTCATGCTGGCGCGCATGCGTGCTCTCACATGTCCGGCTGGTAAACTGCCATATTCATCGGCCAATCCCGCCACCCCCAGGCCCCCTGGTGGCTCGCTTTCCGTCGGCTCAGGACTTGACTGACAACGCGTGCTGCCGCTGGTGCCGGTGCAGGCAAGTTCCCTGTTAGTAGCTCATTGCTCTCAAGTTACACAAGGGGCCAGGATGAATAAATTTCTGTTGCGGGGGCAAGCCGGCTCACTGCTGTTCCGTCGGCAGGTGCGGTTCCGGTCGACGCGGCTTACCAGACCAACTTCACCACGAAGTCGTGGAAGCCGATCGGATCAAAAGTCATCGTCGAATGAATTAGTTGGCGGGAACCGGGAAACCGCCGTCGCACTCATCGAGAGGGGCGGGACATTGAGAAGCTCGGGCGGCTTCCCGGCATAGGATCACTTTCAGGGGCAAAGTGGTCAGGCGTCCTCACAGGCCGAAACGAGACAGGACTCCACTGTGAGGTGGTTTTTGGTCGGAAAGATCGAGGTCTTGTAGATTACGGTCATGTTGGACGCCGCTCCGTTCGCCGTCGCGGCTTCCGGCGCCGCTAGCACCAGACCTAACGCCATGATCGCTACCAAGCCGAACGTTGCCGTTGCGATTCCCTTCAACATTTTTTGCTCCTGTTGCGATCTCTTTGTCGCGATGTTGAGTCACCTTAACGTCGCCAATGCGAACCATCGCTGAACACTTCGTTCATCTGGCGTTTAGATTCGAAATCCGTGCACAAGGCGGCTGTTCAGCCATGCAAGTCGGTGTAAGTATTTGTTATAAAGACATTTTTGAGGCCACCACTGTGTTGCGCCGAGCGTGCTGGTCAACAAATCCCGGAAAGGAGCGACAGCAGTGCTGACGCTATTTTGGCAACCTCGAGTCGGGAAATGTCCACAAGGTGCAAATGATTCTGTTCCGGCTCGCACCACGTGCTTGTTGTCCTCGAAGGAGGTCTCGCACGACGGCGCGGCAGAAAAGGAGTTCTCTTTCGAGAGCTACTTCGAACAGAAGGGAATGCCGGAGAAAGGACCGGATACTTGCATTCACGGGCCAATTCCCCGAACCGTAACCCATGCTGAAGTCCGGCCAGGAAGAGCTCGCCTCGCTCGTTGCCCGCGTGTCGCGCGGCGACAAAGCCGGTTTTACTGAGCTTTACCGGCGCACCGCTCCGAAACTGAACGGTATCATCCGCCGTATCTTGCAGCAGGAGGAGGCAGCCGGAGAGGCGCTGCAGGAGACTTACGTGCGGATATGGCGGAATGCCGGTTCGTTCGATCCTGCGATCGCATCGCCGATAGCCTGGATGGCAACCATCGCCCGCAATCAGGCAATCGACCTGCAACGACGTTCGGCCGAGCGCATTTCCCGGCAATCGGTAAGCGATGATGTGTTGCTCACTCTGGCGGGTGATTCGGGCTCTGCAGAGGAGAGCGGGCTCACATATGTTCGCCTCCGCCGATGCCTGGAAAACTTGCCGGTGGACCGGCGCCAGCTCGTAGTGCTGGCCTATTGCCATGGCTATTCACGGGAAGAGCTCGCCGAACGAGAGAAGCGCCCAGTGGCGACGATAAAATCCATGCTGAGGCGAACCTTGATGACGCTCAAGGAGTGCATCGATGACGGCGACTGAGCTGGAAGAGGAACGGGAGCTGCTGGCCGCGGAATATGTGCTCGGCACGCTCACCGCTGCCGAACGCGCGGACGCGGTGTTTCGGCTGCGCACCGATCCTGACCTCAAGCGGGCTGTCGAAGCCTGGGAGATGAGGCTTTCGCCGCTCAACGAAACGGCGGCGCCGGTCGACCCGCCAGCTGAGCTTGAAGCCGTCCTCAGCCGGCGCATCGCCGAACTCACAAAGAATCGCGGCGAGGTTGCGCAATTGCACCGTCAGTTACGAGGCTGGCAGACATTCTCCCTGATAAGTGGCGCCGCTGCTGCGGCCCTGGCCGCCTTCATCGCCCTCAGGCCTCCCGTGCCCGGGGTGCCCCCGGCTCCCAGCAGCCAATATGTGGCCGTGCTTCAGACAGAAGGCCCCGGACCCGCTTTCGTCGCCTCGGTCGATCTCGATCGCGGGGTGATTTCGGTCAGACGTGTCGCGGCCGAAAGCCAGAGCGGGAAGAGCTTCGAGCTGTGGGCGGTCGGAGGCGGGCGCGAAAAACCCCAATCTCTCGGCGTCATCGAAGATGCCCTGAAAATCCCGGCCGCGAAGCTCGGGGCGGTATCGGCGACGGAAGTTGCCGATACGGTGTTCGCGATCAGCCTCGAGCCTGAGGGAGGCTCGCCCACCGGTCAGGCAACCGGTCCGGTGCTGTATGTGGGAAAACTAGTGCCCACCGAATAAGACCCCGGAACCGGCAACTTGTCCAAGAGCGAACTCCACTGGCTTTCCGCAGCCGAGTTGCTGCGCGGCTACCGGAAGAGGCGCGTCTCACCGGTCGAGGCCACCAAAGCGGTGCTGCAGCAGATCGCCGCCAGGGATGGCGGCCTCAATGCAATGTGCCTGGTGGCTGAGGAGGCGGCGCTCGAGAGCGCCGGGGCGGCCGAGAGACGATGGCTGAAGGGCTCGCCGCGCGGGCTGATCGACGGGGTGCCGACGCTCGTCAAGGACCTCATTCTCACCAAAGGGTGGCCGACGTTGCGCGGTTCGCGCACGATCGAAAGAGATCAGCCATGGTCCGAGGACGGACCCTCCGTTGCGCGTCTGCGCGAGCACGGAGCAGTGTTGCTCGGCAAGACGACCACGCCCGAATTCGGCTGGAAGGGAGTGACCAACTCGCCCCTCACGGGCGTCACGCGAAATCCATGGGATCTGTCGAAGACGCCAGGTGGTTCATCCGGGGGTTCGGCGGCCGCAGTGGCGGCGGGGTTCGCACCTCTGGCACTCGGCACGGACGGCGGCGGTTCCATCCGTATCCCGGCGGGCTTTGCAGGAATTTTCGGCCTCAAGCCGTCGTTCGGCAGAGTGCCGGCCTTTCCCTCGAGCCCGTTCGGAACCGTTGCCCACGTGGGTCCCATGACCCGGACGGTCGAAGACGCGGCGATCATGATGAACGTCATCGCACAGCCGGACGCCAGGGACTGGCATGCGCTGGACTACGATGAACGCGACTTCGTGAAGGCGCTCCGTGGAGGGATCAGGAAGCTGCGGATCGCCTTCAGCCCGCGCCTCGGCGGACACGAGGTCGACACCGAAGTGGCTGACCTCGTGCGGGAGGCGGTGGAAACGCTTTCACGCCTCGGCGCCTCGGTGGAAGAGACCGATCCGGGTCTCGAAGACCCTGCAGGCGCGTTCCGCGTGCTGTGGTGGTCGGGTGTGCGAAGTCTTCTCGCCGCGCTGCCGAAAAGCAGGAAAGCGTTGCTCGATCCGGGGCTTGCCGACGTTCTCGAGCAGTCGATGACGATCACGCTCGAACAGTATTTCGATGCGGTGCGCGCGCGAGGCGTGCTGGGCAGCCACATGCGGGTGTTCATGCAACGTTTCGATCTCCTCGTGACGCCAAGCCTGCCGATCCCCGCCTTCGAGACTGGCGTGCTGGCGCCCAGAGGGGATGGAACCGGCAAATGGGTCGACTGGACGCCGTTCACCTATCCGTTCAATCTCACCCAGCAGCCGGCGGCGAGCGTTCCTTGCGGCTTTACGAAATCCGGTTTGCCGGTGGGGCTGCAGATCATCGGACGGATGTTCGACGACTGGACGGTGCTGCGGGCCGCCCATGCCTATGAGCGCGCCCATGCGTGGACCGAAAGGCGGCCGGCATCGGCATTGTGAAAGTGACGGGAGCAATTCAGCCAGCGGCGATCGCCGTTGCGCTCTTGTTATCAGGCGTGCGCTTTGCCTTGGCCATGTGGTCGACGAAACGCCTGAACAGGTAGTGACTGTCCTGGGGACCGGGTGATCCTTCGGGGTGATACTGCACCGAAAATACCGGCCGCCCCTCAACTGCAAGGCCGCAATTCGAGCCGTCGAACAGCGATACGTGCGTTTCGATCACCCCCGGCGGGAATGTGCCGCGATCGACCATGAAACCATGGTTCATCGAGGTGATCTCGACCTTGCCGGTGCTGAGATCCCTGACCGGATGGTTGGCGCCATGATGTCCCTGATGCATCTTTCGGGTGCTGGCGCCGAGCGCAATGGCCAGCAGCTGATGGCCGAGACAGATGCCGAACAACGGCAGCCCGGAACTGATCAGATCACGGATGACCGGGACGGCGTAGCTTCCCGTGGCGGCGGGATCGCCGGGGCCATTGGACAGAAATATGCCGTCGGGCGTGCACGCCAGCACCTCGGCTGCCGAGGCGGTCGCCGGCACGACGGTCACCTTGCATCCGGAGGAGGCGAGGCAGCGCAGGATGCTGCGCTTTAGACCATAGTCGATGGCGACGACATGATGATCCGGGGCATGCTGCCGTCCGAAACCCACGCCCCACCTCCAGGCCGTTTCATCCCAGGTGTAGCGCTGGGTAACGGAGACTTCCCTGGCGAGGTCCATGCCCTCGAGCCCCGGCCACTGCGCTGCCTGAAGCTTCAGCGCACCGACATCGAAGCTTCCCGGCGGCCCATGGGAGATGACGGCGTTCGGCATCCCGCGGGTCCGAATGAGCGACGTCAGGGAGCGTGTGTCGACGCCGGAGATGGCAATGATGCCACGCGCACTCAGCCAGCGGTCCAAATGCCGGGTAGCGCGATAGCTTGCCGGGTTGGTGATGGTTGTCTTGAGCACACAGCCGCGAACGCCCGAGGAGGAGGCGAGATTGGAAGTCTCGATATCTTCCTCGTTCGCACCCACATTGCCGATATGCGGAAACGTGAAGGTGACGATCTGGCCGGCGTAGGAGGGGTCGGTGAGGATCTCCTGATAGCCTGTCATCGCGGTATTGAAGCAGACTTCGCCGGCCGCAGTACCCGTAGCACCGAGCCCCGCGCCTTCGATGACGGTGCCGTCGGCCAGCACCAGAAGAGCGGTCGGACGCCGAGGCCGCCAGGCGCCGTCCTCGGCTACCTTGCGGCTCGAAAATGTGGTGGCAGGCTTCCGCGGCATGGCGAGGCTCTACAGCATAATCAGGCGAAGTGGAAATCGCCGCCGGGCTGTGTGCACGGCTTTCGGGTCATGCGGGTGCGGGGTTGCAGCGTCAACCTTGGGAGCGTAGCAACGGCCCGTATCTATGATGGAAAGGACGCCTGATGACAGGGGTGCGTGAACGGATCCAGTCCGCTCTCAAGGACGCGATGAAGGCCGGCGACAAGCCGAAAGTATCGGCGTTGCGCCTGATCAATGCGGCGATCAAGGAGCGCGATATCCAGGGCCGCACGGCCGGGCCCGATGCCGGCGTGGGCGATCAGCAGATCCTCGAAATGCTGGCGAAGATGGTGAAGCAGCGGCAGGAGAGCGTAACGGTATTCGAACAGGCAGGCCGTGAAGACCTGGCGGCTCGCGAGCGCGGCGAAATCGAAGTCATTTCAAGCTTCATGCCGAAAGCTCTCAGCGAGGAGGAGATGAGAGCTGCAATCGTCGAAGCGATCGCCGCGACCGATGCGGCCACCGTCAAGGACATGGGCAAAGTGATCGCCGCTTTGAAGGCGCAGTATGCTGGGCGAATGGATTTTTCGAAGGCCGGGCCGCTCGTGAAAGCATTGCTCGGCTAAGAGGTAGTGTCTCAGTTTGAGATCCGTCCATCTTGACAAGCTATCGTATCCATCCACCGCTTCCTTTATGCTTGGCGGAAAGCATGGAGGAGTGCCATGGCTGAAAAACCATCACAGCGCGATTACATGCGGCGGCTCGTGAAGCATCTTGGCCGCAATAAACAGTCAGTTTGCCGCGCCTATGCGCAAGGCGAAATCAAAGGCGAGGTTGGCCGGGATAATAACGCCTCTGGTCTCTCGGCAGAACAATATGCCGAAGCCCTTTGGGCTGACGGGGAACGGAAAGGCTGGTTGGATGCCTAGAGGCCCTAAAGGCGAGCGCCGCTCCGCCGACGGGATTGGCAATGCCGTCAAGGTGATGAGGTCGCCACGGGTCAAGGAACCGAGGACTTGGCGAGTGATGGCAAGAACAAGGCGGCGCAGGAGCTTGGACGGAAAAGCCGAAAGCTCCGCAATTGCGCGCAAGGGAGATGCTTCCCGCTGGAAACGGTCAAGCTAGCCGCTCAATTTCATTGAGCACTTCAAGATGGTCTTTCGTTCTTAGGGGAGCGGCTGAATAATAGCGATTGAGAGAGAAGTCGGTTCCGGCTCTTCGCTCCAATCGAAAGGGATTGGGTTTCATTCCCGGGATATGCAACAAATCAGGAGCAAGCAACATTCCGTAAGCAGAAAACTCCACATTGAGATTGCTCACTGCCGCCAAGCGCGAGGAGATCATAGAGCCAATGGACCGCATTGGCTGGCCCATGGCCAATTCGAGAACGTCCCTTTGCGACGACACAACCAATGTACTCTCGTACATGATGCTTACTTTCTGAGTTTTGGTTAGTATCACCCCGAGCGTGTCTCGAGCCCAGTCGGTTACGTCCTGAAAGAAACTATCCAACAAATCGGTCTGGGACTTGGAACCAACAATAATGCCATCATTATAGAGCGATATGTCTACCGCTACGTCATTGAACTTCCCGTGACGAAATTCGATCACTTCTTTTTTTAACTGCTCAGCAGGATCCTTGGGATACTCAGTGAATCCGTATCGACCACTAAGAAAGGCTGCCGCTTCAGGCAAGTAGAGCTGCCCAACGCTTCTGGTCAGTTGGCCCAGAACGATAAGACGACTGTACTCAAAGCTCACTAGTTCCACGGTCGTTTGCCCATTTCCAAAATCCCGCCTGACGGCTTATTGGATATTTTTCGAGGCTTAGCAGCGGTGTTAGCAGTACCTATGACCGGTAACAGAGGCCTGGTATCGTCGCTGGTACTGAGGGCATCGTCGATTACAGATCTGATTCTTGGTTTTGTCGTATCGTCAAATCCCGCATAGGCATCATAGTTCAGCCTATTAGGTGCTAGGTCCTCTGCTGCGCGTACGGTCAATTCGACTTCCCCTCGGAGTGCCGCCGTTAGATCGCTGATAGTCCGTAGAGTCCAATTGCCTGGTCCTCTAAGATTTCTTGAAATCGTTGCGGGATCGGCATCCAACAATTGGGCCAGATCAGTCTGCTTCATTCCTTCAGCTTTTCGGCGCTGCCAAAGGCTCTTGATGGCATCAAATGCCACATCTCTGATGCGGGCATATCTGTAGTCGGACAGTTCACGAGGAGTTAGCTGAGAAAAGCTATATTGGGAAGTCATCGCAGTTCTCCGTGACGTAGTCATGGATACTTGTTCCTGAAAAAGGCGCATATTGAGGAAACAAATTGTTCCACGCAGCTTCACAGGCGTGTGTTGCATCAATCCAATGCGGTGAGCTCTTTGTCCGAAGCATTTGTCGCGTGTGGAATTTCGTCAGGATAATCGTGTTTGGTTCCGCAAATCGGCCAAACAGACGGACTTGGACATCTGGTTCAGTTACTCGGATCGTCCAAATCTCAGGGGGTGGGCTATCCAGTCTGCGAAGAAATCTCGGTTTTCCCCGATCATCAGCATGTACCTGACCGCCACTTATCCATCGCGTCATGGCCGCCTGTATGTAACCGCGCAACCCCAGCAAATTCGTTGCGGAATTGGTGTCTTCAAGGTCCTCACGTTCCGCCGAAAATGCCGGCTCAAACGATGCTGGTCACGACTTTCACGTTCTTTCGGATGGAATGCGAATACGGGCAAACGACGTGCGCCTTTTTGGCCAGCGCCGCGGCCTTGGCCTTCGGAACGCCTGGAAGGCTGACGTCGAGCTTCACCGCAATGCCAAAGCCTTTCTTGTCCCGGCGCGACCCGAGGGTCACGTGAGAGGTGACGCTGGCGTCGTCCGAGATCGGGGTATTCTGCTTGGCGGCGACATACTTCAGCGCGCCGAGGTAGCAGGCCGAGTATCCGACGGCGAACAATTGCTCGGGGTTGATGCCGGCGCCTGATCCGCCCATTTCCTTCGGCGGCGTAAGTTTCAGGTCGAGCTTGCCGTCCTCGGTCTTGCCATGACCTTCGCGACCGCCGGTCGAGGTCGCGTGTGCTGTGTACATCGCCTTCATGGTGCCTCCCTTTTTGTTGCGCCACCTTGTCACGCTGCAGTGCGGCTCGCAAGTGCAACGCCCATAGCCGCCATCGCCATGCCGAGCCATGCGGCAGCGGGCAGCGCCTCGCCGAGCAGCGGCCAGGCGATCAGCGCGGAGAACGGCGGGACCAGATAGAACAACGACGACACCCGCGATACTTCGCCCACCCGAATCATGGCCAGCAGCAGGGTCATCGAGATGATCGAGTTGGCGATCGCCAGGTAGGCGAGCGACGCCGCAAACTCGAAGTTCAAGCTGACGGCCATCGTTTCGGTGAGCCAGGCGAGCGGGAGCGTGCAGGCGGCGCCGACCGCGTACTGCAGGAGATTCGCAACGAGCGGATGGCCGCCGGCGCCGAATTGCTTTTCCCACAGGGTACCGCCGGTCATGCCGAGGAGAGCCAAAAAGGCTGCAGCGACCCCCAGCGGGTTTTCAGCCTCGATGGTCGAGCGTGAGACGATCACCGTGGCAGCGCCGGCGAGGCCCAGCGCCAGTCCCGTCCAGCGCAGCGCGTTGACCCGCTCGCCGACCAGGCGCGGTGCGACCAGGCCGACCAGAATCGGCTGCAGGCAAACGATGATCGCCACACCGCCTGCCGACACGCCGGCCTTGAAGGCGACGTAACACATGCCGAAATAAACAGCCTGGATGAGAAAACCGACCATTGCCAGATGGCCCCACTCGCGGGCCGAGGCCGGCAGCGGCGGGCGCCAGGCGAAATACATGGGAAGCAGCAGGGCGATCACGATCCCGTAGCGCAGCGTCAAAAAAGTGAATGGCTCGGCGTAGCGAAGACCAAGCTTCGCCACTCCGAACCCGGCCGACCACAGCAGGAGGAAAACGATGGGCGCGGCCACGAGCCAAAGGGGTTTTCCGGTCCGCGGAAGGCGCATTGGTCCGTCTCTCATTCGTTCAAGCCGATTCCTGTGGACGAAGCCCGGTTTGCTGTGGCTTTTGGCGGTAAGCTCCCCTCGATTCCCGCGCTGAAGGAATGCCAAAAATGAGATTTCCGCCAGCGTTTCTGGACGAAATACGCGGCCGGCTTTCGATCTCCTCGGTGGTCGGCAGAAAGGTGCAATGGGATCGCCGCAAATCCCATCCCGCCAAGGGTGATTTCTGGGCCTGTTGTCCGTTCCACAGCGAGAAAACTCCCTCGTTTCACGCCGAGGACCGCAAGGGCCGCTACTACTGCTTCGGGTGCCAGGCTACCGGCGACATTTTCACTTTTCTCGTCGAGAAGGAAGCGGTGAGCTTCGCCGAAGCGGTCGGGCGGCTGGCCCTGGAAGCGGGCCTGCCCCTGCCGCAGGTGACGGAGGCCGATCAGGAACGCGACAATGCCCGCGCCTCGCTCTACGAGGTGATGGAATTGGCGGCGGCCTTTTTCGAATCCGAGCTCCAGTCAGCCGGCGGGGCAGCCGCGCGCGGCTATCTCGCCGATCGCGGGCTATCCGGTTCCGTTCAGCATCAGTTTCGCATCGGCTACGCTCCCGACGACCGGGTTTCACTCAGGACGCATCTCGCCGGCAAGTCGGTGACCCTCGAACAGATGACGAGCGCCGGTCTCCTGGTCGCTGGCGACGATATCCCCGTCGCCTTCGACCGGTTTCGCGATCGCCTGATGTTCCCCATCCGTGACCCGCGCGGCCGCGTCATCGCCTTCGGCGGCCGGGCATTGTCGGCGGAGACGGCTGCGAAGTATCTCAACTCGCCCGATACTCCGCTCTTCCAGAAAGGCACGGTTCTCTACAACTACGATCAGGCACGCGGTGCTGCTCATGAACGGGGCACGATCATAGTCGTGGAAGGCTATATGGACGTCATCGCCATGACCCGGGCCGGCTTTGCGAACACGGTAGCGCCCTTGGGAACGGCGCTGACCGAGGAGCAACTGGCGATGCTGTGGCGCACGGCGCCCGAGCCGATCCTGTGCTTCGATGGCGACAGCGCAGGGCAGCGCGCTGCAGACCGGGCCCTCGACATGGCGCTGCCGCTCCTCATGCCGGGCAAGTCGTTGCGTTTCGCTCTGCTGCCGGTTGGCCAGGATCCCGATGATTTGCTGCGAAGCGATGGCGCGCCGGCCGTTCAGGCAGTCATCGATCTGGCGCGAACCATGAGCGATGCACTGTGGGGGCGCGCGCTCGCGCTCAACGACCGTTCAACGCCGGAGAAGAAGGCGCAGTTCGAACATGACCTGGGAGCGGAAATAAACCGCATCGGCGAACCAAAGGTGCGGCAGCACTACCAGGCGGAAATGGGCGCCCGGGTCAGCCAGTTGTGGGGACCGGCGGTGGGATCACGCGGGCAGGGCGCCAGAGCATTCGGACGCCGCCGCGCATCCGCCGCCCGGCCCGTGGTAAACCGGCGGTCGGGCAACCGCACGACATTGTTGCCCCACGACTATGCGCTGCCGCCCCATGCGAGCCTCAAGGCGGCGGCTTCCGACGGCCGCTGGGGTCCGGCTCGCCGCGAGCGGGCCATCCTCCTGGCGGTCATCAACCACCCCCGCCTGCTGGAGGACTTCACGGAAAATCTTGCAGAGCTCGAGTTTTCGCGGCGCGAGCTTGACAGAGCGAGGCGGGAAATCATAGATACCGCCGCTCTTGAGGCGAGCCTTGACGCAGCCCTTCTGCGTGACCACCTGACACGCAAGGGCTTCGGGCCGCTCCTTAAGCAGATAGACGCCCAATTCGAGAGGCTTAGGGAGTGGTTTGTGCAGCCGGATGCGGCCGCCGAGGATGTTCGCACGGGGTTCCGCCATATGGTTGAACTGCACCGCAAGGTGACGCTCGACCGAGAGCTAAAGGCCGCGGAAGCCCAGCTTGCCGAAAATCCTTCGGAAGAAAACCTGAGGAAACTCAATGGGATCCTCGAACAGCGGGCTTCCGGCCGCGGCGAGGAAGCCCAGATTGACCGGTTTGGAGAGGCTTCCGGTCGGCCCCAGGAGCCGGTAGCCTGACGGTTTCGCCGTTGCGGTGGATTAAGGGATGTTTTCGATGAGGGCGCCGCATCAGCGACTCACGGTATCGGTAGCAGGACCCCTCGAAGGGCTCCGAAAACGGGGCCATGAAAGTAAGGATCGATGGCGAAGGTAGCAGTGGCGCGCCCGGCAGGGCTGAAGATGAAATCCGGAGTGCAGCGCGCACCCATACGCGTGCCCCACGAGGAGCAACCGCAGGGCGGAGATCAGGAAGAACCTGAAGCTCCGGAAGCCCCGGCTGGCACGACTTCGGACTCTCCGCTGCTCGATCTCAGCGACGCAGCGGTCAAGAAGATGATCAAGGCCGCCAAGGCGCGCGGCTATGTGACCTATGATGAGCTGAACTCGGTATTGCCATCCGAGCAGGTGTCCTCCGAGCAGATCGAGGACACCATGGCGATGCTCGCCGACATGGGCATCAACGTCGTAGACGCCGAGGAGGAGGCCGAAGAGGCGCCGGCGGAAGCCGAGGCCCCGGAGGCGGCCGTGCCCATGAAGGTCGAGCGGGAATCTCTGCCCGCCGACCGCACCGATGATCCGGTGCGCATGTACTTGCGCGAAATGGGCTCGGTCGAGCTGTTGTCGCGCGAGGGCGAGATCGCCATCGCCAAGCGCATCGAGGCCGGCCGCGAGGCGATGATCCAGGGGCTGTGTGAAAGCCCGCTGACCTTTCAGGCGATCATCATCTGGCGCGACGAGCTCAACGAGGGCAAGATCCTGCTCCGCGACATCATCGACCTCGAGGCCACCTACGCGGGTCCCGACGCCAAGGCCGCACCGGTGCAGGCGGTTGCCGCTGAAGCACAAAAAGCCGTCGAGAAAATCGAACCGCGCCGGCCCGAGAGCCCGCGCGAGCGGCGAATGGCGCTCATGCAGAGGGCCAGGGCCCGGGACGACGAATACAAGGACGTGCTGTCGCCGGAGGACTTCGATACCCCGCGCGTCGAGGAAGAGCCCGACGAGGACGACGAGGAGAACAACGTCTCGCTGGCCGCCATGGAGGCGGAGCTCAAGCCGAAAGTGCTCGAGACTTTCGATCGCATCGCCAAGACCTATAAGTCCCTGCGCAAGCTTCAGGACCAGGAAGTAGCGGAGAAGACCGCGCTGTCGACCTCCCAGGAGCGGCGCTACAAGAAGCTCCGCGACGAGATCATCGCCGACGTGAAGTCGCTGTCGCTCAACGCGGCGCGCATCGAAGCCCTGGTCGACCAGCTCTATGGCATCAACAAGCAGCTGATCTCCCTCGAAGGCCGCCTGATGCGGCTCGCCGAAACATATCGCATTCCGCGCGAGGAGTTCCTCAAGGAATACCAGGGCGAGGAGCTCGACCCCAATTGGGTCCGCAGGATCGCCAGGCTGTCGAAGTTCGGCTGGCGGCGCTTCGTCGCCGAGGAGAGGGATACGGTGAAGTCGCTGCGGGAGGAGATCCACTCGCTCGCTTCCGATACCGGCCTGCAAATCCCCGAATTCCGCCGCATCGTCGCCATGGTGCAGAAGGGCGAGCGCGAGGCGCGCATCGCCAAGAAGGAGATGGTCGAGGCCAACCTGCGCCTCGTCATCTCGATCGCCAAGAAATACACCAACCGCGGCCTGCAGTTCCTCGACCTCATCCAGGAAGGCAACATCGGGCTGATGAAGGCGGTGGACAAGTTCGAGTACCGGCGCGGCTACAAGTTCTCCACCTATGCCACCTGGTGGATCCGCCAGGCGATCACCCGCTCGATCGCCGATCAGGCGCGGACCATCCGCATCCCCGTGCACATGATCGAGACGATCAACAAGATCGTGCGCACCTCGCGTCAGATGATGCACGAGATCGGGCGCGAGCCGACACCCGAGGAACTGGCCGAAAAGCTGTCGATGCCGCTGGAGAAGGTGCGCAAGGTGATGAAGATCGCCAAGGAGCCGATCAGCCTCGAGACGCCGGTCGGCGACGAGGAGGATTCGCACCTCGGAGATTTCATCGAGGACAAGAACGCCATTCTGCCGATCGACGCGGCGATCCAGGCCAACTTGCGCGAGACGACGACGCGGGTTCTGGCCTCGCTGACGCCGCGCGAGGAGCGCGTGCTCAGGATGCGCTTCGGCATCGGCATGAACACCGACCACACGCTCGAAGAGGTCGGCCAGCAGTTCTCGGTGACCCGCGAGCGCATCCGCCAGATCGAGGCCAAGGCGCTGCGCAAGCTCAAGCACCCGTCGCGATCGCGCAAGCTCAGAAGCTTCCTCGACAATTAGATCGCTCGCGGCGGCATAGTTTATGACTCCACTTGAGTTCATCCGAAAGTGGAAGCCAGTTGCGCTTACTGAGCGCGCGACAGCGCAGTCTCACTTCAACGACCTGTGCGCCGTACTGGGTCACGATGACCCAATCACTGCCGATCCAGGGGGAGAGTGGTTCACTTTTGAGAAAGGGGCAACAAAGACTGGCGGGGGCGAAGGGTTTGCGGACGTTTGGAAGCGCAATCATTTCGCTTGGGAGTACAAAAGAAAAAAGCGCAACCTCGAGGATGCTCTAGCTCAGCTCGTGCGTTACGCGGCGGCACTGGAAAACCCGCCGCTTCAAGTTGCTTGCGATACGAATCGTTTTTTAATTCGTACCGCCTGGACAAACGCAATTCCAAAGACATACGAGATTGAGCTCGACGAGCTGGTAGAGCCGAGTAAGCTTGACCTTCTTCATTCGGTTTTCTTCGACCCGATTAGATTGCGACCGACCGAGAGCCGGGCGGCGGTTACAAAAGAGGCCGCGGACAAGTTTTCGACGATCGCTTTCAGACTCCAAGGGCGTGGCACGCCGGGGGCGATTGCCCATTTCGTCAACCAACTGGTCTTTTGTTTCTTCGCGAACAGCGTGAGGCTCTTGCCGGACGGATTCTTTCCAAAACTGCTCAAACGTGCGGCGCAAAAGCCGGAGAAGGCGAAGGACTATCTTGATCTTCTTTTTGGGGCCATGGAAACAGGAGGCGAGTTCGACCTAACCGAAATCGCGTGGTTCAACGGCGGTCTTTTTGATGGACGGCAAGCGCTCGATCTCGATTCAGGCGACATAGGGCTCCTGCAGGCGGCAGCGAGCCTCGATTGGAGCCAAATAGACCCAACGATCTTCGGCACTCTGTTTGAGCGGGTTCTCGATCCAGACAAACGAGCTCAGATCGGTGCACACTATACCGATCCCGACAAAATCACGATGTTGGTCGAGCCGACGGTTCTTCGTCCGTTGCGCGAGCAATGGGCCGCAGCGAAGACGGAGATCGAAAATCTACTAAGGGGATCGGTCAAGCCGCCGATGCGTGCCAAAGTGCGGCGCCGCATGTCACCCGAAGAAGCTGCAGAGGAAGTTCGTTCGCGCTTTCTCGAACGGTTGCGGAGTGTATCAATTCTCGATCCCGCCTGTGGTTCAGGCAACTTCCTCTATCTCGTTTTACAGGGCGTCAAAGATGTCGAGAACAAGGTCAATCTCGAATGCGAAGCGCTTGGCCTTGCGCCACGCGCCCTGATGGTTGGCCCGGAAATCCTGCATGGGATCGAGATCAATCCGGTCGCGGCGGAACTGGCCAGGACCACAATCTGGATTGGCGATGTTCAATGGCGGCGGCGCAACGGGATTTATTCTGAGCCGCCGCCGATTCTTCGGAAACTAGATGCAATAGAGTGTCGGGACGCCCTCATCGACGTAAAACTGGCGAGCGCGATTGCTGAAGCTCGTTGGCCGGCTGTTGAGTTCATTGTCGGCAATCCGCCATTCTTGGGCGGAAAGTTACTGCGCTCGGGACTCGGGGATGACTACGTGGATACGCTCTTTAATGTCTTTCGTGGTCGCGTTCCGCCTGAGGCAGATCTTGCTACGTACTGGTTTGAAAAAGCGTGCACTGAGTTGAAGTCTGGGTCGGCAAGGAGGGCAGGACTGGTTGCGACCAATTCGATTCGTGGCGGAGCCAATCGGCGTGTACTCGATCGAATTGTTGAAGAGAGCCGAATCTTCGAGGCATGGAGCGATGAGCCGTGGGTCATCGACGGCGCAGCCGTTCGTGTTTCGCTGATCTGCTTTGGTGCCGGAGACGATGCTGCTCAGCTGGACGGTCAGTTGACGTCAAATATCAATGCGGATCTGACGGCTGGGTCGTTGGATTTGACCAGAGCAAAGCGTCTCGATGAGAATTTGGGCGCTTCATTTATGGGGGACACCAAGGGAGGCGCCTTCGATGTGCCAGGTAAGTTGGCGCGCGAATGGCTAAGGCTGCCGACTAATCCAAACGGTAGAACCAATGCCGACGTCCTCCGACCATGGCGAAATGGTCAAGATGTTACCCGTCGCGCAGCAGACAAGTGGATAATCGATTTTGGTTCCACAATGTCCGAACGGGAAGCGTCCTTTTTTGAGTCGCCTTTTCAACATATCAAGGAGAATGTCTTCCCGGAGCGCGCGAGGAATCGTCGCGACGCCTATCGCAGACGTTGGTGGCGCCACGTCGAACCTAGGCCGGCACTATTGGCTAAATTGGCTCAAGTGCGGCGCTACATAGCAACACCAACCGCTGCGAAACACCGGCTATTTGTATGGCTGGATAGTGCCGTGCTGCCGGATCACCAGCTCATTGCTATTATGCGCGACGATGATACTGCCTTCGGCATACTTCACTCCCGTTTTCACGAGGCGTGGTCGCTACGGTTGGGTTCTTGGCTTGGTGTCGGAAATGATCCGCGCTACACACCGACCACGACATTTGAGACGTTCCCCTTTCCCGAGGGACTAACACCAAACATTGCGGCAGCTCAGTTTGCCGACGACCCGCGTTCGCAGGCAATCGAGAAAGCAGCAAAGCGCCTCGACAAGTTGCGAGCTGGGTGGCTTAGTCCTACGGATCTCGTTGCGATCGAACCGGAAGTGGTACCAGGCTTCCCGGATCGAATACTTCCGAAGGATACATCGGCGGCAGCAAAGCTCCGGGATCGGACGCTGACTAAGCTTTACAACGAGCGTCCGGACTGGCTTGCCGATGCACATCGCGATCTAGATGCGGCGGTTGCGGCTGCATATGGCTGGCCGGCCGACATTTCGGAGGAGGATGCTCTCGTTGAGCTTCTCGATCTCAATTTGGCGAGGAGCGGCGTTCCGGCGGTTCGGCCGGGCGAACCTTATCTGATTGGTCGTTCAACCTTCGAGAAAATCAGTGAGGTCGAAGGGTTACAGCTAAGCGATTCAATGAAGCAGCAGTTCGCGGAGTTTGATCGACGAGGCCTATCGGACGAGGATCGACATCGTGAAATAGAGGAACGCCTCAAACAAGTGACTCGATAGGCCGATGTACGAGGCCATTGCGGATCCTTACTGCTATCCGCATAGCGAGGTACTTAGGAATCTGGCTGGTCTTCGTTCTCAAACCGAGCTTGAGAAATTCGAAAAGTTCAAGGTCGCTCAACGGTCTGACGAACCGTTGCCTGTCGGGCGGCTGAGCTACACGCACTATCGCGCCATCCACCGCCACCTGTTTCAAGATGTGTACCGCTGGGCCGGTCGTATTCGCACGGTTCGCGTAGCAAGAGCAGGAAATCTGTTTTGTCTGCCTGAACATATCGACCACAATATGCGCCGCATTTTTGAAGCACTTGATGCGGATCGGCACCTACGCGATTTGCTGCCTGATGCGTTTGCGGAGAAGGCAGCGCATTTCGTTTCTGAACTGAATGCAATCCATCCATTCCGCGAGGGAAATGGGCGAACACAAAATGCCTTTCTCAAGAATTCTCAGCGGACCAAGGAGGCCATCCCCTCGATTTTGAGCGATTGGACCCACCGGAGTTGCTGGCGGCGACAATTGCAGCTTTATGGGCGATGAGGAGCCGCTTACAAAGTTAATCCGAGCGCTCATGCGTGCAGGATAACTTCTTGCCGCTCCGGATAAAGGCGGGTCTCCACGACGTGGACAAAAGGAATGGGCGTATCTCGCAGGTCGTGAGACAGGGAACCAGAAAACCTGCTCTGAGCGCAATTCCGTTTGCACCGCCCGGCCGATAGGCTACCTTTCGCCTTGCGCTTTCTCGGAGGCGGGCCATGTCGTTTCTCAAGTCGTTGTTCGGGCGAAGCAGCGGAGAGCCAAGCGAGCCGGCCTCGGCTGCCAAGCAGACCGAGCACAAGGGTTTCCTGATCGAGGCGCGGCCCTACAAGGAAGGCGGCCGGTATCAGACGGCAGGCTTGATCGCCAAAGACGTCGACGGGGTGCGCAAGGAGCACAAGTTCATCCGCGCCGACAGCTTCGCGACTTTCGACGAGGCCGCCGATCTGGCGCTCGCCAAGGGCCGACAGATCGTGGACGAACAGGGCGAGCGCATGTTCGCCTGAGGGCTACGCGAACCCGTCAGGCTACTCGTCCTTTTTGTCGTCGTCGTCCCGCCCGTGCCGGGGCCGTCTGTCCTCACGCGACAGCATGCCGTCGCCGTTCACGTCCCGGTCCCGAACCAGCATCGCCATCGGCATCTGGTACTCCTCGAGCGTCACCTTGCCGTCGCCGTCGCGGTCAAATTCCTGGTATTCGCGCACCAGCTGGTCACGGCGGGCCTTGAGCCACAGCGCCTCGAATTCGGCGAGCGACAGGGCGCCCGATTTGTCGGCGTCGAACTCGCCATGCCACTGGGAGCGGTTCTGATCGATTTCCTCCTGGGTGAGCTTGCCGTCCTTGTTGGCGTCGTAGCGTTCGACCATTCCGTGCATGCCCATGCCATGATGCCCGCCGCGACCGGCGTGGGCGAACGAGGCTACTGCGGCGATGGCGAAAGCTGCAACAGCAGATCCGGCGATCAAAACCTTGATGCGACATTGCATGTGAATCTCCTCCTCACGGTTGACCCGTGCGAAGGTGATCTTTCGCAGGGCAAATGCCGAGTTAAATCTCGGTAACCTGCGCGCCCTCACGGCCGTCCGATAAAGTCCGTCTTCCCGAGGTCCACGCCGGCATGGCGCAGGATGGCGTAGGCGGCGGTCGCGTGAAAATAGAAATTCGGAAGAGCGAAGTTCGAAAGGTAGTCGGCGCCCTTCATCGTCATTGAACTGCCATCCGCCTGAAACGTTACCTCTCGCTGCTCGGCGCCATCATAGTCGGCCTGGCTGGCCTCGCTCAGCAGTTCACGGCAGCGGGCGAGCCGAGCCTTGAGATCGGCGAAGCTTTTCTCGCCATCTTCCCATTTCGGCGGCTCGCGTCCGGCCAGCCTCGATGCCGTAGCCTTGGCGAAATCGCTTGCGGCGCGTACCTGCCTGAGCAGCGGCCACATGTCCGGCGAAAGCCGCATGCCCAGCAATACCTCGGGATCGATCTTCCTCGCCTCGGCATGGGCCGCAGCCTTGTCCAGGATGGCCGACAGGTTGTCCAACATCCGTCTCATCGGCGGGATGGCGACGGCGTACATGGTCACTGACATGGAATCACCCATTGCATGGAGATGCGATAATGTGGGCACTTGTCCTGTCACGTGCAATGGTTGCTCCGGGATATGTCCGAGATGCAGAAACGAAAGGCATTCACCATCCGGCCGGCGCGCATCGATGACGTGGAGACGCTGTCGAGGCTCGGTCGGCAGCTCAACGAAAGCCAGGGCGATCCGACGGAGCATTTCGTTCCGGCGGCGGTGCGCGAGCATGTGTTCGGCAGCCGGCCGCGCATCCGGGTCTTCGTGGCCGATGTCGCGGGGGCGCTCGCGGGCTATGCTTCGCACACGCCGTCGTATGAATCCGGATGGGCCGCCCCGGGGTACTATCTTTGCGACCTGTTCGTCGCGCCGCCCTACCGGCGGCGCGGCATCGCCCGGGCGCTGGTGGCCGCAGTCGCCAATCGCGCCAAGGCCGAAGGCTGTGTCTATCTGTGGTGGGCATCCAAGCCGGGCAACCGGGACGCGCACGCCTTCTACACGGCGCTCGGAGCAACCAATGAAGCAATCCTTGCACACGCGCTGATCGCCGACAAATTCGACGACCTGTCGGCCGAATACCAGGGCGCGTCTTCCGTGCCGCCCACGAGCTGAACTCACAGAAACCAAGCCGGGAGAATGCCGATGACCACGATCCGGGTGCGCAAGGGGATGCCGAGCGTGCAGCTCACCAGGCAGGAGTTCAGACGACGATACATGGACCGGTTCTTCGATCCGCTGTTCGAAGCCAACGCAAGCGAGCTCGACGCGATCATCGGCGGCGCCTGGAAGGCCTACGACGAGTATCACAAGAATCCACGCAAGCGGCGGGCCGGACGGGGGTTCAGCAAGCCTGACGCGCAATTGCCGGTCGAATGGCTCGAGACGCGCCGCCGCATCGAGGCGGCCCGCCGCGAGCATCAGTCGCGAGCATCCAGGTCGCGCATTCTCATCGTCAATGGATCGTCGCGTTCCGACCAGAGCTGTCCAGGCGAAATGTCCAAGACATGGCGGCTCGCCATGCTCGCGAAAGACATCGTGGCCCGCCGGAGGGGGTTCGAGGCCGAGGTGCTGGATCTGTCGCGTCTCACATCGGAGTACGGCCGCGTCATCTATCCCTGCAAGGCTTGCGTATCGACGGCCATGCCGCTCTGCCACTGGCCATGCTCGTGTTATCCGAACTACGCCATGGGACAGGTAAACGATTGGATGAGCAGTATCTATCCGATGTGGGTGCGGGCACATGGGGTGATGATCGTCACGCCGGTGAACTGGTACCAGGCTCCGAGTTCGCTCAAGCTCATGATCGACCGGCTGGTGTGCGCGGACGGCGGCAACCCGGACCCCACCACGACCGATGGCAAAGACCCGAAGAAAGCGAAAGAGCTCGAGCTCGAGGGCTGGGGCTATCCGCGCCATCTCGGCGGCCGGCTGTTTTCGGTCGTCGTCCACGGCGATGCATCCGGGGTGGAGAACCTGCGCCGGATGCTCTCGGACTGGCTGATCGACATGGGGCTCATTCCGGCGGGTCGAAAGGCGGCGATCGGCAGCTATGTCGGGTACTACGAGCCCTATGCGACGAGCCACGACGATCTCGACAAGGACAAGGACTTCCAGGGCGAAGTGATGAACGCCGCCCGGGCGCTCGTCGAGGCGGTGCGCCTGCAGCGCCGGGGCAAGCTTGCTCAGCCCGACGAAGGGCTCAGCGACCCGAGGCCGAAGTGAGCGCGGCAAGACCCTGATCGACGGCCGATCGCTCCGGCGGCAGGAATACCGAGCCCTTGGGAAAGCCCTCCGCCAACGCCCGCCGCGCCGCCAGCCCCTGCTCGAGCCCGAAGGCGTTGATGATGCCGAGGCGGAAGCCTCCCGGCGGCATCGCGTGATCCCCCGGCTTCTTGTCCTCGTGGAAGCTGATCTGGACGCTCGAGACGCCGGCGAGGGACAGCACGCCTGCCACACAATTCCGTGGAGGATGCCGGAATTGGCGGCCATGGCGGCCGAACAGCGGCACGCTGAATCCGTCCACCCGGTCCTGATCGGCGAAGGTCCACACTCTCTCGGCGTACAGCCGGATGATCGCCGCGACCCACCCTTGGCCGTAAAGGTCCGGCCACTGGTCGGCGAAACGCATGTGAACCTCGATGATCGCGCCACCGATCGTCTCGAAATTGACGAGGCCGGAGTAACCTTTCATGTGGCGCAGGAGCCAGTCGCCGAGCGAAGTTTCGAGGCGTGGGCGAGGGTCTGCGTGGATCGTCCAGTAGTCGAACATGCCGTCTGGGAGCGGCTTGCCGGTCGAGTGGCGCCACCAGACGGATCTGCCGTCGATCAGCGCGCAGTCCGTGCTGACGTGCTCACCGTCCAGCAACGGCATCCACATGTGCCCCGGGGCATAGTGGCGCTGATACTCCCGCTCGTTGCGCAGCACGCCGCTACCCACGCCCATGCCCTTGAGATTGACCATCGGCTTGGAGAAGACGGGAAAGCGGCGTGGCATGATGCCGTGGGGGGCGGCCTCCATGCCCTGACTGAGCGCCACGCGCAGCTTGTCATAGATCCAGTTGTAGCCGGGATACCACTCATACGCATCGGCATCTTCGGTCGGGATGCGGACATGCGCAGGGCAGTCGATGCCCTCGAAAAACTGAAATCGCCACGGATCGGCTTCACAGATGGGCATGGTGCCAAGACGCCTTCCGCAGCATCGGCGCGAAACGCCGACCCGGCGCTATGGCGCTATTTGATCTCCCAGGTGATGCTGACCTGCGTCTCGATGAGCTGCTCGCCTTCGGCGACCGGCACCATGGCGTCGGCCTGGGCAGCCATGCGTTCAGCCTTCCGGAAGACCGGCTGCGGCGGCATGGCGATGGATTCGGCGAGCGAAAGGATGGGGCCGAGCGCCACGCCTGCCGCCTTGGAATAAAGCTCGGCCTTGGCCGCCGCATCGGCGACGGCCCGCCGGCGCGCTTCATCCTCGAGCGAGCGCGGCTCGCTGATCGTGAATTGAACGCCATGGATCTGGTTTGATCCCTTGCTGACGGCCTCGTCGAGGACGCGGCCCAGATCTTCGAGCTTGCGGATGGTGACATGCAGCTCGTTCGAAACGTCGTAGCCGGTGATCTTCGGCGGTTCCTGGTTTTTGCTGTCGTATACATAAACCGGGTTCACGCTGAAGTTGACGGTCTGGATGTCCTTGGGCTCGATGCCGGACTGCTTCAGATGGTCGAGGATCTCCGTCATTGCGGCGTTGCCGGCGGTCAACGCTTCGCGCGCGGTCGCGGCGCGGCGCATGACCCCTATCCTCACCATGGCGGTGTCGGGCCTGGCGCGCACTTCGCCGATGCCGGTCAGAGCCAGGGTGCGCGGCGGCGCTTTCGCGTCCTCGGCGGCGGAAGCCGGGACGAGGGGAGGGAGAACCGCGGCGAGCATTGCGAGGCCGAGACCGGCTCTGGTCATGATCCTTGCTTTTCTTCGAGAGGCCTTAGATGGGGCTGTGACATGTGACCGCTGATTGCGACAATATCGCGGCAACGATTTCGGGCTTCTGCCGCAATGACGAGGGAGGTGCTCAGCGAAACGGCGGCTCGTCGAAACTTCGCAGTTTGCGTGAATGCAGCCCCGTCCGGTCGGCGCGCAGCCCATCGAGTGCGGCGATGGCGATCATCAGATGCTCGGTTACCGCCCTGTCGTAGAAGGCGTTGGCGGCGCCCGGCAGCTTGATCTCGCCATGGAGCGGCTTGTCGGACACGCACAGCAGCGTTCCATACGGTACGCGCAAGCGGTAGCCCTGTGCCGCGACGGTCCCCGATTCCATGTCGATGGCGATGGCGCGCGACAGGTTGATGCGCTTGCGTTCCTGGGTCCAGCGGAACTCCCAGTTGCGGTCGTCATTGGTGACCACCGTGCCGGTGCGCAGTCGGGCCTTCAGAGCTTCGCCACGCTCACCGGTCACCCGTGCCGCCGCCTCCTGCAGAGCAACCTGCACTTCGGCAAGCGCCGGCACCGGAATGTCGGGGGGCACGAGGCCGTCGAGAATGCGGTCCTGGCGCAGATAGCCGTGCGCCAGCACATAGTCGCCGATGCGCTGCGACTGGCGCAGGCCGCCGCAGTGGCCGATCATCAGCCAGCAATGGGGGCGCAACACGGCCAGGTGATCGGTCATGTTCTTGGCGTTGGAGGGACCCACGCCGATGTTGACGAGGGTGATGCCGCTGCCGTCGCTGCGAACGAGATGATAGGCCGGCATCTGGTAGCGGTGCCACAGCACGGCCAGAAGGCGCTGGTCGATCTCGGCGGCGCTGAGCCCGCGAGTCAGCGCCTGGCCGCCCGGAAGATGAAGCTCCGCGTACGGACTTTCCTCCGCCAGCTGCGACACGCCCCAGCGCACGAACTGATCGACATAGCGATGGTAGTTGGTGAGCACGATCCACGGCTGGAACCGGCGCCAGTCGGTGCCCGAGTAGTGAACGAGGCGGCGCAGCGAATAGTCGACGCGCAGCGCATCGAAGAGCGCGAGCGGCAGCGGACTGCCCGGCGCTGGGGTCCAGGTGCCGTCGGCGATCTCATCGCCGATGGCCGAAAGCAGGGCGCCCGGAAAGTGATGGGCGAGCTCCTGGGCGGGAACACCGCCGTGGCCCAGCTCGTCGCCCTCGTCGAGAACATAGGGGTAGGGGATCTCCTGATTGCTCAGGCGAACGGCAATTTCGGCGCGGTAGTCGGTGACGAGGTATCGCAGTTGCTCGGTCAGATAGCTGCGGAAGGCGGCCGGCTGCGTGACGGTCGTGGCGTAGACGCCGGCGCCCTGGAACTTCGCATAGGCGCGGGCGATCGACGGCTGCGGAGCGTCTGGAGCGTAGGTAACCCGAAGTTCGGGATAGCAGAAGCAGGCGCGCATATCCGGCGAAGGCGGTGTGCGCGACTTCACGAACTGCTCGAGCGCCGATTGCAGGCTGCCGGCGGCCCGATCGTAGAGCAGGACCAGCTCTTCCACTGCCTGCTCGGGCGAAAGGGTGGTCGAATGGGCGACGGGGCGGTTCATGAATCTGGTGCCGCAGCTTTTCGCGGGCGCGTGGCCAAGGTATGGCAAAGGGTGCGGAACTGCTATAGGGCAAGCCCCGGCCGGGCCTGTAGCTCAATGGTTAGAGCTGGCGGCTCATAACCGCCTGGTTGGAGGTTCGAGTCCTCCCGGGCCCACCACGCAGTCCGGTGTTTGCCGAGCGTTCCTGAAGACGTGCGAAGAGCGCCCGAATTGGCGCGGTTCTACTCAATGCCTGCGTCTCTTAGACCGGTTATCCTCACTGTACAGGCCATTTTGCGTCGGCGGTCTCTGGCGCTCAAAATCCCGTTCCTGGTGGCGCAATCGTCAGGTGTGCAGTCTGCGGCGTATTAATGAGGCAGGCCGAGCATTTGGTGCTGGCGTGACCACTCTGCTGGCGCATCGCGCAAGCGGGTGACGCCGAACCCGCGTGGCAACCGTCCTTCGACCGCCGCTTTCACAATGTCTGGCGCGAGGAAGGCGAGCGATATCGTCATGTTGATTTGCCGCACGCTGAACTGCTGTTGCCTGGCGATGCTCTCGGCAGTCGCCATTGGGTTGCTGATGAGTTCATCGAGCCAACGCCGCCCGCGCGCGATCGATGCGATGAGAAGGGCGCGTGTCTCGGAACGGATCGGTCGAGCGTGTTGGGGTTGGACGAAGTCGGGCAAAAGCATCTCACGGCGTCTCTTCGGCGGGGTCTTCTGCCAAGGGACGTTTAGCACCTTGGGGGGCTTGGCTCGTTTGGGATTGGCCGCTTTGTCGTTGGCAAGCTCGATCAGAAGCTGATCGGAGCGGACATCGACGCGGACAACCTGGTCGTTGATGAGACTGCGGTCGTCAGTGGATGCCGCTAGAGAGAGATGGTCCCGCACTGACTTTACGACCAGGGCCTCGATGCTCAACTGCCGGAACCCGGCGGATGCTCCCTGCGCGTTCGGCCTGTCCCTGGAGCAGAGCGGACGACAGGTAGTAGCGGTACTTGATGCCCCGTTTGCGGACGTGGCTCGGCGTCATGCGATTGCCGCGGTCATCGAAGATCCGGCCTAGCCAACAGGGCTTCGGACTTTATCCTCGTGGCTTTATGACTGTTGATCTGTTGCGTCAGCTTTGCCTGAACGGCGTCAAACAGGTCGCGGTCGACAATGGCGGGTTGCTCGCCGGCCAGGATCTCACCTTTGAACATCACCTCCCCAATGTAGAACCGGTTGCGCAGCAGGTGGGCGAGTGGGCCCCGCGTGAACGGAATGCCCCCGACCGTCGCTCCCGACTTTAGGGTGCGGATCTTGGTGACGAGGCCCTGTCTTCGCAGATCGGCCATCAGCAGGTTGAGGCTGCCGAGCGTGAGGTAGCTGCGGAAGATGGTCCGCACCCGCTCAGCCTCGGCCTCATTGACGGTGATCTTGCGGTCCCTGGTGTCATAGCCCATCGGCGCCATGCCGCCGACCCAAAGGCCCTTGCGCTTGGAGGCTGCGATCTTGTCCCGGATACGCTCGGAGGTGACCTCCCGCTCGAATTGGGCAAAGGACAGCAGGACATTCAGGGTCAGCCGCCCCATCGAGGTGGTGGTGTTGAACTGCTGGGTCACGGACACGAACGACACATTATGTACGTCGAACAGCTCGACCAGCTTGGCGAAGTCCGCCAGCGATCGGGTCAGGCGGTCGACCTTGTAGACCACGATGACGTCGACCTTGCCGGCCTGCACGTCCTCCAGGAGCCGCTGCAGGGCTGGGCGGTCGGTATTGCCGCCCGAGAAGCCCCCATCATCGTATTTGGCCCGGATCAGGGTCCACCCGGCATGGGTCTGGCTGCGGATATAGGCCTGCGAGGCATCGTATTGGGCATCGAGCGAGTTGAAGTCTTGGTCGAGCCCTTGGTCTGTGGAGACCCGGGTATAGATGGCACAATAAACACGTTTGGATGATGCGGTCTTCATATCCGAGAGCTTTCCGACTTGTCCCGCAGACCGAAGAACCGCGGCCCGTTCCAGCGGGCACCGGTGATCGCGTGGGCGAGTTTCGACAGGCTCCGATAGGTCTTGCCGTTCCAGGCAAAGCCGTCCGCCAGTACCGCAATGCGGTGCATCTTTCCCTGCCATTCACGGCCCAGGACAGTGCCGGGCCTCAACTCGATAGTACGGCGAGACAGCGTCACGGCGCGCTGTCCTGCGTCCTCGGGTGAGGCCGAGCGGTCGAGCAGGCGTTGGCTTTCGGCATCCAGATCGCCCCACCCGTCGGCCTGCAGCCGGTAGGCCAGAACACGAAACAACAGGTGGCGGGGCAGGTGAGGGGGCGGTCGGCGCCCGAACAAAGTGTGCCATCGGGCCCGTAGCTCATCGATGCCGAGATCACGCAGACGAGCGATCTCGGCATCGATCGTGTTACGGTCCGGCAGCGGTGAACCGATCGTCACGCGTGGCATGGAGATCAGGACGGCTGCTGCGCGGACTTGCGAGGCGTTCTGTGCGCTCCACCAGAGATCTGGTAGACCCTGTCGCCATCCATCTTCTTCGAAGCGAGCTTCAGCTTGAGCCGTTTGCGCACGACGCCTGCCAGGAAGCCGCGGACTGAATGCTGCTGCCAGCCGGTTGTCTTCATCATTGCGGCGATCGTTGCCCCGGTTGGAGACTGCAGCATGGCGATGATGCGAGATTGCTTCGAGCCTGGATTGTCTTTCTTCGGCTGTTCAAGATTGGATATCGCCCGTGGCGCGGCGTTCACCTCCCGCGCTGATTGGGATGATGGCTTTTTCGTAGACTTTGTCATCGAGATCCTCCGTTCGGTTCATGGCGGCGTCACGCCGCACCACCGAAGCCCCATCTCGGCCAACAGGCCGGCGGGGCAGGATCTCGGGGCGCCCTCAGCGCTCGGGACTAACGAACACTACTGCTCCAAACGCGGCCGAATGCCAGTCCCTTCTGCATAATGTTGTTGCTCAGACCCTAACCTTCGAAAGCAACACGGAAAGAGTGCAACCTAGAAGGTCGCAAAGTAGTCTGAACGTGAAAGAGATGCCAACTCATCTAAGTGCGGTTGCGACGGCGCGGCCAATTCGAGTGGCGTACTTGATCGATCTGGCTAGCTGTCCGAAAGAGCTTTTGGATTCGATATTTTCTGAGTGTTATGGCCGCTGGGCAGGGCGTCGGACCTTGCTTGTGCCTGCCAGCCTGGATGGTATCGATCAGCGATACAATGAATGGCTCTGGTATTTCGATCCTGACATCATCTACAGCTTCGTTCCACTCACGGACGACGCGGTGGCGGCAACGCATGAGCGGTTCGCGCCCGCTTTTATCAAGTTGCACAGGGAGCCTCGGTTTCAAGAGGGCCCACCCCGATTCTTGATTGAGCTGCCTATCGCAGGATTATCAAGTTTGTCCGTGCTTCCGGTATACGCTGCACGTAGTCGCGGCTTTTTCAGGCGAGTTTCAAAGATAGAGGTTTTGGACCAATTTTGGGACCGGAGCAGTGCTCCCTTCGTGCAAGAGAACTTCGGATTTCTTCGGACCAGCTTGGGCAACGCTGCCAATCCTGCGCGGCAGCACCCCGAGCTGTTCACATGCGTAACCTTGATTTCCAGAGAGGCGTTCGAGAACCCACACAATCAGAAAGATCCGACACGCAATACATCATGGACGAGGATGGCATCCTTGCTCGCCTAGGCGAACATGGTGGACCGCTCACTATGGCCCAACTATCCGAATTCTTCTCGCCGTATCTTTCCGGCGGGCAAGACAGCGCCCAAGGACTTACCATAGTGGCCGGCGATGAGCCCGCTGACAGGATCCTGTTCTGGAACAACCACCACAGCTACCAGAGGTCGTCGGTCGGAGGAATCACAGGCCTACGTGTGCCAACCGAAAGACTTTCGGATGCAGATTTCCTAGCTCGAATTCGACGGATTATAGAGCATCGGGGCGCTCTTGATTATCAGGGTCGCACTGACAGCGTCACATTGCGATCAACGTCTCTCAATAAGGATGTCTTGGATGATGCCGCTGAAAAACTGCGCAAAGCCGGCCACTACCTGCATGTGAGAGTGGTCAAAGACGATAACCACACTGCCTGTATTCTCAAATTTCGGAACTCCGAGGCCGTCGGGTTCACTCGGGGTGGGGCCTTTAGCGAACCTGAGGGACGCGCAACAACGGAGTTTCAAGGCAGCCGAGTGGTTATTCCGCGGGCCATACCTTGGCACATGTCGGAGGAGATTCCTCCTCTCGGGATTCGCAGCGGCAATTGGATGGCCGACGTTCTAATCGACCGGAATGAGCGACACGTTTGGGCGCTTCCCCGTCGAATTCGAATTGAAAGAGCATTTGAGTTGGAGCGGGATTCGGAAGATAGGCATGACTATTATGGAAAGTTTATCCGTCCCATGAGACTTGGTGCTTTCGGGATCGCCCTTAACGTAGATGTTACTCATGTTGCAATCAGCCTCCCGGATGATCTTGACGCCATTCGGGCCGGTATCTGCAATGACCACGAGTGGTTGCCTTTTGATGACCGGTCTCGCAAGAAGGCGCCCCATGGGCGAACTCGATTCAGATATGCCGATGTGTCTGATAAAGGCAGATACCTTCTTGGGGTTTTGCAGCTTTTCGACACGCTGCATGACGCTTTCGAGATACTTATGCACGGATATTGGCGTGACGTGCTGCAGCATGTGGGCGCGCATCCGATTGGAGATGCTCCTGAACTGCGCGACCGTTTCATAGCGACCGTCCGTAAGCGGCTTCTGCAATATGAGGGTCCGATCAAGATCGAAACCCCGGAGGAGCAGAAACGGCTGCTTCGGTTGGCGCTGCACTTTGGGCGTATGGTTCAGCAAGAACCCCGTTACGTCAGCTATGCTTGGCTCAAGGGCGAGTGGGAAAAGCTGTTAGAGCACGAACTACAGGCTCATCCGCTTGAGAAGGATGAGGACAAGGCGTATTGGCGGAACGAAAAAAGACTGAACTCGATCTATTCAGTATGTGTGTCAGTCAGAAATGATATTTCAGGGGCTAGAATGGCAATGTCGAACCTGTTTCAACCGTAACTGGGTAGGCCTCGAGGCTCTTGAGCGAACCATCGATTGCGAAGTCTGTGGTCGAACTGAAGCGGCACCAGTTTCCGGGGACTGGCATTTCAGGCCAAATCCATTTCTCATAGACGCCTATCGGCAACACGGCACAGAGGTTCTGATCTGGGCGCTGTGGCGACTGTGGCAGCGATCAATGCGATCCTTTTGTTTTGCCCCATCAATGCGGCTTTGGACCCAGTATCCAAGAAACAAAGAGCCATGTAGCGCGGAGATCGATGCTCTCGCAGTGGTAGACGGAAGAGTACATATGGTCGAGGCAACGACTGAAACCGGATTGACCGATGCTGAGGTCAGCAAGCTTGCGCTCGCGTCAGAGCACATTCGCCCGGATGTCCTCCTCATAGCATGTGGCACGGCGGGGAATAAGGCAGAGATCGCTGCGCGCCTCCAAGCCGAGATAACAGCTGGGGTGGAAATAGAGGTCATTGCCTTCGATCCACAAGAACTTGATCGCCGCCCATGGCTTCACAGCTAGACAGGCAACCGACCATTGGAATGTCGCCCGTGCTAGTTACAGACTTGGTCTGCGGCCAAACAGGATTTCGCGCGTCGGGTAGGCAAATATTTCGTCTGAGAAGAGCCAAGGAAGCGGGCCGATTTCTGACAGGGAAGTTAGTAATGACTTGCAACGGACTCGTTCCAAATAGGAGTTCCGTGGTTGCTACTTGGTTGCTAATGGAATTCCGGCAGAACGGCCTGCGGGGCCTTCCCGTAGCCGCGATCGAGCAGGGAGTTGCACCAGTTGCTCACCTTCGTGCACGACTGCAACGGTCTTGCGCAACGCTCATACGGCCCTGTCCGACTCCCGCTTTGGCCGCCGCCTACAAGCGACGTTGAGGCCGCTACCCTCGCCCAAGACGGGTCTCCCCCGATTACCCGAACCACCATTCGGACGTGCCATGCCCACTACCCCGGCGGATCGAGCGGGTGCTCGTGTCGATTGCTTCCCCGCTCATGCAGCCTTCCCCAAATGGCAGAGACCGCTTACCGCCGATCGGCCGTAAGTAGCTGTTCAGGCCGATCATGCTGCTCGACTTCTGGCGGCTTATCGCTCCATGGCAAACTTCTCCTCCGGGCTCAAAACCAATTGATGCCGCCCGACAGGCGCGAAGTAGCCGAGCCCCACGCCGAGCCAGACGATGACCCAAACGATCTCAGCCAGCCGCGATCAACGGTGCGATCTGAGCCTCGGGTTGACATGATGTCCCTGGCCCATCATGTGCTGATAAGTAGACTGGCCACGCATGCCGCACGCTTTGGCCACTTCTGCCATGGTCATGCCAGCGCGTTTTCGCAATTCCTTAAGCCGTGCTGGGACTTCAGTTTGCATCGTCGCTAGTGTAGTGTCCACGAATTAACTGGACAGTGATTTTTTGCGTCTGGGGGTGCGTGGTCTGGTGCACCCCGCCGCGCTCACTCGGAGGAACCCTAAGGGCAGGCACGCTCAAAGGCATGCGCTACCATATTCTGCAACCAGCTGATTGTCCAGCTATTTGCTGGACATATCACTAGTGCAGCGGCTCGCTAGGCTTGCTCATATCCTTGATCAGTGCGGCGCGCCTGCGATCTTCATTTATGTCTGCGCAGATTTGGTCTTCCATCTCTTGGAAAAACGCTATCAACTTTTCATCGTCCTGGCCGGGAGTGAAGCATTCGCCGTTGTCGTTTCGGGTTATCCCGTTGTGGCGAATAGCATACTGAAACGGATCGTCGGCGCTACAAGTCACAGGCCTGGCCCACGCGCGCTGGCCACCCTCTCCCGACGTTGTCTCAGGCTTGTACGCAACTACCCATGCGACTATGGGAGTGGTTGCCAAGCCGGTGACCTTCCGCGGGATGTAGTCTTCGTTCACAATCTTTTTCTCGTCAACAAAAGTAGGCTCCACTAGATCGAAGCCGGGCTGCGCCGGGATCACCGTCCACGCCATGCGTTCACCCTCTTCGTTTTGGTTGGTAAGCTTATCACTTCACCTTGGCCTGTAGCCCGCGCTCTACGAGTTGGCGAATCGCCTCATTGAATGTTGGGGCACGTTTTTGCTTCGTTCGCCATTTCTCTACGTCGGTGATCATTTGCTCGTCAAATTGAAGAAGCTTTTTCACGGGATATTGGACCGCCCTTGGCACTTTTGAGTCCTGCTTAATTTGGCGTTTGACAGTGGATATGTTTTACATATAGCCTTCCTGACGCGCCGACTCAAGGGCGCAAAAGCGAGGCGGCAGGAAGCAACGAACTTCCCACCGCCTCTGACCGCAGCCCACCTTCATAGGAGGTAGCCTTGGCTAACCATTCCCGTACCATAAATTTGCCCCGACTGCGGCACCGCTGAAGAGGCGGTGACCGCGCGGCACGTCTACACAGCATTCAACCGCCTGTTGCTGAAAGAAGTACAGGCCGACGTAAAGCGCCGCTATCCGACGCTCGATCTGCGCTCAGCGCTTGGCCGTCACCAACACTGATGGCGATCATGGCCACGGTACTGGCGCCGCGGAAGCTGGCGGCGGCGATGGAAGCTTGCCGTAGAGCCGCGGAAGGCCGATCATGAACAATCCATGGAACGGAACTTTCCACTGCATATCCAGCGTTTGCGATCTTCGCGCGGAGAGACGCCAGCTTAAGGCCGAGTTGGATCAAGACCCGGAACAGCCGCACCTTCGTGAGGAACTGCGCCGATTAGATGCTAAGTTGGAACGGGCGACCATCGCACTGGCCAAGGCATAGCCCATGGAGCGCGCTATCGTCGCGGCCGTCCTGTTTGGACTGGGGCTCGCCATGGCGGCGGCTGTGGACCGCTTATCAGGCTCCCGCCCAACACCACGGGCGGGCAACCGGCCACACGCAACAAGCCATCGGCAGAGGCGGCAAGCTCTTTCACGACAGGATCGAGCCGGAAAACAGCGCAACGCAACAGAGGGAAACCAAATGACGACGCAAGACGATCCGATGTTTCTTGCGGCAAGGCGAGTCACCCGATCTTTGCAAGCGTTCAATACCGCCCGCGGCGTAAAGCGCCGGGCCGAAGCTCAGCAGCAACTGGCCAAGCATGCCGCTGCTTTCATCAATCAGAAGCCGACGACGTGGACGGCTGCGAACTTTAAGCTTCGAAACGCGGTCGACGAGCTGCACGCTCAGCCAAAACTAGCAGGTGCCCTGGCCGCGTTGCTCGACGACATGCCGACCAGCAACGGTGCAACGCTTTCCGCTCTCAAGGCTGAGACGGGATGGCTGTCCGACCTTCGCACGCTGGGGCACCGGATGGCGCCGCAATCGATACCTCACAGGCTCGTGTTGAGCGTCCTCGGTGCCGCTGCCGTTGCTAAGTGAAATCAGCGCCCATGCCCGTAACCGCCACGACGTTGAAGCTGCTGCTCGACAACGGCATACAGGGCGACGCTCTTGTGGCCGTGGTGACAGCCATCGACGCGGACTTTTTGGCAGCCGGTGGCCATGGGCGTCTGCCGATTGATGGGCAGGCGGAGCGGCGTCGAGCAGCCGATAGGGACTATCAGGCGAAGCGCAGGGCCGAGAAACAGGTGGCCGTGGCAGTTCCGTCGTCAGACCCGTCGGCAGATTCGTCGACAAACCTACATAAGGAATCTCTTAAACCTCTTTCTGAAGAAAAAGATTCCTTGTCGGAAAACGGCGAGTCTGCCGAACTCTCGACAGCCAAACGGGCGCCACGCCTACTCGCCAGCATTCGAAAGCTTCTGGTCGAGTTATCCCACCGACGCCGGCATGTCGAAGCTTGAGGCGTGGCAGGCATGGCGGAAGCTGTCCGATGTAGACCAAGCAAAGGCGGCTGCAGCCGTGCCGGCGTTTCGAGCTTGGATAGGAAAACAGGCCGCCGAATATCGCGTGGTGCATGCCTGTCGGTTTTTGAGCCGTAGGTGGTTTGATGGTTTCGTCGACCGGGCTGCTAATGGCGCAACGCATGCCATGTGTGCCTATCCCACCAAAACGGAGCTCGCCATTCAGGCAACGTTGCAATCTAATTAGTTCGCCACCGGCGTTACCGACCCGCTGGACATGAAACGGGGACTGTTGCTGCTGTGATAGTGTGGCGGGATCGTCGTCGGCGACGAGATCGGTTTTTTCCTTGGTGCGGTGAGCCCTTTGCTTAGTTGGGTCCGGGACTTCCGAGCACCCCTGATTGTGCCAAGGGTCGGTGATGACCCCGGAGCACGTTTGCTAGAGTTCCCTGTACGGAAGTCCCATGCCGGCGGCGTCGTTGCAGAGGAGAAGCAACATGGAAGTACTCTACGCCCACTGCGCCGGTCTGGATGTGCACAAGGACACGGTGGTGGCCTGCGTCTGGCACATGCACGAGGCCACCGTCAAGCGCGAGGTGCGCACCTTCAAGACGATGACGAGGGATCTTCTGGCCTTGTCGGAATGGCTGGCCTCGGAAGGATGCACGCACATCCTCATGGAGGCGACGGGTGTCTATTGGAAGCCGGTCTGGCACATTCTGAGCGATGGCGACTTTGCGTTGACGCTGGCGAACGCCGCCCACGTGAAGAATGTTCCCGGCCGCAAGACCGATGCCAACGATGCCACCTGGCTGGCCGACCTTCTGGCCCATGGCCTGGTCCGCGGCAGTTTCGTGCCGGATGCCCAGACGCAGGAGCTGCGTGGGCTATTGCGCACCCGCAAGCAACTGGTTCGCGAGCGGACCAGCCACATTCAACGGCTGCAGAAGACGCTGGAGGATGCCAACATCAAGCTCGACTCGGTCATCTCCGATATCACCGGCGCGAGCGGGTGGGCGATGATCGAGGCGCTGATCGCCGGCGAGACCGATCCGGAGAAGCTGGCCGGGCTCGCCCATCGGCGGATCAAAGCACCGCCCGAGACCCTCCGCGAGGCGCTGCGCGGCCGGGTGAGCAAGCACCATCGCTTCCTGTTGCGCCTGCATCAGCAGCAGATCGTGGCGCTCGATGCGGCGATCGCCGAGATCGATCGCGAGGTCGAGGCCAACATCGCGCCCTTTCGCACCGCCATCTCGCTGCTGATCACCATTCCCGGGATCAACTCCCTCAGTTCCCGGGGGATCCTCGCCGAGATCGGCACCGACATGAGCCGGTTTGCCACCGCGGGGCATCTCATCTCCTGGGGCGGGTTCTGTCCCGGCAACGACGAGAGTGCCGGCAAGCGCCGATCCAATCGGATGCGCAAGGGCGCACCCTGGCTGAAGACGACCCTGATCCAGTGCGCCTGGGCCGCGGTCCGCAAGAACGGCAGCTACCTCCAGGCGCAGTTCCATCGCCTGCGCGCTCGCCGCGGCGCCAAGAAGGCCATCGCCGCGGTCGCCGCCTCCATGCTCACCGCGGCCTATCACATGCTCAAGGACGGCACCCTCTATCAGGATCTCGGAGCCGATCACTTCGACCGAACCGCCAAGCCGGCCCAAACCAGGCGCCTCATCGCTCGGCTGCAAAACCTCGGCTATCAGGTCCAGATCACGCCGGCTGCCGCATGACTCGCGGTTTTGTTTCTTGCTAGGTTGAACTGAAAGAGCGGGCCGACGGGACAACACGAGGAAGTGTAAACCATTCCCATCGGCCCTAACCACGCAACCGTTGATTGCATGGCTCATTCCAAGATACCACAAAAGGCGGGAACCTATTCTTGGCTACCGCGTTGTTCCACTGGTCTCGCGCTCACGATGTCCCAGAGTAGCGCACTGAATGAGACCAGCGCCCGCCCCGGCCGGAATCCCTCCAGCGCCGGGGTAGTAGGTTAGCGTAATGAGTTCAGCGCCCTGGCCGGTTAGCCACTTCCACGCCAGGGCGCTTCATTTCGTTGGCTCGGTTCTCAGCAGTGGAAACTTCGACGCGCGCCCTGCACCCGCTGGGGTGTCAGGTAGCATCTTCCCGTCAGCCTACCGGCATCCCTGATTTGCCTTTTAGGGGCGTCGACACGCAGCCGACAATGATCGCACCCACCGATTAAGGCCGCGTTGACGATATGCTTGGCAAGAGCCACGCACCGACTGATGAAGACCAGAACTCCATTTCTATGGCTCTGCCGTCCCCCTTTCAGGCCGAAAGGCGCAAAGGGCGCTGTACGGCCTTCCACGAACGAAACTCGACATCGAAGTACGTACTGCTGGGCGTTACTTGGAACCACGACGGCTCATATAGATTGTCGACAGCTTTCCCGTTGAGCCGTGAGTTGAGTGAGTATGAAAACCTACAACGTTTACACAATCGCCGGCACCGTCGCCGCATGGCGGCGAAGTTCATCGGCACGATCCAAGCCAAGGGTGAGGGCGCCACAAAACGCGCCGCCAAAGAGGTTTCAAAGACGTACAGCGTAATGATCGAAGTGGGCGACGCGGCGACTGATAATTGGCGCCGCCCTGGTTGATCCCTGCTGAGGTCAGGTCCCGAACCAGACGGCAAAGATGAGACAAATGACAACCAATGCACCTCCAACGATGATCGCAGTCTCTGCCATACGTTGCACTTGGTCTAACTAAATCTCTGCAGCTACGACCGCGCGTTTCAGGGTGTGAAGATTTTTTTGACTCAATGCCATTGGCTTCGGGCCGGCCGGGCTTGTCAGCCTGATCGGCGCGCCATGCATCCAGCAACTCCAAATCATCTGGCTGAATTCGCACGCCAATGAGAAGGCCCACGCCGGTTGGCGGTGGACCTCGGCGCCTTTTTATTCTGTCGGGTTTATCGGATTGTTGTTTGGCCAGGCAAACCATGATAACACGGTAAGCGAGCCGATCAAGAGCGTGAACTCCTGACTGGCTCTAACCAAGCCAACCCAGATCGAGAGAGAAAAGTCGCGGGCGCGTCCCTACGTCGCCCGAGAAGTTAACATCGGTGCGGAGCTGGCGGGTGATTTCTGAACCACTGCCTGTCTGACACTCGCCTCAACCTGACGCCCGAGGGAGGGGCAGCGCTATTTCGATGCCTCAAAGTCGAGGTCCGTCAGGCCCCGGGCCCTCAATTCTTGCCGTCGCCGCCTCTCCGTCAATGTCGATTCCAGGCCCGGCAAGCTCTCGATGAAGTCGGGTGAGAAGTTCAAGCTGTTCAGCGAAGGCCATCTTGGCCCAGTGAAAATCACCAGCGAGCCAAACGCCGGCCAGGGGAGCATCCTGTCGAACTGATCGAGGGCATGCACGAAGTGCTCTAGCCTCTATGGGCGTGACCACCAGCTATGGCTGCTCACCAAGGGCGACCTGTTCGACCAGGAGAGCAAGATCGCGCGCTGGGCCTCGTGGAGCTTGCGGCCGGCGTCGTCGCTCTCCACATAGCCGGACAAATGGTCGTCCATCGGCGGATCGAATTTGCGGGACGGGACTGGCGGAGCCGCCTTGGCGGAGTCCTGGCGTTGGCGCTCGGTCTCGGCCTCGCGGCGGCGCTCCTCCTCCTTTCCGTCGGGATCGCGCTCGTCCTCCTGCCGATCGTTGTGATTGCCCTCGTTGTCGGCCGCTGGCGCTGGCGGAAACTCGTCAAGCAAGCCAAGTCGCGCGCCAATCGGCGCGGGCCCGGCGAGGTCATCGAGATCAACTACGAGGTCGTCGAAAAGCCAAGCGATGGCGGCCCTGAGGCGCGCCGTCACTGAAGGATCGAAGGACCACACCATGCTTTCAGAAGGGTTGCGAGAGACTGGCCGTTCGCGCCGAAGAATGCCAGCCAACCTCTTCGGCCGTGTTCGCCTTCCCGAAGACTGGTCCGAGATCAGGATCGTTCTCCGGCTCGACAAGGTCATCGAGCACGACTATCGCCCAATCTGGAACGTGCCGCCGACCGAGAGCCTTCCCGTCGTTACCTCAAAGGAAGGAGGGCGCACGCTCGCACCAATGCGCTGGGGGCTCGTCCTTTCCGTGGCCATCACCTGGTTCGACCGGCGGTATCGGCTTCGCCATCACCAAGGGCTGGCGGCCCGTTCGGCAAGGGTCAAGTCACGATGAGCACCCACGTTTCCGTTGCCGGTCATGAAGTTGCGGTGATCACGAACTGTGGACGCGTGCGACCGCTTAATGAAGATGTTGTCGCCGTCGATCGCCGAATCTTTTCCGATGACATGGAAAGCCCGGTTCTGCTGAGGGCAGCACACACCGGACAGCTCGTGTTGTTGGTCGCTGATGGAATGGGCGGACATGCGAAAGGAGAGCTCGCAAGCCGGTCGGTTGTTGAATTCCTCGTAGCAGACGAGGGCTTACGGGGAGCCGTCGAAGGCTGCGCCAGAGCGGTCATCGCGGCCAACGATCACATATATGACGTGATGCAACAGACACCGAGTTCTGCCGGAATGGGAACGACCATCGCCGGAGTCGTCGTCTCGGAGAATTCGCTGGTATGGTTCAATGTCGGCGACAGCAGGGTCTATCGATTTCAACCCCCGCAGCTTCAACGCCTGAGCCAGGATGATGTTCCGCCATGGCAGGGTTCTGGTCCGCGGATAAGCCACGCACTTACGCAGTCGCTTGGCGGTCTTTCATCACGTTGCCCGATCGATCCGCACGTCGGAGTTTGTCCACCCCTGGAAGAGAGACACGTCGTTCTCCTCTGCAGTGACGGCCTGTCGGATATGGTGAGCGACGCTGAGATAGCCGAAGCGTTGCATAGCGCTCCCGGGGTGCTGGATGTTGTCCAGTCACTATTTCATCGCGCGATGCAAGCCGGAGGCGTGGACAATGTTTCGATCGTTGTAGCACGTCGGACAGGCCACTCGCACGCACGCTGCTGACAATTCTTGGTGCACTGCAGGCTCGTCGTATGGAAAGGGATTGGGCCGATGAAGCTCGTGGCTTTGCTGCTCGCCGTGGTTAGTTTTGGACTTTCCATTCACACCAATTTGGCGAGAGCTTCGATTTTACGAGGTGGATGTGGTCCAGCGCCTACAGCGCACTGGAACCCAAAAGCAGGAAATGCAGAAGGTTATTGCCGTAAGCCGAGCCCTGCAGGATCGCACATTCAAGAAATATGGCATCGATCCGAATGCCAAGCCGGATATTTGGAAGCTGCGACGCGCATCATCAGAACTACGGGCAAACGCCGCCCGCGAGCCTGCGGCTGCCAAAAAGATACTCAACTCAAAACAGCTCCGGCTCTATGACGCTCTTATGAGAGAGATACGACGGGGATAATGGTATCATTCTGAACTGTGACGGTTCTCTCGCCTCCAGATGCACATTCGAGTCTGACCCACATGTATGGTCCGGCCGTGCGTCGCAAGAGGGTTTGTCGGTCTGGCGGCTTTGCGGTCTTGCGGATCCATTCGCCCCGCATTGGTCAGGAGGTGTGCCTTCTGGAGAGCGCCCAAGGATCGTTGGGAATCAATTTCACCACCGCCTCGGCCTCGTCGGCCGCGCGCTCGAAATCAACTTGCCTGGTCGCGCAGAACCTAGGTTGCTGCTCATGGCTCGACTCGGATTGCAAGTTGCACGGTTGCAACATCGTTCCTTGAATTCCGCTCCCGGCGGCCCTACGTGTGAGTTAGGAGAACCCCCAAAAATGACCATGTTCGAGACCATCCGCTGCGGCGATTGGGTCACGACCTTCAATCGCTTCCTCGGCGAGCAGACCGGCCGCGCCACCATTCACAACAAGGAAGCCGACCTGTGGGTGCTCGATCTCGACGGCCATCGCGGCCTCGCCACGGCCGAGAACGTGATCAGGGTGATGCCGCCGATCAACGGCACATCTTCACCGTTCGTGCCAGCTCCGCGCCTTCCAAATGGAAACGGTCACGCCGCGTGACGCTTTGCGATACTGCCGAGGTCGAGAGCAGCACCAGGGCGAGGAGGGTCCTACCCGGGCCTGCGCCAATTGTCGGTTGCTGCATCACAAACTACCAACTTCACGCCCGCGATCTTCGAGACCTCCGCGGCGGCGCGCTTCAGCGACTCCGCCTCGCTCTCGACCTCGCCCACGAACTTGGTGACGGTGCGCTTGCCCTTGCGCTCGATGCTGTAGACGTTCCAGGTTTTCATACGCAACTCACTCACCGCGGCTTTTCTAGATGACGCCCGGGTGATTTTCAAATGGCCGTGAGTTTGTGCGTAAACTAGAAAAACGCTCGATGCTGTACTCGGTCGACGACGCCAAGGCCGCCGACCGGCGGACCACGCAGTACTTTGAGATGTTCGGCAATCGCGCCATCTACCACGAAGGTTGGGTTGCCGCCACGCGCCACTCGATCCCGTGGCTGTTAGTGCCTCTGCCTCCCGTTAAGGACGACGTATGGGAACTTTACAACGTGAGCGAGGACTTCAGCCAGGCGAACAACTTGGCCCAACAGAACCCCGAGAAACTAAAAGAGCTGCAGGACCTCTTCATGAAGGAGGCGATCCGCAACAACGTGCTGCCGGCACGCGAACAGCCAGCGCCTCCGGTGGCGGAAGGCGAGGTGCCGTTCTAACCGGACAGAGCAGCAACCATGGCACCATTCGCCTCACATCTCGGCCCGCAAGCGGACAGCCCCAGTGCATGGGTGGCTTGGTTTCACTCGCGCCGTGAGGTGTGGCTTCGCATCACCGGCGGCGACGCCGCTCGGGCAAGGGAGCTCGCCTACATGGAAGCTGTCGCGGCATGCTGCCAGCGCCAGCGCGTGGGCGAGGACAAGGCGCGCGTAGAACTGCGCAGCATCGGCATTGAGCCAGCCAACAAGGAACGCAGAACATGAAGGGGAGGGGCCGGCGACCGGGTTCATCGTTCGAGCGTCGCTGCGATGAGCGGCGACATCAAAGCTCTTAACGCTGCAATGGATCAAGCCGCCAAGGAACGCGCTCGCGCTGAACTTGCCGGCGGCGGCAGCGGCGGCGGGCATCACCCGGCAGCGATCCGCGCAGCCTACGATCAACTCTCAGCGTTCGTTCGCGGACAGATCATGGCCGCGATGGAAGTCGGCAGCGATCCTGCTGGCGGTTATCTTGTCCCAGAGCGAGCGTTTCATGCGGGTCAAGGCTGCGAGGCCGCACTTTCCCGCTGCCCTTTGGGCGAACGCCTTTGGGGCGGGGAGGTTTACTCGCAATGTGTAAACCATCAAGGTCGCGGCTGATCTGTTGTTGGCTCACCCCGAGCGCCTCGGCGATGCGCCACCTTTCGGGGCGGGGAGGTTTATCAATCGTCGATAAACCCTCAAGGCCGCAACTTCTCACCCTTATGTCCACCGTGGACATTAGCCCAATTTGCAAAATGCAAATAAAGGCGATATCTGCGCGACCATTGTTTTCTATAAACGATAGGTTAGAGAAAACCTGTACATCGAACTGGGATTGAAACACGTAGTACTTTTTTATTCTCCCGTTTTCATCGTACGAAATCTTGTCTACTTCGTAACGATCACAGGAAATTTTCTCAGCGCCCGAGCAGCGCGAGAGAAATGCTGAAGTCCACTTCGTTCGGGAATTTTGTAAACTCAGAAACAATTGTCGCCATGAAGAACGCTCGCGGTAGCCAATCAGAACAGCGGTTTGGTGAGCGTGCAGTGGCCTTCAAAGATAAGCCCGCTTTTTGCCCCACGAATAGTTACGAACTCAGTGAACTCTCCACCTATCCGGTCAATGATTAGCCGACGCTCCCAAATTTGCTTCTGTAGTTTGTAAGAGCACAAAAGGTTCACTCTAACATCCGTGGCAGTTCCTTTTTGATCAGCGCACTTGCTGCTTGATCCAACTACACTGTTATCGGCAAGTACAGTCATTCGAATTGAGAACTCCCCACTGGTAGGCTCAACCCCTTTTTCCGTCGTGGAAGTCTCGTACTTACAGACGAGTGCTATCTGCGCTTCTGCCGCTCGTACCTGCACACTCGGAATGCAAGGCACTAGCACCATGATGAACCGGAGTGAGTGCCATAGCGTGCCGATAACCATTCAGAGCGTCCGAAAGAACGTGTAGGCTGCGCACAATGCGGCTGCTACGCGACAGCATTGCCCGAGCTTCGATTAGGCTCGAACGGCCCGGCGCGGCGGTATCCAAACCGCGCCGAGCCTAACCTGCCAACCAACGAAGGAAGGTCGAATTGGCTACCAACCTCAATACCACAACCATGCCGCGCCGTGGGACCGACACCACGCTCGCGCCAAGGGCTACCTCGACGTGATCGTCGGCTCATGATTATTGAAATCGCAATCGGCATCGTGCTCGCAGTGATCCTGCTGTGCTGGCCGGGCTTGAGCTGGTTGATTGGTGGCGGCATCGCGGTTGTCGTTGTCGTCGAGCTGATACGCGGCCACCGAAAGCGTTAGCGATATGGTTGATCGGATTTTGAGCTGATCCTCAATCAACACGGTCTATTGCGGCTATGCTCGCCTAGTCAATTGACGCGTGACCCACGCCCACTTTGCCGCCGCAGCGCGTTTGGCGTCAGTGAGGGCCGTTGTGATTCCTGCCTTCTTTCCTGCCGCCTTGCGCTTCGCAACGTCTAGCGCCTTGGTAATTGCCGCCTTCTTGCCTGCGGCACTGCGCTTTTTCTGTATTTGGCGCTGCCTTCTACTGGCGGCGGCCTTCTTTGCCCGACCCTTCTTCGCCATTCCCTTCCTCCCATGATCAAGCGCCCTACGGCCGATCTCGCAAGTTAATCCGTAAACCCGCCGCCTTGCAGCTAACTATCGCACCGGATTGCTCTGGCGTCTCATGCGGCGTTGTTCCTATCTCGTGACCGGTCTGCGCCGCGCTGGCTTCCGGGGTGGCTGGCTATAGAGGGGTGCTTGGGAACTTGACCAGTGGCCTGGCGTCGGCTGAAAACGAATGAGCTACATCCCCTATGCTGCCGAGGCAGGCATCCGCATTTCGGCCCGCGACGCAGCACGCTTGTGGCCAAAACCACACAGGTCGAAGGTTATTTCATACCGACTTCACAATATCATTGTGGTGTGTATCGTGGGTGTGTGAATTTTCGCGTGATAATTTTGCCACTTGGGATCCACGAACATGACCATGATAACGCAAGCACGTGACGACCACGTACGCAACGCAATGAGATGCCTGACAGAGCTGTCAGTCTCCCTAGGACCGGGAAGGAGGACAGGGGCCGATCACGTACGCAGCGCAATGAGATACCTGACAGAGCTGTCGGGCCCCCTAGGATTTAGAAGGAGACGTGCTCGAAGGAACTCTAGCCACGAGCACGAGTTGGCGGTCTTGCGACATGTCGCCGGGCACATTGCGCAGGCGCGGAGAAAGCTCGCCAAGGAGCTGATGGACGATAAGATATCCTTACAGATACGCGCGGCAATTCGAAGAGATCTGATCTGAACCCCTCGCGGCAGATTCTGTCGGCGGACTCTTCAGGCCATTCCCCTGTGACCAGAACTCCACTGAACTCTGGAAGCCGAGACGCACTGTTGGTTGTGGCCTGGGCCACCAGGGAGGTCGGTGCCGATGACGCGCCAGCGCGGCTCCAGGAGTCCAGCGCCGACCACGATGAAGTCCTTGATGCGCCACCCCGGTCTTGCGGGCCTTGGCCTGGGCGTGGAGGTTCGTTAGGGCAAGGCCGAAGACATAGTCGACGCCGTTGGTCGCGCATTAAGCCATCAGTTTATCCTCGCGGGCAAGACCGGAATCGGCCCGAAGGAGGATGCGCCCCTTGGGCCAGCGGGCGCCATGGCCTCGGGTTGCCCCACGGCTGCCGTGTGGGGCCGCGCCGCTCGCCGTCGCCGAACAGGCCAGCGCCGCACCGCTTGGCATGCGCCGGGGCAGCGCGTCGTCATCCGCGCTTTGCCCGCTTACGCGCCATCTTCTGGCTTCTGGTCTCGGCCCGCATGCGTGCCGCACGGGCGTGGCGCTCACCGTATTTCATGCCTTCGAGCTTGAGGCCGTCGGGATCGAGGAAGAACACCGCGTAATAGTCGTCGTAATACTCGCCGGCCGGATCGACGATGGTTGCACCGTGCTTCTGAAGAAAGGTCTGCAAGGCGTCGACATCCTTGCGGCTGCGAAGTTGGAATGCATAGTGGTGCAAACCGATGTCGCCGGTCCGGTAGCGGTGTTTTCTGCCTTGCGAATCGGCCGGGCCGATCCAGAAGCGCGTCTTGCCGTTGGTCCATCCGATGGCATCTTCATATTCCTCCGAAACCTCGAAGCCGAGAAACTTGAACAACTGGTCGTAGAAGGCCTTTGATTTCTCGAAATCCGAAACCCGGATCACCAGGTGGTCAATCCCTACGACTCGGACCATGGTCGCCTGTTCTCTTTCCGTCAGACCGGCGCCATGCCTTTGTCGGCGAGTTCCTTCATGGCCTTGTCGTTTGGATTTCCCCCGCTTAACCCGCCATCTATGATCTGGATGGCGAAGCTGCGGCTCATTCCTGATCTGACGACCGCAGCGGAGATAGCCAGCTCGAACATTGAATAATCGCCGATGCGGTCAATCAGCGTGCGTGCCTGCAGACCGGTGATGAGGAACACCATGCCTTCGATCACGTAGATGAAGAAATCCCAGAAGAAGACGCCCTGGATCCGCGTGGTGGCGCTGATGAGCATGGGTCCATACCAACTAACGTAGAGTCCCGTCGTTACGGTAGCCAGCACGCCCGAACCTCCGAGATGCTCGGGTGGCCAATAGGCAATGAAGGGCGTTAGAATTGAGAGCATGATCTCAATGTGCGGATCCTTGACCCAACGCCGCAGGCGCAACATCAGCCAACCGACGCCGATTCCCCAGAGAATTTCGCCAACGGCTATGGCGGCGAACGTTGCCGCGGCTTGCCCGAATGAAAATGCGCCGAGGCTCACGGCGACAACAGCGAAGCGATAAAGTATGAGCGCGGTGGCATCGTTCGCCAGTCCTTCGCCTTGGAGGATGACGAGGAGCCGTTTGGGGAGGTGCATTCGCCGAGCTATGGAGAGAGGCGCCATGACATCCGGCGGAGAAACAATGGCACCCAATAAGAAGCCCAACGGCCAGGGCAGACCCAACAGCCAATGGGTAACCGCAGCGACCGCGGTTGTCGTGAACGCGACGCAACCCACGGCCAGCAGTGAAATGGGACGGAGATTGAATCGGAACTCGCGCCAACTCATTGTCACCGCGGACGAGTATATGACGGGTGGCAAAACCAAGAGCAACACCAGCTCCGGGGAAAGCTCCAGCGTCGGCAGGCCAGGGACGACCGCTAGGGCGACGCCGGTAAGCACCAACAGAATGGCTGGCGGAACCTTGAGTCGTGCTGCAACGACCGCAACCGACGCAACTATGACCAGCAGCAATACTAATATCTGGATAGTCGGGACCATTAGCGCCCAGCCGGATAACACGAGTCGAAGTCAATTTGGGGCGTGCGTGCACGAACGAGGGTTGGGGATAGTGGACCACCACGATTTAGTTGGCGCTGGAATCGGGACGGTTCACGGCGCATATTCGCATCATGGCCGACAAGCAGCCCAAGCGCCCGAATAATAACGCCAATGCCTTAGAAAGCTGGGAAAGTGAGGGCGGCGCTCCTGCGTCGGACGACGGCTCAATTAAAAGGAAACGTGGCGGCAAAGCACGTGCTGCCAAAATGACGCTAGAGGAACGAAAGGCTTCGGCTCTAAAAGCTATTCGGGCCTGCCTGTAGCCCCCCGCGCCTACACCAGGGCGATTTGTCTCAAAATGGCCGCGCCGGCCCGAGCGAAGCCCCGAACAGAAGCGCGCCGAGCCGCGCCTAGTTTGACCGCAAGCTTGCGCGCGCCGCGCGAGTGCCGTCGCCAGAGTCCGTTTCTGGCAGATTGCGTTGCAAAACTATTTTGAGCGCCTGAGCGAGTAACATTGATTCAAGGTCGCTCCCCAATGCGCAATGTTGATTCAAGAATTTGCTCGTCTCAATTCGATAATTGCGTGTGAGCTGCGCCTCGTCGAGTTTTGCAACACAATCGGCACAAACGCGAAGTGATGAGCGGCACCGTTTACGGCTGGTTCTAGGTGGAAAAGCAGACTGTCCAGCTGCTCGAATTAACAGCCGAGTCTGGTAGCCCCGGCTAGCTACGCGCCCCGGAATGACAACTGCATAAAGTCGCTGAAGGAGCGCAATCATCATGGCCCTGACGGCGGTGACACGGGAAGCTGAGACACAGCCAGGCTGGGACTGTTGGGGCGATCAAATTGCCTTGTTCGATCAGGGCTCGGCAATAACCCGTCGTCAACCCTCTAACCGTGCGGTTGAACCGCGATTAACGCTTTAGACTTTGGCTGATCGCCGTTCGAGAGCGCATCCGCGCCAACACTGCGCCACTTGGCCGGCTCAATGCTATCGGTTACCCTGAGGGTCGTATTGGCTATCTCCGCGGCGGACGGATCTGCAAAATATCACGCCGTTCGCGCCGGCCAGCTCATGGCGGAGTGCGGCTACGACAGCGAGGCCGTTGCCCGCACGCAATAGCTCATCCGCAAGGAGCGGTTGAAATACGATGCCGAGGCCCAAGCCCTGGAAGACGTCATTTGCCTTGTATTCCTTGAAGACTATTTCGCCGAGTCATTGAAAGCTGCCGCCGGATCACGATCCGGGATATTTCCGCCAACGGGATGCTACGCGACGGCTGCGAGTGGAACAGTCGGATCGTTTGGTCGGACGATTTCAGTGTCGAAACCGAATGCCGCTTAGAACCCCAATTGCCGAAGATTGCGGCTCAAGTATCGGGCGGGCGGGTACGATGATGAACTGCAGGACATAGACGAGACGATCTATCTTCAGCGTTTGCCTCAGCCCTTCGGAGGCTATCGCTGGTACTTCATCTGTCTTACGAGCAATCGCCGCTGCAGGGTGCTCTATCAGCCTCCGGGAGCCAAGCGGTTCCGCTCCCGCTGGGGCTTTCGCAGCCACCTGCAATATCAATCTCAGCGTCTAGCGCCACAGTATCGATATCAGCATGGCGCGGCACAGGCGGCCAAGCGCGTGCTCAGAAAGGGACCGCGTGAATGGCAGAAGGAATATGCAGATTGGGAGTTCCCGCCAAAGCCACCTTGGGTGCGCTGGAAGACCTACAATCGGCTCGATGAACGGGCGCAGGCTTATGAGAAGGCAGCCGATGACGTATTCTTGTGGCGAGTTCGTCGGCTTCTCCTACCAGGCGAAACCGTTAGCGACATGGTCGATCGGATTTTGAGCTGACCCTCAATCAACACGGTCTATTGCGCTCGCTTAGTCAATTGACGCGTGACCCACGCCCACTTTGCCGCCGCAGCGCGTTTGGCATCAGTGAGGGTCTTTGTAATTCCTGCCTTCTTTCCTGCCGCCTTGCGCTTCGCAGCGTCTAGCGTCTTGGTAATTGCTGCCTTCTTGCCTGCGGCACTGCGCTTTTTCTGTATTTGGCGCTGCCTTCTACTGGCGGCGGCCTTCTTTGCCTGCCTCTTCGCCATTCCCTTTCCTCCCTGATCAAGTGCTCACGGTGCTGCGCACCCAATCGATACAAGGTCGGCAGCAGAAATCAGTGTAGGACCTTCAGGCATTACGCATCTGACCGACCGTTTCATCGTTCTTCCTCGACGTGATACTTGCGTAGTTCTGATTCCTTATCTTGCAATTGCTGCGCAATGAATTTCGCCGTTGTAGAGCGCACCAGTTCGCAGAGAGTCGGTTCGTCAAAATGACTGTATGTTTCATCTCTTGAGTTGCTGCTAAAACCCATAACCCGGTCAACACCACTACTATTTCCGATATTTTCAATCCGTACTATGTAACGCTCTTTTTTCAAATTTCTTAGATCATCAAGATATTTTGTGATTATTCGGATATCTTTATTCAACTTGATTATCCGCTCGGCCTTCGCAACTTTCTCAATCATGATCATTCCTCCATATTTATCCACAGATGAATGATGCATGTCGCGATCCTCGCGTCATCGCCGTTTCTCTTCTCATCGTCGTCTGCCTCCACAGCCCGTGTGTGCCGACCTATCACCTCATCCTCCACGTCCATCGCTTCTCGCGCACGACTCGTAGTCGCCTCGCCGTCTCGCGCAGCGTCGCCTCGTCGATGCGATGAAGAACGGTAGGTGCAGGATGCACGGTGGCAAGGCAACCGGGGCGCCGAAAGGCAATCGAAATGCCTGGAAGCATGGGAACTATTCGACATCCGAGCAGAGGCGCCGCGCTGCAATCAAACTATTGCTTCGGTACCTATAAGCGCTCCTTGTTACTCCTCACGCGAGACTTCCGGCCAATAAATTCATAGGCGTCACGGGCTGGTTGTGACTCTCGTTGTCATAGGCCTTCCGCCAGATCTTCACCAACGGGATGAGCTCCTGAACAGCCGTGCCGAAGGCCTCGACGACGATATCGCCCCTGTAGCCCGTTTTCCCTAACGCCGCGAAGAAATCCGGCCAGTTAACCATGCCCGTGCCCAGCGCGCCCCGGTGGCTTTCGGAAACATGGATGTGGTTCACCAGATGGCCATGGCGGCCAAGTGTCATGGAAAAGCCCTCGTCCTCAATATTTGAGTGGTGCGTGTCGAACAGGATTCCGACGTTCTTGGCTCCAAGTTCCTTCACAAAGCGGGCTGTATCTGCCGTCGTGTTGAGTAGGTAGCATTCGAACCGGTTGAGAAACTCGAGCGACAATGACACATCATGTTTCGCGGCATAGGCCGCGACGTCTCTCGTGACCTCAATGGCGCGGTCCCACTCCGCCGCCGTGGGGCCGGCGCCGCTATGCACGCCAAATCCTGAGTGAAAGGTTCCGACGACTTTTTTTGCGCCCAACGCCAGGGCACAGTCCATTGACCGGCAGCCATTTTCAATCGCGGCATGGCGGACGTGAGGATCAGGAGATACGGGATTGTCGTCGGCTCCACGCGCCGAGAGCACGGTCGTTGCCAAACCCAACTCGTCAAGAACCGGGACGAGGGCTTCGCATTTCCTCGGATCGCCGTGGAAGACCGGTATCTCGACCAGCTCGTAACCGGTGTCTTTGAGAAACTTCAACAATGGCCGATGATGATCCGGCTGCGGATCGGCCGTCCACAACGGCAGATTCATGCCTATCATATTCCCTCCTACTGGCACCAGTTCTGAGCTTGCAAGATTTTCGTGTAACCGTCGCGCACTTCACACCACGCGCGCGGGTATCCGTGGCGTTCGGCCGTCGAGCAGAAATAGTTGGACCTGTACCAAAGGGTCGGCCAGCTCCTCAGGACTTGGACTGATGTTTGTGCCTGCGCCTGCCGCAGGTAACCGAAGCCAGCAACAGAATAGATGCCAGAGCCTTCATTGCGCGCAACCTAGGAGTAAACGCGGTCGCGGGCCAGTCTCAGCGTCTTAAACCCGGCTCGAGATGGACAACGGTGGTGAGCAGGTGGTGAGCAAGCCAAATCAGTTTCGGGAAAAGGTTTCTTGATTAAGTCTAAGCTACTATTAACGCTAGATTTTTGGGCGCACCCGACAGGATTCTAACTGTGACCTCTGCCTTCGGAGAGCGGCGCTAAGCTACTCAGCTGGCAGTTCCCGAATTATTCTTGAGCGTGGACGCCATGTGGACGCCACGACTAATCATGAAACCATACAGTGACGTTAAGTCATTGAAAAATATGGCGACCCCGACAGGATTCGAACCTGTGACCCCCAGTTTAGGAAACTGGTGCTCTATCCTGCTGAGCTACGGGGCCCGCAGGAGTCGTTATAGACCGGCAGGTAGAAAACGAAAGAGCCGGCGCCGCGCGGTTACGCCGCCTTTTCGGTGGCCGCGTCCTCGGACGCCTTCTCGTTCTTGCGCGCCGTCTTGTCGAGAATCTGCTCGATGTCGGCGGTAGCCTCCTCGTCGCTGACCTTGCGCACCGCAGCGATTTCGCGCGCCATGCGATCGAGGGCCGCCTCGTAGAGCTGGCGCTCGGAATAGGACTGCTCAGGCTGTCGATCGGAACGGAAGAGATCCCGCACCACTTCGGCGACGGCAATCAGGTCACCGGAGTTGATCTTCGCTTCGTATTCCTGGGCTCGCCGCGACCACATGGTGCGCTTGACGCGAGCGCGGCCCTTGAGCACTTTGAGCGATTGCTCAACCAGCGGCTTCTCCGCCAGCTTGCGCATCCCGTAAGCCTCGCATTTGGAGGTCGGAACACGTAGCCGCATCCTTTCCTTGAGGAAATCGACCACGTAGAGTTCAAGCTTGGCGCCGGCGATGGTCTGCTCCTCGATGCTCACAATCCTGCCCACCCCATGAGCCGGATACACCACGAACTCGTTCGCCTTGAACCTGAGTTTCTTCGGCTGCCCCGGCGCCGCCTTCTTTTGTGTCGTTGCCATACGCATGACCCTTTTTTCTTGCCGATCCAGCAAACCATGAGGGGAGTCCTCTAGGGACGCCAGCCTTCTCATGCTGACCGATTGTCACAATATTGTCGCGAAATGAGGCGCCGGGCAGTAGAAATCCGAGCGGAGTGCTCAGCTGCGATTGGGCCGGGGTGCGCCATTAAGCTCACCTGCCATATAGCATGCATTTACAGAAACTTAAAGACCCTGGTCCCGCGACCGACACCTGTTTGCCGCAAATGCTCGGTTCTCTGCAGAACAGCGTTAATGTCGTTTGCTTGAAGATATTACGTTGACGTCAAGATCAGTCTCCTTCGCCTGGTTCAGGTGAGAAGAACTTGGCAAACTTGTCCGGCACGTCCTCAAACTCCTTGCCCCCCGGCGGCGGCTCCTTCTTGGTCGTGATATTCGGCCATTTTGTCGCGTACTCGGCATTGAGCGCCAACCACTGCTCAAGTCCGGGCTCGGTGTCAGGCTTGATGGCGTCGACCGGGCACTCCGGCTCGCAGACGCCGCAATCAATGCATTCATCGGGATGGATGACGAGCATGTTCTCACCTTCGTAGAAGCAGTCGACGGGACACACTTCCACGCAGTCCATGTATTTGCACTTGATGCACTTCTCATTGACGATGTAGGTCATCTAGAAACCGGCTCTCTCAGGTACCGATAAGAACTCCCGATTGTTTGCACTGCGTCGAATCCGAGGCAGGCTTGAAACGCATGCTGTAGCAGCAGAAGTGGCCCTGCGCAGCAGATATTCCAAAGACGCAAACGGCGCGCTCCATGCGGCTCAGTCGCGCACCTGAAGCTCCTCATAGAGCAGCCGGGCGGCCGCGGCCTTGTCGCGGCGCTCTGGGATGGCAACCACCTTCAGAATTCTCAGGCGATCTGCCCACACGAACGTCAAGACATCCCCCGGTCTGATCTCGTGGCCGGGTTTGGCGACCTTTGCCCGGTTGAGACGAACGGTCCCCGCCGCCACCATGTCGTGAGCCAGCTTGCGGGTTCTTACGACGCGCGCGCACCAGAGCCACTTGTCCAGCCGGCCGTTCCTCTCAGCCATTCTTCTTGCTTGATTGCAATTGCGCGCGCAGCCGATCCAGCACCGCGAAAGGAGAGGCGGGGTCGAAAACTGCTGCATCCACAGCCGGCATTGCCCGCTCGCGCTGTTCGGGCTTTGGCCGCTTGCCGCGAGCAGTGCCCGGAGATGGACGCGGCCCATTGCGTTTCGCCGGCCGAGGGGCGTGTGGCGTCCGCTGGCGACCACGGAAGGGCCCGGTGTCCCTCGGCCACCAGATCTCGAGCTCCGGCACAGGGGAAGCATCCGCACTGCCGCCGGCGGCCGAACCGTCACCCTCCGTAGTTGCTGCCGAGCCGGCGTCGCCGGATTCCGCCGTTGCGGCCGCAGTGGCGTTCGGATCGGAGGCTTCAACATTGGCGACTGCCGGGCGCATCCGGCGTTCCATGCGGAAACCCAAAGAACGCAGGATGGCGGCGAACTCCTCTCCCGAACATCCTACCAGGGACATCATTTCCGGCACGACACTGAACCCCCCACCCTCTATCGAGCCCGAAGGGCGATGCTCGTCCGGCGCCCTCGGCCGCCAGAAGACGCGGTCGCGAATGATGTCGCCAAGCCGCTCGAGCATGTCGATGCGCACGCAGCGATTGCCACAGATGCGGAAGCCTGCAACGCGGTAGAAACCCTTCGGCGTCGCCGGATCGAAGGGGACGGAAGTCAGTCCCTGTCCGGGTAAGTCGGGTACGACGGAGCGGACGATGGCGCGGGATTTCTCGAGCGAGATGCCCCACAGCAGGAGGCGTAGCTGACTCGCCGCCGGCTTCAGAAGTGCCGGAACGAAGATGTGGAACGCACCGAAGCGAACGCCGTGCTTGCGTAGGCTGGCGCGATCCTCCTGGCCCAATGCCTTGACATCGGCGGCAATCTGGTCGCGCTGGATCACGCCAAGCTGCTCGAGGAGGCGAAAGGCGATACCGCGCGCGAGCCCGGTGATGTTCTCATCCTCTGCCAGATCGAGAAGTGGCTGCAGCAGCGCCGCGATGTGACGGCCGAGCCAGCGCTCGAGCCGCATTTGCACCGCGTCGCGGTCGGGCCCTGCAAGCTCGCCGCCGGCAAGCAGCTCGATGCGAGGCTTCAGAAGCTCACTGCCCGGCTCCAGCCTCGCGATCGACGCGGACTGCCACAGGAGCTGACCGTCCCGCGAAAGGGAAATATCGGGATCCGGTGAGGCCGCGATCGCCTGGGCGCGTGCTCCGACCTCCTGTGCAACGGCCTTCAGCGAAGCTGCCCGCAGGGCGCGTGCATGGGCATCATCGGCAGCTTCGGCGGGAACGAACGTCAGGCCCTTCATGTGACCCACGTATTCGCCCTCCACCTGGACAGCTCCGTCCTGCTCGACGGTCGAGGTCAGAGCTTCGCGCTGCTCGATGCGCTTCATCAATACGCTGGTGCGCCGGTCAATGAAGCGTTGCGTCAGGCTCTCGTGCAGGGCGTCCGAAAGCCTGTCTTCGATCTCGCGCGTCCGCGATTGCCAGTGCACCGGGTCGGCGAGCCAGGTGCGGTTGGCGACGAAGGTCCAGGTGCGAATATGCGAGATTCGGTTCGATATCGTATCGATGTCGCCATCGAGGCGGTCGCAGTAGGACAGCTGCCTGGCGAACCAGTCGGTGGGAATGCGGCCGTCTCCGGAGCGCAGGAAGCGGAATATGCGGCTGACGATAGCGGCATGCTCGGCGCCGGAGATATTGCGGTAGTCGGGGATCTGGCAAACGTCCCACAACAATTCGACAGCGTCGGGAGTTGCCGCGAAGTCGGCGATGTCGGGTTCCTCACTCAGCTGTTCCAGCGCCAGCACGTCGGCGGCGTTCCTGGCACGGGCAAACGAGCGATGGGGCGGCGGTTCGTTGAGGGATGTCTTCAGGGCTTCGATCGATGCGAAAGAGAGATTCCGGTTGCGCCATTGCAAGATGCGAACCGGTGCGAAATCGTGGTTCTCGAGGCGCCGCACGGTATCGTCGTCGAAGGGTTTCGTCTCGCCGGTCAGTCCGAACGTGCCGTCATTCAGGTAGCGTCCCGCACGGCCGGCCACCTGGCCGAGTTCGGGCGCGGCGAGATCGCGAAACGCCAGCCCGTCGAACTTGCGCGTCGCTGCAAAGGCTACGTGATCGACATCCATGTTGAGCCCCATGCCGATGGCGTCGGTCGCCACGAGATAGTCGACTTCGCCGGATTGATAGAGGGCTACCTGGGCGTTGCGGGTGCGCGGCGATAGCGCGCCGAGAACGACCGCGGCGCCGCCGCAGTGGCGCCGGACGATTTCGGCAATGGCGTAAACCGTGTTGACGGAGAAAGCGACGATGGCGGACCGGCGCGGCAGTCGGCCGATCTTCTTGTGACCCGAGTAGGAAAGCCTGGAGAAGCGGGGGCGCGTGACGACATTGAGACCGGGAAGGAGGGTTTCCAGGATGGGCCGCATGGTGGCTGCTCCCAGGAGCATCGTCTCCTCGCGACCGCGGCGACGGAGAATGCGATCACAGAACGTATGGCCGCGCTCGAGGTCGGCGCCCATCTGAATCTCGTCGATCGCCAGAAACGCTACTTCGACCTCGGCCGGCATGGCCTCGACCGTGCACACCCAATAGCGCGGAGATTCCGGGACGATCTTCTCCTCGCCGGTGATGAAGGCAACCGCGCGCTCGCCGGTCCTGGCTTTGATGCGGTCATAGACTTCCCGGGCCAGCAGGCGCAGCGGCAGGCCGATCATCCCCGATTCGTGGCCCAACATGCGCTCTACCGCGAGGTAGGTCTTGCCGGTGTTCGTGGGGCCGAGGACGGCGGTCGTATTACGCGATGAAGCAATGTTCATGGAGGTAAGACCGGCTCCGATACCAGAGGCGGTATTGTCGTCACAACGTCTTTTCGGAGGTTCGCAGTTTGTTCGAGGTACTCAAGCGTGAGGCATCAGGGATTTCCACAGTCCAGACAGCCGCTCATGGCCCAAGATGGCGCCCAAATACAGGGAATTCTCGACGAGTCGCGACCGTCGCAGTTGCCCCGCGCTGCCGCATCTGATCTTGAACAAGCGTTCGAACGCATTAATGAACCATTGCCGATCGTTCGTGCTGCCCGGCTGCAACGGTTTACCAAGCGAAAATATCACGAACGGAGCGTGACCGAATCGATTTCCTCGGTTCTTTCTCCATTCGTTCACACAACATCTGGTAGCCATTCATTGCTCGAATCCAACTATTCCGCGCATTGGATGAGAAGTCGCTTTCCTCCGCCGCTGCCCGGGAACGCCGCATTAAGCATTCTGTTCCGTTTTGGATCAGGTAGGCCCGAGACTGTTGTCCTGTTGTAGTCCTGTTGTCGCTCCGACTGTAGAGAGCTCCGACTTGACGCTTATGGGCCTGGAGACCTATAGGACCGCTTCGCCCTAGGGAGTGCTCTTGCGTGAGCTGCCCTCGGAAAGCCGGAAAAATGGAGCAAGTTTATGGCCCGCCGCTGTGAGCTGACCGGGAAGGCCGTTCAAGTCGGCAACAGGGTCAGTCATGCCAACAACAAATCCAAGCATCGATTTTTACCGAATCTCTGCGCCGTCAGTCTTCTGAGCGAGGCGCTGGGACAGGCCTTCAGCTTCAGGATTGCCGCCAGGACGTTGAAATCGGTGGAACACCGAGGCGGCCTCGATGCCTTTTTGATCAAGGCTCGCGATGATGAGCTGTCCGTGCGGGCCAGGCGGGTCAAGCGGCGTGTCGAAAGGAAGGCCGCGCACGCCGCGAATTGAGCGGCCCTAGCGGCGACTCACGCGCCGGGCCGCGCGAGGCTCCTGCTTGGCGTGCTCGTCGAACAGCTCGGCGAGCTTCTCGGTCATCGCGCCGCCGAGCTCTTCAGCGTCAACGATCGTGACGGCCCGGCGATAGTAGCGCGTAACGTCGTGACCAATACCGATCGCGATCAGCTCGACCGGCGACCTCGTCTCGATATCAGAGATGATCTGGCGCAGATGGCGCTCCAGATAGTTGCCCGAATTCACCGACAAAGTTGAATCGTCGACGGGTGCTCCATCGGATATCACCATCAGAATGCGGCGCAGTTCGGAGCGCGCGAGCAGGCGATTGTGCGCCCAGATCAGCGCTTCGCCGTCGATGTTCTCCTTCAACAGTCCCTCGCGCATCATCAGCCCGAGGTTGCGCCGTGATCGTCGCCAGGGGTTGTCGGCGGACTTGTAGACGATATGCCGGAGGTCGTTGAGGCGCCCGGGCGATGCCGGCTTCCCCGCGGCAAGCCACTTTTCCCGCGACTGGCCGCCCTTCCAGGCGCGGGTGGTAAATCCAAGTATCTCGACCTTGACGCCGCAGCGTTCAAGAGTGCGGGCCAGGATGTCCGCACAGGTCGCCGCAACCGTGATCGGCCGACCCCGCATCGATCCGGAGTTGTCGAGCAGGAGCGTTACGACCGTGTCACGAAACCGCATGTCCTTTTCAATCTTGAAGGACAATGGATGGAGCGGATCGGTGACGACCCGGGAAAGCCGCGCGGCGTCGAGCAGGCCTTCCTCCAGGTCGAACTCCCAGGACCGGTTCTGCTGCGCCATGAGCCGCCGCTGCAACCGGTTGGCGAGGCGCGCAACTACGCCCTGCAGACTGGTCAGCTGTTTGTCCAGGTAGTTGCGCAGCCGCGTCAGCTCATCGCTGTCGCACAGTTCCTCGGCAGCGACCGTTTCATCGAACTGATTGGTGTGGACGCGGTAGAAACCATCGTTGCCGGCGCCGGCAAAAGACAATTGCGGCCGCCAGGGCTCTTCGGCATCGGGAGTCCGTTCGCTGTCGGAATCGGCGTCATTTTCTTCCGCATCGCTGTCGGCCTGTTCGTGCACCACTTCGCCGGACTCACTTGGCGCCTGCTCCATGTCATCGCCCTGAGCGCTGTCGGCGTCATCCTGCGTCTGTTCGCTCTCCTCGCTGCGCTCGCCTGAATCGGCGCCTTCGTCATCTTCGGTGTCCCGATGTTGGCGTTCGTCGGGGTCCTTGCCCAGTTCATCCGCCATGTCGAGGGAGGCGATCACGTCCCTGGCCATACGGGCAAAGGCAGTCTGATCGTGGAGAGCGTCAATCAGATGATCGAGCTGGCCGGCGGCTTTCTCCTCAATCCACGGCCGCCAGAGCTGTACCAGCTGGCGCGCATGCTGCGGCGGTGCGCTGCCGGTGAGGCGCTCACGGACTACGAGAGCCAGCGCCTCCTCGAGCGGCGCATCTTTTCTCTGAGCGGCGTTGGCGAACGACCGCTTCTGATAGCGGTCGTCGAGCATGGCGCCGAGATTGCCCGCCATGCCCGGCATGATGCGCGCGCCGATGGCCTCGACCCTGGCCTGCTCCACGGCCTCAAAAACCGCGCGGGCGTTGCGCCCTTCGGGCTGATACCTGGCGTGGATCGCGTCATCGTGATTGGCAAGCTTGAGCGCAAATGAGTTGGCAAGGCCGCGCGTGATCGCGACCTCGCCGGCCGGAAGATCGAGACTCAGCTGCGGCAGCTGAACCCGGTTACCCTGAACGCCCGGCGCTTCGCCGCCGAAGTTCACGACGAGGTCCGGGCCCGCCGCAATCGTCTTCATGGCCAGCGACAGCGCCCGCTTGAAGGGCGCCAGCGGACCATCGCGATCTGCTGAAGTCATTTACGAGATTGAAACGTGCGCGGTCGACTCGGGCAGTTCCTCGCCGAAGCAGCGTTGATAGAACTCCGCGACCAGGCCGCGCTCGAGCTCGTCACATTTGTTGAGAAAGGTTACTCGGAATGCAAACCCGCGGTCTTCGAAGATTTCCGCATTCTGCGCCCAAGTGATGACGGTGCGCGGACTCATCACCGTCGAAAGATCGCCGGCGATGAACGCATTGCGGGTCAGGTCGGCGACGCGCACCATGTTGGCGATCATCTTGCGCCCGTTCTCGGTATCGAAGCCCTTGCACTTGGAAAGGACGATGGCGCTCTCCTGAGCGTGCGGCAGATAGTTCAGCGTCGCAATGATCGACCAGCGGTCCATCTGCGCCTGGTTGATCTGCTGGGTGCCGTGATAGAGCCCGGTCGTATCGCCCAGGCCCACCGTGTTCGCGGTTGCAAAGAGGCGAAACGAGGGATGCGGCCGGATGACGCGATTCTGGTCGAGCAGCGTCAATCGGCTGGAGGATTCGAGCACGCGCTGGATGACGAACATGACGTCGGGACGACCGGCGTCATACTCATCGAATACCAATGCCACGTTGTGCTGGTAAGACCAGGGCAGAATGCCTTCGCGGAACTCGGTGATCTGCTTGCCCTCCTTGAGCACGATCGCATCCTTGCCGACCAGGTCGATGCGGCTGATATGGCTGTCGAGATTGACGCGAATGCACGGCCAGTTGAGACGTGAAGCGACCTGTTCAATGTGGGTGGACTTGCCCGTGCCGTGATAGCCGGTGATCATGACACGCCGGTTGTAGGCAAAGCCGGCGAGGATCGCCAAGGTGGTCTCACGGTTGAAAAGATAGTCCTCGTCGAAATCCGGGACATGATCGTTCGGCTGGGAATAGGCCGGCACCTGCAGACGGCTCTCAAAACCGAACAGCTGATGCACCGACACGTTGATGTCGGGCAGATCGGTCATTGTGCCATTGGGGGCGGCAGTCATGTCGGGCGATGCGCCAAGGGTTCAGAAAGGAGCCGTCTTCTACAGCATTTTTTGGTGAAGTGAAATCAGGGGCAAGCGCGCGCCTTCAGCAATAGCCGGAAGCGCGCAGATAGTCATAGGACTGAATGATTTCCTTCAATTTGTCTTCATTGTCGCGACTGCCGGCGTTGGCATCGGGATGAAGACGTTTCACGAGGACCTTGTACTGCGCTCTCACTTCCTCAGCGGTGGCGCCGACTTCGAGGCCAAGGCTGTGCAGCGCCCGTACCTCGGCGTTGCGGGCAGTGCGCATCGGGGGGCGCGCGTTCGGCCTGCGAATGCCGGCCGATGAAGCCGAAAGGGTCATGGCTGGCCGGCTTGCCGTGGGAGCCGCGCATTGACGGCTTGCGGCCGACGCTGCTCGACGCCCAGGAGTTTTCCCCCAGCCGCCAAGTCGGCCGGTGGCCGGTGAGTGCGTCCTTCTGCCAGGACGACACTGCAGCGTTGTCCAAACCCTCGAAGAAGTTGTAAGTCCTGTTGTATTCCCGAACATGATCGATGCACAAATCAAGATACTGGCCCTCGAGCGCCCGGCCGCGCGGCGCGCGATGAGTTCCCGGTCTGGAACATCCGGGCCAGGCGCACACCGGCCGTTCCTTGCGGCCGCCGGTGTCGGCACCGGACTTGACGCGAATGCTGTCGAAATATTTCGAGTTCAGCTTCATGAACCGGATATGATGACCGATGGGCGATGATGCCACAAGCAATGAAGCATATCGCTTAGATTCGGTCACGGGGCCAAGCCACCGGCAATGCAGGCAGGATGGCAGGCGGTTTTCTGCAATCAGCTCGACGAAGCGACACGATGACCGTTGGATACAGAAAGGGTAGGCAGCCCGCCGCAGAGCTCGGCGCCGTCGGCAGGAGCATTGCCCGGCGGCTCATGGAGGCGCTGTCGCCGTCCGAACTGCAAGTGATCGACGAAAGCCATCTTCACGCCGGTCATGCCGGCGCCCGGCCTGGTGGCGAAAGCCATTATCGCATCCGTGTGGTGGCACAGGCGTTTGCCGGCAAATCCCGCCTCGAACGCCATCGTATGATCCACTCGGCCTTGGCGGAGGAGCTGAAAGGCGGGATTCACGCCCTTGCCGTCGAAGCGCTCGCCGATGAAAGCTAACCGGCCGGGCGGCATTTCTCCGAGATTCAACTCTTGGGCATCGGCGTTATCCTGATCCGGGTCAGTTGATGGCGCCGTTTGCGCAGAACCTCGAAACGAAAACCGTGAAAGATAAACGCCTGGCCGACCTCGGGAATGGACTGGGCCTCGTGAATGATCAGCCCGGCGACGGTCGTGGCGCTGTCGTCGGGAAGGTCCCACTCGTTGAGGCGGTTCAGATCGCGAATCGGAACGATGCCCTCGACCACCCAGGAACCGCTGGCTTCCTGGCGGACGCCCGGGACGACGACGTCGTGTTCGTCGGCGATGTCACCGACGATCTCCTCGATGATGTCTTCCAGCGTCACCAGGCCCATGACCTCGCCATACTCGTCGACGACGAGCGCGAAGTGCATCTTGCGGCGCAAAAAAGCGCTCAACTGGTCGGCGACCGGTCGCGTGTCGGGCACGAACCACGGCGAAATGACGATGTCGTCGAGGTCAATCTTGCCGACTTCGCCGCCGGCTCGCTGAAGCGCCTTCAGGAGGTCCTTGGCGTGAAGTACGCCGATGATGTTGTCGGGCTTGTCACGCCAGATCGGAATGCGGGTGTGCCCGCTCTCCAGCACCGCCTCGATGATGTTCGCTGCCGGCTGGTCACCATCCAGCATCACCATCTTGGTGCGATGCACCATCACATCAGAAACGGTCAGCTCCCCGAGGCTCAGAATTCCGCCGAGCATGTCGCGGTCCTTCTTGACCACGCTGCCCTCCTTGTGGTGAAGGGCAATCGCGCCGCGCAACTCTTCATGGGCGGACAGCACGTTCTCGACATTGGTCACGTCGGCGCCCAGCAGCCGCAGCGTCTGTTTGACTGCGTATTCGACGGTCATGACGACGGGTCCGAAAATCGCCACCAGCAGGCGCAGGACGGGCGCCACGATCAGGGCCAGGCGGTCGGCATTTATCAGGGCGTAGGTCTTGGGCAAGACCTCGCCGAAGACCAACACAAGAGCAGTCATGCCGACGGTCGCGTATACGATGCCGGCGTCCCCGAAGAGAGACAGCAGGATGCTGGTCGCAAGAGCCGAGGCTGCGATGTTGACGACGTTGTTGCCGAGCAGGATCGTGCCGAGGAGACGCTCCCTGATCTTGGTCAGCTGAAGAACGATGCTGGCGCGCCGCGATCCCCGGCGCGCGAGCTGGTGCATGCGGGCGCGTGAGGTCGCGATCAGCGCAGTCTCGGAGCCGGAAAAGAATGCCGAAACCGCCAACATGAGAAGGACAAATCCGGCGCCAAAAAGCAGTTCGCTCTTCATGATCTGTTCAGTTCCGACTCAAGGAAAGACGAAATCCGCTGTTCCGCGACATCGGAGGCGACAAACGCCTTGCCGATGCAGCGGACGAGAATGAGGGTTATTCTCCCCTGCCGCGCCTTCTTGTCCTGGCGCATGATGTCGAGGAGAGCGCCGGCAGGGGGAAGTGCAACAGCCACGCCGCGCAGCGATGTCGGCAAGCCGATCTGCGCAAGGTGCCTTTCCACTTTATGCGCGTCGGCGACCGGACAAAGCCCGAGTGCGGTGGAAAGGCGAAACGCCATCGCGATGCCCACGGCAACGGCCTCGCCGTGCAGCAATGTGTCGCTGAAGCCGGCGGCCGCTTCGAGGGCATGAGCGAAGGTGTGACCCAAATTCAGCAAGGCGCGCTCACCGGCTTCGGTTTCATCGCGCAACACTATGCCGGCCTTGGCCTCGCAGGAGGAGCGAACCGCCCGCGTCAGCTCGGCGACACTTCGGGAGATCAGCCGCACGCCGTTCACTTCCAGCCATTCAAACAGCGGACGATCGCCGATGAGCGCATATTTCACCACTTCGGCGTAGCCGGCGCGCAACTGCCGCTCCGGCAGCGTGTCAAGCAATGAAACATCGGCAAACACCGCAATGGGCTGGTGAAAGGCTCCGATCAGATTCTTGCCGTACTGTGAGTTGATGCCGGTCTTGCCGCCCACCGAGCTGTCCACCTGCGCGAGCAGGGTCGTCGGGACCTGAACCAGGGCAACACCGCGACGAAGGATGGCCGCAGCGAAGCCGGCCAGATCGCCGATTACCCCGCCGCCGAACGCGAGGATCGCGTCATTTCGTTCGATGCCGGCGGCCAGCAGGCGATCGCTCAAGTCAGCCAGCTGCGCGAAGCTCTTGCTCGCTTCGCCGGCAGGAAGCACGATCGCGTCATGACGTATGGCGACGGCCGAAAGGGCCGCTTCGAGCTTGGCGAGATGAAGCGCGGCGACGTTAGTATCGGTAACGACGGCGACTTTGGGCCGCTTGAGCAGCGGGCCAAGCCTGCTCCCAAGCTCGCTGGTGAGGTTTGGCCCGATGGTGATGTCGTAACTGCGCCCCGGTAGTGCCACGCTGACAACGTGGCGAGAATCGGCCGTCATGGCGAACTGGTCGGGCCTGCGGTGCGGGACTTCGCCAGAATCGCCCGGATCACATCGGTCACGATTCTGGTATGCGGCACGTCGCGGCTTTCCACCGTGACGGCTGCCTGGGCGTAGACCGGGTAACGTTCGGCCATCAGACCTTTCATTGTGGCTTCGGGTTCGTCGGTCTTAAGCAGCGGCCGGTCGTCGCGGCGACGCACCCGTTTCATGAGAAGCGGCAGATCGGCCTTGAGCCAGACAGAAACGCCGCGTGCGGCAATCCTGTCTCGGGTTTCGGAATTCATGAAGGCGCCGCCGCCGGTTGCAAGCACCTGCGAGCCGGATTCCAGAAGCCGCGCGATCACCTTGCGCTCGCCGTCGCGAAAATATGCTTCGCCGTGATCGGCAAAGATCTCCTCGATACTCTTGCCTGCCGCCATTTCAATCTCGGCATCCGCGTCAACAAACGGCATGCCTAACTTTTGCGCAAGTCGCCGGCCTACCGAAGACTTGCCGGCTCCCATCAGGCCTATGAGGACGATCGATCGGCCGTTCAACAGGCGCTTTACTGTCTCTACTTCCCTTGTGATAGAACGGCGAACCATCATTGTTTGTCACTGATTTGCCGTTGTATGTAGAGCGTTGCGGCGTACCGGCAAAGAATTTTTGGAGGCGGCGCCGACGCTTCGGCCCGAGCACGAGGTCAGCAACTTGCCTGAAAGCATCAGATTTCTGATCATTGTGGCGTGCATCGGAGGGGCCGTATACGGCGCGATGTGGGCGCTTTCCACCTATCCGCCGGAGCAGAGCGAAATCGTCAAAGAGCTGCCGAGTGACAAATTCCGCCAGTAGGCCAAAAACCACGGGCCGGGATGCGAAACTCGTCGACCGCTTTCTCGAGATGATGATTGCCGAGCGCGGCGCCGCCAGAAACACTATCGCTGCCTACGAGCGCGACCTGGCGGACTACATCGGCTTCCTGGTCGCCATGGGCCAAGGCGCGTCGTCGGCGACCACGGAGGCGGTGCGGTCGTTTCTCGAGGACATCGAGCGGCGGCACTTCTCGCGCGCCACCGCGGCACGGAAACTCTCGGCCGTGAGGCAGTTCCACCGCTTCCTGGTTTCCGAAGGCGTGAGGCGCGACGATCCTGCTCAGGTCGTCGATGGGCCGCGGCCTGGCCGGGCGCTGCCCAGGCTCCTGAACGCGAAAGATGTGGACACGCTTCTCGCCGAGGCCGAGGAGGCGGCCGCCCGCGCGCACGGTGAGGGGCGCTTTCGGGCTCTCCGCCTCTATTGTCTACTCGAGGTTCTATATGCCTCGGGCATGCGTGTATCGGAGCTCGTGAGCCTCCCGCTAGCCGCAGCCAAGAGCGATGAGCGGTTTCTGACCGTGCGGGGAAAGGGCGGCCGGGAGCGACTGGTTCCCCTCAACGAGCGAGCGCGCGCAGCCATCGACCGCCTTCTGCAAGTCGAACGAAGAAATGCCCTCCCGCAATCGACCAAATACCTGTTCCCGTCGCGCGGCGGCTCCGGACACATCACGCGGCAGCATTTCGCCCACGAGCTCAAGGCACTGGCAGCCAGGGCGGGTTTGCCGGCGGACAAAGTCTCGCCGCATGTTCTCAGACATGCGTTCGCCTCGCATCTGCTGGCCGGCGGGGCCGATTTGCGGGCAGTGCAGCAGATGCTGGGACACGCCGACATTTCGACGACCCAGATCTATACCCACGTTTTGGCGGATCGGCTGAAGCATATTGTGCAGACCCATCACCCCCTCATCCGCCGTCCGACGCGACCCGGCGGCCGCCGTTGACAGCAAGTCTCGGCCCCGCCACTTTGCCGGCCTTCCGCCACTGCCCCGGGCCGCGGGACGCAACTCATGCCCACATATCTTGAATTTGAGGCCAGTGTTGCCGAGTTCGAGGGCAAGATCGCCGAGCTCAAGGCGCTGGCGGCGCAGGACGATACCATGTCGATCGACGAGGAGGTTCGACAGCTGGAGAAGAAGGCGGCCAAGAGCTTGGCGGACCTCTATGCCAGCCTCGCGCCGTGGCAGAAGGCGCAGGTCGCCCGCCATCCCGAACGTCCGCACACTGTCGACTATCTCAGGCAACTGTTTACCGAATACACCGGTCTCGCCGGGGACCGGAAGTTTTCCGATGACCCGGCGATCCTGGGCGGACCGGCGCGATTCCGCGGCGATCCGGTCATGGTGATCGGGCAGGAAAAGGGCTTCGACACCCAGTCGCGCATCAAACACAACTTCGGCATGGCCAGACCAGAGGGCTTCCGCAAGGCGGTCCGGCTGATGGAGATGGCCGACCGGTTTCAACTGCCGGTCATCACCTTCATTGACACGGCGGGCGCCTATCCTGGTATCGGCGCCGAGGAGCGTGGCCAGGCCGAGGCCATTGCACGATCGACCGACTGCTGCCTGACCATCGGCGTGCCGATCGTCGCCGTCATTATCGGCGAAGGCGGTTCGGGTGGCGCGGTCGCCATGGCCACCGCGAACCGGGTGCTCATGCTGGAGCATGCGATCTATAGCGTCATCTCGCCGGAGGGGGCGGCATCCATTCTGTGGCGCGACAGCGCACGCGCCAAAGACGCCGCGACGGCCATGAAAATAACCGCCCAGGATCTCAGGAAACTGAAAGTCATCGACGAGATCGTGATCGAGCCGGTGGGCGGCGCCCATCGGGCTGCTGAAACGGCGATGGCCAACGTCGGCGAAGCGATCGCCAGCTCGCTGGAGGAGCTCAGGTCTATTCCCGCGCAGGAGCTGAAAAGCCGCCGGCGCGAAAAGTTCATGGCTATCGGCCGTGGACTTTAGGTCCGGTCAGTCGCGGCAGGGTGGTGGCGGGCATCCTGCACAGCCCCAAAGCCGCCGCGATTGACCGGCAAGACATCCAGCCGAAAGGCAAAGAATCGCGGGGCAGAGCGGGAACTGATGAACTGGAGTCATTGCCATCGCGCCGCGGCCACCCTGTGCCTGCTGCTTCTTCTGGGTGGCTGCCTTTTCTCGCCCTCCAAGGCTCTCGCGCCGCTGCCATCGGAGACGCGCGCGGAGCTCGCCGCGGTGGGGCTGGTCCTGGGCTCGCCCCTTTATATCCGCATCTTCAAGCTCGAAGCCAAGATGGAGGTGTGGATGCAGGCGCCTTCCGGCGCCTATCAGCTCTTTCGCACCTATCCGATCTGCAACTGGTCAGGCGACATCGGACCCAAATTGAAAGAGGGTGACAGACAGGCGCCGGAAGGATTTTATGTCGTCAGCGCACGCCAGATGAACCCGAATTCCAAGTACTACCTTTCTTTCAACATCGGCTACCCCAACGCATACGACCGGGCGCACGGCTACACCGGATCATATCTCATGGTGCACGGTGGTTGCCGTTCACAGGGCTGCTACGCGATTACCGACGATGCCATCCAGGAACTCTACATCCTGGCGCGCGATGCATTCGCCAAGGGCCAAACAGAGTTTCCGGTGCACGCATTTCCGTTTCGTATGACCCAGGAGGCCATGGCCTTGCGTGCCGGCCATAGATGGGAGGCCTTCTGGCAGAACCTCAAGGAGGGCCACGACATCTTCGAAAAAACCCGGCTGCCGCCGGTCGTAGGCGTCAAAGATCAGCAATATGTGTTCTTCGCCGACGAGACGGCGGTACCTGAGGAGTTTCGCACCGCAGACGCCAACGATCCGCTGGCGCCGCGGTTGATCTCAGGTTGGCAGAACTGAACCTGAAACAGGTTTGCGAGAAGGTTAAACGGCGGTCAGGCAAACACGCCGTGGCAGTGCTTGAATTTCTTCCCGGAGCCGCAGGGGCAGCGCTCGTTGCGCCCCACCTTGCCCCAGCTCGCCACATCATCGGGGTTGAGGGCGGGTTTCTTCGTCCGGGCCTTTCCCTCTTCCATCCGCGAGGCGCCGAGCACAACCATCGGCTCCGCCATCTCGTCTTCGCCGGTCAGCGGGTCGACATGATGCGCTTCCATCTCGGGGAGATCATCCGCCTCCGGTAACAGCAGCCCCGGCGGCCGCTCGGCGACCTCAACGCGCATGAGCTGCCCTGTCACCAGCTCGCGCAGTCGCTGGATCATCTGCTCGAACATGTTGAAGCCCTCGGTCTTGTATTCGTTCAAAGGATCGCGCTGACCGTAACCGCGCAAGCCGATGACCTGACGCAGATGCTCCAGTACTACCAGGTGTTCGCGCCACAGGTGGTCGAGGGTCTGCAACAGGATCGCTTTCTCGACCTGCCCCATGATGGCGGGTGAATACTTCTGGCGCTTGGTGGCGTAGTGCTCGTCGGCCGCTTTGGTGATGCGCTCATGAATCTCCTCTTCCGCGATACCCTCCTCGCGGGCCCATTCATCGGCTGGCAGGTCGAGAGCGATAACCTCACGAAGTCGATTGCGCAGCCCGTCGGCGTCCCATTGCTCGGCATAGGCATTGGCGGGGATGTGGGTCGCGACAAGGTCGTTGATGACCCCGGCACGCATATCGTCAATGGTTGCCGACACTTCCTCGCCGCGCATGACGTCGATGCGCTGCTCGAAGATGACCTTGCGCTGATCATTCATCACATTGTCGAACTTGAGCAGGTTCTTGCGGATGTCGAAGTTGCGCGCTTCCACTTTTTGCTGGGCCTTCTCGAGCGCCTTGTTGATCCACGGATGGATGATTGCCTCGCCTTCCTTCAGGCCCAGGGTCTGCAGCATCTTGTCCATGCGCTCCGAGCCGAAGATGCGCATCAGATCGTCCTGGAGGGAAAGGAAGAAGCGCGAACGGCCAGGATCGCCCTGGCGGCCGGAACGGCCGCGCAGCTGGTTGTCGATACGACGGCTCTCGTGACGTTCCGTGCCAATGACGAACAGGCCGCCGGCCTCGATGACCAGCGCTTTGTTGCGGGCGACTTCGTCTCGAATGACGGCGCTGAGCCGCGTCCGCTCGCTTTCGTCGGTTACGCCAGCGAGCTCCGTGGCGATGCGCATGTCGGCGTTGCCGCCGAGTTGAATATCGGTGCCGCGGCCCGCCATGTTGGTCGCGATCGTGACGGTTCCCGGAACGCCGGCCTGAGCGATGATCGCCGCTTCCTGCTCGTGGTAGCGAGCATTCAGCACATTGTGCGCGACGTTGGCAGCTTTCAGAAGGCTGGAGAGGGATTCCGACTTCTCGATGGACGTGGTGCCCACGAGCACCGGCTGGTTGCGTTTGCGACAGTCCGATATGAGATCGATCACCGCCTTGTTCTTTTCCGCGAGCGTGCGGTAGACCTCGTCGTGCTGGTCGTCGCGCGTCACCGGAAGATTGGTCGGCACCTCGGCCACATCGAGCCGATAGATGTCCATGAACTCTTCCGCCTCGGTTGCGGCGGTACCGGTCATGCCGGCCAGTTTGGCGTAGAGCCGGAAATAGTTCTGAAAGGTGATCGAAGCCAGGGTACGGTTTTCCGGCTGGATGGCCACGTGCTCCTTGGCTTCCAGCGCCTGGTGCAGTCCGTCAGAATAACGCCGGCCCGGCATCATGCGCCCGGTAAACTCGTCGATGATCATGACCTGGCCGTCTTTGACGATGTAGTCGCGATCGCGCTGAAACAGCGTATGGGCTCTGAGCGCCTGGGTGACGTGATGAACCACGATCACATTTTCGGTGTCATAGAGCGCCGCTCCCTTGAGCATGCCGGCTTCCTTCAGAAGCGTCTCTATGTGCTCGTTGCCGGCCTCGGTCAGAGTTACGGTGCGCTGCTTCTCGTCAAGCTCGTAGTCCGTTTTGGAAAGGCGGGGGATGTAGTCGTCAAGGGCGTTGTAGAGATCGGAACGGTCCTCAACCGGTCCTGAGATGATGAGCGGCGTGCGAGCCTCGTCGACCAGAATCGAATCGACCTCATCGACGATGGCGTAGTGGTGACCGCGTTGCACCATCTCCTCGAGATGGTACTTCATGTTGTCGCGCAAATAGTCGAAGCCAAGCTCGTTGTTGGTGCCGTAGGTGACGTCGCACGCGTACTGCTGGCGGCGCTGCTGGTCCGACAAGCCATGGACGATGCAGCCCACCGATAGGCCGAGAAACTTGTAGATGCGCCCCATCCATTCGGCATCGCGGCGGGCGAGATAATCATTGACCGTGACGACGTGAACTCCCTTGCCGCTGAGAGCATTGAGATAGACCGCTAGGGTGGCGACCAGCGTCTTACCCTCGCCGGTCTTCATTTCGGCGATGCGGCCTTCGTGAAGCACCATCCCGCCGATCAACTGCACGTCGAAATGGCGCTGCCCGAGCGTCCGTTTCGCTGCCTCGCGCACCGTGGCGAACGCCGGGGCCAGAAGTTCGTCCAGCCCGGCACCCCGGGCGGCCTGGGCGCGCAGGTCCGTCGTGCGCGCCTGCAGTTGCGCGTCGCTCAGACCGCTGAGCTCGGCTTCGAGGGCGCTGATCGCCGGGACGCGGTTTCGATACTGACTTATTTTGCGATCGTTGGAAGTGCCAAAGATTTTGGCGGCAAGCGACCCGAAGCCCAGCATTCGATTACCCTATCGAGGGACGCAGCCCCTGGTCGTGGCAAAGATTGCCTCGCGTCCGGCTGCTAGACGCGGACTATTAGTCAACTACCGCGCGCAGAGCAACGACACGCGCATCGCGCGGGCATGAAACTTGGGCGCAATGCCCCCGAAACGCAATGAACCGACCTCGTCAAGTGGGGTGGAAGCGCCAAATTTCAACGGCTTAACTGCGTCAACTTGTGCACAAGGGATGGACAGGGAGTACTTGAATCGCGGCAGGTTTGCGATCATTGTTCGCCGCCAGGATCGGTCGAGCTCCGGGGTAGCGCCAAAAGGCATGAGTTTGCCGCAATTCAACGGCAACTAGGTTGGACGACTCAATTGCCGGCGCATCTCTCAGTCAATAACCACGGTGGATTTCAATGAGACTCTACAGGACAATGGCTGCAATGCTTACGGCGGCCTCGCTCGTCACCTGGCTGGTGGCGGCGCAGGCGGCCGAGGACAAAGTCATCGTGGTGGTCAATGGCCACGAGATCAAAACCTCAGAAGTGGAGTTGGCAGCCGAGGACATTTCTACTCAGTTGGCGGAACTGCCGGCCAAGATGCGCTTTCCGTTCCTGGTCGAGTATCTGGTTGAACGCCATCTTCTGGCGCAAGCCGCGGTGAAGAAAGGAGTTGCCGATTCTGAGGAGTACAAGAAGAGACTGGCCTTCTACCAGGCGAAGGCGCTGCGCGATGCGTTCTTCAACGATGAAATCAAGCCATCGGTAACCGAGGAGGAGATGAAAGAGGCCTACGAAAAGGAAGCCCCGAAGGTCAAAGCATCAGAACGCGTGCGGGCCCGCCACGTCCTCGTTGCCAGCGAAAAGGAAGCCAGGGATGTCCTCGCCAGGTTGGAGAAAGGCGAGAAATTCGAAGACATCGCCAAGAAAGTGAGCCTTGACGGATCGAAAGACTATGGCGGCGACCTCGGCTATTTTTCTGCGGAGGAGATGGTCCCTGAGTTTTCCAAGGCTGCCTTCGCACTGAAGGTCGGCGAGCTTTCGACGCCGATCAAGACCGACTACGGATGGCACGTGATAAAGCTCGAGGACCGCAAAGCCGGCGGCGCACAACCCTATGACCAGGTCAAGAACGGCATCAAGGCCGTTCTGACGAGAAAGAAAGTTCAAGAGGCTGTGACGACGCTGCGCAAGCAGGCCAAGATCGATGTGCTCGATCCCGACCTCAAGAAGCTGCAGGAGATCGGGCAGAAGCGAATGGAAGAAATGCGCAAAAAGCAGGAAGGCAAAGGCGACGCGGGCGGCGGCGGCAAACAGGACCTGAAGACCCAGGAATAGCGGGGAGTGACGCATCCCGTCTCTCCCTTGGCGCCGGCGACCTTTCCGGAGTTTCCAAGGGTGGCTGGCGTTCGCCTGGCGGTTGCCGAAACGGGCATGCGTTACGCGGGACGCCCCGATGTTCTGCTGGCCGTGCTCGATCCCGGCAGCGCCATCGCCGGTGTGTTCACCCGCTCGCAGTCACGTTCCGCTCCGGTCGACTGGTGCGCGAAAAACATCCGGGCGGGACGCGCCCGTGCCATCCTCGTGAACGCCGGCAACGCCAACGCTTTCACCGGGCGGCGCGGAGCGGCGAGCGTCCGATTGCTCGCCGGCCGGGTCGCAAAAGCCCTCAAGTGTCGTGCTTCGGAGGTATTTGTCGCCTCAACCGGCGTCATCGGCGAGCCGCTCGATGTTGCGCCGTTGCTCAAAGCGCTCCCCGGGCTCAGGCGAGACGCAGCGGAGGACACATGGAAGGCGGCCGCACACGCCATCATGACGACCGACACCTTTGCCAAGGGATGCAGTGCGAATGCCTCCATCGACGGCGTCCGGGTTGCAGTCAACGGCATCGCCAAGGGATCGGGCATGATCGCTCCCGATATGGCGACCTTGCTCGCTTTCCTGTTCACCGACGCCGCCTTGCCGGCGCGCATCCTGCAAGGACTGCTGGCACGCAGCGTCGACCGAAGCTTCAATCGCATCACCGTCGATAGCGACACCTCCACGTCGGATACGGTGCTGCTTGCTGCTACAGGCGGCGTCGGCCGGCCGACTGCCGGACTCGAATCCGTCAACGATCCGCGCCTGAAAAAATTCACCGCAGCGCTCGACCGGGTGACGCTGGAGCTTGCCCATCTGGTGGTAAAGGACGGCGAAGGTGCGGAAAAATTCATCACCATCGAAGTCACCGGTGCTGCGACGGATGAGGCGGCGCGCCGCATTGGATTCGCCATCGCAAATTCGCCCCTGGTTAAGACGGCGATTGCCGGCGAAGATGTGAACTGGGGTCGGATCGTCATGGCAGTCGGCAAGTCCGGCGCCAAGGCCGACCGCGATCGCCTGAAGATATGGATCGGCGGCGTGCGTGTGGCCACGAACGGACAGCGTGATCCAGCCTACGAAGAAAGCAAGGTACTACCGCACATGCGCGGGCGTGCCATCAAGGTCAAGGTGGACGTGGGCGTAGGTGATGGAAAGGCGACGGTGTGGACCTGCGACTTCACTCGCCGCTACATCGAAATCAATGGCTCCTACCGAAGCTGAGGCGGGCTGCTTCGCCGTCGAACCCCCTTCCGGGGCGTGAGTTCGATGACCGTCGTTCTGGTCGCCGCATGTGTGCTTGTCGATGCGGATGGACGGGTACTGATCGCCCAACGACCCGCCGGCAAGCCGATGGCCGGGCTATGGGAGTTTCCCGGAGGCAAGGTCGAGCCCGACGAGCCGCCCGAGGCAGCACTCGCGCGCGAGCTGAAGGAAGAGCTTGGCATCGACGTAACCGAAGCCTGTCTGGCGCCGTTGACCTTCGCCAGCCACGGCTACGAAAAATTCCACGTGCTGATGCCGCTCTACGTATGCCGGAAGTGGAAGGGGATGGTGAGCGCGAGAGAAGGTCAGGCCATCCGATGGGTCAGACCCCGGGCGCTGAAAGACTATCCGATGCCGGCAGCCGATCGGCCGCTGGTTGCGCACTTGATCCACACGCTGTGAGGTTACAAGTCGTCAACTTCCTCATCGTTTCAGCGGCTTCTCGTCCACGCCGAGCGCATCGGCCAGTCTGAGCTTCGCGCTGCCCGGCGCCAGGGGTTTCTGCTGGCTTTCATGGGGCGACCAGCCGGACAGGAAAACGATCTCGAAGGTCGCCCGAATGCGGCCGTCGCCGTCGCTGTTGTGCAGCGCATAGTGCTCGGCAACCCTCGTCAGCAGAGTGCGGGTGGGCGGCACCGGCGATCGCCCGAGCAAAGCGTTGGACAGTCCGAGTGCCTTTAGATCGTTCATGAGAGCCAGTGCGTTGTCGTAGCGGACGATTTGCCGGGTCGCATCAACCACGGGCAATGTGAAACCGGCGCGCTGCAACAGCATTCCCCACTCGCGCACATGAACGAAGGGCGACACGCGTGGGGTTACCCCTCCGAGCAACTCGGACTCCGCCGCAATCCATGAAGCCCGCAACTCCTTCAACGTGTCGCCTCCCAACAGGCCGGCAAGAAAAAGACCGTCGGGCCGGAGGCAGCCTCTGATCTGCGCCAGTGCGCCCGGCAGGTCGTTCACGCTTTCGAGCCCGGCAGCGTCTATCACGCAGTCGAGACACGAACCGGCCAGCGGCAGGAACTCCTCGTCGAAAACGAGATCGGCGCCGCGCAGCGGCGTGCAATCGCTGATGAAAATCCGGTTCCCGTGGCTCAATTTGGCGATGCGCTCAACCAGCGCGCCCGAAGCTCCGCCATGAATGAGAGTGGTCGCAAACCGTCGCTTAACGGAGCCGAAACGGTCCTCGAGCTCGTTGGCGATCGCGTCGTCCAGAAACTGCGGGCGCTGCGGCCCGGCGAAGCTGCGCAGGCGACGGCGGCGCACCAGACTACGATGGAAAATCCGCGGCACTGACGGCATCTCGAGGCTCCGTTGCACTGGCAATAGCCCTGACCCATGATAGCGCAATGGCTGACGGAAACTGGCCAGCTGGTGAAAATTGGCAACGAGGCTGGCGACAGATCTACACCGGGCTGCTCGACGTGCTGCTGCCACCGCTATGCCTGATGTGCAACGGCCGGGTGGCCCTCGCGCGCGGCCTGTGCAGCGGGTGCTGGTCGCAGTTGCAATTCATCGACGAGCCGCGTTGCCCCAAATGGGGAGAACCGCTGACGTTTGACGGCGGGCCGGGGGTGCTGAGTGCGCGGGCGCTGGCGCGCGAGCCGGCGTGGGCGAACTTGCGGGCGGCAGTGATTTATAACGATGCCTCGCGCAGGCTCGTGCACGCCCTGAAGTATCACGACCGGCTTGAAGCGGCGTTGTTGATGGCCCGGCTGATGCACCGCACGGCAGGCGACGTCCTGCCCAATCAGGCTCTGCTGGTGCCGGTGCCCCTGCATCGGTGGCGCCTGTGGCAGCGCCGTTACAACCAGTCGGCGTTGCTGGCCAGACATCTGGCAATCCTGTCGGGCGCTGAAGACAAGCCGGAGCTGCTGGTGCGGCAACGGGCGACGCCGAGCCAGGTGGGTCTTGGCGAGGCGGAACGCCAAGCCAACCTGCGAGGCGCGTTTCAGGTTCCCGATCGATACCTTGGACAGGTCGTCGGCCGCCACGTCGTGCTGGTCGATGACGTCCTTACGACCGGCTCCACGGCCGGCGCCGCCTGCCAGTGCCTATTGGGCAGGGGAGCAGCGCGTGTGGATGTTATTGTTTTTGCAGTTGTGACGCATCCGGCCGCCATCCATATGTGATTGGCTGGCGAGAAGGCCGAGGATGGCGCGAACTGAAATCTACACCACCCCCTTCTGTGCTTTTTGCCTCGCGGCAAAGCATCTTCTCCGGCAGAAAGGAGTCAATTTCATTGAAATCGACGTGTCGCGCGACGCGCAGGCACGCAAGGCGATGACCTTGCGCGCTCACGGACGGCGCACGGTGCCGCAGATCTTCATCGAGGACCGGCACATCGGTGGTTTCGAGGAACTGCATTCACTCGAGGGTCAGGGGCAGCTCGACCCCTTGCTCCAGCAGTACTAAGGTATATTGGCGAGCTTCGAAGCTGTTAACATCTTATTTATCGAAGCCGTAGCATCCTGCGAATCAGCAATTTCATGCGCCCGCGGACGCATGACGAAGCCCTGTGGTTGTAGGCGCCGAGAGCCATTTGCGGCGGCGAAGGCGCGGCGCGGTCTGAGCCTGCGGGCCTTGCCGGTGACCCCGAAAAGTCGTTAAGAGACCGTAATGATACGATATGATCTGGTTTGCAGGCAGGGCCACATATTCGACGGCTGGTTCAGCAGCAGTGCGGCTTTCGACGAGCAGGGCAAGACCGGCGAAGTGCGTTGCCCGCAGTGCGGTACGCCGCATGTCGAGAAGCAGTTGATGATGCCTGGCATACCTGTGAAATCCAATCGCCGCGCAAGCACGCCGCAGACGTTCACCTCTACCCCCCGCGACCCCCGGGCCGAAGCATTGCAGAACGCGATACGCGAGCTTCGCCGTTACGTCAAAGAGAAGGCCGACTATGTCGCTGATGGCTTTCCGGAAGAGGCGCGGCGCATGCACTACCGCGAAATCAAGCAACGCGGAATCTACGGTGAAGCGACTCTCGATGAGGCGAGGGAACTGATCGAGGAGGGAATTGAGGTACGACCGCTTCCCTCGGTGCCGGAAGACCACAATTAACGAACTCTGCCTGCGTCTTGTTCCGGACAGTGCTGTCTCGTCTTCCGTGGCCGCGCTACGCTGATGGACGTTGCGCCACCAGCATATAGTTCACAGCCAGGTCTCGTGACCTTGCCCACCTGCGGATGAGCGGATTGTAGCTCACGCCGATCGTTTCTTTGGTCTGGAGACCGGCGGCTGCCAGGGACTGACTGAGTTCCTCAGGAGTAAGGAAGCTCTCCCATTTGTGCGTTCCCCGGGGCAGCCATCCGAGTACATATTCCGCCCCGATGATGGCGAGAGCGAAAGACTTGAGCGTGCGGTTCAGCGTAGCCATGAACATGAGGCCGCGCGGTTTCACCATCGAGGCGCAGGTGGCCACGAAAGCGGCAGGATCGTTCACATGCTCGATTACCTCCATGCACAGGACGACGTCGAAACGCTCCCGATCGGCCAGTTCCTCGGCGGTGGCGATGCGGTAGTCAATGGCCAGCGACCGGGCATCGGCATGCACGGCAGCGGTCTTGATGTTTTGTCCGGAAGGATCGATACCTGTGACGTCGGCACCCAAACGGGCCATCGGCTCCGACAGGAGACCGCCGCCGCAGCCGACGTCCAGAAAGCGCAAACCTGAAAAAGGCCGACGCTGGAAAGGATCGCGTGAAAAGCGGGCAGTGACCTGCTCGCGTATGTATTCTATCCGGAGCGGGTTGAGAATGTGGAGAAGGGCGAGATCGCCGTCCGGATTCCACCACTCGGCGGCAAGCGCGGCGAACTTTTCGACTTCCGTGGGATCGATGCTTGCCGGGGCCGCGGGCGGCGGCCTGGGTACGACCGGCAAATCAATGGCCATGAGGTTGCATCCCGTGGAACCGGCCTGTATGAGCAATCTGGGCGCGCCAGGTTGGGGCGCGTTTTTTTGGTAAGCGCCCGCATAAACCGGTTGCGGTCGGCTCTCAAGGACTTTGACGGCAGTCGAGAAGGCTGGCATGGGCCATTTGGTCATGAAATTCGGCGGCACTTCCGTGGCCGATATCGCGAACATTCGCAATGTTGCGCGCCATGTCGAGCGAGAGGTGCGGGCTGGCCATCGGGTGGCAGTCGTTGTTTCGGCGATGTCGGGGACAACCGACAGGCTGGTCGGCTGGTGCCGCGAAGCAGCCACGGTCCACGACGCCAGGGAGTATGATGCGGTTGTGGCTTCCGGCGAGCAGGTAACCGCAGGTTTGCTCGCCATTGCCCTGCAGGAAATCGGCATTCCGGCCCGTTCCTGGCAGGGCTGGCAAATCCCGATCAAGACCGACGGGGTGCATGGAGCGGCGCGCATCCAGGCCATCGATGCCGGTGAACTGCGCAAGCGCATCGAGCAGGGACAGGTTGCGGTGATATCCGGCTTCCAGGGCATCGGGCCGGATCGGCGGGTCACGACGCTCGGACGCGGTGGATCAGACACCAGTGCAGTGGCGATTGCCGCCGCGCTCGAGGCGCGCTGCGACATCTATACCGACGTGGATGGCGTCTACACGACCGACCCCAGAATCGAGGCCAAGGCCCGTAAGGTAGCCAGAATTTCCTACGAGGAGATGCTGGAAATGGCGTCTCTGGGAGCGAAGGTGTTGCAAACCCGTTCGGTGGAATTGGCCATGGTCTACCGGGTACCGCTACAAGTGCGGTCGAGTTTTGAAGCCGACGGCAGCGATCCCGGCCCAGGTCTGGGAACCATTGTGTGCGACGAGGAAGAGATCATGGAACAACAGGTCGTGACCGGTATCGCCTACACCAAGGATGAAGCGAAGGTCTCGGTGCGTCGTGTCAAGGATCAGCCCGGGGTGTCGGCGGGCATTTTCGGGCCGCTGGCGGAATTGGAGATCAGCGTCGACATGATCGTGCAGAACATCTCCGGCGATGGCGAAACGGCCGACATAACCTTCACCGTCGCGCGCAAGGATCTGCACAAGGCCCTCGCTGTGCTGGAAGCGGTGCGCGAACGAGTGAACTTCAAGGAACTCTCGCATTCTGCCGACGTCGCCAAGGTGTCGGTGGTCGGCATCGGAATGCGCAGCCACGCCGGCATCGCGGCGCGAATGTTCAAAGCCCTGGCCGACAAGGGGATCAATATCCAGGCGATCACCACTTCCGAGATCAAGGTCAGCGTATTGATTGACGAAGCCTATACCGAGCTGGCGGTGCGCGCCCTGCACGCCGCATACGGGCTTGACAAGATCTAGACCACGGGGCGAAAGCACGCTCATGATCCAGTGCTGCGGACCGATCTGGCGAGCCTTCGACGAACCGACGGTGCGCGCGGCGGGCTGGGACGGGGCCTGAGATGCCGTCTCCTGCCCTCGGCCCGCGTGTGCTGCTCAAGCGACTGCGCGAGGTCATGGCGGGACCGGAAGCAGCGCAGAAGAAGCTCGATAAAATCGTCACCCACATTGCCGCCAACATGGTGGCGGAGGTCTGCTCGCTCTACGTCATGCGGCCGGGCGGAATCCTCGAGCTTTTCGCGACCGAAGGCTTGCGACGCGAAGCGGTTCATCAGTCGAAACTGAAGGTCGGTGAAGGTCTGGTGGGAACGATCGCAGCACAGGCGCAGCTGCTCAATCTTCCCGACGCCAGCTCACACCCGCTGTTCAAATACCTGCCGGAAACCGGCGAAGAAATCTACCATTCGTTCCTCGGCGTGCCGGTCCTGAGAGCCGGCGTCACCATCGGCGTTCTGGTCGTCCAGAACCGCACCAGCCGCCACTATTCGGACGATGAAGAAGAAGCTCTGCAAACGACCGCCATGGTGCTCGCCGAGGTCATTGCCTCGGGCAAGCTCGCCGAAGTGGCTGCGGCGGTGGCGGCTGACGTTGCTCACGTCCGCAGCCATCGCCTCAAGGGCAGGATGCTCGCCGACGGCATCGCGCTCGGCCACGCCGTTCTCCATCAACCGCGCGTAGTTGTCACCAATCTGATCGCCGAGGATGTGCCGGCGGAAAAACGCAGACTGGAGCAGGCGATCGCTTCACTCCAGGACAATGTCGATACCCTCATCGATGGCGCCGGCCAGTTGCGCGGCGCCGAATACGGCGACGTGCTCGAGACCTTTCGCATGTTTGCGCGCGATCGCGGCTGGCTGCGGCGTATGCGCGAGGCAATCGACACCGGGCTGACCGCCGAGGCCGCGGTTGAGCGTGTGCAAAGCGACAACCTGGCGCGAATGCTCAGAATTGAAGATCCCTACCTCAGGGAGCGGTTCAGCGATCTCGATGATCTGGCGAACCGGCTGCTGCGCATTCTCACCGGCCAGCTCGAGACTGCAGCTGAAGGTATTTTGCCAAGGGACAGCATTCTCGTGGCTCGCACCATGGGCCCGGCGGAGCTGCTCGACTACGATCGTCGAAACCTGCGAGGCGTCGTCATCGAGGAGGTGGCCGAAACCAGTCACGTAGCGATCGTCGCGCGGGCGCTGGGCATTCCCGCGATCGGCCAGGTGTCGGGGCTGGTGGATATCCTCGATACCGGTGATCCGATCATTCTCGATGCCCAATCCGGGGAAATACATGTTCGGCCGCCCCCCGAGATAGAAAGCGCTTACGCGGAAAAGGTGCGTTTCTACGCGCGCAAACAGGCGCAGTATGCTGCCCTTCGCGCACGGCCGGCGCTGACCAGGGACGGGGTTCACATTCACCTGCAAATCAATGCGGGGTTGGTCGCCGACATGCCGCACCTCGTGGAATCCGGGGCGGACGGAATTGGCTTGTACCGGACCGAACTGCAATTCATGTTGGCCGATACCTTTCCCCGACTGGAGGTGCAGGCCTCGCACTATGCGGCAGTGCTGGCCGCGGCCGACGGCAAACCGGTGGTGTTTCGAACCCTGGATATCGGGACCGACAAGGGTCTGTCCTACATGCACATGGCGAAGGAAGAGAACCCCGCAATGGGCTGGCGAGGCATCCGCATGGCGCTGGAGAGAAAGGCTCTGCTCGAACTGCAGCTCAGGGCCATGGTGCGAGCGGCCGCCGGACGGCATTTGCTGGTAATGTTTCCAATGGTGGCGGAGACGGCCGAGTTTGCCGAGGCCAAGCAGGTGGCTGAGCGGGCTCGCATCTATGTTGCCTCGCACGGACACGAGCCGCCGCTGTCGATCAAGCTCGGCGCCATGATCGAGGTGCCATCCCTGCTGTGGCAGCTCGATCAGCTCCTGGAGGCTGTCGATTTTGTGTCGATCGGATCCAACGACCTCATGCAGTTCATGTTCGCATTCGACCGCAATCACCCTCGTCTTCAGGGTCGTTATGATACGCTCAATCCCTCGTTTCTGGCGCTCGTCCGGGAGATCGCCGCCAAGGCGGAACAACGCGGCGTACCTGCGAACCTGTGCGGGGAGATGGCGGGCAAGCCGCTCGAAGCGATGGCTTTGATCGGCGCCGGTTTTCGGTCGATTTCAATGGTGCCGGCGGCAATCGGTCCGGTGAAGTCGATGGTGCTTGCGCTCGAGGCCGACAAGCTGCGGCGATTCATGGAGCCGCTTCTGAAACGGCCCGACCACAGCCTCAGGCCGCACCTCCTGCAGTTCGCCGAGGAGAATAACATTCCGGTCTGAGCACGTTCATCAGTTCCTTACCATTGTCCGGCATCCTGCTTGACGGTTCCGGGCTCTTCGAAGTCCCGGTAGTAGCGTGGCGTTTGTCGGAGGCAGCGCCACGAGGAGTGAGTATCCGCCATGACCGAATTCGGCCACGCTTTGGCGAAACCAGCGGACGAGGTATTTCGGCCGCAGCCCGATGGCACCATCGACCCGGCGGGCGAGGCCGGATGGTTTTTACAGCGCGAACGGGAGCGCCGCTCGCTTTCCCTGCCCGACGTGGCGGCCGAAACGGGCATTCACGAAAGTCATCTCGGCGGCATCGAACATGGCGACCTGACCAAATTGCCTTCGCGAATTGAAGCGCTCAAGATGGTAGGCATCTATGGGCAGTATCTTGGCTTTGATCCCGAACCGCTGATCGTCCACTACACGGAGTTCCTGCCAAGTCCCATCTCGCCCGCTCAAACCAATGGCGGCCGGACCCCACCGCCGCTCTCCAGCGCGACGATCATTTCATTCACCCACGCCCTGCGGCGCGCCCCTTTGCAGCGTGTGGGCCGCACCATTGGATCGTGCCTGGCGGTGGTGGTCACCTTCAGCGCGGCAGTCTGGTTCCTGGTTCCGGGAACACCTGGCGGAGAGGTTGCCGCAGCCATCGACCCGTTGCCAACCGCATCCATGGCGCCCGAAGCAGGGCTTGCAACCCCTCCCGCGCCTGAAGGGAACGTGCCGATCAACGAGACGCCTCTGACCGACGATCAGATTCAACTCTCCGCGGCAACCGCGGACGCTGCGTCCGGCGCCGAGCCGGAGCTGGAACAGGCTCCCGAACAACGAAGCCTCGCCGAGCTCATTACCAGGACCATCGCCGACGGCGATGCGCAGGGGTCAGCTGCGCATGAGGAAGGAACGAAGAAAAGTGGTTTGGGTGCGGAGGAGGTAGCAGAAGGTTCCAAAGAAGCCTCGCCAGGCCGCGTCGTGGGAGAGGCGAATACCGCAGCTCGTATCGTGCTCAGGGCTACCGGAGCCGTCCTCATCCGTATCGAAGATTCGCTCGGCAATGTCGTGGTCTCACACAGCCTGGCGGCCGGTGATCGCTATCAGGTGCCCAGCCGCGACGACCTCGTGGTTGTCGCCGGCGATGGTGGCCTCGTCAACGTGGAGATCGATGGAGTACGGCGCGGCACGCTTGGCATGCCGGGCGAGATCGTGGTCGGCCGGCCGCTCAGGATTTCGACTCTCCTGGCCGGCCAGGGCTGATCTCTGGCCTCTGCCAGCCCGCTTTCGGCAATTTCACTCTCCCGCGGAAATGCTTTAGAAGGCCTGCCTGCCTGCCTGCCGGCGCAGTCAACGCCTGTCGACCGATAACATGCATGAGCATTCTGGCCCCGGACAAGATCAACCGCATTCTCGAGCGCTTCCAGGCGATCGAGTTGCAACTCGCCCTCGGGGCGGAAGGTGAGACGTTCGTCAGGCTGTCGAAGGACTATGCGGAATTGCAGCCATTGGCCCGCACGGCCCGCGGCTATCGCAACGCGCTTGCGGAGCGTGGCGGGCTGGACGAGATGGTAGCGGCAGGCGGGGAGCTCGCGGTATTGGCGCAGGCTGAAAAGCCGGCTGTGGAGGAGCGCATCGAACGGCTCGAGCACGAGCTCAAACTGCTGCTGCTGCCCAAAGATTCAGCTGACGAGCGTAGCGTCATCCTCGAGGTGCGCGCAGGAACCGGGGGCGATGAGGCTGCGATATTCGCCGGCGACCTGTTTCGGATGTACCAGCGCTATGCCTCCTACCGGGGCTGGCAGGTGGAGGTGATCTCGGCCAGCGATGGCGAACATGGCGGCTACAAGGAAATCATCGCCAATATTTCGGGCCGTGGAGCCTACGCCCGCATGAAATTCGAATCCGGCGTACATCGGGTCCAGCGCGTGCCGGATACGGAGACGCAAGGGAGAATTCATACCTCCGCTGCAACCGTCGCGGTGCTGCCCGAGGCCGAAGATGTCGATGTGGCGATCGCCGAAAAGGACCTCCGGATCGATGTCTATCGATCGTCCGGCCCCGGCGGACAATCGGTCAACACCACCGACAGCGCGGTGCGCATAACCCACCTCCCGACCGGCATCGTGGTCGCTCAGCAGGACGAGAAGTCGCAGCACAAGAACAAAGCCAAAGCGCTGAAGATTCTCCGAGCGCGGCTCTACGAACGGGAGCGCCAGCGAATTGATGCCGAGCGCACTGCGCAGCGGCGTGGGCAGATCGGCTCCGGCGACCGCTCGGAACGCATCCGAACCTACAACTTTCCCCAAACCCGGGTTACTGACCATCGCATAAGCTTGACCCTGCACAAGCTTGACCTCGTGCTCGAAGGGACGGCGCTCGACGAACTCATCGAGGCGCTCATTCACAAGCGTCAGTCGGATTTACTGGCAGAGGCCGAAGCCGATGCAGACTGATACGGTGGCCGGTGCATATACTGAGCTTCGCCGACGGTTCCGAGCGGCGCGGATCGTAGCCGCGGATCTCGATGCGCGCCTGATTGTGCAGCATAGTCTCGAGCTAACGCATGCAGACATCCTTGCGCGGCCCGATCTGATCGTGTCTGACGCCGCTCGGCAGGAGATCGCCAGCCTGGCGGGGCGGCGAGAAGCCGGAGAGCCAATTTCGCGGCTGTTCGGCGAACGAGACTTCTACGGACGTGCGTTCCGGGTTACGCGAAATACATTCGATCCCCGCCCGGACACTGAGACCCTCGTCGAGGCGGCTCTCGAGGCAGTGATGATGCGCCGCGAGCTGAAGCGCTGGCGCATTCTTGAACTTGGCACCGGCACCGGCGCAGTCGTCGTCAGTCTTCTCGCGACATTGCAGGATGCTCAAGGTATCGCGACCGACATATGCCCGCACGCATTGGCAGTAGCGCGTCGAAACGCCATATGCCACGCAGTCGATGACAGGTTGTCGTTCCACAGCGGGTCGTGGTTTGACGGACTTGATGGCGCCTTCGACCTGATTGTGGCAAATCCGCCCTATCTCAGGACCGACGACATCGACAGCCTTGCCCCCGAGGTGAGGAATCATGACCCTACAATTGCCCTCGATGGAGGTCCTGATGGGCTCGATGCCTATCGGCAGATCGCCGGAGTTGCATCGAAGTTCATCGCGAGCGATGGCTTGGTGATGCTCGAGGTGGGGTATGGTCAGAAAGATGCAGTCGTCAGAATCATGAATGACTGCGGATACAAGCCACCGGTTGGCGTCGCTGGGACCCGCTGTGATCTTCATGGCATAGAGCGCGTGGTGACCTTCGGAAGCGGAAAATCAGCCCTGGGAGCAGAAAAAGTGGCGTTGGGTTGAAATACCTATTGGAAAAAGGCATGCGAAAGGCTAGTTTCCTGATCGGTAAGACACCCAATCACACGTGCACGGTGCCTTGTCGGTCGACCAAGAAGGCGGCTCGGCTGTACTAAGTGCGCAAGGTTCGTGCTGAAGGCGACTGCTTCCCTGGGCAGCAGCGGGTGTTCGTGAAATCTGCTGCCCAAGTGTGCTGGAAATCGGGCTAGACGCGATCAGAGGATCGAACAGCAATTCTATCTTGCGAATGTGCGAGAGCCGCAACGATGCCGGGATGCCGGCAGGCAGCGGTGGTCCACAGCGCTGACAAGCGGCGTGCTGTGGTCCAGGCTGCATACCGGCAGGTAATGAAAGAGTTCTATAACTGCGCCTGAGACTAGAGGAACATGAGACAAGGTCATCAGCAAAACTACAATAAGAGATCACGCGGTCGGGGCCGGGGTGGACGGCCGGGCGGCGGTGGTGGTGGTGGCAGCGGCGGTGGTGGTGGCGGCAATCCCATCAACCGCGTCTATGACAGCAACGGGCCGGACGTGAAGGTGCGTGGCACCGCCCAGACGGTCGCCGACAAATATATGCAGCTCGCGCGTGATGCCCATTCAAGTGGCGACATCGTCATGGCCGAGAGTTATTATCAGCATGCGGAGCATTATCTGAGGATTGTCGCCGCCGCCCAGGCCTACAATCAGCACATGGGCGCGCAACAGTATCGCCGTCCCGGCGACGGTGAGGATGGTGGAGAAAGTCGCCCTGACGCCGGGCTGGGCTCCGGTGTGAGCAACGCCGATGGCGATTCTCAGCCGGCAGTCGTCGCCGAGGAATTCGTCCAGCAACCGGAAGCCCAGGGTTACGACAACGATCCCCGGCAGGGGCGCCGACATCCGGAAGACCGCCAGCGCCGGCATTTTGACCGGCCGCGTCCCCAGAACGACCAGGCTCCGGAGACCCGGCCATCCCAGAACAACGGCGGCGAGGCAGGCGGTCAGTGGGAGGCGCCTTCGTTTCTCAGACGTCCCTCGCAGGGCAGCAACGAGGCGCCGCGCGAACGCCGCCCGCGTTTCGAGCGGTCATCGCGGGACCGGCAGAGCGACAGCCCTGCGAACGATGCCGAGCCCATCGCTGCCGAAGCCTCCGAAGAGCCGATTTCGACCGAATAGGAAGCGGCCTGTGAGGGTCGGCCGGACGGCGCTGCTGCCCTGACTGCAGCAGCGGGTAGCGCCTCCGCCAGCGCGACGCTTGCTGCGGTCGCGTGGCGTATTATATCTGCTCAACAGACCCGGCAGGATGAGCAACCATGGATCTTGAGAAATACACTGAGCGTGCCCGCGGATTCATCCAGGCGGCACAGTCGCTTGCGTTGCGGGAGGGCCATCAGAGATTCGCGCCGGAGCACATACTGAAGGTGCTCCTCGATGACGAGGAAGGTCTTGCCGCAGGTCTCATCGGTTCCGCCGGCGGCGACGCGAAGGCGGCACTGGCGCGGACCGAAGCGCTGCTGAAGAGAATCCCCAAGGTCGAAGGATCAGGAGCCGGCCAGCTCTACCTGACCCCGGAAACGGCCAGGCTTTTCGAAACCGCCGCCAAGCTTGCCACCAAGGCCGGCGACAGCTTCATCACCGTTGAGCGTCTGTTGCAGGCGATTGCCGTTGAGCAGAGCGAAGCCTCGCGCGCCCTGAAGGAGGCCGGCGTCACCGCGCAGAGCATCAATGGCGCCATCGAGTCCCTGCGCAAGGGGCGCACAGCCGATAGCACCTCGGCCGAACAGGGGTATGACGCGCTGAAGAAATACGCTCGCGACCTGACCGAAGTCGCCCGCGCCGGCAAGCTTGACCCCGTCATCGGCCGGGATGAGGAAATTCGTCGGACAATGCAGGTTCTTTCGCGGCGCACCAAGAACAACCCGGTGCTGATCGGCGAGCCGGGAGTCGGCAAAACCGCAGTTGCGGAAGGTCTGGCTCTCCGCATCGTAAACGGCGACGTGCCGGAAAGCCTGAAGGACAAACGGTTGCTGGCGCTCGACATGGGAGCACTCATCGCCGGGGCCAAGTTTCGCGGTGAATTCGAAGAGCGTCTGAAAGCGGTGCTGTCGGAGATTCAGGCGGCAGCAGGCGGCATCATCCTGTTCATCGACGAGATGCACACGTTGGTGGGCGCCGGCAAGGCGGAAGGCGCCATGGACGCATCCAATCTGCTCAAGCCGGCGCTGGCGCGCGGTGAGCTGCATTGCGTGGGCGCAACGACTCTCGATGAATATCGAAAGCATGTCGAGAAGGATGCGGCACTGGCCAGGCGGTTCCAGCCGATATTCGTGACCGAGCCGACGGTGGAAGATACGATCTCCATCCTGCGCGGCATCAAGGAAAAATACGAGCTTCACCATGGCGTGCGCATCACCGACTCGGCGCTGGTTGCTGCGGCCACGTTGTCCAGCCGCTATATTTCGGACCGATTTCTCCCCGACAAGGCGATTGATCTCATGGACGAGGCGGCCGCCCGGCTGCGCATGCAGGTCGATTCGAAGCCTGAGGAGCTCGATGAACTGGATCGCCGCATCATGCAGATGCAGATCGAGCGCGAAGCCCTGAGAAAAGAGACGGACAAAGCCTCCAAGGATCGGCTCGAGCGGGTCGAGAAGGAGCTTGCCGCGCTCGAGGAGCGCTCGGCGGCGCTCACGCGGGCCTGGCAGGCGGAAAAAGAAAAGCTGAGCGCGGCGCAGAAGATCAAGGAGGAGATCGACAAGGCACGCGTCGAACTCGAGCAGGCGCAACGGCGCGGCAATCTCGCGCGAGCGGGAGAGCTTGCCTATGGGGTCATCCCCGGATTGGAGAAGAAACTCAGCCAGACCGAGGCCGCCGGCGCCGGCGTCCCCATGGTGGAGGAGGCGGTAACCGAAAATCACATCGCCCAGGTCGTGTCACGCTGGACCGGCATTCCGGTGGACCGCATGCTCGAAGGCGAACGCGCCAAACTGCTCAAAATGGAAGAGGCCATCGGCAAGCGGGTTGTGGGGCAGGAGGAAGCGGTGCGCGCTGCCGCAACGGCGGTGCGGCGGGCCCGGGCAGGGCTTCAGGACCCCAACCGGCCAATGGGTTCGTTCATGTTTCTCGGTCCGACCGGCGTCGGCAAGACCGAACTGACGAGAGCGCTCGCTGAATTCCTCTTCGACGATGAGCATGCATTGCTTCGCGTCGACATGTCGGAATACATGGAAAAGCACTCGGTGGCGCGGCTCATCGGCGCCCCGCCGGGATACGTCGGCTACGATGAGGGCGGGGCGCTCACAGAAGCGGTGCGGCGGAGGCCCTATCAGGTGGTGCTGTTCGACGAGATCGAAAAGGCCCACCCGGACGTTTTCAACATTCTCCTGCAGGTGCTCGATGACGGGCGGCTCACCGACGGACAGGGGCGCACGGTCGACTTTCGCAACACACTCATCGTCATGACCTCGAATCTGGGCTCCGACTACCTGGTGTCGCTCGGCGAGGGCCAGGATGCGGATGCGGTGCGCAGCGAAGTGATGGCGGTCGTGCGGGGGCATTTCCGGCCTGAGTTCCTCAACCGCCTCGATGAAATCATCCTGTTTCACCGGCTCAAGCGCGACGACATCGCGGCGATCGTCGAGATCCAGCTTGGCCGCCTTCGCAAACTCCTGGCCGGTCGGAAGATCACCATCGACCTTGATCGCAAGGCGGCGGCCTGGCTCGCCGAACGCGGTTACGATCCCGCCTATGGCGCCCGGCCGCTGAAGCGGGTAATCCAGAAAAATCTGCAAGACCCGCTAGCCGAGCAGATACTCGAGGGCACGATTGCGGATGGCGCCAGGGTTCAGGTGACGGCAGGCAGCAAAGGCCTCGTCATCAACGGCAGGACGGTCGAGGCAGAGGCCGCATAGGGCACATCTGCCCGCGCGCGAACAGCACTTCGCGCGGCGGCGGAGCTTCTACTGATTCCTGGGCGAGCTGGGTGGCTTTGGGGGCGTCCTTCAGCATTGCCACGATCTTCGTCTGGTGCTTCTTGAACGTCTCGAGAATTTTGCCTTCGAGCTGACGGCCGCCGGCCACGCGCGCCTTCATTGGATTG
>CAWHQZ010000006.1:0-202500 GCA_963831645.1 uncultured Alphaproteobacteria bacterium | reverse complement strand
ACCTGAAACCGGACGCCTACAAACAGTCAGAGGCCGCAAGGCTGATGACGTACCTCTTGTATTATGGGTCAGCGACTTAATTCCGGCGAGCGAGCTTAAGCCGATAGGCGTAGGCGCAGCGAAAGCGAGTCTGAACAGGGCGTCGAGTTCGTCGGATTAGACCCGAAACCAGTCGATCTAGCCATGAGCAGGCTGAAGGTGGGGTAACACCCACTGGAGGGCCGAACCGGTGACTGTTGAAAAAGTCTCGGATGACTTGTGGCTAGGGGTGAAAGGCCAATCAAGGCTGGAAATAGCTGGTTCTCCGCGAAAGATATTTAGGTATCGCGTCGCATGAATACTCCCGGGGGTAGAGCACTGGATGGGCTAGGGGTTCGTATAGGATTACCAAACCTAACCAAACTCCGAATACCGGGAAGTACTGTGCGGCAGTCACACGGCGGGTGCTAACGTCCGTCGTGAAGAGGGAAACAACCCTGACCGCCGTCTAAGGTCCCCAAATCGTGGCTAAGTTGTGAAGGATGTGAAGACCCCAAAACAACCAGGAGGTTGGCTTAGAAGCAGCCATCCTTTAAAGAAAGCGTAACAGCTCACTGGTCTAAACAAGGGTCCTTGCGCCGAAAATGTAACGGGGATCAAGCCACGTACCGAAGACGCGGGTGCATAGCAATATGCGCGGTAGCGGAGCGTTCCGTAGGTCTGCGAAGGATGACCCGTGAGGGCATCTGGAGATATCGGAAGTGCGAATGCTGACATGAGTAACGACAAACAGAGTGAAAGACTCTGTCGCCGAAAATCCAAGGTTTCCTGCGTAAAGTTAATCTGCGCAGGGTTAGCCGGTCCCTAAGGCGAGGCCGAAAGGCGTAGTCGATGGGAACCACGTTAATATTCGTGGGCCAGTGGGTGGTGACGGACGCCGTATGCTGTCTGGGCTTATCGGATTGCTCAGGCTGCGAAGGAGTTCCAGGAAATAGCCCCCACGTAGACCGTACCCCAAACCGACACAGGTGGATTGGTCGAGAATACCAAGGCGCTTGAGAGAACGATGCTGAAGGAACTCGGCAAATTACCCTCGTAACTTCGGAAGAAGAGGGCCCCGTTCGTGGGCAACCATGAGCGGGGGGCACAGGCCAGGGGGTAGCGACTGTTTATCAAAAACACAGGGCTCTGCGAAATCCAAAGATGACGTATAGGGTCTGACGCCTGCCCGGTGCTGGAAGGTTAAGAGGAGGGGTGCAAGCTCCGAATCGAAGCCCCAGTAAACGGCGGCCGTAACTATAACGGTCCTAAGGTAGCGAAATTCCTTGTCGGGTAAGTTCCGACCTGCACGAATGGCGTAACGACTTCCCCACTGTCTCCAGCATCGACTCAGTGAAATTGATTTCCCCGTGAAGAAGCGGGGTAACTGCGGTCAGACGGAAAGACCCCGTGCACCTTTACTACAACTTTACACTGGCATTCGTGACGGCATGTGTAGAATAGGTGGTAGGCTTTGAAGCGGTGGCGTCAGTTGCCGTGGAGCCGAAAAGTGAAATACCACCCTTACTTTCATGGATGTCTAACCGCGGCTCGTCATCCGGGCCCGGGACCGTGTATGGTGGGTAGTTTGACTGGGGCGGTCGCCTCCCAAAGAGTAACGGAGGCGTGCGAAGGTAAGCTCAGGCTGGTCGGAAATCAGCCGTCGAGTGCAATGGCATAAGCTTGCCTGACTGCGAGACTGACAAGTCGAGCAGAGTTGAAAGACGGCCATAGTGATCCGGTGGTCCCATGTGTGGAGGGCCATCGCTCAACGAATAAAAGGTACGCCGGGGATAACAGGCTGATGACCCCCAAGAGTCCATATCGACGGGGTCGTTTGGCACCTCGATGTCGGCTCATCACATCCTGGGGCCGGAGCAGGTCCCAAGGGTTCGGCTGTTCGCCGATTAAAGTGGTACGTGAGCTGGGTTCAAAACGTCGCGAGACAGTTTGGTCCCTATCTGCCGTGGTTGTAGGAGAATTGAGAGGATTTGTCCTTAGTACGAGAGGACCGGGATGGACGCACCTCTGGTGGATCTGTTGTCGCGCCAGCGGCACAGCAGAGTAGCTATGTGCGGACGGGATAACCGCTGAAGGCATCTAAGCGGGAAACCCACCTCGAAACGATTTCTCCCTTGAGAGCCGTGGAAGACTACCACGTTGATAGGCCGGGCGTGGAAGCACAGCAATGTGTGAAGCTTACCGGTACTAATCGCTCGATTGGCTTGATCGTTCTCATTTGCAATGCGCATCCTGAAAACCAGTTCATTCAAACTCTGTTCTTCGCTGGCCTGGTGGCTATGTCGAGGTGTCCGAACCCGATCCCATCCCGAACTCGGTCGTTAAACGCCTCAGAGCCGATGGTACTTCGTCTTAAGACGCGGAAGAGTAGGTCGTTGCCAGGCCTGCCGAGAACAGAGGGACACCCCCTTCATTCACAAAGATCGCCAAAGCCCGCCGCTGGGAAACCATCGGCGGGCTTCGCTTATCCGCACCTCTCAATAAAGGTGACAGGTCACCTGTTGCCGACCGACGGTTCGCATCTCGGGATCGTTGACAGCACAGGGCGAAAATACCTTGGGGCAGCGCGGGTGAAACCGGCAGCCCAGCGGCACCTCTTCGGGGTTGGGCGGTTCGCCGGCGAGCACGATGCGTGGCTTTCTGCCGTTCTCATCGCGTCCCGGCATCGCCGACAGCAGCGCCTGCGTATAGGGGTGGCGGGGACTGGCGAACACGTCCTCGCTCGGGCCCATTTCGACGATGCGTCCGAGATACATCACCGCCACCCGGTCGCACATGTGCGCGATCACCGAGAGATCGTGCGAAATGAGGATGTAGGCGAGACCGAGCCGGGCTTTGAGATCCGCCAGCAGGTTCAGAATCTGTGACTGTATGGACACGTCGAGCGCCGAGACCGGTTCGTCGAGCACGACGAGCTTGGGCTCGAGCGCGATGGCGCGGGCAATGCCGATCCGTTGCCGCTGGCCGCCGGAGAACTCATGCGGATAACGCGACGCGGCCGCGGGATCCAGACCGACGAGATCGAGCAGTTGCGCAACTCGGCGAACGCGCTCCTGTTTGGTGCCGATGCCGTGAATGTCGAGCGGCTCGGCGACGATTTTCCTGACCGTCATGCGCGGATCGAGCGAGGCGTATGGGTCCTGGAATACCATCTGCATGTCGCGGCGGCGCAGCCGCAGGCACTCGCGGTTGAGCGACATCAGGTCGTCGCCGGCAAATCGGACACCTCCCAGGTCGGGATCGATCAGGCGCAGCAGCAACCTGCCGAGGGTGGATTTTCCGCTGCCCGATTCCCCGACGATGCCGAGGGTCTCGCCCCGGCCGACCGTGATGCTGACTCCGTCGACGGCCCGCACGGAGCCCTTGCCGTCGTGCGACCGGTAGCGCTTGGCGAGATCGCGGGCCTCCAGAAGCGGAATCACGGCACGGGATTCCAGCAGGCGGCCCGGCGATGATCTCCCAGCGCTTCGAGCGCCGGGCTTTCCACGCGGCAACGTTCCTCGACCCGAATGCACCGGTCGGCAAAGCTGCAGCCGGTATGGCGCCGGCCGGGCGGCGGTACGAGCCCGGGGATCGCCTGCAATTTCTCTCCCTTGCGGGCACGGCGCGGCGAAGAGCCGATGAGACCCGCCGTATAGGGATGGCGGGGGCGCGCGAGAACACCGGCGGTGGGACCGCTCTCGACGATGCGGCCGGCGTACATCACCACGACATCGCGCGCGACCTCGGCGATGACATTGAGATCGTGGGTTATGAGCAGGATGGCGAGACCGAGCTCGCGCTGCAGGTTCGCCAGGAGCGCCAGAATCTGCGCCTGTATGGTCACGTCGAGCGCCGTCGTCGGCTCATCGGCGATGAGAAGCTTCGGCCCGCACACCAGGGCCATGGCGATCATGACGCGCTGGCGCAAGCCGCCGGAGAGCTGGTGCGGGTATTGCCGGACCCGCCGGTCAGGGGCTCCGATGCCGACCTGGCGCAACATCTCGAGCACCCTCTGGCGGGAATCTTTCTTGCCGACGCGGCGATGCAGTTCGAGCGCCTCGGAGATTTGCGCGCCGACGGTCATGGTCGGATTGAGGCTCGTCATGGGCTCCTGGAAGATCATCGCCAGCCGGTCGCCGCGCAGTTTGCGCATCGCCGGCTCCGACAGGCTCGCCAGGTCGACACCTTCGAACAAGATGCGTCCCTGTTCGAGCCGCGCCGGCGGCGAGGGGAGGATGCGCATGATACTCTGCGCCGTGACGCTCTTGCCCGATCCCGACTCGCCCACGATGCCCAGGGTCGAGCCGTGGCGCAAGCGTAAAGGAAACATTCTCGATCACCCGCACGTAGCCGTCATCGGTCGAAAATCCGGCGGTGAGGTTTTCGATCGAAAGAAGCGGCTCCCCGTTCATTCAAAGACGATGCGGGGAAAGTAGAACGAGACCACCCAGTTCGGAATGTCGACGACTTCGCTGACGCGCAGATCGCCGCACACCGAGCACAGCATGTACGCCTCCACCGCGCTCATCTTGTGGCGCCGCGTGAGAAGATCGATCATGCCGCTGACCGCTGCCTTCACCGCTGCCATCAGGTCGGGCGCGATGCCGGTGGTGGCTTCATAACCCTTGCCGTCGAAGTGGCGGGCTACCGGACCGGGCGTGGTAAAGCGCGGGAAGGGCAGGTTGGCATTCTTTTCGAGCTCGAACCTGGCGGTGAGTGAACAGGGGCTCTCGATCGCGGTGCCGCAGACCTCGCCGTCCCCTTGCGTGGCATGGGTATCGCCGACGCTGAACAGACCACCTTTCACCTCGACGGGAAGATAGAGGATGGCGCCGGCGGCCAGATCGCGAATGTCCATGTTGCCGCCCATGCGGCGCGGCGGCACGATCGAATGCTGACCCGGCTCCGCAGGCGCCAGCCCGATGGTGCCGCAGAATGGTTTGAGCGGCACCCGGCCCCCCGGCCCGTACATCGCGGGCGCCAGAGTCGCCGCGTCATACTTCCAGATGTGCAGCGCAGGCTCAGTGAACTGGTCGGCTAGCAATCCGAAGCCGGGGATGTTGGCCGTCCAGCCCCAGCCTGAAGGAGTGAACGACAGAAGCGTCACCTTGATCGCATCACCAGGTTCGGCGCCCTCGACGTACACCGGTCCGGCAACCGGGTTGACCTTGGCGAAGTCGAGGCCGGCGATATCGGCCACCGTCGACTTTGTGGTCAGCTGGCCGCCCGAAGAGTCGAGGGGATGAAACTCGACCGTCTCGCCGGGAGAGACCCTGGCGACCGGCTGGTTGCTGTTGTCCCAGCCGAAATGACACTGGTGGTCGTGGATCGTATGTTTGTGCACGGAATCCTTAGACCCTCTCCCCGGAGGGGAGAGGGTTCAGTTTCAGCGCTACTGCGCGTCCTTGGCGTAGATGTAGTCGTAGTTCACCGGAATGTGGATCGGATCGGTAAATAGCGATGGATCGCCACCGAGCCTGGCCGAATGATAGGTGAATCTCTTTTCGTTGAACACCGGAGCCCACGGCGCGTCTTTCAGTACCTCGTCGAACACACCTTTCCATTCCGCCACCCGTGCGGCGGTCTCGTCCGCCTTGACCATCGCATCGGCCTTCTCTGCCTTGGCGTCGAGCTCCTTGTTGCAGTACTTCGACCAGTTCCAGCCGCCTTCGACCGCCCCGGCGCAGCCGAGGATGCCGTAGTAGAAATTGGCCGGATCCGGAAAATCCGCGATCCATGCCATGCCGCCCGACCAGATCATCGGCGCCTTCCCGGAACCGCCCGCGGAAATCACTTCGGCCTGAGCGAGGGCCTTGATCTCGGCTTTGATGCCGACTGCAGCGAGGTCCTGCTGGATCGACTGGGCGATGCGTGGATTGGGATCGACGTTCATCGCATAGATTTCCGTGGCGAAACCGTCCGGGTGGCCTGCCTCCGCCAGCAGCTTCTTTGCACCCTCGGGGTCGAATGCGTAGCCCTTCTGTTCCGTGTTGTAGCCCGGCATGGCGGGCGGCAGGGCCTGACTCGCGGGTTTGCCGCGGTTGTTGATCATGCGCGTTATGCGCTCCTTGTCGATGGCCATGTTGACGGCCTGACGGACCTTCACGTTGTCGAAGGGCGGGGCAGTCACGTTCATGGTCACGTAACCGGTATGAAGCTGCTCACCTACCGCCACCAACTCCTTGTTGGCGGCGTCGGCCATGATTTCGGCGAACTGGGCCGGCGGTATCCCATCACCGACGATGTCGATCTCGCCGTTCTTGAGCTTGAGAACGGCAACCGTCGGGTCCTGCCCGAATTCGAAGGTGAGCTTGTCGAGGTAGGGCACGCCCTGGCGGAAGTAGTCCTTGTTGCGCTCGAGCGTCAGCCGCTGTCCGGGCGCCCATTCCACGAACTTGAAGGCTCCGGTGCCGACCGGCTTCTTTCCCCAGTCCGCACCCGCCTTCTCGACCTCTTCCTTCGGCACGACGTAGGCGAAGTTGATCGCCATAAGGTGGAGAAAGGTCGCGTCGGGGCGAGTCAAAGTGATCACCACCGTCTTGTCATCGGGCGCCGCTATGCCGGAGAGTTCGGTAGCTTTGCCGCCGACCATGTCGTCATAGCCGGCGATGGCGCTGAAATAGCCGCCGCCCGGGCTCTGGGTGGCCGGGTTGACGGAGCGTTCGATGGAATACTTCACATCCGCCGCAGTGACGGCACGGCCGTTGTGGAATTTCAGCCCATCGCGCAGTTTGAAGGTGTAGGTCTTGCCGTCGTCGGAAACGGAATAGCTCTCCGCCAGGTCAGGCTCGAGCTCGGTCGTTCCGGGCTTGTAGTCCATGAGCCCGTCGAAAATCGATTTGATCACCGACCAGTTCTGCCAGTCGTAGCCGACCTGAGGATCGAGCGTGGTCAGATCGTTGCTGAAGGTGATCACCCCAGCGCCCCCCTGCTTCGGGGTTTCAGCCCAAGATGGCGAAAGCCCGGCCGCGAACATTGCGACCGTGGCGACAACTAACTTCCGTTTCATGACAGTCCTCCCTGTTTCATTGATGGACATATCAGCGCAAGCGAATGCGCGGGTCAATGAGGGGTGCGGCGAGATCGGCGGCAAGGTTGCCTAGGACGATGAAGCCGGCGGCGACGATGGTGACGCCCATGATGACCGGTATATCGAGGCCCTGGATGGCCTGCCAGGTCAACTGGCCGATGCCCGGCCAGCCGAACACCAACTCCACGACGACCACTCCGGACATGAAGATTCCGACGTCGAGGCCGATCATCGCAACCACGGGGAGGATTGCGTTACGCAGGCCGTGCCGCGCCAGCACCCGCCATTCCGGGAGCCCTTTGGCACGAGCGGTGCGAATGTAGTCCTGGCGAAGGACGTCGACCATCGATGAACGAATGACCCGCGCGTACCAGCCGCCGCCGGCGATACCGAGCGTCACGGCGGGCAGGACCAGCTGTTGCCAGGTGCCATAACCGCCGAGCGGGAACCAGCCTGCCAGGTACGCGAACACGTAGAGAAGTGACAGGCCGACAACGAACTGGGGTGCTGAGACGCCGAGGAAGCAGAGGGTCATCAAGATCTTGTCGGTGCGTTTGCCGCGCCGCGCGGCCGCCAGGATGCCTGCGGGCAGGCCGATCACCAGTTCGGCCACTATGGCGCCGAGCATGAGCAGCAGGGTCGCCGGCAGCCGTGAGGCGATCAGGTCGCCGACATCGGTCTTGCGGGCAAAGGACCGGCCCAAGTCGCCCTGCACGAGGCGGGTGAGATAGTTCCAGTACTGCGCGGGCAACGGGCGGTCGAGCCCCAGCTGAGCCCGGATGAGCTCGCGGGTCTCGGCGGTGGCGCTGCGCCCGGACAGCATGGCTACCGGATCGGCCGGGATCAGATAGATGAGCGAGAATGTAACGACGCTGACCCCGATCAGTATAAGCGTTGCAGCGGCCAGCCTGCGGCCCATGTAGGCCCACATCAGGATCGCCCCCGCTGCGTCGGGTCGAGGGCATCCCGCAGGCCATCGCCGACCAGGTTGAAGGCCAGCGCCACGAGCAGAATGGCGGCGCCTGGAATGAATACCAGCCACGGGGCGGTGAGATAATAGGACTGGCCTTCGAAGATCATTTTGCCCCAGGCCGGGTTCGGGGGCTGCACGCCCACGCCGAGAAACGACAGCGTGGCTTCAAACAACACGGCGGTAGAGATACCCAGCGTTGCGTACACCAGCGCGGTGGGGACAAGGTGCGGCAGCAGATGGACGAAGAGGATGCGCGGCGTCGTGGCGCCCAGCGCGCGCGCCGCCTCGATGAAGTCGCGCTCCGACAAGGCAGTCGTCTCGGTGTAGATGACCCGCGCGATCTGCACCCAGTTCACGAGGGCGATCACCAGCGCCACGATGAACAGACTGGGCCTGAGAATGGCAGCAAGGGCGATGCCGAGCAAAAGCGCGGGGAACGCCATCATGAGGTCGGTGAAACGCATGATGGCGGCGCCCAGCCAGCCGCGGACGTAGCCGGCAGTCACTCCCAGCAAAGTGCCGATCGACACGGCGGCTCCATTGGCGATGACGCCGATGAGCAACGATGTCCGCGCTCCGAACAGCACTCTCGACAATTGGTCGCGGCCGAGCGTATCGGTTCCGAACCAGAATCGGCCATCGGGGGGCAATGGCTGCCCTTCAAGGGTCAGACCGTCGAAAAACTGCTGGTTCGGGTCATAGGGCGCGAGCCAAGGGGCAAAAACGGCGACCGCGACCACGAGGACGATGACGATAAGGCTCGCAATGGAAACCTTGTCCTTGCGGATGCGTCGCCACAGTTCGCCCATGAAGTGACGATAGGGCGTTTTGCAGCCTTCTTCCACGGACCCGAGGGTGATTTCACTTCGCCGGAAAATGCGGTAGGGGTGCCGGATCGGCAAACTTCAACCGAGGAGCTTCATGAAACAGCTCGAGCGCATGATCGAGGCCACCATCCTGGCAAGCCGCTGGATCCTGGTCGTGTTTTATCTGGGCCTTGCGTTCGGGCTGCTGATCTACGCCGTGGCCTTTGCCAAGAAGCTTGCCAAACTGATGACCGGGATCCTGACGCTGCCCGACGCTGACGCCGTGCTGTCGATGCTGGCGCTCATCGATGCTGCCTTGGTGGCGAGCCTGATCGTCATGGTGATGATCTCGGGTTACGAGAACTTCGTCAGCCGCTTCGACGAACCCGACAGTGGCCTGACATGGCTCGGCAAGATCGATGCCGGCTCGCTCAAGATCAAGGTGGCATCGACGATCGTCGCCATCTCATCGATTCATCTTCTGCAGATATTTCTCAATTCCACCCAATATGCCGCCCAGCAGCTCATGTGGGTGACAATCATACACATGACATTTGTGTTTTCAGCGCTCTTCCTCGGCGTTCTCGACCGCATCAGCATCCTCTGGCCGTCGGGAAAGAACAATCAGCCGTAGGCAGGCGCGCTGCCGGTTGCGGGCGGTGGAACGACGCGCTGGATGCGTACGAGCTCGATCCGTCTCCCGCGCATCTCAACAACTTCGAATTCCAGACCCTCCGCGGTGATCTTCTCTCCTTGCGAGGGCAGGTGGCCGAACCGCGCCAGCAGATATCCGGCAAGCGTGGTGTATTGCTGCCTGTCATCCGTCAGATCGACATCAAGTTTATGTGCCAGCCGCAGAATGTCGATTTGCCCGTCGACCAGCCACGATCCCCCGCTCTCCTTCTCGAACCGGGTTGCCTCATCACCTTCATCCGGAAACGCGCCGGCGATCACTTCAAAGATGTCGGTCGGCGTGACGATTCCTTCGGTTGAACCGTATTCGTCGACGACGAGCGCCATCTGCACCGGCCAGCCACGCAGGCGCTCCATCATCGTCAGAACGTTCTGACCGTCGGGTATGAACAGCGGCGGGTGCATCGAGCGGGTGAGGTCGAGCCGCCCGTGCTCGAGCAGGTCCCTCAGGATGTCCCTGGCGAAGGCGACGCCGATGACGTCGTCGATGTCGCCGCCGCGCACGATCGGAAATCGCGACCGGCCGGACTCCACAACGGTGCGGCGCAGTTCGTCCTCGGGAGCGTCGGCGTCAAGCCATGTGATCTCCGGGCGCGGCGTCATGACCGAGCGGGCCGTGCGGTCGGCCAGCGTCATGACGCCCCGGATCATGTCGCGCTCTGCGGGAGCGAATACTTCTTTGGCGTCTTTGGCGGACGCCGGCCCGCTTGCGCTGGTGCCGGCTTCATGGCTGTTCGTCTTGCCGCCAAGGAGGCGCAGCACGGCCTGCGCAGTGCGGTCGCGAAGATCCATGGTTCCGGAAATGTGCTCACGGTTTCGCCGGGCGATCTGGTTGAAGGCCTCAATGAGGATCGAGAAGCCGATGGCGGCATAGAGATACCCTTTCGGGACGTGGACGCCGAGCCCGTCGAGAGTGAGCGCGAAGCCGATCATCAGGAGAAAGCCGAGACACAGGATGACCACCGTCGGATGCCGGCTGACGAAGGTCATGAGGGGACCGCTCGCCACCATCATGGCGCCAATGGCAAAGACGACGGCGATGGCCATGATCGTCAGTTCGTCCACCATTCCGACGGCGGTAATGACCGAATCGAGCGAGAACACCGCATCGAGCACCACGATCTGCGCGATCACCTGCCAAAAGACCGCGTGCGTGACGCCGTCCTGTTTCAATCCATGAGCACCTTCCAGCCGCTCGTGCAGCTCCATGGTGGCTTTCAGAATGAGGAACATCCCACCGACGATCAGGATGAGATCGCGCCCCGATATCTCGATGCCGAGGACCGTGAACAGCGGCCGGGTCAGGGTCACTATCCAGGCAATGCTCGCCAGCAACGCGAGCCGCATCAGAAGAGCAAGCGACAGGCCGATCATGCGCGCCCTGTCGCGCTGATGTGGGGGGAGCTTTTCCGCCAGAATCGCTACGAAGACGAGATTGTCGATGCCGAGCACGATTTCGAGCGCGATTAGCGTGGCGAGCCCGAGCCAGGCGGTCGGATCGGACATCCATTCGAAACTCATGAATCCCAGCATAGGCATATGTCCCGTTCAGGGGATCCTAGAAAGGTTCCGCGTTGATCACGAGATGGGTAAGAATGGCGGCTGCGTAGCCGATCGCGATCGCCCACGACCATCGGAAGTGGACGGGAAACGTGTATACGCCGCGCGCCAGACCCATCAGCGCCACGCCTGCGGCCGAGCCGATGGACAGCATGCTGCCGCCGATGCCGGTGGTCAGGGTGATCAGCAGCCACTGTTCTTTCGACATGGCGGGATCCATGGTCAGCACCGCGAACATCAGCGGGATGTTGTCGACGACCGCTGAAAGCGCTCCGATGATGATGTTCGCGGCGGTGGGCCCCAGATCGCCATAGAGATACTGGCTGGTCAGTCCGAGGTAGCCGAGCACACCGAGGCCGCCGACTGCGAAAATGATGCCGAAGAAGAACAACAGCGTGTCCCACTCGACCCTGGCGATGAGGGCAAAGGAATCGAGAACGAGATCATGGTCGTTATTGCGGCGGGCGCGGGTCTGCAGGACGTAGGCGAGCACCTGCAGATAGCCGAGCCCAAGCATCATGCCGAGCGCCGGCTGCAGGTGCAGAAAGTTCTTGAAGCATATGGCGGTAACAATCGTGGCGGCGAAAGCGACGATGACTGCCCATGCGCCGGGTTTCAGGCGGCTGCGGGCGGGCGACTTCTCCGGTGCACTATGCGGCAAAGCGAAATGGATGATCCCAGCAGGTATGAGATAGCTCACTGCGGACGGCACAAAGAGCCGGAAAAACTCGAAGAATTCGAGCTTGTCCTTCTGCCAGACCATGAGCGTGGTGATGTCGCCGAAGGGCGAGAATGCCCCGCCGGCATTAGCCGCCACCACAAGACTTATGCAAGCGAGCGCCAGGAACTTCTCCGAGCCCCGGCCGATCGCCATCACGACGGCGCCCATCACCAGGACCGTGGTGAGGTTGTCGAGAACGCTGGAAAGGAAAAAAGCCAGGATGCCGGTGAGCCAAAACATCCCTCGGTAGCCAAGCCCCAGCCCCGTGAGCTTATCGCGCAGCACGTCGAACACCCGCCGTTCCTCCAGCGTGTTGACGTAGGTGATGGCAACCAGCAGAAACAGGAACAGCTCGCCATATTCGAAGATGGTGTGGGCGGCTGCTGCGTTGGCGGTCGCTCCCTGGCCGGCAGCAGAGTACGCTAGGCCGATCAAAGCCCAGATCAGGCCGGCCGCCACGAGCACCGGCTTCGACTTGCGCATGTGCGTCGTCTCTTCGAGAACGACCAGCGCATAGGCGAGGATGAAGATGGCTAGGGCAAGAAGCCCCAGCGGCTCGGAGGTCAAATTCAGGGTCTCAGGTGTCGTCAGCGCGGGCTGCGTCGCCATCAAACCGTCCGAAGATACCAGGCGAAGTCACGTGCCGTCGGTTCAGCGAAGAAGCGGTCAGCCTCAACCTCTTTGAGGGTCGCAAAACAGTCCATGAACCTGTCGCCGAAATATGCCTTGAGCACTTTGCTCGAGCGGAACGCCTCAATGGCGGAAAGCCAGTTGGTCGGGATCTTTTTCGCTTCCTTCTCATAGCCGTTGCCGCTGACCGGCGGGCCCGGATCGATCTTCTGCACAATGCCATGGTGCATGCCGGCCAGAACCGAGGCGAGGACGAGGTAGGGATTGGCATCGGCGCCGGCCGGACGGTGCTCGATATGGCACGTTTCCGGCGCCCCGGCGGGAATGCGCAACGAGACCGTGCGGTTGTTGATGCCCCAGCTGATGGACATCGGTGCATATGAGTTGCGACGGAAACGGCGATAGGAATTGGCGTTGGGCGCAAACAGCAACATCGATTCCGCCATCGTTTCCTTCAAACCGCCCAACGCATGGAGCAGCAGGTCGTTGCGCTCAGGCTCATCAGCGGCGAACAGGTTACGGCCCTCCGCATCGGCGAGGCTGACGTGGACATGCATGCCGCAGCCCGTCCACTGCGAATAGGGCTTGGCCATGAAGGTGGCGAAGAGGCCATGTTTCTCGGCCACCGCCTTGACGAGGCGTTTCAGCATGATGGCTTCATCGGCAGCCTTCAGGATGTCGGTGCGATGGCGGAGCACGATCTCCATCTGGCCCGGCGCATATTCGGCGATGAGGGTTTTTGCAGGCAAACCCTGGATCGCCGCATAGGCATAGAGATCGTGAAAGAACGGCGCAAAGTCGCCGAGGTCCTGGAGATAGTAGGCCTGATAGTGCTCCGGCACGGCGCCGGAAACGGGCGATCGCGGCGCCTTCGCCGCGCCGGCGAGGGCAGCATCACGGTCGAGCAAAAAGAACTCGAGCTCGATGGCGCCGACCGGCCGAGCGCCGGTCTCACCCATGCGGTCGGCCATGCGGGCGAGCAGGTTGCGGGGATCGGCGAAGTGTGCCGTGCCGTCGAGATCGACGATATGGGCGAGGTATTGGGCGGCGCACTCCACGCTCCACGGCACGCGCACGAGGCTTCCCGGAACCGGCCACAACAGCACGTCGCGGTCGCCCTCATCCCAGACCAGCCCGGTCTCGGGAACGTCCTGGCCGGTGACGTCGAACACCAACGCGGAGATGGGGAAGAACCGGCCCATCTCCCAGGCGGGCGTCACTTCATCGCGGCGCAGGATCTTGCCGCGCTGCACGCCGCACAGATCCGTCCAGACGACGTGCGCGCTCAAGATGTCGGCATGAGCCGCGAGAAATTCCGCAGCTTCCGTGCCGCGGCCCGGCGTAACCAACGTCATTCGCGCAAACTCCGGACACCCCTGACCTTCCTAGCACACGGGCGCACTGCGCATGCAAGCGCTTGCGCAGGCAAACCTGATTGTCTACCGCTGGCGACAGCCTGGGAGGAGCGCCGAGCATGGCCCGTATCGTCTACGTCAATGGCCGCTATGTGCCCGAAAGCGAGGCCACGGTCTCGATCTTCGATCGCGGCTTCCTGTTCGCCGATGGGGTCTATGAGGTGACCGCGGTCGTTGATGGAAGGCTCGTCGACTATGATCCGCACATGGAAAGGCTCGACCGCTCGCTGGGCCAGATACAGATGGCCTGGCCGTGCACCAGGCCGGCGCTGCGCCGGATGCACGACGAGCTCATCCGCCGCAACAGCCTCGATCAGGGCTGGGTCTACATGCAGATGACACGCGGTGCGGCCGACCGCGATTTCAAGTTTCCGAAAGAGGCGGCGGGCACGCTCGTCGGCTTTACGCAAGCCAAGGATCTCATCGACAACCCCGACGCGGTCAAAGGAGTCAAAGTCATAACGGTGCCGGATATCCGCTGGCTCAGGCGCGACATCAAGTCGGTGATGCTGCTTGCCCCGGTGCTCGGCAAGCAACAAGCCCATGCCGCGGGAGCCTTTGAAGCCTGGATGGTCGAGGACGACCAGGTGACGGAGGGAACTTCGTCGAATGCCTACATCGTGAGGGACGGAAGGGTGATCACCCGCTCGCTGTCGAATCGCATCCTCTCCGGCGTCACCCGTCGGGCGCTCCTTGCGCTCGCCGAGCAGCACGGGGTCGAAATCGCGGAACGCCCGTTTTCTCCGGACGAGGCTTACCGCGCCGACGAGGCTTTCCTCACCAGCGCATCCAACTTCGTGCTGCCGATCGTGGAGATCGATGGCCGCCGCATCGGAGGCGGCCAGCCGGGGCCCGTGGCGCGAAGGCTGCGCGCGCTCTTCGTGGCGATGGCAAGGGCTTCGTAGAGCAAGTCACAATGGCGCTGGGCGGTTGTGAAGGAGGGTAGTAAGCTCAACGCATGTGCGCAGACACCGTCGCCCGTCTCAAGATCACTCTCAAGCATGTCAAACCTACGGTTTGGCGCCGCATCGAGGTTCCGCTCGCCTTGCGGCTGGACCGTCTGCATTTCGTGATTCAGAGGGCCATGGGCTGAACCGACAGCCATCTTTACGAAATTCGTTATGGAGATGTCGGGTGGGGCATGATCGATCCCGACGAACCCGACGACATGCTCGACGCGCGCAAGGCCAGCCTCGGCGATGTAATCGAGGCTGCCGGCTCGAGGCCTCTCAAATACCTCTATGATTTCGGTGACGGCTGGGAACATACGGTCAAGATCGAGCGTCTCGTCGACCCCGAACCGGGCATGGAGTATCCGCGGCTGATCGATGCTGCCGGGCGCTGCCCTCCCGAAGACGTCGGCGGGCCTTGGGGTTATGGTGAGTTCCTCGAAGCCATCGGCGATCCAAAACACGAGCGCCACGCCGAGTTCCGTGAATGGGTCGGGGAAGACTTCTATCCGAATATCGTCGATGCCGATGATCTTGCCGAGGCAGTCTCGGCGCTGGCGAAATATTGGGCGCCAAAAATTCGGGCGAAGCGCAAACGGCCTGCCTGACTCGCGGCTCCGCCCCTGCTCCCCCGAAAAAAATCCCTGCCAGCAGGGAGCATCAGCCCGGCTTCAGCGCTGGCTCGTTTGCCAGTTCGGATTGATCCACGGCTCCTGGTTCGACGGCGGCAGGGGGTCGCTGCCCAGAATGTGATCGGAAGCCTTCTCGCCGATCACGATGCAGGGAGCGTTGAGATTGCCGTTGGTCACCTGCGGAATGATCGAAGCGTCCGCGATGCACAGGCCGGAGATGCCGATTACCCGGCATTCGCTGTCGACGACCGCCATCGGGTCGTCGTCGGCGCCCATCCGGCACGTACCGCAAGGGTGGTAGGCGCTTTCCGCGTGGCTGCGGACGTAGTTATCGATGGCCTCGTCGCTCACCACGTGGTCTCCGGGTGCGAGTTCCCGACCCTTGAAGCGGGCAAGCGACGGCTGGCCCAGGATTTCGCGCGTCAGCCTGATCCCTGAGCGAAAGTCTCGCCAGTCGTCCGGGTCGGAGAGGTAGTTGAAAAGCGCTTGCGGCGGCGCGTTCGGGTCGGCGGATGCAAGTTTCACCCAGCCGCGCGACTTCGACCGGTTGGGTCCTATGTGGACCTGAAAGCCGTGGCCGGCCGAAGGAGCGCTGCCGTCGTAGCGAATGGCGGCCGGCAGGAAGTGATACTGGAGATCGGGGTACTCGACACCGGCACGGGTGCGGATGAAGCCGCAGCTTTCGAAGTGGTTGGTGGCGCCAAGCCCGGTCTTGAAGAGGAGCCACTCGAGCCCGATCAGCCCTTTGGACAGAAGGCCCATCCGGCCGTTCAAGGTGATCGGTTCCCTGCATTCGACTTGCAGAAGAACTTCCAGGTGGTCATGCAGGTTCTGGCCGACGCCTGGAAGGTGGTGCACCGGCGTGATGCCGAGATTCTGCAAATGATCGGCAGGTCCGATGCCGGACAACATGAGCAGCTTCGGAGAGTTGATGGCGCTTGCCGCGAGAACAATTCTGCGGGCGGCGCGGGCGGTCTTGATTTGCCCACGCTGCTCATACTCCACGGCCGTGGCGCGCTTGCCCTCGAGAACGATACGGCGGGCGAGCGCGCGGGTTTCGAGCCTGAGATTGGGTCGCTTCATGGCAGGGCGCAGGTAGGCGTTGGAGCTCGACCAGCGCCGGCCCCGCCACACGGTCATTTCGAACGGCCCCAGACCCTCCTGCTGGCGTCCGTTGTAGTCGGGTGTAACGGGATATCCCGCCTCACGGCCAGCGTCGATGAACGCCTGGTACAGCGGATTTTTCATGGCGCCGCGCGTGACGTGCAACGGACCCGTCAAGCCTCGCCATCCCTCCTCGCCATCCGGGCAGGACTCAAGCCGCTTGAAGTATGGCAGAACGTGCCGGAAGCCCCACCCCCGGGCGCCCATCGCCTCCCAGGTGTCGTAGTCCCTGGCGTGTCCACGCACATAGACCATGCCGTTGATCGAGGATGATCCACCGATCACCTTGCCGCGCGGGGTCACCAGCCTCCGGCCGCCCAGACCGGGTTCGGGCTCGGAAACGAATCCCCAGTCGTATTGCCTCATGTTCATGGGATAGGAGAGCGCCGACGGCATCTGGATCAGCGGGCTCCAATCGGTGCCGCCGTATTCGAGAACGAGCACCTTGTGCGTGCGGTTTTCGCTCAAGCGATTGGCGAGTACCGATCCGGCGGAACCGGAACCCACGACAATGAAGTCGAACATCGCTCCCCTTTCCGACCACTCAACCTGTGGGGCGCCTAGTTTGACAGACATACCGGCTTCTGTAATGGTCAGACGAGACTGAGGCTAACCGGTAGCAGTGGGGGGCAAACCTGTCTTTGCTGCAAGGCGAAGATGATGCGGTGGTCGTGCTCAACGAGGCCGGGGCTTCTCCGATCGTCCTGGTTTGCGAGCATGCGGGCAACCGGATCCCCAGATCACTCGGCTCTCTGGGGCTTGGCGAGAACGATCTCAAAAGACACATCGCCTGGGACATCGGCGTGGAGCCGGCAATCCAGCGACTCTCGGACCTGCTTGATGCCCCAGCCGTGCTGCAGCGCTATTCGCGTCTGGTGTATGATTGCAACCGGCCGCCCGACCAGCCTTCCTCCATGCCGCTGATCAGCGAATCAACCCCCGTTCCCGGCAACCAGAACCTTACACCCGAAGAGCGAAGGGCGCGCACCGAAGAGATCTACAGACCCTTCCATGCTCGCGTCGCAGCAATCCTCGACGAGCGTGCCGAGCAGGGGACAGCCGACCATATTCGTTTCCATTCACAGCTTCACACCCATATTCAAGCGTGTGGCGCGACCGCTGCATGTGGGACTGCTCTTCGACCGTGACCGGCGCTTCACCGATGTACTTCTGCCGCTCATCGCCCGGTCGGGATCATGGGATGTTCGTTGCAACGAGCCTTATGGTCCCGCCGACGGGGTATGCCACACCGTCAATCTTCATCCCGAACCACGCGGCCTTCCGTACGCAATGATTGAAATTCGCAACGATCTCCTGGCCGACCGGACGGGCCAGATCGAATGGGCCGACCGCCTGTCAAACGTGCTGCAGCAGGCGACGGCATTTCAGGAAAGCGGCACAAGATCAACAGTGGTTCGCGCCACAGCCTAGGTTGGCGTCAACCCTGGAAAGAGAGGGGCACCATGGCAGCTAAAGAGGGTAGCGTCAGCTATGCGAAGGCTGACCGTACGTATTTCGAAAAGCGTGGGCTGCAGCGTTATGCAGGCGTGTGGTCGTTGTGGGCGCTCGGAGTCGGAGCGGTCATTTCCGGCCACTTCTCGGGGTGGAACTTCGGCTTCGCCACCGGCGGCTGGGGCGGCCTGATGGTGGCGGGCATCATCATCGGCATCATGTATGTAGGCCTCGTGTACTGCATCGCCGAGATGGCTCCGGCGCTGCCGCACACCGGGGCTGCATATTCGTTCGGGCGTACGGCGATGGGACCGTGGGGCGGCTTCATCACCGGCCTTTGTGAGAACGTGGAGTACGTCGTGACGCCGGCCGTGGTGGTGACCTTCATCGTCGCCTACGTGAACAGCATCTTCGGTTTTGATGCAGCCTATTCGCCGCTCCTGTGGATCGTGTTCTATCTGATCTTCCTGGGGCTCAACATCTTCGGCGTCGAGCTATCGTTCCGCGTGACCATGATCGTGACCCTGATTTCGCTGGCGGTGCTGGTCTTCTTCTGGATCAGCGCAATCCCGAACATGGACTTCAGCCGCTGGGCGCTCAACATCGGTCCAGGCAATACCGAGTTGCCGGAGGGCAATGGTTCGATGTTCCCGATGGGGGTCACCGGCATCCTGGCCAGCCTGCCGTTCGCCGTGTGGTTGTTTCTGGCGATCGAGCAGCTGCCGCTGGCGGCGGAGGAATCCGTCGATCCCAAGCGCGACATGCCCAAGGGCATCCTCCTCGGCATGCTGACGCTGGTCGTGTCGGCGTTCATGATCGTGCTTCTGAATCCGTCGGTCGCTGGAGTCGGAGCGTACAAGCTCGGATCCTCGCTCGAGCCTCTGCTCGACGGCTTCCGGGCCATCTATGGCGATATCGGCGTTACCGTGCTCGGCATTCTGGCGCTGACCGGCCTGATCGCCAGCTTTCATACCATCCTGTTCGCGCAAGGGCGGCAAATCTACTCGCTGTCCCGCGCGGGCTACTTCCCGACCGGCCTTTCGGTCACTCACTCGACTTACAAGACCCCCCATGTCGCCATGATCGTCGGCTCCCTTGTCGGGCTCGGCATCATGCTGGCCATGTGGGTGTCGTTGGGCGCCGAGAAGGCGGGCTCGCTGATCGGTAGCGTGCTTCTGAACATGGCGGTATTCGGGGCAATGTTGTCCTACATCCTGCAAGCAGTATCGTTCATTCTGCTGCGGCAGAATCAGCCCAACATCGATCGGCCCTATGTGAGTCCGCTCGGCATACCGGGAGCGGTGGTGACAATCGTCATCGGTGTGGTGACGCTCATTTACCAAGTCAAAGACCCGAACTTCTTCAAAGGCGTGATCTGGGTGATCGTGTGGTTCGCCATTGCAATCCTCTACTTCGCGCTCATCGGGCGCCATAAGCTCGTACTTTCGCCGGAGGAAGAGTTTGCCATGGCGCACCGCGCCCAGGCTAAGGTCTAGCGAACAGGCGGTTCGCGACAGCGGGTGTCGCGAACCGCCATCTACCCGACAACCGCATTTCAGGAGAACGACGTGCCAGCTGAGCTCCGGCCCGCTCCACAGCCAGCTTTGGAGTCCGGATCATGAACGGCAATCTCACGTTTGAAGACCTGAAGCGGGAAGTGAAGGCCGGCGCCATCGATACCGTGGTGGCGGCCTTCGCCGACATGCAGGGGCGCCTCGTTGGCAAGCGGTTCCACGGCCAGTTTTTTGTCGATGGCGCGTACCAGGAAACTCATGCCTGCAACTACCTCCTCGCCGATGACATCGATATGGAGCCGGTGCCGGGCTACAAGGCGGCCAGCTGGGAGAAAGGCTACGGCGACTTTGTCCTGAAGCCTGATCTCGGCACCTTGCGCCGCACTCCGTGGCTCGCCGGCACGGCGCTCGTCATTTGCGATGTACTGGACCAACACACCCATGCCGACGTGCCGCATTCGCCGCGCGCCATCCTCAAGAAACAACTACAGCGTCTGAACAAGCAGAAGATGAAGGCCTACATGGCCTCCGAGCTCGAGTTCTTCCTGTTCGATGAGTCCTACGAGAGCGCCCACGCCAAGGGCTATCGATCGCTGCGGACCGCGGCAACGTACATCGAGGACTATCACATCCTGCAAACCACCAAGGAAGAGGGGGTCATGCGAGCCATCCGCAACGGCCTCCAGGGCGCCGGCATTCCGGTTGAGAACTCGAAGGGCGAAGCGGGGCCCGGCCAGGAAGAGATCAATGTGACCTACGCCGAGGCGCTGGAGATGGCCGACCGGCACACGGTGCTCAAGAACGCCTGCAAAGAAATCGCCTGGTCGCTCGGCAAGGCGATCACCTTCATGGCCAAATGGGACTACGGGCTTGCCGGCAATTCCTCCCACATCCATCAGTCGCTATGGTCGGCCGACGGCCGCAAAGCGTTGTTCCATGATCCCAGGAGCGATCACGGCATGTCGGCACTGATGAAACACTACCTGGCGGGGCAGCTGGCGCACGCCAGCGAGATCACCTATTTCCTCGCTCCCTATGTCAACTCCTACAAACGCTTCATTGCCGGGACGTGGGCGCCAACTCGGGCGGTGTGGAGCTTCGACAACCGAACCGCCGGCTACCGGTTGTGCGGGGCGGACAGCAAGGCGGTGCGCGTCGAGTGCCGGGTAGGCGGCGCCGACCTCAATCCCTATCTCGCTTTTGCCGCGCTCATCGCCGCCGGGCTCGAGGGCATCGACAGGAAAATGCAGCTCGAGCCCGTGTTTTCCGGCGATGCCTACGACACCAAACGCAAGGCGCGCGAGGTACCGAAGACGCTGCGCGAGGCGATCGAGCTCCTGGACGGGTCTAAACTTCTGCGCAGCGCCATGGGCGATGACGTGGTCGACCACTATGTGCACACGGGGCGCTGGGAGCAGTTCGAGTACGACCGCCGGATCACTGACTGGGAAATCAAGAGAGGGTTCGAACGAGCGTAAACCATGGCCACCAGTACTGCCCTACCCAGCCGCAACTTCGGCTTTCCCACGGCAATCAAGTTCGGCAACGGCCGGGTGAAGGAGCTTGCCGATCACTGCCGCGCCGAGGGAATCAGTCGGCCGCTTCTCGTCACCGATCCCGGACTGGCGGCGATGCCGATGGTGCGCGCGATCCTCGATAGCCTGACCAGCGCCGGGCTCCGCGCCGCGCTGTTCTGCGACGTCCGTCCCAATCCCGTCGAGGGGAATGTCCTCGAGGGCGTCAAGGCATTCAAGGACGGCCATCATGACGGTGTCGTAGCGCTGGGGGGCGGATCGGGACTCGACGTTGGCAAGCTGATTGCGCTGATGCACGGCCAGACGGTTTCGATGTTCGATCTCGAGGATGTGGGGGACTGGTGGACGCGCGCCGACGCCGGCAAGATCTCGCCGGTCATCGCGGTGGCGACGACGGCGGGCACAGGATCCGAGGTCGGGCGGGCGGGCGTGGTTACCCATCCCGTGACCCACGAGAAGAAGATCATTTTCCATCCGGCGATCATGCCGAAGGTGGCAATCCTCGATCCCGAGCTCACGGTTGGGTTGCCGCCGAGGCTGACCGCGGCGACGGGCATGGATGCGTTCGCTCACTGTCTCGAGGCCTACTGCTCGCCTTCCTACCATCCGCTCGCGGCCGGAGTGGCTTTGCAAGGCATGCGTCTGGTCAGGGAAAACCTGGCTCGAGCGGTCAGCAACCCCGGCGATCTCGTCGCGCGGGGCAACATGCTCATCGCGTCGTCCATGGGGGCCACGGCCTTTCAGCGGGGGCTGGGTTCGATACACTCCCTGTCGCATCCCTTCGGAGGGCTTTATGACGCCCACCACGGCCTCCTCAACGGCATCATCATGCCGTATGTGCTCAAGGCCAACCGCCGCAAGATCGAGAAGGAAATCGAACGAGCGGCGGCCTATCTCGGCATCAAGGGCGGGTTCGAGGGGTTCCTCAGGTGGGTGTTGGCGCTGCGAAAGGAGATCGGCATTCCGCACGCCCTGAGAGACATTGGCATCGATGCCGGCAAGCTCGATCTGGTCGCGGCGATGGCGGTGAAGGATCCGACTGCGGGCGGCAATCCGATTTCGTTCAGCGAGAAGCAGTATCGGGCGCTCGCCAAAAGATGCGTGGCCGGCGTCCTGTGATCGGCAAACTCGCAATGAATCGCGTCACGCGTTGACCGGACACGCCTCGAGCACTTCGGCAATGGTCTTCACCGATTGCATCGGGGCCATCAGGTGAACGCCCGCCAGCCCGCGTATGCTCTTGAATTCCTCCAGGAGCTCGACGGCGATCCGCTGCCCTTCGCTGCGCGGATCACGAGCGTCGTCGAGCCGGCTCAGTAGCGTATCGGGGATCGCTACGCCAAACAGGTTTTCACGCATGAATTGGGCTTGTGTGGCGGAGGCCAGAACCCCGGTGCCGATGATGATATACAGCCGGTCGACGGTTCCCGCTTCGGCGAGCCGCTCGACATAGCGTCTGGCGAGTGAGGCATCGAAGCAGAACTGCGTTTGAGCGAACTGGGCGCCGGCTTCGATCTTCTTGTGCAGGGCTTCGGGCTTCCAGCCGGGCGGCGGGTCGATCGGGTTATCGGCGCAGCCGATGAACAGAGCCGGCGGGTTGGCGATCGCCCGGCCTGAGGGCAACAGCGCCTTGTCGCGCATGTCGCGGATGAGCGACATGAGCGTGCGCGAATCGAGATCGTAGACTGTCTTGGCCTCCGGCATGTCGCCAGATTTCGGATCGTCGCCGTGCAGGATGAGCACATTGCGCACCCCCTGTGCAGCCGCGCCGAGCAAGTCACCGGTGAGCGCGATGCGATTGCGGTCGCGGCACGTCAACTGGCAGATGGGTTCCAGGCCCTCGCGGGCCAGGATCGCCGCGGCGGCAAGGCTGGACATGGCGACGCGGGCGCTTGCTGCATCGGTGACGTTGATGGCGTCGACGAGACCCGCCAGCGGCGCCACCTTGGTCAACAAGTCGGCGGCTGACGCAGTCAGGGGCGGTGTTACTTCGGCAGTGAGAACAAAGCGCCTGTTCGCCAGTTTTTGCTGGAATGTGCTCATGGTCGCCCCAGACTGCGAGACTATCCCGCTCGGGGTGCCCCGTCATGACGTACATTCTGCTAAAGTGCAGGTGAAGGATTATGGAATTGACAACGAAGTCTCGCTCGTTGGCGCCGAGTCAATCGATCACCTTGCTGCTCGGTGCCGCCTTCGTGGGTTCGCTCAGCACACTCGCGTCGAACCAGGTAGGTCATCCGAGCCAGGGCGCCTTGATGTCACGGGTTGTCTCGGTGCGATCCATCGGCCGGAACCAGTCCTTGACCGGACAAGCAAGGAGCAGGTTCACCAACCCTTCGTTGCGCCGGCGCTCCTTCCGTTTCAGCCGGTACTCGCCGCGATCGAGACGCACGATCTCGAACTCCTGGCCGGCTTCGATGTTGTCCTGCTGCCGAATCTCGGCCGGCAACACGATCTGGCCCTTCGATGAGACCGTGGTTTTCATGCTGCGCAAGATGACATCTTACGCGATATGGTCAAGCAGCGGACAAGACGACTTTGAGTTGGCGGGAGCGCTGCGCTCCACTCATGTGCTATCTACACACCCCTTGCGCGAGGTTAGCCAAGGCTCGTTCGATGTTCTACAAAGACATCCCATAAGGTTTGTGCCGACCAAACAAGGGAGGCTTCGGATGGGCATCAAGGTCGGAGCGCCGGCACCGGACGTCGCGGCGGATTATTGGATCAGAGGCGCCCATGGACCCAAGCGTATGGCGTTGGCCGAGCATCGCGGCAAGTGGCTCGTGCTCTTCTTCTATCCGCGGGATTTCACGTTCATCTGCCCTTCCGAGCTCGTTGCGTTCGGGGAATTGGAGGCCGACTTCAAGGCCGCGGGAGCGGTCGTCATTGGCGCCAGCACCGACAGTTTCTTCAGCCACAAGGCATGGTTTGAGAGCGACGCACGGCTGCTGGGCGTGAACTATCCGGTGCTGGCCGATACCTCGCACCGGCTCAGCAGGGAATTCGACGTGCTGTTGGATGACGGCGCGAGTCTGCGAGGAACGTTCATCATCGATCCCAAGGGCGCGGTGCGCCACATCACGGTGAACGATCTGGAGGTGGGTCGCAACGTCGGGGAGATTCTGCGCGTACTGCAGGCCCTGCGCTCGGGGGAGCTGTGCCCGGTGGCATGGAAGCCGGGCGAGTCGACCCTTGCGACCTACAATGCGTGGGTCGCTCAGACGTTTCCGCGGCTGAGCAAGACAGCCCTGGCTCGCGCTTCAAACCGTCTTCAGACAGTTCGATTCAATGCAGGGGACGTGGTGATCCGGCAGGGCGACGAGCCGGACCGCTTCTACATCGTTGCCGACGGCGAGGTGGAGGTGATGCGGCATACCGCGGACGGCGCAGACGTCCAACTGGCCACGCTCCGCCGCGGGGAGATTTTCGGCGAGATCGGGATCCTCGAAGAGACACGGCGCACTGCCGATGTGCGGGCGCGCAGCGATGTCGAAGTGCTGGCGCTGGACTGGCAGGACTTCAAGGACCTGCTCGACCACTCGGATCCCACGGCCCGGGATTTCATGCGGATCGTCGAGCAGCGCAGGACCGCGCAGCCGACGTAGTAACGCGAGGGCGGAGGGAGCGCCTTTCAGTCCTCAGAGCAGCGGCGAATCGATTGGCATCGCCCAGCGCCGCGATACCTCGAGTTGATCATCGAAGGAGGCTTCAAAGATCGGCGCGGCCAGTGTCGCCTGGACATGGAGCGTTTGGTGGCCGCTATTGCGGAAACCATGCTTGCGCCCTGCGGGCACAATTATGGACTGGTCGGCCGACAGACGTGCTCGCTCATCTTCCATCCAGAATTCGGCCTGCCCATGCAACACCGTCAGAATTTCTTCGACGGTATGCAGATGGGTGGGTGCACCTCTGCCGGGCTCACACCATTGCTCGAACAGGCAAAGCTGCGCAGCACCGGTGACGGCCGAGATGCGCATGCGCGTCAATACTCCGGCCCGCCACTCTTCACGTGGTTGGAGTTGGTGATCGATGATTTGCATAGGCTTCTCCAGTATCGGCTGAAGCCAAGGCAGTTTAGTGAAAATCGCGGCTCTTTGGGATTACCCGCATCTGGCGGGGATGGCGCGCTGCGGGCTGGCGGTCGTAGCCCGGATGCACGACTTCATCGGCAGGGGCGAGGGGGCTGGCCAAGGGCCGGAGATCTTCAGAAAGCAGGCTGAGCCAGCCGGTTTTGTCCTCGAGCCGGCCGGCGACGACATGGATGATCTCGCCCGCACGCTCGATGCGGCCGCGCACCAGCAGCAGACGGGCGCCCATCACGACGGGGCGGTATTTCTCCAGCACCTTCCGCCACACGACGACATTGCACACGCCTGCTTCGTCCTCGAGGGTGATGAAGACGACCCCCTTGGCGGTGCCCGGTCGCTGGCGCACCAGCACCACGCCGGCGACCGACACGAAAGCGCCTGCCTTCGCGGCTTTGAGCTGAAGATTGTCCACCACCCCGTCGCGTGCGCATCTTTCGCGCAGGAAACCCATGGGATGGCCTTTGAGCGACATCCGTATGGTCTGGTAGTCATTCACCACGTGCTCGGACGGCGGCATATCCGGCAAGGCTGCGGGAAGCTCCGTACCCTGATCATCGACGCCTTGCGCTTCGAAGAGCGGCAGCGGCCTGGTCCTGGCCAGTCCCTTGACCTGCCAGAGCGCGGCGCGCCGGTCCAGCCCCAGGGAGCGAAAGGCATCGGCGGCGGCAAGCGTTTCGAGGGCGGCGTGGGAAAGCCGCGCCCGATGCCTGAGGGCGGCGATGGTGGCAAAGTTCTCTCCACGGGCGTTTTCGATCGCCCGGCCGTCGTCCTCTTTCAGGCCCACCACTTCACGCAGCCCGAGGCGGAGGGCAGGCGCTTCGGATCGTGAATCGCTGCCGCTTTCAAGCCCCGAATTCCAGCCGCTCCGGTTGATGTCGGGATGGCGGACTTCGACACCGTGCTCGCGTGCATCGCGCACGATCTGGGCGGGGGCATAGAAGCCCATCGGCTGCGAATTGAGGAGGGAGGCGGCGAAGACCGCCGGATAATGGCATTTGAGCCAGGACGACACATAGACCAGATGAGCGAAGCTAGCGGCATGGCTTTCGGGAAAGCCGTATTCGCCGAAACCCCTGATCTGGCTGAAACAGCGGTGTGCGAAATCGGGCCGATAGCCGCGCGCCACCATGCGGCTCACCATCTTTTGCTCGAGATCGCCGATAGTACCGCGGCGGCGGAAGGTGGCCATGGCCCGGCGCAATTCGTTGAGTTCGCTTGGACTGAACCGGGCGGCGACCATGGCCAGGCGCATCGCCTGCTCCTGAAACAGCGGCACGCCTTTGGTCCGGCCAAGCACCTGGCGCAGCTCGTCCGGCGGACCGAAATCGGAATGCGGGGCTGGATAGCTTTCATCCTCCAGGCCGTCGCGCCGGCGCAGGTAGGGATGCACCATGTCGCCCTGAATGGGGCCGGGGCGCACGATCGCCACTTCGATTACGAGATCGTAGAAGCAGCGCGGTTTGAGCCGCGGCAGCATGTTCATCTGAGCCCGGCTTTCGACCTGGAACACGCCGATCGAGTCGGCGGCGCACAACATGTCGTAAACGGCCGGATCCTCGCGCGGCACAGTGGCGAGGGAGTAGCTGAGCCCATACCACGCCTGCATGAGCTCGAAGCACTTGCGGATGCAGGTGAGCATGCCGAGACCCAGGACGTCGACCTTCATGATGCCGAGGGCGTCGATATCGTCCTTGTCCCATTCGATCACCGTGCGGTCTTCCATCGCGGCGTTGCCGATCGGGACCGTTTCGCTCAACGGTCCCCGGGTGAGCACGAAGCCGCCCACATGCTGGGAAAGATGACGGGGAAACCCTTCCAGCTCGCGAGCCAGGGCAACCACCTCGCGAAGAAGCTGGTCTTCGGGATCGAGGCCCTTGTCCCGGAACTGCCTGGCTGTGGTTCCTTCGCGCCCGTATCCCCAAACCAGGCCGGCCAGCGAGGCTGTGACGTCCTCGGAAAGGCCCATGACCTTTCCCACCTCGCGCAGGGAACTTCGGCCGCGATAGGTGATGACGGTGGCGGCAAGGCCTGCCCGGTCGCGGCCATAGCGGGCGTAGATGTACTGGATCACCTCTTCGCGGCGCTCGTGCTCGAAATCGACGTCGATATCCGGCGGCTCCCGGCGTTCCTCCGAAACAAAACGCTCGAACAGCAGTTCGATGGCATTGGGGTCCACATTGGTGATGCCGAGGCAATAGCACACGGTGGAATTGGCCGCCGAGCCGCGGCCCTGGCAGAGAATCGGCTTCTCCCGGCTACGGGCGAAAGCCACGATGTCATGAACGGTAAGAAAATAGGGCGCGATGCGGAGCTTCTCGATCAAGGCGAGTTCCTTGACGATGCCTGCCTTGATCCTGTCGGGCACTCCTTGCGGGTACCGGTCGCGCGCACCCTCCCAGGCCAGATACTCCAGATGCTTTTGGGGGGTGGCGCCTGCCGGAACCGGCTCGTCAGGATATTCGTAACGCAACTCGTCGAGCGAGAAGGTGCACTGGTCGGCAATTTCGAGGGTGCGGGCGACCGCTTCCTCGTGGCCTTTGAACAGCCGGGCCATTTCGCGCGGCGACTTGAGATGGCGTTCCGCGTTGGCATCGAGACGATAGCCTGCTTCATGGATGGTGCATTTTTTGCGGATGCAGGTGAGCACGTCCTGAAGGGGCCGGCGGTCGGCATGGTGGTAGAGCACATCGTTGGTGGCGATGAGCGGAGTGCGATGGCTGCCGGCGAGAGCGGCAAGGGCGTTCAGCCTGGCCCGATCGGAGCCTCGGCGGAGCATGGCGGCGGCAAGATAAAGCGGTTGCGTGATAGAGGCGCGCATTGCCTCGAGCGCATTCTCGAAGCGACGGCCGGGCACTCCTTCCGGCGGCACGGCGGCGAAGATCATGCCGTCCTGGTGGTCGGCGACATCGGCAAGGACAAGATGGCAGCGGCCTTTTCCGGCGCGGCGCTGGCCGAGCGTCAGGAGCCGGCATAAACGTCCGTAGGCGGATCGATTGCGCGGATAGGCGAGCAGCGATACGCCGGCTTCCGCCAGATCGAGCCGGGCGCCGACGATTACCTGAAATCCCAAATCCTTGCCCACCGCATGAGCGCGCACGACGCCGGTAAGAGTGTTGCGATCGGTGATGGCGACGGCCGCAAGGCCCAGATGTTGCGCCCAGGTGATCAGCTCTTCGGCATGGGAACCGCCACGCAGGAAAGAGAAGTTGGTGGTCACCTGCAATTCGGCATAACGGAGCATGAAATCCTCACGGCAACAGGCCATGCAGGAACCAGCGCGGCGCCGGGGCTGCGTTTTCATAAATGCCTTCACGGAAGAGCCAGAACCGGCGGCCGGCCTCGTCCTCGACGGCATAATAGTCGCGCGCCAGCTGCATCTTTTCGCCGGCGCGCCACCATTCCGGGGCGATGCGCTCGGGGCCTTCGCAACGCCTGACGCGATGGCGCACTCGACGCCACACAAAACGCACCGGAGGACCATCGGGCACTTCGGCCATGACGCGGATTTCCTCGGGACGGTCGAAAAGGGTCAGCGGCCGCATCCTGCCCGGGCCGTCCTTTTTTTGCCGAGGAGAAAGCGAGGCGGGCGGGATCAGCCGCTCGGCATATTCCGGCCAATGGCGTTCGAGGCTGAAGAACCGGGCGATGCGCGCTTCCTCGTGACGGTTGGCGATCCGGTCGGAAAGTTCGGCAAAGCCGTGCCCGGGGTGATGGGCTCCCGACAGGAGGCAAGGGCGGTCGAGTTCGACTGCGCCCGTTTCCTCGGCCGCAAGGCGCATGGCATCGATGCCGAAGCCCGCATCGAGACCGTCGAGCTTGGGCTTGAGCAGCCTGGCCAGGTGAACAGGATTGCGCGAGGGCCGTGAAAGGCCGGCCGTCACAAGGGCGCGCGAGCCGTCACTGCGGAACAGAACAAGGGTGAGACGCGTGGCGCCTGCACTTGCCCGCTCGAGCCTGCGGCACAGCTCTGCTGCGAGATCGTCGAGCATGGCGCAAATGCCCCCCGCCGATGACAGGGGTTCCTCGAGGTTCTGGCTGGCGCAGAATTGCGGCGGATCGCGCAGGGGCGACAGCGGTTCATCGATGATGCCGGCCGCCTGATCGAGCCGGAGAAGAACCTGTTGGGCCTTGTCTGCCCCGCGGAAGCGGCGGGCCAGTTCGCGGCGCGGAATGGAGCAGAGATGACCGATGGTCTTGAGGCCGAGACGGCGAAGCAGCGTGACTGTTTCCGCCTCGAGTCTCAGGGCTTCGACCGGGAGGCTTGCAAGCGCTTCCTGCCAGCCGGCGGAACTCGCGAAGGAAACGGGATTGGATGCATAGCGGGCCAGAGCCCAGGCAGCGCCGATGGTGCCGGCGATGCCGAAGCGCGCGGTAAGCCTCAGCGAGAGAAAGCGTCCCTGCATGTCGGCAATCAGGCGGGGCTCGCCGCCGAAAAGATGGGCAATGCCGCTTACATCGAGAAACAGCCCATCGGGAGGCGATGGCGCGACCCACGGACTCCAGCGTTCCGACCATGACGCCAGCTCCAGGAGGGCGGCAGCATCCTTCTCTGGTTCATGGAGAGTCGAATCGAGATGCGGCGCCCGGGCTCGCGCATCGGCGAGCCGCAGGCCGGGCCTGAGACCCAGACGTAGCGCCAGCCCATCGCAGGCGGTGAGCCTCAGACCCTTGGGCCCCGCGGCCACCAGCGCGAAAGGCAGGGTTTTCGTGATCGACCGGCTGTGGTCCGGGCGCTGGCAGGCGCGAGTGAGCCGCTCCACCGGAAATTGGGGCAACCAAAGAGAAACGATGCGTCGCATGATGCCATTCCACCAACCAGACGCCGGACCTGCCTGCCCGGCAGCGTTCAAGGGCTAAAACCCACGACGGCGGCCCGGGCGCGTCGGCATCGAAGAAGGGAGGAGAGGAAGATCTCGCCTTCACACACCAGCGGGTAAGGGCGGCCGTGCCGCCGCTCAGGCCATGGGGGAAAATGAGCAGGGCCGGGGTCGATCCGGCTTTGGCGGCCAGGCTCAGACGGCGGGTGACGGTGAGATCGATGGCATGCCGGTCGGTGTCGGCGATGACGAGGGCAAGGGAGCCGGACTTGAGAGCTTCCTCGACGGTCCACAGGAGGTCTTGCGGTTTGCGCAGGCTCACTGTGAGCAACCGGTCGCGCGGCACGCCGAGACAGGCGAGGCCGTGACCATAAAGTCTGCCCCATTCGCCATTGGAATGGCCGAGCCTGACCCAGAGCAGCGGACGCAAGGCGCTCTCCGCCATCAACAAACGGCGCAGTGCAAGACCGGCGGCAAAACCCATGGCAGCGGGGGTATCGGCATAGGCGCCGGCGGCAATCTCATGGACGGCGTCAGAAGCAAGACCAAACGGCGGCAAACGGGCATCGATCGTCGGTACACCCAGGGTCCAGGCAAAGTCGGCAACGGCCGTCAGCCGCTCGATTCCAGAAATGCGGGCGCGCAAAGCAGCCAGCAGAGCCGGAGGCTCCGAGCCACTCCCTGGTGTTGCATTGATTTGGGCAGGTCTGGGCATGTCGATCCTTGTGTTCTTGTTTTGTTCTAGTTCAGGAAGATTAATTAAGTCAACGGTTCTGGTTTGTGTTGACAGTAACTATTTGTACCTTTTAAAGGATAACACTGCTGCTACTACATAAGAAAAGAAATATGCCATGTTAAAATATGCAGCCCTGACCGAGCATCTGAGCAAAGTTCAGCAGAGCCAATACCCGATGACCTTCGCCGAACTGGAAACGGTCATTCAGGACCGATTGCCTCCTTCGGCTTTCAAGCATCGAGCCTGGTGGTCCAACAACCCGAACAACTCGGTCATGACCAAGGCTTGGCTGGATGCCGGATGGATCAGCAGCGATGTCGACATGGAGAAAAAAAGACTGGTTTTCAAACGCGCCAAAAAACCCACCATGCAGGCGGCCATCTCCCCCAGGGGCGAGAATTCTAATCCCAACGCCACCGATCCCGGCAGCCAAAATTACACATTAACCATCCGCAATATCGACGAAGCTACGATGCAAATACTGGCTGCGAAGGCACGGTTAACGGAAGAAACGGTCGAAAAGATTGCGAAGAAGATCATCGAACAAGGAGCACACCTCACGATCGCCGACCGGCTCGCGATCGCTGACAAGATCCGCAGCGAGAGCCCAAAGCTACACGACATTGATGTGGTAGCGCTCATTCGCGAAGATCGGGACACGCGATGAACTATGTCATTGACGCAAACATTGCGGTCGGCCTGTTCATCGATCTGGGCTACTCGGCGAAGGCGCGAACAATTCTTGCAAACGCACAATCGATCCTTGCACCTGACCTCATCATTCACGAAACGACCAATTCCCTGTGGAAACTGGTCCGCGTCAAACAAATCAGCAGGGATTTTGCCTACAAAACTATCCTCGATATCCCGATGCTGTTTTCTGAAATCGCCGATGGCCGCAAGCTGGCGCGAGCAGCGCTCGACTATGCCATCGCTCTCGACCATCCAGGTTATGACTGCTTTTATGTTGCTCTCGCCGAAGAGCGGCAGGTGACATTCCTAACTGCCGACCGGAAATTGCTACGACGACTCGAGAAACTCGACCGACCGGTGCGTCACAAGTTCATTGGCGCTGGCGACTAACGATTGGAGATTTCTGGTGATCTGTGAAGCCAATGGGACGACTTGGCGCCCGAGATGGAGCGGCGCCCAATGACCTCCCGCATCATTGGCGACGCATCAAGTTCGCCCATGAGAATCTGGTTGGCCCGCCGGGCGAAGCCTCCGGCAGCCTTGCCGAATAACACGCCAAAGGTACGGAGCAGGCCGCGGATTTCATTCTCGATCTTCACCCGTGACCGAACCAGAACCTCTCGTGCGGCCAGAAGCGATCGAAGTTCATAGCTAATGCGCGACTTTATCGTCACCTGCTTGAACCAGCCAGTCCGAACGATCTGTGCCAGTCCTACAGCGTCGTTGCGATCGGTCTTGTTAGCGCGAACCTTCAATGCAGCACTGGCATGGCGAGCATCCATGCAGACAATCGGCAGACCCTTCTCGCGCAGGTCGTTCCACAGCCACACAGCCAAAGGGCCTGTCTCCATCCCAATTCGATCAAGATCTGGAGCATGCTTGTTTAACCACGCTCCGATCGTGTCCGGACAGGTTACGATCTTCTTCTCGGCCACGACGCGGCCAGCCTCGTCAACCACACATACCGAGGTGAATTCCTGCGAGACATCGAGTGCGGCAAAAGTCACCATGACGGTCCCCCTTAGGTTGCGGAGCAAAAAATGATCTCTACGAGATTTCGGCCGGCCGTCGCGCTCAAGGCGATGGCCATGCCCCGCGATTGGCACTGTCACGGTGACACACTGGCTTGGTACGGACGGGCCGTATAGCCTTGCTTATGGACAAGCTTTCATACCGACGCCACCGCTTTCCGAGCATCGTCATTCAGCAGGCCGTCTGGCTCTATTTCCGCTTCGCTCTGAGCTACCGCGACGTCGAGGATATGTTCGCCGAGCGTGGCATCGATGTGTCCTACGAGACGGTTCGCCGCTGGGCTTTGAAGTTCGGCGGGATCATTGCGCACAAGCTGAGAAGAGGACGGCCTCGGCCGGACGGGCGGTGGCATCTCGACGAAGTGTTTGTGTCCATCAACGGCAGACAGTTGTACGTCTGGCGTGCCGTGGACAGCGAAGGCGAGATCCTGGATATCCTCGTTCAACCACGGAGAGACCGCAAGGCGGCGCGCTCAAGCTGATGTGAAAACGCCTGAAGAAGCAGGGCGTTCCTCCAGCCGTCGTCGTGACCGACAAGCTCGGATCCTACAGCTCTGCGCTGCGCGAACTTGGTGTTACGCGGCGGCACGATACAGGTCGCTGGAAGAATAACCGGGCAGAGAATTCCCATCAGCCATTGCGACAACGCGAACGACCAATGAGGCGCTTCAAGTCACCCGGATCGGCACAGCGCTTTCTCTCAATCCACGCCGCCGTCTACAATGTGTTCAACATCCAACGCCATCTGTCGCTTGGCGCCATGTCAGCATAGCCTGATCGCGAAACGCGCGCAGGGTTCGGCGAGAGGTCAGTGGTAGAACGAGATGTCGTTCTTCATGCAGGTTTTGGCGAGGCCGAGCATCACATCGCGAGCGTCGCGGCCGTTGTCGCTGACGGTTCCGCCGGAGAATTTTCTCTTTGTGACGAAGGCGCGGATGTCGTTTTCGGAAGCATTGGTGTTGAGCGGGATTTCTGGGCGGCAGATGCTTCAGCCGTGCAAGCTCGTCCTTGAGCGCCTGGTGATCCGCCCTCAGCCGGGCCAAGACGCCGCTGATTTCTCATTATACATGCATTGCTTGTGCACGATGCATTGGCCGCATAGCGAGTTCCGGGAAAGCCCCATCCGACGACAGGTCCAATGCGTGCTGCGATGTGGAGCGGCTCTTAACCGAGCGGTCCTAACTTAAAACTATAACTAACAACTTTCCTACCTTGGTCAGTTCGAAGTGCTTCCAGTACGGGGATCCCTATTGACAAACCATCGACCGCAACGGGGGATACAGTTCGATGCAAACAAGCGATCGACCAAGTGGCGGGCAGGAAAAAGAACTCACGATAGCTGGCCGACTTTCAATTGCAGACAAGGTCCGCAGCCAAAGCCCAAAGCTTCACAGCATCGATGTCGTGGCGCTCCTTCGCGAAGATCGCGATACCCGATGAAGGATACTATTGGCTTACATCATTCGTCAGACGTCGGATCATTTATGCCTCGGCTAGCTCGCGTCGATTCAAATCAGTGATCAATTGCACCCACCAGCACGGAAGTTATTCAGGCATCGCCTCGCCGGATCCGCCCGCCTCAGCGGGGAAGTCCTTTAACTTGAGAAGTCCGTCCTTTATCGGCAGCACTGTTTCGACGTAGTTCAGGTGGACGTTTGGCTTGAAGGCCAAAGTCGGGATCATTGCGGCATAGACATCGGTAAAGCCGAGGCCCGGATGCTCGACCATGACATGACCGCCGCACTTCGTGCAAAATCGCCGGACACTCATTTCGGCCTTCTTGAACCGGCCGAGGAACTCCGCTCCCCTCGTGACCCTTACGTTCGCCTCCTTCCACAAGGTGAAGGCAGTCAACGCTCCCCCCGAATAGGATCGGCAGGAGTTGCAATGGCAGTAACCCATCTCTTCAGGTGCGCTTGTTACCTCGATCGTCACTGCCCCACAGAAACAGGTCCCCATATGCTTGTCGGCCATGGCGTTTCCTCACGCTCAGTAGAGGACCGATAGTAGGAACGCGCTCTTCGGTTCGTTATATGGCCCTATCGTCATCAGCGTCATCGTCCTGATCGATGCCCTGGTGGCCTTGCGTAAGACGCGGCGCGCTGACGAAGGTTGATCCCGCGGTACGTCATCCTAAGCCACGAAGCCGATGTCCCAGTGACTGCCGTCGCAGAACGGCTTGTTCTTCGATGCCCCGCAGCGGCAGAGCGTGAAATGCTCCCGCGAAGCGCCGTCCCCGAACTGAACCCCGCGAAGCTCGACAGCGCCGGTGACCACATACGGCCCATTTTCGGTGGCTTTTATCTCCGGATCGCGCGCCGTGTCGGGCGCCTCGACACCTTCGATGCTGCAGCTCAAGGCCCCGGAGGGACACCTGGCGACCGCCGCGACGATCGCATCGACTGTTGCGCCGTCGGGATCGATCCACGGCCTCCTTTCGGAGCTGAAAACCGACGCCAGGCCATCCGTGCAATAGCCCGCATGGGCGCAAATCGCCCGATTGTCGTGGATCGTGATGCCCCGGCCGACAAAGTTCCGGCGCCGGTTGTTCTTGCCGTCGCTCAGACGCGAATCCGAGAAACCGTTGTTGGCGTGGGTGCCGTCGCAATAGGGCTTGTTTGCAGAACCGCCGCAGCGGCAAAGGGCGGTGACCGGACGTGTGGCAAGCCGCTCCCCCTTGGCATTGGTCAGGCGGTCGAGCCCTTTGACGACAAAGGGGCCGTTGGGCCTGCACTCGATCACCGGCTTGGCCATCGACCTCTCCTCTGTCACGCGATGGATCCTCCGCCGCCAAGCGAGCCAACGAATAGCGTTGCGCCCAGGAACAGCAGGATGAGACCGGCGCCGAGACGCAAGGCGAACAGGAGCGGTCCCGTCCAGCGATCATCGTTGCTTGCCAGGCCGAGAGCAAGACGCTTGGCCCCCACCGCAAGTGCGGCGATCGCCGAAACCGTAAGCGCCGTTCCGAGCGCCATGACGAATGTCGCGGCGACACCGGCCCAATAAAGGCCGATGGCGTTGGCGAAGAGCAGCGCCACGATGGCGCCGGTGCACGGACGCAGCCCCACTGCAAAAGAAAGCGACAGCGCCCTCGCCAGTGACCATGGCTTGTCCAGCTCCTTTGCCGCCGGCAGGTGAGCGTGACCGCAGTCAGAGGCGGCGCCGTCACCGCCATGATGATGGTGAAACGAACGGGCCGGTGCGAGACGCGGCTGAAGGACCGGCTGCAATGCCTGCCAGACGAGGTAGAGACCGAGCAGCGCGATCAGTCCGTAGCTTGCGGTTTCGGCGAAGGCCGCCACCGAGCGGGCGGCCGTGCCGGCGGCGTGTGCGGCCAGCAGCACAGCGCTGACAATCGCGATTGCCGAGACGGCCTGAAAAGCCGAGCTCAGAAATGAAATCAGAATGCCGCGGCGCAGCTGTTGTTCGGTGGCAAGGATCCATCCGGAGATCACCGTCTTGCCGTGGCCGGGACCTGCGGCATGGAACACTCCGTACCCGAAACTCAGCAGGAAAAGCGCCCAGATCGCCTTGGTGCTCGCATCATTCCGGAGGCCTCGCAGGGCGGCCGAGATACGCCCGTAATAGGCCTGCTGGCGGGCGAGGATGTAACCGGCGGGATCGTGCCACAATGAAGGAGCGACAGCGCCCCTCGCGTCACGTGGCTGGACAAGAAGCTTGCGCTTGTCGATCTGGACCTGCGGCGGGCTTGATTGGACCATGTTTTCGCCTGCGTGCGAGGAGGATGCCGACGCCAGGCACAGCGTGAGCGCGACTGCCGCTGCAAGGAAGAACCGGCTCACCCCGCGCCGCCCGTCAGTTGCAGTGCACGACGATCGGCTGTGCGAACATGGCCCCGAAATTTTCATCCGGGGGCGGTTGCCAGTCGACGCCCTTGGTGGCGAGCATGGCGCGGGTATCCTCCGTCTGCTGATCGCCGGCGGGCTGCTGCAGGTCGAGTCTGCAGGCTTGCGGCTTGCTTCCGAGTGCGGCAATCGCCTGCTGGCCGGCAAACTCGATCGAAATGAAAAAGTCCGGATCGTACACCCTGTAGTACACCTTGCTCGTGACGGGATTCACCGGTTCGCGGAGCGGCAACTGAAAATGAAGCTTCAGCCTTTTGTTGGTAAACAGCTGGCCCCTCTCGACAACGTCGCCGAACGTCGCTTCTTTGCCGTCGACCACAAAATGGGTGAAGTAGGCGAATTCCTTCAGCGATGCGATGTTCTCCCGGGTAAGCGGCTCCAGCTCGCTCACCGAATAAGCGCCGTCACCATCGCCGTCGAGGCCGTCGACGGCGGTTGCTGAGTACATCTCGTCCATCGTCCACTCATGATTGACGGCGATGATACGGCCCCCGGCATCGAACACGACATCGGAGCGGGCCTCGATCCACACATGGGGGTGGGCGGTGGCAGCGGCCGCGCCCGAGCCGAGACAAAACAAGGCAACAAGAAGCCGCCCAAACATACATGACTCCAGTTCTATCGGACCGGCGGGATAATGCGGGAATGCGGCGGGAAAGTGAAGCCGGACACGGATGCGCTATTGCCGTTGAGGCGACGGGAATTGCATTCCGAAGCGAGGCTTCTAGAGTGCGGCGATGATTCTGGACATCTCGATCTGGGCCGCCTTTCTGGCGGGGCTTTTGAGCTTCCTGTCGCCCTGCGTATTGCCGCTGGTGCCGCCATATCTTTGCTTCATCACCGGCCGCACTCTCGAGGAGCTGACCGAGCCGGGCGAAGCGCAAGGGGAAAGGAATTGCGCCGCCGTTCTGGCCGCAGTTTTCTTCGTGCTCGGGTTTTCGACGGTGTTCGTCTCGCTCGGCGTCTCGGCCTCGGCGATCGGGCAAATCCTGCGCCAGCATCTCGATCTCCTGGGAAAAATAGCCGGCGCGGCCATCATTCTCATGGGGTTGCACTTCGTTGGGTTGTTCAGGCTTGCGGTTCTTGATCGCGATACCCGATTCCAGCGCCGTTCGCGGCCATCCGGGCTGGTCGGCGCCTACGGCATGGGGCTTGCCTTTGCCTTCGGATGGACGCCCTGCATCGGCCCCGTGCTCGCCACCATCCTCGCGGTTGCGGCAAGCAAGGAGAGTATCGGGCAGGGCGGCTTGCTACTGTCGATCTACTCGGCCGGGCTGGGTGTGCCCTTTGTCCTGGCAGCCTTCGGAGTCGGCAACTTCGTGAGTTCTTCTGAAACGCTTTCGCGGACAGCTGCACCGGGTGGAACAAACCATGGGAGGGCTGCTTATCATCACCGGCGTCACGTTCCTCACCGGAACCATACAGACCGTTTCGTATTGGCTGCTCGAGGCGTTTCCCGGACTTGCAGCTCTCGGATAGTAGCCATGCAAAACACCAAAGATATCGCCAGCGCCCGCCAGCTCAGCCCGTTGCGTCATTCAACGGCGGCGAACGGCATCGATGCCCTCGTCGAAGAGCAGTTGCGGCATTTCTCGATCGACCCGCACGGATCTTATGGCGAGGCCCTCACTCGCCTCACCTGCAGCCTCTATCAGGCGAATGTCGCCGCCAACGACCTATGGCGCGCCACGTTCGAAACGATCGCCGGCCTCGATCGCAGGGATCGCGTCGCCTATTTCAACGCCAAACGTTTCGCCTGCTTCCAGTTGGCCAAGATCCTCGATACGCTTCAGAACCCGCTGCGCAAGACCTACCAGTCGCTGGCTGGCAAAGGCGGCCCCGAGGCGGCGCGCGGCCCGTACCCGCTCTTCGACAACGTGACGGCGATCTTCAGCGCCACACCGGTCGTGGCGCGAACCGCGACCTACCTCTACGCCTGCGTCGAATGGGTCGAGGACGCATTCAAGGGCAAGGAACTACTGCATGCGATCTATTCGCGGCTGCTGAACCCGACTTCGGTCAGCCTCGCCAACCACATTGTAGATGTCGAGGCGGGGCCGCGCGCCGCGGAGTACTTCGCCTGGAATTTCAACTCCGGCATGGCCGCGATCGACGCGACCCTCGCCCACCTGCTCGGCTATCGGGACATCGTTCTCGCCAGCCGCAATGTCTACGGCGGCAGCTACCAGCTGCTGCACGACTGGTACGGCAAGCGCAGCAATCTCAACATCGCGGTAGCGTGGTTCGAGGGGCACGGCGTGGCGGATTTCGAAGCAGCACTCGCGGAAGCGCGCCAAGCCAATCGCGAGCGGCTCGATGCGGGCCGCAATATCTACGTCTTCCTCGAAAGTCCATGCAATCCGCACGGCTATGTCCTGGACGTTCCGGGAATTTGCCGAAGTGCGCACCGGGCCGGATCGACCGTCATCTGCGATGCCACTATCGGCACGCCGTTTTTGCACCCCGTGCTGCGCCGGGACGATCCCATGGAGCGCCCTGACTTCGTCATCCACTCCTACACCAAGGATCTCGCCGGCTATGGCGCGACGACCGCCGGCGTCTGCATCGGCCGCAACGAACGCATGTTCCTGCCGAAGGGTGAGCGGGTGAAGTCGAATGGCCCTGACGGCAGGCCGCTGGAAATCTCCTGGGATCAGACGCTGTTCTGGAACGTCTACTATGTGAAGGGCGCGTTCCTCGATGCCGACAAGGCTTATGAGGTGATCAACGGCATGCGTACCCTTGAGCTCAGGATGCTGTCGAAGTGCATCGGCACGATGGTGCTGGCGAAAGTGCTTGCCGCCCACCCGATGATCAACGTCAACTCCTCGGCGGCGCCCGGAAACGCCAACGCCGCGATATGCGAAGAACATATGTTCCTGGGGCTGCCTGCGCCGCTGTTCACGATCGATTTCGAGCCGAAATCGCCCGGATCGGCGCGCCTCGACCGGGCGGCTTTCAAGAAATTTTTCGACTGCCTGGAGCCGGTATTCGGGCTGCAGGTAAGCCTGGGCCAGGTCAATACCGTGGTGCTGTGTCCGGCGCTGACCAGCCACTCGGAGCTCGACGAGGCAGCCTTGCGGGAGGCGGGTATCGCGCCCACAACCATTCGCATCGCCGTCGGCAACGAGGACCCACGCAGCCTCATCGCCCACATCGTGCGAGCCTCCGAGCTCGCTCTGGACGCTGCCCTGCCGGGGTTCTCGAAGTCGTTTCTGCCGCTTGAGGAAATCGACCGGCTCTATCAATCCATCTATACGGACGTGCACCAGCGTTACGTGAAGAGCCGAACCGGAATGACCGAGTTGATGCGCTGACTGCGCGGGGCTCGAGAACTTCCATAGGTTCTGTGCCGCGCAGTCCCCATGGTAAGATTGGACCGACATGCATGACTCGGCTGTAAGGGAATTGAATCTGGAACGCCGCCTCGCCGCGATCCTGGCTGCCGACGTCGTCGGTTACAGCCGCCTCATGGAGCGGGACGAGGCCTCGACGCTCGCGGCCATGAAGTCGCGGTGGGGCACGATCGTCGAGCCGCTGATCGGCAGCTATCAGGGCCGCATCTTCAAGGCGACGGGCGACGGCCTCCTGGCCGAGTTCGCGAGTGCGGTTGACGCGGTCAGCTGTGCGATCGAGCTCCAGAAATCATTGGCGGCCGCCAATGCGGATTTGGCCGCGGACAACCGCATCGTGCTGCGCATCGGCGTCAATCTGGGCGAGGTAATCATCGAAGGAAGCGACCGCTACGGGGATGAGGTCAACATCGCGGCGAGGCTCGAGGCGTTGGCGACACCCGGCGGCATCTGCATTTCCGGGACGGTGCACGAGCATGTCGAGCGCAAGCTGGCCGTTGCGGTAACCGATCTCGGCCCTCAGGTGCTCAAGAACATTCAGCGTCCGGTGCGTGTCTTCCGGGTGGTAACGGGTGCGGAGACGGCGCCGCTTGCGCAACCATCATCCCATGGCGACAAGCCGTCGATTGCAGTCCTGCCGCTGGTCAACATGAGCAGCGATCCGGAGCAGGAGTTCTTCGCCGACGGTATTACCGAAGACATCCTGACCGAATTGTCGCGCTTCCGGCACCTGTTCGTCATCTCACGCAACTCGGTGATGGCCTACAAGGGAAAGGCGGTGAAGGTGGCGGAGATCGCGCGCGAGCTGCGCGTCCAGTACGTCCTCGAAGGCAGCGTGCGCCGTATCGGCAATCGCGTTCGGGTGACGGTGCAGCTGATCGACGCCGAAACCGACCGCCACATCTGGGCAGAGCGATATGATCGTCAGCTCGATGACATCTTCGAACTGCAGGATGAGCTGACGAGGGCCATCGTTGCGGTATTGCCGGGGAGAGTGGATGCTGCGCTGTCCGAGCGGGCCAAGCGCAAGCAACCGGAGAACATGGCGGCCTATGAATGCGTGCTGGCGGGCAAGGTGTTGCATCACCGCTCGAACCGGGAGGCCAACGCCGAGGCGCTACGCCTGCTGGAAAAGGCGATCGAGCTCGAACCGACCTATGCCCACGCGCATGCCTGGAAAGGCTGCGTGCTGGGTCAGCAATGGGCCTGGGGCTGGAGCGACGACCGCGCCGCCACGCAGGCTCTGGTCGTCGCCGAGCTCGAAACCGCGTTGGCGCTCGATGAAAGCGACAGCGACGTGCACCGGATCCTCGCAGCCATCGGCGTCATCTCTCGCGATCTCGCAAAGGCAATGTATCATCAGGAGCGGGCGCTGTCGCTCAATCCCAATGACGACCTGATCGTAGTCCAGCAGGGCGAGATTCTCACCTGGCTCGGACGCGCCGAAGAGGGCATCGCGTGGATACGCAAAGCGATGAGCCTCAACCCGTTCCATCCGGTGCGGTTCTGGGGTCATCTGGGTCGTGCATATTTCGTAGCCGGCCGCTATGGCGAAGCGATCGAAGCCTATCGCCATGTGGCCAGTCCCGACGTGGCGGCGCGGGCGATTATCGCTGCGTGTCACGCCCAGCTCGGCAACCGCAGGGAGGCCCAGGCCCAGGTGGAAGCCGTGCTCAAGCTCGAGCCGGGATTTTCGGCGGTCGTGCATACCGAAACTCTCCACTACGCCGGAGAAGGCGAGAGGTCGCGTCACGTCGACATGTTGCGGGCGGCAGGATTCCCCGGATAGCAGATGAAGTCTTGAGAGCGGAGCACATGAGCGCGCCATTCTCCGGCATCGAGGCGTGCGTGTTCGACGCCTACGGCACGCTGTTCGACGTCCATGCGCCCTTTGCCCGCGTGCGCGAGCACATCGGCGACAAGGCTTCGCAACTCTCCCAGCTGTGGCGGCAAAAGCAGCTTGAATATACCTGGCTCAGAAGTCTGATGCGCGAGCATGCGGACTTCTGGCGGATCACCAATGACGCGCTCGACTATGCCTTGACGGCGTTCGGCATCGAGGACGCGGTGCTGCGCGAAAAACTGCTCGACCTCTATCTTGCAATCGAGGCGTATCCGGACGCGGGGCCGTGTCTGGAAGATCTGCAACGACGCAGCATGGCTGTCGCGATCCTTTCCAACGGCACTCCAGCCATGCTGGAGGCGGCGGCGCGGTCGGCGGGCCTGCGGGAGCTCATCGGCGAGCTCATCTCGGTGGAGGAGGTGGGGGTCTTCAAGCCCGATCCGCGCGTCTACGGGCGGGCCCTGGAGAGGCTCGAATTGAAGGCGCCTCAACAGATCCTGTTCGTTTCGGCCAACACGTGGGATGCGCAGGCCGCCCAGCGGTTCGGCTTCAACGTCGCCCGCATCGACCGTTTTGGCCTGAAGGATGACAATATTCCAGGCCGTCCGCAGATTGTGCTCAAGAGCCTCAGCGAAGTTCCGGACCTGCTCGGCTGACGTCAGCCGCTTGCGTGTTTGCGCCTCGGGTCCGCTAACTTGGCGGCGTGATACCGGCGCGCCGCATCGCCGAAGGCGCCGAAGAGTTTCACCGAGTCCGGGTTGCGCGCCGCCTTGTATTCAGGATGCCATTGGGTGCCGAGCGCAAATGATGCTGCTCCCTTGACGGAGGCCGCCTCGATGATGCTGTCGGGCGCCGTCGCCTCAATGGCAAGCGCCGGGGCGAGTTTCTTGATCCCCTGCCTGTGGACCGTATTCACCATGGCTTGGTCCTTGCCGAGAATGCGCGCGAGCGTTCCGCCCGGCGTAATGGCGATCGGGTGGGCAGGCCCGTACCTGATGTCGAGGTCATCGGTCTGGCGCGAACGGTGATCGAGGCGTCCATCGCCGCGCTGAAGCTCGGTTTCGAGACTGCCGCCGAAGGCGACGTTCAGTTCCTGGAATCCGCGGCAGATACAGAACAGCGGCATGCCCTTTTCGATGACCCTGGCAATCAGATCGAGGCTCGTGCTGTCACGATCATGATCGTAGGGCTCGTGGTCGGCGGACGCCTCCTCGCCATAGTGCGGCGGGTGAACGTTGGAGGTCGCGCCGGTCATCATCACGCCGTCCAGATTGTTGAGCAGCGCCTCGAGGTCCATGACCTTGCCAAGCGATGGAATCATCACCGGCAGGCACTTCGAGACCTCGGCTACCGCGCGCACGTATTTATCGCCGACCGAGTGAAAGAGGAAACCTGACTTCTCGTAAGTGTCGGCCGGCAGGCCGATCAAGGGCAGCGAGGGGCGGGACATGGATCGAATTCGGCATGCTCAAGATCAAGCTCGCCTCAGATAGCCTAGATGCCGCGCCTAATCCATGCCACTTTGCGCTTGGCAGGGCTGCAGATGGAAGATATCCGAAAAGCGGCAGAACTATTTGATCTTACTGGAGAAACCGCACTGATCACCGGGGCTTCCTCAGGACTCGGGGCGCGGTTTTCCCGCGTGCTTGCCGCGCATGGAGCAAAGGTCGTGCTTGCGGCTCGAAGGACCGACCGCCTGGAAAAGCTCGCGGCTGAAATCGAAGGCGACGGCGGCAGGGCCGTGGCGATGCCGCTCGACATGGCGCGGACGGATGATTTCGAAGGGGTGCTGGAAAGAACCGAGCGGACCTACGGTCCGTGCTCGATCCTGGTGAACAACGCCGGGATTTCAACAACGGGGCGCGCGCTCGATATCGGCGAGGCCGAGTGGCGCAGGGTGCTCGACATCAACCTCACCTCCGTGTGGCTTCTTGCCCAGGCAGCCTGCCGCCGCATGGTGGCAGCCCATCGGCATGGAACCGTCATCAATGTGGCGTCCTTGGCCGGAGCGCGTGTCCTGCCGGGTGTCGCGCCCTACAACGTCGCCAAGGCAGGAGTCATCCACATGACGCGAACCCTGGCCATCGAGCTGGCGTCGCATGGCATCCGGGTGAACGCTCTGGCGCCAGGGTGGGTGGCGAGTGAGATGACCGATGCTTATCTTGCGAGCCCGAGGTCAGAGCCGACCCGCAAGGCCATCCCGCTGGGCAGGGTGGGTCAACCTTCCGACCTCGACGGAGCGCTGCTCCTGCTCGCTTCCTCGAAAGCCTCCGGTTTCATGACCGGCGCCGTGCTAGCCGTGGATGGCGGGCACATGTGGTCTTTCGTCTGATCCGGTCGATGGATTTCCTCCTGACCGCTCCGGTTGAGGCGTTGCGCAGCAGGGTGCGCGCATTCATCGCCGAGGAAGTATTGCCGCTCGAGCGTGAGCGCTCCAACTACGATCCTTACGAAAACATCAGGCTGGACGTGCTCGAGATCGTCCGCGGCAAGGCGAAAGCGCTCGGCCTGTGGGCGCCGCAGATGCCGCGGGGGCGCGGCGGACTTGGCCTCGCCCTCACCGGCCTGGCAGCGATTTATGAGGAGGCAAACCGTTCGATCTTCGGCCCAGTCGTCCTCAATTGTGCCGCACCCGACGATGGCAACATGCAGGTTCTCGACAAAGTGCTCGGCAGCGCCGCGATGAAGGAAAAATGGCTGATGCCGATCATCGAAGGCAAGGCTCGATCGGCGTTCGCGATGACGGAGCCCGCGCCCGGATCGGGCTCCGATCCCGGCGGCATGATGAGGTCGCGGGCAGAGCGCAAGGGAGACCGCTACATAATACATGGCCGCAAGTGGTTCATATCGGGCGCGGCGGAAGCCCTGCATTTCATTCTCATCGCCCGCACGTCGGACGATCCGCGGCGCGGCCTTTCGGGCTTTCTCTATCATCGTGATGATCCGGGCTGGCGCATCGTACGGCGCATTCCGACGATGGGCCCGGAAGAACACGGCGGCGTCTGCGAACTGGAGTTCGACGGGCTGGAGATTCCGCTCGAACACCGCCTGCTCCAGGAAGGAGACGGTCTCAAGCTCACCCAGATGCGCCTCGGTCCGGCGCGACTGACCCATTGCATGCGCTGGCTCGGGCTCGCCAAGCGGTGCCTCGAGGAGGCCGGAACCTACGTTCGCCAACGCAAGGCCTTCGGAACCAGGCTCGCTGATCGTGAAACCATCCAGATGATGCTCGCCGACGTCGCCAAAGACATTCACATCGGGAGACTGCTGACCATGCATGCGGCGTGGCTCCTCGAGCAGGGTGAAACCGCGCAAAAGGAAGTCGCCATGGCCAAGATTCACGTGGCCGACGCGCTGCACCGTGCGGCCGATACGGGCGTGCAGCTTCTGGGCGCCAAGGGGTATTCGAAAGACACGGTGGTCGAGTGGATTTATCGCTATGCACGTTGCGCCAGGCTGGTCGATGGGGCTTCCGAGGTGCACAGGATGCTGTTGGCCCGGCACTACGCCAAACTCGGCAACGACTTCTGGAGCTGGGGCTCACATGAGGGTCCGAAGTGAGAACCCCGCCAGGGCGCTGACTGCCAGCGTGGAGGGGATGCCGAGGCGAAAGCGAAGGAGCAAAAGGGCGGCGCCGATGGACAGACCGACCGCGCCCCAGTCGAGGCTCTCGATATCAGGAAGGTGAATCCGGATGGGAGGTGCTTCGTAGCGCCGAACTTCGGTGAACAGCACCTGCAGGGCGAACCACAAAGAAAGGTTGAGAATCACGCCTACGACCGCAGCAGTGATCGCCGCCAGCGCGCCGGATAGCTTAGGCAGGGCGCGCAATGCCTCGAGATAAGGGGCGCAGGCGAAGATCCATAGAAAGCATGGCACGAAGGTCACCCAAAGCGAAATCGCTGCAGCCACGAGGCCGCCCGACACGCCGCCGGCCAGCCGATATCCGGCAAGATAACTCACGAATTGAATTACCAGGATCAGGGGCCCCGGGGTTGTTTCTGCAAGACCGAGGCCGTCGACCATTTCCGGCGCGGTGAGCCAGTGTTTCTGTTCCACGGCGTGCTGCGCCATGTAGGCGAGTAGCGCATAGGCGCCGCCGAAGGAAACGACGGCGAGCTTGGAGAAAAACACCGCGATGTCCGACCACACGTGGCCGGTCCCTGCCATGGCGATTATCAGGGCAACCGGAACGAGCCACAGGGCGAGCCACACGGCAACGGTCCGGAGTGTGCTCAAGTCCGGAGCTTCCATTGCCACTCTCGGGGCAACAACGGATCGGGACCTCCAGGCCCCAAAAATCGCCGCCACGAGAATGACGAGGGGAAATGGGACGGCGAACACGAACAGCGCCGCGAACGCCGCCGCGGCGATCCACCAGTCGCTGGGCAATTTCAGCGCGCGGCGCGCCACCCGTACGAGAGCCTCCACGACGATGATCAGCACGGCCGCCTTGACGCCGTAAAATACCGCTGCCACCGCCGGCAGCTGCCCATACGCTGCGTAGAGCATGCTCAGCGCCAACACGACCAGCGCGCCGGGCAGCACGAACAACAGGCCCGCGGCAAGCCCGCCGCGCACGCCATGAAGCGACCAGCCGGCATACGTGGCGAGCTGCATGGCCTCGGGTCCGGGCAGCAGCGTGCAGAAATTGAGGGCGTGCAGAAAGCGCTCTTCGGAAAGCCATCGCTTCTCATCGACGATGATCCGGTGCATGAGGGCGATCTGTCCGGCGGGCCCGCCAAAGGAAAGGACGCCGATCCTTGCCCATACACCGAGAGCTTCCCTGAAGCTCACGGCTCCGGTGGCGCTCACGGACGGGCCACCGGCCAGCTGTGTGTCTCACCGCGGGCGAAATTGAGCCATGCAATGAGCGCATCATAGACCGGGAAGCCCCTTTCGAGCGCGTCCTGATCGCTGCGCGACTGCGCAGAGATGCCGAGCGACACGGCAAGGAGGCCGGCAGCTTCGCGAGCGAGATCAGGCCTCGCGGTGTCGGCGCCGCGCACGATTTCCGCCATCTGCCGCAAGGCGGGGTCGCTCACCGCAAAATGGTCGAGCAGGTCATCGAAGCTGCAGCGCTCGCCGTGATGAGTGATCGGCGCACCCTCTATGTCGAACGCGGTGGCGTTGAGTTCTTCGGCCACCGCCAATACCTGATCGGGATCGACGAACAGGAACCGGGCGCGGCGGTCGACGAAGCGGCGAATGAACCACGGGCAGGCAATGCGATCGATCTTCGGATTTGTTCGGGTAACCCACGTGCTCGGCTCGACTGCCTCCGGCGGTGCATAGGCGGATTTGCCGATCACCGGATATCCGGCCGCGATCCAGGCCTCGATGCCGCCTTCGAGCGTAAGGGCCTCCGTTCCATGCGCCCTGAGCCGCGCGGTCACAAGCTGGCTGACGTTGTGACCGTGGATGCAATAAATTACTACTTCCTCACCTGCCGGGATCTCACTTTGCCAGCGGTCGACTGCGAGGTGATCGCGCCAGCTTGCCGAGGGGATTACGTGTTTGGCCTCCGCGAACGCCGGTTGGCGCCGGACGTCGACGATGATCGGCGCCTGGCCGAGGCCTAGACGGCGAAACAGATCCTGAGGTGATATCTTGAAGCTGCCCATAGCATGTTCTCCACACAAGAAGTGGAGCGGTGCTTGGGCCTGACGCCTGAAGGGGCGACCGCTATCGGCCCCTTGAGATCAACCTAGCGGCTCCGTCAGCGGGACGCAAGTTGCCGGAAGCAAGCCTAAGCAAGCCGACGGTGGCTACCCGTGCAACACCTTTGGCTGGACGAAGGCGTGAAAAAGCTGTTGTTTCGGCAGAACCCGGCCTCTAGCAGAGGCACTCAATGACGATCAACGCCGTTACCATCGACGACAAATACGACCTCGGCATCGACCGCATATTCGTGTCGGGGACCCAGGCGCTGGTCAGGGCGGCGCTCATGCAGCATGAACGCGACCGCCGCGCCGGGCTCAACACCGCCGGCTACATCTCGGGCTATCGCGGCTCGCCGCTCGGCGGCGTCGATCAGCAGTTCATGCGTGCCCAGAAACTGCTGGCGCCGCGCAACATCATCCTGGCGCCCGGCCTCAACGAAGATCTCGCCGCGACCGCGCTCTGGGGCACGCAACAGGCGGAAATGCGCGGCGAAGGGCGTTTCGATGGCGTGTTCGGCATGTGGTACGGCAAGGGCCCGGGCGTCGACCGTTCCGGTGACGTGTTCCGGCACGCCAATCTCGCCGGCACCTCGAAACACGGCGGTGTCATCGTCCTGATGGGCGACGACCACAACGCCGAAAGCTCAACCTGCGCACATCAGAGCGATTTCGCGATGCTCGATGCCATGATCCCGGTTCTCCACCCGGCCGGCGTGCAGGAGATCTACGATTACGCACTCCTGGGCATCGCCATGTCGCGCTTTGCAGGCACCTGGGTCGGCATCAAATGCGTGCACGACAACGTGGAGTCGAGCGCCGTAATCGAGGCGGGCGCTGGGCGTGGCCGCACGATGTTGCCCACCGACTTCGCGATGCCGGAAGGCGGCTTGAACATACGGCCGGCGGATGGTCGCTACGAACAGGAACGCCGACTCCACAAGGATAAGCGATTTGCCGCCGTGGCCTTCGCGCGCGCCAACCGGATCGATCGGCTCATTTTCGATGGCGGCAAGGACGCCAGGGTGGGTGTCATTACCGCCGGCAAAAGCTATCTCGATGTTCGTCAGGCGCTAGCCGAGCTCGGCATCGACGAAGGCAGGGCGAGCAGACTGGGTCTCAGGCTTCTGAAGCTCGCTCTGACATGGCCGGTCGAACCCACGATCGTTCGGGCTTTTGCCCAGGGGCTCGATGTCATCCTGATCGTGGAGGAGAAACGCGCCTTCATCGAAACCCATGTCAAGGACGTGCTGCTGGAGACCGGGCGAGCGCCGCAGATCCTGGGTAAGTTCGATGAGACCGGTGCTGAACTTTTGCCCGCCTATGGCGTGCTGGAGCCGAACCTCATCGCCCAGGCGATCGGCGACAGGCTTCTGCACGGAGCCGGCGACGCCGCTCTCGGGGCGGCGCTTGCAAAGGTGAAATCAGCACTCGCGGGCGGCCAAACACTATCGGATCTGGCGACCCGGCCGATGTATTTCTGCGCCGGGTGCCCGCACAACTCTTCAACAGTTATTCCCGAGGAAGCACGGGGCTATGCCGGCATCGGCTGTCACTGGATGGTGCAGTCCATTCCCGAGCGCAACACCGAAGGATCGACACAGATGGGCGGTGAAGGCGCAAACTGGATCGGCGAGGCGCCGTTCTCCACCCGCCGGCATGTCTTTCAGAATCTCGGTGACGGCACCTACAATCATTCGGGCATTCAAGCCGTGCGCGCGGCAATCGCCGCCGGGGTCAATATCACCTACAAGGTTCTCTACAACGACGCGGTGGCCATGACCGGCGGGCAGGAGAACGACGGTCCTCTGAGCGTACCCATGATCGCCCGGCAAATGCGGGCCTGCGGAGTTGAGCGCATTGCTGTCGTTTCCGATGCGCCGGACAATTATCCGCGGGACGCGGGCTTTCCTATGGGCACTAGCTTCCATCACCGCGACGACCTGCAGGCAGTTCAGAAAGATCTGGGGCGACTCGAGGGGGTCTCGGTCCTGATCTACGACCAGAAGTGTGCGGCCGAGAAGCGTCGGCGCCGCAAGCGCGGGACCTATCCCGAGGCGCCACGCCGCGTGTTCATCAACGAGCTCGTCTGTGAAGGGTGCGGCGACTGCGGCGTGCAATCGAACTGCGTCGCCATTGTGCCGTCGGAAACCGAGTTCGGCCGCAAGCGCCAAATCGACCAGTCGGCGTGCAACGGCGACTATTCCTGCCTCAGGGGATTCTGCCCGAGCTTCGTCACGATCGAGGGCGGCGAGTTGTTGCGCGGCGCGCAGGCGGCGAGGTCCAATGTTGCGGCGGGAACGTTGGCGAACCTGCCGCCGCCCGAGCAGCCGCCGCTCGACCGGCCCCGGTCGATCCTCGTCACCGGCATCGGCGGCACCGGCGTCGTCACCATCGGACATGTGCTTGGCATGGCAGCGCACCTGGAGGGCAAGGGTGCTGCGCTCATCGACATGGTCGGGCTGGCGCAGAAAAACGGGGCGGTGGTGACCCATCTGAAAATCGCCGCCAGCCCGGAGGCCATTGCGGCGGCGCGCATCACCGCCCTGGGCGCCGATCTCGTGCTCGGCTGCGATTTGGTCACTTCGGCCTCCGGGCGGGTCATGGAAACCTGCAGCCCCGAGCGTGCCCACGCGATCGTGAACAGCCATCCCGTCATGCCGGCGCAATTCACCCGTGATGCAGATTTTCGACTGCCGGTCGAGGAGATGCAGCAGCGCATCCGCACGCGAACCAAGGCAGCCTCTTTTGTCGACGCGACGGACTTTGCGACAGCGCTGTTCGGTGAAACAGTGGCCGCGAACATGTTCACTCTGGGCTATGCCTGTCAGCGGGGACTGGTGCCGGTCGGGGTTGAAGCCATCGAAAGGGCGATCGAGCTCAACGGCGTGGTGGTCGAAATGAACGTCGAAGCTTTCCGGTGGGGCCGGCGCGCTGCCGGAGACCCGGCGGCAGTGGAAACGGCATTGGGGAGGACCGGCGAGGCATCCAAACCCCGTACAGTCGATGAGCTGATCGAGCGCCGCGCGGGGTTTCTCGCCGACTACCAGAACGAGGCCTACTCGCAGCGCTACCGGAAATTCATCGACAAGGTTCGCCGGCAGGAAGCCGAGCTCGAGGAGAATTCCACGCAACTCACCGAAGCGGTGGCCCGCTATCTGTTCAAGCTCATGGCGTATAAGGACGAATACGAAGTGGCCCGTCTGTACAGCAACGGCGAGTTCCAAAAGGCGCTGGCCGGGCGCTTCAAGGGCGGCCGCCTGAATTTTCATCTGGCGCCGCCGCTGCTGGCCAGGCGCGATCCTGTTACCGGGCATTTGCGCAAGCGGGCGTTTGGTCCGTGGATGCTCACCGCGTTCGCGATGCTGGCGCGGCTGCGCTTCCTGCGCGGAACCGCCCTCGATATCTTTGGCTACAGTGCGGAACGGCGGCGCGAGCGCGCGCTCATTGACGAATATTGCAGCAGGATCGAAGGGCTGCTGCCGAGCATCACCGCCGCAAAGATGAAACTGGCAGTCGAGGTCGCTTCGTTGCCCGAGCACATCCGCGGCTTCGGTCATGTCAAGGAGCGGCATCTTGCCGACGTCGAAAGCAAGACGCCGCAACTCCTCGCCGCCTTTCACGACAGCAAGCCGGCGCCACGGGCCATCGCCGCGGAATGACCGCGTCCGCCAATCGCATCGGGGTGCTGCTCGTAAATCTCGGCACGCCGGAGGGAACCGACTACCTGTCGGTGCGCCGCTACCTCAAGGAGTTTCTCTGGGATCCACGCGTAGTTGAAGGCAACCGAGCTCTGTGGTGGATTCTACTCAATGGCGTAATTCTAACCGTTCGCCCGACGCGGACGGGGCGAGCCTACAAAAAGATATGGAACCGGGAGCGAAACGAGTCACCGTTACGGACCATAACGCGAGCGCAGGCCGCCGGCCTGTCGGCCAAGCTGTCGTCGCTCACACAAGTGACGGTCGACTGGGCAATGCGTTATGGCCAGCCGGCGATCGGCGACAGTCTACGCAAGCTCAAGGATGAAGGACACGACCGCCTGCTCATAGCACCTCTCTATCCGCAATACGCGGCCTCCACCACTGCGAGCGTGGTGGACAAGGCCGGCGATGCCCTGAGAGAGATGCGCTGGCAGCCCGCCCTGCGCACCCTACCGCCCTATTACGATCATCCCGTCTATATCGCAGCGCTTGCGGCAAGCGTGCGCCAGCACCTGGCAGGGCTCGACTGGAAGCCGGACAAGATCCTGGCTTCGTTTCACGGGCTGCCGCAGATCGTCGTCGACAAGGGCGATCCCTACCATCGCCACTGCCTAGCCACCGCGCGCCTGTTTGCCGAAAAGATGGGGCTTGGGGAAGGCGAATTTGCACACGTGTTTCAATCCCGATTCGGCAGGTCGGAATGGCTCAAACCATATGCGGTAGACACCGTTGCGGAGCTTGCGAAATCGGGTGCACGCAACCTCGTCATGTTCTGCCCGGGATTTGCCGCTGATTGTGTCGAAACCCTGGAGGAGGTGGCAATCGGACTTGCCGAGACTTTTACCGAAAGCGGCGGCGAACACTTCTCGCTGGTGCCGGCGCTCAACGACTCGCCCGGCTCGCTCGACATGTTGTCGAGGCTGATCCAACAGGAACTGCAAGGCTGGCTGTGATGAGCCGGCTTGTTGTCTGCGGCACGCCCGGACTCAGCGTGCGGAACCCTTCAGGTGCCGAACGAGTGAAGTCCTGAACGCTTCCCCCAGATCGTTGCGCTCCAGGCCATGGACGACATTGGCCATCAGGAAACCCAGCCGGTCACCGCAATCGAAAGTCGTGCCCTTGAAGCGGAAACCGAAGAAGGGTTGCTCGGCCAGCAAGGCGATCATCGCATCCGTCAGCTGAATTTCCCCGCCGGCGCCGCTGGATTGATGCTCGAGCCTGGAAAAAATCTCCGGCTGCAGGATATAGCGCCCGGAGATGATCAGATTCGAGGGGGGATCGCTTGCCGGTTTTTCCACCATGCGTGTGATGGCGAACGCCTGACCGACCGGCTTGCCCACGCCCACCACGCCATAGCGGTGGGCGTGTTCCAGCGGTACCTCCTCGACGGCAATGACATTCCCTCCGGTCTCGGCATAGACGGCCATCATCTGGGCGAGGCATCCCCTGGCGGCGTGCATGATCATGTCGGGCAGAAGCAGCGCGAAGGGCTCCTCGCCGATCAGGCTGCGTGCGCACCACACGGCGTGGCCGAGGCCCAAAGGCTCCTGCTGCCGGGTAAAGCTCATCGTGCCGGGAGGCGGAGTTTCGTCTGCCAGCCGCTGACGCTCGGCCTCCTTGCCACGACGAACCAGAGTATCTTCCAGCTCATATTGGCGGTCGAAGTGGTCCTCGATCACGCTCTTGTTGCGGCCGGTGACGAATACGAAGTGTTCGAATTCCCGCTTCGCGCGCCTCATCGACCACCAACTGAATGACCGGGCGATCGACGATCGGCAGCATTTCCTTGGGCATCGCCCGGGTGGCCGGCAAAAATCGCGTGCCGAGCCCGGCAACCGGGAAAACCGCTTTTCTGATCGGCTTCGGCATCGGGTGGTCTATTAGGAGCAATCCCGGCGGTGGGCAACCGATCGATCCGCGATGGCCCGGCTTGTCTGGCGCGGCAAGGGCGGCTAGCTTCCGGGTCCATGTTCAGAGCAACTCGGAAAGCTTTCGCTGGCGTTGCTGCGCTGGCGGTCACTGTCGGCGCCGCCCAGGCCGGCGACGCCGGCTTTCAGAACTACGTCCAGAAGCTTTGGCCGGCGGCCAAGGCGGGCAAAATCAGCCGCGGCACCTTCGATCAGGCGTTTCGCGGAGTGGACGAACCCGATCCGGCGGTTTTGCAACTGGCGCGCAACCAGCCCGAGTTCACATCCACTACCTCGCAGTATCTGAGCAAGGCCGTAACACCTGCCCGCATCGAAATAGGCCAGGCAAAACTGGTCGAGAAAGCGAAGCTCCTTGCCGCCCTTGAGCGAAAGTACGGCGTTGACCGGCATATCCTCATGGCGATCTGGGGCATGGAGAGCAACTTCGGCCAGGACATCGGCTCGATGGGCGTCATGCGGTCGCTTGCTACCCTCGCCTACGACGGCAGGCGGCGGCCTTATGCGCTGCCGCAAATCGTCGCCGCGCTCAGGATCCTGCAAAGCGGCGTGATCTCGATCGATCGGTTCACCGGCTCGTGGGCGGGAGCCATGGGCCATACGCAGTTCATACCCACGTCCTATCTCGCCTATGCGGTTGATTGGACGGGAGACGGCGCCCGGGATCTTTGGAATTCCGAAGAGGATGCACTGGCCTCGACAGCGAACTACCTCAACAAGGCGGGCTGGTCATCCGCCTCGCCCTGGGGTTGGGAGGTGAGGCTGCCGGCGAATTTCGACCGTTCGCTCATCGGCAGAAAGCGGCCACGCAAGGTCAGCGCCTGGCGCAAGCTCGGCGTCGAGCCGGTCGCCGGGAGTTTCGGCGGCGGCGATGCCGAAAGCTTCATCATCATCCCGCAGGGAATGGCCGGCCCGGCGTTTCTGGTAACGAGGAACTTTCTCGCCATCATGGCCTACAACGAATCCCATTCGTATGCCGTAGCGGTGGGCCATCTGGCGGACCGTATACGGGGACGGGGACCCATCGTGACGGCGTGGCCCGATCAGAGCATGGAGCTGACCTATGCCGAGCGCGTCGAAATGCAGAAGCGCTTGACGGCGAAGGGGTTTCAAACCGGGGGCAGCGATGGCCGGCTAGGCGCCAGGACCTATGAAGCAATCCTGGCATTCCAGAAAAGCCGCGGCATGCGGCTGGACGGAGAGCCCTCGCGGGCGGTGCTGGAAGCGCTGCGCCGTTCGGGTTAGGACTTGGGACATGTGGAGGCTGGTCGCTTTCTTGTGTGTTGCGGGGCTTCTTGCAGCAGCACCCGCCGCAGCGCAGGATCCGTCGAACGACGCCTCCACGAATGCACCTGCAGCAGTCACCAGCCGGGCGAGCACATCGGAATCCTATCTAGGCGAGCCCAAGGATACCTATCAGGTGTTCGTGTTCGGCAATTCGCTCGCCGCCAGCTTGTTTGCCGGTATGGCGCGACTGGCGGACGGCGACCTCAGATTGAGCATCGACGGCCGGTTCAAGGATGATTCCGGGCTGGCACGGCCGGAATTCTATGACTGGGCGGCAGCCCTGCCCAAAGTTCTCGAGCGCCGGAGCATCGATATCGCGGTGATCTTCCTGGGCGCCAACGATGGTCAGGACATTCGCGCCACTACGGGACCGGTGGTATTCCGAACGCCTGATTGGGCCACCACCTATGCCGCGCGGATTGACGCGCTCGTCGATATTCTGAGGCAGCAAGGGACGGCCATCTACTGGGTCGAGCTGCCGCCGATGGGTCCCGAACCCCTCGAAGAGGAGGCGAAATACATCGCGACCATTCACCGCGACCGGGCGGCAAAGGCGAAAATTCGCTTCGTCCAGACCCGTCGGGCATTTGCCGACGCGGAAGACCGCTATACCGATCGGGGCTTGGATCATGAAGGACGGCTGACCCGACTGCGCACCAAGGACGGCATCCATTTCCTGAAAGCTGGCAACAGCCGGCTCGGAGAACTGATCCTCGAAGCGATCCGCAGGGACATCGACGAAGCTGACGGCAAGCCGGCGTTCAAGTTTGTGTCACCGCACGATGACGCCCCAGCCGCCGTCGCAGCCACGGTGGAGGTCCGCGACAAGCCGCGCCTGCCGCTGTTCGGACAAGCCGCTGGTGCCAAGCAAGAGACCGAAATGACGGTCATGGTTGCCGATCCGTTGTGGGCGGGCGCCGTGCTGGCGATCCGAGCGGTTGCAGCCGATATCGGGGTGGGCAAGAGCGACAGTCTTGAAACGCCGTTCACCGCACTTATCGAGCTTCGCCGCCGGGTGCCGCCGGAGTCCAGCGCCGGCCAGCTGTTGATCAACGGCCATTGGCCCAAGATGCAGACCGGCCGGTTCGATGATTTCACCTGGAGCACGCGCTGACGCCATCAGCGCGGCAAATTCGTCTCGCCCATGAGGAATTCGTCAATCGCGCGCGCGGCCTGACGGCCTTCGCGAATTGCCCAGACCACCAGTGACTGACCCCGCCGCATGTCGCCTGCAGCGAACACCTTGTCGAGGCTGGCGCGGTAGTCGTTTACGTTCGCCGCGACATTGCCGCGCGGATCGAGCTTCAGGCCAAGGCTTGCAAGCATGCCTTCGTGAACGGGATGAACGAATCCCATGGCGAGCAGAACGAGATCAGCCCTGAGCTCGAATTCAGTGCCGGCAATCGGCTGCATGGCCGCATCGACGCGCATGCACAGCAGCCTTTCGACGTTGCCGCGTTCGCCGGCGAAGGATTTCGTCACAACCGAGAAATCGCGCTCCGCGCCTTCCTGATGACTCGATGAGGTCCTGAGCTTCAAAGGCCAGTCGGGCCAGGTCAACGCCTTGTCTTCGTGTTCCGGCGGTCGTTGCATGATTTCGAGCTGGGTGACCGACAGCGCACCCTGACGTACGGAGGTGCCGATGCAGTCCGAGCCCGTGTCGCCGCCGCCGATGACGATCACATGCCTGCCCCCCGCCAGGATCGGGCGGTTGTCGAGTTGCGCCTCCTTCGCTACCCGCCGGTTCTGCTGCGGCAGGTAATCCATGGCGAAGTGAATGCCGTCGAGGTCCCGGCCCGGGATCGGCAGGTCGCGAGGCTTCTCCGCACCCCCGGTGAGCAACACCGCATCGAAGCTGTCGACGAGCTGCCTGGCATCCTGGGTGACGCCGATGTGGGTTCCGTAGTGAAAGTTGACGCCTTCTGCCTCGAGCTGCTGCGCCCGCCGGTCGATCAGATGTTTTTCCATCTTGAAGTCGGGAATGCCGTAGCGCAGCAGGCCGCCGGGCTTGCGGTGCTTTTCGAAAACGTGGACTTGATGTCCTGCGCGCGCCAGCTGCTGGGCCGCGGCGAGGCCCGCCGCGCCGGAGCCCACGATCGCAACCTTTCTGCCGGTCCTCTCGGCCGCCGGCTCCGGCCGTATCCAGCCTTCCTGCCAGGCCCGGTCGACGATCGCGCATTCGATCGTCTTGATGGTTACCGGCGCTTCCTCGATGTTGAGCGTGCAGGCGGCTTCGCAGGGAGCCGGACATATGCGGCCGGTGAACTCGGGAAAATTGTTCGTCGAATGCAGGTCACGCGCCGCTTCCTGCCAGTGGCCCAGGTAGACGAGATCATTCCAGTCGGGGATCTGGTTGTTGACGGGGCATCCGGTGTGACAATAGGGGATGCCGCAGCTCATGCAGCGGGCAGCCTGGTTGCGCGTGGCTTCCTCGGATAGGGGAATTACGAACTCCTGGTAGTGGCGAATTCGGTCGGCGGCGGGCGCGTATTTGCGCTCCTGCCGGTCGATCTCCAGAAAGCCCGTGACCTTGCCCATCAGGCGCTTCTCTTGACGCCGATGGTCATGCCGTCGCTGGCGGCTTGCGCCTTTTCCAGCTGCTGCAGGGCGCGACGGTATTCGACGGGCATGATCTTCACGAACTTCGGCAGATAGTCCGCCCACTCATCGAGGATGTTCTTGGCGCGCGTCGAACCGGTGTAGCGATAATGGCGCGACACCAGCTCCCAGATGCGCTCGCCGTCGCGGCGATCCATGTCGGCGGTCACGTCGACGAGGCCGTGGTGCTCGAGATCGCCGCCATGATGGTGCAGGCGCTCGATGGTGTCATCCTCGGCCGGAATGGGAGCGAGGTCGACCATCGCGAGATTGCAGCGCTTGGCGAAGTCGCCCGCCTCGTCGAGCACGTAGGCCACGCCGCCGGACATGCCGGCAGCGAAGTTGCGGCCGGTCTGGCCGATCACCAGTACGCAGCCGCCGGTCATGTATTCACAGCCGTGATCGCCCAGTCCCTCGACGACGGCGACGGCGCCGGAGTTGCGCACTGCAAAGCGCTCCCCCGCCACGCCGCGGAAATAGCACTCGCCCGAGATCGCTCCATAGAGAACGGTGTTGCCGACGATGATCGACTGCTCGGCGACGAAGCCGGCCTCGGCCGGCGGCCGGACGATCAGCTTGCCGCCGGACAGACCCTTGCCGACGTAGTCGTTCGCCTCGCCGGTAAGCTCGAGGGTGACACCGTGGGCTGCCCAGGCGCCAAAGCTCTGGCCGGCCACACCGATCAGCTGCACGACGATGGTGTCCTCCGGCAGACCGGCGTGGCCGTAGCGCCTGGCGACCTCGCCCGACAACATGGCGCCGGTCGTGCGATCGGCATTGCGAATGGCTGATTGAATTACCGTCGGGATAGCCGCTTCAAGCGCGGGTCTCGCCTCGCTCGATGAGACGCCGGTCGAGAACGTCATCAATGCCATGGTCCTGGGGCTCGCACTTCCGGGTCGCGACGCGGCCGTGGGTCTCGGGCTTGACGAATATCCTCGTGAAGTCGAGACCTTTCGCCTTCCAGTGCGCGATCGCCTCCTGCTGGTCGAGCCACTCGGTCGCTCCGATCAGCTCGTCGTAGGACTTGAGGCCCATCTGCGCGAGGTGCTCGCGCACCTCCTCGGCGACGAAGAAGAAGTAGTTGATGACGTGCTCGGGCTGGCCCTTGAAGCGCCGGCGAAGCTCCGGATCCTGGGTCGCCACGCCTACCGGACAGGTATTCAGATGACACTTGCGCATCATGATGCAGCCCGCCGCCACCAGCGGCGCGGTGGCGAAACCGATCTCATCGGCGCCCAGCAGGGCGGCGATCACCACGTCGCGGCCGGTGCGGATGCCGCCGTCGGCCTGCACCGCGATGCGCCCGCGCAAACCGTTGGCGACCAGCGTCTGCTGGGTCTCGGCGAGGCCGATTTCCCACGGCGAGCCCGCGTGCTTGATGGAGGTCAGCGGCGAAGCCCCGGTGCCGCCTTCGAAGCCCGATATCGTCACGTGATCGGCATGCGCCTTGGCCACACCCGCCGCGACCGTGCCGACGCCCACCTCGGCGACAAGTTTCACCGAAACCTGCCCGGCCGGGTTGACGTTCTTGAGGTCGAAGATCAGCTGGGCCAGGTCTTCGATCGAATAGATGTCGTGATGCGGCGGCGGCGAGATGAGCCCCACGCCCGGCGTCGAATGGCGCACCCTGGCGATGGTGGCGTCGACCTTGTGGCCGGGCAGCTGCCCGCCTTCGCCGGGCTTGGCGCCCTGGGCCATCTTGATCTGCATCATGTCGGAGTTGACGAGATACTCGGCGGTCACTCCGAAGCGGCCCGAGGCTACCTGCTTGATCGCCGAACGCATCGAGTCGCCGTTGGCAAGCGGCACGAAACGATCTGCCTCCTCGCCGCCCTCGCCGGTGTTCGACTTGCCGCCGATCCGGTTCATGGCGATGGCCAAGGTGGTGTGCGCCTCGCGGCTGATCGAGCCGAACGACATCGCGCCGGTCGAAAAGCGCCTGACGATCTTGCTGGCGGGCTCGACATCGTCGATTTCGATGGGCTTCCTTCCCAGGTCCTCGGCGGACCTGATGCGGAACAGGCCTCGCATGGTCTGCAGCCGCTCGGACTGCTCGTTGATGTGCCGGGCAAAGGCGCGATACTTGTCTTGCGAATTGCCCCGCACGGCGTGCTGCAGGTTCGATATCGCCTCCGGAGACCACACATGCGCCTCGCCGCGCAGCCGGTATGGCATAGTCGCCGCCGACAGCGAGCGTGCCCTTGAGCACCGGGTCGGAGCCGAAGGCGTCCTCGTGGCGGCGAAAGGCTTCCTCGGCGATCTCGGCGAGACCGATGCCCTCGATCTGGGTCGCGGTGCCGGTGAAGTATTTCTGCACGAAACTGCCGGCCAGGCCGACGGCATCGAAGATCTGGGCGCCGCAATAGGACTGGTAGGTCGAAATGCCCATCTTGGACATGACCTTCAGGATGCCCTTGTCGATCGCCTTGATGTAGCGCTTCTGCGCTTCGGCGGCGGTGATCTTCTCTTCGAGCTCGGGGAGCATGTTTTCGAGGGTCTCGAATGCCAGATAGGGATTGATGGCTTCCGCACCGTAGCCCGGCGAGCACGCAGAACTGGTGCACTTCGCGCGGCTCGCCCGATTCGACCACGAGGCCGACGGAGGTGCGCAGACCGTTGCGGATCAGATGATGGTGGGTTGCGGAGGTGGCGAGGAGGGCGGGGATCGGCACGCGCTCCGCCGAGACGGCACGGTCGGAAAGAATGATGATGTTGTAGCCGTCGGTGACCGCCCGCTCGGCGAGAGCGCACACCGAATCGAGCGCGGCGTCCATGTATTCGGGACCGTTGGCGACGTCGTAGGTGATGTCGATCGTGGCCGTGCGGAAGGGATTGTCGCGCACCGTGCCGATGGTGCGGATGCGCTCCAGCTCCTCATTGCTCAGGATCGGCTGGGACACTTCGAGACGCATATGCCTCGAGGTGCCCTTGAGATCGAGGAGGTTGGGCCGCGGGCCGATGAATGAAACCAGCGACATCACCAGCTCTTCGCGGATGGGATCGATCGGCGGGTTGGTCACCTGGGCGAAGTTCTGCTTGAAGTAGGTGTCGAGCAGCTTCGACCTGTCGGATAGAGCGGAAATGGGCGCGTCATTGCCCATGGAGCCCACCGCTTCCTGACCGGTCTGGGCCATCGGCGCCATGAGCAGCTTCAGATCTTCCTGCGTGTAGCCGAAGGCCTGCTGGCGATCGAGCAGCGGCACGGTGATCCTGGGGCGCCGGGTCTTGGCCGCCGGCAGGTCGCGCAACACGACCTGGGTGCGCTTCAGCCACTCCTTGTAGGGGTGCTGGGCGGCCAGCGTCTGCTTCAGCTCCTCATCGGAAATGATGCGCTTCTGCTCGAGATCGATGAGCAGCATGCGGCCGGGCTGCAGGCGCCACTTGTGGCGGATGCGCTCTTCGGGAAAGTGCAGGCAACCCATCTCGGAGGCGAGCAGCACGCGGCCGTCGTCGGTCACCATGTAGCGCGACGGACGCAGGCCGTTGCGGTCGAGGGTGGCGCCGATGAGCCGGCCGTCGGTGAACGCCATGGCGGCCGGACCGTCCCAGGGTTCCATGAGTGCCGCATGATGCTCGTAGAAGGCGCGGCGGTCGGGATCCATGAGCGGATTGCCGGCCCAGGCTTCCGGGATGAGCATCGTCATGGCATGGGGCAGCGAATAGCCACCCATGGTGAGGAACTCGAGAGCGTTGTCGAAACACGCGGTGTCCGACTGGCCCTCATAGGAAATGGGCCACAGCTTCGAGAGATCCTCGCCGAGGACCTCCGACTTCATGTTCGCCTGGCGCGCGGCCATCCAGTTGAAGTTGCCGCGCACCGTGTTGATCTCGCCGTTGTGGCAGATGAAGCGATAGGGATGGGCGAGCGGCCAGCTCGGGAAGGTGTTGGTGGAGAAGCGCTGATGGACGAGCGCCAGGGCGGACTCGATGCGCTTCATCCTGGAGGTCGCGATAATAGGCGCCCAGATCCTTGCCGAGCACCAGGCCCTTGTAGACGATGGTGCGCGAGGACACCGACACCGGATAGTAGGCTCGCGCCTTATGGCCCAGGACTTCGAGCACGCGGTTCGAGACGACCTTGCGGCAGACGAACAGCTTGCGCTCGAAATGGGCCTCGTCGCGGATGGTCGGGCCGCGGCCGATGAACACCTGGCGGTGGAACGGCTCGGTGCCGCGCACCGATAGTCCGAGAACGGATGAATCGACCGGCACGTCGCGCCAGCCGAGAACCTTCAGGCCTTCCTCGCGGGCGGTCTCCCACCAGATGCGCTCGATATCCTGCCGGTAGATCGGCTCGCGCGGCATGAACAGGTAAGCCGACGCCGTAGGTCTGGGGCGCCGGCAACTCGAAGCCGAGGCTCTGCTGCCTCTCCGGCAAAAAACGCATGGGGAATCTGGAGCAGCACGCCGGAGCCGTCGCCGGCCTTGGGGTCGGCGCCGACCGCGCCCCGATGCTCGAGGTTTTTCAGAATGCTCAGGCCATCGGTGACGATCTTGTGGCTTTTGATGTTGTTGATGTTGGCGATGAGGCCGATGCCGCAGGCGTCGTGCTCATGGCGCGGATCATAGAGGCCGCGCGCGGGCGGCATGCCCTCCGGGCGCCAGACTCTCAGGTGACGGGGTGGAAACGGTGGCCATCTTGCCTCATCCCAATGCGTCGGTTCCGGCTCGGTCCCGTTCGAAGCGTTGCGCGTGAGTGAGAGCCATGAGGCCCCGCAAGCAAACCCGGCGCAACCCTCGAAAGGGGTGAGCCGCTAGTTGAGTTTGGCGTCGTTGCGCCCATGCGAAGCGAGGAAGGCGGGCCGGTCGGCCCCCATCAGGTCCCTTTTTCCTGCAAATCGGTCCATGACTTCCTCAAAAGGACAGTGTAGCTGTCCTATTTGCACATATGACAGACAGTGAGCCGCAACGCAAGTTCATTTTGGGTTTGGGGCTAACTTTGCAATAATATTGCTCAAATGCGCCTAAACTAGGCGGAAATAGGCATCCCTCTATTGGCCAAGACCCCGGCTCTGGGCCGGGGTCGCTTGAGAAGCATAGCACGAAACGCTGGAACAGGGATGCTGCGCCGCTATAAAAAATGTCTTCATGACAACAAAAGCTCCCGGGAGGCTCGAATGAAAATTTTTGCAGCGCTCATGCTTGCGGTCGCAGTCCTTTGGCGGTGTCGCCATGCCTGCGATTGCCGCCGAGGAGCTCAACGCGCTCGTCTGGTGCGACCATTCCGATCCCAATTTCCTCAAGCCCTTCGAAGAGGCGACCGGGTCCAAGGTCAACGTCAAGGAGTTCGAAGGGACGGGAGCGGGCCTCGCCATCGTCGAACAGTCGCAGCCGGGCGACTGGGACGTCATGGTGATCGACTCGATCGATGTGCCGCGCGGTGTCGCCAGGGGCCTGTTCGAGCCGCTGCCGGAAGACCAGCTGCCGATCGCCGATCTCTATCCCGAAGTGCGCATGGATGCGAGCACCAAGGTCGACGGCAAGCGTTACGGCATCACCGAGAAGTTCGGCTTCAACACCGTGAGCTATGACAAGAGCAAGGTCGATCCAGCCGACATGCAGTCGCTCGAATCGCTGCTCGGTCCCAAATACAAGGGCCGCATCGCCATCTACGATTATTATCTGCCGATCATCGGCATGGCGGCGCTCGCCATCGGCAAGAACACTCCGGAGCTGACCGAGGCCGACCTGCCGGCGATCAAGGAGGTTCTTCTGAAGATGAAGGCCAACGCCAAGCTCGTGGGCGAGATCGTCGCCAGCCAGACGGCGCTCGCCACCGGCGAGGTCGACATCCTGGTGGGCGGCGGCGAATTCGTGACCGCCGGCCTCGCCAAGGAAAACCCGAAGCTGGACTTCACGCTGCCGAAGGAAGGCGGCATCCTGTGGTCGCAGTCGCTGGCGATGTTCTCGGCCAGCAAGAAGAAGGACCTGGCGCTCAAGTTCATCCAATATGTGATGAGCCCCGAGGGCCAGGCGCGGCTGGCCACCTCATCCTGCTACTGGGGCATGCCGGCCAGCACCAAGGCGGCGCTTACCGAAGAGCAGAAAAAGATCCTGCATGTCGACGAGCAGCCCGGCTTCCTGGCGCGCTCGCAGCCCTATCCGGCGCCGGACGAGGCGCTCGACAAGAAGATGCAGGATACCTGGACCGAAATGCTGCAGGCCAAGTGAAGCGGGCCGCACGATTCTGACCCGGCTGCTGCCATGGGCCGTCGTCGGCCCCGCACTGCTGTTCACGCTCGTGTTTTTCGCGTTGCCGTTCGCGGTCATGGCGCTGATGAGCGTCACGGCCGGCGATGCGGCGCGGCCTCACGTTCAGCAACTACGCGCAGTTCTTCACCAACCCCAGCTACTGGCGGGCGATGACGAATTCGCTCGAGGTGACCGCCGTGGTCACCGTCGTCTCGATCGTCCTCGCCTATCCCTTCGCCTGGATTCTCTGCGAGCTGGTGCCGGAGCGCTGGCAGCGCCTGGCGCTCATTCTCGCCGTCCTGCCGTTCTGGACCTCCTACGTGGTGCGCTCCTACAGCTGGCTGCTGGTGCTCGCCGAGCAGGGCGTCGTCAACGACACGCTGCTGGCGCTGGGCGTGCTCGCGGAGCCGGTGCAGCTCGCCAACACGCGCACCGCCACCATCGTCGGCTTCGTGCATTTCTTCGTGATGCTGTTGACGCTCACCATCTATGCCAGTCTCAAGCAGCTCAGCCCGAACTACCGCCGGGCGGCGGCCGACCTCGGCGCCGGTCCGGTGCGGACCTTCCTGCACGTCATCCTGCCGCTGACCCTGCCGGGCATCATGGTCGGCGCGTTCCTCACCTTCGTCCTGGCGATCGGCGATTACATCACGCCGCAGATCCTCGGCGGCAACAACGAGCTGCTGATGCCGCAGCTGATCATGATGCAGATCGGGCGGCGCGGCGATTTCCCGCTCGCTTCCGCGCTCTCGCTCATCCTCATGGCCGCGGTGTCGATCGCCTACCTGGGTTGCGCGCGCTGGCTCAAGATCGAGCGGGTGTGACCGGTGGGTCCGTTGCTGCGCGGCCTCGGCGTCTCCTACGCGGCGCTCGTCTATGGGTTCATTTTTCTCCCCGTCGTGGTGCTGGTGCTGTTCTCCTTCCAGGGAACGACGTTGCCCGTTCCGCCGTTCAACGGCCCGTCGCTTCGCTGGTATCAGGCCGTGCTGTCCGACGGCCGGCTCACCTCGGCGCTCGTCAACTCGCTCATCGTCGCGACGCTCTCCTCCGCGGTGGCCGTCGTCCTCGGGTTTCTCGCCGCCTGGGGCCTTGCCCGGCACTACCTTACCCGGTTCGGGCTGGCTACGGGCCTTTCTGACGCTGCCGCTCACCGTCTCCTACCTGATCATCGGCATGGGCCTGCTCATCCTGTTCAACGGCCTGGGCGTTGCAAAATCGCTGGCCGCCGCCGGCATCGGTCATGTGGTGATCAACCTGCCGCTGTGCTTCGCCATCATCTACAGCCAGATGGGCGAGCAACAGGCCAATGCCGAACGCGCGGCGCGCGATCTGGGGGCCGCCGAATGGCAAGTGCTGACGCTCGATCACCGCGCCGATGTTGTGGCCGGCGCTGTTCGCCAGCTTCTTCCTGTCGATCACCTTCTCCTGGGATGAGTTCGTCATCGCCTTCCTGCTCACCCGCTTCGACACCACGTTGCCGGTCGAGATCTGGAACCTGCTGCGCTCCGGCCTCAACCCGAAGACCAACGCCGTGGGATCGCTGGTGTTCGCGGTATCGATCGCGCTGGTTTTCCTGCTCGAGCTCGTCGTCCTGCGCAAGCGTCCGTCATGACTTGCCTGGTGGAGATCAGGGACGTTTCGCACAGCTTCGGCGGTGTGCGTGCGCTCGCTGACGTTTCGCTCGACATCGCCGAGGGCAGCTACACCGTGCTGCTCGGCCCCTCGGGCTCGGGCAAGACGACGCTCCTGTCAATTCTCGGTGGTTTTCTGGCGCCTTCCGCCGGGGTCGTGCGCATCCGGGGCAAAGACTGCACGCGGGTTGCGCCGTCGAGGCGTCCGACGACGACGGTGTTCCAGGACTACGCGCTGTTCCCCCACATGACCGCGGGCGCCAATGTCGGGTTCGGTTTGCGGATGCGCGGCGTGCCGAAGGCCGAACGCGACCGCAAGGCGCGGGCCGCCCTTGCGCTCGTCGGTCTGCCGGAGGCCTTTGACAGGAAGCCGCATCAGCTCTCCGGCGGCCAGCGCCAGCGTGTCGCGCTCGCCCGCGCCCTGGTGGTGGAGCCGGCAGTGCTGCTGCTCGACGAGCCGCTCGGCGCACTCGATCTCAAGCTGCGCCGCCAGATGCAGGACGAGCTGAAGGCGATCCAGAAACGCGTCGGCACCGCCTTCGTCCATGTCACCCATGATCAGGAAGAGGCCATGGCGCTCGCCGACCAGTGCGTCGTCATGAATGCCGGCCGCATCGAGGACGAGGGGCCGGCCGACCGCATCTATCGCAGGCCGGCGAGCCTGTTTACCGCGACATTCATGGGCGAAAGCACCATTCTCTCCGGCAGGGTGGAGAAAGCCGGCAAGGGCGCCGTGCGCATCGCCACCGCGTTCGGGCCGGTGCTTCTCGAAGGCGATGCAGAAGCAGGCAGCTGAAGTCTCACTGGCGATCCGGCCGGAACATATGTTGATGGGCAAGGCGGGTCGAGATGCGCTGGAGTTGCCGGACGCCAGGATCGTCGATGCCGTGTTTCAGGGCAGCTTCAAGCGCGTGCGCGCCGTCGCCGCCGGCTGCGAGTTCTTGGCGCGGCTGCCCGCTACAACGTGCCTTGCGCGAAGGCGACGTCGTCGACTTCCACTGCGCGACCCGCGATCTCATCCTGCTGACGAGATAGGAGGATGACCGGGCCGATCGCCGTTGCCGCCGCGGAATGGTACGAGACGATCGCGATGGCCGACGGCGTGACGCTCGTTCATGAGCCGTAAACTCAGCGACGGCGTGACGCTCGTTCATGAGCCGTGGATCAAGCCTTTCTATCGCTGCAACATGTGGCATGTGCGCGGCCGCGACCGTGACCTGCTGCTCGACACCGGCCTCGGGCACTTCAGCCTGCGCGATCACGTTCGCCTGGTCACCGGCCGGCCGATCGTTTGCGTCGCCAGCCACACTCACTTCGATCACATCGGCGGTCACCACGAGTTTGCCGACCGCTGCGTGCATGGGGCCGAGGCGGACATCCTCGCCGATCCGCGCAATGAAGCCACCCTCGCCGACCGCTATGCGACCGATGAGATGTTCCTGCGCGTGCCGGAAGGCTGGCAGAGTGGTCGTTATCGCGTCCTGCCGGCGGCGGCGAACCGCATCCTGGCTGCCGGCGACGTCGTCGATCTGGGAGATCGCGCCTTTGAAGTAATTCACACGCCGGGGCACTCGCCGGGCGGCATCGGGCTCTTCGAGCGTCGAACGGGCATCTTCTTATCAGGTGACATCGTCTATGACGGTCCGCTGATCGACGATGTCTACCACTCCGACCGCGCGGTCTATGTGGAGACCATGCAACGCCTGCTGTCGCTGCCCGTCTCGATCGTGCATGGCGGGCACTTCGCGAGCTTCGGGCCGGTGCGGTTTCGGCAGATTATCGATGAGTATGTCGAAGGCGCTCGGCGGGCGGGATGCCATCTGAGTTAGCTCGGGGAGCCAGACTCTGAAAGAAATCAGACGCCGGGATACGCCACGGCTTCGGACCAGCCTGGATCGGAGTGCTTCCGCCAATACGCTTCCGTAAGAGCCTCGGTGACACGGCCGATCCTGCCGTTGGCGATGGGGACGTCTTCGACTCGCGTAACAGCCATGATACCTCCAGCGGTCGAGGTTATGAAAACTTCGTCGGCGACTTCGCTTCTGAGCTCCGCGACCGAAACCGGCCCGGTCGTCACCGGAAGCGCCAGCTCCCGGCACAGGTCGAAGACGGTGCGGCGGGTAATGCCCATGAGCACGCTCGCCGCGGGTGTTTTCAAATTGACCGTTCACCACGACGAAGACGTTGAACCCGGGCCCCTCGGCGATGTTGCCGTCGAGATCCCGGATCAGTGCCGTTTCGGCGCCCTTGTCGTAGGCATCGAAGAGGCCGCGCACCAGATCGAGCCAATGGTAGTTCTTGATGCGCGGGTCGACCGACTGGGGCGGGATGCGCACGCTGTCGCTGATCGCGACATTGAGGCCGCGGGCTTTCTGTTCTTCATTGGCGACCGACCCGAACGGCACGGCGAAGGCCATGAACCGGTTCACCGCGTCGCGCGGGTCGCGGCTGAAGACGGGCGAGCTGCCGCGCGTGCAGATCATCTCCACATAGGAGTTCGCGCAAGCCCGAGAGCGCCACGCAATTCATCAGCACCCGCCGCACGCTGTCCCGGCCGAAGGGCAGGGTCATGCGCAGCCTGTCGACCCCGCCGAAGAATCGGTCGAGATGCAGATCGAGCCTGAAGAAGCGGCCCTGCCACACATGGACGGTATCGTAGGTGACGTCGGAATGGAGGAAGCCGTAGTCGAGCACCGATACCTTGGCCTCCGACATCGGCAGGTACTGGCCGTCGGCATAGAAGACGCCGGGCGGATATTTCATCGGATCGCGGTGACGGGCCTCGATCGCCGGCAGCGCCTCCTCCGCCAGAACGCCGGCCTGGGTCATAGCTCGCTCTTCTCCTTCATGCGCCGACCGGGGCCTGCATTTCGATGAAGCGGGCGAGATTGGCGAGCGCGAGATCGATCGTCTTGCCGGCGTGGTTCCGGAACAGGAGGCAGGCGCGCTCGGCCTCGCGGTCGAGCGCCGCCTTCATGATCTCCTCGTGCTCGGCAAGGACGTCGCTGTCCCAGGATCGCCCGTAGTCGGCGATCAGCCGGTAGCGCTGGGTCTGTCCGTAGATCTCGCCGATCCACTGCAGGAGCCGCGGCGAGCTACATGCCGCCACAAGCGCGAGATGGAACGCCTCGTGACGGTCCTGGACTTCGCTGTCATCCGACAGGTTGGGGCTGCCGCGCAGCAGGCTCTTCCGGAACATGTGGAAAGCAGAGACGACGCGGGCTTCCCACTGCTCGTCGCCCCGGCGGATCGCCCAGTCGAGCGCCAGGCTCTCGACGTGCTCGCGCACATGGAGGAGATCGCGGAGGTCGGCCTCAGAGACCGGCGCCACGCGTGCTCCGCGCTGGTCGACGAGCTGAATGAGGCCTTCCGCCGCGAGACGCGAAAATGCCTCCCTTATGGTCGAGACGCCGGCGTCATATTCGAGTTTCATCGCTTCCGAGCGCAACCACTGGCCGGGCTTGAGCTTGCAGGCGAGAATGTCGTGGCGGACCGACTCATAGACTGCAGCCGCGCGCGTGGTCTGGCCGCCGGCCGGCTTCTGAAGCATGCTTTTGATCGCTGTGGTTTGGCCGGTCGAGGTCATATCGCCGCAGGGTCGCTCAATATCCCATACGCCTCCGGCCGCCGATCACGAAAGAACTGCCACTCGTGACGGACCTCGCGGACCTGCGCGAGATCCAGGTCGGCGATCACCAACTCGTCGCCGTCGCCCCCCTGCGCGAGGATTTCGCCGCGCGGGCTGGTGAAGAAGCTCGCGCCGAAGAAGCGGGCGACGTTCCAGGGCGCTTCCTCGCCGACCCGGTTGATCGCGCCGATGAAAAGGCCGTTCGCCACCGCCGCCGCCTGCACCTCGAGCTCCCAGATGTGCCGGCTGTGCGGGCCGGTCGCCGACGGCGTGATGATGAGCTCGGCGCCCTTCAGGGCGAGCGCCCGATAGCCCTCGGGAAAGTGCCGGTCATAACAGATATAGACGCCGAGCTTGCAGAACGCCGTGTCGAAAACCGGGAACCCGAGATTGCCCGGCTTGAAGAAGAACTTCTCCGGCCAGGATTTCAGGTCGGGAATATGGGTCTTCCGGTATTTGCCGAGGTAGGCGCCGCCGGCGTCGATCACGGCGGCGGAGTTGGGGTAGACGCCCGGCGCCTCTGGCACGGCGCAGCAAGTGGAAGGCGAAGGTTCTCGTTGCTGCCTAAGACAATTCCTCAGTTCACAATTCCACCGACTTCCCGGCGTCAGACGCCGGCGCGACAAGGCCGCGCCGGTGTGTCTCGCCGTTTCACCCAACGATTAAAGCGCTCTGACTATTACCTGACTATTACCTTGTGGTTAGGGGTGGATGAGCGCATAGTCGTCTCTAGCAGACGGCACCGCCATTCAGTAGTGATTGGCCCGCACGGCTCTGGAAGCTTAACGCTGCGGACGGATATCCAAGCGATACGTAGCTTGGACGGGACGTGCTCCACAATCAGTTAATGTAACGACCAATTCTGACCAGTCACGGTCGGGAGTATCGATTGTTCGTGAAACGCTGTCGCATACGCGGCACGGGATCTCTCGGAGCCTGAGTACAAAATCGAAGTCCAACAGGCCAACCATAGGAACTAACACATGTATCACTTCACAAATTTGGACGTTTGCTCAAATCGATGCGCTTCGCGGCGCCAAGAGAGCTCGGCGACACCTGTAGTATTTAAGAAAATGAAAATTGCTGTGCTTGCGGGCCTGGCGCTGCTCGGTGCAGTGGGAACAGCGCAAGCAAGTATCGTAGACGTCGTATACGATCTCTGGTTCCGCCGGAAATTGGCTCTATGATTTTTCGGTCACCAACAATATTGGGGGCACCAACAACATCTATGCCTTCAATCTTGCGCTGCCAAGCGCCACTGCGGTTGGATCCCCTGCCGGTTGGGTTCCCACCATTCCCAGTAGCTTACAGTGGTGCGATGGCAACTGCTTCAACACAGCAAGCAACGACCTTCCACCTGGTACGACTCTGAGCGGGTTCCAAGCGCTCGACACCTCTGCTGTAGCATTAACCAGTGTAAACTGGCTGGTCGCCGCGATTGGAGGGTTCTACAATGGACCGGAGCCATTTTCTAACAATTCCTCTAATCTTACTGCGTCATAAACGACGTGGAGACGGGGGTCTCCGGATTTGAGTTGCGCAGCAGGGGCATCGCGGCAGGGTCCTGATCACTGCAATGATTAATCGCCGGCGCATGGTTGCGACGGAGTTCGGAATGTGGCGTTCGGGCCGCAGCGGCGGAGCCCCTGGGTCGATCACCGTTGGAAACCGCAAGGTTCTTGAACAGACGTGGGGGAACGAGGTCCTGAGGGGGGAATCGTCGCCCGCTCGGCGATCAGGAAGCCGTAGGCGGCGATGCACAGCGTGGCGTGATGGTGGAAGCCGCGCCAGCCGCGCCCTTCGTAGTGTCCGAGGCCGAGTTCCTGTTTGAGCTCCTGATAATCGCGCTCGATCCGCCAGCGCAGCTTGGCCGAGTCGACCAGGTCGACGAAGCGCGATGTCGTCCGGCAGGGTGGAGAGCCAGTACTTGGTCGGCTCGGTCTCGCCCTCCGGCCATTCGATCAGCAGCCATTCCTCGGGCCGCGGCTCGGCCCGCCAGTAGTCGCGATGCGCCGGCCGCACCCGCACGGCGGCAAAGCGCGAGGTCAGCGGTCGCATGGTGCCCTCGCGCCAGGTGATCGTCTGCCAGGCGCCGCTGGCAGGCCGAGGCGAGTTCCTTGGCGGTGACCGGCTTGTGCTCGGCGTCGCGGCGCATGAGCTTGGGTGGCCGCCCGCGGCCCGACCACGGCTTCGGCGGCAGCGGCCCGCTGCCCGGCGGCCACACCGGCTGGTCTGCGGCTGGATGCCGGCGACATAGGCGCAGCGCCAGCGCGCTGATGCCGGTCCGCGCAGCTCGGTGTCGATGCCGTAGCCGGCATCCACCAGCACGACGCCGGGCGGAAGGCCGGCCGCGCAGGCCGCCCGGATCTGCTCCAGCGCGATCTGCGGCTTGGTCTTGAAGCCGATCGTCCTCCGGCACGCCGGCCTTGCGCGCGGCGGTCGGCATCCGTCGGCCCAGTCCTCCGGCAGATACAGCCGATAGGCCATCGGCAGGCTGGCGTGGTCATTGGCGAGCGACAGCGACACCGCGACCTGGCAGTTGTCCTGCTTGCCGAGCTGGCCGCAATACTGGCGCGCCACGCCGACCGAGTGCGTGCCCTTCTTGGGAAAGCCGGTGTCGTCGATGATCCAGGCCTCGATCGGGCCGTGCCGCTCGATCGCCGGCAGCACCAGCTCGCGCACCGGCCAAGCACCGCCTCGTCCGACCACGCCGCGTTGGCGACGAAGTGATGCAGTGACTGATGCTGGGCCGCACGTCCGCCGGGCGCCGTCACCGCCGCCATCGGCTCGACGCTCTTGCGCTCGCCCGGCAGCAGCAGCCCGGTGCAATAGTCACGCAACGGCCCCGCCCGGTCGGCGTGACCAATCACCCTCACAAGCCCCTCGACATACGCCGAAAACCGCGATTCACTGTCGTCTGCCGTTTGGAGATCCATATCTGCCCCCTTCCGCCGATGTCTGAATCTCTCCGCTTATCTGAGTCGGATCGCGGGTCACCTGCGACTTTCTGACTCAGTAAGACTAATCCGGTGTTCGTGGGAACTGCTTCGGTCGTACCCGTCCCCGCCGCTCTGCCACTGTTTGCCACGGGCCTTGGTCTTATGGGGTTGCTCATGCGGCGCAGGAGAAGGATGGAGCACTTGAAAGGTCCAGCTGCTGCCTGAGATCATTCCTCCAATTCACCGGTATCCTGGCTCGACGAGAGCATGACAGGAGCGCGCCGCACTTTTAACCCCTGATCGATCGGCGTCGAAAACTGACCCACCTGATTGATGCCGGGTCCCGCCCGGAGGCGATGCACGGAATTTTGGCGCAGCGCATCGCATCGCCGGAGGGCGCTTTTCGGGAAGATTGCTCAGGTGTGGTTCTTGAAGCGCCAGCTTTCAATCGCCCGTCTGCCCGTCGACGATGTCGCAGCGAGGGTTGGTTAGCCGCTCGAGGAGCGCGGCGGTGATCTTGGCGTCGCCGAACACGGTCGGCCATTCGTCGACGGCGAGGTTGGTGGTGACGATGACGGAGGTGCGCTCGTAGAGCTTGCTGATCAGATGGAAGAGCAACTTTGCCACAGCCAGCGTCACGCCCCCTCTACCAAGCCCCCACTGCGCTCGTGAAGCTCGGCAAGACAAGGGCACGTGTCTGTTGCGTCTCGCACGATTGTATGGGCAGCCGCGCTCAACAAGGGCTGCGACCTCGTGAAAAAACGGACCCGAGGCGGCGGCAACCGCAAGTGAATGAAACCCATCAGCAATGCGCGAACCGAGTGACGGCGATGTAAAAGGAGGGTCAGGTTTGGGTAGGCCGGGTCATTCGCTGGCGCGTGTTCCCAGTTGGCGCGTACACGAGTCTTTCGACGGCTCCCATCAGGCTAGGTGGCACGCTTGGCACGTCATCTCTTGAAGGAGGGCCTATTCTATTCTTAAGCCACTCATTGATCGGTTCGACAATCGCCTGCCCCAACGCCATCGCCACGACGGCTGATATCACCAGCGGTATCAGTGCCAACGCTATGCAGTTCACGCTGCCTATTTCGGGGGCAACATATGACAGGGCGCGGTCCGCGTCACCGTGAACGCAGCAAGGGTTGCCCAAGCAAGGCGACACCATGCTCCGCATCGGTGGTCGCTGTCAATCAACGTAACCGGGGCAGATTTCCGGGTTGAGGGGGGAGTCTGACGATGGTGCCGGAAGGCCGGCATATCTTTCAGACCTTGACCGTGCGGGAGAACCTCGCGGTGCCCGTTCGCGATCCGGAATTCGCCGCGGGACCCATTCCACAGACGATCATTGACCTCTTCCCGATTCTCGGGGAGCGGCTCGACATGCGTGCCGGGAACCTCTCCGGCGGCGAGCAGCAGCAACTCGCCATCGCTCGCGCTCTTGTCATGAGACCGCGCATGGTCACGCTCGATGAGCCATCGCTCGGCCTGGCGCCCATCATCATTGAAAAGCTCTACGACTGTTTCCGGCGCTTGCGCGCGCAAGGGGTGACGCTCCTCGTTATCGAACAGAGCGCAGCGCGCATCCTCGGCATCGCCGACCGCGCCTATGTGATGCACAATGGTCGGATCGTCATGAGCGGCCGGCCGGATGAGCTCAGGAAGGGAACAAGCCTCGAGGACGCGTACTTCGGTAGGGCGCCAGGCGGCCCTCGAGGAAAACAGGATCGTGCCGGCCGCCAATAGTCGTTCTCTGCTGGCGCGCGGGATCACAGTTCGCTTCGGCGGCCTGACAGCTCTCGCCGGTGTCGACCTCGACCTCAGCGCCGGCGAGATCCTCGGCCTCATCGGACCCAACGGCGCCGGCAAGACAACTCTCGTCAACGTGCTCTCGGGGTTTCAGAAGCCTTCCGAAGGGCAATTCTGGATCGACAACGAAGCGGCAACAGTCTGGCGCCTCAAAGGATCAATGCGCGCGGCCTGGCGAGGACGTTCCAGGCGGCGCGTCTCTTCGACAATCTGACGGTTCGGGAGAATGTGGAAGTCGCCGCGGTCGCGAACGGCCTCTCGCGCTCCGCAGCTCGCCGTCGCGCCGAAGAACTGCTCGGATGGATCGGCTGTGCCGGTCGCGCGGACGATCCTGCCTCCGACCTGCCTCACGGCCTCGAGCGGCTCATCGGAATCGCGCGGGCGCTCGCGACCTCGCCGTCATACCTGCTCCTCGACGAGCCCGCAGCGGGCCTGAATGAACACGAGAGCGAAGAGTTTGGCGGTTTCATCGCAGAGATTCCGAAGAAGAATGGCTGTGGAGTTCTACTCATCGAGCACAATGTCCCGCTCGTGCTCGGCGTCTGCGCCCGCATCCAGGTCCTCGACGGCGGCCGGACGATTGCGGTCGGTACCCCGGCAGAGATCACACGGCACGATAAGGTCCGATCGGCATATCTCGGAGACGCTCCGGCGCGGAGGCTACCTAACGACACCCGGGAGAAGGAAGGTATGCTTTAGCCAAGGGGGTGGGGGTTCACTGGAACAGACCTGGCGATGGTTCGGAGAAGCCGATCCGGTTTCGCTCGATAACGTGAAACAGGCCGGAGCGACCGGCGTCGTGACGGCTCTGCACCATCTTCCGGTGGGGCAGGCATGGCCGGCAGACGAGATCGCCAGGCGCAAGGTTAACGTGGAGCGTGTGCGAGTCCATTCCGGTGCACGACGCGATCAAGCGCGGAGACGCCGTGTCACATCGATACATCGATGCGTGGAAAGACAGCCTCGCCAACCTCGGGCGCGCGGAGTTCCGGTCGTCTGCTTTAACTTCATTCCGGTGGTCGAATGGACGATGAGATGTTCCTGCGCATACCGGAAGGCTGGCAAAGCGCCCGCTATTGGGTTCGGCGGCGGCGAACCGTATCCTGGCCGCCGGCGACATCGTCGATCTGGGAGATCGCGCCTTTGAAGTGCTTCACACGCCCGGGCACTCGCCGGGCGGCTTCGGGCTCTTCGAGCGTCGAACGGGCATCTTCTTATCAAGTGACATCGTCTATGACGGTCCGCTGATCGACGATGCCTACCACTCCGACCGCGCGGTCTACGCGGAGACCATGCAACGCCTGCGGTCGATGCCCGTCTCGATCGTGCACGGCGGGCACTTTGCGAGTTTCGGGCCGGTGCAATTCCGCCAGGTCATCGATGAGTATGTCGAAGGCATTCGGCGGGCTGGATGTCATCTGAGCTAGCCGGTCCCATAGGCCCGCATAGGTTGGCGACGAAAATCGTGGTCAGGGGCGTCCCAAACGTCGGGCAGGCCGGCGCCAGCCCCGCGGGCGCGGCGCAGTACGTTGGTGCCGCAGTGAATCTCCCCATGGCCCAAGTGGTAGTACCAGCTATCCACGAAATGGAGACGCACGCCCAGCTCCTCGGCGATGGCCGCAACGAACAGCTCGAAAAGATCGACCATACCGTCGTCGAACTTGATCAGGCTGAACTCATCCTTCAGATTGCCCCGGGCGTCAAAATGACGGAGGTTCGGCCGGATGATCCGACGCTCACGCTCCGGCGCATCAGCGCCGGGAAAGCTGTCGCGGAACGCATTGACTACATCCACTTTCGTCTGCATGCCGCCGTAGGCGGTCGAGGACGTCAGGTAGGCCGGGCTCACCTTCTCCACCCAATAGCGGGCACGGGTCATGCGCCGCCGGGCAATCAAACGCCGCCCCACGTGGGCGCGGATGCGGCCCGGAACGCCAAGTGACGCCATGCTGTCGCGTACCACTGCTATGGCGTCGTTCACTCTCATGCGCGGGCCATAGGGTTTCGGGACAAGCAGGTGGCCGTTCAGGATCTTGAGATTGACCATGTGGGGCGAGAAGGCGGTGGTCTGTTCCCTCCAGTAAAACTGGCGGAAGTGACTGGTGTCGTCGGTCCGGTCGAACAGGACCGGCACCGGCAGAATCGCAATGCCCGGCAGCGCGTTGCGCAAAATATTCCGACTGGGCTCAAGGAAATTGACGTCGAAGCTCTCGTTCGAAGACCTCCCGCTTCGGTCCGCCTCGGCAAATAGAAGCTCGGTCGGGGTAATATCGGCTGGGTAGCGGCGGTCCGGGCCGACGCCAGGCACGTAACCGATGTTGTGCACATTGAAGCCGGTACCGCCGGAGGTTGCACCAAAAGCAGAGCAGAGCCGGAAGTAGATCGCCGGTGGCTCGGACATGAACTCGACCTGACCGCTGCGGGCCGCCCTGTGGAGGTGTTCCCATGCCTTGCCGCGGAAGAGCCGGGTGACGGGCGCCGTCCCGTCCGTCATCAGCCGCGGCATTACACCCGAAGGAGCCTCGCGCGGACCAGCCATCGGGTGGGTTGCGGGCAAGGCGTCGCGGTAGCGCGCCTCGGCCCGGGCCAGGAGATCGATCGCCGCATGTGCCGAGGCATGCAGGATCGAGAACCCACTGCGGCCACGCCCGTGCGGCACCACTGCCATCATCTCGTCCACATGGCCAACCCGCAGCCAGCTGGTATCGATCTCCACCAGCGGCTGCTTTTTCTGCTTGGCGAACACGCGCAGAAGGTCGGGGTCGATGAACTCGCCTTTGGTATCCGGGTTGGTGGCGTTGCCGATCACGATTTTGCCGAGCGGCGCGCCGCTGACCGGCGGCGTCGATTCGATGTTCCCGCCGTAATTCATCCCACTGTGCATCTGCTTCGCGCGCGCATAGAGTCGCCGCGCGATCGAGGCACGAAGGGTAACCATCCCGTTGCCGATCGTCGACGTGATGCGCGGATCAGTCTCGGTCCTGTCGGGCACGTCAAATTCGGCGAGCGCAGCGTCGACCACGGCCCTGGCTGCTGCTTTTTCTGCCAGCAGCTGGCGGTCGCGCTCCGCAGTGGCGTTGACGCGGGCCTGATCAATGTGCTTGGCGAATTTAGCGAGATCCGCTCTCAGCGATAAAAGCGCCGCAACCCAGTCTGCGTAATTCAGTGTCCGCCAGCCGCTCCCGGCGTCCATGCCGTAGCGGTTCAGAAGGCGGCCTGCCCGCAATAGCCGGCCGGCTTTTTGCACCCAGGCATCGAGATGCCGGAAACTCGGCCGCGCCACTCCCCCAGCGGCAGTCTCCACGGGAACAACCCGGTCCCATAAATCGCGATAGAGCCCGATGTTGCGCGACCGGAAATGGGCGTTGACGAATTCCTCGAGGTTGTCGATTTTCGTCGCATCCGTGTTGTCGTAGCGCAGGCGGGGCAGGTGCACGATCAGCTGCCGCCAGCCATCCGACCCCTGCATCAGGCTGTGCTGGTACTGATCCTGCAGCCAGGTGTCGCCGTGGGTCAGGTCCGGGTCGACGCCGATCAGCGGCACGGCTGCGGCCACGGCCGCGTCCCAGACATCGGAGAACGATGGCCAGTTCCAAAAGTTGTTGACCATGTAAACTCGAATTCGCGGGCGCAAGCCGGTCGGCAAGAATGAAGGGCGCTACGGTGAAACGGCCGCGGTCTGCCTCATTTTCGATGCCGCTCGCAGCGCGACGCAGAAGAGTGAGCTCGAAGCAACTCTCTTCGCGGGGGTCCGTGCGGTAGGTGAGATCAAGACTTCGAGGTCACGCCGAATGCCCCGCCGGCAATCGTGCGTACCTGCAGGGTCAGGTTCAGGACGCCGGACGCCGGCATGGCCGGCAACTCGTAGACCTGCGGCGTGCCCAATTTGTGGGGTATTACTACCCCCGAAGCGTCGTGCAGCGCGACGCGGGTATGCATGATACCCGAACAGCGGATCAGCAGCCGGTCGCCAGGCTGCATTGCTCCGGCGGCAGCGCGGACCCGCAAGGCAACCAGCTCGTCGTCGCGGGGGCGCGCCGGAGCTAAGTCGTAGTCGGGTCGCGTTTCGGGGGCGTTGCCAGCCGAGCTCGGAAGGCGGCGCTCGTCCCGATCCATGTTGGGCACCACCACCACGCCCGGCCACTGCAGCCTGGCCGCACGTTCGCCAGGCAAGCCCGTGACCCGCCCGTCGCGATCGAAATCCGCATGAAGCTCGACGCCGGGCACGGGGACGGCCGCCTCAGGCTTCGGCCCAGGTCCCGTCGGCCTGCTTCTGCCAGCGCGGAAGCTGGTCGTCGTCGCGCAGCTTCACGAGGCTCGTCGGCACACGCACCTCCCAGGGATCACCAACCGGCAATTCATTGCCCGGCCTGCCGAGCTTTTCCGCCAGTTCCTCGGCAATCGGCAGATAGAGTGTCATCGGAGATCGTCGGCAGCGAGCCGCCCAACCACGGTTCTCCAAACAGCCGGAAATGGTCGACGGCATCGACGAAGCCGGGACGGATCGGGATCTGCACGCGGATGTAGCCCGCCTTCAGCAAGGCCTGGAAGTCGTCGTCGTCGTCCTCGATGACCACCTTGTCGAGCCAGGTCGACTTGCGGCCCCAGAAGTAGGGGTAGGATGCCCACGACAGGTTCTCCCACTCGAAGGCATGCTCGAAGAAGCGCACATATGCGCCTTCGACGGCGGCTTCCGCAAAGTCGATCTGCGGCAGGCCTGTGGCGCCGGTGTTGATCGCGTCGAACATCTCGAAATGCTGCTCGCTCAAGAGCGAGATGCAGGCTCGCTTTACCTCGTCGATCATCAGCGCACGGTTGCGCGCGGTTGGGCCGCTTTCGATCTCCGCCGGCGCCTCGCCTTCCAGTTCGGCGAGCTTGGCCTCGTATTCCGAGAGCCGCGCGCGATAGGCGTTGATCAGCTTGGCGTGTGTCTCCGCCCGCCAAAGATCGAGGGCGCGCTCGGTACCCTGACAGAGACCTCCACCGCGATGGCGATGTCGCCAACCCGGTCGGTGACCATGGCGAACGGCACCGACCCGGTTTCCTCGTCGAGATCGACGTGCCAGCATCCGGCGCCACACTGTTCTCAAAGCGCAGGACATGCTGGCCGATGACGACATCGACCGTCCAGCTGTCCCACACCGCGACCACCGCGCCGACGTGGGCGCGAATCGCCTGATAGCCGTCGGGGATCTTGATGCGGGTGGAGTTGGTGAACTCCTGGTCCTTGTCCTCGCCGCCGGTGTTGAAGTCGTAGGACTCGGTCACAACGGCTCGGGCGGCGGCTTGACGTCGGTCGCGCTGTAGCGGGTCGACGTAGGTCTGGTAGTTGTCCTCGGTCAGCTGGTCCGGCGTGATCTCGAAAGCCGGCGGCTTCTCCAGCTCGACGGCGGCCGACCGGCGGCGGCGGAACGCCTCCAGCAGGAAGGCGCCCGGCTCCGGAATCATGATGTCATAGACGGTGCGCGGTCCATAGTTGAAGACCTGTGCCTCGTAGACCTTGCTCACCCACTGGTAGACGCCTGAGACATGGCCCGTAGCCCAACGCGTTGTCGAAGGTGTGCTGGTTGGTCTCCTCGACCTGGCGGTTGACTCTGAGCGTCTCGCGCTTGAGCACCCGTTCGGTGATCTTCTCGGACGCCTTCTGCGTGACCTCGCGCGCTACCTCGTTCGCGGTGCTTTCCGCCTCCTTGGACTTGCGCTGCCATGACGCCTCGCCTTCGGCCTTGAACTCGACGGTCGGGCCATACTTGCCCTTGACCATCAGCGAGCCCTTGACCGCGGTCTCCTCCTGCAGGGCGGTTTCCGACTTCGCGGCGCATCTCGAAGCGGTCGGTCGTCTCCAGCGACTGTTCGGTGGTCCACCGTAGTCTCCATCTCGGTGAAGGTGATCGTCTCGGTCTCCAGCCGCGTGCGGTGGATGCGGTCCGTCTTCTCGCCCTTGAGCATGTTGGCGATGTGCGAGACCTCGGCCCGCTCGTAGCCCTTCAGTTGCTGCTTGACGAGCAACAGGTCCATGACGCCGGCCGGCTTGATGTCGGCGTGGGTCGTGGGAACGCCCGCCGTCGTCGGGTCGGACAGGAAAATGTCCGGCAGGAATCCCAGCATGATCGCCGGCGACATGGAGTAGAAGGCCGGCACCGGGCTCTGGGTGATGGCGACCGTTGTCGTCCCGATTGTTCTGAAGGTCTTCTGCGCCACCGGCTGAATCAGCTCCTGGGCCCGCTCATGAATGCGCCGGCGCTCTGCGGAAATCTGCCGCAGCGTCTCGGCGATCGGCGCCGAAGGGTCGAGACCCAGCTCCTTGATCGCGTTCTGAGTGTCCTGGCTCAAGTTCTGGCGCGCCTCCGCGGTCAGGCGCAGGCCGGCGATCCCCTTCGCCATCGGCTCGTAATCGGGCCGGCCGCTGAGCGCGATGCGCGCGCCGCGGCTCAGGTCGAATCCCGGTGTCTCGGGCGTCAACTTGTCGACCTCGAGCTGCGGCAGCGCGGCGGACACGCTGCCGAGCGAATTGATGTCGATCTTTCTTGTCGCCGTTCCCGGGCGGGTGATGTCGCCGATCGACGACAACAGCTTTGCACGCAGCGAGAGCTTGCGGATATTCCATTCTTCGGCGAACACCTGAAGCGGCCGGAATTGCTCGGGCGGGAGTTTTGCGTTACTGCGTTTCAACTCGGTGACGAAAAACCCGGACGGTTGCACCGACTTCAGTTCGCGCACCGCCAGGTCGAACGCTCTGTGCCGGTCCGCCAGCCCCTTCAGCGTCTCGGCGACCTGTGGTGGCCTCGGCCGAGCAGGCGTGGGGGGTCTTGTGGGAAGTATCGCATTCGCCACCCGCAAGGCGCGGTGCTGGCTGGCAAGCAGCGTCCCCGCATCGGCTGGAAATCTCGCATCGTCAACAAAGCGCTGGATCAGGTAATAGGCCCGCAGGATCGCGGCGAGCCGACGGAGCGGCCGATTATGGTCAGGCGGAGACAGCTTGATCGCCAGAATGCTATCGCGCACGTCGTTCATTCTGTTACGGAGTGCGGCCGAGGCGATGAACGCCGACGGGCTTTCGCCAAGAGTCGTCGTCAAGGCAGTGTCCACATCGGCGCGGGCGCTCTTCCCGGCATCGATCAGCGCGTCCATGGCTTCCGATGCGCGCTCGAGCGCGACTAGCTCGCGATCTGCCGAAACCGAATTGACGAAGCCGGCAGAGGCAATGAAGTTGCGCGCCAATGTCTTCAGCTGGTTACGACGGTTCAGCCCAGGGGGGATCGCGGCTGCGTCAAGTTGAAACTGTGTGTTGGCCGCGAGATCAATCGGGTCGATCTCGTCGCGAGAGCGGTTCGCCTCCCTCACAATGTTAAAGCGAAAAAGGGTTTCCATGGCGCCCTTCGCCTTCAACCACTGAACGCTATCCTGCTTGCGGCACTTTTTCAATTGTGTTCGGCGCAACTCCCAAACAGCCGCAACGCTGTTTCTCTGCTGTAGACTCGCAACCCCGTCCATAATGCTCCTCGACGAGCCCGCAGCGGGCATGAATGAACACGAGAGCGAAGAGTTCTGGCGGTATCATCGCAGAGATTTCCAAAGAGGTGGGGTTCAATGGAACAGACCTGGCGATGGTTCGGAGAAGCCGATCCGGTTTCCCTCGATAACGTGAAGCAGGCCGGAGCGACCGGCGTCGTCACGGCTCTGCACCACGTGCCGGTGGGGCAGGCATGGACGGCAGACGAGATCGCAAAGCGCAAGGCGACGATCGAGAGCGCCGGTCTTGCATGGAGCGTGTGCGAGTCCATTCCGATGCACGACGCGATCAAGCGCGGCGAGGCCACCGCACGCCGGTACATCGATGCGTGGAAAGACAGCCTCGCCCATCTCGGGCGCGCCGGGGTTCCGGTCGTCTGCTTCAACTTCATGCCGGTGGTCGACTGGACCCGCACGGACCTGAGCTACCGCCTGCCCACGACCGGTTACGCGCTGCGCTTCGACATGGTCGATTTCGTCGGCTACGACGCCTTCGTTCTGAGGCGCCCCAAAGCGGTCGACAGCTATCCCGAGGCCCTGATCGGAGAAGCGCAGGTACGCTTCGCCGCCATGGATGGCGATGCGACGATGGGGCTCGAAAAGAACATCATCGCCGGCCTGCCGGGCGGATCGGCTGCGCAAACGCGCGCCTCGATCGGCACCGCCATCGCAAGCTTCGCCGGCATCGGCGAAGACGATATGCGGACGAGGCTGACGGCTTTTTTGCGCGAGGTCGTCCCGGTCGCCGAAGAAACCGGTGTACGCTTGGCGATCCATCCCGACGATCCGCCGCTGTCGCTGTTCGGATTGCCGCGGGTGGTCTCGACCGCCTCCGACGTGCGGCACTTGCTGGAGGCTGTCGACAGCCCGGCCAACGGCATCACCCTGTGTACGGGTTCCTACGGTTCGCGGACCGACAATGATGTTGTCGCCATGGCCGAGGAGTTTGCGCCGCGGGTGAACTTCGCGCATTTGCGCAACGTCACGGTGGAGCCCGACGGCTCGTTCTACGAGGCGGAACACCTCGGCGGGCGCGTCGACATGGTCTCCGTAGTCGACATCCTGCTGAAGGAAGAGAAAGCCGCCCGGATCGAAGGACGGCGGCCGAGCATTCCGATGCGCCCCGACCACGGACATCTGCTCGGTGACGACATCGACAAGAACACGAACCCCGGGTACTCCTTCATCGGCCGCCTCAAGGGGCTCGCGGAGTTACGCGGGGTGATGCGAGCGCTCGAGCGGCAGTCACGCGATGAAGCTGAGTCGTAGGTCTGTGCAGCCTGGAGATTGGAGGCAAGATGGAGTTTGCGAGCGACAATACCTCCGGCGTGCACGAGGTGATCCTGGATGCGCTGGTCAAGGCCAACCGCGGTTGGGCGGACTCCTATGGCAGCGACGATCTATCGAGGCGGGCGGAAGCGGAACTCTGCAAGGTCTTCGAATGCGAGCTCAAGGCCTACCTGGTGCTCAACGGAACCGGCGCCAACGCTCTGGCAGTATCCGCCCTCGTGGCTCCCTACGGCTATGTCCTGTGCCACAAGGAAGCGCATCTCTATACCGACGAGTGCGGCGCGCCGGAGATGTTTTCCGGGGCCAAGCTCCTGGGGCTTTCCGGCGCGGGCTGCAAGATAACGGCCGGAGAGGTCGAGCGGACATTGGCAGGACTGGTCCGCGGGGAAGACGAAAACAAGCCGATGGCGCTGTCGATCTCGCAGGCGAGCGAATTGGGCACGGTCTATTCGCTGGCGGAAATCGCGGCGATCTCGGAAACGGCGCGTAGGCACGGGCTCAAGCTCCACATGGACGGATCGAGGTTCGCCAATGCGCTCGCCGGCCTCGGCTGCGCACCTGCCGAAATGAGCTGGAAGGCGGGGGTCGACGTATTGTCGTTCGGCGGCACCAAGAACGGAGCTCTTGCGCTGGAGGCGGTGATCTTCTTCGACACCGAACTAGCCGAAGACTTCCTCTATCGGCGCAAGCGCGGCGCCCAGCACCTCTCCAAAGGACGCTTCCTGGGCGCCCAGATGCTGGCCTATCTCGAAAACGGCCTGTGGCTCGACAATGCGCGACATGCGAACGCGATGGCGGCGCGGCTGGCCAGGGGCTTCCCAAAAGCCGGCGGGGTACGCCTGCCTCTACCGACCGAGGCCAACGAAGTCTTCGCAATCCTGCCGCGGCTCGTCCATGAGAAACTCATCGCCAGGGGCGCGCACTACTACGAATGGCCGGGTGAAGGTCCGGGTACGGACGATGTGGGCAGGGATGAGACATTCGTCCGCTTCGTCGCCTCGTTCCAGACGACGGAAGCCCAGGTGGATGATCTTCTCGGCCTGCTGAGGGCAATCGTCATCCCCGCGAAAGCGGGGAACCAATCGTGAGTCTCAGCCAGTTGATAAACATCCGCGGTGCGAGTGCAACGAACGTCTGCATACGAATGATTGCGGTATCGCTTTATTGGATCCCCTCTTGCGAGGGGATGACGAATTTGTTGAAGCTCGCAACCGTCACAGGTCGGGACGCGTGGCGGGGGTCAAGAACCAGCCGCCGACCGCTTGCTCGAATGCCCAGGCCGCCCGGATCACCGCCACATCGTCGAACGGCTTTCCGACCAGCTGCAGCCCGGTCGGCAGACCGCTCGCAGTGCGTCCGGAGGGAATGCTTATCGCCGGGCAGTTGCCCAGGAGATTGAACTGATGGGTCATGGAGTACCCGAACTCCGGATCGACCCGCCTGCCATCGATCTCGAACCGGTCGTCCCACATGCTCTGGTCGGCCGCTACCGCGGCAACGGACATCGTCGGGCACGCGAAAACGTCGTGGGTCTCCATGACGGCAGCGAAGACGTTCGACATGCGGCTGATGAGATCGAAGACGGGCGCAATCGCCGGCGGCGATTGGCTCCAGGTTCCGGCGAGGCGCTGCAAGTCGGCTGAGACCAGATCGGGATGATCGCGGGCGGCCGCCATCAGCATTTGTCCGGCGTGCGCGGACCGGTACCAGTCTGTAGCGATCGCGTCGATCTCCTCACTCCAGCCGAGATCGACCTTGTCGAGGCTGCACCCCAGGCCCTGGAGCACCGATAGAGCGCGCTCGGTATTCGTACGCACTTCCGGGTCGACCGCGCGATAGCCGAGGTCCGGGGACCATGCGACTCGCAATCCTGCGATGTCGTCAGCCGAATCGGGATAGGCGATCACTTCCGGGAGGCTGTCATGATCATGCGGGTGCCTGCCTGCGACAAACGTCTGCACGAGGGCCACATCGCCGATGCTGCGCGCCAGGGGTCCGCAATGATTGAACCGGTCCACGTTGAACGGAGGACCCTCGGGATTGCGCCCGTGAGGCGGCTTGTAGCCTACCACTCCGCACGCCGACGCGGGCACTCTGATCGAGCCCCCCATGTCCGTGCCGGTCGCCAGCGTGGTCATTCCCGCGGCGAGCGCGGCGGCGGAGCCTCCAGATGACCCGCCGGGACTGTAAGAGCGATGCCAGGGGTTGAACGTGGCGCCGAAGAGGGCCGATGTGCACACGCCCGAGAGGCAGAACTCGGATACGGTGGTGCGCGCATGGACGATCGCACCGGCTTCAAGCAATCTCTGGATCATCGGATCCGACTGCCGCGCGACATTGTCACGGTAGGCGGGTGAGCCGTAGGTGGTTCGCTGTCCTGCCACCATTTGGGCGTCTTTCACCGCGACCGGGATGCCCTCGAGGGCGCGCGCCGTCCCGGTTCGCCAGCGCCGATCGGCTTCCGCTGCCCCGAGCCGCGCTTCCTCGAAGAGTGTGTCGGAGAATGCGTTGATTTCCGGATTGATTGCCTCGATGCGGCGCAGTAGCGCGGCCATCAGCTCGGTGGGGGAGAGCTCCCGTCGGGAGAACAGCGCGCGAGCGCGGGCGGCAGTCAGATAGCAGAGCTCGCCGTCGTTCGTCACCTCGGCGGTCAGCCGGCCCTGAGCGCATCGAAACCCATGCGCAGTGCCGAGAGGTCGTCGGCAACGGTGACGAGATGCGGGTTGCGTGAGAGCGCCTCGGCGCGGTAGCCGGGATGGCCGGCGGCCACGCCCCACACTTTGCCGGCCGCTGCGGCAGCGGCAGCGATGCGATCGAGATCGGATATGTCGGCGGCTGTGCAGGAAAACATGCCGCGCCCGCGGGTCAGCGAGAAATCCGAGGGACCGACGAACAGTCCGTCGACGCAGTCGAGCCCGGCAATGGCTTCGCACTGATCGAACGCGCCCTGGGTCTCGATCATTGCGTAGCAAAGGGTGCCCTGGTTCTGGGCGTTCAGCCAGGCGTCATCTGCCGAGCCATAGCCGTCGATGCGGCTGAAGCCCATGCCGCGCGTGCCGCGAGGCGGATACTTGGCGGCCGCCGAGACGGTCCTCGCCTGGTCGAGGTTCCTGATCTGCGGCAGGATGACGCCATTAGCTCCGCAATCGAGAGCGATCTGGATGCGCGCCTGGTTGCCTTCGCGGACGCGCACAAAAGTCGTGAAGCCGAGACCGTTGCAAAAGGGAAGCAGCCGGTCGAGCGCCATTTCTTCGATCGTGCCATGCTCCATGTCGAAGATGACGGCATCGTAGCCGGCCAGGCGGGCGATTTCGCATGTCTTGTGGGCGTCGGATTCCAGCCAGAAGGCAATAAGCGGCTTGACCAAGTCATCCCCCTCAAATTCCATCAATCGTCATCAGAGAACAATCGTCATCCCCTCGCAAGAGGGGATCCAATGGTGAGTATCAACCTGGAGCCGTTGACGACGCTGCGCCGCTCCATTGGATCCCCTCTTGCGAGGGGATGACGATGGAAATCCGATAGCTGCACTGCGCGGGGATGACGGACCAGGCGGGCGATCTCGCATGTCTTGTGGGCGTCGGATTCGAGCCAGAAGGCAATAAGCGGCTTGACCAAGTCATCCCCCTCAAATTCCATCAATCGTCATCAGAGAACAATCGTCATCCCCTCGCAAGAGGGGATCCAATGGTGAGTATCAACCTGAAGCCGTTGACGACGCTGCGCCGCTCCATTGGATCCCCTCTTGCGAGGGGATGACAATTGAGTCGATAGCGTCACCGCGCGGGGATGACGGTTGGAAAATGGTTGGAAAATGAATTTGCATGCGCGCCGAGCCACCCTATGATCGGCCCCAAAAACGGGAGGACGGTTTGTCCGACGCACGCGCGCGAGCCCAGCTGGCGGTGTTCCTGCTGCCGCCTCTCGCTGCGCTCCTGTTTCTGTTCGTGCTGCCGATCGGCATGATGGTCGTCTACAGCTTCTGGACGGTCGACGACAACTATCAGCTCGTTCGTACGCCGAGCCTCGTCAACTACCTGCGCATCGCTTCCGATTCGCTCTATGTCGAGACCCTCCTGGGGTCGGCATGGATGGCTCTGCTGACGACGGTTTTCTGCCTCGTGCTGGCAGTACCGCTCGCCTGGTTCATCGGCCGCCGGGTGCCGGCGCGCTGGCGCGTGCTGTTCATCGTCGTGCTGATCCTTCCCGGCTGGGTGAGCGTGCTGATCCGCACCTATTCGATGAATCTCGTGCTCGGTGAATCGGGCCTCATGAACTGGCTGCTGCTCAGCGCCGGCCTCATTGCCCGCCCGCTCGAGGTGCTGTTCACCGAGACCGCCGTGGTGATCGGGCTGGTCTATATCTATCTGCCCTATACCATGGTGCCGATCTATGCCGCCGTCGAGCGGCTCGACCCGGCGCTCCTCGAGGCTGCCGAGAACCTCGGAGCGGGACCAGTGGAACGCTTTGTGCGGGTGGTGCTGCCGCTGATCAAGCCTGGCATCGTCGCCGGGGCCATCATCACCTTCATACCGGCGCTCGGCGAGTACCTGGTGCCGAACCTGCTCGGCGGGCTGCAGGGCATCATGTTCGGAAACCTGATCGGTACGGCGTTCCAGAGCTTCAACTGGCCACTGGGCTCGGCGCTGTCGGTGGTGCTGCTCGGGGCAATCGTCCTCGTTCTGCTTGCCCTCTTTCGAATGGGAGAGGCCGGGCGCGGTCTGTTCGGCGAGGAGGCGCGCGCCTGATGCTCGGGCGCTCGCTGTCGATTGCGTTCGTGCTCGCCGTCTATCTGCTCGTCTATCTGCCGATCGCGTTGGTTGTGCTGACCGCCTTCAACGAGGCGACCATCACCGTGCTGCCCATCCGGAACTACAGTCTCAAATGGTTCGAGGCGCTGTTCACCAACACGCGCACCCTTGACGCCTTGTGGACCAGCATCGTGCTCGGGCTGCTGGCTGCCGCGGCGGCCACCGTCCTTGGCTTGTTCGCGGCGCTGGCATTCATCCGCCACCGCTTTCCAGGACGGGGGGCTTTTCTGGCGCTGATGACGCTGCCGATGGTGGCGCCCGGCATCGTGCTCGGCGTGTCGCTGCTGCTGTTCCTGCGCTCTCTCGGGTTCAAGACCGGATTTGCCTCGCTCTTCCTCGGCCATACCCTTCTGGCGCTCCCCTATTGTACATTCATCATCATGGCGAGCCTCTCCCGCTTCGAGCGCACCCTCGAAGATGCGGCCCGCGGCCTCGGAGCCGGGGAAACGGCTGTGCTCGTGCGCGTAGTGCTTCCCAACATCATGCCCGGAATCCTCGGCGCGCTGCTGTTCGGATTCACGATTTCCATCGGCGAGTTCGTGGTAAGCTTCTTTCTCACCTCGGCCGGCATCACCACCTTGCCGATCCGCGTCTATTCGATCGTGAAGGTCGGCATCACGCCGGAGATCAACGCCGTTTCGACGCTCATTCTCGCCGCTACTGTCGTATTGACCCTGGCCGCCATCCGCCTCACCTGGTCGCGCGGCCGCAACCCCAGCCCAGGAGTAACACCATGAAACGATGCCTTGCTTTCGCCGCGGCCGCTGCCGCGGTGCTTTCCGTCGCGGCGACGCCGGCCGCTGCCGAGGAAAAGATCGGCGGCGAGATCAACATCCTCAGCTGGGGCAACTACATCGACTTCGCCCTGCCGTCGTTCGAGGAAAAATACGGCGTGAAGATCAACATCGACTATTACGCCGACGAGCAGGAGGCGATGAACAAGATACGCGCGGCCGGGGTCGGCACCCACGACGTGGTGTTCCTGGGCGCAGGCTTCGAGGATATCGCCATCAAGCAGAAGCTGATCACCGCCCTCGACACCAGCAAGGTGCCGGCGCTGGCCGATGTCTACGAGACCCTCAAGAAGACCAAGGACGACGGCAATCTCTATTGCGCCACCTACTCGTTCGGGCTCAATGGTCTCGTCGTCTACGATCCTGCCAAGACGGGCAAGAAGATCAACTCGTGGAAGGACGTGTTCTCCGGCGACTACAAGGACCGCATCGGCAAGATCGACAAGTCGAACGAGCAGCTGTGGCGCACCGCCCTCAGCCTCGGCTACACCTACGGACCGCTGACCGAAGAGCAGTTTCAGAAGGTCGAGGAGAAGCTGCTCGAGAACATGAAGCAGGTGCGCACCATCTACGGTCACTACGACCAGATGGCGCAGTTGCTGGCGAGCGGGGAGATCTGGGTCGCCGACTCCGATGACGGCGGCTCGCGTCAGGCAAAGGCCAAGGGACTGCCGATCGAGGTCGATTATCCCGAGGAAGGCCTCACCGCCTGGTACGACGGACCGTGCGTGGTCTCCGAAGCGCCCCATCCGCAGGCTGCTTACGCCTTCATCAACCACATGATGAGCCCGGAAATCCAGGCGCGGCTTCCCAAGGAGCTGGGCTATGCGCCGGCCAACAGCAAGGCGATGGACCTGATCGACGCGGAAACCAAGAAGTCCATGGACCTCGAGGGCCTCGTCGCCAACATCCCGAAGATTCAGTTCCAGTACAACCTCGGCGCCGACTTCGACAACCGCGCCATCCAGATTTGGGAGAAGGCGAAGGCCGCCGTAGCGAAGTAGAAAGGCCGAACCCCCTCACCCTGCTCAGCGGCTTCGCCGCTTCGCTTCCCTCTCCCCTGCGGGGCGAGGGTTTCTTCATTGAACCCTCTCCCCATCGGGGAGAGGGCAGGGTGAGGGGGCTGACGTTTCGCCGGCGCAGAAAGGTCCTTACCAACCTCGAAGGCGAAGTAGGATATGCGCCTCGAAATCCGCTCCCTGACCAAGAACTTCGGCGATTTCACCGCAGTATCGGGCGTGGATTTGACTTCTCGAAGCCGGCAAGGTGCTGAGCCTGCTCGGCCCTTCCGGTTGCGGCAAGACCACCACCTTGCGCATGATCGCCGGCTTCGAGCATCCGACCTCGGGCAGGGTGCATCTCGCCGGCCGGGATATCACCGACGTGCCGGCGCGACACCGCAACATCGGCATGGTGTTTCAGTCTTATGCCTTGTTCCCGCATCTGACCGCCGCCGACAACGTCGCCTTCGGCCTCGACATGCGCAGGATCGCCACGGTCGAGCGCCGGGCGCGAGTGGCCAAAGCGCTCGACATGGTGCGGATGAAGGCGTTCGGCGACCGGCTGCCGAAGAGCCTGTCCGGCGGCCAGCAGCAGCGCATCGCGCTCGCCAGGGCCCTGGTGATCGAGCCCGATCTCCTGCTGCTCGATGAACCGCTGTCGGCTCTCGATCTCAAGCTGCGCGAGGAAATGCGCGACGAAATCCACCGCATCGTGCGCGAACTCGGCATCACCACGGTCTTCGTGACCCACGATCAGGGTGAGGCGCTGGTGCTTTCGGATCTCGTCGCGGTCATGAATGCCGGACGCGTCGAGCAGCTGGCGCCGCCGCGCGAGCTCTACCGGACGCCGGCCTCGGCGTTCGTGGCCGACTTCATCGGCGGCGCCAACGTGCTGCATGGCCGCGCCGACGGCGCCGATCCTCACAGATTTCTCTTCGACGGCGGGCTCGATCTCGTGTTTCCTTCGGCACTCCCTGCCGGCGCTTCGGCGCTCTCGATCCGGCCCGAGGACATCGCGCTTCTGCCGCCGGGCTCGCCGGGTATCGAGGCCACGGTTACGCGATGCCGCTTTCTCGGCAACGCCTTCGAGTACACGATGGCGCTGGCCGGCGGACGCACCCTCAACGTCCGCACCGACGGCCACAGCGCCTATGCGGAAGGCGAGCGCGTCGCCCTGGTCGATCGACACCGGCCGGCTCACGGTTCTAGCGGAAGCCGGCCGGAAGGCGGCAAAGCGGACGGCTTGATGATCGAAGACGTGTTCCGCGCGGACCTCTTCCGCGGCAAGGTCGCGCTGATCACCGGCGCCGGTCGCGGCATCGGGGCGGGAATCGCGAAAGCCTTCGCCGCGCTGGGCGCGCGAGCCATTCGCCACGACATCGATGCCGAAGCCTTGGGCGAGGCCATTCGCTCATCGCCTCGAGACTGCGTCGTGGGCGACCTCGCAGAGCCCGGATGTGCGGAAACCGTTTTCGGCGAAGCACTCGCGCGAGCCGGCCGTATCGATTTCCTGGTCAACAACGCCGGCCGCTCATGGGCAGCCGAAACGCGGGAAATCGACCCTCGCCGCACGCAAGAGCTGATCGAGCTCAATCTCAAGAGCGTGCTCGCCTTGTCGCGCCGCATGGCGCTGCATGCCCGGGAACGAGGAGAGGGCGGCTCGATCGTGCAGATCTCCTCGACCGCCGGCATCCTCGGCTATGAGCGGCGCACCGTCTACTGCGCAACGAAGTTCGCCGTAATCGGGCTCACCAAGGCGATGGCCCTCGAGCATGCCCGCGAAGGACTGCGCGTGAACGCAATTCTGCCGCACGTCGTCGAAACCGAGATGTTCAGGCAGGTCGCGAAGCGCGAGGAGATCGCCTTGTGGCAGGCCGGGATTCCGATCGGCCGCTTCGCCACCGTCGAGGACGTCGCTGCCCTGGCGATTTTCCTGTGCTCTCCTGCCGCCGCCTACCTGACCGGCGGCACCTATCCCGTGGATGGCGGCGCAACGGCCGGACCCTATGGGAGCGGGTGAAATTCCAGTTTTGCTGCGAACCACTTTACCTGCTGTCCGAGATTCGGGGACCACCTCATCCTTTGTTTCCGATCGCCGCATCGATGGCAGCGTACAGCGATGATTTCCAGAAGGGCTTCGCAAGAAAGGCGACGGCTCCAGCGGATTCGCAACGTTTGCGTACGCCGGCATCGCCGTGTGCGGTTATGACGATGGTCGGTATCCGGATATCTTTGCGCTTCAGGTGCTCAAGAAGCTCCAGGCCGGTCATCCCGGGCATTTGCAGATCGAGGATCAGACAATCGGGCGGACCGTCGGGCAACGCCGTGAGAAACTCGTGCGCTGAGGCATATGCCTCAGTTCGAATCGCGCGGCCGCGCAGCGACCGTCGCAAGGCCTTCAGCACGGACGGGTCATCGTCCACAATGGCGATCCAACCGGTTGTTTCCGCCATAAAGAAGATACTGTGGCCGCTGCCGACGATTGTCGACCTGACCCTTGGGCCAGTAGCGCGGCATGGCGGCCTATTTTGAAACGCCGGCCTTTTTCGCCATGCGCACGAGATCTGCGACAGTGCGCGTCCCCAGCTTTTGCATCATCGCACTGCGGTGGAACTTGATCGTCTTGTCGCCCGTTCCACGCTCGCCGGCGATCTGCTTGCTGTGGCGTCCGGCGACAACATGCACGAGCACTTCGCGTTCGCGCGGGGTCAAGGTCGCAATCTTCGCCTCGATCGATGCCAATTCGACGTGAATTCTGACGAGTCCTGGTGTCCTGCTCTTCAGCCCGGGCGATCGCTCCCAACAAGTCCTGATTGCTCACCGGTTTGGTCAGGAAATCGATGGCGCCCGCTTTCATCGCGCGCACGCTCGTCGGTATGTCGCCCTTCCCGGTGAGGAAAATGACCGGCCGGTGAGATCCTCCGGCTGCCAGCGCCTGCTGCAGCTCGAGACCGTCGAGACCGGGCATCGAGACGTCCAATACGGCGCAACCGGGAACCGTCGCATCATGGTTGCTGAGGAACTCCTGCGGCGAAGTATAGGATCGGACATCGTAGCCCTTCATACGCAGGAGTCGCGACAATGCCTTGATTACTCTGGCGTCGTCATCGACTACGAACATGTGAATTTCGTATCCATCACTTGGCCGCGACGAGCATTTCCTGAGCCGGCAGCGAGAGCACTGCAACCGCTCCGCCGCCGTCATCACTCACCAGCGTAAGATCTCCGCCGTGGGCCCGGACGATGGTCGAACAGATCGTCAAGCCGAGACCAAGGCCCTGGGTCTTGGTGGTGTAGAACGGCTCGAACAGGCGGCTCTGCTCTGCAGGTTGGATACCAGTTCCGCGGTCCTTCACAAGCACCTCGACCGCTCCGGCTCGCGTCGCGCGCGTGGCGACTGTGACGAGCCGTTGCGCCGTGGGCGTCGAGGCCATCGCGTCCATGGCGTTCATGACGAGGTTGAGCAGGACTTGCTGCAGCTGGACCGGATCGCCCAGGGCTGCGGGCAGCGCGCTCGCCAGATCAAGTTTGACGTTGATCCTGCGACTGATCAACTCGCTGTTGAGCAGTGCAAGTGTTGAATTGACCAGTTGATTGACATCGACCAACTCGACTCTCTTCTCGCTCTTTCTCAGCAGGTTGCGGAGCCGCTCGATGACCTCACTGGCCCGGCGGTTGTCATGGACAATATCCTCAAAAACATCGCGAACTTCGGCGAGGTCTGGCGAACTCTCCGCAAGCAGGTCCAGTCCCGATTCCGCGTTTGACTGGACCGCAGTGAGCGGCTGGTTGATCTCGTGCGCGATCGCGCCGGAGAGCTCGCCCAGCACGGAAACACGCATCAGATGCGCAATTTCCTCGCGCTGTAACGCGGCTTCGGCTTCCGCGGCTTTCTGTTCGGTGACATCGACAAAAATTCCGCTCAATTGGTTCGGAGCGCCGTGATTGTCGGGATGCGCACGGGCCCGAATGCGAACCCAGCGCACCTTATCGTCCGGCAGGACACGCGCACGTCACGGACGGCCGACTGGTCCGCATTCCAGGTTGCCCGAAGCGACAAAATGGCAATTTCACGATCCTCGGGATGGATCGTTGCGAGAATGGTGTCGCGCGTGAGTGGAACCTCGCGCCCAAGACCGAACAGTGCGCGACAATACTCGGTCGCCCACAATTCACTGGTCTCCCGGTCAAATTGCCAGAGTCCGACATTCGCGGACGCGGCCGTGAGCGTCATTCGTTCTTCGCTCTCCTTGAGCAGGAGCTCAGCCGCTCGACGTTTGCAATTCTGAAAGAGCACGTAGGCAATGAGTAACGCCTGGGCGAGCAGCGCCGCTGCGGTGACCGCGATCTGCCAGCGATATTGCTTCCAGGCCGGTGGCGTCCAGTTCTCGACGACCGTGCCTTCGGGAAGGTTCGCGAATGACAGCGACAAGCGCTCCAGTACGGCCCCATCCACCACATATTTATGGGTATCGCCGACAAAAGGCGGGATGCCTGATGCGTCCTCTCCGCCGAGTACTCGCCGGCTTCGAGCTGTGGGACTACACACTGTCTACGGACGGGCCGCGAACTAAGAGTGCTGTTCTTAGGCGGCTTCGGCGCCGATGCGCCCGGTGCGTCGGACTGGGTCAAGAGCGCATATGCCAACGGCGTTCCCATGGGTAGAGACCTGAAGCCGAGCGCCGACATCCAGTCGCCGGGTTTCGTCATCATGGCGATGGAGGAAGCAACCGGGGTCAAACTCAATCGCATCCACGTCGTCAAGGGATCGCTCAAGACGGCGCGGTGCAGGAGAAGATTTACGAGGTTGCCCTCTCGGATGACCGGAAGCCCGATGCGTCGGGCAAGGTCGAACCGGCCGGAAACGCGGTCGACGTCAAGATGGTCATCTACAAAGATTTCCGCCGGTGGTCCCAAGATCCCGACTTCGATGCATCGGCGTCCGCCTTCTGCTATGTGCGCACGCTGCAGATACCGAGACTGCGCGGGTCCACGTATGACGCCGAGGGTGTTGCGTCACGGGACGATCTGCCGGCATCCATTCAGGAACACTCCTGGACCTCGCCAATCTGGTACATGCGGCGGGGCGAGCTTGAGGCGTTGCAAAACGGAGTTCAGTGGCGTAGCAGCACCTAGAGGCAGTGACCCATGAACATGATGCACAGGCGTTCTTTTCTTGCAGCTGCATTCTTGCTTGTCCTTTCTGCTCATGCTGTTCGGGCCGCCGATCCTCTGCCGTCGTGGAACGACGGCGCGAACAAACAAGCCATCCTCGGCTTTGTCTCCAAGGTCACGAAAGAAGGCGATCCTGCTTTCGTTCCACCGGCGGAGCGCATTGCGGTGTTCGACAACGACGGCACCTTGTGGGCCGAGCAACCGCTCTACTTCCAGGTTCTGTTCGCTCTCGATCGTGTGAAGGCCATGGCTCCCGAGCACCCGGAATGGAACACTGAGGAGCCATTCGCCTCGCTGCTGAAGGGCGATGTCAAAGCCGTGCTCGCCGACGAGCACGCATTGCTCAAGATTGTGGCGGTTGCCCATTCCGGCATAACCACCGACGAGTTCGAGAAGATCGTGAAAGACTGGTTCGCAACCGCCAAGCATCCGAAATTGGCCCGACCCTATGACACATTGACATATCAGCCGATGGTCGAGCTGCTCGCCTATCTGCGCGGCAACGGTTTCAAGACTTTCATCGTCTCGGGCGGGGGGATCGAGTTCCTGCGGACCTTTGCGGATAAGGCGTACGGCATCCCGCCCGAACAAGTCGTCGGCAGCTCAGGCAAGCAGAAATACGAGGTGCGCGACGGCAAGCCCGTTCTCGTCAAGCTCCCCGAAGTTGATTTTGTCGATGACAAGGAAGGCAAGCCGATCGGCATTCAAGACCACATTGGTCGCCGACCGATTGCGGCCTTTGGTAACTCCGATGGCGATTTCCAGATGTTGGAATGGACGACCGCGGGGTCCGGTGCTCGCCTTGGAGCGATCATTCACCACGACGATGCCGAACGGGAATTCGCCTACGATCGTAAATCGTCGGTCGGCAAGCTGGTCCGCGGACTTGACGAGGCCCCGGCACGCGGCTGGCTCGTGGTAGGCATGAAAAACGATTGGAAATCGGTTTTCGCCGAGCCAAATTAGTTAGGCGCTCGGCGTCGGGATAATGCACATCGACGAGTTCGCGCATGCATTGGGCGAAGTCTTCTGCGGCGCGCCGCTCGGTGACCTTCACCTTGCGCCAGGGGCGGTTCCGTCGAGGACGACGAACAGATTCGACGGTGCCGTTGCGGCGGTACTCGCAGTCGTAGCGCTCGATCTGCCCGGGCTCGGCCGGGATCGGCTGGCGCACCTCGCCGATGAGCTGGATCGGGCTCTCGTCGAAGCAGACCACCGGCCGCTTGCGGGTCGGGCGCCTCGGCATAGAGGTCGAGCACATCCTCCATGCGGGCGACGTACTCGGCGTCGACCTGCGGGAATGCACCACATCTTCCTGCGCCACGGCTTGAGATCGTTTTCGGCCAGCCGTCGGCGCACCGTCTCGCGCGACAGGCTCGTCGTGCTCGGTCAGCTTGACCATCTCGTCGGCCAGCAGCTCCAGCGTCCAGCGCGCGCGGCCCGCCGGCGGGTTGGAGCAGGCGGTCGCCACCAGCAGGGCTTCCTGCTTGCCGGTGAGCTTGCGCTCCGCGCCGGGTCGCGGCTCCTCGCTCAGCGCCCGTTCCAGATTGCCTTCGACGAACCGCCGCTTGGTCCGATACACCGTCGAGCCGCCGACCGCCGACGCACTGGGCGATCTCTTCGTCGCTGCCGCCCCCGGCGTCGGCCGCCAGCAGGATCTGCGCCCGCTTGAGCTTGCGCGCCGCCTGCTTGCCGCCGCTCAGACAGCGCCGTCAAGTTCATTGCGCTCGGATTGGGTCAGCTCGACCCGATAGCGTACATTCATCTGCAGCCTCCTCGTGGTTCGAGGCCCGAGGCACAGATCGACAGCTGAATCGAATGTCTGGACTGAGTCGCCCGGCAGCTTCACGCCCAAGCAGGGCCAGTATCTGGCCTTCATCGACGCTTACACGCGCGTCCATCGCCGGCCGCCCGCCGAAGCCGACATCCAGCGCTATTTCCGCGTCACCCCGCCTTCAGTCCACCAGATGATTCTCACCCTCGAACGCGCAGGCTTCATTCGCCGACAACCCGGCGTCGCCCGCAGCATCGAGGTGCTCGTTGCATCCCGAGCACCTGCCGTCCTGACGCTCAACGGGAAATGTATCGCGCCAGTTCAGCAAACCTTCGCGAGCATCGCTCCGCGACTTTCCAGCCTTGCGGACCAGCACATTGTAAAGCTCGCCGAGAACTTGCACCGGGATGACGGTCGCCTCCTGCGGCAGCCTGTGGACAAGATCGAGAGCGGCGCCACGTCGCTCGGCTCCGTTGATGCCTTCCGCATAGGCCAGAACATTCGTATCGAGCGCGACCCTCACTGGTCGTCCTCGTAGAGCTCGTCGCGTGTCCAGCGTCCTACATGGACGACGGGCTGCTTTTCGAGGCGGGAAAGCAGGGCCCTTCGTGCGCCGGTTGCCACATGCTCATGATTGCCAACGGGAATGAGCCGTGCGACGGGCTTTCCGTGGCTGGTCACCACATAGCTGCGTCCTTCCCGAACCCCTCGCAGAAGGCGGGAGAACCTGCGGTTGGCATCCGCCGCCGAAATGGTCTCTTCCATAACCGTCTCCTAATGTAGTTATATTGCCTACTATAGTTAGCGGTGGGGCTATTTGGCAACCCCGCCGTGAGAGCGAAAAAATGTTATAGGCGCCGGCGGCTTGGATACCTTCGACCATATCATCGTCGGCGCCGGCTCGGCCGGCTGCGTACTCGCCAATCGGCTGTCGGCCGATCCGCGACGGCGCGTGCTGCTGCTCGAGGCGGGCGGCCGCGACTGGTCGCCGATCATCAAGATGCCGGCCGCCACCGACCTCTATGGCATCGGCAATCCGCGCTACGACTGGCGCTATCTGACCGATCCCGATCCCACGCGCCGGAACCGCCGCGACCTGTGGCCGCGCGGCAAGGTGCTGGGCGGGTCGAGCTCCATCAACTCCATGGTGTTCATGCGCGGGCAGGCGTCCGACTACGACAGCTGGGCGGCGCTCGGCAACCACGGCTGGAGCTACCGCGACGTGCTGCCCTACTTCATCCGCATGGAACGGAACGAAGGCGGGGCAAGCGACTACCGGGGAGGGTCGGGACCGCTGCGGGTGTCCAACCTCCGCACATCGCATCCGCTATCGGACATGTTCATCGCCGCGGCGCAATCCTACGGCATTCCTTTCAATCCGGATTTCGCCGGCCCGACGATCGAAGGCGTGGGGCCGGTTCAGGCCACGCAGTGGCGCGGCTGGCGTCACAGCGCGGCGGACGCCTATCTGAGGCCCGTACGCTCCAGGGCCAATCTCGAGATCAGGCTGAGGGCGCAGGCGTCCCGGATCCGGCTGAGCGGAAACCGCGCCACCGGTATCGAGTATCTGCGGCCCGACGGCTCGCCCCATGCCGCGGCGGCGGAGCGCTCGGTGATCGTGAGCGCCGGCGCCGTCGCTTCCCCGCAACTATTGATGGTGTCGGGCATCGGGCCGGCGGCAGCTCTCAAGAAACTCGGCATCCCCGTCAGCCACGACCTGCCGGGCGTCGGGCTCAATCTCCAGGACCATGTCGGCGTCTATCTCAACTATCGCGTCGATCAGCCCACCTACAACTCCGAGCAGGGGCTGGTTCGGCGCGCCCGCCATGCCGCCGAATGGCTGCTGTTCGGCCGCGGGCCCGGCACGACGCCCGGAGCGCTTTCGATGGCGTTCGTGCGATCAGGGCCGGACGCGCCGGATGCCGATCTCCAGCTGCATTTCACGCCGGTCGGCTACAAGCTCACCCCGGAGGCGCTGATCGTGCTCGATGAGCCGGTAGTGACCGCAATTCCCAACGTCAACCGGCCGCTGAGCCGCGGCGAGCTCATGATCGCCGATGCAGACATTCGGGCGCCGCCGATCATCAGACCGAGACTGCTCGAGCATCCCCGCGACGTGGAGGTGTTGCGCCGCGGCTGCCGCATCCTGCGCGAGATTTTCAGGACTCCCCCGCTCGCCCAGCACGTCAGGACCGAGCTCGCGCCGGGACCGGAGGTTACGACGGACGATGAGTGGGAAGGCTATCTGCGCTCGGACAGCGTGACGATCTTCCATCCCTCCGGCACATGCAAAATGGGACGTCGACGCTCTGGCCGTGGTCGACCCCAGCCTGCGGGTGCACGGGCTCGAGGGGCTGCATGTGATCGACGCCTCGATCATGCCGCATCTCGTCAGCGGCAATATCAACGCGCCCGTCATCATGATCGGCGAGCGCGGAGCCGATCTCGTGCTGCAGCACACCTGAAGCGGTTTTGGTGGCGTGACGAAAAGTCGTCATCCTCGCGCAAGCGGGGACCCAATAGGGCGACGCAACATCAACAACGAAGCCTGCTTTGCCGCGGCCGTGATGAGTTCGAGGATGATAGCAGGGCTGCTCTTGAAGCGAGTTGAGGCTCACAATTGGATCTCCGCTTGGCGCGGAGATGACGAATTCTTCATAGGCCCTTTCGCTGGGTGACGGGTTGGCAGCCTAAGCGCGCGCCCGATAGCGCTCGAGCACGGCATCGTCGATGTCGATGCCGAGACCGGGGCGGTCGCTGGGAACCGCCAGGCCGTCTTCCAGGAGATAGAGGGGCTGTCGCGCGAGCTCGTCGCGCAAAGCGTTGGGGTCCTGGTCGCACTCGAAATAGTCGCCGTTGGGCAGGGCATAGAGAAGCTGCAGGGTGGCGGCGGTTGAAACGGCGGTCGAGTAGTTTTTGGCCGTGACCGCGAGATGCCGCATCTGGGCATAAGCCGCGATCTTGCGCGCTTCGGTGAAGCCGCCGACCTGCAGCACGTCGAACTGCACGACCTGCACCGCTCCAGCATCGATCAGGCGCGCGAACTGGTACTTGCCCGTCTCGGTCTCGAAGCCGGCGATCGGAATGCGCGTGCGGCGGGCAAGCTCGGCGCAGCCCTCGACGTCCTCCGGCTGGGTAGGCTCCTCGAACCAGCGCACATTCAAAGGCTCCATGGCTGCGGCATAGCGCATCGCCGCGCGGGAGCTGAGCGAGGTGTTGGCATCGACCATGAGGTTGGCTGGCCCAAGCGCTTCGCGCGCCGTCCGGATGCGCTCCAGGTCGTCCTCGAAGGTCTGGCGCATCGGCACATCGCTCAGCACGCCGCCGTGCACCACCTGCGGAATGTTGCCGATCTTCATCTTGTAGCCGCGGTAGCCGGCCCTCGCGGCGGCTTCGACGTCGGCTGCGAAGGCATCGAGACCGTAGTCGCGCCGGTAGTAGCCGGCCGATGCGTACGTGGTCAGCGGCTGCGCGAATCCGCCGAACAGCCGCCACAGAGGCTGGGCGGCGCACTTGCCGACGATGTCCCAGAGCGCGATGTCGAGGCCCGAAAGGCAAGCGATGAGAATGCCCTTGCGGCCGTGGTAATAGGTCGACTGGTAGACTTTTTCCCACAGATACTCCGGGCGGCGGGGATCTTCGCCGATGACGAGCGGTGCGATCTCCTGCTCCAGCACCGTCTGGGAGACCGAATGTGGCCCGCCCCACATCGCCGCCTCGCCCCAGCCGCTGATCGACGGGTCGCTCGTGTGCACGCGGACCAGCAAGGCTTCCCGGGTCCGGTATTCGCCCCGGGCGTAGGTGAGCGGATAGGGCATGGAGTAGAGGAGGGGAATGGTTTCAATCCCGGTGATGCGCATCGGGCTAGACCTCGAGTGCAAAGAAGCACCAGCCGAGATAACCGGCGCGGGCCATGTCGAGCTGACGGGTGATGCGGAACTCGACACCGCGGACGACGTCATCACCGATGCTCGTGAAACGGTCGCGCGCGCCGGCGAGGTTTCGGGCGACGGCGGCGAACGTCGAAGCGACATGGGAGCTCCAGTCGCGTCGCTCGATCAGCCGCAGACCCCTATTGGCGATGAGGCGGTCATAGTCCGCCATGTCCCACAGGTGCGGAGCCCGGATGTCGGTGCTGAAGCTCTCGCGGTCGGCCGCCGAAAGCTCGCGCGAAAGAGTGAGATCGGTGAAAACCATGCGGCCCTCCGGCTTCAATACCCGGGCCGCTTCGGAGAATACGCGGTCGCGGTCGGCTGCATAGAGCAGCGCCTCCTGGCACCACCAGCAGTCGTACTCGTTCGCCGGCCCGCCGATATCATGGTAGTCCGCAAACGCGAATGTCACCTGGTCCGAGAGACCGGCCGCGGCCGCCTGTTCAGCCGCCTCGGCAAGCTGGACCTCGGCGATGTTGGTGGCATGAACCCGGACGCCGTGGGAACGGGCAAGATGAAGGGCTGTCGACCCGACGCCGCAGGCGGCTTCGAGGACCTTCTGCCCCGGCCGCAAGCCCGCCGCGCTCGCCATGTAGTCCTTCAGGCGAAGCTGTGCTTCAGCCAGCGGTTCGAGCGGATCGGCAAAAAGCCCCAGGTGCAGGTTGCCGCCCCAGATTTCCGAAAGCAGTGCTGAAACACCGGTGTCGTAGACACGGCGGTACGCGTTGCGCTCGCGATCGATCAGGTTTCGATCCGGCTCACTCATCGGTTTGCCGCGCAACATCGCCAGACCCTGCGCCAGGCCGACGCGCAGTGCGCTCAGATCGTCAGAAAGCGTCACGTAGGAGGCTCCTTCGGCCCGGGCCAGCTGCACGCCTCTCGGGTTGGGCGCGGGCAGGCCCAGCGTCTTGCCGTGGACGCGGCACGCTTGGGCCACGCGCCTGAAATCGTCCTCATCCTCGACCGTGAAACGAAACGCGCCCCGTCCCCGCGCCAGCGACAGATCGGACGGCCCGATGAAGAGCCCGTCGACGGCGGGCAGTGCTGCGATGGCGTCGGCCTGTTCGAGGGCTGCCGCCGTCTCGATCATGACATGGCAGCGGGTTCGCTCATTGGCTTCGCGATGAAAATCGCGGTCGACCGCCTGATAGGCTCCATAACCGAAGGCTCGCCCGGAGCCTACTCCGCGACAGCCCAGAGGCGCGTACTTCGCATATTCCGAAACGGTTGCGGCATGATCGGCGTCGCGGACCATCGGTAACATGACGCCGTCCGCCCCGTAGTCGAGGGCCTGCTGGATCAGGATGCGTTCAGAGGCAGCCACGCGGACGATGACCGGCAGATGCAAGCTGCGGCCCTGCGCGACGAGGGCATCACAGTCGTCCGGCGGGATGACCCCGGGCTCCATATCGATGATCACGACGCGATAGCCGAGCGCTGCGGCAATCTCGAGCGCGGCGAGGCTCGGCCGTTCCAGCCAGAAAGCCGGATCGGGTTCCGCCACCTGCTAGCTCTTGCGACGGCTTGTCATGAGGCGGCCACCCTGCGGCTTGCGCCGAAGCCGATCAAGGTCCCTACAGCGTTTTCCGGCGAAGTGGAATCACCCTCGGGTCAGTGCCCGAGGGCAGGCTTTCGCCGATAAGAAAACGCGGACTGAAAAGAAAAGGGCGCTCCGCAAGGGAGCGCCCCTCAATCGGCTAAGTCGGCAGTTATGCCGCCTTTTTGCCTTCAATCACCTTCGGCTCCTTGCCGCCGGCCACGTTGATGGCGATCGTGCGGGGCTTCATCGCCTCCGGGATTTCACGCCGCAACGTCACATGGAGCAGGCCATTGGCAATCTCGGCGCCGCGCACCTCGACATGGTCGGCGAGCTGGAACCGTCGCTCGAACGAACGCGCCGCGATGCCCTGGTGCAGGAACTCGCCCTTGGTCTCGGTTTTCGCAGATTTGCGGCCGGAGATCGTCAGGGTGTTCTGGTTGAGCTCGACATTGAGCTCATCCTGCCCAAAACCGGCAACCGCCATAGTGATTCGATAGTCGTCGTCGCCGACCTTCTCGATGTTGTAGGGCGGATACGCAGGCGCTTCGAAGCCCGACAGGTCGTCGAGCATCTGGGCAAACCGGTCGAAACCGATGGTGGAACGATAGAGGGGGGTAAGATCAAACATTGCTACATCCTCCTTAAGCGATGTGTCAGTCGTGATGGTCCGCCAAGCTGGCCGGACCGGTGATTCGCCGGATCGTTTGGCATCCGGCAGCCCTTACTTAGGTAGGAGCAAGCAGCATTCAAGGGGGTGCTGCAGCAAGAAAATGCATGAATTTCAACGTGATCGCAGGCGATCCGGGAAGTGAACGCGCCCTGAACAGCCGGTTGGCCCCCTGTTCAGTCGGGGATGGCTACAACGCTCATCATGATGGGTCGTCCAGACCGTCACCAACAAATACCGAAAGGAGTTACGTCCATGATCGCCAAGTCCCTGATCGCCGCCGCCGCCGTAGTGTCGAGCCTCGTCGCCGTAGCGCCCGAGCAAGCTAAAGCTGATCTCAATGTGAGCGTAGGCATCGGCGGCTTCGGCCATCCGGGCTACGGTTACGGCCATGGCTGGGAGCCCGCCCCAGTCTACTCGCCCGGGAAGATCAGCTGTCATGAGGGCAAGCAGACGGTGAGATGGAGCGGCTTCAAGATGGTCCAACCGCTCGACTGCTCGGCCCCGACCTACCGCTATCGGGCCCGCAAGGGCGGCACTCTCTTCCGGGTGTCGGTGAACGCGTTCTCCGGCAACATCGTCAAGGTGAAGCCCTTCTAAGTTTCGCCTCCCGAAACCTCTTGCCCTGGGCGGTCGTCCGGCCGCCCAGGCGCCTTCGACCACCCCCGCCTTGCGCCGAACATGAACGGCGGATGAACAGACTTTTGCCTATTTGTTCAGGATAGAATCGGTAGTCTTGCCACGACGCTTGTGCAGGCGGTTGCTTGCGGGTGTTGTCCTGAATGTCGAGAGGAGCGGGGTGATCATGCGCATTCGACACATACTCATGCTTGCGGCCTTGGGAGCCGCGGGCATGTTTGCTCAACCGGCCATCGAGGCCCAGGCCGAGTCGCGCCTGCATCTTCAGTTCGGGTGGCCCTATCCGCGCTACTATGCGCCCCGGCCGCGCTACTATTACTACGACCCGCGGTATGACGAGTATTACGACGAGGAAGAGGACGCCTACTACTACGACCCCTATTACTACGAGCCGCCACCGCGCCGGAAAAGGCGGGTGCAAAGGTTCTATGAGGATCCGGACTACTACGATCCCGACTACTACGAACCGCCACCCAGAAAGAAAAAGAAGAAACCGAGCACGGCAAAGATTTATGACGAGCCCGAACAACCGGCGCCCGTAAAGAAGAAGGCGCCGGTGACTTCGGCGAAGCCGGCTCCGGCCAAAGCAGCTGTTCCTGCCGAGGCTCCAGCGAGCCCCGCGCCGGCTAAAAAGGCTGTCCCAGGAGAGACTACGGCGAGCTTGGCGCCAGCCAAACCGGCTGTTGCCCCGTTTTCATCTGCCAACCCGGCGCTGGCCCCGGTGACCGCCAAAGAGGCTGTTGCCCCGGCGCCGGCCAAACCGGCTGTTGCCCCGTTTTCATCTGCCAACCCGGCGCTGGCCCCGGCGCCGGCCAAAGAGAGTGTGGCCCCTGCGCCGGTAAAAACAGTCGTTGCCCCGTTGTCATCTGCCACCCCGGCGCCGCCGGCCAAAAAAGCTGAAGGCGCGGCGGGCAACATATCCTGTGACAAGGCCAGGACGATCATCAGGGACTTTGGTTTCGCCAGTATCACGCCCACCGACTGCGAAGGGAGCGAGCTCGGCTTCAAGGCGCGGCGCGACGGCAAGTCCTTTTCGATCAAGGTCAGCTCTCTCAATGGCGAGCTGACGGAGGTCAAGCGCCAATAGCGGGTTGCCCAACGTCTGCAAAACTCATGGCCGGGAGTTTGACCCGGCCATCGCTTTTCCGCTGACTTGCCGCGGACGCGGATGGCCGATAGACAAGCGCCATGAAACGCGAACCCCATGATGAAGGCAGCGCCAGGCTCGTAGGCTACCCCGGCAACGCCATACCCGAAGGAACCGAGTGCGGATATCTCACGACATCCGACGGCGTGCGCCTGCGCTATGCGCTGCTGCGCTCCGGCGCCGAGTTCAAGGGGACCGTGTGTCTGCTGCAGGGTCGCGGCGACTACATCGAACGCTATTTCGAAACCATGTCCGACCTGCGCCAGCGCGGCTATGCGGTGGCCACCTTCGATTGGCGCGGACAGGGCGGCTCGGACCGCCTCACCAGAAATCCCAACAAGGGCCACATCAGGAGCTTCCGCCAGTACGACGTTGACCTCCGTTCGTTCATCTCGCACGTCCTGATGCCGGATTGCCCGCCGCCCTATTTCGCGCTCGGGCAATCCATGTCGGGGTGCGTGCTCGTACGCATCCTGCGCGAGCACAACTGGTTCAACAAGGTCATCCTCACCGCGCCGATGTTCGACATCCAGACGGGCAGGTGGCCGCGGTCGGTGGCCCGTTTCCTGGTCCGGTTCCTGGGTCGCGCCGGCTTCGGGCGCGCGTTCATTCCGGGAGAACGGCGCAGGCCCCTCACCTTGAAGGACTTTCCGGGAAACGACCTTACCACCGACAGCAAGCGGTTTGCCCGCGACACGCGGACGATCGAAATTGCGCCTGAGCTCGGCATCGGCGCACCTACGATCGGATGGGCGCGAGCAGCCTTCGAGGCCATGCGGGAGGTGATGACTCCGCACAAGGATCGCCCGGTCCGCGTACCGGTGCTGGTGGTGGCGGCCGACACGGAGCGGGTGACCTCGACGGAAGCCTGCCACCGCCTGGCCGTCCTCGAGCCCGCGGTAGTCACCGTGGTGGTCGAGCACTCCCGGCACGAAGTTCTGATGGAACGCGAAGAGGTGCGTGAACAATTCTGGGCGGCGTTCGAAGCTTTTATCGAGGGTCAGGATCCCACTCTGGCAGCGAGTGCATTAGCCTGAGCGCCTCGGCGTGCAATGCGGGACTGGCCGCAGCGATGACGTCGCCGCCCTCGGCCGCCGGCGCTCCTTCCCATGTGGAGACAATGCCTCCCGCACCTTCGACGATCGGAATCAATGCGGCGATGTCGTAGGGCTTCAGGTCGGCATCCATGGCGATGTCGATCAGGCCCGCGGCCAGCAAGGCAAAGAAATAGGCATCCCCGCCGTACCGGATCATGCGGGTCGCCTTCTTCATGCGCGCCAGCACTGCCTGTTGCCTGGTCGAGCGATAGAGCTCGGGAGCGACGGTCGCCAGCGCAGCATCTTTCAGCGCGCTCGCCGGCCTGACCCGCAGGGCGCGTTTCCCTGAGTGATGTTCCGACCAGGACCCGTAGGGGCCGCCGATGAACAATTCGCCGATGAACGGCTGATTCATCACTCCGAGCACCGGAGTTTCGCCATGCTTCAGGGCGATCAGCGTGGTCCAGACCGGCAGGCCGCAAATGAATGCCCGGGTGCCGTCGATCGGATCGACAACCCAGCTGAAAGACGAGCGGGCGGGTTTGGGACCGAATTCCTCTCCGGTGATGCCATGGTCGGGGAATCGCGCCTCGATCATCCGGCGCACGGCCTGTTCAGCGGCCCGGTCGGCCTCGGTCACGGGGTCGAAACCTTCGGAAGACTTGTTGTCGACGGCGGCGCCGGCGCGAAACAGCGGTAGGATGGCTTCGCCGGAAATTTTGGCGAGGGCGCGCGCGAAGTCCGCGAATTCATCCCATTGGTCTCTGGCGATGGAGCTCATTCGTCAACGATTCCTACGGCACGGCGTCGGGGACTAAAAAGTTCTTCATGTACGGAAGATGATTCGGCCATGTGTCTGACGCATGTGGCCGCCGCGCATATTGCAATGCACAACGGCGACCGATCAACCGTTGCCGGACCGTAGACTGCCACCGGCGCGCAATCACCGCCTGATGCAATTGTCATGCTATTGAAATAGATAAATTTTCCGTGATATGTGGGAAAGCGAAATCGGGGCTTGATATTCGTATGCTGCATCGCCAAAATAGGCATGCGTGATTCCAGTCACGCTGCCCTTCTTGGGCGTTTCCTCCCTAGACTTGGGCCGTTCCATGAAAATGCGAACGGCCTCTTTCTTTATTCCGCAGCGATCCTTCTCGGCAGGACCAGGTTCTGAACCTCCGGCAGGAACGCCTTCAGCACTGCCGCCAGCTTGCGGCGAACGTCGTCAAACCGGGTCTGGCGGGCAAGGGTGCGCTCGTCGAGGTAGGCGGCCCGGTTGATCTCGATCTGCACGGCGTGCAGTCCCTGCGCCGGCTTGCCGTAGGTTTCGGTGATGAATCCTCCCGCATAGGGCCGGTTGCGCTGGACGCGCATGCCGACGGCACGCAACTTCTGCTCGAGCAGTTCGACCACCGCGTCGGCACAGGAGTTTCCGTGCCGGTCGCCCAGCACGATGTCGGGATTCACTGCGGCCGAACCGCTGGCGGCCGCGGCACTCGAGGGCATCGAATGACAATCGATCAGTATGGCGGCGCCGAACATGCGGCGGGTCCGGTGCAGAAGATCGGCGAGGGCGGCGTGGTATGGCTCATAGAGATCGGAGATCCTCGCCAGGGCATCGGCGATGCTGATTTTGCAATGATAGATGTCCTCACCTTCGCAGACGATGCGCGGAACCGTGCCGAGACCGCCCGCCACCCGCACCGAGGAGGTGTTGGCATGGCGCGGCAGCGGCCCGTCGATCAGATTGGGATCCAGTTCGCCGGGCTCGCGGTTCACATCGACGTAGGCGCGGGGAAAATTGGCCTTGATGAGAGGGGCGCCGCAACCAACGGCGGCGGCAAACAGCTCATCGACATAGCAGTCTTCCGAACGGCGCAGCGTGACTGCCGCGAGCCGCGACAGGCGCAGGAAGTCTTCCGGATACTGGCAGCCGCTGTGGGGCGAGTTGAAGACGACCGGCACGGTTTGCCGGGCCGGCAGGAGAATGGTGAACGGCGGATCGAAAAGACTCGCTGGTGAAGGCATGCGGATGCTTCAAGCCCCTGGTGGCGATGGCTGCAATTTCTACAGAGCGCGGCCGGATGGTCAATGCTTCGTTGACCCGAGCCTGGTGCGAGTTGCCTTCACGGCCCCTTTACCACTTGTTTTTACTCTTGGCCCACGGGCGGACTGCCCTTTTTGAGCCGTTGTGGTACGGAATATCCCAGGCGAAGGTGTCGAGTAAAATTACCGTGGCGCGGATCCTTCTTGCGGAAGACGACGACGATATGCGGCGGTTTCTGGTCCGTGCGCTGGAACGGGCCGGCCACGAGGTGACGTCGTTCGGCGAGGGGGCGAGCGCCTTCCAGGAAGTCAAACAGTCTGTCTACGATCTGCTGCTCACCGACATCGTGATGCCCGAGATGGACGGCATCGAGCTCGCGCGGCGGGCCGCCGAACTGGACCCCAAGCTCAGGATCATGTTCATCACGGGCTTCGCCGCAGTGGCGCTCCATCCCGACAGCAAGGCGCCGAAGGATGCCAAGATCCTCTCGAAGCCGTTCCACCTCAAGGACCTGGTGGCGGAAGTGGAGCGCATGATCGCTGCCTGAATCGCGCCGCGCGCCTTGCCCTTGCGATCGTCTCTTCGATTGATATACGGTTCTCCCTGAGAGGGAGCGGACATAGAGATGAGAATGCTGTTTGGTATGCTCACCCACTGAGGGAAAGAGTCCTGAAACAGCTCGACAATGTTTGACCACTCTGCAGGGCGTTTGGCCTTCACCCCGCTTCTTTTTGCGATGGTCGCGGCGGTCTTGAGCCAGCCGACACTTGCCGCGACCTACTCTCTTATTGAGCTCAGCCCTCTTGGGGGCACCCATAGCGTAGGGTACGCCGTCAACAATTCCGGGTTGGTGGTCGGGGCGAGCAATACTCAAAATGATGCTGTCCAACATGCCACGCTGTGGGACACGAGCGCCGGCACGATTGCGCCGGTCGATCTCGAAACTTTTGGGGCCGTGGGCAGTGTCGCCTACGATGTTAGCAATTCCGGCCAAATTGCTGGAACGGCAAATCAGGTTAACGCAATTCAGTGGGCATCAGGAAGCAATTCGCCCACCGGACTCAGCGTCGGCGGAGCGGCGTACAGCATCAATGACCTTGGCCAGCTGGTTGGCGGCAGCAACGGCATCCCCACGCTGTGGGACACAAGCGGTGGCACGGTGAGCACCACCGGCCTCGGTGGATCCGGCATTGCGTGGGACATCAACAGTCAGGGTCAGGTAGCTGGGTACAGCACCCTATTCGGCGGGCACAATCATGCGACCTTGTGGGAGATCAGCGGCGGCTTACCGACGGCCAGCGATCTCGGTACGTTGGGTGGATTTGCTAGCGATGCGCGAGCCATTAACAACGTTGGCCAAGTGGTTGGACATAGCCAAATTGCGGAAAATACTGCGACCCATGCGACGCTCTGGGATGGTAGCTCGATCATTGACCTCGGCACCTTGGGTGGGACCTACAGCTCTGCTCACGACATCAACGATAGTGGGACGATTGTGGGGTACAGTTTCATTTCAGGCGAAGTTGGCCCAACTCGCGCAACGATTTGGCAGAACAGTTTGATATTCAATCTCAATGATCTGCTTGATCTCAGTGCCGTTGGATGGGTTCTGTTGGACGCTCGTGGTATAAACAGCAAGGGCCAGATTGTTGGTTTGGCGCTCGATCCGAATGGTGAGGAGCGGGGCTATCTTCTAACCCCCAACCCCGTCCCCATTCCTGCCACGCTGCCACTGTTCGCAACCGGTCTCGGCGTGTTGGCTTGGATGGCTCGGGGCAGGAAGCGGAGGGCTGAAGTCTCGTCGCGTAGAAGTGCTCTGGGCCAGACAAACAGACAAACTAGCACTTGATTGATGAACTCTCACTTAGGGGCTCGTCCTTACGGGCCAATCTGTAGTGGAAAAAACGGGAAGTGAGGTGAGGTGGGTGGTAGCCAAGTGGGCTGTCACAGAATAACACAGCGTGTCACAAATTCCGGCACGCAGATGAGTTGCTGGTGGTCGTCGTCCGTGCTACGAGGCTGCCGCTTTCAGCGATTGATTTGCTGATGGTTTTTTGGTTCCCTCTCCGCCAAGAGGGCGGTTAGCTCAGTGGTAGAGCACTACGTTGACATCGTAGGGGTCACAAGTTCGAAACTTGTACCGCCCACCATCCGCCACCACACCGGAGGGCGGAACCAACCTTACCTCGCTTGCTTCGCTCCTTGGCTTGTGGGCCAATCCCGGCGTATGGCATCCCGACGACCACATCGACGCGGAGGAGCTCCGGCGTAATGGCGAAAACCGGCGGCCGGCTGACAGATTGGGTCGCGCGCATGCCGGCGCGCGTGCGCACCACGCTCAAGGGCCAGGAAAGCCCGAGCGAAGGGGGCGATGTCGTAGGCCAGGACGAGCTCGAACTCTGTCGCCGCGACCCTCAGCTGGGCATTGGAGGAAATACCCCGGCTCCAGCGCGAGCTCGAGCTGGGGACCAGGGAAATGTCCGAGGCGCTGAAGCAGCAGGCGGCGACAGCCGAGGCGCTCAAGGCCATCAGCCGATCGACGTCCAATCTGCAGACCCTGCTCGACTTGTTGGCCGAGTCCGGCGCCAAAATCACGAACTGCGCACATGCGGCAATATTTTTGCGGGACGGCGAAATGCTGCGCAGCAGGGCGGTGTTTGGCGCCCGGTCGAAAAGGGACCTCAACCAGCTGGTGGCCATCGATCGAGGGACGATTGGCGGGCGCGTCATGCTCTCGGGCCAGCCTGAATTCATTCCAAACACCGCAGCCGATCGGGAGTATGACCGGGACCGCTTGCCGATGTGGAGCAAGGCCGGCGCCCTGATGGCAGTGCCGCTGTTGCGGGATGGAATGGTCGAAGGAGTCTTTTCCGTCGGGCGGCCGGAGCCTGCCGGGTTCACGGTTCGGCAGAGCGAGCTCTTGCAGACCCTCGCAGATCAGGCGGTGATCGCCGTCGAAAAGGCCCGGCTCATCGATGGGGTGCAGGCAGGCAACCGGGAGTTTGCCGCGACCAGCGACGTTCTGCGCGTGATCGCGCGCTCTGCGACGGAGGTCCAGCCCGTGTTCGACGCGGTCGCGCAGAGCGCTCACCGGCTTTGCAATGGTCAATACGCCTCCGTCCTCCGTTTCGACGGTTCCCATCTCCATGTTGTGGCTTGTGAGGGACTGGATGCGAGAGCCGCAGGTCTCTTGAGACGGGCGTTTCCGGCCAAGCCGGGCCGCGAAAGCGCTGGAGCACGTGCCGTTCTGAGCGGAGCAGTCGAGCAGATCGCCGATGTCAGCGCCGATCCCGACTACGTGTTCAGCGGTCTTGCCAAGATGCTGAATACGGGCAGCGTCGCGGCGGTTCCCATGATCCACGGCAAGAAACCCATAGGGGCCATCGTCATTGACCGCGCCCAGACCGGCTATCTGCCTGAACGCCAGGTGGAGCTCTTGAAGACCCTCGCCGACCAGGCCGTGATCGCCATCGAAAACGCGCGGATCATCGAGGAGACGCAGGCGCGCGACCGGGAGCTCACCGCGACCAGCGAAATACTGCACGTGATCTCGCGCTCTTCGAGCGATGTCCAGCCTGTGTTCGACGCGATTGCGCAGAGCGCTCGCCGGCTTTGCAACTCTCACCTCGCCTCCGTCTTTCGTTTTGACGGTTCCGACCTCCATTTCATGGCGTGCGAGAGTTCTGGATCCGAAGGCCGCCGCCATCTTCAGGCAAGCGCATCGGTTGCCGCTCAAACCGGGCCGAGACAGCGCGTCGGCACGAGCCGTCGTGAGCGGAACGGTGGAGCAAATCCCCGACGTCAGCAAAGATCCCGACTTCGCGTTCACGGGCTTTGCGAAGGTGATTAATACGGGCAGCGTCGTGGCCGTGCCCATGATGCGCGACAAGACCCCGATCGGCGCCATCGCGATCGACCGGGTCCAGACCGGCTATCTGCCGGAACGCCAGGTGGAACTCTTGCAAACCTTCGCCGACCAGGCAGAGATCGCCATCGAAAACGCGCGGCTCATCGAGGAAACACAGGCGCGCAACCGGGAGCTGACCGCGACCGGTGAAGTTCTACGCGTGATCTCGCGCTCGTCGACCGACACCCAGCCTGTGTTCGACGCGATTGCGCACATCGCCCGACGGCTCTGCAATGCTCAAATCGCTTCCGTCGTGCGCTTCGACGGGACCCATCTCCACTTCGTGGCTTGCGATGGCCTGGATCCGAAGGACGCCGACCGTTTCAGGAAAGCGTTTCCACTCAAACCGGGTCGAGAGAGCGCGGGGGCACGAGCCGTTCTGAGCCGCACGGTGGAGCAGATCCCCGATGTCGGCGCGGATCCCGACCATGTGTTCTCGGGCCTTGCCAAGAGGTTCAATACGGGCAGCGTCGCTGCGGTTCCCATGATGCACGACAAGACCCCGATCGGGGCCATCGTTATCGACCGGGCGCAGACCGGCTATCTGCCGGAACGTCAGGTGGAGCTCCTGCAGACCTTCGCCGACCAGGCCGTCATCGCAATCGAAAATGTAAGGCTGTTCAAGGAAGTCGAGGCCCGCACGGATGATTTGAGCGAGGCGCTCCGGCAACAGACGGCGACCGCGGACGTGCTAAAGACCATCAGCCGCTCAACCTTCGATCTTCCGGTGATCCTGAAGACCCTGATCGCTTCGGCGGCAAGACTCTGCAACGTGAAGTATGGCGGCATCTATCTGCGGCAGGGCGACCAGCTATGCGGGGGCGCGGTGTTCGGCGGGACGGAAGAAGACGAAGCCGAACACCTGAGCCATCCCCTGGCGCTCGATCGGAAAACGGTCTCTGGCCGAGTCGCGCTGTCCGGGCGCGTCGAGCAGATTCCGGATCTCCGGGCCGATCCCGAATACGATGAGCCATACTACGGGGGCACATTCTCCAACATCCGGGCGCTCATGGGCGTTCCGCTATTGCGCGAAGGCAGGGTCGAAGGCGCTTTCTTTCTGGGGCGGCAGGAACCCGGGCCCTTCACCGAGCGCCAGTGCGACCTCGTCCAGACCTTCGCCGACCAGGCGGTGATCGCAATCGCCAACGTGCGGCTGTTCGACGAGGTGAAGGCGCGCAACCGCGAGCTGACGGAAGCACTCGAGCAGCAGACGGCGACCAGTGCGATCCTGCGCGCCATCGCCGCCTCGCCCACCGATATTCAGCCCGTGCTGGACGCCGTCGCCGAGAGCGCGGCGAAACTGTGCGGGGCTTATGATTCAGTCATACTCCTGAAGGAGGGTGACACACTTTCTGGAGGAGCCCATCACGGACCCATACCGTTCGCGCCGGTAAAGACGCCGCTCGCACGCAACCTGGTGAGCGGCCGTGCCGTCATCGATCGTATGCCTGTGCATGTCCATGACATGCTGGAAGCCGCGGATGAATTTCCGGCAAGCCATGACCTGGCGATTTGGGAGGGCCAGCGGGCGGTCCTGGCCGTTCCCCTGCTGTGCAAGGAAGAGGCCATCGGAGCGCTGGCGATCCGTCGTCGCGAAGCGGAGCCGTTCAGCCAGAAGCAGATCGATCTGCTCTCGACTTTCGCCGACCAGGCGGTCATCGCCATCGAGAACGTGCGGCTGTTCCAGGAGGTGCAGGAGCGCAACCGAGACCTCACCGAAGCACTCGAGCAGCAGACGGCGACCGGCGCGATCCTGCGCGCCATCGCCGCCTCGCCCACCGACATTCAGCCCGTGCTGGACGCTGTCGTCGAGAGCGCGGCGAAACTGTGCGCGGCTTATGACTCGCTCCTACTCCTCAAGGACGGCGACGCACTTTCCCAAAGGGCCCATCACGGACCCATGCCGATCGTGACGGTGACGTGGCCAATCGGACGCGGGCTGGTGAGCGGCCGTGCCGTCGTGGACCGCAGGCCAGTGCATGTCCACGACCTGTTGGAAGCCGCGGACGAATTTCCGGAAAGCCATGACTTGGCAATTCAGGAGGGTCAGAGAGCGATCCTTGCCGTTCCCCTGTTGCGCGAGCAAGAGGCTGTCGGTGCGCTCGCGGTGCGTCGTCGCGAAGCGGAGCCGTTCAGTCAGAAGCAGATCGATCTGCTTTCGACCTTCGCCGCCCAGGCGGTGATCGCCATCGAGAACGTGCGGCTGTTCGAGCAGGTCCAGGCGCGCACCCGCGAGCTGCAGGAGGCGCTCGACCATCAGACAGCGACCGGCGAGGTCCTCAACGTCATCAGCCGTTCGCCGAGCGAGCTGCAACCAGTTCTGGATGTCATCATCGAGACGGCGGTGCGGCTGTGCGAGGCCGATGCCGGCACGATCGATGGGCAGCAGGATGGGCGGTTCATCCGATATGGCGGCTACGGGTTCTCCTCCGAATTCAACGAGCTCATGAGGCGCTCGCCCGCCGAGATGATGCGAGGCAGCATTACCGGGCGCACTCTCCTGGAAGGCAAGGTCGTTCATGTTCTCGATGCCCAAGCGGACCCGGAATACACGTGGGTCGAGGCGCTCGAGCTCGGCGGCACGCGTACCGCACTCGGTGTTCCATTGTTGCGCGAGAGGGCCGTGATCGGCGCCATCGCGCTCATCCGCCGCACCGTGCGGCCCTTCACAGACAAGCAGATCGAACTCGTTGCCACCTTCGCAGACCAGGCCGTGATCGCCATCGAGAACGCACGGCTCTTCGAGGAAGTGCAGGCGCGCAACCGCGAGCTCACCGAAGCGCTCGAACAGCAGGCAGCGACCGCGGAGATTCTTCGCACGATCAGCACCGCGCCGACTGATGTGCAGGCGGTGTTCGAGGCGATCGTGCGAAACGCGGTCTTCCTGTGCGGCAGCCTGTTTGCCAACGTGTTCCGTTTTGACGGCGAGCTGCTGCACTGGGTGGCCAGCCACAATGTGGGTCCAAGCTACGTAGAACTGGTCAAGACGAAATACCCGATGCGGCCTGACTCCTCTCAGATATCGGGAAGGGTACTGCTCACCAGGTCCGTGGTGCGGCTGGAGGACGCGCTTGCCGACGCGGACTACGACCAAAGATTTCCGCAAGCCATGGGCTGGCGGCGAATGTTGGGGATGCCGCTCCTACGCGAGGGCAATCCGCTCGGCGTCATCGTCGTCGGCTGGGCCGAGCCTGGACCCGTGTTGAAGGCCGACGAGGAGCTGCTGAAGACCTTCGCCGACCAGGCGGTGATCGCCATCGAGAACGCGCGGCTGTTCGAGGAGGTCCAGGCGCGCAACCGCGAGCTCACCGAGGCGCTCGAGCAGCAAACCGCAACCAGCACCATCCTGCGGGTCATCGCCGCTTCGCCTACCGACATTCAGCCGGTTCTGAGGACCGTCGCGGAGAGCGCGGCGAAGCTGTGCGAGGCCTACGACGCGGTCATTTTTCTCGCCGATGGCGATCAGCTTGCGGTGCGCGCCCATCATGGTCCGATACCGATCGATGTCGTCAAGCTGCCGGTCGGACGTGGCCTGGTCGCCGGGCGAGCCTTCGTTGACCGCAAGCCGGTCCATGTGCACGACCTGCCGGAGGCAGCGGACGAATTTCCGGCCGGTGCCACCATGGCGGCGCGCCTCGGCTTCCGGACCATTCTCTCCGTACCCTTGCTGCGCGAGGACGAAGCCATCGGCGCCATCATGATCCGGCGTCACGAGCTGCGGCCGTTCAGCCAGAAGCAGATCGATCTCCTCACCACGTTCGCCGACCAGGCAGTGATCGCCATCGAGAACGTGCGCCTGTTCGACGAAGTCAAGGCGCGCACCGGTGAACTCGCGGAAGCACTGCAACAGCAGACGGCGACCGCGGATGTGCTCAAGGCGATCAGCCGCTCGACCTTCGATCTGCCGGTAGTGCTCAGGACCCTGGTTGCATCGGCTGTCAAGCTGTGCGGCGCGGCGTACGGCGGCATCGTCCTGCGCCGGGGAGACCTGCTGCATGTCGGCGCGGTTTACGGCGGAACGGCGGAGGACGAAGCGGAAATGATAAATCGTCCGCTAGCCATCGATCGGCGGACGGTATCAGGGCGCGTCGCAATGTCCGGCCAGGTCGAGCATATTCCGGACATCTTCACCGATTCCGATTTCGATTTCGATTATGGGTCATTCAAAGGCAGGATTTCCGACACCCGCGCCCTGATGGGCGTTCCTCTATTGCATGAAGGGAGGGTTGAGGGCGCGTTCTTTCTCGGGCGGCCCGAGCCGGGCGCCTTTTCCGACCGCCAGAACGAGATCGTTCAGACCTTCGCCGATCAGGCGGTGATCGCAATAAAGAATGTACGGCTGTTCGACGAGGTGCAGGCGCGCACCCGCGAGCTCAGCGAAGCATTGCAGCACCAGACAGCAACCGCCGAAGTGCTCCAGGTGATCAGCCGCGACACCTTCAATCTGCAGACGGTCCTCGACACCCTGGTCGAATTGGTGGCGCGCCTTTGCGAAGCCGATCACGCCTGGCTGTTCCGGCGCGAAGCCGAGGAGTACCGCTGGGCGGCGAGCTACGGATTCTCGCACGAGCAGCACGAGCAGATGAAAAAGTTCCTGATGAATCAACGGATCGTCGCAAGCCGCGCCTCGATCATCGGCAGGGTGGCTCTCGAAGGCAAAGTCATACACGTGGCGGACGTACTTTCCGATCCTGAATACGAGTGGCGCGAGTTGCAGTCGGTCGCCGAGTACCACACGGCCATGGGCGTGCCGCTGCTACGGGAGGGCGTGCCGATCGGCGTGATGACGGTGACCCGTCTGGCCGAGCACCCGTTCACCGACCGTCAGATCAACCTGATGAAAACCTTTGCCGATCAGGCGGTGATCGCCATCGAGAACGCCCGGCTGTTCGAAGAGGTGCAGGCGCGCAACCGCGATCTCACCGAATCGCTCGAACAACAGACCGCCACCAGCGAGATTCTACGGGTGATCTCCAGCTCGCCGACGGATATCCAGCCTGTTTTCGATGTTCTGGCCGAAAATGCGACCCGGCTGTGCGGAGCCGCGCTTAGCGTCGTGTACAGGTACGACGGAAAACTGGTGCATCTCATGGCCCACAATGGGTGGTCATCCGACCCCATTTTTTCGGCGGCGCGCCGGGCCTTTCCCATGCCGCCGGACCGCAAGAGCGCCGGCACCAGGGCGATCCTGAGCGGCGCCGTGGAGGAGATCCCCGACACGAGTGAAGACAGGGACTACGCGCATGGGGTGTACGCAGGTCTCATGAACACGAGCGTGCTGGCCGTGCCCATGCTGCGCGACGGCGTGCCGATCGGCGCCATCGCCGTCGACCGGCGCCAGACGGGGACATTCCCAAAGAGACAGGTCGAGCTGCTCAAGACGTTTGCCGACCAGGCGGTGATCGCCATCGAGAACGTGCGGTTGTTCGAAGAGGTGCAGGCGCGCACGCGCGAGGTTTCCGAGGCACTCGAGTTTCAGACGGCGACCGGTGAGGTTCTCAAGGTAATTAGCCGCTCCACCTCGCAGCTGCAGCCTGTGCTCGACGTAATTGTCGAAATCGCAGTGCGGCTCTGCGAGGCCGACTACGCGCTGGTCTCCATGCTGCGAGACGGCTGGCACCACCTCACAGCGGCGAACAATGCCGCCGATGAATTGGTCAGGCACGCCGCCGAAAACCCAATACCTCCAGGCCGCGGCTCGCTCGCCGGCCGCACCGCGCAGGAACGTCGCACCGTCCATATCCCGGACGTCCTGGCCGACCCCGAATACACCCTGACCGAACGCCAGAAAATCGGCAAGTACCGCTCCATGCTCGGGGTGCCGCTGCTGCGCGAGGGCGCAGTGATCGGCACCATCAGCCTCGTGCGCAACGTTGTGAGGCCGTTCACCGACAAGGAAATCGAGCTCGTTACCACGTTCGCCGACCAGGCGGTGATCGCCATCGAGAACGTGCGGCTGTTCGAGGAGGTGCAGGCGCGCACGGCCGAGCTGGCGCGCTCGGTCGGCGAACTGCGAGGCGCTCGGCGAAGTCAGCCAGGCGGTCAATTCGACGCTCGATCTCGACACGGTGCTGAAACGATCGTGGCCAAGGCCGTTCAACTGTCCGACACCGATGCAGGGCACCATCTATGTCTTCAGCAACTCGGCCGACAAGTTCCGCCTCCGCGCCACCTACGGGATGAGCGACGAGCTTATCGCCGCGATGTCGGACCAGGCGATCGGACTGAACGATCGCGGGATCGGCGACGCCGCGAGGCTCCGCGCGCCGGTGCAAATGCCCGATCTCGGCGAGAGCGCCGCTCTCGGCAGTGCAGAAGATCGTTCTCGACGCGGGTTATCGCAGCGTGCTGGTAGTTCCCCTGCTCCGGCCGAACAAGATCGTCGGCGCGCTGGTCGTCAGGCGCAGACGCCGGGCCGGTTTTCCGACCGACCGTGCAGCTGCTGGAAACCTTCGCGGCCCAGTCGGTGCTGGCCATTCAGAACGCGAAGCTGTTCCGCGAGATCGAGGAGAAGGGCCGGGAGCTGGAGGCCGCCAGCCGCCACAAATCGCAGTTCCTGGCGAATATGAGCCACGAGCTGAGGACACCGCTCAATTCCGTTCTGGGCTTCACCGAACTGCTGGTCGACGGGATCTACGGCGAACTTCCGGAGAAGGCCAAGACGACCGTCGGCGCGCGTGCAGGCCAACGGCCGGCATCTGCTCGGGCTCGATCAACGACGTGCTCGATCTCTCCAAGATCGAAGCCGGCCAGCTCGCGCTGGCGCTCGACGACTATTCCGTCGGGCAGATCGTCGAGACCGTCGCGGCCAGCACCGAGCCGCTGGCGCGCGCGAAAGGTCTGACGCTTTCCGTCGACCGTTGCCGAGAACCTGCCGATGGGCCGCGGCGACGAACGCCGCCTGACCCAGGTCCTGCTCAATCTGGCAGGCAATGCCGTCAAGTTCACCGAGCAGGGCGCGATCGACATTGTCGCGGACGCGGCGACGGGCATTTCGAAATCACGGTGCGCGACACCGGCCCCGGCATCGCGCCCGAGGACCAGCCGCTCATCTTCGAGGAATTCCAGCAGGTCGACGAGCAGCAGCACGAGGCAGAAGGGCGGCACGGGTCTCGGCCTGGCGATCTCGAAGCGCATCGTCGAAATGCATGGCGGAACCATAGACGTCGAGTCGGTGCTCGGGTCAGGTTCGACGTTCCGCATGACGATACCGATCAGGGCGGAGAAGAGCGAGAAGCGGCATGAGCAAGCGAATCCTGATGGTCGAAGACACCGAGGACAACCGCCAGATCGTCCGCGATCTCATCGCCGACACCGACTACGAGCTGATCGAGGCCGTTGACGGCGCTGCCGGCGTCGCCATGGCCGCGGCCGAGAAGCCGGACCTCATCCTCATGGACATTCAGCTTCCGGTGATCGACGGGTATGAGGCTACCCGCCGCATCAAGGCCGACCCGGCGCTGCGGCACATTCCGATCATCGCCGTCACCTCCTACGCGCTTGTCGGGCGATGAGGCGAAGGCCCTTGCTGCCGGCTGCGACGGCTACATCGCCAAGCCGTTCAGTCCGCGCCAGCTGCTCGCCAAAGTCCGCGAGTTCCTTTCCTGAGAGGACGGGCAGTTGCACGATCCGCCTCGCATTCTCGCGGTCGACGATACGCCGGAAAACCTCGAGATCCTGCGCATGCGCCTCGAGGCGAACGGCTACGAAGTGGCGACCGCCGCGGATGGCGAAGAGGGGCTTGCGAGCGGCGCGCAGTCTCGCTCCGGATCTGATCCTGCTCGACATCATGATGCCGAAGCTCGACGGCATCAGCGTCGTGCGCGTGCTCAAGGCCGATCCGCTTCTGCGATCGATCCCGGTCATCCTTGTCACCGCGAAAGCCGACACGCGCGATGTGGTCGAGGGGCTCGACGCCGGCGGCGACGACTATCTGACCAAGCCGTTCGAGCACTGGGCGCTGCTCGCGCGCGTGCGCTCGATGCTGCGCCAGAAGGCGCTTCACGACACCGTCGCAGGCAAGCAGCGCCAGAACAGCCGCGCACTGCCATGGAACCGCTCCCTGGCAGAGAAAGTGGCGGAGCAGGTGACGGAGATCGAGCGGATGGCCCGGCTGCGGCGGTTTCTGCCGGAGCAGGTCGCCGACCTCATCGTTGCGGCGAACGCTGAGCGATGATCCGCTCAAGAGCCACCGTCGCGAGGTGACCGTGGTGTTCTGCGATCTGCGCGGCTTTACGGCCTTCGCCGAGACCGCCGAGCCCGAAGAGGTGATGGCGGTTCTTGGCGAGTATCATTCCTGTCTCGGAGCGATCATCGACCGGCATGAGGGAACTCTGGAGCGGTTCGTGGGCGACGGTCTGCTGGTCGTGTTCAACGATCCGCTTGCCTGTGCCGACCACACCGAGAGGGCCGTCTCGCATGGCGATCGCCATGCGCGACGCGGTTGACGAATTGTCGGGACGATGGCGCCGCGAGGCTATTTGCTGGGCTTCGGCATCGGCATTGCCCGCGGCCACGCGACCATCGGCCAGATCGGCTTCGACCAGCGCTCGGACTATGCCGTCATCGGCACCGTGCCGAACCACGCCGCGCGACTGTGCGACGAGGCCAAGGCCGGCCAGATTCTGGCAAGCCAGCGAGCGTTTCTTACCATCGAGCCGCTGATCGAGGCGCGCCCGCTCGGTGAGTTGTCGCTCAAGGGATTTCATCGCCCGATGGCGGTCTTCGAAATCGCTCGATGGCTCGGCTGACCCGGCAAGTATGCAAAATGGACCCTTGCCTTTCGCAGTGGCAAGGTATGGAACTCCGCACGGTTGGATACAGAGGGAAAGCGTCATCGTCTTAATCTGCGAGGTTCCAACTATTCATCCTGCTTTGACGGTCTGCTTGGTGTGGCGTCACGAAGGTCTATTAATTAAGAGGCACTTCCCTATGGCCTCGGTTCGCTCAAAGACGCTTGACAAAATTTGTTCTGTGTTTGTTTCCTTAAGTTCAACTGGCTGATTCGGCACTTTCGATGCGTCAGATTGCAAACTCGACTGCAATCGAATGGACCAATGCGAGATGAAACACTGTAACGGCTTGCACAACGATCAGCCCGGGGTGCGATCACTGCTATGCCGAGCGCTTTTCTGAAATTACCTACTATCGCGCTAACAGGGAACCAGTTGAGGATCATGCGGCTTATCAGAGAATGGTAAGCGATGCAGAGGAAAGGCTATATCAGCAATATAGTTTGTGAATTCCAGCCGGATGATCCGAAGCCCCTACAGGTTCTTGGCGGCCAGCATAGGTTTATGGCTATCGAGAGGGTTAGCTAAGGGAAAGTACGTTCATCACGGCATCAAGGTGTACCTTCGGCTCACCAAAGAGCAACGACTTGATGTCCAGATTATCTCGAACACTAACATACAAGTTTCTCCTGATCTGCTTGATCGCATGTTGGAGACAGTTTCAGGTGCAGAGCTGAGAACGTGGTGCCAATCCGTTGATTTACTAGAAGCCAAGGAGGATTTTGCTGATCAATGAAAGCGAGGCAGTGCGATTACTGTTCGTGAGGCTAGAACCTTTGTCATTAATTACTTCCACGGCGTAGCAGTAGGTGATCAGCAATTTGAAAGTTCGCTACCACCCCTTCGCTCATTAAGGCAGGTGACTTGATCGCGCCTGAGTGGCGAGATTTCAAGGAAAAGCACAAAGAGTGGAATAGCGACAAAGGATTGGCTGCGGCAGCGAAGGAATACGCCCGGCTCATAAATTCAATAGCAACAAGTAGCTGTGGGCGATGGCAGGGCCGAAAAATAATTAAGGACTACGCAGATAAAGCCAAGCTTTTGCTGTCCTGGCAGCGTGGGCCTTTGTGGCGGGCGTACTACACAAGAATGCTGTGAGGTTGAAGCGACATTTTTGATTTATCCAAATCGGGGAAGGGTGATCCTTTATCAGACGGCGGTTTCTTTGCAAAAGGCGACATGGCTCGGATCCGGAAAACTATAGGGGGCTTGGATATCGGACCGACCCGAAGGAGCGCGGACGCTTCGTAAAACTTTTCTGGCTGCAGGCTGAAAAATGATTGGAGGTATTACCAAGAAGCTGGTTGATGCTGCGATTGCAGAATCTTAATCATGCTAAGGACGCTATGCTTGAGGCAGAGCGAAAAAAAATGAAGTATGATTAAATTTAGGTGAGGTGGAACAAAATTCACGGCATTTGCTAGAGATCGCTAAGCGCTCTGCGAATTGTCGCTCAAGGGCTTTCACCGCCCGATGGCAACCTTCGAAATCGCTCGATGGCCCGGGTGAGCGCCCCTGGTTTTCTTGCGATCTTCTTTTCGATTGATATGCGGTCGTTCCCGGGAGGAAGGTCAGGTCAGTGGTAAAACAGTACTTTGACATCGCCGGGGTCACAAGTTGACCGCCAATGCCAGGCCTGAATCAGGTCGACGGGCCTCCGACAAGTTGGCGCGCAAGGCTCCAGCAAAGCACGTACTTCGGCGGCATCGAACCGAAATCGATGCGGTCGATCGTCGGATCATTGAGCTGCTGGCGGCGCGCTTCTCGATCGTCGAGCGAGTGGCGGCCCACAAGGCGGAGACGGAGATGCCGGCGGTCATTCCGGCGCGCGTGAAGGCGGTCATCGCCAGGCGCGAAGCTGCGGGGCGGAGCTTCGGTCTGCCCAGGCACGCGGCGGCAAACATCTGGAAGGTAATCGTCGAGGAATCCTGCAAGCTCGAGGAGCGGGTCATAGCGGACCGCTCGCGTACCCGCCGGAGGCGGACGGCAGAGACACCTGACCCATCGTGAGGCTATTGTCTGCCATGCAATTTTTTCAGGCCGGCAGGTAATGGTCGATACGGTCGTTGCCGTCGATATCGAAACCATCAAGGATGGCACCGTGCTGCCGCCCGACTGGGACCTGGCGCGATGGCCGCCGCCGCTCGGCTGGCGGGTGATCGCGGTCGGCATGCTGGCGGCCACACGCTCCGGCCGCGGCTACGGGATCGAGAAGCTTGCCTGCGGCACAGGCGATGAACGGCTGCTGCTCGAGAAGTTCTGGAACTTCGTCGACCGGCGAGAGCCGCTCATCGTGACCTGGAACGGCCGGGGCTTCGACATGCCGGTACTGCTGCACCGGGCGATGTTGCACAAGGTGCAGGCGAAAGCGTGGTTCGGCGGCAACCGGACGGCGTCCTACGGCTACCGCTATTCGGCCGACAATCATTGCGATCTCCTCGACCAGTTGACGGACTATGGCGCGGTGCAAAAGACCTCGCTCGATCTCACCGCTTCCGCACTGGGGTTCGCCGGCAAGTCGGAGATCGACGGCTCCCAGGTGGAGACGTTGTTCCACGAAGGCAGGGTCACGGAAATCGCCGACTACTGCGAAACCGACGTGCTGAATCTCTACGGCGTTTTTCTCCGCTGGGCGCATCTCACCGGGCGCATCGACCAGGTCAGCCTCGGACACTCGCTCGAGGCGATGGCGGCGTTTCTGGCCCGCGAGGGCCGCGAGCGGCTGCACCTGGCGCGCTTTCTGGAAGCCAGCCCGGCGCTGAAACCGATGGCCGCCATACCACCCGCATCAGGCGCGGAACAGAAGGAGACGAACGTGATGCCCAAGAACGCGCCCTACGATGCCGAGGTGGTGCGGAAACAGGATGTCGACCATCACTTCCATCCGTTCACGGACTTCTCCACGTTCAAGGAAACGGGGTCGCTGATCCTTGTCGAAGCCAAAGGGGCCTATGTCGCCGACAGCACAGGGGCCCGCTACCTCGACGGCATCGGCGGCCTGTGGTGCGTGAACATCGGCTACGGCCGCGAGGAGATGGCGCAGGCGCTCGCCGAGCAGGCGCGCCAGATGGTCTACTACTCCTCGTTCGGCCACCATACCTCGGTGCCGGCGGCGCAGCTGGCTGCGAAGATCGCGGCGCTGGCGCCGGGATCGCTCACCCATGTCTTCTACGGCACCGGCGGCTCGATGGCCAACGACACCGCAGCGCGGATGATCCATTTCTATTTCAACCGGCTCGGCAAGCCGGCGAAGAAGAAGTTCATCACCCGCCATGACGGCTATCACGGCAGCAGCTACCTCACCATGTCGCTCACCGGAGTGGCCTTCGACCATACCGGGTTCGATCTGGTCGGCGGCGACCTCATTCATCGCGTATCCTCGCCGAACTGCTACCGCCGGCCGGAGGGCATGAGCGAGCCGGAGTTCCTCGATCATCTGGCGGGCGAGTTCACGGCCAAAATCGAAGAGCTCGGGCCGGAGAACGTGGCGGCGTTCTTCGCCGAACCGATCATGGGAGCCGGGGGCGTGATCGTTCCGCCCGACGGCTATCACGCCCGCTTCGCCGAAATCTGCCGAAACAATGAAATTCTCTATGTCGCGGATGAAGTCGTCACCGGGTTCGGCAGGCTCGGGCATTTCTTCGCCTCCGAAGCGGTGTTCGCAATGGCGCCCGACATCATCACTTCGGCCAAAGGCCTGACCTCGGCCTACGCGCCGTTGTCAGCCACCATCCTTTCCGAGGCGATCTATGAGGTGCTGAGCGTGCCGCAGGCGAAGGGCGCCATGTTCACCCACGGCTACACCTATTCCGGCCATCCCGTCTCGTGCGCGGCCGGCCTCAAGAACATCGAGATCATGGAGCGCGAGGACATCTGCGGTCATGTTCGCCGGGTGGGTCCCTACTTCGAGGAGCGCCTGCGCTCGCTCGCCGATCTGCCGCTGGTGGGCGACGTCAGGGGCAGTCACTTCATGCTCTGTGTCGAGAATGTCGCCAACAAGGCTACGAAAGAGCTGCTGCCTGACGAAGTCGGCGTCGGGAAGAGGATTGCGGATGCCTGCCAGGCGCGCGGCGTGCTGGTGCGCCCCCTCGCTCATCTCAACATCCTGTCGCCGCCGCTGATCCTCACGACGGGCGAGATCGACCGTCTGGTCGCCGTGCTCCGCGACAGCATCAGCGAAGTCGCCGATCGGCTGAGCGCGGAGGGGCACCGGCTTTCCTGAACGGAGGAACGTTGTCGCCCTGCGGGAAGTGGCTAGAGCATGTTCCGGAAAAGTGTACACACTTTTCCGAAAAGAACATGCTCCAAGTATTTGATCCTGCGCATTTTCTTATCGGCGAAGTGATTCCACTTCGCCGGAAAATGCTATAGCGTGGCAGCGGCTTCTGAGCACCGAACAGGTCGCTGACCAGCAAAGGGAGGAAAAAATCCAATGAGCAATCTCGTCCGATCCATCTTGATGAGCCTGTCACTGGCGGCGGCAAGCCTCGGTGCCAGCTCCACAAGCTACGGCGCCGAGCTTCCGCAGCCCGGCCAGAGCAAGACCATTGATGCCATCAAGGCGCGCGGAACCCTGAAGGCGGGCGTTTTGGCGGGCTACCCGTGGCTCAAGGAGAACACCACCGGACAAGGCGAACAATACGAAGGTCCGGTCTGGCTGCTGGTCCAGGAGTACATCAATCAGCTTGGCGTCAAGCTCGAGCTCGTACCGGTAAGCCATGAAACGAAGGTGCCGGTGGTCCAGAACGGACAGGTCGACATGTCGATCGCTCCCCTGTCGGTGACCGAGCCGCGCAAAAAAGTCGTGGATTTCATCGTCTATTCCAACTCCAGCATCTGCATGTTCGGCAAGGCGGACAATATGAAGCTCAAGGACGTGAAAAGCGTCGATGACCTGAACCGCGAGGAAATTACGGTCGCCTACTTCACCGGTGCGGCCGAGGAGCCCTGGGTTCCGCAGCGCTTCCCCAAGGCGAAGGCACGCGGTGTCACCGGATCGGGGACGGCGGCGCCGGTCGAAGAGATCATGTCCGGCCGCGCCGATGTCGCGCCCATCGACAAAATCTCATGGATCACGCTCAACAAGGAGGTGCAGGGCCTCGCGGTGTGGCCGGAGGGCGAGGGCTGCCTCACGAGCACGGAGTTTTCCAACGAGGTCGGGCTGGCGGTCAGCAAGGACGATCCGGTGTTCCGGGATTGGCTGCGCGCCGTCGCCGAGGAGCATAAGGACAAGCTGCAGGCCGAAGAGATGCGGCTGATGAAGCAGGGCTGACAAGGTCGTCCGGCCCGTCGCAAATCCGAGCGGTAGATAGCTTTGCCCGACTCACGGCTGGCGGGCAAGCGCGCCATCATCTACGGCGGCGGCACCGGCTTGGGCTTTGCCTGTGCCCAGGCCATGTTCGCGCAGGGGGCAGTCGTGTTCCTGAGCGGACGGCGCGAAGAAAAGCTGATCGAAGCGGCGCGGCGTCTGAACGATCCGAGACGGGCCGGTTTTCAACGCGGCGACGCAACGATCGAGTCCGATGTCGTGACCGTCACGGCCGCCGCGGCCGGGTTCATGAACGGGATCGACACTGTGGTGGTCAGCTCCGGCACGTCGGGAGTGACATCGATCCTGTCGGCGAGCCTCGATGAGTTCCAGAGGATTTGCACCCAGAACCTCGTGTCAGTGTTCCTTGCAAGCCGTCATTCCGCCGACCACCTGGTGAACGCCGGGGGCGGCGCGATCATCGCCATCTCGTCGATGTACGGACTGGTCGGCCAGCGCGAGAGAGTGGCCTATTGCGCGGCGAAAGCAGGGGTCATCGGCATGGTGCGGGCCATGGCGCTCGATCTGGCCGACAAGGGCGTGCGCGCCAATGCCATCTGTCCCGGCTTCATCGAAACGGAGCTTGCGCGCGAGGTCGCAAGCCTCGAGCCGGATCCGGAGGCGGCGCTGCGAACCCGCCGCATGATGCATCCCATACCCCGCGCGGGGCGGCCGGAGGAGGTCGGTGAGCTGGCGGCCTTCCTGGCCTCGGACGCCGGAGCATGGACGACCGGTCAGGCGATCGCCGTCGACGGCGGCTACACGGCCCGCTGACGCCATCGCTGCGGCTGGGGGATGGCCATCGATCTCGGACCTCTGATCGACAGCTGGCGGTTCCTTGCCAAAGGACTGTTGGTGACGCTGTTGGTGAGCGGCTTGTCGCTGCTGCTCGGCTTCGCCATCGGTCTCGTCGTCGGCATCGGCCGCACCTATGGCGGCCGTGTGCTCGACCTCGTGCTGGGCTTCTATGTCGATACCGTTCGCGCCATTCCGGTGCTGGTCATCCTGGTGTGGGCGTATTTCGCGCTGCCGCTGCTCACCCGGCAATCCCTGTCGCCGATCACCGCTGCCGTGCTGGCGCTCGGCTTTCATCTCGGAGCTTATGTCGCCGAAGCGATCAGGGCCGGATTGACCTCGGTGCGGCAGCGCCAGATGTGGGCGGCGCTGGCGCTGGGCATGTCGCCCGCCCAGGCGGTACGGCTGATCATCCTGCCGCAAGCGCTGATCCGCATGTTGCCGCCGCTCGGATCGCTCATCGTGCTGGCCATCAAGGACAGCGCCATCGCCTCGGTGATCGCCGTCCCCGAGCTGATCCGGCAGAGCCAGACGCTGGTCGGCCAGACCTTCCGCCCGTTCGAGATCTACACCGCGGTGATGATCGTCTATTTCCTCGTTCTCTACCCGATTGCGCGAGGCGTCGACCATGTTTATCGGCGCCTGGCGCCGCTTGGCGCGTCATGACCTTCGACTGGTCGGTTGTATGGCAGTTCCGGGAGAGCCTGCTCGCCGGGGCCTGGCTGACCATCGTCCTCACCGTCGCCACCATGGCGCTGGCGATCCCCGGGGGCCTCGTTCTCGCGCTGCTGAGGCTGTCGCCCTGGCGCCCGGTCAGCCTCGCCGCGATGGTGTTCGTGGAGTTCTTCCGCGCCACCCCGCTCATCCTGCAGGTGTATTGGGTCTTCTACGTGCTCCCGGCGGCGTTCGGGATTCTGCTGCCGGATTTCACCACCGGACTCGTGGCGCTGAGCCTCAACGTTTCAGCCTTCAATTCGGAGACCTTCCGGGCCGGCATCCTGTCGATACGTTCCGGTCAGTGGAACGCCGGGCTGGCGCTCGGCATGAGCCGCACGCAGGTATTTGCCAGGATCGTCCTGCCGCAGGCCGTGTATCGGGTGCTGCCGGCGCTGGCGAGCACCTGGGTTTCGCTGTTCAAGGACACTTCGCTGGTATCGACGATCGCCGTCATGGAGCTTTCCTATGTGGCGATGCAGATCCGCGCCCAGACATTCCGCATTCTCGAAGTACTGACAGCGATGGCCGCCCTCTACTGGTTGATGGGATATCCGCAGGCGAAACTGGTGGACTGGATGTACCGGCGTTTCAGGATCGCGGAATGAACGCGCGCAAAGGGGCACATTCCGGCAAACCGATTGTCGAAATCGAGGACGTCGTGAAGCGGTATGGTACGCTTGCGGTGCTCGAAGGCGTGAGCTTCCGGATCCACCGCGGCGAGGTCGTGTGCATCATCGGTCCCAGCGGATCGGGCAAGTCGACTTTCCTGCGCTGCATCAACGCGCTCGAGGCGATCGAAAGCGGGCGAATTCTATTCGAAGGAGTTGCGGTTCACGATGCCGGGGTCGACCGGCGGGCGTTGAGACGCCGCATCGGCATGGTGTTCCAGAATTTCGAATTGTTCCCGCACCTCACGGCGCTGCGTAACGTCTCGATCGGCCCTCAGACGGTTCTCGGCCTGACGCGGGGGGAGGCGGAGGCCCGGGCTATCGACCTGTTACGAAAGGTCGGGCTGGAAGAAAAGGCCGGCCACTATCCTGCGGCGCTCTCCGGCGGCCAGCAGCAGCGGATTGCGATCGCGCGCGCCCTGGCGATGGGGCCCGATCTCATGTTGTTCGACGAGCCTACGTCGGCGCTCGATCCCGAAACCATCGGGGAGGTGCTGAGCGTCATGAAACGCCTGGCCGACGAAGGGATGACCATGGCGGTGGTGACCCATGAAATGGATTTCGCCAAACGGGTGGCCGATCGGGTCGTGGTGATCGATAAGGGACACGTCATCGAGCAGGGGCCGCCCCGCCAGATATTCGAAGCTGCAACCGTTGAACGCACGCGCGAGTTTCTCAGCCACCTTGGCTGGCACGGCGAAGCGACGATCCCCTGAGCAGTCAGCTCATCCAGTTGCCGCCGTCGACATTCAGCGTCTGCGCCACGATGTAATCGCTGTCCGGGCTGGCGAGGAACACGGCTGCCCCGGTGATGTCTTCGGGAACTCCCATGCGCCCGAACGGCACCGCCTCACCTACCAGCCGTTTCTTCTCGCCGATCGGCCGTTGCTCGTATTTGGCGAAGAGCGCGTCGACCTCGTCCCACATCGGCGTGTCGATGACACCGGGGGCGATGGCGTTGACGTTGATGCCGTGCCTGATGAGCTCGAGCGCCATGCTCTGTGTAAGGCTGATCACCGCGGCCTTGGTGGCGCAGTAAACCGCCACGTGAGCCTCGCCACGGCGCCCGGCTTGGCTCGAAAAATTGATGACCTTGCCGCGCCTGCCGGCAGCGATCATTTGCGCGGCAATCATCTGGGTAGTGAACAGGAGGCCCTTGACGTTGATTGCGAACTGGCGGTCGAAGTCGGCCTCGGTGATCTCGGCCAGCGGGGCCATATTGAAGATCGCCGCACCGTTGACCAGGATGTCTACCGGACCGACGTGATCGGTGATGAAGCGTCCCATCGCCTCGATCGAGTGACGCTGGCTGACATCGACGCCGATGGCGACCGCCGCCGGTCCGATGGCGGCCGCCTCCTGCTTCGCCTCGGCAATCAGCAGGTCGGCGATGACGACCCGCGCGCCTTCCTTCGCGTAGCGTTCGGCGACGGCTCGGCCGATACCGCGCGCACCGCCGGTGATGACGGCGATCTTGTCCTTGAGTTCTCATCGCTTCGCCCCGCGCAGGATTGACAGCCTATCGATGCCTGCATAGCAGATTGAGCGCCATGGAGCACGTTGCGGTCCTCGACATTGGCAAGACCAACGTCAAGCTCTCGGCTGCGACGGCGGAGGGAGCGATCGTCGAGACCGTTACTACGACGAACAATTCACTGCCTGGACCGCCCTATCTGCATCCGGATTCCGAAGGGCTCGAACACTGGTTCCTCGACCACCTTCGATCGCTCGCGCGCAGGCACCCGATCGGCGCGGTCGTCGTGACCACTCATGGCTCTCTTGGCGCTCTGGTCGGCTGCGATCGGCTTTTGATGCCGATGGTGGACTACGAGCATGTGCCTACGGCGGAGTTCGATCGCCGCTATCGCGATCTCGCTGGGCCGCTACAGAAGCGCGGCAGCACCGTGATGCCGGGCCTTGCGCATCTCGCGCGACAGTTGCTGTTCCTGGAGACCGGATGGCCGGAGGCAGTGGCCCGCGCGAATCATTTCCTCGGCGGGCCGCAATACTGGGCTTGGCGTCTCACCGGTGTGGGCGCCAGCGAAGTCACCTACCTCGGGGCCCAATCCCACCTGTGGGACGTGCGCAAGAGACGGTTCCTGGCGATCGTAGAGGACCGGGGCTGGCGCCGCCTGTTGCCGCCGCCGACGCCGGCCTGGCATACCCTCGGCACAATCCGACCGGAGCTCGTGCGGCGACATGGGCTGCCGGAGGGTATCGCCGTCCTGTGCGGCATCCACGATTCCACCGCCAACTTCTATCGCTTCCAGCAGGCGGGACTGACCGACTTCGCGCTGATTTCCACGGGGACATGGATCGTCGGGCTCGGGCACGTCGGCCGGCCCGGCGCATTTACGGTTTCCGAAACGCGGCAGTGCAACGCCGACGTCGAGGGCAGGCCGCTCTCCGGGGCACTCACCATGGGCGGCCGCGAATTCGCAGCCCTTGCCGGCGACAGCTCGCAGCAGGGCGCGGAACTGGGCGAGGTCGGCGACCTTGTCGCGGCCGGCACCATGGCGCTACCGTCGTTCGCAGAACATGATGCCTTGTTTCCGGAGCGGGCAGGCAAGGGGAGAATCATCGGGCCCAAACCCCAGTCGGCAAGCCGCCAACGCGCCCTGGCGCTCCTCTATGTCGCGCTCACGACCGATGCCTGTCTCGATGCCCTGGGCGACAACAACCTGGCGATCCTCGACGGCTCATTCGTGAGCGACCCTCTCTATCCGGCCCTAGTCGCGGCGTTGCGGCCGGGGCGCCGTACGGTCTATACCACGCAGCGCTATGGCACCGCGGCGGGCGCTGCGCTGCTGGCCGGGCATGGCGCTCGCACGAAGCGGGTAGAGGTCGACTTGCGGCCGCCTGAACGCATCGATCTTCCTCCACTCGCCGGTTATGCCGCACGTTGGCGCCGTGCAGCGAGGGCGAGCGAGAAAGATTGACTTGTTGCAGTTCGTTAGGAAGAATTCCTCGCCGACTCTCGATGATTTCCACAGCAGTCGCCGCCGGCCCGGGAGCGCGGGCTCAGTCGGCGACTGCGACGACGATCGAGCAGCGCTCGCAGACATTCAGGCAGGCCCATGAGTTCTCAGCATGTTTCATCCGGCGGTCGCCGCCTGGTTTGACGGCCGCTTCGCCGAACCGACGCCAGCGCAGGCACAAGCCTGGCCCGCCATCAAGTCGGGCGGCCATGCGCTGATCGCGGCGCCGACGGGTTCCGGCAAGACCCTGGCTGCGTTTCTGGCAGCCATCGACGAGCTGGTGCGCCAGGGTCTCGAGGGTCGGCTGAAGGACGAAACCCAGGTCGTGTATGTCTCACCGCTCAAGGCGCTGTCGAACGACATCCACCGCAATCTCGAGACGCCGCTTGCCGGCATCCGCGCAGCGCTGCGCGCCCAGGGTCTGCCCGACATCGCGATCCGGACCGCGGTGCGAACCGGCGATACATCGGCAGGCGAGCGCGACCGCATGCGGCGGGCGCCCCCGCACATCGTGGTCACGACGCCGGAATCCCTTTACGTGCTGCTCGGGTCGGAATCCGGCCGGGCGATGCTGAGGACGGCGCGAACCGCAATCGTCGACGAGATCCATGCTGTCGCCTCCAACAAGCGCGGTTCCCATCTGCTGCTATCGCTCGAGAGGCTGGGCAGTCTCTGCGGCCGGCCGATCCAGCGGATCGGTCTGTCAGCCACCCAGAAACCCATCGAAGCAGTTGCCCGTCTTCTGGTTGGGTCGCCGGCAGGGGAAGGCGCAAAATGCACGATCATCGACACCGGCCATCGTCGTAAACGCGATCTCGCTCTCGAAGTGCCCGCATCGCCGCTCGAACCGGTGATGTCTGCCGAGGCGTGGAGCCAGGTCTACAATCGCCTGGCCGAGCTCATTGAGGCGCACCGCACGACGCTGATCTTCGTCAATACGCGGCGCATGGCGGAGCGCGCGTCCCGACAGATTTTCGAGCGTCTGGGCAAGGATCAGGTGTCCGCTCACCACGGCAGCCTGAGCAAGGAGCATCGACTCGCCGCTGAACAGCGACTTCAGCAGGGCAAGCTCAAGGCCCTGGTGGCGACCGCCTCGCTCGAGCTGGGCATCGACATCGGCGAGGTCGACCTCGTCTGCCAGCTGGGTTCGCCGCGGTCCATCGCAGCTTTGCTGCAGCGGGTGGGCCGCTCGGGCCATGCCGTCGATGGCACGCCCAAGGGACGCCTGTTTCCGCTGTCGCGGGACGACCTTGTCGAATGCACCGCCCTGATCGACAGCGGCAACCGCGGCGAGCTCGATCGCCTGGTGATCCCTGAGCGGCCGCTGGACGTGCTGGCTCAGCAGATCGTCGCCGAGGTGAGCGCACGCGAGTGGAAGGAAGACGAGCTCTTCGACCTCGTGCGGCGAGCCTGGCCGTACCGCGCGCTCACCCGCCGGGACTTTGGAGAAATCGTGGCCATGCTGAGCGAAGGCATCAGCAGCCGGCGTGGCCGGCGCGGCGCGCTCATCCACCATGACGGCGTCAATGGCCTGCTGCGGGGCCGGCGCGGCTCGCGGCTCACGGCATTGACCTCGGGAGGCACCATCCCGGACAACGCCGACTACCAGGTGCTGCTCGAACCCGAAGCGCAGGTCATCGGTACGGTGAATGAGGACTTCGCGGTAGAGAGCATGGCGGGCGACGTATTCCAGCTTGGAAACCGCTCCTATCGCATCCTGCGCGTCGAGCGGGGCGTCGTGCGCGTCGCCGACGCCGAAGGCGCACCGCCGACGATTCCCTTCTGGCTGGGCGAGGCGCCGGCCCGCAGCGATGAACTCTCGCAGGCAGTGTCGCGCTTGCGCGCCGCGGCGGCGGAGCGTCTCACGGCGGATGCGAAAGGCCAGCAGCTGCTCGACTGGCTGATGAGCGAGGTGGGTGTCGACCGCCCCGCCGCGAACCAGCTCGCCGAATACCTGAGCGCTGCCCACGCCGCGCTCGGCTGCCTGCCCACGCAGGACAGCATCGTGCTCGAGCGCTTTTTCGACGAGTTCAGGCGGGATGCAGCTGGTCATTCACTCGCCCTACGGCAACCGCATCAATCGGGCCTGGGGACTGGCGCTGCGCAAGCGCTTTTGCCGCAAGTTCAACTTCGAGCTGCAGGCCGCGGCCACTGAGGACAACATCGTGCTGTCGCTGACCGCTGCGCACAGCTTCGAGCTCGCCGAGGTGGGGCGCTATCTCAGTTCGGCAAGCGTACGCCAGGTGCTGGTTCAGGCGATGCTGGACGCGCCGATGTTCATTACGCGCTGGCGTTGGGTCATTGGGGTAGCGCTGGCATTGCCGCGGTTCCGCGGCGGCAAAAAGGTGCCGCCGCAGCTCGCGCGCATGGGCGCGGAGGACCTGTTGGCGACCGTGTTCCCCGACCAGATCGCCTGTGCCGAGAACCTGCCGGGCGAGCGCGAGGTGCCTGACCATCCGCTGGTCAACCAGACCGTTGGCGACTGTCTGACGGAAGCGATGGACATCGAAGGGCTGGAACGCCTGCTGGCACGGCTTGAGAGGGGTGAAGTTTCCCTGGTCGCCCGCGATCTGACGGAACCTTCACCACTGGCGCTCGAGGTTCTGGCGGCGCGGCCCTATGCTTATCTCGACGATGCACCGCTCGAGGAGCGCCGGACACAGGCGGTGATGAGCAGGCGGTGGCTCGATGTCGAGAAGGCATCGGAGATCGGTCGGCTCGACGCGGACGCGATCAGCCGGGTGCGTGCCGAAGCCTGGCCCGAGCCCGAGAACGCCGACGAGCTGCACGATGCGCTGGTGTGGCTCGGCTTCCTGACCGACACAGAGACGCGACCGGACTGGATGGAGTGGCTTGCTCAGCTTGGAGGTGAAAAGCGGGTAGCGCGGCTCACTGCACCTTCCACCAGTCTGTGGATCGCCGCAGAACGCCTGCCGCATTTTCAAGCCCTGTGGCGGCACATCACGCTCGAGCCTGAAATCACCGCGCCGGCGGCTTATGCGCGCGCATGGGCGCCTGAAGAGGCTCTGGCGGAGCTGGTGCGCGGCCGGCTGGAAGGGGCCGGCCCCGTGACCGTGACTGCGCTCGCGAGCCCCATGGGTCTGCGGGAGGCCGATATCGCTGCTGCACTGCTGGCTCTCGAGGCCGAAGGGTTCGCCATGCGCGGCCGCTTCAATCCCGGCGTCGCGCAGGAGGAATGGTGCGAGCGGCGGCTGCTGGCGCGCATCCACCATTATACGGTCAAGCGTCTGCGGGCTGAAGTCGAGCCGGTGGCGGCGCGCGACTTCATGCGCTTCCTGTTCGAATGGCAGCGGGTAACGACGGACGCACGCATGGAAGGACCCGAGGCGCTCCTTGAAATCGTCGGGCAGCTGGAGGGGTTCGAAGCCCCCGCCGGCGCCTGGGAGACCGAAATTCTGCCGGCGCGTCTTGCCCGCTATGACCCGGCGTGGCTTGACGAGCAGTGTCTCGCCGGACGGGTCAGTTGGGTCCAGCTTCGAACGAGAAACGGCAAAGCCAACGGCAAGGAGCGTCGTGCCGGGCCCGTCAGGTCCACGCCAATCGCTCTGCTGCCGCGCCGCAATGCGCCACTATGGACGTCGCGTCCGGCAAGCGGCAATCCGATGCCGCTGACTACGGGAGCTCAGACGGTTGCCGATTACTTCCGCGAGAATGGCGCGTCGTTCTTCGATGAGCTCGTCGACGGCACGCGGCTCCTGGGCGCGCAGGTGGAAGAAGCTCTCGCTGAGCTGGTAGCGCTGGGCCTCGTGAGCTCGGACGGATTCGGGGGCTTGCGTGCACTGCTCGTACCTGCGAACCGCCGCCAGACGGCATCCGGGGGCCGCCGCCGGCGCGGGAGCTCTGCGTTCAGCATGAGCAGCGCCGGCAGATGGGCTTTGGCGCGCCGCGCTGCGGCGGGCAACGGTGAGATCACGCCGGTCGAGCACATCGCCCGTACGCTGCTGCGCCGCTACGGCGTGGTATTCTGGCGCCTGCTCGAGCGTGAGGCCGCGTCGCTGCCGCCATGGCGGGAGCTGTTGCGCGTCTATCGACGGCTCGAAGCGCGCGGAGAAATCCGCGGCGGCCGCTTCGTCGCCGGATTCTCCGGCGAGCACTTCGCGCTGCCGGAAGCGGTCGGCCTGCTGCGGGAGGTCCGGCGAAAAAAAGGTTCCGGCGCGTGGATCTCGCTGTCGGGCGCCGATCCGCTGAACCTCGCCGGGGTCCTCGTCCCCGCACCCAAGGTGCCGGCGCTTACCGGCAACCGGGTGTTGTTCAGGGATGGCTTGCCGGTGGCTCTCTACGGAGGCGGTGGGGTGCAGTTCCTGCAGGAGCTGAATGAAGGCAGCCAGTGGGACGCGCGCAATGCGTTGCTAAGGACCGCTGCGCCGCGGGTCCTGATGCATTTGTCCTGAATGATCTGAAGCATCAACGGGGTCGAGGCCGAGCAGCGCTCTCGCCTCCGCGGGCGTCGCCGGCCGGCGGCCGTATTCGGCGCACAGGCTGGCGACCCGTGCGACGAGCTCGGCGTTGCTGGCGGCGAGCCGGCTCGAGTCGAAGCGTACATTGTCCTCGAGCCCGGTGCGGCAATGGCCGCCGAGCTCGAGCGCCCACCGATTGACTTCGAGCTGGTGCCGGCCGATGCCGGCCGCTGTCCAGGTGGCGTCGGGCATGATCCTGCCGAGCTCGCCCACCTCGAAGTCGAGTATCTCGCGGCGCGCCGGCTGGGCGTTCGCTACACCGAGCACGAATTGCACGTGCACCGGCGACTTTATCATCCCGTCCCGCGCCAGCTTCGCGGCGTTGTAGAGCATGGCAAGATCAAATACTTCGCATTCGGGCTTCACGCCGTATTCGAGCATGCGGCGCGCGAGGCCGCCGATGAAATCCGGCGGGTTTTCATAGACCGCATTGGGAAAATTGACTGAGCCCGTCGCGAGCGATGCCATTTCAGGCTTCAGATGCAGCATGCTCCCCCGTTCCTGCGGTCGTCTGCCGCGGCCGCCGGTCGAGAATTGGACGATAATGCCGGGGCAGCGCCGGCGAATGCCGTCCTGGACGGCAGCGAAGCGATGAATATCAGAGCTCGGGCTGCCATCGTCATCGCGGACATGAACGTGCACGAGTGAAGCGCCCGCCGCGAAGGCCTCAGCCGTCGATTCGACCTGCTCGGCAACCGAGATCGGCACCGCCGGGTTGTCTTTCTTGCCAGGGACCGATCCGGTGATGGCTACCGTGATGATGCACGGGTTCTCCATGGCCTAGAGCCGCGGAAAGCGACCATGCTCGATGCCCCACATGCTGAGCAGGTGGGAGCCGGCGAGGACGGCGACAAGAACCGCGATCAGCAGCAGCGGTGTGGTCGGGATGAGGCGCGGGCTCAGGGCGGCGCGCGGCCTCCGCTCGACCCATGCCATGAGGCCGGCGAACAGAATGGCGAGCCCGAAAGCCGCCGCCGTCAGATAAAATTCCATGGCGCCTCCCGCAGCAGGCCCGATTGAGCATCCTTTGCGATGGATGGCAAGTTGACACATGACAGGGCCATCCCTATTTATCGGGCCGATCAAGAAACGCCTGCTCGTCCGGTGAACGCCATGAAAGTCCGAAACTCACTCAAGTCGCTGATCAAGCGGCATCGCAATAATCGCCTGGTTCGCCGCAAGGGGCGAGCCTACGTGATCAACAAGACCAACCCGCGCTTCAAGGCGCGGCAGGGTTAAGGGTCTCCGCAAGGTATCCCGATCACTCACTTTTGACGCCGCGTCCTCGTGAAAGGAGCGGCGTTTTGCTTTGCCGCGAGCCTGGAGCGCGGTAAAATCGCCAATGCTCTCGCGCCGCGCCGTACTGGTCATGCCCCTGGTGCTTGTCACCGGGATTGCAGTAGCGCGGGGCCAGGGAACCCGCGAGAGCGACAAGATTGCCCCACGCACGGCGCCGCTCACTGATGCCGATCGCGCCCGCCAGCGCAATGAAGTCCTAGACCGGCTGTTCGGGCGCCTCCGCTCGGCCAAGACCGAGGAGGAAGGGAAGGTCGTCGAGCAGCTGATCTGGCAGATGTGGATGCGATCGGGAGGCGCCACCGCCGATCTCCTCCTGGAACAGGCGGTCAAGAGCATGAATGCGCAGCGCTACGACCGGGCGCTGGATATTCTCGACGTCGTAGTCGAACATGCGCCCAAATTTGCGGAAGCCTGGAACAAGCGGGCGACTGTCAACTACATCGTCGGCAGGCTCGATCGATCGCTGGCCGATATCGATGTCGTACTCGAGCTCGAGCCGCGTCACTTCGGGGCGCTGTCGGGCCTCGGCATGATCCGGCGCGACCAGGGTGACGCCAAGGGTGCATTGACGGCATTCCGCGACGCCCTGGCCATCAACCCCAACATGGCGAATATCCGCGAGGCGGTGAAAAGTCTCGAGCACGAGGTCGAACAGGGGATTCTGAAGTGAGTGCCGATGGCCATCGCCTAACAGCTGAAACCTCACCCAATTCGCCGTTGGTTCAGGCGACCGTGCCGAGACTACCGGGCCGCTTCGGTGCTGTCGCCGACAAAAGCGATGCGCAGCATGTTGGTCGTGCCGGGCACCCGCAAGGGCACCCCGGCGGTAATGATCACGCGTTGCCCGGCAGCAGCGAAATTTTCTTCGGCGGCAATGCGGCATGCCTTCGACACCATGTCGTCGAGATCGGTCGCGTCGGGAGTCAGCACGCAATGAAGTCCCCACACCAGCGCGAGCCGGCGTCCGGTTGAAGCGTTGGGTGTCAAAGCGATGATCGGCAGGTCAGGCCGCTCGCGTGCCGCCCTGAGGCCGGTCGAGCCGGAAGCAGTGTAGCAGACGATTGCCGCGAGCTTGAGCGTTTCGCCCACCACCCGGGCGGCGGCGGAAATGGCGTCTGCAGCCGTAGGCTCGGGTTCAGTACGTTGGGCGCGAATGATGTCCCGGTAGTGCGGATCGCGCTCAACCTCCTGGGCGATCTTGTCCATGGTCGCTACCGCCTTCTCCGGCCAGGCGCCGGAAGCCGATTCCGCAGAAAGCATCACCGCATCGGCGCCCTCGAACACTGCGGTCGCCACGTCGGAAACTTCGGCGCGCGTCGGTACCGGATCATGGACCATGGATTCGAGCATCTGGGTTGCCACGATGACCGGCCGTCCGGCCCGGCGCGCGGCGCGGGTGATCTGTTTCTGCCGGCCGGGCACCTGTTCGAGAGGCAACTCGACACCGAGGTCACCGCGGGCGATCATGACGCCGTCGGCCAGCTCGAGGACCTGCGGCAGCGCCGCCAGAGCCCAGGGCTTCTCGATCTTGGCCATGACTCCGGCGCGTCCGCGCACCAGCTTGCGCGCCTCCGCGACGTCATCGGGCCTTTGCACGAACGACAGAGCGATCCAGTCGACGCCGGTACTGGCAGCGAGCTCGAGGTCGGCCCGATCCTTTGGGGTCAGCGCCGCCATGGCCAGAATGGTATCCGGCAGATTGATGCCCTTGCGGGCCGAAAGGACGCCGCCGAATATGATGCGGGTCTCGATCCGGTTCGGGGATACCGCCGTCACCTCGACACGTACACGGCCATCGTTGAGCAGCAGGTTGTCGCCCGCTTTCACCGCCTCGAAAATTTCCCGGTGGGGCAGATGGACGCGCTGCTTGTCGCCAGGACGGTTATCGTTATCGAAGGTGAAGGCGTCACCGGCAACCACCTGCACTTCATCTTCGCTGAAGGCGCCGATCCGCAGCTTCGGTCCCTGGAGGTCGGCGAGGATGCCGATCGGTCGGCCGCGCCGCGTCTCGACGGACCTGATGACCTGGCAAAACCGAATGAGATCGTCGTGAGAGGTGTGGCTCATGTTGACGCGGAAGACGTCCGCGCCGGCGAGGAAAAGACTTCTCGACTAGCTCGGGAGTGGATGAGGCGGGCCCAAGCGTGGCGACAATCTTGACCCGCCGATTACGCCTCACTGCACCTGCGGCTCCGCGGTCTTCTCGCCCGAGAGCGAAACCGACCAGTCGGTTTCCTCCTTGGTGTCGACCTCGAAGAAGCCGGTTTTCTGATAGCCGCGTTCCTTGCAGTCCTTGATACCCCGGATCGTGAAGATCTTGTCGCGCGTGCACATGAAGGATTTGCCGCCCCAGGCTCCGCCCTTGTCGTAGTCGACCGCGTAGATGTAGTAGAAGCGGGCGATAAGCTCGCCTTTCAGCAGCGTCTCACAGGCGTTGGCGCCGATGTTCCACCAACCTTCCGAGGCCCACCCCTTGGAGTCCTTGTACCCCAGGGCGACGCCAACACGGCTCGGGGTGTTGTTGCACAGCTTGAGATCGGCCCGGGCGGGCGTTGACTGCAATGCGTGCGCCGCCAGCACGAGCAATGTCAGAATGAAGGTCTTTCCGATCATCCTCTCAAGATGCCCTCTCCTTCGCATCCGAATCAACCCAAAATACGGTTGGTATTTGCTGGATATTCCCTTGGCAACATTACGGCGGCCGAGCCGCCGCTCAAGGCATATTTGCCCGATCCACGGACCTGTTGGCAAGGCTTTGCCGTCCTGCCGGAAAGGGATGCAGCCAGGACCCGAAAATGCTATCGGCACCCTCGTTGCAGCCTTGAGCATGTTCCGGAAAAGTGTCCACACTTTTCCGACAAGAACATGCTCCAAGTATTTGTTCCTGCGCATTTTCTTATCGGCGAAGTGATTCCACTTCGCCGGAAAATGCTAATAGGAGAAGACCCATGAACGCTATCGATGATCGCACCGAGATCGAGCTTGAAGCCGCGGTGTTACGCCGGCTCGTCGAGCACATGCGCAACCGGACGGACGTGCAGAACATCGACCTCATGAACCTTGCCGGTTTCTGCCGCAACTGCCTGTCGAACTGGTATGAGGCGGCCGCAGCGGCGCGCGGCATCAAGATCGCGCGCGAGGAAGCGCGCGCCCGCATCTACGGCATGCCCTATGACGAATGGAAGCGGCGGTACCAGAACCCCGCATCGCCCGAGCAGATGAGTAACCTGGCGAAACATCACGACAATCATTGATATTTCGAGGACCGCGCCAATGGACACCAAAACCAGCTTCGCCAAGGGGCAGCTTCGCAGCCTCGTCGAGCGCATCGAGCGGCTCGAGGAGGAGAAGCGGGCTCTCGCCGGCGACATCAAGGAGGTCTATGGCGAGGCCAAGGCGAATGGTTTCGATACCAAGATACTGCGCAAAGTGCTGATCATCAGAAGAAAGGACCGCGCCGAGCGCGATGAAGAGCAGGCGCTGCTCGATCTCTACCTGGGCGCTCTTGGTATGGAAGGGACCGGGTGACTGTCCCCATGGCGGGAAATGCGCCGAATGGAGTACCCGCCGAAAAAAGGCCGAAAGCTATTCGAACCGCAGGGGAGCGGCGCCGCCATTCAGAACGTCGCTGGCGCTACCCAGCTGGTCGTAGTCCGCCGCGCGCCAAAGGTTGTCGCTCTTGGTCGAGCGATTTACGATAAGCATGTCGGACTTGCCCGAGCTCATCACCTGACCGCTGTCGTCGTCTGACGCTTCTTCAATGCTGGACAGATAGCGGCCGATTCCGTCGTCCATGATCATGGTCTGTGCCGGGACTTCGTCAGGTTCGTCCGTATGGCCGATATCCACGACTTCCGGCGCCACTGGCGCCTGATCGCGGCGGATCAGGCTATCGGTATCGAAAAGCCAGCGTACGGGCCACCAAGCCGGATTGTCGGACGCGCCCGCTGCCGACGCCATGGTCATGGTGCTGTTGCTGGTGGTTGCGAAGCCGGCCAGGCTTCCCTTGCTGGTGGCGTTGGCCGGGCTCAGTTCCGTGTCGAGAATGTCTTCGCCGGCGGCCAGGTCGCCTAAACTCTCGAACTCCGGCGACCGTCTGGCGAAGTTGGGCGTGGTCGGCGGCGCGGACGCCGGCTCAACCTGCATGCTGGCGAGGAACATTACCTCGATCGGGCGGGCGCGCGGTGTCGGTACGGGATAGGCCGAGGCCAGTTCGACGCCCAGCGTGCTCTTGGGCAGGCTTGCCGTTACGGCAGACATCTCTTCCGCTTCATCGTCGCGTCCGAAGTCGGCGGCCGCCATCTGCACCGTGCCGCTGGCCTTCGTGACGGAAGCGTTCGGATCGGTCTCGACCTGCGCAACCATATAGCCGTTGGTCATCCTTGCGCCGATGGTCTTGCGGAAGTCACGGTGGATGTCGGCCATCTGGGTCGCGCTGGGACGTGGCCAGTAGCGAACGTTGCCGGAATCTATATGGACGAAGCCGGAAACGCCCGAGCGTGGATAATAGCCGACGCCGCCTGCCTGCCGGACAATGGCGCTGCCGCGGAGCTTGGCCACGGGTACATCCGGGAAATACAGATCGATAGCCTTGCCGCTGATATGCATGCTCTGCCGGGCGACATTGCGGCCGATTTTCTTCAGCATGGCGTTGGTGGAAGCCGAACGAAAGCCGCAGATGATGTGGATCGGCGCCTTTGAACCGAGGTCGGCATGCAACTCCCACATCAGATCGACAGTCTTGGGATCGATGGCCGTCGACTGGTTCTTGCGCCAGTCGCGCATGATGAAGTTTATCTTTTCAAGCGCCGAAGGGAGGTAGCGACCGTTGCGCTTGTAGGTGATGACAAGGGATTCCTTGGTGTGAACATGATAGAGGCTGAGGGTGCGAGTCTCACCGGCCGCAACCGTCCGCTCCGCAAACATCCCCCAGTAGAGGGACGCGCAGGCAGCAAACAAAAACGAGATTGAGGCAAGCTTCTTCAGGCGTGATGGCAACGGTTTGTGGTGTCCCGACACAGATGGATCCCCGCTCTACCCAACTCACAAAACCGAAGAAACCCCGAACTCCCCAGGTATTCCCCGAACCCCACTTGTCCCTAGTGCGATTATGAAGCGAAGCGAGTGCGCCGACAAGTCAAAACTTCCTGCCGCAACGAAAGGCATCGATTGCCGGCAGCGAGGATCAGCCAATAACCTTAAACGTTCCTTTATTGGTCGAATTGCTGGCAATTCATGGGCGATACAGCAAATTCGACGCCTTCAGCCCGGATATTCTGCTCGACAGACTGTCAGTTTGCGGCAACCGTGACAGTATTCAGGGCCTTTTCCAGGCGACCGTCTCGCCCGTATAAGTCGGCAAAATAACCAACTTTTCCGTTCGCATCGGGCCAGGCAGTAAAGTAGTTGATGTGGACGGGGATCTTCTGCTCGAGGTCGAAATCCTGATTCGCCCCCGTTTCGATCGTCGCATCAACCTCCTCACGGCTCCATCCCAGCACTCGAACGGCAAGCTCGCGCGGATTCTCCACCCGAATGCAGCCATGGCTGAACGCCCGATTGCTCTCTGCGAACAGGTTGCGAGTGGGTGTGTCGTGCATGTAGATGTCGTGCGCGTTGGGAAAGAGGAATTTGACATAGCCCAGGGCATTGTTCGGGCCCGGCGGCTGGCGGACGTCGTACGGCAGTTTCGATCCGTATGCCCACCAGTTTACCGCCCGCGAGCTCACCTGCACGCCATCGCGAGTAAGAACCTCGTAACCCTCGCGGTCGAGATAGGACGGGTCGTTGGCCAGAATGGGCATCATCTCGCCCTGAATGATCGACAGCGGCACGCCCCAGTACGGATTGATGACGACCGTTTCCATCTCGTCACTGAAGACGAAGGTCTGCGTCTCGGGCTTGCCGACGATCACCTTGGTTTGCCAGCTTATGCGGTCTCCTTCCATCAGGCGTAGGTCGAACGCCGCCTGATTGACGAACACGTGACGGCGACCCAGCTCGCGCGGCATCCAGCGCACCCGCTCCATGTTGAGGAGCAGCTTCTGCATCTTGTTGCCGTCGGGGCGCTGATTGAGCGCGGTTACGGTGGCGGGGTCGATGCGCCCCGTCACCTTGATCGACCGAGCCTTCTGGAATGCCGACAAGGCCCTGGAAAGCTCCTTGTCCAGGATCTCGCTCGCCGCGATCTCCGCAAAAACCTGCGGCGCATCTTCAGGCGTTGGGCTGTAGGTAGCCTTGCCGCCGTCGGCGCCGAATTTCGGCATTGCAGCCTGCTTGAGATGACCGAGCTTGCTCAGGCGAGCGCGGATGAGAGGCACTCGCCCATCCCGTTCGCCGACCTTCACTCTGGCGCCCGGTGGAATTGGCTTCTCTTCTGCCTTGGGCTTCTTCCGAAGGTCGGCCAGCGCCGACTTCATGGCGGCATAGGAAGGGTGAGCAGGATGCAGACCCGTCAGATATACGTCCGGGACGAGCCGCCATGACAACTCGCCCAGAGTTGAGCTGGCGTCGAGCTGGGGCGGGGTCAGGTCGTAATAACCCGACAACTTTCTGGGGAGGATCCTGCCGCTGTAGGCGTGCTGCGCGTAGCGGAGCGTCACCGCAGTGAGATCGAGCTCCAGACGGGCAAGATGAACAATGTCACCCCTGAAGATGGCGCCATCGTCAGAAAACGATCCGAGCATTGCAGGAAGGTAGTCAGCCGCATGCAAGCCGTCGCGCTCGGCCTCGGCGAGGTGTGCGAGGACGCGCTTGGCCTTGTCGTTCAGGCCTTCGGAGGTAACCCACATCGGCTCGAATGACCGGCCCTTGTAGAAGGCCACGATCGCGTCGCGATGGCCTTCACTCACCCGGACCGCCGCGTCAGGGTTGCGGAGCTCTTGCAGAACGCTTGCCGCAAGTACGCGGTACGGTTTGGCGGCGTCAGCCAGGGGGTCGTGCAGCTTGACGAGCTTTGGCGGCGCATAATCGCCAAAGCCGGCATCCGGTGATTTCGCCTTATAGCCGGGAGCGGCGTCGCCGAAGGACTTGCGATACCCCCGCCTGGAAAACCGCGGCGCAAAGAACCGGGGTGTCGCGTCGTATTCCCGATAGCTCTCGTATCCGTCGAAGGAGAAGAACCAGCGAGCCTCCCGTTCGCGGGCTTGGCGCGCGCGTTTCCTCTCCTGGGATTTCTTGGCGGTGAAGTTCTTGATATCGCCATTCATGCTGGCGGCGTCTTCGGCCTTGGTCGCGGCTGCAGGGCAGGCCGCGGCCAGCGCCACGCATCCAGCGCCGATGAGTACCGCAACTGAAAATCGAAAGCTGTCCATCGATTTCAGACCCCACACATTACAAACAAAGCTAGTGATACCCCGGCCTACTGACAATGGGATTTCCGTTTGTCACCGCCAAATGACGGAGGGTGTTACATTTTCGCCTCATCGAGGCCGAGCTCACGCATCTTGCGGTACAGCGTCGATCGCCCGATGCCCAGTTTGCGGGCAATCTCGGACATTTGGCCGCGGTAACGATGCAAAGCCAGGCGAATCATGTCAGCTTCGATCTCGTCGAGCTTGCGAATGTGGCCGCCGGCCGTCACCACCGGAATGCCGAGCGCCATGCCGTCGCTAACGACATCACCCGCCGATTGCGGGAAGTCGGCGCCGATCACGGCGGCTCGCCCTTGTGACAGCGCCGCCGCCGTCCGCGCGACGGGCGCCGGAGGTACTTTTGCCTCGTAACCCTCGACCAGCGAGGCGATCTGCGGAAAGTCATCGACGCCCAGCTCGCTGCCTTCACACAGAACAATCGCCCGGAACACGGTGTTTTCGAGCTGTCGGACGTTGCCCGGCCAACCGTAGGCCCCGAGCATCGTCATCGCGGCCGGATCAATACCCTTGACCTTGCGTCCTTCCTCGGCTGCGAAGCGGGTTATGAAGTGATCCACCAGCTGCGGTATATCCTCGAGCCGCTGGCGCAGTGGCGGCAGCAGGATCGGAAAAACGTTCAGCCGGTAGTAGAGATCTTCACGGAACCGGCCCTGCTTGACCATCTCGATCATGTTTCGGTTGGTCGCGGAAACAAGGCGAATATCGAGCCTGACGGGCTTGCGTGAACCGACCGGATCGATCTCACCCTGCTCGACAGCCCGCAGTAGCTTGACCTGAATGTCGAGGGGCAGCTCTGCGACCTCATCCAGGAAAAGGGTCCCGCCGTCGGCCTCCTGGAATTTTCCGATGTGCCGGCCGCTGGCGCCGGTGAATGAACCCTTCTCGTGGCCAAAGAGAATGCTTTCGACCAGGTTCTCCGGTATGGCGCCGCAGTTCACGGCAACGAACGTACGACCACGCCGGGAGCTTTCGCCGTGGATGGCGCGAGCGATCATTTCCTTGCCGACGCCGGACTCGCCTTCGACCAACACGGGAATGTTCGACTGGGCTGCGCGGCGGCCCAGACGCAGAACGCTGGCCATAGCCGGACTGGTAGCGATGAGCTCATTGAAAGTGAGGGCGCTGCCGACCTTGGCGTTGAGCCGCTTGACCTCCTCGGTGAGGGCGGTGACCTTGAGGAGGTTTTGAATCGATATCCTGAGCCGTTCCGGCGAGACCGGCTTCACGACAAAATCATCGGCGCCTGCCCGCATGGCCTTGACCACGGTATCGATCGAGCCTTGGGCGGTCTGCACGATGACCGGCAGGTCGCCGCGAACGGCCTGCAGCCGGTCGAGGAACTCGAGACCATCAATGCCCGGCATGACGAGGTCGAGCAGCACCAGCTCGAAGCCCGCGCCGCGGGGTCCCGCCAGCAGGTCGAGCGCCTTGGCCCCGCTCTCGGCAGGAAAGGCGGCAAAGCCCATGCGCTTGACCATTTCTTCCAGGATACGGCGCTGCGCAGGATCGTCTTCGACTATCAATACGTTGGGAGGAGCCATGCCGTCTCTGCTGATTTCCCTGCGAACCCGTCCTTCAAAGCCGAGCGTAACGGCGTTGCCCCCGACAATTCCCGCCTGTGGTTTCCAAACTGTGACAGGCAAGCGTAAAGGGGTACTTAAAGAGCCGGCACAATTGGGACAGGGCTCTCCGAGAGGCTTGTCGCGCTTCCGCAAAGACTTCATATGAGGCTGGCAGCCGCGTCACCTCCGGCGAAGCGGATCTGTGACGTCGAGACAAGGAGCCTTGCATGTCGCTTTCCGCAGCAACTCTCGACGATCTGCCGGAGTGGAACCTCGCCGATCTCTACTCGGGCTCCGAGGCGCCCGAGTTCGCGAGGGATTTGGAGAAGGCGGCTGCCGACGCCGAGAGCTTCCAAAGCCTTTTCAAGGGCAAGCTCGGCGAGATAGCCGCCGGCAGTTCGGCCGGCGACGATCTCGCCAGGACCATCAGCGAATATGAAACGCTCGACGATCTGCTCGGACGGGTGGGCTCGTTCGCGCAGCTTCACTATGTGGAGAACACCGCCGACCCCGGGCGGGCGAAATTCTATGGCGACGTCAACCAGAGGATCACCGACATTTTCAGCTCGCTGCTGTTCTTCGAGCTCGAGCTCAATCGGATCGACGACGAAGTAATGGCCCGCGCCCTCGCGTCTCCCGCGCTCAGGCACTATGAGCCGTGGCTGAACGATCTGCGCAAGGAGCGGCCCTACCAGCTCGATGACAAGCTGGAGCAGCTTTTTCTCGAGAAGTCGGTGACCTCGTTCGGCGCCTGGAACCGCCTGTTCGACGAAACCATGGTCGCCTTGAAGTTCGAGGTCGAGGGCGAATTGCTGACGCTGGAGCCTGCTCTCAACCTGCTGCTCGATGCCGATGAAACGCGGCGCATGCATGCGGCCAATGCTCTGGCGGACACCTTCAAGGCCAATCTGCGGCTGTTTACGCTCATCACCAACACGCTCGCCAAAGACAAGGAGATCTCCGACCGCTGGCGCGGTTTCAAGGATATCGCGGCGGCTCGGCATCTTTCCAATCGAGTTGAACCGGAAGTGGTCGAGGCTCTCGTCACATCCGTGCGGTCAGCCTATCCGCGGCTTTCGCATCGCTACTACGCAATGAAGGCCGGATGGCTCGGCAAGAAGCAGCTCGATCACTGGGACCGCAATGCGCCGTTGCCGGAGGAGGACACCCGCATCGTGCCCTGGGCTGACGCACGGGAAACGGTCCTCTCGGCATACTCCGGATTTGCTCCGCAGATGTCGGAAATCGCCCTGCAGTTCTTCGATGGGCGCTGGATCGATGCCCCGGTGCGGCCAGGCAAGGCCCCCGGGGCCTTTTCGCACCCGACGGTTCCATCGGTTCATCCTTACGTGCTGCTCAACTATCAGGGCAAGGCGCGCGACGTGATGACGCTAGCCCACGAGCTCGGCCATGGCGTGCATCAGGTCCTGGCGGCACGGCAGGGACCGCTGCTGTCGCGCACGCCGCTCACACTGGCGGAAACGGCGAGCGTATTCGGCGAGATGTTGACCTTCCAGTCGGTGCTGAAGGGCGCGACGGACCCGCGCAAACGCAAGGCGCTGCTGGCCCAGAAGGTGGAGGACATGCTCAACACCGTGGTGCGCCAGACTGCCTTCTATACCTTCGAACGCAAGGTCCACACCGAACGAAAGTCAGGCGAGCTGACGGCCGACCGGCTGGGTGAGTTGTGGCTCGAGGTGCAGGCGGAAAGCCTCGGCCCGGCGGTTCGGCTGGGACCCGGCTATGAGACCTTCTGGAGCTACATTCCGCATTTCATCCATTCGCCTTTTTACGTTTACGCGTACGCGTTCGGCGACTGCCTGGTGAATTCGCTGTTTGCTCGCTACCGGGAAGCGAGCGAGGGATTCGTCGACAAGTACTTCACCATGCTCAAGGCCGGCGGCACAAAACATCACAAGGAGTTGCTTGCGCCCTTCGGCCTCGATGCCAGTCAACCGTCGTTCTGGGCGCTGGGGCTCGCCATGATCGAAGGATTTATCGACGAGATCGAAACTCTCGACCGGGCGGACCGGTGAGCGGGCCCAAAAAAGACGGCGAGCACAATCGGCTCACCGCCCGCGTTCAGCGCTACGCCAACGTCGGCGCCGGCCTCGGCACGACGGTTGCCAGAGTTGCGGCCGGTCGAATGTTGGGCGCCAGTGCCAGCACGAGCGATGAGGCGCGAATGTTTCGTGACGCGCTGGGCTCGCTCAAAGGGCCGCTGATGAAGGTGGCGCAACTGTTGTCCAGCATTCCCGACGTGCTTCCTGCGGCATACGCGCGGGAACTGAGCGAACTGCAGGCGCACGCACCACCGATGGGCTGGCCCTTCGTGCGCCGGCGCATGGCGGCGGAGCTCGGCGCTGCGTGGCAGAGCAGATTCCAGTCGTTCGAAACGGCCGCTGCCGCCGCCGCATCGCTGGGCCAGGTGCATCGCGCCCGCCACACGGATGGCTCCGCGCTTGCCTGCAAGCTCCAGTATCCCGACATGGATTCGGCCGTGGAAGCGGATTTGGCACAACTCAATGTGCTGCTGGCACTGCACCGGCGGATGGATTCTGCCATCGACGCGCGCGAAATCGGCGAAGAGATCGGCGCGCGGCTGCGCGAGGAGCTCGACTATGAGCGCGAAGCCCGGCACATAGCGCTCTATGCGGCATTGCTGCGCGACGAGGCGCTGGTGCGAGTGCCCCGCGTCAGTGGAGAGCTGTCAACCCGGCGGCTGCTCACCATGAGCTGGCTCGACGGCGACAAACTCCTGACCTTCAAGGATGCACCTCTGGACGAGCGTAATCTGATCGCCCGCAGCCTGTTCAGGGCATGGTGGCTGCCGTTCTGCCGCTTCGGAGTCATCCATGGAGATCCGCATCTCGGCAACTATACGGTATTCCGGGAAGACGGCGGTCCGCGCGGCATCAACCTTCTCGACTACGGATGTATTCGCATCTTTCCGCCGAGCTTTGTGGCAGGAGTTGTCGATCTGTACACCGGCCTGCAGCGCAACGACCGCGAGCAGATCGCGCACGCCTACGAAACCTGGGGCTTCAAGGGCCTCAGCTCGGAGCTCATCGATATCCTGAATATCTGGGCGCGCTTCATCTACGGACCGCTGCTCGAGGACCGGGTGCGGGCCATCGCCGGAGACGCAAGTCCCGCGGAGTACGGCCGCAAGCAGGCGTTCAAGGTGCACCGGGCCCTGAGAGAAAAAGGTCCGGTGTCCATCCCGCGCGAATTCGTTTTCATGGACCGGGCTGCCATCGGCCTCGGCGGTGTCTTCATACATCTGCGCGCCGAGCTAAACTTCCATCACCTGTTCCACGACGCGCTGGCTGACTTTTCCATGAGCCGCGTGGAGCAAGCGCAACGGCGGGCGCTGGACGCTGCGGGTCTGTGAACGTGTGCCGGCTGCTTGCGAACCCGCCCGCAGCGGGATAGCTTGCGCCGCCCAAAACCACGAAGCGGGGCATCGATGGCTGAAGATCCGGTCCCGGCGCACGACATCGCCGAGCATGAGAGTACGTACGCGGCGTTTCTGACCGGCGTGGTCATTGCCATTCTGGGAGCTGCATTCGTGCTGGTCGCGCTCGTCAACTTCGCCTTCGGCGAATCCATGTCAACGGTGCTCGGCTGGGTCACTATTCTCGCCGGTACCGCCGCGATCACGATCGATGTCCGTTCCGGCAAGAGGAGCTGGCTGTTTTCGCTCGCCGCCCTGGCCGTGCTGGGGCTGATCACCGCGGTCAACGTTTCGTAAATTTCCGTGGCCATCAAAATCGGCATTCCCGCTGAGGCGGCCCCCGGCGAAGCGCGCGTCGCCGCCGTCCCGGACACGGTCCGGGCCTACGTCAAAAAAGGCCTCGGCGTCGTTGTCCAGAAGCGCGCAGGCAGCGGCTCCTTCATTGCCGATGAAGCCTACATCAAGGCGGGCGCCAGCATCGGCGAGGACGCCGCCGCGTGGGCGGACTGCGACCTGATCCTGACGGTGCGCCGCCCCGACGCCGACACCTTCGCGCCGGTCAAAAAGGGAGCGGTGATCATCGGACAGATGGACCCCTACGGCGACCGGCCGGGGCTCGTTGCCCTGGCCAAGCTCGGCCTTTCTCTATTCTCCATGGAACTCATGCCGCGCATCTCGCGCGCCCAGTCGATGGACGTCCTTTCGTCGCAAGCCAATCTCGCCGGCTACAAGGCGGTGATCGATGCCGCTGCGCAGTTCAGCCGGGCATTCCCGATGATGATGACCGCCGCCGGGACCGTGCCGCCAGCCAGGGTTTTCGTCATGGGTGCCGGCGTGGCGGGACTGCAGGCGATTGCAACCGCCAGACGCCTCGGCGCCGTCATCTCGGCAACCGATGTCCGCGCCGCCGTCGCCGAGCAGGTGCAGAGCCTGGGCGCCAAGTTCATCTTCGTCGAAGGCCTGAAGGATGCAGCGACGGCCGGGGGTTACGCCAGCGAACTCTCGGAGCAGGATCGGCAGCGGCAGGCAAAGCTCATCGCCGATCACATCGCCGGCCAGGACATCGTCATAACCACGGCTCTCATCCCAGGCCGCCCGGCCCCGCAGCTGGTCAGCCGGCAAATGGTGGAAAGCATGAAAGCCGGTTCGGTCATCGTTGATCTTGCGGTGGAACGCGGCGGAAACTGCGCCTTGTCCAGGCCCGGGCAAACAGTGGAGCATGGCGGGGTCTACATCATGGGACATCTCAACCTCGCCTCCCGACTGTCCGGCAACGCTTCTGCGCTTTATGCCAGGAACCTTCAGAACCTCATCGATCTCATCACAGCCGAAGACGGCTCGCTCAAAATCGACTGGAACGACGAGATCATCAAAGCCATCGCACTTACGCGCGATGGGGAGATCATCCATTCCGCGCTTCATTCGGAGGCATCGCCGCAATGACCATTGATCCGTTCGTCTATCTTTTCGCCATCTTCGTGCTGGCGATCTTCATCGGTTACTACGTGGTGTGGAACGTGACGCCGGCGTTGCACACGCCGCTGATGTCGGTGACCAACGCCATTTCCTCGGTGATCGTAGTAGGCGCACTCTTGGCGACGGCGACCGGGGCCGCCGCCTCAGGCTCGCCTGCTTCGATGCTATTCGGCTTTCTCGCCCTCATTCTCGCCGCAGTGAATATCTTCGGCGGCTTTCTCGTGACGCACCGGATGCTCGCCATGTACAGGAAAAAGGACAAGTAACCCGCATGTCGGGAAACCTGGCGGCGCTGCTCTATCTGGCGAGCGGGGCACTGTTCATCATTGCACTGCGCGGCCTTTCCAACCCGGAGTCGGCGCGGCGGGGCAATCTTCTCGGCATGGCCGGCATGACCATCGCTATCGTAACCACACTGGTCGCTTCCCCGCCTGCCTCGGGGCTTGCGTGGGGCCTCATCGTCGCGGGGCTCGCCCTTGGCGGTGGCGTGGGCGCGGTTACGGCGCGGCGGATCGCCATGACCGCCATGCCGCAACTCGTTGCCGCATTCCATTCGCTGGTCGGTCTGGCGGCGGTCTTCGTGGCTGCGGCGGCGCTCCATGCGCCTGCTGCCTTCGGCATCGCCGAGGGCAGGCATATCCACACCGGCAGTCTCGTCGAAATGTCACTGGGCGTGGCGATCGGCGCGGTCACCTTCACCGGCTCGATCGTTGCCTTCCTCAAGCTGCAGGGCCTGGTGTCCGGGGCGCCGGTTGTTTTCAAGAGCCAGCATCTCGTCAACCTGGCCCTGGGTTTGCTGCTGTTGGCGATGATGGTTTGGTTTTGCAGCACCGGATCGGCGGTGCTGTTCTGGATCATCGTCGCGGTATCGTTCCTGCTCGGCGTGCTGATGATCATCCCCATCGGCGGCGCCGACATGCCGGTCGTGGTGTCCATGCTCAACTCCTACTCGGGCTGGGCGGCGGCGGGCATCGGCTTCACTCTCTCCAACCCGGCGCTCATCATAACGGGCGCGCTGGTCGGCTCCTCCGGCGCCATTCTGTCGTACATCATGTGCCGCGGCATGAACCGCTCGTTCCTTTCGGTCATCCTCGGCGGCTTCGGCGGCGAAACGTCAGCCCCTGCCGGAGGCGCGGCGGAGGCGAGGCCGGTCAAGCGGGGTTCGGCGGAGGATGCGGCGTTTCTCATGAAGAGCGCCAGCTCGGTGATCATCGTGCCCGGATACGGCATGGCGGTGGCGCAGGCCCAGCACGCGCTGCGCGAAATGGCGGATCTACTGAAAGAGGCGGGGGTCACGGTAAAATACGCAATTCATCCGGTCGCCGGCCGCATGCCGGGACACATGAACGTGCTGCTCGCCGAAGCGAGCGTCCCCTACGATGAAGTTTTCGAACTCGAGGACATCAATTCCCAGTTCGCCAACACCGACGTGGCTTTCGTGATCGGCGCCAACGACGTCACGAACCCGGCGGCCAAGGAAGACCCCGCATCGCCGATCTACGGCATGCCGGTGCTCGAGGTGTGGAAGGCGAACATGGTCATGTTCGTCAAGCGGTCATTGTCCTCCGGGTATGCCGGCATCGACAACACGCTATTTTATCGCGACAACACCATGATGCTGTTCGGCGACGCCAAGAAGATGGTCGAGGAAATCCTCAAGTCGAGCTGATCAGGCCCGGCCTTGACGAGAGAAGTGTGAACTTCGAAATGCCCTACATGGGCCGCATTCCCGGTCGGCCGCGGTTCAGCGGGCGTTCAACTTTCTTCGGGGCGGGCAAAAGCCCCTCGCGCTGCAGCTTCTTTCGCTGCAGCTTGCGCGCCCGACGAATCGCCTCGGCCTTCTCGCGGGCTTTTTTCTCGGATGGCTTTTCGTAATGTCCGCGAAGTTTCATTTCCCGGAAAATGCCTTCGCGCTGCATTTTCTTCTTCAGCACCTTGAGCGCCTGATCGACATTGTTGTCGCGAACAATCACCTGCACTAGCCAAACCTTTGCGTTCGAGTGAAGCAAGGTCTCGTGACGGCATCGCCGAAGAAAGGCGCGCGGCCAGAAGATCAAGCGGAGGGCGACCCGCCCTCCAAACGTCAGCGGCAATTAGCAGAAGAAGGTCAATCTGTCGAGAGGCGCGATCACTTCGACTTCAGTCGGTTCACATGACCCATCTTGCGGCCTGGCCGGATCTCGTCCTTGCCGTAAAGGTGGAGGCTCACTCCCGGCTGGCCGGCAAAGTCGCGCCAGAGAAGAACATCGTCGCCCAGGAGATTGACCATTTCGACATCGGAATGCCGGGCCGGCTCGGGAAGCGGCCACCCGGCGATCGCGCGAACATGCAGCTCGAACTGGGAATGCTGGCAGGCATCGAGCGTCCAATGACCCGAGTTGTGGACGCGCGGCGCTATCTCGTTGACCAGAAGGCTTTCCTCGCCGCCGGCGCGAACCAGGAACAGCTCGACTGCGAGAACACCGACATAGTCGAGCGCCTCGGCGATGGTCGTCCCGATGCGGCGAGCGGCTTCCGCGGTCGCGAGACCTATGTCGGCGGGCACGGTGGAGGAGTGGAGAATATGATTTCTGTGCCGGTTCTGCGCGATGTCGAAGATGCGCAACGTGTGATCGGCCGCCCGGGCAACGATCACCGAAAGCTCCGCCGAAAAGCCCACCCACGATTCGAGCAGGGCCGGGGCGCCGCCGGTCGTCTGCCAGCCCTCGGCGAGATCGGACTCTTCTCGGATCACGAATTGTCCCTTGCCGTCGTAGCCCATCCGCCGGGTCTTGAGAACGCAGGGGCAACCGAGCCGGCGCACCTCGCGCTCCAGCTCCAGGCGAGAGGAGACTTGCGAGAAATCGGCTACCGGCAGACCGAGATTCCTGATGAACGACTTTTCGTGAAACCGGTCCTGAGCAAGCTCGAGTACCGAGGGCTCGGGCGCCACGGGCGCCAGCTTGGCCAGCATTGCCACGGATGCGGCGGGAACGTTCTCAAATTCATAGGTCACGACGTCTACCGAACGCGCAAACTTCTCCAGCGCGGGCCAATCGGTATAGGCTGCCTGGGTGTGCCGGTCGGTTACCTGAAAGGCAGGGCTTCGGGCTTCGGGACAATATACGTGAGACCGAAAACCGAGCCGCGAGGCTGCATCGGCCAGCATGCGCCCAAGCTGGCCTCCACCGAGGATGCCGATCGTCGAGCCGGGTGGAAGGGGACGTTCAGGCTTCTCTTCGGGCATCGATTCGGGGCTTCAAAGCCACTGCCTTCGACTGGCGGGCCCGCCACCTGGCGAGCGCCCGCGCAATGCCCCTGTCGTTCAGGGCCAGCACGCCCGCCGCAAGCAAGGCCGCATTGATTGCGCCCGCCTGGCCAATGGCGAGCGTGCCGACAGGAATGCCGGCCGGCATCTGGACGATCGAAAGCAGGCTGTCCTGGCCTTTGAGCGCAGCGGTTTCGACCGGTACGCCAAACACGGGCAAGGCGGTCAGCGACGCCGTCATGCCGGGAAGATGAGCGGCTCCACCGGCCCCGGCGATGATGATCTGGAAGCCGGCGCGCTGGGCCTTTCGGGCGAAGTCATAGAGCCGCGACGGCGTCCGATGGGCGGAGATCACCCGGCAATCATGACGGATGCCGAGCCTGTCGAGGGTCAGGGCTGCATGTTTCATGGTCTCCCAGTCGGACTGGCTTCCCATGATGATGGCTATTTTGGGCGCGTTCGCTTTCGGCATGCGGCATCAAGAGGCGGCTCGACCGGCGGTCCACACGGGCTCTCAGGCAATGATCGGCGGAATGAGCTTGTCGATTAGCTTCTGTATCTGGTCCTTCAGCAGTAGTTTCTGCTTCTTAAGCCGCCGCAGCTGCAACTGGTCGCCCGAGCCGCTGGCCTCAAGGCTGGATATGGCCGCATCAAGGTCGCGATGCTGCTGTCTCAGGTCCGCGAGTTTGGCGCGAATCTCGTCCTCAGCTTCGAGTTCCATAGCCGCTCTTCTTCGCAGCCATTCATTGTGGCGTGTTTTGATGCCGGTTCGCAAGGCGGAGCCTTGAAATCCCTGGGAATCCTGAACACATTAACCCTGCGGTTCGACAAAAACCCCGTTTTATGGCATAGTTTTCCGGTGTGACCATCTCAAAGGTGGAGGCCTTGATGTCGCTTCAGGCGCACTTGAGTGAATTGACGGCTAAGCACAAAGCTTTGGAACTGCAGATCGAAAATGAACTGGCCCACCCCAGTTCCGATGACCTGACAATCTCCGATCTCAAGCGCAAAAAGCTGAGGTTGAAAGACGAGATCATGCGCCTCGAGGCCCAGATCAGGGGTCACTGACTTTGCGAAGAGCACCGCAGGCTTAACGTAAAACGGCGAAGATTAACTCCGCTCGTCGTGCTCGTTAGGCTTCAGCCTTCCGGGTCGGATCGAAAGCGTTTTGCGCTCTGGCCCGTCCCCAGACAACAAACTGTTGCCTTGCTGGCGGTTCACCGATTAGCCTGAAGCCTTGCCCATCACGCCAAAGAAGCGGAACCGCTCGTTTTGGGAGGAACATATGACGTTGCTCGACGTGCGCGGCGTCTCAAAGAATTTCGGGGCGATCAGGGCCTTGAGCGACGTCAGCTTCTCGGTCGAGCCAGGCGAGGTCGTGGGCCTCATGGGTGACAATGGCGCCGGCAAATCCACCATGGTCAAGCTCGTAGCCGGCAATTTTCCGCCAAGCGAAGGCGAAGTAGCGGTCGAAGGGGAGGTCTGTCACTTCCACAAACCGGTCGAAGCCCGCATGAAGGGCATCGAGGTCGTTTATCAAGACCTCGCACTCGCCGACAATCTGACCGCCGCCCAGAACGTGTTTCTCGGCCGTGAGATCAATAGAGGCCGCTGGCCCTTCCAGGTTCTCGACAAGCAGGCGATGATCGACCGTTCCGGCGAACTCTTCCGCGAACTCAAGTCGGAAACCCGGCCGCGCGACGTTGTCAAAAAAATGTCGGGCGGTCAGCGCCAGGCGGTCGCAATCGCACGCACCAGGTTGTCCAATGCCAAGATCATTCTGATGGATGAGCCCACCGCCGCAATCTCGGTGCGCCAGGTTGCAGAAGTGCTGGATCTGATCCGCCGCCTCAAGGCGCAGAAAGTGGCAATAATGCTGATCAGCCACCGAATGCCGGACGTCTTTGCGGTCTCCGACCGCATCATGGTCCTGAGGCGGGGCGCCAAGGTGGCAGACAAGCAGACCGTTGACACCTCGCCCGAGGAAATCACCGGGCTAATCACGGGAGCGATCCGTGCAGCGTAGCGTTTCGCAAGCCGCGGCGGAAGCCGGCCATGCCGCGATCTCCGACGTCGTGGGGATCAGGGAACAGACCTTCCTGCAACGCCTCCTCGCCGCACAGGCGTTCTGGGTGACAGTGGCGCTCGCCGTCCTCTGCTTCGGCATGGCGATGACCGAACCCAGCTTCGGAACGGTCGACAACTTCGCCAACATGACGCGCAACTTCGCGCCCATTGGCATCATGGCGCTGGGAATGACGGTAGTGATCATCACCGGCGGAATCGATCTTTCGGTGGGTTCGATCATGGGGCTCGTGGCGATCGTGGCGGGGTTGTTCCTGACTTGGGAATACCCCTGGTACGTGGCCTTCGCCATGGGACTGGTCGCCGGGCTCGCCTGCGGCGCCGTCAACGGGTACTTCGTTGCCTATGTCGGCATGTCGTCGTTTGTCGTAACGCTCGGGATGATGTCGATCGCCCGCTCGCTCGCCATCGTATTCTCACAGAACCAGATGCTCTACAAATTCGGTCCCGACGCCCCGATCGTCAAGGCCATCGGCCAAGCGAAGTTTCCTCGGCAAGCTCCTGACGACTGGATTCCGGACTGGATTCCGCAACTGTCCTCGCATTTCTGGACGATGGTCATACTTGCACTGGTGGTCGGCTATGTCTTCAACTCCAAGGCTTGGGGCAGACACCTGTTCGCCATCGGCGGCAACGAGCAGGCCGCGCGGCTGACCGGCGTTCCGGTGGACGCCATCAAGTGCCAGGCCTACGTGTTCTCGGCCTTCACCGCTTCCGTCGCCTCGCTATTGATCCTCGGCTACTCCGGCTCGGCCATCAACGCCATGGGTCAGTCGTATGAGTTGCGGGTCATCGCCGGGACGGTGATCGGCGGCGCCAATCTCATGGGCGGGGCCGGTACCGCCTACGGCGCCGTGGTCGGATCGGCTCTTCTCGAGGTCATCCGCAACGCACTGCTGATGGCCGGAATAGATTCCAATTGGCAGGGCGCATTCGTCGGCGCCTTCATCATTCTCGCGGTCCTTCTTGGCATGCAGACAGGCGGCAAATCGCTTCTCGGCGCGCTGATGGAAAGGTTCCTGCCCCGGAGGGCCCGCTAGAAACTCCGGTCGGATCCCCGCCCGGACGTCAGTAGCAAAGTGGAGGATTGATGATGAGGAAATATCTGTTGACCGCGGCTGTCGCCATCGGCGCACTTTCCGTGGCCGGCGCCGCAGCAGCACAGACGAAGTACACCTTCGCCCTGGTGCCCAAGAACATGAACAATCCGTTTTTCGACCAGGCGCGTGACGGCTGCAAGAAGGCCGAAGCGGAATCAAATGGCGCCTTCGAGTGCATGTACATCGGACCCGGCGAACATGGCGGCGGCGAAGAACAGGTGCAGATCGTCCAGGACCTGGTTGCCAAGAAGGTCGACGGCATCGCCGTTGCCCCCGCCAATGCGGCGGCCATGGCCGTGGCATTGCAAGCGGCCAAGGATGCAGGCATCCCGGTCCTGACATGGGACGCGGACGTGCTTCCCGAAAACAAGGACCTGCGCACCGCCTATATCGGCACGCATAACTATGAGATCGGCGTCAACCTGGCCAAGCTCGCCCAGAAGATCAAGCCGAGCGGCGGATCCTTGTGCATCCAGTCGGGTGGTGCGGCAGCGGCCAATCATAACGAGCGTATGCAGGGCATCCGCGATACGCTGTCGGGCGTGAAGTCCGCCGCTTCGCCCGGCGAGCAGCTGACCGGACAGAACGGCTGGACGGAAATCGAGGGCTGCCCGCTCTACACCGACGACGACTTCCCGCGGTCGGTGCAGCAGTTTGAAGACATCATGGCAAAGAACCCCAACCTCGATGCCTTCATCCCGACGGGCGGCTTCCCGCAGTTCGTCCCCGACGCCAACCGCGCCGCGGTCGAAAAGTACAAGGACAAGATTGCCAGCAAGGCGCTTGCGCTGGTCGTTGCCGACACACTTCCCGTGCAGATCGAACAGATGAAAGAAGGTCTGTCGCTCGGCCAGGTCGGTCAGCGGCCTTTCGAAATGGGCTACAAAACCATGCAGGCCTTCAACGCAATGAAGGGCGGCGGAGCAGCACCGACCGATCCGACTTATACCGGTCTCGACGTCTGCACGCCGGAGACGGCCGACACCTGCATCGCCAAGTAGAATTTCATCGGTCACGGGGGCGGGGGGGTAACCCTCGCCCTTTTTCTCGTCGGGCCAGGTGACCGATCTGTTGCCGGCCAAGCCGTCGAGCGACGATGACGCGCTTGGTGAATTCCTTGCGCTGCTAATTCCTTGTGCGTTTCAGAAAAACAAGTCTGCCATCGAGCTCGGAGACAATGGTTGTGCGCTCGTCAAAGACCAGCACGGCGGCGGGCCGTGTCAGGCCATCGAGGAGCACTTGGCGTGCGCCGCTCGCGCCGTCGATTGCGAGGAGCCGTCCGGTGCCGGGACGGAATCCTCCAGCTTCCGCAAAGGTTCCGTGCTCAAGGACCAACAGGCGTCCATCAGCGGCGAAGCCGACGTCGACGGGTGCGTTGAGATCAACCACTTCGACTTTCACCGACGCTCCGTCGCCGGCGGCTGGAAGCGAGACGACGCGGCCGCTGCCCGGGACAAATGGAAAACCGCCGAACAGCGACACGTAGAGGCGCCCGTTCCGGGCGGTGATGCCGGTGGGCACCGCGTCGAACTCATAGCTCTCCTTGCCGCCGAACTCGGTAGGTGACAGGCGCGTGAGCGCCGCCTCAGGCGCACTCAGGCGGGCAAAAGCGAAAAACGTCTTTCTGTCGCGGCCGTCCAAAGCAACACGCTCGATGCTGTTGCGGCCCGCATCGACTACGAAAATAGCCTCGCCCGAGATGGTGAGTGCGAACGGATTCAGGAAATCATCGTCGACAACCCTGACTGCATTGTCGGCGCCGATCTCGAGGAGGGCGTGGTCGAAGATTCCGGGAACGCCGCCCTTCGGGGTCCAGCCGCTGGTCACCAGATAGCTGTCTCCGTGGCGGGCGATGCGATATGGGCCGGTTGGCTCGCCAAGAACGTCGACGCCGTGCGGCAGGCGCGGGCCGAAGGCGGCGAACTGGCCGTCGGCGGTGCGCCGATAGAGCCGGCCCTGCGCAAGATCAGTAACAAGTAGCGCATCGCCCTCGCGTGCGAGACCGGAAAATATCGCTCCCGGCCTTTCGATCACCTCGGCGCTGTAGCCGTTCGCTGGCCGCACATCGGCAAGAACCTGAGGCTGGGCGACGAGAACGGCGCCGGTAAAGATGGCGATTGCGATCCGGCGTTCTGCTGACCGGCGCAGGGAACTCAATCGGCCGAGCGCACGCATCGAAAGCCGCCGTTGGCTGCGAAGCGGAAGTCGGGATCGTAGGCGAGCCGGTAGGTGGTGCTGAGATGGGCGGGGTCGCTGTTCCAGGCGCCGCCGCGAGCACCCGGTAGTCGCCGAGCGACCTCCGCCGGGGCCTTCCCGACGTAGGGCGCATAGACATCCCGGGTCCATTCCCAGACATTGCCGACGAGGTTGAGGATGCCGTCTTTGCTCGCGCCCGGCGCGAAGGAATCGACCGGCGCGGTCATGGAATAGCCGTCGCTGTCGTCGCCGCTGCAGCAGGTCTCACTGCCGCCATTGACGCGCGTCGCGGTGAGGGGCGCCTGTCCCCAGGGAAAGGGCGCGCCGTCGACGCCGCGGGCGGCACGCTCGTACTCCTGCTCGGAAGGGAGCTTCAGGCCGTAATGGGCGCAGAAAGCCGCCGCGTCGCCGAAGCTGACGCCGACCACCGGCCGGTCAGCGAGGCCGAGAGAAGGATGACCGTCATAGAAGGCCGGACGATGGCCGGTCGCGATCGACGAAATCGCTGGTACTGGGCGTTGCTGATCTCAGTCCGGTTGATTGCGAATGCCTTGCCGTTGATCACTTGGCGCGGGCGCTCGTTTTCCTGGCCGGAGTCGCTGCCGAAGACGAAGGGACCTGCAGGTATCTCGATCAGCGGGTTGTCGGTGACGGGCTGGCCCGCGCATGCCGCGCCGGCCGAGGCGAGAACCGTGATGCAGGCGATGAGCGCGCTAGAAATCGACACGATTGCCGTTTTCCCGATCGAACAGGAAGACACGATCCGGCGCTACCTTGACGCCGATCATCTGATCGAAATCGCCGACGAAGTTCTTGTCGGCGCGCATGCGACAGCAGCCGGTCGCCGGCACGGACGCTGACCAACGTGCTTTCGCCGGTAAGCTCGACCGAATAGATCGGCGCGACGAGATTGGCGGTCTTGTCCTTGGCGAGCTACCAGATGCACGTCCTCCGGCCGGACGCCCAGCACGGCGCGCGGAACGCCGGCCCGCCCAAGTCCCGCGATCGTAAGTCCGCCGCCGGTAAAGACACCGTTCTTTGCTTCGCCATCGACCAGATTCATGGGCGGCGAGCCGATGAACCCGGCGACGAAGAGGGTGCGCGGATCGTTGTAGATTTCCCTCGGCGTGCCGAGCTGCTCGATGACGCCCTTGTTCATGACGGCGACGCGATGGGCGAGCGTCATCGCCTCGATCTGGTCATGGGTCACATAGATCGTGGTCACCTGCAGCTCATGCTGAAGGTGCTTCAGCTCGGCGCGCATCTGGACGCGCAGCTTGGCGTCGAGATTCGAAAGCGGCTCGTCCATGAGGAAGACCTTCGGCGTGCGGATGATGGCGCGGGCCAGCGCGACGCGCTGGCGCTGGCCGCCGGAAAGCTCCCTGGGCAGGCGGTCCGAGCAGGCCGTCGAGCTCGACGCGGCGCGCCACCTCGGTCACCACGCGCCGGCGCTCATCGTCGGGCACCTTGCGGATCTTCAGCGGATAGCCGATGTTGTCGTCGACCGTCAGGTGCGGGTAGAGCGCGTAGGACTGGAAGACCATGGCGACGTCGCGGTATTTGGGCAGGACGTCGTTGACGCGATCCTCGCCGATATAGATATCGCCCGAGGATACCTCTTCGAGGCCCGCGACCATGCGCATGGTCGTGGTCTTGCCGCAGCCGGAGGGGCCGAGCAGCACCAGAAACTCCTTGTCGACGATCTCGAGGTCGAGGTCGGCCACGGCGACGAAGCTGCCGAATTTCTTGATGACGTCGTTGAACCGTGACGGAGGCCATCGTCTCAACCCTTGACGGCGCCGAAGGAGAGTCCGCGGACCAGGTGCTTCTGGACGATGAAGGCGAAGATCACGATCGGAATACAGGCCATGAAGCCGGCGGCGCTGATCTCGCCCCAATAGGTGTTGTACTGGGTCACCCGCCCGGCGATGCCGATCGGCAGAGTCTGCGACTGCTCGGTCAGGGTCAGGATCAGAGCAAGCAGGAACTCGTTCCACGAGATGATCAGGCAGAAGATGGCCGTGGCGGCGAGACCGGGACGGGCCAGCGGCAAGGCGACGCGCAGGAACGCGCCCCAGCGCGTGTCGCCGTCGACCATCGCCGCTTCCTCGAGTTCGACCGGCAGATCCTGGAAGTAGCTCTTCATCATCCAGGTGGCGAACGGCAGGTTGAACGCCGTGTAGGCGATCACCACCGCCGTCTTGGTGTTGAGCATGTCGAGATAGTTGAAGAACAGGTAGAGCGGAATGATGGTGACGATCGGCGGCATCATGCGCGTCGAGAGGATCCAGAAAGACGTCTGGTAGCGCCACTGGCCCGGATACTGAAAGCGCGCGAGCGCATAGCCGGCCATGGTGCCGAAGACCAGCGAGACGATTGTCGTCGCCACGGCGATGATGAAGCTGTTCAGTGCATACAGCAGGAACGGCCGCTCGACGAAGGCCGCGTTATAGTGCTTCAGCGTCGGGTTCGCGGGAAACCAGAGCGGCGGCACGGCGAAGATGTCGATGTCGAACTTGAACGAATTGGCGGCGATCCAGTAGACGGGAAACAGCGTGACGAGCGAGGGCGACGGCGATCGCCGAGATAGGCGAGAGAGCGGAGGATCAGCTCCCTGGTTCGGCTGCGAGTGGCATCTTCGCCATGTCGCCTAGTCCGCCAGCCGCATGCGCTTGATGAACCAGGTGCTGAAGGCGACGGTCGCGAACAGCACGAACAGCGAAATCGCGGCCGCATAGCCGGGATCGGCGAAGCGGTAGGCGACCTGGTAGATGTAGAGGCTCAGCGTCTTGGTGCGGTCGGCCGGACCGCCGCCGGTCAGGATGAAGACGAGGTCGAAGAGCCGGAGAGCATCCATGATGCGCAAGCAGCAGGGCGATGGCGATGACCGGCTTCAGGAACGGCAGGGTCAGATCCCAGAACTGCCGCCAGGCGGAAGCGCCGTCGATGGCCGCGGCCTCGTAGGGCTCGGCCGGCAGGCTGGCGAGACCCGCCAGCATCAGCAGGAAGACGAACGGCGTCCATTGCCAGACATCGGCGACGATGATCGAGAACATGGCGAGATTGACGTCGCCGGCCCAGGCCTGCAGCGGCAGGCCGAGCTGGAACATGATCTCGTTGAGCACGCCGAACTGCGGCTCGTAGATCAGCTTCCAGGTGATGGCCACGGCGATCGGCGGCAGCATCATCGGCAGCATCAGCAGCGTCTTGAGGAAGTTCAGCCGGCGGATGTACCTGTCGAGAAGCAGGGCCAGGCCGAGGCCGAGAACGAAACTCGATCGCTCACCGCGCAGACCGTGAAGACCAGCGGTGTTCCAGCAGGCCGATCGTGGAACTGCGTGTCGCTGAACAGCGCAGAAAATTCTCCGAGACCGACGAACTCCCAGGGCACGTCGGGATTGGGGCTGATCTTGTTCACGGCGGCCCAGAACATGTAGATCGATCGGAAAGATCGTCAGCGCCGGCGAGGATGAGCATCGCCGGCGCGAGCATCAGCATGCGCAGATGGCGCTCGGTCCACCGCTCGAGGCCGGACCCGGCGCGGCCGCTCGGCGCTCATCGGAACATCGTGACCGGCACTCGTCATCGCCAGGTTCCGGTCGGGCACTGGTAGCGCCTCCTTAGCCGCGGCTCCGCTCTGCTCCGGCGAGTGCGGCGCGTGCGGAGAGCGGGGTCCGAAGACCCCGCTCGACGTGCACTTCGATGCGGACCGGCCTACTTGATTCCGGAGATCTTCTCGACCGCCGCCTGGGCGTTCTTCAGGGCCTCCTCCGGCGTGATCGTGCCGGCGACCGCCTTCGACAGCTCGATGCCGAACGCGTTCTCGATCTCCGGCCACTTGGGATGACGCGGGCGCGGCGTCGAGAAGTTGATCGCCTCCATCAGCGTCGGGAAGTGACGGAACTTCTCCTGCGACGTCAGTTCCGGATCGGTGAACACCGAGAAGCGGACCGGCGGATTGCCGCGCGTCGCCGAGATCTTGATCTGCTCCGGCGAGGTCGCCCAGACCATGAAGTCGAAGGCTTCCTGCTTGTTCTTGGAGGCCGACATGATGCCCATGGTCCAGTGGCCGATCTCCGACGACCCGGCATGGGTGCCGGCCGGAATCGCCGAATAGGAGATCTTGCCGACCATCTTCGACTGGCTCGGATCCTCGAAGGTCGCGACCCAGTTCGGCCAGTTGATCGACGAGGCGGCGGTGCCGGCGGCGAGCGCGCGGCCGACCTCGTTGGCGTTGTAGCTTTCGACGCCCTTCGGCGAAACGTCGCGGCAGCGCCATGAAGGTCTTCATGGCGGCCGCGCCCTCCGGCGTGTCGATCGTCACCTTGGTGCGGTCGGCGTTGAAGAGGTTGGCGCCGTAGGACCAGAAGATCGGCATGAAGTCGGCGACCACCGGGTTGCCCTGGCCGCCGCGGAAGACATAGCCGAAATAGCGCCCGCCGCCGGCGTCGGTCATGGCCTCGGCCGCCTTGATCACGTCATCCCAGGTCTTCGGCCCGTCGGTCACGCCCTGCTCGGCGAACTTGGCGCCGTCATAGAAGAACATCTGCGCATTGCCGACATAGGGGATGCAGACGAACGGCCCGGTGTTGTAGGGATTGCGGCAGACCGCCAGCGACTTCGCCAGGAAGTCGTTGTCGGGGCCGTGGATGCCCGATCGCGTTGAAGTAGGACGTCAGGTCCTCGAGGTGGCCGTTCTCGGCGAAGAACGGAATCCAGGGATCGTCCATCAGGACGATGTCGAAGGCGCCCGACTTGGTCTGGCCGGCGTTGGCGCCCTGCTCGAAGACGTTGGCGTAGGGCGCCTGGACGATCTCGACCTTGCGTGCCCTTCATCTGTGAGTAGTCGGCGGCGGCGGCCCTCAGGCCATCGCCCTCGCTGCCGGACGGCACGAGAATCGTAATGTCGGCCGATGCCGTTGACGCCGCCAGCAGCGACGACGCGGCAAAGGCTGCCGTAATCAGGAATTTTCGAAACATTTTCTTCCTCCCTTGCTACTGCCTTCACTCTATCGCAATTGGTAACGCACTCAAGGCCGGAGGCGTGACCAGACAGTTCCCCGCAAGCGCACTGCCAGCTACCGTCACAGATGCCAAGGAGCGGGGGAACGGATTGCAGTTCAGCCGAGATCGATCAAGACGCGTCCGGCTTCGAGCTTCACCGGATAGGTCTTGAGGTCAATGCAGACCGGGGCGCCCTTGGCCGCTCCGGTGCGATAATCGAAGCGGCCGTTGTGCTTGGGGCATTCGACGAGGTTGTCCATCACCAGCCCGTCGGCGAGATGGGCCTGCTCATGCGTGCACAAACCGTCGGTGGCGTAGTACTCATCCTCGGGCGAGCGATAGATGGCGAAAGTGCGCCCGCCATGATCGAAGCGGATCACATCTTCCGCGTCGATATCCGCGGCGGTGCAGGCTTCGACCCATTTGGGCATCAATTGCTCCTTCGATCCAACTTCCTATGCCGCCGCCAGGACGGTCACCGACGGCACTCCATCCGGCAGCTTGCGCGCGATGGCGTAGGCCGGGTCCCTGATCTGCCTGATCAGCGCCGGAATGATCTCGCGGTAGGCCGCCAGCACGCTGCGGCTTGGCGGCGGACAATACGCGCTTGAGCTCGTCATGCAGCCGGGGCAGGGCATGGTAGGGAACCATCGGGAACATGTGATGCTCGATATGGTAGTTCATGTTCCAATAAATGAAGCGCAGGACAGGGTTCATAAGGACGGTGCGGCTGTTGAGGCGGTGATCGAGAACATCCTCGGCAAGACCGCCATGCTGGGTGATGCCTGTCATGACATGAACCCAGGCGCCGTACATCGTCGGCAGCGGCCCGACCAGCAGCATGGGCACGATGGAGCCCATGTGAGACGGCGAGCGCCACGACAGCGAGATGGATGACGAGCCAGATGCGGGCCACCAGAACGGCCTTGTACCGCTCCATATCGGGGATGAAGGTCTGCTCTTCCGCGGGAATGCGGCCCGAAGCGTAGATCAGCATCTTCCTGATGGCGTCAAAGGTCTGCGGGATGGCGAAGAACATCGCAATCACCTTCAGCACCATGGTTGGGCGCATCACGGCGATCTCGGGATCGCGGCCCACGACCAGGGTGTCGGTGTGGTGGCGGGTGTGGCTCCAGCGCCAGGCGGTCGGGTTGCGCATGATCATGAAGCAGGCAATGTGGTAGACGATGTCGTTCATCCACTGGGTGCGGAACGCTGTTCCATGACCACACTCATGCCAGCGCGAATCCGACGATGACCCGTAGAGAACGCCGTAAGCGAGGAAAAAAGGCAGGGACCACCAGGTGGGCCAGAAAAAACAGGCAAGTCCGCCGGTGACGAAAAAGGCGGCGAACCAGACGATGGTGTCACGGATCGCCGGGCTGTCGCGGCGCTGTATCAGCTCCTTGAGCCGCTTGCGCGGGATCGGTACCTGAAACCACTGCGCCGCAGCCAAGCCATGTTCCTCTGCATATCGGGTATCGCGACCGATGAGGCTGTAATCGCGAGGGTACTGACGCTCGGTCATGGAGCGTTGCCTCCCTGATACTGCCGCGATTGCTGCGGTTATTTGCGAGCTGGTAAGTTACTCTATCGCAATTCCTTACGCGCTCAAGGCCGGAACAGCAACCACGCGGGCCGTCAGGCCACTTCGGGCCGCCAGAGATGAATCATGCAGCTCGGTTTCGTCAGCGCCATCCTCCCCGATCTCGAATTTTCCGAAGTGGTGCGGTTCGCCGCTCAGACCGGCTTCGAATGCGTGGAGGTGATGTGCTGGCCGGCCGGCAAAGCGCTGCGCCGCTATGCCGGTGTCACGCACCTCGATGTGACCGGCCTCACCGCGGGAGAGGCGGAAGACGTGCGGGGGCAAACGGCCGAAGCCGGGGTGGCAATCAGCGCCCTCGGCTACTATCCGAACCCGCTGGCGCCCGACCCGCGCGAGAGCGACGTGGCGGTTGCGCATCTGCGCAAGGTCATCGAGGCTGCCGCACTCCTCGGGCTTGGCACCGTCAACACCTTCATCGGCCGCGACTGGACGAAATCGGTCGACGACAACTGGCCGCGGATGCTGAAGGTCTGGAAACCGCTCATCGGGTTCGCGGAGGATCGCGGCGTGCGCATCGGTATCGAACATTGCCCGATGCTGTTCACGGGCGATGAATGGCCGGGCGGCAAGAACCTGCCGGCAAGCCCCAGGCTGTGGCGGCGGCTGTTCGACGAGGTGGGCTCGGCCAGCCTCGGTCTCAACTATGACCCCTCGCACATGATCTGGCAGCACATGGACTACCTCAAGCCGCTCGCCGAGTTCAGGGACCGGCTTTTTCATGTCCACGCCAAGGATGCGCGGATCGACCGTGACCGGCTGGACGACGTTGGCATCCTCGCCCACCCCAACGAATATCATACCCCGAAGCTGCCGGGGCTCGGCGACGTCGATTGGGGCCGCTTCTTTTCCGTCCTTTCCGATGCGGGCTATCGGGGAGCGGTGTGCGTCGAAGTCGAAGACCGGGCTTTCGAACATTCGCTGGAGGCGCGAAAGTCGGCGCTGGTGCAGAGCCATGCGTTCCTGCGCAATTTCGTGCCGCGCAGGCCACAAAGGGCGGTCAGCGCGTAACTTGCTCGGCGGGCAGGGGAGGAGGTGTGACCGGCGCCTCGTGGCAGCCGCGGACCTGCTGGTCGAAGTCGATGATCGAACCCGACATCAGCCCGGATTCCTCGGTCGACAGATAGGCGACGGCGCGCGCGACCTCCGCAGGCTTGAGCAGCCGCCCCCACGGCCGCTCCGCTTCGGCTTCGGCGAGCCAGCCGTCCTTCGCCCCGTGGTAGGTCCTCATGATGCGGTCCTCGGCAGGGGTGTCCATCCAGCCGATGGTGAGGCCGTTCACCTTGATGTGGTAGCGCATGAGGCCGAAAGCGACGTTGCGGGTAAGCGTGATGAGCGCTCCCTTGGAGGCGCAATAGGCGGTGATGAAGCTCTGGCCGCCGTGGCCGGACATGGAGATGATGTTGACGACCGCGCCCGCGATCTTTTCCCGGCGCATGACCTTGGCCGCTTCCTGAATGAGGAAGAACGGCGCTCTCACGTTGACCGAAAAAATCCGGTCGAAAAGCTCTGGGCTCGTGTCCCAGATGGTGCCGCGGTCGGTCACGGCGGCGGAATTCACCAGCACATCGATGCGGCCAAAGGCCTTGTCGGCCTCAGCGATGAGAGCGCGGCAGTCCTCCACGCGCCCGAGGTCGCCCTTCACGAAGAGCGCCTTGGCGCCTTTCCTTTCGATTGCCGCCCGCACGCGCGCCCCCTTGTCGCCGCCGCGGCCGGCGATGACGATGCCCGATGCCCCGCGGTCCGCGAACAGGTGGACGACTGCCTCGCCCAGCCCCTGGGTCGAGCCGGTGACGACCGCAACCTTGCCCTTGAGCGAGCTCGTCCTGAAGGTATCGACGTTCATGGTGTCACTCCCTGATTTCGTAGCCTGCGGAGACCAGCTTCAGGCTGTGCTCGTGCAGGAGGGGGCCAAGCACGGCGGCATGCATGGGAAACTTGACACCGGTTTCCGTGCCGGAGAAGCCCGCGCCCCGGGCTTTCGCGAAGGCAGGTTTCGAGCGGGGTGTCGCCGCCGAGTTGTGGCAGATCGCTGTTGGTCCAGGCAATCGGAGCTACGCCAAAGCGGACATACATTGGGCGGCTAATAGTCCTACCTTGGTTGATCTCTGCTGCCACTTCACAAAGGACAGGCGTGCTGGCAGGTAGCTCATACCGTGCCCTGTCCTTTCGGGCTGTTGCTTTTCAATAACTGCACGTCCAGTATCTACTATGTAGACACTGCGAGCAGCGGTTCCAGAAGTTCACACATGGAGCACCATCATCATGAAAACCATAGTCAGGAAGTGGGGCAATAGTCTCGCATTGCGTTTGCCTCAATCCATGGCTGCCGACTTGCGGCTTGCGGAGGGAGTGACGGTCTCTCTGTCCGTGGAAGACGAAAAGCTGATCGTAAGGCCAACCAGAAAGCGCTATCGGCTGGCTGATCTTCTAGCCGGTATGAACGACGACAAGAAACAAGAGGAAGTGGATTGGGGCAAACCCAAGGCCGACGAGGTCTGGTGACCAAGTCATTCTACCAACCCGACAAAGGGGACTTTGTCTATCTCGATTTCACGCCACAAGCAGGCACAGAGCAAGCCGATCGACGGCCTGCTCTGGTGCTTTCGCCCAAAGACTTCAACATCGCAACTGGTCTCGCTTTTGTGTGTCCACTTACCTCACAGGTAAAGGGCGGCTCATTCGAGGTACCGGTACCACGCGGTGCAGGCTTGAGTGGAGTGGTTCTGTCAGATCAAATGCGAAGTCTCGACTGGATAGCGCGCAAGGCCAAATTTCACAGCAAAGCTCCACAAGACCTAATGTTTGAGGTATTGAGCCGCATAGAGGCAATTCTGGCGATCGACCTCGATCCAACCCGCGGCTCCTAAATGGCTTAGCTATAGCCAAGCTAACTGTGAACTCTCAGGCGGTTGGCTCAGACGCCGGCGCGCTGCTTGTGCTTGTGCGCCATGTGATCGGTGCGGGCGGCCGTGACCTTGTCGCTGGACGAGACTTCCGGCATGCCGACGTCCCACCAGGCGTCCCCCGGCGTCCAGGTATGGGCATCGGTGGAGATCACGATCACCGAGGTCCGGTCAGCCTTCCTGGCGCGGTCGATCGCAGCCTCCAGATCGCCCGAGCGAGCGTACATGCTCGGCGATGGCGCCCATGGCTTCCGCGTGCCTGGCGAAATCGACGGTGACCAGTCTTTTGTGGCGCGTGTCCTTCAACAGGTTGTTGAACGACGGCACACCCTTGAAGGTCTGCAGCCGGTCGATCACGGCATAGCCGCCGTTGTCGCAGACGACGATGATGAGCTTGTGGCCGGAAAGCACCGAGGAATAGACGTCGGAGTTCATCATCAGATATGAGCCGTCACCCACCATCACGATCACTTCGGCCTCGGGCAGCGCCATCTTGGCGCCCCAGCCGCCGGCGATCTCGTAGCCCATGCAGGAATAGCCGAACTCGCAGTCGAAAGTGCCTGGGGCCTTGACCTTCCAGTTCTTGGTGAGCTCGCCCGGCAATCCGCCGGCGGCAGTGACGACCCGGTCTTTCTCGCCGGCCCTGCGGTTCACCGCACCCACGACCTGCGCATAGCTCGGCAGGTCGGTGTTGGTCGCCCTAGTGCGCTCGGCGACGATTTCGTTCCAGGCGCCGTAAAGAGACCTCGCCTCCTCTGCCCAGGCAGCCGGGGCCCGGTAGCTCCCGATCGCCTCGCCGAGCTCGACCACGGCTTCCCGGGCATCGGCGACGACGGGGAGGGAAAGATGCTTGCCGGCGTCGAAGCGGGCGGCATTGACGCAGATGAGCCTGAAGTCCTCCTGCTGGAACACGGACCACGAGCCGGTGGTGAAATCCTGCAGCCGCGTGCCGATCGCCACTACGACATCGGCTTCGCCCGCCAGCGCGTTGGCGGAGGACGAGCCGATGACGCCGAGGGGTCCGGCGTTCATGGGATGGGCGTGGGTCATGATCCCACGCCCGGCAATGGTTTCGACTACCGGAATGCCGTGCTTCTCGGCAAACGACGCCAGCTCGGCGCCCGCTTCCGAGTAGTGGACGCCACCGCCGGCAATGATCAGCGGCCGCGTTGCGTTCTTGAGCACGGCCGCGGCACGTGCAACCTCGCCACGATCGGGACGGGGACGGCGCGGTTCGTGCACCCGCCTTTCGAAGAAGCGCTCGGGATAGTCATAGGCTTCGCCCTGGGTGTCCTGGCACAGTGCCAGGAACGCCGGCCCGCAATCGGCAGGATCGAGCATCGTGGCGACCGCCTGGGGCAGCGACGGGAGGATCTGCTCCGGCCTCGTGATGCGGTCCCAATAGCGGGTGACGGACCGGAATGCATCGTTGACGGTGAGCGAGGGATCGTGGAAGTGCTCGACCTGCTGCAGGACCGGATCGGGAAGACGGCCGGCGAACACGTCGCCTGCAAGAAGGAGCACCGGCAGGCGATTGGCGTGTGCGACGCTTGCTGCGGTGACCATGTTGGTGGCTCCCGGACCGATCGAAGAGGCGGCCACCATGATGCGGCGCCGGTTCATGGCCTTGGCAAAGCCGATCGCCGCCAGCGCCATCGACTGCTCGTTCTGGCCCCGCCATGTCGGGAACCTGTCCTTTACCCGTTCGAGCGCTTCGGAAAGACAAGTGACGTTGCCGTGGCCAAAAATGCCGAACAGCCCGGCGAACAGCGGCGCCTCTTCGTTGTTGACGATCGTGCGCTGCGCCATCAGGAAGCGCACCAGCGCCTGGGCCATCGTCAGCCTGACTGTCTTCATGAAGAGCCTCCCTTGCAGACGGTTTCTCAATTGCCTGGGCGCGGAAAATAGCACAAGAGGATGGCTCACGTACTTTGCGGGCAGCGGGGCAGGGCATGCGGCCAAATCCACTCAAATCTCTCTGGGCGCGCGGCGGGTCGGCGATCAACGGCTGGCTGGCCATTCCCAACTCGTTCTCCGCCGAGATCATGGCGCATCAGGGCTGGGACAGCCTGACCGTCGATCTCCAGCACGGGCTTCTCGACTATGGCGCAGCCGTGCCGCTGCTCCAGGCGATATCGACCACCGCCACCGTTCCTCTTGCCCGCGTGCCATGGCTCGAAGAGGGCATCCTGATGAAGATGCTCGACGCGGGATGCTATGGGCTCATCTGTCCGATGATCAACTCCAGGGCCGAGTGTGAGAGGTTCGTCCATGCCTGCCGCTATCCGCCTCGCGGGGGACGCAGCTTCGGCCCCATTCGCTCGCTCCTCTATGGCGGCCCGGACTATTTCACCCACGCGAACGAGGAGACGGTGCTCTTCGCCATGGTCGAGACCAGGGGCGCGCTGGACGATCTCGAAGGCATTCTTTCCGTTCCGGGCCTCGACGGCGTCTACGTCGGCCCGGCCGATCTCTCCAATGCGCTCGGCTGCACCCCGAAGCTCGACCAGGACGAAAAACCGGTAAGGGAAGCGATCGACATGGTCGCGCGCAAGGCGCTCGAACATGGGCGGATCGCCGGCATTCATAACGGCACCGCGAAGTATGCGCTTTCGATGATCGACATCGGATACCGGTTCGTCACCGTCGCTTCCGATGCCCGGCTGCTGGCGGCAAAGGCTCAGGAAGTGCTTACCGAAATGCGGCCCCGCCCAGCAAAGAAAGCGAACGCGGACACCAGCGGCATCTACTGACATGGCGCGTGTCGTGGTGGTGGTGGTGGGCAGGCTGCATGAGAAAGGCATGGCTGTGCTCGGGCGTCGGGAAGGGCTTGAGATCGAGCAGCACCTGTCCCCGGACGAGGCGGAGATGCGTGCGGCCGCGATCGGCGCCGACGCCATCCTGATCCGCACCACCAGACTTTCCGCGAAAGCGATCGCGGCGGCGAAGTCGCTCAAGGTCGTGGCCCGCCATGGGGTGGGATACGACAACATCGACCTCGCTGCGCTCACCGCCCGGCGGATTCCGCTGGCACTGGTAGGAAACGTCAACGCGACGTCGGTTGCCGAGCACGCGATGTTCCTGCTGCTCGCGGTGATGAAGCAGGCAATCGCCTACGACCGGGCGACGCGCGAAGGCCGATGGGCGCTGCGCGAAAGCCTCGGCGCCACTGACCTCGCCGGGAAGACGCTGCTCATCGTCGGGCTGGGCCGCATCGGCCGCGAGGTCGCCAGGCGGGCACGGTCCTTCGGCATGAGGATCACCGCCTTCGATCCGCTGCTGTCCTCTCCTCCTGAGGGGATCGAAGCGGCACTGATGCCCGATCTCGACGGCGCCGTCGCGGAGGCCGATGCCATTACGCTGCATGTGCCGCTTTCGGCGCAAACGAAGAACCTGTTCGACCGAAACCGCATCGCCCGGATGAAGCCCGGGGCCGTGCTGATGTGCACGGCGCGCGGCGGCCTCATCGACGAGCAGGCTCTCGCCGAGGCGCTCGGCGCCCGGCGCATTCGCGGCGCCGGTATCGATGTATTCGCCGAGGAGCCGCCTTCGCCGCGTCATCCGCTGTTCAAACTCGACAATGTCGTAGTCTCCCCGCATTCGGCATCCTTGACCGAAGAGTGCACCGAGCGCATGGCCACGATCTCCGCCCAGAACTGCCTCGACGGCCTCGACGGCCGCCTCGATCGCCAGCTCGTCGTCAATCCTGAAGTCCTTGGAGGTACCCTATGATCCGCGTGGCGGTTCTCGGCGCCGGCCGCATCGGCAAGATCCATGCCCGCAACGTCGCGCTCAATTCCGCGCTGCAAGCTTGTGGTGGTGGCCGATCCGGATGCGGAGGCCGCGCGGGCACTCGCGTCGAGCGCTCGGCTGCGAAGCCTCGACCGACCCCACGGCGACCGCCGGCCGCAAGGACGTCGACGCGCTCATCATCGGCACGCCCACCGACACCCATGTCGACTTTCTCCTGCAGGGGGCACGCGGCGGCAAGGCGGTGCTGTGCGAAAAGCCCGTCGATCTCGACATCGCCAAGGCCGATGCCGCGGCTGTCGAGATCGGAGCGCGTGGGCGGCAAGGTGATGGTCGCGTTCAACCGCCGCTTCGACCCGAGCGCCGAGGAGATCAAGCGTCAGATCGATGCCGGCGCGATCGGCGAAGTGCGCCAGGTCATCATCACCAGCCGCGATCCGGCGCCGCCGACGGCCACCTATATCGCGACCTCCGGCGGCATCTTCCGCGACATGACCATTCATGATTTCGACATGGCCCGCTTCCTCCTCGGCGAGGAGCCGGTCGAAGTCGATGGCGATCGGCGAGCTGCCTGATCGAACCGCAGGTGAAGGAGGCCGGCGACTTCGACACGCATGATGGTCCTGATGCGCACGGCGAGCGGCAGGCAGTGCCACATCAACAACTAGCCGCAAGGCGTCTACGGGTATGACCAGCGCTTCGAGATCGTCGGGTCGGATGGCATGCTGCATGAACGACAATCTGCGTGCCGACCACGCTCCGGCGTTATTCGGAGCGCGAAACCGAAGTGCCGCGATCCGCTGCTCAACTTCTTCCTCGAGCGCTATGTCGACGCCTACCGCATCGAGCTCGACGCCTTTGCCGACGCGGTCGAGCGCGGCGCCCCTATGCCGGTGACCGTGCGCGACGGCCGCCAGGCGCTGAGGCTCGCCGATGCGGCGCTCGAATCGGCGAGGACCGGCCGGCGGTCAAGGTCGCGGCATGCGGGATATCGGTGTCGGCATCATCGGCACGGGTTTCATGGGGAAGGCGCATGGGCTTGCCTATCGCGCGGCGGCGGGGATCTTTCCGCTGAAGCTCAAGCCGGTGCTGGAGATCGTCGCCGACAACAACGCCGAGGCGGGCAAGCGTGCTTTCGCGCAGCTGGGCTTCAGGCGCGTGACGACGAACTGGAAGGAAGTCGTCGACGATCCCGCCGTCGAGATCGTCTCGATCACCACCCCCAATGTGGTGCACAACGCGAGATGGCGCTCGCCGCGATCGCGGCGGGAAAGCATGTCCACTGCGAGAAGCCCATCGCGCCCGGCGCCGATGACGCTCGCGTCATGATGGAAGCGGCCGAACGGGCAGGGCGTCGTGACCCAGGTCGGCTACAACTACATCAAGAACCCGCTTCTGCGCATGGCGCGCGACATGATTGCAGCCGGCGAGCTCGGCGAGATCATCGGCTTTCGCGGCATGCACGCCGAAGACTACATGGCCGATCCCGAAAGCCCCTACAACTGGCGCGTCGATCCTTCCGGAGGCGGCGGCGCGGTCGCCGATCTCGGCAGCCACATCGTCTGCATGGCGCGCTTCCTGCTCGGACCCATCGCCGAGGTGAGTGCGGATCTCGAAACGGTGATCAAGGAACGGCCGGTGGCGCCGGGCTCATCGGAGAAGCGGAAAGTGGTGGTCGACGACATCGCGCGGCTGACCGTCCGGTTCGAGCGGGGCTGCGGCGCAACGCTCGAGGCCAACTGGGTGGCCACGGGCCGCAAAATGCATCTCGCGCTTCGAGGTTTCGGGAACGCAAGGGCGCGCTCGTGTTCACGCCAGGAGCGCTTCAACGAGCTGCTTCATCTACGGGAGCGGCGGCGATGGCCGGCGCCGGGGCTTCACCGGATCGAGGCGGGACCTGCCCACTGGCCCTACGGGTTGTTCTGCGTGGCGCCCGGCCATCAGCTGGGCTTCAACGATCTCAAGACCATCGAGGTGGCCGAGTTCCTGGAGGCGATTGCAGGCGGCGAGCGCAAGGGCCCCGACTTTCGCGAGGCGTGGGAGATTCAGAAGGTGATCGATACCGCTATAAAATCGTCGCGCGAGCGCACGCGGCTCAACGTGGCGTAGGTCTACTGTCCGTGGCCACCAGCTTCTCCTTCGCACCCGAACCGGCGCGGGCAATACCGTCGACAATCCTGACGTCCACGTTCGCGGGCACCGCGCCGAGTTTCTCCAATACAGCCCGAATGGCTAATTCGGCGTTCAGGCGCGTTGCTTCCGGATCGGCCTCGGGAAGAATGGCGACCGAGAGCTCCAAGCCGCCCGGCAGCCGAGCGAACTGGAATTGCTGGATGCCTTTGGTGCCGATCAGCAAGTTGTGCAAACGGATGGCGGGAACATCGAAGAAGCCGCCGCCAAGCTTCGGAAAGCGAAGCACTTCCTCGCGCCGTCCTTCGATCAACTCGATGCACGCGAACGGCGATCCGCACCGGCACGGATCGGCGGCCAACGTGATGATATCCGTCAATTCATAGCGAATGATGGGAAGGGTTCGGTTGGTCAACGTCGTCACCAGCAGCTTGGCGCCGCGTGCTCCCGCTGGCAGTGGGCGATCATGTTCGTCGGCGACCTCGTAAACTGCGAGGTCCTCGCCGAGGTGGATGATACCTGCGGCGTATGGGCACTCCTGCCCCATATGTCCAACTTCGGTGGATGAATAGCTATTGATCACCGTGGCGTCCCACGCCGCTCGTGCCAGCTCACGTACGTCGGCGGTCAGTGTTTCGGCGCCCGACCGGACAAAGCGCGGGGAAATTCTCAGCCGTCCCGAGCGCTGTTCGCCTGCCAACACCCGAATGAACGAGGGGTACGTGGTAAAGATTTCGGGCTGGTAGTCGTTCAACGCTTCGACCAGATGCGGAACCGGCATCGTGACGTCGAGCACTGGCGCGCCTGATCCGCCGGCCCGCAGTTCCGCAGAGAAGCGGTTCGAGATGTGAATCGGCGATGGGGCACCGATGACAAGGCTGCGCGTTTGCGGCACAAGTCCGAGGATCCGGTGAGACCGGACGATGTTGGCTATCACCGACAGCCATGCTGGCCGGTCGTACACAAACACGCCGCGTTCGCCGGTCGTACCGCCGGTCGCCATTGCCAGATATTCGCCGAGCAGCAACGTCCCGGCCTGTTCGCTGTTGAGGTGCTGCTCGACGGAGACGTTGGTCACTCGGGAATCGCTAACGATGCGATCGAAGTTCGCCATCAGCGTGCGCTTGGTCAGCACCGGAAAGTCTTCGAGCGGCGCTTCACGAGCCACCAGCTCACCGATCGTCTCCCGGTAGTACGGAGACGTCTCGACCGCATGACGAAGGGATTTCTTCAGTTCGTCCCGCTGGTAGGCGAGCAGGCGCTCACGCGGCCAACCATTGCGCTCGATCAGCTCGTCGGCGTGCCGGTTCACGAGATCGATGTCGAGCGTGCTGGGAGTAGCCGGCGCGTTCATCTCCTGGCCATCTCGCGCAGCTTGTACTTCTGGATCTTGCCGGTGCTGGTCTTCGGGATTTCGGCGAACACCACGTGGCGCGGACACTTGAAGTGGGCGAGGCCGTCGCGGCACCACGCGATGATGTCGTCGGCGGTGGCGGTCTTGCCGGGCTTCAGCTCGATGAAGGCGCAGGGCGTTTCACCCCACTTCTCATCAGGTTTGGCGACGACGGCCGCCGCCTGCACGGCGGGATGCTTGTATAGCCGGTCCTCGACCTCGATCGAGGAGATGTTCTCACCGCCCGAGATGATGATGTCCTTGGACCGGTCCTTGAGCTGAATGTAGCCGTCGGGGTGCATGACGCCCAGATCGCCGGAGTGGAACCAGCCGCCCCTGAAGGCTTCGTCGGTCGCAGCGGGGTTCTTTAGGTAGCCCTTCATCACGATGTTGCCGCGGAACATCACCTCGCCCATGGTTTCGCCATCTGCGGGAACCTCGACCATGTTCTCGGGGTTCATCACCGCCAGACCCTCGAGGGCATGGTAGCGAACGCCCTGGCGAGCTTTCCTGGCTGCGCGAGCGGGTGTCGCGAGGGTTTCCCAATCTTCGTCCCAGTCGTTGACGACGGCCGGGCCATAGGTCTCGGTCAGGCCGTAGAGGTGGGTCACGTTGAAGCCCGCCTCGGCCATGGCGGCGAGCACCGCCTCCGGCGGCGGGGCAGCGGCGGTGAAAAACTCCACCTTGTGGCCGAGCTTGCGCTTCTCTTCGGGCGGGGCGTTGAGGATCGTCGACATGACGATGGGCGCACCGCACAGATGCGTTACCTTGTGCTCCTCGAGCGCCTGCCAGATGGCGCCCGAGCGCACCCACCGCAGGCAAACGTGGGTGCCGCCGACGACCGAGATCGACCACGGGAAACACCAGCCGTTGCAGTGGAACATAGGCAGCGTCCACAGGTACACCGGGTGCTTCTTCATCGCCGCGGTCAGCACGTTGCCCTGGGCGAGCAAATAGGCGCCGCGGTGGTGGTAGACGACGCCTTTGGGATTGCCGGTGGTGCCGGAAGTATAGTTGAGAGAGATCGCGTCCCACTCGTCTTCCGGCATCTGCCACGCGAAGCCCGGATCGCCGCCGGAGAGGAACTGCTCGTATTCGACGTCGCCGAGGCGGGCGCCGTCGACGGGGAACTCCGGGTCGTCGTAGTCGATGACGATGGGCCGGGCGCTTCTGGCGAGCGCAAGCGCGGCTTTGACGGTGCCCGAGAACTCCTTGTCGACGATGAGAATCTTCGTTTCCGCGTGATCCAGCGAAAACGCGATGACCGCTGCATCGAGCCGGGTGTTGAGCGTATTGAGCACGCCCCCTGCCATCGGCACACCGTAATGCGCCTCGAGCATCGCCGGAGTGTTGGCCAGCATTGCGGACACGGTGTCGGCTTTTTTCAGGCCTGCCTTGGTGAGTGCCGAGGCGAGCCTCAAGCAGCGGGCGTATAGCTTCGAATAGTCATAGCGCTGCCGGCCGTGAACGATCGCGGTGGTATGCGGATAGACTGCAGCGGAGCGGGCGAGAAACGTCAGCGGGGTCAGCGGCTGGTAGTTGGCCAGCGTTTTCGGCAGATCGCGGTCATAGGCGGCTTTCATCGTGCAGGAATCATAAGCCGCTTTGCGGCCACTCTTCAATGCGGCTCGAATGTGACTCGCGGGACTGGATGCTTGCAGTACCCGTCAACTGCCCTAGCGGAATGGATCTATGATCCTCACACCATCGATTTCGCGGCCGTGCGCCATATCTTCGGAGTAGAGCTCCCGACATCCGAGCGCCTGCGCGGCGGCGATGATGGCGCTGTCCCAATAGGAGAAGCCGTGGGCGGCAACGATGGTGAGGGCTGTGGTGAGCACCGATGGCGTGATGTCCTGGACCTTGAATCTGAGCCACGTGCGGACGAGGCCCGCTGCCACCCGGTGTGGCAGTGGGTCGGAACGCGACCGGCGTGTCGCCTGAACGTAGAATTCCTGAAGCACCTGAACCGATAGCGCACAGTTGTTTTCGTCGAGCAACATCATGGCGCGATCGCGTTTCGCGGCTTCAGCTGGATCGCGGCTGATCGAGTAGAGCAGTATGTTGGTGTCGAGGAAACTTGGAGGCACTACAACGTTTTCCGGCGAAGTGGAATCACCCTCGGGTCACAGCCCCGTCGGCATTTCGATGATAAAAGAAAACGTGCAGGATCGAATACTTGGAGAATGTTCTTCTCGGAAATGTGTGCACACACTTTCCGGAAGATGCGCTTAGGAGCCGCGCTCATGCAATCGATCGCGCGACAGCCGGTCACTTGCGCTGAAGCGATCAATCATGGTGCGCAGTGCCCGCTCTTCGCCCTTAAGGCGTTCGGCCTCGCTTTCCTCGCCCGCGAACTCGGTCAGAAGCCTCTTTACGACTGCCGATACAGAGGTATCCAGCTCAGCCGCCCGTATTCTGGCTCGCCGGTACGTGTCATCGTCGAGTGAAACAGTGATATTTTTCACATAACCACGGTATCACTGTCTCGGTAACGTGTCACCTGTAGATTTGTACTGTCAGATCCATCTGCTGCGATCGCAACCGAGGCTCGCGGCGATATGACTTGCTTTCAGACAGCGAACGTGAGGAAAAGACCCATGCCCGATCTGACTTTGTGGGGATTGTTTGTAGTGGCGTCGGTGGTGCTCCTGCTGACCCCCGGCCCGGCGGTGCTCTATATCGTCGCGCGCTCCATCGGGCAGGGGCGGGCGGCGGGACTGATCTCGGTGCTCGGGATCCATCTCGGCACCATCGTCCACATCACCGCGGCGGCCGTCGGGCTCTCGGCTCTCGTCGTGTCGTCGGCGCTCGCCTTCGCGATCGTCAAGTATCTCGGCGCCGCATATCTCGTCTGGATCGGCATCCGCACCCTGACGGCCAAAGACCCCGATCCTGCGGAGCCTGTGGCGCCGGCCGAGCCGCTGCTTCGCGTCTTCCGCGACGGCTTCGTGGTCAATCTCTTCAACCCGAAGACGGCGATCTTCTTCCTCGCTTTCCTGCCGCAGTTCGTCGATCCCGCGCAGGCGCGGTGCATTGGCAAATCCTCGTTCTCGGCCTCACCTTCATGAGCCTCGGCCTCATCAGCGACGGGATGTTCGCGCTGGCGGCCGGGGCCGCCGGCGACTTCCTTCGCCGCAGCCGGCGCTTCCTGCGCTTCCAGCGCTGGTTCGCCGGCGCCTCGTTCATCGGCCTCGGCGTCACTGCGGCGCTGGCAGCGCGCAAGTAATCCGTCGGGCCAGTCAGCCTTGGTGGTTCATCTGCTCGCGCCGCGCGATCTCCACCGGCGTCGGTGGATCTATCTACATGTCCATTGCCTGGGCGATTTCAATCGTGCCGCCGGCCTTCAGCAGCGGACAGTTCTTCGCCTTCTTGTGAGCGTCTTCCAGGCTTGACGCTTCGATCAGACTGTAGCCGCTCGCCGGATTGGCGCCCCCGCCGCTGACCAGTGAGCCATCCGGCTTCACGGTGCTGGACTTTCCAACCGGATTGCCGCCGTCAATGACCGCAGATCCGAGCGAACCAAACCAAGCGCCCCAATCATCCATGACTTTCTTTATTTCCTCCGGGTTGGAAGGAGGACTTCCGCCACCGTGATAGACGAACAGGTATTTCGCCATTGTTCAGCTCTTTGTTCAACTGGCGGTCAAGAGCCGCCCATGGTGAGTATCAACAGTCTGTTGCGTTGCCCATGGCCACTACTATGCTAAAATCGACTTGGCTACTGTGAATACTTCACAAATCCTGACTGCCTATGATCCCCAAGAACGGCCCGCTTCGGCAGATCTTGTCGCTGCTTGTCAGGACGGGTGTAATTCCTCACGCCGCTTCCGCGCTCGACAGCGGCACGAACACCGCAAGGGGCGAACTGCGCGATGCCGTGCTGGCAGAGATCCCTGCATTCTCGACCTCCGGCAACCCGGAGATCCTGCCCGGACTTGATCGACATGCCGGTGAGCATGTTCAGGAAATCCGGCGGCTGTTTGCCGGCGGCGAGGTCAATGACTTCGAGTTCATCAAAACCCATGCTCGGCGCCGGGCGGAGCAACGGTTTCCACTGGAAGCGATACTGCACGCCTATCGCTGTGGTCACAGAATTTTGTCGCCCTGGCTGCGCGAAGCCGCGCTCGCAACGGTTGCCGGGAACCTGGAACAAGCCGTGTCTGCGGTTGCTGACTTTGCCATCGAATATACCAACATCACCAGTTCCATTGCCGCTTCGGAATATGTTGCCCACACGCGGATCCTCGCTGAAGCCGAGGGCGATCGCCGAACCGAGCTTCTGAACATCCTGCTGCGCGGATATGATGAATCGGATCCAAGCGTTGCACAGTTGCTCAAACGCGCAGGATACCTGGAACAGCGCCAGGCCTATTGCGTGGTTGCGGCCCAGTCCACCAACCCTTCCGAAATGGAAAACCTGGCACGCGCGCAGCGGATTGCGAACGCAATATCAGAGGCGATGGACGCCACAGCCATTCGCACACTGGCAGGAATTCGCAACAATCTCGTTACTGCCGTGCTTGCGGACAAACGCCGGCAATCGGGATGGACAGCCCCGCAGTCAAATCTTGCAGAACGCATTCGCCCCCTGCTGCTTGTTCTTGGTCCGGCGGTACTCGTCGGCATCAGCGCGGATCATCCGTCAACGTCCTTCCTGCCCAGGGCATTGCAGCAGGCGACCATTGCTCTGGACTTTGCCAGTGTAAACCGCCGGGTCGTCCAATTCGCCGATTTGCCGGTTCGCAGTTTGCTGGTTCACCATGGCACTGACTACGTGCAGGCTGCGCCCCCACATTGGGTCGCTGCGCTGATAAGTGCAGATGCGAGAGCAGACGGCAATCTCATTCGCACATTGCGCGCAGTTGCCGGCGCCGACCTGAACATTCAAAAGGCGGCGCGGATCCTCGGTCGGCACCCCAATACCGTCTACACGCAAATCGACCGGATCAGGGATCTGACGGGTCTCGACGGCCGACGCTACCGCGATCTGACCGAGCTATTGCTTGCAGCGGATTGCTGGCGAAGCTGAGTTGGCCCAAGCATCATGAGGCGAAGTGGACGCTACTTCGCCGATGAGAAAATGCGCCACAAGTTGATTCTGGAGCATATCCTTATCGCCAAAATCTGCCATTTTGCGGAGTATGCTCCATGAGCCGCTATCACGAGGTCTACCGGAGCTGGAAGTCGAACCACGAGGCCTTCTGGGCGAAGGCGGCCGCGGAGATCGACTGGTATGAGCCGTGGCGAAGGACCTTCGAGACCGTCGGCGGTCTCCACCGCTGGTTCACGGGGGCTTCGTGCAACACCTGCTACAATGCCGTCGACCGCCACGTGGAAAGAGGGCGCGGCGGGCAGAAGGCGCTCGTCCACGACAGCCCGGTAACGGGTAGCAAGGCGACCCTCACCTACGCCGAGCTTCGAGATGAGGTAGCCACCTTCGCCGCCGTGCTCGAAGATCTGGGAACCAGCAAGGGCGACCGCATCATCATCTATATGCCCATGGTGCTGCAGGCGGTCATCGCGATGCTGGCGGCCGCCCGCATCGGCGCCGTCCATTCGGTCGTGTTCGGCGGCTTTGCGGCGCAGGAGCTGGCGACGCGCATCGACGACGCCAGGCCGCGCCTCGTCCTGCTCGCGTCGTGCGGCATCGAGCCCCGTGGGGTCGTCGAATACAAGCCGCTCGTCGAAAAGGCGCTGGCTCTCGCCCGCCACAAGCCGGAAGCCTGCGTGGTGCTGCAGCGGCCGCAATGCAAAGCGATGCTCGCCGCAGGCGATCTCGACTGGGACGCGCTCGTTGCGACGGCACGCGCCGGTCATAGGCAGGCGCCGTGCGTGCCGGTAGCTGCCACCGACCCGCTCTACATTCTGTACACGTCGGGCACGACGGGGCGGCCCAAGGGGGTGGTGCGCGACAACGGCGGCCACATGGTGGCGCTCAAGTGGTCGATGGCGAACATCTACGACGTCAGGCCCGGAGAGGTATTCTGGGCGGCATCCGACATCGGCTGGGTCGTCGGCCACTCCTACGTCGTCTACGCGCCGCTGCTCCACGGCTGCACCAGCATCGTCTATGAAGGCAAGCCCGTCGGCACGCCGGACGCGGGCGCGTTCTGGCGGGTGATCGGCGAACACGGCGTGGCGGCGCTGTTCACTGCGCCCACCGCTTTCCGGGCCATCAAGAAGGAGGATCCGGCCGGCGAACACATCGGCAAATACGATCTCGCCGGTTTCCGCACGCTGTTTCTGGCCGGCGAGCGCGCCGACCCCGACACGATCCGGTGGGCGGAGCAGAAACTCAAGGTGCCGGTCATCGATCACTGGTGGCAGACCGAGACCGGATGGTCGATCGCCGCGAACCCCGTTGGTCTGGGCATGCTGCCGGTCAAGCACGGCTCGCCGACCGTGGCCATGCCGGGATACGAGATCGACGTGCTCGACGAGACGGCAAAGCCGGTGGCGCCAGGCAAGCTCGGCGCCATCTGCATCAAGCTGCCGCTGCCGCCGGGCTCGCTGCCGACGCTGTGGCAGAACGACGAACGCTTCCGCGAAAGCTACCTGTCGCGCTTCCCCGGCTACTACGAAACCGCCGATGCCGGGTACAAGGACGACGACGGCTACCTCTACATCATGGCCCGCACCGACGACATCATCAACGTCGCCGGCCACCGGCTGTCGACCGGCGGCATGGAGGAGGTATTGGCCAGCCACCCCGATGTCGCCGAGTGCGCGGTGATCGGCATGGCGGATGATCTGAAAGGCCAGGTGCCGGCCGGGTTCGTCGTGCTGAAGGCAGGCGTCGATCGGGCCGCCCCGGACATCGAGAACGAGTGTCTGCAACTCGTCCGTGACAGGATCGGACCGGTGGCGTCGTTCAGAACGGCAATGATCGTGCCGCGGCTGCCCAAGACGCGGTCCGGCAAGATCCTGCGCTCGACCATGCGCAGCATCGCTGACGGCACGGACTGGAAGATGCCGGCGACCATCGACGACCCGGTGATCCTCGAGGAAATCGCCGCCGTCCTGAGAGCGAAGGGCGTCGGATCCAAAGGCAGCGCAAAATGAATGGACTCGACCGGGCTTTCCGCCGCGTCCGGGCCGCTGCCGCCAAAGCCAGGCTGCCGGAACTCGAGGAGAGCACCTGGTTCGGAACGCCCTCGCTCAAGGTTCGCAGCAAGTCGTTCATGCGAGTCAAGGACGAAGACACGCTCGTTTTCCTGTGTCCGATGGAAGAGAAGGAGATGCTGATGGCCGCCGCACCGCGCATCTACTTCGAAACCGACCACTACAAGGGCTGGCCGGCGGTACTGGTGCGGCTGTCGAAGATCGACGACCGCGAGCTTCGGCACCGGCTGGAGCGCGCGTGGCGGCATCGGGCGCCGAAGCGGTTGATCGAGGCGTTCGACAAGCAGGCAAGCAAGAAGGCATGAAAACGGCTGCCGATCAGTTTGCGGGAAAAACCGTCGTCATAACCGGAGCCGGGCGCGGGCTGGGCGCAGCGTTTGCGGTGGTATTTGCCGACCTCGGGGCGAATCTGATCTTGGCAGGGCGCAACACCGAGACGCTGACCTCGACCGCCGAGGCGATCCACCTCCGATGCGGCAAGCGGCCGGAAACGCTGAAGTTCGATCTCGCCGATCCCGGCGAGGTCACGCGCACGGCCAAGCGGATGCGCGATGAGATGCAATCCGTCGATATCCTGATCAACAACGGCGCACAGTGGCTGCCGGGCCGCATGACCGAGCACGATGCCTACGACATCGTGGGCACGATCGGCTCGGCCGTCACCGGCACCCTGCTGTTCTCGCGCGGGCTGGTGCCGCTGCTCGAGGCGTCGGGGGCCGGCGACATCCTCAACATCATATCGATTTCCGGGCTGCCGAACGTGCCCCTGCATGGAGCGTCGGTTGCCTTTCTTGCCGCCAAGCACGGTCAGACGGGAATGACCGACGGCTTGCGCCAGGAGTTGCGCGGCAGGACAGTGCGGGTGAGCGCGCTCTATCCACCGGTGCTCGACGATCTATCGCCGCTCGACGAGCGCGGCGTGGAACAGCGAACGGCCGGCGAAATCGCACGCCACCAACCGCGACGTCGTGGAGGCGGGGCTGTTCGCCCTGAGCCGGCCGCGCAACGTCACGCTTGCCTCGATCGTCATCGATCCGGATCAAGGCGGTCTGCACGATTGAGACTGCGCCTCGCATGATGCCGCAACGGCGTGCACTCGGCGCCCGCAACGCGGTCTTTGCCGTCTTCCTGCTGCACGGAGTCATTCTCGGGAGCTGGGTGGTCCATATTCCGCTCGCCAAGGAGCGGCTCGGCGTCGGCGCCGGCGTATTCGGATGGGCGCTGCTCGCGGGGGCATTGGGCGCCGTCGTGGCCATGCCGCTGACCGGCGCCCTCGTGCACCGCCATGGCAGCCGGCATCTCGTGACCCTGTCGGGCGTCCTCTACTGTGTTTCCCTGGCGCTGCCAGCCACCGTGGCATCGTTGCCATGGTTCGTGGCGTCTCTTGCCTTGTTCGGAGCCGCGACCGGCAGCCTGGATGTCGCGATGAATGCGCACGGCCTTCAGGTGGAAGGCAAGCTCTCCCGCCCCGTCATGTCGTCCTTTCACGGAGCGTTCAGCATCGGCGCCATGCTCGGAGCGCTGCTGAGTTCGTTCCTGATCGGCAGACTTGGAACCCAGGCGCAGCTGCTGTTGATCTGTGGCGGCGGTCTTGGCGCGGTGGTGATCCTGTCGCGATACCTGCTTGGCCATGATGTCGACCGGGAAGACGGCGGGGCGCACTTTGCCTGGCCGACGGCAGCGACCATCGGGCTCGGCAGCTTGTGTTTTCTCGTTCTCTTTACCGAAGGAGCGGTCCTGGACTGGAGCGCCATCCAGCTCAGAGAGAAATTTCAGTTGCCGGTGAGCCAGGCGGGGTTTGGATACGCCCTGTTCTCCGGCGCCATGGCGGCCTCGCGCTTTCTCGGCGACAGCTTGCGGGTGAGGATCGGCGCGGTGGCGCTGGTGCGTGCGAGCGCGCTCCTGACCGCCGTCGGCATGGCGGGCGCCACCCTCTCACCCTATCCGTTCGTCGCGATCGTTGCCTATGGCTTGGCCGGTCTCGGCATCGGCAACATCGCGCCGGTGATGTTCGCCGGCGGAGGCCGCGTCGAGCCCGAGGCGCCCGGCAGGGGTGTGGCCGCCGTGGTGACCATGGGCTATTCAGGTTCTCTTGTCGGGCCGCCGATCGTCGGCATGGTGGCCGAATTTTCGAGCCTTTCAGTCGCGCTCGGGCTGACGGCGATCGCCGCGCTGATCATCGCCGTCATGGCATCGGCAGCAAGAGCCGCCGATGACTTTACCCGGCGACAATGACCTCGCCCTTGAGAGCCCCTTCGACGCTCTTGACGAACGCCTGGCCAACGCGCGCGGAAGCAACGGGTATATGGCCCGGAAAGAATCCTTCGTAGTCCTTTGCTGACTCTTCGAGAAGGCCGGGGCTTACGGCGTTGATGCGTATCCCGCGCGGCATTTCGATTGCTGCCGCCTTGACGAACGCATCGATGGCGCCGTTGACTGAGGCCGCGTTGGCGCCCTGGCGGACCGGGTCGCGGTTCAGGATCCCGCTGACCAGCGTGAAGGAGCCGCCGTCGTTGACGTGGCGGTGTCCCGCCAGCACGAGGTTCACCTGGCCCATGAGCTTGCCGCCGAGGCCGGCCATGAATTGCTCGGGCGTCATGGCAGACAGCGGGCCGAAGTGAACATGACCGGCGGCGGAAATGACGGCATCGACCTTGCCGGTCTGGCGAAACATCGCTTCGATCGACCGGACGTCACCGAGATCAACCGTGAAGTCTCCGGAGCTGCGGCCGGCGGCGAGAATCTCGTGACGCGGCGCAAGGGCACGGACCGCCGCCTGGCCGACCTTGCCATGAGCGCCGACGATCAGGATCTTCACGGGCCCGAGGTGCCCTGATCGACCTTCAGGCCCTTGAGCTTGGCGAAAACCGAAATCGGCATCGTATTCCTTCTCGGTCTCGCGCGGCGCGGCGGGTTCGGCGACCGGCTGAGGCGGCGCCGCAGCTGCCGGCTTCGCGGCGGTTTCACTTGCCGGCAGCAGTTTGGCGGATCGCACGGCGGGCTCAACGGGCGCCCTCTTCAGCTTCTTGGCTGCACGCTGCACGGCGAGATCGAGCTCGAGCTGGGTGCACAGGCTGAGCGTCACCGGGTCGACCGGCTTTATGTTCTGCGAATTCCAGTGCGTACGGTCCTTGATCGACTGAATGGTCGACTTGGTCGTGCCGACGAGCTTGATGATTTGCGCGTCGGTGAGCTCGGCGTGGTTGCGCAGAAGCCAGGCGATGGCATCCGGCCGGTCCTGGCGGCGCGATACGGGAGTATAGTGCGGACCCTTTCTGGCCTTGAGCGGCGGCAGCACCACCTTCGATTCCTGAATTTTCATGCGGTAGCCGGTATCGGCGACCGCTTTTTCCAGCTCGTCGCGCGCCAGCTGGCCGCTGGCCACGGGATCGAGCCCCTTGATGCCCTGGGCTACGTCGCCGTCGGCGATGCCCTTTACCTCCAGTTCGTGCAGATGGCAGAAGTCGGCGATCTGCTGAAAAGTGAGAGGCGTGTTTTCGACGAGCCACACGGCGGTGGCCTTCGGCATGAGAGGAGTTGGCGACATGGGTTAATTCCTTCGGAACCGTGTGATTCCGCTACGTTTTCGAATGTGAGGGGGTGGCCGTTATATAAGCGCGCGGGCAATCGTTGTCAAAGTGCGGGCGAAAGCTTGTGCACATCATGTCACGAGCACGATCTTGCCGATATGCTCGCTCGATTCCATGAGTGCATGAGCGGCAGCCGCATCCTTCAGCGCGAAGGTGCGGTAGATTTGCGGGCGGATATCTCCTCCGGCGAGAAGGGGCCATACCTTGGCCTCGAGCGCCCGGCAGATCTGCGGCCTTTTCCGCCACCGTCCGCGGCCGCAAGGTCGATCCCGAAAGCGTCAGTCGCTTCAGCATCATGGGGAGAAAATCCACCTCCACCCGCGACCCCTTGAGGAAGGCGATCGAGACGATGCGGCCGTCCCTGGCGGCGGCGGCCAGGTTCCTGGGGATGTAGTCACCCCCCACCATGTCGAGGATGACATCGACACCGCGGCCCTCGGTCAATTCCGTCGTTACGCTCACGAAATCCTCGCGCCGGTAGTTGATGGCGCGCTCGGCGCCCAACCTTTCGCAAGCCCGGCACTTTTCATCGCTTCCTGCCGTCGCGAACACGCGGCTGCCGAAGGCCTTGGCCAGCATGATGGCGGTCGTGCCGATTCCGGAGGCGCCGCCGTGCACGAGCAGGCTTTCGCCTGCCTTGAGGGCGCCGCGTTCGAAGACGTTGGTCCACACCGTCATGAAGGTTTCGGGGATGGCGCCGGCTTCGATGAGCGACAGGCCGGCGGGAACCGGCATGGCATTGGGCTCGGCGACGAGGCAGTACTCCGCATAGCCGCCCCCCGGCACGAGGGCCGCGACCTCATCGCCGGTCGCGAACCGCGATGTGGCGCGACCCCGCGCCACGACTTTGCCGGCGATCTCGAGACCGGGCGTCGCGGGAGCGCCGGGAGGCGGCGGATACCCGCCCCTGCGCTGCAAGACATCCGGCCGGTTGACGCCGGCTGCCGCCACCTTCACCAGAAGATCGCCGTCGCCCGGCTCAGGCATGGGCAGTTGCACGGGTTTCAGAACTTCCGGACCGCCGGGGGTCACGATGGCGATGGCGCTCATCAATTCAGTGCTGGTCATGATATCCTCATGCGGTGACAATGCCCGGCCGGAAAGAAGAAATCCATGGACGATGATGACGAGCGAAAACCAAAAAAGCCCGCGATCGTGATCGGCGAGGAGCTTGATCTCTTCTCCGTCGAAGAGCTCGAGCGACGCATCGGCGTTCTCATGTCCGAGATCGAGCGTTTCAGGACAGCCCTTGCGGCCAAGCGGCAAAGCCGCGACGCCGCCAATGCGGTGTTCAGGACGTAGCGCGTACGGAGCGGCGATGCGTTCCTATCGAAGGGCGATCGTTCTTGCCGGCGTAGCGGTCCTCCTCGCCGCCTGCTCGTCGAAGCCCGATGAGCCCTTGGCCACGAGCATCGATCCCGCCGCGCCGCCGGCGGCGGGAACGCTGGTCCTCCAGTCCCTCGACGTCCGGCCCGTCCTGTCGGCAGGCTCACCCCACACCGTCGCCATTCCCTACCAGGCTGAAGGCCAACTGCGGATGCTCCAGGCGTGTTTTCAATGGTCTCCGGACGGGCCTTATTGCTTCTCGTTCAGGGACATACCAGGCCAGTCGCGCATCGAGACGCAGCTGCGCATCTCCGATCCGGGCAACTACAGCCTCCAGGCCTTCGTCAAATATTCGAGCGGTGGGCAGTTCCGCGACAGCAACAAGGTCGCCGCGGCGGTAACGGTCAGGTAGCTTTGGAGGTGGTCCAGGCCTTGAGCTGCCTGGGCAAAAATTCGCTGGTCGGGCCGTTATGATCAATATGACGATTTCATCAAAAAGAGGTGCGGCGGGGTTCACAAGGGACCTCGGGGTTGCTACATACGCGCCGCGCCAACCGACGCGGGGTGGAGCAGTCCGGTAGCTCGTCAGGCTCATAACCTGAAGGTCACAGGTTCAAATCCTGTCCCCGCAACCATCTCAAATTGCGATAGAAGCCTGTCCGTTACGGACGGGCTTCTTCTATTGGCGGCGACCCTGAGAATCCCGGCAAGATCGCCACGCAATTCGATCTTCAGCTCGCCGCCTTCGGGCACAAGGACGATGGCGTCAATCAGCGAACGCAGGATACCAGCAGCCTCGGCGCGCGTGGCCTCATCGTTACTGAGGGCCGCTCGCAGATCGGTGACCTTGCGCCGATAGAACTCCGCCATCTTCGGGTGCAGCAAAGGTGCTGGCTCCTCGGCCGCTGCCCTTTTCGCCAGAAGCTCGACCTTCCGTGATTCCAAGCACTCCATCTTGAGCTTTACGGATGTCGCCGGCACGCCGTCCAGAAGTGCCTGAACCAGCTTGTCCAAATCCCGATCGATGCGTGCAAGCTCACGTCGCTCTGCCTCTGTCTGCGCACGTTGCTGAACGCGCAGCCGGTTCACTTCTCGAGTGAACTCGTCGCAAAAGACGCCAAAAAGGTCTGGATCCATGAGTCGCCCACGGAGGGCATCAAGGACACGCGCTTCCAAGTGGTCACGGCGAATGTTGAGACGATTGTTGCAGGTGCCCTTGTTCCGGGCCGTTGCGCAGCCAACAAGATCCCGCGAGATCATGGTATAGCCACCATCACAGCGCCCGCACTTCGTCAGTCCCGACAACAGGTACTTTGGCCGCCGGCGGTCACGGAAGTGGTTTTCCTGCTTCGTCACGCGGTCGGTCCGGATTGCGCGCTGGCGTGCCTTGACCGCGTCCCATAGATCCTGCTCGATAATGCGAAGCTCTGGGACATCTCGAACGATCCACTCGCTCGGTGGATTCAAGCGCGACACGCGTCGGCCTGTGGTCGGATCCTTGATAAACCGCTGCCGATTCCAGACGAGTCGTCCGATGTAGAGCTCGTTATTTAGGATCCCGTTCCCACGCTTGTGATTGCCATTGATCGTGCTGAAACCCCAAGCACCACCGGACGGGCAGTGGATTTGTTCCGCGTTGAGCGCCATCGCGAGCTTCTTCGGCGAGACCCCGGCGGTATAATCGCGAAAGATACGGCGCACGACCGCCGCCTCGGCTGGATTGATCGCACGCTCACCGCGAATAGGCTCGCCATTCGGAGCGAAGGACCGCACGACGTCGTAGCCATAGGAGTTGCCGCCCCCAGCCTTGCCGTGCTCCACTCGCCCGCGCAAGCCGCGACGCACCTTGCCGGCTAGGTCCTTAAGGAACAGCGCGTTCATGGTGCCCTTGAGGCCGACATGCAATTCGCTGATCTCGCCCTCGGCCAGGGTCAGCAGCCGCACGTTGGCGAAGCCTAGCTGCTTGTAGAGTGCAGCGACATCCTCCTGGTCGCGCGACAGCCGGTCAAGCGCCTCGGCAATCACGATGGCGAAAGCGCCCGCGCGCGCGTCTTCAAGCAGTTTCTGGTAGCCGGGTCGGAGGCGCGTCGCGCCGCTGACGGCATGGTCGGTGTAGGTGGCAACCAGTGTCCATCCCTCCTTTTCGATGCGTTCCCGGCATAGCCGCACTTGGTCTTCGATCGAAGCGTCGCGCTGCAGATCGGATGAATATCGGGCATAGATGACGACGCGCATGTGTGACCTCATGATCTATCGCTGGGAGACACTTTAACACGGCGGCGATGTCTCGGTGTTTCCGCGCTTGCACAGCGCACAGCTGCCAGCGCTCCCTGAAGCTTGACAGCCGCGGTGCTGGACCCGGCCATATTGTAGGCGCACTCGGCAACCGCGAAGCTGCGGTTGCCCAAAACGTGGATTCCGCCGCGAACCTTGGTCGGCAAGTCGAGCGCCCAGGTCGTCATGGCGCAGTCGCGGAAAAAGTGCGGCGGCACGGATTTACCGAATGCCCTGGCGGTGTGTGCGCAGATCAGGTGCCAAATCTGGTCGGGATGCAGCGGTTTACCGGTATGCGAGATCCACAGGTACGGGCGCGGCAGACCTCCGGTTTTATTGCTGTCGGCGAGCAAGATTGGCCGATAGACCGCCAGATATCGATCCAGCAAAGCGCCGATCTCGGCCGGAATATTTTTGTCATACTCCTGCCGATTCTTGACTTCCGCAGCGGGCAAGAAGAGGCGCCAACCCATGGCTGTCTTGAGCACATGAACGCCGATCACGAGACCGGCTAGGTTCTTGCGGCGGATCGGTCGCAGCGCCAGGAGGGCGATGATCAGCCCATCCCGGAACAGCCTGGCGCGGACGATCGGCCGAGCTGTGTTCTGCTCGGCTTGCTGCATCAGCTTGACACCTAGTTCTAAGAGCTCGAGTGAGTGGCGCATGCGTGGCTGCTTCCGCTGGCGGCTGGCGGCCCGGCCGTCAGGAATGCTGGCAATGATGCGTCGAATCCATGGCCAATCTCGCTCAGGGTATAGGACAGTCATGCCGCACACGAGGCCGACCAGGCGCGACCGAACGGAGATGTTCCGAATCTCCGACTGACGCGCCAACGCGTAGGCCATGACGCAATTCGGCGTGACTAGGTCCACGAAGGGCACGCCGGGAGCGGCCTGGTTGGTTTCGCGAAGCCAAAAGAGGAAGTTGCCGATGGCCCCGGAGACGTGAATCTTGGTCGGTTGCGACCAAGCTTCTGCCGGTCCCCGTTGGCGTAGCAGACTGCCGGGACGACAGGCCGTGGCCCAGGCTTCGCGGAGGTCTATCGGCCACTCGGCGGGGTGAACGGTGCGCGAGAGCGGCTGCATAGCTCACGCCCTCCGCCGGGGAGTACGATTGAGGCGCTCGGCGGCAGCTTGACGGATCTTGGCCAGAGTATCGTCCCACAGTGCGACAGCAGCCTCGCCCTCCATGCCAGCATAGAAGCGGATTGTCGTCTCGATCTTCTTGTGACCGAGGAAGCGGCGCGCAGTTTCATAGTCGCCCGGGTGGTGTTGCAGATAGAGCAACGCACAGATGTGCCGGAACTGATGGGCTGTGACGCGCACGCCAGTCATTTCGAAGGTGAGCTGGGCGATCTGGTTACTCAAGCGGCTGGCTTGTTTCGGCCCTTGCTCTCTTCCCGGGAACAAGAAACGGTTCGCCCGCAACGGTCTGGACCCTGACGATTTCCGTGTAGTTGTCGCCGAAGCGGTCCCAGATGGGCAGTATCGTGCCGGTAATCACATGCAGCGGGTAGGTGTGGAACTCCGGAGTCTTGGCGACTTCCTGCGCCCACAATTCGGGCGCCGATGCCAGCGGCAACTCCTCCCACTCGTTCTTGTTGTCGAACCTGTCTCTTGCCCAATAGTCGGTGGCGACCGGGCCGAGGCGAACATATGTCGGGATGACCCTGCCGTCCGGCTCGGTCCAGTTCGGGCCAAGGGCCAGAGCATAGACTTTGCCGTGCTTGATCGACCGGACCATCTTGATGATGACGCGATCGCTCTTGATTTCCTTCCACGACCTCGGGTGATTGCGGTCCTTGACCGTCAATTTGACGTGCTTGGTCGTGGCTCCTGTTTCCGGCTCTGTGTAGACGACCGCTTCGGAATCCTTGACGATCTCGTCGGCGCGGATCGTGGACAATCCCTTGTCCAGCGTCCCTTCGGCTTCCTTGCGGGCGATATGCCCAATCAGGGTTTCCTCGAACGCCTCGAACGTCCGGTTCTGCAGGTCCACCTTCATCGACAGCAGCCGGTTCAGGAATTGCGTGATGGTCGGCAGGTTGTCGCGCAGCCCCAACGCCTTGCGGCCCTGTCAGGTTCAGCCCGGTCTGCTGCTCGAACTCCTGCACCGTGACGCCTGGAACGGCGTTACCGATAAGGCGATAGAAGAATAGCCGCAGGGCATCGCGCGCTTCCTGGCTCTCGAGGTTGTCGGCCGCCGAAAACGCACCCTGGTCGCCGGCCTGCCGCTGTCCCTTGGTCAGCGCCCCCAACTGCGCCAGCCGGCGCGCGATCGAGGATATGAACCGCTTCTGGCCCTTGAGGTTGGTGGTGACGAGGCGGAAGATCGGCGCCGATGTCTGATTGGTGCGGTGGGTGCGGCCGAACCCCTGAACCGCTTTGTCGGCTCGCCATCCCGCCTGCACGAGGTAGTGAACGCGCCGCGCGTCCTTGCTCCTGGCCTTCTTATCGGCGTGATAGCTGGCGCCTGTGCCGCCGGCTTCCGAGAACACGAGGATTTTCTTCTTGCTGTCCTGAAAGGCATCGATTTCAGCAGCGTTGGCGCTGCCGCCTCGGCTGTCCTCGACGCGCCGCATCTGCCCGGTCTTGGGGTCGCGCTTGCGAATAAATCGTCGCTTGCGCCCGGTGACCTCGGCCACGGCATCGGCTCCGAACGTGTCGAGGATCATGTCCAGCGGAGCGCTCGGCACCCGCATCGACGCCACTCTCTCCATCAATTGGTCGCGCATGGCGACGGCCGCCGCGTTCAGCACCACGTTGCCATGGCTGTCCATGACCGGGCGCGTCCGCTCGTTGCCGTTGTCGTCGAGATATGTCTCTAACTGGACGACCGGGAACGACTTGCTCAGATAGTCGAGCAACTGATCGCTCGGGGTGAGGTCGAGTTCCTCGAGGTCGTCGCCGCGCTTTTGCGCCTTGGCGACAGTCCGTTCGGTTTGAGCTTCGTTCGTGCTCGTGAGCTGCAGGACGACCTGCCGGCCAGCGGCCAAATCCTTGCGTATTTCCTCGATCACCGTGGGCATCTGCATCGACGTGATGATCTGGTTGAAGAACCGCTGGTGAGAGCTCCAGAAGGCCGAAAGTGCGGCGGTTCTGGCTCTCCGATCGGTCGGCCCATGCTGGCCCGGTTGGGGCGCTGCCCCCGTTTGTATCAGGGCGGCATCGATGTTCTTGAGCACAAGCTGCCATGCCCCCGCCAGCTCGTCGTAGATTTCGTGTTGCTCCGGCGTCAGAGCGTGCTCGACGCGATCGTACTCGACGCCATCATAGGAAAGGTTGCGGGCGATGTAGAGCCCGAGCGCCTTCAAATCGCGGGCGATGAGCTCCATGGCGGAAATGCCGCCCTGTCCGAGCGATGACAGAAAATCCTTCAGCGCGGGGAACGGCGTTCCGCGTCCCCACAATCCAAGCCTTTCCGCGTAGGCGAGGTTCGCCAGCTCGGTGGCTCCGGTGGCGCTCACATAGAAGACGCGAGCGTTCGGCAGCATCCTCTGAAGCTCGACGCCGGCAAGCGCCTTTTGCGCCGCTTCCTTCCATCCGCGACTGGCCTTCGTGGTGATCGCGTTGCCCAGGTTGTGGGCTTCATCTAAAGCGATCGCGCCGTCGAAATCCCTGCCCAACCATTCCACGAGCTGCTCGAGGCGGCTGTGCACGGTTTCGGCCTTGCCAACTGCTTCCAACTGACCGGCCTTGTATTCGTTCGCGGCGCCGGTGGTCAGTTTGACGGGATACCAGACAGTCCCACGCGAAGTGCGCGGCTTGCCGGAAATGGTTCCCTCGCCCTCGGGCGTCCGTACCTTCTGGCCCCTGACCATGCCGCCCCGGGCGGCCCTTGCGGCGTCGTCTGCCCCTTGCTTCTGGGTGTCGTAGGTGAGGAACGCGATGCCTCGTGTGGCCGATATCGAGCCCGCCTTCTTGATCTTGCCAACATCGAAGATCAGGTTCGGATCGCCGCCGATGCCCTTCCAGTCCCGCTTGGCGTCCCTGATGAGGCTCCGCTTCTCCGACACCCACACGGCCTTCGTCCGTCCCTTGTTGAAGTTGTCCATGATGACGGCGGCAATCTCGCGGCCCTTTCCTACTCCCGTGCCATCGCCGATCATGAAGCCGCGCCGCCGCGGGTTGAGGGGCTTGCCGTTTTCGTCCAGTGCGGCAGGCAGCATCTTCTCGTGCGCCTGTCCGGCATAGACGACCGCCTCCAGTTGCGCGTCCGATACCTCGCCCTTTTCGATTATGCTTTTCGGGAGGGATGGCTTGTAGGTAGGGACGGGCGGCAGCACGGAAGCCATGGCGGCTGTCTGCACGAGCGGGCCCGGGTGTGGCTTCGCGCCGGCAATCCTCAGCCGTTCGGGCTTGTATTCTTCGTAGACGTTTTCGGTCAGGGCGCCGGTGCGAGCCGCGATCTCGGCGCTTTCAACTGCAACGCTCTCTACATCCGCAGGGCCGGTATCTGGGTCGCCAGATTGCTCTGCATCTCCTCGAGGAGCCTTCCCGCTGCTCTTTCCGGCGTTTCTGCCCCCTCGATAGCCGCCAGAAGCTCCTCCTCTTGCTCCTCCGGGCTGTCGCCTATCTCCGGGTGGTTGACCAGCCACTCGAGGACCGTCTCCGGGTCTATCCCCGACATCTGGTCCACCTGCGTCTTCAGGACGTACCCCTGGTCCTCTTTCATCCCCGGGACGTGGACGTTCTCCTCCATCCCCCACTGCGCCAGCTCCAGGATGAACAGGTTTTGTTGCTCCCCCGGGTCTTGGCCCGCCTTGCGGAGTTGCACCAGCGCCGCCTTGTTCAGCGGGTGGCTGCGGTTGAGGCGCTGAAGTTGTTGCGGGTCGGGAGCGTACATCGCGAACCTCACTCATAATGTCGATCAAAGCCGGGATGTTTTCAATGGGCGTTCCCAGCTCGGGCTCGGTCAAAATCTCCCTTCGGTCGGGCCGGTCTTGTCGATGACAACGAGGCGAGTGCGGAAATTCGTGCCGTTCTTCGTGTAGATATCGCCGGTTACCAGCACGTTCGCGCGAACCGTGTGCTCGGCGCGCATCTTGCGCCACCAGTCCTGATAGGTAGGCGCGGTGAGCGACATGCCCTCGCTCCTGCGCACCTGGTTGTCGGTGCCGCCGCCGACGATCGCCACGAGGCGCCCGCCCGGTTCCAGCCGCTTCAACGCCTGCTCGATGTGCCGCGCGGCGACCATCAAATCCTTCTTGTCGCCCATGCGGCCCGCGGTCTGCGAGAACGGCGGGTTCATCACGACCACGGTCGGCTTGATGTCGGGAGACAGGATGTTGTGGAGCTGCTCCGCGTCCTCGGTGTGAACGACAACGCCCAGGGCCTCGAGCATGTCGGCGCGGCGCTCGGACAATTCGTTGGTGTGGACGAAGTTGGTCTGGTTCGCCATGTGGACGGCGATGTTGCCGGTGCCTGCGGTCGGCTCGAGGGCGGTATCGCCCTGCCCGATGTTGGCGACCCACGTTGCCGCGAACGCATAGTCGGGCGGGGTCGAGAACTGCTGGAACTCTATCTGCTCCTGCGTTCGCACGGTCTGGGTCGGGAAGCGCCCCATGAGGTTGCGCAGCCAGCGGGCCTTGGACCTTGCTTTTTCTGTTATCGGGTCGTTCGGGCGCGAAAGCTGAACATCCTTGTTCTTCTGGATGAACAGATTGATGGCGAGCTCGACCGCGTCGTACAGGTCTTTGCGGTCGTATTTCCCTTCCGCCATGGTGCCGCCCATGATCGGTTTGGCGATTTCCTGCAGCCGGTCGATGGTGATGTTCTGGCCCATCGTGTCGAGATTGTCGGCGATGGTGCGGGCGAGCAGGACCAGGCGGCTGCCATCTGCCGCCGGCGCGGCCGGACCTTTCGTTGTTTCGGCGTGCGGGAATGGCTCCTTGCCGCTGCGAACGTCATCCGCATAACGCACGATGTAAGGCTTCATGCGCTGAATGGTGTCGAACGACGAGCCGGCCATCTCCCGCAGACCCTTGATGACGGCGCGAATGACGTCGGCAATATCGGCCCCGGCCTTGGCAAAATGCTGCGCCGCCTCGCGGAACAGCGGCAGCGCCCTCTGGTAGGCTTCCTCGTCGAAGGCGCCCAGGGTGCCGAGCTTGTTCGGGTCGCGGAACATGGCGTCCAGCGCCCGCAGGGTCTTTTCAATTCCCTCTCCCGTTTCCGTCGCTGCCGACGCGGCTGCCGCACCAGTGGTGGGTTCGGGCTTGATCGAGAACTCGCCGACCTTCTGGCCGCCGAAATTCATCGAGAACTTGATTTCCTGCGGCGCCTCGGCCTTCTCGACCTCGGCTTTCTCGGCCGCGAACTGCTCATCGAACATCTCGTTCAGGTCGGCGTTGGGATCGGCGGCTGCGGACGGTGCGGACGGTGCGGACGGTCGCGCCGGGGGTTGTTCTGGAACGGTGAACCACTTCCATGGAGCCGACCGCGGCGTCTGGTCCTCGGGCTCGGCGTCGGCCCTGTAAGTGAAGAGCGTCGGCTTGCCGCCAATCTCGGCAACCTCCCCGACGATATGATCTTCCTGCAGCCAGTGGTTGTGTACCAGCATGCCGACTTCGGCGTTGTCGTTCGTCAGCGCGGCATCGCCCTTGTCGATCGCGGCCTTGACCCTGGCGGCGGCCGCCTCATCGGCCTCGCGGTTCTCGCGGGCGAACTCGTCCTTGCGCTTCTTTTCGGCGTCGGCGCGCTCCTGCTCCATCTGTTCGGGGCGCGGATCGCCGGCGACTGTCCACGAGGCGTCGAGCGGAACGGACTTCCGCCGTGAAATGTCCTGGGTGCCGCCGATGAGCTGGGTGCCGGTCTTCATCTTCACGCGCAGTTCGTGCTGCATGTTGGTGATGACGCGGCCATTGATGACGGCCCGGGAGCCTCCGAAGCCTGCGGTGTACTTCCACACTTCGTCGCCCAACCGCGCCTTCCAACGGCCGTCCGGCAATAGCTCCCGCTCCTCCTCGGCCTTCGGAAGACTTTCCGGGAGATACGTGGTCGCCCATCTGATGATGGCTTCGCCGCGCTTGTCGCTGGCCTTTGAGGCGCCCTTGGCGCTGGTCACGCTCGCGATGATCTTGCGGGCGCCAGCTGCATAGGCATCCTCCTTGGTATCGTAGATGGCATGCCGTGCTTCACTGCTTGGCAGGCCAGCGGTGCCCCGGTCCGGCAGGTCATATCCGCCAAACGCCGACCACTTGTCGCCGATCTTGCGGGCGCTGACCGTGGCCCAATTGACCGCTTGTGGGCGATTGCGGTCCGGCAGAAACTCTTCCTCGACGTCCTTGGTGTAATCGACGGCGTCGGCCGCCTCAGTCTGCCCCGGCTCCGGCTTGGTGTCAGGAGCATTAACTGGCTCTTTTTTGGGTCGAGTTAATGCCACCAGTTTTTCGGCCAAGTCGCCTGCGGTGAGATCGTCTCTCACCCAATTGTTCGAGCCGCTTCTGGAACTCGATCGCGCTGCTGGGTCTTCCGTGCGGTAGAGGATCTGCCGGCTTCCCATCATCTCGCCGACCTGGGCCATCACCCCGACGTCGCCATTGGTCAGCCATAACGTGACGTCGCCGGCGACGGCGGGTCCGGCCGGGTTAATGACGATCGCGGGGCTGTCCAGTGTCGAGCCGCCCTTGGTCTTGCGCGTGTAGGGACGGAAGCCTTTCGCGCGGAGGATCTTGCCGACTGCCCCAAGGTAGCCGCGCGCGTCATTCAGGTAGGCTTCCTTGCGTGGCCCGCTCGGGCCTTCGTCCTCGCGGTCGAACCCGTCGATCGGCTCTTTGCCGAAGTCCCTCAGTTTTCTGTCAACCCCAATACCCTCGGGTTTTTCAGGGGGGGTTTCGGGGTTGACTTTTATGTCAACGGGCTGGTCCGCACTGGTCCGCGGACCGTCAGGTTTTTTGGCTTCGGCGTCAACGGGGGGAGAATCAGGAACAGGGGCGGCGGCGTTCGCCTCGTGCCAGCCCTTCAGCCACCGGTCGCCGGCCCGGATCGAGGTCTTGAGGTCGCCCTTGCCGCTTGCCAGGACGTCGGCCGGCACGCGCGCCGGCTTGCCCTCGGCAAAGGCGGCTGCACCCTCGGCCCCATAATCGCGGACGGGCCCAACATCGTCCCCCCCGGTTTTGCTGGGTTTTTCGGGCGGAATCGCTTTACCTGGGGGTATATTACGATTGGGTTCGCCCTTCGGTCCGCTCTTTATATATGGGGAAGCGGGCCTGCCCTTGATGACCGGGACCAGCTTGCCGCCGAACTCGAACAGCTTCTTCTGGCCCCGGCTGGCAGAAAACGCCCGCAACTGCTCCGGGTTGAGAAGCATCATGGAGTCGGCCCATGCGCTCCCGGCCCTTGCCGTCCGAGAACGAGGCTTCGTAGAGATCCTGCGCCTCTTCCTGACTGTCGACGCCTGCAAAGAGTTTATGTTCGTCGAATTGGTCCTTCTCGAGGTTGCGCTGATAGATGACGAACACCTTGTCGGACGAGGGGTTGGGACCGATCGTGATATCCAGTTCCTCGCCATCGGCGCCGAGCGAGCCTTTGATGCGTCCATAGTCGGCCGGCATTTCGACTTCCCACGGTTCTTTGGCGTCGGCCCTGGACTTCCGCATGCCGCCCTTCGGTGTTTCGATGGCGATATCGAGCCCGTGCAGTTTGACGTGCGCCTGCTTGTAGTTGTTGGCGTCCTTCTGTGCGTCGGTCGGCTCCGCGGCGACATGCGGCCGGACTTTCGCCAGATCCTCTTCGCTCGTGACCGTGACGGGCTTGGCTTTCGTGCCGTCGCCAGTCGGGGGGACGTTATCTCTCGTGGTCGTCGGACTTAACGTCCCCGCTTCCGGCTTTTCAGGAAGCGGCTTCGGCTTTAGCGCGGGGTCCGGCTTGATGCCGGATGCGACTGCCTTCTTGGCCGCATCGACGCGCGCGGGCTCGCCCATCTTCAGAATGTCGTCATCGCTCATGCCCTGCTGCTGCAGAACGGAAATCTGCTGCTCGAGGGAGAGCACCGGATCGCCGCGTCCCGACAGGTCCAGCTTCGGCTTTGCCGGGGCAGGCTGAGTCGCCGGTGCGGGAGTTTTTGCGGGAGGGGCAGTTGGTGCCTGCGCAACGGGACTCGCTACGGGCGAAACTGGAGGCGCGGCGGGCTGTGGTGCTGGAGTACCGCTAGATGGCCACTGTTGCATGGCCAAGTAATAACAAACATGTATTGCCAGCCATTTTGTAAGTATTAATCGAGAACATCGTTCTTAGACCCGACAGCAGCCGACGAAACGGTCGAAGTCATCCCGAGCGATGCGCACGGCACGACCGAAGCGGTGACTGACAATCTCGCCGCGGGCGATCAGGCGCCGGACATGCTTGGTGGAAACACCGAGTTCAGATGCGACCTCCTCGACGGACAGGAAGCGGCTGGCATCGTCAGGGGTGTCGCTCGGCATCTCAGTGTCCGTCATCGATGGGCTGGCTGGTCGCCTTGTGGGCTAGGTCTTTCTGCCTCGGTGCTGTTGTTGCACGACGCGGCTACCAGCCACTCCTGCGCAGCTTGACGAGCCAGCAGCCGGGCGAACTGTATCAGCCCAGGGGCCGCAGATTTGACTGCAGCCGATACCGTGGACCGCCGTTTCCTCTGTTGGCACCGCATACGAAGCATCGCTCATAGCTATTTCGTATGGGTGGTTGTGCCTGAAACCGAACTGTTCAGGAGACGAAATTTGTTGTGCACAAAAGGGGGGTTCGGCGAACCCGAACGCCGTGGCAGAGGGATGCGAATCAGCGTTTGCGCGGCGGGCGGTTTAGAAATCTCATTTCGAAGCCAAACGGGCGTGAATCCGCCTCCGGGTCCGGCGAAGTAGCGAACTCGCTCGATATTCTCCATGAACTCCGGCTTCCTCATCCAGGCCCGAAGCGTGTTCGGAGCTACGTCGATCAGACGAGCCACTTCTCGTATCGACGCATCAGGATGGAATCCGAAGAAAGTGACAGCCGCGGTTGGCTTCCACTGCGCGTGCTCCTGGTCGTTGGCGGGCAATTCCAAGTTGTGCAGAACCGCAAATAGCCGGACTAGTTCAGGTGGCAGTGCGAAGCGTCCCATGCAGCAGAACAGCATGTTCACAGCGAAGGTCGCGATGGTCCTGTCGGAGAGCGCCTTACGCCGCGCTGCAAGCTGGGTTTCGCCCGATCTCTGCTTTGCGCGGCGCCGGATAAGTCTTTCCGTGAGCTCTGCAGACAGCGCATTTTTTGACGGCAGGTCAGTAGTGCGGGTCGACAAAGCAATAGTCTTTTCATCGAGTCCGCTGCCTTCGTACAGGCTTCGATGTATCTCCCGAATGCGAGGAAAGGGATAACTCGACCGTGTTTGCTTCATTTGATGCAGCTCATGAGAAGTCCGATTCGAACTACGGTGACGATATTACAACAGCAGTCGTCCGTGTTTCTGATACAGTTTGGGGGGTGGGTTAAACTGAAAATCCGCGTGTCGGTGGTTCAATTCCGCCCTTGGGCACCAGTGATTTCAATGCCTTACATCAATACCTCAATACCTCAGAGCAAAATGATGATCTTCTGCTGAAGATCGCAGTGTTTGTGACGACGCCGGTGACTCATCAAGACCTGTGCGGTTCTGCTTAAAAATATATTTTTGCTTGAATTGCTCAGATGCCTTTGGTAGCTTCGATCCAGAAAGGACGCTCGACATGACCGAAACGAGGACCATCGAAATCGACATCGACATTCACAAGCTGATCGAGTCGAGAGCGCCGCAGCTTTGCAGAAGCGCCGAACACCGTATTGCGGCGGCTGCTTAATCTCGGCGATGCGAGTAATACGACCAAGGTCGCCAACGGCCATGCTGATCACGGCGCATGGAGCGGGAAGGGAATCAAGCTTGCCGCCGGCACGGAAGTCAGGATGGAGTATCGCGGGCGGGAGCACCGGGGCGTAATCAAAGATTCGTCTTGGATCATCGACGGGAAGACATTCAAAAGTCCGTCGGCAGCAGCGGGCGGCGTTGCCCGTACAAAGGACGGTACGAGTCCCAGCCTTGATGGCTGGAAGTACTGGCGGGTGAAACGGCCTGGCGATGCGGACTGGGTAGCGCTGCAAACGTTGCGCGAGCGCGCTGGAGAATAGAGGCGGATGGTGCAGGCGGCATATTTCAGCGATCGGGAGAGAGGGCCGCGGGCGCGCACCGATGAGGTGATCTCCGTGCGGGTCTGGGGCGCGCTCTACGATCTTGTCCAGAGTGGCATCGACAACGGCTCATTTGGCTTTCGCTTTCCCGAGATGTGTTCCGACGGTCGTGGCCCCTACGGCACGGACGCCGCCGCGTTCTGGCGCACGGCAAGGGCCGAGATTCCCGATTTGCCGGAGCAACTCCGTGCCGATGAACCGCCGGACACTCTCGCCATTCTTGATCTGCTGGAGTTCTGCGCGAATTCGATTGCCCAACCGGTGCAACGAGACTTTCACTCCTACTTTGGACACTATCATCTGCGTTTTGAGAGGGAGGCGGGGCTTGTCGAGTTTGTCTCCGCCGTCAACCGCCTCTTCGCGCGCAATGGAATCGCGCTCGAACTAACGCCCGAAGGGGTTGCACAGCGGCTCGGCCCACCGCTCCTGCGCGATGGCCTGCGTCAGGCGGTGTTCCACACAGGAGATGCCGAAACGGACAAGATGCTCGAAGACGCGCGGCGGCGCTTTCTCTCGCCGCAATTTCCTGATCGGCAGGATGCGCTTGAGAAACTCTGGGACGCCTTCGAACGTATCAAGACCCTGGAGCAGGGCTCGAACAAACGAGAGTCGGCGTCGCGCCTGCTGGATTTAGCGGTAGGCGATCAGGCGTTGAAGTTCCGTGCATTTCTAGATGATGAGGCAAAGGCGCTAACGGCGATCGGCAACACCCTGCGCATCCGCCACTCCGAGATCGACAAGGAGCCGCTGCAAAACTCGCAGCAGGTAGACTATCTTTTTCAGCTTTCTCCTTCTTCTGCTGAGAGCCACCGACCGTGCTACCTAAACGCAATTCAACCATGAAGAAATAGACACCGAATTTGCTGACCTCTGTTGTTGATCATCTCATTCACAATGTTCTTTCTGCCGCCGCAGATTATGCTGCCGCCGAACAGGAGTTGACTGCGGCTTATGGCGCCAATTCCACTCCTGCCGGTTGGGAGGCTGCCGGACGCACGGCAAAACGGCGCGCCGCCGAACTCGCGATAGCAATCGACGGACTGACCGATCGCGCCGAGACCGCGCTTGGTCTCTCGAAGACGGACATCAGAAACGCGGTGTCTGCCTTGTGCTTCTGGCCCGGCACCACGAATCTGCGCGACGGGGCTCACGACCGCGTGCGCGGTGTCGCCAACGCGTACAAACACCAAAATCTTCGCGATCCGACCTTGCCGATCACCTCGGAGTCGGACGTTCTCGTAGTCGGCGCCGGATATGGAATCGACGGATGGGGTGTGTGGGCAAATACGAAGGCGTCGAAGTTTTGGTCCGCGAGCGCGGCGGCGACATACGCAAATTCCTGGGCGATGCGCCTGCCGCAATCCTGGCTTGGTTCAGGTTCCTTGCCGCGCACGGCGCCGTCCTGCCAGCCGGGCCGTTTTTGGTCTGCGGACTTCAGGCTCACCCTAGCGGGTCCCTACGCTGATATTTGTTGCCATCAACCAGGCTGGCAGCGAACCCGTTTCCGTCGTGATCCAGCCGATCCACCAACGCGGCGCGACAAACGATGCGCTTCTGCTCCTGAAACCAGCCGAGGTAGCCCCGGTAGAAGTCCAGCGAGAGCGGCTCGACGTCACGCCGCGTCAGTCCCCGCGAGGCCGAGTAGGCATCGATGGTGGCTTCATTCGCCGCATCGAGGTGCCAGTCCAAGTCGGAGCGCAGGTACATGCCCGCGGGCTGAAGTCGGAGGACGGACGCGGTAGCTTAAGCCATGCGGCAACGCCCCGTTTCCCATCCCCGCTCATCGAACCGGACGTGCGGCGTTGAGGCCGGGTAACGTCGGTGGAGCAAAGGACCCTGGCTTCTGGTGCGCTTTCGAAGAGGGAAAGAGGGTGATTGGCGATGAGCCTGGCAACACCTGAGAAGATCCGGACCCTGCAGAGAAAGCTGTATCGCAAGGCGAAGGCGGGGCCCCGATCGGCCTCGCTGTGGGCCTTGCGGTGAAGCCAGTCGGAGAGCCGGATGCGGTAGTGCCGCCGCTCAAATTAACAGCCAAGGTAACATAGCGGTCACTCCGGCAGCCCTGCCTTGCGAAACAGCACCGGGAATCTATTCATTCGAGCCCCTGCGGGCCTTCGCGGAGAGCGGCGCATCCAGGGTCGTGGAAGATGTCTGAAGTCCTACCGTTCGACCCGACGATCACGATCCGCGCCGAGACATCGCAGGCCGACCCCGACACGTGCAAGTTCACGGTCAGCCGGACGGTGCATCCGGGTGGGCCGTTCTTTTTCGACGCCAAGGATCGGGCATCCGGCTCGCCCCTCGTCGAGCAGCTATTCGCCCTTCCGGGCGTTTCCCATGTGCTCATGGCCGAGACCGTGGTGACGATTGGAAAGGACCCGGGTGTCGCATGGTCGGCGCTGAAATCGGCAATCGGCGCTACCATCCGGACGCAGCTGCTCACAGGCGTGCCCGCGATCTTCGAGGCTCCTCGCAACGCCGGCGCGCGGGGCCGCACCGACGGCGAGATTGGCCGGATGGCG
>CAWHQZ010000005.1:0-21351 GCA_963831645.1 uncultured Alphaproteobacteria bacterium | reverse complement strand
ATTGGCTAGGGCGAACACCAGCGAGGCGGCGTCCTGATATGCCTCGACGGAGCTTGCCTCGAGTTCATAGCGCAGCGGCGATGTTCTTGTGTTCGACGGTGATCATGATCGAGCGCCCTGAATCGATTGAACGAAGGAGATTATTAAGGGCAGATCGCTTTCGACGAAGTGACTTGCCGGACAACTGCCTACCAGCTCACGGAACAGCTTCGCTTCAGCGACCTTAAGGTATGGGTCGGTCAGGGCGAAGCAAGAGATCAGCGGGCGGGTCGTCGACATCGGTTTCTTTGGCGATGCCGATGCCGTAGATACCCCTCCCGTCGCAGAGCAGTTCCACCGGATAGACCGCCGCCCCGTTCTTGGCTCCGGGGATGTTGCACGATTTGCCGGCTTCGCTTGTAGCGGCCGCCTTAGGAGCGTTGACGATTGGCGCGAGGGCGGCCGTCATGACCGGACCCCAACATAGAGGCGATGCCCGGCTTGGCGTGGCGCTTCCTCTTGGGATCCCTCTACAGGGCCTCCGAATTCGTGGTCGGCGGTTTCCCCGGTAGGGTGGTAGCCACCGCAGGCGCTTCGTGGCTCGAGGGTCGATTTCTCCCCCTCTGTAGGGACCTTCAGAACCTTCTGGCGCGAGAGGTTGGTCGCCACCAAAGCCGACTTCCGCTTGCGTATCCCGAGGATCGACCGAATGACCTTCGCCTGAGCTGACGTCGGCAGTTCGCGCAGCCGCATGCACCCTTCATCGTCGCCGTCCTGGGTGACCTCGCAGAACGACAGTCGCCGCTTGGCGGAGGTCCAGCCCCACGTCGACGAGCAGGCGATGAACAGCAACCACCCGCCGCTCCGGTTCCACGTGTAGAGGTGCCCGCGCTTTCCATTGATGCGCCATGCGTCGCATTCGTCGAGTCGGAGCGCAAGTTCCGACGCGCTCAACGCTTGAAGCAATTCGCGCAGCCGATCTCGGTCGGCGTCCTTTTCGCGCTGCGTTCGGTATGAGAGCGCAGTCATGGCCGCCAGGTCCTTGCCATCTCGGCGAGGCGGCGCTTCTCGCGGGCCTCTCTTGCGAGGCCCTCGTCCCATAGTCCCTGATCGACTTCGCGCTCGATCTCGTGCCCGATGATATCGGCGAGGACGGCTGGCTCCAGCGCGTCAAGCTCCCAAGAACTCTCACCGAAGCGCTCGCGGTAGCCGCTCGACCGGCTGTCGGTCTCCTTGGCCGGGTTCGGCGGTGGGTTGTACCGTTCGACCTGGTCGTAATTCAGCGCCAGCCGCCTGACCTCGACGTTCGTCCAGGCGAACATCGAAAGCCGATCGGCATTATCGCGCGTCCTGTCGATCCCAGATGGATCGTGGTCGCCGAGGTGCAGCACGATCGGCCGCTTACCGGCTTGGATCGCCTCGGCGAAGCGCTTACCAGCGGCATATTGTTCGCTCTGTGATGAGTACCCGCGGCAGGCGAAGAACGGCACGCGCCAACGGTTGCAGACGCCCTCGATCACGCCGACCAGGGCATCCTTCTCAATCCAACATTCGAGCAGCGCCGGCTGCTCAGCCCACAGGTCCTCGCGATAGCTGTCGGCGGCCGCCTGCAAGATGTCGCTCGGGCTGTCCCAGGTCGAGACGCGGCGCACGTTGCGGGTGCGGTCCTCTATCGCTGACCAGTCGATGAGGCCAGCAAGGCGCGCATCGTTGATGATCGAGCCGAGCCGCTTGTATTCGCTTTGTCGGTTAGAGATAAGGCTGCGCGCGACGAATTGATAGTAAAGCTGGCGTAGTGTCAGAGCGAAACCCTGCGCCTGGTACTCCGCGATGATCGCGTTGGCCTTCTCGATGATGTCGGTCGAGCCTTCCGAAAACCGCCGCTCAATGAATGCCTCGATCATCGCAGGGGGCCTCTGGATGAGCAGGGCCCATTGCGTGCCCAGCGCGGGGGTTTGCATTTTTCGGCGAGCATTTCCGATCATTCGGCCTCGTCTTCAAAGAGAGCACGCAGCTTCGGGATAGGGGCCACCACCGCCCTCCGACTTTCTTGGCGCCGGCCTTCGCAGCTGGCCCGTCGACAGCATGTGGTGTGTCTGTCTCGGCGTCCGCTTGATGACGTTGCCGATCCCCATCGCTCCCCAGGCCAGATCAAGACCTGACGTTTCGGCTTTCCCGCCCATCGTAGGTTCCCTCTGTTCCGTACTTCTCAGGAGACCGTAACAACCGATCTGTAATTGTCAATCTTGAAATTGCCTGATATCCGGTCCACATCCACTGGAGAAAGCGTAACAATTTCGATATAGCGCTTCGCTGGCGACGGTGCCCGGATGGCGTCGAGATCGAGGACCGTGGTCTGCCGCCGTCCCGAAAGAGAGGTCCGCCGCCACCCGGCAGCAAGAGAGCCGACACCATCTACACCGGTGAGGGCCACTACGGCCGTCACTTCAAATACCTGTCAAACCGGCGGGAAGACCTTCTCCTGGGCCGCATCGACCTGACGGATCCGGTCGTGCTGCATTACGTCAACGCGGAAACGGAGACGGCGCTAGCCAAATTTTTCGCACAGCGCGGGCTCCCCGGAAGGGTGACGAAATACGGTCGAGTTCGAGACCAAGCAGCAAGCCGCGCTCACTAGAATGTTGGAGAAAGTACTTTCGGGCGAGCCCAAACTTGCGGGTCCGGCCGTCGAGCAGCTGCTTCAAAACATCAAGGTGCAGCCGGCCTTCGATCATTCAGGGAACGGACAATCGCCCCGCTTGATACTGCGGGCGGCAACCCTCTGGGAGTTCATGACCTTGGAGATTGTATATGCCGCCGCCGCCAAGGTCAGGGTCTCGCGGTGCGAGCACTGCGACACGGCCTTCTTCACTGGGCCGATGACCGGCCGTCGCTCGCACGGCAAATACTGCTCGGATCGGTGCCGGGTGGCAGCCATGAGAGAACGCAAGGCCGCAAAGGAGGGTGAAGGTGTCAGTGCGAAAACGTAGGTGGAGAACCGCGAAAGGGCCTGAGCGGGAAGCTTGGGTCGTCGATTATGTGGACCAGGGGGGCAAGCGACGCCTCCGGACCTTCGGCCGAAAAAAGGATGCCGACGCCTTCGCGGCTAAAGCGGAGGTCGAGGTCGGGCAAGGCGTGCATGTCGTCGATAGCGAGAGCATCCTCCTCAAGGAGGCAGCCGAGGAATGGATCGAGGCGGTGAAGCGCAGGCGCAATGATCACCCCCCGGCCGAAGCTTCGACGCTGCGTCAGTACCGATACCACGTCGACACGTACATCGCGCCCAAGCTCGGCAACGTGAAGCTGTCGCAGCTCACCAAGGGTCGGGTGATGACATCAAGGATGATTTGCTGGCGAAGATTTCCGACCGCTCGCCCGGAAGGTGATCACGTCCCTGAAAGGCATTCTCTCCGAGGCGCAGGATCGCGGGAGGGTCGCGGTCAATATCGCGTCCCGCGTGAAGATCGGCAATGCCAGTCGGGAGCGCGAGGAGATCGTCATTCCCGAAAAGGCCCACATGAAGGCGGTCCTTGCCAAGCTGGATGAACTGGCCTCGCAGCCCGACAAGGCAAGGTCGAAGGCCTGGAGGCGTTGGCGGGCGCTACTTGTGACAGCGATCCACACTGGTCTCCGCGCATCAGAGTTGAGAGGCTTGCCGTGGGAGGCAGTGGACCTGAAGCACGGCAGAATCAGCGTCACTCAGCGGGCCGATGAGAAAGGCGTGATCGGGCCACCCAAGAGTAAGGCCGGATACCGGACGGTTAGCGTCCCGACGCATCTGGTGAGTATGCTTCGGGCCTGGAAGCTCAAAGGCCGAAAGGGCGCACTGGCGTTCGGCAATGGCGCCGGCATCCGGAGTCCCTGGCGAACATCTACAATCGCGCTTGGAAGCCGATCCAACTCGCGGCCGGCGTAGCCGACCCGAAGCGCGACGACAATGGCAAGGTCCTGCTCGACGACGAGGGCCGGCCGATCATGGAGCCGCGGCTCGGCTTTCACTCGCTGCGGCACTTCCATGCGTCACTGCTGATCGATGTTGGTGCCAACCCGAAGGACATCCAGGTCGAGTTGGGCCACAGCAGCAGCAAGGTCACCTACGACCTGTATGGCCACAAGTTCAAAGACGGCGAGGCGGAGAAGCGCGCAACCGATCGTGCGGAGCGTCTCTGGCCGGCGTTCTAGCCTGAACGCGGCACAGATGCAACATGGAGCCATTTTACTCAATGATTTCAAGGCGTGCTAAGCGGACTGAAAATCCGCGTGTCGGTGGTTCAATTCCGCCCCTGGGCACCATCATTTCCACCCGCGTCCCGTCGGGCGAGAAGGCTGCGGAATTGACCCGCCTCTCATGCCCTTCGAGTTGCAATCGCTCGCGAAGCTGGGGGAGGGCAGCACCTAGGCTCTCTCCAGCCCTCGACAAAGAGGAGCAGTTCAAGCATGGCTCAGGTCCTCCACTCCGCCGGCAACCTCCTGCGGATGGCCGAGAGCGCGTGGCCGAGGACGCGACTCGACGTTCGGCACGGGCTGCTTGGTAGCGGCCATCTTTGCCAAGGATTTGGCCATTCCCTTCAACGGAGTTGCGAAGTCCGGAACCGGTATCAGCGCCAGGAGCAGTCCCGCGATCCAGTAAATGTGGTTGTGCGTGAACAGCGAGAGGAGCCCCAAAACACCTACGATCTGCAATTGCACTTTGCTGGTCCCGTGCGCCATGTGTTCGGGAAGGGCGTGAAGCCGGAAATACAGGATCCCCACCATGAGGATGGTAGCGGCGAGGAAGACCATCATGACGTTTAGCAGTACGTCGGTTTCTCCCGGAGCCGTTATGAAACCCGGCAAGTGATGCGTCGCTGCGGGATGAACTGCTGCCGTCGACATTGCTGCCGAGCCTGTGGACGCACGCGGCGCGCTTGAAGTCCGCTCCTCCTTCACTGCTGTCGAGCCTGTGGGCGCACGCGGCGCGCTTGAAGTCCGCTCCTCCTTCACTGCTGTCGAGCCTGTGGACGCACGCGGCGCGCTTGTCGCCCGCTCCTCCTTCACTGCTGCCGAGCCTGTGGACGCACGCGGCGCGCTTGTCGTCCGCTCCTCCCTCACTGCTGTCGAGCCTGTGGACGCAAGCGGCGCGCTTGTCGCCCGCTCCTCCTTCACTGCTGTCGAGCCTGTGGACGCACGCGGCGCGCTTGAAGTCCGCTCCTCCTTCACTGCTGTCGAGCCTGTGGGCGCACGCGGCGCGCTTGAAGTCCGTTCCTCCCTCACTGCTGTCGAGCCTGTGGACGCACGCGGCGCGCTTGTAGTCCGCTCCTCCTTCACTGCTGTCGAGCCTGTGGGCGCACGCGGCGCGCTTGTCGCCCGCTCCTCCTTCACCGCTGTCGAGCCTGTGGGCGCACGCGGCGCGCTTGTCGCCCGCTCCTCCTTCACTGCTGCCGAGCCTGTGGACGCACGCGGCGCGCTTGTCGCCCGCTCCTCCTTCACTGCTGTCGAGCCTGTGGACGCACGCGGCGCGCTTGTCGCCCGCTCCTCCTTCACTGCTGTCGAGCCTGTGGACGCAAGCGGCGCGCTTGTCGCCCGCTCCTCCCTCATTGCTGCCGAATCTGTTGACGCAGTAGAATCCTTCCCACTCACTGGATCAGCCAGCTGTTGCTTGGGGTTAAGCTGCGAAACACCTAAAAAGTGCTCAATGCGAGCTTCAATGGCTTGGACCATGCATGGCTTTTCCTGCACGAGGACGTGAGGAGGAGCGTCGTTCACTCCCTCTAACCCACAGCGGGCGTCGCGCTCATTTATCCATTTTCGCTGTTCGTCAACGAAGGCAACTCGATTGGCGCCTTTCAATGGCCGACGTTGGCTACGAAACGCGCGGCCTAGTTCATTATCCAGCAGTGCCAGCTCGGCATCTGCACAGATAAGCCGCTCGGACGCAGTTCTTGCTCTCGTGCAGCTAAAGCTGGGTGACTGATTTGTCCTGGGGACAATGGATTGACTGGCGCCCAAAGTCACTGCTGTCGAGCCTGTGGAGGCGAGCGGCGCGTTTGTCGCCCGCTCCTCCCTCATTGCTGCCGAATCTGTTGACGCAGTAGAATCCTTCCCACTCACTGGATCAGCCAGCTGTTGCTTGGGGTTAAGCTGCGAAACGCCTAAAAAGTGCTCAATGCGAGCTTCAATGGCTTGGACCATGCATGGCTTTTCCTGCACGAGGACGTGAGGAGGAGCGTCGTTCACTCCCTCTAAGCCACAGCGGGCGTCGCGCTCATTTATCCATTTTCGCTGTTCGTCAACGAAGGCAACTCGATTGGCGCCTTTCAATGGCCGACGTTGGCTACGAAACGCGCGGCCTAGTTCATTATCCAGCAGTGCCAGCTCGGCATCTGCACAGATAAGCCGCTCGGACGCAGTTCTTGCTCTCGTGCAGCTAAAGCTGGGTGACTGATTTGTCCTGGGGACAATGGATTGACTGGCGCCCAAAGCGCAATCGGTGAGAAAAAGCACGAGCAAAACGCTCAGCGCAGCTATCGTGTTTGTCATGCCGAACCTCCCGCGGCTCTGAGAGGTGCAGTAGGGTGAATCCTGGATTGCGGCAAAATGAACGGGTCGAGGAATCCGTTGTCAGAACTTGATTGTTTGCCGAGCTCGCTGAGCACCGGCAGGCTTCGCAACGTGATCTGCCGCGAACCGGCTATCTCGATCACCCGCTCTTCGATGAATTGGGTGAGGATTCGGGATACCGCTTCCATCGTGAGGCCCAGGCAATCAGCGATATCCTGGCGTGACACGCGTACATCGATGGTATCCTCGGCCAGCCGCTTCGCCATATCAAGAAGGAAGGTAGCCACCCTCTCGCAGGCGGTCTTGATCAGCAACCCAACAAGGCGACCGTCGCACAATTGGGCAGCCTCACCGAAAGGCGCCAAAAAGCTCCGCAAGACACGACTGGGCTGTCGAAAGAAAGTCATGAATGCACTGTTCTGGCAGCACGCCTCTATCGTAGCTTCGATGGTGGTGCTCATCGGCGGGCCTTGGCTGGGGGGCGTATTATACCCACAAACACCAAGCTAGTGGGTTGAGACGACCCCTGCCGGAGCTTGACGAACGGGGGCCAACCCGCTGCGTCTCTGGCCAAGGATCGAGCCCTGCTGCTGACGTCCGCCGCGGCGCTGGCCATCGGCGTCTTTGTCGGCTGGCAGCTCCGCGCCCTCGGTACTGCAGCGAATACCGCGGAAGATCTGGATGCGCTGGCCCGTGCGCAAGTGGAACGCTTCTACGCCGGGACCGCCGGCAGGGCACCGCTGGCCGAGATGCTGGGCGAGGGCTTCCAGTTCATCCGCACCGACGGCACGCGTTATGACCCGGGGCCTGGATACGCGACACACAGAAGTTCAATCTTGCTGCAGCAGGTCATCGCGTGGTTCATCGATGTGACTCAAATCGAGCTGGCGCAGATGGTCAACCTGTCCCGGAATGCCGTCGGGAAAATACTGCGAAAGCTGGGTGAGGATGGGCATTTGACCTGGAGCTATGGCCAGATCAGGATCATCGATCCCGAAGCTCTTCTGCTCTTTCTAGCCGCTGATGACGCCGAGTAGCATTCTCGTTTGTTACTTGGCGTCGGTGTCGGCACGCGGCAGGAGTATCTCGAATACTGACCCGCCACGCTTGCCTGGTGTCGCCGTCAGCCGGCCTCCATGCGACTCGACGATCGATTTGCATATCGACAGTCCCATCCCCATGCCGCCGGGTTTCGTCGTGAAGAACGGCTTGAAGATGCTGTCGGTCGACCTTCGGATCGATGCCAGGGCCCGTATCCGCAATCGTGATCAGCACGGCGTCGGCCGGATCGATCTCGGTTCTCAAACGCAGCTCGCGAGTCCGGCCCGCTGACGAGCTCATGGCTTCGATTGCATTCACGATCAAATTCAGAACAACCTGCTGCAATTGAACCGGATCGGCCCGCACCAACGGCGCCGGTTTCGTGGCAAAGTTCGTTTTGAGCCCGATATTGCTCGAACCCATTTTGTGCATCGTGAGTGTGAGGACCTGCCGAATGAGCTCATTGACGTCGACCAGCATCCGTGGCGTGGACTCGCTGCCTGAACATCGCGCGGATGTTCCTGATCACTGCATCAGCGCGATGACCCTCGCTGACGATGCTCTGCAGGGCGAGCCGCACTTCGTCGAGATCGGGGATCTTTTTCTTCAGCCAAAGCAGACCCGCGCCGCCGTGCGTAACGATGGCCGCCAACGGCTGCCTGATCTCGTGAGCAATCGATGCCGTCAGCTCACCGGCGGTGGCAACACGATTCATGTGCGCCAGCTCGGACTGCAGCTTGCCGGCGCTCGCTTCGGCACGGCGGCGGCGGCGATTTTCGTGCAGCAGCACGCCGATGAGCGCGGCTTGCAGGAGCAGTGCCATCCCGATCAGGATAATTTGCCAGCGGTATTGGTCCCACACCGTCGGCTCGCGAAACCGCACCTCGCTCTTTGCGGGCAGCAGCGCCTCGGGAATGCCCCATCGCCGCAACTGGCGCCAGTCGAACATCACCGTACTGGTTACGGGCGCCAGGACTGGCAGCGCGGAGGGCGCCGTGCCCGCCAGAATTCGCGATGCCAGTCTTGCCGCCTCTTTTCCCTGCAATGCCAGGCTGTAAAGGCTGCCCCCCACGATCCCACGGCCCAGGTACTGATCGAGGAAACCGTAAACCGGCGCATTCGCTGCTGCGGAAACACGTTCCAGCGACTTCGTGGGGAACGAAAGCCTCTCCGGCGCCGTCTCTGAACAGCGTCGTGTAGAGCACGATGGTGCGCGGTGGAAGTTGCGAAAGCCGGGTCAGCAGCTCGCTCAGAGGCAGCGTCGTCAGGTAGGTAAACGCGAGACGATCCTCATAGGAACGGAATTCCTCTCTCGCCTGGGCCAGAAGGTCGGCGTCGAACTTCGACGTTCCAGCAACCACCACGATTTGTTCCGTGTCAGGTTGCAGGTGGAGCGCAAGCTCGAGGGTCGGCGAGAATTCACGTTTCAGAAGAACGCCGGTCACATTGGATGGCAGCGAGCGGGCGGCCAGCTCTCTTTTGTCGATCCCGCAGAACACGATCGCCGCTCCGGGAAAGACCAATTGTCCGTGGTTCAGCAGGAAGTCCAGCGAGGGACCCAGGACGGCAATTGCCACGTCGATCTTCCTGCCGGCGTATTTGGCGCGAAGGTAGTCGCGGAAGAGCGCTATGTGCGACGCCGAGCCGAAGCGGGAGAGATCCATGCCCTCGCTGTAGATCTGCACGGCTTCCGATGACTCCGAGGTCAGCGTGCCGACAATGCTGGCATCGATGGCCGCCAGGCCGGGCAAGGCAGTGCGTTCGTCATAGAGCACGACGACGTGCCGTGTCGCGGAACTTGCCGGCAACGCACTGGCGAGCCAGACGATCAGAGCCGCGTACACGATCCGCAGAATGGAGCTTTGTCTCATGACTTGCGCGTCATGTTGTGCCGCACGTGGTGGCGGAACACCAAGCGGAAAAAGTTCAAGGACTCCCGCAGGCAGGCGCAGGAAAATGCGGTAGGCTGATCGAATGTTACGCATGTTCGTCTTGACTGCTGCGTCGTTTCTCGCCGTTGCGCGCGCCGAGGCGGCAAGTGACTGCCTGGCCATGGCGGGGCTTGCGCCGCGGGTGCAGTTGGCGGCGCTCGCGGCCGACGAGGTGCAGCTCACGTTCGTCGGCCATTCGACCTTCGTCATCGAAAGTGCTGCGGGCATCACCATCGCCACCGACTATGCGGGCTTTGCCGGCGGCGAGATACCCGAAGTGGCGACGATGAACCGAGCCCATCCGACCCACTACACCGACCGGCCCGATCCGGCGATCCGCCACGTGCTGCGCGGCTGGAACCCGGCGGGCGGCCCGGCCCGACACGACCTCGCCGTGGGCGACGTCCGCATCCGCAACGTCACCACCGATATCCGCGGCGGCATGGCCGGCCGCATCCCGGACGGAAACTCCATCTTCATCTTCGAGGTGGCAGGGCTGTGCATCGGCCATCTCGGGCACCTGCATCACGAGCTCCCGCCTGAAACCATCGGCGCCATCGGCCGGCTCGACGTCGTGCTGGTGCCGGTCGACGGCGGCTATACGATGGCGCAGGCGTCCATGCTGGAAGTGCTGAAGACGCTCAGGGCGCGCATCGTCATTCCGATGCACTTCTTCGGACCGGCGACGCTCGCCCGCTTCATCGCCGCGGCGAGCTCGCACTTTCAGGTGCAGATGGCGGCCTCGCCCGTCGTGGTGCTGTCGGCGGCCACGCTGCCCGAGCGGCCGAAGCTGCTGGTGCTGCCCGGGCATTGAGGGCGCTGCCCTTACTGCGCTACGCTCGCACCGCCAACCAGAGAAGGACGATTTCCGATGTTGACCGCCGCAGCACGCCTCAGGCCATCCAGCATTATCCGCCTCGCCGTGCTCGTGCTGACGGCGGGACTGCTGGCGGGCTGCGGCATCAACAACATCCCTACCTATGAAGAGCGCATGAAAGCCGGCTGGAGCGAGGTGCTCAGCCAGTACCAGCGGCGTGCCGATCTCATTCCCAATCTGGTCGAGACGGTGAAGGGCTATGCGATCCAGGAAAAGGACGTTCTGACCTCGGTCGTGGAGGCCCGCGCCAAGGCGACACAGGTTCAGATCCCGCCTGACATCCTCAGCAATCCGGAAGCGTTCAAGACCTTCCAGGAGAGCCAAGCGCAACTTTCTGGTGCGCTCGCCCGGCTGCTCGCCGTGGTCGAGGCCTATCCGGACTTGAAGTCGAACGCCAATTTCCTCGCCCTGCAGGCGCAGCTGGAGGGCACCGAAAACCGCATCGGCGTATCGCGCCGGGACTACATCGACGCGGTTCGCGTCTACAACACCGAGCTCAAGACCATACCGGGCCGCTGGTGGGCGGCCTTTCTCTATCCCGACGCCAAGGAAGCACAGACCTTCACCATCGATGAAAAGGACATGAAGGCGCCGGAGGTGAATTTCGGCACGGACGGCTCTGCTTCTGCTCCCGCCCCCACCCCAGCTCCTGCTCTTCCTGCTCCTGCTCCTGCCCCTGCCAACTAGGACCAACGTGCCTTGGCGCACCGGAGTGCGGCCGGCTGCCGCGGCGTTGCTCGGGGCGCTCGTCGCGTTTGCCGTTGCCGGCCGTGCTGCGCCCTCCTTCCCGGACCTCACCGGTCCCGTCGTCGACCAGGCCTCGATCATCGATGAAGCCACGGAAAGCAGGCTCGACCGCGAGCTCAGGGCCTTTCAGCAGGCCTCGGGCCGGCAGCTGGTGGTCGCCACGGTTCCCAGCCTCCAGGGCTACGACATCCGCGACTACGGCAATGGCCTCTTCCGTCACTGGCAGCTCGGCGACAAGGACCGCAACGACGGTGTGTTGCTCCTCGTCGCCGCCGAGGATCGCCGGATGTCGATCGAGGTCGGCTACGGTCTCGAAGCGACGCTCCCCGACGCCATCTCGAAAATCATCATCGAGTATTCGATCACTCCCCGCTTCCGCGAAGGAGATTTCGCCGGCGGCATCGCCCTGGGCGTCGGTCAGATCATGCGGGTGCTCAAGGGAGAGGGCGAAGCCGTGGTGGCCGAAGCTCCGCGGCCCCAAGGCATCGATCTCGAAACCCTCCTCATCGCGCTTTTCCTGCTCATGATCGTGCTGATCCTCATCACCCGCATCAACCGGGGCCGCGGCATCGTGTTGTCGGACCGCAGCGGCGGTGGCTGGTCCGGCGGCGGCGGTTATTCGGGCGGCGGCTGGTCGGGTGGTGGCGGCTATTCGGGGGGCGGCGGCAGCTCCGGCGGCGGCGGCGCATCGGGGAGCTGGTAGGTGGCCCGGCAACTGCTGAGCGAGGACGAACAAGCCCGGATCAAGGCGGCGATCGGGGCGGCCGAGAAGCAGACCGCCGGGGAGATCATCGTGGTGGTGAGCCCGGCCTGCGACGACTATCTCGAGGCGCCGCTGCTGTGGGCGGCACTCGCCGCTCTCGCCGTGCCGCTGCCGCTGGCATGGCTCGGCCGGCTCTCCGCCGCGACGATCTACATCATCCAGCTCACCCTGTTCGTAGCCTTGAGCCTCCTGCTCAGCATCCGCCCCATTCGGCTCGCCGTCACGCCCCGCGCGCTCAAGCGCAAGCACGCGCACCGCACCGCGCTCGAGCAGTTTCTGGCCCGCGAGCTGCACACCACCCGCAGTCGCACCGGCGTGTTGATTTTCGTGGCGCTGGCCGAGCGGCACTGCGAGGTCATTGCCGACAAGGGGATTGCCGACAAGGTCGAGCAGCGCTTCTGGAACGAGCTGATTGCCGCCATGATCGCCAGCATTCGCTCGGGAAGGCTCGGCGAAGGCCTGGTCGAAGCGGTCGAGCGCTGCGGCGACATCCTGGGCAGACACGTTCCGCCTTCCGCTCGCGACCGCAACGAGCTGCCCGATCACCTCATTGTTCTGGAGGGCACTAGTTTCGCCAGCACTGACCAATGAGCTCAACCAACGACGATGCCCGGCAGATTGTCGTCATCTGCGGTCACGGCAGATCCGGAACCAACTACACCTTGGACATCCTGGATTGCCATGAACTCACGAACTGCCGAAACGAACCCGATGAGATTAGCGGATCCAGCGTCTTCAGCTTAGAGAAGCTCGACCCGAAGAATATCTCATTTGGAACAGAGGACGGTGCGCGACTGACCGGCATATTGAACAGACTGCGCTTTACCAAAGGTGAGCGTGACCGCTTCAACCATCGGCACAAGGCGTATCTGAATGGCTGGCTGGGCAGACCGCTGTTCGACGTTTTGCAGAGCAAGCGCAAGATTCGGCTGGCGATAGGTCTGGCGTTTCCTGAATTCAGTGCAGGAGAATGGCGCATACCGCGTTTGATGCTCGCTTCCGCCGCGCCCGAGGTGTTCCTGGTCGCCAAGCTCAATCAGGCTTATCAAGCGTGCTCGTCGCTCCTGGAAGGTAATACCGGGATAAGAATCATCCATGTGGTTCGCCACCCCATGGATGTGCTTGGCTCCTGGGAGCGGAGGTGGCTGCAAACGCAAGACCGCAAGAAGGTCGAAACCGCCAATCGAACGCGATTGCATGAAGTCGCCCGGTCCAGCCCGCCGTGGGGCAGGCGTTTTGGCAATATCGACGGGATGTCCGTCTACGAAAGTGAGTTGCTCTATTGGCTCTATGGCAACGAAACCCTCTACACCCGCCACAGGTCGAACCCACGATATCTCGTGTTTTCGTATGAAGACATGGCCAAAGAGCCCCTGTCAGTCGCACGCCGGTTGTTCGGCTTTCTCGGACTGCAAGCTGGTTGTGACTGCGCCAGGCGGGTTTCGACCCTGAAGAATACGCTATTCGAGAAGATCCGAACGCCCAGCCTCGTGCCTGAGGCTGAACTCATGAAACTCGTATCGTCCAGCCCGATCATGCGTGTGATAGATTCCGACAACCGAAATCCGGATTGAGTGGGAGCCTCATGCCGAGGAAGAAAAAGTCCGGCAGCGACCGGCCGAAACCGCAGCAGATGCGCGGCAAGCCGCCGGCGACGGGAAACCGGAGGCTCGGCGAGCAGACGCGCAGGATTCTCGGCAAGCACTACGCAAACAGGTATCGGGTCAGGTAAATGGCGATCACCCTTTCTGAAGAGAGCACGATATGCAGCGCAGGAAAGTTCTTCTCGCCGGCGAGAGCTGGGTATCGGCGGCTACCCATTACAAGGGCTTCGACCAGTTCGGCAGCGTCACCTTCCATCTCGGCGCGGAGCCGCTGGTCGCGGCACTCCGCGACAGTCCTTTCGACCTCCATTACATGCCCGCCCACGAAGCGGCGGAGAAGTTTCCGGCGAGCCTTCCCGCACTGCAAGCCTACGAGGCGGTGATCCTCTCCGACATCGGGTCGAACACCATCCTGCTCCATCCCGACGTCTGGCTGCGTTCGCAGACCTATCCCAATCGCCTCCGCCTCCTGAAGCAATGGGTCCTGGCCGGCGGCGGCCTCGCCATGATCGGGGGATACTTCAGCTTCCAGGGCATCGACGGGCGCGCCCGCTGGCGCAGGACGCCGGTCGAGGACGTGCTGCCGGTGACCTGCCTCGCCTTTGACGACCGGGTCGAAATCCCGGAAGGCGCCATCCCGGTGATCAGCCGACCGGCGCACCCGATCGTGAAGGGCATCGGCGGGCCGTGGCCTCCGGTCCTCGGCGTCAACGAGGTGAGCGTGCGCGTCGACCGGCCGGTCGAGCTGATCGCCGCCCTGCCTGAAGATGAGGGCGGGCATCCGCTGCTGGTGGCGGGCGAGGCCGGCCGCGGCCGCGCCGTCGCCTGGACTTCCGACATCGGGCCGCACTGGCTCTCGCCGAGGTTCTGCGCATGGGATGGGTACAAGACGCTGTGGATCCAGATGCTGTCGTGGCTCACCCGCAGCTGACACCCGGCAAGACCCTGCTTCCCGGTCATCAACAGGGTTGGCCGACAGGGTAATCGCATTTCAAAATAGCGCCAAGAGTTGGACGAGATAGTCGGTATTCCAGGCGGCTCGCTTGAACTTTGCGCGCAGGGAGCCCTTGCTGTGGTCCTTGCGCATGACGTTGAGCGCCATGTGGCGCAGGATGGCGAGATTGTGCGGCCCGTTGTCCATGCGGGTTCTGGCGTTGTCCTCGTTCATGGCGACATCCAGGCACCAATGCAGGCGGTTCTCGACGCCCCAATGCGCCCGCACGATCTCGTTGGCGCGCTCGGCGGAGAAGGGGTGGCTGAACAGATAGCAGGCGGTTTCGGTGGAGGTCTTGTCGGCGCTTTCGCGAATTCGGGTGAGCTTGGCGATCGCCTTCAAGCCGGGCCATTGGTGTTGCTCCTGCAGCCAGCCGACATTGGTGGAGACCATGGCGGTGCGGGTCTCGATGCGCCCGTGATCGGCATCGACAGTGGTGTGAACCGTTGTGGCCTCGGCCGCTGGATCGTCGAGAAAGGTACTGACGTCGGCGTGGAGCGTGCCCTGATTGCCTTTGAGCGCCAGGGCGTAATCGCCGCCTTGCGCGACGATTTGCTGGGCGATCGGGCGCTGACAATTGAGCGCGTCCACGGTCACCACGGTCGCCCCGGCACTTGGGATTGTCCCTGCCTCTGTTGAAATTCAGCGGGCAGGCGCCTCTTGATTTCACGTTCATGGCTCAGCTCGTAAAAGAGCCTAGAGCTCGCGCTGCTTGACCTCCCGCCTTCTGCCTGAAGCCGTGCGAAACTCCGCATTGAGGCCGGCAAGCAAATCGACGACTCCCTTTCACCTTTCAGCTCCGGTGACGTACAATGAACGAATGACGGGGCGACTTATTGGAGGGGTCGTCATGATCGTCTACCCGGATATCGAGCTACAGAAGGGCCGCTGCGTGAATCTTGCCCGCGGCCGCACGGATGTCTCAACCGTCTATGACGTCGATCCGGTCGAAGCGGCGTGTGATTTCGCTTTGCAGGGAGCCGAATGGCTTCATGTCGTCGATCTTGATGCCGTTTTCAATGTTGGCGACAACGCCGCTATCATCAACGAGATCATCCGCAAGGCCAAGGCCGATGTTCAGGTTGGCGGCGCGATCCGCTCTTTGGACAGAGTGCGAAAGTGGATCGACGCAGGCGCGAAACGTGTCGTTATCGCAACTGCGGCGGTGAAAAACCCGCACTTCGTGATGGAAACGGCCACCGCCTATCCAGACCAGGTCGTCGTAAGCGTCGACGCGCGGGGAGGAAAGGTGCTCGTCGAGGGATGGCGCAAGACTACGGTGTTCACGCCCATCGAGTTTGCCCGTCTGTTCGACGATGCGTCGCTCGCGGCAATCGTCTACACCGACATCGACCGCGATGAAGATCACCCGGAAAGCAGCATGGCCCACACCACGGAGCTGGCCTCCAGCATCCGCACGCCGGTAATAGCCAGCGGTGTGGTCAGGACTCTCGACGATATCTCCACGCTGAAATTTCTGCCGAACATTGCGGGCACTCTGACGAGCCGGGCGCTCTTCGGCGGCGCCTTCAAGCTTTCCGAGGCGATTGCCATTGCCAAGGCCCCGGCCGGCCCGACTGCGCCGCTGCTATAAGCTTCGGCGGATCGAGTTCCCCCCTGTCGGATCGGCAATCAATGCAATGAATCCATGGCGCTCCTGCACGTGCGCACGGATTCCTGATCAGCGGCCTCGAGAGCAAGGTGTTGGCGACCACCCGTGCGAACTCGACGAAGAACCACATTAATTCATACTTGACCGCCATATTTTGGGCGACTCACGCGCTCACCCTTTCACGATCGGTTCCTCGCTGGGAGGAGCTTCAACTCTCATGGAGGAGCTTCAACTCTCATATAAGGATGGGCAACATGTGCGACTATTCGTTGGAAGCCTATCACTTCCGGCCCGCACGGGAAGGCGAGCAGTATGTGACGAGCCGCTTTGCGAGCGGCAGCGTCGGGTTCATCGCGCCCGGCGATACGATGACGGCCATTTGCATGGCCTATGACACGCGCCTCAAGCTCGAGAATATTCCGCAAGCGATCCAGAGCGCTCTCGGTGTGAAGGCCATGGAGCTCGTGGCCTTCGCGCGTCTCGAGAGCGACTTCTTCAAGGACGGCGTGCGCTTTGCCAATGGCGCGCAAGTGACGCTGCAGCGACTGGGTCCCGGAGTGAAGGCATCGGTCGAGGATGCGCTGCTTGCTCCGCAAAAAGGCCGGAAAACCGTCTTCGCAGTGTGAGGGGCGAGGCCTGAAGGAGGGCGTGTTCGTCGAAACAGAGCGCGCCCTCCCTTCCCGCCCTCTTCTTCGGAAAGCGATTCGGTAGAACTCATCGGGCACGGTTTGTGGAGGCGCTCGCAGATTCCATATCCCTAATCGCGATGAGCGGTCCAAGACCCGGCACAATTCGGTGACTGCCATGCACCCGATCCGAAGCCCCCGGAGAGCGTTCCGCTAACGCGGATCCTGGCGATTTGCGCGACAAGTGCCCCCTGACGGTCCACCTTGCCGGAGACGAGTCCACTCAGAGGACCGACATATTGGACGTTCCCATCTTCTACGACCAGGGAAACCGATCGGTCCTTGCACCGGGAATCTTGAGTTTTGGTACTCGCGTTGACGCGCCAGGTGCCGTCGAAAGCCTCACCTCCAAACCCCGATGAGGCAAAAGAACCCGCCAACAGCCCACCCCATGCGAAATGGAGTATGGATTTGAGAATTTTCACGATCTGCTCCGGGTTGCTTACCTCTCAGGCCACCAGCGGAATCGTTTGGCCCTCGTGTTGCGAGGTGAAAATCGATATCCCGGATCGGGTTTTCTCGGATCCTGATATTGATCGACTCGTCAGTTCGCACATGTTCAAGGCTATTTTGCAAAGGTGCACGGGATTCGTTATTCCCTCGTCAAAGGAACGGATGATCACAAGCGCCAACTCCCGATGTGCGTCTTGTTGGCGTTCATAGTCTGCCGGCAGAGCATCGACCGCCGTGTCGAAGGCTCGGCCCATTGTTTGCAACGCCCAGGGATAATAGGCCCGGCAGTATTTATCGGGTGAGTTCATCTTGAGTGCCTCCGCTTATCCCCCAAGCGTCACGTCCACTTTCGCTTATGGATTACGCTGATAACCAGGAGAACGCGATCGGATTGGGGGGACGCTGTGATTTTAGCCACTCGCTTTCAAGGGCGCTGGTCAAAATTGATCACAACCTGCAGACCCCCTCCAGCAGTGGTCCAGTGGAGCATTTGGAGGTCACTATCCCGCTATCCCGGTTGGTGCACCGGTTATTCCGATGCGCTGTGCACAGGGCAGTAGAGTGATCAATTTTGACCAGCCTTGGTCAGGACTTTCAGAGTATTTAAGGCTCTGCCGAAAACGCCCCAGGCACTTCCAAAATACAACAATAGCCGCGATGACGTTCAGGCAGCTGTTGAGGTCAGGGAGACTTATTGATGTCAATCCATGCGGACTGGTGCATGCCAGAGCGATTGAGCGTACTGCGGAAAATTCTGATCCCTTATGGCTTGATCTAGAGAAAAGTCGAGCAAGTACATGCTGCCCTACGCGCAGGCCAATCGCGAACGGATTGCCATTCTCGTCGTCAAGCACGTCAACGATGAATCCTTTGGACGTCGCTCAGCTCAAACGAGCCACCCTTGATGAGTTCGATGCTTCACATAAAGCAAGCGCTGCGTTGCCTTCTTCGGTTGCTCCCGCTCTGCAGGACGCTGGATCAGAGAACGATCCGCACTAAGCTCGACCGAGGGGTTCTGCCCAGCAAGGAAGACCAATGCGCTACCTTCTTGTCATTTTGCTGACAGCAGTGACCCTGATCACGGCACAGATTATCGGCCGCAAATTGCAAAATTTGGAAGGCATGAGAGCGGTGTCATCGCGGGTAACGGTTATATATAAGAACCAAACCTCGCCCAGCATCGGCGAGCTCGAAGCTCGTGTAGCGAAGCCAGACAGCGGTACCGACGAAGTCGATAGCGATGACGTTCTCGCCCTCGACTGGCGGGACCCGTGGATCTGATTGGAGATTTCTTTGTCTGAGATACGAAAGTGCATTTGCATTTGCGCAAATCTACTTTAGTGATCCCAGCAAATCGCCTGCCCGCTTCAAAAAGGAGGCGCACAGCCCGCCGACTTCCGGTGAATCATTGACGTCTGGCGACTCCTGAGAGTTCGCAGTTAGGCTAGATGGCAGTAGCGTCCCGCCGCGCACCGGTCTAACGAGTAGAACAATCAGTCGGGTCATCTTGTAGGGACGAAGATGGAGGCTATATGCATGATGTAGTTTGAGTGATGCTCATTCAGATTATTTTTTACTCAATTGGAGTTAAACCCATATGACCAATGTTAGCTCGAATACCAGTTCACCGAGTACAGACCCAAGACAGATGCTGCTCAAGGAAATCGGCGCAAAGTGGACCAAGTTCTCCGCCGACGAGTTGTCTGCTCTGAAGAGCAAAGACGACCTCATTAGCCAGGTCGTCGCGAAGTATAGTCTTGAAAAAGGCCAAGCTCAGCGCGATGTTGACGCTTTGATGAAGGACCGCCGGATCTAAGGCGGCGCCTGCCGAATTGGCATCGATCCGGGGCCGCCATGGGCGGCCCGAGTTTCGCGACAGGCTACTTACGAAAACAGACAGCCAAGCCGGTGAACCACCGGTTCATGCTGCAACCAAGATGCTCGCCAAGAGAAATTCTGGACAGGCGCGATGAATTATCGGTCTGGCGCGTTTTGACCTTCTCATGGGATCATCCGGCGCGACAGATAGCGGTCTTTAGACTTCACGAAAATCAATGCCATGGGTGCAGCAAGGCTTTGCCTTGCGCGCCTGGCGAGCAAGGCGGTCAAGGTCGCCGCAACCAGGTAGCTGACAATCAGTTCGCTGTGGCTTTGAGGAGCAGTTCAGCACATGCCAGGCTGACCCCCTTAACCACTTTGTCGCTGCCGGGCATGATCGCCGCGCCGTTTTTTTCCATGAAGGAAGCCTGCTGATAGGAGCTCGTGATGCCCTTCAGCTCAGCCAATTTGGCTTCCGCGCCTGACTGCTGGTTGAACTGCAGGAAACAAATGGGCGCCAGAGCCTTCGCCACTTCGGTGGTGGCGTGTTTATCCGCTAGGGTGGTTGCCGAGGAACCGGTGACCCAGCCGCCCCAGCTGAATCCGATGATGGCGAGAGCAACTGCTCCGCCGACCGCGCCCCACGCGGCTGGCTTGACGTTCGGAGAGATTTTCATGACTTTTCCTTTCGAGGAGAGGGGAGGAGAGGAGAGGAGAGGAAAGATTTCCCTAATCCTAATCCGAATCCCAAATTTACAGCGCAACGGAGCATGCTGCTGTACAGAACAGCACACACCGCGCGCTCCTCAAGAACCGAACCTGAGTCTTGGTTAAACCGCGATTTGGCCAGGATTACCTGGTGAGTACACAGGACTACCTGGCGGGCACACAGGATTACCTGGCGGGCACATTTGTCCGTATTCGGGACCAATTCGCAGGTTCGATGAGTACCAACTTACCGAAAGATGCGAGACGACTTGTATTCTTATTTTGGTCTGATCCGCCTATGTTAGATACGGATCAAAAGTCAAACCACAATGGGAAATGCCGCGAACACAAAAATATATATCCCAGCACGAAATCCTGGTTGAGTTCCCAGAAGCTCGCGGAGCCAAAAATGACTGCGGCCGCCTGAGTGATTCCCTGAGCGATGCCGGGGCCGGGGAAAATGGACATCGTGAAGCTAGGGGCGCCGATCATTTCAGGCACCTGACCGTTGTTCCGTGCACGACCTAATTCTTTGGAAAATTATCTTTCCACTAAGCTCACTATCGACAGCGTCAAAACTGATTTATGGATAACGGCCGCTCTCCGCTTCTCCTTCGTGCCAGACTCGGACTGCAGCCAGCGGCCGTTGGCTTTAGCTTGTGAAAGGCGTCGAAGACCTGTCTTAGACCGCCTGTCCTCTCATCAACCTGAAGTAATGCTCTGCGTGCTGATAAAGGTTCTCGGTTTGGATCGTGTCACCGGTCAATGCGGCGGCGCGTGCGAGCACGACGTAGCGTTCGTAGCTCCCCTTGGCGTTGGCGAAGGCATTGGTTTGACTTGACCCCGGCGTGGAGCGGTCGGAAAATGACCCGGTGGCCCTGTGGTGTTGACGGGTTCTCATGTTTCTCTTGGCGTCATTCAGCATCGCAACCCCTGTTTCGTGATGGCAACTGATCGGGGGATCGTGCGGCGGAACCAGCGGTCGAGACCCCTCAATTGATCGCTTTCGATTAATGATGCGGGCTGTTTCAGCGTACGCTACGATCGCTGGGACTCTTTTGCGGCCATCATCTGAGCACACCGCTCCGCCAAGCCGAAGTGGACTTGCACCGGCGGCAGATGCGTTCGCCAGCCCAAGCGCTAGGAAATGGCGACCGGCAAACCAGACATTGTCTAATCTTGTGTTCGATGGGGCGTTCCGACGCTGGCTTATGGGCCTCTGGTGCGGTTGTGCTCTGCCCCTCGGGCCTGCTGTCGCAATCGCGGCGAAGCATTTAGCCCCTTCCTTTAGGCTCGAATGTTGGAACTGATCTCGTATGTCGGCCTGTAACTGACCTTCTGCCCTTCGCGCGGGTCACGCTAGCGACTAAGCAGAATCACACGCTTCGATGGAAAATCCGGGAAACATATGGGATCGAGGCGCTGGAATATCAAGGAAACCGGCAGTGGAGATCGTGTAAAGCTGCCCGCCCAAATGTGGCCTCAGGGTCAAACTCAGCTGTCGCGACCGCCTTGCTCGCCAGGCGCGCAAGGCAAAGCAAGGGCCATTGCTGCACCATGGCATTGATTTTCGTGAAGTCTAAAGACCGCTACCTATT
>CAWHQZ010000004.1:0-13886 GCA_963831645.1 uncultured Alphaproteobacteria bacterium | reverse complement strand
CTGTTTTGGGATGACGGCGGGGATCAGCGCCGGACGGGACCACCGCCCTGGAGTTTCAGCGCAAGTTCGGTGAGGTCCAGCACAAAGCCCAACGCGAGCCGATCGAGATCACCCGGCATGGCCGGCGCGAGCTCATGCTGATGTCGGCGGATCACTATGACTGGTTGACGGCCGCGGCCAAGCGCAGCCAGCGCACCGCCGATGCTGCCCCAGTCGTCGTGGAAGCCGTGGAACGGGCCGAAATGGAACAACCCGCGCTCGACGACATGCTGGATTGAGGATGAGGGACAAGAGTGCCGCGACCTGGTCCAGCCAGTGCTACCCAAGTTCGGCCTCCTCAATCCCGGCAAGCTTCATCAAGTGTCGCTGCAGGCCAGTCTTGAGGGCCGTGTTGCCATGGATGGGAATGGTGAGCGGACGACGCTTCCGTTCTTGCCGTAAATGTGCTGGCTTCCGTTGATACGCAGAAGCCGCCAGCCCTTTCGATCCACGAGCCTCGCGAAAGCGCGGCCGGACAAAGCCTTCATACGGCGATGTCTACGATCCGTTCCTTTCCACCGGGTGCGGGGGGCGCGATGTCGACAGCGAGGCAGCCCTCGATGGCTTCGCGGAGATTGGCAAGAAGCTCATCCATGGTCTCCCCCTGGCTGGCACAGCCGGGAATGGCCGGGACCTCCGCCCAATAGCCGCCTTCCTCCGCCTCGTGAATGACCGCCTTGATTTTCATGCGAGATTCACCCGTGGCGGGCCATATTCGATCAGGCAACTTTTGCAACCTGTATCTGCCCGGCCTCACTCGTTTTCCACGTCCTCCAACCTGACGCCACGCCCGGCGCGCAGGCTGCGGCGGGCAAGCTCTATTCGGCGCAGGAAGCGCGGATCGTGTTCGAGACGGTAGTCGAACCAGTCCTCTTCCGACTCGAAGCCGATGTGCACGCGGCTCGTCTTGCGATACCGCCTGAGCGCCTTGCCGGCCAGAAAAAGCGGCCGCTCGCCGACCTTGCAGCTTGTACTGATTACCAGTATACTGAAGGCCAGAGTTCACAATGGATTTCGAATGGGATGGCGCCAAAGAGCAAGCCAATCTGAAGAGGCACGGTGTCGACTTTCGAACGGCCGCCAGAGTGTTCCTGGACCCGTACATGATCGACTTCGACCATCTCAGTGCGGACGGCGAGCTGCGGTTCAATGCCATCGGCATGGTTGACGATCGCATGCTTTTCGTCACCTACACGATGAGAAATACGGTCATTCGAAATCATATCGGCCAGAGGAGCAGAACCGCATGAGAAAAGAAAATATCACGAAGTTTAGGCTCAATCCGAGAAAACCGCCGAAGACGGATTGGTGCGCCTTCGACGCCATGAGCGAGGCGCAGCATCATCGCGCCGCCGTCTCCGATCCCGACTGTCCGCCGGCGACCGGGGCGCAGCTCGCGCGCGCCCGCCGGGTACCGACTGTTCGCGCCTTGCGCAAGAAGCTGAAACTGACGCAACAGGAGTTCGCCACCCGGTTCCATCTCCCGTTGGGCACGGTCCGGGACTGGGAGCAGGGCGCGCATCTTCCCGACCGGGCCGCCCAGGTCCTCCTGACGGTCATTGCAAAAGACCCGGACGCGGTCGCGCGCGCGCTTGAGCGATAGTCACTGCTCGCGACGTCGCCAGGGGCTTCCTTGTCGCCATGATCCGGGGCCTCGGCTGCGTCGCGGCGAAGAGCTTTCCTGGCCAGGTCCGGCACATGTCGTACGCCGCTGCGCGGCGACACGGCACCGCCCGGCCTCATTCCTTTTCCAGGTCCTCCAACCTGACGCCACGCCCGGCACGCAGGCTGCGGCGGGCAAGCTCTATTCGGCGCAGGAAGCGCGGATCGTGCTCGAGACGGTAGTCGAACCAGTCCTCTTCCGACTCGAAGCCGATCAACACGCCTGCCGGCTTGCCATGGCGGGTGATGATGATCTCCCGTGTTTCCGCCTCGCGGAGAAATCGCGACAAGTCGTCCTTGATTCTGGACAGCGCCACTTCCTTCATTGCCGATCTGCGAACCGTGCGAGCCATGATTGAGCCTCCGATTTGGCCATGATGGCCAGAACTTCAACCGTTGCGCCGGAAACATCGTAGAACACCCGAACCTCGCCGACGCGCAACCGGTACTGGGGACGGTGCAAGCCTCGGTGCAACATCACGGCCGAATCCTTGCCGATCGAATAGAGCATCACCGGCTTTGCGCATTCGGCCGCCACCTCGCGGATGGATGTGAATGCTCTCCGCTTCGAGACGCTCAAGATGCGTGAGTTGGCGCGGGCCGCGGGTGTGCGCATGCTCGGCGATCGTTCCGCCGTGAGCGGGGCGTTCATGACGATGCGACACGGAGAACGACTGGCTGGCGATCAAAACAAAGACCCTATCCGCCGCGGGATGGCGCACTATCCCATTCTCGGTGCAACTGGCGATGTCGAAAAGCGAGTATGCTCATGCGACTTTACGAGCCGATTTGGAAGATCGATGCACGGCCCTCACATCCTCGCCAGAACGCTCTCGAAGCCAACTCGCCTCGATAAGTTTGGAAATCGCTGGCAATATCACTCACGTAGCGACCACCATTCCAAGGTCGCGTGCTGGGGCATAATTTTTGATCTCATGCGCGCGAGTCCTCTCTTGCGGCGCCACGTCGAGACAGGATTGGTGTATTTCGGCATCAATCATGAAATCCGGGACTTTGTTCAGGATAGAAAGAAGAATCTCGATCTTGTTCTTTGCACTGCGTCGAGAAAACAAGCTGGCCCATCGTCACTCACGCTGCTCTCCATGGTTTCAGAGTACGCAATCGATCTCGTGCCGTCGGAAAAGGCCGATCTGGATGCACTTCCTATTCTGCGCGGAGCTCCGGTAGGAAGCGTACTTGCCGCCCTCGAGGCGAAGGCGTGCATGACGGCGCACCAACGGGCGCTACCGCGCCTCTATGATGAGCTGAATTCCTCTCATTTGACCGTACACGGCGCGACGGACCAGGCGATCGCGGCGGGATTCGCGATGATCAATGCAGCGTCTCGTTACCTCAGTCCCGACCTGAACAAGCAAAACCGTGCATCGCATCCGGTCTGGAGCAATCATCAACAACCCCGCGATTGTCGGTTGGCGGTCGATAAGGTACGTCAAATTCCACGCCGAGCGCGTACCGGCGATGTCGGATATGACGCGTTGGCGATCGTTGTAGTCGATTGCGCCAATAACGGCTCGCCGGTGACACTCGTTACGACGCCCCCCGCACCGCGGATCGGTGACATACATCACTATGAGTTGATGATTGACCGGCTATCGCACATCTACGCTACGCGATTTAAAAATTTGTGAAAGCTTTGCGTGCACGATCCGATCGTCATCAACCTCACACTCCCAGATCGTCGCCACACGATACCCCGATTGTTTGAGCTCGCGAACGGCCCGCGCATCGCGCTTGCGGTTGGCGGCGAATTTTTCCCGCCAAAATCCGTTGTTGGACTTGGGAACCGTGGCCCGGTTGCACCGGCTGTGGTGGTGCCAGAAACATCCGTGCACGAAGACCGCCCACTTACGTGTGCGATTTGCGAAATCAGGGGAACCGGGAAGCGCTCGGACATTGACCCGATAGGAAGCGCCGAACGAGCGCAGCGAAGCGGCGACGGTCAGTTCGGCGGCCGTGCCCTGTTGGCGAACTAACGCCATCAGAACGCTCCGTGACGGATCCTTGGGTTTCGGCGGCTTCATTCCGCCGCGGCTGCTACTTCCAGTTCAGGAATTCTCGCGGAGAAGAAGTCGTTCATTTCCATGGAAGTCAAATGGGCGCGCAATCTGTCCTTGAAGCCGGGCACGAAACGCAAGCTACCACGGTCGGTGCGAGCCAGGAACCCGCGAGTAGCTCTCGCCGATAACGGCTTCCCGGCGTATTTCAAGAAGTTCGTCAGCGGGGGACGATCCATCCATGTCGGATACGCCCCGATTTCTACGCGCCGAACCTGACAGCCGTCAAAGCGCGCAGCTTCCGGCCACGTTCCGCAATCTGCCATTGGCCGATCGCGAGAATGGTCATAACGGCTAGGCTGAGCGAAGCGAGATCCGAGCCACGTGGCGACGGGAACGGTGAGCGCGTTGCCGACCAGAGACCAGCGCAGAGACTTGCGAGCGATCATCTCGGCTGGCCGGGTCCAGTCGAAGGGAAATCCCTGCAACCGTTCCGCATCGCGAATATCCGGTGTTATTACGGTCCCATCCGGGAGAAGAATGGCGGGCGGCGAGGCAATACCTACCGTCGAACCGTTCTTCAGCGTCGGTATTCAGTCCGCCGCCCATCCCAATCCTCGTATGCCCTCAGTCCAGTAGAAGCCGTGCGCATGAGTAGACAGGCTAGTTTCTCTACGAGGTTGCTCGACTTCGTCGACGAGCAGTACATCAGCCGGATTGATGCTTGTCCTTGTTGCCACAAAGATAATTCGCTCTCTTCGCTGGGGAAGAAAGGCTAGGGAATTAACGACGCGGTAGGCCCAGCGGTAGCCTCTCTCCTCAAAGGCGTGAACCAGCCTGCGAAGCGCCTTTCCTTTGTCGAGATGTCTCATGAAGGACACATTCTCTAGGACGACCCAAGGAACTGGCCTCTCATCGAGAAGCCGAAAAACATGGCCGACGAGTGCAGACCGAGCCCCCCCGATCCCTGCGGTTAGTCCCGCCTGACTCAAATCTTGGCAGGGGAAGCCACCTACTAGCAGATCGAGTGTGCCCGGCAGCGATATCAGAGTGGTGATGTCCGAGAGGCACGGAACATCAGGAAATCTTTTGGCAAGCACCGCGCGCGCGGGCTCCCAAATCTCACATAGCATGAGTGTTTCATGGCCGGCCGCCGCTAGCCCCAGTTCAAATCCTCCGATTCCCGCGAACAACCCTGCAACCTTCATGTCGCTCTCGCCCGAATCCTGTGGGGGTTACCGACATTGCCATTTTGACCACCAATTGCCAAGGAAATGTTCACGTAATGTTCTTTTTTGTTGTAAGATGCCGTTTCAATTGGATATTTGACGTTCGATTAGCTCAAATGGACGCGTGCATTCGCGGCACGCTAGAATGATGCGCAAGTTCGGCGGGTTCCAGCAACACCCAGCCCGAGCTGATCGAAATCACCCGGCGCGGCCGGCGGGAGCTCGTGCTGATGTCGGCTGAGCATAATGACTGGTTGACGGGGGCCGCCAAGCGTAGCCATTGGACCGTTGACGCGGCTGCATTCGTCGTCGACGCTGTGGAACGGGCCGAGATGGACCCGGAGCATTCCGCGCTCGACGACGTTCTCGAATGAGACGGCGGAGTGGCGCCTCGCGAGTCGAAGCCCGCGGTGAGGGGCAGGCTTCTCCAGAAACTTTCGGCGGTTTTGAGTTACCCCCGCCGTAATCCCCCTCACCCTTTGATAGTTGCGCGTTGGACTCTCGCACTCCCGCAAACGGGGCGGCAACGCTGTATCATGCAGGGAATTATTTGTTCCTGACAGTTGAACGCCGTCGGAACGGCTGTTATCTCATTCTGGCATCAGGGTTCACAGGACTATCCCATGTGCGGCATCGTCGGTCTCTATCTCAAGAATCCCAAACTGCGCGGCAAGCTCGGCGCGATGTTCAAACCGATGCTCATCGAGATGACCAACCGGGGGCCGGACTTGGCCGGGGTAGCGATCTATCGCGACCCCGTCAGGAAGAACGAAACCAAGTTCTCGCTCACCCACGATGATCCAAGCTACGACTGGAAAGGCCTGGGCAGGGGGCTCAAGAAGGCCCTGAAGCGGGACGCCAGGGTCGAGCAGATCGGCAATCATTGTATTTTGGTTACCGCTGCGAAAGAGGACCGCGTCGTAGAGTGGCTGAAGTCGGCGCATCCCGGGGTGCGCATCGTCGGCTCCGGCCAGGCGATCGAAATCTTCAAGGAAGTCGGCCTGCCGGCTGCGGTCTACAACAAGTTCGAGCTCGACGGGGCGAAGGGCACCCACATCATCGGCCACACGCGCATGGCGACCGAAAGTGCGGTCACCACCGCCGGATCGCACCCGTTTGCCACCGGCGCCGATCTCTGCCTCGTGCACAACGGATCGCTGTCGAACCACAATCGATTGCGTGAGAACCTCAAGCGGGAAGGCATGGAGTTCCAGACCGACAACGACACCGAAGTGGCGGCAGCCTACATGACCGACAAGCTGCGCAAGGGCGTTTCGCTCCGGCAGGCGCTCGAAGACGGGATCCGCGACCTTGACGGCTTCTACACGTTCCTCGTCGGCACGGCGGACGGTTTCGCGGTGGTGCGTGATCCGATCGCCTGTAAGCACGCGGTCCTCGCCGAGACTGGCGACTGGGTGGCCATGGCGACCGAATACCGCGCTATCGCGCATCTGCCGGGCGCCGCTGCCGCGCGAGTCTGGGAGCCCGAGCCGACCACGATCTACACCTGGGGCGGCCAGGCGTGATCGAGCTCGATCTTGCGAAAGAAGGCGTGCGCGGCATCAACGCGCGCCTGCACGGCCTGCCGAAGAACACCAACGAGCGGCACTGGAAGATCAGCAATCCGATGGGCCAGCACGCCATCGCCTGCGGCCTCGACGCTCCATTGCTGGTGGAGATCGACGGCCATGTCGGCTTCTATTGCGGCGGCATGAACAAGGAGGCCGAGATCGTCGTCAACGGCCATGCCGGGGTGGGCACGGCGGAAAACATGATGTCGGGGAGGGTGTGGATCAAAGGCAGCGCGTCCGAAATGGCCGGGGCCACCGGCAACGGCGGGCTGTTGGTCATCGAAGGGGACGCCTCCAGCCGCTGCGGCATCTCCATGAAGGGCATCGACATCGTGGTCGGCGGCTCGGTCGGACACATGTCGGCGTTCATGGCCCAGCGCGGCAACCTCGTGGTGTGCGGAGATGCCGGCGAAGCGTTGGGCGACTCGATCTATGAAGCGCGGCTCTACGTCAGGGGCAAGGTGGCCAGCCTCGGAGCGGACTGCGTCGAGAAGGAAATGCGCCAGGAACATTGCGATCAGCTCGGCGATCTTCTGGCGCGCGCGAAAGTCGACGCGCGCGCCGGCGATTTCCGCCGCTACGGTTCGGCGCGCAGGCTCTACAACTTCAACATCGATCACGCCGATGCTTACTGATCGAAGTCCCTTCCCCAAGGGCAGGGCTTTCGCATTTGGCGTGGAATTCCCTCCCCCTTGCGGGGGAGGGTTAGGAGGGGGTTCAGAAGCCAATGAATTGGCTGGAGCATTGCTCAAGAAGGCGATGCAATCCCGGCGGTGGCCACCCCCCTCTCCATCTCTCCCCCGCAAGGGGGGAGAGGGGTGCCCTCCTCGGCCGGATCCAGAACCGACATATGGGATAGCCCTCCCTACAAGGGGGAGGGAGGGTAGGCCCATGGATCCAAATATTCCACGCACCACGCCGCGCAAGAGCCATACCTTCGACGATTACACGCTGTCGGAAATCCGGCGCGCCGCGACCACCGGCATCTATGACATCCGCGGCGCAGGCGCCAAGCGCAAGCTGCCGCATTTCGACGATCTCTTGTTCCTCGGCGCCTCCATCTCGCGTTATCCGCTCGAAGGCTATCGCGAGAGGTGCGGCACCGACGTCGTGCTGGGCACGCGATTTGCCAAAAAGCCCATCGAGCTCAAGATCCCGATCACCATCGCCGGCATGAGCTTCGGCGCGTTGTCGGCGGAGGCCAAGGAGGCGCTGGGCCGCGGCGCTTCGCTTGCCGGAACCTCGACGACCACCGGCGACGGCGGGATGACGCCGGAAGAACGTGGGCATTCGAAAATCCTCGTCTATCAGTATCTGCCTTCCCGCTACGGCATGAACCCCGACGATCTGCGCAAGGCGGACGCCGTCGAAGTGGTGGTCGGGCAAGGGGCGAAACCCGGCGGCGGCGGCATGCTGCTCGGCCAGAAGATCTCCGACCGGGTGGCCGAGATGCGCTGTCTTCCCAAAGGCATCGACCAGCGCTCGGCCTGCCGGCATCCCGATTGGACGGGGCCCGACGATCTCGAGATCAAGATCCACGAGCTTCGGGAAATCACCGACTGGGAAAAGCCCGTGTATGTGAAGGTCGGAGGCGCCAGGCCCTATTTCGATACCGCGCTGGCGGTGAAGTCCGGGGCCGACGTGATCGTCGTCGACGGAATGCAGGGCGGCACCGCGGCGACCCAGGAGGTATTCATCGAGCATGTCGGCCAGCCGACCCTCGCCTGCATCCGGCCCGCCGTGCAGGCGCTGCAGGAACTCGGCATGCACCGCAAGGTGCAGCTCATCGTTTCAGGCGGCATCCGCAACGGCGCCGACGTGGCCAAGGCGCTGGCGCTCGGCGCCGACGCGGTGTCGATCGGCACGGCCGCGCTGGTGGCGCTGGGGGACAACGATCCGCACCTCAAGGCCGAATACCAGAAGCTCGGCACCACCGCGGGCGCCTATGACGACTGGCACGAAGGCCGCGATCCCGCAGGCATCACTACGCAGGACCCGGAACTGGCCAGGCGGCTCGATCCCGTTCTCGCCGGTCGCCGGCTCGCCAACTATCTCAAAGTGATGACGCTCGAAGCCCAGACCATCGCGCGCGCCAACGGCAAGTCACACGTGCACAACCTCGAGCCGGAGGATCTCGTCGCCCTGACCGTCGAGGCGGCCGCGATGGCGCAGGTGCCGCTCGCCGGCACCAGCTGGATACCGGGGAAAGGCGCTGCTTGACCCGGTGCCATGCTTGCTCTCAAACGGACCTCCCGTGTATTAGAAGAGCGCGATGGAACAAAGTGGAACGTACGACAAAAAAATCGCAACTTAAGGTGGAGTGTCCGGCCTATTTTTTCCTAATTTAAGCGGCTTGTACAACTTGTAGAGGAACTTCATGGAGCTGCCGGCACTAGCCATTTTCGCGGGTGCGCTCATCGTCAGCGCCGGCTCGCCCGGCCCAAGCATTGCCGCGCTGGTGGCGCGGGTATTGAGCGGCGGCGCGCGAAGCGTGCTGCCGTTTCTCGCCGCCATGTGGATCGGCGAAGCGGTGTGGCTGTCGATGGCCGTCTTCGGGCTCGCCTACGTTGCCCAGGCATTCCAGGGCGTTTTCGCGATCCTGAAGTATCTGGGCGTCTGTTATCTGCTCTATCTCGCCTACAGGATGTGGACGGCGCCGGGCAACCTGCGGGAAGGCAGTCTGCCGCGCGGTTCGTCGTTGCGGCTGTTCCTCTCCGGCATGGCGATCACGCTCGGCAATCCGAAGATCATGGTGTTCTACCTGGCATTGCTGCCAGCGATCGTGGATCTGAGGGAGATCTCGCTCGCCGGCTGGGCCTCGCTCACCGCCACCATGATGCTGGTGCTGATCGCTGTGGACCTCGTCTGGGTTGGGCTCGCGGCGCAAACACGTCGCCTGTTCAAGAGTCCGGCAGCCATGCGCATCGCCAACCGGACGGGCGCTGCCGTCATGGGCGGAGCGGCGGCCGCCATCGCCACACAATAATCGAGCCTCAAGCAAACGTGGAGTTAGAGATCATGGCGGGGGACCTCGCGAAGTACGCCAAGGACAACGGGATCAAGTTCTTCCTGTTCAATTTCACCGACCTGTTCGGCACCCAGCGGGCGAAACTAGTGCCGGCGGAAGCGGCCGACCGGATGCAGAAGTCGGGCGCCGGGTTTGCCGGCTTCGCCACCTGGCTCGACCAGACACCGGCCCATCCCGACCTCCTGGTCATGCCGGATGCGGCCTCGGTGATTCCCCTGCCGTGGCGGCCCGAGGTCGCGTGGGTGGCGGGGGAACCGTGGATGGAAGGCAAGCCCCTGGCGCAGGCGCCGCGCGTGGTGTTGCGCCGGATGATCGAGAAAGAATTGAAGAGGAACATCAAGCTCATGGCCGGCGTCGAGCCGGAATTTCACCTGATCAACGCCGACGGCTCGGCGATTTCCGACCATCGCGACACGCAGGAAAAGCCCTGTTACGACCAGTCGGCCATCATGCGGCGCTTCGACGTGATCAGCGAGATTCTGTTCGACGATGACCGGGCTCGGCTGGGGGCCGTATCAGAACGATCATGAGGACGCCAACGGCCAGTTTGAAATCAACTGGAACTTCAACGACGCGCTGACCACCGCCGACCAGCTGTGCTTCTTCAAGTTCATGGTGAAGGCGATTGCCGAGAAGCACGGCCTGCGCGCCACCTTCATGCCGAAGCCGTTTCTCAATCTCACCGGCAACGGCTGCCACGTGCATCTGTCGGTGTGGGATGGAAGCGGCAAAAGAACCTCTTCCACGATCCGAAGGGCGAGCTGGGGCTTTCAAAGCTCGCTTACCATTTCCTGGGCGGTCTCATGCACCACGCGGCGGCGCTGGTGGCGATCACCAATCCGACGGTCAACTCCTACAAGCGCATCAACGCGCCGGTGACCCTGTCGGGCGCGACCTCGGCGTCGAACTCGGTCACGTTCGGCGGCAACAACCGCACCCACATGGTGCGCATTCCCGACGAGGGACGAACGGAGTTTCGCCTGCCCGACGGCGCCGCCAATCCCTATCTGATGATGGCGGGCATTCTGGCCGCCGGCGCACATCGGCGTGGAGGCGAAACTCGACCCCGGCAGGCGGCTCGACATCGACATGTATGCCGATGGCCACACGGTCAAGGATGCAAAGAAGCTGCCGCTGAATCTGCTCGATGCACTGCGCAAGCTCGAAGCCGACAAGTACCTGCGCCAGGCTCTGGGCGAGGAAGCGATGGCCGCTTACCTCAAGCTCAAGCACAACGAATGGAACCGGTATTGCCGCCATCTCACCGAGTGGGAGCGCGAAACCACGCTCGATTGCTGATGAGAAAAGCAGGGAAGAATCGCATGGGTGATTTTCCCTCCCCCTTGTGGCTACGGGATTCACACATCTGCTTCGCCGATGGTGGCGAAGGCATATCCGCTGAGGAATGTAGCGAGGTCAGTCCAGCCATCGCGCATGGTTTTTGGCCCAGGAGGTTTGTAGTAGCAATTCCAGCCGCCAAGACGTGCGATGATCCAGGCGAGCCAGGCGAGAGACGCGGGCGGGTGGGGGTTTTTCTGACGCTCCGTCTTGCCTTCGAGCTGGTTCGACAGTTTGGCGAGCGGCGCGAGGAAGCCGGCATCGACGACATCGGTCGCCGGTCGCGGGCTGCCGTCGCGAGCATCGACCAGTTGCAGGGTACGGACGGCCCCGGCGAGCGCCACAGTGGCGCAGATTGAACATGCGCCGGCAACTTCGGCGATTTGACTATCTTCAAGACGCAGACCGTCGCCCTTCGCACTGCCCGGAACACCTGTTCGATGCGCCAGCGCAGCTTATAGAGAGCGACGATCCGGCTGGCGTCTTCGGCGGTATGTACCTCTTGGCTAGTGTAGAGACGCCAGCAGATCGCCGCTTTGGGATCGGGGGGATTGATCTCCCCGCACCTCCACCAGAGTAAGATCGAGATACTCGGGCCTTGCCGGGTCCGGTTTGCTGTTACGCGGTCGCTTGATGCATACATTCCCGGCCTTGATTGCGACCACCGCCGTGCGTGTCTTGCTGCCAGGGCCTGGGATCGGAATGCTGAGCGTGTGCTGTTTGAGAACTTTGGCTTTTTCGAGCGCTTCAAAGACCCGGGCGCCATCCTCAAGCATTCGGTTCTGGGCAACCCGCACGATCTGGTGAACGTGCGCAGGACGGCGGACGAAATGTTCATAGATGTCGCCCTCACGATCCGAGATCGAAGTCACCGAAGCCGCCTGAGCGAGCACTGTTTCGGCTGCGGTACAGCCGTCGAGCCAGCGGATCAATTCTTTGTCCTCGATCGTTCGCATCCGCCGCGCCGTGGCGGGCGTTTGCGATCGCGTCCAGATGTCCATGCCGACCAGGCCGAGCGATGACGGCCTCATCCTCGACATCGACGGCGATCACCGCATGAATGAAATAGCCCGGATCCCGGCCGTTGCCGGCCGGACCGAAGCCGCGCCGCCGGCCGGAACGACCGGCAAAATTGATCTCTGTCGTGTCCTGGATGGCAACGATGTGGCGCCCGGCACTCTGTTCGGCGGTGCGTGCCGCCAGCGTTCCCACGATCGTATCCGGCGACACGTAGGGCGAGGACAAAAAGCGGTGCACCGCAATCTCCCCCGCCCAATTCTCCCCGAGCTTGCGCACGACCAGCGAGCCGGTCGATGCTACCCGCTCCATCAGCCATTCTCCGCGCGCCTCCGTACGAACATCCCCGATCGCCAATGGCATGACACCCTCCAACCGCATGGTCAGAGCTTTGAATCATGTTCCACTATCCTTGGGAATCACTTCCGTGCACGCCGTAGCCCTTGTGGGGAGGGATCAAGGGTGGGGGTCGTCCCAGCGGCGCCTATGAAACCCCCACCCCTGCCCCTCCCCACAAGGGGGAGGGGATCTGAAACCAACAAGGGTAGGGTTGAGTGACAATGGCGAACGAGATCGCAAGAAGGCTGCGAAAGGAGGCGACCCCAGCGGAACGCTTGCTGTGGCGCCATCTTTCGCGAACTCAAGCGCTATGGCTGCCATTTCCGCCGGCAGGTTCCGCTGCAGGGCTTCATCGTCGACTTTGCGTGTTTCGCGCGCAGGCTCGTTATTGAGGTCGACGGCGGGCAGCATGGGAAAGAACGGATGAGGCTCAAGGATCAAGACCGCGATGCGCGGCTGGGCCAGGAAGGCTTCCGGGTGTTGCAATTTTGGAACCCCGACGTGCTCAAAAACGCCGAGGGCGTGGTCGCCGGTATCAGGAGTGCGCTTGGCCTCGATCGGGAGACAGTTTCTCCCTCCCCCTTGTGGCTACGGCGTGCACGGAAGTGATTCCCAAGGATAGTGGAACATAATTTAAAGCTCTGACCATGCGGTTGGAGGGTGTCATGCCATTGGCGATCGGGGATGTTCGTACGGAGGCGCGCGGAGAATGGCTGATGGAGCGGGTAGCATCGACCGGCTCGCTGGTGGTGCGCAAGCTCGGGAGAATCGGGCGGGGGAGATTGCGGTGCACCACTTTTTGCCTCGCCCTACGTCGTCGCCGGATACGATCGTCGGACCGCTGGCGCACGCACCGCCGAACAGATGCCGGCGCCACATTGTTGCCATCCAGGACACGACAGAGATCAATTTTGCCGGTCGTCCGGCCGGCGGCCGGTTCGTCCGGCCGGCAACGCCGGGATCCGGGCTATTTCATTCATGCGGTGATCGCCGTCGATGCTCTAGGATGAGGCCGTCATCGGCCTGGTCGGATGGAATCTGGACGCGATCGCAAACGCCCGCCAGGCGCGGCGGATGCGAACGATCGAGGACAAAGAATCGATCCGCTGGCTCGACGGCTGCACCGCAGCCGAAACAGTGCTCGCTCAGGCGGCTTCGGTGACTTCGATCTCGGATCGTGAGGGCGACATCTATGAACATTTCGTCCGCCGTCCTGCGCATGTTCACCAGATCGTCGGGGTTGCCCAGAACCGAATGCTTGAGGATGGCGCCGGTCTTGGAAGCTCCGGCCAAAGTTCAAAGCACACGCTCAGCGATTCCGATCCCAGGCCCTGGCAGCAAAACACGACGGCAGGCCAATCAAGCCCGGGAATGTATGCATAAGCGACCGTGACAGCACGGACCCGGCAAGGCCCGAGTATCTCGATCTTACTCTGGTGGAGGTGCGGGAGATCAATCCCCCGATCCAAAGCGCGATCTGCTGGCGTCTACCTAGCCAGAGGTACATACCGCCGAAGACGCCAGCCGGATCGTCGCTCTCTATAAGCTGCGCTGGCGCATCGAGCAGGTGTTCCGGGCATCAAGGGCGACGGTCTGCGTCTTGAAGATAGTCAAATCGCCGATTGCCGGCGCATGTTCAATCTCGCCA
>CAWHQZ010000003.1:0-8889 GCA_963831645.1 uncultured Alphaproteobacteria bacterium | reverse complement strand
GCTAGCGGCGCGCCAGCGAGAGCGGCCATCGCTCGTATCCGGTGGACGCCGGGATGAGTAAGCTCGAAGCGTGGCAGGCGTGGCGGAAGCTGAGTGACGCGGATCGCGACAAGGCGGCTGCAGCCGTGCCAGCGTTCAGGGCATGGATCGGGAAGCAATCGCCCGAATATCGCGTAGTCCATGCCTGCAGGTTTCTGAGCCGGCGCCCGTTTGATGGCTTCCTTAAACAGCCATCGCCGGGCCAAATTAGCGCTGAAGCCTATGCCAATGGCTCGCTCGACAAAACCGTGGCCGCTGTTCGGTCAACATTGCAATCCAGAATGAACTGAGAGAAGCGAGACGATGGGAAAATGCGGGATGCCGATTTGCAGTGGCTGATTCTCCAGATACCACAATCGAGGCGGGAACCTTTTGCGCGCAGCCCCGTTGGCTCCATCGGTCTCACACTTATCTCTCGTCGATTCCAGAATTTTCTTAGATGCTATAATTTTGGCCCATGTTCCTCAGTGTAAATGGAGGTCAAGCAAAGAGGTCCTGCTATGAACAAAGCAAAGCCACCGTTCGATCCCAAGGTCTTTCTCGCCAAGGCAGACGGGGGGAGGACCATCGCCAAATATCCAGTGAATCAAATCGTGTTCTCACAAGGAGATCTGGCAGATTCTGTCTTCTACATTCAGGATGGCAAAGTCAAAGTCACCGTCATTTCCGAGCAAGGGAAGGAAGCGGTCGTCGCTATCCTGGGGCTGGATGAATTCTGCGGCGAAGGTTGCCTGGCCGGTCAGCCGCGACGCATGGCGACAGCTACGGCAATAACGGAATGCGAGATTATGCGGCTGGAGAAGGCGGCCATTATTCGCGTCCTCCATGACGAGCCAGCATTTTCCGAGATGTTCCTATCGCATCTTTTGGCCCGGACCATCCGCGTCGAAGAGGACCTGGTTGATCAACTGTTCAATTCGAGTGAGAAGCGCCTGGCACGGGCTCTTCTGTTACTAGCTAATTTTGGCAAGGAAGGCAGACCCGAGCCGATCATCGCGAAGGTCAGCCAGGAGACGCTCGCAGACATGATCGGCACCACGCGGTCCCGTGTGAGCTATTTCATGAACAGATTTCGGCAATTAGGCTTCATTGAATACAACGGGAACCTGGAAGTCCACAGCTCCTTGTTGAGCGTCGTTCTACACGATCAACCGCAGATCAGAAGGTGATCCGCGCTGGCCAGCCGTCACACGCGCGTGCGGCGCGAAAAGTATCAGCCGTTCGGTGGAGCGTCGCCAGCAAGATCGTGGTCGCCTGGGTGATCACGCTGCCAGCCGCAGCGCTGATCGCCGCTCAACTAATGCGTGTGTGGTCAATTTTGACCAGCCGGGCGAGATGAATGCGGCTAACCTGTCCGGCTCACCAGTGGGCCAACCAGTTGGGGACCGGGCAAATGATCGAACATCTCAAGAAGCATGCCAGCGGCGTTCTTGACGCCAACGCCATGCAGATTGTTGAAGTGTCTCACGCCGGCAAGATTGTGGAACGATATCCAATCATAATTGACATGCTCAATGTTCCTGTTTCGGAACAAGATTTTGTCAGAACGGCAAAGAAAACCTTGAAGGTAGATGGCTACTCGGAAGAAGTGATCGCCGCTGCGACCTTCCGGGTGCTCGATTACCAACGTCGAGCCGCACTCGATAGCCTGGGCGTCGCCAATTATCAGTCGCCGCGTCGGCACTTCAAGCACAGAGCGTCACTGAGCGGGGATATCTTCAGCTCTGTGGAATAGCCGCGTTTGAGCGCTTAAAATGCCCCTGTGCGCCCACCTGCGCTCACTGCTGCAATAAATCCCCAAGATCGGCTTTAACTTTTTTCAATGACCAAGGAGCCATCGGTGGTTGAGGACACACTCCTTCAACCTTCACGCGGAGGACTCTCGTGCGTCGGCTGCAACTCGAACCCGGTGAAACTATGCCCTGGCACCGTGACCCGTTTCATCGGGTAACGGTGGTCCTCTGTGGCGATGCTCTCGCCATCGAATACCGCGACAGTGGCGAGAGCCAGCGGCTCGATGTCACTCCAGGCCAAGTAAATTGGGACGAGCCGACCGACCGCGTTCACCGCGCTGTCAATGTCGGCGGGCAACCCTACGAGGAGATCGATGGTCAGGTAAAACCGCTGTCGCGCACAATGGCTATGCCGGACCGTGACTGTGCTTCCGCAGCCGTAGGGAAAGCGCGATGAAGGTGATGCCGAACACGATCGAGTAGGCGGCGATGGCCCAGATCAGCCCGAGTGCTCCGGCCCCCGGCGCAAAAAGGACGATGGCACCGAAGATTACCGACAGCACACCGCCGAGGATCAGCATCCATTCGTTATCAATCTCCTTGCGCAGCTGAATGGCGCCGATGATCTCGAAGATGCCGTGCACCAGCGCCCAGGCTCCGATAAACAGCATGAGCAGGATCGCGGTCATGCCGGGCCACAGGAACGTCACGATACCAGCGGCGATGCCGAGGAGGCCCACCACGACGAGCCACCAAGTGGGGACTGGCTTGGCGCCGCCGCTGAAGGCAGCCGCAAGTGAGAGAACGCCGTCGACCAAGGCGTAGGCGCCGTAAAGCAGCACCAGCGTCACCAACGTGATTCCAGGCCAGATGAATGCGAGAACGCCAAAGACGATTGCAGCGATTCCTCGCAGCAGCAAGAGCCACCAGCGCTGGGCGAGCGCGTGCAGCATCGGACGATCAGGAAGCGAAGGGGATATTTCACGAGCGGTCTGCATGGCATTCTCCTCATTATTATTGCGGGAGATAATGGTGCATTCTATCGCCGAAGCGGTGGGGTGTCAGCTTGTCGACTGACGTGACAACCTGCGGGCGCATCTCACCACAAACGCAGATCAATGTCAGCCAGGACTTCGCCCGTATCAACGTTCACAATAGGCGCCGGAGACTTGAGTGACGCAGTGATGGAAAGCCTACCCGGCCTCCGGTGCCACGGCGATCTGCCCCTTGCGAGCAGCCCTGGCCATGGCTTCATGATCACGGTCGGTCTGGTCTGCATATAGCAGGCCGAACTTGCCGAAAGCAGCATCGAGCTGGTCTGATTTGCCAACATAGCCGGCGATCATCGCCGCATCGCCGGACTTGGCGTGGGCGAGGGCCAGTGCCCAGCCGCAAAATCCGCAGTATTCGACGAAGTTGGACAGCTCGGTTTCGCCCGGTTGCAATTCAGCCCCGCCCTTCCAGTCACGGAGCTGTCGCACATGGAATTGGGTTCTGTCGAGTTCGCCCCAGCCGAGAAAAATGTCCGGAGATCCCTGAATCAAATGCTGGCCGACCACAACACGGCAGCCCTCGCTATAGGGCAGGCGAACGTCAAAATAGGGGAAAAGCACGGAGGGCCGCGCCTCCTTGACTTGAAGAAACAGCGGATCGCGATTGTCGGCTCCCATGAGGAGGACCACCCAGCATAGAGTGCCGACACTCCCGACGCCGACCGCCTTTCGCGCCACGTCAATGACCCGGTAGCGGGAAAGCAACTGGCGACGGTCATGGCTCAAGGATTCGAGATATGCGTGGAGAAACATCCCCAAGGCCTCGACAGTTGGGCGCCCGGCGGCGGTATGGGAGACACGGACGATGAGCGGCGGGTGCTCGACGATTCGATGCCGGTCGTCGATAAGGTCCGTCATCTTTTCAAGGACCTGAAGGTTGTGGTGCCTCTTTGCTTCCTTAATGCGCGTCTTGACCGTCTTGCGCATGGCTGGCGAAAAGGCTGCCGTGGCGGCATCAGTCAGCGGTAATCGTCGAATACCACGTCTCTAGATAGCCCAATTGGGCGTAGCTGCGCATGTGTTTGCGGTAGCTGCAAACCGTAGCTCGGGCAGCTTCTTCCTGGGATGTCTTATCGCCATTGAGAAATCGTGCGCACACGGCGGCGCTTGCCGCCAAACGCTTGAGATCCCACTCCCACGCGGCAGGGAGAGTTTCATCGAAGTCGTTAATTGCAAACACCAGTTCGCGCTCTGCGGAAGCGTAAAAGCCAAAATTAGAAACATGCATGTCGCCGCAGGCCTGAACCGTGATGCCCGTTGCTGGACTGTTGGCCAGATCGCCTGCCATAATTGCCGCCGCTCCACGCAAGAAGGCAAAAGGCGACGTCAGCATTCTCGCATGCCGGATTGGCACCAGCTCGGGAAGGCGCGTGGCAGCCTGTGCTTGGAGAACAGCAACCGGATCTAATCGACGGTTGCCTCGCTTGAATTCGCTGTGGCTACCGCGTGGCACTCGCTGGCGCAGCGCTGTGCCAGCGGCAAGGCGTTCACTGATTGCCGGCCGGGGCGCAGAAAACCTGTCCTTGATGGCAATTGATGGTTTACTGGCTGCCGACCGACCGGCAGTATTTCGAGGTTTCACCCCAGCTGCATGGGCTGTGGCTGCACAAAGATCAAAACTGCAGCGTCAACTGTTCTTCGCCTTCTCGGCCTCACCGTGGCCAATCACAGCATCGAGAACCGCCAATTTGGCCTGCTCGATTGATGCGACGGCATAGTCGATGGCGAAGGTTGCTTCGCGATCCAGCCTGTGGGCATGGTTCTCCGCCCGCTTAACGTCGCGCTCATGTTGGAACTCAGCAATATTCGCTTTCATGAAATTCATATCAGTGGCAACCTTTGCCTTGAGCGCGCCCCAATGTTGGCTGGTAGTATCCTCAATAGACTTAATATCACGATCTATCTTTTCGAACGCGGCTGTAGTCGCAGCACGCGTCTGCTCTCTGCGTGCGACGATCTTGTCATGCGCTTCCTGCTTTGCCGCGGCCACAGCATCCTCGGCATTCTTGGCACGAGCCGACAGGTCGGCGAGTTGTTGGGAAAGTGGCTTAGCCATGATACTCGTTCCTCCTTAAAACACACATGCCCGCTAACTCTACACCGCGAGCCTCAATTTGTCATGGTGGGTCACTCACGAAAAAATAAGACCTTAGTCCAACTTGAAGTCGGATCTGGCAATGAGTAGCGTCGGCGACTGACAGTTCAAACAAACACCCGACTTCGCCTTGCGACTCACAACGACTTAAAGCGAATCGCGATCCGTGACCGGATTACGATGTCGGAGGTCATCGAACTCGCCATCGCCGCCTTTGAGCGAGAGCACGCTGCTGGTAAAGAGTAGGCGCCGTCAGCTCGAATAGAGCGGACTCAGGTCCAAGCCCGGATAGCAGACCGCATCGATCATCTCGGCGCGCTCAAGTGCCTCAGGTCCAAGCCGCAGAAGCTTACGGGCTGCTGGCTACCAGATCGAAGCCGTCAAAGTGCAGATGCTCGATCGCTTCTTTCATCCGAGCGACCGACACCGCATGAATGTAACTGGAACCCGCTGTTCGGTCGGCATGACCGGTGAGCTGGTCGGAAATGTCTCGCGACACACCAGCCGACGCTAGGCCAGACTTAAAACTGTGCCTGAACGAGTAAAAATCCCGGCGATCATCGGTGATGCCGATTGTTGCGCGGCTGCGGTTGAACTTCCTGGGGATGAATCGGCTGTAGTAGACGTTCTTTGGCATCGGCTTGCCGGTCGCTTTGGATTTGGCCGCGGCCCGCTCGTAGGTCTGCTCACCCTGGCGATGCCATTTTGGGAATAGGCGCTCCTCGCCCGCTTGTCGTCGCTCGTGAATCAAATTCTCAAAGCCCAGCGATAGAACCTTGGAATGAATCGGGATACTGCGCTGAGATATCCGAGCGTCTTTGTTGCCTCCTCTATCCTCAGAACCAGGACGCCACGCTCAGTCTTGATCGAGGTAAGTTTCACCTGTGCAAGCTCAGAAGGTCGGGCGCCGGTGAACAGCGCCAGGAGCAGCGCCCATTCCATTTCACCCCACGGCTTTGAGGCAAAGCGGGCGGGCGCGAAAATCCGCGCGAGGTCATTCGAGTCGAACGAGACGCGAGGCGGTTGTGTTGCTTTGGCGATCGTCGCCTTGAGACCGATCGCCGGGTTGTCGGGAATGATGCCTGATCGCACCGCCCATGCCAGAACAGCACCGAGACAGCCGATGCCTTTTTCGTTCACCGTATACGGCTTCAAAAGATCGTAGGGCGTAGCGCGCTCTTTGTTCGCCTTCGTCGCCTGCGGCAGCGTCATTCCCGGGAAGCGCTGAGTGTAGTGAGCCGGTGCTTGCAAGAGTTCGTTCTTGAACGCAATCAGACCCCGCCGGTCGATCTTGTAGATCGGCACGGGCTCGCCCATGAACTCCTCAAACAGTCGAACCGCCGCTAATCTCTCATGCGCCGTCGACGGGGTTATCGACCTCTCTTTGATGTAGCCGTCGACCAGCTCCGACAGAGGCCTCAAACTATCGGGGCCAAGGATTCGTGACACTAGCGGATCGTCAGGCGCCAGCGGCTTGGACGTCTCGGTCAAGATCGGGTGCGACGGCGTTCCGCTGAAGTCGCCTTCGTCGCGTTCAACCGTGCGCTTGATGAACTCAAGCTCGGCGGTAGCCAGTGCCCGAGCGACAGTGCGCCACTCTCCAGCCCCAGGCTGGACCGACGTGCTTCCCTGCCGCTGAAATTTCGTGATGATCCAGCCGACGCTCCGCGCAAGCTCCTCGTCCGTGGCGCTGCCGGTAACAGCTCGCCGCAGCACATCCACATAGTTCATGTCCGGCCCGCCAAGGCCAAAGAGCGGCCGAGAATTCCGCAGTTCGTCATCGAAAAGCATTTGATCGGCGTAGTGCTGGATAGCGAGCTGCTGTGCGTTGAGCTGCTTTACCCGGCGTGGTGCTGAAGGCTTGCCGGCGACGGCGCGGGCTGTCTGAATTGTCGCCTGCATTTTCGCCAAGGCGCGGGGCAGCAGTCGCTGTGCTGCTTTCAGATCTGCGCCTAGAGCCTCGGTCAGCTCACGTTTGCCGACAGTCGAGCGGAGCGCCGCTGGAACACTTAGTCTCGCATACCAGCGCCACAGGCGATTCAACAAGTGTCGAACCTTGCCTGCCATTGTTGCCATTCTTCTTGCTAGGATTCTGTATCAATATTCGTAGCAGCGAAACGGAAGTTAGCAAGCTCTTTCAGGATCTTACATGGCAATCAATGATTTCCGGATGATTGGCGCCCCCTAGGGGAATTCCAACCCCTCTTTTCAGCCGTGAGAGGGCCGCGTCCTGGGCCGCTAGACGAAGGGGGCGCAAGGATCGCCGCATCCTATACAGATGCAGCTTTGCCAAGACAAGCCGAGGACGATCCGGCGCTGATCCGGCGCTTGCCACCGCGGCGGCTGACGGGCTCGTGAGCCTCTAGGACGCCCATAGCGGCGCCCGCAAAAGGCAGGCTCAACGACTCACCGCCTCTGCAATCCATAGCATGCAGCCGCGAGCACCAGCGCAGCGGGCGGCAAGTCGGTGATGTTCACCGCCGACGGCAAAAGCGTTGTCCTCCAGGGCGAAAGTGGGAAGCGTTCCGAATCCCTGATTGAGGCAAGCCAACGGGGAATTGTCGCAACGTCGGATCTCCTCACTATGTCGATAGCTAATTAACTTGTCCAGTTTTCGTAGCACACGAATTGACCGCTTCTGATGTTGTTGCCCTGTGGGTAAGGCGGAGCCTTATCCACAGGCCTGCGGCCGCCGAGCGGGTTAAGCAGCCAGAGATTTTACTTGGTCGATGAGCCCTCCCTGGTCGTCATAGCGGGCCAGGCAGCGCGGGCCGTGGAAGACGGCGAGCGTGCCATCGGGATACTCATGAACCCGTACCCTGGCCTTGACGAAGTGGGGTCGCAGCGGGCTCTCCGGCAGCTGCAGGCTGAGCCCGCGGTAGCGCACGGTGTTGTCGTTGCCGACCACCCGATCCTCCTGGATACACAGGATGTCCTCGAAGGCGCGCTGGCGATCGGCGACGAAGGCCGAGCCGGGCTGCTCGGCCTTGACCGCGAAGCGGGCGTTGTGGGCGGGCAGGTAGACCTCGGCAAGGAAGCGGTTGGCGGCATCGATGTCGGCGATGCCGGCCAGCCGCAGCTCCTTGGGCAGGCGGTCCTGCAGCGTGCCGAACAGGCGCTCCGAACGCCCGCGTGCCTCCGGTGAGTAGGCGGCGATGTGCTCGATGCCGAGCTGGCCGAGGGCCCGGCCGACCTGGGTGGGCTGGTCCCGATCGACCTTCCCGCCGGCGGTCGGGGTGTGGAAGTAGTGGCCGCCGCGATCGGTATAGAGCGCGCAGAACAGCCCGTGTCCGGCGATCACCTCGCGTAAGCCCTGGAAGCTGCTCTGGGTGCCTTCCTCCGCGACCAGAAAGGCCGAGTACAGCTCGCTCGTCGCATCGTCCATGGTCGCGATCAGGTCGAACTGCCGATCGCAGCCGGGCAGCCAGGCATGGCGCGAGCCATCCTGATGCAGCAGCATTCCCGGCAGCGGCCGGCGCGGCCGCTTCTTGCGATGCGCCCCCTTGCGCGCCGCCACGGGAAGCAATCGGCGCCGCTGCAGGAAGGTCTTCGTCCACGTGTAGCTCCAGGCAAATTTGTGGTCCCGCACCAGATGCTCGTGGAAGTGCTTGGCGGTGAAGTCCTCGTAGCGATCGCAATAAAGCTGCTCGACCCGCTGTGCCCATCCCTCCGGCACCCGCTTGGGCGACGGCTTGCCAAGCCGCCGATCGTTCAGCCCCTCGAAGCCCTCTTCCTCATGGCGCTGATACCAGCGCCGGAAGGTCCGTTCGCTCACCCCCAGGATCTCGCCTGCCTCCGCCTGTCCCCGCTCCGCGATCACCCCCCGCCCAGCGAGCCCGAACCGTCTCGAACTTCATCAGCCTCAATCCTTGCAGCACCTCTGTCCGTCGCATCTTCGCCCCCTCGTTTGGGGCGATACAAAAACCGGACAGATCGTGTGCTACAAGAACCGGTCATATCGTGTGCTATC
>CAWHQZ010000002.1:0-127462 GCA_963831645.1 uncultured Alphaproteobacteria bacterium | reverse complement strand
GATGGCAAGCGCCAGCCAAAAAACCCAAACTCTTTGTCGCCTCTTGATCATCTCATGGTTACGGGATGCGTCGTTCAAAAGTTGGTTGGTGCTTCATGGCACTTACATTGCAAACTTTGAAGGTCAGTGGCGATCATCAAACACCCAAATTTCCCTTCAGTCAAATCAAGCAAGCGTCACGTCACCGGACCCAAGGGCATCTGCAGATACTCACCATGCCAACAAAGTCTGTTGGAACTAAATTATTTCTTGACCAAAATCATTCTTGGTGGGCGGAATCAAATCGATCGGCCAGCCCTCTCTCAAGATATTCACCTGAGCGCCCCTTAGCTGGTTAAGCAAACCGCTCCCTGCATCGTCAACCCTAAGGTTCACATGGAGCAACGTGAGCTGTCGGAGTTCTTGGTAGTTGAGAAACATAATCCAATGCTGCGTGCGAGGCCAAGCGCCACGATTTCGCTAACCTGTACTTCGCGACCTGTTTTCAGATACCACTAATGTCGATTTCATAGTCAAACCGCGCAATTGCAGTGGGGGCCTATGCGTCCGACAAATCACCGGCCACTTGGAAGTTGGTCATTATGACGTCTGGGGCAACGAGAAATCCCGAGCCAAATCCCTCCAGTAAGATACTTGCTGGCTGCGGCTCCAAACGGCATACGCCGCAGACGCGAAAGCACATCCAGCCATTGGGCGGCGTTCTCGAGCGGCACGCCCTCGACGACGCGCCTTCACCACCTTGTATGAATTTAAACTGCTCAGCAATCGCGCGAAGCTTGAGGTTGCCTTGATTCTCTGCCGAGGGCTCCGACACCGATTGCCTGGACGAGGTCTAAGGGCCGAGCAATCCCCGCATGTTGGTCGCGGACAAATGGTCGAGGATTGGGCCCATGCGGATGCCACGGTTCGTTTTGTCTAGCCCTCGATGGTGTATTGCTGCGGTCTTCAAAGCACTCGTCATTGCAGGCGAGCCTGAAGAGCCAGGCTCGGTATTCGCGCTGTAGGTTACACCGTTTCCGTCGGCTCCAATGACAACGGTACCAAAGGCGAGCTTGAGGGGCGTCGCCATGGGATGCTGCACGATTACGATAGGTTCGTTCCTTGCGAAATCATGAGCCGTAGGCTGAATGTAGTCGCGCGTAGCGCCCCCTGGTCCCGGCAAATCGGTGACCCTCTCCGCGAGGCGGATGAGAGCGTAGTCCAGTGGCGCATGCGAAGCCAAGCGCCACGACTTGGCTAACTTGACCTCGCGACCTGACTGCACATTGCCATTAACGTCGACTTCATAGTCAAACCGCGCAATTGCAGTGGCGGCCTTTGCGTCTGACAATTCACCAGCCACATGGAAGTTGGTCATGATGACGTCAGGAGCGACGAGAAAATGCCGGACCGAATCCCTCCAGTGAAATGCTGCTGGTCGGCTCAAACGGCATACGGCGCGGCGCAGGCGCGAAAGCGCATCCAGCCACTGGGCGGCGTTCTCGAACGGCACGCCCTCGACTACTATACGTTCGGGCTCTCCTTCACCACTTTGTACGAACCGAAACTGCTCAGCAATCGCCCGAAGCTTGAGGTTGCCTTGATTCTTGCCGCGGCTCCAATGATAAGCTTGTCGGTCAGGCGACCGCGTGCTCTCGCCCAAGTTATTAAGTCGAACGTGACCGTTGGCATGTCGCCAGCCATAGTGATGTTCTGGAGTGGTTCGCCCAAAAACATCTTCGACTACGATGCGAAGTTGGTTCAAATGTGGAAGTCACCATCTCGCAGCGCTGTGCGAATCTGCTTTCGCATCGGCCCATCAATGTTCACTGACAACCTCTTGCTTCTTGCACTTTTGGCTGATCAAGGTTCTTAAAGAGGAACGCCCGCCCCTCTGAACTTTACGGTTCAATCCCTGAATCTCTCGTGAAACTCAGATCGGCGAGCTCAGCTTCGATCGGCATCATCCTCTGCATCGTGTATCCTTAAAATTTCTTGGGTAAAGAAATTCAGCTTGGCAAGTTCAGCCTCGATTTGCGCGACCCTATCCGCAAGAGCTTCATCCTGGTCGGTCACTCCCGCGGACCGATAGAACTCCACTTCAATTGAGTAATCTCCCTCGCTTCTACGATCACCCCAACGATTGTTTACGACGCCACGCGGTGATCGTCTAACCGCCCTCGATTCCGCACTAGCTCTGACTTCTTTCGCCCCCGGATGCGACTGATCATGGCAGGGGGCGCCATCAATATTCGATCATTGGCTCGTCCGCCTTGTCATCACGTGGCAGACGCCTATGCCACGGCTATCCACTTCTATCTTTGTTACCCCCTCAGTGAATTTCGGCCAACGCCTTTTCAACATTGGCAAGATTGGCCTCGGTTTCGCGTACATCCCGATCCCCCAACGCGGCTTGGCCTTCAATCGCCGCAATGCATTGGGCTTTGGCTTTCAGAAGCAAAGACCGGTCTCGCTTGCTTAACCCGAGCCCCAATAACGATCGGCATAGGCTGTCGGCCGTATAGGATGCTTTAGGATCTCTCATCTTCCTCTGTTCGGCCAATGCAGCCCAAAGAATGCCGGTCGCTTCTTCGAACCTCATTGCGTCACCACTCGTCTCCCCCAACAGGGTCAATGTGTACCCAAGGTTGTTCTGCGTCTTGGACCAGTCGCTAGGCGCCCGTTCGCGCGTCCATTCTTCCAGCGCGGCGCGATAGGCGACAACCGCCTCCTCAAGGCGCGCCATGCTGCTCTCGCGCTGCCCAAGAAGTGAAAGCGCATTACCGAGACTGTACTGCATCATAGCCCAATAAGGTGGCACACGCTGGCGCGTGTTCTCCTCTAATGCAGCGCGGTAGGCAGCAACCGCGTCCTCCAGCCGCGCCGTTGCCGCTCTCGTGCCGGCCGAGACGTAAAAGCAGACTGCCGAGGGAGGTACTGAGTCACGGCCCAATCAAGTGGCACCCGCTCGCGCGTTCTCTCGTTCAGTGCTGCGCGGTAGCCGACCAGCCTCGGTTGATGGGAGCTCGGTGGCTGCCTGGAAGGCGAGCCTGGACGGTGGGGCCCCGTTCTCGCAGAATCTTGATCGCCGATATTGATGATGAGAAGCGATCAGCCTGCGCCTGTCGACTTAAGGCGCTTAGAGCGCCCGTCGTGGAGGTATCTGGTTCAGCACCTGATGCGGCCCGCTCGCGTTTCTCGACCCTTACAATTTGGAGATGTCGGGATGCTTGAGCTGCGATAGCCCGCGCAAGTGCTGGCCTATCTCGGCCGCTATACGCACCGCGTCGCGATCGCCAACTCCCGGCTGGTCAGCATGACGGATGGCCAAGTCAGCTTTCGCTGGAAGGATTACCGTCATCACGGCAAGTCGAAGATCATGGCTCTCAACGCCGACAGTTCATTCGGCGCTTCCTGCTCCACACCATGCCGGACGGCTTCCATCGCATCCGTCATTACGGCTTCCTCGCCAACGGCCATCGCGCCGAGAAGCTCGCGCTCTGCCGCAGGCTGCTGGATGCTCCACCGCCAAGCGAACCTCACCGACTTCATTGTTGAAATCCAAAGCTGGGTATCAGAGCACAAATGGACACTTCAGCCGCGCCCGAGATAAATCTCGTTCCAGAGCGGACGAAAGCCTGCTTCGCGACCCTGAGGGCACCTGGACCGATGTAACACTGGCCTGGAATCGAGCTGTCGTGCGAGTACCCGGTTGGCCAGAGCTTCGCCTCAATCGCCAAACCCGCCGTCAGTCCTATGTCCTGCCTTGGTCGGCGTTCCCGGAGAGTCTCAAACGCGATGCCGATGCCTGGCTCGCGCGGCTGGCAGGTCATGACTTTGCCGAGGACGGCCCTGCCCGTCCCCTGAGTGCCAACACCCTGAGCGCTAGAGAGTATCACTTGCGCGCCTTCGCCTCCGCCCTCGTTCTCCGCGGGCGGGATCCGAAAAGCTCTTGTCTCCCTCGCGGCGTGTTTGACGGTCGACAACTTTATCGCGGGTTTGCGCTTCTTCTACGATCGCTTTGGCCAACGGCCCAGTCCGACAACGAACAATTTCGCCGCCATGCTGAAAAGCATTGCCAAGCATTGGGTCAAGGCCAGTGATGCCGATCTCCATCGGATGTCGGAAATCACCCGCAAGCTCTCCGTCAAATATGCGGGCTCGACTCAAAAGAACCGCGACCGCCTCCGTCCCTTCAACGATCTGGCGAACTGCCAGAAGCTTCTGTCACTGCCATTCACTCTGCGCCAGGTGGTCGAGGCGGGAAAACTTCCTGCGCACCGCCGTCGCGTCCATGCTCAGGTTGCTGTCGCCGTGGAACTTCTGATCTTCGCGCCAGTTCGGCTCAAGAACCTTGCAGCGCTCGAAATCGAGCGCCACCTCGTCAAAGTTGGCAAGAAACTCATGCTCAATATCCCGGCTGCGGAGGTCAAGAACAGCGTCGATGTCGATTTCGAGCTGCCGGACGCAGAGCGCCGAGCTCATTCGCTGGTACCTCGCAAAGGAGAGAAACGCAGAGGCCGGCAACGTTTTTCTGTTTCCGGGTGGACGAGAAGGCTCACAAGACAAGGACACACTCGCGATTCAGATCGCGCAACACGGTACGGCACTATACGGGCTTTGAGGTCAATCCCCACCTCTTCCGCCATATCGGAGCGCAGATCTATCTCCGTCTCAATCCCGGTGGTTACGAAGTCATGCGGCGCGTTCTGGGTCATAAGAATATGGACACCACCAGCAACTTTTACGCCGGCCTCGAGACGCTGGGCGCTGCCCGCCATTTCGACCAGGAGATCCTGAAACTGCGCAGCGTCGGCCAGGGGAGGAAGCGGCCATGAGCGGTGGACCCTTTGGCCGCGGCAAGGCACCGGAGCGGGTCTGCATGAAGCGCATCGACTGGCCGCAGATGGATCAGCTCTTGTGGAGCGCCGCCCTCACGCCCGCCGATCCCTTCGCGGGTCATGGCGGCACCCGGGCAGCCCATCGTCCCATCACCAATCGCGCCGTAGAACGCGGCTATGGCCGCTGGCTTACCTTTCTGTCGCGTCGCGGCGCATTGGACAGAGCAGGTGATCCAGCAGATCGCATTACGGCCGAAGCCGTCCGCGCCTATGTCTGCGAACTTGATGCTCTGGGCAACAAGAAGAGCACGATCCTCGTCCGTCTTGATGCAACTGACCGAGATGGCAAAGGTCCTGGGCCCTCGGCGAGACTGGAGGTTCATCCACCGAATCGTTGCCAAAGTCCGTGCCCGCCAGGAGCCAGCCTCGACCAAGCGGTCCCGCCTGGTCGGAACCGATCAACTGCTAACCCTCGGTCTTCAGTTGATGGAAAGCGCGGCACAGAACCCTAGCCCGCTCCGTTCCGCCATCCTCTTTCGCGACGGGCTGATCATTGCCTTACTGGCGTTGCGCCCCCTGCGGTTGCGTAATCTTGCCGGCCTGACACTTGGGCAGGATTTAATGTGTGCTGGTGGGATGTGGACCATCGTGCTTCAGCCGACGGCCACCAAGACACATGTAACCCTTGAATACGATTGGCCCGAACCACTGGATGTTCCTTTGGAGGCCTATCTGACAGTGCACCGCCCAGTTCTCCTGGCGAGAAATGGCCGCTGGCGGGCACCGGTCAAAGAGCGTCTCTGGGTGTCTTCGGATGGTTCTCCTTTCACTGAAGCCGGCATCTATTGGAGGATCATCCGAAGAACCCGCGCAGCCTTTGGCCACTCCCTCAATCCGCATCTGTTTCGGGATGCCGCCGCGACGACCGTTGCCATCAACGATCCCGTCCATGTGCGCCTTGCCGCGCCACTACTGGGGCATCGCACCTTTTCAACGACCGAGCGCAGCTACATCCAGGCACAGTCACTCGAGGCGCATCGCGAATTTGCTCGTAAGCTCACCAGCCTGCGACAACAGTCCCTCCCCGACGAGGAGTTAAGCGCATGACCAAACTTCGTGCCGTCATCTATGCCCGCTATTCCTCGGACCTGCAGCGTGAGGCCTCGATCGAGGACCAGGTACGCGTATGCAGAGCGGATGGCCGAGCGATGGGTGGCAGACTGATGTTTTCCGATGCCGCGATGAGCGGCGCAATCCACCTCCGACCCGGCTAGCAGAAGCTCCTCTCTGCCGTGTCGGGGCGACGATGTCGTCGTAGCCGAGGCTCTTGATCGCCTTTCGCGTGATCAGGAGCACATCGCGCGCATCTTCAAGCAGCTCTCCTTTCTAGAGGTGAAACTAAGGCGATGGCTGAAGGAGATATCAGCGAACTGCACGTCGGGTTGAAGGGCACAATGAACGCCCTCTTCCTCAAGGATCTTGGCAAGTAAGATCCGCCGTGGTCAGCGTGGCCGCATATCTGCCGGGCGCTCACCTGGAGGCCTTCCATACGGCTACGACGTAGTGCGGCAGTTTGGACCTGATGGACGCCCCGACAGCGGTTTGCGCAAGGTGAACGACCACCAAGCAGCAATCGTACGCAGAATTTTCGATGACTACGCGAGCGGCATGTCCGCAAGGCAAATCGCAAAAGGGCTCAATTCCGAGGGCCTTCCTTCGCCCCGTGGAGGCCTCTGGAACGCCAGCTCCATCACAGGCAACCGTGCCCGGAGAGATGGCATACTTTGGAATGAGGCGTATCTCGGGCGTCTCATTTATAATCGTCAGCGCTTTCTGAAGGATCCCAACACAGCCAAGCGTGTCCCAAGACTCAATCCAGCAAAGGATTGGATTGTGGTCGACGTGCCGGAACTCCGGATCGTCTCGCAGGAAATCTGGGATGAAGTTCATCATCGCCTCGGTGCCAAGAGAGCGCTGCCGCTGCGTAGACAGACGAGCTCCCCGTCGTCTGCTGTCGGGCATGCTTCGGTGTGGCATCTGCGGTGGATCCAATAACGATCATTGGCGAGGGCCGACTTGGCTGCAGCAGCCACAAGGAACGCGGCACGTGCTTAAACAGCAAGAAGTTATCCGCGACTCGCGTGGAGGATGCCGTATTGCAGGGCATAAAAGAGCAGATGCTTCAACCCGCGCTAATCCAAGAGTTCGCTAATGCCTTCAATGAAACGTTAGCCCAATCCTTGCGAGCGCTAGCAGACGCTCGAGACATGCACGAAAGACAACTTTCGGAAACCGAGAAACAGATCACACGAATACTGGATTCGATGCAGGCGGCTGGACCCCTTCCTTCCTTGGTAGATCGGCTCAAACAGCTTGAAAGAACCAAGGCACAGTTGAGTTCAGAGAAGCGATTAGAAAACGCCATCGCTCCCCGCCCGGCTCTACCCAGCCCAGATCTAGCTGAGCTCTATCGGCAAAAGGTCGACAAACTGCACGAGTGCCTGACAGCTGACGAACCGACCCGTGTTCAGGCTGCCACGCAGCTGCGCGCCCTGATCAACAAAGTTGAAGTGCATCCGCTTGAGAGCAAAGGGGCAGCACGCCTCAAAATTACCGGCGAAATGAGTGCCGTTGTTGGATTGACAGGACGCGGCCGAAAAACCGCTGTACAGGTGGTAGCGGAGGAGGGAATTGAACCCCCGACACACGGATTATGATTCCGCTGCTCTAGCCAACTGAGCTACTCCGCCCCAGGGCGCGAGGCCGCATGCGATTATCGGTTCCGCAAACGCCGCGCGATATAGGTAGCGGCCCCCAGCCAAGTCAAGCAAGGCGTTGTCTGGCGCGCCCCTGGCCGGTCTTGGCCGCGGAAAGAGCAGCCCGCCGCTTCCGCATCAGCGGCTGCCTCTCGCTCTCCGCCGTCTTGCGGAAGCGCAGCATCGTAAAGAGCCCGAATGGCTTGAGGTTCGTCGCTTCGACGATCCTGAGCCGCGGCCGGCTCAACAACGTCTCCATGGGAAACTCCGGACGCCAGCCGAGCCGCGTAGCGAGCGGCGCCAGCGCCTTCTCAACCGCACCCCGAATGCCGTGGCTCTGGCTGAAATGGTTGACGACGATGACTTCGCCTCCCGGGCAGCAGACACGCTCCAGCTCCGCCATCACCTTCTTCGGATCGGGCACCACCGTCAGCACATACATCGCCACCACGACGTCGAAGCTGTCATCGGGAAACTTCATCGCTCCCGCATCCATCTCGAGCACCGCCTCGATGTGCCGCAACCGCTCGCGCCTCACCCGCTGGCGGGCGCGCTTCAGCATCTGCGGCGACAGATCGATCGCCGTGACCTTGAGCGAGCGCTTGTAGTGCGGCAGCGAGATACCGGTGCCGATTCCGACCTCGAGGACGCGGCCGTGCCTGGAGTTGATGTAGTCGACGGTCCGCATGCGCCCCCAGTCGGCGACCTTGCCAAACGTGAAGTCATAGACCGGAGCCCAGCGGGCGTAGGCGCGCCGCACCTCATCTTCGTTCATATGCACGAGTTTGACGCTCAACTGTCCAATCCTCTCGATGGTCCGCCCGGCCCCCGCATTAAATCGTGACGCTGGGGGAGGTTTCAAGCGCAATGTTTGATTTACGAGGCGTCAGAAATTCTTGCCGCGCACCCTGCCGGGCGATGACGCCGCCGCCGAGCACGCGGGCGCCGCTGCCCGGCTGCTCATAGAAAACGCACGCCTGTCCGGGCGCTACGCCGAACTCGTCATCGGCCAGCGTGACACTCACCCCGGCTTCCTCGACGCAAAGCCAGGCGCGCGCGGGCGGCCGGGTCGACCGGATGCGAACGAAAACCTCCTCTCCGTCCGCTGCTGCGATGTCCGGCGAGCCCAGCCAGTTGACATCGCGCAAGCCGATGCACCGGCGGCGCAGCGCTGCTTTCGGTCCCACGACGACCCGGCGCGTCTCGGGTTCCAGCCGTATGACATAGAGCGGCGCGCCGTCGGCGACGCCGAGGCCGCGCCGCTGCCCGATGGTGAAGCCGGCGATGCCCTGATGACGGGCGAGAACGCGGCCGTCGACGTGGACGAGCTCGCCAGGCTGCGCCGCCTCGGGCCGCAAGCGGCGCACGACATCCAGGTAACGCCCCTCGGGAACGAAGCAGATGTCCTGGCTGTCGGGCTTGGCCGCCACGGCAAGTCCCATCGCAGCGGCAATGGCGCGCGTCTGCTGCTTGTCCAGCTCGGCAAGCGGAAATCGCAGATAGTCGAGCTGCTCCTGCGTCGTCGCGTACAGGAAATAGCTCTGGTCGCGCGCCATGTCCCTGGGTGTCAGGAGCTCGCGGCAGCCCGAGCCGTTCGCACGCTTCCGGCTCGCCACATAATGGCCGGTGACGAGGGCGGAAGCGCCGAGGTCCCGCGCCTGGCGCACGAGATCGTCGAACTTGACCGTCTGGTTGCACCGAATGCACGGCACCGGCGTCTCTCCCCTCGCGTAGCTGGAAGCGAAGTCGTCGATCACCGCGGCGCGGAAACGCGATGCATAGTCGAGCACGTAGTGCGGCATGCCGAGCATGGCCGCCACACGCCGCGCATCGTGTATGTCGCGGCCGGCGCAACAGGCGCCCTTGTGGGAAAGCGCCGCACCATGATCGTAGAGCTGAAGCGTGATCCCGACCGTATCGAAGCCGGCGCGGGCGATGAGGCCCGCCGCACACGATGAATCGACGCCGCCCGACATGGCGACCACGACGCGGTGGCCGCCGGGCTCGCCGGGCAGGTCCATCGCCGCCCTGACGGCATCGATGATATCGTCGCTGACTTCCATTGCTGTCTCGAAATTCCGGGCCCTTATGGGCCAGCCGGGCAGCGGGTGCAATGCCCCCGAACCCTGCCCCCAACCCGGCTGGCTGTCCACATTTGGGTCAGCCGCGCCTTGAGCCGTTACCAAATATTGGGATTTGCTTAGCTGTTCCTTAAGCGCGCGGGAGTAGGTTTCACCCTGTGAGTTCGCGTATTTGCAGGTCTGCAGAATGAACGGTCAGTTGCGTTCCCGCGTGAGTTACGTCATCGGGCCCGATGGCAGTCCGCTAACCATTGCCGATCTTCCGCCGCCGCAGACCCGCCGGTGGGTCATCCGCCGCAAGGCCGAGGTCGTCGCCGCGGTGCGGGGCGGCCTGCTCAGCCTCGAGGAAGCCTGCAACCGCTACACGCTCACCGTCGAGGAGTTTCTGAGCTGGCAGCGGTCGATCGACCAGCACGGGCTGGCCGGCCTGCGCACCACCCGCATCCAGCAGTATCGCGCCTGATCGCCCGCCGCGCTTTTATTGCCCGGCGTGCCGCTACCGGCTATCGTCGCTGTCAGATCCACACATTTTTATGCGCCGACTTTCCCTTCATGCGTCATGCCAGCGAAAGCTGCATCCCGCTTTGGGCGGCTCACTGGTGGAAAGGTCCAAAGCAGGATTCCGGCCTGCGCCGGAATGACGAAGGAAGGAAGCGCCGGCATCGGATCTGGCACTCGCGAGCGCGGGCTCGGGAAGGCAATTCGAAGCGATGACGATGGGAACGCATGAATTCGCTGCCGACGAGCGCAACGCCGCGGCGCTGATTTCGGTCAACGGCGAGCTCGTGCCGCGGAAGGCAGCGGTCGTCTCGGTTTTCGATTCCGGTTTTCTGCTCGGCGACGGCGTCTGGGAAGGTCTGCGGCTCGTCAACGGCGGCATCCCGTTCCTGCGCGCCCACATCGAGCGGCTCTATGAAGGCGCCAAGGCGATCTTCATGGATGTCGGCATGGCGCCCGAGACGCTGGTGCAGCGGCTGTTCGATTGTCTCGACGCCAACCGCATGCACGACGGCGTCCACATCCGCCTCATGGTCACGCGCGGCGTCAAGGCGACGCCCTATCAGGACCCGCGGCTCACCATATCGCCGGCCACTGTCGTGATCATCCCCGAGTACAAGGCGCCGCGGCCGGAGCTCTTTGAAAAAGGCATGAGCCTCTTCACGGTCAACGTGCGGCGTGGATATCCGGACGTCCAGGATCAGAAGCTCAATTCCCACTCCAAGCTCAATTGCATCACCGCGTGCATCCAGGCAGCCAACGCCGGCGCCGACGAGGCGCTGATGCTCGATCCCCATGGCTTCGTCGCCACCTGCAATTCCACTCACTTCTTCATCGTGCGCCGCGGCGAGCTGTGGACCTCGACGGGCCTCTATTGCATCCCCGGCATCACCCGCGGCGTGCTGATCAGGCTCGCCCGCGCCGATGGCATCGAGGTGCTCGAGAAGTCTTTCTCCCTCTACGACGTCTATGGCGCCGACGAGGCTTTCGTCACCGGAACGTTTGCCGGCCTGGTGCCGGTGCGCGAGGTCGACGGCCGGCCGATCTGCCATCCCCTTGCAGCCAGGAGGGCCTGGGCAGGCGCCGGCCCGGTTTCTCTGCGGCTCTCCGAGCTCTACCGGTCGCTATGCCGCCGCGAAGCGGTGCGCTCGATCTAGCGATCGGCAAATGACCGTCACCATCGCCATGTGGTCGGGACCGCGCAACATCTCGACGGCCATGATGTATTCGTTCGGCAACCGGCCGGACTGTGCGGCCTGGGATGAGCCCTTCTACGCCTTTTCGCTGCTGCGGCACGGCAACGACCATCCCCTGCGCGCGGAAATACTGGCTGCCGGCGAGAGCGATTATGAGAAACTCGCCGCGCAATGCCTCGCGCCGCCCCCGGCCGGCAAGCAGATTTTCTATCAGAAGCATATGACCCACCACATGCTGAGAGGCTTTGACCGGCGATGGATCGGGAACCTGTCGAACGCCTTTCTGATCCGGGCGCCCGAGCGCGTGCTGGCGAGCTATGTCCGCAAGTGGGCCGAGGTCAGCCTGCGCGACATCGGCTTCCTCGAGCAGAGCGAGATCTTCCGTGAGGTCGCCGACCAGACCGGCAGGGCGCCGCCGGTCATCGATGCCGAAGACGTGCTTGCCGACCCGCGCGGCATGCTCACCGCCCTATGCGGCGCGCTCGGCGTCACCTTCCGGGCCGAGATGCTGGCCTGGCCCAAGGGTCCGAAGCCCTTCGACGGTGTGTGGGCCCGGCACTGGTACGAGGCTGTGTGGAGCTCCACCGGCTTCGAGCGCCGGGCAAGCGACGCAAAGCCAACCATCCTACCCGACTCCCTGCGCAGGATCGCCGATGAGGCCCGCCCGATGTACGAGGCGCTCAGGTCCCATCGGCTGGCTGCCGCCGACGCCGTAGCATAGGCTCAACGAACCTGGGCCTGGGCTGGAAAGCTTCCTGCGGCGGCTATCTCGGGGCGAGAGTCGCCTTCCTTCTCCACCAGCAGCTCGATTTTGCGCAGTTCCGCTTCCTCTTCGCGCAGGGCTCCCCGGGCAGTATCAAGCTGGTCCTTCAGTTCGCCCACGGAACGCAACAGGTTGTCACGGCGGGCCCGCGCCGCCTTGGCGGCGGTCGAATAGTTGAAGTGCTCGGGATCGCTTACGCCGTTGCGGCTCTCCTCCATGCGGATGTGGGCTTCGAGCTCGTCCTGTTTCTTGAGGAATTCGGTGATCATCGTCTCGATGTCGGCGACCTGCCGCCGCTTGGCCTCGTGCCTGAACCGGTGCAGTCGCAGAATCGTGTCTTTCGAACGCATGGCTTTAGCCTCTCAACTCCATTCACTCACCGACCGGCCGCACTCCCGGCGATGCTCTTTTCAGCCGGATACGAATCAACTAGCCTGAAAATCCCGGCAGCGTCGTTCATCATGAATGCCCGGCCTTAAGGTCGGGTAAACCCTTGTGCGTTGCGCTCGCGAGAGCGTTGCGCGCCGGCGTATCAAGTCAGGCAAGCGTGCCCGCCGACCCTTCGCAAACTGCTTGTGCGAACCTGGCGAAGTCTCTCTGCGCATTGAGGGAATGAGGTTTTGTTAACCTTTATCGGGGTATTCTGGCGTCAGGATTCAGGGCCTTACCGCGTGCCGGCGAGCGTCTCGGCAGCCCGTGGCGTCCGCGAGGCCGGGTCGGGTTTGAGAGGGGTTTCGGATGAGAGTTCTTCTGATCGAAGACGATACGGCGACCGCGCAGAGCATCGAGCTGATGCTCAAATCGGAAGGCTTCAACTTCTACGCGACCGACCTCGGGGAAGAAGGCGTCGACCTCGGCAAGCTCTACGACTACGACATCATCCTGCTCGACCTGAACCTGCCCGACATGTCCGGCTACGAGGTGCTGAAGATGCTGCGGGTAAGCAAGGTCAATACTCCGATCCTGATCCTTTCGGGCCTCGCCGGCATCGAGGACAAGGTCAGGGGCCTGGGTTTCGGCGCCGACGACTACATGACCAAGCCCTTTCACAAGGACGAGCTGGTGGCGCGCATCCACGCGGTCGTGCGCCGCTCCAAGGGCCATGCCCAGTCGGTCATCACGACCGGTGACCTTATCGTCAACCTCGACACCAAGACCGTCGAGGTCGGCGGCCAACGCGTGCATCTGACCGGCAAGGAATACCAGATGCTCGAGCTGCTCTCGCTGCGCAAGGGAACGACCCTCACCAAGGAGATGTTCCTCAACCACCTCTATGGCGGGATGGACGAGCCTGAGCTCAAGATCATCGACGTGTTCATCTGCAAGCTCCGGAAGAAACTCGCCCTCGCCGCCGGCGGCAGGAACTACATCGAGACGGTGTGGGGGCGCGGCTATGTGCTGCGCGAGGACCTTCGCGAAACCGCTTGATCAAGCCGCCGCCTGGGCGGCTTGTCGCGCTTCAAAGCTGATCCCGTCATCTGCCGGGGCAATGCGCAGGGTGTACGCCCACTCTTCGCTCAGCCGCCGGGTGTAATAGGGCTGCACCAGCCTGGCATCGAGCTCGGCGAGGTCGAACTGCCCGGTCAGAAGCAGGGCTACTTTCTCGGGAACCTTCGCGCCCTCCCCGGCCGCGTGAACGCTGAGGACGCCGTTGTCGAGCGCCACCGTGAGGATGCCGCCGCGCGGAATCGCCGTGACGCCCAGGAGCATCATGTTGAGCAGAAGCTTCACCTCGCTCTTTGGCCGGTTCTCGCGCGGCGCACGCCATTCGATCTTCACCTTTTCCTCGCCTACGAAGGCCCGGGCGATGTCGCCTGCCTCGCCAAGATCGATCTGCGCTCCCACCGAGCCCGCCGCCCCGAAAGCGATGCGACAGAACTGCAGCTTGGCCGCCGCCTGGCGCGCCGACTTGCGCACCAGCTCCATCGCCATCTTCTTCATGCGTTCGTCGTCTTCGTCCTCGAGCACTTCCAACCCGTTGGCGATGGCGCCGACCGGCGAAATCACGTCATGACAGACCCGGCTGCAAAGGAGCGCCGCAAGATCGAGATCGCTCAGGGCCGGCTTGCTGGTCAAGGACTCCTCCGTCGTCGGGGCGGGAATCGCTCATCAATACCGCAGAACTACCGCACAACGGGGGGCTTCACCAAGCGCCATTGACGGGCCGCCGCTCCCCGCCTCATAACGCGCCTCCTCGCCTCAGCAAATTCCGGGCAACTTGCCGAAGCTCATTCCATCCAGCCTGTTGCCTCGCCTCATCGAGCTTGCAGCCGAGGCCGGGCGCTCCGTGATGTCGATTTATGCTCGGCCATCCGAGTCGTGGCTCAAGAACGATCGCTCTCCCTTCACGGCCGCTGATCTTGCCGCGGAAGCGATTATCCTCGCCGGTCTGGAGCGCCATGCGGCCGGAATTCCGGTCATCGCCGAGGAGAGCGTCGCGGCCGGCCGCACGCCTGAGCCTTCGGCAAGGTTTTTTCTCGTCGATCCGCTCGACGGCACCAAGGAGTTTCTGAACCGCAACGGCGAGTTCACCGTCAACATCGCGCTCATCGACGAGACCCGCCCCGTGATGGGCGTGGTGTTCGCGCCCGCCGTGAGGCGCCTATTCTGGGCGGCAGCCGACGCCGGCGCCTTCGAGGCGGAAGTCTCGGAGAGCGGCGCGATAACGCAGACCGCCGCGAAAGCGCTGCGTGCACGGCCCGTTCCGGCAACCGGACTGCGGGCGCTGGTCAGCCGTTCGCACGGCGATGCCGCGACCGAGGAATGGTGCAACTCCCGCAACGTCACGGTGCGGGTGCCGGCGGGGTCGTCGCTGAAGTTTTGCCTGATCGCCGCCGGCGAGGCGGACGTCTATCCGCGCTTCGGCCGCACCATGGAGTGGGACACGGCGGCAGGCCAGGCGGTCCTGTGTGCCGCCGGCGGCCGCGTCCTGACTCTCGAAGGCGAGCCGCTCGCCTACGGCAAGAAGGCGCAATCCTTCGCGAACCCGGCGTTCATCGCCGAGGGCGCCTAACCCTCTGTTAAGGGTTTGGAAGCAGCCATCTGCTAACTATGGCTGGTCGGGTCAGCAAGTCGGTGAGGAGTGAGTCATGACAGGATTGAGATGGAGCGGCCTTATCCGGGCCGGATCGGCGATTGCGGCGGCCGTTATGCTCGCCATGCGGTCCCCTGATGTGGGCGCCGCTGCCGCTGCCGGTACCGAGCACGGCCGGGGTCACACCACCGCCGAAACATATTCCTACGAGGAAATCGTCTCGGCGGGCCATGATTTCTTCGGCAAGACCACCAAGGGGCTTGCCAGCGTGGTGGAATATGCTTTTCAGCGCGCCGGGGAACCCAACGGCTACATCGTCGGCGAGGAGGCCTCGGGCGCTTTCGTAGGCGGTCTGCGCTACGGCGAGGGCACCCTGTTTCTCAAAAACGGCGGCCGGGACAAGGTCTTTTGGCAGGGACCGTCGATCGGCTTCGACTTTGGCGGCAATGGCGCGCGCGTCCTGGTGCTGGTCTACGGCGTCTCTCACCCCTATGACATGCATGCACGCTTCGCGGGGGTCGAGGGTACCGCCTACATCGTGGGCGGCTTCGGCGTGAACTTCCAGCAGTATGACGGCATGAAGCTCGCGCCCATCCGCACCGGGATCGGGATGCGCATGGGGCTGAACGCCGGCTATCTCAAATATTCGGCCGAGCCGACCTGGAATCCCTTCTGATGCTTCACAGCATGTTCCGGATAAGGCGCTAGACCAGCGCTAGACCCATTGTATCCGGACTAGCGGGAATTGCGGGAACAGCACATTTTCTGTTCGCCTGTGCTTGCGCCGCCAGCTATTCTGCTCCGGAGGGATTCCCGCCTTTGCCCTATTGGCGCCACGCTCGTGGGGCCTTTCTGTCGGGCTCAGGCACAAGTAATTAGGACGGGAGTGCATGTCTCAGATCGAGACGATCATGCTTGTCGCGCTGGGCTTCGCGATTGCCGCCCTGATCGCCCTGTTCCTGAGCCGCTTCTTCTGGGCCGTCGCGCTGCGCCTCGGCAACAAGCGCCTGCTGCGCTCGACGCCGACCACCATCGCTGAGCTGCGCGCCGATCGCGACCGCCTGCGCGCCGAATACGCCATGCTGTCGCGCAAGCTGCAGCTCAAGATGGACAACATCAAGACCAGTCTCGCCGAGCAGATGGCCGAGGTCACGCGCAACCGCAACCGCATCGATCACCTGATCGCCGAAGTCCGCACCCGCGATGCGATGCTCGCCGAGCGGGAAGGCGAAATCGCCAGGCTCACGGGGCACATCGGGCCGCTCGAGGCAGAGCTTGCCAACCGAACCCAGTCCATTCAGAGCTCCAGGGAGCAGCTGCGCGGACGCGAGGTCGAGCTGGCGCGGCGGCACAAGGCAGTCGAGCAGTTCAGGGCCGAGCTCGCCGAACGGGACAGGCGCATCGAAGCGATGCGAAACGAGGCGGTCGGCAAGGACATGACCTACACGCTTGCCACCAATGAGGCCCTGAGCGCACAGGGACGGCTCCGCAAGCGCATCCAGGATCTGACATCGCTCTCCTCGCAGATCGAAGCGCAGCGGCAACATCTCGCGCAGCAGAGAAGCGAGTTTGAGAGTCTGCGCTCCGAGCTCGCGATGGCGACAGCTGAGCCCGAGCGGCTGGACGTCGATGGGGGGCCCGAACGACAGGTCCCATTCGACGCCATAAGCCCCGAACCGTCATCCGGCCTTTGGGAACCGTCCTCCGATGGAGAACCGCGCGGGCGAGCCCCCTTCGACCTCGGTCCTCCCGAGCCCGAGTTCGCACCCGTGGAGCCCGAGTTCCTGCCTTCAGATCCCGAGTTCGTACGGGTTGAACCTGAATTCCTGCCTCCGAGGCGCGAGCACGGGCATTCCGAGCAAGCGTATCCCGAGCAGGCGTATTCCGAGCAGGCGTATTCCGAGCAGGCGTATCCCGAGCAGGCGTATCCCGAGCAAGCGTACTCCGAGCAAGCCATGGCCGAGGAGTTGCCCGGGCCAACGCCGCGCCCGGTCATCATGGCTGCCGCCGATCCCGATTTCGCCGTTCCCGCCGCAGAGGACCGGTTCACGCCGGCCACACTTCCGGACGAGTGGGCGGCCGCTCAGGTCGTCGAAGCTCAGTTCGTTGCTCCTGACAGAGAAACCAGGGATCCCGACGCCGAGCTTCGGGATCTCGACCGAGGCTTCAGCGCCCCCATCACCGAGCTCAAGATCGACAACGGCGATCAGCAGGTGCAGGATTCGCCGAAGCAGCCCGAGGGCGACAAAGCGTCCGGCCCGCCGCGTGGAAAGCTGCGCGCAGTGACCAACGTCATATCGTTAGCGGCACGCATCAGGGCGTTGCAAAAGACTGCCGGCGAGTAGCCAGAGGAGGGCAGAATGGCCAAACGGACCACCAATCGAAGCTCGAAGGGTACCAAGCTCTACGCGGTTCGCGACCGCAAGGGGCAATTCAAGGACATTCAGACCTACAAACGCGCTCATGGGCAGGACATCAAGCGCCGAAGCAAGAAAGAGAAATAGTCACTGCAGCAGCCAGGAGGAAAGCTGCAGCGTTCATCCGGCCGTTTCCTCGCCTGGTGAAGCCGGCTGCTTTCCCTCGATGCGGCTCAGGCGGTCGCGGATTTCTGCCGCTTCTCGCGCCTCGAAGGCCGCGCCGCGGCCTTCGTCGATGTGCGGGCGGCAGCTTCTTCGACGATTCGCGCCGCGTGATCCTTGGCGAGGCCGATGATCTTTCCCGCGTCCTGCTGGGCCCTCAGAATCGCTGCTTCGTAGGATGGCAGGCTTTCACTACGCTGCGCATCTATCGCCGGTTTCTGCGTGTGCAGAAACTGGCTGCAAACGAGATCGGTTTCCGATCGATAGTCGGCAAACATCGTCTGCAGAAATCCCGTCTGCAGCTTCATGACGTCGTTCGGGCTCTTGCACTCCCAGAGCCGGCTGGAAAGTTCAAGATATCGCTTCATCCGCAAGCCGTAGAACCGCAATACCTCCTCATTCCACTTGGCTGCGATGTCGAGCAACGCCGCGCCGCCTCCGGTGGCCCGATTTTGCCTGTCAACAGCACGCTGCATTTCGTTCATGGTCCTCCTCCTCCTTGCAGATATTCGTTGAGATGCATGCACAAGCGGCCAAGGCCGCCGGTAGTCGTACCGCATTCGGCGCAACCTGGGAGATTGGTCTTTGACTGCAACGGGCGTGACCGTACCGAACAGGCGCAAACCAAGCGGGTTCGCATCGCCCCTTTGTCCAAAGCGGGCCTCACTGGAACTAGACAGAAACAGCCGATCCTATTCGGCCTGCTTCCTTCTAGCAAGCCGCGGCACTGGAGGGTTGCCGGAGAGCGGTTGCTCACGTTCGCCGGGACGCCCTCGGATGGCTATTCATACTTGGGCATGTTGTCCCGCCGGCAGGCATGGTGGTTGTCGAGGATGGCGCCGAGATAGTGTTCCATCGAATGTGATGCCAGAAAGCGCTGCGCGATGCTGCCTTCGACCGAGCAGAAATGCCGCCATATCTTGTCATGCCGGATCAGCAGGTATTTCTTGGCGCCGTCATAGCAGACGCGTTCGACGCCGCCTTGCTGAGCGATGTCGGTGCACTGGAAGGTTTTCAGGTCGACGTCGCTGCCATGCGCGACCGACACAGTCTCTGCGTAAGCGGTGAAAGACGTCGTCACGATGATCAGAACGGCGTTGACAGCGTCGAGGGTCCTGAGCCGCACCCGCGTTCTCCGCTGGCTGGAGCGTAAAGGTGTGAAGTTAGGGCTGTAATGGGCAAGCCCGCAAGACTATGCTGCAAAATGGGGCAAAATGGGCCCCGCGGACTCTACTATCAGGACTACAGGATATGCGGATTTTTAGTTTGAGACGCCGGCGCGTTGCAGGTTGACTTCACGCCGCCGCCTCACTAGTTTCCGCCCCCGTCGGCTTGCCGGTCCGAAGAGATTGGTCGCCAGAACGTGAATACGGTGGCGACGGGAAAGTGCCTCAGCGTGGAAGCGGGCGAGGTAGTGATTCCACCGCGCTGGTAGAAATCGTTGCACGGGATATAGGACATACTGGAGAACTTTTGCCACCTGCAGCAGTGGAGTCCTCTGGCGCGGAAATGCAGATTCAGACTACGGGCAAGAACTTGTCGGTCGGGGATGCTCTTCGGCACCACATCGAATCCCGCATCGGCCAGGACGTTGCCCGCTACTTCGACGGCCTCGTCCGGGCCCACGTCACGGTGGAAAAGCAGCGTTCCCAGTTCCGCAGCGAATGTACGCTCCATCTGGCAACCGGCATCGTCCTCCAGGCCCATGGTGAGAACGCCGATGCACGTGCGGCTTTCGACGCGGCCGCCAACCACCTCGAGAAGCGGCTCCGGCGATACAAGAAGAGGCTCAGGGATCATCACTATCCGCCGCCGCGCTGACCCCAAGGTTCGGGTGGATAGTTCCAGGAACACGTAACACGAAGGGCGCGCTGTAGGGTAGAATAGGGGTCGAGGGTTCGGCTGTTCTCACTCCGTCATGCTCGAGGGACAAGCATCATGCAGGTTTCCGACATTCTCATCAGCAAGGCGATTCTGCCTGCGCTAAAGGTAGCGAACAAGCGCCAGTTGCTGCAGGAGCTCGCCCACCATGCCGCCAAGCTGACCGGGCTGGATTCCCGCCGGGTTTTTGAAACGCTGCTGCAGCGCGAGCGCCTGCTCTCGACGGGACTGGGCATGGGAACCGCGATCCCGCACGGCAAGTTCGCCGGGCTGGATCGCATCCATGGCATGTTCGCGCGGCTGGCCAAGCCGACCGAATTCGATGCGGCGGATGAGCAGCCGGTCGACCTCGTATTTCTTCTGCTGTCGCCGGAAAGCGCCAGCGGCGACCACCTGACGGCGCTTGCCCGCGTCTCGCGCCTGTTGCGCGACCCGGCGCTTCTCCAGAAGCTGCGCGGCACGGATGACGCCGCAGCTTTGTATGCCATTCTCACGGAGCCGGCCGCCTCGACCTCGCACGCGGCATAGTTTGATCGGCGTTAATTCCTGGGCGCCGCCGCGGCGCGGGTGAAGATGATGGTCACCCGGGTCCCCTGCCCCGGCGCGGTCTTCATCTCCACGCGCGCCTTGGCATTCTCACGCAACGTCTCGACGATCAGCGCACCCAGCTTGCCGGGGCTCGGCCACTCGGCTTGCGGGGGAAAGCCGACACCATCGTCAGCGACAATCACGCGGCAGCCGTTCGCGTCGGCGAGGCTGTGCAACGTTATGGTACCGCCCTCGCGGCCGACGAAGGCGTGCTTCAGCGCGTTGGTCAACAGCTCGTTCACCACGAGCCCGGTCGGCATGGCGACATTCACCGAAACCGGGTAGGCGTCGACTTTGAGATCGAGCCTGATGCCTGCAACAGCGTGGGCGCGCATCACCGCGGCGGCGACCTGGCTCAGATAGACCCCGAGGTCGAGTTCACGGTCAGCGCGGTCGCCGGAGAGGGCGTTGTAAAGCAGCGCCAGAGATTCGATGCGCCCGGCAAGTCTGTCGAATGGTTCCGTGTGTTCACCGCTCGTGTGGCGCGATTCGAGGCGGATCAGGGCGGTGATCATCTGCAGGTTGTTTTTCACCCGGTGCTGGAGCTCTTTCAGCATCACGTCCTTGTCGCGTATCCGCTGTTCCAGCTCTTCACGCTGCCCTTGGTCGCGCGCCCCACTGTCGACCAGCGCGACCAGCCGAAAAACGGCCTCGCCGGTGTCATCTTCGATGAGATTGGAATAGGCATCGACGGCTGCCGGTTCGCCGCCCGCCCGCGCGATCCGGAAGTGGCCGACGTAGTCGCTTTGCTCGACCACCGCCGCGCCAAGGTTGACCCCAGGGTCATCACCCTCGCCCGCCAGGACCCCCCACGGCTGGCCTCTGATCGCATCGATCGTCTGGTCGGTCAGTTTTTCGAAGTTTGGATTGGCGTAGACGATGCGCTCGAAGCTGTTGAGCCTGGAGACCGCCAGCGCAATCGGCATCTGGTCTAAAAAGTGCCTGAACTCCCTCGTGTCGAGCATGCCCGAAAGGTCGGGCATCGCCAACAGCTCCTGAACTTGATCCGGCTCCGGGGTACCCGTTGTCATGGCGCGTGACTTTGAGACGAAAAACCCGGCGCTGTCAAAGAGCGGCGAAGATGCCTAGTGAACCGTCATTGGCAGAAGTTCGTGCTCGAAGGCATTCGCGATCGCCGCTTCTTCGCTGCCCGAAATCGCCATCGGCGTTCCGTCGGCGCCATAGAGGCAGTAGAGCTTATCGGCCTGCGGAACGATTGCGTCGTTGCCCATCAGCGCCGATGCCCTGTCCTTGCCGATCTCGCGGATGTAGGCCATGTGGCCTCCGCCCAGACGCGCGAACTCGGCATCGGAAAGTTTCAGTTTGTTTTCAGCAGCGTTCAATTCGCTCACCTGATGAGTGAATGCGACCCACACCTGCAGTGATGTGGGACACGGCGCAGCGAATTTCAACATGCAGGCGATAGGGCTGCCGGCAGAGAGACTTAAGCCGGTGAGGCAGTTGCGGATTCGGCCCCTCTTGAAGTTACGTGGCCGCCTCCGGCGGACTTGCCGCACGCCAGCCCGATCGCCTCGACGTGGCGGTGGTCCGTGCCGCAGCAGCCGCCGAGTACGTTGATCTGTGGATGGCGGCGGATCAGATCGAGATATTGACCGGCCAGTTCCACCGGATCGCCATCGTCGAGATCGGGAGCTTCATTCAGCTCCTGGTGGCTGCGCCTGGATGCGTTGGCGCGAAGACCGCGCAGCCGCCCCAGCCAGTCGCCTCCGGCAAGCGTTCCTTCGAAGTGGGTCGGATGGGCGCAGTTGATCATGTAGTACGCGGGCGCGGCCGTGGTCGCGGCATCGACCTCCCGGATCGCATCGCCAAGTCCCTGCCCGGTCGGCAGCCTGCCGTCGGTCTCGAGCGTGAAGGAAATCGCCACCGGCATCGACGCCTTGCGTGCCGCGCGCACGATGCCGACCGCCTCGCTGGCATTGGTCATGGTAATGGCGGTGACCATGTCGGCTCCGGCCGCGCTGAAAATGTCGGCCTGCCGCGAGTGGTATTCTTCCGCTTCACAAGGACTCATGACCTGCCCCGGATCATAGCCGTCGCCGCGCGGCCCGATGCAGCCGCTGACGACGATTTTCGTCCGCTCCGTTTCAAAATCCTTGCGCAGCTCGAGCATGAGGGCGATCGAGTTTCGATTGGCCCCCGCCAGTTCCTCTTCGGAGTAGCCGAGCTTCTCGCCCCAGTCGTAGCTTGCCCGCCAGGTCGGGCTCTCGAGGATGAAACCTGCGCCCAACGCCCTCGCGATCGCGGCATGGCTGGAAAAGTACTTGCGGAGCGCGGCCCTGCCGCCGGCGTCCTGAAGGAGGTGGAATGCGGCGAAATAGGGCAAATCGAGCTTGTCGTGAAAGATCAGGGTGGTTTCTATGCCTCCGTCGGTGAGGAACAGGCCGCCGTCGAGCTGCGGCAGGCGGGATCGATATCGTGTCATTTGTCGGTCTCCTGGTTTGTGCTTTTGGATGGCGGGCCGCCGCTTCAGTGCTTCCTGCCGCTTACGAACATGTAGCCCGCGCCGCGCACGGTCTTGAGCACCTGGGGCTTCCCGGCGTCAGCTTCGATCTTGCGCCGGATGCGGGCGATCCGCAGATCGATACTGCGGTCGAAGACTTCCGCCTCACGATTGTGCGCGAGCTCGAGCAGCCGCTCCCGGCTCAACACCCGGTCGGGGTGTTCGGCGAAGGCCTTCAGCAGGTCGAATTCCATGCTGGTCAGGTGAACATTCTCGCCGCCGGCGGTACGGAGGCGGTGGGCCGCGAGATCCAGGGTGCATGAGCCCATCGGTATGATTTCCGGCTTGCTGTCGGCTGCCGCCGGGACCGCGGCCCGCGGGCGCTGCCTGAGGCGGCGCAGCACGCTTTTTACCCGCGCCAGCACTTCGCGCGGATCGAACGGCTTCGGGATGTAGTCGTCGGCGCCCATCTCCAGGCCGACGATACGGTCGACCGTTTCACCCGCCGCGGTCAGCATGATGATGCCGACCCCGTAGGTGGCGCGCAGTTGCCGGGTGAGCGCCAGGCCGTCCTCGCCCGGCAGGTTGAGGTCCATGAGTACGACGTCGACCGGGCTTGCCGCCATCACCCTGCGCATGCCTTCTCCGTCCCCGGCGGTGTAGACGTCGAAGCCGCAGAGCTCGAAGTATTCGCGCACCGTGTCGCAGAGTTCCCGGTCGTCGTCGACGACCAGGAGCCTGCCTCGATCGTTCACTGTCGCCATCACCGCCCCTCCATGATCTGCGTCATCAGGCGGATGATGTCGGCCGGCAGGAAAGGTTTTTCGACAAACGGCGACCGGGTCCTGGCGAGGAAGGACTGGATCTCGGTGGAAAGCGTATCGCCGGTAATGAACGCCAGGCGGTCGACGAGGCCGGGGCGTTTGCGGCGCAAGGCCTCATAGAGAGCGAGCCCATCGAGTCCCGGCAGCCGGATGTCGGTCAAAATCACGTCGTAGTCGCCCGCCAGCGCGCACTCGAGCCCTCGCCGGCCGTCGCCGACGAGGCGGGCGATGTGGCCCTGGCTATGCAAAATCTCGCCCAGCGTTTCGGCGATTTCGGCTTCATCCTCGACGATGAGCACACGCAGTCCATCGGGGAGGGAATCGGCTTCCGGGGCGCCGTTCACCGCGGCCGCCGCGCCGGACCGCAACGGCAGCACGATCTCGAAGGTGGCGCCGCCATCCGGGGTTTCCACTACGGAAATGGAGCCGCCGTGGGCGCGGACAATGCTTGCGCACAGGGACAGCCCGATCCCCGTCCCCTCACCGGCGGGTTTCGTCGTGAAGAACGGATCGAAAATGCGATCACGGATTTCCGCCGGGACGCCGGGACCGTTGTCGGCGATCAACAGCCTCACCTTCTCGCCCGGCTCATTCAGGCGCGTGGCGATCCTGATCGACCGGGGCCCGGCGGCATCAGCCAGCGCCTGGCTGGCATTTAAGATCAGATTGGTCACCACCTGGTGGATCTGGTCGGCATCGGCAATGACGGCCGGCAGATCGGCCGCAAGATCGAGCGTTACCTTGATATCGGCGGAGCGCAGCTGGAACGACAGCAGTTCCACGGCCATCTCGACGACCCCGTTGACGCGCACTGCCGCCGGCTCGCGGTGGCGCTGCCGGGCGAGCGACAGGAACGTACGCACGATTCGGGCACAGCGTTCCGTGGCTTTGTAGATACGGTCGGCCCTGTTGAGGACGGTTTCATCCTTGGCTGTTTGCTGCAGCAGCGCCGTCTGTCCGATCACCACCGACAAGGGGTTGTTGAGCTCATGGGCCACACCGGCGAGCAACGAGCCGAGCATCGCCATCTTCTCGTTCTGGTAGAACGCCTCGCGCTGGCGGCTCAATTCCGCCATGGCATGCTTGCGGTCGGTGATGTCGACGAGTGAACCGACGAGACGGGACGGGCGGGCGCCTTGATAGAGTATGAGGCCGCGGACCACGAACCACCGCACCCCGCTGGCCATACCGGCCAGGCGGCCTTCGAATTCGAAACGACGGCGCAGGTTCTTGAAGCGGTTTTGCAGATGATTTTCCAGCGCTGTGCGGTCTTCCGGAACGAGGCGGTCGAGGAGAGCCTGGATGGATGGCCTGAGCGTACCTCCGGCGGCACCCACCATTTCGTGCAGGCGCGGTGAGAAGTACGCCTCGCCGGTCTCCACATCCCAGTCCCACAATCCGACACCGGCCCCCCGCGCCGCCAACGCGTAACGCTCCTCGCTTTCGCGCAAGCGGTTCTCGGTGACCTTGAGCTCAGTGACGTCATGCACCACGCCGATCAGGCGTTCGGACCGGCCGGCCGCATCGCATACCGGCTCCGCCCGCTCGTGCAGTGTCCGCACCTCGCCGTCCGGCCGCACGATCCGGTATTCGATGTCGAACGGCTCGCCTCGTTCCCGGGCAACTGCATCCATCCGAGCGACGCGATCACGATCTTCAGGGTGGATGTGCTGCAGGTTTTCCTCATGCGTCCACGTCTCGCGCCCAGGCTCCAGGCCGAAGATGCGCCGGCTCTCTTCCGACCAGCTGACCGTGTCGGTGGCGAAGTCCAATACCCAGCTGCCGACATGGGCGATGCGCTGCGCCGCCACCAGCAGGTTGTCGCGTTCGCGCAACCGCTCGTCGGCCCTGGCGCGGGCGATGGCCGCTGCCACGAGTGAAGTCGCCGTTTTCAGCAGATCGACTTCGTTGTCGTTCCAGATGCGTTCATTGCGGCAATCATCGAAGCCGAGCGAGCCCCAGAAAGCGCCTTCGACGAAGATGGGCACCGAGAGCATGGACAAGGTGGCGGTGTCGTCGAACAATCTGCGGGCGTCGCCACGGGTCTCCCGACGTGTGATCTGGATCACCTCGCCGGCGCTGCGGCGGCTGGCGAACTCGGCGAGTTGCGAATTGGGTTCGGCCGGCTGGGGCGGGTTCTGCAACTGGCTCTCGGTCAGCGCAGCTACTCCTTCGGCCGACCACAGGAAGCGGCAGGTCTGAATCCAGCCCCCGCCAGTCGAGGCAGCATGAACCTCGAACAGGAAGGCGCGACTGACATCGGTTGCCCGCCCGAGGCGCTCGAGCAGATCGGGCATGATCGGCCTCCAGTCCGCGGCGGTCATGATGCGGGTGGCTGCGTAGCTGATGGCATCGAGCACCGCGTTGCGTCGCGACAGCTCGGCCTCGATGTCGGCGCGCGAAGAAAGAACAGTTTTACCTTCGAGAGCCATCATGTTCCTCGGATCGCATTCTCTGTGCCACCGCGGTGTTTCGGCTGAACGTCGAGTGCGTGCCCGGTTTGTATCAATTGTGTCATCTTCATCTTCCCATCCCGGCGCCGCCGATTGAAGCAATTGAAACACAAATCCGGCCGCGGTGACACGCATGTGAAACGAGGGTGCCCTAGTTTCCCTCGCACCTGGCACGGCCCAATGTGGCTGGTGATCAGGCGAGATAAATGGATGGAGATGAATATGACCAGCGCTTCAATGGCAACCCGGTGCCCCTCCGGCACCCTGGTGGGGCGGGCCGCGGACCTCGTCTTCAGGTTCATCGGATCGCTGGGAGTTCTGGCGAAGGCGCCGCCTCGCCCAGCGGCATCTGATGGCTCTCGACGATCGCATGCTGCGCGACATCGGCCTAAGCAGGTCCGATGTGCTGCACAGCTCCTGCGACGTGCGCTTGCCTGAATCGTTGCGATTCTGTCAGTGAGAGACCATGCCGCAGCCGAGGCGCGCCGGCCGCTTCTCACTCGGCTGTTTCCCAGCTGGAGCCGGCGCCGTCGGCTCACCAGGCGGCTCAGCGATCTCGACGACGCTGTTCTGGATGACATCGGCTTGCCGCGGGAGGAGCTCAATTGGGCATTGAGCGTGCCGCTGAGCGTCGATCCCGTACACGAAGTCGAGCGGAGCGTGTTCCGCCGCTATCTCGAAGAGGCGCGCAAACGCCCCGGCTGGGAGCCCGGTGAGCGAGGACACGCGTGAAGTTTCGCGGAAGCGGCCGCTCATTAATCTTGTGTTGAAGTTGCTGTAGCTGGGGGTAGCGAACCCAGGAAAAAGATCGTATCGTCACGCGTTCCGAGTAGGCTGGAGGGTCATCATGAAAGTAAAGTTGGCGTGGCTCGCGTTGGCTGCAGCGTTGTTTGTGCCGTCGGCACCGCCCGTATCTGCCCAGGTTGTCGACAGCTATGTCGAGGGCAATTACCAGTATACGTGCATCATAAGGAACGATCACAAATATTGTGGAAATTGGAACGTCGTTTCGGGAGGCTGATGCCTTCAGCCCGAGAATCTGGATCGTCATAGCCGGCCTGGTCACATCACTGCCGGCTTCTGACGCGGCGGCGTTTCCGGCAGGCTGCAGCGAGCTTGCCGGTCGCATGCAATGCTACGCTACACCTGACGGCTCCCCCGGAAACCCCTGTGGGGAGCTTCGGCGTCACAAGCTCCGGGAGCATTAGCACCCCTCCGAAAGCAGGGAGCAGGTCTATGCCCGCGATCGGAAATTGCCGATCGTGGCTCCCTGGTGAAGTCGACCGGACGCCTGCGGACACACACTTGGCCTCACAAGGACGGAGCGGTGGTTCCGCCCCGTGCCGCATATTCTTTGGCCTACCAAACAGCACGAATGAATTGATGCCAGGTCAATGACTCCTCTTCTGGCAGCTCGGTTGTTTGAATTCGCATGAAGCGCCTCGCGCTCGGGATCTTCCTCGGTCTTCTCGTCGGCGCGGTCGGCGTGGGAGTGTTTTGGTCCGCACGTTCCTACAGGGAGTTCCCGGCCACCGAGGCCACATCGAGCCAATGTGGAAACTCTGCGGTCGACTCGCTCAGCAGGATTCTGGCGCAACCACAACACGAGGATGCCACGCAGTTGGCGTCTCCGGCCAGGATCTCGCTCGAGCGCATGATCGGCCAGATGATCGTCGTCGGATTCGTTGGCACCGATACCAGCGATCCGGGCGTAATTGCAGTGCGGAAGCAACTCGAGAAGGGTGTTATCGGCGGCGTCATCCTGCTCAGACATAACGTGCAGTCGCCGCAGCAGGTCCGTTCCCTGAATGCCGGTATTCGTCGCGCCGGTGGCAACATGGTGCCGCTGATCACGCTCGACCAGGAAGGCGGCGCGGTACAACGCCTGACACCGTCCAGCGGCCACGGGGCCTTCCCCTCGCCTGCCCAGGTTGCCGGCGCAGGCGGCCCCGATCCCGGCGGCCAAGCCCTCTCTCTATACACGGACATGGCCGACGAACTGAAAACGGCCGGATTCAATGTGAATTTCGGACCCAACGTCGATCTCAACACCAACCCGGGCAGCCCCGTCATCGGAAGGCTTGGCCGAAGCTTTGGCGAAGACCCGGGTGAGGTACTGAAATATGCCGCGATCTTCAATCTGGCTCATCGAAGGGCAAATATTCTGACGGCAGCCAAGCACTTTCCTGGCCATGGCAGCAGCCGCACCGACAGCCATGCCGTCTTCACGGATATTTCGACAACCTGGAACCCGATGGAGCTCGAGCCGTTCGCGGGTATTGCCGGCGATGTCGATATGGTGATGGTCGGGCACCTCTATCATCCTCGGTTCAGCGACGGCCCCGGTATCCCCGCATCCTTGTCGAAACGGGCAATCAGCTCACTGCGCAACGACATCGGATTCAAGGGAGTGATCGTCAGCGACGACATGGAGATGGGAGCCCTGAGCCGGCACTTCTCCTTCGAGGACCGTATTGTCCGTGCGGTTGCGGCCGGAACCGATTTGCTCGTCTTTGCCAACCGGATTGCGCCCCTGGACGATTTGGGACTCCGCATTCACTCCGTGATCCTCTGTTCCGTCCGCTCCGGCACCCTCCCGCGAGTTCGGGTGGAACAGGCCTATGGACGTATCATGACGATGAAACGGACTTTGGCGGCTGTCGACGGCCTCGCCAAGTAGGACAGGCGTACAGCAGTGTGACAACCTGAACCGCACTATGCCGGAATCTCAGTGCCAATGCTGATGGTGGGTGTCCGGGAAATGTGGGTGGCTGTGGCGAAGCCTGACATGGGCGTGACGATGAGAGTGTGGTTCACCGGGCGGGTCTGACGGTCCATGTTCGTGGTGGTGGTGCTCATCGTGGCTGTGGGCATGAACGTGGCTCAACTGCCCGCGTTCGTGCTCATGATCGTGCCGCTCGGTCAGGTGTAGCCAGATGCCGAACCCCATCAACAAACCGGAGGCAAGCAGAGCCGGGGTAACCGGCTCACACTGGGGACCCGGCAGACTCAACCAGACGGTCGCCTTGATGACTTGATCGCGCTTCGGATGACATTCGCGCTCACTGCCTGTGCAGCGAATTATCTCCGATTTGACAGGGATAGCGTTCGTACACGCGAGGATACTGAGATTGGGTGCTCGCGACTACGTCCCTGCCCGGTAAGTTGATGAACTTCAAGCCGCCGCGGCCAAACACTCTATGAATGCGGATTGATTTAATTGGCGCGCCGCGGTCGATGAAGATGGGCACTATTCTTTTCGCCATGGCGCTATGACGGCCTATCCGGATTCGCGAAAGGCCGCGCTGGCCTGGCCGCGGCTTGTCGGGGGCGCTGCGCCAAAGATCACTGTCAGGCCGCCGCTCGTTTGCTAGCACGACGGGCCGGCCCTATCTCTGAGATCAGAAAACGCGCTGGAGGGAACTGTTCGGATTGTATTGCCAGGTAAAGTTCAGGGCACGCATCCAAGCTTTCCACAGTGGAAGGCTTCGCGTCGAAATACTCGGAGAGAACGACGCCGCACATCCATCAGCCAAAGGATGATGGATGTTCTGACAGCGCCCTTAATCGATCCGGAATTCATCGTGCCGGACATAGCGCGTTGCCGCCTTTCCCCCCGGCTCCCATATGCCACCTAACGCTCGATCAAGAGCAGGGTTCCGCGGGACTCAGGAAGCCCGTACCAGCTGAGTTTCGCCAGGGAATCTGCCCTGTCTCGATGACGACCTCGAGGCTCGCTATCCGGTCGCTGTCAGGACCGACCAAGCCGCACCGGCAGCACGGATGTTCCGAACATTTTTTCACGGGACGGAACCCGACGGCCGCCACCGACGTTTCGATAAATAGCTGATATTTGCCACGGGCCGGTCCAATGAATTATGTTTCGATGCGTGATGGGAACAGGCGGGATGATGCGCTGTATCCGTTCCAGAGCGGCTACTGTTCCCGAGGGTCGTCAACGCTGTATGTCATCGGCCTGATCGCCCTCGCTATTCTGGCGGTCGTCGGAGTGAGCGTTGTCAGCGTAGGTAAGCAAAACGTGCCCTCACAGGAGAAACCGGCCGCGAGTGATGCCTCCGGGCCAGGCGGTATCGTGGCGTCAACTGATTGACTGTTCTCTTCACTTATTACCCTGGCCCGCTCGTTGATTTCGTGGCCGCTGTATCTTGGCGTTGCTCAATAGGCAAATAGCCTGAGGAGGGTCGTGATGAAATTTGTATTGGTGGGATTATGGACAATCATTATGTGCGGCGTGGCAGGATCTCAGGAAAGCGGTAAAGCTCGAACCGTTGCGGTCGGCCCTTGGCAAATCGACGCAAGCTTCACCGAAGAACGAAAGTTCGACCGGTGCGTCATGAGCCTTACAACCGCAGACGGGATCGAGGCACGGTTCACGCGGGAGGAAGGCGGGCTTTCGTTTGTATTGACCTCACCGCGCTGGGAATTGGAGAAGGGCGTAACGTATCCAGTAGAATTTGCCGCTGGTTCTACGAAGTTGAAAGCAGATGTTGCCGCAACGAATAATGCGGTGCGTATTTCCCTGACCGACAAGACTTTCAATGAAGCTCTGGAAAGAGCCAACAGACTTGAAGTTCGCGCGGCCAGGTCAACGATTACGGTTCCACTGAGGAAGAGCGCGGCAGCATTGGCACGCCTGGAGCGTTGCTATGCGACCAATAACACGGCGGCTGAGACGAATCCGTTCGCTGCGCCCAAGCCCTAGGTGTGTTCATCCAACTTGACGACCTCATCCGGAGACCTGTGGGGGTGTGCGAGTTCCAGCGTGTAGTACTCGTAAGCGGAATGCACGCGACGTTTGAAGGCACGGTATAGGTGCCAAGGGATGGCCACGCTTCGAAACCTCCTTCTGATGATCGTTGTGCTCGGTTGTTTCGCGGGCGCTCCCATGCAGGACGCCGCGGGAGCCGAGTTGCGCACCGCGCTCAGCGGCGTCTATCGAGCGGCCGGTATCAATCCGGACGGCAGCCAATATCGGGGGATGGTGGCGCTGACGCGTGCAGGCGACCAGTTCCGACTCACCTGGTGGATCGGCTCGCGCGTCCTCTACGGCACCGGCGAGTTGATGGGGCGGACGATCGTGGTCCATTGGGGCGACAAGCATCCGGTCATCTACAGCTTCGGAGCAAATGGCAGGCTGGATGGAAAATGGGCCAATGGCACGGCAACCGAGACACTCGATCTTTTCGCGGGCGCGGCAGCAGGTGCCGTGGGCGTGCACGAGGGTCAGTACCGGTGTGTCGGCCGCGCGGCCGATGGTTCGCGCTACTCAGGAGTTGTTTCGATCAGGAAACGTGCCGACCAGTATGAGGTGGAGTGGAAGATCGACGCCACCATGTATCGCGGAACTGGCACTCTCGAACACGACCTGCTCACCGTGAACTGGGGCAGCTCGACGCCGGTCGTCTACGCTATCGCACCCGACGGCACGTTGACGGGGCTGTGGGACGGCGGCAGGGGCGAGGAAACGCTGACGCCCGACCGTTGATGCGAGGATCAAGCGGTTCAGCATCCTCATCTCCATCCCCGCACCGCCTTGCGTATTCGAGCTGCAGCCGGGTAGTTGCGCTCGATCGCGTCGGGCTGGTCATAGGGCGTAGGACGAATATTCAGGCGGTCCGTGGTACTCGGGCTTTTTCTCCAGCGGCCGCGGCAGACCCGGCGGTTCCGGCAGGTCGGGTTCACGGGCAGTCTCGCCGCCCTTGTCATAGTGGACGAAGGCGAGCGAAACGGCGGGCGGGCGGCATTCGTAGGTGGATACCTTGTAGTGACAAACATTGCCCCCGAGCGAGGCCTCATTGACGGTGATCCGTACGATACCATCGCCGCCCTGGCCCGGATCGGAAAGAAACTCGATCGGCGCCTCCCTCATGTCGATCTGGCAAGGGCGCCAGTATCGCCAGTTCAGTTCGCGGCTGTCGAATTCATCCTTAAGCGATGTTTGAGCCGCGGCAGGTGCGGCGGGAAGTCCGCCGATCAACAGGGCCGAGAGGAGCGAGCGAGCGAGCCGCATGTCGATCAGTAGTAACCACTGTCGAAAAATGTCTCGGCTCCAATATTTGGGAGTGGTAAGCCATGTCGCGTCTGATCGCCCAACCGCATACGCAACGATAAGCTGCTTATGGCTCACGGACACAGAGTTTGCAACGTCGCAGAGTATTCCAAGAGGAATTGATCATGCTCAAGCATGCGTTGGCAACCGCCGCAGGTGCCTTGGTGGTCGTTATCTTGGTGGTGGAGGGAGCGGTTGCCCAGACGGCTCTCGCCAACTATCCGTTAGCCATCATGTGCCGGGGCGAGCAGATCGCGCGGGTCGGCTACCTTTACGAAATCAAGCGAGACGGCAGTGCGACATACATCACGCCCGACGGACGGCTTTCCGTCACGTTGAATGCCAATGGCGTCTTGGAGAAACCACCTAATCGCGCGGCCGCTGGCGACTGCTACGGTAAGACTGTGGATCAACTGCGCACTAACGGCAACGTGATCGACCGACCGTGAGCAGCTTTATTGGTCCAAGTTCCAGTTGGAGGGCGTGTGCTACGCTTTCTCAACTCAAACTTCAAAAAAACCGCTAAAGCATTCGTCGTTGTTGTTAACGAGGCGGGACCTTTTGCAGCAGAGCGTGCTGCGATGGCGTCTGGGACGGCCTACGATGACCGTGGAGACTCAAAAGGGGGCGTTTCTTCAGGTATTCTGGGGTGGCTCGAGGCCGCTGGTAGACTCCGCTTTTAATCATATCCGAAAGTCCTAGTCGATCATCCAGAAGTGCAATGGCGGACGCGCCGTTGCTGGCATATGGTCCGCCTCACGGACGGCCGGCTCGAGAGCGATGGAAACCGATGCTCGACGCTGATGCCCGCTTCCTGAAGCGCGTACTGATGATCCTCGTTGCCGGCACGATCGCGACTGGCGTCATGGCCGGTATCACTGCGGTCAAGACCGAACTGACAAACCGAATCGCGACCATCGCTTCCGTATAGATGCCCGCGCGATGGTGCCAGAAGAGGAGATGTCCGTGCTTCACCAGTTGAGGAGAGCAGACCGGCCATGAGAAAATATGTCAAGGCGTACGAAGCAGTATTTAATTCAGCTGCCATTCCGATTTTAGTCGACGCTTTTGACGAGGCTTGGAAGGCCGTCCAAGACAGCGGCGCTGCCAACGCGACGGAAGCGGCTCGCGTGGCTCTTGCCAAGCATATCGTCGACGCGGCCTTGATCGCCGGGTGCGATCATCGTCGCCTGTGTGACGACGCTCTGCAACACCTCGCTGAGGTATCGCGCGCCCCGACCACGCCGACGGTATGAGCACCGAGCGCAAATTCCCAGCGCCCTAGCGCATCGAAAGCATCGCCGGCGGCTTACGCGAACGGCTTTCGGCTAACGCCGGCTGAGGCGCGCAAGATTATGGGCGGGGCCACCACGCCGACGCGGGCTTGAGACGTGCAACAGGCCGGCTTTTACCAGCGGTCGACGCGTCCCGGCAGTCCGAGCCAGGGCGCCGACTAGGGAATTTTCGATGCCCATAACCACGGAGAATTCAACGGACAATGACAGCGCGCTGCCACAGGCAGCAATCGGCGCCGCTGCAGGAATGTCTTCGTCCACGTGTAGCTCCAGGCAAATTTGTGGTCCCGCACAAGATGCTCGTGGAAGTGCTTGGCGTTGAAGTCCTGGTAGCGATCGCAATAAAGCTGCTCGACCCGCTGTGCCCATCCCTCCGGGACCCGCTTGGGCGACGGCTTGCCCAGCCGCCGATCGTTCAACCCCTCGAGGCCCTCTTCCTCGTGGCGTTGATACCAGCGCCGGAAGGTCCGTTCGCTCACAGAGGTGGCCCCCGAATCTCGGACAGCAGGTTAAGGTGGATCGCGACATGAGGGGGACGATCCACGATGATGAAGAGACGACGGTTTTCGGCTGAGTTCAAGGCGAAGGTTGCACTTGAGGCGATTCGCGGCGAGCAGACGACTTCGGAGCTCGCGACGCGGCACGGCATTCATCCGAACGTGATCGCCGGCTGGAAGCGGCATGCGGTCGAGGGCATGGCGGCGACGTTCGCCGGTGGTGCGGGCGAGCGCGATCATGTTCGCGAAGGCGAGCTGAAGGAGCTTCACGCCAAGATCGGGCAGCTTGTCGTGGAGAGAGATCCCCGATCGGGTCGGGGACAAGCTTTTTGGCCAAGGCCTCCGGTCGCTGAGCCACGAGCGGAGGAAGACCATGGTCGAGACGAACCATCCCCGGCTCTCCATCGCGCGGCAATGCGAGCTTCTGTCGATGGCGCGGTCATCGTTCTACCGGCAGCCCTGTGGTGAGAGCGAGTTGAACCTCACGTTGATGCGGCTGATCGACGAGACGTTCCTGGAGTGCCCGTTCTACGGGGCGCGCCAGATGGCGCGGCACCTGCGCCGGCAGGGCTATTGTGTGGGCCGCAAGCGGATCCGGCGGCTGATGGACAAGATGGGGCTGGTCCCCATCTTCCAGAAGCCGCAGACCAGCAAACCCTGCCCGGAGCACCGGATCTATCCCTACCTGCTCAGGGATATCGTCATTGACCGGCCCAACCGGGTGTGGTGTGCCGATGTCACCTACATCCCGATGAAACGCGGCTTTCTCTATCTCGTCGCGGTGATGGACTGGGCGAGCCGCAAGGTCTTGAGTTGGCGATTGTCGAACACCATGGACGTCGAGTTCTGTGTGGCCGCGCTCGAGGAGGCGATCGCCAGGTACGGCAGGCCGGACATCTTCAACACCGACCAGGGTTCGCAGTTCACCAGCTTGGCCTTCACCGGGCTGCTGAAGGACAACGGCATCGCCATCTCCATGGACGGCAAGGGCCGCTGGATGGACAACGTGTTCATCGAACGGCTGTGGCGCTCGCTCAAGTACGAGTGCGTGTACCTCAATGCCTTCGAAACCGGCAGCCAGGCGAGAGACGGTATCGGGTGTTGGATTAGCATTTTTCAACGAACGGCGCCCACACTCATCCTTCGGCGGCAGGACGCCGGCCGAGGTCTATGCTATGAAAATCGCGCCGCCGGAACCGGGGCTCGCCCCGGCTCCGGCAGCGACAAGGCTGGCGGCATGATCAAAACCATGGTCCACCTTAACCCAGCCGCCAAACTGTCTCGGGAAACGGGACCCACCACCTCTTTTTTTTGCATCAGAGTGTCCCGCAGATTTCCTGACGCCTTCTGGAACGGCCTACGAAGCCCGTGGAGACTCAAAGCCGCCCGGAAGTCTCAGGTTACTCTGGGTGACTTAGACGGCTGGTGGGGTCTGTTCGATACTTTGACAGAATGGAAGCCGCGAAGTCATGGCACTCGTGACATTGGGCCTGATGATTTCGTCCACCTTGCGACCGTCGATTCCAGCCCGGCCACAAGTCTAGGAGACCATACGCAAGTATAACTTCATACCCGCTGTCGGTTAACCAGATATTCACACATTCGGCTACCAATCCGAGTCATGCAGGTTGTCAAAGAAGGAAAGCTGACTTGTCCATGATTTCGATTGTCGATGATGATGAGTCTGTTCGCGAGGCGACCAAGGGTCTCGTCCGGTCGCTGGGCTACGACGCAGCCGCATTCGCCTCGGCAGAGGAGTTCCTGAGCTCCAACCGCTTGAACGATACCGCATGTGTCGTTACCGACGTGCAGATGCCTGGTTTGAGCGGCATCGAGCTGCAAAGCCGGCTGGCAGAGAAGGGGTACCGGATACCGATCATCTTCATTACAGCGTCTCCCGAAGAACGTGTCCGCGGGCGCGCCCAGGAAGATGGGGCGTTCGGCTTCTTCACCAAGCCCTTCGACGAGGACCTCTTTATCGGCTGTCTCAACCGAGCCGTGAGTTCTGCGACCGGTGACTGCTAGCCCCGGGTGACGCACGTATACCCGGCCTATGCTTAGGTATAGCTTTTACCTCCGCTCGCGGTGTGTATAGTTTCAGTACAGGCTGTCGTTAAAGGCGGTCCGACTGCCCCCGCTAATCTGACCGCTGATAGCCGTACGCGTCGGCTTTCCCCTCCCGACGCACAGCGTTGAAACGCACCGAGCGCCCGGCCCCCCGACTGGGCGCTCGTTTATTTTGTGGGGTTGCTGAACCGCAGGATACTTCAATAGCGCTCGCCGCTCGAGGCACCGCCGCCTTCACGTAGTTCCTGCGGGCGAATACTCACGAAACGACCTGTTCACGCAAGGTGCTCTAATCCGAACTTTACCCCTGTTTTGATCTATGTGATTGATTTTGTTGAGAGGCGTCCCTTTTTGTAGTCATGTTGTTGATCAAATTATCCCTGACATGAATGGCGCGCAGTGATTCAAGCTGCGCATGTACGTCGCTGTCGTCCCGAACCGAGGCTCACGTCCCGCGGTGTTGCTGCGCGAAAGCTACCGGGATGGCGCCAAGGTCCGGCTGACGGCTAATGAACAAGTCGGATCTTAGCGCCGCCCTGGCGCTGAACAGTCGCGGTCAGACTTTGGACCATCGCAACGAACATCGTAGCCTACTATACCAAGGTCCAACTAGGCAGCGATGGATGACGTGCTACAGGAGTCTCAACAATCTGAGCAGCAACTGCTCAGCAGGAAGCCTTTCGCAACCAATCGTCAAAACTTCGTCGTCATCACGGTCTAGTGCAGAGCACTGGCGCTGAAAGTCAGTAAAAGGCCAGACAGCCCAGGTCGAATATTCGCGAAGCTAATCCACACAATCGAGAGATGATTATGGAAAGACGCGCGTTCTTAGCAAGCGGTGCTGCTGCTGTCGTCGGCGTATCGGCCCAGCCGACCGCCCAAGCGATGTATCTCGGCCACGACCCCGCCGGCAATCGTCAACCTTTGTCGCCCAGCGAACTCGAGTCGGCTGTAGCGCGGCTTCGTAAACAGTTTCTGGCAGAGTTTGACCACGCCTATGTGGAGAATGCGATCGTCCCGTGGTTCTTGAATACCGTCTATCATGGGGAGAGGCTGTCGCTTCCCATGATCGATGTGAAATTCACGAAGGAAAACGCTCTACCATTCGATCTTTGGGGGTTGCTGAGTGAGACTTGGCAGCCGGCTCCACAGGATGGCGTTACCGTCTTCCTCCAGGGGTTGGAGAAGCGTGGCCCAGACAACCTCCGAAAGCGAATCTACCAATCCGCTATGACGCCAGATCTGTATCGCCCAATGTATGGTGACAAGGTAACCCAGTTTTTCGACAAGCTGCTGGACGCCAGCAACGCCGGCAAGCCGCTGATGCGCCCCTATCTCGAAAGCTATTTTGATTTGTATTGGGATTTGCATCTCGGTGTGAAAGGCGACGCTATTCCAGCCCGAGTTCGCGAGATCGGGGAAAGCTTCAACACTGTCCTTGCCTATCGTGATCCGACACAGAAGATCGTCTATCAGAACTATATGACGGTGCGCTGGCACCTCGACTTCTTGAAGGAGTGGATCGATGCCAGGATTGGCGACCTGATCAGCGGGAAGACACCCAATCCAGAAAAGACCTTCGCCTTCTACTGGATCAAGAATGCCGGGGACGGAGAGCATTTCGCGCATAAGGACGTGGTTTTCGAGGTCTTCCACAACTTCGTGGCTCTGAGCCAGTGGGGCAACACCATGTTCAACATCATGCTGAAGCTGGCGAAGGATACCGGTGACCCCAATGCAAAGGCTTGGTTCAAGAAAACCATGGAGGGGAGCTTCGATGATGCAGGCGGCAATGCTTTCACGCCCCTTGAACGATTCGTGATGGAGTTGTTCCGCGCGATCACGCCGAATGGCGGCAGCATATCGGCCGTCGAAGAAGTGAGAACCCCGGCTTTCCAGCGGCACGGTTTTGTCCACAGCCCCCATGAGGCGACGAGTTTCGACCCTGTGCAATGGAAGGATGCCGATAAGTTCAACCCCGACCGATACAACAGTGCCCCGACCAGCCATCAGATCGACGAAGCCAAGTGTGAGCAGATCGGCTTTGCCAAATGCCCCTTCGACAGAACCTCCTTCGAGGTCACGGATGGGAGAAAAGCTGTCATGCATAACAGCGGCTTTGGAACCGTCTATGGCATCGTTGAAGACAAGCCGCTGCCGGTCTGCGACCATGCCGGTTTTGCGCCCTTCGGATTTGGTTACCGCCGCTGTCCCGGTGAGCAACTGACGATCCAAGTGTTCGAGGATTTCTTGAGGAAGGCGTGGAAAGACAAGCTCGAGTTCGAGAAGCTCGACATCGCCAATCCGGAACCGCTTCCCATTGGTCCGAACACAGTCATCGGTGACAATGTTGGCTTCCGCAGAGGCACATAGGGAGGGGACCTAAGACATGATTCACTTGGTAGGTGCTGCACTCGTCGTCTTGTTTACTATGGTTGTCCCCAACTCTGTGCCGGCTGCAACCATACCGCTTGCCGCGGTAGCGGTTCCGGAGGTGGAACTCCAGCCTTGTCCAGAGAGTGCACGGTCGCCATCGCCAGTGTCAGCGGGGTCGTGTTCCACAGTGGAGAAGGACGTTCAGACATCGCCATGTCGGTAGGAACTTTCGCCCCGACCCGTGTGGACAGGGAAGCCGGAATCGTCCGAGCAACTGGAGCCGCCGCGGCTGCTTCAACATCGGACCACTTTGGTATTGCCCGTGATTGATTGTGCCGGCCGCTGATCCTAATCGGGGTCGCGCCATAGTCGTCATCGATACACGCGCGCCTTCCGCAGGATTTCAAGGTTATGGCCGTAGTAGAGATGGTTCCTCATGGCCTTAGCCTAATACCGGCTTCCCACTGTTAATCTTCCTCGAAACGAAGGCCCGCCTAGGCCATGACACCCGGGCGGGCCAAGTCACACAAGGGTTCACCGAACAGCAGAAGCTGTTCGACAGTCTATATAGCGCCGGCCGCGCGGATCTCGACGCGTGGGGATGCTCCAGAACGCCTTCACGTAGTTCCTGCGGGCGAATACTCACGAAACGACCTGTTCACGCAAGGTGCTCTAATTGCGCCGCTGGTAATAGTGACAGCCGTCTCGTGAATAGAGGTGCTTCGCCATTACAAGAAACACGCGTCCCTGTACGATAACGGCCATCGAATGATCCTCATGTACTACAGTTTGTACAACGAGGTTTGTCCGAAAGGCCGTATCTTCAGCTACTCTGGGGGCTTTGAGTCTGAAGAGTGGCGCCCCCTAGGGGAATCGAACCCCTGTTTCAGCCGTGAGAGGGCCGCGTCCTGGGCCGCTAGACGAAGGGGGCGCAAGGATCGCCGCATCCTATACAGATGCAGCTTTGCCAAGACAAGCCGAGGACGATCCGGCGCTGATCCGGCGCTTGCCACCGCGGCGGCTGACGGGCTCGTGAGCCTCTAGGACGCCCATAGCGGCGCCCGCAAAGGCAGGCTCAAACGACTCACCGCCTCTGCAATCCATAGCATGCAGCCGCGACGACCAGCGCAGCGGGGCGGCAAGTCGGTGATGTTCACCGCCGACGGCAAAAGCGTTGTCCTCCAGGGCGAAAGTGGGAAGCGTTCCGAATCCCTGATTGAGGCAAGCCAACGGGGGAATTGTCGGAACGTGGATTCTCCGGAACGTGGGATTCCTCACTACCTCGGTGATCGGGTTGCGCCTATCATCCTCTATCGATCAGAGCGATCCAGATGGAGAATGACGATGAGCAACCTCTCGGTCAGCAAGGCTCTCGAGTTCGTGGCGAAGGCCGAGTTGCCGGCGCCGCCGCCCTTCGAGGGGCGGGAAGAAATCGTGCAGTTCGATTTCAACAAGGCCAAGAACCAGGCCATGGTCGTCGGTTCCGACATCATTTCGTTTGTCCAGGGAGTGACGCCGGAGCGGCGGCTCGACATCGTCAACTCCTCGCTGCTGGCCCAGCTCGTGGCGGCAAAGAAGGTGCCCGACGCCACCGAGGTCTTCCGCCGCTACGAAATCTATTTCGATGTCCTCAGCAACATCGGCTGGGTCATTCAGGACCGCAGCTTCTCGAATTATTCCGACGAAAGCGACAACTTCGAGGCCCATGAGGCGATACTGAAGGTGGCGGCGGGTCTTCTCGGGCCGGCGACGACGACGCTTGCGGTCGTTCAGGCAACGCTCGATGCCCTGAAGTCGATGTCGACCAACAGCCCGTGGATTACGCTCTTTCACCGCGAAAGCCAGTCCGCCAACACCGCCCGGTTCCAGCTTTCTCTCGTAGAGCCTGGTCCAAGCGATCAGTTCCTCGTCGCGCTGATGGCCTTCGGGCTCAAGGCGAAGGCCAAACTCACGCAGGTGCTTTTCTTCAAGTTCAAATCGGGCAAGACCAAACTGAAACATTGCGCCGGCAAGGTGACGATCAATTCGGCGGTGCTTGGAGGGGTGCGCGACGAGATCGGCACGAAGATCGCCAAATTTACCAGCGACTACGTCCGGCAGCTGCCCGATCTTTGATCTCGCATGACGGATGGAGTGATAGCGGCACGGTCCCGACGCCATGAGCTTTCTCGTCCGATTGCCCGAACACCTCTATCAGCGTGATGCTCTGAGCGGTCTGACGGGCGGAGATTTCCACCTCGGCACGGCCCGTGCGCTATGCTGGCTGTCGCAGCTCGCCTACGAGGACGAGGAGGAGAAGGTCGACAGAGTACTGCGGATTTGGGGCCTCGAGCGAACCGCCTCGTTCCGGCGGCCGGTCACCAGCGTTTTGCCGCTCGCCGTTTCGCGCGGCTTCATCGCCGAAGGACGAGGCTTCCTCTTCGTGGTCTTCGCCGGTACCGATCCCCTCGCCGCGACAGACTGGGCGATCGACCTGGACGTCTCTCACAACGCCGGCGGCATTCATCGTGGATTCGCCCGGGCAATGGAGGCAGCGTGGGCCCAGATCGGAGGGAAACTGACGGAGCTCGGCTCCGCCTCGCCGCCGGTTCTGATGGCCGGGCATAGCCTGGGAGGAGCGCTGGCGGCACTGTTCGCGCAACACTTCAGCAAGAGGAGCGGCCGCGCGCCGGACGGGATTTATACGTTTGGCATGCCGCGCCTGGGCAGCGAGAAGTTCGCACGCCAGTTCAACCACGAATTGGGACAGATCACCTACCGGCTGGTGCATGCCGACGACATCGTCGCGCGCGTTCCACCTTCGGAACTCGGTTACCGGCATGTCGGCCGGTCGCTGCTGTCGAGGCGTGGCGACCGGTTCGACGCCACCCTCATCTCACGACAGCCAAGCGATGAGCCGCCATTCGCGGCCCCACCTCCGCTCGAGGAAGGGCTGGCTCAGCCCGATGAAGCATTGGCGGCGGCCGGGCCGCGAACGGATGCGCTTGGCTTGCTCTCCCGTCTGCTGCCGTCACCGATCGCTGACCATCTCCCCCACCGCTACTGGCGGGCATTGCAGCCGCCGTGACGATCAGGTCCGAATGGCAAGGCTTCCCCAAAGCAGGAATTGATTTCCATATTGCGCGCAAACGGCGGATGGTTACCCTGAACTCTGGGTTAGCAGGTCGCCGAATAGGAGCCTTCCATGTCGGAGCACACCGGCCGGCTCAAGTCGTATCTCGACCGGATACTGCCCTCCTCTTCCCTCGAATCGATGGCCGACGAGGGAGTGAGTTTCGAGAGAGTGGCGGCGGGCAGCACCCTGCCTCCGAACGTCGAGAAGATCACCAGGAGCGCGGTGGAAAAACTCGCTCTTGATCGCGAGCTGGACCGCGATGAGCAGTTCGCGCTGGAAGCGATCATCATTCCGGACAAACGTCCGGCGATCGACATCGTCGATGGCGATTTCAGGATCGGCCACGACCTTTGGAAGCATTTCGACACCGACGCCGCACTCCACGACCGCATCCGAAAGGTCATTCCCTCGATCGGTCGCATCGAATTGCCCGATCATCCCAGCCTGCCCTACGGCGGCACCGGTTTTGTCGTCGGCGCCGACCTCATCATGACCAACCGGCACGTGGCGGAAATATTCGCCACCGGTCTCGGCATCCGGGGGCTGACCTTTCTTTCAGGGGCAAAGGCGGGCGTAGACTTCCGCAGGGAGCGCGACCGTGACGGTTCAACATACCTCGACGTCACGAATGTCGTGATGATCCATCCCTATTGGGATATGGCGCTGCTGAGGGTTTCGCGCCTGGCGCCGGAGCAAGCGCCGCTCGAGCTGTCGATCCGCGATCCGGACGATCTGCTGAACAGCGAAGTCGCCGTCATCGGCTATCCGGCATTCGACGTCCGCAACGACGCCAAGGTCCAGGATCAGGTTTTCGGCGGCGCTTACAATGTCAAGCGGTTGCAACCCGGCAAGCTCGGAGTGCGCGACGATGTTCCGAGCTTCGGCAAGCGGGTTTCTGCGGCAACCCACGACAGCTCGACGCTCGGAGGCAATTCCGGCAGTGCGGTCATCGACCCGCGAACCGGGCAGGTAGTGGCTCTGCACTTCGCCGGAGTCTATCTGAAGGCCAACTACGGTGTTCCGAGCTCGCAACTTGCCTGCGACGGCCGTGTAATCGACGCCGGCGTCACCTTCGAGCCGGGCGCTGCCTCACGCCCGGCGCTGTCGGGCCCCTGGTGGAAGGGCATGAGTTTGGAAACGGCGTCCGACACCGCGGTCGCAGCGTCATCTCCTCGACCCGAGCGCTAGAATCGCTGTTCGGGAGGCGGTCGTGAGCTTGGTCAAACTTGCCGACAGGGTCGAGACTTCCGCCCAGAAGAATGATCCGGATGCATTGCGTTCCGCCTGCAGTGAGTTCATCCGGGCCCTTGCGCTTCAGCCGGAAACCATCGACGCGCCGACGGCGCGCCGGGTTCTGGAAGCGCTGCGCAACACCCGGCGGTTCAGTCACATGCTGGAGGTGGCGGAGGCGATCATCGATGACGGCTGCGAGGATGCACAGGTCGGTCGCCAGTATGCGCAGGCGTTGATCGAATGCGGCCACATTGCGCCGGCGATCGCCATGCTGAACGCGATCATCGCCGATGTGCGGACGCCGCCGGAGGAAGCCGAGGATGCACGGGGCGTGCTCGGGCGCGCCTGGAAAGACAAGGCGATCGCCGCCCGGGGCAAACGCGATGCAGTCGCCGCCGCAGCCCTGAAGAACGCCTACGGCTTCTACAAATCCGTATTCTCCCGGAATCCGGCCGCCCTCTACCAGGGCATCAACAGCGTGGCGCTGGCGGCCTGGGATCGCGGACTTGCGCTCGATGAAAACGAGAGGGCGACGGCGCTCCGCTGCGCCGGTGAAATCCTCGACAGCGTAACCAGAGTTCCCGGGGAGAGACGCGGCGCCCGCGCAATGGCCACCGCGGGGGAGGCGCTGATCGCACTCGATCGCATGGGCGAAGCCATCGAGTGGTTCAAGATCTATGTCCAGCATCGGGACACCAACGCCTTCGCGCTCGGCGGGACCGTGCGCCAGCTGACGGAGGTCTGGAATCTCGGCAGCCGCGACGACGGGCAGGCGTTGCTGGCGCCGCTGCGGGCGCGCCTGCTCGAGCTGCCGGGAGGGAGCTTTACGGTCAGCCGGGAGGACGCTCGCCAGATGGCTTCCGTGGCGGAAGCAGACTACGAGAAGGTCCTGGGCGACATCGGCTCGCGCACCTACACCTGGATGCAGCAGGGTTTCGATATAGCCCGCTCCATTGCGCTCGTCCGTTCCAGGGGCCGCGGCATCGGCACGGGATTCCTGGTCCGCGGCGACGATCTCGACGACCGGCTGGGAGAGGAACACCTGGTCCTGACGAATGCCCATGTGGTGAGCGACCCGCCGCTGGAAGGCGCGCTACGGCCGGAAGAAGCCAGGGTGAGCTTCGAGCTCGCGCCTGCCGCAGCCGATCCGAGAGCGAGCTACGAAGTGTCGATCGTCTGGCAGTCGCCGCCTTCACGGCATGACGCCTGTGTGTTGCGGCTGACCCCGCCGCCCCCGGATGCTCTGAGGCCCCTGCGCTCCTCCCGGACGCTGCCGTCGCTCGGCGGAGGCAAGCGGGAACGCGTCTACATCGTCGGTCATCCCGGTGGCGGCGAAATCAGTTTCTCATTCGAGGACAATGAGCTTCTCGACTATGAACAGCACCTCCTCGAAGCCGAGCAGGACCCGTCGCCTTGCCGGGTGCACTATCGCACGCCGACCGAGCCCGGCAGCTCCGGCAGCCCGGTTTTCAATGGCGATTGGCTCACCATTGCGCTTCATCACTCCGGCAGCAAGGAGATGCGCCGGCTCAACGGCCGGGAAGGGAAGTATGGCGCCAATGAGGGCATCTGGATCCAGTCGATCCGCCGCGCCATGAAGAATGCCGAACTCGCCACACCTCGACGTTCATAGGGTCAAACAGAATCGATGAAGCTTTCAGGCGAACAGACAGAAGCGCTCTGCACGGCCCTGGGCAAGGCCTTCACGCTCCAGGAGCTCGACCAGATGTTGTTCTTCCGCCTGGAGAAGGATCGCGAAGCATTGGCCATCGGCGATGACAAGGCGGCGATCGTTTTCAAGCTGGTCAGAGTTGCACAGAGGAACGGCTGGATCGCCAAACTCGTGGCGGCCGCCCGCTGGTCGAAGCCTGACAGTCCCGACCTGATCGCCGTCGAGGAATCCATCGGGTTCGGCACGATCGGGTCTGAAGCGGCCCGAAGCCTGGAGAAGCTCGTAAGGCGCCGCTGGAACTTCACCGACATCGCCCTGTTTCGGGAGCGCTTCGGGCGCATCGAAAACTGTGTTTGCGCGATCGAAACCGGCTCCGGCCTGGGAACGGGATTCCTGGTGGGGCCCGATCTCGTTCTGACCAACTATCACGTGGTCAAGAATGCAGCCGGCGGATCGGCGAGCCAAGGCTCGATCCGCTGCCGATTCGATTATAAGGCGGTGACCAGCAGCAACGTCATTTCGGCCGGGCGCGAGGTGGCATTGGCGAGGGATGGAATCGTGGCCTTTCAACCGTACAGCCAGGCCGATCTCCAACCCTCCGGCGGCGAATGGAAGCCCCACGAACTCGACTATGCGCTATTGAGATTGAGTGAAAAGATCGGCGATCAACCCATCGGGCCCAGCGCGGAACCCGGCGCGACCCTACGGGGGTGGATCCCCGTCGGCATCGATCCTCCGTCGGTCGAAAAGACGGATCCGCTTCTCATCGTCCAGCATCCGCAGGACCTCGATGCCTTGCCGGCGATCAAGCTCAAACCTATGCAGCTGGCGATCGGCGCAGTGCTGGAGGTGGCCAGCGGCAGCACCCGGGTGCGCCATGATGCGTCTACCCTGCCGGGCTCGTCGGGATCGCCGTGTTGCAACGCGAATCTCGAGCTGGTCGCCCTGCACCAGGCCGGCGATCCCAAGGATTGGCCGGATTACAAGGGAACCTACAACCAGGCGATTCCCGTGGGCGCCATCATCGCCGACCTTCAGGCCCAGGCCCGTGTGGAGAGATTTTGGGATACGGCTCCTGTCAGCGCAAAGCCGGCGGCCCGATCCTGACACAGAAAAGGACATAGGAATCGTCCGTTAATCAACTTTTTTGAATTAAGACTGTTGATTGCGATTCCACCCTCGGGTCCGGTCCAAAAAACTGCAGCAATGTCGAACCACAGCCGTTTGCATCAAGCGATACTCGAGACATTCGAGCCGGGGGATCTCGAGCAGGCTCTCAAGTTCGGATCTCCCAGCCGGGATCTCGTCACGCTGGTAACTCCGACGGCGCCCTTCGATCATCAGGTTTTCCAGTTGATCGTGAGGGCAGAGAAGGCAGGATGGATCGAAGATCTCATAGTCTGCGTCCGCGATGCCAAGCGTGAGAACCAGGAGTTTCTCAACGCCACCGCGGATATTCTTTCGGCAGTCAACACGACCGGAAAACTTGACGGCAAACTTTCGCAGCTGATTTCCAGACCGCTCTGGAGTGTCCTGGGACGCGACAGGTGGAACACCAGGGTGGCGATGTCGACTGGTCTGATCCTGCTTGTTGTCGCGATCGGGATTCCGATCTACGCGTATTCCAACGTCAGGTTCGTCAACACCTTTCCGTATGTAGAGTTTGCCGACCGCAGCAGTCCGCAGAGTTGCCGTCTGCTCGCCACGATACAGACGTTGAATGGGATTCCGGCGGGTGTTACCATCGCCTACCTCGAAGCCGTCGGAGCAGCGGTGCAGGCTTTCACCGTCAGTCCGGCGGGTCAATCGGCTCTCGATATCGAAAATGCAAGCGCCGCACCGTGGCAACTGAACATCATCTGGAGCGATGGTGTCCGGTCGGAGGTTGGGCCCTATGCGGGTTGCCCGACGAATGTGCAGGATAGATCGGCGGATGGCCGGGCAAGCGTGGTCTTGCGCCCTCGCTGACATCCGGCTCGCCGTGGTGCTGGTCATCTTCGGCATGTTCGCCGCACTTCCCATCAGGGCCGAGGCGCAGCAGATGATCCTCGCCGGTCGGGTCACCGATGCGGGGAGCGGCAAGCCCCTCGTCGGCACGCAGGTAACCTTGATGCTGAACGTCGATATTCTCGGGCGCAGCCGGACGGACCGGGACGGCAGGTACACACTGAGTTTCCAGCGCCTGCCCGGGGTTAATAATCTGGCGGTGGCGGTGGATGAGCCCGGCTACGTGCCCGTTCAGATCCAGTTCCAGAGCGCCGACGGCCGGCTGGTCGATCCGCCGCCCACCATCGACCTTCTGGCCCAATCGCTGGCTCCGTGCCTTGGCGGCAAACAGCGCACGGTCATCGTCGGCAACTTCCGCTCTCCTCTCGGAAGCGACTTCGCGGAACTGCCGGACCGCATCGCCGAGGCCCTGCGATTCGACCTGAACACCCGATTGCAGCAGAACTGGATCGACCCCAGCCTGCAACCCGTCTTCGCCCCCTGCAATGGCGCCCGTCCCCAATTGCCGGAACTCGGAACGAATCTGGCCACCGCTCTCAATGCCGATGCGCTGGTCTACGGTTATGTCGCCAGCGCCGTTCCACCCTTCAAGGTCAGCACCTCGGTAAGCGACGCCAATGGCTTCGTCCCTCCGACCACGATCGCACACGACGATGTCGACCTCAACGATCCGGAGAGGACCAGAATGAGTGTCGAGGCGCATGCGGCGATCCTCGCATCCCTGGCCGGCGGAATCTTCAACAAGAAAACAGAGAACTGCCCGCAGGTGATCTCGGTTCTCAACGTGATCGAGCAACTGGTCAGCAATCCTCCGGCGGCCGTTGCTACCCTGCGCGCCCGATGCAACCCGCATCTCAGGAATACGGAGCTCCTGTCGAATGCCGGCGGTGGCGGGTGATGAAGCGATGAGATCGAGGTCTTCCACGCTGGTCCTTGCTGCGGTCGTTCTGATGGCTGCCCTGGCGGCGCCAGCCGAACCCGGCATGGAGGTACGCAGCGAAAAAATGATCCAGCAGCTGGAAGAGCTGGATCGCCAACTTGCGAAACTGAGCGAAAACCCGGTCTATGAGGAGCAGCGGCAGGTTCAGTCGGAAATCGACACGTTGAGGACTGCGCTGGAACAGGCGCGCATGTCGACCGACTCGACAGACGCCGTCGAGCGCCAAATCCGGCAACTCGAGAGGCGGCTCGGGGTTCTGGAGGTCGAAGTCGCGAAGCTTGACGAGCAGCGGCGGGCTCTGGTCGACAGCAAGACGCTGTTCCCCAAGACCAGGAACAAGGTTGCGGTCTTTGCCTACCAGGATCCTGACGGGACCGGGCTCAGCAACGCCGTCTCGTTCCTGATTTCCAAACACATGCTGTTCTCCACCCGCGTCGGCTCCTACGCCATCGTCAATTTCCAGAGTGACCTTTCCGCCCGCGGTGAGGATGGTCTCACCTATTTCGACCGCGTCGACAAGCTGACGCGGAATCTGGGCTACACGATTGCCGTCTGGGGCCGAATTCGGGCGCCGGGCGACGGCTCGGTTCAGATCGACACGTTCATCCAGATTCCCGACGATGATGCGGGCGGTCGTTTCGCGCGCATCGTTCAGCTTACCGGAAACGATGGCCGCAAACTCGGGCTTGAAGCGAGCCTGAGGCCGGAACGATTTCAGGCGCAGAGCCTGACACTGACGCGGGATACGGTTGCACAGGTTCAGTCGGCCGCAAACGAACTGACACGGCTTCGCAGAAAGCCAGCGACGACAGCCGCGGTCGCGCACACGCTCCCGGAAGGTCAAGTCTACAACATCGCCAATTCCTCCGGCGATTGGGTGCGATTGTCGCTACGCAACGGCGACAGCGGCTGGACAAGTGTCAGAGCATTTTGCCGGAACGATTGCGCACGACTGCTCGCGGCCGCCGACCTGGCGAACGACGTGGTGGCATTCGCCGAGGGAAAGAACCCGCGCCGCCTCGGCGAGGGCGCTACCCGCGAGGCGCTGGCTGCTTACGAGCAGATGACCGCCCTCAATGCCTTGCAGCGCAAGCCGGCGCGCAGCAAGGCGCTGGCCGACCGCTGGCTCAATTCCTCGGCTGAAGTCCGGGTCGACCCGCAGACCGGTATCAATCGGGGCGATGCGAGCCCGCCGGGCGGCGGTGCCTTTGCCAACCTCAGGGCGATCGCGAGCCTCGCCGAAACGAGCAGGACCATCACTCGTGATCAGGCGCGTGAACTTGCCGATCGCCTGGCCGCCGTGTCGGTTTCCGATCCGGGTTATGGCGACGTCCTCAACAACCTTGCTGAACTCTTCGATTTTCTCGGCGATGAGCGGCGCAAGGAAATAGCCCTGGAGATAGCTGCCTCGGTGGCAAGGAAGAACTGACTCTTTAGTTTCAGTTGCCCCCAGCCCCTGGTGCGCGCCCGTCGAGCCTGATCCGGCTCACGATGCTCCCCGTCCGCAGATCGATCACCACGAGCTCGCTTTCCGTCTGATGTTTCACGTGCACGACCAGGCGATTGCCGTCGAGCTCGAACTGGCCGATTTCCGCGCCGGGCCGGACCGGCAGGCCGATCGCCGCTTCCATCGGCGCGACCTGCGGCCTGGGCCGAGCCAGGCGGTAGCCGATGATGCCGAACACGGTTACCAGCGCGGCCATGAGCAACGCGCCGAGCACGATCACCACCCATTTCAGAACCCTGACGTTGAGCGGATCTTGCCCACCGTCGGCAGCAGGCGCAGGTTCGTCCTGCAAAGCGTGATCGTGCGATCCGGGCATAATGGAAACCTCGAGCGAACTCACCATGACCGTCGGCGCGGACGATGCCGGCGAACGCCTCGATCGCGTGTTGAGCCGGAGTTTCCTCGACGTGAGCCGCGCCCGCTTTCAAGCGCTCATCGCCGATGGCCGGGTGCGCGTGGACGGAGCGACCATAGTGGAGCCCCGCCATCGCGTCAAACCGGGGGCCCGCATCGAAGTGCTCGTGCCCCCGCCGGCCGCACCGCGGCCCGAGGCCGAGGCCATGCCGCTCGCGGTGATCTACGAGGATGATGATGTCATCGTCATCGACAAGCCCGCCGGACTTGTCGTCCATCCCGCTCCCGGCCACCGGACGGGCACGCTCGTCAACGCCCTCATCGCCCATTGCGGTCAAAGTCTTTCCGGCATCGGCGGCGAGCGGCGGCCGGGCATCGTTCACAGGCTGGATCGCGACACGTCGGGGTTGATGGTCGTCGCCAAGAACGATCGCGCCCACCGGAGCCTGAGCGAGCAATTCGCCGAGCATGGGCGGGACGGCCGTCTCGAACGAACCTATCAGGCGATCGTCTGGGGCAGGCCGGAGCGAGCGCAGGGCTCGATCAGCGCTCCGATCGGCCGCAAGCCCACCGATCGCCAGAAAATGGCGGTCCGCCGCGAGCGGGGCCGGGCCGCCGTCACCCACTACCGCGTCCTCAGAACATTCGACCAGCCGGGCGCCCCGACACTGGTAGAGTGCCGCCTGGAGACGGGCCGCACCCACCAAATCCGGGTCCACATGGCGCACGCGGGCCATCCCCTTCTTGGCGATCCGGTCTACGGCAGGAGCCATGCGGCGAGCGCCCGCCGGCTGCACGCCGCCGCTCAAGCGGCGCTGGGCCTGCTTGGGCGCCAGGCCCTTCACGCAGAAGTGTTGGGATTTCATCACCCCGTGTCGGGTGAGGCGATGCGCTTCTCGGCGCCAACGCCAAACGATTTCAGGAACTTAGTCCAAGCTCTTGAGTCACATTATTAATTTCTGTCCATGCTCGGCCGGTCCGGCAATTTTCTGATAGGGATCTTAACTCGCCCATTAATCGTAACTATATTTGTAACCGTTAGAGGGAGCCTTGGCCACGAAGGCTCGAGGAAGAGTGATGGCCCGTACGTCCAGTCTGCCGTCGATTTCGAGTGAAGGGGGGCTTTCCCGATATCTTCGCGAGATACGGCAATTTCCAATGCTTCAGCCCGAGGAAGAGTTCATGCTGGCCAAGAGCTGGCGCGAGCACGGCGACCGCCAAGCCGCCCACCGGCTCGTGACCAGCCATCTGCGGCTGGTCGCCAAGATCGCCATGGGCTACCGCGGCTACGGTCTGCCGATATCGGAAGTCATATCGGAAGGCAACGTGGGCCTGATGCAGGCAGTCCGGCAATTCGAGCCGGACAAGGGGTTCCGGCTCGCGACCTACGCCATGTGGTGGATCAAGGCCTCGATCCAGGAATTCATTCTGCGCTCGTGGAGCCTGGTCAAGATGGGCACCACTGCCAGCCAGAAAAAGCTGTTCTTCAATCTGCGCAAGATCAAGGGGCAGATCCAGGCGCTGGAAGATGGCGACTTGCGCCCCGACCAGGTGAAGGAGATCGCGCGCCGCCTCGGTGTGCCGCAGGAAGACGTCGTGTCGATGAACCGGCGACTGGCCGGCGATACCTCTCTCAACGCCCCGGTGCGCGCCGATGCCGACGGCGAGTGGCAGGATTGGCTGGTCGACGAGACTACGGACCAGGAAACCGCTCTCGTCCAGAGCGAAGAAACCTCCAATCGCCTGGCCATGCTCGATCAGGCGATGAAGAAGCTCAACGACCGCGAGCGCCGCGTCTTTCAGGCGCGTCGTCTCAGCGATGAGCCAATGACCCTCGAGGAGCTGTCGCAGGAGTTCAACGTGTCGCGCGAGCGCATCAGGCAGATCGAGGTGAGAGCGTTCGAGAAGGTCCAGAAGGCTGTCACGGTTGCGGCGAGCGCGGCCTCGATCGCCAAGCAGCGGCTACCTTCTCCGTCCGCCCGGCTCTGAGTTTGTCATAGCGGCCAGAGCCCCCGTAACGTCTTCAGGATCGACCGCTTCGGCACCGGTTTCTCGACTGCGTCCCTGCTTTCGGCTGCCTCGCTTCTTCCAATTGTACGGACGCCGGCATCAAGCCCCCCGTCGACCGGCGCGGCCCAGAAAATCTGAACCGCGTAGAGATGATTGCCTTTCTGGATTGCGCCTGAGCTGATCATCTCGTAGTTGCGCCCCAGCAAATTCCGGCGATGCCCGCCGGAATCGAGCCACTGCTGAAAAAGCCGGCGCGCCTTGTCGCCGTCAACCGGCCCCTTGATGCGGTCACGCGCCACATTTTCGCCGCGCGCGGGAAAGCGATCGGCGTCGCCCGCGAAGGCCGCAAATCGCGAACTGAAACCATGGCCCTTGCGCGACCGGTGCGCGACGAAATCCCCCAGCGCCATGTCGATGGCCTGTGCGCGTGCCGCGGCTTTGAAAAGCGGGCTCGCGGTCAACGGTTTGCGGCCCTTGTCCGCTCTCGCCTCGTTTGCCAGGCCATCCATGGCGCCTTCCAGGTCCGGCCGGATCACGATGCCGGCCGGCGGGTTGGCAACCAGGCTTTCCGCATCCTCCCGATAGCCCGCGGCCGCTTCCGGCGGCCACGGCGCGAGCAACGCCACGGTCAACCAACCTGAAACAAGCCAGAGTCCTGTCCGCAGCCACCGCATCGGCGTAATCCGTTGCTTGCGATCAACCGTCCGTACACCAAGGTCGAGAAATGAAGACCCCGTCGGCCACTTCATACTTCGGGGCTGCCAGCGGTGGCAAGGCTTCGAGTCTGCGAGACCGGCACTTGCGGAAGGCACCCCCATTGAGTCTTATGCGCGAGATGGTTTCCCCCTGGAGAGCTTACCTTGCCGATGAGCGGCTGTGTCCGATGGCTCGCTGCCGCAATGCTCGCTCTGCAGACGGGCGGCGCCGTCTCGGCGCATGAGCGCGCCAGAGGCGGTTCCGCTTCCCGAAGAAGTGGTCGAGGCCGAGCGCCGTATTCAACCCTATCTGACGGCTACGCCGCTGTGGCCGTCTCCCGCACTTGCAGAGCTTCTCGACGCCGATGTCTGGATCAAGGGCGAATTCGCCAGCGTCCTCTCCTCGTTCAAACTTCGAGGCGCTCTCAATCACCTCCTCGCCGATCCGGCTGCAAAGAACGCCTGCACTTCCTCTACCGGCAATCATGGCCAGGCGGTTGCCTACGCAGCACGGTTGCTCGGCAGGACGGCCGATATCTTTCTTCCCCGCCGTTGCCCGGAGACCAAGCAGGCTGCGATCGCAAGGTTCGGAGGCAACCTACATGTCGGCGGCGCCGATCTGGATGAAGCCAAGGTAGCCGCCAAGGCCTTCGCGGCGGCCCATGACCTCGCCTTCATCGACGACGGTGAAAGCCCGCTTGTGATTGCCGGCGCCGGTACCATTGGACTGGAAATCGGCAGGGCCCTTCCTGAGGCCGACTTCGTTTTCGCGCCGACGGGCTCCGCCTGTCTCGCTTCCGGCACGGCTCTGGGCCTGAAGGCGGACGGCGCACGGGCCCGGGTGATTGCGGTCGGCTCGGCGCAGACGCCCTGCATGGTCCGCAGTTTTCACGCCCGCAAGGCCATCGAGCATCCTGTCACCACCATCTGCGATTGTCTCAATCAGCGCATTCCTCCAAAACTCGCCCTGGCAGCCATGATCGCCCATGTCTCCGATGCGCTCGAGGTCGACGACGAAGACTGCCTGTCGGCAATGCACACAGCCCTCGCCCACGCGCATGTCCTGGTCGAGCCGGGGACCGCGGCTGCGCTTGCCGGAGCGTGGGCGCGTCGCTCGGCCATCAAGGGCTCGACCGTGGTGCTCATCTTCTCCGGCGCCAACGTGGATATCGGCATGATCAGGCGCGCGCTCGCCTCGCGCCAGCTCGGGATCGAGGTGTGAAGATTGATGGCACTTGATGAGGGTCAATCGGCAAACGGATCCCGCATCAGGATCGTGTCGGCGCGCTCGGGCGAGGTCGAAAGCAGCGCCACGGGACATCCGATGAGCTCTTCGAGGTAGCGCACGTATTTGATCGCCTGAGCCGGCAAGTCTGCCCACGACCGGGCTCCCCTCGTCGAACCCTGCCAACCCTCGACGCGCTCGTAGATGGGCCTGACCCGTCCCTGCAGCGCTTCTGCGGCAGGCAGATAGTGGATGCGTCTGCCATCGAGCTCATAGGCGGTGCAGATGCTTATTTCACCGAAACCGTCGAGAACGTCGAGCTTGGTGAGAGCTACGCCGTTCACTCCCGAGATCCTGCTTGCCTGGCGCGCCAGCACCGCGTCGAACCAACCGCACCGCCTCTTGCGGCCGGTTACTGTTCCGAACTCCCTGCCGCGCTCGCCGATGAGAGCACCGATCTCGTTTTCCTGCTCGGTCGGGAACGGACCAGAGCCGACCCGCGTCGTGTAGGCCTTCATGATGCCAAGGACATACCCGATGGCGCCCGGGCCGAGACCCGAGCCGCTTGCCGCCTGTGCGGCAACCGCATTGGAAGAGGTTACGAACGGATAGGTTCCATGGTCGATGTCGAGCAACGTGCCCTGCGCGCCTTCGAACAAGATGCGCTTGCCCTTCCGCCGCGCCTCGTCGAGGAGAAGCCATACGGCGTCGACATACGGCAACACCCGGGGCGCAATGGCTGCCAGCTGCGCGATGACTTCGTCCGCTTTCAACTCGGGTTGTCCGAACCCGCGTCTCAGCGCGTTGTGATGGGCCAGCAGCCTGTCGACCTTCCCGCCGAGCGCGGAGATTTCGGCGAGATCCTGGATGCGGATGGCGCGCCGGCCGACCTTGTCTTCGTATGCCGGGCCGATCCCTCGCCCGGTCGTGCCGATCCTGCCGTCGCCGGCCGCCGCCTCGCGCATCTGGTCGAGCTCGCGATGAAACGGCAGGATCAGCGTGGCATTCTCGGCGATCCTCAGGTTGTCCCGTTCGATGTCGATGCCTTGATCCCGAAGCCTGTCGATTTCATCAGTCAGCGCCCAGGGATCGATGACCACCCCGTTGCCGACGACCGAAAGCTTGCCGCGGCGCACCACCCCCGAAGGCAACAGCGACAGCTTGTAGGTGGCGCCTTCGATGACGAGAGTGTGGCCGGCGTTGTGCCCGCCCTGGAAGCGCACCACGATGTCGGCGCGCTCCGACAGCCAATCGACGATCTTGCCTTTGCCTTCGTCGCCCCATTGGGCGCCGATCACCGCCACGTTTGCCATTTCCCGGGTCTTCCATGCTCCAGGTTGTTTGATCCAGCCAGCCCGCTAATCGATGATCGCCAGCAGATCCTTGGCGTCCACCTGATGGCCGACCGCGACCGCCAGCTCACGAACGGTTCCGGCGCGCTCGCTGACGACGGCGGTCTGCATTTTCATGGCCTCGAGACTGAGGATCAGGTCGCCCTTCTTGACCTTTTCACCGGGCTTGACAGCCAATGAGACGACGAGCCCCGGCATCGGTGATCCAAGATGGGCGCTGTTGCCGGCGTCCGCCTTGGGACGTGCAGCCTTCAGCGGCTTCTTGGATTTGTCTGCCACCCTCACCGGCCGCGGTTGGCCGTTGAGCTCGAAATAGACCGTCACCATTCCCTCCTCGTCGGATTCGCTCACCGCCGAATAACTCACGAGAAGTGTCTTGCCGCGGTCGATGTCGATGGCGAATTCCTCCTGCGGCTCCATGCCGTAGAAGAAAACGCCGGTGGGCAGGATGGAGAGATCGCTGTACGCCGCCTGCGTCCGGGCGAGTTCCACGAAGACCTGCGGGTAGAGGAGGTAGGCGGCAAATTCATCGTCGGATACGGCGCGGCCGCATTGCCGCTCGGCCGAGCTTCGTAACGACGTGAAGTCCGCGGGCGCCAGTGTCTCGCCCGGTCTCTTTCGCAGCGGTTCCTCGCCTTTCAGGATCTTCTGCTGCAGAGGCTTCGGAAATCCCCCGGGGGGCTGTCCCACTTCGCCTTTGAACAATGAAACCACGCTTTCGGGAAATGCGATCTCCCGGTGCGGATCTTCGATGTCGTCGGCGGTGAGGCCGCTGGTGACCATCATCAGGGCCATGTCGCCGACGACCTTGGAGGTGGGTGTCACCTTCACAATATCGCCGAACATGACGTTCACGACACTGTAGGCACGCGAGACTTCCGGCCAGCGATCCTCGATGCCCAGCGAGCGAGCCTGCTCGCGGAGGTTGGTATATTGGCCCCCGGGCATTTCGTGGGCGTAGACGTCGGCGGTTCCCGAGCGGATGTCGCTTTCAAAGCCCTCGTAGAGGGAACGCACGCCCCGCCAGTATTCGGCTACTGTCTGGAGCGCTTCCCGGTTGAGGCCGGTGGCGCGAGCGCTGCCCTCCAGCGCAGCTGCAATCGACCCCAACGGCGGCTGTGAAGTGAGGCCGCTCATCGAATCCATCGCCGCATCCACGGCGTCGACGCCGGCTTCAGCTGCCGCAAAGACGGTGGCGGACGAGATGCCGCTGGTATCGTGGGTGTGAAGATGGATCGGCATCCCGACCGCATCCTTGAGCGCGGCGACCAGCCGGCGCGCCGCTTCCGGCTTGAGCAGCCCCGCCATGTCCTTGATACCGAGAATGTGCGCGCCTTCAGCCTCGAGCCGGCGGGCGAGGCTCACATAATATTCGAGGTCGTATTTGCGCCTTTCCGGGTCGGTAATGTCGCCGGTGTAACAGATGGCCGCTTCGAGGACCTTGCCCGACTTCAGCACCGCGGCCATCGCCACCTTCATGTTTTCGATCCAGTTCAGCGAATCGAAGACGCGGAAGACGTCGATGCCGGCCGCCGCCGCGCGGGCGACGAAGTATTCGACGACGTTGTCGGGATAGTTCGTGTACCCGACCGCGTTGGCGGAGCGCAGCAGCATCTGCAGGAGCTGGTTCGGCATTGCGGCGCGCAGCCGGTGCAGCCGGTCCCACGGACATTCCTTCAGAAACCGCATGGCGACATCGAAGGTCGCGCCGCCCCAGCATTCGACCGAAAACAGCTCCGGCAACAAGACGGCATAGGCCGGCGCGATCGTGACGATATCATCGGTGCGCACGCGCGTGGCGAGCAAGGACTGATGCGCATCGCGCATCGTGGTGTCGGTGATGAGCAGCCGGCTTTGCTCCTTCATCCAGCGAGCCACCGCCTCCGGACCCTCGCGATCGAGGAGATCGCGCAATCCGGGCGGCGGCCTCATGCCGCGCACGTCCGGCGCCTTCGGCGTCCGCAGCTGCCGCGGCCTGCGCCGGCCTTCGACTTCGGCATTGCCGTTGACGATGACATCGGCGATGAACGACAAAAGCTTCGTTGCCCGGTCCTTGCGCGCCGGCAGCTCGAAGAGCTCCGGCGTCTCATCGATGAAAGTTGTCGTGTATTCAGCCGACAAAAAGCGTGGATGCGAGATCAAGCTCTCGACGAATTGCAAATTGGTGGAGACGCCGCGGATGCGGAACTCGCGCAGCGCGCGATCCATCCGGCGAACGGCCTCCAACGGCGTCGCGCCCCACGCCGTGACCTTCTCGAGAAGCGAATCATAGTAGCGGGTTACCAAGGCGCCGGAGTAGGCAGTGCCGCCATCGAGCCTGATACCGAAGCCGGTCGCGCCGCGATAGGCCTTGATGCGGCCGTAGTCCGGAATGAAGTTGTTGAGTGGGTCCTCGGTGGTGATCCGGCACTGCAGCGCGTGGCCGTTGAGCCGGATGTCGCTCTGGACTGGAACTCCGGTTTCGTCGATTCCCACCCTTCCGCCCATGGCGATCGCGACCTGCGCCTTCACGATATCGATGCCGGTCACGACTTCGGTCACGGTGTGCTCGACCTGGATGCGCGGGTTCACTTCGATGAAGTAGAACCGGCCCGTATCCGCATCGAGCAGGAACTCGGCAGTGCCGGCGTTCACATAGCCGGCCGCCCTGGCGATTCGTAGCGCCGCCGCGCACAACGCGCTTCGCTGCTGCCCGTCCAGATAGGGGGCGGGCGCTCTTTCGACCACCTTCTGATGGCGCCGCTGAACAGTGCAGTCGCGCTCGAAAAGATGAACGATGTTGCCATCCCGGTCGCCCAGGAACTGCACCTCGACGTGCCGGGCCCGTTCCACCAGCCTTTCGAGATAGATCTCATCCTTGCCGAAGGCGGCTCGCGCTTCCGCGCGCGCGGCCTCGGCAAGCTCGACGAGCTGGCTCTCATTGCGTACCACGCGCATGCCGCGGCCGCCGCCCCCCCAGCTCGCCTTGAGCATCGCCGGATAGCCGATCGACCTCGCCAGCGATTTCATCGCTGCCGGCTCGGTCGGCAGCGGCCCGCTCGCCGGCATCACGGGAACGCCGGCCTCGAGCGCGAGGTTGCGGGCGCTGATCTTGTTGCCGAGAAGGCGCATCGTCGCCGCGGGCGGCCCGATGAACAGGATGCCGGCTTCCAGGCAGGCATCCGCGAACTCCGGATTTTCCGCCAGAAAGCCGTAGCCGGGATGGATCGCTTCCACGCCGGCGCTCCTGGCGATCCGCATGATGTCGTCGATGTCGAGATAGGCTTGTACCGGTCCACGTCCCTCGCCCACGCGGTAGCTTTCGTCGGCCTTGAACCGGTGGAGAGAGAACCGGTCCTCGTTGGAGTAGATGGCGACGGTGCGGATTCCCAACTCGGTGGCCGCCCGAAAGACGCGAATCGCGATTTCGCCACGATTGGCGGCCATCAGCGATCGGATTGGTGTCTTCATGCCCCGCCCTGCACCGTCAGAATTCCAGGGTACGGGCCTGCCGCACGTGCGGAAGCTCCTGGACGGCCGCAAGCGCGGCGACCGGGATCGGCTCATCGATTTCCACGAGCGCGATCGCGTTGCCTCCCCGCGTCTCGCGCCCGAGGTGGAATGTCGCGATGTTCACTCCGGCTTCGCCCAGGATGGTGCCGAGGGCGCCGATGAACCCGGGCTTGTCGGCGTTGGTCACATAGAGCATATGGGGGCCGAATTCGGCCTCCATGTTGATGCCCTTGATCTGGATGATGCGAGGCTTGCCGTCGGAAAATACCGTTCCGGCGATCGAGCGTTCGAATCCCTCCCCGATTACGGTAAAGCGGATGTAGCTGTCATAGACGCCGCGCGCCGTCTGCCGGGTTTCGTCGACCTGGATGCCGCGCTCCCGCGCCACCATCGGGGCGGAAACCATGTTCACGAGGCCGAGCATCGGCTTCAGAAAGCCGGCAAGCGCCGCGGACGTCAGGGCGCGGGTGTTCAGCTCACCCACCGCACCCGCATATTCGATCGACACCCCCCGCAGGGCCACTTCGGTCAACTGGCCGGCGAATGACCCTAGCTTCCCGGCAAGATCGATGAACGGCCTGAGCCGCGGCGCCTCTTCGGCGGAGATCGACGGCATGTTGAGCGCATTGGCAACCGCGCCGGCGATCAGATAGTCCGCCATCTGCTCGGCGATCTGTACCGCGACGTTCTCCTGGGCTTCCGCTGTGGCGGCGCCGAGATGCGGCGTGCATACGACGCCGGGATGCCCGAACAGAGGGTGGGCGGTTGCCGGCTCCGTCTCGAAGACGTCGAGCGCTGCGCCGGCGAGGTGTCCCGCATCGAGAGCGGACTTCAGCGCCGTCTCATCGACGAGCCCGCCGCGTGCGCAGTTTATCAGGCGCGCTCCCCGCTTCATGCGCGCCAGAGCCCGGGCGTCGATGATGCTGCGCGTCTTGTCGGTGAGGGGCGTATGCAGGGTCACGAAATCGGCGCGGCCCAGCAGTTCATCGAGAGTGACCTTTTCGACGCCGATCTCCACTGCCCGGTCGGGTGACAGGTAGGGGTCGTGGGCGAGCACCTTCATGTGCAGTCCATGGGCCCGATCGGCGACGATCCCTCCGATGTTTCCGCACCCGATGATGCCGAGTGTCTTGTTGAAAAGCTCCACACCGAGGAAGCGTTCCTTCTCCCATCTGCCCGACTGCGTAGACGCGTTGGCCTCCGGAATCTGCCGCGCCAGGGCCATCATCAGGGCGATCGTGTGCTCCGCCGTCGTGACCGCATTCCCGTGCGGCGTGTTCATGACGATGATGCCGCGGGCGGTTGCCGAGCTGAGGTCGATGTTATCGATGCCGATGCCGGCCCGGCCGATGACCCGCAGCCTGGCGGCCCGGCCAATGAGCTTGCCGGAAACCTTCGTGGCGGAACGGACCGCGAGGCCGTCATAGGCGCCGATGGACGACAGCAAGGCCTCCTTGTCGGCGCCGAGGTCGGGGCGATAATCGACGGCGATGCCGCGTCGGTGAAAGACCTCCACCGCTCTGTCGCTCAACCGGTCCGATATGAGCACCTGTGCCGTCACGGCGTTCTCACGCGGCAGCGGCTTGCATCGCCATGCCATGGGCCCAGTCGAGCCAGGGCATCAACGCCTCCACGTCCTCCCTTTGAACGGTCGCCCCGCACCAGATGCGCAACCCGGCCGGGGAATCGCGATGGGCCGCGATGTCGAAGGCAACGCGTTCGTCCGCGAGATATCGTGCCATCGTCTGCACCATCTCGCGGCCGCCCTTCGTCGCCAGACAAACGGAAGTGTTCGACCTGACCATCGGATCGCGCGCGAGGTGCTCGACCCAGGCGGTTCGCTCGACCCAGTCCGAAACCGTCCTGGCGTTGGCGTCTGCTCTGGTGGTCAACGATTTGAGACCGCCCTCACGTTTTGCCCAGCCGAGCGCGGCGATCCAGTCTTCCACGCACAGCATCGACGGCGTATTGATTGTCTCGCCTTCGAATATTGCGACGTTCAGCTTGCCGCCGGACGTCAGGCGGAAGATTTTTGGCACCGGCCAGGGCGGCGAGTAGCTCTGCAGCCGCGCAACCGCGCGCGGCGATAGCACGATCATGCCATGGGCCGCCTCGCCGCCGAGCGCCTTCTGCCAGGAGAAGGTAACGACGTCGAGTTTCCCGTAGTCGAGCGGCTGGGCGAACATGGCCGAGGTGGCATCGCAGATCGCCAGGCCGCTGCGGTCAGCGGGGATCCAGTCCGCGTGCGGCACCCGCACTCCCGAAGTCGTTCCGTTCCAGGCGAAAACCAGATCGCGATCGCCATCGACCTGGCTGCAGATCCGGCAGCTCACCGTATGGGGCTGAGAACAGACTTACGTCTTTGAGCCTGAGCTGCTGGGTGATGTCCTTCGCCCACTGCTCACCGAAGCTTTCCCAGTGGAAGACATCGACGCCGCGTGCTCCGAGCATGGTCCACAGGGCCATCTCGATGGCGCCGGTATCGGAGGCCGGAACGATGCCGATCAGATGGCTCGCCGGCACCTCGAGCACCTCGCGCGTCAGGTCGATGGCGTGCTTGAGACGCGCCTTGCCTTCCGCCGACCGGTGAGACCGGCCGAGAAGAGCCTCGTTGAGCAGATTGGGTGACCAGCCCGGGATCTTGGCGCAAGGGCCGGAAGAGAAAAAAGGTCTGCTGGGGCGCCGCCCCGGCTTGTCGCAGGTCGCCATTTCGCACCATCCTTGCAGATGGACGTCCCTCGTTGGGGAGGGATAGCCCGGCGCCGCTTATAGGGCAGGCCGGTCAGGCGAACAAGGAGACCTCAGAATTTGAAGCGTATGCCGCCGGTCACCGCGTGATCGGTCACGTCCTCGCCGTCGATCGAGATGCCGCGAAACCGGTAGCCGGCGTCGAGTTCGATGTTACCAGTGAGCGTGAAGGCAGATCCGATCGTGGCCGAATAGGCGAATCCCGAATCGTCGCCGACGCCTCCCCCGTCGCTATTGACCCAGCCCCAGCCAAGGCCAGCGCCTACATAGGGCGTGATGTTATCAGTCAGTGGAATATCGATGTAGGCATTGCCGAGCACGGTTGTACTCTCCAGGTCGACGGCCCCCGTGTCGAACGGGCCGGACCAGTCAACCCGGACGTCGGCGCGCAGATAGTCCTCCCACTGGTAGCCGACGCCGAGCCCAACCGTCAGAGCGTCGTCATCCCCACCGTCCTCCCACTCGAGGAACGACCAGCCCGCATCGCCGCGCACGTAGAAGCTGCCTAGGTCGGGCACAGCGCTTTCGAAATCGTCAGCTGCTGTGACTACGGCCGGCACCGCTACCGCGGCAACCATTGCCCCTGCCAGGGCAGCTATCGTTCGCAATCCCTTCACCACCGATAGTCCCGCCTGAGTACAGGTCACCTCCGGATAGCTAACCAAACAACCTTCAAATAGGCATTGAGCGCGTCAGAAGCCAGCCCAAAATGCGAAAGATTAATGATCTGGTTAGTCTTTGCCATGGCTGCCGTATCAGTCTGAAACAAAATTGCGGTTGACGCAACGTCAACCGGTTTCAGCGCGCGCAGCTTCCAGGGCCGCGCAGATTTCGTCAACCGCCTTGCCGACGAGCGCATCATCATCACCCTGTGCCATGACCCTGATCAGCGGCTCGGTTCCCGAACTCCGGATGACGAGGCGGCCGCGGTTTCCCAGCCGACGTTCCACCGTGGCGATGATGCCCTTCACCTTGGCGTTTTCGAGCGGCTGGCCGCTGCCGTAGCGGACGTTGCGCAGCACCTGCGGCATCGGCGCAAAAAGCTTGCAGACCTGGCTTACCGGTTTGTCCGAAGCCTTGGCGGCCGCCAGAACTTGCAGCGCGGCGACCAGTCCGTCGCCGGTGGTCGCGAAATCGGAGATGACGATGTGTCCCGACGGCTCGCCGCCGACGTTACAGCCATGCGAGCGCATGTGCTCGACCACATAGCGGTCGCCGACCCTGGTGCGATGGAGCTTGAGGTTCCGGCTCTCGAGAAAACGTTCCAGCCCGAGATTGGACATGACGGTCGCCACAATTCCGTCCCCCTGCAGGCGACCTTCCCTGGCCCATGTCGAGGCAACGAGCGCCATCACCTGATCGCCATCGATGATGCGGCCTTTCTCGTCGACGATAATGCAGCGGTCGGCGTCGCCGTCGAGGGCGATGCCGATGTCGGCACGCATCTCCCTGACCTTGTCGCACACACCTTCCGGGTGCGTGGATCCGCACTTCTCATTGATGTTGAACCCGTTCGGCTGGTCAGCAACCACGATGACCTCGGCGCCGAGCTCCCACAGGGCTGCCGGGGCGACCTTGTAGGCAGCTCCGTGGGCGCAATCGACGACCACGCGCACGCCTTCGAGCCTGAGGTCCTTGGGGAAAGTGCGCTTGGCGAATTCGATGTATCGCGCCTGGGCATCATCGATGCGTTTGGCGCGGCCGAGCTGTTCCGGCTTCGCCAGCAGAGCCGGCACCGACTGCTGCACGCGCCGGCTGATCTCCTGTTCCTGGCCGTCCGACAGCTTGTAGCCGTCGGGGCCGAACAGCTTGATGCCGTTGTCGGCAAAGGGATTGTGCGATGCCGATATCATCACTCCGAGATCCGCCCGCAGCGAGCGCGTCAGCATGGCCACCGCCGGCGTCGGCAGCGGTCCAAGGAAAAACACGTCGAGTCCGACCGACAGGAACCCCGCCGACAGTGCCTGTTCGACCAGGTAACCCGACAGCCGTGTATCCTTGCCGATCACCACCCTGTTGCGGTGTTGACCGCGAGTGAACAGACCACCCGCGGCCATGCCGATCTTGAGCACGGTCTCGGGGTCCATGGGCCAACTGTTGGCTGCCCCGCGCACTCCGTCAGTTCCAAAAAGATCCCGCATGATCTGCCTATCCGCAATCCTGTCGTGCCCCGTCCCTGGGCCCTGCCGTCAGAGCCCGGATGATTCCGGCTCATGCGCCGCACGCCAGACTTTCAGCGCGTGAACCGTCTCCTTAACGTCATGGACCCGGACAACCTGCACCCCCTGGCCCGCACCGGCAAGCGCAGCGCCGACCGAAGCTGCGACGCGCTCATGCGCCGTCCGCTCCCCGGAAATCGCACCGAGGAACGCCTTGCGCGAGGCGCCGACCACGACGGGTACGCCCATACCATGGAAGACGGCGAGGTTCTTCAGGATCTCCGCATTGTGACGGAACGTCTTGCCGAAGCCGATGCCGGGATCAACCAGGAGGTTTGACTTCGGTAACCCTGCCCGCTCCGCCGCTGCCAGCAGGGCGCTGAGCTCGTCATAAACGTCGAGCGCCACATCGTCATAGACGGGATTGATCTGCATGGTTTTGGGATTGCCTTTGGCGTGCATCAGCACGACCGGCACGCCCAGCGAGGCCGCGAGCGCTGCGCTTTGTGCTTCGAAAGTGAGCGCCGACACGTCGTTGATGATGCGCGCCCCTGCCGCCACCGCCGAGGCCATGATCTGCGGCTTGCGGGTATCGATGGAGACGACAAGTCCTTCCCGGCTCAACTGCTCCACGACCGAGGTCACCCGCCTGCCCTCTTCCTCAACCGCGACGCCATCGGAACCCGGACGCGTGGATTCTCCGCCAACGTCGAGAATGTCGGCTCCTTCTGCGGCAAGCCGCAGGCCGTGTTTGACGGCGCTCCGCTCCTCGAGCGTTTGCCCGCCATCGGAAAAGCTGTCCGGTGTCACGTTGATGACGCCCATGACCCGGGTCCTGCCGAAGTCGATGCCGGCAATGTCGGGTCGCCGAGCGCTGAGCGCGTCGAGTCGATCCCGGATCGACCGTTCAGCCGTGTGGCAGAGCGCGGCAAAGCTGACAACCTCGCGCGCGGTCGAGCCGCCTGTGCGGCGGATGATCTCGACGATCGAAAAGGCGCCGCTGCCTCCCGCGAGCCTTCCGGCGATCCTGAGCCGCACCGCCTCGGCAGCGTCGGCTCCCCACAAAAGGCCGATCGGACGGAGATACAACCCGGTCATCACGATGGACGCAAAGTCACCCGATCACGTCGCGGAAGCCGAAGACCCCAGCAAGGGAGCGCCCGCGGAGGGCTCACCCCGGCGAAACCGAACCCGCCTCATCCCTGCGGCTGCGGTTCCATGTCGCCAGCGTTCTTGCGCCGCCCGGGAGCTCTGCCTGCCGAGGGGACGGAGGAAGCGGGTTCGGGCTGAGCCGCCTTCCGTTCTTCCCCGCGCAACGGCGGCTTGCCGTTCAGCAGGTCTTTGATTTCATCGCCGGTCAGGGTTTCATATTCGAGCAGCCCCTTGGCGAGCACTTCAAGCTCCTTGATCTTGCCCTTGAGGATTTTGGTCGCCATTTGGTGACCCTCCTCCACCAGACGCTTGATTTCGTCATCGATGATCCGCGCCGTGGCTTCGGAGACATTCTGATTGCGGGCGACCGAATGGCCGAGGAAGACTTCTTCCTGGTTCTCGCCGTAAGCGACGGTGCCGAGAGACTTCGAATAGCCCCAGCGGGTTACCATGGCGCGCGCCAGCTTGGTCGCCTGCTCGATGTCTGATTGTGCGCCCGAGGTGACGTTTTCCTCGCCGAAGGTCAGCTCCTCGGCGACGCGCCCGCCCATCATGATGGCCAGCCGCGACGTCATGTGCTTGAGCTTCATCGAGTACCGGTCGCCCTCCGGAAGCTGCAACACCATGCCGAGGGCGCGGCCGCGCGGGATGATGGTGGCCTTGTGCACCGGATCGGCCGCCGGCACGCTCAGCGCCACGATGGCGTGGCCGGCTTCATGGTACGCGGTCAGCCGCTTTTCCTCCTCCGACATCGCCATGGAACGGCGCTCGGAGCCCATCATCACCTTGTCCTTGGCGTCCTCGAACTCGTGCTGCGTCACCATGCGCTTGTTGCGGCGCGCCGCGAGCAGCGCGGCTTCGTTGACGAGGTTGGCCAGGTCCGCGCCGGAGAACCCGGGCGTGCCGCGGGCAATGATCCTGGCGTCGATGTCGGGCGCCAGCGGAATGTTGCGCATGTGAACTTTGAGGATCTGCTCGCGGCCGACGATATCCGGGTTCGGCACCACGATCTGGCGATCAAAACGACCGGGACGAAGAAGCGCCGGATCGAGAACGTCGGGGCGGTTGGTGGCGGCGATCAGAATGACCCCTTCATTCGCCTCGAAGCCGTCCATCTCCACGAGCAGCTGGTTCAGGGTCTGCTCGCGTTCGTCGTTGCCGCCGCCGAGGCCGGCGCCGCGATGACGTCCCACCGCGTCGATTTCATCGATGAAGATGATGCAGGGCGCGTTCTTCTTTGCCTGATCGAACATGTCGCGCACCCGCGAGGCGCCCACGCCCACGAACATCTCCACGAAGTCCGATCCGGAAATGGTGAAGAACGGCACGTTGGCTTCCCCGGCGATGGCGCGCGCCAGCAAGGTCTTGCCGGTACCGGGCGGACCGACGAGCAGCGCGCCGCGCGGAATTTTGCCGCCGAGCCGCTGGAACTTGTGCGGGTCTTTGAGGAACTCGACGATCTCCTGCAGGTCTTCCTTCGCCTCATCCACGCCGGCCACGTCTTCGAACGTCACACGGCCCTGGCGCTCGGTGAGCAATTTAGCCTTGGACTTGCCGAAACCCATCGCCTTGCCCGACCCCGCCTGCATCTGGCGCATGAAGAACACCCAGACGCCGATCATGAGAATGATCGGGAACCACGAAACCAGCAGGCTGGCGAGCAGCGACTCTTCCGAGGCCGGCCGGGCCTTGATATCGACGCCCTTGCCGCGCAACTGGCTGATGAGGTTCGGATCATTGGGCGCGTACGTCTGGAAGTTCCGCCCGTCGCTGAGTTGCCCGCTGATCACCTCACCGGAAATGGTGACGTTTTTCACCTCACCCGAATCCACCTTGGTGGTGAACTCGGAGTAGCTGATTTCCGATGATCCCGCCCGCTGGCTTTGGCTCTGGAACAGATTGTAGAGCGCAAACAGCAGAAGGGCGATCACGACCCATACGGCAAAGTGACGGAAATTGACCACGTCGGGGCCTCTCAGTTGGACCGAGCCTTTGGCTGAGGCCTTACCGGCCCGTCCCAGAAGCACACTCTAACATAGGTAGACCGGTTCGTATTGCCAAGCTTAGCGGACCGTAAATGAAGGTTCACTGCATCGAAAGAGCGGGCGGACTTCCGCCATTTCGGGTCCCTCGAAGCCGGGCCGGCAGTAGCTGAGCTGCGGCACGAGAGCAATTTCTCCCGCACTCATGAGCGTCGGCAGGGTCTGGAACACGAACTCCGGCAGCCGCGCCGGCCGCTTGATGCCCGGTCCCGGCCGCGCCTTCCACATCGGCACCAGCTCCATGTCCGCCCGGGCCTCAGGGGCGAGACGAACCGCGAACCTGCTGTCCCACAGGATGGTCTCGCCGGGATGAATGGTCAGTCGTGGCGTACGCATCCGGCCAATCTCGCGGCCGATGATGAAGCTCGCACGACGACGCGTCGCCCGGCAGCCGCCGAGCGTGCGCGAGGCGCCCGTACCCGCCGCCATCCATGCGACGGCGCGCTCCACCGCGGCAAGCTGCGGCTGCGGCGCGGGTCCGCCGGCGATTGCCAGCACCCGGAGCAGCACTCTGATCTGCATCTCCTCCGGCGCATCGAGATAGGACTTGGCGTCGATGACGGCGTGTCCTTCAGGCTGGTAGGCTACGCAATAGGCTTCGAGCGCGGCCGCCGCTTCGTCCAGCGCCCGCCGGGCCCTGCCCAGGCGTTTCGCCGACAGCGCCAGCGCCTCGGGCGTGAGGCCCAAGGCGCGAAACGAGCTCTGCGCCTTGCGAAGCCGCACCCGCTCGAATGCCGTGTCGGAATTGCTCGGGTCGTCGATGAACTCCTGTCCGACCGCATCCAGCATCGCTTTGAGCCGCTCGCGCGAGATATCGAGCAGCGGCCGGAAGACGCGCATTCCGTGCAGGACCGTGTGTGCCGCCATGGCGCTCAACCCGTCGACTCCCGAGCCACGTGCCAGCCGCATGAGCAGTGTCTCCGCCTGGTCGTCGAGCGTATGCGCCGTCACCACTCCCTGAGCGCGATTGGCTGCGCACCACTCGGCCATTCGGCGATAACGCGCTTGCCTCGCGGCGGCCTGTATCGCGGCCTGCGGCTTGTGCGGCGGCAGCGTGAGGACATGGGCCGGCAACCCGAGCTCATTGGCCCACGCCGCCACGCGTGCAGCCTCCAACGCCGCTTCGGCGCGCAGACCGTGATCGACCGTCAGCACACTGAGTTTTGGCCCGCCGTTCCACCGGGCGGCGAGCCGAAGCAAGGCAACCGAGTCCGAGCCGCCCGATACCGCCAGCGCGACGTGCTCGCAGGACGTGAGCGGCTCAAACAGCCGCTCCAGATCGCTCGCCGGCAGCAATGTCTCCGCCCCGTCAGCAACCTGCCTTCGCCGACTCATTCTGGGCCCTTTTTCGGGCTTCGGCTGCTTTCGGGAATTTGACCTCGACCGTGGCATAGGCAGTGCACGCCTGTTCCTTCTGACCCAGTTGCTTCAGTGACATGCCGAGCTTGACGAGGCTGTCGGGCGCCTTCCGTCCGGCGGGGTAGCCTTCGTAACCGGCCAGAAAGGCCTGGGCCGCCGACTTGTAGTTCGACTGCGCATAATAGGTTTCGCCGAGCCAGTACTGGGCGTTTCCGGCAAGCTCATGTTCCCGATGGCGGCTCACAAATGTGCGAAAGCCGGCCTCTGCGTCGCCGAAGCGTTTGCGCAGCAGGTTTTCGTAGGACTGCTCATAGAGCTCTTCCGGCACGATGTTGGCCGGGATATCCGCGCCGCCAAGCGAGGCAGTTTCCACCTCCTCCGGCATCAGGGATGCATCCGCGCCCGGCTGAATCTCCTCCAGCTTCGTTCCATCGATGACGCCGCCCGGCAGCGTTCCGAGGGGTTTCGGGCCAGGCGCCGTCTGAATGCCGCCTTCCTCACCCGGTTGATAGCCACCCGCATCGACCGGATCTTCAATCACTTCAAGGCCGCTATCCAACTGGGGGTACGCGGCGATCTGATCCTGGCCGGCGCCCGGCTTCGGCTTGGCCTCGGAAGCTTTCTTGCCGCCGCCCTCCAGCTCTTCGATGCGTTGCATTTGGGCGGATAGCTGCCCCATCTGTATGGTAAGTTGCTCGAGCTGCCCATAGAGCTGGCGCATCTGCTCTTCCATTTGGGACATCCTGACGGCGAGGGATGCATCCTGCGCAGACGCAGGCAGCGTCGCCGGGGGCGTCAAAACAAGCAATGCTGCAGCAATTAGCAGGTGGGGCTTCATCATTGAGGATCGAAACATTTACGCCGCGGTCCGGGTCACTTCATCGGTTTCCTGTTCGCGCTGCCACCAGCAGGCGCCGGAGCCACACTCGAGCCTCCCGAAGCCGACCCTTCTCTGTTCAGCTTCTGCCCACGAAACGCGGTGAAAATAGGGCCAAACCGAGCCTCCCGCGAAGCCGGCGAGCCTCCTCGACCTCGCTACTGGCTGACCGCCCCACCGGTGACGACGGTTACGGCCCGGCGGTTCTGCGACCAGCAGGACTCTGCATCGCAAAGGGCCACCGGCCGTTCCTTGCCGAAGGCTATGGTGTTGACGCGCGAGGAATCGATGCCCTGGGCGGCGAGAAACTCACGCGTGACCGTGGCGCGCCGCGCCGAAAGCGCGATGTTGTATTCCCGCGTCCCCCGCTCGTCCGCGTGACCCTCGATCTGCACGGAGACGTTGCCGTACTGTTTGAGCCACTCCGCCTGCCTGGAGAGCGTCTGCCGCGCTTCCTGGGTCAGCGTACTCTGGTCCATCTGGAAGTAGATGCGGTCGCCGACGACGGTCTGAAACTCTGCTACCGAACCCGGTGGCGCATTACCTGCCCCGTTCTCGAGCGAGGCCGAATTCTTCTTCGTGCAAGCTGCCACTGCAAGCACTGCAAGGCATATCGCCACCGCCCTGAAAGGCGCGCTATTGCGCATCGATCCCACTCCTCAAAGCACGGCGAAGCTCGACTGCCGCGCGACAAAACGCCCCTCCGGGGTAGCCCGTATTCGCGGCACCTATCCCTGAAATCAGGGCATTTGGATGGCAGTTCCACGTGCCAGCCAGGCGCCGAAAAACACTTCCGCCACGCCAGATCCCGCTCGTTACCGCAGCAACGGTGACCAAGCCGGATCCGACGCAAAACCCGGTGTCGCAACCTGCCGTTCGTTGCGGCCGGTCAAGTCGACCGAGTACAGCTTGGGGCCTCCGCCTTCCCCCGGTGAATCCCGGAAGAACATCAGAACGCGCCCATTGGGTGCCCACGTCGGACCCTCATTGTGAAAACCTTCGGTTAATATTCTCTCACCGGAGCCGTCGGGCCTGAGCACCCCGATGGCGAAGTTGCCGTTCACGAGTTTCGTGAATGCGATGTAGTCGCCGCGTGGCGACCACACCGGCGTCGAGTATCGTCCGGGGCCCTGGCTTATGCGCCGCTGGCCGGACCCATCGGCATTCATCACGTAAATCTGCTGGGTGCCGCCGCGGTCGGATTCAAACACGATCTGGCGGCCGTCCGGGGAATAGCAGGGAGCCGTGTCGATCGCCGTCGTGTCGGTGAGCTGCCGCGTCGTGCCGCTCGCCAGATCACGCGCAAAAATATTGGCGTTCCCGCCCTTTTGCAGGCTCATTATCACCTGTTGTCCGTCGGGCGAGAACCGCGGCGCAAACGTCATGTTCGGAAAGACGCCGACGATTTCCCTCTGCCTGGTCTCTATGTTGTACAGATAGACGCGCGGCGTATCGCCGGCGAACGACATATAGGTGATTTCCTGGGATCCCGGCGAAAAGCGCGGCGTTACCACCAGATCATTGCCGCTGGTCAGGGTACGCACATTCTCGCCATCCTGGTCCATCATCGCCAGCCGCTTCATGCGCTGGTCCTTCGGGCCCGATTCATCGACGAAGACGACGCGCGAGTCGAAATAGCCTTCCTCCCCGGTGATCGCCTTGTAGATTGCATCGGCGATCTTGTGCGCAATGCGCCGCCAGCTCTTGGGGGTGGCCGCGAACTGTAAGCCGACCATTTGCTGTTGGGCGAAAATGTCCCAGAGGCGGAATTCGGCGCGCAGCCGGCCGTCGGATTGCATCGTAACTTGTCCGGTGACCAGGGCCTGGGCCTGGATCGTCCGCCAGTCGCCGAAGCGCGGCTCCCGGGAGAAATCGCTGATCTGCTCCACGAAAAACTCGCGCGGCAGGGGCCGGAACAGTCCCGATCCCGCGAGGTCGGAAGAGATTACCGCAGTGATGTCGTTTGCCGCCTGGGCGGCATCGCCCGATGCCGGGATGAAATCCGCCAGGGCGATCGGCATCGGTTCGACCTGACCGCCGGTGATGTCCAGCCTGATCGCACCCTGTGCCGGGAGAGCGAACGCCACGATGATCAGGGTGAAGAGGCAGGCGGCGGCTTTTCTCATTGCGGTGACATCCATTGGCGTCAGTGGTCTCTGGTCGTGGCACTAGAACCGGCCGCACTCCTAGCCGGCAAACATTTCTCTCGGATTAAAATTGAACTCGATGCTATGCCAGATCTTATACTTCTCCGGCGGCAGCCGGTCATACGGTTGACACCGCAACACCGCTCGCACCGCCGATGCGGCCGCGACCTCGAACAGCGGGTGCGGCTGGTTGTTTAAGACCTGAGGGGCGCCGCTGACGCTCCCCGACCGATCAAGTTCGAAGCGCACTTCCACGTTCAGGCCTTCCGCCTCCATCACCCCCACCGGCGGGTTCCAGCACTCACGCACCTTTTGCCGCAACCAATCCAATTCATCGGCGGACATGCGCGCGTCGCGACCCGAAGCGAGATCGAAACTGTCCTGTCGTGGTGTTCCAGTCTCCAATTGCCGTTCCGGAGGAGAAGTCTGGTCGTCATTCAGCTTGTTGAGCAGCGCTGCGACTTTTTCAACATCCAGCGGCTTCGGCTTTTTCTTCCTTTCCGGAGGCCGGGGTCGGGGTTTGGGTCTTACAACGGGCGCCTCGGCCTGTTTCTCCTGCTCTGCCGGCATTACCGCCTCTGACTCCGCGATGAGCTTTTCGAGCTCCCTGGGATCGGGCTGCACGGTCTCGGCCAGCGGCGGCGGTTCGGACTTTTCTTCGGGCTGGGCTTTCGCCACCTCCTCGGCAGGTTTCGACTGCGGCGCCGGCTCTTCTTTCGACTCGATCTTCGGCGGCGCCGGCTCGGCCACCTGCTTCGGCTCAGGCGCCTTGATGGTCGCTTGGCGTTGAGAGAGTTCTTCGATCGACACGATATCGACGGGAATCGAAGGCAGCTCCTCCACGAGATATCGATCCGGGCTGGGCAGGACGATCACGGCTGCCAGCAGGATCGCCGAATGGACGGCAAGCGAGATGGGAAGGCTGTAACGCACCCCTACTGTGCCTCTGGCTTGCGTTCGCTGTCAGTCACCATACCGATCTTCGTGAATCCTGCCGCGTTGAGCGCACCCATCACCTTCATCACCCGGCCGTAGTCGACGCTCGTGTCGCCACGTACGAAAATCCGCTCGTCATAACCGTTCTCGGCGATGGCCTGCAGCTTCGGCACCAGCGCATCCAGCTCCACTTCCGTCTCCTGCAGGAAAATCGTGCCGTCCGGTTTGACCGTGACCGTCAGGGGTTCGGTATCGCCCTGCATCTGCTTGGCTTTGGTATCGGGAAGCTCGACGGGCACGCCGACGGTCAGCAGCGGCGCCGCGATCATGAAAACGATGAGCAGCACCAGCATCACGTCGACGAACGGAGTGACGTTGATCTCCGAGTTAAGTCCCCGGTAGGAGCGCCGCCGGCGCCGCGCCCCGCCTGCCGTGCTACCTCCTCCCACTGCAGCGCCCATGAACGTCCCCGTTACATTCGCTCGTCCAGCTGGCGCGAGATGATAGCCGAGAACTCATCGGCGAAGTTCTCGAATCGCGCCCCGATCCTGGCGATATCACTGGCGAATTTGTTGTAGAAAATTGTCGCAGGTATGGCTGCAAGAAGCCCCAGGGCGGTGGCAAAAAGTGCCTCGGCGAGGCCTGGGGCCACGACCGCGAGATTGGTGTTCTTCGAGACGGCGATGGCGCGAAACGAGTTCATGATGCCCCACACCGTACCGAACAGGCCGATGAATGGTCCGGCCGAGCCGATGGTGGCGAGAAACATCAGTCGCGCTTCCAGTCGCGCCAACTCCTTCTGCAGCTGTACGTCCATGACTTTCTCGATGCGCTTCTGCACACCCTGGAAGCCGGCCCTGGCCGAGCTTTCCTGGCTCCGCTTCCACTCACGCATCGCCGCCATGAAGAGCGTGGCCATGCCGACGTTGCTGCGCGGGCCGAGGGTCAGGAAGAGGTCCTCGAGCGACTTGCCGGACCAGAAGGTCTGCTCGAACGTTTCCGTCGCTCTTGCGGCGCGGCGAATCGCGAAATGCTTTTCGAGAATGATCGCCCAACACCAGACGGACGCCAGAATAAGGCCGATCATCACCAGCTTGACGACAATGGTCGCCTGCCAGAAGAGACTGATCAGCCCGAAACTGCCCGGTTGGGCTAGACCCTGAGCAACTTCGATTTCCATCCTCGCCTCTTGAAGCCGCTGTGTCCGGCGAACCACTGGAACGAGTCGAATTCTTTCATCGCGATGCCAACCCCGGGGGCGGGCGATGAAAGCAGGCCAAACATGTCGAAACTGCGGCGTCAGGGCAGGCGCCGTCAGGCGCCGCCTGCCGCCGATTTTGCCTTCGACTGAAGCAGCATAGCGTTAACGATGTATTACCAAATCTTGCCGAGCGCGGCCGCCACCTCCGCTGGCACCGGCCGCGGCCGGCCGGCCCTGTCGATGAGCGCCAGTACTACTTCGGCAGTGAAAACACGCTCCCCGCCGCGGGTGATCGCCTGGCTGAGCCTGAGGCGGGCGCCCGAGGCACTGCTGAGCCGGGTGCGGACTTCGAGCACGTCACTGATCCGGGCCGGCTTCTGGAAGTCGCACTCCAGCCGCCTTACGACAAAACCGAGACCGTTGCCTACGGCGCGGTCGCGCAGTTCGCCGTGCCGGATGCCGAGAAGGCGCAGCCAGTCCGATCGGCCCCGTTCGCAGAACTTGAGATAGCTGGCGTGATAGACGAGACCCGAGAAGTCCGTGTCTTCATGGTAGACGCGCACCGGCAGCACATGGGCGCCATCTTCGATCCTGCCGGCGAGGTCAGGCCAGGATTCAGTCGTCGCTTTCATCGAGCGGAAGCACCCCCTGCACAATCTCGGGCCTATGCGGCGCAGCGATCCCCAGGTGCTTGAAGGCCTGCACGGTTGCGACGCGCCCGCGCGGCGTTCGGTTCACGAAGCCCTGCTGGATGAGATAGGGTTCGATGATCTCCTCGATCGCGTCGCGGGGTTCTGAAAGCGATGCCGCGATGGTGTCGATGCCGACCGGGCCGCCACCGAAATTCACGGCCACGCAGGAGAGATAACGGTGATCGAGCGTATCGAGCCCCCGCAGATCGACGCCCAGGCTCTGGAGCGCCCGGTCAGCCACGCGCCGGTCGATGCTGGCAAGGCCCTCCACTGACATGAAGTCCCGGACCCGGCGCAGCAGCCGGCCGGCGATCCGCGGCGTCCCGCGCGAACGCCGGGCGATCTCGACCGCCCCGTCCTGAGCGATCCCGACCCCCAGCACCCGCGCTCCGCGCTCGACGATGTCGAGAAGCTCTGCATCGCTGTAGAAATCGAGCCGAATAGGTATCCCGAACCGGTCGCGCAACGGAGTGGTCAGCAGACCGGTGCGCGTGGTGGCGCCAATCAGCGTGAACTTTGCCAGATCGATGCGCACCGAACGCGCCGCGGGTCCTTCGCCAATGATCAGATCGAGTTGAAAATCCTCCATCGCCGGGTAGAGAATTTCTTCAACCGCCGGGTTGAGCCGGTGGATCTCATCGATGAACAACACATCGCGATTGTCGAGATTGGTGAGCAGCGCGGCGAGGTCGCCGGCCTTCGCGATCACCGGGCCGGCGGTCGACCGGAAATTGACTCCGAGCTCCCGCGCCACGATCTGGGCAAGCGTCGTCTTGCCAAGCCCTGGCGGCCCTGCAAACAGAACGTGGTCGAGCGCCTCGCCCCGCGCTTTCGCCGCGTCGATGAATACCTGCAGGTTGCCCTTCGCTTTGCCCTGGCCGATGAACTCGCTGAGCCGCTGCGGCCGCAGGTGGGAGTCGGGCCGGTCCTCCTCGCGCATGTCGTTGGCGACGATCCGTTCGTTCATCGCGCGAGCTCCTTGAGCGCGATCCGGATGAGCGCTTCCGCGGCCGCCTCGTCACCCGCCTTCTTCATTGCGGCGCTGACCGCAGCGCCCGCCTGCATTTGGCCGTACCCGAGGTTGACGAGCGCCGACACGGCGTCGGTCGCGGCGGTCGGTTTCCGCACCCCGAGCTCGCCCTGAAGCCGGGCCATCACGGGGTCGCTCGGTGCAAAGGCCGGCGCCTTGTCCTTCAGTTCGACCACGATGCGTTCGGCGACCTTCCGGCCAACTCCCGGCGCGCGGGTCAGCATCGCCCGATCCTGAAAGGCGATGGCGTTGGCGAGCTCCGATGCGGTCAGCGTCGAAAGGAGCGAGAGCGCTACCTTGGTGCCCACTCCCTGCACGATCTGCAACAGCCTGAACCACTCGCGCTCGAGCTCGCTTGCAAAACCGACGAGTCGGATCATGTCCTGGCTGACCAGCATCTCGGTGAATAATTCGGCGAGCTCGCCCTGGGGCGGCAGCGTCGTCAGCGTCTTGGCGGAGCAGTGGACATGATAGCCAACGCCCGCCACGTCGATGATGACCGAGTCAGAACCATACGAATCGATGCGGCCCTTGAGCTTGCCGATCATGACCAGCCACTAACATGTAAAGCCCGACGCGGTTGTACGGGAAATTGCGCTTTGTCGCAAAAGTCCGCGGTGGCGGGCGATCGATGGCCATTCAACCTTGATCGATGGCCATTCAACCTTGGCGGAACATGTTTCAGGGGGGCGCCAGGCGGCCCCGATGATGGGCATGACAGATGGCAATCGCCAGCGCGTCGGCGGCGTCGGCCGACGCCGGGCGCGCAGCCGGGAGGAGGATCCGGACCATGTGGTGGATCTGGCTCTTTTCAGCATGGCCTGCGCCGGTCACCGACTTCTTGATCTGATTGGGAGCGTATTCCCAGACCGCTATGCCAAGCCCGGCAGGCACCAGCATCGTCACTCCGCGGGCCTGTCCGAGCTTCAGCGTGGCGCGCGCGTCCCTGTTGACCAGGGTCTCTTCGATCGCCGCCTCGTCCGGACGGAAGGCGCCGATGATGCGGCTCAGCTCGGTATGAATGAACAGCAGCCGTTCGGCGAGCGGCAGTTCCGGGTCGGCCCTCACCACGCCATCGGCCACATGACTGATGCGGCTGCCCTCGCTGTCGATCACCCCCCACCCCGCGTTCCTGAGGCCAGGGTCGAAACCGACGATCCGTATGCTACGGCCAAGCTTCACGGGTTGAGCTCTGTTGGCTCAGTTCACAGACGGCTCCGGCTCAGGCGGCAGTCAGCCTGATCAGCAACTCTTCGGCAACGTCCACGTTTGAATAGACGTGCTGCACGTCATCTTCGTCTTCCAGGGCGCCGACCAGCTTCAGGAACGTCGCAGCCTGTTCCTCTGCCAGTGCAACCGCGGTCAGCGGACGAAACACGATCGACACCTGTTCGGCATCGCCCAGCTTGGCTGCCAGCGCGGATGCAACCTCGCCCACTCTTTCGGACGCGCACGTGACGATGTGACTTCTCGCTGTCGGAGAGCACATCATCGGCGCCGGCCTCGATTGTCGCCTCGAGCATCGCTTCTGCGGTGGCGGCTCCGGCCTTGTACTCGATCTCGCCGAGTCGCGAGAACAGAAAGGCCACGGAGCCGGTTTCGGCGAGATTGCCGCCATACTTCAGGAACAGCGAGCGCACGACGCCGGCAGTGCGGTTGCGGTTGTCGGTCAGCGCTTCCACGATGATCGCGGCGCCACCCGGACCGTAGCCTTCGTAGCGTATGGCCTCGTAGTCTTCCGCATCTCCCCCTTCCGCCTTGCGGATCGCCCGATCGATGCTGTCCTTCGGCATGTTTTCGGCCCGGGCGTTCTGAACGGCAAGCCGGAGCCGCGAGTTGGCATTGGGATCGGCGAGCCCGGACCTTGCCGCAACCGTGATTTCGCGCGCCAGCTTGGCGAACAGCTTGGAGCGCAGGGCGTCCTGCTTGCCCTTGCGGTGCATGATGTTTTTGAATTGCGAGTGGCCTGCCATGCGACTTCCTGTTCCGGCCAGCGATCGTCTCGAGCCTGCGGACTTATAGATAGGCGTCGGGCGAAACGCCATATCGAGGTTGGGCGGAATTGCGCGATTTAACGGCGCCTTAAGGGTTCCGATTCATTCTCTTGGTGAAAGTCGGGGGCTTTCTGAAGATGAACGCCGATCCTTGGGATTTGTATCAGCACTCCCTCGCCGCTCAGGGGGTGACCGCATCGGCGGCCCATCGCGCCCTCACTCGCGCCAGGGACCTTGGCGGCGGTCCTGCGACACCCGCGAGCCTGCGCGAGATGTATCGCCTGACCTCGCTGGTGCACCGCATCGAAACGCGCCTCGAGGCCGGCCAGGACGCGCTCGACCGCGGCGATGTCGACAGGGCCTGCCTTGAGTGGGCCGGCGCCCTGGTGCTGACCGACAAGCTCGCGGCCATCGAGAGCAAGTCCAAGCTCGTCCACCGGCGGTATTACCAGAAGTCCGGCAGCGCCGGCTGAAGACAGCCGCCGATCCGGATCGGCGCCGTCCTGAGCGCCAGGCCTGTTACATCGTCGGTTTCGACCGCGATGCCACACACCGTTGCCGGACCGGTGGCAGGTTCCAGCCGTGCCGCAGGCACTTTGTGCACGAACCGGTTGAGCGGTTCGGTCTTTTCCATGCCGATTATCGAGTTGTAGTCGCCGCACATGCCGACATCTGAAATGTACGCGGTGCCGCCCGGCAGGATCTGATGGTCGCCGGTCGGCACGTGGGTGTGGGTGCCGACAACGAGGCTTGCCCGACCGTCGACGAAATGCGCCATGGCCATCTTCTCCGAGGTCGCTTCCGCATGAATGTCGATGACGATGGCGTCTGCGCCGCGTCCGAGCGGGCACAGCTCGAGCTCGCGCGCCACCGCCGCAAAGGGATCATCCAGCACGGGCTCGATCAGCAGACGACCCATCACATTCATGACCAGCACCTGCCGGCCGGAGGGGCTGGCGAACAGTCCGATGCCCCGGCCGGGCACGGAAGAAGGAAAGTTGAGCGGCCGGAGAAGCTCGCCTTCCCGCTCGATGAAGACGAGGCATTCGCGCTGGTCAAAGGCGTGGTTGCCGAGCGTGACCACGTCCGCCCCGGCATCGCGCAGCTGCCGGTAGTTATGCTCACTGATGCCGAAGCCGTGGGTGGCGTTTTCGCCGTTCACGATGACGATATCGGGATTGTAGCGGTCGCGCAGCAGCGGCAGCTCGCGCGCGATGGCGGTCCGTCCGGAGCGGCCCACGACGTCTCCGAGAAATATCAACCGCATCGCCGAAAGCCCTGTTCGGTCAGAATGAAGTCGAGCGGCGCGTCGTAGGCGCCGCGTGGAACCGCATCCATCTCCTGAGCCGAATAGGCGACGCCGATCGCCACCAAGCTTTTCTCGCGGCGCAACTCGAAGAGCGTGCGATCGTAGTAGCCTCCACCATATCCCAGCCGGTACCCTTGCGCATCGAAGGCCAGCATCGGGACGAGCAACCCATCGGGTTCGACGACCCGCGCGTCGTTTCGCGGCATCGGGATATCCCATACGCCCGGCACGACCGCATCGCCGGGAGTCCAGGCACGGAAAAGAAGTCGCTGCTCCTTGCCCACGACGATCGGGAGGGCCGTGATAAAACCTTCGCTCGCAAGGCGAGCCAGGAGTGGTACGGTATCAATCTCGCTACGCTGCGGGTAAAACCCGGATATGGTGCTTGCCGGAGCGAGTGAGGCGAAGGCGAGCCCGATCCGGGCCAAAGCGAGCGGCGCGACGTCGTGCAGTCTCACGTGAGCCTTGGCCCGCTCCGACGCGGCAACTGCGCGTGCCTGACGCTTTGCGGTCGCAAGATCGTTGTCGGCGCCAATCACTGTCGCGGATTTTCGGCAAAGGCCCGGGGGTGATGATCGATGTGGCGAAGCCGCCATGGCCGTGAGAGGTGCGATCCCGGGTCCTACATGATGTAGGTGGGCGCCGTGTATCCGAGGCCACGGCCTCGGTCAGGGACAGCTCCCATTGAGATCGGTATAGGGCCCTGGGAATATCTCTCACGCACCGGGCAGCCCGCCGAAAGCCTATGTAGAGTCATCGCGGCGCGAAATCCACTACCTCGAGCTGACGGTTTGCGGCTGGGCCGGTGGCAACTGCCTATCTATCTATATATCTAACCGCGCGCGACCATCTCCGCGGCCAATGTCTCCAGACGCATGGCGGCGTTGTTGAGCCGCTCGGCCACCTTGTCCTCAACTTCCTTGGCATCATCGGCTGCGCTGCTGCCGTTCTTGCGCAAGCCGGCGATCTCGTCCTGAAGTCCTTCGATGGTGCGCCGCGAGTTCGGCGAGCTGGTCGGCAATCATGAGCCCCGCCATCAGCAGAAGCCGGATATCGCCCACGGCTCCCACGCCCTGCCTGATCTTGGCCACCTCGGCATCGAGAACAGTCGCGAGGTCCCGGAGGTGTGCTTCCTCGCCGTCTGCACATTGCATCGTAAACGGCCGGCCATTGAGCTCCACGACTACTTGCGCCATGCGCCGCCCACCTCTCCGGATTGTTGCTACCCTGCTCGATCAGTTGCCCAGCACGGAACGTATCTTGGCCATGGCCGTATCGAGCCTGGCAGTGGCCTGGCGGTGCCGGTCGGCAAGCTCGGCCGCCTTCGACCGCACGTCGTGAACCTCGCCAGCGAGCCGGGCCCGGTCGTCGCGCAATGCCTCCGCCTCGGCGCGCGTACCGAGTGACTCCTGCCGGGTCTCGTCTGAACGGGCCACCGCCGCCTCAAACAATCGCATGGCGTTCTCGAAGCGCGCCAGAGCCTCATCGACTTTCGACAAATCCGCCATTTGTCTCTCGAGTTCGCCGAACGACTGAAAAGATCCGGCGCTCGATCCCATATAGCACTTTCCTCCATCCGGGAATCACCTCACCCACCGGAAATGCACAGGATCGTGGCGGTGACGCAGGGCGCTGGGTTGGCGCTCAGCAAACATTGACTCGAAATGGTCCGATGGTATGTGTGGCGGCAACTTGAACCGCCGAGTTCAGCGGCAAAATCACCAGAAATCCGGAATTATGACAGTCGACATCGCCACCCATACGCTGATGGCCAATGCGATCCGCGCCCTGGCGATGGATGCCGTCCAGAAGGCCAACTCCGGCCACCCCGGCCTGCCGATGGGTATGGCGGACGTGGCTACGGTGCTTTTCACCCGGTTCCTCAAGTTCGACCCCACGATGCCCAGTTGGCCGGACCGCGACCGGTTCGTGCTCTCGGCCGGTCATGGTTCCATGCTCCTGTACTCGCTGCTCCATCTCGTCGGCTACGACGACATGACCATCGACGAGTTGAAGGCCTTCCGGCAGTGGGGCTCGCGTACTGCGGGGCATCCGGAGTACGGACATGCGGCCGGTATCGAGACCACCACCGGACCGCTTGGGCAGGGCCTCGCCAACGCCGTGGGCATGGCGATCGCCGAGAAGCACCTTGCTGCCGAGTTCGGTTCCAATTTCGTCGACCACAGGACGTACGTGCTTGCGGGCGACGGCTGTTTGATGGAAGGCATCTCGCAGGAGGCGATCACACTCGCCGGCCATCTCGGGCTGGCGAAACTCACTGTGCTGTGGGACGACAACGGCATTTCCATCGACGGCAAGGTCTCCCTGGCGGACTCGACCGATCAGCTGCAGCGCTTCGCCGCAGCTGGATGGCACACGGGGCGCGTGGATGGCCATGACGCCGAGGCCGTCGCTTCAGCATTGACAGCGGCTCAATCCGCCTCGACGCCCTCGCTGATCGCCTGCCGGACCATCATCGGCTACGGCGCGCCAAACAAGCAGGGAACGGCGGCGACCCATGGTTCACCGCTTGGCCCGGAGGAGGTTCTGGCCGCGCGCGACCGTCTTGGCTGGCATCATCCTGCCTTCGCCGTTCCTGATCTTGTGCTCGAGGAGTGGCGGCGGGCGGGTGCGCGTGGCGCCGCTTTACGCGAAACCTGGGAAAGGCGTATCGTAGTTTCGCCGGCCGCGGTGCGCGACGAGTTTGCCCGCCGTGTCGACGGTGTCCTCCCCACCGCGTTCGACGATACACTGCGCAGCTTCAAGCTGGAGCTGAGCAAGGCGCCCTCCGCGATTGCCACGCGCAACGCCTCGCAGAACGTCCTCGAAGTGATCAACGGCGTGCTTCCCGAGACCATCGGCGGTTCCGCCGATCTGACCGGCTCCAACAACACCCAGACCAAAGACCTGAAACCGCTGACTGCGCGCGACGCCACCGGACGCTACGTTCATTATGGTGTCCGTGAGCACGCCATGGCTGCGGCGATGAACGGCATCGCGCTGCATGGCGGCTTGATTCCCTACGGCGGTTCTTTTCTGGCGTTCACGGATTACTGTCGCCCGGCCATTCGACTGTCCGCCATCATGCGGCAGCGAGTCATCTATGTGATGACCCACGATTCGATCGGTCTCGGAGAAGATGGTCCCACCCATCAGCCGATCGAGCACCTTGCCGCGCTGCGCGCCATCCCCAACCTGCTGGTGCTGCGCCCCTGCGATGCGGTGGAAACCGCAGAGTGTTGGGAAATCGCCCTCAAGAGCAGAAGCCAACCGAGCATACTTACCCTGACCCGCCAGAAGCTCAAGCCGTCGCGCCTGGCGTTCGAAAGCAGGAATTTGTGCCAGCGTGGCGCCTACGAGATCCTTCCCGCCTCGAAAAAGGCCAAAGCGGTGATTTTCGCTTCCGGCTCAGAGGTCGAGATCGCTGTCGCCGCGAAGCACTTGCTCGACAAACGCGACATTCCTGCCCGCGTCGTGTCCGTTCCCTGCATGGAGTTGTTCGAGCAGCAGTCGGCGTCCTACCGCAGCCAGATCCTGGGGACAGAGAAGATACGCGTGGCGGTGGAGGCCGGGGTGCGCCAGGGATGGGACCGTTTTATTGGCTCTGAAGGCGCGTTCATCGGAATGTCGGATTTCGGCGCCAGTGCGCCTTTCGAGACACTGTACCGGGAATTCGGTCTGACCCCTGAAGCGGTCGCAAAAGCGGTGCGGAAACTCGCCTAGAGTCTTTCACGAGTCACGGCACGAGAACCCGGGAGATCATCGGCCTTGCCTTCGTTCAAGACGATCGACGACGTGGAGCTCAGGGGCAGGCGGGTCGTCATCCGCGCCGACCTCAACGTCCCGGTCGAAAACGGTGAGGTCACCGACGTCACCCGCATCGACCGCGTCGCTCCGACCATCCGCGAAATCGCCACCCGCGGAGCCATCGCTCTGGTGATCGCCCATTTCGACCGGCCGAAGGGGAAAGTGGTCCCCGAAATGTCGCTCCAGCCGATCGCCTCTGTGCTGGCACGGTCGGTTGGTCTCCCGGTTCAGTTCGTCTTCACCGACTGGCACGACGGCCGCGCTTCGGCGGCGGCTGCCGCAGCCCTGCCGGGCACGGTCACGCTGTTCGAGAACACCCGCTACCATGCAGGCGAGGAGTCCAACGACAAGACCTTCGCCAATCTCCTTTGTTCGCTTGGCGACCTCTTCGTCAACGATGCGTTTTCCGCCGCCCATCGCGCCCATTCCTCCACCGAGGGCATTGCCCATTGCCTGCCGGCGGTGGCGGGGCGGGCCATGGAGGCAGAGCTCAAGGCGCTCGCGCGCGCGCTCGACAATCCCGAGCGTCCGCTGATCGCCATCGTCGGAGGTGCGAAGATCTCTTCGAAGCTCGACCTCCTCGCCAATCTCTCGGCCAGGGTCGATACCCTTGTCATCGGCGGCGGAATGGCGAACACCTTTCTCGCCGCGCAAGGACTGCACGTCGGCAGGTCGCTGTGCGAGCATGAGCTCGCTGCGACCGCCAGGGCTGTTCTCGCCGGCGCCCGCGATGCAGGTTGCGCGATCCTGCTTCCTGACGATATCGTGCTCACGCGTGAGTTCAAGGCCGGAAGCCCGGCTCGCGTCGCCAACGCAAGCGATGTGGGCAGCGATGAGATGATCGTCGACGTGGGGCCAAAAACCGTCTCTGCCGTCGCCTCGGCAATCGATGGCGCAGCGACCCTGGTGTGGAACGGCCCGCTGGGTGCATTCGAGTTGCCGCCGTTCGACGAGGCCACGATCGCGTGCGCCCGGCGCGCCGCCGCTCGAACCAGGGAGGGCAGGCTTGTTTCCGTTGCAGGAGGCGGCGACACGGTCGCTGCCCTGAACCGCGCCGGGGTGGCCGGTGAGTTCACCTATGTTTCGACGGCCGGCGGGGCTTTCCTGGAATGGCTGGAAGGCAAGACACTTCCCGGCGTAAAGGCGCTAGAGTCCGCCTCGTAGCCTGGGATGAAGACAAGGAGCAGTATCATGAGCGAAAGACTTGAAGAGATCGCCTTGAGAATGGTGGCGCCGGGAAAAGGCATTCTCGCCGCAGACGAAAGTTCCGGCACGCTGGGAAAGCGGTTCGATTCGATCGGCGTCGCCAATACAGATACCAACCGCCGCGATTATCGCGAGCTGATGTTCAGCGCTCACGAAGCGATGAGCAAATACATCTCCGGCGTCATCCTCTTCGAGGAAACATTGCGGCAAAAGGCGAGAGCCGGCACGCCGCTGGTGGAGATGATCGTCGCTGCAGGTTGCGTGCCGGGCATCAAGGTCGATACCGGAGCAAAACCGCTGGCTTTGGCCACGGGCGAGAAGATCACCGAAGGGCTCGATGGTCTTCGCGAAAGGCTTACCGAGTTCAGGAAACTGGGCGCTCGCTTCGCCAAGTGGCGCGCCGTCATCGATATCGCCGACGGGGCTCCGACGTGGGGTTGCATCAAGGCCAACGCCCATGCCCTGGCCCGCTATGCCGCTCTCTGCCAGGAACAGGTCATCGTGCCCATCGTCGAGCCGGAGGTATTGATGGATGGTCCCGTTGCCGGACATGACATTGATCGCTGCTACGAGGTTTCCGGGCTCGTGCTGCGCACCGTGTTCAACGAGCTTTACGACGCGCGGATCAAACTTGAAGGCATTGTGCTGAAGCCCAGCATGGTGATTGCCGGCAGGAACGCCAAGCAGGCAACACCCGAGGAGGTGGCGGAAAAAACCTTGCGATGCCTCAAATCGACAGTGCCGGCTGCGGTGCCGGGCATCGCCTTCCTGTCGGGAGGCCAAAGCGACGAGCAGGCGACCCATCATTTGTCGTTGATGAGTGCTGTGCCGGGCCTGCCCTGGAGGCTTACCTTTTCCTATGGCCGCGCCCTTCAGGCCGCAGTCCTGAAAGCCTGGGGCGGAAAACCGGAAGCCGCTGCCGCCGCCCAGCGCGCCTTCGCACATCGCGCGAGGATGAACGGCCTGGCGGCGCTCGGCAGATGGTCCAGGGACCTTGAGAAGGCGGCCTGATGCTGGCGTGACCGTTCCAAAGTGCCGGCTGTTCCTTGTTGTTCCCGGACTTGAGGACGCGGATCAGGCTTTGCGTCTTGTCTCTGCCGCGCTGGCGGAAGGCGATGCGGCGAGCCTGCTCGTCCGGGCGGGCGCCAAGCAGCGGGAGATTGCGCAGGAAATGGCGGCGCTCGCCAAAGCACGTGACGTCGCTCTGCTGCTCGAGGGCGACGCCAACCTTGCTGCGGAGCTTGGCGTCGATGGTGTTCAGTTGACAGCGGGCTCCACCGCCCTTGCGGATGCTCGCAGCACAGTCGGGCCCGCGGCCATCGTCGGGGCCGACTGCGGAACTTCCCGTCATGCCGCCATGACGGTCGCCGAGGCGGAGGCCGACTATGTGGGATTTTCCGGCGTGCGCCGCGACGGCGAGAGCGTGATCGCGTGGTGGGCGAGCCTCTTCGAAGTGCCTTGTGTTGCGCTTGATGCCTTGCCGGAGGAGAAAGCGCGCCAGTTCGTGCTCGACGGCGCCGATTTCATCACGCCCCCCGCCGTCATGTGGGAGAGCGAGCGGGCTGCGGCTCGCATTGTGAAAAGCTTCAATTCGATGATAGACACGTGTGCCGCATGAAAAGAATCGTTGTCGCAATCTGTTTGGTGCTTGCGCTGGGCGCAAGCGATGGCCTTGCGCAATCCTTCGACGAGGCGGTGGCCCTCTATACGGATGCCAAATACAAGGCCGCCTACGACATCGCCAAGCCGCTCGCCGATAAAGGCGATGTACGTGCCATGGCCATGGTCGGAACGATGCTCCAGAACGGCCTTGGCGTGCGCAAGGACCTCGCCGAAGCCGTAACCTGGCTCACCAAGGCGGCCGAGAAGGACTTTACCGGAGCACAGTTCTCGCTGGCGCTCATCTATCTCGACGGGGTAACGGGCAAGCCCGATCTCGAGGCAGCCACGCGCTGGATGGAGCGCGCTGCCAATGGCGGCCATCCGCCGGCGCAGCACAACATGGGACTGCTGGCGGCCGGGGCCAGCGGCACGACCCCCGACTGGTCAAAAGCGGCAGAATGGTTCGGCAAGGCGGCCGCCCAGGGCTTTGCCGAGGCGCAGTACAATCTCGCCGTCATCTATTTCGAGGGCAAAGGTGTGGCGCCGAACAAGATCAAGGCCGGGGAGTTTTTCCTCAAGGCGGCAATGCAGGGCATGGCCGACGCTGCACTCGAGTACGGCGTAATGGTTTTCCGCGGCGACGGGGTCGAGAAAAACGAGGTGATCGGCGCGCAATGGCTGCTCGTCGCGGCGCAACGCGGCAATGCCATCGCCCAGAACCGGGTAGCCCGAATCTATGCCACCGGACGAGGACTGAAACTGGATCCTGTCGAGGCTGCCAAGTGGCATTTGCTGTCGCTGGAGGCCGGTCGCTCCGACGAATGGCTGGGCGAGTTCGTGGGCAAGCTCACCGACAAGCAGCGCAGCGAGGCCAAGGCGCGCGCCGAGGCATGGACCACCGCCAACAGCACCGCACCACAAAAGCCGGCCAGCAAGAGTTCGGGAGGCTGATCGCGCACCCTGAATGGCCCAATCGGCACTCCTGACTGTCATGATCGGTGCCGCCCGCAAGGCGGCGCGCGGCATCCAACGCGACTTTGGCGAGGTCGAGAACCTGCAGGTCTCCCGCAAGGGTCCGGGCGATTTCGTCACCAGCGCCGACAAGCGGACGGAGAAAGTACTTCATGACGAGCTGTCGAAGGCTCGCCCCGAATATGGCTTCCTCGGCGAAGAGGGCGGCGAGATCAGGGGCAGCGATCCAGATCATCGCTGGATCATCGATCCGATCGACGGGACCACGAACTTCATTCATGGCCTGCCGCTGCTGGCCATTTCCATAGCCCTCGAACGCAAGGGCGAACCCGTGGCTGGCCTGATCTACAACCCGATCATGGATGAGCTCTATACCGCTGAGAAAGGGCGCGGCGCTTATCTCAACGAGCGGCGCCGCCTTCGGGTGTCAGCGCGCGAAGACCTGGCTGACGCGCTTGTCACCTGTGGGCTGCCGCATCGCCGCGGCGAGGCGGCAAGGCGCTATCTTCGCGAGCAGGAGGCGCTGACCGGAAAGGTTGCCGGCCTCAGGCGAACCGGCTCAGCCTGTCTCGATCTCGCTTTTGTGGCGGCCGGCCGCTTCGACGCGTTCTGGGAGCGCGAGCTCCACCCCTGGGACCTCGCTGCCGGCATCCTGCTCATCCGGGAGTCCGGCGGCCGCACCGGGGATATCGACGGCAACGGCGATCCACTGCAAACCGGCGCGATACTTGCCACCAACTCCCATCTTCATGCCGCCATGGAAAGGTGCCTGCGGAGCCCCTGACGATGTAGGCTGCGACATTCGCTACAGAGCGATTCGGACACGGCCCTCAGCCGGAGATGACCCATGGATGAAATATCGGCAGGACATGGCTTTGCCACATCTTTCCCGGATATCGTTTTGCATCAATCCGCGCTATTCTGTGTTGCTAGGGGCCTAGAAGACCAGAACCATGGCTGACATACCGGAACAGGCAGCAGTTCTCGATCCGCCGCGAGTCTATCTCATCCGAATGATGTTCTTCCTGCTGGTCGTCGCCATTCTCATCGCAGTGCTGTTTCCCCAGATGAAGACGGCATTCATGAACAACCCGGGGCTCAACGGCTTTATCGGCATCGTCCTGCTGTTCGGCATCGCCCACGCCATCCGCCAGGTGTTGCGGCTCTTTCCCGAGGTCAACTGGGTCAACAGTTTCCGCATCGCCGATCCGGGACTCGATCTCGCCTACGAGCCGAAGCTGCTGGCGCCCATGGCCGCCCTGTTGCGCGATCGCCAGGGAGAAACGGTGTTGTCGCCGCTTTCCATGCGCTCTCTCCTCGACTCCCTTGCCTCGCGCCTCGATGAGAGCCGTGATCTTTTGCGTTACCTGATCGGTCTGCTCATATTCCTCGGCCTGCTCGGAACGTTCTGGGGTCTTCTCGATACCGTGTCCTCGGTCGGCGCCGCGATCCAGGCGCTGGATGTAGCCGCGACTGAACAGGGAACCGTGTTCGAGGAGCTGAAATCCGGCCTGCAGGCTCCGCTGCGCGGCATGGGAACATCGTTCTCCTCGTCGCTTTTCGGTCTCGCCGCCTCACTGGTGCTCGGGTTCCTCGATCTGCAGGCCAGTCAGTCGCAGAACCGCTTCTACAACGATCTCGAAAACTGGCTGTCGACCATCACCGACATCGAGGCGGGCGAAAGCGCCAGCAGCCAGATGACGGTGCCGCAGTATCTGCGCCTGGATATGCGGGATCTGCAGCAGGGCATCGACCGCATCAACAAGACCCTGTCCGAAGCTCTGAATGAGGCCCCGGTCGCCGCGCCGCAGGTCGACGGTGCTGATTCCGAGTCGCTCGAGAAACTCGCCGGCGCTGTCCAGGGCCTGGTGACCCAGATGCGCGAAGAGCAGAAGATCGTTCGCCAGTGGGCTCAATCGCAGTCGGCGCAGCAGGATGAAATGAAGCGCATGATGGCCAAGCTCGGCACCCCGGCCGCCGCGCATGAAGTGCGCGCCTCGCGCTCCCGCGCCAAGGAAGAGTAACGATGGCCAGCATCGCCACTCGTCGCTCGCGCGCGAGCGAGCCCGGTTACTACTGGCCCGGCTTTGTCGACGCCATGGCGCAGCTCCTGCTGGTCATCACCTTCATGCTGTCGGTGTTCATCATTGCCCAGTTTCTGGTGGCCCGCCAGATGTCGGGGCAGGACACCGCACTGGCCAAGCTGCGCTCGCAGATCGCCGAGCTGACCGAGCTGCTGGCATTGGAAAAGTCGGGCAAAGCCGAGCTCGAGCTGGCGCTCGGCACCATATCGGACGACCTCGCGGCGGCGAAAAGCGACAACAGCAGGCTGCAGGCCCTTATCGACTTCCAGACCCGCGAAGGCGCCACCGCAGGCACGACCGCTTCGATGCTGCAGTCTGCCCTTGACAAAGAGCGCCAGGCGGCCACCGAGGCACTGTCTCAGGTCGAAATCCTCAACCAGCAGCTCGCCGCCCTGCGCCGCCAGCTCGCGGCGCTCAACGCCACGCTCGAGGCTGCCGAGGCAAAGGACCGGGAAAGTCAGACCCAGATCGCCGACCTGGGCAGGCGGCTCAATTCGGCGCTCGCCCAGAAGGTCCAGGAGCTTGCCCGTTTCCGGTCCGAGTTCTTCGGCCGCCTGCGCCAGATCCTGAGCCAGCGATCCGACATTCGGGTGGTCGGCGATCGCTTCGTGTTTCAGTCGGAGGTCCTGTTTCCGAAGGGTTCGGCCGACATCAATGTCGAAGGCATTCAGGAAATGAAGAAGCTCGCGATTGCGCTGCGCGAGCTTGAGCAGGAGATTCCCGCCGATCTGGCATGGGTGCTGCGCGTCGACGGCCACACCGACATCGATCCCATCGCCACCTCCAGTTTCAGGTCGAACTGGGACCTGTCCGCTGCCCGCGCCATAGCAGTGGTCAATTTTCTCGTGGCCAACGGCGTTTCACCCCAGCATCTGGTGGCCGCCGGCTTCGGTGAGTTCCAGCCGCTCGACAGTGCCGATTCCGAGGAGGCCAAGAGCCGCAATCGCCGCATCGAGCTCAAGCTCACCGAGCGTTAATCTGCCGGCTGATCGGAGAAAAGGCTCGGCTTGTGAGGGGGCGAAAGCTCTTGTATAGAGCCGCCGGAAAGCTCACCGACCATGAAACCGAAAATCCATCCCAACTATCACATGATCACGGTCGTGATGACCGACGGCTCCAAGTTCGACACCCGTTCGACCTACGGCAGGCCCGGCGACACGCTGCACCTCGACATCGACGCCAAGTCCCACCCCGCATGGACGGGCGGCCAGCAACAGATCGTGGACCGCGGCGGCCGCGTTTCCCGCTTCAAGCAGAAGTACGGCTTTCTGACCAAGTAGGGTCAGGCGTCGCGATGCCGGCCGAACACGGCTGCAAGTCTGTCAAAGTGGCCGCTGACGGCGTTTTCGCCGGGCTCTGCTGCTTTGGACTCATTCAGGATCCGGTCGAGTTTCTGGATCCGTTCGTGCAGCCGCAGGCTCCGGCCCACCAGGGCGGTGAACGCCTCGGGCAGCAACTCTCCGCCCCTTAGCCTGTGGCCCGCGCCCACATCGGCAAGGCCGATCTTGTGCTTGTCCGACCTCGCTTCCGCGGTGGAAAGCTCTCCCGCATTGACTGCACGCTGCAACAACAGCCATGAAGCGAGCTGCATCAGCCTGGTGGTGAGGCGCATGCTTTCAGTGGCATAGGCGATCGATCCGTTTCGATCGAGCAGCCGCGCGTCGAACCGGCCTTGGCCATCGAGATAGTTGGCCGTCTCCTCGACGAGCGCCATGCCCTCCCTGAACACGGTGCTGAACTGTTCGGACCCCGCAAAGTGCTCGAGAAAATCAATGGCGCCGTCCTCGCGCCGTTGCTTGCCCGTTCCCGTCATCGACGATCTCTCCATACGCCTCTCCACAATATCGCCCATCGACCGGCCTTACGTGGCGCTTTTTTGTAAGGGAGATCCACGCTCCGCAACCTGACATCTCAGGAGGCAGCGGGCATCATGCTTTGACCGCGCCATGCGGTCAATAAGATGCAGCCGGAGCCACTCCGAAAAAAAGGAGCCGCGAAACCGCGGCTCTTGAAGTTTAACAGGGAGGCGTCAAACAGAGTGGACAGGAGCCACTCGACGAATCCAGAAGCCTGGATTGCGTTAATGATCATACAAGCGGAGTCGTTACCGAATGGTTAACGGCAGCTCCGTCCGCGACAAAGAGTGGTAAATTTGCCCTCATGACCCTGACTCTCTACCTGCATCCCCTCGCGTCATTCTGCCATAAGGTGCTGATTGCCCTCTATGAGAACGGCACGCCGTTTAAGGCACGGACGGTCGATCTTGCCGACGCCGGATCGAGCGCCGATCTGCTCGCCCGCTGGCCGGTCGGCAAGATCCCGGTACTGCACGACGAGGCTCGCGCTCGCACGATTCCCGAAACCAGCATCATCATCGAATACCTGCAGCAGCATTATCCCGGGCCGGTGCGCCTGCTGCCGGATGACCCGGAAGAGCGTCTGCAGGCCCGCCTGTGGGACCGCTTCTTTGATCTCTATGTCAGCGTGCCGATGCAAAAGATCGTCACCGACCGCATCCGCCCCCGGGGGAGAAATGACCCATACGGAGTTGAAGAGGCACGGGCGACATTGGAAACCGCCTATGGAATGATCGATTTGCACGCAGGAAAGGATGGTGGGGCGGCCGGAAATGACTTCACCATGGCTGATTGCTCCGCCGCGCCGGCGCTCTTCTTTGCCTCCATCGTCCACCCCTTTGGCGATGGACAGCGCAACCTGTCAGCATACTTCGAGCGTCTGATCGACCGACCCTCCGTGGCACGGGTGCTGGCGGAGGCGCGGCCATACTTCCCCATCTTCCCATACAAGGAAGCGATACCCACCCGCTTCCTCTGATGTGTTCTACTGATCCGGCCAATCGCGAATCGCATCAGCCGATTGGTGAGTCAGCAACTGCGCGCCCCAGCCTCGGGATGGCAGGCTCGCAGCCAGCCCTGGATTGACGAGCGCGATGAGCGTTGTCATGACCAGCGGCACCGCACTCAGCGCGTCGATCCGAAATGGCGTCAGCTCCTCGGTTGAGTTTCGATAGCGGCCACGCCCGGCAGCCAGCTCAACCAGTTCCTGGAGGATCGAAAGCCGGGAACCGCTTGCCCGAGCCGTACCGAGAATGGCCTGCATGGCCAACCGTGTCCGGACACCAGGCCTGCCAGTGACGAGCTCCCCGCTCACTTCCTTGCCAGCCGAGACGTCGAGGAGCAGCCCCATCAGGTCGACGCCGGCAAGTAGCGCGCTCATGGGCTCAACGAGCCTGGGATTGCCGTCGATGTAGTACGGGGTTCCGCCGGAGTAGATGTAGTCGACAGAAAACGCGCCGTGCCAGCGAAGCCTGTGCCCGATCCGTGCCAGGTCATCCTGTACATTCGTTCTGGCCACACTTTCCTTGATTGCTTCACCGCCTCCGACGCCGCGTGCAACCTGCCTGTATCCATGAATGGCGATCATCTTCCCTTGAGCGAATACGGCTTGGGCATGCTCCACATCTCCGGACATGAACTCCTGGACGAGCAACTCACCAGCTACATGGCGAGACCTCGCGAGGGCTTCTTCGAGCTCGCGGCCGTTATGAACCACCCAGGTCCCACGGCTTGCCGTCCCGATGTCGGCCTTCAGCAGGAAGGGAAACGGTCGCTGCCGCAGTTGATCGATCGACGCGACTTTTTGGGTTGGCGGCTGGGATATGCCGAGCTCGGCAAGGAGCCGGCTGAAGTTATATTTTCTGAATACGGCGTCATACGCATCGAAGCTGGGCAGCGCCACTGCGGTAAGGGGCGTCAACCGACGGGGCGCCTTCGCAAAAGCATATCCCTGCTCGTGGATCGGCACGAGCACGTCGAACCGGGCTGTTCTCAGAATTGCCACGACTGCGTCGAGATATCCGAGCGGGTCTGAGGCAATCGGGGGAACACGGTGAACCTTGCGAACGAAGCGGGAGAAGCGGCAAAAGCAGAGCGCACTCGGATCGGCTACTTCAACTTCATGCCCCGACAGACCAAGAGCGGTTACCGCCTCGCGGGCGGAGGTGCTTTGACCTTCGCTAAGAAGGATGCGCATGGGCTGACTCTTCGTTTACGGCGCCGTGAGCGACGATCCTGGGTCAGTGTGTGAAAGCCCACAGACACAGGACCAGCCAGCGGCCAGAAGAGCGACCATTCGGTGCGTGCTGGCCCAACCTATCGTGTTCGATCCAGGGAGGACCAACCAGGGCAATGTCCAGTGGCGGTTGAGAAACGCTGGCGGTGCTGTGTACATTGTGAAGCGAACCTCCGGAAAGAGTATGCACGTGCACAAGAGCGCCTCTGAACGAAACTGCCGCGGCAACGCGCGCCGCACGTCGCGCTTGACGCCGCAGACCGAACTCAACCTGACGGTCCAGACTCACAGGAGAGTACAATGGCGGCCATATCGTCGGAAACGGAGAGTGCCAGTCTAGGGATCAATGCCGCGGAGCTCGCTGACCTCGAGGCCAACCTGGCCTACAGGGAACAGGAGGAGTGGTTCGCGGAAGAAATCGCGACTGCCGAATCTCCTGCTGAGGCTCGTGCCGGCGCGCCCGAGGCGATCGCGGCCGCCGGCCGGGTATCGCAACCTGCCTTCAAACTCATCGTCGACTACGAAACCGGCGGCAAAGCCTACTACGAGCAGACGATCAGGAGCCGCCCCATCTGGCCCAAGGCCTCGTCGGGGATCACGATCGGGTTTGGATACGATCTCGGCTATGTGGGGATCGAGGAATTTCGCACGGACTGGGCTGAATTGCTAACAGACCTGTCGCAGCCGCAGCGGAAGGCACTGGAAGGCTGTGTCGGGTTCCACAGCGGCAAACACTCAGCTTCGCAAATGGAGAAGCTGCTCACCGCGGTGCGCAACATCGTCGTTTCCTGGGATGTCTCGGAGAGAGTGTTCAAGGCAGGCACTCTGCCGAAGTTCGCTTCTCTCACCGAGAGGGCGTTGCCGAATTCCGACGCCCTGAATGGCGACTGCTTCGGAACGCTCGTCTCGCTCACCTTCAACCGAGGAGCCTCATACGGCAAAGCCCACAAACCGGCGACCGATCCGCGGGACCGGTACCGCGAAATGCGGGCCATCAGAGCGGACATGAAATCGGGAAACCTCGCCGATATTCCGCGACAGATCCGATCGATGATCCGGATCTGGGTCGGCACGCCCGTAGAAAAAGGCATGCGGCGCCGTCGGGCTGATGAGGCGGAGTTGTTCCTGGCCGGTCTGCAGGCTGAAACGCCTGTCGCGACAACCGCAGTTCCGGCCGCCGACACAGCCGAAGCTGCCTGCGGCTGCTCCGCCCTTACCAGCCGACGCCGACAGCGTCGCAACTGCCGGTGATGATGACCTCTGGACAGAAACAACCGAGGATGACATCGCCGACGCCGCCCGGTCCGGCCCGATGACTGAAGCGGTCGCGACGGGCGCCAGCTGGGCGAAGGATGAGGCGCAGCCGGATTATTCGCATCTGGGCCCAAACCTGCCGAAAGGACTGGCATTCTCATTGACCGCAGCCGACCTCCAGCTCCTGGCCCGGCTCAATGATTTCGATCTTGCCAGGCTTGGCGACACGCCGGTCCTGTTTGGTCTCCGCGGCGCCGGCATCGTCAAGGATCATACCGATCCGGACGGCATCGTCCTCGTCGATCAGCGACCCGACCACGCGCAGCCGAGATGCGTGATCGGAGTGTGGGACCGTGCCGCGAGGAAAGTCAGCGTATTTCCGGGATCGACGGTCCCCAATCAGGCCGCCCTCCACCTCTACAAGACCAAAGGAACCGCAGGCAATCTCCTGCCGACGGGTCTCTATGGTTACGTTTGCGGTCCGCACACGACAAAGAACAAGTCGACACCGGGATGCTTTCTGCTGCGTAAGCCGGACCTCACCCACCGGGTCGTGGTCGTGCGACGCTCCAAAGACGATCTCAGCTATCAGCGCACCGACATCGTCCATCGCTGCGGGCCGGGCGACAATATTCACCCGACCTTCTTCTCGCAGCCGACGAGCTTCAGCTCGCTCGGCTGCCAGACAATCGTCGGGACCTTCAAGAACGGCGCACATGTCGGTTCCTGGGCGAGCTTCCGGCGCGCCGCGGGGTTTACCGACACGGATGGTTCGCCCGGCAAGCTCTTCCTCTACATGCTGCTGACCGGGGCCGAGGCGAGGATCGCCTCGAGCTTGCGGGTCGATCATCTGGCCACGGACAGCCTTGCTCTCAGGCGCTTGCGCAGGCTGCGGGCGGGCTCCAGCAGCGAAGCGGTCACGCGCCTGCAACAGCAGTTGGGTCTGCCGGATCCGGACGGAAATCTCGGCCCGTTCACGGTTGAAACCCTCCATGCATTCCAGAAGCGGCAAGCCGGTGTTACCGGGTCGGATGGCATCTTCACCCCTGATCTCGACACGAGCTTGGGATGGCAGGTTTTCGGCAGCGTCGGCGTATAGCCAGCAAGCAGGCTCAGTTGCGATGAGGCGCCCTCTGGCCTTTCTTTTCCTGTTGCTGGCTGCAGTGACACAATCAGAGGCAGCGGAGCCGGTCATCGAAATGGCGCCGGCGCCGGCCAACGTGACGGAGCATTCGATCTCGACCGGCGTCGCCGGTTTGCAGGCCGAGATCCGGCTCCGCAACATTTCAACCGATCCCCAGGCCGGCACGCGGTTCTACAGCACGAGCGGTTTGCTGATCCGCAAGAGCGACGGAACGGCTGTGCCGGCAAGATGGAAGCGGATCACGCCTCCCCCTGCCGGCCTTTCGCCAACCGGACTTGCGCCCGGCCAGATTGCAGTGCTGGAAATCTCCGCGAGCCTGCCCGAGGTCGGACTGTACGAAACGTTCATCGACACCTATGGCGTCGATGCGACGACGAGGGCTGAGTTTCCCGATCGCCGGTTGCGCATCGTGGTCACCCGGGAGTCGGATACCCTGCCGAGTGAATTGATCGTCGAGCCGAAACCGGCCGGCCGCATCTGGCCGTGGAGCGGGGGCGCCGAGCGCACGCTCGTGACGCTCCGCAATACGACCCCGAGAGCCGTCGACTTCAAGCCACCGGCGATCGTGTCCTTCAATGAGAGCTTCGGTGACAGCCAGACAACGGTCGCAACCGCGGCGCCGCCGCAACTCGACGCTCGCGGTTGCGCCTCGCCCCTCGGTCCCGGCGAAAGTTGCGCGATCGGACTCGAAATCGGTCAGCGGCTTTCGCCGGGCGAATACTTGATCGACGTGGGAGTTGCCGGGGTGGGCGGCGGCTGGTCGCAGCAGACGCAGACCATCCGCGTCCGGGCAAGCTGGATCATCTCTTTCGCTGTCATCGTGCTCGGCACCGGGCTCGGCTGGTATGTCCAGCATTGGCGATCGCGCGGCCGGCGCGCCATAACGACGCTCATCGACATCGCGCGCCAGAGAGAACGGATCGCGCGGCTGAGGACGGAGCCCGTCGACCAGGCCCTGGCCCAGGTGTTCGCCAATGCCACCGAGCAGGCCGAAGACCTCGAGCGGAAATGTCAAAACGGCATCGATGTAACCGCCGACGTCGAGCGGCTCGGAGCGCATGTTACCCGCATCTCCGGGGCGGCGGCGATGCTCAGGACAGTCAAGGCGCTCCCGGAGAAAGCTCGTCACCTCGTGCAGCCACGACTGGATGGGTATCTTGCGAGGCTGACGGATTATGCAGAGCCCGGCGCAGTGGAGGCGCAGGGCAAAGCGTTGCTCGGCGACCTGAATGCGCTTCCGAAACTTTCGGCAAACATCGCAGTGGCAGCGGACCTGTGCGCAGCGGTCGATGGCCTTCGCGCGTCCGTGGGCGACCATGTCGATGCCGCCGCTGTCGAGGCTGCCTCGACGAGGCTCAGAAGCTTGATAGGGACAGCGATGGCGCCGTTGCCGGCGGAGCCGGACGACGACACCGTGCCCGCAAGGTGCGCGGCGCTCGACAAGGAAATCGACAACGTCAGGACGCTGGCAGCCAGCTTTGCCGAGACCGCCAGGCAGAAACTGATCGAATTGGCGACCTCTCAGGCAGCGGCGGCTCACGGCGACGCGGCGCTCAGGCAGCGGGCGGAGAAGGTGGCCGCTCAGGCGAAGGGCCTGGTGCCGTTGCCGCAGGGCAGCGATCCGAAAGCTCGCCTGCAGGAATTGGCGCCGCTTTGGCGGGAGCACAGCGCCATTGCCGTCGCTCTCGCCACGGCGAACTCTCGCGGGAGAGAGTCGATTGCTCCGCCTGACGCCGCCGAGGCCGTGCCGGCGATCGATGTCGCACGTCTTCCGACCATCGATGTACCGTTCCTCCTGTTTCCGCCGGCATCGGGTGCCGGGCCACAGCGCCTGCAAGAGATCAGGTGGCGCCACGAGATTTTCACCAACCTGATCATCCTGGTCGCGGTCGGAATAGCCGGCGTGCTTTCGCTCTGGGCGCCGGACCCGACCTGGGGCTCGGTTGCCGATTTTGGCGCCGCGTTCCTGGCCGGACTTGCGGCGCGCGTCGTCATCGGTGAGGCAGGAATGTCCGGTCAGCCGACTGGCGGGAATTGAGGACCCCGTTCGGCTGGGCAGGTGTGAGAATCCTCACTGACGGTTCGAGGAAGGTCTGGTCTAAGATCAAGGCCAACGAGCGTCGGGTGGATCGAAGAACCGTTTGACCGGCAGGCGGCATATGGACTTCTCGCGTAGCGCAGATGGGATAGCTCAGCTACTATCGACCAATGAGCCGGCGGGTTGTAACCACCTTGGGTACGTACTCTGGTGTCGCCAAAGTAGCCGCAGCCGGACCGCGATGTTCGCCGGACATTTGGGACGTGAGTTGAACGCCCGAGATCCTGAGGACGCCTCCCAACACATTTCGGGAGCCATATTGCTTCCCGTCCCGGCGCTGTTTTCCGGCGCGATGGTTGTCGTGCGCCTGCTTGACGTCACGCTGATCGATGTTCCGGCGCGAGTGATCGCGGAGTTGGCGTTTCCATTCAGTGGCGGGCCGGTCGAACGGATACCTTTCGAGCTGCAACTCGATGAGCCGATCACCGATTCCACGCAAGTTACGCTCAGCGCCGAGATCAGAGCAAAGGGTACCCAGGCGCTGAAAATCGGCGATTGGCTGACGACCCGCTCCTACGGGGTATCGCCGGCCGCGATCGAGACCGGAGCGCCGATCGATCTCGTTGTCGAGCAGATCAAGGGTTGAACCGCAAGTAAGAGGAGACGTCCCATGAACTCGGATGAATTCCTGAAGAGCAGCGACCTTCGGGTCGGGTACATCAAGCGGATCGGTCAAGCGTGGCGGCCCGTCGTATATGCCGCGGTGGACGGGATGGCGGTGTTCGAAGGCTGCATCATACTCGGCACTGTCGAGGAGATGGAGACAGCCGCGGAAACCGTCCGCAGGCAACCAATGTTGCTGAGCGATCCCGACGCAGAGCCTTTGGGCGTCGCCATCAAGGGAGTACAGTTTCGCTGGCCCGGCAAGAAGTGCTTTTATGAGATCGATCCCAATCTTCCCGAAACAGGAGCGCGTTCGCGATGCCATCGCGCATTGGGAGCAGCACACCGATTTCCGTTTCTCCAAACGCACCAACGAGCCGAATTTCATCGTTTTTCGCCCCGGCAACGGGTGCTCCTCGAGCGTCGGCATGCGGGGCGGGCGCCAGAACATCACGCTCGGCGAGCAACTGCAGCACCGGCAACACGATACACGAGATCGGTCATGCCATCGGGCTCTGGCACGAGCAGAGCCGTGGCGACCGCGACAGCTTCATCGAGATTGTCTGGCAGAACATCGACCCGTTGGCCAAGCACAACTTCAATCAGCATATCGACGACGGCGTCGATCTCGGATCGTATGATTTCGGCTCCATCATGCACTATCCGGAGAAGGCGTTTTCGATCAACGGCCAGAAGACCATCCGGCCGCGCAAGCAGGGAGCACAGATCGGCCAGCGAACACGCCTGAGCCCGGGGGACATCGCCGCCGCGAAACAGCTTTAGGACGACGGGCCGCCAATGCACGGGGAGTGCTGGAAGTGACGCTGGTCATCGACAACCGGCAAAACGTCAACGGCCCTGGGCTGCACGCTTTCATCGTCGGCATCAGCGACTACGCCCACTTGGAGGTGCCCGGTCCAAACGTCGATCCTGCGGTCGGGTTCGGCATGACCAGGCTCGCCTCGCCGGCCTTGAGCGCCTTTCGCATGCAGGAGTGGCTGAAAAAGCCACCGCACGGCTCGACGCTTGCGGCGCCTCTCAAGACGTGCCGGCTGCTGCTTGCGCCCTCCAATGCCGAAAGAGTGGTCGAGCCCGCCCTGGCGGGATCGGGTGTCGAGCGCCCGCTACGAGCGTCGTTTGTCCGATCGGCGGTCGAATGGCGCAAGGACGCGAGCGTGGACCCTGCCGACCAGACCCTGTTCTACTTTGCCGGCCATGGCATCCGCACGGGACCCGAGGAATCCGTCCTGGCATTGGAGGATTTCGCAATTCCGAACTTTCCGCAGATCGAACGGTGCGCCAGCGTCACCAATGTTCGCCAGGGGATGGCGCCGGCTCCATCGTTTCCGAACATTGCCCGGACACAGTTCTACTTCATCGATGCCTGCCGCAATCTTCCGGAGGCGGTGAGAAAGTTCGTTTCGTTGCGGGCGCCGGATGTTTTCGACGTCGAGTTGAATGACCATGACGGCCGCGCCACGCCGACCTATTTCGCAACCGTCGATGGAGGTTTCGCGATCGGCAGGAGCGGCAAGACGACGGTCTTTTGCGAAGCTTTGCTCGATGCGTTCACGCGGGGCGCGGAGGTTGCCGAGGATTTCGGACAATCAACTCGCTGGCCGGTCACATCGGTAACCCTGAAGCGCGCGCTCGACCGCTACCTGCTTCGCAAGTTTCGTGGCGCCGCTCCCGAAGTCGACCTTCGCGGCATGGTCAGGGAGCCGGCGCTGCTCTACCTGGACCAGCCCGAGGTTGAAATCGACATCGAGGTCACTCCTGCCGGGTTGGCCGGACAATCCGAGATCGCATTGCTGGATGACAGCGCGAATCCGGCCTTCCAGGCGCCGCTGATGCAGCCGACGCTGACCCGCCTGGTAAACGCCGGGATTTATCGGCTGCAGGTCAGTGCGGGCGTTCCGCCTGTCGAGAAACACCGGTCAAAACCACGCAACGTCAACCAGGTGCTGCCGCTGCCCTGGCGCGTCAACGTGGCGTAGAGAGTCGACGAAGATGAGCGCAAAGGTATCGGCACAAATCTCGTCGGGGGCCATTGGCCCGGTGCCGGTGGAGGTGATCGATGGCAAGTCGGTCGTCCGCGCCAGGGGGATCACCGGAAGCTCCATTACTCTGCCACCCGGCCGCTACCTGGTGATGGCGAGAACTCCCGATGGCCGCGAGTGGACCTCCGAGCAATTCCTGGAGCTTGCGGAGGGCGCCGATGCGACCGTCGAGCTGCAGACTGAGGCGGCCGCGGACACGGGAGCAGCCCTGGACGACAGCGGCTCTGTCCTGGAGTCGGTGAGCAGCCGGGATCCGCCGCAGGCGACGGCAGGTCCCGCACTGCAGATGTCGCTGTGGCGCGGACAATGGCTTCGGCATTGGATGGAAGGCGATGGTGAGGCTTCGGTTCCCGGTGCGGATCCTCCGCTGAAGCGCGACCGGCAATGGCGGCTCGCCGCCAGCGATTCGCTTCCCCTGACCGCCACCCCCGGCGCCGATGCGCTGATTGAGGTGCCAGGCGACCAGGGCTCGGACTACTTCACGGTTCCGTTCGACCACGTTTTCGAGCCGAACCGCGAAACGATGGTGACCAATACAACCGTCGAGGCGATAAAACCGGCCATCAGGTTTAACTTTCGATCAGCCGACATCGACAATCTCCTCGAGTTCGTCACGCAGGGTCACTCTGACAGTGCCCGGGTCATCTCGCAATCGATCGTGCATCAGGCGGAAAACCTGTTGATGAACAAGCAGCAATCTCCGTTGCTCGCCGTCGTCGGCGGCTATGTGCTGCTCAGGGCAAATGAGCTCGACGGCCTCGATGCGTGGACGCAGCACCTGCTGGGCCTGGTGAACGACATTCTGCCCGACGCGCGAATTCTTCGTGTCGAAACGCTCGCGCGTCTTGGCAATCATTCCGAGGCCGTCAACGTGCTAGGCTCCGGTGCGAGCCTGCGCATGCCCTGGTTTCGCTCCGGAGTGGGTTATCTGAGCCAGCGGCTCGAACTTTATCTGAAGTATTCCGAAACGCCCTCGAAGTCGCTTTCCCTTTCGCAGGTACAGCGCGAAACGTTTGCGAAAGTGCTCCGCGCCATCAAACGGGTGAGCTGGGCGCTCGATAAATCGTCTTCATTCTGCGTGTACCGCAAACTCAAGGACGTTTAAGCCTGGGAGGAAGGCCCGATGACCGACAACTTGCGAGATGATGATATTGCCGAGATCAGGGAATTGATAGAGAGACTCGAGCGCAACCTGGCCGAACGGGAATCCGCTCGATCGGTGGCGCGGGCTGAAGAGGGGCCGGCGCAGGATTCTGAGCTGGCCATCGAAATCTCGCAAAGACGCCGTTACATAGATGAGCTCAGGGCCGACCTCGATGAACTGATCAATGCGCCCTTCGCTGAACGTGCCTTCGAAGACGAGGACACGACGGAGGCAGCGGCCCCCCAAGGACTCGCCATCGTCATCGGCCACAGCTCAGAGGGCAGCGACAAAGGCGCGTTGGGACTCGCCCCTCCGTTCCCCGCGCAGGTCAGGGCCGGACGGGCCGAGTTCTACTGGAATGAAGATCTCGCGAAGCGGATCGAGCAGAAGGCTGCCTCGCGCGGCATCCGCGTCCAGTCCTTCCGCCGGATGCAGAACGGGGGGCCCGGAATCCGAGAGGCCTACAGGCTCATCGGCCGATGGCGTCCGCAGGCAACCGTCGAGCTTCACTTCAACTCCGCCAGCGCATCCGCGCGCGGCACCGAGACACTATTCGGTCGCCCTGGCTCGCGCCCCTGGGCAAAGGCTTTGCAGGATCGGATGGTCCCACTCTATGGCCGCACCGGACGTCTCGACCGCGGCCTCAAGGATGCCAACGTCGACGGGCGGGGCGTTCTAAGCCTTACCAATGCCGTTCAGCCCTCGGCGATCATCGAACCCTTCTTTGGATCGAACCCCGAGGATGCAAGCCTCGGGATCGAGCGGAAGGACCGGCTTGCCGAAGCGCTCGTCAACGCCTTTGCCGCCTTCGCAGGCCTCCCGCTTTCCGACCCTATGATATCGATGCGAGAAACACCGCAGCGCGTTCGCGTGTCTCGGGCGCGCAAGGTCAAGGCCAGGCGGGAAGATACGGTCTCCGGGGCAAAACGCAAACGCGCAGCGGCGAAGAGAGTGAATCGTTTGGGAAAGCGTAAGTCCGCAGCGACTCCTGCCCCGCAGAGCAAATCTGCCGGCCGCGCAGCAAAAAAACCGAAGTCCAAGGCGAGACGGCGCGGCAGGACCTGAGCCTTTCTGTCAACCAAAGGAGAGTGTCATATGGCGATCTGTCCTTTCGCAACCTGGAAACCGATCAGCGGATCATCGGGCTCATACACCGCCGGCCCATTCAAGATCGTGCATCACACGACCGAGGGAAGCAGTGCGCAGGGCGCCTTCAATGCATTCAGGGCGCACAGGTCGGATCCCCACTTCACGGTGGACGGCACGGCGATCTACCAGCACATCGACACGGGAGCCGCGGCCCGCGCGCTGAGGAACCCGCCGGGCGGCGTACAGACCAATCGCGATTCCGCCATACAGATCGAAGTGGTCGGCTTTGCGCACCGGCCCAAGACGCGGGCCACACTTGAGAACGTCCGGCAACTCTGCCGCTGGATCGAGACTACTCACAACGTTCCCAGGGTCTGGCCCAACGGGCGGCCCAAACCTGCCAGGAATGGCAATGATCCGGGAGGTCACAACCGCAGCGCCGCCAATTGGGACGGCAAGGCAGGGCACTATGGCCACTGCCATGTACCGGAGAATGTTCATTGGGATCCCGCCTATACCGAGGACGAGGTCGGCTTTCTGATGCTGGGTGACACCGAAAGCCTCGACGCGGGTAGCCAATTCGAGTCGATCATACTCGAAGATCCCGGTCTCGAGACGGACCGCTCACGCATGCCGGATCATTCCGATCCGCATGATACGGAGGAAACTCCAGGGCGTGTTCCCAGGCGTCGGGCCCGGAAGAAGGCCAAACCGAAGAAAGCCAAGACGAAGAAGGCTGCCCGAGCGGGGAAGAAGAAATCCTCAACAACTCGCGCCGCCCGGGGAAAGTCCGCGAAACGCGCCGCTGCGAAACGCAAAGCAAAACGAAGGTAGGCAGAGCCTGACGAGGCTCGCGGACTGTCGCAAGCAAGGCAAGCAGGAGAGGACGAGCATGGCCAATCGACGTAATGTCATCAAGCAGGCGCGGCAAATCTTCCGAACGGCAGAGACGGCATTGGAGGCCCTGTCCGACGAGCGCGTGGAATCAGCCGAGGGTCTCGAGTCGATGCGACCGGAAGCGGCCGACAGCAGTGACGCTCGCAGGGCTGGGCGGTCGCCAGGAGATCCCGCGGAGGGCACTGCCGTCGCCAGGGCCATGGCCGAAGAGCGCGCCCGGCACGTCAGGAACGGCATCGAGGCGATGAAAAAGGTGGAACTCGGGCGCGACGATGAGATCACGCCGCGGGAGCAGGCCGGACTCGAGGCGATCGTGCTGCTCACCGGCCGGCCGGCGATCCTGATTCAGGACGGCGCCTTTATCGAGCCGCCAAAGATTTGGTCCCAGCTGAAGGAGGTGCGGCAAGCCATTGAGGCTGTAATCGGACGGGTCGGACGCATCGAGGTCTCGGGGCATCCCGAATTTGAATGGCTCGGCACCGGCTTTCTCGCCGGACCGACGACGGTCATCACCAATCGGCATGTCGCCATGGAATTCGCGCGCACGAAGCCGAAGGGGGGCTGGACGTTCCGCAAGCCGATGGCCGCGGCGGTGGATTTCAAGGCGGAGTTCGGCTCGAACGAGGCGCTCGAGTTCAAGGTCACCGACATCCTGGGCATCCACGACGAGCACGACATGGCAGTATTGAAGGTCAGCAAGACCTCCGGCAGAGCGTCACTATCCGAACCGGTTTCCGTCGCCGTTGCTTCGCCAAAGGCATTGAAGGGCCGTAAGGTATATGTCGTCGGCTATCCGGCCTGGGATGGACGCCGGAACGATCCCGCACCCATGCGCGACATCTTTGCCGAGATCTACAACGTCAAACGGCTCCAACCCGGCGAGATTTCCGGCGCTACCCTTTCTACCTTCGCAATCCAGCATGACTGCTCGACCCTGGGCGGAAACTCGGGCTCGCCGGTGGTTGACCTCGAGACCCATCGCGTGCTGGGACTGCATTTCGGCGGCCGATTCATGGTGAACAACAACGCAGTGCCGCTGTGGCTGCTGCGCAATGATCCGCTCGTGAAGCGGGCCAAGCTGAACTTCCAGTAGGCGACGCATCATGTCAGACCAAGCGTCCGCGCCAGCACAGAAAGTCGTCACTCTCAGGAGCCTCGAGCTTCCCGAAGCCGACTCGGGAACCGTACTGGAGTCACTCGAGCAGCGGCAGGCGCCTGAAGAACAGGTGGCGCTGGCGCGATACAACCAGATCGTCGAGCGCCTGCGCCAGGTGACTGCCGACGTCGGGCTGGACCTCATGGTCACCGTGCCCGACCGCGATGTCTCGCGCCTGCAGAGCGAGCTGGCGCGCCGCGCCGCGGCCGATCGCCAGCTGGCGGCGGGCGGGCTCGAGGTCAAGTTCGGCACCGGTCTTGGCGGCGGTGACTGGTTCGGCTGGATTCGAAGCCTGCTTGACTGGGTCGATCGCCAGGAAGCGCATCCGCTGGTGCGGCCCAGGACTGTCGCCTCGACGACCATCGCCGACAACGCACGGATTGCGATGACCGCCGACTGGGGGACCGGATTGTACGGCGCGCCTCGTATCGCAGAGCAGATGTTGAAAATGGCGCCCTTCGATCTCGTTTTGCACCTCGGCGACGTGTATTACTCCGGCACGCCGGAAGAGGTCCAGGAGCGATTTCTGGATGTGTGGCCGCGCTCGGCGGGAAAGGTCAGCTGCGCACTCAACTCGAACCACGAGATGTACTCGGGCGGCTTCGGTTATTTCGACCTAGCTCTGCCCGCGCTTAAGCAGGAGGCGAGCTACTTCGCTTTCGAGAACGCCCATTGGCTGCTGGTCGGATTCGACACGGCCTATGTCGATCACGACATGGACACCGAGCAGGTCGCCTGGCTCAATCTGGTCGTGGAGGCCGCAAAGCGAGCCAACGGAGGCGCCTCGAAGAAACTCGTGCTCTTCTCGCACCAGCAGCTCTTTTCACGTCTCGACAGTCAGGGACCGAAGCTGGAGCAGGCGCTGCGTCACCTGCTCGAATCCAGGGGCGTCACCGCGTGGTACTGGGGGCACGAGCACCAGTGCGTCATCTACGACCCGCACCCGCGCTACGGACTGCTCGGGCGTTGCCTCGGCAACGGCGGCATTCCCGAACGGCGGAATCGCGAAGTGATGCGGGCGAAAGCCGAACGCCGGCTCGGCCCGGTGGAGTGGAAGCGGCTGTCGAAGACGGCCGGCAGTCCCGCCTGCCTCGTGCTCGATGGACCGAACCCCGACGTCCGCGGCGAAGAGGAGAAGTTCGTTCCGCACGGGTTCATGACCCTGGAGTTGGCCGGGCCCAAACTCACCGAGCGTGTGTTCACGACGGATGGCGCCGAGGTCCTTGCCAATACGATTTCGTGAGGCCGTCAAAGTGAAGCCGACCGGCACCCTCAGTCTTCTCGGCCAACCGCTCCGTGATAACCCCTTGCCAGTTCCAGATCTAAACAGTGCGGATTATCACAGATCAGAAATCCGCAGCATGCTTGGTTGCAATTCAGCGTACTGGTGAACTCCATGGCGGTCGATTCCGAATATTCGCGGCTCCTGCGCCGCAAGGCTGAACAGATACTTGCCAGAAGTCCCGGCATGGAGGGGATGCCGCCGAGCAGAGAGGCGCCAATTGATCCGGCGGCGGAGTCGGTAAGGCGCGCCGAGTCCGCGACACTCGAAGCGGTGATCCGATGGTACCGCCCGGTGCTGGCGGTCACCGACGACCGGTTCGTCGTCTCACAGTCGAATCCCGGCGGCGATCCTCGATTCAACGATCCGAACGAAGCGGCCTCGAAGGCCTTGATGGACACATTGGAGCGCCGTCGCAATGTGCTGGACCCGGTGATCCGCTCCGTCGGCAGGATCGAGTTGAACAATAACGTCCGATTTCCATGGGTAGGGACGGGCTGGATCGTCGGCAGTGATCTCGGCAGCGACATCATCATCACCAATGCGCATGTCGGCCGGGAATTCGGGATGCGCTCGGGCGCGAACTTTGTCTTTCGCCCCGGTGTTCCGGACGTGTCGGTGCGACAATCGGCGAGGATTGATTTCCGCGAAGAGGTGGTCCCGGCCTCGCCTCGCGAGTTTCCGATCATCGACATCATCTGGATTTCGGATATGCCTCGTCTCGACGTCTGCCTGCTTCGGATTGCGCGAACGGCCGGCGCCGACCGGATCGACCCTCCGGTTCAGCTACTCACGGATGCGATCCCGGAAAGCGCGATGTTGGCGGTAATCGGATTTCCCGGTTCGAGCAACGGCTACGACCCGGCCATGTTTCAGAAGCTGTTCGGCCCGGTGACCGGCAACAAGCGCTTTTCCCCGGGTTTCTACGCCGGCCGTCGCGCCAGCAGCATGACATACGATTGTTCCACGCTGCCCGGCAGCTCCGGCTCGATCGTGCTGGACGTGGAAACTGGCCGAGCCGTCGGCCTGCATTTTGCCGGCACCGCCTTCGACACGAACTTCGCCGTGCCTGCCGACGACCTGTCGCGGATCATCGCAGCACGGCCGTGGGCCGGCGAGTCGGCGAGTGAACCGCAGAATAGGTTGGGCGACGCAACGCGGGCCGCCGCCGGCATTGTGTTGGCGCAGCCAAAGGCAGCTGACCGCGCCTTCACGGTTACGGTGCCGCTCGAAATCACCGTAAGGCCCGGCTCCGTCATCGTGACAACAGGCACGCCTGCCGCGGTCCCGACAGATCGGCCAGCGCCCGCGCGAAGCGACCGCGCCTCCGCAGAGGCCGCCGCGGAAAAAGTCCGGCTCCATCTCATCGGCGACAAGTCAGTGCTTTCCGTGAAGGCTGACTACCTGTTTCGCGCTGGCGCCATCACCGACGATTTCGGCGTGGTCGTCGGCTTGGCGCCAGGCACGGGTACGGAGGCCGCGTCGCACGGACTCGATGATACCCTCGACGGCGTCGCGATTTCAGTCGAGACAGCCGATCCGGTCACCATCGCCGAGCAGCAACTGGCGTTCTTCACCGAAGCATTCGGTGGCCGGAGCGCGAACTACGAGCGCGACCTGTCCGACAAGCGCTTCGATCTGTCGCCGGTGACCGATGAGATGACTATCACGCTTCATGTCAGTCCCGAGGCAGGGTGGCCGGTGCTCAAACAATTCCTCGACCAGCCGGACTGCGACAGGCTGACGATCGGCATGTACCACATGACCGCGCCGCATGTGGTCAAGGAAATCGAGGGCATCGCCCGCCGCAGGGATACGAAGATCACCCTGACTCTGGATCGCCAGCGCGGTGACGCCGAAAATCCGGACGACACGGGCGGGGACACCAAGGCCGATGACATCCCGGAACGGGACACTCTTGAAAAGCTTGAACGCATCCCTGGCGATCGCTTCAAATGGGCGCCTGCCTCGCTCGGCTCATCCGGGCTGTTTGCGTCAGCCTATCACATCAAGGCGGCGGTCTGGAGCAGGAGCGGGCGCGGAGGCGCGCTTCGTGACCGTGCTTTCTGGCTTTCCAGCGGCAACTGGCAGTCTTCCAACCAGGCGCCCATCAAACGCCAGGTGAAGGATATCGGAAAGGTCACCCAGGACGAGGTGGAGCGGTATAATCGCGAATGGCATGCTGTAGTGAATCATGCCGGACTGGCAGCGACGTTCCGCAACCATCTCGAGCAGGACTTTCAGGACAACGCCGCAGCCGCCATGGTCGAGGCGCCGACGCCGACGATGTTCGACGTGCTGGTTCCTCCCGAAATGATCGAGGAAGCGCGCCGAGCCCCTGCATTCCGGCCTTTCGAGCCCGAGATCATCAAGGGCAAGGTCACGGTTCAGCCGCTTCTGACACCGGACAACTATCCGGAGGTCGTCGCCGAGCTGATCGCTCAGGCCGAGCATCGCGTGTGGATTGAGAACCAGTCGTTTTCCTTGTGGAAAGATATTGATTCGACGCCCGAGCACTTCCTGAAGATCGCGAAGGCGGTGAGAGACCGGCAAAAGAAGCGGGTGGATGTACGGATCATCTTCCGCAGCGGTTTCGGCAAGGAGCGCGCCACCCTGCGCCAGCTAAAAGCCTTCGGTCTCAAAGTAGACAAGAATCATGTCCGCTTTTTTGATAAGTGCCACACCAAAGGAATCATCATCGATGACGAGATCGCGGTGCTTGGATCGCAGAATTGGACTGCGGCAGGCACCGGGCCGAACCGGGATGCCAGCCTGGTCATCTGGCATCGCAAGGCCAACGACTATTTTGCCCGCGTGTTCGACTACGACTGGCGGCAGGTTGCGTCCAGCCGCGTAAGAACCGACGAGGGCGTGGCGCCGGTACAGCTGGTTGCCGTGGGTGAAGAAGCGCCGACTCCGGCCGGCTATCGCCGCGTTTCACTTGCTGAATTTCTCGGCGAGACGTGATGGCCCGAAAGATTGCCCGGCGCTCCACGGCCTCCACCGCCCGAGGTTCGGCAGAGTGGTTGGCGGTCACGGCGAAAAAGGCAGTCGCCGATCCCGCCACCGATCCCTTGGCCCTGCCGAGCTTCATGGCGGAGACCAACGGCGGCGGCTCTGCAGAGAAAGTGCCGGGTTTCGATATTTTCAGGGCCGTTACTGCGGGCTTCGAAACCCGGCGCGTTGCCGGTCCCACGACGGTCCTCGCACGCCCCGACGCCGGTTTTTTCTCCGAAGGCATCGTCCCGCCGCCTTTCAGCGCTGAGCCACCTGCGGCCCGATCCGAAAAGATCCTCGGTGTCGACAGCCGTGTACTCGTGCAGGACACCTCCACGATTCCCTGGCGGTGCATCTGCCATCTCGAGGTGGAATACGAATTCGGACCGGTAGGCTTTGGAACCGGATTTCTCATCGGTCCGAAATCGGTCGTGACGGCGGCGCATGTGATCGTCGATCCGGAACAAAAGAAGAGGACCCGCCGAAAGGCTCGCCGTATCCGTGTCATTCCCGGCCGCAGCGGCACGACTGCACCTTACGGCTACTTCGTGTGCGAGTATGGCGATTGCAAAGTGCCGGACGCCTGGCTGCGTGGCGGCAACAATCAAGAGGACGCAGCCGCATCGGACTTCGCAGTGATTCCGATCCCCGACGGCTACGAGACGGAGGGACGACCGACCGGTGAACGCCTGGGCTATTTCGGGCTGAAGTGCTTCACTGAAGCCGACGCCGCCTCAAAGGGTGAAATGCTGTTCGTGAACAATGCCGGTTATCCATACGAAGCCGACAAGCCCTATGGAACGCTCTGGTACAATGCCGGCCGCGTCCGCAAGATGGAGAAGACATTCGTCGAATACATGGTTGACACCGAAGGGGGTCAAAGCGGAAGCCCCGTCTACTTCTTCGACGAAGAGAAGAACCAGCGCTATGTCATCGCCATCCATACGACTGGTGATTTCGTGAACCGCGGGCTGCGGATCACGGCGGAAGTGTTCGCGACCATAAGGAAGTGGGCGGGGCGCTGACCATCAACAAGCGTAACGACCAGCGATCTTGCCTGTCGATAGCACACGAGATGACCAGCGATTTTGCCGAGATAGTGGCGGTGAAAACAAAAGCCCCGGATCGATGATCCGGAGCGTTTGACTAAGCCATTGGGTTTTATGGCTAAATTGGTTGCGGGAACACGCATTGGCCGAAACCGACATTCATTAGCCGTTCCGATTTGACGACGCCAGCCACTCGTTCATTCATTGGAACTAATCAGCAAAACTAACAATCAAAGCTGCGACCATCAGGCGGCCCGAGCGCCGCCCCGCTGACACGCCTGCGCGCGCTCGCGAGTCCGGAGGACGACGAGTTCGTCTGCCCACCGCCGCCGCTCTCCGGCCAAGCTACCTGCGCGATCCGGTTCGAGAAGCTCGGCTAGATAGGGTAGCGGGACCGGACGCAGGATGACAGATGCCGGCCCCTTGCTGGACCACAATACTGGCTGGCGGACTTCCATCCGCTCGTCGCATGCCTCCGCAGCCATTGTGGCATAGAGCAGCACGCTCACTTCGTTCGGCGAGGCGAGTGCGTAGATCGAAAGTTGGTACAGCCATTCGGCCGGGAGGCTCAGCTCCCAAATGTCGCGATACTTCGCGTCTAGAAATCCGTGCAGCGTATTGCCGCGGAAAAGGGCGTAATCTGGCCGCGGCGTCGGCGCGCTACGCTGTCTGGGATTCGCGTCGGGCGCGTACGCAAAAAGGTTGCGGATTGCCAACTCGTCCGCGATGCGCGCACTCGTAAGATTATCGTGCAGAAAGCGCGAGAGCAGACGCTGAAAGAAGATGTTCATATCGAACAGGAACCCAGGCATCCGACTCGGCTGTTGCGCAGAATCGAATGCCACCCCCAGTGTGTCTTGCAGCAGCCGAATGATCGTCAGTGCTGGCCTACTTGCAGCGGTCAGCCGGGTCAGGTCACGCTCCGCCCGGTCGATATCGCCAGCGCCGAGTCTCTCCAGGCGCTCGACATCACCAAACATCGCCGAAATCTGATGCACACGCCGCCGCAGATCGCGATCTGCAGCCATCCGCGCTGCGGCCTCAAGGCCCGCGCGCAATACCTGGTTCAGATGCCAGTCAGCACGGCGCTCGAAGTGCCGACAGGGAAGCCGCGCCTCCCGCACCCCGCCTTGACGGATCACCTGGTCTATCAGGACGCGGCCGCGCGGGCTCTCCAACTTTTCCGATAGCGGGACATAGCGACGCGCCAGACCACGATGCAGTAACTCCTCCACCTCTGCCGCAAGCAGTGCAATCAGTAGGTCATGCAGACCGTGGCGGGTGGTCGGCGACGCGCGTCTCCTCGATGGCCGCGATATCGCGCAACCCGTAGGCGTAGCGCAGCAGTCGGGCGAGTGGCATCGCGGGCAGCTTCGGCCCGATCGCGATGCGCAGCGGACCCACGTCCACGCGGCCGACGAAAGATGTGCTCGTGATCTCCAGCCCCTCATATCCTTCGCGGATGTCCAACCGCCCGCGCAGCGTCTCGGCCAGTCGTCGGGACTGCACATCGCCTGCCAGCGAACAACCCTTCAAGCGCAAGTCCTGTGCGGGGCCGACCTGGTCCCACTCTGTCAGTTCGACGACGAAGGGAGGCGTGCCGTCAGGGCGCGGAGTTGGAGTCATCCTCGCCCTCGCCATCATCAGCAGGGAGATCATGCGCCTCGCCCATTAGCGTGCTATCCGCTGGCTCCTGATCAAGGACAAGCGGCTGCATCTCCTCGAATGACACGGCTTGGATCAGGTCCCCCTCCCGGTTTACGCCGAATATCTCTTCGCGAATGCGCCCGGCTTCCGCATCAACCAGCTCACCACCGAGGATGTCTCTGAGCGCACCGAAATCGTCGTAACAGTATTCTTCGAGCAGAGGGATGATGTCATCGCGCAGCACACGGGCGAACTCCGCCACAGAGGTGATTGGCTGGGGTGGCATCAAGTAGGCGTGCCCGATCTGCAAGTTGCGGGCGTCGCGCTTGAGGTGCCGGCGTAGCCGCGTGTTCAGTGCATCCAGCCAAGCGCCAAGCAGCAACCCGCCTGCCTTTCGCCCGGCCAACAGTGCGCTGTCTGGCATCAATTCGACGAATCCAAAGCGCCGTCGAAGTGCAGTATCCATCAGCGAAATCGAACGATCAGCGGTGTTCATCGTGCCGATTAGGAAGACGTTGCGCGGCACCGCGAAGGATGAACCGGTCACAGGCAGTTTGATCCGTCTGTCCCGCTTGTCGTACTCGATCGTCGTGATCAGTTCACCGAAGATGCGGGGTAGGTCACCGCGATTTATCTCGTCCACAACAAGGAAGAAGTGCCTGTTCGGCTGCCTGGCCGCATCGACGCAAAGGCGCTTGAAGATGCCATCGCGCGGTTCGAAAACCATCTGGCCGTTGATAGTCGCAGGCCGCAGTCCCTCAATGAAGTCCTCGTAGCCCCAGCCAGGGTGAAAGGTGCAGACGCGCACCAGACCGTCGCCATCCGCCACTGCCATACGCTCCGGCGCGGTAAGATCGGCGAAGCTCTTCTGGAACGCGTGACGCGCTGCAAGTTCGTTGGCGACAGCCAGCGCCGAGTAGGTCTTGCCGGTGCCGGGTGGGCCATACAGCACCACCTGGCCTTTGCGCCGCAGAATGGCCTCGATCCGTGCCGAGAACTGATCAAGCGGCGGTAAGGGCGGCGGGCGCGGGTTCGGCTTCCGGCGCCATCGGTGCGCAACATGGACACCGCGGCGGGGTCCCTCCGGGACAGCCGCTGCTCAAGCTCAAGCAGGTTGGCCGCGCTCTTGCCGAGTTCATAGACCGTCGTGCGCGGCCCTTCCTGATCGGGCATACGCCACGGATCAAGCAGCAGCCACTCGACCGGACGCTTGTGCGGGAAACCGAGGTCCCGGTCGAATTCGTAAGGTCCGCGGACCCGCCCCACCGCGAGCACGGTCTGTCCCTCGCATGCGAGCACCAAGTCCTTTTCTGCGATCTCCTGCGCGAAATTCAGGATCTCGCCCGCCTTGCGCGATGCCACGCCGGCGTTATTCGGATACCCAGGGAGGAGCCAGTCTCGTATCCGGTTCTTCGCGGTGGTCTTATCCTGGCCGATCGACCTCCGACAGGTCGGGAACCTGCTCCGACCAACCGATGGAGACGAAACCGCCGTCACGCATCTCAGTCCAATGGCTTTTGCCGGTATCCCCCTCAGTCGTACCTACCCGCCAGTAGCGATGAAACGCACCGTCACGTTGGTTCAGGACCCGATTGAGTGTCGTGACCGGCACCCCAAGCTCGCGCGCGGCGGCGATGAACCGGCCCGCGCAGATGAAGCGCGGTGCGCTGCCGTCCAGGATGCCGACCCGATCGGGCGGCATCTGCAGCAGCTTGAACAGGTGGAATCGCTGGTAACGCGGGCTGTGGTAGTCATCGAGCCGGTCGGGGTTGATCAGGAACCAGTATTTGTGCGCCCAGCCGTCGCCGGACAGTTTCGGTGCCGCCTTCTCCATCGCGGCCTGAAGTTGGGCATAGGACCCATCCGATGTGTCGGCGACGTCCAGGGACGCCAGCGCTTCAGTGCCGGCCAGCAGCTCGTCACGCTGCTTTCGTGCAATCGCGATGGCGTCTTCGAGAGATAGGACTTGCTGCGTCTGCGGTGACCCGGTCATCCAGGCGTTGTCGCTCTGGCGTTGGAAGATGCCGAACTTCAGGGCAGAGCCGCCGCCAATTCCGCCGAAGCGGTTGCCAGCGAACTCATCGTCGTTCTTGAACTCCAGCCAATAGGCAAGGCACTTGGCCTCGCTGCTCTGCCGACCGTGCATCAACCGCAGCAGGGCTTCGCCGTCCAGGTCCCGCAGTACAGCCGGTCCGAAGCGATCGCGGAACAGCGTGGTTTGCTGCTCTATCTGCGCGGGCGTCATCAGTTCCCCGGACGCCAAGCCACGGTCAAGCGCCGTCTTCAGCTCGTCAAAAAGATGCGGTTCAAGGATCGGCCCATTCATAAACTGGTCTTTACCATTCGTATTATGCGTTCCGCGAGCCGCCTCCCTTGGCACCTCGCCCCCAAATTCGAATAGATATACGACCCCGACGGAAGCCTCCACCGTTCCGGCGCCCGACCTGATTCCGCAGCTCCGGCATGGTCCCTAGGACCAGCGAACGTAGACTTTCCACCGCACCTCTCAAAACAAGATGACATTGGAATTTGCCCGATCATGGCACAGGTGGCACGGCGATTCGTCAGGTGAGTTACACTGACAGTGGAACATTTGACCAACCCGAAGCCAGCATCCGGCACGTTCTCGACGCGCCCAAAGCAAGCGAATCTGCATCTCGTGAACACGTTTTTGACCGGAGTACTTGCCTTGGCGTCCATGGGATTTTCGCGCGTCCTCGACTGTCTTTCTGCTGGCATTGCCCCTTCGATGACCCAAGTCGGATTCAGCGCTCGCACCACCCATCGTCGTTCCGTTCATCTATAGAAGTCGTAGTATAGCGTAGTAGATCGTAGAAGCGGCGAAGAAGAAAGTGATGGCAAGATAAAGCGAACTGCGTTCGCGGCACTCTTCGAGCGCTAAGTATTTGTCTGCGCACTGTTTTTCTGGCGCCATTCTGGCTCCATATGGAGCGCGCCCGCCACCCATATTTTCTTAAAGTATTGATATCGGCTGTCTTTGCCGACGGCGCATGGAGACTCTTGTCTTCGTGGCATCGGGCGCGAATATTTGCCTTATGACCCGCGACGATGATACCCGCTTCGAGCCACGCCTGGGCCGCGTCCGCAGCCGTGGCGAGGAGCACGTGCGTCGGCCGCCGGCTTCCTTCGCGCAGCAGGTCATGCGCGCGGTCGCCCGCGCGAGAGCGGCTGGAGCCGGCCCGAGGGCGGCATGCGCTTCCGCGCGCGCCGCGTCGTGGTCAAGGCTCGGGTGGTGAAGATGCGAGGGCTGGGCAGCAAGGCGGCCTATGCCCATCTCCGCTATCTGCAATGCGACGGCGTGAGCCTTGGACGGCGAACGTGGCCGGCTCTACCGGCCGGCTCTGGACGAGCCGGACGGATCGACGTTCCTGGACCGGGGCCAGGACGACCGCCACCAGTTCCGCCTGATCGTCGCGCCGGAGGACGCCGTCGAGCTTGGCGACCTTCGCCGACTTCACACGCCGGCTTATGGCGCAGATGGAACGCGACCTCGAAACCCAGCTCGACTGGGTCGCGGTCGATCACCACAACACCGGCCATCCCCATTCCCATATCGTGATCCGGGGCATGACCGATGACGGGAAGATTCTCTACATCGCGGGCGACTACATCGCCCACGGCATCCGCCACCGCGCGAGCGAAATCCTGACCCGGAGCTTGGGCCTACAGAGCGAACGGGAGGTGCGAGCAGCAGCTCGACCGGGAGGTGGACCAGGAACGCTTCACCCGGCTCGACCGGGCCTATCCTCAGGCAGGTGAACGAACGGCGTCGATCGACCTCCGTCCGGATCCCGGCGAGGAACGGTCTTCATCTCGGCGAGCCAACGTTACCTGCTGCTCGACCGCCTCAAGAAGCTCGAACGCATGGCCCTCGCTCGCGAGGAAGAGCCGACCCGGCTCTGGTCGGTGTCCCCCGACACCGAGAAGACTTGCGCGCGATGGGCGAGCGCGGTGACATCATCAAGACCATGCACCGGACGACCACGGAGCGCGGCCTCGCGCGCGCCGCCGGGCGACTATGTCATCCATCCGGTCCGGACGACGAGACGTCGACCGTCGGCAAAGTGATCGGCAAAGGATTGGCGGCCGACGAGATGTCCGACCGGATTCACCTCGTGGTCGACGGCCTGGACGGCCGGGTCCATTACGTCGAGATGCAGAGCGAGGCCGCCGAAGGCGTGAAGGATCGGCAGCATCGTCGAGGTTGGACGAGCCGTCGCCCGCCCCGTCCCGCCGACCGCAACATCGCCGAGCTCGCCCGACGAGAACGGCGGCATCTACCAGCCCGCCATCCATCTCTCCACCGCCCGCGACAGGAGCACGTCCCGGGCGGCGACTAGCGATGGCTATGTCGAGCCCATGTGCGCCGGCTGGAGGCGCTCCGCCGGGCCGGTATCGTCGAGCGGCTGGACGCCGACCATTGGCGAATTCCCGACGACTTCGAGAACCGCGCGCGGGACTACGACACGAACCGCGGCAAGCAACTCGGCGCGCGCGTACTCTCCCTGATCGACCTCGAACGTCCAGGTGACGGCGAACGCCGCCACCTGGCTCGACCGCGAGCAGGTCGCCGACGCGCCGGTGTCGCTCCGCGACGGCGGGTTCGGCCGGGAGGTGCGCGACGCGCTCGCCCGGTGCCGGCAATGGATGATGGAGCAAAGGTCTCGCCCGCGAGACCGACTCCGCGTTCGTCTACCGCAAGGACATGCTCCCCACCCTGGCCCGGCGCGAGGTGGAAGAAGCGGGCAAGAAGCTGGCTCAGGAGCGCGGCATGCCGTTCCGCATGGCCGAGAACGGCGAGCGCATCAGCGGCACCTACCGGCAGTCCGTGCAACTCGTCAGCGGCAAATACGCGCTGGTGGAAAGATCGCGCGAGTTCACGCTGGTCCCCTGGCGGCCGGTGATCGAGAAGCAATTGGGCCGGCAGATCTCCGCGCTTGTCCGGGGCGACGGCGTTTCCTGGGAGTTCGGCCGCACGCGCGGGCTCGGAATTGGCATGTGAGGGCGTCCCGCGCATGGCGAGAAATCTATTGCGCTGGTTCGCCGGACGATAGACCCAGATCAAGTTCTACGCTGCGCACAGCCCGATATCCAAGGCTCCGATATCCCGCCTCCCGCTTGGTGGCCATCTTCGCGAGCATCGGCTCATTCTCATCGACGTAATCGTAGATGACCACGTCGCGCTTCGAGGCGTGCAGTCGGTGCAGCCGGCCGGCATACTGGGCGAGCGTTCCGCGCCAGGAGATCGGCATGGTCAGGAACAGGGTATCGAGCCGCGCATCATCGAAGCCCTCGCCGAGATAGCGGCCCGTGGCGACAAGCACCCGTTCCTCGTCGTCCGAGATTGCCGCCAAGGCTTCGGTTGCCGCCCGCGAGCGTCGCGCGCCCATGCCGCCGCGGAGAACGATGACGTTCTTCGCGAACTTCGACAGGCGGCCGGCCAGCGCCTCGAGATGATCCTTGCGCTCGGTGATGACCACCGGCGAGCGACCGGCTTCGAGCGCCGACAGGATGTCGTCGAAGATCAGATCATTCCGTGCCGGGTCCTGAGCGAGCCTCGCGTAGAGTTCCTGGATTGCCGGCTTTTCATCGGGATGGTTTCGAGGCAAGCCGAAATTCGGTGCGCCGGAAAATGACCTTGTGGTCGAACGGTCGGGCCGCTGCCTGCTTCCTGGCATCGACCCGATGACGGACCGGGCCGCATTGCATGAAGATGATCGGGTGATGGCCGTCCTTCCGCGTCACCGTCGCGGACAGCCCGAGCACGTATCGGGCCTTGGCCTGCCCGCGCGATGGCTTCGAAGCCCACGGCGGAGAGGTGATGGCATTCATCGACGACAACATGGCCGTAATCGGCGACCAGATCGGAGACGACGCCCTTCCGAACCAGGCTCTGCATAAGGGCGACATCGATGATCCCGGTCGGCTTCTTCTTCCCGCCATGGATGACGCCGATGCTCGCCCGGCGGGATGTCCAGAAACGCCTGGAGCCGCGCCACCCATTGATCGAGAAGCTGCCGGCGATGGACGAGAACCAGGGTGTTCCGGTCCCGTGCCGCGATCATTTTCGCCGCAACGACGGTCTTGCCGAATGCCGTGGTTGCTGCGAGCACCCCGGTTTCGTGCTTGAGAAGAGCTGCGGCAGCTTCATCCTGTTCCGGCGTCAGCTCGCCGAGAAACCGTGTCGCCGAGGGGCCGTCCTTGCTGGCGTTCGTCGCGCAGCTCGGCCGCAATGCCCGCGTCGGCCGAGAAGGCCCAACAGATCGTCGAGGCATCCCCGCGGGAGGGCGACGTGTTTCGAGAACAGCTCGGCACAAGAGATGATGCGTGGCTTGCCGAACGTCGGCAGGCGCATCGCCTGCGCCGCATAGAACTCAGGGTTCTGGAATGCGGCCAGCCGTGCGATGCGGTTCACCAGGGCCGGCGGGAGCTTCGACCGGTCGATGTAGACCTGATTGCCCAGCACGACCTCGACCGAGTTCGGGAAGCGCACCCTCGATCGGTGGTTCCTTGCTGCGGCGGGACGGTAGCGCGGCCCACGGCTCATCGTCCTCGTCCGTCGAGGGAAGCCGCACGCCGATGATCTGCCCCGCAGCGGCCGCTTCGGCCACGATCGACAGCAGCTCGCTCCGCGATAGTCGGCCGATCTTTGACAGATACGCCCATTGATCTTCGTACGGACGGAAATCGTCATCGACAAAGACACTGTTGCCGTTCTCGCGAGGCCGGCTTTGAAGCGGCAGCGCAATCAGATTGCCGAACCCGCCCGCGTGGCATCGTGTCCTGGCTCGGAAAGAACCGATCATACGAATCGAAGCCGATATCGGGGCAGCGATCCATCGTTGCCGTGACGAGGAGCGCCCCGAGGCGCCGCGCATCAGCCGCCGCCACGGGTTCCGCGAAGAAAATCCACGCATGAGCACCGTTGCCCGAGCGCGATCGTTCGATGGCGACGGGGACGCCTTTTGCCCGCGCGGTGTCGCGGAACGCGGCGACATCCTGCTTCCAGGACTTCTTGTCGAAATCGGCGGCGAGAAACCAGCATGTCTCGTCCGGCAGCATCGGATAGACGCCGGCGGTGAAATCCGCCGAATTGCCGGCCGCTCTCCCGGTAAGATGGGACCGAAGAACATCGTCGCCGAACGGGACGAATGCCTGATTTGGGCACTCACCGCACTTGACCTGCGGCTTTCCGCAGACCCCTCGGACCCACTCATTCCGACACACCGGCGAGTAGCCCGTCTTTCCGCTCTTCGGATTCTCCCATCGGCGCGGAAACACATCCTCCCGTCCGCGGAACAGGCTCCGGAAGAGCGCGATCTTCTCGGCGGTCGGCGAGGCCATCGTCACGCGTGCGGCGAGCGTGCAGCGGTTGTTTGGTCGCTTCCCTGACCTGCGCACGTTCGAGCACACTCAATCGATCGGCGATCTCCGACCGTTCCCGATCGAGCGCGGTCAACCGCTCCTTCAGGGCCGCAATCTGTCGAGCGATGTCGTCCGTGCTGGCGATCGCATCCTGCCTTTCAAGCCTGGAAGCGCTCCCGAAAGCCCCGTCTGGGTTTCCGTGGCAAGCGCCCAACCAATTCTAAAAGGTTATCGCTCATGGCGAACAGCGGAACGACGTACCGGAGCGCCATTGAACGCCGCAGGGCGGCGCTGGATAGCCATTGGTGCTTGCCGGCAAGCGTGCCGGACCGCGTCGGACTGTCAAGCCCGCAGCCGCGCGGAGCGCGGTGCCCCTACGGAGCAGGCTTGACAACCCGCCTCTTGCGGCCCGGCTAGGGCTCGCCAAGCACCAAGGGAAAATTGGGAAGCGGGACGCTCCCCTTCCTGACGAAACAGCTTGAAATTATGCCTGATCGAGCATAGATTGGGGAGAGGTCTAAGGACATGGTGAAGCCGGCCAGCGAAGACCAGCCCAAGCCGGTGCGCTGGGTCGGCAGCAGCAAGGAGGACCTGAGCGGCTTCCCGGAGGAAGTGCGGCGACGGGTCGGCGGCGCGCTGTGGGAGGCGCAGGTCGGCCGCAAGGCGCCCTATGCGAAGCCACTCAAAGGGTTCGGCGATGCCGGCGTGTTGGAGATCGTGGACGACTTCGACGGCGACACGTTCCGCGCCGTCTACACCGTGCGCTTTGCCAAGGCGGTCTATGTGCTGCACACCTTCCAAAAGAAATCCAAACGTGGCGTCGCCACGCCCAAGGCCGAATTGGACCTGATCGACCAACGGCTCAAGCGAGCGAGAGAGGATTACGAGCGATGGGCAAGAAGCGAGAAGCCGACATCAAGGTGACAGCGAGCAGCGGCAACGTGTTCGCCGACATGGGATTTGCGGAACCCGAGGAAGAGCTGACCAAGGCGCAGCTTGCGAGCCACATCCGGCTGGTGATCAAGCGCCAGCGTTTGACCCAGGTCGCGGCGGCGGCGCTCATGGGCATCGATCAGCCGAAGGTGTCGGCGCTTCTCAACGGACGCCTCGCAAACTTCTCCAGCGAGCGCCTGATGCGCCTGCTGACCGCACTCGGCCAGGATGTAGACATCACGGTCAGGACGAAGCCGCGCAATCGGGCGCACGGCCGCATCCGCGTCATCGGCGAAGCGCATGCGTGACGAAGCACGCCAACAAATATTTTTGGCTTCGCCGAAAATGGCCGGCAATGCGACGACGTGCGTTCCACTCGCCTTTAACCAACTGATAGGATTGATATATTGCCATTGACCGCGCGTTGCCTCAAGCCCACGTCTGAGCTCTCGACCGGAATTATCTTGGACGAGGGTCGGCGATGATCGAGGACGAGGATCGCGCGGCCGACGACTTACAGCCGCCGGCAGCCGAACGACAACGGCAATGCAGAGGCGCGGCCCCGGATCGACGCGGCGGTACTGCGGATCGCCCGCTTGATCGGCCGGCAGATAGCGCGGGAGGCGTTCGAGCGGCTGAGTGCCGCCAACGACAATCGCCCGCCGGAGCCGCCCGAGGACTGACCACGGAGACGATACGATGACCAGGGTTGCGCTCTACGCCCGCTATTCGTCCGACAACCAGAGCGTCGCCGCCATCGACGACCAATTCCGTATCTGCCGTGAACATGCCGCGCGGGGAGAAGTGGAAGATCGTCGGCACCTACCACGACGCCGCCATTTCCGGCGCCAGCGCGATCCTGCGGCCGGGCGTGCAGGCACTCTTGCAGGATGCCCAGCGCGGCGTGTTCGACATGGTGCTGGCCGAGGCGTTGGACCGGGTGAGCCGCGATCAGGCCGACGTGGCGACCCTGTTCAAGCATCTGCGCTTCGCGGGCGTGCAGATCGTCACGCTTTCCGCGAGTTCGGCGCCGGCATCAGCCCGCGCGCCATCGCGCGGCGCCTCAACAGCGAAAAGGTTCCCGGCCCCGATGGCGCGCTGTGGACCGACTCCACCTTGCGCGGCCACGCCGCGCGCGGCACCGGCCTCATCAACAACGAGCTTTACGTCGGCAAGCTCGTCTGGAACCGCCTGCGCTATGTCAAGGACCCGACGACCGGCAGGCGCGTTTCGCGCCTCAATCCGGGCGAGAAGTGGATCACGACCGAGGTTCCAGAGTTGCGCATCGTCGATGACGCGCTATGGCAGGCCGCCAAAGCACGCCAGGGCGAGCTTGCGATCAAGTATGCCAACGTCATCACCGCCACCCGCACCGCTCACGCCAACCGATTGAACGGCACGCACCGGCCGCGCTCGCTTCTCTCCGGCCTGCTGGTCTGCGGATGCTGCGGCGGTCCCTACGCCTTGCGCGGCCAGGACCGCTACGCCTGTTCAAACCACGTCATGAACGGCTCTTGCACCAACAGCCGGACCATCGCCCGCGAGACGCTGGAGGCGCGCATGCTGGACGGACCCCGCGACCGCCTCATGGCGCCGGAGGTCGCGGCCGAGGCCATGCACGCCTATGCCGAGGAGACCAACCGTCTCAACCGCGAGCGGCGTTCGTCGGACGATGCCGACCGCAAGGCGCTGGCCGACTTCGAGAAGAAGCTCAAGGAGATCGTCACCGCCATCGAAGACGGCGGCTACAGCCGTCCCCTCATGGCCCGCCTTCACGACCTGGAGGCCAAGCAGGACGAGCTGACGGAACGCCTCTCACGCGCTCCGGTAGACATCCCGGACATTCACCCGAACGTCGCCGGCATCTACCGCCGCAAGGTGGAGCGCCTTACCGAAGCGCTCCGGCACCCGCAGGAGCGCAACGAGGCGGCTGAGGCCATTCGTGGTCTCATCGAGCGCATCACGCTCACCCCCGGCGCCAAGCGCGGCGAGATCGATGCCACGCTTGCACGGCGACCTCGGCACGATCCTCGAATGGACCGCGCGCACCGGCCAAAAGAACAAAACCGACACCCCTGGTGCAGGAGTGTCGGTTTCAGTGGTTGCGGGACTCGCAACTGCCTTTATTTGCTCCTGTTCGCCCCTGCCCTAGCATGTGGTCAGGGAAAGTAAGTCCCATTCCGGAAGAGCAGCGTACCAAGCACCTTGGTCTGTGTACAACGTCGAACTACCAGCTCGCTAAACTTGCCGAGCCTTGTTTAGCTTTAGCAGTCCTCTGTGGAATAGCGCTCGCTATCTCGATATCCTTGCCCATGATCCATCTCGTCGCGGTAGCTACTAAGTACACTTTCCCATCTTCGGGTGACCTCATTCTCCATGCCTGAATCCATGTGGGCCGCCGCCGCATGTCACGACAAGGTACCGCATTGTGACGAACGTGCCCGCTCCGCGCCGGCTCGAATGGAAAGGTGCTCAGTTCGTGTGAGCATATCGGCTTACGAGTGATCGATGCCTCTGTTCCTCAGCAAACTCACACGCAATACGGCGGAACAGAACTGGCAGGAAACTCATCTCGGTAATAACCGGTGAAACCCGGCTTCTCGGGTCGAATGTTCGCTCTGCCCCTTTTTGCATGAGCATGAGCGCCGTCTTGTGGACGAAATAGGCAACGCGATCCTTGCCGTCCTCGTGGTACCAAATTGCGGCTAAGCCGCGAGCTTTGGTGAAGATCTCATCCTCTGACACGCGGAGCTCTGCAAATCGATCGAGCTGCCCAGGTGACTCGATGAGCATAGCGATGGCTTCTCCGAGAGTGTTTGCTCCGGCGAAAGAAGCATCGATACCACCGACCGGACGCATATCCTTGAGAACCACGGCGCCGAGTCCAGCATAGCCGGGCTTGGGCGGCACGACCGACAGGATGGACACAGCGACCTGAGCGGCAGTCAGCGCCTCAGCATTCTTTCCCCGACTCTTGGGAAGCAAGCCCGTGTCTCTGAGCTTCTGAAATCTCGCCAACATCTCTGGTTCTCCGCGGTTTGTGTGTTTGGCGAGAATTGAGTTCTAAGCGCTTGGCGATCATGTTTTCCTCCTCCACCCTATGTATCAAATTGGTAATATAAATTGGATAATACAATTGATAAGTTGAAAAAAACCCGGAAATCGTCTACAAAACTATTTTTGCTCCATACTTTGACGAAAAACGTGCAAAAGTATGAGCATATGCCTACACTATGTGCGTGAAAAACGAGAGTTGACGGAATGCTGTACCGGCTTGAGATACAGAACTTCTACTCAATCCTCCAACCACAGGTCATTGATCTGCGGGTCGGGGACAAAGTGCCCGATGCGCCTGGCAGGTTCGATCCGCTTTTCCCCGGATCAAGGGAACGCGCTTCACGGGTCGTGGCTTTCTTCGGTCCCAACGCGTCCGGCAAATCAACCGTGCTGAAGGCCTTGGCCTTCATCGGGTGGTTCACGCAAAACTCCTTTCAGCTGCCGCCCCATGCAACTTTGCCGTGCGAGCGGTTCAACGATGCTGAGGCCCAAAGAGAGCCCATTCGTCTCGCCATTGAATTCAGCGGGCCCCTCGATCCGAGAATCGAGGAAGTAAACGAAACCACGTCCTACGGAACGTGGAGGTATGAGGTCGTCATTGCGCAAGCTCAGAGCAGACTCGTTGTGGGGTCGGAGACGCTCAAGCAGAGAAGCGATGGGAAGGGAAAGTGGATAAGGGTCTTTGAGAGGGCTGGCGACAAGGTCCAGGCGGGCAAAGTGTTCGCCCTTTCCGGATACGCCATGGTCATCGACAAGGTGCGGGACAACGCGAGCCTCATCTCGACGCTTGCACAGTTCGATCACAGGCCTTCTTTGAGGTTGCGTGACGCGGCACAAACGATTGTCGGCAATATTCTGATAGACCGTACTGACGTTTCCGACCTCGATGCGATCAGGTATTACGCGACCAATAGCGGCTCGGTGGAAGCCCTGAACCGGGAGATTCAGCGCATCGATCTCGGTATACGCAGGATGCACATCGAGCAGACCCCTACCGGTCCGGTGGCCCTCTTCGAGCATGAAGGGCTTCAACAGGCGATGCCGTGGGCGCTGGAGAGCCACGGTACGCGTAACTTCATCAAGTATTTTCCGCTGCTTCACATTAGCTTGCAGCAAGGCGGCGTCGCGTTCATCGATGAGATCGACATTTCGATTCATCCCCTGGTGTTGCCGGAGATCATCCGCTGGTTCCACGACGAGAAGCGAAATCCAAAGAGAGCGCAGCTTTGGGTTACGTGCCACGCGGCGTCGCTGCTCGAAGATTTATTGAAGGAGGAAGTATTCTTTTGCGAGAAGGATACGAAGGGCCGCACGAGCGTGTACGGCCTTCAGGACATACAGAACGTGCGGCGCACGGATAACCGCTACCGGAAGTACCTTTCGGGAGTGTACGGCGCCGTACCGCAAATCGGATGAGGTGGCGTGGTCCAAAGATACCACCGCGGCGTCCAATCTTCCTCGGGTGTGAAGGCGAGAGTGAAGTCGGCTATGGCGGCTTGATTGGACGAATCGCCAAAGAGCAGCCACGTATTCATGTTCACGTTCACGTTCAACTGCTTCAGCCTGGGGCAGGTAATCCCCTAACACTCATCCAGCGCGCCATTGCAATCATTGCCGATCTAGAACAAAGGCGGTCGTCGTTTGCCGTTAAGGCTGTGCTGCTTGATGTTGGAAGTGCTCAAAAGAACCGAGAGGCCACAGAATGTGCGCGTAGAGGCGGGATCGATCACACGATCTGGCAAACGCCAGACCATGAGGCTTTGCTGTTGCGACATCTCGAAGGCTGCGAACGGCACCGGCCGCCAGCGGGGGCCAGTCTCGCAGCATTGCAACGGGAATGGGCTGACTACGAGAAAGGCATGTCCGCGCAGTCACTCGCGAGGCGAATAGACATAGAAGACATACGGCGGGCGTGCACTGTAGAAGCGGAACTTTGCGCCTTCTTAAACGCTGTAGGCCTAGTGTAGACCCTACCTGCTAAACAAAATTCCCGATGTCTTCCTTTGAGCGGGGGCTCATATCAGTTCATGAGAAAGCCGCTGTAAAGATGGTAGCGGAGGAGCGATCCGGTCTATACAGCGTTTTCTGGATCGAGCTCCCGGCCCGGGGATCCCTGCCATTTAAGCGAACGCAAACGCACATAAGCTCGTCTTATCTCCGGCATGGCAAACGACAGATTCCTGAATGGCGCTGCCGCCGGATTCTGTGATTTGCATAGCCTTTTCCGCCCGTTGCAGGCCTACCTAAGCGTGTGCTCCTTCCTGATAGCTTCGGCGCATCGCGCGGGGCACATACTCATCCCAAGCCCTCTTGCCTATACACGGCCCAACAGCATGATAACAGCGGCGCGGCTATTAGACGTGCCTTCCAGTCGGGCCGAAGTCATTGAGGCAGGCCATGGGCCGATTTGACACTCGCATAGGCATCCTTCACGATCGTTCTGAGGTCGGAATGTGAGGCGCGAAAATTCAGCATCCGGCTTGCCAGGCTGGTGTCGGCGATCAGAACCGGCGGGTCTCCTTCACGGCGGTGACCGTTCGCGACCGGAACTTTTCGACCGGTGACTTCCGCCACCATGTCGACGACTTCTCGTACGCTGTGGCCCTGCCCGGTTCCAAGATTTAAGAACAGCTCACCTGCGCCGGCACGCAGCGCCTCGAGGGCCAAGATGTGACCAAGCGCAAGATCGCTGACATGAATGTAGTCCCGTATGCAGGTGCCGTCGGGAGTGGGATAATCGGTTCCAAAGATTTCCAGGCGGTCAGTCAATCCGCAGGCCGCCTTGATGGCGAGCGGAACGAGATGGCTCGATGATTCGCTTCTTTGATAGAGATCGCCATCGCCGTCGGCTCCTGCAGCGTTGAAATAGCGTAGCGATCCAATCTGCATACTGTAGGCTGATGCGAAATCTCGCAGCGCTATTTCTGCCACGACCTTCGACCGACCGTAGGGATTGATGGGCCGCTGTGGAGCGGTCTCGTCGACCGGCACCAGTGCCGGAATTCCATAGGTCGCACAGGTGCTGAGAAAATAATTGCGCCCACCCGCTGTTCACGCATGGCATTCAGAACCGATAGGGTGCCGCAAACGTTCACATCGTAGTAGTCGGCAGGTTTGCTGATCGATTCTCCCACGTTGGCGAGTGCCGCAAAGTGCATCACCGCATCGATATTGTAAGCACGCAGGATCTCGCATACCAGCAACGTGTCCCGGATGTCGCCGACTACGAGCTTGCCCCATTTCACCATTTCACCGTGGCCCCTGGACAAGTTATCGAGGACAACGGGTTGATAGCCGCGCAGTTTGAGCGACTTGCACGTGTGACTGCCGATGAAACCGGCCCCTCCGGTGACTAGAATATTGGTAAATTTCTGCATTGCCTCGACGCGTTTTTGTCAGTGGAGGCCTCGCTCAGGCAGTGCTCAAGTTAGTGGCCGCCTGAATGTGCGTGCCAGCGACCTGGATTTGGAACTCGCTCGCAGTGTCGCCGTCGGTATTGCCTTCGACGATCGTGTTTGCGGCGAGCAACTCGCTCCTAACAGCTCCAATTAACTGGTGTGGTAAAGAGCGGCCTGAAACGCATGCGATCATTGTCAGTGATCCAGGCTAAGAGAAAGCATTTGACATCCGTTTACCAGCGCTTGCGGCCCATCATCAGTCTCTATCGCACTATTGCGATCTACGTTCTCGAAGGATGTTCCTTCTCGAGATAAGCGTTCTCCATCACCAGCACATCCATCTTCGTTCGAACAAAACAGTCAAGTGCCTCCTTGGGCGTACACACGATCGGCTCGGTTTCGTTGAAGGAAGTGTTCAGGAGTACTGGCGTTCCAGTCTGCCTACCGAACTCGGTGATGAGCGCATGATAGCGCGGATTCCTTGAGTGGTTACGGTCTGAAGGCGCCCCGTCCCATCGATATGGGTCACTGCTGGGATTCTCCTGCGCGCCTTTCCGGCCTGATCTTGTAGACGTTGGTCATGAACGGATCGGGGTAGGTTTGCTCAAAGTAGTCGCCGACCCGTTCGAGCGGGATCGCCGGTGCGAACGGGCGGAAACTCTCGCGTCGCTTGATGCGTTGGTTTAAGACGTCCTTCATGTCCAGGCGGCGCGGGTCGACAAGGATGCTCCGGTTGCCAAGGGCACGAGGACCCCACTCCATCCGCCCCTGGAACCAGCCGATGACCTTGCCATCCATAAGCGCGCGCACGACACGCGGCAGGAGCTGTCTGGTCCGGCAGACGCTCGAAGACGGCGTTATCTCCGCGCAAGGTCTCTTCCACTTGGGAATCTGGCCATACGCCCGGACCGAAAGAGGCCCTGCGTTCTGGCGGAAACTTCCCGCGGGCGGCCAAGCCGGGGGTGATGGTAACAAGTAGAGGGCGGCGCCGAGCGAGGTGCCCGCATCGCCGGCTGCCGGCTGGATAAACACTTCCTCGAAAAGGCCTTTGGTCGATCTTGCCGGCCGCTACGCTGTTGTGGGCACAGCCGCCGGCGAGCGCCAATCGTGGCGAACCAGTGAGTTTCTTCGCTGTTAAGAGCACCTCGAAATAAGCCTCCTCGAACCCCGCCTGCACCTACGCGGCAACCGCCTTGAACCTGGTCTTCCATCCCGCCGCATCGGGAGTGCGCGGTGGCTGAAGCAGCTCGGAACAGTCGCAAGGAGTTGATCGTGTCATATCGCGGCTCGCCCTCCCAGGTCATCGCAATGCCCTTGGTGTGGTGCTGGAAGTATTCCAACCCGAGCTTGACGAGCTGTCCGCAACGCGCACGATGCGCCTGATCTTATCGTTACCAGCGAGCGTATGCAGAAAGGCCCATCACCTTGTACTCGTCGCCATACTTTGGAAAGCCCACGTATTGCGACAACCCCGAGTAGTAGGAGGCCGAGAGAGTGCGGGAAGCCGACGCGCCGGATAGATTCCAGCCCGCGCCGCCCCGACCTCGTGCCCACATGGTGCTCACGAAGTCGCCGAAGCCGTCGACTGAGACCACCGCAGCCTCGCCGAACGGCGAGGCGTAGAAGGCCGAGGCCATGTGGGCTCGATGGTGTTCGACGTTGTGCGACTGCGGCGTGGATTCCGCCTGGGGTCGATGCCGAGCGCGGCGCCGAGGTGCGCTTTCGGATCGCGCACGCTGAGCATGTTCTTGAACCGATCGGTAATAAACGAGAGGTTGGGACGTTGAGTGAGCGAGAAGATCACTTTGTCGCGGAAATGAGCGTGCGGATTTGCCGATCGCGATGTGATCCAGGTCCAGGCCGGGCCCCAGCGACCTCGAGGTTGGGTATGGCGGCGGGGATAGCCCGCCCAGTGCTTGATGCGGTTGAACCGCTCCTCTTCGGCGGCAGCAACTAGCTCGCCATCCACGAGAAGCGCGGCGGCCGCATCGCCATGATAGGCGTTGACACCGAGAATGAGCATGGAGGGAGAGCTATCGAGCGAGCTCCGGTAGGCCACGGGTCTGGCGCATGACCGGGAGGCTCGATCGCTGGTTAACGACGACTATTTTCGCTCTTCACTGAAAGCATTCTCGGCTATTCGGTTGCGCTCCTGTAGCACAACGCAGAATATAACAAATATAGGAGCGAACGCATCATTTCGATTCCCTCTTTTGTGCATTGACGATTTTGATCGCCGTGCTGGCAGCTCTTGGTGCAGCGGAAGGGTCGAACTCCTCCGGCACGGTTCTATTGTACCATATTGGCAGCGTGGGCGACGATGCGGAGCAGACAAGGTTACGCAAGAGGAAATCAGAACGGCGAACCCACGGCGACCCGTTACAAACCGAGTTTGGGACGGCAGGCATATTCGGCTGTTCGGTGCCCGCAACGAGGTGGTTGCTGCCAACCTTGTCCTCGAGGCAGCGAAACGCACGGCCGCCTGGATCTCCGTCCAATTCGACAGGTTGATCGGACCCGGCGCATTCCTCATCAAATCCCTGCCTGGGAAGGGCGACGACGATCTGTTTGCCTGGGTCAACCGTGACATCGAGCTATTTTTCGTCCGTTATCTCGAGATCGCGGGCCTGAGCCCATGGCCGACGACAGCTATGACGAGCGGCATGTTCCGGAGCGACTGCGACTGCCCCAGGGGCCACGCAGCTCCTATCGCGGCGGCTGGATAAGCCGGCCGGACCATAACAAGCTCTATCCCGATATCGCCTCGCCGCTCGAGCTCCATCCGACCTTTGCGATCACAGCGGGACGGAACCAGAGTATATGGATCGATATTTACATCCCGAAGGCCGCGCCGCCAGGACTTATTGGGTGAACTGCTGGTCAAGCAACATGATGAGGTCCTATTCGCATCCCGGTTGAACGACGGTCAGGACCTTCACGTTGCCGGATTCGCCGACTTCCAAAACAATGATCGCGACCAGCTACGAACAGGTCGCGCGCCGCTACACCGGCGTGACT
>CAWHQZ010000001.1:0-50909 GCA_963831645.1 uncultured Alphaproteobacteria bacterium | reverse complement strand
ATCCGCGCTGGCCAGCGCGTGCGGCGCGAAGAGTATCAGCCGTTCGGTGGAGCGGCGTCAGCAACATCGTGGTCGCCTGGGTGATCACGCTGCCAGTCGCAGCGCTGATCGCCGCCCTCTTTTTACTGGCTAAGTAAGGTGACCTTGTGAACGGGAACCTGTGCAGAAGAATTCAATATGCGGAACTGCCATACCAACGTTCCGACCATGCTTTTGAGGTCCTGTTGATGACGTCGCGCGAAACACGACCATGGGTAATTCCTAGGGGCTTGCGGGTGCAGAACCTCACACCCCACAAGTCGGCAGCGCGCAAGGCATGTCGCAGCGTGTTCCGCCAGCGTCAAAGGGCTGCTCGAAACAGGGACGAATGCTACTTGGCGGCGCAAGCTGCAAGGCTGTGGTTCTCTCAGCGTCGCGACAGCGGTGACTTCAGCGCTATGCCGCCATGCTCCAGTTCTGACGCCGCTGCGCGGGTCTCGCGCATCATCTCCCCACCCGAAAGCGATGCCGCTTTTTCATCGGCAACAGGTGCTTGCCAAGCAAACGAACTGTGCTTGCCTGCGACCCCTTCTCACCCTCTTCCTCGACATACGCAACCGCGGTGCCGAGTTCAGTCGGGAGAAGGCGTCATTCAGAACGCTGTTTTTGTGGAAGTAAATCTCGTTGCCGTCGGCCGTCTCGATAAAGCCGAATTCGCCGGACGGATCGATGCGGACGACCCTGCCGGTCGGCGCGCCTTCGTGATGCTTGGTCTGACGCTGCAGTCTCCGGACACGATCCTGAAGCTGCCGTCGTGCACGCTTGAACGCCTTGTTGAGCGCGAAGTGGATATCGGCGTGTCGCTCGTCGTTTTGAGCGGTGCGCGCGACACTAACATCCCTCGCGTTCGGCAGGGCGAGGTGAACGTTGATCTCATATAACCCGCCTGTGTGGTGGTGTTGCCCTGGTCCCTTTACGACCACGCGGCAGGCTGTGATCCGGCCGAAGCGTTCGAGCTCAGCGACGTGCTCGGCGATCTCGTCGTAAATCGCCGGAACCGGATCCATACCCTGAAAATCGATCTGTACCCGCGTTTCCATTTTGCGATCTCCAACTGCCTGCCCGCCCTGGCAGGCTTTACCCACGGAACGGAAGCCTGGGTTTGGCCCATCTCAACAGACGCAATCTGTTCCCCAGGCGGATGCGTCGCGACAAAGCGGGCTGGCGATATAATTCCTATCCAGGAGCGGTCCCATGAACTGCCAAGTTTGGCCGCCGTCCTGCTCATCTTGAATCCGCCATATACGCCATACGCCACCCGGGATCCACTTTGCTTAGAGCAAGTTTCGCCAGAATTAAATCGGGATTCCCTAATCGTTTCGAATGAGCAAGTCTATCGGCATTGATTCGCTGCGATTTGCTGGGGGCCGACGATGCCGAAATCGTATTCTGGTGACCTGCGTGAGCGAGTAATTGCTGCGGTAGAAGAGGGCGCGTCGCGGCACGAGGCGGCTGAGCGCTTCGAGATCAGCGCGAGTTCGGCGGTCAAATGGCTGCAGGCTTGGCACGATCACGGCGTGGCGGCACCGAAGCCGCGCGGGGGTAGCCGTTCGGTTTTGGAGGAATATGCCGAGCGACTTCTGGCTCTGATTGGCGAGCAGCCGGACCGAACGCTGAATGAGATTGTGGTGGTGATGAAGAAGCGGCGGATTCCAGGTAGCCGGAGCGCGGTTTGGCGCTTTTTCGAGCGCCATGGGATCACCTTCAAAAAAAAGCCTGCGAGCCGCCGAGCAACATCGAGCCGACGTGGCGCGGGCGCGGCGGCGCTGGATACGCCAGCAGGGATATCTTGATACGACACGGCTGGTGTTTATCGATGAGACCGCGACCAGTACGAACATGGTCCGTCTCAGGGGACGCTGGCCGCGTGGCGAACGGCTCATCAGTCACGTTCCGCACGGGCATTGGAAGACGGTCACCTTCGTGGCCGCTCTGCGTCACAATAAGATGGTGGCGCCGATGGTCATTGACGGGCCAATCAACGGAGCGGCATTCGTAGCCTATGTCGAGCAGTGCTTGGCTTCGACGCTCAAGCGGGGCGACATCGTGGTGATGGACAACCTTCCGGCTCATAAAGTTCCCGGTGTGCGGGCGGCGATCGAAGCGGTTGGCGCAACGCTGCGCTACCTTCCGCAGTACTCGCCGGATCTCAATCCGATTGAGCTGCCCTTCAGCAAATTCAAGGCATTTCTCCGCAAGTTCTCAGAACAAACAATTCACGGTCTGTACCGGCGCATCGGCTCCTTCGTGCTCAGCGTAAACAGCGCCGAATGTCGCAACTACTTCAGGCATGCCGGCTATACGTCAATATGACCGGAACCTGCTCCTAGCTCGCGGAAAGCGCAGACCACCATCGTGCCACATTGCGTGAATCAGTCACTCACTACGCGGCGGGGGCACGTCGGTGGAACTGCCCTCCATATGATCAGTCATTGAGCTCGCAAAGCGCCGGCCGGTTCCGCAATGTGATCCGGCGGGAACCGGCAAGCTCGATTACGCGTGCATCCGAAAGTTGCGAGAGGCTTCGGGACACCGTTTCGATCGTGAGGCCCAGATAGTCAGCGATATCCTGTCGGCACATGAGGAGCTGAATAGTGTCTTTGGCCGGCCGCTGCGCAATGTCGAGAAGAAAGGCGGCCACCCTCTTGCGGGCGGTCTTCATCAGTAGCGAAGCATGGGCCTCGGAGCGCCGGAGCTGGTCAGCCGTGACCGACCAGAGACGGTATGCGACATCACTGTTGCGCTCTGCACACTTCAGTACCCTGCTGCGTTTTGTAACCATGATCCGTGAATCCCCGAGCGAATCCGCGGAACTGCTGCGCCTCTCACCAGCTTGCAGGCCAAATATTTCACCCGCAAAGGAAAAGCCACCAATTTGGCGCCGGCCGTCGCTCAAGATCGTATACCTCCTTACCGCGCCATCGAGGACCTTGCAGACGTAGTCTGCCGGTTCACCTTCGCCGAAGATTTCCTCATTGCGGCCAAATGTCATCACCGTGCCCCGCAGCTCGTCACACCCAAAAAGCATGGGGCTGGTAGTAAGGACCCGAGCACCGTTTTCCCGAACAAGCGCCGGCTTGGCTCTGGGCAGGGTTACTTCGATCTGTTGCATTGGGGATCTCTTCCTTGAGTGTCGGTAACTCGCCGCAATGCACTATTCTTGCAAAGTCTACCGATGGAGACGTTGTTGGTGCCAGTCTGACGACGACGATCCAACTGGAGTGGGCTTGCCTGCTGCTCAGTGCCTCACTCCACCTACGTCTTCGGTTCGGATGCGTATGCACCCATTCAGCCAACCAAACTGTGCCAGCGGCAGATGACAGTTGGACTAAGGGCCTACAACTACGGAGAACAGCTTGGGTCGCAGCTCGCAAGCCTCTGATTGAGAGAATTGTATTTGGAAGTACCTGGGACGTTTCGGCAGAGCCTTAAATACTCTGAAATTCCTGACCAAGGCTGGTCAAAATTGATCACTCTACTGTTCTGTGCAGAGCGCATCGGAATAACCGGTGCACACACCAGGATAGTGACTTGCTGGAGGGGGGCCCGGTTGGCGCTCATCGCGCACCGACCGTTTCAACCCGCGAACAGGAGGGTACGCGGGCGATGCCTTGGCGCAAACTATCTGTCGGAATGGATGCATTGACTTCATCGGATGCCCGGCTAGCATGCTGTCGCCCCGACGAAACGTTCGGCGGTACATCGCTTCACAGTGGGTGACAACATGGGAATGGGTTTAACGAAACCGTCGCGCCGTCGCGCAATCGGACTGGCGCTGCTGTCGATCTCGGCGGTGTTGCTGGCTGCACCAGCGACCCGGGCGGATGATGCGATCGCGGTGCCCGCGAAGGGCCAGAGTCCGATGATCAATTCGATCGTCAGTTCGGGCAAGCTCCGTTCGGCCGTGGCGGTCGCGCTGCCGATCGTTGGGCAGGATCCGAACACCAACGAGTATTTCGGCGTCGGCATCGAGATTCCGAAGCGCATCGCCGAGTCGCTGGGCGTCAAGGTCGAGATCATTCCTGCGGGCTGGGACGTGATGATCGCCGGCCTGCAGTCGAATCGCTGGGACATGGTCACCGGCGGCCTTTACGCCACCCCCGCACGGCTCGAAGTTGTCGACATGGTGACGTATGACATCAATGGCTTCTGCTATGCCGTCCTGAAGAAGAATGACAAGGTCAACTCGATCGCCGACCTCGACAATCCGGACATCGTCATCGGCACCTACACGGGGACCGGAACGCTGCAGGCCGTCAGCAAGGCGCACCCGCTGCCGCGCTATGACATCGTCGTGCAGGGGCCCGGCCAGACCTTGCGTCTGGACGACCTGCTCGCCGGCCGCTTCGACGCTGCGCCCTTCAACTCGCCGATCGCGGCGGTGCTGGAGGCGAAGCATCCGGACGTGAAGATCATCCCGGGCGGAGCCGCCGGCTGCATGAAGAAGCCGGATGTATCCACGCCCGTCGGTCTCGCCATTCCGAAGGGCGATGCCGCCTACACTGCGTTCGTGAGCAGCGTCATCAAGCGCATGCTCGATTCGGGCGAGATGGCTGCGCTGTTCAAGAAGTTCTCCTCGCCTGAATACATGCAGATCGCGGAGTAGCGCTGACTGCCGCGAGGGGGGCGGTTGCCGGAAATGGGGTGCGCAGGTCGCTGCGTCGCCCCGGCGTCAAGCTCGCACGCATCTGCCCTCCCCAATCGCGCGGCCATGAACGAGCCGAGCCACCGGGGGAACGGGCGGCAGCCTTCCTGTCCAGCCACGCCGGCCCTGCATGTTTGAGTTCGCGACGCCGTTCAAATACATCTCCTTCCTGCTGGAAGGCGCGGGGCTGACGCTGCTCGTCAGCTTCGCGGGTATCGCCATCGGCATGTGCGTCGGCCTGCTCGCGGCGCTTCTCCGTATGTCACAATTCGCGCCCCTGCGCTTCGCGGGCGGCCTCTATATCGACATCCTGCGAAGCACGCCGCTGCTCGCGCAGCTGATCTGGATCTATTTCGGGCTGCCGATCCTGACCGGTATCACGCTGTCGCCGTTCGAGACCGGCGTGCTCGGGCTCGGGCTCTATTCCGGCGCATACCTCGCCGAGGTTTATCGCAGCGGCATGCTGGCCGTGCCGCAGGGCCAGTGGCAGGCCTCGCGCGCGCTAGGCATGACGAGCCCGCAGATGCTGCGAAGGGTCATCTTGCCGCAGGCCGTCGTCCGAGTGCTGCCGCCGATGGCGAGCCTGTGGATCAGCATGCTGAAGGATTCCTTCGCTCGTCTCGGCCATCGCCATGGAGGAGCTGACCTTCCGGGGGCAGTCGCTCGGCAACCTGACGCTGCGCCCGGTAGAAGCGCTGACCGTGACTGCACTGATCTACTTTGCCATGACCTATCCCTTTGCGCTGACGGCGAATGCACTGCATCGCCGCTACCTCGCCAGGTGAGGGCGGCGCGCACAATGCCCTATGAATGGCATTTCGAAGTGCTGCTGCGGAACTGGCCGGCCTTCGCGCATGGCATCGGGATGACGCTGCTGGTCTGCATCGTGTCCATGGCCGGCGCGCTCGTCGGCGGGCTAGCCGTGGCGTTCGGGCGCCTGTCCTCCGTGCGGGCGGTGCGGGCGGTCTCGTACTGCTACACAGAATTCTTCCGGACCACGCCCTTCCTGGTCCAGTTGCTCTCGGATCTTCTATGCGCTGCCGCGGATGGGCGGTCCCGCGCTTAGCCCGTTCAGCGCCGGGTCCATCGCGCTCGTCCTCAACCTCAGCGCGTTTCTGGGCGAGGTCTACCGCGCGGGCCTCATGGCCATCCCGAAGGGCCTCGTCGATGCCGGCTATGCGCTCGGGTTCACCAAGGCCAATGTCAGGTCCCGGATCACGCTTCCGATCGCGTTCCGGCAAACGCTGCCGCTCACCATCGCGCAGTGGATCACGCTCTTCAAGGATACGTCGATCCTGTCGATTATCGGCGTGACCGAGCTGATGTATCAGGCCCGCGTGGTCGCGGTCGACACCTACCGGCCGCTCGAAATCTTTACGGGCGTGGCGGTCATCTATTTCGTACTGACTTATCCGCAATCGCTCGGCCTGAACTACCTCTTCGAAAAGTTCCGCCCGAAGGATTGACCCATGGCGAGCAACACGATCCTTCGCGTCGAGGGCCTGCACAAATATTTCGGGTCGTTGCACGTGCTGCGCGGCGTCGATCTGGAGGTCAGGCAGGGCGAGGTCGTCGTCATCATCGGTCCGAGCGGATCGGGCAAGAGCACGCTGCTGCGCTGTCTCAACCGTCTGGAGGATCCCACTGGCGGCCGGATCGTCTTCAAGGATCGCGACATCACGGCGCCCGGCGTTGACCTGCCAGCAGTGCGGCGGCAGATCGGGATGATCTTCCAGCAGTTCAATCTGTTTCCTCACATGAACACGCTGCAGAACGTCATGGAAGGTCCGCGCACCGCGCTGAAGCTGCCGCGCGCGGAGGCCGAAGCGAGAGCGGTAGCGCTACTCGGCAAGGTGGGCCTCATCGACAAGGCGCAGGCCAAGCCGATCCAACTCTCTGGCGGCCAGCAGCAGCGGGTCGCCATTGCGCGGGCGCTGGCCATGAAGCCGCAGAGTCATGCTGTTCGACGAGGCCGACCTCGGCGCTCGACCCCGAGCTGGTCGGCGAGGTGCTCGCGGTCATGCGGCAGCTTGCGGAGGAGGGAATGACGATGGTCGTGGTCACGCATGAGATGGGCTTCGCCCGCAAGGTCGCCGACCGGGTGGTGATGATGGATCACGGCGCGGTGGTCGAGGACGGATCGCCCGACAAGATCTTCGGCAGTCCGGAGCGGGAGCGCACGCGGCGGTTTCTGGGGGAACTCGCCCGGCTCGACTAGCGGTCGCGTTGCAGCGGTCGGGTTGCCGGGAAGAAGTAGAAGGCGAAGTCTTCAGAATGTCGTCCATCTGTGCAGAACTTGCATTCCCCCTTGAGGAATACCGGGCGCGGACCGCGAGGGTCACCGCCGTGATGGTGGAGAAAAAGCTGGACGCGATCCTGGTTCACTCGCTGCCGGGCATCTGCTACCTCTCGGGCTTCCAAACGATGGCGACCCGGAGCTACGCCTGCTTCGTGCTGACGCCGGCAAGCTCGACCGCGCTCGTCTGCGAGCATGACGAGCAGCACAACGCCCGACAGAGCGGTTGGATCGCCAGCCTGTTCACCTATGCCCGCTGGATCGATCCAGTCCGCACGACTGTCGATTGCGTCCGGCAGCTCGCCGGCGGCGCCAGACGGATCGGCATCGAATGCGGCAGCCGCTATCTGAGCGCACTGCAATTCGTGCAGCTTCGCGATGCGCTCCACCCCGCGGAACTGGTGGACTGCTCGGATGTCGTGCCGCGCTGCATGCTAATAAAATCGCCGCGCGAGCTGGAGCAGATCCGCAGCGCGGCGGGCATCACGGCCACCGGCATGCGGGCCGCGGTCGATGCGGTAAGGGTGGGCGCGACCGACAACGACGTTGCCGCGGCGGCGGCGCATGAGCTCTTCGCCAAGGGCAGCGAGTATCTGAGCGCCGATGTGATCGTCTGCGCCGGGCAGAATGCATCCGTGCCGCACGGACACTTCCGCAACCGGCGGATTGCCGGCGGAGACACGGTGCTCCTCGAAATGGGGGCCTGCGTCCGCCGCTACTCGGCGCCCCTGATGCGTGCAGTCGTGCTCGGAGCGCCGGATTCGGTCGTGACGGCGATGGCGGATGCCTGTCGGGGTGCACTCGAATCGCTGCTTGCGAACATGCGGCCGGGAGCTTCCTTCGCCGAGGCGGCGGCACGGGCGAAGCCGATCCTCCGGTCCGCCGGTCCAGAGATGATCTTTCACGGCACCTACGCCTATTCGATCGGTCTCGGGTTCCCCGGCACCTCGTGGTCCGACGCGCCGGTGGAAGTGAGGGATGGGGAGCCTGGGATCTTCGAGCCGGGAATGGTCCTTCACATTCCCATGTCGCTGCGGCTCACCGGCAGGTACGGCATGGCCTTCAGCGAGACGGTGGCGATCACCGCCACGGGCTACGAGCTGCTGACCGACATGACGAGGGACCTCTTCGTTGTCTGAGCGAGGCACGACGCGGGGACTGGCCGCCATCGACAAGCTGCATGCGCGGCTCGCCGCGCTCTGCGGCCACGCGCGGCCCCGTGCCGTCTCCGCGGCGCTGGTCCATGGCGATGTGATCGTCGACCGCTGGGCGGCCGGCCGGGTCGGCGATGCGCCCGAAACAACCGGCGTCAACACGGATTCGCGCTTCCTCGTGGCATCGCTGTCGAAGCCGGTGACGGCCGCCGCGGTCATGCGGCTGGTAGAGGATGGCGAGATCGCGCTGACGACGCCGGTCAGTCGCGTGTTGCCGCAGTTCGTTGGCGGCGGCAAGGACGGCATCCAGGTCTGGCATCTGCTGACGCACACCTCCGGCCTTCCGGACATGGTCGCCGAGAACGTGTCGCTGCGCGAGCGGCAGGCGGACCTGCCGGAGTTCTTCGAATGCGTCTGCCGGGCGCCGCTCCACTTCGCGCCAGGCGAGGCTGTGGGCTACCAGAGCATGGGGTTGCTCGTCCTGGCGACGCTTGTCGAACGGATCGCTGGCAAGCCGTTCCGACGTTTCGTCGCGCGCGAGATTTTCGAACCGGCGGGGATGGCCAGCTCGGAGTTCGGCATATCGGAGTTTAGCGTCGAGGCGCCGTACGTGCAGGTGGAATTGCCGGACGGCCAGCAGGGCGTCGGCTGGCACTGGAATTCGCGCTACTGGCGGACGTTCGGTGCCCCCTGGGGCGGGCTGGTGACGACCGCGTCCGATCTGGCGGCCTTCCTGCACCTCTTCCTCAACGAGGGCCGCGCACCGGGCGGCCGGCGCGTGCTCTCGCCCGCCGCGGTCACTGCGATGTGCCGGGACCGGACCAGCGGTCGGGCGCCCGGTCTGCCGACGTTGGGGTTGGGCTGGCTCATCCGCGGCGATGCAGGCAGTTGGAGCGATGCGGGGCCACGACACGGACCCGGCGGCGATCCGACGCACGTGTCGACCCCCGCGGATTTCGTGTTCGATCGTGAGTTCTTCGGCGATCTGATGTCGCGCGACGCCGTCGGCCATACCGGCGCGACAGGCTGCGTCATGTGGGCCGATCCGTCGCTGCGGGTTGCTGGCGTCGTCCTCACCAGCTCGCCCGCTACCTTGAGGAACGGCGCGATTCCTCTTCTGGCCAATCTGGTGGCCGCATCGTCGCAGCGCTGAAACCGTGCGAAGGGTAACGTGGGTCCACCATGGCGTTTCGTTGAGAAACTAATTAGTTCGCCACCGGCGTTACCGACCCGCTGGACATGAAACGGGCCTGTTGCGGAGCATCGTCGGCATGACTCGCGGCTTTTGTTTCTTGCTAGCAGCACGGGCAGGTGCGGGTTGTTCGGCATCCAGCCGTTGGCCACGAGCTGCAGGACTTCAGGGTTCATGGCGTCTCTCGGGCTCATTGTAGTTACGCGCGTCTCCCGACTTCTCGACGCAGCCGCGCCGGATCGAGCGGCGCCAGTCGGGCGGGATCGAAGGGCGAAAGGTCGACGCTGCGCGCTGCGCCGTCGACGATGAGCTCCGCCACCGCCTCCCCCGTCGCCGGCGCGTTGAGGATGCCCCACACGCTGTGGCCGGTGGCGACGTAGGCACCCTGGAGACTGGGCACCGGACCGATCAGTGGCAGGCCGTCCTGGGTAACGGGGCGGAAGCAGGCCTGCCGGGCGAGGATCTTGGCCTGCCCGAGGGTCGGCGACAGCCGGCTGCACATGGCCTCCGACTGCTCGATGGCGCCGGGGTCCGGGCTGACGTCAGCGGGATCGACGGGCAGCGGGCTCTCGCTGGAGATGGCGCACACGTAGGTTGTGCCGTCGGTACGCGGGAACACCTCGGGCGAATGCACGCTGCCACGGCCCTCCTGGTATTCGAGGAACAGCGCCTCGGCCGGGACGCGCACGCCGGTCTCGAACACGAGGCTGTGGCCCTTCAGCCCGAACACGGGCGGCAACGGCAGCCACTGGGCGGCCAGAACCGACCAGGGACCCATCGGCGCCGGCTTGGAGATCCCGCCGTCGGCGGCAGCACGCGGCGCCCCGTCATGACCGCCTTGGTTGCCTGGGATAGCGAAGGTGTTCCTCTTGTTTCGTGCTCAAGGCACTCGCCGAGCTCAAGAAGAGGTTTTGATCTCGGGCGCGGTTCTTGGCCGGCCGGAAGGATTGCCGCTTTGGCCTTTCTTGAAAGGGCGTGCATATCCGGGGGAGAACGAGTAAGGTCTGATACAGCCATGGGCGAGCCCGGCGTCGACTTCGGGTATCGCAGCACGCGCTGACCAGCGATTTTGCTATTATCTTCGGCTGAGCGTCACGGATGAAAGCACGGAAAACATCGTCAGGGGAACCTTCCTCTGACGGGCGCGTTATCCCGCGCAGTCCCGCGTCGCCGGGAACTGAGTGCTTTTGCGTGACTTGCAAGCATGACCGGAGGGCAAGCGATGTACACGGCAAAGGATTTTGACAAGGCTCTGCTGAGTCCGACGAAGGTTTTTGACGCGCCTATGGAGGTGGTTAAGACGGGTGCCTTGACCACCGATCAGAAGCTGGAAATTTTGAAGCGCTGGGAGGCCGAAGCCCGCGATCTTCAGGTGGCTGCGGAAGAGAATATGTCCGGTGGCGAGTGCAACGGACTGATCGAGGTGCGCAAGGCCATCGACGCGGTGTGCAATCAGGAAAATGTATCCGAGAAGAACGGGAGGAGTACCCCTGGCCCCTCGAAATCGGGCGCTTAGCGTCACAACTTCGACCTGCGGCGACCTACTTCCAAGGGCTCGACAAGATTAAGTACGACGAGGACCTCCTCGAGCTGGCTACGCAGCTCGTCGCGCGCGCCAGGCGAAACCGTTCAGGTTGGAGCAGTACAAGGATAGCTATGCAGTCGAGCTGCGCCAGCTCGTGGAGAAGTAGGCGAAGCAACAAGGCATCGCGCTACAGCGCTTCCGTCCGGCGCGGTACGACGAGCCTTGCAATCAAGACTTGAACGATTTCGTCGCGGTGATTACGGGTCTCGCAGCGTACTCTCACCATCCCGCGGTCCGATCGTGAACGAGATGGCGCAATCTCCTCAATCTGGCTTGTTACAGTAAGGATGTCGCCCGGTCGGGTCGGCTTGGGCCAGCTTATCTCCCCTCCCGCCCCGACGATGCCGCCGGCGAGCGGTAAGCCGGTCTCGACCAGAAGACGCATGGTGATCGCTGCCGTGTGCCAGCCGCTCGCCGCGAGACCCGCGAACAACGTGCGCTTGGCCTTTTCGTTATCGAGGTGGAACGGCTGAGGGTCGAACTGACGCGCGAATGCCTTAATCTGCACTTCGTCGATGATGTGGGAGCCGCTCGTGAAGCGCTGCCCGACCTCGAGGTCCTCGAGGTAAACGCGTTTATCCCGGTTTAGAGCTGGTTTAGAGCGGTCGTCTCTGCCATCCAGTATCTCCTTGATCGACATTTAAAATTCACACGAGCGCGACGGCGAGGGCCGTGCCAGCTGTTGTCCGACCCACCGGCTCTCCGGCATGCCCGACCCTGCGACGAAGTCAGGTGGTTCTCGACTGCGCTTGCGATGTTGATTTGGCCGGCCCTTTCGACCGTCACCGTGCCGGCCTTCCCACCCCTCTGCCATCAGGATGGGCCAAGCTGCGCATCATCATCCTGTCGGTCAATCAGAGGAACATCTGGTGCTCAAGCCTTCGTATATCGTCAGCGAGCTTTTCTACGACTTCGGGACCATGGAGTTGATTGGGAGGTTCCTTCCCACAACAGTCCGCAGGCTGACGCAGTCGCCAATCTTAATCGGCATCGCCATTGGGCAGCTTCTTGGGCGCCAGGTAACGGAACCGGTGGAACTTCACCAGCTCAGCGCGAAGACGATCGCGCCGAGACCATCCCATTGCCGGAACTCCGGCTCGATAGAACTCCTCAACTGGACGGCCATACTATCTGCGGCACTACGCCCCTCGTGAAGGCAGAGCCTCCGACAAATGAACGACTGCAGAAAGACCGCAGTGGGGTGAGCGTGATACTTCTGGGTTCGAGGATAACCGCTAGGGACGAGAAAGGAGGACGGGCATGCCGCCTCAGACGGTTGAAAGTTGGAAAAGCTGCTGACCTCCCAACTGAAGGCTCAGTATCAAGCTAAAAGAGGCACCGCCGGCGCCGGCAAAGGCGGCGAAGAAGCGCGCTGCTCGATAAGCCGTAGGGAGTTTGTTTCGTTCCAAGTGAGTCGTGGCACAATTAAACCTGTGTGCTAGGTTGAAACCTTAGTCAGTCTCCCCAAAGATCCGCACACGAGGTTAGCCATGCGCCGTTTGGTCGTCGTAGCCATCGCCGTATTTTCAGCAGTGGTGAGTTATCCCGCTCGAGCCGAGGTCCTGATCGGGGTTGCAGGCCCGATGACGGGAAAGGACGCCTGGCCTGCCGAACAGATGCAGCGCGGCGCGGAGCAGGCCGTGGCCGACATCAATGCCGCAGGTGGCGTACTCGGCCAGCAGGTGCGGCTTATCGCGGCGGACGACGCCTGCGATCCCGAGCAAGCGGTCGTCGCCGCCCGGAAGCTCATCGATGAAGGTGCGATCTTCGTCGCAGGGCACTATTGTTCTGGCGCCTCAATCCCGGCATCGAAGGTCTACGAGGAAGCAGGCGTGCTGCAGATTACGCCCGCCTCGACCAATCCGCTGCTGACCGAGCAAGGCCGTGCCAACGTGTTTCGCGTCATTGGCCGCGACGATGTGCAGGGCACCGTGGCCGGGAACTACCTTGGCGATCATTGGGGCGACAAGAAGATCGCGATCCTTCACGACGACACGACCTATGGCAAAGGGCTCGCCGATGTGACGAAAACGCAGTTGAACAAGCGTGGCGTAACCTAAGCGATTTACAAGGCATTCGTTCCCGGAAAGAGCGACTACTCGGCCGAGATTGCCGCGTTACAAGCGGCAAAAATCGATGTGCTGTTTGTCGGGGGTTTGCATACCGAGATCGCGCTCATGGCTCGTGCGGCACACGACCGCCGCTACGCGCTTCAATTCGTCGCGGGCGACGTGTTGCGACCGAGGAGTTTGGCCTGATCGCCGGTCCGGCGGCTGAGGGCATTCTCTTCACCTTCGCGCCGACCCGCGTCAAACCTCGAGGCAGCGCAAGTCGTCGAGCGTTTCCGTGCCGAGAACTTCGAGCCCGAGGGCTACACCCTGAACACCTACGCCGCCGTGCAGGCCTGGGCGCAGGCGATCGAGAAGGCCGGTTCGCTGGAACTTTAGGCGGTAATCGCGTCACTGCGCGACCATCAATTCGACACGGTATTGGGCCGGATCGACTTCGACGACAAGGGCGACGTTATTGGACTGAGCCCGATATGGTATGTCTGGAAGGGCGGCGCGTACGTGCCGCTAGAATGAAACCCAATCGGATGCAGCGTCCTCAGGCCGCACCGGCGCCGGCAAAGCCAGCGAAGAAGCGCGCAGCCCGGTGATCCTGGGTATGAGGCGCAGCGAGACCGTGTCGCCGATCTTCACGCTCACTTGTCGCTGCTCAATTTGAGCGGCACGAAGTCTCTGGTTCTCGAGCCGCCGTAGATCCACATCAAACCTCGGCTTCGCATGATAGCATTGGGTAATGCGGAGGGTGTCCCAATCGATCTTTCCGAAATCCACGTATCCTTCAACAGAAGTAACTAGAGTAGCCCCGTCCGATCTCTCCTTGGTGTGGTGCCCCGTGAGTCAATGGGAGCAGGAGCGCTTTTGATTCTTCGATTCTTTATCAAAGAGAAATCAAAAAAATCAAATGCATCGCGTACGACGCCGATCAGTACTCTGCAAACCGAGGCCGTGTGCCTCGCGAGACAGGAAATATCGGCCGCCCAGAGGCAAATATAGTATTGCCGCACGACGGCGCCCTCTGCGGGCAGAGGAACCACCAGCGCGTGCCACCGAGATACGGCTGCGTGCGCGCCAGGGTGATCGTGTAGGTGATTTCTTCCGTGGCTCACGACGAAGGGACGTGTGATACCCGAATGTGCGGAGATGATCCCTCTATCTCAACCATCCCGGTCACGACCACCTCATCGTAATCGGAGCGGAAGGTCGTGCGAAAGCCAGGGTGCCCTGGTCTCAGGAAATGTCGAAGCGAGCGGACGCTGAGCGTGTAGCTGCGGCTTCCGCCGATCGTGCGCTTGCCGCCAAATCTTCCAAAGTCGATACCGCCCATCAGTAACCTTTTAATAACGCTACACCAAAGCTCCACTCACGCCCCTCGCCCGCATTGTGTTTAGTGCCGCAAAACACAGTGAGGACCGACCATGAGTATCTTCCAGCGTAAAGTGCCGAACCACTTCATCCGGATCGATCCGGACAACACCACCAACAAAGACTGGCTGATCCTGCTCGAGGCGGGGACCATCGTCGGTCCGTCGCCGCGCAAGCTGCGCGTGGCCCGTTGCACGCAGGAGCGCAAGGTCGTCAAGAGGTACAACCTGCTCCTGCAGGCGAAATACTATCTCGACGTCGAAGGCTACGACCTGCGCATCCACGCGGTGTATTTCTGCCCGCAGCTCTACAAGTACGACTCCGAGAAGAAGCTCGTGCCGCTCTACGGCGAAGAGATCGGCAAGCTGATCGCGCAGGCGCTCGAGAGCGGCATCAAGGAGCGGCGCCCGTGGTATGTGCCGTCCGACGACTTGCCCACAGAGCCGGCGATCAACGGTTCGATCGAACCCGAATTCGACACGCTCGTCGTGGACATGCCTCAGCGCAGCTCCGTCGCCGCGAGCGCATAAGCGTGTCGGCCATGTCGACGTCAATGCGCGGACGGACGACCTACGCGGCGCCCCCACCACGTTTGCGACTTCGAAAGGGCGCGGTTCAAGCCTGCTGTGACCTTGCACAGTCCAATCCTGCGCTTCCTCCGGGCCATCCGTTCGTTAACGCTCGCAGCCGGGCACTCCTGTTTAGTTCTTTGATTATTTCCATTGCCTCAAAAATGTGTCCCATCTGAATGCGGGCGAAATACATCTTTCCCCCTGCGACCGCGTGTTTTTCCGTGGCTCGTCTGCATGGCTCCATTCATACTAGGAATGCCGGGATTGACGGGATATGCCGCAAGCATCTGCTCTTCATAGGCTCTGTCTTGTCTTGCCTCTCGAGCGTCAACAATACCTCAGCCGGGCCTGGCACCCCGCGCCGCGTAGTCTTTAATGAGCCCGGAGAACTGTTCTAACTCGGGCTTCGTTGCGTAGAGTTTCGCGCTCGACGATAACCGCTATCTCATGATCCACACGCGGCAAGGCCGAGTTAGTTCTGTATCGCCTGCCGGAATTGCTAACGCATGACTACCCTTCGCCGACAAATACCGGCAGATGGTTGCGCTCGGCGCCCCTAGCCCGCAATTCGTCGAAAGCAAGGGGAGATAACGAAACCGAAATCGGCTGCGTCCGTCAGATTGATTTTAATCAAAATGAAATCAAAATGGGAGCCAGTTTGACCTTCATACCGAGGCGATAAAGAAGGAATGCGCCGAAGAAGGCTACAACTCGGGAGGTGAGTACTTCTGGAACTGCGTCGTAGTCCGGGAGAAGGAGTATGTTAAACGCGCAGAAAACACTCCAAAGGACGTTGGCTTTCGCGACGGCACTCGTGACCTTGACCTAGACAATGACGGCGACGACGACTACGCTGTTATGAGCGTCCCCGAAGACAGCCCGCCGATCACTCTCTGTCTCGAGCCCAAGAGATGATTTTACGCGACACCGACATCTAACTAGCCAAGGGCTTCGCCCTTGATATCCCAAAGCGCGCGACAACAGCGGCAAACGAGAACAAAATTCTCGTTACGGTCACCATAACGGTCTAATGCGGATCACAGATGAGCCCCCGTAGAAGCTTGCTGGATTGACAGATCGTAGGAATCCGAGAAAGGCTGCAGCAATGACCACGCCCGGCATCTTAGATGGCGCTTGGCTTTCGTTCGCTTGGCTCTAGTGAACATCGCTGGCTCACGGTAAGACAGGTGGCCACGTGAAAGGCACGCCCAACAAGCGCACCGTCGAAAAGCTGATTGCCATGGCCGACCCTGGCCTGCAGCCGAAGCAATTCCTGACCCAGGTCATGCGCGGGGATCCGCATCGATGCTGCCAAGGCCCTGCTGCCATATGACCATGCGCGCTATGGCCCGATGCCGGCGCCTACACCTCGAGAGATTGAGCATCGGTCTGATGAGTGCGTCGAGCTGGTCAAGTTCCACAGGTTTCGCTACCTGGCGCTCCGGTCAAGAAGCTGGAGATGAAAGACAGATCTGAATGACAGTTACGGCACCCTACCAGACTCTCGCCCAAAAGCTTGAACGGGGCGACGTTATCATTCTCGATGGCGCCATCGGAACCGAGATCCAGCGGCGCGGCGTGGCCATGAGCAGCGACACATGGTGTGCCGAGGCCAACCGTTCACACCCCGACGTGATACGGTCGGTTCATCGAGACTATGTGGCGGCAGGCGCCGAGATCGTCACCGCCAATACTTTTGCCACCAGTCCGTTGCTGTTCGACTGTCTTGGACGCGTGGGCGAGATCGCCGTCATCGACCGGCTCGCCATCGATATTGCCAAAGAAGCCGCTCAAGATGACTTGCCCGTGGCGGGTTCGTTTTCGACAATGCGGCCGCTACTCAAGGGAACTGACCGCATCCGCAGCGAGCACACGTGGAGCGAGCCTAAGGCGCGCTCGCTCTTCAAGCGCAAGGCCGAGGCACTCGCCGAAGCCGGCGTCGATTTCATCATGATGGAGATGATGCGGGACCTCGATTATTCGTTATGTGCAACCGAGGCCGCGGTGAAGACTGGCCTGCCAGTCTGGGTCGGGATTGCCACCGAGAAGGACGCGAGCGGCCGCCTTAGCGGATATGGCCGCAACGAATACGCCCTGAACGATATAATAGGGCCGCTCATGCAAACCGGCGCCAGGGTGTTGAGCATCATGCACACGTCGCCCAATGACACGACCGAGGCTATCCCTATTGCCAAGTCGAAATGGAAAGGCCCGCTGGGTGCTTATCCGGAAAGCGGCTATTTCGAGGCGCCAGAGTGGAAGTTCGTTGATGTCATTCCGGTGCCTGCCTTCGTCGAGGTAGCCAAGGCATGGCGCGCTCAGGGTGCAACGTTGCTCGGCGGTTGCTGCGGCATTGGCCCTGATCATATCCGGGCGCTGGCGGAGGCGCTCAGGAAGATGGACGATGGTGGGGAAGACGCATAGCGGATCGTGCCTGTGCGGTGCCGTCGTATTCGAAGTCAATGGGCCGTTGCGCGATGTGATCGCCTGCCATTGCAGCCAATGCCGCAAGACGACGGGCCACTTCATGCCGGCGAGTGCCGCCAAACACGAGCACTTCAGGCTGGTGACAAGGCCGCCATGCCTGGTGGTGGAATGGGAATGGGTGGTGGTATGGACTACTGATTTCTTCGAGACGAGATTTATCGTGGGCCTGAATTTGGTTCGCGCCCGCTTCACTTGATCGGTCCATGCATTCGCATCCGAAATTCCCTAGGGAAGTTCCCGCGAGATCGCCATTTGTGTTGGACGTCTCCAAGCTCCCAGAACTCGACCCGCAGCGGATCGAGTGTTTCGAAAGGACAGAGAGATGAAGACAAGGACCAAGAGGGCCGTTCTACTCTTCTGCGACGCTGCTCGCGTTGACGATAGAAGGTGCCGCGCAAGATCTGCCGTATTGGGACAAGGTAACCTGTCCTGCAGCTCGTGGTCTGAACGTCGAGCTGGCGATGCGGTCGACGCCGCGACCATGGTCGCGTGGGTGCTCGGCTATGTGACTGCGTATAACCACTATGGTGTGGACCAGGAGGGGGACGTGTCCGGCGGACAGCGTACGGAGGAGCTGACGAAGTGGATCGACGATTACTGGCGCACGAACCCGACCGTCAGCTTCTACAATGCATCCGCCGCCCTCATTCGCAAATTCCGGGAAACTGCCAGCCCCTGATTCGTGAGCCAAAAGCTCGCGGGCGTTGCACCGCAGCAAAACGACGAGACATGCCAAGTGAACGTTAGGGGGTCATGAGCGTCGACTCGACTATGAGGGCCAAAAGCCCGGCAGTCCGAAAGTGAAGGGGAAGTGAATGGCTGACGAACTCGATATGGATCAGGCGGCAGACGTTCATTGGTTTAATCCTGCCGTTCCGCCGCTAGGCCCAAGGGGAGGCGAGAGACGTAAATTTGAGAGCCTGCGAAACGCCATCAGATTCGCCATGGAGGATCTTAAACCCGCAGTTCGTAAGACCGCTTGGATTACGATGGATACTGGTTCGCTTAGCCTTCAACAAATCAAACAGGCCTATCATTCGAAGCCGTCAGACTTCTGGCGGTGAAGAAGAAGCGATGCGAAGGCGATCAAGCGCGCCGCAGCCCGACAATCCCCCCGGCTATCGATCGGTCGGAAGTCTCAAATAGGCAGATCGCGGCGGACCTGTGCTCATGACGGCACTTGGGCGCCCAACCTCTCTTGCAGAATGCGGCAACCGTAGAGGGCATCCTTCCGGGTTTTCCAGTAGCCAACCTTGTCAATGAGATCCCCATCCTGGAAAAGTTCCAGTGGTCCAGCCGCCCTCGACTTCTACGGGCCACAGGTAGCATCCTTGCAGGGCGGTGCGTCCGCCGCCTGGCCGAGCCTCGGGGCGAAGGCGAAGGGGAAGCGGTGACGGCAGCGAAAACCTGGAGGAATTTCTGAGCAATGGCAAAAAATAGAAGGGCGAGGGCTAAAAAAGGGGAAAGCGGTGAGCGAAAGGGCCATTGCAATCGCGGCTAAAATGGCCGTTCGCGCCGCTGCCCGGACGGAGATGCAACGGGAGTTCCTGCATGCTCTGCTTCGCAGGCTCATCATCGACGACGTCCCTGGATTTCGGGCGGACGAGCTCTTAGAGCATCTCTACCTCATGCAAACTAACGTTCCAACTCCTTCGCCTGACGACGAGCTAAATTTCGGTCTAGATCCCGCCGCTCTCGGTCTCGAGGAATTGCGCGCGCTGATTTAGATGATCGAAGAGGTCATCACCGAACGCAACCGCAACCGCTAAAGGCGGGGCCAGGGGTCGGTTTGTCATCTCGGTTTCAAGGCCGGAGAGTTGCTGAAGCAGTTTCCGCAAGGCGACGGCGTGCGGCACGATTTCCGCAGCCTCGCCGGTGCCGACGAGGCTGTTTCCCGGCGCCAAGCCGCGCGTAACGCTGGAATGTCCGACCGCCAATACCGGACGGCGATGGACGTCGGCGGCGTACCGGAGGGTCGACCTGACTAGCGCCGGTCGCAAGTTTCCTGCGCCGTGGCGCATCGAGAGCATCGCGGGCAGCTTCGTCGTCGTCGACGCCAATGGCTTCCGGCTGGCCTACGTCTACGGCCGCGAAGAAGAAGCGATGCGAATTGACCATCCATCGACCGCAGAGGCGCGCAAGATCGCTTTGTTGATTGCGCAGTTGCCCGACGGTTGGAAGAAGGGTTAGGAGTCAGCACCGCTGGCTGACCTAGCCAAGGAAATAAAACGCCCCAGCGCGCGAGGCTGTTTCGGCCGGGGCGCTGGTCTCACTTAGCAAGACTTTGGGAAACGTGAGGGTGAGACCGGTGGACTATCTCGGCAGCCCAGAATAGGTTCCGGGCGGACCTAGACTAAGACTAGCCAACGAAATGAAACGCCCCAGCGCGGAAAGGGGGATTCCGGGCCGGGGCGCAGGTCTCACGTCGTAAGGGGATTGGGGGTGGTAAGTGTGAGACCAGTAGAACGACTTCGGGAGTCTAGAATAGGTTCCCGGCGCAATGAGTTACCCGGGACCCCGATCCACTGACCGTTGACCGTTCGTCTAGTCCGGTAGCTGGGCCTCATGCCTGGTCGGCAACAGTGTTCAATTTTGCTCTGACTCCACGCGACGTTAGTCGGACAAACGGTTAACTCAGCAAGTTCGCGGCGCCAATCATGTAGGGAGCCCTGTGACGTCCGGAATAGAGTTTGCCAGCTACCTCGAGGATCCGGTCACGATTTGCGTCGAATACGCTCAAAAATCCCGCTTCGTCCTTAGACGCGTCCGGACTCATCCGGGAGAGCGCCACGTCTTCGACGAAAAACAAAATCTCGAATACTGAATCATGCCCGCTGAAGCGCACACACTGGCGGGCTGGGTCATGACAGCGGCTGTGATTTGGAAAATGAATAGTCATTTCAAGCACCATAGACCCTATTTGCGCTCCGCGCCGATCCTGCCATCCCCCAGTGTACGTGACCGAAGAGTGTTCGGATGTGCAAAACGGCACATTGACGGGTCGCTGCAACCGGATTCGAAATCGAGCCCCGGGCGCGATTTCAATCCTTTGACCTAAGCAAAGTGGATCCCGGGTGGCGTATGGCGTATATGGCGGATTCAGATGAGCCAGGACGGCGGCCAAACTTGGCAGTTCATGGGACCGCTCCTGGATAGGAATTATATCGCCAGCCCGCTTTGTCGCGGCGCATCCGCCTGGAGAACAGATTGCGTCTGTTGAGATGGGCCAAACCCAGGCTTCCGTTCCGTGGGTAAAGCCTGCCAGGGCGGGCAGGCAGTTGGAGATCGCAAAATGGAAACGCGGGTACAGATCGATTTTCAGGGTATGGATCCGGTTCCGGCGATTCACGACGAGATCGCCGAGCACGTCGCTGAGCTCGAACGCTTCGGCCGGATCACAGCCTGCCGCGTGGTCGTAAAGGGACCAGGGCAACACCACCACACAGGCGGGTTATATGAGATCAACGTACACCTCGCCCTGCCGAACGCGAGGGATGTTAGTGTCGCGCGCACCGCTCAAAACGACGAGCGACACGCCGATATCCACTTCGCGCTCAACAAGGCGTTCAAGCGTGCACGACGGCAGCTTCAGGATCGTGTCCGGAGACTGCAGCGTCAGACCAAGCATCACGAAGGCGCGCCGACCGGCAGGGTCGTCCGCATCGATCCGTCCGGCGAATTCGGCTTTATCGAGACGGCCGACGGCAACGAGATTTACTTCCACAAAAACAGCGTTCTGAATGACGCCTTCTCCCGACTGAAACTCGGCACCGCGGTTGCGTATGTTGAGGAAGAGGGTGAGAAGGGGTCGCAGGCAAGCACAGTTCGTTTGCTTGGCAAGCACCTGTTGCCATGAAAAGCGGCATCGCTTGGTGGGGAGATGATGCGCGAGACCCGCGCAGCGGCGTCAGAACTGGAGCATGGCGGCATAGCGCTGAAGTCACCGCTGTCGCGACGCTGAGAGAACCGCAGCCTTGCAACGCTTGCGCCGCCAAGTAGCATTAGTCGCTGTTTTGAGCAGCCCTTTGACGCTGGCGGAACACGCTGCGACATGCCTTGCGCGCTGCCGACTCGTGGGGTGTGAGGTTCTGCACCCGCAAGCCCCTAGGAATCACCCATGGTCGTGTTTCGCGCGACGTCATCAACAGGACCTCAAAAGCATGGTCGGAACGTTGGTATGGCAGTTCCGCATATTGAATTTTCTGCACAGGTTCCCGTTCACAAGGTCACCTTACTTAGCCAGTAAAAGAGGGCGGCGATCAGCGCTGCGGCTGGCAGCGTGATCACCCAGGCGACCACGATGTTGCTGACGCCGCTCCACCGAACGGCTGATACTCTTCGCGCCGCACGCGCTGGCCAGCGCGGATCACCTTCTGATCTGCGGTTGATCGTGCAGAACGACGCTCAGCAAGGAACTGTGAACATTCAGGTGGCCGTTGTAATCGATAAAGCCCAATTCCCGAAACTTGTTCATGAAATGGCTCACACGAGACCGCGTGGTGCCGATCATGTCCGCGAGTGTCTCTTGGCTGACCTTCGCAATGATCGGCTCGGGTCTGCCTTCCTTGCCAAAATTAGCTAGTAACAGAAGAGCCCGTGCCAGGCGCTTCTCACTCGAATTGAACAGTTGATCGACCAAGTCCTCTTCGACGCGGATGGTTCGAGCCAAAATATGCGTGACGAACATCTCGGAAAACGCTGGCTCGTCATGGAGGGCGCGGACGATGGCCTGCTTCTCCAGCCGCATAATCTCGCACTCCGTTATTGCCGTAGCTGTCGCCATGCGCCGCGGCTGGCCGGCCAGGCAACCTTCCCCGCAGAATTCATCCGGACCCTGGATTGCGACGACCGCTTCCTTCCCTTGCTCGGAAATGACGGTGACTTTGACCTTGCCGTCCTGAATGTAGAAGACAGAATCTGCCAGATCTCCTTGTGAGAACACGATTTGATTCACTGGATATTTGGCGATGGTCCTCCCCCCGTCTGCCTTGGCGAGAAAGACCTTGGGATCGAACGGTGGCTTTGCTTTGTTCATAGGCAGGACCTCTTTGCTTGACCTCCATTTACACTGAGGAACATGAGCCAAAATTATAGCATCGTTGGCATTCTAGACTAAGAAACTGGAATTGATGAGGGATAAGTTTCGGTCTGGACCCCCTCGTGATGCTGGGCCAGCGCCATCGTTCAGAATCCAAAAATAGCACCGTCTTACGTTCAATTGGCACGTCTCGTCGTTTTGCTGCGGTGCAACGCTTGGGCAGAAGTCGAAGGTTGAGCGGACCTTCCACGGACATAGACGAGTCGACGCTCATGACCCCGAACCGGACTTTCGGCCCTCTTAGAATCCCCAGAATCCCCAACCTTTGGCAACAATGTTGAGCTCTACTCAGTAGCTGCCCTTTGTCGGACGACTCCCTAGTGTTCGACTCTACCGCGCATGGTTACCTGTAGCGGCATGCCATCCTTCGGGAGCAGCACCACCCGCCAGACCGGTAGGGGTTCCTGCGCGGGCTGGCTTTCGAACCGAGCGGCGCGGACTAGTGTGGCCAGCATGGCTGTTGCCTCGACGAGCGCAAAGGCAGCACCGATGCAGATCCTGGGGCCGGCACCAAACGGCATGAACTGATAGCGCGAATAACTGGCCTCACGCTCTGGCGCGAAACGGGACGGATCGAACCGATCCGGGTCATCCCACAGTTTGCGGTGGCGGTGGATCACGTAGATCGGCAAGCCAATAAGCGTGCCGGCCTTGATGTGCTCGCTGGCCAGCTCGACATCCTTTGCAGTGTAGCGCGTCATCACCGGCAGCGGCGGATAGAGCCGCATTGACTCCTTCAACACCTGTTGCACAGTGACCAGCCTGTCAATGTGCTCACTGGTGACGGGGCCGGAGGGCACGACCTGCCGGATTTCCTCCAGGACGCGGGCTTCCCACTCCGGGGCACGTGACAGGAGGTAAAGCGCCCAAGTCAGCGCCATGGCGATTGTGTGATGGCCGGCCAAAAGAAACGTCAGAATATTGTCGACGAGCCGCTCTTCCGGCATCGTCTGGCCAGTCTCCGGGTCGACCGCGCCGAGCAGCCGGGTGAAGAGATCGTCGCGATCGTCGGGCGAAGTATGGTGTGCTTAAATCATGTCGGCAACGACCGCCCTAAGACGGGTCTCCCAATAGCGCATACGGCGGCGACCCGGGCGCGGCAGCCAGACTGGCAAGTTGAGCACCGCAAAGGCGGTTGACCAGGAGAGCCCCTCCACATAGTCGGCAGTTCCCTGTTTCATCGTTTCGCCAATGAGGGCGCCGCTGCCTGGCAGCAATGTGTTGGAGATGGCATGGTACGTCGCGCGCAGCATGTCGGCAGCAATGGCGTGGGTTGATCCTGGCGGTGCGGCGCTCCATGCGTTGATCGCCAATTTCGCACCCGCAACCATGGCGGGCACGTATCGAACGATCTCGCCATGTCGAAAGAGAGGCGCCACTGTCTGGTGTTGCCAGCGCCAGTCCCGCCCTTCCGACGTCAGAATACTGTTGCCGAATAAGCCGCCTAGCACCCGCCGCAGGAGCGGGTCCTGGGGGAAGTGGTCGCAGTGGTCGACCAATACGATCTTAACTAGGGCCGGATCCGTCACCCAGACGATGGCAGGGGGGCCGCGCAAGGCGACGAGGGGCTCGTGATAGACGGTCTCCGGTATGGTCAGCAGCGGATTGCGGAGAAATTTTACGAAGGACTGTGGCAGATTCAGAGGCTTCGGTGGTGGCGTCACTCGCGGCGGGTACAAAGGCACGCTGCTCGCGTCGATGGGGCAAATTTTGCTCATGGAATGGCGTTGTTGCATTCACGGCCGATCCAACTGCCAAGGCCGGCGGGTAGTGTCTCAGGTTGGAACTTGACGGCTGACAGCCTATCGAATCCAGCAGCTGCCTCCTATATGTTTTGCGCGAAGCAGGAGGCGCGGTATGCGGATTGAGATGCGCGTTGAGCGAAACGGCAGGTCAATTTTTCGAACTGAGTATTTTACGGAAGTGGGGTTGAGTTTTGCCGATTACTCTAAGTTGGCTTTGAAGGAGTTCCATCGGCAGCACCCGGAAGTATCGCTGCTCGATGATGACGTTTGGCTCAAGTTCGATAAGGTTCGATAAGTCATGCCCAAAGCAAAAGGCGAACGGCGACGGGCAGACGTGATCGGCAATGCCGTGAAGGTTATGCGGATAGCTGTTCTATCCGACTTGCTGAGACGGATGTCAGGGGGCTCATCGTTCATCCTCCAACTTGTACGCTGGTAACGTCGTGAGCCGTTTGTCCTCGACGGGGCCACCCACCGTGAAGTGGTAGAAGCTCTGCCAGTCGCGCGAAGAGATGCCGAACACCTCGTGAACGGGATCATCGAAGTAGCAGCCGATCCCGGTAGAACGAATGCTCGCCTCTTCAGCTTCGAGGTACAGCACCTGGCCTACGAGACCGGCCTCCCAGAAGAGATTTCGATAGAACGCAGCGCCGTAGGTAACCAGGCTGTCCATGTAGTCGGCGATCATCCCTAGGCTGAAGGCCCCATCTCCCGCGATGTCCTGACCGCAGGAGACGCTCGCGGCCAGAGCGCGGCAGTCCCCTTCTTTGAGCAGGTACAGCGGGAGCCCACGCGGGCACGACGGAGGGCGCCGCCACAGGAACTCGCGCCGCATCGCTTGCTGGAGCGGCTCGACCTTCTCCGGATCGCGAGCAAGCGTGTAGAGACCAGGAGAAAGGTCGTTCACGCGGTGCACGAAGAGGCCCAGGTGGATGCGTGGGCGCCAGGGAATAGCGTCCCACGGCACGGATCGCCCGTCTCGGGTGGGCACGAGACGAGCGAGCATCCGGAAGAACGTCGCCGCGGAAATTGCGGTGGATGCGTCCATGCTCACGGCGCTTCTGCGGCCCAGAATGACTTTCTTCGCGGTGAACGCACCGGATCGAACTGGCGGCTCGAAGAGTTCCCCCTCCGAAGGAAACCCGGAGAAATCTTCGTCGATCGCAGTCGTCGGATTCGTAGTGGCAGCAGCAACCTCGTCGATCACCGGCCAGTCGACGCTGTGCTCGGGACTCAGCACGTCGGCCGTGCCATACCATCGTGAAGCGGCCCCCTGGGATGCGACCTCTTTGGATAAGCAGAGGCCCCGGTCACTGGCCCAGTTCTCCCGGACGACAACTGCCAAGAGTTCGGAATGTTCTCGCTCCGCGTCGGCGTAGTCGGCGTCGCGGTTGAGTCCGAGAAGCTGTGACATTGCGTCTACACGGTCGAGGAGGAAGAGTTTCCAGCCCAGGGCGGCAGCCGCGAAGCGCAGAGTCCCAAGGGCATGACCCACGTCATGTTGGCAGTACCGGAACGCGCGCTCGCCATACTTCCAGGCCTCTCGCCAATGAATGGACGAGAGCCCCACAAGGAATGAATCCTCCGGAAACGCGGCCATCAGGGCAGTCCAGTCCGACGGGTCAACATCGGCTCGACGCTCGAGACCGTGTTCCTTCGGTGCGTAGTGGTAGACGCCGGGACGGTCGTGGACGGCGCCAACGGCAGGCAGGAGCGCATATCCCTCCGTCGGGTGCAGGTTTCCGCTCGAGGGGTTGGCGCGAAGAGACCACGTCGTTTCGTGGAACCGTTTCCACGCGGTCAGCGAGAGGGCATAGCGGAAGAACAGCGAGACGGAGTCAATCGAAAGCGGGGCTGGCTCCATGCTGTCGGCGACGTAGAGCTGCCAGTATGGAAGTGCTTGCCCCATCTCAGGGAGAGGGAGGCGAACCAGCGACGCTCCCTCGTAGCGACGGAACGGATCTGGCTGCGTAGCCCAATCCATATAGCCAACCGACGCGGCGAAGCGGTGGAAGTGGTGCTTCGTCCGTTCGTGATAGGCGACCACGAGTTCCTCTGCAGACAGGCTGCTCGCTTGCGAGTGGTCCGGCGAAACCTCCGGTTCACCGTAGAGAGGCAGGCGACCTAGCACCATCGACGTCTTCGTCACGTGCTGCAGCGCTCGCGGGTGGGCTCCGGTGTGTTTGGCATCGTTCGCTTGCTCCTCTCACATGCAACACGAGTCTCGCTAGCCGCAGCGAGGGCATTGGTAGTGGCTGTGAATCCACTCCATCTGACGAGAGAGGTCGGGCAGCGGTCTGCCATCGACGTCTCCTAGACCGTGCGCTGGTAGAAGGGTTTCTCGCCGGCCGCGTGGTCCGTCGTGTCCACGATGTCGACAATCTCCGGTGCCACCCTGCGCACCATGACCTCGAATCCCTGTCGCAAGGTTACGGAAGAGGCAGCGCAACCCTGGCAGCCTCCGCTCATCGCAATGAAGAGGTTGCCGTGCCGAACGTCGACGATTGAGATCTTCCCGCCATGGCTTGCGATGGAACGATTTACTTCGCGGTCCAGGAGTTCCTGAACGCACGCACGAATCTCGCCGTCGGTTCGGCCCCGCGCGCCTGCGTTGCGAGGAGCCTCGAAGATCGCGGGCACGCCTGTGAGCAGCTGCGTCCGGATGGTAGCGCCGATTGCCGATTTCAGCGCCGACCACGCGACACCCGGGTCCTTTCCAATCGTCACCACGGTCTCGGCCATGAGCACATGGGAAACGCCCGGAAGGGCGAAGAGCCGCTCGACGAGGGGCGAGCCGGATGCCCGATCCTTGCTGTCGAAAAAGAACGGCCCACCCGGATGCACCGTCCGGCTGACCGTGAACTTGCACGTGTCGGGGTCGGCCTGCGATGTCTCGGCGCGGATCGTGATCGTCGGGTCGAACGGTAGGACTTCAGACATCTTCCACGACCCTGGATGCGCCGCTCTCCGCGAAGGCCCGCAGGGGCTCGAATGAGTAGATCCCGGTGCTGTGACCGTCGCTCCAGCTGACCTGAATGGCGTAGTTTCCCACGCTGGTGATCGTGCGCGGGGTCACGTCCGGTCGCACGCTCTTAGGATTCAGGAGCGGGCGCCCGCTCATCTCTTCGACACAGTGGGCGCATCGGCACGCCAATCGGAGGTCCCGGACGTCGAAGTCATTCCGCTGGCCGTCCTCCCAGAGCACGGACAGCGTGCGAGCATCACGCCGGCGGAAGCCAATCGCCGTCGTTCGCGAGCCCGATGGCCGGATGGCACTCTCGACCCAGGCGGGCTCGCCCTTTCCGGTGTCCCAGGTCCACGCGAACGGCTTCAGGCCCGTGGTTGGGAGTCCCTGGAGGCGGCCAGCCAGTTCCGTGGCGATTGCCAGGTAAGCCATAGCAGCCACTGAGTTCGGCTTCTCCAGGACAATCGGGCGGCCTTTATCGCCGCCCATGACGATGTCTGCATCCAAGGGTATTGCGCCCAGGAACGGAACGCCGAGTTCGCTGCTCATCCGCTCACCGCCGCCACTGCGGAACACGTCTGTGCCCTTTCCGCAGTGAGGACACGTGAAGGTGCTCATGTTCTCAATGATGCCGAGGATGGGGACGTGCACCGTCTCGAACATCCTCAAACTGCGGCGGGCGATCTTCAGGCTCACGTCCTGCGGCGTCGTCACGATGATCGCACCCGACAAAGGGTAGCTCTGCGCCAGCGTCAGCTGGGTGTCGCCGGTTCCGGGCGGGAGATCGAGAAGCAGGTAGTCGAGGTGTCCCCATTTGACGGAGCCGATGAACATGGTCAAGTACTTGCCCACCATCGGTCCGCGCAAGATGGCCGGGTTGTCGTCCCCGGTCAGCATGCCCATCGAAATCACTTTCAGGTTGTGGCGATCGGCGGGGACGATCTTGCCATCCGGGGTGGTCGTGGGCGGCTGACCGGCCGGAAGAGCCAGCATGCCAGGGATACTCGGGCCGAGAATGTCCGCATCCACGAGCCCGATCCGGCCCCCGATCTGTTGCAGCGCGACCGCGAGATTCACGCTGACCGTGGACTTGCCCACGCCGCCCTTGCCGCTTCCCACCGCGATGACGTGGCGGATCCCGGGTAGCTTCTCTGGGCCGGCAGATGCCTGGGACGACGCGCCAGGCGCGTGCTGGTTGCCGTCGTGCGGGTTGGTCGTCTGCATACCTCGATTCCTTTCTTTCTGACCGCGCTCGGTGGCTGCTCCTACAACTCGACCTCGACGCGACGCCGTAACGTGCGACAGCCCGTTGCGCCGGCGGACCCACCGCTCGGCGATCTTTTGAAGGTGCTCCCGAAGCCGTGAAGCGATCGTCTCAAGGCGGTTCCCATCGCTGCTCGTCGTTACGGCGAGGTCCTCTGCTATGAATGTCATGGCGCCTCCCTCACAAGATTGAACAGAAGTCACTGGATCGTTGTTTGTTGATGCGCCGCGCGGCTCAGGCCGCCCTCGCCTCTCTGCTCATGGCGCGACGGGCGTCGGTGCAGATGCGCTCGACCATCGAGGCAAATCCGTTCGAGCGCTGCGGCGTCAGATTCTCGGCCAACCCGAGACGCCGGAACACGCTCTGCGCATCGATCCGGAGAATCTCGTCCGCGCATCTGCCCGAGTAGATCGCAAACAGGATGGCTATCAGCCCCCGCACGATATGGGCGTCGCTGTCGCCCTCGAAGCTGAGTCGCGGGGGCAACCCGGCGCCGCCGGCATCGCAGGCGGTCGCGAGCCAGACCTGACTGGCGCATCCCCGCACCTTGTTCGCCTCCGTGCGCGCCGCTTCCCTCCTTGAGGCCGACCGCCCATGAATCACTCAATGCTTGATTTGGGAACCCCCTAACTGAAGACAGGCCCTAGTCGAGCGTTTCCATGATGCGCCGCGTCTCCGCCACGATCGCAAAACGTCGCTCTTGGCTATGTCCAGACATAGGAACCGCACAGGTCTTGATGAGTCACCGGCGTCGTCACAAACACTGCGATCTTCAGCAGAAGATCATCATTTTGGTCTGAGTTGAGGTATTGATGTAAGGCATTGAAATCACTGGTGCCCAAGGGCGGAATTGAACCACCGACAAGCGGATTTTCAGTTTAACCCACCCCCCAAACTGCATCGAAAACACGGACGTCTGCTGTTGCAATATCGTCACCGTAATTCGAATCGGACTCTCATGAGCTGCATCAAATGAAGCAAACACGGTCGAGTTATCCCTTTCCTCGCATTCGGGAGATACATCGAAGCCTGTACGAAGGCAGCGGACTCGATGAAAAGACTATTGCTTTGGCGACCCGCACTACTGACCTGCCGTCAAAAAATGCGCTGTCTGCAGAGCTCACGGAAAGACTTATCCGGCGCCGCGCAAGGCAGAGATCGGGCGAAACCCAGCTTGCAGCGCGGCGTAAGGCGCTCTCCGACAGGACCATCGCGACCTTCGCTGTGAACATGCTGTTCTGCTGCATGGGACGCTTCGCGCTGCCACCTGAACTAGTCCGGCTATTTGCGGTTCTACACAACTTGGAATCGCCCGCCAACGATCAGGAGCACGCGCAGTGGAAGCCAACCGCGGCTGTCACTTTCTTCGGATTCCATCCTGATGCGTCGATACGAGAAGTGGCTCGTCTGATCGACGTAGCTCCGAACACGCTTCGGGCCTGGATGAGGAGGCCGGAGTTCATGGAGAGTATCGAGCGAGTTCGCTACTTTGCCGGACCCGGAGGCGGATTCACGCCCCTTTGGCTTCAGAATGAGATTCTAAACCGACCGCCGCGCAAACGCTGATTCGCATCCCTCTGCCACGGCGTTCGGGTTCGCCAAACCCCCCTTTTGTGCACAACAAATTCGTCTCCTGAACAGTTCGGTTTCACAACCACCCATACGAAATAGCTATGGGCGATGCTTCGTATGCGGTGCCAACAGAGGAAACGGCGGTCCACGGTACCGGCTGCAGTCAAATCTGCGGCCCCCGATGGGCTGATACAGCTAGCCCGGCTGCTGGCTCGTCAAGCTGCACAGGAGTGGCTGGTAGCCGCGTCGTGCAACAACAGCACCGAGGCCGCGGAAAAACCTAGCCCACGAGGCGACTCAGCCCATCGATGACGGACACTGAGATGCCGAGCGACACCCCTGACGATGCCAGCCGCTTCCTGTCCGTCGAGAAGGTCGCATCTGAACTCGGTGTTTCCACCAAGCACGTCCGGCGCCTGATCGCCCGCGGCGAGATTGTCATTCACCGCTTCGGTCGTGTCGTGCGCATCGCTCGGGATGACTTCGACCGTTTCGTCGGCTGCTGTCGGGTCTAAGAACGATGTTCTCGATTAATACTTACAAAATGGCTGGCAATACATGTTTGTTATTACTTGGCCATGCAACAGTGTTCAAAGGTATTTCGGCTATATTAACAAATATTGTCTGCAGTCCACGCCGGTCATCACAAGAGCCCGCATGTCCATTCAATCCTCATCACAACCAAGTCTAGCGGCTGCCATTGTGTCCTTGCGCGGCCTCACCATGGCCGACGTGCTCGACCGATTAGGTAGGCTCACCGAGCTCGACAAGACTCGCCGCTCCAGCTTGATGTCCGCCGTTCGAACCTTCTGCCGCGGCCTAGGCAAGGCGCCCATCGACATTTCAGCCGAACCGCGCGCCATCCGCGAGTCCTTGGCCCGCCTCTCCCCGGGTGCCTTGGGCCTCAGCCTGCAATCCTTCAGCAACTTGCGGTCCCTGCTCGTCAAGGCGCTCACTACCGCCGGGATCGATACGATAGGCGTTCGCAGCCGGGGGCCGCTGTCGCCGGCTTGGGAGCTGCTTGTCGGACGGCTGGTCGACAAGACGATGCGGTGTGCGCTCGATGCGTCCACTGCGGCTCATATCGGACGCGGGTATTGCGCCACATCAGCTCGACCAGAGGGTCGCCGACGCCCTCGGCCAAGCCCTCGACGCGCGCCAAGTGCTGCGGCGACCTCGGCAGGCATTCGGGACATTCGTGCGGCAGTGGAATCGAGCCCGCTTGGTTGTGCCGGGTTGGCCACAGGCCGAACTGCGGATCGACGATCGGCGCGACCGATACATGCTTCCATGTGAGACGTTCCTGCCCTCACTGCAGAGGGAAATCGATGCACGGTTGCGTGAGGTGTCGATGTTCTCACTGACCCGCCGGCGGCCGCCATTGCGTCCGCGCACCGTGAGAGGGCATCGAACGCGCCTTTGGGAGCTGGCCTCAGCGGCTGTTCATGCCGGGGTCCCGGCGTCCGAGCTTCCTTCATTGCGGGCACTCGTGGATGCACCCGTTTTAGAACAGGCTCTCGAATGGCTGGCGAAGACCCGTTTCGATGGCAAGCCCGCGCCGCATCTCGGCGATATTGCGCGACTGGCCTACAGCATCGCACGCGACCTCGCCGAGGGCACGACCGATCATCATCGGCACGCCGAAGAACGCAATCTTCGGGAGTTGAAGCGCTTCTGCCAGAACCTCAAACCGGCGCCTATCGGACTGGCTGAGAAGAACCGCGTGCTGCTCAAGCGCTTCAAAGACCCGGATTTCCTCGCCCAATTCGTGACCCTGCCGAGGCACGTCTTCCGCCGGATCATCACCAAGCAGAAGATTAGCGTCACCGACGCCGTCCGGGCGGAGATCGCGCTCGCCATCGAGATTCTGCTCAATGCGCCGGTCCGCATCCAGAACCTTCATGCCATCGACCTCGACGCGCACTACAAGATCTATGGCCAGGGGGCCAAGGCGCGGGTCGTCCTCGAGTTCACGGCCGCCGAGGTCAAGAACAGCGTCGACCTTTCGTATCCACTGCCAGCCGAGGCCGCCGCTCTGGTAGCAGCATTCCGCGAGCGCGTGCGCCCGCTGCTGGCAGCGCCCGGCAACCGTTTCTTGTTCCCGGGAAGAGAGCAAGGGCCGAAACAAGCCAGCCGCTTGAGTAACCAGATCGCCCAGCTCACTTTCGAAATGACTGGCGTGCGCGTCACAGCCCATCAGTTCCGGCACATCTGTGCGTTGCTCTATCTGCAACACCACCCGGGCGACTATGAAACTGCGCGCCGCTTCCTCGGTCACAAGAAGATCGAGACGACAATCCGCTTCTATGCTGGCATGGAGGGCGAGGCTGCTGTCGCACTGTGGGACGATACTCTGGCCAAGATCCGTCAAGCTGCCGCCGAGCGCCTCAATCGTACTCCCCGGCGGAGGGCGTGAGCTATGCAGCCGCTCTCGCACACCGTTCACCCCGCCGAGTGGCCGATAGACCTCCGCGAAGCCTGGACCACGGCCTGTCGTCCCGGCAGTCTGCTACGCCAACGGGGACCGGCAGAAGCTTGGTCGCAACCGACCAAGATTTCACGTCTCCGGGGCCATCGGCAACTTCCTCTTTTGGCTTCGCGAAACCAACCAGGCCGCTCCCGGCGTGCCCTTCGTGGACCTAGTCACGCCGAATCGCGTCATGGCCTACGCGGTGGCGCGTCAGTCGGAGATTCGGAACATCTCCGTTCGGTCGCGCCTGGTCGGCCTCGTGCGTGGCATGACTGTCCTATACCCTGAGCGGGACTGGCCGTGGATACGACGCATCATTGCCAGTATTCCTGACGGCCGGGCCGCCAGCCGCCAGCGGAAGCAGCCACGCATGCGCCACTCACTCGAGCTCTTCGAACTGGGTGTCAAGCTGATGCAGCAAGCCGAACAGAACACAGTTCGGCCGATCGTCCGCGCCGGGCTGTTCCGGGATGGGCTGATCATCGCCCTCCTGGCGCTGCGACCGATCCGCCGCAAGAACCTGGCCGGTCTCGTGATCGGCGTTCATGTGCTCAAGACAGCCATGGGTTGGCGCCTCTTTCTGCCCGCTGCAGAAGTCAAGAATCGGCAGGAGTATGACAGGGATATTCCGCCGGAGATCGGCGCTTTGCTAGATAGATATCTGGCGGTCTATCGGCCGATCTTGCTCGCTGACAGCAATAAAACTGGAGGTCTGCCACGCCCGTACCTGTGGATCTCGCGTACCGGCAAGCCGCTGGATCCAGAGTGGATCTGGAAACAGGTCTGCGCGCACACCGCCAAAGCATTCGGTAAATCCGTACCGCCGCACTTCTTCCGCGACTGCGCTGTAACGACCTGGGCGCTCGACCTGCCGACCAAGGTCCGTGGCAGCATCCACGTTTTGGGTAACCGGAGCTTCGCGGTCACCGAGAGCGCCTACAATATGGCCGGGTCCAGCACAGCGGCCGTCAAGCTTCAGGGAGCGCTGGCAGCTGTGCGCTGTGCAAGCGCGGAAACACCGAGACACCGCCGCCGTGTTAAAGTGTCTCCCAGCGATAGATCATGAGGTCACACATGCGCGTGGTCATCTATGCCCGATATTCATCCGATCTGCAGCGCGACGCTTCGATCGAAGACCAAGTGCGGCTATGCCGGCGAACGCATCGAAAAGGAGGGATGGACACTGGTTGCCACCTACACCGACCATGCCGTCAGCGGCGCGACGCGCCTCCGACCCGGCTACCAGAAGCTGCTGGAAGACGCGCGCGCGGGCGCTTTCGCCATCGTGATTGCCGAGGCGCTTGACCGGCTGTCGCGCGACCAGGAGGATGTCGCTGCACTCTACAAGCAGCTAGGCTTCGCCAACGTGCGGCTGCTGACCCTGGCCGAGGGCGAGATCAGCGAATTGCATGTCGGCCTCAAGGGCACCATGAACGCGCTGTTCCTAAAGGACCTAGCCGGCAAGGTGCGTCGCGGCTTGCGCGGGCGAGTGGAGCACGGCAAGGCTGGGGGCGGCAACTCCTATGGCTACGACGTCGTGCGGTCCTTCGCTCCGAATGGCGAGCCTATTCGCGGTGAGCGTGCGATCAATCCAGCCGAGGCGGCGGTCGTGCGCCGTATCTTTCGCGATTATACCGCCGGGGTCTCGCCGAAGAAGCTCGCGATGGCGCTCAACGCGGAACAAATCCACTGCCCGTCCGGTGGTGCGTGGGGTTTCAGCACGATCAATGGCAATCACAAGCGTGGGAACGGGATCCTAAATAACGAGCTCTACATCGGACGACTCGTCTGGAATCGGCAGCGGTTTATCAAGGATCCGACCACAGGCCGACGCGTGTCGCGTTTGAATCCGCCGAGCGAGTGGATCGTTCGAGATGTCCCAGAGCTTCGCATTATCGAGCAGGATCTATGGGACGCGGTCAAGGCACGCCAGCGCGCAATCCGGACCGACCGCGTGACGCAGCAGGAAAACCACTTCCGTGACCGGCGGCGGCCAACGTACCTGTTGTCGGGACTGACGAAGTGCGGGCGCTGTGATGGTGGCTATACCATGATCTCGCGGGATCTCGTCGGCTGCGCAACGGCCCGGAACAAGGGCACCTGCAACAATCGTCTCAACATTCGCCGTGACCACTTGGAAGCGCGTGTCCTTGATGCCCTCCGTGGGCGACTCATGGATCCAGACCTTTTTCGCGTCTTTTGCGACGAGTTCACTCAAGAAGTGAACCGGCTGCGCGTTCAGCAACGTGCGCAGACAGAGGCAGAGCGACGTGAGCTTGCACGCATCGATCGGGATTTGGACAAGCTGGTTCAGGCACTTCTGGACGGCGTGCCGGCGACATCCGTAAAGCTCAAGATGGAGTGCTTGGAATCACGGAAGGTCGAGCTTCTGGCGAAAAGGGCAGCGGCCGAGGAGCCAGCGCCTTTGCTGCACCCGAAGATGGCGGAGTTCTATCGGCGCAAGGTCACCGATCTGCGAGCGGCCCTCAGTAACGATGAGGCCACGCGCGCCGAGGCTGCTGGTATCCTGCGTTCGCTGATCGACGCCATCGTCCTTGTGCCCGAAGGCGGCGAGCTGAAGATCGAATTGCGTGGCGATCTTGCCGGGATTCTCAGGGTCGCCGCCAATAGAAGAAGCCCGTCCGTAACGGACAGGCTTCTATCGCAATTTGAGATGGTTGCGGGGGCCTGCAACCACCGAGAATTGAATCTCCGCCGCCCATCGCAATCTGAGCCCGGAAACGGTCTCAAAACCGTTGTGCTCGCAAGGGTACCGGGGGTTCGAATCCCTCCCTCTCCGACATCTATCTTGCTAATTGCATGTTATTGAATAATATTTTCTGTCACCCCCGGTGATTTGCCCATCCTATTGCCCATCCCAGTAGGTAGTGCCTGCTTACGGCGGCTGCACCGCTCCTGACTGAGTGGCGAGGGTCGCTTGTTCACGATCATCTAAAAAGGACGGACCGCCTAATGAAAATCTCGGCACATCGGTGCAGCCGCCTGCGCAAGTGGGCAGAATTTCACCCGCGATCGCGGCCCGCCCCATTAAATAATCGTCCATCTTCCCGGCCCCACGAAGAACATCTCGCCCCTGAGGATGTTGTAAAGCTGTGGCAACTCGTCGAGCCGCGTGCGCCGCAAGAGCCGCCCGATTTTCGACAGACGAACATTACCCACCTCGCGTTGACCCACATGGTTGTGCGCGCCGGCCATGGTACGAAACTTGTATAGCTTGAATGGCCGGCCTCGCATACCAGGCCGCTGCTGCCAGAATGTCAGCGGCGGTCCGACATCGATCGCCACCAGCGCGGCGACGATTACGATCAACGGCGCCAGCACCACAATCAGAGCGAGTGCGGCGATGATATCTAGGGCCCGTTCGACGCGCCAATACGGCCGACGCGCACGGGCATCCCAAGGTCTTGACATCTGTGGTTGTCCCCTCAACGCATAACGCTTCACCACCCGTCATCGGGTTGGTGGCGGTAGTAGGTTTGTCGGGGCCCCGTCCAAGGATGCGCCTGGTGGGTTCAAGATCCCACTATCCCCTTGCAGATATACGCGTTACACGTTCCAACGCCACTACAATTGTGACGCTATGGCGAGAAACGTCCGTCTAAAGACGATTTTCGTTGAAGTGTTGCAAAATTGTCCGCTACGATATTCTGCGTTGGGCTGGCCACTAGAAGCCGACATACGTTCTGAACCAGCCGCACTTGGGGAAGGTCCAAAGCCGAGCCCTACGCCCCGCGGGGGAAGGGTGAGTTCCCGTGACCGGTGATGCTGAGGGGGCCGGTCTGGGCGCGACACGCAGGGCCGAAGAGGACCTTGACGTAGAAATCCGCAGGGCTGCGGCCCTGTATCCTAGCGGCCCTCCTCCCGGGCCGCTTTTGTTTTGTTGATCTGCCTGCCCCGCCGGCTACCCGCGGCGACTTTCGCTGATGCTTTTGGCAATTTATCTGGCCAACCGCTACAGTCAGGCTTACGGCTGGCGCGAGCCGCGCTATGCAGAGTTGATTCGCGAGGGCGGCGCTCGGCCATGGCGTCATAAGCTTGTCGGGCTAGTTGTTGGATCGTAGCCATTGGATCACTGGTCGTCGGCTTCCTCGTCGTCGACGATCATGCTGGCGGCTCGCCGCCAGCCAAGCCGATCGGCCACGGCAGCCGCGGCAAGTGTTTCGGCCAAGTGGCGATCGACGCAAAATACCTCGCCACGCCAATACCGCCGTTCACTTGCCATCTCATTGCGCAGGAACGCACGTCCGGCGTCAGTGTGCGGCATGAACGTGATAGTGCTACCCTCGTCGATAAGCTGAATGTCCATGGTCTTTACCTCATTGGCGCGGCACCCATGAGATCAACTGATAATACAGTTCAAGAACAGTATCGGCGCCGCAATCGCCCAAAATGAGTTCACAGGCAGTTTTTCGATAGGCTTCAAGAACCACATAACTTTGATCATGCCAAGTTTCCTATGCTTTCCGTCAAGCATATATAGGAAACGGCAATGGACGAAATCGCGCCCAAACCGGGACCGCGCGGCCCCTACAAAAAGCGGGCAGAAATTTCAAACTGACACTACCCTGCTCTCCATGTGCCAATGATCGTCGAGGCGTGCATTCGCCCGAGGTGTTCCCGCGCGCCGACGGCACAACCTACGTGTGCGCCATCTCCAGCGAGAGCCCGCTGCCCGTCGATCCCGCTGACGTCAGCCCGGACCCCGGCGCCATCGAGCAGCTGGAGGCCATGTGCAGCCGGCTGACTCCTTCAGAGGTTATCGCCCTCGGCGATGCGATTTGCCGGGATCGCTAAAGTAGATTTGCACAAACGCATTTTGGTACCAGACAAAGAAATCTCTAATCAAATCCACCGATCCCGCCAGTGGAGGGCGAGAACGTCATCGTTATCGACTTCGCCGGGACCGCTGTCTGGCTTCGCCACACGGCCAAAACAGGATACAACCCCGAACGAGGCCGCCGTTCGATCTAAAAGCTCGTGCGGTGCTGGCAGAAAGGGTAGCGGCTGCGGTGCCGGTAATGTTAGACGTGGAGGGGTTTTCGGTCGATGTGCGGTCGGATATATCTCATATCAACCCCGATACGTCCACTGTGACGCCAACATCCGCAAGTTGGAACAAATTCTGACCATCCGCTGGTAGCCGCCTCTTGAGACAAAGGCGTATTGCAGTACCCGAAACTGCTTAAAATGGAGCACGTGCAATGGATACGCCCAGCTTATTGCTCCTAAACCAGGAAGATCCTTGAATGTATCGCATCGCCGAGATCATTCAGAATGATGGCCCGCTCAGTTTGGTCAATGAGGTTTCTTTTCATCCGTCCGGGTCCTATTTCGCAGCCACATACGAAACCATCGATGAGGTTCGAATCTATGATTCGCGAACTCGAAAGATTTTGTGGGTGTTAAGAAATCCAGAAGCACAGTTAGATCATCCACATGGAATACTTTTCGCTGACAATTACCTCCTGGTCGGCAATAAACACAACCTTGACAGGCCTGGGGGTCGCAGGCAAGCACAGTTCGTTTGCTTGGCAAGCACCTGTTGCCATGAAAAGCGGGTGGGGAGCGATGATGCGCGAGACCCGCGCAGCGGCGTCAGAACTGGAGCATGGCGGCATAAGCGCTGAAGTCACCGCTGTCGCGACGCTGAGAGAACCGCAGCCTTGCAACGCTTGCGCCGCCAAGTAGCATTAGTCGCTGTGCCAAGTAGCATAGTCGCTGTTTTGAGCAGCCCTTTGACGCTGGCGGAACACGCTGCGACATGCCTCGCGCGCTGCCAACTCGTGGGGTGTGAGGTTCTGCACCCGCAAGCCCCTAGGAATCACCCATGTTCGTGTTTCGCGCGACGTCACCAACAGGACCTCAAAAGCATGGTCGGAACGTTGGTATGGGAGTTCTGCATATTGAATCTTCTGCGCAGGATCCCGTTCACAAGGTCACCTTACTTAGCCAGTAAAAGAGGGCGGCGATCAGCGCTGCGGCTGGCAGCGTGATCACCCCGACCACGATGTTGCTGGCGACGTTCCACCGAACGGCTGATTCGCCACACGCGCGTGTGACGGCTGGCCAGCGCGGATCACCTTCTGATCTGCGGTTGATCGTGCAGAACGACGCTCAGCAACGAGCTGTGAACTTCCAGGTGCCCGTTGTAATCGATGAAGCCCAATTGCCGAAATCTGTTCATGAAATAGCTCACACGGGACCGCGTGGTGCCGATCATCTCCGCGAGCGTCTCCTGGCTGACCTTCGCGATGATCGGCTCGGGTCTGCCTTCCTTGCCAAAATTAGCCAGTAACAGAAGAGCCCGTGCCAGGCGCTTCTCACTCGAATTGAACAGTTGATCGACCAAGTCCTCTTCGACGCGGATGGTCCGAGCCAAAAGATGCGAGACGAACATCTCGGAAAACGCCGGCTCGTCATGGAGGACGCGAATAATGGCCGCCTTCTCCAGCCGCATGATCTCGCATTCCGTCATTGCCGTAGCTGTCGCCATGCGTCGCGGCTGACCGGCCAGGCAACCTTCGCCGCAGAATTCATCCAGCCCCAGGATAGCGACGACCGCTTCCTTCCCTTGCTCGGAAATGACGGTGACTTTGACCTTGCCGTCCTGAATGTAGAAGACAGAATCTGCCAGATCTCCTTGTGAGAACACGATTTGATTCACTGGATATTTGGCGATGGTCCTCCCCCCGTCTGCCTTGGCGAGAAAGACCTTGGGATCGAACGGTGGCTTTGCTTTGCTTTTCATAGCAGGACCTCTTTGCTTGACCTCCATTTACACTGAGGAACATGGGCCAAAATTATAGCGTTCTTCCAGAGCTTGGACTTCGGCATCGTATTTCAATGAGACACTAGGCCGCGCCCCTAGGATCAGCTGGGCCAGCGCCATCGTTCAAAATCCAATGGCCGCTGCCGCGAATATTGCGCTGACACCGACTGACGCCATGCCAGCAATTGCAGGGATCCAGAGCCCCCGAGCAAAACGGGAACCCGATTACTTGCACGAGCCGAAGCTGATCAGGACCTGCGTTTCGATCGTGGCTACCTCCACGAAGCCTGATCCATCATTGCTAAGCTTTGCCAACATGCCCCGGCCAGGTACGTCGATCATGGCAAAGGCTCCTGAACTCGGAGAGCCGTACATCAAATGTATCGCATCCCTTGGAGTCGCATCGCGAGTACGTCTGCCGGGTCAAGTCGAGCTTCACCACGATGTCGTTGTGGACCTGGCCGCACCCGCGACCGCTATCACAGACGTACTTTTCCGAGATTACACACTCGAAAACCTTCGCCTCCGCTGCCGTCACGACCAGCACAGCCAAAGTGATGCTCACTATACCCAGTCGGATTATCGTTCGTTGCATAACCTTATCGAACCTTATCGAACTTGAGCCAAACGTCATCATCAAGCAGCGATACTTCCGGGTGCTGCCGATGGAACTCCTTCAAAGCCAACTTAGAGTAGTCGGCAAAACTCAACCCCACTTCCGTAAAATACTCCGTTCGAAAAATTGACCTGCCGTTTCGCTCGACGCGCATCTCAATCCGCATACTGCGCCTCCTGCTTTGCGCAAAACATATAGGAGGCAGCTGCTGAATTCGATAGGCTGTCAGCCGTCAAGTTCCAGCGGCAGGATTTTCAGTCACCATCGAAACTTGGAAGCCAAATTACAAGGGCTGTTGCAGCCTCAAGATTCGACGGGGATAAACAACAACAGCTGGTCGTCGTCGGCCTTTCTCGTCCAGCGGGACCACCCTCGCCGCGGAACTGGGGCTTTCATTTGGCCAAAGCCCCCTGCGATCTCGTCTGGCGCCCCGGTGCTCACCCCCACGTATGTGCACTTAGGGTGTACCCATGGTGAGCGTACTACTGAGCGCCCCGAAACATGTGTACACAGGGTCTAAACCGAGTTAGTTGACACCTTTACTCAGTCGGTCTAAAGTCAAAGTGTACACACTCACTGTAGGGAAGCCGACCATCATGTCGCCCATCATCGGTTATGCCCGCGTGTCGACCGTTGACCAGCGGACTGACACCCAGGCCGCACAACTCAAGGCCGCCGGCTGTTCGCCTATCAGGGTCGAGAAGGTATCGGGCAAGACCCGCGACGGTCGCACTGAGTTGGCCGCCGTGCTCGACTTCATCCGGCCGGGAGACACGCTCGTGGTCGTGAAGCTAGACCGCCTAGGGCGCAGCACCCGCGACGTGCTCAACATCGTGCATGAGTTGGAGGAGCGAGGCGCTCACCTGAGAGTGCTGGAGCCGGCCATCTCGACCGAGGGGCCGATGGGCAAGATGGTGCTCACGGTCCTCGGCATGGTCGCTGAAATGGAGTTGGGCTTCATCAAGACGCGCCAACGCGACGGTATCGAGGCGGCCAAGAAGCGGGGCGTGTACAAGGGCCGGCCCCCGACCCTCGATCATGGTCGGATTGTCGTGCTTCGCCAGCAAGGAAAGGGAGCCACGGAGATCGCCCGCGAGCTAGGCTGCAGCCGAGGAGCGGTCTACAAGGTGCTCAACATGATAGTTTGATTGGGTGCGGCAGCCTGCACCGATAACACTCAGCCAGCGTCCAGCGCTTGTTCAACGCATCCAAGTCAATCGGCCAGACGATACTTGAAGTCGTAGGCCTTGTCCTTCGGGCCTCTCATGCTCCAGAGGCCGCTTGCGGCAGCACGCTAGTCCGAATACTATCCGTATGGGCTAGGGGTAGAGTGATGCTGAGCCGTATCGTTGCTGGCGCAGTTTTCTTCCTTGCATCGGTGACAGTCGCCTTGGGCGACTATAAGTCCGCCTCGCAGGACTTCTACAGGCTCACCGAAGACCAGAAGACCCAAATCGCTATTGGCCTGATTGCTACCGGCGATTTCAATGGAGTGTTCAGGGGTGAATACACTCCACGCCTCCATGCCGCCATCGAGGCTTTCCAAACACGCGAGGGTTTTGCACCAACAGGCGTCTTGCTTCCTGATCAACAGGCGCGTCTCAAGACAAAAGCTGACAGCTTTCTTAATCCGCTTGGCTTGCAATCGTTCGAGTTACGCGGGAGCAGCGCTTCCCTCATGGTCCCCCGCGCGTTGTTCGATACCGAAACTCGTACAGCAGGTGGATACGCCTTTGAGCGAAACGACAGCTCTCTGTCTTTGATATTCGAAACTGTCTCTGATCAAACCTTTGAGAAACTCTACGAGAAGTTCACCGATACGAGAGGCGGCAGAGTAGTTGGTTATCAAGTACTTCAGCCGGCCCATTTTGTGTCATCCGGTACTTTCAAGGGTCGCTATTTCTATACGTGGTTCAGTCAAGTCAGCCATGGGCCGACTGGTTTCACTTTGTCTTGGGCAGAGGTACGCAAGGACTTATCAAATCGGCTGACAATCTTGCTCGCAAACGCTTTTCAACCGGAGCGGCAGACATCGGCGACGGCTCCCACCCCGGAACAACCGCCGCCATCGCCTCCTGAGACCAGTGATGACAAGTCCAATATGGCGAATAGCTCTGGAACGGGTTTTCTGATTTCAGATCGCGGCCACATCGTTACCAATCATCATGTGGCTAGCGATTGTCGGCGGATCACAGCTCGGCGTGGAACACAACAACCTTTGTCGGCTGAGCTGGTAACTTCAAACTCCATCAATGACCTTGCTCTGTTAAAAGCGACGAGCGGCTTCGGACCGGCATATGCGAAGTTCCGGGCGGGAGCGGCGGTGAGGGCAGGAGATGATATCGTAGTGTTCGGCTATCCTCTTCCCGGTGCCCTGTCGCTTCAAGGCAACGTGGTGCCTGGAACGGTCACTGCACTTGCCGGTTTGGGAAACGATGATAGGTCTCTCCAAATCTCTGCTCCGGTGCAACCGGGAAACAGCGGCGGACCACTGCTCGATCGGGCGGGAAACGTCGTAGGAGTCGTTCAATCGAAACTGAACGCTTTGAAAACGGCAGACGTAACCGGGGACATTCCCCAGAACGTGAACTTCGCGATCAAGAGCCAAGTGGCTCGGGAGTTTTTGGATTGGGTAGGCTCTCGCTACGAAATGGGGGAGAGCGCACAAATCCTCTCAGTTTCAGAGGTAGCGGATAGGGCCGCTGAGTTTACACTATTGATCGAGTGCATTCGTAATTAGTTCGCCACCGGCGTTACCGACCCGCTGGACATGAAACGGGCCTTGTTGCTGCTATGCTAGTGTAGCAGGAGCGTCGTCGGCAAGACGCGCGGCTTTGTTTCTTGCTAGGCAAACTTCGTCGCAGCCAGTAGGGAAATCTCCGAAACGGCAATGCGCCGAGCTTGTTTAGCATCTTTGGAATCGCGTTTGCCGAGAAACAGTCGGCAGCGAATCCACACGCCCCTCCGCCACGACGGCAAACCTGTTGGGGTGTTCGCCTTGTCGTAGGCCTGATCTTGGTCTTATCGCTGCAGCCGCGGCTGAGCTATGCGCGCACTTCGCTCAATGATGTGGTGTTTATTGCTTCTCCGCATTGGTATGTCTTGAAAAAGCGGATGTTCCAGAAGTCTAGAGGGGAAGAGGCGGGACTTATATTCCGGCAATACGCAGCACCCCTGCGGAAGGGCGTGGTGCTGCCAAAGCTGAAAAACATCCATCTACTTGTATGCCAGCCCGGTCGCCTAAATTACGTTTCGCTCAGTCTCCCGGAAGACATGGTTGCTCAAGGAATCTCAAAAGAACTTCGGGTGCCAAAATCTAAAGCACATATCAAACTGGAAGCTGAGAAGGTGACCACCATACATAAGCAAATCTTCGACAAAGTGGATACCGACAAAGACGGCAAAGTAACGCCGGAGGAACTTCAGGCATTCATGCGGGAGTAGCCGTGTGCAAACCGCACAGCGCTGCAGGTCGACGCGATAGTCAATGCCGCCAACTCGACCCTTCTGGGAGGCGGCGGTGTTGATGGCGCAATTCACCGAAAAGCTGGGCCAGAGCTGCTGACGGAATGCCGTACGCTTGGCGGCTGCAAGATGGGCGACGCCAAGATCACCCCGGGATTACCGATTTCCGGCCAGCTTCGTCATCCACGCGGTCGGCCCTGTCTGGCGCGGCGGCAATGAGGGCGAGGAGGAACTACTGGCGAGCTGCTACCGACGGTCGCTCGAAATCGCCGAAGCGCAGGGGCTGCGCAGCGTAGCCTTCCCCGGCATTCGGTGTGTGCCACCTTCCCAGCAAAATCTCCATCGGCGCCAGGAAGGCTGGATGTCGGCTTCTCTGCAACACCGCCGGAACGAGTACAATCACTCAATGCGGATGTCGGTCGTGGCGGTTTTGCCGGCGCCATCGATGACGGAGAGGCGCGCAAAGCCGAGGCCAACGCTGTCCCAGAAGCTGTCGCGCCGCAGCTCATTGCTCAGGATCGGAACGCCATCGACCAGCCATGTAAAGGGTGCGACGCCGCCATTGACCTTGAGTGCCAAGTACCCCCTCCGCCTGTCAAGAATCATGGACTGCCCGCGATGTCGCCGCGATATCAGCCGAGGCACTATCATTGTGAGCAGGCCTAGCAATTCGTACCCAGAACGTCCGACGAGGTAGCGCCGACGAAATATACGCCATCACCTTGAAGCATGATGAGGACAGCGCACGTATGTCACCGAAATCAACACGTAGACCGCAGGCTGATCGTCACGACATCCCGAACCAAGCGCAGCACCGACTTCATTGCGTTGCTGCAAGCCATCGATCTTGCGTATGGCGCCAAGCCCGGGGTACGGATCAAACCCGTTGTCATCGTGCTCGACAACGGACCGATCCACGTCAGCAAGGCGACGCTGGCGGCGCTCGCAGCCCGCGCCCACTGGCTGACCGTCGAATGGCTGCCGAAGTATGCGCCCGAGCTCAACGACATTGAAGTCGTATGGCATGACTTGAAAGCTCATCACCTCGCCCACCAGACCTTCACCGATGCCGAAACCCTCGATGCTGCCATCCACCACGCCGTGGCGGCCTTGAACTCAGAGCGAAATCGCGATCTGTTGGGCAACCAGAAAATCTCTGCTTAGGCGAGGCGGAAGAATTATTGAATCGGCTGGGCTTGGCGAGGGAGGGGCTGAAGGGGATTCTCCTGGGCGGGTGCTTGGTATATTGCGGATGAATGATTGATGAGATTGCGATTCGTTCGCGCTACGAGGCGACGTGTCCCTGTCTTGATGAGCGGGGCCGGCGGTTGTTTACGGCGGCGGAGGCGCGCAGCGCGGGCTATGGCGGCATTGCCGCTGTATCGCGGGCGACCGGGATAGCGCGCAGCACAATCGGCCGGGGGTTGCAGGATCTGCAGGCATCCGAGTTTGCGGGTGTGGGAAGGGTTCGCCGTGCGGGTGGCGGACGACGCTCGCTGGTGGAGAAGGACGCGACGCTGCTGGAAGACTTGCGCCGGCTTGTCGAACCGGCGACGCTGGGCGATCCGATGCGGCCGCTATTGTGGGTGTCAAAAAGCCATGAGAAGCTTGCGGCGGCGCTGTGCGCCATGGGGCATCGGGTTTCGGCGAGCTCTATTCCCAAGCTGCTCGAGCAGCTGCAATACCGCCGCCAGGTCAATCGCAAGACCAGGGAAGGCAGCCGTCATCCCGACCGCGACGGCCAATTCGAGCACATCAACGATCAGGTCGTCGCCTTGCAAGCGGCCGGGCAGCCGGTGATCTCGGTCGATACCAAGAAGAAAGAGCTGATTGGCGATTACAAGAACCCGGGCAGTGATTATCGGCCTACCGGCTGCCCGGACCCGGTCAAGGTGCACGACTTCGTCGACAAGCGGCTGGGCAAAGCCATTCCCTATGGCGTCTACGACATCGCCGCCAACGCCGGCTGCGTGAGCGTCGGCGTCGATCATGACACCGCCGAGTTTGCGGTCAACGCGATCTCCCGCTGGTACCAGACGATGGGCCGCCAGCGCTACCCGGCGGCCGGCCGGCTGATGATCACCGCCGATGGCGGCGGTTCCAACGGCTCCCGGGTCCGGCTGTGGAAGATCGAGCTGCAAAAATTCGCCGACACGACCGGGTTGACGCTGACGGTGTGCCACTACCCGCCCGGCACATCGAAGTGGAACCGGATCGAGCACCGCCTGTTCTGCCACATCACGCAGAATTGGCGCGGCAAGCCGCTGACCAGCCGCTTGGCCGTTGTCGAGTTGATCGCCGCAACCACGACGAAAACCGGCCTCGAGGTTCGCTGCGAGCTCGATACCAACACCTATGCCAAGGGCATCAAGGTCAGCGCCGCGGAAATGGCCGCCCTCAACATAAAGGGTGATGCATTCCATCCCGAGTGGAATTACACGATCGCCCCAAGGTCACCCAAACCACCCCCATGATGCAGTTAATTTTGGGCGTCGCCTTAGTACGAGATAGCAACAGCGAACATTTGCTCCACTGTCAAACTACATGGGCGAGCACTTTGTAAACTGCGCCCCGACTGCATCGCATCTCGCGGGCAATCTCGGTCGCGCCCCTGCCTTGCTTGTGCATGGCGATGATCCGGGCATGGTCGAGGCTCACGGGCCTGCCCTTGTAGACGCCTCGCTTCTTGGCCGCCTCGATACCGTCGCGCTGGCGCGTCTTGATGAAGCCCAACTCCATTTCAGCGACCATGCCGAGTACCGTGAGCACCATCCTGCCCATCGGCCCCTCGGTCGAGATGGCCGGCTCCAGTACTCTCAGGTGAGCGCCTCGCTCCTCCAACTCATGTACGATGTTGAGCACGTCGCGGGTGCGCCCAGGCGGTCGAGCTTCACGACAACCAGTGTGTCTCCTGCCCTGATGAAGTCGAGCACGGCGGCCAACTCAGTGCGACCGTCACGGCTCTTGCCCGATACCTTCTCGACCCGGATAGGCGAACAACCGGCGGCCTTGAGTTGTGCGGCCTGGGTGTCAGTCCGCTGGTCAACGGTCGACACGCGGGCATACCCGATGATGGGCGACATGATGGTGGGTTCCCTCAGTCAGTGTGTACACTTTGGCTTTAAACCGACTGAGTAAAGGCGTCAACTAACTCTGTTTGGACCCTGTGTACACATGTTTCGGGGGTTCAGTGTACGCCCACCATGGGTTGACCCAACGTGAGCACTACCTCCTGCGGGTGTAGGCAGATACCCGGAATTCCGGCGCTCTGGTCATCCCGACGGCTCAGTGGTTTTCCGGGCATCCGACGTGGAGGTGCCCGCCCAGTGGAGCCAAGTGGCTGGCGCCGCGGCCAGCACCTCAATTCGGTTGCTTAGTTCGCCACCGGCGTTACCGACCCGCTGGACATGAAACGGGCACCTGTTCCTGCTGTGATAGTGTAGCAGGAGCATCGTCGGCATGACTCGCGGTTTTGTTTCTTGCTAGCTATCGACAGAGGAAGGAAACGCCTGCACTTCTGGCTTCGCAGTGCGGGATTGCTCGCAGGGACGGTCAATCGTCGGTATCGATCATGCCCTCATCGACCGGCAGGTCGCGCTGGATCAGGTGCCGTGGTCACTATCGTTGATCTCGATTTCCGATCTCGATTGCTGTCATGAGATGCGGCGGGTGCTCGCGATTGACGACCACCACGCGCAGCGAGGCTGCGTCGCCGATTTTAAGCGTCGCTGTCATTCGTCAATCGCTTGGGTGCCAGGAACTTGAACCTGTGGAACTTGACCAGCTCGATGCAATCGTCGCTTCGGTGCTCGATCTCTCGCGGTGCAGGCGCCGGTATCGGGCCATAGCGCGCATGGTCGTATGGCAGCAGAGCTTTGGCCGCATCGATGCGAATGCCCATGGTGTAGGAATTCTCCGCGGTGATCGTCACCTCACCACGCATGACCTGAGTCAGGAACTGCTTGGGTCGGCGAAATCCGCAGTGAGGCAAAGGCGATTAAGCGCGCTGTCTACTGACTTCGTTAACCTTTGTTAACCTTTGTTAACCTTTGTCGGCGTATTCTCGCGTCAGGATTCACGGCCGTACCACGGCCTGCGAGCGTATCCGGCGGCCCGTGGCGCCCGCGAGACCGGGGCACGTTTGAGAGGGGTTTCGGATGAGAGTTCTTCTGATCGAGGACGATACGGCGACCGCGCAGAGCATCGAGCTGATGCTCAAGTCGGAAGGCTTCAACATCTATACGACCGACCTCGGGGAAGAAGGCGTCGACCTCGGCAAGCTCTACGACTACGACATCATCCTGCTCGATCTGAACCTGCCCGACATGTCCGGCTACGAGGTGTTGAAGACGCTGCGGGTGAGCAAGGTCAATACTCCGATCCTGATCCTTTCCGGCCTCGCCGGCATCGAGGACAAAGTCAGGGGCCTGGGTTTCGGCGCCGACGACTACATGGCCAAGCCCTTTCACAAGGACGAGCTGGTGGCGCGCATCCACGCGGTGGTGCGCCGCTCCAAGGGCCATGCCCAGTCGGTCATCACGACCGGCGATCTCACCGTCAACCTCGACACCAAGACCGTCGAGGTCGGCGGCCAGCGCGTGCATCTGACCCGCAAGGAATACGAGATGCTCGAGCTGCTCTCACTGCGCCAGGGAACGACCCTCACCAAGGAGATGTTCCTCAACCACCTCTATGGCGGGATGGATGAGCCTGAGCCCAAGATCATCGACGTGTTCATCTGCAAGCTCCGCAAGAAGCTCGCCCTCGCGGCAGGCGGCAAAAACTACATCGAGACGGTGTGGGGCCGCGGCTATGTGCTGGTGTAGGACCAAGCCCTGCGTGGCGTAGAAGTTTGGATCACGCAGGAAGTCGGCGCTCTGGCAGACGCTCGCAAATTCCCGCCACCATGGCGCGTCGTGAAAATCCAGGGCGGATTTGCCGTGGTCGACCCAATGGCTTCCGGCTGGCCTACGTATACGCTCGCGAAGAAGAATGATGCGGATCGACCACCTGTCGCCGGCCGAAGCCCCACAGGATCGCCCTGGCGATCGCCAAGCTGCCGGATGTGTGGCCGAAGTCTTAAGCGGCGTCAGCGGTTGAACCCGCCTTCAACGAGCAGAGCGACCAGCTTCCCTCTTTATTTAACTGCCGCTTCTTCAGGTTTGGCGAGCGGGTCCAAAAGTGCTGCGCTAGTCGATCTCTCGAAGCCTTCCTTTACCGCCATCCTCGCGTAATTCGCCGCTAAACTGGTGAACATCACTCTACTCTGGGGAACCTGTGCCCTTTCGGCGAGCACCAAGCATATGGCTGACTTCAAGCAGAATCGCTCTGCCCAGAACATGAGACACTCCCCAACGCGACCCCCGTCGCTACGCAGTTAGTATCTCGGAGAAGAGCGTTGATTCGCTACAAGCGAACCGCGAGTCTACAGTGCAATTGCCCCGCGGCCCTAGCCAACGAAAGCTAAGGGCGACCGAAAGCCGCCCTTAAACCTGTTGCCTCGCAATTGCCGCGCCATGCCTTGCCTTTCGGGGAGGGGCGTAAGCATCGCGACGTCTGTCAACTCGCGCAGCACGTCCTGAATTAGGGACGCCGGCAGGTTGACAGGAAGATGCTACCTGGCACCCCAGCGGGTGCAAGGGCGCGCGTCAAAGTTTCCACTGCTGTGAGGTTGAATTTTCAAATCTGTCGCACGATGAATAGGCCGAGGAACAGGGCCAGTATGGACAGTCCTACCGACGCCAAGACATACAAAGCGGCCAAGCCAAGTTCGACACTTTTAAGAGCAAACCAGCCAGCCAGCAGGCCCATGATGAGCGAGCCGACGACGTTTACGGTAAGTGTTCCGAAAGGAAAATTCGGCCCTAGGAAGCGGAGCGCAGCAACGTTCACGCCGTGGCGCATGGCACCGCCAATACCGGCTCCGAGAAAAACAATCAGGTATGCGTTCGCCATCGCCTCGAACCATGGCACTTGCCCGGCCGGTTCGTCGTTACGCCACCTCCGTGGTGCGAGCCTGTGTCAGGCAGTTCTCACAACACCGCATAAGCCAAGCGTTCACGGAAAGACCCGCTTGCGTCGCGGCCTTCTCGACAGACCTTTTTAGCGTCGCCGGAACACGAAAATAGATTGTCTCGCGCGGCTCGGCTTCCGCTGTCGCTTCGGGCGGATCGTCGAATGAGTTCGCCTTGTCCGGCGCCAAGCGCTTAGTTTTCTTCACGGTTGCATTTCTCTCTTCTCAGTTAGACGGCGCCGTACAGTGTCGTCCTGCATACGAGTCATGCCATTGAGGTCGGCAGCCATAGCAAACCGCCAGTTGCGTAGTTAGAGCCGATGGGAGTGTGCGCCTTCTCGCGCCTTTTCATCGGCTCGCTTTCCATCGAAGCGATGGGCTGCCTCCTACCCTAGCACTTCAGGCGGTATCGTGTTCTCGGACTCGGAATAAAGAGAAATCTTCCGCCTCGCACTGCGCCATTCTGCGAATTTCATCGCCGCATGACTCCATGATCGCCTCGCCAGTGAACCATGGGGTCAGCTGGTCCTCTACTTGCTCTAAGGCGGCATCAACGCAAGTCTGCAGGTTGTCGCCATTGTCCTTATCGTCGAACTGAATTCGACCTTCTACAATCGCATCGAGCAAAGCGCTTGTGCAACGCGCCACGGCTTGAGCCTTTTGTTCGTCGGTAAGTTGATCGAAGGTCTTCACGGTATTCCCTCACCCACAGACAGCTTTAGTTCAATTTCGCCGCTCTGTCTTGTTCTCACGCCGCCAGCGTGGCTCTCACGGCCAAGAACGTGAATTTTTGAAGGATGGATGGATCCCTTGGCCCGGTCGAACCAGCCGGCGCTGGCACAATCGGTCGTTCTGTACAACGCGGGAGGTGTTGCTGCGCTGCATTCGGGAGCAAGCGATGAAAGAGGCCCCGTCTGTGGGCACGGCTACGTGGCTACGTTCGCGAAACGCCGACGGTGGTGTCATTGCCTCCGCCGAGGGCGAAACCGCTTGTAGCCACGCCAGAGGGGCCAGCATGGCCGAGACGGATGACAACTATACCCGCGTGTATACCCGCGTGGTTGTCCGGCTCGGCCGGCGCTGGCGCAATTGGTCGTTCTGCAGGTGTTGCTGCGCTGCCGGTAAAAGTTGATGCGGCCGCTCTGGCGGTCATCCGGTCGTTGCCGGTGCGACATCGCGAACTTGGTCCTGAGTGGCGAGGGTCGTTTCCTCAGGATCAAGGGCAATTGCCCCATATACACGCGAGCTTGGTCCTGAGTGACGAGGGTCGCTTGCTGCTGCCCGGGCAGCGGTCAAGGAGCGACGAAACGGAGGTGGCCGGCATAACTGCTACCCGAAAACAGCGAACGTCGATCCTGGCGACGACCGCGGCAAACGAATACTTGGTCGCCGACATGGCGGTCTTTCCGTGGATTCGTCCGCGACAATGACAAGGCCAAAGCCCGGTAATGGTTCGACCGGTACACAGTGGTGACGTCTGAGGTGATGTTCAAGATCATCCGTCCATGTT